>JBQJBP010000009.1:0-2357 GCA_052078155.1 Rhodovibrionaceae bacterium GXU_MW_A322 | reverse complement strand
GACGGTTCCGGTCTGCAGTTCGGTGACGGCACGACCAACACGATCGCTGATGATCTGGCCAACTCTGCCACGACCGGTACCGGTACCGCTGGCGGTGTTTTTGTCGGCTTCAGCGGCGTTGACAGTTTCGCTGGCGGTAAATCCGGGGACAACAATGTCCAGGGTAACGCTGGTAATGACGCACTGTCCGGTGGCGGGGGTGCTGACACCATCCGCGGCGGTCAGGGCAACGATGCCATTACGGCTTCTTCCGGTTCCACCGGTGACATGCTCTATGGTGACAAAGGTAATGACGTCATCACAGCCGGTTCCGGTAACGACACCATCTTCGGCGGTGTGGCCGGGGACACGGGTGCCGACGCCGACATCATCAAAGCTGGCTCTGGTAACGACCTGGTTCAGGGCAACCGCGGGAACGATTCCATCGTTGCCGGGTCTGGCAGTGACACCGTGCGCGGTGGTGCCGGCAACGACACCATTATTGCCACTGGTACCGGTTCCAACCAGTTGTACGGGGATAAAGGCAACGACTCCATCGTTGGCGGGACAGGTAACGACACCATCTTTGGCGGTGTGGCCGGTGTGACCACTGCTGACTCTGATACGCTGATTGGTGGCTCCGGTTCTGATATGATTCAGGGTAACGTCGGCAATGACTCCATCTCCGGCGGGTCTGGTAACGACACCCTTAAGGGCGGTGCCGGGTCTGACACCATCTCTGCTGGCACCGGCAAAGATGTTGTCTTTGGCAACAAAGGCGATGACTCCATCTCTGGCGGTTTCGGTTCTGACGTCATCGATGGTGGTTCCGGTGATGACTCTATCCTGGGCGGTAAAGGCTCTGACGTGATCACGGGTGGCGACGGCGACGACTCCATCTCTGGTTCTTTCGGTTCTGACGTTCTGTCTGGTGGTGCTGGTAATGACACCATCCTCGGTGGCATTGGTGGTGACCGTATCACTGGTGGTGACGGCAATGACTCCATCACAGCCGGTTCCGGCAACGACGTTGCGGACGGCGGTGCCGGTAACGACACCATTTCCGCAACGTCCGGTCAGGACATCATCCGCGGTGGCGAAGGGTCAGATCTGATCAGCACTTCCCTTGACGGCTCTGCTGATACCCTGCGTGGTTCCGGTGGTGATGACACCATCTCTGCCAACGACAGCTCCGATGTGGTCCGTGGTTCCAGTGGTGACGATGTCTTCCGCTTGACCCAGACCGGTTCTCAGGCTTCTGTGGCTGACTTCGACGCATCCGGTGAAGATGCCTGGGGTGCTCAGGCCTCGAAGTTTGTGTCTGGGGCAACCGTCACTTCGAAGCCTGGTCCCACGATCAACACCTTCGTTGTGGCGTTGACCGGTCAGACTGCGACTGGTTCTGCTTCCGTGAAAGCCATCTCCATCGGTGGCGGGTCCACGAGCAATGCCTTCCAGGGATCTTTTGCCAGCTTTGCTGCCTTCAAGTCAGCGCTGTCTGGCACAGGACTGTTTGCGGCAACCTCTACTGTGGCCTTTGCCTGGGCGGTTAACACCGCAGGAACAAGCCTGTGGATGGTGACTGTGAACATTGGCACCACAGCTGCATCTGTGAGTGGTACCAACACCATCACCGGTACCAACCTGGACAGCGCCAGCGACCTGGTTCTGTTCTAAGGCGATATCACCAGGCGGGAGGGTCCCCTCCTTGCCGCCTGGTGCTTTTTGCTTACTTTAGAGAAGTAACCCAGTTTTTTCTGGCGGCTCAAACGATGTGGTTTGAGCCGCCTTTTCTGTTTCTCAACTCCAATTGTTGGAAAGCAACACCGGATATTTTCCATAAAACAGTTTTATCTTGTTAAAAACTTGGCTATCACAGGGTGTATCATTTGTTTTTGAGCAGAAACTTCTCAGTTATCGGGAGATGAAACTGTGGCTACTTTTGTTTTTGACAGCACATCCAGTTTGTCTACTGCTTTCGATCCGACAGCAGATGTGGTGGTTGTCACCGCAAATTCTGCTCAGGATTTTGTCTGGTCGGAATCTGGCGGTAACGTTGTCGGTACGCTGTCCGACGGCACCACGCTGACCCTGGAAGGTGTGACCCGTAAAGGTCTGGCTGTGACGAACTTCCAGTTTGTTGACGGTTCCGGTCTGCAGTTCGGTGACGGCACGACCAACACGATCGCTGATGATCTGGCCAACTCTGCCACGACCGGTACCGGTACCGCTGGCGGTGTTTTTGTCGGCTTCAGCGGCGTTGACAGTTTCGCTGGCGGTAAATCCGGGGACAACAATGTCCAGGGTAACGCTGGTAATGACGCACTGTCCGGTGGCGGGGGTGCTGACACCATCCGCGGCGGTCAGGGCAACGATGC
>JBQJBP010000008.1:0-84169 GCA_052078155.1 Rhodovibrionaceae bacterium GXU_MW_A322 | reverse complement strand
GACGGTTCCGGTCTGCAGTTCGGTGACGGCACGACCAACACGATCGCTGATGATCTGGCCAACTCTGCCACGACCGGTACCGGTACCGCTGGCGGTGTTTTTGTCGGCTTCAGCGGCGTTGACAGTTTCGCTGGCGGTAAATCCGGGGACAACAATGTCCAGGGTAACGCTGGTAATGACGCACTGTCCGGTGGCGGGGGTGCTGACACCATCCGCGGCGGTCAGGGCAACGATGCGATCACCGCTTCTTCCGGTTCCACCGGTGACGTGCTTTACGGAGACAAAGGCAACGACGCTATCACAGCCGGGTCCGGTAACGATACCATATTCGGTGGTGTGGCCGGTGATACAGGCGCTGATGCGGATATCATCAAAGCCGGCGCCGGGGCTGATTTGGTCCAGGGCAATCGGGGGAACGATTCTCTGGCAGCAGGCAGTGGTAGTGACACGGTGCGCGGTGGTGCTGGCAATGACACTATCACTGCCGGTGGCACGGCAACCGGGACGGGGTCAAACCTGCTCTATGGTGACAAAGGCAACGATTCCATTCTCGGAGGCAAGAGCGACGACACCATTTTTGGCGGTGTGGCCGGAGATACGGGATCTGATGCAGATACCATCCTGGGCGGCAACGGTTCAGATTTGATTCAGGGCAACGCGGGCAGTGATTCAATAGTCGGTGGTGCCTCGGGCACATCGGCGACCAATGACGATACCATTCGCGGCGGTGCAGGCGACGACACCATCTTCGGCAACGGCGGGTCCCTGGGGACAGGCGCCAAAACCACAACGGCTGGCGGCGGTACAACAACTGTTGTCAGTGTAACGTCGAACACTGGATTTGGCGCGAACGTTCTCTATGGCAACAAAGGGGATGACATCATCATTGGCGGGGCCAATGGTAGCGACAATGATGTGATCGACGGTGGGTCAGGTGACGACACTCTCTACGGACAAGGAGGGTCTGATGTCATCACCGGGGGAGACGGCGACGACCGGATCACCGGCAGTGGCGGTTCGGATATACTGTCAGGCGGTGCCGGTAACGACACCATTTTTGCCGGATCTTTCGGTGATCGGGTTTCAGGGGGAGATGGCGATGATTTCATCACCGATGGCAGTGGGTCTGATGTGATTTTTGGCGGGGGAGGTAATGACACCATCTCTGCAACGTCCAGCAGGGATTTCGTTCAGGGCGGATCCGGCTCTGATGTGATCCGCACCTCTCTGGATGGTTCTGCTGACACCCTGCGTGGTTCCGGTGGTGATGACACCATCTCTGCCAACGACAGCTCTGACTTGGTTCGTGGGTCTTCCGGGGATGACGTTTTCCGTCTGACCCAGACCGGCTCTCAGGCTTCCGTGGCTGACTTCGATGCATCCGGTGAAGATGCCTGGGGAGCTCAGGCTACGATCTTCCTGACTAATGCAACTGTTACCTCTAAGCCTGGCCCCACCACCAACACCTTCGTAGTGGCGCTGACCGGTCAGTCTTCAGCAGGTTCTGCGTCGCTGAAAGCCATCTCCATCGGTGGTGGGTCCACGAGCAATGCCTTCCAGGGATCTTTTGCCAGCCTGGCTGCCTTCAAGTCAGCGCTGTCTGGCACAGGTCTGTTCGTGGCAACAGCAACTGTGGCCTTTGCCTGGGCGGTTAACACCGCAGGGACAAGCCTGTGGATGGTGACCGTGAATATCGGCACCACAGCTGCATCCCTGAGTGGTACCCACACCATCACCGGTACCAACCTGGACAGCGCCAGCGACCTGGTTCTGTTCTAAGGGCAATAGATCAGGCGGAAGGGACCCCTCCTGACCGCCTGTTCGTTCCCTTGTGTTTCTTTAGGGAACACCCCAGTTTCATCTGACGACTCAGACTTTGTGGTTTGGGTCGTCTTTTTTTTCGGACTTTGGTTGACAGCAACTGCGGCCGCAAGGCGCCGGTTATTTGAACGCATGCGAGCAAGAGAGGCCTCAGCTGCTCATCAGGAGAAAGAAAGCGGCCTGTGTTTGGGCGCTTCAGGATGGTAGGGGGGGCTGCAAGACAAGCTGCCATGTCGTTTTGTTACGGTTAGAAGGCCGTCTGGAGGTTGCTTTCACCGGCTATGCTGGCTAGGTTTCGCGCGCGAATTTCGCAGCGCAACAAGCTGGATGTCATGCCAAAACAACACGCCAATCCCGAAACCTGCTTCCAAAGCCTGATTCTGAAGCTGCAAAGCTATTGGGCCAGCCGAGGCTGTGTCATTCTTCAGCCCTACGACATGGAAGTGGGCGCCGGTACCTTCCATCCGGCCACAACGCTGCGTTCCCTGGGTCCGGACCACAACTGGAACTGTGCCTATGTGCAGCCGTCCCGCCGCCCTACAGACGGTCGCTACGGGGAAAACCCCAACCGCCTGCAGCACTATTACCAGTTCCAGGTTCTGATGAAGCCGTCCCCGGCCAACATTCAGGAGCTGTACCTCGGCAGTCTGGAAGCCATTTCCATCGATCCGCTGCAGCATGACATCCGTTTTGTGGAAGATGACTGGGAAAGCCCCACACTGGGCGCCTGGGGCCTGGGCTGGGAAGTCTGGTGCAACGGTATGGAAGTGTCTCAGTTCACTTACTTCCAGCAGGTGGGCGGCATGGACTGTGATCCGGTGCCTGTCGAACTGACCTACGGTTTGGAACGCCTGATCATGTACGTGCAGGACGTGGAAAACGTCTATGACCTGGACTGGGATGGCGTGCCCACAGAGCAGGGTGGCAAATCCTACGGGGATGTCTTCCTGCAGGCTGAGAAAGAGTTTTCCGCCTACAACTTCGAACTGGCCAATACGGAAATGCTGTTCCAGCATTTCAAGGACTCTGAAGCTGAATGCCAGAAGGCGCTGGAGCGGGGCCTGCCTCTGCCAGCTTATGACTACTGCATGAAAGCCTCTCACACCTTCAACCTGCTGGATGCCCGCGGGGTGATTTCGGTGACCGAACGCCAGGCCTACATTGCCCGTGTCCGGGCCCTGGCCAAGGGGGCCTGTGAGGCCTGGGTGGCCACCTTCCCGGAAAACAAACAAGCTGCGGATGCCAAAGCCGCTTTGGAGGACGCCGATGTCTGAGTTGTTCTTCGAGCTGCTGAGTGAGGAAATTCCCGCCCGCATGCAGACCCGTGCGCGCGATGAGTTGCAGCGTCTTGTTCTTAAAGGCCTGAAAGAGGCTGGGCTGGAACATGGCGAAAGCCAGGCCTATGTCACCCCGCGCCGTCTGGTGCTGTCTGTGACAGGGCTACCGGCCAAGCAGCCGGATGTGTCGGAAGAAAAGAAAGGCCCCAAAGTGGGGGCACCGGAACAGGCCCTGGCCGGTTTCATGAAAGCCAACGGCCTGCAGACCATTGAAGAGGCCGAGGTGCGGGAAACACCTAAAGGCAACTTCTATTTCGCGGTCAGGGAAATCGCAGGTCGTCCCACTGCCGATGTTCTGGTGGAAGTCCTGCAGGCAGCTCTGACGGCGCTTGCCTGGCCCAAGTCCATGCGCTGGGGTCAGCATCGCGTGCGCTGGGTCCGCCCCATGCATTCCATTATTGCCCTGTTCGACGGCCAGCCTCTGGAGGGGGAAATCCATCTGGGGGAAGACGGCAGTTCGGACAGCGCGACCATTGCCTTTGGCAACAGCACCATCGGTCACCGCTTTATCGCCCCACAGACCATCGAGGTGACCGGCCTGACCGATTACCTGCAGAAGCTGCGTGATGCCTATGTGATCGTTGATCAGGATGAGCGGCAGAAGATGGTCCTGTCACAGGCCCGTGCTTTGGCAAAAGACGCCGGTCTGGTGCTGAAGGAAGATCAGGGCCTGCTGGAAGAGGTCGCCGGACTGGTGGAATGGCCGGAAGCCCTGATGGGGTCCATTGACGACCAGTTCATGGAGGTGCCGAAAGAGGTGCTGATCACCTCCATGCGCAGCCATCAGAAGTACTTTTCCCTGCTGACCGCTGAAGGCGGCATGGCGGATCGCTTCATCGTGGTGTCCAACATGCCGGTGGCCGGTGAAGACTCCCGCAAAAGAAACATCGTCTCCGGGAACGAGCGGGTGCTTTCAGCCCGCTTGTCGGACGCCAAGTTCTTCTGGGATCTGGACCGGGAAGAAGATCTGCGCAGCCGGGTGGCCATGCTGGGGGACATTGTCTTCCACGCCAAACTGGGCACGGTGAAAGACAAGGTGGAGCGGGTTACTTCTTTGGCCGTTCACATTGCCGGACTGATCGAAGGCGCGGAGATGCTGGATGTGGGAACGTCCGCTCAGCTGGCCAAGGCAGATCTGGTGACCGGCATGGTCGGGGAGTTTCCCGAACTGCAGGGCATCATGGGACGTTACTACGCCCTGAATGATGGCTATCCCGAGGTGGTGGCGAACGCCATTGCTGATCATTACGGACCGCTGGGCCCCAATGATCGTTGCCCTTCAGATCCCACCGCCATCTGTGTGGCGCTGGCTGACAAGCTGGATACTCTGGTGGGGTTCTGGGCGATCGATGAAAAACCCACGGGCTCAAAAGATCCCTTTGCGCTGCGCCGTGCAGCGCTGGGCGTAATCCGCCTGATCGTGGAAAACAAGCTGCGCTTTGATCTGAAAGCTCTGATCAAGGTGTCGGCCAAGACCTACCGCACCTTTGATGCCAAGCCGGTTAAGTTCCCGGTCCTGAACTTCCTGGCCGAGCGGTTGAAGGTGGCTTTACGGGACAAGGGCGTACGCCACGATCACATTCAGGCTGTCTACAACCTGCCGGGTGAGAATGATGTCGTGCGTATGCTGGCCCGCGTGGAAGTGCTGAGCGATTTCCTGGACAGCGACGACGGAGCAAACCTGTTGGTGGCTTACAAGCGCGCCGCCAACATTTCGCGCATCGAAAGCAAGAAAGACGACGCCAGCTATGACGGTAACGTCAAAGCCGAGCTTTTGGTGGAAGCGGAAGAAAAGGCTCTGTTTGCTGCTCTGAACAGCGCTGCCGAAGCGCTGGAGCCCTGCCTGGAGGCAGAGGATTTCCAGCAGGCCATCACCATTCTGGCGGCGTTGCGTCAGCCGGTGGATGCCTTCTTCGACAAGGTAACGGTAAACGCGGATGAGCCGGACCTGCGGCTGAACCGTTTGCAGCTGCTCAGCCGGATTACAGGCACCATGGGACGCATTGCCGACTTTACGGTGATCGAAGGATAAGACCAGAGCCCTTTGACCCGGCTGCAGCCTTGGCGGCGGCAGACCGGAACAGAGCGGATCTGAATGGCGTGACCCGGGCGGCAGCCCCGCCCGGACAGTGGGTTCCCGTCCCTGAGACAATGTCAGTCAGGCCGGGAACAGACCTTGATGGAGCGTCTGCACAGCCCTGCGGGGTCCGGGCGGTCCAAGCTAAACGGGATGGATAGTCAGACCATGAGCAAATGGGTTTACACCTTTGGCGGCGGCTCTTCTGAAGGCGCAGCCGACATGCGTAACCTGCTGGGCGGTAAGGGAGCCAACCTTGCCGAGATGGCCAACATCAACCTGCCGGTGCCGCCGGGCTTTACCGTGACCACGGAAGTCTGCACGCACTTTACCGAGCAGGGCGGCTATCCTGACGATCTGAGCGGTCAGGTGGATCAGGGGCTGGCCCACATCGAAAAGGTCATGGACGCCGGTTTCGGTCAGTCCGACAACCCGCTGCTGGTTTCCGTTCGCTCCGGCGCCCGGGCCTCCATGCCCGGCATGATGGATACGGTGCTGAACCTGGGTCTGAACGATGAAACGGTGCAGGGCCTGGCCAAACGCTCCGGCGATGCCCGCTTTGCCTATGACAGCTACCGCCGCTTCATTCAGATGTTCGGGGACGTGGTGCTGGGTGTGGATCACCACTACTTCGAAGAAATTCTGGAACTGGCCAAGGAAGACCGGGGCTATAACCTGGATACGGAACTGACCGCCGATGACTGGCTGACGGTGATCGAAGAGTTCAAAGCCAAGGTCGTGGAGATCAACGGTGAACCTTTCCCTCAGTCACCGAAAGAGCAGCTCTGGGCCGCCATCGGGGCTGTCTTCGGTTCCTGGACCAATCCACGGGCCAACACCTATCGCAAACTGCACAACATTCCCTCCAGCTGGGGCACGGCCGTCAACATTCAGGCCATGGTTTTCGGCAACATGGGGGACGACTGCGCGACCGGCGTGGCCTTTACCCGGAACCCTTCCACCGGTGAAAACCGTTTCTACGGTGAGTATCTGATCAACGCCCAGGGCGAAGATGTTGTGGCAGGCATTCGCACGCCTCAGAACATCACCATCGAAGGCAAGGAAGAGCAGGGCTCTGACCTGCCGGCCATGGAAGAGGTGATGCCGGATGTGTTCAATCAGCTGAATGACATCCGCCTGATCCTGGAAAAACACTATCAGGATATGCAGGACATTGAGTTCACCGTGCAGACGGGCAAGCTCTTCATGCTGCAGACCCGGGCCGGTAAACGGACGGCCAAAGCGGCCCTGAAAGTGGCCTGCGACATGGTGGAAGAAGGCCTGATCGATACGGCAGAGGCCGTCAAGCGCATTGATCCGGCTTCTCTGGATCAGCTGCTGCATCCGACGCTGGATCCCAAGGCCGAGCGCCGGGTGGTTGGGCGCGGGCTCCCTGCCTCTCCAGGTGCTGCTTCCGGTATCGTGGTCTTCTCTGCTGACGAAGCTGAAAAGCTGGCCGGGGAAGGCAAGTCCGTCATGCTCTGCCGGGTGGAAACCAGCCCTGAAGACATTCACGGCATGCATGCCGCCAAGGGCATTGTGACTTCACGTGGTGGCATGACCAGCCACGCGGCTGTGGTGGCCCGTGGCATGGGGCGCCCCTGCGTTTCCGGTGCCGGTGAACTGCGCATCGACTACAAGATGGGGGTCATGCGCGCGCTGGGTCAGGAGATCAAAGCGGGGGATACCATCACCATCGACGGATCAACGGGCGAAGTGATGCTGGGTGAGGTGGCAACCATTGAGCCCAAACTGTCCGGTGACTTTGGCAAGCTGATGTCCTGGGCCGACGAGATCCGTCGCATGAAAATCCGCACCAATGCGGAAACACCGCTGGATTGCCACACCGCTGTGAAGTTCGGCTGTGAAGGCATTGGTCTCTGCCGGACAGAGCACATGTTCTTTGATGCGGAACGGATCATTGCCGTGCGTCAGATGATCCTGGCTGAAAATGAATCCGGCCGCCGTGAAGCCCTGGCGAAGATCCAGCCCATGCAAAAGGGTGACTTTGCAGAGATCTTCCGGATCATGGAAGACCGCCCGGTGACCATTCGCCTGCTGGATCCGCCTCTGCATGAATTCCTGCCCCATGGGGAGCCGGAAATGATCGAGGTGGCGGACGCCTCCGGTGTGTCTTTGGATTACGTGCGCACCCGGATCATCAAACTGGCCGAAAGCAATCCCATGCTGGGTCATCGGGGCTGCCGTCTGGGCATCACTTATCCGGAAATCTATGAAATGCAGGCCCGCGCCATCTTTGAAGCCGCCGTCGAGGTGCAGAAAGAAAGCGGTCGGCCTGTACGTCCCGAAGTGATGATCCCGCTGGTTTCCATCAAAAAGGAGCTGGAGATTCTGAAAGCTGTCGTGGACCGGGTGGCCAAGGAGGTGTCTGAAGCCGCTGGCGTCGAGCTGGATTATCTGGTTGGCACCATGATTGAGTTGCCCCGGGCTGCCCTGCGGGCAGCGGAAATCGCGGAAGAAGCCGAGTTCTTCTCCTTCGGGACCAATGATCTGACCCAGACCACTTTTGGTCTGTCTCGTGATGATGCCAGCAACTTCCTGCCGTCCTACGAAGACCAGGGAATTGTTGAGCAGGATCCCTTTATCTCTCTGGATCAGGAGGGTGTTGGGGAGCTGGTGTCTCTGGCGGTGGAGCGTGGACGCAGCACCCGACCCGACATCAAGCTCGGCATCTGCGGCGAGCACGGTGGCGACCCGGCGTCTATTCGTTTCTGTGAAGGGGCCGGACTGGATTACGTCAGTTGCTCACCTTACCGGGTGCCCATTGCCCGTCTTGCTGCTGCTCAGGCCGCATTGGAAGAAACCACACGCGACGTTTGATGGTCCGCGGAGTGGTTGGAATAGAAAAGGGGCAGCCTGGCGGCTGCCCCTTTTTCTGTCCGGACCTGAGGCGTTTTGCCGGTCGCGAACCTGGTCTCAACATGCCAGTCAGCTGGTCTTCAGGTGCCGGGCCACCAGCCAGACAGATACGGCCAGCAGAACCAGGTCCTTGATCAGGAACTGTCCCGGCATGACAGACAGGAAGGGAAAGCCACCGGCGCTGGCTTCGAACACACCCGGGGTCGAGAGGACAAAGCTGAGAGTGATCAGGAAAGTGCCGGTCATCAGCAGGCCACCGAAGAGTCCCAGGCGGTTTCTATAGAAGCCGGCCAGAACCAGCAGGGCGGCTGACACTTCAACCAAACCGATCAGGTTGGAAAAGCCCCGGACGCCCAGCAACGCATGGGGGCCGGACAGCAGCGGGGAGTTCACGGCCAGCCCGGCGATGGCATTGGCTTCATAAGCGGTGAATTTGTGCAGCCCAAAAATCAGAAACAAAGCCACCATGGAAAGGCGGACAAAGGTGTCGGCGCGGCTTTGCGTCAGTTGCTGGCTGAAGGGAAGGGGGGCGGCTTTCAGGTTCGAGGTTTGCGTTGTCATGGCGGGCTCCGTTTTTCACCTTCCAGAACCGGTAACACAGGAGGCAAAGCGGAATGCTGAACCGGTTCTGGAAGAGGCAGGTCAAAGCGGGAAGGGACCAGGTGCATAGCCGGACCTTCCGGTGAATTCGATGTGTGGGGATCAGATGTGAACTCAGCCTGATCCGCTCATGGGATTGAAATGGGGCGGGGGCTTCATAAATAAAAATACCGATATTTTATCAATCCAATGCATTTTGTGCATGAAGATGAAAAGAGGCTGCCGTGGAGTTCCACCAAATCAAGTATTTCCTTGCTGTGGCCGAGACACTCAATTTCACCCGGGCTGCCGAACGGTGCCACGTTTCCCAGCCAGCCCTCACAAGAGCCATCAAGAAGCTGGAGGAGGAGCTGGGCGGCCTGCTGTTTCAACGTCAGCACAGCAAAACCCATCTGACGGAATTGGGACGGGTGATGCGGGAGCATCTGGGCCGGGTGGAAGCCAGCAGCCAGGAAGCGCTGGTGGCAGCCCGTCAGACCGTGAGCCTGGAAAAGGCCCCTTTGACTCTGGGCATCATGTGCACCATCGGCTCCACCCGGACGATCCCCTTTTTGTCCCGTTTTCATGCCCAGCACCCCGGCATTGAACTGACATTGCAGGACGTCACCCCGACAAACGTGACTGAGCTGCTGCTGGCCGGGGAGCTGGATTGCGCTTTGTTGGGCCTGCCCACACCGCTGGATGGTCAGTTTGAAACTGTCAAACTTTATGATGAGCAGATGGTGGCCATTTTTCCGCCGGATCACCGTTTTGCTGCCCGGGAGACGGTGCCCGTGGTTGAGCTGAACGGAGAGCGGTACCTGGACCGCCTGCATTGCGAGTTTCGCAGTTCCTTTACCAGCCTGATGGAAGAGCAGGAGATTGATGTTTTGGTGCCTTACAGCAGCGAGAGGGAAGACTGGATTCAGAGCATGGTTCTACAGGGGCTGGGGGTCTGTATGATGCCAGAGCATTCCGTGACCCTGGCGGCGCTGGAAACGCGGCCTGTGTCAGATCCTGAAATCCGCCGGAGCGTGGAACTGGTCACTGTCGCGGGCCACCAGAAAACCCCTGCAGTTCAGACCTTCATTGAGGAAGCAACGGCCTTTGGGTGGCAGAACTGAGCAGGTCCTTCGCTCCTCCGCCAAACTGCTTTCCCCCGCAGGGATCTGTGCCAGCTAACACAGGTGTCTTGCCCGGCAGAACTCTAGCCTGTCAGGGGCAAGCCTGACAAAATCGGGCCTCTGTTTTCTCTCTTGCCAAACCCCCGGAGCCCCTATGCCTGATCAGCCCTCCTCTACCGCCGCCAGCAACAGCCCAAAGATTGTCGCCGAAGACATCCTGGAGGGCATTCTGGAGTGGGTGGAGATGGAAACGCCCTCAACAGACGCCGAGGCGGTCAATGGGCTGGTCAGCAAAGTTCAGGGGCAGTTCGCCGATCTGGGTGTGAAGTCCATCGAACGGGTGGCCGGCACCGATGGCTGGGGCGATCCCCTGATCATCCGGGTGCCTGATGCGGACGGCAACCTGCCCAGCCCTGACAACAAAGGGCTGCTGGTTCTGGCCCATCTGGACACCGTTCATCCCATTGGCAGCAAGGAAAGCGACCTGGTTGTCCGACGGGACGGGGATCGCGTGTACGGCCCTGGTATCTACGACATGAAAGCCGGGTCTTACTTTGCTTACTACGCCTACCGGCACCTGCTGCGTGAAGGCAAACAGCCCAACTCCCCCATTACCTTCATCTATGTGCCGGAAGAAGAGGTGGGCACGCCCATCACACGCCCCCTGATTGAGGCTGAAGCACCGCAAACCAAGTGTGTTCTGGTGCCGGAGCCAGCCCGGGATGGCGGCAAGATCGTCACGGCGCGCAAAGGGGTCGCCCGCTTCTGCATCACCGCGACCGGACGTCCGGCCCATGCCGGGGCCCGCCATCAGGATGGCCGCAGTGCCATCAAGGAAATGGCACGGGTGATTCTGGCGATCGAAGCCCTGACCGACTATGACGCAGGTGTGACCTTCAACGTCGGACTGATCAATGGTGGCACCGGAGTCAATGTGGTGCCGCGCCAGTGCTACATCGAAGTCGACATGCGGGTGATCTCTTCTGAGCAGGGCGAAGAGTTCAGCGAAAAGATCTTTGCATTGACCGCCCAGGACCCTGATGTGGATCTGACCATTGAAGGCGGCATGAACCGGCCACCTTACAAAGTGACCGAAGAAAGCCAGGCCCTCTTTGACCGCTGCCACGATCTGGTGGCGGAAACCGGACTGGAACTGGTGGCAACAGAGCTGACTGGCGGGGGGTCAGACGGGAATTTCACCTCCGCATTGGGGCTGCCAACTCTGGATGGTCTGGGAGCTGACGGCGCTGGTGCCCACACGCTGGATGAATTTGTGCTCTTTTCTTCCCTGGAGCCGCGGGCTCGCATGTGGGTGAAGTTGCTGGAAAGCCTCTAGAGCAGGGTCGGTTTAGTTGGAAGCGCTTTGCGCTTTGGACTAAACCGTGAACCTTCCTCGAACCCTTTGACAAGAGTTCCACGCATTAAGCGTCATCCAGCAGTGATTTTCCTGTAAGCGATGTGACGTTAAGGCTGCGCTCACGTCATTTGGCTGGCAGATGCGCCTTACCTATCTGCTGCTGCCTGCGTGGACGAGCTGGGCGATTTCTTTTGTGTGTTTCGATCGATAAGGGGGCGGGGGCGGCCCGGACGACTTGAAGTCATCAAAGATCCGGGTCAGCAGCTTTTGGTAGCTGCCGTCGGCGCGCATTTCTGCCAGTGCGCCATCCACTTCAAGCCGCAGGTCTGTCAAGTCATTGGCCTTGGAGAAGACGACAAAGCTCCTTTCATCCTGCAGGGCGGGCATCAGCTCCCGGACTTCATCGCGCCGACCCAGTTCGGAAAAGAGGTGTTCCGCCCCAAAGCGATGGGCCACCATCAGGTCTACCCGCTTGTTGAGCAGCATCAGGGCAGAGATTTCGGGGTCCCGGGTCAGAACGATGCCCGGCAGCAGCCCTTCCTGCTGGGCTTTGCTGAATTTGCCGCCATAGCTGGTGCGCCGAACGGCGGCGATGGTCTTGTCGCTGACTGATGCCAGGTCTCCGTCAAAGCTCACGGGTGTGTCCCTGAGGGCGTAGAGCGAGATGGAATATTCGATGATGGGGTCTCGCGAGTAGTCGAGATAGGCTGTCCGTTCCGGAACATAGAAAGCAAAAGCCAGATCTGAGTCCCCTGATTTGAGAGAGCCCAGGACACGCGCCCAGGGCACAAACTCGATTTCCAGTTCATGTCCCAGCCTGCGAAAGACTTCCTGAATCAGTTCGACATTAAAGCCTTTGGCGACGCCGTCTTCTTCATACTGGTTGGGCGGATAGTGGCTGAGCAGAGCCCGGTAGGTTTCTGCTTTTGCAGCAACGGACAAGAAGACAGTCAGTAAGACAACGCTGAGCGCCAACAGATGCCCAAATGACGGGATCGGCAGACGGGTGAACCCGGCGTTATCGCGCATCGCGCAGCGCAGGGCCTGCTGCAGTTGGGGCAGCCACAGGGCCTTTTGCAATGATCTGGTCATGGAAAATGACCGCGCTTCCGGTTCGCTAAACCCCATTCGGATCAGCTGCTTTCTGGCTCAAAAACCAACACTGAATTGTCTACGCTATAAGAGCACAGTTGGATCTAAAAAACACAAATAGTTGGCCGCGACGTGATTGCTTCAGCTGCTGGTGCAGCGGGCTTTCAGCCAGACAGTGACCCTTCCGTCAAAGCGGTGGAATGACTTGTGTGTTTCGGCCGTCAGCCCAAATAGACGACCTCAGGCTTTGCTGTGCAGTTTGATCAGTTCAGCGGCAGCTGCCTTGGCCTCCCGTGCGGGGTGCTCAGTATGACCCAGATGTGCGGTGATGATGGCGCCTTCCTTAAGCAGCAGAAGCTGACGGGCGAGCATAGCCGGGTTGGTCAGTCCTGCTTGTTCAGCCAGCTCTGTAAAGTGCTGCTCCAGTATGCGCTTGTGCTCAGCTGATTGTTTGTGAATCGGATGGGCGGCGTCCTGATACTCGGATGAGGCCTTGATGAACATGCAGCCTCTGTAATCCGGTTCAGCAAACCACTCCTCCAGGGCATCAAACATCGCGAGCAGCTGGTCTTTGGGTGTGTCTGCCAGTTCCTCAATACGGCGGTAGAGCCAGTTGCGGAAATGCTCATCCCGCAGACGCAGAACAGCCAGGATCAGATCTTCCTTCGTTCGGAAATGCTTGAACATGGTGGTCTTCGAGATGCCGGTCTCACAGACAAGTTTGTCCATTCCGGTCGCCTGGAATCCGTCGCGATAAAAAGCTTTCAACGCCTTCTGGACCAGTTCATCTCGCTTTGTTGGTCTCATATCCACTCCTGAGTTGACTGATAGGTACATATTTGAGCGATGTGTGGTCCGAAATGTCAAATTTTATTTTTCATAAAAAACAAAGAGTTGATCGATAGTTCGATAAAACCGGTGGTTGATTATGAGATTTCATTCTTGACAAGAGTTACTAATCGGTACAGAAACTGTTCTTACAAGATGTACCGATCAGTAACCTTTAATCATTTTCTTTTTGCGCTCTGCGCTCTTTCAAATGGAGTTCATCATGACGACCAAAACCATTCTGACTTCTCAAACCAAAATCCGCCTGGCAGCCATCACCCTGGCGGCCACTGCGATGCTGGCCGTGTCTGCTGTCGCAGGCGTGGCGCGGGCTGACGACAGCGGACTGCCTGATCCCGGCTTTGAAATTGTGCAGGGCCGTACCGCCCTCGTGATCACGGATCCGCAGAATGACTTTCTGAGCCCTGAAGGGGTTTCCTGGGGCGTTGTTGGCAAAAATGTTGAAGCCAACGGCACCGTTGAGCACATCGACCAGCTCTTTGCGGCAGCCAAAGCCAGCGGCATGCCTGTGTTTGTCTCCCCGCACTACTACTACCCCCACGATCATGGCTGGAAGTTTGAAGGGGCACTGGAAGCCCTGATGCACAAGATCGGCATGTTTGACCGCAAGGGGCCCCTGGATACGACAGACTTTGAAGGCTCCGGCGCTGACTGGCTGGAGCAGTACAAGAAGTACATCGATGACGGCGCAACCGTCGTGACCAGCCCCCACAAAGTCTTTGGTCCGGAAAGCAATGACCTGGTGCTGCAGATGCGCAAACAGGGGATCGACAAGGTGATCCTTGGCGGCATGTCCGCAAACCTCTGCACGGAATCGCACATGCGGGCCTTGGTGGAAGAAGGTTTTGAAGTGATGGTGGTAACGGACGCCACTGCCGCCGCTCAGGTGCCCGGCTATGACGGCTATGAGGCAGCTCTGACCAACTTCCGCATGATCGCGAGCCACGTCACCGATACCGAAACCGCTGTGGCCGCGATGAAAACCGCCGCTGCCAATTAAACCCTGCGGATGCGCTGTCCCCTGCCTGACCGCAGGCCGAACAGCGCCCCCCCGGGAGGCCGGATCGACTTGCTCATTCCCCCTCATTCAGGGGCAAGGCCGGTCCGGTCTCCCTCAAATCCTCCCCTCACCAGATGATAGAAATGGCTGCCTTAGACAGGATGGTCATAGGATTTATTTCTCTTTCTGGTGATGACATTTCCCTTTGCAGCTCCATGCAGCTGCAGGCTGATAAGGAACTTAGAGATGAAAACCACCTGTACCCTGATTGCCGCCGCCGCCTTTGTTGGCATTTTCTCTGCTGCCCCCGCTGCCTTTGCGGTGGATGAGTACAACGTCTCCAAGGGGACCACCGTTGACGGTCATGGCGTCGCCTTCCGCGGCAATGATCTGGTCGCCATGATTGATGGCAAAGGTGTTGTCCCGGGTCAGGCCAAGCACACCGCCGTGAACGATGGCGTTGCCTACTACTTTGCTTCGGAAGAGGCGATGGAGCAGTTCGAAGCCGCGCCTGAAAAGTACATGCCCCAGTATGGCGGTTTCTGCGCTCTGGGCGTGGCCCTGGGCAAGAAACTGGATGGCAGCCCGCGCTTTGCCGACATTGTGGACGGAAAACTCTACGTCTTTCTGAATGACGCCGTGTTTGAGACCTACAAGAAGGACAAAGCCGACTTCCTGGCCAAAGCTGCCAAGAACTGGCCAGGCATGGAGCATCTGTCTGTCGCCGACGTGAATGGCCTTTAACCGGCTTGTCGTTCTGTCAGTGCCTGACCGGGTGCTGACAGACCGGTGATAGCAAGAGGTCGGATCCCCCCAATCTGACTTCCCGGCTCTACAGCAGGATCGGTTTGACGGGACGCGCAAGGCGCGTGAAAGGAAACCGTGACCTATCCTCTATCCTGTTGAAAAGAGGTTCATGCGTTTAGCGTCACCCCCAAGTTGTTCCGCTGAATGCAATGGGGCTCTGCTGGCCGGCTGCCCCTGTTCCGGATGCCTCCCCCGGGACAGGGGCTGTTGCTTTGAACGGGCCTTGTTTTCAGAAGCCGGAAGGAGCCGGAACAGCATGGCTTGCAGCTGTGGAATCTCTCTGTCACTCTGGCGCACCTTTGCAAAGTCTGCTGTGCAGTGACGAGTTGACCGGTAATGTCCCAAGACCTGTTTGATGGCTTGAAAAGCGGCGGAAAAGCCGCCCTGGCCCGTGCCCTGGCCCGCGCAGAATCCGCGCCGGAATCCGAGGAGGTTCTGGCCTTGATGGCGGCGGCCTACAGAGCGCCCCGTGGCCAGGTCATCGGCATTACCGGACCGCCAGGCGTGGGCAAGTCAACGCTGACCGGGGCCCTGATCGCCGGTTTTCGAAAGGCCGGTCGGTCGGTCGCCGTCATTGCCGTGGACCCCTCTTCCCAACGGTCCGGTGGGGCGCTGCTGGGAGACCGGGTGCGTTTGCTGAGTGACCCGGAAGATGAGCAGCTTTTCATCCGTTCCATGGCGGCGCGTGACCGATTGGGCGGGTTGGCTGACATCACAGTTGGGGCCATGGTGCTGATGCGTGCCCTGTATGACATCGTCTTGATTGAAACCGTGGGTGTTGGCCAGTCTGAAGCCGATGTGGCGCAGGTGGCGGACAGTGTCCTCTTTTGTGTTCAGCCGGGCAGCGGAGATTCGCTGCAGTTCATGAAGGCAGGCATTGTTGAAATCCCCGATCTGGCCGTGGTTACCAAGGCAGATATGGGAGAGGTGGCCGAGCGGGCGCTGAGCGATCTTAAAGGGGCATTATCTCTGGCGCCTTCACCCGGGGAGTGGCAGGTGCAGGCGCTGGCTGTTTCGGCCAGCAGTCAAAGCGGCATGGCGCAGCTGATCGCGGCACTGGAAGGCCACTTTGCCTGGTTGAAAGGGCAGGAAAACCCGCAAGGCCAGGCCCGCCCTGACGAGGGGCTGCAGAGCTGGAGCCCGGCGCTGCCGCACCACCATCGCCTGACCCGCCGCCGGCTGGCCCAGGCACAGCACTGGCTGGAAGAAAGCCTGAAAAGCCGCTTTGGCAGCTGGGGATGCCAGCAGATTACCGTTCCTGTTCTGGCTGGCGAAGAGTCCCCCTTTGACCATCTGGCACGCATCTCACAGCGCTTCGCCGGGGTCACTTTGTCCTAACAGCGAATGACACGGGTGCCCTCACCAAGTGATTCCAACTAGAGCCACATAACTTTAGCGAGGCGCTGTTTCGGACGGCTCTTTGGCTGCTGTCTCCTGCCCGTCATTGCCCTGCAGTTCATAGGGACCCGGGCCAAGGGTCCCTTCTTTGAAGAAACGCGAGGAAAACCCTTCTCCAAAGTGCTCAACTTCCAGAAACCCCATGTCTTCGTAGCTGGGCTTCAGAATGGTGAAGACGTCTGCGGCTGCGGCCGACGCGGCTTGCTCCAACACCCTGTCCTCTCCGCGGGGCCTGCCAAAGAAGGGGGACGGGATCAGTCTGTCCAGCTGACGTTTGCTGACCGCAAACAAACCAGCGTGCGTGTTCATGGGTGACATGAAGGCCCGTTTGCGCCCCTCCAGATCCAGGTAGAGGGGATCGCTTTCCAGGGGATGGAGGCGGTCTTCAAAATCCGGGTCGTCGATGTAGATCTTTCCGGTGTGTTTGCGTCGTCCGAATTCATAGCGGTTGGGAACCAGCAGATGCTTGTCCCCGTAGGCCTGCTCAAAGGACCGCAGCTTCTCAAAAAACTCTGAGTCGTGAATGATCAGGTCATCTTCCAGGTAGATGAACCAGTCATAATTCTCCTTCAGTTCCGTCATCAGATGATGACAGACAAAACCGAGAAGTTTGGGGGGCGCATCCGTGTGGATAGAGCGCACGCCCGGCGGCAGGAGGTTTTCCTGACGATCTGTCAGGCTTTGGCCCTTTCGGCTGATCAGAGCCACGTCCAGCTGATGGCCGGCTGGCCCGTTACTGCGACAGCGCCGCCGAACAAAATCAAGATAACCGGACTTTTTGCCCACGTTGGCCAGCAAGTGATGCAGACAGTTGTGCAGCCCGTCCATCCGCTTGTCTTCAGCCATGAAGGAAGAGCCATAGCGCTTGTCGTGTTCCGGATCGTAAAAGTGGGGGATCAGCGCGAGTATTCTCATGGAGCCGTCATGTGAAGTCGTCAGGTGCCCCGGCAGGTGTAGGGCCAGAGGTCTCTTTATGCCGTAGATGGCTGGCTGTGTCGCGGGCTTTCACCTGTGACGGAGCTGGAGTCAGATCGGTTTAAGTGGACTCACTACGTGATAACGCTTAGCGCGTGAAACTCTCTTCAAAAGGATAAAGGATGATTCACGGTTTAGCTGGGGCTAACGGGTTGGGGCTTTTCGGGCCGGGTCGTGACCCGCTTGGGCGGGACAAGTTGGAGCCTGATCTGCCTGACTGAAAGCGCAGAGCATTGTGTCTTTAGCGCGCTGACGTTTTGCGCGCGCCCGATCAAGCGGGTTTGTTTCAAGAGATAGTCTGGCAGACGAAACAACCCGGGATTTGAGGCAAAATCAGCGCGAAAGCGACGTTTAAGATGCTGATAATAAATGAAAATTACTGTTACTCTGACTGAGGTGAAAAGCCAGAATATGTTCTGCTATTGAAGGATCGGTATCATGGCACAAAAAACTGCCACTCAGCCGCTGAGACGGGGAGAGGACAGCTCCCGCGGAAGGTGGATTGAAAGCCGGGCGGGCCTGCTCCGTTCTGTGCTTCCTGTGACCATCGCCTGCTTCCTGGCTGCCTGCAACAGTGTGCCCAAGCCGGTCAGCGAGACGCGGGACGTGGTCTTTGAGGGGCAACTGATTGGTCAGTTGACCCTGACGGAAAATTACAAAGAGCAGGTCATTGGGCTGGAGTACCGGACCAGTGCTCTGGTCGATCAGGTGCACCCCTGGCTGGCCGCTTATCGTTTCGCTGCTCACTGTCAGACTCTGGCAGGGGATCGCTGGCAGATCAGCCAGCCTGCCAATCTGTCGTCAGGTGTGAGCCATCCGGCAACTGCCTGTCAGCCGGGCAGCTTTGAATATGAAATTCACTTTGATTCCTGAAAGCAGGAGGCGCTGACCTCAGTCTTTGGATTTCTGCGCCAGCTTCCGACCAAAAAAGTAACGGCGAACCAGAGAGACCAGATAGACCGCCAGGATGATCCAGGGCAGGTCAGCGCGCAGAGACTGGTACTGTTCTTCGGTCCGGAAATAGAAATCCAGCGCCAGGTAGGTCAGGCCGTAGACCCCGGCCATCAGCAGGGCATAGCGCAGGAAGGCGCTGTTTAATGCAGTGCTTGGTTCTGCTTTGGGGTCCGGGCTTTGCGATGTCATGAGGGCCGCCTGTTGATCTGATCCTGCAGGCCTTCTAACAGGCGCGGGTTCCGGCTGGCAACCACGCTGCTGTCAGTGACCGCAGCTGCCAGTGGTGAGGTGTGCCGGATGTAATCACTTCCGCCTTGCTCAGTCGCACCAGCCCTGTCGTTTGCCACCATCGTAGGGGCGGGCAAGGCCTGCATCAATCAGCAGTCGGGTGGCACTCTTTCCATCCACCTCCAGGTCGGCCAGGACACGGCCTGCGTATTTGCCCCAGCGGGGGGCGCAAAAGGCATAGGTTTCAGCCTCCCGCAGATGGGTCTCGAGGAATTGCCGGGCCTTTTCCGCTTTTAGCTTTTCGGCTTCACATTTGGCGCGTCGGCCCTTCTCAGGCGTGTCCAGACCAATCAGGCGGACCGACATGGCCGCCAACGGGGCCGGCAGGCCGGGCATGGAAATGTAGACCGTATCGCCGTCATAGGCCCATTTGCCGGCCCGCTGTCGCAAAGGCCAGCGATAACATTGGCGGTCGTTTGTGTCTGTGGACTGGGACAAGGAGGCCAGTTCCTGACTGGCGGTTGGTGCGTCGGCCTTGGCTGCCAGAGGTGACAGAGCGAGCATGAAGCCCAGGCCCAGACAAAGAGTGACAGACGCCACTCGCATTTTGGAATCTGACAGAAAACAAAACTGCACGACAAAACCTACTGGTAAGACCCCAGGGGAAGGGGGGACGCAAAGCAACCGGGAACAATGGGGCTATGGAGTCGGCCTTTTAGTCGTCCCTGGCTCCTGTGAAAAGGCAGGGTTCTTCTTTTTGACGCGTGACGGAAGGCTTTTGTGACGGCCAAAGCAGGTCTGGTGTCTTCTGCTGACAGATTTTGCAGCCATAGAGACAACGCGATTTAAGGGCACTCACCCCCTGAGTATCTTTGGTGCGTGAAACTCTTTTCAGTGTTTTAGAGGATGAGTCACGGATTAGGCCCAAGCGCAAAGCACGTCTAACGAAACCGATCATGCTCTAGGATTGAATTCTGCATCAAAGAGACCCATGTAAAGATATTATGGGGAATTTATCTGGTCTCTTCGCAGGAAAAGAGGGGAAAGGGGGACTTTCTCTGGCGAGCAGGCTTGTCCGACTCCATTAAAGAATGCCTTGTTATCCAGGCAAAATCATTCGTGTGCCGCTTGTTGGGAGGTAAGGGCGTGATCGAGAAGCAGGACGAAAAAAGTCCCGCCGATTCAGCCAGCCGGAACTGGGATATACCGGTGCTGGAGATTGCGCTGTTGCAGCAGGTCTATGATCGCTGGCAGGCCCTGTGCCGAGGGTCGGAACTGCCTTTGGCGACGGCTCTCGATGCGCTGGACTTCATGCCCTTTACCAGCCACATCATTTTGGCAGAGGTCCTGCCGGACGGGGATCTTGAGTTCCGTTTGGTGGGCGAAGAGATCGTGGCCGTCCGCGGCGCTGCCATGAAAGGCATGCGGTTGTCGGAGTTCCAGATCCAGGCGGGGGACAATCCCTCTCTCAGCCAGTTCAAGGTGGCCGTCGAGCAATGTGTGCCCCAGTACTATGACGGTCCGGCTTACAACTTCAGAAAAGAATACCTGAGGGCCCGCCGTCTGATCCTGCCGTTTGTCGGGGAGGAGGGGAACTGCCAGAAGATTCTGATGGTTGCCCAGTACAGTCAGGGACAACTGAACTGAATATCCGCTGGCAGTATGCCGGTCTCTGGATAGCAGCCCGTCCTCACTTCTGTGGCTTGCGGAAGGTCAGGGTGTAGCTCATGGGCAGACCAGGGCCCTGTTTTTCCACGTTGTACCAGGTGTTTGAGATGTGACCGGGCAGTTCTTCAAACTGCTCGACCGACAGCCCTGTATGGATCCCGGCCATGATGATGTCTGACATTTTGTGCTGGAAGGAGGTGGCAGGCTTGGCCTCGTACTCCTGCTCTCCGTAGTAATCCAGGCCGTACTCCACATAAGGTTCGGTGTTGAAGTAGGAGAGTTCCCACTCCACCGCATCGTCCGGACCGCCGGGCGTGACCATTTCCACAATGGGGTGCTGCTCGTAGATGAAAAGCGCACCCCCTGGCCGCAGCAGCGGGGTAATGGCGCGGAAAAAGCCGGGTAGGTCCGGCATCCAGGACAGCACGCCGATGGTGATGGTCAGCAGGTCAAAGGCAGCATGATACTGCGGATCGATGTCGTAAACATCGGTGCAGACATAGTCACAGTCGGCCTGGGCCGCGGCGGCCAGTTCCCGGGCCTGCTGGATGAAGGCGGCCGAGCCGTCGAAGCCCACACAGCGGGCGGCCCCAAGCCGTTTCACATAGATCAGTTCCCGGCCATTGTTGCAGCAGATCTGGGCTACATCTTTGCCCGCCACCTCCAGAGCTGCCAGCCGGGCCCGCTCTATCTCGTCCAGGGCGGAGTGCCCGGGATCGGCCATATCTGCCAGCTGCTGGGCGTGGTTGTGGTCTGCGTGGATGGGCGCCACTTCATCCCAGGCCTCCAGATTGGCGCGGGTGATGATCCTGGTTTTGTCCCTGGATTTCTCCCTGCTTTTCTCACCGGAGGTTTCCCGGGTGGCGGGCGAGCTGGATTCTTTGTGCGTCATGAGCAGGCTGCTTCAGGTGAGGGACCCAAAAGGGGTCGCAGCTGTGCGGGCATGCGGTCCAGTCGGGTCCCGATGGGGCGCCGGTGCTTTTACTCCGGCAAGGGGATCTCTGCGGTAAAGGACGGCACGTGGTAGCCCTTTTGCACGGCCGGTCGAGCGGCAATGCGCAGGTACCAGTCCTTGACGTTGGGAAAGGCATTCATGTCCATGGTCTGCCACTCAAAGCGGGAGATCCAGGGCCAGGCGGCCATGTCGGCGATGGAATAATCACCGGCAATGAAATCGCGCTCTTCCAGGCGCTTGTCCAGCACCCCGTAAAGGCGTTTGCCTTCCGCCAGGTAGCGATCCTGGGCGTAGGGGGCTTTGCCGGGATTGAACCTGGTAAAGTGATGCACCTGACCCAGCATGGGACCCAGACCGCCCATCTGCCACATCAGCCATTCCATGACCTCCCACTTGCCTGTGTCATCAGCGGGCAGAAACTTTCCGGTTTTCTGCGCCAGATACAGCAAGATCGCGCCCGATTCCATCAGGCTTGTGCCGGTGTCATGGTCAACGATGGCCGGAATTTTATTGTTGGGGCTGATGGCCAGAAAGTCCGGTTTGAACTGATCATCTTCCATGATGTTGATGGGATGGACCTTGTAGTCGAGACCCATTTCTTCCAGCGCGATGGAGACTTTGCGGCCGTTGGGGGTGCCCCAGGTATAGAGATCAATCATGCTTGGCGGTCTTTCTTGTTTGCTCAACGCTAAAACTCGTCAAGGCGAACCATGAATTTGCATGTGGCAAACGGACGCAGAAGTTCGAATTTGGCACAGACAGGTACCTGACCAGCCCTGCGCAGAAAAACGCGGAGAGTCGTCATATAGGCCGGGTGACGTTAATCAACAAAGCCCGGCCAACCAAAGGACTTTCTTTTGTGACGGTTGTTCAAAAACTGTAAGAGTTTGCGGGCGAGGACCAAGTAGTGAGGGGAAACAACGGCAGATGATGAAAAGCTGCTGGTAAAAAAGATAGGCGCTAATGGTTAGTTCGAAAACACCAGATAAATCGTCTCAAGGTTTGGTTGAGCAAAGCTACGCAGGCTTTGTTGCATAGTGTTTTTCTGTTTACCTTGACCACTCTACAAATTCCAATCGCCTATCATGATGTCAACGGTTTCACACTGCGAAGTGATTTGGACTTAACGGTGGTTAGGGCTGCAAAGGCCCAAAACAAAATCGAAATACCAGTCCGCCCTAACAGCCCGACTCTTGAGGGATGTGCCAGAATACGTAATTCACTTGCCCTGGGGCTTGCCCCGCGTTGAAGTGTTGGTGAGAGGGATGCGCAGGTTGAAACATACAATGCTTGACCCTTGAGCAGCGGCTAATCTATTAAAAATAAAGAAAAAGAGAGATCCATTTGTTGATTTCTTACAATACAGAGATACTTCGGGAGATTTGCTTTTGCACATCTGCTGCAATAGAGTATCTAGGTGAAGAGGCGGCAGTATGTTTACAAGCAAGGCATTCTGATATTCAGGCTGCAAGCAGCATCTCTGAACTTTTAATCGGCCAAGTTTCTTTCGATGCGAATCAGCTGATTCTCGAAATGCCGAACCTTTTAGTAATTAAGATGGTGCCAAATTATCCAGCACTAGAGAGTGGATCACAATATGATTGGTCAACAGTCTCTAGGGTCAAGCTGATGGGGATCAATGATGTCAGTTAATGGATTTTTGGAGAAGCCAGATTGGGTATCACCGCCTGGCCACACGATTGTTTCTCTATTAGAGCAAAATGAACTGACCGTTGAAGATTTTGCCGAACGTATCGGCTATTCGAAAAACACTACTCAAAAACTGTTGGACGGGAAGCACGTAATTGATGTCGAGCTGGCAAGGCAGCTTACCGATGTTTTTGGTGCTTCTGAGAGCTTTTGGCTGGCGCGAGAGTATGACTATCGTGCCAGCATCAAGCCACCTGAGAAGGTAAGTGTAAACAGTTTTGAGGATCTCATAAGCAAGTTACCTTTGGCCGATATGAAGAAATTCGGCTGGATCGGTGATTCGAGAACCAGAGAAGAAAAAATTGCCAAAAGCATGGAGTTTTTTGGGGTATCGACTTTGGCGCAATGGCAGGGTCGATATGAAAGCGCTTTTCGAGGCGCTGCTTACAGAAGAGCAGCTGCATATGCCTCTTGCGAGGTCGCAACCACCACTTGGTTGAGGCAGGGCGAGATCGAAACGCAAGATGACGCGGTTGCTATGTGGTCACCTGAGAAATTGAAGCAAGAACTTAACAGTTTTCGCAGGCTTACTTGGTACAATAGCCCTTCACTTTTCTTGCCGAAGCTCAAGGAAGGCTTGGCACGAGCGGGTGTGAAGTTTGCTATCGTGCGAGCGCCAAAAGGATGTTCGGCAAGCGGTGCAGTAAGGATACTGGCTGATGATACACCCCATATCCAGTTGAGCTTCCGATATCTATCTGACGATCAGTTTTGGTTTTCGCTGTTCCATGAAATTGGCCATCTGCTTTTGCATTTTGACAAAATGCCCATACTCGAAAACACCGACCTTGAGGAAAAAAAATGTGAGGATGAAGCCAACGAGTTTGCATCTCAGGTTATTGTTCCCGTGATGCACCAAGAAGAGCTTCTCGCGCTGGTCGCGTCAAAGTCACTCATCATAGCCTTTGCGAAGAAGATCGGAGTCGCCCCAGGTTTGATTGTCGGACAACTGCAACACGCGCGAATCATTGGATACAATCAAATGCAGCACCTCAAGCGGCGATACCGTTGGATAAACTAACCTCTGAAATGGATGTATTCCTCTGGGCTTTTCTGCCAGTTACACAGCGAATCCTCTATGACTTGAGCGCTAACGTTCAAACATGTCGCCAAATCGATGCAAGCGTCTTCTAGCTGTGACGCACTTAATTCACTGGGGAACAGCAACTGCGCACCCGATTTGGGGCCAGTTGCATCTTTTATGTACCCTTTGTCTGGGTAGATCGGCGCAATATTCAAATTACTGAGATTGCACAGTAAATCAAATTTCCCAAGCCGCCCTAGCTTGGCTACATTGTCCAGTTCTTTGTAAAGAAACGCAAAAACGTCCTGCGGGTTCTGCCCAACACTCGCCTGAGCGGTTTGAATGAGCGCGCTGTGTGAGCCATGTGCTTGGACCCAATCGATATAGGTGGCAACAGCGTGTCCAGTGCCTTTTGGCCCAGGCTTCAGCGTTTCATACTTGCGGTGATTTCCAAAACGCCTTGAACGGCCTGTGCCTGTGACATGAGGGAAGTTGGCTTGAAGCCAGTTGGCTATTGCTTGCGGGTTTTGGCTGGCTGCGCTCCAATCCCAAACGCTCCCTTGCCCGAACTTTCCGTAAATGTCTTCCGTTAGATTCCAGCCGTCATGCTTGTGTTTCCCGAAATGTGTCGCCAAATACACAAGCCAGTAGGCATCATCGATTAACCCAGCCTTATGCATCACTGCAGCACCAGCCAACGGCTGAAAGCTCCCCGAGTAAGGTGTGTATAGACTAGTAGAGGTTGAGCGGATCGAGATTTGACGCAAGTACTCTGTTCGGCGAATGCTATCGATGATCTGGGCAATCAGCGTCGACTTCCGGTTCGCATTGTTCATTCCTTCCAAAGGAATTTGGTTTTGTGAAAAATCATCCAGCTGGTTAGAGAGATGATTGCTTCTTGTTTGGTCTTTAATTCGCATTGGCCTGCTCATCACCTAAATCTAGACTACTTTGCACCATCTTTTGAGCTTCGCCTCTCGGCAATATCTCTGGGCGCTTAATGAAAAAATTCTTGTAAAATGTATTGCTAACCTGCGCGAAGTTTTCTTCGCGAACCTTGGTTCCCCTTTCATACCGTGAGTCCGCACATCTCAGAAGAACCAAGGAGAGATCTCGCCAGTACTGAGGCAGTGAAATTTGTCCAGCTTCTGCAATTACTCCCTGACGAATGGAGCGCTCTACTTCCAAGAAAGCTTTGAGGTTATCCATCTGACACCCTGAAGGCATTTTGGGCATTGCGAACACTGGATTCTGAAACCCTTCGCTCAAATAGGCTGCTACAGAATCCCGATCGTTCTCATAAAGATGCAGGCTTGTGGCAAAGTGATGGTAGTCGCCAATCCTGATGCCAAGAGATCGTGCGACCAGCTCCTGAATCATCGTGAAGCAAAAAACATCGTGCGGGAAGCCAAGATAGGCATCGTTCGAGCGCATCATTGCTACAAGGTGCAAGTGTTCGCGTCTTCGAATGAATTGCAAACCGATTGTGCAGGGAGCTTCCTTTTGGCTGGGTTCTAGATCGGAAGACTCAAGAAGCGTGATAGCAGCGCGGCGTGTATCAGGCTTATCCCGAAGCCTATTAACAACACGACTAATCTGGTCAATACTGTAACCGAACTCTCCTGTTCCTTTTAGGCGTGGACCATAAGCTTCTTGAAGGGAACCTGTTGCACCCTTTGGCGGATAATCTTTCAGATAAAACCGAATAAAATTGAGATCGGCGCTGCCGCTCATATACCAGCAAAACTCTGCAAGTGCCGAAATAAGCCTTCCACGTGATGCTGTCGCACTTATCCTAGCGCGGGGATCTTTCAGGACAACTTTCTGTCCAAGCAGGTCCTGCCCCTTGCCCTTACTTGCTTCAAAAGTATCCGTGCTTTTAGAAAGCTCACCATAGAGCTTCCTAAGAATATCATCCAGATATCGCCCTTCGATTGTCACTTGTTACTTTCCACATCAGCGACCCTGTCACTACAAAGGGACCCCTGCATCTTTCGGAAAGCACCCTTGACCGCATCAAGCCACCGAGCTTCTTAATTGCCAGCTCGCTTTCCTTCCCAGAGTCTGTTAGAACTCTATGGGAAATATCGCTATAGTTGCAAGGGATCTTTCCAACATCAGCATAAAGGCGGATTGCGGTTACCGGTAGACGCACAATAGAGTCAACCGAATGGCCCGTGCGAGGGCAAGGTTAGCCGTGGCTAGGGCGCACTGGAGGACATGCAGGGAACGAACGCTGCTTGTGTCTTTGGGCTTTAAAGTTTTTTGTTCAGAGAGTTTTGAAAGTGCTGAAAAAAGATGGTGCTGTCGGAGAGAATTGAACTCTCGACCTCCCCCTTACCAAGGGGGTGCTCTACCCCTGAGCTACGACAGCCCACACATCTTTTGTCTGCCCTGGGAAGCCGGGTCTGTGCCGGGGCTTCGCGGAGGATCGTGGAGACCCCCTCTTGGGCGGGGCGGAACATGCCACCAAGCAGGGGCCTTGGCAAGGACCATTTGTAAGAAAAATTGCATTCCTGATCTCGCGCGTGCCTGCCGCTCCCGAGCGTTCTCTGCTTTATGCTGAACGGCCTGTCTGGCGGGGCTGGGGCAAAGGGCTGCTGGCGGCTGGAATCTTGAGGGGGTCGCTGCCTCTATCTGTCATTAAAAACTTGTGGCACCCTGCCTCAGAACGGGCTTGAGGGCAGGGTGGCACCGCGGGGTCATCTGTCCGTTAACAAAGGGAGCGAAGGTGATGACGACAGTCAATCTGGAACGCGATTATGCCGTAAGCGCCGCTGAGGTCTGGGCCGTCATTGGTGAGTTCGAGTCCCTGCACAGCTGGCATCC
Organism: Rhodovibrionaceae bacterium GXU_MW_A322; assembly: GCA_052078155.1. Taxonomy (GTDB): domain Bacteria; phylum Pseudomonadota; class Alphaproteobacteria; order Kiloniellales; family DSM-21159; genus CAXBMB01. The sequence goes on along the minus strand of JBQJBP010000008.1, from coordinate 57,505 downwards.
CCAGGTGGTCGACTCTGAAATCTCTGACGGGGGGACCTTGCGGACTCTGACTTTGGCTGAAGGCAAAGGGCAGGTGCAGGAGCGGCTCGTGCTGAAGGATGATGCCAATCACAGCTATTCCTACGCCATCATCTCCGGCCCTCTGCCGGTCAGCAACTACAGCGCCACCCTCAGCGTGGTTGATCTGCCCGGCGGCGGCTGTCGCCTGACCTGGACCTCCGCCTTTTCAGCCAGCGGAGAGGAAGGTTTTGCCAAAGGAGCCATCGCCGGCATCTACGAGGACGGGGCCGCAGCCCTGGCGGAGCGCTTCCCGGCCTAAGGCCAGCCCCCAAAGCGCGACCCCAAAGCGCGACCCCAAGGTGCGATCCCAAGGCACGATCTGTGACGCTGCACATCGACGGGCCGTCGATCGCAATGGAAGGCGGCAGGACGACCTGGCAATGCCGGAGAGACAGCCTTATGAAGAGTGTGGAAAGCCGGCACAGATATAGCATGGGTCCCGAAGGGGAGCTGTGAGGCCTGATTTACACCAAGCGTTTCAGCGGCCGTAAGCGGCTAACCTCTTTGGGCGTAAACGTTATTTCCATCGCGGCCTGCCGTGGGAAAATTCGCCCTTGCAAGTCAGCGCTTCTGCGGCTTTTCTGCTGCCTTCACCCCGCCACATTCACCCATCATTTTTTCTTCCGAACAGAGCTGGCCGAGGGCGCAGGGCGCATCGGTCGTTCGGGGAAATGAGGTTCCGCAGTGTTCCATGACTGACTCGCACAAAAAGGCAGAGGCCGCTTCCGGTGATGCTGTCACCGGTGGCGCTGATGCGCAGAAAACTGCTGCAACAGATTCGCCGCCAGGCAAAGGCGCTCAAGCCAAGCCGCAAAAGAGCGCAAAACAGGCTGAGCGGGAAGCCCGTCTTGCCGATGCGCTGCGCAGCAATCTGAGGCGGCGCAAGAGTCAGGCGCGGGAGCGTCGGGACGAGACCTAGAGTGTGATCGACCGAAGTCGAAGCGCTTTGCGCTTCGCTTCTGTCGTGAATCACCCTCTAACACGTTGAAAAGAGGCTTATTCACGTCTTATCTGAAATCACCTCGTGATCCCTGATAAGACGATAAGGCTCTAGCGCCGTATTTTTGGCGAGACTCCGGGCCCCGGGGTAAAAGGCGGCCGGAGGGACAATTTGGGGCTGGGGTGACCAGCCGGGGTAAACAGGCTTGCCGGCTAACCTGCCGGACAGGCAACAGGGTAAAAAGATGGATCAGATTATCATTCGGGGGGGGCAACCTCTTAAGGGCGACATTGTTGTGGGGGGAGCCAAGAACTCCGCCTTGAAGCTGATGGCCGCCTCGCTGTTGACCGATGAGACGGTACGTTTGTCCAACATGCCCCATCTGGCCGACATTGCCACCATGGCCAAGCTGCTGGTTCAGCATGGCAGTGACCTGCACCTCAACGGTTCCTGCGCACCCGACGGCCACAATGGCCGGGTGCTGGAACTGACTTCCAAAACCATCACCTCTACCCGGGCACCCTATGATCTGGTGCGCAAGATGAGGGCCTCTATTCTGGTGCTGGGACCCCTGGTCGCCCGCGAAGGACATGCGGAAGTTTCTCTACCCGGGGGCTGTGCCATCGGAAGCCGTCCGGTGGATCTGCATCTCAGCGGCCTGGAAGCCCTGGGGGCCACCATTGAACTGCGAGACGGCTACGTGCATGCCTCGGCACCCAATGGTCTGAAGGGCAACGAAGTGCTCTTTCCCCAGGTGTCTGTGGGCGCCACGGAGAACATTCTGATGGCGGCCTGTCTGGCCGAAGGCGAAAGCCGCCTGGTGAATGTGGCCCGGGAGCCGGAAATCGTCGACCTGGCCAACTGCCTGATCGCCATGGGGGCGGAAATCGAAGGGGCTGGCAGCAGCACCATCACCGTACGCGGTAAAAGCCGTCTGCATGGTGCCCATCACAAGGTGATCGCCGACCGCATTGAGGCCGGAACCTTTGCCATGGCTGCCGGCATTACCGATGGCGACCTGCAATTGATCGGGGCCCGGGCCGACTGTCTGGAAGCCGTGATCAAGGTTCTGGCCAAGGCCGGGGTAGAGGTCACGGAAACCAATCGGGGCTTGCGGGCCCGTCGGGCCAATGGCCGTCTGCAGGGCGCCGATGTGATGACGGAGGCCTTTCCCGGTTTTCCGACAGATCTGCAGGCCCAGTACATGGCCATGATGTCTCTGGCAGATGGCGCTTCCATGGTGACTGAAACCATCTTCGAGAATCGCTTCATGCATGTACCGGAACTGGCCCGGATGGGGGCAGACATTACGGTACACGGCGCTTCCGCGCTGGTGCGTGGTCGCGAAAGCCTGACCGGGGCACCGGTCATGGCAACAGATCTGCGGGCCTCGGTCTCTCTGGTGCTGGCTGGTCTGGCCGCGGAGGGAGAGACGGTGCTGAACCGTGTCTATCATCTGGACCGCGGCTATGAACGTATCGAAGATAAGCTGGCGGCCTGTGGTGCGGATGTGAAGCGGGTGGCGAACCCTGACTGAGTATTGGACTGTCAGGCATCAGCCCGCGGAGGTCTGTGATCGGCCTCTGCCCTGTTTATGAACAGGGTGCCAAACTTCAAGCGGACCTGCTTTTCGTTGCCTTTTTCCTCCAGGGTACCATTTACCGCCTGTATGATTTAGGAATGAGCCTACTGGGGTCTGGCGACCGTTTTACAGAGTCGTTGTGCGCCCGGCCGGTATAAGGATTGTCGTCAAATTGGCCGTCGGGCCGCAGCGACTTTCGCCGGATGTCGAAGTAGACTGGTTAAAAAAAGACAGCCCTGCGCCACTGGCGGGGGCACAGAAGGATGAATGCCATGGCCGAACAGCGGCCCGTTAAGTTGCGCGCAAAAGATCTCGGTGACATGGATGTTGTCGCCTCCTGCCTGCAGGACGCCATCATTCCCAGTACCGAGATGACTTTTCTGGAATCCGATAACCGCTTCGTCATGGTGGCCAACCGCTTCATGTGGGAGAAATCCCCGGAAAAAATGGAGCAGCTGGGGGACGAAGAGGGCGACGCAGCCGACGCCAGTTTTGAGGATGTGCAGGCAAAGGAAGCCTATTTCCGGGTCAACTGCGCCATTACGGTGGATAAGGTGAAGAAGGTTCTGCGCAAAGGCTTTGCGCCGGGTGGGTCTGCCCTGATGCTCAACCTGCTGACCATCGCCACGGAAAAGAACCGCATCACCTTCTACTTCTCCAACAATTCGGCCCTGCGGCTGGAAACGGGCGGCATTTCTGTCCATACGGAAGATCTTGGGGAGCCCTGGCCTACCTGGTCGCGACCCGATCATTTCACGGACGATGCCGAGGCAACGGGCGAAGCCTCTTCCGACTGACGGGGCTGAGGCCGGTTGACCTGGAGTCAAATCGCTTTAAGTGGACTCACCGCGTGATAGCACTTGAAGCGTGAAACTCTTTTCAGGGTTTTTGGAGGATGAGTGACGGTTCAGGTCCAAGCGCAATGGACTTCTAACCAAACCGATCATGCTCTATCGAAAATCTGCAGGTCTGCCCCTTGTCAAAAGGACGCATAAGGGCTCGCTGGTCAGAAAACCCTTTCGTTGTCCTGGATTAAGCTCTGCTAAATCAATTGTTTAGCTTCACAGTTCCTTGTCGCAGGACTGGAGCCCTGTCTGGCAGTTTTCCGCCTGGGCCTGCTGAGAAGGCCTGCTGCTCTGGACCCCGGACCACAGGCAGGGGTATACCCTGCCCCTGGCTTTGTTGCTGATCCCGTTGCCCGGAGTGAAAACCCCCGTGTCTGATGTCAAATCCACCCAGGCGCAGCCCTTGGTTCTGGCGCTGCCCAAAGGGCGTATTCTGAAAGAACTCTTGCCTCTGCTTAAGCAGGCGGGCCTGGAGCCCGAAGCGTCTTTCCATGACCCGGCGGCGCGTCAGCTGCGCTTTAAGACCAATCATCCGGGCCTGGAAATCGTCCGGGTGCGCTCTTTCGACGTGGCGACTTTCGTGGCTTTTGGCGCTGCCCATATCGGGGTTGCCGGCAATGATGTGCTGATGGAGTTTGACTATCCGGAGATCTATGCCCCCGTGGATCTCAAGATCGGTTACTGCCGCATTGCCGTGGCCGAACCTCGGGCGCTGAAAGATCAGGATGATCCTTCACGCTGGAGCCACATCCGGGTGGCCACAAAGTATCCCAACGTGACACAGAAGCATTTTGCTGCCCGCGGGGTGCAGGCAGAGTGCATCAAGCTGAACGGAGCCATGGAACTGGCACCGCTGCTGGGCCTGTGCCGCCGCATTGTTGATCTGGTTTCCTCCGGGGCCACGCTGGAAGCCAACAACCTGGTGGAAATTGAGCACATCGCGCACATCACCTCGCGCCTGATCGTAAACCGGGCAGCCTTGAAAACCCGCCCCGATGAAATAAATGCCTGGATTGAGTCTTTTCAGGAGGTTGTTGATGCCACTTAATCTGCAAAGCCGGTCGGCTGATTTTGAGCGTCGCTTTGCCGAGTTTCTGGATGGCAAACGCGACGAAGTTTCCGACGTGGAAAGCGTTGTTGCCGAGATCATTCAGAATGTGCGTCAGCGCGGGGATGCGGCCCTGCTGGATTACACCGCCCGCTTTGATCGTCTGAACCTGACGGCTGATACGCTGCGTGTTTCTCCCGACGAACTGGCTGCGGCCACCCAGGCCTGTGAGCCGGAAACCCTGGATGCCTTGAAACTGGCGGCAGACCGTATCCGGGCCTATCACGAAAAGCAGTTGCCGGAAGATCTGGACTATCGGGATCCGGCTGGGGTGCGCCTGGGCGCGCGCTGGACGGCCATTGGGGCCGTCGGGCTTTATGTGCCAGGGGGGACGGCCTCCTATCCCTCCTCCGTCCTGATGAATGTCATCCCGGCTCAGGTGGCCGGGGTGCGCCGTCTGGCAGTCACGACCCCCACACCCGACGGCAAGACAAACCCGTTGGTCCTGGCGGCCCTGTCCATCTGCGGGGTGGATGAGGTTTACCGTATCGGCGGGGCTCAGGCTGTCGCGGCACTGGCCTATGGAACTGACAGCATCGCCCCGGTTGACAAGATCACCGGTCCGGGAAATGCCTTTGTGGCCATGGCCAAACGTCAGGTGTTCGGCCGTGTGGGCATCGACATGATCGCCGGGCCGTCAGAAATCCTGGTGGTGGCGGACAGTCAGAACGATCCTTCCTGGGTTGCAGCGGACCTGCTGAGCCAGGCGGAGCACGACACCTCGTCCCAATCGATCCTGATCACCGATGATGCCGCCTTCGGGGAGGCTGTCTGCCGGGCCGTGGACGTGCATCTGCAGCAACTGCCCCGGACAGAAATCGCCCGGGCGTCCTGGGAGACGCACGGTGCGGTTATCGAGGTTGATGATCTGTCCCAGGCGCCGGCGCTGGTCGATGCCATTGCCCCGGAACATCTGGAACTGGCGGTGGAAGACCCCGACGCCCTGATGGCAGAGATCCGCAATGCGGGCTCCATTTTCCTGGGCCGTAACACGCCTGAGGCCATCGGCGACTATGTGGCCGGACCCAACCATGTTTTGCCGACGGAACGCTCGGCCCGCTTTTCTTCCGGGCTTAACGTGCTGGACTTCATGAAACGCTCTTCCTTCCTGGGCTGCGATGAAACCAGCCTGAAGGCCATCGGCCCGGCGGCGGTTAAGCTGGCCCAGTCGGAGGGCCTGGATGCGCACGCCCTGTCGGTGGCGCTGCGGCTGAAGTAAGGGTTTCACAGAGACATCAAGACAGACGCTGCTTTGCGCTGTCTTGCGCTCTCATTTTTACCTGTCGTCTGATGAGCGCGGCGGCAATCTGACTTTGAGTCATAAAAAGGCCTGAATTAGTCTGCTGTTTTGTGGTCGAATGACCTCAGGCGCTGATCTGCTGATGCCTTGCGCAGAGGATCAGCGGTTCACGGGTTTGGGTCTGCGGGGGTAGAGGGGGAAAGATGGCCAATCACCATCTGATCAACATCACGCTTGATGAACGTTCCATGGTCCGGCGCACGCCGGAAATTGAACATGAGCGCGCTGTGGCGATCTATGACCTGCTGGAAGACAACCATTTCGAACCCATCGGGTCCCCCGGCGGTCCCTACAGCCTGTCTCTTGGGGTGGAAGAGAACCGCCTGAAATTCGAGTTAAAGGCGGAAGACGAAGAAACGGTTCTGGGGGTGGTTCAGCTGTCCCTGACGCCTTTCCGCCGCATCGTCAAAGACTACTTCCACGTTTGCGAAAGCTATTTTGAGGCCATCAAAACGGCCAGTCCCTCCCAGATTGAAGCCATCGATATGGGGCGGCGCGGACTTCATAACGAAGGCGCGGAGCTGCTGCGTACCCGGCTGGAAGGGAAGGTCACCATGGACGAAAACACGGCCCGGCGACTCTTTACCCTGGTCTGTGTTTTGCACTTTAAGGGCTAACCTGAAATGAACGCGCTGCCCGGCGCCGTCCTCTTTGCCTGCAGTGAGAACTCCATCCGTTCTCCTATGGCTGAAGGCCTGCTCAAGCATCTGCTTGGGCACCGGGTGTATGTGCAGTCTGCCGGGGTGCGCCCGAAAGAAGTGAACGGCTTTGCCGTCGCGGTGATGGAAGAGCTGGGCATTGATATCTCCAACCACACCAGCCGGGATTTCGATGATCTGGAAGACAGTTCCTTCGACCTGATCATCTCCCTGTCGCCGGAAGCCCAGCATACGGCGGTGGACATGACCCGCACCTGGGCCTGCGATGTGGTGTTCTGGAACACCTTTGACCCCTCGATTGTGGAAGGCAGCCGGGAAACCAAGCTGGAGGCCTTTAGGCAGGTGCGTGATCAGCTGATGCAGCGCATCAAGCAGACCTTCCCACAGGATCTGGTCCCCAATCTGTGACCCCTGGGCGGGGGCAGTACCTGTCGTTCCAGCTATGCCGCAATCTCCGCCCGCGCGACAATCTTGCTGAGATCTGACGGCGAGCCCTCCAGAGTTCCCAGGACACTGTCGCCGTTGGCTCCCAGCCGGTTGTGGCAAAAGGCATCGGCCATTTCAGCAGGACTGTATCGGATCAGCAGAGACGCCTGGATCATCTTGGCGACACCGCTCATCAGGCGGCGGGCGTGAGGCTCCAGATCTTCTGCACGGTTGCGGTGCAGGTCCTGCTCAAGCTTGCTGACAAAGCTGTCATAGGTGCGGTCTGCCCCTCTGGCCAGTCGGGCTTCATCGAAGAGGGCCTCCATGACACCGTCTTCCCGGTCGATGGCGCGGACAAAATCCATGCCCATCATGGCAGAGGTCCCTTCCCAGATGGAGTTGATCGGGGCCTCCCGGTAAAAGCGGGCAATGGGCTGTTCTTCGACAAAGCCCATGCCGCCGTGACACTCAAGCGCTTCCAGCGCCGCCGCACCGGCACGGCGGCAGTTCCAGAATTTGGTGGTCGGCACCAGAATTCGGTTCAGCAACCGCTCCCGCTCTGACCCCTCGGCATCGTCGGTGGCCTGGGCAACGCGCAGGCAAAGAGCCATGGCAGCCTCAGATTCCAGAGCCAGATCCGCCAGACCGTTGACCATCTGGGGCAGGGTAGAGATCTGTTTGCCAAACGCTGTCCGGTTGCTGGTGTGATGCAGGGCCAGTGTCAGGGACTGCCTGATGATGGAGGCGGATGATAGGGACAGGTCCAGACGCATGTAGTGGCACATGTACTGGATGGCCGTGCGAATGCCGTGTCCTTCTTCGCCGATGCGATAGGCCAGGGCGCCGGTCAGCTCAATTTCCGAGGAAGCGTTTGAACGGTTGCCCAGTTTGTCTTTCAGGCGCTGGATGTTGATGCCGTTACGGGTGCCATCCGGCAGCAGCCGGGGCGCCACAAAAAGAGTGACGCCCTTATCCGTCTGGGCGGTCAGCAGCACCAGATCGCCCATGGGGGCAGAGCAGAAGAACTTGTGACCGGTCAGGACAAACTCCCGGTCCTGACCTGTGGGTTTGGCTGTGGTCTGTGTGGCGCGCAGGTCCGAGCCGCCCTGTTTTTCCGTCATGGACATGGCCACGGTCAGTCCGCGTTTGTCCTGAGGGGCGATGTGGCGGGGATCATAGTCTGTGGACAGCACGGAGGCGCGCCAGCGCTCTCCCATTTCCGGATCTGCATTCAGCAGGGCGGTAAAGGAATAGGTCATCAGGGCAGGGCAGCTGATCCCCACCTCCACCTGGTTCCAGAGGTAGGCCAGAATGGCACGTGCTGTCTGGGGACGGGGGTTGGGGTTATCCCAGCATAAAGAATGGTATCCGCTGTCAATGAAGCTGCCCAGCAGGGCGTGGTAGGCCGGGTGGTACTCAATGTACTCCGCCCGGTTGCCCACACGGTCGTAGGAACGCAGGACGGGCAGGTGTTTATCGGCCAGCCGGGCCAGTTCGCGGTAGTGGTGACTGCCTGCGCGCTGACCCACATCCGTGAGTTTGTCCGTTGCCCAGGTCAGCCCGGCCCGCGCTGCAACTTCCTGTAAAGCCTGATTGCCGGAATAGAGATTCCGTTCCGGCAGTTCCGGCGGCATGTTCCTGACTTCGTGGGTGGCCTGCCCGCCCTGCGGTGGTTTGGGGGGCAGGAGGTCGACGGAGTCCCAGGCGAACTGGCTGCTATAGGTCATGGAGAGTCTCCGCTTTAAAGGGGGGCAGGAGGGACCCGGAAGGGTCCGCGGCGCCCAGCGTCCGGAAGGTCAGGGTTACCAACTGGTCGATCAACTGGGCGTCCCGTTCGATAAAGGAGCTTTCGGCGTCACTGAGGGGATAGATCAGCGTTTCGACCACCGCGCCGAACAAAAAGGCGGCTGTCGGCCGGGTTGGCTGCTCAGGCACCACACCTTCTTCCAGTGCGGCAGAAAGCAGATCCTGAAACAGCTCAATGAAGGTGCGATGATAGGCCCCCTTCAGGGCTTCCAGTTCCGGATGGGCCGGTTCGGCAATCATGGCATAGGCGCGAATGCGGCCCCTCAATGCCCGGGCCGCAAAACAGCGCACGGCCCGTTCCATCCGGTCCAGCGCCGGTGAGTCTTCTTCGGCAATTGTCCTGATCCTGGCCAGCTCCCGGTCACCGATCCTGCGATAAACCGCACACTGCAGATCCGTGATGCGGCCAAAGTGAGTGTAGATCGATCCCGTGGACAATCCCGCCAGGCGCGCCACAGCTGTCACGTTGCAGGCTTTCCAGCCGCCATCTTCGACCAGTTGTTGCGCGGCAGAGAAAATGGCAGCACGGGCGCTGGCCATCTTGTCTTCCACCCGTTTTGTCTTGCGATACACCATTAGAAGCTCTCCTTCCTCTAACGGTTGCAAGTTTTGAAACTGGTTTCAATACAAAAAATGAAAACAATTTCGATTTTTGATAATGGATTGATTTTGTTTGGTATTGTTGGGCTTTTAGTTTGGGAGAACGTGAATTTTTCCGGACAGGCCCTGCGGTTGGCTTCGGCTTGTCACGCAACACTGGCCGCTCATTGATTGGGGCCAGCAGAGGAGGCAACGCAGAGATAAAGGGGCGCACCCGAGGCGGGGTGTCGAGATCGAAGCTGGAACCGTGGGGGGGTAAAACAAATGCCTTTTCCCTGCCGGGCACCTGGCAGGTGGACTGCAAAGCTGAGCCTCAGTCTGGAGGATCAGTCAGGATGATGCGGGGGCATCGACGTAAGGAGGAGGGGGGAACGGATGGAGGGAGCGGGCAATCGCTCAGGACATCAGCTTGCCTTCCAGTCTGTAGACTGTCTTGTCCCCGAAGCCTTTGATTTCCATGTCGCCCACTTCTGTCAGTCTGAAGTCGTCCTCTATCAGCTCGACCATGGGAGAGCAGAGCAGGATTTTCATGCGGTTGGCCTGCTGCTCCATGCGGGCGGCCAGATTTACCGCTGGGCCGAAGATGTCGTAGACGTACTTGTTGACCCCGACAATGGAGCCGATCACCGGGCCGGAAGCGATGCCCACCCTGGCTTCCCAGGTGTTCTTGTTGATCTTGTTGCGCTGCTCCAGATACCGCAGGAAGAGCAAGGCCACTCTGGCGATGTTGTAGGCATGTTCCGGCTCTGGTTCCGGCAGGCCTGACACAGCCATGTAGGCGTCGCCGATGGTTTTGATGCGCTCACAGCCAAACTGCTCGGCAATGCGATCCAGGTTGGTAAAGATGTCATTGAGCTCGGACACGATGGTCGCGGGATCTTCAATGATGTCCATTTCCGTGAAGCCAACAAAATCCAGCATCAGAACAGAGGCATCATTGAACCGGCGTGGCGCTGTCACCCCGAAGGACTTGAGTTCCTCCAGTACCGATTTTGGCATGACGTTGAGCAGCAGTTTTTCCGCCCGTTCCTTCTCCCGCTTCAGGTCCCGTTCATTCCGTTCCACCATCTTGGCGTAGGACTGGATCATGGCCTCCATTTCCTTGATCCGGGTGGTGTTGTGGATTTCGATCAACACCAGGGATTCCACGTCGGAGGGCAGCAGGGTGATGTGAATGGCCAGGGACAGTTCCCGGCGTTTGACCTTGATGGTGGTTTCCAGTTCCTCGGGGACGGAAGGCTCCAGTTGTTTGAAAACCTCGGGCAGGTTCAGGTCTTCGGCCAGTCGTCCGATGGGATAGTCATCTTCCACCTGAAACCAGATCTTGAAATAGCGGTTGCTGAAGATCGGCTCCATCCGCTCAACATTAACGATAGCCATGCCCACATGGGCAGACTGCATGAGTTTGCGGCTGATTTCGTCAATCTTCATCTGTGACCATCCCCCCGGTGCTGTGCTGTTACTGGCGCGTGACAATCAGGGAGCGCCGACTTTCCATTTCCTGGATGACGGCCGTGACGTCATCTGCCCCCAAGCCGTGGTCAGACAGGGTTGCTGTCAGAATCTGGATCATCTCGTCAAAACTCTCGTCATCAATGTTCAGTCTGGCGTGTGACCGCTTGAGCTGTTCATTGGTGTGAGCTGACGGGCCGCCCATCAGGGAGGCAACGAAGTTCGTCTGGTGATTGATCATCGAGTCGATGTCGATGTTTTCAAAATAATCGCCTGCTTTTTCTGAATCCAGGATGCGGTCATAGAAGTCCATCACCACACGGCTGACGGTTGCGAATCCCCCGATCCTCATAAACAGAGTTTGTGACATTGTTTTTTCCTCTGATGAGTATGAACCAAAGCCAATGACTTTAGTCCCATGCTACCGCAATGCTTCCATTTTGATGCAAGTGTAGAAATTTACAAGTTTTCCATATCACCGGGGTGCGGGAGGCGATCGGCGCCACCGCAAAAGACTGCCGCAGCGGGGGATTGAGAGGGCAGATGGGGGAGGGGACCGTCGGGGCAAAACAGCGCAACAGCCCCTCTGTTCCCGCCAGTGTTAACAAAGGGCTTTGCGCCTGCAGGGCTGTCATCTTATAAACGGGCCGCGCAGGTGTTTGTTGTTTCTGGCGCTTTTATGTATGATCCGCGCCGATTTCCCCGCATCGGTATCGCCTCTGGCAGTCAGACGGCTGATGGTAAGGACGTTTGTCCACCGATTAAGCTAATTGAAGTGAAGGCATGGCCAAAGAAGACTTGATGGAATTCCAGGGCACAGTCAAAGAACTGCTGCCCAATGCTATGTTCCGCGTAGAGCTGGACAACGGCCACGAAGTGTTGGCCCACACCGCCGGTAAAATGCGTAAGCACCGTATCCGTGTGCTGGCTGGTGACCGTGTGAACGTGGAAATGACCCCCTACGATCTGACCAAGGGCCGGATCACTTTCCGCTTCAAATAAGCAGGAGCACGCCTCGTGACCGCAGAGCTTATTCTGGCTTCTGCCTCGCCCCGGCGTCTCGACCTGCTGCGTCAAATTCACATTGAACCTGACCGCGTTTTGCCAGCCGACCTGGATGAAAGTCCACTGGATGGGGAAACGCCGAACGCGCATGCCCGACGTTTGGCTGAGGAAAAAGCCCGAGCCGTTGCCGATCAGGTTCCCGGTGCATTTGTGCTGGCCGCTGATACTGTGGTGGCGGTGGGGCGCCGCATCCTGCCCAAAGCTGAAACCCTCGACCAGGCGCGCAGTTGTCTGACGTTGCTTTCGGGACGCCGGCACCGGGTGCTGGGCGGCATCTGCCTGCTGCAGCCCGATGGCCGGGTGGCCGCCCGACTGGTCTCGACCGCCGTGAAGTTCAAACGCCTTTCCAGTGAAGAACTGGAGGCTTATCTGGCGTCGGGCGAATGGGATGGCAAAGCCGGGGGCTATGCCATTCAGGGGGGCGCTGCCGCCCTCATCCCATGGATCTCCGGCTCTTACAGCAATGTGGTTGGCTTGGCCCTGGCGGAGACAAAAGCCTTGCTGGAGGGGGCAGGCTACCGCTCGCCCCAATCGACCGTCTCAACAGGAGACGGCTAACCATGGCTGATCGTCCGTCAGCAGCGCAGCTCCTGCTTTCCCGCTTGCCAGGGGAAACCCGGGCGGCCTGGCTGGACGAACAGGGTGGCCTGCTGGCCTACCGGCTGCAGCGCGATGACAGACCTGCTGTGGCAGGGGACCTCTACAAAGTCAGAATTCAGGCACTGGATCCGGTGCAACGGGCCGCTTTTGTCTCGCTGGGCGGCGATGAGAGCGGCTTTTTGCCTTTCGACAAGAAACAGCGCTATCAGGAAGGTCAAAGCGTGGTGGTGCGGGTCAGCCGGGCCGCAGCTGAAGACAAGGGCGCCAGGCTGGTTCTGGTTAAGGACGAAGCTCTGCTGGCCACGCTGGAGGGCGAGGCCACAGCAACAGCCCCCTGTCGCCTGAAGGAAGGCGATGATCTCTTTGACTGGGTGAGCCGCGACGGGCAGCCGGAACAATCCGCTGTTCTGCCTTCGGCTGATGCCGTTGTGTCTGATGACCTGTCGTTGTTTCAGGACCTGCAGCAGCGCTTTGCCGACCAGCCGGATTTCCTGGCGCGCTTGACCTTGCACAAAGGGCAATCCCCTTTGTTTGAACCTCAGCTGAGCGCAGAGTTGGAGGCTTTGCTGGAGCCGGAAGTTCCTTTGCCGGGCGGTGGCCATCTGTTGATTGAGCCGGTGCGCACCTTAACGGCTGTGGATGTCAACGCAGGCAACCGGCACGCCGCGCGGGGAAAGACCCTTAGCGCGACAGTCAACGAGGCGGCGCTGGCGGTGCTGGTACAGCAGATCCGTCTCCGTGATCTTTCCGGGCAGATTCTGGTTGATTTTCTGCAGCCGGACAGCCGCAAGGAAAAGCAGGTTCTGGCGGAACGGTTGGACGCTGTGCTCTCCGCAGAACCTGAGCCCTGTCAGCTGGAACGCCTCAATCCGGGGGGGCTGGCGGAAATCACGCGTCGACGCAGCCGCCCGCCCCTGCATGAGCTGTTGTCCGTCCGGGCCGGGCGCGGCGGCGGGGGCTGGCAGGACAGTCCCCTGGCCATTGCCTTTTCACTGCTGAGACAGGTGAAGGCCGCCGGTGCGCAGGCCCGTATGACCCTGGAGGTTTCCAGCGCGGTGGAGCGGGAATTCAAAGGCAGTGCATCTGCCGCCTTCAAGCAACTGAACGCGGCCAGAGGCGGCGGCGTGCGGCTGGTGAGGGTGCCGGGACTGAGCGATGAGCAATCCAATCTGCGCCTGGGGACATGAGAACAGGCCGCTGCCGCCCGCGCGGGGTTTTTAGTCGCCGGCTTTGCTTGTCTGTTGATCGCCCCTGACGCATGATCGCCTGACTTCGATGCGTTGCGCAGCAGCAGTTGAACCGCCGCTAAACCCCTAACCGGTTGCAATGAACTCCGGGTTTCAAGTGTTGCAAGAGTCAAATCGCTTTAAGTGGACTCACTACGTGATGACGCTTAAATCGTGAAACTCTTTTCAACAAGATAGAGCATGATCGGAGTGCGTGGTAACCGATTTGCTTTTCTGTCTCTATTCGTTCCAGTTTTTCCTGTCAGGACGTCAGCCATGGCCGAAATTCTCCCTTTCCCCAAACGACCTGCGCAAGGGCCCAAAGGTGCTGCGGCCACCGAAACAGCCGGGGATGAGCGTGACGCGAGCGCGGAGACGTCTGACACCTTAGCTTCGGCCACAGACGAAAAATGTCCGATCTGCCGGAAAGCCACCCAGAAAAAGTACAGTCCTTTCTGCTCCGCACGCTGCTGGCAGGTGGATCTGGGGCGCTGGTTGAACGGCAGCTACCGGGTGGAAACCGAAGAACGCCCGATGGAGGGGCAGTCCACTGAGCCGGAAGAGGACGAACGCTGGTAACGGCAATCTGGTTCGCAGGCGTCTGCTTTAAACAAGGCCTGCGGCAACGATCTCACCGGCCCTTATGCTCTGTTGATGGTCTGCTCTTTGCTTCTTCCAATCCGGCAGCTGAAAGACTGGCTAACACAAAGGTCATTTTACCTCCTTGCAGAATTGGTTAACAAAGTTCTGCTATTGCCTGTTCAGGCACGATGTATGGGGTAAAAACACGTGCCGTCTCGGACAGGTGGGATCGCCAGAGGAAGCGGCTGTTCCCTCAGATGTCAGATTGCAGACAGCAGGGGCCAGGAGAGGCAGGATGACAAAGTGGCTGTGGCATAGAGGTCACCAGCAGGACAGAACGTCAGGGGCCGTTCGGACAGGTACGGGCTTAGGGGCTGTTCTGTCGCTTTGTCTTTCTCTGATCAGCGGTGCCTGGGTTTTTCTGCCGTCCGGCGATGCTCAGGCTCAGCGAATGGCAACCTGCCGCCAGCCTCAGGCCATCTGTGATGTGCGCCGGGCTGTTTTCCCGGTGGTTGCCGTTGAAAAGGTGTTTTCCGCTGTTCGCATTGGCCCTGATGTCCTGGTTACCAACCGACATAATCTGGCCGATGAACCCATGGTGGGGATTGCCAGCCCGGATGGCCAGTTTCTGCAGGGGCAGCCGGTGGCCACCGCCTATGAAGGGGATCTGGTCCTGATCTATGTGGAAGGCCTGCCCAAGGGCTGGCCGATCCTGTCCTATCGCCGCCCGGGCAGCGAAGAGGGCTTGGTCTATGCCATCGGTGCCGAGTATACCGGCCGCACCGTCCGGTCCTATGAAGGCGGAGAGATCCTGGTGCCTTTGGCCGAAGGCGAGCGGCTGGCCCGCTATCAGACCTCAGCCGCCAGCCGAAAGAGCAACGAAGGCGGCGCGCTGGTGGACGAAGATGGCAAGCTGCTGGGCATCATCGTCAAGGCAGGGCACGGGGCAACCGATGCTATTCCGGTCAAAGCGATCAGCCGGCTCTATGCAAAAAGCGGGAATGACTTTGCGGAAAAGAGCGCGGAAATGGGCGCTGCTTACCGGATCTGCAGCACTTTGATGGAGCGCTTTGAAGCGGACATTCATCTGATGTCCTTCGACCAGGGCGAAGCCATGCTCAAGGCCTGCAAAACGACCAATAACCGGGACTATCTGGAGCGTGCCGGAACGCTGATGGGGCAGGTCGGAGAATACGAGCGGGCCGTGAACCTGCTGAAAGCGGCCGTGGCGCAGGACAGCGAAGCTGTTGAGCCCCGCATTGGTCTGGTACGGGCCTATCACGATGCCGGGCAGTTCCAGAATGAGTTCCCTCATCTTGAGTGGTTGCTGGGGGTGATCCCCTGGAACTTTGAAGTGCTGCGGCTGTCCATTCAGGCCGGCAAATGGGGGGGCAACATGGATCTGGCCGAAGCCGCCTATTCCCTGTTGGTGGAGTATCATCCTGACAGCGCGGAAAACGCCCGTGATTTCATTGACGGCATCTCCAGCGATGAAGACAACGACATCGGCGCGGAAGAAGAAGCGGTTCCGCAAACCGCGCCGGTTCAATAGGTCGGGTTTTGCGGCAACCCGATCAGCTTCGATTCACCGCTTTGATTCTCGGGTCGTTCGCGGGCCGTTGTTTGGAAGATGGCGTCTGGAAGACCTCAGCAGGGCGAAAAATCCCGGCAGGGGCACGGTGTCCCTTTCTTTTCCCGCATAAAGTGCCGATTTGTGGCGGCTTATGGAGAGCGGGGCAGAAAAATACAAAAAGGCAAGAAATGGGGCTGGACAGAACCGGCCACAGTTCCTATACACAGCACCGCTTCGGCGCGACGCGCAGGAGCACACAAGAGAGAGTGCCCGGATAGCTCAGTTGGTAGAGCACACGACTGAAAATTGTGGTGTCGGTGGTTCAAATCCACCTCCGGGCACCATCTTTTGCTCCAGAGTTCTGAAGCAAAAGATCTCATGAAAAACCAAGTGATGGTCCACCCGTTTTCCAGCTCTTCGCAGCGGAAGCGGGTTTTTTTGTGCCTGAATTTCGTAGTCAGTCGAATAATCTGATTAACTTCTGAAGCCTGCTTTGTATAGAGTGAGCGGTGTGAGTTTCTGCCGTCTTCTCTTTCGGGTACTTTGAACCGCCGCTCGACAGTTTTCGTGTTTGTTCGTCGAAGAGATGCAGTGACTCTTAAGGCTGAGGTAAGCGAGCGTCTGGGGTAAGTGTGATCTCTCAAAAATCCATGTTGGATGTGTTCGAATCCAGCAAGTCATTGCTGGAAGCCGGGCAGCCGGAGCAGGCGCTGGTCCTTGCGGAGGAAGCCAGGTCGGGTTGGCCGGATGCGCTTCTGCCACGATTGGCTGTCGCCCGGTGTCTCACCGCCTTAAACCAGGATCATCAGGCGGAAATTGACGCCTGGCGCTATTGTATCGATAACTTCCCCGACCAGGTGCAAACAAACTGGTTCGACAGATTAAGGGCTGCTGTCGAAAAGCAGTTGGGCGATTTCTGGTACCAGAAAGACCCGGCTGCAGCGATCGCTGAAATCGAGCGCATTCATGCGCAGGCGCGTTGTGTCTGGCCCGAGGACTGGTGTGATCAGCCGGATGGGACAGAAGCTGAGAATCACAAGCGGGACCAGGCTCTCAAGGTAAGTGAGTGGATCGCTTTGGCCAGAGCGAGGATTTCCTTGAGGCTGGAAAAAGATCCTCAACTGCTGCCGCTTTGGGAGGATTATTTTTCACGCTTTCAGGATCAGGCGCCTTTGTGGGCCTATCTGGCCTATCTGGATGTCATACGACGCTGTGATACCGAGAATTCATCAGAACGGACCCGGGTGCTGATTGAACAAGCTGAGCAGCGCTGGCCTGAGAAACTGATGCATGAAGCTGAAAGCGAAACCAACCCAGCTGCACAGCGAGAGCAATCGGCCATGCTGCGTCTGGGGTTGGCAAAGTGGTTTTTGACAATCCGGCAGACTGAAGACGCCAAGCAGATGCTTGATAAGATTCCCCGGGATCTGCCGCAAAACAGAGTGAAGCAGGAGATGGCTCAGGTCGCCGAGTCCTTTTCCATGCTGACCACCTACAATGACCTGGTCGGGCCGGACCCTGGCAACACGGAAATCAGCACCATTCAGCCCTGGTTCTGCAGTACCGAGACTGACACCGTGATTTTTGTGTTCAACGGGGGAGGCGAACAGGTCACGCTGGCCCTGTCAGCGTTGCATCTGGAGCTTCGCAAACTGGGGCGTCATCTCGTCTACATTTCAGACCTGAATGAAAGTTTCTATCTGACTGGGCGGGACTGGCGAGATCCTGATGAGCTTTGTCAGAAACTACATGCTCTTGCCGCAGAACTTGGCGCCGATCGCTACTACATGCTGGGCTTTTCATCTGGCGGATACGGTGCGCTGCGTTATGGCGCGGCCATGAACGCCGAGGCCGTCTTGGCTTTGAGCCCCGTAACAGTTCCTGAAAAGCTGAATTCAGCCTGGATTCGGGAGCCGCTTCTGGACCTTCGGGGCAGCAAAGCTGACTTTGTGCCTGATCTGGACGAATACCTTGCCTCTTTGCCCGTAGTCCCACGCTGCACCATCTGGTATGGAGCCGACTGCGAAAAGGACAAGGTCGCAGCCGAAGCCCTGGCCGGTTTTCCAACGGTGGAACTGGCTCCCATCGACGGACTGGCAACGCATAGCTCGCTCAACTGGTTCATCAGGAAACGGCAGCTCGGCCGCTTGTTAGAGGGGTTCCTTGATGAAATGCCATGACAGCTTTTGTGTGAACCGGGCAGGCCAAAGCCGGGTACGCGCAGACATTCTGCTGCCAGGAGGCGGCCTGTCAGGTTCGGCTCCTGGCCAGAACACCATCAACAGGGTCGCTTCGACTGAAGTAAAGACAGGGTGGAAAACCGATACATGATTCCTTTCAGTGAAGCGGAAATCGAGGGCACTGTCGGTGCCCGCTTCGAGCGTGTCGTTTCGGCCATGCCGCAAGCTCTGGCCATTGCCCAGGGATCGCAAACCTGGTCCTACCAGGACGTTTTTGATGCCAGTGAGGCTTATCGGGTCGGCTTTGCCCGGCTGAAGGCGGATCAGCCGGTCGGCCTGGTTTTCAGCCACGGCGTTGAGGCGATCTTCGCGATGATGGGGGCAATCCGGGCCGGGGTTCCGGTCTTTCCCATTGATCCGGAAGCCCCGCCAGCTGCGCTGGCGGACTGCCTGGCAGACTGCCAGTTGGTCGTAACAGAGCCTGCCTTTGCGCAGTGGTGTGCCGAGCGGCTGGAAGGCCAAACAGTTGTTGTCGGGGCACAGGGCGTGACCAGCCAAGCCGACAAGCCGGGCCTTGCTGCGTCTGTCGGCTCTGAGGTCAGACCGGAGAAGCCCTGCGTTGTCTATCTAACCTCTGGCTCCACCGGTCAGTCCAAGGGGGTCATCCGCAGCCATCGCAGCCTCTGTCGCAGAGTATGGCTGTTGCCCCACCGCCATAACTATGGACCACCGGACCGTATCGCGCATTTGTTTTCCTTCGCCCATGCAGGCTCCATTCCCGTCGTTCTGGGGGGCTTGCTGACCGGCTGCGCCCTGGATATTCACGATCTGCGCGACATTGATATTGCCAAGTTCGTTGCTGCTGCCGGTCAGCGGGAAGTAACGATCTTCCAGCTGACACCGGCCTTGCTGCGCGCCATGCTTGAAAACTTCACCTCTGGCTGCGGCGCATGGCAACCCCGGTTGATCTACGTTGTGGGCGGTATGCTCGATCCAGAGGATCTGCTTGCCCTGCGCGATCAGCTGGGATGGACCGGCAAGGTTGTCAATCGCTTTGCCATTACCGAATCCTGCCTGAGCTCAGAGTGGACGGTTGCCTATGATGACTTGAAATCGAGCGGCACTGTCCCGGCGGGGTATCCGGTTGAAGGCATCGAATTGTCCATTGTCGATGAAGAGGGGGAGGTTCTTCCTGCTGGCAAAACGGGTGAGATCGTCGTGACCGGGGATTATATGGCAGATGGTTACTGGGGGCGTCCCGATTTAACGGCGGAGCGCTTTGTTCCTGCCCCCTTGCCCGGTCGACCACACCGACAAAAGTTTGTGACAGGGGACATGGGACGGCTGCAGGAGGATGGCCTGCTGGAGCTTTTTGGCCGCAAGGACAACATGGTCAAGCTACGTGGCTATCGCATTGAACTGGGGGAGATCGAGTCGGCCCTTCGTCGGCTGGACGGCGTTTCCAATGCGGCTGTGGTGCTTCAGCGCAGCGCCCGCAGTGAATATCTGGTCGGCTATGTCCAGAATGTGCGCGGTGCCCTGGTAAGCAGCTTCGAATTGCGGGCAGCGCTGTTGCGACAGATGCCGGAATTCATGGTGCCGCGACGGATACTCGTGCTGGATCAAATGCCCCTGACGGCGGGTGGGAAAATTGATCGGGGGAGCTTGCCTGGTCTCGATCGCAGCCGTCCGGACGGGGCCCCTGACGCGGAACCGCCTTTGGGGGAAACTGAGCAGTTTTTGGCTGACATCTGGGCTGACGTTCTGGAAATTGATGTCATCGGACGCAGGGATGATCTGTTTGAGCTGGGCGGAGATTCCCTCAGCGCTCTTCATGTCGCGGTGGAGATTCAAAAACGGCTGGACTGCCAGTTTTTTGAAACAGACTTACTCGCGGCAACAGACCTGATCGGCATGGCCAAATTCGTTGAAGGGCTCGTGAAAGCGGCATAGTGCCTTTGGGGCAGAAGGCGCCCCCTTTTCCGGGGACATTGCCGGAACTCAGCGGGACCTTTGTGGAGATTTTGTGTCCCGGTGCTCGGCTGCATGTTGTGCCTCGGCACCCCTTAGATCATCGCCCCCCGACACGGGAACCAAGTCGGGGGGCATCGGTGCCTCCGGGAATTGCGGGCAACACTGCTCTAATCTTCCGGGAAGCACTAAAGACCTTCGGGTGCGATAATGATAAACAGACCATCCAAAGGGTGTCGTGACTGAAGGCGTGGCGGATGGAAGGTTTGGGAACAATGCGGGGCAAAGACAGGTATCACAAGCCTGTTGTCCAGACGTTCAATGACTATTGCCGAAAGTGTGATTCCCTGATTGATCGGGGTCTCTACGACAACGCTCAAAAGCTGGCCAGACAGGCCATGACGCTCTTTCCCGATGCCATTCGACCTTATGAACACCTTGGTTTGGCGGTGACCCTGCAGGGGCAAGACAACCAGGCTGAGATCGCGGCCTGGCGGGCCTGCATCGACCGCTTTCGTGACCGGGCGCGTCCCAACTGGTTCATCAAGCTGCAGGTTGCCCTCGAACGGGGGCAGGAAGATGTCTGGCAGGGCAGTTCACCCCAACGCACCAACTCAGAACTCGAAGCCCTGTATGCCGAAGCCCGGGAGATCTGGCCTCAGTCATGGGAAAGCCTGGCGGAGGATGACGCTGAAAGCGCGCGCAGGAGAGAGCTGTCCTTGACGGTGGGGGCCTGGATCGCCTTCGGACGGGCCAATGCCGCTATGAAATTCGAAATCGATGATCAGGCGCTCAAGGCCTGGGAGGTTTACTTTGACGCTTACCCGGACAGGGCGACCCTGCCGGCCTACTTCAGTTACATTGTCGCGCTGGACAGTTGTGCGCCGCCAGATGAGGAAAGGCGCTCTGAAGCCCTTATCAAAAAGGCTTTGTCCTTGTGGCCCCTGGACCTGTTGAAGCAGCCCGCTGAGGACCGGCAAGCGCAGTTTGAACGACGGCAAGCGGCCATGCTTTGTCTCTTTATTGGCCGCCGTTTGCTCAGCAAAAACCAGATAGCCGAAGCAAAATCTCTCTTTGCCAGGATCCCCGCCGATTTGCGCGAAGCCCAGGTGGCCGAGCAACTGGGGCAGATCTCAGAGTCCCTGACAATGCTGACCGCCTATCAGGATCTCTTTGGTCAGGAAATTGATTTTTCCAATCGCCGTTCCATTCTCCCCTGGCGCTGTCCCAAACCCAGCCGAAAGGTGATTTTTGTGTTCGGCGGTGCGCAGGCCGACAATCTGAATCTGGCCATGTCCAACATTCATCTGGCCTTACGAGACAGAGGTTGCCATCTGGTGTACCTGGCGGATCAGAATGGCAGTTTTTATCTGACAGGCGGGGATTGGGGAGACCCTGAAGAGCTTTGTCGTAAGCTAAAGGCCGTTGCCTCTTTTCTTGGCGCTGATCAGCTTTACACCCTGGGTAACTCTTCAGGGGGGTATGCGGCCATACGCTACGGTGTGGAACTGCAGGTTCAGGCCATCCTGGCTTTCAGCCCTGTTACTTTGCCGCTGACGACAGCCATTGGGCCGTCACGATTAAGCCTTAAAAAACTGCAGCGCTCTCAGCGGCAGTTGCGGATCAATCTGGATGACTTTCTGGCGCAGAATCCCGCTCTGCCAAGAACCCGGATAGCCTATGGTGAAGACTGTACGGCCGACAGAACTGCCGCGCAGTGGCTGGAAGAAAAGGATGCGGTTCAGGTTGAGACCGCTCCCGGGTTTACATCCCACGGGGCGTTGCGCTGGTTTATTGCCAACGACAGGTTCGTCCCTTTGCTCGAAGAACTTGTTGGGGACACAAGCCTGCAAGGTCAGGCTTTGTCGTGACTGAGATGAGATTTGGCATGGGAACAGATTGTTGGTGTTTAAAAGATCCTGCTCATCGCTTTAGAATGACCCCTGTCGAGTGATGCCGCAGTATAATGACGGTTTAGAAACACGAGTGATCAGGCAGTGAGTGAAGAAGCCATATCGGTTGCGGTGACATCAGCGCAAGCCCCGGGTCCCGAGGGATACAGGGAGAAGATCAAGGCGCTTATGGCAAAAGAGGCTATTGTCGAAGCGCTTGCAGTCTGCGACAGCGCTGTTGCTGAGTATCCTGACCTGTTGGAGTTCCATCTTCTGCGCGCCCATTGTCTGTCTGACTGGGGCTGGTCAGGTGTGCTGGAAGTAAAGGCCTGGCAGTTTTGCATCAATCGATTTTCAGATGAGGCAAGGCCCGAGTGGTTTTTCAGCCTTGGGACAGCCCTCAGGCGACGCGAGACGGGACTGGGACCGAAAGCTGACCTGGAGCGCCTCCTCAAGCATAAACAGGCTTTGTATCGATTGGCGCTGCAGCGCTGGCCCGAAACAGAAAGCGATGCGCCGTCAGCGGAGCGACAGGGCGGCCGGAGCCAGCAGGACAAGCAGGAGCATCATGGGGCAGACAACCCGGCTTTTCGGGTTCGTCTGTGGGCACTTGTAGATCATGCAAACCTCTGTATCGAGCGCGGAGATTTTCATGCGGCCTATGATCTCTGGCAGGAGCATCTCAACCTGGTGTCCGGGTCGGCGACAGAGATTTCCAGCTACCTGGCATTACACAAATCCCTTCGAAAAATTGCCACGCCTGCTTCTGAGGTGAAACTGGAAGCCCTGATTGGCGCATTTCTGGAACGCTGGCCGTACAAAAGAGTGCCAGAGCTCGAAGGGATGGCAGGTGGGAAAGAGGCGCTGAAAGATCTGGCAGCCCTCTATTACAAAATTGGGAAACGCTGGTTTCACAAGGGACAGGAAACCGAAGCACGGGAGATCTGGTCCCATTTGCCCAAAGGGAGCCGACAGGGGGCTCTTGTGCAGAACATGACGTCAATCGTGCAGTCGAAAGCGGCCATCAGCACCTACATGGATCTGGTCGATTTTGATCCCGATTTCAAAGAAATGGGCGCTGTCGTTCCCTGGCGGAACCCTAAAAGCACAGACAAGATTGTCTTTGTTTTCTCAGGCGTTGGCGGCAGCCTGACCATGGAGATTTCAACCATTCATGTGATCCTGCGCGAACTGGGGTGTCATCTTGTCTACCTGTCGGACATGAACAAGAAGCTCTACTACTCCGGGCCGTCCTGGGCGACACCAGATGAGCTGACTCTTCAGTTGCAGAAAATGGCTGCTGAGTTTGGTGCGCGCCGGATTTTTACGCTTGGCTATTCATCCGGTGGCTACGGGGCACTGCGCTACGGACGTGCCCTCAATGCTGAAGCTGTACTTGCCTTCAGCCCCTTGATTGCACCAATCAAACTGGGCGGTATGCGGCACAGAAATCTCTTCAGACAACTGGAGAAGAAAAACCCGGGGTTTGTGATGGACCTTGATGACTTTTTCTCCCAACCCGGGCCGATACCGGAAACCAGAATCACTTATGGCGCCGATTGTGTTGTGGACAAGAAGGCTGCTGATCTTCTGGCCGATTGGCCGGAAGTTGAGATGGTTCCCATTGAAGGCTATTCCGCCCACGGGATCATCAGATGGTATCTGGCTCAAAAGGAGTTTGAGCCCGAGTTGAGGCGCTTTGTCCGGGCCGATGAAGCAGCCACTCCCTGATCCTGGTTGACAGAAGGTTGGATCGGCCAGGTCAAGACCCTCTATCCACCTTCAAATGGACTGGCGGACGTCAGCAATACCCGCGTCTGTTCGATATGGCAGGCAAAGCGGTTGGCGCGAGGTTGCTGAACAACAAGGCGTACTGAAGGATCATCGTCTCAGACACCGCTTCCTTTGGAACGGTCTGCTGATTAAGTTGGGACTGAAGATCAATGAGTGCCTTTGGGTAAGAAAACAGAAAATGCTGTGATTCCTTTTTCAGAAGAAGAGCTTTGTGGTTCCGTTGGGTCGCGGTTTCGGCGGGTAGCTGCCGCGCAGCCGGAAGCTCTGGCTTTGGTTCAGGCTGAAAGAACCTGGACCTACAGAGAGTTCGAAGCCGCTGCCCTGACCTATGCCCGGGCCTTTGCTGTCCTGGCCTCTGATCGACCGGTTGCCCTGGTCTTCCGCCAGGGTGCTGAAGCGCAGATTTCCTTAATGGGGGCGTTTCTGGCCGGTGTAACAGCGGTGCCAATCGATCCTCAGGCGCCGCCGGGTGCTTTCGCAGACTGGTTGGCAGAGTGCCAGATGATTGTGACCGATGCGGAGCACGTTGCTTTTTGTCAGGATCTGGCCCCTTCAATCCCGGTGATTGAAAGCGCGGCAGGACTGGCGGATCTGCCAGCTGCATCTGACTTGCCGCAGATCACCGGTGACAGGCCCGCTCTCATCTACCTTACCTCCGGCACCACCGGTCTTTCCAAAGGGGTGATCCGCACCCACAGGGCCATATGCCATCAGACTCAACAACTGCCTGATGATCTTCGCTACGAGCCGGAAGACAGGCAGGCCCTGTTTTTCTCCTTTTCCTTTGCCGGCTCCATGCCAGCCATATCCGGGGCCTATCTGGTGGGCGGGGCCATCAGTCTTTTCGACCTGCGCCGCCAGTCTCCCGGGCAGTTGATTGAGCAACTGGAAGCGCAAGCGGTCACCGTTCTTCATTTAACACCGTCAATCCTGAGAGAACTGGCCGCTTTGCTGCAGTCGACGGACAGCAGGTGGCAACCGCGTCTGCTGGTGGTGAGCGGAGAAAAACTCTATCCCGCTGACCTGAGGTTGCTTACGGAAACGCTGGGATGGGACTGCGCGGTGGTCAATCGCCTGGCCACCAGTGAGACGGCTGTGATTGCCGACTGGCGGGTGGATTTGCAGCTGGTGGAACCGGATGAGGTTGTCCCGGTCGGCTATCCCATTGATCAGCGCGACGTGACTCTTCTGGATGAAGAGGGGGCGGTTGTTGAAGACGGGGACATAGGGGAAGTGGTTGTGACCGGCGACTTTATGTCTCTGGGATACTGGCGTCGGCCCGATCTGACAGAAAAGAGATTTGAAGCTGCGCCCACTGGTGACAGCCCGTTACGACAGCGCTTTTTCACAGGAGATCTGGGTTTACGACAAGAAAACGGCCTGCTGGCTTATTTTGGCCGAAAGGACAATGTGGCCAAGGTCCGCGGGTTTCAGGTTGACCTGGGAGAGGTCGAACAGGCCTTGCTGCAGATTGAGGGGGTTTTGAGCGCCGCTGTGAAAATCTGGCAGGATCGCCGGGGCAGTGACTTCCTCCTGGGGTATGTTCACATGCTGGCGCAACAGCAGACGCCAGGTGTGGCCATTCGGGAGGCTTTGCTGAAGCATCTGCCGGAATTCATGGTTCCCAGACAAATCAGGGTGTTGGAGAGTATGCCGCTGACGTCTGGCGGAAAACTGAACTACGCGGATTTGCCTGCCTGGAACAGGCAGCGACCCCATGGATTGCCGGATCAGGAAGCCCCGCAAGGGGCGCAGGAAGAACTGCTGGCAAAAATCTGGTCTGAAGTTCTGGAGATTGATCAAATCGGTCGCAGGGACGATTTCTTTGATCTGGGTGGTGATTCTCTCATGTTGGTTTCAGTCGCTGCCGCCTTGAAGAATGAGCTGCCGATCCAGATCGAAGAAACGGATCTGTTTGGCGCCACTGACCTGGCAGGCATGGCGAGCCTCTTGCCAGATCATGGGTCTGCAGATTAACTCTTTGGCCGGTGAGGTGAGGTGAGGTTTTCAGGGCTAAGGTCAAAGGGGGCACGGCCTGATACCTCCTGGCTGCTTTTAATGCCTGTCATTGGGCAGGTGGATGTAACTTTCTGGCTGGTGTCTTTTTTTAGATGTTTCCTTTTACCCGTGAAGAAATTGATGGAACGCTGGCATCGCGTTTTGAACGCATTGCCGCCGCCCAGCCGGACGCGCTGGCCATTGCAGATGGGGCGGTGAGTTGGAGCTATGGCGAGCTTCTTGCGGAAAGCGGGCACTATCGCGATGGGTTTGCAAAACTGGAGGCGGATAAAGCTGTTGCGCTGGTTTTCAGCCACGGGGCGCAGGCCATTATTGCTGTTATGGGGGCGGTCAGAGCCGGTGTTCCTGTCATTCCAATCGATCCTCAGGCACCACCTGAAGCCTTGGAAGAGAGTTTGCTGAACTGTCAGCTGGTGGTGACAGAGTCGGACCTGGCAGACTGGTGCCGAAACAACATCAGGACCTTGCCACTGTGCATCGGCGCAGAAGGTTTGTCGGCTGTTGACGGGTTGGGGCAGGGCCAGGAACAGCGGCAGGGGCCAGTGGCAGAGCCTGGTTCCGCCTGCATGATCTATCTGACGTCCGGCACCACCGGGCGGGCCAAAGGTGCCATTCGCACCCAGCGGGCGCTTTGTCGGAACATCTGGTTGCTGCCGACCTTTCATGGTTATGGACCCGAAGACCGGCAGGCTCACCTGCTGTCATTTGCCCATTGCGGATCGGTACCGGTGATCTTCGGGTCTCTGGTGACGGGCGGCTCTCTGGATATTTTTCACCTCCGTGACACCAGCACTGCTGCCTTTGCAGATGCGTTGTGCCAGCGTCAGATCACCTTGCTGCATGTCACCCCGTCCCTGTTGCGCGAACTGATCGATATCCTGGCCAGCAAGGAGCAGGACTGGCAACCACGCGCCATCTTCGTCGCTGGGGAAAAACTCTATCCGGAAGATCTCGAAAAAATGCGGGAGAAGCTGGGCTGGGAGTGCCCGGTCGTCAACCGCCTGGGCAGCAGTGAGGCTGGCATTATCTCGGAATGGCAGATTGACCCCGAGGTGCTGGAGCCCGGCTGCACGGTGCCGGTCGGGTACGGCCTGGAAGAACGGGACTTGATGATTGTTGACGAAGAGGGAGAACCGCTGCCTGCGGGCGAAATCGGCGAGATCATCGTGACCGGCGATTACCTGGCCACCGGCTACTGGCAACAGCCGGACTTAACGGCCGAACGCTTTTCCTCTGTCCCGCTGCCGCAAAGTCCCGGACGCCAGAGACTGGCCACCGGTGATCTGGGCTGTCTGCGCGAAGATGGCCTGCTGGAGTTCTGGGGGCGCATGGACAGCATGGTCAAGATCCGGGGCTATCGGATCGAACTGGCCATGGTGGAGACCGGCCTGCGGTCACTGGAAGGCGTGACGGAAGCAACGGTGGTGGTGCGCAAGGGCAGCAGGGACGAGGATTTCCTGGTTGGCTACGTACAGCCCACGCGGGACAGCCTGGTCACGGAACATCAGTTGCGGGCAGATCTTTTCAGACACCTGCCGGAAACAATGATCCCGCGCCGCCTGGTGCTTGTGGAGCGTTTCCAGCACACAGCCGGTGGAAAGATCGACCACCGGGCACTGCCGGAACTGACCCGGTCCCGGCCTGGCGGCCTTCCGGACTATCAGCCACCTAAGGGCGACATGGAATGCAAGCTGGCGGCAATCTGGGCCGACGTGCTGGAGATTGACGAGATCAGCCGCCGGGACGATTTTTTTGAGCTGGGCGGGGATTCACTTGCTTTGCTACAAGTGGCAATGGATGTTCAAAATCAGCTTAACTGTCAGTTTTTTGAGACCGATCTGCTTCAGGCAACAGACCTTGCCGGTATGGCCGGTCTGGTGAGTGGTTTCCTGGAATCAGAGACGCAAGCCTGAACCCTCACAGGTTCTGCTTGACGATGCGAAGGGCGAAAAGGCAAGCGAATAACTATGGATACAGCACAGATCGCTAATCAGGGATTTCGCCTGGCACAGCAGGGCAAGCTGAAAGAGGCCCGTGGCCTCTTTCGCAGCCTGGAAAAGACATCGCCGGAAGCTGAACTGGTTAAGGTGCTTAAAGGCGTCATTCTGATGGCGCAGGGCAACAGCAAGGAAGCCATCTGGCAGTTCCAGTCTGTCCTGCTCAGTTTTCCAAAGAGCGAAACGGCATACTTTCAGCTGGGGGAAGCCTATCAGCTGCTGGATCGTCCTATGGACGCTGTTTTGGCCTATCGAAGTGCTCTGGAAGTCGGGTCGCGAAAGATGAGGGTTCTGGAGCGGCTGACACCGCTGTATCAGCAGCTGTCCCGACCGGATCTGGCCATCAAGTCCCTGCAGGCCAGTCTGGTCATTTCAGCCACCGCAAAGACCGCCTTTCAGCTGGCAAACCTGCTCCGGTCAGAGCGACGCTTTGAAGAAGCCATTGCCAGCTTCCGTCAGGCCATTGCATTGGATCAAACCCACGATTCAGCAGTGGTCAACCTCTGCTTTACTCTCCATCGCCAGAACCGGCTGGACGATTGCCGCGAAGAAGCGCTTGAAGGGTTAAAGCGCTTCCCATCGCACCCCTTGCTGCATCTGGTGCTGTCAAAGTGTGACGATATCTCCGGTGACAAGGAAAAGGCGCTTTCACGGGTGGTGGACCTGGACCTTTCCGACAGCCCGGATAACGTCAAGCAACAGGTTCTCTTTCATCTTGGCCGCCTGCACGATCTGGTGGGCGATCCGCATAAGGGCTTTGTCTGCCTGCAGGAAGCCAATCGTCTGCAAGCGGTGAGCGAGGGGTCGAAACGCTACAGCAAAAAGCGCTATCTGGATAAGATCAGTCTGTTCAAAGAAAAGTTCACCGCTGACTGGTGCAAAAGCTGGAGCATCACGCCGTCTTTGCCCGAGGGTCAGAAATCGCCAGCTTTTCTTGTGGGTTTTCCCCGCTCTGGAACCACCTTGCTGGATCAGATACTTGATGCCCATCCGGGTATTCAGGTGATGGATGAGTTTTCCCTCATCAATCAGCTGGAGGTGCAGATCCGCCGGGACTTTAAAGGGGACTATCCTGAGGTTCTGGCAGACTTGCCACCTGCACTGATCCAAACCTACCGGGATGCCTACTTTGCCATGGTCGAACGGGCCATCGAAAGGCAACCGGGAACCCAGCTGATCGACAAACTGCCCCTGAACAATGTGCAGGCGGGACTGATCCACAGGCTGTTCCCTGACGCTCTCTTCATTTCTGCGCGGCGTCATCCTTGCGACTGTGTGCTGTCCACCTTCATCATTTGCTTTTCACCAAATGATGCCATGAACAACTTCTACTCCATTGAAGAGTCCGCCCACCTTTATGATGAGGTTATGACCCTATGGGGGCAGTATCAGAAGGTTCTGGATCTGAATGTGGTCACCCACCGCTATGAGGACCTGATTGAGAACCTGGAGGGGGTCGTTTCTCCCATCCTGACAGCTCTGGGGTTGGAATGGGATGATGCCGTAACCCGCTATGCCGAACATGCCCGGGCCAAAGGGGCCATCAACACGCCCAGTTTTCATTCCGTCATTCAACCGCTCTACACCACCGCCCGCTACCGCTGGCAACGCTATGCGGAAGAAATGGAACCGGCCCGCAAAATCCTGGCCCCCCACATCGAAGCCTTTGGCTACGGACAAACAGAGACGATCGGGGAACCTGCTTAATAGGGTCCAATCGTCTTTGGTGGGCTCATTTCTTAGAAACCGTGACTCATCCTCTGAAACACTGAAAAGAGTTTCACGATTGACGTGTTGTTACGTCGTGAGTCCACTGAGACCGATTTGACTCCCATGAAACCGATCCGGCTTTCGCGGGGAAAAAAGCTGCAAAAACAAGGGCCAGACCGGTCTGTCATGCCGGTCTGGCCCTTAGTTTTTGAAGCGGGGCGCTTTCCGTCAGATTTTGGCCAGCCAGTCGGAAACGGCGCGTCCGATTTCATCAGGTGAGTCTTCCTGGATGAAGTGCAGGCCCTTGACCGTCACTTCTGTCTGGTTCTTCCAGCTCCGGCAGAATTCCCGCTGGGGGCCGACCAGAATGGAGCCTGGCTCGGCATTGATGAAGAGTTTGGGCAAGTCGTTTTCTGCCATCCAGTCGGCGTAGTCCTGAACGATGCGGGTGACGTCCTGTGGTTCGCCTTCAATGGGAATCTGGCGGGGCCAGGTCAGAGTGGGGCGACGGTCTTCCCCAAACTGCTCAAAGGGACGGCGGTACTCTGCCATCTCTGCTTCACTCAGGTCGCGCAGGATGGAGGCTGGAAGCACCCGTTCAACAAAGGTGTTCTTCTTGAGAATGAGCTCTTCCCCTGCTTCCGACCGGAACGCCTGGAAGATGTTGCGGGCCTGCTCCGGCCAGTCTGCCCAGGTGACCGGTTTGACAATGCCTTCCATATAGGCAATGCCCTTGATGCGCTCCGGATGGCGGCGGGCAAAATCAAAGCCGAGAGCTGAGCCCCAGTCATGGATGACCAGAGTGATCTTGCCTTTGATTTCCAGCTTGCGGATCAGGCCCTCAAGGAATTCCCGGTGCTCAACGAAGGTATAGCGCTCCGGACCGGAACGGGGCAGCTTTTCACTGTCTCCCATGCCGATCAGATCAGGGGCGATCACCCGTCCCTGACCTTCCAGGTGTGGCATGATGTTGCGCCAGAGGTACGAGGATGTGGGGTTCCCGTGCAGAAACAGGATGGGATCGCCTGTACCTTCGTCGATGCAGGTCATGTTTCGACCAAAAACGCGCAGGGTTTTCTTGCTGTATTTGCTGGTTTCCTGGCTCATGATGAGCTCCTTAAGGGACTGAACAGTTGTCGGGGGGCGCTGTATCAAGCGGGAAGAGGAGGGCAGCCCTCCCATACCTACTGGCCTGAGAAGCTGGGTTTTTCCTTTTTCAGGAAAGACTCCATGCCATGGCGTGCGTCCCGTGTTTTGCTGATGTTGGCGATGGCGCGGGCTTCTGCGTCCATCTGGCTTTCAAGTGCCTGGGTGGCACCGTCCAGCAACAGGCGCTTGGCCTCGCCATAGGCCAGCGTCGGACCGGCAGCCAGGCGGGTTGCCAGTTTGCGGGCTTCGTCCATCAGATTTTCCGGGCTGACCACCTGATTGATCAGGCCCCAGTCCAGGGCTTCTTCAGCGCTCAGAACCCGGTTCAGCAACGCCATTTCCTTGGCCCGGCGCAGGCCGATGTTTTTCGCCAGGAAATAGGTTGAGCTGCCGTCCGGCGTCAGTCCCGCCCCGGTGTAGGCAAGGGTGAACTTTGCTTTGTCACTGGAGATGGCGAGATCCCCCGCGCAGACCAGGGAGAGGCCCGCTCCGCCAGCGGTGCCGTTGATGGCCATGATCACCGGGGCATCCATGCGGTTGAGCACGGAGATGGCGTTGTGCAGCAGCGTTGCTGTTTCCATCAGCACCGGCGGCAAACCGTCGCCACAGTCGTGAAAGGCTTTCAGGTCACCGCCCCCGCAGAAGAGTTTGCCCTTTGCCGTGATAATGACAGCCCGAACCTCTGAATTGCCCTGGCAGGCCAGCGCCGCCTGGAAGAGGTCCGCCCCCATCTGAGGGTTCAGGGCATTGGCATCGTCGGGGCGGTTAAGGGTGAGGGTGGCGATGTTCTCGCTCACCTCCAGGGTCAGGGTTTCGTAGGTCTGGGCCATCTTCCTGTCATGCTTTCTGTTGGTTGTAGCTATCAGCGTTCTTGTTTGTCTTTGGCGGCAAAAACCTGGTCAACTTCCCGGTCCGCCAGGTGGCGGCAGGCTTCGATGACCTGGTCTGAAACCGGGCTGTCCCCCACAGCGCGGGAGACGACGATGCCCCCCACATAGAGGGCAAAGAGAGCCAGAGCGCGGTCCTGATTTTCTTGCTGCGCGGGGGAGGTTTCGTCTGTCGGCAGGTCCTGCCGGGTTTGCCGTTCTGTCATCAGGGTCGTGATGCGGTCCTGGGCTTTGCGCAATTCGCAGGCCATGGCGTTTTGCGGGGCGGCGCCACTGCGGCTCAAATCAGTGCCAAGCGCTGCCAGGGCGCAGCCATCGTCACGCAGATCCCGATGTTTCATGCTGAGATAGCGGCGCGTCACTCGTTTCAGCTGGTCTTCAGGGGGCAGGTCGTCCAGATCACTGAACCAGTCCCCGCGCTTTTGCGTCATGGCCTGGGTGATGGCGGAAGACAGCAGGTCTTCCTTGCCCTGGAAGTGGGCATAGAAACCGCCATGGGTCAGACCGGCTGCTTTCATGATCTCGGCAATGCCGGCCCCGTCGACGCCCCGGTCGCGGAACAGCCGGGCAGCAGCCGAGACCACCTTGTCCCGGCTGTCTGCCTTCTGTTGTTGTCGGCGGTTGCCCGCTGCGCTGGTTTTTGTCATCTGAAGTTCAGGCTAATTTCATATGATGATCGTCATATGAATGATGGCGCAGAAGAAACCCCAAGGTCAAGAGGAACTGTTGCAGGGCCAAAACCTAGCCGGTGAAATGAACGCCCACCACCAGGTGCAGGCCGGTAACGCTGGCTCGGGCCAGGGTCAGTTCGCTGTCAGGATTGAGCTGCCGCAGGGTCACCTGATCGGCAGTCAGCTGCAGCAGTTCTTTGACATAGGCCCGTTCCTCTCCTGCTTCATCACGCTGAATGATCAGCACCGTCTGGCCCCGCCGGATGGGGCGTTGCGGGTGGATCAGCAAGAGATCGCCCTGACGAAAGCGTGGCTCCATTGAGTCGTTGACCACGTACATGGCAAAGGCGTTGGGGACCGACGCCAGAGGGGCGGGACGTTCGAGCCATTCAATGGGATCGTAGCTCACTGTCATGCCATCGGGACCCGCCTGGGCGGAGGCATAGACAGGCAGATCCCTGGGGCCGGGTGGGGCGGGGATTGCGTCGGTTACATCAGATGTGGTCGCAACAGGGTTGGCGGCGTCCGAAGGGAAAGCCGAGTGGATTCCTGCGTCAGCGGGTGCGAGCGGCTGCCCCGTTACCTGAGCCTGGGGCGAGAGGGGAACAGACCGGCCTTCTGAAAGGGCTTCAGCATCCAGTGACATCAGGCGAGCCAGTTTTAGCAGATAGCGGGGTGCGCGGGTGCGCCCGCTTTCCAGCTGCTGCACAGCCTGTTGAGTTACTCCCAGTTGCTGGGCCAGTTGGGGTTGGGACAGGTTGTTGTCCAGCCGCCAGCTGCGTACCAGCAGTCCAAGCTGCCGGGCTGTTGCTCCGGGAGCGTTTCTGTCGGCGACAGAGCCCCCGATTTCTGAGTTTTTTTGGGTCACAGAGACTCCTCCAGCCTGCCGCGCGAAGTTGACCGGGCGGCTACTGTGAACTGTCTGAAACCTACTTAACAAATTTTACAAAATCAACAAGTTTACTTGTTTTTCGGCTTTAGGTTGTGTTTTATGTTCTCTCTTTGTTCTGAATCGGAGGTGTGAAACATGACGGCAGATGACGGCAAGAAACCTGGGCAGGATGGTTTAAAGGAGAGAGGGCACAACGGTAGTGGCAGAGACCTGACGCGGCCCTGCAAGGGGTCCATCGTGAGTGCCCATGACAGGCAAAGAGGCCGCAGAACAAAAGCAGGAAGCCGCGACCTGCCAGGCAGGCAGCAGACCGACAGGGTGGCTTTGACGCGGCGACAGCGCGACCGCAAAGCTGCGCGATCGCTCTCCCGATCTGATGACGGAAAACAGGCTGCAGTACCGGCCATTCTGCAAGGAGATCACCGGGTCGACTGGCAGCGGTTGAGCCCGCGGGCCCTGCAGCGGGTTTTGGGATATGGCCCGCACACCTGCCCGGAAAAGCAGGAGTTTGAGGCTGGCCAGAAGGCGGCGGCGCAGGCCCGCCTCTTGGCGGCCAAATCCCGCAGAGCCAGAAAAGGCAAAAGCCGGGAGGTGCCCGCGTCTGTAATGCACAAGACTGCTACGGAGGAAGGGGGGAAGGTCAACTCGGCCGATCAGCCCCTGTCCTCGTCCTCTTCTGAGTTGTCTCCAACAGGTTTGCCCCCATCTGCTTCATCCTCGGTTGATTTATCTTCTTCTCGGGTCAGTGCGTCCTCTTCAGCATCTTTCAACCCGGCATCCGCCGGTGTGTCGGCCTCTCAAGCCTCCCTGTCTTTCCGTCTGGGCTATCGTCTGGCCCCGCAAAAGCCAGCCGACGGAAGCGGCAGGACCCGACGCAAGCCTCTGCAAGAGCGGGGAGGTCTTTGATGACAAAAGCTGAGGCCCGTCGCCAGGCGCTGGCGTCCGCCACCCCGGGTCCGGGTGATGCCTGTTGTTCTGACAGGGTTCAATCGACCTCAACTGAGGCAGTCAAGCCTCGTCGAGAGGCCCCTTCATCCCCAAAGAGGAGTGCCAGGAGCTGTGCCCGCAGTCGTCTTCTGGCAAAGCCAGCCAGAAGGGGAGGGCTTAAGGGGCAGACTGCGCCGCCGTCCCACTGGCAGGAGGCGCACAGTCCGACTCAAAGCGTTGTGTTCTGGGAAGCTGTTGAAGGCGATGGCAATGGGGGCAGCGGGGGAACCGTCGCTGGCAGGCCGGAAACCCGTTGGCGTCAGGTGCGGCGGCAGCAAAGGGTGGTAGATGCCAAACTCTGGCGCAGTTTAACAAGTGGCCAGCAGATGGCGGCAGAACGTCTCTACATCGGTTTCTCGCGCCTGGCCAGAGGGCTGGGCGCCAGAGGCAGTTCATTGGGTCGGGAACGGGTGGACGGGGCCGGGCGTCCTGATCCGGATCTGTTTCAGGTCCAGGTGCGCGACTATCTGCAGTGGGGACGTCGCTGTCAGCAGGAAGCCATTGATCAGGCGGCGGTGATGGCTGTTCTGGGGGAAGGTCGGTCCTGCCAGGATATCGATCGCTTGCGTCGCCGGCGTAAAGGTTACACCCGTCAACAACTTGGACAGGCGTTGAGTCTCTACTGTCAGCTCAAAGGCTGGAACCCGGATTGACGTCTGCTTTACCCGAAAATCCAACCACGGAACCCCACAGGCAAAAACACGCTTGACATTGGGGGTAAAACGTGAACATATAGGGTCACTATCAAGAACTGAACCCAACCCGCTCTTATCCTCCCTCCCCCAACAGAGGCAAGAGCGTTCTTTCAGATGATCCCAAAGTTCTCACGGATCCCTGAGAGACCCCCGAGAAAACCCGTCACTGCTTCCCCAGAGCAGGGCGGGTTTTTCATTTCAGCGCGGGTGCCGCTGAGGAACTGCTGCTCTCTGCCGAAGGTAAGAGAGTAGCCTTTTGCCACCGACCGGTTGCGCTTCGGGAGACTGCTCGACGGTCTTTGATCTGAGGGTCTTCATTTTCATTGAGAAGCAGCGAGTGTTTTGACGGGAAGAAAGAGACAGCGGTTGTGAAGCGAAAAGCCAGTCGCCGTCCCGTTCAGGTCTCGCGACAGCGCCAGACGGAAATCTGCAGCCGCATCGCTGCGGGGGAGACCCTGCGCGCCATCTGCGCTGCAGCGGACCACCCCAGTCGAACAACGGTGCTGAAAAAACTCTGTGACGATCCTGTGTTCTTTCAGCGTTACGAAGCTGCCCGAACTCTGCAGGCGGAACTCTGGGCCGAGGAAATTCTGGAAATTGCCGATGACCTGTCCAGCACCTCCGCCCTGGCTGAAAGTCCCCGTGATGAACTGCAACGGGCCAGGCTGAGAGTGGAGGTGCGAAAATGGCTGCTGGCACGTCTGACGGCAGATCAGGCCGCTTTGGCGCGCGCAGAAAGCACAACAATCGGTGCGGACAGCGGGGCGGGTGAAGAAAACCTGGATTTCAGTGATCTGAATGAGGCAGAGCGTGACGCGTTGCGTGCGATCCTTGAAGGCCGCCTTGGCTCATCCTCAAAGCGGTCTGGTGGCGCTGGACAGGATTGACGCCCGGCACTCGCTGGAGCGTTTCATCCGGCTGTGCTGGCCGGTGCTGGAACCACCGGGCCGACCCTTTCAAAGCAACTGGCACATTTCGGCTCTCTGCGATCACCTGATGGCGGTCTCGCGGGCTGAAATCACCCGCTTGCTGATCAATGTCCCGCCCGGCTCCATGAAGTCCCTGTCTGTGGCTGTGGGCTGGCCAGCCTGGGAGTGGGGACCTCTGGCTCAGCCGGGCAGCCGCTTCATTTCCGCATCTTATGCCCAGCGCCTGGCCCTGCGGGACAACATCAAATGTCGCCGCCTGATCCGGTCGCCCTGGTATCAGGCGCGGTGGGGGCGAACCTTCGCTCTCAGTCGGGATCAAAACAGCAAGGAGCGTTTTGACAATGATCAGACCGGCTTTCGCCTGGCCACCTCCGTCGGCGGTTTGGGCACGGGGGAAAGGGGAGACCGTTTCATCATTGATGATCCGCACAATGTTCATCAGGCCGATTCCCCGGCTGTTCGGGAAACCACATTGCGCTGGTTTGATGAAACCGTGCCCACCCGCCTGAACGATCCGGCCCGCAGCGCCATCGTGGTGGTGATGCAACGGGTGCATGAACGGGACGTCAGCGGCCACATTCTGGCGCGGGAACTGAACTATGAGCATCTGATGCTGCCTATGGAGTTTGAGCCCGAGCGGCGCTGCCAAACAGTTCTTGGTTTCACAGACCCCCGCCGATCCGCCGGGGAGCTGTTGTGGCCCGGGCGTTTTTCGTCAGAACTGGTGGCAGAGCTGAAAGACACCCTGGGCGAATACGCCGCTGCCGGACAGTTGCAGCAGAGGCCGGTGCCCCGTCAGGGCGGTCTTTTCCAGCGGCATTGGTTTTCTTTTGTCGAAGCGGTTCCTGCCGGAGCGGATCGGGTGCGCCACTGGGATCTGGCGGCTTCTGCAGAGCGGGCCGGGCGAGACCCGGACTGGACCGTGGGCCTGTTGCTGGCGCGGGACAGCCAGGGCTGTTTCTACCTGGAAGACATTCAGCGCCTGCGCGCGGACGGGCCGGAAGTGCGGCGGGCCATTGCCGCCACGGCCCGGCGCGATGGGCCCTCTGTGCAGATCTCTCTGCCGCAGGATCCCGGACAGGCCGGAAAGGTACAGGCTCAGGACTTTGCCCGCCTGCTGGCCGGGTGGCGGTTGAGCATCGAACGGGAAACCGGAGACAAGGTGACCCGGGCGGAACCGGCTGCTGCCCAGGCAGAGGCGGGCAACATCAAGCTGCTTAGCGCGCCCTGGAACGGTGTATTTTTGGAGGAGGCTGCTTTGTTTCCCAACTCTGCCCATAAAGACCAGATTGATGCGCTGTCCGGCGCTCTGGCGTTGCTGGCGGCCAAGCCGCTGCGGTGGTTTCGATGAGCTCGGCAGAAGACAGACAAAAGAGATCCGGATTCTGGCGGCGGCTGCTGGGCCAGGGTCGAGGCTCTGCCGGGCTCCGGCACTCTGCGGGTCTTGAAGGCAAAAGAGGCCGTCAACAGAGGGCCACAAGCAACGGCCATTCAAACATCAGGCTTCAGGAAACGCCCCCGACCGGCAGCAGCTTGCCTGCCCATTTGCTGCCCGGCATCCGCTGGTTGCCGCCGCGCCGGGGCACAGCAGCCTTTCTGAAGGCTTACAATGACATGCCCTGGCTGCGGGCTGCAGCTGGCAAAGTCGCCGGGTCTCTTGCCGCCGTTGACTGGCAGGTGTCGCGGTCACAGGCCGGCAAGGGGGCAGTGACCCGGGGAGAAAGACGGGACCTGCCGGGCCATCCACTGGAGCAGTTGCTGTCAGCAGGTACCCTGCCCAATCAGGATGGCCTGCCGGGCCTGACCGGACTGGAGGTGCGCAAGGTGACCTTCCTGCATCTGGATCTGGTGGGGGAAGCCTTCTGGCTGCTGGAGCGTAATGGTGTGGGCTGTCCCATTGCCACCTGGCCCCTGTCGCCTCATTGGGTAACGGACCTGCCCACGACCCAGCGTCCCTTTTATCGCCTGTCGGTGCCCGGTGGATTTCAGGGGGAGATCCCGGCCCGGGACATCATTTTGTTCCGGGATGTGGATCCGGAGCGTCCTTATGAGCGGGGATCTGGTTTGGGCACGGCTCTGGCCGACGAACTGGATGCGGATGAATATGCCGCCAAGTACATTGGGGCCTTTCTGGCCAACCGCGCCCGACCGGATCTGGTGGTGACCGGCAGTCAGGAGCAACCCCTGACCCCGGAAGAGGCCGGGCGGCTGGAAGCCGCCTGGAGCCAGCGTTTTGAGGGGCCGGACAATGCCGGACGGCCTTTCTTTTCCAGTGGGCCGCTGGCGGTAACAGAGATCGGACAGTCTTTCCGCGATACTCAGATGCGCGAACTCAGGGAGTTTGAGCGGGACACCATTGTCTCCGTATATGGCCTGCCGCCGGAAAAGCTCGGCATTCTGCAAAACTCAAACCGTTCAACCATCGAGGCCGCAGATTACTTCTTTGCCAAGGAGGTACTGAAGCCGCGTCTTACTCTTTTCCGGGAAGTGCTGCAGCAACGTCTGGTGCCGCAATTCGGTCCGGGATTGCGGTTGGATTTTGAGAACCCGGTGGCTGAAGACGCGGACTTCCGCCGTCAGATCATGACCGCTGCACCTCAGCATTTCAGCGCAGGGGAGATCCGTGCGCTGGCCGGTCTTCCCCCGCAATCAGAAGGATGACGCCATGACGGACAGGCACGCCCCTTTTTCCTCCTCTTTCGCTCCTCCCGCCGCCGGTTCGGTACAGAAACTCGCCACACTGGGCAGCCTGAACGCTGCCGCGGTTGTGAGCGATAACGGTGCACAGGACCTGACCCTGGACGTTACGTTGTCAACCGATGCTCCGGACCGCGACGGCGACCGGGTGCGGCTGGGGGGCTGGGATCTTGAGAACTTCAAACGAAACCCCGTGGTGCTGTGGGCGCATGACACCACCTTGCCGCCGGTGGGTAAGGTCTGTGACCTCTTTCAGGATGGCGACAGTCTGAAGGCCAGGATCGCCTTTACCCCCAAAGAGGTTAACCCCTTTGGTTACATGACGTATCAGCTCTATGCCGGTGGTTTTTTGCAAGGGGTTTCCGTTGGGTTCCGGCCGAAGAAATGGCAGCCCCTGAGCGTGGAGGATCAGGCCGCACAGGCCGCAGAGGGCAAGGCTGTCGGCGTGGATTATCTGCAGCAGGAACTTCTGGAAGTCTCCTGCGTGCCTCTGCCGGCCAATCCTCAGGCCCTGGTGACAGCCCAGTCCCAGGGCATCGATATGGCTCCGCTCAAGCACTGGAGCGTCACGGCTTCTGAGCGAGCCGGATCGGCACGCGCTGATCTGCCCCGCATGAAGGCGCTGGTCCGGCGGGAACTGCATGCGGAACCTGAACCTGTTGCCGGACCTCATGCCTTAGCGGGACCCGGACTGCTGATCACTGACGATCTGTCTGAACAGCTGATCTTGCTCGAACATCGCATAAGCAAGCTGGAAGAGCATGTGGACAGTCTGGCTGTACGGGGGCAGGTCCCGCAGGGAGGGCCTGGACAGGGAGAAGCCTGGCAAGGCGCGGAAAGGCTGGAGACCCAGCCGGAAATCCGGCGGCCTGCTGCGTCTGTCAGTGACGGTGAGAAAGCACTGGCTGCCCTGATCGCCCGCTCCGTCCGGCGTCGCATTGGTGAGCTTTCCGGTACCTGCTGAGGCTCTGAACGTTTC
Source organism: Rhodovibrionaceae bacterium GXU_MW_A322 (assembly GCA_052078155.1). Classification (GTDB taxonomy): domain Bacteria; phylum Pseudomonadota; class Alphaproteobacteria; order Kiloniellales; family DSM-21159; genus CAXBMB01. Next base: position 18,232 of record JBQJBP010000008.1, on the reverse strand, counting down.
GCGCTTCCGGCTATCCGGACGTCTCAATCTGACGTCTTTGTCTGTTTCTCTCTGACCTTTTGACTTTTTGATTTGCTTGTCCTGACGGCTTCGGCTGGAGGGAGAAAACCTGCTGCCATGAAGGAGCTTGCATGATGGATTACACCTTTAGCCCGTCCTCGGACGCTGCCCTGCATGAAGAGACGGCTCTGCCTGCCGGGAAACGGGGGGAAACCTTGTCTGGTCTGATTGACCAGGCTGTGGATCAGGCCGTTGATAAGGCCCTGCAGCCTTTGAGCCGACGCTCCGGCCTTGGGGCCAGTTTGTTACCGGGTGGACCGCACCCAGCAGGGGAAGTTGGGTCCTTTAACCTGCCGGGACAGGTGGCCGCCCCTCAGCCCAAAGGCCAGGGCTTTGCCCGGATTGTCCGGGCCTTGGGCGCTGCCAAGGGCATCCCCCAACTGGCAGCAGACTTTGCGGCCAGAACCTGGGGGCAGGAGGGGGAGGTCATTGCCAAGACACTGGCTGCCGGCAGCGGTTCATCCGGTGGTTTTCTGGTGCCCGAAACCTACAGTGCGGAAATCATCGATCTTCTGAGAGTCCGCACAGTGGTGCGCCGGGCCGGGGCAGTGGTGGTGCCCATGAATGGTTCACTGCTGATGCCTAAGCTGGCCTCCGGAGCGGCGGCCTCCTACGTGGGGGAAAATCAGACCATCGGCAAGACCTCTCCCGGTTTCGGGCAACTGCGTCTGACCAGCCGCAAGCTGGCGGCCATGGTGCCTTTGTCCAATGATCTGCTGCGCACAGCCTCTCCCCAGGCCGATCAGGTGGTGCTGGATGATCTGATCGCTGGCATGTCGGTAACCGAAGATGCGGCCTTTCTGCAGGACGACGGCACGGGCAATGCGCCAAAGGGGCTGCGCCATTGGGCCGATCCCGCACAGGTCACCGCCTCCAGCGGCAACACCGCCGCAGACATTGAAGCTGATCTGAAAGCGCTGGTCACTACTCTTGAAGAAGCCTCAGTTCGGCTGCTCCGGCCTGCCTGGTTTATGGCCCCCCGGTCCCGCAATCATCTGTTTGTCCTGCGGGATGATGTGGGTAATCTGGTGTTCCCGGAACTGCGCATTACCGATGAACAGGCCCCCTTCGGCCGCTTGTGGGGTTATCCGGTTTTCCCGTCCAACAATCTGCCAACCGATGGTGGCGCGGGCAGTGATGAATCGGAAGTCATGCTGGCGGATATGGCCGATGTGCTGATTGGCGAGGACGGGCAGATCGAGATCTCCTTGTCTGACACCGCCGCGTACCACGATGGCAGCGGTGTGGTGGCAGCCTTCAGCCAGGATCAGACCGTTGTCCGGGCCATTGCCCGCCATGACTTTGCCCTGCGTCACGAGCAGTCGGTCGCCATCAAAACCGGGGTGACCTGGGGGGCTTAACCTCAGGACTTCTGTTCGCTCATCCTCTTCCTTCTCAGGAGCCCTTCCTCCCTGAAGGCCAACTGGAGGCTCTTACCCAGCGGTAAGAGCCTCCGTTTTTTTCGATTGTGTTTTTGGAGTGCCGCCCATGCCGCCACCGTCCCAACCTTTTACAGAGCTGACGGTTTCCGTTCCGGCCAGCAGCCAGGATCTGACTGAGCTCGCCACTTTCAAGCAGGAGTTGGGGCTTGTCGGCAGTGACACCGATGATCTGCTGGCCCGTCTGATCACCGAGGCCAGCGCCATGGTGGCCGGACACTGCCGGCGGATTTTCGCCCGCGAAGGGCTGGTGGAGCGGCAGGTGCTGAGCAGCGGGCGCAGTCCTTTGTTGCTGAGCCGCTATCCGGTGGCCGATCTGCAATCGGTCTGCCTGGCCGGGGAACTTCTGGATGCCGGGACCTATCAGCTGGAACGCAGTCTGGGACTGTTGCATCGGCTGGACGGACGCTACGCCGGGCGCTGGTGCGGGGAAGTCACCGTCACCTATCAGGCGGGCTGGCGTTTGCCGGGAGATGACGGCGGTCCCAGGGATCTGCCGCAGGAGGTGGAACGCGCGGCTTTGGAGCTGGCCAAATCCCTGTGGTTCGCGCGGCTGCGGGATCCGCAACTGGACAGTGAAGATTTGCCCGGTGTCTACAAAGCCGTTTATGGCCGCGAGGCTCTGCCAGAGCAGGTTCTGACCTTGCTGGCCCCCTATCGCGCCCGTCAGATCTGACAGGAGAGCGCTGCATGAGTTCCGTCCTCGCCCATCGTCTGGAGGCTTTGCTGGCCCGCCAGGGACAGAAGGTAACGCTGCTGCTGGGAAGCTTACCGGATGCCGGCCAACCCTGGCTATCCGCCGGTTCCCCCCAGGAAGTGACCATGAAAGCGCTGGTCCGTGGTTATCAGCCCAGTGAAATTCAGGGGGCCATAGAGGAGGGGGACAGGGAAGTGCGGCTGGCCGCAAAAGCCCTGCCGGAAGCCCCCAAGGCCGGGCGCGACAGTCTGCGCATCGGCGCGCGTACACTGCGCATCCTTTCCGTAGAGACCCGCCATCTGGGGGAAGAAGCCCTGCTGCACCTTCTGCAGGTGCGCGGATAACCCGGGCAGGATAATCCCGGCAGGAGAACCTCATGACCCTGACCTTTGACGCAGCGCTGTCGGCCTTTCGCCAGCATCTGACGGATCAATGGTCCGCTACCCCCATTGCCTGGCCAAATCGGCCCTTTGATCCGGCTTTTCCGGGCGGCGGTTTTCCCGCTGGCGGTCCCTTCCTACAGTGGGATCTCTGCAGCGGAGATAGCCGTTATCTCACCCTGGGGCCTGCGGGGAACCGTCTTCGTCGGCAGGAAGGTGAACTGGTTTTTTACCTCCTGATCCCGCCCGGGGCCGGTGACGTTTTGCATCTGGCTGACGATTTGGTTGCGCTGGTGAGCGGCAGGAATTTTGCCGGTCTGCAGTGTCAGGCGGCCCGGATCGCCGATCAATCCGGCCCTGATAATCAGCGCAGCGGTTGGTGGCAGCGACAGATCAGCCTGCCCTTTGTCTTCTTCGACCGGGGGTGAGGGCGGGATGTTGTTCGCTGCTAATGCAGCTCTGTTTTGTTTCGCTGCCGCGAAGGTTCCTCGCTCACGCTTCGCAGGGCTCTGCTATCGCTGCGGGCGTGCGTTCGCCCTTGCCTCGCTGCCTTTCGCCAGCTCGGTTTTTTTCGCTGCCGCGAAGTTCACCTCGCATGAACTCGGGCGCGCGGTTGCGCTTGGCTCGCTGCCTTTCGCCAGCTCGGTACCCGAGGCTAGAAGCCCGCTCGTTGGTGCTTGTGGCCGGACGCAGGCCAGCATCAGCTGGACCAGGACTAGCGCCGTTGAGGCGCGCAGCCTGCGCGGCGCTTGAGCGCAGTTAGGCCCGCCAGGGCCGTAAGGAAATCCGGACGCAGGCCAGCATCAGCTGGACCAGGACTAGCGCCCCAAGAAACAACAATTGGCGCGCAGCTTGCGCGGCGCTTTAGCGCAAACAGGCCCACCAGGGCCATTACATTTTTTCTTCTTTCATCAAACTACAGGAGGCATTTCATGGCCCTGCAAACTTCTGCCGGTTCTGAAATCTATATCGGCACCCCAGCAGCAGACGCGCAATCAGACAGTTATCAGGCTGTGGCCGAGGTGGTGGACATTTCCGAATTCGGCAAGTCTTTTCAGACCATCAAGCATGTGACGGTCAACAGCCGCGAAACTCAGAAGATCAAAGGCTCTTTTGATGCCGGGGGCATTACTTTGAAGCTGGGACGGAACCTGAGTGATGCCGGGCAGGCGGCCTTGAAAGCGGCGCTGGACAGCGATGCGCCTTACAACATTCGCGTTTCCCTGGCCGACATCCCGGCCAGTGGCAGTGCCCCCGCCCCGACCAGCTTCTATTTCAAGGCCTTGGTGACCTCCTTCACCACCATGATCGGATCGGCCGATTCTCTGGTCAGCGCCACGGTGGCTCTGGAAATTTCCGGGGCCATCACTGAAGTACCGGCCACGACGGGAGATTGATCCTCCCTGCTGCCCTTTCATCTGATCCCCGCACAACACCAGCAATAGGACGCGCCATGAGCGAGATCACACGGGGTGTCATTACCCTGGAGCATGAAGACCGTTGTTATGACCTGCAGCCCAGTTTGCGGGCTGCCACCAGCCTGAACCGCCAGTTCGGCGGGTTCGGTGCGGCGCTGGAGCGACTGAAACTGCTGGATCTAGAGGCGCTGGCCCTGGTGCTGGCTGCAGGCCTCAACTGGAAAGGGGCTGAGGCACAGCGGGAGGCCAGGGAACTGGCCTTTCAGATGGGGGCTCTGAAACTGGCGGGACCTCTTAGTGATTATCTGCTGATCCTGGCCAACGGAGGACGACCTTTTGAGGAGGTCTCAAGGGATCCGGCCGGGGAGGCGGACAGTCAGTCCAAGCCGGGAAAGGACCGCACAGCGGACGGCTAAGCCACGCTGCTTACTTCGATCAGCTGTTTGCCCGGGGTTGTGGCTGGCTGGGCTGGCCGCCGGAAGTGGTACTGGACTGTCCGCTGCCCCAGTTATGTCTGGCGCTGGAGGCCCGGGCTGACTGGGCCCGGTTCAGCTCGCCCTTCTTTGCAGGCACGGCTGAGAGCGGGCAAGCAGGCTCCAGTCCGCTGCGCCCCCTTTCCAGCGACAAGGTCGGGCAATGCCTGCGCAATCTGGCCTCCGCCCAGGCCTGAATATCTCTCCTTTTTCTTCGCCGAAAGGCCTCTGTCATGACGGTAAAAGTCGAGTGGACCGCCGGGCACCTGCCGCGCGGTGTCTCGCCGACCCTGGCGCTGAGCGAGACAGCCCGCACTCTGGAAGCCGCTGCCCAGCAGGTGGAGCTGCAACTCCAGCGGCTGGATCAGGCCAGCCAGTCGAGCCAGACAGCATTGGCTGCTTTTCAACTCAGCCTGCAGTCCCTTGACCAGACCCTGCTGTCAGCTCAACAGGGATTGTCGGGGGTTGAAGCGGGCCTTCAGGCGCAAGAAAAACAGCTGGCCCGGACGGAAAGCGGACAGCAAAAGCTTGCCGCCAGTCAGCAGGCCCTCTCCGTCAGCCAGGCCCGGGGGGATCGTCAACTGGCCGCCAGTCAGGCCGCCTGGAAGCGCTATCAGGATCAGGTGGACCAGCTGCGCTTTGAGCCCCTGCGCAACGGGCTGGAGGATCTGCAGACCACCCTGACGGACAACTTCCAGGAGGCCCTGCGCGGCAACCTGAAAGACTGGAATGACTGGGCCGATGCAGGCCGGGATATTCTGACCCGCTTTGTGGCGGACATGGCCAGCCAGCAGATCATCCTGCCTGCAGTGGCCGGGCTGGGCGGGGCCTTTGGTCTGACCGCCGGGCAGATGGGCCTGCCGGTGCCGCCGGGGGCCAGCCCTTCCATTTCACCCAGCTCCGCCCTGTCCCTTGCCGGGCAGGGTCTGGATGTCTTTGGCGTGGATATCTTCGGATCGGTGGGCGGCTGGCTGGATGGTCTGTTCAGCACGGCTGCGACCCCGGCCACGGTTAACTCCATCACCTCCGCCGGAACCATTGGGGCCTTCACCTCAGAAGCCGCCCTGGCGGGCTCCGGCATTTCAGCCCTGGGCGGCGCGGGCATCACCTCTGCCGGAACCATCGGGGCCTTTACCTCTGAGGCTGCCCTGGCCGGGTCTGCCGCCTCTGCGGCAGGCGCAGGCGGGGCCGGGATCATGGGGGCCATCGGGTCGGCCCTGCCCTATGTGGGCCTGGCCCTGGCGGCGGCGGCCATTCTGGGTCCCATGCTGATGGGCGAGGACAAGGACTATCCCTTTGGCCAGGTGGGCTTTCGCAGCGGTGCGTTCATGCCCGGCGAAGTGGATGCCCTGGACGGCGGCGACACCACGGAACTGGAGAAAGCGGCCCGCTCTGTGGGCGAGGCTCTGGAAAGCACCTCTACCGCCCTGGGCATTGACCTGACCGGCATTCAATCCTCTTTTGGCTTTACCCAGGGGGACCGGGGTGGCGCGTTGGGCGATGGCTTCTATTCCATCGTCGGCGGGCCGGGGGGCTTCAACGCGGACCCGGAAACGGTGCGTCAGTTTGGCGGGGATTCAGAGGCCGCCATAGCGGACTTCTTTGTGCGTAATCTGCAGGCAGGTCTGGACAGTGCACAAACAGAGGTTTCCGACAATGTGGCCACGGCCCTGGAACACATTGTGGTGGAGGCAGGCGACACCCTGGCCGATGTCCTGGCCAGGCTGGACTTTGCCGAAACATTCGACAGCGCTCTGGAAGCCCTGCACAGGGGATCTATTGACCTGACAGCCACCATTCAGGGCCAGGTCAGCGCCAGCCTGGACCAGGCCGTGGCGGACATTCAGGCCTTCAAGGAAACCACAGAAGAACTGGGGCTGGATCTGGAGGCCGCAGAAGATGCCACCGCCGCCTATGCCGCCCAGCTGCTGGGCATAGAAGAGGCCGCAGATCCGGAAAGCCTGCTGCCGGTACAGACGGCCTGGCGGACCCTGAACGCCACCCTGGGAGAAGCAGGTCCCCTGCTGGAGGAAACGGGGCTGGCTCTGGAAGATCTGGAACGCTCTGTTGAAGATGCCAAAACCACGCTGCAGGAAACCTTCATCGGGGATCTGCAGCTGGGGGCCGCCGGGCTGGATGGCTCCCTGGCGGCGATCCTGAAAGAACGGGATGCCCTGCGCGATGCCGCCGGGGAAATCGGCATGCTGGGGGAAGCAGCTGGCTACATCGAGGACATTACAGACACGGCCCTGGCCGACTATCTGGCGGACCTGAACGAAAGCCAGCTGGCTCTGCTGGCCTCCCTGACTGAGGACCAGCAGGCCCTGGACGCCATTGATGTGGCTCTGGGCAATCTGGGGGACAACAGCGAGGAAGTCGCCCTTCAGCTGGAGCTGGCGACCCGCAATGCGGAAAGCTTCACCAGCAGCCTGAAAGCCGCCGCTGGCAACCTGCGCTCTGCCCTGACGGGCCTTGCCCTGGGGGATCTGTCGCCTGCTTCCACCGCAGAGCAACTGGCCCTGGCAGAAGGTATCTATGATCAGGCGCTGACGGCTTACAACCGCACGGGCTCGGGCGAGGATCTGGAAAACCTGACCGCCGCCAGCCAGGACTATCTGGCCCTGGCTGCTGCCTACTACACCACCGCCAGCCAGCCCTACTTTGACATTTTCTCAGACGTGATCGACACCCTGGAGGGGGCGGAACAGGATGCCTCCCGGCAGGTCAGCGAGCTGGAGCAGATCCTGGGGGTAGACCAGGAGCAGCTGCTGGTGCTGTCAGATATCCGTGAGGCGCTGCGCCAGGCCCAGCAGGCCACTGAGGCGGCGCGCGACTGGGGGAAGAACCCGGCGGTCAACAAGCTTCTGGCAAGCGCCACGGGCTATGGCGGGGACTTTGGCGGCGGCGGCTGGGCCGACTGGATCAGGCTGCAGGACCAGGGCCTGAAACTACAGGCCGGGGACATTCTGACCGATGCGGGCCAGGACCACCGCCTGGGCTTTCTGGAAGACCTGCCCGCTGCCCGCTTCAAGGCTCCGGGGCCGCAGCTGGCCACGGTCAACGGGGAACTTGTCTCTGCGGTCATGCGCAATTCGGAAATTGCCGCCGATGGTTTTGCCGAGCTGCGGGCCGAACAGCGGGAAACCAACCGGGAAATGAAGGCCCTGCGGGAAGAAAACCGGGAGCTGCGGCAGGAGCTGCGGCGCATTGAACAGCGGCGGGTGGGCTGATGGCCGATCAGGTTCTGGTAAAGGTCACGGTCTTTGACCGGCTGACCGGCGGGCTGCGTTACCTGCACGGTGGCACGGCGGACTATCTGGACCCGCTGGACAATCTGGAAAGCTACATTGGTGTGATGACGGAAGCGCCGCTGGTGGTGCAGGAAATCGGCCTGGCGGGCTCGCCCCTGGCCGCACCTGCGCCGGGTACCGTGCAGGTGACCTTCCAGAATGACGGCCCGTTTGACCGGGACCTGACTGCCTGCGCCTTTGAAGGCTGGCCGCTGGAGATCTTTGCAGGCGGGCGGAACCAGCCTCTGTCCCGGCAGCAGAAGATTTTCACCGGGCTGGTGACCCGCCATGAGGCCACGGAAACCAGCCTGACTTTTTCGGCAAGTGACCTGCTGGGCAGGCTGGACCGGGAACTGCAGACGGTGAGCTATTTGGGCGACGGCAGCCCAACGGAAGGTTCCGGCGATCTGGCAGGCCAGCTGAAACCCCTGGCTCTGGGTCATTGTCTCAACGTGCCTGCGGTGGCGGTGGACCGCGCCCGGCACCTCTGGCAGCTGGCAGACCCCGGCTGGTGCCCCACCCCCTTGAAGATCACCATTGAGCGACTGTGGGCAGCCGGGGTGCCCATCCTTCTGGCAGGCGATGAGCCGGAGCTGGAAAGCCAGGACCCGCCGGACGGTCAGGCTCTTTATGATTCCACGCGCGGCCTGGTCAAGCTGGCAACAGACGCCACGGACGGCAGCGGGGAGGTGGAGGTGACCGCCGATATCAGGGTGGAGGCCGCCAGCGGCGGGTCCTGCAACCCGGTGGCTCTGGCCCGCCTGCTGGCGGCGGTGGCGGGCCTGTCGGAACGGCTGGACTTTGCGGCCTTTGACGGGCTGGAGACGGCAACGGCAGGCCTGGAGACGGGTCTTTACCTGTCCGCTGGCGGTCAGGCTCTGGCGGCCCTGGATGACGTTCTGGCGGCTGCCGGGATCTACCGGCTGGTGACAGGCGACGGCAGCCTGACCCTGGGCCAGCTGCGCGCGCCGGATCTGCAGGGGCCTGATGCTGCGGCCCTGGTGCTGGATGAAACGGAGATCCTGCTGGGCAGTTTCCGTCTGGACCCGCTGATGGTGCCGCCGGACAAGGTGAAGCTGGCCTATGACCGCAACAACCTGCTGCAAAGCGACAGTCTGGCGGCGGGGGCCGATGCGGCGCGGCTGGACTTTCTCGCCTCTGAATACCGCTATCACACGGTGACCAGCAGCAACAAAAGCGCCTGGCCGGAGGCAGAGGACCTGACCCTGGAAACGGGGCTGCTGGGGACAGAGGCGGCGGCGCAACAGGCCCTGCAGCGGGCCAGCCTCTTTGGCGGGCCGCGTCTGGATCTGACGCTGGAAACAGAGGTGACAGCGGGGCAGCTGCGGCCCGGCCAGCAGATCTGGCTGAGCCACGGGCGCTTTTTCCCGACAGGGCGGGCCTTTGTGGTGCTGCGGCTGGACCACCGGGCGGACAGCAACCGGGCCACCCTGCGCCTGCTGGGTTAGATCGAGGCTGGGTTGTCCTCTGGCGGGACTGGAATTTCGAAAGGTAGACTATGGACAGCAAAACCCTGGCTGAGCTGCTGACTGTGGACCGGCCCTGCGGCAAGTCCTTCTGGGCGGCTGATGGCCTGCTGAAGGCGGCGGCTGATGATATCGCCACCCGGTCCTGGAGCCCGGTTAACCTGCTGGCCAGTCCGGGCAGCCCTGCGGCCCAGGAGATCACGCCAGGGCCGGGCCGGGTGCTGACCCTGCGCCTGACGGGCAGCGGGCGCGTGAAGGTGACCGGCGCTTTTGAGGGCACAGCCACAGCGGCCCAGCCCTTGCGGATTTTTACCCGCAGCAATGCGGCGCTGCGCCTGCGGCCCATCGGGGAGGTGAGCTGGTTCGGGGCCTTTGACAGCCTGGGGCTGGGGCAGCACGCAGAGGCCACCAATAGCCTGCTGCAGTCGGAGGATCTGGCAGAGGCTGACTGGACCAGGGTTGCTGTCACCAAAGGGACGAGTGTTGTTTTGGGGGCAGACGGCAGCCCCATGCAGAAACTGACGGCTGATGCGGTTGAGAGTTACCACCAGATCCTGCAGTCCTGCAGCTTTGTGGCCGGAACAGATTATGTCTTTCATGCCAAAGTCGCAGCGGAAGAGCTGGGCAGGTTCACACTGGTTCTTTCCTCTGCTGCTTTTGGCACGTCGGTGGCCTGGAACTACGATCTGGGCGCGGGCACGGCCACCCAGCTGACCGCAGGAACCAACGATCTGGGCACCCTGACGCCTTTGGATGACGGGCGGTTCTTTCATGTGACCTTGACCGCACAGGCCACCATCACTGCCGCCGCTTTTTGCCAGCTATATCTTGCCGATGCAGCCGGAACCTTGTCCTTTTTGGGGGACGGGGTCAGTGGCCTGGCCATCGATGATCTGGAGGTGGAGCAAGGACGCGTGCCCAGCCCTCCTATTCCCACCACCACAGGGGCGGTCACACGGCTTGCCGATGCCATCACCACGGACCTGCAGGTGCCGGAGGATTTCAGCGCCGTGATCGGCCCCTGTTCGGTGGGCGCAGACGGCAGCTATCTGCTGAGCCTTTACAACAGCGGCGACCCCTCCGGTGAGGTGGTGTTCCTGCGCTATGTGAACGGCGGCTGGTGGCTGAAGGTCAAGAGCGGCGGCGGCACGCTGCTGTCCATGACGGTGCCGGAGGTGGCCGGGCTGACCGCCGGGGTGAAAATGGCCTTCAGCCGTAAGGCCGGGGTCTGGTGCCTGGCCGCCAACGGCACGGCGGCGGCAGGTGTGGCAGCGGCTGTGCCCCAGGGCCTCGACAGGCTGGCCCTGGGCATGAGCGGGACGGCCACGCAGCAGCAGGGCGGCTTTACCGGCGGCCTGCAGATCCTCACTCAGGGCCTGTCGCCCGAATTGCTGGAGGTGCTGAGCGCATGACCCTGCCGCCTGCTGACTCACTTTTCATCAAGGCCCCGGACGAAGCGGCGGCCAAAGCCGCAGCCAGCCAACTGGCGGCCCATGGTGTTGCCCTGCTGGATGGCCAGGCAGGCTGGATCTTGCACGGTCCCAACCACCGCCTGCTGGTGGGGGTGCGGGTGGTGGCAAAGCGCGCCGTCCTCGATGCAGAGGGCGAGGTGACAGCGGAAGCGGAGCTGGAACCGGGCTGGTTCGCCAACCTGCGCCTGCGTCAGGGCAAGTGGAACGTGGCGGCCCTGTCGGCCCTGGTGGCCCCTTTGGGCGTGGAGCTGAAGCACCCGAAAACCCCGGCCCAGGGCTGGCAGGTTGGAACGGAAAAGGTGACCTTATGACGGTAGGTTTTGTGACGGAAAACCACTGCCTGGGCGCGGAGGTGGAGCTGACCGGCGGGGTGACCTGGTTTGCCGACTTTGCCCGCAACCTCTATGCCGCCGGGTCCCCCGTTGCCGACCTGGCGGGCCTGGCCGACTGGCGGCCCACCCGGCGCTATCGCAGTGAAAACCACGGCTTTGCCCAGAGCCTGCTGTTTGATTTTGGTGACAGCAAGCCGGTGGATCTGGTGGCCCTGCTGGCGCTCAATCTGACGGCTGCGGGCCGGGTGGAAGTGCTTCTGTCTGACAGCGCCGACCTGACCCCTCCCATTTGGGAGGGGGCGGCCACTCCGAACCCGGATGAGGCCGGTCTGGTCTTTGCGCTGCCTGCCCAGGTCAGCGCCCGCTATCTGCAGATCACCCTCTGTGACCCCACCCGCGATGTGCTGGAGCTGGGCCTGGCTGTGGCCGGGGCGGTGGTGCAGCCTGCCTATGGCCTGGCCACCGGCGGGCAGAAGGGCTGGCGCGACGGCAGCAGTGCCACCCCGGCCCAGCAGGCGGGGCTGACGGTGGCCGCGCGCACGCCCCGGCGCTTCTGGACACTGCCCTTTGCCGTGGTGGCGCAGGAAGATGCGGACCAGCTTTATCAGCAGCTGGGGGGGCAGCTGGGCCTGTCTCACCCCTTGCTTTGTCTGGAAAGCTGGAGCCGGGAGGAAAGCCTTTACAGCGGCGACTGGATCTATGGCCTGCTGAACCAGGGGGTCACCCTGAAAAACCTCTTTCGTGATCACTGGAGCGGGTCCCTGCAGATTGAAGAGCTGCCGGGCCGTCCGGGCAGCGGGGAGGGGGCTTTGGGCTCCAGTTCTCTCTCACTGGATCAGGCGGCGGTGGACTTTACTCCCGGCGATCCTATCTTTGTGGGCGAAACGGTGGAGCAGACCGTTTGCCTGACGGCGGGCGCGGAGAACCTGACCCTGGAGGCCGGGGTGGCCACCGTCACCGGGACTGCCTGCCAGCTGGTGGGCGAGGGGTCTTTCAGCCTGGCGGCGGGCCAGTCCAAGGACCTGACCCTGCGCTTTGCGCCCAGCCTGCAGGGGGCGGACCAGGCAGGCAGCCTGACCATTGAACATGCCGCCAGCGGTAGCCTGCGGCCCCTGACCGTGCCCCTGACCGGTTCGGCCCTCTATGCCCCGCGCTTTGCCATCTTTGACAACAGCCGCCGCTCTGGCCGGGTTGCGCTGCCGGACGGGCAGCTGTCGGCCCGGGTCAAGTTCCCCGTGCCCGCCTATACCTTTCCCATCGGTCACCGGGCGGCGGCGGACATGTCCCATGACACGATCAGGAGCTACTGGGAGGTGACAATCATTGCCTTTGGTACCGGCGCGGTGGGGGAGCGGATACAGATTGGCTTTGTTCTGGGGCCGGGCACCAGCAACAAGGAGGACGCTCTGGGCAGCAATGCGGACCTGGACTTTGGGCTGACGGACAAGGGCGAAACCCACATTGGCGGGGTGCTGGCGTCTTTGACCGGGGCGCTGTCCCTGGGGGATGTGATCGGGGTGGCTCCGGACCCTGTGGCCCGCAAGGCCTGGCTGCGCAAAAACGGGGTCTGGCTGGGCGGCGGCGATCCGGAAGCCGGGATCAATCCGACCTTTACCTGGCCGGACACAGGGGACCTGGACGTGCGGCCTGCCGTCTCCCTGCTGGGGGATGTGAACCCCAGCGAAACCTCACGGGTGCTGGCCAATTTCGGGGCCAGTCCCTTTGAGGACGCGCCGCCCCTGGGCTGGCAGCCCGGCCATGGGGAAAACCTGGAGAACCTGTAACCGGAGGAAGAGCCATGAAACTGCCTCTGCAGGCCGCCTTTCTGGCGGCCTTTTTGCTGTCTGGAACAGCGCCAGCCGCTGCCCAGCAGGCCCCGACCTGCAACCTGCGTGACAAGGTGCTGGCCCATCTGGCGGGCAAATACAGTGAGGCCCCGGTGGCCGTGGGGGTGACCAGTTCCGGTGCGTTGCTGGAGGTGCTGAGCACTCCAGACGGTCAGACCTGGACCGTCCTTCTGACCCGGCCCGATGGCGTCAGCTGCCTGCTGGCAGCAGGTGAGGGCTGGCGTTGGCTTCCCGTCGAACAGGACCTGCCGGATCCCGTCAGCTGACACTGCGGGTTGTCTTCATACTGACTGGCTAAAGGAGAGCCCCCGTGGTTCTGACGGAAGAACTGGATCTGTTCTGGTGGATCAGCGTGGTGGAACTGCCGGCCCTGGCGGGGCTGTTCTGGCTGAACTGGCGTTTGCGTCGGGATTGGGAACGGCAGGTGGCCGAAGATCGTCAGCGCTTCTCTCAGGCTGACGAACGCAGCCGGGCGGCCCTTTCAGCTTTCAAACTGGAAGTGGCGCAGAGCTACGCCTCCCTTTCTGCCATGAAAGATCTGGAGCACCGCCTGACCTCTCATCTGCTGCGCATAGAAAAGAAGCTGGATCAGGCGGCCTTGCCGCCTTTTGACCAGCGGGCGTGATTCGCGCAGATGCCCGTCTGTGGCGGGGCGAGCAATCTCAGTGTCGCTCTTAACTCTGCACCTCTGTCTTTGTCTTTTTCTTGCTGAAAGGAAAGCTGTTCAATGATGTCTGCTGAACTCCTCCCACAGGTGCTGGAAGCGGCCTGGTGGATCGTCACGGGCCTGGTCTTGCTGGCTGCCCTCACCCCGACGCAGGAAGATGATCAGATTTTGGGGCGGCTGAAGAATTTGCTGTCCCGCCTGACGGGCAGGTCTGGCGATGGTCGCTGAAGCCCGGATGACCGCCAGACTTCCGGGAGAACGATGGGGCCGTTGTGCCCTCTTCCTGGTTTTCTTGTGGCTGAGTGGCTGCAGTCAGGTTTCCCCCCAACTGGACAAGTTGACGGGCAGTTCAAAGAGCCAGAGGTGTCAGGACTATCGCGGCGCTCTGCCTTTTCTGGAACTGCGGCAGGCACAGGACCCCAAAAGCTGGCGGGCGGATCTGATCCAGGCCTATGAGCTGTTCCTGGCAAGCAACTGCAGGTTCCCTTTCGAGGGCGGAAACTCCTGATGTCAGACCTGACGTCGGATCTGACCCCTCAACGAGGCTGGGTTATGCAGTGTGAACCAGTGTGACGAGATCCGCATTGTTCCATTGGAGCTTTTCCCCGTCGAGGCTTGTTCCGTTTGGGTCTTGGTTCTTTAGCCCGGTTGCCCGCGTGGGCGCCGGGAGTTCTTTTGCGTTGAAGAATGGCTTGGTCTTTCCTTGAGACTTCTCTGTCCGCAAGGGCCACAAAACACCTAATTAGTGTTTAATTGCGTTCTTATTCTCGAAATTGGCGTTTCCGATAATAAAGCCCCTGCATCTGCTCTTAGGATTTCAGGGATTGCCTGAGACTTCCGTGTTTTTGCCTGTTTTCAAAGTTCCCAATTCATCGTTATGTTAAGCGCTGAACAACAAGGTTAGGGGCCAACCCTTTCCGCAAAGAGGTAAAAGCGAACAGAGGGAACTGGGAGCCGCTTACAATGAATCGCCGGGCAAACGGGCGACGCAGCGGTTAACCCGTCGGGAGACACCATGCCAGACTATTCAAGCTATGCGGCAGGCATTGTTTATGCCCTGGACGACAATGTTGATTACGGTCGCTGGAATGCGGGTGACAGCTACGGCACACCGGTAATCGTAACCTATTCCTTTGATGTTAATCCGGACGATCTGGCCTCCGGCTACACGGCTTTTAACAGCACTCAGCAAAGCGCTGCGCGGACAGCTCTGGATGCCTGGGATGCGGTATCCGGCGTGAAGTTTGTTGAAGTCGACAACTATGACCAGGCGCAGATCTATTTTGCCTTTGGCTCACTGGGAGGCAATACCGCAGGCCTGGGTGATTACCCTTATGTGACCAACAGCCAGCAGATCCATGCGGTCAATTTCACGGACAACGCATACCAGAATGATGTGTCCCCGGGATCTTTCGGTTTTGAAGTCATCCTGCATGAGCTGGGACACAATCTGGGTCTGAAACACCCTCATGAGTCCAATGCCGGGGTCAACGGTTACGATTCCACCGCTCATACGGTGATGTCCTATGTGGATGAAGGGGGCTTCAAGACGGAGCCTCAGGGCTTGGACATCGCGGCCATCCAGCTGCTCTATGGCACCCAGGCCGATGAAGCCTCAGCCCCCTGGACCTATGACGCCGGCAGCAACACGGCCACTTATCAGGGCAGCCTGGATGCGGACAACCTGGTGGGCTCGGGCCTGCATGACATGCTGCGCGGCAGTCAGGGGAACGACACCATCCTGGGGAATTTTGGTGACGACACCATCCGGGGCGGAAAGGACAACGACTACATTGAAGGCGGGGACGGCGCCAACCTGCTTTACGGCGACATCGGCAGCGATACGGTCTATGGCGGTGATGACAACGACCGTATTGATGGCGGCCGTATCTCCTCCTACGAGGGCCAGGATGCGGATTATCTCGTCGGCTGGGGCGGGGACGATTACATCCAGGGCAACCTGGACAGCGATACAATATGGGGCATGACCGGGAACGATACCCTGCGCGGTGGCCGGGGTGACGACTACGTCAATGGCTATTCCGGCGATGACATTCTCTATGGTGACCGCGGCGACGATCAGCTCAACGGGGGCGATGGCAGCGATACGGCCGTTTATCGCGGCAACCGAAGCGATTTCAGCCTGACCGATCACGGCAGCTATCAGAACATCACAGACAACAACGGGGTGTTGGGCACCGACGTCCTCCAGAACATCGAGTTCCTGCAGTTCGATGACGGGACCTTCTCGCTTAGTTCCTTGATCTAGTCGCTTCGCATTATCCAGAACACTGAAGCCAATAGCCCTGCAGCGGAATTACTGCTGCAGGGCTTTTTTTTGTTTTTCGAAGGAAGGGCACTAGCACAAAGTCAGCCAGGAAATCAGCCGCTGGCTGAGGTTCAGGCTTGGGTTGCCAACGCGCCATATTCTGGAACTGGGTATCATCCGCTTTGAAGAGCCTGAAGGCTTCCGCCCCCGGTGATGTCGACGATTTATCGATCCCAATGTCTTGGTGCACGACATTCTTGCAACGCAAAAATCCTGTCGTTGTTACAGTTGGTAGTTCAGCCGCCCCGACCGGGCGGGGCCGATAGGGCCGCCGCCCGGTTTCTGGAGGAGGTTAGAAGGTCAGAACTCAAAAGTGCCGTCTTCGAATTTCAGGAACTCGGTATCGGGCGCGACGGTATCTGTGCCAAAGACACCCGCGTTATGCATGACAACAAGCAGCTCTTCTCCCTCCTCGTTCGTGATATCGCTGAAAGAGTAGTCGTCGATGTTGCCTGAGTAGACGACCGTGTCGTTGCCGTCGCCACCGCTGATTTTATCGCCGCCGGCACCACCGACCATTTTGTCGTCGCCCGCACCGCCAAAGATCAGATCGTCTCCGTCGTTCCCGGACAGGCTGTCGTTGCCATTGTCGCCTTTCAAAGTGTCGTTGCCGGCATCGCCTTCGATCTGGTCGTTGTCTCCACCGCCGCGCAAGGTGTCGTCACCGTCCCCACCAAAGATTTTGTCATTGCCCAGGTTGCCCTGCACGAAGTCGTTGCCGCCTTCGCTCTGAATGGTGTCGTTGTCGTCCCCTGCATAAGAGGAGATCCGGCCGCCATTGACGAAGTCGTCGCCGTCGCCGCCCCAGATCTTGTCTGAACCGATGTCGCCGAAGAGTTGGTCGTTGCCGCCGTCCCCCACCAGAGAGTCGTTGCCCTGGCCGCCGCGCAAGGTGTCGTTGCCGTCGCCACCGAACAGGAGGTCAGGATCTTTGTTGCCGTGGAGAAAGTCATCTCCGCCTTCTGCCTGGAGGACGTCTTCGCCCCCTTTGCCAAAAAGGCCGTTTTCATTGTCGTCGCCAACCAGGGTGTTGGGTTCATCGTTCCCGACAATTGCCCCGTCCTGATCGGGGGATTCGTTGGGGCCTTGCTGGGGCGTTGGTCTGTGGTTGGTGCTGTCACCAAGGGCCGTAATCTCGCTTACATCGCTGACCAGCCCGTCAATGGATTGAATGTTGCTCACGGTCTTTTCCTTTTGTTTTCTTAAAGCAATCGCCAAGGGTGCCTTTGTTTTCTTTTCAATAGCTTAGAGGATAGGTGCTGTTTTTCTGGCAAGGCTCAAAGCGCTTCCGGCTCACCCGATCATGCCCTTGGTTGATTGGCTGAGCCTGCCGGCCAAAAAGTTTCCCCCCCGGAAGGGCGCCCGGTAACAAAACGCCAGACCGGGGAGGAACAGTCGCCTTGGCTGCCGCTTATCTGTCAGCGGTGCTCAGGTACAAACAGGTGCCGGTGTTTTGGCATCGTGAGTCCACTTAAACCGATTTGACTCTGGCAGTGATGAAGCGCGTAAAAGCCTCTTTTGCTTGTGATGAGGTTGTTGGAAGCTCTTTGCCTCTGCGACAGTGCCGGAATGATCGGGCGACCATTGCGCTGTCCTCATTGCCAGCGCTCAGAGGCGGTGAAGGAAGAAGCCCCCCCTGGCGATGACCCCAGGGAATGACCCCAGGAGGCCAAAGCAGGGAGGTAGGGGAAAGGGCCGGGGCGCGGCCCTTTCTGGTCGTTGCATCAGATGCCCATGGTTCCGTCGTCGAACTGCAGGACTTCAACATCGCCGTATACCGTGTCTTCTCCATAGACGCCGGCAATGTGCGTGACGGTGTAGTTGTCACTGCCGATGTCATCGATGAAGTAGTCAGCCATGTTGCCCTGGAAGCGGGCGGTATCCGTGCCGTCTCCGCCCCAGATTTTGTCGCTGCCTTTGTCGCCGTAGAGCAGGTCGTTGTCGTTGCCGCCCCACAGGGAGTCATTGCCGCCACCGCCGCGTACGGTGTCTTCCCCGTCATCGCCGTAGGCCCGGTCATCGGCCAGGTTGGCCTGCAGGAAGTCGTTCCCGGCCCCGCCGTAGATGGTGTCGCTGTCGTTGCCTTCGTAAGAAGAGATGCGGCCACCGTTGATGAAGTCGTCGCCGTCGCCGCCATAGATCTTGTCGGACCCGATGTCGCCATAGAGGCTGTCTTCGCCGGCATCTCCATGCAGGGTGTCATCGCCCTGGCCACCGCGCAGGGTATCGTCGTCGTTCCCGCCATAGAGCAGGTCTGAATCCTGATTGCCCTGCAGGTAGTCGTTGCCGGCTTCCCCGCGCAGGGTGTCATAGCCGTCACCGCTTTCCTTGGTGTCTGCGC
>JBQJBP010000007.1:7500-85443 GCA_052078155.1 Rhodovibrionaceae bacterium GXU_MW_A322 | reverse complement strand
ATGGCTAAGGCAAAATTTGAGCGGACAAAACCGCACGTGAACATCGGCACGATTGGCCACGTTGATCACGGCAAGACGACCCTTACAGCAGCGATCACGAAGGTGTTGGCAGAAGCGGGTGGTGCCGAGTTCCAGGCCTACGATGAAATCGATAAGGCCCCTGAAGAAAAGGCCCGTGGTATCACCATTTCCACGGCTCACGTTGAGTACGAGACGGAAAACCGTCACTACGCTCACGTTGACTGCCCGGGTCACGCTGACTACGTGAAGAACATGATCACGGGTGCAGCACAGATGGACGGCGCCATTCTGGTTTGCTCTGCAGCTGACGGCCCCATGCCGCAGACCCGCGAGCACATCCTGCTGGCCCGCCAGGTTGGTGTGCCTGCTCTGGTTGTCTTCCTGAACAAAGTTGACCAGGTTGACGACGAAGAGCTGCTGGAACTGGTTGAGATGGAAGTGCGTGAGCTGCTGTCCTCTTACGAGTTCCCTGGCGACGATATCCCCATCGTGATGGGTTCTGCGCTGGCTGCTATTGAAGACAGCAACGAAGAAACCGGCAAGAACGCCATTCTGAAGCTGATGGCTGAAGTGGATGCCTACATCCCGACGCCTGAGCGTCCGAAGGATCTGCCGTTCCTGATGCCGATCGAAGACGTGTTCTCCATCTCTGGTCGCGGCACTGTTGTGACCGGTCGTGTTGAGCGTGGCATCATCACGGTTGGTGAAGAAATCGAAATCATTGGTATCCGTGAAACTGCCAAGTCCACGGTTACCGGTGTTGAAATGTTCCGCAAGCTGCTGGACTCCGGTGAAGCTGGTGACAACATCGGCGCTCTGCTGCGCGGTGTTGGTCGTGAAGACGTTGAGCGTGGTCAGGTTCTGGCCAAGCCCGGCTCCATCACCCCGCACACCAAGTTCACTGCGGAAGCCTACATTCTGACGAAAGAAGAAGGTGGTCGTCACACTCCCTTCTTCACGAACTACCGCCCGCAGTTCTATTTCCGTACGACGGACGTGACCGGTGTTGTGTCACTTCCCGAAGGCACGGAAATGGTTATGCCCGGTGATAACGTCTCGATGGAAGTTGTACTGATCGCTCCGATCGCCATGGATGAAGGTCTGCGTTTCGCAATTCGCGAAGGTGGCCGTACCGTTGGCGCAGGTGTCGTTGCATCTATCGTCGAGTAAGTATATAACTCGCGTCCTCAGCGGCCCCCAGCCAATTGGTTGGGGGCCGCGTCGGTCATAAGAACAGGCATTTTCCTATGGATAGCCAGAATATTCGGATCCGGTTGAAAGCTTTTGATCATCGGATTCTTGATCAGTCTACAGGTGAAATCGTCAACACCGCCAAGCGCACTGGTGCGCGGGTGCGGGGTCCGATTCCCCTGCCGACTCGGATTGAGAAATTCACGGTCTTGCGGTCACCGCATATCGATAAGAAGAGCCGCGAACAGTTTGAAATGCGCACTCACAAGCGTGTTCTGGACATCGTGGAACCCACCCCTCAGACGGTTGATGCACTCATGAAGCTGGATCTGGCTTCTGGTGTGGACGTCGAGATTAAGTTGAAAGGTTAAGTCTATGCGTACGGGCTTGATCGCACAGAAACTCGGCATGACACGTATGTTTGCTGAAGACGGCACCCATGTTCCGGTGACCGTTCTGCAGCTGGACAATTGTCAGGTCGTCGCTGTGCGGGATAATCAGAAGGACGGCTACACCGCGCTGCAGATCGGTTCTGGCAACGCAAAGGTGAAGAACGTCTCCAAGCCGGAACGCGAGCGCTTTGCCAAGGCTAAAGTGACTCCCAAGCAGAAGCTGGCTGAGTTCCGGGTTGCAGAAGATGCAGTCCTGGAAGTTGGTTCAGAACTGTCTGCGTCTCACTTTGTCTCTGGTCAGAAGGTTGACGTTGTCGGCACTTCTGTTGGTAAAGGCTTCGCAGGTGCTATGAAGCGCCACGGTTTTGGCGGTCTTCGCGCCACTCACGGTGTGTCGATCTCTCACCGCTCTCACGGGTCTACTGGTCAGTGCCAGGATCCCGGGCGTGTGTTCAAAGGCAAAAAGATGGCCGGGCACATGGGTGCTCGCCGTGTCACCACTCAGAACCTCTCTGTCTTCAAGGCAGATGAGGATCGCGGACTTCTTCTCGTTCGCGGCGCCGTTCCCGGCTCCGCTGGCGGTTGGGTCATGGTGTCCGACGCCATCAAGTCCAAGCGTCCTGAAGAAGCGCCTTATCCGGCGGGTCTGAAGGCTGCTGCCGAAGTCGTGGCCGATGAGGCCGCCGAGCAGAAGGAGCAGTGACCATGAAGATTGCGGTCACTACGCTCGCCAGCAAAAAGTCCGGCGAGATGGAACTGAACGACGCTGTCTTCGGACTGCCTGTGCGTCGTGACGTTCTGGCCCGCGCGGTGAATTGGCAGATGGCCAAACGCCGCCAGGGCACGCACGCCACTCTGGAGCGTTCCGACGTAAGCGGGACCACCAAGAAGGCATTCAAGCAGAAGGGCACCGGTGGCGCCCGTCGCGGTAACAAGAAAACCAACATCATGCGTGGTGGTGGTGTGGTACACGGCCCGCGTCCGCGCGATCATGGCCATGACCTGACCAAAAAGTTCCGCTCTCTGGCCCTGAAAACCGCTCTGTCTGCTAAAGCAGCTGACGGCAAGCTGGTGGTGCTGGATGAAGCTGTGGTCAAGTCCCACAAAACCAAAGAGCTGGCTGCCAGCTTCTCCAAGCTGGGTTGGCAAAACGCCCTGATCATTGATGGTGCCAGCACTGACGAAATGTTCGTTCGTGCGTCTCGCAACATCCCTGGTGTGGACGTGCTGCCCCAGCAAGGTGCCAACGTGTACGACATTCTGCGTCGCGACACTTTGGTGCTGACCCGCAACGCCGTTGAGGCTCTGCAGGAGCGCCTGAAATGAGCAAAGCACGCGCACGCACGAAGCTGACTTCGCACGTTTCTGAAGAGCGTAAGTTCGAGCTTCTCCGTCAGCCTGTGGTGACTGAAAAGTCCACCCTGGGCGGTGAGCACAATCAGGTGACCTTCCGGGTTCCCATGGATGCTACCAAGCCTGAAATCCTGGCCGCTGTTGAAGGCCTCTTCTCCGTCAAGGTGAAGAAGGTCAACACCCTGCGCCAGAACGGCAAGGTCAAGCGCTTCCGTGGTCGTATCGGTAAACGGAACGACTACAAGAAAGCCATGGTCACACTGGAAGAGGGTCACTCAATTGACGTGACCGCGGGAGTCTAACGAGATGGCGCTTAAGACGTTTAATCCGACGACCCCCGGCCAGCGCCAGCTTGTGCAGGTTGACCGTTCCGAACTGTGGAAAGGCAAGCCGCTCAAGAAGCTGACCCAGGGTCTGACCAAAAAAGGTGGCCGCAACAACCAGGGACGCATCACCAATCGCGGCCAGGGTGGTGGTCACAAGCGGACCTACCGCTTCATCGACTTCAAACGTCGCACCTGGGACGTGGAAGCCACTGTTGAACGGATCGAATACGATCCCAACCGTACGGCTTTCATCGCTCTGCTGCGTTACGATGACGGTGAACAGGCTTACATCATTGCCCCCCAGCGTCTGTCTGTGGGTGACAAGGTGATTGCCGCTGAAAAAACTGACGTGAAACCTGGCAATGCCATGCCGCTGCGTTCCGTTCCCATTGGCACCATCGTGCACAACGTGGAACTGAAGCCCGGCAAAGGCGGTCAGATTGCACGCTCTGCCGGTTCCTACGTGCAGCTGGTCGGCCGTGATGCCGGCTACGCACTGCTTCGTTTGCCTTCGGGCGAAGTTCGCATGGTCCGTTCTGAGTGCATGGCAACCGTTGGTGCGGTCTCTAACCCAGACCAGGCCAACATCAACCTGGGTAAAGCCGGTCGCAGCCGTTGGCTGGGACGTCGCCCGGTTGTCCGTGGTGTTGCTATGAACCCCGTCGATCACCCCCATGGTGGTGGTGAAGGCCGTACCTCTGGTGGTCGTCATCCTGTGACGCCTTGGGGCAAGCCGACGAAGGGTGCTCGTACGCGTTCCAATAAGAAAACCGACGGCCTGATTGTGCGCCGCCGGCACGCGAAGAAGTAAAGGAGCCTAAAGATGGCACGTTCTGTCTGGAAGGGCCCCTTCGTCGACGGTTATCTGCTGAAGAAAGCAGACGCCGTTCGCGGGTCGGGCCGCAACGAAATCATCAAGACCTGGTCTCGCCGCTCTACGATCATGCCGCAGTTTGTTGGCCTGACGTTCGGCGTGTACAACGGCCAGAAATTCCTGCCGGTCCTGGTGAACGAGAACATGGTTGGGCACAAGTTTGGTGAATTTGCGCCGACCCGTACCTACTACGGTCACACCGCCGACAAGAAGGCGAAGAGGAAGTAGTCATGGGTAAGCCAACTCTCGAACGGCAGCTCAAGGACAACGAAGCAATGGCGGTTGCGTCCAATCTGCGGACCAGCCCTCAGAAGCTGAACCTTGTTGCTGCTTCCATCCGTGGTATGTCAGCTGAAAAGGCTCTGGCTGAACTGACTTTCTCCAAGCGCCGTATCGCCGGTTCTGTGAAGAAGGTTCTGGAATCAGCTATCGCCAACGCTGAAAACAACCATCAGCTGGATGTTGACCGCCTCTATGTGGCGGAAGCCTCCGTCGGCAAATCTTTTGTCATGAAACGCTTCAGGCCCCGCGCCCGTGGTCGTGTCGGCAAACTGTTGAAGCCGTGGAGCCGCCTGCGTGTGGTGGTCCGCGAACGCGAGGAGACCGCATAAGATGGGTCAGAAAATCAATCCGATCGGTCTGCGTGTCGGCATCAACCGCACCTGGGACTCTCGTTGGTTCGCCAACAAGAAAGACTATGGTCAGCTGCTGCATGAAGACCTGAAGCTTCGTGAATACCTCATGAAGCGTCTGAAACAGGCTTCTGTTTCCAAGATTGTCATCGAGCGTCCTGCAAAGCGCGCTCGTGTGACCATCTACTCGGCCCGTCCGGGTGTGGTCATCGGCAAGAAGGGCCAGGACATCGAAAAGCTGCGCAATGCGCTGCAGAAGATCACTGGTACCGAAGTCAGCGTGAACATCGTTGAGATCCGCAAGCCGGAAATCGATGCCAAGCTGGTTGCCGACAACATCACCTTGCAGCTGGAACGTCGTGTGGCATACCGCCGCGCCATGAAGCGGGCTGTTCAGAATGCCATGCGCCTGGGCGCCCTGGGCATTCGGATCAACTGCTGTGGCCGTCTGGGTGGCGCTGAAATCGCCCGCACAGAATGGTACCGCGAAGGTCGTGTGCCCCTGCACACCCTGCGCGCTCACATCGACTACGGCGAGTCAACGGCTCACACCACCTACGGCACCTGTGGCGTTAAAGTCTGGGTCTTCAAAGGTGAAATCATGGCCCATGATCCCATGGGGCAGGAAAAGAGCACCTCTGACTCTCAATCTGGCCCGGCACCTCGCCGTTAAGGGCCCTTGTGAAGCTAGGGAACAAAGAAAATGCTGTCTCCGAAGCGGACTAAATTCCGCAAGCAATTCAAGGGTCGTATCCATGGCAATGCGAAGGGCGGCACTCAGCTGGCCTTCGGTGCCTACGGCCTGAAAGCAACGACCCCGGGTCGTGTGTCGGCTCGTCAGATCGAAGCGGCTCGCCGCACGATCACCCGTCACATGAAACGTGTCGGTAAGCTCTGGATCCGCGTCTTCCCGGACGTGCCTGTTACCTCCAAGCCCGCAGAAGTGCGCCAGGGTAAAGGTAAGGGTTCAGTGGAATGGTGGGCTTGCCGTGTTAAGCCCGGTCGCATCATCTTCGAACTGGATGGTGTGAATTCCGAAATCGCTCGCGAAGCATTCCGTCTGGCTGCAGCCAAGCTGCCGCTTCAGACGAAATTCGTCGCGCGTCTTGGCGAGGAGTAAAGACCATGAAAGCGGTCGATCTACGGACCAAAAGCCAGGACGAGCTGAAAGAAGAGTTGCTCGGTCTGCGCAAAGAATCGCTGAACCTGCGGTTCCAGAAGGCGTCCGGCCAACTTGAAAATACAGCGCGTCAGCGGCAGGTACGCCGCGACATCGCTCGGATTAAGACGATCCTGCGTGATTCCACGCAGGGCGCACAGGAGTAAGGACTTATGCCGCTTCGCGTGCTGCAGGGGGTTGTTGTTTCCGACAAAACCGATAAAACGGTCACCGTTCTTGTCGAACGTCGGGTCATGCACCCTCTTTATAAGAAATTCATCAAGCG
Source organism: Rhodovibrionaceae bacterium GXU_MW_A322 (assembly GCA_052078155.1). Lineage (GTDB taxonomy): Bacteria > Pseudomonadota > Alphaproteobacteria > Kiloniellales > DSM-21159 > CAXBMB01. The sequence goes on along the minus strand of JBQJBP010000007.1, from coordinate 79,209 downwards.
TTCTAAGCGTTATGCGGCGCATGATGAAGCCAACAGCTTTAAGGTCGGGGAGAAGGTTCGTATTCGTGAATGCGCACCCATTTCCAAGACCAAACGCTGGGAAGTAGTTTTGGATAATTCGGCTAAGGCCGAAGGCTAAGGAGCGCCTCGATGATCCAAATGCAAACCAACCTTGATGTGGCCGACAATTCCGGTGCACGTCGGGTGCAGTGCATCAAGGTCCTCGGCGGATCTAAGCGCATGACCGCAGGTGTGGGCGACGTTATTGTTGTCTCCATCAAGGAGGCCATCCCCCGTGGCCGTGTTAAGAAGGGTGACGTGCATCGCGCCGTTATCGTTCGCACGGCCAGCGACATCCGTCGCAAGGATGGCAGCGTAATCCGTTTCGACCGTAATGCTGCTGTTTTGATCAACAAGCAGAATGAGCCGATCGGTACTCGTATCTTCGGTCCTGTGACCCGTGAACTGCGTGGCAAATCTTTCATGAAGATTGTCTCGCTGGCACCGGAGGTACTTTAACCATGGCCGGTATGAAAATCCGTAAGGGCGACACTGTTGCTGTCCTGACCGGTAAGGACAAAGGCAAGACTGGTGAAGTCCTGCGTGTCCTGACCAAGGAAAGCCGCGTGATCGTTCAGGGTGTGAACATGGTCAAGCGCCATTCCCGCCCGACACAGATCGATGCTGGCGGCATCAAGGAAATGGAAGCATCCCTTCACATTTCCAATGTTGCCCACATTGACCCCACTGACGGTAAGCCGACCCGCGTTGGCTACAAAACCGTTGATGATCGTAAGGTTCGATTCTCTCGCCGCACCGGCGATGTGATCGACAATTAAAAGGGCTAAGCGATGACTGCCCGCTTGAAAGAGCACTACAACACGGTCGTGCGTAAGAAGCTCCAGGATGAGTTTTCTTACGACAACGACATGCAGATCCCCCGCCTTGAGAAGATTGTTATCAATCTGGGCGTCGGAGAAGCGGTGGCTGATCGCAAGAAGCTGGAGGCTGCTGTCAAGGAACTGACCTTGATCGCTGGTCAAAAGCCGGTCACCACCAAGGCCAAAAAATCCATCGCCACGTTTAAGCTGCGCGAAGGTATGGCCATTGGCTGTAAGGTAACACTGCGTAAAGACCGCATGTTCGAATTCATGGATCGTCTGGTCAATGTGGCTCTGCCGCGTGTCCGTGACTTCCGTGGGTTGAACGACAAGGCCTTTGATGGTCGCGGAAACTATGCAATGGGCCTTAAGGAGCAGATTGTCTTCCCGGAAATCGATTACGATGAAATCGATGAAATCCGCGGTCTTGGCATCGTGATCTGCACCACGGCTAAGACCAACGAGGAGGCACGTTCCCTTCTCGCACACTTCGATATGCCGTTCAGCAAGTAAGCGGCGAGAAGGAACAGAAAAGATGGCGAAGAAAAGCGCAATCGAACGGAACAACAAACGCGCGCGCATGGTGAAAGGCGCTGCGAACCGGCGGGCCAACCTCCTGGCCATTGCTAAGGATCGCAATGCTTCTCCCGAAGACCGTTTTCAGGCTCACCTGAAACTGGCCAAAATGCCGCGTAATACCTCCAAGGTGCGTCTGCGCAACCGCTGTGAGGTGACCGGTCGTCCTCGGGCTTACTACCGTAAGTTCAAAATCTCTCGTATCGCTCTGCGTGACCTGGCCTCTGTTGGCCAGCTGCCGGGCGTCGTCAAGTCCAGCTGGTAAGGGAGCAAGGCTCTATGTCTATGTCTGATCCCCTCGGTGATTTGCTGACGCGCGTGCGCAATGGTCAACGTGCGGGTAAATCCAAGGTCGTTTCCCCTTTCTCTAACCTGCGTTCCAACGTGTTGGAAGTTCTGCAGCGTGAAGGGTACATCCGCAGCTACAGCAAGACTGTCTCGGATAAGGGTTTCGACCAGATCGAAATCGAACTGAAGTACCACGAAGGTCAGCCGGTCATCCGCGAAATCGCGCGTGTGTCCAAGCCTGGTCGTCGTGTCTATTCCAAAATCAAAGAATTGCCGCGGTACTACAATGGTCTCGGTATCTCCATCATTTCCACCCCCCGGGGTGTGATGGCTGATCACGAAGCCCGCGCTGCCAAAGTTGGCGGCGAAATTCTGTGCCGCGTATTCTAAGGAGTTTCTGATGTCGCGTGTTGGAAAAAACCCGGTTGTGGTTCCGAGCGGCGTCGAGGTCAAAGTTGATGGCCTAACGGTGTCTGCAAAAGGCAAGCTCGGCGAGCTGTCTTTTGACGTCACCAACGACGTCACCATCACGCTCGAAGACGGCAAAGTCACGGTCACTCCGGTCGATATGAGCAAGAAAGCCCGCTCCATGTGGGGAACTGCTCGCGCCCGGATCCAGAACCTGGTTATTGGCGTTTCTGAGGGCTATACCAAAAATCTAGAGATCACTGGTGTTGGTTACCGCGCTGCTGTTCAGGGCAAAACCCTGAACCTGCAGCTCGGCTTCAGCCATGACGTAAACTATCCGATCCCCGAAGGGATCGAGATGAAGTGCGCGAAGCCGACTTCCATCTCCATCTCTGGCGCAGACAAGCAGCTTGTCGGCCAGGTGGCATCTGAGATCCGCGGCTACCGTCCGCCTGAGCCTTACAAAGGTAAGGGTGTGCGTTATGCGGATGAGCAGATCCTGCGTAAGGAAGGCAAGAAGAAGTAATGAGCGCTTGGGAAAAAACTAAAGCACGCGGCGCACGGGTACGCGCCAGCCTGCGTCGGAAGTCCAAAGGGCGTGCTCGCCTGTCCGTCTTCCGCTCTAGCAAGCATATCTATGCTCAGGTAATCGACGATGCCCAGGGTGTCACTTTGGCTGCAGCCTCTTCGGTCGACAAAGACCTCAAGGGCAAGCTGAAAAAAGGCACCGACTGCGCCGCTGCTGCCGAAGTCGGCAAGCTGGTTGCAGAACGGGCGAAAGCTGCCGGAGTGTCCGAGGTCGTGTTTGACCGCGGTGGATATCAGTTCCATGGCCGCGTCAAGGCGCTGGCTGATGCCGCCCGCGAAAGCGGTTTGGCATTCTAAGCGAGGGCAAGCAACAAATGGCACGTCCACAAAAAGAAGATCGCACGCGTGATCGCGAAGACAGCGAGATCATTGATAAGCTCGTTGGCATCAACCGTGTGGCTAAAGTTGTAAAGGGTGGCCGTCGCTTCGGCTTCGCTGCCCTGGTGGTGGTTGGCGATCAGCGCGGCCGCGTTGGTTTCGGTAAGGGCAAAGCCCGTGAAGTGCCCGAAGCCATTCGCAAAGCGACTGAAACCGCCAAGAAATCCATGGTTCGGGTTCCCCTTCGTGAAGGCCGTACGCTGCATCACGATCGCAAGGGTCACTTCGGCGCCGGTAACGTCCTGCTTCGTGCAGCACCTGCCGGTACCGGGATCATTGCAGGTGGTCCGATGCGCGCCGTGTTCGAATGCCTCGGCGTTCAGGATGTGGTTGCGAAGTCCATCGGCACCTCCAACCCTTACAACATGATCCGCGCTACCTTTGACGCGTTGGCAAATGTTCAGAGCCCCCGCCAGGTCGCACAGCGTCGTGGCAAGAAGGTCTCCGACATCGTCGGCAAGCGCCCTGAAGCGCAGCCGGCCGCTGCTCAGGAGTAAACCGTCATGGCTGCAAAAAAGAAAAGTGCACAGAAGACCGTTAAGATCGAACAGATCAAAAGCGGCCTTCACCGCCAGAAGTACCAGCAGGCTACTCTTGTTGGTTTGGGCCTCGGCAAAATCGGCCGGGTGCGTGAACTGGAAGATACCCCGTCGGTACGCGGTATGATGAACAAGGTCCAACACCTCATCCGCGTGGTTGAGGAAGCGTAACTTTCGAAAGCTTGGCCCTCTCGTGCTTTGGCGCGGAGGGCCAGTCTTCCGAAGACGCGGGTTTAGGGAACTTAGAACAATGAAGTTGAACGAGCTCAGGGACAATCCCGGCGCACGCAAAGACGCAAAACGCGTCGGTCGCGGCATGGGGTCTGGTCTCGGCAAGACCTCGGGTAAAGGCCACAAAGGTCAGAAAGCCCGCCGCGGTGTTGCCATCAAGGGTTTCGAAGGTGGCCAGATGCCCATGCATCGCCGTCTGCCGAAACGCGGATTTAACAACATCTTCCGGTCCACTTTCGTAGAAGTGAACCTGGGTCGTCTGCAGCAGGCCATCGACGCCGGCAAGCTGGACGCCAAGAAGACGATCGATGCAGCCGCAATGGTCGAAGCAGGCATCTTCAAAAATGCCCGTGACGGCGTTCGCGTGCTGGGTAACGGGGAGCTGACTGCCAAGGTTGAGCTTTCCGTGGCCGGTGCGACAAAAACAGCTGTTGCAGCTATTGAAAAAGCCGGTGGTAAAGTTACCATCCTGGCTAAGAAGGCAGAAGCGGAAGCTTCTGCTGAGTAAGATTTGAGATCTGAGATCTTATCGTCCTGCAGGTCAGCGTTTAGACGTTGACCTGCAGGACGTATCTGCGTCTCGGTTCTGAGAATTGGGGGGAGGGTCGCGCAGGGCCCAGAGGCTTAAGTCTGCAACAGCTTAAGTATTCAAGGCCATACTGACCGATCTTTCTCCGGATCTCATCTCGCACCCTGTAATTGGTTTTTAGGTACGGAAGACTATGGCCTCAGCAGCAGAGCAACTCGCCGCTAACATCAATTTCAGCTCCCTGTCCAAAGCGACAGAGCTGAAGAAGCGGATTTGGTTTACGTTGTTTGCTCTGGTGGTCTACCGCCTTGGCACCTACATCCCCGTACCTGGTATTGATTCGGTGCAGCTGGAGCAGGTGTTCCAGCAACAGGCCAGCGGTATTCTGGGCGTTTTTGATATGTTCGCAGGTGGCGCGCTTGGACGCATGACCATCTTCGCTCTGAACATCATGCCCTACATCTCCGCCTCCATTATCATGCAGCTTCTGACGGCCGTTTCGCCGACCCTGGAAGCCATGAAGAAAGAAGGGGAATCCGGCCGCAAGAAGATCAACCAGTACACCCGTTACGGCACCGTGGTGCTGGCTGCTTTCCAGGCTTACGGCATTGCAGTGGGGCTGCAGTCCATGCAGGGCCCGACCGGATCGATGATCACCATCGATTCCACGACCTTTACCATCTCCACGGTCATTACCCTGACCGGCGGTACCATGTTCCTGATGTGGCTGGGCGAGCAGATCACCCAGCGGGGCGTGGGCCAGGGGATCTCTCTCATCATCTTCGCCGGGATTGTCGCCAACCTCCCGCTTGCGCTGGCTTCTACTTTGGAGCTTGGCCGCACGGGTGCGCTTTCTGCCGGTGTCATTATCCTGCTGCTGATCATGGCCGTTGCCGTGATCGCGTTCATTGTCTTCATGGAACGGGCACAGCGTCGGATCCTGGTTCAGTATCCGAAGCGCCAGATGGGCAACAAAACTTTCGGCGGTGAATCTTCTCACCTGCCGTTGAAGCTCAACCCCTCTGGTGTCATCCCGCCGATTTTTGCCTCTTCCTTGTTGCTGCTGCCTTTGACCGTTGCGTCATTCTCCGGGCAGGGGACGGGACCACAGTGGCTGACCCTGATTTCGACTTATGTCTCTCATGGCCAGCCGGTCTACATGGTGCTCTATGTCGCATTGATCGTGTTCTTTGCGTTCTTCTATACCTCCATCGTCTTCAACCCGGCAGATACAGCAGATAACCTGAAAAAGAATGGCGGGTTCATTCCCGGCATTCGACCAGGCAAAAACACAGCCACCTATCTGAACAAAATCCTGATGCGTTTGGTCGCAGTGGGCGCCGCCTACCTTTCACTGGTATGTTTGCTGCCTGAGATTTTGGTGTCGGAACTGGCTGTCCCGTTCTACTTTGGGGGTACCAGTTTGCTGATCGTGGTGACCGTGACCATGGATACGGTTGCGCAGATCCACTCTCACTTACTGGCACAGCAGTACGAGGGCCTCATCAAGAAGGCGAAACTTAAGGGAAGACGGGGATGAATGTCATTTTGCTCGGCCCTCCGGGGGCTGGGAAGGGGACTCAGGCCAAGCGGCTTGAAGAGGTTAATGGGCTCAAGCAGCTCTCCACGGGAGACATGCTGCGCAGCGCCGTTGCATCCGGCAGCGAGCTGGGCCTGAAAGCCAAAGAGATCATGGATGCCGGTCAACTGATGCCGGATGCCCTGATGATCGACATGATCTCTGATCGCATTGACGAGGATGACTGCAAAAACGGTTTCATCCTCGACGGGTTTCCGCGGACCGTACCTCAGGCTGAAGCGCTCGACGAGCTGCTCGCCGGTAAGGGGCTGCCGCTGAAAGCCGTTATCGAGATCAAGGTGGATGATGCGGAACTGGTCAATCGCATCAACAGCCGCATTGAAGAAAGCAGCGAAGCCCGCAGCGACGACAATGTGGAAACCTTGAAAAAGCGCCTGGAAGTATACCATGCGCAGACCGCTCCGATCCTGCCGTACTACGGTGACCGGGGTGTGTTGATGACCATTGACGGCATGTCGTCAATTGATACAGTGGCCGAGCAGATTCAGTCGATTCTGCGAAGCTAAAAAATGAGCCTTAAGGGCGGATTTTCGCGATGAAAAGCTGTCCTTGACGTAAAGGGTCGGTGCACTATACTCCCGGCTCCCCTGGCCTCCTGTTGGCTGGGGCGTTTCGGCTTGCCTGGAACTAGTATAACGAATAGGAGAACAAGACGTGGCACGTATTGCTGGCGTCAACATCCCAACTGGTAAGCGCGTCCACATCGCGTTGACCTACATCCATGGGATCGGCCGTACCACTGCTTTGGGCATCTGCGCCAAAGCCGAAATCGCGGAAGAACGCCGCGTAAACAGCCTGACTGACGATGAAGTTCTGCGCCTGCGCGAAATCATCGACAGTGACATCCTTGTCGAAGGTGACCTTCGTCGTGAAGTGGCCATGAACATCAAACGTTTGATGGATCTGGGTTGCTACCGCGGTCTGCGTCACCGTAAGAGCCTGCCGGTTCGTGGTCAGCGCACACACACCAACGCCCGCACCCGTAAGGGTCCTGCCAAGGCGATCGCTGGCAAGAAAAAAGCCCGCTAGGTTAAAGGACGATAGAAGAACATGGCTAAACAAGCAGCCCGTCCGCGTCGTCGCGAACGGAAGAACATTTCCTCCGGCATCGCCCACGTTGCCGCGACCTTTAACAACACGGTTATCACCATCACCGACGTTCAGGGGAATGCTATCTCCTGGTCTTCCGCTGGTAGCCAGGGGTTCAAAGGTTCCCGTAAGTCCACTCCTTATGCCGCCCAGCTGGCTGCTGAAGAAGCAGGCCGCAAGGCTCAGGAGCATGGCATGAAGACTCTGGAAGTGAACGTTAAAGGCCCGGGTTCCGGACGTGAATCCGCCCTGCGTGCACTGCAGACGGTCGGTTTCACCATCACGGCCATCCGTGACGTGACCCCGATCCCGCACAATGGTTGCCGCCCGCCCAAGCGCCGGCGCGTCTAAACTATCCGGAAAAAGTCGGTTCACAAGTATGGGCCAGGCGGACGTGAGCATCCGCCTGAACCGGGACAGGGATCGACTTTTTGAGAAAAGGTCGACGGTCGAAGTTCTTTCGGCCGTCGGTTCTCTTTTCAAGAAACGCTCAACAAGGAAAAGGGTAGAACCCGATGCTCCAGAAAAACTGGACTGAACTGATTAAGCCCCAGCAGTTGGATATCAACCCGGGGCCGGATGCCAATGTTTCCGCCAGCATGGTTGCAGAGCCGCTGGAACGGGGCTTTGGCCTGACTCTTGGCAACGCGCTGCGTCGCGTGCTGCTGTCCTCTTTGCAGGGCGCTGCTGTGACCTCCATCCAGATCGATGGTGTGTTGCACGAGTTCTCTTCCGTGCCGGGTGTGCGTGAAGACGTGACCGAGCTGGTGTTGAACGTGAAGGCCATTGGCCTGCGCATGCATGCAGAAGGCCCCAAGCGGGTTCGCCTGCGCGCTGACGGCCCTGGTCCGGTTGTTGCCGGTCAGATTGAAACCGGTCCCGACATCGAAGTGATGAACCCGGACCTGCTGATCTGCACCCTGGATGATGGCGCCCGCATCGACATGGAACTGACTGTTGAGCATGGCAAAGGCTATGTGGCTGGCAGCCAGAACCGTCCGGATGATGCGCCCATCGGCCTGATCCCCGTGGACTCTCTCTTCTCTCCGGTGAAGCGTGTGTCCTACAAGGTGGAAAACGCCCGCGTTGGCCAGGTCACCGACTATGACAAGCTGACCCTTGAGGTGGAAACCAACGGTGCCATGTCACCGGAAGATGCCATCGCTCTGTCAGCCCGTGTTCTGCAGGACCAGCTGCAGCTCTTCATCAACTTCGAAGAGCCTCAGGCCCGTGTTGAAGAAGCTCAGGAAACCGAGCCTCCCTTCAACCGCAACCTGCTGCGCAAGGTGGACGAACTGGAACTGTCTGTCCGTTCTGCCAACTGCCTCAAGAACGACAACATCGTCTACATCGGCGATCTTGTTCAGAAAACCGAAGCCGAAATGCTGCGGACTCCCAACTTCGGCCGCAAATCTTTGAACGAAATCAAAGAAGTGCTGTCTCAGATGGGTCTGCATCTCGGCATGGAAATCCCCAACTGGCCGCCTGAGAACATCGAAGAGCTGGCCAAGAAGCTGGAAGATCCGTTCTAAGGATCTTCCGCTGGGAACAGTAGGTACCTTTTGGACCAGTCCGGTCCGTTCCGCTGTACCGCGGGTTTGATCTGTCAAACCGGCGGGCAGGGGACTTCAAAATCGGGTCTCGCGCGCGAGATCCACAGACCAGGAGACAAAAAATGCGTCACGGTAAAGGTTTGCGCAAACTCAACCGCACAGCCAGCCATCGTAAAGCGATGTTCGCCAACATGGCCCATGCTTTGATCAAGCATGAGCAGATCACCACGACCCTGCCTAAGGCCAAAGAACTGCGTCGCATCGCAGATCGCCTGGTAACCCTGGGCAAACGCGGTGACCTGCACGCCCGTCGTCAGGCAGCTGCTGTGCTGCGCGACAACGAAATGGTCAAGAAGCTGTTTTCCGAACTGGGTGAGCGCTACAAAGAGCGTCCAGGTGGCTACACCCGCGTTCTCAAAGCTGGTTTCCGTCACGGTGACATGGCTCCCATGGCCGTCATCGAGCTGGTGGACCGCAACCCCGATGCCAAAGGTCAGGACTCTGGCCCGACCGCAGAGGCCGGTGAGGACGAAGGCGAAGAATAAGACTTCTTCACTGCCGAGAAATGAAGAGAGCCGTCAGCTGATGCTGGCGGCTCTTTTTCTTTGAGGAAGAGAACGGTGTTAGGGGTGACCAGTTTCTCAGGTTAATGGTCTCTGAGGTAAACTGATCTCTGAGCTCGCACGGGAAGATTCACCGGAGGGTCAGTAGGTGGCTCTGCCGCCTGACAGGTCAAACACGGCCCCGCTGTTGAAGCTGCAGTCTTCAGACGACAGCCACATGACCAGGTCGGCAACTTCTTTGACTGTACCCAGGCGTTTCATGGGGGATTTATCGATCATGATCTGCACAAAGTCCGGCGTCATCTGATCCAGGATGGCGGTTTTGATGGCCGCCGGGGCAATGCAGTTCACCCGGATGTTGCTTAGCGCCAGTTCCTTGGCCAGAGATTTTGTAAATCCAATGACACCGGCTTTTGACGCGCTGTAGGCAGAGGCATTGGGCGTGCCTTCTTTGCCGGCCAAAGAGGCCATGTTGATAATGCGTCCGAAGTCCTGTTGCTTCATGACCGGGACGATGGCCTGGGCCAGGTGGAAGGTCCCGACAAGGTTTACTTCGATGATCCGGGACCAGATTTCAGGGCCATAGTCGGTCACCGGCAGGGTAGGTCCTGCAAATCCGGCGTTGTGGGACAGGAAATCAATTCGTCCCAGATCCCGGCAGGTGTCCCGGGTGGCCTGGGCAACCTGATCCCGGTCTGAAATGTCCAGCTGGTAAGCCTGAACGCCCTCTGGCAGGGCAGATGCACTGTCTCTGTCCCAGACGGCCACTTTTGCCCCTGCCTTTAGGTAGGACTGGACAATGGCAGCACCGATTCCCGCTGCCCCTCCCGTAACCACAGCAACGCGGCCGGAAAAATCGTACGTCACATCGCTCATGAGTTTTACCGGATAAAGTTCTGAACGTAGTCGCTGCCCAGGCCTACTTTTTCAAAGTGGGCCCGGCACATGTCGATTTTGGTGAAGACATCTTCATAGCCAAGATGATTGCCATCCGGATCCACGTAGTACATGACGCCATTTACCTGGAAGTAGGTGATCATCTCTTCCACGTCATTAGGCACCACAAGGGTATGGGTTTCCCCTGGGGGTTCGAAAACGTAGCCGCCTTCGCGGGCTTCCCAGTCATGCTCCAGGTAATGCCAGCGGCCCTTCAGGACGAATCCATGCACGGCATTGGGATGACGGTGGCGGGACAACACCCCTGACTTGGTGACTTTCAGCAGGTTCATCCAATACCCCTGACTGACATTGAGGCAAAGGGGCCGGAAGAAGACGTTCTCTGCCTGCTGGACCCACATGCGCGGATCATTTTCTGCCAGGGCATCGGGCACCACAATCTCAGGCAGGGCATCAGGCGGCATAGGGTGTTGATAGGGCACACGGGGGTCTTTGTCTTCGGAAACCAGGGGCATGTTTCAATCCTTGCCAGCCAAGCGGGGACGTTATAATGTCCATATTATGGATGCGTGTCTTTCAATATGGACACTCCAGCAAAGGGCAGCTTTCCAGTCAAGGAGAAACAGGTGGTCGGGAGACAAGACGGCTGGGAGCATCAGCGGGACAGGCAGGTATGAGCAAAGAACCCACGACAAAGATCCAGGGCACGCAGTCGTTTGCGCGCAGCATTGCTCTGCTGCAATTGATCGCTGACAGTGATCCTGCCCCAAGACTGCAAGACCTGCTGGCCGCCAGTGGCCTGTCCCGTCCCACCCTATACCGGTTGCTGGCCGCACTGGAGGCGGAAAGGCTGGTGGTGCAGGGGAAGGATAAGGGGTATCGACCCGGCCCCCGTCTGGTGCATCTGGCTCGCAAAGCTCTGGATGTCTCTGACGTGCGGGCGGCGGCCCGGCCGGGGCTGGAAGCGCTAAGGGACGAAACGGGTGAAACGGTGCACCTGGCGCTGCGCAGCGGCGGTGAACTGGTTTACATCGACAAGATTGAGAGCCAGGCGGCCGTTCGTATGGCCTCTGTCATTGGCACAAGGGTGCCGTTTCATTCCAGCGGCGTCGGCAAAGCCTATCTGGCAGCCCTGGCGCCTGCAGAGGCGGAAAGCCTGATGGCACAGCTGGATCTGCAGCCGATCACACCCTTTACCACCACGGATCTTTCCCGCCTGCGGCACCAGGTTGAAAGCTGTCGGCATAAGGGGTTCATCTTCGACGATCAGGAAAATGAAACCGGGATTGTCTGTTATGGCGCGGCTCTGTTGGATGAGGGAGGGCGTCCAGCAGCAACAGTGAGTGTCTCAGTGCCGCTGTTCCGGCATCAGGAAGACCCGGACCATTACGCCGCCCCCCTCATGAAACACTGCGGGGCGATATCCCGCTTGCTGGGATACCGCCCCTGATTTTGGTGTTTGGGGGGGTGAGCCTGGATTCAACCTCGAGCGCTGCGTGGTTGTCTCCCAACCGGTCGGCAAGTGGCGGTCCGGGTTCCCTCCTAGAGCATGATCGGTTTCGTTGGAAGCGCTTCGCGCTTTGAACTAAACCGTGAATCATCCTCTATCTTGTTGAAAAGAGGCAAAATCATGCTTCAAGTGCTATCACGAAGTGAGCCCACTTAATGCGATTTGACTCTGGGATCAGACGACGTTGAAGGAGATTTCCCCCAGTCCGTCGATGCCGCCAAGCAGCTGGTCGCCTTTGCTTACCGCAGCAACACCTTCAGGTGTGCCTGTGAAGATCAGGTCCCCGGCTTTCAGCGTAAAGAGGGCTGACAGGTGCTCGATGATTTCCGGAACAGACCAGGTCAGCTGGTTGATGTTGCTGGCCTGACGATCCTGCCCATTGACCTTGAGCCAGATGGCGGCGTCCGTTGGATGTCCGGCCTGACTGGCAGGCGTGATGGCTCCGCAGGGGCCCGAAGCATCAAAGGCTTTGCCGCATTCCCAGGGGCGGCCAGCTTTTTTCATTTCGCCCTGCAGATCCCGTCGCGTCATGTCCAGCCCGACAGCGTAGCCATAGATGTGGTCCAGAGCGTCCGCCTGAGCGATGTTTTTGCCGCCTTTACCCAGGGCCACCACGTATTCGATCTCATGATGCAGATTGCTGGTCAGATCCGGGTAAGGAAAGTCGTTGCCCTGTTCCAGAATGGCATCGGCTGGTTTCATGAAAAAGAAGGGCGCTTCCCGGTCAGGGTCGTGCCCCATCTCACGGGCATGTTCGGCGTAGTTCCGCCCGACACAGAACACCCGGTTGATGGGAAAGCGGCTTTCTTCGCCGACGATGGCCAGGCTGGGGCGGTCCCCCAGATCAAACAGAGTGCTCATTTGCTATCCTTGCGCAGAGGTGATGGCAGGTTTGGCGGTGACAGGTTTGGCAGTCACTGATTTGCCGGGAGTTTGTCCACCTCTTGGGGAACTTGCAAGCGCACGGCAGGATTAAGTCTTTTGTGGCTCTTTCCGGCTGCCGCTTTGCTATAAAAGGGCTTCGTGAACAGCTGAAAGTTCATCGGGCGAGTGCATCAGGGGAAGGCAACGTGAAACACTATGGCTACTTTCGCAGTTCGGCAGCTTATCGTTGTCGCATTGCGTTTAATCTGAAGGGCCTTGAGGTCCCGCTGCAGCCGGTCCATTTGCTCAAAGACGGCGGCGAACAACTGCAGGCGGCCTATCGGGCGATCAATCCCCAGGGGTTGGTTCCGGCTCTGCAGCTGGACGATGATCAGGAGGAGGGGCAGGTGCTGGGGCAGTCCCTGGCGATCATTGAGTATCTGGAGGAGGTTCATCCCAGTCCGGCGCTATTGCCCCGGGACCCGGTTGCCAAGGCCCGAGTCCGGGCTTTTGCTCTGGCCATCGCCTGTGACATTCATCCGCTCAACAACCTGCGTGTCCTGAAGTATCTGAAGCACCAGATGAGCCAGCCGCAGGAAGCCATTGATGACTGGTATCGTCATTGGGTGGAAGAGGGGTTGCAGGCCTGCGAAAAGATGGTTGCCGATGGAACGGGGCCGTACTGTTTTGGTGACGCGCCGGGACTGGCGGACCTCTGTCTGGTGCCGCAGCTCTACAATGCCCGGCGGTTTTCCGCAGATCTGAGCGGTTGCCCCCGGTTGCTGGACATTGACGCCCGCTGCGCAGAGCTGCCGGCCTTTGCAAAAGCCACCCCGGAACAGCAGCCGGATGCTACAGCCTGAGGTTCGTGGCTTGTAATGACACCGGCAGAAACCCGGCAAATCCGGGGCAAAGCAGTGATGAATCGCGGCGACAGGCGGGGTCACAGGCTGTCTTTGGGGCAAGTTGCTGTTCTGCCCTTGATGCGCTGACCTTACCTCCCCTACATAGTAGAGCAGTTCGTTTCATGAGGTCCGCTGCCGTGGTAGGAATCTCGCGACAGAATAGACAGTCGTTTTCCACCTGCCTGATGGTTCATGGCTTTCACCTCAGCCCCCAGTCTTAGGATTTTCATGCCTGCCCTGATGCCCTCCTTTCTCTTGCGCCCGTTTCCTGTTTTTTCCCGGCCGGTTGCTTTGACCGCTCTGGCGGTTGCTCTGTCCCTGTCTTTCAGCCAGCCGACACTGGCCCAGGACAGGCGGCTGCCCAACAGTCAGCAGGAAGTGCTGCTGTCCTATGCGCCGGTGGTGCGGGAAGTGGCACCGGCTGTGGTCAACATTTACACCAGCCGAACCGTCGAGCAGCGCAGCCTGCCTGGCCTGTTAAGTGACCCTTTCTTCAAGAAGTTCTTCGGCGAGCGTTTTGGCGGGACACCGGGCAAGAAACAAAAGGAACAGAACTCGCTGGGCTCCGGCGTCATCGTCAGTGAAGACGGCCTGATCGTGACCAATCATCACGTGATCAAGGGCGCTGATGAGATCCATATCGCTTTGAGCGACCGGCGGGAGTTTGACGCTGATCTGGTGCTGACCGATGAGCGGACCGATCTGGCCATTCTGCAGATCAGGGATCTGGGCGATAAAAAGCTGCCAAAACTGAAGTATCACGATTCCGATGACATTGAGGTCGGTGATCTGGTGCTGGCCATCGGCAACCCCTTTGGGGTGGGTCAGACCGTTACCGGAGGGATCATTTCGGCTCTGGCCCGGACACAGGTCGGGGTGGCGGACTATTCCTTCTTTATCCAGACCGATGCTGCCATCAATCCCGGCAACTCCGGCGGGGCTTTGGTGACCATGGATGGCCAGCTGGTGGGCATCAACACAGCCATCTTCTCCCAGAGCGGCGGGTCAATTGGCATCGGTTTCGCCATTCCCTCCAACATGGTTCGATCCGTGGTTGATAGTGCCATGAACGGCGGCGAAATTATGCGCCCCTGGGTGGGCGTTACCGGCCAGAACCTGACCCGGGACCTGGCAGAGGGGTTTGGGCTTGAGGCACCCGGTGGGGTACTGATCAATGACGTTTACGCCACCAGCCCGGCCGATAAAGCCGGTCTTGAGTCCGGTGATGTCATTCTGGCCATTGATGGGCGTGAAGTGCTTGATGCCCAGTCCCTGCGTTTTCGTGTCGCCACCCGCCGTCCGGAAGGTAGCGCCACACTCTCGGTCTGGCGCAAAGGCAAGTCTCTGGAACTGGTCATGCCCCTGGAACGGGCGCCGGAGGATCCGCCCCGTAACATCACCCAGCTGGAAGGCCGCCAGCCCTTGGCAGGGGCCACTGTGGCCAATCTTTCGCCACGTCTGGCCGATGAACTGGACATTTCCGGCCAGTGGGAAGGGGTGATTGTGCTGGAAACACCGCGCAACAGCCCGGCTGGCCGATTGGGACTGCGGCCGGGGGATCTGATGGTCTCCGTGAATGATCAGGCTATTGAACGGGTCGCTGGTCTGCAGGATGTGCTGGCCGTTGAAAGCGACGGGTGGAAGATCTCCATCAATCGCAACGGCAAGATCAAAACGGTCACGATCGCCAATGAATAAGCAGCGGCTGAGCCATCCAAGATGAGCGGGTTGTTCGATTCTCTTGCGCCGCGTCCCCTGGCGGACCGGCTGCGTCCGGCCAGTCTGGCGGAAGTGGTGGGCCAGGATCACATTCTGGCGGCCGATGCCCCGCTGGGTCGCATGGTGGCGCAGCGGCGCTTGTCGTCTCTCATCCTTTGGGGAACACCGGGCTGTGGCAAGACCACCATCGCCCGCTTGCTGGCTGAGGCATCGGACCTGGAGTTTGAGCCCCTGTCGGCTGTGTTCTCCGGCGTGGCGGATCTGCGCAAAGTCTTTGAACGGGCCAAGGGACGGCGGGCCGGAGGGCAGGGCACGCTGCTGTTCGTTGATGAGATTCACCGCTTCAACAAAGCCCAGCAGGACGGCTTTCTGCCCTATGTGGAAGACGGCACTGTGGTGCTGATCGGGGCCACCACCGAAAACCCTTCCTTTGAGCTGAACGCGGCCCTGCTGTCACGCTGTCAGGTCATGGTGCTCAAGCCTCTGGACGAGGCCGCCGTCAGCGAACTGCTGGCGCGGGCGGAAAAGGAAGAGGATCGCCCCTTGCCCCTGACGCAGGAGGCACGGGACTCCCTGGCCGGGCTGGCGGACGGGGACGGGCGCTACCTGCTCAATCTGGCCGAGCAGATCTATGCGACAGCTGGGGATGAAACACTGGACCGCGAAGGCCTTAGTCGCGTGGTGCAGAAGCGCATGCCCCTTTACGACAAGGGGCAGGATGCTCATTACAACCTCATGTCCGCCCTGCACAAATCCCTGCGGGGGTCTGACACGGACGCCGCGCTTTACTGGCTGGGGCGTATGCTGTCCGGCGGCGAGGACCCCAACTACATTGCCCGGCGTCTGGTGCGCTTTGCTGTGGAAGACATTGGCCTGGCTGATCCCCAGGCTTTGCCGCAGGCGCTGGCGGCCTGGGATTGTTACAGCCGCCTGGGGTCACCGGAAGGGGAGCTGGCCCTGGCGCAGGCGGTGATTTATCTGGGCACAGCGCCCAAATCCAATGCAGCCTATGTGGCCTACAAAGCCGCCATGAAGACGGCACAGAATGCCGGATCCCTGATGCCGCCCATGCACATTCTCAATGCGCCGACCAACATGATGAAGGATTTGGGCTACGGCAAAGGCTACGCCTATGATCATGACGCTGAAGACGGCTTTTCGGGGCAGAACTTCTTCCCTGACGATTTGCCGCGTCAGTCCTTTTATCAGCCGGTGGAACGGGGCTTTGAGCGGGACATCGGCAAACGTCTGGACTATTGGGCGCGATTGAGGGCCAAGCGGGAAGAGGGACAGTCGTAGGGTCAGACCGGTTTAAGTGGGGTCACATTATGATCTCCCTAAAGGCGTGTTCCTTTTTGCGCTGTTTTGGAAACAGCGTCCCGCTTTGGGGGGCCTCACAGAACGTTGCTAACCAAGCCAATTGTGCTCCGAAAGACGGTATTGAGCGGCACTTTCTTCATCTGTTTTCAGGCAAAAGCTCTACTTTCCTCTGCCTGATAGCGCTTTCAAGCCCCGTGCCAAGGCGGGCTGTTTGGGATTGACAGGCGCGATGTCTTCTCGCCGAATGAGAATAACTTTTTGATATATTTGTATTAATCCAGCGTTGCTCCCATTGCTGATCTCTTATGCAAAGCCGCCTGTTGCGCCGGGTGTTTCGGAAGCTATTGTCACCCCCACAAAAAATCAGGCCCTTCTTTTCCGGGGGACAAAAGGAAAAGACGGACACCGGGAAGCAGGGAGAACCCGTTAGGTCGGGTTGTCTTTTAGTATCGGACCTGATGACACTGAATAGTTGAGGCCATGTCCGAATACACTTTGCCAAAACGAGAGTCTGTGGCGCTTTTGACCATCGACTTGCAGCGCGATTTCTTCCGCTCTGACTCACCAGTGGTTGCGTCGGGCACCACAGCAGCGCTGCCCAACATCGTTGACCTGGTGACAGCTTTTCGTCAGCAGAATCTGCCAATCTTCCATTCTTTGCGTTTGTACCGCCCGGATGGCTCCAATGTGGACCTCTTCCGCCGGGGAGCCGTGGAAGAAGGCATGCGGGTCCTGATGCCGGGAACCTCCGGGGCGGCGCTGATCGATGAAATGCGCAGCCCTCAGTATGAGCATCTGGATGTGGATGACCTCTTTGCCGGTCAGTTTCAGGAAAATGGCGACCAGGAGTGGCTGTTCTACAAGCCGCGCTGGGGCGCGTTCCACGATACGCCTCTGCAGCAGAAACTGGCTGACCTGAAGATCGATACCCTGGTGGTATGTGGCTGTAACTTCGCCACCGGTGGCCGGGCCACTGTCTATGAAGGCTGCTCTCGCGATTTTCGGGTGTCTGTAATCGGTGATGCCTTTGCCGGTGCTACCGATGAAGGGCTGTTCGAGCTGGGCCGGGTTGGTGCTTACAACAGCCGGGTCTCGGCCTGCCTGGAATGGCTGTCCGGAGCAGCTGACCGGACCAGCGCCGCCTGATTCATCTCCTGGACATCTCCACAGGGGGCTATGCAGGGCGCGGCGTAGCTGTAAGAAGCTGCCGCGCTGCTGACCTTGGTTCAGTCGAGACAGATCTCTCGAACTTCTGGAGTGGGGACTCGTTTGGGTCCGCCAGGTTTGCTATCTCTTGTCAGTCAATACAGGAACAGCAGGCAGGGACTCCGGCTGAGCTGACGGGAAAGGCACGAAGCACGTCATGGGGATGATCATCGCAATCGCCTGCGGAGGGGCTGTCGGCGCTCTTGCCCGGCATTTTTTTGCGGCCCAGATAACCCACATCTTTGGCACGGGCGGGTTTCCTTACGGGATCTTTGCTGCCAACATTCTGGGATCTTTCCTGATGGGCGTGCTGGTGGAGTGCCTGCTGAAGCTGAACGCGCAGTTTCCGCTGCTGCACAGCCCGGAAGTCCGCGGCTTTCTGGCGGTGGGCCTGCTGGGAGCCTTTACAACCTTTTCGACTTTTTCTCTGGAAACAGTGCTGCTGATTGAACGGCAGCAGTACCTGCTGGCCGGTGTGTATGTGGCCGGATCTGTGGTGCTGTCTGTTTCCGGTCTCTTTCTGGGGCTATGGCTCATGAGGACCCTTTTGGTATGAGCGGCGTTACACTGGTTACGATCACATCGGGGGATGATGGCCTCCGGCTGGATCGCTGGTTCAAGGACAATTATCCGGGGTTGAGCAAGGGCCGCCTGGAAAAGCTGCTGCGGACCGGTCAAATCCGGATCAACGGCAAACGGGTCAAGAGCTCAGCCCGCCTGGAAGCCGGGCAGGAGTTGCGGGTGCCGCCTCTGTCTCAGGAAAAGGAAGCCAAGGCAGGACCGGCCAGCAGCGCAACCAAGGCCGTGAGCGATCAGGATCGGGAGATGCTGCACCAGGCAGTGCTTTACAAAGACAAGCAGGTCATCGTGCTGGACAAACCCGCTGGCCTGGCTGTGCAGGGGGGCAGTGGTCAGTCCCGGCACCTGGACGGCATGCTCTCCGCCCTTAAGTATGAAATGAGCGAACGGCCAAAGCTGGTCCACCGTCTGGATCAGGATACCGCCGGTGTGCTGATGCTGGCCCGGAATTTACAGGCGGCCCGGTTCCTGACGGGCGAGTTAAAAGGGGATGGCCCCCGCAAGATCTATTGGGCGCTGGTTGCCGGTGTCCCGCAACGCCCCAAAGGTCTGATCGATTTACCCCTGGGCAAAGCCGGGGGGCAGGGCAGCGAAAAGATGGTGGTGGATGCACCCAACGCCAAAGACGCGAGGACCCGTTATGCGGTGGTCGCCAGCAAAGGGCGTCAGGCTTCCTGGGTGGCTCTCAGGCCGCTGACCGGTCGGACCCACCAGTTGCGGGCGCACATGGCCGCCCTTGGCCATCCGATCCTGGGTGATGGCAAGTATGGCGGCAAAGATGCCTACCTCAGCCGTACGGAAATCCCGAAGAATCTGATGCTTCAGGCCCATGAACTGGCCATTGCCCATCCGGAAGATGGCGTCACCCTGCGGGTGGAAGCGCCCATTCCGGCGCATTTTGTCGACGCGTTTGCGGCGCTGGGACTGGATCCCGCAAACCCGCTGGCTCAGCGGGCCTGTGACTGGCTGGAAAACCCTCAGGGCTAACAGGCTCTGGTCATTAAAGAGGGCAAGCCTGGTCGGGACGATTGCCCGAAGACTAAGGCCTCAATCCTGCTTTCTCTCGCATCGGTTTAGGCCATCGAACCTGCCCGGGCTGGTTCCTAAGTTACCAAGTATGATTTTTGCTGGAGATTGAATTGTCATCCGCTTTTGACCTCATTCTGTTTGATTTTGACGGCACCCTGGTTGACAGCCAGAACGCCATTACCCGCTGCATGGGGCGGGCTTTTGAAACTGTTTCCCTTGCTCCGCCCAGTCGCGATGAGGTGCGCCGCATTGTTGGCCTGACCCTGGAAATAGCCATTGAGAAGCTCTTGCCGGGATCGCCGTCACCGGACATGGTGGCTCAGGTCAGTGACAACTATCGAAAGGCCTTTTTTGCTTATCGGCAGGAACCCAATTTTGAAGAACCGCTGTTTCCGGGGGTGCGCGAAACGCTGCCAGTGCTCAACCAACCGGAAGTGCTGCTGGGGGTGGCGACAGGCAAGAACATGCGGGGCCTGACCCATTCTTTGGAAACTCATGGCTTGCGGGATCTTTTTGTGACGCTGCAGACCCCGGATCACAATCCCGGCAAACCCCATCCTGGTATGGTGGAACGGGCAGCGGCCCAAACGGGCTGTGACATTTCCCGGACAGTGGTGATCGGTGACACCACTTTTGATATGGAGATGGCGGTCAATGCCGGGGCCACGCCCGTTGGTGTCAACTGGGGCTACCATCATCACGAAGAACTGACGGGGGCCGGCGCACGGATCATTGTTGAGCAGTTCGCTGATCTGCCGGAAGCTCTGGCATCCTTAGCCTGAAGGTTCGCTGCTGTTTCCTTGGGGGCCGGCTCTTTAGGCTCAATCCGGCTTTTCCGACTGCCCTCCGGGGCAGAGGATGTTACAAGAGAAAGCAGGGTTCCTTTGTCTGGTTCGGCAGAGGTTTGTTGTCTCTGGATTTTAGCCGTTAGAGCATGATCGGTTTGGTTAGGAGCGCTTTGCGCCTGGAACAAAACCGAGACTCATCCTCTAAAACATTGAAAATAGGCAAATGCACGATTGAAGTGTTATCACGTAGTGAGTCCACTTAAATCGATTTGACTCTCGTAAATTACACGCGATCTGACTTTGGAAGAGGGGAAGCAGAGCGATGACCATAAAGCGGATTTTGTGGGGTCTGGTGGCGCTGGTTGCTGCGGTCATTGTGGCCGGGGCAGCCATCATCATGTCTTTGGACAAAGATATGATCAGGGAGCGCATTCAGGCTGAAGTCAAAGATGCCACTGGCCGCGATATTCAGGTCAAAGGGGATCTGGACATTGCGTTGTCGCTTAACCCCTCCGTCGTCCTGAATGATGTGGTCTTTCCCAATGCCGAGTGGGGCAGTCGCCCGGATCTGGCAACCATCAAGCGCTTTGAGGTCGGTGTCGCTTTAATTCCGTTGCTTTCCCGGGAAGTGGTCCTGCGCAAGGTGGTCATGGATGGCGCTGACATTCTTGTGGAGATCAGCAAAGACGGCAAAGCCAACTGGGATTTCTCTGCCGATCCCGCCCCAGCAAGCGGTTCGGCCGAAGGTACCACCAGCACCACGGCAAACCAGTCCGACAGCAGTGCTCCTGCAGGGGACAGCGGCACGGAACGCGGCGGTCTGGGGGTGATTGTTGAGTTCATTGAAATTCGGGACAGCCGCCTGCAGATTCTGGACGGTGTGACCTCCACAGATCTTCGCCTGCAGCTGGAAAAAGCTGACTTTACCCGCAACGGCGACATTCTGGACGTCGATCTGGTCGGGGACTATCAGGACACTCCCTTTACCCTGAAAGGCCAGATGGGCACCTTCCAGCGGATGCTGACCGCTTCCCCCTTTCTCGTGAACCTTAATGGTTCCGTGGGTGAACTGGTTCTTTCGGCAGATGGCGCCATTACCGATGTTCTGGGCGAAGGGGCGCTCAACATGGCGCTGACCGCCGATGGCCCCAATCTTAAATCTCTGGAAAAACTGGCAGGCAGTGATCTGCCCGGCTTTGGTCCTCTGGCTTTCAGCGGAACCGTTAAAAGCAGCGGCACGACATATGAGCTTGCGGGATTTAAAGCCTCCGTTGATGATTCGGAACTGACGGGTGATCTCAGCATTGCTTTGGGGGGTGAGCGCCCGAAAATCTCCGGCAAGCTGGCATCCAAGCAGCTTGAAATTGCTGATTTCGAAGACAAGAAAGGCGGCGGAGACAGTCAGGGTGCCGGCTCCTCCGGCGCTGAAGGGGCAACCGCCAGTCAGAGCGAGTATGTCTTTACCGACGATCCCCTGCCACTGGATGGCTTAAAGGCGGTCGACGCTGATCTTGATCTGCAGATCAAACAGCTGCTGATCGATGAGCAACTGAGCGCAGAAAATCTGGCCGCAAAGATTCAACTGACCAATGGCCGCCTGGAAATGAAAGATCTGGGAGGCAACTGGTTCAAAGGGCAGTTGAAAGGCTCAACCGTGGTTGATGCCTCCAAATCACCGGCTGCGCTTAAGGTTGATCTCAACTTCGATGGTTTTGACTATGGTGAGATGCTGAAGTCCCGGGACATCAGTGACGATGTTCAGGGCACATTGGATGTGGATGTCAACCTCACCGCACAGGGCAACTCCCAGCGGGCCATCATGTCCAGTCTGACCGGCAACTCAGACATTGTGGGGCACAAGGGAATGATCAGTAACAAGCTGATCGCCATTGTCTCCGCCGATCTCAACAACATCATGAATCCCTTGATGGGTAAAAAGGATCAGGTTCCCCTGAACTGCCTGGCAAGCCGGTTTGTTTTCAAAGATGGTCTCGCCACCAGCAAAGCGCAGGTTTTTGATACGGAGACCTTTGCTGTCGCCGGGGACGGAACCATCGATTTCCGGACAGAGAAGCTGAAGATGGGTTTTGACGTGAAAACCCGGGTTCAGGCGTTGGTTTCTTTGGCGGTTCCTTTCCTGGTACAGGGCACGCTGAAAAGCCCAACAGTCCTGCCTGACCCGGTGGGCACGGCCCTGTTCGCCGCCAAGGTTTTTGCCACCGGTTCAAACCCCCTGACTTTCCTGGGGGCAACGGTGGTGGAAGACACGGTCCTGTCTGAAGGCAATCCTTGCGTTGCTGCCCTGGAAAAGGCAGAAAGCGGGGCCCCGGCGCCCAAACAGAACGAAGGCCTGCCTGCCAAAACCCTCCAGGGGACGGAAAAGGCCATCGAAGGCGTGACCGAGGGTGTTGGTAAGACACTGAAAGGGTTGTTTGGAGACTGATGTCTACAGGTGGTGCAAAGCGCTTCTACAAAGAGGTCTCGGTTGAGCAGCAGGAGGACGGTTACGTGGTCCTGCTGGACTCTCGGCGGGTTCTGACCCCGGCCAAAAAGCCGCTCGTCTTTGCCAGCCAGGCGCTGGCTGAGGCCGTTGCCGCGGAATGGTCAGCTCAGGAGGAGAAAATCCACCCCGGGAGCATGCCCTTGACCTCCATCGCCTACACCGCGGTGGATAAGGTTGCCGATGACCGGGACGCCCTGCTGGAAGAGCTGGTCGGCTATGGCGGAACAGAAATGCTCTGCTATCGCGAAGAGCAAGCCAAAGAGCTGATCGATCGGCAAAATGCGGTCTGGCAGCCTCTGCTGGACTGGGCCGCGCGGGAACTGGATGCGCCTCTGCGTCTGGGCGGCGGCATCATACATGTGGAGCAGCCGGCCATGAGCCTGCTGGCTTTGGGCCGCAAGGTCTCTGGACTCGATGATCTCACGTTGTCGGCGCTGGCCACTGTTGTTAGGGCCTCCGGCTCCCTGATTGTCTCCCTGGCCCTGCTGGAGGGACGGCTGGATGCGGACGGGGCGTTCGAAGCCGCTGAGCTGGACGAAAACTACACCCTGGAGAAGTGGGGCGCTGACGAAGAGGTTGAAAAACGTCAAGCCGACGTCCGGGCAGAACTGGAAGCGGCGGAACGCTTGTTCAGGCTGGTGGCCTGACCCCCTTTGACCTATTGCTGATGAAAAGCCCCTGCAGGTCTTTGCAGGGGCTTTTTCTTTAGAGCATGATCGGTTTAGTTAGAAGCGCATTGCGCTTGGAACTAAACCGTGAATCATCCTCTAAAACATTGAAAAGAGGCAAATTCACGCTTCAAGTGTTATCACGTAGTGATTCCACTTAAACCGATTTGACTCTAGTGCCATCACACCGGCGCTGCCTGAAGGGTGATCGGCTGAATCACAAGCACTTACATGCTTGAAACGGAGCCATCATGATTCGCCAACTCATCAAAGTGAATCCCGCGAGTCAGGTTTTGTCGGGCACTCCAGTCTCGCCAATCAATAGGCCTTCGTTCGCTATCCGGGCTGTCCCTGCTGCTTAATCCGGTGGCCCACGTCGACAATGGCTTCGATGGCCGGGATCAGCTCCTGGCCCAGCTCGGTCAGTTGATACTCCACAGAAGGTGGGGAGGTGGGTTTGACCTCCCGTTGAAGCACACCGCGTCCCTCCAGCTCCCTCAAGCGGGTGGTCAGCACTTTGGGAGACACCGGGGGGATATCAATGCGCAGCTCGCTGAACCGGCGTGGACCGGAGCGCAGGCTCCAGATCACATTCACTGTCCAGGCCCCGCCAATGACGGCCATGCACTCCGTCAGAGGGCAGGCTTCTGGTGGTTTGGGACTGCTGTTTTTACGTATTTTCAAAGCCATGGTGCATCAGGTTACCAAATGGAAACTTGAATATTAAGTATCCAAAAGAAATCAAGTTTACAAGAGACACTTCCGCTCCCATCTTCTGGATCGAAGGCAGCCTTCCTTTTCAACCCCGCAGGGGGACCGGTGAGACCTAGAGTGTAATCGACCTCTGGTTCTCTCCAACCGGTCCTCCCTCACCAACACAACCGCAGTCCTCCCTCAAGGGGTCGCTTAGCCGTGCGCCTCAACAGGGGGGCTGCAATCTGGGAACTAAGGAAGATGAAACTCTATTACATACCCGGTGCCTGCTCACTGGCCTCTCATATCACCCTGAATGAGCTGGGGGCCGAGTTTGACCTGGTGCAGGTCAATGCCGAAGAAAAGCGCACAGCCAATGGCGAGGACTTTCTGGAGATTAATCCCAACGGGTACGTGCCTGCCCTGATCGATGATGAGGGAGATGTTTTCACAGAATCAGCGGCGGTGCTGCAGTATCTGGCTGATCTGAAACCTGCTGAACAGCTGGCGCCGGCTGCCGGGTCCCGCGAGCGGGTCCGCCTGCAGCAGTACCTCAACTACATTTCCTCAGAATTGCACAAGGCTTTTGGCCCCTTCTTCTCGGGCCAGGATCTCTCCGACGATGCCAAAGACGCGGCGGTGAAGAACGTCTCGGCAAAGCTCGGGTATCTGGAAAGCCTGTTGGCGGACGGCCGTCACTTTTTGCTGGGTGACCGCTTTTCAGTAGCCGATGCCTATGCCTTCGTGGTGTCATCCTGGGCGGTTCCAACGGGCATTGGGCTGTCGCGTTGGCCGATGGTTGCTGCTTTTGTGGAGCGGGTAGCCGCCCGCCCGCAAGTTGTCAAAGCCATGCGAGCAGAAGGTCTGCTGGCCTGAAAGGCAGCTGCCAGGGCTCCGTTATCTGCCCTGGCAGTGTTTCCATCATCTCTTGAATGAGGAGGTAAAGGTATGAGTGCTCTTACCCAAAACAGCGCCGAGGGGAATGCCGCGGGGCTGGGAACACCGGAGCAGCCCCCGTTTGAGGCTGTGTCTGCCGCTTTGCAGGTCTATTTTGACGGGCTCTACCACAGCGATGCGGAAATGCTGCGCAAGGTGCTGCACCCTCTGTTGACCTACGTAACGGTCAGCGGCGAAGAGCGTCTGCATCTGGGGCTGGAGGACTATCTTCCAGTGGTGGCGGCTCGCCCGGCACCCTCGGCAAGTGGCCAGCCTCGGCAGGACAGAATTGTCTCTGTTCAGTTTGCAGGTCCGCGCACTGCTTTCGCCTGTGTCAACTGCGCCATCAATGATCGCTACTTCACCGATTTTCTGTCTCTGATCTACGACGAGGGGCGCTGGCAGATCATCTCCAAGGTCTTTCACTACGATATCGTCGAGCCTGCCTGACACGCCTGCGACAGCCCAAGAGAGTGTTCGACAGAAAACGAAGTGCCTTGCACTCCGCTTCCGTCGTGAATCGCCTTCTAACACGTTGAAAAGAGGCTTATTCGAGCCATTTTTGAAATCACCTCGTGATTCCAAATCAGACGATAAGACTCTAGAGGAACCCAACAATGCCCTATGTAAACATCAAGGTGACGCCCGAAGGGGTGACACCGGAAGCCAAAGCACGCCTGATCAAAGGCGTTTCTGATCTCTTGCTGGAAGTGCTGGACAAAGACCCGGCCATTACGTTCGTCGTCATTGACAAGGTGGAGACGGAAGACTGGGGGGTCGGGGGATTGCCCGTCCATCGCTATCGCGAGCTCCAGGCCGCAGCTGTTGGATAGGAGCCTGCCCTGATTGAACCGGGAAAGCGGCGCTGACCTGCAGAGCTGATGACCAATAGAGTCAAATCGGTTTAAGTGGACTCACTACGTTGTAACACTTGAAGCGTGAAACTCTTTTCAGTGTTTTTAGTGCATGAGCGGGCCCGTTCGGAGCTCTTTGTCCTTTGAACAAAAGCCCGACTCCTTCTCTGCTCTGTTGACCAAAGTGTCTCTCTTTAAGCTGTATCACGATGTGATCTTGCTTAAAGGTGGCTGGCTCTGGCGGGTGAGTCGCCGTTTTCTTTCTATTTGTCTTTCCAGGTCACCCGGTTGCTGACCGTTCCAACCCCTTCCAGGGTAACAGCAATCTCGTCACCTTCTTTAAGCGCGGAGGTGCGCCCGGGGGTGCCCATAAAAATCAGGTCCCCCGGCTCCAGGGTGAAGTACTGACTGAGGTAACTCACCACCTTGGCCGGTTTGTGGATCATGTTTTCTGTGTTTTCCTGCTGGACGATCTGGCCATTCAGCCGGGTGGTCAGCAAGAGTTTGTTTGGATCAAGTCCCTGAACCAGATAGGGCCCGGTCGGCCCGAAACCGTCGCTGGCCTTTGCGCGCATCCATTGCAGGTCCTGGCTTTGCCAGGTTCGCTCTGTCAGGTCATTTCCAGCCGTGACCCCAAACACATGCTCCATGGCGACGGCCTGTGTTACCCGGCTGGCTTTTTTACCAATGACCAGAACCAGTTCGCCTTCAAAATGCACGTTCCCGGCGTCTTCGGGCAGGTAGATCGGGGTCTGATGACCGATGATGGCGCTGGGCAGTTTCAGAAAGAGGGGCGGTGGCGCGTCCGCTCTTGAGGATATGTGGCTGGCGAAGTTCATGCCCACAGCAAAGACCTTGCTGGGAACGGCCGGTGCCAGCAGCCGCAGTTCTTCCAACCTGAAGGTTCTGCCGGTCAGCTCCGTTCCATGATAGGGCGCGTTTTTCAGCTCACTGACCGTCTCATCCCTTAACAGTCCCCAGACTGCCTGACCCTCCAGTTCGAAACGCAGATAGGTTAGCGGATTTGTCTGTTGGGCCTGTGCGGACGGGGCGCCAATACCGCAGACCAGCAGAAGAAGCACGGTGAGGCTTGCGAGGCGAACCAGAAGGTTGCGCAGCGAAAAAAAGCTGTTGCTCATTGTGATGAAGTTCCTCTTCTGGCTCATGAGGTCGCTCTGTTAGTCGGGCAGGGGAATGAACTCATCGTCACCGGGCACTTTGCCGAAACGCCCTTCACGCCAATCCTCTTTAGCCTGCTCAATGCGCTCTTTGCTGCTGGAGACAAAATTCCACCAGAGCCTGCGCGGGCCGTCCATCTTCTTGCCGCCGATCATCACAAAGTGGCTGTCTGAGAGAGCCCTGATCTCCGGCTGAACAGCCGGCTCCAGAACCAGCATGCCACCTGGTTTGTAGCGAACACCGGCCATCTCAATCTCGCCCGAGAGCAGGTAGAGGGCCCGTTCCTCATGAGGCAGATTGAGCGGCAAGGCGGTCCCGGCTTGCAGCCGGACATCCAGATAGAGGGTTTCCCAATAGACCGCGACGGGAGAGGTGTGACCCCAGGCTGATCCGGCCACTACAGTGGCTGCCAGTCCCGGTCCTTCGATGACAGGCAAGTCGCTGGCGGCGTAATGCTGGAAAGAGGGATCGATCTCTTCTTTGTCTTTTGGCAGAGCCATCCAGATTTGCAGACCGTGAACCGGTTTTTCCTGACCTTCCAGCCGTTCGGGTGAGCGTTCTGAGTGCACGATGCCGGAACCGGCGGTCATCCAGTTGACTTCACCGGGTTTGATTTCCTGGACATAACCCAGGGAATCCCGGTGCATGATTTCCCCTTCCAGCAGCCAGGTCAGCGTGGCCAGGCCGATGTGGGGATGGGGCCGGACGTCAATGGGGCGGTCTGCGGGCAGAACGGCCGGTCCGAAATGGTCAAAAAACACAAAGGGACCCACCATGCGCTGCTCAGCAGCCGGTAAAGTCCGTTGAACGGAAAAAGCGCCCAGATCGTGGACTTTGGGGGATAAAACCCGGGCAACCGGGGTGCCTGCTTGCGTGTCGCCCGTCGATGGACGCTCACTGGATAGCTCGGTCATTGGCCTTCCTCTCCCACTGGGCATGATCTGTTTCGTTAGAAACGTAACGCGCTTAAGCGATTGTGTGACTCATCCTTCTGAACCTTGAAAAACGTTTCACGCTTCTAGTGTTATCACATGGTGCAGCCATTTGAACCGGTTTGACACCATGTGATCTTTCACTGCTTCAATCGCGGTGACATTGGACTTAGTTTTTTCGTTTAGATCCAATTCCTGGCGCAGCCATGCAGAGAGGGAGTGATTGGTCTCAGCCAGACGTGTCTCCTGGGGATCAAACATCTCAGGTTTGTGCCGTCGCTGGGGTTTTCACGACTTCCTCCAACAGACCGGCGAAAGCCTGAATGGAGGCTGATTGTCGGGAGGCGCCGAAGAGATAGGTGCTGAAAGGGGGCAGGGGCGGCAGGCTGGTGGGGGTGCTGATTTCTCCCTCAGTGATGATGCGCAGGCCCGGGTCTACCCGATCTTCAGGAATGATGGTCACAGCCAGACCAGCCGCAATGACCTGCTCCAACCCGGCTCGGCTCGGGCTTTCGTAAGCAAAGCGGTAGTCCCGGCCAGCCTTGTCCAATGCCTCGATGGCCGCTTTTCGGTAGATACAACCGGGGGCAAAAATGGCCAGAGGTACCGGGATCATCTGATCTACATCGCTGTTTGCAGCAGCAGCCCAAACCAGATTGGACCGGCTGATTTCCCTGCCGCCGCGCCGCCCGCATTTCTGGGTCACGTAAGCCAGATCGACCTTGCCCGCTTCCAGTTCATCCAGCACTTCCCAACTGCGCCCACATTGCAGCTCAACATCGATCTGCGGGTAGCGCTGGCTGAAGGCCTTTAGCACATCAGGCAGGTAACACATGGCCGTATCGCTGGCGCCGATGCGAACTTTGCCAAAGAGACTGCGGTGTTCAATCTCAGCCAGGGCCTGTTCTTTCAGATGTAAAATGCGCTGGCCGTACTGCAGCAGAATACGCCCTTCCGCTGTCAGGTTGACGCGACGTTTGCTGCGTTCCAGCAGGCGCACCTGCAAAGACTCCTCCAAGCGCTGGATCTGCATGGAAACGGCGGATTGGACACAGTTTAACCGCTCCGCTGCCCGGGTGAAGTTCTGGGTGTCTGCTACGACCACGAAGGTTCGCAGCAAATCCAGGCTGAAGGTCTGGTTCGATAAATTCATCATGATATGTGATTATATCATCATATTAATTCGTTTCTATGATGAAAAGGCGTTGCGTAGGTTTCAAGCCTGATGATGAAAAGAGGACCAATCAGGTTATGACCCGATCACTTTGGCTACTGTTGATTTCAGCCGGACTTATCTTGAGCATTTCTGTCGGCATCCGTCAGGCGCTGGGATTGTTTTTAACCCCGCTGACAAGCGACCTGAACGTGGGGCGGGAAATGTTCGCGCTGAGCATGGGCATGATGAATCTGCTCTGGGGGGCAGGCGCGCCTTTGGCAGGGGCTGTGGCAGACAAATATGGTGCCCGGACTGTTGCCTTGCTGGGGGGAGCCTTCTACGCCGCTGGATTGGTGGTGATGGCACTGAGCGGCAGCGGGGATGGGCTGCTGCTTGGCGGAACGCTGCTGGGACTGGGGCTGAGCGGCAGTGGCTTTACCGTTGTTCTGGGCACCGTCGGTCGCCTGGTACCGGAAGCCCGGCGCAGCCAGGCCCTGGGCATTGCGTCGGTCGGCGGATCCATCGGCCAGTTTCTGGCGCTGCCTTACACCCACGGCCTGATCGGTGCGTTCGGCTGGTCCGTGGCCCTGATCATCCTGGCCGCAACCGCGCTTCTCATTGTGCCTTTGTCCGTTGGATTGAAAGGCCGGAACTCAGAGGCTCCCACAGCAGGGGCAACGAACCTGAGCCTGGCGCTACAGTAGGCCTTTGCCGTGCCCGGGTTCTGGCTGCTGATCCTTGGTTTTTTTGTCTGCGGCTTTCATCTCTCCTTTG
The DNA here is from genome assembly GCA_052078155.1 of Rhodovibrionaceae bacterium GXU_MW_A322. Lineage (GTDB taxonomy): Bacteria > Pseudomonadota > Alphaproteobacteria > Kiloniellales > DSM-21159 > CAXBMB01. The sequence goes on along the minus strand of JBQJBP010000007.1, from coordinate 49,474 downwards.
TCGCCGTTCACCTGCCTGCATTTCTGGCCGATCAGGGCTTTGCCCCCTGGCTGGCCACGACCGCACTGACCCTGGTGGGTATAGCCAACATGGTGGGGGTTTACGGCTGCGGTCTGCTTGGCGGGCGCTTTCCCAAGAACCTGGTGCTCAGCGGCCTCTATCTTTGCCGCGCCGTTATCTTTTTGCTGTTTGTCTTGCTGCCGGTGACCGAAACGTCCGTGCTGGTGTTTGCCGTGGCCATCGGATTCTTGTGGCTGGGGACTGTGCCTTTGACCAGCGGTTTGGTGGGACAGATCTTTGGCACCCGGTATCTTTCCATGCTGTTCGGGTTTGTCTTTCTGGGACACCAGGTGGGCGGTTTTCTGGGAGCCTGGCTGTCAGGCAAGACTTACGACAGCTTTGGCTCTTATGACCTCATCTGGTGGCTCAGCATTGCCCTGGGGCTGCTCTCTGCCCTCTTGCACTGGCCCATTGCAGAGCGGCCGGTCAAAGGTGTCTTCGCGGCGAGCTGACTAGGAGTGTTGAAAAGGAAAACCGCAGCGCAGGTGCAGGAAGAAAGGCCCCGAGCCTGAACAGCTGGGGCCTTTGTCTTAGAGCTAAATCGCTTTAAGCGGATTCACTACCTGATGACACTTGAAGCGTGAAACTCTTTTCAACCTGTTAGAGCAGGATCGGTTTAGTCGCTGTTTGATCATCCAGTCACGTCCGATTGCTACTCTGCAGCCTGCTGCTCAAAAAACGGCAGAGGCGGGGTGGTTTTGCGGAAAGCCGGACGGGCTTCCAGTCGGGTCAGCCAGTCTGCCAGTTGACTGCGGCTGGAGATGTCATCGGTCAACTGCTCCATATGCGCCCAGTAGGCAATGGCAGGGGCCACCATGATATCGGCGATGGAGTAGCTCTGGCCGGCCAGATAGCCGTCACCCAGGCTGCTGTTCAGCAGATCAAGGTAATAGAGGGCTTTGGGACGGGCTTCCGCGATTTCTTCTTCGTTGGCGGGACGGTCAAAGATCATGGGGGCCAGCAGTTCGATCACCGTGTTGCCGACCAGAACGCTGACCATATAGTGGTTGTAGGCGCTGGCCCATTGCAGCATGCGGGTCTGGCCTTCCAGGTCTGCCGGGACCAGTTCCTGGCCTTCGAAAGCACCGTCAACATAGTAACAGATGGCCAGGGATTCACAGTAACTGCGCCCTCCATGGGTCATGGCCGGCATTCGGTTAAAGGGGTGGTGCTGGCGAAAGTCCTCACTGCGCCAGTCGAAGTCCTGCTCGAACGTGTAATCGGCTGCTTTTTCTTCCAAGGCGATGCGGGCGGAACGGGTAAAGGTCGAGGGGGCTTTTCCATAAAGAATGACGTCAGACATGATCTTTCCTGTTCAAGATAGGGGGAGGGGCAAAAGAGGGGCTGGGCAAACCTGACTGCAGGGAGGTGTCGATCAGGGCGCAGCCGCTTCCACAAGGCGGCCAAGATGATCCAGACAGGGGCCCCAGCCTTTGTTGTGCAGGTCACGGATGTGACTGTCCGCAAAGCGGCGATGGGTCAGGGTGAAGCGGGTGCCGCCGTCTTCTTCTTCCAGTTCCATGGTGACCTGGGTTTCATCGCGCGGACCTGATCCTTCTACCCAGGCCCAGGTGAAGACCAGCAGGGACGGGGGCTTCACCACTTCATAGTGGCCCGCCACTTTGTGGCCGTCGCCGTCGCGATCGGTAAAGGCGATGGAGTATCCGCCACCGGGTTGGGGATCGGCGATCACTTCGTCGCAGTGCTTGCCTGTCGGGGCAAACCAACTGGTGATCTGTGCCGGATCGGTCAGGGCGTCAAAAACCCTCTCCCGGGGCGCGTTGTAGTGCCGGGTCATGACCAGGGTCGTATCAGGTTCCGACAAGGCGCCGGTGGCGGAGGGGCTGCTGAGGAGGTCGCTCACTGGTCTTAATCCTTCTTGGCAGTGGGTTTGGCTTTAGCCGGGACTCTGTCCGCTGCGGGGGACAGGGACGTTGTGTCGCTGGTGCCTGTGCCAGCCGCCGCCGCGGCGTCGTCCTGCAGCATCATCTGATCCAGGTGACGCCCCAGCGCATCCAGACGGCTTTCCCAGAAGGCGCGGGTTTGGGCGATCCAGTCTGCTGCGGCTTGCATGGTATCAGCCTCCAGCTGACAGTGAATTTCCCGTCCCCGGCGCTCCCGCTGGATCAGACCGGCTTTTTCCAGAATTTTCAGATGCTTGGAGATGGCCGGCAGGGACATGTCAAAGGGAGAGGCCAGGTCTCCGACCGTCTGAGTACCCCCCGCCAGGGTCGAGATGATTTCCCGGCGTGTCGGGTCTGCCAGAGCGGCAAAGGTGGCATCCAGGTTCTCAGAAGAAGGCATGCTGAACTCATTTACATTTAACTGATTGGTTAAATAATAATCTTTCTTCCTTCCCGGTCAAGCGTAAAACAAATCTACGTTTGCTTGTTGCTCTGCATGGAAGGTGCTATCAGCGACGAAACAAAGCCTGAATCACCTGAAAAACAAGGGGTCACAGGGGCATGCAAGAAATTCTGCTCGAATTGGAAAATCGCCGTGCGCAGGCGCGTCAGGGAGGCGGTCAGCGCCGCATTGACACCCAGCACAAAAAGGGAAAACTGACGGCGCGGGAACGCATCGAAGTTCTGCTGGATGAAGGCAGCTTTGAAGAGTTCGACATGTTTGTCGAACACCGCTGCACCGATTTCGGGATGGCTGAACAGCAGGTGCCCGGTGACGGGGTGGTCATCGGCCACGGCAAGGTCAACGGCAAGCAGATTTTTGTCTTCTCCCAGGACTTCACGGTCTTCGGGGGATCCCTGAGCGAAACCCACGCTGAAAAGATCTGCAAGGTCATGGACATGGCCATGAAGGTCGGGGCCCCTGTGATCGGATTGAATGATTCCGGCGGTGCACGCATTCAGGAAGGTGTGGCCTCTCTGGGCGGCTATGCGGAAGTCTTTCAGCGCAACGCCATTGCCTCCGGTGTGGTTCCTCAGATTTCCATGATCATGGGACCCTGCGCGGGCGGGGCCGTTTATTCCCCGGCCATGACCGATTTCATCTTCATGGTCAAAGACAGCTCCTACATGTTTGTGACCGGGCCGGATGTGGTCAAAACCGTCACCCATGAAGAAGTCACCCAGGAGGAACTGGGCGGGGCGGTCACCCATACCACCAAATCCGGCGTGGCTGATCTGGCCTTTGAAAATGATGTGGAAGCGCTGCTGGAACTGCGCCGTTTCCTGTCTTTCCTGCCGTCCAACAACCGGGAAAAAGCCCCCCGTGTGACGTCTCACGATCCGGCCAACCGGGAAGAGTTTTCACTGGACAGCCTGATCCCCGACAACCCCAACAAACCCTATGACATCAAAGAACTGATCCATAAGGTGGTGGATGAGGGCGATTTCTTCGAGCTGCAGCCGGAAAACGCCGCCAACATTGTCATCGGCATGGCCCGCATGGGTGGACGGTCGGTGGGCATTGTGGCGAACAATCCCATGGTTCTGGCCGGCTGTCTGGACATTCAGAGCTCCATCAAAGCCGCGCGCTTTGTGCGCTTTTGTGACTGCTTCAACATCCCCATTGTGACCTTCGTGGATGTTCCCGGCTTCCTGCCCGGCACCTCGCAGGAGTATGGCGGGATCATCAAGCATGGGGCAAAGCTGCTCTTTGCCTATGCCCAGGCCACTGTGCCGAAGATTACCTGCATCACCCGCAAAGCCTACGGCGGGGCCTATGATGTGATGGCTTCCAAACATCTGCGCGGCGATCTGAACTATGCCTGGCCGACGGCTGAAATTGCGGTCATGGGACCCAAAGGCGCAGTGGAGATCATTTTCCGTCAGGACATGGACGATCCGGAAAAGATCGAACAGCGCACGGAAGAGTATCGCAAGAAGTTCGCCAATCCCTTTGTGGCAGCCTCTCGCGGCTTCATTGACGACGTGATCATGCCCCATGGCACCCGGCGGCGCATCTGCCAGGGCCTGGAGCTGTTGGAAAACAAAGAGCTCTCCGATCCCTGGAGAAAGCACGACAACCTGCCCCTTTAAGGCGGCCAGTAAGAGCAACCTTCCGGGACAAAGAGGGGTACCAAGACCGTGTTTGATAAAATTCTCATCGCCAACCGTGGTGAAATCGCCTGCCGCGTCATCCGCAGCGCCCAGCGTATGGGCATCAAGACCGTGGCCGTTTATTCAGAAGCAGATGCCGATTCCGTGCATGTAAGAATGGCGGACGAAGCTGTTGCCATCGGCCCGGCTGCCTCTGCTGAAAGCTATCTGGTGATCGAAAAGATCATTGCGGCAGCCAAAGAAACGGGAGCCCAGGCCATTCACCCTGGCTTCGGCTTCCTGTCCGAACGGGCTGCCTTTGTGGAAGCCCTGGATGAAGCCGGTCTGGTCTTCATCGGCCCGGAGGTCCTGGCCATTTCCGCCATGGGCGACAAGATCGAGTCCAAGAAGCTGGCCGACAAAGCCGGGGTGAACACCGTCCCTGGCCACATTGGGGAAATCGCGGATGCAGAAGAAGCGGTCAAGATCTCCCAGGGCATCGGGTACCCGGTCATGATCAAGGCCTCTGCCGGTGGCGGGGGCAAGGGCATGCGGGTGGCCTGGAACGACGAAGAGGCCAACGAAGGCTTCCGTCTGGCCCAGAACGAAGCCCGATCTTCCTTTGGGGATGACCGCATCTTCATCGAAAAGTTCGTTGAAGAGCCGCGCCACATTGAAATTCAGGTTCTGGCCGACGGCCAGGGCACAACGCTTTACCTGGGGGAACGGGAATGTTCCATCCAGCGGCGGCATCAGAAGGTGGTGGAAGAGGCTCCCAGCCCCTTTATCGATCCTGAGACCCGCAAAGCCATGGGTGAACAGGCCGTCAAACTGGCCCAGGCCGTGGATTACAAGTCTGCCGGGACGGTCGAGTTCATTGTCGACAAAAACAAGAACTTCTATTTCCTGGAGATGAACACCCGCCTGCAGGTGGAGCATCCGGTGACGGAGTACATCACCGGTCTGGATCTGGTGGAGTGGATGATCCGCATTGCCGCCGGGGAAAAGCTGATCCTCAGTCAGGACGACATCACCCTGACAGGCTGGTCCATTGAGACCCGGGTCTATGCCGAAGACCCCTTGCGCAACTTCCTGCCGTCCATCGGACGCCTTGTGAAGTACCGTGAGCCGTCTGCAGGTGAAAAAGTGCGCATCGATTCCGGTGTCACCGAAGGCTCCGAGATCTCCATGTACTACGACCCCATGATTGCCAAGCTGGTGACCTATGGGGCGGACCGTGCAGAAGCCATCGCTGAGATGCGCCGGGCACTGGATGCCTATTACATTCGTGGCATCAATCATAACGCGGCCTTCCTGACCGCGGTGATGGCCCATCCTCGCTTTGCCTCCGGCAACATCACCACAAACTTCATCGCGGAAGAATTCCCCGATGGTTTCAATGGCCGGGAAACGGATTCTGCTCTGACGGACCGGCTGATTGCAGTCGCGGCCCTGATCCAGCATCGCCGGGACCTGCAGGGAACCGCCACCAAGGAGTCTCAGGGCTCTGTAGGCGCGCGGGACATGGTGGTGCGCCTGGATAATGAACCTCACGCTGTTCAGGTGCGGCCAACAGCCACCGGGGTGGAGGTCACTTTTGACGGCCTGCAGTTGCGGGTTGAAGGAGCCTGGTTGCCTGGCGATCCTCTGTTTGAAGGCCATGTCGGCGCTGCAGATGTTACGGTTCAGGTGGACAGCAAAGGCACCAGTTTCACTCTGACCCATGACGGGGCCCGGGTGGAAGCACAGGTTCTGCGTCCGCGACTGGCGGAACTGGCCGCGCTGATGCCCATCAAGGAGGCACCGGACCTGTCGAAGTTCCTGCTGTCTCCCATGCCGGGATTGCTGGTGTCCGTTGCTGTTCAGGAAGGCCAGTCCGTCAAAGCCGGGGAAGAACTGGCCGTGGTGGAAGCCATGAAGATGGAAAATGTGCTGAAAGCTGATTCCGATGGAGTGGTCGCAAAAGTCGCGGCAGCACCGGGTGATTCGCTGGCTGTTGATCAGATCATTCTGGAGTTTGAATGACCTGAAGACCCGCTTAGGGCAGGTGATTGTCGCTTGCCCCTGCAGAAAGATTGAGGGACGCTTCATCAGCGTCCCTTTTTCTTTTTGCCTGTGTCAGCTGTCTTTGACCTTCCACTGCCCGAGGACCTTCTTTTAATGGATCAGCTAGACCCGCCAGATCCTTTGATCTGGGATGAAAGGCGCCTTTGGTTTGAGGAGCAGGAAGCCGAAGCGGCGGAACAGGGCCTGCGGCACTTGCCGGAACAGGCTGCCGCCTTGCTGATCGATTTGCAGGCGACTTTCTGCAGCGGGGCCTGGGCTGCGTCGCTGATCCTCACAGCTGCAATCGTTGAAGCTCAGCTGAAAGCCGTCGGTACGGCCGAACAGGCAGGCAGTGACGAACAGCGCTGGTTGCGGGCCTTGCGCAATCGTCTGCTGCACGCGGGCGAGGGCTCTGCCATCTTGACCGTGCAGGATCAATGGACCAACAGAAGTCATTGGGAGGGAGAAGCCAGACGGGCCATTCGCCTGCTCTTTGCTACCCTCTATGCCCCGGAATCCGCGCGGGCCTACGATGCAGATGTGCTTGATACTCTGGCTGACCCTGATGAAAACCAGTGAACTGTGCCTTCAGGTCACAGGTGTGCGGGGCGCTTCAGGCTTTTCTTGTTCCCGGCAGCATGGGATACAGCCGCCAGTTCACATGACGCGCAGTCACAGCCAGGACCTGCCTGGTCCCATGATTGGCGCGAAAACGAAAACAGATGTTCACAGGAGCATGCGAAATGCTGAATCTACAAGACAAGGTTGTCATTCTGACCGGCGCCAGCCAGGGCATTGGTGCCGCTACAGCCCAGAGCCTGGCCAAGGCCGGTGCCACAGTGGTTGCCTGTGCGCGGAACAAGGATGCCTGTGAGAAGCTGGCTGAAGACATCAAGGCGAACGGTGGCAAGGCCCTGGGCCTGGCCTGTGACGTGACGGATTTCGCCGCTGTGGCAGCCCTGGTGGCTCGGGTGAAAGAAGAGTTCGGACGCATCGATGCCCTGATCAACAACGCGGGGATGGTGGATCCCATTGCCAGAGCCGCAGAAACGGATCCTGAAGCAGCCATGACCTGCTTGCGGGTGAATGTGGGGGGCGTCTTTGCAGCAGTGGCTGCGGTTCTGCCCATCATGACCGCCCAGGGCGGCGGCAGCATCATCAACGTCAGCTCCGGTGCCGCCCACAACCCTCTGGAAGGCTGGAGCGCATACTGTGCTTCCAAGGCAGCTTTGGCCATGTACACCCGCTCCCTCGCGCTGGAGTATGGGGACCAGGGTGTCCGGGTCTTTGGCTTCGGGCCGGGAGTGGTGGACACAGGCATGCAGGTGAAAATTCGTGCCTCCGGCATCAACCCTGTCAGCCAGCTTGACCGTTCGGTTCTGGCGTCACCGGCGCGTCCGGCGCAGGTCATGACCTGGTTGCTGACCAGCGACGCTGATGATCTGGCCGGTCAGGAACTGTCAATCAGAGACGAAGATCTTCAGTCTCGCGCCGGCCTGGAAGTCCTGTCTTAAGATCCGGCCAGGTCAGTGAGTTGAACAGAAGCATTAGGAGAAGGTCATGGCTCAGCGAACAGCCAACGTGGTGATCAGCGGTAAAGTCCAGAATGTCTGGTACCGCGCCTGGACGGTTAAAACCGCGCAGAGTCATGGCCTCTCCGGCTGGGTTCGAAATCGCAGTGACGGCACAGTGGAAGCCGTTTTTTGCGGAGAAGAAAGTGCTGTTGAGATGATGCTGCAGGATTGCCAGGACGGGCCGCCTGCCGCCCGCGTGACAGAGTTAGAGGTCAGCGATTGGAGCGAGCCTGTCGACAGCGGCTTTTCGGAGAAACCCACCCTTTAAGCGGCAGGACCCTTCCTCTGGTTAGCGTGATGCTAGAGCTGCAAAAACATTTGCTTGCTAGCATTGGTTGGGGTGTTGCTGATCCAGTGAAACCGGAGATTTGTAGTCGCCTCTGGTCACAGTTTTGTTATGAACTGCCGTGGCCCTGTCACAAGATTTGTGAAGGGTGAATTTGTTAGCACACCTATTTAAAAAAATTAGTATATTCAATCGCTTACCGGTCGGGTGCGACAATGTGTCAAGGCAACCCTTTCAATGACCCGGAAATCTTGATTTTTGACAGGAATTAAGATCATCTACACGCAAAGTGCACAAAAATGCGGCAGCTACGGTCGTTTGGTGAGGTGTTATGTTGATTTTTGGGGCTCCTCAAGTCGGGGTTACGTACAAACCCCGTCCGGGAGCTTACGCCATCATTCAGAGGGATGATGGTGACATTCTCGCAGTTCGCACCCAGCACGGTATTGAGTTGCCGGGTGGTGGGCTGGAGAAAGGGGAAGATCCGACAGCCGCCCTAGCCAGGGAAATGATCGAAGAAACGGGTCGGCGTGTTCTGGCGTCCTATCCGTTTGTGTTTGCCCGCCAGTGGTTCGAAAGGCCGGAGGAAAATGGCTTCTATCTGAAGCACTGCACATTCTTTTGGGCTCGGGTCAGTGAAGTTCTGCAGGACCCTGTTGAACCGGATCATGAGCCTTATTGGACGACAGCGGATCAGGTCGTCGGTCATACCGTAGAAGAGATCCAAAGCTGGGCCTTAGAACAGGCCTTAAAGGGGAGATGCCCGGATCTGTCGATCTGACCCTGTGAAAGGAGCGTTCACAGTAGTTTGGTCATGTCGATGCTGGGACCGGGCGTCATTTCGACAATTGTCGAAAAAATGCTTGATTTATCTGGGAGCAATGTTAATTCTATGAATATGGAAATGAAACAAGCAGCACGCTGTCTTGAAAAGCTGGGTAATCCGACCCGACTGTCAATCTATCGACTGTTGGTGCAGGCGGGTGACGAAGGCCTTCCGGTGGGTGCTGTGCAAAACAATCTGGAGGTTCCGGCCTCCACGTTGTCTCACCATATCTCGCATCTGGTGAATTCAGGATTGGTGACACAGACCCGTCAGGGACGCGTGCTTCGTTGCACCGCTAACTATGATCTGATGCGGTCTCTGGTCGATTTTCTGTCTGAACAGTGCTGTGTTGGTGCAGAAACGGCTTTGACAGAGCGGATTGCGAGTTAAAGACAATGCTTCAAGCGCCATCCTGATATGATGGTGCCTGGGGTGTGGTTTGTTCAGAGAATGATCGGTTTAGTTAGAAGCGCATCGCGCTTGGAACTAAACCGTGAATCATCCTCAAACTTGAGAAAAGAGGCAAATTCACGTTTCAAGTGTTATCACGTAGTGAGTCCACTTAAACCGATTTGACTCTAGGCAGATAAGTTTCAGCTCCTGGTGAGTTGATCTGAAAAACAACGGCCTTAACCCGCCGTTGTTTTTCCAGGATCTAAATATCGATCATTCTAGAAATGTGAGTTATATCATGTCTGAAATTGCGATGCCAAAGGGACAGGAGCAGAGCGGGAGCTGCACTCCGTCCTCCGGCTGTGGCACCAAAGGCGGTGCCAGTGGCCAACCCTCTCAACCGGGCGCACTCCAGTCAGCCTGGATCTTTCTGGTTGGGCTGGCAAAGGACCGTGTCTGGCAGGCTGTTGTGCTGGTTTTGCTGGCTCTGGCCCTGCTGCTGCCGGATCAGTTCATGCCGTCGCTGGGCTTCACCGGTACCAATCTGAAGAATATTCTGCCTTTCCTGGTCTTCTCGGCCATCGCCGCGGCCTGGCTGCAGGCTGCCGGGGCCAACCGGTTGATTGCCAAGGCCGTTTCCGGTGCGCCCGGCAAAGCCATCTTGATCGCGGCGCTGGTTGGGGCTCTGTCGCCCTTTTGCTCCTGCGGTGTGGTGCCTTTGATTGCAGCCCTGCTGGCGGCTGGCGTGCCTTTGTCGGCGGTCATGGCGTTCTGGGTATCCTCGCCCCTGATGGACCCGCAGCAGTTCCTGCTGATGGTGCCGCTTTTGGGGCTGGAGTTCACCCTGGCCAAAACCGCCACTGCCTTGATGCTGGGGCTGAGTGCCGGTGGGATCACTTACGCCCTGGGCCGTGCCGGGTTCCTGCAGGATGTCCTGCGCCCAGACTTTTCTGTCGGCTGCGCCAGCAATGGCCTTCTGACCGGTGAGGTGAAGTGGTCTTTCTGGAAAGAAGGGGAGCGTCGCGCAGCCTTCTGGAAGGAAGCCAGAAGCGTCACTTTCTTCCTGTTGAAGTGGCTGACACTGGCCTTCCTGTTGGAAAGTCTGATGGTGGCCTATCTGCCGCCTGATCTGGTGACCCAGTATCTGGGGCAGGGCGCCGGCGCCATTCCTCTGGCCGCTGTGTTGGGTGTGCCGGCCTATCTGAACGGCTTTGCCGCCATCCCGCTGATGGCGCAGTTGCTGGACACAGGTATGGCTCCCGGGGCGGCCCTGGCCTTCCTTGTCGGAGGTGGGGTGACCTCCATTCCGGCGGCCATGGCAGTCTTTGCCCTGGTGAAGAAACAGGTCTTCGCCCTTTATCTGGCCATTGCCCTGACAGGCGCTCTGGCTGCGGGTTACCTCTTCCAGGCCTGGAACATGATCTAGACCGTTATCACCAAGACCACCTCAGCCATTTCATCCTGGCTGAAGAAAAAAAGGCCCGCTTTGTCGGGCCTTTTTTGCTGCGGGCGTTTAAAAGCGTGAATCATCCTCTAACACATTGAAAAGAGGTTCACGACTGAAGTGGTATCACGTTGTGAATCCACTCAAACGGATTTGACGAGGGAAGGTCAGGAGCCGGGAGGGGCAAACACGCTGTCGAAAGTCTGCTGCAGGGCCACGTCCAGATCGGGCAGGGCGACAGGCAGGCCCAGATCCACCAGAGAGGTGACGCCATGTTCGCTGATGCCGCAGGGCACGATCCCACCAAAATGATCCAGCTCCGGCTCCACATTGATGGCGATGCCGTGGTAGGTGACCCAGCGGCGAACCCGAACGCCGATGGCCGCAATCTTGTCTTCTTTCGACAGGCCGTCCGGCTGCCGCCCGCGATCCACCCAGATGCCCACACGCCCATCACGCCGTTCACCCACCACATTGAACTGTCCCAGGGCGGCGATTACCCAGTCTTCCAGATTGTGCACAAAGGCCCGCAGGTCCGGGGTGCGGCGTTTCAGATCCAGCATGACGTAGATCACCCGCTGGCCCGGGCCGTGATAGGTGTATTGGCCACCGCGACCGGTTTCATAGACGGGAAAACGGCTGTCCAGCAGGTCCACGGGGTTGGCACTGGTGCCGGCTGTATAGAGAGGGGGATGTTCCAGCAGCCAGATGGCTTCTTTGGCGGTGCCTTCATAAATGGCCGCCACCCGGTTTTCCATGAACTGAAGTGCTTCGGGATAAGCCACTGGTCGGCGCGAAATCAGCCATTCCGGTCCATCGGAATGGGAGGGGAAATCAGCCGGGGCGGGGTGAAGCAGATCGGGCGCATCCATGGGGGCAGGTCTTTTTCTGAAAGGTCTGAATGTCCGCTCCGGCACCACACAGGATCGGACCTGCTCTAGATAAGCGCTTCAGTATGATTGGACAAGAACCGAGCCTGTCGGGGGATTTGATGAGCACCCCATAAAGCAGGCGGCTGAATTGTCACAGTGATGTGGTAGCTTCGTTAGTTCTGCAAAGCTGCTGTGGCAAGACTGGGGCTTGAGTTCAGCTAACCTTAGGGTAGGCTCTCGTCTTCAAATCAATGCCGTACCGGCCTTTCGAGTCCCGCTGCTCTTTTCAACAGGATAGAGGATGATTCACGATTTGGTTTCAAGCGCGAAGCGCTTCCAACTAAATCGATCATGCTCCAGGGCTGGCGTGGCTTACTGTACCTCTGTTGCACCTGTCGCAGAGACAGCCCATAAAGGCAGAGGCGGAAGCCTGAAAAGGCCCTGAGAATTTGTGATCTAGGGGGGATCCATGGTCGACAAAAACCTGACAGAAGCTGCGCTTGAATATCACCGTGCCGGGAAACCCGGTAAGCTGGAGGTGGTGGCAACCAAACCTCTGGCCAACCAGCGGGACCTGGCGCTGGCTTATTCCCCCGGGGTGGCGGCAGCCTGCAACGCCATTGTGGTGGATGAAAAGGAAGCGTCGCGCGTCACCGCCAGAGGGAACCTGGTGGGGGTTGTCTCCAACGGTACGGCCGTGCTGGGCCTGGGAGACATCGGTCCCCTGGCTTCCAAACCGGTGATGGAAGGTAAGGCTGTCCTCTTCAAGAAGTTTGCCGGTGTGGATGTCTTTGACATTGAAGTGGCGGAAAAGGACCCTGAAAAGCTGATCGAAGTGGTTGCGGCTCTGGAGCCCACCTTTGGCGGCATTAATCTGGAAGACATCAAAGCGCCGGAGTGCTTCATTGTTGAACAGGCGCTGCGTGATCGCATGGACATCCCCGTGTTCCATGACGACCAGCACGGCACCGCCATCATTGTCAGCTCTTTCATCTACAACGGCCTGCGGCTGGTCGGCAAAGACCTGGGTGACGTGAAAATCGTCTGTTCGGGAGCCGGGGCCGCAGCGCTTGCCTGCCTCAATCTGCTCTGTTCCATGGGGGCGAAGCGGGAAAACATCACCGTTCTGGACATTGAAGGCGTCGTCTATGAAGGACGGGGCGTTCTGATGGACCAGTGGAAAGCGGTCTATGCCCGCGATACGGAAGACCGCACCCTGGATGATGCCATTGGGGGGGCAGACATCTTCATGGGATTGTCTGCACCTGGTGTCCTGAAAGCGGACATGGTCAAACGAATGGCCGAGAAACCGCTGATTTTGGCTCTGGCCAATCCGGTACCCGAAATCATGCCGGAAGAAGCCCGTGAAGCCCGGCCTGATGCCATCATCGCAACCGGCCGTTCCGACTATCCCAATCAGGTAAACAACGTTCTTTGTTTCCCCTTTATCTTCCGCGGTGCGCTGGATGTCGGGGCCAAGACCATCAACGAAGACATGAAGATCGCCTGTGTGAAGGCCATTGCCGATCTGGCCAAGGCCGAATCGTCAGAGGTGGTTTCCCAGGCCTATGGCGGGACCGCCCTGTCCTTTGGCAAGGACTACCTGATCCCCAGCCCCTTCGATCCCCGCCTGATTCTGGAAATCGCCCCGGCTGTGGCGAAAGCCGCCATGGACAGTGGGGTGGCCACACGCCCCATCGAGGACTTTGACGCTTATCGCGAACAGCTGGGTCAATTCGTCTTCCGCTCCGGCCTGATCATGAAACCGATCTTTGAACAGGCCAAAAACGACCCGCAGCGGGTGTTCTTTGCCGAAGGGGAATCCCGGCGTGTGTTGCGGGCTGTGCAGGTGTTGGCTGACGAGGGACTGGCCCGCCCGATCATCTGTGGTCGGCCTGAAGTGGTTGAGAAACGCATCAAGGAACTGGGCCTGCGGATCTGTCAGGATGAGCACTTTGAGCTGGTCAATCCACAGTCTGATTCGCGCTACAACGAGTATGTGAATCTCTATCACGAGCTGATGGAGCGCAAAGGTGTTTCCCCGGAACGGGCCCGCACCATTGTGCGTACCAACACGACGGTAATCGGCGCCCTGGCGGTCAAGCTGGGCCATGCTGATGCGGTGATCTGCGGGTTGGAAGGTCAGTACAGCGACCATCTGGAAGTGATCGAGCAGCTGCTGGGCAGAGATGAGCGCATGCATGACTTCTCGGCTTTGTCTTTGCTTATCACACAGCGCGGCTCCTACTTCCTGACCGATACCTATGTGACCAATGACCTGACGGTCGATGAGGTGGTTCAAACCACCATCATGTCCGCCGAAGCGGTCAGACGCTTTGGCATCACACCCAAGGTGGCCCTGGTCAGCCATTCCAACTTCGGCAGTCACAGCGATGCTGAAGCCCGCAAGATGCGGGAAGCTGTCAAGATCCTGCACCGGGATTACCCGGATCTGGAGGTGGAAGGGGAGATGCACGCCGATGCGGCCCTGTCCCCTGCCATTCGCGACCGCATCTTCCCCAATTCCAAACTGAAGGGTGAAGCCAACCTGCTGGTCATGCCGACACTGGATTCGGCCAACATCTCCTTTAACCTGGTTAAGGTGCTGGGCAGCGGTCTGCATGTGGGACCGCTTTTGCTGGGTCCACGCAAACCGGCCCACATTGTCACCCCTTCCGTGACCGCCCGCGGGGTGGTGAACATCTCAGCGCTGGCCGTGGTGGAAGCTCAGGCGGACGACGACAAGGCCTGAGGATTTTCTGCTCGCTGATGTCGCCAATTTGATTACACTTTGGCTGGACCTTTAACCGGGTGCCACGCCCGGCAGGTCTGTTCACTGGGGTCCGGTGCCTTTTGGCGCCGGGGCCCTCATGATCACTGCTCACCAAAGAGGACCGTTCATGGTCGATCCTTTGGATCCCTACAGCCAGCAGCCGGAAAGTGAACCCACCTCCGAAGAGGTGGCCGGTCTTGAGCACGACCTGATGGATCAGGTTGTCGATGCGCTGGACAACCGGGACTTCGAGACAGTTACAGACCTGGCGGAATCGCTGCATCCGGCGGATATGGCGGATTTGCTGGAAGGCCTGGACAGTGACCATCGCAGCCTGCTGCTGGACATTGTGGCCTTTGCCATGGACCCGGAGGTCCTGACCCACCTGGAATCCTCTTATCGGGAGGAAGTGGCTGAAAAGCTGGGTCCGAAGGCTGTTGCGCGCATCATTGAAGCGCTGGAAAGTGATGATGCCCTGGAGATTTTTGAGGATCTGTCCGAAGACCTCAGTGTTCAGGTGCTCAGCCGCATTCCCCGAACCTATCAGCGGTTCATTCTCGAGGGGCTCGAGTTTCCGGAAGATTCAGCCGGACGTCTGATGCAGCGCGAGGTGATGGTGGTGCCTGCGCTCTGGAGTGTTGGCGAGACCATCGACTACATGCGCTCCAACAAGCGCAAGATCCAATCGGATTTTTACGATCTTTATCTGGTCGACCCCCGCTACAAACCGGTGGGCAAACTGCCGTTGTCCCGGGTCCTGCGTAACAGCCGCCCCACCGCCCTGGCTGACATCATGGACGAGGACCACTATTCCATCCCCGTGAACATGGACCAGGAAGAGGTGGCCTATCTCTTCAAGCAGTATGACCTGATTTCCGCGCCTGTGGTTGATTCCGCCGGACGCCTGTTGGGCCTGATCACCATCGATGACGTGGTGCATGTGGTTGAAGAGGAGGCTCAGGAGGATTTCTTCAAACTGAGCGGTGTGGGCGAAGATGATCTCTACTCCGCGGCCCTGGAGACAGCAAAGTCACGCTCCCTCTGGCTCTTCGTCAATCTGCTGACCGCCGTGCTGGCATCGCTGGTCATTGGGCTTTTCACAGACACGCTGGAGAAGGTGGTGGCGCTGGCGGTGCTGATGCCCATTGTTGCCTCCATGGGCGGAAACGCCGGTACCCAGTCCCTGTCGGTGGCGGTGCGGGCCATTGCCATGAAGAATCTGGCGGGCACGGCAACCCAGCGGTTTATCACCAAGGAAGTGGTGGTGGGACTGGTCAACGGGGTGATTTTTGCGGCGGTGATCGGGGTGGTGACCTGGGTCTGGTTCAGTTCGACAATCCTGGCGCTGGTCATTGGCGCGGCCATGGTGATTAACATGCTGGTGGCCGGGGCTTTTGGTGCGCTCATTCCCATTGTGCTGGACCGCATGAAAGTGGATCCGGCGGTTTCCTCGTCGGTGTTCCTGACCACGGTGACGGACGTGGTTGGTTTCTTTGCCTTTCTGGGGCTGGCATCGATCTTCCTGCTTTAACCCTCAAAAAAGAGAATTGGACTGCCTGTGACTTACAAACTCTATTCAATGGACGGGGCTGGCTCCTTCGTTGTGGAAGCGGCGCTGACGGAACTGGGGCTGGAGCATGAGCTGATCGCTCTGAGCAAAGAGGAAAACGGCCATCAGCAGGCAGACTATCTCGCGCTGAATCCCAGGGGGCAGATTCCGGCACTGGTTCTTCCTGACGGAACCGTCATGACAGAGACCGCCGCTTGCCTGTTGCATCTGGTGGATTGCCATCCGTCAGCCCGCCTGGCCCCGGAAGCAGGTACGGCCCAGCGCGCCACGCTTTACCGCTGGCTGATCTTCGCCGCGGTCAATCTGTACGAGGAAGATCTTCGCTACTACTACGCCCGTCGCTACACCACCGACACAGAGGGTTACAAAGGGGTGAGGGCTGCCGCAGCCCAGGCCTTTGAAGAGCATGCTGCAATCATCAATGAGGAACTGAAGAAGACAGAGGGTCCTTTCCTCTTTGGTTCTGCTTTCAGTGTTTTTGATGTTTATCTGGCCATGCTGGTGGCCTGGCACTGGGACTATGCCAGCTTTGCAGAACGCAATCCGCAGATTGCTGATCTCGTCGCGGCCGTCAGGGCACGACCGGCCATCGCTCCTCTTTGGCAAAAGCACTATGGGGACTGGTCCTTCTAAAGTCCGGTACGGGGAAGCCACCAGGGGTGGGCTTCCTGCTTGATGGGTTTCATCGCAGGCTTTGTTTCTAACGACTGTTCGAATTTTTCGATTTACGGTACCTGCTCTGCTGGGTACAAGAAGAGGGAGTTTCGGGGGGTGATCTTCAGAGGCCGCAGTTTTTGCTTCTGACCTCAGTCACCTTCCAACCCGCTGTTAAGAGCCTTGTTCTTCTTTGTGTCACAGCACGCTGTGGTTCATCCGGAAGCGAGTGGCTCTAAAGGAAACGAGGACCCGGTAATGGCAGAGTTCACGCCTAGAGATCCGCAGTTTGAACAGAAGGTCCGTGAGTCCTTTGCCCGGCAGGGCATCATGGACACACTGGGCGCGCGCCTGGGGCGTGTTGAACCTGGTCTGGTGGAGATCCTGGTGGACCACCACAAGGGACTGACCCAGCAGCATGGTTTTTTTCATGCCGGGGTCACCAGCACCCTGGCGGACTCTGCCGGTGGTTATGCCGGCTACTCTCTCTTTCCCGCCGGATCTTCCGTCCTGACCGTGGAGTTCAAGGTCAACCTTCTGGCTCCGGCAGACGGGCAAACCCTGCGCACAGTCGGACGGGTGATCAAGCCGGGCCGGACCCTGACCATTTGCGATATCGAGGCCTATGTCATCAAAGATGGCAAGGAAAAGCTCTGCGCAAAGATGCAGCAGACTCTGATGTGCATGCATGACCGTCCTGACGAACCGACGACCTGACCAGTCCCAGAAATGGCCTCGCGCCTTCTGTTGCCTTCGCGGATATGATCTGCGGCCATGTGTGGTCAGGTGAAAGACCAGAATTTTCCCCGGGCGGGCGCTCGGGTGCCACAGCGGTTTGAGTGGGATCACTTCGTGAGAACTCTTAAATCGTGCAACTCTTTTCAGTGTTTTGGAGGGTGATTTGCGGTTTGGTTCCAAGCGCAAACGCTTCTGACTAAACCGATCATGCTCCAGTCGCTATACTCAAACCCAGGCCGCTTTGCGGCTCTTGTCTGACCAATAGAAAGTCAAACAGATGCTTCCCAATCAGTTGCCCAGCCTGAACTTCAATCTTGGAGACACAGCCGACATGCTGCGTGACAGCGTGCTGAGCTTTTCTCAGGAAGAAATCGCCCCTCTGGCCGAACGTATTGATCGGGAAGACTGGTTTCCCCGTCAGCTGTGGCCAGCCATGGGGGAACTGGGTCTGCACGGCATTACGGTTGCCGAAGAATATGGCGGCGCAGGTCTGGGGTATCTGGAACATGTGGTGGCGGTTGAGGAAGTCAGCCGGGCGTCAGCCTCCATCGGTTTGAGCTACGGGGCTCATTCCAACCTCTGCGTCAATCAGATCCACCGGAACGGCAGCGCCGCACAGAAGGAAAAGTACCTGCCGAAACTGGTGTCCGGCGAACATGTGGGCTCCCTGGCCATGAGTGAGCCTGGTTCCGGCTCCGATGTGGTTTCCCTGCGGACTCAGGCCGTGAAGAAGGGTGACCGGTATGTGCTGACCGGCACCAAGATGTGGATCACCAACTCCACGGAAGCCGATACCTTTGTGATCTATGCGCGCACCGACCCGGACGCAGGCCCGAAGGGCATCACGGCTTTCATCGTTGAAAAGGGCACCAAAGGCTTCAGCGTTAACCAGAAGCTGGACAAGCTGGGCATGCGGGGGTCACCAACCGCGGAGCTGGTATTTGAAAACTGTGAAGTTCCGGAAGAGAACATTCTGGGGGAACTGAACAAGGGCGTTCATGTGTTGATGAGCGGCCTGGACTACGAGCGTGTGGTGCTTTCCGCCGGTCCGCTGGGCATCATGCAGGCCTGCATGGATGTGGTGATGCCCTATGTTCATGAGCGCAAGCAGTTCGGCAAATCCATCGGTGAGTTTCAGCTGATCCAGGGCAAGCTGGCCGATATGTACTCCACCATGAATGCCTGTAAGGCCTATGTTTACATGGTGGCTCAGGCCTGCGACCGGGGTGAAACCACCCGCAAGGACGCGGCCGGGGCCATCCTCTATGCCTCGGAAAAAGCCACCCAGATGACCCTGGATGCCATCCAGATTCTGGGCGGAAACGGGTATATCAACGACTATCCGACCGGTCGCCTGCTGCGGGACGCCAAGCTCTATGAGATTGGGGCTGGCACCAGTGAAATTCGCCGCTGGCTGATCGGGCGGGAGCTCTTTGCTGAATCTGCCTGAGGGAGATCTCAGGCGCGCCGTGGGGCATAGGAGAGCGCCAGTTGGGGTCTCTTGACGGGGGCTGCGATCTAGCCGACCGCCAGTTCAATGGGCCAGGTGCCTTCTTCTCCGGGCCGGTGAATCACCGAGGCTGTGGCCCCCTGATGGGAAATCACATGACTGGCGCGGGGGCGGCCACTGCTCGCCTCCAGCCAGATCACCATGCAGGCGGCGTCTCTGTGCCCCTGGCCAGAGTGTTCTGCACGCTGGCTGGCGTCCAGGATGATCCAGATGAACTGGCCGGCGGCAAGAGGGGTAAGCCACTCCAGGCGCTGGTTGGGGTTGAGGCGGGTCTTAATGGCCCCCAGTACTTCCTCCTGCTCCAGGTCCAGGTGGCAGTTGACCGGGCAGGATTTCTGGTTGTGCAGTCGAATGTGCAGGCGCTGGCTTTGTTTTTTTGCCGGTTTCTTTTGCTCTTCGGCCCAGCGTCTCAGGGCGTCAAAGGACAGGTGGGGATGGGGGGCGGCTTCCTGTTCCAGAGCTTCAATCAGTTCTCCTGCTTTACCCAGCCTGAGGCAGGGGTTGTAGCCCACCACCAGACTGCCGACGAAGTGGTGTTTCCGGCGTTCTTCCAGCAACAGGCGGCCATTGGCGTGGCGGCTGGCCATGATCAGATCTGGACGCACCAGACCATGGCGGCAGGAAAAACCCAGATGATGCAGGTCAGCGCCGCTTTTGAAAAAGAAGGTCGCGGAGTCTTCTGCGCCGACCTTTAGCTTGCGGGCCAGCCCCTGGCTGTCGCCTTCCAACCTCGGCCAGACAGGGGGCAGGGGGGGAGAAAAACGCTCGGCAGGGAGGGAGCAACTGGTTTCAATGCCGTCAAAGGGCGGGCCACACTGGCTGCCCAGCATGAGATCGAAGGAATGGGCCATGGGAGTGCACCGTCAGCAGAGATCAGGCTAGAGCATGATCGGTTTAGGTAAACGCGCGTAGCGCTTGATACCAAACCGTGAATCATCCTCTATCTTGTTGAAAAGAGGCAAATAAAAGAGATTTGACTCTAAAGGGGTGGAACAAAGTCCGGATGTTGGCTGCCCGGGATATCAAAGGCCGGGATGAGGTATCCGTCCGTGACCTGTCAGAAGCCGCGGCTGTCCATACTGCCGGTCACCGCCAGGGAATCGCCGCTGGTCAGGGTAATGTAGTTGGCGTTGTGGGAGACGACCTTGTTGTCCTGGATCACCAGATCCAGGCTCCAGGTGGCAGAGGCTGCATAGCTGATCTCAACGCGGACATTGGCGTTGCCCTCCAGATCCAGAGAGGCGCTGAGTTTGGCTTTGTCCGCCAGTTTGCTTTGGGGCGGCGTCTGCCAGGTCAGCTCCGGGTTGCTGGTGACTTTCTGCAACTGGAGGGTTTCACCGCTCTTGTTGTCGAGAGATAATGTCAGCGTCGCTTCGCTCATGTTCGCGGCCTTTCTCTGTGCTGAAGCTGGATAGCGGGAGATTGGCCTTGTGACGTTTGGCGCTCTTGGCTTGTGATTTTGTCCCTGGCTAATCTGGGACCAGCGCCCCTGTTGGGGGGAAGAGCGCACATTGGAAGATGAAGTAAAGACAAGAGCATGATCGGTTTGGTTAGAAGGGCTTTGCGCTTGGAGCTAAACCGTGGATCATCCTCTAAGACATTGAAAAGAGGCAAATTCACGAGTGAAGTGTTTTCACGTAGTGATTCCACTTAAACCGATTTGACTCTAGGGCGCCGTCCGTCACCGGGCAGCGTCTTGAGAAGTGAACGCAGGAAAGAGAGGCCACGTGCCAACACTATTGATTACTGGTACCAATCGCGGTTTGGGATTGACCTTTACGCGGGCTTATCTGCAAGCCGGCTGGCAGGTACATGCCTGTTGCCGCCATCCGGAAAAGGCGGCCGATCTGAAAGCACTGGCTGAGGATCATCAGGAGCTGGAACTTCATAAGCTGGACGTGACCAACGGCCTGCAGGTGTCTTCACTGGCCCGGCAACTGCGCGATGAAAAGATCGACTTGCTGCTGAACAACGCCGGTATCATGGGCGGGCGCTTCGGGTTTGGTGAGATCGACTATGAGGAATGGAACCGGGTTCTGGAAACCAACTGCCTGGCCCCTCTGCGTCTGGCGGAAGCTTTTGTTGAGCAGGTTGGCGCCAGTGAGCGCAAACAGATAGTTACCATTTCCTCGATCATGGGGTCGGTCGGCTCCAATGAAGCCGGCGGCGGATATGTCTATCGTTCCTCTAAAGCGGCATTGAATGCAGCCATGAAGAGCCTGTCCCTTGATCTGGCGGATCGGGAGATCACGGTTACGGTCTGTCACCCCGGCTGGGTCCAGACGGACATGGGCGGCAGTTCAGCACCGGTTACCATCGATCAGTCCATTGCCGGTCTTAAAAAGATCTTCGATGGCTTGACGCTGGCCGACAGTGGGAAGTTCTACAACTACGACGGCAGTGAACTGCCTTGGTAAGCGGCCCCGGGACCGGCGCTGCCAGTCTCTCAGTACAGTGCCGAAAAACAGGTTACAGAAAGTTAGACAAGCATGCTGTTGAATGAACAACAAACGCTGATCCGTGACATGGCCCAGCAGTTCGCCCGTGATCGGCTGGCGCCCAATGCTGCAGAATGGGATGAAAAACACCTTTTTCCGGCGGACGCCCTGAAAGAAATGGGCGAACTGGGCTTTATGGGCATGCTGGTGCCGGAGGAATGGGACGGCGTGGGGGCTGACAATGTGTCTTACGCTGCGGCCCTGATGGAAGTGGCGGCAGGCGACGGCTCCTGTTCCACCATCATGTCGGTGCATAACTCTGTCGGCTGTATGCCCATCCTGCGCTATGGCAGCCAGGAGCAGAAAGAGCGCTTTCTGAAACCCATGGCCCGTGGTGACAAGCTGGGGGCCTTCTGCCTGACAGAACCGCAGGCAGGTTCCGATGCGTCTGCCTTGAAAACCCGGGCCCGTAAGGACGGTAACAAGTGGATTCTGAACGGCACAAAGCAGTTCATCACTTCCGGGCGTCACGCAGATGTGGCCATTGTCTTTGCCGTGACCGATCCGGAGGCGGGCAAGAGAGGCATTTCTGCCTTTATCGTGCCGACAGACACACCTGGCTACAGGGTCTCCAAGAACGAAAGCAAACTGGGACAGCGTGCCTCAGACACCTGCCAGATCACCTTTGACGACGTGGAACTCTCCCCGGATCTGCTGCTGGGGGAAGAAGGACAGGGCTACAAAGTGGCGCTGGCCAATCTGGAAGGCGGGCGGATCGGCATTGCCTCCCAGTCCGTGGGCATGGCCCGGGCGGCCATGGAACACGCCATTGCCTATGCGAAGGAGCGGGAAGCGTTCGGCGGCCCCATTGCCAATCTGCAGGCTGTGTCTTTCCGTCTGGCGGATATGGCAACCCAGGTCCAGGCTGCAGAGCTGATGGTCTTCCATGCCGCAGAGTTGCGCGACAAAGGCATTCCCTGCCTGAAGGAAGCCTCCATGGCGAAGCTCTTTGCTTCTGAAATGGCGGAAAAGGTCTGTTCCGCCGCCATTCAGACGCACGGGGGCTATGGCTATCTCAGTGACTTCCCGGTGGAGCGGATCTACCGCGATGTGCGGGTTTGTCAGATCTATGAAGGCACGTCGGATGTACAGCGACTGGTCATTGGCCGGGCGCTGACTGCCGACTGATCCTTTGGGGCAAAGTCAGAGCTTGATCGGGTTCGTTAGAGTCAAATCGGTTTAAGTGGACTCACTCCGTGATAACACTTCAGCCCTGAAACTCTCTTCGATGTTTCAGAGGATGACGCCAGACCCCAAGAGGTCAGTCACCCTCTGAAACATCGAAGAGAGGTGATTTTAGGCTTCAGCTGCTCTCTCTAAGGGATTCCGCCTGGATCGTTTTTACTCTGGGTCGGCGCTCCGGTCAGTCGTCGGCAATGACGACCAGTGAGGGAGGGGAAGAGGGCTTGGCTCTGTTCCCCTTTGGCGTTGCATCGTCCCGACCAACGCCCCCCCTTTGTCCCTGGGTAAGGGCGGCCTTTTCATCAAGGCTCAGGGCATCCTTGGTGACGGACCCGCCCAACACCAGAGGCAGATCAAAGGAAAAGCGGCTGCCTTGATCGGGAGCACTGGTGAGTGAGATTTCCAGATCCATTTTGGCCAGCAGGTCTGTAACGATGGCCAGTCCCAGACCCTGACCGGGAATGGCTTCGCCTGAGTGCTCTCTCAGGCTTCGGTAGCCATCCTCAAAGATCCTGTCCTGTTCTTCCGGTCCGATACCCTGGCCCGTATCCCAGATTGTCAGGTTCAGATAGTCCCGGCCCTTTGGATGCACCTCCAGGCCGATGGCTCCGCCAGCTGGGGTGAACTTGATGGCGTTTGTGATCAGATTCAGCAGAATCTGAAAGAGGCTGCGCCGATGGCCGTAAACCCAGAAAGACCCCTTTAGGGACAGGCCCGAAGCATCGACTTCTGCTTTGTGGGCCTGCAACCGGGTCAGGCCGGATAGCTCTTCCATCAACTCTTTCAGGTCAATGGGGCTGAGATCCAGAGACAGGTTGGGCTCAGCGTCAGGTTCTGACTGGAGATCCGGGAGCTCGAGACTGCTGATCAGTTCATCCAGATGACGGGTGGCATTCAGAACACTTTCAAGATAGCGGCCGTAGGTGTCCGGCAGGTCACCCTGGGGGGCGGAGAGTATCAGTTCGGAATACCCCTGGATGGCATTGAGAGGGGACCGCAGCTCATGGGCGAGGCGGGCCAGCGCAGAGGGTTCGCTTTCCTTGGATTCCTGACCTGCTCCGTCTGCATC
The DNA here is from genome assembly GCA_052078155.1 of Rhodovibrionaceae bacterium GXU_MW_A322. Lineage (GTDB taxonomy): Bacteria > Pseudomonadota > Alphaproteobacteria > Kiloniellales > DSM-21159 > CAXBMB01. Next base: position 25,981 of record JBQJBP010000007.1, on the reverse strand, counting down.
AAAGGCCCGGTTGTCATTGGCCTTTGGCGCATCTTCCTGCAGATGCTGCAGGAGGTAGCGCAGCTGGGCGTTCTCCAGAACCGCAACCTCAAGTTCCTGGGTCAGATTATCGAGGGGATTGTCCTGCGTCGGCAGGAGGCCTTTGTCGCTCAGGTTGGCGTAGACGTAGGGCGCATCTTCTCGTTCTTTGGAAAGGCTCGGGGCTTTGTGGCTGAGGCGTCCTTTGCCTCTGTACCCAAGGAAACTGCCGTTTTCGCTGTGATGAACAGGGTGTCCGCTCAGGGAGCCAAAGAGGGGACGGTTCTGGCTGTCCCTCACCACGACCACCAGATCCTCGAAGGAGCTTTGGCTTCCAAGAGCTTTGGCCAGCAAACTGCTGTCCCACTGGAAATCAGTATCAGTTTCCAGTCCCTGCTTCAGTTCCTTCGGGGTCATGGCCAGGGCCCCCTGGCTCAAAGCCAGAAGAGACAGACCAATCAATGACTGAGGCGGAAGTCCAAGCCTGCTGGCGGCGATCGGATCCAGATCAGTCAGGCGCAGGTCGTGATTACAGGACCAGGCAAAGACCTGTTTGTCGTTGCAATTTTGATTGGCAGAGTGCGGCCGTGCAGAAGACGGGTTTTTGACGGGTGACGGGGCCCCGGATGTCCCCGATTTGGCCTGCTTGTCCTCGTTGCTCACCAAAGGTGTAACCAACAGTGTTCCCCCCGGTCCGGGAAGCCGTCCTGGCCTCATCCCGACCCTGTTACTCAGCTAAATCCATCAAAAGGGAGGGACAGGGCCACTCCCTTCAGACACAATGATAACAACCAGTAAAACACAGGGGGGCTGGGGCTTCGCCGCAGGATTCCAAGGTGCAGGTACAATGAGAAAACCCCTGCCTCCAGTCCTTTTACCCGACTGTGTGACCTTCCTGTTCACAGCTTCAACCAGATTGGTTGATTGTTCGCACGCGAGGCAGTCTATGAGAAATTTCTTTGGGCCGCAGCCAAAATCTTTCCTTCACTGACTCTCGTATCTGCTCTGTGGGGAGACACGCTTGCGTTGCCAGCCCCTGGTAACGTGTGAAAGACAGGAAAAAGCCTTATCGCCATTGATCTTATCAAAAAAGATCGACCGTTCGGTTTTTTGCCGATAGGCTTTTCGGGTATCGAAATTCCCGGCAGGGCTGCCTCGACAGAAAGAGGAAATCTGAAGGCCGGACAGATCCACCGTCTGCGTTTTGACGCATAAGCAGGAGAGCCGAGTTGTGAGCAACGCCATTGAGTTTTACTACGATTTTTCCAGCCCCTTCGGGTACTTCGCCTCTGAGAGGATCGAGGCGCTGGCGGCCAGAGTTGGGCGTAAGACAGTCTGGCGTCCTTACCTGATGGGCGCTGTATTCAAAGCCATTGGCACCGATTCGCTGGTCAACATCCCCATGAAAGGCGCTTACAGCAAGATGGATATGGAGCGGAATGCCCGCCTCATGAACATTCCTTTTGTCTGGCCGGAGCAATTTCCTTTCATGTCCATTGCAGCCTGCCGGGCATTTTATGCGCTGGTGGACCAGGATGAAGAGGGAGCCAAAGCACTATCACTGGCGCTGAGCCGGAAAACCTTTGCAGAAGGCCAGTCGATCATCAAACCCGAAGAGGTTCTGGCTGTGGCTGCGACGCTGGGCCATGACCCTGAGGAGCTGGGAGCGGCCATGGCAGACCAGGTCACCAAGGATCGGGTGCGCATGGAAGTGGACAGAGCTTTGGAGCGGGAGGTCTTTGGCACCCCCTTCTTCTTTGTCGATGGCGAGCGCTTCTGGGGTTGTGATCGCATGGATATGATGGAGAAATGGATCGAAACCGGCGGTTGGTGACGTTTGTTCATAAAAATGAACAGCGTTTTGTTAAAGCTTGGTGGTTCAACCTGATCATCTGAAAACAAAACGATCTGACAAAGAAAAGGGGGCCTGCTGATGCCAGCAGGCCCCCTTTTGTTCAGAGAAGGATAAGGCAGAAACGGGGTGCTACCCTATTGCTGCTTGTTCAGGTATCCCGCTTCGTGCGGCAGAGGTTTGCCCAGAGACTTGTAGAGAGCTTCGGTGGCTTCTTCAGCCCCTTCCGGCAACTGGTGGGCAATGCCCTGGTGACAGTCAATGCAGGTGCCGCCGGCTTCGAGTGCAGACTGGTGCTGTTCAGCTGCCCGGTTTTCCTGGAACGAAAGATCCATGTAGCTGAAGTCGTGGCAGTTCCGGCATTCGCGCGAGTCGGTTTTCTTCATCGCGCGCCAGACGTTGGTCGCCAGTTCCAGACGCTTCTCATCGAACTTCTCAGGTGTGCTGATGGACCCGAGGATCTTGTGATAGACCTCGTTTGATGCCTGGATCTTGCGGATCATTTTGTGGCCCCATTCTTTGGGCACGTGACAATCCGGGCAGGTTGCCCGCACGCCGGTGCGGTTGTTGTAGTGAATGGTGCTTTGGTACTCCACATAGACGTTGTCCTTCATCTCATGACAGGAGATGCAGAAGGTCTCTGTGTTGGTGATTTCCATGCCCCAGTTGAAGCTGCCCCAGAACACCACACCGGCACCGAAGCCAAAGATCAACAAGGTGCCGGCGGCAATGGACACGGCGGGGCGGCGGAACCAACCCCACAACCGTCCAATAAGACCGGGCTTTTTACTTTCGTCAGACATTTTCTAACCCTCCGGACTTACTGAGAGAACGCGCCGCCCACTTCACTGGCGTTCTTGAAGGCGTTGGGCACCAAAGCGGGTGCATCTGCCTGAGGAACATGACACTGGGTGCAGAACCAGCGGCGCGGGCTGACGGTATCCAGAGGCTGGCCGTCGCGGGTTTCATAGTGGGTTTCAGAGACCTTGGGAGCGCCATACTGAGCATTCTTCGGCCAGGAATGGCAGCTCATGCACTTATTGAACTCCTTGGTCACCTGGTAGTTGTCTACCCGGTGCGGCACCAAAGGAGGTTGCTGGCGATAGGCCCGACCAAAACCGGTAGAGGGTTTGGCCTGTTTCAGGTTGGTGGGGGCGGGGCTGCTGTCATCCAGCTCCACAGCTCCGCGCAGGGAGGTTACACCCTGGCTCTGAGCATAGGCTCCACCCGCCAGGAGCATTGTGGCAATTGCCAGTACGCCTAACAGCTTTTTGGTCATCATCTGCCTCCTTCTCGGCATAGCTGGGGTGTCGCGCCACTGGGGGCGCCCCGGTCCAGCTTCGGGTCAAATCTGTGAGTAAAGTGGAAGACCTGTTCTGAGCAGACGTCGATACAGCGTCCGCAGTTCAGACAGGCTTCAGAGAGAATTAAAGGACTGTCACTGTCTTCTTTCCCGCGCAGGGCAGGGGTGATCACCTGGGGCTCGGGACAGACTTCAAAGCAATCCATGCAGTCGTCGCAACGGGCCCGCCCAGCGGCAGAAACCCTTAAGACAGCGGCTTTTCCAACCACGCCGTAAAAGGCACCAACCGGACAAAGATGGCCACACCAGCCTTGTTTGGCGGTGAAGAGGTCGAAGAGGAAAATCACCAGAGCCATGGCAAAGCCGAACGAGCTGCCAAAGATCAGGGATCTGTGCAGAGCGGTGATGGGATTCACCAGCTCCCAGGCCAGACTGCCGGTCAGGGCCGTGACGGCCAGAACTGCCAGCATCAGGGCTGTGCGGGTCCAGCGTTTGGGAGTCCAGCCTTTGCGCAGGTCAAGTTTGCGGCGCAGCCAGCCGGCCGCATCGGTCACCGGATTGATGGGGCAGACCCAGCCGCAGTAAGCCCGTCCGCCAACCAGAAGATAAGCGCCCAGAACGATGCCTGCGCCCAGCAGGGCCGTGGTTTCAGGCAGGTGCCCGGCCAGCAGTTCCTGCAGATAGATGAAGGGATCGTTCAGCGGCAGGATGTCCAGTGTCAGGCTGGATGCCAGAGTGCCTTTGGTGATCCAGACACCAAAAAGAGGGCCGGTCAGGAATAGAGCAAGGAAGAAGAACTGGGCCAGACGTCGCCAGACCAGAAAGCGAATGGAAAACCAGGTGCCCAGTTCCTGACGGGCACGCCGACCGGGATGGCTCCCCGGGCGTTCCTTCCGGTTTTTTCGGGCGTGCATGGCAGCGGTGGCCTGGGTCATGACTCACCTCCCAGGCTTGGGAAGGTGGGGAGGCGGTCCGGCAGATCCAGCGCATCGGGAACCAAAGCGCCCCCGGCCTTTTCTTCTTCTTCCCAGCCATAGCGATAATGGCTGTCATGGGCATTGCTGACCAGATTGAGCGGCATGACCCGAATGGCGGCTTCTTCCAGCACACAGGCCTGCTCGCACTTGCCACATCCCGTGCAGCTGTCGCTCAGGACAACGGGTTCCAGAATGGCATGGGCGCCTGTTCGGTCGTTGTGACGGCGCTCCAGGATGATGGCCTGATCGATCAGCGGACAGACCCGGTAACAGACGTCGCAGCGCAGTCCTTTGAGATTCAGGCAGCTTTCCCGCCCGGTCAGAACGGCGATACCCATGCGCGACTCATCAATGGAGGTCAGCGATGGGGTCAGCGCCCCGGTTGGGCAGGCCACCACACAAGGAATGTCGTCACACATTTCACAAGGGCCGGTGCGGGCCACGAAATAGGGTGTGCCATGGGCCGGACCATCACCCAGGTCGGCCAGAGACAGAATATCATATGGGCAGTCGCGCACGCACAGACCACAGCGCAGGCAGGCGGAAAGAAACTCACCTTCCGGCAGCGCACCAGGTGGCCTGAGGGTTGGGCCGGGCAGGGCCTTTGACTGCTCAGCAAGGGCAAAAAGTCCCAGACCGGCAGCCGCCACACCACAGGCCACGCGCGCGCCGTCCATCAGGACGTCACGGCGGCTTTTTGCCTGTTTGTTGCGGACAGCGGGGGCCATGGAACTAAACTTCCGGGTTTAAAAGACGGGTGTTTTGAGGGAGGGGCCGGGAGAGCAGTTTGTGCTGCTCTCCCGGCTTATGCTCGGAGGCTATCCGTTAAACGGATTCCACCTTACAAGCGCACTTCTTGAAGTCCGTTTCCTTGGAAATCGGACAGGTCGCATCCAGAGTCAGCTTGTTGATCAGCTGGCCGGCATCGAACCAGGGCACGAAGACAGCACCTTTAGGCGGTTTGTTCCGGCCTCTGGTTTCCACCTTGGACACCATGGTGCCGCGACGTGAGGAGATGTTGATGGTCTCACCACGGTGCAGACCCCGCTCCCTGGCATCGTCGGGATGCATGTAGACCACGGCGCTGGGATAGGCCCGGTAGAGTTCGGGAACCCGTCGGGTCATGGAGCCGGAGTGCCAGTGTTCCAGCACACGCCCGGTGATCAGCCAGAGGTCATATTCATTGTCCGGAGCTTCGGCAGGAGGCTCGTAGGGCGCATAGATGATGCGGGCCTTGCCGTCCGGACGGCCGTAGAAGTTGACCTCTTCCCCGGCTTTGACATAGGGGTCATAGCCTTCGCGGAAGCGCCAGAGAGTTTCCTTCTCATCGACCACGGGCCAGCGCAGACCGCGGGCCTGATGATAGAGCTCGAAAGGTGCCAGATCGTGGGCTTTGCCCCGACCAAAGGCGGCGTACTCTTCGAACAGGCCTTTCTGGATGTAGAAGCCGAAATCCTGAGATTCGTCGTTGTCGAAACCGTCAGCGGTTTCGGACAGCGGGAACTTGTCGACCTGGCCATTGGTGAAGAGCACTTCGTAGAGTGTCTTGCCTTTGTAGTCAGGAGCGGATTCCAGCAGTTCAGCGGGCCAGACCTCGTCTGTGGTGAAGTACTTGGAGAATTCCACCAGCTGCCAGAGATCGGACTTGGCTTCACCGGGTGCAGACACCTGCTGGCGCCAGAACTGGGTGCGCCGTTCGGCGTTGCCATAGGCCCCTTCTTTTTCCACCCACATGGCGGTGGGCAGGATCAGATCCGCAGCCACAGCCGTGACTGTCGGGTAGGGGTCAGACACAACGATGAAGTTATCGGGGTTGCGATAGCCCGGATAGCCTTCTTCGTTCATGTTGGGTGCGGCCTGCATGTTGTTGTTGCACATCACCCAGTAGGCATTGATTTTGCTGTCTTTCAGCTGGCGGTTTTGCAGCACGGCATGGGCGCCAACCCAGTCCGGAATGGTGCCTTCTGGCAGTTTCCAGAGTTTTTCAGACAGCGCGCGGTGCTTGGGATTCTTGACCACCATGTCTGCGGGCAGACGGTGAGCAAAGGTGCCCACTTCGCGGGCCGTGCCACAGGCAGAGGGCTGACCGGTCAGGGAGAAGGGGCCGTTGCCGGGCTCGGAGATTTTCCCGGTCAGCAGATGCACGTTGTACATCAGGCTGTTCACCCAGGTGCCGCGGGTATGCTGGTTGAAGCCCATGGTCCAGTAGCTGACGATCTTCTTATTGGGGTCAGCATAGAGTTTGGCCAGGCGCTCCAGTTTGTGAGCGGGCACACCGGAGACTTCTTCAGCATGTTCCAGCGTGTAGGGTTCCAGGAGTTTCTTGTACTCCTCAAACTCTACAGAGGTGATGGCGCCGTGCTTGCCTTCGTGGGAAGGATGGGCCGCAGCCTGTTCCAGGGCATGTTCCGGACGCAGACCATAACCGATGTCTTCCTGGGTGCGGTTGAAGGTGGTGTGCTTGTTCACGAAGTCCCAGTTCACCGCATCGTTCTGCACGATGTAGTTGGCGATGTAGTTCAGGATCGCCAGATCGGCCTGCGGCGTGAAGATCATGCCGTTGTCGGCCAGATCGAAGCAGCGGTGCTCGAAGGTGGAGAGCACGTGAACTTCGCAGTCTTTCTTGGTCAGACGCGTATCAGTCAGACGGGACCAGAGGATAGGGTGCATCTCGGCCATGTTGGAGCCCCAGAGCACGAACGCATCTGCTTTTTCCAGATCGTCGTAGCAGCCCATGGGCTCATCAATGCCGAAAGTCCGCATGAAACCGGCAACAGCAGATGCCATGCAGTGACGGGCATTGGGGTCGATGTTGTTGGACAGGAAACCAGCCTTGTAGAGCTTGGCGGCGGCATAGCCTTCCCAGACCGTCCACTGACCGGAGCCGAACATGCCGATGCCTTTGGGGCCTTTTTCTTTCATGGCGGCTTTGAACTTGTCAGCCATGACGGTAAAGGCTTCATCCCAGGAAACCGGCTCGAACTCGCCGTTCTTGTCGTACTGACCGCCGGATTTGCGCAGCAGAGGGGTGGTCAGACGATCCTGGCCATACATGATCTTGGACAGGAAGTAGCCCTTAATGCAGTTCAGGCCCCGGTTTACCGGGGCATCGGGGTCACCCTGGGTGGCGACCACACGGCCTTCTTTGGTGCCGATCAAAACACCGCAACCCGTGCCGCAGAAGCGGCAGGCGCCTTTGTCCCAGCGAATGCCACCACCGGAGGCTGCTTCACTGGTTTTGGGGTCGACGGCAACGCCGGCAGCCGCCGCCGTGGCGGCGACAGCACTGGCTTTCATGAATTCGCGCCGGTTGGCCTTCAGCATGAGACTTCCTCCATGGCAGAGTCACCGGCGTCATCAGCCGGCTGCATTTCGTGATAAATCAGGGCCGCGGCGACCACGCCGGGCTGTTTGTTGAGCAGCGCCAGACTGTCGGCGGCACTGCGTTCTTCCGTGTCTTCCAGTGTGACCACCAGCCGAGCCCCTTCGGCGCGGTCGTGCACTTCCACACCGGGCAGGGCGTTGAGCGCCTGTTCGGTGTCGTCAATCTGATCGGGCTGGACATGGACCAGGACGCCACAGACGTTGAAAGCGCCTTCATTGCTGCCGGACATCAGCGCCAGTTCTTTGGCGGCTTCTGACAAACCAGGTCCTGAAAGGGGACTGCCGTTCAGCAGATCATCTTTTTTGCGGCGGGTTTTGCTCATGACGCTGCGCCTTTCACGGAAAGGCATCGGGCTCTTTTTGACGAGAACCGGACAAACGTTACTGCTGTGTAAGCGCTGACGGGGGGGGAGCAATAGGGGCTGCGGCGTCCGAAAAGGGCGTGTTTACTGATGATCCCGTCGGGGCCGCAGGGGGGCAAAGTTGCGGGCATGTGAAAAGCAATCCACTGGATAATGTTCCGGAGGAGAGCTTAAAAGGTTTATTGGGAATAAGTATTTGACCTGGATCAACTGAAGTAGAACTTATGAAATTTCTGTAATCTTTGAAAATTATGATAATAATTCTCAATTGCAGATTTTTACTTCACTGTTTCAATCAGTTGGTAAGAAGCTCTGTTTGGGCAACTGCTGTTTTGTCTCTAAAAAAACTTCGCGACTTTATCCTGAGGCCTGTGTTTTTTGTGCGATCGCGGAGCGGTGACAGCTGAGCTGTGCCAAGAGTCGGATGGTGGGTGAGGGGCGACAGTGGCCGCCCCTCTGTTTAATCCTGTCAGGTTGTGCGGATCAGACCGCTTCGCCCAGGACCTGATGGAACAGGGGCAGGTCCACGTTGCCACCGCTCAGCACCACAGCCACTTTCTTTCCCTGCCATCTGTCTTTTTCCTGTAGCAGAGCCGCGTAGGCAGCTGCGCCGGCACCTTCGGCCAGGTTGTGGCAATCCTGATAAAGCGCGCGCATGGCCGACTTGATTTCATCCTCGCTCACAGACACCACCCGTTCAGCCCCGGCGAGGATCATTTCCAGAGCCAGGGGATCAGGAACCCGACAGGCCATCCCGTCGGCAATGGTGTTGGCCGTGTTTGTGGGAATCGAGCGTTTGGCTTCGAAGGAGAGCTTGTAGGACTGCGCTTCTTCCGAAACCACGCCAATAACCTGAGTTTTCTTGCCCAAAAGATCTCTGACCAGAATGTTCGAACAGAGGCCAGAGCCCTGGCCGATGGGGACAAAGATCGCGTCCAGGTCCGGCTGAGCTTTGTGCATTTCATAGGCATAGGAAGACACGCCCCGGGCCAGATCCTCATGAAAGGAGGGAATGGCGTGCAGCCCTTTTTCTTCAGCCAGACTCAGAGCCGACAGGCGGGACTCCTCAAAATCGTCTCCTGCTTCGATAAGCTCCACACCAAAGGCCCGCATGGCTGCGTTTTTTTCCACTGAATTGCCTCTGGGCACAAAAATGGTGGCGGGGATACCAAGTGACGCAGCGGCATAGCCAATGGACTGACCATGATTGCCCCGGGTGGCGGAAATTACTCCCTTTACGTCTGCTTGCTTCTTCAAGAGTTCGCGCATGTAGGTCAGCCCCCCGCGGACTTTGAACGCGCCCGTAGGGGTGTGGTTTTCATGCTTTACCCAAACCTCTGTTCCCGCGCGCTGGCTGACCAAAGGCCAGGCATAAAAAGGTGTCGGGGCAATGCGCTGATGAACAAAGTCGGCAGCTTCCTCAACGTCGGAAAGGGACAAAAGGGTCATGGGCCGGGTCTTTCTTGCTTCGGGGTCGGTTCACTTTTGTTTGTCATAGCTACCGCCTCTGGCCAGCGGGTCAAGCAAGGAAGCGTCCTGGTGACAATCCGGTGGGGCCGGAAGGAACTCCCTGCATGCTCTTGTCACTGTCAGATGATGCCAGAACCACAGTGATTGAGATCTTTGTCTTCACGCGTGCCAGGTCGGACTTCAGGGTAAGCACCAGAACCGCCAGTTTGACGGTGAACAGGCCTGATGTCTTGGAACTGCAGTCCGATTCCTGAGGGCGTCTCAAGCAGGGCAGGAGAAGCGAGCGTCCTGTTTTAAGGGCTGAGATATTTCACATCTTGCGGCAGGACTGGTTTATCCTTTCAGCTTGTTTCCCTGCCTGCCAAGCAAACGCTTCTTTGGCGCAAAAGCCTTGCTTTGCCTGAGCGTGCAGGGCATGTTGGACCAGAAAATAACAACTGTTAGGTAATGGCTTTCTCATGAGCGTGATTAAAAGCGCCCTGTCTACGCGCAGTGCCGACTATTTGGAAAACAAAGCCGCAATGGAAGGCCTGGTTGCCGACCTGCGCGACAAAGTCGATGTGATCAAGCAAGGGGGCAGCCCGGCGGCCCGTGAAAAGCACCTTGCGCGTGGAAAGCTCCTGCCTCGGGACCGGGTACGCACCCTGCTGGACCCCGGTTCTCCGTTCCTGGAAATCTCCCAGTTTGCAGGCTGGGATATGTACGGCGGCGGCATCAATGCGGCTGGTCTGATCGCGGGCATCGGCCGGGTGAAAGGTCTGGAATGCATGATCGTCGCCAACGATGCGACGGTCAAAGGCGGCACTTACTATCCCATGACCGTGAAAAAGCACCTGCGGGCGCAGGAAATTGCGGATCAGAACAACCTGCCCTGCATTTATCTGGTGGACTCCGGCGGGGCCAACCTGCCCAACCAGGACGAAGTCTTCCCGGATCGTGAACACTTCGGCCGGATCTTCTTCAATCAGGCCAATATGTCCGCCAAGGGCATTCCCCAGATCGCTGTTGTAATGGGATCCTGCACCGCTGGCGGCGCCTACGTGCCTGCCATGTGTGATGAAACGGTCATTGTTCGCAACCAGGCGACCATCTTCCTGGCCGGGCCACCTTTGCTGAAAGCGGCAACGGGGGAGATCGTCAGCGCGGAAGAACTTGGCGGGGCCGATGTTCACTGCCGCACCTCCGGGGTGGCTGATCACTACGCCAACAATGACGCCCATGCACTTGGCATCGCGCGTCAGATTGTCGGCACCCTGAACCGCCCGAAAACCCACGTCATGGATGTCCATACGCCGCGTGACCCCTTGTATGATCCCCATGAAATCTACGGCATTGTGCCGCAGGATCTGCGCAAACCCTACGATGTGCGGGAAGTGATCGCCCGTATGGTTGACGGGTCCGAACTGGATGAATTCAAAGCCCTATATGGCACCACGCTGGTGACCGGCTTTGCGCACATTTTCGGCTACCCCGTGGGCATCATTGCCAACAACGGCATTCTCTATGGCGAGTCCGCTCTTAAGGGCGCGCACTTCATTGAGCTTTGCTGCCAGCGCAATGTGCCGCTGATCTTCCTGCAGAACATTTCCGGTTTCATGATCGGCAAGAAGTATGAGGCCGGGGGCATCGCCAAAGACGGTGCGAAACTGGTGACCGCGGTCGCCACGGCAAAAGTGCCCAAGTTCACCGTGATGATCGGCGGATCCTTCGGGGCCGGTAACTACGGCATGTGTGGCCGGGCCTACAGCCCGCGCTTCCTGTGGATGTGGCCCAACGCCCGTGTGTCGGTCATGGGGGGGGAACAGGCCGCCTCGGTTCTGGCCACCGTGCGCCGGGATGCGCTGGAGGCAAAAGGCGGCAGTCTGTCGGCGGAAGAGGAAGCGGCCATTAAGGATCCGATCCTCGCTCAGTTCGCCCACCAGTCTCACCCCTATTACACCTCTGCCCGTTTGTGGGATGACGGCATTCTGGATCCGGCGGACACCCGTATGTCTTTGGGTCTGGGGCTGTCGGCAACGATGAATGCACCCAAGGTCGATACCAAGTTCGGTGTTTTCCGTATGTAGCAGAGGGCCGGTGCCGGAGTTTCCCTTTGGTCAACAGGCCCGTCGCAGGCTCTTGTAGGCAAAAGAGGACCCGGGCTCAGGCAGGGTTAAGGGCAGTGAACCCCAGCTTCTGGTGATGTTATCTGATGGCCCTCTTGAATGGATTTGCCTCTGGGCCTGAGTACTGTTCTGGCGTGGTTGCTGTGAGCTCCGGTCGGGGGCGTGAGGATCGCTGCTCTCGTCACACCACAACAGCCAGCCCGTAACAAACAGGGCGTAACAGACAGGGCGTAAAAGTCACGGTGTAACAGCTAGATGTAATGGCGTGCTGACAGGAAGTTGTAGAAATGAGTGATGCGTTTTTTCTGGAAGAACGAGACAGCCGGGGTGTTGTCAGGCTGACCCTGAACCGCCCGGACGTCCATAACGCCTTTAACGCCCGGTTGATTGCCGATCTGACGGCGGCACTGGTACGGCTGGATGCTGATCCTGCTGTCCGAGTTGTTGTGCTGGCGGGGGCGGGTAAGTCCTTTTCTGCTGGGGCAGATCTGAACTGGATGCGCTCCATGGCGGGGTATTCAGAGGCAGAAAACCAAAAGGATGCGGAAGATCTGGCCCGTTTGATGGACCGGTTGAACCACATCTCCAAGCCCACCGTTGCTCTGGTTCAGGGCGCGGCCTTTGGCGGCGGCGTTGGCCTTGTGGCCTGCTGTGACATTGTTCTGGCATCGGACAAGGCGAGCTTCTGTTTGTCTGAGGTGAAGCTGGGGCTGATCCCGGCCGCCATCTCCCCTTATGTGATTGCCGCCATGGGCCTGTCGGCGGCGCGGCGTTACTTCCTGACGGCTGAACGGTTCAGCGCCCAGGAGGCCCATCGACTGGGCATGGTTCACGAGGTCGTGGCCCCTGATGAGCTGGAAGCTGCCGGGGCGAGCATGATTGAAACTCTGCTGGTTGGCGGCCCCCGGTCGCAGGCCGAATCCAAGGATCTTATCTTTGCGGTGTCTCAGCGCCCCCTGAGCGAAGAGGTGTTGCTGGACACGGCCCGGCGGATCGCCAGGGTTCGGGTGAGTGAAGAAGGGCAGGAGGGGCTGTCTGCTTTCTTTGAAAAGCGCAGCGCCGACTGGGTTGGCTGAACGGACTTCAGGGTAGGACAGGCCCCACTGGTTTGAAGGTTTTTTTGGGGCGAGAGGGCATTCCTTTGTTAGGCTGACGCCTGAACTTTGGAATTCACTGTTGGAGGGTGTGGCTGTGGCCACTGAACAAGAGGAAAAGACTGATCTGCCTGAAGGTCGCCGACTGGTGTCCTGGCTGCGCGCGTCCGGCTTTTCCGCCGCCTTGTTGATTTTGATTACGGCCGCCACAAACCCTGATGCGGTCTACTTCAACTTTGTGCCTGTTTGTCTGCTGGCCGGCAGCCTGGGCATCCTCTTTTATGTCTTTCCGCGCAGCTACTTCTTTTCCATTTCACTCAGTAACTATGTGGCGCTCTATAGCTGTATCTTTGCGGTTCTGGTGCAGGCCAACTTTAGATCAGCCCATGAATGGGTGATGTCCATTGCCTTTGCCGCTCCTTTGGTTGCCTTCATCGTCGGCGCCGTCGTTCATCGGGAAAACATCAGACACCTGATTGAAGATCGCCATCTGATGGAACGTGACAGCGACCGTACGGCCAGCTACCGCTGGCTGGTCCCGGTGGGGCTGGTCGGTGTTCTGACCTTCTTCATCCCTGAAGGCGAGTGGCAGGAAAGAGACCATTCCATTGCACTGCTGGTCGGCATGGGCCTGATTGGTCTGATCGTCTTTTGGGTCAGCGAAGCGGTCTGTGCCTTTCTCGTGGAAACGGGACTGCTGTTCGAAGATTTCTTCAAACAGATCGGGTCCGTGGTGATTCCGGCTTTTGCCTTCATCACCTTTTACACCATGAACGTTGTGGTCTTTGGCTGCCTCTATCGCATTCTGGATACGGTTTCGGTTGAACCGCAGTTTATGATCCAGGGGGAACGGCGGCTGATTGATTTTTCTGAAGCCCTCTATTTCGCTTTGGTGACGCTGTCGACGGTCGGGTACGGCGACATCGCTCCGGACTCGGTGCTGGTGCGCTTCCTGGCGTCCATTCAGATCATTTTTGGTGTTTTGCTGCTGATCTTCGGGGTTTCCGAGATTCAGCGCTATCGGGACAAAAAGAGCGCCCAACTGCGCGCCAAACAGCTTGAATCCGGAGAAAGCTGACCATGGAACATGCAGGCAGCGAAATTCTCCTGGAAGTATTGATCTTCCTGCTGGCCGCCGTGGTGGTGGTGCCGGTGGCCCGCAAGCTGCGGTCCAGCCCGGTTCTGGGCTACATGGCCGCAGGTATCGTGGTGGGCCCCTGGGTCCTCAAGCTGATCACCCATACGGATTCCGTCAAACTTCTGGCGGAACTTGGCATTGTCTTCCTGCTATTTGCCATTGGGCTGGAGCTGTCGGTCGAGCGTCTGAAGGTGTTGCGCCGCTTTGTCTTCGGGCTGGGCGCACTGCAGGTCGTGGTGACCGCCGTCGTCATTGCTCTCATTGTGATGGGTCTGGGGGTGGAGCCGGAGGCAGCTGTTGTCATTGGCGGCGGGCTGGCCCTGTCTTCCACGGCCTTTGTTCTGCAGATGCTGGTGGAAAGAGGGGAGCTGGCCGCCCGGTTTGGCCGGGTCTCTTTCTCAATCCTGCTGTTTCAGGATCTGGCCATTGTGCCGTTGCTGGCGCTGGTTCCCTTGCTGGCCTCTGACGGCACCTCCTTGGGCATGGCTCTGGGATTGGCCGGGGCAAAGGCCACCGCAGCGGTGGTTGTCACCATCCTGATAGGACGTCTGGCCTTGCGCCCGCTTTTCCGGGTGGTCGCCAATGCCCGTTCGCCGGAGCTTTTTGTTGCCACCACCCTGCTGGTGCTTCTGGCCACGGCTCTTTTGATGGAGCAGGCCGGGGTCTCTATGGCTCTGGGTGCTTTCCTGGCGGGGTTGCTGCTGTCCGGCACCGAGTTCCGCCATCAGGTGGAAGCGGACATTCGACCTTTCAAAGGGCTGTTGCTGGGCCTTTTCTTCATGTCCGTGGGGCTGGCCATTGACCTGATGGTCATTCTGCAGAACTGGGCAGTCATTCTGGTGGGATTGCTGGCACTGGTGACGGGCAAGGGCCTGATCCTGGCCGGGCTATGCCGCCTCTTCAAGCTCCCAGCGGCCGTGACCCTGCGGGTGGCGTTTCTCCTGGGACAGGGCGGCGAATTCGGCTTCGTGCTGATCGGCTCGGCCCTGGCTTTGCAGCTGATTTCCGGCGAGCTGGCCCAGCTGGTGGTCGCCGTGGTGGCGCTGTCCATGGCGGTGACCCCCTTCGTCGATTTTCTGGGGCGGCGCCTGTCCAGCCTGGCGGCGGCCCGCGATGCGGGGCGGAGCAAACCTCCTACCCTGAAGGAGGAAGAATCCGAAGACCTGCACGATCATGTGGTGATCGCAGGATTTGGCCGGGTTGGACAGACCGTAGCTTCTGTTATGTCCGCCTCTCACATCTCCTGGGTCGGGTTCGATCTCAACGCTCAGCGGGTGCGCCACTGCCACGGCCGCAATCTGCCGGTCTTTTACGGCGATGCCGGCCGGGTGGACGTGCTGGAGACGGCTTCTTTGGAACGGGCCCGGGCGGCGGTCATCACCCTGGATGACATGACGGCGGCCAATCATGTGGTGGAGGCGCTGCGGGCCAAAAGCCCGGACCTGCCCATCATGGTGCGGGCCCATGATCTGTCCCATCAGTCCGATCTGGAAGCGGTCGGGGCAACGGCTGTGGTGCCGGAAACCATTGAGGCCTCCCTGCAGCTGGGCGGAATCCTGCTGGAAAGAATCGGCGTCAGCCACGACGAGATCAGTCGGGTGATGGCCGGGTTCCGGGATGACAACTATCAGGGGCTGCAGCGGCCCATGGATGATGATGGAAAGCTGACCCAGGAACAAAAAGAGGGATAAGCGCCAGGACCTGGCGTGATCGGCTGGCTGGTGACCGACTGGTCGCTGGCGGCCCTGAAAGATAAGGAACAGAGCTTTGCCTCAAAGGCGGCTTTAGTTGGGATGATAAAAGGCACACTGCCCTTGGGGCGGGGCCTTGTAGGAAAGAAGACGGATAGAGCCTTGTTTAAAAGTCTACTGGTTGCCAATCGCGGCGAAATCGCCTGTCGTATCATCAAAACCGCCCGCCGTATGGGCCTGCGGACCATTGCGGTCTATTCGGAAGCAGATGCCCAGGCCGCCCATGTAGATCTGGCCGATGAAGCCTATCTGATTGGCCCGGCAGCCGCGGCAGAAAGCTATCTGCGCATAGAAAAAATCCTGGAAGTGGCGGCTTTCAGCGGAGCTGATGCCATTCACCCCGGCTATGGTTTCCTGTCTGAGAATGCAGACTTTGCCGAAGCCTGTGCCCAGGCCGGGGTCATCTTTGTCGGTCCGCCTGCCAGTGCCATCCGCGCCATGGGGTCCAAAAGCGAGGCCAAAGCCATCATGGGCTCGGCCTCCGTGCCTCTGGTGCCGGGCTATCACGGGGATAACCAGGATCCGGCCTTCCTGCTGAAGGAATCAGAGGCCATTGGCTTTCCCGTTCTGATCAAGGCCTCCGCCGGCGGCGGTGGCAAAGGCATGCGGGTGGTTCACAAAGCCGAGGATTTCCAGGCTGAACTGGAGGGAGCCCAGCGTGAAGCCCGGGCTTCTTTCGGCGATGATCAGGTGCTGGTTGAAAAGTATCTGACCCAGCCCCGGCATATTGAAGTGCAGGTGTTCGCGGACAGTCTGGGGCAGGCCGTATCGCTTTTTGAGCGGGACTGTTCCGTTCAGCGCCGCCATCAGAAAGTGCTGGAAGAAGCCCCGGCCCCCGGCATGACGGAAGACAAACGCCGGGAGATGGGCGAGGCGGCGGTCGCGGCGGCTCAGGCCATTGGCTATCAGGGCGCGGGCACCGTGGAGTTCATCGCCGAAGGCGAGCACTTCTACTTCATGGAGATGAACACCCGCCTGCAGGTGGAACACCCGGTTACCGAACTGATCACCGGCCAGGATCTGGTTGAGTGGCAGCTGAGGGTGGCCAATGGGGAGGGACTGCCGCTCAGTCAGGAAGAGTTGACCATCACGGGCCATGCCTTTGAAGCGCGGCTCTATGCGGAAGATCCGGCGCGGGATTTCCTGCCTGCCACCGGTCTGCTCAGTCACCTGGTGTTCCCGCCGGAGGATGATCACCTGCGCATTGATACCGGGGTTCGCCAGGGCGACAGCGTCTCTGCCTTTTATGACCCCATGATTGCCAAGGTCATCGTCTGGGATGAAAACCGCGATGCGGCCCTGTCCCGCTTGTCTCAGGCTCTGGCCAAAACCGAAGTGGTGGGGGTGACCACCAACCGGGACCTGCTCTGGGCCCTGGCCGATCACCCGGCCTTTGCCGCAGCCGATCTGGACACGGGCTTTATCGGCAAACATGACGAAGTTCTGCTGGCACCGCCCCAGGCGCCCGGTGAAGAGGTTCTGGCGCTGGCCGCTCTTGCCGAGTGCCTGCGACGGGACCGGGAAGCCCGCAGGCAGGCCGAACGGTCCGGCGATGCCCATTCTCCCTGGCATCTGACCAACGGCTGGCAGATGAATGAGGACACCCAGCGGCCGTTGCTGTTCAAACAGGAGGAAGCAGACTATCCGCTGGTGCTTCACTACCGCGCCCAGGGCCGCAAACACGCGGAACTGGAAGTGGAACTGTGGGATCGCCTCATCAAAGCCTCCGCCGAAGATCTGGGGCAGGGGCGTCTGCTGGCCAATCTGGACGGGCGTCAGTTCCGCGCCAGTGCGGTCTGGCAGGGTGAGGATCTGACGCTCTTCGTAGACGGGCGCAGCTATCAGCTGCATCTCTTCAATGCACTGGAAGCGGTCGGCGAAGATGAAGCCGTTGGCGGGCAATTGCGTGCGCCTCTGTCTGGCAAAATCATTGCCGTGTCCGTGGCGGAAGGCCAGCAGGTTCAGGCCGGTGACACGCTGATGCTGCTGGAAGCCATGAAGATGGAACATGCCATTGTGGCCGGTGAGGACGGGCAGGTGACCTCTCTGTTCTATGGCGTTGGCGACCAGGTGGATGAGGGGGCGGAACTTCTTGCCCTTGAGACTCCCGAGGAAAAGTAAGCGTCATCTGAGCGGGTGAGGCCGGGCAGGGGCAGATCAAGGCCCGTCCGTCTTTGCCTGTCGGGTGACGGGGTGGTGTAGCACAGGCGTGGCAGTTGGGATTTTAAGATGGTGAGCTATCCGGCGAAGGTCAAAATGGTCGAGGTGGGGCCGCGCGACGGCCTGCAGAATGAAAAGCAGCAGGTGCCCACCCAGGTGAAAATTGATCTGGTCAACCGCTTGTCGGAAAGCGGTCTGACAGCCATTGAAGCCGGGGCCTTTGTCTCACCCAAATGGGTGCCCCAGATGGCCGATTCTCTGGAGGTGCTGACCGGGATCACGCGCAAATCGGGGGTCAGCTATCCCGTGCTGGTGCCCAATGAAAAGGGCCTGGAAAAGGCACTGCAGGCCGGAGTGACGGAAATCGCCGTCTTCGCTGCTGCCTCCGAATCCTTTTCGCAAAAGAACATCAACTGCAGCATTGAAGAGGCCCTGGCCCGCTTTGCCCCCGTGGCTGTGGAAGCAAGAAAGCAGGGGCTGGCTCTTCGGGGGTATGTGTCCTGTGTTCTGGGCTGTCCCTATGAAGGGGACATCTCTCTGGATGAGGTGACAAAGGTCTCTGCACTGCTCAGGGATATGGGCTGTTATGAGATTTCCCTGGGCGATACCATCGGGGTCGGGACTCCGGCCCGGGCACGGGCCATGGTTGAGGCTGTGGCCAGAGAGGTCCCGGTGAGCGACCTTGCCATCCATTTCCATGACACCTACGGCCAGGCTCTGGCCAACATTCTGGCCTGTCTGGAGGCCGGGGTGGCAACGGTTGATTCCTCCGTTGCCGGGCTGGGGGGCTGCCCCTATGCCAAGGGGGCGTCGGGCAATGTGGCCAGCGAAGATGTGCTTTATCTGCTGCAGGGGCTGGGTATTGAA
>JBQJBP010000007.1:0-2500 GCA_052078155.1 Rhodovibrionaceae bacterium GXU_MW_A322 | reverse complement strand
AGAGCACTGGATGGGCTAGGGGGCCGCGAGGCTTACCAAACCTAACCAAACTCCGAATACCGGTAAGTGCAATCATAGCAGACAGACGGCGGGTGCTAAGGTCCGTCGTCGAGAGGGAAACAGCCCAGACCGCCAGCTAAGGTCCCTAAGTTGTGGCTAAGTGGAAAAGGATGTGGGAAGGCCAAGACAACCAGGAAGTTGGCTTAGAAGCAGCCATCTTTTAAAGAAAGCGTAATAGCTCACTGGTCTAGTTAAGCCGTCCTGCGCCGAAGATGTACCGGGGCTCAAGCCACACACCGAAGCTGCGGACCCATGGTTTACCATGAGGTGGTAGCGGAGCGTTGCCTAGGCCGTCGAAGCCGTACCCGTGAGGGGCGGTGGAGGTATGGCAAGTGCGAATGCTGACATGAGTAGCGATAAAGAGTGTGAGAAACACTCTCGCCGAAAGTCCAAGGGTTCCTGCGCAAGGCTAATCCGCGCAGGGTGAGCCGGCCCCTAAGCCGAGGCCGAAAGGCGTAGGCGATGGGAACCTGGTTAATATTCCAGGGCCAGTGGATGGTGACGGATGCTGTAAGTTGTTCTTTCTTATCGGATTGAAAGGGCAGCGAAGGTGTCCCAGGAAATAGCCTCCACATTTGACCGTACCCCAAACCGACACAGGTGGACAGGTAGAGTATACCAAGGCGCTTGAGAGAACTGCGTTGAAGGAACTCGGCAAAATGCCCCCGTAACTTCGGGAGAAGGGGGCCCTGGCTGAAGGCAACTTTAGTCAGGGGGCACAGACCAGGGGGTGGCGACTGTTTACTAAAAACACAGGACTCTGCGAAGCCTCCAAGGCGACGTATAGGGTCTGACGCCTGCCCGGTGCCGGAAGGTTAAAAGGAGGGGTGCAAGCTCCGAATTGAAGCCCCGGTAAACGGCGGCCGTAACTATAACGGTCCTAAGGTAGCGAAATTCCTTGTCGGGTAAGTTCCGACCTGCACGAATGGCGTAACGACTTCCCCACTGTCTCCAACGCAGACTCAGCGAAATTGAATTCTCCGTGAAGATGCGGAGTTCCCGCGGTTAGACGGAAAGACCCCGTGCACCTTTACTATAGCTTTGCAGTGGTACTAGGGCCGACATGTGTAGGATAGGTGGGAGGCTTTGAACCCTGGGCGCCAGCTCAGGTGGAGCCATCCTTGAAATACCACCCTTGTCGTTTTTAGTGCCTAACCGCGCCCCGTTATCCGGGGCCGGGACCCTGCATGGTGGGTAGTTTGACTGGGGCGGTCGCCTCCTAAAGAGTAACGGAGGCGCGCGATGGTGGGCTCAAGCTGGTCGGAAATCAGCTGTCGAGTGCAATGGCATAAGCCCGCCTGACTGCGAGATCGACAGATCGAGCAGAGACGAAAGTCGGTCATAGTGATCCGGTGGTCCCGAGTGGAAGGGCCATCGCTCAACGGATAAAAGGTACGCCGGGGATAACAGGCTGATCTCCCCCAAGAGTCCACATCGACGGGGAGGTTTGGCACCTCGATGTCGGCTCATCACATCCTGGGGCTGGAGCAGGTCCCAAGGGTACGGCTGTTCGCCGTTTAAAGTGGTACGTGAGCTGGGTTTAGAACGTCGTGAGACAGTTCGGTCCCTATCTGCCGTGGGTGTTGGAAACTTGAGAGGAGCTGTCCCTAGTACGAGAGGACCGGGATGGACATACCTCTGGTGGACCGGTTGTTGCGCCAGCAGCATAGCCGGGTAGCTAAGTATGGACGGGATAACCGCTGAAGGCATCTAAGCGGGAAGCCCCCCTCAAAACCAGGTTTCCCTGAGAGCCGTCGTAGACCACGACGTTGATAGGTCGGGTGTGGAAGCGCAGCAATGTGTGAAGCTAACCGATACTAATTGCTCGATAGGCTTGATCTAATCTCCTTCTTTCCATGGCCAAAAGCCAGGGAGCCACGTACAGCAGTAAAACCCGCTGTACGCAACAAAACGACAGCAGTAAAACCCGCTGTAGGTGACCAAGAGATACGAAGCGTACTCAACACGAATGTTAATGTTAGGCCTTCTAAAGAAGGCCGTTCAGACGCCACGTAGGCTTTCCTCGCTTACGCTGCGGGCGCGCAGTTCGCGCTTGCCTCGCTGCTAGTGCAGCTCGGGGCCAGGGTCTGACGGTTCTCAACTGGCCTAACAAATCGCAACAGACACACAAGAACGAAAAGCAGGCGGACGCCTGTGATTGGACGGCTTGGTGGCTATGGCGAGGGGCCCAACACCCGATCCCATCCCGAACTCGGCCGTGAAATCCCTCAGCGCCAATGGTACTGCATCTTAAGGTGTGGGAGAGTAGGTCGCCGCCAAGCCTTCTAATCACAAGCAAATGCTTGAATTCTTGTCCAACAAAACGCCGGACACCATCCTCAACATGACAACATACCCTGGCGCGGGGTGGAGCAGCCCGGTAGCTCGTCAGGCTCATAACCTGAAGGTCGTTGGTTCAAATCCAACCCCCGCAACCAAA
>JBQJBP010000006.1:2500-98580 GCA_052078155.1 Rhodovibrionaceae bacterium GXU_MW_A322 | reverse complement strand
GCTTTACCTTTGAGGGGCCAGTAGGTTGATTTTTGGTATTGGTATGTTGGGATTGATTTTGGTTTGTTGTTTTTTGGTTTTGGTCGGATTTGTGTCCAGTCTGGCTGCGGGTCTTTTGATTGTGCCGTGAGACTGAGGGCAGCGGTGGTGAGGGCCTGGCTGAGACTTTGGGCGGTGTAGGCTGTGTCTCCGCGCGGCAGGCGCAGGGAGGCGATGGCGGGTGTCGGGGCTGTTTCGCTTTCCGCAGCCAGGCCCAGCAGCTGGGGTTTGGCCCCCAGTTCCAGCCAGACCTTGTCGCCCAGCTCCGCCAGTCGCCCGCAGATCAGATCAAAGCGCACGGGCTGGCGCAAAGAGGCCAGCCAGACCTCCGGATCCGGCGCACCGGCCTGCCACTGGCCGTCCAGACCCCGGGCCCAGGCCAGGTTGGGCGCTTTAAAGTCAATGGCGTCCAGCTCCTGACGGAAGTCTTCCGCCATAGGCTCCAGCAGACGGGAATGAAAGGCCTGACTGACCGCCAGGGGCCGGACCCGCAGGCCAGCCTCTTCCAGGGCAGCCGTCGCCGCAGCAACAGCCTCCTTCGTGCCGGAAATCGTTACCGCCTGCGGGCCATTGACCCCGCCAATCTCAGGACGCTCAGCCTCTTTTAAGCTGGCCAGGACCTCTTCGACAGTCTCCAGCGGGGCGGCCACCGCCGCCATGGTCCCCTGGGTCGGCAGGCCCGCCATCAGCCGACCGCGCTGGGCCACCAGACGCAGACCCGCTTCCAGATCAAAAACACCGGCCACCTGGGCTGCGGCATATTCCCCCAGAGAATGACCGGCAACCGCTTGCGGGGCCAGACCCCAGCTGCGCCAGAGCGCCGCCAGGCCACAGCCCACCGCATAAAGCGCCGGCTGCGTCCAATGGGTCTCTGCCAGTGTTTCTTCCGTGCCGGTCTTCAGGACTTCCAGCAAAGACTGACCCTGCCAGGGACTGGCCTCTCCCAGCTCTTTGTCCAGTTGAGCCAAAGCTCCATCACAGCGTTCGAGAACGGCCTGATAGACCGGCGCGTCCAGCAGACCCAGACCCACGGCCTGACTGCCCTGGCCGGTAAAGAGCCAGACAGAGCCTGTCGCCTGCCCCTCTCCCGTTACCGTGCCGACGGGGTGCTGACCTTGCGAGATGCCTGCCAGTTTGGCCTTCGCATCAGCTAAATCCGCTGCCTGGAGCGCCAGCCGCTGGCTCAGCCGCGCGCGCCCGGTCAGCGTCGTCCAGCTCAACTGCGCCAGATCCTCGTCCCCTGTCAGCCAGTCCGCATAGGCCCTGGCCAGGGCGCTCAGCGCCTCTTTGGACTTGGCAGAGAGCAGAATGGGCCAGGGTCCCGTAGAGCTCAGGTCAGTCCCGTCCTCACCGGCAGTGCCGGACTGAACAGCCACGGAGGTGGCCACTTCGGGGCCGGCGAGGATCAGATGACCATTGGTGCCGGTAAAGCCAAATGACGACAGGCCTGCCAGACGGACTTTGCCTGCTTGTTGGGGCCAGGCCAGAGGCGTCTGCAGAACCTCAACATTGAGATCCGCCCAGGGGATCTTGCTGTTGGGCTCGGTCGGCAAAGGCAGTTGCCCGGGCAGAACCTCATCCTGCAAAGCCGCCACCAGCTTGGTCAGACCCGCCATGCCCGCCGCAGACTCCAGATGACCCAGATTGGTCTTCACGGACCCCAGCTTGAGCGGACGCTCCTCCGGGCGCCCCTGGGACAGCGCTCTGGCCGCCGCTGTCAGCTCAATGGGATCGCCCAAAGCCGTGCCCGTGCCATGGGCCTCCAACACTTGAATGTCGCTGGCCTGGATGTTGGCGGCGCTCAGGGCCTCGCCGATCAGCGCCTCCTGGGCCGGGCCCGAGGGCACCGTCAGCCCCCCGCTGGTGCCGTTGTGATTGAGCGCCGTGCCCAAAATCACCGCCTCAATGGGATCCCCGTCTCTTTGCGCATCCTCCAGCCGCTTCAGCACCACCAGACCACAGCCCTCACCGCGCACATAACCGTCCGCCGTGCCGTCAAAGGTCTTGCAGCGCCCCTCGGGCGAGAGCATGCCCGCCCTGGCCGCCGCAACCGAGACCGCCGGTGACAAGATCACGTTCACCCCACCCGCCAGGGCCAGATCACTTTCCCCCGAGAGCAGCGAGCGGCAGGCCAGATGTATGGCGCTCAAACTGGACGAGCAGGCCGTGTCCAGGGCCAAAGCCGGACCTCTTAACCCGTAAAAATGATTGAGCCGACCCGCCGCCGCCGACAGGGCATTGCCCGTGGCATGGTGCAGGTCCAGTCCCTCCAGACCATCCTCTGCCTGCAGCAGCGGACCAAAGTCATTGTTCGACAGGCCAACAAAAACCGAGCCCTTTGTGCCCCACAGGCTGTCTGCGGCAATGCCCGCCCGCTCCAAAGCCTCCCAGGATACCTCCAGCAGCAATCTCTGCTGCGGCTCCAGACGGCTGGCCTCACGCGGCGACAGGCCAAAAAGACCCGCATCCAGACCCTTTTGCAGATCCAGATAGCCGCCCCGGCTGGTCGCCATGGTGCCCGGCTCGCTCCCGCCCTCAGAGGTAAAGCGCTCCGCCGACCAGCGATCCGCCTCCACCTCCCGGATGCCATCCAGCCCGGCCAGCAAAGCCGCCTGCAACGCCTCGGGCGTCTCGACGCTGCCCGGCAGACGACAGGCAACAGACACAATCGCCACAGCCGCAGGCTGGTTTTCTGTTTGGGTCCCGGCGCTGCTTGCCACCGAGGAGGTTTCAACAGGCCCCTCACTGTCGCCGGACAGCCCCAGTAGCTCCAGCAGCCCGGTCGCCAGCGACCCCAGCTGCGGCTTGTCAAAGATCAGCGTGGCCGGAACTTCCTGGCCCAGGGTCTGGCTCAAAGACCTGGCCAAAGACACCGCCATCAAAGAATCCAGGCCCAGCTCAAACAGGCCCCGGTCCTCCGGCAGGCTGTCACCACTGGCGGTATCAAAGCCCATCACGGCCTGCGCCTGTTCCTGCAGCAGGGCCAGAACCTTGCTGCGTCTGGCAGCGCCCGGCAGGCTTTCCAACGTCTTCTGGAACGCTGAACCACCGCCAGCGGCAACAGCGGCCAGCGGCGCTGTGGGACGAACTCTGTTCAGAAAGGCCCGCTGTCCCTGCACCTCATAGACCGGCGCGAACTGATCCCAGTCCACCTCCGCCACCGTCAGGCTGGCGGGTAACTCCTTACCGGACTGCAGGGCCTGGAGCAGACGGTTTTCCAACAGACCCACCGCTGCAGGTCTCAGGCCCGACACCCCGATGCCCCTGAGCAACTGGAGAGCCCCTTCGTCGGTCATGCCGCCCCCAGCCGGGTTCTTTGCTGGATCCTCCAGCGACCAGGGCCCCCAGTTAATGCAAAGAGCTGGCAAACCTTGGGCCTTCAATTCTTCCGCCAGGCCCTTGAGCCCGCCGTTGGCCGCCCCGTAAACCGCCTGACCTTTCGAGCCCCAGACCGCTGAGATTGAGCCATAGAGTAAAACCCAGTCCGGCTTGTCTGCCTGTTTGAGCAAGGCCTCAGCCAACACCCGGGCCCCGCCCAGCTTGCCGCCAAAGGTGGCTTTCACCCGGGCTGCCGTTGTCTCAGCCGCTGGCGCAAAGTTCCCGGACCCGGCCAGATGCGCCACCCCAGCAAGGGGACCCAGTTCTGCCAGAGCCGCCTCAACCGCTTTGGCTTTGCTCAGGTCCAGCTGTCGATAGGAGACGCGCGCGTCTTTCAGTGTCTCGGAGAGAGAAATCTCTTTGACGGCCCGGCGGCCCGTCAGGATCACCTCACCGGCTCCCGCGGCCAGCAGCCGTCCGGCCAGGCCCTGGCCCAAGGCTCCGGCCCCGCCGGTCACCAGATACTTTCCGGTCTCTGACAGTTTGAGGTCCTGGCCCGGCAGGTCCAGCCTGGCCGGGCTCAGCTCCGGCCCATAGAGCTGGCCGTCCCGCAGAACCGCCAGATCCGGCCGCGCGGCACTCAACACCTCAGCAAGCTGATCTGCTGCCTGCCCGTCCCAATCCAGATACCTCACAGCCTCAGGCTGCTCTAACTGCGCCGTGCGGCAGAAGCTCTCAAAGGTCCGGGCCAGCAGCCCGCCCCGGGTGAGCACCGTCACGCTTTCTTCTGCGCCCAGCAGGCCCGCCAGTTCCACCAGAGCCTTCTCGGTCTGTGCCGCACTCAACTCTGTGGGCAGGACATAGACAGGCTGGCCTGCCTCATCGCTCGGCAGCTTGAGAGCTTTCGCCCCGGGCCCCAGCAACCGTAAAGGTCCAACCTCAGATGCTGCCTCACCAGACCGGGGCAAGGGAGAAAGTTCTTCTGTATAGAGGGCCTTGCTCAGGTCGCCTCCGGCCTGCAGCGCCCGGCTCGCCGCTGTCTCCAGCCAGTGCCGCTGACGGTCAAAGGCATAGCCCGGCAGGCTGATTTTCCGGCGCGGACCCGCCTGGCCCGGCTCATTGCAATAGGCCTCCCAGTCCAGCTCTCCGCCCGAGCACCAGTAGCCCGCCAGACCTCTGGCAAGTGACAGAGCCTCAGGCTGATCCTCTTTCAGCAGCGTGAGGCCTGTCGTGCCATTTGTTGTGCCGTTGCTCGTCGAGCCCTTCGGCTTGAGCTGCGCCACCAGACCGGCCAGACCGGTGCCCGGGCCCACCTCCAGAAAGCGGCGATGACCGGCCCCGTAAAGGGTCTCCAGGCCCGCCCAGAACGCCACCGGGCTGGTCAGCTGCTCGGCCCAGTAGTCCGCTGCGCTCTCACCCCGGTGCCAGCTGCCGGTCACATTGCTGATCCAGCCCAGCTCAGCCTCTCCAAAGGGACTGGCCGCCGCAAAGGACCGCAGCTCCGCTGCTGCCGGGGCCATGGCAGGAGAATGAAAGGCATGGCTTACAGGCAGCCGCCTGCCATGAATGTTCTTCTGCTCAGCGGCCACCAGCGTTGCCGCAATCCCTGCCTCCGGGCCAGAGACCGTTATCGCGCTCGGCCCATTGATCGCCGAAATCACGATCCCCTCAGCCAGCAGCTCTGGCGCCTGTTCTGCCGAACAGCGCAGGCTCGCCATAGCACCGCCAGCCGGCAGGCTGCCCATCAGCTGCGCCCGCTTGTCCAGCAGGCCCAACCCCCTCTCAAAGTCCAGCGCCCCGGAGCGAACCGCCGCCACATAGTCACCCACCGAATGGCCCAGCACCGCCACAGGCTCTACGCCCCAGCTCGCCAGCAAGCGGTCCAGCGCCCAGCTCACCGCAAAAACCGCCGGCTGCGTCCAGCGCGTGTCCGTCAGACGTCCGGCGTCCTTCAAGACCTCCAGCAGCTCTGAGCCCACAACATCCGCGCAAGCCTCCAGCCCGGCCTGAAACACCGGCTCGCTCTCAGCCAGCTCAAGGCCCATGCCCGCCCACTGAGACCCCTGACCGGGATAAAGAAAAACACAGCCCTCACGGCCAGACCCGGCGGACCCCCGGATGGAAAAGTCGCTCAACGATGCACCATCAGACCCAACGCTCGCCGCCCGCTGCCGCAAGGCCGCCCGGCCAGTGGCCAAAGACCAGCTCCGGTCAAACAGAGCCCCAGGCTTAAGGGCATCAGGCTCAAGGGCATCAGGCTCAAGGGCATCAAGCCCGCGGGTTGCTGCGGCGGACAGGTGGGATACCTGCGCGGCTATCTGGCCCTCCAGACCACCGACACTGGCTCCAGAGAGAGGCAAAATCACCGGACGGGCCGGCGCGGCACGAGACACCTCCTCACGCTCCGGCGCTGACGTCAGAACAACATGCGCGTTCGTTCCGCTCATGCCAAAAGAACTCACGCCCGCAACACGCGCCTCGCCCGCAGCCTTCTCTGGCCAGGCACGCAAGCCCGTCACAACCTCAACAGGCAAAGACCCCCAGGCAATCGCAGGATTGGGCTCCTCAAAATGCAACGACGCTGGCAAAGCACCCGCCTCAAGACTCAAAACAGTCTTGATCAGTCCCGCAATGCCAGCCGCCGCCTCCAGATGACCCAGATTCGTCTTTACCGATCCCAACAGCAAAGATCCGTCACGATCCCCAAAAACCGACCCCAAAGCACCAACCTCAATCGGGTCGCCCAAAGGGGTCCCAGTCCCGTGACACTCAACGTAATCAACGGATGAAGCGGGCAGATGGGCAGCCGCCAGCGCCTGCTGGACCACCCGTTGCTGGGACGGCCCGTTGGGGGCTGTAAAGCCGTTGGAGGCGCCGTCCTGGTTGACCGCAGAACCGGCGATCACCGCCCGGATGGGGTCCCCATCAGCCAGCGCCTGACTCAAGCGCTTGAGAAGAACAACACCTGCCCCTTCACCGCGCAGGTAGCCCTGAGCCCTGGCGTCGAAAACCCGGCAACGGTCCTCGCCTGTGACCGCCCCGACCTTGGAGAAGAAAACCGACATCTCGGGACTGAGCATGACGTTGGACCCGCCGGCCAGCGCCAGGTCGCACTCTTTGTTGCGCAGCGCCTGACAGGCCAGATGCACCGTCACCAGCGATGAGGAACAGGCCGTATCCACAGCCAGCGCCGGGCCTTCCAGCCCCAGAAGATAGGAAACGCGCCCCGCCAGGGCGTTGGCAGAAGAACCGGTATAGCTGTAAGCGGAGATGTCCGTCAGATCGCCCGACCAGAGGCCCAAACGGGAGTAGTCGGCCGTAGAGATGCCTGCGAAGACCCCAACGGAACCGAGCGCTTCCAGATCCCCGGCCTGACCGCCATCTTCCAAAGCCGACCAGCAGCTTTCCAGAAAGATCCGCTGCTGGGGGTCCAGATTGTCTGCCTCTTTTGGGCTGAGACCGAAAAAACCACTGTCGAATTCTGACACCTGATCCAGGAAACCGCCCCAGCGGCTGTGGGTTTTTCCCGGGGCCTGAGGGTCCGGGTCATACCAGGCCTCCGCATCCCAGCGGTCTGCCGGGACAGCGGTAATGCCGTCGCGGCCCTGGCTCAGCAGATCCCAAAGAGCAGCAGGCGAATCGGCGGCGCCGGGAAAACGACAGCCCAGCCCCACAACCGCAATGGCCTCAGAGCGTTCCGCCTCCAGTTCCGCCACCCGCGCCTTGAGCTTCTTGATGGCCTCAACGGCCGCTGACAGACGCTGGTCCTGTCCCTTGTTCGGGCGATCGTTCATTTTCTGCTGCCGCTTATTTTTCGGAGTCATCGCCAGAAGATGTCTGCGTCGGGCCAGGTCGGCCTCAACGGATCATCTGACAGTAGTATAAGCGTCATGTCAGATTCTTCACCCAACAAATTGAAAAGATGGCTGACTTTTAATGTAGTTACCCCCCAAAACGGGCTAATCTGAGCCCAGGCTTTCCTCTGGCTTTCGGTGCAAAAATGCACAAAGATGTCAAAAAACTGCACTTGGCCTGAGCGAAATGAGACAAATCGGTGACAGTCCACCGGGTCCCATTCCGCAGCGAAAAAACACCTCTGCCAGACATGACAAGAGGTGAGGCACAAGCAAGTAAACAGGGACTTTGAAAGTATGGCTGCCAAATCGACGCCAGAACCCGCAGCGATAGAACAAGACGGCAAGGCGAAGAAAGGTCTGGAGTCGTCAGGACACAGGCCACAGACCAGTCTGGCCCTGCGTTTGGCTCACTGGGCAGACACAAAAGGCGAGCAACTGGCTCTGGGTCTGCTGCAACAGGGAGAAACCCTGACCCATCAGCTCAGCTACAAAGACCTGCAGGCACGGGTCTGGGGCCTCTCCAAAAGCCTGGAAGAACGGCTGGCTCCGGGGGATCGGGCCTTACTGCTTTATGCTTCCCCCCTGGAGTTTGTGACCGCCTTTCTGGCCTGCCTGGACCTGGGGGTCATCGCCATTCCCGCCCCGCCACCGGAAGCCAGCCGCCTGAAACGCACCCTGCCCCGGCTGCTGTCTATTGTGGAGGATTCCGGGGCCAGCATGATCCTGGCCGACCCCCCGACCCTGTCTCTGCTCGAACAGCTGGGCAGCCGCCTGGAGGGACTGGCCAGCCTGCCGCGCATCGACAGCAGCGCTCTGCCAGCCAGCACTAGCGCCTACCCCCCCCGGTCCAACGACCAGAACATTGCTTATTTGCAATATACCTCCGGCTCCATCGGCACCCCAAAAGGCGCCATGGTCAGCCAGGACAGCCTGATGGCCAATCTGGCCTACAACCGGGAGCTCTGGCGCTACGACCCGGATTCAGTGGCCGTCCACTGGATGCCCTATTTCCACGACTACGGATTGGTGGAGGGGCTGCTGCAGCCGCTCTACTCCGGCATTCCCGGCTACATCATGCCGACCGTGGCCTTTTTGCGCTCTCCCTTACGCTGGCTTAAAGCCATTTCCAGCTTCAAAGCCACCCACAGCGCCTCGCCCGACTTCGGCTACCTCTATTGTGTGGAACGCACCCGCGCCGCCGACCACAAAGGCCTGGACCTCAGCTCCTGGCGCGTGGCCAGCAACGGGGCTGAAGTTGTGCGCCCGAAAACCCTGGACCGATTTTTCGAGACCTTTTCGGCCTGCGGTTTTTCAGACAAGGCCTTTTATCCGTCTTACGGCCTGGCCGAAGCCACATTGCTGCTGACGGCCAAACAGGGCGACGGCCCGCCCACCCGGATTCTGGCGGATGCCGAAGCCCTGGAACAGGGCCGGCTGGAAGCGCTGCCGCCACCCAAAAACGGCAGCCGCGCCTTTGAACTGGTGGGCTGTGGTGCGCCGGGACCCAGCACAGACCTGAAAGTCGTTGATCCGGAAAGCGGTGCTGTCTGCCCGGATGGGACCATTGGTGAAATCTGGGCTAGAGGTGCCGGGATCGCCAAAGGCTACTGGCAGAGACCGGAAGAAAGCCTGGAGGCTTTTGGCGCAGAGCTCCGTGCCAACAGTAAGGCAGCAGAGCAAAAGGGCTATCTGCGCACCGGCGATCTGGGGGCCTTTCTGGAAGGAGAGCTCTATGTCACCGGCCGGCTGAAAGACCTGATCGTGATCCGCGGCAGCAATCATTTCCCCCAGGACATAGAAGCCACCCTGACCGCCTGTCATCCGGATCTGCAGGGCTGCGAGGCCGCGGCCTTCTCCTTTCCCGATCCCCAGGACAACAGCACCGAAGCCCTGGGCCTGGTGGTGGAAGTTCCGCGCAGCCTGAAAGAAGACGCGCTGCCGAATCTCTTCGAAAAAGCCCAGGTCGCGGTGGCGGAAGCCCATGACATCGCCTTGCAGCAACTGGCATTCATCGGACGCGGGGGGCTGGCCAAAACCTCCAGCGGCAAGATCCAGCGCCGGGCCTGCCGACAGGCCTTCCTGGACAACCGCCTGGAAAAGCTGAAAGGCCTCTTTACCACCCATCTGCCACGGGTGAAATCCTGCCTGGTGGAAGGCGATGCGGACAGCAGCCGCCGCAAGGCTGATCTGATGCTGGCCGCCCTGCGGGATCTGGCACGGGACAGGCTCGACAGTCGCCAGATGGATGACCGGCGCACGCCAGCGCCTCATCTGCTGCTGGAGTTTGGCAACATTGGCCTGCTGGGGCTGCAGGTGCCAGAAATTCATGGCGGGCAAGGCCTGCTGACAACGGACAGCATGCGGGTTCTGGAACAGGTCGGCGCGCTGGACCTCAGTCTGGGCGTGATGACCGTTTTACAGAACGGCCTGGGTTTGCGCCCACTGCTGGCTTTCGGGCGGGAGGACCAGAAACAGGAGTTGCTGCCGGAACTTGCCAGCGGCCGCCGCCTCATCGCCTTTGCCTATACTGAACCTGCTGCGGGTTCCAACGTGCGCGGCATCGAAGCCATCGCCCAGGGCCTGCCCGACAATCAGGGGCTGGAACTGAACGGGGAAAAAATCTGGAGCGGATCTTCCGCCTGGGCGCAGTATCTGCATAGTTTTGCCCGGGAAAAGGCCGCAGACGGCAGCCCCTTGGGCATATCCGCCTTCCTCTTGCGCCGGGGCATGACCGGCTTCAGCACCGGGCCGGAAGCCGACACCATGGGCCTGCGCGCCACGGTCCAGAACCGCGTGCATTTCCGTGAGGTTCGCCTGAGTGACGCAGACCGCATTGGCGGCGCAGGGCAAGGACTGGATGTGGCGCAGGACGCCATGCGCTTTACCCGGCTTTGCCTGGCAGCGCTCTGTCTGGGCGCGATGAAAGAGATGCTGCGGCTGCGTCATCACTTCGTCAGCCAGCGTCAGGTCATCACCGGACGTTTGCTGGATCACCCGCTGGTACGCCAGGGTCTGCTGGAGGCCAGCAGCGCCATCACCGCCCTGGAGGCACTGGTTCAGGCCACCGCCCATCTGGCGGACTCCGCGGAGGGAGCGCCGGAAGATCTCTACAGCGCACTGAAAATTCTGGCACCGGAACTGCTTTGGCAGATCACCGACGAAACCCTGCAGCAGTTGGGCGGTCGGGGATACATGGAAAACAACCGCGTGGCCCAGGTGCTGCGCGATGCCCGCGCCATCCGGGTCTTTGAAGGACCCACCGAAGTGGTGCGCCATCACCTGGGGGCCCGGCTGTCCGCCCAACCTCAGGCCATCGACGCCCTGCTGCGGGCCGATCTGGGCGGGCAGGAAACTGCCCGGCAGCTGGAAGCAGGGTTGCCAGCCCAATCACAACCAACCCCGTCAGAACCAGCCAGTGACACCACAACCGCCAACACTGCCGCCAACCAGATGGATGACCGCCTGCTGCGCAATCAGCACAGTGGTGAAGCGGCAGCCTGGGCCATTTGCCTTGCAGCTCTGGAAGGCCAAAGCAGCGGCACGGCCCTGCCCCCTGCCACAACCCGGGCCCTGACCTGGGCAAGAGGGAAACTGGATGCTGCACTGGCGGAGTTGACCGCCCTGACGGACCGGCAGCTGGACTTGCCGGACGGGGAGGAATTCCAGTCTCTCGTTGCCGGATACAGCGCGGCCATCGGAGCTGCCGGTCGCGAGCGTCCAGGACTCGAACAAGCCCTGGACACAAGCCTCGACAGCAGTCTCAACAGCAGCCTCAACGAGGGGATGTCTCCTTCCGATGCCATCCGGGTTTCCCCGACAGAAACAGCCGCTGCCAACGACTTGCCCGCCTCACCCAAGCAAGCGGTCAACCAGACTTCAGACGACGCAAAACTCTCAGAGAATCGAGGAGTAACCTCCACTCCCCCTCCTCCCGCACGAGCAACTGAGGCAACGCCCAAACCTAAATCCGCAGCAAACAAAGCGGAGCAGACTTCCGGAACATCCTCGGCTCTGGGCCTGGAAAACTGGATGATCGACTGGCTGGCTCAGGCTCTGTCACTGCCCATGGGCAGCATCGACCGGAGCCGTCCCTTTGCCACCCTGGGCATGGATTCCGTTTCAGCGACCAATCTGGCCATGGACCTGGAAAGCCACCTGGAACGGCCTGTGGATGCCACCTTGATCTGGGACTACCCCTCCATTGCCAAGCTGGCGGCCTTTCTGGCCCGGGACCGCACGGGCCTGACCAAAGGGAAAGCCCCGAAAACGGGAAGCAAGACAAGGAGCAGACAGGCCCCCGCCCCAACGCCCACAGAAGCAAAAGCCAAACAGATCCAGCCTGCTGCTGAGGTCGGCCTGGAAGAAGAACTGGACGCCCTATTGAAGGAGGTCGAAGACCTGTAATGACACAGCAGGGGGAGCAGGCTTCGGCCGAAAAGGCATTTGGGCGCAACGACATAACAGCTGAGTGGATTGCCGGGATTCTGAACCAGCCTCCCGGTCCCATCACCGTGACAGCGCTGGGGGAAGACAGCGGCTTTTCCGGCGAACTGGCGCGGGTGTCGCTTACATCAGGCCCCACCGACAGTCTGGTGGTTAAGCTGCCGTCACAGGACCCTCAAATCCGGCAGATGATGAGCCAGATGGGCTTCTATCAGCGCGAAAAGCTCTTTCTGGAGCAATTGGCCGATGGTTCCCCACTGACCATTCCACAACTGCTGGCCAGCGGCGGAGACGACGCAGCCCCGATCCTGCTGCTGGAAGACCTGAAGGACGGCTGCCCCGGCGACCAGTTGCGCGGCATGGCACCAAAGAAGGCCAGCTTTATCGTCAAAGATCTTGCAGCGTTCCACGCCCACTTCTGGCAAAGGCCTGATGGCAAAGCACTGCCGGACTGGCTGCCCCGACTGGATCAGGGCCCGGACATTGCAGCCTTCTATCAGGCTTGCTGGCCAGCCTTTGAAAAGACCTTTGGCGAACAGCTGCCCGACTGGTTGCACCACCTGGCCCCGACAGCCGGAACAGCCCTGACAAAGCTGAGATCAGATCTGAGCCAGGAACCGGCCACAGTGCTGCACGGTGATCTGCGGCTGGACAATCTGCTGTTTTTTGCTGATGGCGGCTGGGCCCTGCTGGACTGGCAGACGGTCATCAAAGGTCGTGGCGGCTTTGACCTGGCTTACCTCTCTGCCGGAAACTTCCTCCACCACCGGCCAGAAGCCCTTACCGGGTTGCTGGCGGCCTACCACGACAGCCTGACTGCCGCCGGGGTCGACAACTACAGCCTGGAGACTGTGACCCAGGACTATCGCAAGGGCATTGCCTTTCTTTGGGCCCGCACTGTCATTTCCGGCGCCAAGCTGGGTTTTGACAGTGGCCCCGCTTTTGAGCGCTTTTCTCTGGCTCTGGCCCGCTGGTGCGACGCGGCGGAAGAAGCTGAAATCAAAGATCTATTGAAAAACTGAGACGCACGCAAAATGTCGACACCCAAAGTCAACGCACGCCGAAAGTTGCGCTACATTATCGCTGTTACAATTTTCTTTTCCGTTTTAGCCGTGGGCGTTTCCACAGCCATAGTGCAGAACGGCAACAGATCGACCGCAAATTCGGTCAACAGCACGATAGATGAATTCCATCTGAAAACACTGGCCAGACAATGGGAGAATCTGCTTACCCGTTGTCGCAATGCTGTGGAAAATGGCATCGCAATCGATAAGGACGGCCTTTCAGAGATAGCCCTCTCAGATGAGGAGGCCTACCAGTGGAAGTACAAATACGGCACTCAAAGCGACCGTTGGCGGGTGTTAGGCAAAAATGGCGCGCGTTTCGCGATCATCGAACAAGAGTCAAAAACCTGGGACAACTACAATCGCAACTGTGTGGTTGATATTGCCCCTGGCCAACACCCCCTTACCTTGAATGAAGAAGCCTATTTGCTCCGAGCCCTAATCCACAATCGGGCTAGAGCTATCTCATTGGGAACCCACGAAGCTCTGGCTGCCACCATTGTTTTCCCCTCTATGACACTTGCCTTTGGCCCTAAGGAAAACAACCCGAGCAACTGCAAAGTGATTATCGCTACAATTGCAGATCAAAAGTCATTGAGTTTCAGAACGACAGTGGGGGAACAGCTAATCAACGGTCCCTGCGGTGGCCCAAGTTTTTTCTAGGCACTCTCGTTCCGAGACAAGGGTCTGCCTTCACTTCGGCAGTAACCTCACCGGCAGAGCTGAAGCGGGGCCCAGGGAAATGAGCGGGCGGGTGGCTACCGGCTGATCCTCCCACAAGACCAGCTTAAAGCGCTGCAGGATGGCCACCAAGAGCACCAGAGCTTCCGCCATGGCAAAGTTCGCGCCGATGCAGGTCCGCGGTCCCGCCCCAAAGGGCAGGTAAGCCAGACGGGGTCGACTGCGCACAGCCTCCCCGACAAAACGTTCCGGATTGAAGGCGTCGGGATCGTCCCAGAAAGCCGGATGGCGGTGAGTGACATAAGGAGAAATGGTCACACCTGTGCTGGCCGGAATGGCATAGCCCCCAATCTCCAGATCCTCCAGAGAGCGGCGCTGCAGGGCGTAGATGGGCGGATACAACCGCATGGATTCTTCAAAAACCGCCCTCAGGAACGGCAACTTTGCCAGATCCTCCTGCTCCGGCTGACGGTCGCCCAGTACGGTCGCCACTTCCTGGGCTGCCTCTTCCATGACCGCCGGATGTCCGGCCAGCAGGTACAGCGACCAACTCAGTCCATTGCTGGTGGTTTCATGCCCGGCAAAGAGAAAAGTCAGCACCTGATCGCGCACCATCTTGCGGTCAATGTCACCGGCCGTCATGGCCGCCACCAGGGTGGTGAAATAGTCGTCAGGCGGCGTCTCCATACCCAGGCGCCGCTCCACCATCAATTCCACCACCTCGTCCAGAATGGCCACGGCCCGCTGGTAGCGTTTGTTGGCTGGTGTGGGCCAATGGTAAGGCCATTTCAAAGGGCTGCGGATGCGCGCTGTGCCTTCCTTGTTGGCCTTATCGAGCGCTTCAAACAGGCGATCGGTTTCCAGGGAGAGATTTTCTGAAAAGAGCGCTTCCGAGATGATCTCAAACGTCAGGCGGTTCATTTCCGGCACCACGGCCAGATCCAGCCAGTTGCCTTTGGCCTGCTTAAGCCAGTCATCCGCTCGTTTCTGACTGAGGCGGGCGGCCGTGGCTGCAAAGCTTTTGAGCCGAGGGCCCTTAAAGGAAGGCCCGGCGATTCGGCGCGTCTTTTCCCAGACAGCGCCGTCGCTGGTCAGCAACCCCTGCCCGATCAGCGGCTCGTAAGCTTTGTAGACCAGGCCCTTTTGAAAGAGAGAGGCTTTGTCAATCAAGACCTCCTGAATCTGATCAGGATGGGCCACCAGACTGTTAAAGTTACCGGCAAAGGTAAACTGCACCAGATCCCCGTAATGACGGTTCAAATCCAGCAGCGCGTCGGCGGCGTTCTTGTTAAAGGCCTTGATCAGCCCCATGCCCGCCAGACCTTTGGGACCGGGGGCCTTTGCCCTGCTTGAACTGCCTGTCTGCTGCCTGCCCACCCGAAAGTCCTTCCCCGCCAGAATTCTTGCAAAAAGGTAATGTCAAACCCTTCTAGCACTTGAACAATTTGCCAAAAAAGGGGTCTCCCCATCTAGCATTAATAATCCAGTTAGAATAGAGTGGAGAGTGCTACGCCTCTCGCGGAGCAGAAAAATGCGATTTGTGATCTCGGTGGATTGGTCCGTTGAAAAGACAGGCAAGTCACACAGGTTGGTCATAGATTTGATCCAGGACCCCGCGGTCTCTTTTCCTTCAGGATAGGAACAAACCGCTGGAACCGTTGGGCAAAAGGCTGAACAGACGACATCTGGTCACGCACAGGCAGATGAAATGGAAGGCCCGGGTTTTCCGGATCTGCTTGCTGGCTAAGGAAGTTCTGTAAGGCCTGAGAGTGGTTGAATTTGAATGAGGGTAAAGTCAGAAGGCACCCTGAAATCCGGAGTTGAGTGTTGAGCTGCAGCTGCAACACCTTCCGATAGAATAAGGGCATTCTTCTGACCCTGGTCTCCAGCAGCCGCTGGCTTTGACAAACAAGTCCCGCAGGGAGAAGAACATGAGCACTGTTGAAAATACCGCTGATCAAGCTGATGCCCCCGAAAGCCTGGTGGACGCTGAAGCCCATCGCCTTGCCGAAGCGCAATCCATGGTTCGCCGTCTGAGCGCCTGGTCCTTTGGCGCGGGCTGCATTCCCGTGCCTGTCCTGGACATGGCCACGGTAACCGGCGTTCAGCTGAACATGATCAACAAGCTGTCCAAGCTCTACGGTCACTCCTTCAGCGAGCACACCGCCAAGAACATCATCACTGCCCTGCTGGGCAGCATCGTGCCGAACGTGCTGACCTGGGGCTCCGTTGGTTCTGCCATCAAAGCCATTCCGGTGATTGGTGCACCGCTGGCGCTGCTGACCATGCCCAGCTTCTCTGCTGCGGCCACCTACGCCATCGGCCGGGTTTACATTCAGCACCTGGAAGCCGGTGGTACGCTGCTGGACTTCAATCCTGAAGAAATGAAAGCCCACTTCCGCGCTGAATTCGAAAAGGAAATGGAGCGGAACAAAGCCAGCGGCAAGAAGGGTGGCGCTAAAGCGGCTTAACAGGCCCGGCCCTTCTTCTTTTGGTACAGGCCAGGTTCTTGGAGTTTCTTCTCATCGGCACCCGCGCTTTTCTCAAGCTGTTTGCAGCGACAACCAGCGGAGCTAAGCCGGGTGCCGATTCCTTTGAGGGTTCTTGGTTCAGCCAAAAGCGAGATTACGGCCAGGGACTTGGCAACTGCTGAGGATAATGCTGCAGGGTGACGTCTTCGCAGTCGGGAGCTTCTCTGGATGTTTCCAGGGCGCGCCACGCAGAGAACTCTCCTTAGCACTCAAAAGTGCCAGGCTGTGAAAAGCAGTCTTAAAGCAAAGGGTTCCGGTGAGAGTTTTGCTTCCGGGAACGGAACAGGCGCCGACTGAGCAGAGATTTTTGCCGCAATCAAAACGGCGGCAGAAGTACAAAGAACAAAAAGGCAGGGACGTTAGGTAAGGGACACGACTGGCATGATTTACTTTTTCATCTATCTCTTACTGTCGATCGCGGTTGGCTGGATGGGCCGGCACAAAACCATTGGGTTTGTTGGCTATTTCCTCTTGTCCATCGTTGTCACACCGGTCGTCACCTTTGCCATACTTTTGATGGGGGCAGAACGCGGTTCCTCCACAAGAGCAAAGAGCTAAACACAGCCTCTTTTGAGAAGGGAGATGCGGGTGGGGTTACGCCTGCCCTGTCACCAAGGAAAAGAGCTGTTGAGTTGATGTAGAAAGACAGGATGTATCCGGCAGCCGGAAAGCGGCAGAGATCAGAGATACATCGTCAGTGGGTAAAGACGATCTGTTTGGGGGGATCATGGTAAGTTGGCCAGAGCCTGGCGCAGGTGCCGACAGGACAAAACGAGAGCGGGATAGAACATGGTTCTGCTGAGGTATTTCCAGCAGTACTCGTCCATTCCGCTGCGTAAGATCCTCCTTTACGCCGGGATTGCGGGACTGAGCAACGCCTTGATTCTGGGGGTTGTCAACACGGCGGCAGCCCACGTCAGCGACGGCAACGGATCCAATTTCTGGTATCTGGCCATGTTCCTGGTGGTGCTGGCAATCTACACCATCACCCAAAAGCACATCTTCGTGGCAACCACCGGGGAAGTGGAACGGATCATCCACGAGTACCGGGTCCGGCAGGTCAACTACATCCGCCAGTGCGATCTGGATTCCATTGAGCGCATCGGCAAAGCCAACATTTTCACCAACATCACCCGTCAGCCCCAGGTCATCTCCCAAACGGCCGGTTCCATGGTGCTGGCGGTCCAATCGGCCATTCTGATCTTCTTTACGATGATCTATCTGGCCATCCTGTCGCTCTGGGCCTTCTATCTCGCCATTGCCATCATGGCGCTGGCCATCTTCATCTACCTGCGCAAATGGGGCGAAACCAACGCCACCATCCACAAAACCATCGTTGAAGAAAACAAGCTGTTCGACGGTCTGACAGACGCCATCGACGGCTTTAAGGAAAACCGGCTGCACAACAAGCGCTCCCGGGATCTGACGTCCTACATCGACATCGTCTCCCACACGGTGACCCGCTACAAGGTCCAGGTGGACGTGCAGCTGTCTGTGCTTTTCATCATGGCCCAGGCCACCTTCTACATGCTGGCTGCCGCACTGGTCTTTCTGCTGCCGGCTTTTGGCGAAACCTTTTCCGAAGAGCTGTTGAAAACCACCACCATCGTGCTCTTCATCATCGGGCCCGTGACCTCGGTCGTTGGTGTCATGTCCAACATGGCAACGGCCAATGCCGCCTGTGAGTCGATGATTCGGATGGAAGAGACGCTGAAGGAAGCCGCCACCTCCCCCAAAGCCACCGGCGAAGAACTGCTGGACTTTGAAACCATCCGCTTTGAAGGCATCGTCTACGAACACCATGACCGGGAAAACGGCGTGAGCTTCCGCTGCGGCCCCTGCAGTTTCGAAGTACACAAAGGCCAGATCCTGTTCATTTCCGGGGGCAACGGCTCCGGCAAGTCGACGCTATTGATGATGGCCACCGGCCTCTATCACCCCAAAGAAGGGGCCATCTATGTGGACGACAAGCTTATCGATCATAAGAACCTGGAGCTGCTGCAAAGTCTCTTCTCCACCGTCTTCTTCAACTTTCACCTTTTCCCGCGCCTTTACGGTCTGGGGGAAGTCGATCAGGACCGGCTGGATGAATTGCTGAAACTGATGGAACTGGAAAAGAAGGTGGAACTGATCGACGGCCAGTTTGACACCAAAGCCCTGTCCAGCGGACAGCGGAAACGTCTGGCTATGGTGATCGCACTGCTTGAAGATCGCCCCATTTACGTCTTTGATGAATGGGCAGCCGATCAGGATCCGGAATTCCGGCGTAAATTCTATGAAGTCATGCTGCCGGACCTGAAAGCTTCAGGAAAAACCATTCTCGCGGTCACCCACGACGACCGCTACTTTGATGATTGTGACGGGCGCATCGTGATGGAAGAAGGGCGCATAGCCAGAATGAGAGGAGATGCGCATGTCCTCTAAGATCGAACGTGGCTTCAATGCCTGGGTAAAACGCAACTATGTGGGCCTGTCAGTTTCCAGCCTGATCGTGGTCTTCGTGGTGTTGGTTTTCGCCCCCTACATCTTCATCACTGTGCCTGCCGGTCATGCCGGGGCCCTGTGGCTGCGGTTCTTAGGTGGCACAATCACCTCCTGGCACTACGATTCCGGCACCAAGATCATCCTGCCCTGGGATAAAATCCAGGTATACGATATGCGGCTGCAGCAGATGGTCGTGAACGTGGATGCCCTGACCCAGGATGGCCTGCTGGTCCAGGTCGAAGTCTCAACCCGCTATCGCCTCAATCCCGAAACCATCGGCTTCCTGCACAAGAACGTCGGCCCGGACTTCATCACCTCGCTGATTGCCCCGGAAATCGGGGCGCGGGTGCGCCATGAGATTTCCCGCTACACGCCGGAAGCCCTCTATTCCGGCAAGCGTGAAGATCTGCAGCTGGCCATCGCTGATGCGGCCCACCGCAACATGGAACTGGTGTCTGACCAGGATTCCAACACGCCCAACTACATCTTTGTGGAAGACACGCTGATCCGCTCGGTCACCTTGCCGGAAACGGTCCGCATGGCCATTGCGCAGAAGAACGTCCAGCGCCAAAGGGCAGAGCAGTACAAGTTCATCCTGGAGCGCGAACGCATGGAAAGCCACCGCAAGGCCATTGAGGCGGCGGGGATCCGGGTCTTCCAGGAAACGGTTACCTCCGGCATCAACGAGAATTACCTGCGCTGGAAAGGCATCGACGCCACCCTGCGGCTGGCTGAGTCCAATAACGCCAAGATGGTCGTGATCGGCGCCGGTGAGCAGGGCATGCCCCTGATCCTGGGCAACTGGGACAGCTCGGCACCGGTGGAAGGCAGCGCCAGCCAGACCGCTGTCGACAAGAAATCACAGGCGGCTGTGAAACCACAGAACCCGGAAGACATTGTTGATGCGGTCAATACCGCTCTGCAAAAAGTTTCGGAGGAAATGAACAAGGTGGTGGGGCCAGCTGTGCCCGGCCGGGGTCCCGCCAGATTAAAAAACGATAATGACTCTTCTATAACTTACATCATCGATCCTCTGACTGGTAACCCAGTGGTGGCAAAGGGAACAGAAGCGGCCGCAGCAGCGGCAGCAGCGTCGCAGCCTGCCACACCTGCAGAAGGGGCTTCTCCAGCAGAAAGTACATCAACAGCTGAAGATGTTCCTCCGCAGCCACCGGTCTCCTCTGATTCCCGACCCAGCCAAGTCCAGGGGGTCATCCCGCAATAGACCGGCCCTCTGATGCTGTCTGTTTGATGTTGCGAGCCACCAGACGAGGAGACAAAAATGGGAAAGGAAAGGAACAGTGCCAACAGGCCTCAGCCTTCGCCTATCCTGTCTGCGGCTCAAAGAGACATCTGGTTTGACCAGCAAAGGCTGGCTGAAACCGCCAGTTACAACATTGGTGGCTATCTGGAGATCAAAGGGCCGCTGAACCGTGCCCGCTTTTCCCAGGCGCTTTCTCTGCTGATTGAGGAAAATGACGCCCTGCGTCTGCGCCTGGAAAAGGACGGCCCTGTCCCGCGCTGGCGGCTGTCTGATACAAAAGACAAGGCACCAGCCTTCAGCTTTACAGACATCAGCAGCGAAGACAGGCCGGACAGAAGAGCCGATCAACTCTGTCAGCAAGCGCTTGATCGCCCCTTCCAGTTGGATGGGGGTTCCCTGTTCCGCTCCCAGCTTCTGAAATTGAGCGACCAGCACTACCGCTGGATCAACGTCTATCATCACCTCATCTGTGACGGCTGGGGCACCGGGCTCGTCTTGCGTCGTCTGAGTGAGCTCTATCAGGCTCTGAGTGTCCGGCAACGCCAGGAAAGCCAGAACCCCCTGGGCTTCCTTGGCCCGGCATCCGGCAGTCCCAATGCCCCCGCCCTCTCCGACCCGCACCCCTCCTTCTTCAGCTATCTGCTGGACCAGGACGAAAAGCAATCGGTGGAGGACAGCCGACAGGCAGCCCGGCAGTCCGCCAAACAGGCCTACTGGAAAGATCGCTTTTCGGACCCGCCCCCTCCGTTGTTTCAGCCAGTCAAAGCCGCTGAAAAGCCTCTGTCAGCCAGTTTGCAGACGGCTCTGGCTCGCGAGGATTTCGACCGCATCACCCAGGTCGCCGGACAGAACAGCGCCAGCCCGCTGCACTTTTTCCTGACGGCCCTCTATCTCTATTTTGTCAGAACCCAGAACCTTGAAGCCCTGGTCGTCGGTCTGCCCCTGCGCAATCGAACGGGTAAGAAGGAAAAGGAAACGGTCGGGCTATTTACCACCGTTGCCGCCCTGCCCCTGTCGCTCGACCTGGCTCAACCCACCAGTGACCTGATGGGCCAGGTGGCGCGAGAAGTAAAACAAAGCTATCGCCATCTGCCCGTTTCTCTGGCCGAGGTCATTCGCCAAAGCGGGGCTCTGGCCCAGGGACGCAACCGGCTGTTTGACATCGCCCTGTCTTTTGAACTTCAGGATTACCCCCTGTCATTTGATTCAGCCCCGGCAGAGGCCGTGGCCATAACAAATCAGGACCAGCAGACCCCCCTTTCGCTCTTTGTGCGGGAATATCACGATGAGCAGGACATCACGCTGGAATTCGCCTATCGCCGGGACATCTTCGAAGAAGATCAGATCCGGATCATCGCCCGCGATCTGACCTTTCTGCTGAAGGACATCGCTGCCAATCCGGAGGTTTCGGGACAGAGCCGCACCCTGCTGCCGCCCCAGGTCTACCGTCAGCTGACGGAACACTGGCCAAGAGAAAGCAGCCACAGCCAGCGCCCCCCGCTTGCCGCCCAGCGCATTCTGAAACTGGCAGCAGAAAAACCGGGAACCCCGGCTCTGGTCTGGGAAGATCATCTGGTCAGCTATGGTGAGCTGGCGAAAAGTGCTGGAAAGCTGGCCGCAGCTCTCAAGCAGGAAGGCCTAGCGACTGAAGACAGGATCGCCGTGGCGCTGCCGCGCGGACTTGATCTGGTGATCACCCAACTGGCGGTGCTGATGACAGGCGCAGCCTTTGTCCCGCTGGACCCCGGCCATCCCCGGCAAAGGCGCCTGACCATTGTTCAACAGGGGGAACTGGCCGGATACCTGTCGGATCAGGCAGAGGCCCTGCCCCTGCCCGACACGGTGCGGGCTCTCACGCTGGATGATCTAAAGCAAAAGGCTGAAGCCCTGCCCCCGCTGGGCCTGGAAGATCTTTCAGACATCAAAGAAACCCAGGCCGCTTATGTCATCTTCACCTCCGGCTCGACCGGCCAGCCCAAAGGTGTGGTGATTGAACAGGCCGGACTGGCGAACCTGATCGCCGGTCAGATTCCCGCCTTTCATCTCTCCGCCAATGCCCGGGTGTTGCAGTTTGCCACCCCGGCTTTTGATGCCGCTGTATCGGAAGTGTTTGTGACACTGGGCGCCGGGGCTCAACTGGTTCTGGCCGCACCGGAACAACTGTTGCCAGGTGCCGCCCTGAAATCCCTGATCACCCGGCAAGACGTTACCCACGTCACGCTGCCACCCAGCGCCCTGGCTTTGATGGATCCGCAAGACTATCGCAGCCTGAAGGTGGTCATATCAGCCGGAGAGCCCTGCCCGCCGCAGGTTGCCCAACGCTGGAAAGACAGCCCGGAAGGGGCCGCCCTTCATTTCATAAACGCCTATGGCCCCACCGAAGTTTCTGTCTGTGCCACCACCTTTGAAGTGGCAACAACAGGCGCAACCACGGAACAGCGCCCCGCCGCCACTTTGCCCATTGGGCGGCCTATGCCGGATGTCTACACCTATGTTCTGGATGACAATCTCAGCCCCATGCCGGAAGGGGTCATCGGGGAACTCTGTGTGGGCGGTGTCGGCGTTGCGCGTGAATATCTCAACCAGCCGGAACGCAGCCGGGACTCCTTTCAGCCGAACCCCTTCCGTCCCGGGGAGCGGCTCTACAGAACAGGTGATCTGGCCCGCTGGCGCAATGATGGGGTGCTGGAGTTCATTGAACGGCGGGACCAGCAAATCAAACTGCGCGGTTTCCGTATTGAACCCGGTGAAGTCGAAGCCTGCCTGGACAGCCACCCGGCCATCGAACAGTCCCTCGTTCTGGCCAAAGATCAGACACTGCTCGCCTATCTGGTGACTTCAGAAAACAGTGCGGCCTCAGAACAGGTCCTGACCGAAGAGCTGAGAGCCCGAGCGGCACAGGTGTTGCCAGCCTATATGGTGCCCGCCCACTTCACATTGCTGGAGTCTTTTCCCCTTACCCCGTCCGGCAAGATCGACCGAGACGCCCTGCCGCCACCGCAAAGACGGGTGAGCAGCGGCTCGGGCAGAGCAGCCCGTTCCGGCGAAGAAGAACTG
The DNA here is from genome assembly GCA_052078155.1 of Rhodovibrionaceae bacterium GXU_MW_A322. Taxonomy (GTDB): domain Bacteria; phylum Pseudomonadota; class Alphaproteobacteria; order Kiloniellales; family DSM-21159; genus CAXBMB01. The sequence continues at coordinate 75,842 of JBQJBP010000006.1, read as the reverse complement.
GTATCAGCCGTTTTTGCGGAAGTTCTGGGACTGGACAAGCTGGATCCCGAAGCCGATTTCTTCGTCCTGGGTGGACATTCCCTGCTCGCGGCCCAGGCTGCCAATCGCCTGAGCGAACTCTGGGGAGAAGATTTTCCCCTGCAGCTGATTTTCGAAAACCCGACTGCAGCGGGCCTGGCGTTGGTCCTGGCGACCCGGCAAAGCACCCCCCTGTCCGGAACTGCGCGTCCCATAGCAACAACAAGTCAGATCACCTCTGCTGATGGTCTGTTCCCGCTGTCTCATCAACAGGAGCGTCTCTGGTTCCTCGATCAGCTGGGCGGAAAGGGCATCCAGCAAGCCTATCTCGTGCCTCTGCTTCTGGACATCTCCGGTCCTCTGGACAAAGCCGCCCTTGAAGGGGCGCTGGCTCAGGTGATTGAGCAGCAGGAGGTTCTGCGCAGCCGGATCATGGACAGTGATCAGGGACCGCAGCAGGTAGTTGATCCGGTTGGTAACCTGCCATTCAGCCACAAAGACCTGTCTGATCTGAACCAGCAGGATCAGGAAGAAGTCATTGAAACTGCCGCGCACCAGCCCTTTGACCTGCAAAAGGACTGGCCGGTTCGCCTGACCTTGTTCCAGCGGTCTGAAGAAAACTGGTCCCTTCTTATCCTGCTGCATCACATTGCCTGCGATGGCTGGTCTATTGGGGTCCTGGCGGAGGGGCTGAGCCGCGAATACAGGCGGATCGTCACGCAAACGGCAGAAACGGCTCCGGCTCTTTCGCTGACCTACCGGGATTACTGCAGCTGGCAACGGGATGCCCTGGCAGACAAACAGGTTCAAAAGGACCTGACCTACTGGACTGAACAGCTGGCCGACCTGCCGGCCTCATTGAATCTGCCATTTGACAAGGCCCGCCCAGCCCTCCAGAGCTACGAAGGGGGGCTCTGTACCCTGAGTTTCAGCCCTGACGAACTGGTTGATCTGCAACAGCTGGGACGGCAAAGAGGCTGCACGCTCTTCATGACGCTGGCCGGGCTGTTTTCCCTGCTGCTGCAACGTCTGGGGGCGGGCGACGACATTCCACTGGGTACCCCGACGGCCGGGCGCGGGATGACGGCGCTGGAGCCGCTGATCGGCCTCTTTGTGAACTCTCTGGTGTTGCGTCTGCGTCCCACCGATGACCTGACATTCCTGGATCTGCTGGAGCAAACCCGCCACAGCGCTCTGGCTGCCTACCAGCATGCCGACTGCCCCTTTGAACAGGTGGTGGAAGCTCTGCAGCCGGACCGCAGTCTGGCCCATGCCCCGCTTTTCCAGGTGCTCTTTACTCTGGACAGCCACAGCCAGGGAGCCCTTGAAAAAAGCCTGACCTTCCCTGGCCTGTCCTGCAGCCAGCGCCTGTTGAAAAGCAGGAGCGCCAAACTGGATTTATCGCTCTATCTGGAAGAAGCCAGCAACGACAGCGGTCAGAAGATCCTGACAGGCGCCTTTGAATACAACAGCGACCTTTTCAGCCACCAGGGGATCGAACGGCTGATCTCCCAGTTCAAGCAGCTGATTTCTTCGGTTCTGCAGGCTCCTGAAGCACCTCTCAACAGCCACTCCCTGCTGACAGGGCCGGAGCAGGCGCGCCTCTTGACAGAAACTGCCGTCGGGGCGCCTCTGCTGGCCAGTGGCCAAAGCGTGCTGCAGGAGATCTGGGCCCAGGCTGACCTTTCCGGAACGGCAACAGCCGTCATGTGGCCCCATGGCGAAAATCTCAGCTATCAGGACCTGCAAAACGCAGCAGAACGACTAAGCCAGAGTCTGATACGGCAGGGCATCGGGCCGGAAGATATCGTCGCCCTGGCTCTGCCGCGCAGCCCACTGGTTCTGATTGCCATGCTGGCCGTATGGCGCAGCGGAGCAGCCTTCCTTCCTCTGGACCCGGGACATCCGGAGGCGCGTCGCCGCCTGATCCTGCAGGATGCCATGCCCCGGCTCATCCTTTGCGACGACACCACCGGGCAGGATCCGCTCCATCAGCGTTACAATCACCTGACGCTGTCCCTGACAGAGGTGCTAGCGCAAACAGCAGATCCCTCAGCTTCGCAGAGGCAAACAGCGCCCCCCTGGCCAGACGCCGGTTCTGCTGCCTATCTGCTCTACACCTCCGGTTCAACCGGAAAACCCAAGGGAGTGCTGGTCGAGCAGGCCTCTTTTACCGCCTTCCATCAGGCCATGGAACAGGCCCTGGGGGCGGTGACCCCGAACGATACGCTGGCTGCAATCACCATCGTCACATTTGACATCTCGCTGTTTGAGCTCTTTGCCCCCTTGCGCAAGGGGGCGGCCCTCCTGCTGGTTCCAGAAGATATCAGCAAAGATGGTCTGGCTCTGGCCCGCCTGCTGGATGATCAGGCTGCAACCCTGCTGCAGGCCACCCCCAGCAGCTACCGACTGCTGCAAAGCGCAGAATGGACAGCCCCTCACCGCCCGACACTCTACTGCGGTGGGGAAGCGCTGCAACCGGATCTGGCCCGACAGCTGCAAGCCTGGGGCAGCAAAGCCGTCAATCTCTATGGACCAACGGAAGCCACCATCTGGTCCAGTTACTGCGACTTCACCAATCTGGACCTGAGCACAGATGCCCCATTGCCTCTTGGCCGCCCCCTGCCCGGCTGGTCCTGCTTCGTTCTGGACGACAGAAAAGCCCCGCAGCCGGAAGGCGTGAGCGGGGAACTCTTCATTGCCGGACCGGGGCTGGCGCGCGGCTACCACAATGCCCCCGACAAGACGGCAGCGGCTTTTGACACCGCGCCTTTCCAGCAAAACCTTCGGCTCTACGCCACTGGAGATCTGGCAACCTGGCAACAAGACGGCCAGCTGGCTTTCCTGGGGCGCAAAGACCATCAGATCAAGCTGAGAGGCTTCCGCATTGAGCCGGGAGAAATCGAAGAAAACCTGCTGTCCCACCCGGATGTAAAAGAAGCTCTGGTGGTCAAACAGGATGACAGTCTGGCCGCCTATCTGATCCCAAGTGCCGCAGCAGGCGGCAGCTTGCCACAGTTGCGACAGGATCTGAAAAACCGCCTGGCCCGACGCCTGCCGGAGTACATGCGTCCCAACAGTTTGGTCTTTCTGGAGGACTTCCCCCTCAACCCCGCCGGAAAGATCGACCGAAAGCGCCTGCCTGCTGCTGAGATTCCGCAGCAAGCAGAGGATAAGGACACAGCCGCCCCTGCATCTTCCGGTCGCCAGCAACTCATTTGTGCGCTCTTTGCAGAGGTGCTGGGTCTAACGGCTGTTTCTCCCGACGCCTCCTTCTTTGACCTTGGTGGCCAATCCCTGCTGGCGGCGCAGGTGGTTGCCCGCCTGTCCAAAACCCTTCAGCAGGACGTGCCCTTGCGCCTGCTCTTTGAAGCGCCCACAGCCCGGGGTCTGGAAATCGCGCTGGATGGACTTGGCTCGTCATCCCGGCACAAACCGGTACTCCAGGCGGACCCTGACAAAACAACAGGCCCGCTGACGTTCCAGCAGGAACGCCTCTGGTTCCTGGACAACATGAACGGCGACAGCGACGCCCCGGCTCCAAAAGGTCCGGACGATAGAAACAGGGCCGACAGTGACAAAGCCAGACTTGCCTATCTCATGCCGGTTAGCCTCCGTCTGCGTGGCGCCCTAGACGCTGCGGCTCTGCAAACGGCTCTGTCGGCGCTGGTGGCGCGACAACCGGTGCTGCGCACCCTAATTGTTCAGATCAACGGCGAGATCTGCCAGAAAGTTGACCCGGCTGCGGACCAGCCCCTCCCCCTGCTGTCCCTTGCGGGATTGAGCGAGGATGAAGAGACCCGCACAATCAGGGGCCTGGCCTTTCAGCCATTCGACCTGACTCAGGAATGGCCCCTGAGAGCCTGCTTGCTGAAGCGCAGCGATCAGGACTGGACCCTGCTTCTTACGTTGCATCATCTGGCCGCCGATGGATGGTCTCTGCGCTGGCTGCACAACAACCTGCCTGCTGCCTATCAGGCCGCACTGGCCCCCGCCCAGACCTCAGCAGGGTCAAAGCCCGGAAGCTCTGCTGTCCCGGTCAGCTATCTGGACTATGCCCGCTGGCAGCGACAGGCCCAGGCACGAGGATTGTTCGAGCCCTCGCTAACTTATTGGAAAGAAAAGCTGTCGGGCCTACCAGAGCTGCTGGACCTGCCGTTGGATCGCCCACGCGCCGCCCTTCAGTCTTACGACGGGGGCGCCTGCCCTTTCACCATTGAGACAGAAACGCTTGTCGGCTTGAAAGCCCTCAGCAAGCAAGCAGGCACGACGCTGTTTATGACCCTGGCAGCGGCCTTTTCCCTGCTGCTGAAACGCTTGGGCGGCGGGGACGACATGGCTCTGGGTACAGCCCTGGCCGGGCGAAACCATTCCGAACTGGACGAACTGGTAGGGCTCTTTGTCAATACGCTGATCCTGCGCCTGCAGCCGCAAAGCCATCTGACATTTTCAGAGTTTCTGAAACAGGTCAAAACCACGGCCTTAGAGGCCTACGGACAGGGAGATGTGCCATTCGAACAGGTGGTTGAGGCACTGCGTCCCGAGCGCAGCCTGTCGCACAATCCTCTGTTCCAGGTGATGTTTGCACTGGATGAGGCAGACAGCGGGCCCCGGCAGCTCACAGCAGACCTCAGCCTGCAGGAAGAGCATCTGGAGAGCCCGACGGCCAAGATGGACCTCAGCCTGCATCTGCGTGAAGTCACAGCACCAGACGAACCAGCAGTCTTGCTGGGCATGATGGAATACAACAGCCAGATCTTCGATCGGCAAAGTGTGGAAGGCTTTTGCAGACTCTTCAGTCAGCTGCTGGCCGAAGTGCTGGAAAATCCGGACCGGACACTTGCCGACCTCCCCCTGCTGTCCCCCGATCAACACCAGCGCCTGACAGAGGACTGGGCCAGTGGGCCGGACCTGCCCGCAAGTCCCCGGCCGGTTATTCTGGACATTGCCCGGGCCGCTCGAAATCAACCCCAGGAACTGGCGTTGCTGAGTGAGCAGGAAAGCTGGTCTTACGCCCGGCTCTGGCAAGCCGTTGAACAGCTCGCCAAGCAAATCAAAGCTCACGGAGTTGAAAGCGAAGACAAAGTGGTTCTGGCCCTGCCCCGTCGCCCTCTTGCCATCGTCGCTCTCCTGGCGGTCTGGCGGGCCGGAGCCTGCCTGCTGCCTCTGGACCCCAAGCAGCCAGCGGAGCGCCGCCGTTTGATCCTGGAAGATGCGGCCCCCAAACTGATCCTGACTGAGAAACTGAACCTGACTGAGCCTGGGGCATGTGAGGATGGGCTCTTCCAGGGTTACCCCTGCCTGGACGTGACCCTGACAGAGCCGGATGCCGAGACCTCCCCGCTCCCAACGGATCCCGAGGAGCCCCCGCACGGCTGGCGAAACAATGCGGCCTATCTGCTCTATACCTCCGGATCGACCGGCAAACCCAAGGGGGTGACGATTGAACAGGGTGCCCTGGCCGATCATCAGGCCGGGCTGGAACAGGTTATCGCCCTGGCGCCTGGTGATCGCACCCTGGAAACGGCCTCTCTGGCGTTTGACACGGCCCTGGATCAAATCCTGCTTCCCCTGCGGGCAGGAGCCGGGCTGGTGTTCCTGGAAGATCAGGCCTGGACGGCCCGGGAACTCAAGCGACTGAGCCGCGAGTTTTCGATCACCTGGCTGGATCTGCCAACGGCCTACTGGCGCGGATTGGTAAGCAGCTGGGTGGAGCAGCCGCATCTGATCCCTGACAGCAAACTCATCTCACTTGGCGGGGAAGCGATCCGGGCAACGGATCTGGACCACTGGCAACAGCTGGCACCAGCCGTCCGACCGCGCCTGATCAATGCCTATGGTCCGACAGAAGCCACTGTCACGGCCACAGCCCGGGAAATCACCGACGACAACAGCCACAGCCACCCCTTTGGTGCCTCCATTGGCAGACCGCTTGCCGGACGGCGCTGCTACGTGCTGGACGACAATTTGCAGCCGGTTCCCGTCGGCGTGGTTGGAGAGCTCTGTCTGGGGGGCATAGGTCTGGCGCGGGAATACCATCAGCGTGCGGATCTGAGCGCAAAGTCGTTCCCCAGCGATCCCTACGTGAAGGGGGCCCGTCTCTACCGCACGGGCGACCAGGCCCGTTGGCGGGCTGATGGCTCCATCGAGTTCCTGGGTCGACGGGATCACCAGATTAAGCTCAGAGGCTTCAGGATTGAACCGGGCGAAATCGAAGCCTGCCTGACCAGTCATCCAGACATCGAGCAGGCACTGGTGCTGCTGCGGCAAGAACAGCTGGTTGCCTATCTGGTGCCCACGTCCGGGTGCACCAACGACGGTGACGCCCTGGTGCCACACCTGCAGCAGCAGTTGAAACAGCAGCTGCCAGACTACATGCAGCCCAGCCACCTGCTTGTCCTTCCCGCCTTTGCCTTAACCCCCTCCGGCAAAATCGACAGGAAGGCTCTGCCGTCGCCAACCCAACAAGACACAGCATCTGTCGGTCAAGCACCCCAGAACCCACTGGAACAGGTCCTGGCAGAGCTCTACGAAACACTGCTGGAACAGAAACAGCTGACCCGCACGGCGCATTTCTTTGAACTGGGCGGCCACTCCCTTCTGGCCTTGCAAATGGCCGCCAGGCTCAGCGACCATCTGGGACGGGAGATTGCCCCCCGGCGGCTCTTTGAAACGCCACGGATCTGCGATCTGGCTGAAAGTCTGGCGGCAGACAACAACGGCGACAGTGGGGTTCAGGAACCTGCCTCCCCAGCCCTGACACCGGTCGCACAGCAAAGCCCTGCCCCCCTTTCCTTCCAGCAGGAACGGCTGTGGTTTCTTGATCGACTGGGGGGCGAAGATGCAGCGCAGGCCTACCTCATACCGCTGGCCCTGAAACTGACAGGCCAGCTGGATCGGGAAGCGCTGAGCAAGGCTCTTGATCATCTGGTGCGCAATCAACCGCAACTGCGCAGCCGGTTCCTAAGCCAAAAAGGCAATCCCTACCTTGTTACAGATGCCCTGGAAGACAACACGACTTCGGGCAGGCCAGCAGATGGCTCTGGCCCCGCCGTCAGCGGTCTTCTGACAGAAAGAGACCTCAGAGAGGTTCCTCGCCCTCTGCAGCAAAAACACCTGGCTAAAGCGGCATTGCGGCCCTTTGATCTGACAAAAGACTGGCCCATAAGGGCACAGCTGTTTCAGCTGTCAGACAGCAGTTGGGCACTGATCATTACCCTGCACCATCTGGTGGCCGATGGCTGGTCTTCAGGGGAAATCGCGGAAGAAATCAGCCAGGCCTACAAAGCCCTGTTGTCAGGTCGTGAAAGCGCCCGGTCACCCGCCGCAATCAGCTACGTGGATTACATTCACTGGCAAAGAAACCGCCGGAAAGCCGGGGTGTTTGACCGGGAACTGGACTTCTGGGAACGGGAGCTGGCAGGTAGCCCAACGCTTCTGCCTCTACCCCTGGACCACGCGCGTCCCCGCCAGCCCAGCTATCGGGGAGCCATCCATCCACTCACCTTCTCTGGTCCTCAACTGGCAGCCCTGAATGCTCTGTCTGCGGAAAATGACTGCAGCCTCTTTATGACCATGACGGCCTCTTTTGCAGCCTTGCTCAATCACCTGGGCGGTGGCAGCGACTTGCCCATCGGCACCGTGGTCGCGGGCCGGAAGGATCCCGCACTGACCTCTCTTGTAGGTCTTTTTGTCAACACGGTTGTCTTGCGGCTGACTCCCAAGGCAGGGCAGAGCTTCACAGAGTTTCTGTCGGACGTGCGCACCCGGGCTTTAGCGGCTTTCGAGCATGACGAAGTGCCCTTCGATCAGGTGGTCGAACGGCTCTCTCCGCCCCGCAATCTCTCTGCCAATCCCCTGTTCCAGGTCATGTTCACGCTGGACAACCATACCCCTCAGCTGGACAGCCAGCGTCTGGACCTGCCCAATCTTGACGTTTCCCGGCTGGAACTGGCCCCACCCATTGCCAAGGTAGATCTCAGTCTGTTCCTGGAGGAACGGGAGAACGAACAGGGCCAGCGAGAGCTTTCTGGCGGGTTTGAATACAACAGTGACCTCTTTGAGGCTGAAACCCTGAACCAGATGGCCCGGACCTATGAGAGCCTGGTGCAACAAATCGTCAGCAGTCCGGACCTGCCTCTGTTTCTGGCAGAGACCCTGAACAAGGGATCAGAAGCGGCATCAGAAAGCGCTTCAACAGTTCTGCCCGGCATGAGCGTTTCCCCTGGGCCGGAGTCCAAAGGTTCTGAGGCAGAGACCGGCGACTCTTCCCTGTTGCCCTCGCTGCTCGACATCTGGCAGAGCATCCTGCCTCCGCAGGCTGGCAATTCTGCGCTGTCCTCCGCCAGCAACTTCTTTGAATGCGGCGGCCACTCTCTCATGGCAGTGCAACTGGCCGAACGTCTCGAAACCTGGCTGCAGCGCCCTGTGCCGCTGTCTCTGGTGTTTGAACATCCCAGCGCAAGGCACCTGGCACGGGCCTTGGATCAACTGCCCCAGGAAAGCCCTCCGAGCAACGATCCCTGGCTGACGGTCAACAGCGGCGGTGACGGTGCCCCTTTGATCTGTCTGCCCCCCGCTACCGGCTATGGTCTTTGGGCCTATGGTGTCAGTCGGCACTTCAGCCAGGCCCGCCCTGTTTTGTCGCTGCAATCCAATGGCCTGCTGTCCGGCAGCCCGGATCCTGAGGAAAGCCTGGAAGAGCTGGCAGAACGTTGCCTGCAGCAACTTCAGGACAAGGGCATACTGGGCAGCCCGTCCGACCGTATCGCTCTGGCAGGCTGGTCCTTTGGCGGTCACCTGGCTTACGCGCTGGGGCAAAAGCTGAAAGCCTCACGGGGACAGGTTGGTTCGCTGATCATCATCGATGCAATGGCCCAGACAAAAGACACAGCAAGCGAGAGCCCTTCTCCGGCACCCCACCGAGATTCAGAGTTGTTCCGTGCGCTCTTGTCCACCGACCTGCCTCTGGATCCCGCGAGCTGGCACAAAGCAACAGAAGAAGCGCGCCTGACCCTGCTGCTGGATCTCGCCAGGGGACACCCCAACCTGCCGCCCACTCTGGATCTGCCCGGTCTGCAACGCATGCTCTCGGTGACCCGGAAGAACAGCAACGCGTTGGCAGCCTTTCATCCCGACCACTGGTCCGGGGATCTGCATCTGGTGCGGGCGAAAGAAGAGGCTGACGGGCCCGCTCTTTTGCATTGGGACCAGCTGGCACAGGGCGCTGTGCATCTGCACTGGGTTCCAGGCAACCACGGCAGTTTGGTGCAGGGCAACAACGCCAGACATCTGGCCCAGATCATCGAAACTCTGTTGCAGTAAACAGGGGCTTTCTGATCGGATGTGATCTCTTCGCCAAAAGGATGATTAACTGTTAAGAATGCTCTACCATGGCCGCAAACGGCTGACGGGCTTTACCCGGCTCTCAGAGTCTGTTCGGTTTTCTCGATGCAACCGCATCAAGCAATCTAAGGGACACCGCCAGGTGAGCGAACACGAAGCATGAATTATCCTCTTTTCAACAGGTTAGAGGATGATTTACGGTTTACGTTAGAGCATAAAGGGCTTCCTAGGCGAGCGATCATGCTCTAATGAATGTCCCTTTGAATGAACGCCCGGGTAGCTGTGATTTTTGTTTTTCCGCGTTAGGACCCACTTTGATGATCAAGTTTCTTTCCGGCTGCCTGATCTTAGCGGCATTGATCTTCAGCCCAGCCTTTCAGCAGGCATCTGCTCAGGGGCTGCCGCCAGAAGTGAAGTTTGATCTCTTGTCCCGCCAGGTCGAAGTCTTTCTGGAAAGAGACCAGCACGAAGAAGCCATCGAAGCGCTGAAGCAGATGCGTGCGCTCAACCTGCCGGTTGATTTTTCAATCACTTTCTACGAAGGCAAGCTGCTGTTTGAGAGCGGTGAATTTGCAGAAGCAGAGCAGGTCCTGCTGGATTACCTGGTCAAGACGGGTCGAACCGGGGAGCACTATGAAGAGGCCATTGATCTGGTGGTCTGGTCCCGGGAAGAGCAGCTGGTTCAAAGAGATGCTGAACAGCAGGCAGAAGAAAAAGAGGCCCTGGCAGCTGAAAAGGCTGAAACCAAGGCCCAGATGCTGGAAGAGCAGGTCACTCTGCTGGAGGAACTGACGGCAGAACAGAGAATGCTTGGAAAGTGGGTGCTGACCCGGCAACAGCAATGTGGCACCTGCCAGGGCTGTACCAGCAGATATGACGACACCCACAACGTTTATGACGAATGCAGAGGCCTCTTTTCTGTCGATTTCAGACAGTGCGCGGTCAAGGTTCGCGAACATGCACAACTGGAATACAAACGCGACTGTCGCGTGGAACTGCCACGGGAGCAAAACCGTCTGCGCACCCTGACAGAGCAGATCAACAACCTGCAAACCGCCATTGATGCAGCGCAAATCGGTGAAGGATTTCTGCCTTAGAGCCTTATCGTCTCATTTGGAATCACGAGGTGTTTTCAAACAAGACGTGAATAAGCCTCTTTTCAATCTGTTAGAGGGTGATTCACGGTTTAGGCACAAGCGCAAAGTGCTTCTGACTAAAACGATCATGCTCTGAGATCTATCTCAGACAAGCGGCAAGGTCAGCCAGCAGGGTCGGGCGTGTTTCTTCGGTAAAGTGATGGGCTGACCAGCCATAGGAGCGGGCTGAGCCAACATTCTCTGCCCCATCGTCGAAGAACAGAATCTCATGAGGGTCAACACCCAGAGCCGCTGTCACCGCGTCATAGAACTGAAGGTCTGGCTTTGCGATCCCCAGCCTGCCGGAGGCAAAGACCCGGTCCACCTTTCGTCCCCACCCCAGATTCTCTTCAATGTAACGGACCCGGCGCGTCTCATTGTTCGTGGCGATCACCTGAACAAAGCCACGGTCTGACAATTTCTTCATTACTGCCGGGATCTCTGGATCAGGAAAGCTGTCCCGGGAGAACCAGTAGTCCAGCAGCTGATCTGGCCCGGGCGCAAAACCAACTTCCTGCCCCCAGGCCATCACCCGATCCCGTAGATCCTCCTTACCGGTCAGGATATCTGCGAGGTTCTGGCAGAACATGTAGTTTTCGAAGAAGGACAGGGACTGACCCAGGTCCCGCTCAAAATTATCGGCCCAGAGGAACCGGCCAGACTGGATATTCCGGTTCAAGACCCCGTCATAGTCCCAGGCAACAACTTTAACACCGTCCAGCACCTGCAAACCTCTCTAACTGCATCAAGCGATCTAACGTCGCCTACTTTCCGTCGAAGATCATCATCACGTAGGCGGCAAAGAGAGAAAGGTGAACTGCCCCCAGCAGAAAATTGGTGCGGGCAGAAACAAAGGTGACCAGAGAGACCACCAGGGTCAGCAGCAGGACAATGATATCAACCGGAATAAGCCCAAGCTCCACCGGGCTGCCCATGATCATGCCGATGATCAGCACGGCAGGCACCGTCAGACCAATGGTCGCCAAAGCTGAGCCCAGGCAGATGTTAACCGCCCGCTGCAACTGATTGCTGCGGGCTGCCTTGATGGCGCCCAGACCTTCCGGCGTCAGCACAAGGGCGGCAATCAGGAAGCCGCCCAGCGCGACGGGGGCACCGAGGAACTCGATGCCGAATTCCACATAAATGGCCATCTTTTTGGACAGCAAAACGATGGGCAGCATGGCTGCGATCAGCGCGAAGGCGTGGAAGGGGATGGAATGCACAACCAGGCTATGGTGACCGCCATCTTCGACCTGTCCCTCCGCGTTGATCTGGGTTGGAAACTTGAACATGTCGGTATGGGTGACGGTCTGGATCGCCAGAAAAACGCCGTAAAGCAGCAGGGACATCACGATGAAGAAGCCTGCCTGCAAAAGAGACATCTCCCCTCCCGGGGCCGAATGGGAGAACCGTGGCAGCACCAGGGTCAGGACCGCCAAAGGGATCAACACAGCAAGATAGGCGTTGGCCCCTTTCAGATTGTAGTCCTGAAAGCGATGCTTCAGCCCGCCGGTTACAAGACTGAGCCCCACCAGACCGTTCAGAACGATCATGACCACAGAAAACATGGTGTCCCGCGCCAGGGTGGGACGGTCTGCACCGGTGATCATGACAGAGGAAATCAGTGCCACCTCAATACCGATCACTGAAAGGGTCAGGATCAGCGTTCCGTAAGGCTCCCCGAGAAGCTCCGCCAGGCACTCCGCATGACGGACCACGGAAAAAGCCAGCCAGAGCATGACTGTGAACAGCAGAACAAAAACCAGGGCAGCGAGATAACCCGGCAAAGCCGTGGGTATGAGCGCGTCGCCATAGACAGCAACACCCCCAAAAAGCAAATAGCCGACAATTGTCGATACTTCCTGCTTCAGTTTTCCCATCTGCCCTGCCTATCTCCCTGATTTATCAGCCAGAACAGAAGTTAACCTTTGTCCGCTCGTCTTTCCAGTCCTGGTTTGCCCCCGGTGCTCTGGCCCTTTTGTTCAGAGTTTCCTGAGACCCGGGTTGCGACCCACAAGCCACTGACAACACCCAGCAGGCCGAAAGCCAGCGCCACCGTAAATGACTCACCCAGCAGCAGGACACCGAGCACCGCAGCGGTCAGGGGGCTGAGCGAAAGGAAAATGGTCACCTTCGTGGGAGAGGCATGGGCCAGCGCATAAAGCCAGAGCAGGTACCCGATGCCGCTGGAGGCGCCAATGAACAGCACAGCTCCCCAGCCCGGGGCCGACAGCATTATGGGGTGTGCGAAAAACCCTTCAGTCCAGGCTGCCAAGCCCAAGGCCAGTATTGAGCCCGCCATGGCCAGAAAGGCCAGCGGCAGGGTCGCGTAGCGATTGAGATAGGGCCCGTAGAAAACGGAGCACACCGCCCCGGTCAAAGCCGCCCCCAGGACCGCCAGCACACCCAGCCAGCCCTGAGGATGGGCCGTCAGACTAACTCCCGACAGCAGATCGCTGTGGACCACGGCCCCGACCCCCAGAATAGACAGCATGACACCCAAACTCTTTGCCCAGCCCAAGGCTTCACGCCCGAAGGCCGCGGCCACCACCATGGTCATGAGGGGGAAGGTGGCAAAGAGCAGTGCTGCCTGACCGGACGCGATGAACCGCAAGCCAAAATTCAGCAGAAAGATCAGCAAGCCAAACTGCAGCATGCCCAACAGCATAACGACGGCCAGATCCTTCAGCGGCATGCGGGGCCAGGCGCGATAGGGCAGAAAAGGCAAAAGGAACAGCAGCGCGATGACATAACGCAGCAGAGCCAACGACGCTGGTGGGATTTCAGCAATGACATAGCGGCTGGCAACCATGGCCGCCCCCACCTGCACACCGGTTGCCGCCGCGGCCATCAGCGCCCATCTGATCTTTGTCCGTTCGCTGTCAATCATGGTTACCAATCCAAAGGCCTGCGCTAAGGGGACCAACCCCATCTCCACCGAAAAAGCCGCTTTTTAATCAGGAACCAGTCGGGCACAACCTCCCGGCTCTGTTGGACGGTGAACCTTGCACCGCGTCGGTTGCAGATTTGGCACCTAAAGGCGCCCCACCAGGCAAAAAGATCTCCGAGAAAACGAGGGGCACTGCGCCCGCGGCGAGAGCGTGATCCCTCTGCCGGAGCGCATCGTGGTCCGCGTCAAACCTGCCCCTGCATCCCCCTGTATCCCCCTCTTATTCTCAGCCAAGTGCGTCACGCGTTGAAAACGCTCACACAGCGGGGCAACAGAAAGCGGTGTGACATTAGAGGTCCATGGACCAGATTTGTCCGACCAGATCCTTGCCAAAGGAATGGTGCGGGGACTCCTCCACCAGTTCAAAGCCCGCCGCCTGATAAATCCGCCGGGCCGACACCAGAATATCATTGGTCCAGAAAGTGAGCTTCTTGTACCCCTTGGCCCGTGCAAACCTGATCACTTCATCCACCAGGCGGGAGCCAACCCCCAGGCCACGGGCCCGGGAATCCACATAAAGCAGCCGGAGTTTGGCAACGGTTTCGGATTCCTTCACACAGAAGATCGAGCCAATGACCTCCCCATGACGCTCCGCCACCCAACAGCGCTCCCATTTGGGATCGTGATTCTGGATGTAGCTGCCCATGATCTCCGACACCAACCCTTCAAAGGTCTCATCCCAACCATACTCCTGATGATAAAGCAGGGCCTGGCGATGAATGATCCAGCCGAAATCACCCGGCTGCGGATCCCGCAGGATATAAGGGACCTTTGGCTCCGGCCCCTGCCCCAGGATGTCCTGAATGCTCTGCATGGCCCGCACCAGCTGGTCGCGTTCCCCCACAGGAATGTCAGTCAGCGTTTCCCTAATCTCATTCTTCGAGCTCTGGTTCAGCTCAGCGAAAACAGCCCGCCCTTCCGGACTCAGCGACAGCTGAAACTGCCGACCGTCATTGGCTGACTGTTCCCGCTCCAGCAAACCGAGATTGAGCAGTTTTTTGACGAGGCGGCTGAGGTAGCCCGCGTCCATGGCCAGGTCCCGGGCCAGATCACTGGCCGTCGCCTTCGCACAGTGAGCCAGTTCATAAATGATCCGGGCCTGGGCCAGGGAGTAGCTGCTTTTGTGTATGCCCTCATTCAGCAAACCGATCTGGCGAGTGTAGAAGCGGTTGTACTGCCGAACCGTGGCAATCTGTTCGGCTGAAACCTCAGGGCTGTGGCTGGCACTTTGTGGCATGTCATCCTCCATTAAAGGATAACGTCAATCATTTAATTGACAAAGTCAACTATATAGAAATCCCACAGCCTCCCAAAGCCTCAATTCTGAGCGCCCTCCCCTCAAACGCGCAGGTTTTGCAGGGGCGCATGCCTGTAAGGGGCAGATCTCAGACGCAAGTGTTTAACGGCCCTGACCTTACAGATCGACCTCAGTTCTCATCACTCTGCCGGCATCATCCGGCTTAAGGCCGATCCGCGTTTTCTTAGGAAGGCCCAGAGTTTTTCAGAGAAATCAGGAGATACAGCCTGGCGTACAGAGGGGCGTTCTGACAGGGCTTTCCGCCAGTCCGACAGGTGGTTCAGCCCCTTCAGAATCCCGAAATCTGCGATGCGATCAAAGCAATCAAAGTAGCGAAAGACCGGCCCGTAAACCGCATCAACCAGGCAAAAGTCTGAGCCCTGGAACCAGGGGCCAGTGACCTGCCGCTGAGCCAGCTGCGCATCGACCCGCCGGAACATCTGCTTGAGATCTGAGGCCTTTGTCAAAAGGGCTTCTTCTGATCCGGCTGAATAGAAAGCTCCTATGCCGTTCAGGATCGTGGATCCCACTTCAATCCAGCCCCGCTGCCGGGCCCGCGCAATGGGATCTGGAGCCAAAAGCGGTTGGGGTTGAGTTTCTTCCAGGTAGGCCAGAATGACGGCTGATTCAAAAATCGCCTCCTGCTTTTCCTGCTGCTGAACCAGCAACAGGGGCACCTTGCCAAGCGGCGAGATGTCCCGGAACCACTGGGGTTTATCCGCCAGATCAACGCTCACCCTGTTAAAGGGCACATTCTTTTCCAGAAGAGAAATGGCGGCGCGCTGAACATAGGGACAGAGGTCATAGCTCACCAATGTGAGTGACTGCTGGTCCATCTCCAAGGGGCTCGTTTCCCGCGAGCGGTCGAGGGTTGGCATTCCCGTCTGTCCGGGGGAAGGGAGGGGAGACAGAGAAGAACTGGCGGGTGTGGAATTCATAAGCAGACTCCATTTAGATGCAGTTGCATTAAAATGGCGCGTACTCACAATTTGTCAAGGTTGATGCATTTGCATCTAACTGGTACAAGCAGCGCATGACTAACGACACTCTCCTTCCCACCGAAGAACAGATCACCGCCTGGGCCCGTCTGGTACGGACCTCTCAGGATCTTCTGGGGAAAGTGGAAAAGGATCTGAAGGCCGCCGGTCACCCCCCGCTGGTCTGGTACGACCTGCTGCTGGAACTGGGGCGGGAACACCATGAAGACCAGGGACTTCGCCCCTACGAGTTGCAGCAGGAAATGCTGCTGTCGCAATACAATCTGTCGCGCCTGATCGATCGGATGGATAAGGCCGGCCTGATCCGTCGCCTGCCCTGCGCAGATGATGGTCGGGGGTTTCTGGTTCAGATCACCGAACAGGGGAAGGCGGCAAAACAGGACATCTGGCCAGCCTATCAGCAGGCCATTGCCCGCCACTTTGCCGCAAAACTCAGCCAGCAGGAGGCAAAGGACTTTGCCCGCCTGCTGTTAAAACTGCGCTGAATCTTAGAAAGCTGTCGCTAGAGTCTTATCGTCGTGTTTGGAATCACGAGGTGATTTCAAATAAGACGTCAATAAGCCTCTTCTAAACCTGCTAGAGGGTGATTCACGCTCTAAGCGTTATCACGTAGCGATTCCACTTAAACCGATTTGACTCTAAGCTGCGGCCTTCCGGGCACCGCCTGAGCGGTAACCTTTGTTCTTCTGACCTCGAGCCTGCCCGGTCCCCTGCCCCTGGCCTTGCCGGTTGCCCCGGCCGCTTTGAGCAGACGGGCCGGAAGCCCCAGCGCCCTTTGATGGCCGCGTTCCATTGTTGGCAAAGTTACCTTTGCCTTTTTTCCTGCCCGCGGCGGTCTTGACCGTCTGACCATCCCGGGAGGGCTTGGTGTCAGGCAGCAGCGTTTTCTGTGGCGTTTTCTGGGTCGTCTTCTGAGACGTGCTTTGGGCCTGTTTGTTGCCCTGAGACGCCTGTGAGCCAGAACCTTTGTTCTTTTTCAGCGCCTCATCTCTGGCCCGGTCACGCTCTGCTCGTTGAGCTGACGCCCGTTCCGCCTGCGCTGGAGTCTGGCGACGGCGGCCCTTGGCAGCGCGGGCCGGACCTTCGGTCTGCTTGCCGTTTCCGGCACGCACCCCGCGACCGCCCCGGCCAGAGGATTTGCCTTTGGTCTTCTCCGCATCGGGATCCGCCTGAATGGGCGTTCCAATGGCCGGGATCTTTGTACCGATCAGCTTCTCGATGTCTCTCAGCTGATCCTGTTCCGTATCATCACAGAAAGACACCGCCACGCCGGAGGTTCCGGCGCGGGCCGTGCGCCCGATCCGGTGCACATAGGCTTCCGGCACATTGGGCAGCTCGAAGTTCACAACGTGGGAGACAGCCTCCACATCAATACCCCGGGCGGCAATGTCAGTCGCCACCAGGATCTTTACGCTGCCGTCTTTGAAAGCGGCCAGCGCCCGTTCCCGCTGCCCCTGGCTCTTGTTGCCATGAATGGCTGCGGAAGTCAGATCGGCTGCCTGCAACTGCCGGCTGACCCGGTCGGCGCCGCGTTTGGTGCGGGTAAAGACAATGGCCCGCTCCACCTCGCTCGGGCGGAGAAGCTCAACCAGCTTCTCCCTTTTCCCGGGCCGGTCCAGATGCATCACCGTCTGGTCGATGCGGTCAATGGGTCGGGACGCCGGTGCCACGGCAATTTCAGCCGGGGAGGTCAGGAAGTCGTCGGCCAGGCGCCGGATCTGTTTGGGCATGGTGGCGGAGAGCAAAACCGTCTGACGCTGGCGCGGCAGCAGCTTCATCACCCGCCGGATGGCAGGCAGAAAGCCCAGGTCCAGCATCTGATCGGCTTCATCGAGGATGACCGTATCGGTGTGATCGAGGCAGATGGCCCCCTGGGCCTGCAGATCTTCCAGGCGTCCAGGCGTTGCCACCAGGATGTCGACCCCACGGGACATGGCCCGGATCTGTGGGTTGGCTTTGACACCGCCGACCACAACGGCAACGGAGTGGCGGATGTGGCGGCCATAGGTTTCGATGGATTCAGCGATCTGGGCGGCCAGTTCACGGGTCGGCGCCAGGATCAGGGCACCACAGCTTTTGGGGTGCCGTTTGGGTTGTTGCTGAGCGATTTTGTGCAGCAGTGGCAGGGTAAAGGCGGCAGTTTTGCCTGTACCGGTTTGGGCAATGCCCACCAGATCTTCGCCAGCCAGCATGGTCGGCACCACGTCAGCCTGAATGGGGGTTGGGTTGCTGTAGCCTTCGGCGGAGAGCGCACGAAGGAGGGGCTCGGCAAGGCCGAGAGACTCAAAAGTCGTCAAAGAAAGTACTTTCAATGATCATCGCAGGCCGAAAGAACGGCAAAAACCGCGACGAATTCGTTTATGTAAGGGGAGCCAGCGTAGTTCAGCTGCCAGGAGCAAGGCCTGAGACAGATCACTGCCAGGCTCTCGATAAATCAGGGCAACGTTCACCAGAACAAGTTTCACGGTAAGACCACTCTCACGAAGAGAGGCCACTTAAACCGAATTGTCTCCGGGCCGTTGCCGACAATCAGCCGCGTCCTGACCTTATGGGTCCACTACGCGCGCAGCTGATGGCAGACTTGGACCACAACCTTCCGGAAATGGCAAATCATATCAGCCAGCTGATTTTTGGCGGTTATCCAGATCAGCGACGTTTTCATGATGTCTGCAGCAGGGTGACCCCAGCACTGCCCGCAGGGTTTCACCAAATTGTGATCGGGACAGTATCCCGGAGGCCCGGCGGTGTCCGCGGGCCTCCGGATCAGACCCAGGCCAGATAAACAGTCTGCGTGAAATCGCAGTCCTGGATGGGGTTGTAGAACACCACCGGCTCAGCAGAAGCACGCCCAAAAACCGCCTCTAACCGGGCAGTAAAATCAGCTTCCGGTTTATCATTGGACCAGAGCCCGAAGACGCCCCCGGGGTGGAGGTGCTGTTTCACCTTTGCCAAGCCTTCAGGCTGGTAAAAAGGCGCGTTGTTCGGATCAAGCCATTGCTCCGGCGAATGATCAATGTCCACCAGGATGGCGTGGTATTTCCGGCCCGGCTCAGCCGCCTGAAACCCCTCTTCAGACTGCGCCAGGGCAAAGAAATCACCCAGCTGAAAGTGGCACCGGGGATCGCTGGTCAAGCCTGGCCCCAGAGGCAAAAGCCCGCTTTCGTGCCAGTCGATAACCGGCTGCAGGGCATCGATCACCCGCAAAGAGGCAACTTGATCCTGCTCCAGCACGGCCTGTGCCGTGTAGCCCAGCCCCAGTCCACCAACGATCACATCCAGAGGTGTGCCGGGCAGCAGGTCTTTGAGCCCCAGTTCCGCCAGGGCGATCTCGGAAGCTGTAAAGTGGGAAGACATCAAAAACTCCTCCCCCAGCTTGATCTCAATGACGTCTTTTCCCAGCTTGAGGTCCCGCCGACGGCGCAGTGACAGATCACCGATGGGCGTTGGCCGGTAATCCAGCTCTTCAAACAGCAGGCTCATGTAAGGGTTCCCCAAATCCAACAGGGCAAAACGCCCTGTCCCCATCAGGCCGTAAAGACCGGCTGGAGGCAAGGACCCCGTGACAGACGTCTTCCCCCTCCTCACATCCTTCCGGTTCCACCTACCCGCCTTTGGTGCGTGACAATCTGCCCCTGCACGGCTCAAGACCGGGTGTAGCCAAGTCGGGAGCAAGGAGGTAATAGAGTAAAGAAAATGAATGTATGGCGGAATTTCTGCGAATGCCCAGCAAAACCCAAAAAGGCGATACCGGCCTTCCGAGCCAAAACCCGCATGATGTTGGCGGCGTTTCAGAGAATTCTCTGGAAACCGCCATCGGACAGCAGGTCCGCCATTTCCGGCAGAAACTCAACATGACCGTTTCAGAAATGGCAAAGCAGGCCGGTCTCTCTGCCGGGATGCTGTCAAAGATTGAAAACGGCTCGACTTCCCCGTCATTATCAACCCTCAAGGCTGTTTCCGAAGCCCTGAACGTGCCGGTTACCGCCCTGTTTCAGAAGTACGAAGAACATCGGGACGTCAGCTATGTGCCCGCCGGTCAGGGCCTGAAGATTGAGCGCCGCGGCACCCGCGCCGGACATCAGTACAACCTGCTGGGACATGCTGTCGGCAACGCCATTACCGTGGAGCCCTACCTCATCTCCCTGAATGAGGAATCAGACGTATTCCCTGTTTTCCAGCACGGCGGCATGGAATTTATCTACATGCTGGAGGGTGAAGTGACCTATCGCCACGGCGATGAACTCTACGTGCTCAACCCCGGCGATTCGCTTTTGTTTGACGCCGACGCTCTGCACGGCCCTGAAAAGCTCAACAAACTGCCCATTTCCTACCTTTCAATCATTTCCTACACCCGGATTTCAGACGACTGAAGTTCCCCTGCATTACCCTTTGCCTCTGAAAAATCAGAAAGTTTCCTGAGAGGAAATTTCTTTTAACAGGGGTTGATATATTCACTTGGCTATCGATATACTCTGCGCAAGTTAATCATGCGGAATTTCAAGCCATGTGTGGAATTGTTGGACTTTTTGCCAAGACTCCTGAAGTTGAGGCAAATCTGGGGAAACTTCTTTCCCCGATGCTGGAAGAAATGACCGAGCGCGGACCCGATTCCGCCGGCGTCGCTTTTTATCGGAACCCGGCACCTCAGGGCGGCACCAAACTGACCCTGACACCCGAAGAATCAGGTGACTACGACTGGGCAGCCCTGGCTGCTGAAGGCACCCTGCGTCTGAACGGTGAGATGACGGTAGAAGAACGCGCAACCCATGCAGTTCTGCGCAGCGACCATGACTACAAAACCGTCCGGAACTGGTTGAAAGACAACCATCCTGACCTGCGGATTGTCAGCGGCGGCGATGCCATTGAAATCTTCAAGGAAACGGGTCGCCCCAAAGACGTCATTGACCGCTTTGGCCTGGTTGGTCTGAACGGCACCCACGCCCTGGGACATACCCGTATGGCGACGGAATCCGCCGTGACCACCGACGGGTCCCACCCCTTTTCCACCGGTGAAGATCTCTGCCTTGTGCACAACGGATCTTTGTCCAACCACTTCCGGCTGCGCGACCAGCTGCGCCGCGAAGGTATTGAAATCCGGACCGAAAACGACAGTGAAGTGGCCGCTGGCTATCTGACCTGGCGGATGGAACAGGGCGACAGCCTGGATGAAGCGCTTGAGTCCGCGCTGAAACACCTGGACGGCTTCTTCACCTTTGCTGTGGGAACCCGCGACGGGTTTGCTGTGGTGCGCGATCCCATCTCCTGCAAACACGCCGTCATGGCCGAGACCGATGACTGGGTTGCCATGGCAACGGAATTCCGGGCCATCGCCACTCTGCCAGGTGCGGAGAACGCAAAGATCTGGGAACCGGAACCAGCAAAGATCTACAGTTGGAGCCACAACTAATGTCAACAGAACTCGACCTGAAAACGAGCGACCTGACCACAGTTAACCGGACCATCCGGGGGCTGGAAGGCCCTGAATCAGCTGCTGAAACCGACTGGCATGTGGTGAACCCTCTGGGCACCCATTCCATTGCCGTCGGTTTGACCGAGCCGATCAACGTAACGGTCGAAGGGCATGCGGGCTTCTACTGCGGCGGAATGAACAAGGAAGCCAACATTGTCATCAAGGGCCACGCTGGGCCTGGTGTGGCTGAAAACATGATGTCCGGCTCTGTGCGCGTCACCGGCAATGCCTCCCAATTTGCCGGGGCCACTGCCCACGGCGGCCTGCTGGTGATCGAAGGCGACGCCGCAGCCCGCTGTGGCATTTCCATGAAAGGCGTCGATATCGTCGTCAAAGGCTCTGTTGGCCACATGTGTGGCTTCCTGGGCCAAAAGGGCAAT
The DNA here is from genome assembly GCA_052078155.1 of Rhodovibrionaceae bacterium GXU_MW_A322. GTDB lineage: Bacteria > Pseudomonadota > Alphaproteobacteria > Kiloniellales > DSM-21159 > CAXBMB01. The sequence goes on along the minus strand of JBQJBP010000006.1, from coordinate 54,248 downwards.
GTGGTGATCTGCGGAGATGCCGGTCACGACCTGGGCGATTCCGTTTATGAGGCCAACCTTTTTGTCAAAGGTAAGGTCGACAGCCTGGGCGCTGACTGCGTGGAAAAGGAAATGCGCCCCGAGCATCTGGAAACGATCACCCGGCTGCTGGCGGAAGCAGGCGTCGAGGCCGACGCCAAAGACTTCAAACGCTATGGTTCAGCCCGGAACCTCTACAATTTCAATATCGACAACGTTGATGCGATGTAACGCCCGCAATCAAGGAAAATTCAGGAATAAAAATCATGGCTGTTGACCCCCGTTCCTTGCGCGAATCTGCAACTTTTCCTCAGGACGTTCTGGCAGAAATTCATCGGGCTGCAAACCAAGGTGTTTACGACATTCGCGGCTTCGGCGCGAAACGCAAAGTCCCTACTTTTGATGATCTGGTGCTGCTGGGGGCCTCCATCTCCCGCTACCCGCTGGAAGGGTACCGCGAAGCCTGCAACACCAAGGTCACCTTGGGCACGCGCTTCGCCAAAAAGCCCATCCAGCTGGACATTCCCATCACCATCGCCGGGATGAGCTTTGGCGCACTGGGCGCCAATGCCAAGGATTCACTCGGCCGGGCCGCCAGCATGATGGGCACGACCACCACCACCGGTGACGGTGGCATGACCGATGAAGAGCGTGGCTCTTCGAAAACACTGGTCTACCAGATCCTGCCCTCTCGCTACGGCATGAACCCGGACCACCTGCGCAAAGCCGACGCCATTGAAGTGGTGGTGGGCCAGGGCGCCAAACCCGGCGGCGGCGGCATGTTGCTGGGCCAGAAGATCACCGAGCGTGTGGCCGGCATGCGGACCCTGCCGGAAGGCATTGACCAGCGCAGCGCCTGCCGCCACCCGGACTGGACCGGTCCGGACGATCTGGAAATCAAAATCCGGGAACTGCGGGAAATCACCGACTGGCAGGTGCCCATCTACGTGAAGGTCGGGGCTACCCGCACCAAGTACGACGTGGCCCTGGCTGTGAAAGCCGGTGCAGACGTGATTGTGCTGGACGGCATGCAAGGCGGGACCGCCGCCACCCAGGATGTCTTTATCGAACATGTGGGCATCCCCACCCTGCCCGCCATTCGCCAGGCTGTAGATTCCCTGACCCAACTGGGCATGCACCGCAAAGTGCAGCTGATCGTCTCCGGCGGCATCCGCTCCGGCGCCGATGTGGCCAAGGCTCTGGCCATGGGCGCAGACGCTGTTTCCATCGGCTCCGCCGCCATGGTGGCGCTGGGCTGCAACAAGCCTGTCTATGTGGAAGACTATCAGGCCATGGGCACAGAGCCTGGCTTCTGCCACCACTGCCACACGGGCAAATGCCCTGTGGGTGTGGCCACCCAGGATCCGGATCTGGAAAAACGCCTGCCCCCTGAAAAGGGTGCCCGCTACATGAAGAACTATCTGCAGACCATGGTTCTGGAACTCCAGACTCTGGCGCGGGCCTGCGGTAAGAATGACGTGCTCAACCTGGATACCAGCGATCTGGCGGCCATGACCATCGAAGCCGCAGCCATGGCTCAGGTGCCGCTGGCCGGCACCGATTGGGTACCAGGCCAGGGCGGCCTGTAAATCGGGCAACAAAACTGGCGTTGAGGTCTGAAAAAGAAAAAAGGGACAGACCTTCAACGCCAGTGTGTATTGATCGAAAGCTCTGCTACTGTGGGGCCAAGCAAAACAAGTAAACGATACAGGGGAAATTCATGTCTATCGATTTAGCCCAAGAGGCAGAAGCCAGAGGAATCAAATACTTCCTCATCAGTTTCGTTGATCTCTTTGGTGTGCTGCGGGCCAAGCTGGTGCCCGCCCAGGCCATTGCCGGCATGCAGGTGGACGGGGCTGGCTTCGCCGGTTTTGCCGCTCATCTGGACATGTCCCCCGCCGATGGTGACATGATGGCCGTTCCGGATCCTTCCACCCTGATCCAGCTGCCCTGGAAACCGGAGGTTGGCTGGCTGGCCTCTGATCTTTGGCTGAACGGCAAAGAAATCGAAGCGTCGCCGCGCGTGGCCCTGAAGCGTCAGATCGCCAAGGCCGCCGAACAAGGCATGCGCATGAAAACCGGTGTGGAGTGCGAATTTTTCCTGATTGATCCTGCTGGCGACAGCGTTGCAGATCAGCTGGATACCCAGGCCAAGCCCTGCTACGACCAGAGTGCCCTGATGCGGCGCTACGATCTGATCAGCAGCCTGTGTGACAACATGCTGGATCTGGGCTGGCTGCCCTATCAGAACGATCATGAAGACGCCAACGGCCAGTTCGAAATGAACTGGGAATTTGACGACTGCATGAAAACCGCCGATCGCCATGTCTTCTTCAAGTTCATGGTCAAAATCCTGGCCGAAGAACAGGGCCTGCGGGCCACATTCATGCCCAAGCCCTTCGCCAACCTGACGGGCAACGGCTGTCACTCTCACGTGTCCATCTGGAACGAAGCCGGGGATGTGAACCTCTTTGAAGACAGCCAGGGGGAACTGGGCCTCAGCGACATGGCCTACAACTTCCTGGGTGGGGTAATTCACTCCGCTGAAGAACTCTGCTCCATCTTCAATCCGACGGTAAACAGCTACAAGCGCATCAACGCCCCCCGGACCACATCCGGGGCGACCTGGGCGCCCAACACCGTAACGTACGGCGGCAACAACCGGACCCACATGATCCGCATTCCCGGCGAAGGCCGTTTTGAAATGCGCCTGATGGACGGTGCCACCAACCCCTATCTCTGTCAGGCCGGCATTCTGGCCGCTGGCCTGGATGGTGTGGCAAACAAACGCGACCCCGGCACCCGTCTGGACATCGACATGTACACCGATGGACATACGGTCAAAGACGCCAAGCAGCTGCCGCTCAACCTGCTGGATGCCATCCGCCTGACCAACGGCAGTTCTGTCTTGCGCGAGGGCATGGGCGACGAACTGATCGACAGCTACGTCAAGCTGAAGAATCAGGAATGGGTGAGCTTCAAGAATCACCTGAGCCAGTGGGAACGCGACCACACGCTCGATTGCTGATCAAACAGCGAGCAGCAAACTGAAAACAGAGGCGGGTGACCTGGGTCATCCGCCTTTTTTCTAGAGCATGATCGGTTTAGGTAGAAGCGCTTTGCGCTTGGAACTAAACCGTGAATCATCCTCTAAGATGTTGAAAAGAGGCAAATTCACGCTTTAAGTGCTATCACGTAGTGATTCCACTTAAACCGATTTGACTCTATGGCAAGAGGCCACAGTGCCAGCCGAAAACCACTCTGCCATCTGGGATATGTTAGGAGCCGGAAGATTTACTATAAAGGCGAGCAAGGAAGTCATAGAGGTTCTGACACAAAGCAACCGGCGCAATCAAAACGGGCCGGTTCAAAAAAATCAGCAGACCAAAGGACAGATCCAGATGCTCAGCAAAGCCAGGAAAGAAACGCTTAGCCCCCTATTCTCTCGTTGGCTGTTCCCCCCGACCAGCTCTGCAGCTCTCGCCAGCTGTCTTAGCCTGGCCTTTCTGGTCATTGCTGCCCCGCCAATGCAGGCTCAGGAACGACGGGCAGAGGCTGAACAGCTGGTTCTGGAGGGTTTTGTGGTCGACGGCAACCTCTCCCCGGTCCACTGGGTGGAGACCGATGGCTGTACGTCGGGGTCCGCCTATGGCTGCTGGGACACCGCCAGATACTCCAACTTCAACACCTTGCGCCAGCGCACCGGAATAGACCTGCTGTCAACCAGCGGCAACTATTCAACATCAGCGCAGGCCAACCGCCAGCGTGTAAGAACGTCCAATGACCTGGATACGGCGCGCTGGAACAACCGGGTCGGTGTCATCCGCTACATCCAAAAACCAGAAGCCACACTGCTTCCTCTGTCAGATGACATGACCGAAGCTGAACTGGAGCAAACAGCGCAAGCTCAGGTCAATCTCTGGTACGACGACGGCATCCGTATTCTGCAACCGGCCTACAGCAGAGATGAAAACCATCTGCTGGTTAGCGGCACAATCGACAGCCGCTATGTGGCCGGAGCGAATGAAGACGATGGCCTGGACCTGCCCTACAACGGCAATGAAAACAGCCCCTGCAACAGCAGCGCCGGTGACAGCTGCCGGCCCTTCACGCCTTTCGGGGAAAAAGTTGTCGAAGCTCTGTTCGACAAGGACATCCTGATCGACCTGTCCCATATCGGACGCAGTGCGGCTCTGAAGATTGCCGAGATGGCGCTGGAGCGTGACAAGATCGTCATCATGAACCACGCCAATGCTGCCGCTGTCTATGCGGACCAGGTCAGCAGAAATCAGGACGATGACGTGATTTGTGCCGTTGCCAGAACGGGTGGAGTCATTGGCGTCACGCCGGTCCGCTTCATGCTGGCGAACAGTCCCCTTGGCACGCAAAACAAGTGGCAGAACCGGGACTTGCTGATTGCGCACATCAATCACATGCGAGACCTGAGATGCCTGCGTGACAACGGCACCGCCATCGCCATGGTCAATCACATCGGTGTCGCCTCGGACAGTTACGTCAACGGCGCACCGGATCAGCGGGCCTGGAACTATGTCCGGGGCTTTAACGACCTGGACCGCTGGATCGATCTGGCCGACAGGATGCTGACCCGGCACGGCTACACAAGAGAACAACTGCGGCGCATTCTGGGAGCCAACTTCCTGCGGGTGTATGAGCAGGCCCTCCCCGGCTTGAAGAAGCCAACCACACGAACACGGGTCACCGTTATTCCCTCGCTGCCTGCAGGCCAAAGTGCCCGCCTGCTGACCTGGTCCGAACCCGAAGCTGTCGGGGTGCCTCGGGCCGGCGCCTACCGGGTGTACCTTTATGAACTTCGCAACGGTCGCCGCCAGTTTCTGCGCTCCTACAGGCCCAGCCTGAACCGGTCAGCCACCATCACGCTGCAACGGGGACGCGCTTACTCCTGGTTCGTCCGTGCCTTCAGCGAAACACAGCGGGTAAACTCCCGATGGCAGGACATCTGGGTCCAGTAAACCGGGGTCCGCAACGAATCTTTCTGACTGGTCGGCCTAGTTGCCTAACTGCCAAATTGCCAAATTGCCTAGTGTCGGCTTTCAGCCGGACGCTGTCGTCATCCGGTCCCCTGCAGGAGACGGGATCCCGGGGCTATCTCATACCCATTCCCACCCACCTGCCGGGCAGGCGTTGATGACCGCTCCCTCTACCCCTCCTTCATACACCCCATGGGAATCCGCAGAGATCGTCCGTCTGCGGGTCCTCTTTTGGCATCTGTCTGCCAGCACCCGCTATCTGTAGCGCTGACATCGCTCAAGCCACCCTTCCCACCGACTGGTTATGGCGGAAAATTCAACAGTCTTTTCCCCGCCCACCCATTCAAACTGAACTTCCTCTGTTGATCTCGTTATTCGGCAAATGTATATATAAGCGAACAGAAAACGTATATCCGAATTTTCATTGCTCCTCCACAGGGGCTGGACGCACAACAAGGGGGTCGCAAGCCCCTAAAGACTGAACAGAGGACAGGACTTCATGAACAATCCAATGAGCCTTGAGGGCCGCAACATCATTGTCACCGGCGCGGGTCAGGGAATCGGCGAAGCTGTGGCACGCCAGTCCGTTGCCTTGGGCGGCAAGGTGATCCTGGTGGACCTGCAGGGTGAAAAGGTTGAGGCTCTGGCCGATGAACTGGGCGCAGAAAACGCAGCGGTCCATGTGGGCTCCGTCTCCGACCCTCAGTTCGTGCAATCCATGGTCGACTCCGTTGTCGCGTCCCACGGCGCCATTCATGGCCTGGTGAACAATGCCGGCATCGTGCGGGCCGCCATGGCCATCAATATGGAGGTGGATACCTGGCAGCAGGTCATCGACGTAAACCTGTCCGGTGTCTTCTACTGCCTGCAATCCGTTGGTCGTCACATGTACGAGCGGTCAGAAGCCGGGGACAAAAGCCCGGCATCCATCGTCAATATCTCCTCTGACGCCGGACGGCGCGGCACCATTGGCCAGATCAACTACGGCGCCGCCAAATCCGGTGTCATGGGGTTGACCATGTCCGCTGCCCGGGAGTGGGCCGCAATGGGGCTGCGGGTCAACACCGTGTGTTTCGGCGTGGTGGAAACCCCCATGACAGAAGTGATCCGCGGTGAGAAGTTCCGCGACAAGGTTATGGCGCAGGTCCCCATGGGCCGCTTCTCCGATCCGGAAGAAGTCTGCAAGCCGGTCTGCTTCCTGCTGTCAGAAGCAGCCAGCTACATCACCGGCCAGCACCTCTCTGTCAACGGCGGCTACACCATCGGCGTTTAACAGACCGGAACGGGCAGGTTGTCCCTCGACGCCTGCCCGGCTCTGCTGCGTTGACCTCTTCAAAAAAAGCCGAGAACGAGCCAAACACGCAGGAACCTCAGCAAATCCAGCGCGCTTTCTTCAGTTGGAGATTGAACGCGATCAAGAGGTGGCCTGGTTGGCTATACGCGTCCAGTGCAGGCCGACCGAACCTTCAACGGCCCGTTCCTTGCTGCTGGCCAGGAAGAAACCGCACCTCTGCGCAAGTTCCCAGGCGGCACGCCCCTTCCTTCCCATCACCAGGGATCAGAAATCCAGCCAACAGGGTCGAACTTTCTTGCGATAAAGACCAATATACGCATATCGTTCGAATAATCGAAATTACTGGTTAGCAAGCGCCAGTCAGCGGAAAGATGATGACAGATGAGCATTGATTACAGTCCAGAGCAAAAGATGATCCGCGACAGCATCGCCAAACTGTGCGAGCGCTTTGACGATCAGTACTGGCTGGACCGGGATAATGACGGCGAGTTCCCGCACGACTTCTGCCAGGCCATTGCCGATGAAGGCTGGCTGGGCATTGCCATGCCGGAAAAATACGGCGGCAGTGGCCTGGGCATCACCGAAGCCGCCACCATGGTCCAGGCTGTCACGGAATCCGGCACCGGCAACGCCGGTTTTGCCGCCATAGCCATCAACATCTTCGGCCTGAACCCGGTGGTGGTTTTTGGTACTGAAGAGCAAAAGCAACGCTGGCTGCCCCCCATCATCAGCCGCAAAGACACAGCCTGCTTTGCTGTGACCGAACCCAACACCGGCCTGGACACCACACGGCTGAAAACCAAGGCCGTCTGGAACGGCGACCACTATGTGGTGCACGGCCAGAAAACCTGGACCTCCACGGCCCAGCAGGCCAACAAAATGCTGCTGATCGCCCGCACCAAGGATCTCGGCGAAACAGAGCGCCCCATGGACGGCCTCTCCCTCTTCTACACCGATCTGGACCGTGCCCACGTGGAGGTGCGCAAGATCGACAAGATGGGCCGCAAATGTGTGGACTCCAACCAGGTCTTCATTGATGGCCTGAAGATCCCCAAAGAAGATCTGATCGGCGAGGAAGGCAAAGGTTTCCGCTATCTGCTGCACGGTTTGAATGCAGAGCGCATTCTCATCGCCGCCTCTCTGGTGGGCATTGGTCGCTGCGCCCTCAACAAAGCTGTCACCTACGCCAAGGACAGAGAGGTCTTTGGCCGGGCCATCGGTCAGAACCAGGGCATTCAGCATCCCCTGGCCAAATCCTGGGCTGAGCTGGAAGCCGCCAACCTGATGGCTTTCCGCGCCGCCAACCTCTACGACGCCGGGGAGGATTGCGGCAAGGAAGCCAATGCCGCCAAGTATCTTTCCGGTGAAGCAACCTTTGAGGCCTGCACCAACGCGGTGATGACCCACGGCGGCATGGGCTATGCGAAGGAATTCCATGTGGAGCGCTATCTGCGTGAATGCCTGATCCATCGCATCGCACCGGTCAGCCCGCAGCTGATCCTCTGTTATCTGGCCGAACGGGCCCTGGGCCTGCCGAAATCCTACTAGAGCCACAGGCTTCAGGTGGCCTCACCTGGTGACGGTCCCTGGAGCAGGGATAGGTCTCTTTTCAAGAAATTAGAGGACTTATGTTGGTTTGGTTCCGAGCGCTTTCTGACCAAACCGATCATGCGCCAGACCCGACAAGACTTTGAAGAACCTGTCCTTAGGGACACGTAAAACCAAACGGGAATTGATATGAGCCGAAGTTGTAAAGCTTACATTGCCGGGGCGTTTGAGCACCCGACCCGCAAAGCCACGGACAAAACGGTCATGCAACTGCATGCCGAAATCGCCCAGGGTGCCCTGGCCGATGCCGGACTGACCAAAGACGATGTGGATGGCATTTTCTGTGACGCCACAGTGCCCGGCCTTGGCCCCATGTCTCTGGCCGAGTACATGGGCATGGACATCACCTATATGGACAGCACGGAAACCGGCGGGTCGTCCTACATCGTTCATGTGGGCCATGCCATGGAGGCCATCGCCTCAGGCAAGTGCAAAGTGGCGCTGGTTACCCTGGCCGGGCGACCGAGAGCAGAAGGCCTGAAAACCCTGCCTGCCCGCGACTATGGCGACCTGCTGCCGGAACGTGGCTTTGAAATCCCCTATCAGCCCGTCATTACGAACATGTACGGCATGGCCGCCAAACGGCACATGCACGAGTATGGCACCACCAGCGAACAGCTGGCCTGGATCAAGGTGGCAGCCTCCCACCATGCCCAGTACAACGAGCACGCCATGCTGCGCGATGTGGTCACGGTGGAAGACGTGGTGAACTCCCCCATGATTGCCGATCCTCTGCACCGGCTGGACTGCTGTGTGATCAGTGACGGCGGCGGGGCGGTGATCCTGGTCAGCCCGGAAATTGCCAAAACCCTTGGTGACCGCTGCGTGAAGGTTCTTGGCCAGGGAGCGGCCATCAAACACCTCAATTCCGGTCGGTTTGATCTGACCTACACCGGCGCGGCCAAATCCGGTCCCATTGCCTTTGAGGAAGCCAATCTGACACCGGCGGACATGGACTATGCCTCCATCTACGACAGCTTCACCATCACGGTGCTGGAAACGATCGAGGACCTGGGGTTCTGCGAAAAAGGCAAAGGCGGGGCTTTTGTCTCAGACGGCAACCTCATCTCCGGGGTCGGCAAACTGCCCTTCAACACCGATGGCGGCGGTCTCTGCAACAACCACCCCAGCAACCGGGGCAGCATGACCAAAGTCATCGAGGCCGTGCGCCAGCTGCGCGGCGAAGCCCATCCAAAAGTTCAGGTGCCTGACTGCACCCTGGCCCTGGCCCACGGCACGGGAGGCTCGATCTCCCAGCGCATGGGCAGTGCAACCGTCATTCTGGGGAGGAACGACGCATGAGCAATCCGGAACGCACCTACGCAGATCCGACCATCACCATGGAATCCCAGGCCTACTGGGACGCCACGAAGGAAGGGAAACTGCTGCTCAAGAAATGCGGCGACTGCAATGACACCCACTTCTACCCTCGGGCTGTCTGTCCCCATTGTCTGAGCAACAACACCCAATGGTACCAGGCCAGCGGCAAGGGAAAGATCTACTCCTACTCGGTCATGCGCCGGGCCGAAATTCCCTATGTCATCGCCTACGTCACTCTTGAGGAAGGCGTAACCATGCTGACCAACATTGTCGATTGTGACTTTGAAGGTCTGAGTATTGATCAGGCGGTGGAAGTGACCTTTCGGGAAACAGAAGGCGGACAAGCCCTGCCCATGTTCCGTCCCAGTTCCGCAGCCTAACAGGTAACCGATATGGCCAGACCCCTTGACGGCGTGAAAATCGTCGATCTCTCGAACATGCTGATGGCGCCCTACACCACCCAGATTCTGGGGGATATGGGTGCAGATGTGATCAAAGTCGAAGCGCCGGAAGGGGATCCGGTCAGAGGTATCGGACCGCTGCGCAACCCGGGCATGGGCGCGATTTACCTGAACGTCAATCGCTCCAAACGCTCCATCGTTCTGGATCTGAAAAATCCGGACGGCCATGCCGCGGTCATGGACCTGATCAAGCAGGCTGACATCCTGCTTTATAACCGCCGTCCCCAGGTCATGGAACGGCTGGGCCTGTCCTATGAAACCGTATCCCAGGCCAATCCGCGCATTATCTATGCAGGAATGTACGGCTACGGGCAAAATGGCCCTTACGCCAAAAAGCCTGCCTTTGATGACCTGATTCAGGGGGCGGTGGCGATCCCATCCCTCTTTGAGCAAGCCGATGGCTCGGCCCCCAAATACGCCCCCAGCGCCATTGTCGACCGGGGCGTGGGTCTGTGGGCCGTGGGTCAGATCAACGGAGCCCTATATCATCAGTGCCGTACGGGCCAGGGACAACGCCTGGACATGCCCATGTTTGAGATGATGGCCAGCTTTGTTTTGGCGGACCATTTTTCCGGCAGAACCTTTGACCCTCCAATCGGTCCGACCGGCTATCCCCGACTGCTGTCTGCGGACCGTCGCCCCTACCCCACCAAGGACGGGTATGTGTGTGTTCTGGTCTATACGGACATCCACTGGCGGGCCTTTTTCTCCGCCCTGGGGAAACCGGAAGTGATGGAGCAGGACCCGCGCTATGCCTCCATGACCACCCGAACGGAAAACATTGATTCCATCTACGGCGAACTGGCTGACCTCCTGCTGACCCGCACGACCCAGGAGTGGCTGGCCTTTTTCGACGACGCCGACATTCCGGCCATGCCGCTGCACACGCTGGATTCTCTGATCGATGATCCGCACCTGGAAGAAGTGGGTTTCTTTTCCAGCTTTGAACATCCCAGCGAGGGCCGCCTGAACGACATGGCCGTGCCAGCCAGCTGGTCTGAAACCCAGCCTGAAGGCTCTCGCCACGCCCCTCTGTTGGGCGAGCAGAGCGTCGAAATCCTGCAGGAGATCGGCTACAGCGAAGACAAGATAACGGCCCTGCTGGCCAGTGGTGCAACCGCCACGCCGAAAGACAAAGGCAAGGCTGCCTGACCTCCACGCTCTCTGAAAACGTCACGAATGAGAAGTTAGATCTATGAAAATCATCCGCTCCTGGTTGTTCGTCCCTGGTGACAGTGACCGCAAACTGACAAAGGGACGCCTGAACCCGGCAGACGCCCTGATCCTGGATCTGGAAGATTCAGTGGCAGATGATCGCCAGCAGGTCGCCCGGGAAATGGTGGCGGGATTTCTGAAAGCGGAAACCGATCGTTCCCGCCAGCAGCTCTGGGTGCGCATCAACCCGCTGGACCATGACTTTGCCTTGCCGGATCTGGCCGCTGTCATGTGCGGGGCGCCCGATGGCATTGTCTTGCCGAAGGTCTATTCCGCCGAAGAAGTGAACCGTCTGGCCGACTACCTCTCGGCCCTGGAAGCCCGCGAAGGCCTGCCGCTGGGCAGCACCAAAATCCACTGTGTTGCGACCGAGACTGCCGCATCCCTGCTGACCTTCCACACCTATCTGGAAGGGGTGACGGACCGACTGGTGGCCATGACCTGGGGCGGGGAAGACCTGGCAGCGGCGCTGGGTGCCAGTGACAACCGCCATCCCGTTACCGGGGAGTATGACTACCCCTTCCAGCATGCCCGCACCCTCTGTCTGACAACGGCCCGGGCGCTGGAAATTCAGCCCGTTGGCGTGGTGGTGGTCAACTTCCGGGACATGGAAGAGCTGGAGGCCGAGTGCCTGCGAGATCAGAAGTCTGGTTTCATTGGCAAGATTGCCATCCATCCTGCCCAGTGCGAGGTCATCAACCGGGCCTTTACCCCCTCCGAAGAAGAAATCGCCCATGCCAAGCGGGTGGTCGAAGTCTTCGAACAGAACCCGGGGCTGGGCGTGGTCGGACTGGACGGCAAGATGATCGACATGCCCCATCTGAAACAGGCCCGCAATCTGCTGGCTCTGGTCGAACAGATTGAAAGCGCAGGCGGCTGATCCCGCCCCTACCCCAGACAACAGACCCCTATCTTTTGATTTTGGATTAGCAGACATGACCGGGACTTTAGACGGCATCCGCATTGTAGAATTGACCACCGTGATCCTTGGCCCCTGGGCCACGCAGATGCTGGGCGACATGGGCGCCGATGTGATCAAGATTGAAACCCCGGTGGGCGACACCACCCGGCACTCCGGGCCCCGCAAGAACCCGGCCATGGGCTCTCTTTTCATGGCCACCAATCGCAACAAGCGCTCCGTGGTGCTGGATCTGACCAAGGAGGAAGGCCGGGAGGCTCTGTTCAAGATTGTCGGGACGGCCGATGTCTTTGTGCACAACATGCGCCCGGCTGTGGCCAAGAAACTGGGACTGGAGGCAGAAAAGTTCACCAGCGCCTATCCCGAGCTGATCTTTGTGGCGGCCTACGGTTTCCGCGGGGACGGCCCCATGGCCAACAAACCAGCCTATGATGACATCATTCAGGCCGCCTCAGGATTGGCAGATCTGCAGACCATCACCTCCGACCAGCCCCGCTATGTCCCCACTATCATGGCTGACAAGACCACCTCCTTTAACGTGGTCTCTTCCGTCCTGGCAGCTCTGTTCCATCGCCAGCGCGGCGGCGGTGGTCAGGCCATTGAAGTGCCCATGTTTGAGTCTCTCGTGGACTTTGTCATGGTGGAACACCTCTACGGTGCCTGCTTTGAGCCCCCCATTGCGCAGATGGGCTACGAGCGCCTGCTGAACACCATGCGCAAGCCCTACGCCACCAAGGACGGCTACCTGGCGGTTCTGCCCTATACGGACGACAACTGGCAGCAGTTTCTGAAACTGGCCGGGCGGGAAGAGCTGTGCAGCGATCCGCGCTTCGAAAGCCTGGCCACACGGGTTGCAAACTCCCAGGAGATCTACGGTCTGCTGGCCGATATTGTCGCGACCCGGACCACTGCCGAATGGCAGCGGGATCTGGATGCCGCCAACATTCCCGTGCAGCGGGTCAACACCAAAGAAGATCTGCTGAATGACGAGCAACTGGAAGCCAGCGGCTTCTGGCATTTCAAAGAGCACCCCACCGAAGGGACTCTGCGCATGCCCGAACCGCCCGTGCGCTTTTCCAAGACCCCTTCCACCATTCGCACCCTGCCTCCCCATCTGGGGGCGCATTCGACGGAAGTGCTGGCTGAAGCCGGATACTCTGAAGCGGAAATCGCCAGCCTGCTGGAAAAGAAGGCTAGCAGACAACATCAGGGCTAGAGTCAAATCGCTTTAAGTGGACTCACTAGGTGACAACACTTGAAGCGTGAAATTGCCTCTTTTCAACGCGTTAGAGGATGATCAACGGTTTAGTTACTAGCGCAAAGCGCTTCTGACTGAACCGATCATGCTCTAAGACACGGCCCGAACCAGCCAAAGGTCTGGACGCAAAGGGAACTGAGCATGCAGGACTATCAGTACATTCAGTTTACCCGGGAGGGGGCGGTTGCAACCCTTACACTCAACCGTCCGGAAGCTCTCAATGCGCTGACCTTTGCCATGATGGCAGAAGCTCTGGATGCCTTGCGCCAGACTGAACAGGATCCGGAGCTGCGGGCCCTCATCCTGACAGGCGCAGGGCGGGGTTTTTGTTCCGGACAGGATCTACGGGACCGGGTGCCGCCGGAAAAGGACCTGGCAGAGGAACTGATGCGGGCCTACTTCCCGGTCTTTCAGGCCTTCCGCCGCTGTCAGGTTCCGGTGATCGTTGCGGTGAATGGCACAGCCGCCGGCGGCGGCTTCTCCCTGGCCCTGACAGGCGACATTCTGCTGGCCGCTTCCTCCGCCAAGTTCATTCAGGTTTTCAGCCGCATCGGGCTGGCCCCGGATCTGGGGTCCAGCTATCTGCTGCCCAAAGCCATCGGCCGGAGCAACGCCCTGAAAATGATGATGACCAACGACGCCCTCTCTGCCGGACAGGCCCTGGATCTGGGCGTGGTCAGCGAAGTTCTGGAAGATGATGCCCTGCTGCCCCGCGCCCGGGAACTGGCCGCTCAGCTGGCCAAAGGCCCCACCCATGCGCTGGTTCAGACCCGGGCCCTGCTGGATCGCCTGGAAGGGGACGACTTTGAGACGCAGTTTCGGGCCGAACTGGAAATGAACGGTGACCTGCGCCACCGCCACGATGCAAAAGAGGGCGTGGCTGCTTTCCTGGAAAAGCGGCCCGCCCTCTTTAAAGGTCTCTAGAGTCAAATCGCTTTAAGTGGCCTCACTTGGTGACACCCCTCTAAGCGTGAATTTACCTCTCGCCTGTCGGCGTTACAGAGATGCCTGGTAGATTTTCTCGACTTTGCCTTCCAGCGCGCCTTCGAATTCATCGTCGCTCATGGAGACGTTGAGGCCTTCGGTCAGCGCACGGGAGAAGCTGGCGATCATGCCGTCGTTCTGACTGAGCTTTTCGCAGGCCACATCGGTGCTGTAACCGCCGGACAGAGCCACCACGCGCAGAACACGGGGGTGATCGATCAGGGCTTTGTACGCATTGGCGTCGTTGGGCAGAGTCAGCTTCAGCATCACGGACTGGTCGTCAGACAGTGCATCCAGGTGCTTCAGAATGGCGGCGAAGAGGATCTTCTCGCAATCGCCTTTGTCTGCGCTGTTGATGTCCACTTCCGGCTCGATGATGGGAACGAGGCCATGAGAGAGGATCTCTTTGCCCACTTCAAACTGCTGATCAACGATGGCGTTGATGCCGCTTTCAGACGCCGACTTGATGACGGAACGCATCTTGGTACCGAAGATGCCAAGCTTGGCAGCACGGTCCAGGGTTTCGCCCAGGCCCGGCATGGGCTTCATCAGGCTGACGCCGTCAGCTTCAGCTTCCAGGCCCTTGTCCACTTTCAGAAAGGGAACCACGCCGCATTTTTCCCAGAGGAAGGCAGGAACCGGCTGACCTTCAGCCTGGGAGTCCATGGTCTTTTCGAACAGGATGGCGCCGACGATCTGATCTTTCTGGAACGCACGGGAGGTCATGATCCTCACGCGCATCTGATGCATCAGGTCGAACATTTCTTCGTCGTTGGACCAGGCACTGGGTTCAATGCCGTAAAGGCCCAGAGCCTTGGGAGTGGAGCCCCCGCTTTGATCCAAGGCGGCGATAAAGCCTTTTCCTTCAGATACTTTTTTCCACTGCTCTTGGTTACTTGCTGTACCGGTCATTAGGGTCTCCAGAGTTTGTCTCAACGGGTGCGGGCACAGGCGCTCGCGCCCCCACCACGGTCCGTATTGCTCAGCTACACATGATCATTCGCAGCAGGGTCTGAACCAGAATCGACGACCAGACTGCTGCTCTGAGAAATTTCGGCTATTGATGTACGCGCCTGAGGCCCTTTTGTCCAAATTTTGCTGACAAAAAATGAGCCAAAAGCTGATTTTTCTGCCCAAATCAGCGGCAAAGGAAAATTTCCCTGATCAGGGAGGGGCAAGAGCCCTCCCTTCCCTTGTTCATGACGGCAGCCAATCCCTGGATTAAGCGGCCGGACTGGCGTCTATCAGGCAACCCGTTCCCAAAGCAATTCATGCTCATAGCGCTTGCCGGATTTACTGTATTCCGGGGCGGTGCGCAGCAGGATGCGCTCGCCTTGTCGTTCCACCCGGCGCACCAGCGGTCGGCCAATCCAGTGAGGCAAGGTGGCAAAGATCACGTCGTGCACAATCTCCTCGCCCTCAACCCGCCAGGTGCCGCCATAGGAAATCATGGTTTGGGCTGTGGGCAGAGTTGTCTGACTGTTTTCTTCAAAGTCCGCCCGCATCAAAAAGGCGGCCATGCGACCCTCAGCGGCATAAACAATCTGCCCCTTTGCGTCTTCCCCCATGGGGTAACCATCGGGCTCCCCGTCTTTCAGAGAGCGCCAGCTGACCATCTGCCAGGAGCCGATAAAATCCTCACGTTTGTTCATGGACGTCATCCTGTTTCTTTGCTCTAGAGGCCCTGCCCTGTCCCGTTTTCCATCAGGAAAAGATCAGCAACACGGCAGAGGTTAAAAGGAGAACCAGTAAGATAAAGGGCGCATTCCAGCGCATGCCCACCTCTACCGGACTGTGGCGAACGCAGCGGCTGACCAGACGGTTGGCAGCGGCAAAGGGGGAGTATCCTGTGACCAGCGCCCACCCCATGGTGCCGGTCAACGCCAGCAGGTGCGGATTCATGTCCAGGCTGGTCAGACTGCCGACGATACCGACGGCCACCGCCACGGTGATGATCGGGTTAAAACCCACCACCCCCAGCGCCAGAATGCTCCACAAGGCGGCCACCAGGATCATGCCCTGGGTCAGCCCCAGCTGTGCTGTCATCTGGCTCAGATACTGGATGTCCACCATGGAGAGGATCAGTACGGACATAAATCCGGCCGCGGCCAGAATGCCAATTTCTGACCTCAAGTCACAGAGCCCCGGCACCAGATGATGGGTGATACGGCGCCGGGCCAGTCCCAGGGTTTTCAGCCCCCCTGCCCGGCGGTACTCAAAGATAATCCAGCCCGCGCCGATGACCGGCACACAGATCAACAAAGCCCCGATCATACGCAGGCCAAAAAGCTCCGAAACCACAATGGTGGTCCCCAGGACAAAGCAGTTCAGCAGGAACAGCGGGAAGAGGCTGCGGATCACCCGCCTCAGGCTTTCAGGCTGGTCTGGAACCTGCCCTCTGGAGAACCAGAGGCGATCCAGAGCCCAGCCCAGCAACACATAGACCACTGAGGTCAGAACACCGAGCGGAAAGAAAGCGTACCAGTCGAAATCCGGGATGGCGGACAGCACCACCACCACAGTCACAGAGGTCGGCGCCCACAAGGTAATGGCACAGAATCCACGCAACAGGGCCAGGGTCATGCGTTTTAACCGGACCTGCCGAACGCGGTCTTCCACACCCTGCTGGCCCGTATCGACCGTGCGCCGAACCATGGCCCCCAGCAGATTGAGTGTTCCCACATTCAGTAGCAGGCCAAACAGGTGCCCGCCAAAGGTCAGCACGGCATAGCGGCGGCCCGGGGGCTGGTCGATGATCATCTTGCCGCAGCGTTTGATCAGCGGCGACAGCGTGGCAGCGTCCCGCAAGACATCCAGAGAGACCACAAAGAAGACAAAAAAGGCGGAACGATTGACGGCTTTGACCAGCAGGTCGACAGACATCTGATCCATCAGATAAAGCCAGGCCAGCAAGCCCATTCCAACCAGGAAAGTCACCCGGGCGACTCTGGCCATCCGTCGCCATTCCAGTGCCATGAACGTCAGAATGCCCGCGCCAGCCAGCAAAGTACTGCCCCCGGACACTCCCAACTCCATGGCCACGGCCATGGCCACAACAACCACCAGCACAGCCGACGACAAACGGCTTTTGAAGGGCGCTCTGCGCATACGTTCAAACGGTCCTAAAGCGCAGGCTGTGCAACGGTGCTTCCTGCAGTTTCGCGCCCGTTACCTGCCACAGGCCAAGGCTTGACTGCCACGCCTTTCCCGCTTTCGCGGACAATTAGATGCAACTGATCTGCTTCACCGGGGGTCAAACCTCCCGCCGCCGCCAGCAAAGAAAGGCGGGACAGGACAGCCACCAACGCGGCTTTGTCTGCTGCCGGATACCCTCCCTGCTGTTCAAAGAGAGGGCCTAGTTTCAGTTCACCTAGAAGATCTTCCGCCTCATCGCTGGAAAAGGGAACTCTGCGGCAGGCCCGGCTGTTCAGAGCGCGGCCCAGGCTTCCCGCCGGTTTCACGGTCATCACCGGACCGAAGGTCGGGTCGTCCTGCAGATCCAGCTGCACTTCCAGAGTCGTCTCTGCAGCGTCCTTGCTGCTGCCGTGGCTGAGGTCTGGTCCCAGATCAAGCCCGGCGTGGCTCAGCAGGGTCTTTTGAGTAAGCCCTGCCTTGATATCGGCCCGGTACTGCCCAACCGCATCTTCCAGTTCTCCCCGCCTTTTCTGGCGCTCAAAAGCTTCAGAGAATCGGGCCAGAGCCCCAATGGCAGAAACCGCCCTGCTGGGATCGGCAAAGACAGGAAAGCCCAGAGCTTCATAGTCCCGCCGCTGAGTTTCATCGGCCAGGATCGACATGATGATGTAGGCGTCCGGATGTTCCCGGCGCAGTTCCTTCATGGCCGCCAGGCAGGTGTCGGCAAAGTTCTTGGTGGAAACAGCGCTGGAGAAGAACACAATGCTGGCATCGTACTGGCCCTTTTCCAGCAGGGTTGAAAAAAACTGAGGCATGACATCCAGCTGATTGAGGATCTGGGCGGTCACGTCCACTGGATTGCGGGCTGCAGCAAAGGGCATGAGATCCACCAGCGCGGCCTGGGCCTCTTCGGCCAGGGGCGCCACATCCAGTCCTTTGGCTTCTGCGGCATCGGACATCAGAACCCCGACCCCGCCAGAGACGGTGATCAAGCCCAGGCGCTTGCCTTTCGGGCGGCTGCCGTGGGTGGCAGCGTAGGCAATGTCCATCAGTTCTTCCGTCGTCTCTGCCCGGTAAGCCCCGTACTGGCGCAAGATGGCGTCCGCCAGCATATCGTCACCGGTATCTGAAGCCGTGTGGGCCCTGGCGGCCTCTGCCCCAACAGCTGAGCGCCCGACCTTGAAGAAGATCACCGGTTTTTCAGCCGCCGCTGCGGCCTCCAGAGCCGCAATCAAACGGGGGCCATCCTTGATCCCTTCTGCATATGCGATGATGACGCTGGTTTTCGGATCTTCAGCGCAGACCTGAATGCCATCGGCCACCTGCACATCACATTCATTGCCGGTGGTCATCATGTAGCGCAGCCCCAGACCGGCGTCCTGAGCCAGCCCATAGAGGTGACTGCCGAAGGCCCCGGACTGCGTCACCAGAGACAGGCCGCCCATAAGAGGCTCCTGTCGGGCAATCACGCCGGAGAAGGTGGCAAAGAAGCGCTCATGCACATTGACCGACCCCAGACAGTTGGGTCCGAAAATCCGCATGCCGCTTTCTCTTGCCAGTGATGTCAGGTCGTCCTGGGCTTTCCCGCCTGCCTCACTGAGCTCTGCAAAGCCGGAGGAAAGAACGATACAGCCTTTTACGCCCTTATCCGCACAGGCCTGCACGGCATCCATCACACGGGCAGCCGGCACGGCAACGATGGCGGCGTCCACCGGTCCGTCAATGCTGTCGACATCCGTATAGGCTTTCAGGCCCTGGACCGTTTCCCGCTGCGGATTGACCGGATAGATCTCCCCTTCATAACCGTGGTTCTTCAGGTAGTGGACAGGCCGTCCCCCAATGCGCGTGGGATTATCAGATGCGCCGATGATCGCCACCGATCGGGGAGATAAAAACTGCTTCAGCTTGGATAAACCTGTCTCACTCATGAACCGTTTCCTGTTGGTCTTTTGTTGTTTTTTTGTACAAGGCCGATCCGCCCTCTCCAGATCAGCCGGACAGAGGCGAACCCCTTAAATCGCTCCGCCCCCCAGTTTGTCGTGGTAGTCCCGCAACAAGGCCTCGCGTTGATCCGGCGGGGCGATGTTGATCAGGCTGCTGGCCCGCGCATCCAGGGTTTTGCCGCGCAGATCCGCCACACCGTGTTCAGTTACCACCAGATCAACATCTGCCCGGCAGGTGGTCACAAAGGGACCGCTCAACTGTGAAACAATGCGGCTTCGACCGCTTTTTCCCTGGCTGGCGGGCAGTGCAATGATGGACAGCCCTTGAGACGCGGTGGTGGCGGCATGCATGAAATCCACCTGCCCGCCGATGGCGCCCAGATAGCGGTTTCCCACCTGCTCGGCGTTAATCTGCCCAAAGAGATCCACCTCCAGCGCCGAATTGATGGCAATGAGATTGTCCAGCTGTGACAGCGTGGCGGCGCCGTGGGTCGATCTGATCTGATGCAGTTCAATGTCAGGATTGTTGTGCATAAAGCGGGACAGACGCTCCCCACCGACACAGACCGCCCCAATGGACTTTCCGGCATGAATGCCTTTTTGGGCGTTGGTCACCACGCCGCTTTCGATCAGGTCGATGATTTCTTCCGTCAGCAGTCCCGAATGAACTCCCAAATCCCGATGCCCGGACAGGGCCTTCAAAATGGCCGCCGGAATGGCCCCCACGCCGTATTGCAGGGTGTCACCATCAGAGATCCTGGCTGCGATGTGCCCGGCAATGGCCTGATCCACCGGGCCGGGTTTCGGCACCCTGACAGGGGGAAGATCCCGGTCAGACCAAATGGCAAAATCAATCAGGCTTTCATCCAGCCGGACATCCTGATGGCTCCAGGGAACCCGCTCATTGATTTCTGCAATGACCACCCGGGCCTTCTTCATGGCTTCCGGCAGAACGTCATTGCAAAACCCCAAACTGTGGCTGCCATCGGGACCAGGTGGGC
Organism: Rhodovibrionaceae bacterium GXU_MW_A322; assembly: GCA_052078155.1. Taxonomy (GTDB): domain Bacteria; phylum Pseudomonadota; class Alphaproteobacteria; order Kiloniellales; family DSM-21159; genus CAXBMB01. Next base: position 34,083 of record JBQJBP010000006.1, on the reverse strand, counting down.
TGATCTGGACGAAAACCACATCGATGGGCAACTGGCCCTGCGCGATGAGATTGGGGACGGAAGAATAGTGGCAGGGCAACAGGTCCAGTTTTCCGGCTTTGCGCAGCGCCCCGCAGGTCCCCAGCGCGCCGTAGCTGAAGGGAGAGATGCTGTCACAATGCTCCGGCAACAGGCTTTGCGACAGGGACAGCCCCACAAAGGCCCGCACCTGCCCGATCTCCTGGCGCTGAGCCACCAGCGCCTCAACCAGCGCCAGCGGTTCTCCTGACCCCTGTCCCCAGATCAGGCTATCTCCTGGCCGAATGTGGTTGGCCAGGTTCAGGGTTTCGGCCTCAACAATTCTAATCATGACAGCGACAGTTCACTTTCCAGAGCCAGTTACCTTCAAGGGTCATCCTTCTGACGGCAGCAGAACCACCTTGTCTTCGGCATAGCCTGCAATGTCTGCTTCCGAAAAGCCGAGTTTCGTCAGAATAGCTGTGCCGTCTGCCCCCATTTCCGGGGCGGGCCGTTGAGCCTTGGGCAACCGCTGGCCGCTGGCAATGACCGGAAAGGGCATAACCGTGCCATGGTCGGTTTCCACATGCAGGGCGCGGGCCTGGGCATGAGCGGACTTAACCGTTTCCTGCGCGGTCACACAGATCGTTGTCGGCACATCATGCTGATCAAAGTAATCCACCCATTCCTGGGCAGGCCGCCGGGCAAAGAGCTCATCCAGCAGCCCCATCAGGCGTTCGTAGTTGAGCTTGCGATTGTCTTCGGTGGCATAGTCATCGTCGCCGAAACGGGGATCCAGATCCTGAGTTGCCCGGACAAAGTTGTCCCAGAACTTCACTTCAATCACCGTCAGGGCCAGCTGACGACCATCGGCGCAGGTAAAGAGGTCATTGGCCGGGTAGAGATGATCGACGGACTCCGGATCGGTGGTGAAACCGAACCGGATGGCACTGCTATAGAGCACAGCCTCGTAAAGGCTGAGATCAAGAACGGCACCGGTTTTTCCCGCATCCCTTTCCTGCAGGGCGGCCAGAATGGCCACGGCTGCGTAAGCCCCGCCTGCAATATCGGCAACAGGCAGCGTGGCCCGGCTGGGTGGCTGGCGCAGTTGTCCCTTGTTGGCCAGTCCCCCGCCCATGGCAATGTAAGCAAGATCGTGACCGGCCTTCTTGGCATCGGGCCCGGTCTGTCCAAAGCCGGAAATCGAGCAGTAAATCAAACCCGGATTGCTGGCATGCAACTGAGCCGGCCCGAATCCCAAACGGTCCGCCACGCCGGGACGGAACCCTTCAATGGCCACATCACCGTATTCCGCCAGCCGCTTGATGATGTCATCTGACCCTTCGGCTTTAAGGTCCAGAACGATGCTGGTTTTGTTGCGATTCGCACAGGCGTACATCTCGCCTTTCATATGGCGGGAGTAATCCCCGCCAGGCGGTTCCACCTTGATGACCTCTGCGCCCAGGTCCGCCAGAATCAAGGTCGTAATCGGTCCCGGCAACAGCATCGAAAAATCGATGACCTTCAAGCCTTTGAGCGGCTGCCATCCCAGGTCGTCACCGCCGGTGCGGCTGTTGGTATCTTGCAAAGTCAAAGTCATTTACCCGTTTGCTATTCGCTTTTCCGAACAGAAATCTCATATTCAAAACCGACAGGAACAATTGTTTTCCTATCGCTTTTCAGGGATCCGGCGGAAAAGAGAGAAAACTACGCATTGACGGAAGTGTATACCTCTCATAATGTTCGGATAACAGAACTTAATACGCAAATACGCAATAATTTTCGAAACGGGTTGGCGAACCCGGCGGCCAGAACAGGGAAAGAGGACAGGGCATGTCAGGCTTGTGGTTTGAAGAATTCGAAGAAGGTCAGGTGTTTGATCACGCGCTGACTCGCACAGTAACAGAAGCCGACAACATGTGGTTCTGCAACGCAACGCTGAACACCCAGCCGCTGCACATTGATTTTCACATGGCCTCTCAGACCGAATACGGCCAGCCGCTGGTCAACTCCATCTTCACCCTGGGTCTGATGATTGGCATGACCGTGACCGAGACCACCCTGGGCACCACGGTGGGCAACCTGGCCATGGAAGACATCAACTTCCCCCGCCCGGTGTTCCACGGTGACACCCTGCGTGCCCGCACCACCATCAAAAGCAAGCGTGAAAGCAAGTCGCGCCCCAACGACGGCATCGTGGTCTTCTATCATGAAGCCTTCAAACAGGATGGCACTCTTGTGGCCACCTGCACCCGAACAGCCCTGATGCGCAAAAAGCCCACCGACGCCTGATGCCACCAAGCCGGGGGGCCTGTCAGACGGACCTCGTCCAAAGCACAAAGACTGCCCGGCTTGAAAAGCGTGACGAGGTGACACGGCGTTACAAGAACAGGAAGACCTGATGGATTTATCATTCAGTGCCGAGGATCTGGCCTTTCGCCAGGAAGTCCGAGAGTTTCTGCGCAGCAACCTGCCGGAGACTGTATTTGACCGTTCCGACCGGGGGCTGCACCCGTCAAAGGAAGACATCGTCCAGTGGCAGAAGATCCTGCACAAGAAGGGCTGGATCGCTCCCGCCTGGCCGGTGGAATACGGCGGCACGGGCTGGAGCCTGACCCAGCGCTACATCTACAATCAGGAGCACTTCCTTTCCGGTGCCCCACAGACGGTGCCCTTCGGCCTGAGCATGGTGGGTCCGGTGATCTACACCTTTGGCACCCAGGCCCAGAAGGACAAGTATCTGCCGTCCATTCTGAACTCTGATACCTGGTGGTGTCAGGGCTATTCAGAACCCGGCTCCGGATCAGATCTTGCCTCTCTCAAGACCCGGGCTGTGCGCGACGGCGACGACTATGTGGTCAACGGCCAGAAAATCTGGACCAGTTTTGCCCACCACGCCGACATGATGTTCTGCCTGGTACGGACGGATACAGAGTGCAAACCCCAGGAAGGGATCTCTTTCCTGCTGATTGACATGAAAACACCGGGCATCACCGTCCGCCCGATCATCGGCCTGGATCTCGATCACACCCTCAATGAAGTCTTCTTCGACGATGTGCGGGTGCCTGCAGAAAACCTGGTGGGTGAAGAGAACAAGGGCTGGACCTACGCCAAGTTCCTGCTGGGTCACGAGCGCAACATGATCGCCCGTGTCGCCCGCTCTCAGTATCAGCTCAAACGCCTCAAGCGCATCGCCGGGCAGCAGAACATCAGTGGGTCCACCCTGATGGCAGACCCCGACTTCAAGCGCAAAGTGGCTAAGCTGGAAGTCGACCTGCTGGCTCTGGAAGCGGCAGAACTGCGCTACCTCTCCCAGGAGGTTGCCGGCAAGAAACTGAGTTACGAACCCTCCATCCTGAAGATCAAAGGCGCGGAGATGGCTCAGTCCCTCAAGGAACTTTCTGTAGATGCCCTGGGCATGTACGGCCTGGCCTATGAATCCGAAGAGTCCCTGAGCAAACGCAACGACGGTCCGCTGGGCCCCGAATTCGCCCACGGCATTATGGCCGACCATCTCTATCAGCGTGCCGCCACCATCTATGGCGGCTCCAATGAGATTCAACGCAACATCATCGCCAAGCTGATCCTGGGCTAGAGGGAACACCAAGCAATGGATTTCGAACTCTCCGAAGAACAGACCATGCTCAAGGACAGCGTGGATCGTTTTGTTAAAGAAAACTACGAACCCAACGACCGCCGCGCCCTGGTGGACAGCGCCCTGGGCTTTTCCCGGGATCACTGGCAGCAGTTTGCTGACATGGGCTGGCTGGCCCTGCCCTTCAGCGAAGAGTCCGGTGGGCTGGGCGGCAAGGCCATCGACACCAATGTGCTGATGGAAGGACTGGGCGCTGGCCTGGTGCTGGAGCCTTACCTCTCCACCGTCTTGCTGGGGGGACGCCTGATTGAAGAAGCGGGCAGTACTGCTCAAAAGGAAGCTGTTCTGCCAGCCGTTATCGAAGGGCAGTGCCTGCTGGCCTTTGCCTACGCCGAACCGCAGTCCCGTTACAATCTGTCCAATGTGACCTGCCAGGCCGAAAAAACCGCCGACGGCTACCAGCTCAACGGCACCAAATCCGTGGTTTTGCACGCCGCCAGCGCCGACAAGATCGTCGTTTCCTGTCGCACTTCCGGTAACGCATCGGACCAGGACGGCATCTCCCTCTTCCTGCTGGACCGGGAAACCCCGGGACTGGTGACCAAGGACTTCCGCACAGTTGACGGGCAACGGGCCAGTGATCTGGCCTTTGATAATGTCCAGGTGCCCTCAGACGCCCTTCTGGGGGAAGAAGGCAACGCCTATCCGGTAATCGAGAAGGTCATTGATCTGGCCATTTGCGCCCTGAGCGCAGAAGCCATCGGGGCCATGCAGACGGTCAACGACATGACCAAAGATTATGTGGGAACCCGCAAGCAGTTCGGCGCGCCCATTGGCTCCAACCAGGTGGTCAAACACCGGGTGGTGGACATGTACGTGGCTGCTGAAGAAGCCAAGGCACTCTGCGATATCTCGGCCATGCGTGCAGACGGAAGCGCTGAAGAACGGCTGCTGGCAGCCTCAGCCATCAAATCCAAAATCGGCGAAGCGGCCCGTTTTGTCGGCGGTCAGGGCGTCCAGCTGCACGGCGGCATCGGCATGACCGACGAGTTCCCCATCGGCCACTTCTACAAGCGCCTGATGGCCATCGACATGATCTTTGGCAACAGCGATTTCCATCTGAACCGCTACGCCAACGCGTCCTGAACGGCGTCCACAGAACCGGACAAACCAGTAAAGTCCCAAAAGAAAGACCGATTCCATGAGTGATAACTTCACCGCCATTCGCGAAGGCGTTCAGGCCGTCTGCAACAACTTTGGTGATGACTATTGGCTGGCCCGCGACAGCGATGGTGAGTTCCCCCACGACTTTCACGGGGCCGTTGCCGAGGCAGGCTGGCTGGGCATCACCTTGCCGGAACAGTACGGCGGGGCCGGTCTGGGGGTCGGTGAAGCGGCGGTGATGATGAACACCATTGCCCGTTGCGGCGGCATGTCGGCGGCATCGGGCATCCACATTTCCATGTTCGGCCCGCACCCCATTGCGCTTTACGGCACCGATGAACAGAAGGACAAGTGGCTGCCGCGTCTGGCCAAAGGCATGGACAAGGTTGCGTTCGGGGTGACTGAACCCAACGTGGGGCTGGACACGACCAACATTACCACCTTCGCCAAGAAGGTGGTTGGCGGCTACATCATCAACGGTCGCAAGATCTGGAATTCCACGGCCCAGGTCGCGGACAAAATCATGCTGCTGGCCCGTACAACCAAACGGGAAGACTGCGCCAAGCCAACCCATGGCCTGTCAATCTTCTATGCGGATTTCGATCGCTCGAAGATCGAGGTGCAGCGGATTGAGAAGATGGGCCGCAAGGCAGTCGATTCCAACATGGTGTTCTTCGACAACTTCTTCATTCCTGATGAGGAGCTGATCGGCGAAGAAGGCAAGGGTTTCCACTACATCCTGCAGGCCATGAATCCGGAACGGATCCTGATCGGGGCCGAGGCTGTTGGCATTGGTCAGGACGCTCTGCGCCGGGCCTCCACCTATGCGGTGGAGCGGGAAGTCTTTGGCCGTCCCATTGGTCAGAACCAGGGCATTCAGCACCCTCTGGCTGAAAACTGGATGGAACTGGAAGCCGCCTGGCTGATGGCTGTGAAAGCCGGTGAACTCTATGACGCAGGCGAACCCTGCGGGGCCGAAGCCAACGCGGCCAAGTTCCTGGGGGCTCGGGCCGGGTACAACGCCGCTCTGCAAGCTGTCCTCACCCACGGCGGCATGGGCTATGCCAAGGAATACCATGTGGAACGGCTACTGCGAGAAGTGTTGATCGCCCGCATTGCGCCGGTCTCCGAGCAGCTCATTGCCTCTTTCATTGGTGAGCGTGTTCTGGGGCTGCCCAAGTCTTACTAAAGCACAGAAACAATCTCCTTAAATGGGCAGGGCACGATCCCTGCCCCTTTCCGCAGATCTAACACGACAAACCAAAGGACCTCTCCATGCTGGCTGATAAAGTTCTCAACTACGACATCAAAGGATCGGAGACTTCCTTTACAGAGCGGGACGTCATTCTCTACGCCCTCGGGGTCAATCTTGGCCTGAACCCGACAGATGAAAACGATCTGAAGCACCTGTTTGAACAGGGTCTGGTGACGCTTCCGTCTTACGCAATGGTGCTGGGACATCCCGGTTTCTGGATGCAGGAACCCTCCCTGGAGATCGACTGGGTCAAGCTGCTGCACGCAGAACAGTTCCTGACCATGTCCCGCCCCCTGCCCGCCAGCGGCAAGGTCAAAGCCAGCTTCCGGGTCACTGGCATCACCGACAAAGGGGCCGACAAAGGCGCCATCGTCTACTACGAGAAAACCCTCAGTGACATCGACACCGGTGAAGAAATCTGCCGCGTGACCTCAGGGGCCTTCTGCCGCGGTGATGGCGGTTGCGGCGACCACGGCGAGGTTCCAGCCCCCCTGACACCCCTGCCCGACAGCGCGCCGGATCAGTCTGTCACCCGCACAATCGATCCACGTGCAGCGCTAATCTATCGACTGAGCGGCGACTACAATCCACTGCACATTTCACCGGCCATTGCGACCAAAGCCGGGTACGACCGTCCCATTCTTCATGGTCTATGCACCATGGGCATTGCGGGCCATGTGCTGCTGCAGGAAATGGCAGGCGGTGACCCTGCCAAGTTCGGCGGCTATGCCTGCCGCTTCAGCCGTCCTGTTTTCCCGGGCGATACCGTGCGCACCGACATCTGGAAAACCGAGGGTGGCGCCCGCTTCCGGGTCGTGGTCGAAGACCGCAACGAAGTGGTCCTGGATCGCGGCCAGGCCAGCCTGATGGCCGACTGATCACACCCGCATCCAATCAAGCAACAGCAAAGAAACAGAGGAACAGAGCTGTGGGAGTTCTAGAAGGCAAGACCGTCATTGTGACGGGGGCAGGCCGGGGCCTGGGCAAATGCATCGCTTTGGAAGCTGCCGCCCAGGGCGCCAAAGTGGTGGTCAACGATCTGGGAGTCGGGGTCAGCGACCTGGATGTGGAAGACCTGCCCGTCAGCCCGGCTGAAGAAGTAGTACAGGAAATCCGGGCGGCGGGCGGCCAGGCTGTGGCCGACACCCACTCCATTTCCGACTGGGATGACGCCCACCGCATCATCGAAAATGCCCTCGACAGTTTCGGGGACCTGCACGGGGTTGTGAACAACGCCGGAATCCTGAAAGACCGCATCTTTCACAAGATGAGCAAAGACGACTTCGATACGGTCATTCAGGTGCATCTGAACGGTTATTTCTATGTCTCCCGCGCCGCCGCCGACCACTTCCGGGCGCAAAACGGCGGGGCCTTTGTGCATATGACCTCCACCTCCGGGCTGGTGGGCAACATTGGCCAGACCAACTACTCCGCGGCCAAAATGGGCATCGCCGGTCTGTCCCGCTCCATCTCCATCGACATGGCCCGCTATGGGGTCCGGTCCAACTGTATCGCCCCCTGGGCTTTCACCCGCATGACCGGCTCCATTCCCCCCGACAGCCCGGGCTATGCCGAACGGCGGGCCCGCATGGACAAACTGCGCGCCGACAAAGTGGCCCCGCTGGCCGCTGCCCTGCTGAGCGATCAGGCCGCCAAGATCAACGGACAGATCATGGGGGCCAGGGCCAACGAGCTCTACCTCTTCAACCAGCCGCGCCCCATCCGCACCCAGCATACGGCGGAGGGCTGGACCTCTCAGGCCATTGTCGAGACCGCATTCCCGGCCATGGAAGCCGACCTGACGGCCCCCGACACCTCCACCACCTACTTCAGCTGGGAACCGGTTTAGTACAGGAGCCAAGACCATGACCGATCATTTACAGGTTTCGCACGAAGACGGCATCACGACCCTGACCATGAACCGGCCGGAGGTGATGAATGCCCTGTCTCTGGACATGCGCCATGCCATGTTTGAGGCCGTAGATGCCATTGAGCATGACCCTTCCGTGCGATGTGTTGTGCTGCGCGGCGCCGGGGGCAACTTCATGGCCGGGGGCGACGTCAAGTCCTTTGCCGAGTTTAAGGATACGCCACCTGCGGAACGGGGGGCCTACTTTGAGCGTCGCATTCACCATCTGCATCCCATGCTGATGTCCCTGCAACGCATGAAGAAACCTGTTCTGGCGAGCATCGACGGGGCCGCCGCCGGGGCGGGCATGTCCTTCATGATGGCCTGTGACATGGCGATCGCTGCGGACAACTCCATCTATCGCTTCTCTTACTCTGCCATTGGCACCAGCCCGGACGGCTCCGGTTCCTACTACCTGCCACGTCTGGTGGGTGTGCGCCGGGCCATGGAGCTGGCCATGCTGGGCGACAAAATTGATGCCCAGACGGCCCTGTCCTACGGGCTGGTCAATCGGCTGGTCCCCCCTGAAGATCTGCAGGCGGAAACAGACAAGCTGGCCCGCCGCCTGGCCAACAGCGCCACGCTGGCTATGGGTGCAATCAAAGAGCTGATGTACGCCTCCCACGCCAATTCCTTTGAAAGTCAGCTGGCAATGGAGGCCCGGAACTTCGGTCGCTGCGCTGCCAGTGAAGACTGGATGGAAGGCGTGATGGCCTTCAATGAAAAACGCCGTCCGGTGTTCAAGGGCAAGTAAGCACCGACGCCCTACGGCGCAGATAGCTCCCGGGTCTGACCCCGGGACAGTCCAGCCACAACCAACCCCACCCAACGCAGAAGGAAAGACAGTCCCATGAGTTTTGATTTCACAGGTAAAAACGTTGTGGTGGCCGGCGGAACAAACGGCATCAACCAGGGGGTGGCTCACTCCTTTGCCAAAGCCGGGGCGTCGGTCTTTGTCTTTTCCCGCCGTCAGGAAAAGGTGGACGCCACCGTCAAAGATCTGGAGGCTCATGGGGGCAAAGCGGCCGGCTGTGTCGCCGATGTGCGGGATTTTGAAGCTGTCAAAACCGCCTTTGCCACGTTCAAGGAGACCTTTGGTGTCCTCGACATCCTGGTTTCCGGGGCCGCCGGGAACTTCCCGGCCCTGGCCAACGACATCTCCTCCAACGGTTTCCGCGCGGTGATGGAAATCGATGTGCTGGGCACCCATCACGTCATGACCGCGGCCTATCCCCACCTTAAAAAGCCGGGGGCTTCGGTCATCAACATTTCCTCAGCCCACTCCTACGTGGCCCAGGTGGGACAGTCTCATGTCTGTGCCGCCAAAGCCGGGGTGGACATGATCACCCGCTCTCTTGCCCTGGAATGGGGGGCAGATGGCATCCGGATCAACTCTGTGGCCCCCGGCCCCATTGCCAACTCGGGCGGGATGGACCGGCTCTATGCCACAGAGGATCAGCTGGCCGCGAAGATCGCATCCGTTCCACTAGGACGGCTGGGCAGCCATGAAGACATCGGCAATGTCTGCCAGTTCCTGTCTTCCGACATGGCCAGCTACATCACCGGCGTGCTGTTGCCCACCGACGGCGGCTCCGGCCTGAACACCAATGCCACCCGGCTGGCGTCGGTCCTGCCCCTGCCGCGGGACTGAACCGTCAGGTTCTATGATTAAAAACAACCAGGGTCACAAGGCAACCTGACTCCCAAGTCATCCGGGGCACGTCGACTTACCAGCACCAAGCCTGTCCACAGGAAAGTGCTCCGGATGGCAGCATACTCAGGCCGAAATCTCTGCGCTGTATCTGCATCCTTCCGGCCCTCATCCCCAAATTTGGAAGTAATTCCGCTATTCGGAACCGCTTTGTTCTTGAACCAAAGCGGCAATGTCCGTCTAACCTGTCAGAGCAACCTTCCGGCAAATCTTCGCCGATTCTGGAATCATGACCAGAAGCAGGCGAAAAAGCCGGAAAAACCCAGAGAATTGGGCCTTTTTGGCCCCCTTCTCAATTGACAAAGAAAGGTGCTCCGGTAAGATGATTTCGAATAATTGGATGTTGTACGCAAATGCGAACAAGAGGTTCCCTTGGTAGAGTCAGCAGCAAAAGCTAAAAAGGCAACGTCGGGTGGCCGACAGGAAGGACCGATGGTTTTACCCCGGGCCTTTGCCTTGTTGCGCTTGCTGGCGGAAGAACCCGGAGGGCTGAACCTCTCTGCTGTGGCGGCCAGCCTGGACGTTCCCAAAAGCTCTCTCTCAACAACGTTGAAAGCGCTGACCGACCAGGGCTTCCTGCAGCGCAAGGGCTCCCTCTACTTCCTGGGCTCAGAAGCCTATGCCCTGGCGTCAACCATTCTGGCAGGCCGAACCATCCGCCAGATCGCCCGGCCTTACCTCGAGAAAACTATGGAGTATTCCGGGGAAACGGTTCTGCTGGCTGTTCTGGACGCCGACCAGCGCAATCTCACCTACATCGATTCAGCAGAAACGCAGAAATCGGTGCGTTACTCCGTGCCCATCGGGTCAAAACGACCGCTTTACTCTTCTGCCTGCGGACGCCTTTTCCTGGCCTTTCTGCCGGAAGCTGTCAGACAGAAGTACTTCGAAGCGGTGACTCTGGAGCGGTCAACGGAAAACACAATCACTGATCGAATTGAGCTGGATAAAATCCTCAGCGGCATCCGCAAGGACGGAATCTCCGTCACCATGGGTGTTTACACGCCCGACGCCGCCGGATTTTCCACGCCCATTCTCAATTCCGAAGGTGAAATCGTCGCCGCCATTGTCATTGGCGTGCCCCTGTCACGCGGCATCAGAGAACGCGAACTCTTTGTAGAGGCTGCCATTCAGTGCGCCCGATCGATCTCTAAAGTCTTGGGTTACAATCAGGAAACGGGGAGCAATTAACACACCACAGTCTTGACCTGACCACCCGCAAGACGGGGGCTGTCTGCAGCCTCTCAGACCGCGGGACAGGACAACTGCGCCCAAAATTCCGAAACACCCCATCAGAGGAAAAATCCAGGATCAATCAGAGATAGAAAAACCAAAGGGAGGAACGATCATGAAATACAGTGGTTTCATCACAAAAACGCTGGCCGCAGGGCTCTTGTCCCTGGCCGTGGCAGCGCCGCTTAAAGCAGAAACGGTTTTGACCTTCACGGACCAAAGCCCCAACCGCGGAACACGGGCCAAGGCCATGATGTGGTTTGGTGATCAGCTGGAACAGCGCACCAACGGCGAAGTCAAAGTCGAATTCCACTGGGGGGGCGCACTTCTGAAAGCCAAAGCAGCCTCCAAGGGCATTGGAGACGGTGCTGCCGACATGGGTTTCATTGTGGCGGTCTACAATCCCAAACTGCACCACAACTATCTTATGAGCGATCTGCCGACGGAATACTCCGATCCCTGGGTGGGCACCCGGGCTGTCTATGAAATGGCCACTACAGACCCGGCGATGAAGGCCGAGTTTGACAAGCTGAACCTGCACTACGTCACCAACACCACAACCGGCCCCATTCAGCTGGTCTGCAAGGACAAGGTGGTAAAGTCTGTTCTGGATGTGGACGGTCTGAAAATCCGCGGCATTTCCATCTACGGCAAGGTTTTCAAAGACCTGGGCGCCACCCCGGTGGCCATGAGCGCCTATGACACCTACCAGGGTCTGGATACGGGCCTGATCGAATGCACCCAGTTCTACGGCTACGCCATTCCGGCCTTCAAGCTGGAAGAGGTCGCCAACCAGGTTACCAAGCTGGACTGGGGCGCTCTGCAGAGCCTGGGCATCGTGATGAACAAAGATGTCTATGAAAGCCTCACACCGGAACAGCAGAAGGTTGTGGATGATCTGGGGTCTGAGTTCATCGACTACTATGCCGAACAGCTCATTGCCGGTAACGCCGAGGCATTTGAGAAAATCGTTGCTGGCATCAACGGCAACAAAATGACGGTTACCGATCTCAGTGACGCCGGTAAGGCAGGGTTGCTGAAAGCCGGTCAGTCCTACATCACCAGCTGGAAAGAAAAAGCAGGCAGCAACGGTGATGCTCTGTTCGACAGCTACATGGCTGCGCTCAAGAAGTACGAAGATGAGCGGCAGGCCAAAGGCTATCCCTGGACCCGGTAAGTGAAAACCTCGTCCAGCCCCCAACCGGCACCGGGGCCAAAGGTGCTGCGCAGCCTGGAGGCGGCCTTACTGGCCGTCTCCGGTGCCTGCATTCTTCTGATCGGCAGTTTGATCTCCGTGGGTATTTTCACCCGTGCGCTGTTTGGCTGGTCTTTGCCTGATGTGGAAGTGATGGTGCGCGAACTGATGATCGGCTCCATCATCCTGCCTCTGGCTTACGTCACTGCCGATCGCGCCCACATCTCGGTGGAAGTTTTCACCAACTTCATGCCCCGGCGCTTTGACCCCTGGCTGGACCTGCTGTCTTCCGTCATCGGCTTTCTGGTGCTGCTGCCCATCGTCTACGGCGGCTACATCGCTCTGGCTGCCACCATCGCAGAAGACACCTACTTTTTTGGTCAGCTGGAACTGCCCGAGTGGCCGGGCCGACTGGCCTTCTTTTTGGGCTATCTGCTGTTTGTTGTGCGCCTGGCCTGGTTGATCGGCCATGACGCCCTCAGGGCTTTTGCCGGCTCGTCTGACAGCAGCGCGCAAGACAATCTCCCCCCCAGCGGGCCAACAGAGTAAGAGTTCCATGGATCCGACAACTATTGGCCTTGTTGGCTTTGTCATTGCGCTGATCCTGATCGGTCTGCGCGTGCCCATCGGCTTTGCCCTGGCGGGGCTGGCCATTGTCTGTACTTTCCTTTTCTTCGGCTTCAAGTTTGGCCGGGGCGACGGCTTCGAGGCCTATCGGGCGATCCGGCCGACCATGTCGCTGATCTCCTCCAATGTCTTCGAATTCCTGCACTCCTTTCCCCTGTCCATGGTGCCGCTCTTCATCGCTTTGGGGCACATAGCCTTTCACGCCAAAATCACCACGGAAATCTATTACGCCGGACGCATCTGGCTGGCCCGCATTCCCGGTGGCCTGGCCATGGCATCCGTCATTGGTTGCGGTGGGTTTTCCGCCATCACCGGGTCTTCTGTTGCCTGTGCGGCAGCCATGGGGCGGATCTGCATTCCTGAGATGATGCGCTACCGCTACAGCACCCGGCTGGCCACCTCCACCGTTGCTGTTGGCGGCACCCTGGGCTCGCTGATCCCGCCCAGTGTGCTGTTCATCCTCTACGGCCTCTTTACCGAGCAGTCTGTAAACAAGCTCTTCCTGGCAGGCGTCATCCCCGGCATCCTGTCTCTGCTGGGTTTCCTCATTGTCATCTTCATCTGGACTCGCCTGCGCCCCCAGGATGCGCCCGTGCCTGAAGAAGAGGTAACAGCCAGAGAACGCTGGGCCGCCTCTGCCCGGGCCTGGCCTGCCCTGTTGCTCTTCATCATCATCATTGGCGGGATCTATGGCGGCATCTTTACCGCCACCGAAGCTGCTGCGGTCTGCCTCAGCGTGGCTGTGATCTACGGCATGGTGACAAAGAAGCTCTCCTGGCAGAACTTCGTCACCGCCATGAAGGACACGGCACTGCAAAGTGCCTCCATCTTCTTTATCGCTGCCGGGGCCAAGATGTTCGTGGCCTTCGTTTCCCTGACCGGGCTGACGCGCGAAGTGGTGGAATTCACGCAGTACCTGCAGATGTCCGACTGGTCGATCCTGCTGGTGATCGTGATCCTCTATTTGATCATGGGCATGTTCCTGGACCCTCTGGGCATCATGCTGCTGACCCTGCCCTTTGTCATTCCCCTGGTAGAAGGCATGGGACTGGATCTGATCTGGTTTGGTGTGGTGGTGATCAAACTGCTGGAAATCGGCCTGATCACACCGCCTGTCGGGCTGAACGTTTTCATCATCAATTCGGTGGTCGGGGCCTCTGCCCCCGTCCACACCATCTTCCGGGGCGTGATCAACTTCCTGGCCATGGACATTCTCGTCTTTGCCCTGATCGTGATCTTCCCGGTGCTGTCGCTGTTGTTGCCCAACAGCATGTTTTAGAGGCTCCCACTAAAGCTGCGCTCCGGCAGGAGCAATCACGCCGGAGCGCAGCCCTTTTTTGTTGGTTACAAGGTTCCCCATGGTCTCCACTTCCCAAAAGAAAACCCCACCCAAAGGTCCCCTAAGCGGCGTGAAAGTGCTGGACCTGACCTCCGTCCTGATGGGGCCCTATTGCACCCAGATCCTGTCTGACCTGGGGGCTGACATCATCAAAGTGGAAGGACCAGACGGCGATGTAACGCGGGAGATTGGCCCGGGAAAACGCACAGGCAGCTCCGGCCTCTATCACACCCTCAACCGGGGCAAACGCGGCCTTCTGCTGGATCTGAAAACAGCAGCCGGGCGCCAGGCACTGATTGAACTGTCCAAGAAGGTCGACCTCTTCATTCACTCCATCCGCCGCCCGGCTATGGAGCGGCTGGGCCTGTCTTACGACATCCTCAGCAAAGAAAATCCCCGACTGGTCTATGCCAACCTCAACGGCTTTGGCCTCTCCGGCCCCTATGCGGGGCAACCGGCCTACGACGACGTCATCCAGGGAATGACCGGCGTCCCCCTGCTGGAAGCCCGTGCGTCCGGCAATGAACCCCGGTTTCTGGCCAACGTCATGGCCGACAAGGTATCCGGCCTGACCGCTGTCTATGCGGTCATGGCTGCGCTCTACGCTCAGGCCACATCCGGCATTGGGCAGGAAGTGGACGTTTCCATGTTTGAAACCATGTCCGCCTTCATGCTGACCGAGCATATGACCGGGGCGGTCTTTTCCCCGGCTGTCAGTGAGCCCGTCTACCAGCGCCTCATTGCCAAGGAACGGCGGCCTTACCAGACAAAGGACGGCTATGTGGCAGCCACCATCTACAACAACAAGCAATGGCACCGCTTTACGGACCTGGTGGACCAGCCGGATCTGCGCCACGATACCCGCTTCATTGACATTGCAGCCCGTCTGAAAAATGTTTCCGCCTATTGCAGCCTGGTCCAGGACTTCCTGAAGGAACGCTCCACCGCTGACTGGCTGGCGCTGTTCCGCGAGGCAGAAATTCCTGCCGCCCCCATCAATTCTACAGAAGATCTGTTGACCGATCCTCACCTGCAGGCCGTGGATTTTTTCAAAAAGGTCGAACACGCCCAGGACGGCACCCTGACCTTTCCGGGACCGCCCACTGACTTCTCAAAGACCCCGGCGGCCATTCAGGGCCCACCGCCGGAGTTGGGGGAACACAGTGAGGAAATCCTCAGGGAGTTTGATCTGCCCGAGGATCTGATCCGGGAGCTGCTTTCGGAAAAGGTCAATGTCTGAAGATCTGAAATTGAATTCCTGGCGCGCTGGCGTACAGTCACGTCAAGACAACCAGACATACCTCTATGGCTTCGGCTATATGGCCTCACTGCCCACACTGTCCTCTGTCAGATTCAGGGCAAGCGCAGGCACGGCCTTCCTGTCTGAGACCCTGACGATCTGCTAAGAAAGACCGCTTTATGAATCCAGCTGAATGGCTTGTCCGCACCGCATCTGTGTATCCCGATGCCCCCGCACTTTTCGCCGGGGATCAACAGGTTGCAACCTATGGCGAATTTGCCGCCCGCGCCGGGTCCATCGCTGCGCACCTGCAAAGCCAGCACGGCATCGGCAAGGGCGACCGGGTGGCCGTTTTCATGAGCAACAGAACGGAATACCTGGAAGCCCTCTATGGCGTCTGGTTCACCGGGGCGGCCGTGATTCCCATCAACGCCAAGCTGCACAGCAAGGAAGCCGCCTGGATCATGGAAAACGCCGGGGCGGAAGTGGTCTTTACCTCCACCGACATCGGTCGTTCCCTGCAGGAGGTGGCACCGGACTGCGTGAGAACCATCATCTTCGCGGACAGTGCCGCCTTCCCGGCCCTCTATGCCACCCCGCCATTGAGCGAACCGGCAGCAGTCCACAGCGACGACATGATCTGGCTTTTCTATACCTCCGGCACCACCGGGCGTCCCAAAGGCGTGATGATGACCGCTGGTAACATTGAAGCCATGATCCTGGGCTACTACGCCGGGGTTGGGCAGGTGCAGCGGGAAGATGCGATCCTCTATGCTGCCCCCATGTCCCACGGCGCCGGCATCTACAACTTCATGTATGTGATCGCTGCCGCCCGCCATGTCTGTCCCCTGTCCGGCGGATTTGATGCGGAGGAAATTCTCGATCTGGCACCGCGCATCAAAAACATCGGCATGTTTGCAGCCCCCACCATGGTGCACCGGCTGGTGGCAGAAGCCAAAGCCACCGGCTTAAGCGGCGAGGGTCTGGAAACCATCATCTATGCCGGGGGCCCCATGTATCTGGCCGACATTGTTGAAGCCGTTGAGGTCATGGGACCGCGCTTTGTCCAGATCTACGGCCAGGGGGAATGCCCCATGGCCATCACCGTACTCTCCCGCGATCTGGTGAATGACCGCAGTCATCCCCGCTGGAAAGACCGGCTGGCCTCCGTCGGTGTTGCTCAGGTTGGTTCCGTCGTGAAGGTCGTCGATGGCGACGGCCAGGACCTGCCCGTCGGGGAGATTGGTGAAATTGTCGTGGCCGGCAACGGCGTCATGAAGGGCTACTGGCAAAACGAGACCGCCACCGCCGACACCATCAAAGACGGCTGGCTTTACACGGGCGACATGGGCGCTCTGGATGAAGACGGTTTCCTCAGCCTGCACGACCGTTCAAAGGACATGATCATCTCCGGCGGCTCCAACATCTACCCCCGCGAAGTGGAGGAAGTCCTGCTGCATCACGCTGATGTGTCGGAAGTATCCGTGGTTGGTCGCCCCCACGAAGACTGGGGTGAAGTGGTCGTGGCCTGTGTGGTCCTGGAAGCAGAGGCTGAACTGGATGTTCCGGCTCTGGACCAACTCTGCATCGATAACATTGCCCGTTTCAAACGCCCGAAGGACTACATCCAGCTGGACCGCTTGCCCAAGAACAACTACGGCAAGGTGCTGAAAAATCAGCTGCGGGACATGATCAAAGACGACGGGACGCTACAGTAAATCCAGGCCTGTTCAAGAGGACTCAGCTACTGTGTCCTCTTAAACACAAATCCCTCCGCCCGGCATCTCTGCCCCCTTTAAAAAAAAGACAGGTGCAGGCTTCAGTCGCCAGGATGCAGCGGGGCAAGCCAAGTCGATAATCCTCTTTTCAGTCTGTCAGAGGGCGAGTCACGACAGAAGCAGAGCGCAAGGCGCATCTCCTTCTGTCGATCATGCTCTAGCGACCCGCCATCAGACGCTGGGGCTTGTATTCGATCACCGTTTCGCCCCGTTGATTGACGATCCGGTTCTGGGTCTGCACCAGTCCCCGATCTGACTTGCTGGCCTTGCGCGATTCCAGCACCTCAATTTCCACATGGATGGTGTCCCCGACCATGACGGGCTTGAGCACATTCATCTCCATGTTGAGAAAGGCCAGACCGGTGCCCTGCCCAGAGGCATTGAGCGTCAGGCCTTCTGCCAGTGATAGCGCCAGCAATGCAGGAACAGCCTGTCCGTCCATGGCGCTGTGGGTCTTCTGATACTCCTTGTCCACAAACAGAGACTCCAGCATGCCCACGCAGGAAATGAAATTGATCAAGTCCGTTTCGGTCACCGTGCGTCCGAAAGTCTTGAACTGCTGACCTGCCGTCAGGTCATTCCAGTGAAATCCGCCCCCGATAAGTTCCATGTTTTTGTCCGTTTTCATCAGATTAAATGGGTCGGCCTCTTGCGGCCGAAATCTGCTGAAAAATCTAGCACAGAAGCGCCTGACAAAGTGCGGAAATCAACTGATTTTCAGTAAGTTAAGACAAAAAACACCTGTGTTCGTCTGGCGGCAATTCTCTCAACCATTTCACCCGGGAATTGGCAGGCGCGTCCAGATGGGATGGTGGTCGCTGACATCATGTTCATAGCGTTTGTAGAACGCCTTTTGCTGAGCCTCCGTCAGGGTCAAAAACCGCTCCTTGTTCTTCAGCGCCCTGGTGAAAAGATCTGCAAAGGAAAAGACGCCATAGTCATAGTGATCCGGCCCGGACAGACCGGCATCGTCGTTTTCACTGTGCAGTGGCAAAGCGGCATCTAGTCCGAAAAATCCAATCTGGTCATAGGTTTGCGTCATGCGCGCCGTTGAGAAGTAGCGCCCCAGCCCATTGCCCAGGGGAGAGGCTTGCCGCACTTTCGGAACATCCAGAAAAGGAAAGTTGACCTTGTAGCCACTGCCCACTTTCTGGTTCATGGCCTTTATGGCGTCGTCGGCTTCCGAGAGGCTGCGAAAACGGGCTTCGAACTCCAGGTTGAGATCGCCAAAGAGGATCATGTTCTTGTGATAGAGACGGTCCTTGGAACCGGTCCGCCAGATCAGCCAATCCACCAGGGCATCGAACTCCATGGCCCGTTCTTCTGCTGACTCCCCATAGAGCAGGTGCGCATTCACGGCCAGAAACGGCAGGTCGGCAGCGGGTCCCGCGCCCTTAATCTTAAAAGACGCCACATGGGGCGTGCGGATAAAGGTCAGGAAACGGCTCAGTTCTATCTTGGGGGCTGCTCCGGGTTTGGTCGTTCGCTTCCCGGCTTTGAAGTCAGCGACTTTCTGCGCATGCCTTGCCAAACGTATTTCATGCCTGCGCAGGTCATCGATGAAGTCCGCCCGATGATTGTAAAGGGTCTCCAGAATGGCCCGCCGGTCATAGGTCAGATCCGAGGCCAGTTCGCTGCGTTCGATGCGATCCCAGCGATAGAGAAATGCCAGGCGTTCCTGGGTCTTGTCCTTCCCCACCCTGGCCCCGGTGACATCTGATACCACCAGAGCATATTTTTCGGCGTCATCCAGGCTGTTTTTGAGGCGGATCACCCCCTCAAGATCATCTTTCACCTCCTGAATGGCGACAAAATCACAGCGACTGACAAAGCGGGCCAGAAGATCCCAGGCCCCTTGAGTTCGCCCTTTTTTATGGCTGGTCGTACGGGTGCTTGGGTTCCCCAAAGCTCTGATGTTAAAGGAAGAAAGAACAACCGAGCCGCCGCGTCTCTCAGGCAGCCCGAAAGGTTGACTGGCCGCTGCCTCTGCGTCCAGTTCTGCGAAGATCTGCGACCATTCGTCGGTGGAAAATCGATTGGCGGCCATGGCGGTCTCCCCGGGCAGAACGCTCCCTCATTCGGTGAGCTACCCTAGCATAAAAACCGCTATGATTGAACGTGCTGCTGAATGCACCTCGTTCCTGAATGATCAGGATTGCTCAGCCAGGCGCAGGCGGTAACGCAGAACGTCATAAACCCAGTTAAAAATCACCGCATAGATCAGGAAGAAAACGATGGCGCCGACGTCGAGAGCAAGAACCGTCCAGAAATCTTCCTTCAGCACATACATCAGCAGAGGCAGGGACGTACAAATCATGCCCACCTCAAAGAGCAAACCGTGGGCCAGGCGCATCATCAGGGTTCGGGACAGGCGGTCGTAGCCAAAAACAGCGTCAAAACCCCAGTTGTAGACAAAATTCCAGACCATAGCGATCAGGGAAAGGGTCACGCTGAGGCCAGTCATCAGGGCTGCCCCTTCGCCTGTCGCGAACATGGCCAGTGGAACAAAGAGCAGCAATGCCACGCCTTCGAAAAGGACCATATGCAGCACGCGTTCTTTCAGGGACATGGGGCTATCAGCAGACACAGGACAACAACTTTCAGATAACAGTTGGACGCAAGGGACAGGTTCAAAGAAACCCTTGAAAGCAGGCAGTTAGAACCGTCGCTTCAAGAGATCAGATCTACTGACAAGCTCTTCCAGCCCCTCCTGCCCGCCGTCGCAAAGCACATGAAAATGAGGTGAGACCACGGACTCACAGGCCACCCAGCCAGCCAGAACGAGAGGCAGCTTCACAGAGACCTGAATTGGCGAAAAGAGCGTCAGCGCGCGCTCCTTATAATCAGGTATTTTGATATTTAAAAATTAGTTATCATCAGAAAATCAGATAGAATGATCATCCCAAAGGTCCAATCTCATGTACAATATCGACCATCTCAGAATGCTGGTGGAAACCGTGAACTGCGGATCGTTTTCCGCCTCGGCCCGCAAGCTCGGTAAGGTCCAGTCGGCAGTCAGTCAGGGCATCGCAACCCTGGAGGATGACCTCAACGTGGTCTTGTTTGATCGCAGCACCCGCAAGCCCACACTGACCGCCGACGGCGATCGAATTCTGCAGTTTGCCAAATCCATCCTGTTACAGGTGGAAGAACTGGAAGCAGCGACCGCCTCCATTCAGCGGGGCGAGGAAGCAAGTGTGGGGCTGGCCCTGGACAATTCCCTGGCCCTGCCCCAGATGACAGCCATCTACCGGGCCTTTGAAGAACGCTATCCCAGCATTGCGTTGGAGCTGATTTCAGCAGCCAGTGCGGACATCGGCGATCTGGTTCGAAAAGGTCGGGTTACTGTCGGGTTGGTGTTCTGCGAGATCACTCTGAGCCCCGATCTGGATCACTGTTTTATCGGAAACCTGCCGTTTCTGCCGGTCTGTGCCCCTTCGCATCCTTTAGCGAAGGTCAAAGGCGACCTGTCCCTGACAGATCTCATTCCCCATCGCCAACTGCAGCTGCGCGGAGAGACCAATCCCAATTTTGATCACTTCCCCAAGATGTCGACCCAGGCCTGGTATGCCAATGACTTCCACACCATAAGCGACCTGCTGTTAAAGGGGTTCGGCTGGGCTTATGTGCCTGCTTTCATAGCTGAATCCTGGCTGTCTCAGGGGCGGGTTGCCCAGTTAACTCTGGATGTCGACCACAAAGCCTGGAGCCCACCTATCGAGCTGATCTGCAGCAAACGCCCCACCATGGGTCCGGCTGCCCGCTGGCTGCATGAAGAACTGAAAAGCCTGCTGGATTGAGCCCACAAGGCGACGCACAGTCACTTGAAAGTCAGCAGCTGTTCTGCCTGTCCGCTTTGGCGCACCCCGACCTGCCCCAGACACGTGATGGGAGCCGCGTGATGAGAGCCGCGGGATGGGAACCGCGGGATGGGAGCCGCGGGATGGGAGCCGCGGGATGGGAGGCGCGGGATGGGAGGTGTGAGCCGGAGCCCTCGGGTGATCGGGTCAAAGGGTAAAAGCTGTAAACAATTCACCTCAACATCAGTGCAAATTGGTGCAATAGCCAGCACGGCTGGCCGCAAATTTTATCTATTACTTTCAATTCTTTAGATCATAACCAAATACAAACAGCTGAGATCCTATAGTGTGGCTGTTGACTTATGGTTAGCCCAACTACCCCAAACCATAAGAATACTGGGTATCGGGCATCGGATTTTGCATTAGTCCGATGCCCGGTTCACCCGTTTGCCGCTGTAGCACAAAGAACCTGAATCCAATGCGACCCTTAGGTGACTGATCCTGATGTTATGTGATCAGAATCTGGTCTGACAGGCCCGTCCGTTCTTCCACCGCCTGACCCGCAGAAAGAAAGACCCGTGACTCTCCAACAAACCATGGCTCTGCTCATCGAAGATGATATGGATCTCGCAGAAACCGTTGCCGATTATCTCTCCTGCGAAGGCATCGACTGTGAGCTGGCCTTTAACGGTCCCGCTGGCCTTGAGCAGGCTATGGCAACGGACTGCGACGTGATCCTGCTGGATGTCACCATGCCGGGTATGAATGGGCTGGAAGTCTGCCGTCATCTGCGGGCCAGCGGCTCTGACCGGCCCATTCTGATGATCACAGCCCGAGACACCCTGTCTGACAAACTGGAAGGGTTTGAGGCGGGTGCGGACGACTATCTGGTTAAGCCCTTTGCCCTGGAGGAGCTGGCTGCGCGGGTCAAGGCCCTGAGAGGCCGGCGGAGTGCCCAGTCAAAAGTTCTGAAGGTCCACAACCTCGTTCTGGATCTGAACCAGAAGACGGCCAGGCGGGGCGAACGGGCTTTGCGCCTGTCACCCAAGACCTGGGCGATACTGCAGAAACTCACCCTGGCTTCTCCGGGCATTGTCAGCCGGGCTGAACTGGAACGCTATGTCTGGGGTGAAGACTGTCCCTATTCAGACGCTTTGAAGTATCACATTCACAAGCTGCGGTTCGAACTGGACCGTCCCTACGAAGAACCCCTGCTGCAAACCATCCCCAAAACGGGGTTTGCACTGCGTCTGAATGAGACCGGCGCATGATCTCCTTGCTGAACAGGTCCGATAAACCCCGGCGCTTTGCCAAACAAGGCCGCATCTACATCCTGGGGCTGCTGGCCTGCGCCATCGTGATCTATTCGATCATGCTGTCCTACTACTTTATCACTGGCGCCAAGTTCATCATCGGCCACGATTTAAGGGGCTTTGCGGAGCAGTTTGACGAGCAGCTTCAGGTCGGCAACGTCATTGAGCCGCCCAGCACCTGGAACACCCATGTCGCCTTTTCCTACAACGATGTCCCAGCCGCCATCCGCGACTATGTGGATGAGGATGAACTTCGCCCTTCTGACCTGGAATTTGTCGATCTGGAGCCAGAGCAGATCATCCCGGAAGCCGGAGACAGCCAGGGCGAGGTGTTTAAAGCTTTCCTGCTCAGACACCCCCTGCACGACGGTCGCTCACTTTACCTGACCCGCATGTTGAAAGAAGGCGACCTGCGCACCGAGGAAGAGCGCTTTCTGGACGGCATGCTGCTGTTCATTATCACGCCGGGTCTGACTTTTCTGATCCTTGGCATCATCGCGGCCCACTTTTTCAATCGCAGTCTCTCAACACCGATCCTGGCCCTGAACAACTGGGCGCAGACACTGGAGATCGGGGACAAAGCGAACAGAAGCCATCCGGATTTCAAGTTTAAGGAACTCAACAAGGTTGCCGATCGCCTGACAGAAGAGACCTCCCGCCTTTCTGATTTCATAGAAAGGGAGAAAAACTTCCTGCGCCACGCCAGTCATGAGTTGCGCACGCCCATAGCCGTCATTCGCGGGTCTTTGGAGATCCTCAACAAGAAAGGACAGAGTGAGGATGTGATGGCCGTACTGGGCCGGATGGAGCGGGCCAATTCAAACATGCAGAATCTGGTGGAAACGATCCTCTGGCTTAACCGGGAAGACGACAGTGGCCCGGCAAACGCCCGGGTCAACATGGTGGAACTGGTGGCCTCTGTGCTGGAAGATCACGCTCACCTGCTGCGCGAGAAGGCTGTGACAATCGACACCCAGTACAGCAAAGAAACCATCCTGGTTCCCTGTAAAGCCACCCCCACCAGGATCATTGTGTCCAACCTTGTCAGGAACGCGCTGCAGCATACCCTTGAAGGGCGGGTTGATATCTCCGTTACGCCTCAGAGACTGAAGGTCATGAGCACGGAAAACCAGGAAAGACAGTCCCAGGAACTGGAAGAAGGGCTTGGCTTGTCTCTGGTCAGAAAGATTGCCGAAAAAATGAACTGGGATCTGTCCTTAGCTGTTGATGCCCACAAAGTCAGCTGGACCTGGCGCTTCCCCACGTAACCGGGTTCCGGCGCATTCCCGGCTGAGAAGCCCACCTTCCTTCTTCACAGAGGGCTCAGAGCGCGGCCTTCCCTGATCCCGTCCACCCATTCGGCCCCTTCACGCAGGTGTCGATCACCTGAGCGCAGAAATAAACCACAAGACCGTCCGGTCGATGGGTTTTGTTTCTGCGCTCTCTTTTTCTTTCCGATCATCGTGCCCCTCAGAGCGTGCGATCGACGCTCCCTGGACTCAAAGTCACCGGATTGATCTCTACGGCTTTTTGAGTTTCCTCTTTTCTTCCTTTCTCTGGTCAGCGAAACTCTCCAGCTGAACGGCAAGTTGTTCAAAATCCACTGCTAAATTGCATCTGTCGGTTCCCTTCATCCCGTCAGTCCAGTAGAAACTTGTTAGGTGTCTTGCACGCTGGCCCTGCGCCGCGATCGCTCTGGAGAATCCAAGTGTCCCGAAAAATCGCCTTCATCACCGGCATCACCGGCCAAGACGGCTCCTATCTGGCGGAGCTGCTGCTGAGCAAAGGCTATGAAGTGCATGGGGTCAAAAGACGCTCGTCCTCGTTCAACACTTCCCGGGTCGATAATCTCTATGTGGACCGGCATGTGGAAGATGCGAAGTTCTTCCTTCACTACGGCGACATGACGGATTCAACCAATCTGATTCGTTTGCTGCAGGAAGTTCGGCCAACGGAAATTTACAATCTGGCTGCGCAGAGCCACGTGCATGTTTCCTTTGAAACACCTGAGTACACAGCCAACGCCGATGCCCTGGGGACCCTTCGAATGCTGGAGGCCATCCGCATTCTGAACATGGAGAAGGAAACCAGATTCTATCAGGCCTCAACCTCTGAGCTTTATGGCAAGGCACAGGAAGTCCCGCAGTCTGAGACGACCCCTTTCTACCCCCGCTCTCCCTACGGTGCGGCTAAGATCTACGCCTACTGGATCACGGTGAACTACCGCGAAGCCTATGGTATGCACGCCTCCAACGGGATCCTGTTCAATCATGAATCGCCGCGCCGCGGCGAAACCTTCGTGACCCGCAAGATCACCCGGGCTGTGGCAGCCATCCATCACGGCAAGCAGGAGTGCATCCATTTGGGCAATCTGGATGCGCAACGAGACTGGGGCCATGCCCGTGACTACGTGAAAGCCATGTGGGACATGCTGCAACAGGATCAGGCCGACGACTATGTGATCGCAACGGGACAAACCCATTCGGTGCGCGAGTTCACAGAACTGGCCTTTGCAGAAATCGGTCGCAAGCTGACCTGGGAAGGCAGCGGCACAGATGAAGTTGGCCGCGACACCAGCACAGGCGAAACCCTGGTTCGCATTGACCCGCGATACTTCCGTCCGACGGAAGTGGACCTCCTGCTCGGAGATCCGGCAAAGGCGCGCGACGTGCTTGGCTGGACACACACCACCTCATTTCATGACCTTGTCAAAGAAATGATCGAGGCTGATCTGAAGGTGATGGCTGAAAACGACCAGCCTCATTCGGGTTAAAGGCAAAGACCATGACACCGCACTATTCCCTGACCGGCAAAAAAATCTGGGTTGCCGGACACCGCGGCATGGTTGGCCAGGCTCTGGTCCGGCGCCTAGCACAGGAGAACTGTGCCGTGCTGACAGCAGGTCGGGAAGAACTTGATCTGCTCAATCAGGACCAGGTGAACAGCTGGTTAGACCGCCAACGCCCGGACGCCGTGATCCTTGCGGCAGCCAGGGTAGGCGGTATCCAGGCCAACAGAAGCTACCCGGCTGATTTCATCTACGACAACCTGATGATTGAGGCGAACTGCATCAAAGCCGCCCATACAACAGGCGTTGAAAAACTGCTCTTTCTGGGCTCCAGCTGCATTTATCCTAAGCTGGCCGATCAGCCCCTTACTGAAGACGCCCTTCTAACCGGTTCCCTGGAACCCACCAATGAATGGTATGCCATCGCAAAGATTGCCGGCATCAAACTGGCTCAGGCTTTCCGCCAGCAACACGGCAGCGACTTCATTTCGGCCATGCCCACCAACCTTTACGGACCGGGTGACAACTTCAACCTTGAAACCAGCCATGTCATTCCCGCCCTTATTCGCAAAGCCCATGAAGCCAAACTCAGAGGGGACAAAGAGCTGGTGATCTGGGGAACCGGCAGTCCGTTGCGGGAGTTCCTGCATGTGGATGATTGCGCCGATGCCCTGGTGCATGTTCTCAAGCACTACTCTGAAGACGAGCATATCAACATTGGAAGCGGTGAAGACCTGCCCATCCGTGACCTGGCCGACCTGGTGATCAAGGCAGTGGGCTTTGAAGGGACCGTCGCAACGGACAGCAGTAAACCCGACGGCACACCAAGAAAACTGATGTCCGCAGATAAACTAAGGCAGGGCCTGGGCTGGTCGCCCTCCATATCCCTGGAAGAGGGACTGCGGCAAACCTACAAGTGGTTTCTTGAGCACCAGGATCACGAAATCACACGGCTTTGAAGAACCAAGCAACTGAGGAACTACGTCTTTGGCCAAACTACTGATAGCTGGTGGTGCCGGATATGTCGGCAGCCACGTCTGTAAAGCCCTGGCAGCTCAAGGCCACGACCTGGTGGTCTTTGATTCGCTGGAGCATGGCCACGACTGGGCAGTTAAGTGGGGTCGTCTGTGCATTGGCAACCTGCTGGACCCGTCAGCTCTGAAGGAAGTTTTCACCGCTCATCAGTTTGATGCCGTGTTGCATTTCGCCGGCCTTATCTTGGTGGGTGAATCAGTTAAGCGACCCGACATCTACTATCAGAACAATGTCACGGGCAGCCTGAACCTTCTGCAGGCCATGACCGACGCCGGGGTCAGGAAAATCGTGTTCTCCTCCACCGCTGCCGTCTATGGCACGCCAAAGCAGGTGCCGGTGAGAGAAGATGCCCCCCTTGCGCCCATCAACCCTTACGGCACCAGCAAGCTCATGGTCGAGCAGATGTTGGGAGATTTTGATCAGGCCCATGGGATGAAATCCGTCATTCTGCGCTACTTCAACGCATCCGGGGCGTCGGCCGACAGCGAGATCGGCGAAGATCACGATCCCGAAACCCATGCCATCCCCCTGGCCATCGGGGCCGCACTGGGACAAAGGGCAGGCTTTAAGGTGATGGGGGACGACTACCCAACCCCTGACGGCACAGCTCTCAGAGACTACATCCATGTGGAGGATCTGGCCCGCGCCCATGTCATGGCCCTCGAGCATCTGCTGAAAGGCGGGAACAGCGACATCTTCAACCTGGGCGGCGGTCAGGCCACCTCGGTCAAAGAAATCCTGGATATGGTGGAAAAGGTGGTGGGCAATCCGGTTCCCCACAGCGTCACCAGCCGACGCCCGGGCGATCCGGCAGAGCTGACAGCCGATGCCGCAAAAGCCGAAGAGGTTCTGGGCTGGACAGCTGAAAAGTCCCTGGAAGACATCGTGACCAGTGCCACGGCCTGGCACAAGAAACACCACAGCTAAACCGCGCCGTGCCCTCGATTCCTGTTTGTTGGAAAAAGGCTAATTCACGTCTCGTTTGACATCACCTTGTGGTTCCCAACAAGGCGATAAGTCTCTCGGAAGATCTGCCATCAGGTTCCTGCTGCCGATCTTGAGGGATGAGGCGCAACGAATCAGTCACCGCCAGCTTTTGTAATACCCCGAGAGTCTGTGTTCTTCGGGGATGTACAGATCCAGCAGGTGGTGTCTGAGGTAATTTTCAACCTCAGCCGTGGGCTCCTGGGCTTTGCCCACATGAACCGGGGTGAACGCCTGTTGCAACACGCCAGTTTCCACCGCCAGTCCCAGGTGGGCACAGACGGACGTCAAGACCATCCTGGGGTCCCCTTCAATCTCTTCCTGGCTGGAAATCCAGATGTTTTCCTCCGGGAAAACGGATTTGAGCCGATCATAGATGTTCACAAAAAGAGATCTTTGCAGGACGTCCGGATACCGGGCAACTCTCGCAAAATCCAGATTTCCGCCACTTACCTTGGCCATCATTCTCAAATGGGACCAGGCTCTGGCCACGGGATTTCGAATCAGAAACAGAATCCTGATGTTTGGATTACGCTGATAAATCTCCGTCAGGGCTGCCCGGGGCAGAAGACTGTACTCAGGAGTAAACTCACCGCAGATCTGATTGGGGTCAGCGTGAGCAAAAATTTCTTCATACCATTCATCGCTGGGCCGGGGTTCGGAGAGTTTCGCAAGCAGGCGAACATGCTTCATGTCCAGCTGGCTGGCTTCAAAGATCGTCTCCAGATACCCCATCAGGCGGACAGCAGCCTGCTTCTGGCGATGTGCAGAGGTCCAGTTTCGATGACCGGGAATCCAAATCCCGTTAAAAAACTGAAGTTCCTTCATAGGCGGAATCCAGATCTGGCTGTGCCTTTCCAGGTTTCTGGATAGCCAGGTGGTGCCGCATTTTTGCGCTCCCACACAGAGGAAATCGGGGAAACGAGGTCGGGCTGCTGTCTGAGAGGGATCTGATAACGAAGCTTCGATAACGGGGTGCATAGAAATTCAACTGAAAAAGGCAACCTGCCCAACTGGCTGGCTGAAATTGTCTAAATTAAGCAATGCGGCATGCTAGCAAGCAGGCAACGGAAAACAAGCGCTTTAAACCGGAAATCGGACAGAATAGACACTTGGTCTTGTTTGCTGTGCCAGGGTCCTTGCGGAGTGGCTGTCCGGAACAGGCAACTGATCTGGCAGATGGTCAGAGGCGCCTGCTTTAAACTGGCCTTGTTTACCCCTGCTTTGTTGTTATTTCCGTGGGAAATTCCGGACGCAAAAAAACGGCCTAACCTGTTGGCTAAGCCGTTGACATAATGGATAGAAGATTTGGTTGCGGGGGTTGGATTTGAACCAACGACCTTCAGGTTATGAGCCTGACGAGCTACCGGGCTGCTCCACCCCGCGCCAGGGTATGTTGTCATGTTGAGGATGGTGTCCGGCGTTTTGTTGGACAAGAATTCAAGCATTTGCTTGTGATTAGAAGGCTTGGCGGCGACCTACTCTCCCACACCTTAAGATGCAGTACCATTGGCGCTGAGGGATTTCACGGCCGAGTTCGGGATGGGATCGGGTGTTGGGCCCCTCGCCATAGCCACCAAGCCGTCCAATCACAGGCGTCCGCCTGCTTTTCGTTCTTGTGTGTCTGTTGCGATTTGTTAGGCCAGTTGAGAACCGTCAGACCCTGGCCCCGAGCTGCACTAGCAGCGAGGCAAGCGCGAACTGCGCGCCCGCAGCGTAAGCGAGGAAAGCCTACGTGGCGTCTGAACGGCCTTCTTTAGAAGGCCTAACATTAACATTCGTGTTGAGTACGCTTCGTATCTCTTGGTCACCTACAGCGGGTTTTACTGCTGTCGTTTTGTTGCGTACAGCGGGTTTTACTGCTGTACGTGGCTCCCTGGCTTTTGGCCATGGAAAGAAGGAGATTAGATCAAGCCTATCGAGCAATTAGTATCGGTTAGCTTCACACATTGCTGCGCTTCCACACCCGACCTATCAACGTCGTGGTCTACGACGGCTCTCAGGGAAACCTGGTTTTGAGGGGGGCTTCCCGCTTAGATGCCTTCAGCGGTTATCCCGTCCATACTTAGCTACCCGGCTATGCTGCTGGCGCAACAACCGGTCCACCAGAGGTATGTCCATCCCGGTCCTCTCGTACTAGGGACAGCTCCTCTCAAGTTTCCAACACCCACGGCAGATAGGGACCGAACTGTCTCACGACGTTCTAAACCCAGCTCACGTACCACTTTAAACGGCGAACAGCCGTACCCTTGGGACCTGCTCCAGCCCCAGGATGTGATGAGCCGACATCGAGGTGCCAAACCTCCCCGTCGATGTGGACTCTTGGGGGAGATCAGCCTGTTATCCCCGGCGTACCTTTTATCCGTTGAGCGATGGCCCTTCCACTCGGGACCACCGGATCACTATGACCGACTTTCGTCTCTGCTCGATCTGTCGATCTCGCAGTCAGGCGGGCTTATGCCATTGCACTCGACAGCTGATTTCCGACCAGCTTGAGCCCACCATCGCGCGCCTCCGTTACTCTTTAGGAGGCGACCGCCCCAGTCAAACTACCCACCATGCAGGGTCCCGGCCCCGGATAACGGGGCGCGGTTAGGCACTAAAAACGACAAGGGTGGTATTTCAAGGATGGCTCCACCTGAGCTGGCGCCCAGGGTTCAAAGCCTCCCACCTATCCTACACATGTCGGCCCTAGTACCACTGCAAAGCTATAGTAAAGGTGCACGGGGTCTTTCCGTCTAACCGCGGGAACTCCGCATCTTCACGGAGAATTCAATTTCGCTGAGTCTGCGTTGGAGACAGTGGGGAAGTCGTTACGCCATTCGTGCAGGTCGGAACTTACCCGACAAGGAATTTCGCTACCTTAGGACCGTTATAGTTACGGCCGCCGTTTACCGGGGCTTCAATTCGGAGCTTGCACCCCTCCTTTTAACCTTCCGGCACCGGGCAGGCGTCAGACCCTATACGTCGCCTTGGAGGCTTCGCAGAGTCCTGTGTTTTTAGTAAACAGTCGCCACCCCCTGGTCTGTGCCCCCTGACTAAAGTTGCCTTCAGCCAGGGCCCCCTTCTCCCGAAGTTACGGGGGCATTTTGCCGAGTTCCTTCAACGCAGTTCTCTCAAGCGCCTTGGTATACTCTACCTGTCCACCTGTGTCGGTTTGGGGTACGGTCAAATGTGGAGGCTATTTCCTGGGACACCTTCGCTGCCCTTTCAATCCGATAAGAAAGAACAACTTACAGCATCCGTCACCATCCACTGGCCCTGGAATATTAACCAGGTTCCCATCGCCTACGCCTTTCGGCCTCGGCTTAGGGGCCGGCTCACCCTGCGCGGATTAGCCTTGCGCAGGAACCCTTGGACTTTCGGCGAGAGTGTTTCTCACACTCTTTATCGCTACTCATGTCAGCATTCGCACTTGCCATACCTCCACCGCCCCTCACGGGTACGGCTTCGACGGCCTAGGCAACGCTCCGCTACCACCTCATGGTAAACCATGGGTCCGCAGCTTCGGTGTGTGGCTTGAGCCCCGGTACATCTTCGGCGCAGGACGGCTTAACTAGACCAGTGAGCTATTACGCTTTCTTTAAAAGATGGCTGCTTCTAAGCCAACTTCCTGGTTGTCTTGGCCTTCCCACATCCTTTTCCACTTAGCCACAACTTAGGGACCTTAGCTGGCGGTCTGGGCTGTTTCCCTCTCGACGACGGACCTTAGCACCCGCCGTCTGTCTGCTATGATTGCACTTACCGGTATTCGGAGTTTGGTTAGGTTTGGTAAGCCTCGCGGCCCCCTAGCCCATCCAGTGCTCTACCCCCGGCGGTGATACATAACGCACTACCTAAATAGTTTTCGCGGAGAACCAGCTATCTCCGGGTTTGATTGGCCTTTCACCCCTAACCACAGGTCATCCGCTCCTTTTTCAACAGAAGTCGGTTCGGTCCTTCAGTGCGTGTTACCGCACCTTCAACCTGCCCATGGCTAGATCACCCGGTTTCGGGTCTAATCCCACGAACTAAAACGCCCTATTAAGACTCGCTTTCGCTGCGCCTACACCTCTCGGCTTAAGCTTGCTCGTAAGACTAACTCGCTGACCCATTATACAAAAGGTACGCGGTCACCCCTCAAGGAGGCTCCCACTGTTTGTAGGCATTCGGTTTCAGGATCTATTTCACTCCCCTTATCGGGGTGCTTTTCACCTTTCCCTCACGGTACTTGTTCGCTATCGGTCACCAGAGAGTACTTAGTCTTGGAGGGTGGTCCCCCCATGTTCAGACAGGATTTCACGTGTCCCGCCCTACTCAAGGCCCATAATGCTTTCTACCCGTACGGGGCTATCACCCACTTTGGCGCGACTTTCCAGACGCTTCCGGTTCTTACACTACAGGCACTGGACTGGTCCGCGTTCGCTCGCCACTACTAACGGAGTCTCGGTTGATGTCCTTTCCTCCGGCTACTTAGATGTTTCAGTTCGCCGGGTTCGCTTCGTACAGCTATGTATTCACTGCACGATGACTCTAAAGAGCCGGGTTTCCCCATTCAGAAATCTGCGGATCAAAGGTTGCTCTCACCTCCCCACAGCTTATCGCAGAGTGCCACGTCTTTCATCGCCTTCTGGTGCCAAG
>JBQJBP010000005.1:0-157506 GCA_052078155.1 Rhodovibrionaceae bacterium GXU_MW_A322 | reverse complement strand
AGAAGCCCCCCCTGGCGATGACCCCAGGGAATGACCCCAGGAGGCCAAAGCAGGGAGGTAGGGGAAAGGGCCGGGGCGCGGCCCTTTCTGGTCGTTGCATCAGATGCCCATGGTTCCGTCGTCGAACTGCAGGACTTCAACATCGCCGTATACCGTGTCTTCTCCATAGACGCCGGCAATGTGCGTGACGGTGTAGTTGTCACTGCCGATGTCATCGATGAAGTAGTCAGCCATGTTGCCCTGGAAGCGGGCGGTATCCGTGCCGTCTCCGCCCCAGATTTTGTCGCTGCCTTTGTCGCCGTAGAGCAGGTCGTTGTCGTTGCCGCCCCACAGGGAGTCATTGCCGCCACCGCCGCGTACGGTGTCTTCCCCGTCATCGCCGTAGGCCCGGTCATCGGCCAGGTTGGCCTGCAGGAAGTCGTTCCCGGCCCCGCCGTAGATGGTGTCGCTGTCGTTGCCTTCGTAAGAAGAGATGCGGCCACCGTTGATGAAGTCGTCGCCGTCGCCGCCATAGATCTTGTCGGACCCGATGTCGCCATAGAGGCTGTCTTCGCCGGCATCTCCATGCAGGGTGTCATCGCCCTGGCCACCGCGCAGGGTATCGTCGTCGTTCCCGCCATAGAGCAGGTCTGAATCCTGATTGCCCTGCAGGTAGTCGTTGCCGGCTTCCCCGCGCAGGGTGTCATAGCCGTCACCGCTTTCCTTGGTGTCTGCGCCGGACGTGCCGGTGTAATCGTCGTTGTCAGCCAACAGGAAGGTGGTGTGGTCGTTCATCACACTGTTGATGGTTTCGAAGTTATCGCCAGTGAACGCCGGTCCATAACCCGTGCCACTGTCGCCAACGTAGGACACCAGCCCGTGTGCATAGGGGGTGCCGTTGATGTAGGTCCAGAAGGGAGACCCGGCCATGGAGGAATCAGCTTCGAATTCACCGGCTGTTGTGTTGGTGCCGACACCGTTGCCAAAGGTAACGATGTTGCTACCGGGGAACCCGAGGTAACCATAGTCGTTGGTCATCCGCGGACCGTTGTCTTCGTAGTTGTCCGAGTAACCGGTCAGGTAATAGTCCCCGTCACTGCCGCCCGCGCTGATTTCGACGGTTCCAGCCGTGGTTGCCCCGCCTTTGCTGGTGATCTTCTGATCAAAGCCCAGGACGGCAAAGTCGTTGGAGGCTTCACTGGTGCTGTCGACATCGTGGCTGCCGTTTTCATCCCAGGGATTGGCGTAGAAGGAGGAGGTGGTGTAGCTGCCGAAGGGAGCCTTTGTCCCGTCAAGTCCGGCGGTGATGGTCACGGATTCCGCGCGACCGCCATAGAGATCGTTGTAGACCAGATGGGAGGCCGTCACGACGTTGTTTTCGTTGGCAATCAAGCCTGTGCCGGTCAGAACCTGACCGCTTGAAAAGGTGGCCGTTACATAGACAACAGATGAGTAGGGATAGTCGGAAGTGCTGTCGCCCGTCGGGCCTGTGTCACCGATGATAAAAGTCATTGCTCTGGTGCCTTCTTAGGTTTTCGAATTGGGCCCCTGTTTGGCTTCCGTTTCACTGGGGGCGAAGTGGTGAAAGGACCAGATCGGCGAGGACCTGGGTGAGTTACCGGCGCCTGCATCGGCAGGAGCATCCGGGGTCACAGCCAGTTTTTATTGGGCTCTTCTTGGGCCGGTTTTGTAGGTTTTGCGGGTGAGGCTTCTGGCGAAGGTCGCTTGGCCTCATCGGGAGAGAAGCCCCCCCTGGCGATGACCCCAGGGAATGACCCCAGGAGGCCAAAGCAGGGAGGTAGGGGAAAGGGCCGGGGCGCGGCCCTTTCTGGTCGTTGCATCAGATGCCCATGGTTCCGTCGTCGAACTGCAGGACTTCAACATCGCCGTATACCGTGTCTTCTCCATAGACGCCGGCAATGTGCGTGACGGTGTAGTTGTCACTGCCGATGTCATCGATGAAGTAGTCAGCCATGTTGCCCTGGAAGCGGGCGGTATCCGTGCCGTCTCCGCCCCAGATTTTGTCGCTGCCTTTGTCGCCGTAGAGCAGGTCGTTGTCGTTGCCGCCCCACAGGGAGTCATTGCCGCCACCGCCGCGTACGGTGTCTTCCCCGTCATCGCCGTAGGCCCGGTCATCGGCCAGGTTGGCCTGCAGGAAGTCGTTCCCGGCCCCGCCGTAGATGGTGTCGCTGTCGTTGCCTTCGTAAGAAGAGATGCGGCCACCGTTGATGAAGTCGTCGCCGTCGCCGCCATAGATCTTGTCGGACCCGATGTCGCCATAGAGGCTGTCTTCGCCGGCATCTCCATGCAGGGTGTCATCGCCCTGGCCACCGCGCAGGGTATCGTCGTCGTTCCCGCCATAGAGCAGGTCTGAATCCTGATTGCCCTGCAGGTAGTCGTTGCCGGCTTCCCCGCGCAGGGTGTCATAGCCGTCACCGCTTTCCTTGGTGTCTGCGCTGGACGTGCCGGTGTAGTCGTCGTTGTCAGCCAGCAGCAGCTTGTGATCATTCATCACACTCATGATCTGGTCATAGGTGTCGCCGCTGTAGTTGGGCCCATAGCCCGTGCCACTGTCACTGACGTAGGACACCAGGCCATAGGTGTAGGGGGTGCCGTTGTTGTAGTACCAAAGCGGCGAGCCGATCATGCTGGCATCCAGCTCAAATTCACCGGGTGTTGTGTTGGTGCCAACACCGCTGCCAAAGACCGAAAAGCGCCCTTCGCCGGTAAAAGAGGCGTACCCATAGTCACTGGTCATCCGAGGGCCGTTGTTGATGTAGTTGTCGGAGTAGCCAGTGATGTTGAAGCCGCCTGCCTCTTGCGTGGAGGCTACTTCGATGCTGCCGGTGGTTGTTGCGCCGCCTTTGCTGGTGATCTTCTGATCAAAACCAACCACAGCGTAGTCGTTGAGCGCTTCATCATTATCCAGGGTGCGGTCGCCGTTCTCATCCCAGAAGTTGGCATAGAAAGACGAGGTGGTGTAGCTGCCGAAGGGGGCCTTGGTGCCATCTAACCCGGGTGTGATGGTCACCGAGGTTGCCCGACTGTCAGAGGTGCCATCCGGCATCAGCAGGCTGGAGGCGGTCAGAACATTGTTGTCGTCGACAATAAGCCCTGTGCCGGTTGAAGTACTGCCGTCTGCGAAGGTTGCCGTGATGTAGACGACTGCGGAATAAGGGTAATCGCTGGTGCTGTCGCTTGTTGGGCCGGTGTCGCCGATGATGAAGGTCATGATGCGTTACCTTTTTCTACTTATAGGCAGATTGAGCCTAGTGTATTTTTACTTAAGGTAGAAAATTTTGACGAGCTAACGTTAGTTTTTTACACACTGAAACACCCACCCCTTTGGCGGTTTTAAGCCGAGATCCTGCGCCACCTTGTTCGGTGTGGAGCGCTGGTTCGCCATAGTTCAGGCGGTGTTTCTACCTCTTGTTCTGACCTCTCGAGGTTTTCCCAAAAGGTAACGAAAGCGATTTGCTTTAAGAAGCTCAAATCATCGTTTTGTTTCGATTCAAATGGAATGCATTCGTATGCTTATTAAATCAGAAACTGCCCGCTTCTGACTTCGGTTTCCGATCCTGTTTTTTGGCAGGACCAATCGGCCCGAATGAGCTCAAAGTGGCCTGACCAGCTTCGCTGTCAAAAAAACCTCTTAGTGGCATAGAAAGCAGCCATGGTTAACGAAAGGTTGACTGACCTCGGCAAAGTCTGTCAGAAATTTTTCTCCATTAAGTGGTTTTGAGACCCGCTTTCCACATGATTTAAGAGAAGAGTGTTTGCCCATTAAACGATTGTTTTTATGGTAAATTAATCTGTTCCTTTATGTTTTCCAGATAGAGGAGATGGCAAATCATCTGGTGTTTCATTCTGCTAAAAAGCTCGCAATAGGGGATATTTCTGTTCTCGGACTCTCATAACAGCCCCGGGCTTCTGTAGAGCTTCTTCTCAGAACGAATGTTCCAGAATCAGAAGCCGGGCCACCAGAAAGCTCTGACAGCAAAGCCGGTTGCTCCAATTGGTCTTCTGGCTACCAGATCATGGGACCAATTTGCCGAATTGGACCCATGATAGGGAATGAATTGGCCCCTTCGATTTCACCTGATTGGAAATCTGCCCTGTGCACTCCGCTCTTTCAGTCAGGAATCGGCCGGTCTTGAGGCTGCCTCTTAGGCATCGATTGATGAGGGACGGAGAGGACTTGATCGGGTTTGCCAGAACCCGCGCAGGATCAGCCTGATCACATTCATTGGACGCGCTTTGCCCGCTGAATTCGCTGTGAATCATCCTCTGGCCCCTTTAAGGGAGGCCGTTTAACGTTTTCTGCGCTGTCACAAAGCGAGTTCACCTGGACCGATCTTGCGCCAGGCAAACAATGAGAAAGCTGACATCGCCAGCTGTCGCTTCTGGTTCCTACCCCAAGAGCAGCGTTCGCAGATCTGTCCGGGCCTCTGGCATCGCGCCGTCGGGCAGGTTTGACAGGGCCTTGGCTGCGGCGGCGTAAAGGCCCTGATCCAGACTGATGGCGGTTCGGTAAGCGTCCAGCGCCTGAGGGTAGAGTTTTAGTTCCAGCAGGCAGTTGCCGAGAAACAGCTGGGCTTCGGGCAGGTCTTCCAGTTTGGCAAAAGCCGTCGCGGCCTCCTGGTGACGACCCAAAGCCTGGGCGGCCAGTCCGACCTGATAGGTGAGGTCCTGAACCGTCAGGTTATCTTCCGGATCTTCTTCCAGCAGGCTGCGGGCCAGGTCCAGGGCCTTGGCGGGTTGCTGGCTTTCCAGCAAAGCCGGAACCAGAATGTGAGCCGGTCGCTGATCTTTTGGGTCCAGCGCCAGGGCTTTTTCCAGATGTTCAACGGCTTCATCTGCCCGTCCCAGGCGGCAGAGCAATTCACCCAGATTGAAATGAGCCGGCGCGAAGGGGACAGCGGTATCGATGGCCTGCAGCAGGGTCTCTTCTGCCTCTTCTTCCTGGCCCACAGAACTGAGCGCAATGGCCAGATTGGTCAGCAGCGCGGCATCCTTCGGTGTTTCTTGTGCAGCTGCGCGCAGCCGCGTGACAGCTTCTATCAAATCCCCGTTCTGCAGTGCCATCAGGCCCAGCATCTGCAAGGCACCGGCGTGAGTGGGATTGTCATCCAGCAGGCGATGCAGCATTTGAGCCGCCGCCGGAGCACGTCCTTCAGCTGCTGCCTGCGCCGCATCTGCAAAGAGTTTCTGTTCTTTCTGGCGGGCCTGCAGGTTTATGGGCAGGTTTTTTTGCGCTTTTGCCTTTTCACGGGCTTTTTCTTTGGCCTGGCGGCGGCGGTCGGATCGGTTCTGGGTCATGATTGCGCTGTTCGTGAGACAGATTGGGGCCAAAAGGTGGCGGTCTGACCCGTTTTTGGGGCACCCCACCTTGTCTGTTTAAAGCCCGGCGAAGGTACGGGCTTCGCAGCAGGCGGTCAAATCCCGCTGAACACCTTGGTTTTTCAGCGAAAAGGCGGCGATACCAAGCGGCAGCGAAGGAGAAGCTGGTTGTTTCGTCTTTGGTCGAATTGGCCCCGCGTTTTCTGCAAGGCTGATCTGGGAAAAGTTAGATTGTCCAGAGCAGGGGGTGCCCCCATTTCCTTATCATCGAGAGCACAAACGGCTTTCCATAAAAAACCAGCCGTTAACGCTTTCGATTAAGAAAATCTTGTTGAAGGTCATGTCACACTCCAAAGACCAGGTACTTCTCTTAGAGGCTCAGACGCTAAGGGCTCAGCGGTTAGAGGGATCAAATACCGCGGAACCCGGCCCCTTCAAAAGTACCGACCAGAAGTGAAGTTTGGTTTCTGACAACGCAGCGGAAAAAAGGTTGCCTTCAGACAGCTTCCCGATTTCCGCAGGAAGAAACCACAGAAGACGTCGCTCGTAAGCCCGAACGCTTCCCCCCCTTGTTCCGGCCCAAAAGCGTCGACCCGCCAGGCCCTGCCTCTCTTCCCCCCCTGAGCAGGCCCTGGCACTCAAGAGTAAGTTTTGCCATTTACTCCTTGAAGACCCCAAAAGCCCCCTTGAGCAGTCCCCCGCTCAAGGGGGTTTTCTTTTGCCTGTTTTCTACCTTCTTGCAGCCTGATTTGACTCTAGACTGGGACAAAAGTGGTCCAGGATAAGGTGGCCGCCAGTTTCTGCCTTCAGGCTGGACGGCGCCAGACCGGGGGAAAGCTCTATGACCAGCCAAAGTAAGCCGCGCCATGCCGGGATGGATCATCTTCGGGCCAGTGCAATTTTGTTGGTGCTGTTCTTTCACTACCGGGCTTACTACGGCATTCCAGCGTCTCTGGATGTTCTGCCGCTCAAAGTCATCAGTTCCTTTGGCTGGGTGGGGGTGGATCTCTTTTTTGTTCTGAGCGGCTTTCTGATCGCCGGTAAGCTTTTTGAGGATGCCCGGACCAGCGGTCGCGTTCGCATCGGCCCGTTTTGTCTCAACCGGGTGTTCCGGATTTTGCCCGCCTACTTTGCAGCCCTTGCCCTCTACTATCTGGGCCCGGGTCTGGCGGAAGGCAGGGGGCTGCAGCCCCTATGGCGCTTTCTGACCTTCACGCAGAATCTGCATATGGATCTCTACGCCAACAGCTTCTCCCATTCCTGGTCTCTGGCGGTGGAAGAGCATTTTTATCTGCTGTTTCCCCTGCTGCTGTTCACGGTGATCTCCCTGCGCCTGCAACGTTTCAGCATTGGGCTGTTTCTGGCTGTGTTTCTGACGGGGCTGGCGCTGCGCTATCTGAACTGGAGCCTTTTTGTGGAGGATCAGGCTGGTCGCGCCAGGCTGGGGGCCGGACTGAAGTACCTCTATTATCCCTCCTACACTCGCCTTGACGGGTTGCTGGTCGGCGTCGGACTGGCGGCGCTGTGTCATCATCGCGAAGCCCTCTGGCAGAAGCTGACTGCTTTGGACTGGCTGTTTTTTCCGTTGGGCTGTCTCGGTTTGGCCGCTGCCTACAACCTGTTCGGTGGGAACATTCTCTCCGGCCGCTTTACGGACCCCCTGGTCGCGCTGTTCGGCTTTCCTCTGGTTGCCTTGTCATTCGGCTTTCTGTTGCTGGCGGTGATGAACAGGCGCAGAGCGCTCTGGTCGACACCCTTCTGGCCCAGCAGCTGGATCGCTTTGAGTGCCTACTCCACCTATCTGGTGCACAAAATGACGAACCACTGGCTGAACACCAATCTGGATCGCTACTGGCAGATCAGTGATGAAGGGCTGTTTGCGGTGGCCATGGTGGCAGGTTTGCTGGCGGGCGGAGCGCTCTATCTGGCTGTGGAGCGGCCCTTCCTGAAACTGCGCGATCGTCTG
Organism: Rhodovibrionaceae bacterium GXU_MW_A322; assembly: GCA_052078155.1. Lineage (GTDB taxonomy): Bacteria > Pseudomonadota > Alphaproteobacteria > Kiloniellales > DSM-21159 > CAXBMB01. Next base: position 150,221 of record JBQJBP010000005.1, on the reverse strand, counting down.
CTTGCGTGAGAGAAATGGCCGAAATGTGGCCTGGAAGAAAACAGCCCTTGCTCAGCAGTCAGGGGTGATTGCAGTCGGCACCATCTATGACGGAAGAGAGGCGGGTTGGGGCTCATCCTCGATCACTGTCGCGGGTTCCGGATCGTCTGTGACCGCGTCGCTCGTTTCCAGCGCTGTTTCTGTCTCCAGATCCGAGGCCTCAACCGGTGTCATCTCCGGATCCTGTTCCAGATCCTGCCCCGGTGTCGTCTGCGCTGGCACTGGCTGATGGTCTGGCTGTGGGGCTGGTTCGGGGATAGGCTGAGAGCCGGACTCAGGAGTGGGCTGGGAACCTGGCTCTGGAGTGGACTCTGCGGTCGGGGGCAGAGGCGCGACCATCGGTGAGGTGTCTGGTGCCTCCGGGGCGGCAGGTGAAACAGGGCTCTGGATTGGGGCTATCGGCTCCGGAGCTGCATTTGCAGTGGGCTGCGGGGCGGGCCGGGTGCCGGATTCCTGCTGAGCCAAGCCAACGTCAGCGGCGAGACGAAAACGGATGGCTTCGTCGATGAAAGCCGAGCGGCTGGTGGCCACCAGATCAATCTCCCGCAGGAGTCCCTCTTCCAGCATCAGATTGACCTTTTGCTTGCGGCTGGAGGTCACGATGGGCACCAGGGTGACAACAGGGGCCGTCTGACCCTCAAGGGGAGGTGGCAGGTCCGAGATTGCTGTTGCCAGGGGCAGAGCCCGGTTGGCGTCAAAGAGTTCCACCACTTTACGGCCCAGGCTTTCCTGGGCGCTGGCGTGCAGGCTGTCCAGCGTGGCGGCCCGGCAGGTCAGGTCCGGAAAGTCGGGAAAGCTGGCCTGGACGCTGCCATCGCTCTGAGTGTGAATGAGAGCGGGGTAATAGCGGCGCATGGGCGTCTCCGAATGTCAGGCAACAGACCAGATCAGGTGAAAAGCGACGGCAGCAGAGTTTTGCTGTTGCAGGAAATCTCTGCGGCCTGTCATGCCTTTCTTGTTAACCGCTGGCCCCCTCGCCACAAGCGCAAAAGGGGGCGGAGCCCGCCTTTTCCTGTGGGTAGTTTTGTTTGTACTCCGGACAAAAAAAGAGAGCCCTCTGTTGAAGGCTCTCTTTCAAAGCAGGTTTATCGCCTGTTGCTGTTACAGCAGCTCTTCTTCCAGAGCCAGAACATCGCTGGAGCCGCGAATGGCGGCGGCAGCGGCGGCCTGTGTCTGGGGCAGGATGTTGTCCGCATAAAAGCGGGCCGTGATGACCTTGCCTTTCAGGAAGTCTGCATTGCCTTCGCCCCGGTCCAGCTGTCCCTGAGCGGCAAGGGCGCCTTTGGCCAGCAGCCAGCCACCCACCAGTGTGCCCAGGGCCGACTGATAGGGGGTGGCCCCGGCGGCCGCTTCGACCGGATTTGCGCTGAAGGTTTCCACCAGCCAGTCCGTGGCCTGTTCCACAGCCACCAGAGATTCACTCAAGGCGTCGGCCAGGGCTTCCAGTGCGGGGCCGCCGGCGGCTTCAAGGTCGCCGATGGTGGCGCGAATCGCGGCGGTCAGGGCCCGGGCGGGTTCGCCCTTGTGGCGCATGATTTTACGGCCGATCAGATCCAGAGCCTGGATGCCGTTGGTGCCTTCGTAGATGGGCGCAATGCGGGCATCCCGGAAGTGCTGGGCCGCGCCGGTTTCTTCAATGAAGCCCATGCCGCCGTGAATCTGCACGCCGATGGAGGCCACGTTACAGCCCATGTCCGTGCACCAGGACTTGGTGATGGGAATCAGCAGGTCCGCCACGTCCCGGTTGACCCTGTCGCGTTCAGCCGCATCCGGATGGGCATGGGCGATGTCCAGGGCGGCGGCGTTGACATAGGCCATGGCCCGGCCGGCTTCGGTCAGGGCCCGCATGGTCATGAGATTGCGGCGCACATCCGGGTGCTTGATGATGGGGGCACCGGTTTTTTCCTTTGCGCCCATGGCCGGGCTCTGAACCCGGTCCCGGGCAAAGTTGCGGGCCTGCTGGTAGGCCCGTTCAGCAATGGCAACGCCCTGCAGCCCCACCGACAGGCGGGCATTGTTCATCATGGTGAACATGTAGGACATGCCTTTGTTTTCTTCACCAATCAGGTAGCCGATGGCCCCTTCATTGTCGCCGTAGGCCATGACACAGGTGGGCGATCCGTGAATGCCCAGTTTGTGCTCGATGGAAACACAGCGCGCATCGTTGCGCGGGCCGGGGGTGCCGTCTTCCTTCAGCAGGAACTTGGGCACCAGGAAGAGGGAAATGCCTTTGGTCCCGGCAGGGGCGTCGGGCGTGCGGGCCAGCACCATGTGGACAATGTTGTCCGTCATGTCGTGCTCGCCATAGGTGATGAAGATCTTCTGCCCCTTGATCAGGTAGTGATCAGCACCCTCCACCTTCGTGGCTTTGGTTTTGACCGCCCCCACATCAGAACCGGCCTGGGGCTCTGTCAGGTTCATGGTGCCGGTCCATTCACCGGAAATCATCTTGTGCAGGTAGGCCTCTTTCTGGGCGTCGTTCCCATGGGCCTGCAGCAGCTCGGTTGCCCCCTGGTTCAACAACGGGCAGAGCGCAAAGGCAAAGTTGGCTGAGTTCCACATTTCCTGCACGGCAATGGCCAGGGACCAGGGCAGACCCATGCCGCCGTACTCCTGGGTGAAAGGCAGGGAGTTCCAGCCCCCTTCCACATAGGTGCCATAGGCCTGGCTCCAGCCCTCGACCGTGCGGACCACACCGTTTTCATACTGAGCGCCTTCCTGGTCCCCCTTGTGGTTCAGGGGGGCGATGACTTCTTTGGCCAGCTTGCCGGCCTCTTCAAGGATTTGCTGAGCCAGCTCGTCGCTGGCATCTTCATAGCCGGGGAAGGTCGCTATTTCCGGCAAACCGGCGATTTCATTCAGAACGAAACGGATGTCTTCCAGAGGGGCACGATAATCACTCATATCTGGGTCTCAGTTTTCCTAAGCAGCAGCAGCCACAGGGTCTCAAAGGTCTTTGTGACAACACGAGGATTACCCACAAGAACCCATAAGACTCTGCTTGAGGGGGAAGAGGGCGACGTTCCGGAAAAGCACGCAGGTTGCTTTCCGTCGATCACACTCCACAGGCGCGCAGAGTTGAACAGTTGTTCGAGATGTACCCCCATCCAGCGGTCGTGGCAACAGCGGGAATAGAGAACAAATGGCTGATTGGTAAGGCTTTGAGTGGGCGGCTGGGGCTCGCCAGAGAGAGGGTTTATGAAGAGCCACGTCTGCGTTGAAGCAATCAGAGCTGAAGTGAAAAGACCCGCCGCTCTTGCTCTGACGTGATAGGTCCCGCTCTCTCCGTTGATGGCAGGAGGCGTGTTCACGCTTCAAGGGTCATCACACAGTGATTCCACTAAAACCGATTTGACTCTAGGTGGCCCAGGTGAGGTCTTTGGGCGCTATGAGGCCAGTGTCGGCGGGGGCAGAAAGTCCGGCTCCGGAATGTCGTACTCTTCGCTTTGTGGCGGGATGGAGAGCGTGACAACCGTGCCTTCACCCTCTACAGAATCGATATCGATCATGCCGTCATGCAGGCCAATCAGAGCTTTCACCAGCGCCAAGCCGAGACCGGTGCCCCCGGCCTCCCGGCTGTAGCGGTTGTTGACCTGTTCAAAGGGCATGGTGATGCGGTCCAGCTGGTCGGCCGGGATGCCGATGCCCGTATCCTCAATCTGGATGATCACCCAATTGTCTTCCCGCAGCCAGGACCGCACAGTGATGGTATCCCGGGTGTTGCTGAACTTGATGGCATTGGACAGCAGATTGAACAGCACCTGCTTGATGGCCCGCTCGTCTACAAAAATCATCTGAGAGGAATGGGCAACTTCCAGTGAAACTGAGACACCCCGTTCATGGGCCCGGACCCGCACTAGGTGGAGGCAGGAAGAAATGACTTCCTGAAGATTGAGCGGCTGCGGGCGGATTTCCATCTTCCCGGCTTCGATTTTTGCGATGTCCAGGATGTCGTTGATCAGCTCCAGCAGATGCTCACCAGAGGCGTGAATGTCGGCGGCATACTCCGGATACTGGGAGATGTTGCATTCGCCAAACGACTGCTGGGCGATGATTTCTGAAAAGCCCAAAATGGCATTGAGAGGGGTGCGCAGTTCATGGCTCATGGCGGCCAGGAACATGGATTTGGCCTGATTGGCCTGGGCCGCTGACTTGCTGTGTTCTTCCGCCAGCTGCCGGGCACTGTCCAGATCTTCGGCCAGAGAGGCCAGTTCGGAAGCCTGTTGTTCCAGCACATTGCGCTGGGACATGAGTTCATCTTCGTAGAGTTTGCGGGCCGAGACATCGAGCACGGAAAACTGCTGAGAGCGTTCGCCCATCCATTCGATGCCGCGCCCCATGATTTCCAGCCAGACTTTTCCGCCGGTGCGGTTCAGACCGTTGGTTTCCAGTTCAATGCGCTGTTCCGGGTCTTTAAGGGAGCGTTCCCAGGCATCCCAGGCCAGGTCATGCTGGTTCTCCGGGAAGAGCTCCATCAGGCTGGGCAATTGCAGGATCTCATCCGCATTGTTGAAGCCAAAGACCTCAGCAAAGGCCTGGTTGACAAACAACGGCTTGAACCCCCGGTGGATACAAATGCCCTGCTGGGATCCTTCCGCCAGAGCCCGAAAGCGGTATTCGCTTTCCCGCAGGGCCAGCGCCACGTGGTTTTCCTGATTGCTGCCATGGCCCATCAGCACGTACTCAATGGGCTCTCCCTTATGGTCGAAGAAAGCCCGCAGGCGCCAGAACAGAGTTTGGTCCTGCGCCCGCTCGGCCAGAAACCGGTCTTCCAGTTCCATCGTTGGTTTCAGCAGCGAGGAACCTTTCAGACATTCAGTCAGAAAGCGGCGGCTTTCCTCATCCAGAAACTCAGTTAAGGGATGTCCGGTCAGGAATTCTTTGCTGTGACCCAGAAAGCTGGCGAAGGAGCCGTTGAGGTGAATGATGCTCGTGTCGGGCTTCAGACGGGCGACAAAATCGCTGTCTTCACGCTCCAGATTCTGGTTGCGACCCAGCTGTTGCTGCAGCGCTTCGATCTTCTTCCAGGGGGTCAGATCTTTGACGGTGCCCATGACACGGGTGACCCGCTGGTCATCGTCAAACAGCGGTTTCAGTTTAACCTGTACCCAGATCAATCCGGCGGGCAGCAGCAGACGGCCGCTGAAGGAAACCTCCTGCCGGGATCTCATGCATTCCCGGATTTCCTTTTCAAAACGCTGGGTGATGGTCTCAGACAAACGATCCTTGATGCTGAGAGCGTTTTTTCCATCTGAAACCAGCCCCGAACTCTCTTCCAGATGTGCGTTGAGAATCAGAGACTCGATCGTGCCGGAGGCATCGATGGAAACCACGAAGACAGAAGCTCCGATGGCATCGATGACAGGTTTGATCTCATGAAGAGGAAGCGTGGTGAGCATCATGGGTCAGGCACAGTTACGTATTATCACGAACTATAACCCGGAGACTCTTAATAAAGTCTTCAATCCCATAGAGTTGAGCCAGCAAGGAGGCCCAAATAACTGTTTGAAAATCCTGCCGGAAGGATGCCTGTTTTGGTCCTGGTCAGCAACCTTCCGAGAAGAGCTTGCAATTCAACCTGTTAGAGATTTTCTACAGGAACTTTCCAGGATTCATGAGACCTTGCGGATCCAGGGCCTGTTTGATTTTTTTCATCAGTTCCAGTTCCAGCGGCGATTTGAATCGCTGATTTTCTTCCCGTTTCAGGCGTCCCAGGCCATGTTCCGCTGATATGGAACCGCCCAGACTGTGGACCAGATCATGGACCCGGCTGTTCAATTCCCCCCATTGGTCCAGATAAGCTTGGGTGTCGGCCCCGACGGGCTGGCTGACGTTCAGGTGAATGTTGCCATCGCCCACATGGCCGAAGGGCAGGGGGCGAGCCCCGGGGATGGCGGCTTCAATGATCTCTGCTGCCTTGTCCAGCAACTCGGGGATCCGTGAAACGGGAACAGCCACATCGTGTTTGATGGAGCCGCCTTCAAACTTCTGCGCTTCAACGATTCCCTCTCTGAAACGCCAGAAAGCCTGACGCTGGGTTTCGTTCTCCGCCAGTGCCGCATCCAGCACCAGCCCGCTTTCAAATCCTTCGCCCAGACCCTGTTCCAGGGCATCACGCTGCGCCCCTTCGTCGGTGCCGCCATAGAGTTCTGTCAGCACGTACCAGGGGTGTGGAGCGGCCAGCGGGTCCTGACAGCCTTCCAGGTGCTTGAGGGTGAAGTCGAGCCCCAGGCGCGGCATCAGCTCAAAGGTGGTTACCGCATCGCCGGAAACCGCACGCAGGCGCCCCAGCAGCTCGACGGCGGCTGCCGGCGAGGGGACACCCACAAAGGCTGTGGCGATTTCCCGGGGCCGGGCATAGAGCTTCAGGACCGCCGCCGTGATAATGCCCAGTGTGCCTTCACCGCCAACGAAGAGGTGTTTCAGGTCATAGCCGGTGTTGTCTTTGCGCAAGGCCCTCAGCCCATCCCAGATCCGCCCGTCCGGCAGCACGACTTCCAGACCCAGCACCAGATCACGGGTGTTGCCGTAGCGCAGCACCTGAACCCCGCCGGCGTTGGTGGAAAGGTTGCCGCCAATCTGGCAGGACCCTTCGGCCCCCAGGCTGAGAGGAAAGAGGCGGTCTGCGTCAGCCGCCGTTTCCTGGATCTGTTGCAGGACGCAGCCGGCCTCCACCGTCATGGTGAAGTTCTCCGCATCCAGGTCGCGCACCTTGTTCATGCGTCCCAGATTGAGCACCAGCGCCTGACCGTCGGTAAAGGGAATACCTCCGCCAACAAGGCCGGTATTGCCGCCCTGGGGGACAATGGGCACGTTGGCTTTTGCGGCGAGGGCGACGACCCTGGATACTTCTTCGGTATTGGCCGGGCGCACCACAAAGGGGGCGTCGCCGCGAAAGAGTTTCCGCGGTTCAACCAGATAGGGTTCCATGTCCTCAGAATCGCAGATCAGGCCTTTGGGCCCCACGACGGCGGCGATGTCATCACGCAGGGCGGCAAGGTCCCTGCTCAGTTCTTGTGTGCTCATGCCCGCAGCTTACCCATCCCGCAAAGGGGAGGCCACCGGTCTGCGTCAATCCGTTGGGAACACCATCTGTGACCGGGGGTGTGGGAGGGACCTGAAGAGGTGGAGGCAAGGACCCGGGCCGAAGAGGAGATACAGGGGTCTCATGGGCCTGTGGCAGAACAAGCTATACGGGGATGCGGGGGGCGGCGGCCCGACGCAGCCGGTCGTTGATGGCCACCCCCAGGCCCACCTCGGGGATTGGGGCCACGGCCAGACAGCTGCGATCCGGCAAATCCAGCAACCGCAGGCTGGCAAAGAGATTGGCCGCTGCCTCTTCCAGATCTCCCGTTGGGCTGAGATTGCGCCAGGCACTGGTCGGTAAGGCGGACAGAGCCTGTTCCTGTTCAGGGGTAAGAGGCCCGAACGCCAGGTAGGCTTCTGAGAGCGCTGGCAGCCCGGCATCCAGCCGAACCGGCAGCCCGGGTGCATAGTGACTGGCCAGCATGCCGGGGGAGGCCAGGGGGGTGTCTGCCTGAGCCAGCGCCAGGGGGCGTCCCAGCTGTTCTTCAATGGCCTCCGCTGACAGACCACCGGGCCGCAACAGCAGCGGTTCTTCCCCTGCCAGAGACAGAACGGTTGATTCCAGACCGACCGCACAGGGCCCGTCGTCCAGGATCAAAGCCACCCGGCCCGAGAGTTCGCTCATAACATGGGCCGCGGTGGTGGGGCTCACCCGTCCGGAGCGGTTGGCGCTGGGGGCGGCCACAGGTCCCCCGAAAGCACGCAGCATGGCCCTGGCACTGTCTTTGGCAGGCAGGCGAATGGCCAGCGAGTCCAAACCGGCAGAGCACAGCAGGGAAACGGGGCTGTCCTCGCGGCGGGGCAGAACCAGAGTCAAAGGGCCGGGCCAGAAGGCCTCGGCAACGGCCCGGCTGCGCTCATCAAAAACAACCAGCTGTTCAGCAGCCTCCAGATCAGCCACGTGGCTGATCAGGGGATTAAAGGAAGGACGGTTTTTGGCAGCAAAGATTTTGGCCACGGCCTGATCGCTGCAGGCGTCTGCCCCCAGGCCATAAACTGTCTCCGTTGCAAAGGCCACCAGCTCACCCGCCTGCAGCAGCTCAGCGGCTTTTTGCTGGCTTTCTGCAGTACTGGGTTGCAGGTCAGTACGGAAGGCAGTGGCGGGCTGGTCGGACATGGCGTGGATCGGCTGTGGAGTCGTCTGGTTGGCAGAGGCAGCACTGTGGAACAGAGAACTGCGTTCTGGAGAGGTGTGAAAGACAGGCCGTCAATCTAGACAATTTCCGCAAAAGGCCAAGGTCTTTACTCAGGCGGTTTATGCCGCCGGGCCGGGCAGCAGGCCGGGACCAGTTCACTTTGAGCAGGCTCATGACCTGATACCACGTGAAGCGTGCCCCCCTTCCTTGCTGTCATCTATGCGATATTTTTCAGCAGTCTTTGCCGGCAGCTCTTGCAGATCAGAAAGGTAGAGCAAGGCCTTTGCGGCAAAGGCGCTTGCCTTCGTTATGCTGCAGTGCAATATACTCCTTATGAAAGCACCATAACCCAGAGTCTTATCACCTCACGTGGAATCACGAAGTGATCTCAAGTAAGGCGTGAACAAGCCTCCTTTCAATGCTTTAGAGGGCGAGCCACGGGCTGGCTGAAAGTGCAGAGCGCTTTCAACCGAACCGATCATGCTCAAGGGACTGTCGTGGTGCAGGGGGCAATGCCAGTTACCGGCAGACGGGTTTGGCGGACTGGATCAGAGGGACGTGACATGGCAGGCAAGGTAATCACAGTTGCTCAGCAAAAGGGCGGGGCAGGTAAAACCTCCCTGGCTGCCCATCTGGGGGTGGCGCTGCAGTCTCTGGGACGGACTGTGGCTTTGCTGGACATTGATCCCCAGGGATCTCTGGCGGCCTGGGGCGCTCTCAGAACCAGCAAGGGTCTTGGCCTGCCTCTGATTGAAGCGGCCAAAGGCTGGCAGACCAGAAAGACCGTTGATGGTCTGGTCCGTGATCATGAGTTTCTGATCATTGACACCCCGCCCCATGCAGAAACGGAGGCCCGGCTGGCCATTCGCGCGGCGACGCTGGTGCTCATGCCGTTGCAGCCGTCACCAATGGATCTCTGGGCCATTCGACCGACCCTGGATCTGGTCAGCAGCGAAGGTGGAAGCGCGCTGGCGGTGCTGAACCGGGTGCCGCCCAGATCCCGGCTGGTGGCTGAAACCCTGGAAGCGCTGGGGGAGCAGGAGATCCCGGTGGCCGACAGCCAGCTGGGCAACCGGGTGGCCTTTGCCGCCGCTCTGTCTCAGGGACAGGGGGCCGTGGAATACGGCGGTGCAGGCAAAGCCAAAACGGAAATTCTGGATCTGGCGCAGGAACTGCTGGGGCGGCTTTAACGCTGCCAGACCAGCGGGAACAGTTCACTGTCCAGCGGTGCGCCGGGGGCAATTCCGGGGTCCCGCAGCATTTTCTGCAGATTGGGGCGCGGATTGTAGGTGACATCATCACCTGCCCAGCGCTGGATGTAGGCCCGGCGGCGCTGATTGGCCATGCGGTTGGGCTGGGCGCCATGCAGGGTCAGGCCGTGATGAATGGTGCAGTCGCCCGGCTCCAGTTCAAAAGACACAATGTCGTAGTCCTGCCGGTTGTTTTCGATGTCCGGCATGGTGGGCAGATCTTCTTCGTAGGTCTGGCTGTCATCGAAGGAGATGGCCAGATACTTCTTGCCCCAGCGGTGGGAGCCACGCAGGTATTCCACAGCGCCGCTGTCAAAGGTCACCGGGTCCAGAGCCAGCCAGAGAGTGGCAACCTGATCACCGGCCACGGGCCAGTAGGTGTAATCCTGATGCCAGAGTGTCGGCGTTGAGGTGTCCGGTTCCTTCACCAGGATCTGGTCAAAGATCAGATTGACCTTGTCCGCTTTCATCAGGCCGGCGGCAATGTGGGGGGCTGGTGAGTCAAACACCGCAGATTTGAACCCTTCCAGGTGATGGCAGACAAAGGTGTCGCCAAAGAAGAAGCCACTGGCCCCCTTGGCATCAATGTTCTTGACCATACCGGAAGGGGCGGCGATGTCCTCTTCGATCAGATCCTGCAGACGCGTAACCCAGTCCTTGTTGAAGAAACCTCGCAGGCAGACCACCCCGTCTTCCTGATAGGTTCTGATTTCATCTTCGCTGACCGCACGGTGGAGTGGAGATGTCTGGCTTGCGGACATGGGGACTTGCCTCTCTGTTTGGCTTGGTGGTTTTCGTTAACGCGCGCTGTTGCCTGCTTTTTTACGTTGTTGTTTGTCGGGTTGTTTTACCGGGTTGTCTGTTCGACAGCTTTCAGGAAACCGGGCTTTCAGGATTGAAATTCACCTGATATCCCGCACGGATGGTTTCGACCGTCGCCTGCGGCGTCAGCACGGTCACTTCCGAGGTGCCTTGCAGTACCGAAGAACCCGGGCTGTGAGCTCGATAACCCTCGAAGCTCCAACTGTAGACCTGGCCTGCCTTTCGGATTAGCGGCTTTTTGTCATCAGGTTCTGTGAAGAAAACGCCATCTGGCAGGCTGGACAGCGGGGCGCTGTAGGTGCGTTGCCGACGTTGTCTTGGATAGACGCGGTCGTGGTGCAGCCTGCGGTTCATGGCCTCAGCGCTGGGAGCCGGCCCATCCTCTGGAAAGGCCAGGCCGAAGGCCTCCTGAAATCGCAGATAGTCCTGGTGACGGCACAGCCCGCAGGGGCGATGACCCGCCGCCAGAGCAACCGCTTCGTCGTGGAAAAACAGTTCCGTATAGCGGTTGGGCTGCAGGATGGGTCTGTACCAGTCTTTGTAGGACAGCAGGCAGGTAACCCAGGCTTTGTGACCCCAGCGCTTGGTCTGAAGTTGACCATTGTCATCGTGAAGGATGCCCCGATTGCCCATCAGGCGGCCCCGGGCTTTGTCTCGAAGGATTTCCCCAAATGGTGTGACCCGATTTTGATGGGGGCGGGTAAATTCGGTCATGACAGGCTCTCTGAAGGACTGAGTCGGCAGGAATCGAAAGAATTTTTTGTTACTTTCAGGGGTTATGTGAGGTGATCTTTTCTATTAAAGATTGATTTTTCATTTTGTTTCAATTGTTTACATTAACTCACGGTGGCTCGGATTACGGAAAACTATCTGTGAGTTTTCTCGGAATGTGAATTTTAGACTGACCTATCAAAGAAAACGCTCCGGACTTTGCGCTTTTAAGGGGAAAAATAGGTGCAAAAAAACTAAGCATGCATATGAATAAATTTTGCCTTTTCTCTGCACCTTTTATGCGGCTGACAGCCGTTAGGGTTTCTTTAGTAATTTGAACAAATCATCTCCGTCGCTTGCCAAATGAAAAGCAAAATAAAACGGAGCAAATGATGTATTATGAAGGTCGGGAAAAGTTCTTCGATCGTAATGATCTGATAGTCAGTAAGACAGATCTCTCCGGTAAGATTGTTTATGCTAATAGTATATTTCTAGAAATAGCGGATTATACTGAAGAAGAGGTCATTGGGAAGCCGCATAAGCTCATCAGGCATAAAAATATGCCCAAGGCAGTCTTCAAATTACTTTGGGATACAATCGCCAAAGGGGAGGAGATTTTCGCCTATGTGGTGAATTCCACCAAGCATGGGGACCACTATTGGGTGATAGCCCATGTAACGCCCAGCCGGGCCAATGGGGAGATTGTGGGCTATCATTCCACACGTCGGGTGCCCAATCCGGACACCATCAGGAACGTCATTGAACCTCTTTACGACAAACTGAACCAGATCGAGCAAAGCGCTTCGACGTCAAAGAGCGGGCTGGAACAATCCAGCCAGGCACTCATGGATAGTGTGGCCGAAAAAGGTCTGACCTATGGCCAGTTCATCGCGCAGTTGGCCAGGGAGGATTGATGATGTTTGGCAAAAAGAAGAACAGGGTGTCGGCTGAGGTCGTGAACAGCGACACCCTCAAGCAGATTTTGACGGTCTGTGAGAGCATCTGTCAGGGCAACTTTGAGGCCCGTATCAAGAACATCACCCCCGAGGACGGGCTGGAGCGGCAGCTGTGTCAGCAGATCAATGAGATGATCGACCGGACCGATGCCTATGTGCGGGAATCAACGGCCTGTCTGGGATACATCGCCGAGAACAAATACTATCGACGCATTGCTGAACATGGCTTGCTGGGCAGCTTCAATGAGGCTGTTGTCAAGATCAACAATGCGGCCGATGGCGTTGAGCACAAGATGAACACCTTTACGGAAATCGTAGAGACCGTAAACGGGGTTTCTCAGGAGCTGAACAACAGCGCCCAGACCATGAACATGACGGCCTCTGATGCTTCTGATCGCTCTGCAACCGTGGCCTCAGCCGCCCAGGAAGCGGGCACCAATACGCACACCGTTGCCACGGCTGCCGATCAGCTGAACTCCTCCATTCAGGAAATCAACGTTCAGGTTGCGACCTCCTCCACCATGACCCAGGAAGCCTCTTCTGAAGCACTTCAGGCTGATGAACTGGTGCGGGAGCTGTCAGAGGTTTCCTCTGAAATCAACAATGTGGTCAGCCTGATCAACGACATTGCGGCCCAGACCAACCTTCTGGCGCTCAATGCCACCATTGAAGCCGCCCGGGCAGGGGATGCCGGTAAAGGCTTTGCTGTGGTCGCCAACGAAGTCAAAAGCCTGGCCATGCAGACGGCCAAGGCAACAGAAGACATTCAGACCCAGGTGTCCAAGATCCAGGATGTCTCCGGAGATGCTGTAAAGGCCATTTCCGGCATTTCCCAATCCATTGGAAACATCAACAATGTCTCAGCCGGCATCGCCGCGGCCGTGGAAGAACAGGGGGCTGCGACCCAGGAGATTGCCCGCAACGTAAAAGAAGCGGCCTCCGGTGTGACAGAGATCACCTCCAACATCACGGGTGTGACGGACAACATCGGTGCGGTGCGCTCGGCAGCCGGGGAGGTGCAGTCCGTTTCGGAAACGCTGGCCAGTCATGCCCGGTCCCTGCAACAGGTACTGGCGAACTGAATCGATTAAAGGGGAGCGGTCGAGACTGGGGCATGAGCGTAATTGTGCTCAGCTTCCGACTGAAAGAGAGCAGGCGGTCCCGGGGGAACCTGTCCCGGGAAAGTGGGGATCCTGAGCTGGCAAAGGGTCAGTCAGACCCGGCCCTGTATCAGCTTTCAGCGGGGGTATAGCCCCAGTCTTGAGCGCCAGCCAGTTTCTCCCGACCGCCCAGCTGTGTGATGCGTTCCGCCTGATCGCTGAAGGCTTGCCGGTTCACGGCTTCCGGGTCCAGGCGGTCTCTCAACCGACGCTCACCTTCTGCCAGAACCTCCGGCTGGACCGTGGCCTGATCGTCTTCTTCATAAGGGTCCGTTGCGAGGTCGAACAGCTGGGACGGGCTGCCATCGGCATAGTGCACGTACTTCCAGTTTTTCCAGCGGATCATGTAAAGGCCGGTGGGGGCACCGCCGTCATGGTATTGGCTCAGGGCTGTTTTTCCGTCTGGCAGAGGGCCCAGAAGAGAGGGGACGGTCCCGTCCCCCTGTTGCCCCACAGCCTGCAGGATGCAGTCGCTCAATTCGGTCAGGTCCACCGGCTGCGGTGTGACAGTGGCCGTGGTTTCCGGCGGGGCGATGATCAGCGGCACCCCGGCGCTGTCTTCGTACATGACGGATTTTGTCCAAAAGCCCTTGTGACCCAGCATCTCCCCATGGTCGGCGGTGAAGATGATCAGGGTGTCGTCGCGCTGGCCGCTTTCCTCCAGAGTCTGCAGGATTTTGCCGATACAGGAATCCACGAAGGTGCAAAGTCCGTAATAGGCTGCCCGGGCCTGACCGCGGCTTTCAGGGGTGAAGTGGCGGTCATAGTCGAAGAACCCGCCTATCTGTTGCAGGACAGGATGGTCAGGAACCTCTTCCCCCTGGCCGGACAGCTGGGCCGGGTCATACAGCCGGTAATCGTCTTCCGGTGCCAGCAAAGGATAGTGCGGGGAAAAGAAGGAGACGAAGGAGGCCCAGGGTTTGCTCTGGCGGGCGGGCTTTTGCAGCCACTCCACGGCTGAGGCGCAGACGGAGCGGTCGTACCGGAGGTAGCTGCTGTCTCCGGCCCCCACATCAGAGGCCAGATCCCCGGTCGCGCCATAGGCCGCCAAGGGTTGGCGCAGCAGGGCTTTGGTCCAGCCCACCTGATCAATCACATGGGTGGGCAGGATTTCTTCCGTGAAGCCATAGTCATCGTCAGGGTGGCCGCGAAAATGAAGCTTGCCGATGGACGATACGTCATAGCCGGCTGCGCGTAGCTTGTGGCTCCAGCCTTCCAGCTGACCGTCGTAAGGTTCTGCGCTGGACCAGCAGCCGATTTCATGGACAGGTTTGCCGGTGGCGATGGCCGCGCGGGCGGGAACACAGATGGGCGAGGGGCTGTAGGCCGCAGTAAAACGCAGGCCCTCCTGCGCCAGGCGATCCAGGTTGGGGGTGATGGCCGGGGGACGCTCCGCGCGGCGCAATGCTGCTGGCAGATCTTCATGATAACACCCGACCCCAAAGCGAGACAGCTCATCGGCCATGATGAATAGGACGTTCCTGGCAAGGGGCTTTGTGGGCACGGGTGCCTCCAGTCGTTGGTCCTCAGTCGCTTGAAGACAAAGGTGCAAAAAGAGTTACATCTTGTCAGACAGGTTCGGGTGTCACCTTCCGACTTTCTGTCTCCTCAGAGTCAAATCGGTTTAAGTGGACTCACTACGTGTTAGCATTTGAAGCGTGAATTCGCCTCTTTTCAATGTTTTAGAGGATGAGTCACGGTTCAGGTACAAGCGCAAAGCGCTTCCAACTGAACCGATCATGCTCTCGTGCCTGGTTGGTGACAAGTGAGGCGAAGGCAGCTGATTTATCTGGGGTGTGTTGCTGACGTCGGGGCGACGGCTTTGCGGGACATCAAGATGCGACGCCCATTTGTGAGATTTGACTCTAGTTGATGGCGGAGGTGTTCTTCTCAGCCAGATGGGCGTCAATGCCCGCATTGATTTCCTTTAAGTGATCTTTGCAGCCGGATTTCCTGGAGATGGCCATATGGATCGGCACACCGGCTCGCGATGATTCGATTTCACTGAAATCTTCCCTTTGCATGCCGTCAGGAACCAGATTGAGGAAACTGTCAACGGCGACGATGAGATAATCAACGCGCTGGGCTTCGAGCATCCTGAAGAGGGAATCAATGTTGAAAATCTGCGTGACTGACCCGTTGTCTTTCACGTAGCTGCCGAAGGGCTCGGGCAGTTTCACACCGGCGTACATGCCGCCGCGGTAGGAGGCCAGATCTGTGACGTCCTGATAGTCGATTTCCCGCCCTTTCAGCGTGACCACGGCATAGAACTCTGACCGCCAGGCGTTGGTAAAAGCGAACTTCTGGGCCCGCTCTTCGGTCTTATGCATGGCAACGATGATGTCCAGTTGCCCCGTTTCCAGTTCTGAAACCACCCGGTTCCAGGGTTTGTCGACATCGACTACCGGCGTACCGGCCAGAGGGGTGAGAATCTGGGTCGCCAGATCGAAAGCAGGCCCGCCGCGTCGGCCCTCTTCATCTCTGGTGATGAAAGGCGGCCAGTAAGGTGGACCGGATATCACAGGCTCCCTGCAGATCTCTGCTGCTTTGCTTGCAAAAGGCAGGCCGAACAAGAGCAAAAAGACACAAATGGCCCAGAGGCGCATGGAACATCTCCCTGGGGCGAGTGGTTGGGGGCGGGGGCGAGGGGCGATCAACTCGCCACATTCCAGGGGCCAGTGTGCCAAAACTGAGCTGAATTGCCAATCCGACGGGACACAGTGCCTGCCGGATCAATCCATTTTGTAGGTTTCGAAGGAAATATCACCGGACCAGGCCCAGATGGCGGTTAAGGCTTCGTCGCCGGTGGTCATGGCATGGCTGTCCCAGGCCCGGTGATGGGAATAGCTTTCCGGCGGCAGCACCTGGTTGGGGCCGTCGGCCACCTGCCAGTGGGCGTGTCCGGACAGAATGAAATAGAGTTCTTCAGCCGCGTGGGAATGGGCGGGATAGTGGTAACCCGGACTTTGCAGGTAGAAGCCCACCCGTACCGTGTCGTGGGGAATGATGGCGTCCGGCCCGATGAAATGCACCACAGCCAGCTGCGCAGCCACCTCCGGGGGAATGGCTTCGTTTCTGGTGGGCGCCCAGGGCAGACGCGGGCTGCAGTGATGCAGCGCCTTTCCCAGCGGGTGACTGGCTTTGGCCAGTGCGGCCATCAGGCTGGAATAGAAGGGTTGAGTGACGGTCTCCCCTGGTTCTTCGGGTAAAGCAGGAAGGGCGGAAGCCGACAGTCCGGCAATGGCCGCTGCGCAGGCCTGCCCACAGGGACTGTCATGGTTTGCCAGAACCTTGTGAACTTCATCCAGCAGCTGCGCAAGACCGGGTTCACCGCGCTCGTTCGGGTCTCCCTGGCTCTGCTGTGCCGTGAGCCTGTCTGTGATCCCTGTCCCGTTGGTCAGTGCCATGATGCTGTCTGCCTTTTCCTGTCCGTCCCGATTCAGGGGCGCGATTGTTTTGGCTATGCTCGGGCAAGCAGCCGGTGTTGTCGCGCGGGCCTGCGACTTTAGCGGGTCGCATTTTTGTAAAAGGGAGGTGGGGAACAAATAGGCCGGAAATTCTTAACAGTCTTGTGACCCAGGGGCCTATTCACCAATAAAAAACCCGGTTCTAGAGTCTTATCGTCTCATTGGAATCACGAGGTGATTTCCAATGAGACGTGAATAAGCCTCTATTCAACCTGTTAGAGGGTGATTCACGACAGAAGCGGAACGCAAGGCGCTTCGACGTCTGTCGATCACACTCTGGAGTCTAAGAGCCTCAAGGGGAATCAGAGGCGAACCAGAAAATGAATGATGAAAGCGATTTGAGAAATGCCCAGCGATGGCTGTAGCGACAGCCCGAAAATCCCGCGAATTGACATTGGTCCCCTATTTGGTGGCCCGTCAAACGAAAGAACCGTTATTGATCGGCAAATTTACGATGCCGCCTTTAACATCGGTTTTATGACCATCACCGGCCTGCCCCAACGCTTGGCCATCGGCGCAGAGGTTCGACAGGACCTGCTGCGTTTTTTTTCGCTCAGCGACACGCAAATGCGGCCTTTGTGGAAACGGAACTTCGCTGAGGAAAATCCCAACCTTTACCGCGGTGTCTTTCCGGCGATCTCCAGCCCGACAGCCAGTCGGGTCGGCTATGAAATCGGCCCGGATCTGGTTCGGGACATGCCGGTGGATGGGGACGAAGATCTGTTGTGCGAAGCCACGCCCTTTCCGGTTGAAGATGACCTGCCAGGCTGGCGCGAAGCGGCAGCCGGGTACTTCCTGGCCATGGAAGAAATCGGCGGCCGGATCCTCGACTCCCTTTCCCGCACCATGGGCATCGATGAAGGGATTTTCCGTTCAGCCTTTGATGGCGGCATATCCACTCTTCGCTTGCTGCATTACCCCAAGCGGGTGGATGAAAGCACCCGACCGACCGACGAGAATTACTATGCGGTTCATGACGGGGTGACCTATGAGCAGGTGGCCAGGGCCCATGTGGACTCCGGTCTGCTTACGGTCTTGGCCCAGTGCGGGGTTTCCGGCCTGCAGGCTCAGGATTCAGAAGGCGACTGGATCGACGTACCACCTGATTCCGATGGCTTTGCCATCAACTTCGGCGGCCTGCTGGCCCGCTGGACCGGTGGCCGGATCAAAGCCACCCGCCACCGGGTGCTTGGTCTTGGGGAGGAAAGGTTTTCGATCCCCTTTTTCTTTGAACCGCGCCCCGATGCCGTGATCTCTCCGCTGCCCATTGATGGGGTTAAGCCGTTCCAGCCCTTCCAGTTCGGTGATCATCTCTGGGCGACAACCACCAAGTTTCCGGAGAACTACGGTCTGGCTCACCTGCGCCCCGCTCGCGCCCCCTACCAGGATCCTCTGGCGGATTGAGTTCAGGCAACAAGAACCTTGAAAACGGGCCGGATTCCACGTCATTGATCTTGGGCTCCGGCCTTTTTCTTTGAGCCGGTGTGCAGATCTTGGAAATCAGGTTTCGGGAGTACCCAAATGCCCTTTTCTCTCCGTCCTATGGAAATTGCTGACATTCCTGAAACCTTGCGGGTTCGTACTTCGACCCATGAGAACCCCATGACGCTGGCTTATCTGGAAGAGACCTATGGCATCACGCCCCAGAGCATGGCCGAGGCCATGAAGGCAACGGTGCGGGGCTGGGTGACGGAGGTGCCGTCAACAGCCGGAGGGTCACCATTGATCACCGGCTTTTGCATGGGGGACCTGAACAGCGCCGAAATTCAGGTGCTGGCCGTGCATCCCGACTTTGAAGGACAGGGCATGGGTCTGGCGTTGCTCAGGGCTGCGCAGGAACGACTCTTTGCGGCAGGTCATGAGGAGTTGTGGCTGATGGCCAATCCTGACCCGGCCATTCGGGCTTATGCCTTCTATCGCCGTGAGGGCTGGGTTGCCACCGGCGAAATCCGCAAGGAAGACGAGGTGATGGTTCTCAAACGCCCCGGCTGACGAGCGCTTGAGGGAGCGATCAGTTGATCACGTTTTCCAAGGGAAGGTGGCGGATGAAGAAGTCCAAGGTGGTTTCGCGGAAGGCTGGATCACCGTCGTTCCACTCTTCATGATAATCCAGGAAGGTGAGCAGCGTTTGAGGCGTCAGCAGCGCGTTGACCTGGTCAATCACCCGGCGCCCGAAGGCCGAATTGTTGCAGGCCACATAGACCTTTTTGTAAAGCTGATGCTCTTTCAAATGATAATAGATGAAGTCGCCGGTTAACCCGTTGACCCGCATTTGCGTTGTGATGGTGCTGGGGTAACCAAGAGTGTAATCAGCCCGGTTGGGCTGCAGGAACTTCAGATTGATGATGTTTTCTATCGAGTTCACTTCAATGAAGTTTTTTTGATCCCGATAGGGAGCCAAAAAGGGATAAAGAACGGGGTAACGGCTTTGCCCAGCCTCTTTGTTCAGAAACAGCGGCACAATGGCCAGGGTTAAGTCGTCTTGTGACAGCAGATCGGCCAGAGACACCACTGTGCCCGGTGGCCCAATGCGGGCCTGATGGCGTTTGGGGAAAATTGCCACCTGGGGCGGGGTAAAGCTGTAGGGCTTCGACAGCAGCAACTGGTCCGGAAAGAAACCGCCCCAAAGATGCACGGAACAGCGCTGGGGTTTGAGGGCTTCCTGGCTCCAGCGCGGAATGTTCACCCGCTGAACCTTATGGTCGTAACCCGGCAGGCGATCGACGAAGAATTTGAGGAACTTGTCCGCATAACCCTGGTCTTTGTAAGGACCTGAGCTGACGAACTCGGGCGGCAGGTCCCAGATGAACCAGGTGAGGGAGTCCTTGGTCTGAGCTGATGTGCCATAGCTCGCCAGACTCAAGAAGAGAGACAAACACAGGAACAGGAATGGGTTTCTGGCCAGTTTCATGGCGTCTCGACTGATAGAGTTGGACAGGCTGTCTGCCCAGTACTTCCGCTATACAGCAGGCTAACCATCAGGGTCTAGAGGACTGCCTGTTTTGTCCGATAATGGCGATACACGAGATCCGTGGGATCCTGGCGCGGGGCGTCGGGGTCCAACTGTGCGCCCAGCCGCTCTGCCAATGCGCGCGAACGCAGGTTGTCCGGGTCCACATAGCTGACCAGACTGTCCAGCTGCAGGCTGTCGAAGGCCCAGCTTCTCAGCGCTTCAGCAGCTTCCTGCGCATAGCCCTGACCTTCGGCCTCGGGATAGACAAACCAGCCCAGTTCCTTTTCCGGAAAAAGGGGCCCGTGGTTGATGCCCACCTGTCCCAGGCACTGACCCGTGCGGCGGTCATCGAACATCAGGGCGCCATGGCCATAGAAAGACCACTGGGCCAGGTCCTGGCAGAAGACACCCCAGCTTTGAAACCGGCTGAAGGGTCCACCCATGTAGCAGGAGCGGTCAGATTCCATCAGGGCGCTGTAAGCAGGCCAGTCATCCAAAGTCTGGGGCCGCAGGATCAGGCGCTGGGTCGTCAGGGTGGGAATGGAGGTCATCTTGGCTTGCGTGTGTCTCGTTTGATCTGGTTGGGGCCTGCGTGGGCCTTGATGAAAAAAAGCAGCTTACACGGAACAGGGTGTTTTCGACGAAAAAGGCGCTTCCCCAGGTGGGGCGCGCCTTTTGCACGTCGTATCTGACCACCGGAAACTAGGGCAGAGTCGGTTCAGTAAGAAGTGCTTTGAAGCAAACCGTGACTCCTCCGCTCAACCTCTGAAAAGAGTTTCACGCTCTCAGTGGTGTCACGGCGTGATACCACTTACCCGATTTGGCTCTAGCGCCAGCCGTAGGCGATGAACTCGGGGTTTTCGAAGATGGCGTTTTTGGCGTAGCCCAGCGGTGCGCCTTCAACGGTTTCCACCCGACCACCGGCGGCTTCCAGCACCGCCTGTCCTGCTGCCGTGTCCCATTCCATGGTGCGGCCGAAACGGGGGTAGAGGTCAGCCTCGCCCTTAGCCAGCAGACAGAACTTCAGTGAGGACCCGGCTGAGGTGGTGTCCACCACGTTGTGCTTTTTGAGGCAGGCGTCGAGCTTTTCGCCGCTGCCATGCCGACGGGAGGCGACGGCGGTGGCACCAGCTTCGGGCACTGCACGGGTGGTAATCGGGGCCAGGGTGTTGTCGGCCTCTGCAAAAAAGGCGCCGCGCCCCTCGGGGTGGCCGGTCAGCTTTTCGCCGCTGGCCCCCACCCAGGTTTTGTTGAGAGCCGGGGCATGGACCACACCGGCGATGGGACGGCCCTTTTCCACCAGGGCAATGTTGACGGTGAATTCGCCGTTCTTGCTGATGAACTCTTTGGTGCCATCCAGCGGATCCACCAGCCAGAACAGGCCGCCGGAAACGTCCGGCAGGTTGCCTTCTGAGGCAGCTTCTTCAGACACGATGGGAATGTCGGGTGTGAGTGTTGCCAGATGCTCCAGAATGAAGGCTTCGCAGGCGTCGTCTGCTGCCGTGACCGGAGATTCATCGTCCTTGATCTTGATGCCCATGTCTTCGGTGTCGCCATAGAAGCCCATGATGACGTAACCGGCTTCTTCCGCAAGAATGCGCAGGGCAGGCACCAGCTCTTCCGCGCTCATGGTTGCGCTGTCCAGCGAGGCAAGGGCGAAGGTTTCATTCTCAGACAAGACAGAGGCTCCCAATAGATCACGGGCCCGCAAGCGCAGATATCCCGACAGACAAGAAACAAGGGACGATTTCCGGTTACAGAAATCATCCCTCGGCTTTAGACCATAAGCAGGCGACTAAATGAAAGGTTTTTCCCCAGCCTCCAGCCGGAGAGCTGTTCTAGGCCGCAGACTTTGCCTGGGCGGCCTGGATGGCTTCCCAGATTTTCAGCGGGGTGGCCGGCATGTCCAGATCCGTCACCCCCAGAGGAGCCAGGGCGTCCAGCAGGGCGTTGATGATGGCAGGCGGGGCGCCGATGGCACCTGCTTCCCCTGCGCCTTTCATGCCCATGGGATTGGTGGTGCAGGGGTAATCCTCAACCATCTCCAGACTGATTGCAGGCATGTCATCGGCCCGGGGCATACCGTAGTCCATGTAACTGGCGGTCACCAGCTGGCCGTCTTCGTCGTAGTAGGTGTGCTCCAGCAGGGCCTGACCCAGTCCCTGGGCCGTGCCGCCGTGGACCTGTCCGGCAGCCATCAGCGGATTGACGATGGTTCCGAAATCGTCGGCAATGGTGTAGCGGGTGATGTCGAGCTGACCGGTGTCTGCATCCACCTCAACCTCCACCATGTGACAGCCGTTGGGGAAGGTCATGGCCTCGGCGGTATACTCGCCCTTTTCTTTAATGGGACCCTGCAGATCTTCCGGCAGTTTCTCCTGCCCGTCGCCGCCATGGGTGGCCTTGGCGATGTCTTCCAGGCTGATCCGCCGATCGGTACCGACGATGGTAAAGGCGCCTTCGGCAAATTCGATGTCGGCCTCTGCGGCTTCCAGCAGATGGCTGGCCACGGCACGGGCCCGCTCCAGAATGGCTTCGCTGGCCCGGGTGGTGGCGACGCCGCCCATCATAACGGACCGGGAGCCGCCGGTGCCGGGTGTGGCCGGGCAGATCTCTGAATCCCCCTGGATCATGCGTACCTTGGCGGGATCGATTTCAAGGGCGTCATTGACCAGCTGGGCATAGGCGGTGAGGTGACCTTGCCCGTTGGAGACGGTGCCAATGGCGATGGTTACCCCACCGTCGGCATCCAGGGTCATACGGGCTTCTTCGTCACCAATGCCGGAGCAGGCTTCCACGTAGGAGGCCAGCCCCAGGCCCAGATGTTTGCCCCGGCTGAGGGCCTCAGCTTTGCGGGCAGCCAGCCCGTCCCAGTCGGCCTGGTCACTGGCCCGGTTGAGCAGATCTTCATAGGCCCCGGAATCATAAACCCGGCCCAGACCGGTGTCGTAGGGCAGATCGCTGGGTCGGATGAAATTGCGGCGGCGGATTTCCCGCGGATCCAGTCCCATTACCTTGGCGCAGCGGTCCACCAGGCGTTCCATGACATAGGCCGCCTCCGGTCGCCCGGCGCCACGATAGGCGTCCACAGGCACGGTGTTGGTCATGGCGCATTTGACTTCCGCATAGATGGCCGGAATGCGGTAGAGGCCGGAGAACATCTGCGTCGAGGCCCCGGTTGGGATGTAAGGCGCGAAGTTGGACAGGTAGCCCCCCAGATTGGCAACGGTATCGACCCGGATGCCCAGGAACTGTCCGTCGGCATCCAGAGCCATCTGGGCGGTGGTGATGTGGTCACGGCCCTGCGTGTCGCTGAGGAAGGCTTCTGTGCGTTCGCTGATCCACTTGACCGGACGCTGGCAGCGGCGGGCCGCCACCAGGCAGGCCACCTGCTCCGGATAGGCAAAGATCTTCATGCCGAAGCCGCCGCCCACGTCGTGGGTTTTCAGGTGCAGCTGGTCGGGGCCGATTTTCAGAATCTGCTCGCGCAGTTGCTGGCCCAGCCGGGCCAGACCCTGAGATCCGGTGTAAAGGGTAAAGCGCCCGCTGTCGGGCGCGTAATCAGCCACGCAGCCCCGGGTCTCCATGGAGCTGACCACTACGCGGTTGTTGATCAGCTCCACCTGGGCAATTTTGTGAGCTTTGGCAAAGGCCTGGGCGGTGGCTTCTTCATCGCCCTGCGCCCAGGTCAGGCTCAGGTTGCCGGGGATTTCCGGGTGGACCTGTGGCGCACCGGGCTTCAGGGCCTCGGCAGCGTTGGTCACGGCGTCCAGAGGCTCATAGTCCACCATGACCAGCTCGGCAGCGTCGCGGGCCTGGTTGAGTGTTTCAGCCACCACCAGCACCACGGCATCACCCACGTGGCGCACCCGGTCACGGGCAAGGGCGGGGTAGGGGGCGGTCAGGGTCTGGCTGCCGTCTTTGCCGGGCATGGGCACCAGACAGGGAATGTCGCCAATGCCTTCTGCCGTCAGATCCTCCGCGCTGAGCACCGCCAGAACGCCGTCGGCCTCGCGGGCGTCTTCCAGGTCATAGCCGGTGATCTCAGCATGGGCGAACGGACTGCGGACAAAGAGAGCATAGGCCTGGTTGTCCAGGTTTGTGTCTTCAATATAGTTGCCAGCGCCGGTCAACAGCCGCTGATCTTCCAGACGCTCCAAACCCTGACCCATGCCAAACTGGCCCATGCCGCTGCTCCCTAAATTCTCTGGAATGTGGTGACGCGCCGGGATAATGCTGAAAAGGAACCAGCACCCGCGATCAACCCCTTAATGATAACCGACAGCGGGCGGTTTCGCCCACAGCTTTCTGGTCCCGTATGTGGATAGGATCTTTTCCGGACAGGCAGGGAGAGGCACTTCCTTGTTTGCTGAGCAGATGGCCTTACTTTTGCCCTGCTTGAAGCACAGGGTCAGCCAGCAGGCTGCCAAGAGACAAAATCCTGGTTTCCGGGGCTTGCCTTGGCACAAGGGATTGTAGAGCCTGCAGGTAGTATTATTCCATCTGACGTTGGCGCAGGGGAGCGCTCCGTCGGACAGATTCAGATAAACCCGGGCAGGTCCGGATAAGGAGCGCCTGCCTGATTGTTTTGAACAGATTGGTGAGTATTCGTGTCGTTTGAAAAGAAACTCTCTGCTTTTTTAGACTCTTCTGTGGAGCAGAAGATTATCTCCGAAGAAACAGCGAACCAGTTGCAGGAACATGCCCGCAGTGGAGATTTCAAGCACCAGGGCTGGCTGTCTCTCAGCAATGCCCTGCGCGGTTTCGGGTCGCTTGTGGCCTTGCTGGGGATCATCCTGATCATCGCCACCAATTGGGATGAGTTTTCCAGCCTGTTGAAGATCTCTGTTTTCATAGCCCTGCTGGGGACCACCCATGGTCTGGGATTGTTTGCGGATCGCAAAGGCTATGGCAAGACGGCCATGAGCCTGCATTTCCTGGGGGCTGGGCTCTTTATGGCTGGTATCGGCCTGATGGCCCAGATTTTCCATCTCACGTCAGAAAGCGGGGAATCCTATCTGATCTGGGCGGTTATGATCGCGCCGTTGGCCTTTCTGCTGCGCAGTGGCCCTATTGCCCTTCTGGCGATTGTAGGGCTGGCGCTTTGGAGCCTGGATTTCTTTGATTATCTGGATGACATCGGTTTTGAAGCCAATGGTCTCTTGCCCGCTTTGTTGCTTTGCCTTTGGCTGAGTGGCGTGCTGTTGCGGGCAAAAGACAGCCCCTTTGGCTCATACTTTTTGTACAGCGGCGCTGTGGGAACTCTGCTTTATCTCTACATCCTGGGCTTTGCCCACAACTACTTTCAACTGGCCGATGGCACGTTCTCAATGGTTTCACAGGGCCTGCCCCTGGGGCTTTTGATCGTATCACTCCTTCTGGCTCCCGTGCTGCGTCGGGTGGAAGGGGGCTATTCATTGCTCTTTTACATCGGCCTGCTGTCGACCCTTGCCTGTTTTGTCGCCTTCACTTTGATGGCCGTTGTCCAGGTGGATTGGTCTTTCGATTACTTCTCTTTCGGATACGACCGCAGCGTTTTTCTTATGCCTTTGCTGGTCTCCGTTTTTGCCTGGATCGGCTATTTCTGTCTGTTGATCTGGGCGGTGGTGAAAGGGGCCATGACCCAGCAGTTTTGGCTGCTTAACATCAGCATGGTTCTGTTGGGGGTGGGCATCATCACGCGGTTCCTGGATTTGATGGGCAGCATGCTCAACACAGGTATCGTGTTCGTGGTGGCTGGGTTCCTGCTGGTGCTCGTTGGTTACCTGCTGGAACGCTGGCGACGGTCCCTGATGCTTGAACACAGACCCGTCCAGGCAGGGGAGGCAGGCCATGAGTAATACCCTGCGCAGGCGTCTGGTTGTCCTTGTTGTTTTGTTGCAGATGGTCTTCTTCGCGGCCTGGTACGCTCATGAAAGCGGCGCTTTGCGGCAACCGGTGGCGGCCATCATGGTGGAAACCGCTTCCTACGATCCCCGCTCCCTGCTCAGCGGTCAGTACATTCGATTGGCCTACGAGTTCAGCAGGACGCACAACGGTGCTGACCCCCAGCCCTGGCTGGCACCGCAGCTCAACTATCCCGGCGCGAAAGGCAATGTCTGGATTGTCCTGAAAGAGGAGGCAGGTTTTTACAGGCCCATCGCCTCGTCCGATGACAAACCGGACGGCCTTGGGGCCGGTGAAGTGGTTATCAAAGGTACTGCAGACGGAAGACGTCTGGACTTCGGGATCGAGAGATTTTTTGTTCCGGAAGGCACGGCAGAGCCCAATCGTGACGATGTTACCGTCCGGCTCAATGTCTATGAAGATGGCTCTGTCCGCATTGATGAGGTTTTTGTCAAAGGCGCGCCCTGGCCCTAGAGTCACATCGCTTCAGGTGGTCTCATTAACTTGTCACACCTAATTGTGGTCACACCTGAAGCGTGAAGCTCTTTTCAATGTTTGAAGCGTGAGCGATTTGGGCCTGACTGGGGACTGCCAAAGGCAGGCTATTTCAGGCCCTTGCCCCAGACCCGGATGGTCAGCAGCAGGACAGAGAGAAAAACGGCCAGCGAGCCAACGGCGGCAATGGGGTCTGCCCAGAGGTTGCCGTAGTGCAGCAGGCCGATGCCCCCGGCCATCACCGGCACGGCCAGGACCAGACACCAGGTGGCAATCTGGGAGAGCCGCCCTTCAGCCAGAGCAGGGATCTGGTGAAACAGCAAGCCGACCGTGAGCAGACCCAGCCAGCCGATCAGAACAAAGTGGGCATGGGCAACAGAGAGCGTATGATCTTTGCTGGCGACCATAAAAAGGCCGATGGTCATGGCCGCGAGGGCGTAGACAAAGGCGAAGCGAATCGCCAGACGGGCAAGCGACGGCATGAGTTGATCCCCCCAGGGTGGTGTTGGTTCTTTTCTCTTTCTCTGATGATTGTTTTATCACAGAAGGCAGCACATTCATTCCATTCTTCGTAAAAGATCGAAAATTCAAGCACCTGACATAACTTCACAGAGTAAAATCAGTTTGAGTGGAATCACTGTTTGATAGCGCTTGAAGCGTGAATTTGCTTCTTCTCAGTGTTTTATGAGGATGATTCGCGGTTTAGTTCCAAGCCAAAGCGCTTCTGGTTCTGTCGATCACACTCTAAAGGGAAAATCACCGACACCTGCCGCTTGCAACGGAGCGGGGTCAGGACACCGCCGGGACATCACCGAGGGGGATTTTTGGCCAATAACCTTGACCCTGACGCTGTAGTCGTTATCTAGCTACATTTGATTTTTGGGTAGAAGGATGATCTTCCCCTCGGCCAAGCGATAGAGGCGGCCTGCCGATTCAGCTTGTCAGGGGGGCGCTTTTTACCAAATTGGTAAGTGTCTTTTCATTCCGGCAGCGGCCAGCCTGGACAGCGGTCGGGGGGAGAAGAGCTTTCACTTTAAGAACAGAAAGCCCGGTGGTGTGAACCACACTCACCAGGCTGGACAGGGGTCAAATGCTTCAGTTGAGTTCGTTGCTGCCGCTGATTGCAGCGATGCCGTTTATCGGGGCACTGCTGCCAGGGTTGATGATCCGCAGGGGCCGCAATGCCTGCGCCGGATCGGTCGGCTCTGCCACCCTCTTTGCTTTGATCATGCTGTTGATCGAAGCCCCGGCCGTGATGCGCGGGGAGGTACTGCGCTATGACATCAACTGGATGCCGAACCTGGGGCTCAATGTCTCCTTCATGCTGGACGGCCTGGGGCTGCTCTTTGCCTTGATGATCTTGGGCATCGGCCTGCTGATCATCCTCTACGCCCGTTTCTATCTGTCCCGCACCGACCCCATGGGGCAGTTCTATACCTATCTGATGCTTTTCCAGGGCGCCATGCTGGGCATTGTCCTGTCCAACAACGTGCTGCTGCTGTTAATTTTCTGGGAACTGACCTCGCTGTCCTCCTTCCTGCTGATCGGCTATTGGAAACATACCCCGGAAGGGCGACAGGGCGCGCGCATGGCTCTGGCGGTGACCGGTATGGGTGGCCTGGCCATGATCGGGGGCATGCTGATTCTGGGGGACATTGCAGGCAGTTATGAACTCAGCGAGATCCTGCGCCACGGGTCGGAAATTCAGGCATCCCCGCTCTATCTGCCTGCCTTGCTGCTGATCCTGCTGGGGGCCTTTACCAAGTCGGCCCAGTTCCCGTTCCATTTCTGGCTGCCCCATGCCATGGCGGCGCCAACGCCGGTTTCGGCCTACCTGCATTCCGCCACCATGGTGAAAGCAGGCATCTTCCTGATGGCAAGGCTCTGGCCGGTGCTGGCAGGAACAGAAGAGTGGTTTTACATCGTTGCGACCACCGGGCTGGTCACCATGGTGATCGGTGCAGCCATCGCCCTGTTCAAGGATGATCTGAAGGCCTTGCTGGCCTTTTCTACCGTCAGCCAGCTGGGACTGGTGACCATGCTGCTGGGCTTTGGCACCCCCTTGGCGGCTGTGGTGGCGGTCTTCCACATCATCAATCACGTGGTCTTTAAAGCCGCGCTCTTCATGAGTGCCGGGATTGTTGATCACGCCGTTCATACCCGCGACATCAAGCGGCTGGGGGGGCTGGCTGCCTTCATGCCCATCACGGCGGTGATTGCCACCCTGACGGCCCTCTCCATGGCCGGGATCCCTCTGCTCAACGGCTTCCTGTCCAAGGAAATGATGCTGGAAGAAGCCTCACACACCCTCTGGTTCGGCAACAGCTGGCTGGTGCCGGTGCTGGCCACTTTCGGGGCTCTGCTCTCTGTTGCCTACTCCCTGCGCTACATCTTCCATGTTTTTGGCGGCCCCAAACGCAGCGACTATCCTGCAACGCCCCATGACCCTGGCTTTTCTCTGTGGTGTGCGCCGGCTTTCCTGGCGCTGATGACGGTTCTGATCGGCATCATTCCCAATCCCATTGTCGGGCCCCTGGTGGCCACGTCCGCCCAGGCGGTGATCGGCAGCGCAGAGCTGCCAGCCTACTCCATTGCCATCTGGCACGGCTTCACACCGGCCTTGCTGATGAGCGTGATTGCCGTGGCAGGCGGGGCGTTTCTCTTGTGGCGGCACCGGGGACTGGAAGCCATCTGGCTGTCCTTGCCCCGTCCCGAGGCCAAGAGCATTTTTGACAGCCTGATGGCCTTTGTGGTGTCGCTGTCCAGAGGGTTTACGGATCTGGTGCACAACGGTGCCATCAGCCGCTATCTGGCCATCTTCACGGCCTCTACCGTGGCGCTGGGTGTGCTGGCGTTCCTTGGCGGGACCCACAGCCCGGGCACCCGCGAGATGCTGCCAACGCCCGCCCTGGCGCTTGTCACCTGGTTCCTGCTGGTGGTGGCGGTGCTGGCGGTGGTGATCTATCACCGCAGCCGCTTCCTCTCGCTGGTGGTGACCGGGGTGATCGGCCTGACCATCTCTCTGGGCTTCGTTTATCTCTCCGCCCCGGATCTGGCCATGACGCAGATCTCTGTGGAGATTGTCACCATCATGCTGTTGTTGCTGGCGCTGAACTTCATGCCCAACAAGACCCCGAAGGAAAGTGGCAGCTGGCTGCGGGCGCGTGACGCCATCATCGCCCTTGCCGGTGGCGGGGGCATCATGGCCCTGGCGTATGCTTTCATGACCCGGGATTTCAGCACCATTTCCGACTACCACCTGGCCAATTCCTACAGTGGCGGCGGCGGGACCAACGTGGTCAATGTGATACTGGTCGACTTCCGTGGTTATGACACCTTCGGCGAGATCATCGTGCTGGGCATTGCCGGTCTGGCGATCTACAGCCTGATGGAAGCCCTCTTTAACGGTCAGGCCGCCAAGCGCCTGTCCGGCTGGGTCTTTGAACGGCCCCAGTCCCGGGATCGCCATCCCCTGATGATGGTGGTTGTGACCCGCCTGCTGCTGCCCATTGCCGTGATGGTCGGGGTCTTCATCTTCCTGCGCGGCCATAACCAGCCGGGCGGCGGGTTCATTGCCGGTCTGATCGTCGCCATTGCCCTTTTGATGCAATACATGGCCAGCGGCTTTGCCTGGACACGGGTGCGGGAGAAGGTGGAGTACCACACCCTGATCGGTCTGGGCGTGCTGATTGCCGCCTTCACCGGCATCGGAGCTTTCTTTGCCGGACGTCCCTTCCTCACCAGCGATTTCGGCTATGTCAAAATTCCGCCGCTGGAGAAGTTTGAACTGGCGACAGCCATGTCCTTTGACCTGGGGGTTTTCCTGACCGTTCTGGGCGCTGTGATGCTGATGCTTTACAGCCTGTCCCGCATTGCCCGCCGGGCGGGTGAGACGGTCAACCTGGAGGCCATGGACTATGATCCGGCCGATCCGCCGGAAGGGGGACCAGATGACCCACCGCCCCCTGCGCCGATGGAAGATCTGAGTCAGAAAGATGCCGCGCCAGTCGGGGCCAAACCATCGAAGGGGGGCCGCTGATATGGAACTGCTCGTTGCCAGCGCCATTGGCGTTCTGACCGCTGCGGGGATCTATCTGATCCTGCGGCTCAGGGCCTTCCCGGTCATTCTGGGAACCATGATGCTCTCTTACGCGGTGAATGTTTTCCTCTTCGCCACGGGCCGGCTGGCTGTTAACGCCCCGCCTGTGCTGGAAGAGGGGGTGACCACCTACACCGATCCTCTGCCGCAGGCTCTGGTTCTGACGGCCATTGTGATCTCCTTTGGCATGACAGCCGTTGTGGTGCTGATCGGCCTGGGGGCTTACCTGGAAAGCGGAGACGACAAGATCAACATGTCTGAAGACCCGGACGACAGTAATCAGAAGACGGGAGAACAGGCATGACCCATTGGATTATTGCGCCGGTCGTTCTGCCCGCTGTTCTGGCTCCGATCCTGGCCGTGGTGATGCGCTATGACGCCCTGTTGTCCCGGGTGTTTTCTCTGTCCGGGTCACTGGCGCTGATGCTGATCTCTTTCGGCCTGATGTCCATGACCGCCGATGGCACTGTCTGGCTTTATGAGTTGGGCAACTGGCCGGCACCTTTCGGCATCGTGCTGGTTCTGGACCGCTTGGCTGCCCTGATGCTGGTGCTGCTGTCGACGCTGGCTTTCATGGTGCTGCTTTATGTGGTGGCCAGTGGCTGGGACACCCGCGGGCGGCATTTCCATCCGCTGTTCCACTTCCTGATGATGGGGGTTGGCGGTGCCTTCCTGACCGGTGATGCGTTCAACCTCTTTGTCTTCTTCGAGGTGTTGCTGATTGCCTCCTACGGCCTGATGATTTTTGGCGGCGGGGCAGAACGGTTGCAGGCAGGTCTGCAGTACGTGGTGATGAACCTGGCGGGCTCGACCCTGTTCCTGGTTGCGCTGGGCACGCTTTATGCCACGACGGGCACGCTCAACATCGCTGACCTGGCGGTGAAGATGGGCAACCTGCCTGCGGGCGATGCCGCCCTGGTGAGGGTTGCGGCTGTCCTTCTGATGGTGGTCTTTGCCGTTAAAGCAGCGCTCTTTCCCGTGCAGTTCTGGCTGCCCAAGACCTACGCCTGTGCCCCGGCTGCCGTGGCGGCTCTCTTTGCCATCATGACCAAGGTGGGCGTTTACGCCATCCTGCGCTTCTACACCATTGCCTTTGCACCGGGGAACGAGGTGACCGGGTCGCTGGCCGCTGACTGGCTGCTGCCCGGGGCGATCATCACGCTGGTGCTGGGGGCGGTTGGCGTGCTGGGGGCCAAGCGGCTGCTGCCCCTGGCGTCCTTTGCCGTGCTGGCCTCCATGGGGACGCTGATGGTGGCGGTCTCCCTCTTCACACCGCAGGCCACCCTGGCGGCGCTCTATTACATGATCCACTCCACCTTTGCCGCGGCGGCCCTGTTCCTGATTGCGGATCTGGTGACAGACCGGCGCAAAGAAGCCGGTGACTGGCTGAAATCTGCTTTGCCCATGGCGCAAAACGGATTGCTGGCCGCACTCTTTTTTGTGGTGGCCATTGCCATGGCCGGGATGCCGCCGCTGTCCGGGTTCCTGGGCAAGCTGATGGTTCTGGCCTCAGCCCAAAGCAGTGAACAGATGGTTCTGGTCTGGGCGACGATCCTGATCACCTCCCTGCTGATGGTTGTGGGTTTTGCCCGGGCCGGCAGTGCGCTGTTCTGGAAAACCGAACCGGTGGAAGGTCAGGCTGAAGACAGCGGTGAATGGCGCGGCGGACCGCCAATGTCAGGTGCCGTTCTTTATCCGGTGCTGGCCGCCATGCTGCCGCTGGCCGCTTTGGTGGCCCTGTCGGTACTGGCCGGACCGGTGACCGACTATCTGCAGGCAACAGCAGATCAGCTCTACAGTCCGCTTACCTACATCGATGCCGTTCTGGTGGGAGAGGTCAAATGATCAAGAAAATCCTGCCCCACCCGCTTCTGACCCTGATGCTGACCCTGGTCTGGCTCTTGCTGATGGCGTCCTTCTCGCTGGGCAATCTGCTGCTGGGCTTCTTCCTGGGGCTGGTCATTCCCCTGGCAACGGCCCGCTTCTGGCCCAATCGTCCGACGCTGCGTAACCCGCTGAAGGTGGCAGAGTATGTGCTGATTGTTCTCTGGGATATTGTGGTGGCCAACTTCGTGGTCGCCAGCATCATCCTGTTCAAAAGGAACAAGGACATTCACCCGGCCTGGGTTTCTGTGCCCCTGGAGCTGACCTCGCCGGAGGCCATCACCGTGCTGGCCGGGACCATCACGCTGACACCGGGAACGGTGACGGCCATGGTCAGTGCCGATGCGTCGGAGCTGCTGGTTCACTGCCTGCACACCGACGACCCCGAGGGGGTGCGTGATGAAATCAAGAACCGCTATGAGCGCCGTTTGCTGGAGGCTTTCGTATGATTACCTACGCTTTGATGTTCGCGTTCGGCTGCTTCGGCTTGGCTTTGCTGTTCAATCTTTATCACCTGGCCCGCGCCGACAAAGTGGCCGATCGCATCCTGGCGCTGGATACCATGGTGATCAACGCCATCGCCCTGCTGACGCTCTACGGCATCCTGCATGGCACGCGGGTGTACTTTGAGGCCTCCATGCTCTTTGCCATGGTCGGGTTTGTTTCAACCGTTGCTTACTGCCGCTACATCCTGCGCGGCGACATCATTGAGTAGGGGGGCGTTATGAGCTTTCTGGCTGAAATTCTGATCTCCTTCTTTCTTGTCGTCAGCGGCTTCTTCGGCATTGTCGGTTCTTTTGGCCTGCTGAAACTGCCTGAAACCATGCTTCGGCTGCATGCGCCGACCAAGGCCACGACGCTCGGTGTCGGCGGGGTGCTGATCGCCTCCATGATCTACTTCCTGGTTACCGAAGGGGTGGTCTGGTTCCACGAGCTGATGATTACGCTTTTCCTGCTGCTGACTGCGCCTGTGGTGGCCAATTTCATTGCCAAGGCTCACATGCTGGAGAACGTCAAAGAAGAAGAACTGCCCAAATGCGAAGGCACCTATGGCTGGGCAGGCTATGATGATCCTCCTCCCTCCGGGCCGGGGCAGACCTCCTGAACGGGGAAAGAGGGGACGGAGTGTCCGCCGCTTCCGGGGCCTGATTCCTGTAGGTTCTGGCCTGGAGGGTCTTCGTGTTTCTCCACTCACACAGTGAAAATCCACTGACAGCGGAATTTTTCCTTGAACGACGGAAGAATTCCGCTATCTTTCCCCCATTGCATCACGAGAGGGCTGACGCGCCCCGCCAACCAGCCTGACCGGGCAACGGTGGCACGACGATGCGGTTGGACTTTACCTGGTCCTGAAGTGGCCTGCCGGCACTCCCGGTGGCACAACAGGCAAGAGGCAAAGCACTCCGGCAGCAATTCGGTTTCTCAGCGTCAGTCCTCCTCGGAACCCCACGATGGGTCATCCCTGGAGGATTTTTTTATGCCTGATGGTACTCAAACCGCCCTGCAACAGAGGCCCGACGTCAGGGGCTGCACCGCAGGTGCGTCGGTTGTGTCTTTTCCTGAACCGGCCTGGCACAGCACGGATATCGCGGCAGGCCTCAGCGAGCAGGAGACGCCGCAGGCAAGGCTTCTGCCTTTGCAGCCAGCCCAGCCGTCCCTTACTCCCCGTGCCTCCGGTTCTCCCTACGCCCCCAGCATCCCCTGCACCCCCAGTATCCCAAGTGTCCCAAGTATCCCGAGTGTCCCCAGGGCTGATCAGCAGGATCGTCTGGCAGAGACCCCGACCAGGGCTCTCCCCTCTCGCGGTTCCGTCGCAAAAAGTGGCATGCGCAGGGTTTCGCAACGCTTCCGCTGCCCTCACTGCGGTGGCCGTGACAGCCTGGGGCTTGAGCTGCGTGCGGGCAAAAACTGCCAGCAGCAACTGCACCGCTGTGCCGATTGTCTGCAGGCCATTCCCCGGCATCTGGCTGAACGCTGGCTGGGGCTGAGCTATGAAGAGGCCAGGCAGCAGTGGAAGGGAGTCCGCGATCTGGCAGCCGGAAAGAACCTGCAGGATAACTCCCAGGCAAAAACACGCCCTCAGCCTGATGCCTTTGCTTTGCTGCGCTTCCTGCGCAAAGAAAGTCCGAAGGCACCAAAGAAGACCGCCTGACAAGAGCGCTGCGGCTTCAGGAAGAAGCCGTCAGGCTCATGGTCAGGCGGTGTTCTGGCTGGCTGATAGGGGCCTGCGCGCGGGCAGATGCAGATTATTCCTCGTTGACGAAGTGCATCTGGGTGAACTGGCCACGGAAAGCTGCGACTTCAGCTGCCAGGCTTTCCGGATCGTTGAAGCTCAGGGCACGGGCTACCAGTTCCGCCAGTTTAGGGGCGTGCTGATCGGTCATGCCCCAGCGCACCAGTTCTGGCGTGCCAAAGCGCAGGCCGTTCATGTCGCCGTCGACCGCGGCGATGGGCAGGCCAATACCACAGGCCAGGAAGCCTGCCTGGCGCAGTTTCTTAGATGCGGTCTGACCGCCCCCCAGAGGGGCAGCCTCCAGAGCAAACTGGTGCGAGCGGGTAAAGCCTTTGTCGGCGGCAAAAACCGTCAACCCCTGATCCGCCAGGGACTGGGCAAAAGCCCGGGACAGGGAACACATGGCCGCAGCATAGGCCTGGCCCTGGTCCCGCCAGTCCAGCAGGGTCATGGCCAGCGCGGCGGTCTTGGCCACATCGAAGTTGGCGGTCAGGCCGGGAAAGGCGATGGCGTCCAGCCGCTGGATCAGGTCTGCTTCATTGCTGACGATCAGTCCGCCTGCCGGACCGCCCAGGCTTTTGTAGGTGCTCATAGTCATCATGTGGGCCCCTTCAGCCAGGGGATTGGCCCAGGCCTGTCCGGCGATGATGCCGCACTGGTGGGCTGCATCAAACAGGACCTTTGCCCCGACGCTGTCGGCAATGGCGCGGATTTCTTTGACCGGATGAGGGAAGAGGTTGAGGCTGCCGCCGATGGTGATCAGGCTGGGTTTGACCTTGCGCGCCAGGGCGCTCAATCCCTCCAGATCCACGGTGTAGCCGTCCGCGTTCACCGGGGCTTCATGGATGTCCAGGCCATAGAGACCGGCGCAACCGGCGTCCTGGTGGGTGACATGGCCGCCGATGCTCGCAGGCGGCACGATGATGCTGTCGCCAGGCTGGCACATGGCCATGAAGCCATAAAGGTTGGCCAGCGCGCCGGAGCCAACACGGACTTCAGCGTAACGGGCCTGGAAGACCTCTGCAGCCAGTTCCGCGGCAATAACCTCGATTTCCTCGATGGCTTCCAGACCCATCTCGTACTTGTCACCGGGATAGCCCAGTGAAGGCCGGGATCCCAGGCCGGATGCCAGCAGGGCTTCGGCCCGTGGGTTCATGACATTGGTGGCCGGGTTGAGGTTGAAGCAGTCCCGTTCGTGGATGGTTTTGTTTTCTTCAGCCAGAGCTTCCAGATGGCTGGCGAGATCGGCAGAAGAAATCTTGCCAGCTTTGTCGGCAAGTTGTTGCACCCGGGTTTCACAGGCAGCGGGCACCCAGGCGCGGGCAGCGAGGTGGGACATGAGAGGCTCCAGAGACAAAGACAAAGACAAAGGCAAAGGCAAAGAGAGAGGGACTGTTGCAGAACCGGCAATCTGTTAAGCGCAGAAGAAAGAATTTCTGCTGGTGGCGCAAACCAGTTCTGCTAATCTCTAGCCCTAGAAAAACTCTGCCTGTATCTTGCTGAAAAGGGGATTGATCCGTGCCTCCTTCTTCTCGATCTTCCGGGCCTCCGTCTCTGGCTCCACCGCGTCCCAAGGGCGTTGCCTTGACTGCCTTGCGGGCGTTTGAAGCGGCGGCGCGCTTACAGTCCTTTGCTCTGGCGGCCGATGAACTGGGGGTGACGCCGGGGGCCGTAGCCCAGCAGATCAAGAGCCTGGAAGCATGGGTTGGGGTTCCTCTCTTTGTCCGGCAGGCGCAGGGGGTCAAACTCTCTGCTCTGGGTCAGAATGTTCTGTCTGATTTCACCGAAGCTTTTGACCGCTTGGGACTGGCGGTCCAGAAGCTGCGGGTGGAGGCCAGCCCTCGGGAAATCCGAATTGCTGCCTTGCCTTCCGTTGCTCAGCTCTGGCTGTCACCACGCCTGCCTGCCCTCAGGGCGTCAGCACCGCAAGTGAGCATTTCGGTAACAGCTCTGGAACACCGACCCAACCTGACCCGGGAGCCCTATGACCTGTCGCTGTTCTTTGGCCCCTCCGTGGCGGGCGGGCAGACCATCGATCTGGCCCCGGACGTTATTTTTCCCGTGTGTGCGCCGCTGCTGGCCGAAAGCCTCCTTTCTCCCGCCGATCTGCAAGCGTACCCCTGCCTGCAGGACAGCAGCTGGCCCCACGACTGGGAGATCTGGAGTGCTGAGCTACAGCGGCAAGGCAAAGAGGTTATCCAGCCAGGTGGCCGCGGCGCGGTCTATTCCCTCTACAGTCTGGCGCTGGAAGAGGCGAAGAACGGCGCGGGGGTGCTCATGGGGCATGAGGTCCTG
The DNA here is from genome assembly GCA_052078155.1 of Rhodovibrionaceae bacterium GXU_MW_A322. GTDB lineage: Bacteria > Pseudomonadota > Alphaproteobacteria > Kiloniellales > DSM-21159 > CAXBMB01. Next base: position 113,749 of record JBQJBP010000005.1, on the reverse strand, counting down.
GTTGAGCGGCATCTGGCAAAGGGCAGTCTGGTAGCCCCTTTTGACCTGCGGGTAACCTTGGAGCGTAGTTTAACGCTGGAGGTGGCGGCCGCTGCAGCTGACAATCCCCTGGTCGCCCAGGTCATTGAGGGACTGAAAGCCGGAGGATGAGCGGTTTCGGTGGCCGTGTTTTGGACCTGCAGCTCATTGGACCTGCAGCCAAAGCGTCAAGCAGTCTGTGACCGATAGATTGAGCGCTGAACCGCAACAAGCCCGGCGGGTTCCTGATCTTGTCCAAGCAGGGACCCGCCGGCAGTGCTGCCACAGGGAGGTCCCGCTGGTCGGGTCTTGATTGGCGCTACCTGCAGACATCCAACCAAGAGTTTGGAAGGACCAGCGGGGGCTTGCGGTTCGTCCCGTCCCGGCCTTCTGTTCAGAACGGGTGAGGCCAGAACAGATAAGAGACGGCCGTGACCGGGACGAACCGGCAACAGGAGATGCCGCTGCCTGCGGCATCTGGTATCCACTCAAAAAAACTGCACCCCGGCACCAGCATCGAGGGTTTAATGCCGATCCGTACCCCCTGTGACCGATGTCTGTCTTTCAGGGGCACCAGACGCAAAAACGGCGCCGGGGGTAACCACGCCAGCGCCGTTGTCGGGACATCAGTCAACCTGATGCTATGTGGACCGCAGTCCAGACCCTGACGCTGATCCCGCAGGACAAAACCAGTTGGTGTCCTTGCAGGTGTTCTAGCGACGGCCTGTCCCTGTCTGTTTGGCTAGACCGTCAGTTCAGTCGAAAGCCTCCTCCCAGGAGCCCTGGGTGGCGGCACGGGAGTATTCCGTTGCCCGGTTTTCGAAGAAGTTTGCGTGTTCCATGCCGTTGAGGATGGCGTCCATCCAGGGCAGGGGGTTCTTTTCATCGCTGTTGTAGATGGGTTGCAGTCCCAGCTGAGCCAGACGCCGATCGGCGATGTAGCGGATGTAGGCTTTCACCTCAGAAGCTTTCAGCCCTTCCAGGTCGCCCAGTTCGAAGGCCAGATCAATGAAGGCGTCTTCGTGGGTGACGATGGTTTCACAGGCCTTGTAGAGCTCGCGGTCCAGCTCTTCGGTTTTGACCTCCGGATTTTCTTCCAGGAAGGTGTGGAACAGCTTGATGATGGATTGGGTATGCAGCGATTCATCGCGCACAGACCAGGTCACCACCTGTCCCATGCCCTTCATTTTGTTGTGCCGGGGGAAGTTCATCAGGATGGCGAAAGAGGCAAAAAGCTGCAGCCCCTCGGTGAAAGCGCCGAAGACCGCCATGGTGAGGGCGATGTCCTGTTTCGACTCCATGTTGAAATTGTGCATGTAGTCGTACTTGTCCTTCATCTCCTTGTACTTGAGGAAGGCGGAGTACTCGGATTCCGGCATGCCGACAGTATCAAGCAGATGGGAATAGGCCGCCACATGGATGGTTTCCATGTTGGAAAAGGCAGCCAGCATCATCTGCACTTCAGTGGGTTTGAAGACCCGGGAATAGTGCCGCATGTAGCAGTTGTTCACTTCCACATCGGCCTGGGTGAAGAAGCGGAAGATCTGGGTCAGCAGGTTCTTTTCGACAGGGGTGAGGTTGCGCTGCCAGTCCTTCACATCATCGGCCAGGGGAATTTCCTCCGGCAGCCAGTGAATGCGCTGTTGCGTCAGCCAAGCGTCATAGGCCCAGGGGTACTTGAAGGGCTTGTAAATGGGGGCGGCATCCAACAGGGACATTTTCTCGGGCGCTCTCTAAAAAAAGTCGGGTCGTCTGGAACGGAAACTTTATGGCGACCTCCGCTGCGGACAGAGGCCCTGCGCAGAGGTTGTTCGATGGTTTGCTCCTCGCCCTCTCGCGGCGGTTACTTACCCTGGCGGGGCTCCGTCCAAAAGGACGAGAAGCAATCTTTATGACGCTGTCCGGGCTCTTTGGCCGGACGGCCTGGCCTTACTGACAGGCGAGGCACTCGTCGTAGTCAATCTCAGGCGCTTTGTCCTGACCGTTGATCTTGCCCAGGAACGGCACAGCACCTTTGGAACTCTGAGCTGATTCTGCGCGCTGAATGGAGCGGGAGCGGCAGTAGTAAAGACTCTTTACGCCCCGCTTCCAGGCCATCAGGTGCAGTTGATGCAGGTCGCGCTTGTGAATGTCAGCCGGCAGGAAAAGGTTGAGGGACTGCGCCTGGCAAACCTGGCTCGCCCGATCGGCGGCATGTTCGATCAGCCAGCGCTGGTCCAGTTCAAAGGCGGTCTTAAAGACGTCCTTCTCATCGTCGCTGAGGAAATCCAGATGCTGGACGGAGCCTTCATTAACGGTAATGGAGGTCCAGGTTTCCTCGTCGTTGTAGCCCTTTTCTTCCAGCAGCTTTTCCAGGTGCTTGTTGCGCACAGCAAAGGAGCCGGAGAGGGTCTTGTGGGTAAAGGCGTTGCCGGCAATGGGCTCAATGCCCGGGCTGGCGCCTCCGCAGATGATCGAGATGGAGGCCGTAGGCGCAATGGCCATCTTATTGGAAAAGCGCTCCATAATGCCGTGCTCTGCCGCATCAGGGCAGGGGCCCTTTTCTTCAGCCAGGGTCACGGAGGCTTCATCGGCCTGGGCGCGGATCTGCTTGAATATGCGGTTGTTCCAGACCTTTGCCATGGCGCTTTCCATGGGCAGGCCCCGCTTTTGCAGGAAGGAATGGAAGCCCATCACCCCGAGGCCCACGGAGCGTTCCCGCATGGCGGAATAGCGGGCCCGCTGCATGGATTCAGGTGCGCGGTTGATGAAATCCTGAATCACATTGTCCAGGAAGCGCATCACGTCACCGACAAAGGTGGGGTGATCCTGCCACTCTTCATAGGTTTCCAGATTCAGGGAAGACAGGCAGCAGACAGCGGTCCGGTCCACGCCGCGGTGATCAATGCCCGTGGGCAGGGTGATCTCGCTGCAGAGGTTGGACATTTTCACTTTCAGGCCGGACAGCTTCTGATGCTCCGGCAGGGCCCGGTTCACATGATCCCCGTAGAGGATGTAGGGCTCGCCCGTTTCCACCCGGGCCGTCAGGATACGGATCCACAGGGCGCGGGCCGAGACGGTCTGAATGACCGTTCCGTCTTTCGGGCTTTTCAGCGCCCAGTCTTCATCATCCATCACCGCCCGCATGAAGGCGTCGGAAATGACCACACCGTGGTGCAGGTTCAGCGCCTTGCGGTTGGGGTCGCCACCGGTGGGGCGGCGAATTTCAACAAACTCTTCGATCTCCGGGTGGTCGATCTGCATGTAGATGGCCGCAGAGCCACGACGCAGAGACCCCTGGCTGATGGCCAGGGTCAGAGAATCCATCACCCGGATGAAAGGCACCACACCGCTGGTCTTGCCGTTCATGCCGACTTTTTCGCCGATGGAACGCAGATTGCCCCAGTAGCTGCCGATGCCGCCGCCGCGCGCCGCCAGCCAGACGTTTTCTGTCCAGATGTCGACAATCCCCTGCAGGGAATCGTTGGCTTCATTCAGGAAGCAGGAAATGGGCAGGCCCCGGTCTGTGCCGCCGTTGGACAGCACAGGGGTGGCGGGCATGAACCAGAGATTGGAGATGTAGTCATACAGGCGTTGGGCATGGGCCGTATCATCGGCAAAGTGCGCCGCGACCCGGGCAAAGAGATCCTGGAAGGATTCGGCGGGCAGCAGATAGCGGTCGGTCAGCGTGGCTTTCCCGAAATCCGTCAGCTTGGCATCGCGGGTGCGATCCATGTAGACGGACACGCCCCGTTCATTCTGGAAATGATCGCGGATTTCCCCGTTGCCCAGCAGGTCATCCAGGGGTAAATCGATCTGGCTCGCGGTTGCCTCTGACAGGCTGGCGCCGTCGGCGGCACTCTGCCGTGTCTCGGCCCCCTTTGAACCGGGCTGCGCTGTCCCCAGAGCGTCCACCTGCTTATCCACAGTAGGCAGACTGGCTGCTGGTTGCGATTCTCCGCGCAAAACCGCCGATCCGTCCATTGTCAGTACCCCTCAATCCCCAGGCTGTGGAAAAAGCCGCCCTTTGTGATTTTCCACAAGATATGGGGGGGCTCTCCAATGTTCTTCGCTAAATCTAGCAGATTACGGTTTTTTGTCACTGGGAACAAAATAGGAACATTTGATCGGGAGGGCAAGGATTGAATCGTTAACGACGCTCTTGTGACTCGCAAAGCCTTGCTGTGCCTAGACTTGCTCCCTGCTGGCACCGGGCAGCAGGCAGGACAGATTTTTTTGCATTTTTTTGGGCAGCAAAAACCGCGCCAGTTACCGGCGGTCCGGCTTATGGTCAGTCGATCATTTCGGCGTCGCTCGAATTTTTATTAGAGGTCGAACGAAGCGCGATCTTTGCGCGCAACCACAGCGGAGGCCGGGCAGGTAAAAGAGGGCTTTGCCGGGATGACCTGTCGCCAGCGTGATTGGGACGGACGGGGAGGAAAAAGTCATGAACGCCGCCTTGGCCGCTTAACGACTGAAGGCTGCCCGAAAGGTTGCGCTGTTGGTTAGTTAGGAAAGCTCAACTGCTTGGCGGATATGACGGCGCAATAGCACCTTGGGTCGGCTTGCGCTGAAATCGCTGCGCTTAAAAGAGAGAGCCCTGTCCGGGATCGGGCGCTTTGGCCTTGGGAGCTGCGCGGTGTCGTGTGGGTTTCTTGGCTTTGAGTTTTGCCGCCCAGGCCACCGCCATGACGGCTCTGTCTACCGGAGCATTGAGAGGTGCGTCTTCTGGTTCCCCATGTTCCGGCTGGGCCACGCCGTTGATGCGGGTGGAAACCGGATGATGTTTGAACCAGCTTGCCGGGGCTGGCGCCATCAATCCCAGCAGGTCTGACTGGGCCGCCCCCGGATCAAACCAGAGATCATAGTCACGCGGGTGCAGGATGACGGGCATGCGGTGGTGGATCGGGCTGATGGCGTCGTTGGCCTGGGTGGTCAGGATGGTGCAGGTTTCGACGGCTGGTGCGCCTTTGGGGGCGGCTGGATCCAGCCAGGATTCCCACAAGCCGGCGAAAGCAAAGGGCCGTCCGTTGGTCAGGGAAATGTAATAAGGCTGTTTGTAGGTCGGGCGAGTGTCCTGCTTTTCCTCTGACCCGTCTTGCGACAGGGCCAGACCGGACTCGTCCGGCAGGGGTTCGCTGTGCCATTCGTAAAATCCATCGGCCACGATCAGGCAGCGTCGGGACTTGAAGGCTGATCGAAAGGCTGGTTTTTCTGCCACCGTTTCACTGCGGGCATTGGTCATCCTGGCTGCAATCTTCAGGTCTTTGGCCCAGCCGGGCACCAGCCCCCAGCGCAGCATGACAGCCTGACGCCGGGCCCGCCTGTCTTCTTCACTCTCGCCTGCTGGATTGTCGCCGCCGCTGCCAGCCCCGCCAGGTCCTTCCTCCCGCAGGCGGATGGCCAGCACATTCTGGGTCGGCGCGATGTTAAAGCGCGGCTCCAGATTGGGCCGTTCAACGAAGCCGAAGGCTTCGCGCACCGCCTCCAGCGGCGAGGTCAGGGTATAGCGTCCACACATGCCCTACTTTTAGGCGGATTCTGAAAAGGGGGGAAGAGGGACCGGGAAAGCCTGCGGCCCAAAGGGGGCGCTGTGCGTCAGGTGAAACTGAGGCAGAGCGACTTGCTTAAGGCCAGATTGCACAAGTGCTCACCAGATTGCACAAACACTCTTGGGCTTTACTTAGAATCAGAGGCAATCAAACCCGTGCCTTGTCTTCGCGCCACTGGCCCGGTTGCAGGTCCTTCAGGGCCCAGGGACCGATGGCGGCGCGAATCAGGCGCAACGTAGGGAAACCAGAAGCTGCGGTCATGCGGCGGACCTGGCGGTTTTTCCCTTCACGTATCGTCAGTTCAATCCAGCTGGTCGGGATGGATTTGCGCTCCCGGATTGGCGGAACGCGCGGCCAGAGCTGTGCCGGCTCCGGGATCAGCCTGGCCTGGGCCGGTTTGGTTCTGCCGTCCTTCAGGTCGACACCTTGCTGCAAAGCCAGCAGAGCCTCGGGCGTGATGGCCCCCTCCACCTGCACCCAATAGGTCTTGGCCAGCTTGTGTCTGGGGTCGGCAATTCGGGCCTGCAAAGCGCCGTCATTGGTCAGCACCAGCAAGCCTTCGCTGTCCCGGTCCAGGCGGCCTGCCGCATAGACATCCGGCAAATCGATAAAGTCCTTCAGGGTTGCCCGGTCCTGATCGTCCGTGAACTGGCAGAGCACGTCATAGGGCTTGTTGAGCAGCAGGACTTTCGTCGGGCCTTTGGTCCGTCGCTGAGGGCTTTTCCCGAGGCTGGCTTTGCCTGTTTTTGGCTGCTGACTGCCGGGGCTTGCCCGGCCCTTTCGGGGAGCAGCGTTTCTGTCTGCTGATTTGCGGCGATCGGCCGATGGCGGACGCGCGCCGATGGCTCCCTTTTTACTCGGGCCTTTACTGGCGGATCTGTTTCGAGAGCGGGTCATGCTGTGGAGATAGCCGTTCCGGCGCAGGCGCGAAAGCAGGAAAGCGTTCTGGCCAGTAACTTTTAATGGGAGAATCGCCCCTGCCTCATTAAGGTGAAGTCCGTGCGTTTTCCAGCACAGCCAGCAATTGATGGGGGAGCGACTGCGATGATGAAGGTGCATGAGATTCCCGTGGCGGAAATCTACATTCCAACCGCCCGTCGCAAAACTCTGGACGATGAGAAGCTGGAAACTCTGACCGAAGCCATCCTCGAAGAGGGGCACAAGGTTCCCATCATGGTGCGACCGGACAAGAAAAAGAACTTCATCCTGGTTGAAGGTCTGCACCGTCTGGAAGCCTGCCGGGCTTTGGGAGATGAGACCATCAACTGCTATCTGGTTCAGGCCAGAAAACACTAGTTTCCTGGTTCGGCCTGCCACGCAGGCCTTTACCTCGCTCCGTTGTGGGCGGGCATTCGCCCTTGCCTCGCTGTCTGATGGCAGCTCGGGGCCGGGTTTCAACTGGCTGGTGCTTGTGGCTGGACGATGCCCTTTACCCCGCCCAGGGCGTTAAGAAGCGCCTGAAAAAACTTCCCGCTTACTTCTCCACCCCTTCCAGCGGCCAGTCGAGAGGCACCGGGCTGGTCGGACGGGGCCAGAGGATCGGAAACCAGTCTTCGCGCAGGCGCTGGCCTTCGACCATGTTATGGCCCGGATAGGGTGGGGAGGTTCTGCCCGGTCGCCTGGCGAAACGGGCGTCGTCTCCCAGCCAGCGCATGGAAAAGGCGCGACGGTTGCTGCCGGAGAAATTCCCTCTGGCGCCATGAACTGAGCGATAGTGGAAAGCAACCAGATCCCCCGGCTCCATCTGCCATTCGACCACCGGAAACTTCTCCGGTTCGGCGTCAGGATCCGGCACCGGCAGAAAGTCCTTTTCCCCCTGGTAGAACTCTTCTTCATGCAACCAGGTGACCGGTAGAACCGGTTTGTCCCAGAGGTGGGATCCGGCAATGAAGCGCAGGGTGTTTTCTTTGACCGGATCCAGCGGCACCCAGAAGCTGACCGTCTGTTCGCCGCTGATGAAGTAGTAAGGCGAATCCTGATGCCAGGGAGTGGGCTTGGGGGTGGCGTTTTCCTTGACCAGCACGTGATCATGAAAAATCTGTGCCTGGTTCGAGCGCATCAGGCCAGCGGCAACTTCAGCTGCCGGGGAATGGAGGATGACCTTTCGGAAGGCTTCGATACGCTGCCAGTTGCAGTAATCATCAAAGAAGCGTCCTGCCTCTCCCTCCTTGACGTTCTCTGCCGCATAGGGACCGGGGTGTGCCATGTTCTCGGCAATGCCATCGGCCATCGCGGCCAGGAAGTCCTGATCAAACACCCCTCTCAGGCAGACGGCACCGTCACGCTCAAAAGCCAGAATGTCGTTTTCTTGAAGACGGAAGGACATGACATTTGCCTGCTTGTAAAATGTACGGACCGGGACGGCAGGTGCCGACCTTGAGACGGGAGCTTGAATGATCACTGATGACGCGTGCTGCTCTTGTTCAGCGCCGGGGCATTGGCGCGGAAAGTGATCAGGTTTGGTACCTGACTTTTTCTGCTCTGGCGAGCCGATAAATGCTGGAGTTTTCCTTTCTTCAGGTCACAAAACTCTAGTTAAAATTTGAAAAGATGTAGTTTAGATTCAACTTTTTGATACTAAAAAGGACCTTATGGTTAACAGTGTAGCCGTTTAACTGCTGTCGCTTTAAGATATGGCAAGAAAAACTGTTTATTGGTGTTACTGCATTGATGCAAAAACAATATTGCGCTAGTTGTTGAATGATTGTTTGGTGTTGAGAGCAATGGATATGTCCTGCAAACATGGTTAACTCATTAAGCAGAGTTTCCATTCAGGCGGACGGCCAAGTCACTCAGGATGAAGCAGATATTCAAAGGCAGAAAGTCTGTCGATCGCGTCTGATTGCACAGTGATCTGTCAAGATAATGTCGAGTTGTCGAATTGCGGGGGAGGCAAGATGAACAGCTCTGTAGAACCTGTCCTGGTATCAGCGGACAGGGATGTGCTGGCGGCGAGAAGCCAGGACATTCAGCACATCTACAGCTACTGGAATGATAAACGCCAGGGACGCGCCATGCCCCGGCGGGCTGACATTGATCCTCTGGACATGGTTTCCCTGCTGCCCAACCTGGTTCTGGTGGATGTAACCTGGGATCCCTTTAAGCTGACCTATCGGCTTGTCGGTACCCGCAATGTGGAACAGCGGTCTTTTGACCCGACCGGCAAAAGCGTGGAGGAGGGGTTCTTTGGTCAATCCAAAGAGACCGTTCTGGCGCTTTACAAGCAGGTGGCAGAAAAGGGCCAGCCGCTGTTTCAGCGGGAGGATCATCTCTCTTCAGCCGGCCGCAGAATGAAAGACGAAGTGATCTTTCTGCCTCTGTCTGAAGATGGTCAGATCACCAGCCAGATACTGGTCTGCTCGGTTGAACAGCGGGCGTGATGAGGCGCCTCGCGCTGGATGCCGGACCAGTGTAAGAACCCAGCATCGATAGGAACCCAGCACCGTTAGGAGCTTGGCAGAGGTAGGAATTGGGCACTGGCGGGAGGGTTCCGGTCCTGGCCGATCTCGTGCTCAGCCATGCATCTTTGCTCCCTTGGTGATCTTGTCGACGATCTTCTTCTCCGCCCTGAGGGCCATGCCCACGGTGTTGTCTTCACCGGCGTCGTGTTCGGCAAAGACGGCGCGGTTTGCGGCATCGTGGCCCGTGCTGAACATTTCTTCGATGTAGGCCACCGTTTCAACGCCCCGGTCGTGGGCGCGATTGCGAATCTTCGTCAGTATATTTGCCGGGCCGGTCAGAACGATCACAGGCTGCACAGACATGGGCAGGTGCCTCTTGCCATCCTTATCTTCGTAGGCCTCTCCAATCAGGTCCGGATTGGCACCGGTGATCCCGCTCATCAGAAAGGCCGTAACATTCAGCTTCTGCCAGGTGGCAAGGTCATCGCGCACGACGATGGCGATTTTCGTGTCAAACATGGTCAGCCTTTCAGGTCGGTCGGCAGGGTGGCGAGTTTTTGCAGGCTTTCGCGCACAACAGGCGCGGACTGGTTCAGCGCAGCGTCAATCTCGTCATTCAGGTCGTCCATTTCCGCCTGCATGGCGGGCAGGGCCGCTGCGCCTTGCGGGGTCAACAGGAGATGTTTGATCCGCCGGTCCACCGGGTGGGCTTCACGTGCCAGCAGCGCCATCGCTGCCAGACGGTCAATCACCCCGACAATGGTCGCGCTGTCGATCAACAGGGCCTGCCCGACATCAGCGGCAGTCTGGTTCTCTGCCTCGGAAACGGCCTGAAGTACGGCAAACTGAATGGGGGTGACACCGTGAGATCCCAGACGGGCCCGGGACAGGCGGGCGATCACCTTGGCGGCGGCGCTGGCCTGAAAGCTGATGCAGGTGCGTATCGTATCCATGTGTAAAAGTTACTAGCATACAAGTTACCTGTAAACATGGTTCTTGCTTGCTGGTATCCTGCGTTAACCGGCTTGCAGGGTGCGAAGCCTGCGCAGCATGGGTCGAAGATCGCTGTGATGGGGCTCCTGCCAGGTCGGCAATCGCGCCCTCGACAGGGTATATGCCAGCTGACTGCTGGGGCATGGGCATGGACGCGGGCATGGGGATTGGGGCAGGCAGGCGGCCTGATGCCCTCCAGTAAAAAGAAACCCTCCAGAAAAAAGAAAACCGCCCCGGAACAGATCCGCAGCGGTTTCTTGTTTTCCGACTGACATCATCAAAGATTGCTGTCACATCGGGTTAATCGGCCTGATTTTCTGCTCACGCCTGACGCGAGAACCTGCCTCTTTCGTTGCTTTCAAAGCAGGCACCTCGGTCTGCTTTCGCGCGCTGTGCGCCGCAGACAAACCCGCTCATGCTTGAGGCAATCAGACAGGCAGGATGATGCTGTCCAGATCTTTGGGTGCTTTGGTCAGTACTTCGGGTTGATCACCAATGACCACCGTATCATCGATGCGGAAGCCACCGATGCCATAGACATAAATGCCCGGTTCGGCGGAATAGACCTCGTTGGCTTCCAGCGGCCGATCGTTGAAGGGCATGTCGGCAGGCCATTCGTGGCCCAGATAGCCGATGCCATGGCCGGTACGGTGGCGGATGTTGTCGCCATAGCCCGCCTGGACAATGCGACCGCGGGCCGCGTCCTCAATGCCGGAAACCGGGCGACCGGTCACCATTTCATCAATGGCGGCCTTGTTGGCGTCCAGCGCCGTTTCATAAAGGTGGATCTGTTTGTCACTGGGCTGACCGGCAAAATAGGTGCGCTCGTTTTCAATGACCAACCCGTTCAGACGCGGAATGATGATGTTAACCAGGCCGTCGCCTTCGGCCACCCGGATGCCGGTCGGGGCCCCGTTGCCATGAGGGGAGGCGGAGGTGGGACCGGTCAGGCTGTAGACACGGATTTCCAGATACTCGTCCGGGAAGCGGTGGGCGGCTTCCTCAAACATCAGGGCCGTCATGGCCGCATCCAGTTCCTGGACAATACGGCCGGGACGGATGTTCTCGCGATAGCGCTCCTGAGCCCAGTCAGACAGGTCCGCGGCCTGCCGCATCAGGGTCAGTTCTTCGGGATGTTTCACCCGGCGCAGCTTGCGCAGTTCAGAAACGATGGGGCGCAGGGTCAGACCGGGCAGTTCCTGAGGCAGGCGGGCGATGGGGCCGCCAGAGCCGTCGGTTCCCAGGGTGGCGTTGGCCAGGCCACGGGCCGTGAGCAGGTCGGCCGCAATGCGGGTCCAGTCGGGCAGCAGGCGCTCGCTGTTCAGGCCGCCCCGGTGCTCGTCATAGAGGGTGACATCATCCAGCCAGAGGACGCCTCTTTCGCCGGCCATTTTCAGATGGTGTGTGGACAGCTCGTTCATCAGAGCAAAGAGCTCGCCCTCTTTGGTCAGCACCAGCATGACCGGGCGTTCCCAGGTCTGCACATCCAGATGGAAATTGGTGATGAACTGAAAGAAGTCGCCGTTGGATACCAGCAGACCGTCCAGGCCTTCGCGCGCCATCAGCGCTTTCATCTCTACCAGCCGACTGTCGAAAACCGCTTTGCTTAGAAAGGCCACGTTAGGTGCTCCCCTGCTGAATTCTTGTGTTTCTTGCCCGGTGATCTTGCAACTGGTCCTAACAGCTGCAGCATCACCTGATTGCCGGGAAGGCTAATGAATTTTGCAGAAAAAGGGCAGTCCCCAACCCGTCGTGTCACCCGTGCAGTCTGGGCATAGATGACGCTCAGGAAGAGACCGGACCACCACCCGGGAGGAAAAGAGGGCGCGACCGGTTACAGCTCAACCCGTTCATAGCTGGCCTGGTCCGGCCGGTCTGAGGCAAAGAGCCAGACCGGGCGGCAGAGTTCCTCGGTCATGGGATCTTTGGCCAGGGTGCCGTTGCGGGTCAGCCCGGGGGCGGGCAGGGCGATCAAGGCTGAGGACACGGTCCGAAAGCCGTTGGTATAGTCCACGGTCATGGCGCTACCGGGATCGTTTTCCGCATTGCGCCGGGTGGAGGCAAGCAGGCGTTGCCAGCCCTGCCAGTCGCCGCCCTTGTCAGCCAGTGGGTCTGGCTGGGGGACGGCTGCCTCTTCAAATGACTGCAGATAGGTGCCGATGCGTGCAGAGTCGATGTCGTTCATATCGAAAGCCGTCATCATGGACAGACCTTCTGGCACAAGCTGGCAGTCCAGTCCTCTATCTTCCTGGTTACGAAGCCAATAGGCGTCTCTGTTGTCGGCGATGACCAGGTTGAACCCCCGAAAAGCCGACGCATTCAGATGTTGCAGGGCCTCTGCCGCGTCTTTTGCATCAGCGAAATCCAGCGCATCCAGCACCAGTTCCCCGCGCGAGCGCTTGCCATCGGCAGGGCCCAGAGTTCCCCAGCGATTGAGCACCACAGCCATCACCCCGTGGTCGTTTACCCCCAGCCAGGAGCCGCCCGACAAGTCGTCCCGACCGGCAGTGACGTCCGGTCGGTCCGTCCAGTGGCGCCCCGGGGCCTGCCAGGCCCGGTCTGCCATTTCATCTCTGTTACCGGCAAAAAGCAGAGGCCAGGAATGGCCGGGACGGCGGAGCAAAACAATGGTGCACATGAAAGGAAGTGGCCCTGTGAAATGGCAAAGGGAGAAGCTGAAAGACGGCGGCGCACAGACCCCTGCTGCGCGACCAATCCGCCCATCTGACGGACAAGACCAGCAGTTTCTTTGGCTTCATCAAAAAGGCAAGCCGAATCTGTTTGATCGGCCAAGCATCTAGCGTTTATAACCGGGGCCGACTTAACAGGTTTGCCTGCTGAAAAGATCTGGTGTTGCACGCTGGTCATCACCATCTAACAGAAGTAAGAGACAAACCGGACCAGGATTAGCCGGGTGTTCTGCCCAGACCAGTTTCCAAGGGGAGCGACATGAGCTTCGACGACCGTCAGAAAGCCTTTGAAGACAAGTACCACCACGACCAGGAACTGCAGTTCAAGGTTGAAGTTCGCCGCGACAAGCTCTTTGGCCTTTGGGTGGCTGAACAGATGGGCATTTCCGGCGAGGCTGCAGAAGAGTATGCGAAAACCGTCGTGATCGCAGATCTGGAAGAAGTGGGCAGTGACGATGTGCTGCGCAAAGTTTCCGCAGACGTCAAAGAAAAGAACCTCGACATCTCAGACCATCGTCTGGAAAAGAAACTCGCGGAAATGTTTGATGTTGCCCGCGAGCAGATCATGAACGAATAGTCCTGAATTCAGTGATTGTTTCTGACTTCCTGCCGCTTTTCTCTTTCGAAGTACGGTAAGGTTAAAGTCCAACGATCACTTCAGGGACGTGTTGAAGAAGGCCGCTGTTTTGACAGCGGCCTTTTTTCATTGGTCCGGCTGCCACCATTTTTTCTAAAGATCCTCCCCCTTTCTCTCTGGTCTGGTTTGTGGACTGTTGTTTTGAGGGACACTTTGACCTTTTGAAGCGAGTCTCCCCCTGGAAGTTTGCCGCGGCAGTGGGATGATCTCTCGAGTTTGTTCAAAAATGTTTCCACAGAGGAAATTACTGATGATTGATAGTTTCAGGAAAATTAAGTAATTAAAGTTGAAAATCTAAGAGAAATTGTATGATATCTAACGAAACAAAGATATCTGATTTTGGAATGTTTTGGGTTTTACTCAAATTTCTGGAAAATTAACAGTTTGGATACTATTGAGAGCAATCATCGTTAGCGACTTCTATTAGAGAACCAAACTTGAGGTAGCACGATGTTTTCCAGAACCTACCGTCAACTTGCCCTTGGCATGGCCGCCTTCGCCTTTCTGGGGCTGAGTTCAGTCGCCCAGGCCCAGGACGAGCACGTCGCGCCTGTTACAGAATTCCTGAAAGGTGAAGTGGCTGGCTGGGTGTCCGACCCGGTGGTGGTCGAAGCCATTAAGGCTCAGAATGCCAAAAACGCTGATTTGAGCGAAGCCGATGTTGTTGCTTTGGACAACACCTGGCGCGCCGAAACCGACAGCAGTGACCAGCCTTTGATCAGCGCCGTCCTTGGCAACGACTTGTCCCAGTTTCTGAGCGCCAAGAAAGAGGCCGCCGGTGGCATGGTGACCGAAGTGTTCGTCATGGACAACAAAGGCCTGAACGTCGGCCAGAGTGATGTGACCTCTGACTATTGGCAGGGTGACGAAGGCAAGTGGCAGAAAACCTTCCAGGCTGGGCCAGATGCCGTTTTCGTCGATGAAGTTGAACTGGATGAGTCCACCCAGACCTTCCAGACCCAGGGGTCCATGTCCATTGTCGACCCGGCTACCGGTGAAGTGATCGGAGCCATCACAGTCGGTTTGGACGCCGAAGCACTCTAAGCCCCAGAGTCAAATCGGTTTAAGTGGAATCACCAGGTGATAACGCTTGAAGCGTGAAACTCTATTCAATGGTTCAGAGGATGAGTCACGGTTTAGTTCCAAGCGCAAAGCACTTCTAACTAAACCGGTCATGCTCTGGAACCCTGAAGCGAGAGGAGGGGCGCGGTTGTCGCCGCGGCCCTCGCGAGCTGCCCCCGTTGGAGAGTAGATCTGCAAAGAAATGGCATTCAGGCCTTATCGCCGGCTTAGCAATGCCAGACCGTGAAAGAGGTAGAGATGGTAAAGGAAAAGGAAGCCGGAACGGACGCTGTTTCGGTCTGGACAGTATCACGGAAAGTCACTGTGGCCGTTGCCCTGGTGGTGACCCTTTTCATGGCCGGACTGGGTGTTTTTAACATTGAAACGTCCCGCTCAGCCTTGATGGAAACCGGGGAAGAGTCCTTTGCCACCATTACCGAGGTCCTGGCAGGCAACGTTGCCGGCGGGTTGAAGTGGAACAAGCCTGCGGCAGTGGAAGCAGCCTATGCGGACCTGATTGCTGACGAACACACCGCCATTGCCTCTTTGATGACGTTTGGCAAAACCGGTGAGATGGTGACCAGCTATCAGTCTGCCGCGTTTGCTGAAACTGACCTGTCAAACAGTGTGTCGGCCTTTGAGGCGGCTGGTGAGGACCGTCTGGTCATTGCCCCTAGTTCGCCCGAGGGTCTCGCCGACAGGGTCATCGTGGTGGTCTCTGCGGGTGTTGACAAAAAAGGTCGGAACATTGGCTATCTGGCCGTTGCCTGGGCGACGGATCATCTGGATGAAGTGATCGCCGCCAGCCGCATGCAGAACATCTACTTTGTTGTTGGCGCTGTTGTCGCGCTGGTGCTGTTGCTGGCATGGGGCACGGCCGCTCAGGTCGGACGTCCTTTGGGCCAGATTACCACCGCCATGACAAAGCTGGCGCAAGGACAGCTCGATACAGAGGTGCCAGCGACCAGCCGGGGCGATGACATCGGGGCCATTGCCCGAGCTGTTCTGGTCTTCAAACAGAACTCCCAGGAAATGGAAACTCTCCGGGCAGAGCAGAAAGCCGAAGAAGAGAACCGCCAGAAAGCCACCCGTGAGCAGACTCTGAAAATGGCAGATGATCTGGAAACGGCCGTGATTCGTGTGGTCGATGGGGTTTCAAACACAGCCCAGTCCACGGAAGACAATGCCCGTGCCATGAACCGCGGGGCCGATGAAGCGGTCCAGTCCATTGGCGCTGTGGCAGCGGCTTCCACAGAAGCCTCGTCGAACGTAGCGGCGGTGGCCTCTGCCACTGAGGAACTCTCTGCCTCCATCAGTGAAATCGGCCGCCAGGTTGAAAAATCCACAACGGTGATGGACCAGGCCGTGGGCCAGGCCAAGCACACCAATGATCAGATGCAGACGCTGGATCAGGCCGTGGTGAAAATTGGTGAAGTGGTTGGCCTCATTCAGGACATCGCAGAGCAGACCAATCTGCTGGCGCTGAATGCCACCATTGAAGCCGCCCGGGCCGGGGAAGCCGGTAAGGGCTTTGCCGTGGTGGCTTCCGAAGTTAAGGCTCTGGCCAACCAAACAGCCAAAGCCACAGAGGAAATCTCCGGCCAGGTCTCGGCCATTCAGACGGAAACCCGCGAAGCCGTGGGCGCCATTGGTGAAATCACCAGCACCCTGGATGAGGTCAATGGCATTGCCGAAGAAATCTCTCACGCCGTTCAGCAGCAGATGGCGGCAACCCAGGAGATCGGCCACAACATTCAACAGGCCTCTGCCGGGTCTGCCGACGTGTCAGCCAACATCACCCAGGCCAACACAGTTGTTTCTGATGTGGGCGGCAATGCAGGCACCATGCTGAGCAGTGCGGAAGAACTGGCCCAGCAGGCAGGAGACCTGCGTCGCACCATTGATGGCTTCCTGGCGAATCTGCGGGCCGCCTGACGGCGACAGACCAGCCAGAAAAAATCTCAAGTGATCAAAGGAAAGGGCCTGCTAACGCGCAGGCCCTTTTTTCTGTGCTCTCTTGAAGGGAGAGCTTTCAGAGATCACTCCACCTCAATGTAGAAGACGGCCCAGACCCAGGCACTGTCATCGCCCTGGGGCAGTGCCGGATAATCCTGAATCGGGAACACCAGCCACAAAGGACCGCGCCCGCCCAGGCCGAGATACTCACCATCGGCTTTGAGAGCGAGAATGGCCGGATAGTCCCTGACGCTTGTGATGTCCACCTCGGGCTCGTAGCCGTCCAGTGCGCGGACTTTCAGGGTTGTGGCTTCTTCGGGAACCCCGGCAGCTTTCAGAACATCTGACAACAGTGGGCCTTCAAAGACATGAGCCTGAGGCCAGGTGCTGGCCTGGATCGTGGCCTTGTGCTGGGGCAGAGCCTCCAGTGCGGCCTGGTCGAATGTGTGGGCTTTGTCAAACCGGGTGTCCTGAAACTTCAGGAAGATGTCCATGAAGTCATCGCTGGCCCCCCGGTTGCCAGGGCCGATTTTCCCCACCACGGTCAGCAGTGCCGGGCCGTCGGCTGCGTGACTTTGATGGCCAGGCACCACCAGCAGGGCGCAGAACAAAAAGAGGCTCATGGAGATCGCAGCGAAAGACCTGAACATTGCTTTTCCTGTGACTGACGTGGATGGGCTATCTTATCGAACTAACAAGAGAAGAGAAGAGGGCGGGTGGCCTGCTCGATTGGCGAAGCGCTTGTTGAGGCTGCTTCACCAGTCTTTGGGGAAAAGCAGAGGTTGCCGCCTGACAAGACTTTTGCCACTTTGCTGCCCTTGTATTGTCCTGTGCTGTCTTTTCAGGTGGGTGCGGGTTTTGCCGATTTGGGGGAAAAAATGAACGGTGCACAATCTTTGGTTCAAACCTTGCTGAATGGCGGGGTGGATGTCTGCTTTACCAATCCGGGTACGTCTGAAATGCACTTTGTGGCGGCGCTGGATCAGCATCCGGAAATGAAGTGTGTGCTCTGTTTGTTTGAGGGGGTCGCCACAGGGGCTGCCGATGGCTACGCCCGTATGACCGGGACACCGGCAGCGACCTTGCTGCATACCGGCCCCGGCCTGGCCAATGGCCTGGCCAATCTGCACAACGCCAAGCGGGCCTTTACGCCCATGGTCAACATTGTTGGTGATCACGCCACCTATCATCTGAAGCACGATTCTCCCCTGACCAGTGATGTGCCCGCCGTGGCGGCCCCCTTTTCTCACTGGGTGAAGTCTGCAGATACGGCTGAGGAAGTGGCAGGCTGTGGCGCTGAAGCCATTGCCGTGGCTCAGACCGCGCCGGGCCAGATCGCCAGCCTGATCCTGCCGGCGGATACGGCCTGGAACGAAGCCAGCGGTCCGGCTGAGGTGCCAGCCATTCCGGAGCCGGCCAGGGTTCCAGCCGACAAGATTGCAGAACTGGCTGAGGTGTTGAAGCGGGGGGAGCCAACGGTCTTCATCATGTCCTCTCATGCCCTGATGGAAGATGGCCTGGAAGCTGCCGGACGGATCAAGGCCGTCACACCGGGCCTGCGCCTGATCACCCAGACCAGCAACCGCCGGATTGAGCGGGGTGAGGGCCGGGTGACGGTTGAGCGCCTGGCTTATCCCGTCGATCAGGTCATTGAACAGCTGTCCGGCATCAAGCATCTGGTGCTGGTTGGGGCCAAAGCACCTGTGGCCTTCTTTGCCTATCCCAACAAACCAGGTGATCTGGTGCCGGAAGGCTGTGAACTGCACGAACTGGCCAGCCGCGAAGAAGACATGCTGACAGCCCTGCAGGAACTGGCTGATGCGCTGGGTGCAGCCCCCGACGCGGCGGTTCTACAGGAACTGGCTCTGCCGGACCTGCCAAAGGGCCCGTTGACCATCGAAGCCATCGGCGATGCGGTGACCCATCTGATGCCGGAAGACACCATTGTGGTGGATGAAGCCGTCACATCCGGCCGGGCGCTGGCACCTGTGACCGCCGGTGCCCGTCGTCACACCTGGCTGCAGCTGACGGGTGGGGCCATCGGGGATGGTCTGCCCATGTCTGTCGGGGCGGCTGTTGCCTGTCCTGACCGCAAGGTCCTGACCCTGCAGGCCGATGGCAGTGCCATGTACACCGTTCAGGCTCTCTGGACCCAGGCCCGGGAAAATCTGGACATCACCACCATCATTTTCAACAACCGGGCGTACAAGATCCTGCAGGGGGAAATGAAAGGTGTCGGTGCCGCAGAACCGGGCCGCAATGCACGTGATATGCTGGAGCTGGATCGCCCGGCTCTGGACTGGCTTTCCATTGCCAAAGGCATGGGCGTGACTGCCAAACGGGCGGAAGATGCTGAGAGCTTTGCCGCAGCCTTGAAAGAAGGGCTGGCCCACAAAGGCCCCTTCCTGATCGACGCGGTTATCTAGAGCATGATCGGTTTAGGCAGAAGCGCTTTGCGCTTGCACCTAAACCGTGACTCATCCTCTAAAACACTGAAGAGAGTTTCACACTTCAAGTGTTATCACGTAGTGAGTCCACTTAAACCGATTTGACTCTAAACCTTGAACGGCTGACATCAGAAGTTCATTGAACAGAATAAAGGGCTGTAGCCGTCTGGCTTCAGCCCTTTTGCCTGTGTCGGTCGTGAGGAGTTGGCCATGAAGATGAACCCAATGGCCCGGGTCCGTCTCTTCTTCAGTCTCGCAGAAAAGGGCCGGTGCGTTAGGTGCGGCAACAGCGCCTGCTGATTACTGAACGATGATCAGCGAGGTCAGCAACGTGACTTTGCCGCTTACGGGATCTGAATAGGGACAGACCAGCGAGTGGTAGCGCTTCCAGCGGGCGTTGGACCAGAGGAAGGGCACGTTAGAGAAATAGGGCCGTCCTGTCTTGACCACATGCTGCATGCGTTCAACGGCATGCTCCATGTCTTCAATTTCCTGCAGTAAACGCCCTGTTGTTTCCTGTTTGGCCTGGTCCGCCAGCTCGGTCCCCACCAGCCGCGTGCGAAGACCACCGTCGTCCTCTACGTCGATGATGCCCAGATAAGGCAGATCGGATGGAGGATAGGCCATGAGGTCGAAAGAACTGATGGGCGCGATGCCTTCCACAACATGAGATTGCCACAACCGGAAGAATGCCCGGAATCTCGGGTCTTCCAGATCTTCTTCACCAACGTCAGGAATGAAGATCTCTTCTGCGTCAGCCTCTGTGGCCATAATCAGCTGGTGTCCTGCTTAGATCTATCGAGTGTGCCAAAAATCCCGCCTGGGAAGAGCCAGGGGGAACAGAAGGATCAGACACACAGGTTTTAGATCTTTGCCTGTTACAAAGCCCGTTAAAGGCATCGCTGCAAAGTGATTATCAGCGGGCGTTGGTTGGTCCTTTTGCGCCGCATTTGGGGCAGAAAGCTGCGGGAGGACTATGGCGAAAGCAAGACTTTGCCGTGTAAATTTTTGTAACTGGAACACGAAAGTTGAAAAGTTAATTTCTATCAATTCGAGTTTTATTTGAGTCTCACCGCTATCAGTTGTTTTTGTTCTGCAATCAAAAAGGGAAGAACTTTATCGCCGTTGCAATGAGACGACGCAAAGCTCTTCCCTTTACATGAAACCAGATTGGTCAGCAGAGTGCCGCAAAGCACGTCTTTGCGGGTCAGATGGCCCGTGCAAACCGAAAGAGGGCTGTTTCCTGCAGGCGGGAGCAAGGGTGCTGACAGGCTGAAGCACAGGGCAATGCCGCTCTTCGCCCGCCGGTCGATCTCTGACCACCGCCGGGGTCGCCCCCGGGTTCATCCCCAGAGTCACCGTCAGGTCAGGGACCTGGGGCAGCCGTCTGCTCCAGATCCTCTGACTGTGCTCTGGCGGGACGGGTTCCTCAGCTCTCGCCGAACACCCGTTTGAAGATCGTGTCGACCTGTTTGGCGTGATAGGCCATGTCGAAGCAGCTGTCGATTTCAGCTTCGCTCATGGGCACTTCCTCGTCCTTTTTCAGTTCGCTGCGGAAGTCTGCACCTTCCAGCCAGACTTTCATGGCGTTGCGCTGAACCAGGCGATAGGCGTCTTCACGGCTGACACCGGCCTGGGTCAGACCCAGCAGCACGCGCTGGGAATTCACCAGACCGCCCAGGTGGTCCAGATTCTTCTGCATGTTTTCCGGGTAGACCAGCAGGTTTTCGATCACCCCGGCCAGACGGTTAAGGGCAAAGTCCAAAGTCACGGTGGCATCGGGCCCGATCATGCGTTCCACGGATGAGTGGGAGATGTCCCGTTCGTGCCAGAGGGCCACGTTCTCCATGGCCGGGATCACGGCGGAGCGGACCATGCGGGCCAGACCGGTCAGGTTCTCGGTCAGCACGGGGTTGCGCTTGTGCGGCATGGCAGAAGAGCCCTTCTGGCCTTTGGAGAAGAACTCCTCGGCTTCGCGGACTTCTGTGCGCTGCAGATGTCGAACTTCGGTTGCCAGGTTTTCAATGGAGGAGGCGATCACCCCCAGGACAGCAAAGAACATGGCGTGGCGGTCGCGGGGAATGACCTGGGTGGAAACGGGTTCCGGGATCAGGCCCATCTTGGCGGCCACATGTTCTTCCACAAAGGGATCAATGTTGGCGAAGGTCCCGACAGCGCCGGAAATGGCACAGGTGGCGATTTCCTTGCGGGCGGCTTCCAGACGTTCTTTGTTGCGCTGGAAAGCTGCGTAATGCCCGGCCAGTTTCACGCCGAAGGTGGTGGGCTCGGCATGGATGCCATGGCTGCGCCCGACCGTCGGGGTCATCTTGAATTCCAATGCCCGTTTCTTGAGGGCAGCCAGCAGGCGGTCCATGTCAGCCAGCAGCAGGTCTGTTGCCTTGACCAGCTGCACATTGAAGCAGGTATCCAGCACGTCAGAGGAGGTCATGCCCTGATGCACAAAGCGGGCAGCCGGACCCACGTGCTCTGCCAGATTGGTCAGAAAGGCGATGACGTCGTGTTTGGTTTCCCGCTCGATCTCATCAATGCGATCGACTTCAAAGGCGCCCTTTTCCCAGACTTCCTTGGCGTCTTCTTTTGGGATCACCCCCAGTTCCGCCTGGGCGTCGCAGGCGTGGGCTTCGATTTCAAACCAGATCTGGAACTTGCTTTCCGGTTCCCAGATCTGGGTCATTTCTTTGCGGCTGTAACGGGGGATCATGAATTTTCCCTCTTGGGCTGGCAGTAAACAAAGGCGCTGTCGGCAAGCTGCCGGTACAGCGCGGAAGGACGAGGACAGCGCCCGCTGTGATCAAGCAAGTAAGGCCTGTTCGAAGGCTTCTCGGTAGATGCCCGGGCGCAGCGAACTGTTGTCGAAGTAGTGTTGCCGTTTGACCGCGCCACTGGCGTCGCGGGTCACCCGGTTGAGATCCAGGATTTTGAAGCCCCTGGCCTGACCTTCTGTCATCAACAGACGGCAGAAGCGCTTGTGAGCTTCTTCGAAAGCCACCCGGTCGCCGCGCTTCAGCAAAGCGGAAATCATCGCGCTGGCCGGGGGTGTCTGCAGGGTGATGGTGAAGTTCTTGCTTTCGGCAATCTTGGACAGCGCCGCAACATACGGTGTGACCAGGCCGTCAACAAGGTCACGCCACCGCAGGTCCGGGTTGCGTCGGATGTGTTCGTGCAGGCCGGTGGTCATGCGCAGATCCTGCTCCCCCAGGGCCACAACGAGATGGGCTCCGTCGGGCAGGCGCTGCAAACTGGCGAGGAAAGCGCCCAGGTGGCGGCTGGGCCGCGGGCGCACCAGATGCCAGACTTTCAGGCCCGGCGTGGTCAGCGGCACCAGATGACGCACACCGCCGTCATAGGGCACGCGCAGATGACCGGCGCTGAGAGCCTGCTCGTCCCCAACAAGGAACAGCAGGTCTTCCTGGCGCCCGCTGTCTTCCTCAGCAGCTGTTTCGCCTGACTGTCCGGCAGGGCTGTCCGCGGATTGGCTCTGATAGAGTTCCGTATTGAGTTGCCGGAAATCCTGCAGATGGTTCAGGCGCTCCAGCATGGTCACCAGAAAGCGCTGGTTGGGGGCGTCTTCTGTTTTGGAAACCTGCTGGCGGCAGATGGTCAGGGCCTGGTCCAGGCCCGCCATGTCATCCATCTGCCAGGCCGCGACGGCCAGCGTCAGGGTTTCACAAAAGCCCTGAATGGGGGTGGTGCTGGGGGCAAAGGTCAGCAGCTCCGGACTGCGGCCCAGTGCCAGCAAAGACCAGGCAAAGTTCCCGAGAGGGTCCAGAGGCGGCTTTTCACTGTCACGGGCCTGGGCAAAGTGCACCACCGCTTCTTCCAGCTCTCCCCGTTCGCACAGGAGGGTGGCCAGCAGATGGCTGGCCCGGCGCAGGCCGGGATTGATGGCCAGAGCTTCCTGACAATCGGTTTCGGCCGAGGCCCGGTCACCGCCGCGCAGATGGACCTCTGCGGAAACCATGATCAAGGGGGCGTGACGGGGGGAGGAAGTCAGGCCCAGTTCTATGGTCTCTGCAGCCTGCTCCAGCTTGTCGGAATGCAGGCAGGCCATGGCCAGCTGCTGGGCGCGCACGGGGTCACTGCTGTCCCGCTCCAGCGCTGTCTGCATGATGGCGATGCCGTCGTCCGCCTGACCCGACCGGTATAGCACCATGCCTTTAACGTGATTGGCGATGGGGTCGTGTGGATTCTGTGCCAGCAGTTCCTGGCAAAGGGTCAGGGCCTGACTGTCTTTGCCCGCCAGCAACAGGGCTTCAGCTGGTGAGGGGGTGCGAAGGGCGGGATCGGCAGAAGACGGACTGGTCATAGAGCTGGTTCTGATACCTGAGTGGGGGCTGGAAAGCGGGCGCATTCTGCCTTTTCCACCCGGTCCGGGCAAGGACGACGACCAAAGCGGGGCCTCAGGTCACGGGCTGTCTGACAGGCCAGTTAAGAGGAGAGCAGGAGAGGGCCGGGAACCGGCTGGCCTGGAGGCGTTTTGCTCTTCGTGCGGCTGGGTTCATATGTCCTTGTGGGAACAAGCTTTTGGAAGAGGGGTTCCCGCCTTTGTCGCAAAGCGGACAGACAGAGTCACCCATCCCGTGTCACATCACCGGGTCCTGAACCAGCTGGAGATTTCCTTTGATCGCGTCGACCGCCCGCAACAACCTGATCGGCGTTTTGTCAGCGCTCGGCGCGTCTTTCTTCTTTTCGCTCAACGACATGCTGATGAAGCTGTTGAGCGGCGGTTATGCGCTGCATCAGGCGGTTCTGCTGCGGTCTGTCATTGGCCTGGTGATCCTGCTGGTGCTGTTTCTGCCCTTTGAAGGCGGGCTGGCCACGCTGCGGACCAAGCGACTGCCTTTGCATATCGCCCGGGGTCTCTGTGTGGTCTTTGCCAACATGACCTTCTTTCTGGCTCTGGCGGCCATGCCGCTGGTGGATGCGGTAGCCATCTTCTTCATCAGCCCTTTGATGATCACGCTCTTTTCAGTGATTTTTCTGGGCGAATCTGTGGGGCCGCGCCGCTGGGTCGCCGTGGCCATGGGGTTCGCTGGTGTGGTGGTGATGATGCGGCCCGGCAGTGAGGCCTTTCAGCTGGCCGCGCTCCTGCCCCTGATTTCTGCGGTGGCTTATGCGGGCCTTAACATCCTGACCCGAAAAATGGGCGGGACGGAGCGGGCCACGACCCTGACCTTCTACATTCAGGTGACCTTCATCGTTGTCAGTGCCGCCATGGGCCTGGCTGCCGGGGATGGTCGCTTTGCCGGTGGTGGAGACCCGTCGCTGGAATTTCTCCTGCGGGCCTGGATCTGGCCCAATCCTGACGATTACTGGATCTTCCTGATGGTGGGGGCGTCAGCCACCACCGGTGGCTATCTGATCAGCCAGGCTTACCGTCTGTGTGAAGCAGGGCTGGCTGCGCCTTTCGAATACAGCGCGCTGGTCATGGCCATCTTCTGGGGGCTGGTGGTCTTTGGTGAATGGCCCGACAGTATCGCCTGGGTTGGCATTTCACTGATCGTTGGGGGTGGTCTCTTCATGCTCTGGCGCGAAGCCGTGCAGAACGCCCGCCAGCGCCGCGGCGCCATGGAACGGATCGGCTGACAGACTTGAGGGAAACAGCTTCGGGGCAAGCTGTGCGCCGGTTATGGGCACCAGCAGCTTTGCCGCCGATGATCTCCAGCGACAGCCTGGATTGCTGCGGTCTCAGCTTTCCAGGTTCAGACGCTGGTGCCAGTCGGCAATGCTTTCTTTGGGATAGAGGTCAAAGCACTGATCGCCGGCCTGCTGGTCGACCGGAACCCAGCTGGCCTTTGACCCCAGCATCAGGTGGGTGTGTTCCGGGGCCTGTGGCAGGGGGCTGTCGATGGCCCCGGCCTGGGGGTGCAGCAGCTCCGGCCAGCGAGGGTCCCAGGCCCAAAGGTGGCTGCCGCACTGCTTGCAAAAACTGCGCTCTGCCGGGCTGGTCGTGACCTCGCCGCTGTCTGGGTCTGTCACCTTGGCCTGATAAACAGACAAATGCTCTTTGCCTTCCACCTTCAAACTGGCGGCCTCTCCCGACAGATTGATGGCGTACCCGCTGCTGCCGGCGGTCTTACGGCAGATGGAGCAGTAGCAGCGGTTAAAGGGAACCGGATGCCGGGAGTCCAGAGAGAAGCGGACGGCCTGACAGTGACAGGATCCTTCAAGTTTCATGGCGCAGGGCTCCGGTTTGGTGCAGGAACAGGGAAGGCAGCTATCAGTCGAAAAAGGCGAAGGTCCGGGTTTCCAGGCTTTCACGCGGGGCGGCGGTGGCAGGAGCCTGGGGGTTGCTGAAAGCGGTGTGGATGGAACGACGGGCGCGACCATCCTGACTGGAATCAAAGGTTTTGATCAGCAGGGCTTCCTCCGCCGTCATGGCGGAGTACCAGTACCAGCGATGGGCGGGATTGTGGGTGGCCAGCTGCAGCTCACCAATGCGCTCTGCCGCCCGTCTTTCACTGGCGACCAGATCCCGGCTGTCTGAAACAGTGGTGGCATCGCAGAGAGCCAGAGGCGTGGTTTCCACCGGACCAGCGATAGAGCGCCAGACGTTGATGATGGCAAAACGTTTCTTCAGAAGCTCTTCTGACTCGCCAGCGGGCAGAATGTCCCGGACCCGTTTGGCGGCGGAGGCGTCCGTGTAGTCATTGTGGATCACCGCAGACGGCTCGCGGGTCTGGCGGGTGCCGCGAATGCTTGATGCATCAGAGCGCCGGGTGTTGTCAAAGACCACCACCCGGGAAGCACCGGTGGCGGCTTTGACCAGAGCTTCGGCTTCCTGATTGTAGCGCCCTTCGATTTCTTCATCGTCGTAGAAATCACGAACCTCACTGTGGTGAGGCACCAGGGCAAAGCCTTCCTGATCCAGGCTGGCTTCCGGGCTGAGTTCTCTGGCATCAGCGATCGTTACGTCCTGCTGTTCAAACTTGGCGCTGAGCTTCAGTTCGGCTTCAGCACCCCCGACAGAGGCGTAGTAGATGGGCTTTTCATCAGAGGGGACCAGATAACCCAATGAGGTGTGAATGGGGGCAGAAGACATGGCCGGAACTTTCGCTCTGTTGTTTCTAGAGTGTGATCGACAGAAGTCGATGCGCCTTGCGCTCTGCTTCTGTCGTGATTCACCCTCTAACAGGTTGAAAAGAAGCTTATTCGCGACTTTTTCAAATCACCTCGTGATTCTGAATCAGACGATAAGCCTCTAAGCAAATCAAAAGATAGAGCAAAGATATGATCTGCCGCAGGCCAGATTAAGGGCGCGTGGGGATCAAGAGTTTGTCTGTCTTGTGGGGAGCTGCCATGCAGAAAACGGCTGCGCGATCATGGTTTCGTCACAAAGCTGACCAGATTTTGGCACCCTGGCTGCCCAGATCATGGGTGTCGCCTGGCAGATTCCAGCAGTTCCGGACGGGGCCCGGGCGGCAAGACCCGTCCGGCATCCAGAGGACCTTCCCCATGGCATTTATCATCGACAACAAAGGTCAGGACTTTTTCCTCCACCTCGTGGACGATCTGGACTTTCTGGGTATGCTGGAAGGTAGCAAACAGCTCTGGGCACACCCGGATTTTGACCGCCACCGCACGGAAGTCTTCGACGCCCGCTCTTTGCGGGAGCTGCGCCTGTGCGAAAATGAAGTGACGGCTTTGGCAAAGATCGACAGTTACGCCTACGGGCACATGCCCACGGTTAAGGTTGCTGTTCTGCATGACCGGGACAGAGTGGATCAGCTGATCGACGTCTACCGGGATAACCTGGAAACCGATGCTCTCAAGGTCAGGGCATTTCGCGATCCGCGGGCCGCTGCTACCTGGCTTTATGAAAAGACACCGGAACTGGCGGCAGAAGAGCTGATGTTTGCCTGATCTCCAGTCAGGTTGGTTTGTGACATCCAGTCGTGCCGCATAAAGGTGTCTATGAAATTGCGGGCAGGATGGCGTGATAGAGCAGATGAAAGATCTGCATCTGCTCTTCCGCTCTTTCCTCACCGTAGTTTCCAGCAGTACTGGTGACCACCAAGTCCAGATCAGGTACGGCGAGGATAAACTGGCCCCCGTTGCCCCAGGAATGAAAGACCGTCAGGTCTTCTCCGGCCAGAGGGATCCGTGTCTGGAACCATTGGTAGCGATAGCGGGACGGGCGCTGGAACTGTGGCGCGCTGCCCAGGGAGGCGGTCCAGGACCAGTCTGTCGGCACACCGGGACTGAGCAGATCTTCAACCCAGCTTTCCGGCACCACCTGGTAGCCGCGCCAGCGCCCTTCTGATACCAGCAGCTGCCCAAACTTCATCAGATCCCGCGGGCGCATTTTTTGCCCCCCGTGCAGGTACATCAGACGCTGGGGCGAAAAGCCCGTCTTGTAGCTGCCAATGCCAAGAGGTGTCATCATCCGGCTGTCCAGCAGGTGCTTGACGGTGCCCAGGTTTTGGCGTGTCAGAGCCGCCTGCAGGGCAAAACCAAAGAGCATGGGATTGCTGGAACAGTAGCGCCAGGTTCGGCCCGGTTGGTCGCTCATGGGCTGGCCTGCATGGCTGCGCACCATGTTGAAGGGATCGCGCAGTTCCTTTTCCCGCTGGGGACGATCGCCGGGCATTTCCGCACAGTCAAAACCGGATGTCATGTTGAGCAGCTGCCCCAGGGTGATGTCCTCTTTGCGCGGGTCCGTCGTCGGGGTGTCCTGATAGTCACTCAGCAAAGGCATCAGCTTGTCATCCAGGCTGATGATCCCCTCGGTCACGGCAATGCCAGCGAGCAGACCCGTCACGCTTTTGAAGGAAGAACGGGTCTGGTGCAGAGTCTGGCGGCCATAGGCTTTGCGTTGCTGGGAGCTCTGGCTGGTGAAACTGCCAAAATAGGCTTCACTCACCAGTTTGCCATGACGGGCAATCAGCAGACTGTGCAGATTGACGTACTCTCCTGCTTTGATGCGTTTGTGCAGCAGGGCGATGGCGGCGGGATCTATCCCTTCCGTTGACAGCTGGGAAACAGGCCAGCCGTCATTTTCCGCTTTTGGGGGAGTGTTTACTTCGGCGATTTCAGTTGCACTAAACTCCTGGCCCGTAAGGTTGTTTCCAACATCTTCTTGGGCGCTACTGTTTCCTGATGATACCAATAGAATCAGAAGTACGAAGCACTTTGTCGTTTTGTATCGTCTAGGTATCGCAGTCGGAAAATCACAACTGAGTTTTAGAAAACCAGATAAACGTATTGCCCTTCGCTCCGCTGTTTTGAAGAGATAGGGCAATACTAAGATGGGTGTCAATGAGGATCGCAACCGACTATTTTTGTCGCGGACCCGTATTGTATATCGCGATTGTTCTGTGACCACTTGGACACAAACACCTCCAAATTCTTAGCGCAAATTAGTTTTACGGTACCTTTTGGAATTTCAATTCTCTCATAAGGGGATGACACGTCCCTTGCGAATGCTTTTGCTTCATAGCTTCCTGGGTTTACCCAAATAGCCCACCAATAATGATGGCTATCTGAGTCAATAGTCTCCTGATTGTTAGTTCCTTCTTTAAGATGCCAGTTAACTGTTTCTCCTACGTTAACTGTTTGCGCACTGGCTGTGTGGGCCGAAATTGCTGTAACAACTGCAAGAAAAGCTACTATTGATAATTTTATCTGCATTTTATTCTCCTAAGAGTAGTTTGGATTATCCATAATGCATTAATTGATGATATAATCTACTCAAAATTGTTCTCGATTGTTTTCTTTCTACAGCAGGCCCAGGCTCTTGAAGGAGGAATGGCCTTTTTTGCCGATGATCAGGTGGTCATGAATCTGAATGGAGAGCTTCTCGGCGGCGGCTTTGATCTCCCGCGTCATGGCGATATCAGCTTTCGAGGGCGTCGGATCGCCGGAGGGGTGATTGTGCACCAGGATCAGGGCAGTGGCATTCAGTTCCAGAGCCCGCTTGATCACTTCGCGGGGATAAACGGGCGTGTGATTGACTGTGCCGCGCTGTTGTCTTTCATCGGCGATCAGGTGGTTCTTCTGGTCCAGAAACAGCAGATGGAAATTCTCCACCTGCTCATGGGCCAGCTGGACCCGGCAATAGGCCAGCAGTTTGTCCCAGGAGTTGAGCACGGACTGTCCCTTGGCTTCTTCCAGGGTAAAGCGGCGGGCAATTTCCTGGGTCAGGCGAAAGCTGGCAAGCGATGACTGCCCCATACCATCGACAGACAGCAGATCCTGATCTGACGCATTGAAAACCCGGGCCAGACTGCCAAAGCGTTTCAGCAGGGCCTTGGCGATGGGCTTGGTGTCTTTGCGGGCATGGGCGGCAAAGAGCAGGGTTTCCAGCAGTTCATAGTCCGCCAGAGCGCCGCCACCCCGGTCCAGCAAGCGGGCCCTCAGCCTGGCACGATGGCCGCTCTTCATGGCTTGGCCGTCCTGGGCCGTTGCCTTATCTGCTTGCGTGTCGCTGCCTGCCATAGCCTTTCCCGAAAACCGCGATTGGGTCGCACAATTCAAGACGTGAGCCGGAGGCATCAGTCTGCGCGATCAGCGGGAGAGGCGGCAAGAAAATTCTCTTATTTGGAGAAAAGCCGTTCCGGGTCAGCTGGGAATGACGCCTTTGCTGTCGCCCACCACACGGGTCTGGCGCAGGTAGCGGCGCCAGCGATCCGCATCATAGCCGCCGCCGCGGTGCAGGATGCAGCGGTTGTCCCAGATCACCGTGTCGCCCACCTTCCAGCTATGGGCATAGACATGTTCCGGTGCCACAGCCCGGGACAGCAGATCATCCAGCAGGCGGCGGCTGTCCATGCCGCTGTACCCGGGGATCGAGCGGGCGTGGGATCCCACATAGTAGTTTTTCTCCCCGGTGCCGGGATTGGTTTTGACCAGCTTGTGGGTGACCGGCGGAAGGGAGGCTGCGTGGTTCGGATCCACCGGGGCGACCTGGCTGCGGGAGAAGACGTAATCGTGGGTGACGTTCAGGTCTTCGATTTCCTGTTTCAAATCCTCCGGCAGGCGCGCGTAGGCGGAGCGCATGGAGGCAAAGAGGGTCTGTCCATCTTCGCCGGGCACTTCATAGCCATGCAGAATAGACACGAAAGAAGGGGTTTCCCGAAACGAGGAATCAGAATGCCAAAGCTGGTTGCCGGTCTGGTAATGGGTATTGGCGTGGGCATTGCCCTTCTTGCTGCCGTCTTCCGGAGAGACGTTGCCCACGGTTCCAAAGTAGTCCACCACCCCGGTCTTGCCGAACTTCACATGCTCTGCTTCCGGTTCGCCCAGCTGGCGGGTGAAGGCAAGGTGTTTCTCGTCGGTCATCTCCGGATTTGAGATGCAGAGCACCGAGTAGCGATCGATGGCCGCGCGAAGGGCCGTCAGTTCGTCATCGGACAGAGGGCGCGTCAGGTCCAGACCGGTAACCCGTGCGCCGAATTCGGGATGCAGAGGCTCGAAAGACAGCGCTAGGGAGGATTGGGGTGCGGTGGATAAGGACATGATGGGCAAGCCTCCTGGAAACTGCTGCGGCGACGGGGCACGGCTGTGAAATACAGGACAGAGCCCTCGTGATGAGAGCGGTCTGTTTGGCAATCCCTGCTTGACCGCCGTGAAGGGGAAACGGGATAGTTTTCCAGCAAACTCTAGCAGTTAGTTTTTCAACCTGTATTGGGCAAAATGGGAAAAACCGATGCGACCTGAGGGCGAGAGTAGCAGACGGCGGTTTCAAGCAATCCTCAGGCTGGCCACCAGCGTGGTCACCAAAACCACCGCCAGAGGTTCAGTGGGCTGGATGTCGGTACTCTGTCTGGGTCTGTTGGGTAGCCTTGTTGTCCAGCAGCTGTCTTTCGCCCAGGCTGAACGAAAACCTCAGGTCGGAACCCAGATCTTCCTCTGCAACAAGCCGGGCATGCGACCCGACAATGAACTGGTGCTGCTGGAGTATGAAAAGCGGGTGCTTCTGGTGTCGACCTCCCCGCGGCTGCCCGGGAAAGAAAGGTACTTCTCCTGCTCCTGGGGCAATGGCGGCGCGCTTTTCCAGTCCGTTACCTGTCTGGCGACTTTGCCGGGCAATGAGGCTTTGTGGCAGTTGTCGCTTTCCTACAACAAGGTCGGAAACCGGCGCACGCTTCAGGGCCTCAGCCTGAAGCCGGATCGGGCAGCAGATGGCGGCGGACCTTTGCATCTGGGCAGTTACAGTTGTGAACAGGCAAAACCCGGAACAGAACGCGGCCGCGATGAGTGAAGACCTTCCCTTGACCAAAGAATGGAACGGGCTTTGCTGACATCTCACCTGCACAAAGCCCAGGGCTGAATTCTCATCTCATACATTGAAGAGAGTTTCACGCTTCAAACGTTATCACGCAGTGAGTTCACTTAATGCGATATGGCTCCAGAGGCCCGGGTGGCGAGGGTCCGGTTTTGCGGGCTGCTGGGTTTGAGCTCACAGCGTTCGTTGATCAGGGCCGAGGCCAGGTTGAACTGCCCGTCGCGCAACAGGGCTTCCAGGGCGGTCCAGCTGAGAATGTCGCGCTGGGCATGGCTACCGCCAAAGTCGGCTGCCCGGTGGCGAATGGGCAGCAGCAGCTCTGCCGCCTCTTTGTAGCGTCCCTGGCCGAAAGCCAGGAACCCCTTGCAGGCAGTCAGACCCAGATGGACCAAACCGGTTTTGTAGGTGCTGTCCGGGCCGTTGGCGGCGCTGGTCATGGCTTTGAGCAGCGCTTCGGCTTCTGAAAAACGCTTGGTTGCGGCAAGCCCCATCATCACGTGCCAGTCATTGAAACCATAGACACCGTCATGGGCATAGCTGTCCCAGCTTTCAATCACTTCTGGCCAGCGGCTCTGGCCGGCGGGGTCATTCAGCAGCTCCAGGCGCCAGAGCAGGGCTGAGGCGTCAACCAGATCCAGCGGGGTTTGGGATTTGTCGCCACGAATGGGGCCGTCATAGAGGGCCATGACCTTGTCCATCTGGCCCAGGTCCAGATGATAGAGCGCCAGATGCCACCAATTGTGGACGGCGAAGAAATTGTCGTCGGTCCAGTCCGCTTCCCGGGAGGTCAGCCAGGCAATGCCATCGTCTTGCCGCCCCATCATCTCCATGACGTGGGCCACGGCATGAACAGCCCAGCTGTCCTTTGCGTTGATTTCCAGCGCCTGGCGACCGGCTTCCTCCGCCCGGGCATAGTCACCGCATTCTTCCAGACCAAAGGCATGCATGCCCACCAGATAGCCATAGCCGGGCAGGTCGGGGCTCCAGGTCGCACGGACCCGTCCAACGGTGTCACGCAGGTTAAGGCGATCGCCCAGGAAAAACGCCAGATCGTGGCACAGACGCAGGGCCATCAGGTCGCGCGGGTTTAACAGCAGGGCTTTTTCCCAGTGATCTACCGCACCGCGCAGGTCACCTGCGTAGAAGGTCCTGAGCGCGGCAATGTGAGCCTGTTCACTGTCATTGGCTGTCTCTTCCAGATCCTCCAGCTTTTCCAGGCTGTCGGCGACAGAAACCAACGCGTCCCGTTCAAAGGCCAGCAGGTGGAGGGCGGCATGCAGGCAGTGCCCCATGATGAAGCCGGGATCTTCCTGCAAGAGGTCATCCAGCAGGGCAACGGGATCGCCATAGGTGCCAAGATAGCCATCCAGAGCCTTTTCAAACGACGTCAGCGTTTCGCCGGAAGCTGCCGTTAACTGAAGGCCGCGCAGATCTGAAAAAGCCATGGGGGTCTCTCCTGCTGTCCTGCCTGCCTGGCCTGGTTTTTTGTCATTTGCCTCAAGAGGTCATTCAGCAAAGATAACAGGTTTAGATTGTTCGCCGGAACGCCTTTTCATCTTCAGAGAAGCTGGCGGCAAACCAAGAGCTCAGACAGCAGACACAAAAAAAGGCCCGGTGCTGTTAAACGCGGGGCCTTTTCTGTGTTTGGAGCAGAACCGGTCTAGTCCAGGTAGGGGGGCTTGTCCCAGCCTTTAGGGGAGGCGGTAAAGACCTCGTAGCCATCAGCCGTGACGGCCAGTGAGTGTTCGAACTGGGCAGACAGTGAGCGGTCGCGGGTTACAGCGGTCCAGCCGTCGTCCAGGATTTTCACATCAAACTTACCGGCATTGATCATGGGTTCGATGGTGAAGAACATGCCTTCCTGCAGCACGGTTCCTGCACCGGGCTTGCCGTAGTGCATGACCGAGGGGGCATCATGGAAAACCCGGCCAAGACCATGTCCGCAGAAATCGCGCACCACGGAGAAGCGGGCGGCTTCCGCATAGCTTTGAATGGCATGACCGATGTCGCCCAGGGTTGCGCCCGGCTTGACCACTTCAATGCCTTTCCACATGGAATCGAACGTGATCTCCACCAGGCGTTTGGCTTTCACCGGCACCTTGCCGATCAGGAACATGCGGCTGGTGTCCCCATACCAGCCATCCAGGATGCAGGTGACATCAATGTTGGCGATGTCACCGTCCTTGAATTTCCGGTCGTCACTGGGAATGCCGTGGCAGACCACATGGTTGATGGAGATGCAGCAGGACTTCGGATAGCCGCGATAGCCCAGGGTCGCCAGTTTGGCCCCATGGTCACTCATGAAGTCATGAACCAGCTTGTCGATATGTCCCGTTGTCACCCCGGCCTTTACGAAAGGTGCGATGTAATCAAGGGTTTCGGCAGCCAGTCGCCCGGCTTTGCGCATGCCTTCGAAATCTTCCGGCCCGTGGATGGGGATGCGCCGCTGATCTTCGGCAAGAGCCATGGTGTTTCTTCCTGATCCGTTTAGGGAAGACAAAAGGGACTGTCTTCCGCTGTCCAGCTGTAGTGGGGATGAAGGCCCCGATTTTTGCCGATCTTCCCGGCCTTTGCAAACCGCCAGAGCCCGGTCGCTTAAGTCATACCCGGGTAAGCGATCTCAGTCCGTGATAAATCGCCAGGCGTGCGTTTGCCTCTTCATAGAGTTTTAGACGATGAGTCACGCTTTTGGTGCCCGTGCAAAGCGCGTCCATCAAGAGCGCGCCCCCTTTGAGATTAGAGGCGGACCGGCAGCGCCTTTTCCAACAGAATTTCTTCCGGGCTGAGCTGACAGCTGTAGCAATAGGCTTCCACACCTCTGGCCAGGGCCCGGCGCAGTTCTTCATCGTACTGTGGGTCAATATCCTGTGCAGTGGTGAAATGGGGGCAGTCGGCCCTTTGTGCAAGATAGAGCATGACGGCCCGCTGGCCCGCTTCAACCATATCCCCCAGCTCTCGCAGGTGTTTGGCGCCCCGCTCTGTCACCGCATCGGGAAAGGCGGCAGCTCCCTTGCTGTCCCGCAGGGTGACGCTTTTGACCTCCACATAACAGTCGGCTTTGCCTTGGGCCTGCAGCAGCAGATCAATGCGGCTGTTTTTACCGTATTTCACCTCCCGACGCAGGCTGTCATAGCCTGTCAGTTCTGTGATCTTCCCAGCCTCGATGGCTTCCGCCACCAAGCCATTGGGCAGGCCGGTGTTGATGCCCACCAAGGCCCCGTCAGCTTCCACCAGTTCCCAGGTCCAGGCCAGCTTGCGTTTTGGATTGCGCGACGGTGACAGCCAGACCGCTGATCCGGGTTCCTTCAACCCTTTCATGGAGCCGGAGTTGGCGCAGTGGGCGACCACCACCTCCCCCGACTCCAGTTCCACGTCTGACAAAAAGCGCTTGTAGCGCCGCACCAGCCGTCCGGGGACCAGAGGATCAGGAAAACGCATGGCACAACCTCTAGAGTCAAATCGGTTTAAGTGGAATCACTTCGTGATAACGCTGAGAGCGTGAAACTCTTTTCAATGTTTTAGAGGATGATTCACGGTTTAGTTTCAAGCGCAAGCGCTTCTTACTAAACCGATCATGCTCTAAAGGGGAAGGAGAAAAGGGGCGGGTTAAAAACAGCAGGCGACTGCGTTTCAGGCCCTTGTGTGAGAGGCCGCGTCAGCAGGTCACCCTTAAGGCAGAGTCAATCGGTAAAGCGGCAAAAATCAAGGGGGTGGAGGCCAACTATCTTGTGATGGCAGGGCTTAAGTTCGGAAAACTCCTGTTACTTTTTTTAGAAATCCACCGGAAAGCGAGTTGCAAGCCTTGTACTTTTTTGGCGCTCGAGACAGGGTAAGGCCATGACACAGTTTGCCCGTACATCTGCTTTTGGTCGTGCCACTTTCTTGCTGGCACCTGTTGGTCTTGTGCTGTTGACCTTGTCTGCCTGTCAGACCGGCCCCAATCATGGCGCCGCCGTGCAGTACACGACACCGGCCGGTTCCAATCAGTCTCCTTTGTTGGGGGATCCTGGTGGGGCGTCCGCCTGGGTTAAGCAGGGGGTGACAGACCGGCAGCTTCGTCAGGATCTGGAAACCTGCAATGCTTATGCCCGCGCGGTGCAGAGCCACGACAGGCAGGTATCTCAGGACATCAATTCAGGCAATTCCTCCACGGATCTCAGCGCACGGGGCCTGAACTTCTCCGCTGAGTTGCGCAGCTACGGCGAAGAACAGAGTTATGGCTGGCGTCTGTCTGAATGTATGCGCGGGCGCGGCTACAGCAGAACGTAAGCACTAAAGAGATTGATCGGGCGGTCAGGCGAAATCCGGCCTGTCTGGCTGGTCTGTGAACAGGTCAGGGGTGACGTATCCAAGTGAGTGATGAGCATCTTGTAAAAAGCACAGAAGACGAGGGCCCTCTGGAGGTCACCGCCGGACTTCTGGTGATCGGCAACGAGATTCTGTCGGGCCGGACACAGGACGCCAACCTGGCTTTTCTGGGGCGGGAACTGGGCGCCCGGGGCATCCGTCTGATGGAAGCGCGGGTCATTCCCGATGATGAAGCGGTGATCGTATCTGCCCTGCGGGATGCCCGCGCCCGGTTTGACTATGTCTTTACCACCGGGGGCATCGGCCCGACCCACGATGACATCACCGTGGACTGCGTGGCCAAGGCCTTTGACGTGCCGGTGGTCGTGCATCCCAAGGCCAAAGAGATCCTGGAAAACTACTACGGCGACCGGATCAACGAGGCCCGCCTGCGCATGGCCCGGGTGCCTGAAGGGGCCGATCTGGTGGAAAACCCGGTTTCCATGGCACCGGGCATTCAGCTGGACAATGTTTTCATTCTGGCAGGGGTTCCCCGGATCATGCAGGGACAGTTTGAATCCCTGGCAACGGGGTTGCGCGGCGGACTGCCTCGTCTGGCCCGTAATGTCCCGGCTGAACTGGCGGAATCAGAGGTGGCTCCGGCACTGGAAGCTCTGGAAGCCCGCAACGATGGCGTGGACATCGGCAGCTATCCCTACATGCGTGACGGCCGGATCGGCACCTCTCTGGTGCTGCGCGGCACCGATGGTGAGCAGCTGGACCGGGTGGCCGCGGAACTGGTGGACATTCTGGCCACCCTGGGTGTTGAAACCCAGGTTTATGACGGCGAAGGCGGCTGATCTTTTCTGACGCTCAAGCTTTCGTCGCTCCTATCTTGCCTGCGGTCCCTTCCTCGCCCGCCCTGTCTAAGCTTTCTCTTGGGCGACAAGGGGTCAGCTGAGCGGCACCTGCAGTCCGGCTTTGACGCGGTTGACCACAACGTTGGAGTGGAAGCGGCGAATATTGGGGTTTTCTGAGAAAACCTGACGACTGAAATCCTCATAGCTGGCCATGTCGCGGGCGGTAACGATCAGGATAAAGTCCGTGTGCCCGGTGACGTAGTAGCACTGCTGTACGGCATCAAGGGCGGTCATGGAACGCCGAAATTCATCCAGCAGATCCGTGCGTTCACGCTCCAGCTCCACCTCAACAATGAAGGTCATCATTTGACCGACGGCCTTAGGCGAGAGCACGGAAACATCCGCTTCAATGATGCCCTGCTCGCGAAAGCGCTTGAGCCGTCTTTGAACCGCCGAGCGTGACAGGCCGACACGTTCGCCCAGTTCATCTGCGCTCAGGCGGTTGTCCCGCTGCAGAATTTCCAGCAGCAGCTTGTCGGTCTTGTCGAGTGCTTCGGGCATTTTGATCACTGATTTTCTAGTAACTGAAACAGTTTGCTCATAGCAGGGTGCGGATCAAGGCATTTTGCCGAAGTGACTTTGGTAGGCTGTTGCATTGTGAACCGAAGGCAGAGGGAGCTGACGGCTGGTGACCCCGAAATACTGTGAGAGCTTTGATATGAAGAACCTGCCCAAAATCTCAGCAAGACATCAGGATAGCCGGACCTATCCCCGGGGGGTGGCCTATATGGACGGCCAGTACCTGCCAATTCAGGAGGCGAAGATCTCCGTTCTGGACTATGGGTTTCTCCATTCCGATGCGACCTATGATGTTGTGCATGTCTGGCAAGGTGCCTTCTTCCGCCTGGAAACCCACTTGGACCGGTTTTTTCGCGGTATGGAAAAGCTGCACATGTCCATTCCCTATGACCGGGACCAGATAAGAGAGGTGCTGCATAACTGCGTGGCTCTGTCCGGCCTGAGAGAGGCCTATGTCGAGTTCATCTGTGTGCGCGGAACATCGCCTGATTTCAGCCGGGATCCCCGGGACGCCGACAACCGTTTCATTGCCTTTTCCATTCCTTTGGGCAGCATTGCCACCCCGGCGCAGATGGCCCGCGGCCTGCACCTGGCGATCACAGATGTGGTGCGCATTCCCCCGGCTTCTGTGGACTCCACGGTGAAGAACTACCATTGGCTGGATATGGTCAAAGGGCTCTACGAAGCCTACGAGAAAAAGGCGGACAGCGCAGTGTTGCGGGACATCAAGGGCGGGATTGCCGAAGGGCCGGGCTTCAATGTTTTTGCGGTCAAAGACGGAGAGGTTTCAACGCCGGACCGGGGCGTCCTGCTCGGCGTTACCCGCCAGACCATCTTTGATCTCTGCCAGCAACTGGCTCTGCCCTGCCGGGCCCGGGACTGTACAGCAGATGACCTGTTGTCAGCAGATGAAGTCTTTATCACCTCAACAGCCGGCGGCGTGATGCCGGTCACCCGCATAGATGATCAAGCCGTCGGGTCTGGTGAGGTTGGTCCCATCACCGGGCAGATCACCCAGGCGTACTGGCAGTTGCATAAAGAAGATCGCTACCGGGATCCTGTTGATTATCCCAATGAGGAGACGGGAGGCGCGTAAAACACGGCGGGCCGAGGTCCCGGAACCCGTAGGTTGCCAGTCCCCTGTTGCCAGGCAGGGGCGGGGCTTTCCGCTGGATCACTTCAGGTGAAACTGCTAAGCCGACAGGACACTTTCAGTGCTTCCGGGGCAGCTTTGGGCAAATCTTCTTCGCAAAGTGAGCAGCTAAGTGCCAGGGAACGGGAAATTGCAGAGGCCTTTTCCACAGGGGAGAGTTATCTGCAAATTGCCGAGCGGCTTTGTATTGCCCCGTCAACAGTGCGCACCCACCTTTCCACCATCTACCGCAAGCTGGGCGTTTCCTCGAAGCTGGAACTGCATCAGTGTCTGGACGCCTCTGGCACAACCCCGACCATTGCAGTGTCAGCGCACACCCGTGTCTCTGAGAAACCCTCCATTGCCGTTCTGGCCTTTGAGAACATGTCCCGCGATCCGGAGCAGGAGTACTTCTCTGACGGCATATCAGAGGACATCATAACCGCCCTGTCGCGTTCGCCCTGGCTTTTCATCATCGCCCGCAACACCACCTTCACCTACAAAGACCAGAAGGTGGACGTCAAAGAGATCGCCGAGGAACTGGGCGTTCAGTTCGTTCTGGAGGGATCGGTGCGCAAGGCCGGTGATCGCATTCGTGTCTCGGCCCAGCTGATCGATGGCAAGAGCGGCGGGCATATCTGGTCGGAGCGCTATGACGGCCAGCTGGAAGATGTCTTTGATCTGCAGGATGAGATCACCCGCAAGGTGGTGGCCTCCACCCTGACCAAGGTGCATCTGAGCGCCCAGGATAACCGGCCGGAGGAAGGGCGGGACCGCAGCCGACGTCCGGACCTGACTGTCTGGGAACTGACCATGCGGGCCTGGCATCTGTTGTATGACTTCAATTCGGAAAGCTATGACAGGGCCGAAGTGTATCTGACCCGGGCGCTGGAGCATGACCCGGACAGCGCAGAAGCCCACATGCTGCTGTCCCTGATGAAGCATCACCGGGTCATTCTGGGTTTCTGTGACGATCCGGCGGAAACGGCTGTTCTGGCCCGGGACCTGGGGCGACGGGCGACACGGCTGGATCCGCGAAATGAATATGCTCACTGGGCTCTGGGGATCAGCTGCTTTGCTCTGCAGGGCTATGAAGAGGCCATTGCCGCGCTGGAGCAGGCCGTGGAACTGAACCCCAACTGCTCCGTTGCCTACGGCAGTCTGGGCAGCGCCTACTGTCTGGTCGGGCGTGTCGACGAGGCCATCGAAAAGCAGAACATCGCCATTCAATCCAATCCACTGGACCCCAGTATCTTTTTCCGCTTCACCGGAATGGGACTGGCCCATTATCAGGCTGGTCGTTTCAAGGAGGCAAGCGACTGGGCGGCAAAAGCGGTTTATCGCATGCCGCGCTGGTACCTGGGGCATTTCCTCTTGGCGGCCTGTCATGTCCGCATGGGTGAGCTGTCCCAGGCCCAGTCAGCCATTGCGGCCTGCCGGGAGGTCCTGCCGGAAACCACCGTCGGGCTGTTGGACCGCATGCCCCTGCGCAATCAAGCCGAAATGGAGGGGCTGCGCAGCTGTTTGAGAGAGGCCGGATTGCCGGACTGACGGAGTTTCATTTGTGTTCAAAAAGAAAGCAGGGGTTGAATTCAAAAAAGCAGATGTAAGGGCGCGGTATCTTGTCGCCGTGATATCTTGTCATATGGGATTTTCGGCAGTTTTCTGCCTATGAAGGGGAGGTCGCCGGCGCTGTGCGCGCCGTCGGTCCCGCCTGCCTCACTTTCCCGGATGAGGTGAGAAACTCCCGCAAGCAAGAAGGAACACGCTAACGATGAAGACTGTCAGATCCAACGAACAACAGGTCGATCAGGGTGCGGAAGGTCGGATGCAGGAAGAGGTTACCGCGCAGGTCACCGGTGCTGCTTCTTCGTCCACTGGTGTGAGCGTTGTGGAAAGCCATCCTTTTCAGCGCGATGGCATCGACAGTGCTCCGTTGGATCGTGCGGCCCTGGTGGCTCTGGAAATTGACGGCGGCCCCAGTTCGACAACTCCCGGAGATGAATTGCGGGAGCGGCTGGCATTCCTGCGGCGGGAAAGAGACGACGCCCGTCAGCGCTTTGAGGGGGAAGGCTATCCCTACAGCGAGAAGATGGGACGCAAGGCCTATGAAAAGGAAAAGGCAGCCCTGCAGGTGGAACTGCTGAAAGTTCAGCAGTGGGTCAAGGATACGGGACAGCGCATTGCCATCCTTTTTGAAGGTCAGGATGCCGCCGGTAAGGGGGGCACCATCAAGCGCTTCATGGAACACCTCAACCCCCGGGGTGCTCGGGTGGTGGCCCTGGAAAAGCCCAACGAAAACGAACGCAGCCAGTGGTACTATCAGCGCTACATCAGCCATCTGCCATCTGCCGGTGAAATGGTTCTGTTTGACCGCTCCTGGTACAACCGGGCAGGCGTTGAGCGGGTCATGGGCTTCTGCACCACCGAAGAGTATCTGGAGTTTCTGAGGGATACGCCGCAGCTGGAACGCATGTTGGGCCGCTCCGGCATACGTCTCTTCAAATACTGGTTCCAGGTGTCTCAGGATGAGCAGCTGAAACGCATCAATGCCCGGGCCAGCGATCCGCTCAAGCATTGGAAGCTTTCCCCCGTTGACCAGGAGTCTCTGGGCAAGTGGGATGAGTACAACAAAGCCAAGGGCGCCATGTTCTTCTACAGCGATACCAAGGATGCGCCCTGGACCATCATTCGCTCTGACGACAAGAAGCGCGGACGTCTCAACTGTATGCGGGATTTCCTGTCCCGCCTGGATTACCCGGAAAAAGACGTGGACCTGATCGGCCAGCCCGATCCCCAGATTGTCCATTCCTTCTTCAAGACGGAGAGCTGACCGCTCGATGACCAGGGTCCTCTGAATCAGGCGCCTTCCTTTGGGAGGGCGCCTGACAGGACTGCAAAGGGCATCTGCTTCAGGCTGGTCACTTCGGGGGCGAGGACGTCAAACTGCCATAAAGTGAAGCAAACAGAGGAACCTGATCCATGACGTTAGATCAACTGACAGCTTTTTTCGGCTGGTGCAGTGTCATCAACAGTGTTGTTTTGCTGATTGCTTTTCTCTGGTCGACCCTGTTCCGTTCCGTCGGCATCAGGCTGCACGCGGCTCTGACGGGCGTGGATGAAGCCGAGCTGCCGCTGATCTATTTCAAGTTCCTGGCCTACTACAAACTGGGCACCCTGCTGTTCAGCATCACGCCCTATCTGGCCCTGAGGTTTATGGCCTGAGTCAGCTGCTGCAAAGCTGAAAGGCTGTCCGCAGCAGAATATCCAGGCCCTGGCGCAGATCCGAAGGGGCGGTGGCCTCTGCCGGATTGTGACTGATGCCCTTGATCGAGGGCACGAAGATCATGGCAGAGGGGCAGATGCGGGCCATCATCTGGGCGTCATGTCCGGCCCCGGAAGTCATGCGCCGATGGCTGTAGCCGGCAGCCTTGGTCTGCTGCTCGATCAGCTGCACCAGCTGCGGGTCGAAGGTCACCGGATCAAAGCGCACGAGGGGAGTGATCTCCAACGACAGACCTTCAGCCGCTGCCCGTTCCTGCGCATAATCCTCGATGGCCTTTTGTGTTTCCAGCAGCGCGTCCTTGTCCGGGTTGCGCAGATCCAGAGGCAAAGTGGCTTTGGCTGGTACTACATTGATCAGGCCGGGGCTGTAGTCGACCGTGCCCACCGTCGCCAGTTGCCCGGGAGAGGCCTTTGCCAGGCGCCGGGCCTCCACCGTGATTTCCGCAGCGACCAGCCCGGCGTCATGACGCAGATTGAGCGGCGTGGTGCCTGCGTGGTTGGCCTGGCCCGTCAGGATGAACTTTGTCCAGAAGATGCCCTGCAGGTTTTCCACCACCCCGATGGAAAGCCCCTCTGCCTCCAGCAGGGGTCCCTGCTCGATGTGCAGCTCAATGAAGGCATGGGGCCGGAGAAAACCGGGTGCGTTCACTCCGGCAAAGCCGGCTCTTGCCAGCTCTTCGCCCAGGGTGATCCCGGCCTTGTCTTTACTGGCCAGGGCCTCTTGCAGGTCCATACCCCCGGCCATCACCAGAGAGCCCATCATGTCCGGTTGAAAGCGAACCCCTTCTTCGTTGGTAAAACTGGCCACCACCAGGGGGCGGTGGGCAACCCTCTCGCCTTTGTCCAGGGACTGTTTGAGTGCCCGGGCGGCCTCCAAGCCGGACAAGACCCCATAAGGTCCATCCAGCTTGCCCCCGTTGCCGACACTGTCGATATGGGAGCCGATCATCAGCGGTGCGGCCGAGGGGTCCCCCACCTCCAACGTGCCGAAGATGTTGCCAATGGCATCCACCTCTACACTCAGGCCGTCTTCCTCCATCCAGGCCATGACCTGTCGGCGGCCGGCGATTTCCGCATCGGTCAAAGCCAGGCGCGACACGCCGCCATCGGCGGTGGCACCAATGGCGCCGAGAGTTTCCAGACGCTTTTCCAGTCGATCGAAGTAAGAGGCTCCGGCGGTGCTGTTCAGGCTCATGGTTCTTCCGAAAGGCAGGGGTGGGGAGCGGCGGTCAGGGGGACAGGGCGCAGAGGGCAGCGGGCCAGCAGCGGAATGTCGAACGAATTTGCT
Source organism: Rhodovibrionaceae bacterium GXU_MW_A322 (assembly GCA_052078155.1). Taxonomy (GTDB): domain Bacteria; phylum Pseudomonadota; class Alphaproteobacteria; order Kiloniellales; family DSM-21159; genus CAXBMB01. Next base: position 71,336 of record JBQJBP010000005.1, on the reverse strand, counting down.
GATTTCTGGTTCCTGATAGGGCGATGGTTCCTGATAGGCCAACGGCGTGTGGTGGTAAACAGGAACCTTGGTGGACCCTCCTTCTGGTTTCGCCAGCGAAAAATCCCCAGTGCCGCAATTGTAGCCGGAGCTGTCAGGAGACTGTCCGCACCGGGCCTTATGTCTTGCGCCAGCCCCGCCAGAACCGGACAGTGGAAGGGCGTGTTGTTGCCGAAACAAGGGGGGGGGCTCATGGAGATCAAAAGCGTTCGGGCGGGGATAAGAGAATGTCGATAAGCAGCTACTGTTTTTACTTTAATGAATAGACCACTGGTGGCATTTGTTGGTTTATTGAGTTGATTGTGCCTATAGGAAATTCAGGCTCTATTTTGAAGGCACTTCCAAACTAGTTCGTTAAGGTGCAGCAGTGAAAGATTTGAAGGGGGTTGCAGACACGCCCGCAGAAGGAAAGCTAGATAGTTGAAGCGTTCCGTATTTACATTGAGCTTGCTAATTGTGACCTTCCTTGCGGCATGCGGGAACAAACATGTTCACGAGAGAAACGAGCAACATCTCGTCGCTCATGAAGGTCTTTTTATTGACCGTCCAAGCTTGTCCCCGGATGGCCGATACATGGTTTTTGACTTCGTTGATGGGACATACGACCGACGGAGAGGCTTTGTTGGCAGCGGATCCATGTTGGCTCTTTATGACCTTCAACAACGATCAATTCAAATACTTGCTCCTAAACCTCCCATCCAATGGCATTCTGCAAGTTTTGACACAACAGGCCAAAAACTCACATTCATAGTTGCCTGCTGGAAAGGCAAAGCCAAGTGCCCACCAGGTAAATATCGAACACAAATTGGTGTCCTTAACCTGAGTAATGGAAAATTAGAACTGGCAACAAACAGTAACAATTCAGTAAAGTTCTGGCCGTCAATAATGTATGGAGATGAATACGCCGAACTACGTACTTATAAGCCTAACAATCATGTTGTTAGAGACAATCCTATTTTCTCAAAAGACGGGGAGAAGTTGTATTATGTGATTTCTACACCTCATCCCTCTGTTAGAGAGCTTGGCCGCAGAACATATCCTCATTCAACGTTGATGGCCGTCGACGTACCGAATTCTAAAACTCCATCATCTCCTGAAGAGCATGTTCTCCTTCATCCTAATCAAGGGCCTTCAATTTTTAGAGGGGGTGGAGGACCGCTTTCAATCGCGGGAAACAAGCTTCTTTTCAAGACGAATAAGGTTTCTGAGGGAAAGAATTCTAATGATTTCAACAAACAACAAGTCACAGCCTACTTCCTGGATTTAGAAACCAGGGTAGTGGAGCCCGCTATTGATTTTGCGCTGCAAAACAAAGGTTTAAGTAAATCTGGGTCATTTGTTCACATATCAACACCAATGGCTACATCCGATGGATCAAAAATACTGTTGATACGCGGAAACCCAACTTATCTGTCAGTTTTAAAAAACAACTCTTTGGAAGACATTATTTATGCACCTGAAGCAGGTGATTATCGGTTCAAAGAATCGGCTGTGTCCGGAAATGGAGAATGGGCCATCGTCTTCCCAGAGATAAAAGTGAATTCAGAAAACAAAGATGGTTTTTGGTTAGTGAACTTGAAAACCAATGAGCGAACAAGGCTGCCGTTGCGATCTTTGTTAAGGCAGACGTTAGAAAGCAGAGTGTTTTACAAAAACTAGCTATGTTTTCAGTCAGTACTTCTCCTTACAGGAATTGTTAGGTTTTCATGGAATAGAGGCGGCAAACAGGAATCTCGGTGGACCTTCCTTCTGGTTTCGCCAGCGAAAAATCCCCAGTGCCGCAATTGTAGCCGGAGCTGTCAGGAGACTGTCCGCAACGGGCCTTATGTCTTGCGCCAGCCCCGCCAGAACCGGACAGTGGAAGGGCGTGTTGTTACCGAAACAAGGGGGGGCTCATGGAGATCAAAAGCGTTCGGGCGGGGGTGTTGGATATTGCCTACTGGCAGGCCGGTCCTGCAGAGGGCTGGCCCTGTATTCTGGGTCATGGATTTCCCTATGACGCCCATGCCTATGAAGCGGTCATGCCGCTGCTGGCAGCTGCCGGTGCGCGGGTGATCGTGCCCTTCTTGCGCGGCTATGGCCCGACGCGCTTTGGCTCGCCAACCACGCTGCGCTCAGGCGAGCAGGCGGCCCTGGGGGCGGATCTGCTGGCCCTGATGGATGCGCTGGAAATCGACCGGGCGGTGGTGGGCGGATATGACTGGGGGGGACGAGCAGCCTGCGTGGTTGCAGCCCTCTGGCCGGAACGGGTCGAGGCCCTGGTCTCTGGTGCCTCCTACAACATTCAGGACATTGCGCGCTCAATGGAGCCAGCTTCTCCGACTGAAGAAGCGAGCTACTGGTACCAGTACTATTTTCATCTGGAGCGGGGCCGCAATGGTCTGCAGCAGGATCGCCGGGGCATCACCAAGCTTCTGTGGGATCTCTGGTCACCCACCTGGGATTATGACGCAGAGACCTTTGAGCGCTCAGCCCGGGCCTTTGATAATCCGGACTTTGTTGACGTGGTGATCCATTCCTACCGCCACCGCTATGGTCTGGTGCCGGGAGATCCCGCCTATGCGGCCATTGAGGCCCGCCTGGCCGCCCAGCCGGACATCAGGGTCCCGACCATCTCCATCGACGGTGACCGGGATGGGGTTAGTGAACTGACCGCTGATGATGCGGTCAAATTCACCGGGCCCCATGAACACCGGATCTTTTCAGGGGCAGGGCACAACCTGCCCCAGGAGCGCCCGGAGGATTGGGCGCAAGCGGTGCTGGACGCCCGGGCCATGGCGGTACAGGGGTGAGTCTGACTGTGCCAGCTGTCTTTGCCCGGCACAGCCTTATCTGTCCGGCTTTACTTGTCGCGTCTTACTTGTCCCGTCTACTGCACATAAAACAGCGGAATGCTGATTTTTCCCTGGGCGATGGCGGCGCTGGAAAAGGTGGGCAGGTCATATTCATCTTTTGCGCCGCTGGTGGCATAGCCTTCCACCGGCCAGTCACCGGCCATGGTCAGATCCTGGTTGCCGTCTTCGTCATGGAAGGCTGCGATGGCATAGGGGCCTTCGGTCAACTCCGCAAAGGCGATGGTCACGTCTCCGAACCGGGCGGGCACTTCGCGATAGCCCACTGCCCCGTCCGGGTCATAGCTGTTGAAGGCACTGCGGTCATCATAGACCAGGACGATCAGATTGCCGGTGGCGTTGCGCACGCCGGTCAGGGTCACCTCCAGGCTGGTGCCGGGCGGAACCTCCAGTCCGGCCTGGGCGGCTTCGGGTGCCAGGTTGCTGGCCAGCCAGGCCCCGCCGACCATGAGGGCAGCTGAGGCGAGGACTCCAAAAAGGCGTTGGCTGTTACTGGGCATGGGCTTTCCTTACTTGGCGACAGGGGTAGGGGGGGTGGCAGTGGCTGTCTTTTTGGGGCTCCAGCCGGGTGGGCAGAACAGGACGCCCAGCTTGTTGACCAGTCCCGGGGTCTGCCAGACGCCTTTGCCCAGACGGTAAAGCCCGTGCAGGAAGGCAACAAAGGGATTGATGGAATTGATGGGTTCCACCAGGCCATAGACCACCTCTTCCTTTTCTTCAGCAAAGGTGCCGAACAGGCGGTCCCAGATGATGAAGATCCCGGCGTAGTTCTTGTCCAGATAACGCGGGTTGGAGCCATGATGCACCCGGTGATGAGAGGGGGTGTTCATCACCGCCTCAACGGGGCGCGGTAGTTTGCCCACGGCCTCTGTGTGCAGGGCGGTCTGATAGAGCTGCACCATGACTTCGGCAAAGAGCACCACGATGGGATTGAACCCCAGCAAGACCAGCGGCAGGTGAAAGAAAACCGGCAGAAATCCGTCCAGCGGGCCGAAACGGTAGGCAACCGATATGTTGAAGTAGGGGGAGGAGTGGTGAACCGTATGGGTGGCCCAGGCGAAGTTCACCCGGTGCATGAAGCGATGCTCCCAGTAGTACACGAGGTCCGCCAGAACCAGGCAGATCAGGATGGTTGCCCAGTTGATCTCTATGTCGAAGAGGGCGAACTGATAGACGTAGTAGAAGCTGCCCACATAAAAGGCCCCGAACAGCAAAAAGGTGATGCCCAGGAAGAAGACCAGCGTCAGGAAATTGGTGGCTGTGTCGCCCAGCAGATCCCAGCTCAGCGCCTTGCGCAGGCCGTAGCGGATGAATTCCAGGACCAGCAGGCCCAGGGCAAAGACGAAAAACCAGTCATCAATGAAGACTTCCAGCCATTCGACGTAACCGGCGCTCACAGGGGATAGAAGGGCGTCCATAGGGGGCTCCATTGATTATCAAGATTGACAATCAAATAAGATTGCCTATATTGTTTGTCAAGTTTGATAATCAATTGTGAGAGAACTTTTGGCCCGACCCGACATCAAAGAACAGCGCCGCAAGCAGATCCTCGATGCCTACGAAATCTGCGTGGCCCGCTATGGGCTGGAGGGGGCGACGCTGGAAAAGATCGCCAAAACCGCAGGCCTGGCCCGTCCACTGGTGCGCCACAACATCGGCAACCGGGAGGATCTGCTGGAGGCCCTGGTTCAGCGCTTTCTGACCCAAAGCCGCAGATCCATGGAGGAGATGATTGAGGCTCTGCCGCAAACAAATCGGGTGGAAACGGCTGTCAACTGGCTTTTTGATCCGGCCTATGCCGACAGCCAGCTGGTGCAGGTTTCCGGCGCCTTGCTGGCGGCGTCGCAGGACAATGAAAGGCTGGCCCGACAGATGGCTGACTGGCTGAACGACTTTACCGAGCCCCTGACCGAGCTCCTGCTGGCCTCCTACCCCGAGGCCGACCGGCAGAAAGTAGATGCGGTGGCCGCTGGAATCACCGGCATCTATTTCAACGTGGAAGCCCTCTATCCCCTGGGAATGGCGCGGGTCGCCCCTTTGATCGATGCCTCCCGCAGGGCGGCGCTTTTGCTGCTGCAGACGCTGGAGGAGCGGACATGAGCCATCAGAACCGTCTGCCTGCTGAAGCCTACTGGCAGCAGGACTGGTATGACCGGGAACAGAAGACCCTGTTTGCCAATGCCTGGGTCTTTGTAGGGGCCCAGTCGGATTTTGCCGGGCCGGGCGACTATCGGACGTTGACCTCTGGCCAGGCCCCCTTGCTGGTGATCAGGGGGCAGGATGGCGAACTGAGGGCCTTTCATAACCTCTGTCGTCATCGAGGGGCGGAGCTGGTGGAAGGTCCGCAAGGTACCTGCAAGGGGGCGTTGGTTTGCCCCTATCACCGCTGGACCTATGGCGATGACGGCCTGTTGAGGGGCCTGCCCGACAAGTCGGCCTGTTTCCCGGATCTGGAGCTGGCCGATTGGGCACTTCTGCCCGCTGCGCTGGGGACCTTCAAAGGCCTGGTTTTTGTGAACCCCGACCCGGACGCTGACTTTGACAGCTGGATCGCCCCTCTGGCCGGGCGCGACTGGCCTCATGATCTGCCTGCCTCGGATCTGAGCGAAGCCGTGCCTCTGCTCTATGACATGAAGTGCGACTGGAAGGTTTTTGTCGAAAACGCACTGGACGGATACCACCTGGCCTATCTTCACAAAGAAACCCTGGGCGGACCGCGTCCCTCCCTGAATGAATGGGAGCGTCTGGGCAGCCACATGGTCTGGTACGCGACGGAGGAAGGGGTGCGCCATCGCCTGCCCCAGGCCGTGCGCGAGGCCGCCGGGAACGATGGCATGGTCCAAAGCGCTGCGGAACCGGGATATGGCGGGGTCTACTATCTCTTTCCCAGCACCCTGATCGTGCCCCATCCCTTTGGCTTTTCCGTCTCGCGGCTGGAACCCAGCGGGCCGGGGCGTTGCCTGATGTCCGTGCGCCAGTGGGTCGGGCCCTGGCAGGAAAAGGATGAGCGCGCGCAGATCCCGGGATACGATCCAGAGACGGACCTGATCACCTCTGACAACTGGACCATACACCCCCTGGAAAGCGGAGATTTCCAAACGGAAGATGTCTGGATCTGTGAGAAGGTTCAGCGGGGCCTGCAGTCCCCCGCCTATCGCCCGGGACCGCTGGCACAGGGCACTGGCGCAGAAGACCCCCTGCGCTGGTTTCATCAAGCCTTGGCCCAGGCAGGCTAGCGTCAAGCCGCTTTACCTGGGTTCACGTCATGACGCCACCTGAAGGGTGAAACCCGCTTCATGGTGTCAGAGAGCGGGATTGGCTTGGGTGCTTTCTCTAGAGTCAAATCGGTTTAAGTGGAATCACTACGTGATAACGCTTAGAGCGTGAATTTGCCTCTTTTCAATGGTTTAGAGGATGATTCACGGTTTAGGTACAAGCGCAAAGCGCTTCTAACTAAACCGATCATACTCTAGGCGTGTCCACTCAGGTCGCCGAGGCCCAAAGGGGGCAGCGCCTTTCCGGCGATTGGTCAGCCGAACGTGCAATCAAACGAAAATCTGCAGGGCCCGTTCGATCACCCAGTAACTGGCCAGAGTGCCAATGCCGTAGACCAGGGTCAGACGGGCGTTGCTGAGGCCTCGGGCCGGCAGGGGAAGACGGGCAATCAGCCAGCCGAGCAAGAGGGCTGCGGCGACAAAGAGCAGCTGCCCCAGTTCCACGCCGATGTTGAAGAACAGCAGGGCCACAGGAATTTCCGGTGCGGGCAGGCCGATGTCAGCCAGGGCCCCGGCAAAGCCAAGCCCGTGCAGGAGGCCAAAGGCAAAAGCCACCAGCCAGGGGGCCTGATAGGTCAGGGATTGACGCCCGCGTGCCCGCCAGATGATTTCGGAGGCCAGAAAGACAATGGAGAGGGCAATGGCGGCTTCCACCGGAGCAGAAGGCAGGCTGACATAGCCCAGGGTGGCCAGTCCCAGCGTGATGGAGTGGGCCAGGGTGAAGGCCGTGATGGTCTTGGCCAGTTTCCAGAACCCACTGACCACAAAAAGCAAGGCCAGGACAAAGAGCAGGTGGTCGATGCCGATCAGAATATGTTCGACCCCCAGCAGGCTATAGCGTTTGGCCGCCTGCCAGAAGGAACCGGACCCGGCCTGCCAGTTCTCCAGCGCCACTTCCAGCACCAGCCCTTCGCGTTTGACCAGCCCGGTGACCGGGGCCTGACCGTCCCAGGTTACAGTCAGCAGCGCGCCTTCGCGCTTCCAGGGCAGCAGCAGCTTGTCGCCTGCCAGCAGGGCCGGACTGCAGGTAAAGGTGAAAACCACGGCATAGGCGCCGCGGGTGCCATTGGGGTCGCCGCTGAAGTCGCAGTGATCGGGCAGCAGAGGCGGCAGAATAGCAGCGGCCAACTTTCGGGGAACCTTGGAGGTCAGGCGATAGCTGCCCGGCGTTGTTTCCAGCAGTTCGGCCCGGTCCACGCCCAGGGTATGGGCCAGACTGGCCGGGGGAACGGCGAGCCAGAGCCCAAAGATCAGGCTCAGCAGGGTCAGCAGGGAGAAAGCCGCTCTAGCCACCGTCGCGGGCTCCCTCCAGTGGTTCCACGTTGATCAGGTAGCCGGGCCGGACCCGGTCAATCTCCTCCTCCATCAGCTGGCGGGATTTCGCCGCCAGCCACTGGGCCGCGACCCAGTCCCGGGCCTGTTCCAGGGAGGGGCGGCGCGGCGGGTGTTCTTTGATCACGCGCAGATAGTGATTGGAGCCGACGGGGGCGGTGAACGGCCCCTGCCAGGTGCCGCCTTCCGCCAGGACCTGGAGGGCGTCTTTGGCCCCCTGGGAGCCAAAACTGCGGACCAGGCGCTGCTGGTCCATGAACCGGAGGGTATGGCCGAAGGTTGTGTCCTGATCGCCCAGGGCCGTGGGGTCAGGGCTGTTGTTCAGTTGCTCCAGCATGTCCGCTGGCGGGAGTGTTCCTGCCTGAAACATCACGTGCTGCAGGTCAAAGCTGGGCGGGCTGGTGAACAGCGGCAGATTTTCCTCGTAGAAAGCTTTCAGGTCCGCATCGGTGGGTTCCGGCAAATCCCCGGAAATGAAAAACCGCATGTTCTGCAGCAAGAGCGCGCGAATGCGCGAGCTGTCGGAAAACCCGCGTTTCGTGGCCTCGCGCACCAGGATTTCTTCTTCGATGAAGTTGCGCACGATGTCGCTGCGTTCCTGATCCGTCAGGGGGCGCAACAGCAGCTCTTCTTCTTTTTCAAAAAGAAACGACTGGGTACTCGCTGCCACCACGATTGTATCGCGATCTTCTTTTGCAAAGAGAATCTGGGCCAGAAACAGCAGCCCCGCCAGCAGGAGGAAGTGCAGCAGAGGGTCTTTGATCAGCCGGTTGAAAAAGGAAGATGGCGGGGAGGGGATCCTGTCACCCTCCAAATCAACGAACTGGGGTTTATCTGGCATTCAGGCAATCCAACAAACAGCCGGGTCAAAATCAGATCCTAGAGTGTGATCGACAGAAGTAGAAGCGCCTTGCGCTCCACTTACGTCGTGACTCACCCTCTAACAGGTTGAAAAGAGGCCTAATTACGTCTCATTTGAAATCACCTCGTGGCTCCAGATAAGACGATAAGACTCTAAGGGTACCCTCGGGTAAAAAGAGAAGTCATGGAAAAACGGGACCCCGGCGACGTGTTTCACCGTGGGGCCCGTTCTTTGGGGTGTTGAGCCTACTTGCTGTTGTCTTTCAGCATGGCCGGATGGACGTAGTTGGGATCTGTAATGCCCTGTTTGCGTGCAGCCAATGCCGCCAGGAAATGACGCATCAGGCGGCTGACTGTATTGGCCGTGTTGCGGCGACGGTCATCCAGCAGGGGGGAGTATTCCACCCAGTCGATCATCAGGATTTCGTTCTGCAAGGTCAGCTTACGCAGGATCTTCATGAACTGCAGGGTGGTCATGCCGCCGATTTCGGGATTGGAGGTGCCGGGAACCGCAGCAGGTTCCAGCACATCGATATCGACAGAGATGTAAAGTCTGCGGCCTTTCAGCTCGGCCACCAGTTGATCCACCGTTTCATCAAAGCCGTTGGCTTCGAACTGAGGCATGAAATAGTAGTTGGTCTGCGCGTTGAACATCCAGTCCATGCGTTCGATGCTCTCGTAGGCGCCGCGCAGTCCGACATGGAAAATCTGATCGCCGTTGGTCCACCCGTTCTCGTGAGCAAAGCGCAGAGCCCGTCCCCCGTGGTTGAAAAGACCCAGTGAGCCATCCGGTGGCGCCAGGTCCGTGTGGGCATCAAAGTGAACCGTGGTGAAACTCTTGGGGCCGTAATGGTCTACCAGCGCCATGAGCGAGGCCACCTGTGTGCCGTGTTCCCCGCCGATGATCATGGGCATGGCGCCGCCCTCCAGAATTTCCTTAAAGACCATCGCCTGATCGGCAAAGTTCTGCACCATCAAAGAGGGGTGGGAGTTTGTATTGCCGTAATCCACCACGTTCAGAATGTCGAAGTACTGGTTGTTGAACCACATGTCGTGGCCCGTTTCGGCAAAGTCGTAGTTGTGGATCAGGCGCATGTAGTTGGCCGCCCAGCCCGTCCCCGCTGCGGGATTGAAGCTGGAGGGGGCCCCGATCATGGCAACGTCGACATCCCCGGCAATCAGGTCCTCAGTCGTCATGGCAATGGGCAGCCCAAAATAGCTGGGGAAAGCATGTTTGGTGGGCAGCACCTGATAGCGCTGCAGATCAATAGGGCCCGGCTCGCGTTTGGGGTTATCGCCGATCATGTCTTTGCGCAGAAAGTACTTGTCCCAGCCGGGGTCGAGAATCTGCACATTGGGATTGTTTGGGTCGCGCCAGGGCTGCATGCTGGCAGGCAGGCCATCAATGCGCTGTTCCTTGGAAAAATCCGGGGCCGGGTTATCGGCTGCTGAGGCAGAATCGGCAGCAATAAGTGAGCCGACAGTAAGGCCGGTCACCAGGCCAGTCGTCACGGCGGTTGTCACGGCGGTTACGGACAGAAAGGTGAGCCAGTTGCGCATTGTCTTGTCCCCTTGATGTCTCAAAACACTCAAAATTGATGAATCATTTGCCTTTCAAGCTAGCGGCGCAAAAAAAGCTGCGCTATGCAGTTTGTGCAAAAGTGATGCCTCTTGACCCATAAAAATGCCTCTAACCTGCAGGCTAACCATCAGATTATATGTGCACTTTCTGATAATGGGTCTTCAGATACCGCGGAGGGTAACTGGTGTCGGATTTTGAGCGCTTTGCCATTGACCTGGCTGACGCTGACACGCTGGAGAGCTTCTACAAGGAGCAGACCAACACCCAGACGTCCTTTGTGCAGCTGTCCCGGGGGGCGGCTGTCTTGTCCGCCCGCAGTCTGGACTTTGGTGACCTGCGCCTGCTCCAGGTGTCCGGCAACGGACAACATCTCTGGATCGACAACATGCTGAGCCGGGAATGGCGGTTTGCCACTCTGGTTGAAGCGGAAGGGACTCCCAAAATCGGTGGCCAGGACATAACCCTGCACACGGCCCATTTGCTGCGGCCCGGTCAGTCAGCAGATCTGTCAACGGGCGGCCACTACAAAACTCTGGAGTTGACCTTTGACGCTGCTTTGCCTGATCGCCTGGGCTGGTCCTGTGCACCCGGGCAGGTGGCCATAATCAGCCAGCAGGTATCCCGGGCACTGACGGATGCCGCGCAGCAGGCCTTTCAGGACGCGGAATGGGCCCAGAAGGCGCAAGGCAGGTCTTTTCCCAGGCTGATCTGGCGCGACAGGTTCCTGGACCTTCTGACCCAGGCGCTGGCGCCCTGGCTGATGCCCGAGGCTGGCAGAGGAGGGTTTCCTTCTGCTGCTGCACGCAAGTCCATCGTGGCCCGTGCTCAGGCGTTGTTTGGGGATCATGACTTTGCCGGACAGACCACCGCCGACAGCCTGGCGGAGCAGATAGGCATTTCCAAACGCAGCCTCTTTCTGGCCTTTCAGCAGGAATGCGGGGTGGGCCCGCGCCGCTTTCGCGAGGTGCTGCGTCTCAATGCCCTTAGGGCCAGTCTCTTCCGGGCCAGTGCAGAAAACGCCTCTGTCACGGTTCTGGCCCAGGAGCACGGCTTTACCGAACTCGGCCGCATGGCCGGAAACTACCGCAGGCTCTTTGGTGAACTACCGAAGGAAACCCTGAAACGGCGGGTCGGCTAGAGTCTTTTCGTCCTATACGGAATCACGAGGTGATTTCAAATAGGACGTGAATCACCTTCTAGCGCAGGATCGGTTTGTTTAGAAGCGCTGGGCGCTTGGAAATGAACTGAGACTCCTCCTCTGAAATGCTGAAAAGGGCAGTCGCCTTGGTTCAGGCTTTCAGCGTTTGGCTGGGATACTCGCCAAAGCGGGCATGGTAGCGGCTGGCCAATCTGCCCAGATCCCCAAACCCCAGTTCTGTGGCCAGTCGGGTAACGCTCTGGCTTGCTGGGTCGGCATCCATCAGATTCTGGCGCAACTGGTTCAGCCGCAGGATTTCGAAGTATTCTCGCGGGGTTAGGCCCAGGGACTGGCGAAAGGCGTAGTAGAGTGTACGGGGACTGACGCCGCTCTGTCGGGCCAGTTCGGTCATGGACAGGGCCTTGTCGTCGGAGTGTCGGAAGATCCGCTCGGCATTCTGCAGGGTTTTGTGCCCCCGGCTGATCGCTGGTCGGGACAGGTCTGGGCCCTTGCCGGTTGGCAGCCAGGGAGCCAGGGCCTGCTCCAGCGCATCGAGAATCTGATCCCGCGCGGCCAGTTGGAAAGCAGGTGAGGGCGGTGAGAGCATCTGAGAGATCTGCTGGTCCAGCTGAGCGCACAGCTGTCCCAGGGCTTGCAGATGGGTGCCGGGCACCCGGGCCAGTGGCGCACCGGAAAACTGCCAGCCCAGTTGATGAACCAACGCCCGTGAGACAGCGATTTCCAGGGTCAGGACAGGTCCCGTAAAGATGTAGTCCATCTCCTGCCCCGGCAGAAAGAGCATGGCGTCCTGAGGTCCCAGTTCGTGACCCTGGGACAGCACGCTCTTGTCAGCCTCCAGGACAAACCCAAAATGCACCCGGCCGTCATCGCTCATCTGATCCTGCCAGCGGCAGTGTGCCTGCCCTCTGGCCCACAAAAGGGAAAGTCCCGGAAGGTCAAGTGTTCGATAGCGCAGGTTTGCGGTGCCGGCTGAAAACTGCGTGTAGCCGGGAATCATGCCGGTGGCGGCATAGAGGAAGTCTGCAATCTCTTCCGCGTCTTTCAGGTCGATCTGCTGGCGCATGGTGCCAGATTGCTGGCAGGGAAAAAAACACGCAAGCAGATTGACAACAAGTTTAGGTGAACTTTGCAGAGATTACGTAGCAGGGTAACGGACTTCCGGGCAGAGTTTTCCGGAGCATGATCGGTTTTGTCAGAGGCGCTGGGCGCCTGGAGCCAACCCGTGAACCTTCTTCTGAAAGGCTGAAAAGAGATGGTTCACGATTGAAGTTTTGTTACCTGGTGGTCCTCACCTGGTGGTTTCACCAAAACCGATTTGACTCCAGCGACTGCAGGCTCAACGCCAGGATGCCGGGAGCTTGCAGATCAGGGATGTCGTAGGTTGTCGCGGTTGCCGACTGTCTTGTGTGGTTGCCCACTCTGACAGGTTGGTGTGATAGATTGGCGTGACAGGTTGGTGCGACTGATTGGTGTGAAGGAGTGAACAATGTCTTTTCCTGCCCCTCTTGCCTGTGTGTTCCTTGCCGGGCTGCTGGCATCCCTGCCGCTGTCCGCCAGTGCCCAGATGCTCAAGGACCTGGTGGCGGCTGCCCCCAAGGAAGACCCGGCTCCCATGCCTCATGTCAATCCTGACGACCCCACCCAAATGAACATCCGCCAGGACAAATCCACCAACATCTGGCGCGAACTGCGGGATCCGGCCCGCAATCCCCAGGGCGCTGGTCCCGTCGACATTCAGCGCTATCAGCTGCAGATGGAGCCGGTGGGCATCCAGACCTTCTTCAAGCTGCCCGTGGCGCTGACCCCGGAAGATCTGGTGGCCGGTGAAATTGACGTGGCCATTTTCGGGGCCCCCACCGGGGCCTTACCTCACTCGGCAGGCAACATGTGGGCGCCGGCTGAGGTGCGGACCACCCGTGATTATGGCGGCTATGGCGACCCCAAGTTCCCGCTGAGCTGGGTGGAGTATGAAACGCTGATCGCGCCTTTTACCCTGATCAACGCCGTGGACTACGGTGATGCGGGCATGAATGCCTACAACCAGGCCCAGACCCTGGAGGAAATCCGGCGGCTGACGCGGGAAGTGGCCTCTGTGGGGGCCATCCCCTTTATCGTCGGCGGGGATCATTCCGTGCCCAACGGCACCTTTCGCGGCATTGTTGATGTCTATGGCCGCAAGAACGTCGCCTTTCTGCACTTCGACGTGCATCTGGACCGGGGGCAGGGCAAATTTGGTGCCTTTTACCACTCCGGCAGTTTCATGACGCTGGCGGTAGAAGAGGGGCTGGTGGAGGGCTCGAAGGTCATCCAGTACGGCATGGCCACCCCGGTCTTTGGTGAAAGCGACTGGGACCAGGTGCTGGCAGAAGGCGGCAAGGTCTATCACATCCACGAAATTCGCCGGGATGGCGTGGAGGAGACCTTTGACAAGATTTATGAGGACCTGAAGGACATTGATCTGGTCTATGTCTCCTTCGACATCGACACGTTCGACATGAGCTATGCGCCCGGTACGGGTTCCTCGTCGCCCATCGGCTCCCACCCGGAAGATCTCTTTCCCATGCTGCGGGAGTTTGCCGCCCGCAAAACCATCGTCGGCGTGGATTTTGTCGAGTTCAATCCCTTTTATGACAACAAGGGCCAGCAGACCGCGCGGCTGGTTCGCCGCACCATGTTCCAGTTCTTGACCGGCATCGCCATGAAGAAGGCCGGCATCGCTCCGGACTACATCCACCCCCGCGTCGCCGGAAAACCCTAAGGGTCAGACGTAGGTGCCTGCGGCAGACGGAGGCGGTGTTTAGCCTTGTGAGATGCGCAAAAGAAAAGGCCGGCAAACTGCCAGAGCATGATCGGTTTAGTTAGAAGCGCTTTGCGCTTTGAACTAAACCGTGAATCATCCTCTAAACCATTGAATAGAGGCAAATTCACGCTTCAAGTGTTATCACCTATTGATTCCACTTAAACCGATTTGACTCTAGCCCTGTCCTTCTTGTCTTCCTCTCGTCAGGCTGGTGCCCCCTTCCGGACTCGAACCGGAACGATCATACGATCTCAAGATTTTAAGTCTTGTGTGTCTACCAATTCCACCAAGGGGGCTGCCTGTGCCACTTGTGGCCCGCAGACTGCGCCGGCGACTCCCCATAGCGGGTGCCGTGCGACAGCGCTTGTTCTCTAGCAAGCCAGAGGCACGGCCTGCAAGGGGCAGCGCAGAAGTGACGGGCTTTTTCCGCTTTCTGCAGATTAACATTTCCTTCTGTGGTACCTCTGTACGCCTTATCCGGTCGACTGCCCTGCCTCCGTTCACCGCTCTATCAGGCCTGTGTCCCTGTTTTCGGTGAGTGTGGTGTGCCGATCAGAAGAGTGAGACAGCAAAGGCAAAGCAGGAACCAGGAAGGCAGAGAGCATGACCACAGAAAGCACCGGCCGCACGGCAGAGGAAATCAAAGAGCTGGCAGAAGGCCAGCGGGCGTTCTGGAATTCCGCCAGCGGCGACAAGTGGGTGAAAAACCAGCTGAAGATCGACTATCAGATGGAAGCCCTCACCGACCTGCTGTTTGACGATGCCGCGGTCCAGCCGGGAGAAAAGGTCATCGACATCGGCTGTGGGGCAGGCACCACCACCCGGCGACTGGGCGAGGCCACGGGTGCAGAGGGTCAGGTTCTGGGGCTGGACATCTCTCAACCGCTGCTGGCTGCGGCCCGGGCCCAGACCCAGGCGCCTCAGGTCAGTTATCTGGAAGGCGATGCAGGATCTCTTGATCTGCCGTTGTCAGAGGTTGATCTGATTTTTTCCCGCTTTGGGGTGATGTTCTTTGCCGATCCCGTGGCGGCCTTCTCCCACCTGCGCGAGTCTCTGCGAACTGGCGGCCGACTGGCATTTGTCTGCTGGGCAGAGGGCAAAGCCAATGCGCTCTTTGCGCTGCCTCTGGCGGTGGTGGAAGAGATCTATGGTCCCCAACAGCTCTTTGGTCCCCGCACCCCGGGGCCGCTGGCTTTTTCGGATCCGGCCTACATCACCGAGATTCTGCAGGGCGCAGGCTTTTCAGAGCTGGATATCACCAGCCGTGACGTGATGATGACGGCGGGCACAGACCCGCAGGTGGCGGCGGAGTTCATGATCAATATGGGGCCCAGTTCACGGGTTATCGCCCAGCAGAACCCCGACCCGTCACAGGTTCAGAACATGACCAACACCCTGGCCCTGCGCCTGGAAGCCTATCAGAACCCGCTGGAAATCCTGCTGCCCGCCAAGCTGCATTACGTGCGGGCAAAAGCCTGAAAGGCTGATTGCGACCGTCCAGGTCTGTAGAGTCAAAGTGGTATAGGCGGACCTACCAGGTAAGGACATCTGAAGCGCGTTTCATGCTCTAAGGCTCGGCCTCATTGAAAGGTGGCGACCTCCGCATAAGCTCATTAAACACTGATCAAACTTCAACGGCTTCAGCTCGGTTCAGTTCTGCTTCCTGACAGCTTCATCGAAAAAGTCGGGCGTTAACCATAGCTGGCAAGTTGGCGTTAAGGGATGAGCTTCCATAATTCACTGCGACACCAGAAAGCAGGCAACTGGCGGTGACCGGATCGTCGGAGGTGGTGGCTTGATGCATGGAACTGGTGTCTTCAAGCAGAGAAAGGGAGCGGTCGGTGAGTGAACTGAATAACAAGAACAACAGAGCTGCCAACAGTCCGACCGCAGGCGGTCAAACCGCCACCAGCAGAGCCTCTCACTGGGAAGGCACCTGGAACGACGGGCCTCTGGGCCGTCCCTTTGTCATGGCCTCTTTGTCCCTGCTGTCACTGACGTTGCTGCTGACCCTGCTGTTGGTGGGGTAGGTTCCCGGCAGGTCGCCTTCTTTTCAACTTCCACAAATCTCTGGGTTTTTCCCCGGCTTTAGAGTCTCATCGACTTATCTGGAATCACGAGATGATTTCAATTAAGACGATAAGACTCCTTTGAACCTGTTAAAGGGTGATTTACGACAGATGCGCAGCGCAAGGCGCTTCGACTTCAGTCGATCACGCTCTGGAGCATGATCGGTTTGGTCAGAAGTGCTTTGGTCTTTGCGACCTGTTGCGGCCTCCGAAAAAGGAAAAGACATGGACCTGCTTGCCCCTCAGGACTGGACCTTCCCTGTGCCCATTGCCTATGGTCCCGGTCGGCTGAAAGAGATCGCCGATCTGGCAAAAAGCGCGGGCCTTCGTCGTCCCCTGATCGTTACAGACCGGGGCAGCAGGGATCTGCCCTTTCTGACCAGTCTGGGGCGCTATCTGAGTGATGGCGGTCTGAGCTGGGACTTCTTTGCGGAGATCTCACCCAATCCCAGAGACAGTGAAATTGCCGGAGGCCGCAGTCATTTTCTGCAAGGGGGCCACGACGGGGTCATTGCTGTGGGTGGTGGCAGCGGCATGGATGGCGGTAAAGCCATTTGCCTGGTGGCGCGAAATGAGATTGCCCTGGCCGATTTCAACTATGACAAGCCCGCACCGGATATGACGGGACAACTGGCCTTTCCGCCGCTGATCACTGTTCCCACCACCGCCGGGACAGGGGCGGAGACGGAAAGCACGGCCATGATTACCGACACGGCCCGGGGCATGAAGTACTGTGCCTGGCATGCGGAACTGAAACCCTCCGTTACTTTGCTGGATCCGGAAATCACCCTGGGACTGCCGCCCCATCTGACGGCCTGGACCGGGGTGGATGCGCTGGTGCATGCGGTCGAAGCCTATTGTGTACCCGACTTTCATCCGCTCTGTGACGGGGCGGCTCTGGAGGGTTTACGCCTGATTGCGGCCTGGTTGCCCACGGCCGTGCGTGAACCGGAAAACCTGGAAGCCCGGGGCGCCATGCTGGTGGGATCCTGTCTGGCCGGGGTGGCCTTCCTGAAGGGGCTGGGACTGGTCCATGCCATCAGTCACATGGTGGGCGCCGAGTATGACAGCCATCATGGTCTGACCAACGCGGTGGCTCTGCCCGCTGTCCTGCAGTTCAACGCCCCGGACATCGCCGACAAACTGCCCGCCCTGAGCCAGGCCATGGGGTTGCCTGATGCATCATTTGGCGGCTTCTACACGGCGGTGTGCCAGTTGCTGGATGAGCTGGAAATTCCGAAAACCCTGCAGGACATCGGCGTGCCGCCGGAAGCCGCAGCGGCCCTGGCGGCGAAGGCCATACAGGATGCTGCTGCCGGAACCAATCCCCGCCCGGTGAGCCTGGAAGAGGCTGAAGAGGTCATTCGTGTTGCCTTGCTAACGGGGCGCTGAGACCGTCCCTTTCCGGCACAGCTATCCTGTGGGAATGGCAGCTAGGACAGACTTTCCAGCTTGGCTAGACTGGCGGTCCAATGTGACGATGATCCCAACTGAATGATGACAGGGTGAGAACAAACCATGGCGATGAAACGCGGTTACAAAGCACTGTTGGCCGAAGCTGAACAGGAAATCACACGACTGACCGTGGCAGAGGCCCAGGCGCTGCTGGACGATGATGGCGTTGTGCTGGTGGACATCCGCGATATCCGCGAACTGAAGAAGCTGGGGAAGATTCCCGGAGCCGTACATGCGCCCCGGGGCATGCTGGAATTCTGGATTGATCCGGAAAGCCCCTATCACCGGGAGGTCTTTGCCCAGGACAAGCGCTATGTCTTTTTCTGTGCGGCGGGCTGGCGCTCTGCACTGGCCACAAAAACCGCGCAGGACATGGGGCTGGAGCCGGTGGCGGATATCATCGGTGGTTTTTCCGCCTGGGTTGAAGCCGGCGCCCCGGTCGACGCACCCGAAAGCTAAAGCAGAACAAAAGTCAAAGCAGATAGGGCGGCCTCTCCACCCGCACGCTTGACGGGGGAGGAAGGGCCCCCATATCTGCTGCTGGTGTTTTTCTATAGCGGGGCTTTTGTCGGTAATGGATTCAGTTACACAGTTTGTTCTCGGTTCAACCATTGGCGGGGTGGTGCTGGGCCGGAAGCTGGGAGCGCCTGCACTTCTGATTGGCGGGATCGCCGGCACGTTGCCGGATCTGGATTCCTTCGTGATGATGGGCAACATGCTCGACAACATGACCTATCACCGGGGCGCCAGCCATTCTCTGTTTGTGCTGACCCTGGCCGCTCCCGTGGTCGCCTATGCCATGTCACGGGTCTACAAACCGGCAAGAGACTGTTTCAAGGAACTGTGGCTGGCGGTCTGGCTGGTTCTGATCACCCACCCTCTGCTAGACAGCCTGACCACCTATGGCACCCAGCTCTATTGGCCCTTTACCGATGCCTCGCCTGCGGCCTTCCCGTCGGTTTTCATCATAGATCCGCTCTACACCGTGCCACTTATCGTTGGGACACTGGCCATGTGGCTGTGGCGTAAGAAGCCGCAAAAGGCCCTCCGGTGGGGGGGCACGGCACTGGCCATTTCAACGATCTATCTGGGCCTGGGCATGGCCGCTCATCTGACGGTCAGGGCGCAGGCCGAGGCTCTGCCAGCCCTGGCGGGTAAGCGGGTGCATGTCCAGCCCTTGCCCTTTAACATCTTTTACTGGCAGGTGCTGGCCATCGACGACAGCTCCTACTACCAGGGCTACACCTCACCTTTCAGCCAGTGCGAAACCTTTGGTCTGCGCCAAAGCCCGCGTCTGGCCACAGCGCCTGAAGGGTTTCAGACAGATACCTCCATCCAGCGGCTGGAATGGCAGACCGACGGTTTCTACAGCTATGCCCTGGACGAGCGGGGACTGGCCATTCGGGACCTGCGGATCGGGGCGGAAGATGCCTTTGTCTTCAACTTCCACATCGCCGACCGGCAGAACGGGAAGCTGACCCTGGTGGATCCCATTCAGGAACCAACCGGCGAGCGTTCACTGGCTGTTTTAAAGACCTTCTTCCCCAAAATGCAGCAACAGGTAGCCAGCTGCGGATAGGGCGGTCGCGGCTCAGCCCTTGCTGGTCCTGTCGGTCAAACTAGAGTCAAATCGGTTTAAGTGGAATCACTACGTGATAACACTTGAAGCGTAAATTTGCCTCTTATCAGTGTTTTAGAGGATGATTCACGGTTTAGTTTCAAGCGCGAAGCGCTTCTAACTAAAGCGATCATGCTCTAGAGTGCGGGGCGAGATGCTCCCGGCACCAGAGCGCCAGCAGCTGGGCCACATGGGCGGCGACAACGGCCTCCCGGCTGTCGGATTTTCGCGTCAGCGCCCACCAGGGCAAGGTCATCCCCTGAGGGGTCAGGGGACGGCACACCACCTCGCCTTTGGCTTCGCTGTCCCGAACCGCCCAGCGGCTGAGCACGGAGATGCCAAAATCGGCCTTTACCAGCTCGATCACGGCATCGGTCAGCCCGGCACGAATGGTCTTGCGGGGATGCACATCCGCCGGGCGCCAGAGCAGGTCCATCTCAAAGCCCTTTTCCGTGACCGCAGAGTAGGTGACGTAGGGCACGTCTGAGAAGTCTTCGGCAACCAGCCAATCTTTGTCGCACAGGGGATGACCGGGGGGCAGGACCGCCACGAGGTCATCCTCAAACAGCGGCGTCACAGTCATGCCGGTCTGATTGATGCGTCCGGCGGCCAGTCCAAGGTCTATGTCCCCTGCCTGCAGGCTTTGGGGGGGCTGTACCCTGCTCTCTGTTGCCAGCTCAAAATCCAGCCGCGGGAAATCCGCCTTCAGGTCTTTCAGGAAGGTCGGCAGCCAATGGTAACAGCCGTAGGCGTAGGCCCCGATGCGCAGCAAAGAGGCTTCATCCTGTTGCTGGGGGGTCAGTTCCCGCTCCACCTTATCCAGTTCCTCCAGAATCACTTCGGCAGAGGCCAGCAACTGGTCGCCCTGCGGGGTCAGGCGCAGCTTGCGATTGATCCGCTCAAACAACGGCAGGTCAAAGCGCCGCTCCAGCTCCCGCAACTGATGGCTGACAGCGGACTGGGTCAGACCCATCTGGCGGGCGGCGTCGCTGACGGAGCCGCTGCGCCGGATGGCAACCAGTGCCCTGAGGTGTCGAATTTCCAGCTTTGACATGAACAGACTTCATGAAAATTGATCACGTAGTTTGCGCGAATTATGAATTTTCTTTGTGTTGGGGGCTAGCTTTAAAGTGCGGCTTTCTGAGTTTGATTATCGGGTGATTCGACCATGGCAGGACGGGAACGGCGGCGGCGGCGCAGCTCACCGGCACAGGGACGGGAGTCCGGGGGGCTGCGTCAGCTGCCCTCCAGCACCTTGCGCAATACCTTTAAACCGACAGAACTGCTGTCGGCTGATCAGGTGGAAGCGATCCAGCAGGCCTCTTTGAAACTGCTCTGCGATACGGGCATGAACTTCCTGTTGCCGGAAGCCGTTGAGATCCTGCGTCAGGAGCGTGGGGTGCGGGTGGCAGATGATGGCGTGCGGGTGCGCTTCGATCCGGACTTTGTGGAAGAAAAGGTGGCGCTGGCACCGGAGACTTTTCAGTTCCATACCCGCAATCCAGACCGCCAGATGCAGTTCGGCGGGGACGGGCTGGTCATTGGCTCTGTCGCCTCCGCCCCCCATGCGACCAATCTGGATGTCGGCCGTCAGACCGGCACGTTTGAGCATTACTGCAATCTGATCAAACTGGGACAGGCGGTGAACGTCTGCCACACCTTTGGTGGCTATCCGGTGGAGCCGGTGGACATTGATCCGCGGGTTCGCCATCTGGACGCCATCGAGGCCATGGCGACACTCAGTGACAAAGGCATCTATGGCTATGCGCTCGGGCGGGAGCGGATGGAAGATGCCATCGAACTGGCCCGTATTTCACGGGGCATTGATCGGGAGAGGCTGCTGGCTGAGCCCTCCGTCTTTACCATTGTCAACGCCAACTCACCGCTGATCTACGACAGTCCCATGCTGGAAGGGACCATTGCCATGGCGCGGGCCAATCAGCCGGTTGTCTTTACGCCCTTTACCCTGGCCGGGGCCATGGCCCCCATCACCCTGGCAGGCGCCCTGACCCAGCAGAATGCTGAGGCGCTGGCCGGCATTGCCTTTGCCCAGTCCGTCAATCCGGGCTGTCCGGTGGTCTATGGTTCCTTCACCTCCAACGTGGATATGAAGAGCGGATCGCCTGCTTTCGGCACGCCGGAGTATGTCAAAGCGACCATTGCCTCAGGCCAGCTGGCGCGCCGAAACAAGGTGCCGCTGCGTGCCTCCAACGCCAATGCCTCAAATGCTGCGGATGCCCAGGCCACCTATGAATCGCAGATGTCGATCTGGGCCTGTCTGCTGGGGCGGGTGAACTTTATGATGCATGGGTTGGGCTGGCTGGAAGGGGGCCTGTCGGCTTCCTACGAGAAATTCATCATTGATGCGGAAATGCTGCAGATGATGACACAGCTTATGCAGCCGCTGGCCGTGGATGATGAAGAGATGGCTGTGGACGCCATTGGTGAGGTGGGACCGGGCATGCACTTCTTTGCCTCACCCCACACCATCGCCCGCTATGAGCAGGGCTTCTACTCGCCGCTGCTGTCCGACTGGCAGAACTTCGAGAACTACCGGGACAACGGCAGCGTGGATGCCACCCAGCGGGCCAATGGCATCTGGAAAAAGCTGCTGCAGGACTTTGAAGCCCCGCCCATGGATGAGGGAACAAAGGACGAGCTGGCTGATTTCGTTGCCCGCCGCAAGGCCGAAGGGGGTGCCCCGCCTCTCTAGAGCATGGTCGGGTTCAGCCGCACCCAGTGTGATTGGAATGAACCGGTAAAAGAAAGCCCGGCTAGAGCCAAATCGGTTTAAGTGGGATCACTACGTGATAACACTTGAAGCGTGAAACTCTTTTCAACGTGTAGAGGATGTTTCACGGTTTGGTTCCAAGCGCAAAGCGCTTCTAACTAAACCGATCATGCTCTCGACAACAGTCTGCCGGGTTTGTTTTTGTCAGAGCTTCTGAGGGCTTCAGGCCTGTTTTACAGGTGCCTCTGCGGTTTTGCTTTTGCCTTTGAACTTCAGGGTGGTCATCAGGATGCCACCGGTCAGCACCGCGATGCCCAGCCAGGCGATATCACCGGGGATCTCTCCCAGGAAAATGATGGACAGCAGGGTGCCTGTGGCCGGAACAGCCGCCATCAGGGTCGCGGTGATGGCTGGGCCTGCGTGGCGGGCGGCCACGGCCACCAGCATCATGCCGACCAGATTGGGAACCAGCCCCTGATAGATCACCTGCAGCAGGATCTGATCCTGACTGGCGTCAGCAAAGTTGCTGGGCAGAAAGGCCCACCAGACCGGCACGTAAGTCAGGCTGTTGAGGGTTGCCACGCAGAGCAGAACCTGAGGCAGCGTAATGGCCCACAACCTTGTCAGCACCATGTAGCAGGTGAAGGAGAGCGCTGAGGCAATGAACAGCAGGTCTCCCAGCCAGGCTCCTTCAACGGCCAGGCCGCCAAAATCATTTGCGAAAATTCCTGCGCCGATGATGATCAGAATGGCCCCGATGATCTGTAGCTTGCGGGGTTTTTCTTTCAGCCAGATCCAGGAAAACAGCAGGGCCAGTGCCGGAAGTGCACCATTCATATAGACCCCGCCGTGGGCCGCCGGGGCATAGTTGAAGCCCCCGTAAGACGCCAGCGCATAGGGCCAGCCGGCAGCCAGAGACAAAAGGGCCATGCGTTTGAAGGTCAGGCCCCGCCAGGGTTTGAAGTACAGCACCAGCGGGATGGCGATCAGGCTGGAAATGCCATAGCGGATGGCGGTGATGTCATAGACCGTCAGAGGCGACTGGGCCCCTGCGCGACTGGCAACGATCCAGCCCGACCAGATGGCCACAACCATTGTGGCGGCGATGATGCCCAACCAGGGTTTGGGGTGAAAATCACTCATGCACTGAGTCCAAGTCGGGCTCCAAGTCGGGGCTTTTCAAAAACCGCAGGTCGTGACACCCGCCGGGGTACTGTGGCGACAGAAAGGAAGGCGACAAAGGCGGGGCGGAAACTGAACCCCTGTCAGAGTGCCAGGCTGTCTTAGAGCATGAACGGTTTAGGTGGAAGCGCTGTGCGCCTGAAACCAAACCGTGACTCATCCTCTATCTTGTTGAAAAGAGTTTCACGCTTTGAGTTTTGTCACCGAGTGAGTTCACTTAAGCCGATCTGACTCCAGTGGCCAAACAACGTTTGGCTGGCGCTAACGTGAGGCAAAGCCCAGGGAGAAACAAGGGGGCTGCCCGGCTAAGACTTGCGCCTGGGAATGCAGAGTGGGGTTAGGCAGAGGGCTTGCCGGATGTTCTGCCGATTGTTCCGACATATGTTCTGCTATGTGGAATGAATAGTGATATGTTGGAACAGCCTCTGTTTTTCATTGCTGGGTACCGTCCCAGGGGAACTGCATTATGCTGGGCTGGTTTTGTGAGCTTTGTCCTGCTTTGGGGGCAGAGCCGGTGTTGGTATCGCGCTAGGGAGTGTTGTCGGTATGACAGTTGAGGCAGGCATTTGGTCAACGGGCCCGGTGGATGTAGAGATTCCGCGTCGTTTGTCTGATATGCCTTTGCAGTGGGCCGAGCGCAGCCCGGATGCCCCGGCCATTCGCCAGGGGGACCAGGTCTGGAGCTACAAGGACCTGGCCACCCTGGTTGCGGCCATGGAAGGCCGCTTGACTGATGAGGGGTTTGTGCCTGGGGACCGGTTGCTGGTGGTGGCGGAAAACGCCTTGTCGGTGGCGGTCTTGCTTCTGGCGTCTTCCCGGCTGGATGTCTGGCCGGTGATCATCAATGCCCGCCTGTCGACACGGGAAGTGGAGGTGATTGCCGATCACTGCCAGCCCAAAGGCATTTTCTTTACCGCCAGCATTTCAGCTGAAGCTGAGGCCCATGCCCGTCATTTTTCGGCCAGTGATTTTGTCATGGCTGGCATTGAGGGCATGAAACTTCTGAAGCAGCCGAATGTGGCAGGGCCGGAGCCGGTGGCCGAGGACAACAGCCAGGTGGGCGGGATGATCTACACCTCCGGCACCACTGGCGCGCCCAAAGGGGTCATGCTGACTCACCGGGGTATGAACTTCGTCTCGCTGGTTTCTGGCCGTTATCGTGGCTTCCGCACGGATGACAAAGTGTTCGGTGTTTTGCCGGTGGCGCATGTCTTCGGTCTGGTTTCCATGTGCCTGGGGTGCCTGACGGCCGGGGCCTGCCTTTGGATGACTCCACGGTTTGATCCCAAGAGCCTGCTGGCCTCCATGATGGCCGGGGAAATCACGGTGTTCCAGGGCGTGCCGGCCATGTACGCCAAACTGCTGGAGCTGGCAGAGCGGGAAAAGCTGGACCTGAAGAACACGGCCCTGCGCTACCTTTCAGCCGGTGGCGCACCGCTGGATCTGGACCTGAAGCAGCGGGTTGAGGCGGCCTTCGGCCTGACACTCAACAACGGCTATGGCCTGACCGAGATGACCCCGACTGTCAGCCAGACCCGTCCGGAAAGCCCGACCACCGGGACCTCCACCGGCCCTCTGCTGCCCGGTCTGGAAGCCAAGCTTCTGGACAGTCAGGGCAATCTGATCGGCGAGAAGGAAACAGCAGGCGAGCTTTGGCTGCGTGGGCCAAATGTCATGAAGGGGTACTACCGGGCAGCTGAAAAAACGGCCGAAGTGCTCGACCCGGAAGGCTGGTACAACACCGGCGACATGGCGCGGTTTGATGCCGATGAGAACCTGGAACTGGTGGGGCGCAGCAAGGAGATCATCATTCGCTCCGGCTTCAACGTTTATCCGGAAGAAGTGGAAGGTGTGCTGGCGGCCCATCCGGCGGTGACGCTGGCCGGGGTAGTGGGCCGTAAGGTCTCGGGCAATGAAGAAGTCATGGCCTACGTGCAGCTGGCACCGGGCCTGGAGGTCAGTGAAGAAGATCTGATGGCCTGGGTCGGGGAGCGTGTGGCTGCCTACAAACGCCCCAAGTCCATTGAGATTTTGGCTGAGCTGCCCGCCAGTTCAACCGGCAAGATCCAGAAAGCCAAACTGCGGGACCTGGCTGCTGCCAGCTAGAATGTGATCGACGGAAAGTGCTGTCGCTCTGAGCCAGTCTGCCGCCTGTAACTGCCTGGAGGATAAACCGGGCTTTCTCCGCTGCTGCCAGAGCATGATCGGTTTGGTTAGGAGCGCTTTGCGCTTGTACCTAAACCGTGACTCATCCTGTAAATCACTGAAAAGAGTTTCACGCTTCAAGTGTTCTCACGTCGTGAGTTCACTTAAACCGATTTCACTCTAGAGATCTTCAGCAGGGGAGAGATCCTCAGAAGGAGCAGGGACCCCGCTGAGGATCTGCTTATCATGCCAGCACCAGCAGCCCATGAGCTGCTGCCTGCCTTCATCAGTCACAAAGGGCACCATAATTCTCTCAAAGAGATAGAACTCCTTGCCGGAAAGGACTTGCGGGCCTTTCAGGTAGGTGATGCTGTGCTCGGCCAGTTGCAGGTCATACCGTTGCTCAACGGCTTCCAAATCCCAGGGCGGATAGAACTCATCCAGACAGCGGTTGGTGGCGTCGAAACCATAGTAGGCAGCATAGGCCGTGCCCTGCAGGCGAAAGAGATAGCGGCGACCGCCGTCTTCCTGCGGAACTGCTTCCAGGATTTGCAGGTAGGGCAGCAGGTCCGGGACTGCCAGCGGGTCAAAGCGATGGCGGGGCACCGCCGTTTCATCCGCTCCGCGCAAACTTCCATAGTAGGTCATGAAGGCCTGCAGGCGTTCAGGCAGCTCAAAAGGCCAGGGTTCCCCCCAGGCCTGGCTGTGATAAAGAAAGTTCCGTCCCAGGGGCGGGAGTGAATTGTCGGTGGACACGCTGGTGACTGTACCCTGGTGGTTTCGCCGGGATTAAGCTCAGCCGTTTTTGCCTTGGACTGAAAGAGCTCTGCCCGTCGTTTGGTTGTTCTTGCCATAAGTATGAGCAAACAACGCGCGAGAAAACAGTGGCTTTTTGTCACCAATCACGGGATGTGCTGAAAGATCGCGATCAGCAGGGATCGATTGGGGTATTCGGATACCAATGCCAGTAGCCGATCAGTTGCGGCGGCCCGTCTGGCATCAGAAAGGGCAAAACAATCCGGTCGTAGGAGTAGAGTTCCCGTTCTGCCATCTTGGCGTCCCGTGAACGAAGGAAATGGGGCTCCCCGTTGGCGATTACGTTCCCGTATGCCCGGTTGATTTCCCGCAGCACATCAGCCGGATAAAACTCATCCATAAAGCAACCCGTCAGATCATGACCGTAGTACTTTCTGAATTCAGTTCCGGACAAGCGCCAGCGATATCGATACTCACCTGTGGGTTTGGGTAAGGCCTCAATGATCTGCACATTGCACAGCAGGGGCGCGATGGCCTGTGGGTCAAAGGCTGATCGGTGGAGTTCGCCGCTTTGAGGGTCTCTGATGGCGTTGCAGTAGTCCCAAAAGGTCTGCAGTGGCTCTGCCAAAGTCTCCGGCCAGGTTTCCCAGCGGCGTTCCGGCAAGCTGAAATGGCTGGTGTCAAAACGCTGTTGATCTGAATTGTTACCCACTGAACCTGAACCTTACTGACGTTTGTACGTAAGCGAATTTAGCCAAGAGTCGCCCTAAAAGCTACCCGCACAAGGCTTCTTTTTTATGGGCAATCCGGAGGTCGGTGTGGGGCGCACTTTGCAGAGCCGGGGAAAGGCCGGACCTTTCCCCTTCTGCCGTTCTCACAGGCACCTGGTGAGTTCAGTCGGCCAGAAGATACCAACTGTACTCCTGAGGGGAGATGGTCGATTCAAAGAGATCGTATTCAGCTTCTTTGGCTGCCGCATAGAGCGGTGGATACTCTTCGCCAAAGTAGGCTTTTGCCTTGTCTGACTGGGCCAGTTTTTCCAACGCGCGACGGGCGCGCAGCGGCAGAGCCGGGTCCAGCGTTTCGCCTGCATTGCCTTCGAAGGGTTCACCCGGGTCGATCTTGTTGGTCAGACCGTTGTGGATGCCCGCCAGCAGGGAGGCCAGCAGCAGATAGGGATTGGCATCGGCCCCCGCCATGCGGTGTTCAAAGCGCCGGGCTTTGCCGTCACTGACGGGAATGCGCAGAGCCGTGGAACGGTTTTCGTAAGACCAGTGGCGCGAAACCGGCACAAAGGCATTGGGCACGAAACGGCGGTAGGAGTTGGGGTTGGGGGCCACAAAGGCCATGGTGTCGGGCATCAGATCCATGATGCCCCCCATGGCGTGCAGCAGATTGTCACTGGCGATTTTTTCCGGACCGCCATCAAAGACATTGTTGCCGTCCTGATCCAGCAAAGACACATGGACGTGCATGCCGCTGCCCGAGAGTTCCGGGTAGGGTTTGGCCATGAAGGTGGCCTGCAGTCCATGCTGGCGTGCCGTGGCCCGGATGACCCTTTTGAACAGCACGCAGTGATCGGCTGCTTCCAGAGGATCTTCCACATGGATCAGATTGATCTCGTATTGTCCCGGCGCATATTCGGCAGAGATGGGGCCGGTCGGAACGCCCAGGGCTTTGCAGTTTGCCACCATGTCGTCCAGCACTTCGCCGAAGGCCTCGACACGGTCCATGCCATAGACCTGCGTGGAGCTGTCCCGCAGGTTGCTCAGGGGGGATTTGGGCGGCTGGGGTTTGTTGCCGTCCAGACGTTCGCGGTCCAGCAGATAGAATTCCAGCTCAAAGGCCACAACAGGGCGCAGTCCCAGTTCCGCCAGCCTATCCACCTGGCGCTTGAGCACGTTGCGGGGCTCAAAGGACAAGGGGTCGCCTGGTTCCTGCTCGAACGTCATCATGAGCTGGCCGCGGCGGCCATTGGACCAGGGAATGGGAGCCAGTGTGCCGGGAATGCCTTTGGCAAAAACATCCGGGTCCCCGTCAGACATGCCCCGACCCAGTGTGTCGTGGGTGTTGCCCTGTGCGTCCAGCAGGAAACAGGAGGCGGCAAAGGTCACAGAGTCCAACAACAGCTTCTTCAGGTCACTGACGGCATAGCGTTTGCCGCGTTCCACGCCGGAAAGGTCGGGGAAGAAAGCGTCGATATGCTCAATCGTCGGATTGTTGGCGACGAAGTCAGTGATCTGCTGCTCGAGAGAGCTTTGGTTGTTGGACATGTTTTTTTTGTGAGTTTGTTATGGGGAGGCGTTATTTCGGCCTCTTATCTCTACCCGCGCAACCGTTTTTTCCCCCTCTACCACATATTTCTTAGACGCTGAGCTGATCTTTCTTGTGGCCGGGGTTCATCGTCTTACCTGTTGATTTTGCTTGTTTTTGCGACCAGTTCTCAGCGCCACTTGTAACAGCTGCGCTGAGGCAGACGACAGGGGGGCAGGCCTTCAGGCTGGCGTGAGAAACTGAGTCGTCCCTGCTTGATGAGGAGTCCAAAATTTGTATAATAAAGAAGAATTTATAAATTTTAGAAGCCATGACGCAGCTTTACGACATATCCCCGCCCTTGCAGCCAGACCTGGCGGTCTGGCCCGGCGACAGCCCTTTTGAGGAGGAGCGGACCTGGGCACTGGGGCCCGACTGTCCGGTCAATGTCTCCCGGGTGAGTTTTTCCACCCACTGCGGGGCCCATGCGGATGCCCCGTTGCATTACGACCCGGAGGGGAAGCCCATCGGTGCGGTGGATCTTTCTGTCTATCTGGGGTCCTGCCGGGTGCTGGACGTGCGGGGACATGATGGCCTCGTGCGGCTGCAGGATGTTGAAGAGCGGTTGCAGGGCGTGCCGGAGCGGCTTTTGCTGCGCAGCTATGATCAGGCCCCTGTCAGCCTTGATCCGTCCGCCTGGGATGAGGGTTTTGCCGCTGTCTGTCCGGAGTTGATCCGTTTCTATGGCGACCGAGGCGGGCGACTGATTGGCATCGATACCCCCTCCCTGGATCCCCAGAATTCCAAAACGCTGGACGCCCACCAGATGGTCCGGCGACAGCAGATGGCAATCCTGGAATGTCTGGTGCTGGATGAGGTGCCGGAAGGCGATTACGAGCTGATCGCCCTGCCGTTGAAATTCATGAACCTGGACGCGGCCCCGGTCCGGGCGGTTTTGAGACCTTTACCCTGAGGAATGACTTATTGTGTTGGACCTGATCTGAAATGCTGACGGAAGAGATTTTTACAAACCTGGATCAGGCAGATCCGCTGGCAAAGAAACGGGACCTTTTCGAATTGCCGGAAGGGGTCGTTTATCTGGATGGCAACTCGCTGGGCCCGCTCACCAGGATGGCCCGGCGTCGGCTGGCCCAGGCCGTTCAGGTTGAATGGGGGCAGGATCTGATCACCAGCTGGAACAAACACGGTTGGTATGATGCCCCAGCCCGTGTCGGCGCTAAAATCGGCAAACTTGTCGGGGCTGAAGAGGGATCGGTGCTGGCCTGTGATGGCACCTCGATCAATCTGTTCAAGCTGATCGTTGCGGCCATGCGCCTGCGCAAGAACCGCAGGGTCATCCTGTCTGACAAGGGCAACTTTCCAACCGATCTCTATATTGCCCAGGGCGTGGCTGACCTGCTGGACAAGCCGGAACTGAGGCTGGTTGAAACAGAGCAGCTGGAAGGCGCCCTCAACGAGGAAGTGGCTCTGCTGATCATCAGTCATGTGGACTACCGCACCGGTCGTTTGCACGACATGAAAGCCATCACGGAAAAGGCGCACAGCGTGGGGGCCATGGTGCTTTGGGACCTTTGCCATTCAGCCGGGGTCATGTCAGTAGATCTGGCAGACTGCCGGGCAGATCTGGCTGTGGGCTGCGGCTACAAGTATCTGAATGGCGGGCCGGGCGCGCCGGCCTATCTCTATGTCGCTCCGCGCTGGCAATCGGTCATCAAACCACCGCTTTCAGGCTGGTGGGGGCACGATGCGCCCTTTGCGTTTGATCTGGACTATCGCCCGGCAGATGGCATTGCCCGAAACCTCTGCGGAACCCAGTCTGTTCTGGGGCTGACGGCGTTGGAGGCCGCCTTGCAGGCCTTTGGCGGTCTCTCCAGAAAACAGCTGCGCGCCAAATCAGAAAAGATGACACAGCTCTTCATTGATTTGCTGGATCAGGAATGCGGCTCCTACGGATTTAAGCTGGCGTCCCCCAGGAACCCGGCCCAGCGGGGCAGTCAGGTCTCTTTGCACCATCCAGAGGGCTACGCCATCGTTCAGGCACTGATTGCCCGCGGCGTCATTGGTGATTTTCGTGCGCCGGATTTCATCCGTTTGGGTTTTGCTCCGCTTTACCTGCGCTACAGCGATATCTGGAAGACCGTCGCAATTCTGAAAGAGATCATGGCCACGCAGGCCTGGCAGGACCCGGCCTTTCAGTACAGCAGCCAGGTGGTGACATGAGCGCAGGATTGCTGAGTTTTCCTCTCAATGTCCCTGGCATGGGCGGCATCGCTGCCGCTGTGCCTGCTGCTTCGTCTGACGGAAGGATAGGTTCGCCATGAGTGACCCTCGATCAGAACAAGCAGGGCCAGAGGCACAAGCTGCTGACAAAGGCTTGCCGGTAGGAGCCCACCGGGACTTCTCCCGCGACATGAGCTACGGCGACTATCTGCAGCTGGATCAACTGTTGTCAGCACAGAAGCCTTTGACGGACCAGCACGACGAACTGCTGTTTGTCATCATTCACCAGACCACAGAGCTCTGGATGAAACTGATGATCCATGAGCTGAAAGCGGCCGTGGTTGCTGTTCGTTCTGACGATCTGCGGCCAGCCTTCAAGATGCTCTCCCGGGTTGCCCGTATCCAGTCGGAGCTGATCCAGGCCTGGGACATTCTTTCCACCATGACCCCGGCGGATTATCTGCAGTTTCGCGATGCCCTGGGGCATTCTTCCGGATTCCAGTCGCACCAGTATCGTGAAATCGAGTTCCTGCTGGGAAACAAGCGGGCCAGTTTCCTGGCCCCCTTCGCCCATCATCCGGATCTGTCAGCCCGGCTGGAGGCCACTCTGGCGGCGCCCAGCCTGTATGAGGAGGTGCTGATCCTCCTGAAAAAGCGCGGCTTTGATCTGGATCCTGACGTGACGGAGAGGAACTGGCAGGAGATCCGTGACAGAAACGCCTCCGTGGCCGCGGCATGGCTGGAGATCTACCGCGACACGCAGAAACACTGGGATCTCTACGAGCTGGCGGAAAAGTTGATCGATCTGGAAGATGCCTTTCAGCAATGGCGGTTCCGTCATCTCAAGACCGTCACCCGGATCATCGGGCAAAAGCGCGGCACCGGCGGGACTGCCGGGGTGGACTACCTCAGCAAAGCGCTGAGCTACTGCTTCTTCCCGGAAATCTGGGACATCCGCACGGAGCTTTAGAGGCGCCCATGTCTGCGCAAATCAACCAGCCAAACAGCCGCGAGGAAAGCACCGGAGAGGGGCCCGGAAAGGGAGCTGCTCCCATGGCCGGGGGGACTCGGGGCGACAGGGCCTATCAGCGTCTGCGCCAGGCCATCATCAACGGGGATCTTCCACCGGGGGTCAAGCTGAAACCCGCACGCCTGAATGAGATCTACGATCTGGGATTGACCCCGATCCGTGAAGCGCTGTCTCGCCTGTCCTCGGAAAGCCTGGTGGTCATGGCCGAACAACGGGGCTTTTCCGTGGCCCCCGTCTCCCGGGAAGAACTGAGCGACTTGCTGGAACTGCGCATTGATGTGGAAAGTCGCGCGCTGGAGCGATCGTTGAAGCGGGGCGGTGATCAGTGGGAAGCGGACCTGCTGGCGGCCTTTCACCGGCTTTCCAAAGTCCCGGTGCCAGAAGCCGGGGCAAGTGCGGAAGAAACCGCGCGGTGGGAACGCCGTCATGATGCCTTTCATGACGCCCTGATCTCAGCCTGCCTGTCGCCCTGGCTGATAAAGTTCCGCAGTTCGCTGGACCTGCAGATCGAACGCTATCACCGCTTGCTGCTGTTTCCGCCCGCAATGCGCAACAGCCCGGAACTGGCAGAAGCCATAACTGCTCAAAGCACCGCTTTGCGTGCGCTATTATCGCTGGCTGTGCATGAAGATCTGCTCACCGCGGCTCTGGGGCGGGACCGAGCCCGTTGTCTGGCGCTCATCACCCGTCATTATCGGGAAACCGGTAAGATTTTTGATGCCCTTAGCCGGGCGGGATTGGGGGGATGAAGCGGGAGGGTAAAAGAAGTAAGAAACGTGCTATCTGTCTGGAATTATTGATTTAACATATTCAATTCAACGAATTTCGAATCAGAAAAAATCAACTGGATTGTTTGTCGGCTAAGAATTATGACGGACCCGTCAATGGCCTGAAAACGGAGTGGTGCCTTGTTGTTAGGTGCTGAATTCGGGTCCTGTTTTTTGTGTATTTTCTGTCGGGTATTGTCATGGTCAGTTTCAGTCAGGTCGATCAGTTCAGTTACACCATTGAGGGCGCCGTTCACATGGGAGCCGTCCTTGATATGAACGGCGACGGCAACCTGGATATTCTCACCGCCGGGTTTGTTTATCCAATTGCCGAAGTTGAGGTGCCGGTAGAGGTTTTTCTGGGTGACGGGCAGGGCGGATACAGCCTCGGCACCAGCAGAGTATTCGGCGACAACCCGCCAGTGGTTGTTCATGCCCGGGAGATGGTGGTCGCAGACTTTAATGGCGATGGCCTGCAGGATGTCTTCATCGCTGATCATGGCTATGATGCCGAGCCTTTTCCTGGCTATCAGAACACCTTGCTGCTGTCCGACAACGGGGGCTACATCGACGCCTCCAGCAGCCTGCCTGGTGCGGATTTTTCCCATTCCATGGCCGTCGCCGACATCGATTACGACGGTGATGTGGACATTTTTGTCAACAATGTCAGTAGCGGGTACTTCCTGGTAAACGACGGCAATGGGAACTTCAGCCAGTCCACCGCCGGATTGCCGGATTACTACGCAACCAGCACGACAACTTATCTGGGCGACCTCAACGGAGATGCCTATCCGGATCTGGTGCTGGGGGTCGATGACGGCAGCGCTGCCTCTGTTGTGTACTACGGCAGCAGGTCCGGAGATTTTAACGGGGAAAGTCTGGTTCTGCCGCTCGCCGATGGCGGGGCAGCCGGACTGACCCTGGACATTGATGTGGGTGACCTGAACGGCGATGGCCTGACGGACATGCTTTTTACCTGCAGTGGTGTCGATCCCATTTCACAAGGCCGCTACATGCAGCTGCTGCTCAATGACGGGCAGGGTGGATTCATCGATGCCAGCGGCCAAATTCCGGACAATGTCCTGGACCCGTCAGAAATCTGGCAGAACTGGACCCATCTGGTGGATCTGGATGGCGATGGTGATCTGGACATTGTCGCGGAAAACGAAGTCAACGAGATCTACCTCAACGATGGGCAGGGGAACTTCAGCATCGCCCCTGTCGGCACAGACATCGCCCAGGGGCGTCTGGTCCCCGTGGATTCCAACGGCGACGGCCTGATCGATCTGGTGTCTGTGAGTGACGTGGAACTGACCAGCTATCTCAACACCACCCCGGTGGGCAGCCTGACGCTGCTGGACAACGACGAATTCAGCCGTTTGACGGGCAGTGGCAACGATGACGTGATCTGGGGCCGGGGCGGCAACGACACCCTGCTTGGCGGTGGCGGCAACGACCAGCTGAACGGCAATCAGGGCGCTGATCGGATCGACGGCGAAGACGGCAACGATGTGACGCGTGGCGGGTACAACGACGACACGGTGCGCGGCGGTGACGGGGACGATTCGGTCCTGGGAGACATCGGGTCGGATCGCCTGTTCGGTGACAACGGCAACGACTATATGAACGGCGGGCGCTATGCCGGTTATGCCGGTGATGACAGCGACACCCTGCATGGCGGGGAAGGCGATGACTTCCTGCAGGGCAACCTGGATGATGACCTGCTGTGGGGGGATGGCGGCAACGACACCCTGCGCGGCGGGGGCGACAATGACCAGATCCACGCTGGTGGCGGGGATGACCTGCTCTACGGCGACAAGGGCAATGACCTGCTCTATGGCAATGACGGAACCGACACCGCCGTCTTCAAAGGCAATCAGTCTGACTACAGCATTACAGCAGAGGGATCGGGCTGGCGTGTGGTGGACAACGACGGTGCCTTTGGCAGCAACTACCTGGAAGACATCGAGATTCTGCAGTTCGATGATGGTGTGATGTCGCTGTAAAAGTGGGCTGCTGACAAATCAGAAGAAGTGTATCGTTTGGTCTGTAAACCAGCCGCATGCCCTGCTTCTTCCGGTACTGGAACTTACCTTAGTTTCCTTGGACCAGAAGAAGCAGGGCAAAGACGGCGTGGTGATTTGCGCAGAGAGTCAAGTCGGTTTGAGTGATTTTTCGCTATGATAACGCTTGAAGCGTGAAACTCCTTTCGGTGTTTAAGAGGGTGTTTCTCTGATTGGTTTTTACGGAATGCGCTTCTGGCTAAACCGATCATGTTCTAATGATGGGAGGAGAAGGTGTCGTCGGATCCTGCGCTTTTGCTCAAGACGGATCGTTTTCTGCTGCGGCCTTTGACACTGGACGATCTGGATTTGTGTCTGGAGATGTTTACCGACCCGGACGTTTGCCGTTTTCTGGGCGGAGCTTTTTCTGAGGATCTCATTCGCAAGGAAATGCCGCTTTATGTCCGGCGCTGCGGTCCGGGTCGCTGCATCGGAACCTGGTGTGTGGTTGATCAGGAAAGTGGTGAAAAACTGGGCACAGCCGTGCTGTCCCCCATGCCGGTGGAGCTTGATGATACCGACTGGGATTTGATTCAGGGGCCGGATATTCCCGGCGGCGACATTGAGATCGGCTACATCCTGCGCAAGCCCGCCTGGGGCCGGGGTGTCGCCACGGAGGCCGCTGCCCGCTTGCTGCGTTTTGCCTTTGAAGACACACCGCTGCAGGAGGTGGTGGCCACCATCGATGATGCCAATGAAAACTCCCGCAGAATCCTCAGGAAAATTGGTCTGCGTGAAGTGGGAACCCAGATGACTTATGGCATTCCCGACAGCCCCGTCTTCCGGATCCGCAAAGACCAATGGCTGGCAACCCCCGGCCAGGGCGGTTGACAGGCCTTGGACCAGACCCACAACAAAAAAAGGCGGTACCTCACTTTGGGGCACCGCCTTTTTCCGATTGGGTTCAGCAAACCAGTGACTGGTCGCCGTCGCTGAGATCTATTCGATTTCCGCGATGCAGTCGATTTCCACGGAAACGCCCAAAGGCAGGGAGTTGGTGGAAACAGCCGCGCGGGAGTGGCGACCGGCGTCACCGAAGACTTCCACCATCATGTCGCTGGCGCCGTTGATCACCTGAGGCTGCTGGATGAAGTCGTCGGTGGAGTTGACGAAGCCGCCCAGCTTGACGATGCGCTTGACCCGGTCCAGGTCCCCGTCTGTGGCGGCCTTCAGCTGAGCAATGATGTTTTTGGCAGAGGCTTTGGCTGCAACAACAGCTTCTTCCAGGCTCACGTCACTGCCGACGGTGCCGGTGTACTTGGTGTCGCCGTCTACTGAAATCTGGCCGGAAATGAACACCATGTTGCCGGACTGGACATAGCCGACATAGTTGGCAACCGGGGCCACAGGGGCGTTGATTTCGATACCGAGTTCTTTCAGGCGTGCGTCAATGCGTCCGGCCATGTTCTGCTCCTCTGCAAGGCTGGTGCTGTCCTGGTTTTCAGGCGCACCCTTGTTTGTTCTGTTCGTCGCGTCTGCGTTTGATGGGGTGCCGCGGATCCAGCCAGATTGCCGGCTGGGTGTCGGGCCCGGGCATTATGGGGTGCTGAAGGTCGGGTTCGCCACTGTTTCGGAACACGGATTGGGTGTTTTCGACAGAAAAAGCGCTGTTCAGCAGCGGACAAGATAAGCAGGCTCAGTCAAGCCGGGTGTTCTGGGAGCGACCCGCAAACCAAAGACAGCGCCGCACGTCCGGCCAGGGGCTTCGCCTGGCCTAGAATCAGACTGCTGCTGGGTCCGCCTGCGTCAAATTGAGTAGCAGAAAGGGGATGTTTTTAGAGGCATCGAAGTGTATGGATTGTCTGTTCACCAATCGATGTCTATCGATAAGGGAAAAACGGGAGTAGGGTACAGGTAGCGGACAGTACTGTTATGCAAGACCTTCAGTTGGAAGATCTATTGTTTAAACGTAAAGAAGTTTCTTTTGGGGACGATTGGCCAGAGCACCTGCCGGAGAGTTTGCAGTGTTTTTTGGAATACATCCAAATCAAACGACGTGAGAATGAGAAGTACTTGCGGCGGGTGGATTTCGACCCGCTTGATCTGCCGCGCCTGATGCCAAGTTTGCAGATTGTTGAGGAAGTGCCGGGGCAGAAAGATCCTCAGGGGCGCTGTCGATTGCGCTGGCGCCTGATGGGCTCTGCCTTTCATCCCAGTTTCCGGGAAAAGACCAAAGACCGCTTTCTCGATGAGGTCCTGGAAGAGGATCTCTATCTGGATCTGCGGCGCAGCTACGACAGCATGAAGGAAGACGGCAAGGCCCGTTACCTGACGGCTCACCAGCAAATGACCCCGAACAACCTTTACCGCTATGAACGGATCATCGTCCCGGCCCTGACCGAAGAAGGCCCAATGCATTTCATCGGCTGCTGGCACTGGCACCGGGACCTGAAGAAGTAAAGCGGTCGCTAACCAGATTTCCGTGATGGAGGGCCGGAGCTGCACCGTAGGATGCAGCCGCTAACACCGATCAAGAAAGGCTGCAGCCTGATCCGCAGCCTTCACTTGTCGTCTCAGAAAATCATCAAATCGACATCACAATGCGGCCGTCGATGGTGCCCTTTTTCATGCGGTCAAAGATGCTGTTCACATCATCCAGCGTTTCTTCGCTGTAGTGGGCAGCCACTTTGCCTTCGGCAGCAAAGGCCAGTGATTCCGCCAGGTCCAGCCGGGTGCCGACAATGGATCCACGGATGGTTTTGCGGTTCAGCACCGTGTCAAAGATCGACAGCGGGAAATCTTCGGGCGGCAGACCAACCAGGCTCATGGTGCCGCCGCGGGCCAGCATGCCAACGCCCTGTTCAAAGGACTTTCCGGCCACCGCCGTCACCAGCACCCCTTCGGCCCCGCCGCCGGCCTGTACTTCCTTAACCGGGTCGGTTGTCAGAGCGTTGATGACCTGATCAGCCCCCAGCTTGGTGGCCAGATCCAGTTTGTCGTCGGCGATGTCTACAGCAATGACATTCAGGCCCATGGCTTTGGCGTACTGCACTGCCATGTGACCCAGCCCGCCGATGCCGGAAATGACCACGGTCTGGCCGGGCCGGGTATCGGTTTCCTTCAGGCCCTTGTAGACCGTCACCCCGGCACAGAGCACAGGAGCTGCCGGGGCGAAATCCAGCCCCTGGGGCAGGTGGCCGACATAGTTGGGGTCAGCCAGCACATAATCTGCAAAGCCGCCATTGACGCTGTAGCCCGTGTTCTGCTGATCGGTGCAGAGGGTTTCCCAGCCCCCCATGCAGTGGGTGCAGTGCCCGCAGGCCGAATGCAGCCAGGGTACACCCACCCGGTCGCCTTCTTTGACGGCGGTTACGCCCTTGCCGACCTCGGCGACGATGCCCACGCCTTCATGGCCGGGAATGAAGGGCGGTTGGGGTTTGACCGGCCAGTCTCCGTTGGCGGCGTGCAGGTCCGTGTGGCAAACGCCTGCCGACATGATCCGGACGACGATCTTCCCGTCGGTCACGGACGGCTTGTCTACTTCACAGATATCCAGCGGGGCGCCGAATTCACGTACGACTGCAGCTTTCATGCTCGACATTGGTTTACTCCCTGAAAGGTTGTCTCTGCGAAGTCTGGATTACTCACTTAGACATAGTCAGATTTCACTGTCGTTTCAAAAACTTCAAATGTGGAGAAGACAGTGTGGGAGGAGGACCAGGGTCTGTAAAGTCGTTGGATCAGAAACCATTGAGCAAGCAGGTATGAGCTGAAGCCCCGGTTTGCTGCTGTTTGCAGGGTAAGCAACAGTGTCAGCGCGCTTTATAGCTCCGGAATCAGCGGCTTTTCCTGCGGCAATTTGGCTTTGATTCTTTGCCCTCTCTTTTCAGCGCAATTTAGAAAAAATTTAACATTTTCGACGACACTTTTCGCATCATACGGGAAAAGGCGAATTATTATGCTCTCATCTATTCGTGCGAAGATTTTGCTGGCAATTCTGGGCACCACATTGTTTGCCCTGATTGCTGTCGCGGTCACCAGCATTGTTCTCAGCCAAAAAGCCATTGAAGAAGACGCGCGCGCTCTGGTCGGTCTGGAGGCGACAGCCTCCGCCCAGTCCGTGAAGCTCTCCCTGGATTCGGCCATTGAAGTGGCCCGGGTCATTGCGCACACCTTTGAGGGTCTCAAAGACAACGGCTCGCTAGACCGCTCGGCCTACGACGCCATTCTGCGTCACAATCTGGAGCGGGAAGCGTCCTTGCTGGGTGTCTGGACAGCCTGGGAGCCCAATGCCCTGGACGGCAAAGATGCGGAGTATGCCAATGCCGGACCAGGCGATGATGCCTCTGGCCGCTATGTTCCCTACTGGTATCGGGCCGA
This sequence comes from Rhodovibrionaceae bacterium GXU_MW_A322, assembly GCA_052078155.1. GTDB lineage: Bacteria > Pseudomonadota > Alphaproteobacteria > Kiloniellales > DSM-21159 > CAXBMB01. The sequence continues at coordinate 32,806 of JBQJBP010000005.1, read as the reverse complement.
CGGGAAAATAAATGTGGAGCCGTTGCTGGCTTATGATGTTCCCGGTGACGGCGATTATTATCAGCTGTCCCTGAAATCCGGCGAAGAGACCATTCTGGAGCCCTATGTCTATGCCGTCGGTGGTGTGGATACCCTGATCACCTCTCTGGTTGTTCCCATCCGGTCCGGTGGCAAAGTCATCGGGGTTGCCGGGGTGGATATTGCCTTGTCAGACATTCAGGCGGAACTGGCCGGTGAACGTCCGTTCGGGGACGGTTCAATCAGTCTTGTGACCGGCGACGGGTCCATTGTGGCGCACAATGATGTGGCTCTCCTGGGCAAGGACGGCAGTGAAGCCGGGTTCACGCAGGAACTGATGTCTGCGGTGAAAAGCGGACAGGAAACGCTGGTGACGCGTCCCTCTGCCGACGGCGACATGATGGAGGCCGCCATCCCCATCGCCATTGGCAACACCAAGTCCACCTGGTCCGTGATCGCAACAGGTAAGAACGACACCATCTTCAGCGCCGTGGACAACATCGTCACCAACCTGCTGGTCGCCGCCCTGCTGATCTGTCTGGTGTCTGTGGCCGTGGCCTGGTTCTTCGGCGGGTTCATCGGCAAGCCCCTGTCCCGCATGACCTCTGCCATGGAGAAACTGGCCCAGGGTCGATTGGATACAGAGGTTCCCGATCAGAAAGCCGGCGGTGAAATCGGCGAAATGGCCGCGGCTGTCTCGGTCTTCAAGGAAAACGCCCTGAGTCGGCAGGCTTTGGAAGATCAGCAGAAAGAAGCGGATCAGCGGGCCGCTGACGAGAAACGTCAGACCATGATTGCCCTGGCCGACCGCTTTGAGCTGGAAGTGAAAGGCGTTGTCGAAACGGTGTCATCTGCGGCAACTGAAATGCAGAGCACCTCAGAAGGCATGCAGCAGACGGCGAAAATGACTTCCGATCAGGTGGGGGCGGTTTCTGCGGCTTCCGACAGCGCGTCCGGCAACGTCCAGACCGTGGCGGCGGCCGCCGAAGAACTCTCTGTCACCATCCGGGAAATCAGTGAGCAGGTGAACACCTCGACCACCATCGCCAGTGACGCGGTGAACATGGCCCAGGACGCCAACAAGCAGGTCACCGGCCTGCTGGAAGCCTCCAACGCCATCGGGGAAGTGATCAAGCTGATCTCTGACATCGCGGAACAGACGAACCTGCTGGCCCTTAACGCCACCATTGAAGCGGCCCGGGCCGGTGATGCCGGTAAGGGCTTTGCCGTGGTGGCTTCTGAGGTGAAAAACCTGGCCACCCAGACAGGCAAGGCCACAGAGGAGATCTCCCAGCAGATCACCGGCATTCAGGGGGCGACCACGGAAGCCGCCGATGCCATTGGCAAGATCCTGGGGACCATCGGCGAAATCAGCGAGATCACGTCTTCCATGGCCGCCGCCGTGGAAGAGCAGTCCGCTGCCACCATGGATATCTCCCAGAACGTCAATCAGGCTTCTGCGGCCACCAGCGAGGTGTCCTCCACCATCTCCACCGTGTCCAACGGGGTGGCGGAAACTACCCAGGCCGCTCAGGACGTGCATGGGGCAGCTTCCGAGCTTTCCCGTCAGTCCGAAGCTTTGAACACCCAGGTGGGCAGCTTCATTCAGGAAATCCGCAGCGCCTGACCGGCCTGTTCAAGTCCACAACAAAAAGGGAGCGTCCCGGTGGCGCTCCCTTTTTCTATCTGCTCCCCAGCCGGGGGGTATCCTTTGAAGGAAACCAGTAAGAAGGCTGGCTGGAGGTAAATCACTTCAAGCGTCCTCACCCAGTCAATCTGGATAGCCCGATTGGCCTTCAAGCCCCGGCTGTTCTGCGCCCGGCAGGGGGGCGACTTCATAGCCCCCAAGTCCATGGCCGATCAGTCTGCCCGCTGCCCGCTCAGATCTTCTGCCAGCATCAGGGCGTTGTTGTCCGGATCGTAGAAGGTGGCCAGGCTGACCATGCCTTCAATTCTCTGGGTTGGGCCGTCGAACTTAACCCCTTCCTTTTCCAGGGCCTCTCTGGCCTCAGCCACGTTGCCAACCCCGAAGACCGGCAGGGTGTTGCCCGGGGAGACCCCAACCTGTTCACCAAGGCCCAGAGTCACACCGTCAACAAAGGTCTTCATCTCACTCCATCCTGCTTCGTCGGCGTGATAGAGCAACTCGAACCCGAGCATGTCTTCATACCACTTGGCGCTGGCGCGCCGGTCACTGACCGACAGGGCCAGCGTGATTGATTTATCAAGAGAGACGACGGCCATAGGGTTTTCCTTCGGTTGGAATTTATATATACTATATTTTATGGACATAAGTTTTCTTGTCAAGCTGACCTCTCGGGCCTGGTCGCTTAAGATTCTCGCGTTGTTGCATGACGGTGTGCCGGGACGGCAGGCGCCTTTGCTGGCGGCCTCCGGGGCTAGCCGCACCACCTTCGTTCATTCCCTGAAACACCTTGAGGATCTGGGGTTGATCGCGCGCAACCCCGGTCACGGCCATCCCCTGCGGCCGGAGTTTCTGCTGACCCCCAAAGGTCAGCTCTGGGCCCCGTTGGCCAGCCGGATTGATAAACGCGTGACGGATGACCCGGGGGCGGCCCTGCTGCGGAAAAGCTGGACGGTTCCCCTTCTGGCCGTCGCCCGACAGCCCCTGGTGTTTACGGATCTGAAGCGGGCTCTGCCGCCCATCACCGACCGGGCCCTGTCCCAGTCTCTGCGCGACCTGACCGACAGAGCCTGGCTTGCGCGGTCTGTAAAGGTCGATCTGACCCCGCCGCGGCCCTATTACCAGGCCATCAACGAGGGGGCGGCCATCAACCGGGAGATCGGTTCTTTGTCCTGATGCTCCTGGCCCCTGGTGGTGCCAGTGGGTCAAAGCAAAAGGGAGCGCCCGATGGGCACTCCCTTTCTTCTGAGCGGAGAAAAAGCCGCTCCCCCTTTATCGCAGGGCGGTTGACGTCAGGCTTATGAGCAGCCGGAGGTGCCGCCGCAGGTGTCACACTTCATGCAGGTGCCGTTGCGCACCATGGTGAAGTTGCCGCATTCGTCACAGGGGTCCCCTTCATAGCCTTTCAGACGGGCGGCGCGGATCTGGTCATTGCGGCTGCTGCCGGCAGAGCCGCCGCCGCCGGACCCGGTCGTGGTCTGGGCTACCGTCTGGGTGGTGACCACCGTTTCCGTGGCAATGGCGGCGTTGCCTTCACTCTGAGGCTGGGCAAAGGCTGTCGCCTCCTGCGCCCCGCCGGCAAAGACCGTCAGCTTGTTGCGCACAAAGCCGCGGGAGGCCACACGTGCCACCGTTTCCTGCACCACGTCGCGGGCCGCTTCCTGAGCTTCCTCGGCTGAGGTCGGCGTGGCCATAGAGGACTGAACCTCGCCGCTGCCCATGGTGTCAGGCATCAGGTCTTCCGGCTGGACATGGGCCAGGTCATCACGACCCAGGTAGCTGATGGCCAGCTCGCGGAAGAGATAGTCCAGCACGGAGGTGGACATCTTGATGGTGTCGTTGCCTTCCACCATGCCCGAGGGCTCGAAGCGGGTGAAGGTATAGGCCTCAACAAACTCTTCCAGAGGCACGCCGTACTGCAGGCCGATGGAAATGGCGATGGCGAAGTTGTTCATCAGGCTGCGGAAGGCAGCACCTTCCTTGTGCATGTCGATGAAGATTTCACCGATCCGGCCATCTTCATACTCACCGGTGCGCAGGTAGACCTTGTGGCCGCCCACCACGGCTTTCTGGGTGTAGCCTTTGCGACGACCGGGCAGGGGATCACGGGAGGCCGCGACCTTTTCGATCACCCGCTCAATCACCCGTTCAGCCACAACGGTGGCCGCCTGGGGTGCCGGCGCTTCGGTTACCGTTTCCATCAGCTCTTCTGCATCATCCTCGTCTTCGGACAGCAGGCTGGCGGACAGAGGCTGGCTGAGTTTCGAGCCGTCGCGATAGAGGGCGTTGGCCTTCAGACCCATGCGCCAGGAGAGCATGTAGGCGTCTTTGCAGTCTTCCACAGAGGCGCTGTTGGGCATGTTGACGGTCTTGGAAATGGCGCCGGAGATAAAGGGCTGGGCGGCAGCCATCATCAGGATGTGGGCATCCACGGACAGGAAGCGCTTGCCCATACGGCCACAGGGGGTGGCACAGTCAAAGACCGGCAGGTGCTCGTCTTTCAGATGGGGCGCCCCTTCCAGAGTCATGGCACCGCAGACGTAGGTGTTGGCGGCGTCTACTTCTTCTTTGGAGAAGCCCAGTTCGGCCAGCATGTCAAAGGACATGTCGTCCAGCTGCGCATCGCTCAGACCCAGCACGTCCCTGCAGAAGTCTTCGCCCAGCGTCCACTTGTTGAACGCAAACTTGATGTCGAAGGCAGAACCCAGAGCTTCTTCCAGGGCGTCCAGGGCGGCCTGGCTGAAGCCTTTGCCTTTCAGGCTGGCGTGATTGAGGCCCGGTGCGCTTTTCAGTGAGCCATGGCCCACGGCGTAGCCGATGATTTCTTCCACCTGGCTTTCCGAATATCCCAGCACAGCCAGTGCGGCAGGCACCGTCCGGTTGATGATCTTGAAGTACCCGCCACCGGCCAGTTTCTTGAACTTCACCAGGGCAAAGTCCGGCTCGATCCCGGTGGTGTCACAGTCCATCACCAGACCAATGGTGCCCGTGGGAGCAATGACCGTGGTCTGGGCGTTGCGGAAGCCGAATTCCTCACCCAGTTCCAGTGCCTCGTCCCAGGCTTTCTGGGCGGCTGTGGTGATTTCCGGTTCCGGATTGCAGTCAATGTCCAGCGGCACGGGCTTGACCGTCAGGCCTTCATAGCCCTTGGCCTGTCCCTGAGCAGCCCGGCGGTGGTTGCGCATGACACGCAGCATGTCGTCGGCGTTGTCCGCATAGCCGGGGAAAGCACCCAGTTCGCGGGCCATTTCTGCCGAGGTGGCATAGGCGCGACCGGTCATCAGGGCGGTGATGGCCCCGCAGAGCGCCCGGCCTTCTTCGCTGTCATAAGCCAGACCCATGGACATCAGCAGACCGCCGATGTTGGCATAGCCCAGACCCAGCGTGCGGTAGCGGTAGGACAGTTCAGCAATGCGGGCGCTGGGGAACTGGGCCATCAGCACGGAGATTTCCAGGGCCACGGTCCAGAGACTGACCGCATGTTCGAAGCCGTCCACATCGAAGGAGTTGTCTTCCTTGCGGAAGGTCATGAGGTTCAGGGACGCCAGGTTACAGGCCGTGTCGTCAAGGAACATGTATTCCGAGCAGGGGTTGGACGCGTTGATGCGGCCGGAACTGGGGCAGGTATGCCATTCGTTGATGGTGCCATCGTACTGCACGCCGGGATCGGCGCAGGCCCAGGCGGCGTAAGACACCTGATCCCACAGCTCGGCGGCTTTGACGGTCTTGGTGACCTTGCCGCTGGTGCGGTCAATCAGATCCCAGGTGCCGTTCTTTTCCGCTGCGTCCAGGAAGGCATTGGGCACCCGAACGGAGTTGTTGGAGTTCTGGCCGGAAACCGTGCGGTAGGCTTCGCTGTCCCAGTCCGTGTCGTAGGTTTTGAAGTCGATGGCCTTGTAGCCCTGACCGGCGAACTGGATCACCCGCTGGACAAAGTTCTCAGACACCTTGGCCCGGCGGGCGGCTTTGATGGCCTTCTTCAGATCCGGGTTGGCTTTGGGGTCCAGGCGCTTGTCGCCTTCCATGCCGTGGCAGGCCTGCATCACCGCGTTGAGGTGCTCGTTGCAGATCTGGGAGCCGGTAACCAGGGCGGCCACCTTCTGCTCTTCCGTGACCTTCCAGTTGACGAACTCTTCGATGTCCGGATGGTCCAGATCCACCGTCACCATCTTGGCGGCGCGGCGGGTGGTGCCGCCGGACTTGATGGCACCGGCGGCCCGGTCCCCGATCTTCAGGAAGGACATCAGGCCGGAAGAACGGCCGCCGCCGGACAGGGACTCGCCCTCACCGCGGATGTTGGAGAAGTTGGCCCCGGTGCCGGAGCCGTACTTGAACAGACGGGCTTCACGGACCCAGAGGTCCATGATGCCGTTTTCGTTCACCAGATCATCATCCACGGACTGGATGAAGCAGGCGTGGGGCTGGGGGTGCTCATAGGCGCTGTCGGAGCGCACCAGCTCACCCGTCTTGTAATCCACATAGTGGTGACCCTGACCGGGGCCGTCGATGCCGTATGCCCAGTGCAACCCGGTGTTGAACCATTGGGGGGAGTTGGGTGCCACCATCTGGTTGCAGAGCATGAAACGCATTTCGTCGTAGTAGGCGCGGGCGTCTTCTTCCGTATCGAAGTGGCCGCCTTTCCAGCCCCAGTAGGTCCAGGTGCCGGCCAGACGGTCGAAGACCTGCTTGGCGGAGCTTTCGCCGGCATAGCGGTCGTCTTCCTCCAGATCGGCCAGAACCTCCTCATCCGGGGCACCGCGCCAGAGGAAGGAGGGCACATCGTGCTCTTCCACCTTCTTGAGGGCTTTGGGCACGCCGGCCCGGCGGAAGTACTTCTGCGCCAGGATATCGCAGGCCACCTGGCTCCAGGCCGCGGGCACGTCGATGTCGGCGGCCTGGAAGACCAGCGAGCCATCGGGATTGCGGATTTCACTGGAGGTCTTGCGGAAAGGAATGGTGGCGTAGACGTCCTGGTTGCTGGCGTCCGTAAAGCGGCGTGCGATGCGCATCTAAATGGCCCCCTGATGCTTCGCGGTTGAGCGGTTCAGCAGCTCCGGTATGTCCCCCGGTTTCCCCCCGGGTTTCCCCGGTTTTTGCCCCTGAATCGCAACAAAAGTGGCAGGCCAGCGAGGATAACGTTTCGCGGCAACTAACCACATTTAGTGTTCGATGATCAATTGAACCACATTATGAGGGGGTCGTCACCCATTTTGTCGTGAAAGATTGGCTTGACGACGCCAGAATCAAAAAGGCGAATCTCGCCACCCGAGTCGGGCCGCTGTCTCCCCTCCCAGACGAGCCCAGGCAGGCAGCGCTTTTCACCTCTACGGGAGCTATCCACAGGCAGAATTTTCCACCCGTTTGATGCCCGCACAGCAGGCCTTCTGTGGGGGACTTTGTCGCAGGGGGGATAGGGGCGGAGTTTGTTGACTAGTATCGGTGTTTAGATTGTCCGTGCCTGACAGACGGTAGATTGGATTTGAGACTAGAAACAATCATGCGTTGCGAGGCATTGGTTTGATATTGTAAACTGCAGCTTTTAGTAACGTGCAGATGGATATGATTGATGGCGGGTGAATCTTTTAGTGAGTTAGAATTGCAAGATAGTGAGATAGAATTGCAAGAACCTCGAGGTGCGAGTGAACAAGATTCTGAATTGCAAGATGAACTCAGCGATTTGGAGCATGTTAAAAACTGGGCCGATGGCGCTGTTCTTTGGTCAACTGATTGGACCGCTGAAACAGTAATTTCTCAGCTCAATCGCGGTAACATTGATTTGGATCCCAATTTTCAACGACGATCAGCGTGGACTGACAAGAAGCAAAGTCTATTCATTGAATCTGCAATCTTGGGGTTACCAATTCCTCAACTTATACTTGCGGAAGACCGAAATCGAAAAGGTTCTTTTATTGTTATTGATGGAAAACAGCGGCTCCTAGCCATTCGAAGGTTTGCTTCTACAAAATCAGAAAGTAAATTTAGGCCGCTAAAGCTACGAGGACTTGGTGAGCGAGCAGAGCTGAATGGAAAAAGTTACGTTGATTTGTTAGAAAGTGAAGATTGTTCTGAAGATCTCGCAGCTTTTCAAAACTCTAGTATCAGAACTGTAGTTATTCGAAACTGGAAGAGTGAAGCTTATCTTTACGAAGTTTTTTTGAGGATAAATACGGGTAGTGTTCAGCTCTCGCCACAAGAGTTAAGGCAGGCACTACATCCTGGGCCATTCTCTAGTTATGTTGATGTCGCTTCCTCAGACTCACCTGGGCTAAGGGCCGCCCTGGGCCTCAAAGCTCCAGACTTTCGAATGCGTGACGCGGAGATTTTGCTCCGGTACCTAGCTTACAAGAATTTTCATTCAATGTTTGCGGGCAATCTAAAGGTGTTCTTAGATAACACTACAAAAGAGTTAAATGAAACATGGGCAGAAAAAGAGAAGCTTGTAAAAAGCCAAATTGAAGAAATGGATAATGCATTTGAGTTTACGAGAAACGCGTTTGGTGAAAAGGCTTATTTGAGAAAATGGAATGGTGATGAATTTGAAAGGCGCAAAAACAGAGCTGTTTTCGACATTATGCTCCATTTCTTTTCTGTTCCAGAATACCGCCGAGCAACTGCTAATCGTGCTAATGAATTGAGAGATCGTTTCATTGATCTCTGTCAAAATGATGCGGAGTTTCTCGCATCTATTGAGCGAACTACGAAGACGGTAGAAGCTAACGAAATTCGTTTCAATCGATGGGCTGAAGTAATTCAATCGGTCGGCGATATTGAAGTTCAACGTGTAGATTTTGATAATTGATATGCCGTCGCGTGAGTTCAACACATTGAAGAAAAACACTCGTTTGTTGAGGGCTGAGTTTCTCAGTTTTACCAAACGAGCAGATGGGCATTACACCCGTGGTGAGCTATTAAAATGCCGGGCCTTTATTACTTTTGCGCATGCTGAGATTGAGCATTATCTAGAAATGAGAGCACTGCGGATTTTAGATCGAGCAGAAGCAAAATGGGATAGATATCAAACAGCAACAAGAGTTGTAGCTGGATTGTTAGCATTTAGCATCACAAAGCCGATAACGATAGCAGGTGATCCAAGGGAACAATCAGGCGACAAAAAACTATCAAGTTTGGTTAAACAAGCGTTTTCAACACAACGTGGCGTAATCAAAGCAAACAACGGATTAAAGCCTGAAAATCTCTCAAGGATATTTATCCCTTTAGGATTCAAACCAGAAGATATCGGTGAGACACTTGTCATACAGCTTAAGAATTTGGGAACCGCTAGAGGTGGACTAGTTCATTCAAACACACAGGTGTCATTACCGAAAATTCGAGATCCTTTTGATGATGAATATCGTGATATTGAGTACTTGATATCAGAGCTTAAGAATTTTGATGAGATTGTTCGTTCTCTATAACTATCATCAATTAGGGCAACCGATTGCTAGTTACATTGATTCGATCAGAGGCTGTCTATTACCAAGCCTCAGGTTGCGTGACGAAGCCCCCTTGCAGCCTTAACACCCTTTCGGACACGTTCCGAAACAGCGCGCAGATCTCATGCTCCAGCCAGTCTGCGATTCTGAAGCTGATTTTGGCCAGCAGAAACTTGCGCTCCGGGTGAACCCTTGCGAAGGCCAATTAGCAGGCCTCTGCTGCTTTCAACCCGCCTGTGCAAGATCTTGAAGGATTTTAGCTACTCATAGTCCAAATCTGATGTTTGGGCCTGAGGTGCTGCTGGCCCGCTATTGCCCCCCCTCAAAACCCGTAGAGCTCTGCGGGGTTGTCGACCAGGATTTGCTGCAGGTGATCTTGGCTGCAGCCCCAGGCCGTCAGCAGATCCAGCAGGTCGGCATCGTTGGGCATGGCCTTTTTCACCATGACGTGGGGCCAGTCGGTCCCCCAGACCAGCCGCTCCGGCGCGGCCTCTAACAAAGCCCGGGCATAGTCCGCTGCCTTGGGGTAGGGCAGATCCTGCGGGCAGATGCGATAGGGGCCGGTCAGCTTGACCCAGCAGTTTCCGGCCTGCGCCAGTCGGAGCAGGCCCTGAAAGCCCTTTGCCGCCGGACTGCCATCCAGGCGCACATAGCCCAGATGTCCCACCACGATGGGGACCGGAAAGTCAGCAAACTTGCTGTCCAGATCCGGGTGGTCATCCACATGGATCAGAAACTCGGCGTGCCAGCCCAAAGGAGCCAGGCGCTGGCAGAAGTTCCGCAAGCCATCGAGGGAAACCTCTTTGCTGGGCTGGGCCACATCCACCAGGTTGAAGCGCACCCCCCGCACCCCGGCCGCGTGCAGGCTGTGCAGCTCCTGATCTGAGATCTGAGGGTCCAGAACGGCCACCGCCCGGCACTGGATCCCGGCCTGTGGCAAGGCCGCCAGCGCATCCATCAGCAGGCGGTTGTCCGTGCCGTACACCGAGGGCTGGACCAGCACGGCCCGCTCAATGCCCAGGGTTATCAGTTGGGCTGCATAGCTTTCTGGCAGAGCATCGGGGGGCGTGTAGATGCGGTCATGGGCATAGGGGTAGCTGGCCTGGGGGCCGCAGACATGGGCATGGCTGTCACAGGACAGAGGCGGCACCTTCAGGACCGGGCGACGCAGGGTGCCATCGGGGGCGGCGCAGTAGGGAGCATGAGACGGGGCAGGAGGCAGGGGCACGGGCAGGATCCTTGTTCAGCAGGGCAGTGGCGGACAGGTTCATCCCGCCATGGGGCCCACGGACAGCACCAGCTGAATGATACTCACTAAGAGAGGATCCTCAGAAAGCAGCTGCCGGGGAGCTCAGACCCTATTCGGCGGCGTCCTGTTTGCTGCCTGCCCAGTGCCATTCGATGACTTCCTCCAGGGGCGCACGGGCGGTGCGGAAGGAGTTGGCCGGATGGTCCAGATCGGGCCGGCCAAAGGAGATGGCGCAGACCACCTGGCGATGCTCGGGGATCTGGAAATGATCCCGCACCACATCGGACACCCGGGCAATGGCGGCCTGGGCGATGGTGCCGATGCCTTTGGCCTGAGCGGCCAGGGCAAAGGCGGACACGAAGGCGCCGCAATCCACCAGGCTGTAAGGCCCGAGGTCTTTTTCAGTGGTGATGATGGCGATGTGGGGCGCCCCGAAGAAACGGAAGTTTTCTGCCGCCTGTTTGGCCGCGCCTTCCTTGTTTTCCCGGGTAATGCCCACAGACTGATAAAGCTGAATGCCACAGGCCCGCCGCCGCGCCAGGAAGGTCCCGGCGTACTGGGTGGGAAAGGGAATGTCAGAGCTGTGCGGCCGCTGGGCGGGAAGCCCATAGATTTTGTCCCGCAAGGTGTTGGTTTCCTGCGGCCCGCAAATCAGGATCTGCCAGGGCTGGGCGTTACACCAGGAAGGGACCTTCTGGGCTGACCGGACTATCTGCTCAATGGTCTCCTGATCGATTTCTTCGGGCAGATAACCGCGACAGGACCAGCGGTCCTGCAGGATCTTGTCCAGGGTTTCAAACTCTTCCGGCGTTGCCATGTTCCTTGTCCCTCCAGCTGGATCCGGCAGGCCCGTCCGCAAGCGAACGGGGCGGATCACCAAACAATGTTTGGTCAAACGATAAGGGGAGGACGCGATTTTGCCCAGTGACTTTTGGGATAAAGAGCTGCGCTTAAGCAGGGAGAACAGGAAACCTCTCGGTTTTGATCCGATCAGGTCGCTGGTTTTTGACGGGCCGCCAGGAACAAGACAAAGATCACCAGAGCTGCGCCCAGATACTGCTGGGCCGACAGGGCCTCGCTCAACAGCACCGCCCCAAAGCCAATGGTCAGCACCGGTTCCAGGTTCATGAACAGGGCCGTGCGCGGGGCCCCGATCAGCCGGACACCGGTCATCTGCATGGCCAGAGCCACCACATACCCGATGGTCGCCAGCACCAGCATGATGGTGCCAAAAGTAAAGGACACCTCGGCTGAGCCGGTGGGCCAGGCCCAGCCGCCGAAGATCAGCAGCATGGCGCCGGCAGCCAGCAGTCCGCCCACGTTGACCCAGCTCAGCATGGCAAAGAGACCCTGGCTTTTCAGCAGCCGTTGCCCTGCCAGCATCTGAACCACCAGGGCGCAGGCGGCGCAGAAGGCCAGGAAGATGCCCAAGGGGTCCAGGTGATGGAAGTCAGGTCCCAGCGCCAGCGCCAGTCCGGAAAAGCCGCCCAGCAGCAGAAGAATCTCCCGGCGGGCAGGCCAGCGACGCTCCAGCGCGGCCGAGGCCAGGGCCACCAGCAGGGGGAAGGTAAAGAAGATCAATCCGGCCAGGGAAACGGGAATGTAGAGCACCGCGCCCAGGTACGCGAAATTGGCAACCGACCAGGCGGGGATCGCCAGCGCCATAGGACCCCAGTCCCCCCGCTTCAGACGCAGGGACTGGCTCGTCACAATGGCGGCCAGGGGAAAAATCAGGGTGGCTGAGAAGAAACGCAGGAAAATGGCTGTCTGCGGTGTCGACCCGGCGTCGTAGGAGATGCGGGCAAAGGTGGTCAGGCCGCCGAAAATCAGGGCACAGCCCAGGGCAAAGCAGGTGCCAATGATCACCGTACGGCGGGCCGCACTCTGGCTAGCGGGGCCGGAAGAAGGTTGCGTCGTGTCGGTCATGGGCGGTCGCCGCCTGTCAACTGGGCCTGCTGGGCAGCGCCGGGAAAAGAAAACAAACCGCTGTCTGCCGGGCAGGGTGCGCGGGATCAGCACCCGGACGTCGCAACAGTGCAGCGATGCAGAAGGTGCTGTTCTTGGCCCCCACAAGAGGCAGAAATGCAGCGGCTGGTTTTAGCCACGCCTGACCGCTGACCGCAAGTACTGCTTTTGCAGGGCTGGCAGTTGGGTTCGAGCATGCTCAACATCTGTTGCTCCGAACCGCCGCCTAGAGCATGATCGGTCTTTTTGGATGCGCTTTGCGCTTGGAACGAAACCGTGACTCACCCTCTAAAACACTGAAAAGAGTTTCACGCTTCAGGTATTAACACCTAGTGAGCCCACTTAAACCGATTTGACTCCAGGTCTTTGGATAGCAGGGCGCTGCACGCTTACTTAAGAGGGATCAACTGGGCGCGCCGCTTGGCGATTGCGATGTCATCGGCGCTGAGCTCCTTGGCCAGGATGTCCCGGTTTTTGACGGCGTCCTGATTGCCTCTGGAGGCAGAAAGATAAAACCACTTATAGGCTTCGACCAGATCCTGCGGCACGCCTTGCCCGCGGTAGTGCAGCTGACCCAGCACATCCATGGCATAGAGAGAGCCCTGATTGGCCGCCTGGCGGTAATAGCGGGCGGCTTCTTCATAGTTCTGTTCCACCCCGTCGCCGCGATAGTAAATGGCGCCCAGGTTAATCTGGGCATAGACGCTGCCTTGCTGGGCGGCCAGCAGATACCAGTTGATCGCCTCGACCATGTCTTTGGGCACACCGCTGCCACTGGCGTAATGCATGCCCAGTCCTGCCTGGGCATAGGGATTTCCCTGGGCTGCTGCCAGGCGGTACCACTTTATGGCCTCCCTGGGGTCGCCTTTGATGCCTATGTCGCTGTCATAGATGATGCCCAGACTGGCCTGGGCGTGGGCGTCGCCCTGCCGGGCGGCCCGCAGATACCACTGCACGGCCTGCTTGTAGTCTTTCTCCACCCCCAGACCCGAGCTGTACATCATGCCCAGCTTGTTCTGGGCTTCGATGTTGCCGTCCGCAGCCAGAGGCAAAAAGGCCTCCAGAGCCTGGTTATAGCGCCCTTCCTCCAGAGCCTTTTCCGCGCTGGCCAGATCGGCGCGGGCAAGCGACAGGCTTCCCACAAGCAGCAGCAGGGGCAGCGCAAAAAAGGAGACAAGAGGGCGCAGCACGAACAGATGTTCCCAAGAAAGGCACGGCAAGAGCCGCAGGTCTCAGATCTTATAGCGTACCTAAGAAAATTTTTCGCTATTCAAAAAAATAAACACTGTTATATTCATTCTTGAAACAGCCTCCTTAATCCTGTTTGGGTTTCCCTTTCCTGACGGCTTCTGCCTTGAGCCTGCGGGCAGGAAGGTGAGGGTCCCGGGGATCAGAGGTGGCGAGACGACAAAGGATACACCATGGATTTTTCTTCCCTGCTTTATGACGTTTCCGGTCGGGTGGCGACCATCACCCTGAACCGGCCAGAAAGGCTCAATGCCATCGATGATGATATGCCGCGCGACATAGAAGCCGCGGTCAAACTGGCCAATGACGACGACCGGGTTCATGTCATTCTGCTGAAAGGCAAGGGGGATGCCTTCTGCGCGGGCTATGACCTCAAGCACTATGCCGAAAGCCCGGGTGGCAATCCCTACATTCAGGAAGACATGCCCTGGGATCCTATGGTCGACTACAAGCTGATGAAGGCCAATACGGAGGCTTTCATGTCTTTGTGGCGCAGTTACAAGCCCACGGTCTGCCAGGTTCAGGGCTATGCCATTGCCGGGGGCAGTGACATTGCGCTGTGCTGTGACTTCGTGATCATGGAAGAAACGGCGCGCATCGGCTATCCGCCCGCCCGTGTCTGGGGGTGCCCGACCACGGCCATGTGGATTTACCGGCTGGGGCCGGAGAAAGCCAAACGCATGCTGCTGACCGGAGATGCGGTGGACGGCAAGGAAGCCAAAGAGATGGGGCTGGTGCTGGACGCTGTTCCGGCAGAGCGGTTGGAAGGCCGGGTGGATCGTCTGGTGCGGCGCATGGAAGGTGTGCCCAAGAACCAGCTGATGATGCAGAAGATGATGATCAATCAGGCGGTGGAAGCTGCGGGCCTGTCCAACACCCAGATGCTGGCCACCCTGTTTGACGGCATCACCCGCCACACGGCAGAAGGCATGTGGTTCAAAAAACTGGCGGAAAAAGAAGGGTTTCACGAAGCGGTCAATCATCGGGATTCCGGCCAGGCCATACCCCAGGGACCGGACCTGCGCTCTTAGAGTTAAATCGCGGCAAGTGGAATACACTGTGATACCGATCAACGCTTAAAAGCTGATGCTGAGGGGTGGCAGGCCCCCTGATCTGGTGGCCTGCCGTCCATTTTCGAGTGGCCCTTTCATGGCTTTCAGGGCTGTTGACGGGCGGCGACCGTCGTAAGACCTGTCCTGTTGAGCTGACCAATCAGGCGGGCGTTGTTGCCTGTCGATGAGATGGGGTAGATTGACGGATGGGTAAGCCACAGGGGCGGACAAGGCAGCTATTTGATCCGGTCGGGCCCGACAGCTGGTAAGCAGGATAAAGGTGAGGGAGACGCGCGTGCCGGACGCACAAGAAAAGACTGCCGCTGAGGACAGCAAAGCCCCCAAAGCAGGTCGGTCCCAGCGCCAGCGGGCGGTTCAGGATTTCAAACGCAATGTGATCCTGGAAGCCGCCAGAACTGCCTTTGTCGAAGACGGGCTGGAAGGTGCATCTCTGCGCTCCATCGCCAAACGGGCAGGCTACACCCCGGGGGCTGTTTATCTCTATTTCGACAGCAAGGAAGCCATCTACGCGGCCATTCTGGAGGAATCCCTGGCCCGCCTGGATGCCACCATTGAAGCCAAGGCGGAGGTCGCGCTGCCGGGCCGCATGCAGGCAGCCCAGGCCCTGATGGCCTATGCGGATTACTACAGTGACCATCCGGTGGAGCTGGACCTGGGGCTTTACCTCTATCAGGCGGATAAAAAGGGCCTGACGCCGGAGCTGGATGCCCACCTCAACGCCTGCCTGTCGAAAGCCATCGACCGGATGGTGGCCGCCACCACCGGCCATATGGGAGATGAAGGTGAAGCCCGAAAGCTCGTACTCTCCTTCGTGGCCCATGTTGTCGGCGCTCTGGTGCTGAAAAAATGTGGCCGCTTGAAGCTGTTTGAAGGGACTGCGGAAAATCTCATCACGGATCAGCTGAACATGCTGCTGGATTACTGAGGGCTTCTGCACAACAGCTTTCCTGGCAGGGATCTGTCAGGGCCAATTTGCCATTTGCATGACGAAAGAGATTGAAATGAGTGAGACAGAAGGACGGGCCAAGCTGTTGCTGGTAACCGGTGGGGCATCCGGCATCGGATTTGGTGTGGCGGAGCGCATGCTCAGGGAAGGCTGGCGGGTCGCCATCAGTGATCTGACACAGGACAAAGTGGACCGGGCAGTGTCTGAACTGCGCGAAGGGGCCCCGGCGGAGCGGGTTCTGGGTTTTGAACAGAACGTGGCAGATGAAAGTCGCTGGCAGGAGGTTCTGAGTGCTTTGACCCGAGACCACGGGGCTTTGGACGGGCTGGTCAATTCCGCAGGTATTGCCATCAACAAGTCCGTGGTCGACACAACGCTGGAAGAGTGGCGACAGGTGATGGCCGTGAATCTGGACGGCGTTTTTTTGGGCTGCAAGCACGCCATCGGCGCCATGACCTTCGGGGGAGCCGAAGGCGGTTCCATCGTCAACATGTCGTCGGTTTCCGGTCTGATTGGCGGGCATAACCTGGCGGCTTACAACGCCAGCAAAGGGGGCGTGCGTTTGCTGACCAAGTCCGTTGCCCTGCATTGCGCCAAAGAGGGAAACAAGATCCGCTGCAACTCCGTGCATCCGACCTTTGTGGAAACGCCCATGGTTCAGGCCATGATTGACGGCGCGCGGGAGCCTGAAAAAACCCATGAGCGTCTGACCCGGCAGATTCCTCTTCGCCGTCTCGGTCAGGTGTCGGAGATCGCTGCAATGGTGGCCTACCTGTTGTCGGACGAGGCAGCCTTTACCACCGGGTCGGAACTGGTCATCGACGGTGGCGTGACCGCCACGTAACCGTGAATGGCAGCGTCACGGTCATCTAGCCGCAATCGCTTGCCCAGCTGACATCGTGGACTGACCTTTAGCCAGATCGCGTGAAGGGGTCAGATGGCGAGATGATGCTTGAAGCACGGCGCACTGGTCAGGCCGGGGCCGCCTGTCAGGCCGCACCAGGCCCGGTACTCTCAACCGGATCTGCAGGGGACTGCCGGGGAAGGCAGGACAACGCAACTGGGGAATCGTGGGTCAGTTCCGTGATGCCAAAGGCAGATTGACCAGCAGGTTCTGGGGTTTGACCTTCAGCTTTTTGTCCGGGGTCATGGACAAAGCCAGATAAACTGGACGCCCGGCAATGTCCGGGCGCATGTCCGCGGGGTTCTTGAACTCCAGCCGGAAGAGGCTGAGCAGCCGGGCCAATTGCGCTTCGCCCGGTTCCTTGCCGTTGTAGAGGTCGTTGAGCAGTCGGCTGCCTTCGGCATCCAGGCCCAGATGCCAGACCCAGCGCTGATCGCTGATTTCCTGTACCGGCTGGATGGAAACCTCCACGGACAGGAAGTGCGCGACCCACTTTTCCAGCACCCGGCAAAGGGCATCTAGCCCTGCGCCAGCGAACCCCAGATTCAGGACCGTGTCATAGCGCTGGTTGCGCTCCCAGTAGATCCCGGCATTTTCTTCGGTCAGCACATCCAGTTCGATGGCTTTCAGCTGGGTGCCGGCTTCCACCACCAGCTGGCCCAGGTCCCCCAGACCACCATTGCGGGCATGCAGGCTGACCACTTCCTCGTCAGCCGCCATGGCATGGCTTTCCTGCAGGGTGATCTGCTGATCCCGGAACAGAAGTTCGGCCGCGCGCAGCTGTAAGGGGCGGGGCTGGTGGCGCAGGATGTTGCGCAGGATGATCTGGGCCAGTTGATCCAGGAAAAGCGGGGGCACGGGGGCCTGTGGTTCACCTTGGGGGGGGGGGCCGGTGAAGAAGGCCTGATAGGCACTCTCCAGATCCGGCGCGGCCAGCAGTCGATCGCGAAAGCCGAGGACAATCTGGTAGCCTTCCACAGCATCGGGATCGGCCAGTTGTTTCAGGTCTTCAGCTGTCACCTTGCGGCGTGGGTTGTCCAGCAGGGCTTGGTGCAGGGCCAGCTCAGCGTCACAGGATTCTGCAACGGGGGCTACCTCCGGGCGCAGCAGATAGGCCCGCAGAAAGTTGTCGGTCACCAGCAGCCGACCGGAAGGGGCGCGATCCAGCAGATGATAGCCCGAGTCCCGCCAGAAATCCTGTTCCTGCGACTGTGATTGCTGGCTGGCGATCTGCGATGCCCCAGATGCTTGCGGCTCCTGCCCTTCTGTCATGCTGACCCTCTCTCCCGACTTTCTTTTTCCGTTGATGCCTGTGGCGGATAAGGCACCTTCCCAGACAACTCGGCCTTTTTGTCTGGTCCATTCTTTAGGAATTCTGAGATATGTGCCATCCCCTGATGATGGAAAAACAGCCTTCCTGAAACCTAACGGGCCGGGTGCTAGACGGAGATCTCCCGGGAATAACGGGTCATTGGGTTGCTTCAGGCCCAACAGATCATCCGGTACCATCAGCCTGACGCCTGCGGGGTTTGACATTGCTGATTTGGCTCTCAATCAGCAGGGACAGCAGAAGTGAAAGCGGCAAAAAGGGCGCTGGACGTTTTGGGGGGCAACTGCCATAGTCCGCCCGGTATTCCAGCCAGCTTTGCGCAGGCTCTTTTTGCGTGGCTGGCCTGAAAGGCTCCAAGGACTGCAGACACCTCAAGATCTGCAGACAACAAGGGCCTTTTGACTAACAGCTAAGCCCTCCCGGGGTTCGGATCCTCCTGTTGCTGCTCTGACAGCTGAAAGGACTCCATCCCGGCAAAAGACAAAACGGAATTGGTTATGGCGACGATCGGCACACGAATTTTTACCTGGCTCAACGGCAAGGAAGTGGGCAAGGACGAGCAGGGAAACCGCTACTACGTCATGAAACGTGGCGGCAAGGTCCATGCGGATTCGCTGCGTAAAGAGCGTCGCTGGGTGATCTTCAATGGAGAAGATGAAGCTTCCCGGATCCCGCCCGAATGGCATGCCTGGATGCATCATACGGTTGAAGCTGTGCCTGACAGCAGCGCCATTGTCCGCCGTTCCTGGCAAAAACCTCATGAGCCGAACCACACCGGCACGGAAAAGGCCTATCATCCCAAAGGGCATGCCCTGAGCGGAGGACAGCGTCAGAAAGCCGCTGGTGACTATGAAGCCTGGTCTCCTGAGTGAGACAGGCCGGCTTGAGAGCTTGCAGCAGGGAACTCTCTTTCATTTTGATTTCAGCGACACGACGGAACAGTTGAATGCGTAGGAACATTATCGAAACGGTGATGGGGGCAGTTGTGCTTCTGGTGGCCGTCGGCTTTGTGGCCTTCGCGCTGACCACCTCTGGCTATCGCTCTGCCAGTGGCTATGTGGTGACAGCTGATTTTGACGACGCCTCCGGCATCGTCATCGGATCTGACATTTACATGGCTGGCCTCAAGATCGGCTCTGTGGTGGATCACGATCTGGATCCGGAGAGCTTTCAGGCTCACCTCAGCCTGTCCATTGACCACGACATCAAGCTGCCGGAAGACAGCACGGCCAAAATCCTTTCCCAGTCCTTGCTGGGCGGGAACGCCATTGTGCTTGAACCGGGGGGCTCGGATGTGATGCTGGCTGAAGGCGACGCCATTGAATACACCCAGTCCGCTGTAAACCTGACAGATCTGCTGGGCCGCTTCATGTTTACCGGCTCGGCCGGGGACAGTTCGGATGGCGGATCCTGAGCGATCGCTTCCGAGAGAACTCAGACAGGAAAAGAGGCGGCCTTCGGGTCGCCTCTTTTTTCGTTTTTCGATCTGCTGCTGATGGCGCTGGAGCATGATCGCTTTAGTTAGAAGCGCTTTGCGTTTGTACCGATACCGAGACTCATCTTCTTAAACACTGAAAAGAGTTTGGCGCTTCAAGAGTTGTCACGGAGTGAGTCCACGTAAACCGATTTCAGTCTAAGAGCTGTCAGGAATTGTTCATAAAGTCTCGCGCGATTGTTCTTTCTTTTTTGCTAAATCGTTATGCTGGTTGCCGCCACCTGGTTGGTGGAGTCGGGCAAACGGGGGCGGCATGGCGGGAATGGTCGAGACACACCTGGTTTCTTTTGCTGATGGCTGGTTTAAAAGCCGCAAGGCAGGTTTTGAAGAGAGTGCCCGGAAATCCGGTTTTTTTGACAGTTGTCAGGTCTATGACGGCAGCAGCCTGCCGGAGGAATTCAAGTCAGCGCATAATGACTTTATGCGGTCGAAAAGGGGGTTTGGCTACTGGATCTGGAAACCAGTTGTCATCCTGGAGAAGCTGAAAGAAGCCAATCCAGATGACTGTGTGGTTTACCTGGATGCGGGAAGCAGTCTCAATCCCAACGGACGCCGCCGGTTTCAGGAGTACCTGGAAATTGTCCGCTGCAGTCCTTTCAAGATGCTCTCCTTCGCCCTTGTTCATACAGAAGCCCACTGGACCAAACAGAACTGTGCCAGCCGGATCGGTGTAGACAGAGCTTCCCCGCACATGAAAACCAGCCAACTGGCAGCCAATCTCGTTGTTCTCCAGAAAACAAAGAGCAACATCGAATTGCTGGAAGAGTGGCGGGAGGTCGCCGTCGCTGATGGCTATCGCTATTCAAACGACACGCCGTCCGATGAAAAGAACCATCCGGACTTCCAGGAACACCGTCATGACCAGAGCATTTTCAGCTTGCTGAGAAAACTTCGCGGTACAGAGATCACTCATCATGAGGCGCAACAGGATGGTCGTTACCACGAAATGAAGCAGAAGATTCCTGTTTGGCTAACCCGGTCCCGCCGGTAGGTCCTCCTGTTATCCGTGTTGTTCTTCAGTTCATCAGGGCTCGATTGACGGCAAAGGACTAAAAAAAGGGCAGGCCCCGAGGCCTGCCCTTTTGTCAGTCTGGTGTGACCTGGAGCATGGTCGGTTTAGTTAGAAGCGCTTTGCGCTGGTACCTAAACCGTGACTCATCCTCTAAAACATTGAAAAGAGTTTCACGCTTCAAGTGGTATCACCTAGTGAGTCCACTTAAACCGATTTGACTCTAAGGTCAGTCGGCCGCAGCCTGCATGTGCACCACCCGTTGCGGGAAGGGGATATCAACACCGGCTTTGTCCAGCGCCTCCTTGATGGCCTGGGTTTGCTCAAATTTCAGATCCCAGTAGTCGCTGGCGTTGCACCAGATCCGCACCTGCAGGTCCACGGAGCTGTCGCCCAGACCCACCAGGGCGACCATGGCCGCCGGATCTTTGTGGGCCCGGCTGTCCTTGTTCACCGTATCCAGGATGAGCTTCCTGGCTTTGCCGATGTCCTCGCCATAGCCAATGCCTACGCTGATGTCGCAGCGACGGGTGCTGTTGAAGGAGTAGTTCTTCACCGAAGACCCCCAGAGCTGACCATTGGGCACGATGATCTGCACATTGTCCGGGGTGGCCAGTTCGGTGACGAACAGGGTCAGGGCTTTGACTGTGCCGGACTCGCCCCCGGCTTCAATGAAATCGCCGACCTTGAAGGGGCGGAAAATCAACAGCATGACCCCGGCTGCCACATTGCTGAGGGTGCCTTGCAGGGCCAGGCCAATGGCCAGACCGGCTGCACCAAAAACAGCGATCAGGCTGGCGGTCTGTACCCCGAATTCTGACAGCACAGCCAGAACCGTAATGGCCAGCACGAAGTAGCGAACGAGGCTGACCAGGAAGGGGCGCAGTGTGTCATCAATCTTACCGGTCCGCCGCAGTGCCTTGTCTGTCATTCCTGACATCCATTTGGCTGCAAGCAGACCAATGATCAGGATGGCAATGCCACCCAGTACGGACAAGCCGTAGAGCGCAATGGTGTCTACGATATCCTGAACAAGCATCTCGACTTCGTTGTCCATGCCGTCCCCCTTTTTCTAATCTAACCTGTGGCCCAAAAGTAAATTGCCGGGCCTGTCTGTACGACAGCTGAAAGTCCTGTCCTTCAGCCGTGCCTGTTTTCTGCACCTGAGAGTAAGGGTCTTGTGCCTGACTGCAAGCAGAAAGCGCGCCCTCTCAGCTTTCCAGGTCTTAATATCAATAACTTGGCAGTAGGCGAGCAATTCCCGGCAGTCATCAGACTCTTGCCTTGCTCTTGGCCAAAAGGCCCCTTACATCTGAGACTTCATGAAGGCAGACAGCTTTTGCCGATCAGGTTGTGATAGGGGCGAACAGAGACCCATGGACTTACCTACTTGGCGCGCGCCCGATGGCACGCCCGTTTCCTGTCGCGAAAAGATCAAGGTGTTGAACGAGAACCTGGAGGAAATCCAGGAGATGGCTCAGGACGCCCTGGAAGATGCCATTCTGATGGGGGCCGATGAACAGCAGGTGCGCCACACCCTGCATGGCCTGGTTGAAGCGCTGATCAATCCTTACAAAAAGGATACCGGTACATGAGGCTTTCTTTGCGTCACCCGCCGGTCTTTGCCGGGCTGTCGGCAACTGCGCTGTTCCTGTTGTCAACGCTTGCCTCAGGGGCTTTGGAAGCGCAGGAAACCCAGAACTCCTTTACTGCCCCCTCAATCCTCTCTGAGTCTGATTCCGACAGACAAGAAGGGCAACAGGAACTGGTCCCCGCCTTGTTGTCTCCACAGGACAGTCTGGGCGATCCCAAGGACATTGCCGTCCTGCAGGGGCTGGATAAGATCACGGCGCGCATCTCCACCTTCGAAGCGCCTCTGAACCAGGCCATTGATTTCGGGTCTCTGTCGATTGTCGCCCGGGCCTGTTACAAGACGCCGCCGGTCGAACCGCCGGAATCGGCAGCTTTTCTGGAAGTGGATGACGTGCGCCCCGACCGGCCTCGCCAGGCCCTGTTCACAGGCTGGATGTACGCCTCTTCTCCCGCCATCTCGTCATTGGAACATCCGGTTTATGATGTCTGGGTGATCGATTGCCGCCCCGTGATAACGGAAGAAGCCGACAGCGCGCAGGCCGACAGCAAAAACTGAGGGCGCCCCGTTCCCTTTCGTTTTTTAGGGTCCGCCCCGCTCCTCAGAACTTCACTCACTAGAGCATGATCGGTTTGGTTAGAAGCGCTTTGCGCTTGTACCTAAACCGTGACTCATCCTCAAAACATCGAAAAGAGTTTCACGCTTCAAGTGTTATCACGCAGTGAGTCCACTTAAACCAAATTGACTCTAACGGTGATGCCGCGCTGCTTTGTTTACAATGTTATGGAAGATGCCTCATTGTACGGGGGCGCAGCAGGCTGGAGAGTGATCGACAGAAGTAGAAGCGCCTTGCGCTCTGCTCCTCTCGTGAATCACCCTCTAACAGGTTGAAAAGAAGCTACTTCACGCGTGAATACTTGTCTCGTGGTGAGATCACGTGCCCCGATTTGGCTCCAGACCATCAAAAGCAAAAGGGAGAAGCAGATGGGTTACTCATTGCAGGTGCTCTATCCGGTTACCAGCGACAGCACCTTTGACTACGACTACTACACCACCAAGCACATGGACATTGTCGGCACTGCCATTGGTCCCCAGATTGAAAAGACCGTGATCATCAAAGGCGGCGCAGGTCCGGACGGAAAGCAATCCCATCACGCCATTGCCACCATCGTCTTTGCGGATAAAGCAAACTTTGAAGCCGCCATGGCGTCAATCGGTCCGGCAGCCCAGGACATTCCCAATTTCTACAATGGCCAGCCCCAAATGGTTTTTGGTGAGGTCATCGGCTGACGGTTAGCAGTTCCTTTTGCCGTCTTACCGGCCGCGGTTGGGACTGGAGCAGGATCGAAGTGCTTAGCAGCGCTGTGTGCTGATTATCTGAAATCACCTCGTCAATCCAAGTAAGACGATGAGACTTTAAGCTCCGTCGTTTTCCTGCTGCAGGGTCAGCAAGCCCTGCAGCAGGTCGTCGGGACTGAGGGTTTCCTCAAATCGCGGCGACTGCATCAGGGCACGCGACAGCAGTGCCTTGTAGTGATCTCTGGGCACATCAATGACCCCGAACTGGCGCAGATGGGGGGTGGTGAACTGGGTGTCCAGCAAGAGAAAACCGGACTTGCGCAGCCGCAACACCAGATGGACCAGCGCCACCTTGCTGGCGTTGGTGGCGCGGCTGAACATGGACTCACCGAAAAAGGCTGCCCCCAGGGAAACGCCATAGAGCCCGCCGACCAGCGTTGGACGGCCGTCCTCATCGTTCTGCCAGCATTCAACGGAATGGGCGAACCCCATGCCGTTCAGCTCGCCGTAGAGGGTCTCAATGGTGTCGTTGATCCAGGTTTCCTGGCGATCTGCAGTGGTTTCCGCACAGAGCCGGATGACGTCGGCAAAGGCCTGGTTGCAGGTCACCCTGAAGGGGGCCTGGCGCAGGGTTTTGCGCAGTTTGCGCGGCACATGAAACTGGTCCAGGGGCAGGATGCCGCGCAGTTCCGGATCTATCCAATGGATCTCTGTTTCTTCCCGGCTTTCAGCCATGGGGAAGATGCCCAGTGCATAGGCGCGCAACAGCAAATCCGGTGTCAGCTTCATGGGTAAAGACTACTGCAGTTTCGCGGTCCAGAGCATGATCGGTTTCGTTAGAAGCGCAGTGCACTTGGAACTGAACCGTGAATCATCCTCTAAAACATTGAGAAGAGTTTCATGCTCTAAATGTTATCACGTAGTGATTCCACTTAAACCGATTTGACTCTGGAGAATCAGAAAAGGCGGCCGGTGACGGCCGCCTTCCATGATCCAACGGACGAGTGAACGTTGGTTAAACCTTGCCGTCCATCCATTTTTCCAGCCAGTGGATGTCATAGTCGCCGTTGATGAAATCCGGCTGGGCAATGAGTTTCTGGTGCAGCGGCGTGGTCACCTTGATGCCGTCCACCACCATTTCCTCCAGAGCCCGGCGCAGGCGCATCAGGCACTCGTTCCGGCTGGATCCGGCCACGATCAGCTTGGCGATCAGGCTGTCATAGTGGGGCGGGACCTTGTATCCGGCATAGACCGCAGAATCCACACGAACCCCCAGCCCGCCAGGGGCGTGATAATCCGTGATCTGCCCGGGAGAGGGCATGAAGGTTTCCGGGTCCTCAGCATTGATGCGGCATTCGATGGCATGGCCTTCGAAGGTCACATCTTCCTGCGCGATGGTCAGCGGCAGCCCGGCAGCGATGCGGATCTGCTCGCGGACCAAATCAATGCCCGTGATCATTTCCGAAACGGGATGCTCCACCTGCAGGCGGGTGTTCATTTCGATGAAGTAGAACTTGCCGTTTTCGAACAGGAATTCCAGCGTCCCGGCAGAGCGGTACCCGAATTTGCGCATGGCCTTGAGGGCGATGTCGCCAATTTCCTTGCGCTCAGCTTCATTGAGCGCCGGTGACGGGGCTTCCTCCAGCACCTTCTGGTGACGGCGCTGCAGCGAGCAGTCCCGTTCGCCCAGATGGATCACGCCGCCCTGTCCGTCACAAAGTACCTGGATTTCAATATGCCGGGGCTGGCCCAGATACTTTTCCATGTACATTTCGTCATTGCCGAAGGCCGCTTTGGCTTCGGCTTTGGCGGTGCGCAGGGATTCGATCAGATCGTCTGCCGTCTGGGCCACCTTCATGCCGCGTCCGCCGCCCCCGGCGGCGGCTTTGATCAGCACGGGATAGCCGATTTCCTCGGCCACCCGCCGGGCGTCTTCTTCGTCCTTAAGGGCGCCGTCAGATCCCGGCACACAGGGGATGCCCAGCTCCAGAGCCATGTCCTTGGCCTGGATCTTGTCACCCAT
Organism: Rhodovibrionaceae bacterium GXU_MW_A322; assembly: GCA_052078155.1. Lineage (GTDB taxonomy): Bacteria > Pseudomonadota > Alphaproteobacteria > Kiloniellales > DSM-21159 > CAXBMB01. The sequence continues at coordinate 7,578 of JBQJBP010000005.1, read as the reverse complement.
CAAAGAGATGTGTTCTGCCGTGGGGCCAATGAAGGCAAAGCCGTGCTCTTCCACCATGGCGGCGAAGTCGGCGTTTTCCGACAGAAAGCCAATGCCCGGGTGAATGGCGTCCGCGCCGGTGATGGCAGCGGCGGACAGGATGGCAGCCACGTTGAGGTAGCTCTTGGCGGACGGTGCCGGACCGATGCAGACAGATTCATCGGCCAGACGAACGTGCATGGCGTCCGCGTCAGCCACCGAGTGAACCGCTACCGTAGCGATGCCCATTTCGCGGCAGGCCCGGTGAATGCGCAGTGCGATCTCACCGCGGTTGGCGATGAGGACCTTTTCAAACACGCCTTTTCTCCTCAACCGCTTAGGAGATGACCAGGAGGGGCTCGCCGAATTCCACCGGCTGGCCATCCTGCACCAAGATTTCAGTCACCGTGCCACCGCGGGGGGCGGGCAGGGCGTTCATCACCTTCATGGCTTCGATAATCAAGAGGGTCTGGCCTTCCTTGACCTGATCACCAACCTGAACAAAGGCCGGGCTGCCGGGTTCGGAAGCCAGGTAAGCCGTGCCAACCATCGGAGAGGTCACAGCGCCTTCGGGAAGCGCGCCACCGGCTGCAGCAGGTGCCGCGGCAACAGGGGCTGCAGCCGCTGCAACAGGAGCCGGAGCCGCTGCCACAGGGGCAGGAGCGGCAACAGCCACAGAATTGGCTGTTCGGGCCACACGAATGCAGTGGTCGCCGGCTTCAACTTCGATTTCGGTCAGGTTGGTGTCGTCCAGAATGGTGGCCAGGGTCCGGACAGCCTTTTCATCCAACGGGAACTTGCCCATTATGCCTCGCGCTCGCTTCTGAGTTTACGCGCCAAAGCGGACAGAGCCAGACGGTATCCGTCTGAGCCCAGACCGCAGATCATTCCAAGAGCCACTTTTGAAACATAGGAGTGGTGGCGGAATGTCTCGCGCTGGTGAATGTTTGATAGATGGACTTCAATAACCGGCAGGTCAACAGCCTGCAAGGCGTCCATGATGGCAACGGAAGTATGGGTGTAGGCGGCGGCGTTGAGGATCAGTCCGTCCTGGGTGCCTTTGGCCTGCTGAATCCAGCTGACCAGCTCCCCTTCATGATTGGACTGTTTGCAGCTTACGTTCAGCCCCAGAGCCTCGCCGTCTTTCAGGCAGGCAGCCTCCAGGTCCGCCAGGGTCTCGTGACCATAGATCTCCGGCTCCCTGGTGCCCAGCAGATTTAGATTGGGTCCGTTCAGAACCAGAACCCGTGGGGTCTCGGCCACGCCTGTCCCTCCGTTTTGCGTCGCAAAGCGTTAGCATGGGAAGCCCGGTGGGGGCAATGTTCCGCTTTGGGATTTCATGCCTTTTCTGGTTGGGTTTATCTGCATGCGGCAGACCCGTCCAGTTCTGGCAAAACTCCCGGTCTGGCTTGCCCAGCCCCAGTCAGAGGACTGGGCAGCCATGATGACCAGCTTTGCCCGTATCAGGCCGGAAGCGGCGGTCGCTTATCCCTGGCTGGCGCGGGCCTCGTCCACCTTGGCGCGGAACGACTCCATGGACAGGGCGCCGGGCACCAGCTCTTCACCGATGATAAAGGCCGGGGTGCCATTGATCTGCAGCTTCTGGGCGACCTGCCGTACCCGTTCCAGATGGGCTGTGACTTCAGGGTCGATCATGTCCTGCTTCAACTTCTCCACATCCAGAGCCAGATCATTGGCCAGGGCGAGGATGACCGTTTCGTTCAGGCGACCACGGTAGTTCATCAGGGCCCAGTGCATCTCTTCATATTTGTCTTGCTTCTGGGCCGCCAGGGCGGCGCGGGCGGCAATGACCGAGGCTTCCCCCAGAATGGGGAACTCTTTCATCACAACTTTGATGTTGCCGTCCTGGGCGATGGTCTGCTGCAGACCCGGCGCAACCCGTTTGCAGTAGCCGCACTGGTAGTCGAAGAATTCGACCACCACGATGTCTCCGTCAGCGGAGCCGATAATGGGGTCGCTGGCATCGCCGTAGAGCGCTTCGTGGGACTGGCCCAAAGCCACTTTCTGCAGATCTTCTTTCACCTGGTTCTGCCGGGCTTCGAGCACCTGCATGGCTTCGATCAGAACTTCCGGGTTCTTCAGCAGGTAACTGCGGATGACCTCATCGGCGGGACCGGCCTGACTGCTCTGACCCAGGGTCGGATGGCCACCTGGCAGCATCTGCGGCTGGGTCAGATAGAGGGCTCCGCCAACCAGGGCAGCCGTGACGAGGGCGCTGGCAGCGGCCCAGCCGAAAGAAGAAGATGACATGAAACAAATTTCTCCAAAGAGCGACCGCCGGATCCCGATGCCTTTTCCCAAAGGCATGCGGACCTGCTGGCCGGGGCAATAATCTCTGCAGCACGATACGGACTTTGCCCTGTCAGGACCAGCCCCTCCGCCACTCTCCTGCGATCACAGGTTTGTTGGGGGGATAGATGCTGGATGAGACGGCCACCAAGACTGACCACAGGTGATTTCTGACAATGCACCCGGTTCGAGCGATGAGTGGGGGGAGCTTTGGTCATTGGTAAAGGAATGCCGTTCCATTTGAGGGATGCCGTCAATGCAGTTGGCAAACAGGTAGTAAAAACTGAAAACAGAGCAACAAAAACAGGTATTGAGAGCGCTGATTGACACTAACTGCGCGTGCAGCTTTGGTTTTGATGGATATCTCTATTTAGTTGAAATTCAGATGAAACGACTAAGCCCTTTAAAGTTGCAGTGATGTTTTAATTCAATATTTCCATCATCGGATGCTGGGCTGAGTTCATCAACTGCGCAAAATTGTCACAAAAGAATAAACGACAAGGAAGGATTGTTAAAGGGACGGAGGTGAAAAAGTTGATAAATAGATAGTTTGCGGTTTTTATCAACTAATTTCAATTGCTTAGTTGTCGTTCCGTGGGCTGGTGATTTATTGGGGTGTGTCAGGAAAGATCCTCCTTCCCAGATCAATTCGATTAACTGATTTTTAAGTGGATCAGGTTCCATATTCACACGTGTACATTTTTATGTTCATCTGTATTCGTGTGAACTTAAGCGTGCATTATCAGCAAGCATCATGTGATTTCTACGAAGAATAGCCACTTCGGATAGAATTATGGAGACGCAGAACCATGGCCGACAAGACCCATTACATTCTCGAAGGTGTTGAAGCGGATGATCTGGCGGGACGAGCTGTTTCGTCGGCAGGTGATGTTAATGGGGATGGTCTTGATGATCTGTTGATTGGTGCATATCAGGCAGATCCCTATGGGACAAACTCGGGTGAGGCCTATCTGATTTTCAGCAATCAGCTGGACAATGCAGATGTCAACAGCGGGTCTGGTGGTGCCGTTGCAGATGGACTGGTTGGTCTGGCTGGTCTCGACGGCACTTATGGATACGTTTTCGAAGGAACGGGGGCGCATCACAACACAGGCTTTTCTGTGTCTTCGGCAGGTGATGTAGACAATGATGGCTTGGATGATCTCATCATCGGCGCTTATCAGGTTGGTCCAAACGGTAACTTCATCGCTGGTGAAAGTTACGTGGTACTGGGTTCAAAACTAAATGAGCTGGACTCGATCGGCGGCTCTGGCGGCGCCGTAGTTGACGGAAAAATCAGCCTTTCTGATTTGGACGGTGTGCGTGGCTATACACTGCAAGGCATCGAATACAACGATCACAGTGGATATTCAGTTTCTTCTGCTGGTGATGTGGATGGTGACGGCAAGGATGACTTGCTGGTTGGGGCCTTCGAAAATGGTGATCCTAACGGGAACCTTGATGCTGGAGAGACATACCTGATTTACGGGGGACAGCTTGCAGATCTGGACTCTGTAGGAGGATCCGGAGGGGCGGTCTCAGACGGGAACATTGATCTTGCAGATCTAAATGGTACCACTGGATTTGTATTCGAAGGTCTCTCAGATGGTGATAAGAGCGGTCTTTCCGTTTCTTCTGCTGGTGATCTGGATGGTGACGGTCAAGCAGATCTTGTAATTGGATCGGGGGCAGATTCTGGCACGGGTGTAGCAGATGCTTATGTCATCTATGGCGACAAGCTAACGGATCTTGATTCAATTGGTGGGTCTGGAGGCGCCGTATCAGATGGAAAAATCAGTTTAGCCGATTTGAATGGATCGACTGGGTTTGTTCTCGAAGGCGTCGTTGATGGCAGCAGTAGTGCGCAGCTCAATGTATCATCTGCTGGTGATGTGGACGGTGATGGCCAAGGTGACTTAATCGTTGGCGCTCATTTGGCCAATGCCGGGGGTTTTGACAATGGTCGCAGCTATCTGATTTTTGGCGATAAACTGGCGGACTTAGATTCAGTCGGCGGTTCCGGCGGGGCTGTCACCGATGGCAAGATTGATCTCGCTGATTTGGATGGTACCAATGGTTACATCTTTGAAGGCGATGATCCTTATGATACCAGCGGTTTCGCTGTTTCTTCTGCCGGTGACGTTGATGGAGACGGAAAAGACGATCTGTTGATCGGCGCACATCAGGCAGATCCGAACGGAAACAGTTCTGGTGAAGCTTATCTTATTTATGGGGGACAGTTATCCAACCTTGATTCCGTCGGCGGCTCCGGTGGAGCTGTGGCTGATGGCAAAATCAGTTTGGCTGATTTGGACGGAACAACGGGGTACGTGTTTGAGGGCGATTCAGCGGCAGATCTTCTTGGGGTCTCAGTTTCTTCCGCTGGAGATGTGGATGGGGATGGGAAAGCCGATCTGTTGATCGGGGCTTCAGGCATTGGTGATACAGCGGGCGAAAGCTATGTGGTGTTCGGCAGCCAACTCGCCGATCTAGATGCAGCTGGCGGATCTGGGGGAGCCGTCACAGACGGCAAAATTGATCTATCTAACCCAACCGACAGTTCCGGGCCTGTTAACTCCGCCGCCACAGGCTACTTCACGGTCAACGGGACGCAGACCAGTGAGGTTGCAGAAGGTCAAACCCTGCAGGTCAATCTGGTTGATCCTGATGGTCTGACCACATCAAGCCCGACCTACATTTGGGAAAGCTCCATGGACAATGGGGCGAGCTGGTCGGTTATCCCTGGTGCCAGTGGAGACAGCTACACCGTCGGCTTTGACGAAGCAGGCAATGACATCCGCGTCTCCACCAGCTTTACAGATGATAACAGCAATCTAGAAAGTGTGACGTTGCAGTTATCCACGCCTGTGATTGCTGTAAACACTGCCGCTACCAATGGGTACATTCTTGAAGGGATAGATGCTGCAGATGCCTCTGGTTTCTCTGTTTCATCAGCGGGTGACGTGGATGGTGACGGTCTTAGTGACCTGATTGTGGGGGCGCGGTTTGCTAGTCCTGGAGGAGATTTAAAAGCTGGCGAAAGCTATCTGGTGTTTGGATCTCAGTTGGCTGCCTTAGATGCTGAAGGCGGGTCTGGCGGAGCAGTAGTTGACGGTAGAATAGACCTCTCAGATCTTGATGGTACTAGTGGTTATATCTTCGAGGGCATCACAGCAAATGACTCCTCCGGTTTTAGCGTGTCTTCGGTTGGGGATATAGACAATGACGGTTTAGATGATCTGCTGATCGGTGCATTTGGCGCAAACCCAAGCGGCAATAACTCAGGCGAAAGTTATCTTGTTTTTGGATCTGAACTTTCAAACTTAGATGCAATTGGCGGTTCGGGGGGGGCAATCTCTGATGGTTTCATAGATCTTGCTGATTTGGACGGAAGCCGAGGGTACACCTTTGAAGGAATTGACGGATCAGATTACAGCGGTTTTTCGGTTTCTTCTGCAGGCGATGCAGATGGAGATGGAACGTTTGATATACTCATTGGCGCGGAGTTTGCTGACCCAAGCGGTAACAACTCAGGTGAAACCTATCTGATTTTTGGAGATCAACTCGCGAATCTGGATGCTGTCGGTGGTTCTGGAGGGGGGGTAGCTGATGGGAACATCAGCTTGTCAGATCTTGATGGAACTACCGGGTACATTATTGAAGGTATTTCATCAAATGATGAGAGTGGGCGTTCTGTTTCATCTGCTGGCGACGTTGACGGCGACGGAATAGCTGATCTTTTGATTGGCGCGCACTTGGGTGATCCTGGCGGAGTTAACAACGCCGGTGAAAGTTACCTCCTCTATGGAGCGCAACTTGAGAGCCTTGATAAAGCAAACAGTGGTTCCGGAAGCGAAACAGACGGTAGAATTTCGCTAACTGATCTAGATGGAAACCATGGGTACATTATTGAGGGGATTGCAGACTCGGACGTAAGTGGCGTTTCTGTATCTTCAGCGGGAGATGTGGATGGAGATGGCAAGGACGATTTGATCGTTGGGGCCACGGGTACTGATCCCAATGGGTTTGATTCAGGATCAAGCTATCTGATTTTTGGTGATCAACTTGCACAGTTGGATGCTAGTGGTGGCTCAGATGGGGCGGTTGCCGATGGTCTGATCAGTCTTTCCAATCTAAATGGTCCGCAGGGATATACTTTTGAGGGAATTGATGCTGGGGATGCCAGCGGTGTGTCAGTTTCATCAGCCGGTGATGTAAATGGTGATGGTAAAGATGACCTGATTGTTGGGGCTCGTTCTGCTGATGTTAATGGCATGCAGGATGTAGGTGAAAGTTATCTCATTTACGGCGGGCAACTTGCTGCTTTGGATGCTGTTGGGGGAGGAAATGGAGCTTTAGTTGATGGAAACATCAGCTTGTCTGATCTGAATGGAACTCATGGTTACATCCTTGAGGGGGTGTCAACCAATGACCGAAGTGGTGAATCAGTCTCTTCTGCGGGTGATGTGGATGGAGACGGTCTAGATGATTTGATCATCGGAGCGCAAAACGCCGGTCATTCAGGGGCGCAAACTTCGGGTGAAAGCTATGTGGTGTTCGGTAGCCAACTTGCAGATCTAGATGCAGCTGGCGGATCTGGGGGAGCCGTCACAGACGGCAAAATTGATCTCTCAAATCCAATGGGGCTTGTGGTTCCAGCAAATCAACCGGCATCCGGTCACTTCACGGTCAACGGGACGCAGACGAGTGAGGTTGCAGAAGGTCAAACCCTGCAGGTCAATCTGGTTGATCCTGATGGTCTGACCACATCCAGCCCGACCTACATTTGGGAAAGCTCCACGGACAATGGGGCGAACTGGACAGCCATCCCCGGTGCCAGTGGAGACAGCTACACTGTCGGCTTTGACGAAGCAGGCAGCGACATCCGCGTCTCCACCAGCTTTACAGATGATATCGGCAGCGCTGAAAATGTGGTTCTGGAAACCACGCTGATCACTGATGACGACCAACTGCCAACGGGCAATGTGACGATTAGTGGGTCGCCGACGGAAGGTCTGACATTAACAGCAGACATCAGCGCCATCAGTGATCCTGACGGCCTTGGCACCTTCAGTTATCAGTGGCAGAAGTTCGATGGCACCGATTGGGTGGACGTTGCCAATGCCACCGATGCGACCTTTGAGCTTGGCTTTGAGATGGCCGGTGAGCAGTACCGAGTTGAAACCACCTTTGATGATACAGATGGTCACAACTACACCCAGTACTCTGATGCTGTGACCGTCATCGACG
>JBQJBP010000004.1:0-255585 GCA_052078155.1 Rhodovibrionaceae bacterium GXU_MW_A322 | reverse complement strand
GCCACCGATGCGACCTTTGAGCTTGGCTTTGAGATGGCCGGTGAGCAGTACCGAGTTGAAACCACCTTTGATGATACAGATGGTCACAACTACACCCAGTACTCTGATGCTGTGACCGTCATCGACGCTGATCAACTTCCGACGGGATCGCCGGTAATTTCTGGAAACCCGACGGAAGGCCTGGTGTTGACCGCTGACACTTCCAGCATTGTTGATCTGGATGGCCTTGGGCCCTTCACTTACCGTTGGGAGAGTTCCAGCGATGGCGGAGCAACGGACCCCTGGACGGTCATTTCAGACTCAACCGATAGCGATAGCTATCAGCTAAACCATGATTTGGCCCCTGATCAGGTTCGTGTTGTTTTGGTGTTCAGTGATCTGGACGGCCATGGTCCTTATGAGATGACCACAGGAACCGTCACCGTCATTGATGACGACCAACTTCCGACGGGCAATGTGACGATTAGTGGGTCGCCGACGGAAGGTCTGACATTAACAGCAGACATCAGTGCCATCAGTGATCCTGACGGCCTGGGCACCTTCAGTTATCAGTGGCAGAAATTCGATGGCACCGATTGGGTGGACGTTGCCAACGCCACCGATGCGACCTTTGAGCTTGGCTTTGAGATGGCCGGTGAGCAGTACCGAGTTGAAACCACCTTTGATGATACAGATGGTCACAACTACACCCAGTACTCTGATGCTGTGACCGTCATCGACGCTGATCAACTTCCGACGGGATCGCCGGTAATTTCTGGAAACCCGACGGAAGGCCTGGTGTTGACCGCTGACACTTCCAGCATTGTTGATCTGGATGGCCTTGGGCCCTTCACTTACCGTTGGGAGAGTTCCAGCGATGGCGGAGCAACGGACCCCTGGACGGTCATTTCAGACTCAACCGATAGCGATAGCTATCAGCTAAACCATGATTTGGCCCCTGATCAGGTTCGTGTCGTTTTGGTGTTCAGTGATCTGGACGGCCATGGTCCTTATGAGATGACCACAGGAACCGTCACCGTCATTGATGACGACCAACTGCCAACGGGCAATGTGACGATTAGTGGGTCGCCGACGGAAGGTCTGACATTAACAGCAGACATCAGCGCCATCAGTGATCCTGACGGCCTGGGCACCTTCAGTTATCAGTGGCAGAAGTTCGATGGCACCGATTGGGTGGACGTTGCCAACGCCACCGATGCGACCTTTGAGCTTGGTTATGATGCGTCAGGTGACCAATTTAGAGTAGAAGTGGAGTTTGATGACACAGACGGCCATGTCTATACGCTAACTTCTGATCCAACAGCAGTTGTTGACCCCTCTGTCTCTCACTACACCATTGAGGGTACAGGAACTTCTGAGATTTCGGTGTCCAACCTTGAAGGGGATTTGCTGATTGGAGCTGAAAATGGGGCTGGAGAGGTTTACCTGGTTTTTGCCGATCAGTTGTCTGCACTAGACGTCGCGGACGGTGGGGCTGCTGACGGTAACATCAACCTAGCAGACATGAATGGCACTACCGGGTACATTTTTGAAGGTATCGATGGTGGCGATGCTGCTGGCACCAGCGTCGCATCAGTGGGGGATGTAGACGGCGATACTCTGCCGGATTTGCTAATTGGTGCACCAAAAGCCGATATCAATGGGAGCAGCACAAGTGCCGGAGAAAGCTATTTGATTTTCGGATCCCAGTTCTCCGCAATGGACACAGCAGACGGAAATCCCGCCGATGGAAAGATTGATCTGGACGATCTGTGGAAATCCGGCGTTTTCGGCTACATTATCAGAGGTATGGATGCGAGCGACTTTAGTGGAATATCTGTTTCATCAGCGGGGGATGTGAACAACGATGGGCTCGACGATCTGATCATTGGCGCTGATAAAGCTGAGGGCAACGGGCAGTTTAACAATGGCAACAACTCCGGTGAAGCTTATGTTCTTTTCGGGTCTGAGCTTGCTGCTTTAGACAACGCAGGAGCAACTGCTGGATACATCAATCTTGATCATTTAGATAAATCAACTGGCTTCCAAATCATTGGTGCCGATCAGAATGATCATCTTGGGTTTTCCGTTGCTTCAGCTGGTGATCTTGATGGGGATGGTTTTGACGATTTAGTGGTTTCTTCGCCAGACGCTGGTCGAGGTGAGGTGTATGTTTTGCTCGGTGGTCAATTAGAGAATTTGGACGCCTTAGGGGGCACTCAGGGCAACCCAAATGGTGTCATTGATGTCTCAGATTTGGATGTAACCACTGGATTCACGATTGTTGGTGAGCAAGGGGTATCTGATACAGGTTACAGTGTTTCATCTGCAGGGCAGGTAAACCTTGGTGTCAATCCAGCTACAGGGTTGGTCGTTGATGATTTGCTGATTGGTGCAAGAAGTAGCTCTGGCGGCGGTGATGCCTACCTGATTTTTGGCGATCAGTTAACTTCATTGGATGAAGCTGATGGTGGGGCCGCTGACGGTGTCATCGATCTTTCAGATATGGATCAGACATTCGGCTATGTCTTTGAAGCAGCTGACAGTGGGGACCAGCTTGGTCACAGTGTTGCCTCTGCGGGTGATGTCGATGGGGATGGAGTAGATGATATCCTCCTAGCTGCACCCCACGCTGAGTCAAATGGAAGCAACAACACAGGGCAGGTCTATTTGGTTTATGGTTCTCAATTATCGGCATTGGATACGGTTGCAGGTGGATCCGCTGATGGGCGAATTGACCTGTCTGACATGAATCAAACCCATGGGGTTGTTTTTGAAGGATTAAACGATGCAGACAAATTGGGTTGGTCTGTCTCTTCAGCTGGATATGTAGATGACGACGCGAAAGCGGACCTTCTGATTGGAGATGCCGGAAATGGTGATAGTTTCCTTGTTTTTGGAGCGCATTTATCTGCCTTGGATGCGGCAGATGGATCAGAAGATGGATATGTTGATTTGTCCCAAGATTGGCTGACCTAGCTGTTCCTTTTTTTCCTGCGGGCGATTCAGGTTTGAGATCAATCGACCGATTACACAATCCCCGAGGAGCCAACACGGGCTTCTCGGGGATTTTCTATTCCGAGGAAAGGAAAATGCCCGGATAGGCCACTGTTCAATCAGCTAGAGTATCTTGTTCGTGGACTGCAAAACGAGCATGACAATGCCTGTCTCGTCCTTCATTCACATCAGCAAGGAGATGGATCAAAAAAGAAAAAACCTGCTTCCGCTGAAGTATTGCAAAAGAGGTTAGGTTTCGTGCCGTCCGCTCAAAGCGCTAGTTATTCTTCTTTGCGCCCAGGGTGTTTTGGGTGGCGGTCTGGACGTCGGAGGCGCGGTACCAGGGCGGGGAGTTTTCGGGCAGCAGTTTGAGGGCCCGTTCAGACAGGCGGTGGGCGTCGGGTATGGCGCCCTGGGCGTAGTACATTTCCGCCAGGGCCAGAGACATCAGACCCTTTTCCCCCTGCCGGGAATAGACCGTGGAGAGTAGCCGCCAGGCGTAGGAGTTGTAAGGTTCTGACCGCACCACCTTCTGCAGGTTCTTTTCTGCGGCTGCGTCCAGATCAGGCTGGTTCAGTTCCACCTGCGTGCGGGCCAGGGCCTGCAGCAGCTGAGGCTCGTTGGGCCTGAGGTCGGCAGCAATCTGATAATCGGGCAGGGCTTCGGCGACCCGGCCATGCTCCAGCAGGATCTGGCCGCGCAGTTCATGGAAAAAGGGGTCGTTGGGAAACTCCTGCATCAGGCTGTCGAGCCGCAGCAGGGCATCATCAATCAATCCCTGCTGATAGGCGGAGATGGCCCGGGCATAGCGGGCGGGCAGGGAGCGGTCCTTGCGATCGTAGTAGCGGCTGAGCTGCTGAGGGGTGCTCAAAAAGCCAATCAGTTTGGCCCGAACCCGGGCATGCAGGGCGATAAACTCCGGCGGTGCCGGCTGATCCGCGTAAGGCGACAGGCGGGTCTGTTCAGCCAGAAAATCCACACGTTCCCGGGTCAGGGGGTGGGTGCGCAGGTAGGGATCCTGATTGTCGGAAAGCAGAAGGTCCTGATCTTCCAGAATTTCCATGAACTCCAGCAGGCCCCGCGGGGAAGTCTCTGTTGCGTTGAGGTACTTCACCCCGGCCTGGTCGGCCGCCTGCTCCTGCCCGCGGGTGTAGGCCAGAAGGCTCTTCAGGGCCACGTCCTGACCGGCAAGGGACACCGCGGCCGCTGCCCCGGCGCTGCCCGAGGCCACGGCGGCGCCGATGGCCAGCAACTGGGCCGCCAGGGCCTTGATGGAGGCATTGCGGATTTCTTCGCCCCGGCCCAGAGAGTGTCCCCCGGCCATGTGGCCGGTTTCGTGGGCGATCACGCCGATCACCTGCAGCGGGTCTTCGGCCCGGATCAGCAAGCCGGTGTTGATGAACAGGTTGTTCCCGGCGGTGACGAAGGCGTTGAGGCTGGGATCGTTGACCAGATAGATTTCCACGGCAGACGGCGTCAGGCCGGCGGCCCGGAACAGCGGCGTGGAATAGAGCCGGATGGCGTATTCGATTTCGGCGTCCCGGATCAGGGAGACGGCCTGGGCCCTGCCGCTGGCCAGAGGCACCAGCAAGAGCAGACAAAAAAGAGCCGCCAGTGGTTTGAAACCATGCGTAAGGAAGCCAGAAAACCAGGTGGACGGTCGCCAAAGGGGCAATGAAGACGAAAGCGGCAAAGGGCGATTTCCTTTTCCAGATCCTGTCCAGAGCCTGTTCTGATCCTGCATCAGTTTTTGGCCGAACAGGCTGACCTGAAAATTCTCTGGTGCGATTGTGGCTTTGTTAAGGTAGGTAGGTCTTTGAAACGAATCAACGGAAAGGCTGGTTCCATCTTTCAGGAACCCCATCTGTTTGATCAAGTTAAATTGTTATAAGGGTCCAAGGGGCGTGGCGAGCAAGAAATCCTGTGGTGAAAACGAGCTTCTGATGACAGAAATCCAGCCGTTTGAGAAAGAGAAAAAGGGGAACGCCGGGCCGGTTGTGGCGGGGCGGACCTCAGACAGGGACCGTCGCTGGCTTAGCGGACTGTTGTCGAAAGGTCCCTTTGGCAGGAAGTCAGCCAGCCTCAGCCTGGGCCTCAAAGGACTGGTCGCCACGCTGATGATCGGCGCGCTGGCCGCCTGTGGGGACAGCAACCCCAACAAGGGTGAAGTGGCTGTGGTTGAAGGTTTCGCCGGTCTGGTGGCCGCGGATGAACCCAATACCACCCTGGTTGGACGGGACATTCTGGCGCGGAACGGAACGGCATTTGATGCTGCGGTTGCCATGTCCTTTACCCTTGCCGTGACCCAACCTTCGCGCGCCGGTCTTGGCAGTGGCGGGGCCTGTATCCTCTTCTCCCGCGAAGCCATCAAGGCTGAAGCGCTGCTGTTCCCGCCGCAGCTGGAAGCAGACGGTGGTGTGGTGCCGGAAACAGCCCGCGCCATGGCGTTGATGCACGCCCGCTATGGCACGCAGCGGTGGGAATTGCTGCTGAACCCGGCCGAGCGCATGGCCCGGTTCGGATTCCCGGTGAGCCGGGCTTTTGTCAAAGACCTGCAGGCTTCCCGTTTCATGATGGACGGCAATCCGGCGCTGGCCAAGCTTTACCGCAAGGCCAATGGCGAGGACTATCGGGTCGGCGACCGTCTGGAACAGCTCAATCTTTCCACCTCACTCTCCGGAGTGCGGCAGCGCGGCGGAGGGTACCTCTACAAAGGGGGCTTTGCCCGTCGCCTGGTGGCTGAAGCCAAGACCGTCGGGGTGCATTTCGATGAAGCCACCATCCGCAACAACCTGCCGGAAATGATCGAGCCGCTGGAACAGCAGGTGGGCAACCACGTGCTCTTTCTGCCGCCACCGCCAGCCACTGGGGGAGTGAGTTTCGCCCAGCTCTGGCAGATGCTGGTGGAGGTCAAGGACTGGGACGGTGCGGACCGGGACGGCTACCGGATTTTTGCGGAAGCCCAGGATCGGGTTTTTGCGGACCGGGCCAACTGGCTGGGGGCGGATGGCCGCAGCCGGGTGGCTCTGTCTGACCTGACCGGCCGGGATCGGGCCCGCAGTCTGATTGACGAAAGCAACCAGCGCAGTGGCACCCAGACCGATGAAGGGGCCGTTCCTTCCACGGGCTTTGTGGTTGGTGACCGGTTTGGCAACGCCGTGACCTGCAGCTTCACCATGAACCACCTCTTTGGCAGCGGGAAGGTGCTGCCTGGCAGCGGCCTGGTGCTGGCCGCGCCGCCTCCGGCTTCTTTGGGCAACGCCGTGCCGCTGTCGGTGGCACTGGTGGGGAACAAAAACACCGGACGGGTGACCTTCGCGGCCAGCGGCAGTGACTCTGCCGGCACGGCGGCTTCCCTCTTTACCGTGGCCTTTGCCAAGCTGGAGCTGGATCTGTTGCTGGAAGAAGCCGTCAAACTGCCCCGGGTGAGGCTGAATGAGCAGGGAACGCTGTTCTACGAACCGGGGGTGCCTGTCAACAGCCTGGGCGGCTGGGCTCTGGGGGTGCGTGAAGTGCCCGATCCAACCCATGTATCGGCTTTCTTCTGTCCTTACGATCTGGAAGGGGAAGAAGGCATTGCCTGTGTGGTGGAAGCCGACCCCCGCTCTGACGGTTTGGCGGTTATTGCCCGCTAGAGTCAAATCGCTTTAAGTGGACTCACTACGTGATAACGCTTGAAGCGTAAATTTTCCTCTTTTCAACGTTTTAGAGGATGAGTCACGGTTTAGTTCCAAGCGCAAAGCGCTACTGACCAAACCGATCATGCTCTAGACTCAAAAGGCGTTAAGGGGGGAGGCTAGCTGTCCCCCCAATCCACTCTTGCCTCCGGGGTCTGGCCTGCCGAGGTTCGAAGAGAAGGGAGAGGTCGGCGCTCCCTTACCTGTTTTCAGTTGTTGCTCAGGATAACATCATGGCTCTCAAAGTTGCCTCCCGCGGAAGCATCCCTTCCTTCATTGTGATGGACGTCATGCGTGCGGCCAATGCCAAGCAGGCCGCAGGAGATCAGGTCCTGCATATGGAAGTGGGTCAGCCCGGCACGCCCGCCCCCCTGGCTGTGCGCAAGGCCGCTCAGGAGGCGTTGGAAAGGGATCTGCTGGGCTATACCGATGCCTTTGGTCTGCCGCCCTTGCGGGCCAAACTGCAGCAACATTATCTGGACAGCTATGGTGTGACCCTGTCGCCGGACCGTATTGCGGTCACACCGGGCTCCTCAGGCGCTTTTTTGCTGGGATTTCTGGCGGCCTTTGACCCAGGTGACCGGGTTGCCCTGGCCGCACCCGGATACCCGGCCTACCGGAACATTCTGACGGCACTGGGCCTGGAGGTGGTATCTCTGGAAACCACCGTTGATCAGCGCTACCAGCCCACGCCGGAGCTGCTGGCCAAAGCAGGAAAGCTGGACGGGCTGATCGTGGCTTCTCCCTCCAATCCCACCGGCACCATGCTGGATGCCGAGGCCCTGAAGGCCCTGGTGGACTATTGTGAGGCAGAAGGTATCCGCCTGGTCTCCGACGAAATCTATCACGGCATTGCCTATGGCCCCCGGGCGGTGTCAGCTGCGGAGTTCACCGACAAGGCCATCATCATCAATTCCTTTTCCAAGTATTTCTGCATGACCGGCTGGCGACTGGGCTGGATGATCCTGCCGGAGGATCTGGTGCGTCCGGTCGAATGCCTCTCCCAGAACTTCTTCATTTCCGCCTCGGCGCTGTCCCAGCAGGCGGCCCTGGCAGCCTTTGACTGTGCCGATGAACTGGACGCCTATGTGGCGACCTATGCACAAAACCGCGATTTGCTGCTGCGTGAGTTGCCCAAGGCCGGGTTTGACCGTCTGGCCCCTGCTGACGGGGCTTTTTACCTCTATGCGGAGGTGGGGCACCTGACCAATGATTCGCCGGATTTCTGCCAGCGGATGCTGAAAGAAACCTCTGTGGCCGTCACGCCCGGCACCGACTTTGATCCAGAGCGCGGAAATCAGACCCTGCGCTTTTCCTTTGCCGGGCCCACCGCAGATATGGCCGAAGCGGCAGAGCGCTTGGCTCATTGGCTGAAAAAGGGCTGATCCTTCCGGAGTGCTGCCCTAACACGTTGAAAAGAGACAACTTCACGGTTGAAGTGTTATCATCTAGTGAGTCTGCTTAAACCGATTTGACTCTAAGCGGAGGGCTGTTCCTGCTTTCCCAATTGGGAGCGATCTATCCAATCAGTGTTTCCTCAGCTTCGTCGGTGTCTTACCAGGATGTTAAGCGGGTAATGGCCCCTTAGAGGATCAGTGCCCGGCAGCATTCCGGATGGTGGGGGGCGAACAGTGATCCACCTTCCGATGTTCCCGAGATAACGGCTTGATCAGGTTTGGCCGTTGTAACTTGGCTTAGAGTCAAATCGGTTTAAGTGGAATCACTTCGTGATTACACTTGAAGCGTAAATTTGCCTCTTTTCAATGTTTTAGAGGATGATTCACGGTTTAGGTACAAGCGCGAAGCGCTTCTAACTAAACCGATCATGCTCTAGTGTTGCGATGTGCCAAACAGACCGATCACGCATTGGACTTTAGGCCTATCACTCGCCTCAATTCCCACCCGCCTGTGGGGTGAGGTAAGCAATGGCCCGGCCCATTAAAGACAGGAAGTGTTGCAGGGTGGCAGCGCTGCCTGACTGCAGATGAATGTCTGTCATGGCAAAAGCCTCGGGTGACAGAAGTCCGTCACCGACAGCCAACAGGGCTTTGTAAGTGGTTCGGGCTGTTGCCTGGGGGGCAGAACACAAGCCCAGAACGACGCGGACCCGCCCAGCATCTATTTCGACACAGAAAGTCTCTTCTTCCACGATCAGCTGCAGGGTCAGGTGGTCCTGTGGGCCTGCAACCCGTTCCAGAAGTGCGGCAAGGGTGACAGCGATGGTCCGGTGGCTGGTCATGGGTTTGAGGTCCGGCTCCGGCGGGAAATGGCTGCCCAGTAATGCCAGTTCCAGAAGCAAGCTGCGGGTCTTTTCCCCTAAGGGCGTCAGCGCATAGAGGGTGACCCCCATTGGATCCTGATACCTTTTGATCAATCCCTGGTCCGTTAGCTTAACCAGCCGATCGGTCAGAAGATTGCTTGCTATACCCACCAAACTTTTTTGCAAGTCTTTGAAACGCGCTGGTCCTGCATGCAGATCTCTCAGGATCAGCAGTTCCCAACGGTCCCCTACTGCGTCCAGAGCGCGGGTAATGGGACATAGCATTTTGTATCGGCGGGTTGATGCCATGAGGCAAAATCCAATTCACTTTATATTTTAAAGTTATCGCTTGTTTTTATAAAGCAATAACCCATTTATGGTTCTCAACGGGCGCGTTTGTCAGGTTTTCAACAGATAAACTGGTTGGCAGAAATCCTGACAAAGAGGCAAGCGCGTCGGAACCTTGTCGTCGAAATGACAGCATAATCTGTGGGAGAAGACTCTTGTCCAGTCAAGAACAGTTAGAAACGATGAAGGGCCGGTTACCTGCTGAAGCCGGCACTGCCGGGGTCGTCCAAACCCCGCCCTCCGGTGTGATGCATACACTGCTTCAGCGGAATCAGGACTTTTCGAATGATTTTGAGCAGGGGGACCTGCCTGTTCTGCCCAACCTGCGCGCCGTCATTCTGGCTTGTGTGGATGCCCGTGTTGACCCGGCTCATGTCCTGGGGCTGGCGCTGGGAGATGCCGTGGTGATCCGCAACACCGGTGGCCGTGTGACGCAAGAGGTGGTGTCAGAAGTGGCGACTTTGGCATTTATGGTGTCACGGATGCAGGGCGGTGAACCTGCAGCCTTTGATCTGGTGGTGATGCATCACACCCAATGTGGGGCCGAGCGTTTTGCAGATCCCGGGTTCCGGGAGGCACTGAAGAGTCAGGTTGGTGTTGATGTGGCCCCATTGGCCATCGAAGATCATGAAGCCTGTCTGCGGGAGGACCTGGATCGACTGGCAGCAGCTGAAGAAATTCCCGGGAGCCTGACGGTGTCTGCTTTGATGTATGACGTGAAAGCGGGATCGGTCAGAGAGGTGGTCCCACCCAGACGCCTGAGATCTGGTAGCTGAGCAAAAAGAAAGGCCGGAAGATAAGTTCTTCCGGCCTTTCTGTTTCTTTGGTCAACAGGTCTGCATCATTCCAGCAAGCGGTTCCACCAGCCTTTGCGGCGGGGTTTGGCTGGCTTGTCTTCAGTCGACGCGGCTGGAGCGGAGGCACCCGCAGTTGCTTCCGGCGCGGCAGAAGACTCTGCAGCAGGAGCTGAGGCAACAGCAGGTTCAGCAGCCTTGGCAACCTGGGCATCCGGTTCAGCGTTCCCTGATTTTGGTGACGCCTCAGCGGCAGATTCCTGAACGGCCTCTGTACTGGCTTCCGCCTCTTTCTTCTTGCTGGTCCGACGGCGGCGCGGTTTTGGTTTTTCCTCTTCCGCAGCCGTTTCTTCCGTCTTGGCTTCGTTTTCAGTCCCTGTTTCGATGGGGATATCCACCGCTTTGGGTTTCCGGGTCCGGCGTTTACGTGTCAGCGGAGCAGGGGCTTCTTCACCTTCCGCCTCACTGGCCGTTTCTTCCGCAGCAGGCTCTGCTTTCTTGCGTGTCCGACGCCGGGTTTTGGGTTTTTCTTCTGCCTTTTCTTCTTCAGCAGAAGCATCCCCCGAACCGGCAGTCTCAGCAGCTTCAACAGCAGGACTCTCGTCTTCTGTTTTACGGCGGGTCCGGCGACGACGGGTTTTGGGTTTGGCTTCTTCAGCTTCCGGTGTGTCGGAGGAAGAAGCCGGTGCCTCAGCAACCGCTTCGCTCACGCTTTCTGCGTTCTCGCTGCGTTCAGCTGCAGCAGCCTGTGCATCCTCACCCTCAGAAGAGCTGTCAGCCTGGCTGTCCTGCTCATCTGCGCCGTCGGCACCCTGGCTGTCCTGATCCTGGTTGCTTTCTTCTTCGCGGCGGCGACCACGACGGCGACCACCGCGTTTACCCCGGCGGCGGCGTTTGCTGTTGCCTTCGTCGCCATCACGCTCTGGCTGATCCCCACGGGCGGACTCGCTGTCCTGCTCGCTGGTGCCGTCGGCTTCCTGATCCTCGGCGCCTTCGTCGCTGCGACCTGCACGGTCGCCCCGATCGCCCCGATCATTGCGGTCCCCGCGGCGACGGCGGCCGCCTCGGCGGTCGCGACGACGACCCCGGCCTTCTTCTTCGCCGTCACGGTCGTCGGAACTGTCCGCGACAGCCTCCTCGTCGGCGTCGCTGATTTCCTGCGCCTCGCCTTCGATGGTGAGGGGACCGGACGACAGCCGTTCGATCTGATACTCCTGGCCGTCCAGGTCGTCGTCAGCCCGGATCATGATCTGAACACCGTAACGCTGTTCGGTGCTGACCACCTGGCTGCGGTTCTCATTCAGCAGATACAGGGCGACCCGTGTCGGGGTTTTGACCTGAATCTCACCGGCACCCCGGCGCACGGCTTCGTCGATCAGGGCCCGCAGAACCTGCAGTGCTGCCGAGTCTGTGGCGCGAACCCAACCGGTGCCGTTACAGGCCGAGCAGGATTCCGTTGCCCATTCAAAGAGGCTGGGGCGCAGGCGCTGACGGGAAAGCTCCAGCAAGCCAAAGGGACTGATGCGGCCCAACTGAATGCGGGCGCGGTCCTGTTTCATGGAGTCCTTCAGGCGCCGCTCAACCTCGCGGTTGTGCTTGGGGTCTTCCATGTCGATGAAGTCGATGACAATCAACCCGGCCAGATCCCGCAGACGCAGCTGGCGCGCCACTTCTTCCGCCGCTTCCAGATTGGTCTTCAAAGCAGTGGTTTCGATGTGCCGTTCGCGTGTGGCTTTGCCGGAGTTCACGTCGATGGCCACCAGCGCTTCGGTCTGGTTCAGCACAATGGAGCCACCGGATCGCAAAGTTACCGTGGTGGCATGCATGGCGTTGAGCTGCTCTTCCACCCGGAACTTGTGGAACAGCGGCATAGAGGGATTGCTGTAAAGCTTGACGTGCTTGGCATGACTGGGTGTCAGCATGCGCATGTAGGATTTGGCGGCCTTGTGACCGGCCTCACCTTCCACCAGCACCTCGTCCATCTCACGGGAATAGAGGTCACGCACGCAGCGCTTGATCAGGTCTGCTTCTTCATGGATCAGGCTGGGCGCGACAGATTCCATGGTCCGGTTGCGGATGTCGTTCCACAAGCGCAGCAGGTACTCATAGTCACGGCGAATTTCCGTTTTGGTGCGCTGGCTGCCGGCGGTGCGCACGATCACTGCCATGCCGTCGACGATGTCCAGGTCGTTCAGCACAGTCTTCAGGCGACGGCGATCGTTTACATTGGAGATCTTCCGGCTGATGCCGCCCCCTTTGGCGGTGTTGGGCATCAAAACGCAATAACGACCAGCCAGGGAGAGATAGGTGGTAAGGGCAGCGCCCTTATTTCCGCGCTCTTCCTTGGTCACCTGGATCAACAACACCTGGCGGCGTTTGATCACTTCCTGGATTTTGTAGCGGCGCATCAGGCGGGCCCGGCGTCGGGCGACGTCGTCCAGATCTTCCGTGCTTTCAGCGCTGGTTTCGACTTCTTCCTGAATGGCGGCAACAGACGCGCGAGCCGCTTTGCCAGAGCCGCCACGGCGGCGGCGACGGCGGCCTCGGCCACGACCCTCAGAGCGGTTGTCGTCGCCCTGGCTGTCGTCTTCAGCCTGCCCTTCTTCTGCAGCCAGGCTTTCCCCGGCGTCGATCTTGTCTGCTTCTGCCGGATCTACCGTGTCGCCGACAACATCGTGACCTTCCGGAGCCGCGCCCTCTTCAGCAGCCTGATCTGCGCTGTCCTGGTCTTCCGAAGCCTGGCTTTCACCTGCGGTGGCGTCGTCGATCAGGGCCGCATCGGCTGTGTCCACCCGGTCGTCGCCATCAGCCTCTTCAGTGCTGTCGGTCAGCGCGGTGGCAGGCAGATCGGCATCGTCGTTGCCTGTTGTATCGTCTTCAGATGTCTGAGCACCTTCATCAGCAGCGTCTTGCGATAGGGCATCTGTGTCCTGCGGTGCGTCTTCACTGGCCTCATCATCTGATTCCGAAGCCGGTTCAGCATCCGTATCCGCAGCCGTTTCCCCGGCGCTGTCTGCATCGTCGCTGCTGACGCTGTCGTCGTCCGGATCATTGGGCTCGTGAACTTCGGAAACGGCCTGGTCGCTTTCCACATCGGTCAGGCGACCGTTGTCGTCGGCATCTTCCAGATCATCCTCTTCTTCCCGCTGGGAGCGGGCAGCCTCTTCGGCGCGCCGAATCTCCTCTTCTTCCGCAAGCAGCGCTTCGCGGTCGGCAATGGGAATGCGGTAGTAGTCCGGATGGATTTCGCTGAACGGCAGAAAGCCGTGGCGGTTGCCGCCATACTCTACAAACGCCGCCTGAAGCGACGGCTCCACGCGGGTGATTTTGGCGAGATAGATGTTACCTTTTACCTGGGCCTTATTGCTCGATTCGTAATCAAACTCTTCGACTCTGGTACCGTTGACCACCACAACCCGGGTTTCTTCCGGGTGGGTGGCATCGATCAACATACGTTTTGCCATTAATGGGATACTCCAGCCCGCGCTCAGCCTCGAGCGGGAACTGGCAAAGCAGTCCCTCACCGGGCGGCGCGAAGATCTTAGGTGTTTGAGTGATCATGGATCGGGTCCTGAGCTGGTTGTTGGTATCTTTAGCGATGTCCTGCCGTCGTCGACGTGCATCTTTTGTGGTGCAAGTGTCGTAATGACGGCCTGCGCCTGTCATGGCGCACAACCGCTCGGGTCACCCTTGTTGTTTGGCGATCCGGAAAACCGGATCTGGCGTAAAGCGATCCGGCGAGCCGGATCTGAAAACCAATCTGTCTTTGCGGCCCGAAGCGTTTGCCCTTGTTCTTATAGGGCCTCGTGCCGCCGTCTTGATCTTTTCCCAGCAGAGTTCCGCCGGGTCTGGGTTGGGCTTCCTTTGCCTGTTCGCATCCGGAAGCTGGAAAAGTCATCCCGCACTTTGCTTGTGGGGCGCTTACGTGAGGTGCTCTGTACACAAGTGGTACAGATGAAAAATTTTTGGCCTAACCGGCTTTTCCCATTCTCCCGGCGGCGCCCTTGAAGAAGGTCAGCTGACCGGCGCGACAACCTGTCGTATCCGTCCAGCAAAGCTTCATTTCCGGCGCCCCTTCCGGGGTGGATCAAGCCTTTTCCGCGAGTCGCCTGGGCGCACGCGGGATTTAGGTAACGTTAAAATAAGCTGCAATTCCCGATACTACAATGTTTTAGACGTATGGCAGCGCATTTTCCCTTCAGGGCTCTCTCTGGACTGAGGCAGAGAGCCTCACCGGCTGTTCGGCGGTTTTCCGGATCCGGCTTTGCACCGCCGCGGTGTGGTGGCGGGCTCTGTCTCCCCTGTCGCGCTGCCCGATTTTTACCATATTTTGTGTTATCTTTTTGTAAGGGAAGTATATCTATGGCGTTTTCCGTGCTATTGCCTCTTGAAAGGCAGGGGGACGCCCCTCTATTGAGTAGCAACGTGGCTGCGACTGTGCTCGACAGTGCGGGTTTGGGACCAGATTGGTCTTTCCGGGTCCGACAAGGAGCTGTGAAAGAGACGCTGAGATCCTTTGGACGATGAGCGCTGTCCGATCGACAGAGACTGTCAGCCCGTCAGACTAAGTAGGTGTGGGCTGGCAAGCGGTTCGTCAGAGGCCTGAAGATGGGGATGATGCGCAAAAGTATCAGCACAGTTTTCTTGTTGCTTGCTTTGCTTTGGCTGTTTCCGGCTGAAGACAGCTGGGCGCGTCCGGTGGTGTCGGACGTGCGCATCGGTCAGCACAGTGACAAGACGCGCTTTGTGCTGGAAATGAGCGAAGCGCCTGCCTATCGCATTTTCACTTTGGCCGACCCTTATCGGGTGGTCATCGATCTGCCGGAACTGGACTGGTCCCAGCGGGAAGGCCAGTCTGCGGGCAAAGGCATGATATCCGCACTGCGGTATGGCCTCTTTACGCCGGGCACCAGCCGGGTGGTTCTGGATGTAACAGAACCCACAAAGGTCAAAAGTGCTTTTGTCATAGACCCGCGTGATGACAAGGGATACCGCCTGGTGGTGGACCTTGAGACCGTGGACCGGGCCACATTCCTGGCACAGATAGGTCAGGCGCTGGAGTCCAAGGCCCAGTTGCCGTCTGTGCGTCTGTCCGCCCCGAAACCCAAAGGGGTGGATCTGCGTCCGACCATTGTACTGGACGCCGGGCATGGCGGGGTGGATCCGGGGGCCCTCGGTGTCAGCGGCATGTACGAAAAGCGGGTGACCCTGGCCTATGCCAAATCGGTGAAGGAAGAACTGGAGAAGCTGGGCGGATATCGGGTTGTGCTGACCCGCAAGGAAGACCGCTTCATTGCCTTGCGGGACCGCATCGCCATTGCCGAGCAGGCCGAAGGGGACCTTTTTATCTCCCTGCACGCCAACACCCATCCAACCCGCAAGATCCGCGGGGCATCGGTTTACACCCTGTCTGAGAAGGCCTCGGATAAAGAGGCTGAAGCGCTGGCGGCCAAAGAAAACAAGGTGGATCTGATCGCCGGTGTGGATCTCAGCAGTCAGACCGAAGTGGTTTCTCAGATCCTGATCGATCTGGCCCAGCGGGAAACCATGAACCTCTCCAGCGTCTATGCCGGCCAATTGGTGCAAAGTCTGCAGCGGCAGAAGGTGGCCACCTTGGGCAAACCTCACCGACAGGCAGGCTTTGCAGTCTTGAAGTCCGCTTCCATCCCCTCCGTGCTTTTTGAGATTGGCTATATGACCAATCCTCAGGAGGAGAAGATCCTGCTGTCCCGCAGCCACAAAACGAAAATCTCCCGCATCATCGCGGCCTCCATCGATCGCTTCTTCAAAGTTCAGCAGGCCCAGCGCAGCAACTGAGTTGGCGGTGAGGGACGGCACCCCCTTTTATCCAAGAACGACAAGCCGTTTTTCCTGCCATAATTCTGTTGCAGTTTGCTGTTAGACCCGGAACGTGACGGGGCGCGGGCGCCGGTTCTCCTGCCTGCGCCCTTTGCATGTGGATTGGCCTTTGGCCCGGGTTTGCTTTGCGGCTGAGCCAGGGGGCTGTTGTGCAGCTGGGCTGGTGGACCAGAGGTTTTGCTGGTGCTGCCGGGGCCCTGTCCACAGGAAATGGCGCCTGCCAGGTCAGGGACGCTTTCCTCCTGGTGCGAAAAATTGCTATAGCTACAAGAGCTTATGGGCAAATTTGGTCGCATCCTTATGAGTTAGGGGATGGGACTGCTGCCGCGATCAGCTGGCAGGCAGACAGATAAAGGCTCCTTGTTCGGGCATGATGCGTTTCATCTTAATTGCTTTTTCTTTGTGCATTCTGGGCGGCCTGATCGGCGCGGCGGGGCTGGGCTATCTGGCCTGGAGCTATGGCCAGACCCTGCCCGACTACAAGCAGCTTGCCGGGTATGAACC
Source organism: Rhodovibrionaceae bacterium GXU_MW_A322 (assembly GCA_052078155.1). GTDB lineage: Bacteria > Pseudomonadota > Alphaproteobacteria > Kiloniellales > DSM-21159 > CAXBMB01. The sequence continues at coordinate 239,167 of JBQJBP010000004.1, read as the reverse complement.
GCCCACCGTCACCCGCGTACACGCCGGAGACGGGCGTTTGCTGGCAGAGTACGCAACGCAAAAACGGGTCTTTGTCCCCATCGAAGCCATGCCGCCCCGGGTGATTAATGCCTTCCTGTCGGCTGAAGACAAAAGCTTCTATGAGCACCCAGGCATCGATTTCAAAGGACTGGCGCGGGCGATTGTCACCAACCTGGCCAACATCGGTTCCGGTCGCCGTCTGGTGGGGGCTTCCACCATCACCCAGCAGGTGGCCAAGAACTTCCTGCTGACCAATGAGGTGTCGTACGAGCGCAAGATCAAAGAGGCCATTCTGGCTTTCCGTCTGGAACAGGCCTTCAGCAAAGACCGCTTGCTGGAGCTCTATCTGAACGAAATCTATCTGGGCTATGGCTCCTACGGGGTGGCGGCGGCGGCTTTGAACTACTTCAACCGCTCGCTGGATGAACTGAGCATTGAAGAGGTGGCCTATCTGGCTGCCCTGCCCAAAGCGCCCAACAACTACCATCCGGTGCGCAAGCACGAGGCCGCGGTGATCCGGCGCAACTGGGTCATCGGTCGCATGGAAGAAGACGGCAAGATTTCCACCGCAGATGCCACCCAGGCCCGCAGTCAGCCGCTGGTGATCCGCAGCCGCGATGCCACGGAAGTGGCCTCCGCCGACCACTTTGCTGAGGAGGTCCGGCGCTGGCTGGTACAGGAATACGGCGAAGATAAACTCTATGAAGGCGGCCTGTCCGTCCGCACCACCCTGGATCCGGCCATGCAGCTGGCTGCCGATAAGGCGCTGCGCAGGGGGCTGGTGGCCTATGACCGCCGCCACGGCTATCGCGGCCCGCTGGCCAACCTGGGCATGGAAGGGGACTGGCAGGCTCAGCTGAAAGAACAGAAACTGCCGGAGGCGGCCGCTGCCATGGATTGGCAGCTGGGGCTGGTGCTGGCGGTGCGCAAGAAAACCGCAGAGATCGGCTTGCCGGATGGCTCGCGCGGGGAAATCCCCTTTGCCGAGCTGCGTTGGGCCCGGGAAACCCTGAAAAAGCAGAAGGTGGGGCCTCGCCCGAAAACCGCTGCCCAGGTGCTGAGTGAAGGCGACTTGATTCTGGTTCAGCCGGTCAGCGAAACGGCCCCGGACAAAAACGGTGAGACCAAGCCCTATCCTGAGGGCAGCTATGGCCTGCGCCAGATCCCCAACGTGGACGGCGGTCTGGTGGCACTGGACCCTCATACCGGGCGCGTGCTGGCCATGAGCGGCGGTTTTTCCTATGCCGACAGCCAGTTCAACCGGACCACACAGGCCCTGCGCCAGCCCGGATCCTCCTTCAAGCCCTTTGTTTACCTGTCCGCTCTGGAGGAGGGCTTTACCCCCTCCACACTGGTGCTGGATGCGCCCTTTGTGATCGACCAGGGCGAAGGGCTGGGCAAGTGGAAGCCGGCCAACTACACCAAGAAGTTTTATGGGCCCACGCCCATGCGCATCGGTCTGGAAAAGTCCCGGAACCTGATGACCATCCGCCTGGCCCAGACCGTCGGGCTGGACAAGGTGGTGGATACGGCGGACCGCTTTAAGGTGATCCGGCGCGGTCAGGTGCCATCGCTCTCCTTTACGCTGGGGGCGGGGGAAGTCACCCTGATGCAGATGACCACGGCCTATGCCATGTTTGTGAACGGCGGCAAGGAAATCACCCCCAGCCTGGTGGATCGGGTGCAGGACCGTCATGGCCGCACCATTTTCCGCCATGACGGACGGGACTGCGTCGGCTGTCAGGTGGAAAGCTATGGCGGCGGTGGCCCCCGGGCCCTGCCGGACCTGCGCAAGGAAGTGACCAATCCGGCCAACGCCTACCAGATCGTCTCCATGCTGGAAGGGGTGGTGCTGCGGGGCACAGGCCGCAAGATTGCCGCCGTCGGCAAGCCGCTGGCAGGCAAGACCGGCACCACCAACGATTACCGCGATGCCTGGTTCGTCGGCTTTTCTCCCGACCTGGCTGTGGGCGTCTACGTGGGCTTTGATACGCCCCGCACCATGGCCCGGCCGGAAAGCGGCTCTGCCGTGGCGGCCCCCATCTGGCGCGACTTCATGGCCGATGCCTTGAAAGACGCCCCGGCCACACCTTTCCGCATTCCCAAAGACATTCATCTGGTCAGGGTGGTGCACGCCACCGGCAAGCCTGCCCGTCAGGGCGATCGGGGCATCATCTGGGAAGCTTTTGAACCGGACAATGAACCCTCGGCTGAGCCGCAGTTGCTGGACGGGGGTTATGACCCCACCTCGGGTCAGCCCGCAGCCCCCTCCACCGGCAGCGGTATCTACTGACCGGCAAGGCGGACTTTCTCGTCCAGAGGCGGGGGAGTCACGGCGGGACGTCTGGCACCAGGCGCTGCCGGTCAAATCCGTCATGCTCTTGGATCGCTTTGAAAAGTTTTGCCTCTTCGCCGGTGCTTGGCTATAAGCGAGGCCGCTGAAAAACTTCGGCTCTGCCCCTGCCAGCCCACCCCGGACTCGACAGAACAGACGCCCAATGAACTGGCCTTTGACAGGCCCCGGAGCAATTGCCCATGCGCGCAGAAACCCAGGCGGTGGTTGACGAGATCAGAAGCTCGTTGGCCCTGCTGAGGAGGCATCTTTGACTGGGATGTCTCAGTCAAACGCCTAGAAGAACTCAACGCCCTGTCCGAAGACCCGACGCTGTGGGATGACGCCAGCAAGGCCCAGGCCCTGATGCGCGAACGCGGCACGCTGGAAAGCAACCTCAACAGCTACAAAAAGCTGGAAGGGGATCTGGATGATGCCCTGACCCTGATTGAAATGGGCGAGGCCGAGGACGACGCCGAAACGGTCACGGAAGCCGAAGAGCTGCTCGACGGCCTGAAGAAGGAAGTCGACAAGCGGCAGCTGGAAAGCCTGCTGTCCGGCGAGGCCGATGGCAATGACTGCTTTCTGGAGGTGAACTCCGGTGCTGGCGGAACAGAAGCCCAGGACTGGTCACAGATCCTGCTGCGCATGTACACCCGCTGGGCGGAACAGCACGGCTACAAGGTGGACTTCATGGAAGAAAGCCCGGGGGAAGAAGCCGGGATCAAGTCCGCCACCCTGCAGATCAAGGGCCACAATGCCTATGGCTGGCTGAAAAGCGAGGCCGGGGTGCATCGCCTGGTGCGCATTTCGCCTTTTGACTCCCAGGCCCGCCGCCACACCTCCTTTTCTTCCGTGCTGGTTTCGCCGGTGATCGATGACTCCATCGACATTGAGATCGAAGACAAGGACCTGCGCATTGACACCTATCGGGCCTCCGGCGCGGGGGGACAGCACGTCAACCGGACGGACTCTGCGGTGCGTATCACCCACGAGCCCACCGGTATTGTGGTGCAGTGTCAGAACGACCGCTCCCAGCACAAGAACCGTGCGACGGCCATGTCCATGCTGAAAGCCCGGCTCTATGAGGCGGAGCTGAAACGGCGTGAGGAGGCGGCAGCCGCAGAACATTCTGCCAAGACCGACATCGCCTGGGGGCACCAGATCCGCTCCTACGTGCTGCAGCCCTACCAGATGGTCAAGGACCTGCGCACCGGCGTGGAAAAGGGCAACGCCCAGGGCGTGCTGGATGGCGATCTGGACGATTATCTGGAAGCCTCTCTCGCCCAGAAAATCGTCGGCAGCGACGGCGCAGAGGCCTAAGGTCCCAGAGGGCCGTTTGCCTCTGCTTTGTCTGAGTTACCAGAGGGCTCGCCTGCCGGCGGGCCCTTTTGTGTTGCTCTAGAGTCAAAGCGCTTTTGGTGAGATCTCTATTTGATAACACTTAAAGTTCGAAACTCTTTTCAACCTGTTAGAGGGTGCTTCACGAATCAGTTCCAAGCGTAAAGCGCTTCGAATTAAACCGGTCATGCTCTAAAATGAAGGGTAGCTACTGCTGGATGTGCAGGTGGTCGTCGTGACGGGCGGCCTTGCACCCTTGAAACCTGAGTTTTGGACTGTGAACGCCAAAACGTTTCTGCAGGTGGGGCTCCAGGAAAACCTTGCCAATACGGGCGTCGTTGCTCAGCCAGGTAAGGGCTGCAATCATCCGTTCCCGATCCGGCTCGATGTTAGGCCAGAGATTTTGCAGTGGGGCAAGGTCCCATCGCAAGGTTGGCCAGGAGGCGGGGCAAATCTCTGGTCCTTCTTCAAAAGCGAAATAGCCGATGGGTGAGCGTGCCCTGCCGGGAAGGTAGCCCTTGTCATCCCGGTAATAGAAAGCAATGTCGACTTTCCGGCCGTCCTGATGGGAGAGGTGTGGCAACAGGGGGAAGCCGTCCAGGAAGGGGAAATTGGCGTCCAGCACCAGTGTCGTCGTACCCGGAAATTTAGCCTCCATGTCCTTGGCAAAATCCTTCAAGGCACTATGAAGTTCAGGCGTCACGTAGTGGCGATTTAAGGCGCAAAACAACCAGGATTGTATCTGTAATGGCGTGTTGGACTGGCAAGCGATGGCGGTGCGTCCAAAATGTGGTGCCAGCCAGTAAGCTGAAAATGACAGCACCAGATAGGCCAGGATGAAAACGATCGCTTGCCTTCGAAACCATAGGGATATCAACCAGGCCAGCCCACCCAACTGGGTGAGAAGCGTAAGAACAACTGTGATCAACAGGTGAAATGCAATTCGAACCAAAGCCGAACCTTAGGGACATTGCGAAGGTCCTGCAGTCTTGACGGCAACTATGCTCAAAGTAAGACGTTAGCCTTTGTCGCTGGTAAGGCTGCGTCGGACGCTCAGTTTCCTATCGGCTAGAATGCCGGAAAACGTCTCACTGACCTTGGATCAGTTGCGGCTGGCGCTCAGTTTCCTATCGGCTAGAATCAAGATCCGTGCCGCCTTTAGCGGGGTTCCGTTGCGGCTGGCGCTCAGTTTCCTATCGGCTAGAATAGACTACGACGATTGTTTGTTGCTGACGGGGTTGCGGCTGGCGCTCAGTTTCCTATCGGCTAGAATTACCTGCCGTAAGCAGTTGTTTGAACGCCTGTTGCGGCTGGCGCTCAGTTTCCTATCGGCTAGAATTGAGCAATCGACTGACCCGTGGGGCGATCCGTTGTGATAGCCGCGCAGTTTTGAGAGGTAACAGCCCTCTGTGGCAACCTCTACCACTCGACCAATCATGCAGGTGATCCGTTCGCTGCACCACTGCCGTCCTGCCAGCCGGGATCATTGATCCGTCCCAGTTCGTTGACCTGAACGCGGCGAGCTTTCATCTGGGGTAGTTTGTTAAAGGATGCCATCAGCCAGCGGAAAGGGTCATCGGGATCATCGTGGCGTTTTTGCAGATCGCCTGTTTCATTGTGGGCTGCCAGGAAAAGGACGCTGGCCACCACGGCAAGCTTTTGCACCCGGTAAAGCGTCTCCTGTCCGTCTTTTTCCAGCAGGATCAGGTCCCCCTTGTGGACTTTCATTTTCAAACGGGCCGCAGGGTAGCTGTCTTTCCAGGCGGGCTTGTGGTGTTGTTGATTGGCCTGAAAGCGGGTGATGCCTTCACCGCGCCAGCGACCGCTGCCGTCATCAAAAATCTGTACCTGATGGTTGTCGCCGGGACTGTAGTATTTCAGGTACTGCTGGCTTGAGCCATGCCTGACTTCGATCAGACCGTCTTCGCGTTTCAGCAGACGGACCCGTTTGACCGGGGTCAGGCCCCTGGCAGCACGGTCCTGGTTGTAGGCAGACAATTGGTCTTTTAGGTCTTTGGCCGTGAGCTTTTTACTTTTCTTCTCCGCAATCAGCGGCAGGCCCAGGAAGGTGAGCACCTCCTGACGCAGGTCCCTGTCCCGGATGCGGCGCAGTTCGCTCTCGTTCAAGCCCATAAAAGCCTTGCGGTAGACCAGATTGAAGCCTTCGTTCAGGTCCGGATCCAGGCTGCCGTAAGCTGTGTCTTCATGCAGTTGTCCCCCCAAACCATGTTCCGCCCGATGAGAAACTTTGATCTGGGAGAGGGCATCGCGGAAATCTTCGTGGGTAAAGTTTGGCCAGGGGCGGGGCATGTCATCCAGCAAGCGCTCTTCGCTGCGGGCCGCTGCCGCGCTGATCTTTTGCAACAGCGCCCGGTCCGTCAGCCCTGCCACCAGGGCGTCGATGGCATGGTGACGGTGGTCGTTGCGGTTTTTCTGATTGTGATCCCCCAAGAGGTGGTTGAGGCCCCATCGTCCGCGCAGCATGTCCGTCATGCGGCCCGGCAGCACCCAGACCTGATTGCTGTCACACACTTCACAAAGGTAGCTGCGTGCCAGGCGGGAGAAGTAGGCTGTGTCCACCAGTTGCCGGGCCAGCCAGCCGTTGCCCTCGTCGCTGTCTTGCTGGAACGTTTCCATGGCGTCCGGTTCAAAGCGCCAGCGCTTGTTTTTCGGCAGGCTCTGCGCCCGCGCCAGAATATCGGCATAGCTGTAGTGGCGGCCTGACAGGGTAGGGCTGGTGCCAAAGGCGTCGTGCGGACTGCGTTTTCCCTTGTCCCGGTTCGCCTGCCGTAAGGACAGGGTCTTGTTGGCGATGGAGTTATCCAGGGTATCGGAAAAGGGCAGAATGTGCTCCACCTCCACCTCGTGACTGAACAGCCGTTCGATGGAGATGACCTCGCCGGTATAAACACAGCGCCGGTCGCGAACATCGTTGGGGTTCAGTTCCTCCCACAACCGCAGCAGCAGGCGATTGCCGCCGTTGTCCGGCAGGTCCAGGTCTTTCAGTTTGTCTACTCTCAGATCGTTCTTCTTTTTGTTCTCCGCCTGGGTTTTGCGCAGGTCTTTTTTCTTTTGCTGACCCAGTTTCAGATCCCGGGTCAGTTCGATGACCATCTGGGTGGGGGCCCCGTAATAATCGATAATCCGATTGACCACTTTACGCAGCTGATTGAGCCCGATGTGGACCGTTGGGTTGGTGATGCGGCCATAGTTGTCTTCCGGGCTGTCCTGGGGGTCGCCACTGCCGGAGACATGATGGGCCAGGGCTTCGCCGTAATAGGGCAGGCGTGCCCGCAACTCACCGGGACGGCGATCGGAATGGTGGTAGCCGGCCAGGGCCACGGCTTCGTTGTAGAGCAGAGGGCGCAGATAAAACTCGCCGCTTTCCGGGTCTACATGTTCCGTTTTCCCCTCCATCAGGTGGGGCAGCAGAGCCGCCAGGGCCTGTCGACCAATGCGGGCATAACCTTCAGGTATTGGTGCTGATGCCACTTTAGCTGCTTCTTCCGGCGAAAGGTTCCAGCTGTCCTGCAGCCAGGCCAGCAGGGCGTCTTCGTCTTCTTCTGTCAGCAGCCGTTCGACAATCTCACTTTGTTGCTCCAGGCTGAGGGTTTTCCAGCGGTTCCCGAACAGATCCTTCTTGCCCAACAGAGCCGCCGTTTCATTGCCGATCAGCTTGTCCCGCACCTCACTTTCCAGGTTGAAACTTTCATGGGGGGAGAGTTTCAGTGCCTTGTGGGCCTGCCCGAAAGTGGTGGCCTTGGCATACTTCAACTTGCTGGCCAGCAGGTCCCGTTCTTCCAACCGCAAGGGGCGGTCTGGTTCACCTGGGCAGAGAATTTTCAGCTGGTTCAGCTGCTCGTACAGACGCCGCAATTGCTGGGCGGGCAGGGCCCAGGGGGCTCGTTCGTCTTCTGGAATGAGCGCACAGCGGCCCGGTTTGACTGGCTTGAGGGGGCGCTGGCGAAAAAAGATGCCTTTCAGCCTGTCTTTTGCTGCCTCGTTTAACTGGGGATGGTAGGTCGCCTGGGCGGCCCAGAGCGCATCGAACTCCGCTTCAATCAGATCCCGTTCCGGATAAAGTTCATAGGCGGCTTTGGCCCCTTCACCAATCAGCCGGGCCCGTACACCTTCGCGGCGCAGGTGGAGCTGGGCCAGGTATTCGCCCATGGTGCGGCACTCGGCTTCGTCGATGGCCTTTTTGAGCTGCGTGATGGCGGACTTGATTTTGCCGCTGTCGTCCCCGCTTTTGTCGGTTCTGCGGTTGCTTTTGAAGCCCCGGCGCTGGTGCAGGTGAAAGAGGGCACGGCCCAGATGAAACAGGGGAAGTTCTTCGTCCAGTCCTCTGGCCCGCAGGTCATAGGGATCCAACAGCTCCAGATTTTTGCGTTCGCCTTTGTCTGTGGGCATCAGACCCACAGAGACCAAGCCGGTCATCAGGTCGTCGCGCCGCCGCACAAAGCGGTCCCGGCGTCGGCGCATGGACCGGGCCGTGCGCCGGTCCTTGGCCAGGGATTCTTCGCTCTTTGGATCGCGGCCGTTGTTGAAAATGCGCACACCCGCATCCACCAGCCGGATCGGATGATCCGTCTGATCAAGCTCCAGAACAGCCCAGCCGATGGAGGTGCTGCCCAAGTCCAGACCCAGTCGGTAACGCAGAGGAGTGGTGGAGCTGACCTGCCGAAACCCCAGCTGACTGGCTGTTTCCGGTTGCGTGCTTTTCTGCCCGTTCATGGTCCCTCTCTTTGCCACTTTAACGTTTCTTCTGCGAAGATTACCCACTTATATGTTGACAAAGCAATGCCATCATGGCTAGAAGGAAAGAACGGAAAGCACCGCTGTAAAGCAGCATTTCAGAGACTTGTTCTAGCCGATAGGAAACTGAGTGCCACCCGTTAACAAGCGTTTTACGCACCGAATGGGGTGGGCTCCGGCCTGCCCCATTTTTGTTGTGTCTTTAATTTCTTAACTAAACTCTATTTGATAATATGAGTCAATAGGCTTACCATAAAGTTGCCGTCCTAGGGATGTGCCCTATAAGAGGCGAGTAAGCAGCTATGGACCAAAATACAATGAGCATTTCGCGTTGGTTGCGATTGAGGTTTTTCCCACCAAATTCGGAAATTCAGCTTGGTGTTCAATCAGATAAAAAAGGGGTACTGTGGTATGTGCGGCTTCGTATACCTTACTAATCTAGGTCCAGTATTCAGCCCTTCTTTGAATTCTGGAGTTTAGAGTTTAGTTGTTGCGGCCGGTTCTGAAGCCGCCCGTTAACAAGCGTCTTACGCACCGGATGGGGTAGGTTCCGGCCTGCCCCATTTTTGTTTTTTTCTGGTGGCGGGACAGTCTTGTGTAAGAGGGAAGCTGTTGCGCCTCTAACAGGAGGACAAAGGGTGAACAACGAGAAAAAACATGAGGTGAATGCAAATGTTTCTTGTTTCGTTCCCCCAGAATGTTTGGAGAACGAAACCCGAGATAGCTATTATATTTCAATAAGCTACCTCGGGTCCTATTCTAGCCGATAGGAATCTGAGCGCCAGCCGCAACGTGATGTCACCGGCCACCTGATCGATCTGATTCTAGCCGATAGGAATCTGAGCGCCAGCCGCAACTAACCGATGCCTTCACGAATTGTCTGCCCGATTCTAGCCGATAGGAATCTGAGCGCCAGCCGCAACGAAAACGCAATGCGAGGCGCGGAAGTAGTCATTCTAGCCGATAGGAATCTGAGCGCCAGCCGCAACAGTCGTGCTGATGGTGGTTGCAAAGTCCGTATTCTAGCCGATAGGAATCTGAGCGCCAGCCGCAACCCCAAGCTTATGGTGACGCGTCAGGGACATATTCTAGCCGATAGGAATCTGAGCGCCAGCCGCAACAACCTGACAGAGGGCCAGGTGTGGGCGGCGATTCTAGCCGATAGGAATCTGAGCGCCAGCCGCAACTAGTCAGCCACCGGCACAGACAGGGCAGGAATTCTAGCCGATAGGAATCTGAGCGCCAGCCGCAACTCTACACCTTGGCCCGCGACCGTGATGCCGATTCTAGCCGATAGGAATCTGAGCGCCAGCCGCAACGGGCCAGGCCGTCCAGACCCTTGCCCAGTTATTCTAGCCGATAGGAATCTGAGCGCCAGCCGCAACCAGCAACCCCTCGTAGTCCCAGTGCCCGCAATTCTAGCCGATAGGAAACTGAGCGCCAGCCGCAACTGTAGGCGTTAAGAAAAGCCGGGTCACCCGATTCTAGCCGATAGGAAACTGAGTGCCAGCCGCAACGTCTGTCCATTGACGCCGTCGCCAAAGGTGATTCTAGCCGATAGGAAACTGAGCGCCAGCCGCAACCCGAACCGTCTCAACGTCCAGATGATAGGTATTCTAGCCGATAGGAAACTGAGCGCCAGCCGCAACGCCATTGATGGACTCAGGCGAACTCTTCGATTCTAGCCGATAGGAAACTGAGCGCCAGCCGCAACCGCTTTGGTTCAGAAGCGGCTATTGGTAACATTCTAGCCGATAGGAAACTGAGCGCCAGCCGCAACCCACCAGCCTGGAAGGTAATGCTGCCTGATATTCTAGCCGATAGGAAAGAGAGCGCCCATCTTCACGTCACGGGAGGTTGGGGCAGGATTGTCCAGTCGGGGATTTGAGCGGTGAGTTTGGTGTCGCCGCAGGTGAGCTGACCCGGCTGGGCCTGCTCCAGGGCTTTGAGGCGCAGCAGGGCCAGGCCATCTGTGCCGCTGTGGCTGAAGAAAGTTCCGGCGTCCTTGCCATCCAGCAGGATCTGGCTGCCGCTGTCGGGGGCGGGGCCATTCAGTGTCACGGGCAACAGGCGCTTTTTCACCAGACCGCGATAGCGGGTGCGGGCGGTCAGTTCCTGGCCCACATAGCAGCCTTTTTTCCAGTCCACGCCTTCCAGTTCATCAAAGCCGCTTTCCAGTAGCAGGGCCTTGTCCACCTGCAGATCGCGCGAACCATCGGGCAGGCCCAGGCGCAGGCGGTGTTGATCCCAGGCGGCAAACTCGCTGTGCGCGAAACCCGCTGAGGTCAGGGCGGAGAGGTCCGAACCATGAGGCAGGTATAGCCGCGCACCGGCGCTTGCCAGGCGGGGATCACCCAGCAGGCGCCCCTCTTCAGATCCAGCCGGATTAGAAGCTTCGGGGTCAGGACTATCGGTGGAGAGGGCAGGGAGGGCGAGGCTGCGGCTGACCCCTTTGCTGTCCTCTGCCAGCGCGTTGTCCTCCCGCACCAGACCGGGCACTGCCGGGCCCCAGAGCAGGGCAACGGACCAGTCCGGCAGTTCGGTAATGTCGACTTTGGAGCGCAGGCGGTAAAGTTTCAGGCGCTTCAGCAGATCCGGCAGACGGTCCTTTTCAGCCTCCAGCAGCAAGCGGCCCTGGCCATCCTGCAGGATGAAGAGGTCGTGCAGGAATTTACCCTGGGGGGTCAGCAGTGCTGCCCAGATTCCGCGGGTTGGGGTGACTTTCGTCAGGTCATTGCTGAGCAGCCCCTGCAGAAACTCCAGGCAGTCATCACCGGACAGACGCAGCAGTCCCCGATGGGGAGCTGAGGTCATGAAAGAAGCGGCTGTATTGGTCATGAATAGGGGTCCTGTCATTTGGGGCGGCCAGAAGCTTGCGGGGGAGATCTGGCTGCTGGCCTGAGCCTCTTTCACCTAAGCGATGTGGCAGGGCAGAACAAGTGGTTCTGCGTCACAGTCCTGATGCCTCTGACGTCATAAGGCCATCGGTTTTGCAGGCCGTTGCCGTGCCTGCATCAGAACAGGACGGACAGGAAGGCAGACCAGAATGTCAGAGAGTGCGGGAAGGGTCAGCTGTTCAGGCAAAGGAAAGACCGGGGTGGCCTGGTTGCTATTTGGTCTGCTGCTGCTGCTGGCGGCCTGCAGTCCCCTGCGCCTGGTGGAGCCCTATAACCCGGCCATAGAGCAGGGGCTGCTGGACTATTATCAGCAAAGCGAATTGCAGTTCGGGCGCTTGTCTGCTGCCGTGGCCGGGGTGCCAGCCCCCGTGGTTCAGAACGCCCCGGCCTCTGCCCGCTATGCCGCCAGCCAGGACGGCTATCTGGCGCAGTCCGCCCGCCTGCAGGCGCTGTTGCTGCAAAGCCGGATCGCGGATCCCGACGGGGCCTGCAAAGGCACCCAGCTGGCAGGCTTGCTGAGCAAGGTGGAGAGCCTGGAGGCGCTGGCGGCGAAAATTCCTGGTGTCTCGGCGGCTATGGCCCAGGCCCGCAAAATTGTCAAAGAAGGCGGAAACTGCACGGTGCAGATCCTGACGGTGTTGTCAGTCAACCAAACCCTGATGCAGGGGCTGCATCAGAAAAACGATGTGCTGGTGCCTGCCGTGCTGGAGATCCTGCAGCCCACCATTTCTCAGGGCGTGGAGATGGCCCTGCGCAACGAACAGACCAAACGGGCCCTTTCGGACTCTACCTCCTGATCCGGGCCCTTAAGCCAATACCAGCCCTACACCCGGCACCAGTCCTGAACCCAGTCCCGGACCCACGCTCGGACCCAGACCTTGCGCAGGCTCATCCTCAAACACAGTCCGGCTACCTGAGCTTTTCAGCCTCCGGCTGCCTGACCGGTTGGTTTGCGGGAGCTGGCGGTCTCTTTTCTGGCAACTCGCGAAAGAAACTCTTATGGCTTTGACACTGGATAAACTAGCTGGCCCCATGCTGACAGCGGCTTTGCCGCATCTGGCCGAAGGGGGCGGCGCAGCCCTGACCTTTCTGGAACAGGAAATTGAGACGCTGGCCAAGCGGATGCTGGACATCGCCAAAAGCGTGGCCGCAGGGGATTTTGATGCCGATACCGGCAAGGTTCTGCTGTCCATGCAGGTCAACCTGACTGTGGGGGCGCTGGCTGTGGCCACCAACATTGCTGAGGCTGCCATTCAGCAGGCGGTCAATGCGGCGCTGAAGGTCGGGCTGGAGATCCTTGAAGGGGCCCTGGGGCTGGCGCTTCCCTTTCCTCTGTGATCCAACTGAAAGCTTGGTTCCGCACTCGGCATATTGCCGGAGCTCGGTTGCGCCGGACCTCTGTCTGAAAGGCGGGGAATGCCCCCCGGTCTGTGCAGGCCGGTCAGTTTGAGCTCGTGCAGAGGGCCCAGAGGTCGCGGACGGCCTGTTCCACCCTATCAACGCTGAGTGAGGTCATGCAGCTTTCCTGACTTCGATGGTCGAAGCTGGGGCTGTTGACCAGTTCCTCATAGGATTCTGTTGTCCGGACAAAGGCGCAGTGTTTGCCCCAGGGACGATAGCGGGCATCGGGGCTGGGCCCGAAGAGCCCCAGAGTTGGGGTGCCTGCCGCCGCCGCCATGTGCATCAGACCGCTGTCATTGCCGATGTAGATTTGGCAGAGCTGCAAAGAGGCAGAGGCCACGGGCAGGTCCACCTTTCCCAACAGGTCAATGGTGCGGTCTTTGGGCAGGGCCGCCAGCAGAGGACTAGCCTGCAGGCGTTCCCCTTTGGCGCCGAAAATGGCAACCCGGGCACCGGGAAAGGGCCCGGTGTCAGCGGTCAGCCGCTGGGCCAGCTGGGCAAAGCGATCCGCTGGCCAGACCTTGCCGCCCCAGTTGGCCGTTGGCCCAAATCCGATGATCGGCGGCCCCAGTTCCGGGTCCATCAGGCTGTGGGCCAGTTTCTGGTGGGCTGTTGCCAGCCAGCAGGTCGGGGCGGGGGGCGGATCGCCGGGAATGTCGGTGCGGCTCAGCAGCTGGGCCAGTTCCACCACCCGGTGCAGGCTGTTGTCTTTGCTGCCGGACATCAGGCGCTGACGGGCCGCCAGAAACCAGCTGAGTTTGGAGGACCTGAGGTCGACCACCAGGTCCCAGCGCTGGCCGACGGTTTGCTTCCAGAGCTTGAACCAGTGACCTGCGTACTTTTGCTTTGGCATCAGCAACAGGCGCTTTAACCCCGGGACCGCCCCAAACAGGGGGGCAGAGACCGGTCCGCAGGCAACGGTAACCTCCGCACCCGGATAGCGGGCCAGCAGAGCCGCCAGCAGGCCGGTGGACAGCACCGCATCACCAATGCGGTTGGAGGTTACAAAGAGCAGACGCATGGCCAGCAGATCTCATTTAACAGGGAATAGGGAAGACGGCTGAAAGCACAGGCTGAAAGAACATAGCGGCGTTAAAAGCGCAACGGTTTGGCGTTGCTTTTGTCCCTTTGCCGCAGAGGACTGGTGATCAGCTTTTGTCCGCCAGCAAGGGCTGAACGGCGTGCCAGACATCATCCAAAGACAACTGCGAGAGTTCCTGGCGCTGGAGGGTGGTGACGGAAGGTCCGCGTGGGGCGGTTTTTTCCGGTTTTGACTCTGCAGAAAAAAGCGACACAACGGGACAGCCTGCCGCCGCGATCAGATGCATGGGGCCGGTGTCATTGCCCACGGCCAGTCTGGCACCCTGGGCCAGGGCCGGGATGTCCATCAGGGCGGTTTTGCCCAGCAGGGAGCGGGCCTGGGGGCAGCCTCGGGTGATCTGCAGGATTTCGTCTTCTTCTGCCGGTGTGCCCAGAACCAGTGGCGTCAGACCGGCTGTGGCCAGGCGCTTTGCCAGTGCTGCGTAGCTTGCAGCCGGCCAGCGTTTGCCGGGTCGGTGGGGCGCCCCGCCGGGGACCAGCAGAGCATAAGCCTCCGGCAAATCCAGAGGCGTCAGATCCGCCGTGACAAAAGACAGATCGGGCAGGGGCACCTCTGTGATGCCAGCCAGGGCCAGCTGCTCGGCCTCACGCAGGCTGATGTGGCGGTTTTCATCGGGATCCTGATACCGATGGGACGCCCCCAGGGCTTTGCCGACCCAGGCTGGCGGGCAGGGGCGGAGGATCTGAAAGTAGCCGTTGGTTCGGTCATTGCGCTGCAGATCGTAGATACGGGCAAAGCGCCCTGCTTTGAGGCGCTGGCGTAGCTTCCATATTTTCACCGGATGCCAGAGCGGTGGACGCTCATCCAGCCAGATCTGGTCAAACAGACCTGAGGCAGCGGCCATCTTCTCATAAGGGGCAGTGGTCAGCAGGGTGATCCGGGCAGACGGGTGGTGCAGGCGGATGGCTTTGCAGGCGCCCAGGGACAGGGTGAAGTCCCCCAGAGCCCCCAGTTTGATGATCAGAATGTTCTCGTCAGTCACCGGTTTTGCCCTTTAAGCCGATGTTGTTTGTTGCGCTCTTTGCCATCCGATGGGTCCTGACCCGGTTTTGCTTTACCAGTTGAGGTCCTGCCAACTGGTCCTTTGCCGATTTTCGGTCACTCGGTTTCCATCAACCGGGCCGCCTGGTCAGCACCGTCATGTGCAGGCTGCACTGGACTGATGGACGGTCTCAGCGATGCGGCGAGAGCTTAGGGACTAGCGGGTGCAGTTGCAAAGGCAGGCTTCGGAAAAAGAGTGGATTTTAGATATCTTTGTTATTGATTTTCTTGCTTTTTCACAAGCCTTTGGCAGGATGGGTGGCCTTTTCGAAACCCAATGGCTTTTTCCCTTTCCCAGCAACCTTTGCCTGTCATGCCTCTATTCCTCACCCTTGTTCAGACGGACCTGCGCACAGGCGCCGGGCTGTTTGCTCTGTTCAGGTGTAAGGGAGAGGACGGCAATGGCCGATCGACCCTACGGGGAAGTGCAATGATGGGGAGGAAAAAGCCGTGCGCCTGATGCTGATTCGCACTGAGGCGTTTGATGAGTCGCTCGAAGCCTATTTTTTTGAGCGCCTGATGCGGGCCTTTGCCCAGCCCGCCTTTGAGCAGCTGATCACCTGTCGACTGGTCACCCGTCAGGGCGGCGGCTGGTCTGACATCCTGGAAGGGCAGTCCTGGGACGGCTTTGATGATGAAGAGGGTGAAAATCCTCTGGCGGGCAGCGAAGAGTTTCAGCGCCTGCCCAGCCCACCGTTGCGTGAGTTGCCCTTTTGGCGTTTTCTGGATTTCAGTTCGACCAAGAAACTGGGGGCCGAGATCGCCGTCTTTCAGCCCGATGTCATTCTGGCCTGGGATGCTCTGTCCCTGAAGATGCTGCCCAAGGACCTGCCCATGCCGGTGGTGGGGGTGCTGACGGACTATCTGGATCTCACGCTCTATCAGGAATGCGGCCGCATGGTGGCGCTGACCATGGATCTGCTGGCCTTTGCCACCGAAGAGGGCTGGCCACCGGCCCTGATCGAACGGGCCCCGGTTTTTGTGCTTAACCAGGCCACCCTGCCCAGTCCAAGGCTGCTCTACGATACCGATGACAGCGATTTTCTGCTTGTCAGCCAGCCCCTCAAATCCCGTGACAAGGCGTTGGATTTCATCTTTGAGGCTTTGGATGCCCTGCCCGAGGCTGTCTTGTGGGTGCCGATGATCGGAACGCCCTCGCGCAGTCTTTTGAAACTGCTGTCCGAAGATGAACTGGGGGAGCGGGTGCGTCTGATTGAAGAAGAAGATCACACGCGCCTCTTTGCAGCCGCTGACGCCATTGTCCTGGCCCGGGAAACCGATGCGCTGGGCCTGGGGGTGATTGAAGCCTGGTCGCTGGGCAAGCCGGTGGTGGCGGTGGGTGCACCGGGACCTGGATCCCTGATCAAACAGGCGGTGACCGGACTCCTGACCCCGCCGGGCGAGCCTGAAGAAATGACCAAAGCGGTCGAGCGTCTCCTGCGGGATCCGCTCTTTGCCGAGCGTATGGGGGCAGAAGGCCGCAAGCTCTACGAGCAGAACCACTCGGAGGCGCGGTCTCTGGAGTACTGGCTGGCGCTGCTGCACAAATTGGCAGGGGTTTACCCCGGCGCCCCTGACCGTAAAAACCCTGAGGGGAAACGGACGGACATTACCGTTTGATTCGGCAGGCCTTTGACCTGGGGGCAGGGGGTCTTTAGCTCGGAACACCGATGTTAGGGGTGATGACAACTGATGGCTGGGAGATGATCGGGTGATTTTGGATGGAATGATGCCACTGCTGAACGTGGAAGATGTTCAGCGCTCTCTGGATTTTTACCGCAATGCGCTTGGCTTTGAGGTGGAGCAGAAGTTTGAAGACGAGGGGCAGGTGATCTTTGCCGTTCTGACCCACGGGGACCTGCGGCTGATGCTCAACTGCCCGCCAGACCCGGGATCCGACCACCGCCGCCAGCGGCCCAGTTACGGCGAAACGGTCTTTTACTTTCGGGTGCCGGACATCCATGCCGGTCATGCGCACCTGGTTGAAGGAGGCTATGCACCCAGCCCGGTGGAGCGGCAGTCTTACGGCGTGGATGAGTTTACCCTGCGGGATCCCGATGGCTACGAACTGGCTTTTGGCGCTGAAGTTATGGAATAGGTCTTCGCCAGAAACGGTGTCATCAGCGTAACTGACTGATCTTACGGGTAGAAAAAAGAACGACCGTTAGTTAATTGATCATTTGTTTGGTGTTTTTTCCACCTAAGCTCTTGCAAATAAACCAAAAATCTTCATTTATTGGGAGCTGAAACAACTGGTGGCTCCCAGCTGCAGACTCGCCGGAGCTTGATCGGTCTTAGGGATGCTCCCTTCTTTCCGGTAAGGAGAGATTGCGGTGCGGTCCTTACGGGCTCCAAAGGATCAACAAGCCTTTGGTGGTACCGTTGAAACCGATTTGACTTTAGGGTGAGGCAGGCAGACAGAGCTTTTGACTCATTGATGAGAGGTTGAGGCCATGACAGGCTGTATCGTTGGCTGGGCCCACGCGCCCTTCGGCAAGCACGAAAATGATGATGTTGAATCTCTGATTGCCCAGGTGGCAATTCAGGCAGTAAACGATGCCGGCCTGGACCCGGAGGACATTGATGAGATCGTGGTCGGCAACTATGGCGACGCTTTCTCCGCTCAGGGCTTCCCGGCGTCACTGGTTCTGCAGACGTCCGACGCCTTCCGCTTTAAACCGGCGACCCGTGTCGAAAATGCCTGCGCCACCGGGTCCGCCGCCATCATGAGCGGTCTGACCTCTCTGGCCGCCAAGAAATCCCGCTTCGTTCTGGTGGTGGGCGTCGAAAAAATGACGGCCATTTCCGGCAAGGCCATCGGGGACGCCCTGCTGAAAGCTTCTTACGTTAAAGAAGAAGCCCACATCGAAGGCGGTTTTGCCGGTGTGTTCGGCACCATCGCCAACCAGTACTTCCAGCGCTATGGCGATCAGTCCGACGCTTTGGCTGCCATTGCTGCCAAGAACCACGCCAACGGCTGTGACAATCCCTATGCCCAGATGCGCAAAGATCTGGGGTATGACTTCTGCCGCAATGAATCGGAAAAGAACCCCTTCGTGGCTGGCCCGCTGAAGCGTACGGACTGTTCGCTGGTTTCAGATGGCGCCGCGGCTGTGGTGCTGGCCGACAGCTCGGACGCGCTGGCCATGGACAAGGCTGTGGCTTTCCGCTCTGCCGTTCAGGTCAACGATTACCTGCCGCTCAGCAAGCGTGACATTCTGGACTTCGACGGCTGCCGGGAATCCTGGAAGCAGGCCCATGCCCAGGCCCGGACGGTGCTGGAGGATCTGTCCTTCGTTGAAACCCATGACTGCTTCACCATTGCCGAGCTGATCGAATATGAAGCCATGGGCCTGACCGAAAAGGGGCAGGGCGCCCAGGCAATTCTGGAAGGCTGGACCACCAAGGACGGCAAACTGCCCGTCAACCGCTCCGGCGGGTTGAAGGCCAAAGGCCATCCCATAGGCGCAACCGGGGTGTCCATGCACGCCCTGACCGCCATGCAGCTGACCGGCCAGGCCGGTGATCTCCAACTGCCCAACGCCCAGCTGGGCGGTATCTTCAACATGGGGGGCGCTGCGGTGGCCAACTATGTGTCGATCCTGGAGCCGCTGCGGTCCTGATCCAGCCCCATAAGGGGAAGATAAAAATCGGAAGGGGAGGTGTTTTCACCTCCCTTTTTCCTTTTAGGAACCGGCAGTTTCTGCTGTCTCCCGAGTCTTATAGTCTTACTTGGGATCACGAGGTGATTTCATACAAGACGTGAAATTCTTTTCAGTGTTTTTGAGGATGAGTCACCGTTTGGTTCCCTGCACAAAGCACTTCTACCCAAACCGATCATGCTCTGGCGGCTAAAACAGAACCAGGTCGCTGGCGCTGTCCAGGTTGCTGCCGGTCAGCGTGATGGTGAAGCGTGACGCAATGGCGGTGACATTGGCACCGCCCGCTGAAGCGGAAAATCCGGAAGCGACAGCGACAAAAAGGCTGCTGCCCGCGGTGTTGACGCCCCAGACCAGAAAATCCCCGGTGCTGGCCGAGCCTGCATTGGTCAGGCCGAGGATTGCCGCGGTAAAGGCTGCAGCATTGGCAAAGGGACCAAGAAAAGCCTGAGAGGTTGATCCTTTACCGACGCTCACCTCTTTGATGGAAGCCGCGCCGCCCCCGGTGGCTGCCGTGAGCAGATTGATGCTGCGGATGACAGCGCCGTTTTTGGTCGTGCTGCTGGAAAAGGCCGCCCCGCCCCAGGATTTCGCTGAGATGCCAAAGGCATCGTTGCCGGAAGCGTCGAAGTCCAGAACTGAGGCGTGATTGCTGGCTTTGCGGGTGGCGAGCAAAAACACGTCATTGCCAGCCCCCCCATTGACGAAATCAAACCGGTTGTTGGCTGAGATCGAATCATCGCCCGCCCCGCCGCGCAGGGTATCGGCATCACCATCAAAGGCAGCTTGAATCAGGTCGTTGCCATCTCCGCCTTCGGCCAGATCCTCGCCAACTCCGACGGTGAGTGTGTCGTTGCCTGCGCCCCCTTCCAAGACATCGCTGCCATGGCGGTCGGAGAGAAAGTCATCTCCGCTGTCGCCCAGCAAGCTGTCGTTGCCGTTGCCCCCTTGCAGCAGGTCATCGCCTTTGTTGCCCAGCAGACGATCGTTGCCTTCTCCGCCACTTAGGCTGTCCTGTCCGGCGCCTCCGCGCAGGCTGTCGTTTCCGCTGCCACCCGTCAGGCTGTCGTTTCCGGCATTGCCCTGCATCAGGTCGTTGCCTGCTTTACCGAACAGGTGATCGTGGTCGGATCCTGTGTCGCCGGCCACGCCGCCAAAGAGGGTATCGTTGCCGTCGCCTGCTGTGAGACTGTCCCGTCCTTTGTCCCCGTAAAGCAGGTTGTTGCCAGTGCCGCTGGCCAGCAGGCGGTCGTTGCCACCCCCGCCGCGCAGCGTGTCATCTCCCGCTCCGGCCGTAAGCTCGTCATTGCCCCGGTTGCCCTGGATCAGATCGTTGCCCGCCCCACCGGACAACCGGTCATGATCCGCATCTGTGTCGCCGGCCACACCGCCAAAAAGCGTGTCATTTCCAGCCCCGGCGATGAGAATGTCATTGCCTTTGTCGCCGTAGAGCAGATCCGCCAGCGAATCACTCTGGGCCGTGAGACGGTCTCGTCCCTGGCCCCCCCGCAGGGTGTCAGCCCCGGCACCGCCAAAGAGACTGTCGTTGCCGCCATTCCCCAGCAGCAGGTTATCTGCGCTTGCGCTGTCTTTAAATTGGTCTGCTCCTCCCAGTCCGACAAAGGCAAAGGCGGTTTGACCGGTGGCTGTGTTGTTCAGGTCATCAGCGGTGGTTTTTGTTGTGCCGTCGCCAAACTGCTGGAGGGACCTATCTGAAAACCGCAGGTTTGTCAGCGCCAGCTCCTTGCGGCTTACCCCTTGCAGGGTCAGTTGAACACCGTTGCTCAGGGTGGCGATGCTGTTGCCCTCATCTTCCGTCCAGCGGAAATCTGCTGCGCTGTTGCCGGAGAAGATCACCAGATCGTTTGCCGGGTCAAAGGCCAGGGACAGGCTGCGTGTACCGTCGAAGGTTGTCGTGGTCATGGGTGTTAACTCTTCGAAAAGCTGGCTGGTTGAGGAGAGGGGGCATCCCACGCTGTTCCAGACCTGAGAGCCACCGATTGTAACGACAAACGGGCTTCAACAGAAGCGGCAGAAGAGTGAAGGCACGCGGCTGCGCGCAATTGCTGTGGATTGAGTCTGGACAAAGAAAAAGGGCAGCTGAAGCTGCCCTTTTTACTAACGTATGAAGGATCTTAGAACAGAACCAGGTCGCTGGCGCTGTCCAAGTTGGTCCCGGTGATGGTGTGGGTACCACTCAGGGATGCAGCAGTGGTGCCGATATTCACGGTCACCATCCACAGGCTTGTCCCTGCGGTGTTGACCGCCCAGGCGAAGGCCACAGTTGCTGTTGCCACGAACAGACCTGTGCCAGACAGCGCTGACTTGAAGGCAGCCAGGCTGGCAAAAGATCCCTGGAAGGCATTGCTCGTGGACCCACCACCGATGGAGATGGCTTTCAGCGACGCAGAACCTGCTGAAGACTGACCGGTCAGCGCCACTACGAAGGTGTTGGTGGTGGGGCCAGGCTTAGAGGTAACAGTTGCATTAGTCAGGAAGATCGTAGCCTGAGCTCCCCAGGCATCTTCACCGGATGCATCGAAGTCAGCCACGGAAGCCTGAGAGCCGGTCTGGGTCAGACGGAAAACGTCATCCCCGGAAGAGCCGCGGACATCATCACTCGAATCATTGGCAGAAATGGTGTCATTTCCAGCAGAGCCGCGAATGGTATCGGCAGAGCCATCAATGCCTGTATTGATCAGATCAGAACCATCACCCCCACGGATGAAGTCAGCATCAGACCCGGTGGTTTTCACGGCAGAGATGGTGTCGTTGCCAGCGCCGCCGCTAAGCACGTTGGACCCACCACCGCCAATGATCAGGTCGTTGCCGTCGCCGCCGGAAATTCGATCATCCGCCGTGCCGCCGGACAGCGAATCATTGCCTGTTCCGCCGGAGATCACGTCAGAGCCGGATCCGCCTTTGATGGTATCACTGCCATCACCACCCGTGATGTTGTCATTGCCGGAGCCACCCCGGATTGAGTCGTTGCCTGCGCCACCGTCAATGACGTCTGACCCGGTTACGCCGCGGATGGAGTCATCACCTTTGTCACCAAAGATGACGTCGTTGGCTGAGCTGGCAAAAATCGTGTCGTCACCGGCACCGCCGCGAATGGTATCGGCGCCTGCTCCGCCAACCACGCTGTCGCTGCCAGCATTGGCCTGAATGAGATCAGCGCCAGTCCCGCCTTTGATGGTGTCGGCGTCAGACCCTGTGTCGCCAGCGACACCGCCAAAGATTGTATCGTTGCCAGTCCCGCCGAGAATCGAGTCGTTTCCTTTGTCCCCGTAGAGCAGGTTCGTACCGGCAGCTGAGATTGTATCGTTGCCAGCACCGCCGCGTACGGTATCGCTGCCGGACCCGGCGATGATGGAATCATTGCCCAGGTTTCCCTGAATTTTGTCGGCCCCGCTGCCAGCTTTAATGACATCTGCGTCGGCGCCAGTGTCCCCGGCCACACCGCCGAAAATGGTGTCGTTACCCGCACCGGCAGTGATCAGATCGTTACCTTTGTCGCCATAGAGCTTCGCCCCACTGGAGCCAGTCACTGCTGTGATGGTGTCGTTGCCCTGACCCCCGCGGATGGTGTCTGCCCCGCCACCGCCGGACAGAACGTCATTGCCACCGTTGCCCTGGATGTTGTTGTCACCGGATTTAGCACCAGAAAAACTGTCAACGCCGCTGAAGCCAACAAACACACCGCCGGCAGTCCCGGTCCCGGTTGTGGCCGAGTTGGCCAGATCATCAGCCACTGTATTGGTTGTGCCGTCACCGAACTGCAGGCCAGAGCCGTCAACGAACTGGAAGTTCGTGATGGCCAGACCTTTGCGGGTCACCCCTTCCAGGGTCAGCGTTGTGCCGTCGGACAGCGTGCCCACAACATTGCCGTTGCTTTCTGTCCAGACAAAATCCTGAGCGGAGTTTGCGGTGATGACCACCACATCAGCTGTCGGATCGAAAGCTGTTGTCAAACTTGCAGTACTATCGAAAACAAAAGTAGCCATGAAGTGTCCCCCCAGGACGCAGCGCTTTCAAAGAGACAGAGCGCTATGGTGAATTTCTAGTAAAAATAGGCACAAATTTAACAAAAAATAAAGACTTTGCTTCCCTTTCAGAGAAAAAGAGCAGGGGCCCAATTCAATTTTTGCCTTGTCTTCCCTTGCTTGTTCGAATTGTCCGGGAGTGTACAAGTCTGGAAATTCGGATTACTCAAAGGAAAACACCGGGAGATCACCGCAAGAGGGATAAGGCATGGATCAGCAACCAGAAGCAGGTGCCGGGCCTGCAAAGAACTGGGTAACCAGTATTTCAGTTCTTTGCTTTGTGCCGGGGCATCGCGGGAAGACCCCGCGGCGGTCTAGCTTCCCAGGCCAATGGTCGCCCGTTTGAAATTGCTCATCCGGACTTCTTCGGGGATGTTTCCTGCTGCGGCAATTCCCTTTATGTACGCAGGCCTTGCCAGACAACGTTGAGACCAGGCTTGCACGTTGGGCCAGTTGGACAGGTCCCAGCCAATCCGTTCGGTTAACGGCACCCAGGCCATGGAGGCAATGTCGGCAATGGAATGCTCACCAGCCAGGAACTCCCGCCCGTCCAGTTGACGGTCCAGGACTGAAAAGAGCCGCTCCAGCTCCTTTTTGTAGCGCAGGGTGGCTTCAGGCATGCTGTTCTCAAAAGCTGCGGCAAAGACGAGCAACTGGCCAAACATGGGTCCCAGACCGCCCATCTGCCACATGAGCCATTGAACAGCCTGAGATCTTTGCAGGGAATCTGAGGGCAGCAGCCGACCGTGTTTTTCTGCCAGGTAGAGCAGAATTGCCCCAGACTCGATAATAACAAAGTCATTTCGGGCGTGGTCTACGAGGACGGGGATTTTGCCATTTGGGTTTAGCGTCAGGAAAGGTTCCTGTTTTTGCTCATCCTTTGCAAAATCAACCGGTACGGATCGATAGGGTAATGCGAGTTCTTCCAAAGCAATGTGGACTTTGATCGGGTTTGGGGTTGCTTCGGTGTAGAGGCTGTAAGTCATTGTTAAATCCCAGTTGTGTGTCGGACGTCGCTGCCTGTCAGACAGCAGGTGGTCCGGTGACTGGGTTTTAGGTAAGAGACTGTTTTTCCTTCGCATATGAGTGTTTTTGCAAAGGTTTGGATTGATTTTGCACCATGACAGCAACGTGGCGTGTCTCGTCTGGCAGGAGGGGCGGAAAGACTGCTGTGCAGAGAGTTTTACTTTCCCCTGATCCGAGGCTCAGGTAGACCATGAGACATGGACATGAATGAAATCATCGAAGCTTCTTTGCAGAGGCCGCTGAAACAGCCTGGGCCGCCTTCCGAACCGCGCAGAGTGGTCATGGCGTCTGCTCCGGGCCGTGAATTTCGGGTGACACTAAGCGCCGGGCAGGACCTCTTAACTGACCTGACCTCCGCATTGGTCGCGCGTGGACTGCGCCATGCTGCAGTTACCTTGCTCAGTGGCACCTTCTCCGACCTGCAGTTTCTGGTCGGAAAACTGGATGACACGGGCCAGCGAGTTGCGACCTACGGGGATCCCGTGCCCTTGGACGGACCGGTGCGTCTGCTGGGGGGGCATGCTCTGCTGGGTGAGGACGCTGAAGGTTCTCCCTTGCTTCATTGCCACGCCTTGTTTCTGGACAATGAAGGCGAGCCCTGTGGCGGGCACCTGATGGCCAACTGCTGCAAGGTTGGCAGCACAGGTTTGACAGTTCTGGTGACCGAACTGAGCGAAGCCGGTTTCAAAGTGGCCTATGAGTCCGAAACCAACTATGCAATTTTCCAGCCCGCTGAACTGCCCTGACCTCTAAAGAGTGGCTAAGCAGCCGAAATTCTGACTGGTGCGTCTGTGTGTGGAGGAGGGGTGGTTACGCCTCTGAAACCGCAGATGACTAAGATCTACCGAAACGAAAGACGTCGATCATGAGCGATGACATTTACTTTGAAGAAGGGCGATACGGGCGTCTGGCTGTTATCCGTCTGAAGCCAAATGAAGATCTGGTTGACGGCGTGGAGCAGGCTGTGGCGGAAGCCGGGATTGCCTGTGGTGTTGTGCGTTCTGCTGTCGGCAGTCTGGTGGATGCAGCCCTGGGCTATGGGGAAGGCGATGAAGCCTCCATTACCACGGTGCAGGGACCGGGCATCGAAATTCTGACGCTGGCCGGTGATCTGCGCCCTGATCCGGAAGGCGTCACCCGGGCTTTCCTGCAAGGCACGGTTTCAGACACCGACGCCAACGTCTACGGCGGGACCTTCCTGCCGGGTGGCAACCCGATCTGTATCACTCTGGAACTGGTGGTGCAGGAGTGGATCCCCGCCTGATGCCTGTGAGGCGGTGGCCTTAGCTTTTGCGAAGGCAAGTCAGGTCGGCGACTCTTTCCCCTTACCTGAAACCCGAGGATTTGTACCTGCACCCAGGTGCTTGATCCTTAAGCCCAGGGTATTGGGCCTGAACTTGGTGTACCTGAACTCAGAGGTTTTGAACCAGAACTGAGGGGTTTTGCACCAGAACTAAGGAGGTTTGCGCGCAGGTCCTGCTGCGGCAGTACCGAAGCGATGTTGTCGGCAGTCTTGTCTGATGCAGAGACGCTGTTCGTTCTCTCAAAACCCCCTCAGGAAGATCGCTAAAACTTTAGATAAAAGCCGAATTGCTTACCTTTTGTTAGGGTCTTCGCTGCCAAGCTAAAGTTTGAATAGGTCTCTTTTTGATCTGCTGATCCGCCGACTCCGGGCAGAAATCCTGGCTTCCGGAGCTCTTATGAGACAGGGCGGAGCTGTGAAACTGCAGTTTGAGGCAGAAAAGGGGCGTAATTTCGATAACTTTTGGGACTTGTGGCCTTTTGCCTCTAGCCCAGAAGCTTTCACCTTTGTTACAAGGACGGGACAGTCATGGGCTTGGAAAGTAAGACAAAGCGGGGGATGCTTTCCTTAAAGCTCGGGCTGGGACTTGGACTGATGTTCCTTCTGTCAGCCTGCGTCGATGGCCAGCGAAACCTTGGTATTGGACCCCAGGACCCGTGGGTTCAATACGGGTGGCAAGCGCCGGCAGAGCAAACCCCGCTGTCGGTGAAACAGTGTTATCGGACTTTGGCAGACGTTGACTGTTCTTATGAAAACATCCCGGAAGCACGGGGCCGTATCATCGGCTTCTTTGATCATCCGTCTGTGCCAAGCGAATAGTTTCCGCCGCACCTTCTTCAGCACATCTTTATCGCGTTCTGTGGGTTTGGGCCTTGTTATGGCTGCGGGCCTTCTGGCTGCAGGACTGACGGCAGTTCCTTCGGTTCAGGCTCAGGACCCGCGCTGGCTGGAACTTCCCTGGGACAGCCGTGTGGGCAGCGAGTGGTTTGAGGAACTGGCGTCTCAGGGAGATGCCAACGCCATGTACCGTCTGGGCCAGATCAATGAGCAGGGACTGGGGCAACCGATAAACCTGGTTGAGGCGCTGCGCTGGTATGTCAAAGCAGCAGAAGCCGGGCATTTGGGTGGCCAGAAAAAAGCCGCTGCGTTTTTCCACAAAGGATCGGTTGGGGATGCGGGCCTGCCAGCAGCAATGCGCTGGTATCGGGCGGCGGCCGATCAGGGGGATGGCCCCTCCGCTTACAATCTGGCTTTCCTGCTGGAACAGGGGCGCGGCGCTGACCGCAATCCTCAGGAAGCCGCGCGTTATTATGAAATCGCCTATGAAAACGGGGTTCCTCAAGCTGCCCTTAACCGGGCTTTGCTGGCCTTACAGGGGCAGATCAATCTGTATGAAGCGAAAGCCTGGGCACAAAAAGCAGCGGACGCCGGGGTGCCCGGTGCCGATGACCTGCTTTCCCAGCTCGCTGCTCTGAGTTCCTGAGCCTGAACAATCCACACCTGCTGGACTGAGCCATATCAGTCTGCTGCGGCTTTCTCTGCCACGCTTTCCAGATACTCAAGCATCACTTTTCTGAAAGGCCGTACTGATTTGTAGCTGGCCATGTCGGGGGGCAGGTCAGCAATGGTGCGGGCCAGTCCCAGGGCCGCTTTGGGCTGGGCTTCCAGACTGCGCAGTGGGTGCTGATAAATGCGGATGCCAAAGACGATGGCACCGCTGTTGGGCAGCCGCCGCAGGGTTTGCCTCTCCAGCCGCAAAAAGACCTGATCGCCGACCTTGTCCAGGGTAAAACCGGGATCGTCATCCACCCGGCTTTTGCCCGTCGGCTGAAACAGCGCGTCATTGTCGGTCAGGGCCCAGTTCACACGCCAGACCGGCTTTTCCGGCTTCAGCAGAGACATGAAGCGGTCCACAGGTTTGCCCAGTGCCTTTTGGTAAGCCGGAACGGGACCATGGATGCCCAGCATCTCCTGGCCGACTTTTTCCTGCAACAGCCAGCGGGTGGGAAAACACAGAGCCGCTGCCGTCAGTCGGTAGGGACCGCCCTCATCATTCTGTTGCAACAGCAGCAGATCTTCCTGGGTTTGCAGGGCTGCCAGTTTCAGAGGGCAGCAATCTGTCTTGTCCAGTGGGAACGACTGATCCGTCAGTCCGTTGCTAAACCGCCGGTCTTTCAGATGAAAGAGATCAGGATGGGCGTCTGACAAGGTCTGACACACCACCTCCAGCAATTCCTGGCAGGCAGGCTGGCTTTCCGGCAGGCAGGCGTAGACTTCGTCTTCGCGCGTGTCCAGCAGGCGCTGTTTTTCGGCCAGATAGGTGGCATAGCTGCTGTCCAGATCAAGCCAGTCTTCGGGCTTGAGGGCCATCAGACCCATGGAGAGGCGGAATTTACCTGAAGCAAAGGGCAGAAAGGGAGGAAACTGGGGCGCAGGTGACAGGGGCACGGGAAGGCAATCCAAAAGGCAGGGCTGGGCTTTTTTGTCGGCGATAAGTCACCGGAACAAGAAGCGCGCCGCACAAGGTCAAATAGCAGATAAGGATGACGACAGGTTGCTACTCAGCAGCAGCCGGTTTGACCGCGTTCTCGTCCAGTACCTTGTTCCGCCCGGCGCGTTTAGCCGCGTAAAGGGCTTCATCGGCCCGGTGGATGAAATCTCCCAGGCTTTCGCCTTTGCGATACTGGGCGACCCCGATGGAGACGGTGACAGCTCCCAGATTTTTACCCGTGGATTTGTTGGTCAGCTGTTTGCTGGCCAGTTGCTTTCGGAATTTCTCCGCCACCACCGTTGCGCCGTTCAGGGCGGTGCCGGGCAGGACCACGGCAAATTCTTCGCCGCCATAGCGGGCTGCCATGTCGGAGCCTTTGATGTTGAAGGTCAGCAGCTTGCCGACCAGCTTCAGCACCTCATCGCCCATGCGGTGGCCATAGGTGTCGTTAAAATTCTTGAAGAGATCCACATCCGACAGGAAGACAGACACATCTTCCCCTTTCTGATCGGCTTTTTCAGCCGCCGCCCGAACAAAGCGGTCAAAGGACCGTCGGTTGTTCAGCCCGGTCAGGCCGTCTGTTTCGGCTTCGGTGCGCATTTCCTCAAGGTTTTCCTTGAGCATGCTGATTTCCCGGGTGGAGTTGCTCAGCTGCTGCTCTACAGCTCGGCTGCGTTCAATCATGTCAGAGGTTTCTGACAGGATGTCATCCACCAACGCGCCCAGCCGGGCAACTGACATGCCTTCTTCCTGGACCTCGCCGGAAATGTTGGCCATGCGTTCGCCATAGGCCGCGGTGTTGTCATTGGCCTGACCAATGAACTCCAGGATCTGATTGGCTGATTTCTGAAGCTTCTCGCCGGTTTGACGCAGAGCCTGGCTCTCTTTTTCGGGGCCAAAATGCTGGTCAAACAGGACCTGCATGTTTTTGGGAGACAGGCCGCCCTTTTCATCTACGGCTGCGTCAAGGCTGGCTTTCAGGTCGGGATAGTGGCCGGAGTAGTAGGCGTACCAAAGGGTGTAGTTTGCCGGGCTTGGCGGCAACCCCAGTTCCTGCAGGCGATCCAGCGCCGCAGAAGCTGTTTTCTGAGCTGTGGCTTGGTCCACGCTATGTATCATCCCTTGCCATCTCCCCCGAATTTGCAGCACCCAAAGCGAAGGACTAAGCGCGTCGCCTAACCTTCGTATCCTGAACACTCAATTGATAAGCGTAGGTGTAAATGGTTATTTTTTTGTTAGTAACTTGTTTCTAGGAGAGTTCAACCGTTTTCTTCTGCGACAATTGGGAGCATTCAGGTCGGGAATTTCGCCCTGTCAGGAAGAACTGTCTCTAATTTCCAGGTCGGAAAACGGCTATATATCATAAGGTTAAAAGCTAACGCGGTGTGCCGGCGGTCATTCATCTGCTGACGCCTGCCTGCAGCTTTCTGACAGCAAGCCAAGGGAAGGCCTTGTCTGAACTTTCAGAAACCCCAAATAGAAAAAGAGTGCGCAAGCAGAGGTGCGAGCAGGAGGAGTGGATGCGTGAAAAGGGCGCTTCCTCCCTTGTGTTAATCCCTGCGTAAGCGCCTTCCTGTAACAGTCATTTGATACAGAGCACTGTTGCCTGAAAAACAGGCAGATTTTGTTGACAATCGGCCCGGTTCAAGTTGCCATGGCACGGGCGTCCGGTCTGCTGTTGTGATCGAGAAAGAGGGATAAAAGGTGAGTCTATTGATCAAAAAAACCCCTGTCGTTCCTTTTCTTCTGGGGGCTGCAGCTGTCATCGGGTTGATCGCCATTTCTCTTTCCCTGTCTGCCAAGCAGAGTATGGCGGGCTGCAGCGATTCTCCTGAACCTGGCATCGATTGGTCATATTGCGACCAGGATGGCCTGCGGCTGGGCGGGGCGAACCTGACCGGCTCAAATCTCACCCATTCCAATCTGACAACAACGGACCTTCGAAACGCCCGACTGGACAAAACCGACATGACCCGAGCGGTCCTGAGCCGCAGCCTGTTGGGCGGGGCGGACTTGAGCGGGTCTGTCATGCACAAAGTTGAAGCGCACCGAACCAACTTTGACGGCGCAAAGATGATCGAAGTGCAGCTGGATAAGGGTGAACTGCTGCGGGCATCTTTTGTCGGTGCCGAGATGATGAACAGTGATCTGTCTAAGGCTGAACTGGGGCGCGTGAATTTTCAGGAAGCCAATCTGACCAACGTGTCGCTGGTCTTTTCCAATCTCGCCCGGGCAGATTTCAGAAAAGCTGAGTTGACAGATGCCGACATCACCGGTGCCTACACCTATCTGACCCGTTTTGAAGACCTTGATCTGCGGGTGCTGAAAGGGTTGGGGCAGGTGCAGTTGGAACTGGCCTGCGGAAACGATGAGACCATTCTGCCTGACGATCTTGTCCGCCCTGCTACCTGGCCCTGCTCCTGGGCTGATTAGTTTCCTGGGCTGACCGATTTCCTGAACTGACTAGGTTCCTGAGGGACCTGGCTGCCCGGGCTGGCTATGTTGCTGGCCTGTCAGCAGGCAGGCTGCTGCCTGCTGCCTTCTGATTCTCCGACATAAGTGTGGTGTCTTCGATCCGGCAGGCAGACTTTAGAGCCAAAGCACTGGTTTGCCGGATCTGTCCCCGAACGGGCTCGATGGCAAAGCACTCGGTGGCATAACACTCGATGGCATAGCAAACGGCCTGATTTCAGCTCTTTTTGTGCCTCAGCCTCTCCTCAGGAAACTCAGCTGCGACGATCGTTCCAACGGACAGCTCTGAGGTGATTGTCAGCTGGCCGCCATGCTGTTCCACCAGTGACTTCACAATGGGCAGACCAAGGCCTGCACCCTCGTGCCGTCTGGTGAGGCTGTCCTCTACCCTGCTGAAGGGGTGGAAAACCCGCTCCAGATCATCCGGGGCAATGCCAATCCCGGTGTCCTTTACTTCGATCAGCAGAGACTTGCGGGCTGTTTCTTCTGCCCGCAGGGTGACGATGCCATTTTTTGGGGTGAACTTGATGGCGTTTGTCATCAGGTTGATCAGGATTTGCTTCAGCCGCCGTCTGTCAACAAAGAGGTCCGGCAGCGTCTCTGGCAGGTCCTGAGACAGGGTGACGCCGTTGCTGTGGGCTCTGCCTTTCACCATCAGCAGGCAGCTTTCCGCTTCGTTGGCGAGGTTGCAAACCTCTTCTTCCAGCTGCAGGGCGCCGGCTTCGACTTTGGCCACGTCCAGAATGTCGTTGATCAGTTCCAGCAGGAAGTTCCCGGACCCGTGAATGTCGTTTGCATATTCCTTGTAGAGGGCGTTTTCCAAAGGCCCGAGGATTTCATCGCGCATGATTTCTGACATCCCCATGATCGCATTCAGGGGGGTGCGCAGTTCATGGCTCATGTTGTTCAGGAACTCGGTTTTGCTCCGGTTGGCCAGCTCAACCTGTTCTTTTTCCAGAGTCAGCTGTCGGGTGCGTTGCTCCACCCGGCTTTCCAGTTCCAGATTGGTCTGACGCAAAGCCTGCTGGGCAGCCTGACGTTCTTCGACTTCGTGTGCCAGACGCGCGTTGATGGCGTTCTGTTTTTCCTCGGCACGCTTGAGATCATCGACGTCATAGATCCAGCTCAGCACACGGGGTTCACCGTGATAGCGAATCCTATGCCAGGCGACGCTGCACCAGATCCTTTGGCCGTTAGGGCGCTGGAACTTCATCGCCTTCGCCGACACGTGGCCGGTTCTGTGGAAAATCTCCAGGAACCGTTCCCGTTCTTTCATGTCGCCCCAAAAATCTCTTGCTTTGCTGCGATAGAGCTGATCCAGGGTTCGCCCGAACGTGCGAGCCAGATGTTCGTTGGCGTAAATGATGCTGCCATCGTCAATGGAACTGATGGCCACACCGACGGAGCTGGAATCCATGATGGTTTGCAGTTCCTGTTCCCGGCGTTCCACTAAATCCTGAGCGCGGCGCTCCGTGGTGATGTCGCGGCCTGCGCCGCGATAGCCGAGGAATTCACCGTCATTGGAGAAGTACGGCTTTCCTGAAACGCTGATGAAGGTGGGCTGGCCGTGGTCCTGGGGTATTTCATAAACGAAGTTTGAAAAGGCCGCCTGGCTCTTCATGGTCTCCATATGCTCAACCCAGCGGTCCGGTTGAGCCTGAACGACTTCCGGTGACGCGGCTTCCATACGGGTTTTGCCTAAGTAGTCATCCGGTCTGTACCCCGAAATCTCAAAGAACCTTTCTGAGATAAAGGTAAAGCGATGCTTCTTGTCGGTTTCCCAGAACCAGTCTGAGGCGCTGGCAGCAATGTCAAAGAGGCGCTGTTCGCTGATCAGCAACTCCCGCTCAACCCGTTCCCGTTCCTGAATTTCCCGCTGCAGGGCTGTCGTGCGTTCTATGATTTTTTGATCGAGCTCGCTGGCGGTATGTACCAGCAGATGTTTGTCCTGACGTTCTTTGGTGATGTCCTGAACAACACCGACGATGCGGTGGACCCGACCGTTGGCATCAAATTCTCCTGCACCGTGACAGCGCAACCAGATGTCTTTCTGATCCGGGGAGAGTTTTGCCACTTTGAATTCATAGATCAGCTCTTTGCTTTCCCCTTTCAGATAAGCCAGCAACGTTTCCTGCATCGTCGGCCGGTCTGCAGGGTCAACGAGATCCAAAGCACTCTGCCCGGTCTTCTGCAAGGCAATTGCCCGAGCTGACGGCGGCAGATGGAGGGACTCGATGGTTGCCAGAGAATCGCTGTCCAGATTCCAGTCCCAGATCCCGATGTTCGCCGACTGCGCCAGGAGACTGAGCGTAAGTTCGCTGTTGGCCAGTTTCTCTTCAGCCTGCTTCAGCCTTTGCTCCAGCTCTTTTTTGTCTGGACAGTGGCCATCGGAGTGAAGGACTGGTGGCATCTGCGTAAACGATCTCCAAGCAGGGCGAAGCAAAAATTCAAAAGAGCAAAGACAAACACGGACAGGTGAACTTTCTGCCATTTTAGAATGGTTAGCAAAGCGTTGAAAACAACTTAACTATTATTACTGTACCATCGAAATGAGGCCGGGTTTTGTTGAGTTAATGCGCTTACATCATTTGTAGGCACTCAAAAACTGGTTAACACAGGGAGCATGGAACAAGGCCAAAGCTGCCCCGACGAGGGCGCTGGGCAAGAGTGCGGCCAAGCCTTAAGGTGCGGCTTCATTTCAGTTCGTTGGCGAGCAGGGCGGGAAAGTGCAGCAGGACATCGAAGGCGGGCAGACGGCACAAGGGGGCGCAGCGCTTGGTTTGCTGCCCGGTGCAGCCTTCTCGGCAGCAGACAACAAACACCAACTGGACAGGGCACTTGCTTTGGGGCCGGAGGAGTCCCTGCTGGTGGTCTCTTTACCGCTGGCTGGCATGGATGATCAGGACTTCGCCCAGGCGCTGGGTCTCATTACACAGCAGGAAAGAGAGCGCGCTGCTAGGTTCCATTTTGAAAAGGACCAGAAGCTCTACATTGCCGCCCATGCTTTGGTGCGTCAGTTGCTGGCCTGGAGTGGGGCCGGAGAGCCTTTGGAGCTGGTCTTCCAACCGGGAGATCATGGCAAACCGGCGCTGATCCAGCCCGTTGCGCCGCTGGCGTTCAACATTTCGCACTGTGACGGAGTCGTCAGCTGTGCGCTGGCCAGATCTGCATTGCCCGGGTCAGCCTCTGAAGGCTCCCGCCAGGACACTGCTCTGGAGGTCGGGGTGGATGTGGAATACGTGGCGCGGCGGCCCATTGATCTGGGCATAGCCCATCGCTATTTCCGGCCGGAAGAAGAAGCGGAGATACTCGCTTTCCCGCCAGAAGAGCGCCAGCGCGCCTTCCTGTCTTTCTGGACGCTCAAAGAGGCAATCATCAAGGCCGATGGCCGGGGGCTGACTCTGGGGCTGGATGCCTTTGCTTTTTCAATCGATGCCCAGAGCTTCGTCCCAACGTCGCTGTTCTTTGAACCTCACCTGGGGGAGGACACTGCTGACTGGCAGGTCCTGCGCTTCTTCCCGGGCTCTCAGCATCTCGGGGCAGTGGCTGTGCGAGGAAAGGGGGCGGGAGCCAGCCTACAGAACCAGAGGGCCCGGCACCTGCTGCTGCAAGGGTTTCCCTTTATGTGAAGGCAGAAACCAGCTGGACTTCAGCGCCACTTCACCAAAACCGCCAGGCCAAAGCATTCATGCATCGGCGCTGGTTATTGCGTCCGGGCATGACTTCTGAAAGATGAGCGGCAGGTCAGTGTTTGGCGACGGCTACCAGAACCAGCCCCAGTTCTTCTTCGAGCTTTTTGACTTTTTCCAGCGTGGCGTTGTCCGGGCTGGCTGGAGAGACTTCAACCGGACGCATGGCCAGAAGGGGAGAGCCGATTTCCTTCTCCAGCGCCTGAATGGCATCCAGTTGCTGCTGGTTTACACCGTCAAATCCGTAGAGATAGGTCATGGCTCAGAAATCTCCCGCTTTTGTGTGAGAGCGACGGCGGATGCTGGCAGGGCAGTTCAGCCTCGCTCGGAGTCTTCATTGCCCATAATCTAGCACGAAAAGTTCTCTTTTGGCATGGGGCGCTGGAGTCTTTTACCGCGGGGAGGCCGACTGGCTGAAAAGTTCGCCGCTGTCTGGCTGCGTCTTAGAGGCAAAGCGGTTTAAGTGGACTCACTACGAGATAACGCTTGAGGCGTGCATTTGCCTCTTTCCAACAAGATAGAGGATGATTCGCGGTTTAGTTCCAATCGCAAAGCGCTCATAACCAAACCGATCATGCTCTAGGGTATAGGGCGGAGAAAGAAATCCAACATTCAGACGCAAGGGAAAAATACATGCCCATCATCCGTGTGGAGATGTTCAAAGGCCGTACGCGGGATCAAAAACGTGAACTGGTCAAAGAAGTTACCGACGCTTTTGTCAGAACCTGCGGCGGCAAGCCCGAGGGGCTTTCTGTGGTCATCACAGAAGTGGAGAAGGAAGACTGGGGCATGGGCGGCCAATTGATGGCTGACAAGTACCCAGACTGATCAGGTGCGGATCGTCGGGGCTGTCCAGAGCTTGATCGCTGGAATTGGAGCGCCTGGCGCGTTATCGCAAACCGTCAGTGTTCCTGAGGCACGGAGACAGGTGTTTTACGCTCATCAGCAATGAAGATGGCGGCAAATACGGCGGCAACAGAGATGGCAATAAAAATGGCGCTTTCCAAATCTGGGAAGCGCCTTTTTGCTGTCGCGGACTCTCTCAGGATGCGGTGTGCTGCTTTTAACCTGAGAAGGAGGGAATGGTGGGCCGTACTGGGATTGAACCAGTGACCTCTCGCGTGTGAAGCGAGCGCTCTCCCGCTGAGCTAACAGCCCATTCCGTCGCGGAGGTGGTGATGTAAAGCCAGCACCCCGGCCTGTCAAGACACCCGACGGCTGAAAAGCGCCTAAGCGTTCATTTCTTGGCGTCTGGAAGAAGGCCTCCTTTCCATAAGGGGGCAAAAGCGGCTGTGATGAGAGCCTGATCAGGTGGAGATGGCAGCAGTTCGGCTGTGCGAAGCGGACTGATCCCCTACAAAAGGGATTGCAGCAATGCCGGGGTGATTTGCTCAA
Source organism: Rhodovibrionaceae bacterium GXU_MW_A322 (assembly GCA_052078155.1). Lineage (GTDB taxonomy): Bacteria > Pseudomonadota > Alphaproteobacteria > Kiloniellales > DSM-21159 > CAXBMB01. The sequence goes on along the minus strand of JBQJBP010000004.1, from coordinate 204,196 downwards.
AATGGTCAACTTCAGCCTGACGGGGCAGGGCCTCTGCTGCCGCATTGATGTAACCAAACCTGCACCAGACAACAGGAATGCCGGCAGCCTGGGCTGCGCCCAGATCCGGTGCACCGTCTCCGACCATGACGCAGGGTGCCTGACTGGCCCCCATCCGCTCCAGCGTGTGCAGCAGATGAAAGGGATCTGGCTTCTTGACGGCGTAGGCGTTGCCCCCCACCACCAGCTCAAAGTAGCCGGCCAGCCCCATGCGCCCCAGAATGGCGCGGCTGGCCCATTGGGGCTTGTTGGTGCAGACCGCCAATCGCCAGCCCTCAGCTCTGAAATCGTTCAGCCGATCGATGACGCCGTCATACAGGGTGGTATCAACAACCAGGTTGCGGCCGTACAGCCCCATGAAACGGCGCGTTGCCTCTTCCAGATCAATCTCCAGATGGCGGGCTTCCAGGCCCCTTTCCACCAGCTTCCGGGCGCCGTTTCCAACCATGGCAATGACCTGATCAAGGGCCAGGGGAGGCTGGTCCAGTTCCACCAGCAGCAGGTTCAGGGCACGCGCCAGATCAGGGGCGGAGTGAATCAGGGTACCGTCCAGATCAAAGAGAGCAACCGGCCGCTGGCTGCTGTCGAAGGTGCGTTTGAGGGGGGAAGAGGATAGAGGCGCGTGCGGCATGATGATCTTTCTGGATGAAGGACGGGTTTTGCTGAGAGCCCTTGAACGTCCTCTACTTGAACGTCCTCGATGGGAAGGCGGTGGGTGGGACCCCTCAGGCAGGTCGACTTTAAGGGCCGTGACCCTGGGGCGCAAAGACTGTTGGAAGGAACTGAAAAGGGATAAACTGTAACGTCCTGAAATATTTGTTGATTTGAGAAGGCTCGGAAGCATGTGGCAGCTTTGGCCCGCATGTTGGAACCGGGGTCTCCACCAGGGTCTTCTCTGTAGCAGGTCTCTTCTAACAAACATGCCTTGCAGCGCCCAGCTTGTCTGGTGCATGTCTGGCATCCTTCCTTCAGTTTGCTGGCCGATTTCCCGGTTGGCTTGATCAAATTATCTACACTGCGAGACACCCAGGTTTATGGATCGTCCATTAGCTCTTGTTGTTTTGGCCGCCGGTCAGGGCACCCGAATGAAATCTCAACTGCCCAAAGCCCTGCACAAGGTGGCCGGGCGGCCCATGATCGATCACGTTCTGGCTGCGGGCGAAGCGCTCAATCCGGACAAGGTTGTGGTCGTTGTGGGACCGGAGATGGAGCAGCTGGAAGCGGCCGTGGCGCCCAGAGCCACAGCCGAGCAGACGGAGCGTCTGGGCACGGCCCATGCCGTTCTGTCGGCCCGCGATGCGCTCTCTTCGGAAATCTCCTCAGCGGCGGATGTGCTGGTGCTCTATGGCGACGGGCCGTTGATCACAACCGAAACCCTGGCGGAAATGCAGGCCGTCGCTCAGGAAGAAGATGCGGATTTTGTCTGGTTGTCTTTCCGGGCCGATGACCCTTACGGCTATGGCCGGATGATCCACGATGACGATGGCCAGTTGCTGAAAATCGTTGAGGAAAAAGATGCCAGCGACGCAGAGCGCCAGGAAGATACCTGCTGGTCAGGTTTGATGCTGGGGCGGGGCGATGTGTTGTTTGAGCTGCTGGACAAGGTGGACAACAACAATGCCAAGGGCGAGTACTACCTGACCAAACTGGTGGAAATCGCCAATGAGTACGGCCTGAAGGTTCTCTCCACTCAGGCACCAGAAGAAGAAATTCTGGGGGTGAATTCCCGGCGGGAGCTGGCCGTGGCGGAGGCTGTTATGCAGGACCGCTTGCGCGACCGCGCCATGGATCGGGGTGCGACTCTGACCGATCCCACCACCGTCTGGCTGTCCTGGGATACTCAGTTGGGGGAAGATGTGGTTGTCGGGCCGAACGTCCAGTTCGGACCGGGCGTGAGTGTTGGGCACGATGTTGAGATCCGTGCTTTCAGCCATCTGGAGAACTGCCGGATTGATGAGGGGGCACAGATCGGCCCCTTTGCCCGCATTCGGGGTGGATCTGACATCGGCAAGGGCGCCCGGGTGGGCAACTTTGTCGAGCTTAAGAATGCCAAACTGGCCAAAGAGGTCACCGCGGCCCACCTGAGTTTTATCGGTGATGCCTCTGTCGGCAGTGGCAGTGATATCGGGGCCGGAACGGTGACCTGCAATTTTGATGGCCTGACAAAATCACAGACAGAGGTTGGGGCCAATGTGCTGATTGGATCCAACAGCGCGTTGATCGCTCCTGTCAGCATCGGTGACGGGGCCGTCGTGGCCGCTGGCAGCACCATCACGCAATCGGTTGAGAGCGATGCCGTGGCGTTGTCCCGCAGTCCTCAGGCGGTGCGACCGGGTGCGGCCAAAAGACGACGGGAAAAATCGGCGTTGGAAGAGTGATCTGACGTTGTGACCGGAAGGGCGGCTGTCACTTCCGATGAAGAGATTGTTCGGGGGGCCGAACACAGAGCCGGTCCGGGGAAAGACCGGAAACAAGATGAAGAAGGGTGAGCGGGTACATGTGTGGCATTATCGGTATTCTCGGGGACAAACAGGTTGAGCCTTTGTTGCTGGACTCCCTGAAAAGACTGGAATATCGCGGATACGATTCAGCCGGGATCGCCTCCCTGGTGGATGGTGGAATTGAACGACGCCGGGCGGAAGGCAAAATCACCAATCTGGAGGCTGTGCTGGAACGCTCACCGCTGAGCGGTGTCGTCGGCATCGGGCACACGCGCTGGGCCACCCATGGTCGCCCCACTGAATCCAATGCCCATCCCCACAGCAATGGGCGTGTCGCGCTCGTTCACAATGGCATCATTGAGAACTTCCGGGCTCTGCGCAAAGAGCTGGAAGCCCATCAGATCATCTTTGAAACGGAAACCGATACGGAAGTCGTGGTGCACATGATTTCCCGGGAACTGGAGCAGGGGCGCAGTCCGGAACAGGCCGTTGCGGCCACTCTCAAGCGCCTGCACGGAGCCTTTGCTCTGGCCATCGTCTTTGCGGACCATCCCGATCTGATGATCGGGGCCAGACAGGGCAGCCCCCTGGCACTTGGCTTTGGCGATGGTGAAGCCTTCATCGGTTCAGACGCACTTGCACTGGCGCCGCTGACGGACCGGGTCTGTTACCTGGAAGAGGGGGACTGGGCCGTTCTGCGCAAGGACAAGGTGCAGATCTTTGATCAGCAGGATGTGCCGGTCGAACGCCCGGTAACCCGCACGGAAGTCTCCGGCGCTCTGGTGGGCAAAGGCCAGTATGAGCACTTCATGCTGAAAGAGATCTATGAGCAGCCGGCTGTGGTTGGCGATACCCTGACTTCTCTGGTCGATCCCTTGAGCCGCGCCGTGACCCTGCCCCAGCTGGATGTGGATTTCACCAAGGTGTCGCGCATCACCATTGTTGCTTGCGGCACGGCCTCGCTGGCCGGGCTGGTGGCCAAGTACTGGATCGAACAGATTGCCCGTCTGCCGGTGGAAGTGGATGTGGCCAGTGAGTTCCGCTACCGCGAAGCCCCGTTGCCGGAGGGCGGCATTTCCCTTTTCATTTCTCAGTCCGGTGAAACCATCGATACGCTGGCCGCCCTGCGCTACGCCCGCAGTCAGAACCAGACCATTGTATCTGTCGTCAACCAGCCCGAAAGCGCCATCGCCCGGGAAAGTGACGCGGTGCTGACCACGCTGGCCGGACCGGAAATTGGCGTGGCCTCGACCAAGGCATTCACCACGCAGCTGGCGGTTCTGGCCTGTCTGGCCATCACCATCGCCCGGGATCGGGGTGTGCTGGACCGGGAAGAGGAAAAAGTCCTGTCCCAGGCCTTGATTGAAGCACCGGGGCTGATGACCGACGCGCTGGAGCAGGTTGATCAGATGAAAGGGATCGCCGAGGAGCTGTCTGCAGCCCGCGACGTGCTCTATCTGGGGCGGGGATCTCTGTACCCCATGGCCTTGGAAGGCGCGCTCAAGCTGAAAGAGATCAGCTACATCCATGCAGAAGGCTATGCTGCCGGGGAGATGAAGCATGGTCCCATTGCCCTGATTGACGAGCAGGTGCCGGTCATTGTCTGCGCGCCTTCAGGCCCGCTGTTTGAAAAGACGGCCAGCAATGTTCAGGAGGTGATTGCCCGGGGAGGTCAGGTAACTCTGCTGACCGATGCAGAAGGTGCCAGAGCCTTTGGGGAAGGGCCCAGACATGTGGTGATCCTGCCGGATGCCCATCCCTTTGTCGCCCCGCTGCTCTTTTCCATTCCCATCCAGCAACTGGCCTATTACACCGCTGTCTTGAAAGGCACAGACGTGGACCAGCCACGCAATCTCGCCAAATCCGTGACCGTGGAATAACGCTGCTAACCAGTGTCCAGACTGAGGGTGCGCAGAGGGGCGGTCCGTGCTGGAGCAGGAGTGCTTTCAGTGTCACCAGTGGTGAGTTCACTCAAAGCGCTGTCACTCTAGCTGTGCTGGTTGTGCAGCAGCTTGACGCAGGCTCGGGCCAGATCTTCCCCCCAGACCGCAAAGTCCGACTGGAATTCCTTCAAGTGGCCTGGATCGCCATGAAACTGGATGGGGGTCAGCACGGCGGAGAGCACGGGCAGCTGTTCGGCCAGTTGGATGGACATGAGGGCGTCGAAAACGGTCTGGGCGACAAAATCAAAGCGGTAGACGGATCCGTTGGTGATCATGCCGCAGGCAATCAGGATGTCATGATTGCCTAGTTTTGCCAGGCGTTGCACCTCCAGAGGAAGTTCAAAGGCCCCGGGCACCTCATGGAAAGTGAGGTTGTCCAGCGGCAACCCCAGATCAACTGCGGTGTTGATGAAGGCGTCCCGGCAGTGGATGACCACATCACCGTGCCATTCTGTCTGGACAAAACCAATCCGGGCACCGGACAGCAGTGCCTTTGCTTCCTGGGCGGAAGGGGCCCTGACCTGACCTGTCTGACCGCTGTTTTCTTCCGCCATGCCGCTGCCCTCTTTTGCCTGTGTTGTGCGATATGAGTCACATAACCCCATCTGCTGATTGGGGAAAGAGGCGGAACGCAAAAAGACTCTTATCAACCTGTTAGAGGATGGATCACGGTTTAGTGCCAAGCTCACAGCGCGACTGACCCAAGCGATCATGCCCCGGAGTTGCAGTCAGGCGTCAGTCAGTCGACGAACCAGTCATCAGAATAGCCGTCAGTGGTGAAGACGGTGATCAGCAGTTCACCATTGGACAGCAGGATGGTGCCGCTGGGAAGTTCCGTGACCGCCAGGGTGCTGGGGTCGCCCTTGATGCGGTCGCCATCTTCAAAACTGAAATCTGTGATGATGACGGGGTCAAGCGGGGTGTTGGACTCCCCCTGAAGACCTGAAACATCGAAGACATCGGCACCCACGCCACCGATCAGCCGGTCATTGTCGAAACCGGCCACCAGCGTGTCGTCGCCTTCACCGCCATCCAGTGTATCGTCACCGTTGCCGCCTTCCAGCCTGTCGTCGCCGGCCCCGCCAAAGAGCTTGTCATCTCCGACACCACCAAACAGCCGGTCCGTTCCTTCATCTCCCTTGAGGGTATCGTTCCCGCCATCTCCCAGCAGAACGTCATTTTCCTGGCCGCCGCGCAGGGAATCACCCCCTTCTCCGCCTTCGAGGCTGTCATCGCCTGTGCCGCCTTTGAGTGTGTCGTCGCCAGCACCTCCAGACAGGTCGTCCTGTCCGGCCCCGCCGAAGATGATGTCGTTGCCCAGATCGCCCAGCAAGGTGTCCTGGCCTTCTTCGCCTTCCAGGCGGTCATTGTCTTTGCCACCGCGCATGAAGTCGGCACCGTCTCCACCCTTGAGGGTGTCATCACCGACGTTGCCGTTCATGTTGTCGTTGCCGCTACCCCCATCCAGATCGTCGTCGCCGTCAAATCCTCGCAGGGTGTTGTTGCCGCTGTTGCCAACCAGGGTGTTGTCTTCTTCATTGCCGAAACCATCGACGTCTTTGTTGCCCGTCAGAACCAGGTTTTCAGCATGATCGCCCAGTCGGGTGTCGAAAGCGGACTGGATTTCAACTGTCTGCCCGGGTTTGCCCTCTGTGGCTTTGGGCAGACCGTCGCTGTCGGTTTGCGGGGCGTTGCTGACAACCTTTACGCCTCCGCTTTTGACTCCATCAGTTGTTGGTTTTCCGCCAAAAGGGTCGCCGACGGTCAGGCGGCCACGGATGGATGTGGAGGTACTCATGACTACTTCCCCCTATCAGCAGGATACGCCCCGACCCGGTGTCGGGGGTTCATCGCAACCACTGGATAAATCAACTGGATAAAGGAGGTGCTGGCGGGCAGAGGCCGCTCTGAGGGGCGGCGGTCTCTGCCCTGAATTGTGGGACTGCCTGAAAGAGGCAGTCCCCTGTTGTTCATCAGGTCAGCCCGTAAACCAATCATCGGAAAAGGTATCGTTCGTGTGAACGATGATGGTGAAGCTGAGGCTGGTCAGAACCACGGTGCCGTCGGGTTGGGTGGTGACTGTATAGGCAGCCGGGTCCCCTTTGATTCGATCACCTTCACCAAAGTTGAAATCGGTGATGGTGTTCACTTCACCCACGGTCGTTCCGACGTCATCGTCAAGGGTAGGACTGAACAGATCTGCGCCGGACCCACCGGTCATTTTGTTGGTGCCACTTTCAAAAAAGATCGTGTCATTTCCGTCGCCGCCATCAAGCGTGTCATCGCCCGACCCGCTGGCCAATTGATCATTGCCTTCACCGCCGAAGAGCTGGTCGTTGCCGATGCCGCCGTCCAGTTCATCTGCGCCGAGCTCTCCTTTGAGGACATCCCCGCCGTCGTCTCCAAAGAGGTGATCTTTGCCGTCTCCTCCGGATACGGTGTCGTCGTTTTTGCCACCGCGCATGGTGTCGTTACCAACGCCGCCTTCCAGCTGGTCGTTGCCGATACCGCCGTTCATGGCGTCGTCACCTTCGCCGCCAAAAAGGCTGTCTGCCCCTCTGTCACCTCTCATAAGATCGTCGCCCTTGTCGCCGAAGATCCGGTCCGATCCTTCGCCACCAAACACGTCATCGTTGCCCTGGCCCCCGCGCAACAGGTCGTTGCCTTCGCCCCCTTCGACCGTGTCATCGCCCTGGTTGCCGTTCAGGGTGTCATTGCCTTCGTCGCCGGACAGGGAATCGTTGCCCTCGTCCCCTCGCATGTTGTTGTTTCCGGTGTTGCCCAACATGGTGTTGTCTTCGTCGTTGCCGAACCCATCGACGTCTCGATTGCCAGTCAGCACGAGGTTCTCGGCATGCTCGCCTAAGCGGGTGTCAAAGCGGGATTGGATTTCAACAGTCTGACCGGGCGTGCCTTCTGTGGCTTTTGGCAGGCCGTCACTGTCGGTTCTGGGTTCTTTGGTCAGGACTTCCACGTCGCCATGTTTGACGCCGCCGGTTTCCGGATCTCCGCCTTTGCCGGAGTATTTTCCCTGGGGTGCTAAGAGCAATGCCATAACGTCTTCCCTTCAAAAGTTTATCTTTGCGGCCCGGCTGTTTCGGAAGGCCAAGGTAGAACTTTTCAGTCGCGTTACTTGTCAGTGTGACCTGACGTGCTTCTGGCTATGGGAGAATTGAGCCTGAAGCTGGTTTCCTTAACAGTGGTGATTTTGACCCAAAAGGCGGGGTTATGGAAAGAGGGGTGACTGTAGCAAATTGTAAAAAGTGAGTGGTTTTGTTCCTGCCTTTTGCGGATGACGGTCTCTCAGAACGGCAAAAGGGCAGACCAAAGTCCGCCCTTTTTCTTTTCCGGACCAGATGAAACCTCCAGTCCAGCCCAGGTTAGAGAGGGCCCCTTTAGCTGACAAACCAGTCTTCTGAGAAGTCATCCGACGTTTGCACCACGATCGTCATGTTGCCGTTGGTCAGCACCACACTGCCATCTGGATGGTTCGTTGCGGTGAAGTCACTGGGGTCGCCTTTAAGGCGGTCGCCTTCTGCAAAGTTGAAGTCAGTGATGGTGGAGATGTCCCCGGGAAGCAGCTCTCCATCCAAATTCAGATCAAAGGTGTCTGCGCCGCTGCCGCCCGTCAGTTTGCTGCTGCCGAAGGAAAGATGAAGCAGGTCGTTCCCGTCACCGCCACTCAGCGTGTCGTCACCGCTGTTGCCGTCCAGAGTGTCATCCCCGAGGTCACCGCGCAGCAGATCATCTCCCTGGCCACCAGAGACGAAGTCATGTCCGCCACCGCCGCGCAGTGTGTCTGACCCTTCTTCCCCGGCGAGGAAGTCATTGCCCACACCGCCCTGGCTGAAATCGTTGCCTGCGCCGCCGAGGATGGAGTCGTTGCCGTTACCGCCGTGCAGGGAGTCGTCGCCTTCTCCCCCGTCCAGGCTGTCTTCACCGTCGCCGCCCCGAAGCGTGTCATTGCCCAGGTTGCCGTAAAGGTCATCGGCGCCGGCGTTCCCTTCAACCAGGTCTTCACCTTTGCCGCCCTGAACGGAGTCATTGCCATCGCCGCCTTTGACGGTGTCGTTGCCTTGGTTGCCGTTGAGAAAATCGTCTCCGCTACCACCTGAGACACTGTCGTTGCCCTCTTCACCAAGCAGATGGTTATCGCCCCCGTTCCCTCTGACAAGATTGTCCAGCTCGTTGCCAAAGCCGTTGACGTCTTTGTTGCCGGTGAGAACCAGGTTGTCAGCGTGATCACCCAGGGCCGCGCTGAAGCGAGATTGAATTTCCACGGTTTGGCCTGGCTTGCCGTCTGTTGGCTTAGGCTTGCCGTCCGAATCTAAGGCCGGTGCGCTGGATACTATTTTGACACCGCCACTGCCGACGCCCTCGGTCAGAGGCTTTCCGCCGAATGGATCACCAACGGTCAAACGTCCTCGAATGTTGCTCATGATATCTCCCCCAGTACTCATAAAAGGATCACCTGTCAGGGATGAAATCTCTCCCGGCTGGTGCCTTCGAATGTCATAGTTTCTTTCAGCGTCACCCGACCGCCGGGTGGCTGCTGAAAGCGCGGTGACAGCGGCTAAGTTTCAATGACTTCTTATCCCCTGTCGCTTTACGTCGATGGTGCCGAAACGGCTTAGGCAAAGCCCTTTGAACTTTCCCAGAATACCCCGTCCAGACGCACTTGATCATACCCGTCTGGGGGGTGTTGCCTTTCCGATCACGTTAGTTTGCCCATGGGCCTCTAGCATATAAAGAAGCCAATCAAATCAATTTCAACCCAAAGGTTTCATTTTGATTTTTCTACCCAGGCAGGATTAGCTAATCCACTGGAAGAAGGTAGCAATCCCGGCAATTGGGGAAAAATAACGCTTTTGTGAAAACAGGCGTCCGGTTCGGGATGTGCGGGAAATACAAGCCCAGATGGATTGGCTGTGCCAGCTGAACTGCGGCTGGCTGGAAAGACACAGAGAGTGTGTTTTCCCTACCCGGTTGAGCGGGGTGTCTCGCCAGAGCAAGAAAGGTTTTAAGGCAGAGTCGCTTTCGTCAGAAGCGCGAAGCGCTTCAAACCAAACCGATTATGTTCTCGGGCGGGGCTGCTTGAGTCACTACCACAACCTGCTTCAAACCAGGTCGGAAACCTCATGTTTGTGATCTAGAGTATGAGCCAGTCATCGACGAATGGGTCGTCGGTTTCCACGGTAATGGTAAAGGCACCCCCCTCCAGAACCACCCGATCTGATTCCTGAATGACGGTGAAGTCACCGAAGGGTCCCGAGAGTCTGTCGCCCGCCCCAAAATCAAAATCAATGATTAGCGCCTGGTTCTTTCCGTTGCTGCCATTGCCGTCCACGTCGAAGAATATGTCCAGGAAATTGAACAGATCCTTGCCTTCGCCGCCTCCCAGCGTGTCGTTGTTGCCACCCCGCAGGGTATCATCGCCCAGACCACCGAAAAGAAGGTCAGCGCCCAGGCCACCGCCCAGATCGTCATCGCCTTTGTCGCCTAATAGCGTGTCCTGACCTGAGCCACCGAAGAGCAGATCCTGATCTGCGCCGCCGCGCAGAGAATCGTTCTGGTCTCCGCCCCGCATGGTGTCGTCGCCCTGGTTGCCATTGCCCTGGCCTGCTGCCTCGTTGGGTATGGTGTAGGTGAAGGTAAAGTCCTGCAGGTCGTTTCCGGCACCGCCAAAGAGCAGGTCACCGGCTCCGCCGAAAAGCTCATCTCCCCCAGTTCCGCCAAAAAGCCTGCTGCCGCCGATGGTGTCATCAAGGCTTCCGCCGAACAGGCGATCATCGCCGTCGTCTCCTCTGAGGGTGTCCATGCCCGGGCCCCCTCTCAAGGTGTCGTCACCCAGACCGCCGCCCAGGGCGTCATTTCCGCGATCTCCGCGCAGCGTGTCGTTGCCGCCGCCGCCGAACAGCAGGTCGTCGTCCTGACCGCCGCGCAGATCATCCTGCAGCAAGCCACCTGTCAGGGTGTCATTGCCCGCATTGCCATTGGCCTGGAAGGGCAGGCCAGGGTCAAAAGGCACCAGGGTGTCACCACCGAAGAGCTGGTCGTTGCCATTTCCCCCAAAGAGCTCGTCGTTGCCGCCGCCAAAGAGCAGGTCATTGCCGTCGCCGCCGAACAGCTTGTCTCTGACTCCGGGGTCATCGCCCGCCACACCATTCAGGGTGTCGCCTCCTTCGCCGCCCAGCAACGTGTCGAGACCCAGACCGCCAAAGATCTGGTCGTTGCCGCCATCTCCCAGCAGGGAGTCATTGCCCCGGTCTCCCAAAAGGGTATCCCGGCCGGTCCCTCCGAAAAGCAGATCGTTGCCGCGTCCACCCCGCAAGGAGTCGTTGCCGTCATCACCCAGCAGCGTGTCCAGACCCAGATTCCCGTTGGCTGTGTCGTCCCCCAATCCGCCATCGAGCGTGTCATCTCCGGAATCACCAAACAGGCCGTTGTTGCCTCGGTTGCCTTCCAGGAAGTTGCCGCCGTCATTGCCAAAGCCGTTGACGTCTTTGTTGCCTGTCAGGAAGAGGTTGTTGGCGAAATCACCCAGGCGGGTGTCAAAGGGTGATTGGATTTCTGTCGGGGTGCCCGGTGTCCCATCGGTGGGGAAGGGTAGGCCGTCCGGCGCCAGACCCGGGGGCGTTTCCAGAATGTCGACCCCACCCGGGCCAACGCCTGGAGTGCCAGGGCCACTGCCGCCGCCGCTATTCCCACCGCCGCCGCCCAGCAGGTTCACCGTTCCATCCAGGAAGTCGGCGACTTCAACGTTGTTCAGGGAAATGAAAAAGCCACCGGACTTGGGTGCAATGGATCCGGAGGAGACGATGTAATCCCCCTGTTTGCCATTGATGTTGACGGTATCGTCGCCCGCCCCGCCATCAAAGGTGTCATCGCTAGAGTCGGAAAAGAAGAAGTCATTGCCTGCGCCGCCGAACACCATGTCTTTGCCGCTGTCGCCAAAGAGGGAATCGTTGCCGTCATCACCAGCCAGGGTGTCATCGCCAGGGCCACCGTTGACGTCGTCATTGCCCGCGCCGCCGAAAAGTTCATCGTTGCCAAAGTTGCCGAAAAGATTGTCGTTGTTGTCCCCGCCGAACAGGCTGTCGTTGTTGTCGGCGCCGGCCAGGGTGTCGGCACCTTTACCTCCATAGAGGAAATCCTTGCCGTTCCCGCCGTCTAGAGAATCATCCCCGTCATTGCCCAGCAAACTGTCGTTGTCGTCGCCACCGAAGAGGATGTCCGCATCCCCCCCGCCGTCCAGGGTGTCATCACCGGCGCCGCCAAACAGGCTGTCATTGTTCGCGCCGCCTGTTAGCGAATCATTGTCCGCGCCGCCGTCCATGTTGTCGTTGCCGTCACCGCCCAGCAGCGTGTCCAGGCCACTGGAGCCAGACAGGGAGTCATTACCGGTACCGCCATCAATCTTGTCGTTGCCACCAGCGCCCAGCAGGGTGTCGTCATTGCCCAGCCCCAAAAGAGTGTCTGCGCCTGCTGTGCCTGTAAGTTTGTTTGCGTTTGCGTCACCGGTAAAATTCGCCATAACTCAATTCTCCATCTGCAGAAATCGAGCGCCTGAAGGGTCAGGCAGGAAGACAGTTCGATCTGTTTTATGGTGAATACTATAGCGGCTCTATACAGGCAGAGGGACGGAAATTTTCAATAAACTGTGATTGTTCGTAAACACTTAGATGCAGGTTGCTGTGCCGACGCCTGCAAAAGTCCTGCGCAAAAACGCTGCCAGCAAAAAGCCGCGCGCCGGTCTGGCAGCCCAAAAGGCCGTTACTGGCCAATGTCAGCCAGATACATCCAGACAAGCAGACCGAGGAAGGCAAAAACCGTGACATTCAACAAGGTGTCGATAAGGGTTCCGGTCAGCATCATTGGGCCTCCTTCTTAAGCGCCTTGAGAAAAGAAACCACCAGCAACAGAACAATGAAGACGAAGGGCAGGGCCCCCAGCGCGATGATCGATTTCACCGCATCAATGCTGCCCGATAAAATCATGACCATACCCAGAGCCCCCAGAACAGCCCCCCAACTGAGTTTGACTTTGCTGGAGGGGTTGAGGTTGCCGTCGGTGGAGAACATGCCCAGCACAAAGGCCGCACTGACCACAGAAGTCACGATGAAGAGGAAGACAGCGATCATCATCAGGGTTGTTGTCAGCCAGGTCAGGGGAAAGTGCTGAAGCACATAGAAGGTCGTGCTGCTGACCTGGTTGGTGACCACCTCGAGGATCTGAGAGCCTTCCTTCCCGGCGCTGTAGAAACCCAGAGAGCCAAAGACACCAAACCAGAGAATGGAAAAGCCGGTGGGCATGAGCAGCACGCCCGTCACAAACTCGCGAATGGTACGGCCCCGCGAAATCCGGGCGATAAAGACGCCGACAAAGGGGGCCCAGGCCAGCCACCAGACCATGTAAGTCAGGGTCCAGGACTGGAACCAGTTGGTGACCTTCTGGTCCAGCAGGGTGAAGGTTCGAAAGCCCTGGGGAATGACTTCGAAGATGTATTCGCCCATTGCCTGCAGGGTGGTGCCCATAATGAAAGAGGTGGGGCCCACCAGCAGCAGGTAAGCCATGAGTACACCGGCGATGGCCATGGCGGCATTGGACAGCAGAGCCATGCCGCGGCTGAGATCCACGGTCAGCGGCACGAGATAGGCCAAAACCAAGACGGCAAAGATACTGAGCGTCAGGCCGAAGCCGCTGCTGGTGCCGGTGAGAGCATCCAGACCGTCCTTTACCTGGAAGACCCCCATGGCGATGGAACCGCCCAGGCCAATGGCGATGGCCACGATGGCCGCCAGATCGCTCAGCCAGCCGACAACACGGGTGTAACGGTTGTCGCCGAAGACAGACCGCAAGGGGACGCTGACCAGCATCTTTTCTCCCCGGCGGAAGGCGAAGTAGGCCATGACCAGGGCGGTCAGGGCGTAAATGGCCCAGGCGTGCAAGCCCCAATGGAAATTGGTCAGGAACAGCGCAATGTACCCGGCTTCCAGCGGCTCGTTGTAGGTAGAGATCAGGCGGTAGTGGGTCAGCGGCTCGGCGGTGCCCCAGTAAAGCAGCCCCACACCCATGCCCGCGGCAAAGAGCATGGTGAGCCAGGAAAGGGTCGAAAACTCCGGCCTCTCATCGTCCTTTCCCAAGCGGATGTTGCCGATGGGGGTTACGGCGACCCCGATGGTTACCAACAGCATGAAGGAGACCGTCAGCATGATGAACCAGGCTCTGCTGTTGAACTGCAGCGCAACCAGATGTTTGGCGACCTCAGTTAAGCCCTGCGTGTCGATGATGCCCCACAGGGCAATACCTCCGGTGATCAGCAAGGCAACAGCCAGCAAGGGATTGAACTTCATGCCGGGACCTCTCCTCTGGTGACAGCGCACCTCATTGCGGCTGCCGGGTGATCATAGCGAGAGGTCAATGCAGGGAGAAGTCATTCCTCTCTGGGGTCACCCCGGTGGTTCCTGGATTTGTGTCACAGAGCACGACAAGGCTGCCGGGGCAGGGGGCAGCGTCCATGTCACAAGGCCGCCAGCGCAGCCGTCTCCTTTTCCAGCAAGAGGTAGGTGTTGAAGGGAGGCTCTGGGCATGGCGATCAGACAGAGGCAATCGATCGGGATAATCAACTGAGGGCGACAGCAGACCAAACGCCTTTGCTCCCGCCTCAGTTGGTTGAGCCGGAAGGGTTGTTTTTCTGGCCGTTTTGAAACTGTGCCCCACATCCCCGAAGGAAAGGGAGGTAGAGAACTGTGGCTTATCTTTGCGGGTATCAGGGCAGTCAGGCCGTCAATGGTTTGACCGGCATCACCGCTGTCCTGCAAAGCCGTTCCGTGACCCTTCCTGCCGGGGGCGACCTGTCCTCCACCGTGGCTCTGGAGGTTTCAGTGGGAAAGGAATCCCCGCTTCTTATGCGCTACGGCTTTGGCGCGTTTCGACAATCAGGAAAGTCCGACCAGCAACTGTCGATCTTTTACGAACTTGTCAACGGACCGGAATTGCCGGGGGATCGGGAACTGCGCCTGTTGGGCAAACCGGGGGCAGCCGGAGATTTTCACACCTACACCGCGCTGTTCGACAGCAAACTGGGCCAATGGCAGTTTCTCTACGACGGCAATCTCTACGCAACCAGCAGCAATGACGCCTGGAAAGGGCAGGAGGCGATCGTGCCTGCCTTTCTGGCGCAGGTTTCGGTCCTGGAAGCACCGGTTCTGGGAACCAGCAGCGGCCCCTGCAATGTGGAGGCCTGCGCGCTTCAATCCGCCGGTCTGTTTGCCGATGTGGATTTCTCCGCCTCTGGCAGCTTTTCTGAAGTGGCTTTGGTGGGAACGGCGTCGCCCCGCGCGGGGGTAGGCAATGCCTTCAGCCTGTCGGCCAAATCCGAGTAGCGGGGGCCAACGGCGCTCAAGTGAACGCAAGGCTCTTTCACTCCTACACAAAGTTTTCATTTTAGCGCAATTCCAGCGACCCCTTGCGCCCCTATGACTCCGGGCTTGCGTGTTGCTGGTGTTCTTTCGAGCCCTTTGTGCAGAGGACGCCTTCGTCTTCCGGCCATGAAGCTCTCGTCGTCAGGCCCCCGTTCTTCGACAGGGCCGAACCCGCCCGGCAACACTCAGTTGGTAATCCAGGGACCTGTCGGATGGCGGGGACCTGAAGTGATGAGGTGTTGCCCGGTGTCCCTGTCTCAAGCCCACACAGACAGCAAAATCAGCCGGTTGCCCGGTTCAGGGTTTTCCTGGAACAGCTGGCAACCCTACCTGCTGCTGGCACCGGCTTTGCTGTTCCTTTCCGCTTTTACCTATTGGCCGTTGGTCCAGGTCTTTTTCAGGTCCCTGTCAGCGGCTCGCCGCGGCTCTGAGACTTCTGGGGAGCTGGGCCTGGAAAGCTATCAGCGGCTCTTTGCCGACGGTGATTTTCTGGGCGCCCTGCTGAACAATGGCATCTACGCGCTGGGAACGGTTGTGCCCTCGGTGGTGCTGGCGCTGTTCTTTGCCCTTGCCTTGCGTCGGTCCACCCGTTTGAACGGCCTTTTCCGGTCTCTGCTGTTTTTCCCCACACTTATTCCTTTGGTGGCAGCCGCCGCGCTTTTCATTTTTGTCTTTATGCCCGGCATTGGCCTGCTGGATTACTACCTGGCCAAGCTGGGGGTCGCCTCCATCAACTGGCTGGGCAATCCCGATCTGGCCCTGACCTCCTTGATGGCGATCACGGTCTGGAAGAACGCCGGCTACTACATGCTGTTTTTTCTGGCCGGGCTGCAGAGCCTGCCGGAAGATGCGGAAGAAGCAGCGGTTCTGGAAGGAGCCTCCGCCCTGCAGCGGCTCTGGTACGTGACGCTGCCCTTGCTCGGCCCCACCACGGCTTTTGTGGTGGTCATCGCCCTGATCAGCGCCATTTCCCAGGTGGATCATGTGATCGTCATGACCCAGGGCGGTCCCAACAACGCCACCAATCTGCTGCTCTATTACATCTATCAGCAGGCCCACGAGTTTTATGACCTGGGCAAAGCCACCGCGGCCACGGTCGTCACCCTTTCCTTGTTGCTTGCAGTCTCTGTGGTCTCCCTTCGGACCATGGAACGCGGCATCCATTACGAGGCTTGATATCCGTGGCATCCCTGCAAGAAACCCAAAGTGCCCCGCCGGTTCCTGCTCTGACCAGTCCGAGCCTTTCCCTGCGGCAGATCTGGCCGGCGCTGACGCTGGCCCTGGTTTGCGGGGTGGCGCTGGTCTGGATTTCCCCCTTCCTCTGGATGGTGGTGGCCTCCTTCCGACCAGACTCCTTCGGCGGCCTGACCATGGCCAGCCTGCTGCCGGATTTCTGGCCGACGCTGGAGCATTTCGGCTACGCCTTTGAAGATGGTGATTTCTTCCTCTGGTACATGAATTCCCTGATCCTGGTCAGCGGGACACTGGTGGTGCAGCTGGTGACCATATCCCTGTCCGGCTACGCCTTTGCCCGGTTGGAGTTCGCCGGAAAAGAGCTGCTGTTTTATGTCTTCCTGCTGCAGCTGATGCTGGTGCCGCCGGTGTTGATTGTGCCCAACCTCAAAACACTGGTGCAGATCGGCCTTTATGACAGCCTGATCGGCGTGATGGCGCCCTACTGGGGCTCGGCCTTCGGCACCTTTTTGATGCGTCAGGTTTTCAAGAGCATTCCCAAGGATCTGGAAGACGCGGCCATGATCGACGGCTGTTCCTGGTGGCAGGTGCTGTGGCACGTGCTGCTGCCGGTGGCCAAGCCCGGTCTGATCGCCTTTTCCATCGTCTCCGTGGTCTTCCACTGGAACGAGTTTCTTTGGCCTTTGATGGTGTTGAGCGACCCCAGCAAGCAGGTTCTGACCGTGGGGTTGGTGAGTTTCGCGCTTGGCGCGGAAGGAGCGTCTGACTGGGGGCTGATCGCCGCCGGGACGTTATTGGTGACGGCGCCCTTGGCGATCGCCTTCGTGGTGTTCCAACGGCAATTCGTTAACAGCTTCGTTTTCTCTGGATTGAAATAACAAAAGGTACAGGCCATGAGCTTCAAGACAAAAGTTGCCGGCATTGCTCTGCTTGCCGCTTCTGCTGTCGTCGCATCCTCTGCGGTGGCACAGACGAAAATCGAATTCATGTTCCCCGCTCCTGTGCAGGGGAAACTCTCCCGCGAAATGCAGTCCCTGGTGAAAGAATTCAACGGCAGCCAGAAGGACGTGGAAGTGGTGGGTGTGTTCACCGGTTCCTACGATGAAACCAAGATCAAATCCCAGGCCGCTGCCGAAGCCGGTCGCCCGCCAGCCGTGGTGCTGATGAGCGCCAACTTCTCCACCGAACTGGCCATGAACGACCTGATCGTGCCGATCGGCGATCTGGCGCCCAAAGACGCCGATCTCGATGCGTTCATCGGTGAGTTCTGGCCTGCTGTGCGCCCCAATGCTCACTTCGGCGGCAAGCTCTACTCTGTGCCTTTCCAGAATTCCACGCCGATCCTTTACTACAACAAAGAGCATTTCGCCGAAGCCGGTATCGCCAAGGCGCCGGAAACCTGGGTGGAATGGATCGATGCCGCCAAAAAGCTGACCAAGGCGGATGGCGAGCGCTGGGGCCTGATGATGCCCTCCAACTACGACTACAACGGCTGGCTGGTGCAGGCTCTGACCATGGCCAACGGTGGTCAGTTCTACAACACTGTCTATCCCGGTGAGATCTACTACGATCACCCCTCCACCAAAGGCGCTCTGCGTTTCTGGCGTGACATGGCTCAGGAGCACAAAGCCATGCCGACGGGTGTGACCAACTCCAAGCAGGTCTCCACCTCCTTCTTCTCCGGCAAAAGCTCCATGATCGTGCTGTCCACCGGGGCGCTGTCCTTCGTGCGCGACAACGCCAAGTTCGACTATGGTGTGGCCTTCATTCCCCGCAACGTGCGCAATTCTGTGCCTATCGGTGGCGCGTCCCTGGTTTCCTTCAAAGGCACCACGGATGAGCAGAAAGCCGCTGCCTGGACCTTCATCTCCTGGCTGACCTCCCCGGAAAAACTGGGCCACTGGTCCCGTTTCACCGGTTACTTCTCCCCGCGCATGACCGCATACGATCTGCCGGAAATGAAAGAGTTCACCGCCAAGAACCCCGACGCTCTGACCGCTGTTGAACAGCTGCAGTACGCCGGTCCCTGGATTGCCACCTACAACACCGTGGCTGTTCGCAAGGCAGTGGAAGATCAGATGCAGGCCCTGCTGTCTGACGCCAATCTTTCCATTGATGACGCAGCTGCCAAAGCTCAGGCTGAAGCTGTTGAAATCATGAAGCCCTATGTCGAAAAGACTGCCGGTTCCATGATGTAAGGATTGGAAAATCCTGTTAAGGAAGGAAGAGAGGGCGGTTTACCCGTTGATCCCCTCTCTTCCTTTCTGCTGTTTGAAGGTACCCTTTTTTTGATCCCGGCACCCCGTGCCGAGGTCGTTTCAGTTGAGCCTCTGCCTGGCGTTGCCGGGATTGGTTTTTGTCCCCTGAGCGTTGCGGAGATGGCGTGATGTTGATCGCCCAGATTACGGACCTGCATATCCGGCCCTACGGCAAACCCGCCTATGGCATTGTCGATACCAATCAGAAACTCAAGGACTGTGTGGCCGCGCTCCAGCGCCTGCAGCCCCAGCCCGATGTCCTGTTGATCAGCGGTGACCTGACGGACTGCGGACTGGTGGAAGAGTATGAGATCCTGAAGGATATCCTCTCTCCGCTGGATCTGCCTGTTTACCTGATTCCCGGCAACCATGACCGGCGCGAGAACCTGCGCCAGGTCTTCAGCGACCAGGAGTATCTCTTTCAGGATGAGACCTTCATTCAGTTCGCCATCGACAACCATCCGGTCAAGCTGATCGGCCTGGATTCCGTGGTGGCGGGCAAGGAGTACGGTGAGCTCTGCAGCGATCGGCTGACCTGGCTGGACAAGACCCTGGCAGCCCGGAAGGATGAGCCGGTGGTGGTCTTCATGCATCACCCGCCGTTTCCAACGGGACTGGCCCGCATGGATGACATCAAGTGCGTCAGCAGCGACGCCATGGCAGAGGTGATCCGTTGCTATCCCAATGTGGAGCGCGTCCTTTGCGGTCACCATCATCGCCCGGTGCAGGTCCGTTGGGCCGGGACCCTGGGGTCCATTGCGCCGGCCACCGGCCATCAGGTCAACCTGGATCTGGATGCTGAGTCCCAGCAAGCCATGTTTGTGATGGAACCGGCCGCTTTCCATCTGCACCTTTGGGAGCCGGAAGTGGGCATCATCACCCATCAGGCCTACGTGGAAAACGCGCCGGGCCCCTATCCCTTTGAACTGGACCCGGACTATCCCGCCTTTGCCGATGCCTGACCCCGCTGCCCTTCGAAGGGAGGCAGGGTCTCGCATTATCTGACAGCAAAAAGCCCCCGTCTGCTTGTCCAGGCGGGGGCTTTCTGTTTGTGGTATTCAAGGAGGGCAGATCTTTGCTAGCGCTTACAGCGTCAGGCGCCTGCCGCTGTCTTCGGCAAAGAAGAAGGATTTGGCCAGCGGGAAACTGAGGTAGGGTTCATCGCCCGCCACCAGCTGATGTTCTTCCCCGGCTTTAAAGCAGATGCTCTGCCCGGCAAGCTCTGCATGGACCAGGGACTCCCCACCCAGCGGTTCCACCAGAGTGACCCGGCTCTTCCAGCGGATGGGGCTGCTTTCATCCTGGCAGACCCCGATGTGCTGAGGGCGAATGCCCAACGTGGCTGATTGCCCGTTCAGAGGCGGCAGGTCGCTGGCCAGCCGGTCCCGGGGCAGGGTGAGGGACTGGCCCAGTCTGATCTCCTGCTCGCCGCTTTGCTGCAGGGGCAGGAAGTTCATCTGGGGGGAGCCGATGAAACCGGCCACAAAGCGATTGGCCGGGCGGTAATAGAGATCGTCTGGCGTGCCGAACTGCTGCAGCACCCCTTTGTTCAGCACGACAATGCGATCGGCCATGGTCATGGCCTCGGTCTGATCGTGAGTGACGTAGACCGTGGTGACCCCCAGGCGGGACTGCAGGGCTTTGATTTCCACACGCATCTGATTGCGCAGCTTGGCGTCCAGGTTGGACAGGGGTTCGTCCATCAAAAAGACGTCCGGATGACGCACGGCAGCCCGCCCCATGGCCACGCGCTGGCGCTGGCCTCCGGAAAGCTGCCGGGGTTTGCGGTCCAGCAACTCGGAAATTTCCAGCAGCTCTGCCACCTGCTGCACGGCTTTGGTCCGCTCCGGCACCGGCACGCCGCGCACCTTCATGCCAAAGGCGATGTTCTCGGCCACGGTCATGTGGGGGTAAAGTGCATAGTTCTGGAAGACCATGGCAATGTTGCGGTTTTTGGCGGGCACAAAGCTGACGTCTCGGTCACCGATCAGAATGCGTCCGCTGCTTTGCGGCTCCAGACCCGCCAGCATGCGCAACAATGTGGTCTTGCCGCAGCCAGACGGGCCGACAAACACCACGAACTCTCCCGCTTCGATGCTCAGATCGATCCCGGGGATGACGGTCTGGTCACCAAAGGTCTTGGTAACTTCTTGAAAGGAAACTTTTGCCACCTGGCTCGCTTTCTTTGGATAGAACTCAGAACGCCAGATCTAGCAACTCCGCATGACGGCTGTATGTCACTGGCCCGGTTTTTAGGGAGATCGGTCCTCAAGACACATGAGAATTTTCTGCGCGCTCAGGGCCAAAAGACAGGGAAATGCCTGTTCCCCACAGGCAAAGGTTGCAGAGAAGGGGTGCTCAGCTTTTCCAAACTGGCGGGAGTGGGGGAGCAGTTTCACTGCATTCGTTGTCGCCGGGCTTGATGCACGCGCTCTTGTTGTAAAATCTTGAAATCAAACAGGAAAAATTTCTCTGGGAGAGTCTTCAGCGGAAATGACACCGTTTGCGCGCAAAGTACTTTGATGGGAAGCCCGTGCGACAAGGCACTTCTTTTGATAGGACAGCGTTCTTGTCCTTCCACGGCCACTTGTCCCTCAGTCAAAGCACTTGATCCCTGGAGCAGCTTTATCCCCTGTCCGTTCAGCACAATCCTGCCGGGGAAGATTTGTTTTGTTGAGATAAAGGAACGGCCATGTCCGCACCGAAAACCCTGCTGGAAATGGCAGGTGCGCCCAATCGCCCCCACGCGCTGGCAGACAGCGCAGTCGTGATGATCGATGCCCAGAATGAGTATGTGTCGGGCAAGCTGGTCTTGCCGGGGGTTGAGGCGGCTCTGGATGAAGGGGCTTGCCTGCTGGAGTTGGCGCGTCAGGCGGGACGACCGGTGATCCATGTGCAGCACAAGGGCAAGGCAGGCGGCGCCTTTGATCCCCAGACCACAGCTTTCTGTCTGGCTGACAAGGTGGCGGCCAAAAGTGGTGAGACGGTGGTAACCAAAACCCTGCCCAATGCCTTTGCTGGCACAGGGCTCTGTGAAACCCTGAAGCAGATGGGCGTGCGGTCCATCATCGTTGCGGGTTTCATGACCCATATGTGTGTCAGCTCTACGGTGCGGGCGGCTCTGGACAAAGGGTTCGGCTGTACGGTGGTGGCCGGGGCCTGCACGACCCGCGATCTGCCCGATGGGAAGGGCGGTGTGGTCACCGCTGCTGAGATCAATCGGGTGGAACTGGCGGCTCTGGCCGACCGCTTTGCCATTGTCGTGCCATCCAGTCAGGATCTCAGTGACTGACAGGCCTGACTAGCCTGATCCTGCAGGACTGACAGGCACGCCATTATCTTGCGAGATGACGCAGTCGGGTTGCTCGCCTGTTGGCAGGGGGCAGTCCCCCTGTTCCCGTCAGAGCCAGAGGAAAATTCTCCGGCCTGCCGGGCAAAGGCATGAGATTCCCCTTTTGGACGGGGTCGAAAGGGTGAATTTCCTCTCTTTTGGCCCCAAAGCCTTTTATCTTTTGCCCCCATCTTCCCTAAAGTGCGATCTTCACGCAGGAACAGTTGCGGGCCGACGGGCCGGACAGGGCAGCAAGGCGCTGCCGTTTTCCCTGAAAAAGGGAAAGGCCCAGACGGACCGCAGATCGACCGCAGATCAAACGATGACAAGAGAACAGTGAGGAGACAGCCGCCATGGGCGCACCTGAACTTAAAGACGCAGCACTCTTCCGGCAGCAGTGTTACATCGCCGGACAGTGGGCCGATGCGGACAGTGGTGAAACCCTGGAGGTGACCAACCCGGCAACCGGCGACGTCCTGGGCTCCATTCCCAACATGGGTGCTGACGAAACCCGCCGGGCCATCGAGGCCGCAGAAGCCGCCATGCCGGCCTGGGCTGCCAGGACAGCCAAGGAACGCTCTGTCATTCTGCGCCGCTGGTTCGATCTGATGCTGGAAAACGCTGACGATCTGGCGTTGCTGATGACCCTGGAGCAGGGCAAACCCCTGGCCGAAGCCAAGGGCGAAGTGGCTTACGGCGCATCCTTCATTGAGTGGTTTGCCGAAGAAGCCAAGCGTGTCTACGGCGAAACCATTCCCCAGCATCAGGCTGACAAGCGCATTGTGGTGATCAAACAGCCCATCGGGGTTGTGGGGGCCATCACCCCCTGGAACTTCCCCAATGCCATGATCACCCGCAAGGCCGGTCCGGCTCTGGCCGCTGGCTGCCCCATCGTGATCAAACCCGCCACCCAGACACCTTACTCTGCACTGGCCATGGCGGAGCTGGCTGAACGCGCCGGTCTTCCTGCCGGGCTCTTTTCCATCGTGACCGGTAGCGCCCGGGCCATCGGGGGGGAGCTGACCGGCAACCCCATCGTGCGCAAGATCACCTTCACCGGCTCCACGGAAGTGGGCAAGCTGCTGATCAAACAGTCTGCTGAGACCGTCAAGAAAGTCTCTATGGAACTGGGTGGCAACGCGCCCTTCCTGGTCTTTGACGATGCCGATCTGGATGCGGCCGTTGAAGGCGCCATGATGAGCAAGTTCCGCAACACCGGTCAGACCTGCGTCTGCGCCAACCGCATTCTGGTGCAGGACGGTGTCTATGAAGCCTTTGCCGAGAAACTGGCTGCCAAGGTTCGGGAGCTGAAGGTGGCTGACGGCCGCGAAGAGGGCGCCACCCAGGGGCCGTTGATCGACATGCCCGCCCTGGAAAAGGTGGAAGAACATGTGGCTGATGCCGTTGAGAAGGGCGCTACCATCGTCACCGGCGGCAAGCGCCATGAAAAGGGCCACACCTTCTACGAGCCGACCCTGCTGACCGGTGTCACCACTGAGATGAAGGTGACCCGTGAGGAAACCTTCGGCCCGGTGGCCCCGCTCTTCCGCTTCTCAACGGAAGAAGAAGGCATCGCCATGGCCAATGACACAGAGTTCGGCCTGGCCGCGTACTTCTATGCCCGGGATCTGGGCCGTGTATGGCGCGTGGGTGAAGGGCTGGAAACCGGCATCGTCGGCATCAACACCGGGATCATCTCCACCGAAGTCGCCCCCTTCGGCGGCGTCAAGGAATCCGGTCTGGGCCGCGAAGGCTCCCACCACGGCATCGACGACTACCTGGAAATCAAATACCTCTGCATGGGCGGGGTTTGATACCTCAGTTTTCGGTTATCTGACCGAAAACTGAGGGCGTTCAGTCGCCACGCAGGCTTGCGCACCGGCCCGCGCCCCCTCCCGACCACCCCGGTATTTTGCAGGGGGTGCCGGGCGGGGGCGCGGGCCTTATCTTTGCGTGCAGCTAGTCCTGTTTTCTAGCCGCCAATACCGAGCTGCCTCAAGGCAGCGAGGCAAGGGCGACTGCCCGCCCGAGCTTATGCGAGGTAACAGCCTGCGCGGCGTTGGAGCGCAGTTAGCTGCGCCAGCAGCGTAAGACCCCCGGCTGCCCCAAGGCAGCGAGGCAAGGGCGACTGCCCGCCCGAGCTTATGCGAGGTAACAGCCTGCGCGGCGTTGGAGCGCAGTTAGCTGCGCCAGCAGCGTAAGACCCCCGGCTGCCCCAAGGCAGCGAGGCAAGGGCGACTGCCCGCCCGAGCTTATGCGAGGTAACAGCCTGCGCGGCGTTGGAGCGCAGTTAGCTGCGCCAGCAGCGTAAGACCCCCGGCTGCCCCAAGGCAGCGAGGCAAGGGCGACTGCCCGCCCGAGCTTATGCGAGGTAACAGCCTGCGCGGCGTTGGAGCGCAGTTAGCTGCACAGCGGCTTAACCTCCTAAACCCGCTCTACCTCCACGAAGGTTTCGTGGTAGCAGGCGCCGTCTTCGATGTCGGTGCGCAGATCAGCGGGGATCAGGGCGTTGACTGTCTGGCCGGTCTGGCTGCTGTTGAGCCAGGTGCCTTTGGGCGAATAGAGCACGCCGGGGCGCACGGCGGTGGTCAGCACGGCGGTCAGGTTGACCGCCCCCAGATCGTTGAAGACCCGCAGGCTGTCGCCGTCGCTGATGTCGCGGGCGGCGGCATCGGCCGGGTTGATCTCGACAACTTCAGCCCCCTGTGATTCCGGACAGTTGCCGAAGGTGGCATTGGTGCGCTTGGAAGACGACGGTGAGATGATCACGAAGGGCCGGTCCTGCTGGGCCGGTTCATAGCGCGGCAGGCCAAAGCCGAAGCGATCCTCCAGGTCCTGGCTGAACAGCTCGATCTTGCCGGACTTGGTGCCGGGGGTGAGGTTCTTGCAGAGGATCAGTTCCTCGTCTTCTTCTGTGGTGGACATGAACAGGGCCTTGTCCAGGGGCAGGTCGCTGGCCTGGGTGCCGCCAAAGCGGCGGTCTTCGCTGTTGATGGCCTGATTGATCAGGTCCTCGTCACTGTCCTGGAAGCAGGGGTCGGTAAAGCCGAAGCGGGCGGCCAGACGGCGGAAGATTTCCGTATTGGGCAGGCTTTCGCCAACGCAGGGGATCACTGCTTCTGCCCGCTGAAGGTAGCTGTGCCCGTAGGAGCCATAGAGATCAGCGAACTCAAAGTGGCTGGCGGCAGGCAGGATGACGTCGGCGTAGAGCAGAGAGTCGGTCATTACCACGTCGCAGCCAACGACAAAGAGATCCTCGCGGGAGAGTGCCCGGCGCATGCGGTTCTGATCCGGGTGAGTTGCCACAGGATTGTGATTGTAGATCATGGTGGCGGCGATGGGCGGATCCAGAGTTTCGTCCAGCAGCAACTTGCCCACGTCGACAATGTTAAAGGTCCGGGTGCCCTCCGGGATCAGATCGGGACGCTGCAGTTTGTCCCCGGTCCAGGGGAAGGTCAGGCCGGGTTTTGCGACCACCCCGGCACCCAGCCGTCCGTGGTTGCCGGTCAGGGCTTGCAAAGCCATGGCGGCCCGCAGACCGGAGCCACCGCTTTTGCCCCGTTCAATGCCGTTGCCGATGTTCACGGCGACGTTCTTGGCATTTTTGTACCAGTCCACCAGGGTCTTAAACGCAAAGGTACCGATGCCGCAGGCGTCTTTGACGTCCTCGAAGGTCGTGTGGCGGGCTTTGCCCATGTAGACTTCTGCGCCATAGACCCACTGCTTGATGAAGGCCTGATCAAAGGCCCCCTGCCTTTCCAGTTCCGCAGCCAGCCCCAGGGCCAGCACCACGTCGCTGCCCGGGGTGACCTGCAGGTGCAGGTCCGCCTGTTCGGCGATTTTGGTCCTTTTTGGGTCAACCACCACCAGACGGGCACCGTCGGCCCGGGCTTCTTTGATCACGCGGGCCAGATGCAGGTTGGACACCGTTACGTTGTTGCCCCAGACCACAATCAGGTCGGCGTGTTTGGCCTGTTCCGGCGCCATGCCCGGTGCCGTGCCAAAAAGCGAGCTGTAGGCTGCGCCCCGGACCCCGCCGCACAGCGGCCCCCGGTTCAGCTGTGTTGCCCCCAGCTTGTAAAAAAAGCGGCGATCCATGGAGCCCCCGGCCAGCTGGCCATGGGGGCCGGCATAGTTGAAGGGCAGCAGGCTCTCGGGCCCGTGTTTCGACAGGGCCTGGGAAAAGCCGTCATAGACCCGGTCGAGCGCCTCTTCCCAGGAGATTTCCCTGAAACTGCCGCTGCCCTTGGGGCCGCTGCGCAGCAGGGGTTTGGTCAGGCGTCCCTTCCCGTGCACAAAATCCGGATAAGAGTTGGATACTTTGCTGCAGATGGCCCCGGCGGTGTAGGGGTTCGCGTCAGAGCCACGCACCTTGACCACTTTGTTATCGGCCACGGTGATGGCCAGGCTGCAGGTGTCCGGGCAGTCCAGCGGGCAGACGGAGGGTTTGACCTGCTGGGCGGGAGTCAGCGTGGAAGGGGGGGAGGCAAGCGTCGACATGGGGGCAATCCTGGCAGTAACTCAATGAAGTTGGGGCTGCTGCAGGTAATCCTGTCCTTCGAAGTTCTGTGGCAAACTTTGAATGGTGATGCCCTGCGGCAGCCTGTTTTCAGGAAAGCCTATAGTTGGCCCCTAGCATACGGCCAATAGTGATTTTTCGGCAGGGCCAATCAAGCCGGACCTATCCTGACAGGGTGAGAAGGTTGCAAGCCGTGGTCTGAACAGGCTGGAGAAAGCGGAGCCGCCCTATGGTCCAGGTCAGCTGTACTCTTCGGCCACCTTGCGGGTGATGGCGGCTTTGGCACCGCCCAGCAGGGGGTGGCCATGGGCGCTGAGGAAATTCTCAAAATCAACGGACAGAATGCGATCGTAGTCTGCTTTCAGATCATCGTCCTTCGGCGTCATGGCCTTTTTCCAGAAGGACCCGATGACCACGCCTTTCGTGAAGCCCGCCAGTTTCATGACGATCCTGGCCAGAAAGGAGACATTGTCGAAGGAGGCATAGTTCTGCAGGCTGTCGCAGGCCAGCAGCAGGCCGCCTTCGCGCGCCAGCAACAGCAGGCATTCCGGCTTTCGGGTTTTTTCGAACAGCAGAAAACGTCCGTCTGACACCGGGCAGGCCCCGTCAGAGGTGATGACCCGGCTGACCTGCGGGGCTTTGTAATAGTCAGAGTGTTCTTGGCACCAGAAGTCCGCGCCGTATCGCTCGACTAGATAGGCATCGTCGAGACCATGGAAAGCCCCCAGCCTGACCAGGTGTCTGACCTTGCCCAGCTTTTCCAGCTGCGCCTCTCCCTCTGCCGTCAGGCGGATGGGGTTAACCAGCACGAGGCCGTCCTCCTCCTGCAAAATGACCATGTTCCGGTGCAGGATCACCCCGGGGGCAGACTTGTAGCGCCCCTGAACCCAGTAGGTGTTGGCGAAGATCTGCTCTATGGGGCCATGATCCTGGGCGGCGGGAAAGGCTTTGGTGGTCTGCGGGGTGGTCATGGTTTTCAGATCCTGCTGCTGGGCGGGGCGGCCCTTTGTTGGCCGAAAGAGGGGAGCGTAAGGGGGTAGGGTGTTGGCAAGGGTAGGACGGCTGGTGACAGGTGAGGGGTGGCCCCTCGTATGGATAAAGCTGGGACTGGCAAGTCTGGGACAAACAAATCTGAAACAGCAAAAAGTCAGGATCACTGGCTGGGGCGAGAAAGGGCCGGTGGGTGTTCCGTCGCTGGTCTTCTATCAAGGGTTATAGCCCGAACAGCCCGTCAGATGCAGGCCGATACTGGACACAAGCTTGTGACTTCCCCGGACCGGTCGGAAATAATCACAAAAAGATTATCGTTATTTAGGCACGACTGTCATGAGTGCCCGCGCGTTTCTGTCGTCTTCACAGGGCGCTTTCTTCTTCCTACATAGCTTTCAACAGACACGAGCCGGTCCCTGCCTTGCACAAGGGGGGACTGCCTCCTAAATTCGCCGAAACAACAGAAGGGCCTGGAGTGAATTCGATTTAAGTGGACCCACTTCGTGATACCACTTGAAGCGTGAATGATCCTCTGGAGGCCCGCTGAAGGGAATGAAAGACCATGAGTGCGTTTGATTTTGATCTCTTTGTCATCGGGGCCGGGTCCGGCGGTGTGCGCGCGGCGCGCTTTGCAGCCGGGCAGGGGGCCAAAGTGGCGGTGGCTGAAGAACGCCATCTGGGCGGTACCTGCGTCAACATTGGCTGCGTTCCCAAAAAGCTCATGGTCTATGCCAGCCATTACGCCAGTGACTTCAAGGATTCAGCCGGGTTTGGCTGGACCGTGGGGGACCGGGATTTCAACTGGAACACCCTGATCGACAACAAGACAGCCGAAATTGAACGGCTGAACGGCATTTACGGCAATCTGCTCGATGGCTCCGGTGTCACCTTGTTTGAAGATCGGGCGGTGATCACCGGCCCCAACTCTGTTTCTGTGGGCGGCAAAGACGTAACGGCCAGGTACATTCTGATTGCCGTGGGCAACAAGCCCTCCCGACCCAATGATCCGGGCCAGGAACTGGCCATTGTCTCTGACGATGTCTTCTATCTGGATAAGCAGCCTGAACGGGTGATGGTGGTCGGGGGCGGCTACATCGCCGTGGAGTTTGCCGGCATCTTCAACGGCCTGGGGTCCAAGACCATTCAGATTTACCGGCAGGACCTCTTCCTGCGCGGCTTCGATAATGACATCCGTCGGTTCCTGGCTGAAGAGATGGTCAAGAAGGGCATCGATCTGCGCTTTAAAACCACCATTGAAAAGATCGAAAAGAGCGACGGTTCCCTGGCGGTTACCCTGTCAGATGGCCGGGTCGAAGAAGTGGATCAGGTGCTCTATGCCATTGGTCGGACCCCCAATGTAGAGGGTCTGGGTCTGGAGGCGGCCGGTGTGGAAACCGACGCCAAAGGGGCCATTAAGGTGGACGAGTACTATCAGACTTCTGTTCCTTCAATCTATGCGCTGGGAGACGTCACTGATCGCATGCAGCTGACACCCGTCGCGCTGGGTGAGGCCATGGCTCTGGTCAAAACCCTGTTCAACGATCAACCCAGCAAGCTGGACTATGAGAACATCCCCACGGCTGTGTTCAGCCAGCCGCCTCTGGCGACAGTGGGGTTGTCGGAAGAAGCTGCCCGCCAGAAGTATGGTCAGGTTGACATCTACCGGTCCCATTTCCGGCCCATGAAGCACACCCTGTCCGGCAGCGATGAAAAGATGATCATGAAACTGGTGGTGGACCGGGCCAGCCAGAAGGTGGTCGGTGCTCATATGGGCGGTGACGATGCCGGCGAGATCATCCAGGGCATCGCCATTGCCATCAAGGCCGGGGCCACCAAGGCGGACTTTGATGCCACCATCGGCATTCATCCAACAGCTGCTGAAGAGTTTGTCACCATGCGGGATCCGGTGGCTGAGCCAGAAGAACAGGCCGCAGCCGACTGAGCGCAGCTGCTGGGAGCTTAGGAAAGAGCCTATAGCGCGGGTTTTGGTGCGCGGGTGTTTGAAAGGGGGGGCAGGAAGTCTCCCCTTTTTCTTTTGGCCTATCAGCGCTTGCTCCTATGCTCTAATCCATTGAAAAGAGTTTCGCGCTTTGAGTGCCCTCATGAGTTAGAGCATGATCGGTTTGGTTAGAAGTGCTTTGCGCTTGTACCTAAACCGTGAATCATCCTCTAACACGTTGAAAAGAGGCAAATTTATGCTTCAAGTGGTATCACGTAGTGATTCCGCTTAAACCGATTTGACTCTAGGTCCGCTTGACGTGCTTTCACTCGAGTGATCAGGAAACCCAGGGGGAGAACCGTCAATGGCAGCCTATCTGATCTATGATGTGGAGATCTTCGATCTGGAGAGGTACCAGGAGTTTATGGCGGAGGTGAAACCTCTGGTGGAGTCATTCGGCGGAGAGTACTTGGTGCGCGGCGGGGCTCACGAAGTGCTGGAAGGCGACTGGCAACCAACCCGTCTGGTGCTCTTTAAGTTTCCCGATATGGAATCAGCGCGAACGCTTTTTCACAGCGATGCCTACGCCCCCCTGAAAGAACTGCGGCAATCCTGCAGCAAAGGTTCGGTGGTGATTGTCGAGGGTCTGTGACCAGCATCAGACCTTTTCAGTGCGACGTGTCCTTAAAGGCGTGTTTTGTTTTCCAAATCCCTGATTGGTAGAAAACTGCTTCTGCTTTCTTCTGGTTGCTGTCTAGAATGCCATTGCGTGTTTTGATGGTATCGGGACTCCTCCATGACGCAGGGCGACGTTGGGCGAGACTCTCTGGACTATGAAGAGACCGAAGTCGCGCTGGCTGTGACAGAGGTCCGGGCCGCCTGTTCGTCTTTGCTCGCTCTTTGTGCTGAGGACAAGGGCTCCCTGGGGGATCGTTTTGCAGCCCTTGCCCTGCAGCAGATCAGCAGGCTGTTGCGGGACGAAACCAGCAGCCGGCTTTGTCTCAGGTCCTGCCTGCCGGAAGGCTGTTACCCCAAATCCTTTCTTGATTTCCGGCCGGTCAGCCAGGCCTCTGGCCTGCCGTCCGCCCGAAAGAGACCCGGTTTGGCCAACGGATCTCCTGCCGCAAGCGCTGGCCGGGATCTTGCCTTGCGTTCGCTGCTGGTGCGCATACGGCAGCTGTCCAAACAGCGCCGATTTCGTGGAAGTTCGGCGCGGCGGACGGATCTGAAGAAGGGCTGCAGGCCGAATCTTTCAGCGCAAAGGGCATCTGAGGCTGACAGCGGCTTCAACATCTTTCGCACGTTGAGAATTGAGCATAAGGAAGTCATTACCCATTCCCGGCTGCTTGCTTCTCTGCTGGATCCTTACGGCAGCCATGGGCAGGGGGCACTATTTCTGAATGCCTTCTTGAGGCTGTTGCAGCAGCGTCTTTCTGCAGCTGGAGTGTTCTGGCCCAGCAGCCAGGAGTGGCAGGCTCATTGTGATCGGTGGCAGGTTTATGAGGAGTACCACACGACCTTTGGACGCCTTGATCTGCTGCTGGAGAACAAGGCGTTGAAGTCGGCCATTGTGGTGGAAAACAAGCTGGGAGCCGGTGACCAGCCCGGACAGTTACTGCGCTACTGGTCCTGGCTGGAACAGGAGCGCGGCCACTGGCCCTACATTCAGCTGGTCTACCTCTCTCCACAGGGACGCTTCCCCGATCATCTGGCCTTCAGCGACGCAAAGACCTCACAGGCGCAGCAGAGGGCTCTGGCAGAAAGCCTGCTCTGCCTGTCCTATCGGGAGGATATCTCCTGCTGGCTGCAGGGATGCTGGCGTCAGAACTACTCCGGGGATCTGGCCTCTGTACTGCGCCAGTATCAGAGGGTGCTGGAGCGTCTTTGAAGACAAAAAAAGAGAGAGACCGATAACAGTCTCTCTCTTTCGGCCGCTCCCCAGAGGCTATTTGGTGTAAGGGAGGAAACTTACGGAGGGGGTGGGGAGCATTCTGTAAACCAAAAACGGCAGACTGCTTACTCTGTCACCACCAGTTTGTAGTTGGGGGTGGTGTTGAGCGGGCAGGAATAGAGGTACTCACCCGGTTTGAGGGTGACGGCATAGTCGTTGGTTTTGCCTTCGTGCAGGCCGCCGCCGGAAACGCTGATCTTGTTGATCTTATCCAGCGGGTTGCGCCAGTCGTAATCGGCCTCCCGGATCCAGAAACCCAGTTCATAAGGTACGTCCTGATTGGACACCTTAAAAACGTAGTCACCTGCTTTCAGGGTAAGGACTTCAGCCTTTGCCAGCCGTTCTTCACCGCTTTTGGCGTTGATGGCTTCACAGTCGGCTTTTTTGCTGGAGGTATAGCCGTGATCGACGCCGTTTTCGGCTTCGATGAACTCGCAGGCTGTCTGGGTTAGGGTGACGACCTGCGGGGCAGCCAGTGTTTGGCTCGTCAGGCCAAGTCCCGCAGCAAAAAACGCACCGACGGAAAGGGGGATGGCGAGGGCCAGAGGGGATTTGACCATTGTTACCTCGATTTCTTGGTTATTGCTCATGTGACTGAACCGCAGGGACTGCGTGTTCCGCGTCTCATGTAGATGTCTCTTTTTCGCTGATCATGTAATCAAACAACAATCAACAGACTGTTACTGTCGCGAGAGGCTTTGAGTTTTTGTTCGGACAGTAAAGTCCCAGGCGCGCGTGCAGGCCCTTTAAGAAACCGGCGGCTTAGCGCTTTTTCCTGTAAAAGTGGGTGTTTCGGCTGGATTTGACACCACCTTATGGCTACAACCGAAATTCCTGCCTGTCAGAGTGCTTGGAAAAAGACCTTCAAGCCCTGATCAATGACACCCGTCTGGCAGGGTAGACACTTGTTGTTAGGATGGCTGAGTAAGGCGATGACTTCCAAATGGACCCCGCAGAACTGGCGCAGTAAGCCAGCCCTTCAGATGCCTGATTATCAGGATCAGGAAAAACTAGAGGCCGTAGAAGCTACTCTGAAAGAGTTTCCGCCACTGGTTTTTGCAGGGGAAGCCCGGCGTCTGCGTGAGTCTCTGGGCCAGGTGGCTGAAGGGAAAGCCTTTTTGCTGCAAGGCGGGGACTGTGCTGAGTCCTTTGCTGAATTCCACCCCAACAACATCCGCGACACCTTCAAGGTGATGCTGCAGATGGCCGTTGCCCTGACCTACGGGGCATCTGTGCCCATCGTGAAGGTGGGACGCATGGCCGGTCAGTTCGCCAAACCCCGGTCTGCACCGACGGAGACGGTGGATGGCGTGGAGCTGCCCAGCTACCGCGGCGACATCATCAATGACAACGACTTCAATGAAGCGTCGCGCGTGCCCGATCCGGATCGCATGCTGCGGGCCTACAATCAGGCCGCTTCGACCCTGAACCTGCTGCGGGCCTTCGCCCAGGGCGGTTTTGCGGATCTGCACAAGGTGCACCGCTGGAACCTGGATTTTGTCAGTGGCTCTGCCCAGGGTGAGCGCTATGAAGAGCTGGCCGCCCGTATCGATGAGGCTCTGGCCTTCATGGAAGCCTGTGGCGTCACCCCGGACTCTGTAAACGCCCTGCGGGAAACGGAGTTCTACACCAGTCACGAAGCCCTGCTGCTGCCTTACGAGGAAGCACTGACCCGGGTCGATAGCCTGACCGGTAAATGGTACGCCCTGTCTGCCCATATGCTGTGGATCGGGGATCGCACCCGCCAGCTGGACCACGCCCATGTGGACTTCCTGGCCGGGGTGCACAATCCCATTGGCATGAAGTGCGGTCCGACCATGGATCCGGATGATCTGATCCGCCTGATCGACAAGCTGAACCCCAACAATGATCCGGGCCGTCTGACCCTGATCTCTCGCATGGGCGCTGGCAAGGTCGGCGACGGGCTGCCGAACCTGATCCGCCGGGTGGCCGCAGAAGGCCGCAATGTGGTCTGGTCCTGTGACCCCATGCACGGCAACACCATCAAGTCGTCCAGCGGATACAAAACCCGTCCGTTCGACCGGGTGCTGCAGGAAGTACGGGAGTTCTTCCAGATCCACCGGGCTGAAGGCAGCTATGCCGGCGGCGTGCATTTTGAAATGACCGGTCAGGACGTCACCGAATGCACCGGTGGGGCCCAGGCCATCAGCGAAGGTATGCTGGGGGATCGGTATCACACCTCCTGTGATCCGCGCCTCAATGCCAGCCAGGCACTCGAACTGGCCTTCCTGATTGCGGAAGAGCTGAAAACAGAACGGCTGAACGGCCGTCAGTTGGGTGCTGCTGTCAGCGCCTGAAACGGCAGGTGACAAAAGCGCCTATCAGGAGTTTAACGGTCTTTTCCCCGGCAGGTCCGGGGTGACTGAAAAAAATGCGGCGGGTCTGGAAATTTCAGGCCCGCCGCAACAGATAGTTGGGTGGAGTTTTGCGCAACCGGCCGTCCTGCCATCGACAGGAACAAGCGGCTGTGTTGACAGCAGGTTCCAAGAGGAAATCCGATGTCTAAGAAGGGGGGGCTGGCGCAAGACGCCCAGCCGATGCAGCCAAACATGCCGCAGAATCCCGATGCCAAAGGCCCCCTGTGCGGGCCTCAGGCTGAGTCTGAAATCTCCGGTTGGACCGATGTCTACTTCAAGCGGACGAAGGCCACCGTCGCCCATTTCGGGGATGTCACCGCAACCTATGCCGTCTTTATGCGACGCCCGGTGGTTTCGGCGCCGCGGCTGGCCATTGAATGGCTGCAGAAAGTGGCCGCCGAACGGGGTTTTGAGGTCGACATTGACCTGCGCTATGCCGAAGGCAAATGGGTCGGGGCCGGGCAGCCAATCTTCTATATGACCGGGCCGCTGATCCATCTGGTGGATCTGGAAACCCTGATGCTGCAGAAGCTGGGGCCGGCCTGTGTGGCGGCTTACAACGCCTTTTCCATCTGTGCCGATCTGCCAGCTGTGTCTTTTCTGGCCATGGATGCCCGGCACTGTGCGGGGACCGAAATGGCGGAACTGATGGCTTATGCCGCCTCGGTCGGCTCCGCCCGTGCCCAGCGCAAGGTTGGCTCTGTCGGCTTTGTCGGCAATGCCACGGACGCCACCGCCCATTTCTTTGGCCACACACGCGGCAAGGGCACCATGCCTCATGCCCTGATCGGCTATGCGGGTTCCACCGTTCGGGCGGCGGAAATGTACAATGAGGTTTTTCCCGATGAACCCATGACGGTTCTGGTGGATTACTTTGCCCAGGAAGTGACCGATGCTCTGGCCGTCTGCCGCCGTTTTCCGGAACGGGCGGCTGAAGGCAGCCTGTCTGTGCGCGTTGATGTGCCCGGCAGCCGCTATCTGGAAGAGCTGGGACCGTCGGAATCTTACAAGGTGCTTGAACAGCACGCGCCAGACGCCATCCAGGGCTACCGAACCGAGGAAGAGCTGCGCTATTTGGTGGGCTCCGGCGTTTCGGCGGCGGCCATCTGGCATTTGCGCAACCGTCTGGATGAGGCCGGGTTCGACAAGGTCAAGATCGTGGCCTCTTCAGGTTTTGGCCCGAAAAAGTGCAAGGCCATGAAAGAAGCCCAGGTGCCGGTTGATGTGATCGGCACCGGCAGCTACCTGCCCACCCGCTGGACTGAAACCTACGCCACGGCCGATATTGTGGAGTATGACGGTGAACCCAGGGTCAAGGTGGGCCGGGAGTTCCTGCACCGCGACTGAAGGTCTGAGCGAGGGAACAGCCAGCCTAACTAGCAGGTTTATCTGAGCGTGCCGCCAAGTGCCTCACGACGGAAGGCACCAGGACCCTGGCCAAAGACCTTTTTGAAGCGACTGGAAAAAGACGGCAGGGAGGCGTATCCGCTGCGCGCTGCGACTTCCGCCATATCCAGATTGCTTTGCAGCAGTAAGGTTCTGGCTTTCAGCAGACGCCAGTCAGTCAGATATCCGATGGGGGGCTTGCCCACCAGTCTGGTAAAACGCTCGGCAAAACGGGCCCGTGACATGCCTGCTTCCCGGGCAAGATCTTCCATTCGCCAGGGTTTTTCCGGTGTTTGATGGATGGCTTGCAGGGCTTTGGAAATCTGCGGATCCATCAGAGCCGCTGTGAAGCCCGGTTGTCGATTGCCTGGAAAGAGATGGTCTGCTTCAGCCGTGGTCAGGCGCCGCAGGGTCTGGATGAAGAGAATCTCCAGCAAGCGCGGAAGGGTGGCGCCACTGCCGTCGCCGATCAAAGCACTTTCCAGCGACAGCAACCGCAGAGCAGCGGCGGTCCAGGGCTCCTTGCCCAGTTCCTGCTGCCGGATGATCAGCAGATCCGGCAGGCTCTGCAGCAACGGATGAAGAAGCGCTTCATCCAACTGGCAAAAGCCACAAACCATCCGGCAGCGGATGGGGCCCTCACCACCTCTTAGAAGGTTGTCCTTTAAGGCGTCTGCTGCCAGAAGATCGGAAAGGGTGACGGGGTCCAGGTCAGGCGCTGTGGACAGGATCTGACCAGCCCCGTCCGGGATCATGACGATGTCGCCTTCTTCCAGACGCTGGGCATCCTGCCCCGGTAGAGCGACCCAGCAGTGTCCCTGCCGTACGAGGTGAAAGCGAATGTGCCGTTTTTCCGACTGCAGTTCGACAGCTACCTGACCCCGAAACTCTGCCTCAAAGTAGAGCCGGGCCCGCAAGCGGAGCGTGCTGCAGAGATCAGTTATCAGATCATTTTTATTCATTTCTGCAAAATCTGAGACGATTGAATAAAAAATGGGGATGTTCGAAAAGTGCCTTAGGGGGTTCCGATGGTCAAGATGCTGGCTGTCTGAAAGCTGACTGACAGGAAAAGGCAACGGGTCAATTGGCTCCGTCTGACTGTCTTTCGGCTTGTTATTGTTGCCGGATCTGGAAAGGAACAGCCGTGGCTATTCAATCTCTTTTCGCCTTGATGGGCTTTGCTTTTGTCATGTCTGTATCCCCGGGGCCGGGCAACTTTCTGCTTCTGGCGTCGGGTGTGAACTTTGGCTTCTGGCGCAGCCTTCCCCTGGTGCTGGGAATCAGTTTGGGGTTCCTCTCCATGGTCTTGGGAGTTGGATTGGGGCTGGGGCAGCTGTTGGAAAGTACACCCTGGCTTTATGCAGGGCTGCAGGTTTCCTGTGGACTCTATGTCGTCTGGCTGGCCTGGAAGATCTCGCGCAGCCGCTCACTTGGACCGGACAAGGAAGAGGTGCTTGATAAACCCATCTCTTTTATCCAGGCAGCGTTGTTTCAGCTGTTGAATCCAAAAGCCTGGGCCGTTGCCCTGATTGTCACCGTTTCCTATGGCGACCCGGACGGGGGACTCATGGCCCTGCTGTTGCTGATTCTTGTTTTTGCCCTGGTGAATCTGCCGTCAATCAGCCTGTGGGCCCTGTCCGGCGTGGCGCTTAAACGCCTTCTGGGACAGGGCAGGCGCGTGGTTGTTTTCAATCACATCATGGCCCTCTTGCTGATCGTGACCATGATCCCGGCGCTCTTTGCCAAACTGTGGTGAACGGCAAAGAGGAACCGCCTCTGTTAAAGCTGTTCTTCCAGGCGGTCGGTGGCCGGGGCGGGTTGGCGTGACAGAGCTGAGATCTCGGCGCGCAGCTCCCCGGTCATGTCAACAGCGATGGAGTCCAGCGACGGTTGCAGCTGTTCTACCGACCGGGCCCCGATGATGGGGCAGGTGACTGCACCATGAGCTGCCACCCAGGCCACAGCCAGGCTGACCGGATGCACTCCTTTGTCACGAGCCAGCTGGGTAAAGGCCCCGGCTGTCTCAAAAACCCAGTCTTCGCTGTAGCGGTTGTTGTACATCTTGTTGTCCTGGATGCGGCCCTGCTCGGGTCGTTTTCCAGCCGGGCCATACTTGCCGCTCAGCAGTCCGCCCCCCACAGGGGAGTAAGAGATAACGCCCAGGTTTTCAGCTGCTGCCTGGGGCAGAATCTCCACTTCCGCCTGCCTTTTGACCAGCGAATACATGGGCTGAATGACATCAAAGCAGGCCCAGCCCTTGCGCTCTGAAATGCCCAGGGCTTTGGCCACCTGCCAGGCCGCAAAGTTGCTGGCGCCGCTATAGAGAATCTTGCCGTCGCGCATCAGGTCTTCCAGGGCCCGCAGGCTTTCCTCCACCGGAGTCAGGGGGTCCCACTTGTGCAGGAACAGCACGTCCAGGCGATCGGTTTTCAGGCGCTTCAGGCTGTCTTCCACGGCTTTTTTGATATGCCGGCGGCTGTTGCCCTGATCATTGATGTCACCGCTGGTGGGATTGTTGCATTTGCTGGTGATGACCAGCTGATCCCGCTCGCCGGCCATCAACTCGCCCAGGATTTCTTCAGCGCCCCCGGCACTGTAGGCATTGGCGCAGTCGTAGAAGTTGATCCCGGCATCGCGGGTGGCTTTGTAAAGGCGGGCTGATTCGGCTTTGTCGGCGTCACCACCAAAAGACATGGTGCCAAAGCAGAGTTCAGATACCTGAACGCCGGTTTTGCCTAGAAGTTTATACTGCATGGAAAAATCCCCCTGCTCCGGTTCTCATTCTGGCGTTGTGCGTTACCAGAGCATAAGGGGAGCGGCCGGGAAAACCTACCGGCGGGGGCGGACGCAGACCTTATCCCAGCCAGCGAAGCTTGGGCCAGTTTTTCAGGATGGCCAGCCAGGCCCAGGAGTCCACAACATCAAGGGGCAGGGGGCCCAGAGCCTGTTCATCGCTGCCCAGAACAGAGTTTTCACTCTCCAGCCAGATGCGATCCGCCGCGACATCCAGTTTCTTGATGCGTTTGACGATCAGACCCAGGTCCGGGTGCTGTGCCGTGATGATCTTGCCCGCTTTCAGATCCCGCGTACGACCGTTAAGCGGCAACACCAGCAGGTAGTCACCATCTTCCAGCAGGGGGCTCATGGAGGGCCCGGAAACTTTGATGAAACGCAGCATGTCAGGGGTGAGGCAATCTGGTGCAGCAGGCGAGACGGCGGCAGGTGAGGTGTAAGTGAAAGCACAAAGGCCGCTGGCGTCTGCCAACGGCCTTTGGTCTGTCTTTTGTGGCTGATTTTTCAAGCCACAGCCAGATCCTTAGATGTCGGGGTAAACGACTTCCAGAGACGGCGGGTAGGGGCTGACAGCCATTTTGGTTTTAACACCCTTGGTGGCCCAGAACATTTCAGCGAACTGGTTGACCAGATTGACCAGCTCAACACCATCGCCGCGGTCCGTGCCGACTTTGCACTTGGAGGCCTGCAGCATGATGGAGTGGACCAGATCGCTGGCATTGGGGAACTGTTCGAACTGAGGTGCTTTGAAGTAGTCACCCCAGATCACGGCAACCTGGTGCTTCACTTCGGCAGCATGCTCTTCTTTCTGAGCGGTGGCACGGGACAGGGTGTTGATGGCGCCAACGGAGATGTCTTTGCCTTCGAACTCAGCCATGATGTCCATCATACGCACCACGGTCAGGGCCGGGACGATGATCATGGAGGGATCGTAGATTTTGCAGGGCACGTCGCAGTGAGCGTCGGCGCTGTCGATGCTGTTGTTGTCCAGCTTGCTGATCAGAGTGTGAAGCATTGAAGTTCCCTTCAGATGGTGTTTTTGGTTGTCCCCGAAACGCATCCCAAAGGACACATCCGGTTGTTCCTTGTCGTGCCTGAACGCCAGAGCGCCTGTCTTATGCAACCCAGCTGACTTGGGGGCTTTCCGCTGCACTTTCCAGTAGCAGGCGAAAAAGAACAGGCGATCAAGGGCATCTTTTTTCAGCCTGCCCCCTTGCGGCGTTCCGGCTGATTTTTCCTACCCTTCAGCAGTGCCACAGAACGCGATCGCTCCGCAACGGAAAAGGGCAGAAAGGGATCTCTGCCTGCTGTTCATCTTTGCATGGGGCGGCGGTTGGCGGACGGGACCAAAGCGATTTCCCCGTCCTTGGTTCTCAGGTGCTTTCTTCCAGATCTTACTCTTCCGCCTGGCCGGAAAAAGAAACCCCCACAGCCGCAAGGGGACTGTGGGGGAAGGGGTGACAGGGTTGGATAGCAGAACCGCCCGGTTCGTCTTGGAGTATGTCGAGGGTTCTGTTGTGGATTATTCCGCGGCTTGCGGGACCGAACGGCTGCTGGTCAGGGTGGTTTCCTGACCCTGCTGCGGATCTTTCGGGATCAATTGGGTGAGGATCAGCGAACAGAGGGCAAAGGCCGCCCCCGTCAGGAAGACAGCTGTCGGGCTGACCAGCCAGACGAACCCCAGCAGCACTGGCAGAACCACGGCGGCAATATGATTGATAGTGAAGGAGACCGCAGCCGTCGGCGCAATATCCTTGGGATCGGAGATCTTCTGGAAATAGGTCTTGATGGCGATGGCCATGGCAAAGAACAGATGATCGATCACATAGAGTGCGGCGGCAAACATCTCGTTTTCCACAAAGGCATAGGACGTGAAAACGAAAATCAGGCCGATGTATTCCAGGGTCAGGGCCCTGCGTTCCCCCCAGTTTTTGATCAGGCGGCCGATGGCCGGGGCCAGCCAGATATTGGCGGCATAGTTGATCAGGAACAGCAGGGTGATGTTGGCCACGGAGTAGCCGAACTTCTCCACCATCATGAACCCGGCAAAGACCACAAAGATCTGACGTCGGGCCCCGGACATGAAGGTCAGGGCATAGTAGAGCCAGTAGCGTTTGCGCAGGATGATCTTCTTGTGCTGTTCAACCTTTTCCGGGAACTGCGGATAGGCGAACCAGGCCAGCAGGGCCAGCGCCACAGTGGCCCCGCCGCCGATGACGTACACCGCTTTGTATTCCAGGCCGAAGACCTGAAAAGCGGACCAGATCAGTGCATAGGCCAGCAGGGAGGCCACGGAAGCCGCCGCGATCACCCGGCCCAGAACGATGGGCGCGCGGTCTTTGCCCAGCCATTGCAATGCCAGGGACTGCTGGATGGTTTCGTTGTAGTGGAAGCCGATGGACATCAGCACCGTGGTGCAATAGAGCCCGATCACACTGGGGAAGTACCCGGTGATGGCTGTGCCAATCCCCAGAACCATCAGGGAAACTAGGGCAAAGCGCTGTTCTTTGATGATCAGCAGCACAAAGATTGCCGTGAAAGCGAGAAAGCCCGGGATTTCGCGCAGGGTCTGCAACATGCCGATTTCGGCCCCGGTGAAGTTGGCCTTCTCAATGGTGAAGTTGTTGAGCAGGGCCATCCAGGTGGAAAAAGACAGCGGCGCGGCTGCCCCCATCAGCAACAGCAGGGCTTCGGGGGAACGCCAGCCTTTCTGGCGCAGTGACGATACGATTTCGGCGAGACGCTTGAACACGGAAGGTACTTTCTGTTTGCCGGTCACATCAGGTCCCTCTGGTGCTTTCCCGTAACGGAAAAGCCAACTGAGAGCCGGGGCAGGAGGTCGCTCTGCAGCTTTGGTTGTCTGACTTGTTCTTCGAAACCTCTTCCAGACCTAAGAAGAGAGTAATCTGGAGGGCAGCAGGGTTTCAGAAGTGAGAGAAGACGGGGGCTGACAGATTCAAAAAAGTTATTGGGATTTAGAATGATACTAAGATTGCTTTGCTTGTCCGTCTATCGATAGAGTGACAAATGATATCTTGAAACTGACAAGTTCTTTAGCCGCTCAGGAAAGAATGGCCCGATGTCGAGCGATCAGCCACTGCTCCAGGACCGGGAGGTCCGGTCTTCATCCCTCAAGGACCGGGAGGTCCGGCCACCGTCTGATGACCGGCCACTGCCCAGTGCCCGCAATCCGGTGGTGGGGTTTGCCAAGGACATGCCATCGGGCCGGGTCATCGAATGGCACAATCATGAGCACTGCCAGCTGCTCTATGCCGCCAGTGGCCTGATGCGGGTCCATACCACGCAAGGGGTCTGGGGGGTGCCGCCCCAACGGGCCGTCTGGATCCCGGTGGGGGTAGATCATCAGGTCGAGCATCTGGGCGATGTGGATTTCCGCACACTCTACCTGTCACCTGACCTGCCTGATCTGCCGCAGAGCTGCGGGGTGTTGGTGGTCGGGTCTTTGTTGCGTGAATTGATTGTTGCCGTTACGCGGCTGCCCCGGGACTATCCGCCGCAAGGAACGGAAGCCCGACTGATCCAGGTTCTGGTTGACCAGATCGCGCTTG
Organism: Rhodovibrionaceae bacterium GXU_MW_A322; assembly: GCA_052078155.1. Classification (GTDB taxonomy): domain Bacteria; phylum Pseudomonadota; class Alphaproteobacteria; order Kiloniellales; family DSM-21159; genus CAXBMB01. The sequence goes on along the minus strand of JBQJBP010000004.1, from coordinate 163,041 downwards.
CACCGGAAGCAGGGCTGCACCTGCCCCTGTCCGATGAAAAACGGCTCCAGCCCCTGATAACCGCGCTGCTGGCAGATCCCTCTGATCCCCGCGGGTTGGATGACTGGGCAAAAGATTGCGCTGCCAGCAGCCGCACCCTGGCCCGGCTCTTTGAAAAGGAGCTGGGGTTGGGATTTCGGCAGTGGCGCCAGCAACTGCGGTTGCAGGATGCATTGGCCCGGCTGGCAGCGGGGGAGGCCATCACCTCTGTGGCTTTATCTGTGGGCTACGACAGTCCCTCTGCCTTCATCGCCATGTTCAAGCGGGAACTGGGTGCCAGCCCTGGCCGCTATCTGGAAGGCGAGCAGTGATTGCCCGGTTTTCGGCATGAAGGCGCAGTTCTGACCCCCAACCCTGGCAACCTTTCCTGACCGTAAAGGATCTTTCGACAGACGGGGCCACGAAGGGGCTTGTTGCTTTGTCGCGCCCTAACTAAACAGGTGTCAGTTACTGTTTTCTGCAAACTTGCCGTCTTCCTGGAAGTGATCCTCTATGAGCAAGAAACTGAAAATCGCTCTGGCCCAGTTGAACCCCACTGTCGGGGATGTGGCCGGTAACGTTGAAAAACTGCGCCAGGCCCGCCGTCAGGCGGAAGAGGCCGGGGCTGATTTGCTGGTGGGGACGGAGCTTTGTGTCAGTGGTTATCCGCCTGAAGACCTGGTGCTGAAGCCCCACTTTCTGGAATCCATCGAACAGGCAGTACAGGAACTGGCCTGGGAAACAGAACGGGGACCGGCAATGTTGATCGGGGCACCTTGGCGCGAGGATGCCTCCCAGACGGAAAACCTGCGCGGTTCGGTCTACAACGCGGCTTTGCTGCTGGCCGGCGGCGTGGTCAAAGCTGTTCGCTACAAGCACGACCTGCCCAACTACGGCGTTTTTGATGAGGTGCGGGTTTTCAAGGCCGGTCCTTTGCCGGGACCGATCAACTACAAGGGCGTGCGCCTGGGCGTGATGATCTGCGAAGACATGTGGACCGGCGATGTCACCGAGTGCCTGGAGGAATCGGGGGCGGAGCTGCTGGTCGTGCTGAACGGCTCGCCTTATGAAGCTGACAAGCATGATGAACGGCTGCAGTTGGCGGTGGCACGGGTGACGGAAAGCAATCTGCCACTGGTCTACGTCAATCAGGTGGGCGGCCAGGATGAGCTGGTTTTTGACGGCGGATCCTTTGCATTGAACAGCGACTGCAAGCTGACCACGCTGCTGCCGACCTATGAAGAAGCGTTTCAGATTACCGACTGGACCCGGGATCCTGAGGACGGCTGGTCCTGCGCGGCAACGGAGATGACGGCCCCGGCCGAAAGGCTGGAAGCAACTTACCGCGCCCTGGTGCTGGGGTTGCGGGATTATGTGGGCAAGAACCGGTTCCCCGGTGTGGTGATTGGCCTGTCCGGCGGCATTGATTCGGCTTTGTCTGCGGCGGTGGCTGTGGATGCTCTCGGTCCCGAGAAAGTACACTGTGTGATGATGCCGTCGCCTTACACCAGCCAGGAAAGCCTGGATGATGCCGCAGGCCTGGCAAAGCTGGTCGGGGTGCGCCTGGATGAGATAAACATCGGCCCGGCCATGGAAGCCAATAACAGCATGCTCGGGCCGCTCTTTGAGGGGCAGGCTGCGGATACAACGGAAGAGAATATTCAGGCCCGGGCCCGCGGACTGCTGCTGATGTCTTTGTCCAACAAGTTCGGCTCCATGGTGCTGTCGACCGGCAACAAGTCCGAAATGTCGGTAGGCTATGCCACGCTCTATGGGGACATGTGCGGGGGCTATAACGTCCTGAAAGATGTCTACAAGACCGATGTCTTTGCCCTGTCTCACTGGCGCAATGCCAACAAACCAGCAGATGTGCTCGGCCCTCAAGGCCCGGTGATGCCGGAACGGATCATCACCAAGCCGCCCTCTGCAGAGCTGAAACCCGATCAGAAAGACGAAGACAGCCTGCCGCCATACGACAAGCTGGATGACATGCTGGCCGGTCTGATCGAGGGAGAGGAAACCATCGACCAGATTGTGGCGCGTGGTCATGACCGGGAGACGGTTAACCGGGTCTGGCGTATGCTGGAGATGGCTGAATACAAACGTCGCCAGGCCTGTCCGGGGGTAAAGACCACCCGCCGTTCCTTCGGCCGGGACCGCCGCTATCCCATCACCAACGGTTTTAAAGGCCCGGCGTGAGTCTGGAACAGTAAAACTGGCTAATGAGGGCGGTTCAGTTTATATGGCTGACACCGCCCTTTCTTCTTGTCTTTTGATCTACCGGAAAGCCTTTCCATGAAAGTCCGTTTCGCCCCCAGTCCCACAGGAAAACTCCATGTCGGCAATGCCCGGGTGGCTTTGCTCAACTGGCTTTGGGCCAGGAAGCTGGGCGGGTCTTTCCTCTTGCGCATGGACGACACGGATCAGGAACGCTCCACCGATGCCTTTGCGCAGGGCATTGAAACAGATATGACCTGGCTGGGGTTGGCCTGGGATGACTTTGCCCGGCAGAGTGACCGCCAGGAACGCTATGATCTGGCGACTGAAAAACTGAAGGCCGATGGGCGCCTCTATCCCTGTTACGAGACTGCCGAAGAGCTGGAACTGAAGCGCAGTCTGCAGCTGAAGATCGGCCGCCCGCCCCAGTACGACCGGGCCGCGCTGAAAATGACGGCGGAAGAACAGGCCGCTTTTGAAGCCGAGGGCCGCAAGCCCCATTGGCGGTTCAAGCTCAATCACACGGCCATCGATTGGGACGATGCCGTGCGCGGTCCGCAGCATTTTGAAGGTGACAAGCTGTCTGACCCGGTCCTGATCCGCGAGGACGGTCGTCCGCTCTACACCCTCTCTTCTGTCGTGGATGACATTGAACTGGGCATTACGCATATTCTGCGCGGCGAAGACCACGTGGCCAACACGGCGGTGCAGGTCCAGCTCTTCGAGGCTCTGGATGGTGTCGTTCCCACCTTTGCCCATTTGCCTCTGCTGACCGATGCCCAGGGCGGGGGCCTGTCCAAGCGCCTGGGGTCTCTCAGCCTGGAAAACCTGCGCGATGATGGTCTGGAGCCCATGGCACTGAACGCCTACATGGCCCATCTGGGAACGCCCGACGCTGCTGAAGTGGCTTTGAATCTGGAGGCCTTGGTCGGCTCTTTCGACATTTCCCGTTTTGGCCGAGCCACCCCGAAATTTGATCCGGAAGAACTGCGGCCCATCAACGCCCGGATCCTGCATGCTGAAGGCTATGACGCGGCCAAAGACTGGCTGGCGGCAGACGGTATGGCAGACTTTGGCGAAGATCTCTGGGACGCTGTCCACGGCAATCTGGAAGTGCGCCAGGATGCCCGGTTGTGGTACCAGGTGGTGCGCGGAGAGATCGATCCGGTGGTGGCTGATGAGGACCGGGAGTTCCTGACCCAGGCCGCCCAGCTGCTGCCTGAAGGCCCCTATGATCAGACGACCTGGGGCAGCTGGACTAAGGCCGTCAAAGAGGCAACAGGCCGCAAAGGCAAAGGGCTTTTCCTGCCGTTGCGCCTGGCTCTGACCGGACAGGGTGCCGGTCCGGAACTGAAAGAACTTCTGCCGCTGCTGGGTCGGGACAAGGCCCTGACCCGTCTGAGCTGACGGCGCTGAAACTGCGGGATCGGCGGAGGAGCGGTGCTGACATTTGCATGACTCTCTTGACCGCCGGACAGGGCTTTGCGTAGAAGGGGCCCCATGTTCTGGTTGATGACACAACGATGTAGCTGTTGCTGACCCCTTTCCGCGTAACAGGGTGGAAAGAGACAGCCTGTCCGCCTGCCTGAGTGTCAGGTTTAAGCGAGACCCTATCTTTCAAGAAGACTGGCCAGCGATGCGAGGACGGTGCGCCGATTTAAGGCCCGCCCCGGCGCTGGACAAAGACAAGAACCAGGACCGATCAAGATGACTGCCTCCGCAAACGGACTGCACCTTTTCAATACTCTTGTGCGCCAGGAAGAGCGCTTTGAGCCCATGGATGCCAGCAACGTACGCATGTATGTCTGCGGACCCACGGTCTACGATTTTGCGCACATCGGCAACGCCCGCCCCGCCGTGGTTTTCGACGTCCTCTTCCGGTTGCTGCGCCATGACTATGGCCAGCAGCAGGTGACCTATGCCCGCAACATCACGGACGTGGATGACAAGATCATTGAGCGCTTCCGGGAAAGTGGCGAGGCCATCGAGTCCATCACCGCCCGGACCACCCAGGCCTATCATGACGACATGAGTGCGCTGGGGGTTCTGCCACCGGATATTGAACCGCGCGCCACCCAGCACATCGCTGAAATGATTGCCATCATTGAGGAGCTGATTGGCAAAGGACACGCCTATCCGGACGGAGCCGGGCATGTCTTGTTCGACGTGCCCTCCATGGCTGACTACGGCCAGCTTTCCAACCGCAAGCTGGATGAAATGGTTGCCGGGGCGCGGGTTGAAGTGGCCAACTACAAAAAGAACCCGCAGGACTTTGTGCTGTGGAAACCGGCCAAGGAAGATGAGCCGGGCTGGGACAGTCCCTGGGGCAAAGGGCGACCGGGCTGGCACATTGAATGCTCCGCCATGAGTGCCAAACACCTGGGCGAGGTTTTCGATATTCACGGTGGTGGGCTGGATCTGATTTTCCCCCACCATGAAAATGAGATTGCCCAGTCCCGCTGCGCTCACGGCACGGACGCCATGGCCCGCTATTGGGTACACAACGGCTATGTGGTGGTGAATGGGGAGAAGATGTCCAAGTCTCTGGGCAACTTCTTTACCGTACGCGAACTGCTGGAAGAGGGCCTGAATGGAGAGGCCATCCGTCTGGCTCTGCTGTCAGGGCACTACCGCAGTCCTCTGGACATCACCCGGGAGAAGATTGCGGAGTCAAAAAGCCAGCTGGACAGGCTGTACGGGGCGCTGCGTGGCGGCGAGGTTGCTGGCGAACAATCTGTCTCTCCGGAGGTGCTGGCCGCTCTGCACAGCGACCTCAATACGCCGCTGGCTGTCAGCCACCTGCATGATCTGGCCGGACAAATCAACAAAGCTGATGAGGCGGATAAAGCGGCTCTGCAGAGCAGCCTGAAAGCCGGCGCAGCTTTGCTGGGCCTGCTGGAAAAAGATGCCGAAGCCTGGTTCCAGGGAGAGGCTGCCGGGGGGGACGGAGCAGAGATCGATGCGTTGGTGGCCGAACGGGCAGATGCCAAGAAGGCAAAGAACTTTGCCCGGGCCGATGAAATCCGGGATCAGCTGGCAGCCCAGGGCATTGTTCTTGAGGACGGCCCCGGCGGCACCACCTGGCGCAAGGCCTAGAGTGTGATCGACAGAAGTCAAAGCGCCTTGCGCTGCGCTTCTGTCGTGAATCACCCTCTAACAGGGTGAATAGAGGCTTAGACATGTCTTGTTTGAAATCACCTCGTGATTCCAAGTAAGGCTCTGAGGTAGCGAAACTGAAGCAAGACCTGCTAGGGGGCTCACGAGGTGGACCCCTAGAGTCAAATCGGTTTAAGTGGAATCACTACGTGATAACGCTTGAAGCGTGAATTTGCCTCTTTTCAATGTTTTAGAGGATGATTCACGGTTTAGTTTCAAGCGCAAAGCGCTTCCAACTAAACCGATCATGCTCTAGCCGCTTTGACTCCAGAGGCCCTCTTTTTCTTATTCGTCAGCTACGCGGGGCGGTCCCGCTGGAAACGATCCAGCTGCAGGCAGCCACGGCGGTTTTTCTCGGCCAGTTTTCTGGGGGCTGTTGCCGTGAAGCCAAACTTTTTCAGGACAGCCTGAGACGGCAGATTTTCCGGGTCTGTCACGCCAATCAACTGGCTGATATCAAGTGGGCCATCTGCGTAGTCCAGCAACAGGCCCAGGGCTTCTGAGGCGTAACCCTTGCCCCAGCTTTCGGGCAGCAACCAGTAGCCCACCTCGAACAGCCCACTGGCTTCTTCCGGGTGAAGACCAATGGTGCCAATGGTCGCCCCGCTCGATTTCTCTACCAGAGCAAAGCGCAGCGGCTGATCCTTTTCCTGGTGTTCAGCCCGCACCATCTCAATCCACTCCCGGGCGTCTTCCGGTCCGTAAGGGTAAGGCGGGGAGCCGACCCACTGAGCAACGGCCCAGTCATTGAGGCCTTTTACGAAGGCCGGGACATCTTCATCGGTGGGACAGGAAAAACGCAGGCGGGTACTTTCTGGGAAAGCGGGGGGTGTGTCGGTCATGCCGTTTCTCTGGCGAAAGGTTAATGCGGGTGTCGATAATCAATAGCTATGGGTGCACATACTAGAGCCTTATCGCCTTAATTTGAATCATGAGGTGATATCAAACAAGACGTGAATAAGCCTCTTTTCAACAGGATAGAGGGTGATCCACGGTTTGGTTTCAAGCGCGAAGCGCTCCTAACCTAGCCGATCATGCTCTAACGCGGTCTCTGAGGCTCGGCAACCAGAAGAGTCCAAAAGCCCTGCATGTTCAAGGTGAAGCCGTCCGAGTAACCCACACCGGCTTCGCTGACATCCTGGCCTTCCAGTATGGCGCGATGGGGTGGGCTGTTGAGCCAGAGGTCCAGGACTTCCCTGGGATCGCTGGTTCCGGCAGCAATGTTCTCGCCATAGCGCTGCCAGGCGTATCCGCCTTTTGACAGACGCTCCGGCGCACAGATCCCGCCGGGAGCACAGTGTTTGAAGTAGTCCCGGTCCGCCATATCCTGGCTGTGACCCCGGGCGATGGTTGCCAGCAGGGGATTGGCTTTTAACGGTGGCAGGCCCTGGTTTTGGCGGTGCTGGTTGATCAGTTGCAGCGTTTGGGCTTCCAGCACCAGATCTTCCAGATGCTCCTGCGCCAGTTGTGGGGAAGGGGAAGCCGGAGTCGCAGAGGGTGGGTTTTGAGCTGTTGCAGGCCCGGCGGGCAGAAGGATCGCCAGGGCGATCACGCCGATCAGCTTGGTGAAACGGAAGCCGTAGGACCGTCTTCTCTGCACGCTGATGTTCCCTGACATGCCTCTTTTGCCTCTGTGTTGGCTCTTGCCAAGAAATAGGCTCTCCAACTGCCTGTATGAAGCACTTTTCGTTATGGGGTCAGAGACAGGTGAAATCTCTGCATGCTTACAGTGCCCCTGCGACTTTGTTTAGGCTGTTCCCAGCCTGCCTCCTCGAATCCGAGGCCGATCAACAGCTTAATCGAAACGGGATTGTCAGGATCTACCGTCGCGAAAACTCTGTCCAGTTTCAGACTGTCGCTGGCATGGTCCAGCAGGGCCGCTGCGGCTTCTCTGGCATAGCCCTGTCCCCAGTCCTGCGGATGAAACCAGTAGCCCAGGCGCATCTCCGTCTGGGGAGCCTGATGGGAGTCAAATCCGGCCTCTGACTTCACCAGATCTGCAGAGACCTCTGCCTGTTCAAGGGTGATGCAGCCGATAAGGGTGTCATCGTTTTTGCGGGCAACGGCAAACATGGAAGGTGCAGGGCTTAAGTGGTTTTCCGCCAGCTCCAGCGCGCGGGCTTCAAAATCACCGTCCCCATGGGGAAAAGGGATGCCATAGAACCACTGAACCACAGACCAGTCATTCAGCGCCTCCAGATAGCGGGCTCTGTCTGATTCAATGTGGGCGCGCAGTCTCAGGCGCTCTGTTTCAATGTGCGGCATGATGAAAAAGGGTGAACTGACGCGATCGGGCTCCTCGCTGCTCTGCAGGGTCAGTGCCCCTTACAGGGGAGCTGATCTGTCCGGAAATGTTTGAGCAGATACAAGCGTCAGTTCAAGTGAATTCGATCCTTGAACAGAAAACGGCCGCCTTATGCCGTTTTGCAGAGTTTTCTGACGGCAACCAGGAAATCATCTACTTCAGTTTTCAGAGATTCGGATTGGGTGGAAAGTTCAACAGCCGCATCATTGACCTGGGTGGCGGCGCTGCCGGTTTCCTGGGCAGCAGCTGTAACGTTTACGATGTTTGTCGTCACTTCGCTGGCGCCTTCGGATGCCTGATCGATGTTGCGTGAGATTTCACCCGTTGCCGCTGTTTGCTGTTCCACCGCTGCAGAAACGGAGGCATTGGCCTGATTGATGGCGCTGATTTTGTCGGAGACCTCATCGATGCCATTGACGGTTGTCTGCGTGGCGTCCTGAATTCTTGCGACGTACCCGCCGATCTGTTCCGTTGCCAGCGATGTCTGCTGGGCCAGGGATTTGACCTCTGAGGCGACAACGGCAAAGCCTTTGCCGGCTTCTCCGGCGCGGGCCGCTTCAATGGTGGCATTCAGCGCCAGCAGGTTTGTCTGCTCCGCAATTTCATTGATCAGCTTTACGGCATCTTCGATCTGGTCTGCAGCATCTTTCAGAGAGCCGACCTGTTTGGCCACTTGATCTGACAGGCTGGAGGCCGCACTCGCTGTGGAAGACGCCCCCGATACCTGATGTGCAATCTCTGTAATGGACGCTGAGAGTTCCTCAGAAGCTGCAGCGACAGTCTGAACATTTGTCGAGGCTTCTTCCGCTGCTGCTGCGACTGTGACCGAACGTTCACTGGTGTCCGAGGCGACAAGCTGCATGGTGTTGGAAGAGGCCGACAGCTCTGTTGCGGAACTGGAGAGTGTATCGACCACACTGGCTACCGAGTTTTCAAACTGGTCAGCGATACCAGACAAGTCAGTGATCTTGGTTTGCATGGCGTCCAGGGCAGAATTGGCGGTCCTGCTGGCCCCCAGGAAAGCCCCCTGCATCGAGGTTTCAATGATCTTGCGGTAGTAATGATGATTGCTCGCATGCTCCATGCAAGCTGCGGATTCCCGAACGAAAGCGTCACTGCGGTCAATTAAGTCATTGATGGCATGCAAAAGCTCCCCGAGGTCCCCCCCGGCGGAAATGTTCATGATGCGGGCTTCAAAATCCCCCGCTGCCACCTTTTGAACAACCTCAAGAGCGTGTTTGATCTGTGCGTTTTTTGATCCCGAGAACATCTTACACCCCCAAAGAGAACATGTATTCGTTGAAGCCCATCTTGGCGTCGGCCAGGCGATCGCTTATGGCCTTGTTGGCTGCTGCAAGCCCTTCTTTTGGGCTGCCTGCTGCCTTTTCAATGCGCAACAACTGATCGTAGAGAGGGGTGATGTGCTGGGTCAGAACCTGGCGGTTCGGGGCCCGGCGGTTGGAGTGATAGCTGGTGATTTTTCCGTTCTGGTCCCGACTGGGGGTCACATGTGCCAGAACCCAGTAATGGTCTCCATTGGCGGAGCGGTTGACCACGTAAGCAAAGATCTCCTGACCGTTCTTCAAGGTGGTCCAGAGCAGGTCAAAAACACTGCGCGGCATGTCCGGGTGACGGATGATGTTGTGCTGAACGCCAACGCATTTCTTCTCCGTGAGATCCGCAAACTTGTAAAAGGCGCGATTCCCGTAGGTGATTTTGCCGGTCAGATCTGTTTTCGAGACAATGATATCATTCGGGTCAAGTTTACGCTCGACACCGGTGGTCTGAGGATTTCCGTATAGGGCCATAAGGGGTCCAGAGGTCAAAGCTGTTCCGGGGGATTTGGGGGGAAGAACAGCATAGGGGTGGTAACAATCTACTAACGCACTTCAGAAATTCTGCGAATATTGCGGAAATGCCGAATGAATTCCCATTCTGGTTAGTAAAGGTTGTTTAAGTGTTAATCGCACAATTTTTATTAGATGGCGCTCAAGGGTAGGGCGGCTTTGTTTAAGGAAAAATGAAAATTAGCCGTAGGCATATGAATTGTGCGGCGCTGGCAACAAAGGGCCTGAGCATCAAAGGGCCTGGGCATAAGAGGACCTGTCCAACAAAGAACGCCACCGCTTGTACCCGCCAGTCTGGATGCCGGGGCTTGTCCGACAGGTCACAGTTTGACCCGGAGTGCTTTCCAGGCTCTTCGTAAAGCTGGCGGAAAAGTGTTGAGCAGGATTGTGGTTCAGGAAGGGGGTAAAGGCACCAGTCTGCCTGATGGGCCTTTGCCAGCCAGCCTCTAGGAGAAAAGACCCCGGCCTGTGTCAGGTTGGGTTACTTGGAGGATCAGAGGCAGAGCGGTCTGGCAAGGCCGGGATGCTGCGCAGCTGAGGTCACCTCCTGCAAAGCCAATGAAAAGCCCAGAGCAGGGGAAGGCAGGCCGGTCTGCGCCCCTTACAGCGGGTTTACTTGCCGCGCTATTGGTCGGCTCGCAACTCAGGCAACAAAAAAGCTGGTTGAAACCAGAGCCAAGGCCCCGATCCAGACGCAGCGCACAGTGAGCTTTTTCAGAAAGCGATTGATGTCATCGGCTGACAACAGCTCATCAGGCAGGGTGATATCCATCGTTCGGATCCCGTAGCAGCAAGGTTGGATTGACGGACGCTTTTGATCGGCAGAGCGTTTGCTGCCTGTCGAATCGTCCCGCCAATCTGGCTGACCCTGACCTACCAGAGCTCTGTTGCAGATCCTTTTCACTGTCATGGCTGATCAAAGACACGCGCAGGTAAAGGCTGATACGCCACGGCAGCAGAACAGCCTGTTGGTCGAGCGGCACGGGCCCTGACGCCTGGTCTTGTCCAACAATCTGCAGGTGGACGACTGGGGTTCCGTTTAAACGATGCCTGCTCTTGGGGATCAGAAGGGCGAAGCGTCCAACGCGGGTCAGGGTTTTGTTGCCAAGAGAGTGGCTGGCGCCGGGTGGATTTGTCCTTCCTGCTCCGCACATTCGGTTAAGCGGAATTGTCACGAATGGCCGCAATTGGTTGACCAACCAGGGGTGATCCGCGAAAAAGACGGGCTTTGTGCCGCAAAAAGAAACAGGCAACCCCTGCAGAGGGTGCCGAAAGACAACAAGAGAGATCCATGACCGACGACAAGCGCGTCTACCTGTTCGATTCCACCCTGCGCGATGGGGCTCAGACCCAGGGCGTTGATTTCTCTGTTTCGGACAAGACCGCCATTGCCGGTATTCTGGATCGTCTGGGCATGGACTATGTTGAAGGTGGCTGGCCCGGTGCCAACCCGACTGACGACGCCTTCTTTGAAAACCCGCCGTCTCTGAAAAAAGCGTCGTTTGTGGCTTTTGGCATGACCCGCCGACCGGGCCGTTCCTGTGACAACGATCCGGGCCTGGCCTCATTGGTCAACGCCAAATCCGATGCGGCCTGTCTGGTTGGCAAGACCTGGGATTTTCATGTGGATGTGGCGCTGGAGATCTCTCACAGCGAAAACATCGATATGATCGGTGAGTCCATTGCCCATATGGCCGCCAAGAAGGCAGAGGCCATGTTTGACGCCGAGCACTTTTTCGATGGCTACAAAGCCAATCCGGAGTTCGCCCTGGATTGTCTGAAAGCCGCTTATGAAGCCGACGCCCGCTGGATTGTGCTCTGCGATACCAATGGTGGGACCCTGCCCCATGAAATTGAACGGATCGTGGGTGAAGTCAGTCAGATTATTCCGGGCAGCCGTCTGGGCATTCACTGTCACAACGACACGGAAAACGCCGTGGCCAATTCTCTGGCTGCCGTGCGGGCCGGAGCCCGGCAAATTCAGGGTACGCTGAACGGCCTGGGGGAACGCTGCGGCAATGCCAACATCATCTCTCTCATTGCCTCTCTGGCTCTGAAGACAGACTACACCATCGGTGTCGGTGATGATCAGCTGCGTCAGCTGACCTCCGCGTCTCGCCTGCTGGATGAACGCCTGAACCAGACACCGCGTCGTTCTGCGGCTTATGTGGGGGAAAGTGCTTTTGCCCACAAAGGCGGCCTGCATGTCTCCGCCGTGGAAAAAGACCCTAAAACCTACGAGCACGTGGAGCCGTCTCTGGTCGGCAATGAACGCCATATCGTGGTGTCCGATCAGGCCGGACGCTCCAACATTCTGGCGCGGTTTCGGGAAGCTGGCCTGGAAATTGATCCTAAAGCGCCGGAAGTCGGAAAGCTGGTGGATGAAGTCAAACACCGGGAGTTTCAGGGCTATGCCTATGACGGCGCTGAGGCGTCGTTTGAGCTGCTGGCCCGGCGTGCACTGGGCACCGTGCCGACTTACTTCACGCTGGAACGCTTCCGTGTCATGGACGACCGGCGCATGAACGCCCGGGGCGAGCTGGTAACGGAATCCGAAGCCACCGTGACGGTGAAGGTGGCCGGTGAAAAGGTGATGGCCGTGGCCAATGGCAACGGACCTGTCAATGCGCTGGATATCGCCCTGCGCAAAGCGCTGCTGCCGTTCTATCCGGTCCTGGAAACCATGCGACTGGTGGACTACAAGGTGCGCATTCTCAATCCACAGGGCGGCACGGAAGCCATCACCCGGGTGATGATTGAAAGCGAAGGGCGCCACGGCCGCTGGACCACGGTGGGCATTTCAGAGAACATCATCGATGCTTCCTATATCGCCTTGTTTGATGCCTATAGCTGGAAGCTGAAACGCGCTGGTTTGGAAGCGGCTCAAGCCCCTTCCGCCTGACCGAGCTGCCACCCACGCACGTAAGACGGCACCGCGCCGACGTCTGGGATTTGCCTCCCACAACGCAACACAAAGAGATCAAGACATGGCTGGCACGGACAGCAAACAATCACAGGCTCTGGACGAGGCCCCTTGCATCATTCTGGTGGGCCCTCAACTGGGCGAGAACATCGGTATGGTGGCCCGGGCGATGCTCAACTGCGGCCTGACGGATCTGCGCCTGGTTCGCCCCAGAGACGGCTGGCCCAGCGAGAAAGCAGAAGCCGCTTCTTCCGGTGCTCTGGAGGTGGTGCGCGGGGCCCGTGTCTTTGACACAACCGAAGAGGCAGTGGCGGACCTGCAGCGCCTCTACGTCACCACGGCCCGCAGCCGCTACATGATCAAACCGGTGGTTACCCCCCGTCAGGCGTCCGGTGAAATGCGCCGTCTGATTTCCGCCGGGCAGAAGGTCGGTGTGGTCTTCGGCCCGGAAAAGGCCGGGCTCAACAATGAAGATGTGGCCTTGGGGGACGCCATTTTGCAGGTCCCTCTGAACCCGGCTTTTTCTTCTCTCAATCTGGCCCAGGCTGTTTTGCTGGTTGGTCATGAGTGGTTCCAGGCTGCCGATGAAACGGCACCGGTGACCGTCAGCTTTGGGGAAGCCATTCCGGCCAAACGGGAAACCTTCCTGGGCTTCATGGACCGCCTGAACAAAACACTGGATGAGGTGGGCTTCTTCTATCCGGAAGAAAAGAAACCGGTGATGCAGCGCAATCTGCGCAATCTCTTTCAGCGCATCCAGATGAGCGAGCAGGAAGTCGGCACTCTGCACGGGATTGTCTCTGCCCTTCTGGGCGCAAAGATGCCCCGGGCCGGAACCCAGCGCCCCACCTCCCGCGTGTTCAAGCGACAGGTGGGGGAAGCTCAGGTCAATCTGGGGGGGGAAGCTGACACAAGCCCCGAAACCCAGGACGATAAAGCTGACTGATCACCGGGGACGCTATTCGCCCAGGGCTGCCTGCTCTTTTCCCTGACGCTTTTTGCGTTGCTGGCTGCGGATGGCGACCAATGAATGCAGGGTCAGCACCGCCAGGATGATGAAGCCACCCAGCAGGGTTTCAGCGGGCGGTTGCTCTGCCAGAAACAGCCAGACCAGCAAGGGCCCCAGCACTGTTTCCAGCAGCATGAGCAGACTGACTTCGGAAGCTGGCAGATAACGCGGCCCCAGGGTGATCAGCAGAGTTGCAAAAGGCAGGGTCAGGGTCAGCAAGCCCACCCAGATCAAGCTGCTGGCAGGCAGGAGAGGGGTGGCCGTGACCGTCCCGCCCACGGCCCCGGCAATGAAGGCTCCCAGGATGATGCAGGGCATCATGTTGTGGTCTTTGTAGATGCGCAGGCCCACAAAGCTGGCGGCCAGCAAAAAGGCCGTGACCAAGGCCGCGATATCCCCGTAAATGGCACCGCCGCCCAGGCTGAAGGAGCCGTCCCGGATGGAGGCGCTGATGATCACGCCAATGCCTGCGGCTGCACCAAAGATGGCCAGCCAGGTCCTCAGCCCTGTCTTTTCCCGCAACATGATCCACGACAACAGGGCTGCAAACATGGGGGTCGCCGCCACAATGGCCAGAGTGTTGGCCACGCTGGTGTGGGTCAGGGAGATGATGAAGCCAATGTTGGTGCCCGCGAAGAAAAGACTGCCGATCAGCAACGCCCGCCCCAGGGACAGGGCTTGTTTCAGCCAGTCTCTGCCAACCCAGACCCGGTAGATCAGAAACAGCATGATGCCCTGACCGGTACCGCGCCACATCAGAAGGGTCCATTCGTCGGTGTCGATCAGGCGTATCAGAAGGGAGTCGGGGGAGATCAGCAGCACACCCAGCGAGGTCAGAAGCAGACCTTTTGCATGGGTAGGCAGGGAGTCCAGGAATCTCGATAGAAACACGGCAGGGCCTCGCACTTGGTTGTCTCGGAACCAGCGGGAGGGCTGGTTTGGAGGCGCGTCCCTGGTTTTCCGGTAGATTTTAAAGGTGGTGGCAGAGGGCAAACGACTTACCGGCAGCAGTCTGTTTTCTCTGGCAACGAGAGAACCATAGGCCCCCTCTAAGAGGGAAGGAAGAGGCTTGTTGCCAAACCAGCCTTGCTTTAAGGAACAAGACCCGTGCGAACAGCAGGGAAAAGCCTGAGTTTCTGCCGAATTCGGGTGGTGTTTTTCTGCGGCAAACGGGTTTGACATTTCCGGCGGGATGCCTATAGTCCCGCGCACCTTCCCGGGAAAGCGGATTGTGGGGCAGTTGTGCTGCGCGATCCCGTTCACCAAACAGCCGGTCTGAGCGGTGAAACTACCGGGACAATTGACACCGAATCAACGGAGTAAGCGCATGTCTAAGCGCCTGAGTTCTAAGTACAAAATTGATCGCCGTCTGGGCGAAAACCTCTGGGGTCGCCCCAAAAGCCCTGTGAACCGTCGTGAATACGGTCCGGGCCAGCACGGCCAGCGCCGCCGCCGCCAGCCTTCTGATTTCGGCATTCAGCTGTCTGCCAAGCAGAAGCTCAAAGGTTACTACGGCAACATTGGCGAGCGTCAGTTCCGCCGCTACTACGACGAAGCTGTGCGTCGTCGTGGTGACACCGGCGAAAACCTGATTGAAGTTCTGGAGCGCCGTCTGGACGCGGTTGTTTACCGCGCCAAGTTCGTGCCGACCGTCTTCGCTGCCCGTCAGTTCGTCAACCACGGTCACGTGACCGTCAACGGCAAACGCGTCAACATTCCTTCCTATCAGGTTAAGGACGGTGACGTGATTGAAATCAAAGAAAAGAGCCGTGAACTGGTGATCGTTCTGGAAGCCATTGGCTCTGCCGAACGTGAAATTCCTGACTACGTTTCCGTCAACGAAAAAGGCACCTCTGCCACTTTCGTGCGCGGTCCCAAGTTGGCTGATGTGCCTTACCCGGTGCAGATGGAACCCAACCTGGTCATCGAATTCTACAGCCGCTAAGGCTGACCGCTGCCCTTTGCTGGGCAGGGAAACAAGAAAAGCCGCGGACCTTCGGGTTCGCGGCTTTTTCTTTGCCTGGCTGCCCCAGAGCAGGATCGGTTTAGTTGGAAGCGCTTCGCGCTTGTACCTAAACCGTGAATGATCCGGTAAGAGATTGAAAGTAGTCAAATCGCTGTGACCCCACAGCAGGCGGCGCTGCCTGTTGCGGACTGCCACAGGATTTAAACAATGTTTTTATATTCGTATGTTATAAAGTGAAGTGGCTGAGCAGTGGTTTCTTTGAGCTAGTGGCGCACTTTGAAGAGTGCGCAGCTCTGTTTTTCTGTGAAATTGCCGTGTTCGCTGCCTTTTTGTTTATCGAATGACTGAAGTGTGAGACCCTGACGAGCAATGCTTGATCTTTGTGACAGATATGGGGTGCCCAATCCTCTGGGAAAACCCGGCATGCTGGCCGGGAAGTTCTGGGGTGGCGCCAGATCGTGGGGTGACTGGTGATTACTGTTGCTTCCGACCTGCTGCTAAGCGATCCGCTTCACCAGGAAGCCTATTACTACTGGACAAGCCTTTGCCGTCCCGATGACATTCCGGGGCGAACAGATTTAGACCCCATTGCCATTCCCAATCTCTTGCCCTGGACCAATCTTGTTGATGTGGTCTGGGATGGAGATCAGCGTTTCTTTCGTCATCGCCTGATTGGCACCCAGCTGGTGCAGTTCTTCAAGCGGGAGGCCACCGGCGGCTGGTTTCATGAAAACTACACCGCGGCCCATCTGGAAAAACAACTGCCTGCATACCACGCGGCTTGCCTGGAACGGCAGGCCAATGTGCGCCGCATTGTGGTGCCTTTGGAAGACGGCGGTGCCCTGGATTACCAGCGCCTGATCATGCCTCTGTCCGAGCCGGGACAGCCGGTGGACACCCTGTTTTTGATCTTTGCCTGCAAGCCGATCATTCACATGGATGAAGACGACAATCTGCCGCTCTACATGCATGAAGACTGAAGATTGAAGATCGTGCTCTAGAGCATGATCGGTTTAGTTAGAAGCGCTTTGCGCTCGGAGCTAACCCGTGAATCATCCTCTAACATATTGAAGAGAGGCAAATTTACGCTTTAAGCGTTATCACGTGGTGACTCCACTTAAGGCGATTTGTCCCTAGCCCTTTTTGACCGGCAGGCGTTTGCCGACAGCGACCAGGATCAGAACCAGCAAGGCGGTCAGGGTTTCGCCCCAGCCGATATGTTCGCCCAGCAGCAAAGCTGAGACAGCCAGGGTGATGAAGGTCTGCAGCAGCTGGACCTGACCGACCTTGGCCACGCCCCCCAGAGCCAGCCCC
Organism: Rhodovibrionaceae bacterium GXU_MW_A322; assembly: GCA_052078155.1. Lineage (GTDB taxonomy): Bacteria > Pseudomonadota > Alphaproteobacteria > Kiloniellales > DSM-21159 > CAXBMB01. The sequence continues at coordinate 146,286 of JBQJBP010000004.1, read as the reverse complement.
CTGTACCAGGCAAAAAAACCGGCCAGCTGGCTGATCAGACTGACATAGATAAAGGCGGAGCCGCTGACCCAGGTCAGGTGTTGCCAGCTTTGCTGAGGCCAGAGCCAGAAGGAGGCGGGCAGGGTGAGGGGCAGAGAGATCACCAGAGCCCAGCAGATGGTCTGCCAGGCCCCCAGGCGCGGCGTCAGCACGGCCCCTTGAGTGTAGCCCAATGCCGCGGCGATAACGGCTGCCAGCAAAGCCAGGTCAGCCAGTGCCAGGCTGCCACCTCCCTTGCTCAGAGAATATCCAATGACCAGGGCGCTGCCAGCCAGACTGACCAGCCAGAAGGCGAGGGACGGGCGTTCTTTGGCCAGCAGGGCACCGCCGGCAGCAGTCGCCAGCGGCAGAATGCCCAGAACGACCCCCCCGTGGGAGGCTGGCAGATCCTGCATGGCCCAGGTGGAAAAGAGCGGAAAGCCAAAGACCACGCCCAGGCTGACCTGCATCAGCAGCCAGAGGTCTTTGCCTTTGGGCAGGGGCTGACGGGTAATCAGCAAAATGGCCCCCGCAACCAGGCCCGCCAGAGCCGCCCGGCCCAATCCGATAAACCAGGGATCAAATGTCACCAACGCCAGACGTGTCATGGGCAGGGTCAGCGCGAAGGCTGTGACCCCAATAAAGCCCAGAAACCAGCCCAGTTGTTGCTGTCGGTTGTCCGCCTGGACAGTCCCTTGTTGCTCGGGAAGCGGGGAGGATGAGCTGGACTGGGACATGGTTGGGACGGATCTTTCAGCAAGGAGTAGTCAGGTGAGCCGAAAAGCTGCGGCAGGCTGCAGGCCTGAAGCCAAATCTGTTTAAGTGGCCGCACGACGTGAGGACACGGAAAGCAATCTTTTGCTTCTGTACAAAGTACTAAAGAGTGAATCACGGATTGGTTTTAAGCACGCAGTGCTCTTTTCCAATCCGATCATGCTCTTTGAGCGTGACCCTTCTTCTCTCAGAACAGGAGACGACGACGGGAGCCCAAGCTGGCAGACCGACGCGAAAGAAGGAAGTAATGGATTGTAAGGGAGACAAAAATGCCCTTTACGGACCAACTGTAAGTCGGCGGGCGGCCATGAACTTATCGTGATCTGATGCCTGGCGTTTGAGAGGCACGAGTTATTGCGTAGAGCAGGTGTTGCTGCTTAGAGAGCGAGCCTGTCGGTTTTTTTGGATCAACCGCAGGTCTGCCTGGAAGTGACGCGGCCAGCAGTGAATGGAGAAGAAGACCAAGAGGGCCAAAGCAGATATTGCTCTGGCCCTCCCTGAAGCTTCTAACACAGGGGCTGTAAGCTAACCTTCATGACCGGATGTGTCCCAGTAGAGCGCTTTCATGAAGGGAGCAACAGCCCGCGTTTTGCCCTCCAGCCGGGCCAGCGCCCCTGTCTTCAACTCGCAGGCCATCCAGGCTTCAGGGATGGTCAGAAGATCGGGATAGGGCGTTTGCTTGTCTGTTGGAGCAAAGCCGTAGTGCGGATAGTAACTCGGTATCCCGAGCACAAAGACAGCATCGGTCCCAAGGGAGGTTAACTGCTTCATGCCTGTTTCCATCAGTTCCTTGCCAACGCCCTGGTTCTGGTAGTCCGGCAAGACCCCAAGAGGCGCCAGCAGGTAGCAGGTTGCCTCAGGCTGCGCGTCAAAGACAAAGGGAGTGAACAGCAGGTTTCCTGCCCACTGGCCATCGCGCTGGGTACTGAAGGACAAGGTCTGTGGCAGGGCGAGCAATTCCCCGGTCAAGGCGGCAATCGCTTCGCCTTCTTCTGTTCCGAAGGCCAGGCGGTGGATCTCGATGATCGTGTTGTTATCCGGCTGTGTCATTGTCTGTCCCCCGGGGCTGTGTTGGGCTGGTCGATTGCCGGGCTTTGGCAAAGCCCGGCTGTGCAGATTTTGTCTGCCATCTTCCTGTTTTCCTATCTTTGATTGAGCTGTGCACGCACTGATTTGATGCCAAGGGTTGAGGCCCGGTAGGGGCCGCCGTTGCGCGATCGGATCAGCCGGCGTTTCAAAAGGCGTTGAAAGACGCTGAGGGTGCAGTCGCTCAGAACGTAACCGTCACGGGTGTAGCAAGTGACGTCACAGATTTTACCGCTTGCATGTCGCTCATGGTGGATGGATCCCCCCAAAGCGAGTTCATGCAAAACACGCTGTTCGTGCTTTGAAATGTTCATTGGAATGTCTTGATTTTATGAGAGCGCAGAAAAGGGTTCACTCAGCGCTGCGCGTGAGTGGTCCTGTCTTTTCAAATTTCCTGAGACTCAGATGGTCAGGAAGGGGCTTATGCCCGGGACTCTTGCATAAAATCTCCAATTCGCGAGGACGCTTGCCTCTGCTACTGCCAGCGATATAGCGACCAAGCTGCGAAAAATCAAGGCGCGGTTAGAGCCAAATGTGTTTAAGGGGCCTCACTCCTTGACACCCGCTTGAAACGTGAAACTCTTTTCACCGCGATAGAGGATCAGCCTCGGATCAGTTTCAGGTGCAAAGCGCCTTTTCTTCTGTCGATCACACTCTAGAAGCTGGCTTCAAAGGCCAGGAAGCGGGCTTCCAGATCCCACTGAAGCCGGGCTTTCTTGCTGCTTTTCAGGAAGCCCTGACAGGCAGCGGAGGGATCAGCTGCGCCTGGTTGATCGTCCTGGCAGGCGGCCACGGACAGGTCATCGCGAGGAGACAGCCAGAGATTTTCGCCCTCCAGAAAACTGTAGGTCAGACTGTTGCGGGACAGTTCTTTCAGAAAGCCATAGTCCAGGTCGTAGGTACGGACCGCCTTTTCGTACTCATGGGTCAGGTCGATGCGGGAAACCCCTTCGTCATCGGTGGACAGCGTTAAGGGAACGCCGGCGGCACGGTAGCTGGTGAAAGGATGATCTTCCCCCTCCACCTCAAGGATGACCTCGTTGGAGGTGAGGTTGATCTCGACCAGGATTTCATCCTTGGCCATGCGGGCCATCAGATCCTGGGCGCCGTCTTCGTAGAGAATGTCCACGCCGTGGCCGATGCGTGTGGCGCCCGCCACTTCTATGGCTTCACGAATGTGGAAGCGCAGATCCTCCGGCGGCACCAGACCTATGGTCAGCTCCCCGGCGTGCAGGGTTACCGGCACATCCGGGATCATCCGTCCCAGTTCACCGATGATCTGCATCTGAAGGCTGTAGTCGCGCAGGGTGATACGGTCATCCTCCGGGGCTACAAAGTTGAGGCCGACAAAGCGGGAGTCCTGGCGCACAAGCTCATGGGCCAGGAGGGTCTGGGCAAAAATCTCTTCCCTGGGGAAGGTTCGGATGACCTGCGCCAGATAGCGGATGGTGACGTCGCACCCGGCTTTGGGACTGGAGGTGTCGCAGCTCAAGAGTTCCGCCTTGCGGGCTTCCGCCCGGGTGATTTCCTGCCGGGCGTCTGTGACGATCTGTGCCATGCCACCGGCGCGCAGGGCCTTGCGGAAAGCCCGCGGGTCGTCATGCCAGCCGACCTTGGCCCCCAAAGAGCGGGCCGCGGTCATGCCCGGGGAATCCATCAGTTCCAGATAGGGAATGTTCTGACTGGCGGCGCGCTCCGCCACCTCTGCCAGCATGTCCCCGGTGCGGTTGATGTTGGCGGGCCAGAACTTGCCAAAGGTGTTGAAGAACTGGTCGTGGCCGTTGACGCTGCCCCAATGGTAGTTGCGGGTCGAGAGCGCATCGATCAGGGCGTCCGTGTCATTGGCGTTGGTCAGCAGTTCGGATACCGGCTTGTCGCCTTTGGCGCTGTCACATTTGCCCGATGGCAGGGCCAGACTGAGGTATCCGGCCTCAGCATTACCGCAACGTCCGTCTTCGGCAGCCCACTCCAGCATGGATTCAGCGTAGACGGCACCTGCCAGGTGGCTGTGAATGTCCCCACCTTTGGGAAAAGCCGTCAGGAAGGGACGCAGAGCCGCGGGGGTGTTCTTCAGTGTTTCCAGTTGAGCGGCCGCGCGGCTTTCTGCTTCGGCAGGCAGGGTGGAGCCGCTTTGCAGACTTTCGGTCTTTTGCGGGGCGCAGGCTGCCAGAAGCAGCGCCGTTGCCAGAGCCAGACCGGACCTGTGAAGGAGCCGTGCCCGGTCTGACCTGTCTGCAGTGTTGTTTCTTTTCATCTGGCCGACTCCCCGCTGCGCCTTGAGCTTTCGGGGCAGAATAGTCCGGGGCCAATCTGCCTGCCACCCCAATTCCTTCCAGCAGGACGGCGGGACAGTGGCACAAAGCGCCTGTACCTAAACCGTGACTCATCCACTAAACCCTTGAAAAGAGCTTCACGCTTCAAGTGGTATCACGCCATGAGTCCACTTAAGCAGATGGAACTTTAGCGGGTCTGGCATAAGAAAAGGGCCGCCTCCCCGGGGAAGACGGCCCTGTTTCTGTTTCAGCGCACCTCAATCCCGAAGGCAAGGCACAGTTCGGGTCTTAGGCTCAGGCGGCAGGCTGGTTGACGCTGACGCCGTTGTCGTTCAGGTGCTGCTGCAGCTCCCCGGACTCGAACATTTCGCGGATGATGTCGCAGCCGCCGACGAATTCGCCTTTGACATAGAGCTGGGGAATGGTTGGCCAGTTGGAGAAGGACTTGATGCCTTCGCGCAGGCCCGGATCTTCCAGCACGTTGATGCCTTTGAATTTGACACCCAGGTGGCTCAGAACCTGAACCACGGCAGCGGAAAAGCCGCACTGGGGAAAGACAGGTGTGCCTTTCATGTAGAGCACCACATCGCTGTCGCTGATGTCCTGCTTGATGCGTTCAAAAACGGGATTGTCCATGGTCATCTTCCTTGGGAATTGAGGCGTTCCGGGGCGCTCAGGCGCTTGCGGGAACAGAGGTCTGAAGCGCCAGCGCGTGGAGTTCACCTCCCATGCGACCGCCGAGGGCCTGGTATACCAACTGGTGCTGCTGCACGCGGGTTTTGCCTGCAAATGCGGGGGAGACGACATAGGCGGCATAGTGATCGCCATCCCCGCGCAGATCTTCAATGGTGACCTGTGCATCGGGAATAGACTCTTTAATCAACCGCTCGATCTCGCCGGGATCCATCGCCATGGCGTACAGCTCCTAAGTGTTCGTTTTTTGCTTTCGCTGCTCTTTCTGCAGGGCAGGAAAAGCAACAATCATTCTTTCAACTTACCGCAATATGGCTGTCTTGAAGGGAATCTTCAATGGACGCTGTGGCATCTCTTTGTCGCGGCCCTGGAAAAGACCTGATCCCGCGCAGGGTTCCGTTTCGGAGCACAGCTGTTAGGCGATGTGCCTTCTATCTGGTAACGGAAGTTCCCCCCATGACCTGCGGGTTGACGGCCCCGGCATAGACATAGTCCGACCGCGCCACGCCGATGCGGCTGCACATGGCCTGCGATGCCGGATTGTCGGCTTTTACACCGCTGGAAAATCCTTTGGCTCCATAGCGTTGTGCCATATCGAGAATGACCTGTGCGCCCACCCAGCAGGCCAGGCGATTCCCCCGCCAGTCGTCGCGGGTGGCCAGCATGCCCCAGAAGGCTTCATCAGCCCGATTGCTTCTGGGGTGATAGGCCATGAAAGCGCCCCCGGTGGCGACGATCTCTCCCTTTTCCGTTTCCGCATAGATCATCAGGCCGTCCAGGCTGTCCCCGCGCATGGTGGAGCCGGGCGCGGGCAGAACCCCGGCCTCCAAAGACATCTGGCAGAGGGCTTTGACCGTGCTGTCAGGTGTATCCGCAGTCACGGTTTTGAGCGTCAGCCCAGCCGGTGGGGCGTAGCTGGCCAGAAAGGCCCGGCTCTGTGTCAGTGCCGTTTCCCGGCCCCAGTACTGCTCCCACTGCAGGGACTGTAACCCGGCGGCCTGATAGGCGCGGCTGTAGAATTCGGCTTGGTCTCGGGGCACGAAATGGCAACTGGAATAGCCCTGCAACCTGGACAGGCTGATGACCAGATCAGGTCCGCCTTTAGTGGGTTCCGTCAGGGAATTGGCGCGACCCTGAAAGGCGAAGCGCGGATCGTCCTTTAACAGGGCTCTGAGCGCGGTTGCCTGCTCAATGACTCTGATTTGTTCGGGGGAGCCCAGAATGATATCGGCCATTGAGTTTCCTCAGAGTCAAATTGGTTTAGCTGGACGGACAACGTGAGTAAACCTGAGGCGTGAACCTGCCTCTTTTCAAGATGTTAGAGGATGATTGGCGATTTGAGAACAAGCCCGAAGCGCTTCTGACCAACCCGATCATGCTCTGACTTTCTCAACCCTGATCGGGAGAGTTCAGGAAACCTAACAGCCTTCTGAACGCCTGCGTTAGAAAAAAGGCCCCGCATCGGCTGATGCAGGGCCTCTTGTTTTTGGCGTCGCAGCGATGCTGCCGACGGGCAGTTACTCGCCGGCCATGTAGCCGGGAAGCCAACCTTCGAAGGCGGCGTCCAGCTGGCTCAGGGCGACTGATTTGCCGTCCAGAGACAGGGCCTCTCCTCCCGTCTTGCCGACCACCTGAGCCGGAACCCCGGCGGCTTCGGCAGCAGCCAGGAAAGCGGCTGTGTCGGTCGGGGTCACCAGATAGCGGGCCTGATCTTCGCCGAAGAACCAGGCATGAGCAGGCAGATCTGTGGCCGAGGCAATCTCTGCGCCGATTTTGCCCGCCAGGGCCATTTCAGCCAGAGCGACAAGCAGACCACCGTCGGAGAGATCGTGACAGGCGGAGATGGCCTGGTCGGCGATGGCAGAGCGGACAAAGTCGCCGTTGCGCTTCTCTACCGCCAGGTCCACTTCAGGTGCCTGGCCTTCTTCGCGGCCATGCAGGTCACGCAGGTAGAGGGACTGGCCCAGATGGCCCGTGGTTTCCCCCACCAGAACAATGTCCTGTCCTTCTGCCGTGAAGCCGCCGCTGGGCAGCTTGTCCAGATCTTCCACCAGACCCACGCCCCCGATTACCGGGGTGGGCAGAATGCCTTTGCCTTCGGTTTCGTTGTAAAGGGAGACGTTACCGGAGACCACCGGGTACTCCAGCGCCAGGCAGGCTTCGCGCATGCCCTGGATGGCGCCAACGAACTGGCCCATGATTTCCGGCTTCTCAGGGTTGCCGAAGTTCATGTTGTTGGTGATGGCCAAAGGCTTGGCCCCGACTGCCGTCAGGTTGCGCCAGCTTTCCGCCACGGCCTGCTTGCCCCCTTTTACAGGTTCAGTAACACAGTAACGCGGCGAGCAGTCAGAACTGGCAGCCAGCCCGCGGTTGGAGCGGTGGATGCGGGTTACAGCGGCGTCCCCGCCGGGGCGCACCACCGTGTCGCCCATGACCATGTGGTCATACTGTTCCCAGATCCAGCGGCGGGAGCAGAGGTCCGGCTTGGCCAGCAGCTTCTCGACATCGGCCAGGGGATTGTCACTGCCCGGGACATCGCTGGCCAGCAAGGCGGCCGGTGTCGGCGTGGCCACCCAGGGGCGGTCATATTCAGGCGCCGCCTCAGCCAGCGGATCAATGGGCAGATCGCCCACCGTTTCGCCATGCCAGCGCAGAACCATCCGACCGGTGTCGGTCAGAGTCCCCACCACGGCGAAATCCAGATCCCACTTTTCGATGATGGCGCGGGCTTCATCCTCATGACCGGGCTTGAGGATCAGCAGCATACGCTCCTGGCTCTCGCTCAGCATCAGCTCGTAAGGGGTCATGCCCTCTTCGCGCATGGGCACCTGATCCAGTTCCAGGGTCAGGCCCAGGCCGCCTTTGGACGCCATTTCGAAAGACGAGGAGGTCAGACCAGCCGCCCCCATATCCTGAATGGCGACAATGGCATCGGTGGCCATCAGTTCCAGGCAGGCTTCAATCAGCAGCTTTTCAGTGAAGGGGTCGCCCACCTGCACCGTGGGGCGTTTGTCTTCAGAGGCTGCGTCGAACTCGGTTGAGGCCATGGTGGCCCCGTGGATGCCATCGCGGCCGGTTTTGGAGCCGACATAGACCACCGGATTTCCAACACCCGCAGCGGCGGAATAGAAGATCCGGTCTGCCGGTGCCAGACCCACGGTCATGGCGTTGACCAGATTGTTGCCATTGTAGGCCGGGTGGAAATCCACCTCACCGCCGACTGTCGGCACCCCCACACAGTTGCCGTAACCGCCGATCCCGGCCACAACGCCGGAGATCAGGTGGCGGGTCTTTTCATGCTCTGGAGAACCGAAGCGCAGGGCGTTGAGGTTCATCACAGGGCGGGCTCCCATGGTGAAGACATCGCGCAGGATGCCCCCCACACCGGTGGCTGCCCCTTCATAGGGTTCAATGAAGCTGGGGTGGTTGTGGCTTTCCATCTTGAAGATGGCAGCCAGACCTTCTCCCACATCGATGACACCGGCGTTTTCGCCAGGGCCCTGAATCACGTGGGGGCCTTCAACAGGCAGGGTTTTCAGCCACTTTTTGGAAGACTTGTAAGAGCAGTGCTCGGACCACATGACCGAAAAGATGCCCAGCTCCACCAGGTTGGGCGTGCGGCCCATGATTTCCAGCACCCGCTCGTATTCATCCGGCGAGAGGCCATGTTCGGCAACGACTTCAGCGGTGATTTCACTCACGATCGTAATTCCTCTAAACGCGCAGGTGGATCAGGACAGGGCGGCGACCAGGCCGTCGAACAGGACCTTGCCGTCCGTTCCGCCCAGTTTGTCGTCAATCAGCCGTTCCGGATGGGGCATCATGCCCAGAACCGTTTTCTGGCTGTTGGTGATACCGGCGATGTTGTGCCGGGAGCCGTTGGGGTTGGCCGCGTCTGTGGCCTCACCTGTGCCGTCCACATAGCGGAAGGCCACCTGACCGTTGCTTTCCAGCTCTGCCAGAGTGGCGTCATCGGCGAAGTAGTTGCCGTCGTGATGGGCGACGGGAATGGTCACCGTCTCATCACTGCTGTAGCCGGAGGTGTAGATGGTCTGGGTGTTCTCGACCTTGAGGGTCACATCGCGGCAGACAAAGTTCAGTCCGGCGTTGCGCATCAGGGCACCCGGCAGCAGGCCGGATTCCGTCAGGATCTGAAATCCGTTGCAGATGCCAAGCACGGGCACGCCCTTGTTGGCGCGGGCGACAACTTCTTTCATCACCGGGGATTTTGCGGACATGGCGCCGGAGCGCAGATAGTCACCGTAGGAGAAACCACCGGGCAACACGATCAGGTCTACGGAATCAAAGTCCGCTTCCTTGTGCCAAACCATCTGAGGGGCGGTTCCCATGGACTGCTCCAGGGCGACAGCTACATCGCGGTCGCAGTTGGAGCCGGGGAAAACAATGACAGCAGCTTTCATTGAGGGTCAATCCTGAGAAAGGTGTCGGGATAAGTGAGGACGACGCCGTCGGCGTCGAAGGAAAGGTCGCAGTCAAACCCGCTGTCCAGGCCCTGGTAGCGGAACAATCCGCCACCGTCCTTAGCGCTGCCAAGGGGGGCAAGACAGGTGTAACGCTGGTTCTTTGCCTGGGCTGTGATGCAAAGCTGACCAGTTGTCGGGTCAAAGGAGGGGGCGATGAACACCATCCTGAAATCCCGGCTTTCCCCTTTGCGCCAGTCATGACGCATCACGGGCGGGCTGTTGGTAAAGGGCGTGACTGTCAGATCGACATCCAGGCATCCGGCCAGGTCCGGGCGGTTTTCGCCCTCCACCAGCCAATTGCCCTGTCCATCGTGCTGCACTTCAAGAGCTGCACGGCGGGTAGGCTGATCGTCTGCCGTCTTTTCCAACTGCAGCCGGATTCTCAGCTGTCGGACGGTCCAGTCCCTGTCCAGACGCAGCCAGTAGCTGCCGGAAAAGTCCTGTCCCTCCAATCGGCCGATCAGGGAGGTGTCAACCTCCTGCGACTGCTCATAGCTTTGCAGCTGCAGCCGTTCCAATCCGCTTCCGTCGGGGGTTTGCCAGGCGTAGTTGCGTTGGGTCATGGGGCGGAACGCCTCAGTCCAGCAACTCGATGGTGTAGTTTTCGATGACGGTGTTGGCCAGCAGTTTGCGGCACATGTCATCGACGCTGGCTTCCGCCTTGCTTTTGTCGGTTTCGCTCAGGTCAAGTTCGATGACTTTGCCCTGACGGACTTCGCCGACACCGGTGAAGTTCAGGCCGGTAAGCGCGTGTTCGATGGCTTTGCCCTGGGGGTCAAGCACACCTGGTTTCAAAGTAACGTGGACGCGGGCTTTCATTCTAATAGAGCTCCCTGGAGCAGTTCTACAGATGACCCTTCCTGCCAGCTGTCCTGCCTGCCCGAGCTGGTCGGCTTTCGAGGGCAGGGGCCGTTGGAGGCGGGTCTGGAATAAAGAGCTTTTCCCGATTTCCCGAAGGTCACAGGAGCCGCTTTGCTTGCCGGTTTCAGGCGACAATTTCACTCATCAGGATCTCTAAGTCCCGGGAGTGGAAAACCGCCTGATACCTTGGGGCGGACCATACGCCCGCGCTCTGTCAGAGACAACTTGAAGAGAGGCGATATGAGGGCTGAGCAGCCTTGCAGTCTGGGCGCTTTGGGCTGAAATCTACCAAAAACTGACAGAATTTGTAAATAAATTTACAAAATTGATCGTTATTGCTCACGCAACCTCTATCACGGACATCATGCCGGCGCGGGCGTGTTCCAGCACATGGCAGTGGAACATCCAGGGGCCTGGGTTGTCGGCCAGCAGGGCGACCTCGTGAGTCTCCCCCCGGCGGACCAGCAGGGTGTCTTGCCAGCGGTTTAGCGGATCGACGCTGCCGTCTCTGCTCAGAAGCTGGAAGACATGTCCGTGAATGTGCATGGGATGATCAAAGACCGATTCGTTGATCAGACGCAGACGATAGCTGCGGCCCAGCTGAAGCTTGAAGAGCTGCGGTGCGCCCAGGGCAGGCCCGTCGCTCTGGTTATTCAGGGCCCAGAAGCGTCCCTGGCCTGCCATCTGACGCAAGCCCATCTCCTGACCGTCCAGACTGGCCGACTCCAGCTGGCCCATCATGCCGCCCTGCAAGCGCACCTCCAGCAGAGGGGCCATCTTGAGGTCGGGTGCTGTCAGGGGATTGGCCGCCAGCGCCACAGGCGCATCCAGAGGGCTGCTGCGCAAAGGGGGCTCGTCACTGTAAGCAAGGTCAATGAAACGGTAACTTTGCCGGGGATAGTAGTCGTCCACCACAGTGACCCGGCTGCCCGGATCCAGGGCAGCGTCCAGGATCACGTCGGCACGCATGCCAGGGCCCAGAATCACCCGGCCTTCCGGGGCGGCATGGGGCTGGCAGGGCTGACCATCCAGAGCAATGATCTGCGGGCTGTGATCGGTGAACTTCAGGGCAAAGACACGGGCATTGGCCGTGTTGATCAGCCGCAGGCGCAATCGCTCGCCACTGCGCAGGCTAAAGCTCTCCGGCAGTTGACCGTTCAGGGTGACGGTGTTGCCCAGTCGTCCAGCGTGGCTCAGATCATGAAACTGGCCAAAGGGTTCGGCAATCTGTGCCTGATCCGTCAGCCGCCAGTCATCCAGTTGCCAGACAAGATCCCGGTCGACGGGTGGCGGGTTATCCTCTTCCACGATAAGCGCCCCGGCCAGACCGCGTCCCACCTGTTCGTCCGACAGCACGTGGGGGTGATACCAGAAGGTGCCGGCGTCTGGCAGGTCAAAGGCATAGTCGAAACTCTCCCCGGGGGCGACGGGGGCCTGTGTCAGGTGAGGTACGCCATCCATGGCGTTGGGCAGACGCAGGCCATGCCAGTGGATGGTGCTGTCCTGAGGCAGAGAATTGGTCAGGGTGACCTGCAGGCGTTCCCCCTGGCGATAGCGCAAGACCGGCCCGGGCGTGACGCTGTTGTAGCCCCAGGTCGCCGTTTCGTATCCCGGCACCAGTTCTGTGCTGTGGGCAGACGCAGTCAGGTTTTGGTACCCATCGCGCGCCAGCAGCGGGCGGGGAGCGGTCAGGGTCAAAGCGCCGCCCAGGGCAAGAGTGCCCCCTATAAACTGTCGGCGGCTGAGGCGAGGTTGCACTGACTTTGTCGTCTTTAGCATAGACAGTCCCGTCTGGAGCGTGATCGGTTTGGTTGGAAGCAGGTTGCGCTCCCCTTCAAAGCGTGACGCATCCTCTACAACAGTAAAAAGAGGTTCACACTTCAAGCGTCATCGCGCCGTGCGCGCACTTAACGCGATTTGGCTCTGGAGTTTGAACAAAGGCATAGCTTATGCCCTTGCGGAGGAAAAGTTCCAGCGAGGGGAAGCTTCCGGGCAGGGGCTTGCTTTCATGACGGGCGCGGTGATCGACAGAGCAGGAGAAGCAGGGTGAGTGAGGAGAAGAAGTCGCTGTCAGATCAGGAGCCGAAATCAGCCCGCTTTCGCTCGGTAAAAGCGACCACCCGTCCTCCCCGATTTGATCAGGGTTTCAACAAGGAGTTTGAGCACCTGCTGCGCTGGCGCCGCGATGTGCGGTCTTTCAAAACCGATCCCTTGCCACCCGGTCTGCTGGACGAACTGCTGGACCTTGCCTGCCTTGCCCCGTCGGTCGGCAACGCCCAGCCCTGGCGTTTTGTGACCGTTGATGCCCCGCAGCGCCGCCGGGAAATCATCCATAACTTTGAGCAGAGCAACGCCCAGGCACTGGCGGAGCAGGAGGAAAGCCGCCGGGGACTCTATGCCAGATTAAAGCTCTCCGGCTTAAGGGATGCCCCTGTACATCTGGCCGTCTACTGCGACGAAGAGACTCTGCAGGGACATGGACTGGGCAAGGCCACTATGCCGGAAACCCTGCGTTACTCCGTGACCATGGCCATTCATACCCTCTGGCTGGCCGCCCGGGCAAAAGGAGTGGGACTGGGCTGGGTTTCCATCATTGATCCAGTGGCCGTGGATCAGACTTTGGAGGTTCCTCAGGCCTGGGATCTTGTGGCCTACCTCTGCATTGGTTTTCCCGCTGAAGAAAGCCAGGTGCCGGAGCTGGAGCGCAAGGGCTGGCAGGCCCGGACCGCCAAGGGCCGACAGGTGGTGCAGCGTTAGAGTCAAATCGATTGAAGTGGGATCACTACGTGATAACACTTCAATCGTGAATTTGCCTCTTTTCAATGTTTTAGAGGATGATTCACGGTTTGGTTCCAAGCGCAAAGCGCTTCTAACTAAACCGATCATGCTCTGGATCAGGATCGGTCTGGTGGGAGGTGCTTTGCGCTTTGTTCCGATTTGACTTCAGAACCTGAGCCAGGTGTTAGCACTTGCTGTTTTACTTTTCACGTTCGGTGGTGTTGGAAAGCTGGCTGCGCCGGGACAGATACCCGAGCAGCAGAAACGCACAGACCAGACCGCCGCCGCCCAGACTAAGGATCAGGAAAAACCCGAGAGGCAGGTCTGCTTCAGCCAGTTCCGCGAGCTGCTGATGGTTCAGATAGGCGATGACCAGTGCCAGCAGCAGGAAGGCCAGGCCAACCAGCAGAGCCAGAACCGGGCCTCGCACACTCCGGGCTTTCTTTGCCATTCTGTTTCCCTGCCTCTCCAATAGGCTGAAACGAAAAGGGGCGCGCTCTGTCAGATCAAGGCGCGCCCCCTGTTTTTGTCGTAAGTTGTTTTTGTTGCCAGGTGTCTTTGTTACTGGGTCTTTGCTTGCAGATGTTCAGCGCCATTGCCCCGGCTGTGCCTGATCGTCGTCCGGTTTGGTAAAGAGAGCGGTTATGCCTGAGCGTTTCTCATTTAACGCGCCCGGTTAAGGCAAACACGCTCTCATGATGAGGGGGCCGGTTACTGCAGGCTGTCGCTGCCTTCAGCTTCCAGTTCATCCATGTTCGGCAGCACACCCAGGCGGCGGGCCACTTCCTGATAGGCTTCTTCCACTTTGCCCAGATCGCGGCGGAAGCGGTCTTTGTCCATCTTCTCGTTGGTTTCGATGTCCCAAAGACGGCAGGAGTCCGGGCTGATTTCATCGGCAAGGACGATCTGCGGACCGTCTTCTGTTTCCAGGCGACCAAACTCCAGCTTGAAGTCCACCAGTTTGAGACCGATGCCCAGGAACAGGCCGGACAGGAAGTCATTGATCCTGAGGGTCATGTGCAGGATCTCATCCAGCTCGTCGGGGCTGGCCCAGCCAAAGGTGGTGATGTGTTCTTCGGCGATCAGCGGATCGCCCAGATCGTCATCTTTCAGGCAGTACTCGACCAGAGCTCGGGGCAGTTCAATGCCCTCTTCAATGCCCAGGCGTTTGGAAAGAGAGCCGGCGGCCACATTGCGCACGATCACTTCCAGCGGCACGATTTCCACATGGCGCACCAGCTGTTCGCGCAGGCTCAGGCGCTGGATGAAGTGCGTGGGGATACCCATCGCCCCCAAATTCTGCATCAGGAACTCTGAGATGCAGTTGTTGAGCACGCCTTTGCCGACGATGGTGCCTTTTTTAACATTGTTGAAGGCGGTGGCGTCGTCTTTGAAGTATTGGACCAAAGTGCCTTCTTCCGGACCTTCAAAGAGGACTTTTGCCTTGCCTTCGTAGAGTTGTTTGCCTTGCATCTGCTTTTTCCATGAGTAAGCGGCGAGAAAGCGGCTGCGCCGGTTGGGGTGCGCAGAAGCCGGGTTGAAAGGGCAGATCATCGTCCAGACCCTTACCTTGGCTGCTCTATATCAAGCAGCGGCTTTATAGACAATGTTCAGCCCCGCATGGAAGCTCTGCTGTTCAGGGAGAGGCGGCATTGCTGTCTCTCTGCACCTGCCAATACGACCTGCAGTGGTTTGCCTTTCCGCAACCCTTTTCCCATAAGAATTTTTCGTGACCCATTGGATTGATAAAATGCATTTCAAGATCTGGTGAAAAAAAACTTTCAACCCACCTACAAAATTGCAGGGTGAGAAACATAAGAATAATCAGGAGGCAGCCAATGGTAGGTGGTACGCCCCTTCCCGAGAAGATGCAGGGCCTGATGGACCTCTGGCATGACAAAAAGGGATCTCAGTCATTACCGCTGAGACGGGAATTCGATCCCTTCTTGTTGAAGCCTTGGTTGGGGTACCTGATATTGATTGAAGTCTGTGATGATGGCGCAGATTTCTATTACCGGCTGAATGGCACGGCTTTGCGTGAAGAGCTGGGCTTTGACTGGACCGGAGCTAAACTGTCTGAACTGCCCAAACGTCTGTGGCCTTTGATGGAAGAATACAGACGCATTGTGGCGAGCAGAGAGCCGGAGTTTGTTGATCGAGCAGCCTTGATCGACCGACCCTATACCCGTGTGAACAAACTGATGCTGCCGCTTTCAAAAGAAGGTGCTGCGGTTGATTTCCTGTTGGTCTGTATTTACCCCTGTGCAGAAGACACCCTGGAATCACCCAATCACAGCCCTCTGGTCATCGGCCTGTAAGAGAGAGCCGTTCTCAAAGGAATTTTTCTGATCTTTTGGGGGGCGTCTTGCGGGCATTCTGATACCAGCCTTGTCTAATCTCCGGCAGCCTGATGGCAGAAACAGTCTTGGGTGTGGTCATCCACCAGTCCGGCAGCCTGCATGAAGGCGTAGCAGATGGTGGGGCCGACAAAGTTAAAGCCTTCCTTCTTCAGCCGCTTTGACAGCAGTTCTGCCTGGGCGGTCTTTCCTGGCACGTCGGCGAGCGTTGCCGGGCTGTTGTGTTGTGTCTTGCCCTCAACAGTCTGCCAGATGAAGGCGGAAAATCCGCCGGGATTCTCCCGTTCCAGCCGTAACCAGCTTTGCGCGCCCTTGATGGTTGCCAGGATTTTACCCCGGTGCCGGACAATGCCAGTGTCTTGCAGCAGCTCTTCTATTTTCGCCTCGTCATAGCGGGCAATACGCTCAGGCTCAAAACCACCGAACGCGCGACGAAAGCCTTCGCGCTTGTGCAGGATGGTTTTCCATGACAACCCGGCCTGAAAGGCCTCCAGCATCAGTTGTTCATAGAGATCCCGGGCATCCCTTTGCGGTTTGCCCCATTCGTCATCGTGGTAAGCCTGATAGAGCGGATCGTCAGCCGGGACCCAGGCGCAGCGTGTGCGGGACTGAGCGTCAGGAGGAAAGGCGCTTTCCAGGTCATTTTCCAGATCGTTGGCCTGATGATCCGGGTTCTCTGTCATTGTCATCCTCCCGAGACGGTCTGTGGCTGGTTCTTTATTGCTTACCTGGTTTAAGAGATGCCGCAGATCAGCCTGTCATCGCAAGCCCGGGCGGCAGGCGTCCTGACATAAACTGGCAGGATCTGAAAACTGCCAGGAGAACCTTGAAACCCAAGGCAATACGCGCCAAAAGAAAGGGGTGAGAGGAGCTTTCCCATGGTGTTTCTGAAATCCCTGCTGTCCTCGGCATTGCGCAAAGCCGCCGCCGACCCCCGCGCGCGGGCAAAGGCCGCGGAAATTTTTGAGCAGGAAGTCAAACCCCGGGCAAAGTCAGCAGCCAGAGCCTCCGGCGAACAGTGGCGCGATGTGTCCCGGGAAGTGGACCCCTATGATGAGCCTGCCCGTTTCGCCGGCCGGCTGGCCGGTCGCCTGAAAAACAAAATCACTGGAGAATGATCGGTTCAGTTAGAAGCGCTTTGCGCTTGAAACCAAACCGTGAATCATCCTCTAAAACACTGAAAAGAGTTTCACGCTTCAAGTGTTATCACGGAGTGATTCTACTTAAACCGATTTGACTCTAACAGCGATTGATCTGAACAAGCGGAGTTAAGCTGCGGGGCCTTCTGTTGCTCTCAAGCGAGGTCTAGGTTGCTCTGTGCATGCCCCTTTCGGGTTGGCACAGTGTTTTTTAAAGCACCGGGCAAGCACCAGGATCTGGTCAGATCAAAACACAATCAGATGAAAACCAGATCAGACGTCACCCGGGTTTTTGAAGGCGATAGCCAGCCAGCGGACGCCCCAGATACTTGTGATAGATCCGGACGAAGGTTCCATCCAATTCCAGGCTCAGGCGCGCTGCTTCCAGCTTCTGCTGCAGGTCAGGGGTGATCTGCCCATAGGGGGACAGGCTAAGCACCAGGCGCAGATCCTTGACGATCAAAGGGGTGCCATTGAGGGAAACGCCACTGGTCCGTGCCGCATAGTTCAGGGTCGGCCAGACACCCAGCACGCCATCCACCCTGCCTTTGTCCAGCATTCTGACCGCGATTTCATAATCTTTGATCAACACGGTGTTGAACTGCTGATCGGCGGC
This sequence comes from Rhodovibrionaceae bacterium GXU_MW_A322, assembly GCA_052078155.1. Classification (GTDB taxonomy): domain Bacteria; phylum Pseudomonadota; class Alphaproteobacteria; order Kiloniellales; family DSM-21159; genus CAXBMB01. Next base: position 129,207 of record JBQJBP010000004.1, on the reverse strand, counting down.
GAAGGCCTGCAGCGCGCCGGAGGCTGCATCAGAAGGGGAGGTGATGGTTGTCTGGTTCAGGTCGCTCACCTCTGTAATGGGGACCTGACTGGATCCCAGCACGACCAGTGGTGTTGAGGGAAAAACCGTTTCGGCAGACAGCGCAGGCAGCAGATCCCCCAGCACAATCGTCAGATCCACACTGCCCTGCCGATAGCCTTTGATCACGCGGTTGACCGGGGCCGTTTTCAGCTGCAGTGCAATGCCGGAGCGCTCAGAAAGTGCGGCCAGGGCATCAACGAACATGCCCGGCATACCCGGCGAGCCAGCCAGATAGTAGGGCGCCAGTTCAAACACCCCCGCGACCAGGGTCGGGGAGCTGTCTTTGTTGGTGGTCGTGGTGGGAGACGCTGAGCTCTGGGAGGTGTTGTTATCCGCGTCTGCGGGCAGTCCCCAGAAAACGAGGGACAGGGTCAAAACCAATGAAAAAGCCCGAACGACTGAGAGCATTGAACGGCGAACTCGCTTGTATCTGCATCCCGGGGAACGACCCTGGGATTGATCCTGATCCTGTAAGCCTTATCAAATGATGAGTTAGCTCAAGAGGACTGAGTCTAGAAGCGAGTTCTCTGCATGGCAACAAAGCGCCGAACACAAAAAAAAGACGGAGAGGCCCATAGCCTATCCGTCCAAGTGGGGTGTTCTTTCGGGCCGAACCAGTCGGAAGTCACAAAGCCCGTGAAATACGTAGCGAACAGGTGAGGTTCTAGGCGCTGGGCGGGTCGGTTCTCGGTCAGTGGCATGAAGCTTTTGTGACGGAACGAACCGGTGATCCACCAGGATGGATTCCAGGCAGAGGCGGTTGGCGAAAAATGCCTGGCTGAACAGCCGATAGAGATGTCTGGCGGGCAACGGTCTAGAGAATGATCGGTTCAGTTCGAAGCGCTTCGCGCTTGGAACTAAACTGTGAATCATCCTCTAACACATTGAAAAGAGTTCCACGCTTCAAGCGTTATCACCTAGTGAGTCCACTTAAACCGATTTGCCTCTATGTTGGCACCGTCGGAAGAAAGAGAGACATCGGCCACTTGTTCTGTGCCGACCTCTTTTTATGTGATCGTGCGCAAGGCCTTTTTGGGGAAGGCGTAGACCTTGTCCCGCCCCAGCAACACAACAGAAAAGCCTTTGGGAAAAAGGCCGGATATGGCCGGGTCCAGCACGTCCAGACCGCCAGTGTAAGCGCCGAACGATGGCAGTATCAGGCGCTGACCATCACTGATGAAGCACTTTCCAGAGTATCGCCGGGCCCGAAGCTTAACCGCGGCTTTGGGGTGGAAATGACCGGAAAGCTCTCCGGCAGACTGGCTCACTCCGGTCACGGGATGAAGCGGCAGAGCCTCGTGGCGCAGAACCAGCGGGCCCATGACCAGTTCCTCTGATACCTGACCGCCCAGGTCCCCGGGAGGCAGGGGATCATGGTTGCCTGCGATCCAGACCCACTGACGGGCGGATACGAGAGCTACAAGCTGCTGCTGGTCATCGGGATCCAGTCGTCTTGCAGCGTCCTGGTCATGAAAGGAGTCGCCCAGACAGATCACCGTTTCAGGCTGCAGACGATCGATCACCTGCTGCAGACGCTTCAGGGTCGTCCGGCTGTCATAGGGCGGCAGCAGCAGGCCGCGTCCGGCCAGAGCAGAACCCTTTTCCAGGTGCAGGTCAGCCACGAAAAGGCAGCGGCGTTCTGGCCACCAGGCCACACCGGAAGGATCGGCAACCAACTCTGCACCGTTGACCCGAAGGCGGGCCTCCTGTCCTGTGTGTGACTGCGGCTGCAGTAAGGGCGTCATGCCGTACCTAAACTCTCTGATTCTCTGATCTTCAGTTCACCCACTTAAAGGGGCAGGGAGGCCTGTTCCGCTTTCCCGCCGGCCGTTGCTTCCTCCAGCAGATCCTGGGCGGCTTCTTCCAGCAAATCATCCAGCGCCTCACCGTAGACCTGTTCGCGGCCGATTTCCAACAGCACGGGGATGGCCAGAGGGGAAACCTGACCCAGGCTCTGATAGTGAATGCGCCCCTGGATTCGGGCCAAGAGGTCCCCCAATCGACCGATGTCCGTCAGGCCTCCGGCTGCATCCGCCCTCGTGGCGCGTAACAGGATGTGGTCGCCCTGATGCTTGCGCAGCACGTCGTAAATCAGATCCGAGTTGAAGGTAACCTGACGGCGGGTTTTTTCCTGACCGGGGATCTTGCGGTCGATCAGCCCGGCAATGACCGCCACGTTGCGAAAGGTTCGGCGCAACATGGAGGACTCAGCCATCCATTCCTCCAGATCGTCGCCCAGCATATCTTCATCGAACAGCTCGATAACCTGATGGCGCTCCGGGCGTTTCAGGGACCAGATGGCGATAACATAATCTGTGGCAACAAAGCCCAGGGGGCCAAGCCCCAGCCGCTCCATGCGGCGGGTCAACAGCATGCCCAGCGTCTGGTGAGCGTTGCGTCCTTCAAAGGTGTAGGCCACCAGAAATTCTTTATCGCCCCGGGGAAAACTCTCCACCAGCAGGCCGTCGCGGGGCGGCAGGACAGAGCACCAGCGCTGTTGCTGCAGCCATTCGGTGACAGCGGCTGGATAACCGTCCCAGCCGCTGGGCTGCTCCAGCTGGGCCCTTACCCGGTCGGCCAGATGGGTCGACAGCGGCAGGCGGCCACCGCCGTAGGCCGGCACCTTCGGATCGTCACCCCCGGCGGCTCGGGAGACGTAGGCGGTGGTTTCCTTAATCGACTCATAGCGCAGCAGCTGGCCGGAGAAGATGAAGGTATCGCCGGGCAGCAGCCCCTGGATGAAGACCTCTTCCACTTCGCCCAGCTTGCGCCCGTTCTTCATCTGCACCTTGATCAGAGGTTCTTCGACGATGACGCCCATGTTGAGGCGGTATCGCATGATGTGCTGAGGGTTGGAGACTTTCCAGCGGCCCTTCTTGTCCTGCACCAGTCGGCGATACTTTTCATAGGATCGCAGCGCATAGCCACCGTTGATCACGAAACCCAGGGCATCCTCAAAATCTTCCCGGCTGAGATCCGCATAGGGGCCCGCCAGCGTGACTTCCCGGTAGAGGGCATCCGCCTCAAAGGGGCCGCAACAGGCCCGGCCCAGAATGTGCTGGATCAGCACGTCCAGACCACCGGGGCGCAGGGGATCCCCGTCCAGCGTTTTTTCCCGCACGCCGTCCACTGCTGCCCGGCATTCCAGCACCTCAAAACGGTTGGCGGGCACCAGCAGCGCCTTGGAGGGTTGGTCGAGCCGGTGGTTCGCCCGGCCCAGACGCTGCAGCAGCCGTGATACGCCTTTGGGCGCGCCGACCTGAACCACCAGGTCGACCGCTGCCCAGTCGATGCCCAGATCCAGAGAGGAGGTGGCCACCACAGCCCGCAACTCTCCCCTTGCCATGGCGGCTTCCACCTTGCGACGCTGTTCGATGGCCAGAGAGCCATGGTGCAGGGCAATGGGCAGGTTTTCTTCGTTGACCCGCCAGAGCTCCTGAAAGGCCAGTTCTGCCTGCGCTCTGGTGTTGACAAAAACCAGCGTGGTCCGGTGCTGTCGAATGCGCTCGTAGACTTCCGGCAGAGCATGTACGGCCATATGCCCGGACCAGGGCAACCGTTCCTGAGTGACCAGAATTTCCAGCTCCGGCTCCACACCGCCGCGTCCGGTTACCCGGGTGACAGGCGCGCTTTCGGCCCGTCCCGAGGGCGACAGCCAGGCTGTCAGGGCAACGGGGTCGTGAACGGTGGCAGAGAGTCCGACCCGTCGCAGACCCGGGGACAGGGAGGAAAGGCGGGACAAACCGAGGGCCAGCAGATCGCCCCGCTTGCCAAAAGCCAGGGCATGCAGCTCGTCAACAATCATGCACTTCAGATTGGCGAAGATTTCCGGGGCGTCGTGGTAGGACAGCAACAGCGCCAGAGATTCCGGGGTGGTCAGCAAAATCTGCGGCGGTTTGCTGCGCTGGCGCAGGCGTTTGGTCTGGGGCGTGTCCCCGGTGCGGGTTTCGATGGCCAGATCCAGCCCCATTTCCTCAACAGGGGTCATGAGGTTGCGCTGGATATCCACCGCCAGAGCTTTCAGAGGCGAGACATAAAGGGTGTGCAGCCCTTCATGGGGATGACCTGATTCCTGGGCCGCAGCCAGCTCTATCAGGCTGGGCAGAAAACCGGCCAGTGTCTTGCCGCCGCCCGTCGGCGCGATCAGCAGGGCCGATTGTCCATCCTGAGCAGCTTTGAGCAATGCCAGCTGATGGGCGTGGGCCGACCAGCCCCGTTGGGCAAACCAGTTCTCAAACAGGGGCGGCAGTTGGGCGGTCATGACAGCGGCAAGTTTAGGCCTTTTGCCGTTTCTGTCAGCAAAGCACTTTCGCAAGGCGGGTCTTTTGCCTGCCTGTCCTGACGCTCTGCTGCCAGTTTTACTTTGAGTTGCAGGGCTCAGCGGCGACTTTCGGCCAGTGCCACGGCAATCCCGGCAGCCACCCGGGCATTGTCCAGCAACAGCGCCCGGTTGGCGGCCAGAGTGGCCCCCTGGCTGTGGCTGTGCAGGTAAGACAGCAGGTAAGGGGTGACATCTTTCCCGGTGATGCCGTCTTCATCGGCGCTGGCCAGGGCATCTTCGATCCAGGCTGTGACCTGTGCCTCTTCCAGGGCCGCCTCGTCAGGCACTGGATTGGTAAAGAGAATGCCGCCCTCCAGCCCCAGACCCCGTTGCGCATTGATCAGGCTTGCGGCCTGACCTGCGTTGGCGACCCCCATGGCCAGATCCAGGCCGCTGCTGGGGGTGAAAAAGGCGGGCAGTTCGAGGGTTTCATAGCCCACCACCGGCACGCCCAGAGTTTCGAGAACTTCCAGAGTGCGCGGCAGGTCGAGGATGGACTTGGCGCCGCTGGAGACCACAGAGACGGGGGTGCGGGCCAGTTCCTGCAGGTCTGCAGAGATGTCGAGACTGCTTTCCCCCTGGCGGTGCACGCCGCCGATGCCCCCGGTGGCGAACAGCTCGATGCCTGCCATGTGGGCGGCCATCATGGTTCCGGCCACGGTGGTGGCACCCAGGTCACCGGAAGTCAGAACCGCTGCCATGTCCCGGCGACTGACCTTGGCAACTTCGCTTTCCGGCTCGGCCAGACGTTCAATCTGGGCGTCGTTCAGACCGACAAAGATTTTGCCGTCCAGAAGGGCGATGGTCGCAGGTACTGCGCCTTGCTCCCGGATGATGCCTTCCAGCTGCAGAGCTGTCTCCCGGTTCTGCGGATAGGGCAGGCCGTGGGAAATGACGGTGGATTCCAGGGCAACGACGGCTTGCTGGTCAGCCAGCGCCTGCCGGACTTCTGCGCTGATGATGAGATAGGGATTGTCAGCTTGCGGGGTCATGGCTTCATCTCAGACAAACGGGGGTGGGGCGGGCCGACACCAGCCTGAACGCGCGTCTGAAGGCTGGTGCGTACCCGTAACTGAAAGGGATTGCCAAGGGCGGGCCCTCGGCAGTCCTGCTCTTTAAGCTGTGTGGCTTTGGCGGATTTTCAACTGGTGAGACAGCTCACTGCGCAGTTCTTCCAGACGCTGATCCAGCGCCTCGACTTCATAGAACTTGGGAGGAACCTTGCCCCAGATCGGTCCTGGCCAGGCCGGGTCATCCTGAAAACGGGCCACCACATGAATATGCAGCTGCGGGGTCATGTTGCCCAGCGATGCCACGTTCACCTTGTAGGGGGAATAGAGGCGCTGCAGCGCCTCAGAGCACATGGTGATTTCATCGCAGACCCGATACTGGTCCAGAGGGTCCAGATCGTGGAAGTCCCGCTTGTTGGGCCGCTGTGGCACCAGAATCAGCCAGGGATAGTTGGCGTCGTTCATCAGCAGCAGCTTGGAAAGCCGCAGCATGAGAACTTCATAGCCATCGCGTTTGAGGTCTGCGTGGAGTTCTAGATTTCTGGTCATTGGTCAGGAGACTTTCAGGAATGACGGCCTTGTGCAACGGAGAAATGCTGTTTCGACCAGAGCTTTGCGCCATAGTAAGGCATGAAAGCAAATCCTGAAAGCTGGTTGGCGGCAACAAAGCGCGGTCTTTACTGTATACCCGGTGATTTTTATGTGGATCCAACGGCCACAGTCGAACGTGCGGTCATAACCCACGGACATGCCGACCACGCCCGTCCCGGTCATCAGGCGGTGCTGTCCTGCGCCCCCACACTGGATATGATGAAGGTGCGGTATGGCGCCAGAGCCGGGAACAATTTGCAGTCTTTGTCCTACGGTCAGCGCATTACCCTCAATGGCGTGACCGTCTGGCTGGCCCCTGCCGGGCATGTCCTGGGGTCGGCCCAGGTGGTCATGGAATATCAGGGCTGCCGGGTGATCGCCGCCGGGGATTACAAACGCCGCAACGATCCAACAGCCCAGGCTTTTGAACCAGTGGCCTGTGATGTCTTTATCACGGAAGCCACCTTTGGCCTGCCGGTTTACCGCCATCCCGCCCCTCAGGATGAAATGGCCAAGTTGCTGGCGTCTTTGCAGCTCTTTCCCACGCGCAGTCATCTTGTCGGGGCTTATTCTCTGGGCAAGGCACAGCGTTTTATCGCCTTGCTGCGCCAGGCGGGCTACGACGCCCCGGTCTACATCCATAAATCCGTGGCCGGGATCTGTGCGCTCTATGAGACACATGGAGTCCGTCTTGGAGATCTGCGGCCTTTGGAAGGGGCCGGGCAAGTCGAGCTCTGTGGGGCTGTGGTCATTGCGCCACCCGGGGGCAAAGGCGACGGCTGGGTGGAGAATCTCAGCGACCCGGTGGTGATCTTTGCGTCCGGCTGGATGCGTTTGCGCCAACGGGCCATGAGCCAGGGGGTGGAACTGCCCCTCATCCTGTCAGACCATGCCGACTGGGATGAACTGACTCAGACTTTTCTGGACGTTGAAGCGCCCGAGATCTGGGTAACCCACGGCAAGGAGGATGCACTGGTCAGGCAGGCGCGAACCTTTGGGCTGCGGGCGCGGGCGCTGTCCGAGATCACCGGGGCCCCGGATATGGACAATCCCGACCTTTTTGCCGGGTCTACTGCCCCATGAGGTTGTTTGCCCGTCTTCTGGAGCAGCTGCAGACCGCCCCGCGCCCCGACATCCGGCAGGCCCTGCTGACCGACTATTTCGGCCGGGTCTCTGCCAGGGACCGTGGCTGGGCGGTTGCTCTTTTGACCGGTGGCGTCAGCCTGAAGAAATTCTCCCCGGCCCAGCTGCGGACTTTGCTGGCGGACAGGGTGGATCCGCACCTGATGGCGCTGTCACTGGACCATGTGGGAGATTTGACGGATAGCGTGGCCCTGCTCTGGCCCGAAAAACCGGGAGCCAATCGGCAACCTGATCTGGAAGAGCTGGCAGAGGGGTGCCTGGGTCTGACAAAGGCGGGCCTGCTGGAGGCGCTGCCTGACTGGCTGGATGCGCTGGAGGCCTCGGGACGCTGGACCCTGTTGAAGCTGGTCAGCGGTGACCTGAAGTTCTGTGTGACCCCGCGAGAGGTCCGACAGGCCCTGGCTCACTGGAGCGGGCAGTCCCTGTCAGCAATCGAGGAAATCTGGCACAGCCAGAACCCACCTTATGAGGCCTTGATGATCTGGCTGGAGGGGCAGGAACCGCGCCCCTCTTATGACCAAAATCGGGTGTTCTATCCCCTGCTGGCAGCCAGTCCTTTGTCTGAGGCAACGCTGGAAGGCCTTCCGCTCAGTGAACAGCAGGTGGAGTGGAAATGGAATGGTTTGCGGGTCCAGCTGCGGGCCAATGGCCAGAGCCCGGCGCGGCTCTTTACAAGTCAGGCAGAGGACATAACCAGCCTCTTCCCGGATGTGCTGAGTGATCTTGCCTGTGAGGCGGTGTTTGATGGAGAACTTCTGGTGGCGGAGAGCCCGGCATCGGCGGATCAGCCCTGGCAGGTTGGGCCGCACGACCTCCTTCAGAAACGCCTCAACCGCAAACGGCTGGATAAAGCGCTCCTGGCCCGAGCTCCTGCCTTTGTGCGGGTTTTTGATCTGTTGTTTGAGGCAGGTGAAGACCTGCGACCTTTGCCTTTACAGGTCCGCCGGGCCCGGCTGGAGGCCTGTCTGCAGCGCCACAAACCCGCAGCACTTGACCTCTCACCTCTTTTGCCTGTGACCACTAAGGAAGAGTTGCTGGCTCTGCGCCAGAAATCCGCCAGCAACGGCTGTGACGGTCTGGTCCTCAAAGACAGGAACGCGGCTTATCGGCACACAGAACAGCAGGCCCCCTGGTACAGCTGGCAACCGGCCGCCACCCACCTGAACACCGTTCTGCTTTATGTGGAGCGGCCCGCGGGGCGCAGCAGCGCCAGCATCGGCAGCTGCACTTTTGGTGTCTGGCGTCAGGGAGCGGACGGCGAGGAACTGGTGCCCTTGGGAAAGGTGGATGCTGATCTGTCGATCAGCGAAGACAAAGCTCTTGCTGCCTGGGTGAAGGAGAATCAGCGGGAGAAGTTTGGACCGGTGCGGTCCGTGGCCGCCGCTCTCGTCCTGCAGGTGTCTTATGAAGCTCTGCACCCCGCGCCTCGGCGCAAAGCCGGTGTTTCCCTGAAAGCGCCGAAGCTGCTGGCCATTTGCTGGCAGGAAGACATTGGAAATGTTGCCAGGTTGGAAGACCTGGTCTGATCGGCAGCTCCGGTTGCGATGATGGCTTGCCCTGGCTTATGGCAGGGGGCTAGCTTTTGGTCGTGGTGAGGGGATTCCCGGGTCCAAACATACCCGAGTCCCAACACCCCGCGCTCCTGTCCTTCCTGAACTGAAAGCCCCCGCAATGAAAGTTACCCTTCTGGGCACCGGCTGCCCGCAATGTTCCACCAAACGCATGGGCCCAGCCAATCTTCTGGAGCATAACGGCAAATCCGTTCTGGTGGATTGTGGCTCTGGCGTGACTCAGCGGTTGCTGGGGGCAGGGTCCTCTTCGGCGGCGATTGATGCGGTGCTGCTGACCCATTTGCACAGCGACCACATCATCGATTTGTATCAGTTGATCCAGACTGCTTGGCATCAGGGGCGGGACCGGCCCCAACGCTTCTTCGGTCCCAAAGGCACCCGCAAGTACCTGACGGGCCTGATGGCGCTCTGGAAAGAAGAACGGGAGATGAGGATCGCCCATGAACAGCGCCCCTCCGTCGCGGCCCTGGATCTGGAGATCACGGAAATCGAAAGCGACGGACCTTTTCTGGATCTGGACGGCCTGCGCATCTCCGCGGTCACCGTGGAGCATGCGCCGGTCAAAAGCGCTTTCGGCTTTGTCTTTGAGGCTGAAGAAGACGGCGTTCAGCAGAAAGCAGCCTTTTCCGGAGATACCCGCTATTGCAAGGCGCTGATCGAGGCTTCCAAAGGGGCGGACATTCTGGTCCATGAGTGTTTCGTCCACCGGGAACTGCCCGTAATCGAAGGGGTCCGTTCGGCAGAGACCCTGGCCGCCATGGCCGCCTATCACACGGTCAGTGACGAAGTCGGGCAGGTGGCCCGGGAAGCTGAGGTCAAGTTTCTGCTGCTCAACCACTTCGTCCCCGTGGACTTTGACCGCCAGGCGGTGGCCGCTGATGTGTCAGCCGATTTCAAAGGCCCCTTTGCCATCGGGGAAGACCTGATGAGTTACGACATTCCCAGTTGCAGCCTCTCCCATGCCGAGGGTCTGGCGGTGATGGCACGGGAGTAGGCGGCAGCATCTTTTTTTCAGGCAGGGTCAGCGCGCGGGTGCGTCTGCCGCAGCCAGTCGGCGGGCACTGGCCAGATAGATGACCAGTGCCAGAGCCAGGATCGGCAGAACCGCCAGGGCTATGGCCGTCCAGCCGATGCCCACATAAAGGGCGCCGGAAAAGAGCGAGGCAATGGCGGAGGATACAGCAATGATGCTGTCATTGGCTCCCTGCACCAGGGGCCGTTCTTCCGCGCTCAATGCGGCCTGTAACAGCGCAGTGCTGCCAATGAAGCCAAAGTTCCAGCCCACCCCCAGCAGGATCAGAGAGCCGTAGAAGTTGGTCAGATCCAACCCGGCGATGGCCACAGCTGCTGAAGCGGCCAGCAGGACCATGCCGCTGGCCAGGATTCGGGTTGCCCCAAATTTCTGAATCAGACTGCCGGTGAAAAAGCCCGGCGCGAACATGGCAATCACATGCCATTTGATGACATCCGCGGCTTGATCATCGCTGAAGCCGCAGCCCACCATGGCAAGCGCGGTGGGGGTCATCAGCAAAACCATGATGCCCTGGGAGATGGCGCCCCCGGACATGGCAAAGATAACCCTGGGACGGCGAAAGAGGGCCGCTCTGTCCCCCTTGCCCTGCTGCGGTGCCGTCACGGCGGCCATTTTGCCCAGAGCCAGCACCGGCACCAGCCCGATTGTCCCCAAAACCGCTACAGCCAGATAAGCCCCGGCAAAGGAAATGGGCGCCAGAAAATCCTTACTGAAGGAAAAGACCTCCGGGCCAATCAGGGCGGCAACCAGCCCTGAAGCCAGAGTGTAGGAAATGGCCTTTGCCTTCCAGGCTTCGCCCACGGATTCAGCTGCTGCAAAGCGGAAGAAGTTCACCCCGACAAGCGCGCCGCCCAAAAGGAAATGGCTGAAACAGAGCAGCAGGAAGGAGTCGATCACCAGTGCATAGGTCCCGATCAGCCCGCCCAGGATCAAGAAGGCCGCCGCAATCAAAAATCCCTTCTTCCGGCCGATGCGTCCCATCAGGAGGGACAGAGGGGCCGCAATCAAAACGCCCGCGAGCATCTGTACCGACGGCGGCAGCGTGGCGGCGACGGCCAGCGGGGAAAGATAAGCCCCGGCCAATCCCCCCAGAATGATCAGCATGGGCATGGGGGCGCCCAGTATGATGTTGGACAGGAGGATCAGAGCAAAGTTACGGGTCAGCAAGGCAGCGTCCTTTTTCTTGAGTGCCACATCATCCTAACGCTTTCTGTTTTGTCTTAAATGTCATAATATCATCAATTATGGACAAAAACGAATTCACCTCGACGGCACCTCTTTCTGAAGAAGGGGGGGCTTGTGCGGCTGCGCCACGGCGTATCGATCTGCTGTTGTTTGATGGCGTTAACATTCTGGATGTGGCAGGCCCGCTGCAGGCTTTCACCAATGCCACCCGCAAAAACCGAGACGCCTACGACATCCGTTTTGTCTCGTTGGATGGTCAGCCGGTTACCAGCTGTTCCGGCCTCAGATTGCTGCCGGAGGGCCGGGCGACACTGGACAGTCCGTCTGACACGCTTCTGGTGCCCGGGGGCAAAGGGGTGAATGCCCTGCGGGAAAACCTGAGCAGTTCTCAGCTGATAAGTTCTTGGCTGGAAGGGCGCGAAGAGGGGCGGGTGATCTCCATCTGCTCCGGGGCACTCCTGTTGGCGGAGGCCGGACTGCTCAATGGGCGCAAGGCCACGACCCACTGGTCACGGCAGGAGGAGGCGGTTCTGCGATATCCGGAGGTGGATTGGCAGATTGAGCAGCTCTATGTCCTAGATGACCAGGTTTGCACCTCTGCCGGGGTCACCTCCGGCATCGATCTGGCCCTGGCGCTGATCAAACAGGAATGCGGGGCGCAGGAGGCTCTGGCGGTGGCGCGGGAACTGGTGGTGTATCTGCATCGCTCCGGCGGGCAGGCTCAGTTCACCAACCTGCTGGAGCTGCAGTTTGCGGCCAAAGGGTCTCTCAGTCAGTTGCTGGACAAGCTGGTGCAGCAGCCGGGCCTGCCCTGGGATCTGGAACGGATGGCCGATTTTTCCGGCATGACACCCCGCACTCTGTCCCGTCGCTTTGTACGCGAACTGGGGCAGTCACCTGTGCGGTTTCTGGAGCAGATCCGTGTAAAGCAGGCGGGAGAAGCCATCAGCGCCGGGATGCCCGCTGCAGAGGTGATCGACTTCTGCGGCTTCGGCGAGTTTCAGCGCATGCAACGGGCCTTCAAGCGCCATCTGGGTACAACCGTCGGCGACTATGAAAAGCGTTTTGCCCTGCCATCTCAGGCTCTCCGGTAGGAGTGTCCGGAGCCATTCTGCAATCCTTCAGGCAAGGTCTTGCCAGCAGAGAAAGAGCGGATCCTTCACCGCGGCGATGACCCGGTTGTGGGCCTCGTCCCCCGGACCACGGTGCTCCATAAGAAAGGCATAGGCTGCATCCACCTGGGCCCGGTCCCGGAAGGTCATGACGGAGAAATACTGCAAGGGATTCGCATCGTCCGTATCCATGGGTGTGTCCGACTGGCGTTGCCCCAATGGGCCCGAGCTTTCCACTAGATCCAGAGCTTTCATGGCCGCGACAAAGTCTGCGTAGTCTTTCTGAAACTGTGCCAGATCCCGAACATCGGGCAGATTGAAGGAGGAGAGCATGTGGAACATGGGGGCTTCCAGTTTTTGGGTGGTGGATGGGTTGGACAGCTGGCAAGAGGCTGCCTGCTGCGGGGTATCTGCATCGTGGCGTGACAGCCAGCCTTCAAAGCTCGAGGCTTTGGCAGTGGTTGGGTCTCACCAGAAGTTGGGGTCCCGGGTCAGTTCGTCTCGGATCCAGGCGGCGAAGGCCTGAATTTTGACCCGTTCGGCATCTTCCTTTTTGGCCACCAGGCACCAGCCGGGTGCTTGACGGACCACCTGTTTGAAGGGCCGGATCAGGCGTCCGGCATAAAAGGTTTCCACCGCAAAGGGGCCGTTGCACAGAGCAAAACCGCGACCTTCCAGGGCCGCTTCCTGGGCCAGCAGATAGCTGTCAAACCCTTGCCGGCCTTTGCGCGCCGGGTCTGAATCCAGGCCCGCTGCACCACTGTCCTGCAGCCAGCGGGACCAGTCCTGGGGGGCTGTGTAAACCTCCAGTAGTTGATCGGACTGCAAGTCGCCCGGGCCAAAGTCGTCCGGCAGGGCGGCCCAGTAGTCCGGACTGCAGACCGGATAGAGGTAGGCCGCGCAGAGCGGTTCGACAAAATGATCCGGCAGCGGTTCGCGCAGATAAAGCAGGCCAAGGTCAGCTGACGGATCAAAATCCCACCCCTTGTGCGAGGTGCCGATGCGTACGTTGATCTCCGGATTCTTCTGCTGAAAGGTCTGCAGGCGGGGCAGCAGCCAGTGCATGGCCACAGTGATGTAGAGGTGCAGGGTAAGGTCACTGTCGTCGGTGGTAAGCGCCCGGGCCGTGCGCACCCCTGTTTTCAGACGGGCCAGCGCGTCACTGATGAAAGGCAGCAGCGCCGCGCCTGCGGGCGTCAGGGCAATTTGCCGGGCCCCTCTGTCCACCAGATTCACCTCCATCTGTTCCTCCAGAAGGCGCACCTGATGGCTGACGGCTGAATGGGTGACATTCAGCTCCTCGGCGGCCTGCCGGAAGGACAGGTGTCGGGCAACCGCTTCAAAGACCCGAAGGGCTTTGAGAGAAGGAAGGCGGTCTGCGGTCATCTCCTGCTCGTTTGCAAAATGTGGGGGCCTTCGGTAAGGGGCGTTCTTCTTTATTGGTTAGAATTTTGAAACAATCGGGCGCGGGTTGAAACTCTAAACTATCGCTGCAGCGCAGCATTTGGGATCACATAATCGCTAGTATACGGCGGAGAATACGAAGAATTTCGCATTTGCGACCTTGATCTGTCGTTTCTTGCTTATTGGTCGAATTATCTAACTTGTTGATGAATTCTTGTCGTTTGCCGATTGGCGCGTCACTGGGCCAAATCCTCAGCAGTTGAGTTTTATCGTCCGGCTGTTCCTTTGCGCGACAAGGCAAGAGGAACCCCGGCTCCTGTGGAGTTGTCGAAATGAGCGTCATGAACAAAGGCCTGGGTGAGTTGGCTGACGGGGCGGCGACGGAGAAAAGCAGCCGGCGGCGCAGCGGTGGGCGCGAAGCCCGCAAGGCCATGCGGGCTGCCCCCTTGCAGCAGGACATGCAACCGGTACGTGGCGGCCTGGAAGGGGGACGTTACCAGCCGCTAAGTGATCTGGATGTTCAGAAAATCCATGCAGCGGCACTGGACGTGCTGGAGACCATCGGCATGGGTGATCCCCTGCCCAGCACCATTGAGCATATGACCTCGGTCGGCTGCACGGTGTCTGATGCGGGTCGGGTGATGATTCCGCGGGCTGTGGTGGAAGACACGCTGGCCAAGGCGGCCCGAAACATCACACTTTACGGCCAGGACCCCAAACATGACATGCAGGTGTCCGGTCAGAATACCTATTACGGTACCGCCGGGGCGGCGGTGCATATGGTCAATGTGGATACGGGTGAGTATCGCGATTCCACGGTTCAGGATCTCTATGACATCGCGCGGATCGTGGACCGGATGGACAACATCCATTTTTTCCAGGCCTCGGTTGTCTGCCGGGATCTGCCCGACCCCAGGGATATGGATGTGAACACGGCCTATGCCTCTGTCATGGGCACCTCCAAACATGTGGGCAGCCGCTGGTTCCAGCTGGAACACTTTGAAGAGTCCATGAAGATTTTCCATGAGATTGCCGGGGGGGAAGCCGCCTGGCGGGCCCGACCCTTTGTCTCCATGTCCAACTGCTTTGTGGTGCCGCCGCTGAAGTTCGCCCCGGATGCCTGTCTCTGTCTGGAGGCCGGGGTGCGCCACGGCATGCCGATCCTGTTGCTGTCCGCCGGGCAGGCGGGGGCCACATCTCCGGCGGCACTGGCCGGATCAGTGGTGCAGGCCACAGCCGAAGTGCTGGCCGGTCTGGTCTACGTGAATGCGGTGCAGCCCGGCGCCCCGGCCATTTTCGGGACCTGGCCTTTCGTCTCCGACCTGCGCACCGGCGCCATGTCCGGCGGATCGGGCGAGCAGGCGCTGCTGATGGCGGCCTGCGGGCAGATGGCGCGCTTTTATGACCTGCCCGGCGGTGTGGCCGCTGGCATGACCGATGCCAAACTGCCTGACGCCCAGTCCGGCTATGAAAAGAGCTATACCGACGCCCTGGCCGGGCATTCCGGGGCCAATCTGGTTTATGAGAGCGCGGGCATGCATGCCTCTCTCATGGGCTTCTGTAAAGAGTCGCTGATTATCGACAACGATATGCTGGGGGCCATCCTGCGAACCATCCGGGGCATTGAAGTCAACGAGGAGAACCTGTCGGTGGACACCATGCGGCAGGTGTGTCTGGAAGGCCCGGGCCACTATCTTGGTCATGATCAGACCTTGCATCTGATGCAACGGGAGTACGCCTATCCTGTCATCGGGGATCGTACGTCCCCGAAAGAATGGGAGGAACGGAACCGCCCCAATCTGGTGGAAGAGGCCAAGGCCAAACTGGCAGACATCGAGGCGAATTACTTCCCCAGCCATGTCAGTGCGGAAACCGATGCGCGGATCCGCGCTGAAGTTCCGGTTAACCTGCCGCGGGAAAAGATGATTAAGATAGGTTGAAACCAACGAGCAGCCCGGCGCGACTGAACTGCGCTGCCAAGATGTTGTATTCCCGACGTTGTATTCCCCACGGGGACAAGCAAGAAAGATAAAAAATATGAAGACGCATGCAAAAGTAGTGGTGATCGGCGGCGGTGTGGTGGGCTGTTCAGCCCTCTATCATCTGGCGAAAATGGGCTGCACCGACACGCTGTTGATCGAACTGGATGAACTGACCTCCGGTTCCACCTGGCATGCAGCAGGCAACGTCCCGACCTATTCTACCTCCTGGAACATCATCAAATTCCAGCGCTACACCACACAGCTCTACAGCCGTCTGGCTGAAGAGGTGGATTACCCCATCAACTATCACGTTACCGGGTCTTTGCGTCTGGCCCATTCCGAAGAACGCATGCAGGAGTATCATCATGTCCTGTCCATGGCACGGGCCCAGGGTCTGGACTATGAACTGCTGACACCCGACGAAGCCCGGGCCCGGTACAACGGTCATCTGGAACTGCACGACATCAAAGGGGCTCTCTGGGATCCCTATGACGGGGACATCGACCCCTCTCAGGTTACCCAGGCGCTGGCCAAAGGGTCCCGGGATCTGGGGGCAGAGATTGCCCGCTTCACCCGGGTGACGGCCATTGAAAAACTGCCCAGCGGTGAATGGCTGGTGATCACAGACAAGGGAAATGTGATCTGTGAAACCGTGATCAACGCCGGGGGCTACCGGGGTGCCGAGGTGGCGGCCATGGTGGGCCAGTACCTGCCCATTGTCTCCATGCAGCACCAGTATCTGGTGACGGAATCCGTGCCGGAACTGGCGGGTAAATCAGACATTCTGCCGCTGATGCGGGATCCGGATGTCAGCTACTACCTGCGTCAGGAACGCGATGGTCTGATCCTGGGGCCCTATGAGTGGCAGGCAACCCCACACTGGGAAGATGGCAAGATTCCCCACGATTTTGCCAACCAGCTTTATGCCGATGATCTGGACCGGCTTGAGCACTACATCGCCGATGCGATGGAACGGGTGCCGATCCTGGGCACCGCCGGGGTTCAGCGGGTGGTCAACGGCCCGATCCCTTATTCACCTGATGGCTACCCCTATATCGGCAAGGCCTACGGTGTGGAGAACTTCTTCCACTGCTGCTCCTTCTCCTTCGGTATCTGCCAGGGGGGCGGGGCCGGCAAATCCATTGCCGAATATGTGCTCTATGGTGAGCCGGAATGGGATCTCTGGGCCTTCGACCCCCGGCGCTACAGCGGCTATGCCAACCAGAAGTACGTGGTGGAAAAAGCCACGGAGCTTTATCAGAACGAATACGCCATCGCCTTCCCCCATGAAGAGCGTCCGGCAGGCCGACCGGCCAAAATGTCTCCGCTCTATAGCAAGCTGCAGGCAAAAGGCGCGCTGTTCGGGGCCCGGGGCGGCTGGGAACGGGCAACCCTCTTCCCGCGCAATGAATCCGAAGCCAAAGCCCCTCTTACCTTCGGGCATCCCGACTGGTTCCCCGCCGTGGCAGCGGAATGTGAAGCGGTGCGCGAACGGGTGGGCCTGCTGGACCTTCCCGGTTTCGCAAAGTTTGAACTGAAAGGGAAGGGGGCTGCGGATTGGCTGGATTCCATGATCGCCGGACCCGTGCCTAAGGTCGGGCGCATTTCGCTGTCCTACTTCTGCTCGGAACACGGCGGTATTCTCTGTGAGATGACGCTGACCCGCCTGGCTGAAGATCACTTCTGGCTGATCACCGCTTCGGCCGCGGAATGGCACGACTGGCAGTGGCTGGAAGAGCATATGCCCAAAGACGGGTCACTGACACTGAGCAACCTGACCGGTCGTTATGGCACGCTGGTGCTGGCCGGCCCCCGCGCCCGCGATGTTCTCAGCCAGATCACCTCAGCTGGCCTGACCAACGCTGATTTCCCCTGGCTGACCTGCCAGACCATCACAATCGGCTATGCCGAGGTGCTGGCCATGCGGGTCAACTATGTGGGGGAACTGGGCTGGGAACTGCATATCCCGGTGGAGAACATGGTTGGCATCTATGACGCTCTCTGGGCGGCGGGTGAAGCCCACGGCATTGCCGACTTCGGGCTCTATGCCATGGATTCTCTGCGCCTGGAGAAATGCTACCGCTCCTGGAAGGTGGATATGACCACGGAGTATTCGCCGCTGACCGCCTCTCTGGATCGCTTCGTTCGCCTGGACAAACCCGCCTTCATTGGCCGCGATGCACTGCTCAAAGAAAAACAGGAAGGCTCGGCAGAACGCTTTGTGCCTTTGCTGGTCGACAGCCCGGACTTTGATACCCCTGCCTGTGCGGCCGTCTTCCATGAAGGTGAGGAAGTCGGTCTGGTCACCTCCGGCGGGTATGGTCACACACTCCAGTCCTCCATTGCGCTGGCCTACGTCCGCACGGATCTGGCGGAAGAAGGTCAGGCGCTCGAGGTGGAGATTCTGGGGCAGAAGTATCCGGCCAAAGTGGCCAGCGAACCGCTCTATGATCCTAAAAATGAAAAACTAAGGGCGTAAAAAAACAAGTGTGATTGCAAGAAAGCAGGGGCTGGAAAGGGGCAGAAAACCTCGCCAAATCCTGCTTTCTATATATGCAATTAATGGTATGTCCAAAAATATCAATTTGTTTTATGAGTGATTTTGGCGTTCTTCAGAGCTCCTTCTGCGCTGGAGCATGATTGGGTGAGTTAGGGGCGCTTTGCGCTTTGAGCCAACCCGTAAATCATCCTCTAAAACACTGAAAAGAGACAGATCAAACCGATCTGACTCTGAGGTAAAACAAAGATCAGGAACGAGTAGATGACCCTTCCCAGTGAAGCACGTGTGGTAATTATCGGCGGTGGTGTGGTGGGCTGTTCGCTTGCTTATCACCTGACCAAACTGGGCTGGAAAGATGTCCTGTTGCTGGAACGCAAACAGCTGACGAGCGGCACCACCTGGCACGCCGCCGGACTGATCGGTCAGCTGCGGGCCACCTCCAACATGACCAAGCTGGCTCAGTACACCACCAACCTCTATGCCAGTCTGGAGGAGGAAACCGGCCAGGCCATTGGCTTCAAACAGAACGGGTCTCTGTCTGTTGCCACGGGTGAGGGGCGGTTTGAGGAACTGAAACGCGGGGCCTCCATGGCCAAGACCTTTGGTCTGGACGTGGAAGTGCTGGATCCTGACGGGGTTCAGGAAAAATACGAACTGCTAAACACCTCTGATCTGGTTGGCGGGGTGTTCCTGCCCAATGATGGTCAGCTTAATCCGGCAGATGTGACCCTGGCTCTGGCCAAAGGGGCCCGCATGGGCGGGGCAACCATCCTGGAAAACATCAAGGTCACGGCCATTCACCAGAAGGATGGCAAGGTGACAGGTGTGGATACAGACCAGGGACCGGTGAAAGCCGACTACGTGGTCAACTGCGCGGGCATGTGGGGACAGGAAGTGGGCCGAATGGCCGGGGTCAAGGTACCTCTGCACGCCTGTGAGCACTTCTACATTGTCACCGAACCGGTAAAGGGGCTGCCTGCCAATCTGCCTGTGCTGCGTGACCCTGGAGCCTGTGCTTACTTCAAGGAAGATGCGGGCAAGATCCTGCTGGGCTGCTTTGAGCCGGTGTCCAAGCCCTGGGGGATGGACGGCATTCCCGATGACTTCTGCTTTGATGAGCTGCCGGAAGATTTTGACCATTTTGCGCCAATTCTGGAAATGGCCATGGAGCGTCTTCCGGTGCTGGCGGAAACGGGCATCCGGACCTTCTTCAACGGTCCCGAATCCTTCACGCCCGATGACCGTTACCACATGGGCGAAGCGCCTGAACTGAAGAACTTCTTTGTGGCAGCTGGCTTCAACTCCATCGGTATCCAGTCCGCCGGCGGTGCCGGTAAGGCGCTGGCTGCCTGGATGGACAAGGGCTATCCACCCATGGATCTCTGGGATGTGGACATCCGCCGGATGCAGCCCTTCCAGAACAACAAGACCTACCTGAAAAACCGGGTCACGGAATCCCTGGGTTTGCTCTATGCCATGCACTGGCCCTATCGCCAGTATGAGTCCGCCCGTGATGTCCGCCATTCTCCTCTGCACGACCGCCTGAAGGAAAAGGGCGCTGTCTTTGGCGAAACCGCAGGCTGGGAACGGGCCAACTGGTTTGCCCCCAAAGGCGTGGAGCCCAAGTACGAATACTCCTACAAGCGCCAGAACTGGTTTGAACATGCGGCGGCGGAACACAAAGCCATTCGTGAAGGCGTCGGCTTTTTTGACATGACGTCTTTCGCGAAATTCCGTGTCGAAGGTCCGGATGCTGAAGCCGTGCTGCAGCGGATTTGTGCGGCGGATGTGGCCGTTGAGCCGGGTCGGGTGGTTTACACCCAGTGGCTGAATGACCGTGCCGGGATCGAAGCGGATCTGACTGTTACCCGTCTCAGTGAGACGGCTTTCATGGTGGTGACGGCAGCGGCCTCCTCTCAGCGGGATTTGTCCTGGCTGAAACGCCACACCCCGGAAGATGCCCGCTGTGTGATCGTCGATGTAACAGACAGCGAAGCGGTGCTGGAGATCATG
The DNA here is from genome assembly GCA_052078155.1 of Rhodovibrionaceae bacterium GXU_MW_A322. Classification (GTDB taxonomy): domain Bacteria; phylum Pseudomonadota; class Alphaproteobacteria; order Kiloniellales; family DSM-21159; genus CAXBMB01. Next base: position 109,261 of record JBQJBP010000004.1, on the reverse strand, counting down.
GGGCCCAAATCCCGTGAGGTGCTGCAGAAGATCACAAACGCGGATCTGTCCAACGAGGCCTTTGCCTTCGGGACTGCCCAGGACATTGAACTGGGCATGGCCTACGGCCGGGCTCAGCGCATCTCCTATGTGGGTGAACTGGGCTGGGAACTCTACGTGCCGTCAACGTTTGCCCGGGGTGTCTTCGATGCCCTGTGGGAAGCAGGCGAGCCGGAAGGCATGAAGCTCTGCGGTCTGCATGTGCTGGACTCCGGACGGATTGAAAAAGCCTTCCGTCACTTCGGCCATGACATCACCGATGAGGACACCACCCACCAGGCTGGCCTGTCCTTTACCGTCAAGCCGGAGAAAGCCAAGAGCAAGTTTGGGGATTTCCTGGGCCGCGATGCCTTCCTGAGGGACAAGGAACAACCCCGGACCAAACGCATGGTTCAGTTCCTGCTGAAAGATCCGGAGCCGCTGCTGTACCACAACGAGCCGGTGTGGCGGGACGGCAAGATCATTGGGGATCTGACCTCTGCCAACTATGGCCATCACCTGGGCGGCGCCGTTGGCATGGGGTATCTGCACAACGAGGAGCCCATCACCCAGGCCTGGCTGGATGAAAAGCCTCTGGAAATTGAGATTGCAGGCGAGCGCCATGAGGCCGTTGGCAGCCTGAAGCCTCTTTACGATCCCAAAGGTGAACGCATCAAGATGTAATCTCAGATCACCTGCCTGCTGAGGTATGAAACTGGCCGTTTTCTTTTACGAAGCCTGTCGATAAGCCCGACAGCTTTGTGATAAGGAAAACGGCCAGTCTTCTTTGAAAGCGGTTCTTTGTCTGACACTCAATCCCTGCAACAAAAAATCATGCAGCAACTGCATGGCCAGGACATCTGGGCAGAGTCCTTCCAACCGACCGCACAGGCGTCCGGTGGGCAGGCTAAACCTGTGCTGGGCAGGTCTGACTCTCAGGAGAAAAGGCGCAGGCTGGAGAACGACGAGGTTCAGGCCATCCTGAAAGACAGCGCCGGTGAGGACATACAAGGCTGGAATGGCCTGCACAGCCAGCTGGTGCGTCTGGCCGGGAAACCGAGGGTCAGGTTGATTTTGGACGTGGGTGTTTGGAAGGGACAGTCGACTGTCACACTAGCCAAAACGCTGCAATACGCCGGCGTAGATGGCTGCGTGATTTCCATCGATACCTTTCTGGGATCCGTTGAGCACTGGCTGGGGGAGGCAGCAGGCCTCTTTGGCAGAAAATCCGGTCGTCCGGATCTTTATAACCAGTTCCTCAGCAACATCCACAAGGCGGGCGTCAGCGATCTGGTTGTGCCTTTTCCGCTGTCTTCAGAAGAAGCGGCCAAAGTGTTGGGGCATCTGCGGTTACAGGCCGATCTCATTCATATTGACGCGGCCCATGACTATGAAAGTGTGCAGCGGGACATCAGAACCTATTGGGATCTGGTCCGCCCTGGCGGCTTTTTGGTGGGAGATGACTACGCTGACCAGTGGCCCGGGGTCGTACAGGCGGTCGACGACTTTGTCGAAGAGCAGCAGCTTTCTCTGCGCCTGTCATCTCCCAAGTGGGCCGTGAAGAAAGCCCGGCAGCCCAAACCCAAGCCGTGACAAGACAAGAGCTTTAAGCACTGACCTGAAGAAGGCTTGAAGGTCAGGACCAGCCGGTCAGCGGCACGCCTTCCACCGTAATCCGGTGCATCAGGCGACGCTGGCCGGGATAGTCGTTGATGGCTTTGTGCCAGGTGGCCCGATTGTCCCACATGGCCAGCATGCCGGGTTTCCAGCGCAAACGGCAGGTAAACTGCGCCTGGCGGCAATGTTGAAAGAGCTGTTGCAGCAGCGGTGCCGACTCAGCTTCAGTCCAGCCGTCGAAACGAACAGTGAAGTCAGCGTTCACATAGATACAGGGTTTGCCGGACAGCGGGTGCTGGATCACAACGGGATGCAACGCGTCCTGGGTCGCGGCCTGGGTGTTTTCCAGACGTCCGTCTTGGTGGGCCTCACTGTCAGCCTGAGTTTCGCCGAAAGCATGGCGGGAGGAGTGCCAGGCTGCCAGACCTTTCAGCGTGCTTTGAAACCCTTCCGACAGCGCCTGATAGGCTGCGTTCATGGAGGCAAAAGCCGTGTCCCCGCCCACCATTGGCGTTTCAATGGCGTAGAGGATGGAACAGAGAGCCGGGATCTGGTCATAAGAGTGGTCTGTGTGCCAGTCTTCGCCAATGGCTGAGGTCTGGTCGGCTTCCTTCAGCACCGTTGCGATCTCAGGATAGCCCTGCACCGGCTTGAAGAAGCGGTTGACGTTGATTTCCCCCCAGCGCCGGGCAAAGGCCAGATGGTCTTCCGGGCTGAGCTTTTGATCATGGATCGCAATGACTGAGTAGTCGATGAAGGCCTGGTAGATTTCTTCAAAGTGATCATCCCGGGATAGATCTGCACCGTGGATTTCGGCGCCCAGCGTCGGGGTGAGAGGGTGAATTTCCAGGCTCATCTGCAGCTTCCTTTAATCCGCATTGTGCTGCTGTCAGGATAGGTCGCTTCTTCTGACAGGTGTCAGTCTTTTTTGCTGTTCGATGCAGAAAGACTGTCTTTCTGGGCCTGTTCCAGCAACCACTGGCGGATGCGCCCCACGGCTTCGGGTTGCCGGGGTTTGCGCGGGCAGACCACATAGTAACCGCTTGCGAGTTTCAGGCTGGTTCTGAAGGGGGGTACCAGGCGTCCTTTGGCCAGATCGTCCGCAACCAGTGCCTGGTTGGTCAGAGCAATTCCCTGACCGGCAAGGGCGGCATCTATGGCATGGGCTGTCTGGTTGAATTTCAGGCTGCGAGTTGGTGCTGCCGCGTTTTTGCCCAGCAGGTGGCGCAGAAACAGCGGCCAGTAACCGTGAGCGTCGTGCAGCAGGGTGGCTTGAGTCAGCTCCTCAGGACGAAGAGCGCGATCTGCGCCGCACAGATCCGGGCTGCAGACGGCGAAGATCTCCAAGGGATAGAGCCGTTCATGGCTCAGGCCGGGGCCAAAGGGAGCCGTTCCTTCACGCACGGCCAGATCCACGCCATCGTCCTGAAAGTTGGCCTGCTCCTCCGCGGCGCTGATTCGGACATCCATGTCCGGGTTGTCATGGGTAAAGGCCGCCAGCCTGGGGACCAGCCAGCGGGTCGCAAAGGTTGGCGTCACACTGATGGAGAGCGTGATCTGCTGCGGGCGCAGTTCCTGCGTTGCGGTGAGAATCAGGCTCAGTGCCTCTTCAATGGGCGGCAGGTAGCGTCGCCCGGCCTCTGTCAGAACCAGTTTCCTGGGCAATCGATCGAAGAGTTTGCAGCCCAGTGCACTTTCCAGGCCGCGCACCTGCTGAGCAACCGCCCCCTGGGTAACGCCCAGTTCATCGGCTGCACTGCGAAAACTCAGATGGCGCGCGGCCACGGCAAAAACCCTGAGGGCATTCATCGGAGGGAACTGGGGTTGGGTCATGTAGGCGATTATGCAGTAGTTTTTCTACTGGCAGAAGGCGGAATTTCTGGTTCGACGGGCAAAGAGGAGTCTGCCACCTTCATCGCAACAGACATTTATCAGGAGAGTGAGCTATGAGTACGGGAAAGGTCGCGGTGGTGACTGCCGGGGGCAGTGGTATGGGCGCGGGTGCGGCCCGCAAACTGGCGGCGGACGGGTTCCATGTGGCCATCTTGTCTTCTTCAGGAAAGGGTGAAGCCCTGGCTGAAGAACTGGGGGGCATCGGGGTGACAGGTTCCAACCAGTCCAATGAGGATCTGTCCCGTCTTGTGGAGGCGGTGAAAGCCAAGTGGGGCCGGATTGATGTGCTGGTCAACAGCGCCGGTCACGGGCCGCGGGCCCCCATTCTGGAGCTGAGCGATGAAGACTGGCACAGCGGCATGGATGTCTATTTCCTCAGTGCCGTTCGACCCACCCGTCTTGTTACCCCGCTGATGCTGGAGCAGAAGTCCGGGGTCATCATCAACATCTCTACCTTCGCGGCCTTTGAACCCGATCCGGTATTTCCCACCTCCGGTGTGTTCCGGGCCGGTCTGGCTGCTTACACCAAGCTCTTTGCGGATAAGTACGCAGCAGACAACATACGCATGAACAACGTGTTGCCGGGGTTCATCGACAGCTTGCCGGAAAAAGAGGAATTCAAAGGCCGAATTCCCATGGGGCGCTACGGCAAGACTGAGGAGATCGCCGATGTGATCGGGTTCCTGGCGTCTGAGGGCGCCGGATACATCACCGGTCAGAATCTGCGCGTTGATGGCGGGATCACCCGTTCCGTCTGATAGTGGCCAAAACGGTCCAGCCCCAGCCTGACGGGTCTGGCCAAAACGCAAATGAAAGGGGCTTCAGTGGAAGTCCCTTTTTTGCTGTCCGGGGGGATCGCCCCCGCATCTGAAGGAAACGATCACCGAAGCTTGGGGGAGCGAACCGCCTGTAGCTTGCCAGCGACAGCTTTATCGGCGCTTCTGTCCAAATCCCGCCAAAGTGTCGGTTTGGGCGGCCTTATGGCAAAAACCTATGGCGGGTGAGAAGCTGAAAATGGTAGAATTTTTTACTTAGTTAGCTAACAAAATTTCCGGAAAGATGGTCGCAAGATCGAGCAGCACGTCGGCGTCAAAAGAACGTGCATTTTCCGGGTAGGGGATTGATGTGACAGACCAAGCTGTAGAAGTCGATAACCTCCAGTTCCTGGTAAAGGATGGAGAAAGCAAAGAGCCTTTAGCCCAATCGGTGGCAGCGCTGCTGGCGGGGGTGTCCGTGCCTTTCGAAGAGGCGCGCGCCATGCCGCCGGAAGTCTACAGCTGTCCCGAGTTTCTGGCGCAAGAGCAAAAACACATCTTTTCTCAGGAGTGGATCAGCGTCGGGCGCGCCAGTGCCCTGCCCAATGTGGGCGATTACCTGACCCACGAGATTGCCGGACAGCCAATTTTTGTGGTGCGTGACAATGACGGCAAGTTGCGGGCGCAGTCGAATGTCTGTCTGCACCGTATGTCCACTTTGCTGGAGGGTGAAGGCAACAAGCGCCAGATCGTCTGCCCCTATCACGCCTGGACCTACAAGCTGGACGGCACACTGCGGGGTGCTCCGGCCATGACGGAAAACAAGGGCTTTTGCAAAAAGAGCTATCAACTGCCGCAGATCCGCTGTGAAGAGTGGCTGGGCTGGGTTTTCGTAACCCTCAATCCCGATGCCCGGCCGGTGGCGGAAACGCTCAGCGAAGTGGAAGCGCTGATTGAAGACTACGGCATGGAAAACTATCACGAGACCTTCCGTGAACATCATCTCTGGAACACAAACTGGAAGATCCTGGCTGAAAATTTCATGGAGAGCTATCACCTGCCGGTCTGTCATGCCGGAACCATTGGTGGCTTGTCCAAGTTGAGTGAGATGGTCTGTCCGGAAGGTCGGCCAGCCTTTAACCATCACACCATCCTGAAGAACGATGAACTGAAGATCGGGCTGGCGCATCCCAACAACACCCGAATGAAGGGCGACCGTCGGCGCACGACTTTCCTGCTGACTGTTTATCCCAGTCTGGTGATTACGCTGACCCCCGGGTACTTCTGGTATCTGTCCCTGCAGCCCAAGGGGCCGGAGCAGGTACAGATCATCTTTGGAGGTGGGCTGTCTCCGGATTTTGTTGATGACCCCAGTGCCCAGGCCCATTTCGATGAGCTGAAAACCCTGCTGGATGAAGTCAACGAAGAGGACAAGGGCTGCACAGAGAAGGTGTTCCGGGGCAGCCTGGCTCAGACTGCCACGCCGGGCCATCTCAGCCATCTGGAGCGACCAAACTTCGAGTTTGCCCAGTATATTGCTGAGAAGCTGGCTGGATTTGAGCGGCGCTTTAGCAGCTGAGTGTTGACGGCTCTAAACAGGTGTGCGGCGAAGCAATTGTCTTCGCCGCCGCCTCGTTATCAGGACAAACCTCCTGGCAGGACAAACTTCCTGGCAGGACAAACAAAGCGTAAACTGCCGGCCGGGCGTGCGGAGGCTGGTTGCCATAGGGCAGGGCAGGAGCACTGACGGTCACCGTGAACGATGTTACCGTCAGCTGGTTTCGCCCGATTTCTGATCCTTTGCAGGAAGCTCGAACCAGATATCGGTACCGGCACTGCTTTTCTGCTCAATCCAGATCCTGCCGTCACTTTTTTCCAGCAGGTCCTTGCACAGGGGCAGGCCCAGGCCGGACCCGATTTCACCGGCTGTTCCCGGCGTCGTGGTAATCTGGTCGAGGTCAAAAAGTTGAGGCAGCAGGCTGTCCGGGATGCCGACGCCGTTGTCCCGCACCAGAACCTGGGTCATCTCTCCATTGGTTTGAGCGGAGATTTCAACGCTGCCGTCCGGCTGGCTGAATTTGATGGCGTTGGAGATCAGGTTTCTCAAGACCGTGTCGACAATGGCTGGATCAGCAAAAACAGTTTCCGTTGAAACCTTGTTTTCCAGCCGAACTTTTTTTTCTTCCGCGACGGGGCGAAGGACATCATTGGTGAACTGAACCACCGTTTTAAGAACGGTCTCTGTGGGGCGCAGCTGGGAGTCTTCCATCTGCAGGCGGGCCCATTCCAGCAGGTTCTCCAGCAAACGAAACACTCGGGTGGCGGACTCGTTCACATCGCCTGCGAACTCGACCATCTTTTCTTTGCTAAAGAGACTGGACTGCTGGGACATCATCTGGGTCATGCCCAACAGCGCATTAAACGGGCTGCGCAGGTCGTGGGAGATGATCGAGAAGAACCGGTTTTTCACGCCAACTTCATAGCGCAGCTTGTCCGTTAACCCTTCCAGAACTTCAGTTTGCTGGTGCAGCTCCCTGTTGGACTTCTCCAGTTCTGCTGTCTGCTGCTCCAGTCGGGTGAGCAGGGGGACGTACAGCCGGTAGGTCAGCCAGCCGCTGCCGAGGATGACAACAAAAAGAACAATGCCGTTCAGCAAAGCCAGGCGAATGTAGGGTGCTTTAACTTCAGTCAGGTCAACCTTGGCAACAATGCCGATGCCCAGTTCGGGAATAGGGGAATAGGCAGCAAGGACTTCCATGCCACTGTGGTCGATGCCAATCAGCGTGCCGGATTGTCCTTTCAGAGCCCGACGCAAAGGTTCGGCGACGGTGGCGTTGAAAGGGATGGGATCAGGAATTTTGTTGGATTGGGGCCGGCGGGTGTCCAGAAAGACCATCATGTCGCCCTGGCGGCGGCCAATCACGAACTCCCCGGTCTGACCAAAGCCGGTGTAATCTTTGTAAGCATCTAGCAACTGAGACAGGGTGGCTTCCGCTGCACTGCCAGGATAATCAGGGGGGCTGTTTTGTGCGTCGAATTTTGCGACGGCTGTTACAATGCCCACCTGCGACTGCACCAGTTTTTCCAGCCAGGCCGCCTGTTCGTCCAGCGAGGTGAGATAGAGATAGCGTGAAAAGGCCCCGGCCACGGCGAAAGCTGCTGCAATGAAGGTCAGCATCAGAATCGCAGTGCTTCGTTTGTCCAGGCGGTTTAACGGCATGGGGTCTGTCTCATGTGAGGCTGAGCGCTGTCTGGTCCGATTGCATCAGGCCAATTGGGGACGGCTTTTTGATAGGGGTTTTTGCAGGGGTCAGAGGGGCGTTGCTTTCAGTGTCGATATCTTGATTTTGCTTGGTGACCGGTTGTTACTTGAGTTCTTGTTGTGCTGCACTTTACTTCTGCAGAGATTAGCAAAACTTCCTGTAAAAGCACTAACATCCAAAGATTGTATTCAATGGAACTGTTTAACAGGTAGCGCATTGCTAAGTAACAGGGTGTCTTCCTGAGGGGAGTGGATATTCAGCGTCGGTGCATTTGTCACACCTTATCTCTCCGGCAGGTCTTCCTATCGGTTCTAATTTTGTCATTAACTCATTAATTTTTATTGAAAATTTTTTACCTGCGACGAGTTGTCCTATTGGGTTTGTATAAAGCGTAATTTTGTTTGAAGACTAATAAAAACTTTACTGCTACTACCGGTGTGATCCAATTCTACTTATTCGCCAAATACAGAGGATGATTTTTCCTGTGTTTTTATTTTTTCCACTGCATTTATGTGTGATTTATGACTCTCTCCGCCGACCTGTCGCCGGCCGGGGCTATTGTCCGGGGTATCCAAAGGGATCTGGTCCTGGCTCTTGCTTCCTGGAAAGGGCATGGCCAAAGAAAAAACCACACCAGAAAGGGATCGGGTCAGGCTCAGACACCAACGACTTGCGGGGTAGCCCCTGACAAGGGGCTTGCTCAAGAGAGGCTGGAAGCCTGCGCGTTGCAAAGGGGAGCGCCAAGTGAACACAGTTCCGTGGCAAAAACTCGGATAGAGTTACCGTTCAAATATTTAAACGATGTTCATTTTGCCTGTAAGCAGGCAGATTTCTGGCGCTGTAGAATGATAACTGGCGATTTTGGTAGAGGCTGACGCCGCTATCTGAGCCGCTTTTGCAAAGGTGATGGCCTTGTTCTCATTCCCTGTGAATGAGCCGCCAGCCTTGTCCAGCTCGGCTAAAGACAGACAAATCACAAGCCGTCCTGACTGGGAAGGCGTCAGATGGTTTTCTTCCTCATTGAACGGCCCCAGAGGCCCTGAAGCTCTGTGAGAAAGTCGTTCTACGCACCTTTGCTCTCTTCAACAGGGAGGGGGCATCCTGTCGGCGGCAAGGCGAGCGCGCATCACCGCCGACGATGACTGGTCAGCGTTGCTTGTTTTCCCAGTCCGGGTGGATCCAGACTTTGGCATCAGAACGGGGCAGAGGATTAGCGCCCTTGATCCGATCGGCCATCTTTTCCGCAATCATGATGGTCGGGGCGTTGAGGTTGCCGGAGGGAATGTCCGGCATGATGGAGGCATCCACAACCCGCAGGTTCTCCACGCCATAAACCTGCCCCTGGTCGTTGACCACGGCCATGGGATCGCTTTCTGCCCCCATCTTGTTGGTGCAGGAGGGATGGTAAGCACTTTCAGCGTGCTGGCGCACAAAGGCATCAATTTCTGCATCGCTCTGGGCGGCGGGGCCAGGCATCAGTTCGGCGCCGCGCAACTGGTCAAAGGCCTGTTGTTCGATGATCTCTCGGGTCAGACGGATGCCGTCGCGGATTTCTTCAATATCCTGCTGGGTCTGGTTGTAGTTGAAGAGGATCTCCGGCGCTTTGGTGGGATCGTTGGAGCGGATTTTCACATGGCCGCGGCTGGTCGGCCGCATGGGGCCCACATGACACTGGAAGCCATGCTCCTGCACCGGATTGGAGCCGTCATAGTTCATGGCGATGGGCAGGAAGTGGAACTGCAGATTAGGGTGCTCGTACCCGGCGCGGGACCGGATGAACCCTCCGGCTTCGAACTGGTTCGAGGCTCCGATGCCTTTGTTGAAGAAAAGCCACTGGAAGCCGATCCAGGGGTGGTTGTACCACTTGAGCGCCGGGTAGAGGCTGATGGGCTTGGTGCACTGGTACTGCACATAGCACTCGATATGATCCTGCAGATTGGCTCCCACACCCGGCAGGTCGGCTTTGACCTCAATGCCCTGTTCTTTCAGCAGCGCTGCCGGGCCAATGCCGGAGAGTTGCAGCAGCTGTGGGGAGTTGATGGCGCCACTGGAGACAATGACTTCTCGGCTGGCCCGGACTTTCTTGATGTCGTTGCCCTGCTTGTAGGTCAGGCCGACAACTTTGCTGCCTTCATAGTCCAGATTCAGGGTCAGGGCCCGGGTTTCAACGGTGATGTTGCCGCGCTTCATGGCAGGACGCAGGTAGGCCTGGGCGGTGGACCAGCGACGGCCATTCTTTACCGTCATGTCATAGCGGCCGATGCCTTCCTGCTGGTAGCCGTTTACATCCTCGGTAATGGGATAACCTGCCTGACGGCCTGCTTCGATCCAGGCCTGAAACAGCGGGTTTTTCATCTTTCCTGCTGAAACGTTCAGCGGCCCGCTGTCCCCCTGGTAGTCATCCGCACCCAGCTCATGGTTCACGGCTTTGCGGAAGTAGGGCAGGCAGTCAGCGTAACTCCAGCCCGGCAGAGCCTGGCCCCAGCGGTCATAGTCCAGGGCGTGTCCGCGAATGTAGAGCATGCCGTTGATGGAGGAGGACCCTCCCAGCACCTTGCCGCGCGGACAGTACATCACCCGATTGTCCATGTAAGGCTCGGGCTGGCTTTCATAATACCAGTTGTAGGTGTCGGTTTTCAGCGGTTCGGCCAGGGCGGCGGGCATATGGATGTAGATGGAGTAGTCCTTGCCACCTGCTTCCAGGACCAGGATTTTCACATCCTTGTCTTCACCCAGTCGGTTTGCCAGCACGCAACCGGCAGAGCCAGCGCCAACGATGATGTAGTCGAATTCCTGAGTTGCCATGGTTCGTCATCCTTAGATGGGGCCGGTCCGTGTTTTTGGGGGAAAGAACCTGAGCCTTGTCATCACTGTTTCGGTTTGCTGACAGGCTGTTGGTTGCATTCAAGCCTGTGGTTGTAACGGGACGCAAGCGAGCTGGGTGCTATGCCGGTCGGGTCAGTCGTTTTGTCATGTCGCCATCTCCTGGAGTGCCGGCTGGGAAACGCCTTTTTGGGAAAGGGCCTCCAGACAAAGATCCAGCAACTGGTTGGCCTGCTGCTGTGCGCCCAAAGGATTGGGGGGCATGCCAGATAAGGCGGCGCGCAGGTAGAGGCCATCAATCAGTGCGGCCAGGGAGTTGGCCAGGAACTCGGCCTCGTCACGCGGAAGCAGCTGTGTTGCCGCATAGCGCAGGTTGGAGAGCAGGCGCCGTTCATTGATTTTCTGAACCCGCAGCAGACGGGGAGAGTGGGGGGCCTGTCCCCAGAAAGCCAGCCAGGCTTCAGTGGTACGGGAATCAAACTGTTCAGCGCCGAGGTTCGAGGCGATGATGGCTTCCAGGCGCGCTCTGGGCGATTGGGCTTTTCTCAGCCGGGTAATGAAATCCTGGCTCAGGTCGTTGGAAATGTGCCGCAGCGTGGCTTCCAGCAGGCCATCCTTGTCCTTGAAGTAGTGCGCCACAAGACCGGCGGACAGACCGGCACGTCGACTGATGGCCATCACCGAAGCCTTGGCGAACCCGGCTTCATGGATGGTGTCAATCGTGGCCTCGATCAGCTGTCGTCGCCGAATCTCTTCCATGCCGACTTTTGGCACTCTGCGTCACTTCCTTTGTTGGCTGTGGACCCTGTGTTGGCTGTGGACCCAGTGGCCGGGAGCGGGATTACAAAAACTGACGGGTCCAGACCATTGTTTCAGTTTTGATCTGTTTCAGCTTTGAGTGTCTGTCCGCCGTCCGGATCACTCTGTCGCCGTTGGGAGACTGTTGGTCTCTATCCGGCAACATTCGCAAAATCTGGGGGGAATCTAACATTTTTTATTGAACGTTCAATCAAAAAAAGGTTTCATAGTGTCGCAACGTGTAATTATGGAGACGGACTGGGTCGTGGCCACGGGGCTGCGGGCCTTGCGTATCCCCGATACATGACAGGTGACCTGTCATTAAAATGGGGGCAAAGTAAGGGCCATCGCTGGACCAGTTTACTTCGAGAGTATCGGCCTTTTGATGTCGCGGTTCCTGTGGCTATCAGAAGCAGCGATGCGAAACAAAATGAAGTTCAGGGGACCCAAACCCACCAAGAAACAACAGTTTTCCTGGTGACAAGGCCAATGAAAACAGGGCTCCTTCTGTTGAACCGACCGCAAACAGGGAAGGTAATAACAAGATGAAAATCAGCAAAATTCTGGCAACTGCCGCCGTCGTGGCTCTGGGGTGGAGTGCCACCGCGCAGGCTGCCGATCCTGAAGCATGCAAGACAGTTCGCTTTTCTGACGTTGGCTGGACCGACATCACCGCCACCACCGCAGCCACCTCTGTGGTGCTGAAAGCCATGGGCTACGAGCCGACCACCACATTGTTGTCCGTGCCGGTGACTTATGCCTCCATGAAAAACGGGGACATTGACGTCTTCCTGGGGAACTGGATGCCCACCATGGAAGGGGACATCGCCCCTTACCGTGAAGACAAAACCGTGGACACTGTGCGCGCCAATCTGGAAGGGGCCAAGTACACCCTGGCCGTGCCCAAGTATCTGGCTGACAAGGGTCTGAAGAGCTTCGGCGACATCGCCAAATTCCGCGATGACCTGGATGGCAAAATCTACGGCATTGAGCCGGGCAACGATGGCAACCGTCTGATCCTGGACATGATTGATCAGGATGCCTTTGGTCTGAAGGGTTTCGATGTGGTGGAATCCAGCGAGCAGGGCATGCTGGCTCAGGTCGCCCGTGCATCCAAGCGTGATAAAGCCATTGTTTTCCTGGGGTGGGCGCCGCACCCGATGAACGCCAACTTCGACATGGTGTATCTGGATGGTGGGGATGACTGGTTCGGCCCCAACTACGGCGGTGCCACCGTCTACACCAACACCCGCGCAGGCTATGGGTCTGATTGCCCCAACATGGGCAAGCTGCTGAACAATCTCGCCTTCACCCTGGCCCTGGAAAACGAAATCATGGGTGCCATTCTGGATGATGGTGAAGAGCCGGAAGATGCAGCCACAGCCTGGCTTAAGAAAAACCCCGCCATTGTTGATGGCTGGCTTGATGGCGTGGAAACCATGGACGGCAAGCCCGCTCTGCCCGCAGTGAAAAGCGCTCTGGGCCTCTAAGCGGCAGGTAACGCAGGAGGGGCGGCTGTTGGTGCAGCCGCCCTTCGTTTATCTGAAACAGGTATCATCTGAAACGGATACAGTTGTCCGGAAACTGGGCTGTTCTTGTGTTGTGGGGGACAAGACGGCAGGGACCAGGTAGCGTTGATCCCCGGGCCATGGGGCCAGAGGCCATTGAAGTAAAGGTCATTGGTCTCAGGCCATTGTACCCGATGGCAAACCCATTGATGCCGGACGGCTGACAAAAGAACAGGGGCGCGTAACGTCCCGAATTATTTCCTCCCCCCTTTTATCGCCTCAGGCTAGAGTCCTTCTGATCTTTGTGACCTCAACACGCGGTCCAGCAAAGAAAGCAAACAGGGCTCTTTAAGGGACCAGAGGGTGCAGTTTGAAACTGGCATCCGCCGGATACCCTGATGAAGGCTGTGGGGTGGGGCGCGAGAAACGAATTGAGAGGGAGATGAAAGATGGAGGAGTGGTTTTCAGAACCAAAGATTCCTCTGGGAAAGTGGATCAAGGAACTGGTGGGCTTTGCTGAAGACCATCTCTATTGGTTTTTTGATTTCATTTCCCTGGTGGTCGGCACGACCATTGAGGGCGTCATCGACCTGCTGCTCTTTTTCCCGCCTTTGCTGGTCATTGCGCTGGTCGCAGCGCTGGCTTACTGGCTGCACCGGTCCTGGAAACTGACAGCCGGGGCCATCGTCTTCCTGCTGTTGATCGTCAACATGGGCTATTGGGAAGAAACCATTAAGTCCCTGGCGCTGATCCTGGCTTCGACCATTGTCTGCATGGCCATTGGGGTGCCGCTGGGAATTGCGGCCGCCCACCGCCCCCGGCTTTACGCCGCGCTGCGTCCGGTGCTGGATCTGATGCAGACCATTCCCACCTTCGTGTACCTGATCCCGACCATGGTGCTGTTCGGTTTGGGGGTGGTGCCGGGCTTGATTTCCACGGTGATTTTCGCCCTGCCGTCCCCCATTCGTCTGACCCACCTGGGTGTTTCTTCCGTGCCCAAGCCGCTGCTGGAGGCCGGGGAGTCCTTTGGGGCCAGCAAAAGCCAGTTGCTGTGGAAAGTCGAACTGCCGCACGCCCTGCCGACCATCATGGCGGGGTTGACCCAGTGCATCATGCTGTCTCTGTCCATGGTGGTGATCGCCGCGCTGGTCGGGGCTGACGGTCTTGGGGTCCCGGTCATCCGGGCGCTCAACACGGTGAACATTCCCAAAGGCTTTGAAGCCGGGCTGGCCATTGTCATTGTGGCGATCCTGCTGGACCGCCTCTGCAAAGAACCCGCCAAAAAGACGGATAAGAAATAATGCCGACAGTCGAATTCAAGCACGTCGACATTATGTTCGGCGAAAAGCCGCAGGTGGCCCTGGGTCTGCTGGATCAGGGCAAAACCCGCGATGAAATCCTGGACGCCACCGGCAATGTGCTGGGGGTGGCTGATGCCAATCTGGCGGTAGAGCAGGGGGAAATCTCGGTTCTCATGGGCCTGTCCGGGTCCGGCAAATCCACCTTGCTGCGGGCCGTCAACGGCTTGAACAAGGTCTCGCGCGGAGAAGTGCTGATTGAGCATGAGGGGCAGGCCGTCGATGTGGCCAGCTGCTCGGCCTCGGTCCTGCGGACCCTGCGTACCACGCGCGTGGCCATGGTTTTCCAGCAGTTCGCTTTGCTGCCCTGGCGTACGGTGCGGGAAAACGTCGGCTTTGGCCTGGAACTGCGCGGCATGGCAAAGGCAGAACGCAAATCCATTGTTGACGAAAAGCTGGAAATCGTCGGGCTGGATCAGTGGGCCGATAAGTATGCCCACGAGCTGTCCGGCGGCATGCAGCAGCGCGTTGGTCTGGCCCGGGCCTTTGCCACCGACGCTGACATTCTGCTTATGGACGAACCTTTTTCTGCCTTGGATCCCTTGATCCGGGACAAGCTGCAGGATGAATTGCTGGAACTGCAGCAGAAGCTGCACAAGACCATCATTTTTGTCAGCCATGACCTGGATGAAGCCCTGAAGATCGGCAGCCACATCTCCATCATGGAATCGGGCCGGATCGTCCAGACCGGGGAACCGGAAGACATCGTGCTCAATCCCGCCAATGACTACGTCACCGAATTTGTCGCCCACATGAACCCGTTAAATGTTCTGCGTGGGGGCTCTCTCATGACCCCGCTGGACAAACTGTCCCGTTCCGGGGATTGGGTGGACCTGGACAAGGCCGGTCGCCATGCGGTCAACCTGGATGACAAGGGCCGGCCCATTGGGCTGCGTCTGGACGGGGGAGCCGGGGAGGTGGTTGCAGACAGTGAGTCTCTTCTGGAAGCCCCGCTGAACGGCCTGCAACTGGTCGCCGCGCCGTTGGGAACGACCATGCGCCGGGTCATTGAATTGCGTCAGGCTTCCGGTTTGCCGGTGGTTTTGCTTGACGGTGAGAGCTTCGTTGGTGTCTGTGGCGACCAGGAAATCTATCAGGGTATTTTGCGGCAGAGTCAGCAGGGCTAGAGTCATATCGTCTTGTTTGGACCCACGAGGTGATTTCAGCAAAGACGTTAATCACACTCTGGGGTGCGCAGGCTGGCTCTGCTGCGGCGACCTGTCGTTAGCCCTGGTGCGTCGTATGTGAAATTTGTTGGGAGCGGCCCATGGCCATCAAAGGCATTCTTTTTGACAAGGATGGAACTCTTTTTGACTATCAGGCCACCTGGTCGCCGGTGAACCGCAAAGCTGCCATTGCCGCGGCGAGTGGTAATGTGGCGGTGTCTGAGCGTCTGCTGGCCATTGGCGGGCACAATCCGGAGACTGATGAGGTTCAGGCCGGATCTCTGCTGGCTGCCGGGAACACCTCCGAGATTGCCATGCTCTGGGCAGCTGAACTGCCCCACCGCCGGGTGGGAGAACTGGTGGAGCTGCTGGACAGGGTCTTCCAGAACGAAGGGATTGTCTCTGCCGTTCCGGTGACTGACCTGGAAGCCTTCTTTACCCGTTTGCGCTCCTTGGATTTACGGTTGGGCATTGCTACCAACGATTCTCAGGTGGCTGCCGAGCTGACGGTAGAGCGTTTTGATCTGCGCCAGCTGCTGGACTTCATCGCAGGCTATGACAGCGGCTACGGCGTGAAACCAGGCCCGGGCATGGTGGAGGCTTTCTGCCGGACCACCAGCCTCAACCCCGCAGAAGTCATGGTGGTGGGCGACAACACCCACGACATGCAGATGGGCGAAGCCGCCGGTGCCGGCAAGCTGGTTGGGGTGCTGACAGGAACGTCCAGCCGGGGCGTTCTCTCTGCCCATGCCAATCACGTGCTTAATTCCATCGACGAGATCTTTGATATTCTCGGCTGACGGTTGAAACAGCAAAAAGGGGAACCGGTTTCGGCTCCCCTTTTTCAATGCTGTAACGTCAGAGGTTGGTGATTACTTGCGGCGACGGCGGCCGCGACGTTCGGCCCCTGCGGCTTCCGGGTCTTTGCCCGTGGCAACGGCGCCCAGCTCTGCAACAATTTCCTCCAGCGTCGGTGCTGGACCCTTGGTGTGGTTTTCCAGAGCTTCGCGCATGGCTTTGACGTGGGTCGGTGTGGTGCCGCAGCAGCCGCCAATGATCCGTGCCCCGGCATTGTGGGCCATGACGGCGTAGCGGCCCATCAGTTCCGGGGTGCCGTTGTAAACCACTTCCCCGTCGACATATTCAGGAATGCCGCAGTTGGCTTTGGCGATCCGGATGTCCGTGTCGCCTCCGGCATCCCGCATGTTGGTGATGGCGGCGACCAGTTCTGCCGCCCCCGTGCCGCAGTTGCCGCCAAAGGCGATGGGCAGCGGGTCGGAAGCATGGGCCAGCTCCACCAGATCAGAGGGACTGACCCCCATCATGGTGCGGCCGTTGGTGTCGAAGGACAGGGTGCAGACCACAGGCAGGCCGGCTTTCGTCGCCCCTTCAATGGCAGCTTTCAGTTCTTCCGGCGAACTCATGGTTTCGATCCAGGCCACATCGGCTCCGCCATCACGCAGGCCAATGCACTGGGCTTCAAAAGCCGCCACAGCTTCTTCGTAGGTGAGGGGGCCCAGCGGCACCAGCAGGTCGCCGGTCGGGCCGACCGATCCGGCGCAGATTACTTCGCGACCGCTCTCGTCGATCATTTCTTTCAGCAGCTCAGCTGCGGCTTTGTTCAGGTCATAGACCTGATCTTCCGCCTTGTGCAGCTTCAGGCGATTGGCCGTGCCGCCAAAGGTGTTGGTCAGGACAATGTCGGAGCCTGCGTCGATGAAGCTGCGGTAGTGAGCGCGAATCTTGTCCTGCTCTTCCAGGTTCCAGAGCTCTGGCGCATCCCCGTGTTGCAGACCCATGGCAAACATGTTGGTGCCGGTGGCACCGTCGGCCAGCAGCCAGTCGCGTTTTGAAAGCAGATCTTGCAACTTATTGGACACGGGATTCCTTGCCTCTTTATCTGGTGTGGGAGGGAGCCTGCCTGGAAGAGAATTCGCCCGGCGGCTGTATCCGCCATCTTGCATAGTCCCGGCGTCAGGTCCAGAGGCAGTTAAGCCTAAAGAGCTGATCGCTTTTCTGCTTTCCCGATCGGGGCGGGATCTGTGCTGTCACGTTCGGGGTTTGGCGCGTCGCGTTGGCTGGGCCGTCCAGGGGTCGTCAGGCCAGGGGTGACGGGGGTAGCGGCCCTTGAGGTCTTTTTTCACATCCTGGTAGCCCACCTTCCAGAAGTTTGCCAGATCCTGGGTAACCTGCACCGGCCGTCCGGCGGGCGACAGCAGTTTTAAGGTCACCGGCAAGCGTCCGCGCGCGACTGTCGGGGTCTGGGCCAGGCCAAAGAGTTCCTGCAGTTTGACTGGCAGGGCCGGGGAGGCAGGGTCGCTGTAATCCAATCGGATGCTGGAACCACTGGGCACTTTCAGGTGGGTCGGGACTTCCTGATCCAGCAGCTGCTGCTGTGACCAGTCCAGCCGGGCTTTCAGCACCGGGAGCAGGTCGATCCTGGACAGAGCCTCCAGCTTTGTGGCTTTCCCCAGAAACGGGGCCAACCAGTCTTCCAGTTCCTCCAGCAATGCCTGGTCGCTGAAGTCCGGAAAATCAGACTGGTCCGGGCTGTTAGCCGTCAGGCAGAGGGTGCGCTGGCGAAACTGCGTTGCCTCTTTGCTCCAGCTTAGCTTGTGCAGACCCGTTTCGCGCAGGCCCTGCAGCAGTCCGGCTGCAATCAGATCCGGGCTGGGGTTGGCAAGTGGTCTGTCCTTTAGCACCAAAGCGCCCAGCCGCAGCTGCTGGCGGGCCTGCACTGACTGGCTTCGGCTGTTCCAGAGCACAGTCTCCTTTTCCTCTATGGCTTGTGCGAACTGCTGCTCCAGATCTTCTCTGGTCAGCGAAGCGGCCAGGAAAATGCGTCCGTCTTTGACCTGACCATCCAATGCAGCAAGTGCCAGAAACTCGAAAGGAGCCAGGCTGTCGTTTTCGGCAAGGCGCGCCCCACCGCCACCGGAAAGCCGGTAGAGACCAGGCCCGCGCCTCTGAGCCAGCCTGTCCGGATAAGCCAGCGCCAGCAACGGGCCGCACAGGCTGCTATCCAGGGGACGGTTGGGCAGCTTGAGACGTCGTCGCAGATCTCCGGCGGTTTGCCTGACCCTGGCCAGCGCACCGGCGTTGATCCCCTGGTTGCCGGGCCGTCCGGCTGCCTCCTTGTGCCGGTTCAGCAGATCCAGTCTTGAGGCCAGATTGCTGTCGCGGCTGGTAAGGGGATCCTTTTCCATCAGCACGGCAGCGATGGCTGCCGCCTCCGGCCCCTGGTCCTGATTGCAGGAGGTGATCAGCATGTGGGCCAGCCGGGGGTGCAACGGCAGCTCGGACATTTGTCTGCCCAAAGGGGTCACACGATAGGAGGAATCCAGCGCCTCCAGTTGAACCAGCAAATCCCTGGCCTGTGAAAGGGCGGCAGTTGGGGGCGGGTCCAGGAAAAGCAGATCATCCTCCCGGGCACCCCAGACCGCCAGATCAAGGGCAAAGCCGGTCAGGTCGGCGACCATGATTTCCGGCAGCGCATAAGGCGGCAGTCCCCGCTGCTGGGGTTCGGGCCAGAGACGGTGGCAATGACCGGGGGCCTGTCGACCAGCCCGTCCGGCCCGCTGGGTGGCTCCGGCCTGGGAGACTTTGGTGGTTACCAGACGGCTCATGCCGCTACCGGGGTCAAAGCGGGGTTCCCGGGAAAGGCCGCAATCGATCACCGTGCGCACGCCGTCGATGGTCAGGCTGGTTTCGGCGATGGCGGTGGACAGAATGACCTTGCGACGGCCCTGTGGGTCCGGCCTTAGAGCCGCTTGCTGTTGCCTGGGCGGCAGTGCGCCAAAAAGAGGCAAAATGACCAGGTCGTGTGTTTCTGCCAGCGATTTCAGATCCCCGGCAGTCTGGCGGATCTCCTGCTCGCCGGGCAGGAAGACCAGCACATCCCCCAGATCGGCTGGCGGGGTGTCCGCAAGGGCCTGCCGCAGCACCGCAGCCAATGAAGATCCCAGCTGTCGGTCTTTGGGGGCGGGGTGGTGTGTCACCGCGACCGGATAACTGCGGCCTTCAGAGCGCACAACGGGGGCCTGGCCCAGTTTTTCGGCAATGCCCTGGCCATCGAGGGTGGCTGACATGATCAACAGCCTGAGATCTTCCCGCAGCGCTTCCTGCAGATCCCGACTGAAAGCCAGCGCCAGATCGCTGTCCAGATTGCGTTCGTGAAATTCGTCAAAGAGGATCGCACCGATCCCCGGCAGCTCCGGATCCCGCTGTAGCTGGCGCAGCAAGGTGCCCTCTGTCATGACTTCAATGAGGGTGGCGCTGCTGACTTTGCTGTCCATGCGCGTGCGATAGCCGACCCTTTGCCCCACAGGTTCTCCCAGGATCTGAGCCATGCGCTCGGCAGCCGCCCGGGCGGCCAGGCGGCGGGGCTCCAGCATCAGGATCTTGCCGCCTGCCAACCATTGCTGGTCGAGCAGGGCCAGAGGGACAAGCGTGGTCTTCCCAGCCCCTGGAGGGGCTTCCAACACGGCGGTGTTGGCCCCGCTGAGTGTCGACAGCAGCTCCGGCAGCATCGGGCTGATAGGCAGGGAAGGGAGGTGTGTCAGGGGCACAGGCGAAGCCACGTCCAAAAGTCAGGAGGATCAATACTACAGAGAAGCGCTGCTCAATCCAGAGTGGGATGGGGAGCTTTTACAGTGCTTTTCTGGCAAAGTAACGGGCGTTAATTGACAGGTTTTTCCTGTATAAACAATTGTTTTTATTGCGTTAGTTGTCTTGACGGTGACTTGCTAAGCCACCATCTCTGATTTAGAGTTAAATCGGTTTAAGTGGAAGCTTTAAACGCTTTGCTTTTGTTGTGACCCACCCTCCATGCAAAGGCCATGTTGTCGGCACAATCGTCAGAGCTCCCTGGCTCTGACATAATGACTGGCGCTGACCTTCTGCTGCCATTTGGCACAGGCAAACCTGACAAGGAGGGCAGACAACAGGTGAAAGGAAAACGAGGATGACTGAAAAAAATGCCGTCTTGACGGTCGAGGATCTGCTGGAAAACAACCGCAACTGGTCCGAGGGAAAAACCAAAGTCGACCCCGATTTCTTCAACCGTCTGTCAGATCAGCAGTCGCCCAAATACCTCTGGATCGGCTGCTCCGACAGCCGGGTACCAGCCAATGACATTGTCGGCATGGATCCCGGTGAGCTGTTTGTTCACCGCAATGTGGCCAATCTGGTGGTGCCAGCCGACATCAACTGCCTGTCGGTTCTGCAGTATTCAACAGAAGTGTTGAAGGTGGAGCACATCATCGTCTGCGGTCACTATGGCTGTGGTGGGGTGATGGCGGCCATGGGGCAGGCTCAGATGGGGCTGATTGACCAGTGGATCTGGCCGATCAAGGCTCTTTATGCCCGTAACAAGGAAGAGATTGACGCCCTGGGAGATGACAAGCAGCGGGCTGATCGTCTCTGTGAACTAAACGTGATGGAACAGGTGAGCAATCTGACCAAGACAACCCTGGTGCAGAATGCCTGGCACCGGGGCCAGAAGCTGTCTCTGCATGGCTGGATCTATGGCCTGAAAGATGGGTTGGTGCGCGATCTCGGTGTAACCGTTACCAGCAATGACGGGGTGACACCTGCGCTGCGGTACGACCCCAAATAGGGGCAGCCACATTCTGCCAGATTGCTATCCAGCGTCCTCTCGACAGAGATCCGTTGATAGAAAATGCCCTCTTTCTAAAGAGAAGAGCATGAGCCACTGCTTGGTTCCTGGCGCAATGCGCTTCTAACCCAGCGGATCAGTATCTAGCGGGCCTGAGCGCCTTTCAGGAAGATTTCGCTGATGTTGGCGGCCACGGCTTCCAGGCTGGATTTGTCGGCGCGATACCATTCAATGGAGGAATTCAACGCGCCCAGCAGGCTCAGCCGCAAAAGCGAGGCGTTGGTTTCCCGGTTCAGCTTTCCCTCTTTCTGGGCGTCTTTGATCAACTGTGCCCAGTAGTCTTCGTAGGCCCGGCGTAGCGGAAGGTGGCGCTGGCGTACCTCATCGGGCACCTGGGCAAAGATGCGCATGTTGGCGGCGGTGAAGGCGCTTTCCTCATGCAGGATCACCAGATGAGCCCGGATTGCCTGTGAGATTTTGTCCAGGCTGTCAGCGTCGCCGGGCATGGAATCCACAGACAGGCGCACTTCTTCAAAGACCCAGGCAATGCCCGCATTCAGGACTTCAACGACAATGTCTTCCTTGCTGTTGAAGTGGTAGTACAGAGAGCCGGCTTTCATGCCAGCCGCCGCCGCGATGTCGCGCAGAGATGTGGTGCCGAACCCCTGTTCGCTGTAGAGCCGGGCAGCGATGCGCAGAATGTGTTCGCGGGTGCGGTCCCCTTTGCTCAGGTTGTGGGCATTGGCAGCCCTGAGTTTCAGGCTGTCCTGGGCTTCCTGAGTTTGCAGGATATCTGTTGGTTTTTGGCCCATTACTGTACCTGTGATCTTTCAATGGCTGACGCGGGTATGGGGCCAGTCGAACAGCTTCTGGTCCTTGCTGCGCCAACTGACCGACATCTCTGACAGCCCTGGATTTTTTGCTTTTGCCGCTGTCCGCTCACGGAATGTTAATCTAACTGACGTTAGAAACCAACTGTTCAAAAGTGGCGTGGTGTGAGGCAGCGTGGCTTTCCCTCAGGTGCAGTTCTGACAGGCCGTCGGATGGACCTGGCAATCTAAATCATGCCTGTTAACTGCTTCTTATCGGCATTTAGCTAAGATTTAACCAATTGCTGTAGAATCACCTCAAGGTTTGGACTGGGGAAACCTCAGATCAGACTTTTGCACCTTCCGGGAGATCTCTCCAGCTCCCTTGCCTGTGATTAAAGGTTTTGAGAAGACATGTCCGAAATCCTGGACGAAACCACAATTGGTTTGGCTGAAGAAGCCTACAGTGAGACCTTTGCGGAAGCGAAGTCACGTGGTGAGAGCAAGCTGAAATCCCACATGGAAGGGGTGACGGCTGCCGCCATGCTGGTGGCTGCCATGGCGGGACTGGAAGATGATGCGGCCAAGAAGGTCGTGCTGGATACCGTTCTCTCGAATGTAGATCTGCGCAGCTGATCCAGCTTGTTCACTGGGCGACAGAGAATCTGAATTGTCCTGAGGCAAGAAGTCCAGGCGACAATGCTGAGTGTGCAGGCAATCGCACCTCCTATATTCCTCTTTACGATGCAAAAACTGGCAGAGCGTTCAGATTTTTTTACTCTATCGGCTGACTTTTATGGGTCCGTGATGTTAGAAACTTCTGCACCTTAGCTATTTGTTAGGCTCTTGTGGCGCTGCCGGGAGAGTTTGAGTTGTTATCGAGGACCTTACCGTTGCGCGTCGCCAAGTTTGAAATCGGACAAATTGTTAAACACCGTGCCTTTCCCTTTCGTGGGGTGATCTTCGACGTGGACCCGGTCTTCAACAACACGGAAGAATGGTGGGAATCGATCCCTGAGGACATTCGCCCCTCCAAGGATCAACCCTTTTACCATCTGCTGGCCGAAAACGATCAGAACAGCTACGTGGCCTACGTCTCAGAGCAGAATTTGCTGCCCGACGACAGCGGGTCGCCCGTTTCACACCCGGACATTCAGGCCCATTTCAAAGGTCTGGAAGAAGGCCGCTACCTGCCGCTGCCCCGGGCCGTGAATTAACCGGTCCTCCAAATCAAGCCATCATTTACGTCCTGCTTAGCTGTGGCTGTTGTGGGCAGGTCTCGTGGCTTTGCCCGAAACGGGGTGCTGTTGCCTCTGACAGGGGCAACAGACGATTCTGCCTGCTGAACGACTTGTCTTTTTAGCTGAAGATTTTCTCTAAATTGTTGAACAGAAGCGCGAATCTCCCTGGAGGGATTGGCCTGCCCGATCCCGAAGAATGATGTAACTGCGCTTCTCACTGTATTGTTTTCGGCCGCATTCAGTCTTCCGGTTCAGATCCTGAAAACCTCAGTTTTTGCCATTCTTCATGCCATTTAAAGACTCTGCTTGCATAATTCAGATATAAAGATATCCTTATATGAGTATTCGGATGGGATGCCGGGAAAAACACCGGGACCTCACGAGAGAGCGCAGAGAAAGGCACAGGTCAGATGGATCAGCTGTTACAGGGTTTGAAGGCTGCCGCAGAAGCCACACGCCTGCGCATTCTGGGGCTGTGTTCGCATGCTGAGCTGACCGTCAGTGAACTGGTTGAAATCCTGGGCCAGAGCCAGCCCAGAGTTTCCCGTCATCTCAAACTGCTGGTGGAAGCCGGGCTGCTGGAACGGCATCAGGAAGGGTCCTGGGCGTTCTATCGACAGGCCACCACCACCCAGTCAGCAGATCTGGCACGGGTCATCGTGGATCTGATGCCCCAGGATGACGCCGTGCAGGAGCTTGACCTGAAACGCCTGGAAAAAGTGAAGGCTTTCTGGGCCGTCAAGGCCGATGCCTACTTCCGCCGCAATGCCATCACCTGGGAAAAACTGCGGGAACTGCATGTCGATCAGGCAGAGGTTGATACAGCTCTGCGGCAGGCCTTTGAGCAGGAACCCGTGGACCGCCTTCTGGATCTGGGCACAGGGGCCGGGCACATTCTGACCCTTCTGGGAGATCAGGTGCGCGAAGGCGTTGGCATCGACCGGTCTCTGGAGATGCTCAACGTGGCCCGGTCGAACGTCTTTCGCGCCGGTCTCAGCCATTGCCAGGTGCGCCATGGCGACATGAACCGGCTGCCTTACAGCGATGGCAGTTTTGATGCCGTTACCCTGCACATGGTGCTGCACTTCTCCGACAATCCCGTTGCAACACTCGGCGAAGTGGCCCGGGTGCTGCGCCCTGGTGGGCGGTTGATGATTGTTGATTTCGCCGAGCATGACCGCCGGGATCTGAGAGATGAACAGGCCCACCGCTGGCTGGGCTTTGAAAGCTCACGAATGTCGGAGCTCCTCTCGGAAGCAGGCCTGTCGGCTGTCATGCCGCGCCGCCTGGAAGGAGGGGAGCTGACCGTTTGCCTGTGGGAGGCCCGCCGACCTGCCAACGATCAAAGAGCCGGCGACACACCCGATCAGGAAAGCCAGCCACAAGACAGCAAAGCCATTTCGTAACGTCTGAGAAAAAGCGCCGCCGGATCTCTCAATCAGGGATCCCGCAGGCCGCTGCAAAGGAACTGACCAGAATGTACCCGACCCCAAATCTCTCTTTTGAACTTTTCCCTCCCAAATCCCCGCGCGGCGAAGAGAGCTTTGCTGCCTGTGTCAGTAAGCTCAGAGATCTTCAGCCCGACTTTTTTTCCGTCACCTATGGCGCCGCCGGAAGTGACCAAACCCGGGGAGAAGAACTGGTCAGTGAGTTGTCGTCCGCGCAGAACCTGCCGGTGGCGGCTCACATTACCGCAGTTGGCGCCTCTAAAGCCAAAATCAATAACCTGGCCCGACGCTGGGCCACCTCGGGGGTGCGCCGTCTGGTGGCTTTGCGCGGCGACATGCCGGAACTGGGGGCCGCCTATCAGCCGCATCCGGAAGGCTACGCCAATGCGGCGGATCTGGTGTCAGGCCTGCGCGCCATCGCCGATTTTGACATCTCTGTTGCGGCCTATCCGGAAAGCCATCCCGACTCGCCCGATCAAGCTGCTGATCTGGATAACCTGAAGCGGAAGCTGGATGCCGGGGCCAGCCGGGCCATCACCCAGTACTTTTTTGATGCAGACCAGTTCCTGCGCTTTCGGGATCGGGCCAAGGCCGCCGGGATCACGCAGCCTCTGATCCCCGGTATTCTGCCCATTCATTCCTTTGCCCAGACCCTGTCCTTCAGTCAGCGGTGCGGGGCCTCTGTACCGGACTGGCTGAAAGCCCGCTTTGAGGGGCTGGATGAAGATCCGGAACTGCGTTCCCTGGTTGCCGCCAGTACGGCAGCAGAACTTTGTCGCCAGTTGCAGGCCGAAGGGGTGCAGGACTTCCATTTCTACACCCTGAACCGACCGTCTCTCACTCTGGCTGTGTGCCGAATTCTTGGCCTTACCCCCGCTTTGCAGGAGGCAGCATAATGCGCACCTTATCTGACGCTCTCAATCAACGCGTTCTCTTGACCGACGGCTCGCTGGCCCGCCAGCTGCGCGCCCAGGATGTGAATGTGGCGCGGGATCTCTTTGGTGTTGAAGATTGCCTGGAAGTGCTCAACGTCACCCGGTCCAAACTGGTTCGCGAGGCCCATCTGGCTTACCTGCGGGCCGGGGCCGATGTGATCCGCACCAATGCGCTGGGGGCGTCGCCTCTCAGCCTTCGGGAAAAAGGGCTGGAAGAACAGGCCTTCTACCTGAACTTTGCGGCGGCTCAGATCGCCTGCGAGGCAGTGGATGCAGTGCCCGGGCGGGGCCGCCGCCGCTTTGTTTTGGGTGTGGTTCGGGATTTTGGCTGGGATGTCAGCCCCAAAGAGCTGGAAACAGCGGTGGGACTGCAGGTGGAAGGATTGCTGGCCGGTGGTGTCGATGCCGTGGCTCTGGATCTTGTGCCCGGTACCGGCAGAGCCCCCTTCTTCCTTCGGGGAGCCCGCAAGGCCAAAGCGTCACTGGAAGCTGCTGCGCCCATCTATCTGCAGTGCGGTCTGGATGCCAGTGACTTTTCCCCGCGGAACAAGGAACTGTCTGATGGCCAGATCCGCTTTACACCCGGCAAGGGTCTGAAGGCGGATCGCCTGGCTCAGATGATCGAAAAGGACCGCATCAATCTGGTGGGCGGCGGGACCGCACCGGAAGACACACTTCAATTGGACCGCCAGCTGCGGGCAGAGGCGGAAGACGGTTTACGTCCCTATGGTGCTGCCTGGCGGGCGCTGGGCGTCGAACGCGGTGTGGAGGAAGTCACCATTCCCTCCAGCTGCCTGGATCTTGATCCTGCCGTGGCAGAAGTCGGCTAATCTGAGGTGCTGGAGCTGGAGCTGTTGTCGTCGTCCAGGCGTTGCAGCACCAGGTGCCAGATGTGCCAGAACTTCTCTCCCTTGTAGCTGAAGCCTGGGCCGATTTCCTCACGCTGTTCAATGACGCGGAAGCCACTGAACAGAGGGGGCAGGTCGTCGGCTGAAAAGTTCAGAAGCCCTCGTTCTTCAACCCACTGATCCTGTGGTCCCAGCAACTGCCCGCAGAAGAGGCCGCCGGGGGAGAGAGCCTGCCGGATGGCCGACCAGAGACTGTCAAAGGCGTTGATCCTGCAAAAGGGCAGGGAGAAGCTGGCATTGATCAGATCACAGGAAGGCAACTGGCTGATCTCTTCAAAGGCCAGACAGTTGATGTCCAACGGAGGTGCCGGCTTTTCTCCTTGTGAGAGAGACCGGGATTTTTCCTGTAGTTTGGCCAGGCCACTGGCGTCTCCGTCATAGGCGCTGACTTTCCAGCCTTGTTGCAAAAGCTCCAGACTGTCCCGACCGGTTCCAGCCCCCAGATCCAAGGCATGGCCGGGCTGCCTGTGGCCCAAAGCGGACCATTCCGTTAAAGCCCGCAACAGGGTGGGGCGGGGAGGCTTGCCTTCGGTCGCCTGATAGTATCCCTGCCAGCGGTCTTTCATGGAGCCTCCGGATCTTTGTCCGGGTCGCTGAACGCCTGTCGGGCCGCAAGTATCCGGGTAATTGTGGTGATCCAGCAGAGGGTGCCAAAGACATAGGCCGCTTCTTTGAACAGGCTAGGCCAGAGGCAAATGAAGACAAAAAGGGCGATGGTTTCCGTGCCTTCTGTCAGGCCACCCAGATAGTACAGGGACTTGGAGCCGCGAATGGCCGTGGTGATCTTTCTTTTGGCGGCAAAAATCGCATAGGCTAGAAAAGAAGAGCCGGTGCCGCTGAAGGACCAGACCAGAAACAGGGCTGCGTAACTGTTTGAAGGGTCCTGGTAGGCAAAGGCCAGCACCACACCGGAATAGAAAACAAAATCCAGCACAATATCCAGGTAACCGCCAAAGTCGTTGGGGCCGCGCTGGCGGGCGACAGCCCCGTCCAGACCATCAAACAGGCGATTAAGCAGAATGAAAAACAGTCCCCAGAGCGTCTGGTCTGCTGCGATCAGGGGCAGGGAGAGCAATCCCAAGACAAATCCGCTGACGGTCACCTGATTGGCGGTAACCCCCAGACCGGCAAGCAGACGGCCAGCCCGATTGAGCGGAGGGTCAATGATCTGGCGCAGCGCTGCGTCCAGCATGGGCGTGGCTTCCCCGGGTCTGTGGTTGAGAACAGCAGCAAGCTTACTTAGAGCATCATCGGTTTGCTGGAAAGCGCTAGAGTCAAATCGGTGTAAGTGGACTCACTGCGTGACAACACGTGAATCGTGAAAGTCTTTTCAATGTTTTTGAGGATGCTTCCCGGTTTAGGTACAGGCGCAAAGCGATTCCAATCAAACCGATCATGCTCTAAGCGCTTCAAGTGTTTGTGCGCACTGCGCTTGCTTGGCCCGATGTCACTCCGGAAGTGCAGACGGCTCCAGTCCCTTTGAGGTGAAGGGCTGAAGGGGGGGAAGAGAACAGGTCAGGCCAACGCCTGAACCTTGCCAGCAACCCAGGCGCTCTGCCTGATCCCACCAGGGCTGATTCTTGCAGAAAAGTTGCTTGACCTAGGTCAAAGACTTGCGCCCGGAAGCAGGAGTATCAAATGCCCATGCTAGACAAAATCATCGCCAAATATGACCGGCCCGTGCCGCGTTACACCAGTTATCCCACCGCGCCCCATTTCCATGCCGGTGTGGATGCCGACTGTTATGGCCAGTGGCTGCGGGCTCTGCCAGAAGAGCAGAACCTGTCGCTCTATTTCCATGTGCCCTTTTGTGACACCCTTTGTTACTTCTGCGGCTGCAACATGCGGGTAGTCCGCAAGTACGAGCCGGTCGCGGCTTACATGGATCTGTTGTTTGCCGAGTTGGAACTGGTGGGCCGGGAACTGGGCACCGGGGCCGGCAAAGGTCAGCGACCACTTGAGCATCTGCATTTTGGCGGTGGCTCTCCCAGTATGGTATCGCCCGATGACCTGCGCAGACTGGGAAAAGCCATCTGGTCCCACTTCAAGGCGACCGATCAGGCTGAACTGGCCATTGAGGTTGACCCCCGCGACCTGGCCGATGAAACCGTTTATGCGCTGGCGGATATGGGCATCAATCGAGCCTCTATCGGTGTGCAGGATGTAAACCCGGATGTGCAGAAAGCCTGTAACCGCTTTCAGCCGCCGGAAGTCACCGCCTCTGCCGTCAACCGCCTGCGGGCCGTGGGCATTGATGCCATCAACCTTGATCTGATGTACGGCTTGCCGCTGCAAACGGTGGCAGGTGTTGAACGGTCAGTTGAAGTGGCGCTGGAGTTAAATCCCAACCGGGTCTCGCTGTTCGGTTACGCCCATGTCCCTCACATGAAAAAGCATCAGTTGCTGATGCCTGTGGAGGCGCTGCCGGAAACAGAGGAGCGGTTTGAGCAGGCGGAAACAGCGGCCCGCATTCTGGTTGAGGCCGGATACCGCCGTATTGGCCTGGATCACTTTGCCCGACCGGATGATGCCATGGCGCTGGCTCTGGATGAGGGCCAGCTGCACCGCAATTTTCAGGGTTATACCACCGATGCCGCCCCGGCGCTGATCGGGCTGGGGGCCTCAGCCATCGGGTCTTTGCCCCAGGGGTATCAGCAGAACCACGTGGGCATGCCGGAGTATCGCAAAGCCGTTCAGGCGGGCATCCTGCCGGTGGCCCGCGGCGTGGCCGTGACCCCGGAAGATCTCTATCGCCGCAGTCTCATTGAAGGGGTGATGTGTGATCTGGCTGTGGATCTGGCCGAAGTTGCAAAGCGCTTCCCGGGGCAGAAGCTGGATCTGAGCGCTGAGAAAGCTCAGCTGGCCGCCTTCGCGCAGGATGGCGTCATCACCTGGGACGGCAATCGTCTGGACGTCACGGAGCCGGGCCGGACCCTGGTGCGTGCGGTTGCAGCTGTGTTCGACAGCTACCTCAAACCCGATGAAGGTCGCCACTCCCGCGCAGTGTAAACACCAAAACTGATACAGAGCGTTCGAGCCGTTTGGGCCCTCCCGTTCAGACCTCGAAAAAAGGCCCCCTTCCGGTGACGGGAGGGGGCCTTTGCTTTCAGCCGTCCGGGTCCATTATGCGTTTTGCAGCCGCAGGCAAAGCGGTGGTTCCCAGCGGTTTGGGACGACCAGGCTGTAAGGCGCCACAGGGAATTGTCTGGCCGGGCATACAGGCTTTGCACGGACCGTCCTTGATCATGTCAGCCGCGTTTCGGCGCAGTTTCCGGCTGAATGTTGGATTGCTCTCCGCTACTTCGTCAGCAGCGTTCAGCAAAGAGGCTATGCAAGGGGGGACCCAGGGAGCGTCAGGGTCGGCGGACACTGATGCAGATTTTTGCGCGGGAAAGAGAAGACCTTCAGCCTCGCGAAGGGCCTGATACTTGCAGTCTTGGGGGAAAAGGGCGTGGTTTTTGGACTGTTCATCTATGGCAAACGGCTGAACAGCTGCGGGATGGGGACGCTTCATCGGGGGAAAGAGACCGTTGGTGTTTTGACGGGGGAGGGGAAGGGGGGCGGCTGGATGGGTCATTGTTCTTGGTTGGTCCGGCCGACAAGAGGGGTGGGCAGATTGATTTAGAATTTGAGCGTGCAGTTTCAGCTGGGCTCCAGATCATGACATCCCAATCGGTGGTCAATCTGATCTTCTGGAAACCGGTGAATGCACTCATACTCAGTTATTCATAGGTATAGAAATGGTATACAATTTCCAGAGCGAAATTCTTCTTGTGACCTTTCGTCGCGATTTATGGGTAAATCCATAACATGCTGAAAAGATACAATTATTTTTAGTTAAATCACTTGTATTGGACGGGAACAATCTGGACGTCTGCGTAATGTATTTTTGTCCTGTAGAGGCGATTTTGTCGGATTAACCGATAAGAAGCAGAAGCCACTTACGGGTTTCGATATCCAAGAGCATGATCGCTTTGCTTGGAAGCGCCAGGCGCTTGTACCTGAGCCGTCATTTATCCTCTGTCCAACTGAATAGAGGCAGAGTCATGCTTCAAGCCCTATCAGGTAGTGGGCTCTCTTAAAGCGACTTCATCTTAAGGCCCTGGTGTGACCGCAGGAAACCGCAGGCAGACCAGGGCTGAACTTCAGCGAGGATTTGCGTTAATTGCTCTTGGTGCGGCGGACGGCGTCCTGCCAGCCAGCCAGCTGTTTTTCTCGGACACTGGCGTTCATCTGCGGTGCAAAGCTGGCTTCTTCCTGCCACTGGGCAGCCAGGTCTTCCAAAGAGCTGTAGAAACCTGCCTGCAACCCGGCCAGATATGCTGCGCCCAAAGCGGTGGTTTCGTTGACCACCGGGCGCTGGACCGGCATGTCCAGGGTGTCTGAGAGGAACTGCAGCAGCCAGTCGTTGGCCACCATGCCGCCGTCCACTTTCAGGGTTTTCGGACGCACCCCGTCCTCTGCCATGGCCTGGAACAGATCGTAGGTCTGGTAGCAGACAGATTCCAGCGTGGCCCGGGCCAGCTGGGCAATGCCGGTGTCCCGGGTCAGGCCAAAAATGGCCCCGCGGGCTTCGGAATCCCAGTGAGGCGCTCCCAACCCGGTAAAGGCCGGCACCAGATAGACCCCGTGATTGTTGTCCAGAGAGCGGGCCATGGCCTCTGTTTCTGCGGCGTTATCGATGATTTTGATGCCATCACGCAGCCACTGTACGGCTGCCCCGGACACAAAGATCGAGCCTTCGATGGCATAGGACGTCTGCCCGTTCAGGCGATAGCCAATGGTGGTCAGCAGCCGGTTCTTCGACGCCACGGCTTTGTCGCCGGTGTTGAGAATGACAAAACAGCCGGTGCCATAGGTGCTTTTGATGCTGCCTGGTTCGAAACAGGCCTGGCCAATGGCAGCTGCCTGTTGGTCACCGGCAATGCCCAAAATGGGGATGGCGCGCCCGAACAGCTGAGGATCGGTCATGCCAAAGTCATCGGCGCAGTCCTTCACCTCCGGCAGCACGGACTCAGGCACTCTGAAGAGAGAGAGCAGTTCCGGATCCCAGCTGTTGTCGTGAATGTTGTAGAGGTTGGTTCGGCTGGCGTTGGTGGCGTCGGTGGCGTGAACCTTCCCGCCGGTCAAACGCCAGAGCAAAAAACTGTCCACGGTGCCAAAGGCCAGCTCGCCTCTGTCGGCCCGCAGCCGGGCATTTTCCACCCGATCCAGAATCCAGGCCGCTTTGGTGGCTGAGAAGTAGGGATCGACCAGCAGGCCGGTTTTGGCGGCGACAGTGGCTTCTGCCCCCTGGTCGCGCAGCTTCTTGCAGATGGCGGAGGTGCGCCGATCCTGCCAGACAATGGCCTTGTAGAGGGCTTTGCCGCTCTGCCGGTCCCAGACCAGGGTGGTTTCGCGCTGGTTGGTGATGCCGATGGCAGCGACTCGGAACCCCTTGCCTTCGGCTTCGGACAGGGCCTGGCGGCTGACCTCAAGCGTGGTGCTCCAGATGTCCTCCGGTTCGTGCTCCACCCAGCCGTCGGAGGGATAGTGCTGATCGAATTCCTGCTGAGCGGTGGAGACGGCGCGCCCTTTTTTGTCAAAGACAATGGCTCGGGAGGAAGTGGTTCCCTGGTCAATGGAAAGGATGCAGTCTTTGTCGCTCATCGTTTCGTCCTTGCAGCTCTTTGTCAGCCTGATGGTTTTAGCTGTCTGTCGCGGTGCCACGGGGCGTTGCCGGACAGACAAAAGGAGTTGCCACCTCTGGCAGCAGGGGCAGCTTACGCCAGAAAAATCCCGTTAGCGGGAATTTCAATCGAAGCGCCACCCGTTTTGATATATGAGAGAACCTGAAAGTCGCGCAGTGTCCTCTGACATGTTAATTGCTTCTGTGCCATTGGAAGATGATGAAACCAGCTTTTGCAGGCTTAACTGCTTCTGTAAAGTTCATTTCCGAAAATAAAGCTGTCATAGTGTTCAGAAAGCTCGATTGAGCAGAGGTACTCCTGGCTCGTGTCTGGCCAGACGCCGGATCCAAAAAGTCGGGCCTGGGAGTGCCAGTAGTTAGCCAGTAGTTAGAACGTCAAGAATGAGAATGCCGTGAGAGGGAATGCCTTGAGTGGCAATGCCGTGCGAGGCAAAGAAGAAACGTAAGCAGGGCAAGGAACAGGAAGATCGTGAACGACATTAGCCCCCGAATGGGAAAAATCCTGCATCTGGTGAGAGAACAGGGCTTTGTGAGCATCGAGGCCCTGGCCGAGCAGTTCAAGGTCACCCCGCAGACTGTGCGCCGGGACATCAATGCCCTCTGTGACCAGGATCTGCTGCGCCGCTATCACGGTGGAGCTGGTCTTCCTTCTTCTGTGGAAAATGCTCCTTATGGCGCCCGGCAGGTGATGAACCTGCCCGAAAAGAACGCCATCGCCCGGGAAGTGGCCAAACACATTCCCAATCGCGCGTCTTTGTTCATCAACATCGGCACCACCACGGAAACGGTAGCCCAGGCCCTGATGCAGCATGAAGGGCTGCGCATCATCACCAACAACCTGAATGTGGCGTCTGTTCTCAGCGGAAATTCTGACTTTGAAGTGATTGTGGCCGGCGGGGTTGTGCGGTCCAGAGATCGCGGCATTGTCGGGGAAGCCACCATTGATCTGATCCGCCAGTTCAAGGTGGATTACGGCATCATCGGCATCTCATCCGTAGAGGAAGACGGTACGCTCCTGGATTACGATTACCGGGAAGTGCGGGTGGCTCAATCCATCATTGAGAACTCCCGCAAAGTGTTTCTGGTGGCTGATCATTCCAAGTTCGGGCGCAATGCCATGGTTCGGCTGGGGCATATATCTCAGGTGGATATGCTGATCACGGACAAGACCCCCAGCAGCCAAATGGAAAAGCTGCTGCAGGAAGGCGAAGTGGACCTGGCCGTGTCTGGCCGCTAAAGCCAAAGCGACCATTCCCAAAAAGAGCAATATCTGGCTGGGGAACCTAAAGCATGATCGCGTTAGCTAGACGCGCTCTGTGCTTTGAATTCCTCCACGGATCATCCTCTAACAGGGTGAAAAGAGTTTCACGATTGAAGTGCTGTCACGCAGTGAGTTCACTTAAACCGATGTGACTCTGGGATCCCTGCCCTGAGACGGGCTTCTCAGATCTGAAACTCCTGCCCTTTGTGGAGTCTCCCGGAACTCTTCCAGTGAGGCTGGCATTCATGACCTGGAGGTTCCGCCAGGAAAGGGAAGGAATCTTTCTGACAAATTAGATGGTTAGAGGGGTAAGGCCGCTTACGTTGGGCGCGTTGATGGGCAGCCAAGTTGTTGTTTGTGTCTTCACAGACGAACAAAGTGAACCTGATATGGGTTCACTATTTGCTGGCGCCAACCTGCCGTGGGCAGCGGTTCTTTGCGGTCAGGTTATGCCGCTTTTCTAAAATCCGAGACGGCCGCCTGGTCTATGATTTTGAAAATCATCAAAAAGTTCGCACTTTAACCATTTGAAACATATCTAATTCCGGATGTTTTGCGGGCATTTCTGTGAAAGAGAGATGAGTCGTGCTTTGCCTGTCTTCGCGGCGACGGGCAGGAGAAAGATCGCACCTTAATCCCTTCTGAACTGCTTTCTGTCTGGAGCGCTATAGATTCCCTACTGTTGGAACGCGCGCTTTGTCTTTCAATCTTGCTCAGTTGCGCTGATGTGTGACCAAAGGGAAAATGCCGACAATGGCGGTGAGTTTTGAGTTATTTGCAGTGTTTTCAATAGTTTAGGCTTTACCTTGGTAAGGTCGAGTTGCTGATGCAAACAACGCCTTATGATCGGATTGTGAGTTTTTTCAATACTGTTTTTTGTTGAATATCAACCGCTTGAAGGTGAAATCCTGTGGGTCAAGCCTTTTGATTTCACTTGAGTCGGAAATTTTCATATCCGAACATTTTCTGTTCATATATAGTCGTCAATCGGTACAAAGTCGGTTATCCGTTTGGCCGAAGCTGAACCTGCGTTGGTTCATCAGGCAAAGCGGATGGCCGTTTCTTCATTCAAAAGTGATTTTGGGACTTCGGGTATTATGCCGGGTGAGGCGCAAAAGGATATCTATGATCTGGTGGTCATCGGCGGTGGCATTAATGGCGTGGGTATCGCCAGAGATGCGGCAGGGCGCGGGCTGAAGGTTCTGGTCTGTGAAAAGAGTGACCTGGCCAGTGCGACCTCCTCTGCCTCGACGAAGCTGATCCATGGTGGCCTGCGCTATCTGGAGTACTACGAATTCCGTCTGGTGCGCGAAGCTCTGATTGAGCGTGAAGTGTTGCTACAGGCAGCCCCTCATATCATCTGGCCGCTGCGTTTTGTGCTGCCTCACGTGAAGTCCCTGCGCCCGGCCTGGATGGTGCGCCTGGGTCTCTTCCTCTATGACCATCTGGGCGGTCGAAAGATCCTGCCCGGTACCCGCAGCCTGAACATGCGCCGCGATCCGGCCGGCCAGTCTCTGCGCGATGACATCACCAAAGCCTTCGAATACTCGGATTGCTGGGTCGACGACGCCCGCCTTGTGGTGCTGAACGCCATGGACGCGGTTGAGCGGGGGGCAGAAGTTGTCACCCGAACGACCTGTACCCTGGCCCGGCGTGAAGGGGACCTTTGGTCTGTCAATCTGCAGCCGGAAGGTGAGGAGCCCTACCAGGTTAAGGCGCGGGCGCTGGTCAACGCTGGCGGGCCCTGGGTCAGTGACATTCTGGGCAAGGTCATTCAGGTGAACCGGCCTGCCGGTCTGCGCCTGGTCAAAGGGTCTCATTTTGTGGTGCCGCGCCTCTATGAAGGCGCCCAGGCCTACATCTTCCAGAATGAAGACCGTCGCATTGTCTTCACCATTCCTTATGAGCGCAATTTCACTCTGGTGGGCACCACAGACCTGACCTACGAAGGTGATCCGTCAAAGGTGGCCATCGAAGACGATGAAGTGTCTTACCTGCTGAAGTCGGTAAACGCCTATTTCAAGCAGCAGATCAGCAAAGAGGACATCGTCTGGACCTTCTCCGGCGTGCGGCCCCTCTACGACGATCAAAGCGCCAATGTTTCGGCTGTCACCCGTGACTATGTTTTCGACATTGACGCCAGTGAAGGTCAGGCCCCGCTGCTTTCAGTTTTCGGCGGCAAGCTGACCACCTACCGCAAGCTGGCCGAACATGCTCTGGGCAAGCTGCAGCCTTTGATGGGCTTTGCCGATAAGACCTGGACGTCAGAAGGCGTTCTGCCGGGCGGTGACATGCCCAATGCGGACTTTGAAAGTTATCTGGCCGATGTGCAGGGGCGCTATTTCTGGCTGCCAGCGGACCTGCTGCGCCGCTATGCCCGGGCCTACGGCACACGCATCGACGTGCTGCTGAAAGACAAAGCCTCCATGGCCGACCTGGGGGAAGATTTTGGCAGCGGCATCTATGAAGCCGAAGTCGCCTATCTGGAAAAGCATGAATGGCTGCGCACGGCTGAGGACCTCTTGTGGCGACGCTCCAAACTGGGGTTGCGCGCCGGAAAAGAGACGGTGGAACGACTGAAGAAGAGACTGCCGTCTTAAGAAGTTAAAGGGCCTCTCTTTCAGGCGTTGTCATGCAACGGTTGCAAAGTTGGGGATAAAATACGGTTTGGGGAGTTTCCTGAATGTCAGAAGCCTTATCCGGCGCTTCTGTCATGGAAAATCAGCAGGGGACTGTGACCTCAAGCCAAGCAGACGTTGGTACGTCCTTCGTGATGAACCTGACGTCCGGAGAATCGGAGTTTGTTGGGCTAAATGTCACTTAAGCTAGATGCCGTGACCAAGCAGGTCGGAAACGAGACACATCTGCATGAGATGTCTCTCGAATTCGAAGCTGGCTCTTTGAATGTTCTGTTGGGGCCCACCCTGTCAGGCAAGACATCCCTCATGCGTCTGATGGCCGGGTTGGACAAACCCTCCAGCGGGCGCCTTTTGATGAACGGTCAGGATGTGACCGGCATGCCCGTACAGCGGCGCAATGTGGCCATGGTCTACCAGCAGTTCATCAACTATCCCGTTTTCACGGTCTATGAGAACATTGCCTCGCCTTTGCGCCTGGCCAAGGTGGCTGAGTCAGAAATTGACAGCAAGGTCCGCAAGGCAGCTGACCTGATGAAACTGACCCCCATGCTCGAGCGTATGCCGCTCGAGCTGTCCGGTGGTCAGCAGCAGCGTACGGCTTTGGCCCGCGCCCTGGTCAAGCAGGCCGACCTGGTGTTGCTGGATGAACCGCTGGCAAACCTGGACTACAAGCTGCGTGAAGAGTTGCGGGCTGAACTGCCCCGGATCTTTGAAGCCTCCGGCGCCATCTTCGTCTATGCCACCACGGAGCCGTCAGAAGCGCTTCTGCTGGGCGGCAGCACGGTTTGTCTGCATGAAGGTCAGGCAACCCAGTTCGGTCCCACCCTGGATCTCTACCGGCGGCCCAACTCCTTGCTGACTGCTACGACCATGAGCGACCCGCCCATGAACAGCAAAGCTGTGGTCAAAGAGGGTAATGAACTGGTGTTTGCGGACAACCTGCGCATCAAAGCCGGGAAAGCCGCAGCTGGCCTCGGCGATGGCCGCTACATTGTCGGTTTCCGTCCCTATCACCTGCATCTGGATAAAGGTCACGATGATCTCGTGTCTTTCTCTGCAACGGTTGCGGTCAGTGAAATCACCGGTTCCGAGAGCTTCGTCCATGTGGACGCCTTTGGGGAACGCTGGGTGGCGCTGACCCACGGGGTGCGCAATGTGGATGTGGATCAGACCATTGAGCTTTACCTCGATCCCTCCCGCTTTTTCATTTTTGCTGAAGACGGAACCCAGGTGGCGGTTCCCGATGCAACGGAACAGGCATAGGGGAGCGGGCAATGGCTAAAATTCACCTGAAAAACCTGGCGCACTCTTACCTGCCAAATCCGCAGGGGCCGGAAGATTTCGCCCTGAAGCAACTGGACATCGCCTGGGACGACGGCGGGGCCTATGCCCTGTTGGGCCCGTCCGGCTGTGGCAAGACAACCCTGCTCAACATCATCTCCGGCCTGCTGCACCCCAGCCGGGGGCAGGTCCTGTTCGGGGACCAGGATGTCACCAATCTGCCGACCGACAAGCGCAATATTGCCCAGGTTTTCCAGTTCCCGGTGGTCTACGACACCATGACGGTCTATCAGAATCTGGCTTTCCCGCTGAAAAATCGCGGGGCCCCGGCCAGTGAGATTGACAGCCGCGTGCGCCAGATGGCCGAAATCCTGGAACTGAGCGACAGTCTCAACCGCCGGGCAGCGGGCCTGACTGCTGACGCCAAGCAGAAGATTTCCCTGGGACGCGGACTGGTCCGCTCCGACGTGGCGGCGATCCTGTTTGATGAACCGCTGACGGTGATTGACCCTCACCTGAAATGGCAGCTGCGGTCTCAGCTGAAGCACCTGCACCGCGAATTTGACCACACCATGATCTATGTGACCCACGATCAGACCGAGGCGCTGACCTTCGCGGACAAGGTGGTGGTCATGTACGAAGGGGAGGTGGTGCAGATCGGCACACCGCAGGATCTTTTCGAGAATCCTGCGCACACCTTCGTTGGTTACTTCATCGGCTCACCGGGCATGAATGTGCTGCCCTGTGAACTGAATGGCCAGGAAGCCATTGTCGCGGGGGAGAGCATCACGCTTCCCGCCGGTGTCACCCCGCCCAGCGACTGTAAGCTCCTGGAACTGGGCGTTCGCCCCGAGTTTGTGCGTCTGTGTGAACCCGGGGAAAGCGGCCTGCCTGTTCAGGTGTCCAAGGTGGAAGACGTCGGTCGCTATCGGATCGTCCACACCGACCTCAAGGGCCACGATGTCAAGCTGATGGTGCCGGAAGGCATGCCCGTGCCCCAGGAAGGGGTGTCCATCGCCTTCGACACCAGCCGGGTGAACATCTACGCCGACAGTCATCTGATCGGAAAGGAGGGCTGAACCATGGGCAAGACCGTTTATCATAAAGGCTGGTTCCTGGTTCTGCCGGTGCTGTTGCTGGTGGCCTTTTCTGCTGTCATCCCCCTGATGACGGTGGTGAACTATTCCTTCCAGGACACTTTCGGCAACAACCAGTTCTTCTGGGCCGGCACCGAATGGTTCTCTGAAATCCTGCACTCTTCGCGCTTTGGCGACGCCCTGCTGCGCCAGTTTGCCTTCTCTGCCATCATTCTGGCCATTGAGATTCCCCTGGGGATTTTTGTGGCGCTCAATATGCCCAAGAAGGGCTGGGGCGTGCCGGTCTGTCTGGTGACCATGGCGCTGCCCCTGCTGATTCCCTGGAACGTGGTGGGCACCATCTGGCAGATCTTCGGCCGGGTGGACATTGGTTTGCTGGGCTACTTCCTGGCGTCACTGGGCATCGACTACAACTACACACAGGACGTTGTGGCTGCCTGGGTCACCGTGGTGATCATGGATGTCTGGCACTGGACCTCTCTGGTGGTTCTGCTCTGCTACGCCGGGCTGGTCTCCATTCCTGAAGCCTTCTATCAGGCCGCCAAGATCGACGGGGCATCGCGCTGGGCTGTCTTCCGCTACATCCAGCTGCCCAAGATGCAGCAGGTGCTGCTGATTGCAGTGCTGCTGCGCTTCATGGACAGCTTCATGATTTACACGGAACCCTTCGTGCTGACGGGCGGTGGGCCGGGTAATGCCACCACCTTCCTGTCCATTGATCTGGTGAAAATGGCTATCGGTCAGTTTGATCTGGGTCCGGCTGCGGCCATGTCCCTGATCTACTTCCTCATCATCCTGCTGCTCAGCTGGGTTTTCTACACGGTCATGACCAACGTGGGTCAGGACAAAGCAGGGGAGCAGAACTGATGGCTTCGCGTTTGAAGTGGCTGACGCCAACCCTCTACATCATTTTCCTGCTGCTGCCGATTTACTGGCTGCTGAACATGTCCCTGAAAACCAATCAGGAAATCCTGTCGGTTTTCTCCATGTGGCCGGAAAATCCCACCCTGGAGAACTACCGGACCATCTTCTCTGATCCGGCCTGGTACTCGGGCTACATCAACTCCATCACCTATGTGGTGATCAACACGGTTTTGTCCGTGGCCGTCGCTCTGCCGGCCGCCTATGCCTTCTCCCGCTACACCTTCCTGGGGGACAAGCATCTCTTCTTCTGGCTGCTGACCAATCGCATGGCGCCGCCTGCGGTTTTCGCTCTGCCGTTCTTCCAGCTCTATTCTTCAGTGGGGCTCTTTGATACTCACATTGCCGTGGCCCTGGCCCATACGCTCTTTAACGTGCCGCTGGCAGTCTGGATCCTGGAAGGCTTCATGTCCGGCGTGCCCAAAGAGGTGGATGAAACGGCCTACATTGATGGCTACTCCTTCCCCCGCTTTTTTGTGCGCATCTTCATGCCCCTGATTGCCAGCGGGATCGGCGTGGCCGCCTTCTTCTGCTTCATGTTCTCCTGGGTGGAACTGCTGCTGGCCCGGACACTGACCACCGTTGCCGCCAAGCCCATCTCCGCCGTTATGACGCGGACTGTCGGGGCTGCCGGTGTCGACTGGGGGGTGCTGGCGGCGGCCGGGGTTCTCACCATCATTCCAGGGGCGCTCGTCATCTGGTTCGTCCGCAATCACATCGCCAAGGGCTTTGCCCTCGGGCGGGTTTAAAGAAAGGGCAGTCCCATGGATCTTTCTTGGATGGCCTGGACCTGGCCGACCGCACTTTTCTTCTGTGTCATTGCTCTGCTGATCCTCTCAATGGGGATCTGGGAGTACTTCAGCCCGGGGGGAGGTCCCCGGGTGGGCATTCTGCGCTTTGAGACAACAAGAGGTGATCGCCTCTTCGTCTCCCTGCTCGGATCGGCCTTTA
Source organism: Rhodovibrionaceae bacterium GXU_MW_A322 (assembly GCA_052078155.1). Classification (GTDB taxonomy): domain Bacteria; phylum Pseudomonadota; class Alphaproteobacteria; order Kiloniellales; family DSM-21159; genus CAXBMB01. The sequence goes on along the minus strand of JBQJBP010000004.1, from coordinate 69,265 downwards.
TTCATCTTGCTTGGTTGGGCTTTGTCGGCCCGACTTTGTGGTGGGCTGTACTGATTTCTCTGGTCTACGCCTTTTGCGTATTCCGCTGGGTTTGAAGCCACAGCTTTTAAGGAGAGGGAGGTCTGGCTGATCAGGCGTCCCAAGTGGGTAACCATAAGAACCTGTTTAACAAACTGAACTGTTGAACATTGGAGGAAGACTATGAAAAAGACGTTGCTTGCTTCGGCAGCCGCCTTGGTCATGTTCGCGGTCTCCGGACCGGCTCTGGCCGATATGGCAGCTGCCAAGAAATGGGTTGAAGAATTCCAGCCGTCGACGCTCAGCAAAGATGAGCAGATGAAGGAACTGGAATGGTTCATCAAAGCTGCCGAGCCTTACAAAGGCATGGAAATCAACGTGGTGTCCGAAACCATCGCGACCCACGAATACGAAAGCCAGGAACTGGCTAAGGCTTTCACCGAAATCACCGGCATCAAGATCAACCATGATCTGATCGGTGAAGGTGACGTGGTGGAAAAACTCCAGACTCAGATGCAGTCTGGTAAGAACATCTACGACGCCTACATCAACGACTCTGATCTGATCGGTACTCACTACCGCTATCAGCAGGTCGTGCCTCTGTCTGACTGGATGGCCGGCGAAGGTAAAGACGTAACCCTGCCGACCCTGGATGTGGATGACTTCATCGGTAAGTCCTTCACCACCGGTCCCGACGGCAAGCTCTACCAGCTGCCCGATCAGCAGTTCGCGAACCTCTACTGGTTCCGCTATGACTGGTTCACCGATCCTGACCTGAAAGCCCGCTTCAAAGCCAAATACGGTTACGAGCTGGGTGTGCCCGTCAACTGGTCCGCTTACGAAGATATCGCCGAGTTCTTCACCAACGACGTGAAGGAAATCGACGGTAAAGCCGTTTACGGCCACATGGACTACGGTAAAAAAGATCCGTCCCTGGGCTGGCGCTTCACCGATGCCTGGCTGTCCATGGCTGGTGCCGGTGACAAAGGCATTCCCAACGGTCTGCCCGTCGATGAATGGGGCATCCGTGTGGAAGGCTGCCATCCGGCAGGCTCCTCCGTGTCCCGCGGTGGTGCCACCAACGGCCCGGCTGCTGTCTACTCCGTGGACCGCTATGTTGACTGGCTGAAAAAATACGCACCTCCTTCTGCTCCCGGTATGACTTTCGGTGAAGCAGGGCCCGTGCCTGCACAGGGTGCCATCGCTCAGCAGATGTTCTGGTACACCGCTTTCACCGCCGCCATGGTGGTGCCCGGTCTGCCCGTGCTGAACGAAGATGGCTCCCCGAAATGGCGTATGGCTCCGTCCCCGCACGGCGCTTACTGGGAAGAAGGTCAGAAGCTGGGTTACCAGGACGCCGGTTCCTGGACTCTGATGAAGTCCACCCCGGTTGACCGTCGCTCCGCTGCTTGGCTCTACGCTCAGTTCACCGTCTCCAAGACCGTGTCCCTGAAGAAAAGCCATGTGGGTCTGACTTTCATCCGTGAAAGTGACATCCAGGATCCTTCCTTCACTGAGCGTGCTCCTCAGCTGGGTGGTCTGATCGAATTCTACCGGTCTCCCGCACGTCTGCAGTGGTCCCCGACCGGCACCAACGTTCCTGACTATCCGAAGCTGGCTCAGCTCTGGTGGCAGAACATCGGTGATGCCTCCTCCGGTGCCAAGACTCCGCAGGAAGCCATGAACTCCCTGGCAGCTGCTCAGGATAAGGTTCTGGCCCGTATTGAACGCGCTGGCGTGCAGGAAGTTTGCGGTCCCAAGCTCAATGAAGAGCGGGACGAAGCTTACTGGCTGAACCAGCCCGGTTCTCCGAAAGCCAAACTGGCCAACGAAAAGCCTCAGGGCATCACGGTTGACTACGATGAGTTGATCAAGAGCTGGCAGTAAGCCTTTTGCACTTGGTTAAGTTTCTTTCGCCACAGTGGTGAAAGTTGAAAAGCCCGGGTTAGGCCCCTTCAGATTGTGTCACCTTGAAAGGTCACACCGGGGGCCGGCCCGGCTTCACAAAGAGTTCCTCCCGCTGCGCTTCATTTTCCGCTGAAGGGCAGCAGAAACGGGTGTTGCTTTTGCAGCGCCCGTTTTCTTTTGCGCAGTTTTGTTTTGTATCACCAGGGCCTGACGATCACCTGGCTCCCGACGTCCTGCCGTTCTTCCAGTCGTTTCGACTGCTTTATCCTCTTGGTGGTTTGCGGTTTCTCGGATACCACTGAATGTCATTGCTGCTGAAACAGGGGCGGGCAAGCTGGCCCGCGTTGGTGTTTGGCGTGTGCAAGAAGGGGTGGGCGAGATGAAAGGGGCAACAGCACAAGCCGGTATTGTGGCCACTCTCCAGGCAATCACGGCAGCAAAGAGGACGTGGCGGGCAGCCCTTCTGTCGTCCTTTGTGTGTTTTGGGGTTAGCTCCGCTCAGGCCCAGAACATCAATCACTATCCTGACAGTGAGTTTCTGACAGGTGACTGGGACGGTCAGCGCAGCCACTTGAAAGACCAGGGGTTTGACCTGACCGCCAGTTACACCACCGAACCCATGGCCAATGTCTCCGGCGGGCGGGAGCAGGGCGCGACCTATACAGACAACATCGGCGTCAACATGGATGTGGATCTGGATAAGCTCGCAGACGTTTCGCAGACCACCTTCCGGGTCAAAGTCGCCCACCGAAACGGTAAAAGCCTGAGTAACGAGTACATCGATAACGAATTTTCCGTACAGGAAATCTTCGGTGGCCAGCATTTCCATCTGGTCAATGTGCAAGGCATTTCTTCTTTCTGGGATGACAAGCTGGAGCTGGGTTATGGCCGGTTGGCTTACAACGACCAGTTCATGGCCTCGCCCCTGAACTGCAGTTTTGTGAACAATGCCTTTTGTGGTTCAGCCGTTGCCATCTTCAAAAATGCGCCCGGGGGCGTGTCCGCCTATCCGACCGCGACCTGGGGCTTGCGGGCAACCGGACGCCTCCATGAAAACGTCCGGGTTCTGGGGGCGGTGTATGACGGGGAAGCGGCGCAAAACCGTTTTGGCACAAACTGGAGCCTGGGTGACAACGGGGCGCTCTGGGCCGGAGAGGTTCATTTCCTGCGCAACCGCCAGGAACAGGCGCGCGGGTTGCCGGGCACCTACAAGATGGGCTTTTTCCATCACAGCGGTGAATTCGATGTCTTTGGCGAAGACATCAACGGGGATAATCCTCTGGTAACCGGACAGCCAAACAAGAAGAAATCCGGCAACTCCGGCATCAACTTTCAAGTGGACCAGATGATCTATCAGGAAAGCCCGGGATCGAAACAGGGGCTTTGGGCGTTTGGGAACCTGCTGTTTGGTTTTGACAAAGAAACACAGCTGCTGCCGGCCTTCTACGTTGCCGGCCTGGTCTATGAGGGACTGTTTGAGCAGCGCCCGCAGGACAAGACGGCAGTGGGCGTAACGACTGGCTGGTACAGCCGTGCATTGAGATCTGCCCAGGGTGAGGCTGGACTTTCCAAGCAAAGCCAGGAAACCGTCATCGAGGTGAACCATAACTTCAAGCTGAACCGGGGCATCAATTTCCAGCCCGACATGCAGTATGTCATTCGCCCCAAAGGAACCGGTGACGTGAACAATGCTCTGGTGCTGGGTTTCAAGCTGGCGGTGCAGTTTTGAATCGGACCCGGCCTTTTCCAGTTCCGACGGTCCAGGGGTCGCAGATTGACATGCGCGTGTTGGCTGAAGCTGCTAGACAGGAAACATGATTGATCTTGTAACCAGCCCCCGACTACAGCGTCGCATTCTGCGCACGCCCGGGCATCCTTTTGGGAAAATTCAGTGTTGGTGGCCGCCACCCCGACAGGGCTGAGCCCCTTGAACCGGGGCGCCGTTGCTGCCCGATAATCTGACTGCAGGTTCTAGGCCGATCTCTGATGAGCGCCACTGCCTGATGAGAACCGGTTCATAGCGGCGACGATCCTTCGTTTACACTGATAAACTGTTACAAGACGAGAGACTGATGTCTGCCCTGTCCCAATCCCCCGTTCCCGCCGCCCTGTCAGCGGCGGAGCGGCATGACCCCTTCCTTAAACTGACCTGGAACGACGGCTTTTCCGCCGACTATCTCTATCTTTGGCTGCGGGACAACTGCCCCAGCGGCTTCCACCCGCAAACCCAGGAACGCACCTTCGACCTGCTGTCTGTCAGCGATGATCTGCATCCGCTGTCCGTCAAACTGGCCGGAGATTCGCTGGCCATCGACTGGAGCGAAGGTGAGCACAGCAGCCAGTTCTCTGCTGACTGGCTCAGAGAGCATTGCCCCGGCCAGGCTGTTTCCGATGCCGCCGACCCCAGCCCGCGCCTGTGGGATGATGCCAGCCTGGGGGCTATCCCCAGCGCCGCTGCCGACGATCTGATGGCAAGCGATGAGACTTTGTTGACCTGGATGCGTTCCTTTGCGGACAGCGGCCTGGCGCTGGTAACCGGCCTGGGCGACAGCGCCCAAGCCAGCCAGGCCGTGGGGGAGCGGATCGGCTTTCTGCGCCGGACCAACTTTGGCATGGATTTCTCCGTCCAAAGCAAACCTGATCCCAACAATCTGGCTTACACAGCCCTGGCGCTGCCTTTGCACACGGATCTGCCCAATCAGGAACTGCCGCCCGGCTATCAGTTCCTGCATTGCCAGATAAACGATGCGCAGGGCGGGGGCTCTCTCTTTGCCGATGGCTTCAGGATCATTGAGGATCTGCGGTGCGAGGCGCCGGACACCTATGAAGCCCTCAGCCGCATTTCTGTCCCTTACCGCTTTCATGATGGCGATACGGATCTGCGCATCCACCGTCCGGTCATTGGTCTGGACAGCCTGGGCCAGGTTCGTGACCTGCGCTTCAACGCCCATATCGCCGACATTCCGGATATGCCTGCTGAAGAAATGGCTCGTTTCTATCCGGCCTACCGCGAGCTGATGCGTCGGGTCCGTCAGCGTCGTTACCGCCGGGAGGTCATGTTGCAGGCTGGTGAGATGGTGGTCTTTGACAACCGGCGTGTCCTGCATGGCCGCGCGGCTTTTGATCCCACAACGGGCCGCCGCCAGCTCTTCGGCTTCTATGTGGATCGGGGGGAATTTGACAGCCGCCTGCGGGTTCTGGCTCGTCAGTCTTAAGGCGCGATCAGCAATCGCCGTGGCAGGAGTTTTTGGGCTTGGCCTGTCCAACAAAATCAGGGGTCGTCTTTGCTGAGACGGCCCTTGATCTTTTCCGGGGTCGGGCGCATGTCAGGGGAGTATTGAATTTCTTTTGACCCGGAGATCCTTGCTGTGACCCTGCTGCCGAAACTGACCGCTGCCTTTGCTGCTGTTTTAGCTGTTCCTCTGCTTTTTGCGCCGGTCGATCTGCGGGCTGAGGAAATCGGCGAGGTCAGTACGGAGTTCAAATGGATCGGCCCCAACCACAAGATCGTGGTCGAGGCTTTTGATGATCCGGATGTGCCTGGGGTGACCTGTTATGTCAGCCGGTCAAAGGTTGGCGGAATCTCCGGCGGCCTGGGCCTGGCCGAAGAAACATCGGATGCGACACTGGCCTGTCGGCAGGTTGGTCCCATCAAGCTGCCCGCAGATATCAAGAAAAAAGACGGAGACGAGGTCTTTAAAGAGCGCCGGTCTCTGGTCTTCAAGTCTTTGCAGGTGGTGCGCTTCTATGATGAGAAACGCAACGTGCTGGTATATCTGGTCTATTCAGACAAGATCATTGAAGGCTCGCCCAAGAACTCAGTCAGTGCCGTGGCGGTCGCGCCCTGGCCGGGATCGTAACGGCGTTTAGCTGTCCAGACCCAGCTGAGCGCGGGTGGCAGGGCCGACGATGCCATCAGCTGTCAGGCCCTGACCGCGCTGATATTGAATGACGGCAGCCTGGGTACCCGAACCAAAGACACCATCATTGTCCAGAGCCAGACCTGCCTGACGCAACGCGTTCTGCAGGGCGGTGACGTCACCGCCGCGCATCATGGGGTTGCGCAGGCGCAGGATCCTCTCTTCGGTGACCTCTGCTGACACCCGGATCGGCTCCCCGGCCAGGGTGGACTCGTCGATGATCTGCCCCCGCAGGGTAATGGGCAGGGTCAGATCCCAGTTTCCCGCTTCACACAAGCCCTTGAGAGCCTCCATGCGATAGACGGTTTTGCGCAGCAGCCTGTTGCTGTGATTGGCCAGCCAGTCGTGTCTTGTCTGGATGTAAAGGGGGATCCAGCTTTCCTCCCCCAGATCAGCCAGACTGCCATGGGTCGCAATCGTCTGATCTCGCAAACGATGCCAGGAGCCGTGAATCCGGCTGTCGTAGACCGTCGCCATGCCCAGTGCTGTTGTGCTGCCGATGAAGGCTGCTGATTTGACCGCCGGGGCCCAGTAGACCCGGTCAAAGAAGGCGTCCTGGACTGTTTGCATCACCGGATCGTCGCCGGCCTGTGTCAGCAGTTGGCGGAAGCTCTGGTCGTGGTCCAGCGTCAGGTCCTGGTCTTTCAGGCGGTCCAGGAACGGTGACAGGCGTGCCGCAAGCGCAGCCTCTGGGGTGTCACAGTAGGCTTTGATCAGCAGGAAGAGGTTGCCACTGGCCAGGGTGGTTTGGGAGCGACCATAGGTCAGGTGGCCGCTGTCGCCGGGTAACAGTGTGACCTTGCCATAGTCACCCAGAACACGACCGGTTTCGAAGATGTTCACGATGGCATGGACAGTGTGTTTTTGAAGCTCTGTGGTCATGTCGGGCCTCCGTTTGAGGGAAAACGGGTCTGAACAGGGACTTTTGGGAGTCTTCGCTGGGCACTGAATTGGGGTGATGTTGGGTGATTGTACTACTTATTGGCTAGTTTGCGGTAGAGGATAAAGGCGATAGCTGGCTAGAGCATGATCGGTTTGGTTAGAAGCGCTTTGCGCTTGTACCTAACCGTGAATCATCCTCTAAACCATTGAACAGAGGCAAATTCACGCTTTTGGCGTTATCACGAAGTGATTCCACTTACGCCGATTTGACTCTGGGACTGCTTGTGTAACGCCTCTGGCTTGTCAGCCCTGATGGGGCGTGCAACAAGCCTTGTCGACAGGGCAAAGGGCAACACAACGGGGGAAAGCGTAATGGCGGGAACTGCAGCATTCGATGGTCTGGCAGAAAACTACGATCGTTACCGACCGGATTACCCTGACAGCACGTGGGACAGCATTCGGGAGGCCTTGAGTAAGGGCAGGCGTCCGGCTCTGGCTCTGGATATCGGGGCCGGCACAGGCATTGCCAGCCGCGCGCTGGCCGACGCACTGGGCGCAGACTGGCAGGTTATTGGGGTCGAACCCAACAAGGACATGCGCCTGAAAGCTGAGAGCCTGAAGGGGCCCAAAAACCTCAGTTATAGAAAGGGGGACGCGTTGTCATTTCCGGCCAAGCCCGGCGAGGTGGGGTTCCTGCTGGTGGCCCAAGCCCTGCATTGGTTTGACCGTCCGGCTTTTTACAGCAAGGCAGCGGAGGCCCTGTCGCCCAAAGGGGTTCTGGCCATCCTCTACAATGAACGGGACCGCAACACCCCTTTGATGGAGGCCCTGGAAAGTCGGCTGGAAGCTGAGATACCAGGATACTCCCGCGCCTACCGGTCCCATGATTACAGCCAGGAAATTGCGGCCCTTGCGTGGGTGCGCAGCGCTACCCTGCACCGGCACAGCTGGAGTTGGTCCATGGGCCCGGAGGTTCTGGCGGGTCTGATTTTCTCCCGTGCCAACAGCCAGCCCTGGGTAGAGCGGGTTGGAGAGGAGAAAGCCAGGGCTGAACTGGTCGCTTTAGCCCAGGACTTCATTGATCAGGACGGGTTGCTGGATTTGCCCTTTACCACGGATCTCCTGCTGGCGGAGAAGAAGCGATAGGGCCTGTCGAATTGGCCCAGTTTCATCCATCAAGCCCATTAAGCTGCTGACCCCATCTAAAGCGATCTGGCTCTAAGGCAAGTTTGGTTGTGCCTGACTCTTGGCTTTACCGACCCTCGGAGGGCGATGCCTTTGGAAGGCGGAGATCAGAAAAAATCCGTTACCCCGCCAGTGGCAGAGGAACAGCAGGGGGCAGCCCAAGCGGCACTCCTGCACCGCTGACAATCAGCTTTAAGGAGAAGACGCTGCCTCCTCTGGCGGCAGCTTTTGCTGTACGGGTGGATTGCAGTTTTGCTTTCAGCGTCTCTTGAACCTGATGAACAAAAGCCTTTACGTCTTCGGCTTTCAGGCGGTCACGTTTCAAAATCTGAGCAAAAAGGCTGTCGCTGTAGATTTCAGCAAGACTGGGTTCCTCACCAGCGCTGCGCCATTTGGACGTCATAATCGAATCCTCCGCCTGTTCAATCAATGGCGGTTACCTAATCGTAATGCGTGTCCCGATGGTGTCAGGTGTGTGGCGAAAAGGTGACGACCCGCAATGTCTTCCGAATATCACAGCGTCGGAGCAATGAGCTGAGGCAGCGATCGATGCTCATTCATGGCCGGGGAAAATCGATGGCTTGACCCAATCCGAGTCTTTGGCTTTAGCGCCACTCCTTAACGCCTGTTTGGTCCTCTAAGGGAAAAATTAACCAAACATCGGCAAATTCAGTTTTGATTTTCAATAACTTCGGAGAAGGTCTGCATTACATGGCCTTCGCTCAGCGGTGGAGTCGAATAAAGTGGCGGCGAGTAAGACCCAAAAAAAGTCGAATGACGTTCCCAAGTTTGAAGCGGGCTGGGACGTGGTACCGCCTAAGAACAGCGGGGAGCCCTTCCTGCGCCGCAAGGATGACAGTCTGCTGGAATTGATATATCGCGCGGACATCTCCGTAGAAGATATTGCTAAAGCCCATTTCGACTGGGCTGAGCAGAACCTGAGCCATCTTTATCCTGACGACCCGGATTTTGATCTTGATTGGTCGCCAGACCGTAAGTTGCGTGTTGGCTATCTTTCGCCAGATTTTCGAAACCACGTTGTGGCTTATGGTGTTCTGCCGATCATCATGGAGCATAGCTCGCAACAGGTGGAGACCATCGGTTATTTTAATCACCACAAAGCCGATGATCTCACCGCAGTGTTTCGCAACAGTTTTAATGGGTGGAGAGACGTTCGCGCTCTGGATGATGCCGCGCTTTATGACCTGATCCGCAAAGACAAGATCGACATTCTGGTTGATTTGGCCGGGCATACTGCAGGTGGGCGTTTGGGCGTTTTTGCCCGTCGGGCTGCCCCAGTTCAGGTGTCCTACTATGGCTATCCCAGCACCACCGGTCTAAAGACCATGGATTATCGGATCACCGATCCCTGGTGTGATCCGGTCGGCATGACTGAACACCTGCACAGCGAAAAACTGACCCGCTTTGAAAAGGGCTATTCGACGGTCAAGCCTGCGCGGGGCCTGCCCGATCACGGCCCTCTGCCGGCCAAGAAGAATGGCTACATCACCTTTGGCTCATTCAACAATGCCGCCAAGCTGACGCCCCTTGGCATCGACATCTGGGCCCAGGCCATGCGGCGGATCCCGGACAGCCGGATCCTCTTCAAGGCCCGCCACCTGGAGCGCGAGGAGCTACGTGAAGGCATCTATCAGCGCTTTGAGATGAATGAGGTTAGCCGCGACCGGGTGGAGTTTGTTGATTACACCGCCACCATGGGCGAACACTATGCCGTCTATCAGCGGGTGGACATCGCTCTTGATTCCTTCCCTTACAATGGCACCACCACAACCTTTGATGCCCTGTGCATGGGGGTGCCGGTGCTGACCATTGCCGGCGATCACCATGCCGCCCGTGTCTCAACCTCTCTGGTCAGTCGTGTGGGCCTGAATTTTTGCTCGGTCACCAGTGCGGCAGATTTCATTGCGTTGGCCCAGGCTCTGGCTGCAGACATCAACTCGCTGGAATCTATCCGCAGTTCCTTGCGCTTGCAGATTGTCAATTCTCCGATCATTGACTCGGTCAGCTACACCCGAAACCTGGAGTCCACCTACCGGGATTACTGGAAGACCTATCTGGCCGAGCAGGGGAAACTGGAAACCTCAGAGGGAGCCGCGTCATCAGCAGCCGAGGAAGAAGGGGGACAGGTTGTTGATCTCTCGCCCTGTCTTGAGCCCTGCTTGAACGATGTTCCAGATGGCGGACTGTCAAAGAAGGAGATTGAAGAGGGTGTTGCCTCCTTTCCCTTCTGGTATCACCTGATTGACCTGCCCAAAGGGGTTCGCACGCCCGGCCATCTGCCACATGACGCCTCGGCCTACCGGCTGCCCAAGGATCTCACAGGCATGCGGGTGCTGGATGTCGGGGCCTGGGACGGTCGCTGGACTTTTGAAGCGCTTCGCCGGGGTGCCCGGGAAGTGGTGGCCATTGATGATTTTTCAGACTTCCTCGGCCTGTTGGAAAACTCCCAGCGAAAAGCCTGGGAGAATTTTGACTTCTGTAAAAAAGCCTTTGGCTACAGTGACGAGCGCTGCAAACGGGTGGATATCTCCGTCTACGATATCACGGAAGAACAGTTCGGCCGCTTTGACTTGGTGATGTTCTTCGGTGTTCTTTATCACCTGCGCTATCCCCTGCTGGCCCTGGATAAGGTTTCAGCACTTTGCGACAGGACCATCATTGTGGAAACGGCCATTGCCGATGATTACAGCCCCTATCGTGGTGGGCTGGGCAAGGGCTACGACGCCGGAGACATGGTGATGGAGTTCTATCCCAACAAGGAATACGGCAGTAACGATTCCAACTGGTTTGCCCCTACGCTGTCCTGTACAGAACAGCTGGTAAAAGCCGCTGGTTTTGACACCACCCAGGCTTGGAAACTGACCGAGAATCCCACTCATCTGACCCTTTGCCGTGGCTTTGTCTGGGGCAAAAAGACCGGGTGAGAGTTCTCGCGTTAGAGCGGGATTTGAGTGTGCTTCTTTAAAGGCGCCGTCTGACGAGTTCAGGGGGCGCCTTTATCTTTTGCGGCCTGCTTTCGGCTGGCCAGCAGTTTAAAGGTCAGCGGCGCCAGGATGACGATCAGAAAGATGCGCACGATGTGATGGGTGGCCACAAAGGCAGCATCAGCCTGCAGCGCGATGGCAATCAGGCTCATCTCCGCCAGTCCGCCGGGGGCAAAGGCCAGGATCAGGGCTTCCAGCTGTTCGTCGATCAGAAAACTCAGGGCCAGTGAAAAAATCAGGGTGATGGCCAGCAAAATGACGGTGGCCCCCACGGCTTGCTTCAGGGACTTCAGAACCAGCGAGAGGGCCGTGCCGGAGAAACGGGCCCCAATGGCAGCCCCGACAGCGACCTGAGCCGCAGCGACGATTTCAAAGGGGGGCTTGGCATCGGTCAGGCCCATCAAGTGAACTGTCGCAGACACCACCATGGGCCCCACCACTGCGGCGGCTGGGACCCGCAGCGCGCGGGCCGCGAAGTACCCGACAACCCCACAGGCAACCAGAGCAGCCATGTCCAGCAGTCCGACGGAGGACAGGTCCGGGCCAGGCAGGGGCTGATCAGCTGCGTTCAGGTCGTTGAGCCAGCGCAGGGCCAGGGGCAGGGTCATGACCACCAGCAGAATGCGCAGGGTATGCATCAGGGAGATGACCCGACCATCACCGCCCATTTCAGACCCCACGGCAATCATCTCGGACAACCCGCCGGGGGCGGCTGAAAAATAACTGGTAACAGGATCGTGGCGACAGAGCCTGGTGAAATAGAGGTAGCCCAGTCCCGTGGACACCAGGATGTAAAGAGCCACAGCCGCCAGAGAAATGGACCAGCGGTCCAGAGAGTCCAGGATTTCCGGAGTAAAGCCGCTGCCCAGCATGACCCCCAGAACAATGATCATGGCCGTGCGCAGAGGCGGGGCCTGGGCAATGGGGGCGCCGCTGAGGGCCGCCACCGTGGTCACCAGCATGGAGCCGATCATCCAGGGCAGAGGAATACGAAGCAAAAATGCCATGTAGCCGCCCAGCGCCCCCAAAACCAGCGCCAGGCAGATGGCAAATAGGCGTTTTTTCCCCTGCAATTCCATCAGGAGAAGACCTTACTGGAAAAGGCCGGGGTCAGCAGCCCGTGACGCTCCAGATCGTCTCTGAGGCTGTCCACTGAGGTGAAATGATGGGCCTGCAGCCCGACGGCCTGGGCCCCTTCAACATTCTTCGGCGAGTCATCGATAAAGAGGCACTGTTCCGCCTTCAGGCTGTTGCGCGCCAGCAAAGCGCGGTAGATCCCCGCATCCGGCTTGATCATCTTTTCTGCGCCGGAGACCAGGATGTCGTTGAACCAGCGCAGAAAACCAAAGCGCTTTTCGGCATAGGGCCAGGTTTCAGCAGAAAAGTTCGTCAGGCCGTAGAGTGGCACCCCTGCTTCGTAGAGCTCTCGCAACAGGCTGACGGAACCGGGAATGCTGCCTGCCATCATTTCCGGCCAGCGGTCTTTCCACAATTGAATGGTGTCGTGATGATCCGGAAAGAGGGCCTGGCGTTCGGCCAGTGCTTCGTCCATGGGGCGTCCGGCATCCATGGCCACGTTCCAGTCCGGCGGGCAAATCTCCTCGAGAAAATGCTCCATTTCAGCTTGTTCAGCAAAGACAGAGCGGTAGAGGTGCCTGGGATTCCAGTCGATCAGAACCGCCCCCATGTCAAAAATGACTGTGGTCACGCTGGTCTCAGCATTTGGTGGGGGCGGGGGAACAGATGTCATGGGATCTTCTCTGGTGCGGGCCGAAGCCAGGGTAACGGGCAGGTGAAAAGGAGCCAAGATGGGGCTGTGGCGTGAATCTAGCGGGTCAGATGCTCAATCAGGCGCTCCATGAAGGCTTCACATTGCGCAATCTGATCCAGCGCGATGAATTCGTCGGGTTTGTGGGCCTGTTCGATGGAACCCGGTCCACAGATCACGGCCGGAATACCGGCGTGAGAGAAAAGACCGGCTTCGGTGCCAAACGCCACTTTTGAGGTGCTGTTGGCCCCTGTCAGAGCCTTTGCCAGGGCAACGACCTCATGATCCAGAGGCGTATCCAACGGAGGAAAGGATGAGTATTCCTCAAAGGTGATGTTGGTGGACGGCTGCACAGCCTGCATGGCCGGCAGCAGTTCCTGATAGGCATAGTCCTTTACTTCCTGAAAGAGAGCCTCTCCGTCGTCTTCGGGCAACAGGCGGAATTCAAAGGTAAATTCACAGTCCTTGGGCACGATGTTGATGGCCGTTCCGCCAGAGATTACTCCGGTGTGGATGGTGGTGTGAGGCACGTCATAGTCGTGATCAAAGGGGCCTTCTTTTGATTTTCGTTCCGCCATTTCAGTTAGATGGGTGACCAGCTTTGCGGCGTACTGCACCGCGTTGACCCCTTGCGGAGCCAGAGAGGAATGGCACTCAAAACCGGAAACATGACAGGTCTGGGTCAGCTTGCCTTTGTGTCCGGTGATGACCTGCATGTCCGTGGGTTCGCCGATGATCGCCAGGCGGGGTTTGACCGGCTGTTGAGCCAGGAATGCCAGCAGAGGGCGCACGCCCTTACAGCCGACTTCTTCATCGAAGGAGAAACAGAAGTGGACCGGCATGCTCAGGCTCGCGGCCTGGAATTTGGGGGCAAAAGCCAGGCAGACAGCGATGAAGGACTTCATGTCGCAACTGCCGCGCCCAAAGAGCTTGCCGTCTTCTTCACTGACCTGCCAGGGATCCTTGCTCCATTCCTGACCATCAATGGGCACCACGTCTGTATGTCCTGACAGGGCAATCCCGGGCACATCCTTGGGTCCGATGGTGCAATAGAGATTGGCTTTGGAGCCTTCTTCGTTGTGAACCAGGTGGCTCTCAATGCCCAGATCGGCCAGGTAGTCCCGAACGTCGTGAATGAGTTCCAGATTTGAATTGCGGCTGGTGGTGTCGAAGGCAATCAAGCGGCTGATGAGATCAACACTCGCAGCAGAGGGACGGGTCATTTAGCCAAGAACTCCTGTGGCAGATCGGAATCAGGGACATCAGGCAAAACTCTGGAACGCTCCGGTCAGGTGGAGCTGGATGGGTCCAGAGGCCTGTCTTTTCAGATTACCAAGGTAGCAGAGAATGAACCGGAAGTGGCGGCATGGCAGTTTTGCTGTAACAGCATGTGGCTGGGGGAGCGGCGCATAGAATTTGATGCTCACTCACCACAATGGAGGCGAAGATTGTCAGGCCTTTAGAGCATGATCGAGTTGGTTAGAAGCGCTGTGCGCTTGGGTTCAAATCGTGAACCATCCTCTTAAGCACTGAAAAGAGTTTCACGCTTCAAGCAGTATCACGCAGTGAGTCCACTTCAATCGATTTGACTTTAGGGGCCTGAGGACTCTTTCGTTTTCAGCTGGCATCCTGCGGCCAGACAGAAAAGGGTCTGAGCTGCCAGGAAGCAAAGGATGTGAGAGGCATCGTCAGGTCGGTTCGTTCTTCTTGCCTCTGGTGGTCAGATTGTGGGCCGATTTCTGGTCAATCTTGAAGGGGGTGTAGCGGTCGCCTTGTTTCCAGATCATGGCTTCCCCGGTCTGCAGCCCGGCGGGCGGGGGGCTGTCCATGCCGCAGGCCGCCACTTCCTCGAGCAGCCAGTTGCGGAAGGCTTTGATTTTGGGCCAGTTCTTGGTTTCAGGGGCGGTGACGATGAAGTAGTGGAAGCCGGTTGCCACTTGCGGACCAAAGGGGGAGACCAGCAAGCCATTGTCCATGTCGACCTGGGCAAGGGAGTGGCGGGCCAGCGCAATACCCTGACCGGCGATGGCGGCATTAATCACCATTGAGGAATCATTGTAGCCAGGTCCGCGTTTGAAGTTGATGTTGTCCACTTGCGCCAGACCCAGCCAGTCACCCCAGTCAATATCGACAGCCCCGCCGGTTACATCGTCATGCAGCAGCGTCTGGTAGCGCAGATCCTCCGGCCGACTGAGAGGAAGCTCCCCTTTGAGCAACTGAGGGCTGCACACCGGGTACTTGTAGTCGGCCATCATCCACTCCGCAGACAGGCCAGGATATTCCCCCCGGCCATAGCGGATGCCTAGGTCGATCTGCTCGGCGTAGAAGTCCACCAGTTCATCCCGCGCCGACACCAGCACATCTATTTCCGGATGGGCTTCTCTGAACAGAGGCAGGCGGGGCAAAAGCCATTTGGTTGCAAAGGATGGCAGGACGGAAATTTTGAGCGGACCTTCGGCTTCCTGGCGCAGCAGTTTGCGCGATGCCGTTTCCACCAAATCAAAGGCCTGAGTTAGTGATGGCAGGTATGCAAAACCTGCATCTGTTAATTCGAGAGAACGATTTCTTCTTCTGAAGAGTTGAATGCCCAAATGCTCTTCAAGCGCCTTTACCTGATGGCTGATCGCCGCTTGAGTTACGTTAAGTTCTTGTGCTGCAACGGTAAATGAGAGATGTCTTGCAGCTGCTTCAAAGGCGCGCAGAGCGTTGAGCGGTGGAATTCGCCGTGCTGGCATTGTTTCCGTTCCATTAAAGGATGAGAAATTCTAATGCGATCTATGAATTATCATCGTTTGAGGAAAACAGCAATCCCTCCTAAATCTTCGAGCACCACAGACCAGTTGACCAGGGGGTCAGCAAAGGTCTTCACGCTTCGCAGAAGGATTAGAAATCATGGCTACGACAGTTATCACCCCCACCGCTTCTTTTGCTGCAGCTTCCACGCGCCGCACTGGCGTTGCGGCTGTTGCTGCTGTGATTTTGGACAAGCTCTTTACCTGGCAGGCGCGCTTTGAGCAGCGCCAGCAGCTGAAGGCGCTGGAGCCACACCTGTTGAGCGATCTGGGTCTGAGCCAGAGCGATGTTCGCAAAGAGCTGAACAAACCTTTCTGGCAGGCCTGAGCTGGCTGACCAGCAGGGCAGGCTGCACCAGAGGGAACACCCAAAAGCAGACCCTGCCCGACCCTTTTACCCTATTTGTACGAACGAGATCCCGGATCGCCCAAAGAGTTGCTCCGTGATCTAAGATATTCAGGAGACCTCCCATGGCTGCTACCGCTTTCGTTTCCCCTTCCGCCCTGCAGGGTTCCACCGGTGTCAAAGCTGCTGCTCTGTCCGTTCTGAACACCCTCTACACCTGGCAGGCCCGCTTCGAACAGCGCGACCAGTTGAAAAACATGGACGCCCGCCAGCGCACGGACCTGCATCTCAGCGCCGCTGACATCGACAAGGAAGTCCGGAAGGCTTTCTGGCAGGCCTGATTTCTGCGGTTGATGGTCTGAAGGTCGCTTCGACTGGATTTGAAGGACCTTGGCGAGAGCATGACCGGTCTGGCTGGAAGCGAGCGCTTTGCTCTTAAAACCAGGCCGTGAATCATCCTCCGTCTTGTTGAAAAGAGGCAGGTTCACGCTTTAAGCGATCTGGCTCTGAGACTGACCTGATCAAGGATTGTCACACAACAATCCCTGTCCAGAGACCACCCCTGCTGGTTTCACTGCTGAACCCCTAGATTGCCGACCAAGTTTGCGCCTCATTCTTGGTCTTCCCTGCCGCCCCTCATTCCGGGGGCGGCATTTTTTTTGTTGCTGGGAGCAAGATCGCTTCTGTCTGAAGGCGGATCACAGATGGATCAGGGCACAAACTGTTCTTTCAGGATGCGCTCTTCCAGATTGTGCTCGGGATCAAACAGCAATTTCAGGGAAACCTCGCGGTCCTCACACACACTGACCCGGGTCACGTCACGGATCTCGGTAAAGTCAGCGGTGGCACTGACCGGTCTCTTGCCCTGTTCGAGTATTTCGAATGAGACCTCGGCCCCATGAGGGATCAGCGCCCCGCGCCAGCGCCGTGGGCGAAAGGCGCTGATGGGGGTCAGGGACAGCAAAGGTGAGCCCAGTGGCAAAATGGGGCCGTGGGCGGAAAGGTTGTAGGCCGTGCTTCCAGCCGGGGTCGCGACCAGAACGCCGTCGCAAACCAACTCTTCCATACGGGTGATGCCATCGATCTTGATGGCGACTTTGGCTGCCTGACGGCTTTCCCGGAACAGAGCCACTTCGTTGATCGCAAGGGCGTCGTGTTCTGTTCCGCTGCAGCAGGTGGCTTTCATCCGCAAAGGATGCAGTGTTTCCTGCAGCGCGTTCTTGATCCGGGCGATCAGGCCTTCTTCGCGGTACTCGTTCATCAGGAAGCCGACAGTGCCGCAGTTCATGCCAAAAATGGCAACCCCATTGCCCATATGCGCGTGCAGCGTTTCCAGCATGAAGCCGTCACCGCCCAATGCAACAATGACCTCGGCTTCGTTCAGAGGCACGGGGTTATAGCGCTGATTGAAGCGCTCCAGGGCGTTTTGAGCCTGAGGCACATCACTGGCAACGAAAGCAAACCGGGGGCTTTCGGACATGACGCTGAAGGTTCCTTTGCCCTTAGAGTGCGATCGACTGAAGCTGAAGCGCCTTGCGCTCCGCTTCGGTCGTGCATCACCCTCTAACAGGTTGAAAAGAGGCTCATTCGCATCTTATTTGAAATCTCCTCGGGATTCCAAACAATACGATGGGACTCTGGGGTGAGAGGAAATCGAGTCGAGCTGACAGAAGCTGACAATAACCACCGGGCTCTGTGAAGCTCAACTGCTCTTCGTGCCTTCAGGTAAGAAAAAACTGCTGTTACCCAGCTGGAAAACAAAAGGCGATTCAAAAAGAAGGCAGGCAGAAGCCCACCCGTTCTTGCAGAAGCCATGGCGGCACAGGCTCCCAGAGCGTGATCGGTTTAGTTGGAAGCGCTTTGCGCTTGGACCTAACCTGGGAATCATCCTGTAAGACAGTGAAAAGAGGCAAACTCACGCTTCAAGTGTTCTCACGAAGTGATTCTACTTAGGCCGATGTGACGCCAGTCTATCTGCTGGTGCCCCAGACAGGTCGACCTGTCACTGCCTGGCCGCTTTTAGGATCTCATCCTCGTCGCAGACAATTTCCTCTGCTTCCTCCATCTGCCGGGTGAACCGGGCGGTGCTGGGAGAGGGAGTATGGCTCTCAATGGATTCTGCAGTGTGGTTTTTGAAGAAAACCCGCATCACATGATTCACACCTGCGGGCAAAACAGTTCTCAGATCCGCGCCAAGATACTCGCCCCGGGCGGCGGGATTGGTGACGATCTCATAGGAGGGAAAGTAAAAGACATCGTCCAGGGCCTGACAGGTTTCTTCCGCAGCCACCCGCAAAGCGGCTTTGCTGAAGCCCGTGGCCGTCAGGACATGTTTTTCTTCATAGGTTGCGGCTAGTGGTACCGGAGATACAGTCAGCAGCACTTTAAGGCCCGGATTGACCTTCTTGATCTTTGTGATGGCAGCCTGCAAATCCGCAGCTGTTTCGGAAGCTGAGAAATTCACGAACTGGTGCCTGTCGTCCTGAAACTCACCTGCGGCTACACCGGGGGCCAGCGGCAGGACCGCGCCGTCTTCTTTGCAGACCCAGGCTTCGGTCAGTCCCAGCGTGAAGATCAGGAGGTCGGCCTCTTCAAAAGCCTGCCGGGTGGCTGAAAAGTGAGCCTGCCTGTCTGCTTCCAGAGCGTCCAGGCTGGCAAATCCGTTTGGTTCAATCTGCGGTCGGAAAGGATCTGCCAAAGACCCATCCGGCCTTCGCCAGGCAGGTTCTGCAGGCACGAAGCGGCCATAAGCGCGGTCGACGAGCTGGTTGAACTGTCGGGCTGAATAGAGATTGCCGTAGCGTGCCGAATAGACGCCATAGTTGGCGCGTTTGGCCGACTTGCGGTCCAGATCCGGGGCTCCGGGCTCGGTAATCAGGTAGTTGTACCCCTGGCGGCGCAGACGCCTGGCCAGGTGCTGAGCAAAACAGCTGCCTGCGGTGACAATTTTATCATGTTTGGTGATCGTGAACCCGGGCGCGACCACAGGATCAATGTCAGCGGGGTCTGGCCGGGCAACGGACTCCATCCAGAAATGATGGCTGGGCAGCCCGTTATAGGGATGCGCTTTGGGTGGCTTATCAGATGAGGCTGTGCGCTTCTGTGTGCTTGCCGGACTGTTCTTTGAGACCGGAGGCGCTTTGGACGAGGGGGGCTTGAGGTTGGCCAGGATCTCCATGGTTTCTTCCAGGCTTCTGATACAGCCGGAGAAGGTGAAATCCTGACTATGTGCCTGCTGATACTTCTCAAAGGAGTTTTTGACAAAGCGATCCAGTGGCAGGAGGAGCGGATAGTGCTCTTTGTCCACCAGATTGTCCTGTACTTTAAAGTAGAGTTCACCAGCGCGGCCTCTTGCCTCTGCCACTTCCGGATAGAGAGGCCAGACAATCATATCCAGCTCATATTTTGTCAGGTAGCGCTCAGCACTGGCTGCAGAAATGGCGGGAACCACGCCGGCTTTTTGTAACAGCAGTTCGCCAACGTCATGCATCACAAAAGAACAGGGATGGGGAGGGGTATGCATGAACACGCCCCGCTGTTTCCAACGGCGAAAAGTGTCTTTTATCTGCAGGTCATGTTTTTCGAATGATCCTATGAGGTGTTGTTTGCCACTTTGCCAGACCTCAAAAAAGCCAAGCGCTTCATAGGTTCGTCGATTGAACAGCTTTATGGTTTCTTCTGCAGACAGCCCTAGTTTGAAGGCCGCAACAACAATGGACGAGTGGTTGGAGCCGATGGCTGACTCCAATTCTGCACCTTCTGAATGAACCACAGAAAAATCCGGATGGAACCCTGAGAAGAAGACCGATGGAAAGAAGGAGGCGCGATCATCGGTTTGCAGGTTGCTCGAAGAAAAGCTCCCAAGGTTCTTTACTGAATTGCCCTGGGAAAAAATGAGATCAGCATCTTCATAGAGCGCCTGAGTCGCTTTTTGTTCTTCTGTTTTGGTCAAATCAAAACGGCGCAGACGAACCACCTCAGCATCCGGGAGGCTCGCCCTGAGATAGCGTCCCAGCGGAATGGTCTGGCAGTTGCCAACAATGACTATTTTTTTTGGCATTGCTTCTAATCACGGTCGAAAAAACAGGAGGAGTCTTCCTAACATCTTTTGAGGGAAAAGACTGAACAGAGTTGGCCTGATCCAAACAAACAGAACTGCCAGTCTGGATAAAAAAGGTCCGGAGAATTCGGCTGATTTGGCAGGGCAAGGTGTTGAGATCGGGCCTGTCAGGGCAACGGGCAGGTTGACGCCGGACTGAGTTTCAGCGAAAGCAATAAAAGAAGACAGCTTTTTATGGTTGCAGATTTTGAACAACAAAAGCCGGGTACAGGGAGTAAGCAGGTGATGGGAAGACGAGTCAGCTTTGTGGACTCTGCCGCAAGGGGTAAGGCAGCGGGTGGATGTTCAGGCATGGGGCGAAGCTTGTTGCTGGCTTTCGCCGCGTTTGTATTGGGCATGGGGGTGACCCTGTCCCCGGCGCTGGCCAGCGATGACGAGGCCGCGATTGAAAAGAAACCGTCCCACGAGGGCTATTACTATCCGAAGCTGACGTCAGAAGAGACTTACATTTCCCGCGGTCGGGTGATGGAGGAAGCAGAGCGCACACTGCGGGTCGGGTTCATCACGGCTTTTGCCAATGGCATGATGGAAAGCCCGTCACCCCTGCCTTTTGTGATCTTTGCCAAAGGGGCTGAAGCGCAAAAGCTCATCATTGTAGCGGTGAAGGATGGTCCTTTTGACACGCTGTTCCGGGCAAGGGCCAACCTGGCTCAGTTAACGGCAGTGGCCCGGACCATGCCCTTGCTGGCGGAGTACGGTGTGCAGGACTGGTTCACCTATTTTGATCTGATCCGCATGTTGGGATTTGAAGAGATCGTGGTCAGTGATGGCAAGAACTGGGCACACCGGATCAATCTGAAGTAACGATAAGCCCCGGTATTCTGGGAGGCTGATCATCAAATGAAGGGCCGTGCAGTGCTGAACTGCACGGTCCTTTTTCTGTGTGTTGCTCCTCGCCCATCAGAGGATCTGGCGCAGCAGTACCACGGCTATGGTTCCAAGCAGGATGGCCAGCAGCGACGGCAGGCGCGATGCCAGAAAGAACGTGAGTAAAGCCGCAGCACTTTCCGCCGGTCCTTTGGTGAGAATCATGGGCGCAATCAAGGACAGGAGAACGGCGGCTGGTACGGCCTCCAATGCCGCAGACCATCGCGGTCCAAGGCGCCGCTGGCTGAGCAGCAGGAATCCGGAGATTCTGGTCAGGTAGGTGATGACGCCCATGACCAGAAAAAGCAGCAGCAACTGAGGATCAAAACTCCAAAGATCCGGGTTGCCCAAAACTGAGGCTGTCGACTTTTCCATCAGGCGGCCTTTCCTTTAGCAGCAGCTACGGCCATGCCGGCGCCTGCCCCGATTAGAATGTACCAGGCTCCAGGCAGCCATAGCGAAGACAGGGCCGCGGAACCGGCGCTGGCCAGCCAGGGAAGGGCGCTTTGGCGCGGCCCCTGCCACATGCCAGCTAGCAAGGTCAGAAAGACCGCTGCGAAGACAAAATCAAAGCCCCAGGCCGCCGGGTCAGTTATCACATTGCCGACCAGTGACCCCGTGAAGGTCGCAGACAGCCAGATGACATAGAGAGGCAGGCTGAGGCCCAGATAGAAAGCTGTGGTCAGTCCGCCAGACCGGGCCCGCTGCATGGCCAGGGCCCAGTTTTCATCGGCCATGAAAAACAGCTGAAAGAAGCTGCCCGCAGACTTGCCCCCTTTCAGGTGAGGGCCCAGGGTCGCCCCCATCAGCAGATGCCGCAGATTGACCAGCAACACTGAGATCAGCAAGGCTGCTATCGGAAGGGGCTCTTGCCATAGATCCAGGATCACAAACTGAGATCCCCCGGCGAAGATGAAGCCACTCATGGCCAGAACTTCCAGGGGAGCCAGTCCAGCCTGGCGGGCCAGAGATCCCAAAAGCAGACCGTACGCAGCGACCGAGATGAAAACGGGTAGAGCTGCAATAGCCCCCGCTGAAAATTCCTGTCTGGCTGACGGGAGGGGTGTCTGAGGAGGCGGCACGTCTTTCTTCCTGTCTGGGTACTGGTTGCTGGGGTTGAGTGCGGACGCTGCAATCCGGGAACTGCGTAAAGCGAGATCAGCAGCGAGGCCAGAACATCTGAGCCGGGGAGGGGACAGATGGCCTCGTCAGGTCCGTTTTTCCGGTTCGTCACTTGCAACGTCTGTCTGTTTTGCAGGTCGGTTCTACCCCGGAACTGAATGATGAATATTGTAGATTCTTGCTGCGATTTTCATTCGATTCATTACTTCTTTTTGGGGAGCCGATTTTGGTGTGCGCGCGGATTGGCTTAGGGGGGAGTGTTTATCTATATGAAATTATTGGGTTGTTTTGAGGTTGCGCAAACGTTGGTGTTGAAACGTTTTTTCACTTGAAATTAAGAATCATTCTCATTAACGTGGCGCCGAATTAGGAAGCCCACGCCCCCATTTCGGGTTCCTCAAGAAAAACCGCGAAGCCCACGCCCCCAAACATTACCGGGCTTCAAAAACACCAGTCCGTCTATTCGAAGGAATCAGGGGCGTGAATACAAGATTACTCGCAATTACCTTGCTGGGGAGCGCGGCCGCTTTGCCTGCAGCAGCCCAGGAAGAAGCCAAGGAACAACAGCCATCAGTCACAGTGCTGGACCGAATGGTGGTCTCAGCCGGTAAAGAAAAGGTGGCGATTGGAACGGCTCAGTCTGTGTCTGTTGTCGATCAGGAAGACATGGAGGCCCTGCAGCCCACCACCATTGGTGACGTGCTGACAGATTTGCCTGGTGTTAAGGCCATCGGGTCCGACCGAATTCTCGGGGAAAGCTTCAATATCCGTGGCATTGGTACGCTGGGGTCGTCTGATGAAAACCGTCTGATTGTGACGGTAGACGGCGCTCAGAAATTCCATGAGCAGTATCGTATGGGCTCCCTGTTCAGCGATCCGGAACTTTACAAGCAGGTTGAAGTGCTTCGGGGGCCGGCATCGTCGACACTCTATGGCTCCGGAGCGCTGGCGGGTGTGATCAACCTGACCACAAAGGATGCCTCTGACTATCTGACGGGCGATAAAGACTGGGCCTTCCGTCAGAAGTTTGAATTCACGGACAATGGGAATGGTTTTCTGACGTCCTCTGTGGGTGCTTTGAAGCCCACGGAAAACGTGGAACTGCTGGGTGCCTTCAACTATCGCCGCTCCAGCGAATTTGAGGACGGAAACGGAGATAAGATCAGCGGCAGTGATTTCGGCGCGCCCTCAGGCATGCTTAAGGGGAAAGTCTGGTTCGGGGCCAATCAGGAGCACGCTCTGCGCGCGTCTTATCAGCACTGGACCACTCAGGTGAATGGGGATTACTCCCAAACCGGCACCTCAGGGTTCGGGGATGTGGACCGCACTGTGGTCGATCAGACAGCCATCCTTGGGTACGAGTATCTGCCTGAAAACAACGAGTTGGTCGATCTGGACCTGACCCTGAGCTACACCAACTCTGATGTTGAGCAGAAAAACGCCTCCTTCCGAGGGGCCTTTGGTAACTCGACCTTGTTTGAGCCGACCAACTACGCTTATGAGATCTGGCAGGCGCGGGCGGAAAACACCGCCGATCTGAGCGGTGATAACTTTGAAAACTACCTGATTACGGGTCTGGAAACTTCCTGGCAGACCAGAACGGCTGAAAAGGAAGCCAGTTCAAGTTCTCCCGGTCATCTTGTTCCTTTCCACCCCGGTGGGAAATCCTTCCGTGTGGGTGCCTATGTGCAGAACGAGTGGATCTACAAGGAGCGCCTCAGCCTCATTCCGGGTATCCGCTTCGACTGGCAGGATCTCAAGCCCAACGAAGACGTCACGGTAACCCAGGAAAGCGTCAGTGATTCGGCTGTTTCGCCCAAGCTGGCCGCCTTCTACTGGCTGGATCCCAACTGGGGTGTCTTCGGCTCTGTCGCGTACACCGAACGGCTGCCGGTTATCGATGAGTACTTCGATAACGTCAGTTCTAACCTGGGTCTGAAGCCGGAAACCTCCATGAACTATGAAGGCGGTATCTCCTTCACCGGCAATGACCTGCTGCAGGATCGGGATGCCCTGTCCGCCAAGGGAACAGTCTTCTTCAACCAGATCGATAACCTGATCGAACGCGCCTCAACGGCGGACATCTACTACAACGTCGGTGAGTCCGAGATTAAGGGCATCGAGCTGGAAGGCTCCTACAACTCCCGCTACGTCTTCAGCCGCCTGGCCTACACCTTGCTGCGGGGGGAAAACACAAAGACCGGTGAACCGCTGAACTCCATCCCGGCCGATGAGCTGGTGCTTACGGTCGGTGGGCGAGTGCCTGATGAGAACATTGAATTCGGCTGGCGCGGTGTTTTCGCCCGCGAGCAGAACCGGGTCTCAGGCACCACCTCACGCTCTCCCGGTTATGTGGTGCATGACCTCTTCTCCTCCTGGAAGCCGGATGACGGTGTCCTGCGTGGTGCAGAGTTCCGCTTCGGCATCGATAACCTCTTCAACAAGCAGTACCAGGAGCACCTGGCGGGAGATCCCGGCAAGGGCCGCACCTTCAAGCTGACACTTGTCAAACAGTTCTAAGCACCAGACCGGGCCGGTTTGCAGCACCAGGGTGGTGCGGCCCGGCCCGGCGTAACCTTTCCTGCCCCCTTGGCTAAGAGAGCCAGGGGGCTGAGTGAATAAAGATCGGAGATTGCCCCCATGAAGGCCCTTCCAATGAAAACTCTTTTGGTTTTGCTGCTCAGCAGTTTCTGGGCTGTGGTCGCCTCTGCAGACACATCACCGCAGCGTATTGTCTCGGCCGGTGGTGACATTACCGAGATCATCTATGCCCTGGGGGCTGGAGATCGGGTGATCGGAGTGGACAGTACTTCCAACTATCCGGCGTCTGCTAAGGATAAGGAACAGATCGGATATGTGCGGCGGATCTCTTCTGAAGGGATCTTGTCTTTGCAGCCCGATCTTGTGCTGGGGGCCTATGACACAGGGCCGCAAGCCTCCGTCGATCAGCTGCGCGCCGCAGGCGTTGCTGTGGAACTGGCACCGGAGGCTGAAAGCCCGGACGGGGTGCTGGAGAAGATCCGCTTTGTCGGCAAGGCCATCGGCGAGACAGATAAGGCCGAAGCCCTGGCCCTGAAGGTGGAAAGTGATCTGGCCCGGGAGTTGAAGAAGGTCGCGGGCATGGAAAGCAACCCGCGCGTGATTTTCATCTTCTCCGTTGGCAACGGTGGTCCTGTCGCCGCAGGTGACAACAATGTGGCCCAGCGGATCATTGAGCTGTCAGGCGGCGTCAATGCCGTGACCGGGTTCAATGGTTTCAAACCTCTGTCCCGCGAAGCCATTCTGGAAGCCCAGCCTGACGTGCTGCTGATGATGGAAAGTGCCGCTGGCCGTTACGGCGGAACCCAGAAGGTGCTGAGCCTGCCTGAGTTTGCTCTCACACCCGCCGGGCAGAACAAAAGAGCCATTGAGATGGATGGCATGAAGCTCTTGGGCTTCGGTCCCCGGCTGCCGGAGGCTGTGGCCGAACTGAGCGCCGGACTGCAGAAGTAAGATGTCCGCTGTCAAAACGCTGCGGGGAGTGATTTGGGGTGCCTTTCCAGACGGGAAGGCACTTCCTGCGTCTTTGCTCCTGATCATGATGGCGGTGCTGGTTGCTGTCATTGCCTTGGCCCAGTTGGTTTACGGCCCTGTTTCTCTCAGCCTTTCTGAAATCGGGGCTGTGTTGCTGGGGCAGGGGGAAGGGGCCTCTCAGGCCATTGTCATGCAGATCCGGGCCCCCCGTGTGCTGCTGGCCTTTGCCGTTGGGACGGGTCTTGCTCTTTCGGGCTGTGCCCTGCAGGGGGTGTTGCGCAATCCTCTGGCTGACCCGGGATTGATCGGTGTGACCGGCGGGGCCTCTGTCGGTGCTGTCACTGCCATTGTGCTTGGCAGTTACTTTATCCCTGACCTTCCTGCTGATCTGCGGCCTTACATCCTGCCGATCGCCGCCTTTGTCGGGGCATCGCTGGTGACTGCCTTTGTGTTCCGGGTCTCTCGCCGGGGCGGAGGCACCTCGGTTGCCACCCTGATTCTGGCGGGTGTGGCGGTGAATGCCATAGCCGGGGCTTTCATCGGCGTGATGGTTTACATCAGTGATGATCAGCAACTGCGGGACCTGACCTTCTGGACCATGGGGTCCCTGGGTGGAGCCAACTGGCTGCTGGTCAGCACCACATCGGTGGTGATGTTGCTCGCCGCTGCCATGCTGGCACGTATGGGACGGGACCTGGACCTCTTTCAGCTGGGAGAGCGCGCTGCCTTTCATGCCGGCCTGGAGGTGGAAAAATCCAAGCGCAACGCCGCCCTCTTTACGGCGATCGCTGTCGGGGCAGCCACGGCGGCTGCCGGTCCCATCGGCTTCATTGGTCTGGTGGCCCCGCATATGGCCCGCCTGATTATGGGGCCTGCCCACAAGCTTGTCCTGCCTGCTTCCGCCCTTCTGGGAACGGCCTTGCTGCTGTTTGCTGATCTGGTCATTCGCAACATTGTGCCGCCGGCAGAACCGCCCATCGGATTGGCGACATCGCTGGTCGGTGGTCCGTTTTTCCTCTGGCTTCTTCTGACGCGCTTGAAAGGGTGAGCCGATGCTGCAAGCCAAAGATCTGACGATTAAATACGGGGCGGACTTCTACGCTGTGCGCGACGCCAGCCTGGATGTCGCCGCCGGGGAAGTAAAAGTCCTCTGTGGTCCCAACGGCGCTGGGAAATCGACCCTTCTGGCCGCTCTGGCCGGGGATCTGGTTCCCCATCACGGTCAACTGTTGATGAACGGAACCCCATTGGCAGCCATGAGTTCCAAAGAACTGGCCGCCAGCCGTGCCGTGCTGGAGCAGTTTCCGACCCTGTCCGCGGCCTACACTGTTGAGCAGCTGGCCGGCTTGTCCATCGCTGTAGAGGTCAGCGAAGAAAAGGCCCGCCGCACCGTGGTCGACTGCCTGCAGGACGTGGACTTGATCGCGAAAGCAAAGGACCCGGTCGATAAACTGTCGGGCGGCCAGAAACACAGGGCGCATCTGGCCAGGGTTCTCTGCCAGTTAACGGCGCTGGATGGGCCGCAAGGGGAGGAACACACAGAGGAGGGGACACAAGGCCAGTACCTCCTGCTGGATGAACCGACCTCCAGCCTGGATCTGGCTCATCAGATCGCTGTGATGAAGATTGCCCGTCGGGCCGCGGACCGGGGAATGGGCGTGCTGATTGTCCTGCATGACCTCAATCTGGCAGCGGCCTACAGCGATCAGATTGTTCTGATGCATCAGGGGCAGGTGGTGATCACCGGCACACCGGAAGAAACCTTGACGGAGAGCTGCCTGACAGAAGTGTATGAAACGCCGCTGAAAGTGGACATCAATGCGTCACAGAAAATTCGCGTCACACCGCTTTACTACTGATGGGTTTTCTCTCCCGGCTGCAGTGAGGGGGCGCGCCTGCAGAAGTTGGGGGGAAGGCCGGGGCAGGCTGCTGCTGAGCCCTGAATTTGGAACCAGAGTTAAAGCGCTTTCAACGAAAACCGAACACGCTACAGGAAAGGAAACGACCACATGTCAGACAGTGATAAAGCCCGAGCCATCCCCATTCTGGCATCCCTCAACATCAGCCAGTCCGTTGATTTTTATGTGCGTGACCTGGGTTTTGATCTGATCTATCAGGACGCCAGTTACCTCATTGTGCGCTGGGACGAGATTGAGCTGCATTTCTGGCTGACCGACCAACAGCAGTTTCCTGAAAACACCGCTTGCTACATTCGCGGGGGGCAGATCGAAACGCTCTATGACCTCCTGCGTGCCAACGAGGTCTTTGCGCGGGGGCTGGATCAGCCAAAGCTCAGTTCTTTTGAGGTAAGGCCCTGGAACATGAAGGAGTTCTATCTCCATGACCCCCACGGCAATCTCTTGAAGTTCGGAATGGATCCGGCAGAAGCCCGCGCGACGTAACAGGCCTTGCAGTCGATAGGGTTGGTCACGCTATCGGGGCAGCCTGCTGCAACCGATTTGGCTCTAGGAAAAAGAGGGGACCGCCTGGCCCCCTCTTTTCTTTTCCACTGATCGTCTATCGTGAAGCTGTTGAAGGTCAGCTTACTGCCTGAGTGTTTTTTGTCAGGCTTTCTGCCACCTGGCGCCAGTCGGCACGTTCGGTTTTACCCTCCGTGCGCTGACCGAACATCCAGGCGATCTGTTTTCCCTGTTCGTCGAAGATCTCCAGAGAGGTGACAAAACCGTCTTTCGTCGGTTTCTTGACCACCCAGCTTTCCACAATGTCGCCGGTGCGCAGATGAAAGTGAAAATCCGGGTCCAGCACATTGTACCAGTCGCCGAATTGCTTGAGTTCTTTCACCGCGCCTGTGTGGATCTGAATCATGCCCGGGTTCCCGGTAAAGACCATGATGGGCAGATCCCGCTCGGCCGTCAGGTTCAGGGCCTTTTCAAAGGCGCCGTTGTCGACCTTTTCCGCGAACTTTGGACCGATCAGGCGCAGGGCCTGAACACGACTGACCTTGTGTTTGCGCAGGATGCCAAAGAACTGGTGTACGTCGGTCATGCCTTCCCAGGCAGACCGCAGGGACACCAGATCCACCTCTTCATCCTCAACTTCACCCCTATGGAAACTTTCCGGCTCACCCAAGGGTGTCACCTCCAGAAAGCTGGATTGATCGTCGGAGCGGTAGTCCGCCACCAGCGCTTCCCAGGCCTGATGATCGCTGTCGTCCTGCCGGTAGATCTTGTGGACCGCCACACCGTTTTTGTCGAAGAACTGCAGGCTTTTGCGCTCCCCTCTTTCGGTTTGATCGCACAGGGCGAAGGCAGAGGCCCATTTGGTGAAATCGATCCGCAGGTCGATGTCTGCGCCCAGAACAATGCCACCCTTTTCCCCCAGGTGGATTTTCTCAAAGACACCTTTGCGTTCATGCACTGCACTGGCATTGCGGGTCAGGCACATGACGCGACCGATGGCCGGCATGGCTTTCAGCAGATTCTCCCAGCGGGGTTCAAGGCGGGTTGCGCCGTCTCCGCCGCAGCGTGAGGCGATCAGCTCAGCTTCGCTGACACCCAGCTTCGTAGCAGCGTCGGAGGCAAAAAGGCGCGGTTCGCTGTCGCGCAGCGCTTTGTAGCGCAGCAGCAGGTCCGGTTGGGGATGGTTGGGAGCTTCAAATGACTCGGTCATGGGCGGCAAATCTCTGTTTTGGTTATACAAAGTGCCAGCCTTTTCTGCCCTGCCCAGGCAACGATCGGACCTGGTTGAACTGCTCGCGTCTGAGAACCAGAAAGGCGAGAACAGAGCGACAAGCCTCGACAAAGGATCTCAGAAGATCCATCGACAAGGTCAAAGGCTGGTACCTAGAGCATGATCGGTTTGGTTAGAAGCGCTTTACGCTTCGAGCCAAACCGCGGATCAATCTCTAACGCGTTGAAAAGAGGCAAATTTACGCTTCAAATGTTCTCACGTAGTAAGTCCACTCAAACCGATTTGACTCTGGAGGAAAAGCCGAAGCCTCCTCCTTTTGTTCTGGGGCAAGGTCTGTGATTTTAATGAAAATGATTCTCAATATCAAATATTGACTGCAGACAAACAGCCTTGAATTTTAGTCAGCCTAGACGGCAGTCAGCCTTTTGAATTGGGGGCAGACTTTAACGAAGCAATCTGTTCCCTGGTGACCTGGTTCCAGGGATCGGCTGTAAGGGTCTGCAAGAGGTCAAACATCTGCAAAGCCTGATCGTACAAAACCGGATCTATCGCTTCAGTGGATGATCCGTCTTCGCTCGCTGCCTGATGATGATTGAGGTCTGCCGACAGAAAAGAGGCGGCGTCACCCTCTGCCGTCTGAAAGGGCTGAGGCCAATCCAGTTCCAGCTGCTGGCCAACTGCATGGAAGGCTGCTTTCCAATCGGTCAGCATGTCTTCATAGAGCACAAAGGCGCGCGGGCCGGTTCGGCTTAAGGCCTCGGCTGCAACATTGTAATCCAGCCAAAGTCGCAGGGCCCTGTTAACTGAGAAACCATTGCGTTCCTTCAGAGAGGCTGCGACCGCCAGGGGATGCCTTAGGACGATCAGCGACACCAGATCCGTTCTCAAAAAGGGCTGGAACCGCTGGTAGAGCGGTGCCAGATGGGAAAGGCGCGGGTCTTTGACAGCCCAAAGGTCGCTGCTGAAAAAACTCCGGTTGAGGTTGGATAGGATCGCTTTTCGCACAGGGCTGGAGGCGGGGCTGTCCAGCCAGTTATTCGGTAACTTTTCGGGTTCTGCCCAGCTGCTGCCTTCTGCGATCATCAGGCCCTCATGGAATTTCGACAGCTGCAGGTTTTCCCAGTAGCCACGGGGATTGAACCGATCGGCGGACATAAGCGCCTTGTCGGGGGCGCCATCAGGCTCACCGCCGAGGTCCGCGCCTAAGAGATGACACAGGCGCGCGCAGACAGAGGTGCCGCTGCGGTGCATGCCCATGATCATGATCCCACAGCGCCGCCTATGGCGGTTATCCGAATGTCTGGCAAAGGAGGAATCAGCGACCGCTTCGGCTGTTGCCTGAGATGGGGTCGCTTTGCCTGCAGGATCTGTTGCGACAGGGAGAGGGGGCACATCAGGAAGTCGCCACCCCTCGGCAAAGGCGCTGTCTTTGTGTTGTGCCAGTGCCTGGATATCGCTTCGGTAGAGTTCAATCAGCAAAGGGGCCAGGGAGGGGCGCAGGGGCTTGCCTGAACCTTTGAACACCCGCTGTGTCAAACTGGCTTGCGGCAGCTGGTCAACGGCCTGTGGATCAATATCCAGATGACGGGCCACTCTGCGGAGAAGCTGGCGTGGATTGCGCTTGATGTTCTCGTAATCCAGCAGCAGGAGCTGATCTTTGGGGAAGTGCTGCTGCCAGGCCTGCAGGTTCAGCAGGTAGTCGCCCCGTTGCCGGGAACCGTCAGACAGAAAGTGGTCCTGATACCACTGATCAGAAACTTCGTCTGAGCGCAGTTCAGACCGCATTCTGGCCATTTCTGCCGATGACCAGGCCCGGTCAATGGGGTTGCGCAGCAGGTAAAGGAGTTTGAGATCCGGAAAGTGCCGGGCCATCTCCGCAATGACCGCTTCCGGAAGACCGGCGTAAGCCGGGGTGATCTCTCCCCGCCGTATAGGCAGGCCATTGGATCCCTCGTCTGGCCGTTGGAAGATCTCTCGGTACCAGGAAAGGCCTTTGTGTTTTTTCTGATCCCAGAAGTGAATCTCTTTTCCACCCGGAAATGCCACCTGGGGGTGCTGGCGCAACTGTTGGAAAAGCCAGGATGTCCCGGCTTTCTGTGCTCCGATGCCCAGAAAACTCAGCATGGCTTCCTGAGAGGTGTGGTGTCTTCAAACAAGGTCGATGACATTGGCATAAAGTCTGTTGGTTTGACTGGAAAACAGATCACATTTCCTCCGCCTATACACTTTGAACGGGCAGAATATGTTGCCTTGCAGAGGTAGGTCCCGTTGGTCAGGGGTCGGGCAATCAGCATGTAAGAGGCGGGCCTGGATGGCAAGTGATCCAATATAGAGGAGGGCAGAATAAAGATATGAAAGCATACAGTATAAGTGACAAAAAGTGGGTGTATTCTTGGCTTGAATTGCAATTAAGCTTTGCATTAGATCGTTGCCTGGCAAGTTGTTGTCGCGGAATTCCAGTTTTTGTTTGCATTGAGGTTTCGCATCTATTGCGTGTTTTCTGAGTTTTTGCCGGCATTTATGAATGGTGTTGTTGCCCTGTCTTTTAATGCGTCTTTTCCAAATGTTTCTAATCTGTTTGCCTTCTTTTCTGGTTGCTGTTTTGCCGATGAAATCTGTGGTCTTCCTGAAATTGACGTGTTGATGATCTTGCGTTAATCAACTTACACTTGTCTCAAATGTTCGTAAAAAGCTGAAGGTTGACCCTTTTCTTCAAAAGGATTTTGGGGGAACCGACGAATGTTTTCCTGCAAAGGGCGCGTTGGGAAAGGTGCCGCTGCGTGAGGCGGTGTTTCGGGGAAAGTGGTTGGAACAAGCAGCTGTTCCTTATCACTTAGCTGATTGGTAGTTCTGAGGATCTGATCGTGGCAACAGTTTCTGGTGATTCGGGCAACAATTCACTGACCGGTGGTGTCGCTGATGACCTCCTGACGGGACAGTCGGGTAATGACACTCTGACCGGTGCCGGGGGTAATGACTCGCTGTTTGGCGGCCGGGATGACGATTTGCTCTATGGCGGTGCCGGGAACGACTATCTAACCGATGTCTGGGGAAACAACACCCTTTACGGTGGTGAGGGTGACGATACCTTCATTGACGATTTTCCCAGCATGTCCGGTGGCTTGGGACGAGATGAGATCTATGGCGGCGATGGGAACGACCTCATTCGCACCACAGCCACCAAAGACACGATCGACGGCGGCAGTGGCAATGACACTGTGGCTATCAATAGAGCTGACCGATCTGATGTCTCCATCGTCGACAACAAAGATGGCAGCTATACCCTCACAGACACCATCGCCGGCTTAAATCTGACGTACCGCAATGTTGAAGTCCTTCAGTTTAACGATGGCCTTTACACGGCAGCGGGAGATTCGTTGCCTGGGGTCATGCTTACCGGCGATGCCGGGGCCAACATGCTCACCGGAACCGACCGGGCTGATACACTCCTTGGGCTTGCTGGAGATGATACGCTGATCGGCCAGAGCGGAGACGACTCTCTGTCTGGCGGCAATGATAACGACCAACTGAGCGGTGGAGCCGGAAACGATAGTCTGGTGGCTGACAGCGGGAATGACACGCTGAGCGGCGGCGGCAACGATGATCGGCTTTTTGGCGGTGCCGACAATGATCTTTTGATCGATACCCATGGAGACAATACGCTTTATGGCGGGGATGGCGATGACACCTTTATCGACGACTTTCCCAGCATGTCCGGTGGCTTGGGACGAGATGAGATCTATGGCGGCGATGGGAACGACCTCATTCGTACCACAGCCACCAAAGACACGATCGACGGCGGCAGTGGCAATGACACGGTGGTGATTGCAAGAGTGGACCGGGCTGATGTCACCATCACTGACAACAAAGACGGCAGCTTTTCATTAACGGATACGGTTTCCGGCTTGGATCTCGAATATCGCAATGTGGAGGTGCTGACTTTCCGGGATGGCAGCTATGCTCCTTCAGGCGGCCCATTGACAGGGGTGCAGCTGACCGGTGATGCCAATGCCAACCTGCTTACCGGAACGGACCAGGCCGATACCCTTATCGGGCTTGGCGGAAATGACTTTCTTAGGGGAGGCGCCGGGGATGATTCCCTTTCCGGCGGCAATCAAGACGACAAGCTGAGCGGCGGCGTCGGAGACGACAGTCTGGTGGCGGGAGCGGGAAACGACACGCTTAGCGGAGGGGCAGGTGACGACCAGCTTTTCGGCGATGCCAACAACGATCTTCTGGTCGACACTGCGGGCAACAACAGCCTCTATGGCGGCGATGGTGACGATACCTTCATTGACGATTTTCCCAGCATGTCCGGTGGCTTGGGACGAGATGAAGTTTACGGCGGTGCCGGGAATGACCTTTTCAAAGGCTATCGGATTGACGACACCCTTGATGGCGGCGCTGGGAATGACACGTTGGAACTGCTGGGCATTCGATCCAGCGAGGTAACCATTACCGACAACAAGGATGGCAGCTTCACACTCGATGATACAGTTCGGGGTGAACAGGTCACTTACAGCAACCTGGAAGCCATTATCTTTTTCAACGGGACCTTCCTCGCCGATGGTAGTGATCTGCCTGGGAAGGCAATCACTGGAGATGCGGGAGACAACAAACTATTCGGGACAGACAAGGATGACACCCTAAGCGGACTGGCCGGCAACGATACACTCAGCGGGGGCGGCGGCAATGATGTCCTCCTGGCTGGTGATGACGACGATTACCTCTCCGGCGGGGCGGGGAATGACAGTCTGACAGGTGGCCGGGGCGATGATTCCCTTAAAGGCGCTGCCGGAAATGACAGCCTGTCCGCAGGCGATGGCAATGACACTCTGTCGGGCGGCAGTGGCAATGACAGTCTCTCGGGAGGCGGGGACAACGATCTGCTGTTGGGCCTGACTGAAGACGATACCCTCTATGGAGCCGGGGGCGACGACAGCCTGGCTGGCGGTGCTGGTGATGACAGTTTGTCTGGGGGGGATGGTAACGATACCCTGGTCGGCGATGCCGGTAACGACACGCTGGCAGGAGGTTCAGGCAACGACTGGATCGATTTCGGGGATGAAACCGGGGCAAATCAAGGCGTCTTTGTTGACCTCGCCGGGCAGAGTCTGACCGATGGATTTGGTCACAATGATAAGTTCTCCTCCATTGAGAATGTCAGGGGGGGAACCTTCAATGACACGTTGCTGGGCGATGACCAGGACAATGTCCTCGGCGGAGGCGCTGGAGATGATCGCATAGGCTTCTCAAAGTCCGTGAAAGGCAGCAGCGGCAACGACCTTCTTTGGGGCGCAGGGGGCAACGACACCTTTGTGCTGCTGAACCAGTCAGGGACTGCAACAGTAAACGGGGGCGCGGGACTCGATGTCGCTCTCTTTACGGGCAAACAGTCGGAATTCACCATCACTGAAGGCAGCGGAACGGCAAGAACAGTCGTTCATGATGCCACCGGCAGTACCTTCTATCTGGAACGCGTAGAAACTCTCCGCTTCCGCGATGGTGACTATGGGGACACGTCCGGCGGATCAACAACGGTTCCGGGCGGAAGTGACAGCATCCCCTCCGGGGATGACACCAGCTCTGGCAGCGATACCACCTCGCCAGGTGACGATACCGTCCCCGGCAACACGCCCACGACCATTACCGGCGGGTCTGCTGATGAGCAGGTTGACGGGGGCGGAGGCGCTGATTCACTGATGGGTGGCGGCGGCGGCGATTCCGTCAATGGCGGGGGTGGCCGGGACTCGCTGTCAGGAGGCGACGGCAGGGATTCTGTCAACGGCGGTGAAGGCCGGGATCAGGTTCACGGCAACAAAGGGTCGGATTCTGTCGATGGCGGCGCAGGCAATGATACGGTGCGCGGCGGTCAGGGTAATGACCAGGTCATGGGGGGGGGCGGCAACGATGTGACCCGCGGTGACAAGGGGAATGACATCGTCAATGGCAACCAGGGGAACGACACGGTTGCAGGCGGCGAAGGTGACGATACCGTGCGCGGCGGAGCCGATAATGATTCGGTCATGGGCGGTGCCGGTAACGATAACACCAAAGGCGATAAAGGCCAGGATCTCGTCAATGGAAATCAGGGCGATGACACGGCAGAAGGCGGGGATGCGAGCGATACTGTGCGCGGCGGACAGGGCAATGATTCTGTCTCAGGCGGCGCTGGGAATGACACCGTACTGGGGGACAAGGGGGATGACACGCTGTCTGGCGGCGCGGGAGCCGACCTCTTCCGCTTCCGATCCGGAGATGGCGCTGACTTGTTGAGGGACTTCAACTTCACTGACGGAGATCGACTGGACTTTGGCGGCCAGGCCTTCACCAGCAGCCAGACCGCAGAGGGCGTTCTGATAACCTTCAGCGATGGATCCAATGTCCTGATAGAAGGCGCAACGGACTTTTCCGAAGACTGGCTGATCTGATTGCCTGCAGGCCCAGATGTCGAACTGGCATCACGGTCGTCAGTGGTCGGCGTGTCAGGCGAGAACCCTTTTGGGCCTCGATAAAGCGCTCTAAACCAATCATGCTCTGGTCAGCTGTGATGAGCTCTTTGGTAATGGCCAGGTGTCACGCCGACCCGCTGCTTGAACGCCCGGCTGAAATGGGCCTGATCAAAAAAGCCACAGTCCTGGGCGACCTGGCTTAAAGGCTGGCCTTTGCAGAGCAGTTCTCTGGCCAGAGCCACGCGTTTGTCTGTCTGGTAGACCTGTGGCGTAACCCCCACTTCCTTGCGAAACGCCCGAAGCAGGTGATAGCGGCTGAACCCGGCCAGATCGGCCAGCTGTTCCAGGTCCACTTCCTGGCTGGCGTGGGCGTCCAGATAGTCCCGCACCCGCCGAATGGGCTTGCGTTCCCGTCCCAGGGGGGACGGTGTCAGCCTTTGATCGGCATGGCGCAGCGCCAGTTGCCCCATGGTGCCCAAGAACTCTCCGTCAGCTTCCAGGAGACTGCAGGAGCCCTGCAGTCGCTGGTGCAGATGAAACAGGCGCTCTGCCAGAATGGGATCGTCGACAACGGAGTCCGGGAAAAAGAGGTAACCTGGTTTCTGCCCCGTCAGTTCCGTCAGCAGGTCAGAGAAGAGTTCGGGGGAAGGGTAGTACATGCGATAGGAAAAGATGTCATTGTCCGGTTTGCCGTTGTGGGGCTCTCCCGGTTCAACAATGACGATCTGACCGGCGCCAGCCACCCGCTGTTCCCCGCGATAGTAAAAACTCTCCGCGCATTCAGTGATCAGGCCAATGGCGTAGGTGTCGTGGGTGTGCAGGGCGTAACTGTGTTTGCGATAGCGGGCATTCAAACACTCCATGTCGCCGTATCGGCTGGCCCGCCAGAAATGGGCCACATCGGTCTTGCCAAACCCTTCCGGGTCGACCGTTCCGCAGGGCTTAAGGTTCGGTTGCCAGAGATCCGTCCCGCCGGAAGATACGCCGTCGGGGGAGGGCAAGCGGTAACTTAAGGCCTCTTTCTGGCTGATGTTATGGCGGTCAGGAGAAGACATGGGGTCAGTTTAGCGGATCCTGGCTGCGGTGTTTTGTAGAATCTTGCGGTGTTGGAACGATCAAATTGCTTTTGGGGTCCCAATGCAAGGGGGGAGTTTTCCAGAGCGTGATCGGATTTGTTAGACGCGGTTTGCGCTTTGGATTAACCCGTGAATAAACCTCTATCCTATTGAAAAGAAGTAAATTCATGCTTCAGATGTTGTCACGTTGTGAGTCCTCTTCAACCGAATTGATTCCTGGGAACTGGCGCGTCATGTAACTGTCATAAAAGAATAATCAAAGGGTGATGGAAGAGCTTTTGCTCATTTAGATAAATCTCAAAGCATGAAAGATGAACATGCACTGACGGCTTTTTCAGCTCTGTCTCAACCCACACGCTTGGCGGCTTTTCGTTTGCTGGTCCGGCACTTTCCGGAAGGCTTGGCTGCCGGGGAGCTGGCGCTGTTGCTGAATGTCACGCCTGCAACGCTCTCGTTTCACCTGGCAAATCTGGAGCGGTCAAACCTCCTGACCTCTACCCGGCAGGGCCGGCAGGTGATCTACCGGATTGAGGTCAAAGGCACGCGCAGCCTCCTGGATTTCCTTATGGAAGACTGCTGTATGGGGCGCCCGGACCTCTGCGGGGTTGCGAGCTAGAGTGTGATCAACAGAAATCGAAGCGCCTTGTGCTTCGCTTCTGTCATGGATCACCCTCTAACAGGTTGAAAAGAGGCTTATGGTCCTGCCTGTTTATCCCTGTGTTTTTGCTTGGCTTGAGTAGGACAGAAGGCAATGTCTGACGAACACTACAACGTTCTTTTTATCTGCACGGGCAACTCGGCCCGTTCCATCATGGCGGAAGTTCTGCTTAATCAGCTGGGCCAGGGTCGCTTCATGGCCTATTCGGCAGGCAGCAAACCCACCGGTCAGATCAATCCGGCGGTGGCCAAGCTTCTGGAACGCCAGGGCCATGATCTAACCGGTCTGACCAGCAAAAGCTGGGATCGGTTTGAGGGCGAAGACGCCCCGCCGATGGATTTCATCTTTACCGTCTGTGACAACGCGGCTGGAGAAGTTTGCCCCGTGTGGATCGGTCATCCCATGACGGCCCACTGGCCTTTTCCCGATCCTGCCGCTGCTGAAGGCACAGAAGCCGAAGTGGCCGCACAAACCGCAGATGTCTATCGCATGATCCGGCGACGGATTGAGAGCTTTGTCAGCCTGCCGGTCGCCTCTCTGGATCGCCTGTCTCTAAGTCAGCAACTGGCGGACATGGGGCAGGAAAAAGACCTGGCCTCCTGATCGATCTGTTCGGAGCAGCAGTATTGAAAAGGGAGCGTGCGAGCTCCCTTTTTTTATGCCGTTAGGTGTTCATGAGATGCCCTGAATTCAGCGCGGATCCAGGCGCAGCAGTTTGCCGTTGGGGGCATCGGTCAGCAGGTAGAGCAAGCCGTCCGGGCCCTGTCGGACATCCCGGATGCGGCCAAACTCCCGGCTGAGAAGCTGTTCTTCATGCACAATCTGATCGCCGTCCAGCTCCAGCCGGGACAGCAACTGAAATTTCAGAGACCCGACAAAGAGGTTGCCCTGCCAGCCCGGGTAGGCGTCGCTGGTGAGCAACGCCATGCCTGACGGGGCGATGGAAGGGGTCCAGTGGTAAAGGGGGGGCTCCAGCCCGGGCAGCTCACTTTCGCCCGTGCCAACAGGGGTGCCGGAGTAGTTGACTCCGAAGGACACCAGTGGCCAGCCGAAATTGCCACCTGCCACTACTTTGTTGATTTCATCCCCGCCTTTGGGGCCGTGCTCCAGATCCCAGATCTCCCGGCGCTCAGAATGATAAATCAGGCCCTGAGGGTTGCGGTGTCCGTAGCTGTAGATGGCGGGGTCTGCCCCTGCCTGACCAACAAAGGGGTTGTCTTCTGGAATTCTGCCATTGTCCTTCAGGCGCAGCACTGAGCCGGCGGCATCTCCCAGATCCTGAGCCCTGGGCTGGTCCCCGCGGTCACCAATGGTGATGTAGAGGTGCGCCTCATCGTCGAAAGCCAGGCGGGAGCCGAAGTGCCGCCCACCGGAGGTTTTCTTCTCCAGATCATAGATGATGCGCCCGGGCGAGAGTTTGCCGTCTTCCCAGGTGTGACGGGAGACACGGGTGCCCTTGTTTTGCGGGCTGCCCTGCAGATCGTTGGCTGAATAACTGAGATAGAGCCAGCCTGTCTCTTCAAAGCGGGGGTGGAGAACGATGTCCAGCAGCCCTCCCTGGCCTTTTGCGACCAGTGCCGGCAAGCCCTCGACAGGCTCAGGCAGAAGCTGGCCGTCACGCCAGAGCCGCAATCGCCCGGGGCGTTCCGTGATCAGGATGCCGCCATCGGGCAGGAAGGCCATCGCCCAGGGATGCTCCAGTCCATCGGTCACTTCTGTAACGGAAAAGGACTGCTTTTCGCTCTTGAAGGTTCTGGCCTCGGCTTCAAAGACCAGTCCGTTGACCATGACCAAAAGAAGGGTGAAGACGCAGAACGGGCGAAGTGGCAGAGGGGAAAAATGCTGTGTCATCTTGTCCGGGCCGGCAGCTGTCACGGGGAAAGAGGGAACTCATGGTACTGCAGACGTGGGCGCGAAGTGAGGAAAAAGAACCCGCTCAGACTCAAGGCGCTGGAACGCCGACAATCGCGGCCTTTGGCGCTTACAGAGGGACGCCAGTCGGGAGCATGATGAACAGCCAGGCGGGTTGCACACCGCTTTCTCCGACCACACTCTAGCCGCAGCTTCATGGCAGAAATGAAGCGCAGGGCGCTTTCGCTCCTGTCAAACTGGCTCTAGTTGTAGCTGATAAACCGTGGATGGCTTTCAAAGGGGGCAGGCCGTGACGATCAATACCATGATGCGTACTTTTCCGGCATCCGAGCAGACTCAGGTTGATCTTTCCAACTGGCGGACAGCGCCTTTCAACCGCTGGGCTTTTCATCATGTGCGCGAAATTGTGCCGAACAGCAACATTGCCGCGGCACCCCAGAACAGTCAGCCACTGGAATCGGCAGCGTCCCGCATCACCCAGGTTTCCTTTGAGGGACTGGATGGGGAAGACTGGACCTGGGAGCGTCTGCTGAAGGAGAGCAGCACTGATGGTCTGGTGGTGCTGCAGCAGGGCCAGTTGGTGGCGGAGTGGTATGACAACGGCTATCAGCCTTTGGTGCCGCACATTGTCTTTTCCGTCAGCAAGTCCATTTCCGCTGCGGTGGCTGGCATCCTGACGGACCGTGGGCAGCTGGACCCTTCCTTGCCGGTGACTCACTACCTGCCGGAAGCTGAAGGATCAGCATACGGTGATTGCACTGTTCAGCATGTGCTGGACATGACCGTTTCTCTGGCCTTTGAAGAGAGCTATCTGGACCCCACCGGCGATTTTGCCCGCTATCGGGCAGCCACCGGCTGGAATCCGCCCATGGAAGGGGTCGAAGCCGATCTGCGGGGGTTCCTCTGCAGCCTGCCGAAGGACAGCCATGCTCACGGCGAGGTCTTTGCCTATGCCTCCCCCAATTCAGATCTGCTGGGCTGGATCATTGAACGGGCTGCGCAGCGCCGCTTTTCCGACCTTTTGTCAGAGCTGATCTGGCAGCCCATGGGGGCCATGGTTGATGGCTATATCACGGTGGATCCGCTGGGGGCACCTCGGACGGCTGGCGGCATCTGTGTGGGCCTCTATGACCTGGCCCGCTTTGGTGATCTGATGCGCTGCCGGGGCATGGCCAATGGCCAGCAGATCCTGCCCGGCTGGTGGGTAGATGATACGCTGACCCAGGGCAGCCGGGAGGCCTGGTTGAAGGGCAACTTCCTGGGGCTTCTGCCCGAGGGGAAATACAGAAACAAATGGTACCAGATCGGCAATGACCGCGGGGCTTACATGGCCATTGGCATTCATGGTCAGTGGATATATGTGGATCCTGCATCGGACGTGGTGATCGCCAAGGTGTCTTCCGGGGCCCAGCCTTTGGATGAGCCACTGGAACTGGCGCAGCTTCGGGCCTTTGATGCCCTGGCCCGGCATCTGGGCTAAAACCAAATCAGTCAAGTCAGAAAGCCCGCTTAATGCCTCTTTCCAGTCAGCCCCTGTCCCCGTTGGCTCTCGCCATCGAAAACAACGCCCAATGGTGCTCTCTGGTCTGGCAAAGCCATGATTTGCCTGTCGTTCAGCCCGACGGATGGGTTGCCTGCCCGGCACCGGTTCCGGATTTTTACCCAAACCTGGTGACGACGGCTGATGAACAGGCCCGTCTCCTGGCGGCCATCGAAGACCTGCGGGCCCAAATGGCTGGAAAGGCCTTTAGCCTGAAAGACAGCTTTGGCAATCTGCCGCTGGAAAATCTGGGCATGACCTGCCTGTTTTCTGCCAGTTGGTTGCATCTGCCTGCGGGTCGCGAGATTTCTTCTGCTGAGAAGCTCATCTGGCGGACAGCGGCCACAGCCGAGGATCTGGCCCACTGGGAAGGCACCTGGGACGAACGGGAAGCAGGGGCCGATCGGATCTTTCTTCCGGCATTGCTGGAGGCAGAGGGTGTCGCGTTCTGGGGGGGCTGGTCTGAGGGGGAACTCAAGGCGGGTTTCGTGGCCAATGTAACGGGCCAGGTTGTAGGAATTTCCAACACCTTCGGGGCGTACGACAGTACCATTGCCCAGGCCCAGGCCCTGGCCCACTACCGCGGCAAAGATCTGGTCACCTACGAAGCCGATGGTCAGCTGGCAGAGCCCCTGGCGCTGGGGTTTGAAAAACTCGGCAGTTTGAAAATCTGGATCTCATGAGTTTGCGATGAGCAGGATCATTTTGGTCGGCGGCGGTGTCGGTGCCGGAAAAACCACCTATTCCAGACAACAGGCTTCCCAGACAGGGGCCTTGCTGCTTTCCATTGATGAATGGATGAAGCAGCTGTTCATGCCCGATCAAACAGAACTGAATTATGAGTGGAGCATCGAACGGGTGAGGCGCTGTGAAGCGGTCATGTGGGATCTGGCGGAACAGCAGCTCGCTTTGGGGTGCCCCAGTTTGTTTGATTGCGGCTTCATGGAACGACAACAGCGCCAGCGCTTTGCGGAAAGGGCGGCTGCGCTATCCGTTCCGCTTGATCTCCATTGGCTGGATGTTGACCCGGACCTGCGCTGGGCCAGGGTGGAGCAGCGCAACCGGGAGCAAAGTGCCAGCTACTCCTTTGAGGTCACACGGCAGATGTTTGACTTCATGGAGGCACGCATGGACCGGCCGGGGGCTGATGAAATGCCGGTTTTTGTTCAGACCGCTTGATGCTTTGGTCAGATTTCCGGCCTGATCACTGGCCAAAAGCCAGAACATGATCGGTGAAGCCGGACAAGCCGAGCGCTTGAAACCCACCGATCATGTACTGACGGTCCAGTATCCTGCGGCGTAATACAGGTGCCGGTCTAATCTGAGCCGAGGCTCTAGAGTCAAATCGCTTTAAGTGGACTCACTAGGTGATACCACTTGAAGCGTGAAACTCCTTTCAGTGTTTTAGAGGATGAGACACGGTTTAGTTCCAAGCGCAA
The DNA here is from genome assembly GCA_052078155.1 of Rhodovibrionaceae bacterium GXU_MW_A322. Classification (GTDB taxonomy): domain Bacteria; phylum Pseudomonadota; class Alphaproteobacteria; order Kiloniellales; family DSM-21159; genus CAXBMB01. The sequence continues at coordinate 27,131 of JBQJBP010000004.1, read as the reverse complement.
AGCGCTTCTGACCAAACCGATCATGCTCTAGAGGAAAGTCACCTCTCCGCTTTCCAGATCATAGATCGCCGGGACGATCTTGAGTTTGCCCGTGTCTACAAGATCGGCCAGCAGGGTGCTGGTCTCGGTCATGCGGCTGGCTGTCCGCCTGGCACTTTCCTTGGCTGTGTTGTTGGTGTAGTCGCCCGCGCTGCCGTTCATGGCAATGGCTGAAGGCAGGATGGGCTGGATCATGGGGCCGATGGCACCTGGATAGGTCGCGTTGTCTGTCACGACATCGCAGGCCGCCTGAACGGCACCACAGGCGGTGTGCGCCAGGACGACAATCAAAGGGGCACCCAGCACAACCGCTCCATACTCTGCCGTGCCCAGGGTGGCGGTATCTACCAGATTGCCGGCATTGCGGGAGACAAAAAGCTCCCCTTTGCCCAAGCCGCCGAACAGCAGCTCCGGCGGTACCCGGCTGTCTGCGCAGGAGATGATGGAGGCCCAGGGTGCCTGGCCGCCACTGACAGCATCCCGTCGCTCAGCCAGGTCGTCAACACAGAGCTCCGGCTTCTTCACAAAGCGCGCGTTGCCCGCCTTCAGGGCCTCAAGGGACTCATCGGGAGTTTGGGGACGGGTCTGGGTCGCTGCTGCCGGGCGGTGAGACAGGCCGGCGGCGGCCAGTGCGGCTGTCCCGGCAGCGCCCAGCGCCAGCAAATCTCTGCGGCTAACGCCATTTTGAGTGTCAGATGAGGTGCACATCCTTTTGAATTCCCCCTGTTATCTCTTTGTTTTTATGCAGTTTGGCCACGCCGCCTGCGGGGCGGTCGCAGCTTGATCAAACAATGGCAAGCTTAAGGTTCACCCCACCACTTTCGCGGTTGTCGGGCCCCTGGCAGCTAAACTCACTGTATAGGTTACCCGCGACGTGCAGATCCTGTAAGAGGCAAAAAAAAGAAAAACCCCGTTTTGCCAGGGGGCAACAACGGGGCCTTTCAGAAGGGCGGTCTGGCGTTCACTGCTGGGAGCCAAATCGGGTTGGCTCCAAATGCAGCTTGCGCCTGACTTACCAAGCATGCTCTAGACGTTCAGCAGAAGGTGCTCGCGCTCCCAGGAAGAAATGACCTCCTGATAGGCATCCAGTTCAGCTTCCTTGACGGCCTGCAGGGCCAGCACGAACTCTTCCCCCAGGATCTGCTTGAGCGGGCGCGACGAGGTCAGCCGGTTGAGGCTGTCGTAAAGCGTCCGGGGCAGGGTGTGGGCCAGACGGTAGGCATCGCCTTCCACCGGTTTACGGGGTTTGCGTTTTTCCGTCATGCCCAGATACCCGCAGGCCAGAGATCCGGCAATGGCCAGATAGGGGTTGGCATCTGCCCCGCTCATCCGGTTTTCAACCCGGCGGGCCTTGTTGTCGGAATAGGGAACGCGCAGGCCAACTGTCCGGTTATCAATGCCCCAGTGCGTGTTGATGGGGGCGTCGCTGTCTGGGATCAGGCGGCGATAGGAATTGACGTTCGGCGCAAAGAGCGGCAGCGCTGCAGGCAGGTAGCGCTGCAGACCCCCGATGTAGTTCATAAAGAGGGCAGAGTTGCGGCCGCGTTTGGTGGCAAAGAGGTTTTCACCGTTATCACTGCTGACCAGAGACTGGTGCAGATGCATGGAACTGCCCGGCTGGCCCTGCATGGGTTTGGCCATGAAGGTGGCAAAGACTTTGTGGCGCAGCCCGGCTTCACGCACTGTGCGTTTGAACAGGAAAGCCTGATCAGCCTGCAGCAGAGCATCGCAATGGTCGAAGTTCATCTCCATCTGCGCGGCCCCGGATTCGTGGATCAGGGTGTCGATGTCGATGCCCTGTGCCTCGCAGAAATCATAGATTTCCTCGAACATGGGGTCGAATTCGTTGACCGCATCCACGCCGTAGGCCTGGCGGCTGGTTTCCCGCCGGCCGGAGCGTCCGATGGGCGGGCGCAGGGGATAGTCGTGATCGTCCGTGGGATCGACCAGGTAGAACTCCATTTCCGCAGCCACAATGGGGGTGATGTTCATGTCATCGAACAGCGAGACAATGCGCTTGAGCACCTGACGGGCGGAAAAGGGTACAGGGGTGCCATCGTGATAAATGGCATCGCAGATGATCTGGGCAGTGGGCTCGGTGTACCAGGGAACCAGACGAATGGTGCTGGGATCGGGGATCAGGAACACGTCGGAGGTGGCCGGATTGGTCACCTGGACCTTTTCTTCTTCCGGGTAGCTGCCGGTAACGGTCTGGACAAAAACAGACTCCGGCAGGCGCAGGCCCCGATTGTTCATGCCAGCGAGAAATTTGTGGGCCGGGAGAATCTTCCCCCGCGCAATGCCCGCCATATCGGGCACCAAGCACTCGACTTCCTCAATGCGGTGCTCTTTCAAAAACTCTTCAATTTTGCTCATAAAGCAACTCTTGGGTTTCGCCCGTGCCGCCATCTTCTTTGGCTTTTCTTGGCAGCACGACCTGACTTCCCCCAATTCTCTCAAGGGATAGGCTTCGCACCGCCAAAGAAAATTGGGGGTCAAACAGCGGTGCGAAGGGACGGAAAGACCTGGTCAAAAGCCAAAGGCACGAACCTAGTCGCCACCAGCTGCAAGGGGTCTGTGGTTTCTGAATAAAATCAGAAAGCTGGGACCCAAGGCCTGTTTCCGGTCAAAGCCGGAAAACAGCGGGGCGGAAAGGTCCTGCGCAACAGGCGTTGCTCCGGGTCTCTCGCCCTAGATTGTCCCCGGTTGCGGGCTGAGGTCACATAAAGTTCCCTTGCCGCGGACCGTCGGGGTTCGTCAGGGTTCCGGTAACAGGCGTGATCCGGCTTGCGTGACCTTGTAACAGCTGCCGCTGTTTCACGAAGACCGGCATCTCGCGCCAACCAGGTGTCCCTAACCTGCCCAAGAGCATGCCGAGGGCTTTTCATAATGGCAAGAGGGCTGGCTGCTGGCGGCATTGGAACGCGCCATACGGTGCGGAAGGAAATGGCAGAATACTGCGGTTTTTCTGCTCTCGACAGGGGGGATGCCTCAGATGTGGTAGGATAAGAATGAGATAAAGTTTAGGCATCTTTCGGTTGAGTTGGCTCTGTCTCTCTCTTAACTGGAGGGTGCCGTTAGGCCGAAGGTTCCGAGAAATTCTCATAGGCCCGCCGCCCCAAAGCAGGCCCGCCGCCAGAAAAGGGGGCACAGCCCAGAGAGGGCCACAGCACAAAGGCGGCCATAGCAAGAAGGATACCTGTCGTTATGTCCTTTATCCGTCGTGTTCTCAGGAAAATGTCGTCTCCAGGTTCAGGTGCGTTTCAATTGGGTCAGGGCCCTGCTGGTCAGACGCGCCGATGGCAAAGGCCTGCTTTGGTCGTCACGGGGGCTCTTTTGTTCTTCGCTGCCAGCCCGACGCTGGCTCAGGAATGCAACATTCGGTCGGGCGGAACAGCGGCCTCTGTGCCTAAAGTGGTCTATTTTGATGTTTCTTCTTCCAAGCTGAAACCGGAAGGCAAGGAGGCTCTGCAGGCCATTGCCGAGCGCTACAAAGGTGTCCCTGGTGTGGAAATCTGTCTGGTGGGGCAGGCCGATGCGTCCGGCAATGCCGAGCTGAATGAGATGCTGGTGAAGCGACGCATTGCGGCTGTTCAGACCTATCTAAAGCAACAGGGACTGGGGGATGCGCCCTATCAGAAGCAGGTCCGCTCACAGGCCTTTGGTGAGACCTTTATCGGGCGCATGGTCGGACAGACCGCTTTTGAAAGCGATCGTCGGGTGGAGATCAAAGTGATTGAGTATTGAGCGTCTTTTCATCGCCCTAAAAAGTGCGCCACATAAGAAAAGGGGCCTTCCGTGCTGGAAGGCCCCTTCTGGTACCTAAAACTCTCTTTGTCGCTGAAAGTCTGCTGTTACAGCTTCAAAGCTTCCTGGGGACGGACGTAATCCAATCCATGGGCCTTGGCGACGGCACGATAGGTGATCTTGCCGTGCGCCACATTGAGGCCGTTCATCAGATGCTCATCATCTGCCAGAGCCTGCCGGTATCCCTTGTCGGCCAATGCCAGAGCAAAGGGCAGGGTGGCGTTGTTGAGGGCATGGGTTGAGGTGCGGGCCACGGCGCCGGGCATGTTGGCGACGCAGTAGTGCACCACATCATCCACCATATAGGTGGGGTCCGTGTGGGTGGTGGCTTTGGACGTTTCAAAGCAGCCCCCCTGATCGATGGCAATGTCCACCAGCACGGAGCCGGGTTTCATGCGCGAGATCATATCGCGGGTCACCAGTTTGGGGGCCTCGGCACCCGGAACCAGCACGGCACCGATCACCAGATCCGCTGCCAGCACATGTTCTTCAATGGCGCCAACGGTGGAGTAGATGGTGTTCAGTTCACGGCCGAACTGCATGTCCAGCTCTGCCAGACGGTCCAGGGAGCGGTCGATGACGGTCACAGAGGCTTCCATGCCCATGGCCATGCGCACCGCGTTGGTGCCGGAAACACCGCCGCCGATGACCACCACTTTGGCGGCAGCCACACCGGGCACGCCGCCCAGCAGGATGCCAGCGCCCTTTTGGCGTTTTTCCAGACAGTGGGCACCCACCTGAACAGACATGCGCCCGGCCACTTCACTCATGGGGGCCAGCAGGGGCAGACGGTTGTGACGGTCGGTCACCGTTTCATAGGCCACAGCCACACAGCCGGATTTCATCAGGCCCTGGGTCTGAGGCAGATCGGGGGCCAGATGCAGGTAGGTGAAGAGCAACTGGTCTTCCCGCAGCATCTCGCATTCGACAGCCTGGGGCTCTTTGACCTTGATGATCATGTCGGCGCTGTCGAAGATCTCTTTTGCGGTGCCGAGAATCTTGGCACCGACGGCTTCGTAGGCTGCATCGTCATAGCCGATGCCGTTACCGGCGTTGGTTTCCACCACCACTTCGTGGCCATGGTGAACAAACTCCCGGACGCTCGCTGGCACGAGGCCGACCCGGTATTCCTCCGTCTTGATTTCTTTGGGCACACCAATACGCATGGCCAAAGGCTCCTTTGTTTTTGTTGATGCTTCTCATTGTGTCAGAGGGCGGTTCAACAGGGCTGTACATCAATTGATGTAATCAATCCCGAGGACACACTCTGACGGTTTGTTTTTCTTATGGGTCTTAACAAGAAGGGGGAGCTCCTCGTTGGAAGCTCCCCCTGGTATCTTCGATCAATCCAGTTCGCTGAGAACTTTGCGGATGGTGTCGAAAATTTCGTCGATCTGTTCCTTGGAGATGATCAGCGGCGGTGACAGGGCGATGATGTCTGCCGTCACCCGGATCAGGACCCCGGCGTCGAAGCACTTCTTGAAGGCTTCATAGGCCCGGACCGTTGGTGCGCCTTCGCGGGGTTCCAGTTCGATGCCGGCGATCAGTCCCAGGTTCCGCACGTCGATGACATGGCGGGCATCCTTCAGGGAGTGGGCTGCATCTTCCCAGTAGCTGGCCAGATCGTTGGCGCGCTCAAACAGGCCGTCCTGCTGGTAGGTTTCCAGGGTGGCAAGCGCTGCTGCGGCGGCAATGGGATGGCCGGAGTAGGTGTAGCCGTGGAACAGCTCAATGGTGCTGCCGGACTCGTCGGCCCAGTCGGTGAAGGCGTCGTAGATGCCTTCGCGGCAGATGACAGCGCCCATGGGCACCACGCCGTTGGTCAGGCCCTTGGCACAGGTGATCATGTCCGGCTGAACGCCGAAGTACTCGGTGGCAAAGCCTTTGCCCAGACGACCGAAGCCGGTGATGACTTCATCGAAGATCAGCAGGATGCCGTGTTTGTCACAGATGTCACGCAGACGCTGCAGATAGCCCTGGGGGGGGATCAGCACGCCGGTGGACCCTGCCACAGGCTCAACAATGACGGCCGCAATAGTGGAGGGGTCGTGCAGGGCGCAGATCCGCTCCAGCTCATCGGCATATTCCGCCCCGTGTTCGGGCATGCCGCGGGTATGGGCGTTGCGACTCAGGTCATGGGTATGGGGCAGATGGTCAACGCCGTTGATCAGCGGTCCCCAGAACATGCGGTTTTTGACGATGCCGCCGACAGAGATGCCGCCGAAGCCCACGCCGTGATAGCCGCGTTCCCGACCAATCAGGCGGGTGCGGGCGGCGTCACCGCGAACCCGGTGATAGGCCAGGGCGATCTTCAGGGCAGAATCGACGGCTTCAGAACCGGAGTTGCAGAAGAAAGCGTGATCAAAGTTGCCGGGCACCATGGAAGTGAGACGCTGCGCCAGTTCGAAAACCAGCGGATGGCCCAGCTGGAATGCGGGGGCATAATCCAGATGCTCTACGGTCTGCTGAACCGCTTTGGTGATCCGCTCCTGGGCGTGGCCCGCGTTGCAGCACCAAAGACCGGCCGTGCCGTCCAGCACTTTCTGACCACCCACTGTGGTGTAGTGCATGTCCTTGGCTGAAGCCAGCAGCAGGGGATCTTTCTTGAACTGCCGATTCCAGGTGAAGGGCATCCAGAAGGAATCCATGTTGTTGGGGGCTTTGTTTGGGTCAACAGAGAAGGCCGAACCGTCCATTATCTTGCTCCGACATTAGGGGCGACATGTTTTAGGGGCGGGAGTGTAGCATGCTTAATAAACTTGACAAAAAAAATAGATAGGCTGGGCAAATTTAGCTGAATCGCCTATGCTTTGTTCAATATTGTGAACAATCAACTGGAATCAGACGAAAAGAATGACGGAAAACACCGACCCGGATTTTGATCTTGGCGGACGGCTGAGGGAACTGCGGGAAATGCACAACCTGTCTCAGCGTGAACTGGCCAAGCGGGCTTCAGTCTCTAATGCCGTTATCTCTCTGATGGAAAGAAACGAAACCAGCCCCTCTGTCGGCATGCTGAAGAAGGTGCTGGATGGCATCCCCATCTCCATGAGCGACTTCTTTGCGCTGGAGCAGCCTAAGGAGCAGGTCTTTTTTGAGGCCAGTGAGCTGGTGGAGATTGCTTCCGGCAACATCTCCTATCGTCAGGTCGGTCGGGACCTGCGCGGCAAAGCCATCCAGCTGTTGCATGAATGTTATCAGCCCGGTGCGGATACAGGCGAAGCCCTGCTGCGGCATGAAGCCGAAGAGGGCGGCGTGATCATCTCCGGAGAGCTGGAACTGACGGTCGGGGGGCAGCGTCGGGTGTTGAAGGCAGGCGATTCCTACTACTTCGATAGCCGCACACCCCACCGTTTTCGCAATCTGGGGAAGGAGGAGGCCGTTGTGGTTTCCGCCTGTTCGCCGCCGTCATTCTGATCTTCTGACCCGCTGATAAACTCAGACGACTGGCCGGTCTGCAGGAGACAATACTGACTGGTGTCGCCTGCAGATCCTTGATCAGCCTTGACGGCCCAGCAGCTCGTAGAGCGCAATGGCGGCAGCGTTGGAGACGTTGAGGTCCCGAATGGGGCCGTTCGCGGGCAGGGAGAGCATGAGGTCGCAGGTTTCCCGGGTCAGGCGGCGCAGGCCGGGTCCCTCAGCCCCCAGGCAGAGCACGAGCTTCTCCGGTAACTTGGCTTCATGCAGATCTTCGTGGGCTTCGCCGGCAAAACCCGCGACCCAGAAGCCGTCCTTCTTCAGGCTCTCCAGAGTCCGCACGAGGTTGGAAACCTGCAGATAGGGAACATGCTCCAGGCCCCCGCAGGCTGATTTGGCCAGGGTGCCCGTTTCCTGGGCAGCGTTGCGATCTGTATTGATGACAGCAGCGGCGCCGAACGCAGCGGCTGAGCGCAGAATGGCGCCCACATTGTGGGGGTCTGTCACCTGATCCAGAGCCAGGATCACGGTACGGCCTTCCGGCAGTTCAGAAATCAGCTGGCCCAGAGGCGGTACCTTCAGGGGATCAACTTCCAGAACCAGACCCTGATGGACCGCACCAGGGGGGATGAGGTCTTCCAGTTTTTCCCGATCTGTGATCTGAGGCTGGAGAGGGGTACTCGCGCTTTCCAGGAGAGGAGACAGCCATGCAGATTCGCGGTCCAGCGATTCGCCGGTAACCAGCAATCGGCGGCAACGGCGCTGGGGATTTTCCATAGCGCTGCGAACGGCGTGGACACCGAACAGATGGACTGCTCCACCGCCGGATGACCGGGGGCGGGATTCTTTCCTGGGGCCGCTTTTGTGGCGCTTTGCGCCCGCTTTGTCGCGGCTTTTGTCACTCTTATGTTTTGCCATGATGCCTCCTACTATTCCATAAGACCGGTGAAAACCAGACGCCAGGCTGGGCCCGGCAGAAAAAATGTTGGCCGAAAGCAACTTTGTGCGCGTTTTAGAGTTGACAGCTGGGGGGGGAAGCAATAAACCGCAGCCCCGTCGCACCGGTCATTGACCCGGTTCGAAATTGAGCAGTCCTTTGAGAATGTGGAGGGGTGCCCGAGTGGTTAAAGGGGACGGACTGTAAATCCGTTGGCTATGCCTACGTTGGTTCAAATCCAACTCCCTCCACCACTGCTCAGTTTCGCAGCTACAGTCAGTGCCGATTGTGGATCAACCGGACGATGGGCTAACTGAGAGCAAGACTTTGCGGGTGTAGCTCAATGGTAGAGCCCCAGCCTTCCAAGCTGGTTGTGCGGGTTCGATCCCCGTCACCCGCTCCAAAATGCTCGGTTGGTAACCTAACGAATAACGCGAAGGGCTCTCCTTCGCGCTACAACTCATGGCCTTGGATGACCTGGGAAAAGGGCATCCGATTGCAGGAACTTTGGAACTATGGCTAAGGCAAAATTTGAGCGGACAAAACCGCACGTGAACATCGGCACGATTGGCCACGTTGATCACGGCAAGACGACCCTTACAGCAGCGATCACGAAGGTGTTGGCAGAAGCGGGTGGTGCCGAGTTCCAGGCCTACGATGAAATCGATAAGGCCCCTGAAGAAAAGGCCCGTGGTATCACCATTTCCACGGCTCACGTTGAGTACGAGACGGAAAACCGTCACTACGCTCACGTTGACTGCCCGGGTCACGCTGACTACGTGAAGAACATGATCACGGGTGCAGCACAGATGGACGGCGCCATTCTGGTTTGCTCTGCAGCTGACGGCCCCATGCCGCAGACCCGCGAGCACATCCTGCTGGCCCGCCAGGTTGGTGTGCCTGCTCTGGTTGTCTTCCTGAACAAAGTTGACCAGGTTGACGACGAAGAGCTGCTGGAACTGGTTGAGATGGAAGTGCGTGAGCTGCTGTCCTCTTACGAGTTCCCTGGCGACGATATCCCCATCGTGATGGGTTCTGCGCTGGCTGCTATTGAAGACAGCAACGAAGAAACCGGCAAGAACGCCATTCTGAAGCTGATGGCTGAAGTGGATGCCTACATCCCGACGCCTGAGCGTCCGAAGGATCTGCCGTTCCTGATGCCGATCGAAGACGTGTTCTCCATCTCTGGTCGCGGCACTGTTGTGACCGGTCGTGTTGAGCGTGGCATCATCACGGTTGGTGAAGAAATCGAAATCATTGGTATCCGTGAAACTGCCAAGTCCACGGTTACCGGTGTTGAAATGTTCCGCAAGCTGCTGGACTCCGGTGAAGCTGGTGACAACATCGGCGCTCTGCTGCGCGGTGTTGGTCGTGAAGACGTTGAGCGTGGTCAGGTTCTGGCCAAGCCCGGCTCCATCACCCCGCACACCAAGTTCACTGCGGAAGCCTACATTCTGACGAAAGAAGAAGGTGGTCGTCACACTCCCTTCTTCACGAACTACCGCCCGCAGTTCTATTTCCGTACGACGGACGTGACCGGTGTTGTGTCACTTCCCGAAGGCACGGAAATGGTTATGCCCGGTGATAACGTCTCGATGGAAGTTGTACTGATCGCTCCGATCGCCATGGATGAAGGTCTGCGTTTCGCAATTCGCGAAGGTGGCCGTACCGTTGGCGCAGGTGTCGTTGCCTCTATCGTCGAGTAAGGTTATAACTCGCGTCCCCGGCGGTTTTCTGATGACGTCTGTTGTTGGAAAACCGCCGAGGCTCGAGTGGCTTGGCGCTATAGGAGTGTAGCTCAATTGGTAGAGCACCGGTCTCCAAAACCGGGGGCTGGGGGTTCGAGTCCCTCCACTCCTGCCAGGCGCCGCTAACTCAGCGGCGCTTCTGCGCGTTTAGGGCCACGGTAAGGGCCTTTGGCTTTCTAAGCCAAAAAGTGGTTTGAAGAACCAGGATCCAGGACCTAAGTAAGGGTCCGGATTATAGGAAGAGCGAAAAAAACATGGCGAACATCAGCCCGGGACAATATATCCGTGAGGTACGTCAGGAGATCTCTCGGGTGACCTGGCCGACGCGCAAAGAGACAATGGTGACGACCCTGATGGTTTTCATCATGGTTTTCCTTGCTGCGATGTTCTTCTTTTTCGTGGATCAAGTGCTCTCCTTCGGTATCCGTGAAATCCTCGGAATGGGAGGTTGATCCATGGCTGTCCGCTGGTACGTAATTCACGTTTATTCGGGCTTTGAGCGCAAGGTGGCTGATGCCATCCGCGAACAGGCCGATTCAAACGAAATGACAGACCTCATCCCAGAGGTTCTGGTGCCCATGGAAGAAGTGATGGAAGTGCGCCGCGGTCAGAAGGTGACGGCAGAGCGCAAATTCTTCCCCGGTTATGTTCTGGTAAACATGGACCTGACCGACGAAACATGGCACCTTGTGAAGAATACACCAAAAGTCTCTGACTTTTTGGGTAGTAAAGGTCGGCCTGTGCCCATCTCCAAGGCAGAGGCTGAGCGGCTGATCAAACAGGTTCAGGAAGGCGTGGATCAACCCAAGCCCTCCATGTCCTTTGAGGTTGGCGAACAGGTACGGGTGGCCGACGGTCCCTTTGCTTCCTTCATCGGCTCCGTTGAGGATGTGGATGAAGAGCGGGCACGTCTTAAGGTGTCTGTATCTATCTTCGGGCGTTCAACGCCTGTGGAACTGGATTATTCGCAGGTCGAAAAGCAGTAGGCTTTTCGTCTTGCTTTTGTGTGCGGGAGGCTTGCCATAGCCGAACCGCGCGGCCTTAGTTTCTTTAGGAAGGCTCTTTCATGGCTAAGAAAATCGAGGGCTATATCAAGCTGGAAATCCCAGCTGGTAAAGCCAATCCCTCTCCGCCCGTTGGTCCGGCTCTGGGTCAGCGCGGTCTGAACATCATGGAATTCTGCAAGGCGTTCAACGCCGCGACCGGTAACATGGAACCGGGCATGCCGATCCCCGTGATCATCACGGCTTATGCCGATCGCTCTTTCTCCTTTGAAACCAAAACCCCGCCTGCCAGCTACCTGCTGCGCAAGGCCGCTGGCATTGCCAAGGGGTCTGGTGTTCCTAACAAGGACAAAGTGGGGACCGTCACCATGGCTCAGATCCGCGAGATCTCTGAAGCCAAGATGAAGGATCTGAACGCCAACGACCTGGACGCTGCCGACAGCATTATTGCCGGTTCTGCACGCTCCATGGGTATTGTGGTTGAGGGGTAAGACAATGGCTCGCATCGGTAAGCGTTTGAAAGCGGCTCAAGAAGGCCGTGATGCAAAAGTTGATTACTCCATCGAAGAAGCTGTGAAACTGGTGAAAGCCGGCGCCACTGCCAAATTCGACGAAACCATCGAAATGTCCATGAACCTGGGTGTTGATCCCCGTCACGCCGACCAGAACGTGCGTGGCATGGTCAGCCTGCCGCATGGCACCGGTAAAACCGTCCGCGTGGCTGTGTTCGCCAAAGGCCCGAAAGCTGATGAAGCAACGGAAGCCGGCGCAGACCTGGTTGGCACCGATGATCTGGCTGCCAAGGTGCAGGCCGGTGAAATGGATTTCGATCGTGTGATCGCTACCCCTGACATGATGCCGGTCGTCGGTAAGCTGGGTAAGGTTCTTGGTCCCCGTGGCCTGATGCCGAACCCCAAGCTGGGCACCGTGACCATGGACGTGAAGAAAGCCATCGAAGACGCCAAAGGCGGTCAGGTGGAATTCCGCGTTGAAAAAGCTGGCGTGATCCACGCCGGTGTTGGCAAAGCCTCCTTCGACGAAGGCAAGCTGGTAGACAACGTCAAAGCTCTGTTCGACGCTGTGTCCAAAGCCAAACCGACCGGCGCCAAAGGTACCTACATCAAGCGTGTGTCCATGTCTTCGACCATGGGCCCTGGCTTGCGTGTGGACGTGGCCAGCTTCTCGGCCGCTGAGTAAGTTTTAGAGTTACCGTCTGTCAGGCCTTTTGGTTCGTTGATCCAAAAGGTCCGGCAGGTGGCAAGGGGAGGGACGGGTAACCGTCACTCCCACCCTGTCCAAGACTACAGGTGTCGGGTTTCGGCCCGGCTTAAGCTCCGTTAAGGCGAAGGCCTTGATTAAGGACAAGCCCATAAGGGGGCCTGTACAGACGGGAGGCAAAAGGTTTCTGATCTGAACTGCTTTGTCAGTTCAGCGCTTTGGCTTGAGCTTCCAGGACAGGCGAACCGGGGTGGTCCGGACTTGTCTGGCCACCCTCGTGCAACCCGGTCTTTGAGAAGGTTATCTCATCGACCATTGGGAGCGTTTAATGGACCGTTCAGAAAAGGAAATCCTGATTAACGCCCTGCAAGAGCGTTTCAGCACGGCAGAAGCTGTGGTTGTCACCCGCCAGTCGGGTATGACCGTTGCAGAGTCGACTGAACTGCGCACGCAGGTTCGTGAAGCAGGTTCGACCCACCAGGTCGCAAAAAACCGTCTGGTCAAGCTCGCTCTCAAGGGCACGAAGTTCGAAGCGCTTGCGCCGCTGTTCACCGGTCCGACCGCCATCACGGTGTCGGATGATCCGGTGTCTGCTGCAAAGGTCACTGTCGATTACGCTAAGAAAAATGACAAGCTGACCATTGTGGGTGGTGCAATGGGTGAAACGGTTTTGGATGTTGCCGGTGTTACTGCCCTGGCCACCATGCCGTCCCTTGATGAACTGCGCGGCAAACTTGTTGGTCTGCTGAATGCACCTGCTACGAAAGTGGCTGGTGTGGTTCAGGCTCCGGCCGGCCAGTTGGCCCGTTTGTTGTCTGCTTACAGCGAGCGCTAAGGACGAAAGCCGCTTGAGGTGGCTGACCGTCGTTAACGACCAAAGCTCAAGTCTAAACTAGGATACGAATAATGGCTGATCTCGATAAGTTGATTGAAGAGCTCTCCAAGCTCACCGTTCTCGAAGCCGCTGAACTGGCTAAGAAACTCGAAGAAGAGTGGGGCGTTTCCGCTGCTGCTCCTGTGGCTGTTGCTGCTGCTGCCGGTGGTGGCGATGCAGGTGCCGCTGCTGAAGAAAAGTCCGAATTCGATGTGATCCTGGCTTCTGCCGGTGACAAGAAAATCAACGTCATCAAAGAAGTCCGCGCCATCACTGGCCTGGGCCTCAAAGAAGCTAAAGCTCTTGTCGACGAAGCACCTAAGCCTCTCAAAGAAGGTGCTTCCAAGGAAGAAGCTGAAGAGATCAAAACGAAGCTTGAAGAAGCTGGCGCGACTGTCGAAGTCAAGTAAGACTGCCAGTTTTTCAAGACGGACGTTGGGTCCGGCCGGCGCACGGAATAGCTCCGTGTGCCGCGCCGGCCTTTCCGCGTCTGTATTGAAGGTCCCGCGTGAAGGGGGCGAGCAGGCAGCTCAGATCTTCACCGTTTGCTGGCCTGGCGGATCACTCGTACGCCAGATTAGCAGCGAGTAATGTTACTTTCATTTCAGCGAGTGGACCTGCGCGCCCTTCCCAGAGATTGGCAGTGGCGCAGACAGGCGACAGCGATGAGGATCGAAGATGGCGAGGTCGTTCACCGGACGTAAGCGTATTCGCAAGTCTTTCGGGCGTATTCCCGAGGTGACCCAGATGCCTAACCTGATCGAGGTCCAGAAGACCTCCTATGATCAGTTTCTTCAGGTTGGCATCAAAGCCGAAGATCGGACCGATACCGGTCTGCAAGAAGTTTTCAAATCCGTCTATCCGATCAAGGATTTTGCCGGACGTTCTGAGCTGCAGTTTGTCAGCTACGAACTGGAAACACCCAAGTATGACGTGGAAGAGTGTCAGCAGCGTGGCATCACCTATGCCGCTCCGCTGAAGGTGACTCTGCGTCTGGTCGTTTGGGATGTGGACGAAGACACCGGGTCTCGTACCATCCGCGACATCAAAGAACAGGATGTCTACATGGGCGACATGCCGCTCATGACTGGCAACGGCACCTTTGTGGTGAACGGCACGGAGCGCGTCATCGTTTCTCAGATGCACCGCAGCCCCGGCGTGTTCTTTGACCATGACAAAGGTAAGACCCACTCCTCCGGCAAGTTCCTCTTTGCCGCCCGGGTGATTCCTTACCGCGGTTCCTGGCTGGACTTTGAGTTCGATGCCAAGGATCTGCTGTACGTGCGCATCGACCGCCGCCGCAAACTGCCTGCGACCACCCTGCTGATGGCCCTGGACAGTGACCAGTCTGCCGAGCTGCGCGACGCCCGCGAAGCCGAAGGTCTGCCTGTGGATCCCACGGAAATCACGGGTCTGTCCGGTGAAGACATCCTCAATCGCTACTACAACAGCATTGAGTACAGCCGCACCAAGAAGGGCTGGAAAACTCCCTTCGACGGCGATCGCTTCAAAGGTCAGAAACTGGCAGCCAACCTGGTAGACGCCAAGACCGGTGACGTTGTTGCGGAAGCCGGGTCCAAGATGACCCCGCGCCAGATCAAGAAACTGGTGGAAGCCGGCCTCAAGCACATCCTGGTGGCAACGGAAGACCTCTATGGTCAGTACGCTTCCCAGGATGCCATTGATCTGGAAACCGGTGAAGTCATCATCGAAGCCGGTGATGAGCTGAACGAAGAGGTGATGACCCGTTTGGATGAAGTCAATGCCAAGCAGCTGTCTGTGCTGGCCATTGATCACCTGAACGTGGGCGCTTATCTGCGCAACACACTGGCTGCGGACAAAAACACCAGCCGGGAAGATGCGCTGATCGACATCTACCGTGTCATGCGTCCCGGCGAGCCGCCAACCCTCGAAACCGCAGAGGCCATGTTCAAGTCTCTGTTCTTCGATGCGGAACGCTATGATCTGTCTGCTGTTGGCCGGGTGAAAATGAACTCCCGCCTGCAGTTCGAAACGGATGATCAGGTGCGCATCCTGCGCCGGGAAGACATCCTGGAGATCGTTCGGATCCTCTGCGAGCTGAAAGACGGCCGCGGTGAAATCGATGACATCGATCACCTGGGCAACCGTCGTGTGCGCTCTGTGGGTGAACTGCTGGAAAACCAGTATCGGGTCGGTCTGCTGCGGATGGAACGCGCCATTAAAGAGCGCATGTCCTCCGTCGAAATCGATTCCGTCATGCCCCATGACCTGATCAACGCCAAACCGGCGGCTGCAGCTGTGCGTGAGTTCTTCGGCTCCTCCCAGCTGTCTCAGTTCATGGATCAGACGAACCCGCTGTCTGAAGTGACTCACAAACGTCGCCTCTCTGCCCTTGGGCCGGGTGGTCTGACCCGTGAGCGTGCGGGCTTTGAAGTGCGTGACGTGCATACGACCCACTATGGTCGTATCTGCCCCATTGAAACGCCTGAAGGTCCCAACATTGGTCTGATCAACTCTCTGGCAACCTATGCCCGGGTGAATCAGTACGGCTTCATCGAAAGCCCCTACCGTAAGGTGGTGGACGGTGTCGTCACCGATGAAGTGATCTACCTCTCCGCCATGGATGAAGGTCGTTACACCATCGCTGAGGCCAACGCGCCTCTGGACAACAAAATGCGGTTCCAGGAAGAGCTGATTGCCTGTCGCTCTGCCGGTGACTATGTGGTGGCCCGGTCCGATGAAATCGACTTCATCGACGTGTCTCCCAAGCAGATTGTTTCCGTGGCTGCGGCTCTCATTCCCTTCCTGGAAAACGATGACGCCAACCGGGCTCTGATGGGCTCGAACATGCAGCGTCAGGCCGTTCCTCTGGTCAAGGCCGATGCGCCTTTGGTCGGGACCGGCATGGAAGCCGTTGTGGCCCGGGATTCCGGTGTGGCCATTTCCGCCCGTCGCGGCGGCATTGTCGATCAGGTGGACGGCACCCGTGTGGTGATCCGTGTGACCGATGAAGCCGATCACGGCGAGTCCGGTGTGGACATCTACAACCTGCTGAAGTTCCAGCGCTCCAACCAGAACACCTGCATCAACCAGCGTCCGCTGGTGAAGGTGGGCGATGTCATTGCCAAGGGCGATATCATTGCTGATGGCCCGTCCACCGAGTTTGGTGAACTGGCTCTGGGCCGGAACGTTCTGGTCGCCTTCATGCCCTGGAACGGCTACAACTTCGAAGATTCCATCCTGATCTCCGAACGGATTGTCAGCGACGATATCTTCACCTCAATTCACATTGAAGAATTTGAGGTCATGGCCCGCGATACCAAGCTGGGTCAGGAAGAAATCACCCGTGACATTCCCAACGTCGGTGAAGATGCTCTGCGCAACCTCGATGAGGCCGGCATCGTCTACATCGGGGCGGAAGTCTCCTCCAGCGACATTCTGGTCGGTAAGGTGACGCCGAAGGGCGAATCCCCCATGACCCCGGAAGAAAAGCTGCTGCGGGCCATCTTCGGTGAAAAAGCTTCTGACGTCCGTGACACCTCCCTGCGCCTGCCGCCGGGGGCAACCGGTACTGTCGTGGAAGTGCGTGTTTTCTCCCGCCGCGGGGTGGACAAGGATGAGCGTGCTCTGGCCATTGAGAAGGCCGAGATCGAGCATCTGGCAAAAGACCGTGATGACGAAAAAGCCATTCTGGAACGCTCTTTCTACGGGCGCCTGAAAGATCTGCTGTCTGGTCAGGAACTGGAAAGCGGTCTGCGCGGTGTTAAGGCCGGAACCACCATCACCGATGCGGTTCTGTCCGACTTCACGCCGGGTGAATGGCGGGCCATTGCGGTCACCGACGACACCCGTCAGGGCGATCTGGAAGCCCTGCTGAAGCAGTTCGATGACTCCGTCGATGAGCTGGAAAAACGCTTTGAAGACAAGGTCGACAAACTGCAGCGTGGTGACGAACTGCCGCCAGGCGTGATGAAGATGGTCAAGGTCTTCGTGGCTGTGAAGCGCAAGCTGCAGCCCGGTGATAAAATGGCCGGCCGTCACGGAAACAAGGGTGTGATCTCCCGCATCATGCCGATCGAAGACATGCCCCATCTGGAAGATGGCACCAATGTCGACATCGTGCTGAACCCGCTGGGTGTGCCGTCACGTATGAACGTGGGGCAGATTCTGGAGACACATCTGGGTTGGGGCTGCGCCGGTCTGGGTAAACAGATTGGCAAGGTCCTGGCAGAAGTGAAGCGGGGTGCACCCGTTTCTGATCTGCGCAACCAGCTGAAATTTGCCTACGGCGATGAAATCTTCGCCGAAGACATTGAAAACATGAAGGACGAGGAAGCCATCGAACTGGCGACCAACGTGGTCAAAGGTGTTCCGATTGCAACCCCGGTCTTCGACGGTGCCCGTGAATCAGACATCATCGATACCCTGGAGCGTGCAGATCTGCACTCCTCCGGTCAGGTGACCCTGATTGACGGACGCACGGGTGAAACCTTCGATCGCTCTGTGACCGTTGGTTACATCTACATGTTGAAGCTTCACCATCTCGTGGATGACAAGATCCACGCCCGGTCCATTGGCCCCTACAGCCTGGTTACCCAGCAGCCGCTGGGTGGTAAGGCCCAGTTCGGTGGTCAGCGGTTCGGTGAGATGGAGGTCTGGGCACTGGAAGCTTACGGTGCGGCTTACACCCTGCAGGAAATGCTGACGGTGAAGTCGGATGACGTGGGTGGTCGTACCAAGGTGTATGAATCCATCGTCAAAGGTGAGGATAACTACGAGGCCGGCATTCCCGAGTCCTTTAACGTTCTCATCAAGGAACTGAAGTCCCTGGGTCTGAACGTGGACCTGCAGCAGAGCGAGTTTTGATGCCCTTCAAAACTCCTACTGCTGACCCTCAGGACCACAAAAAAGACGGAGCACCGTTATGAAAGAGTTGATGAACCTCTTCGGCCAATCTTCCGGCCCCCAGAGCTTCGACCAGATCAAGATCACGATCGCCAGCCCGGAGCAGATCCGCTCCTGGTCCTTTGGTGAGATCAAAAAGCCTGAAACCATCAACTACCGGACTTTCAAGCCGGAGCGTGATGGCCTGTTCTGCGCGCGCATTTTCGGTCCCATCAAGGACTACGAATGCCTGTGCGGTAAATACAAGCGGATGAAGTACCGCGGCATCATCTGTGAAAAGTGTGGCGTGGAAGTCACCCTTTCCAAGGTGCGCCGTGAACGCATGGGTCACATTGAGCTGGCCAGTCCGGTTGCTCACATCTGGTTCCTGAAGTCTCTGCCCAGCCGCATTGGTCTGCTGCTGGACATGACACTGAAGGATCTGGAGCGGGTTCTCTACTTCGAGAATTTCGTGGTGATCGAGCCCGGCCTGACGCCGCTGAAAAAGAACCAGCTGCTCAGCGAAGAAGAAATGGTCGATGCGCTCGACGATTTCGGTGAAGACGCCTTTACGGCGAAAATCGGTGCGGAAGCGCTGAAAGACATGCTCTCTTCCATCGACATGGAAGAAGAAAATGTCACCATCCGTGAAGACCTGCGTGACACCAACTCTGAAGCCAAGCGCAAGAAGCTGGTTAAGCGTCTGAAGCTGGTCGAAGCCTTCCTGGAATCCGGTGCCCGTCCGGAGTGGATGATCCTGGACGTCGTGCCGGTCATTCCTCCTGAACTGCGTCCGCTGGTTCCCCTGGATGGTGGCCGTTTTGCGACCTCTGATCTGAACGACCTCTACCGTCGTGTGATCAACCGGAACAACCGCCTCAAGCGCCTGATTGAACTGCGGGCTCCTGACATCATCGTGCGTAACGAAAAGCGTATGCTGCAGGAATCCGTGGATGCTCTGTTCGACAACGGCCGTCGCGGCCGGGTGATCACTGGCGCCAACAAGCGCCCGCTGAAATCCCTGTCCGACATGCTCAAAGGTAAGCAGGGTCGTTTCCGTCAGAACCTGCTGGGTAAACGCGTCGACTACTCCGGTCGTTCCGTGATCGTTGTGGGTCCGGAGCTCAAGCTGCACCAGTGTGGCTTGCCCAAGAAGATGGCGTTGGAACTCTTCAAGCCCTTCATCTATTCCAAGCTCGAACTCTACGGCATGGCCACCACCATCAAGGCGGCCAAGCGCATGGTGGAAAAAGAGCGTCCAGAAGTCTGGGATATCCTGGAAGAGGTGATCCGCGAGCACCCGGTGATGCTGAACCGCGCACCGACGCTGCACCGCCTGGGCATTCAGGCTTTCGAGCCGACGCTGATCGAAGGTAAAGCCATCCAGCTGCACCCGCTGGTCTGTACTGCGTTCAATGCTGACTTTGATGGGGACCAGATGGCCGTTCACGTGCCTCTGTCTCTGGAAGCCCAGCTGGAAGCGCGCGTGCTGATGATGTCCACCAACAACATCCTCAGCCCGGCCAACGGTAAGCCGATCATCGTGCCGTCTCAGGATATCGTGCTGGGTATCTACTACCTGTCCATGGAGTCCGAGAATGAGCCGGGTGAAGGCATGGCTTTTGCCACCATCGGTGAGATGGAGCATGCCCTGCATGCCGGTGCCATTACCCTGCACAGCAAGATCAAGGCCCGCATCCGCGCCATCAATGATGAAGGCGAAGAAGTCCGCCGCCTGGTGGAAACCTCTCCAGGTCGCCTGCTGATCTATCAAGTGCTGCCCAAGCACAAAAACGTGCCTTTCGAAGCCATCAACAAGGTGTTGCCGAAGAAGGACGTGCAGGAACTGATCGATCTGGTCTACCGTCACTGCGGTCAGAAAGAGACCGTGATCTTCTGTGACCGGATGATGAAACTGGGCTTTGCCCATGCCTGTAAGGCCGGCATGTCCTTCGGTAAGGATGATCTGATCATTCCCGATGCAAAAGCTCCGCTGATTGATGGTGCCCAGGCACAGGTCAAAGAGTTCGAGCAGCAGTATCAGGAAGGTCTGATCACCCGCGGTGAGAAGTACAACAAGGTCGTCGACGTTTGGTCTCAGTGCTCCGACAAGGTCGCTGAGGAAATGATGAAGACCATGCAGACCGGTAAAGGCCGAGACATTAACTCTGTCTACATGATGGCCCACTCCGGTGCGCGTGGTTCAGCTGCCCAGATTAAGCAGCTGGCTGGTATGCGTGGTCTGATGGCCAAGCCGTCCGGTGAGATCATCGAAACGCCGATTATCTCCAACTTTAAAGAAGGCCTGTCGGTGCTGGAGTACTTCAACTCCACTCACGGCGCTCGTAAAGGTCTGGCTGATACGGCTCTGAAAACCGCGAACTCCGGTTACCTGACCCGTCGTCTGGTTGACGTTGCCCAGGATGCGATCATTATCCAGGACGACTGTGAAACCGACAAACACCTGAAAGTGGGTGCGGTCATGGACGGTGGTGAAGTCATTGCACCGCTTTCCGAACGGATCCTGGGCCGCACGGCTCATGAAGATGTCATCGATCCTCTGTCTGGCGAAGTTTACGTCAAGAAGGGCGAGATGATTGAGGAAGATGTTATCGAAGCCATCGATCAGGCTGGCATCGATACCGTCAAGATCCGCTCCCCGCTGACCTGTGAAGCCCGCGGCGGTATCTGTGCTGCCTGTTACGGTCGTGATCTGGCCCGTGGGACGCCGGTTAACACCGGTGAGGCCATTGGTGTGATCGCTGCCCAGTCCATTGGTGAGCCGGGTACCCAGCTGACCATGCGGACCTTCCACATTGGTGGTGCGGCTCAGCGTGGTGCTGAACAGTCCTCCGTGGAAGCCAGCTATGACGGCGCCACCATCGAAATTCGGAACCGCAATGTGGTCTCCAATTCCGAAGGTGTGAATGTGGTCATGGGCCGCAACCTGGAAATCGTCCTTCGGGATGAGAAGAAACGGGAGCGGGCTGTCCACCGAGTGCCTTACGGGTCACGTTTGCTGGTGGACGACGGCGTGGTCGTCGAAAAGGGTCAGAAACTGGCCGACTGGGATCCTTACACCATCCCCATCCTGACGGAGCGGGCTGGTAAGGTGAACTACATGGATCTGGTCGACGGCGTGTCCATGCGTGAAGTGATGGACGAAACCACCGGTATCTCGAACCGTGTGGTGCTGGACTGGAAACAGGTGGCCCGTGGGTCTGATCTGAAGCCGCGCATCACGCTGCGTGATGAAAACGGTGACGTGATCCAGCTGGCCAACGGTCTGGAAGCCCGTTACTTCATGTCTGTTGACGCCATCTTGTCTGTGGACAATGGCGCGGAAGTTCATGCCGGTGACGTGCTGGCCCGTATTCCGCGTGAATCGACCAAGACCCGTGACATTACCGGTGGTCTGCCCCGGGTGGCCGAGCTTTTCGAAGCCCGGATGCCCAAGGACTACGCCATCATCACGGAAGTGGCCGGTCGCGTTGAGTTCGGTAAGGACTACAAGACCAAGCGCCGCGTGATTGTCCGTCCGGAAAACGACGATCAGGAACCCGTCGAATACATGATCCCCAAAGGCAAGCACCTGGCGGTGCATGAAGGGGACTATGTGGAAGTGGGTGATCAGCTGCTCGACGGTAACCCCGTGCCCCATGACATTCTGCATGTTCTGGGCGTGGAAGCTCTGGCCGACTACATCACTTACGAGATCCAGAGCGTCTATCGCCTGCAGGGTGTGAAGATCAACGACAAGCACATCGAGGTGATTGTTCGCCAGATGCTGCAGAAGGTTGAAATTCTTGAGCCCGGTGATTCGACCTTCCTGCTCGGCGAACAGGTGGATCGCGAAGAGTACGAAGAAGCAAATGCCAAGCTGCTGAAGTCCGGTGGACGTCTGGCCCACGGTAAACCTGTTCTGCAGGGGATCACCAAAGCCAGCCTGCAGACCCGCTCCTTCATCTCGGCGGCCTCCTTCCAGGAGACCACCCGTGTTCTGACCGAAGCTGCTGTTTACGGTAAGAGCGATGATCTGATCGGTCTGAAGGAAAACGTCATCGTTGGCCGTCTGGTGCCTGCCGGTACCGGTGCCGTGATGAACCGCTTCCGCAAACTGGCTGCATCCCGTGACCGGGAAATCCTGGCGGAGAAAGAAGCTGAAATGGCTTTGATCGAAGCGCAGCAGGAAACGGTCGTGGAAGCACCGGCTGAAGAAGGCGAAGGCAGCGATCCTGCAGCGGTCGTTTAAGCTTCTCTTTCAAGGCGAGCTTTATCAAGACAGGCGGTTCCTTCGGGAGCCGCCTGTTTTTTTTGTTTGTGCGGTGATTGATCAGGACCGGTTCTGCCCTGCAGAATCCTGGTCTCGGCCTTGCGCCTGATGCTTGCCTGGCAAAAAGAGGCCTCATGCACTCTCTGGAATCCACGGGGGGGAGGGGGCGATTGCCCTGCGCTAACTTATTGGAAAATAGATAAGCTTGTTGCCTGGCTTGTTGGCCATGCAGCGGGACTCGAGTCCCGCCGTATGGAATGAGCTCGGTTCTTCACCAGATTGAGCTTGAACGAATCGCCAAGGCCTCCCAACTAAGCATTGCTTTCTCCCTTGGGAAGGGGGATTATTCGGCTCTGCGGGAAGCAATTCCCGATCTTCGGGAAGTAACTTTCCCGGAGCGCAGGGTTCCTTCAGCGCTTTTTCGGGCGTTTGAAAGAGACTGTGGAAATATTCTGTCTGAGTCTGGAGAGTCGCATTGTTAATTCTTGCTTCTCCGGAGACCGGCAGATGCCTAGGGATTGCCTTTGAAAAAAGGCCGTTCGCGAGGCTTGACGGGTAGGGGTCGCATCCATAGTATGCGCCCCCGTTCCAACTATTTGGGGATGGTGGTAGGCCCAGAGGCGGTCTAGACGCATCTCCTGATGGAAAACACAAGATCATATACGGACACCTTTGTCCGACGAGCGTGCGTCAGCGGGGGCAAGATGCTTGCCCCGCCGTTGGCGCTCGTTTCGCAACACACTGGGTTTGAGGAAACGAGTCGGATGCCGACGATCAACCAGTTGATCCGCAAATCGCGGAAAGACAAGCCGGTTCGCAACAAAGTGCCGGCCATGGAGGCTTGCCCTCAGAAGCGTGGCGTTTGCACACGCGTATATACGACGACGCCTAAGAAGCCGAACTCCGCCTTGCGTAAGGTGGCCAAGGTTCGTCTGACCAATGGCTTTGAAGTCGTGAGCTACATTCCTGGCGAAGGTCACAACCTGCAGGAACACTCTGTGGTGATGATCCGCGGCGGTCGTGTGAAGGATCTGCCCGGTGTGCGTTACCACATCATTCGCGGCACTCTGGATACCCAGGGTGTGTCGGATCGCCGTCAGCGCCGTTCCAAATACGGCGCCAAGCGTCCGAAATAAGGAGTTTCGAGAATGTCGCGTCGTCACAGCGCTGAGAAACGTGAGATTTTGCCTGATCCCAAGTTTGGTGATCTCATTGTTTCCAAATTCATGAATATTCTGATGCTCGACGGCAAGAAGTCTGTCGCTGAGCGCATCGTCTATGGTGCTCTGGATCTGGTCGCTTCCCGTTCGGAAGGCGATCCCATCCAGGTTTTCCATGACGCCCTGCAGAACGTCCGCCCGGAAGTTGAAGTGCGTTCCCGCCGTGTCGGTGGTGCCACTTACCAGGTTCCCGTGGAAGTTCGTGCAGACCGCGCCCAGGCTCTGGCTTTTCGCTGGTTGATTTCCGCATCTCGCAATCGCTCTGAAGTCACCATGACTCAGCGCCTTGCCAATGAGCTGATGGATGCTGCCAACAACCGTGGCGCTTCCGTTAAAAAACGTGAAGACACGCACCGTATGGCAGAAGCCAACCGGGCGTTCTCGCATTACCGCTGGTAAGCAGTTTCCCAAGGAAGAGACAGAGATCATGTCGTCCCGCACCACACCGCTCGACCGGTATCGTAACATCGGCATCATGGCACACATTGATGCTGGTAAAACCACGACCACCGAGCGCGTTCTTTATTACACTGGCCGGTCTCACAAGATCGGTGAAGTTCATGATGGCGCTGCTACCATGGACTGGATGGAGCAGGAGCAGGAGCGCGGGATTACGATCACGTCTGCTGCCACTACCTGTTTCTGGAACGATCACCGGATCAACATCATCGACACCCCGGGCCACGTTGACTTCACCATTGAAGTTGAGCGGTCCCTGCGTGTGCTCGATGGTGCGGTTGCTGTGTTCGACTCCGTTGCCGGTGTTGAGCCTCAGTCCGAAACGGTCTGGCGTCAGGCTGACAAGTACCAGGTCCCCCGGATCTGCTTCGTCAACAAGATGGACCGCATGGGTGCGGACTTCTACCGTTGCGTGGACATGATCGTTGATCGCCTGGGCGCTGTGCCTCTGGTGACTCAGCTGCCCATCGGCTCTGAAGCAGAGTTCGAAGGTGTGGTTGATCTGCTCAAGATGAAGGCCATTGTCTGGCTGGAAGAATCCTTGGGTGCGAAATACGAAGAGCGGGACATTCCTGCTGATCTGGCTGACAAAGCTGCGGAGTACCGTGAGCGCCTGATCGATCTTGCTGTTGAGCAGGACGACGACGCCATGGAAGCTTACCTGGAAGGCAACGAGCCGGACGAAGAAACGCTGAAGCGTTGCATTCGTAAGGGCACCGTCGGCCTGTCTTTCGTGCCTGTTCTGTGCGGTACCGCTTTCAAGAACAAAGGTGTGCAGCCTCTGCTGGACGCTGTGATCGACTACCTGCCCAGCCCGCTGGATGTGCCTGATGTGAAGGGTGTTCACCCTGACACGGACGCAGAAGACTCCCGTAAAGCCGAAGACGACGCTCCCATGTCTCTGCTGGCTTTCAAGATCATGACCGATCCTTTCGTCGGGTCTCTGTCCTTCGTGCGCATCTACTCCGGTACTTTGACCAAGGGTTCTTCTGTGATGAACTCCGTCAAAGGCAAGCGTGAGCGTGTTGGCCGTATGCTGCTTATGCATGCCAACAGCCGGGAAGACGTGGATACAGCGACTGCAGGTGACATCGTTGCCATCGCCGGTCTGAAAGACACCACCACGGGTGATACCCTCTGTGATCCGGTCAAGCCGATCATTCTGGAGCGTATGGAATTCCCCGATCCTGTGATCGAAGTGGCTGTTGAGCCCAAAACCAAAGCTGACCAGGAAAAAATGGGTATGGCTCTGGCACGACTGGCTCAGGAAGATCCTTCCTTCCAGGTTTCCACCGACCATGAAAGCGGCCAGACCGTGATTAAGGGTATGGGTGAACTTCACCTGGAAATCCTGGTCGATCGCATGAAGCGTGAGTTCAAGGTTGAAGCCAACGTTGGTGCACCTCAGGTGGCTTACCGTGAAACCATCACCCGCGCTGCCGAAGTGGATTACACCCACAAGAAGCAGACTGGTGGTTCCGGTCAGTTCGCCCGCGTCAAGATTGTCTTCGAACCTGCTGAAACCGGTGATGATTTCGAATTCGAAAACTCCATCGTCGGTGGCTCTGTGCCTCGCGAATACATTCCCGGCGTTCAGAAGGGCATCGGCTCTGCTCTGGAAACCGGTGTGATCGCGGGCTTCCCCGTCATCAATGTGAAAGCCACCTTGATTGACGGTGCGTCCCACGACGTTGACTCCTCTGTCATGGCCTTTGAGATCGCTGCCCGTGCAGCTGTTCGTGAAGGTATGCCGAAGGCCGGTGCGGCTCTGCTGGAGCCCATCATGAAGGTCGAGGTCGTGACCCCAGAAGAGTACATGGGTGACATCATCGGCGATCTGAACAGCCGTCGCGGTAACGTGGCTTCCATGGACAGCCGGGGCAACGCCCGGGTCGTTTCCGCCATGGTGCCGCTGGCAAACATGTTTGGTTACGTCAACACACTGCGGTCCATGTCCCAGGGCCGTGCGCAGTACAGCATGCACTTCGATCACTATGAGAAGGTGCCCCAGGCCGTGGCTGATGAAGTCAAGGCCCGGCTCGCCGGCTAAAGTTGATTGAATAGAAACGCATTCGAACGGAGAGTTTGAGAGCCATGGCTAAGGCAAAATTTGAGCGGACAAAACCGCACGTGAACATCGGCACGATTGGCCACGTTGATCACGGCAAGACGACCCTTACAGCAGCGATCACGAAGGTGTTGGCAGAAGCGGGTGGTGCCGAGTTCCAGGCCTACGATGAAATCGATAAGGCCCCTGAAGAAAAGGCCCGTGGTATCACCATTTCCACGGCTCACGTTGAGTACGAGACGGAAAACCGTCACTACGCTCACGTTGACTGCCCGGGTCACGCTGACTACGTGAAGAACATGATCACGGGTGCAGCACAGATGGACGGCGCCATTCTGGTTTGCTCTGCAGCTGACGGCCCCATGCCGCAGACCCGCGAGCACATCCTGCTGGCCCGCCAGGTTGGTGTGCCTGCTCTGGTTGTCTTCCTGAACAAAGTTGACCAGGTTGACGACGAAGAGCTGCTGGAACTGGTTGAGATGGAAGTGCGTGAGCTGCTGTCCTCTTACGAGTTCCCTGGCGACGATATCCCCATCGTGATGGGTTCTGCGCTGGCTGCTATTGAAGACAGCAACGAAGAAACCGGCAAGAACGCCATTCTGAAGCTGATGGCTGAAGTGGATGCCTACATCCCGACGCCTGAGCGTCCGAAGGATCTGCCGTTCCTGATGCCGATCGAAGACGTGTTCTCCATCTCTGGTCGCGGCACTGTTGTGACCGGTCGTGTTGAGCGTGGCATCATCACGGTTGGTGAAGAAATCGAAATCATTGGTATCCGTGAAACTGCCAAGTCCACGGTTACCGGTGTTGAAATGTTCCGCAAGCTGCTGGACTCCGGTGAAGCTGGTGACAACATCGGCGCTCTGCTGCGCGGTGTTGGTCGTGAAGACGTTGAGCGTGGTCAGGTTCTGGCCAAGCCCGGCTCCATCACCCCGCACACCAAGTTCACTGCGGAAGCCTACATTCTGACGAAAGAAGAAGGTGGTCGTCACACTCCCTTCTTCACGAACTACCGCCCGCAGTTCTATTTCCGTACGACGGACGTGACCGGTGTTGTGTCACTTCCCGAAGGCACGGAAATGGTTATGCCCGGTGATAACGTCTCGATGGAAGTTGTACTGATCGCTCCGATCGCCATGGATGAAGGTCTGCGTTTCGCAATTCGCGAAGGTGGCCGTACCGTTGGCGCAGGTGTCGTTGC
>JBQJBP010000003.1:0-845000 GCA_052078155.1 Rhodovibrionaceae bacterium GXU_MW_A322 | reverse complement strand
AGGCTTACCAAACCTAACCAAACTCCGAATACCGGTAAGTGCAATCATAGCAGACAGACGGCGGGTGCTAAGGTCCGTCGTCGAGAGGGAAACAGCCCAGACCGCCAGCTAAGGTCCCTAAGTTGTGGCTAAGTGGAAAAGGATGTGGGAAGGCCAAGACAACCAGGAAGTTGGCTTAGAAGCAGCCATCTTTTAAAGAAAGCGTAATAGCTCACTGGTCTAGTTAAGCCGTCCTGCGCCGAAGATGTACCGGGGCTCAAGCCACACACCGAAGCTGCGGACCCATGGTTTACCATGAGGTGGTAGCGGAGCGTTGCCTAGGCCGTCGAAGCCGTACCCGTGAGGGGCGGTGGAGGTATGGCAAGTGCGAATGCTGACATGAGTAGCGATAAAGAGTGTGAGAAACACTCTCGCCGAAAGTCCAAGGGTTCCTGCGCAAGGCTAATCCGCGCAGGGTGAGCCGGCCCCTAAGCCGAGGCCGAAAGGCGTAGGCGATGGGAACCTGGTTAATATTCCAGGGCCAGTGGATGGTGACGGATGCTGTAAGTTGTTCTTTCTTATCGGATTGAAAGGGCAGCGAAGGTGTCCCAGGAAATAGCCTCCACATTTGACCGTACCCCAAACCGACACAGGTGGACAGGTAGAGTATACCAAGGCGCTTGAGAGAACTGCGTTGAAGGAACTCGGCAAAATGCCCCCGTAACTTCGGGAGAAGGGGGCCCTGGCTGAAGGCAACTTTAGTCAGGGGGCACAGACCAGGGGGTGGCGACTGTTTACTAAAAACACAGGACTCTGCGAAGCCTCCAAGGCGACGTATAGGGTCTGACGCCTGCCCGGTGCCGGAAGGTTAAAAGGAGGGGTGCAAGCTCCGAATTGAAGCCCCGGTAAACGGCGGCCGTAACTATAACGGTCCTAAGGTAGCGAAATTCCTTGTCGGGTAAGTTCCGACCTGCACGAATGGCGTAACGACTTCCCCACTGTCTCCAACGCAGACTCAGCGAAATTGAATTCTCCGTGAAGATGCGGAGTTCCCGCGGTTAGACGGAAAGACCCCGTGCACCTTTACTATAGCTTTGCAGTGGTACTAGGGCCGACATGTGTAGGATAGGTGGGAGGCTTTGAACCCTGGGCGCCAGCTCAGGTGGAGCCATCCTTGAAATACCACCCTTGTCGTTTTTAGTGCCTAACCGCGCCCCGTTATCCGGGGCCGGGACCCTGCATGGTGGGTAGTTTGACTGGGGCGGTCGCCTCCTAAAGAGTAACGGAGGCGCGCGATGGTGGGCTCAAGCTGGTCGGAAATCAGCTGTCGAGTGCAATGGCATAAGCCCGCCTGACTGCGAGATCGACAGATCGAGCAGAGACGAAAGTCGGTCATAGTGATCCGGTGGTCCCGAGTGGAAGGGCCATCGCTCAACGGATAAAAGGTACGCCGGGGATAACAGGCTGATCTCCCCCAAGAGTCCACATCGACGGGGAGGTTTGGCACCTCGATGTCGGCTCATCACATCCTGGGGCTGGAGCAGGTCCCAAGGGTACGGCTGTTCGCCGTTTAAAGTGGTACGTGAGCTGGGTTTAGAACGTCGTGAGACAGTTCGGTCCCTATCTGCCGTGGGTGTTGGAAACTTGAGAGGAGCTGTCCCTAGTACGAGAGGACCGGGATGGACATACCTCTGGTGGACCGGTTGTTGCGCCAGCAGCATAGCCGGGTAGCTAAGTATGGACGGGATAACCGCTGAAGGCATCTAAGCGGGAAGCCCCCCTCAAAACCAGGTTTCCCTGAGAGCCGTCGTAGACCACGACGTTGATAGGTCGGGTGTGGAAGCGCAGCAATGTGTGAAGCTAACCGATACTAATTGCTCGATAGGCTTGATCTAATCTCCTTCTTTCCATGGCCAAAAGCCAGGGAGCCACGTACAGCAGTAAAACCCGCTGTACGCAACAAAACGACAGCAGTAAAACCCGCTGTAGGTGACCAAGAGATACGAAGCGTACTCAACACGAATGTTAATGTTAGGCCTTCTAAAGAAGGCCGTTCAGACGCCACGTAGGCTTTCCTCGCTTACGCTGCGGGCGCGCAGTTCGCGCTTGCCTCGCTGCTAGTGCAGCTCGGGGCCAGGGTCTGACGGTTCTCAACTGGCCTAACAAATCGCAACAGACACACAAGAACGAAAAGCAGGCGGACGCCTGTGATTGGACGGCTTGGTGGCTATGGCGAGGGGCCCAACACCCGATCCCATCCCGAACTCGGCCGTGAAATCCCTCAGCGCCAATGGTACTGCATCTTAAGGTGTGGGAGAGTAGGTCGCCGCCAAGCCTTCTAATCACAAGCAAATGCTTGAATTCTTGTCCAACAAAACGCCGGACACCATCCTCAACATGACAACATACCCTGGCGCGGGGTGGAGCAGCCCGGTAGCTCGTCAGGCTCATAACCTGAAGGTCGTTGGTTCAAATCCAACCCCCGCAACCAAATCTTCTATCCATTATGTCAACGGCTTAGCCAACAGGTTAGGCCGTTTTTCTTTGCCCAAATTTCGGGGATGGAAGCAGCAGGTCGAGCAAAAGCAGGGGCCTCCGATCATCTGCCAGATCAGTTGGCTGTTCCGGACAGCCGTTCAGCAAGGACCCTGGAAACGCCTCCCTTGCCTGTGAAGAGTTCTTTCCGGCTCTTTTTCCACTGTTCAGCTTGTGCACGTCCCGGGGTTTTCCACCTCACTGCAGCCTGCTTTGGCGATTCAAAATCTGTCGTTTGACAGAGAAGCCTGTTTCCTGCCGGTGGACCAAAAAGGCCGCTGTGTATGAGTTTGAAGAAGGGCTTAGCAGGACTTTGATGGTTCGAATTCTGAAAAAAATCCTATTCGGGAAACAATCTTTGGAAGAGGCAGGCTCTATTTTCAATAATTTTCTCTGATAGATTGATTGGAGAGGGGGCGAATGCCCGGCCAGTTGCTCCCTGTGACTGAAAGGGCCGGCTCATTTTAGGGAGGAAATCATGTTTAAGGAGTTTGCTTTATCCATTGCTCTCAGCGGTGTCCTTGCAGCCCCCGTCCTGGCTGAGGACTGGACCAAATCCCCCTGGGGACCGGACGATGAAATCGGTGCCGCCAACCACATCACCCCGGAGTCTGTTCTCGCCGCTTCCAAACTGGTGAAGACAGGCAAGACATACAATCTGGGCATTGTGATTGATTCCACGACCCCGGCCTTTTCCCCGCGTTCCATGAGCATCACGGTGCTGCAGCCGAACCAGATCGAAACGGACGGTCTGGGCACCAACCAACTGACTTACAACGATGACATCTTCATGGGGTGGCTGGGCATTGGGCCGCAGATTGACGGTCTGGGCCATATCGGCATCAAGCACACTTACTACAACGGCCATGTGGACACGGACTTTGCCAAAGCCGATGGCCTGAAGAAGCTGGGTCTTGAAAAACTGCCGCCCATTGTCACCCGCGGGGTGATGCTGGATATGGCCAAGTTCTATGGCCAGGACATTGTCAAAGAAGGCACGCCCTATACCAAAGAGGACATCCAGGCCGCTGCCAAACAGCAGGGGGTGGAGATCCGCAAAGGCGATGTGGTGCTCTTCCACTCCAACTGGCTGGAACTGCTGGACGGTGAAAACCAGGACCATGACCGCTATGTTTCCGTCGAGCCGGGTCTGGGTATTTCCGGCGCGGAATACCTGGCGGAGATCGGCGTTGTGGCCGTTGGGGCCGACACCTGGGGTCTGGAAGCCCTGCCGTTTGAAAAGGGGGCTGATGGTGTCTTTGCGGTGCACCAGATCCTGATTCCGCAGAACGGCATCTTCATCCTGGAAAACATGGACACCCGGGAACTGGCCAAAGATGGTGCCCATGAGTTCATGTTTGTGCTCGGCACCACCCGCATGCGCGGCGCGGTTCAGATGATGATCAATCCCACCGCCATCCGCTAATACCTCTGCTCGTTTTTGAGTGGCACAGAGCCCGACTGTCCCCAATCAGGCAGTCGGGCTTTTCATTGCGGACTGAAAGAGAGGCCGCTTCCTTAAAGCGACCCTGTTTCAGAAATCACCGGGTGCGCATTGCAGGCAGACGAGCCCTTCATCGCGCCAGGCGGCAACGACCGAACTGCGGTCGTCAATCACAATCCAGGGATCAAAGCCATCCCGTCGCATCTCCCGCAGCAAGGCGCGTTTCACCTCAGGATCACTGGCCTGGTCCATGTCTGCCGCCCGCAGATAGAGGCCGTCAAAGGGAATGTCATTTTTGCGCAGCCAGGCAGCGGTATGCTCGGCCCAGCCTGAGGGGCGGCCAGAGCAAATGACAATGGTCGTGCCGCTGTCTTTCAGGCGGCGCAGCAACTGGGCAACAGGTGCCAGAACCGGCGCATCGGCCATGGCCTGATGAAAGGCCTCCCAGTGTTTTTCCACACCGTGGACCAGATGCCCCAGCCGGGCGGCATCAAATTCCGCCAGAGTGCCGTCCACATCAAAGACGGCGCAGGATGTGTTTTCAGTCGCAGGCATGGCTGCTTTCCTTATATTGTTGGCCATCCCAGATAAAAAAGCAGGGGGTGGCGTGGGCCGGGCGAGTCCCGTCACCCGTCAAGCCTGCCAGCAGGCGCACAACCCGGATGACCCCGGAATGGCAGACAAAAACCGGCAGACAGCTTTGAGCCTTCTTGTCGGGGAGGGTGCTGTTCTGGGGCGCACTGGGGTAAGGTTGGATATCGCGACCTGTTTCATGCAGGCTTTTTTCCTGCAGATCCCTTTCATGCGGGTTCCGTTCCTTCAGGGCCGGACCGGACATGTCCTGATGATTGAGGGCCTTTTCGCAGCAGGCCAGAAGCGCCCCACAGACACGGGCCTGCATGGCGGGCCAGCTTTCCCCATCTAAGGGGTGGCTTTCTCTGGCCGGGGCCTGAGACAGAGGCTGGCCTTCGAAACATCCCCAGTCTCTTTCCCGCAAATCCGGATGAACCTGAAAATCCCGGCCCGGAAAGGCGCGCGCACAGGTCTCCCGGGCGCGGCTCAAGGGGCTGGAAAAAAGGGTCAGGTCGGCTGGCCACGGAAAGGTAAGGAGGGCCTCGGCCTGTCGACGGCCTTTGTCTGTCAAGGGCACATCCAACCGACCGGCGATGAGGTGATCCCGATTGGCGGTCGTTTCGCCGTGACGGATCAGACAGAAACTCTGTGGGGGCAGGCTGAGGGCAGGGGATGCTCTGTGGCCTGTTTTAGAATTTGACGAGCTGGATTGTTGAGGAGAACCGGGTGAGGTCACAGATCGATGCTTTCATGAAAAAAGACCTCGGCACCAAAATCAGTGGCCACCAGGTAATCCTCCGGCATGGCACAGAAAGCAGGGGCAAAGCGCCTGGCGCCCAGTCGATGGACCAGGGCAACCTGGTCACGCAGCGGCGGGTGCACATTCCAGCGCCGGAAATGGCCACCGGGCACAGAGCAGATGCCTCTGGCATGGGCGGTCATGTGGCCGGTGAAAATCACATGGGCGTCCTCCCCCAAACGGTTGCTTTCCCGCCAGGCCCGGACGTAGCCCCAGGCGCTGCCGCCATCGGCATTGGGGGTGTCACAGACCAGAAAGCGTGCGTCGTCCAGGTCTCCACGCTCCAGCAGCGGGGCGATCTGCCGGGCGCTGTCGGCGAGGCCGGGACTGCGCAGGGTGCGGGCCAGACTGTTGCGGCATTCCGGGTCCAGCAGAACCTGATCGACACCAAAGCGCTGCACCAGATGCAGGGCCAGTTCCCCGGCCCGGCCTGAAGGGGGAACGGGAAAGAGAATCTGTCCCTCCAGCTGGTCAATCAGCTGATCGATCCCGGCCTGTCTGTCGGTCTGCGGGACATCGTCCAGGTGATAGGAGCTGTCGATGATTGCGGTGGCGGCAGCGGGGGGCTCGTCGAAGCAGAACCAGCTGGATTCTTCGGACCAGTCGCCGGAGTAAAACAGTCCTTCCCCCAGATCGAAATGCAGCCAGATGCCACCCAAGGCATGACCGTTGCGCCCGGTGCATACGCGCACGCTGTCGATTTCCAGGAGCCCGCATTCAGGCAGGATCCGCAGATCGGCGGCCGGGGGCAAAGCCTGAGCGGTTTGTGCCGTGGCATAGATGGGAAGCCGCGCCTCAACGGCATAGGCCGCACCGCCGATGTGATCGATGTGGTCGTGGGTGATGAAAACCGCATCGGCCCCCTCAAGCCAGGCCGGGTCAAAATGGCCCGTGGCTTCAGGTCCCTGGCCGCAATCCAACAGCCAGCGACGGCCCGGAAAGGTCAGCTCCATGCAGGCGGGTCCCTTTTCTCCCAAACCCGAGAGGATGCGCACCTGTGCTCTGTTACGCATCGGCAAAGGCCCAGGGTTGGGAAAGGTTCAGGCCCAGTTGTGTGCCTTCCGGATACCGCGTCCGGCTTTCTGTCACCAGGTCCGTTCCACAGGACGTCTTCAGACTGAGGCGGAAGCGCCCCCCCAGATAGGTGCTGCGGCTGACTTTTGCGCGCAGGCTGCCCTGCTTGACAATGGTGAGGTTTTCGGGGCGAAGACAGGCAAGGCTCGGCTGCGGGCTGTCGCTTTCCACTGTTGTATCAAACCCCAACAGTCTCACTCTGACCCTGCCGGGGGCTTCCTGGCCCAGGGGGGTAACCGGCACCACCGCCCCTTCCCCGACAAAATCGGCAACGAAGGCTGAGCGGGGGCGGCTGTAGAGCGCTTCCGGCCTGTCGAACTGCACGATTTTTCCGTCTGACATCACGGCAATGCGGTCCGCCATGGCCATGGCCTCGGCCTGATCATGGGTCACATAGACCATGGTGGCGCCGGTGCGCTGATGAAAGTCGGAAAAGATCTCCTGCATGGAGGCCCGCAGGGCCACATCCAGGTTGGCCAGGGGTTCATCCAGCAAAACGGCGGTGGTGTCACAGACCAGACAGCGGGCGAGGGCCACCCTCTGGCGCTGCCCGCCGGACAGCTCTGCCGGGGTGCGCTCGGCATAGGCCGTCAGTTCCGTGGCCGCCAGGGCCGCCTGGGTCCGGCTTTCCCTGATGTCCCGGGGCTGCCCCCGCATTTCCAGCGGAAAGGCGATGTTCTGGGTAACGGTCATGTGGGGCCAGAGAGCATAGGACTGGAAGACGATGCCCAGGTTGCGGGCTTCCGGCGGGATCATGGTGCCCTTGTCGGCATGGGCCACATCCTGGCCGGCGATCTGGATGCTGCCTCGGGTTGGCATCTCAAAGCCGGCCAGCAGACGCAAAAGAGTGGTTTTTCCGCAGCCCGACGGGCCCAGCAGGGCCACGAACTCTCCGTCTTCAATCTGTGCGGTGATGGACTGCAGGGCCAGGAAATCGCCAAAGGCCTTGTCCACATGGGTGAGGGTTAACTGTGCCACGGAACAACTCCCTTGGGCATGCGGCGGGACAACAGCTGGATGGTGGTCATCAGGGCCATGATCACCAGGACGATGGTCATGGCGACGGCAGAGGCCATGACGGTTTCGCCGCTGTCGTCCAGATTGAAGATCACCACGCCCAGAGTCTCGGTTCCGGCGGACCAGAGCAGGGCGGAAACGGTGAGTTCGTTGAAGGCGGTCAGAAAGACCAGAATGGCCCCGGCCACGGCGGATGGGGCTGTCAGGGGCAGAATGATCCGCCGCAGCCGCTGATAGAGCGGGGCACCGAAGGCCTGGGCTGCTTCGTTCATGGCCGGATCCAGCTGCCGGATGCTGGCCTGGACGGGACGGAACATCACCGTCAGGAAGCGGGCAAGATAGGCCAGGAAGATGATCCAGATGGTGCCGTAGAGCGTGCGGTCGGTGAAGGGTAGCTTGATCAGCAGCAGGATCATGGCGATGGCCAGAACGATCCCGGGCAGGGCGTAGGGCAGGTCCACCAGGCTGTCGAAGAGGCGGCCCAGCCGGGTGGGCTTGCGCTCCATCAACCAGGCAAGGGGCAGGCAAAGGGCCATCAACGTGCCGGCTGCCCCCAGGGAGAGCCAGAAGGAGTTGGCAAAGGCCCGGGTGGTGACCGGCTGGCGGAACAGTGCTTCGTACCAGGACGAAAAGGTCAGGGTGTCCCAGCGCAGCGGGACGCCATAGGCTGGCACCAGGGAGGTGGCCAGCAGACCCAGAAGTGGCACCACAAGAATGCAGAAGATCACAAACCAAAGGGCGGCTTCTACGGGTAGGCGCGCGCGCCCTAATGGGATGGCAAGCGGGCGGGAGCTGGAGCCGATCAGGTGAATTTTCTGGCGTTGCTGGAAGTGTCGTTGCAGCAGGGTGCCGCCCACGGCAATGACCCCGATCAGCACGGCCAGCACGGCGACTTCGGACAGAACGGTTGTGCCCAGGCCTGCCAGACGCTGATAGATCAGGGTGGGCAGGGTGGAGTAACCGGCGGGAATGCCCAGCATGGCCGGAATGCCGAAGTTCCCCAGAGCCGTGACAAAGGTGATCGACAGGCCGGCGGCCAGGCTGGGCAGGCTGAGCGGAACAATGATGCGCCACCACAAGCGCATTCCCCGGGCCCCGGAAATGCGGGCCGCCTCCACTGTTTCCTGTGGAATGGCTCTTAGCCCGGCCCGCAGGGTCAGGAAAATGATGGAGCTGTGTTGAATGCCCAGCAGCAGAATGATGCCGCCCGGCGAATAGAGTGGCTGGGGCGATCCCAGTGGCGGGGCCAGCCCCAGAGTTTTCAGCAGGACAGAGGTGGGCCCCATGATCTGGGTCCAGGACAGGGCGGTGATCTGCGGTGGGATCATCATGGGAATCATCAGGCAAAAGACCAGAAGGGCCTTGCCGCGCAGATCGGTCAGGGCCACCAGAAAAGCAAAGGCTCCGCCGATCACCACCGATACCAGCGTGCCCAGACTGGCGGTCAGCAGGGAATGCCAGAGCGCTTTTTGGGTGGATGTTCGGGACAGGACATCACCGGCCAGACCCAGGTTGATCTGACCGGCCACCAACACACTTTCAAGAAAGAGGCGCAGCACCGGGGCCAGCGTCAGCGTAATGGCCAGAAGCAGGACAAAGGAAAGCAGCCGGTCTTCCGACCGGCTGCTGCCTGGCAGTCTAACTGTCAGCATCATTCAATGCCGAAGGTCTCTGCGAACTTGGCTTTGTTGGCATCGGCGTTTTTCAAAGCAACGGCCGGATCAAAGGCCATCAGTTTGATGTTTTCGCGGGCCGGGAAGCCAGCAGGCACACCCAGACCGTTGCGGGCGGGGATGTAGCCCATGTCCAGCACCAGTTCCTGACCGGCGCTGCTCAGTGTGAAGTCGACAAACTTCTGAGCGGCACTCAGGTTCTTGGCCGTGCTCATGATGGCGACCGGTTCTGTGACATAGGACACGCCTTCTTTGGGGAAGACGAATTCAACGGGGGAGCCTTTGGCTTTGTTGCGGATGGCCAGGAAGTCCACCACCATGCCATAGGGCTTCTCACCGGACGCCACTGCTTTAAAGGTGCCGCCGTTACCGCCTTTTGCACGGGCGTCATTTGCAGCCAGGGCGCTGTAGTAGTCCCAGCCCAGATCCTTATCACCTGTCAGAGTGGCCAGATGGATCAGCGCTGCGCCGGAATAGAGCGGCGAGGGCATGGCGATCTGGCCTTTGTAGGAACCTTCTTCCAGTTCCGCCCAGCTGGCCGGGGCCTTTTCCGCACCGGTGTTGTACACGAGGCCGGTGGTGATCAGTTTGGTGGAGTGATAGTAGCCGTCAGCGCTGTAGAGAGCGGCGTCGTAGTTCGCGGCTTCCGGGGATTTGTAAGCGCTCAGATGGCCGTCCTGGGCCAGACCCTCCAGGGTGACCATGTCGGCGATCAGCAGCACGTCAGGCTGAGGGTTGCCGGCTTCGATTTCCGCACGCAGACGGGCCATCAGCTTGGTGGTGCCGTCGCGCACCCAATCCACTTCAATGCCGGGGTTGGCTGCCATGAAGGCATCAACAGTCTGTTGGGCATCGGCGTTGGGTTGGGAGGTGTAGACGGTCAGTTTTTCCGCAAAGGCGTTGGTGGCCGCGAGCATGAGAGCCGTGGCGGTAAGAAGCGCTTTCATGAATATCTCCGAGGTTTGTGCTTTCGTACGAAAGCTTGTCCGTGGAGGGCTTTATTGGCTCGAAATGCGTAATTCTTATTACAGAACTGTTATTTTTCTGGATTCTTTTGAAAAGCCGGGCGCAGCTTCCTATCCTCAAAGTCAGCAAGTCGCTTTCGAAGGAAAGTAAGTGAAA
Organism: Rhodovibrionaceae bacterium GXU_MW_A322; assembly: GCA_052078155.1. Taxonomy (GTDB): domain Bacteria; phylum Pseudomonadota; class Alphaproteobacteria; order Kiloniellales; family DSM-21159; genus CAXBMB01. The sequence goes on along the minus strand of JBQJBP010000003.1, from coordinate 834,784 downwards.
CGAGATGATCTAACCCAACGCCGGGACCAGATTGTAGAACTCCTGTCCGTCTATGGGTCGCTTTCTGCGCAAGCCCTGGCGGATCGCCTGGCCGTTTCCGTTCAGACAATCCGGGCGGATCTGCGGGATCTGGATGAGTCAGCGCTGGTTCAGCGCCGCAATGGGGTGGCCCGGCTGCGGCAGCAATCGGAGAACATGGCGTACCTGCCGCGCGAGGCCCTGTCGCGCAGTGAAAAGCAGAGCATTGCTGTGACAGTGAAGAACCTGGTGCCCAACGGCGCCCGGGTGGCGCTGGGCACTGGTACAACGGTCGAACAGTGCGCCCGTATGCTGGCCACCCGCACCTCTTTGTTTGTTGCCACCAACAGCCTGCATGCGGCCATGGCCCTGCAACAGGCACCGCAGGCCACGGTGGTCCTGGCCGGGGGGGAAATCCGGTTGCGGGATATGGATCTGATCGGTGTGGCCAGCGTGGAGTTCTTTGCCAACTACCGGGTTGATCAGGCCATTTTCAGCTGTGGGGGGCTTTCTGAAGAAGGAGAGGTCCTGGATTACAACGCTGAAGAGGTGGCGGCCCGCCAGGCCATTGTGCGCTGTGCCCGGCAGAGCATTCTGGTGGTGGACAGCACCAAGTTCGGCCGCGATCTCCCCTGCCGGGTTGGTAAAGTCTGGGACTATGACAGGGTGGTAACCGCCGCGGATCTGGGCGCTGACGTCACGGCTGCCTGCGCGGCAAAAGAGTGTGAGATTTTGAGTCCCACCCGCCTGTGAGAAACACAAACTTCCAGCCAGCGTGGTGAGTTCGTTGAAATATTTCTTTCGCTCGAATGACCTCTGTCTAAGAGACTGGAAGTGTGGATATGGTTGATGACAGGCTCAATGTGTTTCTTTGAAGAGTTCTGATCTACACCTTACCCACAACTCTTTCTCCGATAGCCGAGTGGGTAACAGTGTTTTGCGCCCTGGCTGTGAAAATGCCAGGCGGTGTTTATGTGTGAGCATTGTTTTGTATTTTTTGATTGATTGATCAGTCAATTTTCTGCTTCATTTTGACAGTGTTTTGAGTGTAGGCCTTGGTTTGTCAGGGTGTGGCTCCGTGCGCAGATTGGACCCGGGCCTCTCTGTTTCGTTGTGGGTGGTCAGTCCAGGGCGGAGCGCAAGGAGGTTGGCAGAGGAACCCTGTGCAGGAAGCAAGCTGAGATCAATGAGGAAAGTACCGGTGAGCATGGCAGAGGTGGACAAATCGTCAGGCAGCGGGCGCACGGCCATTCGGGAGGTGCGGCGGCAGCAGCTGATTGAGGCCACCATGGAGTCCATCGCCCGGCGCGGTTTTGCCGAGACCACACTGCAATCGGTGACCAAAGGGGCCAACCTGTCCCACGGCGTGGTGAACTTCCACTTCAAGACCAAGGAAGCCCTCTACGCGGCAACGCTGGGTGCTTTGGCGCAGGAGCATTATGACCACTGGTCCCGGGCCCTCAAACGGGCCGGGTCCGATCCCGCGAAAAAACTGGCTGCCGTGGTCGGGGTGGACTTCAAACAGAGCATCTGTTCGCCGAAAAAACTGGCTGTCTGGTTTGCCTTCTGGGGGCAGGCCAAGCACCGCCCCGCCTATCTGGAAATCCATAACACCTACGACAATGACCGCTCTGCCGTGCTGGAGGAGCTGTGCCAGCAGATCATTGCGGACGGCGGGTATAAGGATCTGAATGCGGCCGCCTGCGCCCGTAAAATCGTGGCATTGATCGACGGCCTCTGGCTCAAGTTGCTGCTTTATCCCGGCGGCACCCATCGACAGGAAGCCAGGAACGATTGCCTGTCTTTCCTGGCCGGGATCTTTCCGCAGCATTTTTCCGAACCACCTCCTTCCTAGCCTGCCCGCTTCCCTATCCCTTTTGCGGCAATTTTTGATACAGAAAGAGAGAAAGCCTTGCCCCGCGATCCTCGTTACGACCTTTTGTTCGAGCCTGTAAAAATCGGGCCCGTCACTGCCAAAAACCGCTTCTATCAGGTGCCTCACTGCAACGGCATGGGGCATGTTTATCCCTCCAGCATGGCTGAGATGCGGGGCATCAAAGCTGAAGGCGGCTGGGCGGTGGTCTGTACCGAAGAAACGGAGATTCATCCCACCTCCGAGCATACGCCTTTGGTGGAGGGGCGCCTGTGGGACGACCGGGACATTCCCATGTACCGGCGCATGACGGACAAGATCCATGAGCACGGAGGGCTGGCCGGTTTGCAACCCGCTTACACGGGTCTGGCCGCTTCAAATCTCTACAGTCGGGAAATCCCGCTGGCACCAGCGGCCATGCCGGTGGAAAGCTATGATCCGGTGCAGGCCCGGGCCATGGACAAGCAGGACATCAAAGACCTGCGGCGCTGGCATGTGGACGCGGCACTTCGCGGGAAAAAAGCCGGGTTCGATATCATCTATGACTACTCCGGTCATGACATGACCATCCAGATGCACTTCCTGTCGCGCCGCCATAACACCAGAACCGATGAATATGGAGGCTCTCTGGAAAACCGCAGCCGTTTGTTCCGGGAAATTCTCTATGACATCAAAGAGGCTGTGGGCGACAGCTGTGCGGTGGCCGTGCGTTTTGCCGTGGATGAACTGCTGGGAACTGAAGGACTGTCCAGCGATGCGGAAGGCCGCGACATCGTTGAAATGATGGCGGAGCTGCCGGATCTGTGGGATGTGAACGTCAGCGACTGGACCAATGACTCTGTCACGTCCCGCTTTTCGGAGCAGGGGGCCCAGTTGCCCTATATGGACTTCGTCAAGCAGGTCACCAGCAAACCGGTTGTCGGGGTCGGGCGCTACACCTCTCCCGATACCATGGTTTCACTGATCAAAAGCGGCAAGCTGGACATGATCGGGGCGGCGCGCCCCTCCATTGCCGATCCGTTCCTGCCCCGAAAGATCGAAGAAGGACGACCGGAAGACATCCGCGAGTGCATCGGGTGCAACATCTGCGTGACCGCCGATTTCACCTGCACACCGCTGCGCTGTACTCAGAACCCCACCATGGGGGAGGAATGGCGCAAGGGCTGGCACCCGGAAAGGATTGCCCCCAAAAAGAGCGACAGCTCTGTTTTGATCGTCGGGGCCGGGCCGGCAGGTCTGGAAGCGGCCAAGGCGCTGGGGGACCGGGGCTATGGTGTCACTCTGGCAGACGCACGCGGAGAGCTTGGGGGACGCGTGACCCTGGAGAGCCGTTTGCCGGGATTGTCTGAATGGGCCCGGGTGCGGGATTACCGCCAGGGCCAGTTGGCCGTTAAAGTCAATGTGGAGACTTTCCTGGAAAGCCATCTGGGTCGGGATGAGGTTCTGGAACTGGGGGCAGACCATGTGGTGCTGGCCACCGGGTGTCACTGGCGCAGGGACGGCATTGGCCGGGCCAACCGGGTGGACCCCATCGCAACCAAAGGATCCCCCAGAATTCTGACACCCGATGACATCATGGGGGGAGCTGAACCGACCGGTCCGGTGGTGGTTTTTGATGACGACCACTTCTACATGGGGGGGCTGATGGCGGAAAAACTCCGCCGGGAGGGACGAGATGTCACCCTGGTGACACCGGCTGCTGACGTTTCCAACTGGACCCACAACACCATGGAGCAGGAACGTATTCAGACCCTGCTGCTGGAGCTGGGTGTGACGATCCTGCCGCACCGAAATCTCACGCTCATGGCAGAAGACCACGTGGAAACCGCATGCGTTTACACCGATCGCCGGGAAACGCGGGCTTGCGGCTCCGTTGTTCTGGTCACGGCCCGACTGCCCAATGACGACCTGTTCCACGCCCTAAACAGGGATCAGGCCGGACTGGCAAAAGCTGGGGTGAAATCCCTGCAGCGCATCGGTGATTGTTACGCACCTGGCACCATCGCAGCGGCCGTCTATAGCGGCCACCGGTATGCCCGGGAGCTGGATGAACCCGATACCGGGGAGGTTGTTCCTTTCCGCCGCGAGTTGCCTCAACTGGCAGATTTGTGAGAGGGAACATAAGAACCTAGTTAACCGGGAGCGGATATGGGCCAGCGTGTCGTCGTCGATGATTCCTTTCAGCAGGGGTATAGCTATGATCTGGTGGCGCCCGCTGGCCAGGATTTTATGCCCGGATTTACCCCCTGCTTCAGCCCTCGGGAAATGCTGGCGCTGGGGGTTTTCGAAGGGAAGTATCTGAACGATTGTCAGGCGGAGTTTCCGGCGGACTGGTTTGACAAGGCAAAGCTGTCAGACAGACCGGACCCGGCCCTGAACCACTTTGGCATCAAAAGCCGCAAACCTCTGTCCTACTGGAAGGAAAAGGGCTGGATTTATGGCCCTGATCCAAGGGGCTGGTTTCAGTGGTACTGCCGCTACTATCAGGGGCGGCGTCTGCCGGACGTGGACGATATTCAGGTTAAGCGCTGGCGGGCCTTTACCCGCCATGCCGGTCAGATCCGGGCGAACTGTGAGCCCGGGGATGTCTTTTGCCGTCCCCGACAGCGTCAGGGCCTGCTGCAGTGGTCCCATGACCCCTTTATTTAGACACAGTTGAATGTCCAGGCAGAGACAACCCTGCACGTAGAGCGTCTGATCCAGCGTTGGACGGGATTGGTTGGCATTCTCTGGGTTCGGATCACAAGCCGATCAGCGGCTGCACCAGGCGTCCGAAAAAGCTGTGCAAGCGCAAAGGGGCGTCTGTCACCACCAGGCAGATGCACTCCTGCCCCGGGTCAATCATGGGGCGGTGATCGTGGATTTCCTGATCTGCAACCTCCAGATCACCCGGCTTAAACTGATGATCACCGACATGGTAGCTGCCTTGCAGGACAAGGGTCAGTTCCAAGCCCCGGTGATCATGTTCCGGGATTTTCGTGCCGCCTTTGGCCCGCAGCAACCACAGGCACTCCCCGTTGTCTTCCGACCAGATTTTGATCTGTTTCATGCCGGGTCCCATCATCCGCCAGTTCAGGTCCATTAGGTCCTGATTTAGGATCCGGGATAAGGGGCCGGGCAATCCGGAGGTTTGTCTGCCGGATGGCGTGGTCCGAGCGGAGGCTGGCGACGGCATATGAGCTGAAGAAACGCGATCGCCAGAAGCTTGGTCGCAACCGTCTATGGCCGACATGACATTGTCCAGTGCGCCCGCTGACATGCTGCTGGTCATCTGACTGTCCAGCAGAGAGCCGCCAAGGGCCTCAGCCTCAAGCAGGCGCGCTTTGAGCCGGTCGTGATAGTCAATGTGAGAGGCGACCAGCAGAGACTTGGCATCGCTGAGTTGTCCTGCCGCGTAGGCAAGGATCCACTCGTCTGGAATCTGACCGTGATACGTCATGACAAACCTGCCAGTTCTTTGCGCAGAGCCTTGAAGGCCAGGCGTATTCTTGATTTCACCGTACCGAGCGGCAAATCCAGTTTTTCAGCCATTTCTGCGTGCGACAGCTCTTCAAAAAAGGAAAGTTCGATCACTCTTTTATGGTCTGATTTGAGGGTTTTGACGGCTGCATTCACTTGTTTGGCGGTCTGGTTGGCCAGCAGGGTTGATTCTGTTTCTTCTTTGGCCACCAGTTGGTTTTCCATGTCCGACAGGTCCACCTCCGGAAAGGTCCGGCGGCGTTTGCCATCGATGAATTTGTTCCGTGTAATGCGAAACAGCCAGGTGGAAAGCCGGGCCTTTTCAGGATCAAACAAGGCAGCTTTGTGCCACAGGGTAACCATGACTTCCTGCGCTGTGTCGTCGGCTGCGACAGGATCCAGTCCCAGCTTGATCAGGTAGGATTTTACCCGCGGGGCATAGTAGGAAAAAAGTATTGCAAATGCCTCTTTGTCCTGCTGTTGCGCAATGCGACGCATCAAGTCAGGATGTGCGGCAACTCCCTCTTCAAAAGCCGGCACGATTTGCAATCCCCTGACTGAGACAGACTGGACTGCTCGAGAGTCCCTTTTCCAGGCCCCCCCTGTCAAGAGGAGGTTGGCCTCTGTCCGTCTGGGACCTGCTGTGTTGAGTGCCTGCCGAGGCAAGGGGGAGATCAGTTGTTCCATGTGCTTGTTACGCAGCAGTCTCCTGCCTGGATCACTGCGCGAATTGTTGTTGTCGATTTTCAGTGATCCAACCCGTTTATTGCCGCGTAGGAAGTCAAAGACCACGAGGCAGGAGAGGCCGCTTGACCATCAACCAACCAAGTTTTCTGGGTGCGCGCTCCGGACCTGCGCGGGGGCAGCGCGTGGCGGTCATAGGATCAGGTATATCCGGACTGTCCGCCGCCTGGCTGCTGGATCAGAATCATGATGTCACTGTCTTTGAAGCGGCAGATTACATCGGCGGTCACAGCCATACCGTGGATGTATCGCTGGAGGGCAAAACCTTTCCCGTCGATACCGGGTTCATTGTCTACAACCCCGTCAACTACCCCAACCTGACCGCGTTGTTTGACCTTCTGGCCGTCGACACCCAGGCCACGGACATGTCTTTTTCCGTCTCTAAAGATCAGGGTGGATTTGAATATTCCGGCGGCGATGGCGGTGGCCTCCTGGCGCAGCCGAGCAACCTCCTGAAACCCCGTTTCTGGCGCATGCTGCGCGACCTGCTGCGCTTTTACCGCAACAGCCAGGACTATGGGGCCGACCCGGCTCTGAGGCAGATCACGCTGGGAGAGCTGCTGGCACGCGAAGGCTACTCAGACACCTTCTATGAAGATCATCTGGGGCCCATGGGGGCCGCCATCTGGTCCAGCGACAGCCCGTCGATGAAGGACTATCCCGCCGGCGCCTTCATGGCCTTTGTGAACAATCACGGACTGGCTCAGTTGCGGGACCGGCCACAGTGGCGGACCGTAACGGGAGGCAGCAGAGAGTATGTGGCCAAGATATGCCGTCAATTGAAGAACCCCGTGCGCCTGCATCATACTGTGGTTGCCGTTCAGCAGGTGGAAACGGCCCGCAGCCACAATGGCCTGTGCCAGGTAGAGTTGGCAGACGGGCAGATTGAAACCTTTGATCAGGTGGTCTTTGCCTGCCATTCAGATCAGGCTGCAGCGCTGATTGCCGGGGCAGCGGATCGGCAGGCCGCGCTCCTGTCACAGATGCGCTACGGCGCCAATCGGGTGGTGCTGCACTGGGATGAAAACCTGATGCCGAAAAGAAAGAAGGCCTGGGCCAGTTGGAACTATCTGGAGGGCACGCCCCAGCATCCGCGCCCCGGTGTTTCTTACTGGATGAACAACCTGCAGCATCTGCCGGTATCCGCACCGGTTCTGGTGACGCTGAACCCGCCGCGTGAGATCAACCCGGACAGGGTTCTGGCCGCGTTCGATTATGATCACCCCATCTTTGATGGCCCGGGACGCGCCGCCAGAGAAGAGCTTTGGTCGCTGCAAGGCGATCATAACTTCTGGTTCTGCGGCGCCTATCTGGGTGACGGTTTCCACGAAGACGGAATACAGTCAGGTCTTGCGGTGGCAGAGCTTCTGGGCAAAGCGCCGCGTCCCTGGTTTGTCGCCGGGCAGAATGCCCGTATTGGCCAGCCTGACAATCTGACCAACGCGAAGGTGTCCGTATGAAGGCCTTTCTGCGACCCGGTCTCTACCGCGGAACGGTCTGGCACAAACGGCACCGCCCGGTTGTCCATGCCTTTCGCTATCCGGTTTTCTACCTGTTTCTGGATCTCTGTGCAGGCAATGAGGGGCGTTTGCCCTGGTGTCTGTCACGCAACCGCTTCAACCTCTTTTCCGTCTATGACAAGGACTACGCAGATGTAGGTCCGGCAGGCCTGGAGGACAGGTTGCGGCAGCGGGTCGCGGATCTGGGGATAGAGCAGGCGGTTGCCTCCATTCGCATTCTGACCATGCCGCGGGTGCTGGGCTACCAGTTCAACCCGCTGACCCTCTTTTACTGCTACAGCGACGATAGGGATCTTCTGGCCGTGCTGTACGAAGTGCACAACACCTTTGGTGACAAGCACATCTATGCCTTTCCGCTGGCCAGCCAGGACGATCTGAAATCCGTGCATGAAACAGACAAGGCCTTCTTTGTATCACCCTTCTTTGATGTTTCCGGCCGCTACCGGTTTCGCCAGAAGGAGCAGGAAGGCCGCCTGAAGCTGCACATAGAATATCTTGATGACGAGCAACGCTCCGCCATGTCGGCCGGACTTGATCTGAAAGGGCAGAACCTGTCCGCCCCTGTTTTGCTGAAGGCGTTTTTCGCCATTCCACTTCTTTCCATTAAAGTCATTGCCGCCATCCACTATGAAGCGGCGCGTCTTTGGATCAAGAAAGTTGGGTTTCGCTCCCCGCCGTCGGCCCCGACAGGCCACACCACCTATGTCACCCTTAAAGACCCCCGTTAACTGAGAGGCGTTCATGCTGGGAACAGTTTCTGAAACCATCGATCAACCTTCAGCGGTCGCTGATCCTGCAGTCGGAAAAATGGATCCGCGGGAAAAACTGCTGGTTATGGTTTTCTCCCAATTGCAGCAGGGGCGCCTGACCATGACCCTGCCCAGTGGGCGCCGCAGGGTCTTTGAAGGGACGCATCCCCCTGCTGAGCACAGACCATTGGCCGATGCTGATATTCGACTGCACAGCTGGAAAGCCCTGAGCCTGGCCAGCCGCAGTGGCTCGATCGGTGTGGGGGAAGGATACATGGACCAGTTCTGGTCCAGCAGCAATCTGACGGATCTGCTGGCCTTGTTGCTTGCAAATATGGAGGTGCTGGAAAGCCGTTTGGTTTCTCTCCGGTTCTTTGGGGTTCTGGCGCGTATCCGTCATTTCTTTAACCGCAACTCCAAAAGCGGCAGCCGTCGCAACATCGGTTTCCATTACGACCTGGGGAATGACTTTTATGGCCTCTGGCTGGACAAAAGCATGACCTATTCAGCCGGTGTTTTTGCGACGCCGGAGACGTCTCTGGAAGAGGCGCAGCAGGCGAAGTACCAGCGGCTCATCGATCAGGTCGGCATTCGCCCCGGCGATCATGTTCTGGAGATCGGCTGTGGCTGGGGGGGCTTTGCTGAGTACGCAGCGCGTGAGCTGGGCTGCCGGGTCACCGGCCTGACACTATCCAAAGAACAAAAGGCCTATGCGGAACAACGCATCGCCGATCAGGGACTGTCAGACCGCTGCAGCTTCCTGCTCTGTGACTATCGGGATATGACAGGCAAGTTTGACCACATTGTTTCCATCGAAATGCTGGAAGCCGTCGGTCAGGCCTATTGGTCCGGGTATTTCCAGCAGGTCAGGAACCTGCTGAAGCCCGGCGGACGGGCCGGCATTCAGGTCATCACCATCGAAGACGACCGCTTTGAGAACTACCGGGAAAATGTGGATTTCATCCAACGCTACATTTTCCCCGGCGGAATGCTGGTCAGTGACCGGGAAATGCGACGCTGCTTCGCTGAAGGCAACTTTGAGCTGGAAGACCACTTCGAGTTTGCTGAAGGCTATCGCCTGACGCTGCAGCGCTGGCACGCGACGTTCAATCAGGTTGTTGATGCGGTTAAAGCTCAAGGCTTTGATGATCGCTTTGTCCGGATGTGGCGCTTCTATCTCGCCTACTGTGAGGCCGGATTCCAGCAACGCGCCATCGGTGTCAGCCACTACGTCATCAAGTAAATGGAACCAGCCCCTAAGGCTGTGGCCCCTGCCGCACGCCAGACCAGAGCCCTTTGGGACCGCTGGCTGACCGGCCTGGCCTATGGCCTGCCGGGGCTGGCGGTATCCTTTCCTGTCATCCCCCTGACCGTTTACCTGCCCGCGTACTACGCCCGTGATCTGGGGCTGGGATTTGCGACGGTTGGCATTGTTCTGTTTCTGTCACGGCTGGTGGATGCCGTCAGTGATCCCGTTGTGGGCTACTACTGTGACCGATGGCGTCGTAAACCGGGCGGACGTCAGCTCTGGATTGTGTTGGGTGCTTTGATTTGTGGCGGGGCTCTTTATGCGCTGGCTCAGGGCACGGAGGCGGTCACGGCCTGGTATCTGGGTGGGTGGACCGCTCTGCTTTATGTTGGCTGGACCATGATCATGGTGCCTTACCTAGCCCTGGGCGCTGACATATCCTGCTCCTATGAAGACAACACCTGGCTGGCAGGATTTCGTGAAGGCTTTTCCCTTCTGGGCATTTTGCTCGCCGTCAGTTTGCCGCTGTTGCTGACCGATTTCACCTTTGCACGGATTCCGGATGTGGTCTTGCCGCTGGGGGCGGTGACCCTGGCTTTGTTCCTGCTCGGCATGCGCGGGAAAAGCTCAAGATTCGAAGCGGCGTCACCTCACAGCGCGGGTGTCGGCACCGCTGTCATCCGGCGGTCTGACTTTACGCAGGCACTGTCTTTCGCGATGACACGCAGATTGCTGCTGGCCTGGTTCTTTACGGCCATGGCCAGTGCCGTTCCCGCAGCCGTTCTGCCTCTGTTCAGCAGTCAGGTTCTGGGTGGGGGCATGGAAGAGCAGGGGCAGGCCATTTTTGTCTACTTCTCTTTCACTGTGCTTGGCATGCCTTTCTGGAGTTTTTATGCAAAGGGCAGGCTCAAGCAACGGGTCATGGCCCGGGGCATGATTGTTGTCTGCCTGGCCTTCGGCGGGGCCGCTTTCTTGTCAGAAGGTATGCAAGGGATCTTTCTGGTTATCTGTGCCATCACGGGCTTTGCTTTGGCAGCAGAACTGATGCTGGCACCCTCCATGCTCGCCGACCTGGCCATGCTTTACAAAATCCGCAAAGGGCAGGACGCAACAGCGATCCATTTTGCCCTGTGGGGCGTCACCAGCAAAATCGCCTTTGCGCTGGCAGTGCTGCTGTCTTTTCTCCTGCTGGAAGCGGCGGAGCAGTTTCTGAGCGGCCAGCCCTATCTCTGGGCCGTTGGCTTTGTCTACGCCCTCTTGCCGACTCTTCTTAAGATACCGGCCATTGTGCTGATTCGAAAATTGCCCTTTGGCCGGGCTGAGAGTGATCTGATCGACCAGGCGCGCCGTAAAGAGTTCAGTGACGCGTAACAAGAGTCAAAGTAATGATAGGTCGCTTTCTAGCCCTTCTTTTTTCATTTTTCTTTCTGTCAGCCTGTGGACCCACAATGACCGTTCAAGATTTCGAAACCCAACAACCCCGGCTGGTACTTGAAGAGTATTTTGAGGGCAGAACCGTTGCTTATGGCCTGTTTGAAGACCGCTTCGGCAATGTGAGAAACCAGTTCTCCGTCATCATTGATGGCACCTGGGACGGTAAGGTCCTGAGCCTGGATGAGAACTTCAGTTACTTCGATGGAGAAACGGAGTACCGCCGCTGGGAAATCGAGAAGCTGGCAGAAAACAAATATGTCGGCACCACGGAAAACATCATTGGTGAAGCCTACGGTGAAACGGCCGGCAACAGCTTTAACTGGAAGTACAAATTCAAACTGAAAGTCGGTGATGGCATCTGGAATGTGCGGTTTGACGACTGGATGTTTCTGCAGCCGGACGGCGTCTTGCTGAACAAAGCAACAGTTTATCGCTGGGGCTTTAAGGTGGGCACCGTTTTCCTCTCCTTCCATCGCGCACAGGAGTAACTTCCCCCCCCCAGCCTCCTGTGCCGTAACTGCCCCCTTCTTAGCCTCCGGAGGGGGCAGTTTTTTTTGAGGGGGAGAGGGCGTCGCCAGCCACATTTGCCGCAGGCAGATCGACGCCAGAGAGCGTGACTCCAGACAACGCAACAGGTCTGGCCAGACGCGGTGACGCCGCCAGGGCCTTGAGAGGCGCTGACTGGAATCACTCTGCGATCAGGCGCCTGGTCAGCAGGAAATAAAGTCTGTCAGGCAGCAGGCGCAACAGCTTCATCATGAGGGCGAAGGTGAAGGGAAATGAGATGTCAAAAGATCGCCCGGCCAGGCCGTCTGCGATGGTTCGGGCAGCCTGTTCAGCCGGTATCAGGAACGGCATGGCGAAGGTGTTTTTATCTGTCAGCGGGGTTTTGACGAAGCCCGGATTGATCAGACGCAGATCAATGCCGAAAGATGCCAGTTCCGGCTTCAGCGACTCTGCCAGATTGATCACCGCAGCTTTTGAAGCACCATAGGCACTTGCGTTGGGCAATCCTCTGAAGCCTGCCATGGAAGCCATCAGAGCAATCTGTCCTTTGCCACGGTCCTTGAAATCCGGCAGCAGAAGATTGAGGCAGTTCAAGGTACCGAAGTAGTTGATCTCCATCAGGCGCTGATAGGGCGTCATCCGAAAATCCGCTGCCGGACTGGGCTCATAGGTGCCGGCATTCAGCAGGGCCAGATCCGGCAGTCCCACTTCCAGCAGCATTCTTTTGTAAGCGGCTTTCAGGCTGCTGGGCCTGCAGACGTCTGCCTGAAAGACATGGATCTCTCCGGGCTGGCCTTTGCAGCTGTCTTTGAGAGTGTTCAGGCTGTCTTCGTTTCTGGCACTGACCGCCACCTGATGTCCCTGTGCTGCATAGTACCTGGCTGTTGCCAGACCGATGCCCGACCCTGCCCCGGTGATCCAGATGATCATGGCTGCATCTCCGGCGTGTTGGTGCAGTCCAGGCAGCGGAATTCGATGTCACTGTTGTCTTCATGTTTGAATTTCATGCCCAGCCAGTTCCCGGACTGGTCATAAAAGGTGTCGATGTTCAGTTCACCACGGACCTTAAAATGTTGCGGGTCAGGAGTCGCTTCAATGGTGACTTCGTTCAACTGGGCGGTGATGGTGTTGAACAGCGCAGGCTGCAACAGAGCCATCCGGTTCCAGTGATTTGTCGGGATCAGGTTGGTCTGGATGAAGCGGGAGCTCTCCCCCTTGCTGCTGAGATACCCCTGGTCGTTGCTGCGGGCGCTTGTTGTGATCACCTCGCCATTGTCGTTTACCTCAGTTTCCACAGACAAAAGCTTGTTGTCTGTCCAGGTCTCCCGGGACTTGTAGTGGTAGCGATAGGCAGTAAAGAACAGCAGCTTGACGGCCATCTTGGTTTCGACATCTACCTGCAAACCGCTTTCAGTAGGGGTAAAGGCCACCGTATGGCTGCCAATCAGGTCGCCGTCGCGCAGCACTGAGTAGCGGTTGACCGATGGTCGTGGTTGCGCCGGATCGGCCGGTTTCAGATCGAATTGCTGAAGGCGGCCGGTCGTTGCGGCGGTGTTCTGTCCGGCTTGTGACGGCTGAAGACCTGACGGTTCTGTTGACTGGCTCCAGGCAGGGGTCTGAACTGTCAGGCCCAGAGCAAGGGACAGCACCAGAGAGCGGACCATTGCCCCGCTGGCGTGGGTGAAAGATATAGGTGGTGCCATCTGTTCCTTGCCCTGTTGCGTGACCAGAGGGCAGGCTGAACAAGAGCGCCGTTGGTGGAAGCGCCAAGCGCCGGCTCCCAAAAGCGATGTCCCTCTTCTGCGTCACTCTGGTCTTTGGATTTTTACGCAGGAACAAGGCAAGCGGTTCACTTTCCTCCCCGTTTCGGTCCTGTTTTTGAGGAGCTGGCAGCGGGTCAGGCTTCGGGCCGTTCGATCATGTCTTGTGTGTTTGCGCGCGGGCGGTGCCGGAGGCGGTCCACAGTCCCGGCAATCACCAGGTACAGGGCGGGGGTCAGAAAGAGGGTCAGCAGGCTGGAAAAGCCCAACCCGGCAAAGATGGTCCAGCCGATGGCGGCACGCGCTTCGGCTCCGGCGCCGGAAGCAAAGATCAGCGGCAAAGCCCCGATCATGGTGGACAGCACGGTCATGGCGATGGGGCGCAAACGGGTGCGCGCCGCTTCAATGATGGCGTCCCTCGGTGCCTTGCCCAGGTTTTTCTCCTGATCGGCAAACTCGACCAGCAGGATGCTGTTCTTTGCCACCAGACCAATCAGCAAAACCACGCCGATCTGCGAGAAGATGTTGAGCGTTACACCTGTGGTCAACAGGGTCACCACAGTGGTGGCCAGGCCAAAGGGCAGAACCGCCAGAATGATCAAAGGGCTGACCAGATTGTTGAACTGGGCCACCAGAACCAGGAATACGATGACCACAGCCAGTCCGTAAGTCAGGGCAATGTCCCGATTGGTTTCTTCCAGGGCGTCGCTGGCGCCCATCAGGACATAGCCGACCCCCGCTGGCAGGGAGGCATTGGCGATCTCCTTGAAGGCTGAGGTGACCGCACTCAAGGGGGCGTCTGAGGTTTCGGCCTCCAGAATGATGGCGCGGCGCTGGCTGACCCGTTCCAGCTCTGCGGCCACACCGCTTTGTGACAGGGTGGTCAGGCTGGACAGGGGAACCTTCTGGCCTTTGCTTGTGGTGATCAGGACATCGCGCAGGTTCTCCGGATCCTGGATCAGGCCCGTCGGGGCCGACAGGATGATGGGGACGGCCTGGTCCTCAACATTCAGGTCGACAATTTCCAGGCCGCCAACCAGAACGGACAGGGTGTCGCCCAGATCGTCCAGAGAGACGCCAAGATCCGCAGCACTTTGCCTGTCTACCTGCAGGGAAAGCTGGGGCCGGGTCGGGCTGTAAGACAGCTCCACCTCTTCGAAGAGGTCGCTCCTTTCAAGCAGCTCGGCCGACAGAGCCAGCCCTGCGTCATGGATTTCCGCATAGCTTGCTCCGGTCAGGGCCACTTCAAAGCCTGCTCCTGTGGCACTGCCCGGCATTTCAAACCCTTCCGGGCCAAAGACCCGAACCCGCGACCCGATGATTTGCTTTAGAGGGCCGGAAACCTCTGCCAGCAGCTCTTTGTGTGTGAGCGTTCTCTCGGCCCAGGGAACCAGGGTCACGGTCGTGAACACCTTGTTGGGTTCATGTCGGCCCACGATGGAGTAGACGGACTGCACCACTCCCTGTTCGATGTAGGGCAGGAACACCGCCTCTATCTGATCGGCCTGACCGCGCATGTAGTCGATGCCCACGCCATCAGGCCCTCCGGCCCAGACCTGAATCAGGCCGCGGTCCTCTTCGGGTACCAGCTCACCGGAAAGAGATGGCAACTGGCTGTAGGCTGCCCCCGCCAGCAGCAGGCTGATCAGCACCACCAGCAAGGGCCGTCTGAGCAAGCGCTGCACGATGGCGACGTAGCCGCTTTGAAACTTTCCACCAAGAGTGATCAGGAGGCTATGGCTTTGCTTCTGACCGACTGAGCCAAAGTGTGCCGCCAATGCCGGCACCAGCGTGAGGGCGATCAGCGAGGAAATGGCAACCGCAATGGCCAGAATGAACCCAAACTCCCGGAACAACAGGCCAAGGGTGGACGGCAGGAGGGAAATGGGGACAAAGACCGCAATTAGAACCAGGGTGGTGGCAATGACGGCGAAAAAGACCTGTCGGCTGCCGGCGATGGCTGCGGTCTGGCGATCTTCCCCAAGGCGGCGGCGTCGCTGAATGTTTTCAAAGACCACAATGGCATCATCGACGGTCAGCCCTGTTGCCAGAACAAGGGCCAGCAAGGTGATGAGATTGAGGGTGTAGCCCAGCGCCCAGAAGCCGATCAGGCTGCCGATCAAGGCAGTGGGAATGGCCAGGCTGGGGATCAGAGTGGCCCTTAACCGGCCAAAGAAGATCAGAATGGAGAGCGCGACCACCAGACAGGTGACGGCCAGACTGCTCAGCACTTCCCGGGTGGCACTGTCGATGAAAACGGCCTGGTCCAGGGTGACGGTGAAGGTCAGGTCGCTGTGCTGTTCGCGTAAATCGGCGAGCTTGCTGTGAACCTGTTTTGAGATTTCAAGCACATTGGCATCGGTCTGAAGGCGAACGCCCAACCCAATGGCCGGTTGCCCGTTCAGTCGTACGTAGTTGACCGCATAGGTGGGGGCAAAATAGGCCTGAGCCACGTCGCCGATGCGAATGTCATCACGGATGGTGATGCCCTCCACCAGGTCCGGTGTGACGGCGGTGGCTTCGGCCCGCACCAGCAGGTCCTGATCGCGTGATGCATAACTGCCCACGGGAATGTCGTAGGGGGCCTCGGTCAGGGCTGTAACGATCTCCCCCACCGTCAGATTGTATCTGGAAAGCTGCAGGGGATTGAGCGCCACATGCAGCTCGCGGGTGCGCACCCCCGTTTCTTCGATGCTGGAAACGCCGTTGATGGCGTTGAGAACAGGCACAATGTCGTTGTGGACGCGCTCCCCCAGTATCAGGTCATCGAAGTTTTCGCTGGTGATGGCCAGGGTCAGCACCGGTTCCGCGGCCGGGTCTTCCTTGACGACGGAGAGATCCTTTACCCCCGTAGGCAGCTCCGACTGGATCTGGTTTACGGCTTCCCGCACGTCTGCGGCGGCGGCGTCCATATTGGTTCCCGCATAAAACTCCACGCCGATCCGGCTTTCTGCTTCTTCACTTTCCGCTTCGATCTTTTTCACGCCAGGCACGCGGGAGATGGCGTCTTCCAGCAGGCTGGTGACTTCCGCGTCCATGGTGCCGGGGGCGGCCCCGTCAAAGGTTGCTTCCACCTGGATGAAAGGCAGGGAAATGTTGGGAAACTCACGAACTTCCAGACTGAACAGTGATGCAACGCCCGCTATGACGATCAGCAGATTGAGCACAATGGCCAGCAAGGGGCGGCGGACGGACAGGGATATGAAGTCCTTGGGAGACTGTGTCATTTTCGCTGGTTCCATTTAATGAGTTTGAACCAGTGAGAGAGACTGCCTGTTAGGGGCTGTGATCATTTCGCCCTCACGGACCTTGTGAACCCCTTCACTGACAAAAGGCGTGCCCTCGGGCAGGTCCGCGTCAATCCAGACCTGGCCTTCTTGGCGGCGCACCACCACCAGCTGGGTTCGCACGGCCTTCCCCTCCTCCAGTCGCCAGAGGTAGGCGCCCCGGCTGCCCCAGAGGATGGCGGCCTCGGGCACCACGGGATGGCGCCCGTTGTCTGTTTCCACGGACACCTTGAAGCTCATGCCCGGCAGCATGGTGGTCGTTGGATCGGTGATCTCTGCACGCAGGTTAAACGTACGGGCGGCGGGGTTGATGTCCCGCTCAATGGCGATGACCTTTGCGTCCACCGCTTTACCACCGGCCATGGGGGTAACCGGAATTTGATGGCCGAGGGCGATGGAGCCAACGGCGCTTTCAGGCAGAGAAAAATCCAGCAGCAATGAGGAGCTGTCGTTCAGCTGAACCAGGCTGGTGCTGTTGGAAACATGTGATCCGACATTGAGGTTGATCAGCCCCAGATCGCCGGAAAAAGGTGCCAGAACGTAGCGTTCCGACAGGGCCAGTTCTGCTTCATCCAGCGCAATCTGGGCTGACTCCAGATCCCCCTGGGCATCTTCTTCCGTGACAGAAGTGATGACCCCCTTTTTGACCAGATACTTGTATCTTTTGACCACCCGCTGCGCGGACCTGTAGTTCACCTTGGCCGAGGCGACAGCCAGCTCCTCAGCAGAAGATTCCAGTTTAAGGATCTGCTGACCTGCTTCGACCTTCTGCCCGGAGGACACAAAAATCTCTTCGATGCGACCGGCTGAGTCAGGCCGCAGGGAGGCTGTCTGGCGTGCCCGTGTGGTGCCGATCACGTGTCGGGTCTGGAGGTTCGGCAGATGTTTGATCGTTCCAATGGCAACGGCGATCCTGTCCTGACCTTCATCTTCTTCCTGTGCCATCGCAGCGGTTGCGCAAACCAGCGTGAACGCGCAGAAAGCCAGAAAGAAGGAAAGAAGGTAAGGCGGCAAAAGCCTGGAGAAAGGGGTCATTGAGGGTCTTTCTGAAATGACCGTCTGGACAGCGCTGGAAAAAGGGCGAGGCTCTTCGCTGCTGCCGACTGTGCATGCTGGTTGGTCAATGACGGTAAGTTAGAAAGCTGAGTGAACAGTCGCCTGACCGGCGCTATACAAAAATGTAAAGTTGGCCGGTGGATTTGGATCTGAACTCTGGTCGTTTACATTGGACGGATTGCATGATGACGGCAGACGACGCCGCGCTTTCGTTGTGGTCCAGCGTGCGCTTCAGCCCTGAGGGTTTTCCGGAAAGAGCGCCCGGACATAGAGCCCCTGACCGGTTCGGGGATCTTCTGAAAGCAGCAACTCCGCACCATGCAACTCGGCAATGGTTTTGATCAGGGAAAGACCCAGACCCACCCCTTCCGTCGTTCGGCTCTTATCCAGCCGGTAGAGGGGTTGCAGCACCTTCTCCCGCAGGTTTTTTGGAATGCCCGGTCCGTTGTCGGCCAGGCCCAGCTCATTGGGTCGCACGATCAGGCGGATCGCGGTCTTTTCAGGGGTATGGCGCAAGGCGTTTTCGATCATGTTTGCCAGCATCTGGATCAGCAGGACACGGTCACCCTGGATTTTTGTCGGCCCGGAGATGTCCGCGATCAGTTGCCTGTTGCTGTCCTGAACCACCGGCCCGTAGGTGGTGATGATCTCTTCGGTGAGCAGGGCCAGATCCACCTCTGTGAAGTGTGCTCTGGCGGCGCCTGATTCCAGCTTTGCGATCTGCAGGAAGGCGTTGAAGATGGCGATGATTTTGTCGCTCTGCTCCAAAGCAGCACCGATTTCATCGCTGCAGTTCTTTTGATCTGTTGCGACGGCCAGGGCCGTTTCCAGCCTGATCCGCAATCGGGTCAGAGGGGTCTTTAGATCATGGGCGATGTTGGCGGAAAAATCCCGTGACTGGCGCAGGGACGTCTCCAGGCGTTCCACCGTGTCATTGATCCGCCGGGCGAGATCATCAAGATCATCCTTGTCCTGCTGTACCGGAATGCGGGCCGAGAGATTTCCCTCGGAAACCTGACCCAGCATGGCGGTTATGGTGCTCAGGCGGCGCTGGTGCCGAGCCCCGAACCAGAAGCCCAATGCTGCGGCGGTCAGAATGGAAAGAAACCCCACCAGGGCCAGCGCGTTGAGGGTTGTTTCTTCAAAGAAATCCTGTTTGCCTCGATTGGTTCCGACTATCAGATGGCCGCCTTCGACGGGACCGGCCAGATAAACCCAATCGCCATGTTCGTCGCGCTTGCTCGGCTGAACCGGCAGGCCGCTGTCTTCCAGTTCATCGAATATCCCGCTTTGCAGCTGGCTGGTGCGCGGGCCACTGGGCAGGAGAAAAACGATTTCTAGTTCGGTTTCCAGGTAGTGCTCTGACCTGGGTTGGCGGGTTTCAAACTCCTGCTGAAGCTCGGCAAAACGGATATGCAGTTCCCGTTCCAGATTGGCGGTGAATTCATAGTTCAGCTGAAAGAAAGCCAGTGTTCCCGCCAGCAAGGCAACAGCGACAAAGGCCATGGTCATGACAGCAGCCTGCCGAAAGGCGGACATGCGGGTCAGGCGGGACACCAGCGGCTGTTCAGGCTTGAGGTTCAAAGATGTACCCCGCGCCGCGAATGGTTCGGATGACGGTGTCACCAAAGGGCTTTTCGATCTTGCCGCGCAGGCGGCTGATGTGGGTTTCAACCACGCTGGTGGTGGGGTCGAAGTTCATATCCCAGACCTTTTCCAGCAGCATGTTGCGGGTCATGACCCGGCCTTCAGAACGGACAAAAGCCTCCAGCAGACGGAATTCTTTGGTGTTGAGATCAATGGGCTGGCCCTGTCGACGGCAGTTTTGCTTGAGCAGGTCCAGCTGGATGTCCCCGGCTGTCAGGTTGGTAACGTCCGTTTCGATGGCTGCCGCCGGGCGTCGTCCCAGGGCTGCCACTCGCGCTTCCAGTTCTGAAAAGGCAAAAGGCTTGGGCAGGTAATCATCGGCTCCGGCCTGCAGGCCTTCGACCCTCTGGTCCACATCGGACAGAGCCGTCAGAAAGAGAACCGGTGTCATGTTCTTTGACGCGCGCACGGCTTTCAGGACCGAAAGGCCATCCAGCTCAGGCGTCATGCGGTCCAGGATCAACAGGTCATAGCTGTAGCTGGTGGCGGAGATCAGGGCGTCACGGCCATTGTCGTGCCAGTCGATGACATGCCCGCTGCGGGTCAGCCCGTCTTTCACCCAGGTGCCAATCTCCTTGTCGTCTTCAAGCAGGAGAATTTTCATCTTTTCTTTCCCGAACCTGCCGGATCCTTACCGCCGAAACCAATTTTGTCGTGTTGCTGATTATGACCGAGGCCAATCAGTTTATCTGGACTTGCTTCGTGACAGCATTTGACGCGCCAAGCCCTTTTTCAGCCCGAGAAAGCCCGATTGGTCTCGACGCTTTCATAACTGTAGCCATCAGATTCACCGTTATCTGGCGAGCGCTTTACAACTTTGTAAAGTTGGCCCCGCAGGTCGGGATTTCCAGACCTTGCAGGTTTACGCCCCAGGGGCAACCTGGGTTTCCATCGAAATGCCCGGGACGCTTTTCTGGGTAATGAGCCCACGGCAATGTTCAATGAAAGCTTTGACGGTGGAGGTGCTCTCCGCCCCTTTGGCCATGGCCAGCCCCATCTTCATGGGGCGCATCTGTCCTTCCAAGGGGATGAACAGCAGCTGCTCTCCATCCGGTGACAGGTCACTGAGCGGGCGGATGTTGGCGATGGAGTATCCAAATCCGTTGGCCACCAGGCTCCGCATCACCGCCATGTCTTTGGTCCGCTCGACAATGTTGGGGCGCAGTCCCTGCTCGCTAAAGAAGGATTGGAAATACTCACTGCTCAGGGGCAGGTCCAGCAGCACCATGGGATGGCCGCTCAGATCCTGAACGGACAAGCTGGGGCGATCGGCCAGGGGATGGTTCTGGGCCATCAGCACGTGGGGGGGCAGATCAACCAGGGGCAGGAAGGTCAGGTCCCCGGGAATGTCCAGATTGTAGGTCAGGGCCACGTCCAGCTCTGCCCGGCGAAGCTGGCTGAAGATTTCGATCTGGTTCAGTTCATGCTGGGTGACCTGAACCAGAGGATAGCTGCTTTCAAAGGAACGACGGACTTTGGGCAGAACCATCTGGGCAAAGGTCAGCAGACAGCCAATGGACATGGGCCCCTGAACGTTGTCGGAGATATCCCCGGCCATTGACCCGAGCATCTCTACTTCCCGCAGAGCTTTGCGGGCCTGTTCCAGCAGCCGGTGACCTGCCTTGGTCAGGGCGAGACCCTGGGCATGCTTGCGCACAAAAAGAGAAATGCCGATTTCCTGTTCCAACTGGGAAATGGCGGCAGAAATTGACGGCGAAGAGACGTTGAGTTTCTCGCTCGCAGCAGCGATGGACCCGTGCTCCCCTACAGCGACAAAATACTCCAGTTGCCGAATGGTATAGCGTAAGGCCATCGCCCCTTTACCCTGTTGCGTGTCCGATCAAGCCAGCCTGCTGGAGACTGTGCCACGGCTGCAGGGTCGGTTTCAAAGCCGATCGCTCTATTCGTCGCCGGGGACACCGTAGGAAGGGGCTTCGCGGGGATCCAGGGCCCGCTGGATGTAGGCCTCCAGCTGCGGCTTGTAGACCTTCCAGGCCGTTGCGATGTTTTCAATGGGGCAGTCTTCGCTCCAGTCGCAGCGCAGATCCGCCACCGGCCAGCTGACCTTATCTACAATCTTCATACCAGCGGAGTGAACCGGCCCGGCTTCGCCCCCGGCAGCCAGTCCGGCCCGCAGAGCCGCGATCAGGCGATCCCCGATGTGTCCCTGGGAAGAAAGAAACCCCTCCACAATGGCCTGAGGCACCCCGTCGTTGGCCAGAAGGTTGCCGCCGGATGCCACGTTTTCCGCCTGAGCCTGGGTCCAGATGCCCAGGGAGTTGGGGCCGGAGTGAATGCCTGTCTGCCCGGTCTTGTCCACGGCCAGTACCTGTCGATACTCAATGAAGCTGCCGCGTTTTTGGATTTCTGCAATGGCCTGGGGGGCACTCAGACCCTCTGCCATCAGGTCCAGCGCCAGCGGGCCCAGGGTCGGGTCGGTGACATTCTGGGAGGCCACGGCCCCGACACCAGCCCGGGCATAGGCACAGCGGGCGGCCACAGCCGGTGAAGAAGAAGACACCGCCATGCCGAACATGCCGCTATCTGCGCAGCGGGCCACGAGAGAAAAGGTCATCTTGTGTTACTCCGGAATTACCGCCGTGCCATCGATTTCCACCAGCCAGTTGGGGCGGGCCAGGGCTGTGACCACCAGCCCTGTGGAAACCGGGTACACGCCCTTAATGTACTCCCCCATGGTGCGGTAGACATCTTCACGGTGGCGCACATCAGTGATGTAGACCACCACCTTGACCAGATGCTCCATGGAGCCGCCGGCCTCTTCGATCAGCTGTTTGATGTTCTGCATGACTTTGTGGGTCTGTTCCACCGGGTCGTGGCTGTCGATGTCGGAGGCATCGTCCAGACTTTGCGGACATTGCCCCCGCAGGTAAACGGTTTTGCCTCCCTGGGTAACCACGGCCTGGCAAAGGTCATTGTCCAGGTTCTGTTCCGGGTAAGTCTCGCTGGTGTTGAATTTTCGGATGCGGGTGTGAGCCATGGGGCCGGTCCTTTGGTCTTGGATGCAGCAGGTGCAAGAAGGGAGTTTGGTCGCAGGGCGTACTGCAGACAGTAAAATCCGTCAGTCATTCTCAGGCTTTTTTTGCGCCTGTTCCAGCCCTGGATCAGGAGGCGTCAGCCTCTCGTTCTGCCGCACTTTGAAAGGTGCGATATCTGTCCTGGGTCGAGATGTGATCGGCGATGTGCTTGGCATCATGCCAGACGCCCCAGATGAACGTGGACCCTCGCCGGGACAGCCAGGGCAAACCCAGGAAGTAGACACCCGGTTCGCTGGACACCCCACGCTGGTGGCTGGGTTTGCCATCGTCATTAAAGGCATCCACTTTCAGCCAGGTGAAGTCGGTGGCAAAGCCGGTGGCCCAGAGGATGGTTTTGATCCCGGCCTCTTCCAGATCCAGCTCCAGCGTGGGATGGGTCATGCACTCCGGGTCTGGCAGGAGATCGCGGGCCGCGGGCTCTTCGGGCAGGTTCAGGCCGTTGCGGGTGATGTAGGCATCTGCTGCATCCATCAGGCCGTGATGGTTTGCATCACCTCCGCGAATGTTGTCTGCCAGATCGGCAGCAAAGGTCATAACCCCCTGGTCGAAACTGCGGGTCATGCCCACCAGTTTCATGCCCCGGTTGGCCAGCTTGCGAAAATCCACCGTATGCCCGCCGTGGGCGCCGCTGACGGCAATGGTGACATGCTCGGTGCCCGGTGCCAGGGCTTCGATGTCCCAGAGGCCCAGCACCCCGAGCCACCAGACGAAGTCGCGATCCCGATAGCTGCGGAACGGGCGGTCGTGGGGCCCGACAGAGAGGTAGACCTCCCGCCCTGACTCCAGCAGTTCATCGGCAATCTGCACCCCGGACGACCCGGCCCCCACCACCAGGACGGCCCCCTCGGGCAACTGATCCGGGTTGCGGTAGGCGCTGGAATGCAGCTGGGTCACTGCGGTGCCCTCTGGCACCACTGGCGGCATGACGGGGTTTTGAAACGGACCGGTGGCGGAAACAACATTTGTGGCTTCAATGACCCCATCCGAGGTTTCCACCCGAAAGCCGGGACGTCCTTCATTACGGGTGACAGAGGTCACCTCAACCCCACAGCGGATCGGGGCGTCGATCATCCGGGCATAGTCGACAAAGTAGTCCGCCACCGCTTCCTTGGAGGCAAAGTCGTCAGGCCCCATGCCGGCAAACTCCATGCCCGGAAAACGGTCATGCCAGGCCGGACCATTGGCAACCAGAGAGTCCCAGCGTTCAGACCGCCAGCGTTCAGCGATGCGGCTGCGTTCCAGCACCAGATGAGGCACGCCGTTGTTGCTCAAATGCTCACTCATGGCCACGCCAGCCTGACCGGCACCAACAACAAGTGTATCTATCTTCTCGACGGGCATGAGGGGATCCTTAAACTGGTGGCAACGACTAAAGATCTAGTCAAATCAGGCTTTGCCGAAGTCCGGCAAGAAAGCGAACTTAGCTGTGATTACAATGATTTGCTTTTCAGGTGCCAACTTTGTGTGGGAAGGGAACCTGTGAGCGGTAGCGTCTAGAAGCGTGATCGCTTTTGAAAGAACTGTCTTTCTTATCCTTGATTTGGTTTTTCCTAAGCAACGAAAAATAGCCCGGTCGCCATGTAACACAGCGACCGGGCATACCCCAGGAACAGGCAGGGTCAGTCAAAAACTCTGGGTATCAGACAGGAAAGCCGGAAGGCTTCAGATGTGTCCGTAAAAATCTCGGTGGGAGGCACTCGCCCAGGCGAAATCCAGCAGGGTCGACCAGGAAAAAACCGGCAAGCCTGTGGCCTGCTGAACCGCCCGGCCAAAGGGAGGATAGCCTGTGCATTCCAGCACCAGAGCCCCCAGATTTGGCACCTCCTGCTGCATCTTCAGTGCCGCTTCCACCATCTGGGTTTCGCAGAGATCGAAGTTGCAACCTGCCGGGTCCGGCCGCAGTCCGGCGGTGCTCCAGAGTTTGCGGGTTTCCGGCACCTCAGCCGTGACACAGTCATAGAAATTGAAAAGGTGATAGTTGGAGCCCAGGTCCACGCCGACAGCCTCCAGATGAGCATCTGACAACTCCTCCGGCCCGCCCGTAAAAACCCCGACCACTTTGTCTTTGCCGATCAGGCTCTGGGCCCAATTGATCTGCAGCAGACTGGACATGAAAACCGGGATGTCCAGTGCCTCAGCCACGTGACGTTGGTAGTAGGCAAAAAACCCGCATTCTGCGGCGATGGCCCGGCAGCCGTAGGTGTCCTGCAGGGTTTTGGCCGCCTCGATGATCGGGCCCACATGAGCATCCAGATCCTTATCCGGTCCGTCGACCAGACCCCAGATGTCCAGATCCTTGATCACCTGGTACTGGATGGGGAATCCCCAGCCGGACGCGTTGCGGACATCTCCGGGGAACCCGGGAAAAACGTCGTCCAGCAGCAGGACGCCAATACCAGTGCCATAAGCTAACTGTCCCGGGCGGGCCCGGCTGTCGCGTATCAGGCGGTCTTTGTTGACGGAGTTCATTAGGGCTCTCCCTGGGTTGGGGCACGGTTAAAATCGGGGTGATTTGTCATCAGGTAATGGGGCTGCCGCCTTCAGCGATGCGCTTTTCGGCGTAGCGGGTCATGGCGGCGTGATGGCCTTCGTCCAGGGCGGGAGGCTGGAACTCGGCCAGAGCCTTTTTGTAGAGACCATGGGCCCGACGGGTGGCATCCTGAGCCCCTGCTTCCTCCCAGGCTTCATAGTTCTGGGTTTGGGTGATCAGCGGGTGATAGAAGGCGGCTTCAAAGCTGGCCAGAGTGCGCTCGGTGCCAAAAAAATGACCGCCCGGGCCGACAGTGCGGATTTCTTCTATGGACAGGCTCTCTGCCGTGACGGGCACCGGTTCCAGCCAGACTTTCATCATCTGCAGAATTTCCACATCCAGGATGAATTTCTCGAAGGAGGCACAGAGCCCGCCCTCCATCCAGCCTGCGGCGTGCATCACCAGATTGGTGCCGGAGGTGATGGCTGCCCAGAGCGCCCCCTGAGATTCGTATAGCGCCTGGGCATCTACGGCGTTGGCGTTGTTGAAGTTGGCCGCCCGGAAAGGCAGGCCCAGATAGCGCGCCAGCTGTGCGCCGATCTGCACAGCCTTGTTGGATTCCGGGGTGGCAAAAGCCGGTGCCCCGGTCTTCATGTCCACGTTGACGGTTTTGGCGGCAGTCACCACCGGGGCCCCGGGGCGTACCAGCTGGGCCAGACAGACCCCGGCCAGGGCTTCTGCGTTGGACATGGCCACAGCCCCAGCCAGCGGCACGGGCATGGTGGCCCCAGCCAAAGAAAAGGGGGATATGATGCTGGCCTGGTTGTGGCGGGCCAGTTCGATCACCCCGGCAGCCATGGGGTCGTCGTACTGAAGGGGTGAGTTGGTGTTGATGATGGAATAGAGGCGAGGCATCTCGCAAAGACCCGCCCGGGAGTCGTACCCCAGGGAGCGGGCCACCAGCTCCATACCATCCCACAGCCGCTGACGTCCCTGGGCAAAGAGATAGGGGACCTTGTCACTGAGACTCAAAATGGTTCGGGTGGATTCCAGATGTCGGATGTCCACAGGAATGTCGTTGGGTTCCACCGGCGAACCGGCGATCATGTGGATGATGTTGAAATGCTGGCCCAGCCGCACGAAGTTGGCGAAATCCGCCAGCGTGCCGGGGCGACGTCCGCCCTCCAGGTCGGAGCAGTTGGGAGGGCCCAGGACCGTGGTAAAGGTTACGGCATCGGCACCGATGGTCACGGTTTTGGCCGGATCTCTGGGCGTAAGCGTAAAACTGGAAGGGGCTGTTTTCAGGGCCTGATCAACAATGTCCCGGCCCAGTCGGACCCGACCGTCGCTGTCCACCAGCGCCCCTGCTTTCTGGAAGATCTTCCGGGCTTCCTGATCGGCAAAGACCAGGCCGATTTCCTGAAGAATCTTGAGAGAGGTTTGATGGATGGCGGCGATTTCGTCCTGAGACAGGATCTCGACAAAGGGTTGGCGCAACCGCGGCTGTCCCCAGGCCAGCTGCTCCAGGGGTTGATCCCGGCGGCTGTCTCGCCGGCCTTCCCTGCGTCCATCCCGGCGTCCGGCTGTACGGGACCGTCTGGTACGGGGATCTTTGGTATCCACAGTCATGTGTCTATCCCTTTGTTGGGCCGTGGGGTGAGCCGCTGGGGTCAGGTGTTTCGGGGCAAGCTTCCTGAAAAGCTTGGGGGATCAGGGTGCAGTTATCAGGCGGCCGGTCTCAGCCCCAGAATGTCCCGTGCTTCTGCCGCGGTGGCAGGGCGACGACCATAGGTCTGACAAAGCTCGGCCACCCGCGAGACCAACTCGGCATTGCTTTTGGCAAGTCGTGATTTATCGAAGCGGATGTTGTCTTCCAGACCGGTGCGGCAATGACCGCCCAGTTCCAGAGCCCAGTTATTGACGTCCAGCTGATGACGTCCCAATCCGGCCGCGGTCCAGGTGGCCTTGGGCAGCAGCTTCTTCAGTTCGCTCAGTTCGAATTCCAGAATTTCCCGGCGGGCGGGCTGGGCACCCTTGATGCCCATGACGAACTGCACATGGGGGCTCTCACACAGCAGACCTTCGGCCACCAGATCTGCCACGTTGTAGAGCATGGCCAGATCGAAAATTTCACACTCCGGCTTGATCTGCAGACCCTGCATCTGGCCTGCCAGGTCGCGAATGAACTGGGGCGGGTTTTCATTGACGAAAGTGGGAAAGTTCACGGATCCGGTGGCCAGGGACGCCATGTCCG
Source organism: Rhodovibrionaceae bacterium GXU_MW_A322 (assembly GCA_052078155.1). Lineage (GTDB taxonomy): Bacteria > Pseudomonadota > Alphaproteobacteria > Kiloniellales > DSM-21159 > CAXBMB01. The sequence continues at coordinate 807,701 of JBQJBP010000003.1, read as the reverse complement.
GTCGGTGGAACAGCATGCCTCCCCGGTCTTCCAGCTTGCGTCCGCGCGCCCCGGTGGAAAACTGAACGATCATGCCCGGACAGTGTTTATCGATGCCTTCCTTTACCGCACCGAATTTGTCGGGATCGGAGGAGGGGCGCTCTGCTTCGTCGCGCACATGAATGTGGACCAGAGAGGCACCCGCTTCAAAGGCTTCCTGGGTGGAGTCTATCTGCTCGTTGACACTGACCGGCACACCGGGGCAGTCGGCCTTTTTGGGCACGGAACCGGTGATGGCGACGGTGATGATGCAGGGAAGGGCCATGATCTTACAACTCCGGCAGAGGGGCAGGGACGGGAACGGTGTAGTTGAGATGGGCGCGGCCACCGTCGGGATAGAGAACCTGTCCGGTGACATAGGAGGCGTCGTCGCTGGCCAGGAAAGACACAACGGCAGCCACTTCCTCGGCCTGGCCGACCCGGCCCATGGGGGTGCGTGAGAGGATTTGCCGATAGGCCTGTTCGTTGGCACCAAGGCCCGCTGTCAGTGGTGTCAGAATGGTGCCGGGGCCCACCGCATTGGCGCGGACCCCCTTGGTTGCCAGAGCCAGCGCAAAGAGGCGGGTGATCTGATTGATGGCGGCCTTTGAAATGCCGTAAGGCACGCGGTTTGGAATGGCCAGTTCGGCTTGCATGGAGGACAGGTTGACGATGGCTCCCGCGCCCTGCCTGACCATGATCCTGGCGGCTTCCTGACTGCACCAGAAGGTGCCTTTCAGGTTCACATTCAGGACAGAGTCCAATTCGTCCTCTGTGATGTCCAGGATCTCGGTTGGCACGGAGATGGCGGCATTGTTGACCAGGATGTCGAGGCGGCCAAAACGGCTGTCAACTTCAGCCATCAAACGGGCGATGTCCGCCTTGCTGCCAACGTCACAGGCCAGAGACAGGGCGTGCTCACCGCTGGGATCCAGCAGAGCCGCCTGTCTGGCGGCCTCTGCTTCCTGCCGGTCACTCAGCACCACGCTGGCCCCTTCGGCAAAGAGCTTTTGGGCACAGGCCAGACCGATGCCCTGGGCTGCCCCGGTGATCACGGCGACTTTGCCGTCGTGACGTCCGGGCCTGATCTGCCCCTTGGCCGGGTGGGTACTGATGAGAGGGTCACCTTGCGTCATGCTTTTGGCTCCTTCTGGCCGTAGCCGCCGCCACCGCCGGTTTCAATCAGGATTTCATCCCCTTGGGTGAGAACATGTTGGCCGGCAGCGGCCGCATCCTGGCCGTTGATCTGAAACCGGGCGGCGCGTCCGGCCTGCCCGCCCTTGAGGCCGGCAGCCGGGCAGGCCACCCTGTTGATCATGAAGGAGGCGATGGCCGGACTGTCACCGAGGAAACGAAACGCAAAGCCCAGACCATCGCCGCCTCGTTGCAGTCCCTTGCCGCCGGATCCGGTCATGATCTTTCGCCAGTGCACCGCAATGGGCGCCTGTCCTTCCATCACCTCTATGGGGGTGTTGGACAGATTGGAGGGAAAGCTGATGGCGCTGGTGCCGCTGCGGTTCTGGCTGGCCCCTTGTCCGGCGCCCATAAAGGCGTTGACCGCATAGCGCCGGTTTCCCTGCAGACTGGCGATCTGCAGATTGTTGGAAGGGGAGCCGGGACTGGCCTGGACCCGATCGGGCAGAGCTGATGCCAGCGCCCCATAGATGGCGGTGGGCAAGAGGTGGCCAATCATGCCCCGCGCCCCGCAGGGGGCTGGTCGGATGGGATTGAGAATGGAGCCTTCCGGAGCTGTCACCGTCAGGGGCTTGAAGGCTCCCTCATTGTTCGGAATCCAGGGGGCAAAAAGGGTTTTCAGCGCATAGGCGCTGTAGGCAAAGGTGTAGCTGAGCACCGTATTGATGGCCAGACTGACCTGATCTGACGACCCGCTGTAGTCGACCCGTACCGCATCGCCGGTGATGTCCACCCTGGCTTTGATTCGGATCACGCCGCCGGGCATGTCCAGGGGGCCATCGTTTTCCACGCAGTAGGTCCAGCTGCCATCGGGGACCTCTGCAATGGCCTGCCGCATGGCCTTTTCTGTTCGGGCGATGGCATCTTTGGCAAAGGCCTGCAGATCAATGCCCGTTTCATCCAGCAGCCCGGTCAGGCGCTGGCCCAGTGACTGACAACAAGCCACCATGGCCCAGACATCGCCCAGGGTTTCCTCCGGCACCCGGACATTCTGCCGGAGCAGGTGCACCAGAGTTGTGTCTTCCTGTCCTGCCGATAGCAAACGCAGCGGCGGAATCTGGAAGCCTTCTTCGAACAGTTCTTTGTTGGAGGGGTTGCGCAGTCGCCCCCCGATGTCCGGCAGATGGCTGACCACCCCGGCGAAGGCCACCAATTTGCCGTTGTGAAAAATAGGCATGGCGATGGTGGCATCATTGAGATGGCCGGAGCCATACCAGGGGTCATTGGTGATGTAGGCATCGCCTTCGCGCAGGTTGTGCAGGCCGAATTCCCGGATAAAGATCCGGATACTGGCCGGGACTGTTGCGATGAAGGAGGGGATGGACTGAGAGGATTGGGCCAGGTTCTGCCCTAGGGCGTCCGTCAGCACCACAGCGTAGTCGTTGGCTTCCCGAACCAGGGTGGAAAAGGAGGCGCGTACGAAGGTCGCGGCGGCTTCGTCCACAACCGAGGTCAGGCGGGTCCAGAGAATTTCCAGGCTGATGGGATCGATGGCGGTCATGCGCTCACCTCATCCAGCAGCACCTCAATGCTGCCGCTTTCAAGAACGGAAACTGTTGCCGGGTAAGCCACCACCAGGGTGGATTCCGGCTCGCAGATCACGCAAGGGGCCCGCAGCACCTCACCGGCTGGCAGGCTGTGCCGCTGAAAAACGGGGGTATCGAACCGGTCTTTGAGATCCGGCCAGTAAAGCTGTCGACTGCCAATGTCGGCAGGGTGTTCTGATGGCGCTTTGCCCAGATTGAACTGCTGTTTGCGGCTGGGGGAGCTGCCCCAGATCCGCCAGGTCACCACTTCGGGTATGCCGCCGGGCACCTTGCGGCCAAAAACACCGATATAGGCTTCTTCAAAGGCCCGTCGGAGGTCCAGCAGGTCGGACAGAAAATCAGGATCAAGGGCAACCTCAACGTTGGCGCCCTGTCCCACGTAGCGCATCTCCACACAGGCGTGCCACTGGATCTGCTCAGCCGGAACAGCCGCCTTGGCCAGGTCCGCAGCAATGCTCTCTTTTGCATCGCTGAAGCGTCGGGCAATTTCCCGGCTGTCCAGATTTTCAAGCGGTTGAATTTTGGACCAGGAACGGTCGGTGCGGGCCGGGGCTGTCAAAAACCCCAGACAGGAACCGACACCAGAGGCCAGAGGACAAAGAATGCGGCGAATGCGCAAGCGACGGGCCACGTCAACGGCGTGAACCGGACCGGCCCCGCCTGTTGCCACCAGCACAAACTGGCGGGCGTCCAGTCCCTTTTCCGCAATGTGGGTGCGGGCCGCAGCGGCCATGTTTTCATTGACGATGTCATGAATGCCCCAGGCCGTCTCCAGTGCAGTGAGCCCGATTTCTTGACCGACAGCGCCCAGTGCCGCGCGGGCCTGTTCAAGGTCCAGGGTCATGCGCCCCCCCAGGAAATTGTCCGGGTCCAGGTAGCCCAGAAGCAGGTCTGCGTCGGTCACAGTTGGGTCCTGCCCCCCCAATCCATAGCAGGCCGGGCCGGGTTCGGATCCGGCACTGTCCGGTCCCACCTGCAGCAGACCCAGTGCATTGATACGGGCCAGTGACCCACCGCCGGCGCCGATCTCAATCAGATCAATGGAAGGGGAAACGGCCGGCAGGCCGCTGCCTTGTTTGAAGCGGCGCTCGCGGGAGAATTCGAAGATGTGGGCGATTTCTGGTTTGCCGTCCACGGCGACACAGGATTTGGCTGTGGTGCCTCCCATGTCGAAAGCCAGCACATGACGGTCGCTGTCCGCAGCGCAGTTGATGGCGCCCAGAACCCCGCCAGCCGGACCGGATTCCAACAGACGAATGGGGAAGCGGGCGGCGAGCTGTGCCTCCGTAAAGCCGCCGTTGGAGACCATGATGTCCAACCGCCCCTCAACCCCCAGCTCCAGCAGCCGGGTGCTCAGCTTGTTCAGGTAAGTCTCGACAATCGGCTGGACATAGGCATTGGCCACCACCGTGGACATGCGCTCGTATTCACCAATTTCCGCGGCGACTTCCGATGACAGGGACAGGGAGATATGGGGCGCCTCGCGGTTAAAGGCGGCGCGCAGAGCTTCTTCATGTCTGTTGGACACGGGGGAATGCAGAAAGCAGACCGCCACAGACTGGGTGGCCGTTTGAGCCACCTGTCGGGCAATGCTCTCAAGCTCTGCCGGGTCAACCTGTTGCCAGTCACTGCCATCAGGTCCCAGCCTGCAGGAGGTTTCGTAACGATCTTCGCGGCGCGCCAGGGGCTCCGGAAAGGTGATGTTGAGGTCGTAGGTGTCGTACCGCATCTCGCGACGGATATCGAGAAGGTCTGCTGTACCTCTCGTGACAATGAGAGACGTACGTACGCCTTTGCGCTCCAGCAGTGTATTTGTGATCAGGGTCGTGCCGTGGATCACCCGGTCAACAGGTGCTTTTTCGGGTTGCTGCGCCAGCAGGCTGGTCACGACGCTGGCAATGCCATCCCCGGGGTCGCCATGGGTGGTCAGGGCTTTGCCGACCCAAAGGCGGTTGGTTTTGTCATCAATCAGGACGCCGTCAGTAAAGGTGCCACCGACGTCCACGGCCATGCGCCAGCTCATTGCAGATCCTCCTGCAGGGGCGCGGGGCCAGGAACTTTCGACGCCAGTTGTTGTGCCAGCAAAGACGCTTGGGAGAGCGCCCCGGCCAACGACTTGCTGATCCTGATGCCTTTGGCGGCGCTGAGGTCCCGGGCTGCCTGACTGCCCGCACCGGGAAGTCGAACGGGCGCATCGGCAGAGATTGGCGCGGCGTTTTTGATGTCACTGGTGATATCAAACACGGCCTCTGCCACCCGCTCAGCGCCGCCAAAGGCGGCAGTATCGATGGCCAGGAAGAAGTGGCTGGTTCCGGCGGGCTGACCGCTTTTGTCGTGGGGTGATAAAACACGGGATCCGGCCAGTCCGCCCGACAATCCCGCGCAGAGCAGTTCAATGATCAGCCCTAGAGCATAGCCCTTGGCGCCCCCCAAAGGCTGCATGGTGCCCTGCAAAGCCTGGTTCGGGTCTGTTGTGGGCACACCATTGCTGTCCAGTGCCCAATCCTTGGGGATGGATTGACCGTTGCGCTGCGCCTGGCGAATGCGGCCCCGTGATCCGGCGGTTGTCGCCAGATCTATGATCAGCGGCGGAAGGCCTTTTCTGGGGAAAGCGGCGGCCAGGGGGTTGGTCCCCAGCTTGGCTTCTTTGCTTCCCCAGGGCGCAACAGTCGCCGAGGCATTGGACAGAGCCAGGCCCACCACGCACTGTTGGGCCATCAGAGAAACAAAAGCGCCGGCGGCACCGAAATGGCTGGAGCGGCGTACGGCCACGGCACAGATGCCTTGCGCTTTTGCCCGATCAACCGCTTCCAAACAGGCCGCCCGGGCAGCCAGTACGCCCAGACCGTTGTCGGCGTCCAGAATGGCGGCGGCACTGTGGCTTGTCGGATGGCTTTCAACCCATTGGAAACGGGGGCGCGGATTTATGGCCCCTGTCAGGATGCCGTTGAGATAGGCGGGCAGGTGCGTCAGTCCATGGCTGTTCTGCCCGGCCCGTTGTGCCTCCACCAGCAAGCGGGCTGCCTCCTCAGCCTGTTGGCCCGGCAAGCCTGCCTGTCGCAGAAATGAGGCGGCAAGATCCACCAGAGTGTCGGCGCTCACCTGCTGGCCTTCCTGGGGCAGCGGGAGCATCGGCCTGCCGTTTTTGCTGACTTTTGACAGCTGTGGGGTCATGGCTGCGCTCCATGCACAGGGGAAAGCCAGGTCTGCGCCAGGGGGTGCTGACCCACCACGCTGTTGAAGTAGGCTTGCTGGAGCTGGCAGGTCACCGGGCCCCTGTCGCCTGCCCCGATGGTCAGACCATCGAGAGCCGTAACCGGCAGTACTTCGGCTGCTGATCCTGCTAGAAAGATCTCATCGGCGGCATAGAGTTCGGTTCGGTCAACGGCCCGTTCCTCTACTGCCAGGCCCAGATCCCGAGCAAGTTCGATCAGCGTGGCGCGGGTGATGCTTTCCAGAATGCCGCTGGTGACATCGGGGGTGATCAGACGGCCCTGGCGCATCAGAAAGAGACAGGCTCCGGGTCCTTCGGCCACCTTGCCCTGATCGTTCAGCAGAATGGCATCGTCATAGCCATCCTGCTGGGCCTGAAAGCGGGCCAGACGGGCATTGGCATAGTTGGCACCACACTTGATTCGGGGCGGCAGGGCGTTGTCCGCCATGCGCCGCCAGGAGGAGATGTGACAGGAAATGCCGCTGTGAGTTTTCGGGCTGCGGGGGCGGGGACCGGCATAGACAAACCAACTGACCGGTCCGGTGACATGGTGTTCCCCCATGCCGTCCAGATAGGCCACGGCCCGGATGTGGCAGTTTTCCCGATAGCCGTCAGCCCGCAGCAGATTGGTGACGGCCTTGGTGACACTTGCGGTATCGAAATCCGGGGCAAAACGCAGCAGTTTCATGGACTGGTCAAAGCGGGCCATATGCTCTTCCAGCCGGAAGACAAAGAGCTCCTTTTGCTGCTCACACCAGTAGCCGCGCAGCCCTTCAAAGATGTTGAGGCCATAGCGCATGGCCGGAGCCATCAGGTGTATCTGGGCTTTGGCAAAAGGCACCAGAGAGCCGTTGACAATCATCTGCCGGGTTTTGGGCGAGGATTGGGGCAGGGCTTCTGCCGGGGTGGTCAGTTGGGTCATGGTCGGGCTCCCTCCGGCAGGCGTCGAAACCGGGCCAGGGCGATGTCTTCAACCCGTTCCACCGCCAGTTCTACGGGCAGACCGACAGAAAGGGCCTGGCCTGCCTGGCTGTCGATCACGTTGGTCAGCAGGCGCGGACCTTCTTCCAGCTCCACCACCGTCACATCGTAGGGCAGACAGGATTTCAGGTGATCGGCGTAGGCATGGTGATAGACCACCCAGGACACCACCTGCCCCTGTCCCGAGGACGGGCGCCAGCGGGGATTGGGGTCCAGACAATTGGGGCAGGCCGCGCGGGGCGGCAGCCAGCGGTGGGTGCAACTGGGGCATTCCTGGAAAAGAAGCACGCCCTCTCTCAGGGAGTCCCAATAGGGTTTGCTGATGGCTGTAATGTCCGGTTTGGGAAAGGTCATTGCGGATCTCCCAAAATCAAAGTGGCATGGCTGTGCATGGAGCCTCCCTGATTGGAGACAATGCAGGTCCTGGGGGCCTTGACCTGCAGGCGGGCGTCACCGCGCATCTGGCGCACGGCTTCGATAACCAGCTGCAGGCCCGGGGTGCCGGATTCTGACAGCAACCCTCCGGAGGTGTTGAGAGGCAGGGCGCCTTCCGGAGAAATTCCCTCCGACAGGGCGAAGGCTCCTGCCGCCCCTCGCGGGGCAAGGCCGTAGTCTTCCATGGTTTGCAAAACAGTGATGGTGAAGCAGTCGTAGAGTTGGGCCAGATCCATGTCTTCAGGACCCAACCCGGCCATGGCGTAAGCCGTTTGAGCACTGGTCTGGGCCTGGGTGCGGGTCAGGTCCGGGCGCAGGTGCACATCCCAGCTTTCCTGGCCCTGCCCGAAGCCCAGAATGGGAACAGCCTTGGTGATGCCCAGTTCTCTGGCCCGTGCGGCAGAGGTGATAATGACCGCCGCGCCCCCGTCTGAGACCAGACAGCAGTCGTCCCGGCGCAAAGGCTCCACCACAAAGGGACTGGCCAGATAGGCATCCATGGTCAGCGGGCGCTGCAGATGCCCCTGGGGATTATCCGCACCATTGGCGCGGCACTGCTGGGCGATGGCCCCGAAATGCTCATCGGGTGTCTTGTACTTCTGGCGATAGGCCTGATGGATCAGGGCATACCCTGCGGCGGTTGAATACCAGCCGTAAGCAGCGTCATCACCCCGGGGGCGATGGTAGACCGCCCGCGAGCCGGTTCGCGGCGTGTCGCCGTAACAGATCATCGCCATGTCCATCTGACCGGCTTCTATGGCCAGGGCGGCATAGGAGATCAGCGCGATGTTGGCCGCGCCTCCCTGATCAAGGGCGGCCCCGATCTTCGGCTGCAGACCCAGAGCTTCAGCCACCTTCTGGCCATAAAGGATCGAGGGTGCGGAATTGGCCATTTTCACCAGCAGGCCATCCAGCCGGGATTTCTCCACGCCCGCATCAACCAGCGCCAGTCGGGCCGCTTCGGTAATCAGGTCGATGCGGTCCCGTCCGGGGTGCTTGCCGTAGGAGGTGTGGCCCACGCCAATGATCACGGTCTGGCCGCGCATCAGATCACCCCCTCTGCGCTCAGTTTTTCCAAACCGGACGCATCAACGCCCAAAGCGCCGTAGATGCTGGCGTTATCCTGGCCATAGTCCGGGCTGGGTTCATAGGTGCTTTGGGGGGTGTCGCGGTAGTTCAGCGGACTGCGGCAGGCCGTTATGGGGCCATAGGTCGGATGCTCTATGTCCAGCAGGGCGCCTCTTTCACGCAATGCGTCATCGGCGATCACTTCCGGCAGGTCCCTGACAGGTGCAAAGGGGACCCGATGCTGGCGCAGGCGGGCGCTCAGCACCTCTTTGCTCAGCTCCCGGCTCCAGTCGCTGACCAGTTTATCGATCTCGGCCATGGCCGCCACCCGGTCGCGCATGGAAGCAAAGCGGGCATCACCGCTGAGGTCATTGCGCTGCATGGCGGCCAGCAGGTTCAGCCAGTGTTTGTCGTTGTTGCAGATAATGGCAATGTAACCGTCTGCCGCCGGATAGACGTTGTAGGGACAAAGGCTGAGACCGCCGTGACGGTTGCCGGTGCGCAAGGGAATGTCTTTTCGCTCGCCGTAGATCATGCCGATGTTGGAGGCCAGTGACGGGTAGACGGCTTCCAGCATGGAGACATCAATGGCGGCCCCTTCGCCGCAGCGTTCCCGCCGCAACAGGGCGGTGGTGATGGCCCCGTAGAGGTGCACGCCCCCCATGAAGTCACAGAGGGCCGCTCCGGATTTGGCGGGCGGATTTTCAGCAAAGCCGGTTACGCTCATGACACCGGACATGGCCTGGACTGTCAGATCCATGGCTGGCAGGTCCCGGTAAGGACCGTCCTGCCCATAGCCGGACCCTGAGGCGAGAATCAGCCTGGGGTTCTGACGACGCAGCACGTCGTACCCTATGCCCAGGCGATCCATCACACCGGGGGCATAGTTTTCCGCCACCACATCGGCACCCTTGACCAGATCGAGAAAGAGTTGACGGCCCTTGGTGCTTTTCAGGTTCAGGGAGATGGACTTCTTGCAGGCATTGAGCATGGCAAAGGGCACCCCGGCCCCGGCCCGGGCATCCCGTCGGCGCAAGAATTCACCGCCGGGCGGCTCCACCTTGATCACCTCGGCGCCCCCCATGGCCATCAGGAAAGTGGCGTAGGGGCCGTTGTAGATCTGGGTCAGGTCGAGCACGCGAATGCCCTGGAGGGGAGGAGTGCCGGTCATCTGTCTCAGCGCCCCTCAAAGCTCGGTTTGCGCTTTTCCGCAAAAGCCTGCTTGGCCGCGCGGGTGTCTCCCGTGTGGTGCAGGATGCGGTTGACCAGCTGTTCCATGCGCAGGCCGCTTTGCAGGTCCAGATCCTGGGAGCGGATGGCCAGCTCCTTTGCGGCCTGTACGGCCAGCGGGGCGTTGTCGCAGATCACCCGGGCGTAGTCCTGTGCGGCGTTCAGCAGGTCGGATTGAGGGACCACCTTGTTGATCAGACCCCAGCGCAGGGCTGTCTGGGCATCAATGCTCTCACCCGTCAGCAGCATTTCCATGGCAATGGCATAGGGCAGTTGCTTCATGATGCGCTGGGTCCCGCCATTGGCGGCGATGATGCCTCGTTTGACTTCGGAGAGGCTGAAAACCGCGTTTTCTGACGCCACCCGCAGGTCGGTTCCCATCAGCAGGGTCATGCCGCCGCCGACGCAATATCCATTGGCAGCAGCAATCACCGGTTTCCAGACTTCCAGGCCTCGGTTCAGCAGTTGGTTCTTCTGGGTCAGCCAGAGCTCGGCCAGCTCCACTTCCCGCCCGACGAAGGATTTGATGTCGGCGCCGGCGCAAAAGGCCTTTTCACCGGCACCGGTGATAATGGCGCAGCGGATATCGCTGTCGTCGCGTACCCGGCACCAGGCGGCTGATAGTATCTCGTAATGTTCCGCATCCAGAGCGTTGCGGCGCTCTGGCCGGTTCAGGGTGATGGTGGCAATGCCCTGATCCACGTCGAGGTCAATGGCCATGGCTCTATTCCCTCAGGAGTTCGCGGGCCAGCACCATGCGCTGGACTTCAGACGGTCCTTCGCCCACACGCTTGATGCGCAGCTCCCGGTACCAGCGTTCGATGGGCAGTTCTTTGGCCACCCCCATGGCGCCGAAGATCTGCAGCACCCGGTCAATGACCCGACCGGCTGTTTCGGTGGCATAGACTTTGGCAACGGAGGCATCGGTTTTGATGTCCCGGCCCAGGTCGCCGTTCCAGGCGGCCTGCCAGGTCAGCAGTCGGGCCGCACGGATTTCCATTTCACTGTCGGCGATCATCCATTGAATGGCCTGTTTGTCTGCCAGCAGTGATTTGTGGACATGACGTTGCCGGGCCCAGTCGATGGCCATGTTCAAGGCTTCCTGGGCAATGCCGATGACCCCGGCAGCGTATGGCACCCGCGCATGCACCAGCCATTTCTGGCAGATGGCAAAGCCCTGACCTTCGTCGCCCAGGCGGTTCTCCACGGGGACGGCCACATTGTCGAAGTTCACTTCGAAGGGCGAATAAGAACGGATGACCCCAATTTCTTTTGTGCTCAGCCCCGCACTGTCCCGGTCGACGATGAAGGCTGTGATGCCCTCGCCTTTGCCCGCTTCGCCCGTGCGGGCAAAAACGATGCCCCAGTCGGCCTCTCCGGCAGCGGTAATCCACATTTTTGTGCCGTTCAGCAGATAGTGGTCACCCTGTCGAACCGCACGGGTTTGGATTTTGCGGGCCGGGTCCGAGCCGCCGGAGGTTTCAGAAATGGCAACGAAGCACTTCTTGCCTTTGGCGATGCCCTGAACCCCGTACTTTTCCTGCTGGGATGGACTGCCCAGCCAGATGACACTGGGGGGGTCGATGCCAAACGCACCGCAGGCTGGGACATAGGCACCCATACGACAGCGTGCTGCTTCTTCCGCCACGATGACCTGGGCCAGCAGGCCCAATCCGCCGCCGCCATGCTCCTGCGGTGATGCCAGACACCACAGGCCCAGTGCCTTGGCCTTTTCCTGCAGGGCCAGCAGGTCCGCTTCCGGCAGTTTGAACGCATCGTGAGGCTGCTTTTCTTCAACCGGACGCACGGTTTCCTGGACAAAGCGGCGAACCGTTTCCCGCAGCATGACCAGTTCTTCCGGCAGCTCCCAGGCACCGTTCGGCAGGCCCTCTGGCGACCCGTGATGGTGATCGTGACTCAGCATGGTGCGCGGTTCCCCCAACCAGCAGGTTCATTCCTTAGGATATGAGCATATATCAATATACGATGCAATATCGCATTATTTGATATTTTGTATTTTCATGTAGTTTTTCCAGGCCGATTGGGCGGATCCGAAGTGGAAATCCGCCGTCGGTCAGCAACTCAATCTTGGAAGGGAAAGAGAGTGGAAATTCAGGAGCGCGTTAGACTCTCAGGCGCCAGTTGCTGTGGGACCTGTCCCGGCCTTCGACCAGGTCCAGGTAGTCCTGCTGAAGCTGTCGGACAAAGGGACCGGGTTCGCCGCTGCCGATGGCCAGACCATCGATGGAGACAACGGGGCAGACTTCCTGGTGTGTGCCGGTGATGAAGGCTTCATCGGCCAGATAGAGCTCACTGCGATCGACCTTGCGTTCCGATACACTGTGGCCCCGTTCTGACAGCAGCTGAATGACGCTGTCGCGGGTGATGCTTTCCAGAATGTCAGAGGTGACGTCCGGTGTGATGATCCGCCCGTTTTTCAGCAAAAACAGGCAGGAGCCTGCGGTTTCCGCCACCTTGCCGCTTTCAGTCAGAAAGAGCGGATAGTCGAAGCCCTGCTGCTGGGCATCCAGGATCCCCAGGCGGCCATTGTGATAGTTGGCAATGCACTTGACCCGGGGCGGCATGGCCCGGTCTGCCACCCGAACCCAGGAGCTGATGCCCAGGCGAAAGCCCTCTTCAAACTCTCGGCCCCGGCCCAGGGGTGCAGTGGTGATGATAAAACTGACCGGCCCTCGTGCCCCCTGATCGCCAAAGCCATCAATGAAGGCCAGAATGCGGAAGTACATGGAACTTTGGTGGTCGTTGGCGCGGATGACCTCCAGCGTCCAGTCGGTGAGATCCTCCAGGCTGACGTCTGTTTCAAAACGCAGCAGTTTCATGCCGTCGTACAGCCGCTCCAGATGTTCCTTCAGGCGGAAGATGTAGAGGCGCTTTTCTTCTGCATTCCAGTATCCCCGGCAACCTTCAAACAGGGCGGAGGCATACTTGACCGCCGGGGCCAGGGCATGAATTCGCGCATCAGCTTCCGGAATCAGCTGACCGTTGTAGCTGGCCAGACGGGTCTCGGCCTTTTCACCTGTGCTCATGATTGTTTCCCTCACGTACGAAGCAGGGACCCGCCGGGATCATGGGGCGGTTGGTCCAGCAAACGGGCCCGGCAATCTTTGCCAAGCAGTGGAATGTGATAATCGGCAGAGGGGTCGGCCTCATCGACTGGAAGGTAGGCGAGAGCCAGACTTTGGCCGACGGTAAAGCCATAGCTGCCCGAGGTGGTCTCCCCGATGATTTTGTCACCTTTCCAGACCGGCTCAGCACCGATGCAGTCGGCATGCTTTGCCTCGACAGCAAAGAGACACAGCCGTTGCTCAGGCCCTGATTTTGCCAGCTCCGACAAGGCGGCCCGCCCAACGAACTCCCCCTTGTCCAGTTTGATGAAGGGGGCCAGCCCGGCGTCATAGGGACTGTAGTCTCGGGTGAATTCCGTAAAGACCGAGCCGTACCCCTTCTCCAGCCTCAGGCTGTTTTGTGCCAGTGTGCCGCAGAAGGCGATATCCAGAGCGTCAGCAGCCTCCACCATCTGGTCGTATACGGCGCCATAGCCTGATGCCGGGCAGTAAACCTCAAAACCCAATTCGCCGGTGAACGACAGGCGCAGGATCAGGGCAGGTGATCCGGCAAAGTCCCCCTCAACAGCGCTCAGGAAAGGGACGGTCCCGTTGGACAGGTCCCGGTCCGTGAGTTTTTCCATGAAGGCGCGGGCCCGGGGGCCGGAGACTGAAAACCCGGCCCAGGCTTCAGTCAGGTCTTCAAAGACAGCCCCTTCAGCAGGTCGGCTGTTTTCGAAGATGCGCTGGTGCATTTTGGTGGCCGATCCGGACCCTACAAGGAAGAAGCTGTCCGCCCCCAGGCGGGTGACCGTGAAGTCCGCGATCAGGCGGCCCTTTTCATTCACCATGGGGCAAAGCGTGATGCCCCCTGTTTTCTTCGGCATGCGGTTGGTCACCAGGCTGTCCAGCCAGGCTTCAGCCGCCGGGCCGGAAAGGCGGTATTTGGCGTAGGCGGAGGTGTCGATGATGCCGGCACGGGAGCGCAGGGCTTTGCATTCCCGGGCCACCGGTGTGATCCACTTTGCTTTGCCATAGGAAAAGCCGGGGTCACGCTCGGCTTCTGTCTGCGCAAAATAGAGGGCGTTTTCCCAGCCGAAGGATTGACCAAAGACCGCCCCCTGGCTGAGCTGGCGCTGATAACTTTCCCGCATGCGCAAAGGACGCCCCGACTCCAGCTGCTCATAGGGATAGTGCATGCGAAAGCGGGTGCCGTAGTTCTCGGCGGACCGTTTGAGGATGAAGTCCTTGGTAAAATAGTCTCCGAAACGGGCCACATCGAGGGAGGAGAGATCCCATTCCGGTTCCCCCTCAACAATCCACTCTGCCACGGATTTGCCGAGCCCCCCGCCGGAGCCGATGCCCGTCATGATACCGCAGGCGGCGTGATAGTTGCGCAGGCCCGGGACCGGTCCCAGCAGACCTGAGGCGTCCGGTGACCAGACCATGGGGCCGTTGACCACCCGTTTGATCCCGGCGCGTCCCAGAACAGGAGTGCGCTCGATGGCTCGTTCCATGTTCTCGGCGATGCGGTCCAGGTCATCGGGCAGCAGTTCCTGGCCGAAATCCCAGGGGGTGCCATTCACGGCCCAGTGTTTGCCGTGCCTTTCATAAGCGCCGAGCAGCAGGCCTTTGCCCTCCTGGCGCATGTAGTACTCTGCATCCCGGTCAGACACCGACGGTAATTCCTGATCGATGGCTTCCAGTTCCGGCAAAGCGTCGGTGACAAAGTACATATGCTCCATGGGGATCAGCGGCAAATCTAACCCGGCCATTTGCCCCACTTCGCGGGCCCAGAGACCGGCGGCGTTGACCACATGTTCGGCGATCACCGTGCCTTTGTCCGTGACCACTTCCCAGGAGCCGTCCCGCCGGGGATTGGTTTCTTCCACTTTGGTATGGCGATAGACCTCAGCCCCCAGTTGCCGGGCCCCTTTGGCAAAGGCGTGGGTCATGCCGGAGGGGTCAAGATGACCTTCGTCGGGCTGATACCAGGCCCCGCGGAGTTTGGAGACATCCAGCAACGGGTGCATGGTATTGATGTCCCCGGTATCCACGGGGGTGAAGTCAAAACCCAAATGTTTGGCTTTGGCTTCCATGATGCGCAGTTGGTCCACCCGCTCCGCCGTTTCAGCCAGGTACAGTGCACCGGTGGTGTGGATGCCACAGGACTGGCCCGTTTCGGCTTCCAGCCGGCGATAACATTCGATGGTGTAGTAGTTCAGGCGGGCCATGTTGGTGTCGTCGTGCAAAACGCCAAAGCCCGCTGCGGCGTGCCAGGTGGACCCTGCCGTTAGTTCCGCCCGCTCAAACAGGGCCACGTCCCGCCAGCCCAGATGGGCCAGGTGATAGAGGGTAGAGCAGCCAATGACGCCGCCCCCAATGACGGCCACTCGCACATGGGTTTTCATCGAGACTCCTCATCCTCTGAAACTTGAAAAGACCCGCAGAGATAAGCAGCGGTTTTCGCCCGTTGCAATCAAAATTTATCAATATTCGGAATATTGTATCATATTTTAGTTCATTCTATCGAATATCACTGGTGCGATGCGGCAAATCCACTGTGCTGTCGCCTCTGTGAAACTGGTCGGGACCAGCAGATCCAGCCGCTCTTCACCGCGGTTGTGCAGCAGGATGTTTGCGTCCAGCAGATGGCTTTGCAGGAAGGTCTCCGGCGGCAGAGCAGAAAGGGACAGGTCCGGTGACAGGGCACGCCGCAACAGCAAGGGACCGCCCTTTCCGGTCATTGTGACCAGCTGTCGACTGTGACTGAGGTCGCTGACGGCATACTGCGCACTGGGCAGTGCAAGAAGGTGCCCGGCAAGAGGGGATGACGGACTGTCCAGACGGACCAGCAGTGTGTCGGGGGCCGTGCGATAGACCCAGCCCCCTGGGCAGCGGCTGACGCGCTGGCCGTTTTCAGGCCAGGGACGGTCTAACGCCGTCAGGTCAGGGGCAGACAGTTCAGATGGGCTGTCGCCCCAGATGCCGATCTGGATCAGCCCGGGTAGCGGGGACTGGTTTACAGTTAGGTCCGGGCAGCTATAGAGAAGATCAGCCACGCATTCTCTCCCCTTTGGGATCCAGGAAATGAGGGTCTCGCACTTTGGCGGTGAAGCGGGACCGGGCCCCGGGTTCTCGGGCCGGATCATGCACTGTGATTGCCTGACCATGACGGCTGTGCCCGTCTTTCAGAAGGGCCAGAGCGATGGACTTGCCGAGGGTGGGGGACCAGGTGGCCGATGTAATTCGCCCCTCACCGGTTCCGCTGAAGTCGCCGCTGCTCAGCACCGCCCCGCCCCGCAAAGTGTCTGTTGTTTTGTCTGCTTCCAGCCCCACCAGCTCCAGACGGCCGGATCCCTCCAGACTGGGTCGCTGTGCCAGAAGGGAGCCAACATAAGGCTTCTTCCGGCTGGCCATGGCTGTAAGGCCCAGATCCTTGAGCGTGGTGTGGCCATCCAGCTCTCCACCCGCCACATGGCCCTTTTCAATGCGCAATGCCCCCAAGGCTTCCAGGCCATAGGCCCCGGCACCAGCCTGTCTCAAGGCCTGCCAGACGGCAGAGGCCTGCCCGGCTGGAACATAGATCTCATAGCCAAGTTCACCGGAGAAACTGACCCGAATCAGCCTGACCTTCTGCCCGGCAATGCGCGCAGACGTCAGCCCCAGAAAGGGCAGGGCCTGATCACTGACATCCCCTTCCTCAAGGACGCTTGCCAGCAGATCACGGGACCTGGGGCCAGAGAGAGCCAGAGCGGCCCAGTGATCCGTAACTGCTGTCACCTTGACCTTCAGATCCTGCCAGCAGCTGTCCAGCAGAAACTCCAGCCGGGCGAGAACCTGTCCGGCTTTGGCACTGGTGGTGGTCATGAAATAGCGGTTCTCATCCAGACGGGATGTGGTGCCGTCGTCAAAGACATAGCCATCGTCGCGCAGCATCAGGCCCCAGCGGGCCTTGCCAATGGGCAGGCCTTTCCAGCCGTTGGAATAAACCCGGTTCAGAAGCTCGGCGGCATCTGGACCGATGACATCAATCTTTCCCAGGGTCGAAACGTCACAGACTGCGGCATCCCTGCGAACCAGCGCCATCTCGTTAAGCGTTGCCTCTTCCAGATCCGCACCGTTTTCCCGGAAATACCAGGCTCTCAGCCAGAGGCCGGAGGGGGTCATGACCGCCCCTTCGGCTTCCTGGATGGCGTGCAGCGGTGTGCGGCGGGCAAAGTGAAAGTGGTCCCCTACTTCCGGGCCTGCCAGTGTGGACAGGGAGACGGCGGCGTAGGGGGGGCGGTAGCTGGTTGGCTTCATCTCAGCGGCAGGCTGACCTGTAACCTCTGCCAGCAGAGCCAAAGCGGCGTTGTTGCCGCTTTTGCCCTGGTCCGTGGCCATGCCCAATGTGGTGTAGCGTTTCAGGTGTTCGCTGGCGCTGAAACCTTCCTGGCAGGCCTGCGTGATATCCCCGGCTGTGACGTCGTTTTGAAAATCCACAAAGGCCGGGCCGCGGGTCGTGCTTTTGAGAGGCCGGACAGGCTCAAGGGCCCGTGACCAGCCGGAAAAGGCAGGTTCCAGGGGCAAGCCCCGGGCCGCAGAGTGCCCGGAGGAGATGGCGGCGGACAGCTCGAAGTCCCCCCGGGCGGCCCCGGCAACGGCCAGAGTGTCTGGCAGGGTTCCTGGCAGGTATGCAGCAATTTCCGGCTGCCACCGAGGGCGGCTGCCCTGATGGCTGCTCAGGTGCAGGGCCGGTTGCCAGCCGCCTGACAGGGCCAGAAGATCGCAGGGCAGATGGTGACCGCTGGCCAGGCGCACACTGGTGATGTGATGAAAGCCGTTGGTGGTCACAATCCGGTCCCCCGAATAGAGGGTGATGCCGAGGTCTGTCAGGCTGTTTTCCCAGTCCGCATCGAGGGTTTGGCGGCTGTCAACCAGAGCCACCTGAGCGCCGGCCGCCCGCAGTTCCAACGCCAGCTCGTAGGGACTTTCATTGTTAGTGAAGATCACCACCTGCTGGCCGCACAGGACATTAAAGCGATTGAGATAGCTGCGTACGGCGCTGGCCAGCATGATCCCGGGCCGGTCGTTGTTGGCAAAGATCAGGGATTGCTCCGTCGCCCCGCTGGCCAGGACGGCTCGCTGGGCCTTGACCAGGTGCAGGCACAAAGGGGGAGAGGCCTGGGACCCATAACTGTCCCGGGACAGGCCAAACAGCCCCTGGTCATAAGCCCCGAAAGCCAGCGTGCCGGTAAGAAGCTTCACGGATGGCAGCCCGGTCAGCTCGGTCAGGGTGGTTTTCAGCCAGCGACGGCTGGGATCGTCGGCTGGCACGGACAAGAGTTGCCCGCCCAGGCAGAAATCCCGTTCCGCCAGGATGACCTTTTCCCCCTTTCGTCCGGCTTCCAGGGCTGCTGACAGACCTGCAGGCCCGCCGCCGATGATCAGGAGGTCACAGTGGTGGTGCTGTTTTTCCACCGCTCGGGAGTCTGGCCCCTGAGGAGGTGTTCCCAACCCGGCGGCGCGGCGGATGAAGCCTTCATAGACCATCCAGGCTCGGGCTGTCGGCCCCATGAAGGTTTTATAGTAGAAACCTGCCCCCAGAAAAGGCTTTGCCAGCCGGGTGAGGGATTGAAGGTCAACCTGAAGCGATGGCCAGCGGTTCTGGCTTTTGACAACCATGCCATCTTTCAGTTCCAGGGTCGTAGCCTGCAGGTTCGGTTGACGGGCAGCGCCTTCTGAAAGGCTGACCAGAGCATTGGGTTCCTCAAGGCCCGCCCCGTAGATGCCGCGGGGGCGGTGGTATTTGAAAGAACGGCCCACCAGGCTGATGCCGTTGGCCAGCAGAGCGGCGGCCAGGGTGTCCCCGTCACGTCCGCTCAGGTGTTTGCCGTCGAAAGAAAACCGAATTTCCCTGCCGGTTTTCTGAGCCCTGTCGGCCAAGCGCCGGGAGGTCATCGCGATGCTCCGGCAGCAAAGCGAACTTCCAGGATTTCATGGGTCTGGGTGTTTCGTTTGACCACCAGCCAGCGGCGGCAGCCCCTTTCATGGTGCCAGTATTCGTCATGAGGGCCCTTGGGATTGTCGCGCAGGTAAAGGTAAGCCAGCCAGGCTTCAGGATCTGTTTCCTCCTGAGCCGGACGTTTGGCCTGGGCACTGCCCCCATAAACAAACTCCTTTTGGTCGCGCAGGCCGCACCAGGGACAGATGAGCTGCATGCTCTTCTCCTCAATGTAACTGGGGGTAGGGGCCGGTGCCTTCTTCATCCAGTTCACTTCCCTGATGGAAGCGATCCAGCCTGAAGCAGGCGCTTAAGGGGTGGGGTTCATCCTTGGCCAGGGTCCAGGCAAAGCAGAAGCCGGAGGCCGGAATGGCTTTGAAGCCGCCGTAACACCACCCGCCGTTCAGGTAGAGGCCCGGCAGGTCTGTTCGGCAGATAAAGGGGGAGCCATCCAGGGTCTGGTCCACCACCCCGGCCCACTGCCGCAGCAGCCGGGTTTTACCCAGGGCAGGGATCAGCGATACCGCCGCCGCCGAGGCCTGTTCCGCAATGGCAAGATTTCCCCGCTGGGAGTAAGAGGGATAACCGTCCATGTCAGACCCGAAGACCAGTCCGCCTTTATCTGACTGGCTGATGTAGAAGTGCCCGGCAGACCAGGAAATGACGTGATCCAGAAAAGGCTTCAGGCCTTCCGTGACAAACGCCTGCAGCAAGTGGCTCTCCAGCGGCAGGCGCAGCCCGACCTTTTCCGTCAGCAAGGAGGTGCTGCCCGCAACAGCCAGAGCCACTTTGGGACTGGAGATGTTCCCTTGTGTGGTTTCCACGCCGGTGACTTTCTGGCCGTCACGCAAGAATCCGGTGACTTCACAGTTCTGAATGATGTCGACGCCCAGACGGTCAGCCGCGCGGGCATAGCCCCAGGCCACAGCATCATGGCGGGCCGTGCCTGCCTGTCGCTGGATCATGCCGCCGACCACGGGAAAGCGGGCCGTCGGACTGTAGTTCAGATAGGGCAGTGTCTCTTTCATCTGAGACAGAGACAGCAGGTCCGCATCAGCCCCATTCAACTTCATGACATTGACCCGCCGGGCATAGGCATCCAACGCGTCCGGGGTGTGGGCCACCCCCACCATGCCGCGCGGGGAGAACATCACATTGTAGTTGAGTTCCTGGCTGAGCTGGCGCCAGAGCTTCAGGGAAAAGTCAAAGAACTGGAAGTTGCCCTCTTCCATGTAGTTGGCGCGGACAATGGTGGTGTTGCGCCCGGTGTTTCCGCCACCCAGCCAGCCCCGTTCCAGCACGGCAATGTTATGAAGACCGTGTTCCTTTGCCAGGTAATAGGCCGTGGCAAGCCCATGACCGCCCCCGCCAACGATTACCACGTCGTAGGAGTCTTTGGGGCGGGCGGCGCGCCACTGCCGGGGCCAGGGTTTCCCGGTCAGCCCGTGACGCAGGAGAGAAAGCGCGGAATAGGCGGGCATCAAGCTGCCTCCAGGCGGGGTTTCAGGCCAGACAGCCTGGGTTTGTGTGGCGACGTGTCGGATGTGATAACAAAGCCGATATATCGAAATGTAAAACGTTGCGTCAATATATGATTTACTGCTTTAATGAATTGCAAGTCAATTGGGAGGAGAAGAGCGGTGTCTGTGCCCGACTGTGATGTGCGGATTGAGGATCATGTGGAAATCCCTCTGTCTGATGGCTGTCGCCTGTCAGCCCGCATCTGGCGACCCGTGAACGCCGGACCGTTGCCAGCAATTCTCGAGTATCATCCCTATCCCAAACGCTACTCCACGGCGGTGCGCGATGAAATCAACCATGGCTGGATTGCCGCCCGTGGCTATGTTTGCCTGCGGGTTGATTTGAGGGGATCTGGCGACAGCCAGGGTCACCTGACCGATGAGTATCGTCCTCAGGAACATGCTGACGCGCTGGAGGTTATCGCGTGGATCGCGGCCCAGGACTGGTGTGATGGCGCGGTTGGCATGTTCGGGTTGTCCTGGGGTGGATTCAACAGCCTACAGATCGCCAGTCATCGTCCGCCTGCCCTGAAAGCCATTGCCGTGGCCGGTGCCACCGATGACCGCTATGCCGATGACTGTCACTTTCGTGGCGGAGTTATGGCCTGTGAACATATTGGCTGGGCGGGGACCCTGCTGTCTTTTCTTACCCGCCCACCGGATCCGTTGACCGTTGGAGCGGGGTGGCGGGACCTCTGGCTGGATCGGCTGAGCCACCTGGACTGGATTCTACCCCTGTGGCTGCAACACCCGACCCGTGATGACTATTGGGTCAAGGGCACCCCCAGCGCGGATTATCAGGCCATAGAAGTTCCGGTTCTGGCTGCTGGGGGCTGCGCAGATGTTTTTGCGTCCTCTGTGCTGCGCATGCTGGAGAAAATGCCTGACCGGGTGAAGGGGGTGATCGGCCCCTGGGCGCATAAGTTCCCGCACATGGGCACCCCCGGCCCGGCCGTTGGCTGGTTGCAGGAGTGTGTTGACTGGTGGGATCATTGGCTCAAAGGAAGGGACAACGGGGCAGAAACGCGTCCGGCCCTGCGGTCCTTCATCAGCCAGGCCGCCCCGCCTGAAACCGTGCATCATCGCGATGGTCGCTGGGTGGCCCTGTCCCACTGGCCAAAAGAGAACCAAAGCTGGCAGCAGTTTGGCCTGCGGCCGGGCCGCCTGTTGCAACCGGGCCAGGGCAAAGACCCGGCGACTGCGTCTTCTCAGCAGATGACCATCGCTTCTCCCCTGCACCTGGGGGCGGCGTGCGGGGAATTGATGCCCATGGGCTGGGGCGCTGATCTGCCCAACGACCAGCGGGGCGATGATGCTTTGTCCGTGGTCTTTGAAACAGAGCCGTTGTCGGACCCTCTGGCTGTTCTGGGACGGCCCCTCCTGAAACTGTCCCTGGCCAGTGACAAGCCTGTGGCCAGCTGCTTTGCCAGGCTCTGTGATGTGGCGCCTGACGGTAAAGTAACCCGCGTGTCCTACGGGGCGCTTAACCTGACACAGCGCAACGGGAACCAGGCCTGTGATCCTTTGCAGCCGGGTGAATTCTATTCTGTCGAGGTGACCTTTGATGCCACCTCTTATTGCTTCCTGCCGGGGCACCGATTGCGGATCAGTCTGTCGTCTGTCTATTGGCCGCTGTTCTGGCCCTCCCCGGAGGAGGTTCGCCTGACGCTGGACCTGTCGCCTTCCCGATTGTTGCTGCCTCTGCACAATGACCTGTCCGCGGAACCCGCTGCCTTTGCGCCGGCTGACGGGGCTGAGGCTCTGCCACGTACGGTCTTGCAACCCGCAGATACCAGCCGCTCGGTTTCGCGGGATCTGGTAACAGGGGAAAACTGTTACGTGGTGACGGACCGGGGGGCCAAAGAAGAGATCGACGCCCATGGTCTGGTCACCTGGAACGAAACCCGCCGGGAGTACCGGATAAAGGATGGGGATCCGACCAGTGCCCGAATGTCGATTTTCCGCAGCCTGTCCGTTGCCAGAGGCGACTGGGAAACCCGGACCGAAACCACCATCGATTTTTCGGGGGACAAAGAGAGTTTCCACTCTCAGGCCAGGGTGACAGCCTGGGAGGGGGACACTAAGCTGTTTGAGCGCGAATGGCAGGATGAAACCCCGCGACAGGGGCACTGAAGAGGCGCCTTGATCAGACAGACGCCAGGTGGGGGTTGGCTCTTCTTACTCATTTTTTTTATCGGTCCCCAGGCTAACGCCCCTCCCAGGTCATACGGTTTCCCGGGTTACCCGTTGCCCAATTCAACTTTATCACTGGGTCAGCCGGTTCCCAGTTCAGCCGGTTCTGAGATCTACGGGTCCCAGAGCCAACAGGCCCAAGGATAAAGCATCGTGCGATGTCCCGTTGTGCCGCCCACTTGGCATGGGCTCCATCTTCGGACGCGCCCTCTAGAGTCAAATCGGCAAAAGTGGACTCACTAAGTGATAAAGCTTAGAGCGTGAATTTGCTTCTTTTCAGCGTGTTTAAGAGTGATTCACGGTTTAGTTTCAAGCGCTAAGGGCTTCTAACTAAATCGATCATGCTCTAGGAGCTTAAGGCTGGCTCGCTTTGCAAAGTGTCAGCTTGCCGGGGCTGTCGGGATGACCGCGAGGGTGATTTGTGGACCTTTCCTGGGCCGACGAACAGGCGCCAGTTCAGGGTCTTCTGGTGACCAACAGCGGAAGGGAGCATAGCTGCAAGGTTTTGCCTGCGTCGGACAGGTTCACCATAAGAGTTTGGTCGGTGGGTTGGATTCAACTTGCATCATTATTTGATATCATTTATCATTTTTCAGATCGATGTAGCAATTTTTCCGACTAACAGCTGAGTTCAATGTTCAATCAAAAAGCCAGGGCGAACGGTCTTCAGGAGCGTTGACGACCCCGGCAGGAACAAAGGGAGCGTACAATGGGTTGGCTACAGAAGTTTACCGGCACAGCCGCAGTGATCGGGGCCATGCTGGTGGTTGGGGCGGGAGCCCCGGCAACGGCTGGCGAGAACCTTGACCGCGTCATGTCCAACGGCGTGTTGAAAGTGGCAACGGACGCCAACTGGCCGCCGATGTCTTTTTTGAACGAAAACAACGAAATGGACGGGTTCGATGTGGCGGTAGCCCGCGAAATCGGCAAGCGCATGGGCGTGGAGGTCGAATTTGTGACCCCTCAGTGGGGCGTGATCACCGCCGGGAACTGGAATGGGCGCTGGGACATTTCTGTCGGGTCAATGACGCCAACTACGGAACGGGCCAAAGTGCTCTCTTTCCCCGGGGTCTACTACTACACACCTGCCGTTCTGGCCGTGCACAGCGATGCAGATGTCGATTCCGTCGATGATGTGAATGGCAAGCGGATCGCCGCAACCCAGGCTTCCGTTTACGAGCTTTATCTGAACAAGGATCTGGTGATCGACGCCCAGGGTGTGCCTGATTTCGATTACAAGATCGATGTGGGCGAACTGAAGTCCTATGAAAGCACCACCACAGCGCTGGATGATCTGCGCCTGGGTAACGGGGTCAGGGTTGATGCCATTGTCGCCGGTCTGCCGACTTTCGTGACAGCCAAGGACAACAACTATCCGGTCAAGGTGATCGGCACTCCGCTGTTCTATGAACCGCTGAGCGCTGCCATCGACATCGGTGACCCGGAGTTCAACGACAAGGTGGCCGGGATCATCAGTGACATGCATGCCGATGGCACGCTGACCAAACTCTCCGAAAAATGGCACGGCCTGGATTACACCAAGGTGGTGGAATAAGCCCCAAGGCAAAAGGATTGCCAGAAGAAGTTCCTCCCGAAGCCGGGGGCCTGTCAGCGACCTCAAGTCATTGATAGGCCCCCGACAGTGGAATGTGCCATAAGTCCCGGAGTGGGGCAGCATCCCGGCAAGGCGAGGGATGACTGGAGTGCGTCCGGTGTGAGTGGGTAAAGCTATTTTCAATTGCGGTGGGGGGTGACGATGTACGCAGATACTGTGGTCAGTGACAAACTGGTCCATAAACCCAAGTTTGTCGGCCTCCTGATCCTGCTGTTTCTTGCAGTACTGCTCCCCTTCGACACCTCAAACAGCTTTGTCGGCTACCTGTTGGAACCCGCCCTGGGCCCGCCAGCGGAAAGCGGGTATTTCGGGCGGGTGGCAACAGCTTTTTTGCTGTCCCTGCTGATCGTTCTGAACATTGTGGTGATTGCGCTGCTGCCGCCCAGATTCCAGTTGCCGATCATCTGGATTGAGCTGGCGGCCCTGTTCCTTTCCACCTTTGCAGCCTTCAATCTCAGCCTAGAGTTCATTCAGGGCAAGTTCTGGTTCATCATCACCCAGGGGCTCTTTACCACCCTTTACATTTCAGTCATTTCCATTGCCCTGGCTTTTGTTTTCGCCATCACAGGGGCCGTTGCCAAGCTGTCGTCCAATTCCTTTGCTTACGGCATTGCCACGTTCTACACCTCGGTTTTTCGCGGCATTCCGCTGCTGGTTCAGCTCTTCATCATCTATCTCGGGTTGCCGCAGCTCGGCTATGTGATTGATGCGGTGCCGGCGGGCATCATCGCCTTGTCTCTTTGCTACGGGGCCTACATGACGGAGATTTTCCGCGCCGGGATCCAATCCATTCCCAAAGGCCAGTGGGAAGCCTCCCGGTCCATCGGCTTTTCTTTTGCCAAGACCATGCGGCGCATCATTCTGCCGCAGGCCGTTCCGCTGATCATTCCTCCGACCGGCAACCAGTTCATTGCCATGCTCAAGGACAGTTCTCTGGTCTCGGTCATCGGGGTCTGGGAACTGATGTTCCTGGCGCGCACGCTGGGCACGCGGGACTTCAAGCATATGGAAATGCTGATCACTGTGGCCATGATCTACTGGGTGATGACCATGATCCTGGAGAGCCTGCAGGCCCGCATTGAAAACCACTACAGGAGACGCTCGTGATGTCGCAAAGCCAGGTGTCTCAGTCACAGGATCTGCTGGATATCGACCTGACGGAAATGGCCGATCCTGATTTCGCCGTGCGCACCCGCCATCTGGGCAAGTGGTTCGGCTCCCTGAAGGTTCTCAATGACATTTCGCTGGATGTGAAGTTTGGCCAGAAGATCGTGATCTGTGGGCCGTCCGGTTCTGGCAAGTCCACCCTGATCCGCTGCCTTAACCGCCTGGAAGCCCATCAGGAAGGAGAGGTCTTCGTCAACGGCACCCGGGTCCATAGCCACATGCGTGAGGTTGAAACCTTCCGCAGCCAGGTGGGCATGGTCTTCCAGCACTTTAACCTCTTTCCCCACCTGACCATTCTGGAGAACCTCATCGCCGGACCGGTCTGGGTAAAGGGCCTGCCCCGTGCGGAGGCGGAAAAATCCGCCCGCATGTATCTGGAGCGTGTGCGCATTCCAGAGCAGGCTGACAAGTTCCCCAGTCAGATTTCCGGTGGCCAGCAGCAGCGGGTCGCCATCGCCCGGGCTCTGTGCATGGAGCCGCAGATCATGCTGTTTGATGAACCTACCTCAGCCCTGGATCCGGAGATGGTGCAGGAAGTGCTGGATGTGATGAAAGAACTGGCCCAATCCGGCATGACCATGATCTGTGTAACCCACGAAATGGGGTTTGCCCGGGCCGTGGCTGATGAAGTGGTTTTTATGGACGCCGGCATGATTGTCGAGCGCAAACCCCCGGCAGCGTTCTTTGATGCGCCGGAGCATGAACGCACCAAGCTGTTCCTGGGCCAGATTCTGCAGCACTGACGCCCGTATCACGCATCTTCTTGCGGGCGGAGAATCCCGACGTCTGGCGTCCCCCCCTCAAGAAACCTCTACAGGCGATTTGCTTTTGAGGGACGCGGTTGGTCAGCCCAGTTTGTCCAGGGCGTCGCGCTGGAACGCTGCTGCCCCCAGCCCGTTGGTTGCTTCTTCAGCCATGCCTGCAACGATGCTGCCAATGCGGGCGAACTCGGCGGGGGGCAGGTTGGCGGCATCAGCGGTCAGGGCCAGCGATCCATAGGGGATTTCATCCCGCCACCAGATGGGGGCGGCGATGGAGTTCACACCGGGCTTCAGGCCCCCTTCGGAAATGGCGTAACCCCGGGCCCGGGTGGCGCGCAGTTCTTCCAGCAGGCTGTCGGTATTCATGCCATCCAGCTTGACGTGTCCGGTCCAGTCCACATGGGACTGTTCCAGCTCCTTCACCTTGTCCTCCGGCAGGCA
The DNA here is from genome assembly GCA_052078155.1 of Rhodovibrionaceae bacterium GXU_MW_A322. Lineage (GTDB taxonomy): Bacteria > Pseudomonadota > Alphaproteobacteria > Kiloniellales > DSM-21159 > CAXBMB01. The sequence goes on along the minus strand of JBQJBP010000003.1, from coordinate 781,266 downwards.
GGAGAGAACTGCTTTCCCGGCTGCCGTGCGGTGCATGGGTACGCGACTGCCCGGTTCAGCCGATCGGGTGCGGCCATAGGAGCCTTCCACCTTGTCCAGGTACACCACGAAGGGAAAAGAAGAGTAGGCCAGGAAAGAGGTCAGCCCCGAGGATTGGGCGCCATAGCGCAGAATGGGATGCAGCAGGCGGCGGGCTTCGTGCCGGGCCACAACATGAGAGCCCAGTTCCCAGATGGACAGGGTCAGCTGATACTTGGAAGTGCCGGGAGCCTTTTCCACGTAATCTTCTTCGTGGAGGGTCTGAAGGATACGTTGCACGGCGCTTTTGTTCATGCCCATGGCCCGGGACAATTCGGAAATTCCCAGGGGGCCTTTGGCATGGGCCAGCCACTGAATGACCTGCAGGCTTTTTCTGATCGTCGTGCTCATCTGTCCTCCGGTGTGCAGACACCAAGAAGAGTCTCCTGACGTCACTGCATTTGTATCATTATTCGAAACACAATGACAACGGCAACGGAATTTTCCCGAAGTTTTCTGTCGACATGGATTAAAATACGGAACATTGTATCATTTAATGAAATGAAATTCAGATTCTTCCGGAGTGTCCATGTACGACATTGCCATCATCGGCGGCGCGCTGGTCGGCAGCAGCACCGCCTACCATCTTTTGCAGCGGGACCCCGGCCTGAAGGTGGCGGTGATCGAGAAAGATCCAAGCTACAGCCAGGCAGCCTCTGCCCTGTCCAATGCCATGGTTCGTCTGGTCTTTTCCCAGCCTGAAAACCTTCTGATGTCCCGCTATGGACAGGAGTTCTATGGCAACTTTTCAGAGCTTATGGCCCGTGGTGCGGAACGCCCGGTGCTGGACTATGACCGGGGGGGACTGCTGATCATTGGAAACACCGCAGACCAGGCCGAAGACATTGAAGTGAACGGCGCCTTTCAGCGCTCCATGGGCTGCGACATAGAACTGCTGGACGCCGCCGAGGTGTCGCAACGCTGGCCGTCACTCAACAGTGATGACATCACCCGCGCCGTCTTGTCGCCGGATGCGGGCTGGATTGACCCGCATGGGGCGCTAACAGGACTGCGCAAAAAAGCTGCGGCTTTGGGGGCGGAGTTCATCTCAGCTGAAGTGACAGGTTTTAAAAGGCAGGGGGCGCAAATCACCACACTCGATCTGGCTGATGGGGGATCCCTTTCTGTTGGGCAGGTGGTCAATGCCACCGGCGCCTGGGCCGGGCGCCTGTGCCAGATGCTCGGCATGACCCTGCCCGTGGTGCCGCTGCCCCGCATGGTCTTTTATTTTGAACCTCAGGAGCCTGTGGAGACACTGCCCTACATTCGCGATGGTTTGGGCGTGGGCTTTCGCCGCGAGGGTAAGGGGTTCATCAGTGGCATCACCGATGACAGTCTGGCTGGTGATTTCTGTTTTGAGGTGCGCCATGACTGGTTTGAGGACCGTGTCTGGCCTGGACTGGCCACCCGCGTGCCTGCTTTTGAGCGCATTCGGGTCAAGAATGCCTGGGTGGGCCATTACGCTCAGAACACCTTTGACGGCAACATGATCATCGGAGCCTGGCCCGGGGAACTGGAGAACTTTTACGTCGCCACCGGCTTTTCCGGTCACGGTCTGCAGCATGCCCCGGCCGTGGGGCGAGCCTTGTCGGAACTGATCCTGGATGGGCGCTTCACCAGCCTGGACCTGTCAGCCCTGACCTATGAGCGTGTCCTGGCAAACGCGCCCTATCCTGAACGGGGCTGGAAAGCCTAACTCAGGTCCCCGATCCCTTCGTTCACTTCGATCAGGGTCGGGCCCTGACGTTCCAGGCCCTCTGCCACCAAATGACTGAGGTGCGACAGGTCGCGGGCCCGTTCCGCCGTCCAGTGGAAAGAGCGGGCCATGGCCAGAAAATCCGGGTTTTCGCCCTGGACTTCCACCGGTGCGATCTGGGCGCCGATCATGGCGTCACGGATCTCGCCCAACGCGGCATTGTTCCAGAGAATATGGACCAGGGGCTGTTTCAGCTCTGCAGCGGTGGCCATCTCCTGACAGGTAAAGAGAAACCCGCAGTCTCCCGAAAGGGAAATCACCGCTTTGTCGGGCTGGCCAAGTTTGGCCCCGATGGCCGTTGGCAGGGCAAAGCCCAGAGTGGCGTAAGAGGCAGGATGCAGCCATTGGCGTGGCTGATCCGGGCGATAAAAGTGGTTGGCGCTGTAGGCCAGTTGGGTCATGTCGCCGACCAGAATACAGTCGTCGGGGCTGGCCTGGGTGATGGCAGAAAGGACGGCCCGATGCTCCCCGCTTTTGGCGCTGCCGAACTGATCGAAACGCTTTTTGCTGTCCGCCATTCGGGCCTGCCAGGCCGGGTGCTTTTTCGGATCTGTTACGGCTTGCAGCCGCTGGCTGAGGGCTTTTGCGGCAGGTCCTGCGTCAGAAACGATAGGTAGGTGCGCGCGGTAACGGTCTGTCAGTTTCTTCGGATCTATGTCGATGCGGATCAGCTTGCCACTGAAAGACAAGGTCTGGTTGGAGGCATCCACCGTCGAAAGCTCTGTGCCGATGGCCAGCACCACATCAGCATCGTGGACCAAGTCACGGGCCCCGTCGAAGGAAAGCGCGGCCCCCAGGCAATTGGGATGAGATTCCGCAATCACTCCTTTCCCGCAGAAAGAAGAGATCACCACCGCGTCCACCTGATCCACCAGGGCTGTCAGATCAGCAGCGGCTTCTGCGGCTCCGGCCCCGACCAGGATCAAGGGGCGCTCCGCCTGGCTCAGCAGGTCTGCGGCCCGATTGATGTCGTCGGGTGAAGCCACGGGGCGGGGGGCGGCTTTGACGGCCTGCCAGTCCCCCTCGGCTGGTTCGGCCAACACATCGCGAGGGATTTCCACATAGACAGGGCGGGGACGACCACTGGTCATACTGGCCCAGGCCTGAGCCAGAATTTCTGGAATGTCCTGGGGAGACAGGGCCTGGCCTGCGTAGCCTGTGAACTGTTCGGCGATCAGGCGCTGATTGCGCAGTTCATGAAAGGGGCCCCAGCCTTTGCCGATTTCCCGCCGCAGATTGGTGGAGGCGATAACCAGCATGGGTTGGCTGTCAGCGTAGGCCGTGGCGATCGGTGTGGCCGTGTTGGTCAAACCCGGCCCGGAAATCAGGAAGCAGGCGGCGGGCTTGCCCGTCACTCTCGCGTAGCCATCGGCCATGAAGCCGGCCCCCTGTTCGTGCCGACAAAGCACATGTGGCAGCCCATGATTTTCATAGCCCCGATACAGCTCAATGGTGTGAACGCCGGGAATGCCGAAGGCCTGGTCAATTCCATAGTCTTGCAGCAGCGGAACGAGAGCCTGTCCACAGGTTGGTTTTGTCATGGCGAAAGTCACCCTTACCGGATCTGAATCAGGAAAGGAGGGTGCAATCTTTTGTATCAAATATCAATAAGATATATCGAAATTTAACATTTTTGCGATTTGTGACCGGAGCGGGTGTGTGCCGCCTTTCAGTTGTTCTGGCTGTCATTCCGTCACAGGGGAGGGAAACTCTGCGCTTCGCCTCCCCTGTGTTGCAAAATGACGCTTATTTGCGGGCCAGTTTATCGAGGCTTTCCCCCAGAGCCTGATCGAGGATGGCGATGCCCCGATCCAGTTCTTCCCGGCTGGCCGTAAGAGGAGGGGCAATGCGCCAGACCGCGCCGCGTTCCGGCCGCCGCCGGATGTTCATGGACAGGCCCAGTTCGAAGCAGCGGGCCGTGGTCAGGGCGCCCAGCTCGTGATCCGGAACGCGGCTTTCCCGATCCTGCACCAGTTCCACACCCAGCAGCAGACCCAGGCCGCGCACATCCCCGATGGCTTCATAGCGCTGCTGCAGATCCAGCAGGCCTGCCCGCAGGTAATCCCCCTTGGCGCGGGCCTCTTCAATCAGCTTTTCTTCCCGGATGGTGTTGAGGATGGCCAGGCCCACATGAGCAGGTAGGGGGTCGGCCACGTGGCTGGTATAATAGGTAAAGCCTTTCTCGTGGACGGACTGTTCGATTTCCTCTGTGGTGCTGACGGCTGCCAGGGGCAAGCCACCCCCAAGGGTCTTGGAAGTGGCGAGAATGTCCGGCAGTACATCGAAGTGGGTGGCTGCAAAACGATCCCCGATCCGTCCGAAGGCCGTCTGTGCTTCATCATAGATCAGCAGCATGCCCCGCTCATCCGCTGCTTTGCGCAGTCCCTCCATAAAGCACTTGGGCGGAACCAGAACACCCCCGGCACTGATCACCGGTTCGACAATGATGGCCGCGGGGGCACCGCGTGATTGCATGTCGAACATCTTCAGGCCCAGCTCCAGGCCGGTCATGGCCGAGTCTTCCGGGTCCATGCCTTCAATCAGAGGGCGGTAAGCGTTGGGTTCGGGGATCAGGAAGACTCCCGGCACTGTTGGCCCATAGCCCTTTCGATCTGAGGCAAAGGAGGCGGAGGCAGCAGCCCCCGTTACGCCGTGCCAGGATCCCCCAAGGGCGAGAACCTCGTAGCCACCGGTGTGCATTTTGGCCATGCGCAGGGCGGCCTCGTTGCTTTCCGCACCGGTGTTGATGAAGAGAGACTTTTTTAGGTCGCCCGGCAGCCAGTCCCGACCCAGCGTCTGGCCCAGTTCCGCGACGACTTCAGGGATCATTCCGGAGAAGAAATGAAGCGCTGTTTGGCTGGCTTCTTCAATGGCTTTCAAAATGGCCGGATGGTTGTGACCGATGGTGGCGCACATCTGGCCGGAAGTGAAATCCAGGATCTCCCGTCCCTGGTCATCGGTGACGATGGAGCCTTTGGCCGTCCGGAAGAGGTTGTCGAAACGATCTCCGCCAAAGCGAATGAGAAATTCTGAGGCGGCCTGATGCAGGGGGGAGGATGTCATGGTGCGGTCTGTCCTGTCGGGAGCGCGCTGTGGGGCGCTGTACTGGTGGCAAGCTGGTGAATGAAGGTGGCTTCTGCTTCTGCCAGATGGGTGAGGTAGGCCGTTTCAATGGCCTCGGCGTTTCGGTCGCTAAGGGCCTGAAATATGGCGTGGTGCTCTTTGATTGATGCCTCGCGGCGGCCTTCAAGGGTCCAGCCGGCAAAGCGGGGCAGGGCGTTCCAAAGACGCTCAATCAACTCCAGCAAGAAGGGGTTCTGGCTTAAGGAAAAGAGGGCCTGGTGAAAGCGGTCATTGCTTTGCGTCATGGCCAGGAACTCATCTTTGCTTTGCTGTCGTTCCATGTCGGTCAGCAGAGCCTGCAACTCAGCCAGGGCCTCGTCTGTGACCTGTTCTGTGGCCAAACGGGCGGCGGCAATTTCCACCGTGCGCCGGGCCTCAAAGATCTTTGAAATGCGGTCCGCGTCGATCATGGCAACGCAGAACCCGCGATGGGCTTCATGGACCAGCAGACCGCTCATCTGCAGTTCGGCAAAGGCTTCGCGCACCGGTGTGCTGGAGATGTTCAGCCAGGCTGCAATGTCGTTCTGGCGCAGGTAATCGCCCGGGGCGTATTCACCTGCGACAATCGCCTCGGTCAGCTTGCGCTTCACAAAGTCTTTTTTGCTGAGGAAGGGCTCCATCCTGCGTCCTGCTCCAGTAGATGCTCTATTTTATGCACTATGCATAATCGATAATCTGAGACAAGAGCGGAGACAAACAGAGTTCGAAAGAGCGGAGGCTTCAGGACTGGAAACTGCGAAAAACGCGCATTATGCGGTTCAGCAAACGCCAGGATGAGAAGGGTCTGCAGGATTAGCAGGATTAGCAGGATTAGCAGGATTAGCAGGATAGGCAGGATAAGCAGGAGGGGCAGGGAGGATTGCTGATTGTTGAACCTGGGAGCACAGCAGTTCACTGCCCCTCTTGCCGGAAAGAACTGGTTTCATGAGCGGTGCAATGCCTTTAAACGAAACCAATCCTGTTTCAGATCGGCGAGCGCCTGAAAGGGGACCTTGGGATGAACCCCTTGGAGGCCCTCTTTTGCTTCCGGTTCTCTCAGCACTGCTGTCCAGTGCCATTCAGCGGCATTAGCTTGGCCTGCCGGGCTATCTCCAGCTGCTCGAAGAGAGGCGCCGGGGGAAGGGAAACCAGAAAGCGAAGGTCCTCCCGCGCCATCCAGACTGTCCAGGTTTCCAGGTCTGAGTGTTTGCCCAGGCTCGCCCAGTAGGTACTGCCCGGTTCCTCATGCATGTAGCCTTCGCGAGAGGCCAGGCCTTTGCAGGCGGCCATCTGATACATAAACCCGAAAACAAAGTCGGGGGACCACTGGAGCAAAGCCAGGGCCAGCGCCAGACGAGCAACCAGCGCAGTCATTCCGGCCCCTCTGTGGTGATCGTGCAGCCAGAGTTCGCCGTGATAACAAACCAGACCGGAAATACGGTGGGATGCCGGGCCCGGTCGATAATGAGACCGGCTCAGGTCCAGATCATATCCACCGCGGACAAACTCGCCGTGATGCAGCGCCAGGAAGGACGCCAGGCTGTCTCCCTTAAGATCCATGAGCCGCATGGCCTGGGTGTGGACAAGCCGTCCCCTGTTATCTCGCCCTGTGATCCAGAACCCCTGCTCATCTTTCAGATTGCTTCGGGCGGGATCAAAGTGCCGTTGCAACGGATGCCTGAGGGGCTGGGCTTCTATGGACTTTTTAAACTCTGTGAAATCTGAGCCAAGCTCCAGGTGTACTTCCCGGGCCGCAGCTAGTGAGACAACCGTTGAAACAAACTGACAAATGGAAAGTGCTTCTTGCGTAAGCATGTCGATCTCCTGCTAATGGTTGCAAGAGAATCAGAATTGCACCACCTTCGCGGTCAGATCAGCAAGGGATCAAACTCCATTTGCAGATCTGCCGGCATCAGTTTGATCTGTTGGTCGCTCACACCAGTGATGTCTATCTGGTAGGTCCGGGCGACCAAAACGGCCAGCACAAGAGAGTTGTCTGGCAGGGTGCAGCCGAGCAGCAGCCGTTGAAAGTTCACCGGCTCCTGAGGGCCGTCTTTTTCTCTGGGGAAGCAAGTGTGGACGTGGTCCAGCCGGGCGCCACAGCTTTCATAGATATCAAGGAAGGCTTCCAGCAACAGATTTGAAAAGCTCGCACCACTCGGCATGTCCTGTACGGCGCAGCCCATACTGCTTTTGGCCCAGTTCCAGCCGAACCAGGAGGCATAGGAGGACTTTTCCCCCGTTTCGATGCACAGCCAGGAATTCTGAAAGCGCCGGTAAAGCACGAGGTAAGGCCTCAGCAAGGCCATTTCCGGTGTTTCGAGTTTGGTCTTGGCGGCAACCCACTGTTCAAAACCCCTCGCTAGCAACGGTGGACTGTCCACCCACAGGCGGTTCAGCGGGTGTTGCTGGCTCATCGAATTGAACTGATCGTCGCTTTTGACCGCAATATGACTCAGGCCGTTGTCGGCTTTTGTCAGAACATTCGCGCCCTGCAGCCAGTCATCGGTGTCTTTTACTACCCTGAGTGCGCCTTCCAACAGAGAAGCCCCAAGATCTGTCAACACATAGCGTCTTCGGCGCAAAACCAGCAGTTTACCGCCCTTGAGCGCTTCCAGCGCCTTCAGATGCCGCGTCACTGTATGGCGCGTTATCCCAAGACTTTCAGCCGTTTGCGAAAGATTTAGGGTGACTGCCAGCGTGGTGAACGAGCGGAGCATCTCGTTGATCGCAGCGGGGGGACGAGTGACAGACACGTAATCTCCTGAACCGGAAGGAATGGCGTTAACTAGAGAATGGAAGAAATTTGTTCCAAGATCGGAGCGTACAATAACCATTTTCGGTGCAGGTTTGTACAATTGATTTTGCGATGAAAGAAGGCAGACTCATCTTACGGTAGTAGGCCTGCTGTTTTTGTGGAGTTAATCGTTGTCCCTGAAGTCGAATCCTGTGGACCTGCATGTGGGTCAAAAACTGAGAGGACTGCGCCTTGCAGAAAATCTCTCACAGGAGACGCTGGCCAATTTGACTGGCCTGACGATCCGGGACCTTGAAGACAGGGAAAGCGGACGTGTCCGTCTGACGACACAGGAACTGACAGATCTGGCGGCCTTCTTTTCCATTTCTCCCTGCCGCTTTTTTGAAGGCTTTGCTGCGGTTGCAAGGCTTGATGGCCTGAAAGCCCGGATCTGGGGCATGGCTTCTTTACCCCGGTTGAAAGTTCGAAAAACCGGAAGCCCCCTGAATGACAATTATTACGAAATGGCCCGGGCGCTGGGTTCCCTGGAGTTTGCTGACTAACGCTGTTTGACCGGCGGGCTGTCAGAGTTGCCCAACCGGCACCTGAAAAGGGTTGTTCCAACTGAACAGGTTCAGGCGATTGTCAGCAGTTCTGGCCGTTGATCTCCCCAAAACGCTGCCTTGTCAGGTCCCAGAATGTGTCCAGGGCGGGCAGGCTGACGGATTTCTTCTTCGCTGCACAGATGTTCCAGGGAAGCGGCTGTGTTTGCCTGACCTCTTTCAGCTCACCTGCGGCCAGCGCCTCCGAAAAGGTTTCCCGCATGCCGCCGCACAGTCCGTCACTGTGTTTGGTCAGGCTGATCAACAGGTTGTAGTCATCGCATTCGATGGTAGGCAGAGCTTTGACTCTCTCCCAGGCTGCTGAATCGTCGCCAAGAATTCTGGCGATTGAGGAACTCCAGTGTTTGTGCAGATGGGGCGAGAGAAGATCCTGTTGAAAGATCTCCTTCAGACTGACGGCGCCTTTCTGGTGAATGGGGTGATCGGGCCTGGCGAAAAAGGACACAGACTGCTTTTTGATGACCTGCAGATCCAGATCACTGAGATCAGCGGTATGGGTCAGTTCCCCGACCACCACATCAAGATCACCGTTGCGCAGGTCGTTCAGGGGGTCTTTGGTGGCGCTCACCAGGATCTTGAGGCGAAGTTTCGGATAGAGTTTCCGAAGCTCTGTGACCACCGGCTGGATCAGAGTCCGGGGCGCCAGGGGGCCGCAGCCGATGTTCAGCAGATCCCCGCCGGATTCCTGCAAACCAGCCACACCGCGATCAAACTGGGTCAGGGCACTGGACAGCTCCTGTGCCAACTGCAGGTACTTGCGCCCGGCAGTGGTTAAAACGGTGCCCTGACGGCGTCGTTCAAACAAAGCCATGCCCGCCTGTTCTTCGGCCCGGCTGATATGGCGGGACAATGAAGCCATGGACATGCCCAGAATCTGCGCGGCTTCCTGAAAGCTCTTACACTGGGCCAGAGTCACCACTGCGGAGAGCACTTTGTCGTTATTCATTTAGGTGTATGCCAATAATTTCAATTTTTTGAGAATAAGTTCCATTTCCTGGAAGTCGTAACGTGAATTCTTGCCGCTGCCAAGGTTGGGTGGCAGAGGGGGAGGTGGATTTCAATTATCTGGTGCGTCTTTTGCACCTGATCTGTCTGAAGGGGAACTCAGATCGTGACTTGCAAACCTACTCTGCGTGCCATTGTCGCCACGCTGACCATCGCCGCCGCGCCCATGTCTTTCACGCCCATGTCTTTGGTGTCAGTGAGCCAGGCGGAAAGCCAGCGTCCCAACATTCTGGTCATTATGGCCGATGACGTGGGCTGGGCCAGTCTGGGCAGCTATCATCAGGGCATCAAGAGCATTGAAACCCCCAACCTGGATCAGCTGGCCCGGGAAGGCATGCGTCTGACGGATTATTATGCCCAGCCCGTCTGCACCTCGGGTCGTTCAGCCTTTTTGACCGGCCAGCTGCCCATCCGGACAGGCCTGCATTCCGTGGGGTTTCCGGGCGATCCCATCGGGCTGTCCCAGGAGGATCCCACCATGGCCGGTCTGCTGCAGGACATGGGGTATCGCACAGGTCAGTTCGGCAAGAACCATCTGGGGGACCGGAACGAGTTCCTGCCGACCAATCTGGGGTTTGATGAGTACTGGGGCTGGCTCTACCACCTGAACGCCATGGAATACACCGCTGACCCGGACTGGCCGGATGGAGAGGAATTCAAGCGGTTCGAGCCCCGTAATGTGGTGCATTCCTGGGCGACTGAAGAGGAAGACCCGACCATCGACCCGCGCTGGGGCAAGGTGGGCAGGCAACGCATCGAAGATGACGGTCAACTGCTGCCGGAACGGCAAAAGACAGTCGAAGATGAAGTCACCGCCCATACCTTGAAGTTCATCGAAGAGTCGGTTGACGCACAGGAACCGTTTTTTGTCTGGATGGCACCGTCGCGTGCTCATGTCTGGACCCATCTCAGTGACAAATACGAAGCCCTTCTGGGCAATGGCCGCGGCCTGCAGGACGTGGTGATAAAAGAGCTGGATGACAATGTGGGCAGGGTGCTGTCCCGGCTGGACGAATTGGGCGTGGCCGACAACACCATCGTCGTCTTTACCTCCGACAATGGTCCCGAAACCATGACCTGGCCGGACGGCGGCACCACTCCTTTCCATGGGGAAAAGGGGACCACCTGGGAAGGCGGGTTCCGGGTGCCGGCCATCATCCGCTGGCCCGGCCAGGTGCCGGAAGGGGTGGTCAACAATGGCATTTTTGATGCCATGGACTGGTTGCCGACCTTCATTGAAGCCGCCGGCGGCCCCGCTGACCTGAAGGAGCAGTTGCTGAAAGGATATGACGGGTACCGTGTGCATCTGGATGGCTACAACCAGATGAGCTTTCTGAAAGGCCGGTCAGACAGTGCGCGCAAAGAGATCATCTACTATGCCGGGACCGATCTGCAGGCCGTGCGGTACGGGGACTGGAAAGTCCACTTTGTGCTGCAGAACGGCGGTTGGGCCGGGGGCAAAGAGCACCTGAACGCGCCTCTATTGATCAACCTGCGTCGCGATCCCTATGAAAAGGCCGCAGAAGAATCGGAAATGTACCTTGGGTGGCTGGGCAAGAAGATGTGGGCCTATGGACCGGCCAAGGTGGTTGTTCAGGAACATCTGAAAAGTCTTGAGGCCTTTCCGCCCCGTGGCCAGGTGCTGGCCAATCAGACTGAAGTGGAAGCCCACGTGACCATGGAATCCGGTATGGCTCAGTAGGACAACAGCCTAACAGAGCAGCAAAAGGGCCCGTGACATTGCTTTCTCCTGTCACGGGCCCTTTCCTATTTTGAATGCCCTGTCCTTCTTGGGAGAGGGGAAGAACGGATCTTCCTTCAGGGCATCATCAGAAACAGATCACGCCGCTTTTTCTATGTCCGGCAGTCCCCGCGGGCGTTCAGGGATCGCGACAGGTCGGGGCAGGCTGGATGAGTCCGGACGTCAGCTGTTTTCCGGCAAGGCAAGTCCGGCTTTGTTGAGGCCGTCGAGGATGTCCTGGCGCAGTCGGGGTTCCAGCCTCCAGACGGAAAGAATGTCGTCGACTTTAGAGTTGAAGTCCGGTTTGGCCTGCAGCAGGGCCTGGGCGGCTGCTGCTGCTTCTTCCTTGCGCCCCAACTGGGCGTTGATGGCGGTGCGCCAGAGCTGGACCCAGAAGAAATCCGGCATCGAGATCTTGTCCAGAACCTCCAGTGCCCGGGCGTACTCCTTTTGCCGGTAACGGTAAAAGACCTCGGGAAAGAAGTACCAGTGTGGATGAACCGGGTTGAGTTTGGTGGCCTTGTCCACCAGGGCCAGCCCGCTTTCCCACTCGCCACTGAAAGCCAGGCGCATGCCAAAATGGGCCAAAGCAGGACTGGAGTTGGGATTGAGATTCAGGGCCTTTTCCCCCGCCGCCTTGAAGCCGGGCATGTCGCCGGTCACGAACAGCAGGTTTGCCAGCATGAGGTGAGAGGCTGAGGCCTGCGGGTCCAGTTCCAAAGACCGCTGCACGGCCTGCCGGGCCTGAGTGAGAGAAACTTCGCGGTCCGGGGACAGGCCAAATCGGATTTCCTGGAGATAGAGGTTGGACAGCACGGCCCAGGCTTCGGCGTAACCAGGGTCCAGCTGGACCGCCTGGGTAATGCAGGCCTTCACCTCAGCATGTTGCGCCAGGCCGATCGCAATCTGGTAACTGTAGTAGCGCAGGACACAGTCATAGGCGTCCCGGTTCTCCGGCGCTTCCCGGCCGGCCTGTTCCATGGCGTCCTGGGTCAGAAGCCCGTACTTGCCTGCCAGGTTGCCCACCACGTCCTGGGTTATCCTGTCCTGGGTGGCATAGATCCCCGCCGGTGTGGTGTCGGAGTCATAGCTGCGCACCCAGCTGTAGCGCTGTTGCTTCAGATCGATCAGTCGGGCGGTGATGTGAACTTTGTCCCCCAGCTCCTGCACGCTGCCTTCCAGCGCGTAGTCCGCTCCCAGTTCCTCTGCCAGAGCCTGCGGGTCTGCCTCCTTGCTCTGTAGCTTCCGGACCGACCCGAGGGGCAGAATCCAGAGGTCGCGAAAGCGGGCCAGCTCCGTGGTCAGCTGCTGGGTGATGCCCTGGGAAAAGTAGCGCCGCTCGGGCTTGTCCCCCAGTTGCAGGAACGGCAGCACCGCCACCACCGGTCCCTTTGGCAAAGCGGCTTCTGCGGCTTGAAATCCCGGCAGGGGCGAGTCTTTCAGCAGTCCTGTCCAAAGCAAAAAGGACAGAAGCACCGCCAGAGCCAGGACGCCCGCCCCTGCAGTGAGTTTCCACATCCCCTTACCTCCCCCGGATGGGGTGGTTGCGGGTCTATGGGCTGGTGCAGGAGGGACCGCTTCCTGGAGGGACGCTTCCGCTATCGGGCTTTCGCCGGTCAGGGGGGAGGAGGCTGGGAGGGGAGCGGTCCGTAACGGGTCCTCCTCTTTCAGCAGTTCAAACCGAGGCTGGTAACCGCCTTTTGGAATGGAGATGCGCAGACTGTCCCTGCGGCCCTCTCCGGCATAGAAACTGTCCAGGTCCCGCCGCAGCCGTCGGGCTTCCAGGCGCACCACCGGATCCGTTTGGGGGTCAAAGGTCTCGTCCCGGCCAAAAACCGACTGGGCAATGACCGTCCCCTTCAGCTGTTTGCTGTTTCCGGCGAGGGTTTCCTCAATGATGTAACGGAGAAAGGCGCGGCGCTGGTCTGTGGCGTGGAAGTCTTCACTTTGAACAATGCGTGCCAGCTGGCGTCGAATTTCTTGTGCAGCAACAGGTAGATTGTCCCCGAAACCAGTACTTTGCTGCGTGCTCACCTGCATCTCCAAATCGTTACTGACGGGGTGCTGTCCTGCTCACACCACCACACTGTTTTCCTGTAACATGCATCACTCGGGGCGGGTAACAACATGTTCGTACTTCCCTCTCCAGCGTAACACTGTAGCTAGAGCGCTAACCTTTCAATGACAAAGCTGTTCCACGGTCAAATGGGTCGGGCGGACTGATCCTGCCGGGCCGGGGGACCCAGCTAAATTTGAAAGGTCTGAAGCCAGATCTGAAACAGTCGCGTGCGTGTGCGTGGAGTAGAAACGCGATCAGGGATCTGATCCAGGATCGTGGGAGCGGACAGATCAAAAGGGGAGCGACCGCTGACGGTCTTCATTCATTACGTGGTGAAGACTGGGGAGACGTATGCTTTGAGCGGGATCGAATTGTGATGCTGCTGAAAATGAACCTCTCCCTTCAGCATTTTGAGGCTGGCTGACTGGGTTGGAAACATCACGACGGTCCAATCCAGCTGATCAGACTCCGGGGGTGGTGACTGGCCCGCAACAGATACCCAACCACCCCTCCATTGATTACTCTGATTACAGATAGCCCCAGAAGGAGGCAGTCTCATGTTACCGGTAAAAAAGTTGGCGTTGAACAGCACGTCTTTGGTTCTGGCGTCTCTGCTGGCTGTGGCAGCCGTCAGTGCACAGGCGCAGGAGCATTTCGACCCCAAGGGCAAGCAGCCCTCCCAGTTTACTGTGGAGATTCAACAGCAGCTGCGTGACAGCCTGCCTTTTGAAGACAAGCGCGATTTTGAGGAAAGCCAGAGGGGATTGCTGGCGGTTCCTGATTACCGACAGATCAAAAAAGAAGACGGCACTGTCGCATGGGACATGGCCAGCTACGACTTTCTGCTGAATGGCGAAGACTACGACAGCATCCATCCGTCGCTGCAGCGTCAGGCCATTTTGAACATGAACTATGGCCTTTATGAAATCCTGCCAGGCCAGATCTATCAGGTGCGCGGCTTTGACCTGTCCAACATCTCATTCATCAAAGGGGACACGGGCTGGATCATCTTCGACCCTCTGGCCTCCAAAGAAACGGCAGCGGCGGCTCTGAAGCTGCTGAACGACACCGTGGGGGAACGACCGGTGAAAGCCGTTGTCTATTCCCACTCTCACGCGGACCACTATGGCGGTGTGCGTGGCGTGATCTCCGATGAAGATGTGGCTGCCGGTGTGGAAGTCATCGCGCCTTCCGGGTTCATGGAGCATGCCGTTTCTGAAAATGTCTATGCCGGGAATGTCATGAACCGGCGCCTGTTCTTCCAATACGGCGTGCTCTTGCCGCGCGGACCTGAAGGCCATGTGGATCAATCCATCGGCAAGAACATCTCGGCTGGTACCACCGGGCTGATCGAGCCGACCCGCTTTGTGTCCGATGATTTTGAGGAGATCACCGTCGATGGGGTGAAGATGATCTTCCAGAATACGCCAGGAACCGAAGCACCGGCGGAGATGAACACCTACTTCCCGGACCTGAAGGCCTTCTGGGCGGCGGAGAACATCACCGGCACCATCCATAACATCTACACGTTGCGTGGCGCATTGGTGCGGGATGCGCTGAGCTGGTCCAAGCACATCAACAAAGCCCTCTACGCCTTTGGTCAGGACGCAGAAGTGATGTTTGCCTCTCATTCCTGGCCGCGCTGGGGCAATGAGCGCATTCAGGAAGTCATGCGCTCCCAGCGGGATACCTACGCAAACCTCAACAACGGCGTTCTCAATCTGGCCAACAAGGGTGTCACCATCAATGAGGTGCACAACGTCTATGAAGTGCCTCAGAGTTTGCAGAATCAGTGGTCGGCCCGCAGTTACCACGGCTCGGTTGAGCACAACAGCCGCGCGGTGATAAATCGCTACCTGGGCTACTGGGATGCCAATCCCACCACGCTGGTTCCTTTGTCTCCGAAAGATTCTGCGCCTTTGTATGTTGAAATGATGGGCGGTGCCGCTCCCATCCTGAAAAAGGGCCAGGAACTTTATGACGCCGGTAACTATCTGCAGGCCACGGAGATCTTGAACAAGCTGGTCTATGCGGAGCCTCAGAATCAGGCGGCGAAAGATCTGCTGGCTGATGCCTTCGAGCAGATTGGCTATCAGAAGGAAAGCCCGTCGGTACGCAACTCCTTCCTGGCGGCAGCCTATGAACTGCGCAATGGCATTCCTCAGGGCGCGACCATCGAAACCACAGGGGCCGACACCATCAAGGGCATGCCGACGGCCATGTGGCTGGATTTCCTGGGCATCCGGGTGAACAGCGACAAAGCTGCTGACATGAACTTCACCATCAACCTGAACATCCCGGACCGGGAAGAACAGCTGGTGGTGGAGATGAGCAACGCGACCCTGACGCACATTGAGGGGTACTCCGACGATAACGCGGCGCTGACCATCGACATCAACCGTCCGGATCTGGAAAAGGTCATGATCGGGGACAGCCGACTGCTGGACATGATCCAGGACGGTACGGTTAAGACGTCCGGCGATGTGGCGGTCTTGGAGCAGCTGGCCTCCGTTCTCGATAGCTTTGAGCTGGGCTTTGAGCTGATGCCCGGAACCGGAGCCGTGTCGTCAAATGAAGAACGCAATCCCTTTGCACAGCCGCCGCTGGCCAATTCCAACGGAGGGTAAGGGAAAAAGCCGGTGAAGTACCGGTTTAAGAACGCTTTTTGATAAAGCGCACAAGCTCCAGGCGGTTGTCTTTTTAAGGCAACCGCCTTTTCTTTTTCCTGATCTAAAGGGCTGCTTTGTCTGGCGCAGGTCGCGATGTTTCATGTTCTTTGCAGACAAACAGAGGGCTTCGCGATATTACCTAGAGCGTGATCGTTGTTAGTCAGAAGCGTCTTGCGCTTGGAACAAAAACCTGAATCATCCTCTAACACGTTGAAAAGAGGCAAATTCACGCTTCAAGTGTTCTCACAGAGAGATTCCACTTAAACCGATTTGGCCTCTTGCAGGACCGCTCACCCAGGTGCGGCAAAAAAAGTAAGTACAGAGCAGACGTATGGCAGCTGACCCAAACTCCCTGTTGCAGGAACTCAAACAGAGTCTCATCGACCTGCGTCCCACCTTCTGGTCTTTGCTGTCAGCTCACAATCCTCTGCCCTTTGTCTGTGAGGAGTCTGTGCTGGACGGGCACGATCCGGCCTTTCCGGACGACCTTTGCGATTTTATGGACTATCGGGCCTCTGCGGAAACCGGTCGTTCCCTAAAAGACGCCCTGCCGTCGGAACGGGCAGATTTTCTCGCCCGCTATCTCTCTGACATCCGGGCTGAATGGTCCATGGCCAATCCCTTCCCGGTGTCTGATCGCTTGCGGCGCTATCTTCAGGAACCGGCCCTGGCGGATAATCTGGCCCAGCCCTTCACTACCCGGCTGCTGTTCCTTTTCTGGAAACAGCAAAAGGCCCCCCCGGAGGTTTTGTTTGATCGGGAGGCCCATCGCGAGCTGATCTATGAGCTCTTTGCGGACACCAAGTCCGGCGCGGCGGGCTTCATCAAACTCTGCGGTGCGGAGACCTGTGCCCCGTTGCTGGAAAGGCATCCTCTGTCCGGTCGCCTGCCGGTCAGTCTGAACTGGTACTGGTATTATCTGGTGGCCCGGGAGATTGGGGAGGAGGCGCTGGAGACTGTTCAGCCCAGAGAGTTTCTGCCGATCATCTTCTGTAAGCTCTATGTCAATCTGGCGACCGGGTGTTTCCTGTCCTTTATTCCCGATGACTGGCTGTCGTACTGGCGCCAGGATTGCGGCAACGGCCTGAGCCTGGCGGAGTATCTCCTGATCGAGTGTCTGCACGAGGACGGAATGAGTGACGCCGGGAGGACCTGGCTGCGCACCGACTTCCTGCGCCAGTATCCGCAGTTCAGGGTGCTGAGCCTGCTAGGAGACGACGATGTCTGTCGACGGAACCTGACCGCAAAGGTCCGCGACTATCTGAGTGAAGCCCAGGCCTGTGAAGACCGCTTGTACATTGTCGGTCAGGCGTCCAACTCCGGATTGGGTCGAAACGCAGAGGTCTCAAAAGAAGCCTTCACCGCAGCCGGGATTACTCCCGTGCCGATCTTCGCGGACAAAGCCCCCTTTGTCCCTGAAGCACAGGCCGTGGAAGAGGGAACGCAGACCGACCGACCCATCGTGTTGTTCCACACCAATGCCAACCGCTTTCCGCGGGATCTGATGCACCTGCCTCTGGATCTGCAGAAACGGGCCTATCGGATCGGCTTCTTCCTGTGGGAGGCGTCAGAACTTCCGGCAGACAACAAGCTGGCTTTGGATCTGGTGGACGAGATCTGGGTGCCATCCCGTTACCTGCAGAAGATCTTCAGCCGCTATACGGACAAGCCCGTGCATCTGGTCGGAAAAGGGTTGTTCCTGCCGCCGCCGGTGCCCAAGTTCAATCGCCAGGAACTGGGGCTGGAGGAGGATGATTTTGTCTTCCTCAACATCAGCAACTTTGACAGCTCTCTGGTTCGCAAGAATCCCCTGGGGGCGGTTGAAGCCTTTCAGGCCGCCTTTCCAGACGATCCCAAAGTCAAGCTGGTGCTGAAAACCCTCAATGTGGCGGAGGATCACTGGAGCAATCTGGACAAGCACTGGCAACAGGTGGTGCATCTGGCCAAGTCTGACCCCCGTGTGGTGATCCTGGATCGTCACTTGCCCGACAGTGGCTATTGGGGATTGCTGCGCAGCTGCGACGCTTTCATATCGCTGCACCGCTCGGAAGGCTTTGGCTATGGACTGGTTGATGCCTTGCAACTGGGCAAACCTGTTGTGGTGTCGGACTACTCAGGCAGTCAGGACTTCTGCTCTGCAGAGACGGCCAGTCTGGTGCCGGTGACAGAGGTTTTTGTGCCGGAAGGGGCCTTGCCTGGTCTGGCGCGCAATGGGGCAAAGTGGGGAGACCCGGACCTGACAGTGGCGGCTCAGCAGCTAAGAAATCTTCGGGAGAATGCAGATCTGGGGCAACAGCAAACTGAAAAGGCCAAGGCCCTGCTGCAACGGACTTACTCTCCCTACAAGCTGACCTCCAAGTACAAGAACCACTATCGGCGTATTGTTGGTAAAGCAGGCAAAGCTGGCAAGAAGACAGGCCCAACCAAGGTGGGGAATGGCTGAGTGCGGCCAGGCAATCGCCATTTTGCTTCGCCGCACCTAGAGTCAAATCTGTTTCAGTGGCTTTGTCCAATCCAGCAGTCGGTGATTGCCCGGATCATTCAAAAGGACCTGCACCAGTCGCTTTCTGGCGCCAAAGGCCTTTTGCGCCGCCAAAGCGTCTTTACCGATGAAGGGCTGATCCCTGCCCGGATCACAGCTGAAAGCCCGAACTGAAAGTTCGAACTGGAAGCCCGGGTTCGTCTCGCAACCTTCGCTTTTCTGCCGGTGTCAGGCCTCAAGCGGCTCGGTAAACCAGGAATAGTCCCGGTCCACACAGACCCGGAGAATGAAATCGCCGAATTCTTCCAGCAGGCGGTTGTTCTCCATGGCGTTGAGGTCTGTCTCATAACGGTTTCTGACGGCTTTGTTCTTCTGGGTGAAGCTGTCGAAGGCTTGTTTCTTGACCGCTTCGTAATCGCTGTTGGTGCCGAGCTGGGCGTCAATGGCGGCGATGACCCGGTCGGTGTTGTACGCCACATCGTTGTAGTAGAGCGGGAGAGCTTTTGGCAGAGCGCCCCATTGCCGGAGCTTTTTGATCTGCCGGTGACAGCCGCGCACGGCGTCCGTCATGGTTTTCATTTCCGCAAAGGCTTTCCGCTTTTTTTCCCGTGCGAAAACCCCGGCGTCCAGCAGGGACAGGCAGACTTCTCTGGGGTCGCGGAAGTTGGCCTGCACAAGCAGATGGCCTTCTTCGATTTTCCTGCTCAGGTAGGGAGCAAGAGCCGGGTCAAATTCCCGGTGTGTTTTGACAGCGATGGTTCTGTCCGGTCCGATTTCCCTGATCAGGTTCTCGATCTTTTCCTCAGACACAGAATCGATGAAATTGACCTTGTGACCGGCGGTGACAAAGGCGTCATCCAGGCGCAGTTGTTTGTGTCCTGCCTGATCCAGGATGGCCTTGGACAGCTCGAAGGCCAGCGTGCTACCGGACTTGGTGATGCCGTAGCTGATCAACAACATGACGGAAGGCCTTCGTTCAGGAAGAGGACGTCAGGCCGAAGCCTGGATGTTGGCGTAGGGGCCACAACCTCATAGGTTGGGGGTCTTTTAACTGATTTGGAGCGGAAGCACAGCAAGATAGACACGGCAATCTGAGAACAGGCCACGACTGCTCATCAGCCAGCGATATTGCGGGAGTCATGGTTCGTAACCGAAAAACTCGAACTCGGCCTTGCAGCGCTCAAAACAGCGCTGTTTTTGGTCTTCCGTCAGGATTTCGCGGGCCGGACGGCGATCTGTCCGCTTTTTGTGTTTTGTGAAGGGCAGGTTGTCCAGCAGGGTCAGGCCAAATCTGTCTTCCAAGGATTTCAGATCTGCCTTTAGAGTTTCATAGCGAATGTAAATGTCGCAGATGGCTGAACCGTCTTTGTTGAAATAGTAATGGTTGTTGGATGACGGGCGGGACAAAAGAAACTCGATCTGATCATTCAGATGCTGATCACAGGCCAGGATCTGATTCATGTCAGCCTTGAAGTAAGCGTGCGAAATAAGCTGCTCATAAGGATGGCGGGTTGCCGTGATCTTTATGGCCGTATTGTAGTCCGGCAGGTTTTTTTCTTCTTCGACGATGTGAGGCGGGATGTGGTTGTAGAACAGCCTGTTTTCTTTGAAGGTCGATTGACGGTTGTCTTTTATATCCTGGATCAGGCTTTTCCGGGCTGAACTGCCAAACTCAGTTGTTTCGAGAATGTGGGAGAAAGCCTGCAGATAGCTGCTTTCGGCTTCCTTGCTCTTTGCCCAGTTTCGTGGCGTGACGCCATAGCGGGACATGCGCATGATTTCATCGCGAATGCTAATGGGCGTGACAATGTCGTCGTCAGTTGCATTGGCCGACAATGCGATTTCAATACTGGTCCCCGCAGTCTTGCGCGATTTGAAAAACAGAAGGTTGGGAGCTTTCAGAAAGATCATACAGGCGTGCCAACTTGGTGTGCGTCCTGGACGCTTAAATGGAACTGCGGAGTGAGATCATAACGACCGCCAACTGTGTTTGCCTAGTTTAGCAGCTGTCATAAGCGAAGAACTCGAACTCTCGTCTGCATCGTTCATAGCATCGTTCTTTCTGAGAATCTGTCAGAATTTCTCGGGCTGGTCGCCGGTCTGTTCGGTAGTGATGTTTCGTGCGGGGCAGTCGGTCAACCAGCGCCAAGCCGTGGGAGGCTTCCAGTTTCTTCAAATCTTCAGTCAAATGTTCGTGGCGCAGATAGATGTCACAAAGAGCCTTTCCATCCTGCAGATAGTAGGCTTCGTTCTTGGAGGGCTGAGACAGCAGATAGTCGATGTATTGGTTCAGGTCCCGATCGGGGTTGTCCGGTTCTTTTTTCTGTGCCCGGAAGAAGGCCTGTGACACCAATTGCTCATAGGGGTGGCGGGCGATCGTAACTTTGGTGGCCTCTGCGTGCTCCGGCAGCTGTCCGTTTCTGGTCAGCTCTGCAGGGGTGATGTGATTGTAGAAGCGGGCTTGCGCGCGATAATAGGTTTTGAACTTTTTCAGTAAGCTCTGGATCTTTGCTTCTGCCTGATCTTTGTTTTGAGAAATGTCTTTTAAGAGGGCAGCCGTGTCAGCGTTGTAGGCCTCTTCAACCTCTTTGCTGTTGGCCCAGTTTCGTGGGGTCACCCCGGTCCAATCCAGTCGGTTGAGTTCATCGGGCGTGCCAATGGGGGTCACGATGTCTTGATCGGACGCGTGGACCGACAGAGCAATTTCAACGCTCGTTCCGGCGACCTTGTGGGCCTTGAAGAACAAGAGGTTTTTGTCTTTTAGAAAAATCATTGCGGGCCGGAGCAGAGACACAAAGAAGCGATCATCGGGAAAAGCTCCTGTCAGGTAAAGAGTGGAAGGGATAAGGCATCCTTTCGGATCTCCTTCACAGCGCCTTTATGGCAAGCAGATTTTAAAGCAACTGGCGGCCGCGGCGGTGTAACTGACTGGTGGTCCCGGCGGTCATCCGGTCATGCCCCGATGCCGAAAACCAAAAGGTCAAAAATCCTATCGCATCTGCGTGCCAGACAGGGCGCACGACGCTTAAATTGAGGTTTGCCCTTCATTGCTACCTTTCTGGTTGCAGCAAAAGAGATGGCGGGTGGTTTTTGCCGCTCCGGAGTTGAACGACCCGGCTCGCACCAGCTTTTTGTTATGCCTTTTGCAGCGCTATCTGTGTTAGCGTTTTGGTAGAAGAGGGGCGTCCTAACGATCTGACAGCGAGAACTTTTGTGAGGGAGGCAACGGGGCCTGTTCCTGTCACTTTGATGAGACAAATCACCGACCTGCAAGGCTCTGGTGAAGAGGCAAGGGAAGGGGCTGGTAAAAGGTGTATCATAAGAATCTATTCCAGAGGCCTTATGTCGTTGTATGCTCCCTTTGCTGAAAACTGGCGTTCCCTGAAGCCAGCCTTCGGACGCTGCCAGAAAGCTGTAGGGTGAGTGGAAATGCGCATCACCCGGCGCTGACATCTTTGAGTGCAGGTACGACATGTCCGGGAGCAGGTGAAAGGAGCTGTCTGGTGACGCGCAAAAACAGGCAGCAGTTCCGGTGTCGGGCCATGCCAGAGCCGGATGCAAAGAAAAGAACATGACAAGGGAGACGGAGCGTGAGCGAGTCTAACAAAGTTCTTCAGGCCAACCGTCTGGCCATTGATGGTGGCACGCCGGTTCGCACGGCACCTCTGCCCTGGGAACTGCCCGGAGCTCACTGGATCGGGGAAGAAGAAAGAGAACTGGTTGAGCGGGTGGTCAAGGCGCAAAGCCCCTTCCGCTTTTACGGTCCCGATCCCCAGCACATGGTTGAGACGCTGGAGCAGGAATGGCGGAAGGCCTTTGGCCACAAACATGCTTTGGCTGTTTCCTCCGGCACTGCCGCTTTGTCCATTGCGCTATCTGCGCTGGATGTTGGTCCCGGTGATGAAGTTCTGATCGCCGGTTACATGTGGGTCAGTTGTGTCTCGGCCATTGTCCGCAGCGGTGCCATTCCCCGTCTGGTGGATATCGACGACACCTACTGTATGGATCCGGAAGATCTGGCCAGCAAAATCAACGACCGCAGCAAGGCCATCCTGCTGGTGCATATGAGCGGGGCGCCGGGCCGGGTGGAGACGATCGCAGCGCTGGCCAAAAAGCATGGGCTGGGCCTGATCGAAGACTGTGCCCAAGCCGCGGGAGCCAGCCAGAACGGTACGCCTGTCGGGCGGTTTGGCGACATCGCCACCTTTTCGTTCCAGTTGAACAAGAACATGACCTCCGGCGATGGCGGCATGATGGTTTGCCAGGATGACCAGCTTTTCCGGCGCATTGTGGCCCTGCATGACCTGGGCTATGCGCGCGATGAAGGCGGGCGTCTGGATACCAGCGATGAAACCTGCCAGCTCTGGGGCCTGGGCGCGCGGATGTCAGATCTGACAGGGGCCATGGCGCTGGCGCAGTTTCGCAAGCTGAGCCAGATCACCGGCTCCATGCGTCAATCCAAATGGCGTATCCGGGAGGCCTTGTCTGATGTGCCGGGCCTGAGCTTCAGAACGGTGCTGGATCCTTCGGGAGACAGCGGACCCTTTATGATCTCCCGCTTTGAAACGGCCGATTTGTGTCAGGATTTTGTGGAGGCGTTGCGCGCTGAAGGCCTGAAAGGGCCTGAGGGCTCGCTTACCTGCCTGAGCATGCGTGAATGGGGTCTGCACTGGTACTTCAACATCGCAAGCCTGGTGCACAAGCGGTCCAACAGCACCGATGGCTTTCCCTGGTCTCACCCCTCCAACGCGTTTTCGGCCGAGATTTCTTATCAGCGTGGCAGCCTGCCGGGCTGTGATGATCTGCATAACCGCTCGGCCTTGCTGTCCATTGGTTCGCGCCTGACCACACAGGATGAAGACGACATCATTCTGGCTTTCCGCAAGGTGGCAAACGCTCTGCTTAATCGCTGATTTCTGACGTTAACTTAGGGAACACTCATGTCTTCTCTCGCTTCGATCCTGACTGCCGACCTTTTTTCAGTTGCCAAGACCACCAGCAGTATTGATGTGCTGGTGGTGGGATCCGGCACCGCCGGTGTCACCACAGCCATTGAGCTGGCTCAAAAGGGGTTGGCGGTTGTTGTGCTGGAAGCAGGCCCCTTTGTTCTGCCCGGGCATGTGGGGTCCACGTCCTTCCGCAGTCGCGATGACCTGACGCCCCAGATCCACAACCTGGTGCGCTACCGCACGGCCTGGACCGACAGCGCCCATTTCCAGGAGGACGTGACCCCACCTCTGGATCATGATGCCTGGTCTGCCGTGGGCGGCCGGACACTCTTCTGGGGCGGCTGTACGCCCCGTTTTGCCGAGTGGGATTTCGCGGACTGGCCTTTCACCTATCAGGACTTCGTCAGCTACTATGAGCGGGCGGAAAACCTGATGCATGTCTCAGGCAGTGAAAGCGAAAAGCGCCCGCCGTTCTTCCGCGGGAAAGCCCAGGATGAGGTGCTCAGCCGGCTGAACAACGGCGGATACAAAGCCGTTCATGCGGCCCTGGGGGTCGATACTGAAGAAACCCGTAACGGATACATTCCGCGCGGGTTTGACTGTTCCGCCGATCGCCTGCTGCGCAGTGGTCTGCTGTGCCGGGAAGTCAAACGGGGCGGGATTGTGCTGGTGCCCAATGCGGTGGTTGAAAAGGTGGAGCACAACAACAAACAGATCACCGGCTTGATTGTTGAGAGCGCTGGGGAAGATACCCGCCGCTTCCGGCTGACAGCCCGCCACTACACACTGGCGGGAGGCACCATTCAGTCCACCCGTCTGGCCATGGCTTCCGGCCTGCAGGAGCTGCACCCGAAAGTCGGCAGTCACGTGGCCGATCACCTCTTTGTCCAGGGGTTGTTCAAACTGAAAGAACCCCTCGACGAGCCCATTTACGCCTTTGTCGCCCCCCAGGTTGACCGTCCTTACCACATTCAGATTCAGGGGCCGTTTGATGAAACCTGGTACAGCCCCTACCACGCCACGGTCTGGCTGGACTGTGATCCCAAGGGGCTTTACCTGCTGGTCTACTGCTTCGGTGTCGGCGAGGCTGCTGAAGCCAATCAGGTCAAACTGACCTCCGGCCAGGGCGACGGGCCGGGCGGCATGGGCCAGTACTGTGTGATCAATGACCGCTCTGAAAGTGATTTGCGCATTCTGGATGAAATGCAGGCCTACCTGCCTGGCGTGGCAGAAGCCATGGGGGCGGAACTGGTGCGCAGCCAGGTCCATACACCGGGGTCCGCGCTGCATGAAATCGGCGGTCTGCGCATGTCTCCCGATCCGAAAGAAGGGGTGACTGACACCTATGGTCGCTTCTGGTCATTGCCCAACCTGTCGGTCGCTGATGCAGCAGCCTGGCCGTCGCAAGGGTCTGCCAACAGTTATCTGACCATTACGGCCTGGTCTTTGCGCCATGCTGAAGGTGTGTTGGAGCGTCTGTCTGAATAGCGCCTTGTCGGGGGCAGAATGATCAAGGCCCCTTATCTGTCGGGCCCGCCCGTTGAACATAGAAGACCGCCCTTTGCAGGGCACCCCGGTCCGCTGTTGCTGGTGAGGGTCAGCAAACAACGAGATAAAAAAACTTCCGCCGGTGACAAGGATCGTCGGCTAAGAGAAGGGTAAAAGGGATGCTGTTACGTCTGGTCGCGCTCGCCGCGCTCTTTGGGTTCTTGTTTGGCTTTGATGAAGGGGTGATCGCAGGCGCGCTCCCTTTCATCACGACAAGCTTTGATGTCACCGCAACGGTTGAAGGCTTCATGGCTGCTGCCGTGCCGCTTGGCGCGGTCGGCGGGGCCATGCTGACAGCCTTCTGGGCGGACAGACTGGGACGCCGGAAGGTCCTGATTATCTGCTCCATCCTCTTTGGCGTCGGATCCATCACCAGTGGCCTGTCGGTTGACGTGATCATGCTGACACTTTCCCGCCTGATCCTGGGGCTGGCCATCGGGGCGTCGGCCATGGCCGCCCCCCTCTTTCTGGCCGAGCTGGCCCCGGCCAAGAACCGCGGGGCGATTGTTTCGGCCTTTCAGTTCATGATCACGGTCGGCATTCTGGTGTCCTACCTGATCGATATGGCGCTGGAGCCTCTGGGCGCCTGGCGATGGATGCTGGGTCTGGGGGCCATTCCGGGTCTGATCACTCTGATTGGCATTTCCCGTGCACCGGAAAGCCCGCGCTGGCTTGCTTTGAACGGCCGCTCCCAGGAGGCCAAACAGGTCATTGCCTCCGTACAGCCGGATCTGAGTGCCGCTCAGGTGGATGAGATTGTTGATGAGATCGACAAATCCAGCAAGAACGCGCCAAAGGTGCCGGCCTGGAGCGAGTTCTTCACCGACAATGTGCGCCCCATCGTCTTCTTCACCGTGGTCGCCTTTCTGCTGCAGCAGGTCAGCGGCATCAACGCGGTGATTTATTATGCCCCGACCATTCTGAAGCACGCCGGTTTTCACGGCACGGACGTGCAGATTGCCGCTACCGTGGGCATTGGCGCGGTCAACGTGCTGATGACCATTGTGGCCATGTTTGTGGTCGATCGGCTGGGCCGCAGACCCTTGTTCATCATCGGGTTTGTCGGGACCGCCATCAGTCTGGCGGTGATTGCCTACACCATGCTGGAAAGCACTCCGATGCTGGCCCCGCTGGCTCTGGCCGGGCTGTTCGCCTACATCACCTTTTTTGCCGTCAGCCTGGGGCCGCTTCCCTGGCTTTACATGTCAGAGCTCTTTCCGCTGGCCTTGCGCAGCCGGGGCATGGCCATGGCGTCGGTGGCCAACTGGTCCTGTAACTTCCTGGTGGTGTTCCTCTTCCCGGTCATCGTGGCCGGATTTGGTGCGGCGGTGACCTTTGGCATCTTTGCAGCTTTCTGCACAATCGGTGTGTTCTTCGCCTGGCGTTTTGCACCGGAAACCAAAGGGGTCAGCCTGGAGGATATTGAGAAGAAAATGGCGTCGGCTGCTTCGTAATGTCAGGGCAAGCCATGGCTGGAGGAACGCCGCAAAAGGGACTGCCCGGGATGATCTACCGGGTGTCCTACCTGACGCTCTGCTGCGGGCTGCTGTTTGGCTACAGCACCGCCAGCATTGCCGGGTGGCTCGACAGCATCGCCAAAGAGTTTTCTCTGGGCATCGCCGCGCAGGAGTACTTCACCGTGTCCCTGGTGATCTGCTGCTTCTTCGGGGCGGTGGTGGCCGGTCCGCTCAATCGCAAATTCGGGCGGAAAGTCACTCTGGCACTGGCCTTTGTCCTGGCGGTGGCAGGCTATGGTCTGACTCTGCTGCATCCGCCTTTGGCCTGGGTGATCGTGGCCCGTTTCCTGATCGGCTTGTCTGTCGGGATCTCCTCCATGACCGCGCCAATGTTCGCCGGGGAAGCCACCCCGGCGCGCTATCGCGGGGGCGTGGTGTCTCTCTTTCAGCTGGCGGTGACTCTGGGGATCATGATCGCCTATGCGGTGCCTCTCTGGCTGGAAGATCCTGCCTTGTGGGCCAGAGCCATCGGCGGCGGCGGGTTGATTGCCATCGCAGGCGCAGTTGGCTTGCTGCTGGTGCCGGAAAGCCCGACCTGGCTGATTGCGGTCGGTGAGAAGGCTGCCGGATTGAAGTCAGCGGCAAAGCTGGGTTTTGAGCCTGACGCCTTTTCGGGAGATCAGGCAGATCAGAGTGATGGCCCTCAGGGCTTTCAGGTGCTGCGCCAGTTTCTGACCCAGGGCACGACCATGGCGGTGATCTGGCTCTGTTGCGGCCTGTTCATCCTGCAGAATCTCAGTGGTATTGACGGCATCCTCTATTATGCCCCGACCATCTTTATCGAGCTGGGCTTTGAACCGGGCGTGGCGGCCCTGGGAGCGACCTTCGGATTGGGGGTGGTCAATGTGATCGCCACAGTGGTTGCCATCCTGACCGTGGACCGCTTGGGCCGTCGTCCGCTGGCGCTCTACGGGGCGCTGGCCATGGTTCTGGGGCTGGTGTGTGTGGTTCTGGCGCAAATCTGGGACTGGTCTGGATTGGGGCTGGCCGGGCTCTGCATCTACATTGCGGCCTTCGCCATGAGCCTCGGGCCCTTGCCTTACGTCATGATGGCGGAGTTGATCCCCTCGACCATTCGGGAAACCGGACTGGCTGTCGCCTCAGCCACCAGCTGGTTGTTCAACGCACTGGTTGCCTTCTTCTTCTTGTCAGGTGTGTCGGTCTTTGGTCTGGCGGCGGTCTTTGTCTTCTTTGCCCTGGTCTGTGGTCTGGCCTTCATCATTTCCCTGGTCTGGATGCCGGAAACCAAAGGCCGTAATCTGGAGGCCATCGAAGAAAGGGTCTTGGCAGGCCAGCCGCTGCGCCGGGTCGGGGAAGTCTCGGACGAGACGTCGTGAAGTCGGCTATCAGGAACCGGATGGCGTTTGGCGGTATCGAAAAACTGCCAGCAGACCCTGTCGAATGACCGTTAAATGAGTCCAACCGGTTGGTGCCCATGACTGAAGACCTGCTTCAGTTCTCTCATGTTGATGTCCCGCCGACAGAGCGTCGACCGGGTCGGTTGCAGCGCGTCCAGGGCGTCTCTCGCCTGGGGGTGGGGGATCGCGATGGCCGGACTCATCTGGTGGATCTCTATCAGTCCGGAGCGGCAAAAATCAGGCTGCCGAAGGTTTATGACCACCCGGGTCTGGAAGCCGTCCTGATCAACACAGCCGGGGGGCTGACGGATGGGGACAGCTTGCGTGTTGATCTGGAGGTTGGACCCGGGGCGCAGCTGCTGGTTACCACCCAGGCCTGTGAAAAGATCTATCGCTCTCTGGGCGGTCCGGCCCGGGTGGAAAACCACCTGACTTTGCAAAAGGGGGCCAAACTCTGCTGGCTGCCCCAGGAGACCCTTTTCTTTGACCGGGCCAATCTGCAGCGCCACCTGACGGTGGACCTGTCAGAAGGGGCCAGCTTTTTGGCCATGGAACCTTTAGTGTTTGGCCGCGCTGCCATGGGGGAAATCGAGGTTCGGGGCCGCCTGCATGATCGCTGGCGGGTATCCTGTGAAGGGCGGCTGATTTACGCAGAAGATAACCGGTTGTCTGGCAATATCACCGCACAGCTTTCGGCCGCTGCTGTGGCAGGCGGGGCCAGTGTTTTTGCGTCAGGCTTTTACCTGGGACCGGATTGCCAGGAGCGCTTAACAGCGCTGCGTGCCCTGCCCGAAGAAGAGGGGGTGACCGCCGGGGTGTCGCAGGTGCGCCAGCATCTTGTGTTGCGGGCCGTGGCACAGGACAGTCTGGCCTTCCGGCGCTGGATGCAGCGACTTTACCGAATTTTTGAAATGAGAGACCTGCCCCGCGCCTGGTCTTGCTGATAGAGTTCCAGAATGGCGGATCCCAGAATGACGGATCTATGACACCTGAAATCAATTCTAGAGGGGCCCGCTGACAGGGGAAGGAAGCACGATGATCCTGACGCCTCGGGAAAAGGACAAACTGCTGGTGGCCATGGCGGCCATGGTGGCGCGGCAGCGCCTGGCGCGTGGGGTGAAACTGAACCACCCGGAAGCCATTGCTCTGATCACGGATTTTGTCGTGGAAGGCGCGCGCGATGGTCAATCCGTGGCCCATCTGATGGAAGCCGGGGCCAAGGTTTTAAGCCGCGATCAGGTGATGCCCGGCATTGCCGAAATGATCGAAGATGTTCAGGTGGAAGCCACTTTTCCCGACGGGACCAAGCTGGTGACTGTTCATCATCCCATTCGCTGACCTGGAGAGAGTTTCATGAGCACCTCAGACCTGATCCCCGGGGAAATCCTGCCTGCCGCAGGAGACATCGAACTGAATGCCGGACAGCCCGTGACCCGCTTGCTGGTCGCCAATACAGGGGACCGGCCCATCCAGATCGGCTCACATTTTCATTTCTTTGAAGTCAATCCGGGACTGCAGTTTGACCGGGACGCCGCCCGGGGACTGCGCCTGGACATTCCGGCCGGTACGGCCATTCGCTTTGAGCCGGGCCAAAGCCGGGAGGTCGCCTTGGTGCCCTATCTGGGGGCGCGGAAGGTCTTTGGTTTCAATCAGAAGATCATGGGTGATCTGAAGGCGGGAGCGTAACAATGCCAGTCACTATCAGCCGCGCTGCCTATGCCGACATGTACGGCCCGACCACCGGGGACCGCATTCGCCTGGCGGACACCAGTTTGATCATTGAGGTGGAAAGAGACGCCACCACCTACGGCGAAGAGGTGAAGTTCGGCGGCGGCAAGGTCATCCGGGACGGCATGGGACAGTCGCAGCACTCCCGTGCGGAAGGGGCCGTGGATACGGTCATCACCAATGCCGTGATTCTGGACCACAGTGGCATCTTTAAAGCCGATGTGGGGCTTAAAGACGGGCGCATTGTTGGCTTGGGGAAAGCCGGGAATCCCGATGTTCAGCCTGATGTCGACATTGTGGTCGGCCCGGGAACGGAAGCCATTGCCGGGGAAGGCAAGATCCTCACGGCCGGGGGCTTCGACGCCCACATCCATTTCATCTGCCCGCAGCAGATCGAAGAGGCCCTGATGTCCGGTGTAACCACCATGCTGGGCGGCGGCACAGGACCAGCCACAGGCACCAATGCCACCACCTGCACCCCGGGGCCCTGGCATATAGCGCGCATGATCCAGGCTGCTGATTCCTTTCCGGTCAACCTGGCCTTCGCCGGAAAGGGCAATGCCTCCCAGCCTGCAGGACTGGTCGAACAGATTCTGGGCGGTGCCTGTGCGTTGAAACTGCATGAAGACTGGGGCACCACGCCCGCAGCCATCGATTGTTGTTTGACAGTCGCTGACGAGCACGATGTCCAGGTGATGATCCACACGGATACGCTCAACGAAAGCGGTTTTGTTGAAAACACCGTTGCCGCCTTCAAAGGCCGAACCATTCACGCCTTTCATACGGAAGGCGCCGGTGGTGGCCATGCGCCTGACATCATCAAAGTCTGTGGCGAGGCCTCCGTGCTGCCCTCCTCGACGAACCCGACCCGACCTTACACCATCAATACGCTGGAAGAACATCTGGATATGCTGATGGTCTGCCATCACCTGGATTCCAGCATTCCCGAAGATGTGGCTTTTGCGGAGTCCCGCATTCGCAAGGAAACCATCGCCGCAGAAGATATTCTGCATGACCTGGGCGCCTTTTCGATCATTGCGTCGGACAGTCAGGCCATGGGTCGGGTGGGGGAAGTTCTGATCCGCACCTGGCAGACCGCCGACAAGATGAAACAACAGCGTGGCGCTCTGCCGGAAGACAGCAGCCAGAATGACAACTTCCGGGCCAAACGCTACATCGCCAAGTACACCATCAACCCGGCCATCGCCCACGGCTTGTCCAAGGAAATCGGTTCCATCGAAGTGGGCAAGCGGGCGGACCTGGTGCTTTGGGATCCGGCTTTCTTTGCCGTAAAACCCAGCCTGGTGCTGGTTGGGGGCATGATCGCCGCGGCTCCCATGGGGGATCCCAATGCTTCCATCCCCACACCGCAGCCGGTTCACTACCGCCCGATGTTCGGCGCCTATGGCAAGGCCCGCACGGCGACAGGGGTGACGTTTGTCTCCAAAGCTGCGGTCCAGGATGGCCTGGCCGCACGACTGGGGGTGGAGAAGAGCCTGGTTGCAGTGGAGAACACCCGGGGCGGCATTTCCA
The DNA here is from genome assembly GCA_052078155.1 of Rhodovibrionaceae bacterium GXU_MW_A322. Taxonomy (GTDB): domain Bacteria; phylum Pseudomonadota; class Alphaproteobacteria; order Kiloniellales; family DSM-21159; genus CAXBMB01. Next base: position 750,381 of record JBQJBP010000003.1, on the reverse strand, counting down.
AACATGCCATGGTGCACAACAATGCGCTGCCCCATATCGAGGTGGATCCGGAGACCTATGAAGTGCGGGCCGATGGCGTTTTGCTGACCTGCGAACCGGCTGAGGTGCTGCCCATGGCCCAGCGCTACTTCCTCTTCTGATTTGCGCGAAGGGTCTCCCGTGTCTCTGTTGCGATCCACAAAAATCCTGCCGGCGGGATCCTGGTCCCAAGAGGATGCAGACCAGGTGCTGCTGGACTATGATCAACGCCATCGCCGCCGCATCACCATGGTTACCCGGCAGGGACTTCGTTTCCTGCTGGATCTTCCGCGACCGGCCAGCCTCGCCCAGGGAGATGCACTGGTCCTGGAGGATGGGCGCCTGGTGGCCATTGAGGCCGCCCCGGAAGATCTGCTGCAGGTGACCTGCGACAGTCCCCGACATTTCCTGCGCATTGCCTGGCACCTGGGCAACCGTCACCTGCCGACGGAGATCTGCGAGGATCGCCTCTACATCAGATTCGACCATGTGATCGAGCAGATGCTTCAGGGTCTCGGCGCGGGAACCTACCGATTGTCCCGGGCGTTTCAGCCGGAAGGCGGAGCCTACGGGAGTGGTCAGGTTCTGGGCCACAGTCACGGATCACATTCTCACGCAGAGCCCGCTCATACAGGCCATCCTCCTGCCAGCGAAACCTCTCAGGGGCCGGGACATGACTGACCGAGGCCACCAGATTCAGCTTCAGCGGCTTATGACCTGGATGTCTCCTGCTTTTCCCGTCGGGGCCTACACCTATTCTCATGGCCTGGAATGGGAGGTGGAGCAGGGCAGGGTAACAGATAAAGAAAGTCTGTTGCTTTGGCTGGAGGCTGTTCTGGAGCTGGGGACCGGACGCAACGATGCCCTCTTCTGTGCGGAGGCCTGGCACAGCGTGCGGGAGGGGAATGAGGCCCGGTTGTCAGAACTGCTGGATCTGGCTCTTGCCTACACCCCTTCTCAGGAACGCCTGCTGGAAACAGAAGCCCAGGGGCAGGCTTTCTGGCGGGCTGTTTCAGCGGGGTGGCCTGATCTTGCTGCTGACCCCTCCCTTGCGATCCTGCTTAAAAAGGCACCCTATCCTTTGGCCGTGGGCGGGGCGGCAGCCCGGGCGGGACTGCCTTTGGGCGATACACTGGCGGCCTATCTGCATGGGCTGACAGCCAATCTGATCTCTGCCGGGGTTCGGCTGGTGCCGCTGGGGCAGTCTGATGGGGTTCGCTGCCTGGCTGACTGCGAGGACAGGATTGCGGCTCTGGCGGGCTGGGCCGGGGAGGCCGGGTTGGAGGAACTGGGGGGCTTTACACCTTTGGTGGACATCGCCTCCATGGCACATGAAACACAGTATACGAGGCTTTTCAGATCATGACTGCGTCACAAAACGGGCCGTTGCGCGTTGGCATCGGGGGGCCTGTCGGGTCCGGAAAAACGGCATTGATGGAGCGTCTCTGTCAGCGGCTGTCCAAAGACTATGATCTTTGCGCCATCACCAATGATATCTACACCAAGGAAGATGCCGAGATTCTGACCCGCACCGGCGTCCTGCCAGCAGACCGCATCCTTGGTGTGGAAACCGGCGGCTGTCCCCATACTGCGATCCGTGAAGACGCCTCAATCAATCTTCAAGCCGTAGACGACATGTGTGCGCGCTTCCCAAAGCTGGATCTGGTCCTGATTGAATCCGGTGGGGACAATCTGGCGGCAACCTTTTCTCCGGAACTGGCGGACCTGACCATCTACGTGATTGATGTCTCGGCGGGTGAGAAGATTCCCCGCAAAGGCGGTCCTGGCATCACCCGGTCCGATCTTCTGGTGATCAACAAAACCGATCTGGCCCCGCTGGTCGGCGCAGACCTGGATGTCATGGATAGGGACTCTGCCCGCATGCGCGGTCCGCGTCCCTATCTCTTCAGCAATCTGAAAGCTGATCAGGGCGCGCAGGAGATTGCGGCCTTCATCGTGGATCAGGGCGGGCTGTCCCCCGCCTGATCCCGGCGGTAATCACTGTCCGCTGTCGCCATGAAACGGATCAGCTTCACCTTCGTTTTATGAGTGAATGTTTTCATCTTCAAACCTTTTCGAAGATTTCCATTTCAAAAGCGCGGCTGTCTTTTTCGGCTCATGAGATTTCTCACTGAGCGCCCCCTGCTCGGTACCGACAGGCCGTCCGTCAATCACATCAGGCGGATGAAAATCAAAACCTCCTACTTAAGAATTTGTTATTAAAGAAAATTTTGAGCGGCTTGTTTCTTTTAGCGGCGGGGCGTCTGGCAGGGGGGGATAAAGGGCGTTGCCGGAAGGCTGGGGTGGTCAGGACCTTTTCACGGTAAAATCGGCAGGGCGCAGAAGATTCCTCTAAGGAGGTTCGATTGCGAACATGAATCAAACTATTTGTTTGCGGCAGGAATGCTCTTTGACCTAGGTTGCTTTGAGAGCCATCTAAATGACGATTTAGGGAGGAATAAAAAAATGGCACGATTGGCAACTTTACTGGGCGCGAGCGTTGTCGCCCTGTCCTTTGCTTTTAGCACCGGGGGCGCAGCGGCAGCAGAAGACTGCCCGCGCGGTGATCTGGATGAGCGTTTCTGCGATCGCAACGGCGATCTGCTGGCTGATGCGCCGACCGATCCCTCTGAGTGGCTGGATCCTGATACTCTGATTTTTGCGTACACGCCGGTTGAAGATCCTGCTGTCTACAAAGAAGCCTGGTCCGATTTCCTGGATCACCTGGACAAAGTGACCGGCAAAAAATCCGTCTTCTTCCCTGTGCAGTCCAACGCTGCCCAGATCGAAGCCATGCGCTCCGGCCGTCTGCACATTGCCGGTTTCAACACCGGCTCCAACCCGCTGGCTGTGAACTGCGCCGGCTTCAACCCCTTCACCATCATGGCCTCCAAGGACGGCAAGTTCGGCTATGAAATGGAGATCATCACCTATCCCGGTTCGGGCATCGAAAAGGTCGAGGACATCAAGGGCAAGCAGCTTGCTTTCACCTCTCCGACCTCCAACTCCGGCTTCAAGGCTCCTTCTGCCATCCTGAAAGCCGACTACGACATGATCCCCGAGCGTGATTTTGAGCCTGCCTTCTCCGGCAAGCACGACAACTCCATTCTGGGTGTTGCCAACAAAGATTACCTGGCTGCTTCCATCGCCAACTCCGTGATGGCCCGCATGCTCAAGCGTGACGTGATCACTGAAGATCAGGTGGTTTCCATCTACAAATCCCAGACCTTCCCGACCACCGGTTTCGGTACCGTTTACAACCTGAAGCCTGAGCTGGCCGCGAAGATCCGTGAAGCTTTCTTCTCTTTCGACTGGGAAGGCTCCAGCCTTCAGAAAGAGTTCGAAAAATCCAACGAAGGCCAGTTCCTGGAAATGACCTACAAGGAATTCTGGGACGTCATTCGTAAAATCGACACTGCCAACGGCGTTTCTTACGCCTGTAAGTAAACCTTACCTGCGGCGGGTGCCTGTCCCGGCACCCGCCGTTTTCTATGTTTGAGATTTGGGGGAAACATGCTGCGCCTTGAAAAGCTCACCAAAACCTATCCAACCGGTGACAAGGCTCTCAATGCCGTGGACCTGGAGGTACCCGAAGGCCAGGTTCTGGCTCTGATCGGCCCGTCGGGCGCAGGGAAATCCACCCTGATCCGCTGCATCAACCGGCTTGTGGAACCCACCTCCGGAAAAGTGACCCTGGAAGGGGTCAATGTCACAGACCTGGGATCGGCAGCTTTGCGGCGGGAACGTCGCCGTATGGGCATGATTTTCCAGGAATACGCTCTGGTTGAACGCCTGACGGTCATGGAAAACGTGCTGTCCGGCCGCTTGGGTTATGTAGGGTTCTGGCGCAGCTGGACCCGTCGTTATCCGCAAAAGGATGTGGACGAAGCTTTCCGCCTGCTGGATCGGGTGGGCCTGCTGGCCATGGCCGACAAACGGGCCGACGAGCTGTCCGGTGGCCAGCGTCAGCGTGTGGGCATTGCCCGCGCCCTGATTCAGGACCCGGCCCTCTTGCTGGTTGATGAGCCCACTGCGTCTCTGGATCCCAAAACCTCCCGTCAGATCATGCGTCTGATTTGTGAGCTTTGCGAAGAACGCAAACTGGCCGCCATCATCAACATCCACGATGTGGCGCTGGCCCAGATGTTCGTTCAGCGGGTGATCGGTTTGAAACTGGGCACCATGCAGTTCGATGGCCCACCTGACGCCCTGACCCCTGAAGTGCTGACCACCATCTACGGGGAAGAAGACTGGAAGGAAACCATCCGCAAAGTCGATGAAGAGGATGACGGGGAGGAAGCTGCGGAATGAGCACCCTCGAAGTCGTTCCTCTAGAGACACGCCTGGGCAAGCCCTGGCGCAAACCGCCTTTCATCAAATCCGCACCTGTGCGCTGGGGGCTGGCCATCGGCTCTCTGATCTATCTCGTGCTGGCCATCGGTTCCATGGAAGTCAACTGGTCCCGCGTCTACGAGGGTCTGGATCGGGGCTGGGCTTTCATTGCCGCCTTTACCAGTCCGGATTTCGGCAGCCGCGGAGCTGACATTCGCGACGGCATGATCGAAAGCATCATCATGACCGTGGCCTCCACGGTTGTTGGTATTGCGCTGTCTGTCCCCATTGCCCTGGGGGCCGCCCGCAACATGGCGCCGCTACCCATCTATCTTTTCTGCCGCGGTATCATCGCGCTGTCCCGTGCGCTCAACGAGATCATCGTCGCCATTCTGCTGGTGGCCATCTTCGGTTTCGGACCTCTGGCCGGTTTCCTCACCCTCAGCTTCGCCACCATCGGCTTTCTGGCCAAACTGCTGGCAGAGAACATTGAGGACATTGAGAAGGTGCAGGCAGAAGCCATCACCGCCACCGGTGCTTCCTGGCTGCAGAAGATCAACTACGGGGTTCAGCCCCAGGTCATGCCCCGCCTGATTGGCCTGTCCATGTACCGTCTGGACATCAATTTCCGTGAATCTGCGGTTCTGGGTCTGGTCGGTGCCGGTGGGATCGGCGCAACGCTCAACACCTCTTTTGACCGCTACGAGTTCGATACCTCGGCAGCGATCCTGCTTATCATCATTGGCTGTGTCATGGTTCTGGAATACCTGTCCGGCATCATTCGGGCGAGGGTTCAGTAAATGCCAGTTTTGGAAACCTCTGCCGGTAAAGTCTGGATGCGCCGGGACCGGACGGCGCAGCTGACCCGCTGGGCCGCCTGGCTGATCGCCACGGCTGTCTTCGTTTACTGCTGGCAGCAAATCTCCAGCGCGACGACCTGGTTCTTCGTCGAAGATGCCCCGCGTATTGCCGCAGACATCGGTGGCCGGTCATGGCCGCCCAAGTGGTCCTATATGGACAAACTCTGGGAGCCGCTGTGGGATACACTGAACATTGCCACCCTGGGCACACTGCTGGCCTTGATCGTGGCCGTGCCCGTGGCCTTTCTGGCGGCAAGCAACACCACACCGTCCAAGTACTTTGTGCGGCCCGTGGCGCTCTTCGTCATTGTCGCTTCCCGCTCCATCAACTCCCTGATCTGGGCGCTGCTGCTGGTCGCCATCATCGGCCCCGGGATCTTCGCCGGGATGCTGGCCATTGCCCTGCGGTCCGTCGGGTTCTGTGCCAAGCTGCTGTATGAAGCCATCGAGGAGATTGATCACACCCAGGTGGAGGCCATTACGGCCACGGGGGCCAGTCGCTGGCAGGTCATGCTCTATGGCATCGTTCCGCAGATTCTGCCCGCTTTTGCCGGGATCTCAGTCTTCCGCTGGGACATCAACATCCGCGAAAGTACGGTTCTGGGTCTGGTCGGTGCCGGGGGGATCGGCCTGCAGCTGCAGTCATCCCTGAATATCCTTGCCTGGCCTCAGGTTCTGCTTATCCTGATCGTCATCTTCGTCGCTGTGATTGTCAGTGAATGGGTGTCGGCCAAGGTACGCGGCGCCATTATCTAAACCGGATCTGCAAAAAAGATGATCGAACTGAATGCGGAACAGGCGGTCGCCCGCTATGAGGCGATCCGCGACCGTCTGCCTGAGGCGACTTTCGGCCAGGCCTCGACCCGCGTGGCCGACCTCAGCCACCTGATGGACCGTTTCGATGTCTGGCTGCTGGATGCCTTTGGCGTCCTCAACGTGGGGGACTCCGTTCTGCCCCACGCGTTGGAGCGGGTATCGGCCCTGCAGGCGGCTGGCAAAAAGGTGATGGTGCTGACCAACAGTGCCCGGGATCCGGCCTCTGCCTCTTTGCAGAAGTATCGCGCTTTTGGTTACGACTTCACGGCGGAAAACGTGGTGTCCAGCCGGGATGCCCTGATTGCGGAGTTGCCCGGTTATCCGGGGCTGCGCTGGGGCGTCATGGGCAAGGATGGGGCCGATCTCAGTGACCTGCAGGCAGACGCCGATCTCCTGGCGGATGATCCGGCCGCTTTCGAAAGCGCAGAGGGCTTTTTGCTGTTGAGCTCCAAGGACTGGACGGCTGAAAGGCAGGCTCTTCTGGTGTCTGCTCTGAAAAGTCGCCCGCGTCCGGTTCTGGTGGGCAACCCTGATCTGGTGGCACCCAGGGAAAAGGGTTTTTCTCTCGAGCCCGGCTTTTTTGCCCATGATCTGGCCGATGCCACAGGCCTGGCACCGGGTTTCTTCGGCAAGCCCTTCGACAATGTGTTCCAGATGGCGCTGACCCGTGCCGGGATCGGCGAGGACCGTTCCCGCGTGGTGATGGTCGGGGATACCCTGCACACGGATGTTCTGGGGGGCGCTGCCGCCGGTGTGTCGACAGCCCTGATCACCGGTCATGGATTGCTGACTGGCCTGGATGTGGACGGCCACATAGCCGCCAGCGGCATCTGCCCAGACTTTATTGTCGAGCGCACGTAACATCAGTGGCTAGGTCTCTGTTGCCATAAAACTGGCAAAGCGCTTCTACCTAAACCGATCATGCTCCGGAGTTTTAGAGGATGATTCACGGTTTAGCTCCAAGCGCAAAGCGCTTCTAACCAAACCGATCATGCTCTAGGCTAACTGCCGGGGCGGCGGCTCGCTGACCCTGGCCGCTTTGTCCGTATAGACAGCGCGGCTTTCACGCATCTTGCCGACGTAGGGGGAGACGGTGAGTCTGGTCAGCCAAGGCACTGAAGAAACCAGCATCCTGCTTGACGGGCAGTTTGACCATCCCCTGGCTGCAGCTCTCAAAACGGCATATGAGAAAACCCGGGCAGGGGAAAGCAAACTGCCTCGCTGGATCTGCGGGATGCGGGGCATGTCCGGCCTGAAGTATCGCTACCTGATCAACAACCTGATCGCGGAGCTGCCCGACGCCCGGTATCTGGAGGTGGGATCCTGGGCAGGGTCTACGGCCTGCTCTGCCATCTATGGCAACAGGCTGACCGTTACCTGCATCGACAACTGGAGTCAGTTTGGCGGCCCGAAAGAGGATTTCCTGGCGAATGTCAGACGCTGTCTGTCGGATCAGGTTCGCTTCCGGTTTCGGGAACAGTCCTATCAGGATGTGGACTTCACCAGCCTGGGGTTCTTCAACCTCTACCTCTTTGACGGCCCCCATGAGGAAGCAGATCACCTTCAAGGCCTGATGCGGGCTCAGCCCTGTCTCGATGATGTCTATCTTCTGATTGTTGACGACTGGAACTGGTCGTCAGTGCGCAAGGGGACCAAGCATGCGCTGCAGAAACTGGGCGCGGAAATTCTGGCCTGCCTGATCATCAGGACAACTCAGGATGACAGCCACCCAACCCTCGACCGGCAGCGCAGCGACTGGCACAACGGCTATTTCATTGCCGTCTGTCGCAAAACTTCCGCAGCCTGACGTCAGGTCCGGATCAGACAAGCAGCTGGGCCGCAAGAGATAAGGCGCCGACCAGCCCCAGAGTGCTGGCAACACCGAGGCGAAAGCGCAGCAACGCCCCGGCAGCGACGAGCGCCAGTCCGACGGCCAGCCAGTTGAGGCTCTCCAGCATTGGTTGCCAGAGGGTGAGGGGGCCCATTTTGCTGGCCGCAACGTCTTCAAAAAAGACATGCAGACCGAACCAGAGGGACAGGTTGAGCATGACGCCGACAACGGCGGCAGTGACACCGCTGAGCGCCCCGCTGAGACGCGGCATGTTCTGCAGGCGCTCAATGTAAGGGGCCCCGGCGAAGATCCAGATGAAACAGGGGACAAAGGTCACCCAGAGCGTCACCGCAGCTCCGGCCAGACCCATCCAGAGATTGATCTCTCCCTCAGCCCGAGCGGCTGCAAGAAAGCCGACAAATTCCGTGACCAGGATCAAAGGACCATTGGTGGTTTCTGCCAGCCCCAGGCTGTCCATCATTTCCCCGGCGCTTAACCAGCCGTAATGCTGAACCACGTCCTGGGCCATGTAGGTCAGGACCGCGTAGGCCCCGCCGAAAGTCACCACCGCCAGTTTGGAAAAGAACCAGCCCAGCTGGGCCAGCACATGGTCGGGCCCCAGCAACAGGCTCATCAGAATCAAAGGCAGCATCCAGATGGTAAGGCCAGATGCAAAGATCCTGACCGTTTGCCCAATTCCTTTGCCGGAAGGCTGCTCCGAGGCTTCCACCACGGCTGGTGGCTGCTGATTCCAGGCCAGCAGCAGGCCAATCAGCGCCGCCATGGCAATGACCAGCGGAAAGGGAAGAGACAGGAAAAAGAGGGCGACGAAAGACGCGCCTGCCAGGATCCAGTGGGCGGGGCGTTTCAAGGCCCGTTTGGAGATCCTGAGCAGCGCTTCAATGACGATGATCAGGACAGCGGATTTGATGCCGAGAAAGACGGCCTGCACCAGAGGCAGCTCACCAAAAAGGGCGTAGCAGGCGGCCAGGGCCAGTATCAGCACGGCGCCGGGCAATACAAACAGCAACCCAGCCAGCAAGCCCCCGCGCAGACCCAGCAGCCGCCATCCGCTGTAGGTGGCCAGTTGCATGGCTTCCGGACCGGGCAGCAGCATGCAGAAGCTTAGGGCGCTGAGAAACTGGTTTTCCTTCAGCCAGCCTTCTTCATCGACGATCACCCGGTGCATCAGGGCGATCTGAGCGGTCGGCCCGCCGAAAGACAGTAAGCCGATTTTGCCGAAGACCCGAAAAGCGTCGTGAAAATCCGGTTTTGTCAGGGCTTTGCCCTGCCTGTCCTCTGCAGTCTCCCGCTCTGCGGCTGTATCGGATGCCTTGGGATCTGCCTGATTGGGTGCGGTCATGTTTTCTGGTCCGGGGGACAGGGAAATCAATGGGCGCAACCTAGAGCATGATCGGTTTGGTTAGAAGCGTTTTGCGCTTCAAACCAAACCGTGAATCATCCTCTAAAACACTGCGAAGAGGCAAACTCACGCGTTAAAGACTAAAAAATGAGCCCCCCTAAGGTGATTTGCCTCTGGCGCATGATCGGTTTGGTTAGAAGCGTTTTAGGTTTTTGGAGGTGTCTCAAAGCACCCTCTCCGGAGGCCTGAGGCGTTTGGGGGAGAGGCAGTCAAAACACCGAAAAGCCGCCCCCTGTTTTGCAGGAGACGGCTGTGTCCGGTGCAGGTGATCACTCGGCGTTCTTATCGAGGAAGACGAGCATTCTGGCGGCGATTTCCGGCCCTTTTTCCTCCAGGGCAAAGTGGCCCGTATCAAGCAGGTGGAACTCCAGATCCTTCAGGTCCTGCTTGTAAGGATGGGCACCTTCCGCCGGAAAGATGTGGTCGTTTTTGCCCCACATCAGCAAGGCGGGCGGCTGGTGCTCGCGGAACAGCTTTTGCCATTTGGGATATTCGCCAAGGTTGCTGCCGTAATCGAGGAACAGGGCCAGCTGGACGTCCTGGTTGCCGGGTCGGTCGAGCAGGTACTGGACATGCCAATAGTTGTCCGGACTGATGTTTTGCGGGTTTTGCGTGCCGTGGGTGAACTGCCACTTTGTGGCCTCCAGCGTCAGGAAGGCCCGCAGCTGATCGCCGTTTTCCGTACTGGCATCGGCCCAGTAGGCCCGCATGGGGTCCCAGAATTCACGCAACCCTTCTTCATAGGCATTGCCATTCTGGATGATGAAGCCGGTTACCCGCTCCGGCTGTTCTGCAAACATCCGGTAGCCCACCGGGGCACCGTAATCCATGACATAGGCGGCGTAGCGGTCAATGCCCTTACGGTCCAGCAGCTCGGTCATCATGCGGGCGATCTGGGCAAAGCTGTACTCAAAGTCGCCGGCTGCCGGCATGTCGGAGGCACCGAAACCGGGATAGTCAGGGGCCAGCACGTGATAGCGCTCTGCCAGCACCGGGATCAGATTGCGGAACATGTGCGAAGAGGTGGGGAAGCCATGCAGCAGCAGAACTGTGGGTTTGCCGGGATCACCGGCCTGGCGGTAGGCGATCTTCACGCCGTCGATCACTTCGCTGCCGAACTGCACCTGGCTGGTGGTAGCGCTTGAAACAGAGGTGAGCGTTTCGGGAACGGCCGCCTGGGCCTGCCCTGCCAGTGCCTGGCTGGGGGTGGCAAGGACGGACAACAGGCCGGCGGCCAGGGTGGCCCCGGTCAGCAGCTTTTTGACGGTATGTTTTGAGGTTGGTTTGCCGGTGTTTTTCATGGGGTCCTCTCTTGGTTTTCTTGAAATGTGGACGTTTGGGGGTGTCAGCAGCGGTCGGTCGGGAGCCTGTTTAGCGAGACTGACGCGAAAGCATGGGGGGCAGTGGGGTGTCGGGGTTAAAGCCCCAGATCGCTTAGACCCGGGTGATCATCGGGACGCCGCCCGAGAGGCCAGTGGAACTTTCGGTCGCTGGCGTCGATGGGAAGATCGTTGATGCTGGCAAAGCGGCGACGCATCAGTCCGTCAGCATCAAATTCCCAGTTTTCATTGCCGTAGGAGCGGGTCCAGTTGCCGCCGTGATCTTGCCATTCATAGGCAAAGCGGACAGCGATCCGATTGTCGGCAAAGGCCCAGAGCTCCTTGATCAGCCGGTAATCCAGTTCCTTTGCCCATTTCCGGGTCAGGAAAGCTTCAATCTCTGCACGGCCAGTCAGAAACTCAGCCCGGTTCCGCCAATGGCTGTCCGGGCTGTAAGCCAGAGAAACCTTGGCGGGGTTGCGGGAGTTCCAACCGTCTTCGGCTGCGCGGACCTTCTGCCGGGCAGTGTCTGCGGTAAAGGGGGGAAAGGGCGGGCGGCTCATGGGGGCTCCAGTGGAATTTGTGTACTGATCGGTATTGCGTTGTTAATGATAAATAGACAGACTGGTCTGTATATTCAATAAGAAAAATGAGATCAGACTCCCTTACCTGCCGGTGATGCTTTATAACAAATTGATATTATTAGATTATATGGATCTTCTGGGCGACGTGATGGGCGAAAAAAAAAGCCCCGTAAGCGGGGCTTATGAACAATTACATGCCTGGAAAGGCCATGACCTGTTGGGAAAAACGGCCGGTGTTTTCTATCCTTAGCCTTCAGCCGTGGGCCGGTTTGACCTCCGGCAAAGTGTTCTATGGCTGGACAGCATAGGTTTAGGACCCGGATGAACGGGACCCTCCAAGTCATCGCGATTTTAGGAGCTGAGGGGGACCTCTTCAAAACGCACTTTGTTCGGCCAGAACGCCCGAAGACCCGTGAGGTCTTCGGCAAAATCGAAGGGCTGATCATAGCCCCAGGCGATTTCAGTTCCTGAAACGGCGAAATAACTGGCATCGCCTTTTAAAGGGCAGTGGGTGGACTTATCCAGGGTCTCCAGGTCCACTGTCAAATCTTCTGCTGGCAGATAAATCACCGGGGGGTAGACAGCCCGGCCGACCTCCACCAATCGGACGGCCTTCTGGCTGCGGGCCAGCAACTGATCTTCCAGGTAAACCCTGACCTCTGCGCTGATGGGCGTGAGAGCCATGAAGTGGCGGGCATCGGAAGGATTATGAATGGTGTCGTTTGCCAGGGTCACTGAGCTTCGCGCTGTCATGGCGTCTCCTGATTGCTTGGCCTCTTTTCAGTGTTTTAGAGGATGGTTCACGGTTTGGTCTCAAGCGCGAAGCGATTCTAACGAAACCGATCATGCTCTAAGAGGCGTATTGTTCCATAGCTAACGCTATACCTGATCTCTTTTCATGCGTTGGAAACCTGAACGCCGCGTTCGACGTAGGCCGCATTCCCGTCCAACAAGGCCTGCAGGGTTCGGGTAAACTGGCCTTTGAGGATCGGTGCCATGAGCCTGCCAAGGATCCCCATCTTCAATTCAAAGACCATACGCATTGATACCGCTGTGCGATTAGGTCCCAAAGCAGAAAACTCGAAACTGGCAGTGGCGCGTTTGATGGGAACCGTTCCTTCATAGATGTCCAGCACCAGCGTCTTTTCCGGCTCATAGCCGATGATCTTCTCCCGAATGTAGTTTTTGCCATCAGCCAGATCGCATTGACGCAAAGCCCCAATGCCAGTTTCTGTGCTGCCCTCCAGCAGATATGAGCCTTTCAGCCCGGGATTGAACTTCCAGATGCTGCCATAGTCATCCCAACTGGCCCAAACGTCAGACAGCGGCGCTTCCACAACCCGCGTCACAAAAACCTCAGACATAGAAATCTCCCAATTCGAAATGACGATGAAGGGCGGTCGCATCAGGACGCTTGTAGGTTACTGCGGCCGTGCCTGGGCAGAATACTGTGCCGGTGCGGGGCGAGCTTCATCTGCCTGACTGAGCGCCAAACTGCTGACATCAGCCCGCCTGACCAGCAGGAAAAGGGGGGCTTTTCCCCGTGGCAACGATGCCTCTGAAGAACCGCACCAGATGATGACCCTCTGACGGGAACCCTGACTGATTTGACTCTGAAACCTTCATCAACTACTCGAGAGATAGGTGGATAATTTTTACAAAGAAAGCGTCAATAATGATCCACTGTGGATAGTTTTTGATCCATGTAAACCTCTGCAAACCTGGGAGATCACATGCCGGAGCGTTTTTCAGAAATAGACTGGGATGATTTGAAGTTCTTCCTGGCTGTGGCCCGGGCGGGCAGTTTGCGCGGGGCAGCAGAAACCCTGGGGGCAAACCATGCTACCGTTTCCAGGCGATTGAAAACGCTGGAAAAAGGTCTGTCGGCCCGGCTGTTTGACCGGATGAGTGACGGCTTAAAACTGACGCAGCTGGGGGAGGAGTTGCAGCCTTTTGCCCTCCGCATTGAAGGGGAGGTGTTGGCGGCCTCGCGCATGGTATCCGGCAAAGACGAAAGCCCAGCTGGCGTGATTCATCTGTCTGTGCCCCCCGCCATGGCGGCTACCCAGCTGGTGGATGACCTCGCCGAGTTTTCCAGCCTCTATCCTGACATTGACCTGCACATGAACCTGACCAACGACTATTCGGACCTTGCCCGACGGGAAGCCGATGTCGCCCTGCGGGTAGGCCATGAACTGGTGGGGGATGAGGAGAATGTGGTTTGCCGCCACGTGGTGCGCTACGCCCTCGCCATTTTCTGTTCGCCGGACTATGCCGCCAGGATTGAGGATAATGGCGGCCGAGGGCTGGTCTGGATCGGCTGGAATGAAGAGGCGGGGGCCACCACTGCCCCCTGGATCAAAGCCGGACCCTTTCCCCACGCCAAGCTGCGCCACCGCACCATGGATGCCAGCCTGCAGATGAGCCTGGCGTCACGCGGTGTCGGACTTTGCTCTTTGCCCTGCTTTATGGGGGATCGGCACCCGGGCCTCGTGCGGGCCCCCTTTCATCGTCCCCAGCTGGACCGCAGCATCTGGTTGCTGCTGCACCGGGATTTGCGCCAGACCGCGCGCATCCGGGCTTTGGCGGACTTTCTGGTTCAACGCCTGCAGGCCCGCAAAAGCGCGTTTCTCGGTGGTCTAGAGCTGTAAGTACCGCGTTTATCTGGCCATCACCGCCAGTCGTGCCGTGGCGAAGTCCGTGACAATGTCGACGGCTTTAGCTGCCGTCATGCGGTCGGGATTGAGGCAACACTCCAGCCAGAGGCCGTCGCACAGTGAGATCAGGCCCACAGCCATTTCCTGCCTTTGCTCTGGGTCTGTCACCAGCGGCCTGAGCACTGTTGTAAAAAGCTCCAATGTTGCCGAGTAGGTTTCCTGCTGAACTTCGGCAATGGCCGGGTCCGTTAGCACAAGGCCCCAAAAGGCAATGTGGATGCGCATCAGTTTACGGTCTTGCAGATCCTCCGGAAAGAATGCCCTGATGGTGTCCCGCAGCAAAAGGTCCGGCGCTTTATCCTGCTGGTTCACCACCTGCTGCATTCTGATCTGAGCGCTTTTGTTGATGGCCTGATAGGCTTCGCGGAAGAGCGCATCCTTGCTTTGAAAATGATGGCGAACCAATCCGGCCGTCACGTCAGCTTCTTCTGCAATCCGCCGAATGGTGGCTCCCTTTGATCCCAGTTCCGCCAGACAATTGAGCGTTGCCTCCACCAGACGGTCCCGACCGGAAATCTCAGAAGCAGTCGATTGTGAATCGGCATCGCGGGACGAAAGGGATGCGGTATCAACCTGCATAGGCACCTCGAAACAGAACAGAATTGGGCAGAGTCTTGGCTCACAAACCGCCATTGTTCGGAGCTTACCCAAAGGGACTATACAAGTGAATAGTCTTGTGCAAAACTCCCCGCCTATTCATTTGTATAGTCGAGGCCCTGCCATGATTCCCAAGTTTGAGAAAAACACCGCACTGCTGTTGATCGATGTTCAGGAAGGGGTGGATGTCTTTACCCACTGGGGAGGACCCACAGGCCGCAGGAACAATCTGGCCGCAGAAGAGAACATGCACAAACTACTGGCCGCCTGGCGGGCTGCCGGTCGGCAGGTGGCTTACACCATCCATGATTCCCGTGAGGAAGCCTCTCCCCTCAAACTTTCCCTGGAAAGCGGCAAGCAAAAGCCGGGATTTGATCCGGAAGACGGCGACATTGTTGTTATCAAGGACGTCAACAGCGGCTTCATCGGCACCTCGCTGGAAATCCAGCTGCGCCGGGCCGGTATTGACCGCCTGTTGGTGGTGGGCTTTTTCACCAACTGCTGTGTGGAAACCACGGTGCGCATGTCCGGCAATCTGGGGTTCGACACCTATCTGATCCACGACAGCTGCGCCACCACCAACCGCATCGGGTTGGATGGGACAGATTATGATCCCGAAGTGGTCCATGACATGGCGGTGGCCAACCTGCATGGGGAGTTCTGCACGGCCCTTTCCACCGATCAGGCGCTGGGGTTGTGCCGGGAAGATGCAGCTGACCTGAGCCGTGTTCAGGGCAACGAGTGATCATGGGCGACGGAACCAAGTTGGCCGCTTATGGCCTGTCCAGCATGGTCGCGCCCCTGCGGCGGGTGGCCGTGCGGCAGCCTGACCGGGCCTTGCTGACGGCAGATCTTGCCAAGTGGAACTACGGCCCCGGCCATGATCCGGGTGGCATCTTGCGGGACCATGCCGGCTTTGTGGATCTGCTTAAGGATGCTGGCTGTGAGGTTCTCTGGATTGACGGCGAAGGTCAGGATCTGGCTGACTCCGTCTTTACCTACGATCCCTCCTTGATGACCCCCCAGGGGGCCATTTTGATGAACCCGGGCAAAGCCCTGCGTCAGGGCGAAGAAGATCTGCACCGGCGGTTCTACGAGGATCAGGGCATTCCCATTCTGGGCTCGATTACCGGGGCGGGCTCCATGGATGCCGGGGACAGTCTCTGGCTGGATGACAAGGTCCTGGCCTTGGGGCGGGGTTATCGCACCAACCAGGCCGCCATTGATCAGATGACCGCGCTGCTGTCACCCTTTGGCATTTCCGTGCGGGCGTTTGATCTGCCGGTCTACCAGGGGCGGGCCGCCTGTCTGCACATCATGTCCCTGGTCAGCCTGCTGGATCACCGCCTGGCCTTGGTCTGCGCCCCTTTGATGCCGGTGGGTCTGCGCCTGCTGATGGAAGAGCTGGGCTATGATCTGCTGGAAGCGCCTCTGGAGGAGTTTGAAAGCAGCGGCACCATCAGCCTTAACATTCTGACCACGGCGCCTCGACAGTGCCTGATGGTTGAAGGTTCCCCGCAAACCCTTGCCTTGCTGGAGTCCGCCGGTGTGAGTGTCCGGACCTTCAGCGGAGAGGCGCTGTGTGTCGCCTGTGAAGGAGGTCCCACCTGTCTGACCCGTCCCTTGTTGCGCGGTTAGGGTAAGAACAGTCTAACACACAAAAGGAAAGGCCCCCTCCTGACGGAGAGGGCCTTTTTTCATCCGGGTGCCAGCGGAGGCCGGCATCCAGGTCTGGATCAGCCGTAGCGGTAAGGACGACCGGCTTTGTCCATGGCAGCGTTGTAGTCCTTCAGGATCTGAACAACGCGGGCAGAGCGCTCGCTTTCCTGAGCCACTTCATCCCAGAACTTGCGGGCTTCTGCTTCCACAGTTGCCCATTCTTCATCGGGAATGGAGGTCAGCTTCATCTTGGTGCCTTCGGTGCGCAGCTTGGCTTCGCCACCCCAGTACCAGTGCTGACGGTAGTAGTGGGAGCTGTCCATGCAGAGCTTGAAGAGTTCCTGCAGGTGAGCGGGCAGCTCGTTCCAGCGGTCTTCGTTGGCGAAGTAAGAGCCACACCAGGCGCCGGAGATGTTGTTGGTCAGGAAGTAGTTGGTCACATCGGCCCAACCCACGGTGTAGTCTTCCGTGATACCGGACCAGGCAATGCCGTCCAGCTCACCGGTCTGCACAGCCACTTCGATGTCTTCCCAAGGCAGGGTGACGGGCACCACGCCGAAGCGGGACAGGAAGCGACCAGCGGTCGGGAAGGTGAAGACGCGTTTGCCTTTCAGATCAGCCAGGCTGTTGATGGGCTCAACGGTTGCGAAATGGCAGGGATCCCAGGCACCGGCGGACAGCCATTTGACGCCTTCGACTTCGTCATAGGCTTCTTCCCAGATTTCACGCAGACCCCACTGGTTGAACAGCACGGGCACGTCCAGGCTGTAGCGGGTGCCGAAGGGGAAGTAGCCACCGAAGACGGAGACATCAACGGGTGCTGCGATGGAGTCATCGTCAGACTGCACGGCGTCGATGGTGCCTTTCTGCATGGCGCGGAAAAGTTCACCGGTCGGCACCAGCTGATCTGCGAAGTAGAGCTCGATTTCCATTTCGCCATTGGCCACCTTGTTGAAGGAGTCAATGGACGGCTTGATCACGTGCTCGGCCAGAGCTGCACCGGCATAGGTCTGCAGGCGCCATTTGATCGGGCCGGATGCCTTGATATTGGGGGCTGCCAGCGTGGAGGCACCGACAGCTGCAGCACCGGCCAGACCCGCGGTCTTGAGGAATTTACGGCGATCTGTGGTCTTGGGAGTAACGCCGATGATTTCCGGCTTTTTGGTTTCGGACATTTTTTAGCCTTCCTGTTTGTTGAAGTTTTTGGGAGGAGGCAGAGCCTCCAAAATCCACATCGTTTCTTATTATCGTTGATTACCTACTTTTCGTCGCATGACCTTTCCGTAAGGCCCCTGGCAAAGTCTGGCTTCACCAGGGGGCCCGGCTTTACCGACCGTAGTGCAGATCGGGCAGCCACAGGGCGATTTGCGGGAAGACCATGACCAGAACAAGGGCCAGAATCATCACCCCGACAAAGGGAATGATGGAGCGGTAGATGTCGGTCAGGCCCACTTCCGGCGGGGCCATGGCCCGCATCAGGAAGAGGTTGTAACCAAAGGGGGGTGTCATATAGGCGATCTGACAGGTGATGGTGTAGAGCACGCCATACCAGACCAGATCGAAGCCCAGCAGTTTGACCAGCGGCACATACAGCGGCGCGACAATCACCAGCATGGCGGTGTCATCCAGGAAGGTGCCCATCAGCAGGAAGGAAATCTGCATCAGGATCAGCACTTCCCAGGGACCCAGACCCAGCTGGTCAAGGAAGAAGCCCTTGATGGCTTTCACCGCACCCAACCCATCAAAGACAGCCCCAAAGCAGAGGGCCGCCAGGATGATCCACATGAACATGCAGCTGATGCCCAGAGTTTTGCGCACCGTGTCTTCAAAGACCTGCTTGGTCAGGCGGCCCTTTACAATGGCGGCCAGCAGAGAGGTGACGGCCCCAACCGCCGAGCTTTCCACCAGGCTGGTCACGCCCATCAGGAAGAGACCGGTCATGGAAAAGAAGATCAGGAAGGGAATGATCCCGGCCTGCAGAAGCTTCAGCTTCTCGGCCATGGGAATGTCCCGTTCCTTCTTCGGCAGAATGGGGCCCAGTTCAGGTTGGAGGCGGCAGCGTACGACGATGTAAAGGATGAAAAGCCCGGCCATCATCAGGCCCGGCAGAGCCCCGGCCAGCCAGAGCTGACCCACCGGCTGGCGGGCAATCATGCCGTAGAGCACCAGAACGACAGAGGGCGGCACCAGGATCCCCAGGGAGGACCCGGCCTGGATCACCCCTGTAACCATTATCTTGTCATACCCCCTCTTTAACAGCTCGGGTAAGGCAATGGTCGCCCCGATGGCCATGCCAGCCACGGACAGGCCGTTCATGGCGGAAATCACCACCATCAGGCCAATGGTCCCGATGGCAAGCCCACCGCGCAGGCCTCCAAACCAGACATGAAAAGCTTCATAGAGGTCGTCGGCAATGCCGCTTTCGGAGAGCATGTAGCCCATAAAGATAAAGAGCGGCAGGGTAAGCAGGGGATACCACTTCATCAGCTTCATGCCGGCCGCAAAGGCCAGGTCAGCTCCCCCGCGATCGCCCCACAGCAAGAGGGCGGAAATGACAGCCACCGCACCGATGGCGGCGAAAACCCGTTGCCCCGTCATGAGCATCAGCATCATGGAGGCAAACATCAAAAGGGCGAGCAGTTCGTAACTCATTTCAGCTCAACCCCTTTGATGGTTGCGATGTCTTTGAAAAGGGCCGAGAGAGCCTGCAATAGCATCAGGAAAATACCCACACACATGATGGATTTGATCGGCCACATGTAAGGCCGCCAGGCAGAGTAGCTGCGTTCTTTGTACTCAAGGGCGTAGGTCGTGCTTTCAATGCCGCCCCACAGCAGGGTGCCCAGATAGGTGAGAAGGAAAAGAACCGTGAAGGCGTCGACCCAGGCCCGTGTTTTGGTGGACCAGCTGCCATAGGCCAGATCCATGCGCACGTGGTCACCCATCTGCATGGAATAGGGGCCACCCAGAATGTAGTAGGCCACCATGGCGAACTGGGCCATCTCCAGGGTCCAGAGCGCCGGAGAGGTGAAGGTTTTGGAGAAAGACGAATAGAGCAGAATGCCCATCATGACGAAGATCAGGTACATGGCCAGACGGCCCACTTTCCTGTTCATCGCGTCCACAAAATGGACATAAGAAACTATCCAACCCGGCATGCTCTGCCCTTTTTATCCGTCTTGTGCGTCGTGAAGATCACGGTTTGTCTGTCCTTACTGTCCGCTGGCTTTGGCCGAGCGGTCGCCAAATCTAGCGTTGTCGAGAGATGCTGTCGCGTAGTTTCCGTTCCCGTCATGAGACTGCGGCAATTGTGGCAGGGCGGTTTGGATCAGCTCCGCCAGCCGGCTGGCCCAGAGCCCTTGCCCCGCCTCATCCAGGAGGCCATCGTTTCTGATTTCCAGCATGACATTGGGCAGGTGCCGCGCCCCGGCTTGCAGGTCCAGAGTATGCAGCACACCATCGGCTGCGCTGTAGGGATAGTTCGCAGCGCAGCTAAAGGCCGTTTGCCCTTGGGCGGCCGCCAGGATGGCCTCCCCCAGTCTGCGGTCTTTGCCAAACAGCACACCCAGCTCCGTCTCCCTCTGGTGTCCGTGAAAGACGGGGGTGAAGGAATGGATCGTGACAAAGACCGTGGGCAGGCCCCGCGCCAACCGCGCGTCCAACAGATCTGACACCTTCCGGACAAAGGGTCTGTAGATCTCTTCCACGCGGGCGCTGCGCTGTTCATCTGTCAGCGCCTCATTGCCGGGAATGGCATGAACCTCGCTTTTGGCGGGCATGGCGCCTGCCGACTCGGGGGGACGGTTGCAGTCATAGACCAGTCTGGAATAGCGCTGGTGAACCAGGCAGGCATCCAGTTGGTGAGACAGGCGTTGCGCCAGACCCAGGGCACCGATGTCCCAGGCCGCGTGGCTCAGCCGGGTTTCGTCACTCAGACCCAGACCGTTCAGAGCGGCAGGAATGCTGGCAGAGGCATGCTCGCAAACCAGAAAAACCGGAGACTGACCCTCAGGCCTTTCCACGGCATAGCTGGGTGCTTCTGAGGCAGACAGCAGAGCCTCAGTCATCCTCTCTCCCCTAACACGTCTTAAAGTCTCCCCTCACCTCGTGTTGCGCCGAGGCTCCTCCGAAATCACCCTGCCAGCCCAAAAGGGCCGCCCGATTTTTCCGGGTCTTGAGGGAGTTGATTCATGTTATATGAATTACGAAAATCCCATTTCTGTCAAGATTGTAATATTCAATACATCTTGAAATGATGGGGCGCATGAGACAGCTGCAGGGAAAGCCAGGGTGCGGATTCAAGACAAGATCCATGAGGTGATGAGCTCGCTGCCAGCGGCGGAGAAGAAGGCCGCCCATGCGTTGCTGGCTAGTTTTCCCTCCATCGGCCTGGCCACCGTGGCCGAATTTGCTCAGGCCGCCGGTACGTCAGCGCCCACCATCCTGCGTTTTACAACCCGTCTGGGCTTTGAGAGCTATCCCGGTTTTCAGCGGGCTTTGCGCCAGGAAATTCAGTCCAGTCTGCTGTCGCCTCTGGAAAAAGGTTTTTCTCAGGTCCGGCCGGACCGGGAGGGGTCGCGCCTGGGGCGTGTCTTTGCCCAGGCTGAAGAAAATCTGAGGCAGACCCTGCAGTCCATTCCTGAAAGTGAGTTTCAGGCCGCCTGCCGGTTGCTGAAAGACAGCAAGTCGTCCTGCTATTTTCTGGGGGGGCGTTTTACGGACTCAATTGCGGCCTACATGGCGTCCCATCTGCGCATTGTACGCCCCGGGGTCCGGCGTTTTCAGGGACAGGTTTCAACCTGGAAAGACCAGTTGCTGGACATCAAGGCCGGCGACGTGGTGGTGATTTTCGACATCCGCCGCTATCAGCCCGACCTGCTGGAGGCGGCGGAGGTGGTTGTGGCGCGCAAGGCCCGGGTGGTGCTGGTAACCGACAGCTGGTTGTCTCCGGTCAGCCGTGTGGCCCGGGTGGTCTTGCCCTGCGCCATTGACGCTCAGCGCACGTGGGACTCGAACATCACCCTGCTGGCCCTGGCCGAAGCTCTGCTGGATGAAGTCACGCAGGCCAACTGGGATCAGTCAAAGGAACGGATCCAGGCGTTGGAAGGATTGCAGTGGGGCCCCTAAGTCAAATTGGTTTACGGGTCAAATCGCCTTAAGCGGACTGACTTCGTAATGACGCTTGAAGCCTGATTCTGCCTCTAATCAGTGTTTTAGAGCATGATCCACTGACCTGCGGTTAGCTGTGGGACAGCAGGTAGAGCAGGGACCCGCCAGCAATCCCGGCAATGACCAGTGTGCGCATGACCATGGAGGCAAAGAACTTCAGGGAATCTTGTTTGCGGGCTTTGAGGCGCTTCTTAACGGCAGTCCGCTGAGCCTGGCTCTTCCGGTACTGGCGTCTGTTCTCTGCCAGGCGGGCGTAGGCCTGCTCGCCCGCCTCAGCTTTGGGGTCGCTTTGGGGCTGGCGTTCCACCTGAGAGCGATAGACGGTCCGGGTCACAAAGATCTTTTTGCTTTCGTCATAGAACTCCTTGACCACCTTGGTGCTTTTGTAGCGGGGGTCGGAGCCGAGGCTCATGGCCACGGAGACGGCTGAATCTCTTTCGAAAAAGCTGTTGGCTTTACGCCAGATCTGCTCGCTTTGGACGAAAACGTCGTAGGTTGGTGACAGGGACATGGAACTGACCACTTCTTCAATTTGTCAAAACGAGAAAGGGCGAGTTTCTACGTTTTCAAACAAGTTTAGTGCGCAGTCTCAATTTTTCTCAAAAAAGTAAAAAAAGTATTTCAAATGCAAGAGAGTTTCTGCTTTTCCGCCTCGGTCGAAAACGTTGCGCAACCAGCATGGTTAAGGCGCTGGGCGTTATGGTGTGAAAAATTGGGGGGAAGTGAATTTAACCAATTGAAATCATGAAAGGTTGCTTTTCTTTAAGGTAAAGAAAAGCTGGGAAGAGGGGCTGCCAGATAAACGTCAGTATGGCCCGTTCCCGAACCTGAATCTGTCAGATCAGCAGCCCGGCCACGTCATCATCATGGGTGATGTCCCGGTAGGCAAAGCCGGCGTCCGTCATGTTTTTGTTCAGAGTTTCGAAGTTCTGGGCGGCTTTGGTTTCCACCCCCAACAGGATGGAGCCAAAGTTTCGGGCCGATTTTTTAAGATACTCGAAACGGGCGATGTCATCGTCGGGGCCCAGAAGCTGCAAAAAGTCCTTCAGGGCACCGGGACGCTGGGGCAGCCGCAGGATGTAGTATTTTTTCAGGCCAGCAGCCTTCAGGGCCCGTTCTTTTACTTCCGGCAGCCGCTCAAAATCAAAATTGCCGCCAGAGGTGACACAGACCACGGTTTTGTCCTGAATTTGGTCGGGCGTCAGGCTGCGCAGCGCATCAATCTGCAAGGCACCGGCCGGTTCCAGCACCACGCCTTCCACATTCAGCATTTCGATGATGGTTTCGCAGAGGCGGTCCTCCGGGATCAGCAAAACATCATCCGGATGTCTGTCTTTCAGAATGGCAAAGTTCTGTTCACCGATCTGGGCCACGGCTGCCCCGTCGACGAAATTGTCCACCTGATCCAGTTTGATCCTGGCTTGCTGCTGCAAAGAACTTTTGAAGGAAGGAGCCCCCTTGGGTTCTGCAAAGACAATCTGGGTGTCGGGAGAGCGAGCAGCCATAATCTGGCAGATCCCGGCTGCCAGACCGCCACCCCCTACCGGCAGGATCAGAACATCGATGTTCTCCGGGCATTGATCCAGAAACTCCAGCGCGACGGAGGCCTGGCCTTCAATGATGTCCGGGTGATCGAAGGGGGGCACCATGCGGGCCCCGCTGTCGGCGGCATGATCCAGCGCTGCCTGGTTGCACTGATCAAAGAAGTCACCGAAGAGGCGGATTTCCACCTTGTCGCCGCCAAAGACCCGGGTCTTGTCGATTTTCTGCTGTGGCGTTGTCACCGGCATGTAGACCACGCCTTTGACGCCGAAATGCTGACAGGCAAAGGCAAAGCCCTGGGCGTGATTGCCGGCTGAGGCACAAACAAAACTGGGGGCCGCACTGTCCGGGGTGGGATCCTGCGCCGCTTCGGCCAGGGCTTTACGGAAGAAGTTGTAGGCCCCGCGCAGTTTGTAGCTGCGCACGGGGGTCAGATCTTCGCGTTTGAGATAGACCCTGGCCCCAAAGCGCTCACTGAGATGCAGGTTCTGCTGCAAAGGAGTGGGCGCAAAAAGGCTGCGCAGGGCCGTGGTGGCAGTTTCACAGGCCTGCAGGAAATGTTCTGGGGTCGTCGAGGTCATGCCTGCTGGCTTTCCGGTCGGTTGGAAACTTCAGAAAGGCGGCCCTTAAAGGTCCAGCACCAGTTTGTCGCCCTTGGCGCGGGAGACACAGACGCACATACAGTCACCGGCCTCTTTTTCCCCGTCATCCAGAATGCCGTCGCGGTGATCAATTTCACCGCTGATGACGTCTGTAATGCAGGCGCCGCAGACCCCTTCTGAACAGCCGAAGTCAACATCCACATCTGCGTCCAGCAGGACATCCAGCAGGCTCTTGTCTGCCGGAACTTCAAAAGTCTGGCCCGTGCGGTCCAGTTCCACGGTAAAGGCACGATCTTCCCCTTCTATTTCCAGGACGACGGGGGCAAATCGTTCAAATTTCACGTGACCATCGGGCAGCAGCGGGGCCGCGTCGAGGATGGTCTGCAACATGGGTTCCGGGCCGCAGACATAGACCTCTGTGCCTGCCGGCAGGGTTTTAAAGAGGGCCGCAAAATCAGTCATGCCCTCAGTATCACTGTAGCTGACGGTCAACTGATCCCCCAGCGGCAGGTCCTGCAACAGGGGCAAAAAGGCGGCCATTTCCGGATTGCGGGTCAGGTAGAGCACGCGGGGCGTTTTGCCCTTGGCCGTCAGGGTTCTGGCCATAGCAAACAGCGGGGTAACGCCGATACCGCCTGCGATCAGCAAATGGTGGCTGGCATCTTCATTGAGCGTGAAGGCATTGCGGGGGCCGGTGATCGTGATCTGCTCCCCTTCCGCCAGACGGTGCATGGCTGCAGAGCCGCCCCGTCCGTCGTCTTCCCGCTTGACTGCGACAGAAGCCCAACGCCCGTCCGGATCCCAGTCCCAGAGTGAGTACTGGCGCAGCAGGTCCGGACCCAAATGCACATCCAGATGTCCCCCGGCAGACGCTGTCGCAAAGGGTGTTCCTTCCAACGCTTCAAAGCGGAAGGCAGAGGTGTCGTTGCTTAGGGCGGTAACCTGAGCCAGGCGGGCGGCAAAGGACGTGGTGGTCATGCTCTCTCCGGTTTCTGCATCAGCCGTGGTTCCTGGGGCACTCTGTCTGATCTTTTCCCGATCAGCCAGGAAACAGTAAACAGCTTTTCTTTAGGTCCAGTTTAGCTGATTTCGGCGATTTTTGTCGCTTTTGCGTTGGAAGTTAGTCTTATCAACTAGGCTTTGTTGGACTTCAAGCGCCAATCTTTTGCCATTAAAGTGAAAAGAACTAAGCCAAGATGGAAAGAAGACGGGCTTTCCGGGAGTTTCCATCGGCGTCTGGTGAGTTCATGCAACACGATTTGAGCCTAAGGGAGCCGCAATGGCCCGCCGCCACTATAACCTTCCGCCGCTGACAACGCTGGCTGCTTTTGAGGCTGCGGCCCGGCACCTCAGTTTCAAATCGGCAGCGCAGGAACTGAATGTGACTCCCGGGGCGGTCAGTCATCAGGTCAAAGCGCTGGAAGGGGAACTTGGCATTTCTCTCTTTCTGCGCCGGCACCGGGGGGTGGATCTGACCTCTGCCGGGGTGGTTCTGTCGCAGGTGCTGGCCCAATCCTTTACCCAGACAGCTGCGGTTCTGGAACGGCTGAGGGTTGAACAAGGCCCGCAGTCGGTGACCATCGGGGCCTCCACGGCTGTCACCATGCTGTGGCTCATGCCCCGCATCTCCGCATTCTGGCGGGACCACCCGGACATACTGGTCAATCAACGCACCTCTGATGTGGTGGGGGATCTCAATCGCCCCGGCATCGATCTGCGCATTCAATACGATCTGGATCCTGATGCCGTGGACAATCGCGCGCTGCTGTTCCGTGATCGCATCATGCCGGTCTGTGCCCCCGGCTATCTGTCGGACAGGGAACAGCCGGATCTGGAAGAGCTGGCTTCTTTGCCCTTGATCCATCTGGACGGGGTGGATGTGAAGTGGACCTCCTGGCGGGACTGGTTTGATGCTCAGAACTACAACGGCCCCATCCGGCGTGCCATATCCGTCAACAACTATACCATCGCCCTGGAAGTGGCCCGGGATGGTAAAGGCATCGCCCTGGGGTGGGAGCGCCTGGTCGCCCCTTTGCTGGAAAGCGGACAGCTGGAGGTTTGCTCCAAAGCGCAGCTGCCGTCACCGGGCGGCATCTATCTGACCTGGAGTGATGAGGAATTGCTTTCCGCCCCGGCACGCACTCTGCGTGACTGGCTCATTGCCTCTGCCTGATCCCAAAGGAAGTGCTCAGCTGTTCTGCGGCCCGTCAGACGCGGGCGGCAGGGAGGCCTGCGCGATGGCATTCTTCAGCAGCAAAGCCCCCACCATGGATCCCAGAACAGACGCGCAGAAGAAGTAGATGCCTGTTTCTGTCTGGATGTTCGCAAAGATCGACGTTTTCACTGAAAAGACGATGAAGGCGACAATGAAGACATCCAGCATGGACCACTTGCCCAACAGGTCGATGGTTTTGATGGTGTTCTGAATGGCGCGCGCTTCCAGGGCTCTGGCCCGCCAGACATAATCAGAGGCGAGCAGTTTGGTCAGCGGCGTGACGATGGAGAACAGGGCAATGACCAGAGCAATAAAGACCTCCCCATCCTGCATCAGCAGGTAGATGGATCCCACCACAGAGATTTCATCTTCCAGCACATAGAAGCTCTGGATGCGGAAAAGAGGCACGGTGATCCCGGCCAGCAGGCTCAGGCCACTGGCCAGAAAGACCCAGGGGATGAGCCGATGCCAGCCCCGGGCGCGGGTGGACAGGGACTCTCGGGCTTTCCTGAAAGTGAAAAAAGACTCAAAGAGGCTCAGGGAAGTTTTGCGCTCTGCCATACAGGCGATCCAGGTTCCGAATATCAGACGGCGGCACTCTGTCAAAGCGTCACCGGTTTTAGAAGGCGCCCGGTGGACCATCTCCTGAACCGACAAATCTTATCGAGAGCTTTTGCTCTTCTTCCCTTACCTTTGGGTCAGAATTGGGGCAAGGGCAGCGGCTTTTATCTTGAGGTCATCCAGCTCTCCCGCTGGCGGGGCATCGGATGGGTAAAGATTAGATCAGTTCATCCAATCGTTAGCTTTTCTCCTCTTGTCGCCGGGCCGGATCCTCGGCTTTGCTGACAGCAAGATTGTTCCCTCAGATCAGAAGGCCTGCCCCATGTCTCTTGCTGAAAAACCTGCTGTTGGTTACAGCCCCGCCGAAACGCCGTCAGCGCCCCTTGCCGCGCCTCTGGATCAGGTGCTGAACTCAGTTGAGACGGCGCGTGGTCTGCCCAATGCTCACTACACCGATGCGCAGACCTTTGGTCAGGAGAAGAAGGCCCTCTTCTTCAACAACTGGGCAGCAATCGGCTTTGCCAAGGATATCCCGGAAACAGGGGATGCGCGACCGGTGGAACTGCTTGGCATGCCCTTGCTGATGGTTCGGGACAAGGACGGCGCGGTAAAGGTCTACCAGAACACCTGCCGTCACCGGGGGATGATCCTGGTGAGCGAGCCCACGAAGGTCAAAGGCGTGATCCGCTGCCCCTATCATTCCTGGTGTTACGGCCTGGATGGCGCTCTGCGCAGCACCCCGCATGTGGGTGGCCCCGGGGTCAACGAACACGAAGGCATCAAGCCGGACGAGCTGGGT
Organism: Rhodovibrionaceae bacterium GXU_MW_A322; assembly: GCA_052078155.1. Classification (GTDB taxonomy): domain Bacteria; phylum Pseudomonadota; class Alphaproteobacteria; order Kiloniellales; family DSM-21159; genus CAXBMB01. The sequence goes on along the minus strand of JBQJBP010000003.1, from coordinate 723,337 downwards.
CTCTGCGACATCCGATCTTACGTCTGGCGGGACGTGGTTTTTGTCAATGTTTCCGGAGAGGCCCCGGCTTTCGAGGAGTATGCCGCCCAGGTCATGACGCGCTGGAAGGACCATGAGCAGCCGCTGTATCACGGCGGGCCCGACAGTTCCTTCAAACTGACGGTCAAAGGCAACTGGAAGCTGGCGGTGGAAAACTACTGTGAAAGCTATCACCTGCCCTGGGTGCATCCGGGCCTCAACAGCTACTCCCGCCTGGAAGATCACTACCACATTGAAGAGCCCGGCTGTTACTCAGGTCAGGGCACCCTGGTCTACAAACAGCTGATCGGGGACGACGAAAAACGCTTCCCGGATTTCAAGGACCTGCCAGCCAAGTGGGATGAGGCAGCCGAGTACATTGCCTTTTATCCCAACGTGCTGTTCGGGGTGCACCGGGATCATTCCTACGCCATTTTGCTGGAAGCTGTGGATGAAACCACCACGGTGGAGCATGTGGAGATCTACTACGCTTCGCCAGAGCTGCAGTCCGAGCAATGGAGTGAGCAGCGCTCGGCCAACTCTGGTCTCTGGCAGGCCGTCTTCGAAGAAGATGTCTTTGTGGTGGAAGGAATGCAGAAAGGCCGTCACGGCGAAAAGTTTGACGGTGGCAAATTCTCCCCTGCCATGGACGGGCCCACCCACTGCTTCCACCATTGGGCCGCCAGCCAGATGCTGCGTCTGGCGGAAGACAGCAAACAACCCTGACTCTGACGCCCCTGTCCGACCCGTTGGGGACGGGCAGGGGGCGGTGATCTGTCAGCTGAAGTAAGCTGCTTTTAGCCGTTGTTTTATTGCAGGATGCATGAGCCCTGCCGGTGGTCCCTTTTGAAACAGCTTGCTGTCCTGTTCAGGACACAAGAGGTCCCCTCCGGCAGAACGGCTCCGACAGGTTCAACGGACCATTTGCACACCCTACTCAGACATATACGAGACCATAAATGAAAACCCAGGCGAGAGTCGTTGTCATTGGCGGTGGTTTGATTGGCTGCTCCATTCTTTATCACCTGACCAAACTGGGCTGGACCGACGTTGTCCTGCTGGAGCGAAATGAACTGACCTCCGGCTCCACCTGGCATGCCGCAGCCAACATTCATGGTCTGCACGACAGCAACAACATCTCCCGCCTGCAGTACTACACCATGAAGCTCTACAAGGAGCTGGAGGCGGAAACGGGCCAGTCCTGTGGTGTGCATCGGACCGGCTCCATCTATCTGGCCAGTTCAATAGACCGCATGCACCAGCTCAAGCTGCAGGCGGCCAAGGCCCGCTATTACGGCACCGAGTTCTATGAAATCGGCATTGATCAGATCAAGGATCTGCATCCTCTGGTCAATACGGAAGGTCTGCACTGTGCCATGTTTGAAGCCGATGGCGGGCGGGTCGATCCCTCAGGTGTTACCCATGCTTACGCCAAGGGGGCCCGGCAGAACGGGGCGGAGATCTATCGCTTTACCGCTGTGGTGGAGACCAATCCCCAGGCTGACGGCAGCTGGGAAGTGGTCACGGACAAAGGGACCATCAAGGCAGAGGTGGTGGTCAATGCCGCCGGGCTCTGGGGTCGGGAAGTGGGGCGCATGGCGGGGCTGGACCTGCCCTTGCAGCCCACCGAGCATCAGTACTTTGTCACCGAAACCATTCCTGAAATTGCGGCCATGGCGCAGGAACTGCCCTCCATCGCCGATCGTGACGGGGAATTCTACCTGCGTCAGGAAGGTCAGGGCCTGCTGGTGGGGGCCTATGAGAAAGACATGCGGTTCTGGGCCGAAAAGGGCACGCCCATGGATTTTGGCCATGAGCTGCTGCCTGATGACCTGGACCGCATCATGGAGAACGTCATGCGGGCCTGCTTCCGTGTGCCGGCCCTGGAGTCCGCCGGGGTCAGCCGGGTGATCAATGGCCCCATGATCTGGTCACCCGATGCTGCCGCGCTCTTCGGTCCGGCGCCGGAACTGAAAAACTACTTCTGCTGCAACGGCATCATCCCCGGGTTCAGCCAGTCCGGTGGGCTGGGGTCCTTGCTGGCACAGTGGATCGTTGAAGGGGAGACCGAACTGGACCTCTTCCCCTGGGACATGGCCCGTTACGGATCCTGGGCCAGCAAGACCTTTACCCAGGCCAAGGTGCAGGACGCTTACTCCCACCGGTTCAAGATTCACTTCCCTTATGAAGAGCGCGAAGCCGGTCGTCCCGTGCGCGTCCGTCCGGCCTATGAGCGACAAAAGGAACTCGGCGCGGTCTTTGGTTTGAACTACGGGTGGGAACATCCCCTCTGGTTTGCCGGCCAGGGCGAAGAGGCCAGAGAAGATTATGGCTTTGAACGGCAGGACTGGTTCCATCCCGTAGGCCGCGAATGCAAGGCTTTGCGTGAGAACGTCGGCGTCATCGATGTCTCAAACTTTGCCAAGTATGAAATCAAGGGACCGGGGGCCCGCCAGTGGCTGGATTCAGTGCTGGCCAACCGCATGCCCACGGAAATCGGCCGCTCCTGTCTGTCGCCTCTGCTGGGGGTGCGCGGCGGCATCGCCGGGGACTTTACGGTCACCCTCCTGGCGGAAGACCATTACTACATGGTCGGGTCCGGCATGGCGGAGCGCTATCACAAGCGCTTCTTTGATGCTGTTCCTCTGCCTGCGGATACCACCTTCCAGTCTATCACCGAAGCCTATGCCGGATTTAATGTGGCGGGGCCGAAAGCCCGGGATCTGCTCAGCCGCCTGAGCAATGAGGATCTTTCCAACGAGGCTTTCCGTTTCATGCGTTCCCGTCTCATGACCGTCGCCGGGGTGGACGCGCGGGTGTTGCGGGTCTCCTTTACCGGTGATCTGGGGTGGGAGATCTATGTGAAGGAAGCCGATCAGCTGGCGCTTTATGATGCCTTGCTGGAGGCCGGAGAAGACCTGGGCGTGGTGCCGGTTGGCGGACGGTCCCTGCTGTCGTTGCGCCTGGAAAAGGGATACGGCAGCTGGAGCCGGGAGTACTCACCGGAGTACTGGCCCCAGGAAGTGGGCCTGGATCGTCTGATCAAGCTGGACAAGGGCGATTTCCTGGGCAAGGAGGCCTACCTGGCTTTGAAGGACAAGGCCCCGCGCGAGAAACTGGTCTGTCTGGAGATAACAGTTGGGGCCCCGGATGGAACCCTGGCCGATGCCACCGGCGGGGAGCCAATCTTCCTGCCAGACGGCACGCCGGTGGGTCGGGTCTCCTCGGGTGCTTATGGACACTGGGTGGGCAAGTCCCTGGCATTGGGTTTTGTAAAGACCGAGCATGCTGAGGCCGGACAGGAACTGAAGGTGGCCGTTCTGGGCCAGGACCACAAAGGCGTCATCCTGGCAGATCCCGCCTTTGATCCAAAAGGCGAGCGGCTGCGGGGGTAATCCGGCTGCCGCCCGCGGGTGACGCAAGAGCTGTCAGCTTCCCTGTGGTCCGTGGGGGGCTGAGGCCAGCTTCAGAAAGATCCGGTCTTCTTTCAGGATGAAGCCTTCCTTCTGGGCAAAGGCATAGTTCTCTTTGCCCAGCGGGTCTTGCCGCAGGCGTTCCCGATAGGCTTCATAGTCGGCCAGAGAGGCAATGTTGTAGAGGCCGTAGGCCGTGGTGGCAGAGCCTTCATGGGGGGCGTAATAGCCGATCAGATCTGCCCCGCAGCGCGGGATCGCCTGTCCCCAGTTCTGGGCATAGCGGTGAAAAGCTTCGATTTTTGTGGGATCCAGCTGGTAGCGGATGAAGCAGGTTATCATGGAAGGTCTTCTCCTGTAGGGATACCGCCGTTTCTGCGGTTGGGGGCCGGATAGTAGGCGCGCCCAAGGGCTTTTTGTTTCGCCCGGGAACGAAGCGTTTCTGCAGCAGCCGCTTTGTGGAACCGCGCTCCGACGGGTTCATGGAGTTGCCTCTATCCAACCGTTGACCCCCTTTGTCCTTCGCCCGATACTCTGGCTCCTTCTCATTGGCCAGTTTCCCGGTTTGACCCCGGCCCCTGGCCCAGCCGAAAACGCGAACTGATAGACTGGAAAGCCTGCAATGACCTTTCCCGATTGGCTTTCTATTCTGGCCATCGCCTGCCTGGGGGCCATGTCGCCCGGCCCCAGCCTGGCGGTTGTGCTGAAGCAAACGGTCACCAACGGGCGTGGTCATGGTCTGGCCGCCAGCTGGTTCCATGCCGCCGGGGTGGGGCTGTGGGCTGTGGCAACCATTGCCGGGCTGGCCGCGATCGTGCAGCAGTCAGAAGAGATTTTTACTGTTATCACTTGGGGCGGGGCGCTCTATCTGGCCTGGATTGGTATTTCGGCCATTCGCGCGGGGGCCAGCAATCCCGTGGCCGTTGAAAAAGCAGAACGGGTCAGCTTCTGGCGGGCCGGGGTGGAAGGGGCGATGATCTCTATCCTTAACCCCAAACTGGCGGTGTTCTTTATTGCGCTCTTTTCTCAGTTCATCGCCCGCGACGGGAACTTTACCGGACATGCCATCATGGTGGCGACGGTTACCCTGGTGGATGGTCTCTGGTACAGTCTGGTGGCGGTCTTTTTGTCCCATGGCCCCATACAGGGCGCCCTGCAAAAGCGCGGCCTGCTGATCAACCGGCTGACCGGAGTGGTCCTGCTGCTGCTGGCCATTCGGGTTGTGACCCTGTGAGGGGGCAGGGCTCTGGTGCCACATGGGAGTAAGCCGGTTGGTGAGCGCTTGACAGGTTTTTCTGACAAGCGCGACGGGTCACCAGCTAAACCGGCAAGGTTCTTAGATTTTCAGACCAGCGAAAGAGCCAGCCTTTTACTTGCCGCCTTCCTGCAGGCGATTGACGCTGCCATAGCTGACGGCGTTTTTCGCCAGTGAGCTGTCTTCCTGGGCGACCTTTGCCGGGTCCTGGGTCTGGTCCTGATCTCCGGAGGTTTTGAGCGAGCTGTCTGGCAGGTAGTAGAGGCTCGCCGGGAAATGCAGGTTCACCGTCGTGCCGACACCGACCTCGCTGTCCAGTGACAGGCTGCCACCGTGCATCTCGGTAAAGGCCTTAACCAGATGCAGGCCCAACCCGGCCCCTTCATGGGCAATGTCGGCCCTTTTGCGGGTCTGCCCGAAGGGTGTCAGCACATGTTCCAGATCTTCCTGGGGAATGCCCCGGCCCCGGTCTTTGACCTGAATATGCAGGCTGTTCTTATCCTGCAGGGCCAGGATCACCACAGGCCCGCCGGAAGCGTACTTGATGCAGTTGGACAGCAGGTTCAGGAAAATCTGCTTCAGGCGCATTTCATCTGCCATCAGATCCGGCAAATTGGCGCCGGTATGAACGGAGATGATGATACCGGCATTGGCCGCCTGCTTTGTCACCATGCGGACACAGCGCTTGAGCAGTTCGGGCAGGTTCACTCTGGAGGGATGGAACTCGATGCCGCCGGACTCAATGCTGGAGATGTCCAGGATATCGCCGATCACAGCCAGCAGGTGTTCGCCGGCGCTGTAAATGTCGCTGGCATATTCCACATAGCGTTCGTTGCCCAGGTCCCCGAACATCTCCGATTTCATGACCTGGGAAAAGCCGATGATGCCGTTCAGGGGCGTACGCAGTTCGTGGCTCATGTTGGCAAGAAAGGCGGATTTCGCACGGTTGGCCCGTTCTGCTGCTTCCTTGGCAACCAGCAGTTCCTGGGTGCGGGCCTCCACCCGTTCTTCCAGTGCCGCGTTCTGATCGCGCGCCCGGTTGTGCAGCATGCGCACTTCCAGCAGGTTGTAAATTCTGTTGAGAGTTTCCTGCTGATTGAAGGGTTTGGTGATGTAGTCTTTGGCACCCAGTTCAAAGGCCCGGAAGCGTGTTTCTTCTTCCTGCTCTGCCGTCATGATCAGAATGGGCAGATAGTCGTCTTCGGTCACATCGGCCAGCTGCTTCATAACCTGCAGGCCGTCCATTTTCGGCATGCGGATATCCAGCAGGATCAGATCAAAGCGCTGGGTGACGTGCAGTTTGTAGGTCTGGGTGGGATCGGTGATGCCGGTCACATTCTTGTAGCCGGCCAGATCCAGCATCAGTTCCAGCAGTTCCACATTGGCCTTCTGATCATCGACGATCAGAATTTTGGCATTTGCACAGGATTTGTCGGCCAGTTGGGTCACAACGACGTCCCTTTAACATACTCGTTGATCGCCCGGGTTACTTCGTCAACGTCTAATGGCTTGTTCAGTAGTTGCACAGCGCTCGCTGTTTGCTGAGGTAGGCTGTCAGGGCTTTCACATAAAGCAATGACTGGGATGGCGCGGGTTTTTCCATCATCGGCCAGATTTAGCAAGGCAGAGCTGCTGTGCAGACCGGGCAGATCGGCATTCAAGAAAATCAGATTGGGGTGCTCTTGGCGGGCCAGTTGCGCCCCCAACTCAGGTTCATGAGCTGTCAGAAGCTCCAGGCCCTCATAGCGCCCCACAACCAGCTCCATCACCGCAAGATTGCTGGGATCTTCTTCTATGTAGAGCACCTTACCGCGGGAAGAAGAGCGACCAGTTGGCGCAGGGCTTTGGGGGTGTTCGGGACTGGCGGGAGACCGGCTGTTTTCGGCACTTTCATCCGGTCCGGGCAGCGCTGTTTTGTCGCTGCCAAAACGCTCCAGCGGGAAGCTCACTGTGAAAGTGCTGCCCTGGCCCTGCTGGCTGGAGAAATCAATGGTTCCATCCATTAGCGTGACCAGTTTCCGGGTGATGCTCAGCCCAATTCCGGTGCCTTCAATGTCACTGTCTTCGGCGCCCAGCCGGTTGAAAGGCTGAAACAGTTCGGCCTGTCGTTCGATTGGAATGCCCTGGCCCGTGTCGCGGATTGCCAGAACAGCCAGACCTGAATCAAGGGTGAGTGTGAGGTCAACAAGACCTCCGTCCCTGTTGTATTTGATGGCGTTGGATAAGAGGTTCAGCAGAACCTGTTTGAGCCGCACACGGTCCGCCCGGATCAAGGTCTTGGGCAGATCAGAGACTTTCACGTCGATGGTCCGCTCACTGGCCTGAGGGGCAACAATCGACAGGCTTTCCTGAGCGATCGAAGACAGATCAACTGTTTCCATGGACAACGCCACATGGCCTGCTTCGATCTGTGAAAGGCTGAGAATCTGATTGATCAGGTCCAGGAGGTGCTGACCGCTGTTGAGGATGTGCGTCACACACTTGAGCTGGGTTTCAGTGAGTGGTTCCCTGCTGTTGGAGGTGAGCAGTTGCCCAAAGCCGATGATGGCGTTCATCGGCGTGCGCAGCTCGTGATTCATGGTCGCCAGGAACTCGGTCTTGGCGTGGTTGGCCTTTTCGGCCTCTTCCTTGGCGTGGGCCAGGGCCGTCTCACCGGCTTTCATGGCGTCAATGTCGATGACCACGCCCAGCATGCGCAGGGCCCGTCCGGTGGAGTCCCGAACCGTATCCCCCCGCTCGCGCACCCAGTGAATGGAGCCGTCCGGCCAGACAATCCGATGCTCGATGTCATAGGCCGCCCCATCACGCACGCAGGCACGAATGGCTTTGATGGTGCGGCTGCGGTCTTCGGGATGAATCACCCCAAGAAAAGTCTTCAAGGTGGCTGGCAGCGTGCCCGGTTCATAACCAAACAAAGGGGCAACACCATCGGACCAGTAAAGTTTCAGGGGCTCGATGTGCCATTCCCAGGTGCCGATGGCGGCAAAGGACTGGCTGGTGGCAAAGCGTTCTTCGCTGGTTTTCAGTTTGCTGGAATAGCTGTCACGCTCCACCACACGACCCAACTGAATGCCGATGTGGGTGAGGGCGGCCTGCAGGTCTGCATTTCCCTTGCTGCTGCGCTCAAGAGAGAAGAATTCCATGACCGCCACGACATCGCCCCGGGCCACAATGGGTAAGGCCATTGCCCCGCGAATGCCAATGCTCTCGGCCACAGGCTGCCGGGGGAAGTTGTTGTCCTGGGTTACATCGGCGATCCAGATGGGCCGTCGGGTTTCCAGAGCTCTTCCGGGCAGGCCTTCCCCGCGGATGAAAGAGGTTTGCTTGGTGATTTTTCTGAAGTCGGCCAGTTTTTCTGAATCCTTCAGATACCAGAGATCTGAAGACACCAGCCGGTCACTGTCATCATCCGGGCGCTGATAGATGTGGCCCGCCAGCCAGCCCAGGTATTCACAGATCACCGCCAGGGCATTCTGGAAGGCGTCGTGGGGACTGTTGGATTCATTGGCAATGACAGTAACGGTGTGAAGCAGGTCGACCAGTTGCTTCTGATTGTGAAGAGCGGCCTCATTGGCTTTCATAACCGTGATGTCTTCTTCCACGGCCACGTAGTTTGTGATGGTGCCCTTTTCATCGAAAATGGGGGCGATGGCTGCGGAAACCCAGTACTCACCCCCGTTTTTGCGCCGGTTGAGAAACTCACCAAACCAGACCTTTCCGGAGGAGATGGTTTTCCACATTTCCTGGTATTCGGCCGGGGTTTTCCTGCCCGACTTTACCTTGCCGGGGCGCTCTCCGATCATTTCTGTCGCGCTGTAGCCGCTGATCTGTTCGAACTTGGGATTGACGTACTCGATCAACCCCTGGGGATTGGTGATCAAGACAATGGCCGGATTGAACTCAATGGCTTTTGAGAGTTTTTTGAGCTCTGTTTCAGCTTTTGTGCGCCGGGAAAGCTGGGCAATGAACAGGCTGGCCAGAACTAGAATGGTGAGGGTTGCGGCAATCCCAACCCAGACCCGGGTCAGTGTCTGATCATACCAGTCAGTCAGCACCTGCTCAGTTGTTGTTTCCAGGAGCAGGACAAAGGGCCAGTTCTGGACATTCCGGTAAGCCTGGATGGTCCCGGTGTCATCATTACCCTGCCGGGTTCGGCGCACCAGGCTGATGCTGTCATACAGTTCGGGCAGAGGCCTTGAGAGGTCCGCTTCTTCTGATCCTGCAGCGTAGGAAGACACCAGAGGGTGATTGTCCTGTCTAAAAAGGAACAGCGAGCTGTTAAGAGGCCGGGTGGCGTTGAAGGTCTGGTTGAGAACATCCAGCCGAACAAAGGCGACGAGAAATCCCTTTTGCTCACCCCTGGGGCCATAGAAAGGTCGGGCCACTGGAAGTGTGGCTCTGGCCTCGCCGTCAAAAGACATGGGTTTGCCGATCAGGGTTTCCTGACGGGCAGGGGGGCCTTTCAGTGGAGACTGGTAGAAAGTTGCAACGTCCAGGGTGACGGTTTCGGGTATGGAAAAAGCCCGTCCACCAGCCGGGGAGCGGGTTGATTGCAGAATGGCGCCTTCTGTGTCGATGATGGCCAGAGCGGAGACATACGCTGTTAACTGAATCGCTTTACCGAACTGTTCCCCCTCAAACGGATTCAATTCATGGTCGATGTCGCTGGCATGGGTGGACAGATAGGCGGCCTGCTGCAAAAGCAGATCGACGCCCAAAAAGGCATGCTGCAGGTCTTTATCCAACAGTTGCATCAGGCGTTTGTTGCTGTCTTCAACCTGGCGCAGGACATCGTCGCGCCGTTGCCAGGCTTCATAGATCTGAACAGACCAGGCGGCAACGACCATAACGAGAATGACCGTAACAAACTGAAGGATGGTTCGGTGTTGTCGCAAAAAAAGGTGTCTCCAGCGAATAGCTGCCAAACTATCTGTTAACGCTCCTGCCTCTGCATTTGGTTAACAAAAGGGCTGACTGGGGGCAGTTTTTTGAATGACAGGGCGTCGGAAATCAAAGCCCATTTTCCTGCATCCTGGCGCTTCTTTTTGTCGGCGTCCTTGGGGCAGTGCGAAGGCCGCTGGCTTTTTTGGTTTGCTGCATTCCAATAGGCCAACGGTTAGGGGGGATAACCGGTTAAGCGGCTTTGATGTCTCCCAGAAAAGTTTCTACCTCCTGTTTCAGATCTTCGGCCTGTTGGGCCAATGTCCGCGCTGTTTTCAGTCCCTGATTTGACGATTGGCCGGTTTCTCCCGCGGCTTTCATGACTTCAGAAATGTTAACCGTTACCTCCTGCGTGCCACTGGCGGCCTGCTCCACATTGCGGGAAATCTCTTCTGTCGCTGAACGTTGCTGCTCAATGGCTGCTGCAATGGTGGTTGATATCTCGCTTACACTGCCAACGATTTGCCCAATGCCATCAATGGCCCCCACTGTTTCCTGGGTGGCAGACTGAATGTCATGGATCTGCGAGCTGATCTCCTCGGTTGCTTTGGCGGTTTGTCCAGCCAGGTTCTTTACTTCCGATGCCACAACGGCGAAGCCCTTGCCGGCATCTCCGGCCCGGGCGGCTTCAATGGTGGCGTTCAGGGCCAGGAGGTTGGTCTGTTCTGCGATGTCGGTGATCAGAACCACCACTTCGTCAATCTTGTTGGCGGCTTCTGCCAGGCTCTTGACCTTGTCGGTCGCCTGATGAATTTCGCCGACCGCTTCAGAGGCAACAGAGGTGGAGCGCACCACCTGCTGATTGATTTCAGAAATGGACGCGCTCAGCTCTTCTGTGGCGGAGGCAACCGTGCGCACATTGGCCGAAGCCTGTTCTGCGGCGGCCGCGACGGCCACCGACTGGCTGCTGGTTTCCTCTGCCAGCACAGAAACGGTTTCCGAAGACGATTGCATGTCGCTGGATGACTGACTGATGGTGCCCAGGGACTGAACCATCAGCTGATCAAAATCTGCGGCTCTGCTTTCAATCCGTTTGGCGCGTTTTTGCTGCGCTTCACGGGCCCTGGCTTGCTGTGCTTCCAATTCCCGGGCTTTGACCATGGCTTCTTTGAAAACCTGCAGGGCTTTGGCCATCTCACCGATTTCATCCCTGCGGTCCATTGCTGGAATTTCTGTCTGCAGATCCCCTTCCGCCAGATGGTTCATGGCTTTGGTCATCCCGATAACCGGACGGGTAACGGATCGGGCTGCAAAAAAGGCGATGCAAACACCGGATATCAGACCGATGGCCAGCACCGCCCATTCCAGAGTGAGAAGCTCGGTGGTTTTTGCTGCGCTGGCGTCCACATCCTGCTGCAGCAGGGCTTTCTGGTTTTCAACCATGCCGCCGATACGCGTGCCGTCGGGTTGTAACTCGCCCGTCAGAATGGTCAGCAGCTGTCCGGCCCGGGGTGCGGCTTCTGTCATCAGAAGATACTGTGCTCTGTTCCACTGGTCAGAGGCTCGGATGGCAAACATCTTGGGGGGTAAGCTGGCAAAGGCCTTCCTGTTGGCAGTAAAGACCTCCAGAGCGGCTTGCTGGTCCTCTGACAGATGGGCAGCCGCTGCGCTGAGATCAGCAAAGCGCTTATCGTTTTTCTCCCAGAGATTTTCAAAGGCCCGGGCAAACTTTTCATCACCGGTCAAGAGATAGGCCCGGATGTTGGCCAGTCCCACGCCCAGGGAGCCTCGGGTATCTGCCATCATGCCCAGGATCTGGACACGGTCGCCGCCGCTGCCCCCCTGACCGGCCAGTTCCAGATCGATCATCTTGCTGATGTGCGTCAGCATGATCGCTGCTTTGGGGGCGGCTTCCGTGACGAGGATCTTGGTGGCTGGGGTTTCGTCTTCACTGCGGGCGATGTCTTCCACCTGCTGCTGCGCGGTCTCAAACTCATCGAGAATGGATTTGAAGTAGGCCCAGTTTTCCTGGTTGGTCGGATTGGTCCAGCTGGCCGCCAGCAGGTCCATCTCCTGACGGACAGCAGCGATGTCCTGCCAGACGGCTGCGCGCTGTGACTTGAACGCCGTGTTTTCCACCAGCATCCAGCCTCTTAGCGCCGCAAGGGAGGCATTGATGTTGTTGGTCATGCGTTGCGAGGCCTGAGCCGTCGGCGTGCGCAGGGAGACAACCCGGTCCGTGTTTTGCTTGATTGCAGAGATTTCCCAGATGGTAATGGCTACGGCCGTGGCCAGCAGCAGCAGCATGAATGCAAAACCAATATAGAGTTTGTGTGAGATTTTCAGATTGGACAAAGTACGCTCCCCGTATCTTTGTGCTGACTGGTCGCAGCAGCTGACTGCTTCTCATTGTGGGTTCATTTTGGACCTGCGGCCTTGAATGGGCCTGGCAGACAAACCGAAGAATTTTCTTTTTGGAAACAGGATTTGATGGCACGAGAACATACAAACTGAGTGTAAGTATAGTTTTATTCTAGATAAATGTATTTAACTATGTATTGTCGCTAAATCATTCACGTAAAAGTAATGAATTATGCTATTGATCTAGAAGATTAGTTTCTTCGATTTATTGGTAAGTAAAATTTATTGAATATGCAGATTATGGTAGTTGTTTTAACAATTTTTCTGCATTCGTAAAACCAGTATTGTTTTCGTAGCTTTTTTGTTTTGTCGAAACCGGGTCACTTTTTCCAGGCAAAGAAAAAGGAGGCTGACTCTCTTTGACAGAGATTCAGCCCCCGAGTGAACAGGGAAACAACTCCCTGGGAGAAGCAAACGGGCAGGCCTTTGAAGTGACCGGTCCGAATGCAGTTTGTTGCGAGTGCCTGAAAGACCTCAAGCGGGACGATCAGAAGGCCGTCCAGCCGCCATTGTTGTGGCTGGATTCCAGAGCACGGCTGATGAAACGCACGCCATTGACGCCGTCAGCGATGCCCGGTGCCGACAGGCTGAGGGGATCTGGGGAGCCGCCATCGATTTTTGCGGTGATCTGGTCAGCAAAATCGCTGTAGAGCTGCGCAAAGCCTTCCAGATAACCTTCGGGGTGGCCGGGAGGAATTCGGCTGGCGTGTTCTGCCTCCGGCCCCAAACCCGGCCCGCCTCTGGTCAGGCGGCGCGGAGGTTCCCCAAAGGGCGAGTAGATCAGCTCGTTGGGATTCTCCTGATTCCATTCAAGCCCGCCTTTGGTGCCGTAGATCCTGAGCTTCAGGCCGTTTTCGTTGCCGGGACAAACCTGGCTGGACCAGATCATGCCGCGGGCTCCGCCCTCATAGCGCAGCATCACCTGGGCATGGTCATCCAGACGCCGTCCTTCGACAAAAGAAGTCAGTTCAGCTGACAGTTCGGCCACTTCCAGGCCGCTGACAAAGCGGGAAATGTGGAAGGCATGGGTGCCAATGTCACCCAGACAGCCCACCGGGCCGGAGCGTTCCGGGTCTGTCCGCCAGGCAGCCTGCTTCTGACCCTGGGTTTCAATGGGCTCTGTGAGCCAGTCCTGCACATACTCTGCCTGAACAACCCGCAGGTCTCCCAGGTCCCCGGCCTGGACCATGGCCCGGGCATGGCGGATCAGCGGATAGCCGGCATAGTTATGGGTCAGTCCGAAGAAGAGATCCTTCTTGATGACCAGAGCTTCCATTTCCAGGGCCTGATCCAGGGAGGTGGTGAGGGGCTTGTCACAGATCACATGGATCCCGGCCGACAGGAAGGCCGTCGCCACAGGGGCATGCAGGTGGTTCGGGGTGACAATGGCCACCACGTCTATGCAGTCCTCCCGCTTGGCTTCCTCTTCTGCCATTTCCTGATAAGTGTCGTAAGCCCGGTCTGGCGAGACATGCAGGCCGATTGCCGAATGGTGGCTGCGGTCCGGGTCCGAGGAAAAGGCTCCGGCCACCAGTTCATAGCGATCATCAAGGCGGGCGGCGATGCGATGAACGGCGCCGATAAAGGCGCCTTCACCGCCGCCGACCATGCCCAGGCGCAGGCGGCGACCGCCTGCTTCTTCACGTGCTGCTGTAATGGTCACGCTGGCCTCCTATGACAAGCCGAGAATGCGGCGATTGGCTGCTTCGTCAGACCCGCCGTCGGCAAAGTCATCAAAGGCCCGCTCGGTCACACGGATGATGTGATCGGCAATGAACTGCGCCCCTTCGCTGGCACCGTCTTCGGGATGTTTCAGGCAGCACTCCCATTCCAAAACAGCCCAGCCGTCAAAATCATTGGCGGCAAGCGCCGAGAAGATGGCGCTGAAATCAACCTGACCATCGCCCAGTGACCGGAAGCGGCCAGCCCGGTCGACCCAGGACTGATATCCCGAGTAAACTCCTTGTTTGGCAGTGGGATTGAACTCCGCATCCTTCACATGGAACATCTTGATGCGGTCTTTGTACTCGTCCAGGAAGGCGATGTAGTCCAGCTGCTGCAGCACAAAGTGGCTGGGGTCATAAAGGATGTTGCAGCGGGCGTGGTTGTTCACACGCTCCAGGAACATCTCAAAGGTGATGCCGTCATGAAGGTCTTCACCCGGGTGAATCTCGTAACAGACATTGACCCCGGCGTCGTCAAAGGCGTCCAGAATCGGGTGCCAGCGTTTGGCCAGCTCATCAAAAGCCGTTTCAATCAATCCAGCCGGGCGCTGGGGCCAGGGGTAGACATAGGGCCAGGCCAGGGCGCCGGAAAAGGAAACGTGATCGGTCAGGCCCAGATTGGCACTGGCCTTTGCGGCCTTGTACATCTGGTCAACGGCCCATTCCTGACGGGCAGCGGGGTTGCCGCGCACTTCAGGGGCGGCAAAGCCGTCAAACATTTCGTCATAGGCTGGATGAACTGCAACAAGCTGTCCCTGAAGGTGGGTGGAAAGCTCGGTCACTTCCACATTGTGGGCGGCCAGAGTGCCTTTGACCTCATCGCAGTAGTCTTTGCTTTCAGCGGCTTTGGCCAGGTCAAAGATCCGCCCGTCCCAACTGGGAATCTGTACACCCTTGAAGCCCTTTTCTGAGGCCCATTGACCGATGGCGTCCAAACTGTTGAACGGCGGCTCGTCGCCGGCAAACTGTGCCAGGAAAATGGCGGGACCTTTCATGGTTTTCATTTTTCCCTCCCTTTAGAGATTCGTTCCTTGTGATCCTGTGTAAGTAGCGAGGCTGACCAGTCTTCGGCTCGGTTTCTGCCAGTTCGCGGTCAGATGGACCGTGGCCTGAAAACCGCCAATCTCGCTCCGCTGAAACAGGACGCTTGACCATTATGTTAAATCTCCTGTAGTGCTTTTTGATGGCGATGTAAAGGTTTACATTTTTCGTTTGTTTCTGTTTTTGACGTGGTTTTGACTGTTTCTTGCGCGGATTGGTTTTTGGAGGTTCCTGTGACCCTCTGATCCAATTGACAAAATTGGTTGGGCCAGTTTCGCGAGCGGCCTTTGTCAGTGGGTAAAGGACTGCTGGAAAAAAAATCTGAAACAGGTTGGCCAGCGCTTTTGCAAAGTCGGGGGAAGGCGCTTGAACTTCCCGGACAAACCAGATTGGTTAGGGTATGGAAAGAGCGACCGGAAAACCTGCCACCATTGAGGACGTTGCCAGACTGGCCGATGTATCCATCGCCACGGTCAGTCGCGTGGTCCATTCCCCAGATAAAGTGGCGGAAAGAACCCGCCTGAAGGTTCAGGAGGCCATCGCCCGGTCAGGATATGCGCCCAATGTTCTGGCCCGCAATCTGCGGCGGCGCTCTTCAGGTATGATCCTGGTTTTGCTGCCGGATATCGGCAATCCCTTCTTTTCCAGCATTCTGTCCGGCATCGAATCTCTGGCGCGGCAGGCCGGCTATGGGGTGATCATCGGCAATACGGACAATCGACCTGATAAGGAAGAAGTCTATCTTTCCTATTTGCGAGGCAACCAGGCCGATGGCGTTATCCTGTTGACAGGGCATCTGCCCCACGGGGCCACCGTCGCAGATCTGCCGACCCTGCCGCCCATGGTCGCACTGAGTGAGCGGGTGTCCGGTGATGTGGTGCCGTTTGTCGGCATTGAAAATGTCTCGGCGGCGCAGATGGCAACCGACCATCTGCTGGCCCTGGGACATCGGCGCATTGCCCATGTAAAGGGGCCGGAGGGAAACATCCTGACGGACCGACGTCTGCAGGGCTATCAGCAGGCATTGCAGGCTGCCGGGATCGCTCCTGATGCCGCGCTTGTGGTCCCGGGCGCGTTTTCCATTGAAAGCGGACGCCAGGCTGTTGAGTTGCTGTGGCAGCAGTCCCCAAGGCCCACGGCGCTGTTTTGCGCCAGTGACGAGATTGCCATTGGGGCACTGCTGGAACTGACCCGCAAAGGGGTTTCGGTGCCGCAAGAGGTCTCTGTTGTCGGCTTTGACGACATCCAGTTTGCGTCCTGTACAACGCCGCCTCTGACGACTTTACATCAGCCGCGAGAGCAGATGGGGCAGGCGGCCATGTCCCTGCTGCTGGAGCTGCTGGCTGATGATCGTAAAGGCGGTACCCGCCCCGCACGTGCCCCCGTGCTTTTGCCGGCAGAGCTTGTGCAGCGACAGTCCACAGCCGACAAAACCTGACAGGTGAAATCCATTGACAGTACCTTGCAGGTTACGGCTCTTTTGCTGAATAAATTTGACAATAAAATTAAATTGGCGGAAGCTGGTGCCAAGGACAGAAAGTCCGGCCAAAAGAAATCGGTAAAACAGCCGTACAGAATTGGGAAAATCCTGGGAGGATTTCATGAAACGCATGATTAAGTTTGTTGCGGGTGCAGCGCTTGCACTCAGCTTTATGGGCAACGCACAGGCAGATGAACTGGTGGTTGGGGTCAGCTGGTCCAACTTCCAGGAAGAGCGTTGGAAAACGGATGAAGCCGCCATCAAGGCCGCTTTGGAAGCCGCTGGTGCCACCTACATTTCAGCAGATGCGCAAAGCTCTTCAGCCAAGCAGCTGTCGGATGTTGAAAGCCTGATTGCCCGCAATGCCGATGCACTGATCATCCTGGCGCAGGATGCTGCTGCCATCACCCCGGCCTTGGTGGCTGCCGCCAATGAAGGCATTCCCGTGGTGGGTTACGACCGTCTGATTGAACACCCCGATGCGTTCTATCTGACGTTTGACAATGTGGAAGTGGGGCGCATGCAGGCCCGGGCAGTGTTTGCCGCTCAACCCAAGGGTAACTACGTATTCATCAAGGGCTCGCCAACCGATCCCAATGCAGATTTCCTGCATGGTGGACAGCTGGAAGTTGTTCAGGCTGCCATTGATTCCGGCGACATCAACGTGGTGGGGGAGCAGTACACTGATGGCTGGCTGCCTGCCAATGCACAGCGCAACATGGAACAGATCCTGACCGCCAATGACAACGCTGTGGATGCGGTGATCGCGTCCAACGATGGCACTGCAGGGGGTGTTGTGGCGGCTTTGACCGCCCAGGGCATGGAAGGTTTGCCGGTCTCCGGTCAGGACGGTGATCATGCTGCCCTGAACCGGGTGGCTCTTGGCACGCAGACCGTTTCCGTCTGGAAAGACGCCCGGGATCTGGGCCGGGCAGCCGGTGAGATTGCCGTAGCCCTGGCCAAAGGCAGCAGCATGGCTGACGTGGAGGGTTCCTCCCTCTGGACCAGCCCCGGCGGCCAGCAGCTCCATTCCCTCTTCCTGGCTCCGGTTCCCATCACACAGGATAAGCTGGGTGTGGTGATCGATGCAGGCTGGGTGGCCAAGGATGTGGTCTGCAAAGGCGTGTCTGCTGGCAGCGTTGCTGCCTGCAACTAAGCGCTGTTCTGGAGTATGAGCGGGTGAGGGGCAGCGTATCGCCTGTCGCCTCCCCGCCTCTCATCCTCTAACCTGTTGAAGAGAGTTAAGCTGTTCCACAGTGTCGCTATGGGACCTCATGAGTGTCGCGGCGGGACCTCATGGCTGGCCCATGGCTCTTTGCAACGGGCTTCAATCCGGACTGGGGACGATCAATGATGTCGACGATCAATGATGTCTGGGTGTCCCCGCACAGCCAATCCAGGCCTCTGTTGTTTCTGATTTGCTTGGAAAAGACAGCTCCGTGAATTGGGTGGGCAAACAAAAGGGCGCGTAATGGACCGCTTGAAGCAAAAACTCGCCGCCTTGGAACTGGATACGCGGTTGCTCGGCATGATCGGGGCCCTGTTGCTGGTCTGGATCGCATTTGACCTTCTGACCGGCGGACGTTTTCTGACGCCGCGAAATCTCTTCAATCTTTCCGTACAAACCGCGTCAGTCGCGGTGATGGCAACCGGTATGGTTTTTGTGATCGTTACGCGGCACATCGACCTGTCCGTGGGGGCCATGCTGGGGGTGATTGCCATGGTCATGGGGGTGGTTCAGGCAGAGGTGCTGCCGGAACTGCTGGGTCTGGATCATCCGGCCACCTGGCTGATCACCGTGGTCATCGGTTTGCTGATGGGCGGTTTTATCGGCGGCCTGCAGGGCTATGTGATCGGCTATCTGGCCGTGCCTTCTTTTATCGTCACCCTTGGGGGGCTGTTGATCTGGCGCGGGGCCGCCTGGTGGGTCACACAGGGCCGCACGGTTGCCCCGCTGGACAAGAACTTCATGCTGATGGGCGGCGGGGCAGAAGGCACACTTGGGGCCTCTGTCTCCTGGGCTGTCGGGGTGCTCGCTGTCGTTGCGGTGCTGGTTCTTCTGGCCCTGGCACGACGACGGCGCAAGACCCATGGGTTCCCGGTCAAGCCGCTTTGGGCTGAGCTGTCAGTTGCTGCCCTGCTGAGCGGGCTGATCCTGGGCTTCGTGGCCATTATGAATGCCTATGATGTGCCGGCCCGGGCTGCCGCCAGGATTTACAAGGCCAGAGGACTGGAGGTCCCGCCAGACGGCATAGATATGGTTCACGGCATTGCCATTCCGGTGGTGATGCTGGCGGTGGTGGCCATCATCATGACGGTGATTGCCCGACGCACCCGCTTCGGACGCTATGTTTTTGCCACAGGCGGCAATCCTGATGCGGCCGATCTTTCGGGCATCAATACCAGGTGGCTGACAGTAAAGGTTTTCGCCCTGATGGGCCTGCTGTGTGGCATCGCCGCGGTCATCGCCTCGGCCCGCCTGCGGTCCGCCGCCAATGATCTGGGAACGCTTGACGAGTTGCGGGTGATTGCCGCCGCCGTCATTGGCGGGACCTCGCTTGCCGGGGGGATCGGCACCATTTACGGGGCCATACTGGGGGCGCTGGTTATGCAGAGCCTGCAGTCAGGCATGGCCCTGATCGGGGTCAATACCTCCCTGCAATCCATCATCATCGGGCTGGTGCTGATTCTGGCTGTCTGGGCCGATCATCTCTACCGCCGCCGGACGGCAAGCTGAGGGAGGCGGATATGACACCCCTTATGGAAATGAAGAACATCGAAGTCGCCTTTGGCGGGGTCAAGGCCGTGGATGATGTCTCTCTGGACCTCTATCCCGGGGAGGTCGTGGGCCTTCTGGGGCACAACGGTGCCGGCAAATCGACCTTGATCAAGGTGCTTTCCGGAGCCTACAGCGCCCGGGCCGGGGAGATCTGGGTCAACGGCGAAAAGGCCCGGATAGATAACCCGCGCGATGCCCGCGCCTACAACATTGAAACGATCTATCAGACCCTGGCCCTGGCCGATAATCTGGATGCGCCGTCAAACCTCTTTCTGGGGCGTGAACTGGTGACGGCCCAGGGCTTTCTGGACGACGACCGGATGGAAGCGGAAACGCGCAAAATCATGGCGCGGCTCAACCCCAATTTCAAAAAATTCAATGTGCCGGTCAAAGGTCTGTCCGGTGGCCAGCGCCAGTCAGTGGCCATCGCCCGTGCGGTCTATTTCAACGCCAGAATTCTGATCATGGACGAGCCGACGGCGGCCCTGGGCGTGCATGAAACCCAGATGGTGTCTGAACTGATCAGCCAGCTTAAGGCCGAAGGTCTAGGGATCTTTCTGATCAGCCATGACATTCATGACGTTTTTGATCTGGCCGACCGGGTGACGGTGCTGAAAAACGGCAAACTGGTGGGCACGGAAAAGGTCGAGGACGTGAGCAAGGATGATGTGCTGTCCATGATTATCCTGGGGGAAAACCCGAATCGGCGGGAACAATAGGGCGGAGGCACCCCTGTTGATCGGAGTGATGAGGGTTGATAGTGTTCTAACTAAGTGAACGCCTTCCCTCAGCGTGCAATTTTCAAAGTGAATTTTCAGTGCAAAGGCGATCTGTCTGGGACAGGTCGCTCCAGCTGTGTTGCGATTTGGGCAGGTTCAGGACGAGACCCGGTCTCACTATCGCTGTCAGTCGTCTTCCATAGCTGGGTCTTCTAAAGCTGGGCCTCCCAAAGTTGGGTCTTCCACACAAGGTGACCTTGTTTTGATGGGAAATTCCAGAGTTTCAGAAAATTGCTACAGACAATTCTTAAACATCCTAATTCGCTATTTTGAGGTCCGATGAAGCTTTCCAAACAGGGTGTTCTCGTTTCCTGGGTACTTGCTCTGGGCATGTTTGTCATAGGAACGACCTCGCTGAGTATTCTGGGAGTGGGCCCCACGCTTACCCGTGAACTGGCTGTATCACCGGGTGACGCAGGCTGGCTTGTCACCGCCTTTGCAGCGACCTTTGCACTGGTTGCTCCCATCGCTCAGTTTAGCCTGGGCGCGCGCGTTTCGCCCCGCAAGCTGATCATCATCGGCACGATTATTCTCACCTCGTCATTGGTTTGGGCAGCCCTTGCCACGGATTTTTCCAGCCTCTTGTTGTCACGCGTTGCGGCAGCCGTGGGCAGTGCTCTGGTTGCACCGACAAGCGCAGCTCTTGCCATCTCACTGGTACCAGACGATCGCAGAGGAGCCGTTTTGGCCATCGTCTTTACAGGCTTTACCCTGGCAACGGTGGCTGGTGTGCCAATCACCACCTGGCTGACGCTTTGGTTTGGCTGGCGCGGTGCAATGGCCGCGATCGCCGGTGCGGCGATCCTGCTTTTGGTGCTTGTGCTGATCTGCCTTCCCGGCGAGGCGAAAAAGGAAGTGGAGAGCAAGGCCAAACTTGTTCCCAAAACCGGTGACTGGAATCCCGTGATGGTGCTGTTGGCGACCCTGGGTATGCTTGCCACCCAATTCATTCTTTATGCGCTTATGGGGGAAGTGCTGGGGCGTAGCTTTGGCGTCAGCGATAAGGACCTGCCGTTCGCCATATTGCTGTTTGGCATCTTCGGTGTGGCGGGAAACACCGCTGCGGGGTTTTTGACGGATCGTGTAGGGGCAGAAATTCTGGTGTGGCTCAGTATCGGCGCACTTGCTGTTCTGCTGCTTTTGGGAACCGCCAATCTTGGCCCGCTTCTGGGGCCGTTGGTGCTCGCAGGTTGCGCCTTTGCGGGTACACTCTTTGCAACACCCCAACAGAGTCGGCTGGTCGCGTTGGTCCCTCAGGAACACTACGCGCTGATTCTGGCCATGAACTCTTCTGCCAGCTATCTGGGCATTGCCCTGGGGTCTGGTTTGGCCAGTCTGGTGGCGGCTAACGCTGGTCTCAGCGCTCTGCCCGTTGCGGCATTGTGTGTTTTGGCTGTTACCGCAGCGATCAACAGAGCGGCAGGGCGTTTTCCAGCGAACAGGTGAGTGATCCTCACTCAGCGATATCGTCCAGAGATCGTGGCCATCCATCTTGGCCGGTGATGTCAGCTCAAAGGCAAAGGCAGCTCGGACAGTTTCAGACCAAAGCGCTCTTCCGGAAGTCCCTTGGCACCAAAGGCAGCGCCTGCATCAAAGCAGAAAAGCGAGCCGGACAGCGGATAGCGGTCCAGCGAGGCCTGGTCCATGTTTTCCTGAGCAGAGGTGATGTAGAGCCTGTCCAGATCTGGGCCGCCAAAGGCAACACAGGTGATTTCCGGGCAGGGCAGGTGGATGGTGGGGCCGAGCGATCCATCCGGGTTGTAGGCCTGAACGCGGCTGCCGCCATACTGGGCATTCCAGAGCCGCCCCTCCGCATCAACGCAGGAGCCGTCCGGTCGTCCTTCATCCGGGCCCAATCGGACGAAGAGCCGCTTGTTGCTGATATCGCCGGTGGCCGGATCGTAATCAAAAACAAAGATGTCCTTGCCTGCCGTATCAGCGAAGTACATCAGGGTTCCATCGGGAGAAAAGGCCAGGGAGTTGGTGCAGCCCACCTGAGAGATAAGAGGTCTTGGCAGATTGCGGCCATCAAAACTGAGCGTGGAGGAGAGGGGGCGCAGGCTGTCTTCGTCTATGCCGCCCACCACAAAGCGTCCGCTGCGGTCACAGCGGCCATCGTTCAGCCGGGTTGTTGACAGGTCCGGCTCAAAGGCGGCGATCAGGTCTTTCTTTCCGCTCTCCGGGTCAAAAAGATAGAGTCCACTGGCAAAGGCACAGAGCAGGTCCCCGTCAGCATCCAGTGTGAAAGAACAGAGACGCTCCGTCAGTTCGATGGTTTGCAGGTCGGAGCCATCGGCTTTGCAGCTGTGAAGCTTGCAGCCGTGAATGTCCGTCCAGCGCACTCTGTTTTGATGACTGTCCCACTGGATACCTTCGCCGAGATTGGAGGTCATCTCGATCAAGAGCTCGGCCTGATAGGGGGAAGGGGTCGCGTTCATAAGATGCCTCGTGCCCGTTCGCTGCCTGGTTGATGAGTTTTCTATATTGACCAAATTAATTTTGACAGTCAAAATAAATATAGAGCGTCTAAACTGACCCACACCCTTTCCATCCTTCATCGGGAAAGACGGGGGAGAGTGTGGTTAGGAAACTTATAGAATAGAGTGCGACATTCGCGGTGATGTCATGGGCTGCAGTCTATGTAACAGTCTCTGCACCACTGGCATTCAGCAGAGTCAGGCCGGTCCCTTTGCTTAGAGTCAAATCGGTACAAGTGGAATCACTAAGTGATAGCACTTTAATCGTGAAACTCTTTTCAGTGTTTTGAGCATGAACAGGCAAGGCTCGGGCTGTTTGGTGGATTGTCAGCACAACCAGAAGCGTAACAGGACCGCTCAAGGAACAGGAAGGGCACGACGGAATGACCGGTAAGGTAATTGCACGCTACGCGGATCTTCAGGACAAATCGGTTTTCATTTCCGGGGGCGCCACGGGCATTGGGGAAGATCTGGTTCGCAGTTTTCATGCCCAGGGCGCACGGGTTACCTTCATCGATATTGCCGACGAGCCCGCACAGGCCCTGTGTGACGCTCTGTCGTCCCAGGGTCATCGTCCGCAATACATCTCTTGCGATGTGACGGATGTGGAGGCGCTGCAGGCGGCTGTGGCTGCGGCGGCTGATGACGCAGGTGTGCTGGATGTTCTTGTCAACAATGCCGCCAACGATACCCGCCGGGATTCACTGGAGGTCAGCAGCGAGGAATGGGACAAGTCCGTAGGCGTCAATCTGAAACATCAGTTCTTTGCCGCGCAGGCGGCTTTTCCTTTTCTGAAGAAGTCCAGCGGTGGGTCGGTTATCAACTTTTCCTCCATCGCCCCGATCATCGGCATTCGGGATCTGACGGTCTATTCGACCTGCAAAACGGCGGTTAACGGACTGACCCGGACGCTGGCGCGGGAATATGGCGATCATGGAATTCGCGTGAATGCCATCCTGCCGGGCTGCATCATCACTCCCCGTCAGCTGGAACTGTGGATTTCCGAAGAGGATGAGAAGAAGATCCAGGCAGATCAGTGCCTGCACCGCCGTCTGATTGGCGATGATGTTGCCCAGATGGCGCTGTTCCTGGCCTCTGATGCCTCATCGGGTTGCACGTCTCAGAAGTTTGTGGTCGATGGCGGTCTGGTGGCCGGCTGATGGCACAGCCTCCTTTGGAACTGCGCCATGGCGCGCTGCGTTTGCGCCTGTCTTCTGAAATCGGCGGGCATGTCCTGGCTTTCTACAGTCAGCCCGCAGATCCGGAGGAGGGGGTCTGGCACTGGTTTCGCCCGTCGGCCCACGATGACGTAGGGTCTTTGGACAGCAGTTCCTATCCCCTGGTGCCCTATTCCAACCGTATCGCTGATGCTCATTTTGAGTTTGAAGGCCAGCCTGTTCAGTTGCCGCTGAACTTCCTGCCGGAACCTCACAGCATTCATGGCATCGGCTGGGAGCTGGAGTGGCAGGTTATCCGGCAAAGCAGTGATGAAGTTGTGCTGGAACTGGACTATGACGGCAAAGGCGCCTGGCCCTGGGCTTTCAGCAGTCAGCAGCAGCTGACGCTGGATGAAACGGGATTGAGCCACAGCATCAGCCTGCGCAATGAGTCTCAGCAGAACATGCCAGGCGGGTTGGGCCTGCACCCCTTTTTCCCCGCACCTGAGGGCGCAAAGCTGCAGCTCAGCGCCACGGGTTTTATCGAAAGAGACGCGCGAGGATTGCCTGACTGGCTGAATGAACAGCACCCCGTGCTGGCAGAGCTGCGCGAAGGCAGCGGCATGCCCAGAGGCGTGGATACCGGACTGGAAGGCTGGGACGGTCGGGCCCGTGTGGTCTGGCCGCAGGCCGGGCGCTGTCTGGAAATACGTGCCCCCGACATTACCCGGGCCATCTATTTCTCCCCTCCGGGCGAGGACTTTATCTGTGTGGAGCCCATCTCCCATGTCACCAATGTGGTCAATGGCCTGCCCAAAGGCATGACAGGGTCTGGCGGCGCCAGAACTCTGGCCCCTGGTGAGGAAATGAGTGT
The DNA here is from genome assembly GCA_052078155.1 of Rhodovibrionaceae bacterium GXU_MW_A322. Lineage (GTDB taxonomy): Bacteria > Pseudomonadota > Alphaproteobacteria > Kiloniellales > DSM-21159 > CAXBMB01. The sequence continues at coordinate 699,038 of JBQJBP010000003.1, read as the reverse complement.
GGCTGTGCGCTATGAAGTCGGAGAGCTGTCAGGGGCTTGACGGGGCAGACAGGGTACGGGCCAGGGGAGGTTCAAAGAGCGACTGCAGAACCAGAGCCGCAGCCCCGCGGGCCCAGATGCGGTCATCCCAGCCCCCCATCACCACGGGTGTGTCGTGCTGTTCGACACTCAAGGCGCTGGCCTTCAGGCTGTCGTAGAAGGTTTTTTCCAGCAGATCGAAGGCCTGCACGCCCGAACCGGACAGCACCACCAGTGGCGGGTTGAAAAGGTTGATCAGGTTGGCCACGCCAACCCCCAGGGCCTCGCCCGCCCGCTCAAATAGCTGCTGCAGGGCCGGGTCGCCGGTGCGGGCTTTGTCGATCAGACCAATCATGGTCTGGCGCAGCTCAATGGGGTCAGCCAGGTCGGGAATGGACATGAAGGCCCCGGCTTCTCGCACGATGGCGTAGTCCGCCACATAGGCTTCCACGCAGCCGCGCTGGCCGCAGCGACACAGCGCCCCGTCGCGCTGGATTTTTGTGTGGCCGAATTCCGAGCCAAAACCCCGATGTCCCCGATACAGCTGGCCGCCGATGACCGCACCCATGCCCACCCCGTGTTCGATGGAGACCACCAGGAAATCGGAATGCCCCTTTCCCTGGCCAAACCACTGCTCTGCCAGGGTCACCAGATTGGCGTCATTGTCCACATAGACAGGCAGCTTCAGACGTTCGTGCATCATGGCGGCAAAGGGGATGGCGCTGGCGCCGAAAACCGGACTCCAGTGGCAGACGCCAGAGACAGAATCAATGAAGCCGGGAATACCGATTCCCAGTCCAGAGATGCGGTCCAGGGGCAGGCCCAGCTGCTCCACAGCCTGGGTGACCAGCTTTTTCATCAGATCGGCGATGATTTCCGGCGGCTGCCGGTTGGCGTGCACGGTGGAGGTGTTTTCGTAGAGCACGTCGCCGACGAAGTTTGTGACCGATACCGCAACCTGATGCATGGAGATCTTGGCACCCACCACATAGGCGGCATCGGCATTGAGACCCAGGGCGACCCGGGGACGGCCTCGCTGCCGGGTACCGGGCGCTGGAGGCATCTGTCGTTCCACCAGCAGATCAGCATCCAGCAGTTCCTGAGTCAGCACGGTGACGGTTGCCGGGCTGAGGCTGGTGATGTCCGCAATCTCAATGCGGGCCAGACTGTTGTTGGGCCGAAAGGCACTGAGAATTCGATGCTTGTTGATCTGCTTGATCAGATCGGAATCGCCGGTTTTCAAGGCAGACCTCTATTTTCTTCGATGAAAAAAGATATTCGCTGCTCTTACGGCAGGTCAAGCAAAGCTCCGGTTTTCCCTCATAGCGCAAAGCGCTTCCAACTAAACCGATCATGCTCCAGCGATCCCCAAAAGCCGACAGACCCCTGCAAAAAACAGAACCGCCTGTCGGGAAACTCCTGACAGGCGGTTCTTTGTACCCGGCCAAAAGGGGTGAGGCGGGGTCTGGGATCAGGCTGAGGTGTAAGCGGTCTTGACCGTGGTGTAGAACTCAGCTGCGTAGCGGCCTTGTTCGCGCGGGCCAAAGGACGAGCCTTTCCGACCGCCGAAGGGCACGTGATAGTCAACACCTGCCGTTGGCAGGTTGACCATGACCATGCCGGCTTCGGAGTTGCGCTTGAAGTGGCTGGCGTATTTCAGGCTGCCGGTGCAGATCCCGGCCGACAGACCAAAGCTGGTGTCGTTGGCCAGGGCCAGAGCCTCGTCGTAGTCGGCTGCGCGGATCACCGCAGCCACCGGGCCGAAGATCTCTTCCTGAGAGATGCGCATCTGGTTGTTGGCTTCGGTAAAGAGTGCGGGCTGCAGGTAGTGGCCTTTGGTGGCCCGTTCCAGCAGGTCGCCGCCGAACGCCAGGTTGGCACCTTCATCCTTACCGATGGCAATGTAGTCCAGATCCTGCTGCAGCTGGCTGGGATCAACCACCGGGCCGATGTGGGTGCCGTCTTTGCGTGCGTCATCAATCACCAGGCCCTCCAGGCGGGACACCATGGCCTGAACAAAGCGGTCATGGATGCCTTCGGTGACAATCAGGCGGCTGGAGGCGGTGCAGCGCTGGCCGGTGGAGAAAAAGGCCCCGTTGACGGCGCATTCCACGGCTGTATCGAGATCGGCGTCGTCCAGCACGACCAGAGGATTTTTGCCCCCCATTTCCAGCTGGAACTTGGCCCCGCGTGTGGCACAGGCCAGGGCAACCCTCTGGCCCGTTTCGACGGAACCGGTAAAGGAAATGCCATCCACGCCTTTGTTGTCCAACAGGGTCTGACCCACTTCACGGCCCGGCCCCATGACCAGATTGAAGACGCCTTCTGGCAGGCCGGAGCGGCTGATGATGTCCGCCAGAGCCCAGGCGCAGCCGGGAACCAGCTCAGCGGGTTTGAAGACCACGCAGTTGCCGTAGGCCAGGGCCGGGGCGATTTTCCAGGCCGGAATGGCAATGGGGAAGTTCCAGGGGGCAATGATGCCGATCACACCCAGGGGCTCGCGGGTGATTTCCACGTCCAGTCCCGGGCGGGTGGAGGGCAGCTTTTCCCCGGCCAGACGCAGCACTTCACCGGCGAAGAAATCGAAGATCTGTGCCGCGCGAATGGTTTCGCCAATGCCTTCGGGCAGGGTCTTGCCTTCTTCGCGGGCCAGCAGGCCGCCCAGTTCTTCCTTGCGGGCCATCAGTTCGTTGGATATGGCCTGCAGGATGTCATGACGCTGCTGAATGCCGGACTGTGACCACTGCGGGAAGGCGGCGCGGGCAGCTGCGATGGCTTCCAGTGCCTGGTCCTTGTTGGCCCGGCTGTATTCACCCACGACGTCGGAGAGGTCGGAAGGGTTGATGTTGTCGGCGGCAGCCGGACCGGAAACCCAGTCACCTGCGATGTAGTTCTTGTGTAGGTCAGTCATCGGTTCTCCGGGTTCCTCTCTGGTGAGCCTTCGGCTCTTTGGCTGAAACAAGCAGTAAGGGCTGACTCTGGGACAGGAAAGGCTTTCCGGCAAGGCTGTGAAAGCCGGGTCCAGATGAAAGGTCTTACTGCTTAGAATTTGCAGTGTGATATATCAGACTGCAACGGCAAGTCCAGATCAAAAGTCCTGGTGGGTTTCGATCCGGCAGCCAGCTGCCTTGGTGATAGGCTGCCCCCGCTCTTCTCTCAAGCCGTCTGGCAGCGCAGGACTTTGTTGCTGGCGTCATAAAATAGGCCGGGAAAGCAAAGTGCCTTTCGGCACTGAAGGCTATAGTCTGACTGTAGAGCGCGCAAAGCGTCAGGCTTTCCCCACTCATTCAGGGGGAAGTTCAAAAGTCAGGTCAGGGGAGCACCATGGCGGGTACCACAGCCACAGATTCTTTTCCCACTCTCTTCAGCCCCATCACTTTGGGGGGAGTGACAGTGAAAAACCGGATCCTGTCGACCGGTCACGATACGACCTTGCCCACCGATGGGTCGGTCAATGACGCCCTGATTGCCTATCATAAAGCCAGAGCAAAGGGCGGAGCCGGACTGATCATCGCCCAGGTGACCGGTGTGCATGAATCAGCCCGCTACACCTCTCATATTCTGATGGGCGTGAACGACAGCTGTATCCCCGGTTTTCAGAAGCTGGCAGAAAGCGTGCAGGCCGAAGGGTGCAAACTCTTTGTCCAGCTGTTCCATCCCGGTCGCGAAGTCATGGAATCCCAGGATGGCTCCGCGCCTGTGGCTTATGCTCCTTCGGTGTCGCCCAGCGAGCGCTTCCATGTCATACCCCGGGCTCTGACGAAAAAACTGATTGATGAGATCGTCGAGGGATATGGTCAGGCGGCCCGTCGCATGAAAAGCGCCGGCGTCGATGGTGTGGAAATTGTCGCCAGCCACGGCTATCTGCTGTCCCAGTTTCTCAACCCCAACATCAACCGGCGCGAGGATGACTACGGCGGATCTTTTGAAAACCGGCTGCGGATCTTTAAGGAGGTGCTGGCGGCTGTACGGCTGCAGGTGGGGCCGGATTTCGTCGTCGGTCTGCGCATCTCCGGAGATGAAAAGGACCATGAGGGGCTGACAGAAGCCGATTCCCTGAAAGCCATTGTGGCGCTGGAACCGGAGCTGGATTACGTCAATGTCATTGCCGGAACCTCCGCTTCCCTGGGTGGGGCCGTGCACATAGTCCCGCCCATGTTTGTGGAAAACGGCTATGTGGCGCCCTTTGCAGCAGCCGTTAAGGCTGCGGTTTCGATCCCGGTCATGGTGGCCGGACGGATCAATCAGCCCCAGGAGGCTGAGCAGATTGTCAGCAGCGGACAGGCCGATCTCTGCGGCATGACCCGTGCCATGATCTGTGACCCGCGCATGCCCGACAAAGCCCGGCAGGGGCAGCTGGAAGACATCCGGGCCTGCATCGCCTGCAACCAGGCCTGCATCGGCCATTTCCACAAGGGCTATCCCATTTCCTGCATTCAGCATCCCGAAACCGGGCGGGAGTTGACCTATGGGCAGATGACGCCCACGGACAGTCCCCAAAAGGTCATGGTGATCGGGGGCGGTCCCGGTGGCATGAAGGCGGCGGCGGTGGCTGCGGCGCGGGGACACAAGGTGACCCTCTATGAAGCGGACAGTCGTTTGGGTGGTCAGGCTTTGCTGGCGCAGCTGCTGCCGGGACGCAGCGAGTTTGGCGGGATCATCACCAACCTCAGCCATGAAGTGATGCGGGCAGGGGTGGAGGTCAAAACCAGGACCCCGGTGGATCTGGCGCTGATCCGGCAAGAGCAGCCGGACGCCATCCTTGTGGCAACAGGTGGCAAGGCCCGCTGGCCCGAAGCCCTGGAACTCAGTGAGGGCAATCAGGTGGTGGATGCCTGGCAGGTGTTGCGCAACGAAGTGAACGTGGGGGCCTCAGTTGTCATCGCTGACTGGCGGGGGGACTGGATCGGCCTGGGCCTGGCTGAGCAACTGGCTGGGGCTGGTTGCCATGTCCGCCTGGCCGTCAACGGCCTGCATGCCGGTGAGCTTCTGCAATCCTATGTGCGGGATATGGCCGTGGGGCGGGTCCAGAAGCTGGGAGTCCAGATCATCCCCTATGCCCGCCTTTTTGGCTGTGACGGGGATACGGTCTATTTTCAGCACACGGCCAATGAAGAGGCGGTGATTTTTGACGGGGTGGATACCTTGATCCTGGCTCAGGGTCAGGCCCCGGAAAGCAGCCTGCTGGATCAGCTGGCTGACTATCCGGCTGAGGTGCGGGGACTGGGCGACTGTCTGGCTCCGCGCACAGCCGAAGAAGCCGTGCTGGAAGGTCTGAAAGCGGCCTGGGATCTTTAGCGCATGACCGGTCTGGTTGGGTCTGCGCGGGTCAGATGCCCAGCCGGTCCCGCACCCGGTAAACCATGATGGAGGGGGCGAGGAACCAGGGATTGCCGCTGTAAAGCGGACGGGTCTGGAAGGACAGGTCGTCAAAGGCCGTTTTGCCTTCGGCCAGACCCGCGGCCTGCTGGCCCATGCGCTGGCCAAGATAACTGGCCATGCCCACACCCGAACCGCAGTAGCCCATGGTGTAGAAAAGACCTTTGTCCTCGCCACAGTGCATCAGCTCATCAAAGGTGTAGGCCACAGTGCCCGACCAGGAATGACTGATCCGGGTGCCTTTCAGGTCCGGCAGCAGGCGGGTCAGTTCGCGGTGCAGTTTGGGGCCGCTGATCAGGGGGTTGGTTTCGTTCAGGGAAACCCGACCGCCAAACAGCACCCGTTTGCGATCCGGTGAAGGCCGGTAGTAGTAGACCAGTTTGCGGGTGTCCGAGAGGATGCGGTTCCTGGGCATCAACTGGTCCATCAGAGCGGGATCCAGCTCTTCTGTCGCAATGACGTAGGAGCCAATGGGGATCACCCGGCGCTGGTGCCAGGGGGCCAGCGGGCCGCTGTAGCCGTTGGTGGCCAGAATGACCTTACCTGCCTTGACCTGCCCGCGGGGGGTGGTCAGCAGAAAACCACTGTCTGTGCGCTGCAGCTCGGTCACCGGACTGTGGGAATGAACCTGGGCCCCGGCCTTCTCAGCCACATCCAGAATGCCGCGCAGATACTTGCCTGCATCAACACTGGCGTGGCGGGGAAAGACCACTCCCCCATGATAGACGTCGGTTTTCAGCTCCTGATGCTGCTCGCTTTTGGGCACCAGATAAGCATCGGTTTTGAAGGCCGGGTTGGGTACCTCAATCTCACGGGCCAGGCGTTCATAGGTGCCGGGGGTGTGGGCACCGTGGAAGCGGCCCACCACCTCAAAGGCGCAGTCAATCTTTTCGTCCCGCACGAAGGTCTCGACGTAGTCCAGAGAGGCCTGCCCCTCTTTCAGCAGGGCCGTGGCTTTGTCGGCTCCATAGCGCCGGGTCAGGGCGGCGTGGGAGGGTTTGATGCTGGTCGAGATCTGGCCGCCATTGCGGCTGCTGCAGCCCCAACCGGCCAGCTCTGCCTCCAGAACCAGGGTGGCAAGTCCGGCCCGTGCCGTCTGAACGGCGGCATGAAGACCGCTGTACCCGGCGCCGATGATCACCACGTCAGCTTCTTTGGGCAGGGGAGTTTCTGCTGCCTGAACCAGCGGGGCCTCCTCCCACCAATAGGGATCCGGTTTGAAATCGGGGGTGAAGAGGTCGGCCCGGGTCATGTCTTAGCTTTCTTCCTGATCCTGCAGAATGATGTCTGAGGCTTTTTCCCCGACCATGATGGCCGGTGCGTTGGTGTTGCCGGAAATCAGCGTCGGGAAGATGGAGGCGTCCACCACCCGGAGGTTTTCTGTGCCATAGACCCGTAGGTGGGTATCGACCACATCCACCTTGGGATCCGGGCCCATGCGGCAGGTGCTGACCGGATGGAACACCGTGCCCACTCTCTGCTGAATGTCGGCCACGATTTCTTCTGTGCTCTGGGCCTGAGGACCCGGGGCAATCTCTTCTTCGATCACGGCCGCCAGCGCCGGGGCCTGGGCCAGCTGGCGCAGATAGCGCGCCCCTTCCACCATCTCCTCCACATCGTTGTTGGTGGAAAGATAATTGGGATAGATGGCCGGTGCCTCAAAGGGGTCAGCGGATCTGATCTCCAGATGTCCCACGCTGGTAGGGCGGGTGGGCTGAGCGGAAATCAGAAAGCCGGGAAAGGGATCGGGATTCATCAGCGGCCGCTTGCCCGGTGGGGCTTTGGTATAGCTGACCGGAGAGAAGAAAAGCTGCATGTTCGGGGTTTTCAGATCCGGTCGGGTTTTGATGAACCCCCCGGCCTGATTTACCCCCAGAGACAGCGGACCGCGACGGGTCAGGACGTAGCGCAGACCATGCCAGAGTTTGCCCCACCAGGGCCCCAGCTGGTTGTTGAGGGTCGGCACTTTGGAGCGGTAAAGGTAGTCGATTGACAGGTGGTCCTGCAGGTTCTGCCCAACCCCCGGGGCGTCGTGCACAAGGTCGATGCCATGTTTTTTCAGCAGCGCCGCCGGACCCACCCCGGAAAGCTGCAAAATCTGAGGAGAGTTGACGGCCCCGGCTGAGACAATCACTTCCCGCCGGGCGCTGGCAGTCTTGAGCTGACCACCCTGCCGGTATTCCACCCCCACGGCCTTTGTGCCGTCAAAGAGCAGGCGGGTTGTGTGGGCGCGGGTTTCCAGCGTGAGGTTCTTTCGGCCTTTGGCCGGGCGCAGGTAGGCCCGGGCCGCAGACATGCGAAAGCCGTCTTTGGCGGTGTTCTGGTAGAGGCCGACCCCCTCCTGATCCTGGCCGTTGAAATCAGGATTGCGCCGTTGCCCGCTTTCTTCACCCGCCTTCAGGAAGGTCTGGCAGAGGGGGTGCAGGTCCCGGGCCATGGTGCTGACATGCAGAGGGCCGCTGCCGCCGCGCCAGTCGTCTGCGCCCCGGTCGTTGCTTTCGGACTTCCTGAAGTAGGGCAGCAGATCTTTCCAGCCCCAGCCAGGATTGCCCCGGGCTTCCCAGTCATCATAGTCGGCGGCTTGCCCGCGGATGTAGACCATGGCGTTGATGGAACTGGACCCACCCAACACCTTGCCGCGCGGCCAGTAGCTGCGCCGACCGCCCAGGCCCTTGTCCGGTTCGGTCTGGTACATCCAGTTGATGGCCTTGTTGTAGAAGGCCTTGCCGTAGCCGATGGGCATCCAGATCCAGAAGTTCAGATCGCTGCCTCCGGCCTCCAGCAGCAGGACAGAGTACTTGCCGTTTTCACTCAGGCGGTTGGCGAGCACACAGCCCGCCGAGCCTGCGCCGACGACGATAAAGTCATGACTGGCCATGGCGGAGACCTACCCTGCGTTCTTGTCCCGCTGCAGGAAGACCGTCAGCAGCGCCAGCAGGCCAGAGCCCACCATCAGGAAGAAGGAGACGGCATTCATCACCGGCGTGGAGCCCACCTTGGCCATGCGGTCATACATGGTGATGGTCAGCGGAGACTCCGAGCCCACCAGGAAGAGTGTGGTGTTAAAGTTCTCGAAAGACACCAGGAACGCCACGATCCCGGCGGCGATCATGGCCGGGCGCAGGAAGGGCAGGGTGACGGTTTGCAGCACCCGCACCCGGCTGGCCCCCAGATTGAAGGCGGCTTCTTCCATGGACAGGTCGAACTTTTTCAGCCGGGCGGATATCACCAGGGAGGTGATGGTGGTGATGAAGGAGAACTGCCCCAGCACCACAAGGATGATGCCCGGCCGCAGGAACTCCAGCTCGATGTCGTAGTTTCTTTCCAGACCATTGGCCACGGTGCTGGCCAGCACCAGAATGGAGATGCCCAGGATCACCCCGGGAATGACCAGAGGCAGGATGGTCATGATGTAGAAGAAGTTCTTGGCCGGGAAGGAGCAGCGCACAAAGAGAAAGGCGTTGCAGGTGCCGACAAAGACCGACAGCAGAGACACACAAAGGGCGATGATGAAGGAGTAATAGAGTCCGTTCAGCAGGCGCCGGTCGTGGAACATGCCCAGCTTGGGTTCCGTGTCATTGAAGAACCAGTCCAGGGTGAACCCCTGCCACGGCAGGGCCGGGAAGAGAGAGTCGTTAAAGGCAAAACTGCCAGCGGAGATCAGCGGTCCGGCCAGGAAGAGGAAGAAAGCCAGAACGTAGAGACGATAGCCCCAGAGGAAGGCCGAGTTTTTGTTGCGAGACAGCATGGTTCCAGCCCTCCTTAGCTCTTGGCGACGGTATTGGCGAGGGACTGGCCGGAGAGGCGCAGACCCAGCCAAACCACCAGAGAGGTGAAGGCCAGCAGAACGAAGCCGAAGGCGGCCCCGGATTCCCAGTTAAAGCGGGTGATGAACTGATCGTAGATCTGTTCCGTAAACCAGCTGGAGTTTTTGCCCCCCAGTAAGATGGGGGTCAGGTAACTGCCCGCTGTCAGCATGAAGACCACGATGCAGCCGGAGACAATGCCCGGCATGGCATAGGGCACGATGATGCGCCGCAGGACCGTAAAGCCGTTACCGCCCAGATTGTAGCCGGCTTCCACCATGGAATCGTCCATGCCGTCCAGGGTGGAGACCAGTGGCACGATCATGAAGAGGATCACGGTGTAGACGAGACCAATGATCACGGTCACGTCGTTGTAGAGAAACTCTATCGGGCCGGAAACAATACCGGACCACTGCAGGAAGCTGGAGATCACGCCGGTTTCCCGCAGCAGCAGGATCCAGCCGAAGGCCCGAATCAGGTCCGAAACCCACAACGGCACCAGACAGAGCAGGAAGAGTCCGCCCTTGGCCCGTTTCCCGGCAATCTTTGCAATGTAGTAGGCGATCGGAAAGCCGATGATGAGGGCGAGAAAGGTCACCAGCAAAGACATGGAACCTGTGCGCAGCAGGGTGTTCCAGTAGATGGGCTCGTTGATGAAGTCGATGTAGTTGGCCAGCCCGAATTCATAGACCCGCGGGGCCACTTTCTCTCGCAGAGACAGCACCACCATGCCCACATGGGGAAGGATGATCAGCAGCGAAATCCAGAGCGCAAAGGGCGTAAAGAGCAGAATGAGGGAGAGACGTTTGACGTCTTTTTGAACCATGACCTGCCCTCTTACTCTGCAAAGCACATGGCCTGGTCGGAAGACCAGGTAAGACGCACTTTCTCGCCCGGGCGAAGATCGTCGGAACCACCGGTGTGGGTGACGTCCACTTCGATCAGTTCGTTGGAGCCATCGCGCACCAGGATCTGGCTGTTGGCGCCGTTGAACAGCTGGCTGTCGACGGTGCCTTCGATGATGTTGCTGTTGGCGCTGTCGCTGGTGCCGGCAGCCTGGGACAGGCGCTCGGCATTGACGAATTCAGGACGGATGAAAATGTTCACCCGGCTGCCTGCGGAAATGGTGGCTTCTGTGGCATTGGCGCAGACCATGCTGAGACCGGCGTCGGTCTCCACCTTCACGGTCTTGCCGTCCACGTCGATGGCTTTGCCCTGCCAGCGGTTGGTGTTGCCGACGAACCCGGCCACGAAGGCCGAACTGGGCGCATGATAGAGTTCCTGCGGGGTGCCGATCTGTTCAAACTTGCCGTTGTTCATGACCGCCACGTTGTCGGACATGACCAGGGCTTCGGACTGATCGTGGGTGATGTAGATGAAGGTGGTGTTGAACTGATGCTGCAGCAGTTTCAGTTCGATCTTCATGGCCTCGCGCAGCTTGAGATCCAGCGCGCCGAGGGGCTCATCCAGCAGCAGCACGTCCGGATCCAGAACCATGCAGCGGGCAATGGCAATGCGCTGTTTCTGACCACCGGACAGTTGGTGAATTTCCCGCTCTGCCACATCGGGCAGGGAGATGCGTTCCAGCACGTCTTTGACCTTGCTGTCGATCTCGGCTTTGCCAACCCCGTTGCATTTCAACCCATAGGCAATGTTCTCGTAGACATTCATCATGGGGAAGAGCGCCAGGTGCTGGAAGACCATTTTCACGTTGCGCTTGTTGGGTGGCAGCTGCAGGACTGACTTGCCTTTGATCTTGATGTCCCCGGCGCTGGGATCTTCAAACCCGGCGATCATGCGCATCAGGGTGGTCTTGCCACAGCCCGACGGACCCAGAATGGAAAAGAAAGAGCCGCTGGGGATGTTGAAAGACACATCGTCTACCGCACGAACTGTCGCAAAGCGCTTGGACAGGTTGGTGCATTCAAGGTCATAGGCTGGGGAGGAGGTCATACAGAGGCTCACCGGGTATCGAAGCTGTTACAGAGGTTCTTCCGCGCCAGGATAGGGCGGAAGGAAGAAACGCTGCACGGTTTCAGTCATGCCACCGTGCAGCGTTTCCTTTTTAGCAGAGGTCAGACGGATCAGCCGCCGGTTGCTGCTTTGATTTTTTCAAGGGCTTTGCCTTCCATGTCCTCAACACCTGGAGGAATGTTGGCGAAGAACTTGAGGTTGGCGATGTCCGCGTCAGAGAAAGCGGCGTTCACAGCAGCTTTCTTGTCATCGGGCAGCAGGGCTTTGCCGCCTTTAACGGCAGCAATGGAGCCGGTGCTGGCAGACATCATTTTGACGATTTCAGGCTGCATCACGAAGTTGATCCACTTGTATGCAGCGTCATCAGCCTTGCCTTTGCGAGGCAGGGTGAAGGTATCGATCCAGGCCAGTGCGCCGGTTTCGGGCGGCACGAAGACGATGTTCTGATCCTGGTTGTAGAGTTTGTAAGCAGTGGAATCCCAGGTTTCAGAGCCGTAGATTTCACCGGACAGCATCATGGCGGAGAGATCGTCGCCACCTTTCCAGTAGGCTTTGATGTTGTCTTTACAGGCGATCAGCTTGTCGACCACCTTGTCCAGAATGGCCTGGTACTTGTCCAGGTCTGCATAGGCGGCGAAGGGATCTTCACCCATGGCAAAGGCGGTGCCCAGCAAGATGGTGCGCTTCAGGCGCATGGAGGTCTTGCCTTTGTACTTGGGATCGCAGAGATCGCCCCAGCCTTTGAGGTCAGGTGCTTTGGTCTTGTTGGCCATCAGACCGGATGTGCCCCAGACGTGGGGAACGGAATAGACTTCACCGTCGATGGTGGTGTTGGCTTTCACGCCTTCCAGCAGGCTGGGTTCCATGACCGAAGTATCGATCTTGGACAGGTCCATGGGCTTGTAGATGTCGTATTCCAGCTGGGCGCCGTAGATGCGGTCATGGCTGGGCTGAGCCAGATCGAATCCGGCACCGCCGGTGGCGCGCAGTTTGGCGACCATTTCTTCGTTGTTGGAGAAGGTCACCTGGACTTTGATGTCCGGATACTTTTCTTCAAAGAGCTTGATCACACCTTCCGGGGCATAGGAACCCCAGGTCAGAAGCCGCAGATCTTCTGCATTGGCCGCTGAAGCTGTGGATAGAATTGTTGCCGCTAGTAAGCTGGCAAAGGTTGCTTTCAAACGCATCACAGTCTCCCTGTTGTTGCCCTCAGACTTTTGCTGCGGGCAGATTTCTTTGTTTGAATGTTCTTATTGTAGAGCGGATTGTTCGCAAATGAACTCTAGTTTTTTATTGGACTGTGAAATATATCCATTTTGGATAAATGTTCAGACCAATTTCAGAGTTCGTTTCGCAGCAATCGCTCCAGAACTTCAGCGCCTTTGTGGATTTGCTCCGGGTTGACGCCGCCGAACCCCAACACAACGCCCTTTTTCGCTATGGGTGACAGGCAATAGCGATTGAGCGCCGCCAGCAGAATACCCTGCTGCGCCGCTCGTGCAACCAGGTTGGTTTCATCCACAGCATCCGGCAGATATCCCACGGTATGAAACCCGCTGGAGGCTTCCTGAATATCGATCACATCCCGCAGTCCGCGGGTCGCCTCCAGCAAGGCGTCATGCCGGGCTTTGTAGGTGCGGCGCATCATGCGGATGTGAGTGGCAAAGAGCCCTTCGTTCATGAAATCCGCCACGGTGGCCTGGGTGGCAGTCGGGACCCCGCTCAGCCATTGTGAGGACATCTGCTCAAAGGTTTCCACCAGCCCGCGCGGGGAAAGCACAAAGCCAAGTCGCAGCGAGGGGAAGAGAGATTTGGAGAAGGTGCCCACATAGACGACACGCTCCTGGGTATCGATGCTTTTCAAGGCGGGCAGCGGCTGATCGCCGTAGAAGAAATCACCGTCATAGTCATCTTCAACAATGAAAGCGTTGGCGGCTTCCGCAGCTTTCAGCAGTTCCAGACGCCGCGACAGGCTCATTGTAGAGCCCAGCGGTTGCTGGTGCGACGGGGTCACGAAGGCCAGTCGAAACTGGGGGGAATTGCGCAGTCCGTCGGCCACACACAGGCCGTCCTTGTCGATGGGCACCGGGATCAGGTTGGCGCCGTTGGCAATGAAGGCGTTGCGCGCGCCAATGGCCCCCGGATTTTCAAACCAGACCGGATCACCGGGATTGAGCATGAGGGAAGAGACCAGGGAAAAGGCCTGCTGGGCGCCGGCCACGATGAAGATCTGATCCGGGTCGCACTTGATTCCGCGGCTGGCGTTGAGGTGGGTGGCTATGGCCCGGCGCAGACCCTGATGGCCCAGTGGGTGGCCATATCCCATCACCGCTTCCCGGTCGCCGCGCCAGTGCCGGGCTGACAGGCGCGACCAGTGGGCCATGGGAAAGGCATCCAGGGCGGGCAGGGCCGTGACAAAGGCCTGGGACTTGTGCGGCAGCCAGGCCCGTGGTGCCAGATGGCTGGCTGCCTGTGTGGTGGCGCGGGACAATTGAGGCTTTGTGGCAGCAACCGGGGGAGCTGAACTGCCCCGGTCCTGGTGCTGGCGGCCCGACAGCGCTTCGCTGACATAGGTGCCCGACCCCACCCGCGAGTCCAGCAACCCCTCTGCAATCAGCCGGTCGAGGGCGTCAATCACCGTGGTGCGGGATACCCCGATTTCCTGAGCAAGCGTTCGGCTGGCGGGCAGACGCCCCCCCGGACTTAATCCACCTGACAGCAGGATGTCCTTCAGGCCCATGTAGAGCTGGATCGAGATCTTTCGGTCCGAGTCCCGGTCAATCCGGATGGAAGAGAGCAAAGCTCCGGCTTCGATTTTCAAGGTGGCAATCCTGATTGAAAATTGGAATGGAGAATTAATCACAATGGACCTTTTCTTGATACCAATTTTAAGTAGGTTGCCGTGAAATCCAATCCGCCCCTCTGTCATGAGGGGCACCCCGAGTTTCTGTCCAACGCCGACACCGCCCGATGGCTGCCTCCTGCAGTGCAGTGGCTTGCGGTTTTTGACACAGCAGTTCAGTCCCTAGTTCTTTGAGGCCTCCATGAAAATCGCCAGTATTGAAACCTTCACTGATGAGTTTGTCTGCTTTGTGCGGGTGCGCACGGATGAGGGGCAGGAAGGTTGGGGGCAGGTTGCACCCTATTACGCAGACATCACCGCCCAGGTGGTTCAGCGCCAGGTGGCTCCCTATGCTCTGGGCCAGGATCCGCTGAACATTGATTACCTTGTGGACATCATTACGGAGCGGGAACACAAGTTCCCCGGCTCATATCTGCGCCGGGCCATCGGGGGTCTGGACACGGCCCTGTGGGATCTGCGCGGCAAGCTGGAAGGCAAGCCGGTCTGTGAATTGATCGGCGGAACGCCGGGAACGATCCGGGCCTACGGCTCGTCCATGAAGCGGGACATTACCGGCGAGCAGGAAGCTGAGCGGCTGAGCCGGTTGCGCGATCAGTTTGGCTATGACGCTTTCAAGTTCCGTATCGGGGCCGAATGCGGTCATGACGTGGATGAATGGCCCGGCCGGACCGAAGAGATTGTTGCGGCCATGTCCAAGGCCATGAAGGGGGAGGTTGATCTGCTGGTCGATGCCAACTCCGGCTTTACGCCGGCCCGAGCCATTGAAGTGGGCAAGCTGCTGCAGGACAGCGGCATCTCCCACTACGAAGAGCCTTGCCTCTATTGGGAGTATGAGCAGACCCGACAGGTCACAGAGGCGCTGGACATTGACGTCACGGGCGGGGAGCAGGACTGCCACCTGCCGGACTGGCAGCGCATGATCGACCAGAAGGTTGTGGATGTGGTGCAGCCCGACGTCTGCTATCTGGGCGGCATGACCCGCACGTTGCGGGTAGCCAAAATGGCGGAAGCCGCCGGTGTTCCCGTGACACCCCATTGCGCCAACCTCTCCATGGTCACGCTCTTTACCATGCATCTGCTGCGGGCCATCCCCAACGCCGGTAAGTACCTGGAGTTCGCCATTGAAGGGGCGGACTACTACCCCTGGCAGGATGATCTCTTTGTGGAGTCCCCTTACGGCATCGTCGATGGCAAGGCCACGGTGACTGACCAGCCCGGTTGGGGCGTGGAAGTCAGCCCCGACTGGCTGGCCAAGTCGACCTATCAGATCAGTGAGCTCAGCGACCAGTCAGGCCCGCTGCCCGTTGGCCTGAAGTAACGCAATTCCCTTCCTTCCTGGAAGCCAAAGGCGCTTTTGCTTCGGCAAAAGCGCCTTCTTTTTTTGGCGAACCGTCTCAGCGGGAAAGTTTTAGTGAGAGTCTCTGGGCACTTCTGCCCCGCGACAGCCCTGCAGGAAGTCCAGATCCGCGCCTTCATCGGCCTGAACGACTGTGTCGTAGTAGAGTTTCTGATAGCCGCTGCTCATGGGCGGCGGCGGGGCGGTCCAGGCGTCACGACGGCGTTGCAGTTCTTCGTCTGACACATCCAGATGCAGGCGGCGGCCCGCCACATCCAGTTCAATCATGTCGCCGTTTTGAACCAGAGCCAGCGTGCCTCCGGCAGCGGCCTCCGGGCTGGTGTGCAGAACCACTGTGCCGTAGGCCGTGCCGCTCATCCTGGCATCGGAAATGCGCACCATGTCCTTGATGCCCTTGGCCAGAACCTTGGGCGGCAGGCCCATGTTGCCCACCTCCGACATGCCCGGATAGCCCTTGGGTCCGCAATTCTTCAGGACCATGATGCAGGTCTCATCAATGTCCAGATCCGGATCCTCGATGCGGGCTTTGTAGTCGTCAATGTTCTCAAAGACCACAGCCCGACCCTTGTGCTGCATCAAGTCTGCTGTGGCGGCAGAGGGTTTGATGATGGCGCCTTTGGGGGCCAGGTTGCCACGCAGCACGGCGATGCCGCCGCTTTCCACCAGGGGCTTGTCCAGGGGACGAATGACCTCCGGATTGTAGTTTACGGCATCCTTAACGTTCTCCCAGATGGCTTTGCCGTTGGCCGTCAGCGCTTCCTTGTTCAGCAGACCGGCGTCCCCCAGCGCCTTGATCACCGTAGGCAGGCCGCCGGCGTAGTAGAAGTCTTCCATCAGAAACCGACCGGAGGGCATGAGGTCGACAATGGTTGGCACGTCTTTGCCCCAGGCGTCCCAGTCTTCCAGGTTGAGCTCAACGCCCACCCGCCGGGCGATGGCCAGCAGATGAACCACGGCGTTGGTGGAGCCGCCGATGGCCCCATTGACCCGCACGGCGTTCTGGAAGGCTTCACGGGTCAGGATCTTCGACATTCTGAGGTCTTCATGGACCATCTGGACAGCACGCATGCCAGCCGCATAGGCCAGACGGCGGCGGCGGGAATCAGCGGCTGGAATGGCGGCATTTTCCGGCAGGCCCATACCCAGCGCCTCGGTCATGGAGGCCATGGTGGAGGCTGTGCCCATGGTCATGCAGTGCCCGTTGGAGCGGGACATGCCCCCTTCGGCCGCCATGAAGTCAGCCAAGGACATTTCCCCGGCATTGACCGCTTCGCTGTATTGCCAGACGCTGGTGCCGGAGCCGATTTCCTGGCCGCGGAACTTGCCGTTCAACATGGGCCCGCCGGACAAAGCAATGGTCGGCAGATCACAGCTGGCTGCGCCCATCATCAGTGCCGGGGTGGTCTTGTCACAGCCCACCAGCAGCACCACACCATCGCAGGGGTTGGCGCGGATTGATTCTTCTACCTCCATGGCCGCAAGGTTGCGAAACAGCATGGCCGTGGGCCGAAGCGTGGTTTCGCCCAGCGACATGGCCGGAAACTCCGCCGGGAAGCCGCCCGCTTCAATCACCCCTTTCTTGACGAATTCTGCCAGTTCGCGGAAATGGCCGTTACAGGGATTGAACTCGGACCAGGTGTTGCAGATGCCGATCACCGGGCGGCCATCAAACATGTGATCCGGGGTGCCCTGGTTTTTCATCCAACTGCGGTGAATGAAGCCGTCTTTGTCCATGGCGCCGTACCAGGCGGAGGAGCGGTACTTTTTCTTTTTGTCGTCGCTGGAACTTGTCATCTTTGCATCGTCTCCCTGTTTATCTGCGCCTGTCTGCGCTTGTCTTTTCAGTTTGTCTCTTGGCGGCACCTGGCCTGTCCCGGAGGGCTTTTGGGATGTTACGGACTGTCAGGCGGTGACTGGTTTTCCAGAACCCGTGTCATGTCCTGCTCGGCTTCGCCCAGCAGCACCAGTGTTGCCTGCTGGGCGGCGGGCTGGTCGCGTCTGGTGATGGCGTCCAGCAGGTCCCGGTGCAGGGGGATGGAGGCCAGACGGGCCCCGGGTGTGCTGCTGGACAGCTTGATGGTTTCGCTGAGGGCCGATTCGATCAGAAAGACCATGGGGGCCAGCAGTGCGTTGTCTGTGGCTTCAAAAATGGCCCGGTGAAACCGCAGATCCGGCTCCAGGCCCTGCTCCAGATCCTCTCCGGCCGCTTCCATTTCCTCAAAGGCCTGTTGAATGGGAGCCAGTGTTTCCGGGGTATGACGCAGGGCAGCCAGCCCGGCTGCCGCCGGTTCCAAGATGCGGCGCAGTTCGAACAGAGCCGCGCCATACCGGGGGTCAGGGCCACTGGCGAAGATCCAGGCCAGGATGTCGGGGTCCAGGGTGTTCCAGCAGGTGCGCGGGCGCACAGTGGTGCCGATCTTGGGGCGGGATTCGATCAGACCTTTGGAGGCCAGCACCTTCAGGGCTTCACGATAGGCTGTGCGGCTGACGTCCAGCTCGGCACTGAACTGGATTTCATTGGGCAGAACGGCACCAGGGGCATAGACGCCGCTGACAATGCGCAGTCCGATTTCATGGGCGACCTGCCCGTGCAGGCTGCGCCGTGAAAAGGTTCTGCTCTTGTCCCTGTTGTCTAACACTGGGTTGTCTAACACTGGCCGTTTCTTTCCGGTCTTTGCTGCGGGTGGCTTCCAGGCGGGAGATCAGTGGCCGCAGAAGTGCAGGTGCGTCTGTAAAAGGCACCAATATCTCAATACTCATACAATATGTGTATTTACAGAATGAGGCAAGATTTATAGGTTTAGCCAGGTATCCAGAAGGGGACTGTCTAGGCCTTTTCTTTCTTTGTCGGGGCCGCATCAGAGGCCTGCCCGGAAAGAGGAGTCTCGGGCGAATCAACGTAATCAGATTGAACGCTGGAACCGGAAAGAGAGCCGTGACGGCTGTCCAGTCGACATCTTATCCGGGCCTCAATAAAGTCCCGGCTTTCTGATGGATTGTTTAACTGCAGCGGAGTCTTCGCTCATGGCATTTTTGACCTTTTCCTCCTCCGCTGCCTCTGTCGCATCCATTGGGGAGTGCATGATCGAGATCGCCAATCGGCCCAGCGGAGAGTGCCTGCGCGGGTTTGGCGGCGATACGCTCAATACGGCGGTTTATCTGGCTCGCCTGGGCCAAAAAGCTTCCTATGTGACGAAACTAGGGGATGACCCCTACAGCCAGCAGATGCTGTCCGCCTGGCAGGCCGAGGGGGTGGACACCGCCCTTGTGCGGCAGGTGCCGGGTCGGGTCCCCGGGCTTTACATGATCACCACCGATGAGGCGGGAGAGCGCAGCTTTTCTTACTGGCGGGACCGCTCCCCGGCGCGCGAACTCTTTTCCCCTTTGGATCCGGCAACAGAGGCGGCTTTGCTGGACAAGGACATCATCTATCTTTCCGGCATTTCCCTGTCGCTCTATGACGCCGCCGGGCTGGACAAACTCATGGCGTTGCTGGACCACTTTCGCGCTACAGGCGGGCAGGTGGTGTTTGACGGCAACTACCGTCCAGCGGGCTGGCCCGACAAGGATCTCGCCCGGCAGGTTTTTGGCCGGATGCTGGCCCGTACGGATCTGGCTCTGCCCACCCATGACGATGAAGTGGCGCTCTTTGGAGACGCTTCTCTGGAGGCCACGCTGACCCGCTTGCATGATGCAGGTGTAAAGGAGGTCGGGGTGAAACAGGGGGCTGAAGGCTGTGTGCTCTCTGACGGCAGCGGTGCGGTCCAGGTGGTTGCCGCCCTGCCGGGGATCACAGCGGTGGATACCACGGCCGCCGGAGATTCCTTTAACGCCGGGTATCTGGCCGGTCGCCTGAGTGGACAGGCACCAACTGAAGCGGCCGAACAGGCCCACAAGGTGGCGTCGCGGGTGATCACCCATCCCGGTGCCATCATCCCCGCCTCTGTACCCTTGGTCTGAACAGGAAGGAAAAGCACTGATGCAGGACTACAATCGCCTGATGGGGGGAACTTTGCTGGTGGCTCCCATCATTCCTGTTTTGACCATTGAAAGGCTGGATCAGGCCGTACCGCTGGCCCGCGCCCTGTGCGAGGGCGGCTTGCCGGTGCTGGAGGTTACCCTGCGCAGTGACTGTGCTTTGGCGGCGATGAAGCTGATTGCTGAAGAGGTGCCCGAAGCTGTGGTCGGGGCGGGGACAGTAACCACGCCGGAGGATCTGGAAAGGGTGGAGGATGCCGGGGCGTCTTTTGCCGTCAGTCCGGGACTGACTCCGCGCTTGCTGGAGGCTGCGGTGCGGGGCCCCGTGCCCTTGCTGCCTGGCGTGGCGACACCTTCTGAGGTGATGCTGGCATGTGATTTTGGGCTGAAATACCTGAAGCTCTTTCCGGCTGAAGTCCTGGGGGGCGTGTCTCGCCTGAAAGCCTTTGCAGGGCCTTTTGCGGATCTGAAGTTCTGCCCCACCGGTGGCGTGAAGCTGCAGAACCTGTCGGACTATCTGAGCCAGCCCAACGTCATCTGTGTCGGCGGAACCTGGCTGACGCCCAAGGACCTGATGGCCGCCGGTGACTGGGCAGGCATCACAAAGCTGGCCTCTGAGGCCGTTGCCAAAGCCAAATCCCTGTAAGCAGGTTTACAAAAGTCTGGGTGTCGGGGGAACTGTCCTCGCCGCCCGGCCTGGCTGTTAAGTTCCTTGCGCAGTGGAACCGGAGTCTTATCGTCTTACTTGGAATCACGAGGTGATTTCAAACAAGACGTGAATAGGCCTCCTTTCAACCTGTTAGGGGGTGATTCACGACAGAAGTCGAGCGCAAGGCGCTTCGACGTCTGTCGATCACACTCTAGAAGACGCCTTGCCTTCCCGGTAGAAGATGAAGAGCCCGCAGCCGATGATGATGGTGATGCCGATCAGGCTTTGGCCCGTGGGAATGTCGTTCCAGAACACATAGCCAAAGAGCATGGCCCAGGCGATGGAGCTGTACTGAAAGGGCGCGACCACACTGGCCGGGGCGATGCGCACGGCATGGTTCATCAGGAAGTGGGCGGAGGTGGCCACCAGCCCCAGAAGGCAGAGCAAAGAGAGATCCATCAGGTCCGGCGTTTTCCAGACGAAAGGCAGGGTGGCGGAACCGGCCAGAGCCACAGCCACAGTCTGAATCGTGATCAGCTGCAGCCCGTCCACATCCCGCAGTTTGCGGGTCAGGATCATCATCAATGCCAGGGACAGGCTGCCGGCAAGGGCGATGAAGGCAGGCAGAGAAGCGGCTGCGCTGCTTGGCGGAAAAATCAGGATGACCCCGACGAAACCAATGATCACGGCGGTCCAGCGCAGCATCCCGACCTTCTCCCCCAACAACAAGGGAGACAGGGCTGTGACGAAAATGGGGGCGGCCAGATAGAACATGAAGACATCGGCCAGAGGCAGATAGCGCACTGCCCAGTAAAAGCAGGAGACTTCTGACACCACCAGCACCAGCCGCAGCAGGTGCAAAAAGGGGTTTGCCATTTTTGTCAGTCCAAAGATGGCGCGCTTGTGGATCAGGATCGGGATCAGGATTGCCAGGGCGGCAAAGCTGCGCAGCGCCAGAAGCTGACCCACGGCGTAGTTGGCCACCAGCCACTTGCCCAGTGCATCGTTGACCGTAAAGAGGAACATGCCCAAGAGCATGAAGGTCATCCCGGCCCGGTCGGACCCCTGGGGTGTGTGCGTCATCTTTTTCTGATCTTTCAGGCCAGACCCCATCGCAATAGATGGGGACGTCGGGTGTTTCTAAGGGTAATGGCAATGGCTAATTCAGACATCAACAATGGCTGTTTTGAGATCCGGATGGAAAGAGCTGCTTTGGGAACCAGTCTCTTGCCACAGATCAGGTAAAGTAAGCGTCCGTTGAGGTCTGCGGCGCGATATAGTGGGGCTCCGAAACAATGGGTGCAAAAGCACTGGCCGTTAAAGGACTGAGCTGATTCAGGGGGAAGGGAACTTATGAAGGTCGTTATCACAGGCGGAACAGGTTTTATCGGACTGAACCTTGCGCGGCAGCTGGTTCAGCGCAACAGCCTGACCGGCCCGTCGGGACAGCCGCAGGAGATTGACAGCATTGTGCTGTTTGATGCGTTTGCGCCCGATGACCGCCCTGAAGGTCTGGACGAGCGGGTGGAAATCACCACCGGAGATATCTCCGACAGCCAGACCGTGACGGGTCTGATCGACAGAGACGACATCTCCATCTTTCATCTGGCCTCCGTGGTGTCCGGTCAGGGGGAAACGGATTTTGACCTGGCCCTGTCTGTGAACCTGCAAGGCGGCCTCAACCTCTTTGAAGCGGCACGGGCCAGAGAGGGACTGCCTCGTGTGGTCTTTGCCTCTTCGCTGGCTGTCTTCGGTGGCTCGGTTATGCCTCAGACGGTGAGTGACGGCACCAAGCAGACAGCCCAGACCACCTATGGCGTTACCAAAACCATCGGTGAACTGCTGGTCAATGATTACAGCCGCAAGGGGTTCTTTGATGGCCGCTCTGCCCGCCTGCCAACCATTTTCGTCCGCCCTGGCAAGCCCAATGCTGCGGCTTCCAGTTTCTGCAGCGGGGTGTTCCGTGAACCTCTGAACGGTGTCCCTTGTGAACTGCCGGTCTCGACGGATGTTGTCATGCCCATGCTGGGGTATCGCAGTTGTGTTGCCAGCTTCATTGCCCTGCATGAGTTACCTGCTGAGCAGCTGGGAGACGACCGGGCCGTTGGCCTGCGCAACCGGGCCTATTCGGTGCAGGAGATGATCGATTCCGTAACCCGGGTCGCCGCCCAAAATGGCATCGCCCTGGGGGAGATCACCGTAAAGCCGGACCCGGAGATCACCCGCATTGTCAGCTCCTGGGCCAGTGGCATGGATGACAGTCGGGCAGAGGCGCTGGGGCTGCCGCTGGACGAAAGCCTGGACCGGGTGGTGCAGGACTTCATTGATGATTTCCTGACCCGCTAGAGTGTGATCGATTGAAGTCGAAGCGCTTGGCGCTCGGCTTCTGTCGTGACTCACCCTCTTACAGGTTGAAAAGAGTTTCACGCTTCAAGCGTCATCACGTTGTGAGTCCACTTAAATCGATTTGGCTCTAGGACCTGGCCCCCTCTGTTTTCAAATCCGTGCCGGCTGGTTGAAGGTCTTTTTGCGCGAATTGCTTCAAAAAGCATAGCAAATTCAAGAATGGCTTGTTACTTCATGCTATGAAATTAATAGCAATGAGCCGGAAGCACACCCATGCCTGTTTTTGCACTCTCTGCCGCTTTGGGCGCGGCCTTTTGCTGGGCCGCAGGGGCCATGATTGCCCACAGTCCAGCGCAGACCCTGGGGGCGCTGACCTTCACCCGCATTCAGCTTTTGACCTCCTCTCTCCTGCTGGGGGGCCTTGTCACCCTGGCGGGCCTCTGGAGCACTGTGGCCTGGGATCATTGGCCGGGTCTGGCGCTGAGTGCGCTGGTGGCGGTGCTGTTGGGCAATCTCTTCATGATTGCCTGCCTGCGCCGGGGCGGGCCCCGACGCATGGAATTGCTCTTTGCCCTGAATGCACCCATGGCGGCGATCCTGGGTCAGGTGTATCTGGGTGAAGTGATGTCAGCTCGCGCCTTGCTGGGGGCGGCGCTGATGCTGGGCGGCGTCGTTCTGGCCATTCTCTACGGGCATCGAAAAGAAGGCAGCAACCGCTTCGAAGCGGTAATTGGGGGCTTTCACTGGGTGCTGCTGTTCGGGGTGCTGGCGGCAGCCTGCCAGGCCATTGGTCTGATTGCCATCAAGCCGGCCATGACCGCCGGAACCGATCCTCTGGCGGCCTCCTTCTTGCGCACCGGCGGGGCAGCGGTGCTGTTGCATCTTTTGCTGCTCTGGCCCTCTCCCCATCTGCGCGCGCCGGTCAAGGTGACGGGACCTTTGCTGTTCTGGACCGCTCTGCCGGGTTTTCTGGGCTATGTCTGTGCCGTCACGTTGCTGCTTTATGCCCTCAACAATTACACCATCGGCGTGGTTGCCGTCCTGGGGTCCACGGCCCCGGTCATCACCCTGCCGCTGGTCTGGTGGCGCACCGGCCAGCGCCCGCCTTGGCCCGCCTGGATCGGTGCGCTTGTCACCATCGCGGGGACCGGCATCATTTTGCAGGGCTAGAGCATGATCGGGTTCGCCAGAAGCGCTTCGCACTTGTGCCTAACCCGTGAATCATCCTCTAAGAGTCCCCAGACAGAAAAGTGCTCAGGCCACAACGCTTTCGTGATAGAGGGCTCGTTTTTCAATGGCTGGCCAGTCCCAGTCGATGCCCAGCCCCGGTTCCTGGGAGGGGTAAGCGCGGCCTGCTTTGATGTCCATGCTGGGGGTGGCAATGGGGCTCAGTTGCGGGATGTATTCCACCCAGCGGCCGTTCGGGACCGCGGTCACCAGAGACACGTGCAGTTCCATCAGGAAGTGCGGGGCGATGGCGATGTTGAAACTCTCTGCCAGATGGGCGCACTTCAGCCAGGGCGTGATGCCGCCGATGCGGGCCACGTCGGCCTGAACCAGGCTGCAGGCCCCCTTTTGCAGGTACTCCCGAAAATGGCTGAGGGAATAGATGGATTCACCTACGGCAATGGGCAGGCTGGTACTGGCGCAGAGCCGCTGGTGCCCGCCCAGATCTTCTGCGGGCAAGGGTTCTTCAAACCAGGCAATGTCCAGACTTTCAAAATGACGGGCCCGGCGGGTGGCTTCATCGAGCGTAAAGATCTGGTTGGCATCCACCATGATATCGAACGCCGGGCCGACGGCATCGCGCACGGCAGACAAGCGGGCCATGTCTTCAGCCACATGAGGTCGCCCCACCTTGATTTTGGCGCCGCCGAACTGCTGCTCCTTCACCTTGAGGGCGTCTTCCACCAGAGCCGGGGCCTCAATGTGTAGCCAGCCCCCTTCTGTGCTGTAGAGCGGGGCTGACTCCTGAGCGCCGCCGGCCACCACATGCAGGGGCAGACCGGCGCGGCGGCATTTCAGATCCCACAGGGCCGTGTCGATGGCGGCCAGCGCCAGGGAAGTGATCGCGCCGATGGCCGTGGCGTGGGTCGACAGGAACAGGTCTTTCCAGATTGCTTCGATCCAGGCCGGGTCCTTGCCGATCAGTCGAGGCGCCAGGGATCGGGTGATCAGTTCCACCACAGAAGGACCGCCGGTGCCGATGGTGTAGCTGTATCCCCGCCCCACCAGCCCGTCACTGTCGGTGATCTGCACCAGAGGGGTTTCCTGGCTGACGAAGGACTGAATGGCATCGGAGCGCGGCACTTCCGGTTCCAGGTTGACCATCAAAATCTCGACGCGTTCGATCCTTGCCATCTTCTCTTTGCCTTTTGGTTTTGTTGGGGGTAACGGGCCTGTGCAACGGTCTCAGGCGCTTTCATCAATGGTGGTCAGACGCAAGAGATCCTGTTTCACCCGCTCCAGATGATTATGCATGGCCTGGCGGGCCGCCCGCGGGTCCCGCTGCTCCAGGGCTTTGATGATCAGCCGGTGATCGCTCAGCGACGGTTGCTCAATGGCCACCCGGTCCACATGTTCCTGCAGTTTGTTCCACATGGGCTCGGCCTGGCGCAGGCTCCAAAGCTCATCAATCACGCTGACCAGCACGCTGTTGTGGGTGGCCTCTGCTATGCGCACGTGAAAGAGGCGGTCGGCTTCTTCCATGCCCAGGTTGGCAGCATCCCGCTGTTCCATGGCCGCTAGGGCCTCGCGAATGCCGTCGAGTTCTTCGTCGGTAATGCGCGGGGCCGCCAGTGCCGCTGCTTCGCCCTCGATGACCGCCCGGGCGGACAGCATTTCAAAGGGGCCGGGACCGCTGTCCAGTTTGTTGGCCAGTTGCAGTTCGCCGGGCAGTTCCGGGACCACAAAAATGCCAGACCCCGTGCGGATTTCCACCAGTCCATAGAGTTCCAAAGCAATCATGGCCTCACGCACGGTCGGGCGGGACACCCCCAGGAGTTTTGACAGTTCCCGTTCGGCGGGCAGCCGTTTGCCCGGCTCAAATTCCCCTTTGCGGATCAGGGATGAGAGCTGGTCGGCCACCTGCTGATAGAGCCGCTTTTGTTCAACCGTTTTGATGGGCATGACGAATTTTGTGGACTCCAAATTGGAAAAGTGGCCTTATGGACAAGTGGTCAGGCCAATTTTACACAGTTTCACCAAAAGGTCGATCACATTGTTAACTCCGGGTCACAAGATCAAGACCCCAGTGACACAGTTGGAATGCCAGGGACGAAAAAGCACCGCTGCGGTTTCCGTCCTCTTTCCGTTGGCGTGCGGCTGTTCCAGGGCAGGTCCCGGGTGTTGGCAATCATAAGGAACGGGGACCGTCACTGACTGTCTGGATGGACAGCCAACAGGTCTTTGCCTCTGCGAGAGAATCCTGAATGCGGGAGGCAAAGGGTCAGTTGGCAGATCCGGGGAGCGGTCTGACCACTGGTCCTGACAAGAGACAGACGCGCTTTTCCGACAGGGGAAAGGGGCTCGTAAAGAATGGCGTTAAGCCAGGAATTTAGGATGGGAGGAAATCCATGAAGAAGTTTGCACGTCGCCAGTTTGTGGTTGGGGCAGCTTTTGCTGCTGCGGCTCTGGGCGTTATGGGCACCAGTGCCAATGCCGCTCAGGAGCTGAAGTGGGCACACGTATATGAATCCGGCTCTGCTTATCACAAAGCTGCCGAATGGGCCGCTGAGGAAATCAAGAAGCGCACCGACGGTCGGTATGAAATCAAAGTTTTCCCGGCCTCTTCTCTGGGCAAGGAAGTCGACATCAACGAAGGCCTGAACATCGGTTCTGTGGACATCATCTACACCGGCCCGGCTTTTGCTGCTCAGTCCTATGGCCCGCTGGCCATTTCCGACTATCCCTTCATCCTGCGGGACTACAACCACTGGAAAGCCTACCGTGACAGTGATCTCTTTGCTGAAATGGGCGAGGGTTACAAGAAGGCCACCGGCAACACCATCACGGCTCTGACCTACTACGGTGCCCGCCATGTGACCTCCAACAAGCCGATCCTGGCTCCGGCTGATATGGAAGGGCTGAAAATCCGCGTGCCCAACGCACCGGTCTATGTGATGTTCCCGAAAGCCGTTGGCGCCAACCCGACCCCCATGGCTTTCTCTGAAGTTTACCTGGCGCTGCAGCAGGGTGTTGTTGATGCCCAGGAAAATCCGCTGCCGACCATCAAGTTTAAAAAATTCTATGAAGTTCAGAGCAACATCAACCTGACCGGTCACATCACCAACTCTCTGGTGACCGTGGTCTCTGGCCTCACTCTGGGCAACATGAGCGATGCAGATGCGGCCACGCTGAAAGCCGTGACCCAGGAAGCTGCAGCCAAAGCCTCTGGTGAAATCGATGATGCCGAGCAGAATCTGGCAGCCTGGTTCACCGAACAGGGTGTGAAGGTCAACAAGGTCGACCGGGCTCCCTTCATGAAGGCAGTTGAGCCGGATCTGACTTCCAGCGACGTGCCTTACACCATGGAGCAGTACAAGCGCTTCAAGGCTCTGTAAGCAGGTCTTTGGACTCAGGTTGGTCTGATGACACAGTCCTCCGACAAAGGGCAGGGGCGGCGCGCCGAGGCGTCGCCGTCCCCCCTCGCGCTGGAAGATACAGAGGTCGATATCTCAGATGTAAGCTGGCTGGACTCTCCGGCGCTGCTGTTGTTCTGGGTCTTGATGGCTGTGGTCTTTCTGCAGTTTTTCACCCGCTATGTCCTGAACGATTCCCTGGGCTGGACCGAAGAGGTCGCCCGCTTTCTGCTGATCCTGGTGGGATTTGTGGGATCGGTCATGGCGGTGCGTAAAGGCACGCACATCTTTCTTGAGTTCTTCTACCGATTTGTGCCGCCCAGGTTTGGCAAACCCCTGGCTGTTTTTGCTGAGGCCGTGTCGCTGGCTTTTTACAGCATCTGCGCCTGGGTCACCGTTGGTCTGGCGCAAAAGACCAAGCAGTCCATGGTCTCCCTGGATGTGCCCAAGAGCCTGATCTACTGGGTGGTGGCCGCCAGCTTTGTCTGCATGGCGCTCTATTCGCTCTTTTGGCTGATCCGCAAGATCCGTCAGGACAGCGCCCAGGTGATCGCCGAACTGGAAGAACACGCAATCTCTGAATAGGAAGCCGGATGTCCATCCTGTTGCTTTTTGCCCTGCTGTTTGGGTTGCTGGTTATCGGTGTGCCGGTCGCCGTAGCGCTGGGACTGTCGTCCCTTGTCTTCATCGTCACCAATGGCATGCCAAGCCTTGTGGTGCTGCACAACATGGTCAACGGCGTGAATTCCTTTCCGCTGATTGCCATTCCCTTCTTCATCCTGGCTGGTCATCTGATGAACACCGCCGGGATCACCACCAAGATCTTCAATTTTGCCCGGGCCACGGTCGGCTGGATGCATGGCGGTCTGGGCCATGTGAATGTCGGTGCCTCTGTGGTCTTTGCGGGCATGTCCGGCGCGGCGGTGGCCGATGCAGGCGGTCTTGGCAACATCGAAATCAAGGCCATGCGCGATGCGGGATATGACACGGATTTTTCCGTAGGCATTACCGCGGCCTCCTCAACCATTGGCCCCATCATCCCGCCGTCCTTGCCCTTGGTGATTTATGGGGTGGTGTCCGATACCTCGATCGGTCAGCTCTTTGCGGCCGGTCTGATCCCGGGCCTGCTGATGGCCTTTGCCCTGATGATCATGGTGGGCTGGTATGCCAAGCGCCGGAACTATCCGCGCGATGAGCGCTTCCGCCTGAGTGTCTTCTGGCGTTGTCTGGTAGAGGCCACGCTGCCGTTGATGACCCCGATCATCATTGTCGGCGGCATTGTCACCGGCATCTTTACCCCTACCGAAGCGGCCATCGCTGCTGTGGCTTATTCCATGTTTCTGGGGCTGGTGGTCTATCGCACCCTGAACTGGAAATCGATCCTGCGGGTCTCCATGGACACCATTGAGATGACCGCAGCCATCCTGATGATTGTCGCCTCGTCGGCCATCTTCGGCTGGATTCTGACCGCCAACCAGGTGGCCGCCCAGTTTGCCGAGATCCTGCTGAGCTTCACGGACAACAAGATCGCCATCTTGCTGATCATCACCCTGCTGGTTCTGGTCATCGGCTGCTTCATGGAAACCATCGCGGCCATCACCATTCTGGTACCGGTGCTGCTGCCGGTGGCCGTGCAGATCGGCATCGACCCTGTGCACTTCGGTATCATCCTGATTCTCAACCTGATGCTGGGTCTGCTGACCCCGCCGGTCGGAATGGTGCTCTTTGTCTTATCAAAGGTCTCAGAGGTGCCCTTTGAGCGCTGTGTCGTGGCGACGGCGCCTTTCCTGGTGCCGCTGGTGACGGTCTTGCTGTTGCTGACCTTTGTCCCGGCCTTTTCCATGTGGCTGCCCACGCTGGTCTATCGTTAAAGAGAGTAGGTTCATGAAAATCACCGGCGCACGCGTCATTGTCTGCAGCCCTGGCCGCAACTTCGTCACGCTGAAGATTGAAACGGATGAGGGCCTGACCGGCATCGGGGACGCCACCCTGAACGGCCGGGAACTGGCTGTGGCTTCCTATCTGGAAGATCACCTTGTGCCTTTGCTGCTGGGCCGCGATGCCGGGCAGATCGAAGATACCTGGCAGTACCTCTATCGCGGGGCCTACTGGCGTCGCGGCCCGGTGACCATGGCGGCCATCGCGGCAGTGGACACGGCCCTCTGGGATATCAAGGCCAAAGCTGCCGGAATGCCCCTCTATCAGTTGCTGGGGGGCAAGAGCCGTGATGGCGTGATGGTTTACGGTCACGCCAATGGTTCAGATCTGGAAGAGACGGTTGAGGAAGTCGGGCGTTACATCGACATGGGCTACAAGGCCATTCGGGCGCAAAGTGGCATTCCCGGCCTCGATTCCACCTATGGCGTGGCCAAGGATAAGCTCTTTTACGAACCGGCAGATGCGGACAAGCCTTCTGAAAACATCTGGTCCACGGCCAAGTATCTGGATTTCGCCCCCAGGCTCTTTGAGCGCCTGAGGGCGGAATACGGCTATGACCATCATCTGCTGCATGATGTGCACCACCGCTTGACTCCGATTGAAGCCGCCCGCCTGGGCAAGTCCCTGGAGCCTTATCGCCTTTTCTGGATCGAAGATGCGGTTCCCGCGGAAAATCAGGAGAGCTTCAAGCTGATCCGGGAGCATACGTTGACTCCTCTGGCGGTGGGGGAGATTTTTAACTCCATCTGGGACTGTAAGGATCTGATTGAGCAGCAGCTGATCGATTACATTCGGGCCACGGTGGTGCATGCCGGAGGGATCACCCAGCTGCGGCGCATCGCCGATCTGGCTGCGCTTTACCATGTCCGCACGGGCTGTCACGGGGCGACTGACCTGTCGCCGGTCTGCATGGGGGCGGCCCTGCATTTTGACACCTGGGTGCCCAACTTCGGCATTCAGGAGTACATGCGCCACACCCCCGAAACGGATGCGGTTTTCCCTCATGCCTACAGTTTCGAGGACGGTTATCTCCATCCGGGCGAAGTGCCAGGCCACGGCGTGGACATCGATGAAGAGCTGGCAGCGCGCTATCCCTACAAGCGGGCCTATCTTCCGGTCAATCGACTGGAAGACGGCAGCATGTGGCACTGGTAAGAGGGGGAAGAGATGGAACAGGACCTGACAGGTAAGGTCGCTCTGGTAACCGGGGCCGGGGGGGCAATCGGCGCCGCCATCTGCCGTTTTCTTGC
Source organism: Rhodovibrionaceae bacterium GXU_MW_A322 (assembly GCA_052078155.1). Taxonomy (GTDB): domain Bacteria; phylum Pseudomonadota; class Alphaproteobacteria; order Kiloniellales; family DSM-21159; genus CAXBMB01. The sequence continues at coordinate 668,900 of JBQJBP010000003.1, read as the reverse complement.
CGATCAGGGGGCAAAGATTGCTGCCTGTGATCTGGCGGCTGAGAGCTTGTCTGACCTTTGCGCTTCCCTGCCGACCGACAGTCTGGCCGTTTCTATGGACGTGGCTGATCAGGCTGCCGTGGCCGCCGGGGTGGCACGGGTTCGTGCGGATCTGGGCCAGGTGGACATTCTGGTCAACTGCGCCGGCATCCTCTCCAACAACAAACTGATGGACACCTCGGCTGAAGAATGGCGGCGCATCCATGCGGTCAATCTGGATGGACCCTTCTATCTCAGCCAGGAAGTTCTGCCCGCCATGAAAGCCGCAGGCTGGGGGCGGATCATCAACATCATTTCTTATGCCTGGAAGTCCGGCGGCAAGACCTCCGGCACGGCTTACTCAGCCTCCAAGGGTGGACTGGTCGGCCTGACCTTCACCATTGCCAAAGAAGCTGCGGAGTTCGGCGTAACGGTCAACGGCATTGCGCCCGCCTACGTCATGTCCCCCATGGTGACTGAGCAGTTGAGTGAGAGCCAGCGCCAGGCCCAGCTGGAAGCCATCCCCGTTCGCCGCTTTTCCCAGCCGGAGGAAGTGGCCCACGCGGTGCGTTTTCTGGCGTCGCCGTTGGCGGCGTTCATCACCGGTGAGGTGGTGGATATGAACGGTGGTTTTCAGTTCGACTGATCTGCCGCCCTCCCTGACCTTTTGTTTTTCAAGGAAAGACCAATCCCGTGTCTCAACCCCCATTGAGCCTGGCCACATTGCCCCAGCTGGCACCTGGCGTGACGCGCTCCCCACTGGAGGGGCGCGATATGGCGGCGGGCATTGTGCATCTGGGGATCGGGGCTTTTCACCGGGCCCATCAGGCCTTTTACACTCAGCAGGCGCTGGCCCGGCATCCGGGGGATTGGGGAATTGTCGGCGTCAGCCTGCGCAGCCCCACTGTGCGGGATCAGCTGGCCCGGCAGGACAATCTCTATTCTCTGGTCAGCCTGTCGGAGCAGAACCAAAGCTGCCAGCTGGTCTCTGTGGTCCGGCAGGTGCTTTTTGCACCGGAGGATCCGGAGGCCGTCATCGCGGCGCTGGCGGACCCGCGCACGGAAATCATTACCCTGACTGTTACGGAAAAGGGCTACTGCCACGATCCGGCCAGCGGGACGTTGCGGCGGGACGATCCGGGCATTTGCAATGATCTGGACGGGCAGAAGCCGCCGCAGACCGCATTGGGTTTTCTGCTGCGCGGGCTGCTGAGACGTCAGGCAGAGGAAAGCGGTCCCGTCACCGTCATTTCCTGCGATAACCTTCCGGAAAATGGCCGTGTGCTGTCCGGACTGCTGACAGAATTTGCCACGTTGGCTGCGCCGGAGCTGCTGCCCTGGATGGCGGCCAATGTGACCTGCCCCTGTTCGATGGTGGATTGCATAGTGCCGGCGGCAACGGACTGTTCGCTGGATCAGGCGGAGGTGTTGCTGGGCCTGAGGGATGAGGCGGCCATCTTGTGCGAAGATTTTCGTCAGTGGGTCATAGAAGATGACTTTGCCGGCGGGCGGCCTGCCTGGGAAACCGCAGGGGTCGAGCTGGTGGCAGATGTGCGCCCCTACGAAGACATGAAACTGCGTCTGCTCAATGGCAGTCATTCGGCCCTGGCTTATCTGGGTTATCTGGGTGGCTATCACACCATTGCCGATGTGATGCTGGACCCGCTTTACAGGTCCTATTGTCAGCGGCTGATTATTGAAGAGGCCGGTTGCAGCCTGGAGCTGCCCGAAGGTTATGATGTGGAGCAACAGGCAGAGCGGCTGTTGCTGCGGTTTTCCAATCGAAAGATTGCCCATCGAACCTGGCAGATCGCCATGGACGGATCCCAGAAACTGCCACAGCGCCTGCTGGCCAGTCTCTATGATCAGATGTCAAAGGGGCGCCCCATGCCCTGCACTCTTCTGGCGGTGGCAGCCTGGATTGTTTATGTCGGCGGCCGGGATGAACAGGGGCAGAGCATTGTGGTCAGCGATCCTCTGGCCCCCGACCTTGCGGCGTTGCATGTGGCTGCGGACGGAGACATCCGGGTTTTGGTGGAGAGCTTCCTGGCATTGAGCCAGGTCTTCGGCCCGGTTGACGAGCAGCCGCGTGACCTCGGCGCTTTGCTGGTGATTGCGGTCACTGCGCTCTACCGCGATGGCGCGCGGACCTGCGTGGCCCGTTTGAACGGGGAATGAAACTGGTCAGTCCCGACAAAGGGGCTGATGTACTTTGTACTGGATCAAAGAAAGTAGAGAGAAGATGGCTGGACGTTTGACAGGCAAGACCGCATTGATCACGGCGGCGGGACAAGGCATTGGCCGGGCCTCGGCCTTGGCGATGGCTGCCGAAGGGGCCAGGGTCATTGCCACCGATATCAACGCGGAAAATCTGGCCAGTCTGGCCGCCCAGTCCGACCTGATCAGCGGGCGTCCCCTCGACGTTCTCGACAGCGCAGCCATTGAAGCCTGCGCTGCAGACCTGGGGGCAGTCGACGTGCTGTTCAACTGTGCCGGGTTCGTGGATGGCGGCTCCATCCTGGAGTGCTCGGAAAAAGCCTGGGATTTCTCTTTCGACCTGAACGTCAAAGCCCAGTACCAGATCATAAAAGCCTTTCTGCCCGCCATGCTGGCCAAGGGTGGTGCCTCCATCATCAACATGTCTTCCGTGGCCTCCAGCGTCACCGGTGTGCCCAACCGATTTGTCTATGGTGCCTCCAAAGCCGCAGTGATTGGTCTGACAAAGTCCATCGCCGCTGACTTTGTCACCCAGGGCATCCGCTGCAACGCCATTTGCCCGGGTACTGTGGAATCGCCTTCTCTGGAAGAGCGCCTGAAAGCCACCGGCGACTACGAAAAGGCGCTGAGTGAGTTTGTCGCCCGCCAACCTATGGGACGACTGGGCAAGGCCGAAGAGATTGCCGCTCTGGTGGTCTATCTGGCCAGCGATGACTCCGCCTACACCACCGGCCAGGCCCATGTGATTGATGGCGGCTGGACCATTTGACGTCGGGGTGCAGCCCGGCAGTAAGACACCACAAAGAAACTAGGAAAACCTGATGAAACTATTGCGTTATGGCCCTGTGGGTCAGGAAAAACCCGGCCTGCTGGATGATGACGGTCAGATCCGCGACCTCTCTGGCGTCGTGTCGGACATCGACGGCGCGTGCCTGAGCGGCGCCGGTCTGGAGAAAATCCGGGCAGCGGACGTTAAGAGCCTGCCTTTGGTTTCCGATGATCCCCGCCTCGGGGCCTGTGTGGGGTCGGTCGGCAAGTTCATCTGCATCGGTCTCAACTACTCCGATCATGCGGCGGAAACCGGGGCTACCTTGCCGGAAGAACCCATCATTTTCATGAAGGCCACCTCTGCAATCTCCGGACCCAATGATCCGGTCGTCATCCCCCGCACCTCCGAGAAGACCGACTGGGAGGTGGAACTGGGTGTGATCATCGGCAAGCACTGCAAGTATGTCAGCGAAGCGGACGCTCTGGAGCATGTGGCCGGATATTGTGTCGTCAACGACCTTTCCGAACGGGCCTTCCAGATCGAACGCAGCGGTCAGTGGGTCAAAGGCAAGTCCGCCGACAGCTTTGGTCCCATGGGGCCCTATCTGGTGACCCGCGATGAAGTGGCTGACCCTCAGAAGCTGAAGATGTGGCTGACGGTCAATGGCGAAACCCGTCAGGACGGGAACACCGATACCATGCACTTTACCGTGGCTCAGGTGGTCTCTCACCTTAGCCAGTTCATGAGCCTGCAGCCCGGTGACGTCATCTCCACCGGAACCCCTCCGGGAGTGGGCATGGGCATGAACCCACCCAGCTATCTGAAGGCCGGTGATGTGGTTGAGCTGGGCGTGGAAGGCCTGGGCAGTCAGCGTCAGGATGTGGTGGCAGACGACTGAGGTCGTTTTGGAGGACGGCGGCGGAGCAGTCTGCCGCCGTCAAAAATGCTATAAAAAGAAACGCGCTTTAAAAGGAAGATCCCCCGTGACGAAGAAGCAAAACCTCTGCACGGTCCTGGACCGGCAAGACAATGTGGGCGTTGCCATCAAGGCACTGGAAGCCGGGCAAAGCCTGGGGTCGGTTGAGGCGACGGCGGGTGAAGCGGTGCCAGCCGGTCACAAGGTGGCGCTTCATGACATCAAAGCCGGGGAGCGCATTCTGAAATACGGGCAGGTCATTGCCGAAGCAACCGAGGCCATTCCCGCAGGCGCCCATGTGCATGTCCATAACGCGCGTATGCTGGATTACAGCCGGGATTACGCCCACGGCTCGGAAGTGCCCAATGTGGAGTTCATCCCGGCCGACCAGGTGGCCAGTTTCAAGGGCTACCTGCGCCCCAATGGCCGGGTTGGTACCCGTAACTTTGTCGGCATTGTCACCACGGTGAACTGCTCTGCGACCGTTGCCAAGATGGCCGCCGAAGAACTGAACCGGGAAGGGGTAACGGCTGAGTATCCCAATGTGGACGGCGTGCTGCCCATCATCCATGGATCGGGGTGCGGCATGGCCTCCAACGGGGAAGCCTTTGACCAGCTGCAGCGCACACTCTGGGGCTTTGCCAGCCATCCCAATTTTGCCGGTATCGTTTTGATCGGCCTGGGCTGCGAAGCCCTGCAGATTTCCTTCATTCTGGAGGCCTTTGGCCTGAAAGAAGGGGATCTCCTGCGCTGTTTCACCATTCAGGAAGAAGGTGGCAGCCGCAAAGCCATTGACGCGGTTAAGGGCGCCGTCAAGGAGATGCTGCCCGCCGCCAACCAGGCAGAGCGGTCCGACCAGCCCATCAGTGAGCTGACCCTGGCCCTGCAGTGTGGCGGCTCTGACGGCTATTCCGGGCTGACTGCCAATCCGGCCCTGGGGGTGGCTTCTGATCTGCTGGTAGCCTCTGGCGGCACGACCATTCTGAGCGAAACGCCGGAGATCTATGGGGCCGAGCACCTGCTGACCCGCCGGGCCATTTCTCAGGAGGTGGGTGAAAAACTGGTAGACCGGATCCGCTGGTGGGAAGACTACACCAGCAAACTGGGGGGCGAGTTGGACAACAATCCCTCACCGGGGAACAAGCGCGGGGGCCTCACCACCATTCTGGAGAAATCTCTGGGGGCGGTGGCCAAAGGCGGGCGGTCCCCCCTGATGGGCGTCTACAAGTACGGCCAGACCGTTACCACCAAAGGGTTCAATTTCATGGACAGCCCGGGCTATGACCCTTGCGCCATCACCGGCCAGGTCGCGGCCGGGGCCAATGTCATCTGCTTTACCACCGGGCGCGGTTCGGTCTATGGCAACAAGCCGGTGCCTTCCATCAAACTGGCCACCAACAGCACCATGTATGAGCACATGGAAGGCGACATGGATGTCAATTGTGGGGTGATCGTCAGCGAGGGCACCTCTGTGGAGGAGGTGGGTCAGCAGATCCTGGATAAGATCATCTCGGTGGCCAGCGGCAGCCGCTCCAAATCCGAACTCAATGGGTTTGGCGATTGCGAGTTTGTGCCCTGGAACATCGGTGCGGTGATGTAGCCATCTGATCGAGTGACTCTGGATCAATGGCGCTGGTTTCTGGCCCGGCCCGTCCAGTGGTCATTGCCGTCCGTGCCAGACGTCGCGCAGAAAGACAGGCAGATCGTTGGCCGGTGATTGGGTCGGAATCTGATAGAGCATGTCGCCGACAAAACCGCGGTGGTAAGTGCCGTGGTTGACCACGTGCAGGATGATTTCCAGCCGGGTCATGACCCCCTGGCCACCGCCGACAAACTCGAACTCAATGGTTTCATTCAGCTTTGTCTCGCTGAGGGACGCAGCCAGATCACAGTACCACTGGTCCATGGCCTGAGTGGCCTGCCAAAGGTCCGCCAGGCTCGGTGAACTTTCGGTGTTGCGGGCGCTGTAGCCATGAGGCCGTCCCTGCAGGTGCGCCTTGAAAATGTCGTCCACCACATAGACGTGGTTCAGGGTGTGCAGGATGCTTTTGAAATTCGTTTCGCGCCGCTTGGTCAGTTCTTCATGGGAAAGCGTTCCGACAATCTCAAAGGTAAGTCGGTTGGCCCAGGCTTTGTAATGGGTGAACATCCGGGGAAGGCTGGCGAGATCGGTCTTTGAAGGAGACATGGCGGTGGGTCTTTCACGGACAGTGTCATGCTGCCGTCATGTGGGCCTGCACTGTGCCGATTGCAATTTGCGAAAGCGTGATGGGCTGTCCATGGTCTTTTGACGGTCAGGGCGCTCTGGCGATCAGGGCGGTTTTGTCCCCGGCGGTGAAGCCGCAGGCCTCATAAAAGGGAACCATCTCCGGGCGGCCTGTCATCAACATCACCTTGTAACATCCCGCCTGCCAGGCGGCGGCCAGGGCGTGTTGCACCACCGCTTTGCCCAGGCCGAGGCGCCGGGCGTTGTGATGGGTCACCACGTTTTCGATCACGCCGTAGGGTCGGGCTCCCCGGGTCAGGTTGGGCAGGATGTTCAGATAGCAGGACGCGCTGATCTGGCCTGCCTGGTCCAGCACAAACAGCTGCAGGTGCGGGGCCGACAGGATCCCGTCAAAGACCTGCTGCGCCCTGGCTCCGGATAAAGGAACATCATTGTCGTGCAGGTCGCGATAGAGCTCCAGCAGAGAGGGCAGGTCTTCCTGGCGTGCCTGCCTGATGAGATAGGGCAAGGTCGTATCCTTGTTGGAGAGGATGGTGTCGTGTCGCTCTATTGGTAGAGATCATCTGCCAGTTCCAGCCAGACAGGCTGATGGTCTGATCCCTGGGCCGTGCTGTCGATCCCGGCGCTGACGATGCGGTTGCGCAGACCAGGGGGCACAAAAATGTAGTCAAGCCGCAGGTCCGGCAAGGCGTCGGCTTCCGGGTTCGCCGGAAAGGTCACGCCGCTGTCTTCCCGGTTGCCTGCCGCCACCCAACTGTCGATGAACTCCACGCGGCTTGCTGTTCTCAGTCCATCCCCGTCCAGGGGCCCGACCAGATGATCATACTCATTGTCGCCGGGTTCCAGATTGAAATCCCCCAACAACACGAAGTCTTTGGGCATGGGATGGTTGCCATTGCCTTCCTGCCAGAGAGGGGAGGTTGTCTCCCCCGTCCAGGGGCCCCCTTCCAGCGGGGCGCGCTGAATGATGTCTTTCAGGGCGATGATCTGTTTGGAACGGTCCCGGGGCAGGCGGGCCCCCAGGTGCGCGTTATAGAGGCGCAAGGCTCCGCAGGTCTCCAGATTGATGACGGCTTCAAAGAGTCCCACCGCCATATTGTCGATTTTTCGCAAGGCCGTCTTTGGCAGGGGAAACAGACGGCTGGAGAGGATGGGGGTGCGCGACAGGATCATGTTGCCAAACTGTCGTCGCCGGTTGATCAGCCGACCGTCAGCCTGGCGACTGCTGGCATCCACATCAAAGTAAGGGCCATAAACCCAGTAATAGTCCGGCAGCAGGTCAGCCAGCAGGGCGGGTTGATCCACATTGCCGCTGTGTTGCCAGAAACGCTCCACTTCCTGCAGGGCGATGATGTCTGCTCCCGCCACCTCCCGGCAGATGCGGGCCAGATCGTTTTGGCCGTCTTTGCCCAGGCCAAACTGGATGTTGTAGCTGACGATTTTCATGGAAAGCTCTGGGATGATGTGAAGCTGGGTACATCTTCTAACGGATTTAGCTGCCCCATGGTGGCGGCTGGTGGCAGGCGGATCAAGCGGTAAGCCGGGTTATTCTTGTGGCTCTTTCCCCTCTATCAGATCTTTCAGAGGGCGCAGGGTCTCCAGCAGATGGTCGAGGAAAACCCGTACCCTGGCGCTGTGTTGCAGGTCCTTTTGCACCATCAGCCAGATGTCCCGGTGATTGACGGTGGCCGAGGGAGTGACCCTTTTCAGGCGGGGATCCGGGTCCGCCATGAAACAGGGAAGGATGGTCACCCCCACCCCCTGGCGGGTTGCTTCCAGCAAAGAAGCAATGGAGGTGATCCGCAGACGGCAGGCGCTGTCGGGAATCTCCGGTGCCAGCGGGGGCCAGCTGGGCCTGGGGGAGCCGTCATCGAAGTTGATCCAGTCCAGAGCTGTCAGGTCCTTTGTGGTGCGTCCGGCCAGATAATCATGGCTGCCGTAGATGGCAAAGGCGGCCCGGGCCAGCTTGCGGCCAATCAGATGTTCCGGCGGCCCTTTGGTGGCAAAGAGCGCCACATCCACCGCCATCTTCTCCAGTGAAGAGATTTCATCGGTGGTTTTGATCTGCAGTGAGATCTGCGGGAAGCGCTGCAGAAAGGAAGAGGTGACAGGCAGCAGCAGATGGTTCGACAGGTTGTCGGCAGCGGCCACCCGAACCAGCCCGGACAGCAACTGGTCCTGCCCGCCAATCACCCGGTCCAGTTCGCAGATGTCCTGATCGATGCGCTGCGCTGTTTCCAGCATCCGTTGCCCGGCCAGGGTCAGAACCTGTCCCTCGGCTTTGCGCTCAAACAGTCGACTGCCCAGCCTGCGTTCAAAAGCCTTCAACCGCCGGGATACCGTACTCTGGTCCAGCCCCAGGTGCCGGGCCCCGCCTGCACCTGATCCGGCGCGGGCCACGGCCAGAAAAATCCGCATGTCATCCCAGTTTTCCATCTATGCGTTTTAGCATTCTATCTATGGGAATTTACAGATTTTAATGCAGATTTGCCGTTTCTATCTTCTCTTCATCGCTTTGTATCAAGGAGATGGAGAAACCTATGTCTGCCTATTTTGTCGCCCAGTTCACGGTCAAAGACCCGGCGGTGCTGAAGGCCTATTCCCAGAAAGCCGGACCCGTCATCGCGTCCTTTGGGGGTTCCCTGCTGTTCAAAAGCACCGCAGGCAAGGTGCTGGACGGGACAAATCCCCATTCGGCCATCGCCGTCTTCGCCTTTCCCGATCAGGCAAAGCTGGAAGCCTTCCACGGGTCAGAAGCTTACCAGTCGCTCGTGGCGGAACGGCGCCAGGGCGCAGACATGGTGATCACCGGCTACGACGTGGCGGCCTGACGGCTTAAAGAACTGGGAGAATTCGATATGACTCTTGGACATCACCTATTGGGGTCCGGGCCGGAAAAAATCATCTTTCTGCACGGCTGGCTGAGCGACCATCAGGTTTACCAGCCCCTTTTTGAGCTGTTGGACCACAGCCGTTACACCGCCGCCTTTGCCGACTATCGGGGCTATGGCCTGTCGAAGGACCAAAGCGGTGGCTACAGCATTGCAGAGATTGCCGGAGACGTGATCGATCTGGCGGCTCATCTGGGCTGGGACCGGTGCCATCTGGTGGGCCATTCCATGGGCGGGATGGTCCTGCAAAAGGTGGCCAAGCTGAAGCCTGAACTGGTCCACTCCGCCATCGCCCTGACGCCGGTACCGGCATCAGGCCTGCCTTTGGATGAAGAAACGGCTGCTTTCTTCCGCTCTGCGGCGGATGATGACGCGGCACTGGCCAAGCTGTTCGATGTGCTGACGGGGGAGCGCTATGCCTCAGCCTTTCCCAGGGTGATGGCGGAAAAGGCCCGTCAGGCCACTCAAAGAGATGCCCTGCTGGGCTACATGGCAGCCTGGACAGGGACGGACTTCAGCCAGACGGTAGGTGATCTGCAAACCAGGATTACCGTCATTGCCGGGGCTCACGATGGTGCTGTGGGACCGGAGGTGATGAAAGAGACCTATCTGAAGCAGCTGCCAAATGCAGAGCTCAAAACCCTGGCGGGGGCGGGGCACTATCCTGCCCAGGAAACCCCAGCCGAGCTTTTCACGCTGATGGAGGCCCATTTCAGCCAGCAGGCTGGTGCCGCCTGAAGCCTTCCGTACGGACCGGGAATGAGGCGGGTTTGCCGCACCTTCCTTCTGCTTCAACAGTCTCTCTCTATCGGTAGAGTTATCACAGGGGCGAATCATCGTTATGGTGGTTCGTCTCTTGATCTTCCGGTCGCTCTGTTCGGACTTTTTCTTCTCAGAAAGGACACCTGCCTTGGAACTCTATGATCTCTTTATCAATGGTGAGTTTGTGACCGCTGCATCCGGGGAGCGCTTTGACAGTGAAGATCCCTATGACGGTCAGGTCTGGGCGCAGGTGGCCCGGGGCAACGCAGAGGATGTGGACAGAGCCGTCGCCGCTGCAAAAGCCGCGCTGGAGGGTGAATGGGGAGACTACACCCCGTCCCACCGGGGCAAGTTACTGGTCCGCCTGGCCGAGTTGATTGAGGAGAAGGCAGAGCATCTGGCCGAGATCGAAGTGCGGGACAACGGCAAGCTGATTGCTGAGATGGGCTTCCAGACCAAGTACATTGGCGAATGGTACCGCTATTACGGCGGATTGGCTGACAAGGTTCAGGGAGAGGTGATCCCCACCGACAAAGCCAACATCTTCAACTTCACCCGCTATGAACCTCTGGGGGTGATCGGCATGATCACGCCCTGGAACTCTCCGTTGTTGTTGCTGACCTGGAAGCTGGCTGCGGCTCTGGCAGCGGGCAACACCGCCGTGATCAAACCCTCGGAATTCACCTCTGCGTCGACGCTGGAGTTCATGAAACTCTTTGAAGAGGCCGGCTTCCCGCCGGGCGTGGTCAACTGCGTCACCGGCTTTGGTCTGGAGGTCGGGGCACCGCTGGTCGAGCATCCCGATGTGGCTAAGGTGGCCTTTACCGGATCTGATCTGGCGGGTCAGAAGATCTATGAGAGTGCCGCACGGGGTTTCAAGAAAGTCACCCTGGAACTGGGCGGAAAATCCCCCAACATTGTCTTCGAGGACGCGGATCTGGACGCTGCGGTCATGGGGGCCATTTCCGGCATCTTTGCCGCCACGGGCCAGACCTGTATTGCCGGGTCTCGCCTGCTGCTGCAACGCTCCCTGCACGATACCTTTGTAGAGCGCCTGATAGAAGTGGCCAGCCAGGCCACCATCGGTGATCCCAAATCCATGGACACCCACGTAGGGCCGGTCACCACCGAACCGCAATTCAATAAGGTGATGGATTACATCGACATCGCCAAAAAGGAAGGTGCCACCTGTGTGCTTGGCGGCAAGCCCTACAGCGGACCGGGTGCCAAGGGCAGCCAGTTCGTCGAGCCCACCATCTTTACCGAAGTGAACAACAAGATGCGCATTGCGCAGGAAGAGGTGTTTGGCCCGGTGCTGTCGATCATCCCCTTTGAGGATGAGGAGGAAGCTGTCGCCATCGCCAATGATGTGGACTTCGGTCTGGCTGCCGGGGTCTGGACCAGTGACATTGGCCGTTCCCTGCGCATGTCGGAAAAACTCAAGGTGGGCACGGTCTGGATCAATACCTACCGGGCGGTGAGCTATACCTCGCCCTTCGGTGGTTACAAACGCAGCGGCCTGGGGCGGGAGAGCGGCCTGAACGCCATCTATGAGTATCTGCAAACCAAGTCAGTCTGGATCGCGACGGAAAAATCCACCCGCAACCCCTTCATTATCAGTTGATGGTTGACCTGTTCTGGCGCCTTGGCCAGAGCATACCGCCGCCCGGTCTGTCATCTGGTGAGGCTCCGTCCAGCGTTTTGACGCTGTGAGGGGCGTCGTCGCGAGCCGGGGCGACAAATTTCTTGCTTCCTAAAATGGAAGGCTCACAATACGGAAAAAAGCGCGGGGCTATGCAGGGCGCACTGTCTGTCCAACAGGGGGCAGGCCTAAGGCGTACTGCGGTCGCAAGCGCAGTGGAAACGCGCGGCAGGCGGGGCCTGACTGCGCCGGAAACACGTTTTGGGGAGGGTCGGTGCGGTCATATGACTGGAGTCTATGATCCGTTACTCGTTGGCCTGTCGATTTTGATTGCGGTTTTCGGGTCCTTCACGGGCCTGAGAATTGCGCAGCGTTTGCACCGGTATCACGGCTTGGCACGCAAGTCCTTGCTGGCGGGGGCTGCCTTCACCATCGGCGGCGGTATTTGGGCCATGCATTTCATTGGCATGCTGGCACTGCGTTTGCCGGTGACCGTCAACTACGACCTCCTGCTCACCCTCATCTCCATTCTGGTGTCCATTCTGGTCACCGGCATCGGCCTCTTTTGCGTCAGTTATGGCAGTCCCAATCCGAAGAAGGTGGTGGCCGGCGGACTTTTTATGGGGTCCGGCATATCGCTGATGCACTACATCGGCATGACGGCCATTCAGGCCAACTGCCTTGTGACCTATGACTGGCGGATGGTCCTGGCCTCGATCGTGGTGGGCATTTCTGCCTCGACCCTGGCCCTGTGGCTGACCTTCAACCTCACCGGCCTCCTGCGGCGGGTGGCCGGGGCGGTTGTGATGGGCCTGGCCATTTCGGGTATGCACTATACGGCCATGGCCGCCGCCAGCTTCTCCCCAAGTCCACTGGAGCTGGCCCCTGTCACGGCAGGCATTGACCCTTACACCCTGGCCATCATCCTAGCAGTGGCGTCTTTCCTGCTTTTGGGTGTCTTTCTGCTGATGGCCTTGCCGGAGGAAAGTGGCGCCGCAAGCCCGGAGAGTTATCCGGGAAGCTGGAGCGAACCGGCGCAGAAGTTTGAGGTGGGCCTGACCCCGCTGGACCTGTCGCACGACAGCAATGAGCCGGAGGTGCCTGAGAACCTTGTTGATGCTCTGGAACCCTGGCACCAGAAGCAGGCTGGCCCGTCCCTCTCGGCAGCGCAGGATAAAGCAAGCCAGGATAAAGCAAGCCAGGAGACAGGCACTCCAGGGGCCGGGGCCGCTTCTGCCAAACTGGACCGCTTGCCGGTGGAAAAGAACAAGACCGTGGTTCTGCTGGACCCGGAAGATGTTGTTTGTATCCAGGCCGACGCCCATTACACCAGAGTATTTGACGGGCAGGAGAGCTACTTCTGTTCCATTTCGCTGTCTGATCTTGAGAACCAGTTGAATCCGGAAATCTTCCTGCGTGTCCATCGCAGCCACATCGTCAACCTGCGCCGGGCCCGTGGATTTGAACGGCGGCGGGAGCAGGGCGTGGTTCGAATGGAAGGCTCGACCGGGGCCCACGAGGGGGGAACCGGCGATGTCACTGTGCCGGTCAGCCGCGCCAACGTCCCGCGGGTGCGGGCGGCGCTGGGCTTGCTGTAAGAAGCTCGAGCTGCAGTCAGGCTGGATTGCGCTGTGTCTTAGTTGATCTCGCTTAACCTTGGTTGGTCTTAGGCGGGCCCTGGCTGGCCTGACAGCAATAGTGGTTAGATCATGACCCAGCCGCTAAGAGGGTAGAGGTGGGCCGCCGCTTGGGTTTGCCTGTAACGCGCTTCCAGCTAAACCGATTATGCTCTAGCCGAAAAAGCTCTCGCGCTTTGTATCGAGAGGGTGGGGGTTGCCCGGGCAGTAGGCTTGCACGGCCTTTCCATCCCGCACTGCGGGAAAAGATTCTCCCATAAAGTGTGCGGTGCAGCATCGTCGTTCGGCTCGTCGTTCGTGCAGGGCTACCCGCCATTCATGCAAAGTCCCCGCCATTGACGCAGTGGCAATAGGTCGCATCAGAAAAGCTGCGCCTAATAACGGCTCTTGATTTTCAGGGGTCGCTGACCGTGAACAGCCGTAAACAGAAGAACGCTGTCTGGCCCGCGATCCCGGTTCTTAGGGAGGACGGAAATGATACCAGGAGAGTTCCAGTACCATCGGCCAGGTACGCTTGACGAAGTGGTGAGTTTGTTATCGCAGCACGGAGACGACGCCCAGGTGCTGGCGGGAGGGCACAGCCTGATCCCGATGATGAAGCTGCGCATGGCCAGCCCCGAACACCTGATTGATCTGCAGTCATTGGACTCTCTGCGTGGCATCGAGATTGATGGTGAAACGATCCGGATTGGCGCCTTAACCAGCCAGCATGACATCATCGCTTCCCGGGAACTGGCAGATGCCTGTCCTATCCTGGCGGCCACGGCGGAGCTGATCGCGGATCCTCAGGTGCGCTATTGCGGCACCATGGGAGGAAACGTTGCCAATGGTGATCCCGGTAACGACATGCCGGCTCTGATGCAGGCTCTGGACGCGGATTACCACCTGCTGGGCAGCAATGGCAGCCGTACGGTCAAGGCGCGTGACTTCTATGAAGCGGCCTACTTCACGGCAATGGAAGATGAAGAGTTTCTGACCGCTGTCAGTTTTGCCCGCCCGGCAAGCGGGCATCTGTGGGCCTATGAGAAGCTGAAACGGAAAGTGGGCGACTACGCCACCGCCGCCGCCGCTGTCATTCTTGAGATGGACGGGGGGCAGTGCAGGAAAGCGTCGGTATCCCTGACCAATGTCGCCGCCACGCCGCTCTATGCCGATGCGGCTGCCCGGACGCTGGAAGGGTCGACTTTGGATGCCGAAACGGTTTCTGCCGCCGTCGATGCGGCCAAAGCCATTACGGAGCCAGCCGCTGACATGCGCGGCCCTGCCGATTACCGCACCCATGTGGCGGGCGTGATGCTGCGCCGTGCCATTGCCGCCGCCCAGTCGCGCTGACCAGAAGGACCTGAAAGATGAGCAAGACCCACATCAAAATGACGGTGAACGGCAAGGCTGTGGAAGCGCTGGTCGAACCCCGGACACTGCTGATCCATTTCCTGCGGGAAGAACTGCACCTGACAGGGCCGCATATCGGCTGTGACACCAGCCACTGCGGCGCCTGTACCGTTGATCTCAATGACAAGTCCATCAAGAGCTGCACGCTCTTTGCCGTTCAGGCCGATGGCGCTGAGATCACAACCATTGAAGGCATGGCAGAAGCCGATGGCACGCTCTCGGCTCTGCAGGAAGGTTTCATGCAGTGCCATGGCCTGCAATGCGGCTTTTGCACACCGGGGATGATCACCCGGGCGCACCGTCTGCTGAAAGAAAACCCCACCCCTAGCGAAGAGGAAATCCGTTGGGGCCTGTCCGGCAACATCTGTCGCTGCACCGGGTACCAGAACATCGTCAAAGCCGTGCAGTACGCTGCGGACAAAATCAACGGGATCGAGGAGGCCGCGGAATAATGTCAGACGTAAAGGAAATGACCCACGCCGAGCGTGAAGCAACTCTGGGCGGCATTGGCACGGCCCGCAAGCGCAAGGAAGACGTCCGGTTCATCCAGGGTAAAGGCAACTATGTGGATGACATCAAGATGCCGGGCATGCTCTGCGGTGACTTTGTGCGCTCGCCTTACGCCCATGCCCGGATCAAGTCCATTGACGCCTCAGCTGCGCTGGAAGTGCCGGGTGTGATCGCGGTCTTAACGGCTGAAGATTTCAAGCCGCTCAATCTGCACTACATGCCGACCCTGGCCGGAGATGTGCAGGCCGTTCTGGCCGATGAAAAGGTGCTCTTTCAAAACCAGGAAGTGGCGTTTGTCGTGGCCGAAGACCGCTACATTGCTGCCGATGCCGTCGAACTGGTGGAGGTGGACTATGAGGAACTGCCTCCCATCGTCGATGCCTTCAAAGCCATGGACGACGATGCCATCTGCCTGCGCGAAGACATCCAGGACAAGATGGAAGGGGCGCATTCGGCCCGCAAGCACGTCAATCACATCTTCACCTGGGATGCCGGTGAAAAGGAAACGACGGATTCAGCTTTTGCCGATGCGGAAGTGACGGTGAAGGAACTGATCACCTATCAGCGGGTTCATCCTGTGCCGCTGGAAACCTGCGCCTGCCTGGCGTCCATGGATAAGGTAAAGGGTGAAATCACCATCTATGGAACGTTCCAGGCCCCGCATGTGGTGCGCACGGTTGTCTCTTTGCTGTCGGGCATTCCGGAAGCAAAGGTGCATGTGATTGCCCCGGACATCGGCGGGGGTTTTGGCAACAAGGTGGGGGTCTATCCCGGATACGTCTGCGCCATTGTGGCGTCCATAGTGCTGGGCGTTCCCGTGAAATGGGTGGAAGACCGCATTGAAAACCTCACCGCCACGGCCTTTGCCCGCGACTATCACATGACGGCGGAACTGGCGGCCACCAAAGACGGGCGCATTACGGGTCTGCGGGCCCACGTGCTGGCCGACCACGGGGCGTTTGACGCCTGCGCCGATCCGACCAAGTTTCCGGCAGGCTTCTTCCACATCTGTACCGGCAGCTACGACATTCCGACCGCGCATGTGGAGGTGGACGGGGTCTACACCAACAAAGCGCCTGGCGGTGTGGCGTACCGCTGTTCGTTCCGGGTGACGGAAGCGGTCTACATGCTGGAGCGGATCATCGATGTGCTGGCGCTCAAGCTGAACATGGACCCGGCTGAGCTGCGCATGAAGAATTTCATCCAGCCGGAACAGTTCCCCTACACCTCCGCTTTGGGGTGGGAGTATGACTCAGGCAACTACCCGGCAGCCCTGAAGCAGGGTCTGGCGGCGGTTGGGTACGATGATCTGCGCAAAGAGCAGGCTGAAAAGCGTGCCAGGGGTGAACTGATGGGCATTGGCCTGTGCACCTTTACGGAGATTGTCGGGGCCGGTCCGTCACGCAACTGCGATATTCTGGGCGTGGCCATGTTCGATTCCTGTGAAATTCGCGTCCATCCCACGGGCAGTGCCATTGCCCGGCTGGGCACGAAATCCCAGGGTCAGGCCCACGAAACCACCTATGCCCAGATCCTGGCCACTGAAGTCGGAATTCCTTCTGAGGACATTCAGATTGAAGAGGGTGATACCCGCACGGCCCCCTATGGTCTGGGAACCTACGGGTCCCGCTCCACACCAGTGGCCGGGGCGGCCGCTGCCCGGGCCGGGCGTAAGATCCGCGCCAAAGCCCAGGCCATCGCCGCGCACCTGTTAGAAGTCAGCGAAGATGATCTGGAATGGGATCTGGATCGCTTCAAGGTCAAGGGCCTGCCTGAAAAGCAATCGACCATGAAGGAGATTGCCTGGGCTGCCTACAACAACCTGCCGGAAGGCATGGAACCGGGGCTGGAAGCCGTTGACTACTACGATCCGCCCAACATGACTTATCCCTTCGGCACCTACATCTGTGTTGTGGACATCGACAAGGACACCGGGGAAACCGCGATCCGTTCCTTCTATGCGCTGGACGATTGCGGTACCCGGATCAATCCCATGGTTATTGAAGGCCAGGTGCACGGTGGCCTGACCGAAGCCTTTGCCATCGCCATGGGTCAGGAGATTTCCTACGACGAGATCGGCAATGTCCAGGGTGGCAGTCTGATGGACTTCTTTGTGCCGACGGCTGTGGAAACACCCACCTGGGAAACGGACTTCACCGTCACGCCGTCCCCCCATCATCCCATCGGGGCCAAGGGTGTCGGAGAAAGTCCCAACGTTGGGGGCGTGCCCGCCTTTTCCAATGCGGTCATCGATGCTTTTGCCCATCTGGGCGTCAAGCACATGCCCATGCCCCACACCCACTGGCGGGTCTGGAAGCAGGTTGAGGCGCTGGGGTTAAGCGCCTGATCTTCTGACAGGCGGGGGTTGACCGGTGGTTATCCGTTTTGCCCCCGCCTTTTTCTTCTCCCCTGTCACCACTGTCAGGCTTGGATCAAGCATCACCATGAAACAAGCAGATTTCCTCACCGCTCTGGCTGCTCAGGGCTACATTGCCGATGCACAGCTGGCCATGGCCTTAACGGTCATGGGCAGCCTGCAGCGGCCCCTGTTGCTGGAGGGAGAAGCCGGGGTCGGCAAAACGGAGGTGGCCAAGGTTCTGGCCGCGGTCAGGCAAACCAATCTGATCCGCCTGCAGTGTTACGAGGGGCTGGATGCCTCAGCGGCCGTTTATGAATGGGACTATCAGCGCCAGTTGCTGGCCATCAAAATCTGGGAAAGTGAAAACCGCAGCGCCCAGGAAAAGGAAGCCCACGTCTTTGATGAGAGCTTTTTGCTCAAGCGCCCCTTGTTGCAGTCCATCTCACAGGAAACCGCGCCCGTTCTGTTGATTGATGAGATCGACAGGGCCGATGAAGAGTTTGAAGCCTACTTGCTGGAAGTTCTGTCGGACTATCAGGTTTCGGTGCCTGAATTGGGCACGCTCACCGCCCGCTCTCTGCCGCTGGTTATTCTGACCTCCAACGGCACGCGCGAACTCAGCGATGCGCTGCGCCGTCGCTGCCTCTACCACTACGTGGACTTCCCCAGCGAAGACAAGGAACTGAGAATTCTCCTGGCCCGACAGCCTGATCTGGAAGTCAAGCTGGCCGGAGAGATCGTGCGTTTTGTCCAGGCGCTCCGGAAAGAAGACCTGCAACGTAAACCAGGCATTGCCGAAACTCTCGATTGGGCTGCGGCTCTGGCTGGCATGGAGGTGCGTCATCTCAACGATGATTTCGAGGTGATCCAGAACAGTTTGCTTTGCCTGCTCAAAACCCGCGAAGATCAGTTGTCTGTGCCTCAGGAAGTGACCGAGCGACTTGTCAGCAGGGCCGTCTAGTCATGAGCAATGCCCGGATATACCCGCTTTTTGACAGGGCCGCTTATCCCGTCAGCCATCGTTTGCTGGGGTTTGCCCGTCTGTTGCGGCGCAATGGTTTTGCGCTGGGCAACAAGGAGACGGAAGATGCCGGACACCTGCTGTCCCAACTGGATCTCAGCAAGGCAGCGGGGCTGAAAGCCGGGCTGAAAACACTCTTTTGCAGCGGCCCCAACGATTGGCTGCGCTTTGATGAACTCTTTGACGCCTATTGGCTTTCCAAAGGACTGAAGCAGGCCCGTTCGCTGGTTGGTCAAAGCGCAACGGCGTCCCCCCGAAAAGACCCCAGAAAAGGCCAGGGGCAAAGCGGACCTGCCCAGCTTTTCGACAGCCAAAGGGGCAGCGGCTTGTCCGGTTCTGAAGCCGGAGAAGGTCAGCAGGCCGGGGCATCAGATGTTGAAAGCCTCAGCAGCAGGGACCTGCGCCACCTCGAAGACCCAGCTCAGCTGAAAGCCGTTGATGCCCTTGCAGAGCGGCTGGCGGCCCGGTTGCGGTTTCGACTGGGACGCCGGGAAAAGCGCCGGCGTCAGGGGCGCCGACTGGATGTCCGCCGGGTTATCCACCAGTCGATCGCTACCGGTGGACTGCCATTGCGCCTGGCCTTTCGAAAACGCCATCCGCAGCCTCTGAAGCTGGTTTTGCTGCTGGACGCCAGCGGGTCCATGAGCCTCTACAGTCAGTTTTTTCTGCGCTTCATGTCCGCCCTGCTGGGGCAGGTCCACCAGGCCGAGGCCTTTGTTTTTCACACCCGCCTTGTTCATGTCACCCCGGCGCTGAGGGAGAAAAATGCAGAACGGGCCATCGAACGCATGTCCCTGATCTCTCAGGGCTGGTCGGGCGGGACCCGCATTGGCGACAGTCTGGCCGCCTTCAATCGGGAACATGCCAAGCAGGTGATTACCCGCCGAACGGCCGTGATGATCCTGAGCGACGGTTACGACACCGGAAAGCCCGAACTCCTGGCCGAGGAAATGGCGCGACTCGGTCGGCGGGCCAAAAAGATCATCTGGCTCAATCCCATGATTGGCTGGCGTGATTACAGCCCGCAGGCGGCAGGCATGGCGGCTGCTCTGCCGCACATCGATCTGTTTGCGCCTGCCCACAACCTCGACAGCCTGGCTGCTCTTGAACCTTACCTCGCCCGGCTTTGAGACCGGCATCAAGGATTTCTGTGATGACACAGCAAAGCGATGAACTGATTGACTGCATGGCCCGCCTGAAAGAAGAGGCCATGCCCTTTGCCCTGGTGACGGTTGTGCGGACAGAAGATCTGACTTCGGCCAAAGCCGGGGCCAAGGCCGTGGTTCAGAGCGATGGCACCATTCATGGCTGGATCGGTGGCGGGTGCAATCAGGGTGCGGCACGGCGCGCTGCCCGGGCCGCGCTGGCAGATGGTCAGGCCCGGATGATCAGAGTACGCCCTGACGCCCAACCGGGCTCGGTTGTCGCGGGCGTGGAAGAGCAACGGTCCGGCTGTCCCAGTGGCGGAACCACAGAGCTGTTTGTGGAGCCCATCCTCCCGAAACCCCGCCTCTTTGTCCTGGGGGCCTCTCCCTGTGCTCAGGCCCTGGCCCGGTTGGGGACGGCAGGCGGCTACGCTGTCACACTGAGTGCCGGGCAGGCTGATCAGGCGCGGCTGGAGGATGCGGGTTTGCTGCCGGATACGCCCTTTGTGGCGGATTTTGCACTAGAGGACCTGCCCCCGGGGACGGCTCTGGTGGTGGCCACTCAGGGTAAGGGTGACAAGCTGGCGCTGAAAGCGGCGCTGCAGACGGGCGCCGGCTATTGCGCTTTTGTCGGCAGCCGTCGCAAGGCGGCGCATCTGAAGGAACAGCTGGAACAGGAGGGCTGTGATGCCGAGGCGCTGGCCGCGTTGCGTTCGCCCGCCGGCCTCGACATTGGCGCCCGCACGCCCGAGGAGATTGCCCTGTCCATTCTCGCCGAACTGGTGGTCTGGCGCAGCGGCAGGGATCAGCGGGAAGCCGGGCGCGATAAAGAAGTTGATGGAGATCTGAGACGACTGGCCCAACCACAGGGATGTCAGGGTGATGGTGGACGTCACTGAACAGGGGTATCTCGCCCCGTCGAACAATGTTGATTTACTGCGCAAACACTGGTGGCGGCGCCAGACCCGCCGCTGGGCTGTGCGATTGCTTCGGGGGCGCGGTGCCCGTCGAAGAGAACGCCGTGCCCGCCTGTCCGCTTTGCCGCGCTGTTGCTGAGATGAGAGCTGTCAGTTTTTAGAACAAGATTCAATAAATTCAAGGAGTAGTGACCCAGATGGATATGACCGGTGAGGTGCTGATTGCGGCCCCCAGAGAGGCCGTTTATGCCGCATTGAATGATCCCGAGATTCTGAAACAGGCCATCCCGGGCTGCGAAGAGATCGAAAAGACCTCTGACACCCACATGACAGCAAAGGTCACGGCCAAGGTTGGGCCCGTCAAAGCCAAGTTCTCCGGTGAGGTGACTCTGTCCGACCTCAACCCACCACAGGGCTATACCATTTCCGGGTCCGGCAAAGGTGGTGCCGCCGGTCATGCTTCCGGCAGTGCCAAGGTGGATCTGGACGAGGCTGAGGGCGGGACCCTGTTGCGCTATGAAGTTAACGCCAAGGTGGGCGGAAAAATGGCGCAGTTGGGCGGGCGTTTGATCGACGGCACCGCCAAAAAGATGGCCGATCAGTTCTTCTCAGCATTTCAGGAACTGGTAGCGCAGCCCACTGAAACTGAGGGCACAGCTGAAGTTAGTGACGAGGTGACTGAGACGCCTGTTGCAGCCGGTGACGCGGTCGAAACCCCTGCGGCCGCACCCAGCACGGCCCAGCCCGGCCAGCCCGAGAAGAAAGATCGGACGCTGCTCTATCTTGCGCTGGCGGGTCTGATCGCCGTCGCCATTCTTGCCATGACCCTTTAGAGCTAAACCGCTTTTCAACCTGTTAGAACATCCCGGATTGTGTCCCGGGACCTTTCCTGCAACCTTACCCGGGAGCCCGCTGGTCATCGCAGCCGGGCCTCTGGTTCTTTCCTGCAGGAGCGTTTGGGAAGTGTTGCCTCCGAAACTTGTGATCTTTGACTGTGATGGTGTGATCGTGGACAGCGTCATGGCTCATTGTGAGGTTCTTTCCCGAAACCTGCAGGGCTATGGACTGAGCCTCTCCCCCCTTGAATGCCGGGACAAACTGGGCGCGGGCAAGATGTCTGTCATTGGACAAACAGCCGAGCTGCTGGGGGCCTGTCTGCCACCTGACTGGACCAAAGAGATCTACGCTCAGATCTTTGCGCGTCTGGAAGAAGGCGTGGCCTTGATTGACGGCATTGAGGCTGTGCTGGACCAGCTGGATGCAGCTGGCGTGGCTTACTGTGTCGCGTCAAACGGCAGCAAAGAAAAAATGGCCCTGATGCTGAGGGGAAAGGACCTGCTTCCCCGTTTTGAAGAGGCTCTGTTTTCCGCCCATACTCTCGGTGTCTGGAAGCCAAATCCCAATCTCTTCCTCGCCGCAGCACAAGACATGGGGGTCGGGCCACAGGACTGTGTGGTGATTGAGGACAGTCCCACAGGCGTTCTGGCTGCCCGGCGGGCCGGGATGCTTTGCTTTGGATACGCCCCTGACGGCAGTGAACTTTCTTCGGACGAGCAGGGCGTGACCCTTTTTCGGCACATGCGCGACCTGCCGGCCTTGCTGCATCTAACGCCTTCTGCCCAAAGCCAACGGGTTTGCTAGAACGTCAGGCCGTCGGGTTGTCTGGTCGCCAGGTTTTTGAAGGCTCGACAGGGGCAATTTATGCCGGCTTCAGAGCTGATGTAGGCCGTGGCTTTCCAAGAGCTCAACCAGCATTTTTCCACTGACTTCCCGGTGGCGGCGGTGAATGCTCCGGGCCTGTTCAGCCTGCCCTTTGGCGATCGCTTCCAGAACAGCCCGGTGATCCCGGTTCGATCCTTCCGGTTTTGGCCGCAGGCGCAGGGTCAGGAGGCGTACCCGCTGGGCCTGATCCATAAAGGTCTGGACCAGATCAATCAGCCGTTGGTTGGCGCTGAGGTCCACCAGACTTTTGTGAAAATGTTCGTCCGCTGTTGCCCAGCCGGACAGGTCCTCGCGCTGCAGGGCGTCTTCCATATCGGCGACCGCCTGACTTAAGGGGGCCATTTCCTCCGTTGAGGGACCGCGTGCTGCCGCTAGTCCCGCCGCTGTGGACTCCAGACTGGTCAGCACTTCATAGATCTCTCTCATGTCCTCGGTCGAAATGTGACGGACAATCATGCCGTGCCGGGGCCGAACCTCCACCAGCCCTTCCTTTTCCAGACGCAGCATGGCTTCGCGAACCGGTGTGCGGCTCATCTCCAGCTGCTCGGCCAGTTCCTGTTCCAGAAAGGCCCGGCCAGCCGGCATTTCGTTGCGCAGAATTCGGGCTTTCAAAGCGGTGTAGGCTTTGTGGGAAAAAGGCTCTTTGCTTTTGGTCTTTCTGGTTGCTGCCATAGTTGCCCGTGTGGCGAAAGAGAACGAGGGAGATCTTTACAGACTGACCTGCCTGGTGTCCTGACTGGACTGGTAGATGGCGTCTTCAATGCGCAGGTTCGTCAGGTAATCGGCGGCACTGTTCATCAAGGCTGTGCCCTGGGTCAAGTGCTCTACCACATGACGGTTGAGATGATAGACACAGTCGCCGCCAAAGTTACGATCCTGCCAGTCATAAGCCATCAGAACCTCTTGCTGGACGCCCTGTTTCCTCAGGTGGATTTCCCCTTGCCCGTTGAGGGTCAGGGTGCCGAGGGAGCCTTCAATGCGCATTTCTCCCATGGTGCGACGGGGATTGTCAGCGGCATGGTCGACCAACCGGTTGCCATCAAAAACGCCCCGCATGCCCTCGGCAAAATTGAAGATCACCAGCCCGGCATCTTCCCCGGCGATCACTGGGTTGAGCCTGTCCAGCTGGGCATAGAGCGATGAGACCTCGCCAAAGAGATAGCGGAAGACATCAATGAAATGGATGGCTGTTTCGTGAATCAGAAATCGTTCCATCTGCTGGAAATAGGGCTGGCGCGCCAGATAGGCCTCCGGCCCCTGGCCATCTCCGGGACGCAGCCAGAACGTTACCTGATAGAGGTCACCCAGGGTGCGTCGCTGCAGCAGCGTGTTGAGGTGCCGGTACCAGGGCTGGAACCGGAAATTTTCATGGATCACCACCTCGCCCGGACTTCGACTGATGTAATCAACCAGGTCTTGCGCTTCTGCGAGGCTGGGGGTGAAGGGTTTTTGGCAGATGGCGAGAATGCCCCGGTCAACGGCTGCCCTGACAAACGCGCTGTGGGTTTCCGGCGGCGTGATGATGTCGAGAATATCTGGCTGTGTTTTGTCCAGCATGTCCTCAAGGTCGGTGAACAAGGCCGGGATGGCGTAGCGTTGGGCAAGCTCACCGGCGGCGTCTGAACTGCGGTGACACAGTCCCACCATCTGTGTCGGGGCCAGACGATGCCAGGAGTCGTAGTGGAACTGGCTGAAGTAGCCTGTTCCGACTGTGGCAACTTTAAGCTTCTTATCCATGGTACCCGCCTGCTCCGTCAGGCGCTTTTTGACAGCTGGGACTGGAGGTCCAGCCCGTGCAACTGGTCCAGAACCGCGTCGGTGATGGCGGCGGTTCCGCTTTGTCCCCCCAGCTCATAGGGCAGCAGTTTTCCGCTGGCAAAGGCCTGGTCGACTGCCGTGACAATGGCCTCTGCTGCCTGGTGAAGCGACGGGTTTTTGTGGGTAACGCTCAACCAGTCCAGCATCATGGCTGCAGAGAGGAACATGGCGGTGGGATTGGCTTTTCCCTGACCGGCGATGTCCGGTGCACTGCCGTGGCAGGGCTGAAAGACAGCGTGATGGTCGCCAATGTCTGCGGATGGGGCCATGCCCATGCCCCCCATGAGCGCTGCCCCAAGGTCAGACAGGATGTCCCCGAACATGTTTTCCGTGACCAGAACATCATAGGCCCAGGGCTGTCGCACGAAGTTGAGCGCCATGGCATCCACGTAGCAGTGATCCGTGCTGATGTCGCTGTTGAGCGCCGCTTGCTCATCAAAGACCTTCCGGAAGAAAGCCAGAGACTGAAAGACGTTTGCTTTGTCTACGCAGGTGACATGGCCGGGGTGGCCTTTTGCTTTGCGCTGTCGGGCCAGTTTGAAAGCAAAATCGAACAGCCGCTCTGACACCTCCCGGGTGATCACAAGCGTGTCCTTGGCGACGGCATCGTCTTCAACAGTGCCTTTGCCATAGGAGGCAAAAAGGCCTTCTGTTGATTCCCTGATCAGCACGAAATCAATGTCTTTTGCCCGCGGGTCCGCCAGGGGCAACGAGAGGCCAGGTGTCAGACGTACGGGACGTACACCTGCGTATAGATTGAGCGCCATGCGCAGGTCAATCTGCGGCGCAAACTCAGTTCCATTGGCCATGCGTACGTCTGGCAGGCCCATGGCAGACAGCAGGATCGCATCGGCCGATTTGGCCTGGTCCAGCGACTTTTTGGGGAAGGCTTCGCCGTGGTCACGATAATGAGCCGCCCCGGCCGGGCAGTCCTGAAAAATCAGATCGAAGCCGCCAATCTTGTTCTGAACTGCCTGCAGAAGGTCGAGACAAGGGGCGGTGATTTCCGGCCCGATGCCGTCGCCTTCGAATACCGCGACAGAGTAGGAAAGAGAAGTGGACACGATCATTACTCCTGGAGTTGCTCTGAACCTGTGGAAGGTTGATGTGAGGCTGACCGGCGAGGGCCGGGGAAAAGCCAGTGGCTTGGCGGGTGCCCGGCCAGAGGGGCCGGGAAAGAGGCAATCTGCTGCCCCAGCAGACACCCCAGATAGGCGGTTTTCAGATCAGGACCTCCAAAGGCCAGGCTGGAGATATTGGGGAGCTTCTGGCTTTTGATCTGATCCAGGTGAGGGCGCCCCATGCTGTGACTTTGATAGGCGGCCTCGACCCAGGCCAGATGGGCCGGATCGTTGTCTTCCAAAACAACTTCCTGCTGTCCCTGCGGGTCGATGCGAAGAATTCGGTTGGAAACGATGCTGGTGATCCAGACGCCACCTTCCTGGTCGAAGGTCAGCCCATCGGGAAACACACCGGGGCCGAACTCGGCGAAAACCTGTTTGTTCGACAGGCTGCCGTCCCGGGCAATGTCGTAGGTGCTGAGGCAGCGGGCGAAGGTTTCATTGACGAACAGTCTTTTGCCGTCGGGATGCACCAGACATTCGTTTGTGTATCCCAGATCACCGGCAACAACACGGGCACCCTGACTGTCCACAAGGACAATGAAACCATCAGCCCTGTCGGACCGATAGGCGTCGGCACGCGGAATCTGTCGGGTGCTGACGGTGATCCAGATCCGCCCCAGGCTGTCCAGATGGACATAGTTGGTCGGCGGCAGCGGGATACCGTCTGCTTCCATGCAGAAGGGCAGCACATCGCCGTTTTCCTGAAGCCGAAAAACCCCGCCCGCGTCATCGCCCAGATGGGCCAGCAAGAAGCTGCCATCGGGCATCAGGCAGATGCCGTTGGGTCTGATGTTCAGCTCAGGGTCCTTTGCCAGCAGTGACCATTGCTGGCCGTCAGGTTCCAGGATGGTGACGCCGCCGCGCCAATCGGCAGCGTAAAGCCGGCCGTTCGACGTCGTGAGGACACATTCCGGTCGTTGCAGGTTGTTCCCTGAAAAACTGACAAGGTCCAGGCTGATCATCTTCTCTCCAATGGCGAGATTACGTGGTGTAGGCGCGGGAGGTGCAGCGGGATGAAGCCCTTTGAAAGACATCAGGCAGCTGACGTTTGCGCCCATTTTCTTCATAAAAACTGCCTGCAAGCAGTAGCTTAAATTGGCCTCTCGGTTTTCGTGTGCTGCCCCTTAACATCCTGAAAAGAAGGGCCTTCGTGGTTCGGACGCCATCACGTTTTCTGTCCGCTGGATCCGTTTTGACTTTAAGGGGGGTGAAAAAGAATTGCAAGTCGCATCCAATAATGTATACGTTATTTTTGAAATCAACGACCTCTGAAGCTGATCGTCCTGCAGGGACTAAAAGAGGCGCGATGATCAATGAGCAGGCGGAGTCCGCCCGGGTTGAGTTTGGGAAAGAAAGAGGTACAGCGTGTCCTTGCTGCTGGGCTGCATTGCAGATGATTTGACCGGGGCCACAGATTTGGCCCTGACCCTGGTGCGGGGCGGATTGCGCACCTTGCAGGTGACCGGCCTGCCGTCAGCCGATGCTCAGTTTCCAGATGTGGATGCCATTGTCATCGCACTGAAATCCAGAACGATCCCGCCGCAGGAGGCAGTTGACCAGTCGCTGGAAGCCTGTCGCTGGTTAAAGGAAGCCGGGGCCCGGCAGATCTTTTTCAAATACTGTTCGACATTCGATTCCACGGACGATGGGAACATCGGGCCGGTTGCTGACGCCTTGCTGGCGGAGCTGAACAGCCCGCTTGCCATCGCCTGCCCGGCTTTTCCCGCCAACGGTCGGACAGTCTACCAGGGTCATCTTTTTGTTGCGGACCAGTTGTTGTCGGACTCGCCGCTGAAAGATCATCCGCTGACACCCATGCGCGATCCGGATCTTCGGCGAGTGTTGGCCCGGCAGTCCCGCTCAACAGTCCGTCATCTGCCTTTGGAGCAGGTGGCTGGAGGGCCGGAGCGCATCGCTGCTGGATTGAAAGACCTGGAAAATCAGGCACCCACCCTGGTGATTGTTGATGCTGTGACTGAGCAGCATCTGATGGACATTGGCGCCGCCCTGGCATCGGCGACTTTGATCACCGGCGGATCGGGCGTGGCTATGGGATTGCCCGCGCTTTACCGCGCACTGGGGTGGCTGGATCAGAGCAGCAGTGCAGGGTCCTTTGCCGTGCCGTCGGGCAAAACAGCAATCCTGGCTGGCAGCTGTTCACAGGCTACCCGGCAGCAAGTGCAACAGGCCGAGAGCCGTTATCCGACGCGAAACCTAGACGTGGCTGACCTGCTGGCCGGAAAGCCGGTGGTGGCGGACACTTTGGCCTGGGCCCGCCAGGCCTACAGCAGCGCGGACTGTGTGATGATCTATTCCAGCCAGCATCCGGAAGAAGTGGCAGATCTGCAGGCCAGGGCTGGCCGTCTGGAAGTCGGCGAACAGGTGGAACAGGCTCTGTCGGATATTGCGCTTGGTTTGCGCGCTGTTGGAACCCGGCGCTTTGTGGTCGCCGGCGGGGAAACATCGGGTGCCGTGGTACAGGCGCTGGGGGTCGGGGCCCTGGAAATCGGGCCGGAGATCAACCCGGGTGTTCCCTGGACCCGGTCTTTGTCAGATGCCCCTTTGGCACTGGCGTTGAAATCGGGGAATTTCGGAGGTGCCGATTTCTTCCATGAAGCCGTCAGCGGTCTGGCGACTTTGCAGATGCGCGAGGCTTAAAGAGATGGCTTTGCAATGGCACGAAGAAAGGCAGGAGTTGATTGCCACCGTTTGCCGGATGAATGCGCTGGGCATCAATCAGGGAACTTCGGGCAATGCCTCCGTTCGGGTCGGGGCGGGGTTTCTTATCACGCCGTCCGGTCTGGCCTATGAGGACATCGCGCCTGAGGATGTGGTGGAGATGCAGATGGACGGCAGCTTTGTCAGTGCCAACGGTCTGCGCAAACCCTCCAGCGAATGGCGTTTTCATCTGGATGTTCTGGCTGCACGGCCCGAGTTCAATGCCCTGGTCCATACCCATGGGAAGGCCGTCGCAAGCCTGTCCTGCCTGCGTCGTGACATCCCGGCTTTTCATTACATGGTGGCGCTGGCAGGGGGCACCAGTATTCGCTGCGCGGACTATGCCACCTTCGGTACCCAGGCCTTGTCAGACAAGGCGCTGGTGGCGCTTGAGGACCGCAAAGCCTGCCTTCTGGCGAACCATGGACAGCTGGCGGCCGGGGCAAGCCTGCGCCAGGCCCTGTCTCTGGCTCAGGAAGTGGAAACACTGGCCGACATGTACTGGCGGGCCCTGCAGATGGGTACGCCAGTGATCCTGAACGACGATGAAATGGCCGAAGTGATCGAAAAATTCAACAAAGGCTATGGCAGTGGAAAGGCCTTCGTGGCCCCGTCTGCTGGTGCAAAAGAGGAAGCCCGGAACTGATGTTTGTTGTAACCGTTTCTTTCAATCTTAAGCCTGAACATGTGGATGCCTTTGACCGCCGGATCCGCCAGCAGGCACGGGATTCACTGGAAAAGGAATCAGGGTGCCTGGTGTTCGATGTCTGCCAGGACAGGGACAGGCCTGACCGCTTCTTCCTCTATGAGGTTTATGCCAGTGCAGAGGATTTCGAGACCCACAAAACACTGCCTCATTTCCTGGCCTTTTCTGAGGAGGTGGCCCCCTGGGTGAAGAGCAAGGATCTGGCCTGTTGGCAGCGTCTGTCTCTCTACTGATGGTGAGGATGTGACCTGCCTGCGTGACTTCTGCGACAGGCCAGCCCGATGATTCGGCCCGGCCTGCTACGGGAAGCCCTTGGAGTTAGTTCTGCCCTGGACTCTAAGGGCTTCTCTCTTTCTGAACCCCGGAACCGGTCGGGGTCGCGGCCCTCCTGATCCTGACTATGTTGCGGTCAAAAGGGTTGTTATCATTGGCGGTGGCAGAGGCTGAGAGTTTTTCTGGGTGAGGTAAACATGCCGTCGAAGCGAATTGCACTGGTTGCCCATGATGGCAAGAAAGCAGAGATGCTGGCCTGGGTGAAAACCCATGAAGCGGTGTTGAAAACCCACCGGCTCTGGGGGACGGGCACCACGGGCGGACAGGTGTCCGAAGCAACGGACCTGTCAGTCACACGCCTGAAAAGTGGTCCTCTCGGGGGAGATCAGCAACTGGGGGCAATGATTGCTGAGGGTAAACTCGATGCCCTGTTTTTCTTCGTCGATCCTTTATCCACCCAACCGCACGATGTGGATGTAAAGGCTTTGGTCCGGCTCAGCACGCTCTACAATGTTCTTCTGGCCTGCAACCCCGCAACAGCCAGTTGCCTGATAACGAGCCCGGACTTCTGACCTTTCAGTGTCTTGGCAGAAAGCCGGCTTCCAGAGGCTTCGGACCCAGGTGGCGCACGACAAAAGACAGAGTGACGGAGCCTTGTTCGTCTGTCCTTTGTCCGTCAGACGACAACGCTCTGCCGGTGATCCAAATTTCGTTTGTGACGTAGAGAGCAATAGG
This sequence comes from Rhodovibrionaceae bacterium GXU_MW_A322, assembly GCA_052078155.1. GTDB lineage: Bacteria > Pseudomonadota > Alphaproteobacteria > Kiloniellales > DSM-21159 > CAXBMB01. The sequence goes on along the minus strand of JBQJBP010000003.1, from coordinate 639,381 downwards.
CAGTTCGACTGTCCGGTAAGCAGCCAGAGCGAGAGGCAAAGCCGGGGGTATTCGTTCCAGAAGGTAATCTGTTCACTTCTTTTGAAGAGATTTCCGGTCTACTGTGGAAGGCTGAGTGGTTAGATTTGTCGCAGTTTGTTTGGTGACCGTCAGGTTTTCGGGGTGTTCGTCTTGAAAGGTGTCTGACGGTGAGGTGCAGCACAGCTGGTGCTGTTAAAGGTCCGGATGACGACAGAACCTGCAAAGAAAAACCATGCAATTAAGTTTCCACTGGGTCGTCAGTTAACACTCTGGATTCTGGCGATCAGCGGCGTGCTGACCCTGATCGGAACAGCGGTACAGCTTTATCTGGATTTTCGTGTGGATGTCCGGGAAATCGACAAAGCTCTCAACATTATCGAAACCAGCCATATCGGGTCTTTGAACAACGATATCTGGGTGCTGGACGAACCCAACATTGAAACGCAGCTCAACGAGATGTTGTTGCTGCCTAACATCGCCCACGTCGAGCTCACCATGGTGGGCCTGGACAAACTGTCCTTTGGCATGCTGCCGGAAGCCCGCTATCAGGTTTCCCGAACCTATGAGCTGGTCTATGTGGACCAGGACAACTCGCAAGGGGTGGATATCGGTGTGCTGGTCGTGGCGGCGACCCTGGAAGACATCTATGCGGCCTTGTGGGACAAGGTTTCCGTGATTCTGGTCACACAGGCCATCAAAACCTTCCTGATTTCCTTTTTCATCTACTTCCTCGTTTACTTCCTGGTGACCCGTCATCTGCAAACCATCAGCCGCTTTATCACCAGCAAGCGCTTTGAACAGGAAGGGGCGCTGCTGGATCTCAACAGAACTTCTGTCGGCAAGGTCGGAAAGACAGAAAAAAGCGACGAACTGGATCTTCTGGTCTCCGCCATCAATGAAATGCGGCACCATCTTCAGGACAGTCTGCTGGCACTGAGTGAAAGCGAGCATCGGTTTCGGGATCTTGCCGATCTCCTCCCCCTGACTGTTTTTGAAACGGACAGGAAGGGCAATGTAACCTACGGCAACAAGCTGGCTTTGGAATCCTACGGCTACTCCCAGGCGGAGGTTGAAAAGGGCATTCAGCTGTCAGATCTGGTTGCGGAACAGGATTTTGAGCGATCGATCGCCAACATCACAAAAGTCGTTGAGCAGGGGTTGCAGCGTGCCGAAAGTGCGGAGTACTACGCCCGGCGCAAGGACGGCAGTCTCTTTCCCGTAGAGGCCTATTCCTCCCCGATTTTCGTCGATGAGAAAGTGGTGGGTTTGCGGGGTGTTGTGGTTGATATCACCCGGCAGAAGCAAGCCGAACGCCAGCTGGTGTTTGCCAAAAATGATGCCGAACGCGCCAATCGGGTGAAATCTGAGTTTCTGGCCTCTATGAGTCATGAACTGCGCACGCCCCTGAATGCCATTCTGGGGTTCTCCGAGCTTCTGCTGCTCAAACCTGACGAAGAACTGACAGCTGCCCAAAGAGACTACATCAGCAGCATTCAGACAGCAGGCAGGCACCTGCTTGGTCTGGTGAACGACATTCTTGATCTGGTGATGATCGAATCAGATCACGTCAGCATTCATCTGGAAGCGGTGGATGCCGCAAAAGTGGTTGAGGATAGCATCAGCTTTGCTTCCTTCCTGGCCAGTGAGCGAGCTGTGACAGTGGTCAACCGCTTTCCTGAAACGGCCAGCAAAGAGCTGTTTACTGACCGCCTGAGGTTAAAGCAGATTCTGGTCAATCTTCTGACCAATGCGGTGAAGTACAACGAAAAGGGCGGGCAGGTAATTCTGTCTGTGGAAGACAGCAAAGACGGTTTTGTTCGTTTCTTGGTCAAAGACACCGGCATTGGAATCGCAGAGGCCGATCAGGATGGTATCTTTCAGATGTTCCATCGTCTGGATGCCAGTTCACTGGTGGCCCGGGAAGGCATGGGCATCGGCCTGACCGTCAGCAAGCTTCTGGTGGAGCGCCTCTCCGGTGACATCGGCTTTGAAAGCCAAAAGGGAGAAGGCAGTACCTTCTGGTTCGAACTGCCCAAAGCAGATAACGACAAGGTCATATTCTGGGAGGAACAAGAAGCCACCGGATGGGAGTTCCTGGATCAGGAGCATCGCCAGGCTTTATCCCTGTTGAATCAGATGGCCCGTGAAGGTCTGGACCCGCAGCGCAAAGAAGATCTTGGTTTCAGATTGCGTGGCTGTGGTTTGGCTTACCTGCAAAAAGTTAAGGCCGTTCGACAGGTCTGCAGCATTGAGGGGACTGCTAACAGACTGTCGGTTTCCCTGTCTGATCTGAAAGCCGAGATGAAGCAGCTTCTGAAATCCTGGCGCAAAGCTGAGGACGAAACGCAGCGAGCGGCAGCCCAGGTGGCTTTGATCCAGTGGTGGCGGAGCCGGCGGCGGGATCTGGATCCTAAAGTCATTGAGGAAGCAAAGTTGCAGGTCAAAGAAATCAATCGGACTCTGGAAAGCTGAATCTGTCTGCTGCAGTACCTGCCGGGGGCGTTTTTGTGCGCCGGGTCGGTTCTGGAACAGAAGTGCCGGCCTGGTGGCGTTAGCAAGCCTGCTGTAGGAAAGTTGGGGACGGTTGCGTCCTGGCTAGAGTCAAATCGGTTTAAGTGGACTCACTATGTGATAACACTTGAAACGTGAAACTCTTTTCAACGACTTAGAGGATGAGTGACGGGTTAGGTACAAGCGCAATGCGCTTCTAACGAAACCGCTCATGCTCTAAGGCCGGACGACTCCTGCGCTTTGAATTCTGTTGTTTGTGAGGGCCGAACAAGTGAGTGATTTTCAAAAAGCTGAGTTTCAGCAAAGGTTGGCTCGTGCCCAGCAGGCAATGGATCAGGAAGGGCTGGATGCTCTGCTTTTTTGTACGGAAGCGGAGGTTCGTTACTTTTCTGGCTTTCGCACGCTGTTCTGGCAAAGCCCCACCCGTCCCTGGTTTCTGGTTCTGCCAAAGACCGGTGATCCCATTGCTGTGATACCCGCCATCGGGGTCGAACTGATGAGCAAGACCTGGGTGACGGACATCCGCAGCTGGTCTTCCCCCCATGCCGATGATGATGGCGTCAGCCTTCTGAGCGACGCCCTGTCAGGCTTTCAGCGCATTGGCCTGCCCATGGGGCAGGAGGCCAGTCTGCGCATGCCCTTGACCGATTTCGAAAAGGTCAGGACCGCCTTGGATGCGGAGTTTGTGGATTGCACGCCCCTGGTCAAACGCCTGCGCATGGTAAAATCATCAGCGGAAATCGACATTCTGAAGAAGATCTGCGCCATCGGGTCCGCAGCCTTTGGCCGGGCGGAAGAGCTTTTTTACGTCGGTCGTCCCCTGAACGAGGTGTTCCGTGCCTTTAAGATCGCTCTGCTGCAGGAAGGAGCGGAAGATGTTCCCTACCTGGTCGGCGCTGCCGGGCAAGGGGGCTATGGCGATGTCATCTCTCCCCCAACCTCTGCCCCGTTGCGCGAGGGGGATGTGCTGATGCTGGACACAGGCGCCACCCTGCAGGGGTACTTCTGTGACTTTGACCGCAACTTCGCCATTGGCCGGGCAGATGATGACGCCAAGGCCGCGTATGAAAAACTCTGGCTTTCCACAGAAGCCGGCTTTGCGGCGGCCCGGCCCGGCAACACCTCAGCAGATCTCTTTGCCGCCATGCACAAGGTGCTGGGCGGCGGCGACTCTGATGTGGGGCGTTACGGCCATGGCCTGGGGATCCAACTGACCGAATGGCCGTCCAACATCGATCATGACGCCACACCGCTGGAGCCGGGCATGGTTATGACGCTGGAGCCCAGCCTGTCCTATGCCGGTGGCAAGATGATGGTGCATGAGGAAAACCTGCTGATTACTGAGGGTGATCCGGTCTGGCTGACCAGCCGCGCTGCCCCGGAGCTGCCTGTTCTGTAATGGCCTGATGGCTGAAGGGAGAGAGCGACCCCATGGGATTGCCCTTTAAACTGGATAAAGAAGACAGCCGGAAGGTCACTCTTGGCCTGATCGTTCTGCAATCTGACGAAACACTGGAGAATGAGCTTAGGCAGATCTTCGGGGATCCGGACATTGCGCTCTATCACGCCCGTATTCCCAGCCACCCGGTCGTCACCAAGGAAACTCTGGCCCAGATGGCAGAGGATCTGCCCTTCACCGCCAGCCTCTTGCCGGTCACTCAGCCTTTTGATGCTATCGGATATGCCTGCACCTCCGGAGCAACCGTCATTGGTCAGGAGGTGGTGGCACAAAAGGTGCGCCAGACTCATCCCCAGGTGGCTGTGACCGACCCCATCACGGCGGTCATGGCAGGCTGTCGGGCCGTGGGCGCAAAAAAGCTGGGCTTCCTGACGCCCTATCTGCCGGAAGTCTCCCAGGCCATGCGGGCCTTGCTTGAGAAAAACGGTTTTGAGATTTCTGCCTTCGGATCTTTTGAGCAGGAGCAGGAAGAGGTCGTCTCCCGGATTTCAGAAACCTCCACACTGGAGGCTCTGCTGGACATCGGGCGCAACAGTGACTGTGACGCGCTCTTTGCCTCCTGCACCAACCTGCAGACCTTTGGTATTCTGGCAGAAGCAGAAGACATCCTGGGTAAGCCGGTGATCTCCAGCAATTCGGCATTGGCCTGGCATCTTCTGCGGCTGGCCGGGGACAAAAACCCGCGCGGGCCCGGTCGACTTTTTTCGGTGTAAAGAGAACACAGGCTGTTCTGAGCACAGGCTGTTCTGAGCATCGCGCTTTCATCCGGACCGGTCAGGGTCTGGCTACTTGCCCTTTTTGTCAGACCATTTCACCGGGCAGCACCACAATATGAGCGTCAGCCGCAGCCCAGCGGGTTTCCCGCAGGTCGCGGTATTCTTCCGAATTGTACCAGGCCAGCGCCTGTTCCTCGTTGGGGAATTCCAGCACGACCATGCGATTGTAGTCGGCTTGGCCTTCCAGCACCTTGATGTCGGGCGTGCGCGCCAGATACCTGCCGCCATAGGCTGCCACGGTTTCCGGTGCTTCAGCCATGTAGCCCTGCATTTTCTCGCTGTCCTTGATGGTGACGCGAGAGACGATGTAAGTCGGCATGTTCTTCCCCTTTAGCAGATCAATTCCTCTGAACGGTTTCAGGCCACCTTCTTGCTGTCAGCCAGTAACGGCAGCACAACAGCTTTGGCCCGGGCGGCAAAGTCATCCTTCTGGCCCACGGGGGCGACGTAATGAATGATCTTCTCTGCCGTTTCCCAGTCTGTCTTCATGGCAATCACCCAGGCGGCCAGATAGTGAGACGCCAGGCACCCGCCTGCAGATGCCACGTTTCCTTCCACATGCAGCGGTTCCTGGCTGATCGTCAGTCCCGCCTCAGACAAACGCGGTGCCGTCATGGTGTCGGTGGAGATGATCTGATTGGTGAACCCCAGTTTCTGTAAGAACAGACCGCCGGAGCATTGCGCGCCAATCAACTGGCGGTGCGGATCCAGAGAAAACTGCTTCAAGAACTCCGGATCGCTGGCATAGTCGGCGGTCTTCATGCCGCTGCCGAACAGCACCACGTCGGCTTCATTGGCAAAGGACAGCGGCTGCTGCACAGCGATGCGAACGCCATTCATGGAGGTAACCTGAGGACCGGGGCCGCAGATCTGCGCAGTCCAGCCCGGGTGAGGGACCCGGTTGAGAATGGCGGACGCCACGAAGCTGTCCAGTTCGTTGAAAGCTTCCAGGGTTACGATGGCAATTTTCACAGTCACTCTCCTGCTGCAGCTGCGATGGAAGGGAAGGCCACTGAGTTCACCTCTTATTCCTTCTTATGACCTCTGTTCTTCCTGCAACCCTGAACCTCAGTCCTTCAACATGGGCAGGTCGAGCTGATTCTGACGGGCACAGTCGATGGCGCTTTCGTAGCCTGCATCGGCGTGGCGCAGCACCCCGCTGGCCGGGTCGTTCCAAAGGGTGCGGGCGATCATCTCATCGGCCCGTTCCGAACCATCAGCCAGCAAGGCGATGCCGGCGTGCTGGGAGTAGCCCATGCCCATGCCGCCACCATGGTGGAAGGAAACCCAGGTCGCTCCGTTGGCGGCATTCAGCAGGGCGTTGAGAATGGGCCAGTCGGAAATGGCGTCCGAGCCATCCTTCATGCCTTCGGTTTCCCGGTTGGGGCTGGCGACTGACCCGGAATCCATATGGTCGCGCCCGATGACGATGGGCGCGCTCAGTTCGCCGCTGCGCACCATTTCGTTGAAGGCCAGCCCCAGACGGTCCCGATCCCCCAGACCCACCCAGCAGATGCGGGACGGCAGGCCCTGGAATTTCACGTGCTTGCGGGCCTTGTCCAGCCAGGTGTGCAGAAAGGCGTCATCGGGCATCAGTTCCCGCACCTTGGCATCGGTCTTGTAGATGTCCTCCGGATCACCGGACAGCGCCACCCAGCGGAAGGGACCCTTGCCCCGGCAAAAGAGTGGCCGGACATAGGCTTCGACGAAGCCCGGGAACTCAAAAGCCTGGCTGTTCCCTGCCTCCTGGGCCATGGCGCGCAGGTTGTTGCCATACTCAAGGACAATGGAGCCCTGTTCCTTGAAGCCCAGCATCAGATCTACGTGGCTGGCCATGGTCTGCTTGGCTTCTTCACTGACCCGGGCGGGATCACTTTCCTGGCGGCTTTCCCATTCGGCCACGCTCCAGCCTGCGGGAAGGTAGCCGTAGACGGGGTCATGGGCGGAAGTCTGGTCGGTCACCACATCGGGGACCAGGCCGCGGCGCTGCAGGTCTGCCAGCACATCCACCACGTTGCCTAGCAGTCCAACGGAAAGAGTCTTTCCGGAACGCCTGGCGCTTTCGATCATGGCAAGGGCGCTGTCCAGATCTTCGGCCTTGCTGTCCAGATAGCCAGAGCGCAGACGGAAATCGATCTTGCCGGGCTGGCACTCCACCACCAGAGCATTGAACCCGGCCATGGTGGCAGCCAGAGGCTGGGCGCCGCCCATGCCCCCCAGCCCGCCGGTGACCACCAGGCGTCCGGCTGTCTGTCCGCCAAAGTGCTGCCGGCCGATTTCAGAAAAGGTCTCATAGGTGCCCTGTACGATGCCCTGACTGCCTATGTAGAGCCAGGAACCGGCCGTCATCTGGCCGTACATGGTCAGGCCCAGCCGATCCAGTTCGTTGAATTTTTCCCAGGTGGCCCACTTGGGCACCAGGTTGCCATTGGCGATCAGCACACGTGGCGCGCGGTCGTGGGTTTTCAGAACACCCACGGGCTTGCCTGACTGGACCAGCAGGGTTTCGTCTTCTTCCAGTTCCCGCAGCTTCGACACGATGGCATCAAAGGCCTCCCAGTTGCGGGCCGCCCGGCCTATGCCGCCATAAACCACCAGCTCTTCCGGCCTTTCTGCCACCTCTGGGTCCAGGTTGTTCATCAACAGCCGCAAAGGGGCTTCGGTTTGCCAGCTTTTGGTGGTGAGGGCGGTGCCGCGCGGGGCACGGACGACGCGGGTGTTGAGCAGTCTGTCGGTCATAGCGGGAACTTTCCTCAGAGGATCTTTTTCTGGCGCAGGTCGGCCAGCGAGCTGTCGTCCATATCAAGCAGGCGGGTCAGGACGTCATCCGTGTCTTCCCCCAGCAGAGGGACATGGGGCGGTGGAGCGGGGTCCTGGGAAACTTTCTGATCGGCTTCCTGGTTCGACCCCGGGCCGGTGAACTTGACAGGCTGCGGCACCAGAGGAACTGAGCCAAAGCGGCTGTGCTGACCCGGCTGGATCATGTTGCGGGCCTGAACATGCTCGGACTCGCTTAGTTGCTTCAGGGTCCATACAGGACCGGCCGGTATGCGGGCCTTCTGCAGTTTTCCGATGGCTTCGTCCTGAGTGAGGCTGGCTGTCCAGTTGGCAATCAAAGCCCGCAGCTCTTCTTCATGGGTGTTGCGGTTATCATTGGTCTGAAAGCGCGGGTCCTGCGCCAGATCGGGCTGACCCATCAGCTCACAAAGGGCCGCAAAGGCGCCTTGCGAGAAACAGACCATGACAATGTCGCCATCGCGGGTCGGGAAGGAATCGACGGGATAGGTTACCGGATGGCGGTTGCCCACGGGCGTGGGGGTGTCCCCGGAATAGAGCTGGCGCGAGAGACCGGTCAGCTGCATGGACATGAGAGAATCCAGCATGGCGACGTCCAGCGTGCGCCCTTCGCCATTGCGTTCACGGTCAAAGAGGGCTGCGACGATGCCAAAGGCGGCAAACATGCCTGTGGCCACATCGGCCATGGACTCTCCCACTGCCGTGGCCGGGCCACCTTTGGGGCCCGTCAGGCTCATGATGCCGCCCATGGCCTGGATGACCAGATCAAAGGCCGGCCAGTTCTTCAGGGGGCTGTCCTGGCCGAAGCCGGAGATGCTGGCATAGATGATGTTGGGATTGAGGGCTCGGACAGAGTCTTCGTCCAGGCCCAGACGGGCCATGACACCCGGTCTGAAATTCTCAACAAGAACATCACACTTGGGGATCAGGGCCTTGAGGATATCCTGACCTTCCGGAGATTTCAGATCCACGGTCACGGACTTCTTGTTCCGGTTCAGCAGCATGAAGTAAGTGCTTTCCCCGTCCTGGTAAGGTCCGAAAGCCCGGGCTTCGTCACCACTGCCTGGCAGCTCGATCTTGATGATCTCCGCCCCCAGGTCCGCCAGCATGGAGGTGCAGAAGGGACCGGACATGACGCGGGTCAGGTCCAGAACGCGGATGTTTTTCAGCGGGGCTGCTTTGCTCATGGTCTTTGCTTTGCTTTCGTCTTTGCCTGTGCGGTCCGTCACAGCCGCAGCACCAGTTTGCCCACCGATGCCCGCTGCCCCAGGTCGTCCAGCGCCAGAGGCAGGTCATCCAGGCTGTAGGTGCAGTCAACCACCGGGTTGATCTTGCCTGCGGCCAGCAAGGCCATGAGCTCTTTGTTGAGCCGAGCGATCAGCGGGGCGTCTTCGTCATGGCTCCAGAGCACGCCTTTGGCTGCTGCGCTTTTCAGCAACAGGCGATTGGAAGGCAGCTGGGCAATCTCTCCAGAGGCAAAGCCCACCACCAGCAGGGTCCCGTGTCGGGCAATGCAGCGCAGGCTCTGCACCGCCACGTCGCCGCCGACCGGATCAAGAATGATGCTGGCGCCCAGACCATCGGTGGCAACTTTGACCTGATCGACCCAGGTCTGGCTGCGGTAGTTGATGGTCAAGTCGGCCCCGTGTTCCCGGGCGATGGCCAGCTTTTCCTCACTGCCTGCCGTGGCGATCACTGTCGCCCCGGCAGCTTTAGCGATTTCAACTGCGGCCAGCCCCACGCCCCCGGCAGCGGCATGCACCAGCACGTTGTCTTCCGGACCGGCGTGCACAGAATGCCGCAAGGCCACCAAGGCGGTCATGTAAACCACGGGCAGGGCGGCCCCGACGGCAAAGTCCACACCGTCCGGCAGACCGATGGCCATGTCTTCCCGGACCTGAACTTCTTCTGCAAACCCGCCCCAGAAGACTTTGCTGGCAATGCGATCGCCCACAGACCAGGGGCTGCCTTCAGCCACCGCTGTAACCACCCCGGCGATTTCCTGGCCGGGGATAAAGGGGCGGGGAGGCCGGACCTGATAGCGCCCTTCGATCATCAGAAGGTCGGAGAAGTTCAGGGCGGCGGCTTCTACCTTGACCACCATGTGACCGGGGGCCGTTTGGGGGCGGGGACTCTCCCCCTGAGTCAGATGCCCCAGCCCGGGCGTTTCGCCGGAAATCCAGCTACGCATCAGCTCGCCTCCTTTGTCTGTCCGTCAGATGTTGCGGTTCGGGAAGGATCGACCAGACGGGTGGAAATGGATCTGGCCGCCTCCTGCAGGAGAGGACGAAAGCGTCCCAGCGTTTCCGAACTGGCCCGCTGGACCGGCAAGGCAACGGCTATGCTGCCCAGGGGATGGTTGCCCGGTCCCAGGATCACGGCGCCCAACCCGGCCACACCTTCGTAGGTTTCTTCGAAAGACTGGCAGTAGCCCTGGGCGGCGATGGAGTGAAGATCTCTTTTCAGGGCTGCCGGATCGGTCAGCGTCTTTTCTGTAAAACGCTCTAAAGGGCCAGCCAGATAAGCTTTTTGTTCTTCAGCCGGCAGGTGGGCCAGAATCACCTTTGGGGCGGCTCCGGCGTGCAGGGGAAAGGTGGCGCCAATGCGTTCAAACACCCGCAAACCTTCCCGGGTTCCTTCAATCTGATCCACGCAGACACTGCTGTTGTTGCTGCGGTCCAGGGCGGTCAAAAGGATCGTTTCATCAATCTGGCTGGACAGCCGCTCAAGCACGGGCTGGCACAGGGCGCGGAAATCAAAGGACGCGCTGGCGCGCTGACCCAGGTCGATGGCGGCCAGACCCAGACCATAGCGGCCCGTCGGCTGCACCTGCACCAGATAGCCGCTGCTGGCCAGATAGCGCACCAGGCGATTGACGGTAGACCGGTTCAGGTCCGTTGCCCGCACCAGCTCTGCCTGAGACCAGGTCGGGCTGTCGATCTGGAAGAGATCCAGAATCTGAAAGGCTTTTGACAGAAGGCCGACACCGGCCTGGGTCTGTGTCTTGACAGCGTTCATGAGGAATGGTCACTATATGCGCACAATGTTCATAATATAAGAAACTGCGGATCCTCACCTTGTCAACGTGCAAAGCAGGGAAGTCCGATCGCAAGCCAAAGTCCGAACTGAACGCCGGAAGCTCTTTGCCTGTGCGGTGGAAGGGTGTATCACCCTGTAACTTGCTTAGAAAAAGGTGGGGCTGCGCTTCTGGAACATGTGCCGGTCAATGGCCGTTTCAAGAAACCGCTCTAGAAGGTTAGTGGGTGAATTCTGACAGAGGAGACGCGCAGAGCGCTTCCAATTGAGCAGATCACCCTCTTCAGGGGATGCGAAGTAACAGGGCTTCGTCCAGAAATAGGGAGAACGATAAAAATGCGTGCGTTTATGAAACTGGCTCTGGTCGGGGCTTTGGCCGGTCTGGCTTTGGGGTCTGCCCAGGCTGCCGACATGAAAAAAGTGTCTATCTCGACCATCGTTGAAGTCCCGGCGCTGACCGATACGAAAAAGGGCATTCTGGAAGCGCTGGCAGCCCGTGGATACATTGAAGGCAAGACCATCGAGGTCGACTATCAGAACGCCAACGGCAACATGCCAACCCAGCTGCAGATCGCCAAAAAATTTGTCGGTGACAATCCGGACATCATTGTCCCCATCACCACGCCCACCTCGCAGGCCATGATTTCATCGACCAAAGACATTCCCATTGTCTTTGCCACGGTGACCGATCCGGTCAAAGCCAAGCTGATCAAACAGTACAAGAAACCTGGCGGCAACATCACCGGTGTGTCTGATGCGGCGCCCATCGGCACCCAGTTGGACATGTTCATGCGCATTGTGCCGGGCATGAAGAAGATCGGTTTCGTCTACAACCCCGGTTTGGATAACGCCCTGGCAACCCTGGGCTGGATCAAGGAAGAAGGCGCGACCCGCGGGCTGGAAATCATTGAATCCCCTGCCCCCACCACCAACGAAGTGATCCAGGCCACCCGCAAGCTGATCGGCAAGGTGGACATCATCTACATTCCCAATGACACCACGGTTGTGGAAGCTTTGCCGGCGATCGTGAAGATCGGCTGGGATACGGACACCCCGGTCTTCACCGGCGAAACCGGTGGCGTTGAAAGAGGCGCTCTGGCCTCTGTCGGTCTGGACTATGTGGAAGTGGGCCGGGTGGCCGGTAACATGGCCGCTGACGTGCTGGACGGGAAAAATCCCGGCGATATCGATGCTGTCATTGCTTACAAGGTGATGGACAAATTCAAGACCGTCGTAAACAAAACCTCTGCTGAAAAAATGGGCGTCACCGTACCGGCTGACATCCTGGCGGAAGCCACGAAAATCGTGGAGTGATTCTGTGACCCGCCGGTCCACCTGCCTGTCAGGCGAGGGTGGATCGGCGGGGGCGCAGCTGCTTGACCGCAAGCCAATAATCCAAAAAATCCAAAGTTGGCCTTTGTCTGCCTGTGACAGGCAAAGGGGACAATTGAGAGTGTCTGTTCATGTCCCTCTACGAAATCCTCGGCACCTTTGAAGTCGGGTTCGTGTTTGGTCTGGTGGCGCTGGGCGCCTTCCTGACCTTCAAGATTCTTGACTTCCCCGACCTGACTGTCGAGGGCAGTTTCCCGCTGGGGGCGGCCGTCATGGCAACCCTGACCGTATCGCTGGAACTCAATCCCTGGCTCTCGACCCTGATCGCGGGTTTTGCCGGTTTTGCCGCCGGGTTCTTTACGGCCTATCTCAATGTCCGTTTCAACATTCTGCACATCCTCTCGGGGATTTTGGTGGCCATTGCGCTTTACTCCCTGAACCTCAGGATCATGGACGGGCCCAATGAGCCACTGCTTTTTGTGCCCACAGTCTTTACGCCCTTCGAGGCGCTGGGCATTCCCGGCTACATCATCAACCCCATCTTCCTGGGCATCATCGTGCTGATCTTCAAGTTTGGCCTGGATGCTCTGCTGGCGACAGGCTGGGGCATTTCCATGCGCGCCGCCGGGGCCAACCCTCATATGGCTGAAGCCAACGGCGTAGATGTTGGCAAGATGAAGCTCTACGGCGTGGGTCTGGCCAATGGCATGACGGCCATCGCCGGGGCACTGTTTGCCCAGATCCTGGGGGGCGCAGATGCCTACATGGGCATCGGGGTGATCATCGTCGGTCTGGCGTCCGTGATCGTTGGCATGTCGATCCTGCCGTCGCGCACCATTTTCCTGGCCACACTGGCCTGTCTGGTCGGGGCCATCCTCTACCGTCTGGCAGTGGCCGTGGCCCTGAACGCCGACTTCCTGGGGCTGCAGGCCTCTGACGTTCAGCTGGTGACAGCAGTTCTGGTGATCATTGCGCTGGTGGTTCAGCAGTCCGGCAGCTCTTTGTGGAAGAAAAAGGGGCGCCGCAAATGATCCGCCTGCAAGACATTCATGTGACCTTCAACCAGGGCACCGCCCTGGAAACCAAAGCCCTGCGCGGCGTTGATCTGGAGGTGCCCAAGGGGCAGTTCCTGACGGTCATCGGCTCCAACGGTGCAGGTAAATCCACCTCCCTCAATGTCATTGCCGGGACCGTTCCCACCACCTCCGGCAAGGTGGAGGTAAATGGAAAAGATGTGACCGGCTGGAAGGTCAATCAGCGGGCAAAGTTTCTGTCCCGCGTGTTCCAGGATCCCAAGATGGGGACCTGTGAAGACCTGACGATCATGGAGAATTTTGCGCTGGCCTACGGCCGCACCAAGCCGCGAGGCTTCCGGTTTGCGGTCAATTCAGACATGGAAGATCAGGCCGCAGAGCGCCTGAAGATCCTCGGTCTGGGATTGGAGAACCGCCTGAACGATAAAGTGGGGCTGCTGTCTGGTGGACAGCGTCAGGCCGTATCTTTGCTGATGGCGACCACCGGGGAAACGGAGGTGCTATTGCTGGATGAGCACACCGCTGCCCTGGACCCTAAAACCGCCGAGTTTGTGCTGGATCTGTCAAAACAGGTGGTGTCCGAGCTGCAGCTGACGGCCATCATGGTGACACACTCCATGGCGCAGGCCCTGCACACCGGAGAGCGCACCATCATGTTCCACCGGGGCAAGATCGTCTTTGACGCCAGTGGTGCGGAGAGGGACGGCATGGAAGTCAATGACCTGCTGGACCTCTTCAAGCGGGAACAGGGCGAAGAGCTGGCGGACGACTCTCTTCTGCTGGGCTGACCTGCCTTACTTTTTCTGATTGTAAACGATATCTGGAACGACAATGCCTTGGATTGATACGGTCGAATACGACGATGCCTCCGGTCGCCTGAAAAAACTCTATGACCGGGTAAAGGGACCCGACAACAACGTCGACAACATCATGATGATGCACTCCCTACGGCCGCACACCATGGAAGGCCATATGGCCATCTACAAGTATGTGCTGCATCATTCGGCCAACACCGTGCCCAAGTGGTTCCTGGAAACTCTGGGCGTCTGGGTCAGTTCCCTGAACAACTGCGGCTATTGCGTGGATCATCACTTTGAGGGCCTGAAACGCCTGCTGCAGGATGATGACCGGGCCGCAGCGTTGCGCGCTGCCATTGATGCCCGTGACCTGTCGGCTGCTCCGTTGGAAGACAAAGAAAAACTGGCCATGGGCTATGCTCAAAAGCTGACGCAAGCGCCCGCAGAATTGACGGAAGAAGACGTAAAAGCCTTGCGGACCGCAGGCTACAGCGATGGCGAAGTTCTGGAGATCAATCAGGTCAGCGCATATTTCTCTTACGCCAACCGAACCGTGCTGGGACTGGGTTGCTCTACCGATGGCGACATCATTGGCCTGTCGCCCAACAACTCTGACGACCCCAACGACTGGTCGCATACGTAAAGGCAGGTATTGGTGGCAGACCCCTTTCCCATTCAGACGGTCAGGGACCTGACCTTTCCGGATCCGCCCCTTCTGGCGGAGGGGACAGACGGCCCGGATCGCACCCTCGTTCGTCTGAACCTGAATGAAAGTGGCCTGCCCCCCAGTTCAAAGGCTCTGGCTGCCATGGCCAGTGCCCTGACTGCGGCCCAAAGCTATCCGGACCATGGCTGCAGCAGGTTGGCTCAGCTGATTGCAGAGGCAACGGGGCTGACCAGCGACAGGATCAGTTTTGGAAACGGCAGCGGGGAGTTGCTGACGGCAGCGGCGGCTCTGTCCATTTCCCCGGGAGATGAGGCTGTTTTTCCTGCACCGACCTTTCCCACCTGTGGCAAGGGTGTGGAGCTGGCCCGGGGAAAGATCGTCTCCCTGCCGGTCACGGCTGAAGGGATAAATCACTGCACAGCCATGCTGGCAGCGATCACCCCCAAAACCCGATTGTTTTACCTCTGCAGCCCCAACAACCCCACCGGTGGTGTGGTGCCGGAAGCCGACCTGCGGGCGGTGGCCCGGGGCGTGCCGGACAGCTGTCTGCTGGTGGTGGATGAAGCTTACTACGAGTTTGCGCAGGCCGAAGGCGGCCCGGATGTGCTGTCGATACTGGCCGAGCGCAGCGGGCCCTGGGCCGTCACCCGGTCCTTTTCCAAAGCCTATGCATTGGCTGGCGCACGGGTGGGCTATGTGCTCTGCAGTTCGGCAGAGCTGGCCCAGGGATTTCAGCGTCTGCGCGGAAACTTCAACGTCAATCGCATCGGTCTGGCCGGGGCTGTGGCGGCCTTTCAGGATCAGAGCTATCTGGCAGACCTGCTGCATCAGACCATCGGGGAAAGACAGCGCCTGGCGAAAGCGCTGAGTGCCCTGGGGTGTCAGCCCTTTCCCTCCGGCGCCAATTTTCTGACCGTCAGGACGCCTTGCCCCGCGACAGCCCTGGCGCGGGACCTGGAAGCTGTCGGGGTTCTGGTGCAGGCTCTGCCCTGGCCCGCGTCTGAGGGGTCCCTGCGCATTACCATCGGCTGCCGCGCTGACAATGACCGCTTTTTGTCAGCCGTAACGCCCTTGTTGCAGGCCAAAGGATGACTGGTCCTGACCTGGCCCCGTTGAAGGATCTGCTCGGCGACAAGGGGTTGCTGACCTCTGCAGCGGACCAACAGGCTTACAGCAAAGACCTCATCGGTTTTGAAGCCTCGGACCCACTGGCGGTGGCCCGCCCGCAGAGGGTGGAAGACATTTCGACGCTGGTGGCCTGGTGTCAGGCCCAGGGCGTGCCCCTGGTGCCGCAGGGGGGACTGACAGGTCTGACCGGGGCCGCGGTTTCTGCCGGACAGAAAGACGCGGTCATATTGTCCCTGGGCCGGCTCAACAAGATCCGCAGCCTTGACCCTCTGGACAACAACATGGTGGTGGAGGCCGGTGTGGTGCTGGCTGACGCTAAATCGGCGGCGGAAGCGGCCAATCGTTACTTTCCCCTGAGCCATGGTGGCGAATCCTCCAGCCAGATCGGCGGCAATCTGGCCACCAATGCCGGGGGCAACAATGCCCTGCGCTATGGCACAGCCAGAGATCAGGTGCTGGGGTTGGAGGTGGTGCTGCCGGATGGCAGCCTGTGGAACGGCCTGAAAGCGCTGCGCAAGAACACAGCCGGGTATGACCTGAAACAGCTTTTCCTGGGGTCAGAAGGAACGCTGGGCATCATCACCGCTGCCAGCCTGAAACTGCGCCCCTTGCCCAGACAGCGGGCAACAGCTCTGCTGGCGGTTGCCAGCCCGGAGGCCGCCTTGGGTTATCTGCGGCATCTGGAAGAAGAGGTGGGGGAGCTGGTCAGCGCCTGCGAACTGCTGTCTGCCGGGGCTGTCACTGCGGCCCTGACCGTTGAAGGCACCAGGGCGGCCTTGTCGGGCTCTCCTGACTGGCAGCTTCTGGTGGAACTGGAATCGCCCAGCAGGCTGTTTGAGCTTTCGGCCGCTCTGGAAAACTCACTGCTGCAGCCGTTTGAGCAAGGTGGTGTTCTGGACGCGGTCATCGCCCAGAACGAAGAACAGCGTCAGGCTCTCTGGCGGTTGCGCGAGTCGGTGGCCTTCGCTTTCATTGAAGATGCCAGCAGCTATAAAGGGGATACGGCTGTGCCGGTCGGCGCTGTGCCGGACTACCTGAAAGCCGCAAAAGCGGCTGTGGAGCAAGCCGTTCCGGGGGCCAGGATTGGTCCTTTCGGGCATCTGGGGGATGGCAACATTCACTTCAACGTGCTCAGGCCTCTGGACCAGAGCCACGAGGATTTCCGCCGCCTGTGGCCGAAGGTGGCTCAGGCCATCGAAGAAACCGCTGTTGCCCTGGGCGGCACCATCAGCGCGGAGCATGGCATCGGCCGCCTGAAACGACAGGACTTCGGCCACTTTCAGGGCCAAACCAGTCTGGACCTGATGACCGGATTGAAAGAGCTGCTGGATCCCGGGGGTCTGATGAACCCCGGGGTGCTGTTCGACCGCTCCTGACCCATGGTTGTGCTGACCGGCTTTTTGATCAGTCTGCTGTCAGGCGGTGATTTATCCGGCCTGTAACAGCATTGTCAGAAGTTGACGTAGTGTTTCCTGCCTCTCCTCCCGGCTCTTGTATTCCCCGCAGACCTGACCGACGGCCAGATGCAGCAGATAGGCACGCAGTGCTGTGGAGGTCAGATCACTGTCCAGATGCAGGCCCGGCTGCTGGGCTTTGTGCTGGTTGATGAGCGCTTTCAGAGCCAGATTTAGCCGGGTGATGGCGGCGTTGAAAACGTCAGCATGAATGCCCTGCCGCAAGGTGGTCTGATCGATGAAGAGGCGCAGAAACTCCGGCTGCGTTTCGAACTGGCTGAGCAATCCGTCCAGGCCCTGATAGATGGCGTCAATGGGGTTCTGTTTGGACTGCGTCCTGTCGTCAGGAGTTTCGGCCGCCTGCTCCAGCCCGGCGATCTGGCGATTGAGGTCCTGTTGGCCCAGTTCAGCCAGCAGGCCCAGTTTGTCGCCGAAATGGGCAAAGAGCGTTCCCTTCGACACACCAGCGGATCTGGCGATCTGTTCCGTCGTCACCTGATCGAACCCCTGACTGTCAAACAGCGTCTTGGCGCTGGCCAGAAGGGTGCTGCGGGTCTTTTGAGCGCGGGCTTGTTTGGCTTCAATCATGCGTAGGACCTAACAAAAACAACGGAGTCGGCCAAAGGCAGAGCTTTTTGTAATCAAAAACTTGACCGCGGTCAAAAAATCACCACCTTTCAAACAAGCATAATTGACCATGGTCAATTTATTCAACTCTACTCCAATTGAAAGGCTTGTTATGCGTAAGATCTTTATCCTCTCCGGACATCTGGGCCGAGACCGTTTCGGCCATGCTTTGGCGGCCTCCTATGAGGCAGGGGCCCTGGCCAGTGGCGCGGAAGTAAAGCGCCTAAACCTGGATGACATGGTGTTTGATCCGGCGGTGCGCAGCGGCGGCTATGGATCTGATCAGCCGCTGGAAGAGGATATTCTGGCTTTTCAGCAGGCGCTGGTCTGGTGCGATCATTGGGTGATTTTGCATCCCTTATGGTGGGGCGGTCTGCCCGGTCCGTTGAAGGGGCTTTTCGACCGGGCGCTGCTGCCCGGTTTTGCCTTCCGCTTCCAGAAGGGAAAGCCTCTGCCTGAAAAGCTGTTGAAGGGGCGAACGGCCCGGGTGCTTATGACGTCTGATACACCCAGCTGGTATCTCAACTGGGTCTATGGCGCGGGTGGCAACAAGGCATTGAAGAAGCAGGTGCTGAACTTTATCGGCTTTGAGAAAAGCCGTTTCCACAATTTCGGTGCGGTAAAGGGCTCCAGCGACAAACTGCGGACCAGGTGGCTGGCGCAGGCAGAAGCCCTGGGACGCAAGGATGGCGGCAGCGCCGTCCCTGTTAAGAGACACGTCCAGGCTGCGTAGAAAGCAGTTGGAACGAGGATGGTGCGGGCCTGAACCCTGGCCTGTTGTGCAAGAAGAAGCGAGCCCGCAAGGCAGGGAGCGCTTCTTCTTTGGCTGTTTGAGTTAGAGCTTGCCGCGCAGTTTTTTCAACTCTGCTTCAGCGACATCCACCCGGACGCTTTCGGCTTCCACCAGGATCTTGGCGATCAGGTCGATTTCCTCACCGGTTGCGCCGGCCATGGCGGCAATGTTTTTGGCGTGCAGCCCCATATGGCCTTTCTGGATGCCTTCGGTGGACAGAGCCCTCAGTGCCGCAAAGTTCTGGGCCAGCCCTACGGAGACGATGATGCGGGCCAGCTGATCGGCCCCGGTGACCCCGAGGATCTTCAGATTGGCCTGCACCACCGGATGGATCTTGGTGGCGCCGCCAACCAGCCCGACAGCCAAAGGCATCTCCAGAACGCCGACCAGATTGCCGTCTTGATCCGCTTCCCAGCGGGTCATGCTGGAATATTGGCCCCGCCGGGTGGCATAGGCGTGGGCGGCGGCTTCCACGGCCCGGGTGTCGTTGCCAGTGGCGAGCACCACGGCAGACACACCGTTCATGATGCCCTTGTTGTGGGTGGCAGCGCGGTAGGGGTCGGCTTCGGCAAAGTAATAGGCCTGCAGGATGGCGTCACGGACGGCCTCGCCACCAGTGTCTTCGGGCCGCCAGGTTGCGCGGGCCCGCACCAGTCGCCGATCCGCCAGATTTGAGAGAATGCGCAGATTGTTGCGCCCGCCCGTCCAGTCAGCAATGGAGGGGGCCAGGGTTTCGGCCATGGAGTTAACGGCATTGGCCCCCATGGCGTCGCGTGTGTCGACGATCAGATGGGTAATGACCATGGGGCCGCCCCGGCTTTCGACAATCCGTACCTCCAGATCCTGAAAGCCGCCACCGACCTTCAGCAACAAAGGATCCACCTCATCGCAGATGTCTTTGATTTCGGCTTTGTGCTCCAGAATTTTCAGACGGGCGGTTTCCGGATCGGGACAGTCCAGCAACTGAATCTGGGCGATCATCAGGGGGCCGGTGGATGAGGTGACAAAGCCCCCGGCGTCGCGACAAAGCCGCGCGGCATTGCAGACCGCTGCCACCACCGAGGACTCTTCTGTCGCCATGGGCACCAGGACATCTTTGCCATCCACCACCATATTGGTGGCTACCCCGATGGGAATGGTCATGGCACCAACGGCGTTTTCAATCATCCGGTCGGCAATGTCATCGGACAGGTTGCCTGTGTTGCCCAGCAGATCGGTTTCTTGCGGGGACAGCCCCACCAGGGTCGCCAGCTTTTCCAGCCGGCCTTTGAGGGAGAGTTTGTGAAAGCCGGATACACGTGAACTGGGCAGGGCCATGAGATTCTCTGGTCTGTTGGTTTGCTAGAGCCAAATCGGGTCAACCGGAATCACGTCGTGATACCATGCGTCTCGCAAATTTGTCTCTTTTCAATGTGTTAAAGGGTAGGTTTCGGTTTAGGTGCAAGCGCAAGGCGCTTCAAATCAAACCGATCCTGCTTGTAGGTGTAGGTAGAAAATCACAGCTTGCCCTTTGACGGCAATTGATAAGAGCAGTGAGGCGCGGGAAAACCACCATTTCGATTTTTCGGGAAGAACGCCTGGATGCACCGAAAGCCGTTCGTTTCTGCTAAGCTGTTCAAAAGCAGGGACAACAGAGGCAGCAGATGGACGAGCTGACGGACTGGCTGGAGACAATCGGCCTGGCACAATATGCCAGGGTCTTTGAAGAAAACGGGGTCGACCGGGCAACGCTGGTTTATCTGAGCGAAGAAGATCTCATTGGTCTTGGGCTGTTGCTGGGTCACCGTCGTCGCCTCCAGGCCGCGCTGGCTGAAGACTTTGCAAAACTGCCACAGGCTCAAGCCCGGTTGTTCAGCCAGAACCATAAGCCAGAGACGGACGGGGAGAGCCCTGGCACTGCATCATCGGCCCCCCAGCCCCGACAAAGTTCAGACACTCCCAGACCAGCCGATGTAAGTCCGGCTGCAGAAGCCGAACGACGGCTGTTGACGGTTCTGTTCTGTGATCTGATGGACTCCACCCGACTGTCCACGGAACTGGAACTGGAGGATTACCGGGACCTGATTGCCGCCTATCAGGAGGCCTGCAGCCAGGTGCTTACCCGCTACGACGGCTATGTGGCCAAGTTCATGGGCGATGGCGTTCTTGCCTACTTCGGCTATCCCCAGGCCCACGAAGATGATGCTCAGCGGGCGGTGCGCGCAGCCCTGGATCTGGTGAAGGTGGTCCCGGCGCTGCAATGCCTGCCGGACCTGACGCCGGCGGTCCGGGTGGGCATTGCCACAGGTAAGGTGGTGGTTGGTGACGTGGTGGGCGATGGCAGCGCCGAAGAACGGGCGGTGCTGGGGGTTACCCCCAATCTGGCCGCCCGCCTGCAGGGCGTTGCCGGTGAAAATCAGATTGTCGTCAGTGAAGGCACCAGCCATCGCCTGCTGCAGGCTTTTGACATGGAAGCGCTGGGAGAGGTGTCGCTCAAGGGCATTGCAGACCCAACGAAGGCCTGGCGCGTTGACGGTCTGGCAAAAGAGTCAGGTGGGATGATCTCCAGCAGCCCTTTTGTCGGGCGGTCGGCAACGCTGACTCTTCTGGCGGAAGCCTGGATGGGAAGTCGCTCTGGCCAGGGTCTTCAGGTGTTTCACCTAACCGGACCGGCTGGTGTCGGAAAAACCCGTCTTGTGCAGGAGTTTCTGGCCCGGCAAAGCCCGGAACAGCTGGAGGTCTGGACCTGTTCAGACTTCCAGGGGAACAGGCCCTTTCACCCCCTGCCCAAAGATCAGCTGGCGGAAACGGTAAGCCATGAAACCGACAGCGGGGAAGCTCAGAGACAGGCGCTGTTCGATGGCATCGTAACCCGGCTGCAGCAGCGGCTGCAGGCAGGGCCTTTGGTGCTGTTTGTTGAAGATGTGCACTGGATAGACCCGACGACAGCTGACCTGCTGCAGCGTCTGCGACAAAAGCTGTCGAGCGCCCCTTTGCTGATTTTGCTGGCCAGTCGACCGGATGAAGCGGCAGACGATCTGGCAAAGGGCCTGGGGGGATCCCGCTTGCAGCTGGGGGTGCTGGATGCGGTGTCGTCTGCCAGTCTGGTTCACTCTCTGGCTGGTGACCAGCTGTCTGCAGCGGCCCGGAAGCAGATTGTTGAGCGGGCGGGTGGCCTGCCGCTGTTTCTGGAAGAGCTGACCGATGTGGTGTCCCGCGGCGACAGTGATTCCGTCCCTGCTTCCTTGCAGGAATCCCTCTTGGCCCGCCTGGATTCTGTGGGCGCGGCCAAGCGGGTGGCCCAGCTGGCCTCTGTCTTCGGACGGTCGTTCAAACTGGATGATCTGGCGGCCCTGCCAGAGGTGCAGGCAGAGTCTCTGAACAGCGCGCTGGATCAGTTGCTGACCGGCGGACTGCTTCGACAGGAGCCGGCAGGACTGGTCTTTCGCCATGCTCTCTTGCGGGATGTGGCTTACGAAACCCTGCTGCGGTCGACCCGCCGCCGCGTGCATGGTGAGATTGCCGATCGCTTGATGACCGGTCTTGAATCACCGCAGGACTTTCCCGAGCCGGATGTTGTTGCCCGGCACCTGTCGGGGGCTGGCCGGGTGGCAGAAGCCGCGCCGTTCTGGCTGGAAGCAGCACGCCGTTCAGCTGCTCTCTGGGCTCACTCGGAAGCTGCCGGGTACTTCCTGCGTGGCCTGGAAGGGGCAGAAGCCCTGGCCGACGACCGCTGGGAACTTCAGGCCCGCTTGGATCTGGTTCAGTCGCTGCGTCTTCTGGAACGCCCGCAGGAGGCTCTGGGGCAACTGGATCTGGCACAGGATTTGGCTGAAAGGGTCGGGCAGGACAGTGACTGGCTCCAGCTGCATGTTTTGCGGGGGAACATTCTCTTTCCGCTTGGCGATTCAGACGGCTGTCTGGCTTCCCAGGAAGCGGCCCTTAAGGTGGCCCGTCGAATGGGAGACCCTGAGGCCGAAGCCCGGGCTCTCAGTTCGGTGGCAGATGCTCAGTTTGCCCGCTCTCGCCTGGTATCAGCTGAACGCGCTTATGCGGCCTGTGTTGTTCTGGCACGTAAAGAAGGGCTGACAGCCGTGGAAAGTGCCAACCTGTCGCTGTTGGGGCACATGCGCCTCTATCACTGTCAGCTACAGGAAGCGCGGCTGGATTGTGAAAAAGCCGTGCAGATGGCTGAGGCTGCGGGAAACCGCCGGGCCGAGCTGACGGCGCGGGGCAGCTGTCTGGGGAAGGTTCTGCTGGAGTCCGGAGAGCTGGAAGCAGCAGATTTGGCCTTCCGTCAGTCGGTGGCTCTGGCGGAGGAGCTGGAAGCTCTGCGCTTTGTCGCCCTCAATCTGATTTTTCAGGGCTCAGTAGCCTTGGAACGGGGGGCGAAGCTGGAGGCTTTGCAGTTGGCTGAAAAGGCTGTCGACCTGGCCCGTCCTACCGCGCCGCGGTTTTGCCTGCCCATGGCCTTGGGGATTGTCGCGCGGGCAAGTGATGATCCGCTGGTCTGCCGGGCTGTGATGACGGAAGCTGAAGAGCTGATCATGACTGGCAGTCTGGCGCACAATCCGCTTTGGTTTTTCCGGGATGCGATCCTGGCCTCGGCCGCGCGGGGCTGGTCAGAAGAAACCCGGCATTACGCGCAGGCTCTGCGCCAGGCCTTCAAAGAGGAACCTCTGCCCTGGAGTGATCTGGTGGCAGAAAGCGGTGAAGCGCTGGCTCTCTGGCTGGAAAGCAACGACAGTCAGGCTGTACAGATGGCCTGTCAGAAAGCCGGTGATCTGGGCTTTGTTACCTGGAAGAACAACCTGGAAGAGGTGCTTCTTCAGCCCCTGGGGTCGGGGTGATCGCTGCGTCCAAGATAAAGGGTAGTTTACGCCGGTGCTTTGTCTTTGGTTTGAAGTCCTGCGGTAAAATTGGCTGTTGTTTTTTCCGGGAAAAGTTGGAAAAGGTAAAAACTCCCGGTTGCTGCGCCGGGAGGTGACTGACGGAGTTGGGCAAAAGCCGAGCACAAGCCCGCACGACTGTTTGCTGCTGTAGGAAACAGGTCCTGCTGGCTGCGTGAAGTTTGATGAGGGATTGAACAGCGCTTAGTCATCCTATGCCTTTTTCTGCCTGATGAAGTATTCGGCAGCTAAAATGCTCGGGATCCGAAGACACAGCGACCGCCGACACCTTAGTTGATGTCAGCAAGAACAAATGGTTTGGGGAAGTTGATTTGAGCCCGCCTGCAACAAAAGAGGCGACAGGTAGCTATCAGGTACAGTTGCTGGGTGCATTCCGTTTGCTGGATGCGCAGGGCAACAACTGTGCGCCTAAGGGCCGAAAGGCCTGTGCTTTGCTGGCTCTTTTGATCGTGGCCCCGCAAGGGACGCGCGCCCGGCGCTGGCTGCAGGACAAGCTTTGGAGTGACCGGGCCGAAACTCAGGGAAATGCAAGCCTGCGTCAGGCTTTGAGTGAACTGCGCAAGGCCTTCGGCGACAACCGGGATATTCTGGCTTCATCGGGCGCCAATCTGAGCATCGATCTCAGCCGCCTGAACGTGGATGTTCTGCAGCTGCAGGAGGGAACGTTCTCCAGCGAGCTGCAGCCCAACGATCTTCCGGAGTTCCTGGAAGGCGTTGACCTGACAGACCCCGAATTTGAAGACTGGGTGCGGGATCAGCGCAGCTACTGGGAAGACAAGCTCAAAGCCCATCTGGCGAGCCAGGCGGGGAGGGATCATACCGGGGAAAGCACAGCGCTGACCAGCCCCCTTGCCAGCAGCATGGAAGAAGAGCTGGCCGCCCCCCTGAGCGATCGTACCATTCTGGCCATCCTGCCCTTGGAAAACCGCACGGGTGAACCAAGGATCGACCACTTCTCAGAAGGGTTGAGTGAGGACCTGATTGAGCGCTTGTCCCGCCTGCGATGGCTGGCCGTTATCTCCCGCAGCACCACCTTTACCTTTCAGCACGGTGAACAGGAAGACCCACGGGAGTTTGCTGCCAGACTGGGAGCCCGCTATGTGCTGCAGGGCGCCGTTCGCATTTATGGCGACCATTACCAGATGGCCTTGCGGCTGGTGCAGTGTAACAACGGCTTTATCAAGTGGTTCGGTCGCTTTGAAGTGGATGCCGGCGGGGCGCCAAGCGTTCTCAATGAAGTGGTGGATGAGATTGTCGGCACACTGGATGCGAAGATCAGCGCTGCGGAACAGCAGCGGGCTCTGAATGTGGCGCCGACCTCTGCTGATTTTAACAACCTGATCTGGCGCGGTCGCTGGCATCTGCATCAGCTGTCCAAACAGGATTCGCTGATCGCTGAGGATTGTTTCC
Source organism: Rhodovibrionaceae bacterium GXU_MW_A322 (assembly GCA_052078155.1). Lineage (GTDB taxonomy): Bacteria > Pseudomonadota > Alphaproteobacteria > Kiloniellales > DSM-21159 > CAXBMB01. Next base: position 614,651 of record JBQJBP010000003.1, on the reverse strand, counting down.
GTCAGGCCCATGATCTGGCTCCTGATGCACCGGAAGCCCTGGTCCAGCTGACCTGGTGTCTTCTCTGGCGGCTTTGGGCCACCCGCGGCACTCTGGAAGACATTCATCTGGTGCGCGAACTGGCTCAGAAAGCCATCAAAGCGGACAACACGGACGGACGGTCTTTCTGGCTGGCTGGCACGGCAGAGGTCTGGCTTCGGCGCATGCCCCAGGCCCGGTCCCTGATTGAAGAGGCCATCCGGCTTTCGCCGAGTTTGTCGGTTGCTCATGCACAGCTGGGCGGGATCTACACCCTCTCCGGCCACCCCAAGAAGGCCCTTGCTCCCCTCGAAACGGCCTTGCGTCTCAGCCCGGATGACCACCATCTCTTTTATCTGCATGGTGAGCAGGCCATGGCCTACTGGATGCTGGGTGAATGGAAGCTGGCCGCAGAAAAGGCAGAGCTGGCCATCTCCCGGCGCTCCACCTACTGGTATGCTCACATGATCAAGTTCTCAGCCCTGCTGAACATGGGAGATCAGGAGCAGGCGTCTCTGGCGCGCAAGGATCTGTTTCGGGCCCGTCCTGATCTGCAGGCTGAAGACGTGGCCTGGCTGCCGTTCAGTGATTCTGCCTGGAGTGACTGGTTCCTAAAGGAACTGGGGTTTGAGAAACCGAGCGACCTGCGCACGCCAAGCGATGAACAGCGCAATGTTGTTGTCGACTGGTAAGTAACACCAAACTAGTTAAGCGATTTTTCTGCGTCCCATTGCACCTTGGGCGGGAATTGCTCTGTTCTCTTGTCTTCCCGTTATGATAGCTTCGCCTCTGACGATGAGTTGCTGTTGGTGTAAAATGGCTGGCTGGATTCTTCGCTGGTGCCCTTCAATCCCCGCAGAAAATTCTGAAACTCTTCAGGGGACAACGAACTGGCTCCGGTGGATCTTTCCGCAGGCACGCTGTGCCATTCCGGGCGTTGGGGGGATCAAGACGTGGCGCGACCTAAGTACTATGCCAAGATCGAAGAGGCACAGAGGCGAGAGCAACTGCAGCCCACAGACGTCGATCGTCTGACCTTTGATCTGGCGGCCTCAAACCCCAGGACACTCTTTGAAAAGCTGAAGGCCAGAGTGACGTCCTTTGGGCTCCCGCTTTTGCTGACCTTTCTCCGGCGCTTCTTTCCTCGCGCGCGTTTTAAAGGCGTCGTCTGGCTGACCCGGCACGCTGATGTGTGCGAAGTGCTGGAAAAGCCGGATGTTTTCAAGGTCCCCTTTGGTCTGGAAATGAAGGAAATGGCCGGCGGGGTCACCTTCGCCCTGGGCAGCGACGCGGAAGATCACCACCGTCAAAGAGAGATCATGCTGGCTGTTATGAAGCCAGAAGATCATGACCGGGTTCGCGAGACGACCCGTAAGGTCAGTGAAGCTCTGTTGCGGGATTCCGGTGGTCAGATTGATGTCATGCGGGACCTGATCACCCGGGTGGCAACGGAAACCTGCCTGGAACTCTATGGTCTGGAAAGCGATGATCCTGATGGGTTCGCCGATTGGGCCATGGCTGTTACGGCGCTGCTCTTTGCCGACTATTACGGTCAGGAGGTTTACCGTCAGCAGGCCCTGATTGGTGCGGCCCGGCTGCGGCGCCTGCTGACGGCTGAGATCCGCAAGGTGACGGCGCAGAAGCCGGAGGATCGCAGGGATACGCTGCTTGCCAGAATGATCGCCCTGCGAGAAGCCGACGTTCCTTTGCAGGACGGCAGTCGTCCCAGTGACACCCTGACTGAGGCGGGCATTCGGGCCATCTTCTTTGGCATGGTTACGGGCTTTGTACCCACCAACACCATGGCTGCCGGTCATTTGCTGGAGGTGGTTCTGGGCCGCCGCAAGGTGCTGCGACAGGCCAGGTCAGCTGCCGCCAACGGGGACAAAGCGCAGTTGGAAAAGGTGCTGTTTGAAGCGGCTCGATTCAAGCCGGGTCTGCTGCCGGGCCAGCTGCGCTATGTGGACCAAGACTGTGTGATCGGCCAGGGCAGAGGAAAACCATACAGAGTTCGGAAAGGGGAGGTCGTGCTGGCAGCGACGGCCTCAGCAGTGAAGGACCCCCGGGCATTGCAGGACCCTAAGCGCTTCAATCCGGACAGACCTGCCCTGGATCCGAACCTGATGTTTGGGGTGGGCCTGCATGATTGCATTGGCCAGCATCTGGCCCGATTGGTGATCACCGAAACGCTGTTTGCGCTCTTCAACTGCTCCGGCCTGGAACTGGCCGCGGGCAAGCTGAAGGTGGAACGGGCCGGCCCCTTTCCCCGACATCTGCAGATGACTTTCGTTCCGGCAGAAGGACAGGCGGTTCAGACCCTCTCCAATCTTTGCCTGCCGTTGAAACAAGGCGCTGATCCGGAGGCCGCGCGGGCGGCCATTCGTCAACTGGGTCATCCGGCCAGTCCGGCTCTTCGAAAGGCTCTCGATGCCACGGGCGTCGTGCATTTCGCCTCCCTCTTGATCGTGGATGTCGGCGATCCGGATCAACCGGACCCGCGGCTGCTCATAGAACTGAGCGTCGATGGCACACTGGAGACGGCTCTGCGGGCCATCGTCCAGGAAGCAGAGGCGCTTCTTAAGCCGGTTCTGGCTTTTACTGAAGGCATTGAAAGAGCCGGAAATCTGGCCACGTTCCTGGCCGCCCATCACGTCCCCTTCCACCGAAAACCCTGGGGGGCCATTGGCTTGAACTACCCCGGAATGACAGCCTATTCGGTAGCCCAGGTTGAGCGGGAAAATGCTCTGTTCAGTCATGCGCGAGAGCGTCTGGCAGCTTACCAGGCAGAGACAGAAAGTGCCGGGGACGAAGGTGCGGGGGATCGGCCCTGGGCCTATCTGCAGAGACTGCGCCGGGAACTGCGGGCGGATCCCAAATGGTCTGATCTCTTTTACCGCCCGTCCGGGCGACGTCTTGGCATATCCCAGTATCGGGAACGCACCCTGGGCCAGGCCATTGGCTTGTTCCTGGCCTCGGCAGAAATGAAGCGGCGCTACGCCTGGCTGGCAGGGCTGGTTGCTCTGCTGACTGTCGGGCTTTATTGCCTGACCTCCGCTTCACTGCTGTCCGCCTTCATGACGTCAGTTGGCTCTTTCCTCTTTTTGGCTCTGGCCCTGGTGGCGGGCTTTGCTTTTCTTCTGCGCCGACATGAAGAAAGAGATGAACCGGATTTACGGGCGCCCAGTCAGGCGCATATGGACCGCCTTAAGGCGATCGAGAACCATCCCGGTTATGCCCAGAACCACATCACTTCCGTGTCGGATCTAAAGCCCGGTTGGTTTCGCAAAGTCACCCTGGCTTTGGCGCTGGAGGCCATCTATCAGGAAGTCGTTTACTGGTTCCGCCCCGGTTATGTGGTGGACATGGGCACCATTCACTATGCCCGCTGGTTCCGTCTGCCCGGGACTGAAAAGCTGATTTTCCAGTCGAACTTTGACGGTTCCTGGGAAAGCTATCTGGAAGATTTTGTCTCCAAGGCGTCTGAGGGACAAACGGCGGCCTGGAGCAACGCCGTGGGTTTTCCGAAATCCCGCTGGATGATGTATGGCGGTGCGGCCGACGCAGATGGCTTCAAACGCTGGGTCCGCCGTCAGCAGGTGGATACTCAGTGCTGGTACAGCCGCTTTCCGGAACTGACCACCGATCAAATTCACAGCAACGCTCTGGTGCGTGATGGCCTGGCACGGGCGCGCAGTTCCTCTGCAGCCAAAGCCTGGCTTAGCTACTTCGGCTCTCTGCCACGTCCCTTGCCGGAGCTGCAGGGTGATGAAATCCAGACGCTGGTTTTCGGCGGCCTGGGGAAACTGAAGTTTGGCCAGTGTTTTGCTCTCAAGATCACCGACGCTACCCCGGCCCGCAAACTGCTGGCTGATCTGCGCAAGGGCACCCGCGGCGGACTGAAGCTGAGCTTTGGGCAAGAGGTTCCGGATAAGACGGCCCTGACAGTCGCCTTTTCGGCCTCTGGCCTTACCAAGCTGGGTCTGCCGGGACCTGAGGCCTCTGAAGGCTTGGGTGCTTTTCCCTCTGCCTTTGTGCAGGGGATGGCCTCACGGGGAAAGATCGTCGGCGATCAGGACCAGAAGGCGTGGGGCTGGCATGACAATCCGGCGTCAGAACAGGGCAGTGACCTTGTGTTGCTGCTGTACTGCGACAATGAAGAAAACCTGAAAAAGCAAATCACGGCCCTGAAGCGAAAACTGAGCGCTGGTAAACTACAGATTGCCCAGAACATTGATCTCACCTCCCTGCTGGCCACCGGGCTGAAAGAACCCTTTGGCTTCCGGGACGGGGTATCCCAGCCGGTTCTGGAAGGCACATTGCGGGCTGACAAGGGCGGGCATTTCGACGACGACCTGGTCAAACCCGGTGAGTTCATCCTGGGATATCGGGACAACAGAGGGTACTACCCGCCCAGTCCGGCTCTGCTGAAAGAACGAGATCCCCACCATCGTCTGGCCATGGTCAGCGACGCCCTGCCGTTGCAAATGGCCGAGTTCGGGGCAGATGATCTGCCGCGTCACCATGACTTTGGCCGCAACGGCAGCTATCTGGTGATCCGCCAGCTGGAGCAGGATGTAAAAGGGTTCCACGCCTTTACCGCCAAGACAGCCAAGGCCCTGAACGCGTCGGCGTTCAAAAACCATCCCGTCACTCAGGATTGGCTGGAAGCTAAGATGGTCGGGCGCTGGAAGGACGGATCATCTCTGGTCCGCTATCCGGATGGCCCGGCAGGTATCGTAGAGGCCTCAGCCAGGGGCAAAGCGGGGTCTGCTAAGCCTGATGCAGGCAAAGGGCTGAAGCCGGATAACGATTTCCGGTTTGGCGAAGAAGACCCCCAAGGTTTGCGGTGTCCCCTGGGGGCACACATCCGGCGGGCCAATCCGCGCGAAAGCTTCAAGCCCGGCTCTGAAGAGCAGGTGGAAATCACCAGCCGCCACCGCATTCTGCGAAGGGGCCGCCGGTATCAGGAGGGTGAGAAAGAAGGTCTGTTGTTCATGTGCCTCAACGCCAATCTGGAACGGCAGTTTGAGTTCGTGCAGCAAACCTGGATCAACTCCCCGGCCTTTGATGTGCTGCGGGACGAGGTTGATCCTTTGCTGCCGCCCAAAGGCAGTACCACGTCCTTTTCCATCCCGCATGAAAAGGGGGGTTGCCAGATTCAGGGACTGCCCTCCTTCGTCACCATGAAGGGTGGAGGTTACTTCTTCCTGCCCGGACGCGGGGCTGTCGATTTCCTCTGTGAGGAACCGGTTGAAGATCTGTAACGCCTGCTTAGGCGATGGGCTTGCCCGGGAGTTGCAAGACTTCTCACCCCCAAAAGCCCAGCGCCCAGATCGCCAGCAGCAGGCCCAGTCCGGCCAAGCCCTGAAGGGTGGCCCCGCCAGCCAGCACCAGGGTTATGCCTTTGTTGTCGGTCTGGCCACTGGCCTCCAGATCCTGTCGGACCAGCCAGTAGTAGCTGTCGTTGGGCGCGATGGTCACAAAGGAACCCAGACAGATGGCGTAAACGGCGGCTTGTAAGGGCAAGTCGGAGGCAACAAGCAACGGGGCTGCCACAGGCGCAACCGCTGCGAAGGTTGCCATGCTGGATCCCTGCATCAGTTTGAAAAGCAAAGTCAGAGTAAAAAGGCCGATTAACGCCAGAGCCCCTGTGCTGGCGGGGAACCAGGTTTCCAGAGGAACAACATTGGTCAGGACCGCCCCAAAGGCACTGGCGGCACCGATCAACAGCAGGAGCGATCCTGTCCGCCGAACCGCAGAGTCGATGCAGCTCCGCCTGCTGCTGGTTCCCTCTTTCTGTGGCAGCAGGAACAGGGCCCAGGCTGCCGCAACAAGCAGAGCCCCTTTCGGTCGGGTGACGAAATCCACCAGACGGTAGTCACCAAACTCCCAGAGACTGCCCAGCACCAGCAGGGTCAGCAGAATAAGGAAGGGGGAGAAGATCCGAAGAAACCCAGGCCCTTTGAGGCTTTGTTCTTTGTCTTTTGCTGGAGCCGGACTGGCGGTTGTCAAAACCGGCCCCATGAGCTTTGTCCAGAGGCCGGCAGTGGCCCAGACCGGGACCAGGAGGACCAGGCCGAGGTAAAGCAGGCTGTTATCCTCCACTCCCAGTCCCGTGGCCACGATCAGGGGACCGGCAGGAAAAATCAGCTTGAAGCCGCTGTAGGCCCCAAAGGCCAGAGCCAGTTTGCGCTTACCGGCCAGGGGCGAGAGAGCGGCATAGGCGGTGTCCGGGCAGACCATTGCGGCGGCGGCAAAAGGGGAGAGACACAGGGACGTGGCCGTGGCGCCGGGATGGGTCTGCGTATCTTTGCTTTGCGCCGCCAGTGCCGCCGCCAGAACAAACGACGGTAGCAGGATCAGCGCAAACTCGCCCAGTGCCCGCCCCCAGCCTTGATTGAAGAGATGGATCAGTTCCTGTGGGTGCAGCCCGCCTGCCAGCCCCAGCAGCAGTGTGATGACAACCATCCAGATGACCAAAGGCCAGTCTGGCAGCAGGGACCAAAGGGATGTCTCTCTTTCTCGCAGGGGTGTGGTTGCTTGCGACATGCTGCTATCCTTGCTCTAGTTTTATCTCATGATAAAAATCCATAGAAAATTGGAAAAACGAGGTTTGTGGCGCAAAGAACATGCAAAAAACTCATGATAGAGTACCTCTGCCTTCGCTTCGGGCTCTTAAAGCACTGGAGGCAACTGTGCGTTTGGGCAGCTTTACGGCGGCTGCAGAAGAACTCTGCGTTACCCAGGGGGCTGTCAGCCGACAGATCCAGGAGCTTGAACAGGTTCTGGAACAGCAGCTGTTCCAGCGGTCTGGCCCGCATCTGAGCGTGACGGAGACCGGGCGTCAGTTTTCCCGAAGGGCTGCAGAGCTGCTGGATAATCTGGAGCGGGCGGTGAGGGAAGCCCGGATGCATCTGGGCAAAGGCCCTGTGACCCTGTCCATGTTGCCGTCCGTTGCGACGAAATGGTTCGCGCCCCGTCTGGGCCGCTTTGCGGCTGTCTTGCCGGAGGTTGACCTGCGTATCGCCGCAACCCGCGATCTGGTTCGGTTTTCTTCAGATGGTTCAGAAGCCGGATTGCGCTATGGGCGCGGCGACTGGGCAGGGCTGGATGCTGATTTGCTGGGGCGGGAAACGGTCTCGCCGGTCTGCTCTCCCGCCCTTGCCGAGAGCCTAAAGCTCAGCAATCCGCAGGATCTTCTTCGGGCGCGGCTGTTTCATTCAGATATTGAAGAACAGTGGCATCATTGGTTCACCGCGGCAGGCTGCCCCGATGTGGAGGTGCCAAAAGGACCGATGCTGGGGGACGACACCGCGACCCTGCAGGCTGTTTCAGACGGTCAGGGGGTGGCGCTGGGACGCTCCCGCCTGATCGCAGATGATCTGGCAGCCGGGCGGTTGGTCTGCCCCTTTGAGGCGCGCCTCACAGCAACCTTCAGCTATTGGTTTGTCACCCCGGTCGGAAGGACGCTTTCTGATGATCTGCAGGCCGTAAAAGCCTGGGTCAAAGCAGAGTTCGAAAGCGCCTCCGGTTAGCAGGATTTTGATTTAGAAGGTTTCGGTATAGGGGCGCAGTTCCAGTTCCCAGCTCCAGGCGCTGCGGTCCTGCCGGGCCACCTGCAGATAGCTTCTGGCGATTTCATCGGGGTCCAGGGTGGTGTCCGGATTGTTGTAAGGAGCGCCGCGTTCTTCTGACCGGATCAGGCCATCAATGATGAAATGAGCGACGTGGATGTTCTGGGGGGCCAGCTCCCGGGCCATGGACTGACACAGTCCCCGCAGCGCAAATTTGCCCATGGCAAAGGGGGCAGAGCGGGGATAACCCTTAACCCCGGCGGATGCCCCGGTGAAAAGAATGGCACCGCCGCCGCTTTCCAGCATGCTGATGGCGGCCTGCTGTCCCACCAGAAAGGCGCCAAAGGCCGTCACATTCAGGACCTTCTGAACCTTGCCGGGGTCGTGATCGACCAGCGGGCCAGGGATGCGTAAGGAGGGGTTGTAAACCACCAGGGTTGGGGGCCCCAGGTCTGCTGTGACCTCTTTGAAAAGCCCGGCGACCTGATCGGCATCTGTTGCATCACAGCCGTAGATGCGCGCCCCGGTCTCCTCCGCCAACGCGGAGAGTTTTTCGGTCTTACGGGCGGCCAGGGCTACGGCGTAGCCTTCTTTACTGAACAAGCGGGCCAGGGCCGCGCTCAGGCCGCTGCCGGCGCCGACAATCAAAGCTGTTTGGGTCATGCTGTCTTTCCTCGGTTTGTCTTGCCCGTCTGACGGGCAAAAAGGTGAAGAAGGCTCAGGCGCGCATTTGTTCTTTTACCGCTCGGCTCTCTTGGTCGAGAGGGCATTGTGTCCCGGCGCGATATGACTAGAGTCAGATCGCATTTGGTGGACTGACGATGTGAGGCGATCTCGCCCGATCACGCTCAGGCCGTCACTAGAGCATGATCGGTTTAGTTAGAAGCGCTTTGCGATTGGAACTAAACCGTGACTCATCCTCTAAAACACCAAAAAAGAGTTTCACGCTTCAAGTGTTATCACCTAGTGAGTCCACTTAAACCGATTTGACTCTCGGCAGCGACGGATCGTTCGCCGGCCCCTCTAAGAGTTTAGTCTTTTGGCAGGCTTGGCAACCTGCCTGACAGGAACAGGAATGAGAACCAAGATGAAAATCAGCAGTAACTTTGACAGCGGCAACATCACCTGTCTGGCCTGCAGTGATCCCGGCGACATTCAGCTGGAGATCAACCGGGATGCCTCCTCTGATTTCTTTCAGTGGTTCCATTTTCGTCTGAGCGGTGCCCAGGGCCAGGACTGTGCGCTGAAGATCGTCAATGCGGGCGAAGCCGCCTATGTGAAAGGCTGGGAAGGTTATCAGGCCGTGGCCTCCTATGACCGGGAGACCTGGTTCCGGGTGCCGACCGACTATGATGGCAAGACCCTGACCATCCGCCACTGCCCCGATGCCAACTCCGTCTACTATGCCTACTTTGCTCCCTATTCCATGGAGCGGCATGCCGATCTGATCGCCTGGGCCCAGGGCTCTGCTCTGGTCACGCCGGTGGTGCTGGGGGAAACCCTGGACGGCCAGGACCTGGACCTGCTGGAGATTTCAGCAGGCGGGGCTGCGGGGGACAAAAAGACCCTCTGGGTTATGGCCCGTCAGCACCCGGGAGAATCCATGGCGGAATGGTGGATGGAAGGTTTCCTGGGCCGTTTGCTGGACCCCGATGATCCTTTGGCCCGCTTGCTGCTCAGCAAGGCGAATTTCTATGTGGTGCCCAACATGAATCCGGACGGCAGTCGCCGGGGGCATCTGCGGACCAATGCAGCCGGAGCCAACCTGAACAGGGAATGGCAGGACCCCAGCATGGAGAAGAGCCCGGAGGTTTTCCTGGCCCTGAACAAAATGCGGGAGCTGGGGCTGGATTTCTGTCTGGACGTGCACGGCGATGAAGCCTTGCCCTACAACTTCATTGCCGGGACAGAAGGCATTGAGGGCTGGAGTGACCGGCTGGAGGATCTGCTCAGCAGCTTCAAGTCCGCCCTGGAACGAGCCAACCCCGACTTCCAGTGTGTGCACGGTTACCCGCGCAATGCCCCGGGCAAAGCCAATCCCACCATTGCATCCAACGCCATCGGTCAGACTTTCGATTGCCTTTCCATGACCCTGGAAATGCCTTTCAAGGATACCATCGACACGCCTGATGAAATCCAGGGCTGGTCACCGGAGCGGTGCCGCAAGCTGGGGGAATCCGGTTTGGATGCCATCGCTGAGGTGATTGATAAACTCCGTTAACGGCGCGCCTGTTCTTCGCACACAAAAAAGGGAGATGCGTTGGCATCTCCCTTTTTCAGTAGCGGACCAAAGGCCGCTGATTGAGCCGGAGGCGGTTACTCTGCGGCGTCAGCCTTGAAGCTGATGACCGGTTCCATGGCCTTAAACTCTTCGCTGCTGAGATGGCATTTCACCTGATGTCCGTCGGCCATGGTGACCACCGGAGGCACCTCTCTTTCACACAGGCCGTCAGCGACGCGTGACTTGAAGCGGCACCGGGTCTGGAAGGGACAGCCAGACGGCGGGTTCATGGCGGAGGGAATGTCCCCTTCCAGCAGCACGTGGCGTTTTTCAACCGAGCGATCTGCGATGGGAATGGCCGACAGCAGGGCTTCCGTATAGGGATGGTAAGGCGGGGCAAAGACCTGATCGGTGCTGCCCTGTTCCACGATATGTCCCAGATACATCACCACCACCCGGTCAGCGATGTAACGCACCACCGACAGATCGTGACTGATGAAGAGCATGGTGGTTTTCGATTCCCGCTGAATGTCCATCAGCAGTTCCGTCACCGCCGCCTGCACCGATACATCCAGCGCGGACACCGGCTCATCCGCCACCACCACCTTGGGATGCCCGGCAAAGGCCCGGGCCACACCAATGCGCTGTTTCTGTCCACCAGACAGCTGTCGCGGCATGCGGCTTTCGAACACCCGAGGCAGTTTCACCAGATCCAGCAGCTCCAGCATCCGCTCCCGCCGTTCTTCCTGGCTTTTGCCAATGTTGAAGATCTCCAGCGTGCGCATGATCTGGGAGCCAACGGAGTGGCTGGGGTTCAGCGTGTCGAAGGGGTTCTGGAAGACCATCTGAATGGCGGAGATGGTTTCCGGGCCACGGCCATGAACATCCGTGGACTGGATCTCCAGATCTTCCAGCTTGATGGAGCCTTCGGTGGCCGTTTCCAGGCCCAGCAGCACCTTGGCCAGGGTGGACTTGCCACACCCGGATTCCCCAACAATCGCCACGGTTTCTGATTCGCGGGCATGGAAGCTGATGGTTTCGTTGGCTTTCACCGTCTTGGTGTTGCCGCCCCCGAAAATCTCATTGGCCGCCACGTGGTAGTACTTCTTGAGATCATCGATTTTGAGGATCTCTTTGCCCGGTTCCACCGGCTCACTCTTCTTGATGTCCTTGGGTCCGGCCTGCCAGTCGATGTCCTGAAAGCGCATGCAGCGCGAATCATGACGCGGCTGGTTGGGCACCGGGATCATGGGGATTTCTTCTTTGTCGCAAACCCCCTGGCGGAATTCATGACAGCGAGGCCCGAAGTTACAGCCCGTCGGGCGGGCGTAGGGCAGAGGCAGCTGACCGGGGATGGCGATCAGGGGGCGGCTGTTCTTGTCAGCGCCCGGCAGCGGGATTGAGCGGAACAGACCCTGGGTATAGGGGTGCTGCATATGGTCGAAGACTTCCTCGACCGTGCCGGTTTCCACAGCTTCCCCGGAGTACATCACCGTCACCCGGTCACAGGTTTCCAGGATCAGCCCCAGATTGTGCGAGATGAACAGCATGGAGGTGCCGAACTGGTGGCCGAGATCCTTGACCAGTTCCACAATCCCGGCTTCCACGGTCACGTCCAGGGCGGTCGTGGGTTCATCCAGCAAAAGAAGAGCCGGTTTGGGCAGCAGAGCCATGGCAATGACAATGCGCTGCTGCTGGCCCCCGGAAAGCTGGTGCGGGTAGGACCGCATGATGCGTTCCGGATCGGGCAGGCGCACGGCTTCCACCATGGCCAGTGCCCGGTTCCAGGCCTCTTCCTTGGAAACGCCCTCATGAATCATGGGCACTTCCATCAGCTGTTTGCCGATTTTCATGGCCGGGTTCAGGCTGGCCATGGGTTCCTGGTAGATCATGGAGATCTTGGAGCCGCGAATGTCCTGCAGTTCCTTTTCCGACATGTCGGCCATGTCGCGGCCCTGGAACTTGATGGTCCCGCCGGAGATCTTCCCGACGTTGGACAGGTCCCGCATGATCCCCAGAGCCACCGTGGATTTGCCGCAGCCGGATTCCCCCACCAGGCCCATGGTCTCGCCGGGCATGACTTTGCAGGAGAAATCCATCACAGCCGGGATTTCCATGGTCCGGGTGTAGAAGGAAATGTAGAGGTTTTCGATTTCCAGAATGGGTGTGTCAGTCATGGTCTCAACCTCCTCAATCCTTCAGGGCTTCTTCGCGCAGACTGTCCGCCAGCAGGTTCAGACCCAGGACGAATGTCATCAGCGCAAGCGCGGGGGGAAGGACAGGGTGGACATAGAGGCGCAGCAAACGTGAGCCGTCTTTAATGGCCGTTCCCCAGTCGGGACTTTCCGGGGCCATGCCCAGACCAAAGTACCCGAGGGTGCCCAGCAGAATGGTGGTGTAACCGATGCGCAGGCAGGCATCGACAATCAACGGACCGCGGGCGTTGGGCAGGATCTCCCAGAGCATGATGTACCAGGAGGATTCCCCCCGGGTCTGGGCGGCTGCCGTGTAGTCGCGGGTTTTGATGTCCATCACCAGGCCCCGCACGATACGGAAGACCGCCGGACTGGTGGCGAATACCACCGCCACGAAGATGTTCAGCTCGTTGTTATCGATGGAGACAATGCCAAAGGGATCGGCATCAAAGACCAGACCGGCATAGATCCAGCCCCCGATCAGGAAAGTCAGGCCCAACTGGATGTAGAGCAGATTTCCGCGGGTGCGATAACGGGTATAGAAGAGCGTGGCAAAGAAGATGATCGGGAAGAGGAAGAACATCCCGGCCATGGTGTACGGAATGGGCGTTTCCGAGATCCCCGGTGTGACCAGCAGGTAGAAGAGCAGGATCACCGGGAAAGCCAGCACCAGGTTGGCCAGGAAAGACAGCAGGTTGTCTGTCTTGCCGCCGTAGTATCCGGCGGGCAACCCCAGGGAGATGCCGACCATCAGCGCAAAGATGGTGGCCGCCGGAGCAATGATCATGACGATCTGGCAGCCATAGACCATGCGGGAGAAGACGTCGCGGGCCAGCTTGTCGCCCCCCAGCAGGAAGACTTCACCGGTGGCCGGATCAATGGCCCCTGGCAGTTTGTTCTTCATGGCCGGCACAACAGCCAGCGGATCAAAGGGGGCCACAATATCGGCGAAGACCGCCGTGAAGACCCAGAAGGCGACGATGATCACACCGGCCCAGCCAACACCGGAACTGAACAGCCGTCCGTAGAGGCTGAGCCGTTCGCGGAAAATGAAACTGGGAACCAGCAGAACAATCAGGGCGATCCAGACCGGCAGGAAGCGGCCGAAGATCTGCAGAACAATCTCGTAGGCAGGAAGGAATTCCACAGCAGCCTCCTTAAGATACACGGATACGCGGGTTGAGGAACGCGTAGCCAATGTCAGAGATCAGCTGGGTTACCAGGACCACAGCCACGGAGATCAGGGAGCAGGCCAGCAACAGATCAATGTCGTTGTTCCCGGCAGCTTCCACCAGCGTGAAGCCAAAGCCCTGATAGCGGAACATGATTTCCACGATGACCACCCCGGTCAGCAGCCAGGGGAACTGCAGCATGATCACGGTAAAGGGCGCGATCAGCGCGTTACGCAAGGCGTGCTTCATCACCACGGCACCAAAACCCAGGCCTTTCAGGCGGGCTGTGCGGATGTATTGGGCGGTCATCACCTCCACCATGGAGGCACGGGTCATGCGGGCCACATAGCCCATGCCATAGATCGACATGGTCATGACCGGCAAAGCAAAGTTGTAGAAGGTGTAGCCCTTGTTGATGGCTGTCGCGGCCGATCCGTTGAGCCAGCCCAGCCAGGAGGCAAAGATCACGGTAAAGATCACCCCGGAGACGTATTCCGGTGTGGCTGTCGACCCGATGGAGATGATGGAGAGAGTGCGGTCTGTTCTGGACCCTTCGCGCATGCCCGCCAGCACCCCGACAACCAGGGCGGTGGGCACCATCACGATCATCACCCAGAACATCAGTATTCCCGTTGCCCCCAAGGCCGGGAAGACCTGATCACTGACCTTTTCCTTAAACTTGGTGGAACAGCCGAAGTCCCCCTGCATTACCCCTGCAAATTCCGGCTGTGAAGGCTCTTCACAGAATCGGAAGCGGGGGGTGGGTTCGCCTGTATCCGGATCTTTGGCCGGTTGTTTGGGCCAGAAGCCCAGCCAGGCCGCATAGCGTTCCAGGAAAGGTTCGCGATACCCGTTTCGCTGCAGCCAGCTTTCGATCTGCGCGTCAGTGGCGCGCATGTTTGTCTGGCTGATGGAGAGCTTTCGCAGGTTCGGTTCAAGGTTGACGAGGGCGAAAACCACCATCGTCAGGCAGATCATGGTTAACACCATGACGCCCAAGCGTCGAAGAATGAAAGTGAACATGGGGGCACATCTCGTCGCTGATTTCAGAAAGCGAAGGCGGGTGGAGAGAGGAACGGCAGGCCGTTCCTCTCTCGTTTATCCCGTTCGTTCGATCAGAGATCGAGCCAGACGTTATTGAAATGCATCTCGAAGGTCTGATGCATGGGGTTGTTCATAACGCCTTCGACATTGTGGCGGTACAGAGAACGCCAGTAAGGCTGGATCAAGATACCGGAGCTCTGAAGGATCATTTCGATGTCCTTCATCAGTTCGCGGCGCTTGTCCGCGTCAGCCACGGTCAGAGCTTTGCCCAGTTTTTCGTCGAACTCTTTGTTGGAGAAGGCTGTTTCGTTCCAGGCTTCACCAGAGCGGTAGGCCAGTGCCAGAACCTGCACGCCCAGAGGCCGCATGTTCCAGTTGGTGGTGGAGTAGGGGTACTTGGCCCAGTCGTTCCAGAAGGTAGACCCAGGCAGCACCGTCCGCTTCACCTTGATACCAGCTTCGCGGATCTGTGCGGCGATGGCGTCAGTGGTGTTGCGGCGCCAGTCATCGTCGATGGAGATCAGCTCATGCTCGTAATCCATCATGCCGGCTTCTTCCATCAGCTTGGCGGCCCCTTCCAGGTCGCGTTTCTGAGCGGGAAGTTTGTAGTATTCCGGATGGATCGGGCAGACATGGTGGTTTTCAGCAGGTGTCCCGGCATTGCCGTAACCCAGCTGCAGTACCACGGAGTTGTCCACAGCCATCTGCAGAGCCTGGCGGACGCGCGGGTCGTCGTAAGGCTTGTTGTCGATGTTGGTCCGAGCCACCACGGTGGCAGCCGTCACAACTTCAGACTTCTTCAGGCCCAGGCTGTCCATGATCTCCACATAGTCAGCTGAGGTCTGGTAGTTGGTGTGGATTTCACCGGATTCGAAGGCAGCCACTTCAGCAGAAGGATCGGTGCCGTAGTCGATGAAGTTCACGCCGTCCAGATAGACGTCGCCGCCCCACCAGCCGCCGTCACGCCGGGAGACGGAAGCAGAGGTGCCAACTTCAATGCTGTCGAGCACGAAGGGACCGGTGCCGATGGGATTGCCAGCCAGATCACCGTCATAGCTTTGGTGAACCAGCAGAGCCGGATAGTCAGCAAAGCCGGGGATGATGGTGATGTCAGCGGCAGGCAGGTTCAGGCGAACCGTGTAATCGTCGACCTTTTCGATGGCCCCGTCGATGGCTTTGCCCGTGTCAGCATCGATCAGCGTGGCCATACGACCGGCCATGGAGTTGCCTTCCACGGACTTGTCGCACCAGCGGGTGATGTTGAAGACCACGTCGTCAGCCGTGAAATCGTCACCGTTGTTCCACTTGGCGCCTTTACGGACGTTGAGGGTGTACTGGGTGGCATCGTCGTTGACTTCCCAGCTTTCCAGCAGCATGCCTTTGAAGGTGAAGTCGTGGGTGTATTCCACCAGCGGCTCCAGGAACTGGCGGGCCACGTTGCCCATTTCAGACCAGTCAAAGGTGCGCGGGTCCTTCAGTTCACGCACGTTCATGGAAACCAGCAACGTGCCGCCTTTTTTGCCCTGGGCCAGAGCCTGTTTGGGGGCGGTCATGCCCAGCATGGCGTAAGCGGTGGCTGTCGTTGCGCCGAAAGCACTGGCCAAAGCCAGGAACTCGCGGCGGTCCACGTCAGTGCGATTGGCACTTTTTGCCATGCGCACGAGAGTCTCGGGCATGGGTTTGCCGTTACGTTTGAAAAAAGCCATCTTCTGTTCCCTGTTTAACTATGAGACATCTTTTTTTGATTTTTGTCTGATAACAGCGTTCCGAAAAAACGTGCTGCTTGTCCATCAAAATTTCCATATTTCAGAAATTGTGAAGAAGGTACGTTCTTCCGTGTCAGCTTTTCATCAACCCTCCTTGTAACAAGCCCGAAACAGATCAGAGTGTTCCGGATGGGGCATCGATTGCGCTTTTAGTGCCACAAACAGAATTGGTCTCTGTCTGCGGTCTGCTCTGTGGTTCGATGTGTTTTCATCCTCTCTAAATCAGGAGAGGTCAGAACCAGCATATGGCCGTCAGTGAACGCTGGTACCGGGGCAGGAAGGCCAGTCGTTGCCCTGGCAATTGCTGTCATCTCGCGACAAAAGCATGATGATCAGATTTAACAAAAAAGCCTGGTCGCTAATGTCTTGATTGCGACACACGATGAGAGTCGCACGGCAAGAGCCCCAGTGCAAGCGGGTAAGAAAGTAACGATGTTGCGATGGTTCAAAAAACAATCTTAGGGCCAGTGGCGTGGCCTTTGCCCACTCAGCATGAGGGAGATTTTGTTGAGGTGTTTGATTTGTAAGAGATTTAGGGCCTGACGCTGGGTCGTTTTCCTCTTGCGATGTTGTTTTAAACACTCTTTTTACCATGCAGGAACAGCGCGGAACGAAGCCCGGCCATTTACCCCTTGTTCTGTCGCTATTGGAGTGTTTGTCTGCTGTCAGAAACTGGCCAGAACCTCGCTGAACCTGACAGAGCCTTTGCTGATTGAGGCCTTCAGTCACGAGATCTTATTCTTGTTCACGCGACCCAAACCTCGTTCTCAAAAAGGGTGTTGTCCCGATGCTTAGATTTGCTGCCAACCTGTCCATGCTGTTTGGTGAGCTGCCATTTTTGTCTCGCTTTCAGGCGGCTGCAGACGCGGGGTTTGAAGGGGTGGAGTTCCTGTTTCCCTATGACTGGGACGTGCAGGCGCTGGCAGAGGTTCTGCAGACTGCTGGCTTAGAGCAGGTTCTTTTCAACCTGCCGCCGGGAGATTGGGAGGCAGGGGAGCGGGGGATGGCCTGTGTACCCGGACGTGAAGCGGAGTTTCGGGAGAGCGTGGACCAGGCTCTGGCCTATGCCGCGCATCTGAAAACACCGCGTTTGCATGCCATGGCCGGCCTGAAGCCCGACTCCAGTCCGCAAGAGAGGCTGCACGAAACCTATGTGAGCAACATTGCCTTTGCGGCAGAGCGCTGTGAACAGGCAGGGGTTCAGCTGATGATTGAACCCATCAATCCTTTCAACATGCCCGGATACTTCCTGAATGATTTTGATCAGGCCTGTCAGGTGATCGAGGAAATCAGGTTGCGGGGAAAGGCGGCACCCTTGTTGCAGTTTGACCTCTTTCACTGTGCGCGCATTCACACCGACATTGCCCCCTGGCTCAACAAGACGGCTGCGCTTATCGGGCACTATCAGATTGCCGGACCCGATGCCCGACATGAGCCCGATGATCCCTCCGCGGACTGGGGGCGGGAAGATTATCTGGCTCTTCTGAAACTGGCGCAGAAGCTGACTCCAGATTTATGGGTTGGCTGTGAATACCTGCCTGCGGGAAACACCCGGGAGGGTCTGGGCTGGTTGGATCAGGCCAGAGACGTTCTGGCATAAAGAGCCATTTGAGACGGAAACCTCCTCTAATTTGTAAGTGGACCCTGCTTTCTTTTGCCAGAGATCAGCGAACCCCTTAAAAGAGGCAGGGTCTTTCAGCGCAGTTTTAACCTAGGTACTCATTTTTATGATTGGACATTTGGATCCCATCTTTGATCGCTTTGTCAGTGGCTGGGCGGTGAATGAGGATGATTTTCGCGACCGCTACACCATGGTTCTCAAAGTGGACAATGTGGTGCAGGCTGAATTTGAAGCAGAGAATTTTCGGGAAGATCTGAAGCAGTACGGTGATGGGAATTTTGCCTTTCATTGGGTCATTCCGGACAGCTTTGCCGATGGTGAAAAGCACGAACTGACTGTTGAAATCGACGGTGGGGAAGAGATCATGGGCTCTCCCCAGACCTTCAGGCTTCTATCGGACCAGGAAAAAGCGCCTGTTTTTGTTCCAGAATCTGAACGGAAAACGAAAACCCATCACATCACCATTGGGGCCATTGTGAAGAATGAGGCTCCTTACCTGATTGAATGGCTGGCCTTTCACCGGGTCATGGGCATCGAGCGCTTTGTCATTTATGACAATGGCAGTGATGACGGCTCCAGTGATTTTCTGGAAAAGCTGGATCGTCAGGGTGTCATCACCCATGTGCCCTTTCCCGACGCAGATTGCGGGAACTCGCCCATTCAGGCTGTCGCCTATCGCAGCCTCTTTACCCACCATGGCAAGGACACCGACTGGCTGATTTTCCTGGATCCCGATGAATTTATCGTCCCGCGTAAGGACGACAACATCCCAGACCTTCTGGACCGGTATGAAGATGTGCCCGCCTTGTCGCTTTACTGGCGCCTGTTTGGCAGCGACGGTAAGCAGGAGATGGGCGACCGTCTGGTTATGGAGCGCTTCCAGCGCTGCAGCTTAAAGAACAATGCGGTCAACCGTCTGGTAAAGACGTTCTTCCGTCCCGATTACCTGGAGTCCATTCGGGTCCACATTCCCTTTCTGATTGAAGGCACTGTGGTGGACGAGCAAAGGGTACCTCTGGACCCTCACCAGGGCGGCTGCGGTCTGCACCCCAGTTTTGAATTCGCTTCCATCAATCACTACTTCACCAAATCCCGTGAAGAATGGATGCGCAAGAGGGCCAAAGGGCGGGTGGATCTGCCGACCGGCAAGAACCGGGTGATCCGCATGGAAAGTGACTTTGCTTTGCACGACTGCAACGACACGGAAGATCCACGCATTCTGGACTTCCTACAGGCAACGAAGGCAGAGATGCATAAGCTTGAAAAGCTCATCGGTGAAGCAGAACTGCTCTCCTAAGCCAGGTCTCGCAGACCTTGTTCCGGGGCGGGCACCGGCTGACGCATGATCGGTTTAGTCAGAAGCGCTGCGCAATGAGCTGATCCGTGACGCGTCCGCCGCCACCCTGAAATGAGACAGAAGACCGCCTTGTGCTTTCTCGCGACGTCAAGCTTAGCGATGTGATTGGAAGCGCCGTGCTGCTCTGGTGGATGACTAGAGTCTTGTGCGACCGGTCAGGTGATAGATGGCCTCATTCCCGGCATCTTTTGCTAAGGCAACCTGTCCCACATAGGTAAAGTCAAAGGGGGAAGCCCAGGCTTGCCCCAGGGCCTGGGCCCGGCTTTGCTCTGCACTTTCTTCCGACAGCAGGACAGAGACAAAGTTCTTGGTGGCGTAGATCTGGTTGGGCACGGTCACCGGCTCCAGACGGGCCGTGGTGACCACTTCCGCCCCAAAGAAGTTTGCTTTATCGAGCAAAGGATCTCTGGCGGCAAAAACCGGTCCGGCGTTAAGCGAAATACGCACCGCCAGTGCCTTTGGAAACCCCTTTTCCGGTGTGGCGTGATCCAGCACGCTCTTGCGCAGTTGCAGGGCAAAGGTGGCCAGATCGCTGGCCTGTTCCGCCACAGCGAAGATGGCATCGCCCCAGGTGTTCAGGAGCAAGGGGGGCTTGGGCAGCGCTTTCAGGTCGTCGCTCAGGCGGGCAAGGAAAGCCAGATAGGCCGGGATGCAGTCCTCGCTGACTGCCCGGAAGTTGACAAAATCAGCAAACAGCAGGGTCCGGATCTCACGCGACAGGCCAGCTTCCTCCAACGTGCCGACTGACTGGCTGCCGGACGCTGACAGGGCAGAGGCCGTGGGGGCGAGATCAGCGGTGCCTTCCTGGTCGGTCTCTGTTTCTTCCCCTTGCGGACTTTCCGTCCTGTCGTCTTGGGGCGTTACCTGACTTTCCACGTCCGGCAGGAAGTCCGGATCCAGAACCCGCAGGCGTGTGATGTCGGCCCACTGATCAATGAAATCTGCTGCGTCCCCAACCAGAGAATCCGGCGACAGATCCCAGAGGGTCACCAGATAGGGGGCTGTGTCATAGGCGCGGGAACGCAGGGTGGCCAGACCATGTAGGATCTGATTGGCAAAACGGTAGCCGTTCCCGTCACCCAGATAGGTTCCCCGGTTGGCATAATCGACTGTTTTGGCGGCCTCCACGACACGATGGAAGCGCCTGGTCCAGGAACGCGGAAAGGCCTGATAGTGCTGCTGCAGAAAGTCCTGCTCATTAAAGGGCAGCACCAGGTTGAGTTCACCGCCTCTGGCCAGCAGTGCTTCGGCGAAAATCAGTTCTGACCCACAGGTGAGGGAGCAATAGCCAATGCTGGCTTCCAAGGAGGCCAATTCTTCATCCAGAGCCTGCCGGATGGCGGCTTCCTTGGACAGAGGCAAGCGGGCCTCCGCTGAACCCGGCGGATCAAAGGCCAGTCCGGAGAAAACCAGCAGGCCCGGGGCGGGCAGTGCCTCCAGCAGGCCTTCAGGGATCAGATCGCTGGCCCGTTGGAGCTGCGCCAGCACACGGCGCAGCTGGGTGCCTTTGGAAGAATTCAGTCGGGTCACGCCGTGGGCGGCTTTCAGCTTTTTAACCGCCCGTTCGGGTTTCCTTTCGAAGATCAGCAACACGGCCTGGGCAGCCAGGTGCCAGAATGCTTCCCGCTCACCTGCATCGGGGCTGAGTTCTTTATCGGCGACCTGCGCCGCCAGCCGCCGGATCAGTTCAGAACTTTCATTGACGGCGCCGTTCTGCTGTTCGTTGATGTAGGCCAGGATCAAGGCCAGCGTGCCACTGCGGGTTCTCTGGCTTTGTGCGAAAACCTGGTCGTGCAGGTCCTGAGCCAGCCCCAGGTACTGCTGGTCATCTCCCTGCCGCCAGAACTGGTAACAGACATCTGCCAGGGTCTGCAGCCGCTCAAGAGGCAGCCTGAAGGTCGGGCTGGGTGTATGGAGATTGATGGCCTTGTCAGCCAGCCCTGCCAGCAAAGGCGCGATGATTTCCTGTGCCTGATCCAGAGCATTGGCGCGCACCAGAGCCAGGGCCACAAGCGCCCGCAGGTCGTCGTTGTCCTGATCTTTCTGCAAAGCGGAGATGGCAAGATCCTGGGCCAGGAAGTACTCGCCCCTGTCCAGGTGGTCGCGCACTTTGCTTACCACATCTGCCTGTGGGTCCGGCGCGGCTGTCCCGTCAGAGTGATTTTTGATCTTGGTTTCTTCTGCCCCTTTTGGGGCCTGACCCTGATTTGGCGACCGAGGTTTCAGGAATCCGCTCCCCTGATTTCCTGTTACTGAGAGTGTGTCTCGTTCTGAATGGCCTCTTCCGGCGAGGTCACAGAGAACGGCTCTCAAGGTTGTTTTCGTTTGCAGGCTTTCTATCACTTTACCCTTTGAAAAGGACAACGTCATCTGACGATGATCTGAAATTCCTTGAGCAGATGAAGGGCTGAGGCCAGGGGTAAGACGGCCTGACGCAGGTCGTTTCGGCTCAGCAAGGCTGCAAAGCCTTCAGTTCCGGTAAAGTCCGCCTGCCGCAGCTTGCAATCTTCGAAATTGGCCCCTGTCAGGTTGCTGTCGGAAAAGCGGGCTTTGGGCAGGCTGCAGTCCTGAAAGAAGGCATCGCGCAACAGACAGCCTTCCAGGTTCAGGTCTTTGACTTCGAGACCGGCAAAGGTGTTGAAGTCCAGATTGCTGTCTTTTGCCCCGAGGCCGCGCAGGTAGCTGGTTTTGGACCAGTCCAGCCCCAGGGCCTTGCAGGTCGTCAGCTGAACATCTTCCAGATGAACCCCCTCCAGACTCAGGTTGCTGAGGTTGCAGTTAGAAAAGCGGCAGTTCTCGAAGTGGCAGTCGTAGAGCTGGCTGTCGGAAAGGTCACAGTGGGAGAAATCACAGTCGCTGAACCGCAGATCCCGGAAGCGGCGCCCGGCAGCCTGCAGGTCCTTAAAGGAATGGTCTTCGACTGTTCGTCTTTCGCGCAAGGGACACCTCCTTGGCCGTCCATTAGAGTCAAATGGGTTTAAATGAGATCACCAGAGTCAAATCGGTTTAAGTGGAATCACTACGTGATAACGCTTGAAGCGTGCATTTGCCTCTTTTCAATGTTTTAGAGGATGAGTCATGCGTACGGCGCAAAGGCAAAGTGCCTCCAGCTAAACAGACCATGCGCTGGAATCGATCCTGTTTTAAGAAAAAACCCCGGCCAAAGTGACCGGGGTTTGTTTCATTGCAGCACGAACCTGCTCTTATTCAGCAGCTTCAGCCTGCCAGCCGGAAATGGACTTCACTTCCAGGAAGTCTTCCAGGCCCCACTTGCCACCTTCACGTCCGTTGCCAGACTGCTTGTAGCCGCCGAAGGGACTGCCGGAAGGACGCTGGGCACCGTTGATCATGATCATGCCGGCGCGCAGTTTGCGGGCCACACCCTGGGCACGCTTCTGATCACCGGACTGAACGTAAGCTGCCAGGCCATAGGGAGTGTCATTGGCAATGGCGATGGCTTCTTCTTCGCTGTCGAAAGGGATCATGGTCAGAACAGGACCGAAGACTTCTTCGCGGGCAATACGCATGTCGTTGTTGACGTCGGCAAAAACGGTCGGGCGCACATAGTAGCCTTTGTTGAAGCCGTCAGGACGGCCCGTGCCGCCAGCGATCAGCTTGGCGCCTTCATCGATGGCCACCTGGATCAGGCCCTGCACCTTGTCGAACTGCAGTTCGGAAACCAGCGGCCCCATGTGGTTGCCTTCTTCCTTGGGATCACCAACTTTGGAGCTTTCCGCAGTTGCCTTGGCAATTTCCACGGCCTGATCGTAGATGGAGCGCTCGACCAGCATACGGGTCGGGGCGTTGCAGGACTGGCCGGTGTTGTAGAAGCACTGGCGCACGCCGCCATTGACGGCTTTTTCCACATTGGCGTCTGCGAAGACGATCCAGGGGGATTTGCCGCCCAGTTCCAGGGAGACGCGCTTGACGGTGTCGGCGGCGCCTTTGGAAACGGCCGTGCCTGCACGGGTGGAGCCGGTGAAGGACATCATGTCGATGTCGGGGTGGTTGGACATGGCTTCACCCACGCTCGGGCCGTCGCCGTTGACCAGGTTGAAGACACCAGCAGGGAAACCGGCTTCTTCCATCATCTCTGCAAAGACCATGGAGGACAGCGGTGCGATTTCAGAGGGCTTCAGCAGCACGGTGCAGCCAACAGCCACCGCAGGTACCACTTTCAGGGTCACCTGGTTCATGGGCCAGTTCCAGGGCGTGATCAGCCCGCAAACACCGATGGGTTCGTGGGTGATGTGCTCACCGGAGGCGTCCTGGCGCAGCATGTGATCAAAGGTGAAGTTTTCCACTTCTTTGATGAAGCGCAGCAGGTGACCCAAACCGGAAGCTGCCTGGGCTTCAGTGGCCAGCGTGATGGGCGCACCCATTTCCATGGAGATGGCCTGGGCCATGTCACCCATGCGGGCTTTGTAAACTTCAGCCAGTTTTTTCAGGTAGCCAAGGCGTTCGTCCAGGCTGGTGCCGCTCCAGCTGTCAAAAGCATCACGGGCGGCGGCGACAGCCTTGTCCACATCTGCTTTGCTGCCCAGAGAAATGACAGCGCAAGCTGCCTCATCAGCCGGGTTGATGACTTCCAGCTCCTTGGCGGTCGTCGGGGCGACCCACTGGCCGTTGATGAAAAAATCGGTTTTACGCAGCATGATGGCGCGCTCCTCATGTCTGGCAACCTGTCGCTGCTGGCGACAGGTGCCGTCGGTTGTCTCATTGGGGCAAGCGATAACCAAGTTTGTTTTGCCTGTCGATAGGCCCCGAAGCAGAAGACTTTATCTGGTCTGTCTTTTGTCCACTTTGGCTGGTGCAACAGGCTGGCAGGATCGCCGGTCTCTTTAAAGAGAGGACTGTTCTAAATCCCGCCGCTGAAGCAGACCATACTGCTCCTGATGTAGGAGTGGAAAGAGCCGGTAAGCTCTCTGAGAACCCTCAGTGCTTTGACCAGCCTTCAATCCCGTCAGATAGATCGGTTTTTTCCATGGATAACGCACGTAAAAAGCACCGGGCCTGAGGGCGAAGTTTCTTTGTGCAATGGTGTTACCTTTGCACTTATGGGCATCCTCGTCTCATACCTGAGCATCCCCGGCGTCCTGGGTCTCCTGAGCATCCTGGCAACTGGCGCAGTGACCGTGCAGTTCCACGGTGGCGCTTTCGATGGCGAAGTTCTTCTCTTTCGCCCGTTCCGCCAGGCGTCCGGCAATAGAAGCATCGGTCAGTTCTTCCGCCCCGCCGCAGTCCGTGCAGATGGTGAAGATGACAGACCCCTGATGATGATGGGGATGGGCGCAGGCGACAAAGGCGTTCACGCTTTCCAGGCGATGAACCAATCCCTGTTCCTGCAATTTCTCCAGCGCCCGATAGATCTGCAAAGGAGCCCGCAGCCCTTCCGTGCGCAGCTGATCCAAGAGGGTATAGGCGCTCAAAGGCTCTTCAGATTGGCTGAGAGCCTCAAACACCAAGGTCTGATTTTTGGTGAGCTTGACCGGCAGGGCCGCGGCCGGGGAGCCGGATGGTGTGCGTGGCTGGGTCATTTCGGGGCAGAGCTCCCGCTGGGTAAAGAGGGGTTGGGCTTTTTGCCAGGGCGCGGCAGCAGGCTGAGCAGAAAGAGAGCCAGACAGGCCACCACAATCGAGGGACCGGAAGGGGTGTCGTAGCTCAGGGACCCATAGAGGCCAAGGATTACGGCCAGGGCCCCCAGCACGGCGGCAAAGACCGCCATGCTCTCGGGAGTGGCGGCAAATCGCCGGGCCGTGGCAGCCGGGATGATCAGCAGGGAGGTGATCAGCAGTATGCCCACCAGTTTCATGGCAATGGCAATGACAAGAGCCATCAGGACCATGAAGATCAGTTTGGAGCGCCCGGGCTGCAACCCTTCGGCTTCCGCCAGCTCTTCGTTGACCGTGGCCGCCAGAAGAGGGCGCCAAAGATAGGCCAGTAAGGCCAGAACGATCACGCCGCCGCCGTAGATCATGGCCAGATCCACTTTGCTGACCGCCAGAATGTCCCCGAACAACAAGGCCATCAGATCCACCCGAAGCCAGGTCATCAGGGCGACAATGACCAACCCCAATGCCAGGGCCGAGTGAGAGAGGATGCCCAGCAGGGCGTCACTGGACAGCACCTGCCTGCGCTGGAGCAGCAGCAGGCTGAGCGACACCAGCAGTGCCACCACAAAGACCCCGATCATCAGATTGAGGTCGAGCAGAAAAGCCAGGGCCACCCCCAGCAGGCCGGAGTGGGAGAGGGTTTCGCCATAGTAGGCCATGCGGCGCCAGACAATGAAGCAGCCCAGCGGTCCGGCGGTCAGGGCGAGGCCAACCCCGGCCAGCAGGGCCCGGAAGAAAAAGTCATCCAGCATGGCGGGATCCTTCCTGAACGGGCCGGGCATCTGTCGCCGCCTGCTCCGGTACCGTGCCGGGACGGGAGGCTGGAAGAGCGGGCTCTGAATCCTGATCTTGTCTCTGCCCCCCATGTAGGTGGGGCGCGTGGGTGTGATCCGGATGAGCGGGGGTATCGTGGGAATGGCCATGCCCTTCACAGCTGTCTGCGAAGCTGCCGTCGGCGTTCTGGATGCGTCCGTCGGGCAGGTGGGTGTGGTCGTGATGGTGCTGATAGATGGCCAGGGTTTCTGCGGCCCGATTGCCAAAGAGCCGCAGATATTCAGGGCTTTTTGCCACTGTTTGCGGGGTGCCGCGGCAACAGACATGGCCGTTCAGGCAGACCACGGTGTCCGTTTCCGCCATGACCACATGCAGGTCGTGGGAGATCAGGAGAATGCCGCAGCCTGTGCGGTTTCGGATCTCTTTGATCAGATCATAGAGCGCCACTTCACCGGAAAAATCCACGCCCTGAACCGGCTCGTCCAAGACCAGCAGATCTGGTTTGCGCACCATGGCTCTGGCCAGCAGAACCCGCTGGAACTCCCCGCCCGAGAGATGCTGGACCTCCGCATCTGCATGCGCGGCCATGCCGACTTCTGCCAAAGCGGCCTGCACCTCCGCCTTGCTGTGCTTTGACGTCAGGGTCATCAGCCGCCGGACCGTCAGAGGCAGGGTCCAGTCGATGTTGAGTTTCTGCGGGACGTAGCCGATTTTCAGTTTTGCTTTGCGCTTTACCTGCCCCTGGTCGGGCTGCAGCACCCCGGTGACCAGTTTGGCCGTGGTGCTCTTTCCCGAGCCATTCGGGCCGATCAGAGTGACGATCTCACCGGGATTGATGGTCAGGTCCAGACCCTGAATCAGCCAGCGGCCAGACCTCTGGACGGACGCCTGCTGAATATCGATGAGGGGAGAAAAAGCTGTTGTCACGAATTGACCTGTAGGTGGGTGGGATCGGCGCCATTTGGCTGCTGTTTTCAGGGAGTCGCCGCAGACCTGTGGTGAGGGCAAAGGGAGTCACAAAAAGGTCCTTGCCCTTCTGTATTGCAAACGTTATAGCATTACACAAGTGCTATGTAACTGTATAACATTTCAAGATGCTGTGAAACGCTCTGCCCTGCTGCTGAGATGTGGCGGGCCATCAATGCAAGAAAGAGGATGGGCTGTGGGTCCTTTAAAGGTCAAATCTATGGAACAGTTTGTCGCTGCAACACGTAAAGTGACCTCTGTTGCTGCAACGTCGGCTGGACTTTTGTTGCTGTCATCGGCTGGCATGACGGCCGCGGCTGCAGAAGATCTGCGTGTGGTGGCCTCCATCAAACCTGTGCATTCTCTGGTTGCGTCGGTCATGAAGGGCGCGGGTGAGCCTGACGTCATCGTAAAGGGTGCAGCATCGCCGCACGGATATGCCCTGCGCCCCTCAGACGCCAAGGCTCTGTCGCAGGCGGACCTGGTGTTCTGGATCGGCCCTGAGCTGGAAGCTTTCCTGAGCAATTCGGTCGAGAACCTGGCGGCGGACGCCAAGGTGGTCACGCTGCAGCAAACAGAAGGTTTGATTCTCCATCCTTATCGCGAGGGCGGCGATTTTGCCGGTCATGACCACGGTGATCACGGAGGTCACGGTGAACACGAGGGCAAAGGTGAGGCCCATCATGATGAAGACGAACATCATGACGAAGAAAAGCATGATGAAGCCCATCACGATGACAAACATCATGAAGAAGAACACCATGAAGAGGCCCATCATGGTGAAGAAGAGCATCATGATGAAAAGCACCATGAAGAAGCGCACGCCCACGGTGATGAAAAACACCACGAAGAAGAGCATGCCGACCACGACGACAAGCATCATGACGACGAGAAGCACGAAGAAGCGCATCACGATGATCATGAAGGGCATGAGCATGAAGATGGGGAAATGGACGCCCACCTCTGGCTGGATCCACACAATGCAGAGGTGATGGTGATGGCCATTGCCGCCGAACTGTCAGCGAAAGATCCTGCCCACGCTGATCTCTACAAGGCCAACGCCCGTCAGACCGTACAGCGGATTGATGAACTGACAGCTGAGGTGCGGCAGCAACTGGCCCCGGTTCAGGACAAGCCCTTTATCGTCTTCCACGATGCCTATCAGTACTTTGAACGTCGGTTTGGCCTGCAGCCCATCGGCTCCGTTACCGGCAATCCCGATGTCCAGCCTGGCGCCAAGCGGGTGCGTGAGCTGCAGGAGAAAATGCGTGATCAGGGGGTGGTGTGCATCTTTTCCGAGCCCCAGTTTGATGACCGTCGGGTGTCCATCGTCAGCCAGGGCACAGGGGCCAAAATCGGTCAGCTGGATCCATTGGGGGCCAGCTTCACACCGGGACCGGAGCTCTATGAACAGGTCATTCGGCAGATTGCTGCTGAGGCAGCTGATTGCCTGGGGTGACGGGTGTGCTCCAGAGCATGATCGGTTTGGTTCGAAGCGTTACGCGCTTTGAATCAAGCCGTGACTCATCCTCTTAAACACTGAAACGAGTTTCACGCTTCAAGCGTTATCACGTAGTGATTCCACTTAAACCGATTTGCCTCTAGCGTGAAGTCGCTGGTGGATCAGAGGGTGAGCCTGGACTGAAATGAAGCGCCCTGAGCTTCCGCTTCCGTCCAGACTCCAGACCGGCGCAAAGCTGCTGTCGCTCAATCCAGCGGCTTTGCGCCTCCAGCGGCTCGGTGGTCGGCAATGTAGGCAGCCAGCCGATCCGCGGCTTCTTCACCTGTCGGCGGCTGCTTGAAGTTTTCCAGACAGTCTTTCCAGATGGCTGTGGCCCGTTCTGCAGAGGTCAACGCCCCATTGGCTTCCCAGGTGCCAAAGTTGCTCAGGTCCGCCACCAGCGGTTTGTAGAAGGCCGTCTGGTAACGTTCCATGGTGTGTTGCGCGGCAAAAAAATGACCGCCAGGTTCAACCTCGGCCAGCGCTTCAAAACCGATTTCAGCAGCGCTTCCTTCCGGTTTGCTGCAGAGCTCTGCGACGGTCTGCAATCCTTCCAGGTCATTGATGAACTTCTCATAGCCGAAGGTCAGCCCGCCTTCCAGCCAGCCCGCAGCGTGTTTTGTCATGGTCACCTGGCCCATCAACGCTCCCCAGAGAGCGGATTGGGTTTCCATGGCAGCCTGCATGTCCGGGCAGTTGGACGCGGCTCCTGTCGCCGAACGCCAGGGCAGGTTGACGTGGCGGGCCAGCTGACCGCCGCCGATTTGCATTTTGACATGTTCCGGCGTGCCAAAGGCCGGGGACCCTGATTTCATATCCACGTTGGAGCTGAAACCGCCATAGCTCACCGGGGCGCCAGCCTTGCTCAGCTGGGCCAGGGTGATGCAGGCCAGGGCCTCGGCATGTTGCAGGGTCAGAGCCCCCGCCACTGTCACCGGGGCCATGGCTCCGGCCAGACAGAAGGGCGTAATGATGGACATTTGCCCGGCCCGGGCAAAGTCGATGATCCCCTGGGCCATGGGCTTGTCCAGCAAGCGGGGGGAGTTGCTGTTGATCACAGTGCTGGCCCAGGCCCCGTCAGTAAAATCCTCCTCCGTCAGGTTGAAGCCCTGACGGATCATCTCAAAGCACTCGCGCACCTGATCGCGGCCCCGCGAGTAGATAAAAAGAGGCTTGTCCCCAAACTCCATCTGCGCCCGCGTCATCTCATAGTGACGGAACTGAATGGGGACATCCTGCGGCTCCACATTGGGCCCGAACATGTGGATGACATCGAAGGTCTGGCTGAGCTTCAGGGCTTCCTCATAGTCGCTGAGCCTGCCCGGGCGACGCCCCCGCTCCAGATCTGTGGCGTTGGGGCAGCCGGCGCCGGCGGAGAACATCATGGTGCCTGTGGTGTAATCCTGCTCATGGGCGGGGTTTCTGGCGCGCAGGCGAATGCTGGAGGGGGCTGTCTCCAGGGCGGCCATGACGATCTCTCGCCCGATCAGCACCATGTCGTTTTCATCGTTAAGACGCGCACCGGCTTTGCCAAAGATCTCTCTGGCTTCGGGCAGCAGGACCTTGATGCCCAGCTCTTCCAGGACACGAAGGGCCGTGTC
Organism: Rhodovibrionaceae bacterium GXU_MW_A322; assembly: GCA_052078155.1. GTDB lineage: Bacteria > Pseudomonadota > Alphaproteobacteria > Kiloniellales > DSM-21159 > CAXBMB01. The sequence goes on along the minus strand of JBQJBP010000003.1, from coordinate 585,229 downwards.
ATGGATGGCGGACACCTCGTCTTCTGAAAAGACTTTCTGGGGTGTAAAGGGATGTTTGAGCTGTTTGTAGCTGGTCGGGCGTAAGGAAGAGGACTGATTGCTGTCCGGTCGCCGTCGCCGTCCGCCTCCCGTGCGGCCGCGTCTGCCTTCACCTCTGTGGTCCCCGCCTTTGTTGCCTGCCTGTTGCTCGTCCATAGGGCCTCTGCCTCTTGTCTTCTCCGCTATCGAGAACCCTTGCTTTTTCGGGCAGCCCAGCGGTCAGAGTATCGACTGAAACTGTCAACAGATAACCATAATCAGGCAGACGTCGATGTCTTCTGCGCGACTTTCCTGTCCAGGAGTTGTTCATAACGTGCGAGGCTGGATTGGTTCGGTATTGGGAAAACACGCAGAATGAGTTTCTTTCGATATGATTTTTGCTTGAAATTAGTTTTGTTGAAGAAGGTATTTTGGCATTAATGTAATAAATTACAAATGGTTATTCCTAAAAAATCACCATAAAAATAGATAGTATACTAAATTAATTCTTGACCTCCTGAACGACTCTTTTTATGGTCCGCCCAGATCATTGGATCGCCAGTGAAACCTGCACATTTTGTTTCTCCCCGGTTGGGGTGGTTTTGTAGAGTTTATGAGGAAAGAGATGTTGGATAGCGCCGCAGCTGCTTCGCCCGAAGCCCCGGTCAAAAAGGTCAATCCCAACGCGCCGACAGCTGAAACGGTGCTGTCTGTGGAGCATTACACAGACCGGCTCTTCTCCTTCAAGCTGACCCGCCCCCAGGCCTTCCGCTTCCGCTCTGGCGAGTTCGTGATGATCGGCCTGGAAGGGGAAAAGAAACCCCTGCTGCGGGCCTACTCCGTGGCCTCGCCTTCCTGGGCGGAGGAACTGGAGTTCTACTCCATCAAGGTGCCCGACGGTCCGCTGACCTCCCGCCTGCAGAAGATCCAGCCCGGCGACAAGGTTCTGCTGGGCAAGAAGCCCACTGGCACTTTGGTGCTGGATGCCCTGATCCCCGGCAAGCGTCTTTATCTGCTGGCCACCGGCACCGGCATTGCGCCCTTTGCCTCGGTGATCCGCGACCCGGAAACCTATGAGCAGTATGACCAGGTGATCCTGGTGCACTGCTGCCGGGAAGTGGCAGAGCTGGCCTATGGCTTCAAGCTGATCGAAGAGATCAAAAACGATGAGCTGGTCAGCGAGTTTGTCGGCGACAAGCTGGTGCACTTTGCCACCGTGACCCGGGAGGATTATCCCGTCACCGGCCGCATCACCACGCTGATGGAAAGCGGCAAGCTTTACGACGATCTCTGTGTGCCCGACCTCAGCCGGGAAAACGACCGGGTGATGATCTGTGGGTCTATGGAGATGTTCCGGGATCTGAAGGCCATCTGCGAGAAGGCGGGCCTGAGTGAAGGCTCCAACGCCAAACCCGGTGAGTTCGTGGTTGAAAAGGCCTTCGCCGGGTAACGGGGAAGGCTGTAGGTGGCTGGGTTTTCTCGCTGCCTTTCGGCAGCGAGGTGTTTCGTTCAAACGCCACGTAGGCTTACCTCGCATAAGCTCGGGCGCGCGGTTGCGCTTGCCTCGCTGCTTTCGCAGCAGGTTTTTTCGCTCCCGCGAAGTTTTTACCTCGCATAAGCTCGGGCGCGCGGTTGCGCTTGCCTCGCTGCTTTCGCAGCAGGTTTTTTCGCTCCCGCGAAGTTTTTACCTCGCATAAGCTCGGGCGCGCGGTTGCGCTTGCCTCGCTGCTTTCGCAGCAGGTTTTTTCGCTCCCGCGAAGTTTTTACCTCGCATAAGCTCGGGCGCGCGGTTGCGCTTGCCTCGCTGCTTTCGCAGCTCGGTACTTGTGGCCAGAAGCCAGCTCGCTGGTGCTTGTAGCCGGACGACACCCTTCAACCCGTCAGGGATTGGAGGGTTAGGGCTAACATCGTTGAGGTGCGCAGCTTGCGCGGCGCTTGAGCGCAACGAGGCCCGCCAGGGTCGCAAGAAATCCCGTAAGAAAAAACCCGCGATAGCTGGATCAGGCCGCCCGAATGTTGGAGAGAAATTCCTCGACCTGGCGGTGCAATCTGTCGGAGTTGCTGACCAGATCGCCGGAGGCCATGAGCATGGTCGTCGCGGATTCCCGTGTCACGGCAGAGCCTTGAGCCACCAGAGTGATGTTGCTCGCCACTTCCTCCGTACCCTTGGCGGCCTGCTGCACATTGTTTGAGATCTCGCTGGTTGCGGCTGATTGTTCCTCAACGGCGGCGGCGATGGATTCGGCAATGTCGTTGACTTCCGTGATCACCGATTGAATTTCACCAATGGCATCCACTGCGTCCAGGGTTTCTCCCTGAATGGACTTGATGTGATCTGAAATCTGACTGGTGGCCTTTGCCGTCTGGTTGGCAAGGGATTTGACTTCTGAAGCAACCACAGCAAAGCCCTTGCCTGCTTCCCCGGCACGGGCCGCTTCAATGGTGGCATTCAAAGCCAGCAGGTTGGTTTGTTCGGCAATGTCCTGGATCAGGGTGACGACGTCGCCAATGCGCTCGGCGGCTTCGGCCAGACCTTTTACCGTGTCGGCTGTTGTCCGGGTTTTCTCTACCGCTGTGGCGGTGATGGTTGTGGACTGGACCACCTGGCTGCTGATTTCAGTGATCGACCCTGTCAGCTGCTCTGCAGCTGTTGCCACATTCTGCACGTTTGATGTGGCTTCGGTAGACGCATCTGAGGCCGCCGACGTCTGGTTGTCTGTGGTCTGGGCGGTCGCCACCAGATTCTGCGCTGAGGCTTCGAAGTCTGTTGCCGTGTTGGAAACGTCCCTGACAATATGGCCAACGCTGGCTTCGAAGGAGTTGGCCATATCCAGAAGCGATTGACGTTTTTCCTGATCGGCCCTGGTCTTTTCTTCTTCGCGCTGGCGATCCAGGTCCCGCACCTGTTCTGCGGTTTCTTTGAAGACCACCAGAGCCCGGGCCATATCGCCGATTTCATTGCTTCTGCGCTGGGCTGGAATGTCCGCTGAAAAGTCGTTCTTGGCCAGGCGTTGCATGATGGACACCATGCTGGTGATGGGGCGGCTGAGGCCCCGCCCAATGAGCAGGGCGCAGACGGTCACGACCAGCCCGATCGCGATCAGGGCGGCGATCATGATGAAGGTGGATTCTGACTGGGTTTGAAAAGCGGCGGCTTTGGCGACTTTTTCGTTCTGCTGCACCTGGTCGAAATAGGAATCCAGCAGAGGTTCGCCAACGGCAAAAAGGCGGCTGAGTTCTTTGGTCTCCGGGATCAGCTCCAGATAGACCTTGGCCAGTTTGTTGAAGTCCGCGTGGTATTGAGACATCAGCTGAGTGATCTCTGCTTTGTCGGCGTCAGGCAGAGAGGATGCGGCCAGTTGCTCAGAAAACTCCTGACGGCGTTTGACCATGCGGTCCACATACTTCGGGTCTTTGCGCATCAGGAAATCTTTTTCATGCCGACGCATCATCAGCATGGTCACAGCCATGCGCGGCTGATCAAACTCCTTGAGTTTGCTTTCTACCTTGTGGACGGCCCCGCGCAGAGATCCCCGTAACCCCTCCTTTGGGGAAAGTCCCAGAAGTAGCCAGTCTTCCTGCACCACAGTGAACTGCTTCTGATAGTCCTGGTAGGTGCTTTCAATCTGGTCAATCAGCGCAGTGGTTTCTTCGCTGTTGGTCAGGTGTTTTAACTCCTCGAGAGACTGAATCACCTGCGCCGATGTCAGGCTGTGTTTTTCGACGTACTTGTTATCCAGCCTCAGCAGGAAATCCTTTTCGTTCCGCCGGGCGTTCAAGAAGAGGTACTTGATTTTTGACGAGAGGATCGCCGCCTCGCTGGCTTCAATCTCCTGAATGAAACTCTTCTCGAGCTTTTGATTGCCATAGAGATAGATGCCGGTTGTGAGCGCAAAGCCAAGCAATGCCAGGAGGGCTATTGAAAAAATCTGTGTCTGAATCTTGAGGCTCTTCATAGCCTGACGTTCCGCTTTCGTTTGAGAGTCTTTGTTTTGATATATCTCCAAGTAAATATCGAAGAATCTTAATGTAATAATAATGAGAAACCGTTTTTTGGTTTAAGTATAATCTAGTTAAATGGAATATAAAATTTCCAGAATTATGGATTTGAATTCATCATATCTGATAGGTAGAGGTGATTTGCATTTGGTTTTACTTTTGCTTTTTGCGTACCTCCGCCTTCATCAACTTATTGTCGCTGGGCTGCGCGGCCTCTTTATCTGCCTGTCATGCCAGGGGTGGAGGCCGTGAACCCGACGCGGACAGCTTTGCAGATCAATAGATGGGCCGGGCAGGTTGCTGGTCGGCGCCTGTAGGTCCAGAACCTCTTATGGTTGAGGTGTTCGGATCGACATGTGCTGCGGGAAAACTCTCACGACAGCTTTGATTTGTTGATGACAGGGGTCAGGGCCGCCGTTGTCCTGATCTGAAACGGGCGGGAACCCTAACTCTGAAAAGTGAACCAGGGGCGCAGTCCGGGCGGTTTTGAGGCTGTTCTGACGCGTGGCCTTTGCCCGTTGCTGCTTGTTCCATGCTGGCAGGTTTTTCACTGGTGATGGCCGACTGTTCTTCAATGGAAGAGCCAGAGGATGTGGTCAAAAGAGGTGAGTTTTTGCCCGATGTTTTTTCGCATTTTTGAAAATTCGGGAAGTCGACCGTTGAAACAGGGAATTAATAAGTTGTTGTATTATATAAATATTTATACTTGTTTTCCGAATCTCCCTTCCTGCATTCAAAAAAATTGACAAGCGCTTTGGAAAGGTGTTGAAATGTTAGTAGGCTAAATAAAAAAGTATACAAATGGCGTGCAGGCCGACGCCGGGTAGGATGCAGGGAAAGATGAGATATATCGCCCCCGATCAATTGGACGATGCCCTGGGCGTTCTGGCGTCCGGCCCTTGCCGTTTGCTGGCGGGCGGCACTGATTTCTATCCTCTGCTGGGGGAAGATCCGGTCTTTAGCGATCATCGCACCGATCCTGTTATGGATCTGAGTGGCCTGGCGGGTTTGCGCGGCATTGCTCGGGACGAGGTTGATGGGCGACCGGTCTGGCGTCTGGGGGCGTTGACGACCTGGAGCGATGTGGTCAAAGCCGATCTTCCGCCCGTGTTTGATGGCTTGAAGGCGGCAGGTCGTGAAGTCGGCTCTTTACAGATCCAGAATGTCGGCACCGTGGCTGGCAATCTTTGCAATGCCTCGCCTGCTGCAGATGGCGTGCCGCCGCTGTTGACGCTGGAGGCCTCTGTGGAACTGAGCAGCCGTCAGGGCAAACGTGTGCTGCCCCTGGCGGAGTTCATCACCGGTGTGCGGCAAACGGCCCGGCGACCGGAAGAGCTGGTGACCGCCATCCTGGTGCCGGATCAAACGGCAGACAGCTGCAGTGCCTTCCTGAAACTGGGGGCGCGGCGCTATCTGGTCATCTCCATTGCCATGGTGGCTGCTGTTCTCGTGCCCGACGGCGCCGGAAAAGTGGCTTCGGCCCGTGTGGCCGTGGGGTCCTGCTCGGCCGTGGCTCAGCGCCTGCCGGATCTGGAAGCCGCGCTGTGCGGACAAAGCTGGTCAGCAGAGGCCTTGCAGGCCTGTGTCACAGCTGATCACCTGTCCCTTCTCAGTCCCATCGATGACGTGCGCGGTTCTGCCGATTACCGCCGGGATGCCGCCCGGGAACTGGTCGGGCGGGCAGTGGCGCTTTGCGTGGAAGGAGAGGGCGCATGAGTGCCGTGCTGAATGAAGACGCGCTGACCTTCGATCTCAATCAACAGGAAGTGTCGGTCCAATCCGCGCCCTTGACCCGCTTGTCTGAAGTTCTGCGTGAAGAGCTTGGGGCCAGGGACGTGAAAGTTGGCTGCAACGCCGGGGACTGTGGTGCCTGTACCGTGCTGCTGGATGGGGAAGCTGTCTGTTCCTGCATGGTGCCGGTGGGTCGGCTGGCGGCCACGAAAATTGAAACACTTTCTGGCCTGGTGAGGCAGGATCCCCTGGCCGAGAAACTCAAGGCCTCTTTTGCTGCGCATGGTGCCGCGCAATGTGGCATCTGCACACCTGGGATCATGGTTTCCGCACTGGCCTTGCTGCGACAGGTGCCTCATCCCACCGCCGATCAGGTCAAAGATGCGTTGGGTGGGGTGCTGTGCCGCTGCACCGGCTACATCAAGATCATTGATGCGGTCTGCGGCGCGGTGGCAGGCGTGCTGCCCCGGACGGAGCCGCTGACCCGAGACGCAACAGGGGGCGGGCAGACAGCTGTTGGCGACGCTGTGGCGCGCCTGGATGGTGAGGCAAAGCTCACCGGTCTGGAGCTCTTCGGAGATGACGTGGCCCCGGCGGATGCGCTGGTGTTGAAAATCATTCGGTCCCCTCACCACAGGGCGGGCTTTACCTTCGGTGATCTGGAGGGTTATCTGGCGTCCCAGCCCGGTCTGGCACTGGTTCTGACCGCAAGAGATATTCCCGGCGACAATCATTTCTCCGTCATTCCCGCCTTTTCCGACCAGCCTGTCTTTGCAGAAGGCGAGGCCCGCTATCGGGGAGAGGCGGTTGCGGCTGTGGTTGGCGAGGCCAGCGTGATGGCCGATCTCGATCTGACCGCCTTTCCGGTCAGTTGGGAGGAGTTGCCTGCCGCCCTGGTGCCTGCAGAGGCGGAAGCGCCGGATGCGGCCCTGCTGCATGAAGATCGTCCCGGCAATCTGATGACCGGAGGCTTCGTGCAAAAGGGGGATGTGGATCAGGGCCTGGCCGATGCGAACCTGATGGTCGAGGGGCGGTACGAAACCTCCTTTGTCGAACATGCCTACATTGAACCGGAAGCCGGTTTTGCCCGACGTGTGGGGGATCGCATTGAGATCCACGCCTGTACCCAGGCGCCTTTCATGGATCGGGATGAAACGGCAAAGATCATGGGGCTGGCGCCGGAGCAGATCCGCATTGTCCCCACGGCCACCGGCGGCGGGTTCGGCTCAAAGCTGGATATCTCGTTGCAGCCCTATGTGGCTCTGGCGGCCTGGAAACTGGATCGGCCCGTGCGGGTCACCTATTCGCGCAGTGAGTCCATGGCTGCCACCACCAAGCGCCATCCCGCTGAAATTCACCTGAAGATCGGCGTCGACGCTGAGGGCAGGGTCACGGCCTTTGATTTCAACGGAACCTTCAACACCGGGGCCTATTCGTCCTGGGGCCCGACGGTGGCCAACCGGGTGCCGGTTCATGCCTCCGGGCCTTATGCCATTGAGAACTACCGGGCCCGCAGTCGGGCCATTCACACCAACTGTCCCCCCTCCGGAGCCTTTCGCGGTTTCGGCGTGCCCCAGTCGGCTGTGGCGCAGGAGTGCCTATTTGACGAACTGGCGGACAAGCTGGGGCAGGATCGTCTGGAATTCCGTCTGCGCAATGCGCTGACAAACGGGGTGCCCACCGGCACGGGCCAGGTCTTTGAAAAGGGCGTTGGCATCACGGCCTGCTTTGAAGGGCTGAAGCCCCACTGGCAGCGGGCGCTGGAAGAAATCGATGCCTGGAATGCCAGCCAGAGCGACGGCAATCGGCGTCGGGGAGTGGGCATAGCCGGGGGCTGGTACGGCTGTGGCAACACCTCTTTGCCCAATCCTTCCACCATTAAGTCAGGCATCACGGCTGACGGCAAAGTGGTGCTGCATCAGGGGGCCATGGACATCGGTCAGGGGGCCAATACGGTGATCGCCCAGATCTTTGCCGATGCCCTGGGTGTGCCCTTGTCCCAGGTCGAGCTGATCGGCGGAGATACAGACATCACACCGGATGCGGGCAAAACCTCAGCTTCCCGCCAGACCTTCGTCAGCGGCAATGCCGCGCGCCTGTCCGGTGAAGCACTGCGCGCTGAAATTCTGCGTCACGCCAATCTGTCTTCTGATGCCAGCATCCAGATGGCTGAGGGCTGCATCCACCTTCGTGAGGACGGGGTCAGTCATCAGCTGCAGTTGGCCCAGTTGCCGGTCAACGAGCAGGGCTATGTTCTGATGGCCGTGGAAAGCTATGACCCGCCGACCTTGCCACTGGATGAAAACGGTCAGGGGGTGCCCTACGCCGTCTTTGGCTATGCCGCCCATATGATGGAGCTGGAGGTGGATCAGGCCCTGGGAACTGTCCGGCTGCTGAAACTGACCGCCGCCCACGACGTGGGACGGGCCATCAATCCACAGCTGGTGGAAGGTCAGGTTGAAGGCGGCGCGGCCCAGGGCATTGGCATGGCCCTGATGGAAGAGTACCTGCCCGGTCGGACCGAAAATCTGCACGATTATCTGATCCCCACCATCGGCGATATGCCCCCGGTGGAAACGCTGATCATTGAAGAAGAAGACGCCCACGGTCCTTACGGTGCCAAGGGACTGGGGGAACATGTGCTGATCCCCACGGCCCCGGCCATCCTCAATGCCATCCGCCATGCCACCGGAGCTGAAATCACCAGGCTCCCCGCCATGCCGGACCGGGTACGTGCCGCCATCAAGGCGCAACAGAAAAACAAGAGTTAAGCCATGAGCGTGTCCGAAAGAAAAAGCAGCAAGCCTGATCCCCGCGCCGGAAAGATCCGCTGCGACGCCTGCCCGGTCATGTGCTACATCGCCGATGGCAAGGTGGGGGCCTGTGACCGCTACGCCAATGAAGCCGGGGAACTGATCCGGGTCGACCCTTTCACCATCATCGACCAGACCAAGGCAGATGGCGGCAAGCTGGTTCCTTTCCTGCCCAAGGAAGGTGCCACGGCCTGGGAAGGGGAGATCGTTCAGAACTCCGGCTCTTTTGTTACCGCTGTTGGGGCCGGCACCACCTATCCCGACTACAAACCCGCGCCTTTCATCGTCTCTCAGGAGGTGGATGGCGTCGACATGGTGACGGTGGTGACGGAGGGCATCTTCAGTTACTGCGGCGTTAAAGTGAAAATCGATACCGACCGCCATCTGGGCACGGAATGCGCCACTGTGCGGGTGAACGGTGAGGCCATCGGTCATGTTACCACCGCCGAGTACGGCTCCCAGATGATGTCTCTGGGCGGGGTGCATCACCTGACAGGCGGGTCAAAGAAAGAGGGGCGCGTGACCTGCGACGCGCTGCTCAAACTCTGCAACGGGGAAGCCGTTGAGATGACCGTAGATGACGGCGCAGAGATTGTCGTTCAGGCAGGTGCAGCCCCCATCATCAACGGGGTCAAGGAACAGCGCATGCGCGTCGGCTGCGGGTCTGCCACCATCGGCATGTTTGCCAAGCAGTGGCAGGGACTGGTGGATGATGTGGTGGTGGTGGACGATCACATCACCGGTGTGTTGTCAGAGCATCAGGCGGGCAAGCTGCTGGACATTGAACCAACCGGCATCCGCATCATGGGGCGGCGATCCACCCCCGGGCGCTACTTCCAGGTGGCAGATCCCGGCAATGGCTGGGGCGGCACGGATATTGAAGATCCGCTGATGATCCTGGGGGACTTCAACCCGAAAGAGGCCAAGCCCGGCATGACTCTGCTCATGGTCTCCACCACCGGGGAGCAATATGCCTATTACGAGCTGGATGACGAACTGAAACCGGTGAAGAAGGATCTGCCGGAACGGCTGCAGGTTTCTGTGGACCGCATCACGGAGAACTGTGAACCGGCGACCTGCTCTGTCCTTTTCATGGGCGGAGCCGGGGGCTCCTTGCGGGCCGGGGTCACTGAGAACCCCGTGCGCCTGACCAACTCGGTAAAAGATGCCCTGACTTATGTTTCCTGTGGCGGCGCGCAGGCCTACATCTGGCCGGGCGGCGGCATCACCGTCATGTCCGATGTGACCCAGATGCCGGAAAACTCGTTTGGCTATGTGCCCACACCGGCTTTGGTGGCTCCCATCGAATTCACCATGCGCCTGTCCGATTATGAGCGGCTGGGCGGGCATATGGATGCGGTGGTGCCGATCACTGAAGCTGTCGGTAAGGCCGCCCGCCGGGTAGGGGACCACCGGGATGCCCCCTGGCCCATGGATGACCGGTTGTATCGCTGGGGAGACAAGCGAAAATGATCGCGCCGCAAGCCCATTGGTTGCCAGACGGTCGCCGGCTGCATCTGCAGCAGGGCCCGATCGATCTGATTCTGGCCGCTGACGGGACCCGCGCAGAGGTGCAGCGGGCGTATGAAGCTGCGGTAAAGGCGTTCGACGGCTTGCTGGCCCGGCTGGTGGAGGAGTTGCCCCGTCTGCGGTCGGCCTGTCCGACCGAGGGGCTGCATCTGACCGGCCCGGTGGCCCAGCGCATGGAGGTCTCTGTCCGGCCGCTTGCCGGGCGCGGGCATTTCATCACCCCCATGGCCGCCGTGGCCGGGGCGGTGGCCGAAGAAATCCTGGCAGCCATGGTCTCCGCGGCTGCTCTGGACAGGGCCTATGTGAACAATGGCGGGGACATCGCCTATTATCTCAGCCAGGGGGAAAGCTATCGTGTGGCCCTGGCTCAACAGGATGAAGAAACACCGCTGGGCCAGGAGCTGGGGCGCTTTACCCTGCAGGCCAGCGACCCCTGGCGGGGAGTGGCCACCTCAGGACGGGGCGGGCGCAGTCTGTCGCTGGGCATTGCAGAGTGCGTGACCGTGCTGGCGCGCACCGCCGCTAGAGCCGATGCCGCCGCCACCCTGATCGCCAATGCGGTGGATCTGCCAGGTGACCCGGCCATCACCCGACAGGCGGCCTGTGACATTGCCCCGGACAGTGATCTGGGGGAACGCCTGGTGGTAACCGCCTGCGCCTGGCTGCCGTCTGTGGCCGTGGAACAGGCCCTGTCTGCCGGATTGTCCCTGGCAGAAGATCTGCAGCAGGCCGGATTGATTGAAAAGGCGGTCCTGTCCTTACAGGGGCAGATGCTGGCAACGACGACCGCTCGACCTGCCGTCAAAGCGCAGGATGGCCTACTGGCGACAGTGGCCCTGGAACAAGAACCGATTTTCCATAGGCAAGAGACAAGAGAAAGAAAGGTGACGGCGCATGCCTGACGTGGTGGTCCGCAAATCACAGATTTCCGTGGAAGAGATTTTTCACGAAGGGGGCAAAGTGGCTGAGGTGCCGTTGCGCCGGGCTGCGGCCCTGGCCGTGATCAAAAACCCCTTTGCCGGACACTATGAACCGGAAATTCAGGGATTTATGGAAGACCTGAAGCCCTTGGGTCTGAAAATGGCGCAGGATCTGATCGCCGCTCTGGGTGGTGACCCTGCAGTGGTTGAAGGCTACGGCAAGGCCGCCATGATCGGTGAAGGCGGGGAGGTGGAGCACGCCGCCCTCTGGCATGCGCCGGGGGGGTATGCCATGCGCGAAGCGCTGGGCGGTGCCAAAGCCATCGTTCCTTCCTCCAAGAAGGTGGCCGGTGTGGGGGCACGACTGGATGTTCCGGTGACGCACATCAACGCCGCCTACGTGCGCAGCCACTTTGATTCCATTGAAGTGGGGCTGAACGATGCCCCGCGGGCAGATGAAATGCTGCTGGTGCTGGTGATGACCACGGGACCACGGGTGCACAGCCGCTCCGGCGGGCTGGAAGCCGAAGACATCAAAGGGGAGGACGGACTGCGATGAGCGCTGAAATCAGGAAAATTGCGGTTTTTGTCGAGGAAACCCATCAGGAAATGGGCCGGGACATCTCCCCTGCCACCCGCAAGGCCGCCGCGGTGGCCGTGATCAAAAACCCCTTCGCCGGGGAATACATGGAAGACCTGGAGCCGCTGATGGAAATCGGCGCGGAAATGGGGGCGCTGCTGGGCAGAAAATGTGTGGAGGCCCTGGGCATTGAACCGGCCCAGGCTGAAAGCTACGGCAAGTCCGCCATGGTGGGAGAAGCTGGCGAACTGGAGCATGCCGCCGCTATTTTGCACCCGCGTTTGGGCAAACCGCTGCGCGCGGCTGTGGAAAAGGGGGCGGCCCTGGTTGCCTCCTCCAAAAAAATGGGCAGCCCGGGCCAGCCTTTGGATATTCCTCTGGGCCACAAGGACGCTGCCTATGTGCGCAGTCATTTTGACGGCATGGAAGTGCGGCTGAACGATGCGCCGCGGGCCGGGGAAATCATGGTCGCGGTTGCCGTCACAGATTCCGGTCGTCCCTTGCCACGGGTTGGCGGGCTGACCGCGGAGGACGCCGTCGGGGAAGATGGTTTGAAATAGTGAGTTTCAGGACGGCAATGACAAGAAAAACAGCCGTCCGAAAAGCAGGAAGCCATGGGATTGCCGGGACCTTTATCCGGCATGACCTTCCGGCTTTCTGGCCGAGCAATGAAGTAAGTCAGTCATTGAAGAACGCGTAAATTACCTTTGTTGAACAAGAGGCTGAACGGGAGATTTAAGGATGCTGAAAAGAAGACATTTTCTGGGTTTGGGACTGGCTGCCACAGTGGCCGCCAGCTTCATGACAGGCGGAACGGCCGCCGCTGAAGACACCATCAAGGTGGGTGAAATCAACAGTTACACCCGCCTGCCTGCCTTTACCGAACCCTATCGCAAGGGCTGGCAGTTGGCGCTGGAGCAGATCAATGCTGCCGGGGGCGTCAACGGCAAGAAGATTGATGTGATCAGCCGCGATGATGCCGGCAAACCCGGCAATGCGGTGAAGATCGCAGACGAACTGGTCAACAACGACGAGGTGGTGCTGCTGTGGGGCACCTTCTTCTCTCACATTGGTCTGGCCGTGACGGATTTCGCCAAACAGAAGGAAGTGCTGTTCATCGCTTCCGAGCCTTTGAGCGACGCCATCGTCTGGTCCAAAGGCAACGACTACACCTACCGCCTTCGGCCTTCCACTCACATGCAGGCGGCCATGCTGGCGGAAGCAGCAGCCAAAACCGGCGCAAAGAAATGGGCCACCGTGGCCCCGAACTACGCCTATGGTAAGGACGCGGTGAAGGCATTCAAAAGCGAGCTGACCAAGCGCGTGCCTGATGCCGAATTCGTGGAAGAGCAGTGGCCGGCTCTCTTCAAGATCGACGCCGGGGCAACCGTGCGCGCTCTGGAAGCCGCCAAGCCCGACGGCATCTACAACGTGACCTTCGGCGGTGATCTGGCCAAACTGGTGCGCGAAGGCTCCATTCGCGGTCTCTTCGATGACCGTACCGTTGTCTCCCTGCTGTCCGGTGAACCGGAGTATCTGGATCCGCTGAAAGGCGAAGCTCCGGAAGGCTGGCTGGTGACCGGTTACCCCTGGTACGACATCAAGGACGCGCCGCACACCGAGTTCGTCGCGGCCTATGAAGGCATGCACGGTGAGCCGCCGAAAACCGGTTCTCTGGTGGGCTACAACGCCATGCTGGCCGTGGCCAATGTGCTGAAAAAAGCCAAGTCCACGGAAACCAAGGACCTTCTGGCTGCCATGGAGAACCTGACCTTTGATTCGCCGACGGGCCCCATCACTTTCCGGGCCTCTGACCACCAGTCCACCATGGGTGCCTGGGTGGGTAAAACCACGGTCAAGGATGGCAAAGGTGTGATGGTTGACTGGTACTACGCCCCGGGCGGTGACTACCTGCCCAGCGACGAAGAAGCCATGAAGCTGCGTCCTGCGAACTAAGCGCGCAGAGCAAAGGCAGGCTGGGCCATCCCGATGATTGTTCAGCCTGCCCCTTCTATCCTGTCGGGACGATGACTTCTGGCTCTGCACAAAGTCAGAGGTGGCCCGTCCGCGACTTTGCCAGGTTGCCTGCAGCTGAGCGGGTGCCCGGCGCAGTACATCTTTCTCATCGACCAAGTTCATCCTTCAGGCGCTGATGTGACCTGAAGGCTGGCAGTGACCGAGAGCATCTCTGTTATGGGTTTTTACTTCGCACAGTTTCTCACCGGCCTGGCGACGGCATCGTCGCTGTTCCTGGTGGCTTCTGGCCTCTCCATCATCTTTGGTGTGACGCGCATTGTGAACTTTGCGCACGGCTCCTTCTTCATGCTGGGGGCTTTTCTGGCCTACACCATTGTCAACATCCTGCCGCATGGGATCCTGGGCTTCTGGGGCTCCATCTTAGTTGCCGCCCTGATTGTCGGGGTGATCGGGGTGCTGATCGAGATGCTGGTGCTGCGGCGGATTTATCACGCACCGGAGCTTTTTCAGCTGGTGGCAACCTTCGGGATCGTGCTGGTCATTCAGGATGCCGCGCTTTGGATCTGGGGGGCAGAAGACCTTCTGGGGCCACGGGCGCCGGGCCTGGACCGGGCGGTGCGGATCTTTGGCGAACCCATTCCCGAATATGATCTGGCGCTGATCGCCATTGGCCCGCTGGTGCTGGGCCTGGTCTGGTTGATTTTTCACAAGACCCGCTGGGGTGTGCTGGTCCGCGCGGCCACGGAAGACCGGGAGATGGTCTCGGCGCTGGGCGTCAACCAGTCCTGGCTGTTCACCTCTGTTTTCTTCGTTGGCTCTTTCCTGGCCGGTCTGGGCGGGGCCCTTCAGATTCCGCGAGAAGCCGTCAGCCTGCTGATGGACCTCAATGTCATTGCTGAAGCCTTCGTGGTGGTTGTGGTCGGCGGCATGGGCTCCGTGCCCGGTGCATATCTGGCGGCTGTCCTGATTGGGGAACTCAACGCCTTTGGCATTCTCTGGGTGCCCTCCATCACGCTGGTGCTGCCTTTCCTGGTGATGGCGGTGGTGCTGATCTTCCGGCCCTGGGGCCTGCTGGGCAAGCCGGAGCGGGGCGAGCATGAGCCCGTGGCGGCGGAAGTGCCCATGTCTTTGCTGAGCGGCAAAGCCCTTTATCTGGTCCTGGGACTGGTGGCTTTGTTGCTGGTGGCACCGCTGGTGGCTGAAGGCTATCTGGTGCTGATGACCGATATTCTGGTGGTCGCGCTTTTTGCTGCCAGCCTGCATTTCATGATGGGGCCGGGTGGCATGGCCTCCTTTGGTCATGCGGCCTATTTCGGACTGGGCGCGTATGGGGCGGCCTTGCTGGTCTCCTCATTGGGGCTGTCCATGACGCCTGCGTTGATCGCCGCACCGGTCATTGCCGGAATCGGGGCGCTGGTGTTCGGCTGGTTCTGTGTCCGGCTGTCGGGGGTTTATCTGGCCATGCTGACCCTGGCGGCGGCGCAGATCACCTGGTCGGTGGCCTTCCAGTGGCAGGACGTCACCGGCGGGGACGACGGCATCCTGGGTGTCTGGCCCGCGTCCTGGGCCAGCTCCAAGGTGGCATTCTATTACCTTTCTCTGGTGGTCTGTGTGGGCGGCATCTGGCTGATCCAGCGGTTTGCCCATTCTCCCTTTGGCTACACCATTCGCGGGGGCCGGGATTCGGCTTTGCGGGCGGAATCCATTGGCATTGATCTGCGCCAGCACCAGTGGGCGGCCTTCGTGGTGGCCGGGGTCATGGCCGGGGTGGCCGGGGCCGTCTATGCCTTTTCCAAAGGTTCGGTGTTCCCCGATGAACTGGCCATTCCCCGTTCGGTCGACGGCCTGATCATGGTGTTGCTGGGCGGCATCCAGTCCCTTTTCGGTCCTCTGCTGGGCGCAGCGGCCTTTACTCTGCTGGAAGATTGGGTCACCCGCCTGGACTACTGGCGTTTCATTTTTGGCATCATCATTCTGGTGATTGTCATTGCTGCCCCCGACGGGCTGGCTGGCGGCGTGAAGCGGTTGATGGGATTGTTTGGACTTAACAAACCTCCAGCCAATCCAAGTCCGGCTGGCAAAGACCAGGCGAAGAAAGAGGGGGCATCGGCATGACGGCGCTACAGGTCCAGGGACTGTCCAAGTCCTTCGGCGGTCTTAGGGCCGTGCATGATGTCTCCTTTACGCTCAACAAGGGTGAGCTGCTTGCTTTGATCGGTCCCAACGGGGCGGGCAAAACCACCTGTTTCAACATGCTCAACGGGCAGCTGAAACCGGGCAGTGGGTCGGTCAAACTGGACGGACGGGAACTGGTGGGGCTCAACCCCCGTGATGTCTGGCGTCTGGGGGTCGGCCGCACCTTCCAGATCACGGCCACCTTCACCTCCATGACCGTCCGTGAAAATGTGCAGATGGCGTTCATTTCGCACAAGAAGCGCACCTTCAACCTCTTCAGCCGGGCCACCAAGCTCTACGCCCAGGAGGCTTTGGCGCTGCTGGACAAGGTGGGCATGGCCGATCTGGCAGATCGCCCCTGTTCCGAACTGGCCTATGGTGATCTCAAACGCCTGGAGCTGGCCATAGCGCTGGCCCATGGCCCCCAGGTGCTGCTGATGGATGAGCCGACGGCGGGCATGGCCCCGGCAGAGCGGATCGGCCTGATGGAGCTGGCGGCAGAGATTGTGCGCCAGGAAGGCATTTCCATTCTCTTCACCGAACATGACATGGATGTGGTCTTTGCCCATGCCCACCGCATCCTGGTGCTCAACCGCGGGGAACTGATCGCCGAGGGCACAGGCGACGAGATTCGCGCCAATCCTACAGTGCAGGAAGTTTATCTGGGGGGCGGGACCCTCTTTGAAGAGGGGCTGGAAGAGGCCAAGACGGAGGGGGAGAAAGCCCATGCTTAAGGTCGAAGGGCTGAACACCTTCTATGGTGGCGCGCACATTCTGCATGATGTGGCTCTGGAAGTGGGGCGGGGCCAGGTGGTGGCTCTGCTGGGTCGCAACGGTGCCGGCAAGTCCACCACCATGAAATCCATCATGGGTGTGGTCAAAGCCCGCAGTGGTCGGGTGACGTTTGACGACAGGGACATCTCCGGTCAGCCTGCCCACCAGATCTGCCAGGCCGGACTGGGCTATGTTCCGGAGGAGCGACGGATCTTTCGGGATCTGACAATTCTGGAAAACCTGGAGGTGGGGCGTCGCCCCGCCCGTGACGGCGCGCCCAGCTGGTCCGTGGACAAACTCTTTCAGCTCTTTCCCAATCTGCGGGAGCGTAAGGAGAATTTGGGCAGCCAGATGTCCGGGGGGGAACAGCAGATGCTGACCATCGCCCGGACCCTGATGGGCAATCCCAGCATGATCCTGCTGGATGAGCCTTCCGAAGGTATCGCGCCGGTGATTGTCGAGCAGATGGCCCATACCATCCTGGAGATGAAGCGCGAGGGGCTGACAGTTATTCTGTCCGAGCAGAACCTGCATTTTGCCAAGGTGGTTTCTGATCAGGCCATCATCATTGAAAGCGGTCAGATCCGCTATCAGGGCACCATGGCTGACCTGGAAGCGCAACCTGACATACGTGAAAAGTACCTTGCTGTGTAACGAATCATGCTAAAGGCGAGAGTTAAGTCGGTTTAAGTGAACTCACTGCGTGATAATACATGAAGCGTGAATTTACCTCTTTTGAGTTTTTTAGAGGATGATTCACGGTTTAGTTTCAAGCGCAAAGCGCTTCTAACCAAGCCGATCATGCTCTAGAGTGTCAATAAATGACAGAACGGCAAAAGAACGTGAAAAGAAACGACGTAATAGAAGACGGTGAGATCGAAGCCTATACCCTGGATGAGCAGGTGGGTTTCAAACTGAGGCAGGCCAACCAGCGGCATGCGGTGATATTCTCTGAAGAAATCCCCGGCCAGCTGACCCCCACCCAGTTTGCCGCCCTGGCTAAACTTCAGGAGATCGGCACCTGTTCCCAGAATCAGCTGGGCCGCCTGACCTCCATGGATGTGGCCACCACAAAAGGCGTGGTGGAACGGTTGAAGGCCCGGGAGCTTCTGACCATCTCGCCGGATCCAAATGATCGGCGCCGCACGCTCTTGAACCTGACCGATAAGGGACGGACCGCTGTCAGTGAGGCCATTCCCGTTGGTATCCGCATCACCCGCCGCACGCTGGCCCCGCTGACCAAGCGGGAGCAGGCCACCTTCCTGCGGCTGTTGGATAAGCTGGCCTGAGGTCTGTCGAACCGATAATCGCAAAAGAAAACCCCGCACCGGATAACCGGGCGGGGTTTTTTCTGTCGTCGGGCTTAGAGCCAAATCGCTTTAAGTGGAATCACTATGTGATGACACTTGAAGCATGAATTTGCCTCTTTTCAACCTGTTAGAGGATGATTCACGGTTTAACTCCAAGCGCAAAGCGCTTCTAACTAAACCGATCATGCTCTAGCCACTGAGTTGCAGGTTAACCAGCGACCAGTTCCGGCAGGCGGGCAGCGGGCGGGGTGTTGCGGCTGCGCTGGCTGCGGACTTCCCCATCGATGATGGTCATGCCCACACCCGGCAGGTTGCCCTGTTCCACCGATTCCAGAATGTTCTTGCCCGGGGCATGCTGGGCCTGATCCAGGAAGCAGAAGTCGGCTGAGCGGCCCACTTCAATGATGCCGCAGTCCAGATCGCGCATGCGGGCTGTGTTCCCGGTGGCAAAGCAGAAGGCAGTTTCAGCAGAGACATTACCGAAACTGCACAGCATGGCGACCATCCGCAAGATGCCCAGCGGCTGTGCACCGGAGCCTGCCGGGCCATCAGTACCCAGAATGATGCGGTCCAGCTGATCCAGCTCACGGGCTGAATTCAGGGCCAGGATGGCGGCCCGTTCATTGCCGTTGTGGACCAGTTCCAGACCCCGTTTGCAGCTTTCGCACAAGCAGACAATCTGGTCGTCAGGCAGGGCGGAGTGGCCACCGTTGACGTGCCCGATGATGTCGGCGTCAGCCTCCAGCACCACATCCTTGTCGATCAGGCCCGAGCCGGGAATGGAAGGGCCGCCGGTGTGGATGGTGGATTGAATGCCGTACTTGCGCGCCCAGGCCACCATTTCCTTGGCCTTGTACCCGGCCTTCACCGTGCCCAGACCCACTTCCCCCAGCAGGGAGACGCCGGCATCGGCCAGGTCTTTGAAGTCCTGCTCCACCATGCCTTCTTCGATGATCGGGGCCCCGGCATGGACCTTGACGCCGGAGGGTCGGAAATTCTCGTACCAGCGCTGGGAAGCGATCGCCATGGCTTTAAGGCCGACAATGTCCTTGGGGCGGCCGGGCAGGTGAACTTCCCCGGCGGAGATCATGGTCGTGACACCGCCGTGCAGGGTGGAATCGATCCAGTTCAGCTGCTGCTGGCGCGGTGTGTAATCGCCGATCACCGGATGAACGTGGCTGTCAATCAGACCGGGAGCCAGGGTAACCCCGTGGGCGTCGACCAGTGTGTCAGCCTGATCTGTATCCAGATCTTTTTCCCGGCCAATGGCAGCAATTTTGCCATCGATAGCCACAACGCAGTCCGCATCCAGCAAAGGCTCTTCCAGCTTGCCGGACAGCATCAGACCTACATTGCGAATGACAAGTTTTTTCCCGGACATGATCGCCTCCCGTTGTCCGACAGAACGCTCTCTGTCGTGGATGTCTTGTTCGACTTTTGAGTCCGCACAGCTGCCGGGCAGAGGCGGTTTGTCGATTTGAATATCGTTAGCTCACTAAATAATTGGAGCAACGTCAAGCCTTCTTCGCAGCTCTGGTTTTGCCCGGAACGATTTCCGGGGAACGGGCAGCGTTAGAGCAGCTGCGAACTCTCCAGCAGGGTCACGCCCTTGGCCCGCATGTCGGAGTAGGCCGCGTCCAGTGACCCCTCCAAATCAATGCCCCGACATGCATCGTTGACCAGGAAGGTCTCATAGCCTTCGGCCAGAGCATCCATGGCTGAGTAGAACACGCAGAAATCCGTGGCCAGCCCGCAGAGAAAAACCCGGGAGACACCGCGTTCTTTCAGATAACCGCTCAAGCCCGTGGAGGTTTTTTTGTCGTTCTCATAAAAGGCTGAGTAGGAATCGATGGCGCTGCGGAAGCCTTTGCGCACTACCAGCTGGGCCGGGTTGGTTTCCAGGTCAGCGTGGAATTCAGCGCCAGCGGTCCCCTGAACGCAGTGGCTGGGCCAGAGGGTCTGAGGGCCATACGCCAGCTCAATGGCTGTAAAGGGGGCGCCGTCAGGGTGATTGGCCGCGAAGGATGAATGATCTGCGGGATGCCAATCCTGCGTCAGAACAATGTTGCTGAACCTGGCTGAGAGCTGATTGACCAGGGGCACAACCTCTTCACCCTGAGGAACTGCCAGGGCACCGCCGCTGCAAAAATCGTTTTGGACATCGATGATGATCAGGCAATCTGTGTCAGCGTTCAGCTGGGGGCTCCCGGACATTTTTATACCTCTCCTGTGGGTCGCGTGCGTCACTCTCTGACGGGGCTCTTTTGGAAAAGAGTTCTTGACAGAATACTGAGTACGCTAACAATAATTGTCAATGTTTTGGGTAAGGTAATATCGCGCTAAGTGCGGTTTCAATAAAGAACAAACCAAATCGTCGAACAGGGAAATCAAAAGATGTTTAAATCATTGGGTAGAAGAGAGTTTATAGGAACTGCCGTAGCGGGCGCTGCCGTCGCAGCCCTTCCCAGCCGACTGCTGGCTGCCGAGGCCATCAAGATTGGCGCGGTCCTGCCGTTCAGTGGCGGTCTGGAGCTCTTTGGCAATCAGGCCAAGATGGGCATGGATCTGGCCGCTGCGGAAATCAATGCCGCTGGGGGGATCCTGGGACGTCCGGTAGAGATCATCTACGAAGACAACAAGACCGATCCCAAAACCTCTGTCGAAAGAGCCAACAAGCTGGCCCGCGGCGACAAGGCCCTGGCTGTGGTTGGTCCCATCACCTCCAACGCCCGTGATGCCATGGCCCCGGCCCTGCGCAAGGCCCGCACACCGTTGCTTTATGCCACCAACTATGAAGGCGGCGCCTGTGACCGCTATCTTTTCGCTTTCAATACGGTACCCAATCAGGAACTGGCCAAACTGGTTCCGGCACTGATGGAAAGCTCCGGTGACAGCTTCTACTGCTTCGGCGCCAATTACGTCTGGCCGCAGAAGATGTTCGAAGCCGCTGATGGTCTGGTGACTTCCCTTGGCGGCAAGATGGTCGGAACCGAATTCACCAAATGGGGGGAAACGGACTTCAAACCGGTGATCGACCGCATCAAGGCGTCCGGCGCGAAGAACCTGCTGTTTGCCCTGCCAGGGGCCGACGGCATCACCTTCATCAAACAGGCTGAAGAGTTTGGTCTGATGGACCAGGTAACCATTGGTTTCCTGGGCTTCGCTGAGACCTATCTGGGCGCTTTCGGTGAAGGCAAAGGCCAGAACATGTGGGTGACGGTGCCGTTTGCCGCCTCTCTGCAGGAACCCGGTGTGCAGGATTTCGTTTCCAAAATCCGTGCGTCGGCTGGCGATGGTGCGCCCATTTCCCACTACGTGATGACCCATTACAACGCGGTCATGGCCACCAAAGCGGCCCTGGAAAAATCCGGCAAGGTGGACCGGGAAGCACTGGTGGATGGCCTGGAAGGTCTGACCATGGACAGCCCCACCGGACCGCTGTCCATTGGCGCTGCCGATCATCACGTCACCTTCAACATGTTCCTGGCCAAAACCGAGGGCAACGGCCTGAAAGTGGTCAAGTCCCTGGGGGAAATCGCACCGGAAGCAGGCTGCAAGTAATTCAGACCTGATTTTGGTGGGTACGTTGATGAAGGAATGGGGACCGTGAGCGCGTTGCTGGAAATCACTTCCCTGGGGAAGTCTTTTGGCGGCCTGCTTGCGGTCACCAATCTGAGCTTGTCGCTGGATGGCGGCGAGCTCTTGACCGTGATCGGCCCCAACGGGTGTGGCAAAACCACATTTTTTAACCTGCTGACCGGTCATTTGAAGGCCAGCCAGGGTGATATCCGGCTGGACGGTCAGTCCATCCTGGCCCTGCCGCCGCACAAAATTGCCCGTCTGGGCGTGGGGCGGAAATTCCAGGTCCCCTCCATCTATGAAGACCTGACGGTGGCGGAGAACATCCGCCTGGCCCGGCAGGCTGCGGCTTTGGTGCCGGTGGATTTTCAGGCCCATCGAGACGCAGCGGAACCGGATAACACCGGGTCAGCAGAGCCTGGGCAGGATCCGCACGAGGCCTTTCTCGAACAGCTGGGTCTGGCGCAGATTGCCCGTCAGCGGGCTGGCACCCTGTCCCACGGGAAGAAGCAGTGGCTGGAGATTGCCATGGTGCTGCAGGCCCGGCCCCGTCTGATTCTGCTGGATGAGCCCACAGCAGGCATGACCCGGCAGGAAAAGCAGGAGGCTGTGCGCATTCTGCAGGACATTCAGGCCCGATTTGGCGCGGCCATCATCGTGATTGAACATGACATGACCTTTGTGGAGGCGCTGCGCGGTCGGGTGGCCGCCATGCTCAACGGTCGGCTGGTGGCCGATGGTGACTTTGAGGAGGTGCGCCAGAACCGGGAGCTTGTAGAGGCCTATCTGGGTGGGGCGGCTGTTTCTGACGAGGCCAAGGCGGACAAAGCCGACGGCCGGGAAAGCGCCCATGTCTGATGCTCTGCTGTCCATTACCGGCCTGACCGCCGGGTACAGCGAAGGGGTGGTGCTGGAAGCGCTGGACCTGTCTTTACCCAAGGGCGAAGTGCTGGGGCTGCTGGGTCACAATGGGGCCGGAAAGTCCACCCTGATGAAGACGTTAATGGGTCTCCTGCCTGCCCAGGCCGGGGACATAGCCTTTGCCGGACAGTCGCTCTCGGGGTTGCCGTCTTTTGAGATTGCCCGCCGTGGCCTGGCCTATGTGCCTCAGGGCCGGGAGATCTTTGGGAATTTTAGTGTTGAAGAGAACTTGATCCTGGGCAATCTGACCCGCCGGGATTTTCAGGAAATCTATGACCTTTTTCCGGTGCTGCAGGAGATGCGCCGCCGCCCGGCAGGCAATCTTTCCGGCGGTCAGCAACAGCAGCTGGCCGTAGCCCGTGCGCTGGTGTCCGATCCGAAGTTGCTGTTGCTGGACGAACCCTCCGAAGGGGTGCAGCCCAACATTGTGGCGGAGATTGCACGGATCGTGAAAGAGGTGGCCGCCCAGCGGGATATGACCGTGATCCTGGTGGAGCAGAATGTGGATATGATCCTGGCCATGTGCTCCCGCCTGGCCTTCATGCAGCAGGGGCACATTGTGGCTGAAACCCCCGTAACAGATCCGGCCAGCGCGGCTGAGACCATTCGACAGTACATGTCTTTGTGAGGGGGCAGGGATGAAGGAGACAGGCGTGGGGAACAACGGCATCCCGAAAATCTGCGGGGCAGGCCATGGGTGATCTGCTTTCCGGCTTCCTGGACGGGGCCAACTATGTGCTCTTTTTGATGCTGGTGACCCTGGGGCTGGCCGTGATCTTTGGCCTGATGAACGTCATCAACATGGCCCATGGCGAGTTTGTCATGCTGGGGGCGTACAGCCTGCTGGTCACCAGCCAGTCCGGTTTGTCGCCCTGGCTGGGACTTCTGATCGCGCCGCTGTTTGTCGGCCTGGTGGGACTCTGCGTTGAAGAGGTGCTGATCCGGCGGGTTTACAGCCGGTTGCTGGACACCATTCTGGCGACCTGGGGCCTGTCCATTTTGCTGAAACAGGCGGTCATTCTGACGTTCGGCCCCGGCTCACACTCCGTTGCCAAGCCTCTGGATTTCAACCTGGACATTCTGGGGGTGGAGTACCCTGTCTATCGGCTTTTCATCATGGCGGCGGCTCTGGTGATCATTGCCGCCACCTTCTGGTTCTTTTTCCGCACCCGCGTGGGGCTGTCGGCCCGTTCTGTGATCGCCAATCGGGACATGGCCAGCTGTCTGGGCATCAACACCCGTCGGCTGGACCGGGTGACCTTTTCTCTGGGGGCGGCCCTGGCCGGTTTCGCCGGGGCCCTGATGGCGCCCATTGTTTCCATTGATCCCTACATGGGGCTGGGGTTCCTGGTGCCGTCTTTCCTGTCCATCCTGGTGGGGGGACTGGGGTCCATCACCGCCTCCATGGCCGGTGTCAGTCTGGTGGGCGGATCCGAAGTCTTTTTCAAGTTTAATGTCTCTTCGGTCTGGGCAGAGATCATCGTGCTGGGTCTGGCTGTGGTGCTGATCCGCCTCTTTCCCACAGGCATCCTCTCACGCGGGGGACGCAAGGCATGAGCAAAGCGGGTTCCTCACCCCTGGCGTCGACAGCTGTTGGAGGCCTTTCCCTCAAAAACCTGTCAGCGGAAGATCTCTTTGCCCTGTTGTCTGCCGGGGCCTTTCTGCTGGTCCCGACCTTCATAGAGTCCTGGCGCCTGCTGGATCTTTCCATCTACTTCACCTACGCGCTGCTGGCGCTCAGCCTGTCCTTTATCTGGGGCCATGTGGGACTGCTGTGCCTGGGGCAGGCCATCTTCTTTGGCCTGGGGGCTTACGGCATGTCGGTGGTCACGCTGGGCATGTTGCCGGGGATGGAAGGGCTGGTCTCGTCCTGGGTCGGGCTGCTGGTGGCAGTGGGCCTGGCTGCATTGGTTGCCAACATCCTGGCCCGCTTCCTCTTTTACGCCCAAGGCCTGCAGGGGGCTTTCTTCGGGGTTGTGACCCTGGCCATTGCAGTGCTGGCAGAGCGGGGCTTTGTGAACTGGGATTACATGGGCGGGTTAAATGGCCTGCTGTCCGTACCGTCCTTCATGCCGGGCTTGAATGGGGGGGAGGAGTACTACAACGAGTACGGCCTTTATTACATCACCCTGGCTGTCCTGGCGCTCTGTTATCTGGGGCTGAGCTATGCCAAGCGGTCTGCCTTTGGTCTGACGCTGGCCGCCATTCGCTCTCATGAACTGCGGACCCGCGCCTTTGGCTATGAAACCAATGCCTACAAGGTCTGGGCCTTTACGCTTGCAGCGGCCATTGCCGGTCTGGCCGGGGCGCTTTTTGTCGTGCAGTTCAACTTTGCCTCCCCCTCCCTGATTGGCTTTGGCCTGTCGGCGGAAGCCCTGATCTGGGTGGCCCTGGCTGGACGCGGTTCTCTGATCGCGGCCACGGTCGGCACGGTGCTGTTCCGTATCCTGGAAAGCCTGCTGGCCAGTGAGTTTCAGGAGTACTGGCAGTTGATCATCGGCGCTATTTTTGTGGTGGTGGTGGTGTTCTTCCCTCAAGGGCTGATCGGCTCCCTGCTGGAGAAAGCGGAGCGATTGCTTCGGCGGCCAGGCTGAGGGGCCGTTTAAGCCTGTTTTCTGGCCGTTCATTTGAGCCAACAGGGCGAGACTTCGCCTTATGGCGACGATGTGTTACCTATTGTTCTGGAAATTTAGCCGGAACGGGGGTGACCAATGCAAGAAAACGACAGGGTTTTCACAGGGTCCATTCCTGAGATTTATGACCGCTATCTGGTACCTCTGATCTTTGAGGACTTTGCCGAGGACCTGGCCGAACGGGTGCTGGAAGTTCATCCGGAACGGCTGCTGGAAACGGCGGCTGGCAGCGGTGTGGTCACCCGTGTTCTGGCACCGCGCCTGACCGCCAGCGCCCGTTACTGTGTCAGTGATCTCAATCAGCCCATGCTGGATCAGGCCGCTTTGCGGCAGGGACAGGACCCCCGCCTGATATGGCAGCAAGCCAATGCTCTGGACTTGCCGTTCGAGGACGCCGGGTTTGACGCCGTCCTGTGCCAGTTCGGTGTCATGTTCTTCCCGGACCGGGTTGCAGGCTATCGCGAAGCCCGGCGCGTTCTGGCCCCCGGCGGGCGCTTCTTTTTCAATGTCTGGGACGGGATCGAACAGAATGACTTTGCCAGGCTGGTGACCGAGACGGCGGCGTCATTCTTCCTCGAAGACCCGCCGCTGTTTTTGGCCCGCACGCCCCATGGTTATCATGACCCGGATCTGATCCGGTCGGAGCTGGCGGCGGCTGGCTTTGATAAAATCGAAATCAGGGATCTGGAAAAAACCTCCTGGGCGGCATCGGCCCGCGATCCTGCGCTGGCCTATTGTCAGGGGACACCTTTGCGCAGTGAGATTGAGGCGCGAGACGCCAGTTTGCTGGAGGCCATAACGGAACAGGCGGCGCAGGCCATTGCGGACCGCTTCGGGGCCGGTCCGGTGGAAGGCAGGATCCGGGGGCTTGTAATCACGGCCCAGGCCTGACCAAAAACCGCCCTGTCTCGTGACGCTTATGGGAAAGCGCTTCTTCATCTGCAGGCTAGAGTCAAATCGGCTTAAGTGGACTCACGACGTGTAACACTTGAAGCGTAAATTTGCCTCTTTTCAATGTTTTAGAGGATGACTCACGGTTTAGGTACAAGCGCAAAGCGCTTCTGACCAAACCGATCATGCTCTAAGCTGGAACAGTCTGCAGTTAAGGAGAGCGTTATGACGGCCCAGTCTCCCGACCCTCGCGACTATGTTGATTTGGCGCGCTATCCTTTGGCGGATGAGACATCTGCTGGCTATCAGAAACTGGTGGCCGGAACTCAGGGGCGTTTGGCCGAAGACGGCTGCGCTGTGCTGCGGGGGTTCATCCGGCCGGATTGTCTGGCTGATCTGGTGGCAGAAGCAGATGGTGTGGCTGACAGGGGGCACCGATCCTTCAACCGCACCAATGCCTACTTCACCCAGGATGACCCCAGCCTGCCGGTTATGCACCCGTTGCGCCGTTTCTATGATCGCTCCAACTCTTTTGTTCCAGCCGATAACTTTGGTCAGGATTCGGTTCTGAGGGCGCTGTATGAATGGCCCGCGTTTCCAGCGTTTATTCAGGCGGCTCTGGGGGAAGACAGGTTTTATCGCTACGCCGATCCTCTGGCCGACGTGATCATCAATCAGGTGGAGGAAGGCCAGGGCTTTCCCTGGCACTTTGATACCAACAACTTCACCGTAACCCTGGCCATCCAGAATGGGTATGAAGGCGGTGAGTTTGAATACAGCCCCAATCTGCGCAGTTCAGAAGACGAAAACTATGACGGGGTGGCCGCCATTCTTGAAGGGGACCACAGCAGGGTGAAATGCCTGACGCTGGGGCCGGGTGACCTGCAGATCTTCAAGGGGCGCTATTCTCTGCATCGGGTCAAACCGGTTCTTGGCCCCCGAATGCGCTATGTGGCCATATTCTCTTATGTGGAGGAACCGGGCATGGTGGGCTCGCCCGAGCGCACCCGCCAGCTCTATGGACGGGTGCTGCCCATCCATGAAGAGCGAGCGGGCCTGCGGGGGGATGCCCTGGTAGATTAGGACTTGTGGATCAGGACCTGTGGACCAGCTGTGGTAGATCAATTCTGGTCGGGGAGACCGGGGGGAGGCGCGCCGAACAACTTGGCTTGAACGCGTAGAGTCAAATCGGTTTAAGTGGAATCACTACGTGATAACACTTGAAGCGTGAATTTGCCTCTTTTCAATGTTTTAGAGGATGATTCACGGTTTAGTTCAAAGCGCAAAGCGCTTCTGACTAAACCGATCATGCTCTAACGCCGCAGACTGTTCAGCTTGTCCAGCAGATTGACGTAGAGCAGCCCCAGGGCCAGGACCGGCAGGCGGAACCCGCGGCCACCGGGGAAGTTCTTTTTGTTCAGCGAAGCCAGCACATCAAATCGCCCGGCGGTGTTGTCCACCACCTCAGCCAGCAGCTGTCCGCCCAGGTTCGCCAGGGCCACGCCATGGCCTGTATAACCCTGAACATAAAAGACATTGTCGGCCAACCGGCCAAAGTCCGGCAGCTTATTGCGGGTGTTGCAGAAGGTGCCTGACCAGGCATAGTCAATCCGTACCTCAGTCAGCTGAGGATAAACCTTGAGCATGTGGTCGCGCACAATGGCATCCAGATTGTCCGGCACCCGGCCGGGCAGGCCCACCCCGCCGCCGAAGATCAGCCGTCGGTCCTGAGTCAGGCGGTAATAGTAGACCTGGTTGTGCATGTCCCAGGCGGCGGTCCCGTTGGTCAGAAGACTGTCCGCCAGGCTGTCCGGCAGAGGTTCCGTGGCAATCTGGTAGTTGTCGGCAGGCAGAATGCGGGGCGCGATTTCACTGGCCAGATGCCCCAGATAGCCGTTGCAGCAATAGAGCAGATAATCGGCCGTCACCTGACCGCCGCCGGTTTTGACCAGCACCTTCTTGTCGTGATGAGCCTGACGGACAAAACTCTGTTCAAAAATCCGCGCCCCGGCCTTCTGAGCCGCCCGCGCCAGTCCCAGGGACAGGTTGAGCGGATGCAGGTGGCCGCCGGTGGGATCATAGAGACCACCAGCGTAAACGGGGCTGCCGATGACCTCCGTAACCTTCTGGCGGTCAAACAGGTCGTAGGCCTGATAGCCGTAATCTCTGGCGACCATGTCCGCATGGGCAGCCAGGTGCTTTACATCGCCCTGGGTGACCGCGCAGCCCAGGTTGCCGTCCTGGTAGGCGCAGTCGATGCCCTCGTCAGCGATCAACTGCTTGACCAGAGCCTTTGCGTCTTCGGTCAGGTCCCAGAGGGCGCGGGCGTGGTCCGTGCCGTATTCCTTCGCCAGATCCGGCTGCAAAACCGTGTGGGCCGAGCCCAGCTGGCCCCCGTTGCGCCCGGAGGCACCGAACCCAACCTGTGCGGCTTCCAGCAGGATGACGCTGTAGCCTCTGCGGGACAGGTGCAGGGCGGCCGACAGGCCGGAATAGCCGCCGCCGATGATGCAGACGTCGCAGCTTTCTTCGCCGTCCAGTTTGGGGGCGTCGAGGGCCGGGGCTGCTGTGGCAGCGTAAAGGGAATCCGGGTAGTTCATGGTCGGCACTTCTGAATTGAACGGTCGTTCATGAAATTAGTGGGGCGGACGGGGATCTGTCAAAACTGGATGATGTCAGGTTTCGGGTTTGTGGTGCTTGTGCCAGTGCCGGGCAATGTCGACCCGGCGTGGCACCCAGACATCGCTGTGGCTTTTCACGTAGTCCAGGAAGCGGGCCAGAGCTGCTGCCCTGCCGGGGCGTCCCGATATGCGACAGTGGAGACCCACTGACATCATCTTGGGCGCGCTGTCACCTTCCGCATAGAGCTGGTCAAAGCTGTCTTTCAGGTAGGTGAAGAACTGATCGCCGGAGTTGAAGCCCTGGGCCATGAAAAAGCGGAAGTCGTTGGCATCCAGGCTGTAGGGAATGATCAGATGGGGGCCTTTGGGACCGGCCAGCCAGTAAGGCAAATCATCGGCGTAAGAATCGCTGTCGTAGAGAAAACCGCCTTCTTCCATGATGATCTTGCGGGTAAAGCCGGACAAGCGCCCGGTGTACCAGCCCAGCGGGCGGCTGCCGGTGGCTTCTTCATGCTGACGGATGGCCAGTTCAATATCGGCTCGTTCTTCAGCTTCTGAGAAGTCTTTGTACTCAATCCAACGCAGGGAATGGCTGGCAATTTCCCAGTCTGCGGCGGTCATGGCGGCCACGGCTTCCGGGTTGCGCAGCAAGGCAGAAGTTACCCCGTAAACAGTGGGTTTGATGTCCCGTTCTTCAAACAAGCGGTGCAGTCGCCAGAATCCGGCCCGGGAGCCATACTCGTAGATGGATTCAATGTTCAGATTGCGCTGATTGGGAAAGGGTTCCGTGCCGATGACCTCCGACAGGAAGGCTTCCGATGCGGGATCGCCATCCAGTACGCAGTTTTCGCCGCCTTCTTCGTAGTTGATGACAAACTGCACCGCCAGCCGCGCACCGCCCGGCCATTGGGGGTCCGGCGGGGTGGCGCCATAGCCAATGAAGTCCCGCTGGCCGTTTTCCGGCAATCTGCTGGTCATGCTATCGTCCTTTAGAAGAAGTGCGTGATGGCAATGCTAGAGCATGATCGATTTAGGTAGAAGCGCTTTGCACTTGGACCTAAACCGTGAACCATCCTCTTAAACACTGAAAAGAGTTTCACGCTTCAAGTGTTATCACGGAGTGATTCCACCTGAACCGATTTGACTCTCGCGCGGTTTAGGTCTGGCGCGCCAGAAGTTCAGCCAGGGTGAAGGCAACGATCTTGGTGGCGGCTTTCAAATCTGACAGGACCAGCTTTTCATCGGCCCGGTGCCCGTTGGCTTCCAGGAAGGAGGCTGGTCCGGCACCAAAGGCGACCGTGGGGATGCCCTCCTGCGCGTAAAGGCGGGCGTCCGTGTACAGGGGCACCCCTTCTTCTGCCAGGGGATGCAGCAGGACGTCCTGGCCGTAGCGCTGCAGTGGCTCGATCAGACGTTCGGCCCCCGGCAGGCGTTTCAGGGGGCTGGCCAGCAACAGGCGGGTGATGTCGACCTTGATGCCGGCAAAGCCTGACAGGCTGTCCGCAATCAACTGCCGCAGGTCAGCTTCCACCTTGGTGGCGTCTTCTTCCGGCGTCATGCGCCGGTCCAGACGCAGGGTGACCCTATCCGGGACCACGTTGGTGTTGATGCCGCCTTCAATCAGACCAATGGTGATGTTGGGATGGCCGATGCCGGGCAGATCTGAAACCTGAGAGGGAAAGTCCCGACGCAGCGCATAGAGACGGGTCATCAAGGCCGTGGCCGCTTCCAGGGCATCCGCACCGCTGTCCGGTTTGGCGGCATGGGCCGAGGTGCCTCTGACCGTTACCTCCAGGTGCAGGCAGCCGTTGTGGGCCGTGACGACGGAATGGCAGAAGCCTGCGGAAATGCAGAGGTCCGGTTTGCTAAGACCCTGACGCAGCAGACGTCGCGGGCCGATTTCACCCCCGGTTTCTTCATCATAGGTAAAGTGCAGCTCAACGCTGCCCAGCAGGTCTTCGGCCACTGTATCAAGAGCCAGAAGGGCAAAAGTATAGGTGGCAAAATCCGATTTCGATACGGCCACGCCGCGCCCGTACATCACACCGTCTTCCACGTCTGCGCCATAGGGATCTTTGCTCCAGCCCTCACCCGGCGGCACCACATCTCCGTGGGCATTAAGGGCGATAACCGGACCGGATCGGTCAAAGGTCCGTCGGACGATGAGGTTGGTGGCGGAGGTCATGCCACAGGCCGCCAGTGCATCCGGGTCCACCGGATGTTTTTCCACTGTGAAGCCCAGATCTTCCAGCAGCCGGGCGGTCAGTTCGCCGTGGGGGACACAGTCACCCGGCGGGTTGTCGCTGGGACAGGCAACCAGCTTTGCCAGAAAAGCCTGTTGATCGTCCTGCCTGGCCGACAGGTTCGTTTCCAGCCGGTGACGGGTGTGGGTGTCGAGTGCAGGGGAAGAAGCCACAGGGTAATCCTTCATCGGAATTGGGCGGGTGGTCGCGCAGAACGCGGGTCAGTTTGTAGCGTCAGTCCGCGCTGCTTTCCAGACTGGCCAGCTCTTCCAGGCGCAGCGGTTTAATGGGCGGTCGCAAGCGATAGTATCCCACAGCAGTGACGGGGCGGTCTGCGCCTTTTGCCATCATTTCACTGACCAGATGGCCACAGCCGCGCCCCTGACAGGGACCCATGCCGCAGCGGGTAAAGCTCTTCAACTGATTGGGGCCCACGCAGCCCAGTTTGACGGCGGCATCGATTTCCTTTGCCGGAACTTCTTCACAGCGGCAGACCAGTGTGTCCGGCGACTGGGGCAGGCGCAGGCTGTCCGCCGGGCGATAGAGGCTGTCGAGAAAAGGTCTGAAAGCCAGTTCCTTTTTCAGGGCCAGTCTCAGCTGGCCTGCCAGCGCGTTGCGCTGATCGACGCTGAGGTGACCCAGTTGCCGTGTCACTTCTAATGCCGCCAGCCGACCCCGCAGCTCTGCTGCTTTGGCCCCGGCGATGCCCGCTCCGTCTCCTGCCAAAAAGAGATTGGCGTCGGCGTGGTATCCCCAGTCATCCAGCTGCGGCACCCAGGCCAGTTGCTGGTCGTTCCAGTCATGTGTCACACCACAGGCCATGGCCAGATTGACATTGGGCACCAGGCCGTGATGCAGGAAAAGCTGGTCGCAATCCGTTTCCTGCCAGCTGCCCAGGCGTCGATAGCGCAGCTTTTCCAGTTTCCCGTTGCCCAGAGCCTCCAGACGGTCTGCTTTGAGCACCCGGGTGCCGGATCTGCGCAGGTCTGCCAGCAGTTTCAGCCCTTTGATCAGCAGGCGGGGATGGCGCAAAGCACCGGGCAGTTGTCGCAGAGCCGTCCAGCGGTTTTCAGCCGGGGTGGTGTCGATCAGCAGTTTGATGGGAACTCCCGCACGGCGGTACTGAGCGGCAACCAGATAAAGCAGTGGACCGGACCCGGCGAAGACCGCCTCTTCTGCGACCAGCCCCTGACCTTTCAGCAGCGTTTGTGCGGCCCCGGCTGTCATGACGCCAGGCAGCTGCCAGCCGGGAATGGGAAAGGCCCGTTCCATGGCTCCCGAGGCGATCAGCAGGGCTTTTGCTTTGATCGCCATGGCCTGTCCCTGTTGGGAGTAGAAAATCTCAAAGCCAGGATTGGGCCCTTCAGGAGAGGCTTCCTGGCGTTCGACCTGCCACACCGAACTGCCCGGCAGGTAACTGCAGCCGCTGGCGCGAAAGGACTGGGCCAGAGGCCTGCCAGCCAGATAATCCTTCCCCAGCACCTGGGCGGGATCGGACGGGCCCGGACGCTCTATGGCGCGGTAAATCTGACCGCCGACCCGGGCCTGCTCATCCAATAGAGCAACGGAAAGACCCAGCCCGGCAGCCTCAACAGCCGCTGACAAGCCGGCGGGGCCAGCCCCGACGATGGCCAGATCAAAAAGGTCTGTCTGCGGGCGGGTGGGGCTCATTTGTCAGCCCCGCTGATTTTGTTGCTCTGTGCGTCTTTGTTGCCCGCTTTATGCTGGTTTCCGGGCGTGTTCGGAGTTTGCTGGCTGGCTTTTTGTTCGTCTGGCTGTGCCGACAGCAGGTCTGATTTTCCGGCCTGGCGTGTCACCACCATGCCAGCTTTGGCTTCGATCAGGCAGGCCTGCTGATTGCTGCGGCCATCGACGGTGACCAGGCAATCGAAACAGACGCCCATGGCACAATAGGGCGCCCTTTCGGCCCCGCTGACCGGGGTGGTGCGGGCAACAGGTGACTGGGAAAGCAAGAGAGCGGTTGCCAGATTGTCCCCTTCCTGCAGGGGAACTGTCTGGCCATCCAGAGTGATTTCCACAGTTGGCTGTTGCGGGGAAGAGGACAGGCGTCGGAACATCAGCCAGCCTCCTTGAAACGCTGGCTTTCAAAAGCCTGAAAATTCGGCAGGGGCGGTTGCCCGCCCTGCAGCCAGTCGGGCAGCACCAAAGCGTGGACGGCAGCCAGCGTGACCCCGCTGTGGGACGTCAGGCCAAAGGCCCCGGGATGGCGGGATGACTGTTCATAGATCGGCAATCCATCGGGGGTCAGGACCCTGAGGGCCCCCCAGGAGCGGACCAGCTGTACCTGGGACAGGCAGGGATAAAGCGCCACCGCCCGCTGAGCCACCTCGGCCTGTTTGCGCACGGCCGTGCCGTCGTCGAACTGGGTCTTTTCCTTGGTGTCGCCCATCATGATGCCGCCTGCCCGGGTCTGACGGGCATAGATGCCGGTGTGACGCAGCAGCGGTGCCACCTTTTCGCTGACCAGAATCTGACCGCGCTGGGGAAAGACCGGCTGATGCAGTCCCAGAAATTCGCCTAACGGTTTGTTGCCAAAACCGGCACTCAGGATCACCCGGTCGCAGAATACTGTGCTGTCTCCGGTGCGAATGATAAATCCTTCAGCGTCACTGTCCGGGCTCTGGGGCTGGATGTCGTGAACCCGCTGAAAGGGCAGGTAGCGTCCCCCCAGTGCCTGAAAGGCCGCATGAAAGGCCCGCAGCAGGAAGAGAGGATTGCACTGACCGTCAAGCGGTGAATAGGTGGCTCCGGGGATGTCGGGGTTTATGGCTGGTTCAGCTTCCTTCAGAGCTTTGCCCTTAAGAACCTCAAAGGGGCTAAGGCCATTGGCTTCCCGATTGATGGTCTCCAGCAACTGAACTTCTTCAGCCAGTTCTTCTTCGCTCAGGCAGGGCAGCAGCCCGCCGGGGCGCTCGTGTTCCACATCAATGCCGGTGCGCTCCAGAAGCTCCTCAGCCAGTTTGGCCCAGAGGTCGGCAGACTGGCGGGTCCAGGCGGCATAGTGGGGTTGCCCGGCGCCCTTACCCTGTACCCAGACCAGGCCAAAATTGCCCCGGGCGGCGCGCAGGTCCCGATCCCCTTCGTCCAGCACCAGAACCTGCCGACCCTGGCGGGCCAGCCCAAAGGCAGTGGCAGAACCAATCATACCGCCACCGATGATGGCAAACTCTGTGCGTTCCATCCGGGCGATCCAAATGGGGGGGACTTATCAGGACCCCGGTGCAGCTGATCTGCACCGGGGCTCCAGACTAACAGGCGAAATCAGCCTTTGGCAGCAACAACAGACATTTCAACCAGAATGTCGGGTGCAGCCATGGGGGCCTGCACGCAGGCGCGGGCCGGGGTGTGACCCTGAGGCACCCAGGCATCCCAGACTTCGTTCATGGAGGCGAAGTCTTTCATGTCGCGCACGTAGATGGTCACGCTCAGCATGTTCTGGTTGGAAGAACCGGCTTCAGCCAGCAGAGCGTCGATTTTTTCGAGCACGGAACGGGTCTGTTCTTTCACATCAGCACTGAAATCGGCAGCAACCTGACCGGCCAGGTAAATGGTGTCACCGTGGGTGACGATCTGGCTCATGCGGGGACCAACATGGGAACGGGTAACGCTCATGGACGTATCTCCAGGTAAAGCGGTGATGGAAATGGATCCGGTTCGGCAAACAATGGGGCCGACCGAACCACCGCGAGTAAAAGGGAGTTCCTTGTCGCAAAGCCACGCGGAGAATTCGAGTGCTTTCTTTGCTTTTCACGGTTTGCCAGCGGCAAAGACACTTTCTGTAGCAGAAAAAGCTTTCATTTAACCATTTGGTTAAATATATAAGAGCAAAGACAGGAAACCATGAGGCACGCCATGACGGTTCTACATGACATGACTTTTCCCAATGAAAGCGCGGAGTATCGTGCGGCACGGAACGATCTGTTGCTGGCTGAAAGAGATCTTCGGCGGCAAACTGAAAAGGTGGCGGCTCTGCGCCGGGCACTGCCGCCCGGTGGCAGGCTGAAAGAAGACTATTGCCTGACGGGGCCTGCTGGACCGGTTCGCCTCAGCAGCCTTTTTCGCCCTGATAGTGACACGCTCTTTGTCTACAACTTCATGCTGGCCCCCGGGGGTGCCCCCTGTCCGGCCTGCACATCGTTTTGTGACAGCCTGAACGGCACCGCCCGCCATTTGATGAAGTTCCACGGTCTGGCGGTGGTGGCAGAAGCCCCTTTGTCTGAATTTCAGGCTCTGGCCGACAGCCGCCCCTGGCCTCATTTGCCGATCTATTCTTCTAACGGCACCACCTTCAAGCAGGATTATCGGGCGGTCTCGGCAGAGGGCGGGCAACTGCCGTTGCTGCTGGTTTTCAGGCAGACGCCGGACGGAATTGTTCTGACCTATGCCAGTGAGCTGTTATTTGCCGACAGCGATGAGGGACAGCACCCGCGACATATTGACCCCTGCTGGCCGCTGTGGAATTTGCTGGATCTGACCCCGGGTGGGCGCGGTCAGGCCTTTCCCAGTTTGGATTGACCCTGCCGAACAGGGCGTCGAGATATACAAGAAACTCTGAGTCCCTCTTGCGCGTCGGGTGGCTCTGCGCCTCCTATTCGGAAAATTCTGTTGACCGCGGCGGAAACAAGATGAGACACCACGAGGCTCCGCATCCTGCGGTACTGGGGGATCTTTCCGGTTTGGTCAATCGCCGCAAGCATAAGCGCCTGTTCGGCCTGTTACCCGCTGTTGTCTGGTTGCTGACGCAACTGATGATGACAGGGGTGCTGTTGTCTGCGCCTTCTCAGGCGGCGGCCAGTGCTGATCCCGGCTCCCCTTTTTCCGACAGCATTGTGATCTGTACCCCCAATGGTCTGAAGTATGTGACCCTGGGGCCGGATGGGACCCCGGTGGAGGTTCAGGACAAAGATCTGGGGTACTGCCCCTGGTGCCGCAGCTTTGCGGCGCCGGTTGCGCTGGCCCCGGCGTTTCTGGACTGGGCCTACAGCCCCCTGCAAAGAGGGCCTCTGCGCTGGAGCCTGAGTGAAACCGCACCGTTGTTGGATCTGGCCCGGGCCGGTCCCTTTCACAGCCGCGCGCCCCCTCTTTAAGCAAGCTTCCCAAAATCACGGCTCCCTCGTGAGCCATTCCAATCTGTCGCCGCCTTCGGCTGGAGAGCGGACGACATCTTTTGCTTGCTTAAAAAGGATGGCGAGATGTTTCGCTTTGTTTTTTCGGGCTGCCTGGCTTTGGCGGCTTGCCTTGTTGTTCTGCTTGGTCTGACCCAGGGGTCGGCCAAGGCCCACACCATCACTGTCACCGATACCCTGGGACGTCAGGTTGAGGTCCCGGCCCAGGCTCAGCGAATTCTGCTGGGGTTCTATTTTGAAGATTTCTATGCCATTGGCGGGCCTGAGGCCTATGACCGGGTTGCGGCCATTTCCAAAGCGGCCTGGCATGACTGGAGGAATTCCCAGTGGAAGGTCTATCTGGCGGCCAATCCGAAGATTGCTGACCTGATTGATGTGGGTGAAGTGGACGCTGGGACCTTCTCCCTGGAAACCGCCGTGGCTGCCCGCCCGGACGTGGCGATCATTGCCGCCTGGCAGTTCCATGCCATGGGACCGGTGGTTGGCAAGCTGGAAGCCGCTGGAATTCCCGTGGTCGTGGCGGATTACAACGCCCAGACCGTTGAAAAGCACACCATCAGCACCTTGATGATCGGCCAGATTCTGGGCGCTGAAGACCGGGCCCAGGAATTGGCAGACAACTACGCTGCCGCGGTGGCCGACGTGGAAGCCCGGGTGAAGAAAGCAGGCGGTGACCCTGAGCGGGTTTACGTGGAACTGGGGAACAAGGGCGCAGACGAACTGGGCAACACCTACACGGACCACATGTGGGGCGGCGTGATCGGCCTTGCCGGGGGGCAGAACATTGCCCTGGGCCAGGTTGGCAAGTGGGCCCCGCTAAATCCCGAATACGTGCTGGCCAGCAATCCGCAGGCCATCTTTGTGGCGGGGTCTTATTGGGTCTCCCGGGATAAGGCGCTGCTGATGGGATTTGGTGTCACGGAAGATCAGACCCAGGCCCGGCTGCAGCCTTTTGCAGACCGTCCCGGCTGGGCGGAGCTGGAGGCTGTCAAAGAGGGAAAGGTCTATGCCCTTTATCACGGCGGGGCCCGAACCCTCTACGACTACACCTTCCTGCAGTACATCGCCAAAGCTCTCTATCCCGAGGCTTTTCAGGATGTGGACCCACAGGCCAATCACCGGGCTTTTTATGAGCGCTATCTGCCCGTGGCGGCAGAGGGCGTCTTCATGACCCGCTTGAGCCGGTAAAGCCAACACCCCTGTCAAAGGGCAGGGTGGCCTCCCTTCCGTTACGTCTGTTGCAAAAGCGATAGCTGTATGGGGACCGCCCTGCCTGTTGGGAGCTTGAACATGTCATCTCTGTCTTTGAAAGCGGCCGGCTACGACCGTCGGTCACGGGTGAAGGCTGTCTGGCTGGTGATGTCTGTCGGCCTTCTGCTGCTGGCCGTTCTGACGGACATTCTGGTGGGTCCGGCCTTTCTGAACGTCTTTGACGTGCTGTCGGTGCTGCTGCTGCCCGGCCAGACGACGGACCCCATGGTGGAGGTCATCGTCTATCAGATCCGGCTGCCCATGACTGTCATGGCGCTGGTGGTCGGGGCTTCTCTTGGTATTGCCGGGGTCCAGATGCAGACCATCCTGGGCAATCCCCTGGCCAGTCCCTATACGCTTGGCTTTTCGGCTGCTGCGGGCTTTGGAGCTGCGGCAACCATCCTGTTCGGTCTGGAGGTGCCATTCCTGGGGGCCTTTTCCGTTCCTCTGGCAGCCTTCCTGTCGGCGGCCTGTGCCTGCGCGCTGGTTTATGGGGTCTCACAACTGCGCGGTGTCACCGCTGACGTGATGATCCTGGCTGGCATTGCCACCCTCTTTCTCTTCCAGTCTCTGCAATCACTGATCCAGTATCTGGCTGCTCCGGAAGTGCTGCAGCAGATTGTGTTCTGGCTGTTTGGCAGCCTGTTGAAAGCCAGCTGGTTCGCCGTTGCCGTTTCTGGAAGTCTGCTGCTGGTCTGTTTTCTTCTGCTGTTGGGCGACAGCTGGAAACTGACGGCCCTGGGCATGGGTGACGACCGGGCCCAGAGCCTGGGCGTGCCGGTACAGCGCCTGCGGCTGAAGATCTTTGTCATCGTCTCCCTCTTGACCGCCGGGGCCGTCGCCTTTGTTGGCACCATCGGTTTCGTCGGATTGGTGGCACCTCACATCGCCCGATTGCTGGTTGGCGATGACCAGCGCAGCCTGATGCCTTTGTCAGGCGTGATGGGGGCCTTGATCATGGTCTGCGCCTCAATGGCTTCAAAGCTCCTGTCGCCGGGCGGGGTGGTGCCCATCGGGATTGTCACTGCCGTGGTGGGAGTGCCTTTTCTCTTTGTCCTGATCCTCAAGAAAGACAGGAGGGGTGATAGATGCTGAGCGCAAGAAACCTCAGCCTGTCCTATGGTGCCCACGCGGTGCTGAAAGAGGTGGATTTTCACCTCAAACCTGGGGCGGTCACGGCCTTGCTGGGGGCGAACGGCACCGGAAAATCCACCTTCCTGAAGGCACTGGCCGGCCTGTTGCCGGCGCGAGGGGTGATTGAACACCTGAACCTGGGGCCTCTTTCCCGAAAGGCCCTGACCCAGCAGGTTGTTTACCTGCCGCAGGACACGGGAGCCCGGTCTGAACTGACGGTCATGGATGTGGTGCTGCTGGGGCGGTTGCGGGATCTGAAACTGCGGCTGCCGCCCGGCTACCTGGAAGAGGCCCAGCGCTGTCTTGCGCGCTTTGGCCTGACAGCCCTGGAGGCGCGCAATCTGGCCACACTGAGTGGGGGGCAGCGGCAGCTGGTTTACCTGGCACAGGCGCTCTTTCGTCAACCGGATATCCTGTTGTTGGACGAACCAACGGCAGCACTGGACCTGCGGCATCAGCTGCTGGTTCTGGATCAGGTGCAGCGGCTTTGCCGGGAAGAGGGCACGACGGTGGTGGCTGCTTTGCACGACCTGTCTCTGGCGGCGCGCGTGGCTGACCATGTGGTGTGTCTCTATGATGGACGTGTCCTGGCGGAAGGCAGCCCGGAAAAGGTTCTGACCGCCCCGCTTTTGCGACGGCTTTATGGGGTGGAAGTGGAACTGAACAGGGACAGCCGGGGCAAGCTGCTGGTCACACCTGTGAGCGCACTGGCCAGCCCCTCTGTCGCCCAAGAGGCACTGCCATGAGAACTGGCGAAGTTCAGGTTTGCATTGAATGCAAACATCCCAACCGTGTGCGGCGCTGGCGTGGCCAAACGGGGGGACAGGCACTCCATGACAGGCTCTGTCACTCTCCCGCCCTGCAGGCATTGCAAGACGCCAGCCTGGACCTGGAGATCCGGCTGCGTCCAGTCGCCTGCCTGGGAAACTGTGCGCGCCGCTGCCGGGTCAACCTCAGCGGAGCCGGGCGCTGGTCCTGGTTGCTGGGCTCTCTGCACCCGGAAGGGGAGGAAGCGGAGCTGCTTGCTGTGCTGGAAGCCTGGCTGCAGTCAGACAAGGGGCTGATTCCGAAAACCCGGCGCAGCCCCTGGCTGGTCAAAAAAGCCCTGGGGCGGGTGCCGCCACCGCTGCCCCGATCCAAGAAGTGATCCCGTGAAGTGCCCCCGTTATGGCGGTGTTTTTTCAGGTTAGGTCTTAGGCCATTGAAAGATAACGGGATGAGGAAATGGGCACAAAAACTTCGATAATTCCGGTAGAATTTCTAACTAATTTATCTATTTAAACGCTATTGAATATCGTAATACAAATGATTAGTCATAGCTTTACTAAAGGAAAATTTCCTCATTATCAGAAAAATATCCTGTCGAATTTGGCGGGGTTTCGCTTTTGGTTTTCACTTATGGATTGCTGGCAATGTCTCCTCCTAAATCTGGCAGTGAGTTTCTCGTAAACACCGATGTATTAAGTCTCCAGCTTAACCCTGCAGCGGTTGAGATAGATGGTGGATTTGTTGTCACCTGGACGACCTTTGTCAGTGCATTGGGGGACAGTTCAGGTCAGGCCGTACATGCCCAGCTAT
Source organism: Rhodovibrionaceae bacterium GXU_MW_A322 (assembly GCA_052078155.1). Taxonomy (GTDB): domain Bacteria; phylum Pseudomonadota; class Alphaproteobacteria; order Kiloniellales; family DSM-21159; genus CAXBMB01. The sequence goes on along the minus strand of JBQJBP010000003.1, from coordinate 545,404 downwards.
TTGATGCTACAGGCAACAAGGTTGGTTCAGAATTTCTGGTCAATTCCTCTACCAACTCGGCACAGGCGAACCCTTCTGTGGCGGCCACGGCCAACGGCTTTGTCGTCACCTGGATGGATTATTCCGGCACTGGTGCCGACAACAGCGATTTTGCTGTCAGAGCGCAGTTGTATGATAGTTCCGGCAACACTGTTGGCACAGAGTTTCTGGTGAATACCACAGTTTCTGGGCCGCAGACTTATCCTGTTGTTGCTCAGCTGGACAGTGGTTTTGTGATCGTCTGGCATGATGTCAGCGGCACGGGTGGTGATACGTCCAATGCAGCGGTCCGCGGGCAGCGCTTTGATGATAACGGCAATAAGGTCGGGGGTGAGTTTCTGGCCAACACGACCACCATCAACTCGCAAGGTGATCCTTCTGTTACCGGAATTGAAGGAGGCGGCTTTGTCGTCACCTGGAAGGATGCCAGTGAGACAGGTGGGGACGTGGATGGAGATGCGGTCAGGGGGCAGGTCTTTGACAGCAATGGCAACCCGGTAGGCGCAGAGTTCCTCGCCAATACCGTGACCGGCGGGGATCAAAATGCAAGTGACGTTGCCGCCGTTAAAGGCGGTTTTGTTGTTGTCTGGAAGGATGAAAGCAATGCCTCTTCCTCACCGCCAGGCGACGACGCCGGTGGATTTGCCGTCAGAGGACAGCTTTTTGACACCAGCGGTAATCCGGTTGGCAGCGAGTTCCTGATCCCGACAGCTACATTGAACGGTCAGACCAATCCTTCAGTCACAAGCTATGGCGATGGCTTCCTGGTTACCTGGGAGGATGCCAGCGGAGCTTACGATGATAAATCAGGGACGGCCATCATCGGGCAGGTGTTTGATGAAAGCGGCACCCGGGTTGGCAACGAGTTCCAGGTCAACACGCTGGCAGACGGCGCTCAGGAACACGTCGATGCCTTTACTCTTGGCAATGGCGCAGGTGTGGTTTGGGATACAAGCGACCCCCTGTCTGGTGATACCTCTACGACTGGAATTGCCGGGCAGCTTTTTAACGTCTCTGCTGGCGGTGGAGGAGGTGGTGGTGGCGCCAACGGGCCTAAAAACATCACGCCCAATGCCACAGGAACGCCAAAGGTCCTGGAAACCAAGCCGACGATGAATCCGGACGGGACGCCTTCAGGCACCTCTGGCAGCCGTGGCCAGGTTGATGAAATTCAATCCCCCTTTGACACTCGGTTGGGTAAGGATGCCGACAACCTGGCCCTGACCGGACACAAGGACACCAATGGTTTCGGCAACGAGTTGGCCAACAACATGAAGGGCAACAGCGGCGACAATGAAATCAACGGGGAGGAAGACAACGACACCATCAACGGGGCCAACGGGGATGACAAGCTGCAAGGCAATGAAGGCAATGACACGGTCATTGGCGGCAATGGCAACGATACCCTGCGCGGTGGTCAGGATGACGACAGGTTAGGCGGCAACTTTGGGCGCGATCATCTCTTTGGCGACAAGGGCAACGATTCCGTAAAAGGCGGCGGAGACGATGACACCATCAGCGGCGGCCGTATGAACGCCTTTGACGGAGATGATCAGGACACCCTTTCCGGCGGGCAGGGGAACGATTTGATTCAGGGCAACCTGGATAATGACCTGATTGATGGTGGGGTCGGTGACGATACTCTGCGCGGCGGCAAAGGAAACGACAGTCTGCTGGGCGGCAACGATGACGATTTGCTGTTCGGAGACTTCGGCAATGACACCCTGTCGGGCGGTCGAGGGGCAGATGTCTTTGTGCATAAGGCAGGTGACGGTCAGGATGTGATCCTGGATTTTGCCTTTGAGCAGGGAGACAGGCTCAACCTTGATGGGCGCCCCCCCAGTTCTGTCGAGCTGACGGACAGCGGCGTTGTCCTGACTTTTGAAGACGGGTCGTCGCTCATCCTGGATGGCGCCAGTAACTTCAGCGAGGACTGGGTTCTTTGACGCCTAACACCTCTTGGGGGTGTCAGTAGGCGGTTGTTTGTCGTGCTATGGAAACTGCTCGGCTCACGTCTTCTTTTGATGTGAGACCGTGAGCCGAACGGTTGATGGTGTGATTAAACCAGGTCCCGGCGCAGGGACTGGCACATGCAATGCAGGCCGCCGCCGCCACCGGTGATCATGTCAACCTGCGGATCATAGACGGTCAGCCCGTGTGCTTTGCATTTTTCCTTCAGCTCCGTGCTGGCAGCGGGCAACAGGACCCGGTCGTCGCCCAGGGCCACCACGTTGCAGCCCAGCTCAATGGCGCTGGAGAAGGACACATCAATCAGTTCAATGCCCCGGCCTTTCAGCCAGGCAATCAGGTCCGGCTCCAGAGCGTCACTGCAAACCGCAGCCAGTTTGTCAGCCAGCATGACCACCAGCGCATCCACATGCACGAAGAAAGGATCCAGCTGGTAGGGACGGAACTCCCAGCCTTCTGCCTCGATCCATTCCTTGATCTGCAGCATGGCCGGTTCCTGGGTCCGGTCGTTGGTGTAGCCGCACAGCACAACACCCGGTTCCAGAAGATTGAAGTCCCCGCCTTCGAAGGCAGAGGCCGTCACCATGTCGTAAATGGGGATACCCGCATCCTGATAGAACTGTAACACCGGGGCATACTCACCACGCCGCCAGGGATGGTGCATCTGGGTCACGATGGCCCCCCAGGGGGTCATGACTGAGGAGTCCCGGGCAAAGAGCTGATAGGGCAGGTGCGCATCGGCCGGCAGGGTATGAACGGTCACATTGGCCTGCTCATAAACATCCAGGATCTCCCGGTATTGGGCCTGGGCGGTTTGGTGGTTGTAGGTCAGGCCCAGCCGGAAAGAGCGTTTGGAAATGGCACTGGTTTCCAGCCAACGGTAGTTGTCGATCGGGCCCAGCAGCACATCCCGCAGGGTGCCGTAGTCAGAGTTCAGACCCCAGTCCGTCAAAGTTGCCGTGCCTCCTTTGGGTTGGCGAACCGTCAAACGTGTGCTCATGATCTCACCCCTTTGTTGTCTTTCCACAGAACCGCCGGTCGCTGAACAAGCGCTCTAGGACAGGCTCAAGATTGGGCTTCAGCTATACGTCATTATGGACAGAAGGGGGGAGTGGAGTTTGCGGAAATTCTCTTTCTCGCCCTTTCGGGCTGCGCGTGGCGCTCTGGGTCAGGTTTTTGGCCGAAATTGGGTGGTTTGACCCGGGCCTGGAACGCGGATTGCCGCCTTGATCACAGAACGCTGAAAGGCGGGAAGACCGGATCAGGGGTCTGTCGAGCATATTGTCGGATAAGTTTGTGCCGGAAAGGCCGAACCGGTCCTGCGCTAACCTTTGGAAGAAAGGTACTCATTTGAGGGGGCATCACTAAGCGCCCACCCCCAGACATCGGTTTGACTCAAGGGGACGGGTTAGCGGCTGAGCAGCTCAAAAAACCGGCTGCAGAGTTCCGCCTGAGAGGAAACGGCCAGTTTCAGGTAAATGTTGCGCCGGTGGACCCGTTCCGTGGCCGGGGAGATGTCCAGTTCCCGGGCGGCGGATTTGGAGGAATGGCCCCGCAGCAACAGTAAAGCCACCTGCCGTTCCCGTTCCGTCAGGCAGCCATCGCCAAAGGACTCCAAAACCTGATTGATGGCGCGACTGGGGTTGGGGCCTGAGCTTTCCTGCTCTTTGTCACCGGCTGCCCCTTCCCTTGGCTGATCCAGCCCGACATGTTTCCAGTGTTGGGCAGCCGCCGCCTGAATGACCGGGGCCATTTCTGCCATGCGGCCAAACTCAGTCACGGTGAAGGGATGGTCCTTGTGCAGGCGGCCGCAGGATATGTGCAGAAAACGCCCGTCCCCCAGGGATTGCATATAGCAGGCTTCATCCAGCGTGGCGGAGGGCAGGTAGTAGTTGGCGTAATACTCACTCTGGTAAAATTCATCGGGCACTATGTCCGAGACCCGCATGAAGCCCGACTTGCTTTGTTCCTGCGCGACCACAAAGACCGGGTCCAGCAGAAAGGCCCCTTCGCGCAGATAACGCTGGTAGAAAATCGGCCGCTCGCTGATGTCCAGCAGATCATGCAGGACAATGGGGGCGTGATCCTGACTGAACAGCAGCACCACATAACTGTCGATTTCAGCCAGCTGTTTGATGACACGGGCCAAGATGCCGGGAAATTCCTCACTGCCGATGGCAGCGACGAGCTGACCGGCCAGGACGAGGGGCTGTTCTTGGGGGCTCGGCAAAAGGGCCTGCTTTCCGTTGTGTCAGGTTTTTCTCAAGAGCAAAGTCCACGACCCACGGGGAGCCGTTATCACCTTCAGGCCAGAACTTTCCAGAACTTTGCCTGAAGACCAATGTTAACCAGATTTCCAGAAGGGGGCAATTCGCCGTTTCTTCTGGAAATCAACGACTTTGCAGGTGTTTCTCACGGTAAGGGCTGCAGGGTGACCAGCAACAGGATGGCTGGGCTGCTGCTGTGCAACCTGACGGTTTGCTGATCCGGGGTCGCCGAGCCCTCGCTCTTTGCCCGGCCAGCAGGAAAGTCTGCAGGATCTGCGGCAGGGCAAAAAAGGCTGTCGCCCTGCCGCAGGCAGAGCTTTTGATCTGGCCCGTCAAGCGTGATTGCCTTGTCGGTCTGGGCCGCAAACAGCAGCTGGCTTTCAGAGGGGCGTTTCTCAGGCAAAAGCAGGCTGTCCGTCAGATCCAGTCGCGCCACCCGGGCCTGCAGCCGGTCGGGTCGGTAGATCAGGTTAAAGTTCCGGATTGGCCCTGCCAGCAACTGTCCATCGTAGGCGAGGTCGCCGGAAAAGGTCTGGGGACTGTAGAGCTGATCTATGCGCAATCGCTGCCCTTGGGGATCTGTCAGAAGGGTGCCACCGCCGGATACCAGTGTGAGGATCCGGGTATAGCCGCTGAAGTCGGAATAGGGGCCGTCGCGCCCGACCTCAGCCAGCGAAACCCGCCAATCAAAGGCTGCCGGATCGTCGGTTGATAGGGGGGGAACCCGATCGCTTGCGATTTCAGCGGTCTGGCCGCCGCCGTTACGCCAGGCCATGCGCTGGTAGTTTTCGAACTTAATGAGTTGCATGTGTTTCTTTATCCCGCTTGTGGCGGAGATACACGTGAATTCGAGCGGAGGCTCATCCTCTAACAGGTTGAAAAGAGTTTCACGCTTCAAGCGCCATCACCTAGTGGGTTCACTCAAACCGATGTGACTCTGGGACGCTAAGAAGGCTGTGCGGCGAGGCGCATGTCTGCAATTTCCTCGCTTGAGCCATGCAAGCTGGGAGCTTGACCTGTCAAAAATATATCAATATTCGTTGATATATGGATAAGTCACAAACCATAGCCGCACTTTCTGCCCTGGCTCAGGAAACCCGCCTGGACGTTTTTCGTCTGCTGGTAACCGCCGGTCCGGAAGGCCTGTGTGCCGGCGATATCGCCGATCTTCTGGCGGTCCGCCAGAACACCATGTCCGCCAACCTGGCCGTGCTTAGCCGGGCGGGCCTGATCAGCTGTGAACGGCAGGGCCGCAAACTGCTCTACCGGGCCGAGATGGAGAGCATGAAGGGGGTGCTGGGGTTTCTGCTGCAAGATTGCTGCGGCGGACAGCCGGAGTTGTGTGAGCCTTTGCTGGAGGAGCTTTCCGGCCTGGGCAAACCCTGTGACTGCTGAGCCAATCCGGGAGGTAAAGCCAGGCTTTGCTTCCCTTCTCTAACGCGCTTGAGAAAGTCGAAATTGGATATGACCGACAAGAGTTCTGCTCTCGCACCCGATGCTGTGCCGGCCCCCGGTGGCATAGGTTTTTTTGAAAAATGGCTCAGTCTCTGGGTGGCACTTTGCATTGCTGCGGGCATTGGCCTGGGGGTGCTCTTTCCCGGTCTCTTTGCCTTGCTGGCCAGTTGGGAGGTGGCTTCGGTCAATCTGGTTGTGGCCGTCTTCATCTGGGCCATGGTGTATCCCATGATGGTCTCGGTGGACTTTGCCAGCCTGGGTCAGGTCGGTCGCCGTCCCAAAGGGCTGGTGATCACTCTGGTGGTCAACTGGCTGGTTAAACCCTTTTCCATGGCCCTCTTGGGGGTGCTCTTTTTTGAGATCCTCTTTGCTGACTGGATCGCCCCGGCCGACGCCCAGCAGTACATTGCCGGGCTGATCCTGTTGGGGGCTGCGCCCTGTACGGCCATGGTCTTTGTCTGGTCACAGCTGGTGCGCGGTGATGCCAACTACACGTTGGTTCAGGTGTCGGTGAATGACCTGATCATGGTGGTGGCCTTTGCCCCCATCGTGGCGCTGCTGCTGGGGGTGACCGATATTGTTGTGCCCTGGAACACCCTGATCCTTTCAGTGGTGCTTTATGTGGTGATCCCGCTGGTGGCCGGGGTGTTCACCCGGCGGTCTCTCGTGGCCCATGCGGCCAAAGGCGAAAGCAATGAAGCCGCTGTGGAGCGCTTTACGGCCCGCGTCAAACCGGTCTCGGTCATGGGGCTCTTGTTGACCGTGGTGCTGCTGTTTGGCTTTCAGGGGCAGGTCATTCTGGACAACCCGCTGCTGATTGCCTTGATCGCAGCCCCGTTGCTGGTTCAGTCCTATGGCATCTTTATCATTGCCTATGGGGCAGCCTGGCTTTGGAAGGTGCCCTTTAAAGTGGCTGCCCCCTGTGCCCTGATCGGAACCTCCAACTTCTTTGAATTGGCGGTGGCGGTGGCCATCTCCCTGTTTGGACTGAGTTCCGGCGCGGCCCTGACCACGGTGGTCGGTGTGCTGGTGGAAGTACCTGTCATGTTGTCTTTGGTGGCGTTGGCCAATCGAACCAGAGGGTTCTTCCCGGACTCCTAGAGTCAAATCGGTTTAAGTGGAATCACTACGTGATAACACTTGAAGCGTGAATTTGCCTCTTTTCAATGTTTTAGAGGATGATTCACGGTTTAGGTAAAAGCGCAAAGCGCTTCTAACTAAACCGATCATGCTCTAGCCGGATCCCAGGGGTGGGCGCTGTTGCATCAGCCAGTCGGCAGCGCCCCGACCCGCCAACTGCCCTGTGGCGAAACAGGCGGTCAGCAGATAGCCTCCGGTGGGGGCCTCCCAATCCAGCATTTCCCCCGCACAGAAAAGCCCCGGGTGTTTGCGAACCATGTAGTCAGGGGTCAGCTCTGCCAGGCTGAGCCCGCCTGCGGTGCTGATGGCTTCATCCAATGGTCTGGGGGCTGAGATGGTGACCGGCAGGGCCTTGATGGCGGTGGCCAGACGGCGGGGCGACTCCAGATCTTCGGGATCGCAAAGTTCCCGCAGCAGGGCCACCTTGACACCTTTGAAGTTGACGGTGCGCCGCAGGTGGTTGGAAAAGGAGCGGCTGCCCCGGGGCTTGCTGAGATCTTTGACCAGACGCTCCAAACTGCGATCGGGATGCAGGTCCAGGGTCAGCTTGGCAGAGCCGGTTTCTGTGATCTGGTCGCGCAGGATCTGGCTCAAGCTATAGATGGCGCTGCCTTCCAGGCCCGTCCGGCTGATGACGAACTCCCCCAGCAGGCTCTTTGTGCCTGCAGATAACCGCACGGCCTTAACCGCGTCTCCGGCGAATCTGTCCTGCAGAAAAGAACTCCAGGTCACGTCAAAGCCACAGTTGGCGGGCTGAAATGGCATAACGGTCACTCCCCGTGCTTCCAGCCAGGGCTGCCAGGCTCCATCTGACCCCAGGCGCGCCCAGGATTTTCCGCCCAGGGCCAGGACCGTGGCATCGGCTTCTGCCGTCTTGTGTCCTTCGGTCGTCTCAAAACTCAGCTGGCCCTCAGCACTCCATCCTGTCCAGCGGTGACGAACACAGGTGGTCAATCTCAGGGCGCGTAACCGGTGCAGCCAGGATCTCAGCAAAGGCGCGGCTTTCATTTCCTTGGGGAAGACCCGACCGGAAGAACCGACAAAGGTCTCCACCCCCAGCTCGCTTGCCCAATTGCGCAGATCCTGAGGTGTCAGGGCAGTCAGGGCCGGTTCCAATTGGCTTTGAGCGGTGCCGTAGCGGGTCAGAAAGCGTTCAAACTCCTCCCCGTGGGTCAGATTGAGGCCGCTTTTCCCCGCCATCAGGAATTTGCGACCCAGCGACGGCATGGCGTCGTAGAGAACCACCTGTCCACCTGCTTGCTGGAAAGCCGGATGGCTCAGTGCCGCCTGGGCTGCCATCAGGCCTGCTGGGCCCCCCCCAACAATGGCCAGGCGGGGCGGGGTATCTTGGGGAGGTGAGGAAGTCACAGTCGGAGTGCCTGGATAGCTGAAGGATCAGATGCGTCTCAGTCGAAAGACTTCTGGGACGCTGCGCGCAGATGGTCGATGAAGAGGCGGACTTTCAAGGGCAGATAGCGGCGGGAAGGATAGAGCAGCCAGACCGCTGTTTCAAAGTCCCCCGCGGATACTTCATGACCGGGAAAGAGATCGACCAGCCTGCCGGTCTCCAGATCTGTTCGCGTCAGCCAGTCGGCCAGGAGAGCAGGGCCCAAACCTTGCCGGGCCGCGCGCAACAGGGAAAGCGCGTTGGAAATGTGCAAGCGACCGGCAACGGGGACCTCCATCGTTTTGCCCGCCAGGCGGAAGTGCCAGTGGCTGCGATAGTTCGCCAGGGTAAAGAGCAGGCAGGTGCGGTCGCGAAGATCTGCTGGCTGCTGCAGGGGCGGTGCCTTGGCCAGGTAATCCGGGCTGGCAACCACCCGATACCGGGTGTCCATCAGCTTGCTGCAGATCAGATCACTTTGCGGTGGCCGTCCCAGTCGCAGAGCCAGATCAACCCCTTCCGACAGAAGGTCCAGAGGGCTGTCGGTCAGTTGCAGGTCCAGACTGACCTGTGGGTGCTGATCCAGAAAGGCCGGCACGAGCGCTAGAAGCCACTCCTGCCCGAAGGCCGTGGAGGTGGTGACGCGCAGCAGACCGCTGGCTTCCTGGCTGCTGTCCCGCGAGAGGTCTTGGGCAAGGTCCAGCTCTTCCACCAACGGAGCGATGCGGCGGTGATACAGGCGTCCGGCCTCCGTCGGATGCATTTGCCGGGTTGAGCGTTGGAACAGCCGCATGCCTAGATCGGCTTCCAGTTGCGCGATGCTGCGTGAAACGGACGAGGGGGCCAGGTCCATTTGACGGGCCACTGCTGCAAAGGAGCCCTGCTCCATGACCGCCAGAAAGAGCTTCAGCGTGTTTAAATCCATTCGTGCAGAATACGCACGAAATTCGTGTTTGTCGTCCGGTTTATGTCTTTTTCTGAGGGGTTTATTTCCTTCGGTGCCTGCAGATCGCCGTGGGTCTCCGGTGGAGAGCCAGCCTGAACAGCGGCGGGCGGGCCCGGCTGAGACCGCGAAGAAATGGGGCCTGTGACCGAGGGGGAGAAGGGACCTTTTGTCCCCCGCTTCCATTGTGGTCCGGCTTTTCAATCATTGAAGAGAGACCTGTTGATGCGCTGCGTTGGAGCGCTTTCTGGCTCAGCCAGGGCAACGGGAGCTCTCACACTCAAGGAGACAACAAGCATGACAAAAATCGCATTTCTGGGCCTGGGGGCCATGGGGGAGCGTATGGCCAAACGGCTTTTGGAAGCCGGTCACGAAGTCACGCTATACAACCGCACGCGCAGTCGCTGTCAGCCCCTGGTGGCAAAAGGGGGGAAATGTGCCGAAAGCCCGCAAGAGGCGGTGAAGAGGGCGGACGTCGTCTTTTCCATGCTGCGCGATGACGCTGCTTGCCAGGCAGTCTGGTTGGCGGAGGAGGGCGGGGCGCTGGCCGGTCTGAACAGCGGGTGTCTTGTGCTGGAATGCAGCACCGTCACCCCGCACTGGATTGATCGCTTGGGGCAGGCCGTCCTGCAGAAAGGCGGGCATCTGCTGGATGCGCCCGTTGCCGGGTCCCGACCTCAGGCCGAGGCCGGGCAACTGATCTTCCTGCTGGGGGGAGAAAAGGCCCAGGTCGCTGCCGCGTCCCCGCTGTTGTCACAGTTGGGCAGCAAGGCTTTGCATGTGGGCCCGCTGGGCAGCGGCATTACCCTGAAGCTGGCTCTGAACGCTCTCTTTGCCCTGCAGGTGGCCGCGGTGGGAGAGCTTCTTCCTTTTTTGCAGCGTTCGGGGCTGTCGGCTTCCCAGTCCAGCGAGTTGCTGGGCCAGACCCCTGTGGTAAGTGCCGCCGCCCAGGGGGCCATGGCTCAGATGGTTTCTGAGGCCTTTGCCCCGCTATTTCCAATCGACCTGGTGGAAAAGGACCTGACCTGTGTCTTGCAGGCGGGTGCGGCCCTGAACCAGCCCCTGCCCGTGACCGCAGCCCTGCAGCAGCTGTTTCGTCAGGCAAAGGATCAGGGGCTGGGGGACAAGAACATCTCCGGCATCACCCTGCTGCATCGGCCCTCACCCGGGCATCATCTCTGACAGCAGCCAGTCTTTGAAAAGCAGGACTTCGGGGCGGTGCCGGTTCTCCTGATCCGGCAACAGCAGATAGTGAGATTCCTGCCAGGTCAGCTCCAGGTCCACCGGGCGGATCAGCCGCCCTGATTCCAGGTAGGCCTGAGCGAAAGAGCGCAGGACAAAGGCTGCCCCCAGGCCTGCTGCCGCCATTTCCATCGCCGCCAGGGAGGTATCGACCTTGACCCCCTTGGTGGCGTCGGCCTCGTCAGCACCGGCGGCTTTCAGTCCTCTGGCCCAGAGGTCGTCACAGCCCATGATGTGGATCATGTGGTCCGGCGAAAAGGCGGCCAGGTTGCCTTTGCCACCCAGTCGCTCGGCCAGCTGTGGGGCGCAGACAGGAATTGAGGTTTCCTGGTCCAGCAGGATGGCGTTGTAGCCCTGCCAGATGCCACTGCCGGAGCGGATGTCGATGTCCGCCCGGTCTGCTGACATGAGGTCGGCCCAGATTGCAGAGCAGAATAGGATCTCAATGTTGGGATAAGCCTCGGTAAACCGATGCAGGCGCGGGGCAAGACAGGCTGTCGCAAAAGAAATGGGCGCGCGCACCACCAGAGTGCTTTTTCCCATCAGACCAAAGAGGCCGACGGTAGAGGCCGAGAGGTCATCAAAGGCCCGCCGCACGGATGGCAGATAGGCCTGTCCCATATGCGTGAGCTTGAGGGACCGGGGTAATCGCTCAAAGAGTGCAAAGCCCAGGTTTTGTTCCAGGGATCGCACCTGATGACTGACCGCGGCCTGGGTCAGGTTGAGCTCTCCCGCAGCGGCGGTGAAGGAACCGTGCCGGGCGGCGGCTTCAAAGGCACGGAGCCAGTTCAGGGGAGGCAGTTGATAGGACATGGCGGAACCTGCGAGGGGCAAAGGTGAAAGCGGGCAACAGCAGCGGGCAGCTTCTCTGGAGACTTACTTCGGTTGAAGGCAGACGGCGGTCTAACAGGCAGCTGTCAGTTTTTTTTAGTCAGTCCGGTCGTCTGTAAGGCCCTGAACAAAGACCGGTGGTTGGCTCGTCGTGTTTTTGTTCCTGACAGGTCGCTCTGAAAACAAAGGAGCATACCTACAAATGAAACGAGGTCATCGCTTCTTAATAGTTCGTTTGATTTTACCTTTCCAATGGAAAAAATGACCCTTGTTGTCAAGAATTCTGGCTATGCTCGCCAGACCTACGGCGGCCGCAGTTGCCTCCGGAGGTTCGGGATCAGAGGCAACACAACAGGGAGAGGTCAGATGAAGCTGGTGGAGTTGGAGACCTTTGTGGTGGGAAATCCGCCACCGCGATTTGGCGGGCGCTACTTCATCTTCGTGAAGCTGGTCACGGCCTGCGGCATTGTTGGCTATGGCGAAGTCTATTCCGCGACCTTTTCTCCGCATGTGCAGGAAGTGATGGTCCGCGATGTTTTTGAGCGCTGCTTTCTGGATCGTGATCCCCATCAGATTGAGGTGATCTGGCGGGAAGCATACGGCGCCGGATACACGCTGCGCCCTGACGTGTCCGTGGCCGGAGTGGTCAGTGGTCTGGAAATGGCCTGTTGGGACATCATCGGCAAGGCAGCGGGCCAGCCCGTATACAACCTGCTGGGCGGCAAGGTGCATGAGCGGTTGCGCGGATACACCTACATCTATCCCACCAGCGGCGATGTGTACGACATGCCCCCGGACGCCGATGTCTACAGCAATCCGGATCTGGCGGCGGAGCGGGCCGCTGAGCTGGTGGCCCAGGGCCATACTGCGGTGAAGTTTGATCCGGCCGGGCCCTACACCGTTTACGACCCGCATCAGCCCACCATGGCCGATCTGGAACGGTCAGAGGCTTTTTGCAAACGCATTCGTGAAGCCGTGGGGGACAAGGCCGACCTGTTGTTTGGCACCCATGGTCAGTTCACCACCTCCGGAGCCATTCGACTGGCCCGGCGGCTGGAAGCCTATGACCCTCTGTGGTTTGAAGAACCAACCCCTCCGGAGAACCCAAAGGAAATGGCGCGGGTCGCCAGCCAGACCACCATTCCCATTTCCTGTGGTGAGCGGCTGGCCACAAAGTATGAGTTTGCCCGTGTTTTGGAAGCTCAGGCGGCGTCTATCCTGCAGTTTGACCTGGGGCGTGTGGGCGGCATTCTGGAAGCCAAGAAAATCGCCTCCATGGCGGAAACCTACTACGCGCAGATTGCCCCTCATCTTTACTGCGGGGCGCTGGCTGGGGCGGCCAACATTCAGGTTGCGGCCTGCTCGCCCAACTTCCTGATCCTGGAAGGTATTGAGCGCTGGGACGGGTTTCATGCCGACATTCTGAAAAAGCCCATTCAATGGGAAGAAGGCTATGTGATCACCCCGACCGAACCGGGACTGGGTGTCGAGCTGAATGAAGAGGTGGCCCGGGCCCATCCCTATGAGGGGACGGAACTGCATCTGGAAATGACCAAAACAGTTCACCTGCCCTCCTGATCCGACAATCAGGGAGTGTTTTTGCCGGTCCTGACAGGACCGACAGCCAGCTAGAGCATGATCGGTTTGGGTGGAAGCGCTTTGAGCTTGGAACCAAACCGTAAACCATCCTCTAACTTGTTGAAATAAAACAATTTTACGATCTGAGTGCCATCACGACGTGATTCCATTTAATCCGATCTGACTCTAAGGAAAGAGACGCGCATGAAAGTAGGATTTATCGGTTTGGGCAACGCTGGCGGTAAGCTGGCCGGCAGCCTGCTGCGTAACGGCATCGACCTGACCGTTCGGGATCTGGACCGGGAGGTGGCCCAACCCTTTCTGGATGGTGGAGCCCATTGGGCCGACAGCCCCAAAGAGATGGCTGAAAGCTGTGACGTGGTGATCACCTGTCTGCCTTCGCCAGCGGCCTCTGCTGCGGTCATGGAAGCCGACGATGGCATTCTCGCGGGGTTGAGTGCGGACAAGATCTGGCTGGAAATGAGCACCACCGATGAAGCCGAGGTCAAACGTCTGGGCGCGCTGGTGAAAGCCAAAGGGGCCGAACCGGTTGACTGCCCTGTCTCCGGCGGCTGCCATCGGGCGGCAACTGGCAACATATCGATCCTGGCAGGCTGTGAACGGCAAACCTTTGAGCGTGTGCTGCCGATCCTGACGAAGATGGGCCGCCGCATTCTGCACTCCGGCCCTCTGGGCACGGCCTCTGTGCTGAAGGTGGTGACCAACTATCTGGCCACGGCCAACCTGCTCAGCCTCTGCGAAGCTCTGGTGACATCCAAGATGGCCGGTATGGACATGGCCACCACCTATGAAGCGATCCGCATTTCCTCCGGCAATTCCTTTGTGCACGAGACGGAAAGCCAGGTCATTCTGAACGGCAGCCGTGACATCAGTTTTACCATGGATCTGGTGGTGAAGGACGTGGGGCTCTTTCAGTCCGTGGCCGACCGGGCCGAAGTGCCGTTGGAACTCTCCCCCATGATGCTGAAAATCTTCCAGGACGGTCAGGCCCGCTATGGCGATCGGGAATGGTCGCCCAACATCATCAAGCGGCTGGAAGAAGCGGTTGGCACCCAGGTGCTGGCGGATGGCTTCCCGGCGGAGATGATTGACGATGAACCGGAAGAGCCCGGTTATGAGGTCAAGGTCCGCAGGGGATAGGCAGGGACAGCGCTGAAGGCCCATCGCCATCAACGGGGTGAGCTTTCAGGGATTCTGTAAAGACCTTCTCCAATAGAAATGGGGGCGCTCCTGATGGGAAGCGCCCCCTTTTTTTATCTGCCGTTTGTGCGGGTTGTGGTCAGTCGCCCAGCAGGTTCTTGATGGCGTTGCCTGCGTCTTTGACCGTATCGCTGAGAGAACCGCTGCCGCCGTTGAGCCCCTGAAGGTTGTTGGCCAGAGCCGGGTCCAGTCCGGCTTTCCCCAGAAGGGCTTTCATGTCCAGCTTGGTGGCCGAGGCCATGATGTGGGGGAAAAGCTGATTGATCAGCTGGCTGGCCACCTGGTTTGGGTTGGCCCCGTTTTCTTCCTTACCGATGTTCGTCAGATGGAGGTCCGGGATGGCGGCCTCCAGTTCTTTACTGGCCCCGGGGATCTTCATGCGCAGGGCCGCTGATTTCAGATAGAAATTCTCGATGATCATTTTGTGATCATCTTTTTGCTGGTCACTGCTGCCGGATTGTCCGCTGCCTGACTGTCCATCACCGCCAGCGGTTTGGGAGGCATGCTTTTCAATGGCTTCAAGGTTGCTGCCGCTTTGAGTGATCTCGTAGAGAATTTCCGGCGCAATGATGCTGATTTCTTTGACCACCACCACGTCTTGTTTGAGAGACTTCAGATCCAGAGTGACCGAGACTTCATCAAACACCAGCGCCTGATCCTGGCTGAAGCCGGAGGGGTTGGCCAGTTCCAAGCCAACGAGGGAGGCCTGCCCTTTACCCAGGTTGATCTCCACGGAATCAAGGGTCAGCGCGGTACCTGTCACCTCGCTGCCAACTTCTTCGATCTGGGCTTTGACAATGCTGTCCAGATTGCTGACGAGCCAGTAGATCCCGCCCGCTGCAATCAGCACCGCCACCATCGCAGCGATCAGAACTCTTTTCATTCTTGGTCCCCTTTCAAAACACCCGGACGGGGTGTTTGTGCGTTGTTCTTGTCGCCTGCCTGTCTGGCTCAACGCCGTTTTGACAGCAGGTTCTGGCAGCATCAGAAATTCTCAGGCTCAGAGGGTGGAACTGGACTGGCCGTGTGGCTGACATTCCATCCTTGATCCTGTTTGGTCAGTAATAATGATCACAGGAATAGGCGCTGCCGTCCCCGCCACGTGCGTTTCCGCCAGTGGGATATTCTTCCCGACAGCGATCAATGGTGTTTCCGCCTTTGATGTAGCCGGAATGGCCTGTTGAGATGCTGACACAGCCAGCCAGAAGTAGCCCTGTTGCCAGCAACAGGGTCAGAGCCAGCGTTTTTTGGGTGGCTTTGTTCAGGGACGAGGTCAGTGGAGTGCTCATGATTGGCGGGGCCTTCTGGCAGAAAAACAAACCGATCTGTCAGTGATCTGACCCCCATAGTAGAAAAGCAGCCTCCCAGGGGAAAGCTGCTTTTTTGACGGTGTTGCCACCTGACTCCTGATCCGTTCTGTCGGTTCAGTTTGGGGAACAGTCGTACCCATTGTTCAAAGACTGGCGCAGATTGCTGGAGGTCGGGTACTCGCTGGTGCAGCCCGCTGTGCGGTCTTCCTGTGGCAGTTTGTGGCCGGTCACCGGGGCTGGCGTGTAGGCATTGTTTTGTGTTGTGCCCCGGCGGTTTGCGCTGCTGGGATAGCTTGAAGGGCTTTCCGGCAGACTGTCGTTGGCTTCCAGCTCGGGAGAAACCGGGCGGTCGATGTCATAGCCGTTGTTGTTGCTGATGCGCTTGTTGGTGGAGGTGGGATACTCACTTTGCGCCGTTGGGGAAGGACTGGCTGCAAAACCGGGAAGCGTTGTGCCCACCAAGAAGAGCGTGCTGAAAATGATTGCGGCAAGAGCAGGAATTCTACGCATCGTCGTTCTCCCTCTTGGGCTGTCCAGGTCCCGAATGCACTGTTTTGCACGTTGGAGGTCTGCTGCCAATTGTCCGGGCTTGTCTATCAAAGCCCTGTTTCATCTCAATACAACAGAAAAAAGTCCGGTTGCCTGGGGGTGTCACAGCGCCTTCCCAGCCCGTCGTTGGCGACGGGGCTGGGGCAAAACGCCGGTTTTCTGTGGGTGGCGAGGATCAAATGATCTGATCCCTCTGTCGTTTGATCACTCGCCGTCTGAGCGTTTCCTGGGGCGAAGCCGGAGGGGGGAGGGTCCGGCTTCGCCAGGAAATCTGTTCCCTGTTTCGGGGGGAGGAAGGAGGGAACAATTAGAATGTGGGGGCGTTTCGCGACAAAGCAAGGGCTGAATTAAGGCAATATGGTGGCTAGGCGCTTTTTTGCTCTCCACAGTCACTGTCTTGCGGTCATGGACCTTTTGCAGGCCTACAGTTTTCTTCCGGGAGAATAGATTTGTGCAGCAAGTGCTGCTGGTTTCAACGCACTTCTGCGGTTACCTCTGGAGCTGGGACGGCTTGGTCCGGCAGGAGAACAGCGAGAGGAAAAGAGGCATGACGGGATCTTTGGCAAAGGTGCAGTTGCGGCGCAAACCTCTGGTCGGCGTGACGGCCTGCGTAAAAGAAATGGATTCAGCGCCTTTTCACGCAGTGGGGGATAAGTACGTCCGGGCACTGGTTGACTGCTCCGGCGTCACCCCGCTGATCATTCCTGCCCTGGGCGGAGATCTGGACATCCAAGGGCTTGTCGCCGAACTGGATGGGATCCTGCTGACCGGGTCGCCCTCCAACGTGCATCCCGACCGCTATGGTCGTCCGGCTACGGCAGAGACCGAACCTCATGATCCGGCACGGGACGCCACGACCTTTGCACTGATTGACGCGGCTTTGGAACAGGGCGTGCCGTTGCTGGCCATCTGCCGCGGGTTTCAGGAGCTGAATGCGGCCTTGGGGGGCACTCTGGAACCACAGGTGCGTAAACTGCCGGGCCGTCTGGATCATCGACGGGTGCAGGACCCGGATCCGGATGTGCAGTATGGCCCCAATCACAGCATCACAATGGCACCCGACAGTCTGGTCGCGCAGATTGCCGGAACCCAGGAGATGATGATCAACTCCCTGCATCATCAGGCCATCGATCAGGTGGCTGAAGGTCTTGTGGTCGAAGGCCGGGCACCGGACGGCACCATTGAAGCGGTGCGTGTGAAGGAGTCCAAAGCCTTTGCGCTCGGGGTGCAGTGGCATCCGGAGTACAAAGCCAAAGAGCATGAGTTTGCCCGCCGCCTGTTCCGAACCTTTGGGGCGGCAGTGGCAGAGCGGGCGGCCCGTCGTGTCCCATAAGCGCGTGTCGTGCGGGGGCGCTGTCCAGCAAGACAGTCTTACTGCCCCTGTAGTCGGGTTTGTTCTTGTGTCCTGCTCTGTTTGTCATCGCAGCCTTGGGCTTGAATAAGTCCCCGGCTCGGCTATCCTGAATGACATGAGAAAAGGCGAAAAAACCAAAGCTATCATCGTTGATGAAGGGGTCCGGCTGGCCTCTCTGCAGGGGCTTGATGCCCTGTCCATTGGGGATCTGGCCCGTCGGCTTTCCCTTTCCAAAAGTGGTTTGTTCGGCCATTTCGGCTCCAAAGACGCCCTGAAACTGGCGGTATTGGAACGCATGGTGGAGCAGTTCACTGATGAGGTGCTGCGCCCGGCGCTGGACCAGGACAGCGGTCTGCGGCGCATAGAGACCTTCTTTGAAAACTGGGTGGCCTGGATCAAGGGGGGTGTTCTGCCCGGGGGCTGTCCTTTGGTTGCCGTGGCCATTGAGCTGGACGATCAGCCCGGGGCGCTTCGCGATTATCTGGCCGATCAGCAGCGTAAACTGGTGGCCTCACTGGCCCGCATGACCGCCAAGGCCGTTGATGAAGGCTCATTCCGCGAGGACCTGGATGTGGAGCAGTTTGCCTTTGAGTTTTATGCGCTGGGGCAGGGCTCATCTTTCTGGCTGCGTCTGCTGGGTGACGCCGAAGGGGACAAGCGGGTATTTCTCGCGTTTGACGGCATGATGGCCCGGGCACAGGGACTGGGGGCGACTGTCAAAGCAAACCCGGCCTCGTCGTTGCTGAATTGATTGTTTGCAAAAAGCAGGATTGTTTCAGGTCGCTGGGCACAGCGCCTCCACCACACCCGACCAAGCTCTGGATAGAAAGGCGATGAGACCGTGACGATGGACTTCTTTCACGCAAATGGCACCTGTGCACTGGCCTCTTTGATTGCTCTGCACGACGTGGCGGCTGATTTCACGCTTCACAAGGTCGATTTTCAGAGCAACGGACAGAACGCGCCGGAGTTCCTGGCCATCAACCCGAAAGGGCGGGTACCGGCTTTGGTGGTTGAGGGCAGGGTGTTGACCGAAACCCCGGCCATTCTGGCTTACATTGCTCAGACTCACCCCGAGGCCGGACTGGCTCCCGAAGATCCCATGGCTTTTGCTCAGGTGCAGTCCTTCAACAGTTATCTCTGTTCGACCCTGCATGTGGCCCATGCCCATAAGATGCGGGGGCACCGCTGGACTGATGATCCGGCGGCCATGGAAGCCCTGAAAAAGAAGGTCCCGGAATCCGTTGGGGCGGCCTTTCGGTTTGTTGAGGACAGTGCCTTTGAAGGCCCCTTTGTGTTCGGTGAGCACTACAGCATTGCTGACCCCTATCTCTTTGCTGTCGCCCGCTGGATGGAAGGCGATGGCCTGGACCCCTCCGCATATCCCAAAGTCATCGCCCACCGCACCATGATGGAGCAGCGCCCGGCGGTGCAGGCGGCACTGGCAGCCTGACTGTCAGGCTTCGGCCAGAGCCCTGAGGTCGTCTAAGGCTTTTGCATCGACCGAGATGCCTTCCTGAAGGTGCTGTTGCGCTTTTTGGGCTTTGCTGAGGCCGGGGATGTGGACAGCGTACTTCCGGCTGAGGCGGGTCAGCCAGAGCCCCAGTCGTTCCGAAAAGGGCTGACCGGCGGGCTGTGGATTGATTGCCAGCACAAAGAGCCCGGTGGCCGGACTGTCCGGGCCCCGGTTGAAAGATGGCGCGTCCAAAGACCAGTTGGCCCCGCTCAGCCCGGCAGCCAGAACTTCCACCATCAAAGCCAGATTGGCTCCCCTGGCCCCGCCGAAAGACAGCAGTGTGCCTTCGAGAGCCGCCCGGGGGTCGCAGGTGGGCTGGCCGTCTTTGTCCAGAGCCCAGCCTTCGGGAATGCTCTCCCCCCGTTGGGCAGCCGCGCGGATGTTGACGTAGGCTGTGGCGCTGGAGGACTGGTCGATCAGCAGCGCAGGCCCTTCATCTCTGGGGGCGGCGAAGGCCAGCGGATTGGTGCAGAAAACCGGCTCGGTTCCACCGGAACCGGCCAACAGGGCCGGGCCGTTGGTGGCGGCCAGAGCGACCAGGCCCTCCTCCGCCAGGCGCAGCGCAAAGGTGCCCAGGGAGCCACAGGTGGTGCTGTTGCGGTTAAGGAAGAGCTGCAGCCCGTAGTGCCTTGCGCCCTGAACCAGATCATCAAAGGCCAGATCAAAACCGGCCTGGGCCAGTCCACCCTTGCTGTCCACACTGAGGATGGTCGGGGCCGGTCGGGAAATCTCCGGCACCGCCTTTCCCTGAACCCGACCGGTTTTGACGCCGTCCAGATAGGTGGGCAGATGGGCCACCCCGACGCTTTGCTGGCCCAGCAGTTCTGACAACAGGGTCTGCTCCGTCAAAGCCCTGGCCTGCAGCGTGGAAAAACCTTGCCGGGTCAAAGCCGCCAGCAAAAGCGTCCTCAGGGCCTCCACCGTCAGGGTTTCGGTCGTCGGTTCATCAGGTGTCGAATTCATGACTTAAACCTCCCGTCCAGCAACACGGCCGTCATAGATGGCATAGGGGGCCTGCCGGGGCGCGACACCGTCGCCGATGGCCCGAAACGGCACGTTGCAGGCGTCGAGATCCCGGGCCAGATCGTCAAAGGCCTGTTTGGCAAGGCAGAGGACCAGACTGTCGGCCTTCACATTTTCTTCCTGACCGTTCAACAGGGAAATGACCTTTGCACCGTCAGCCCCCCAGGCCAGAAGGCCGCTTTCCACCCTGAAGGATACACCCAGCTGGGCCAGCCTTTGTCGCAAGGGAAAGTCAGCTGCGGTGCGCTGCAGTTCTTTGCCCACAAGAGGATCTGGGGTCACCAGCGTGACGTCATGACCATCCTCCGCCAGTTTCCAGGCGGTGCCGACAGCGCGCCAGGTACCGCCTTCATCCAGAACAACGACCCTTTTGCCGGGGCGGGCTTCGCCGCTCATGACCTCTTCTGCGGAAAAGACCGTGGGCAGGTCGCTGCCCGCCAGTGTCTGCTGATCTGGCAGGGCTTTCTGGAAGATTGCCTCCGCCGGCAGGGCCCCTGTGGCCAGAATGATTGCCTCAGGCGCCAGAGCGATTACGTCGTCGGCCTCCAGATAGCTGTTCAGGCGCACCGTCACTCCCAGTTGCTGCAGCTGCCGTTCATACCAGTCAATGAGCTCCAGGATCTGTCCGCGGCGGGGTTGTTTTCCAGCCAAGAGGAAGGCCCCGCCCAGACGCGGGCCCGCTTCGGCCAGGGTGACCTGATGGCCCCGCTCTGCCGCCACTCTGGCCGCCTCCAGACCTGCGGGTCCGCCGCCAACGACCAGAACCTTCCTGGCGGCGTCTGCCGGGGTAAAGCGGTCCCCGCCCCACTGCCACTCCCGCCCGACAGAGGGGTTCACCAGGCAGGAGATCCAGTAGTCGCGGGACCGGCGGCCCCAGCACATCTGGTTGCAGGAGAGGCACCCCCGAATGTCTTCCGGTCGACCTTGCTGTGCCTTGCTCACCAGATGGGGGTCGGCAATCTGCCCGCGAACCAGAGAAACCAGATCGCAGGCGCCCTGACCCAGCAGAGTTTCAGCGTTCTCCGGCGTGCGGATATGGGCTTCTGCCGTTACCAGAGCGTGGCTGAGAGAGGATTTCAGAACCTGGGCCAGGTCCCCGCCCATCTTTTCAGGATAGAGAAAAGTCGGCATCAGTTTGTAGAAATCGAAGTAGCCGCCCACGCCACAGGTGACATAGTCGATCAGCTGCTGTTGATCGTAGAGCGCGACGATCTCAGCCAAAGCCTCCCGGGAGAGCATGATGTCCACATCCGGTTCATCGCTGACCGACAGGCCGATGATGAAATCGTCACCGCACTGACGCCGAATGCGGGTGATGATCTCTGTGGACAAGCGGGTGCGGTTTTCCAGGCAGCCGCCCCAGCGGTCGTCCCGCCGGTTGGACCAGGGTGTCCAGAACTGATCCAGCAGGCTGTGATAGGCGGCCCAGACCTCGACGCCGTCAAAGCCTGCCTCCTGGCAGCGGCGGGCGGCCTGAACAAACCCTTCAATCGTCTCTTCAATCTCCCGCTCGCTCATGGCGTGGCTGCCATCGCTGTCGTGATAGCTGGGCAGGCCGGAGGGGGACCAGTTGGCGTGATAGGAATTGTCCGCGTCACCGTGCTGTCCCACGTGATAGAGCTGTTGAATGGCAACGGATCCGTTTTCCCGGATCGCTTCCGTTACCTTTCTGAAGGCCGGGATAACACTGTCGTCTGAGGGTCGGAAATTGCCGCGGGTCAGTATGGCGGCGGGATGAACGGGCATGGGTTCCACCACCACCATCGCCGCACCGCCCAATGCGCGTTCCCGATAGTAGGCCACATGCTGGTCTCCGGGCAGACCATTGTCGGCCATGTTGGCGGTGTGGGCCCCAAAGACCACACGATTGCGCAGGGTCTTATGGCGCAGTTGTCGGGGTTGAAACAGGTGGGGAAAAGCCATGGGGGCAGCGGCTCCTGACGATCATCAGTTTTAACAGGCGCAGGCCGTTCAGCTGGGTGATCAGCCCGGCACGCACCCGACATTTCCCCATACTTTGCTGGCCTTGTCACCCGGCCTTTAGCTCATCCCAGCTTCAATGGCGTTCAATCTGCAGATGTGGCCGGAGTGGGACGGATGCCTTCGGTCAGGCGATGGGCTCGGGCCGGGACAAGTGGACAATTCTGAATGGGCCGAAGTAATCTTGCCTTCCTTCGTAGGCAGCAGGGGACTGGTGGGTGGAGTTCTTCGTTCATACGCTGACATCTCTTTGGGGATATCTGGCTGTGTTTTTCGGCGTAACCGGCCTGATTTTACTGATTTGGCTGCGGCCGAGCCGTCTTCTGGGTGGGTTTGTCATCCTGCTTGCCGGGGTTCTGCTGATCCCTGCTGGCCTGTCCGCCCAGAAGCTGCTGGACTGTAAAGAGGATCTGCACTGCTGGGGGCGCAAGAACCTGGTGCCAGCTTCCTTTGCCTGTGAGGAATACAGCAACATCCATGTGCCTTATCGGCCCAAATGGGTCCGGAACTGGGGCGCAAAATACAAGATGTTTGACTGGTATGATCAGGAAAAGGGTCTGTTGAAACTGACCAGCACCCGCTATCGGATTGCCGGTCAGGCCGGCGTCTATCGCTACGAATGTCACTATGACCCCTTTGCCGGAAAAGTGCTGGAAGGTCTGACAGTTCAAGGTGAGGACATGGATGGCGAGTGACCCAAAGGGGTCCTCAAAGGCTCGGGTTGACCGCTTTCCTCTGGTTTGAAGGTCATCTTTTTTGAAGGTGAATTGCGGGGTCGAAACCAGCGTTCGGTATCTCAAAACGATCCGATCCTGTTCTGGTCACCTGCCGGGATAACTGGATCTTCTTCAAGCAAAACCGGGAACCTGTTCCGACTTCTGGCTCAGAGGTGCGGAGCTTGCGTTTCTGGAAACAGTCTCTGTAGCCCTGGCATCACAAAAAGGGCGGGACAACGCCCATTTCTTTGTTTAAAAAAGCACGATCGTTCTTATTTAATGTGAGGCTATCGACAGAGGCCTAGAGCATGATCGGTTCAGCTAGAAGCGCTTCGCGCTTGTCCCTAAACCGGTGATCATCCTCTAACGCTTTGAAAAGAGGGAATTTACGGTCGAAGTGTCATCACCTAGTGATTCCACTTAAAGCGATTTGACTCTGATCGTTGATCGGCTGCCCCTTTCGGTGGTTCTGACAAGTGGCTGGATCGTCCAGCAGGCCAAAAGGAAAGCCCTGACATGAGTTCTGTTACTCTCGACACTGTGCCGACAAATGGATCCGCTGATTCAGAAACCCAGCCGACCCTGACTCTGGCCCAGAAAATCGGAGCTCAAGCCATGACGCCCGGTGTGGTGCCTGACGGGATCATGCAGCCCGCCGTATTGCCCCTGGAAGAGGTGGTTAAGTACAGCGGTCTGGAGTTGATGCAGAAGATGATCGCTGGCGAACTGCCTCCCCCTCCCATTGCCATCACTCTGGGATTTTTGCTGGAAGAAGTGAAAAACGGGGAAGCTGTTTTCACCGGTGTGCCGCAAAAGGCGCACTACAACCCCATTGGTTCCATTCACGGCGGTTACCATGCCACTTTGCTGGATTCCTGCATGGCCTGCGCCGTTCATACAACTCTGGAACCGGGGCAGGGTTACACCACCCTGGAATTCAAACTGAACTACGTGCGTCCTCTGACCCATAAAACCGGCAAAGTCCGCGCAGAAGGCAAGGTCATTCACCGGGGCAACCGCATGGCCACGTCTGAAGGGCGTTTGGTGGATGAAGAGGGCAAGCTCTACGCCCACGGGACCGAAACCTGCATGATCTTCCCGCTGGGGGGCTAGAGTCTTATCGCCTTAACTGGAATCACAAGGTGATTTCAGATAAGGCGTGAATAAGCCTCTTTTCAGTGTTTTAGAAGATGAGTCACGGTTTGGTTCCAAGAGCAACGTGCTTCTAACCAAACCGATCATGCTCTAGGTCTCTGGTTGCTTGATAAAAAGCTTCCGAGCCGTGGTCTGCAGGTTCCGTGCATAGGCCTGTTGAGACCAATCGGCGCTCTGTATCAACTGCTCCCAGTTGCGCACGGATAACAGCGTCCAGAGCAGATCTGTGGCCTGCTCTACAGGATAGTGCGGTGTCAGCTGTCCGTCCCGGTCCAGGGCCTCGATGGCGGCCTGACACCCTTCGCGCAGATCCTGCATGCGTTTGTCCCAGGCCTCACGGGCTGCGTCATCGCTTTCCCCCAAAGCCATCAAAGCCTTGGCGATGCCATAGATTTCCGGAATGTACGCCGTCCAGGCCGCGATGAAGGCTGTCAGCCTTTCTTCACCGGACTTGGCTGTGCGGCTGGCAAGCAACCTTTCATCACTGCCTTTGAGGTCATCCCAGTAATGTGTGGTGGCGATCAGAAGCTCTGTGCGCGTGGCGAAGTGCAGATAGAGCGCCTGACGGGAGAGGTTTGTTTTCTTTGCAATATCGCTCATGCGCACACCCTTGCCCTGGTTGGCCAGCAGGAGATCGGAGGCGGCGATGAGGATGCGGGTTCGGGTATCTGAATTTTTGCTTGACATAATGTAAAGTCGCACCCACTTGACGCTTTGTCAATTGACACAATGTCAAGTTCACGAGAAGCCGTCGAACTTTGCAGGGTGTCCAGAGTCAA
Organism: Rhodovibrionaceae bacterium GXU_MW_A322; assembly: GCA_052078155.1. Lineage (GTDB taxonomy): Bacteria > Pseudomonadota > Alphaproteobacteria > Kiloniellales > DSM-21159 > CAXBMB01. Next base: position 520,954 of record JBQJBP010000003.1, on the reverse strand, counting down.
ATCGCTTTAAGCGGGCTCACTACGAGATAACGCTATGAGTGTGAATTTGCCTCTTTTCAATAACTTAGAGGATGGTTTCCGGTTTGGTTTCAAGCGCATAGCGCTTCTAACGATCCCGGTCATGCTCCAGACGCAACCGGTCAGTGCCAGCACGCAAGGCCAGTCAAGCAAAGGAAGATGCGATGAAACTCACGGTATTTGGTTCCACCGGTAAAGTCGGCCGGAATGTCGTCAGTCAGGCTCTGGAAGCGGGATATGACGTGACTGCTTTTGCCCGCTCAGCTGCCCGCCTGGGTCTGTCCCACGATCGCCTTCGGGTGGTTGAGGGGGATGTGTTGGACCCAGCGGCTGTCGCCCGGGCCATAACGGGCAGCGACGCGGTCATCTGTGCCTTGGGTATGCCGCTGTTCAACAAAGAAAAGCTAAGGACACGGGGCACAAAGGTCATTGTGGCAGAAATGGAGAAGCAGGCGATCACCCGCCTGATTTGCCTCTCCGGTCTGGGCATCGGTGACAGCCGTGCTGTGCTGCCCTGGCATTACAAGGCCTTTGTCTTGCCGGTCATCCTGCGCCATGTCTATGCCGACCATGCCAGTCAGGAGGCGGAGGTGCGCGCCAGCAGTCTGGACTGGACGCTTGCCCGCCCGGCCAACTTTGTAGAAGGCGGGCACACGGGTCACTATCGGCATGGTTTTGGGCCCGCCGATCCGAGTCCCAGCCTGAAAATCTCCTTTGCCGATGTGGCAGACTTTCTGCTCAAACAGGTGAGGTCAGACCGTTACCTGCATCAGGCTCCGGGCCTGTCCTACTAGAGCACGATCGGTTTTGTTTGAGGCGCTTCGTGCTTGGAACCAAACCGAGATTCATCCTTTGAAGCAGGATCGTCACAAAGGTCGCGCGCTTTTCTCTGGTGGATGGGCGGATGGCCTGCCCCGGCCGGGACAGGCCCGCAGTCTGGGGGAGCTGTGGTTCCGCATCCGAACAGGCATCCGCCCTGTTGAAAAGGGAAGGGACCTGAGAGGTCAGATCCCCGAACTACTTAGTTTCCACCAGATGCTGAAACTCGGCGACGATCTGCTCATAGATGGGTTTTTTGAACGGCACGATCATCTCTGGCAGCTCAGCAAAGGTCCCCCAGCGCCACTCGTTGAATTCCGGATGGGGGCCGTCGATCTTGATGTCGCTGTCCTGTCCGGTGAAGCGCAGCAGGAACCACTTTTGCTTTTGCCCCCGAAAGCGGCCTTTCCAGACTTTTGGAATCACATCGCCGGGCAGGTCATAGGTCAGCCAGTTTTCGGTTTCGGCGATGATCTCTGCCTTGGCGGTGCCGATTTCTTCTTCCATTTCCCGGAAAGCCGTTTCCCGGGGGTTCTCGCCTTCATCCATGCCGCCCTGGGGCATCTGCCAGGCCTCTGCCCGGGTGTCGATACGCTTGGCGACGAACACCTGATTCTGATCGTTCAGCAGGACAATCCCCACGCCCAGCCGGTAGGGCAGAGCCTCAATCTCGGCCTGGGTCAGGGGGCGGACAGGTTTTTTGGATTTGTCTTTTTTGGGCATGACGAAAACTGCTCTATCAAGAGGTAAGGCCGACGCTGCAGGAGATTATCCCAGGTCGTCCGTCTTTTGTATTGTGATGGTTTGGTTGGGGTCCGGTGCCCCTTTTATTTCGGCCGGGCTGTTGTAGATCTTCACCATCTGGGTGATGGGCACCAGCTGAATGCCCCGGCTTTCCAGTTTCTTGGACCAGACCTTGAGACGCTCAATGGTTACCGGGAAGGGACGGGCCAGGCCGATGGCCCGCCCGGTTGTCAGGGCCAGCCGCTCCAGCTGGGCAAGCCGGGCGTCAATCGTCAAACGGTTGGCGGACTTGCCGTCCAACACCCGGTCTGTGACCAGATAGGCCAGACCATAGTTGGGGGCCAGACCTTTGGTCACGGTTTCTGCCACCTGACCATTGTCCAGGTAAAGCAGGCCCCGGTCCGCGATGGCTTTGACCACGGGTTCCATGGAGGCGCTGGAACTGGAAAAGCGGGAGCCCATGAAGGCCGTCAGCCCGACAAACGCACTGGAACTTCCGGTGACGTCGTCCAGGCGTTGAAGGTTTTCAGCCACGGAATTGCTGGTCAGCAGGGCGAAGTGTCCGGGATCGCTGGCCGGATAGCCCACCGGTTCCAGCGGCAGGTCGATCATGGCTTCGTGCCCTCTGGCGCGGGCCAGAGAAACCCAGCCTTCCAGTTTGCGGGCATAGGGGGAGAAAGAGAGGGTGATCTCCCGCGGCAACTGGCGCACAGCCTGCTCGGTTGCCTTGTTGGACAGCCCCAGAGAATAGATCACGATGGCGATCTTTGGCTTTTGCGGATGCAGGCTGAAGGGCTGGGCGAACCGCTGCCAGGGCGGACGTCGATCAACTTCCGGTTCTGGTGCTGGCGTTGGGGCCGGTGCCGGCATGGGGGAGGGAGCGATTTCGACCGGACGGGCGGCCATGACCTCGGCCATGTTTTCAGAGGCGCTGTCGCCCTCTGGTGGGGTCGACGCCGGGTCCTCTTTCGGTTTTTCGGTGCCCTTCAACTCTTTGACTGGAGAGGCGTCCTGTTCGGTCTCCTCCTGTTTGGCTGCCACTTTGTCTTCTGTTTCAGGAGTTGGCTCTGCTGTGGCTTCTTGTTCCGGCGGGCGTGGTGTTTCCGGTGGGGCGTCTTCTGTTGTCTGTGTGTCCGAACCGCTGTCTGCGGTTGAGCCAGAGTCGCTTTCCTTTGACGTCATCTTTGGGGCATCTGCAGCTTCTGTACTCATGTCACCGGCAGAAGCATCAGCGGTGGCCATTTGTTCGCTGGTGTCTTCCGATGGGACACTGTCTGCCGCCATTGCTTCTGTGTCTGTGGACTTGTCAGCCAGCTCCTGATGCTCAGGCATGGGGCCGAGAGGCGGCAGAATGTAAGTCGCACCGTAAGCCGCAGCCAAAGCAAGGAACAGCAGCATCCAGGCAGCCGTTAGGAGGCGACGTCCCCAGCTTACTTCTGCTTTTTTCTTTGCTGCCATGTTTGACTTGTTGCCGTGGAAGGGGCTGTTGAAAAGGTCGGTCTGAAGGCTGCCGTTTCGGGACTGCCGGTCTTGATGTTTCAGTCAGGCTGTCTCAGCCGTGGTGTCTAGGTCGTGGTGTTTAGGTCGCGATGTACAGGTCAGGGCGGCGAGAACCGGGAAACCACACGGCACTTTGCCCGATCATCAAAATCTTAACAGCCTGAGATCAAACTGAAAGTCATTTGACTCCAGACAGACCAGCGCGACAAGGAAAAAGGGGGAGACAGGCTTTTGTCTGCCGTCTCCCCCTCTTTGAAACTCTGCCTGTAGCTGACAGATGGCTTACTTACTGGCGGTATCCTGGAACAGGGCCAGACCTCTCAGAAGGTCAATGGCGCGGGCCAGCTGGTAGTCCCGTACGGCCAGATCAACTTCAACTTCTTCGGTCTCTTCTTCCTGACCCCCGGCGGGCAATTGACCACCGTGTTGCGTATCATTCTCCAGACGGCCCCGCAGGTCGGCTTCCCGGCGACGTGGGCCCATTTCCAGAGTTTCCACATTGGCCCGGTCCACCAGGATGTCCGGCTCAATGCCCTTGGCCTGGATGGAGTTGCCGCTGGGTGTGTAGTAGCGGGCGGTGGTCAGACGCATGGCCCCATGACTGTCCAGAGGCATGATGGTCTGGACGGAGCCCTTCCCGAAGGAACGGGTGCCCATGATGATCGCCCGGCGGTGATCCTGCAGGGCACCGGCGACAATCTCGGACGCCGAGGCCGAGCCGCCGTTGATCAGCACGACCAGAGGCAGACCGTCTGACAGATCGCCCTCTGTCGCATTCCAGCGCTGGCTGTCTTCCGCCACACGGCCACGGGTGGAAACGATCTCGCCGCGATCCAGGAAGGTGTCGCTGACGGAAATGGCTTCATCCAGCAGGCCACCCGGGTTGTTGCGCAAATCCAGAACAAAGCCGTCCAGATCATCGCCCAGTTCTTCACTGATCTTGCGCATGGCTTTCACCAGACCCGGGGTGGTCTGTTCGTTGAAGGACGTGATGCGGATGTACCCCACTTCCCCTTCAACGCGGGAGCGCACGGACTGGACCTTGATGATGTCGCGGGTGATGTCGATGTCAAAGGGTTCCAGTTCCCCCCGCCGCACCGTGATGGTCAGGGTGGAATCCACCGGGCCGCGCATCAGATCAACAGCGTCGGACAGGGTCAGGCCCAGAACCGGTTCCCCGTCCAGATGGGTGATCAGGTCTCCGGCCTCCACACCGGCGTGAAAGGCCGGGGTGTCGTCGATGGGAGACACCACCTTGACGAAACCGTTTTCCATGGAAACTTCGATGCCCAGACCGCCAAACTCACCTTTGGTCTGTACCCGCATGTCTTTGAAGTTGTCGGCGTTGAGGTATGAGGAGTGCGGATCCAGATCTGTCAGCATGCCCTGGATGGCCGCCTCAATCAGCTCTTTGTCCGAAACCTCTTCCACATAGTCCTTGCGGATGCGCTCCAGAACTTTGCCGAAGAGTTGCAGTTGCCGGTAGGTTTCGGCGCTGGTGTCTTCCTGTGCAAGCAAACCGGAAGGTGTCAGCAAAGAGACCCCCAGTGCCAGGGATGTGATCGCAGCGAGTTTTCTAATGTGCATCAACCTTGCGCCTTGTTTTCGTTACTTGCCAGCCAGGGCAGCGGATCGATGGGCTGCCCTGAACGGCGTAGTTCAAGATAGAGCTCGGGGAGCTGTCCACCGGCGCCCATCACGCCAATGGGTTCGCCAGCCAAAATCCACTGGTCCACTCCCACATAAAGACGGTCAAATCCAGCAATCAAGCTATGATATCGTTCGTCGTGTTCAATGATCAAGATAAGCCCGTAGCCTCGGAATTCACCAGCGTAGACCACCTTACCATCAAAGGGGGAAATTACCTGCGCGCTGTTGCGGGTTTGGATCAAAAGTCCGCGAGACGTCCCGGAAAGGTCCTTTTTGCTTTCCTGGCCATAGCGCTCCAGCACGCGCCCCCGGGCCGGCTGCAGCAGGCCGCCGGGTTTCTTGGGAAAGGGCCGAAGGTCCTTGGGCTTTTCCAGCGGCAGTACGGCCAGAGCCGCAGTTTTGGATGGCTGGCTGGCTGGGGCAGTGCTGCTTGTCTGGCCGGACCCGCTGGTGTTTCCGGCGTCTGAAAGCGTTGTCGATTGCGGCCGAGGGGCCGCAGGTGAGGGGGCATCGCTGGCCAGCGGCAGGGCAACTGTGACGCCGCCTTCAGTCGGCGAAGCGGCCAGGGCAGTAACGCTTTCCGGTTCCGGTGCGGGTTCGGGTGCCGGAGCTGTGCTTGCTGAAGTGCCCGGCACAACCGGCTGCTGGGACAACTCGCGCTCCTGGGCTTCGGCCTGCAGAGCCGCCAGGGTCTGCTGCTCGGCTTCCAGCCGCTCTTTTTCCAGTCTCTGTCTTTCCAGCTCAGCTGCGCGCTGGGCGGCGGCCTGTTGCGCCTCCTGCTCTGCTTTGCGGGCGGCAGCAGCCTGTTGGGCGGCCTGCTGAGCCGCCAACGCTTCCTGAGCCAGTTTCTCGGCGGCTTCCCGTTCGCGCTGACGCTTGGCATCTTCCGCCAGTTTGCCGATCAGGTCTTTCAGGTCCTCCGCCCGGTCAGCCAGACTGGCCAGCCGCAGGTCGGCCTTGATCTGGTTGGAGCGGTTGGAGTGGCTGAGGTTCTCCTTTTCAGCCAGCAGAGTTTCCAGTTCCTGCTGTTGATCTTTCAAGCGGGTCTTGGCGAGATCCAGTTCCTGGCGCTGGGCGGTGATCTGCTCGCGCAGATCTGACAGGGCTTCCAGATTTTGCCGCAGCACCTCTGCCTCGGCTTCCAGCTGGGGCACGGCGATGGACAGCAGCATGGCGCTGCGCACGGTGTCCAAAGGTTCGCCAGGCGTCATCACCAGGGCATCCTGGGGCTGCAAAGCTATGCGTTGCAGGGCGGCAAGTATGGAGGCCAGCTGAGCCCGGCTGGTTTCCAGAGCCTGATCCTTGCGGGCTTCTTCGGTCTGTAAAACAGCCAGGGTGATTTCGACCTGGGAGAGTTCACTTTCCAGATCCTGGGCCCTTCTGGCCGAGGCGATGGAGCGTTCGCGCAAATCAGCCAGATCGGCCTGGAGGGCTTCGGCTTCTCGGGCCAGGCGATTGCTGTATTCCTGACCGCTTTTCAGGTCCTCGTTCAGTGCATCCAGTTGGGCATCGGCGCCGCTGGAGGTCTGCGCCCCGGCTGGCTGAGAAGTGGCAGTAAAGAAGACAGCGGCCAGCACAAGAGCGCCCATCCGAAAGGGCGCGGACAGGCTCCCTGGGACAAGTGGTTTCACCGCAATTGGGCGATGAATCTTCTTGATGGCGACTCGGGCGCAAAAGCTCATGCCCGACCTTAGTTCAGCTTCTCCGCCAGATCGACCCCGATAAAGTCTTTGGCGGGGGAAGAAGGTTAAACTTCGGTCACATTCCTCTGACCGCAGAAATCAATTGCAAAGATCTCTTGCAGAGAACATGGCTGCCATCCAGCAGCCATTGGCGATGACCCGTCTCTGTTGCCCTTGGTTGGTCAGAGCGGTGTTTCATCTGACGAATTGCTACACCCGGCTAACCGTTGCATCCGGTGCACTGTTGCAACCAGCGCCTTGTTCGGTCTTTGGGTTCAGTCAGTGGCGTACGCGTTTGAGCTAAGACAGATCCACCACCTCTGCATCGGGGGCCGTACGCTTGACGGCAGCGATGCCTTTTTCGGCGCTGGCCTTGGTGGTGTAGGACTGAGAGGCTGCAATGATCTCCCCATTGTCGGCTTTAAGATGGAAGTAATAGTTGTCGTCTTGCCCGACAAAGATCTCAAATTTGGCCATGTGAGCGGACCTTTCCTGGTTAAGGGACGAGAAGAAAGGGGCTGCAACGCGCTGCCCATGATCTTAAGACGCCAGGCTGTCCTTGAGTGTGAGCGGCTTTCTTTCCAGGATGAGCCTTGTTGATCGAGAGGAACTGTGACAATCGGCGAGTGATAATTTTAGTGCTTCTTGGGACACGTATTGGAAATTTTTGTCCAATAACATGGACGCTTGGATATTAATATGTCACATTTCCTGGGTTAGGAAGCCTGTGTTTAGCGTTTAAGGCGAGGGCTTTCTTACAGCTTTTCCCAAAAACAAGTGCGTCCTCGCTCTCCAGATTCTGGAGAGCTTTTTTTACCGGCAGGTCTCAGATGTTCCGAGCAGCAAGCACGCCCCCCCATTTGTTTACCCTGATGTTTCTGTCGGCGTTGTCTGTTTTGTCTCTGAACATGTTCTTGCCGTCTCTGGCCAACATTTCTCAGAGCTTTCAAGCCCGCTACGAACTGGTCAACCTCTCTATCGCCGGATACCTCGGTACCACTGCCATCTTGCAGCTGATCATCGGGCCGGTGTCCGATCGCTTCGGGCGCCGCCCTGTGTTGTTGGTGGTCCTCGTCGTGTTCTGCCTGGCGTCCTTGGGCTGCGCGCTGGCAAACAGCGTGAGCTGGTTTTTGTTTTTCCGAATGGTCCAGGGGGTGGTTATCGCGGGGGTGGCGCTGGCACCTGCGGTGATCCGGGATGTGAACCCGGCCCAGGAAGCCGCCGGCCAGATTGGTTATGTCAACATGGTGATGGCCGTGGCCCCCATGCTGGGCCCTCTGCTGGGTGGGGGCGTTGATGAGCTGTTCGGCTGGCGATCCAGCTTCCATCTCTTCTTTTTTATGGGGGCGGTGGCTTTTTTACTCTGCTGGTTTGACCTGGGGGAAACCAACCAGACCCGATCCCGAACCTTCACAACACAGGTTCAAAGCTATCCCGACCTGCTCAGGTCCCGGTTGTTCTGGGGCTACTCCCTTTGCATGGCTTTTTCCACCGGGGCTTTTTATTCCTTTTTGAGTGGGGTGCCTCTGGTGGTGGAGGTCCTGTTTCATATGCCGACATCAACCCTGGGGGCTTACCTGGGATCTATCACGATGGGCTTTGCGCTCGGCAGCTTTCTCTCCGGCCGTTTTTCCAGGCTATGGTCCATGTCCGGGGTTCTGCTCGGTGGCCGCAGTCTGGCCTGCCTGGCGTTGATCATCGGATTGCTGAACCTGGCAGTGGGGGAAATCAGCGAGCTGGCGATTTTCGGGGCGACGATTTTCGTCGGACTGTCCAACGGACTGACCCTGCCTATCTGTTTGACGGGAATTCTCTCTGTTCGGCCTGACCTGGCCGGCAGTGCTTCAGGATTGTCAGGGGCACTTACAGTCGGCGGTGGGGCCATACTGACATTCCTCAGCGGGGCCCTGGTCGACGGGGAAAAGGGCGTCTTCTTTTTGTTGGGAATGATGTTGTTTTGCTGTGTGGTTGCTTTGGCTGCTGCCATTTTCATCGTCTGGTATGAGCGCAGGACGGTGATCGGCTGAAGGCGGTCTGCGGGGCGTGCGCCTCTGTTTGCTGATCCAGCAAGCGGAACAGACGCTGTTACTCACGGTGATAGGGATGGCCGGACAGGATGGAAGCAGCGCGGTAAAGCTGTTCGGCAATCATGGCCCTGACCAGCATGTGTGGCCAGGTCAGTCGACCCATGGCCAGCACCAGATCGGCGCGCTGGCGCACTCTGGGGTCCAGGCCATCGGCCCCTCCGATGATCACCGCCGTTTCCCGAATGCCCTCATCGCGCCAGCTGCCCAGTTTCTGAGCCAGCTGCGGGCTGTCCAGTTCTTTGCCCCGCTCGTCCAGAGCGATCAGCCTGGCACCCTGAGGCACGGCGGCCAGCAGTAGGTCGGCTTCCCGGCTTTTCAGCTCCGGCCCCTTCAGGGCTTTCTTCTCCTCAACTTCACGCAGGGTTAAAGGGCCCAGCAGAGAAGCGCTTCCCAGACGTCCGGCGTAAAGATCATAGAGGTCCCGCAGGGGGCCAGCTTTGGCACGGCCGATGGCGATCAGATGAAGGTGCATAGGTGAAACCGGGTTTTTGGGAGGTGGCAGCAAGCTGAACCAGAGAGCAACCTGTCCTTCGAGCCAGCCTAACTTTTATCTGTCCTGCCAATTGAACCAGATTGCGTTTGGGACAACCACCTCATGACAACGCAAAGTGCCTGGACCTCAGGTTACGGGCTCAAAGGGTAAGAAAACCGGAGAAGCTCCCACCTTTCGGACAGACCCAAAACGCAGCCAGCTGGTCCTTTTGCGCTCAGGACCGTTAGTCCCTGAGGGCAGGAAACCCTGGCAGAGATACCTGACAGAGATAAAAGACGACAAAGTTCCCAGCTATCCCGGACCGGGCCCGGGATGACGGGGCAGCTGTCGGCTCACAATCGCACCGCAGCTTTTGAGCGACCCTTTGCTGCTCCAGACGGCCTTAAGAAAAGGTCAGATCAGTGACCTTTATCAGGCCGCCTTCAGCAATCAGGCCTGTGCGCTGTCCGGACGGGCCTGGTTCCACATCTTTTCGAGATTGTAGAACTCGCGAACCTCTGGGCGGAAGAGATGCACAATCACATCGCCGCAATCGAGCAGAACCCAATCACCTTCGCGCTCGCCTTCAGACACCAGGTCGCGATAACCGGCTGCTTTGAGGCGCACCTTCAGGTGCTCACTCATGGCAGCCACCTGCCGCGAAGAGCGTCCGCTGACGATTACCATGTAATCGGCAATGCTGGATTTTCCGGAAAGATCGATGACAACGATATCTTCACCCTTGTCATCTTCAAGGGAACCAACAATCAGTTCCTTCATGGACTGAACGGTAGCCGTGCCGGCCAGTACGCCGGGTAGCTCCGTGATGGCGTTTGACGCCGTGACCTTGGTGAGTATGGCTATCCTTCTCCTGTTGCCATGGAAATGGCCGATGGCCCCAGTGGCCGGGCTCATTCCCTTTACTCCAAACTGCTGACCCCGTCTTTACCTCCGGAGGGTCAATCCCGGAAACTCGTGAACCAGCAGATATACCCAAACCCACTCACAACCTATGACACAGCCGAGCGGGCTCTAAGCTCAGTTGCCGAGAGAGCGTCTAACGGGGTGTGGAGGAAGGTCCAGGCTGGGGCTCGCAAGTTCGCCAGGCTCTGGGCCTTGCTCTCACGCACCCGTTGGCGGGCAAACCGCTGCGCCGCCTTGGCGCCTGAAGCCTTCATAGAATAAGTAGGACGATCGAAAACCGCAATGGTGGTGATGTGAAAGATTTCTTTCCACGATTGCCAGCGGTCGATTTGCAACAGATTGTCGGCCCCCATCAGCCAGACAAAGTTGACGCCGGGAAAGAGCTTCGTCAGCCAGCTGAGGGTTTCAACCGTCGCCGTGCAGCCCAGCAGGGTTTCGAGATTACTGACCCGGAGCCGAGGGTGATGAGCTACTTTTTGAGCTCGTGTCAGCCGGTCTGTCAGGGGCAGCATTTCACGCGGTGACTTCAGTGGATTTTGCGGAGAAACCAGCCACCAGACTTCATCCAGCCCCAATTTCTTTAAGGCTTCCAAAGAGATAAGGCGATGTCCCCGATGGGCAGGATTGAAGGAGCCCCCCAGCAGGCCGATTTTCTGACCCCGCCGCGGCAGCTGTCCGCCCAAGGCTTTTGCCAGAGCGCGACGCGTGAAGGGGGCCCTGCGATTGGGGGGCTGTACGGCTTTTCTAATCACGATGTCCGGGCCTCTTGTCCCACCTCACCCGGTCACGAACCGGGCTGGATTTGAGGACCCAAACGTCCTGATGTGTCGCTGAGCCTTGCATCAGGGGCGGGTCTGCCCATCGCTGCGGACCTGGTACTTGTAGCTGGTCAGCTGTGCCGCGCCAACGGGACCACGGGCATGAAGCTTGCCTGTCGAAATGCCGATTTCCGCGCCCATACCAAATTCGCCGCCATCGGCAAACTGGGTCGAGGTGTTCTGCAGCACGATGGCGGAGTCCACCTGGTTGAGGAAAGTGGCCGCGACGGTGGCGTCTTCGGTGATGATGGCATCGGTGTGATGGGAGCCATGCCGGTTGATGTGGGCGATGGCGTCTTCCAGTCCGTCCACGGTCTTAAGAGAGAGGATCGGCTCCAGATATTCCGTGTCCCAATCCTGTTCAGTTGCGGTAATGACCCGGCTGTCCAGGGCCTGGACTGTTGCATCGCCGCGCAGTTCACAGCCGGCTTCTGCCAGTTTGTCCAGCAGGGGCGGCAGCAGTTTGTCGGCCACGGCCCGGTCGACCAGCAGGGTTTCGGCAGCTCCGCAGACTGAGGTGCGGCGCATTTTGGCGTTGAATGCCACGGCCAGTGCCTTTTCAGCATCGGCCTGGCTGTGCAGGTAGACGTGGCAGAGTCCGTCCAGATGGGCCATGACGGGGACCTTGGATTCCCGGTAAACCCGCTCAATCAGGCCTTTGCCACCCCGAGGCACAATCACATCCACAGAGTCGCTCATGCGCAGCAGGTGACCAACCGATTCCCGGTCGGTGGTGGCCGGGCGCTGCAGGCAGGCAGCAGGCAGGCCCGCTTCTTTCAGACCTTCCTGCAGACAGTCCAGGATGAGACCGGAGGAATGGAAGGACTCCGATCCGCCCCGCAGGATGGCTGCATTGCCGGACTTCAGGCAGAGGGCGCCGGCGTCTGCTGTGACGTTGGGGCGGCTTTCGTAGATGATGCCGATGACGCCCAGGGGCACAGCCACGCGGGAGATGCTCAGGCCGTTGGGTTCCGTCCAGCTGGCCAGTTCCCGGCCAACGGGATCGCTTTGAGCGGCCACGGCATCCAGGCCTGCAGCAATGCCTTCCACCCGTTCTGCCGTCAGGGCCAGACGGTCCAGCATGGAGTCCGTCAGCCCTTTGCTTTGGGCTGCGGCCAGATCTCTGGCGTTGGCGGAAAGGATGTCTGCACAGTTGCGGCGCAGGGCGGCGGCTCCGGCCTTTAGGGCGCGGTCTTTCTGTTCGGCTGGTGCCAAAGCCAGAACGGCGGCTGCTTTCTTGGCGGCCTGGCCCATGGCCTGCATTTCACCGGCCAGATCCAGGGATTGGCTTTGATCGCTTTGTGTGGCCTCTAGGGTCATCTCTTTTGGCTCCGGCTGGTGGGCTTCTTATGTCAGGAAAGCACCAGGTCGTCTCTGTGGATCAGTTCTTCGCGGCCACGGTAGCCGAGCAGCGCTTCAATGTCGCTGCTCTTGTGGCCCAAAATCTGTTGCGCATCGGTTGAAGAATAGGCGCACAGACCCCGGGCCACTTCCCGGCCTTGAGGATCCAGCACCACCAGGGCGTCGCCCCGTTCAAATTTCCCGTCGAGGGCTGTCACCCCGGCAGGCAGCAGCGATTTTCCGGCTTTCAGGGCTGCGAGCGCCCCGGCATCCAGGGTGACCGACCCGCTGGTCTTGAGAGCCCCGGCGATCCAGCGCTTGCGGGCGGTCCTGGGTTCCAGGTCGGCCATGAACCAGCTGCAGCGGGCCCCGTCCTGCAGAGCACGGAGCGGATGGCGCAGATGGCCGTTGGAAATGGCCATGTGGCAGCCGGCTGAAAGGGCAATGCGGGCAGCGGCCAGCTTGGTTTCCATCCCGCCGGAGGAATAGCCCGGAGGGGCTTTGCCTGCCATGGCCAGGGTCTGTTCATCCAGCTCCCGAATGACCGGCACATGCCGGGCATCAGGGTTTTTCCGGGGATCTTCGCTGTAGAGTCCGTCGATGTCGCTGAGCAAAATCAGAGTGTCGGCATTGACCATGGCGGCGACCCGGGCCGCCAGGCGGTCGTTGTCGCCAAAGCGGATTTCGCTGGTGGCGACCGTATCATTTTCGTTGATCACCGGAACCACACCGCAGCGCAACAGGGTGTTGAGCGTGTTGCGGGCGTTGAGGTGGCGCCGCCGCTCTTCCGTGTCATCCATGGTCAGCAGAATCTGGGACACCGTCATGTCATAGATGCCCAGAGCCTCTTCATAGGCATGGGCGAGACGCAGCTGACCGGTGGCGGCGGCGGCCTGTTTTTCTTCCAGCCGCAGGCTGCCCATGGACAGACCCAGCGGCGCCCGGCCCACGGCAATGGCCCCGGAGGAGACGATCATCAGCTCCTTGCCCTGGGCTTTCAGTTCGGCCAGATCCTCAGCCAGGGCCGTCAGCCAGGGGCGGCGGACATTGCCCTTGTCATCGATGAGCAGAGCAGAGCCGATCTTGACGACAATGCGTTTGGCCTTGGCCAGGCTGTGAAGGGGGGTATCACCCTTTCCTTTGGCGCTCATGATCTTGATCTCTATTCGTCGTCGTCCAGGTAATCTCGGGGATCTTCTTCGGAAAGAGCTGCGTAAGGCCGGGCCTCCGGCTCCATGTCCTCCAGCGCAGCCTGGGCGTCTTCTTCGCCGTTGAGGATGCGCTGTTCGCGGATAGGCCCCATCAGAGCCCGCAGAACCTCCTTAACCCCCAGATCCAGCCCACCGGAAAGCGTCAGAACCGGGGCGCCGCTGGCGTCTTCCAGCGCGGCCTGTTTTTCTGCGATTTCTTCGTCATTAAGGGAATCGGTTTTGTTCAGCCCGACGATTTCCGGCTTGGCCCCCAGAACCGTGCCGTAAGCCTCCAGCTCATGGCGGATGGTCTGGTAGGAAGCCACCACGTCTTCTTCTGTTCCATCCACCAGATGCAGCAACACCCCGCAGCGTTCCACGTGACCCAGGAAGCGGGTGCCCAGACCAGCGCCTTCGGACGCGCCTTCGATCAGGCCGGGAATGTCGGCCATGACGAATTCCTGCTCATCCACGCCGACAACGCCCAGATTGGGATGCAGGGTGGTAAAGGGATAGTCAGCGATTTTGGGCTTCGCCCGGCTGACCGCAGACAGGAAAGTGGACTTGCCGGCATTGGGCAGACCCACCAGACCGGCATCGGCAATCAGCTTCAGCCGCAGCCAGATCCACAGTTCTTCGCCCGGCCAGCCTTCTTCTGACTTGCGGGGCGCCCGGTTGGTGGCGGTTTTGAAGGCAGCATTGCCCCGGCCACCATCTCCCCCTTTGAGCAGTTGGTGGCGCTGGCCGACTTTGGTCAGGTCCGCCAGGATGGTTTCCTTGTCTTCAGCCAGGATTTGGGTGCCCACGGGTACCTTGATGACCAGAGGTTTGGCAGAAGCCCCCGTCCGGTCTTTTCCCATGCCGCCGTCGCCGCGCTTGGCTTTGAAATGCTGGCGATAGCGAAAATCGATCAGGGTGTTCAGGCCTTCCACCACTTCGAAGACCACATCGCCGCCCCGTCCGCCGTTGCCGCCATCAGGCCCGCCGTATTCAATGTACTTTTCCCGCCGAAAGGACACACAGCCGTTGCCGCCCGCGCCGGAGCTGGCAAAAATCTTGGCTTCATCAAGGAATTTCATGGGACGAACTCGGTGCTGTCGACAGGATAGAAACGAAAATGAGCATAGAAAAAGGGGGAATGGCCACAGCCATTCCCCCTTTTCAACTCATCGAGAGGCGTTAAGGCTGCTGAGTTACTCAGCGGCCTCCGGCAGTTCTTCGACAGATACGAAGACTTTGCCGCCAGCGCGCTTGGCAAAGGACACTTTACCGTCGATCAGCGAATAGATCGTGTGATCTTTGCCGATGCCGACGTTGGTGCCGGGATGCCATTTGGTCCCACGCTGCCGCAGAATGATGTTGCCGGGAACGACAGATTCACCGCCGAACTTTTTCACGCCAAGACGGCGACCTGCTGAGTCGCGACCGTTACGTGTACTACCGCCAGCTTTTTTATGAGCCATAAGAGATTACTCCTCGGTCTTGTCAGCAGCCGGTGCTTCCGCAGCGGCTTTCTTGGCAGGGGCCTTTTTCTTGGCAGCGGTTTTCGCTTTGCCACCCGCCAGGATGTCGGTGATTTTGACCACTGTCAGTTCCTGACGATGACCATTTTTCCGCCGATAGTGCTTGCGACGGTTTTTCTTGAAGATGACGACTTTGTCGCCACGCGTCTGTTCAACGACATCAGCGCTCACGCTGGCACCCGCCACCAGGGGGGCACCGACGGTGCTGCTCTTCTCATCGCCGATCAGAAGAACTTCATCAAAGCTGACTTTTTCGCCGGCGGCGACAGAAAGCTTTTCGACGAGCAAGACGTCGTCTTTGGCAACTTTATATTGTTTGCCGCCTGTCTTGATGACTGCGAACATTTTTCTACGCCTAACCAGTATTCGGACAAAATAAGGGTCGCGCCGGGGTTGGCCCTGCACGAGAGGTGCGCATAATACGCCTGAAGCCCGGCCTGTCAACGGCTTTCACCGCAAGAATTTCACCTCTTTTGCATAGCAGACCCGTGACCGGCGGAAATCAGCAAGTGACTCAAGCATAGAGGCTTTTTGCTGTTGCGACAAAGCCAGGGGAGGCAGGAAGAAAGGGGGCAGGCCGCGATCTGGCCTCCTGGGCTTCTGTTCTGCGGTTCAGCAGAGAAGGATTCCTTTCTATTGGCCAAGCGGTTAGACTTTTTACGGACACTCCGGGGGGACTGCTGGCGGTCCCGCAGCAACGGGGTGTCCTGCGGAACAAAAGCGAAAGCGGCAGGGCATGTTAAAAACTGAACGGCAGGCGCTGATCCTGCCCATTGTTTCCAGTTTGCTGGTGGGCGTGCTGGCCATCTTCTTTTCGATCATGACGGATTCTGAAGCCATCATGCTCGATGGCCTGTTCAATCTGGCCTACTGCATGACCGCGATATTTGCCCTGCGGGTCTCCAGCCTGATGGACGGACGGGAGAATCCACGCTTTGTCTTTGGCTTTGCCCTGTTTGAACCTCTGGCCAACATCATCAAGGGGTTGCTGATGCTGGGGGTGGTCTTCCTGGCGCTCTATGGCGCACTGGAGGCCGTTTTTACCGGGGGGCGGTCCATCTCCGCAGGCCTGGCCGTTGTCTATGGCGTCATCGCCACTGTGGTTGGATTCGGAACCGCGGCGCTGATGTGGCAGGCCAGCAAGAGATTGCAGTCTCCTCTGGTCAGTGCCGATGTGAAGAACTGGTTTTTGAACGGCCTGATCTCTTCCATTGTTTTGATGGGGTTTGGCATTATCCCGCTGCTGCAGGAGGCTGGTTACGACGAGCTGTCGCGCTATGTGGACCCCAGCCTGGTCATTGCGGTGGTGATCTGCACCATCCTGGTGCCCATTCGCCTTTTCTGGGACTCTCTGATGGAGTTGCTGGGCTACACGGCCCCGGCGGCCTTGCGTCAGGAATTGCGGGCTGCGGTCAGGGACGCACTGAGTGATTTGCCCCATGACCGCCTGGCGCTGCGCATCAGCAAGGTCGGGCGTGCGCCGGTGGTGCTGGCTTATGTTTTGCTACCCGCCGACAGCAACCTGACCATGGCGCAGCTGGATAAGGGGCGCTGGGCCGCCTATCGCGCCTTGCGCACCCTCTATCCAAAGGTGGTGTTTGAGCTGACCTTTACCGCAGACCCAACCTGGATCAGCGGCGACAGCAAAGAGGAGGCGCAGGCCCCGGACTGATGAAAGACGGGCCTTGTGTTGGGCGGGTCTAAGCCCCCGGTCTTTTTTCGCAGGACAAGCCCCGCAGAATGAGGCAGACATCGCATCGCAATGAGCTGGCCTGCGAAAGAAAAACGCAAAAGGTTTGCTCTGCTATCTGTTCAATCTGTTTGGCAAGTGACCATGCCTAAAGCTGACAGTTGCAGCCCGTCGAGCCAAAGCGATCAGGTGCTAAGAAAGAGCCTTGTCGCGTCTGGGGGGCTGGGGTAAATTCCGCGCCCCATCCGGTGGCCCGTGGCCACGGCTCGAAACTGATCTTATTGCGGAGAGGTGCCAGAGTGGTTGAATGGGACGGTCTCGAAAACCGTTGAGCGTGCAAGCGTTCCGAGGGTTCGAATCCCTCTCTCTCCGCCACTTGCCCCCTCGAAAGCGTTCTCCCGATCCGACTGCAGCCGTATTTTTCCGTTGCTTTCGATGGTTATGCGGGAGGGGCTTAGCAGTGGCCCCGGCGCCAGGAGGCTCGGAAACGGTCCCTCTGGGCAGATATTCTTCCGATCTCATGATTGCGCGGATTTGGTGAATTGTTTGTAAGGCTCTGTAAAACCAGATCTTTGTGGCAGGAACTCCTAAGCACTTCGACTAGGGGCGCGTTCGGCCAGATGGGACAGAAATCGAACTTTCGCAGGTTATCCTGTTTCGCTCATAGATGAGGGGGCACCAGTACCAAACCGAAGAAGGCCCCTTATCTCATCGACTGTGAATGGCGGGTTTCTTCGATGGGCGACGGCATGGCAATTGGGACAGAGTGGAACTAGGTCCTCTTTTGGATCGATGACGTAGTCGCTGCTCATCTCGCTGACTGGCACGACGTGATGGACCTCGATGTACCCGTCCGCGAGAGCGCCGTATGTTTTTCCAAAGTCCATACCGCATGCAATGCAGGCGCTTCCATGTATCGCAAGCGCAGCCGCGCGGTTACGTCTGTCCCTTTCGTAGCGGTTAGCTTTTACTTTCTGGACAGCACCCTCAGGATATCCTTCAAGTTCCTCAGCCTCATGTTCCTCCAGGGGCAACAGCGATACGACTGCAGCGGTGAAGCGGGTGGCCCAACTCTGCACGATCTCAAAATCTGGGACTCCATCGTCGATGCCCAGCTCGAGGCTCCCTTTGCTTAGTTGAAAGGCCAGCCGTCGCCATGTCACGTCCCAGATGGCCTCTTCATCATAGCGCTGCTCAGTTCCGTTCAGCTTGAGAATGACCTTGGCACCTTGGCCCTCGCAGTCTCCAAGCACGGCCCTGAAGACAGCGCGCCCCGATGCGTCAGCATCAGACATTGCCTGCAAAAGTGGCCCGGCGAATTTCCCTGGAACAAAACTCAGCTCGAGCCTTCGCCATTCAATCTCGACATCAATCCCAAACGTTTGTGCGGGGTTATGACCCTCTGGTGTAAGCGAGATAACCTGACGCCCGTCACTGTCCTGACGGGAGCTTGCCTCAAAACCGAGTCCGGTTTCGAGGCTTACTATCGATCCAAGTGCACGAGGATCATGCAACATCGGCATCCGAATCTGTCACCGGCTCCGGAAGGCTTTCCACGAGTTTACGCAGAATGCGCGAGACCTCGAAGCGCATGTCACTGAAATTCTCGGCCGTCTTGTCTGTTGTTGCACTAAGCTCGGCGACACAGAGCGCCCATAGAAGGGAATCCATTCCCTGTACGGTAACGCTGGTGTTCAGGTTTGGTACATAGACCTTTCGATAGTATGGATGGTCGGTATTGACCCTGACCGCCTTGTGCTGGTCGATGATCGCGGGTTCAAATAGCAGTCCATCACTCACTTCATCGGCAGGCTGGATGAAAACTTCACCGGGTTTGGCGGCAGCGCCTACAGGAAGCTTCAGATTGAATTTTCCACGCGAGTTGACCAGCGTGACGTCACCGGAGTTGGGGTCAGTGAATTTAACCTCGGCTCCGCCAACCTCGGCCTCTTTGTTCCCGATGTTCCGGTTGCTCGCATCATGCGCCCCCTTACTTTTCTTGGTGATGTCTTTCTTCTGACCCTCACGATAGCGTCGGTTCGCCTCCCGCCGTGGGGCGGGTAGGAATTGATCCTTTAGCCAAGTCCAGAGATCATCATTCAGGATGATCTGCGACTTCTTGATGTCGAGGTGGAAGGCTTCGTCCAGTCTGTGGTCAAATGAGAATTCGATACGCAGCAGAGTGCTGTGCGGTTCCTTCTGGAACATGCCAAGCCAGTCCGCATCGTGGATGAGTCGGTCTTGGCGATAGATGTAAATCCCCTGGCGATCTGATGATAGCTTTGCAGCCTTTGCCTGCTCATCACTTGGGAATTCCTCCCGGCGCGGAAGAATGAACGCTTTGACAGTAAACTCGGCTTCAGCGCCGCTCTCGGTCTCCGTCGGAATTGTCTCCTCCGCGACGAGCTCGGACAGACCCGCCTGAAAGGGGTCCGATGCCTGTACGTTTTCTCCGTTCAACCTTATCTTCACATTCCGGGCACGCTTGTCTTTTATGTCGAGAAATCGCTGATAGATTTCAGCAAGATGCTCGGTCAGCTCGCCTATTTTCTTTGCAAGCGCCTTCTGAGCAGGCTTGCCGCCCGGGTCCTGATAGTTGCCGAGCAAACGGTCGACCTTGGTCCAGACGACTACCGTTCCCGATTTCGCTGGCGCGATCTCGCTTAGATGCTCCACGGCTTCTTCGTCGGGCTCATCGTTCATCAACAGAAGCCATTTCTGCGTTTCCATCACGTGGTCAAGGTCCCAGGTGGCCATGTGCAGAGCGGCTGAACTATCGTCGCGGGATATCACAGACAGCCGGCGGCAATAGGCCGTCGAGGCTGTCTTCAGACCGAGCCCATATTTGCCGAGGCTTGCCGGATCGGATCGTTTCGGCGAACCGTAACGCATGGCATCAACCAGTCCATCACGCCCCATGCCTTCGCCATCGTCCGCAATGGAAACCCGGACATTCCCTCGAAAATCCTGATTGATACGAATGTCGACGAGGTTAGCATTTGCTGCAATTGAGTTATCGACGAGATCAGCAATTGCCGTTTCAAAGTCATAGCCTGTGTCCCTGAGACCTTCCATGGTCCTCCCAGGATCGGGGACTGACTCAATTCCTACCTCTGATGACATTATCGCCTCCCTTCCATATCAACAATTTTCCAGCCCGAGCCAAGCTTGAGCACGCCTCTCTCATCCTGTTTCGCTTCGGATTTCCTCTTGAAATCAATGCTGTAAATTTCAGCTTCGCTTCGAATCAGTATGACCTCATCGCCAGTGCTGAGCCCGGCCTCGCGAATGAACCTCGTCATTCTCGTGAGGCGATATTCGTTTCGGGTTCCGCCAAAAAACTTGTTGTTGTAGTAGATAAATGCAAATTCCCATTCAACACCTGAGCCATCTACGAATTTTAGATGCGCCCTCGGGTTGTAGTGTTCTTTGTTCAGGCTCGGGAAAAACGATAGCAGCCGCCGTTCTCGCGGCACAAGAATACCGGCCTGATGTCCGCCTGTTTCTCCGGTGTCGTTTGCACTCAGAACTTTAGTGATGGAGCGCGTCTCCAAAGTCATGAACTCTCTCTTCTAATCGGTGATTGTGCAAGGGCCGCCATGAGGTCTGCGTATTCCTCATCGGCACCGCTAACTCCGACCACGGCAGCCTCTGATATCCTGCGTTTGCGTTGCACCCGGTCCTCAACGATCTCTTCGACCGTTCCTTCACAGATCAGCCGCCGGACCATGACTGGCCTTGTCTGGCCCCTGCGATGGGCGCGCGCCGACGCCTGGTCTTCTAACGCCGGATTCCATTCGAGATTGTAGTGGATCACATGCGTGGCTGCCGTGATGTTGAGCCCGGCGCCGCCAGCCTTCGGATTAAGAACCAGAACGCCTGGACCGGCTTCCTCACTGAAACTGTCAATGAGCGGCTGCCGGTCATCAATGGGTGTCCGACCGTCGAGAACTTCGGCGAACGCACCAAACCGATCCCGGACGGCAGCCGCAATTCTGTCAGCCATGTTCGTATAGGAAGTGAAGATGATTGCCTTGTCACCGCACTGCATGATCTCTTCGGTGATCTCCAGCAGTCGCGCGAACTTTGCAAACTCTTCCGGAAGATTCTCTGTTTCGTGATCGGGCAGCAGACACGGGTGCGCGCAGAACTGACGAAGTTTGGTGAGAGAAACCAGCGTCGCCGTCTGGCCATACTCGTCCACAATAGCCTGCCTGATCCGGTCATACTCCTGAGCCTCTGCTTCAGAGAACTCAATGATCTCCGGTATGTCTATGCGCTCGGGAAGATCTCTTGCGACCTCGGCAACTCTGCGGCGTAGCATGAGTGGGGAGATCAATGGCTCGATGCCCGCTGCGGCGTCCACGTCATTATCATACATATTGCTGAACTCGTTCAGACTGCCTAGATATCCCGGAAGCGCGAAATCCATAATCGACCATAGATCGGTGAGTCGGTTCTCAATCGGCGTACCCGTGATCGCAAGGGACGCTGACCTAGGTAGCTGCTTGACTGAAACTGTCCTCTTGGCGTTAGGGTTTTTTATATTCTGCGCTTCATCTAGTGCCACGACCGACCAGTCGATCATCTTGAGCAGCGACAGATCACGAACTACCGTGTCGTATGAAGTTACGACCACATCGAAATTCTCAAGATCTTTCGGGCGCCCGGTTCTCATGCTGCCCTGGTGTTTAAGAACGCTCAGGCTAGGACAGAACTTGTCGATCTCTCTCTTCCAGTTCTCCAAGAGCGATCCCGGCGCCACGATGAGAGAGCGGGACACCTTGCTACCAGCACCCGGATCGCGCAGTGCGCTGATAATCTGTAGCGTCTTGCCAAGACCCATCTCATCAGCGAGGAGGGCTCCTAGCTCTTCGCGAAGTATGAAACTTAGCCATCTCCAGCCAACGACCTGGTAACTGTAAAGCCTTGCATATACTCCGGCCGGAGACCCGTCTCCACGCTGCAACAAGTGTTTGGCGCTCTGCCAATCTGACGATGCGAGATCAGTTACCGGCTCTCCGCTAGCTGCGGCTTTTTTGAGCGTGAGAAATCCCCGCAACGAAGCGATGACGCCCGCATCGTCCACGTTCCCTGCACGAATCAATTCGGCAATAATCGAAATGTTATGTTGAGAAAGCGGGAACCAGGTTCCTGCCTTGACAACATGACCTACACGCAGCAGCTCTATTGATATGCGAAACGCTTCACCAGATTGTGGCTGCGCCATCAAGACTGCACTTGGCATTGCACCTTCGGAGCTATCTTCGATCACCAGTCGCACGTCGGCGGGATAGCGGCTAAATTTCAGGTTGCTTGCTTCACCACTTTTGCCCGGCAGCACATCAGGCCATGGCGACGTTCCCTCTATAACAGATGAATACACTTCCTCTGCTGTCGGCACGACATCGACATTATTCCCCCTCAACACAAGGATCTGCCCTTTTAGCGCCCATTCACTCATGCCGTGCCTCGTATACTGGTGCTGCAGACATCGATGCAAAGCCAGCTGACAACGCGACCCAGAACCGCATTCAGTCCGGTTTTTTCCTTCCAGAGCGTGATTCGTGTTAACGGTAGCTTATGGAGGTGACGGTCGTGGCCATGCCAGAAATAGCCATTCTTGAAGAACACGATAATCCATTTCGGGTAAGATATAGCAAAGTTCTCAGGTAGCTTCCGGTCATGAAGCTGATACCGCTCCCTCCGGGCATCCAGAAGGTTGCAGACCATCAGGTCCAGCCTCTGCTTGTTGTCTAGGATCGCCTCGACGATGCCTAAGAAAGTGACCAGCAGGCCCAAGCCAACAAACATGTTCGGCAGGATTTTAAAAAAAGGAAAACTCAAACCAGTTTCGTGGGCGTTTAGATAGTTTTGAGGTCGCGCGGTGTTCTTAATTTGTTGATTTGCAAATCCAGGAAGATCGTTTTCTAAAGGATGAACGAGTGTTTCAGTGAATTCTTTCCAAGCATGTTTGATTGCAACAGTGCGCGAGACTTCAGCGTCAATTTCGGCAAATTTTTCGCAAAAATCTTCCTTCCCCTTTGTGCGAAGCACAGATTTGGTTGCCCGCCTAATGCTCCTGATCTTGTTCCCCAACAAATAGCGATACAGACCGATCAACATAAAGCCAAGTCCGAGAATGCTGACTGCAGCGAGGGCCGCGAAGCCTTCCTCCTTGAAAAAACCCAACCAAGAAATG
Source organism: Rhodovibrionaceae bacterium GXU_MW_A322 (assembly GCA_052078155.1). GTDB lineage: Bacteria > Pseudomonadota > Alphaproteobacteria > Kiloniellales > DSM-21159 > CAXBMB01. The sequence continues at coordinate 498,294 of JBQJBP010000003.1, read as the reverse complement.
AAGGTGTCTTGAATAGGGGCGAAAAATTGCAGTGAATTCATGTGCAATTGGCCTAAGGCGAAAGTTGTTGAAGTCTGTTGCACTCATTCCAGAACGGCCTGAGGACAGTGCTCAAAGACTGAAGAGTATACAAGAAACAGCTCATCCATTGCGGGTAGCGTGCCTCCATTTGCACGTAAATGTAAATGCTGATCGTTTGGAGAGTGCATTGTTTTAAATCTGATTACACCATTTGGTTTACTACTATTGATTGTTGCGCACCATGATGATGAAATACTTTGTTTGGTTTCCGAGAGCAGTAGATGGAAAATTCATCTTAAAGGTGTTGCGGGCTTCTCGCAGCTGGGTTCGATGATGGTTCAGCCAGGGGCGGGCACGAAGACAAAGCGCTTTTATCGTCCAGCCCAGCAGGCTCCTTGGTGACAGCCAATGACGGCTGAGGCATGCTTTCCGGGAAAGGATGTCTCATGCCCCAAACGCCCCCGACCGGTTCTGCCGGCCAGCCTTCTCCAGACCAGATTGAGCCCGCGCAGGATGCCAGGTTGTTGTTTTCGCCGCTGGCTGTCGGGCCGGTTACGTTGAAGAACCGGATTTTTTCCACCGGCCACATGACCGTGATGCTGGAAGACGGTGTGCCCAGTGACCGCATGGCCGCCTACCACGGAGCCCGGGCGGCCGGCGGGGCCGGACTGATCATTGTTGAAGCGGCCCGGGCCCATCCCTCCGGAGACAGCGGGCGGCCCGCCATCCGGGCCTATGAAGACGCCTGCATTCCCGGCTATCAAAAAATCGCCCAAGCCTGTCACCCGCATGGTTGCCGGGTGTTTGCGCAGCTCTCCCACCCGGGGCGTGAAATGCCGACAGCCGCCGACGGCAGCCATGCAGTGGCTGTGGCCCCCTCAGCCGTGCCCAACGAGCGCTTTCATGTCATGCCCCGGGCACTGAGCCTTGCGGAAATCGAAGACATCGTGGCGGGCTTTGAAAGGGCTGCCCGGCGGCTGAGGCAGGCCGGTCTGGATGGCATCGAGGTGGTGGCCTCTCATGGCTATCTGCTGGCCCAGTTTTTCAATCCCGAGGTCAATCTGCGTCAGGATCGCTATGGCGGATCTTTCGACAAGCGGTTGCAGTTTGCCCGGGAGGTGCTGGCGGCGGTGCGCAAAGGGGCCGGGCCAGATCTGGCGCTGGGCATTCGTTTGTCCGGCGACGAAAAGGAGCATGCCGGCCTGGACGACGGGGCCTGTCTGGAAATCGCCCGGCATCTGGCCGGAGACGGCGTTCTGGATTACCTGAATGTCACCGCCGGCACCTCGGCTGGATTGGCCGGATCCGTGCACATTGTCCCGCCCATGGCCATGGAGACAGCCTATACAGCGCCCCTGGCCGCGGCCATCAAAGCCCAGGTTTCGCTGCCGATCTTTGTGGCCGGACGCATCAACCAGCCCCAGATTGCAGAAACCCTGCTGCAGGCCGGGCAGGCAGATCTTTGCGGCATGACCCGGGCCATGATTGCCGATCCACAGATGCCGCAGAAGGCCAGGGCAGAAGCCTATGACGACATCCGCGCCTGTGTGGCCTGCAACCAGGCCTGTATCGGCCACATGCTGACCGGCCACCCCATTTCCTGCATCCAGCATCCGGAAACGGGCCGGGAGCTGGAGTACGGCAAAGTGAAGCCAGCCAGCCGGCCGAAGGCTGTTTTGGTGGTCGGGGGCGGCCCGGCGGGCTTGAAGGCGGCGGCCACGGCGGCCGGACGGGGTTACAGGGTTAAGTTGTTTGAGGCCGATAAAAGCCTGGGCGGACAGGTGAAGCTGGCCCAGCAACTGCCCGGTCGGGCAGAGTTCGGCGGGGTCATCCCAAATCTGGCGGGAGAGGCGCAACGGGCTGGCGTGGAGATCCGAACTGGCCAGAAGGTCACGCGGGAGCTGATCGACCAGGAACAGCCGGATGCGGTTGTTCTGGCAACGGGCGCGACCCCCTACCAGCCGGAGATCATCGGTGCTGAAGAGGCGCATATCGTGACGGCCTGGCAGGTGCTGCAGGGGCAGGCCAATGTGGGCGCTTCTGTGGTGATCGCCGATTGGCGCAGCGACTGGATTGGTTTGGGGCTGGCTGAGCGGCTGGTGCGTGAAGGCTGTTCGGTGCGGCTGGCCGTCAACGGCGTTACAGCCGGACAGAGCATACCTCAGTACGCGCGGGACAAATGGCTGGGGGATCTGCACCGTCTCGGGGTCGAGGTAATCCCCTACGTCCGGCTGTATGGCGCAGACGATCAAACGGTGTACCTGCAGCACACGCTTAGCGGAGAAGCCGTTTTGCTGTCGGAAGTGGACACACTGGTGACCGCTCTGGGGCACCAGCCGGTTCTCGGTCTGGCAGAAGAGCTGGCAGACTGGCCGGGGGATCTGCACCTGATCGGCGACTGCCTGGCGGCCCGCACTGTTGAAGAAGCGGTGCTGGAGGGCCTGCAGGTGGGCAGTGCCCTTTGAAAAGCACCTCAGCATCCTCCTGAACCCAGCAGGTTTGAGCGCGTGCTCCAAGGGACGGCAGCCAGGGGAAAAGACACCGTGCGCCTGTGACGCGGACGCCTGCAGGGGGGGCTTTCTGCTGCAGAAGTGTAACGTTTTGTTTTCAAACACATGTTTTTGAAAACAGGCTCGTTTTTCCCTTTAATCCCTGAGTTAACTCAGGTCAGATTAGCTTAACATTGTCGAAATCTCGCGGACACATTGCTGATAGGGAAAAACAGGATGAGCAAAGATACCGAAGATGAAAAGAAGCCCGCTGCCTCTGCTGCGGCTTCTGAGACATCCCGCCGTCAGGTTTTAAAGGGCCTGGCTGCAGGTGCAGCTGCAACGGGTGCTGCCGCAGTTGCAGCCGGGGACGCCAAAGCTCATCCAGGTGACGGCCCGCTGGGCGAGAATCTGAAAAACCCCTATGGTGGCCGTCCGGCCGGTGGGATCACCCTGCCAGAGTACTTCCGTCCGACCAAATACATGACGGGGTCTAACGCAAACTACTTTCCGCTGTCAGAGGACCTGGGCCCGGACGAGATGCGCATCTCTTTTTGCGGGTCTACGCCTTATCCGCCCAGAGAGGATCAGGCGGGAACCTGCATTATGGTGGAGCTTGGAAACGGGAAACGCTTCTTCTTTGATTTCGGGTCGGGCTGCGTCCGCAACATCATCGGCATGCAGGTGCCAGGCCAGCTGATCAATGACATTTTTCTGACCCATCTTCATATCGATCACTACGCTGATATTCCTTACATCTATCCTTTCAGGGCCTGGTCGGGCGGGTACACGCCCCTTCGAATTCACGGTCCTTCCGGCCGAACCCCCGAACTGGGCACACAGGGAATGGTCAATGGCATGCAACAGATGATGAAATGGCATCTGGAAGCCTTTGACGTCTTCCCGATTGGCGACGGCTACGAGATCGAGGTGAACGAGTTCGATTTCCGGCAGGAAGGCGGCATTGTCTATGATCAGGACGGTGTGGTCGTGCGCAGCTGGCCGCGCAGTCATGCAAAAGACGGAGCTGTCGGCTACAGGCTCGACTGGAACGGATTGAGTTTTGTCTGGACCGGGGATGGTCGCCCGGACGAATTGTCCCGGAAGTACGGTGAAGGCGTCGACGTCTTCGTTACTGAAATGTCCGGGCAGGATATCGGCCAGTTGATGACCTACAAGTATGGCCTGCCGCAGGAGCTGTTTAACTACACGATCGATACGCACCATACGTCACATTATGCGGTGGGAAAGCTGTTTGCGGACACGAGACCCCGGCTGGGAATGGTGACACACTACACCCAGGATGAAGACATCGATGCCGAAATGCTGGCTGGCATTCGAGCCCACTATGACGGCTTGTTCCAATGGGGTCTGGATGTTGCCGTCGTGAATGTGACCAAGGAAGCGATCTGGTACAGAAAAGCCACCTTGCCCGGTAAATCAGGTGCCGTGCCGCCCTTCCGGGAACTGGGCGCTGCGGAAGCTGCCGGACGCATCGCACTGCCTGATGAAGTGGTGCCACCGGCACCCCGGTCTTCGCGGGCAGAGCAGCAGGACCAGAAATACCGGGACATGGAAATCGATCCGAAAGAGTATTACCCGAAGGATGTATTCCGTGCACCAGATACGGAATGGCCGAAGGACTTCTCCATTAAAATCGACGACGTGATCCCCAATCGTAAGAAGCCGGAGTAATGCCGTGATTGAAATTGGGAGCAAAACGGCTGTCCCGGTGACCATACTGACCGGGTTTCTCGGGGCTGGGAAAACGACACTGCTGAACCGCATTCTGACCGGAAATCACGGTCTTCGGGTCGCGGTTCTGGTAAATGACTTTGGGTCCATCAATATCGATGCTGATTTGGTCGTTGGAGTTGAAGATGGTGTCATGAGTCTGGCAAATGGCTGCGTCTGCTGTTCCATTCGCGATGATCTGATTGACACCGTCGAGCAGGTCCTTACCCGCGCTGAAAAGCCCGAGTACATTGTTCTGGAAGCCAGCGGTGTTTCTGACCCGGCTTCGATTGCCATGACCTTCACCGACCAGAAGTTCCGTCATCTGGTGCGTTTGGACAGCATCGTTTGTCTGGTTGATGCAGAGCAGATTTTTGCTGCGCCAGAGCAAATGGAGCTGAAGCTGCGCCAGATTGCCTTTTCGGACATGGTTGTTTTGAACAAGGTGGATCTGGTCGAGCGTCAAACGGTGCAAGGCGTTCACGACTGGCTGGGCAGCAGGTTCAAGCGGTATCGGCTCGTTGAGGCTGTGAATGCTGATGTCCCATTGGAAATTCTATTGTCAGTGGGACGTTTTGATGAAAAACAGCTGGAGGAGATGCCGCTGTCCCACGACCATGGACCTGATTGCGGCTGTCCTGAACATGAGCACCCACCGGGATCCGGACTGGGGCATGAGGGGCGGTTCTCCACAACAATGGTCAAATCCTCTGTGCCTTTGAGCCTGAACCTCTTGAAAGGGGCCATAAAGAAGCTGCCAGGCTCTGTCTATCGCTTAAAGGGATTTGTATTCAGCCAGGAAGATCCTGAATACAGGATGATTGTGCAGGTGGTTGGAAAGCGGATTGATATCGCCAGGGATGAACCCTGGGGCAACCGCGAACCTGAAAACCTTCTGGTCGCAATCGGTGCACCTGACAGCCTTGATGAAGCCAGCCTGAAAGCCGTCATTGACGAAGCCGCCTGATTCGATTTTCGGCTCTCGAGCTCCGGATCGCCTGCCCGTCAGGTGAAAAACAGAAAGCGCATGCAGCCAACCCGCGGCCTGCATGCGCTTTTATCTATTCAAAAGGGCATAGAGGCCGAACTGAGAGCTTGCCAGGCGTTATGGCAAATTGGCTCAATAAACGCTGATACAGAGCGAGCAGGACAGCCAGCCCGGCGGTCTGTGAGTCAGTCAAAGCCAAAGAAGCAGGAAAACAGCTGGAGGTGTCATGTCCGGATCAGAGATCAAAGGGCAATCAGGCCTGACCCGTCGGAGTGTTCTGGGCGCGTTTGTTTCTTCTCTGGCCCTGCCAGCCTGGGCAGGAACCCTGCCCCGCAATCCTGATGTCGTGGTCATCGGGGCCGGGGCCGCCGGGCTAAGTGCGGCCCGTAAACTGATGGCCCTGGGTAAAAGTGTGGTGGTGGTGGAAGCTGCCAGTCGGGTCGGCGGACGGGCCTATACAGAGTCTGAGACCTTTGGCCTTCCTTTTGATCATGGATGCTCCTGGCTGCAGGGACCGCGCAGTCTGCCATTTGAGAAAATGGCCCGGGACCAGGGATTTGAGCTGCTGGATCATTCCAGTGCCGGAGGGGCGTATTTTGTTGGCGACCGGCGCGCAAACAGCCAGGAACGGCGCCAGAATGACGGGGCCTGGTATCAGATTGAAGCGGCGCTGGCAAAAGCCGGGCGCGCCAACCTGGATGTTGCCGTTGACAGTGTCCTGCCAAAGGACCTGCCCTTTGGAGGATCTGCCAAGACCTGGCTCGGGGCCATGGACTGGGGGGTGGATCTGAACAACCTCTCCACGCTCGATTACTGGAACTTTGGAGACACGCCCGTTAACTACATGATCCGTGAAGGCTATGGCACGCTGGTCTCTCTGCTGGCAGACGGGGTGCCGGTGGTGCTGAACAGCCCGGTCACACGGGTGAACTGGAGTGGGCCGGGCGTCAAAGTGGAAACCCCGCAAGGCACCCTGTCGGCCAAAGCCTGTGTGGTGACCGTGTCAACCGGTGTCCTGAACTCCAACTCTATTCGCTTTACACCGGATCTGCCCGCCTGGAAGAAGCAGGCGATTAACAATCTCCCCATGGGTGTGCTGGCCAAAATCCCTTTGCTTTTTGACGGGAAACGCTTTGGCCTCAGTCCCAATCAGTGGCTGACCTACTGGGTGCCTGACGAGTTACCGGCCAAGGCCTGTTACTTCTTGAGCTGGCCTTTCGGCACATCCCTGATGGTGGGGTTTGTCGGCGGGGAGGTCGGATGGCGCCTGTCTAAAGAGGGGCCAGACGCTGCTGTGGATTTTGCGCTGGAAGAACTGGTCAAGATGGTTGGGTCCTCCGCCCGGAAGCACTTCCTGCGCGGCACCATAACCGATTGGGTGGCAAACCCCTGGACCCAGGGGGCCTACGCTGCGGCCCGACCCGGCGAGTTTTCAGCGCGTACCGATCTTGCCCGGCCTCTGGCACAGCGGCTTTACTTTGCCGGAGAGGCCGTGGCCACACCTTATTATCAGCTCTGTGGCGGTGCCTATCTCAGTGGGCAAAAGGTTGCCCAGCAGGTGTCTCAAATCCTTTAAGGCGCTTCTTGCGGGATGATCGGGTAAGGCGGGATGCCGGGGGCATCCCGCCAGCCGGTTCCCTTGCCGGGGGCGATGGGAGACCAAGACGCCAGGTTATCTGGCCTGGCATTCAGTTTTCCAGATTGATCCAGATGGTTTTGAGTTCTGTGTACTGCTCGTGGGCGTGAATGCCATTATCCCTGCCACCGAAGCCGGACGCTTTGAAGCCGCCGAAGGGCGTAGAGATTTCACCTTCTGAATATGCGTTCACTCCTACCGTCCCGGCCTTGAGTTTCCGGGCATAACGATGGGCCTTGGTGAGGTCGCGGGTGTACAGGGTTGCGGCCAGACCATAGGCCGTCGCGTTTGCCAGTGTGATGGCTTCTTCATCACTTTCTGCACGGGTAATGGCTACCACTGGCCCAAAAATCTCCTGCTGGAAGATCTCCATGTCCTGGGTGACGTCGGCAAAAACTGTGGGGGGAAACATCAGGCCATCCCCCGCTTGTCCCCCGCAAACAACCCGGGCACCCTGCTGCTTGCCGCTCTCTACCAATCCGGCAACCTTGTCCATATGTTCCGCGCTGATCAGCGGTCCGTTTTGTGTGTCTGGTTCAATGGGATCTCCCATGACCCAGGTTTGAGCCTGCTTGGCCAGTTCTGCTACCAGATCATCATAGATGGAAGCATGAGCAATGATGCGGCTGTTGGCTGTACAGTTTTCCCCCATGTTCCAGAAGATGGCGTTGGCCTGAATTTCTGCGATGGCTGGGATGTCAGCTGCGTCTTCCAAAACCACAGCGGCGCTTTTGCCCCCCATTTCCAGGCAGACTTCTTTCATGTTTGACTGGGCTGCATACTCCAGGAAAAGCCGCCCGACTTCGGTTGAGCCGGTGAAGGTCAGGGCATCAATGTCCTTGTGCCGTCCCAGGGGTTCGCCCACGTCCGGGCCCATTCCGGTAACCACGTTCAACACCCCAGGCGGTACGCCGGCTTCCAGAGCCAGTTCGCCCACCTTCAGGGCTGTGAGGCTGGTTTGCTCAGCTGGTTTGACGATAACAGAGTTGCCAGTGGCCAGAGCCGGACCGATCTTCCAGGCCATCATCATCAACGGAAAATTCCAGGGCAGGACGGCTGCAACCACACCAACGGGTTCACGGACAATCAAACCCAGCCCATCATGAGAAGAGGGCGCGATCTGGTCGTAGAGTTTATCCTGGGCTTCGGCATGCCAGCGAATGCAGTTGGCCGTCTCAGGAATGTCAATCTCAATGCAGTCGGTGACGGGTTTCCCGGCATCCAGAGATTCCATGACCGCCAGTTCGGTGGTATTCGCATCGATAAGGTCTGCCAGTTTGCAGAGTACTGCCTTGCGTTCAGAAGGGTGCAAGTCAGACCAGTGGCCAGCTTCATGAGCAGCGCGGGCGGCGGCAACAGCCCTATCTACATCGGCCTGCCCGCAAGCTGGAACGCGGGCCAGCAGAGCCCCTGTGGCCGGATTGATCGTCTCAAAGGTCGTCCCATCAGCCGCAGCCTCAAATTTGCCGTCAATGATGGCCTTGTCTGGAAAGGACATGGTCTGTGCAAGAGATTTGTAATCGCTCATATCGTTGTCTCATCCTTTGAGGTCGGGTTGTCCGGACTGGACCGCCAGCCATTCCTGGCGGGTCAGGCGAAAACCTGCGCACTGGGTTGCGTAGGCCCGGCGCAGGCCTTCGTGGGTGAAGCCGCATTTTTTCAGGACGTTGAAGGAGGCGAGGTTTTCAGGATCAACGGTGGCCTTGAGTTCAGGTTTGTCTGTCTGCTCAAACCAAAAGCGGACCAGGCGGCTGCAGGCCTCCGTGGCGAAGCCGCGGCCCCAGTGTTCCGGTCTCAGCAGGTAGCCCACTTCGATTTCAGCGTCGGGAAATCTCTCCGGCACCAGCAGGCTGAAGTCGGTATCTTCTTCCTCGACGGGCAAAGGCAGCAGGATGGACGTCCCGATCTTCTCGCCACTGTCCTTTAAGCTGACTACCCAGATGCCCAGGCGCCCCCCGGCTCCGCGTTTGCTTTCCACGGGCAGGCCGTCCGCGATCTCTTCAGGTGTCAGGAGATCGCAGACGTACTGCACCACGTCCGGATTGGTCAGCAGCTGCTCTGCAATGTCCTGATCCTGCAGCGACAGCGGCCGCAGCCGTAACCGTTCCGTTTCAAGCAGCAGATCCTGGGGAGACAGGGGCGTGACCATCAGGTGCCGGCATCCAGGATGGCATAGTGCTTCTTCACATGGGATTTGATTTCCCAGCTGCAGACCGTGCCCTTGGGAACGAAGAAGCAGTCGTCTGCCCGGAAGGTCTGTGCGGTGCCATCGGCTTCTGTAATGGTGACTTCCCCTTCCAGCATGCGGACAAATTCATGGGTCGGGAAGGGCAGCATCTTCGATACCATGGGGCCGCTTTCCCAGGTGCCAACAAAGAAGTTGCCCCGGTCATTGGTGAAGAGCGTGTGGTTCTTCTGAACAGGAGCTTCCCCCTCGATAACGAAGGGATCCGTGGTGTCCATCACCTCCAGCGTGACTGTTGGGTCAAGGACCTGTATGGCCCCGTCGGCAGAGTCAATTTTGGGGACCTCGGCTTTTGGGTCCAGATAGGTGATGTAGAACTTTTTGAGGTAACCGTCCTGTTTCCAGCTCACCGGGGCGGCGTTGCGAAAACTGACACAGGAATTGTTGGGGCAGGTGACGGCATCTCCCTTGCCGTCCAGCATCTTGAAGTCCCCTTCCAGCACCCAGATGAATTCATCGCCGGGGTAGGGGCCAAAGGCTTCCTGCATGGTGGAGGTATCCCAGACTCCCACGCTCATGCCAATTTCCGGATCGTCAAAGTAAACATGCAGATGCTGCGTCGGTAGCGCAGACTGAAACCCTGCCGGATCACATTCCATTTCTGGCATGCCGGTGGCCGCCGGGCCGTTCTCTTCCAGTCTGATGACACGTTTTTCAAACGCCATTTCTATCTCCAGTTTTGGCCGAATCGCTTTGAACCAGTGTCCTGAAACTCGGCGGCCGGTGTTGAATTTACCAAAACATGTCTTGACTCGAATCAAAAATCAACTCATCCATTGAATGAACATTCAATTAGTCACTCGATCGGATCGTCATAAGTTCCGGGGAGTTTGGGCAGGATTTTTCTGATCTTCTGGTCAAGAAAATCTGCAACTTTGTCGTCTGAACAGGCGGGAGTGTGCCGAGGTCAAACCGGCATTTAACAAAGGGAGACAATGAGATGGATGTACTTGATCAGTTAGGGGCTGTGCGTGAGGGAAAGCTCAGCCGTCGGAAGTTCACCAAATCACTTATGGCGGTTGGTCTGGGTATGGTCACGCTGCCGGTTACTTCAAAGCTGACCAAAGCCGCGGCTGAAGACCAGGGCACCTACTTTACCTGGGGTGGCTACGACATTCCGGAGCTGTTTGGCGAGTATCAGGCCAAACACGGAGAGTTGCCGAACTTCTCAATCTTTGGCGGTTCGGAAGAAGCCCTGACCAAGATGCGTGGTGGGTTTGTGGTGGATGTGTCGCACCCCTGTAACGCCGGTGTGCCGCGCTGGGCCGAAACCGGACTGTTCCAGCCGATTGACCCCAGCCGCCTGTCAAACTGGGGAGATGCCATCCCCGAGCTTTACAACATGAGCTACAACAAATCGGGCGACAACTTCTGGATGGCGCCGTTTGAGTGGGGGCAGACCTCCATCACCTACCGCACGGACCTTTTCGAACTGGAAGGGGACGAAAGCTGGGATATGCTTTGGGACAAGCGCTATGCGGGCCGTCTGGGCAGCCTGGGGTCCGGTGGGGACGCCTGGTGGTGTGGCGCCATCAAGGCCGGTGTGCCGATGACCGACATTGCCTCACCTGAAGCGTTCGACAAGATCGCTGCTGTGATGCGCGAACAACGGCCTCTGATCCGGGTTTACACGGATGATACCACCACTCTGGAACAGGCCCTGGCCTCTGGCGAAATGGTAGCTGCCATGACCTGGAACAGCTCTGCTGTGGCGCTGGCCAGTGAAGGGGTGCCGGTGAAGTTCGCCCGTCCGAAGGAGGGGGCTCTGACCTGGGTTTGCGGCATGATGATGCACAAGGATGCCCCCAAACCCGATCGTGCTTACGACATCATCAATTCTCTGATGAGTGTGGAATCAGGAGAGTTCCTGATCAATGACTATGGCTATGGTCATGCCAATGCCCGGGCTTTTGACAAGTTTGATGAGGCCACCCTTGCCGGGTTGGGCTTGAGCAAAAACCCCATGGACATTCTCAACGCCGGTCATTTCATGATTCCGCAATCCCAGGACTGGGAAACGCAGATGAACGAAACCTTTGAGCAGATCAAAGCCGGTTTCTGAGTTTGGCAGGCCCCGTTGGCTGCAAGGTCAGCGGGGCCCTGTTTTCCTGGCGCCTCTCGCATGAAGCCGGCCTGGCCTTGCGAGGATGTGCTGAGAGTCAAATCGCATTGAGCGGGTCGCTGAGCGACAAGGTGAAATGCGTGAATTTGCCTCTTATCAATATGTTCGAGGGTGAGGCTCGGGTTTGGTCAAAGCGCCACGCGCATCCGGCTAAACCGACCCTGCACGCGTCCCCTGCACTGGAAGTTCACCGGTAATGGCAGAGATTTCGACACAACCGGCTGTGGCGAGGACCGAAGGGTCCGTAGGGCCGCTGTCCAGGTACTTTTACAAGCACAAGTTTTCTCGCGGATATGCTCTGCTGTCCCCCACGTTGGGGCTGATGTTTCTTGGGATTGTCATCCCGGCGCTGATCCTGACGGTCATGAGCTTCTGGACCCGCCAGGGTTTCGATTTCAACACCACCCTGACACTGGCCAACTATGCCAAGGCATTCGACCAGCCCATCTACATGGCGCTGCTCAAACGCTCACTGACCATCTCTGCCTGGGCCACCGTCAGTACGGTGGTTCTGGCCTATCCCATGGCTTACTACGTCGCTTTCCACGTTCATAAGAACAAGATGATGTGGATTGTGCTGATGACGCTGCCCTTTTGGACCAGCTACCTGTTGCGGGTGTTCGCCTGGAAAGTGGTGCTGGGTTACGAAGGGGTCATCAACTCCTTTCTCATGACCACCGGTGTGATCGACCAGCCGCTGGAGTTTCTGCTGTACAGCCAGACCGCTGTGATTGTGACGCTGGCCCATGCCTGGGCGGCCTTCGCCATCCTGCCCATGTATGTCTCGCTGGAAAAAATCGACAAATCCCTGCTGGAAGCGGCAACGGATCTGGGAGACGGCCCCCTCTGGCGCTTCTTCCGCATAACCCTGCCCTTGTCGCTGCCAGGGGTGATCTCCGCCTCCTTCCTGATCTTCATCCCGACCACCGGTGACTACATCACCCCCGCGCTGCTGGGGGGACCCGATGGCGCCATGATCGGCAACCTGATTCAGTTGCAGTTCGGCCCGGTCAACAACTGGCCCATGGGGGCGTCTCTGTCGATCATTCTGATGCTGTCCATTGCGGGGATCGGTCTGATTTTCCTGATGCTGACCAGCCAAGCCCGGAAGCGCATATCATGAGACAGACTGTATCCTACATTCAGCGGCCCAACCGGCCTTTGCAGGTTTATGCGGCACTGTTCCTGACTGTGCTCTATGTGCCGGTGCTGTTTCTGCCGCTCTTTTCCTTCAATGACTCCATCTATGTGAAGTTCCCGCTGCAGGGCTTTACGGTGCAGTGGTACATCGAGCTGTGGGATCGGGATCCGGTCTGGAACGCCCTGATGAACAGCATCAAGGTGGGCATTGCTGTTTCCATTGCCTCCACGGGCCTGGGGATCTTCGCTGCCAAAGCTCTGACGGCTTATCGGTTGCCGGGACGTTCCTCCATCATCGGCTTTATCATGCTGCCGCTGGTGGTGCCGGGCATCATCTTTGGGGTGGCCCTGCTGGTGCTGCTCAGTCAGATGGGGGTGCCCCTGTCCCTCTATACGGTGGCGGTAGGGCATATGATTGTCTGTCTGCCCTTTTCAATCGCCACCATGCTGCCTCGCTTTGAGGGGTTTGACCGTTCGCTCGAGGAAGCTTCGGCGGATCTGGGGGAAAATGCCTGGTGGACGTTCAGGCGGGTGACGCTGCCGGTGGTGTATCCCGGTGTCGTCGCCAGCCTGTTGCTCAGCTTCACCATCTCCTTTGATGAATTCATCATGGCGTTCTTCCTGAGCGGAACCGAGCCCACCCTGCCCATGTACATCTGGAGTCAGCTGCGCTTTCCGCAGGAGTTCCCCTCAGTTCTGGCTCTCTCCTCCATCATCCTCTTTGTGTCTTTCCTGCTGGTTTTCATCGGACAGTCGATAAACCGCGATGATACTTACGGAAAATGAACATGCATAACTCAGACGCCTTCATCTCCATTCAGAATGTGGACAAGTACTTCGGCGCTTTTCAGGCGATTGACGATGTCTCCATGGACATTGGTCACGGGGAGTTCTTTTCGCTTCTGGGATCATCAGGCTGCGGGAAAACCACGCTGCTGCGTATGCTGGCCGGGTTTGAAACAGCCTCTCAGGGGGAAATCTACATTGATGGTCAGGCTGTCTCGGACGTGCCGCCTCACCATCGTCCGGTAAACATGGTCTTTCAGAGTTACGCCATCTTTCCGCACCTCAATGTCCGCGACAACATTGCGTACGGCTTGCGCAAGCACAAACTGCCAAAAGCTCAGCGCTATGCGATGGTTGACGAGATGCTGGATCTCATCAAGCTGCCGGGCTACGGCGATCGCAAGGCCCACCAGCTTTCCGGCGGTCAGCGCCAGCGTATCGCCCTGGCCCGGGCCCTGATACTCCGGCCTAAGGTGCTCCTGCTGGATGAACCTCTGGGGGCGCTGGACAAGCAACTGCGTGAACAGATGCAACTGGAACTGCGGGCATTGCAGCGAACGGTCGGCATTACCTTTGTGTTCGTCACCCATGACCAGGAAGAGGCGCTGACCCTGTCAGACAGGATCGCTGTCATGTCCGGCGGCAAGGTTCTGCAGATTGATACCCCCATGGGGCTATACGAACGCCCGCGGTCTCAGGAGGTGGCAGCCTTCATCGGCATTATGAACTTCTTTGATGCCACTGTGGTGGAAGTCACTGGCGACGGAGTCGTTGTCGATGCCCAGGGTCTGGGACGGTTGACCGTGCCTCAGGGTGACAGCCAGCCCGCACCCGGTGAGCGTTTGCAGGTCGCCATTCGCCCGGAAAAACTGCGCCTCTCTGAAACGCCCCCGGAAGGGGACAGAAACGCAGTGCAGGGTCAGCTGGAAAACGCAGCCTATCTGGGCGAACGCAGCCACTTCTACGTGACCGTCGCAGGACTGGAGACACCTGTTGCCGTTTCAGCGCAGAACCAATCCAGGGTGCAGGAAGGGGACCAGACGGCCCGTCCTGTCTGGCTAACTTGGGAAAAAGATTCGGTTGTGCTTTTGGCAAAGCCGTAAATGGATCATAAGGGCTCTGTAACCAAGAGCCGAGAGAGACCATGACCTACGTCAGTGAAAAAATAGCTGAGGCGCCTCGTAAACAACCTCGCACCGCTCCGAAAGAGGAACGTCGGCAGCAGTTGATTGAGGCGACCATCAAAAGCATCGCCAAACACGGCATTTCCGGGACGACCATGACCACGGTCACCCGCATTGCCGGGCTGTCACTGGGGCTGGTCAATTTCCATTTCAGTACCAAGGAGTCTCTCTTTGAAGAGACGCTGAGGTTCCTGGCGGAAGAACACCGCAAGCAATGGAAGAAAAGCTACGAAAAAGCAGAGCTGACCCCTCATGCCAAACTGCTTGCCATCGTGGATGCCCATTACCATCCGAAAATCTGCAGCCGGAAAAAGCTGGCGGTTTGGTTTGCCTTCTACGGCGAGGCAACCAACCGGGCAAAGTACCGGAGCATCATGCAGGAGATTGATCCCGAACGCTGGGAGTTCTCCATCGACCTCTGCCGCCAGATCATCGAAGACGGCAGCTATGCGGACCAGGATGCAGAAGGTATCGCCGACACGCTGGAAGGCCTCTATGACGGCTTCTGCCTGAACATCCTGATGTATCCGGGTGAGTTTACCCGTGAAGACGCGAAGAAACACATTCGCACCTATCTCGCGGGCATCTTTCCGAAGCACTTCACCAAGCCCCCAATTGACAATTGAATGAGTGACCTGTGACCCGCGACCCCCGTTATGACATCCTGTTTCAGCCTTTGAAAATCGGCCCGGTGACGGCGAAGAACCGTTTTTTCCAGGTCCCCCACTGCACTGGCATGGGCTGGCAAAGGCCGCGCACGCTGGCGGAGATGCGGGGGGTGAAAGCCGAAGGTGGCTGGGGCGTGGTCTGCACAGAATACAATTCGATCCATCCCACCTCCGATGATTTGCCCCACCCATCTGCTTCCCTTTGGGACAGCAGTGATGTGCGGGCGCACCGGCTGATGACAGACAAAGTGCATCAGCATGGCGCCCTGGCCGGGGCTGAGCTCTGGTACGGCGGCAGCCGCACGGCCAATCTGATGACCCGTGAAGTCTCTGTGGATCTGGCGTCTTTGCCCAACGCAGTCGGCCATCCTTTTCAGACCCGGGCCATGGACAAAGCTGACATCCGGAACTTTCGCCGCTGGCACCGGGACGCGGCCCTGAGGGCCCGGGAAGCCGAATTCGACATCGTCTATGTCTATGCCACCCACGGATATCTGCTGGCCAATTTCCTGAACCCGCGCATGAACAGCCGCAGCGATGAATATGGGGGAAGTCTGGAAAACCGCGTCCGGCTGGTGCGTGAACTAATTGAGGAAACCAAAGAGGCCGTGGGCGATCGCTGCGCCGTAGCGGTGCGGTTTTCGGCGGATGAAGAGGTGGATGAAGACGGCAAACCCTATTTCGGTGAACGGCGGGAGATGTTTGAGTTGCTGGCCCCTCTGCCGGACCTCTGGGACATCAACATCGCTGACTACTCTCTGGAAATGGGCGTTTCCCGCTTCGTCAAGGAAGGCTCGCTGGAGCCCTACATGGACTGGGTCAAGTCTGTGACCGATAAACCGGTTGTGACTGTCGGTCGCTTTACCTCGCCGGACACCATGGTCAGCCAGATCAAGCGCGGCGTAACCGACTTTATCGGTGCGGCCCGTCCCTCCATTGCCGACCCCTTTTTGCCCAACAAGATCCGTGAAGGACGCCTGGAGTCCATTCGGGAGTGCATCGGCTGCAATGTCTGTTACTCCGGCGACAGCCTGGGCGTGCCCATTCGCTGTACGCAGAACCCGACCATGGGGGAAGAATGGCGAAAAGGCTGGCATCCGGAAAACCTTCCTGAAACGAAATCTCAGGCCACCGTCCTGGTGGTCGGCGCCGGACCCGCTGGTCTGGAAGCCGCCCGGGCGCTTGGGGGACAGGGCCACAAGGTGATGCTGGCGGAAGCCACGCGCGAACTGGGGGGACGGGTCAACCGGGAGAGTGCTCTGCCGGGCTTAAGTGAATATGCCCGTGTGCGCGACTATCGGGAGCAGGAACTGCTTCAGATGGCCAATGTGGAGATTTTCAAGGAAAGCCGGCTGAGCGCAGAAGATGTGATGGAAATCGGGGCCGATCATGTGGCTCTGGCCACTGGTGCCTACTGGCGCAAAGAACGTTTTGACGGGGAGGCTTATGTCTCAGTTGCCGCCGACGGCACGGACCCGGAAATTCTGACGCCCGATGACATCATGGCGGGCAAGCGGCCAACCGGGCCGACCATCGTTTATGATGAAGACGGGTACTACCTGGGCGGGGTCATTGCCGAGTTGCTGCGCGAAAGCGGCAACGAAGTGACCCTGGTGACGCCGTCTGACAAGGTGTCTGCCTGGGCCGAGATGACCTCAGAACGCTGGCGCATTCGTACTCACCTGATGAAACTGGGTGTTCAGATTGAACTGTCTCACAGCCTGAACGAGTTTGACGGCAAGAAGGCTGTTCTGACCTGTGAATACAGTGAGCAGACCAAAGAGCTGGCTGCTGCATCCCTGGTCATGGTGACCCAGCGCCAGCCTGACGACGGGCTCTACCGCGATCTGCTGGAGCTGGCGCAAGGTGATCTGCAGACCCTGCTCTTCAGCGTCAAGAGAATTGGAGACTGTGAAGCGCCGGCGATCATCGCAGCCGCGGTTTATGCCGGCCATCGCTACGCCCGAGAGCTGGACGCGCCCTTGCAGGCAGAAGATCTGCCCCATGACCGGGTTGATGTGGGACAGACTCCTGACGGGGCGAGCCTGTCATCACCGCAAGCCAAACCAAGCCAGGCCTATCTGGATACCTTGTGCCGCTACTATGAAGAGGAGGTGGCAGGTGAAGCCTACTTCCATGCGGTGTCAGAGCGTTTTGAGAACCCGGAAGAGCGGTCAAAAATGACACTGGTGGCGGAAGTTGAAACCGTGGCGGCGGAGTCTGTTTATCCGCTGATCCAGAAATACGGTCTCACCCCCAAATCCAAAGAAGAACTGCAATCGGAAGCCCGGCAAGCGGCGGCGGGAGCGTCTTCTGTCTGGCAGGATCATGTGGCTGAGATGATGCGGACTTTCCCCGGTTACGTGGAGGATTTTGAAGCGCTGGAAGCGATGGCTCCGGCAGAAGATCTGCCCCGTCTGAAACTGCTGACAGAACACGAGATTGCCGCGCTGGAGTTCCTGGAGAGAGAAAAAGCCGGTAAAGCCCAGGCTGTTGGCCCGCTGCTGGCTTACATGGGGCGGCTTTAAGAGGTGTAAGGGGGACCGGTATGAAGCGGATGTCGATTTACCTGACCCTGGGCATTGTTGCCGCTTTGCTTGCGGGAGGGTTTCTTGTGGCTGAGGCGCATCGGCAGGAGGACGTTTCGCCTGCTGTCGAGCCGGAAGTGGAATGCAACAGCTGTACGGCCAAACATCAGCTGCGGCGTTTGAAACCCAAAGCGTCTGAGGACTGAGAATTGGGGACCGGGGATTGAGATTTGAGGATCTGCTGCCGCCTGTGGCCAGCTGCTGCAGCCTCAGTCTTTCCGGTCATTCTCTTTATTGCTGAAAGAATTGTCGCGCTTTTCGTGGTGTCACTCAGTGGGGCTCTTTGAAGCCAATCATTCTCTTGGGACAATTCTGCTGCTCCCGTCGGCTGTTCGCGATGAGCCAGCCGTCATGACGACATTTTCATGAGGACTTCCCGCATTCCCTCCTATATCTTTGGCTGGGATTTTTTCAGGAAACCGAATGACACTCTTTAAGCCCTTTCAAGCACTTTCCAACTGCCGAATTCTGGCTGTTTTGCTGGTGTCGGTTTTTGCGACTCTTGCTCAACCGGTCAAAGCCCATCCCCATGCCTGGATTGATCTGCGCAGCACAGTGATTTTGAATGATGCGGGTGAGGTTGTTGGCATTGAACAGCAGTGGCTGTTTGATCAGTTCTACACCCTTTTTGTTACCGAAGGGGTCGACAGTGACCCGGTGCGGCAGAAAGAAGTGCTGACTGATCTGGCGAAAACCAATCTGCAGAATCTCAGCGCTTATGATTACTTCACGGACGCCTGGGCAGACAAAACACCGGTGACCTTTCAAACGGTTACAGACTACGAGAGTGAACTGCGCAACGGGCGCCTTTGGATGCGGTTCATCGTACCTTTCGAAACAGCTGTAGATCCTAAGGACGTGCCCTTTTCCTTTTCTGTTTATGATCCGACCTACTACATCGAAATCCTCCATCTAAAAGAGGATATCGTCGACTTCCGGGGGCCCGTTCCCCATCGCTGTACGGCGCTGATCCTGCCGCCGTCTCCAGACACGGAAACGGTCATGCTGGCTCAGGCCATGGACCGGGATGCCCAGGCCGATGACACGCTTGGCGCGGTCTTTGCGGAAAAAGTCGAGGTGCTATGCCAGTAAATCTGCGCTTTCTCATCTCAGCCACTTTTGGGTTGGGGCTGATTGCAGTGCTGGCGGTGTTTCTGTTCATGGCGCTGGCTGACAGCGGCAATACGGCCTGGTCGCGCCTTTTGTACGAGATCCAGACCAGTCAGAGAGATCTGCACCGGCAGCTGGCAGAATCGATGCAGGCCGTGGGCGACAAAGGAGCCGTCGCGGCCTGGGGTCTGATTGTGCTGAGCTTTCTTTACGGTGTGTTCCATGCCGTGGGACCCGGGCACGGCAAGGTCATCATCTCAACCTACCTTCTGACCCAGGAAAGCCAGCTGCGCCGGGGTGTGATCCTTTCGCTGCTTTCCTCTCTAGCCCAAGGCGTGACCGCCATTGTCATTGTGGAAGCCACAATTGGCTTGCTGGGGCTGCCCTTCCGAAAAGCCGAAGACAGTGCCAGCGGGTTGGAAGCCATCAGTTACGGGTTGGTTGCTTTGGTTGGGCTGCTGTTGATTGTTACCCGGTCCCGCCGTCTTTATGCCCGCTACAGTCAGGCACCTCATGCCGGACAGGACCACCACCATCATCATGACCACTCCCATTCCCACTCTCATGATCATGGTCACGCCCACACTCACGCCCACGACAGCGGGCAGGGTGGGGAGTTGAGCGGGGCTGAGGCCTGCTCCCACTGTGGTCATTCCCACGGACCGTCGCAAAGCGACCTGGAAGGGCCCCTTTCTTTGCGCACCATGATTGGGATCATCCTCTCCGTTGGCATCCGCCCCTGCAGCGGCGCCATCATTGTCCTGGTCGCTGCCCAGGCCATGGGGCTGCGATTGGCAGGCATTGCGGCGGTGCTGGCCATGTCTCTGGGGACAGGGCTGGCCGTATCCTTGCTGGCCACTCTTTCCGTTTACGCCCGAAAGGCCTCTTTGAAACTTGCAGCGGTTTTGCCAGACAGCGCATCGCGCATCACCGTTCTCTTGGATCTGGTGGGGCTGGCTGGGGGCTTCATCATTCTCGTTTCCGGTCTCTTTCTGCTGCAATCGGCCTGGATCACGCCTACCCATCCCCTGATGTGATTTCCTGACTTTCGAAGCAGGGTAAGAGTTCTTGCAGAGTGTTAAGCACTGACCATCAGTAGCGGATGGTTCAGGAGGCCTTATAGGGTTTATTACTGATTTTCTGAAATTTGCTTTCGTTATTTTAGTTTGAATGAAATTCCCATAAGGGTCTCTACTTCTGTTTAAGGGTGCCCCGGTCTGTCTGGATGCTCAATTGGGCTGTGACTGGGGCGATTTTGATAGTTAGCGGCGGGTTCAAAACAGTTTCCATAATGCGTAGCCCTACCCTCGCAACGACAAAATCGAGAAACGAACAGGGGAAGAAAATGTCGATCAAGCAACCATTCACTGACTTGCAGATATCAAAATCTGGCAGCGGTTTTTATGAAGGCCATAGCGTTGAAATCGCGCTGTTGAGTAAAGGCATCATGGTGGCACTGGTGATTTGGGCCCTGATGTGGCCGGCCAATGCCAATGGTGTTTTGGGCAGCCTGAACTGGCAGCTCCTGGAAGATTTCAACGCGTTCTATATCGTCATTGTCGGTCTCTTTGCCTTTTTCCTGCTGTTGGTTGCCATCATCCCCAGCACCGGGCGGCGCATCATGGGGCAACCGGGTGAACAGAAGGAGTTTTCTGACTTTTCCTGGTTCTCAATGATGTTCGGGGCCGGTCTTGGCGTTGGCTTGATGGTCTTTGCAACGGCTGAACCTTTGGGGCTTTGGGGCTCCAACCCGGAAGTGATCAGCGGTGCTGTCGTCGGCAACACCGAAGAAGCCGTTGAGTCAGGGTATCGCTACACCTTCCTGCACTACGGGTTCCATGCCTGGGCCATCTATGTGGTGACAGGCCTGTCGCTGGCTTACTACGCCTATACACGCGGGATGCCTCTGACCATTCGCTCTGCTCTTACCCCGCTGTTTGGCAAGTTGATGAACGGCGTCCTGGGCCACGTCGTGGATGTCCTGGGCGTGGTTGCGACGATCTTGGGTGTGTCGGTCACTATTGGCTTTGGCGTTTCCCAGTTTATCGACGGCCTTTATGCCATCACCGGCATGGACTGGATGATGGACATGACCGGTGAAGCACCGGCTCCCGGTACCGTTGGTTTGATTGTCGGCCTGGTGATCATCATGGGGCTATCGATCATCTCTGCCGTCTCAGGTGTCGGTCGGGGCGTGAAGTACCTTTCAAACCTCAATCTGGTGCTGTCCATCATCCTGTTGCTGACCTTCGTGGTTTTTGGGTCATTTCTCTTTGCCATGACCACCTATGCAACCGCATTTGTTGATTACATCCTGCACTTTGTGTCGCTGAGTTTCGGCGCATACGGTCCCCTGTCCGAAGCGGATTTTGTTGCTGCACTTCCTGAAGCTGCTGCGCCCCATGCCGAAGCACTGCGGGCCGGTGCAACCAATGCCTGGGGATCCTTTGACGGGTTCAAGTCCGGTCTGGAAGGCGCGGCCGCTGCGTTGCCTGAAGATGTGCTGACAGCTGTTTATGCCGCAGGTGAACCCGGACGTCAGTTTGGTTGGCAGGCTGGCTGGACAACCTTCTACTGGGCCTGGTGGATTGCCTTTTCTCCTTTCGTTGGTCTGTTCCTTGCGCGGATCTCCAAAGGCCGTTCGGTGCGTGAGTTCATTGTCGGCTGCGTCTTTGCCCCGGCGATGGTCTGCTTTGCCTGGATGACCATCCTGGGCGGGACCGCCATTGATCTGGAGCTGTCCGGCGCAGCTGAAGGAGCCATCGTCGGAGCGTCCAACACCGCCAAGCTTTTTGTCACCCTGAGCAGCATGATCGATGGCGGGTTCCTGTCGATCATCACGGTGATGTGCGTGGTGCTGATCCTGACCTTCCTGGTGACGTCCGCTGACTCCGGCATTCTGGTCATGAACACCATCATGTCCGGCGGTGAACAGCAGACCGGTGTAAAGCACCGGATTGTCTGGGGCGTCATTCTGACCCTGGTGATCGGCACGCTGCTGATCGCGGGTAAAACCAACGGGGGGGCAGATCCCATGGAAGCCCTGAAAAGCGCCATGATTATCGGGGCCTTGCCCTTCACCATGGTCATGGGCCTGATGTGTGTCTCTCTGGCGAAAGCCCTTTACCGGGATGGCCTGCGTGACAAGGCGGCGGAACAGCCAGCCGAATAGGGCGTCTGTCGACTTAAAAAAGGCCGCGTTCCAGGTTAGAGACGCGGCCTTTTTCTTTTTGGTAAACCCTATTTGTATTAGGGCGCGGCCCTAAAGACCTGCAAAAGAGACTTTCTCTTTTGAAACCCTGTTCGGGCGTTCCGTTAAAAAAATTCTATGAGTTAGTACGCTCTTATTGTCGTGAAGCTTTCATGATCTGAACGACTCAACAAGCGGAAAGATCCAATATTTACGTTTTTGACAACCCATAATTGCCAATTGCATCGAAATTAGTTTACTTATTGTGACTTCAATTCTCTAGCAATGGCATCCAAGTAATGCGTCTCATTAAAAAAATTGAAATTAGCTATCTAAGGTCTCTGTATAATCTAAAGGCTGACAAATTGGGTGATCTCAATGTTGTTTTCGGCCGCAATGATAGTGGGAAATCAAACTTGTTGCGTGCTCTAAACTTGTTTTTTAATGACGAGATTGAGCCAGGAAGAGATTTTGATTTTGAGCTTGATATGTCAGATTTGAGAAAAGCTGAAGCAAGAGCAGCAAAAGGTAGACAGTTTCTTTCTATTAAGATCACTTTCATTTTGCCGAAAAACTACAAAAAATCGCTTGGCAGTCAAATTGTAGTTAAGCGGCAGTGGAACCGAGATGGGGACATGACAGAATCTCATTCACCAGTTTTGGATACTACTGGAAAGAAAGCCAGAATGACCCGATTTCTTAATGAAATAGATTTCACATACATCCCCGCAATCAAAGACCTCAATGTTTATGCCGATTTGATTGAACGCGTGTATGGGGCCGCATCGGAAGCGGCTGAATTGGCGGATGCCACAACTAATTTTGTAGAAGCCATTGGGACTAGGACGAATGCACTAACAGAACAGCTAAAATCAATTTTTGGGACGAACACTCGGCTAGCACCACCAACTGAGTTGTCGCGATTGTTTCGTGATTTGGATTTTGCACACGGAGAAGATGGTCATTCTCTGTTGAGGCAAAAAGGTGATGGTATCAAAGCTCGGCATTTACCAGAATTGCTTAGGTTCATTAATGAAAAAGAGGTTCGCAGCAAATTTTTTCTTTGGGGATTTGAAGAGCCAGAAAATTCTCTTGACCTTGGGGCTGCGGAAATTGAGGCAGGTAGGTTTGCCGAATTTTCATCGAGAAGTGACACCCAGATTTTTGTAACCAGCCATTCTCCAGCGTTTTACTTGTCTCAATCTGAAAGTGAGGCAGATATAGGCCGCTATTTTGTTACTAAACAGGAAAAAAACTCAGCTGGGGACATGATGCCCAAAAACTCGGTTAGTTTGATAGACCAACTGGATGAAGCTGAAGCCAAAATGGAGCATGCAGGTTTGCTACAGCTTCCTTTTGTGATCCGTAAAATGAAAGAGCATACTGATGATCTTAAAAAACAAGAACACGAAGCAGAGGAACTACGCGCAGTACTGAGAGAACTTCGACAACCAACTCTTTTTGTTGAAGGAAATCACGATGTACGACTTTTCAGCGCGGCGCTTCAACGTGTTGGAGTAGCAGATAGAATTTCTGTGAAGTCACTGGGGGGGACACCAAACTCCGTTGATGCTCTTCTTTCGGCTGTACTAAAACAGGGAGGTGTTAGTGCTAGTACGTTGACAATGTTCCTATTTGATAATGATAAAGCAGGCAGAGGGGCATACAGAAAGATTGCGAAAACTGGGATACGCCAAGTTATGCCTGTGCAACCTGATGAAAATACGATCGTATGGGCTTTACCTCAATCAGACTACTTTCGCATTTTTCAGCAAAATTACGGCATTGAGGACAATCAATCCTTTTTTACAGCGGAGTTTTTGTACCCTGGGAGGGAAGCCGCAAGTTTGTGCAGTGAGCTAGTTCGCCAAAGTCAACATGATTCGATTCCACATTGGAGAGAAAACATTCATGGAGATTATTGGTCAAGTCTAAGTCAAGAAAATAGCGCCCGGCTAAGAACTGCAGAAGAAGGATCTGTCGATTGGTTTCTAGCTCGAGGTGTTCCTGATTGTCTCAAGGGAATGTTTGCAGAAGAAGCAGAACGTCGTGGGATTTCTACGATACAGATTGACAGCATTGCCGAAACCGTATCAGAGACACTATTGTCTGACATGTAAGTGGTTGTTGAAATCGAGCAGTATTAGAAATCAGTTTTTCGTATTTGTAGTGAGGTTGATTTTAACCTGAGACAGCATAGAGTGCTGTTAGACAGATTTTGGGGTTTGGGCTCAAAGTGGTCCGTTTGACCGCTATCGGTAATTAGGCTTTCTGTGTCCGTACCAATTCCCCCAGCTTGTTCGTATCAATTCCCCGGCAGGTCTGGCCACGGGGTTTGAAGGTCGGTGTGTCTTCACCTGCCACCAGGGCATTGATGATGGCTTCATCGGTGGCCTCCACTGCGGCCAGGTAGAGCGGATCCAGCAGTTCATTGTTGAGGTGGGTGGGGGTAAGCAAAGCGCCCGACTGTTGAGGCAAGGGACCCTCGTTGCCCGTGGAAAAGGCCAGAAAGATGTCGCCGGAACTGTTGCCCCCGGGGGTGCCACTGCGTCCGATGCCCAGACCCGCCCGTTTGGCCAGATGGTGCAAAGAGAGCGCGGAGAGTGGGGCGTCTGTCCCGACAATTACGATGATGGACCCGGTTTCCTTGTCCTTGAGCTGCCCTTCGGTCATCACCTGGCCCACTGGCACCCCCAGAACCGTCAGCCAGGGGCGGATGCCATGATTGGCCTGAACCAGCACCCCCAGAGAGTAAGTGTGATCGCCCAGTTTTACCTGCCTGGAGGAAGTGCCTGTTCCTGCCTTGAAGTCATAGGCGATCATGCCGGTGCCGCCGCCAACCGCGCCTTCCGCCACCGGTCCGCTTCGGGCGCTGTTGAGGGCCGCAATGGCGTGCTCCGGCTGAACAAACAGGGCATTGATGTCGTTCAGGACCCCGTCATAGGTTTCCGCCACCACAGGCATGGCCCAGGCATGTTCCTGGGCGAAGTAGGTGCTGTAACGTTCAATCATCCAGCGGGTGGCACCGCTGTGAACGGCCCCGACACCATGGGTGTTGGTGATGCAGATGGGCCCAAGGAAATAGCCGGCGTCCTGGATCCAGTGAGATCCGGTCATCTCCCCATTGCCATTGAGGGCGAAAAGTCCGGCCCAGACCGGGCTGGGACTGTTTTCGTCCTGGCGAGGCACAATGGCTGTCACGCCGGTGCATTGGTGCCGGTCAGGATCACGCAGCGTGGTGAAACCGACGGTGACACCGGGAACATCGGTGATGGCGTTGAACGGGCCCGGGGTGCCGGGAAAGGGCAGGCCCAGGTCCCGGGCACGGGGTCTGGCGGAGACCCGGGAGGTGTCAGGCGTTTCAGGCGCCATGGAAGTTCACTCCAAATACAAACATCTGAGCAGTATGGGGACCTGAGACATGGTCACATCTCCCCGCACTAAAGACATAGACGGGACATACTCCAGAGCCTAATCGGTTTAAGTGGCCTGGCGACATGAAACCACGTGAAGCGTGAAACACTCTTAAGTGTATTAGAGGATGAGTCACGGATTAGGTCCAAGCGCAAAGCGCGTCTAACGAAACCGATCATGCTCTAGAGGAAGCGCAGACCAAAGATCTCTTTGAGGCCGGAAAAGACCAGTGTCGGCAGGGCAGCAATGCCAGCACAGCCGATCAGGGTGTAGGCTTGCAGGGGTGTTGTCCCCAGCACATAGTTGCCAAAGGGTGTGTAGATGGCCAGGGCCGACAGGCCCAGCGACAGCGCAACAGCCATCAGCAGTTTGGGATTGCCGAAGGGCGATTTGTGGAACAGCGTGGTGGTGCTTCGCGCGTCAAAAACGTGCCATATCTGGGCAAACATGATGGTTGTAAAAGCTGCGGTTTGGGCCGTCGCCAGATTTTCTGATCGCTCCAGCAACGTCTGGAAGACGAAGAAGGTGGCCCCGCCGACAGCCAGCCCGCGCAGCAGAATGCGTTCTTTCAGTCCACCGGCAAAAATGTCTTCGTCCCGGGACCGGGGGGCGCGGCGCATCACATCTTCTTCTGCTTCTTCAAAGCCCAGCGCCAGCGCGGGAATGCCGTCGGATACCAGATTCACCCAGAGGATCATCAAGGGGGTCAGAGGCATCAGAGGCGATGCCCCCATCAGGATGAAGGCAAAGAGGATCGTGGAAACTTCGGCCACGTTTGCTGTCAGCGCCTGGCGCACGAATTTCAGCAGGTTGTCGTAGATTCTGCGCCCTTCCCGAACGGCTTTGACGATGGTCGAGAAGTTGTCGTCCAGCAGAACCAGCGCGGCGCTGTCTTTGGCCACCGAGGTGCCGGCGATGCCCATGGCCACACCAATGTCGGCGGTACGCAGGGCCGGGGCATCGTTGACCCCGTCGCCGGTCATGGCGGCGACCTCACCGGTTTTTTGCAGGGCACGAACAATGCGCAGTTTGTGTTCCGGCGTCACCCGGGCAAAGACTGCGGCGTCGGCGACGATTTCTTCCAGCTGATGATCTTCCAGCTGATCCAGTTCACTGCCAGTATGCACGGTCTGTGACGCGCTGCTCAGAATGCCGATTTTCTCGGCAATGGCTTTGGCTGTAACCGCATGGTCGCCGGTGATCATGATGGTGCGGATGCCAGCGGCCTTGGCATCTGCAACGGCGTCTGCCACCTCCGGACGCGGGGGATCCATGATGCCGTGAATGCCGAGCAGCGTGATGTCCTGCTCGGGATTCTTGGGATCAAAGCTGCCGTCTTCGGCCCGACGGTATGCCACGGCCAGTGTCCGCAGTGCATCCTGACCAAAGCCGTCGATGACCGCCTCCACCTCTGAGCGAAGCTGGTCGGTGAGGGGCAGGTTTTCTCCATTGAGACGAATTTCCTTGGCCCGGCCGAGGATGACATCCGGCGCGCCTTTGGCCACCAGGTACTTTTCCCCATCCGGCAGCTGGACCTGCAGGCTCATCATCTTGCGGGTGGAATCAAAGGGAAAGGCCTGAAGGGTTTCTATCTTTTCGCCCTTCAGCCGCTGGCGGGAGAGGCCCACCTTGGCGGCGGCGACCACCAGAGCACCTTCTGTCGGATTGCCCTGGACGCCGGGGCGCCCGTCGCGCTCAACCAGTTCCGCATCGTTGCAATAGGTCGATACGTTCAGCATCAGACGCAGGTCTTCTTCCAGATCTATGTCAGCCGCCACGCCCTCTGCGTCCAGAAAGGCGCCCCGGGGATCAAAGCCCTCTCCGGTGACCTGCCAGGTTTTGCCTCCGGCCCAGGTCCGCATGACCTGCATCTGGTTTTGCGTCAGCGTCCCTGTTTTGTCGGAGCAGATAACCGAGGTGGTGCCCAGGGTTTCGACGGAGGAAAGTCGCCGCGCCAGGGCGCTGTTGGCGGCCATGCGCTGGGACCCCAGGGTCAAGACAATGGTCACGACCGTTGGCAGACCTTCGGGGATGGCTGCAACGGACAGGGAAATGCCGGTGGTCAGCATTTCTGCCAGATCCATCCCCTGCATCACGCCAATGCCGATCACCACTGCAACCACCGCCAAGGCCGCCCCGATTAGCACCCGGGACAGGCGTTCGATGCGTTCCTGCAGAGGGGTTTTGGGCTCTTCGGCAGCGGCCATCATGTGCGCGATGTGCCCGACCTCCGTCGACATGCCCGTGGCCGTAACAAGTCCCTCTCCGCTGCCGTTTGTGACCTTGGTGCTCATGAAGCCCATGTTCAGGCGGTCTGCCAGTGACACGTCCTGGGCCGGGATGGCGGTGTCGTGTTTGTCGACCGGCTCTGACTCTCCGGTCAGCGCGGCTTCATCAACCTGCAACTGGTGGGCTTTCAGAAAGCGGACATCAGCGGCCAGAATGTCACCTGCCTTAAAGCGCAGGAGGTCCCCCGGCACAATGTCGGTGGCGGGGATCTCAGACCAGTGGCCATCGCGTTTGACCAGAGCCTGGGGGGCAGCCATTTCCTTGAGCGCTGCCAGTGACTGGGCCGCTTTGTGCTCCTGCAAAAAGCTGATCAGGGCATTGAGGCCGACGATCACGGCGATCGCCACGGCATCGACCCAGTGATCGGTCAGAGCTGAAATGACAGCTCCCACCATCAGTATGATCAGCAGGGGACTTTTGAACTGCAGCAGAAACAGCAAAAGCGGCGAGACTCTGGCGGCTTCTGCCAGCTTGTTGAGACCATAGCTCTCCCTGGCTTTGCGAGCCTGATCACCGGTCAGTCCGGTCTGGGCGTCAGAGTCGAAGTGCGCGACCACCTCTGCGGCTGAATGATGCCAGGGGGCGGTTTCCGCGTCGGGACGGGAGGGCTGCGATTCTGTGGTCTGGCTCATTGTCTGCTCCAGGAATTTGCTGGAGGTCACAGGACTCTTTCGGGTTTGAAACGCCTGCTTCCTGTGATGAGCTTACTCTCAATCTGCTTTCAATTAGAAGTCGGCACAATGACGCCTTATCGGCAGGTCTCATCTGTCTGAAGTCCAGTCAGGCGGGCAGGGGCATCGCCGCCAGACGATCCCTGGTTACTCCTGAGGGGAGGCCGGCTTGATGTTGACGAGGCTGCGCCAGATGGGCGAGATCAGGTTCAGAAGATCCGGGTCTGAACTCAGGTACTTTTCCAGCTCCCTTTTGATGCCCTGTTGCCAGCGGGCATTCCAGCTTGCCATGCCTTCCCCTTTGACAGGCCTGGGCATCTCGTGAATGTCGAGAATGATCTTCCCATCCCGAAAACAGGTCCTGACAGAATAACAGGGCAAGCCGGTCTGACGAACCAGATAGGACAAGGGGGTTCTGAAGCTGATGTTTCGTCCGGCCAGATTGATGTCAAAGCGCTCTCTGACCCTGGAGGTGGGAGATGAAGCTTTCATGGAGATGTCGATGGCGACGCCAACAACATTTCCGGCCTGAAGGGCTGCTTTGAGATCCTTGACCATGTTGCCGGCTTCAAAGCCGTCAATAACCCGCTCGTAACCGTTGAGGTTGCCGTTGTCAGAGCCGCCATGCCAGTGAGAGGTGTAGTGGTAGGTGGGGATCACGGGCCTGAGGGCGACGGGTGTTGGAAAGTTATCATGAAAACCGACAATGATGGCGGGCTGACCTTCGGGAAAGTACTTGCGAACCTTTGCTTTCTGCTCTTCGTCAATCAGGTCAAAAGCCGTTTCTTTTGACTGGGGATCACACTGCAGCACCTTGAACAGCAGGTTTGCCCGATTTGTCGAGTCTATGGCCTTTTTCAGCCATTCTTCATGGGAATAGCGTTTCTGGTCTGCCAGTTGCCAGGCGATGGGCAGGCACGCCTGATAACTTTGCTCCAGGTCCTTGTTTCTTTTGACCTCGGTTTCATTGGCCAGGTCGCGCAGGGTCTTGGGAAACTGCTCCCTGACCAGTGCGCGCATGTCGATCATATCGGCTTCGTCAAACCTGCCCGCAGCATTTAGAAAGAGAGCACGGGTCTGCATGGCTTTGAGATTGCCGGGAAGGTTTTCAAAGACTTTCAGGCTGAGGTGATCCGCAGTTTCAAATTCGCGAAAAGGTGCCAGCAGATACATAACAATCATGTTGCCAAGTTCTGCATGGGTTTCGGCCATGCGCAGGATGTCCGGATCCATGAAACATTCAGGCAGAATTTTGCCGGCATCGGCCAGGGTGGAGAGATAAATGCGGGCCAGTTCCGGATCAGATTTCCAGCCTGTCCCCAAGCGGTCCAGGACTTCCAGAGCCCGTTCCGGCTGCTTGATAACCACTCCGATCCGACAGAGCAGTCGGCAGGCGGCCTCCAGCTGAGGATTTTGTTCCAGAGCTTCGCACAGAACATTGTGGGCGTCTTCGTAACGATCCAGGCCCAGAAATCCCCGACCTTTGGCGACCAGGATGTCCGGGTTCCTTTTGTCGGTCGGGACGGTCCCCTCCAGGATTTCCAGAGCCAAAGCAAAATCTCCGCCGTCCAGGCACCCCATGGCGGTGTTCAGGCGCATGGAGGTTCTGGCGGGGTCCAGCGTCAGGATTTTCAGGGCGATTTCTCTGGCTTCATCAAAGAAGCCCAGTCCTCTGGCGAAATCGATCCCGGTCTGAACCAGTCGCCGGTCTTCCGGGTCATCGTCTAACTGCTCCCGGATCAGCGTCAGGGCGTCGTCTTTTCGCCCCAGTTCTTTCAGACAGGCCAGCTTTGAGCGGAAAACGTGGAACCTGTCTTGCTCGGAGTCAGGAGTGTCGATGTCGTTCAGAATGGCCAGCGCAGCTTCGGGGTTGCCCTTGGCGATCATAACGCCGCTGAGGCCCCGCAAGGCGCCTACATGTTTGGGGTTAAGGGACAGCAGGGTTTCAAAACTGGCCTGCGCTGAATCCAGATCACCTAAGTGGGTGTAGCACCAGCCGAGCCTGCCGTGCCCGACCAGCCTTTGTGGATACTCTTTGGCAATGTACGACCAGGCACGAATGCCACGCTTTAAGCTGCGTGCCTCTTCTTCATTGGCTTTTTTTACAAGCAGGGCAAATCGATCGATAGGGTTGTTCACAGGGTCACCGACAGGCGTATCTGAGGGATTGCTTTGGGATTGAACGTCAGGCCGCGAGGGCCGGATCAGCGAAGATGCAGATCAATCTGCATGTCGTGCTTTGGCCCGGTTGAGGAATAGATCTGTGTGAAGAGTTCCATGTCCGCCGCATTGTGGGTTTCGATCCTGTAGCGCTGCAGCACAGCGGCCATGATCGCCTTGAGTTCGTAGATGTTGCTGTTGATGCCAATGCAACCTCTGGCGCCTGCGCCAAAGGGAACAAAAGAGAAATCACGCGGGATGCCTGACTCCCAGCGACTGACATCAAAGGTTTCGGGATTGGGCCAGACCTGACTGTTCCGGTGCAGGGCATAGTAAGCCAGTATGATGACCGTATCGGGGGCCAGTTTATGGCCTCCCAGAGTCTGTTCTCCCATGGTCACATAGGCACTGGAATAGACCGGCGAGATCAGGCGCATGGTTTCGTTAACAACGGCCCCCAGCAGCTTGAGCTTCTGGGTTTGCTCCACGTCGAAAGGGGCGCCCCCGGTGACTTCATCCAGCTCTGCATGGACCTGTTCCTGCAATTCCGGGTCCTGCCCCAGAAACCAGGTGGCAAAAGAAAGCACATTGACGGTGGTTTCGTAGCCGCCGATGACCATGGTCAGAAGGTTGTCGATGGCTTCCTGTCGTGTCAGGGCTTTGTCGCCGGACTCCCCATCAAGTGTGAGCTGTTTGAAGGGATTGTTGCCGGTCAGCTGATCGCCTGTTGATTCAAACTGGGCGGTTTCCACAAGCCGCTTGAGAATACCGACCAGAGAAATGGCATCGCGACCGGGCTGGCGCAGTTCTTCCAGCTGGTCTGCAAAATCCAGCACCAGGGGATGGGGGGGCTGGTCCGGGCCGTGTCCGAAGATCTGCCGCCAGATCACATCCAGCGAGACCTGGCTGTAGCATTGCAGAGGACTGAAGTGGTGTCCGTTTGTTTCGCTGGGATGGACGAAATGACCGACGCTGCTCTGGCACAAATCAATCAGCCGCTGGTACTGAGAAGACGCAAGCAGGGGCAGCACAGCGCGCCGGAGTTTTTTTGAATGCGGCCCTTCCGCCAGGACCATGTTGTCTTTGCCCAGTTCGCGTGTGGAGACTTTGTTCAAGTGCTCCCAGCGAACAAAGCGCTCTCCCTTGTCCATCAGAACGTCCCGGGTCATCTGCGGATCAGAGATCAGAACATAGGGGCGCCCTTGCTGGTCACCGCGAATGAAGGAATCGTTCAGTATCGCTTTTGGCCAGGCCTTCTCAGGCGCGCGAACGACAATGAAGCGAGACGCTTTCTCAAAGATCTTTTCTTCTGGAAGATCAAGGGAGGGGACAAAAATCATGAATTCGTGCGGCCTCAATTCAATGCCAAGTGCCGTTTCATTGCTGTCAGCTGTAGAGACAAATCGGGTTAAGTGGAATCACTTCGTGATAACGCTTAGATCGTGATTTTGTCTTTTTTCAACCGGTCAGAGCATGATTCACGGTTTAGTTCCTAGCGTGAAGCGCTGCTAACTAAACCGATCATGCCCTAGCCTACCGCATGAAGCTGTCCACTCGGCTTTCTATCGTCAATTGTCGGTTCTTTTCGTTTAAATGATGTGGCGTGAAATTTGGTGTAGGTCTCTGGAAGCAGGAAGATCTGACCCAATGTGTCCATAACGCCAAGCCAGTCATCAAAAGCCTCATCCGTGGCCACATCGGCCAGTTTCGGGCTCAGTCTGCTGGACCAGCCACCGCTGTACATGCGGCATTGAGAGCAGTCCACATCAGAGGTGCAGCACTTTACCGGGGTCTGAACCCGGTTGGCCTTGTGATAGGTGAGGGGGGCGAGAATGCGGCTGCTGCAGTTCTGCGCCACTCCGTTTTCATCCAGTTCGTACAACGGCCCGGGCTTGGTCATCCACTTGTTGTAGGATTTGGAGAAGATCACCGTGTCAGGGAAATCATCGATTGCGCGGTCAACAGCGTCGCGCAGATACGGCAGATCCTCATCCCTGAACATGGGCGAGTCGCTGGAATCGGCAAGCCGGAAGAACTTCTTGTCGTGTTCCTGGTCAGCCCTGATCTTTCTCAGGTAACTGGTTGTTGGTGAGAAGATGTTGAAGGTCACAGGGATGTTGTGATCACTGCACAGGGCGGCAATGTCTGGAATCTGATCAATGTTCCAGCGGGACAGAGTTGCCAGCACAATGGCACGTGGGTCGTCTTCGTAGTTTCGCAGCGCTTTGCGAATGACCGGCGCGCCCCGCAGTTTGGTGTCGGTTGCTTCGTCACCCCACATGGAAATTTCAATGCGGAAGTTCACTTCATCGGTAATGCGTTTCGTGCCGTTGGTTCCGATGTTGCCGTGGGGAATCAGGCCCGATGCGGCAACCAGTCGCTTTTGCTCCAGCGCGGGTTCCGCGCCGACAAAGTAGCCCATGGTGACGCCGCGCGCCGCTTCTGCTTTGAAGAAGTCAACCCACTCCTGATCTGCCCCTTCTTCCAGCGTGGGATCAAAACCATCGCTTTCATAGTAGTAACAGCCCTCACAGAAGAGGTTGCAGCGGGTGCTGACCTCATAAAAGGAGGACTTGGAAAAGCACCGGATGATCTTTCTGGCTAGCTGATAGCGTTCTGGAAAATCCGGGCGCGACGCAACGCGAGCCTTAATGTGCTTTAGAATGAGAAGCGCGTCGGTGGACTGCATGGGTTAACTATCTGACTTCTAACAATGAGGCCGGACAATTGGATCAGTACAGCCTGTTCTTGGACAGTCTCTATTTTTAGCATTGTCGAAGCGCTTGTATACAAAATTCTCGGTAATCTTAGGGAATTGTTTACCAGCAACCGAGGTGTGGAACAGGTGACAAGGGGGGCCGGGAGGACGCTGGTTTACTTGGGCGTGCCGCATGACCTTTAAGGCCGTCAGCGGGAGTCTTTGGTCAGCCAAGGTGATGCACAAAAAAGGGCGGTGAGCATTTCACAAACACTCACCGCCCTCATATTGGCCCGTCAAAATGAACTGGTTCATCAAAACGGGGAAACTCATTTCCCGCGCTTTACCGGGTTTTGCGTAATCAGCTTCTGAGCGCTTTACTCCGCCGGAACCCGGTCAAAGTCAGAAGCATCGTGACGTTCGCGCAGCTGTTCTGCTTCATCTCCCCAGGACCGGTTGACCCGCTGGCCACGCTGAACGGCAGGACGTTGGGCAATATCTTCGGCCCAGCGGCAGACATTCTTGTAGTCCTCGACCTGCAGGAACTCGGCGGCATTGTAGAGTTTTCCGCGCACCAGGTTGCCGTACCAGGGCCAGGCGGCGATGTCGGCAATGCTGAAGCTATCGCCAGCCAGGAAGGGTTTCTTCGCCAGTTCCTTGTCCAGCAGGTCCAGATGGCGCTTGGCTTCCATGGCGTAACGGTCAATGGCGTACTCGATCTTGATCGGCGCATAGGCGTAGAAGTGCCCGAAGCCGCCTCCCAGGAAGGGAATGGCGCCGTGTGACCAGAACAGCCAGTTCAGAACTTCCGTCCGGCGCACAGGATCGCTGGGCAGGAAGTGGCCGAATTTCTCCGCCAGGTACAAAAGAATGGAGCTGGTTTCGAAAACCCTCACACCGCGGTCTGTGTCATGCAGAACCGGGATCTTTGAGTTGGGGTTGAGCTCAACAAAGCCAGAAGAGAACTGCTGCCCTTCGCTGATGTCGATGAAGTAGGCATCGTACTCCGCTCCCGTTTCACCAGCCGCCAGCAGTTCCTCCAGCATGATGGTGACCTTCTGGCCATTGGGGGTGCCAAGGGAGTGGAGCTGTAGGGGGTGATTGCCGTGTGGCAGCTCGGCTTCGTGGGTGGCACCGGCGGTCGGGCGGTTGATCTTGGACCAGTTTCCACCGTTTTCACTGTTCCACGTCCAAACCTTAGGGGGCGTATAGCTGCTGTCGTCTGTCATGGCCGTCTCTCATGGTTGCACTTTGACTTGATATTGAGCGCCTCTTTGCGGAACACAAGTCATAAAGGTCCGTTTCTAAGCGCAGCATTTGTTCCAAAAGGACAAGGGTGGCGGTCCTGTTGCTGCGGATGGAACAGAGATTTGGCAGAACGTAAGAACAAGGTGTCGAGTTTGGCTTCTGGCACGCTGGTAAGTAACCGATTGAAGACAAATTGCTTTGAACGCGCCCCTGGCCCGACACCTTTCTGATGACTGAAGAGAGGTGGAGCCATTTTTGCTGCCTGTTCACCGTCCTCGGCAGGAAAGAACGATAAGACTCTAGGAAGGAAGTCTGCCAAACTGAGAGAGGAGACTCCTATCCGGAAAGACACAGCGGTTTGGGAAATGCGGCGATGGATGCACTGCTTTTAAAAATTGAATGGGTGGCCAATCTGATAGACGGGCTTGCCGTGCTGGTCTTGCTCTTTGGCCTGGTTTTTTCGATTTTTATGGTGGCCCGCGGTGCCAGGGACAACGACCTGCCTTTTGCCGATGCGCTGGCCGGGCCGATGGTTCGGCAGTTTCGCGTGGCTCTGGGGCGCTGGATTCTGGTGGCGCTGGAGATCCTGATCGTCTCTGACATTCTGCACAGCATTGTGCATCGCAATCTGGATGAGATTTTGTTTTTGGGTGGCATCGTGATTATCCGTGTGACGCTGGCCTATTTTCTGGATCACGAAATCTCCCGAATTGAGGCCTTGCGCAAGGACGCTGAAAAGTAGCGATGGCCGGAAGCAGGGGGGCGTTGGATGACGGACGGCAAAGCAATCATTCGAATGGCGGAGACGGAAGAGGAACGGCAGGAGAACTATCGCCTGCGGTACCGGGTCTTTGTCGATGAACTGGGGCAGAACGTTGATGAAACGACCCATTCCCTCAGTCAGATGATCGAGCCGGAGGATGAGGGTGCTGTCCTCTTTTACATTGAGTCAGGCGGCCAGGTGGTGGCCACCTTGAGAACCTGCCATGGAGACCAGGCCGTCCAGGGGGCGGGCTGGGCCCAGATGTACCGCTGGGATAAGCTGACAGCTGACGTGCCTTTATCCCGGGTGACCGTATCCAACCGTCTGGCGGTGGATCCGGCCTGGCGGCATTCTCCGGTTCTGGGACAGCTGGTGGCCCGGGCGTTTCAGTACATGCGTGACACGGGTGTCTGGGTGGACTACCTGCACTGCGCGCCGTCTCTGATCGCACTTTATGAACAACTCGGTTACCGACGCTATGCAGATGGCTTCGTCAATCCGGCTGCCGGTTACCGCATCCCCATGTTGTTGCTGACAGAAGACCTGGAGCATTTGCGGGCTGTGCGCTCTCCGTTGGTCAGGGTGGCCCGGAACTATGACAGTGACCCGACTGCCCGGCATTGGTTTAACGGCAGTTTTCCCGAGCATGAAGCATTCATCAATCGCCGGGCGCTCAAAGGAGAGGATTTCTGGAATTTGCTTGGAGACAAGCTTTCCAGCCCGCCCAACCAGGCCGTGCCTCTGTTTGACGGATTGACGGAAGACCAGGTGCAGATCCTGCTGAAGAGCGGGGCTGTGATGAGCTACAGCGCCGGTCAGACCCTCATTCGCCCCGGAGACTATGGGGAGGAGATGTTTGTCATCCTGTCCGGGCTGGCGGAGGTTTTTGCCCAGGCAAAGGACCGCAAGGTTTCGGTGGCCGTCTTTGGCACTGGCGATCTGTTTGGTGAGATGGGGTTGATCGGCGCGCGTGAACGCAGTGCCGAGGTGGTGGCGCAAAGCGATCTGGAACTGCTTGTCCTGACCCGGGATGTTCTTCAACGGGCCCTGAAAAGCCGACCTGAGATCATCGCCCCTGTGCTTTACAATCTGTCTCTGCTGTTGTGTGAACGTTTGCGGGTCTCGACGCAGAGCTGGATGGAGGCGCTGGACGGCGATGACGAAGGGTGAGTTTTCGGGATGATTGACGGTTTAACGATTTTTGCAATGCTGGTGGTCGTTGGCATTGGTCTGGTGCATCTGCTGTCCATTCCGCTGATCTACCGGAATCCCAGGTTCTCCGGGAAGCTCTCAGATCTCATGGCAGGTGTCGCCCTTGGGTATGTCTTTTTGTACCTCCTGCCCAAGATCAGCCAGGCCACTGAAAGGCTGAAGCTCGGAGGGACGATTGCTTCCATCGATGTCCTGCAGTACCGCTACTTCATTCTGCTGCTGATCGGCTTTGTGATTTATTATCTGGCAATCCCGGAACCTGGATCCGCCAAGGTGGAGCGAAAATCCAGGCTGTTTTTCCATGTAACAGCTTTCTCCCTTTACAATGTTCTGGTCGCAATTGCGGCATTGCACCTGGAGAAGACGTACTACCTGGCACACTTGATTCTTGGAGCCCTCTTTATGCTCCACCTTTTCGGGATCAACTTCCTTCTCCTGAAATGGCATGGCAAGAGCATTGAAATCTGGATCCGCTGGGCTTTCACCGGGTCTCTGGCTTTGGGCATGTTCATGGGGTTGGTGATTGAGCCCGGCGATCAGTTTGTCATGGCGGCAACAGCCCTTGTCGGGGGGGTGAACATGATCCTCTCCACGCGCTTCAAACTGCCGTCCCGCAGCGTACTGGGCCGTCTGCCGTTTATGCTGGGTGTGTGTATTGCTGTCGTTCTGGCTTACGTCGGAATTTACCTTGATACCTTTTGACGGGCGGGCCTGAACACGCCGCCACCAAAGAACCGGATGCACACACGCCGGGGCACACTCTCATGTGACTGCACTCTCAGGTGAACACACTCCGGGGATCTTGCTCTGGTGAGCACAATGGGGCGAAAAGCATCTGGCTATCCCCTCTCTCAGTAAGACAGGCATGAAAAAAGGGGACGCTGACCGCGCCCCCTTCTTGATCTCCTGCAGAACCTGTTACGCCGCAACAGCTTCCGTTTTTACCGGTTGGTGTCTGTCTCCTGGATGAATCCGGAAGAAAATGCTGTAGAGCACCGGAATGACAAAGAGCGTCAGCAGGGTGGCAAATGTCAGGCCGCTCATGATTGTGATTGCCATGTTGACGAAGAAGACATCCTGCAACAGAGGAATGAGCCCCAGAACCGTGGTTGACGCCGCCATGGCCACAGGGCGCATGCGACTGACCGAGGCATCAAGGATGGCTTCGTAGCGGTCCTCGCTCTCCGCCGTGCGCTGGTCCATTTCTTCGATCAGCACAATGGCGT
This sequence comes from Rhodovibrionaceae bacterium GXU_MW_A322, assembly GCA_052078155.1. GTDB lineage: Bacteria > Pseudomonadota > Alphaproteobacteria > Kiloniellales > DSM-21159 > CAXBMB01. The sequence continues at coordinate 460,712 of JBQJBP010000003.1, read as the reverse complement.
TCTTGATCAGCAGGCCAATCAGGCTGAGCGCGCCCAGCAGAGACATGAAGTCAAAACTGCCATCAAAGGCCAGGAGACCTGCTGTGATGCCGATCAGGGCCAGCGGCACCGTCAGCCAGATGATTCCCGGTTGCCTCAGTTTTCCAAACAACAGAATGCTGGTGATGATCATCAGCAGGAAACCAACCGGCAAGGCGCCCATGATTCCGTCCTGGGCTTCACTGGCGTCTTCATATTCACCGCCCCAGGAGAGAGAATAGGACGGTGGCAGAGGGATGGCTTCGATCTGTGGCCGGACTCTTTCAAAGAGGGCAGAGGCCAGCTCGCCTTTGGGGTTCGCCGAGGCGATGATGGTGGGAATGCGGTTGCGCCCCCGGATCACCGTTTCCTCAAACACCGTCTCGAACTCGCTGACCACCTGAGCCACCGGAACAGCGCGGTTGAGAACAGGGCTCCAGACCTGAATGTCCCGGATGTTGCTGACATCGCCCCGTTCGGTCTGGGGAGCCCGCATCAAAATGGGCAGCAGGCGGATGCCATCCCGATAAAGGCCAATGTTCTGACCTTCAAAGGCATAGCTCATGGCCCCGGCCAGATCCTGGCGGGTGATGCCGAGCTGACGGCCCACCTGTTCGTTGAAGACCGGACGGATGACCTTTTGCGGCTGACGCCAGTCTGTCCGAATTTCCTTGGAATCGGAATCGGCTCGCATGATGGCCACGGCCTGATCGGCCAGGTCCCGCAGAACCTGCGGGTCGGGACCGTGAAAGCGTGCTTCGATCTTGCCATCCCGGCCCGGGCCGATACGCAGGGCCTTGATGATGGGATCAACCTGCGGGAAATGCTCTTTCATATGAGCGTCCGCGGCTTCCCAGACCTCTGCAATCTGATCGCGGGATTCGGTCTGCACGATGATCTGCGCATAGGCCGAGGAGTCTTCTTTGGGTTCATAAACCAGAGAAAAGCGGGCATCGCCCCCGCCAATAATCGAGGTGGTTTTCTCAACACCGGGCAGGGAACGGATAAAGCGGGCAATGGCCAGCGTGTCGTCGCGGGTCTTGCGAATGTCCGTGCCTTCGATTTCCCAGACATCCACGAAGAACATGGGTGTATTGGCGTTGGGGAAAAAGCCTTCCTTGACCGAGCCGAATCCCACCACGGCAATGGCAAAGAGACCGCAAACACCGGCAACTGTGAACCAGCGGAATTTGAGGGCAACGGCCAGGGCAGTGCGGTAGAGCCGGAAAGCAAAGCCGCCGTAAGGATCCCCGCCGGAGCTGGCATTCTTGTCGGGCCGCAGGAGCAGCGCGCACAGCAAGGGTGTTGTGGTGACCGCCGTGACCCAGGAAAGGAACAGGGAGATCAGAATCACATAGAAGAGGGAGCGGGCAAACTCACCGGTTTGGGTCTGAGAAAGCCCGATGGCGGAGAAGGCCAGAATGCCGATCACCGTGCCGCCCAGCAGGGCCATGTTGTTGGCGCCAACCACCTCGGCGGCGGCCTTGTCGGCGCGCATGCCGCCGCGAATGCGGATCAACATACCCTCGGCCACCACAATGGCGTTATCCACCAGCATGCCCAGGGCTATGATAAGGGCCCCCAGGGAGACACGCTGCAGTTCAATGCCAAAGAGCTGCATGATCCACAGGGTGCCTGCGACGGTGATCAAAAGCACCGCACCGATGATCAGGCCCACCTTCAGGCCCATGAACAGCAGCAGCACGACAATCACAATGATCAGGGCATCGATGACATTGTCGATGAAATTGGTGACCGACTTGTCCACCTCGACGGGCTGGTTGTAGATCACTTCCAGGTCCATGCCGACCGGGATGACATCGCCCAGTTCATCCAGCCGCTCAACAAGCCGGGCGCCTGTATCGACCACATTGAGGCCGGGCAGCATGGAAACGGCCAGAGAGAGGGCCGGCTGGCCATTGTAGAAGACCATCTTGTCCGGCACGTCTTTGTAGGCCCGCACAATGTTGGCAATGTCTTCCAGATAGATCAGTCGGCGCTCTTCCGACGAGACCAGGGCGTTGCGGATTTCGCTGACAGAAGAAAACTCTCCGGTTGGGGTGATCCGGACATAGTCATCCCCGGTGCGCACGCTGCCTGCAGGAACCACGATGTTCTGCGATTTCAGAATTTCGCTGATCTGATCGATGGAGATGCCCAGTTCACCCAATTGAGCCCGCGACATTTCCGCATAGACAACTTCCTGCTGGGCGCCACCAATCACAACCTTGCGCACACCCGGGACCAGAATCAGCTGACGCTGCAACATGTCGGCCGTGTCTTTCAGGTCGCGGTAGCTGTATCCGGCCCCTGTCAGCGCGACATAGACCCCATAGACGTCCGCGAAATCATCGACGATCACCGGGTCACCTGCCCCGGGCGGCAGCTTGTGCTTCATATCGGCGATCTTGCGCCGAAGTTCATCGTAGATGTCCGGGAATTCTTCGGTCGTGTAGTGATCTTTGAATTCGATTTCGATGTCCGACAAGCCCGGGCGGGAAATGGACATCTTGATGCGCTTGAGCTGCGGCAAACGCTGGATGGCTTCTTCGATGTGGTAGGTGACTTCATCCTGGACCTGCGCCGCTGTGGCGCCGGGATAGCTGGTGATCACCTTGGCTTTCTTGATGGTGAAGTTGGGATCTTCCAGCTTGCCCATGGCCTGAAAGCCAGAGACCCCGCCGCCCACCAGAATGATGATCAGCAGCCAGGAGATAACCTTTTTGCGGACGGAAAATTCGCCGATGTTCATGGCGCCGGCTCCTTATTCGTCTGCTGGTTTCTGGCTGTTGGCTTCGGCCTCGGTCTCTTGCAGTTCTTCTGCCGCCTCCCGTCGGATGCGGATATCATCCTGGCGTTCAGCTGCCTGTTCAATGTCCGGCATCAGGGTGACGGCCATGCCTTCGGTCAGGAAGGGAACACCGGCGGTTACCACCCGTTCCCCTTTTTCCAGGCCCGAGGTCACTTCGATCAGGTTGCCGCGCATTTCGCCCACTTCTACGGGGCGCGTGCCGATGGTCATGCTGCTTTCATCCACCACCCAGACTTTGGCGGAAAGGTCGTTGGCCGCAGTGACAGCTTCCACAGGGATGAAAAGACCGCTGACTTCCGAAATGAGGTCACTGAAATCCACAGCAGCGGTGGCCGTCATGCCCGGCAGAACCATCAGATCCTCCGGTGCAATCAGGGTGTAGGTCACTTCGAAGGTCTGGGTGTCAGGATCGGCAAAGGCCGCGCTTTCCCGGAACTCCAGCGGAAACTCCCGCTCCGGTTCTGCGGCAAAGGTGGCAATGACATCTGGCTCAGGAATGTCGGCAGCGTCCTCGGCAATGGCCAGCTGGATCATGATCCGTTCCGGTACGTCGAATTTGACTTCCAGGGATTTGAGATCGCGCATGGACAAAACGGGCTGTTTCGCCTGAACGTCTTCAAAGTTCTCCACAAAGCGGCGGGCGATTTCACCACCGAAGGGGGCTTTCAATTCAGTAAAGCCCAGGTTCTTCTCCGCCAGTTTCAGGGCGGCTTCCTTGGATTTGAAGTCGGCTTTGCGGTCTTCAAAGACCTGCCTTGTGGTGACACCGCGTTTGAGCAGTTCTTCGCCTCGCTCAAAATCCGCTTTGGCCTGTTCATACTGAGCGCGGCGATCGTCGACCACCAGCTGGTACTCGGATGGGTCCAGCCGGGAGATCACGTCTCCGGCCTCTACACGCTCGCCTTCGCCAACCAGAATTTCCTGAACTTTACCAGGAACCCGGAATGACAAATCCGCCCGCTGGCTGGATTCGATGCGCGCCGGAAAGCGTCTCAGGTTCTGGCCTTCACTTTCGCCGATCAACTGGGTTTTGACGGGTCGGGAAACCTCAGCCTGGGTTTCTTCAACCTCGTCGGAACAGGCAGCCAGCAGAACTGCGGCGGATGCCAGGAACAGGGTCGGCAAGGAGGCAAGACGCATGAGCATAAAATCCATTGTCAAGGAATGACGGAATGATGCCTAGGTTAATGCCAATCCGCAAGACAACAGACTGTCGTTTTTTAGCTATCTTGCTTGACAAGACTGCCGGGGGTCGTTTGCAAAGATACTAATTATCTCAGATGCCTATCCTGATTCTATTCTGATGAACCGGTTTTTTTCTGACAGCGTCTCACCTTGTCAAAAAGGAGAGATAAACCACGCCGCCTGAGTGAAAAATCAGGCTGAAATTCTGCCCGGCGAGCTGTTGCTGCGCTGGAAGTGCAGGCCGTTAAAAAGCGCAAAACTGAAACCCGATGCCAGCCGGATCAGAGGGTGTAGATGCCATCGTCGAAGACAATGAACTCACCGCCCCAGATGGTGTCCGTACCATTGATGCCCCGGTTATCTGTGACCGTCCAGACGCCACCATTATTGATAAAAGAATAGTCGTCTATCACGCCATTGTAGAAAGCTGTGTCGCTGCCGTTTCCGCCGACCAGGCTGTCGTTTCCCCGGTCTCCGTAAAGACGGTCATCACCGTCCCCTCCGTCAATGAAGTCATTTCCCAGACCTCCGCGCAGGGTATCGTCCCCGGCACCACCGCTGATGTAGTCATTGCCCAGATTGCCCTGGATGAAATCACTGCCGCTGCCGCCATAGAGACTGTCCTGATCGTTTCCTTCGTAGGAGGAGATCCGGCCGCCGTTGATGAAGTCGTTTCCATTGCCTGCAACGATGTAGTCGCCCCCGATATCTCCATACAGGCTGTCCTCTCCGTCGCCGCCGGAAAGGTAGTCATCGTCCTGGCCACCCCGCAGTGTGTCGTTGTCTGCGCCCCCATAGAGATTGTCGGCATCCTGGTTTCCCTGCAGGAAATCGTTTCCCTCATTCCCGTAAAGCGTATCGTTCCCTCTGCCACCAAAGTACCGATCCGCTGCTATGGACCCGAACACCACATCATGGCCGCTGTTGCTGTCGTCTCCGCCACTGTTGCCACCACCGCTGTCTGCATCGCCATCGAGCAGGGTGTCATTGCTTTCCATCCAATCGAGGATCTGGCTGTAGGTTTTGTCCAGACCGGCGAAAGAGGCGTCGGTTGAGACAATGCCGCTGATGTAATAGTCCCCGTTCTGGCTGTACCAGAGCGGGCTGCCGCTGTGGCCGGGAAAAACACTGAAGTCATGGTTGTTCAGCACGTCGTAGGAAAAGTCTTCGTTGGTAAATCCGTATTCATTGGTCATGCGCGGACCGCTGAAATCAGCGTAGGTCGTCGGATAGCCGGTCAGGTTGAAGTACCCACTGTCTGTCGCCGGAGCGAGACCCATCCAGCCGGTGGTGTCGCCAATGCGCTCGTCAAATCCGATCACGGCAACGTCGTACTGGGTTTCATACTGGCTCAGGAGGTTGTCTCCGTCGCTGTCCCATTCGTAGTAGTTCACTCTGTCACCGACGAAGGAACCATGGGGGGAGTAGGTGCCGTCGCGACCTGGATAGACGGTCACACTGGTTGCGATACCGCCCAGCTGCGCGTTGTAAACAACATGAGCGGCGGTCAGCACATCGTTTTGCCCGACCACCACACCGGTACCGCTGGTGGTGGTGCCATTGGCCCAGGTGACTTCCATATAGACCACGCTTTGATACGGAAAACTACCACTGGTCAGGGGGCCGACGCGGGTTGTCATGATTTCGCTGCCTTGTCCGGAGTCTGAGGTCCTTGGGAACCAGGCCGGTTGTGGGCCTGATGTCAGTCGGTCTCTGAAACTTGCTGTTCCAGAAAAGAAGTCCTCAAAGGTAGCGTGGAGACCCTGTAAGGCGACACCGCACGTACAGCTATCAATTAATAGCGATAGGTTATCAATCGGAGACTTCAGCCAGTTATCTCCATATTCCTGAAAATATGGGGAAAATCTGGTGAAGTCGTACGTAAGCTTATTGAGACAAAAGGAAAATCCGCTTTACATGGTGTGAGAATTCAACAGTAACAGATTGCGATTTTTTCATGCGGCTTGGGCAAAAGGCAGTGTTTTTGCTAGCGGCAATTGCCCTGTCGCTCCTTTGTGCATTTCTTTTTGCACTGTTGCATCAGCGAAGTGAGCGGGGGCTGCTGCTGGAGATTGGCCAGCAAAGCAATCAGCATTTGTCGCACATCGCCATTCATGAGCTGGAGAGGCATCTGCCGACGCTGACCCAGGTCGAAAAGGGCAAGGTGCCCCGCCGCCCTGTCTGGTCAGAAGAAACGCTCGAGGCAATCGATGAGGTCCTGGACCCGCTGAAATCCCATCCGCCAACCTCCCTGTTTCTGATCGCTTACCAGGGGCGGGTCGTCTATGCCGAAAACCGTGACTGGCTGGGGTTGGAAGTTCCCAAGCCGGTCGACAAAGGCGCAGACCAGGTGGGGCCACAATCCCAACGAACCTACTATTCCTCCCTTCCCTTTGGATATGGACCGAGGGTGATCGGCACGGCCAAGCAGCAGATCGTAACCTGTCAGAAAGTGGAGCATGCCGAAACTTCCAGCCAGTACGGGCTGGATCTTGAACTTCTGGTGATCAGTGACGTCAGCCGGATTGCTCAGGAAATTGAAGGGACCTCCTGGGCCCTGTTCTGGGGCACCGCAGGGGTGGTGTTCCTCGGCGTTGGCGGTGTCATGCTGGTTTTCTTCAGATACCGGCAGCGACAGGATGAGGAGGTGTCCGCAACAGCCAAAGAACTGCGGCAAACGGCACTGCAGCTGGCAGAAACCCGCAGCTTGCTGGAACGTGAAAAAGACTATGCGGAGATCGCCACTGACTGGTTCTGGGAAACAGACAAGGACATGCGGTTTAACCGCTACGTCAACAAGGATCCGAGTTTCCAGGGGTTCCCCGTTGAAAAGGTCCTGGGCTTCAAACGGGAAGATTTCGTGGTTGAACCCATGGTTGGACCCAAATGGGATTACTACTTTGCCCAGATCAAAAAGCGCGAGCCCTTCTACAATGTAACCTATACCCACTCCACGTTTGGCGGGCAGGAAAACCAGATCCTCGCCATCAGCGGGCAACCCATTTTTGACGACCAGGGCGCGTTCGCCGGCTACCGGGGTGTCGGGCGGAACGTCACCTCGCTGATTGTCGAAAACCGGGCATTTGACAAAAAAGAACAGCGGCTGCTGGCCGCGATAAACAGCCTGTCACAAGCCTTTTCAATCTTTGATTCTGAAGACCGGCTGGTGCTGTGCAATGACTCCTTCCGCAAGCTCTGCCCGGACGCAGACCGCATACAGGCTGATGGCGGCACCTTTGAGGACATGATTGTTTCCAATGTCGGAGCGGGGCTGATCGCGAATGCCCATGGGCAGGAGGAGGACTACATCAGGATGCGTCTGGACTGGCATCGAAATCCTGGCCGGACACATCTGCTGCAGCATCGCGACAACATCTGGTTTGTGCTGCAGGAAGTGCGCACCCCTGAAGGGGGCATCATCAGCATCTACACCGACATCTCTGAGCTTAAGCGGATTGAAGAGGCCAGGGTGCTCAGCGACAGCCGGTTCCGGGCTGTGGTTGAGTCGTCACCTTCTGCCATTTGCATCAAGGACGGTGACGGCAATCTGATTTTTGGAAATCGAACCTGGCACAGCTATCACAACAGGGATGAGCGTGACATCGCCGGTGTCAGCCTGTTTGAGTTTCTGACCAAGTCAGCAGCTGATCGTGCCACGGCGCTGGACCGGGAGGTTGTTTCCACGGGACAGGCACTTGAAGAAGAGTCGGAAACCCACCTGCGAGACGGGCGTGTGCTGTTTTTGATGAACCAGCATTTCCCCATTTTCGGGGAGGGGGAGAAGGTCATTGCTGTGGGGACCATCTCTTCCGATCTCAGCGATCATCGGAAAGCAGAGCAGGCTCAGCGGGCAGCCCAGGTGGAAGCGGAACAGGCAAATCGGGCCAAGTCTGAATTCCTGGCAAACATGAGCCATGAATTGCGCTCACCGCTCAACGCAATTATGGGCTTTTCCGAGGTCTTAACCAGTGAGCTCTTTGGTGCGCTGGGTAACGACAGATACAAAGAGTACGCTCAGGACATTCTGACCAGCAGTCAGCACCTGCTGGCTCTGGTGAACGACATTCTGGATCTGTCGGCGGTGGAGGCCGGGCAGGTCGCCCTGTCCCCGGTTCAGCTTGATCCCGCACATCTGATTTCCGACGTGGCTCGCTTTGTTCGGGATGCTGCGCTGCGCAAGAACATCACGCTGGAATTTGTCCTGCCGGACCAGCCGGACCCGATGGTCGCCGATGTCAGGGCCATGAAGCAAATTCTCGTGAACCTGCTCAACAATGCCGTCAAGTTTACCCCCTCCGGCGGAAAGGTGAGTGTGACTGTGTCGCAGGAACAGGATCGGCACCATTTCGCGGTTATGGACACCGGGCGGGGGATGCCTGCGGACAAGCTCTCTCAGGTGGCCCAGCCCTTTATTCGTTTGGATGATGATCCTTACACGAGCCAGGAAGGAACCGGGCTGGGACTGGCTATTGTAAAGAACCTGCTGGAGCAGCTGGGGGGCGGCTACGCGATTGACAGTGAGGAAGGAGTGGGCACCACGGTGACTTTCTGGGTGCCGAACCAAGTTCTTTCCGATGATGAGGAGGCGGCTGAGGCGGACCCCGTTGAGCCACCGGTCATCCACTGACCCCAAAGCCGCTTCCCCTGTTGCTTAGACTTTCTCCGGTCTGCAAAAGCTGCCAGATCAAAGCCGGGCACAGGGCTTTTGAACGCGTCAGGATCAGGGGGCGTCCCGCAGGATGGCTTCCGCCCCTTTGTGTCCCACCATGATTGAGGGTGCGTTGGTGTTGCCGGAGGTAACGGTGGGGAAAACGGAAGCATCAACAACACGCAGTCCCTCCAGTCCGTAAACCTTAAGGTCCTTGTCCACCACTGCTGAGGTCGCATCGGGGCCCATGCGGCAGGTGCTGGTCGGGTGGAAAACAGTGCTGCAGCGTGCTTTGAAGTCCGCCAGTGCCTCCTCGTCGCTCATCTCTCTCAGATCGGGACCGTTGGCCTGATCAATCATGCCGGTAAGGGTCGGGGTTTCCATCCAGCGGCGCAGGAAGCGGCTGCCGCTGATCACCTCGTCACAGTCTTTGTTGGTGCTTAGATAGTTGGGATGGATTTTGGGTGCGGCCAGCGGATCGGCAGAGCGCAGTTCCAGATGCCCGCGACTGGTGGGACGACTGGGTTGAAAAGACATCAGGAAACCATCCCAGGGGTCCGGGCGCATCAGTTCACGTTTGTCATCGGGCGCGGTCTGATAGGTCATGGGGGTGGCGTAAAGCTGAATGTTGGGATGGTCCAGGCCGTCCTCTGATTTGACGAAGCCCCCGCCCTGATTGACGGAGAGCGCCAGCGGACCGCGGCGGCGCAGCAGATAAGTCAGCCCGGCCTTGAGCTTGCCATACCAGGGGGTCAGGTCGCTGTTCAGTGTCCGGTGGTGTGTTTTGAAGTAGTAAGTTACCGCAAGATGATCCTGCAGATGCTGCCCGACATTGGCCTGATCCAGCACCACCTCAAGGCCCTGTTCTTTCATAACTTTCGCCGGGCCTATGCCGGACAGCATCAACAGCTGCGGGGAGTTGATGGCGCCCGCTGACAGGATGACCTCCCCTGTGGCCCGGGCCTGCTGGAGCTGTCCGTTTTTGCGATATTCAACACCGCTGGCCCGTTTTCCCTCCAGCAACAGCCGGGTAACCTGACTTTCCGTTTCGATGTGAAGGTTGGCGCGTTTGCGCGCGGGATCCAAAAAGGCTGTTGCGCTGGAGCAGCGCAGACCCTTGTGGGTGGTCAGCTGGTAAAAGCCGAAGCCTTCCCGCTGACCGCGGTTCATGTCATCGGTGGCCGGAAAGCCCGCTTCCAGCGCCCCTTGCCTAAAGAGATCCTTCAGAGGGTGCATCTGGCTGGCCACTTCTGAAACATGCAAGGGGCCGTTGCCCTCCGTCTGGCCGCTCTCGCGGTGCAGCTGTTCGAAGGACTCAAAGGTCTTCTTGACCGACTGCCAGTCCCAGCCGGGATTTCCCAGTGCCGCCCAGTCGTCGTAGTCGTGCGGCAAACCCCGATGGTAAACCAGCGCGTTGATAGAACTGGATCCGCCGATCACCTTACCGCGCGGCCAGTAGGCCTTTCGGTTCCCGGTGTTGGGGTCGGGTTCCGTCTGGTACTTCCAGTTCACCCGGGCGTTAAAGAAGTTGAGACCATAACCAATGGGCATTTTGATGGTCGGGCGCAGATCGTTCGGACCGGCCTCCAGCAACAGAACTTTGAAGCGCCCGGACTCGCTGAGTTTGTTGGCCAGAACGCAACCGGCCGATCCAGCCCCGATGATGATGTAGTCGAAGTCTGTCATGTCTCTTGGGGCCTTGTGTCCAGGATCTCATCTTTCGGGCAGGTGCCGCAGCACCAATTCTGCGCTCAAAGCAACGACCGGCAAGCCACCCGAGCAATTACGGGAAAAACGCTGGCGCAATGCGCATCCAGCTGCCCTGAATTTGCTCTGGCGTGCTGTCAGCAAAAAGTCATCTAGACTAGAAATCTCTTGCCTGTCGGGAACAAGAAAAATCGCGCTGGCCTGACCCCAGATGAAATTTGTGCCCCACCCTCATCAGCAGGCGAACCGCCATGCTGTCTGGTGTACGTCAGTACCAGGCGTCCGCCATGGACTCCTTGCGCTTGCTGACAAAGGCGTCCAGCTCTTCTTCAACAGCCGGATCCAGAGACGGAGACTCTTCCGCGACAAGCAGTTCTTTCCAGCGGGCATTGGCCCGTTGCGCGGCATCCAGGCTGCCCTTTTCCTGCCATTGCTCAAAGCTCTCGGAATCAGAGGCGGTGGATTCAAAGAAGGCGGTCTCGTAGTTGCGCATGGTGTGGCTGCAGCCAAGAAAGTGACCGGCAGGCTCCACCTCGCTGTAGGCGTCCCGGGCCAGAGCGTTTTCGTCTGTGGCCATGCCGCCCAGCATCACCGCATAGGCGCCCAGTCGGTCCGCATCCATCACCAGCTTTTCAAAGGACGTGGCCAGACCGCCTTCCATCCAGCCAGCGGCATGGAGAATGAAGTTCGCCCCGCCCAGTACAGTTGAGTGCATGGAATCCGCACTTTCGTAGGCCGCCTGGGCATCAGGCAGCTTGGAGGCAGTCAGTGAACCGCCACAGCGCAGGGGCACACCCAGCCGCCGGGCCAGCTGCCCGATGGCGTAGTTGGACAGCACGGGCTCGGGCATGCCAAAGGTGGGCGCGCCGCTCTTCAAACTCATGGAGGAGAGGAAGTTGCCCAGGACAAAGGGCGCACCGGGGGCCACCAGTTGGCTGTAGGCACAGCAGATCATGGCCTCGGCCAGGGCCTGGGCGACAGATGCCGCTGTGGTCACAGGCCCCATGGCCCCGCTCAGGATAAAGGGCACCACCACAATGCCCTGATTGGCCCCGCAGTAAACATCGATGGCGTCGGAGGCGACCTTGTCCACCAGCAGGGGGGAGTTGGTGTTCACGTTGCCCATGATGGTGCAGTTGCTGGACAGGGTGTCGTCGCCGTGAAGAATGCGGGCCATGGCGACGGAATCTTCTGCCCGTTCCTTTTCGGTAATGGCGCCCAGGAAGGGTTTGTCGCCATGCCGGATATGGGCCATCAGCATGTCCAGATGCCGTTTGTTCACCGGGATGTCGCAGGGTTCACAGATGACAAAGCCCTGATGGTGCAGCTGAGGCAAACGGGCGGCGATCTTTACCAGATTGCTGAAATCTTCCAGGGAACCATAGCGACGCCCCTTGTCCAGGCAGTGGGTGAAGGGCGAGCCATACACCGGGGCGAACACTGTGTGATCTCCGCCGATGGTGACCGATTTTGCCGGATTGCGGGCCAGCTGGGTGAATTGCCGGGGCGCCGTTTTGCACAGTTGGCGGGCCAGCCCTTTGGGCAGCTGCACCCGACTGCCGGTCACGGTTGCTCCGGCCTGGCGCCAGCGTTCCAGCGCCCCCGGGTTCTCCCGAAACTCCACGCCGACTTCCTGCAGCAGCCAGTCAGCCTGATCTTCCAGAGCGCAGAGCGCATCTTCGCTGAGCAGGTCGTAGTAGGGAATTTTTCGGGTGATGTAAGCCGGTGCCACCGCCGCAGCCCGACCGCTGCGATCTTTGCGTCCGCGGGCGCTGCGGCCGGAACGCTGATTGCGGGGTGAGCTGTTTTGATCTGATGGCGGTGTGCCGGGGGCAACTGAACTCACGGGCTTTACTCCAGAACCAGAGGGCATCCCAAGGATAGCCCTTTCAACAGGATCAGGTTAGCCAAAGGTTCAGCCGGACAAACCGATTAAAAATCTCAGCCGACGGATGAGGTGACTTCACTCAACCAGCGTGTGCTTGTCCTGGCTTGGGCTGTGTCATTTGCAGTCAGAAAAGCGGGGTGACCGTGGCGCTGCAGGATAGGCCGGGCGGGGAAGAGTATGGCTCAGAAAAGACAAAGCCCGGAACGGGGGTCCCGGGCTTCGCAGACATCTGGCAGCGTCATTGCGCTTGTGTCAGATAGAGAAATCAACCCTCCAGCGGCATGCAGACGGCTTCCAGCTTGTTGCCATCCAGATCCAGCACAAAGGCTGCGTAGTAGTTCTCGGCATAAGGCCGAAGGCCCGGTTTGCCGCAGTCTGTCCCGCCGGCTGCCAGAGCCGCGGCATAGAAAGCATCAACCTGGTCATTGCTTTCTGCAGTGAAGCAGAAATGGGCACCATTGCCGACGGTTGCCGGTTCTTCGTTTTCCGGGTAGGTCACCCAAAACTCGGGATACTTGCGGCCATAGGCAACCGCAAAATCAAAATCGAAAATGCGCTTGGCACCCAGTGGTTCCATGATGGCGTCATAGAAAGCTCCGGAAGCCTTGACGTCTTTACAGCCCAAAGACACGTGGTTCATCAGAAAATCGATAGCCATTTTTATCTCCCCTTTGTTTGGCCGCTGCCAGGGTCTTGTCGCTTCATCGAGTTCACGAAGTGTTCCAACAAAGAGCGATCAGACACTGGTTCCGGCGTCGTGACGGAAAAGCCATCTTAGCGGGAGATCGGGACAGAGGTAGGCCACGGCCCGGCGTCTCCTGACAGGGAGCTGTCAGCAGCGACCTTCTGCCCCAAACGGTGTTTAGAAGACCTTCTGGTTATCAACCGTGATCAGGGGTAGGCGCAGGTGTTTTCTGTGATGATCAAAAAGCCCCGACGCTCATCAGCGCGGGCGGCAAAGCGGTGTTCTTTATCGCCCCGTACCAGTGAGAAATGTAGGGGCAGGATACCCTCAACTTCAGAGGATTCCCCGCCGATCTGGGCAATCTGCAACGTCACGGCCTCTTTGGGATCATACCAGGCTTCCGGGTTTCCCTGGGCGTTGCGTGAGGACACCCCTCTGCCGCTGACGGAAATGGATCCCTGGTCAAAGTCCACCACGTTGTTGGCTCCTTTGTAGAGCGGGGTGCGGATCAGGAAGCGCTTTGTGGTGGTTTCTTCGGAGCAGTTTCGCTGGGCGCTGACCGTGGTGATGACGAACTTCAGCCGGTCCAATGGCAGACCGTCATTCAGCTTGTTTTCCATCAGGGCCAGCAGATCGGCACGCACGCCTTTGGGCACATCCCGTTCATAGCGCCGCTCCCACTCCTCCGTCTGTTCTCTGATGGCGGTGATTTCGCCAGCCAGACGGGAGTTTTCAACCTCCAGCTTATCCAGGGATTTGCGATACTCCACAACCTGATCCTGCAGGCTTTCTGTATCTGCCAGATTGAGTTGATGGCCGGTTTCATAGGCCAGCCAGGCCACAACAGCGAAGGACCCCAGAAAGAGGACGTTTTTGATGATGGCCCAGCGGGCCTGACGGCGGCGGCGGGTTTGGGTTTCGTGTAGTCCTAGAGCCATTGTTAGCTGTGACGATCCGATCGCAGAAGACCTGACACAAGCGCTGCTGAGAGGGATGCCCCAAAACACAGTGCCTGGCAGTTGATGGAATTGAAGGATGTTTGCCGCAGATGTGCCGCTGAACGCCCTAAACGGAATTGGGAAGTGATAGAGCCAGACTTTGGCGGCTTTATGGCCTATCGGCAAGCCCTGTCAGGTTAAGAATTTGTGCTTTTGTTGAATTTTGCTGTCGCTGGCAGGGTCCGTTGCTTCTGCCCGGGGAAAAGGCGACAGGTTTGGGAAATCTTGTGGGTGTGGCTGCAGCGTGTGGCCCTGTTCATCGGGAGAAGCTGCTGTGCTGTGCCAGACCTTGCTGCAAGCTGCCGGTCCTGCCATATATCCGGGGCACTGCTTTCGATGGCGGTTTTCTGCCGTCGATGCAGGGGTTCTGAGGTGCTTCTGTGCTTTCCCTGCACAGCAGGTGCAAAGGACCGTCCGCGCATCACTTTCCGCTCTTTTCTGGCCCCCACGAGGTAGAGTCCATGTCTTTGATCCCTGTTACCCTCTTGACCGGTTTTCTGGGGTCCGGAAAAACCACCTTGTTGAAGGCCCTGCTGAAACGGCCCGAAATGGCCAACACGGCGGTGATCGTCAACGAATTTGGCGAAGTGGGCTTGGACCATCTGCTGGTGGAAAAGTCCGAAGAAAACATGGTTCAGCTGAACAGTGGCTGTCTTTGCTGCACGGTGCGCGGGGATCTTGCCAATACCCTGGGACAGCTGGACTGGCAGATGAGCCAGGGTGAAATCCCGGCCTTTGACCGGGTGGTGATTGAGACCACCGGCCTGGCCGACCCGGCGCCAATCATTCATACGCTGACCATGGAGCCCCGGCTCTCCACCCGGTTTCGACTGGACGGCGTTCTGGTCACGGTCGATGCCGTCAACGGGGCCGCGACCCTGGATGCCCAGATGGAATCAGTGAAGCAGGCGGCGGTGGCAGACCGTTTGCTGCTGACCAAAACAGACATGGAAGAAGGGGCCGCCGCGGCAGACGCGCTGGAAAGCCGGCTGAAGCAGCTCAACCCCACGGCTATCATTCAGCGGCCGGTGCAGGGGGAGATGGACCCCAAGGATCTCTTCGGTCTGGGCCTTTATGATCCGGAAACAAAGAGCCTGGATGTCCAGCGCTGGCTTCGCGATGAAGCGCTGCAGGATGAGAAGGGCCATCATCACGATCACGGTCATGACCATCATCACGATCATGATCACGGGCACGACCATGACCACGACCATGCACATGATGTGAATCGTCACGATGACCACATCAAAGCCTACTGTATCACCCGGGATCACCCAATCTCCGGCACAGCTTTTTCCCTGTTTCTGGAACTGCTGATGGCCAACCGCGGACCGGATCTGCTGCGGGTAAAAGGCATCATCGATATTGAAGAAAAGCCTGGTGAACCGGCTGTGATTCACGGGGTTCAGCATGTCTTCCATCCGGTTGTCTGGCTGCCGGAATGGCCCGAGGGCAAAGCCCAGACCCGCCTGGTTTTCATCACGCGGGATGTGCCGCAGGCCTGGATTGAAAAACTGCTGGATGGTCTGACCGGCCCGCAAAAGGCAACAGCCGAAGCGGTGGCCGAGGACCGGGAACTCTTTTTGGATCGCAACAATGGCTGATGAAGAAAAAACACCCGGATCTCTGGAAGAGCTTCTGGCTGATCTGACCTACAATGAAGCTGGCCTGATCCCGGCCATCGCACAGCAGCATGACAGTGGCGAAGTCCTTATGATGGCCTGGATGTCTGCCGAGTCCCTGCGGGCAACGCTGGAAGAAGGGCAGGTCTGCTATTGGTCCCGGTCCCGGCAAAAGCTGTGGCGTAAGGGAGAAAGCAGCGGCCATCAGCAAAAGCTGGTGGAACTGCGATATGATTGCGATGCTGACTGTCTGCTGTTGCTGGTTGAGCAAACGGGCCCGGCCTGCCATACAAACCGGCGCAGCTGTTTCTATCGGGCCTGGCGCAAGGAGGGGGTTGAGATGCTGGCAGCTCCCCTGATTGACTAACGCGCGTGCCTGGTAATGCAGGGTAGGGCTGGATCAAAGGAAAGCACAAAGTGCCGCTGGTTCAGCCTCTTGCCCTTACCAAGCCAGATAAAAAAAGCCCCCTTTGGAGAGAAAAGCGGTGAGTGACGTGGCCGAACCTTATGAACCCATTGAAGAACTGATTGAGTCTTTTGAGTTCTTCGACGACTGGCAGGACCGCTATCGTTACATCATCGACCTGGGGCGCAAGCTTCCGGAGTTCGATCCCGCCTGGCAGACGGCTGAAAACAAAGTCGACGGCTGCACCAGTCAGGTCTGGCTGGTGGTCGAAGAGGCTGAGGATGGCAGTGGCGCGCTGATTTTCAAAGGGGACAGTGACGCGCATATCGTCAAAGGTCTGGTTGCTATCTTGTTGACCGCTTTTTCAAACCGACCCGCTCAGGACATCCTGAACACGGACGCCCGCGCCCTGCTGGATCGTCTGGATCTGGGGGGACATCTCAGCCCCAGCCGGTCCAATGGTCTCT
Organism: Rhodovibrionaceae bacterium GXU_MW_A322; assembly: GCA_052078155.1. GTDB lineage: Bacteria > Pseudomonadota > Alphaproteobacteria > Kiloniellales > DSM-21159 > CAXBMB01. The sequence continues at coordinate 444,276 of JBQJBP010000003.1, read as the reverse complement.
ATTCCATGGTCCGGCGTATCTATGACATGGCCCGGGAGAAAAGCGCAGGCTGATGCGCTTGTTATCCGACTGTGCGTTGCTGCGGCCGTCAGGCCGCTAGATCGGATTACTTTCTAGTTTTCTGATGCCGGGGATTCTGCAGGCCCGTCCGCCTGCTCTGGGTCAGTCAGTTCCAGCGCATCCCATTGGGCCATGGCCCGGCAGAGATGAGCCAAAGCATCCCGACTGCGGTCGTGTTTGATCTGAGCAAAATTGCGGGAAAGGTCCAGGCTCATCCGCTGGTGTTCATCGTGCGTACCCGGCGTGTTTTCCAGCCCCTCGTAAAAGTACCCGACTTCCACCGCCAGGGCCTGAGCCAGTTGAAAGAGGCGGCCTGCCGAAATCCGGTTGATGCCTTTTTCGTACTTGTGGGCCTGTTGGTAGGTCACACCGACCTTTTCCGCCAGTTGTTGCTGGGTCAGGCCCAACTGGGTGCGGCGGTGGCGTATGCGCTGTCCTACATGCCGTTCGATGGCAACACTGCTGTCGGCGTCTTTGGGCACTATCCGGTCCCTCAACAAAAAGGGGCAATTGAGATCTACCATTACAGTGTGCGGTGGCGGGGCCTTTTAGGCAAGGCGGAGCGGCGATTTGCCGTTCTGACCAGGGCAGGAGGTGAAGTTGGATCAGATGCAAGCGCCAGACACTTCTGGCCAAACCGGCCTCCTTTAGGCAACAGGGCAAGAGCACAGAGGCCTCTCGCTGGCCCGCCTATCCCAGGCTCGTGCTCCTGAAGTTCGTGCAGCCGAAGAACGTCGGGCCTTCCCGCTTTTTGAAATGGTCGGATTGGGAAAAGCCAGCGATCGCTTCCGGATCCTGATGGATCAGATGTCAGCCTGGAAGAGTTTGGGCGTGGAGGGGTAGAGCGTTGGTTCTGCCCCTGCCCGTCGATAGGCCATGGACCCTTGTTCCTGTGCCAGCGTGTTGACCGGCACCAGTTCAACCAGCCCTTCTTGCTGAGCCAGTTGTTGGGTCGTGAAGGTGGCGACCAGAGCCGGGGAGTTCAGGGGGTTTTGGCCGCTTTCGACAGGCGGCGCAGTCAGCTGGGTGGTCTGCCGGTAGAAGGCCTGAACCTGGCTGTGTTTCTTTTCCTGAAGATTGGGCGGCAGGCCCAGGGTGCCGTCTTTAACCGGTGTGATGGCCTTGGCCGCGCTGATCGGAGAGCCTGCTGCACTTTCAGGCAGCGGCATTCTGCCACCCACGTTGTTCAAACGGGGCAGAATCTGGCTTTCACGAAGGGCGACGCTGTTGGTCATTCCGTCTCTATCGTACGCTCACAGAGCTTGGGTTACGGTTACTGGTCACGTTTCAGGTTCGACATTGCTTTGCCGGTCAGCTTGCATTCTACGAGGGAAAGCGCGCAGTGGTTCAGCAGCTTGATATGGTTGAACAGCTGTCTTCATCATGGAGAAAAGACAAACTGGTCCAGTTGTCAGGCTAATGCACTATTCCTAAAAAAAGCCTAAAATGCAATCTATCTCCAAAGGGCTGGCCGTCTGGCCGGAACGAGGGTTGAGAACAACGCTGTGCTGCCTGCTTTTGGCGTAAGCCTCTAAAATATGAGTCTTTTTCAACTCTTTTTTAAGTGCTTGCCATTAGGCTGTAGTGAGAAAAAAGGAATCTATGAACGTCACGTCTGTCTAAAGAATTGATCTTCATGGTTTCCTTGGCTTTTGACAGCTGCGTCCGTGGTCTTCGCTGATTGTCCGATTTTTCGCAATCTATGGAAGAATTGAGGCCCCGGATTGGTTGGCTGGCCATTGGCCGGAGAGAGTTTGAGTAACCACAGTGAGATGGTTGGCAGTGGTGTTTGGCTTCCTGGTTAAGACTGAACCGGGCTGTTTCAGGTAGGAGCAAGAGCCTTGGCTTACGATGGTTCTTTTGGCGGTTTAACTGATGCCAGCAAGTTCTGGCGCGCCGCGATCGAATCTTCCGGTGATCTGGTTTACGAGTGGAATCTGGCTAGCGACGACCTGGAGTTTGGCGGCGCGGCAACAGATTTCTTTGGCCAGGACGAAAGCGCCATTCCCCAAACCAGTGACAGTTACAACGCCCTTATTCATCCCGAAGACCAGCCTCGGCGACTGCACGCCCTCAATCGCCATTTTGCATCCGCCACGGAATATGACTGTGAGTACCGGATTGTTGGAGAGCGCGGCAGTGAACACTGGGTGCATGACCGGGGCGCTGTAGAGTTCGGCCCGGATGGCAAACCGGTCTGCTTGCGTGGCTTGCTGCGAAAAGTCACTCAGCGCAAAGAAAATGAAGCCCGTCTGGAGCGTCTTGCGAACTTTGACGACCTGACCGGCCGCGCCAGCATGATGCGGCTGCAGACCGTCCTCGACCAGGCGCTGGTCGACAGTTTGCGGCATCAACGACAGGGGTGTTTCATGGTGTTGGGGGTCGACGCCATGGATCGCATCAACTCCGCCTTTGGCACCAATGTAGGCGACAGTGTGCTGCGTGAAGTCGGGCAGCGGCTGGAAGGTTGTTTGCGCCCGACAGATACAGTGGGCCGTTTGGGGGGGGACCGCTTCGGCCTGGTTCTGTCCGACTACACACCCGGTGAAGCCCAGCAGGTTGGCGAGACCATTCTGGCGCGGTTGCGCGAACTGGCCATCAACACCAAATCGGGAGCCATCCACACAACAGCTTCTCTGGGTCTGGTCTTCTTCCCGGAACAGACCACCAGCTCCGTAGATGCAACGGCCAAAGCGGAAGGCGCCATGGCCAATGCCAAGATACTGGGGCGTGACTGCGTGTCTGTCTGTCAGATTTCAGAGAAAAGCCGCGAAGGGTTCCGCGCCAGCATGGCCATGGGCGAGGCGGTGAAACTGGCCCTGGACGATCAGCGCCTGATGCTGGCCTACCAGCCCGTGGTCAATGCCCACTCCCGTGAAATTCTCTACTACGAATGCCTGATCCGCATGCGCGATGAAAGTGGAGAACTGGTGCCCGCTGGCCGGTTCATTCCTGCGGTCGAAAACCTGGGTTTGATGCGGGTTATTGATAACCGGGTGCTGGAGCTGACCCTGGAAGCTCTGGATCGTTATCCGGGCATCAAGCTGGCCATGAACATCTCCGGCCATACGGCTTCAGATCGCTCCTGGCTGCGAACTCTGGTCAAAGCCCTGCGCGGCAAACCGGACATGGCAAGCCGCCTGATCGTAGAGATCACGGAAACCACGGCTCTGCATGACCTTGATGACACGGCCCGCTTTGTGAACGCGGTCCGGAATCTTGGCTGTCAGGTCGCCATTGACGACTTTGGTGCCGGCTACACCACCTTCCGCCATTTCAAATCCTTCCATGTGGACATCGTGAAAATCGACGGGGCCTTCGTGGGCTCAATCATGGAAAGCCAGGAAAATCAGCTCTTTATCCGCAATCTTCTGTCACTGGCCCATGCTTACTCCATGCAGACCGTGGCGGAATGTGTGGAACAGGACGATGAAGCGAACTTCCTGGCAGCAGAAGGCGTGGATCTTTTGCAAGGCTACTTCTTTGGTCGCCCGGAATTGGAGCCCAAAGGATGGCAGGCGAAAGAAGAACCCGTCGACGTCGAATCGCGGGTTGTGCAACTGCAAATCTCAAAAAGTTCCGGCCACTAGAGTCAAAGCGGCTTAAGTGGACTCACTACGTAATGACACTTGAAGCGTGAAGCTCTTTTCAACGTGTTAGAAGATGAGTCACGGTTTAGGCCCAAGCGCAAAGCGTTTCTAACAAAACCGATCATGCTCTAACGGCAAATCCCGTTCAGTGGCTTTGCCTTCTGGTTCCGCTGCCGCCTGTTCTGCATTTCCCAGTACTTGTGAACATCAGTCTGCCTGCCGGGGTTGAAACCTCTGCGGGCTGTTTGTGGATGTGGGTGTCGGGGCGCAAGGTTATGGGCCGCGCCCTGGGAAAAGCACCGGCCACGCCAGACAAGCAAAGCCTTGTCAGGACCTTGGTCACGGCAGACCCGAGCCACCCGGACAGGACTCTGATTTCCGGCTGTTCACGTCACTATCGCTGAGTGGTCAAGGACTGAGGATCAGTCGTCCTTGCTGAGACTGTCCAGTTTGGCCTGCAGCTTGTCGACCTGGCTTTTCAGGGTTTCCAGCTGATCGTCGGATTCTGCCGGGGCAGAACTGGCGGCCGGTGCCGCCGGTCGTTCAGCAGGCTTGGCTGCTGTTGGCTTGGCCCCGCCAAAAGCCGGATTGAACATTTTCATGGTCTGCTCAAACATGGCCATGTTCTGGCGACCCAGTTCTTCCATGTTGGAAAAGGGGAAAACGCCGCCCATGCTTTCCTGCATGGCCTTGGTCATCTGTTCCTGATTGTTGGTCAGGCTGTCCATCACATGTTCAAGATAGCTGGGCACCATCCACTGCATGCCATTGCCGTAGAACGAAATCAGCTGGCGCAGGAAGGAGATGGGCAGAAGGTTTTCGCCTTTGCTTTCTTCTTCCACGATGATCTGGGTCAGCACCTGGCGGGTGATGTCTTCACCGCTTTTGGCATCGTAAACCACAAAATCAACGTCTTCCTTCACCATGGCGCAGAGGTGGTCGAGGGTCACATAACTGCTGGTGGAGGTGTTGTAGAGTCGGCGATTGGCGTACTTCTTGATCGTAATCGGTGCGTTCTCACCGTTGTTATTCGCATTGGCCACAGAGACGCCCTCTTTTCGTAACGTTGTTTGCAGTTTCAATGTTGGTTTATGAACAGTTTGCTGCGCTGCGACAACGGCTGTCAATCTTTTGCGCAATTCTTGGTGCTGTAAAAAGACAGATTTGCCTCTTATAGTTCCATGAGATGGGGTAACTGGGTGTTGCGGGCTTTGTCAGCCCAACAGGTTTGACCCCGACCAAAAGAAGGGGCGGACCGGTTCTGGCAGCAAAGCTGTAAGGTAAGCCGAGATTGACGCAAACCATGGCAGACAACGACGAGCGGAAGAGATCCAGGGAAGATCTGGAAAGCAAGGCCGAAGATCTGGCCCGCCGCTATCTGGATCTCTGGCAGGATGAAATGACTGCGCTGGCAGCGGAACCCCTGCCGGGGGCAGCTGGGCAGAAGATTGTTGATTCCTGTGTGGATCTGTCTCAGGCAGGCTTGGCCTGGACCGAGGCTTTTGTTGGTATGACGAAGCAGGCCGCGCAAGGGGGCAGTCCTCCAGCCGCTCAGGCTCTCATGGCGCAGGGAGCGGCCATGGCTGGCCAATGGCAGGACATGTTGCAAAAGAGTTGGGCCCAGGCCTGGTCTGGCAACTGGCCGGACACCGCGCCCGCCAGGGCACAAGAGGCCGGGGGAACCAGCCCCCATTCTTCAGGAGACAGTAAGGAGGAGGCTCCAGACCATGACACGACAGGGACCGCGCCCTCTGCCACTGCACCTGAGCGTGGCAGCCGCGACCTGGACGAGCTCACGCGCCGTCTGGCCCTTCTTGAAAAACGGTTGGCTGCCTACGAGGCCGGATCTGAAAACAAGGGCGGAGGGTCTGGCGGCTGAACTTCAGCACTTGCCGGATGATCTCTTCGATCAGGTGCTGCAGCGCGAAATTCACGCCCGCAGCCAGAAGTTTCTGGACAGTATCTCCCGCTACCGGCAACACCCCTATCGACGGGATCTGGAAGACCCTCAGGTCATCTGGCAGGAGGGAACAACCCGCTTGCTGGATTACGGGGGCACCGGACCCGAGACCGGCAACAAGACCAACAAAAAACAGCAAAACAAAGGACAAAAAGGGGCCGGGATTCCGCTGTTGATGGTGCCCTCCCTGATCAATCGGGGCTACATCCTGGATCTTTCTGCAGACTGCTCGTTGTTGCGCTGGCTGGCGGACCAGGGCTTCCATCCCTACCTGATCGACTGGGGGGCTCCCGGACAGGCTGAGCGCGGCTTCTCGCTGACGGATTACATTGCCGGTCGTCTGGACAGCGCGCTGACGGAGGTGCTGTCCCGCAGCAAGCGGCCCCCTCTGCTGGGGGGCTATTGCATGGGCGGCCTGCTGGCCCTGGGGCTGGCCTGTCGCCGACAGCAGGATCTGGCCGGGCTGGCGTTGCTGGCCACCCCCTGGGATTTTTCAGCCGGGGGCAGCGGTCAGCGCGCCACGGCGCTGACCAGTCTGGCCACCCACAGCCTGACCATGGAGATGACGGGGGAGTTGCCTGTTGACGGCATACAGGCCCTGTTTGCGGCCATAGACCCTGAAAACTGTCTGCGTAAATTCCTGCGCTTCGGCGAACTGGAGATGGACAGCGACAGCGCGCGGGCCTTTGTGGCGCTGGAGGACTGGTTGAATGATGGCGTGGCCCTGGCCAAGCAGGTGGCCCACACCTGTCTGGGGCAGTGGTACGGGGAAAACAGCACGGCTGAGAAGCAGTGGCAGGTTGCCGGACAGGTGGTGGACCCGGCGACCATGACGTTGCCCAGTCTGTGTCTGGTCCCGGCTCAGGATCGCATTGTGCCGCCGGGCTCGGCCGTGGCTCTGGGAGAGGCTTTGCCCAATTGTGAAATTCTGCGACCTCCAGCCGGTCACATCGGCATGGTGGTCAGCCGCGGGGCGCCGAGCAAAGTCTGGCAACCTCTGGCGGACTGGCTGCATAAAACAGCCGGAGTTTGAGTGGTTTGGCTGGAAGCACCCGTTTTCAGACGGTCGCGCCGCTCAAAAGCACGGCTTTTTCCAGACTTTTCGCCCGCTGCCCTTGATTTCTTCTGCCTTTCAGGGAAGATCAGCGCGTGCGGGGTCCATTAGGCCCTTCTTTTCATTCGCAAAGTCACTGGCTACCTGGCATTCAGCCTCTGTAGCCCCTCAATATGATCAGCCGTACAATCCCAAGGGAGAAAGGAGAAAGGATGCAGCCGGAAATCGTGGTTCACGGCTTTCCAGAGAGCGTCTACCTCCGTGCGGTTTTGATGACCTGCGATGAAAAGGGCCTGAGCTATCGCAGTGACTGGTCCGTTCAGTTCGAAAGCGACGCCCACTTCAAACTGCATCCCTTTGGCAAGGTTCCTGTCCTGGAGATTGGCAGCTTTAAGCTGTTTGAAACCAACGCCATCTGCCGCTATCTGGATGAAGCCTATCCCGGCCCCTCCCTGCAGCCGGTTGAAGTGCAGGAGCGGGCCGAGATGAATCAGTGGCTTTCAATCATCGATTCCTACGCCTATCCCTGGCTGGTGACACAATTGGTCGCACCGCGCCGGGCCTGGATTGAGCACACCCAGGTTTTTGATCCCGATGCTTTTGTTTCAATCCTGCCCAAGGTGGACAAGGTCTGCGATGCGCTGGATGAACGTCTGGGGCGAAACCCCTGGCTGTCGGGCCAGAACTTTGGACTGGCCGACATTCTGCTGGCCCCGATGATGTTCTACTTCGCAGAAACGCCGGAAGGACAGGATCGGCTGCCGCCTTTCAGCCATTTGGGAAACTGGTTCAATCTGATGCGCCAGCGCCCCTCCTTCCGCAAACATAACTATGTCATGCCAAAGGATTACGAGCCCTTGTAGGGGCTGGTTTCCTGGGCCCGACCCAGGCTGTGGTACTTGCCAGTTCAGTTGGATTTCCAACGCAGGCGGCAGGTGCATTTGTGGCGTCTTTGTGATCATGCAGAGACCCTTTTGGGACGGCCTTTAAACCGCAACGCGGGCGTCTTACCTCTTGGAAACTCGAGTGCTCACGCAGCAGCGGACAGGGGGCGGGCGCTTGTTTGCAATCATATGCAGGCCTTCTATCTCCCGCTGTTCACCCAAGAGGAAGCAGGGACCCAGGGGCCAGAAAGACAGCCGCCAGCGCTTGCACTTTTCATCAAAGGCTGGCTATGGTGCGAGAGTTATTGTGCAACGCAGCGAAAACAGATAACCGCCAGCTTGCGGCGAGGAAAAGCGCGTTGTGTCGACCAAGCAATGTTGAGGGGCTTCGGGCTTCCTGAACTGAGAACCTGCCAAGAGGAGTGGACAAGGACATGAGTGACATTGTCATCGTAGGGGCCGCACGGACCCCGGTTGGATCTTTCAGCGGCGGATTGTCTTCCCTTCCGGCGTCCGAACTGGGCACCGTTGCCATCACCGCTGCTTTGGAGCGTGCCGGTGTGGACGCTGCGGACGTGGATGAAGTCATCATGGGCCAGATCCTGGCTGCAGGTGCCGGTCAGAACCCGGCCCGTCAGGCTGCCATGGCAGCAGGTGTTCCCCAGGAAAAGACCGCCTATCAGGTGAACCAGCTCTGCGGGTCCGGCCTGCGGACGGTGGCGCTGGGCCTGCAGGCCATCAAGTCCGGTGACAGCCAGATCGTGGTGGCCGGTGGTCAGGAGTCCATGAGCCAGGCTCCCCACTGCGCCAACCTGCGCAACGGCCAGAAAATGGGCGACATGAAGTTCGTCGACACCATGATCAAAGACGGTCTGTGGGATGCCTTCAACGGCTATCACATGGGCAACACGGCTGAAAACGTTGCCAAGAAATGGCAGCTGACCCGTGACGAGCAGGACGCCTTCGCCGCGGCCTCTCAGAACAAAGCGGAAGCTGCCCAGAAAGCCGGCCGCTTCAACGATGAAATCGTTCCCGTCACCATCAAAACCCGCAAAGGTGAAGTGGTGGTGTCGGAAGACGAATACCCCAAGCATGGGACCACCATGGAAACCCTGGCGCGTCTGCGTCCGGCCTTTGACAAGGAAGGCACTGTCACGGCTGGCAATGCCAGCGGCATCAATGACGGCGCAGCCGCCCTGGTGCTGATGTCTGCGGACGAAGCCGGTAAACGCGGCAGTAAGCCTCTGGCCCGCATCAAGTCCTGGGCCACCTGCGGGGTGGATCCGGCCATCATGGGTACGGGCCCCATCCCGGCCAGCCGCAAGGCGCTGGAAATGGCTGACTGGTCTGTTGAAGATCTGGACCTGATCGAATCCAACGAAGCTTTCGCCGCCCAGTCCCTGGCCGTGCTGAAGGACCTGGGTTTCGATCCGGAAAAGGTCAACGTCAACGGCGGCGCCATTGCCATCGGTCACCCCATCGGTGCCTCCGGCGCCCGCGTCCTGGTCACCCTGCTGTACGAAATGGAAAAGCGGGACGCCAAGAAAGGCCTGGCCACTCTGTGCATTGGCGGCGGCATGGGCATTGCCATGTGTGTTGAGCGCGACTGATCGCGTTTGACCTGCTGATCAAGAAGTAAAGCTTCGGGATCTTCCCGATCAGAAAAGAAGGCGCGGTCTGCGTCTGGCAGAACTCCGCGCCTTCTTTGTCTTTCCCAGTTTGGTACCCGTCGTCCGGGGAGCATCGAAAGATGCTGCCGATGCGATGATCTAGTCAGTTGTTTCGCGCAAGAGGCTGTGGTGTGCGCACGGACTCTTGGGCGCTTGAGAGGGCTGAACAACAGCCCTGATTGATGTGCGTAGGATCCTTGGGAGGATTGAAAGTATGGCGCGTGTGGCATTGGTGACCGGCGGCACCAGAGGAATTGGTGCGGCAATCAGTGAAGGCTTGAAACAGGCAGGCTACGAAGTGGCCGCCACCTATCATGGCAACGATGAAGCCGCGGCGGCTTTTACCGCTGCAACGGGCATTCATACCTTTAAGTGGGATGTGGGCGATTTTGAGGCCTGCGCTGAGGGTGTTGCCAAGGTCGAGGCTGAACTGGGTCCCATCGACGTGCTGGTCAACAACGCCGGGATCACCCGCGACGGAACCCTTCACCGCATGACGGCGGAAAACTGGAAAGCCGTCATTTCCACCAATCTCGATTCCCTCTTTAACATGACCCGTCATGTGATTGACGGCATGCGCAGCCGTGGCTTTGGCCGCATCATCTCCGTGTCTTCCATTAACGGTCAGAAGGGGCAGTTCGGCCAGGCCAACTACTCCGCCGCCAAGGCCGGGGTGATCGGTTTCACCAAAGCTGTTGCCCAGGAAAACGCTGCCAAAGGCATCACCGCCAATGTGGTGTCCCCGGGGTACATCGGCACTGAAATGGTGCGCGCCGTGCCTGAAGAGGTGCTCAACAGCAAGATCCTGCCGCAGATCCCTGTGGGACGTCTGGGCGAGCCGGAAGAAATCGCCGACTGTGTCTGCTTCCTGGCCAGCGACAAGTCCGGCTTTATCACCGGTGCCACGCTGACCGCCAACGGTGGCCAGTACATGACCTGACAACCGTTGCTGCCAGCTGTTGAGGCAGCAGCGCGGTTACAGTGAAAGGGGCGGGTGCTTGAGTATGATCAGGTGCCCGCCCTTTTTTGCGCCTGCCCTCTAGAGTCAAATCGCTTTAAGTGGACTCACTACGTGATAACACTCAAAGCGTGAATTTGCCTCTTTTCAACGTGTTAGAGGATGATTCACGGTTTAGGGACAAGCGCTAAGCGCTTCCAACTAAACCGATCATGCTCTAGCGCAGGAGTCCACTTAGACTGATTTGACTCTAGGCGCTTCGACTTCAGTCGATCACACTCCAGACTTACTTGAAGTAGGCCTGGGGCAGGTCGGCGATTTCCACTGAGCTGCTGGCTTTATCCCCCAAACAGTCATGGAGAGAGGAAAGTACGCTCTTTCCCAGCTTCTCCTTCTTTTCACCGTCGCGGCCAGGCAGCAGTTTGACTGTCGTGGCGACGTGAGGACGATCACCGGTGCCGTTGTGGCTGTGCGGATAGGCGACGGCGCGGGTTTTGATGTCCTTTTCGGCAAACAGGCCGCTGGCCAGAGCCCCCTGATGAACGGCTGTGACGAGGTCCGTGATGTCCAGGTCGTCGGCAAGAGGGGCGCTGTACTCGATGATGCAATGGGGCATGGTGGCTGGGCTTTGCTCTGATGAAATAGATCTTGCCGACAACTTCCCTCATTGGCCCTTCCCTGACGAGTCCTCTTTATCGCATAACCCTTGTGACCGGGTCTCCGGCGGGAAAGTTCGGGCTTTTGAGAGGATGAGAAAATGGCAACAGTTCCCCTGATTGAATATGACGCGGCCAGTGAAGAAGTGAAGGCGGTCTATGATGACATCATGGCCACCCGCCAGTCGGACTGGATCAACAACTTCTGGAAAGCCCTGGCCAATGACCCTGCTACGCTGAAGCGGACCTGGGAAAGCCTGAAGGACGTGATGGCGCCCGGTGCGCTCGACCCCCTGACCAAAGAAATGATCTACATGGCTGTGTCCATCGCTCAGGGCTGCAACTACTGCATCAACAGCCATACCGCCGCTGCCCGCGCCAAGGGCATGACCCCAGAGCAATACGGGGAACTGCAGGCTGTGATTGGCATGGCGTCCGAGACCAACCGACTGGTCACCGGCTATCAGGTGGAACTGGACGAGGCCTTCAAAGGCGGTGGTCAGGGGTAAATCTCGAAAAGCGTGGCCGAAGTCACAGATCCTTCCTGTTTTTGTAATGTGCAGGGCGGTAAAAGAACCAGCGGTGTGCTCTTTGTTTTGATGGTTGTTCCCAATGTCTCCTGAATTGCTGATTTTTGATTGTGACGGTGTCCTCATCGACAGCGAGGTGCTGGCCTGTCAGGCGGTGGCCGAAGAGTTGCGGGCACAGGGCTTTGACTACAGCGATGATGAGGTGGCCCATCGCTTTGCCGGTTGGACCGATGGACATATCGCCCGCTTTGTCAGCGAAGAACAGGGACGGGATCTGACACCGGATTTTGCCACTGCCGTGGCCGCACGGGCCCTAAAGCTCTTTGAAGCCGACCTGGAGCCCATGCCGGGCATCAAGGCCTTTCTTGAAGGCTGGCAGGGGCCGATCTGTGTTGCCTCAAACTCCGGCATAACCCGTCTGGCCAGAGCATTGGAGATGGTCGGCCTGGAGGGCGCTTTTCCGGCTGGACGGCAATTCAGTGCCGAGCTGGTGTCCCAGCCCAAACCGGCCCCGGACCTGCACCGCCACGTGTGCACAACGCTGGCTGTTGCGCCGGATAAAGCCCTGGTGATCGAAGACTCCGTGACCGGTGTTCAAGGCGCGGTTGCTGCCGGGGTGCCGGTGGTCGGCTTTCTGGGCGCCAGCCACCTGCCTGCGGGACAGGGGGACAAGCTGAAATCAGCCGGGGCGCTGGAGGTCTTTGACCAGTTTGCGCAGTTGCCGGAGCTGTTGCAGCACCTGAAGTCTGCAGCACTCTGATAAGCGTCAGATCTCTATCGGCCTTCTGCTCAACCCAGATAAAAGGCACTTTCGTAGACTGCGGCGGGGTCCGGGCCGTGATGGATACTGAGCTCCACCCGGTCGCTGTGAAGCCGGAACCAGGCAGAAGCCAGTGTGTAACTCTCATTGGTGATCTGCTCGGCCCGGCAGAGAATCGGCAAATCACGGTTCTGATTGTCAAACAGCAGGGGCAGCGGGTTTCCGTCTTCACCGCCGCCTTGCGCCAGAAGTTCGTCGGCGCGCGCCTGACGGCTGGCTGTGGAGGGCGTGATGTCCTGTGGCAGCTCTGTGAAAGCCGGATAGAGCAGGTGATTGGCATGAGCCAGAGGCGCTGATACCTCCAGAGCCTTCTGTCCGCTGGCCGGGGCTTCAACAGAATAGAGGTTTGGCTGCTGACAAGACCCCAGATTGTGATGAAACCCTGACGCCCGGTCTGTGCGGCGGGTAAGTTCGAGAGCCTGAGCCATATCCTTGCAGGAGAGGATCGCCCGGGTGATGACATGCCGGGGAATGCCAACCGTCAGGTCATGGGGGCGGATGTTGTTGATCGTTTGCACCAGTCCGTTGGCGTTGTAGCCAAAGGCATGGCCGGGCAACATGCCGGGATAGCAGAAAGCTTCGAAGGCCGGTCCCTGGTCTGGTTTGGCTTTGACCATGAAGCCTTTGCCCTGAAAAGCCGGGGCCCCGTCTTCGTTATGACCGATGGTCGCCGGGTGCTTTTCGCTCGCGGGCAGTTGGAAGGTGGTGCAGCCGTCATCATCGCTGCGTGCCAGGTCCCGTAGATCCCCCCGGCAATTCCAGACGAAGACTTTCTCGAAAGGCTGTTCAGCCCCCTCTGCGATGCCGCGAATTTCTTCGACGATCTCCGGGAAATTCCGCTCAGCGGCAGCCAGGATCTGTTCGACCCGGCTGCTGCCAATCCACTGGCTCAGAGTCTGGAATTGGGCGGTGTTAAAGGCGTCTTCAACCAGCGCCGTTTTGCCGGCCACGCCCAGGGCACGGCCCAGGTCACGAGGGCTGCCGTTTGCTTCAATGACATTCATGGGGGCATTCCAATCGGGAGAAAAACTGTGGACCGTGTCAGCCGGGCATCCAGTCGGGGGCGGCCAGCTCGAAGCCCTCAAATACAAAGGCAGGTGAGACCGTGCAGCCGACCAGGGTCCAGGAACCCAGACTTTCCGCGGACTGCCAGGCATCGGCGGGCACTATGATCTGGGGGCGCTGTCCGGCAGAGATGTCATTTCCCAGCTGGCGGGTCTCCACATCCTGACCGTTGCTGGACAAAGACAAAGCCAGCGGTGCGCCGCCGTACCAGTGCCAGATTTCAACCGCATCGACCCGGTGCCAGTGGCTGCGTTCGCCTTCCGGCAGCAGGTAGTAGATGGCAGTGGACAGACCCCGTCCCCCTTCCGGCGTTGAATGGCGGTAGGTTTCCCGGAAGTACCCGCCTTCGGGATGAGGCTGCAGCCCCAGTTTTTCGATGATTTGTTGGGCGTCCAGCAAAACGTTCCCCCCCGCTGCTGTGTCGTTACTTCAGGTTGAAGGTGACAACGCGGGGGAGGAAAAGCAAGGGTCTGTGACGTGACAGGGTGGATTAGAGAAAGGGCAGGGTGTCTTTGATGGCAGGCCGGTCGATGAACTGGCTGTGCCAGGTTTGCAGTTTCGGTCGAGCCTGCCGCCAGTCGATGCTGTCTTTCAGACGGAAATCCAGATAATCCAACGCGCAGATCAGGGTGATGGTGCCCAGATCCAGGTCGTTGCTGAGGGCATCTGCATCGGCCTCCAGATAATCCAGAGCCTTGGTAATCTTGTTGGTCAAGCGGGCAATGTATCCGGGGTAGCTGAATTCTGCGGGCCGACGGATGGATTCATAGACCTGCCCCACAGCTGATTCCAGAATGCCATCGGCCAGCCCGTGCAGTTGCTGAACCCGCCAGCGTTCCGGCCCGGCGACCGGCAGAAACCGGGGTCCGTCATGCAAGCTGTCCAGATACTCAAAGGCCGAATAGGAGTTGACGAAAGTGCCGTCGTGCTCCGTCACGAGGGCAGGAACCTTGCCCAGCGGGTTGTGCTGTTCAATGTCGCTGAGGTCCTGATTGAAAGGATCGGCTGTCAGCACCTCGATCTGATTGATCAGGCCGGTTTCCTTGGCCAGGATCATGACTTTGCGCACAAAGGGGCTGGCGGAAGCGTAACGAAGCTTCATGGGGTCTTTCCTAAAACTGGGAAGCTGCCGTCGGCAGCGGTTAAAAGGCAGATGTACGGGCCTTGGGCGGTGCCCGGAATGGCTGGTTTTAGAAGTTGTCTTTGCGGGCGCGGACTTCGGCAAAAACCTCAATGGGATCCCGGCCGGCCATGTTGAGGTGAGCCGCCAGATCGGGCTTGTCGGCCCGCAGGAAGGGATTGGTTTGTTTTTCTTCGCCCAGCAGGGAGGGCACGGTGGGCAGGCCCTTGGCCCGGGCCGCATCGATGGCATCCGCCCGGCTCAGCAGTTCCGCGTTTGCCGGATCGACGCTGACGGCAAAGCGGGCATTGGCCTGGGTATACTCATGGGCGCAGTAGACCCGCGTGCTGTCAGGCAGGGCGCGCAGTTTGCTAAGCGACGACCAGAACTGGGTGGGGTTGCCCTCAAACATGCGTCCGCATCCCAGGGCAAAGAGTGTATCGCCGCAAAAAAGCGCATCGCTTTCTTCGAACCAGTAGGCGATGTGGCCGCTGGTGTGACCCGGTACAAAAAACACCTCGGCCTGCGCATTGCCAATCTGGATGCGGTCGCCTTCAACCACCGCCTGATCAATGTTGGGGATGCGGTGACGGTCCACCTGGGCTGCGATGATCTTGCAGCCCGTTGCGGCCTGGATCTCGCCATTTCCACCGATGTGATCGCCGTGATGGTGGGTGTTGATGATGTGGGTGATGGTCCAGCCCAGATCTTTAGCAGCAGCCAGCACTGGGGCCGCTACGGCCGGGTCCACAACAGCGGTGTCGCCGGACTCCGGGCAGTGCGCCAGATAGACATAGTTGTCGCTGAGAACGGGAACCTGGTGAATCTGCAGTTTGGACATGATGGGCCTGTCGTGCTGGTGCGTGATCGGGGGGATGAGGAGACTACCAGCCCGGCGCAAGGGGACCAAGGCCAGCTGTTGCACAGGCGCTGTGACGCAGAGGGACAGGCTTGCTGGAGGAAGACGCGGAACATGAGGCTGTGTTTGCTGCTGGTATCTCGGATCGATGATTGAGGGAGAAAGCCGTTCAGCCCTCTGCTGTTCTGAGGTATGGTGCCGCCATGTGGAATGACGTTGTTGATCTTCGCGAGTTTTACGAAAGCCGCACCGGGCAGGTGGCGCGCCATATGATCCGTCAGCGCCTGCGCGGGTTCTGGCCCGATGTGTCGGGCGAGGTGGTGCTGGGGCTGGGCTTTGCCACGCCCTACCTGCGCCAGTTCAAGAACAAGGCGGAACGGGTCATTTCCCTGATGCCGGCTGCCCAGGGGGTGGTGCACTGGCCCCCTGAGGGTCCCAATGCCGTCGGGCTGGTGGATGAGACAGAGCTGCCGCTGCCGGATTATTCCGTTGATAAGGTCCTGCTGGTCCATTGTGTGGAGAACGGAGACTACCTGCGGGACATGATGCAGGAGGTCTGGCGTGTGATGAAGGGGGAGGCCCGCCTGCTGGTGGTGGTTCCCAACCGGCGGGGGCTGTGGGCCCGTAAGGAACGCACGCCGTTCGGCTGCGGCTATCCCTTTTCCCCCTCCCAGATTTCCAGACTCCTGCGGGAGAACAATTTCACGCCCCTGCGCAATGGCCGGGCCCTTTATGTCCCGCCCACCAAATCCGGCTGGGTCCTGCGGTCGGCGGCAGCCTGGGAACGCATGGGACGGCGTTTTGCCCCGCACTTTGCCGGGGTCAATGTGATTGAGGCCAGCAAACAGGTTTATGCCGGAACAGCGATCCGGGTGGATCAGCGCCGCCGCCGAGGCGTGGTTGTGCGTTTGCCTAAACCGCAACCGGCACTGGGACAGGTCCTGCCGCGTGCCCTGACCTGCAAACCCCTGATGGTCAAAGAAGCCACCCCGGAAGAGTGAGCGACGTCGCACCCTCCTGGTGATTTTTCGCCTTCATTTGAACCTTATCTCCTGTCACATGACTGCCTCAGAAGTGTTCATACGCAGTCATGTGACTGTCACGCCTGCCCGTTACTCACTGAGTTTTTCGTCGTCCCTGATCCCTCTAGCCTTGGGGGCGACTGGCAAATTCGGGGAGTTACGAGATGTTGAGAATCAAGGCGCCGCTTGGTCGCCTGACGCTGGTTGCCGCTTTCCTGCTGGGCACGACCGCACAGGTTTCCGCCGCTGATCTGACGGTGACTGAGATCACACCCAATCCTTATGGTGTTGTGGATCAGCTGTTTGCTGTCACCACAGACGGTCAGACCGATCTGCTGGCAGAGCCGGTGGACCGTCTGGTGCCAGCCCAAGGGGCAACTCTGCCGACAGCGTTGCCGGAGGGGGAAAGCCGCCGCGTCAGCATCCTGCACTTCAATGACCTGCACAACTATCTGACTGTGCCTCACCGCAAGAAAGGCACGACCCACTACTTCAGTCAGATGGTCAAGCTGGCCAAGGAACGCCGGGCCGCTGCCGGGGAAGAAGAAGTGGTTCTCTTCCTGTCTGCCGGGGATGACATGACCGGCGGGGTGCTGGATGAACTGCTGGGTTTCACGCCGGAAACCTTTGTGGTCCATCCGGCGTACAACGCCTACATCCCCGCCGGGGTCGATTTTGCCGTCCTGGGCAATCACGAGTTTGACCGGGGCACCAAACTGCTGGCCAAAGCTCTCGAAAGCCACAAGCAGCTGCCAGTGCTGTCAGCCAATGTTCACAGCGCCCCTGATCTGCGTCGCAACGCCCACTATTACCCCGCAGTGATTGCCGTTTCCAAAGGTCTGCGCATTGGGGTGATCGGGCTGACGACCCGTGAAGACACACGTCTGGGCACCCCAGAAAATCCCGGCCTGGAAATCTCCAGTCCCCTGGCAACCGCCAAGGCCCTGCTGCCCGCAGTGGCCGAGCAGTCTGATGTTGTCGTGCTGCTGACCCATCTGGGCTATGGCGCCGGACAGCATCGCTCCGGCAAAGCCGGGGCGGCCCGGTTCATTGGGGAAGGTGACAGCGCGCTGGCTGAAACCGTGTCCGGTCTGACCGATAAGCCTGTGGTTATTGTTGGCGGGCATACCCATACGGCCCTGAACGTCGAAAAACTGGAGGAGCTGTTCCAGGATGTGCCTGTGCTGCAGGCCGGGGGCCATGGGTCCCACCTGGGGGATTTCCAGATGGAGGTGGCTCTGGGAGCCACGCCCGTTGCTTCGGCGCGCCAGGCTCAGCTGACCAGGTTGAAAAAGGCGGACAAGCGGGTCAAGGAAGGAGATGAGAAATTCGCCTCTCTGGAACAGCCGGGAGATTACGACCAGGCCTTTGAAGAGCTGGTCATGGGGCCCATCTGGCAGCGTCTGGACAGCAAGCTGCAGGAAACCATTGCCCAGGTGAATGCGGGCGAAGATATGGGCCATGACGCCACGGTGGCCGATCGTTACGTGGGAGAGGCAGCCATTGCCAACTTCATGAACGATGCCCTGGTTTCCGCGTCCCAGGGCTTCAGTGAAGGGGCTGTCGATCTGGCGGCCTTCAATGCCTCCGGTCTGGTGACCGGCATCCCGGCCCAGGGGGATCTCAGCTTTGAAGCCTGGTTCAAGGTCATGCCCTTTACGGATTCCGTGCAGGTCTTTGAACTGACCGGCCAGCAGATCCAGGACATTCTGGACAGCAACGCCCAGCGTATCGTGCGCCCGGAGGAACTGGTGGGGGAAAACGCCGTCAATCTGAACGGCTACGTCTCCCGCGGGTTCCTGCATTTTTCTTCTGCGCTGCGTTACACCATTGAGCTGAACGGCTCTGCGGCAGACGCCAAAGCCGTGGAGGTTATGCTCAACGGAAAAGCCCTGGCCGACCAGCTGGACAAGACCTTCAAAGTGGCGTTCGGCAGTTACATCGGCAACGGCGGATACTCTGAAGCCTGGAATGGCAAGGTGATTGGTGCCGGAGTTGCGGGGGATCTGGTCGGCTACGATCTCAAGAGCCAGAAGAAGCGCGACACCGGGTTCGTTTATCGCAATGAAATTGTCCGGGCCATTCGCGAGATGGGCGAAATCACCCCGGCACAGGGGGCGGCCAAAGACGGACGTTTGCAGGTAAAGGCGGCCAATGCCAGCTAGAGTATGACCGGTTTGGTTAGACGCGTTTTACGCGTGTCCTAACCCGTGACGCATTCTCTAAAACACTCAAAAGAGTTTCCCGCTTTTAGCGCGATCACGCAGTGAGGCCACTTAAAACGATTTGACTCCGGGTCTGGTGAGAGTGATCTGAAAAAGAGAAGCGGTGGAGAGACAGTTCGTCTTTCCGCCGCTTTCTGTTTGCCGGTCAGGGCAGAAGAGTTTGCAGGTTGGCGGGAAGAGGATGGTCCGGGGCTTGTGCCTTGAGAGACTGAACTGTCACCCTTGCTTCGTCCGTCTGGCCCAGTTGCAAAAAGATCTGCGCCAGCAGCTCCTGGGCTACAAGGTCTTCCTGCTGGTCCTTAAGGTAGTTTTTGAGCCGGTCTCTGGCGTCTTCATTTCGCCCGGCCTGACTCAGAACAACAGCAAGGTCTCGTGAGATGACGGGATCCGCATCAGGCAGAGTGCTTGCCTGCTCCAGCAGTTCGATGGCGGTTCGGTATTGTCGCTGGCCCGCCAGATAGTTTCCAAAGAAGTGATGCAGAGGGGCAGACCCTGGCAGGGCCATCAGGGCGTCGGCCATGGTTTTGCGGACCTGATCCGGACGCTGTTCTGCCATTTGCAATCTGGCTTTCAGGATCCAGGCATCCGGGAACTGGGGGTCCATCCAGAGGGCTTCATTCAGGGCGGCATGGGCAGCCTTCGCATTGCGGAAGGATAGCGCCAGCCTGGCCATGGCCAGCTGGTTGTTGGGATGGTCCGCATTGGCGAGCAGGGAAAACTGAAACTCCCGCGCGGCCTGCTGCAGGGCCTGGCGCTGTGCCCGGGTGAGGCTGTTTTGAGGGGCATGCATCAGTGCCCGGGCCGCTGGAATACGTACAGAACGGGAGGGGTCTGACAGGGCCGGACCCAGGGCGCGCAGCTTTTGCTCAACCGGTGCCGCCTGGTAGAGTTTGGCGGCGGCGCTGCGAATCAATGGATCCGGGTCTTGCAGAAAAACCGCCAGTTCGGGCCAGTAGAGCCTGTTGGCATAGGCACTCAGACGTTCCAGGGCAGATGCCCGGATGAGGGCAGGCAACTGGTCATCACGGGCCAGCTTCAGCAGGTCGAAAGTGCCCACCGGATCCAGCTGTCCCTGGGCCAGGGCGCGGTCGTGGGTGTGGAAGACGGTCGCGAAATCCAGCTTTGAAGCCTCAGATCCGCTCGACTGGTCATTGCCTGAAAACAGCTTGGCGTAGGCTTCCTCTACCCAGGTCGCGGTCTGATCCAGATGGCAGCTTTGGCAGGCATTGGGACTGCCAAGTTGGTTGCTGCGCAGCGGATCAGGGATGCCCATGCGATGGTCACGTCGGGGATCGACCTGCATGTAGGTCTGGGCGGGCATGTGGCAGTCGACACAAAAGGACCCCGGTTGCCCGCTTGTGTGTTTGCTGTGTTCCCACCTGTCATAGAGTTTGGGCTCCAGCGAAGAAAAGCGGCTGTTTCCGGCGGGACTGTGGCATTGGGTGCACAGGCTGTTGTCCGCGGCTTTCGTTTCCCCGCTGTGTGGATCGTGGCAGTCCAGACAGGTAACCCCGGCCTGATACATCTTGCTCTGCAGGAAAGACCCAGCGACATAGACTTCGTCCAGAATCTGCCCGTCTGGGTGATAGAGGCCACTGCGCAGGCCTGCCAGATCGTAGCTGTCAGAAAAGGCTGTTCCAAAGGCCGGACTGCGGTCGGCATAGGCACTGCGGCGGGAATGACAGGCTGTGCAGGCCTCCAGTTCGGGGGAGGCGAACAGTCCCCCTGACGTTTTGACGTGAGAGGCCGTTGGTAGCCCCAGGTCGTTGACCCCGGCATAGGTGTTGACGTCAAAACCGCTGGGATCGCCGGCCCAGGCCAGATGGGCTTCACCCGGTCCGTGGCAGGCCTGGCAGGTGACGCCCTTTTCACTCCAGTTGCTGTCGAAACTCCGGCTCTGCGGTCGGTAGTTTTTCTGATAGTTGGTGGCATGGCATTCCGCGCAGCGACCGTTCCAGTTTTTGTAGACACCAGACCAGTGCAGGGCATTGCCGGGCACATTGTCCTGCTGGTCTGGAAAAACCATGAACCAGCGGTCTTTCTGGCTGTCCCAGGCTATGTCCAGAACCTGCAAACGGCCCCCGGGCCCTTCAATCAGGTATTGCTGCAAAGGGCTGACACCCACCGTATAGGCAATGTCATAGCGCTGTGGTTTGCCGTCCTGATCAGCGGTTTCGATCCAGTAGCCTTCTTCGTCAGAGCGAAACCTGGTCTGGATGCCATGATGCTCAAAGACGCTATCCTTGAAGTCACCCAGCACCCGGTCACTTGTTGGGTCGTTCCAGGCCCAGCTGTGGTGGGAACCCTGCCAGTCTTCGGCTTCCTGCTGATGGCATTGCTGGCAGCTTTCAGAAGAAACGTAAGCAGGCTTTTCCGCCCTGTTTCCTGTTCCTTTTTCAGCCGTTTTTTTTGTCGTGTTCTCAGCCTGGGAGCTTGCGGAACCGCTGGCCAAGGTCACCGGGGGCTCGGATGTCTGGGCGAGAGCCCCGAAAAGAAAGTTGCCCCCTACTGTCATCAATAAGACGAGTGCTGCCAAAAAGACCGGGACGAAAAGGGAATTGTTTTGAAGAGGCATGGGGTACTTTCATGCACGCAACAGCTACGTGGGATAAATGACTTCTATTAGGGGCGCATAAAGGACTGTCAGGTGGCTGATCTAGCACTTGAAGCGGTGTGTTCCTAAGTGATCGAATCTTGCATTTGTTTGTTTTGTCTTATGCGTATCGAGATTGGACATGCCATCAAATGCACGGTGAAATTGGAATTGGTTTGCCGCACAGCGTGATGTGGTTGCGCAAGAAAGTTACGGTTAAACTGAGTTGCTTTATCTTAATGACCGGCGCAGGGCAGGAATAGCTTCTTTCCTTTTGCTTTCTTTCTTTGCAGCGACTATCACTACCTGCCCGTTCTTCCGACAAAGATCATGTAACTGTTATGGCTGCAAAAGTGCCCCTGGATAAGCTGCGTCAAGAAATCGACGAAATCGACCGTTCCCTTCAGGAGTTGCTGGTGCGTCGTACCGAGGTCTCCCGCAAGGTGGGGCAGGCCAAGGGCTCGTCAAAAGCAACCATGCGGCCGGGCCGCGAAGCCGTGGTTCTGCGTCAGTTGCTGTCTTTGCCCTCTGGCAGTCTGTCCAAGGCGGTTCTCGTGCGCATCTGGCGGGAGATTTTTGCGGCCTCCCTGGCCCAGCAGGGCCCGTTTCAGGTGACAGTGGAAGCCCAGGAAGACAACGGTGCCTTGATGGGACTGGCCCGGGATCATTTCGGGGTGGAAACCCCGATCATTGAAGAAACCTCTGCCGTGCGTGTGATCAACGCGGTGGAGCAGGGCACGGCCTCTGTCGGGCTGCTGTCCCATCTGGATACGGATTCTCAGGACCCTTGGTGGCGCCACCTTTTCCGCCGTGGCGATACCGTGCCCCGGGTACTGGCGCGCCTGCCTTTTGCCAAAACGGCCAAGTCCACGGCAGATGGCCTGATGATTGGACTCGCGGTTCCCGAAGAAAGCGGTCATGACCGCAGCCTTTTGGTGGTGGAACTGTCCGCCCAGGTTAGCCGCAGCGCCATGAAGAGCAAGCTGGAAACCGCTGGTTTCGTGGCTGGAGAAACGGCTGTCTGGTACGACGACCCGGACCGCTGGCTGCATGCCTTCGAAGTGACGGGCTTTGTCACTGAAGAAGACGCGCGCCTGAGCGACCTTGCAAAAGCACTGGGTGACATCTATGGCGGTGCCATGGTGATCGGCGCTTATGCTGATCCCCTGAGTGCTGAAGAACTGGCTTCTGACTAAAGAAGTCGAACCCGCCGGAAGAAGGCCCGACAAAAGCCGCTCTCTTCCGGCTTCATGAAAGAAGAAAGAGGAGAAACGGTGATGGCTTTGACCCCGCGCCCCGGCATCATGGATATCGCAGCCTACGTAGGCGGTGACTCTAAGGTCGAGGGTGTCGAGCGTGTCTATCGCTTGGCTTCCAACGAAAACCCCTTGGGCTGCAGCGCCAAGGCGGCGGAGGCTTACCATGGACTGGCGGGGGAGCTTCATCGATATCCCGACGGCGGAGCCACCGCGCTTCGTCGGACACTGGCAGAGCAATACAGCCTGGAGGCGGACCGCATTGTCTGCGGTGCCGGCTCGGACGAACTGATCAGCCTTCTGGTACGGGCCTATGCCGGACCAGGCGATGAAGTGCTCTATAGCCAGCACGGCTTTTTGATGTACCCCATCTCTGCCAAATCCGTGGGCGCCACGCCGGTTTCTGCACCGGAAAGCAATCTGACCACCAACGTGGATTCCCTGCTGGCTGCTGTCAGTGAGAACACGAAAATCTGCTTTGTGGCGAACCCCAACAACCCCACAGGCAGCTACATTTCTGCAGCAGAACTGGAACGTCTGCGGGCAGGGCTGCGCGATGACATTCTGCTGGTGGTCGATGCGGCCTATGCGGAATATGTGGAAGCCGAAGACTACGGAAACGGCCAGGCGCTGGTAGAGGCCCATGACAATGTGGTCATGACCCGGACCTTCTCCAAGATCTACGGGCTGGGTTCCGTGCGTCTGGGGTGGGCTTACTGCTCAGCCCAGGTGGCTGATGTGCTGAACCGCATCCGCGGTCCTTTCAATGTGCCGGCGCCGGCCCAGGCTGCCGGGGTGGCCGCAGTCAAGGATCAGGACTTTGTTGATCAGTCACGCCAGCACAACAACCGGATGATGGCCTGGTTCAAGGAACAGTGTGCCCGCTTCAATCTGCGGGTTGAGCCTTCTGTCGGGAACTTTGTGATCGTTCGTTTCGCGGACGCTCAGAAGGCTCTGGCTCACTTCAAAAGCCGTGGGGTGCTGGTGCGCGCCATGGGCGGTTATGGCTTGCCGGATTATCTGAGGATCACCTTGGGTACCGATGAAGAAATGCAAGCCGTCGTCAGCGCACTGGAAGAACTAGAACAATGACCGAAACACCTCTTTTTAACCGTATGGCGCTGATCGGCGTGGGCCTGTTGGGTTCATCTCTGGCGCGCGCCTGTAAAGCCAAAGGTCTGGTTGGTGAGATTGTCGGCTCGGCCCGCAGTCAGGCCACCGTCGACAAAACCCTGGAACTGGGCATCTGTGACCGGGCCATGCTGGACCCGGCAGACGCCGTGAAAGACGCCGATCTTGTGGTGATCTGCGCCCCTGTGGGGGCTTTTGCGCAGATTGGTGCGGCCATTGCACCTGCGCTGAAGTCCGGGGCCATTGTCACCGATGTGGGCTCGGTCAAGCAGGCCGTCCTGCGAGACCTGGGGCCGCTGATGCCGGACGGGGTTCACCTGATCCCCGGGCACCCCGTCGCCGGGACAGAACACAGCGGCCCGGAAGCCGGGTTTGCTGAGCTGTTCGAAAATCGCTACTGCATCCTGACGCCGGCGCCTGGCGAAGATGAAAGCGCCGTGGCTAAGGTGCGGGCCCTGTGGGAAGCCTGTGGCTCTCAGGTGGAAATTATGGAAGCCACCCACCACGACCGGGTGCTGGGCATCACCTCTCACCTGCCGCATATCATCGCTTACACCATTGTGGGCACAGCCGCTGATCTTGAAGAAAGTGAGCGGGCGGAAGTCATTCGTTACTCGGCTGGCGGTTTCCGGGACTTCACCCGTATTGCCGGGTCCGACCCGGTCATGTGGCGGGATATTTTCCTCAACAACAAAGAGGCGGTGCTGGAAGTCCTGCAGCGCTTCAATGAGGATCTGACAGCGTTGCAGCGGGCCATCCGCTGGGGCGAAGGGGAAACCCTGGAAAAGCTCTTCACCCGCACCCGGACCATCCGCCGGGGCATTATTGAAGAGGGCCAGGCAGGGACCTTTGATGCCCGTGAACCCAGTCAATCCGGGGTCAAGAAATACGGCGAAGAGTGACCTGTTCCGCTGCTTTCTGACCGGTCCGGTCATGAGAAATGGGGGCTGCTGATCATCGGCAGCCCCTTTTTTGGGCCTTTTGTCAGCCGCCTTCTGAGCAAAGGGGTTGTTCCCAGCAGTCCTTTGACCTTTGGGACAGGACCGCTAGACTGCGGCCCCTATTATGTCAGTGAAGTCTAAAGATAACCCTGTTGATCGCGACCTGACCGGATTGGAGGATGCGATTGTAGAGCGAGACCGCCCTCAACTGCCGGAGGGGGAGGACTATTGGGTCTTTGGGTATGGCTCACTGATGTGGAATCCGGGCTTTGCCCATGTAGAGGTCAGGCAGGCCCTGCTCTACGGCTATCATCGCCGGTTCTGCGTTTTTTCCCACAGATACAGAGGCACCATCCAGAAGCCGGGACTGGTCCTGGGACTGGATCGGGGAGGCTGCTGCCATGGCATGGTGTATCGGGTGCCGGCCGGGGAAGCCCAGGCCGCGCTGGATTACCTTTGGGAGCGGGAGATGATCACCGGCGTCTATCACCCCTTGTGGAAAAACTGCAAGACCGATCAGGGAGAGGTCACGGCTCTGACTTTCGTCGTGGAACCCAGTCACTTGCAATACACCGGCCGCATGACCGTCGAACAGACCGCCAAGCTGATCTGCCAGGGTGTGGGCCAGCGCGGGACCTGTAAGGACTACCTGTGCAACACCAACGGCCATCTGGAGGCTCTGGGCATTCACGACCGTCTGCTGCGCCGCCTGATGAAGGAAGTCGGGGCCTAAGGTCAACCCGGTCTGACCGGTCTGGTTGTCTGTTGCCTATCCTTTAAGACAGCAGGTCAGCCGCCCAGCACTTTCATCACGTCGTCAAAGTCCACCAGAGCAAAGATGATAAGGATCACGATCGCGCCGCCAATGGCTTTGGTGTACCAGGGCACCACCACGGGGTTGCTTTCGCCACAGGCCGGGCAGACGTCGTCATCAATGCCCAGTTTGGCTTCGCAGGAGCGGCAGAGGCGCTGTTTGCTCATGATCTCATAAGTCCCTTTTGGGTTGCCGGATGAGGTAAGAAATCCCTCAGCCTGCGGGTTTTGTCAATTTTCACCGGCGCGATCAGACAAAGGGCCGAGCCTTCAGGACCATAGCCGAAGGAAGAAGAGCGCCTGCGGGCAATCTTTCAGTCAGCCGCATTTGGAATGACCACAGTTGGTGCAGATGTCGCAGCCTTCCTGACGGATCAGCGCGGCGGTGCCGCAGCGGGGGCACTGTCGGGCCAGGATTGGCTGCGAGCTGTCACCTGACAGACCCTCGGCCTGCGCTTTGGGGATCTGCAGTTCTGCTTTGTCCTGGTCTGACAAAAACCCGATTTCGCGCAAGTGCCTCTCGATCACGCCGCCGATGGCTGCCAGCAATGACGGCACGTATTTGCCTTCCATCCAGGCCCCGCCCCGGGGGTCAAAGACGGCTTTGAGCTCCTGCACCACAAAGGACACATCGCCGCCCCGTCGGAACACGGCGGAAATCATCCGCGTCAGAGCCACGGTCCAGGCGTAATGTTCCATGTTCTTTGAGTTGATAAAGACCTCGAAGGGGCGCAGGCGGCCGTCCTGCTCCACATCGTTGATGGTGATGTAGATGGCGTGGTCGCTTTCCGGCCAGAAGAGTTTGTAGCTGCGGCCTTGCAGCATGTCCGGGCGGGCCAGTGGTTCTGTCATGTACACCACAGATGTTGGCTGATCTCCAGCGGCCTCCGCCCCTGGTTCCGGCGCTTGTCCTGGCTCGGAAACAGCGGCAGGTGGAGGGGAGCCGGTTGGTAGGGGACCGGGCGCAGGGGCGCTGGTTAACACTGCACCGCGCACTGCCGAGGGCCGATAGGTGGTGCAGCCTTTGCATCCCAGGTCGTAGGCGTTGAGGTAGACCTGTTCGAACTCCTCAAAGGCGATGCTCTCCGGCAGGTTGATGGTTTTGGAAACAGAGGCATCGATGTAGCGCTGGACGGCGGCCTGCATCACCAGATGGGCCTGAGGGGACAGGCTGTTGGCATCAACAAAGTAGTCCGGCAGGGCAGCTTCTGCTCCAAAGAGCTGGCGGAAACGGGCATAGGCCGGGTTCATCACGCTTTCACGGCGATGGCTGCCATCGGGCTGACGGATCAGGCGGTCGTGCTCAAAGGCAAAGACCGGCTCCAGACCGGAAGATACATTGCCTGCCAGAAGGGAGATGGTCCCGGTGGGCGCGATGGAGGTCAGCAGGCCATTGCGCAAACCGTGGGCAGCAATGGCGTCTTGAAGCTCTTGAGGCAGTCGCTTGATTTGCGGT
Organism: Rhodovibrionaceae bacterium GXU_MW_A322; assembly: GCA_052078155.1. Classification (GTDB taxonomy): domain Bacteria; phylum Pseudomonadota; class Alphaproteobacteria; order Kiloniellales; family DSM-21159; genus CAXBMB01. Next base: position 417,613 of record JBQJBP010000003.1, on the reverse strand, counting down.
CGCGCAAGCAAAGCTTCGCGGTCAAAAAGAGGGAAGGGTCCCTTTTCTTGTGCCAGCTCGCAGGAGGCCTGATAGGCCGCGTCCCGTAAGTGCCGAAGCCAAAGCTCAACAGTGGCGACCGCTTCTTGTGACCCATAGGTCTGGCCGCAGTAGATCAAGGCATCAGCCAGTCCGGTAACCCCCAGCCCGATGCGGCGTTTGGCCATGGCTTCACGGCGTTGGGCCTCCAGCGGAAAGCGGGACACCTCGATGGCGTTGTCCAGCATCCTGGCAGCCAGCCCTGTAAGGCGGGTCAGTTCTTCCAGATCCAGGTGCGCGTCTTTTTCAAAAGGATTGCGCACCAAGGCCGCCAGATTGAGGGAGCCCAGAAGACAGGCCCCATAGGCAGGCAAGGGTTGCTCGCCGCAGGGATTGGTGGCGGTGATGCTCTCACAGTAACTCAGATTGTTTTCGGCATTGATGCGGTCGATGAAAATGACACCGGGTTCTGCGCTGTCATAGGTGGCTTCCATGATCTTTCGCCAGAGCGCGCGGGCGGACAGCTGGCGTTGGGTTTTACCGTCAAACTGTAGGTCCCAGGAAGCATCCTGGCGTACTGCGGTCATGAAGGCGTCGCTGACCAGGACGGACAGGTTGAAGTTGGTCAGACGACCGGCTTGCTGCTTGGCAGTGATGAAATCTTCAATGTCAGGGTGGTCACAGCGCAGAGTTGCCATCATGGCTCCCCGTCGGGATCCAGCCGACAGGATGGTGGCACACATGGCGTCCCAGACATCCATGAAGCTGACGGGGCCGGAGGCATCAGAGCCCAGACCAAGCACCGGGGCACCGCGGGGGCGCAGGCTGGAGAAGTCATACCCGATGCCACCCCCCTGTTGCAGGGTCAGAGCCGCTTCGCGCAGATGGCTGAAGATGCCATCCATGGAGTCTGGAATGTTCCCCATGACAAAGCAGTTGAAAAGGGTCACCTGCCGCTGGCTGCCTGCCCCGGCCAGAATGCGTCCGGCGGGCAGGAACTTGAAATCCTGCAGCGCCGAAAGAAACTTATCCTGCCAGGCGGCCGGATCTGCTTCGGCTGAGGCGAGGGCTGAGGCCACCCGCACCCAACTGTCAGCCAGAGTCCTGTCCACAGGCTGACCTTCATCGCTTTTCAGTTGGTATTTCGATCGCCAGATCTGTTCGGAAAGGGGCGATAACTTGGACATATCGACACCATCTTGCTCCGTTACTGACTGAGATTAGCGCAAAGACAGTGCAGGAAGGTCGATTATTTTGTGACGATCTTGATGTTGGTATAACTAACTGTAATTACAAATTAATTCGTCGGGGAATTGGTGATTCAGCTAGGAAAATCGGGCCAAACCTGGCAGGGAGCGGCTGAAAAGCAGCGATTTTCGACGGAAGAACGACAAGATTTGGGCTGTGTGAGCAAGTAAAGGAAGAAAAGAAATCCTGCGGGGCGCAGCAGTACAGAGCCGGGCTGTCTGTTATGGAGAGTGTGTGGATTTTTCCACAAGGTTGTCCACACAACCAGGCAAAGCATGATTGCCTTCGTTAGAAGTGCTTTGCGTTCAGACCCATCTCGTACTTAATCCGCGACTTATCCTCTACCCCGTCGAAGCAGGAGTCACGCAGGAAGCGCTCTCCCGCCGAGAGCCCAGTTTAGCCCTTTTGATTTTCGCTTTTGGATTGCTCCACCAGCTCCCGGCTTTGACTCTCAACGGTTTCAACCAACTCGGCCATGAAGGCTTTGCGTGGTTTGCCGGGCGGGATCGCTGGCAGGATGCGCACCACGATGGTGCCGGGCTTCTTGATGAAGGCATGGCGTTGCCAGAAACAGCCTGAATTGAGTGCCACAGGCACCGCCGGAATGTCCAAGGCCTGATAAAGCGCTGCGACACCGGGATGATAGGGCAGGCTGTCTCCGGGGTTGGTGCGGGTGCCTTCCGGATAGATGATGATGCTGCGCCCCTGGGAGATACGGTCTTTGGCTTGTTTGACCATTTCTTTCAGGGCGGACGCACCGCCTTTACGGTCAACGGGAATGTTGCCGTAGAACTTCAGATACCAGCCAAACAGCGGGATCGACAGCAGTTCCTTTTTCAGCACGTAGACCGGAATGGGCACGATCAGCGGGAAGACGGCGGTTTCCCAGGCGGACTGGTGTTTCGAGACGAAGAGGAAGGGGGCTTTGGGCAGGTTTTCTACGCCTTCAAACCGGTACTTGATGCCCACCAGAACCCGCAGGCCGATCAGCAGGCCCCAGGGCCAGATGCGTCCCCAGGAATAGCAGAGGCGCCAGCCAAAAAGGGCTCCTGGCAGGATCACCAGCATGGAGATGATCGTCCAGAGGTAGAAAAAGATGTTGAAAAGTGCAGAGCGCAGAAACAGCACGCCGACTTACTCCTGAAGGTTCGAGAGGGACACAAGAAGCCCTTTGAGGGAGTATTTGCCTTGGGCCAGCAGGTATTTCAAGAACTCTGATGCCAGCAGCCCGGTGCTGCCGGGCCAAAGCCACCAATCCTCGGCATGAAAGGCCGCCGGGAAGACCGGATGGGGCATGATTTCCATCTCCGGCATGGCTTCTTTGAATTCCAGCAGGCTGCGCGGCATGTGATAGACGGCCGTCACCAGACGCACCTGCTGGTATCCCTGTTGCTGCATCCAGCGGGCCGTTTCCTCTGCGTTGCCTCGGGTGTTATCAGCCTCATATCCCAGGGTGATACAGCAGCTCAGTTCAGTCGGGTCCTGCTGAGCCAGACGCAGCAGCTCGCCAACCTCAACCCCCCGGTACACGCCGGAGATCAGAGCTTTTTCCGCCAGGCCGAAATCTAGAAGCTCCAACCCTCTGGACAGCCGGTCGCTGCCGCCGGTCAGCACCACCAGAGCGTCAATCTTCTTCCAGGGGCGGGGTTCTGCCTGCGGCAGTTGTTGGGCAAACCAAACAAGGCCGGCACCGAAAGCCACAGCGACCAGCAGCACAGCCCCGAAAAAGCGGGTCAGCCAGCCGCTGACCCCCGGCAGGTTACGGGCGGAACGAGAGGGGCGATTGATCATCTTGCCGACCCTCTATGAACAGGCAGGTCCAGTCTCACGGCAGACGCACCAGCAGCCTTAACACGGTAAAGCGGGCTGTCAGCATGGCAACCAGAGCCACCACCAGGGGCACAAAGAACAACAGGACCAGATCCATCAGCCCCAGAGTCAGATCCGGCAGCAATGCCGTGGCGCTGCGGGCCAGCAGATAAGTCATGGCATAGACGGAAGCCACTGCTGCAAAAAGGCCCAGAAGGCCGCCTTTCAGGCCGGTGCGCAGTGCATGGTTCTGGAATTGCCCGGCGATGTAGTTGTCTTTTGCCCCCATCAGATGCAGCAGACCGATGACTTGTTGATGAATGGACAGGCCGGTTCGTGTCACAAAGACAATGGTGATGACCGCCGACAAACCGCTGAGCAGGACCACGATGAAAGCTGCCAGCTCAATGGAACGCGCCAGATCCAGCAATCCACCGAGCCAGCGCTGGTGATCATCGACAATGGCACCAGGGACCGCGACCTGCAGCCGACCAGCCAGACCCGCAGGCAGTGACAGGGATTGGTTGTCCAGGCTAACGGCTATCAGATTGGGCAGGGGCAGGTCCTTAGAGCCTGCCATCTCCCCCAGCCAGGGGCGCAGGAGGTCGGAGATCTCACTTTGGCTGAGCACGTCGATGAAGGTGACAGTCGGCGTGTCTTTCAGCACCTCAATGGCTGCCTGAATACGGGCCTGCTGGGCTTGAGCATCACCGTCGGGGCTGGCCGGGATCTGGACAGTCAGCCGTCCGGCCAGTGCGGAATCCCAGCGGCTGGCAATCTTCTGCATGGACAGAGCCGCCACCAGAGCCATGACTGTCAAATAGACCATGAAGGCGATCAGCCAGGGCAGGTACTTGGCAGAGGCATCTTCGCTCAGCGGCAGGCCGCGGGATCCGGTCAGGGATTTCAAGACAGACCTCCCAAAGAACGGGCTAGGGATCGTGATGCGGCGTTGAGGGGCAGGCTTCGCAACATTAGAGGCTCATACGGTCTTTTTTGGGAGGCTCGGAATCTGCACTTTCCATGACAATTGAGCCCCCTTTAAGGCGCAGTCGGGGGTGGGGAAAGGCATAGGTCAGAGGTTCGTTGTGCGTGGCGATCAAAACGGTGGTGCCGTTGCGATGCAGCTCCTGAAAGAGATAAAGCAGCCGTTCGGCAATCCTGTCGTCCACGTTGCCTGTCGGTTCGTCGGCCAGCAGCAGGCTGGGACGTCCGATCACCGCCCGGGCTATGGCCACGCGCTGTTGCTGACCGCCGGAGAGAGTGGCTGGGCTGGCTTCCAGACAGTCGCTCAAACCAACCCAGTCCAGCAGCTCCTTGACCATGGAGGTGATTTTGCCTTCTTCCATGCCCAGAATGCGCAGGGGTAAGGCCACATTTTCAAAGGTGGAAAGATGGTCGATCAGGCGAAAATCCTGAAACACGACACCGATACGCCGCCGCATCAGGGCCCGGTCTTCGCGGGAAATCTCGGCCACATCCCGTCCGAACAGGCTCAACCGTCCTTTGCTGGGGCGCTGCCCCAGGTAGAGGAGCTTCAGCAGGGAAGATTTACCGGCACCACTGGATCCCAGAACAAAATGAAAGGAGCCGGGTTCCAGGTGAAAGGAAAGGCGGCGCAGGACTTCCGGGCCATTGCCGTAGTTCAAACTGACATTTTCAAATCGGACCAACGGCCTCGCGTCCTTCCAGAAGACGGCACCCGTAACCGTCCGGCTTTGATCAGGTAAAACGACAGGACCCGGATCTTCCCTTTCCCGTCGGGCACCAGTGGCAACCGGTGGAACAAAGGAAAAGCGGGCTTACAGCCAGGAGTCGTGTTGCGGCTCGTGTGCGCAGCGCTGTCTCCCGGCGAAACTTGCCACGGCGCGGGACGGAGGTAAAGCAGTGTCGCCAGACTTCGGCTTTGCTTGCCTTGGCCGCTGGCTCCCGCGTATAAGACTTATTACCTTTGTCACCAGAGAATAGAATCGCAGTCTGTCTATGGAACTTTCTTGTCCCGCCTGTAGCACCCGTTTCCGGGTGCCGGATTCTGCCATTGGGCAGGAAGGCAGAAAAGTGCGGTGCGCCAAGTGCCAGAATGTCTGGCACCAGGAGCCGCTGAACGCTGCTTCCCCCGCCATTCCAGCTGAAGATCCACAGGTTGAGGTTGCGCCAGCACCGCCGCCGATGGAAGAAGAGTCCTTCAGTCATGCTGCGGCTGCCATGGCTCCGCCACAGCTGGATGACGATGAGGCCGCCTTTGAGCGCCGCCGCCGACGGGCTGCGGCCCGTCCGACAGCCAAGCCGAAGAAGAAGAGCAAGGTTGGCATGATTGTCGGCTGGCTGCTGTTCCTTATCGTGCTCGGCGGTATTGGCGCAGGTGGCTGGTTCTTCAAAAGTGAGGTGGTGGCCAAAGTGCCCATGACAGCCAAGCTTTATGAACTGGCTGGGATTCATGTGGATGTGCCCTATCCCGGATTCGAAGTGGTGCCCGGCGTCAAAACCACCGCCCAGGAGATCGACGGCAAGAAGATGTGGCTGATCGATGGGGAGGTTCGCAACATCGGGGTTCGGCCCCGTCCGGCCCCGCAGCTGGTCGCGCATATCATGGCTGGCGACAAGCCCCTGAAAACCTGGACTTTTGCGGTGCCCGACGGACTGGTTCAGCCCGGTGAAACCGTGGCGTTCAACACCTCGGTGGAAGAACTGGCCGGGGCAACCAGCCTGTCTGTGGATTTTGTAGAAGAACCCATGATGGACAAGCAATGACCTGACCACCGGGTCCGGCAAGGCTTAGTTCGAAAGAATGCAGAAGACGGGGGATTGCTGAAAAGCGGTCCCCCTTTTCTTTTTGCGCCTTTTGATTCTGTGTCTTTTGGGTAGGGGAGCGCCGGACAATGCCGAAATGCTGTGACCTGGCCGTCACTTGCCGCCTGGAGCCAAAGCAAAAGAAGTGTGAATTTCTTTCAGGGAATCAGACGCTTATCGAGGTGCGTTACAAGACATTTGACGCAAAAGCCTTTGTTTACCATAAGCGAAAATCGCTATAGAATTGTGACGTCTAGAGTCAAATCGGTTTAAGTGGACTCACTCCGTGATAACGCTTGAAGCGTGAGTTTGTCTCTTTTCAATGTTTAGAGCAGTTCCAGCCTGGTGCAGCCTTTTAGACGCAGCAACAGGAAGGGAACGGGGGACCGGAGAGAGCCCTGTCTGGTCGCCCAACGCTGGCAGCGGACGGGACATGCGGCAGAACTAACTTGCTGTTGCTTTCTTTGGACTGCGGAAGTTGGCGTGCAACAGCTTCGATCCTTCGGGATTAGGAGGGCGGCAGGGAGACAGTCAGGTACTGCCTCTTGTGCTGTGAAGAAGGTCAAAGAGGAGTTCACCGCGATGGCGCGGGTGTTGGTTGCCGAAGATGATGATGCCGTTCGCACCTTTGTGACGCGGGCCCTGGCGCATCGTGGCTATGAGATCGTGGCGGTTGAAGACGGCATTCAGGCTCTGGAAGCGCTGGCTGACCAGGACTATGACCTGTTGCTGACAGATATCTCCATGCCCGGACTGGATGGAATCAGTCTGGCCCTCAAACTGGCCCGGGACCAGCCAAACCTCCCCATTCTGATGATGACAGGCTACTCGGCAGAACGGCAACGGGCCCACAATCTGGAAGAGCTTATTTCAGGTGTGCTGGTGAAACCCTTTACCCTGAAGAAAGTCTGCGACGCGGTGGATGGGGCTTTGGGCTACGCTGAAGCTCAATAGAAAACTCCCCCGGTCCTTGTGCCAGGCTCTCTCACCAGTTTGTAAAAGTGAGTTTCAAAACACTTCCCTATTTCTGAAGCGAGGGCCGGCAGGTCTTCACTGACGAGGGCTGAACAGCGGGAGAAGAGTGATGGTGGCCTATGTCATCGGTCGTATGACCATTCACACGCGTGACTGGATGGACGCGTACTTCGCTGAAGTGCCGGATCTGATTGAAAAGCACGGCGGGCGATTTCTTGTGCGCGGCGGGGATCCTCAGCGGCTGGAGGGGCAAGAGGTTTTGCCCGATGCAACCTTCGTCATTCGGTTTGACAGTAAGGAAGCTGCCTTGGGGTTCTGGAATTCCGAGGAGTTCGCGCCTCTGGTCGCCCTGCGCCAGACCGGCTCTCACCTGGAAGCCATGCTGGTCGAGGGTGTTCCTCAAGAGGGATAGGCGATAAGCCCGAAACTATCCCCTTATACCTGCTCAGGATGCCAGCCTCAGGTGTTTAGCCCTTGCACTCGACTGGGACATTGGCGGCAGCTTGTGTTCGGCTTGGGGCGTTGCATTGACGGCTGTCCGATCGCTGAAGCAACGCCCCTGTAACGGCACTACTGTGCGGCCATCGCCGGGTTCACAAGACAGTCATCAGACAGAGCCTCAATGGCGCTGTGGTCGCGGTGATGTTTGTGGTCTGGCCGGTCCTGTTTTTCGGCAGCATTGCTTACAGGGTTCAGGATCAGGGAAAAGATGGCCCGGTCAGAAGGGGACATGTTGTTGGGAGAGCCGTGTACCAGGGTGTCATGGAAGATCAGGACCGTGCCCTTGTTGCCTTTGGCCGAGACCAAACCATTGGCCTCCACCTGAGCGCGGACCAGATCCTGGTCACAGACCCATAAGGGATAACTTGTGGTTTCGTCATCCAGCGCTGCACCGTGCTCCCCGACCTTGTGAGATCCGGGCACAAAATAGAGCGGCCCGTTGAATTCACTCACATCATCCAGAAAGATGTGCAGGTTCAGGGCCAGGGGACGGGGCACACCGTCTTCTTCCTTATGGGTGGCAAAATCGTAGTGCCATTGCCAGATTTCTCCGGAGAAGGCTGCCTTCACATTGACCTTCACCTGCTGAACGTAGAGGGGCTCTTTCAGGATCTGCTGAGCCGGTTTAACCAGCCGGGGGTGGCGTACCAGCCTGGCGAAGATTTCGTCACGCAGGTGCAGCCCCATGGTGGTCCGCACCACGCCTGAAGACTGTTCAACAATGTTACCGGGATGCGCCTCTGCAAAGAGTTCAGGCAGGCGGCTGCGAATGATGTCCACTTCCTCTGAGGAAAAGAGGTCCGGCAAAATCAGAAAGCCGTTGCGGTCCAGATCTGCCATCTGCTGGTCGGTCAGCTGCATTGAAACCCTCATCTGTCTTGTTTAGTAGTTCTTCTGACAGTGGCCCAGGATTGGTTATTTTCGAAGGAAATTAGCCTGAACATAAGTGTAGAAAAACTAAACAATGCGCAGGAAACTCCCTCCCTTACGTGCCGTCGAGTACTTTGAAGCCGTTGCTGAGCAGGAGAGTATCGTTGCGGCAGCAGAGCAACTGGGCGTGACAAAAGGTGCTGTCAGCCAGCAGGTTCGTTTGCTTGAAGAGTACCTGGGATCTGCACTGTTTGTGCGAAGCGGGCGCAGCCTGAGCCTCAGCGATGCCGGTCAGCGCTATTACGCCGCCGTGCAGACGTCCCTGTCGACCCTGGAGACGGCCACTCGCAGACTGACGCGCCAGCGAACCCGGAAGTCCTTCCGTTTGACCGTGTTACCTGCCTTTGCCTCCATGTGGCTGGTTCACCGCCTGATTGAGTTTCAGGAGCTGTATCCGGACATTGATATCGAAATGGCTGCAGACGCTGCCATGGCCGATTTCAGCCGCTCCGATGCTCATATGGGCATTCGTTACTCACGCGGGGATGTTTCGGGATTGCAGGCCACAGAGCTTTGCCGGGATCGCCTTTTTCCGGTTTGCAGTGCGGACTATCAGCAGAAGATGGCGTTAGAGAGCCCGTCTGATCTGGCGCGCTGTCGTTTGCTGCATGATACCTACTGGAACGAAGACTGGCAGAGCTGGTGCCGGGGAACGGGTGTGCTGCTGCCCAATCGTCAGGAAGGACAGTATTTCACCCTCTACAGCGTTGCGGTGGATGCTGCCCGCTCCGGCGGTGGCGTTGCCATGGGCCATAAGCTGTTGGTTGAAGATCTGGTTCGAAAGGGCGATCTGGTCAGACCCTTTAGTGAGTCTGTCTGCGCCCCTGAACCTTACGTCCTGGTACAGCCTAAACAGGATAAGCAATTGAGTTTTGTGCGCGGGTTTGAGCACTGGCTGAAGGAACAGCTGGCTGGCTAGAGTCAAATCACGGTCGCGATGATGATCAGCATTTTGTCTTTTTGACCATCGAGACAAGCAAGTCCTGCGTCAGAATCGATCCAGCAAACGGTCCAGATAGTCCAGTTCCAGGGTCGGGCGATCCTGCTCGCCCCGGCGGCGTTGCAGTTCCTGCAGAATGGCGCGGGCTTTGGGCAGGTCAAATTCTGTGGGGATCATCTTTTCACCCGGGTTGACCCGGTTGCCGCCACCGCGGCCCAGAGGATCCTCGCCGTCGCCGGACTGGTCCCCGGCCATGCCGCCTTCATCCCCGGTGCCTTTGGCGCGTTCCTGCAACATGGAGTCCATCATGACCTCCAGGCCCTGTTGCAGCTGGTCTACCGCTTCGGTTTGGGGGTTAAGCGCCATCTGCGGTGTGCCCTGCTGCAGGGCGTCACGGGCCGCGCGCATGGCCTGCTCTGCCTTACCCAGCTCCCGAGGGACCTGGCCGGAGAGATCGCCGAAGCGGCGCATGATGTCCCCCAGTTCTTTGCGCAGCTGTTCCTGAGCGCGGGCATCACCACTGTTGGAGCTTTGACGCTCTTCGTTACCCTTTTTGCCGTTTTCCCCTTTTTGCGTGGGCTTGAACTGTTTCTGGCGGCCCAGTCCCTTGTCCTGCTGGCGCTGCTGAAAATTCCGATCCAGCAGGTTTTGCTGCTTGCGCCGCAGTTCATCCATCCGCTGCATCAACTCGCGGGCTTCTTTTGTTTGAGGTGTTGCGGGGGTGCTCTTCTTGCGGGCCTGCATGTTCTCCAGCAGTTCCTGCAACTGCTCCAGCATACGCCGTGCCTGATCTTTGGCCCCCAGCTTGGCCATCTGCCGGGCTTCATTCAGCATCTGCTTTAAGTCACTTTGGTCCAGAATCTGAGCATCGTCAGGAATGTCCGGCATCATGGCTTCCTGACCGGGGCGCTGTTCCTCCGTTGCCTGCTCTGCCAACGCTTCCATGAAGCGATCCAGCGCTTCCTCCACGGCCTGCATCAGACGGTCGATTTCTTCCGGCGGTGCATCATTGGCCAGGGCGTCGAGCAGTTCCTGTTGCAGGGTGCGCAGATCTTCTTCTGCCAGGGCCACATTGCCCTGTTCCAGATGCAGCGCCAGATACCAGAGCAGATCCTGAACCTGACGAATGGCCTTGTCGCTGGCATCCAGGAACAGACGTTGTCCGGCCACGCCCAATCCCAGCGCCACGACCAGATCGTGCTGATAGTGGGCGGGGTAGAGACGCAGCTTGTCCAGCGCCAGGGATACCGGCACCCGCGACAGGGGGTTCAGGGTCAGGTTCCGCCGCTGCTCGATCAGGGCCTGAGCGACCGGGTGGGTGAAGACCCGTTCCGGCAGGATCATGGGAAAGCTGCTGCTTTGTCCTTTCTGGCCAAACTCGTCTTTGCCCCGCAGGACCAGGTTCACCGGCAATCCTGCCCAGAGATGGCTGCTGAGATCCTGATAGACCCGGGAATCCACTGTCTTGTTTTGTGGCGGCAGGGGCAGCGTCAGTGGGATTTCAAGGCTGTCGCCCCGGGCGTCCTGCCGGGTGATGGTCAGAGTGAGTTCTGTCAGGCCGTAGTCATCTTCGGCCAGATAGTGAACCTGCAAGGCGCCCCGACCTGCCTGATCGGGCGGACTGAGGTAGGCGATCTGTGGCGGGCTGTCAGGGATCAGGTTGAGCTGCCAGCTTTGCAGGATCTCTTCGTCCTGCACCACCTGCAGTTTCTGGCCTTCCAGCAAGGACAGTTCTAGGCGATAGAGGCCTTCGGCTTCCTGCTCAAAGGGCACGGGCTGATCGTCAATCAGCAAGCTGGGCAGTCCCGAGCCGCCCTGAACCTGGGCCAGAAAGAGGCTGTGCTGAGGCACGTCGATGGAAGAGGGGAGGTTGGCGCCGACGTCACCTTGCGCCCCTGCAGGCTCAGCTGGGCTCTGCTGGGCGGCCGTTTGCTGTCCTGTGCTGTGCTGATCGCCCAGATAGAGCGGCGGCATGCCGGTGTAGGCTGGCGGTGTGATCCAGGCGTTGAACCCGCGCGGACTGCCCGCGTCGGTCAAACTGAAATCCGGCTGAAAGGCCTGGGTCAGACGATTGCCTGCGCTGGGACCGGCCACCACCAGTGCCACCACCAGAAGGGTGGCCAGCAACCCCCGCAGTTCCCAGGGGTTCTGAGCCAGCCAGGAGGTGCGTGGCCAGTGGTTCTTCAACTGGGCCAACTGGGCCCGGACCCGGGCCTGGTAAGCATCCCACAACAGCCGGGTTCCGGGGTCAGACAGATCCTTTGGCAGGTCGTCATCCAGCAAGGCCAGGGGGCGGTGGGGCAGGCCGTTGAGCACTTCCAGCCGCCGTCTGCTGTCTTCGTAACTGGGCCAGGCAAAGCCCCGGAACAAACGCACAATCAGGAAAACCAGCGCGCCCGCATAGGTCAGCAGCAAAAGGCTGTGCAGCCAGCCGGGCAGCATCTGCGGAAGGTTGAACAGACCGAGGATCAGAAAGGAGGTGACCAAGGCAACCGGCAGCCAAAGCAGAGGCCAGAGCCGTTCCCAGGCCAGTGCCGCTTTTGCCAGAAAGACATGCTGGCTGATGTCCGTGCCGGAGAGGGGACGACGAGAGGCGCGCTTGCCCGGGGTGTCGGGCAAGTGGGCAGCGGTTTTGCTGCTGCTTGAAGGGGCCTTGTCTTTCTCCGTCACAATATCCGGCGTTCCCTTTACAAAGACCTGGTTGTAAAAACCTGGTCGCAAGAACCTGGCCTTACAGGTTCTGTCCCGGGAAACGCAAAAGAGCGCTTCCTGAACCGTCTGCCATCATCCCTGTGATCTTCACGATCGAACAGGGACCAGACTGGGACAGGAGCGCTCTTGCTTAACAGGGCTCTCTTGGTGAGCTCTTAGCTGTGTATCACAGCTTAATCGGCGGCGGCTCCTGTCGACAACCAATCTGGAATCAGATCTTTGGCGATCATTTCGTCAAAAGTGGGGCGCTGGCTGATCACGCTCCAACTGTCACCCCGCACCATGACTTCTGGTGCGGCCCGTCGTGAATTATAAGCAGAAGCCATGGTTGCGCCATAGGCTCCTGTTGAAAAAACAGTGAGCAGGTCGTCAGTGGCCAGCGGCGGCATGGGGCGTTGCAGGGCCAGGTAGTCGCCGCTTTCACAGATCGGACCGACGATATCGGCGGCTTCGTAACTTGCGTCAGCGGCAGGCTCCGTAACCGGCGCAATGTCGTGCCAGGCTTCGTAAAGGGTGGGGCGGATCAGGTCGTTCATGGCCGCATCAACGATCACGAAACGGCGGCTGGACCCTTCCTTGACATAGACCACGCGGCTGACCAGCAGGCCGCAATCGCCAACCAGATACCGGCCCGGCTCGACCACCAGCGGAACGCCCAGGTTGCCCAGGGTGCGCTTGACCATGGCAGCGTAGGCTTCGGGCGTGGGCAGATCCTGACCTTCATAGGCGATGCCCAGACCGCCGCCCAGATCCAGATGCTGCAGCGGATAGCCTTTGTCGCGGAACTCGGTAAATAGCTCAGCCACCCGCCGGTAGGCCGCTTCGAAAGGCTCCAGCTCGGTCAGCTGAGAGCCGATGTGAACGGAGAAGCCTTCCAGGTTCAGGCCCGGCAGATCCTGGGCCAGATCCATTACCGCCGGGGCCTGATCGATGTTGATGCCGAACTTGTTGTCGGATTTGCCCGTGGTGATTTTGGCGTGGGTACGGGCATCCACGTGTGGGTTGATGCGCAACACCACTGTGGCTGTTTTGCCCAGGCTGACAGCCACCTCACTAAGAGACTTCAGTTCCTCAGCCGATTCCACATTGAATTGCTTGATGTCCTGCTGCAGGGCGAATGCCAGCTCATCTCTGGTTTTGCCGACCCCGGCAAAGACCACTTTACTGGCAGGAATGCCTGCGGCCAGCGCCCGGCGCAACTCGCCTTCAGACACCACATCGGCACCGGCACCCAGGGCGGCAAAGGTCTGGATCACAGCCTGATGGGGGTTGGCTTTGATGGCGTAGCAGATGGAAATGTCCAGCTCAGTGGCTTTCAGGGCCTCGCTGAAGCGGCGATAGGTCCGCTCCAGCCCCGCTGACGAATAGACAAAACAGGGACTGCCTACCTCTGCAGCCAGGCGGTCCAATGGCACATCTTCAACATGAAGCAGGCCGTTACGATACTGATACTCTTCGCCGTGGGAAGCAGGCAAAACGGGGGAGGGGCGACTCATTATTCGGTAGGTCCGTAAGTTTTGGTGGTGGTGCTGAGCGGATCATAGGGATCTGGTCGCGGCTTGAGGGTGCCGTACTTCGTTGCCTTTTCCACTTCTTCTTCTCTTTGTTCCTGGCTTTGCTCAGGGACCGGGGCGCTGGGCAGCACACTCTGCGGCGCCGGATAGGTCTTGGGATAGTTGTAGCTGGACTCCTGCCCTTCTGGGGCACGCAGCGGGCCGACCTTGCCGCAGGCCGTCAGCGCAAGGGCTGCCAGTGACAGCAGCGCCAGGGCTTTGGCGGTCGAGGTGCGGTGCCTGAAGTATCTGGGGCGCATGAACAGAGTCCCTTTGGTCATGTGATCTTTAACAATCTCAAGCAGACTTATCGCAGATCAGTGGCGCAATCCCAACAGGTTCCGGCAGGCTGTCCGGCAATTGTGATACCGAACAGCCTGGGGAGTAGCCGTTTAGAGGAAGCGTTTGCGCCCTTCTGCGATGGCCTCGCGCACCCGAACCGGGGAGGTGCCCCCGTAGGAGGTGCGGCTGGCAATGGAATTCACCACGGAAAGCACATCGTAGACACCTTCCGTGATACGGGGCTCTACTTCCTGCATTTCCGCCAGGCTGAGATCAGACAGATCAACGCCCTTGGCTTCAGCCTTGGCCACCAGAGCCCCTGTGATGTGGTGGGCATCGCGGAAGGGCAGGCCCAGCACCCGCACCACCCAGTCAGCCAGGTCCGTGGCCGTGATGAAGCCCGCAGCAGTGGCCTGGGCCATCTTGTCCTGCTTGGCGCTCATGTCCCGCACCATGCCGCTGGTGGCTGCGATACAGACCGCCAACGTATCGTAGGCGTCGAACAGGGGTTCCTTGTCTTCCTGCATGTCTTTGCAGAACGCCAAAGGCAGGCCCTTCATGACGATCATCAGGGCGTTGAGCGCCCCGACCACACGACCGGTCTTGCCCTTGATCAGCTCGGCAGCGTCCGGGTTCTTCTTCTGCGGCATGATGGAGCTGCCGGTGGTAAAAGCGCTGCTCAGCTCGATGAAATCAAAGCCGGAGACACACCAGATGATCACCTCTTCTGCAAAGCGGGAAAGGTGAACAGAGGTGATGGAGGCGGCGGACAGAAATTCCATGACGAAATCGCGGTCGCTGACAGCATCCAGAGAGTTGGCGGTGGGCCGGTCAAAGCCCAGCGCCTTGGCGGTGCGCTCCCGATCGATGGGGAAGGAGGTCCCGGCCAGCGCGGCCGACCCCAGGGGGCTTTCGTTCAGGCGGGCACGGCAGTCGGCAAATCGCCCCCGGTCCCGGCCGAACATTTCGGTGTAGGCCATCAGGTGGTGGCCAAAGGTCACCGGTTGCGCGGCTTGCAGGTGGGTGTAGCCGGGCATGGAGGTGTCGGCTTCCTTGTCGGCCTGCTCCATCAGAGCTGCCTGCAGGTCCTGCAGCTGCGCGTCAATGGAATCGATGGCATCGCGCACCCAGAGCTTGAAGTCCGTTGCCACCTGATCGTTGCGGGAACGACCGGTGTGCAGGCGGCCAGCTGCATCCCCGATGATTTCCTTCAGGCGGGCTTCCACATTCATGTGGATGTCTTCCAGGGCGCGGGAGTAAACAAACTCCCCGCTCTCGATTTCTTGAAGGATTTGCTCTAGACCCGCGTGGATGGCAGCTCCATCTTCTTCAGAGATGATGTTTTGAGCCGTCAGCATTTCTGCATGGGCCTGGCTGGCGCGGATGTCCTGTTTGTAAAAACGTCGATCAAAGTCGATGGAGGGGTTGATCTGTTCCATGACTTCGGCGGGACCACCGGCAAAGCGGCCTCCCCACATGGCGTTGGCGGAATTTGTCGCAGATTTTTTTGCTTCGCTCACGGCTTTGCTCGACGATATTTAGAGGGTCAGTCAACTTGGTAGGGATGATGTACCGGATGGGGATGGGAAAACGAAAGCTTTTTGCGCTTTTTCTTGCTGCAGGGCTGCTGTTCGTCTTTGGCAACACTGGACCCCAGCCGGTTCAGGCACAGCAGCAACCGCCCTTGCAGGGGCTGTTGAAGGATAACTTTGCGCTGTTCGATCAACCGCCACCTGCTCCGGACACAGCCTTTGGTCTGGTAACGGACGGCAGCGAAAAGAGCATCACTCTGGCTCACTTCCGGGGACGCGTGGTGCTGTTGAATTTCTGGGCGACCTGGTGTGCGCCCTGTGTTCGGGAAATGCCCTCTCTCAATCGCCTGCAGGCCAAATACAAGGACCGGGGGCTGGTGGTCGTAACCGCCTCCAATGACCGGCGGGGAATTGTGGATGTCGCCCCCTTTTATGCCGACCTGGGTCTGGACGCGCTTGGCTTCTACCTGGACCCGCGGGCCGAACTGGCACGGGCGCTCGCCGTGCGGGGGCTGCCAACCACTTTCCTGATCGATCAGGACGGCCGCGTGATCGGCGGTATGCAAGGGGGGCTGGAATGGGACAGCCCGGAGGTGGAAACGCTCGTCGAGTTTTATCTGAACGAATTGCCAGCCAAGACCTGAGCCCTGTCTTTGTTGGAGGCAGGCAGAGGAAGCACCAACTGCCAGCAGATTAGGATCAGCTTAAAAAAAGGCAGGGAAAAGAAGGGCAGGGCAGAAAAGGGAAGGTAAGTCATGCAGGATAAGCTCTTGATGACCGGGCTTGTCGGGTCTCTGGTTACGGCGGTCTGTTGCTTTACGCCTTTGCTTGTCTGGCTTTTTGCCTTTGGCGGGTTCAGCCAGTACCTGGGCCGGCTGGATAATCTTTTGGTTCCGGCACTTCTGACCTTCCTTTCCATTTTGGGATGGGCTCTATGGCGCCGACGCGAGAGGTAGACCCTGAAATAGAACGGCACTCTGTGCTGACCTGCCCGATTTGCGGGCACCGCTCGGATGACCTCATGCCGACTGACAGCTGTCAGTGGTTTTACGACTGTCAAGGCTGCGGGGCGCTGCTGAAACCGAAGCCCGGGGACTGTTGTGTCTATTGTTCCTACGGCACTGTGCCTTGCCCGCCGGTTCAGCTTGGCGGCTGTTGTTGAGCAAGCCCCTGTCCTTTTCCGGAAAGTCAGAGAATTCCCGCTGAAGCTGCTATCATGGGTAGATTACGATTGCTGTGACCACCGCAGGGGGATCCTTCAATGATACGGTTGTTTGTCTGTGCTTTCTGTTCATTTGCGTTCTTGATGGTCACCCAGCCTTCTGTGGTGAGCGCTGCAGACCTGCCAAAGTCCTGCCAGGCAGGCGAGGAAAAGTGGCTGCTGGCGGCCCATGGCGGCGTGTTGATGCGGCCCGGCCACTGGAAGGCAGAACAGCGCCAGGCGGCGCTGAAGGAAATCCTGCAGCGCTGGCAGAGCGCCATTCAAGAGGGCGCGACAGCGGTTGATATAGTGGCTGGCGTCATTGCCGAAATGGAAGACCACGGGATCTTCAACGCAGGCAGCGGCGCCATTGTCAATCGGGCGGGTGAGCAGGAACTGGATGCCTCTATCATGGACGGGGCCAGTCAGAAAGCCGGGGCTGTCGCCTCCTTGCGCACCATCAGGAATCCCATACTGGGCGCCAAGTATGTCATGGAGCAGACAAGAAACGTTCTGTTTGTTGGCCCGGCTGCGGATCGACTGCTGGCCCAGGCCGGATTGGAACTGGCGCAACTGCCCCCTCCCAACAAATCACAGCTCAGGCAGACAGCTGGCCAATCGCACAGAGCCCCTGTGGGAACCGTTGGGGCCATCGCTCGCGACCGCTGTGGCAATCTGGCAGCGGGAACGTCCACCGGCGGATTTGACACCAAAATACCCGGCCGTGTCGGCGATTCCCCGATTATTGGGGCCGGAACCTATGCCAACGACAGGCTCGCGGTGTCTGCGTCAGGTCATGGTGAGTACTTCATCCGTTATGCCGTGGCGTATGATGTTTTTGCCCGGATGAACTATGGGGATCAGAACCTGTCGACCGCCGCCGACGCTGCCATAGAGCAGTTGGCGAGCAAAGGGGGCCGGGGCGGAATCATTGCCCTGGACAACGCGGGTCAGTTTACCAGTGCCTATTCAACAGCAGGAATGGTTCGGGGCGTGGTTGGGGCGGATCGCAAGCTGGAGGTAGAGGGCTACTGATCAGGGCAAGCCTTTGCTGGCTACCGGTTCTGCTTTCTGTCGATATCTACAGAAAGCGTCTCCAGCTCATCCTATCTGGGTCAGTTCACCGGCAGCGTCAGAATTGGCCGTTGTCCATCGCTGCTGCCCGCCTGCAGGCGCAGAACCGCATCCAGCATCATGAAGGTTTCTTTTGAATCCAGATCTGCATCATCGATGTAGAACCAGTTGCCGCGATAACTGACCTTGGCGAAGGCCCCCAGAGGCGGATCTGAACTGACTTTGACTTTGAAGAGGTCCCCCAGAACCTTCGACCAGTCGAATACCTCACCCTGTGCTGTCAGGGTACTTTGCGCCGCACCGGAACGCACATCCTCTTCAGGCACGGAAACCCCCTGGCTCAGAAAGAACATGGCGCCAGCAACGGCCCGGGTGTTGACGCTGATGGTGTCCTGACCGCCCTGTCCGGCAGAGCGAATCAACAGGTAGGACGAGCGATCCGGGTCCAGGTCCAGCAGAGTGTTGAAATCCTTGCGCTGGGCCGATTTGTCGTGGGCCTGGGAGATCTTGACGATGATGGCCAGTTTGGGGCGGGAGCCATTGGTCGAGTCCGGTTTGGGGGTAAAGCGTCGCTCCGACAGGCCGGTGACCAGCGCCCGGTCTTCTTCCAGCAGCCCCATCAGGTCCATCAGATGCCGGAAGTCTCTGAAGTCAGGTTCTTCCTTGGGCGTCGGGCCCGCTGCGTTCTGGGCATTGGAGATGCCGTTGATGGAGTTGGAAAAGACCCGCAGGATCTTTTCAAAGTTCCAGCCGGCGGCGCGCAGCAGAAAGAGGGTTTCCAGATCCACCTGGGTCAGCAGTTCCCGGGCAAAACGGTCCCCGGTCAGCGGCTGGTAGATGATGTTGGGCTGTTCCAGATACTGCAGGGCTGCCGTTGCCCCGGTGGTGGTGCCCCCTGGGGCGGCGGACACTGAGCCACCGGCCGCCGCTTTGAATTCTGAGCGGGCGGAAATGGAGGAAATGTTGAGGAAAGACATGGGTTCCAGATACCGCAGCCGCACGATGTTGAGCAGCAGTTCCTCATTGGCGGTTTGACGCAGCGCCTGATTGTACTGGGCCCGCCCGACTTTGAGACTTTCCGGTCCCAGTTGGGAGCAGCCCGCCAAGACGAGCAAAGCCGCCATCAGCCCCAGCCACCTGTTCGGAAAGCCTTTCTGTCTGGACCTGGTTCCCAGCCAGGCTATCCATCCGCTCATCTGTACCTTCTGATCTGGACGCAGTTGTTGTGCAATCATAACCGGGTGATCAAAGCAAAGGCACGTGCTTTTCTTGCGGCGTTTCAGAACTAACCAGTTGGTTCCGTGGAAAGATCGGTTTGGAAGAGGTTGAAAACGAAAAAGCGCCGGAGACAGCTCCGGCGCTTTTTCTTAAAGATGCTGGCGTGGGTTCCCGTTTTCGTAAAGCGGGGCCAGACTGAAGATTTGTGGATGATTAGCGGGTGGGGACGGGCTTTTCGCCGCTGTAGTCGTAGAACCCGCGCCCGGCTTTGCGGCCGACCCAGCCTGCCTCTACGTACTTCACCAGCAGCGGGCAGGGGCGATACTTGCTGTCTGCCAGACCTTCGTAGAGCACAAACATGATGGCCAGGCAGGTATCCAGCCCGATGAAGTCCGCCAGTTCCAGCGGACCCATGGGATGGTTGGCTCCCAGCTTCATGGCCGTATCGATGGCTTCCACGGAACCGACACCTTCATAGAGGGTGTAAACGGCTTCGTTGATCATGGGCAGCAGAATGCGGTTCACGATGAAGGCCGGGAAATCTTCTGCCGCGACAGAGGTTTTGCCCAGACGGTCGGTCAGGCCGCGAATGGCGTTGAAGGTTTCTTCGTTGGTGGCAATGCCGCGGATCAGCTCCACCAGCTGCATCAGAGGCACCGGGTTCATGAAGTGCATGCCCATGAACCGCTCCGGCCGGTCGGTACCAGCGGCCAGACGGGTGACGGAGATGGAGGAGGTGTTGGTGCAGAGCAGAGCGTCGTCCCGCAGAACCGGGCAGACTTCCGAAAAGATCTGACGTTTCAGGTCTTCATTTTCCGTTGCAGCTTCGATCACCACATCGCAATCGCCAAAAAAGGCGATCTCTGTGCTGGTGGTGACCCGCTTGAGAGCTGCGTCTTTCTCCTCAGCCTGGATGAGGCCGCGTTTGATCTGGCGATCCATGTTGCCGCCGATCCGGTCCAGAGCCTTATCGATCTGTTCCTGCGAGATGTCCTGCAGTTTTACGTCATATCCAGCCAGGGCACATACATGCACAATGCCACCACCCATCTGACCGGCACCAATGATGCCAATGGTTTTGATTTCTTCGGGAATGGCGGGAGAGTTGGCAGAGGTTGACATGATGGCGTGTTCTCAAAAAGGGCTGGAGGTCAGCGTTTCATTAATTCGTAAGCCCGCGGATTGAAGACCTCAGCAGGGCGCGGGTCAAGCTTTTATTGCATTGCAATAAAGCCAGGCGCGGAAAGTTGAGACAGTTCTGACCGCTGTGTTGCTTCACTTCGCGATGTAAGGGTCGTGTTGTTCGCCTGTGCACGCCTGACGGCAAAAAGAAAAGAGCCCGGGAAGACTTAACTTCCCAGGCTCCCTTTTTAGCTTGCTGAATGCTGGTGTTTACCCGATGCGACTCTCAAAGGAACCGGGGCCAGCAGGTCAGCTATCAGTCCAGAGCGGATTCCAGTTCGGGCACTGCCGTGAAGAGATCCGCAACCAGGCCGTAGTCGGCAACCTGGAAGATCGGAGCTTCTTCGTCTTTGTTGATGGCAACAATGACCTTGGAGTCCTTCATGCCAGCCAGGTGCTGGATGGCACCGGAGATCCCCACAGCGATGTAGAGGTCCGGAGCCACGACCTTACCGGTCTGACCCACCTGGTAGTCGTTGGGGACGTAGCCCGCATCGACAGCTGCACGGCTGGCACCAACTGCGGCGCCCAGCTTGTCAGCGATTTTTTCCAGCATGGCGAAGTTTTCACCGGACTGCATGCCGCGGCCACCGGAAATGACAACCTTGGCAGTGGTCAGTTCGGGGCGTTCGGATTCAGTCAGTTCCTGACCGATGAAGGAGGAGAGACCGCCGTCTGCACCGGCAGCAACCTCTTCCACGGCGGCAGAGCCACCTTCAGCAGCCGCAGCATCGAAGGCTGTGGTGCGGACGGTGATGACTTTCACACCATCAGAAGACTGGACAGTGGCCAGGGCGTTACCGGCGTAGATGGGACGCACGAAGGTATCGGCGCTTTCTACGGCAGTGATGTCGGAAATCTGCTGAACATCCAGCAGGGCAGCTGCCCGGGGCAGGATGTTTTTGCCGGAAGTGGCGGAAGGTGCCAGGATGTGGCCGTAGCCTTCGGCCAGCTGGACCAGCAGCGGTGCGACGTTTTCAGCCAGACCGTGACCATAGATGTCGGCGTCGGCCTTCAGCACTTTTGCCACACCGGGAATCTGGGCAGCCGCATCAGCGGCGCCGCCACAGTCACTGCCGGCAACCAGAACATGGATATCACCACCGATGGCCTGAGCGGCTGTCACGGTGTTGAAGGTACCGGCGTGCAGGGCGCCGTTATCGTGGTCTGCGAGAATGAGGATGCTCATCAGATCACCTTTGCTTCGTTCTTCAGTTTTTCGACCAGTTCGGCGACGCTCTCGACCTTCACGCCAGCCTGACGTTCAGCGGGTTCGCTGACTTTCAGCACGCTGAGACGCGGAGCCGGGTCGACACCAAGATCGGCAGGGCTCATGTTGTCGATGGGCTTTTTCTTCGCCTTCATGATGTTGGGCAAGGAGGCATAGCGCGGCTCGTTGAGGCGCAGGTCTGCAGTCACAACGGCAGGCAGTTTGACCTGGATAGTTTCCAGACCGCCGTCCACTTCACGGGTGACCTTCAGGTCGCCGTCAGCTTTTTCCACGTTGGACGCAAAGGTAGCCTGGGACCAACCCAGCAGGGCAGAAAGCATCTGACCGGTCTGGTTGAAGTCGTTGTCCACGGCCTGTTTGCCCAGCA
Organism: Rhodovibrionaceae bacterium GXU_MW_A322; assembly: GCA_052078155.1. GTDB lineage: Bacteria > Pseudomonadota > Alphaproteobacteria > Kiloniellales > DSM-21159 > CAXBMB01. The sequence continues at coordinate 396,050 of JBQJBP010000003.1, read as the reverse complement.
GAACGACCTCAGGCTGTTCTTTTTCCACCACACCCTTGAGCAGCTTGGCGATGGCCAGAGGCTCGAGAGTTTCGTCGGTTTCCACCAGAACGCCGCGGTCAGCGCCCATGGCCAAAGCCGTACGAATGGTTTCCTGGCTGGACTGTGCCCCGCAGGAGACAACCACGATTTCGGTGGCGATGCCCGCTTCTTTCATGCGGATTGCTTCTTCAACAGCAATTTCGCAGAAAGGGTTCATCGACATTTTGACGTTCTGGGTTTCAACCCCAGTGCCGTCGGATTTCACGCGAACTTTGACGTAAGCGTCAATCACGCGTTTTACGGCGACGAGTACCTTCATGTTATCAGCTCAATCTCTTGTTCGCTGGATGGGGTGTGCATTGCTTAGCATGCTAACACCAAAATGAGGCGATTGCCCCGGTTATTGCGACCGCACAATAGGTAGCTGGTGAAAGGCTGTCAATCACCCTCAAAAGCCTCATGCGATTGCATTAGATCTCTTTATGCCCTCATACCAAACATTTGATTTGTCTGGTCTTTATCTGTTTTTTCCTGGAACCCACAAAACATCACTGCGTCCTTTGTCATTGCAGTAGCGCGCCAGGACAAAGAACAGATCAGACAAGCGGTTGATATATTGGATGGCTTCCGGATTTACCGTCTCAACTTCAGCCAGCGCGGTCATCTGTCTTTCCGCGCGGCGAGCCAGGGTTCTGGCATGGTGAAGGTGGGCTGCTGCAGAGGAGCCCCCCGGCAAAATGAAGGAAGTCAGAGGCTCCAGCGCCTCATTGAAGTGGTCGATTTTTTCTTCAAGGCGGGTCACCTGAGCCGCCACAATGCGCAATGGCTCGGGCGCGTCCGGATCATTTTCTTTTTCAGAAGGGGGGCAGCAGAGATCTGCGCCAAGGTCAAAAAGATCGTTCTGAATCAGAGACAGCAGCTTATCCAGCGTGCTGGCGGGCATGCCTTCACGGGTTGAATTCCCGCTGTGCACGCGGGCAACGCCGACCACGGCATTCAGTTCATCAACTGTGCCGTAGGCCTCGACGCGGAGGTCATGCTTGGGGACCCGTTTGCCGGTACCTAGGGAGGTTTTTCCCTTATCGCCGCCGCGGGTGTAGATGCGGGTGAGCTTTACCATGATGATCCATTAAGAAAGGCAGGCTATGGAACACCGATGATCAGCCCTTAGCTATCAGCATGGCGACAACGAACAGTACCAAAGCGACGGCCTGAACCACCACACGGGCCTGCATCAGCCGGTTTCCGTATTTTGCGTTGAATTCACCGCCACGGGCCATGGTGAACAGTCCGGTGAAAAGCACGCCCAGAGTCATGATGGCGGCGATGATAACCAGTGCAGCAAGTGTCGCGTTCATAGGCTTACCGAGTTCGAATCCGACAGCCGGCTATCGGGGAGGTCAGCGGCGGTGGATTTTCTTGTCACGTCTACAGAGCAGCCAGCATAGGGTCCGTTGCTCCAGGGGGAAGGTCCGCACAAAGCTGACCAGATTAGTAAGATAATAGCGGCATAAGGCAGATTACAGAAGGCTGATTGTCGCACGCATGCTGGGCATGGCCACAACAGTCAGGTAGCCGCCGTAACAGGCCAGGAACAGGGCCCCTTCCCAGCGGCTGAAGCGCCAGCCACTGACGGCGGTGATGATCAGCAGAATGGTTGTGGCCAGCAGAGCCCAGAGGTCAAAGGACAGGATGTCCATGGGCATGTCGATGGGTTTGACAATGGCCGTAGCCCCCAGAATGCCCAGCAGATTGAAAATGTTGGAACCGATTACATTGCCCAGAGCCACATCAGCCTGCCGTTTGAAGGCGGCGATCATGGCTGTTGCCAGTTCCGGAAGCGAGGTGCCGATGGCCACCACGGACAGGCCGATAATGGTGTCTGATACCCCCAGCTGCAAAGCAAGCAAAATGGCGTTGTCCACCAGCAGGTTAGCCCCGAAAAGCACGCCGAAAATGCCGCCGCCCAGCACAGCCAGAGGCTTCCAGATGGGCCCCTCAATGCGGTCCATCACATCGGCTTCTGCTTCATGCAGTTCTGCCCCGGCATCCTTGTTTTTCATGTCGGAGTAGTAGGAGAAGAGGACAAAAGCGACCACACCGGCAAAAAGCAGCAGGCCTTCCCAGCGCTCAATGCGGGAGGCGGTGACGCAGATCACAATGGTGAGCAGGGTCGCGCCCAGCATCATGGAGCCGTCGCGAATGAAGGCTTCCCGCTTGCACAAAATGGGGGTGATCAGTGCCGCCGCGCCCAGAACAAGCAGACCGTTGGAGATGTTGGATCCGATGATCGTGCCGACCGACAGGCCCGGGGCACCGTTCAGCACTGCTTTGATGCTGGCAATCAACTCTGGCGCAGAGGTGCCGAAGCCGACAATGGTCAGACCGATAACCAGGGGGGACACCCCGAGGCGGTGCGCCAGGTCTACAGCGCCGCGAACGAGGAATTCACCACCGCCCAGCAGCAGCACAAAGCCGATCAGGATAAGCAGGTAAGTCATTAAGCTATTCAGGGATCCTTGATACCGTCTGCCGCGGGGCAGAAGGCGAAAACAGCACAAGCATGAAAGCCCGGCGAACCTGCGTGCAAATCATGTTGCATGCAAGCATTTGCAAGAAACTTTTTTGCATGAGGCTATGCGAAAGGGACAATTGTAGCGCTTGGGGTGAATTTTTCCTTGTCTGCACAACCTGGATTGGTTGTGTGAGGGAGGCGTCTGAACAGCCTTCAAAAAGAAACCGCCGCCTGAAACTGATAGCCTCAGACGGCGGTAGGGGGTGATTTAACAGCTGATCTTTTGCCTGTTAACCGTTGCGGCCCGGTGTCAGCAGGCCCCGGGCGATAACCTGGGCCTGAATTTCTGCCGCCCCTTCGAAGATGTTCAGAATGCGGGCATCGCACAGCACGCGGGAGATTTTGTATTCCAGGGCATAGCCGTTGCCGCCATGAATCTGCAGCGCATTGTCCGCGTTGGACCAGGCGACACGGGCGGCCAGCAGTTTTGCCATGCCGGCTTCGATGTCACAGCGCCGGTCGCTGTCTTTCTCGCGGGCGGAAAAGAGGGTCAACTGGCGTGCCATCATGGTTTCCACAGCCATCCAGGCCAGCTTGCCGGCAACCCGTGGGAAATTGATCAGGGCCTTGCCGAACTGGTTGCGTTCCTTGCCATAGGCCAGCCCCAGTTCCAGAGCACACTGGGCAACACCGACAGCCCGGGCCGCCGTCTGGATGCGGGCGCTTTCGAAGGTGGCCATCAGCTGCTTGAAGCCCTGGCCTTCCACACCGCCCAGCAGGTTTTCCGCTTTGACTTCAAAGCCGTCAAAACCCAGCTCATATTCTTTCATGCCGCGGTAGCCCAGCACTTCGATTTCGCCACCGGTCATGCCATCAGCGGGGAAGGGGGTGTCATCTGTGCCGCGCGGTTTTTCCGCCAGGAACATGGACAGACCCTTGTACCCTTTTTCGTCCGGATTGGTGCGCACCAGCAGTGTCATGACATCGGTACGGGCTGCGTGGGTGATCCAGGTCTTGTTGCCGGTGACTTTGTAGACGTCCCCGTCTTTGCTGGCGCGGGTCCGCAATGAGCCCAGGTCAGAGCCGGTGTTGGGTTCGGTAAAGACAGCCGTTGGCAGGATCTCACCACTGGAGATTTTAGGCAGCCAGTGGGTTTTCTGATCTTCGGTCCCGCCCAGACGGATCAGCTCGGCCGCGATTTCAGAGCGGGTCCCCAAAGAGCCCAGGCCAATATACCCCCGGCTCAGTTCTTCAGTGACCACACACATGGCGGTTTTGCCCATGCCGAAGCCGCCCCACTCTTCGGGAACGGTCAGGCCGAAAACCCCCAGTTCGGCCAGTTGCTCGACAACCTCAATGGGGATCAGCTTGTCTTCCAGATGCCAGTCGTGGGCGGCTTCGCTGTGTTCATCGGCAACCTTGCGGAACTGGTCGGAGATCATGCCTTCGGTTTCGTCATAGCCCCGATCCCCGAAGTAGCCATCCTGGTTGCCGTCAAAGATAAGGGCCGCAATGCGCTGGCGTACGGCGGCCGTGTTGCCTTTGCTTTGCAGGGTTTTGACGGCGGGCGTTGCAAAGGCGGTCAGGGCTTCTTCCCCCAGACCCAGATCCTGGGGCCGCAGGACTTCAACCTGGCTCATGGCGATGCCACCGGCCATTTGCTGCAGGTACTCACCAAAGCCACACTGCAGCATCAACTGTTCCAGTTCCTGCAGCTTTCCCGCGTCTTTGAGATTGTTGGCCCAATGCAGGCTCTCGCGCAAAGAGGCCACATAGGTGGCCAGCCAGGCCAGCCCGTGCGCTGCGGTCTGTTCCTGCTCGACCCGGGCGGCTTCAACCTTGCCGGAGGGCGCGACCAGTCCGGCCACGGCCCGACGGGCTGCCTGCTCAAAGCCTTCAGCCGCGGCAAGGGCGGCCTGGCAGGTGGGCAGAAGGTCGTCGATCAGAAGACTGTCTGAAGCGGTGGTGTCGAGCAGGGTGTTGCTGGTCATGATCAATCCGGAACTGGCAGGGGGCTGATGGGGCTGTGCACCTGAAGTGGGTGACGACATCAGCCTGTAGTGTAAGTCAGGCCACGCGCTGGGGATGCCGATTTCCTGGGCATGACACTTCTTCCGGTCGGCCAGGTCAGAGGACGGTACAGGCTTTTCTGCGGACCTCAGGGTCAGTCCTGTTAAAGGCAGAAGAGCCCAGACAGCGGGGGTGGCAAAAAGGACAAAAAGGAAAGGGGAGGCCCCGAATACAGGCCTCCCCTTTTGTTCTTACGCGTCGATGGCGTCTTCCAGGGTGCGCAGGCCCGGTGTTTTGGACTGAACCAGAACAGCCATGTTGCCCGGCTTGTGCTGGTTGCGCAGCATCTTGGTGTGCGCCCGGGGGATGTCCGCCCAGGAGAAGACCTCGCTCATGCAGGGATCCAGACGCCGCTCCACCATCAGCTGGTTGGCCTGAGCCGCCTGCTTGAGGTTGGCGAAGTGGCTGCCCTGAATACGCTTCTGGCGCATCCAGACAAAGCGGGCATCCATGGTCAGGTTGAAGCCCGTGGTTCCTGCGCAGAAGACAACCATGCCGCCGCGTTTGACCACCATGCAGGAGACCGGGAAGGTCTGCTCACCGGGGTGCTCAAAGACAAAGTCCACGTCGTTTCCTTTGCCGGTGATGTTCCAGATGGCTTTCCCGAACTCGCGGGTTTTCTTCATGTAGTCCTGGAAGCCTTCGCCGTTGACCGTGGGCAACTGACCCCAGCACTCATAGTCCTTGCGGTTCAGGACACCTTTGGCGCCCAGCCCCATGACGAAATCCCGTTTGGTTTCGTCGGAAATCACACCGATGGCGTTGGCCCCGGCGGTGGAAATCAGCTGGATTGCCATGGACCCCAGGCCACCGGAAGCCCCCCAGACCAGGACATTGTGGCCAGGCCGCAGGATGTGCGGACGGTGACCGAAGAGCATGCGATAAGCCGTTGCCAGGGTCAGGGTGTAACAGGCGCTTTCTTCCCAGGTCAGGTGCTTGGGACGGTGCATCAGCTGGCGGTCCTGAACCCGGCAGAACTGGGCAAAGGAGCCGTCAGGCGTTTCATAGCCCCAGATCCGCTGAGAGGTGGAGAACATGGGGTCGCCGCCATTGCACTCCTCATCATCGCCATCATCCTGGTTGCAGTGGATGACGACCTCGTCACCGACTTTCCAGCGTTTCACCTTGGAGCCGACGGCGTAGACAATGCCGGAGGCGTCAGAACCTGCGATGTGATAGTCTTCGCCGTGCACGTCAAAAACGGAAACAGGCTGGCCAAGACCGGCCCAGACACCGTTGTAGTTGACGCCGGCGGCCATCACCATGACCAGAACGTCGTGGCTGTCCAGGCTTGGCACATCGACCACTTCCTGCTGCATGGCCTGTTCCGGCTCGCCTTCCCGCTCGCGACGGATTGCCCAGGCATACATGCGCTTGGGCACATGTCCCATGGGGGGAATTTCGCCAACCTCATAGAGGTCTTTTTTCACCTGTCCGGGGTGCAGGTCGATCACTTCAGCCGAATCAGTCATGGCGCGGCGGCCTCCTAAAAACTGGTTATCCCACGATCAAGGTGCCGCTGCCGATTTGTCATCCCCGTGAGGCTCACAGGGTTTTGGCTTTTTTGCGTCCGGTGCTGCCGGAACCACCCGATCGCTGTTTCTTTGCTTTGCCCTCCCACGGTGCCCTTGAAACAGCAAAGGACCCGCAATGGCTTTCCTTGACTCATACAAAGCTGTAAGCTCTTTTGCAATGCACAAAAATCATTCTTGCGTAAATCGATCAAGAATGGAAATAATGCATCCTGAATTCGACCACGTAAGAAAGAAAAGTGGCGTTTTGGGCGGATTGGATCAAAAGCTAGACAAGGTGGGTGGTGCGATGCAGCAAAGCAGCGCTGGAGAGAGCAAATCGGCGAGCAAAGATTCAGCGGAGGTGACGCGCGATCGCCCCTGGCTGATTCGGACCTATGCCGGACATTCGACCGCCGAAGCGTCCAATAAGCTCTATCGCAGCAATCTGGCCAAAGGACAGACCGGACTGTCTGTGGCCTTCGACCTGCCTACCCAGACCGGCTACGACAGCGACCATCCGCTGGCGCGCGGCGAAGTGGGCAAGGTAGGCGTGCCTCTGTCCCACCTGGGCGACATGGAAACCCTGTTCAAGGACATCCCCCTGGAACAGATGAACACCTCCATGACCATCAACGCCACTGCCCCCTGGCTGCTGGCGCTCTACATCGCCTGTGCGGAACGTCAGGGGGCGGACCGTAAACTGCTGACGGGAACGGTGCAGAACGACATCATCAAGGAATACCTGTCCCGGGGAACCTATATCTTCCCGCCAAAACCGTCCCTGCGCCTGATCACCGACGTGGTGTCCTTCACCTACAAGGAAGTTCCCAAGTGGAACCCGACCAACGTCTGCAGCTATCACCTACAGGAAGCCGGGGCGACTCCAGAACAGGAACTGGCTTTTGCCCTGGCCACGGCCCAGGCTGTTCTGGACAGTCTGAAAGACAGCGGTCAGGTGCCCGATGCGGATTTTGCCCGCGTGGTGGGGCGAATCTCTTTCTTTGTGAATGCCGGCGTCCGCTTCATTACCGAGATGTGCAAGATGCGGGCCTTCGTTCAGCTGTGGGATGAAATCTGCCGGGAACGTTACGGTGTGGAAGAGGCCAAGTACCGCCGCTTCCGCTATGGGGTTCAGGTGAATTCTCTGGGCCTGACCGAACAGCAGCCGGAAAACAACGTCTACCGCATTCTGATTGAAATGCTGGCTGTGGTGCTGTCGAAGGACGCCCGGGCACGGGCCGTTCAGCTGCCTGCCTGGAATGAAGCACTGGGGCTGCCGCGTCCCTGGGACCAGCAATGGTCCTTGCGGCTGCAACAGGTGGTGGCCTACGAAACCGACCTGCTGGAGTATGGTGACATCTTCACCGGCAATCCGGAAATTGAAGCAAAGGTGGCCTCTTTGGCCGCAGGCGCCCGCGAAGAACTGGCCCGGATCGAAGACATGGGCGGCGCCATTGCCGCCGTTGATTCCGGCTACATGAAAGAGCAGCTGGTGGAAAGCGCTGTTAAACGCTTTCAGGCGATCGAAGCCGGGGAACAGACCGTGGTGGGGGTCAACCGCTGGACCGAAAGCGAAGAAAGCCCACTGACGGCCGGTGACACTGAAAGCATCATGGCAGCCGATGCCAATGCGGAGCAGGATCAGATTGCTCGGCTGGAAGCCTGGCGGGTTGCCCGGGACAATGACGCGGTGGCTCAGGCCCTGGCTGACCTCAAAGCTGCCGCCGAAGGCAGCGGCAATGTGATGGAGGCCTCCATCGCCTGTGCCCATGCCGGGGTTACCACAGGGGAGTGGGGGGATGCCCTGCGCCAGGTCTTTGGCGAGTATCGTGCCCCCACCGGCGTCGGCCGGGCCCAGGGTATGCTGGGCGATCAGGCTCCCTTGGTGGCCCTGCGCGAAAAGGTGGAAGCCCATGCCAGGCAATCGGGTCGCCGGATCAAGATGCTGGTCGGCAAACCGGGTCTGGACGGTCACTCCAATGGTGCTGAACAGATCGCAGTCAGGGCCCGGGATGCGGGCTTTGAAGTGGTCTACGAAGGCATCCGCCTAACCCCGGCGCAGATCGTCAACACTGCCCTGGAGGAAGGGGTGCATGTCATCGGCCTGTCCATTCTGTCAGGCAGTCACATCCCCTTGGTGACAGATACGCTGCAGCGCCTGGAAAAAGCCGGGCTGACGGAGGTGCAGCTGATCGTCGGCGGTATCATCCCGCCTGAAGATGAAGCGGTGCTGCTGGAAGCAGGGGTGGCAGCTGTTTACACGCCCAAGGACTATGACATGACCGCCATCATGGAGGCGATTCTGGCTCTTGTGGCGGAAAAGGAACCCAAAGCCGCCTAGAGTGTGATCGGCAGAAGAAGAAGCATCTTGCGCGTGCTGCTGATCCGTCACGCAGCAGCGATTCCTTTGACAGGTGCAAAGTTACCCTGCAGGCCTCCTCAGCAAACAAATCTCATTGAACTGAGGTGAGGCCTGGAGGACTGGCAGGACGCGGGGAGGCCTTTTAAGCCTGATCCCGGGAAACTGAAGAACTGGGCGGCCCTGTCGAGATTATGTTTCTGTGGTTTGCGAATTGACGATTGGGTAACCATCTGTAACAGCGTTCAAAAAGCTCCATTGTTCACATAAGGAAACAATTCGTTTCCTTTGTTCTTTCTAATTTGGCAGGCCGCTCGCTCCTATGTGATTGGGGAGTTGGCGGCCTTTTCTTTAGGCTGTCACCCTGCGTCATTGAAACCCCCTCTCTCCAAAAGCGGGTTTCCTGACCAGACTTGCGCATCACAAGCAAAGCAAGCGGAGGCGGCAATGCAGAGGGATACAGAAGGCCAACGCTACTCCCCTGTAGCCCGGGCTTTTCACTGGCTGATGGCGCTGGGAATTCTGGCGCAGTTTCCCTTGGTGCTCTACATGGACGCCCTGCCGTTGGGGCCGGCCAAGTTTGAGTACTTTAACCTGCACAAATCTCTCGGCTTGCTTCTGCTGTTGCTGGCGATCCTGCGGTTGGCCTGGCGGCACATCTCCCCGCCGCCGCCTTTGCCGGACAGCACGCCGCCGCTGGTGGCTTTTGCTGCCCATGCCGGACACCTCTTTTTGTACGTCTTTATTTTTGCCCAGCCCCTGCTGGGTCTCATCGGCTCCATGGCCTCCGGCTATCCCACGCTGATTTTTTGGTCTTTCAACCTGCCCCATCTGCTGCCCACAAACCAAACAGTGACGGACGTCTCTTTCTTCATTCATCACTGGCTGGGGTGGGGGGCTTTGGCGGTGATCGCCGGTCACGCGGGCGCCGCCCTGTTCCATCATTATGTCTGGAAGGATGACACCTTGAAGCGCATGTTACCCGGAGGCTCTAAATGACCGCCTCCCCTTTCCTTGGACTGTCCCCTTCTCTGGTGCCGTTGCGACCACTGAAGAAACTCGCCCTGGCTGGCGCAGCAACAGCCCTGTTCAGCTTTGCAGGATCGGCTCAGGGGTGGGCGTCGACCATCTGGGAAGTTGATAAAGCCGCCAGTAAGGTCGGGTTTATCGCGACGCAGACGGGCCAGGAAGTGCCAGGGTCTTTTTCAGAGTACGAAGCTCAGATCCGGTTTGATCCGGCGGACCTGGCGGGCAGCTCCGTCCAGGTCATCATGTTGACAGACTCCGTGACAACCGGAGCAGCCGACCGGGACGCCACTCTTAAATCCAACGGCATGCTGGACGTGTCAGCCTTTCCTGAAGCGGTCTTTACCGCCCAGTCCTTTGAAGATCAGGGGGGCGGCAAGTATCTGGCCAAAGGTGAACTGACCCTGCGGGATGTGACGCAGGCTGTGTCTTTGCCTTTTGAGCTGTCCATCGACGGCCAATCCGCAGAAGCCAAAGGCGAATTGCCGGTCAACCGCCTGTCTTACGGCGTCGGACAGGGCCAGTGGGCCGACACCTCCATGGTGGCAGATGAGGTCACCGTGACATTTCACATCAAAGCCAATGTTGCCAACTAACTCTCAATCAGCAGGAGACTTCACCATGTTGAAAAACTTCGCCATTGCCGGCTTCACCGCCGCAGCCCTGACCCTTTCCGCCCCTCTGGCCGGGACAGCGCTGGCAGCCGATGCCTACGTTTTTGAAAAGACCCATGCAGACGTCTACTTCACCTATGACCATCTGGGCCTGTCCAAGTCCATGGGCACTTTTGGTGACGTGGCCGGCACCGTGATGCTGGACGAAGCCAACCCCGCCAACTCATCTGTTGAAGTCGTTATCCAGACCGGCAGCCTGGACACCAACAACGACAAGCGCGATGCCCACCTGATGAGCCCGGACTTCTTCGATGTGGGCCAGTTCCCCACGGCGACTTTCAAAAGCACCAAAGTTGAAGTCACCGGTGACAACACCGCAAAAGTAACCGGTGACATGACCATTCACGGTGTTACGAAAACCACCGTTTTGGACATGACCTTCAACGGCATCATCGACCACCCCATGGCCAAGAAGAAAGCAGCTGGTTTTTCCGGTTACACCATGGTCAAGCGCTCTGATTTCGGCATGGGTGCCTATGCCCCGGCCGTAGGCGATGAAGTCGAGATCTTCATCGAAATCGATACGGTCGCCAAATAATCTGCCCAAACAGATGCCGCAGAGGCCTTTGCTCTGCGGGCATGGGACTGCGTGAGCTTAAAACGCGGTTCAGTTAGGCAAAAAAAAACGGGGTGCTCTCTGCCTGGGAGCACCCCGAGTTCTTGGGGAGGAGGCGTTGAAGGTCGTGGGCGCCTTTCAGGCAACGTCTGGCGCCGTGACCAGCGGTAAAAACAATCCCCAATTCAAAACAACAGCGTCTTTTCTCCTTTGGCCCCGGAAAGTGTGCTCTTTGAGATCCCTGACAAAGAGCGGCCAGGACCAGGTCAGTTAGTTAATGTCTGCTTCCTTCAATCCAGTAGGAGGGGGTGAAAACCATGCCGCCAAGCAACATCTCCACCCGGGTGCTGTTGCTGGACAGAGGCAGATAAACGGCTTCGTATCCGAGGTAATCCTGAGACGGAAACCGGATCTTGCCGTGAAACCGCTCCGGCTTTTTTTCACTCAGGCATTCCAGAAACGACCGCATAAACTTTTCATGTGTCTGGTTTTCGTAAAGCTCGTCGAACCAGCGTCCGGTCGCGTCATATCCCAGATATTCATTGATGTGTGTGCCCATCAGCCGCCAGCGCAGGTGAGGGTGATCGTCTTTGACATCCACAAGAAACACATAGGGCAGAAGAAACCTGATGTCTGCCGGGTCAATGTCGGCCCGGGAGGGCATACGGCGTTCAGCCCGCTTTTTCAGCCAGTAGGCCGTCAGGTCGTAGAGCGTTTTGGCGCGAAACTGCAGATCCGGGTCCAGGTACAAAGACAGGTTTTCATCACAGAAAGGGATGCGGTTCGACCAGGCATCCATATTGGGAAACAGGGATACGGGTTCTTGATGATGGTCCATTTTTCCCTCCCAGGCTTGTGTGGATATTGGCGACCCCCTGCCATCCACGGCCCTTTGTTGACTGTAATTCTGTCACGGGAATTTCTGGTTTTCTGTTTGTTTTTGGTAACGAAAGGTGAGCGCAGAATGTCCTTGTTTTGCAGAGGTGCTTCTTAGGGATTTCTGGTTTTTTATAAACAATTACAGATGTTTGTGGATATTTCTGTCTGGCGATGTTGGGGCGCTGGCGGTTGATGACCGGTTAGATCGGCTCATGCATTGTCTTTGCGATCCGGGCTTTGTCAGTTTTTGTAACTCGGTATTCACAATTCGCGCCTTCTGGCGTGACAGAGGCCCGGCTTGACAGCCCCGGTGCCCCTGCTTAGGCTCCGGCTCATGTCTTACGTCTCTTTTCAGGCAGTCATTATTCGAATTACCAACCCGGCGCTTTTTTAGGCAGCCGGGCCATTGGGCATGAACGGTTTCATCTGACGTGCAGCGCGCGAAGATCCAAACCGCACCTCATCCTCTAAGACAGTAACAAAGAGCTCCCCGCATCCCACGCCAAGACGTTGTGTCCTTGGGTGGAGCCGGGGCTCAGGGCTAGTCCCATTCGATGACTCCCTCATGGAGACCTTTCCGTCATGTTGCACGGTACGCTTTTGTCAGGCCTGGCGCCTGTCGAGCCTTCTGACCGCAGTTTTGCGTCCAGCGCCAAAGCTGACGCGCCCTTAAACGCCGCTCCATCAACCACTCTTGCTTCAACAGCCCTGGCCAAACCCAAACAAGTGGCCCTGGTCCCGATCTTCTGTTTTTCCATTCACGCCCTGGCAGAGCCCGGGGTCATGCCCCGGGTGCTGGAGCTCTTTGCCAAACGCAACCTCATTCCACAGCGCTGGCACTCAGACCGGCATGGTCCAGATGGGCAGGAGCTTTCCATTGATCTGCAGCTTCATGATCTCGACAGCGAAACGGGGGAGTACATCGCCCGCTGCTTACGTCAGATCTTTGGGGTTGAGCAGGTGCTGACCTCGCAGAAGTTCTAGAGTCTTATCGTCTTGTTTGGAAACACGAGGAGATCTCAAACAAGACGGGAATAAGCCTCTTTTCAACCTGTTAGAGGATGAGTCACGGTTTAGTTCCAAGCGCAATGCGCTTTTCACTAAACCGATCATGCTCCAGAGGTGACCAACCTGCTTGTTGGGCTTGCAACAGGCAGGCGTGGGCGAAGGTAGCGGTTTTGACGGATCAGTCGGGATAGCCTGCCATGGCTCTCACCTGCGCGGCGCTGTGGCCAGCGTCCCGTAAGGCTCTGAGGGACAGGGCGTCATGGCGCTTGGCAAAGCGGCGTCCCTGCTCGTCACGGAGAAGCCCGTGGTGGTGCCAGCGGGGAACCGGCAGATCCAGCAGGGCCTGCAGCAAGCGGTGCAGGTGCGTGGCGTGAAACAGGTCTTCCCCCCGGGTGACCAGAGTGATGTCCTGGACTGCATCATCAAGGGTAACCGCCAGATGATAGCTGGTGCCGATGTCCTTGCGGGCCAGGACCACGTCGCCCAGGATTTCGGGGGTCGCGGTGATGTCACCTTTGTCCAGATCCCGCCAAGTCAGGGGGCCTGCCCGCGCGATGGCTTTTGAAATGTCCAGGCGTTGGGCATGGGCGGTGCCTTCGGCCAGCCGTTCCTGTCGCTCTGCCTCTGTCAGATTGCGGCAGAGACCGGGATAGAGAGGGCCGTCTGGTCCGTGCGGTGCTGCCAGAGAACCGGCAATCTCCTTTTGAATGTCCCGCCGGGTGCAAAAGCAGGGATAGACCAGATCTTCCTGACGCAGCTTTTCCAGTGCCTGTTGTGACAGACCCAGGTGCTCTGACTGGCGGCGGACCGGTTCTTCCCAGGTCAGGCCCAGCCAGGCCAGATCAGCCAGAAGGGCGTCTTCGTGAGCCAGAGTGCAGCGGCCCTGATCAATGTCTTCAATGCGCAGCAGAAACCGCCCTCCTGCAGCCGCCTGTTGGCTGAAGAGCGCAGAATAGGCGTGGCCCAGATGGAGCGCCCCGCTGGGGGAGGGGGCAAAACGGGTGGTTTCGGCCATAGGTTTTTCAGATCGACTCGTCGGGCAGGGGGAGCTCTAGCCTGTTATTCGACCTCAAGGTGTCAGCGTGATCAAGTAAAGGCTGAGCGTTACGACGCAGATTTCCAGCTTGTCCCCAGCCTGTCTTCAACTTGTCTGTAGGACCAGTGCGGGGCCGGTCTGATCTAAAGGGAGGACTTGGTGTGTGCCTCTGCGCCACCCTCTGACCGATTCAGAAGAGACAAATCCTGTGGGCGCGAAAACAAAAGCACCCTGAGCCACCTGGCTCTGGCTTTCTCAATCTTGGCGGGGCAGCAAGGAACGGATAGCCTGCGGGTTGATTTTGCGCTGCCTGCTGTTTTGGTTTTTTTGATGGATGGTCTGTTTTGCTCATAACCGATGAGACCTTGCCTGTGGCCCTTGAGAGGCTGGCTGACCTGGACCCGGATATGGGCTGGGCTGTCGAGCAGTTCGGCCCGCCACCTTTGCGGTACCGACCGCCCGGCTTTGAAACCCTGCTGAGGGTCATTGTGGCGCAGCAGATTTCTCTGGCGTCGGCAGCTGCCATCTGGGGGCGGCTTTGTGATGCCTGCCCCAATCTTACGCCGGAGGCTTTTGCCGCTCTCGATGACGAGGCTCTGAAGGTCATCGGTCTCAGTCGCCCCAAACAGCGCTACAGCCGATCCCTGGCTGACCTGCTGCTGACCGGGCAACTGGATCTTGAAAAAGTCCCCCTGATGGAAGACGAAGAGGCTATTGCTGCCCTGACACAGGTAAAGGGCCTGGGGCGCTGGTCCGTTGAAGTCTATCTGCTTTTTTCTTACGGTCGACCGGATGTCTGGCCAGCTGATGACGTCGGGCTGATGATTGGGGCGCAGCGGTTAAAAAATCTGCCAGAACGCCCCAATGCCAAAGCCATGCGGGAGTTGGCAGAGGCCTGGCGGCCCTGGCGATCCGTTGCTGCCCGCGTGCTCTGGCACTGCCGCGTAAAGCTGGGGGAGGATGGCAAGGCTGCAGCCGGTAAGAGCCAGTCCGAACAGCGGGATACACTGCCCTGAGGGGGTGCTGTGTCGGGGGGGGCAGAGTAAAACAAGAGGCAATCGCGCGTCTCTGAGGTCTTTTCATCTGGTCAGCTGGTCTGTTGCTGAACCTTTCTTTATCAGACCTTTTTTCCTTGCCGCTGGGGCTCAGCTCCAGCCCTGCAGCCTGCGCTATCGCTCCTGATCGCTTTTCCGGTATGATGCCTTCACTGTCACCAAGTTAGTGAGGGGCAAGGATGCTGCTGACCGGACCGAGCCAGGAACCCGCTTCCGGCGAAGAGGCCAGACAACTGGTCGTTCTGTTGCATGGTTGGGGGGCTGATGGAGATGATCTGATCGACCTTGCCGACCCTTTGTCCCGTGTCCTGCCTCATGCCGCATTTGTGGCACCCAATGGGCCGGAAGCCTGCGATTTGGCTCCCTTTGGGCGACAGTGGTTCAGTCTGCGTCAGATGGATCCGGCCCGCCTGCTGCAGGGAGTGGATCAGGCGGCAGTCCTGCTGGACGGTTTCCTGGCTGAGGAGCGGCGCACGCGCGGCCTCTCTGTTGATCAGATCGCTCTTTTTGGATTTTCACAAGGGGCCATGCTGGCCCTGCACCATGCCCTGACCTATCAGGCTGAATCCCTGTCTGGTGAAGGTCACCCGGCACAGGACCGGTGCGTTGCCGCGGTGCTGGCCTATTCCGGCCGATTGTTGAGCCGGACGGAAGACGCGCCGACAGAGCGCCTGATGGCTCCGCCCGTTTTACTGGTTCACGGCCTTGAGGACGAGGTGGTGCCTGTCGGGTATCTGCAGGAGGCTGAAACCCGCCTGACGCGCCTAGGCTGTCAGGTTTCGGCCCACCAGATTGAGGGGCTGGGGCATGGCATTGATCCCCGGGGCATCAAACTGGCTCAGGACTTTCTGACAGATCATCTCTGACGGCGCTGGCCCCTGACGTTACGCTGAGCGCTTTAGAGTCAAAGCGGTTTTAGTGGACTCACGACGTGATCACGCTTGAAGCCTGTATTCCTTTTTCAGGGGTCTGGAGAATGGTCACCGGGTGCTGCCGGAGTGACGCTTCAGTTACAGGATCATGAAGAGTTTTTGAGAGCGCCTACTACATCTTGTGTTTGTTTGCGCAGGAGAGTAGAAGAAACACAACGGTATCTTTATGGTAAGGATCGATCAGGTCCCCCACGAGACCTCCGGGTCGCTTCTCTTCTGCCGGCCGTCAGCATTCCGCTTTTTGGCCTGCTGAACAGAGGTCATTGAAGGAAAGAGTTGTGGTTTCAGCGAGCGCTCATCCGGCGTTGGTTCTGAACGCAGATTTCAGACCGCTCAGTTACTTCCCCTTGTCCCTCTGGTCCTGGCAAGACGCCATCAAAGCCGTGTTTCTGGATCGGGTGTCCGTGGTTTCCAACTATGATGCGGTCATTCATTCCCCATCGCAGACTTTGCAGATTCCCAGCGTCATTTCGCTTAAAGAATACGTCAATTTAGACCGCCGCCCGGCCTTTACCCGCTTCAATGTCTTTTTGCGGGATTCCTTTAACTGTCAGTATTGCGGCAACGAGTTTCGGGCAGAAGATCTGACTTTTGATCACGTCATTCCGCGGGCCAGGGGCGGGAAGACGTCCTGGGAAAATGTGGTGGCTGCCTGTCAGCGCTGCAATCTGGCCAAAGGCAGCCACTTGCCGCATGACTGTGGCATGGTTCCGCTGGTTGAACCGGTCTGCCCCAGCACCTTTACCCTGCAGGAGCGCGGTCGGGCCTTTCCGCCCAACTATCTACATCAAAGCTGGAATGATTTTCTTTATTGGGACAGTGAGCTGGAAAGCTGACGCCCATTCGAATGTCCGCCAATTGACTGGTCTAGGCAGGAAGACGTTCCGGCGTCAGGCCGGGCGTTTTGATGGACTGAGGGCTTCATCAATGACCAGCCGGGCCATTTCCTTGGCTTCTTCTGCAACGCTGGTTTGACCGGACAGCTGGGCCGTCAGAATGGCTCCTTCGGTCAGAACACTCAGATGATTGGCCAGACGGCGGGGGGCGGCGCAGCCGGCTTCTGCTGCCAGGCTGGCCAGGTGATCCCTGATGCTCTGTTTATGGGCCAGCACGCGTTTGCGTACCGGGTGGTCGGCGTCCGGAAACTCTCCCAGGGCTTTGATGAAGGCGCAGCCGTGAAAGGGACCGGTGGGGGTGCAGCCACGAAACCAGTCCCCCAGCGCGTCAAAGGCAGCCAGCAGCTGCTCTCGCGGTGTCGAATCGGCCTTTTTCAAAGACTCCACAAACCAGGCGAGAAACCTCTCATGACGCAGGTCCAGCGCGGCAATGATCAGATCATCCTTTGATTGGAAGTGCTTGTAGAGGGTCATCTTCGCCACCCCCGATTCCGCCAGAACCCGATCAATGCCGGTCGCGTGATACCCGTTTTCGTAAAACAGGCGCAGTGCCGTGTCGACCAGATGGTCCCGTCGCTTGCTGGCCCGGGGCTTGCCTGAGCCTGACAGGGCAGCTGCCGATGAGCCTTTGCTCGGGGAGGGGGCGGTGGATGGGGTGGTTGAAACGGCCATGAGGAGTCTCGTTACCGAAATTGAGGTGGTGGGCAGGGTGACAGCTTTGTTCCGGAACGGATGTCACCCGCTCAGTCACATTGATGTGAACAGATCTGTATAAGGTTGGCGCGTCCGGTCGGTATCTTCAAGGGAAAACTGTGAAAGAACCGCTCCCGTAGAAAGGAGTTGAAAAACAGACAGGTCTGTACAATATTGAGATGGAGTGGATTGGCGCTGGCCGATTTCTCCTCAAGTCCCTGTGGTTCGAGGGGATGAGGTGATGATCGCTTAGCCCGGGATGGCCCGGTCTGCAAAGCTCCGAACCGAAAGACCCCAGAACTCGCTTGGGGGCCTCATCCCGGCGGTCATTTCGCGAGGCCGCTGGTCCTAACTCCACTTGTTCTGTGTGACGTTGTCAGACGTTTTCCACCTTTAACCACCAATGGGCAAAAGCCTTACCTCCCCACTATCTCGAACCTCCGCCGACCCAGCCCTCGAAGCATCTAAACTCGACGTAACAAAGAAAGTTCCCCTTGCCATGACTGCAGAAACCACCCCCAGCCAGACACCGGTCAGTGACATTGCCTTTACCCCCAGCGTGAAGGCAATTCAGAGCGAGATGGGATCACGGGCCAATTACCAGAAGGCGCTGGAGCGCCGGGACTGGAAGAACGAGGTTACAGAGGATCTGGCCGCCTTCCTGGCGGCGCGGAACTCCTTCTATCTGGCTTCGGTAAATGATGACGGACAGCCCTATATCCAGCATCGCGGCGGGCCGCAGGGCTTTCTGAAACCCCTGGACAGCAAGCACATTGCCTTTGCTGATTTCGGCGGCAACCGCCAGTACATCACCGTTGGGAACCTGACTGATAATGCCAAGGTCAGCCTCTTTCTGATGGACTACGCCAACCGCCAGCGCATCAAAATCTGGGGTAAAGCGCGTGTGGTAACAGGTGACAAAGATCTGCTGGCAAAATTGGAAACCCCTGGTTACCGGGGAAAGGTCGAACGAGCCCTGGTGATAGAAATCACCGCCTGGGACGTAAACTGTCCTCAGCACATCCCTCAACTGGTGCCTCTGCAGGATGCCAGGGAGGCCCTGGCCTATGCAGAACAGAAAATCCAGGCCCTGGAATCTGAAGTTGCTGCTTTGAAAGCTGCCGCCAACTGACCCCTCCTGCTCGGCGTGACTTTTCTGGACGTTGCCGGGGAGCGGTGGCGCAACCCCCAAAGGTCGTGACTCAACAGGGACAGTGTTGGGAAAAAGTTAGAACCTATGAGTTTGTTCTGCTTGCTTGTTTTTAGACAATAGGAATTTTATCTCTTAATTCGTAGTGATCTGCAACATCATTTTCTACGTAAAAGAACAATAACAGGTGGCAATATCTGACTCATCTGGATCAGGAAGAAACAAGTCAACGCAAGGTATATCAGTGCGTCTGGCTTGTCTTTCCCCTGTTCAGATGATAGCTCTTGATTGCCTTGGTCTGGTTTGCAGTCAAAGGCAATATGAAAATTTTCCTGTTTTCTGAAAAGTTGGGCCAGAAAGCAAAAACGGGGACAAATGAGATTATGAAGAAGTTCTTCGCAGCAACCGTTTTGGCGGGGTTGTTGAGCGCGGTAGCAGCAACCGCCCTGGCCCAGGATCAGGAGCAACCGGATCAGGACAGGGGTCCGTTGAAAGACCGGGAGAGTTTTTTGATTTTGGGTTTAGGGGTCGGATACGCGCCGGTCTACGCAGGCGACGATGAATACGAAGCCAAGCCACTCCCCTCAATCAATGCCCGTTATGATCGCTTCTTTATCAACACGCAGGGGTTTGGCATTGCCAACAGCGGCATCGGCTATCAGCTCTACAAGGGCGAATATGTGACGGCGGGGCCTCTGGTAAACCTTGACCTTGGTCGGAATGAAGGGGACAGCTCTGACCTGCGGGGTCTGGGCGACATTGGTGTGTCCGGCCTGGCCGGTGCCTTTATGGATGTGGATTACGAAAACTGGCGTCTCTCTCTGGTTGGTCTCGGGGCCTTCGCCGGTGATACGGATGGCTATGGTGCGCGCATTTCACTGGGGTATCAGATCCCGCTGTCGCGCAAACTGTTTGTCAATCCTGTGATTGGAACCACCTGGGCATCCAGCGATTACACCAACAGCTACTTTGGTGTTACCTCCCAGCAATCTGCCAACTCCGGTTATCAGCAGTACAATGCGGGCAGTGGCTTCATGGATTTCTCGGCAGGGATCAACGCCCGCTACTTTATCGATGAGAACTGGGCGCTGCTGGGATTGGCCAATGTAAAGACCTATGGAAGCCATATCGCTGACAGTCCGCTGGTTAAGGAGAATGGCAGCCGGACCTCAGGATTTGTCGGGGCTTCTGTCCTTTACGTCTTCTAGGCGTCTAAGTTCTTAGGCGGCTGGCAGCTGGCAAGGTTTGCTTGTGTGCCAGGCCGCCCACGCGCCTGATTTTCTCTGATTCTTGTGAACTGAATCTCAGGCGCGGATTTGACGTCGCTGAGAAGCGAACCATCACGCACCTGCTGGAAAGGTCAGGGGCCACAGAGTGTCATGCTTGTGGCCCTTCAGTGCTGCCAGATTTTGCGCCAGCCCTGAGGGGCACGTCTTGAATGCGCGCGCGGTTTGGCCTTCATGCAGGTGGCTTCCGGAAAGCAGATCCGGGAAGATCCCTGTCTTCGTTACGGGCCCTTTGTGACAGGCCCCGCTCCCTGACTGGTCTCACATGGCAAATCAGCAGTCAGCCAGGTCAGGGAGGAAGATCTGCTGCAAGAGGAAGGCAGGTCCAGACAAAGCGTTGTCAGGAACAAAGATGGCTTAAATGCGCTGGCTCAGCCAGATGGCCAGACGTGAGCCGGATTTGACCGCAGCGCTGAGCAGGGGATAAGCCGGAGCTTCCTCTGCGCCCTGTTCCAGTCCAATGTCCCGGTGTTCCAGTTCTTCCTGCCGAAACTTCTCCACCGTGGTCTGCAGATCCGCTTCTTCCGGGTGATCCGCCTCCAGATCCCGGACCTGCTCGGCATAGTGCTCGTCAATGACCTCTTCTACTGCCACCGTGCAGGCCATGGCAGCCTTTTCCCCCATCATGGCCGTGCCAGCCCCCAGCGCAAAACCGGCCAGGTGCCAGAGCGGCTGCAGCAGCGTTGGGCGGACCCGCCGTTCCGGCAGCATCTTGTCGAACGTCTGCAGGTGGGCCAGTTCCTGTTCGTGCATCTTGCGGATCAGGGGGCCGGAGGGGCTTTTGCCCAGCACCGCCAGCTGGCCTTCATAGATGCGTCGGGCCCCATATTCCCCGGCCTGATCAACCCGCAGCATACGCGCCAGAGCTGCTTTGCGTTCAGGGTCGCCGGGCAGGCGTGGCAGCTGTTTGCCAGCCGGGCTGCCGTCCGGCCTGTCGCTGCCTGTCTGGCTGTGCTGGCTGTCACTTTGCTGCCGGGCGGTCTGGCGGGCTGAAGCTGCCGCGCGGGAAGAAAAGGTCTGAGGCATGGTCTTTCCTTTCTGACGAAAGGCTCACGGGGTCTGTGTCAGTGGGCCATTTTCCGGCGCAGCAGGACGACGGTCAAGAGGGCAGCTGCCAGAGAGTAGAGCAGGTTGTAGCCTGCCATGGAAATCCCGAAGAGCGACCAGGGCACCTCGTCACAGCGCACGGTCGGGGCGGCCAGCAAAGCCTGTTTCAGGTCGGCGACCGAGGCGTTGAGATCCAGCGTTGACCCGCATTCCGCGGTGCCTTCCCACCATTTCCACTCAACACCCACATGAAACCCGGCAATGCCGGCAGACGCCAGCAGGCCGCCAATGGCCAGCAGAACCAGCAAGGGACGGTGACGGGCCGGGGCCAGAAAGGCGATCAGTCCGAAGGCCAGAGCCCAGCCGTGCCCATAGCGCTGATAGATGCACAACACACAAGGCGCCAGGCCGAAGGCATACTGAGACAGCAACGCCATGAAAAGCGCGGCTCCGGCCGCAATCGGCGGGACAAGAGCCGCCGCGCGGCTGTCCCGCAGCAGCGGGTGGGCCAGCAGTGTGGAAAGGCTTTGGGTCATGACCAAAGTGTAACTTGAATATCCGGGGGGAACCAGCGGCGAAGGGCCGCATTACAGGATCGTAATGAAAGTCACAGCAGGTACTTGATGGCGACAAAGCCGCCGATCAAAAGCACAAAGAACAGGATGGTCAGTTGCGGCAGATAGCGGTCGATAAAGACCTTGATGGGCGCACCGAATTTCCACAGCAGCGCCGCCACCAGGAAGAACCGCAATCCCCGGGAGAGCACGGAGGCGATGATGAAGGTGGTGAGGTCCAGCTGTGTCACGCCGCTGGCAATGGTGATGACCTTGTAGGGGAAGGGCGTAAAGCCGGCCCCGCCGACGATCCAGGCGCCCCATTCGTTGTAGTAGGAGGCAAAGAGCTCAAAGCGGTCCAGATAGCCGTAGAAGGCCATGACGGGTTCGCCAATGCTCTCGAAAAAGAGCGCACCGATGCCATAGCCTGCCAATCCCCCCAGAACAGACCCCAGGGTCGCAATGGCTGCCAGACGCCAGGCCCGGGTCGGGGCCGCGATCACCATGGGGATCAACAGCACATCGGGGGGGATGGGAAACACCGAGGACTCGATGAAGGCAATGAAAAAGAGAAACCAGGCAGCCCGGGGGTTTTCAGCCAGCGCCATGGTGCGGTGATAAAGGGCCTCAATCAGAGGCATGGGGGAGAGTGTCATGACGCGGTTTAGCCCTTGGCTGGAACTCATGGAGGCGCTGCAGGCGACGCAACGCAAAAGCTCCCTCTGCCTAGCGACCTTCTTGTCCCTTGCCAAGCGAGAAAGGTCCGGGCCCACAGCTGCCGGCAAAAAAAGTTGAACCTGTCCAATTCTGGGAGTTGCAAAGCCGCTGTGCATGGGTATTCTGCCGACACCGCAGATAAAGCCTCTGTGGCGGAACTGGTAGACGCGCTCGACTCAAAATCGAGTTCCGAAAGGAGTGGGGGTTCGAGTCCCTCCAGAGGCACCATATTGATTTTATTGAATTATTCCCAATAATCGCGGCTCCTAAAACAACCCAAAATCAAAAGTTTGCCACTTTTTCTAAGTGGGTTTGCCAGTTTCTGTTCTGTTCCTGTTCGCCGCACGGTGTTTGTCCAGGCGCGTGATGGCGGCTGAGGCCAGTTTCTTCTGGCTCGCTTCTTTGACCTCGTGTTCCGCTATTGCTGCTTTCTCTTTTCCTGTGCCGAGTTCCTCAAGAGGGAACGGTGTGATTCTGCAATGCGGGTCACAAAGGGGTTCCCCCGACTCGTCTCTGCAGCTAGATTGGCCGCACAGGCATGGCCCGCGCCTCCCCCCTCCTGATCCGGGGAAGACTTGTGCAGTCGGGGCTTGAAGACTCAGGAAACCTGCTCAGCGAGCCGTTACATAAGGGAGGGAGTGTGACAACCGCTCGCCATTGGAGGTTTTCACATGTCTCGATCTTTCTCCCAGTCTCTCTCCCCGGCACTCTCCCCTTCTCAAACGCAGATGCCTTTTACGCCGGACAGCCTGCTGCTGCGTCGGCGTCCGATCTATGGGTTGAAGCAACAGGCCAAACGCCTGTCGAAAGAACAGCGACTGCCACTGCACAAAGCTCTGGATCTGGTGGCCCAGGAAGAAG
Organism: Rhodovibrionaceae bacterium GXU_MW_A322; assembly: GCA_052078155.1. GTDB lineage: Bacteria > Pseudomonadota > Alphaproteobacteria > Kiloniellales > DSM-21159 > CAXBMB01. The sequence goes on along the minus strand of JBQJBP010000003.1, from coordinate 373,201 downwards.
GTTTTGCCTCCTGGAGTTTGCTGCTGGCCCGCCGAAGCGCCTTGTCATCATCTGAGCAGCCTGTGCCCGCGCTGCTGTTATCCCGATTGCAGCCCGGGGACTTTCTGCTGCTGGGTGCCCGGCCGGGGCAGGGGAAAACCCTGCTGGCGTTGGGGCTGCTGATTGAATGCCTCAGAAAAGGCGGTGCCGGGGCGTGCTTTTCGATGGATTACAGCGAGCGCGAGCTGCTCAGGCGTTTCAAAGATCTCGGTTTTGACCCCGGAAGCACCTCTGGTCAATCTGCCTCTTTGTTGCTGGACAGCTCCGACAACATCTGTGCGGACCACATCCAGGCCCGTCTTTCAGATGCAGCGCCAGGTACTCTGGTGGTGGTGGATTACCTGCAGCTTCTCGATCAGCGCCGCGATACGCCCCCTCTGAGCCAGCAGCTAAGCTCTCTCAAAGATCTGGCAGGAGAGCGGGGTCTGCGCTTTGTCTTTCTATCTCAGATCGACCGGCGTTTTGAGATGCAGGACAAGCGCTTTCCGGAGCTGGAGGATGTCCGACGTCCGAACCCGCTGGATCTCAGCATCTTTACCAAAACCTGCTTTCTCAATGGGGATAGTCTTCGTTTCTCCAGCCCTTAGAGTATGCTTCTCAAGCAATGCCATCGCGTTAAAAGATAGCTGATCAGACAGATTTTTACCCAAAATTACCCAATATCTGATAAGGTCTTTGTTGAGTCCATCGTTCGGTTAGGGTCAACTCAAGGCCCTGAAAAGCAGTTGCTGCCTGCGGTTTGACGCGGTTGGATTCAGATTGGAAGCGATCATTTGGCAGGAGAGGGTATTGTGCCGGGGCGGGCCTTAAAATCTGGATTTCTGATCGGGGCCGCCATTGGCTCCGGCAGCAATGCTCTGGCGGCGGAGCATGGCGGTGCAGACTTTCTGCTGGCCATCAATGCCGGGCGGCTGCGCAACATGGGTGTGCCGTCCATTGCCTCCATGCTGCCGGTTTATGATGCCCGGGCTCTGACCGACAGTTATGCCCGCGAAGAACTGCTGGCCCTGTGTAAAATCCCGGTGTTGCTGGGGGTGAATGTCTGGGAGCGGGAGTTCGATCCGGCCCGTGAAGCCCGCTCCATTGCCGAGGCGGGCTTTGCCGGGGCGGTGAACTTTCCCAGCTCTCTTCACTATTCACGCCCTTTACAGCAGATCCTTTCCCAGGCCGGACGGGGCATGGAGCAGGAAGTGGCCATGCTGAAAGCCGTTCAGGACGTGGGCCTGACCAGCATGTTTTACTGCGCGTCGCGCACCCAGGCGCGTCTGGCGGCCGATGCCGGGCTGGATCTCGTCTGTCTCAACATTGGTTGGAACGCCGGGGGGAAGCTGGGCCACCACTCCCGCTCCACCCTGGAAGAGGTGGCAACTACGGCGCGCGACATCGGCCGTCTGATCAAACGCATCAGCCCGAAAACCCGCTTTCTGCTGGAGGGCGGTCCCATTGCCATGCCGGAGGATCTGGCCAGGGTGCTGTCTGTGGCGCCGGTGGATGGCTACGTGGGCGGCTCCACCATCGATCGCTTGCCGCTGGAAAGCTCGGTCGCCGGATTGATTGATGGGTTCCGGCAGGCCTCTATCCGCAGCACCCGTCTGGATGAAAGCACGGTGTCCCTGCTTTCCTGGGCCAGGCCCTTTGGTTTCATCGGTCGGTCCCAGAAACATCTGGCCATGTTGCGGGCCTTGCATGGCCTGTCAAAGGTGAAGGACCCCGTCCTGTTGCTCAGTGAAACAGGACACAACCCCTTGCCAGCTCTCAAGGCCCTTGCGGGGGTAGACAGTCAGGGCCGGGGACTGGAGATGGTGCAGATTGACGTGGCCGAGCAGGATTTTCCCGCCCGGGCCCGCAATGTGCTCTTCGGGCACCGGGACACCCTGGCCAATCACCGCCCGGTGCTGGCTGATCCCAAGGTCAAGCTGGTGGTCATTCAGGCGCCGGAGAAGCTGACGCCGGCGTTGCAGCGCCGTCTGGCAAAAGCCCTGAGAGAGGGCCTGTTCAGCGTGGCAGGGGCCCGGCATACCCTGCCGGTTGAAGCGCGGGTGGTGTTGCTGTGCCAGCTGGAAAGCCAGGAAAACCGTCTTCAGGAAGATCTTCTGGCCGCGGGGCTGGAAGAGGACCTGATCATGCAGATGGCTGGCTGGACTTTGCGGTTGCCGCCCTTGCGTGAAAGGCTGGATGACTTTGAAGAAATCCTGGAGCATTCCCAGGAGCAGCAGCCCGAAGGGGCTCCCGGGCCACAGGCCGGGCTGCCTGGCTTTGCCCCGGCCGTTTTGCAGAAACTCAGAAGTCATGCCTGGCCGGGCAACGAAGCAGAACTGCACCGCGTGCTTGGGGCTTTGCTGACCCGGCCCACCCTGGCCCCGGTCCAGCCCGAAGAAGTTGAGGCCTTGTTTGATCAGGACAACGACAGCCACCCGCGCGCCGACAGCCGGTCAGAAAAAGTACGCATCGCGGAAGCTTTGTGGCGTCATGGTTTCAACCGGACCAAGACCGCTCAGGCTTTGGGGATGTCGCGCAAAACCCTCTATAATAAAATTCAGAAGTTCGAGCTGTCCTGAGGCAGGTTGAACCAGTTTTTGCGTAAGCAACTGCAGCAGCAGAGGCGGGAGGTGTGGCTGAGGGAGCCCCTTGCCAGAGGTGTAGGGGAGCTGGAGTCAAAATACGGCTTTCCAGCTTACAAGGCCGTCAGTTGCGGGCGCAGAATCAGGCCGTCCAGGGTTTCTGGCCATTGGCTGGTGTGATCCCGTTCACTGCTTTGCGCCAGTCCAAGAGTGGGGATAGCAAGCCCGGCCGCCTCCAGTACCTTTGAGATTTCCAGGGCGGCTGCCCGGCGCTGTCGGGGAGAAGGAAACCCGGCAGCAAAATCTGCAACCCGCGGCAAGACGAAGAGCAGATCCGGTTTCAACGCAGCAGCCTGCCGGGCAGAGTCTGTATCTGCAACCACCGCGGCGATCTTAAATCCATGGTCCCGAAAGGCCGCCAGCGCCGCCAATTCCCTCTTCTGGTCCAGCTCCACATCCAGCAACTGGCGGGCAAAGTCAGGGTCCTGCAATTCCACTGAGGGCAGGTTGGCGATCCAGCGCACGCCTGCCTCGCGCAGGCGCTGCTGCTCTCTGGCTATGTTGATAAGCGGATCAGCCAGAAAGAGTCCCAGAATTGCATCAGGCTGAAAGGGGGGGCCTCTGTCTGACCTTTCGACAAGAGCCTCCATGAACCGCCGGGGCCCCTGGCTGGTGGGCAGCAGGATGCCAACTTCCTGGGGCATGTTGGGATGCTGAAGCTGCGCGGCCAGGGTAATGACCTCTGTGGGGAGCGGCCCTGATCTCGAGAGCGTATTTGCTTTGGAGAGAGTTTCCATAGCTTCTCGTCCAGGTGCTGTTTCCAAACTCTCCTGTGCTGCGTTGGTCCCCTCCACACCCTCTACACCATCCATAAGGGTTGGATGGAAAACCAGGGGCCAGCTCAGATACTCCAGCATGTTCGGTCTTTTCTGTTTTCAGGTTGATCGGGCTTGCTGACAGCAAAACCGGTGTTGGTGGGGCATCAGATGTCGGTCAGCGTCCACTGAGATTTGGTTCGGCCCAAAAGGCTGCCCCAGTCGGCAGCGCAGCCTTCTGATGCTTTGTGTGACAGAGTGTCCGGTATCAGATTTGATCCTTTGTAGCAAAAGTACCCGCCTTTCACAGAAACTGTTTTGAAGATGATCAAACTGGCCCTTCTTTTGTAAGGATCGAACGCTCTGTCGCCATGAGAGATGGAAGGGTGACTGAGATAAGCACATCCATGATTCGCACAAAATTTCCCTATGTTACCCAATTTTACCCAACTTGCCTAATTATGCCGGTTGCCTGCCAAAAGTCTTTTGGCGCAGGCTAGATGCATGACGGTGAAAACACCGCGAGCGGTCAGAGGTCTCAATACTGCCTGTGGCTGCATAAAATGAGATGGGACGGCGCTGCCTGAAACCGGTTGAAACAGGACTGATAGTTCTGTCAGCGGAAAGCCGGGCAGCCTTGGGTGAGGAAACACTGTGATCGTTTTTAGGGACGGCGCAATCTGCCTGGAGATGGCTGCTGGATGCCTGCGACCTGCTGTTGGCGGGGAGGTGGCACGATGAGGCAGTTTGTCGAGCGTCATACGCTGTGGGCCATTTTGATTCTGGTTGCTGCCGCAGTCTTCCTCTGGATGATTTTTGCCGTCTGGCCCGATTGGCTGGTAGAGGCTCTGGGCCGAAAGAAAACCTTCGTTAAAACCCTGTTGAACGGTGTCACCCTGGGGGGGCTCTATTTCCTGGTGGCCAGCGGGTTCACCCTGGTCTTCGGCTTGATGCGCAACGTGAACCTGGCCCACGGCTCCATGTATCTGCTGGGTGGGTACGTGGGATACGAAGTGGCGGAAGCCACAGGCAACTGGTTCGTCGGTCTCGCGGTGGCCTTTGTGGTCGTCGCCATCAGCGGCATGCTGCTGCAGGTTCTGATCTTCCGCCGTATGGCCGGGGACGATCTGCGCCAGACCTTGGTGACCATCGGCATTTCCATCATCGCGGCCGACGCCATGCTGGCGGTCTGGACAGGCACAACCTATCAGTTCACGCCCCCTGACTGGCTGTACGGGGCAACGGTCCTGCCCATCATTTCCGTCATCAAATCTTCCGGTGCGGCCGTTTTCATCAAGTACCCGGTCTACCGTCTGGTGGTGCTGGGGGTGGCCATCGCCATCGGCATCGGTCTCTGGCTGTTCCTCAACCGGACCAAGATCGGCATGATGATCCGAGCCGGGGTCAATGACCGGGACATGCTCTCGGCCTCCGGTGTGAACGTTCAGCTAGTCTTTGTGGTGGTCTTTGGTCTGGGGGCGGGTCTGGCCGGTCTGGCCGGTGTGATCGGCGGCACTGCCCTGTCCATCGCACCCGGCGAAGACGTGCGCTACCTGCTGGCTTCACTGGTCGTGGTGATTGTCGGGGGCCTGGGGTCCATTTCCGGCGCGGCCATCGGGGCACTGATCATTGGTCTGGCAGAACAGTTCGGCCTGGCTTACTTCCCCACCTACGGGGTGGTGCTGACGTTCCTCATCATGGTGGGTGTACTGGCCATTCGCCCCCAAGGCATCATGGGGGGGCGCTGAACCATGCCATCAGATACCTCTTTGCCCGCCAAAGCCGCGCCGCAGCAAACAGCCCCCCGGCAGCCTGCCAGCCGCAATCCTTTCCTCGGCTCTTTCAGCTTCTCCCAAGTGAAGCCGGCCGCCGTTCTGGCGCTGCTCGTTCTGCTCGCCTATCCGGCTTTTGCTTCTGATTTCTTTGTCTACCAGATCGGGGCCTACACCCTGATCCTGGGCACGGTTTCCCTCTCGCTGATGATGCTGGCAGGTTATGGCGGCATGGTGAGCCTTGCGCAGCTGACCGTCGCCGGGCTGTCCGGTTACCTGATGGCCATTCTGGGCACCAACTCCGTGGAGGTCATGGGACTGGGCTGGCCCTGGTGGCTGGTGGTGCCCACGGCCATCTTCAGCGGTGCCCTCTTCAGCACCTTCATCGGTGCCATCTCGGTTCGGACCGAGGGCATCTACACCATCATGATCACCCTGGCCATCGCCGTGGCCTTCTTCTACTTCGTCCGCCAGAACTATGTGCTGTTCAACGGCTTTTCCGGCTTTGCCGGGATCGAGCCGCCCACACTGTTCGGGGTCTACTGGCGGGACCCGGTGCCCTTTTACTATCTGACCCTGGTGGTGGCGCTCGGGTTCTATGCAGCGGTGGTTTATGGCTCCCGCTCGACCTACGGCCTGAGCCTGCAGGCCATCCGGGACAATCCCCGGCGCATGAACGCCCTGGGATACAACGTCACCCTGCACCGCATCTTCGCCTACTTCCTGTCCGGCTTGATTGCCGCCACGTCCGGGGTGCTGCTGGTCTGGTTCAACGGCCGGATCTCACCGGGCTCGGTTGGTGTGGATGTGGCCATCGACATTCTGGTCATCGCGGTGGTGGGCGGCATGCGCCATCCCATCGGTCCTTTCCTGGGGGCGCTGGCCTTTGTGCTGCTGGAAAACTTCGCCATCGATCTGATCGACCGAGAACGTTTCAACATGGTGATCGGCACCGCCTTCCTGCTGGTCGTGCTCTTTTCGCCCGATGGCCTGCTGGGCTTGTGGAACCGGATTGCGCCCAGGCTGCGCCTGAAGGGCCGCAGATATGAAGACAGGCCGCGATCCGCAGAAGACGACACGGCCAGCGGTTAGCCGCCTGCCGCAAGAAACAACAGCGTGAGGACCCCGTGCTGCCGACAAGCGGATCCACCTCACCGCCAGTGGGTAATGTCTAAGAAGATCAAAACAAGAATGGAAAACAGGAGGAAAAAGAAATGGGTATCTTGAGGACCGCTCTGGCCGCGACAGTTGCGCTGTCCGTGGCAGGGCCCGCTCTGGCGGAAGACATCAAGATGGGCGCACTGGCGACCCTGGAAGGTGCCTTTACCGTGCTGGGTGAAGACTCCATGCGCGGTGTCAAAATGGCACTGGAAGAATTCAACTACACAGCTGGCGGCAAGAAGATTGAGCTGATCACAGGCTCTTCCGATGCCTCGCCTGACAGCGCCATCCGCGCCACCCGCAAGCTGGTGGAACAGGACGGTGTACAGGTCATGGTTGGCCCGCTGTCCGGCTCTGAAGGTCTGGCTGTCAAAGACTACGCCAAGACCCAGCCCAATGTGACCTTCCTGAACGGCTCGTCTGCTGCCCAGGACACCACCCTGCGCAATCCGGCGGAAAACTTCTTCCGCTTTGGTGCCGGGGACGGGGCCCAGTGGATGGCTGGTCTGGGTGAGTACGCCTATAACGAAAAGGGTTACCGCACCATGGCGGTGCTGGCGGAGGATTACTCCTTCCCCTACACCCAGGTGTTCGGTTTCCTTGAGCCCTTCTGCCGTCTGGGTGGTAAGGCCCCGCTGGATGCCCGCTTCTGGGTGCCCATCGGCAACAAGGACTATTCGTCTGTGATCGCCGCTCTGCCCGATGATGTGGACGCCATCTATGTGGCGCTGGGCGGTGCTGATGCCGTTAACTTCCTGACCCAGTATGAACAGGCCGGTGGTGATCTGCCGCTGGTGGGCGGATCCATCACCGTGGATCAGTCCGTTCTGGGCTCCAAGGGTAAGGTGCGCAAGTTCATGATCGGCACCCCTTCTGCCGGTCCTGTGTCTGACACCTGGGATGATCCCCGCTGGGCCAACTTCGTGATGACCTATCAGAAGATGTTCCCCGACGGATTCCCCTCTCCGTCTCTTTTCGCCCATTCCTACTACATCAACACCAAAGCCGCTCTGCTGGCTCTGGAAGAAGTGGGCGGCGATCTGTCTGACGGCGGGGCAAAGTACCGCGCGGCTCTGTCCAAACTCTCCTTCGACACCCCCACCGGCATGGTCCATGTGGACGAACGCCGCAACGCTGTGGCCGATGTCTTCCTGACTGAGGTTATCGAAGGCGAAGATGGCAAGTTGAAAAACAAAACCATCAAGGTCATTCCCCAGGTCGGTCAGACCCTGGGTCTGAGCTACGACGAGTTCCTGAAGTACGGTCAGGTGGGGCGTGACAACCCCTCTTGCAGCTAAGAGTTAAGGAACTTTACGGCTATGTCAGGAACCGACGCCCTTTCCCGTTTGCAAAGTACCGGCAAGTTTGCGCTGGAACTGGAGGCTGTGAGCCGTCACTTCGGCGCGCTCGTGGCACTCGCGGACATCAATCTGGCCGTCAAGGCGGGTGAGCGGCGGGCGGTTCTTGGCTCCAACGGGGCCGGGAAAACCACCTTGTTCAATGCGATCACGGGGGATTTCCCGACCACCACGGGCCGGGTCAGGCTTTTCGGCGAAGATGTGACTGATCTCCCCAGTCACGAACGCATTCGCCGGGGCCTGCGCCGGACCTATCAGATTTCCCTGTTGTTTGAAGGCCTCTCGGTCATCGACAACATTTACCTGGCCTGTCGCGGCGTCAGCCGGGGACGCTTTGCCCTGCGCCGTCCCAAGTGGGATGACAGTGCCATGGAGCTTGCCGATACCCTGTTGTCCGCGGTTCATCTGGACGACGTGCGGGAGCGGCTTGTGGCTGAATTGAGCTATGGACAGCAGCGCCAGCTGGAGATTGCCCTGGCATTGGCCGGGGCGCCGCGACTGATTCTCTTCGATGAACCGGCCGCCGGCCTGTCTCCTACCGAGCGCAGTGAACTGATCACCATCCTGGACAGTCTGCCTGACCACATCGCCTACATCATCATTGAGCATGACATGGATGTGGCTCTGCGGGTCGCCGACAGCGTGACCATGATGCACAACGGACGGATCTTCAAAGAAGGCACACCGGAAGAAATTGAAAACGACCCAGATGTGCAGGCGCTCTATCTGGGCCATGCCGGGGGCAGCGAAATGAGTGGAGCCGCCCATGGCTGATCGTCATTCCAGAGGCCGGGCCGGAGCGCCGGTTCTGCAGATCAAAGACCTGCATGTCTACTACGGGCAGTCCCACGCGTTGCAGGGGGTGAACCTGCTGCTGGATCAGGGGGTGCACGCGGTGGTGGGCCGCAATGGCATGGGTAAGACCACCCTGTGCAATGCCATCATGGGCCTGCAGCCCACGCGGCGGGGCAGCATCAAGTATCAGGGGGAAGAACTGTCCGGTGTTCCTCCCTTCAAGATCGCTGCCAAAGGCATTGGCTATTGCCCGCAGGGGCGGCGTCTCTGGCCTTCCCTGACCGTGGATGAACATCTGCGGCTGGGAGAAAAAAGCGGCTCTTCCTGGACCCTCGAACGGATTTACGACACCTTTCCGCGCCTCTATGAGCGTCGCCGCAATGGCGGGGGACAGCTCTCCGGCGGTGAACAGCAGATGCTGGCCATCTCCCGGGCGCTGCTGCAGGACCCTCAGCTGCTGATCCTGGATGAGCCGACGGAAGGTCTGGCACCGGTGATCGTCGATCAGGTGGAAAAGCTCCTGGCGGAACTGGCCGCTGAGGCGGATGTTGCCATCTTGCTGATCGAGCAGAACATCTCTGTCGCCACGGCAATTTCCGAAGACGTGGCCATCATGGTCAACGGGCGCATCAACAACGTGATGCCAGCCCAGCAACTAGCCAATGACCGGGCGCTTCAGGAGCGCCTGCTGGGTGTGGGCCGACATTCCCATGATGAAACCGAGCAGGTGCCGCTGCCCGACCCGGCCGCAGCTGTGCAGCCTGAACCAAGCGCTGCCGACGGCGAGAAAGCACCGGATGGGGTGGATGAAGCCCCGGCTACCGAGAAAGCGCCCGCCCAGACAAGATCTGTCTATCAGCCACCGACCCGCTGGTCGAAAGACCGCTGGGCGGAGGTCGCCCTTTCTGCCGAAGACGCCGCTGAGGACCGCGACCCGCAGTCAACAGACAGCCCCGCATCCGGCAGTCGGCCCTTCGATGAAGTTCCCAAGCCGCTCTATGCTGAACCGCTGTCGGCTCTGGATCGCCTGCTGGGTGACGAAGTTCTGGTCGCCGGAACCTTTGACACCAAGGGGCGCGAACTGACCTACATCCGGGATCAGATTGTCGCCAGTGGCCTGAAGGTCCGCACGGTGGACCTGTCCACCAGTGAAAAACCCTCCTCCGCTGATGTGCCGCCTCATCTGGTGGCGGCTTACCATCCTGGCGGGGCGTCTGCCGTCTTCAACGGCGACCGCGGTGCCTCTGTCGGGGCCATGAGCCAGGCTTTCGAAAACTGGATTGGCCGCCAGCGCGGCATTGCGGGGATCATCTCTGCCGGTGGTTCCGGTGGCACCATTCTGGCAACTCCTGCCATGCGACAGCTGCCCATTGGCGTACCCAAGGTGATGATCTCGACCTTGGCCTCCGGGGAAGTGGGACAGTATGTCGGGCCCACGGACATTATGATGATGTACCCCGTAACGGACGTGCAGGGACTGAACAAGATTTCCCGTCTGGTGCTGGCCAACGGTGCCCAGGCCCTGGTGGGAATGGTCAAGAACGCCCAGAATCTGACAGATCAGGCCAGCGGCCTTGCCGACAAGCCCGGTCTGGGGCTGACCATGTTTGGCGTCACCACTCCGGCTGTCCAGAACCTGACCGCGATCCTGGATGACAGCTATGAGTGTCTGGTGTTCCACGCCACCGGCACCGGTGGACGCTCCATGGAAAAGCTGGCGGACTCCGGCTTGCTGGAAGCAGCCGTCGATCTGACCACCACCGAAGTCTGCGATATGATGATGGGTGGATTTTTCCCGGCTGACGAAGACCGCTTTGGTGCCTTCATCCGCTCCGGCATTCCCTGGGTCGGATCCTTTGGTGCCATGGATATGGTCAACTTCGGCGCCAAGTCGACGGTTCCCGATCATTACAAGCACCGGACCTTTGTGGAGCACAATCCACAGATCACCCTGATGCGGACCACACCGGAAGAAAACCGGCGTATGGGCCACTGGATTGCCGATCGCGTCAATCTGATGCCCGGTCCCGTCCGTTTTGTCATTCCCGAAGGCGGTGTGTCCGCCCTGGACGCACCGGGTCAGCCATTCCATGACCCGGACGCCAACCAAGCCCTGTTTGATGCCTTTGCAGAGCGGTTCAAGGAAACCGCCAACCATCGGCTGATCCGATCCCCGCAACACATCAATGATCCCGCCTTTGCGCAGGTGGTTGTGGCGGCATTGGAGGAAATCAACCCGACCATGAGGAGCCAACACCGTGCCGCATATTGATCGTCAGAAGTTGCTGGACAAGTTTCAGGACATGAAGCGCCGCAACATCCCCATTGTCGGGGGCGGGGCGGGCACCGGCTTGTCGGCCAAATGTGAAGAGGCCGGGGGCATTGATCTCATCGTGATTTACAACTCCGGTCGCTATCGCATGGCCGGCCGGGGCTCTTTGTCCGGCATGATGGCCTATGGCAACGCCAATGACATCGTTATGGAAATGGCCCAGGAAGTCCTGCCGGTTGTGGATCACACACCGGTGCTGGCGGGGGTGAACGGGACGGATCCCTTCTGCATCTTTGATCACTATCTGGATCAGGTGAAGGCGGTCGGCTTTTCCGGGGTACAGAACTTCCCGACGGTAGGCCTGATTGACGGGACGTTCCGGGCCAATCTGGAAGAAACCGGCATGTCCTACAACCAGGAGGTGGAGATGATCCGCCTGGCCCATGAAAAGGGCCTCTTCACCACCCCTTACGTCTTTAGCGAGGACAATGCCCGGGCAATGGCGGAAGCCGGTGCCGACATCATTGTCTGTCATATGGGGCTGACGACGGGGGGATCCATTGGCGCGGACACGGCCCTGAAGCTGGAAGACTGCCCTGCCCTGGTGGACGCCTGGGGCGGGGCGGCGCTGGAGGTGAATCCGGATGTCATCATCCTGGTTCATGGCGGCCCGGTGGCCATGCCTGAAGATGCCCAGTACGTGCTGGATAACTGTAAAGTCTGTCATGGCTTCTATGGCGCTTCCTCCATGGAGCGCCTGCCAACGGAACAGGCGCTGACCCAACAAACCAAAGCCTTTAAGGCCTTGAAGCTCGGTTAAAGGGAGGCTGAAACCATGTCTACCAGCCTGATTGGATCCACCATCCTGTGGCTTATCGTTGCCATCATCGCCATTACGGTACTGGCTTACCTGCTGCACTGGCTCTACCACCGCTCCACCAAGGAAGTGGCGTTTGTTCGCACCGGATTTGGTGGCGAAACGGTGGTGATCAACGGCGGCGCGCTGGTGGTGCCCATCATCCATGAGGTCACCCCGGTGAACCTCAATGTCGTGCGCATCCCGGTGACCAAAACCAAGGATGAAGCGGTGATCACCAAAGACCGCCTGCGGGTGGATCTGACCGCCGAGTTCTTTGTCCGGGTGGTGCAGGAGAAAGCGGCGGTGGCAGCCGCCGCGTCGACCCTTGGCCGTAAGACCATGTCAGCCGATGATCTCTCTGACCTGCTGGCCGGGAAGTTTGTCGGGTCGCTGCGCACGGCGGCGGCGGAGATGACCCTGGATGAAATGCATGAAAAACGGGATGTCTTCATGGCCAGGGTGGCGGAAAATGCCGCCGGTGTTCTCGCCCGCAACGGACTGGAACTGGAAACGGTGGCCATCACCGATCTGGATCAGACCGATCTGGAGTACTTCAATCCGGCCAACCGCTTTGACGCTGAAGGTCTGACCCAGCTGATCGAAACCATCGAGAACCGCCGCAAGCTGCGCAACGACATTGAGCAGGCCTCTGTGGTTGCCATTCGTGCCCGCAATCTGGAAGCGGAGAAAGAAACGCTGAAACTGGAGCAGGAAAGCGAAAGCTCCCGCCTGAACCAGGAAAAAGCTCTGGAGGCTCTGCGGGCCGAGCAGCGGGCGGAAATTGTCCATACCCGTGCCTTGAAGGAAGCCGATGCGGAGCAGTCCCGCATTGCCAATGAACGGAAAACCCGGGAACTGGAAATTGACCGCCAGAGGGCCATTCAGGGGGCCGAAATCAAAGCCCAGGAAGAGGTGGAACAGGCCCGCATTGCCCAGGAACAGGCTCTGGAAGCCGAACGCATTGAGCGGGAAAAACTGATCCGCGAAAAACAGATCAAGCAGCGTCATGAAATCGACGCCGCTGAGATCGCCTCCAACGAGGACATTGAACGGGCCCGCATCGTTTCCGAACGGCTGCTGCGCGAAACCAAGATCAAGGCGGAAGAAGAAACCGAAAGCATCGAGATCGCCCGCAGCCAGCAGATCGAAACAGCAAAGATTGCCGCCCACAAAGCCGTTGAGTCCTCCCGTATTGTGCAGGAGCAGGCTCTGGACAAAGCCCGCATTGAACGGGATCGGGTGCTGCGCTCTCAGCAGATTTCTTTGCGCCAGTCCGTCGAAGAAAATGAAATCTCCGTTCAGGAAGAGCTGGAACGGGCACGGATTGCCTCAGACCGCGGGCTGGATGAAGCCCGTATCTTGAAGGAACGGGATCTCAAGCGTCTGGAAATCGAACGCAACCAGATGCTGGAGCTGGCCGAGATTGAGCGCCAGATCCTGGTGCTGGAGAAACAGTCTGCCCAGGCCGAAGCCCAGGTGGAAACGGAAGCTGCGCAGGCCAAGGCGGTGGAAGCTGCCGAGAAGGTTGCCACAGTGCGTGAAACCGTCGTTGCCGAGCGCATTGCCGGCATTGACCGCCTGCTGGCAGAAAAAGATGCCGATACGGCCCGTATTGCCGCTGAAGCAGACAAACTGACAGCTTTGGTGGCTGCCGAAGCCCAGCGTTTGCACAACGAAGCCGACAACATCCTGAGCGTGGACGCCCGGGCCGGTCAGTTGCGGGCAAAAATGCTGGATCGTCTGGAAGGCATTGTGCGCGAAAGCGTCAAACCGCTGGAGAACATCGAAGGCATCAAGATCCTGCATGTGGATGGCCTGACCGGTGGTGGCGGAGAAGGTGGCCATCGCTCCCCCACGGACGAGGTCATTGAAAGTGCGCTGCGTTACCGCGCCCAGGCCCCGCTGATCGATGAAATGATGAAGGAGATCGGTGTGGAAAACCCCGGCGTCAGCAAGATGGGGGACATCTTCCGCTCCGCCAAGGATGCACAGAGCCTGGCCAACAGTGCCAAGGCGGACAGCAAAGCCGATAAGAAGAAGGACGATTGACCATGGCCAAGGTCTACACCTCCAGCGTGATTGCTGTTCCCGCCGACAGGGTCTGGGCAAAAATCCGCGATTTTAATGCGTTGCCTGACTGGACGCCCTTTGTGGCAGAAAGCCGGATCGAAGAGGGGCAGCCCTCCGACAAGATCGGGGTGGTGCGGAATTTCCGCCTGCTGGACGGCGGGGTGATTCGCGAGCGTTTGCTGGCGTTGTCCGACTACGACTACAGCTTTTCCTACTCCATTCTGGAAAGCCCCATGGGCGTGGAAAACTATGTGGCCAATGTCCGGTTGTTTCCTGTGACTGACGGGGACCAGACCTTTGTTGAATGGTCCGCAGAGTTCGACTGTGCCGCGGATAAAGAAGACGAACTGGTCCATCACATCGGCATCAATGTCTTTCAGGGGGCATTGGACTGTTTGAAAGAAAAGCTGGGCGCGTAATACGCCAGCTGCAGGTCTCAGGCGAGTAACAGGATCCCATGGTTCGCGTCACAAAAAGCACGGTCATCTCTGCACCCGTTGAGGCGGTCTGGGCCATCCTGCGGGATTTCAATGGTCATGACCGCTGGCATCCGGCCATCGCCCGCAGCAAGGTGGATGCCGGTAAGGTCACCGACCAGGTGAGCGCGGTCCGCAACTTTTCCCTGACGGGGGGCGAGCGTCTGCGCGAACAGCTTCTCAGCCTGTCTGATCCGGACCACTTTCTGCGCTATGCCATCGTCGAGAGCGACATTCCGCTGAAGAACTACGTGGCCGAAATCTCCCTGAAACCTGTGACCGATGGCAACCGGACCTTCTGGTCCTGGACCTCAAGCTTTGACACGCCGCCCGGCCAGGAAGAAGAGCTGGCCCAGGTGGTGGCTGAAGGGGTCTATCAGGCGGGCTTCGATGCGGTTCGTTCCCGGGTGGAGCCGCTGCGGCCGCGGCCCTTTGAGTTTTCTCAGGGACAGATCTTTGGGCGGGAAAAGCCCCTGTCCGGCAACGCCATGGTGATCGACCGGCACGGCAGCGCGGACGAACTGCACAGCGTGGAAGTCGTGGCCTCGCCGCCGGGGGACGGGGAGGTGCAGTTGCGCCAGACCGCCATCGGGGTGAACTTCATCGATGTCTACTGCCGCACCGGCTACTTCGATCTGCTGACCCCGCCGGGAGCGCCGGGTATGGAAGCTGCCGGGGTGGTGGAGGCTGTCGGCCCCGGCGTTCGGCATCTTCAGCCCGGACAGCGGGTGGGCTACGCCTGTGCCCCGGTGGGGGCCTATGCCTCTGTACGCACCATGCCGGCAGCTCAGGTGATCCCCCTGCCCGATGACATTGACGACGAAACGGCAGCGGCTGGTCTGCTGAAAGGCATGTCGGCGGAGTTTCTTCTGCACCGGGTCCATGCGTTGCAAAAGGGGGAGACAGCCTTGATCTATGCGCCCGTGGGCGGGGTCGGACGTCTCCTTTGCCAGTGGGCCAAGCACCTGGGAGCCACGGTGATCGGGGCGACCTCAAGTGAAGAAAAGGCCCGGCTAGCCCGGTCTCTGGGTGTTGATCATGTGGTCCTGCCGGGTGAGCGCAGCCTGGAAGCGCAGGTCATGGAGCTGACCCAGGGGCGGGGCGTGGACGTGGTCTATGATGCGGTGGGCCGGGACAGCTTTGACCATTCCCTGGCCGCACTGGCGCCTTGTGGACATCTGGTCAGTTTCGGCCAGGCCTCCGGAGACATCGGTACACGCAACATCAGCGCGCTGGCTTCAAAGTCGCTGACCGTTTCCCGACCCAACTTTGGCCATTACACGGACAGTGCCGAGAAGATTGCCAGCATCACAGAGCGTCTGTTCGACGCCATCCGGCGGCGCATCCTGACCATCGATGTGGCTGCCCGTTATCCGTTGTCCCAGGCCGCAGAAGCTCATCGGGCACTGGAAAGACGTCAAACCACCGGGGCGAGCATCCTGATCCCCGACGCGCTTTGGAAAGGGAACTCATGAAACTGGCGACATTCCACTGGAAGGGCCGCCCCTGGGTCGGCCAGGTAAAGCCAGACGAAGGTCAGGTGGCTGTGTTTGACCTGCCGGAAACGGCGGTGGCTGAAGCTGGCGTTGCCTGCCTGATCGGGCAGCCTCTGCCGCCGGTCAGCAAGGAGGTTTCCCTTGAGGAGGTGAGCCTTCTGGCGCCTGTTCCGCGCCCGCGCCGCAACGTCTTTTGTGTTGGCAAGAACTACTATGCTCACGCGGAGGAGTTTGCCGCCTCCGGGTTTGATTCATCGGCGGCCCAAGGGGCGGTGCCCAAAGCCCCCATCGTTTTCTCCAAACTGCCCGAGACCGTGGTGCCCACAGGAGCCCCCATTCTGCTGGACCCCTCCGTCACCACGGCAGTGGACTATGAAGCCGAACTGGCTGTGATCATCGGCAAAACGGGGCGCAACATATCAAAGGAAAACGCCCTGGAGCATGTCTGGGGTTACAGTGTGGTCAATGATGTCACGGCGCGCGACCTGCAGGGGCATCACAGCCAGTGGCTGATTGGCAAATCCCAGGACAGTTTCTGCCCCATGGGGCCCTGGGCAGTGACCGCCGACGAGATTGATCTCAGCGATACGGCGATCAGATGCTGGGTCAATGATGAGCTGCGCCAGGAATCCAATACCGGGCTGTTGATCTTTGATGTGCCCACCATCATTGCCGCCATCTCCAATGGTATCACCCTGAACCCCGGGGACATCATCGCCACCGGGACACCAGCCGGTGTGGGTATCGGCTTCAAACCGCCCCGATATCTGAAGGCCGGGGACAGGGTCCGGGTGGACATAGACGGCATTGGTCAGTTGGAGAACCCGGTGGAGGCCCGCTGACCCATGGCTGATCACCGACTGGGATCTCTGGTGATGGAAGTGGCGGGCAAGGGGGCGCCGGTGGTGATGATCCATGGCCTGGGCGGGACCTCCAATTCCTTCCAGCCGTTGCTCTCGCAACTGGGAGCCTTCCAGATCATCCGTCCGGACCTGCCCGGTGCGGGTCGGTCGGCCCTGCGACCGGGCCTTGCCGGTCTGGCTGGTCTGGCGGCTGCAGTGGAGGAGGGACTGCGGTCCCTCAACCTCTCCAAAGCGCATTTTGTCGGCCACTCCATGGGCACGCTTGTCTGTCAGATTCTGGCCGCAAAAAGACCGGATCTGGTGGCCAGCCTCACCCTGTTCGGTGCCCTCACCGAGCCCCCGGCTGCGGCCCGCCAGGCCTTGCAGGAACGGGCGCAGCAGGCACGAAAGGACGGCATGGCCGGTATTGCAGATGCTGTTTCCCAGGCCAGTGTGGCCCAGGGGCAAAGTCTGGCGTCGGCAGCTGTGCGGGAAAGCCTGCTGCGGCAGTCCCCTGAAGGCTATGCACGCCATTGTGAAGCCCTTAGCCGCTTTCAGGCGCTGGACCCGGCTTTGATAACCTGTCCCACCCTGCTGGTGGTCGGAGAGTTTGATCCGGTGGCCCCGCCAGCCATGGCGGATCAGTTGCTGTCCGGTTTGCCCCAGGGCAGGGCGCAATACCTGCCGGGCGTCGGCCATTGGATGATGCAGGAAGCGCCAGAAGAGAGCGCAGAACTCTTGGCGGACCACCTGAACCAACACAGCTTGTAAAAGATAAAGCGACCGAAGGAGAAAGAGGATGTCAGAGCAGAGTTTTACCAACTGGGGCGGAACGCGTCAGACGGATGGTGGCGCATCTGACATTGTTTTCACCAATGTCCGCATATTGGACGGCAGCGGCGAACCTCCCTTTTCCGGTGAGGTCACGGTCTCGGGAAACCGGATCAAGAGCATCAGCCGCAGCGGCACGGGTGTTGGCATGGGCTGGAACCGGTCGGGCGGTCAAAGCATCGACGGTCGGGGCATGACCCTGATGCCGGGCCTGATTGATGCCCACCTGCATCTCAGCTGGAACAATTCGGCCGGTGTTGATCCCATCAACATGATGCCGCCGGAAGAGCACATCCTGTCTTGCGTGGAGATGGCCAAGGTCATGCTGGACGCAGGCTTTACCGCTGGTCGCGGGGCAGCGGCTGCCAAGCCCCGGCTGGATGTGGTGATCCGTGACGCCATTAACGCCGGACGCTTTCCCGGCCCGCGCTATACCGCTGCCAGTCCGGAACTTACGACACTGGGTGGCCTGGGGGACATGACCCCGCCCCACATTCCCCATGAGGCGCTGAATCTGGGCATTGTGGTTTCCGGCCCTGAAGAGGTGCGGGCCCGGGTGCGTGAACTGATCAAGTGGGGCAACGACACCATCAAGCTCAATCTGTCGGGTGAAGAGATCACCGGCATGGGGGCAGAAGAAAATCAGATGTCGGAAGAAGAGATCGCCATGGCGGTGTCGGAAACCAAACGGCGTGGGCGCTGGCTGGCTGCCCATGCCCGCTCTGCCGAGTCCGTTAAGCTCTGCGTCAAGCACGGTATCGACATCATTTACCACGCCTCCTTCTCCGACAGTGAGTCTCTGGACAAGCTGGAAGCAGCGAAGGACAAGCACTTTGTGGCGCCCGGCCTGGCCTGGTTGATCAACACCGCCCGCAATGCCGGGGACTATGGCATCAAACCGGGCAGCGCCCTGGCCGAAGCTTACGAAAGAGAACTGGCAGCCGCCATTGAGACCATGAAGGAAATGCACCGCCGGGGCATTCGGGTGCTGATTGGCGGCGACTATGGCTTTGCCTGGACCCCCATGGGGACCAATGCCAAGGATCTGGAGTACTTCGTGGACTTGCTGGGGTTCAGCCCCATGGAGGCTTTGCGGGCCGGAACCCAGTATGGCGGCCAGATCATGGGAATGGGGCAGGACCTGGGGCTGATCCGTGAAGGTTATCTGGCCGATCTGCTGCTGGTCGACGGGGATCCTTTGTCGGATGTGCGCATTCTGCAGGACCAAAACCGTCTGGTGGCGATCATGAAAGATGGCAAGTTCCACAAAACCCCGACCCAGCCCTCTTCTGCCCTGCGTTACACAGCCTAGTTCCCTCGTCACACAAGCTGTCAGCAGGATTGCGGTTGCCATCGGTGCATAAGCTATTGAAGCAGGACAGAGGTTTGCCTTTGTGGCAGGCTGCGGTCTTTAGCTTGGGAGCGGCTGTTGTCTAGAGGATGATTCACGGTTCAAGTGTTATCACGTAGTGAGTCCACTTAATCCGATTTGATTCTGGTAACAGACCGGACCTCCAGATGGCTCAGGAACAGGGGGAACAGATGACTGAGATTCGGCAGGGCGCATGTTTTTGCGGCGCAGTGAAGGTGCAGGTTACCGGAGACGCCGTCCTGCAGGGGTACTGCCACTGTGATGACTGTCGCCACTGGTCCGGTGCACCGGTGACGGCCTACTCCCTCTGGCCTGCCGATCTGGTCAAGGTTACGGCAGGTGAGCAGTCATTGCGACGCTATTCTAAGGCTGGCAAGTCAACCCGTTTGCATTGCTCGGGCTGTGGCGGTGCCGTTATTACCGAAATGCCCGCTGCCGGAATGGTGGATGTTTATCCGCCTCTGCTGGAGGACCTGCCTTTCGCGCCGACCATGCATGTTTACTACGCAGAGCGGGTTCTGGATCTGCCGGATGGTCTGCCGAAGTTTCGCGACATGCCGGCTGCGGCCGGTGGTTCCGATGAAATCATGGCTGAATAGAGTGGCTCCCTGCTGCTGATCATCTCATCGGTTTTACTTCCCGGCATCTAAGAACAGGTGTTTCCGGACAAATCTCACTGGTGACTGCGGTTTGGAGAAACCGCCTGGTTCTCCAGGTCGCTGACACATCGCTGTTGGATGCTTTTCCCGGATCATTGGTTGACTCCAGCCCGCGAGAACGGAGAGGTTTCCTTTCTCCACCAAAAGCAATCGTCTTCCAGCTTTTTTTGAAGGGAGCTTCGCTTACGCTTTTGGCCTACAGATGAAGTGATCCCATCCTATCCGGTTTGAGTCTAAGGATCCGGTAACCGTGAGTTTTCTGCAAGACAGCGAAGAAACCAAATCGCATCCAAAGATCGTGGCCTTCCTGGCGGATTGCGAAACGGTCAGTAGGGGGGCGCCGCTGACGCTGGAACAGGTTCAGTCACCTCCCTTGTTCAGATACTCCCCGACCCTGATCATTTTGCGCTGGGACCCGGACAAAGAGGATTTCCACTACCGTTACTGGGGCTCTCAACTGAGCGTCGTTTATGGGATGGATCTGACGGGAGGTTACATCGCCGATGGCAAACATGGCTACACCGAGCAGGCTTTTATCCAGGCCCATCTGGAAGTGCTGCGAGAAAAGAAACGTCTTTATCTGGGCGGGCGTATCGACTGGCGCGACAAGGACCATCAGCGCTGGAATCAGGTGATTCAGCCCCTGGCCCGCAAGGGCGAGATCGTGGAAACCCTGACCTACGTGACCTTTGATTGACGGAGCAGATAACCCCCTCAGCTGTTTGCTGCTGAAAAACAAATCGATTCTAATAGCTCATCAAGGAACCGAACCCAACTTGTTTGAAGCTTGTTGTTGTGCCTTATCTTTATCAGGTTGTTTGGACTCTTTTGTCAGGCTGATTTTCCTCTTTCTCTGTCTCTGTCTCTGCCAGCAGCCAGGCTTTGGTGGTGCGAACGGCGGGACGGGAGGCCGTGGCTGGATTTTGCAGAAGCCAGTAGGCATCGGGCAGGGGAACGGAGAGGTCACCAAAGGGACGGATGAGATGTCCACTGGCCAGGGCATCATGGGCCAGGTGTCCCCTCGCCAGAGCCACGCCCAGCCCTTGCTCAGCTGCGCGCAGAACCAGATCTGAAGAGGTGAAGCGGGGGCCACTGCGCACGTTCAGCTCCTCCGGACCAAACTGCTGTTTCCATTGGGACCAGGCCGCGTGTGGGTCCCGGTCATGCAGCAGTCGCAGGCTCTGGAGGTCTTCCGGTTGGTCCGGACGTCCGGCTTCCTGCCAGAACGCCCGGCTCATGACGGGAAAGAGGGTGTCATCCATCAGGGGAAAGGCCAGAGGCGCAGTTGCTTCAGCCTTTCTTTTGCCCGGGCCCTTTGGGCCGGGACCCTTGCCCATTCGCAGGGAAAGGTCCGCGCCTTCCTCCTGAGGATCTCTGGGGCGCTGGTCGATGACCAGAGACAGTTCGATCCAGCTGTTCTCCGCTTCAAAGGCTGCCAGGCGGGGCAGCAGCCAGCGGCTGGCCACCGAGGCGGTGGTCGCCAAGGTCACAGCGTTGCTGCGTCGCCCCTCGCGCAATTGCTCAACCAGCAAAGCAACATCGGTGAAATTCTGAAGCACCCCCTGGGCCAACTTTTCCCCCTCTGCCGTAAAGACCAGGTTTTGGCTGCCGGGCCGTTTGTCGAACAACGGTGTTTCCAGCCAGGCTTCCAGGTCCCGCAGGTGACGGCTGATGGCGGAGTGGGTCACAGCCAGCTGCCGGCCAGCCGGGCGAATGCCGCCGGTGTCGTAGACAGCGGCCAGGGCCCGCAGCCAGGTGAGAGGGAGATCTTTCATGTTCTAATTTTTAGACCATTTTAGTCTTACTTGAGAACAGTTTTCTTGGTTCCGTTTCGTTAGCTTTCTTTGCAGATCCAGCTGCCTCCGCCGGGGCAATGCCATGCGACTGATCGGCGGTGCCACTGGAACCAATGATGCAAGAGAAAGGCAGACAGATGGGCATGTTGATAGAGGGGCGCTGGCAGGCGGATGTCGACCGCTTCATGAAGAAAGGGGCCTTCGTGCGCGAAACTAGTCCTTTTGAGCAACATTTGACGGCGGCGGACATTTTGGCTGTGTCCAGTCAGCCGGAGCGTTTTGTTCTGGTGGCGTCTTACAGCTGTCCCTGGTCGCATCGGATCCTGTTGATGCGAAAGCTCAAGGGACTGGAGGGGCTGCCGCTGCTGGTTGCGGGCGGACCTCGATTGGAAGGCTATGCCTTTCAGCAGCCAGAACAGGCAGAACGACTGTTGGGCCGGCCTTTGCAGCATTTGCATCAGCTCTATAGCTGGGCAGACGGGAGCTACAGTGGTCGCGCCACTGTTCCCCTGCTCTGGGACCGAAAGCAGGAGAGGATTGTCAGCAACAGCTCCTCCTTCCTGATGTTTGGTCTGGACCAGGTTCGCCCGGTCTCATCTTCTTGCGGGCCTCGTGAGTACAGTCTTTTCCCGGCGCCTTACCGGGGCCAGATGGAGGCCCTGAGCCAGCGCATCTATGGCCGCCTTGCCAATGCGGTGTACCGGGCGGGGCTGGCCACCCGTCAATCGGCCTATGATCAGGCCGTCGAGCAGGTCTTTGCCAGCCTCGCGGAATGGGACAGCCTGCTGAGCCGTCAGCGAACACTTCTGGGCACGGTAGTAACGGCCACAGACTGGCAGCTTTTTCCAACGCTGCTGCGCTTTGACGCCGTCTATGCGACCCATTTCCGCTGTACCCGAAAGCGATTGGTGGACTATCCCCACCTCTGGGCCTATGCGCGGGATCTCTTTGCCTGGAAAGGCGTGGCCGAGACAGTCGATTTCCCAGCCATTCTGGCTGGCTACTATCTGAATGACGGTGTGCAGAACCCCCACGGTATTCTGGCAGATTTACCGGAAGTGGACTGGAGCGAACCAGCGGAGCGGAGCCACCTGGGGGCTTTCGAGGTCTGGGACCCGGAAAGCGGAACCGTCAGTCAGATTGACCCGGTCACTTTGCAAAGTCATCTAGACTTCAAAGAGAAACGGCAAAAGCCCGGCCAGTCATCAGGTAAGCCAGGCGCCCGGAGACTTGGAGCGTTCCAGGAGGTGCAGCCATGATTGAGGGTTGGCTTGCGCTGTCCGGCATGGTTCTGGCCGGGGTGCTCAGCCCCGGTCCCAACAATGTGCTGGTGATGTCACGGGCGGTGCAGGGCGGTTTGCGGGCTGCCTCTCCTTTGATGCTGGGCATTGTTCTGGGAACGCTCGCCCTGGTCCTGCTTTGCTGGTGGGGCGCTCAGGCATTGTTTGAGCAGTGGCCTGACCTGAAAGTCGTGATGAAAGTGCTGGGGTGCAGCTATCTCGTCTGGATGGGCAGCCGCATGATTTTGGCGGGTGAAAGGCCGTCGGGCAGGGATGAAGCTGTCCACAGAGGGAGCGCCGTTCTGGACGGAGGGCTGGCGCTGTTCTGTTTCCAGTTTCTGAACCCCAAATCCTGGATGCTGGTTCTGACCGTCATTGCTGCCCAGCCCCGCATTTCGGAGAGTTATGGGGACCTGGTACAGCTGTTGGCGCTGTTTGCCCTGCTATCGGGCGTTTGCCTTCTGCTGTGGGCGCAGGCCGGACAGCTGCTGTCCCGTTGGCTGCATCAACCCGGGCGTCAGCGCCGGTTCGACGGTGTCATGGGGCTGCTGCTGATCGCCTCTGCCCTCAGTCTGCTGATGTTGGACTGATGCTCAGGAAGGGTCAGGCAGGATACGCCAAGAGGCAACCGACAGGCCTTTGATCAGTGGGAGGGGGCGGCTGGAATGACGTTGCGGATCGGGAAGGTCTGGCTGTCAAAGCACCTTGGAGAGGACTACCCGTGCTGTCAGTCCTGCCCCCTCAGGGCTTTTCAGAACCAGCGAGCCATCCAGGCGGCGGGCCAGATCCCGGGTCAGGGAAAGACCCAGACCCGTGCCGGAAACGGCTGACTGCCTGGCGCTGGTGCCCCGAACAAAAGGCTCTGCGATGTTGTCCAGTTCTTCTTCAGGGATGCCAGGGCCGAAATCCTGGATCTCAAAAGCCACACGGTCTTCCCTGTGACAGCAACGGACAATGATCTCTTTGCTGTTGGGGGCATACTTTCTGGCGTTGGACAGAAGGTTGACCAGAATCTGTACCAGCAGGCGAGGGTCTGTTGTCAGGTCTTCCGGTGCATTGCTGCAGTCGATCGTAACGGGCGGGCCTGTTTCATCCAGTTCGACGCCGCTGAGCTCAATGGCCTGCTGGATGACCCGTTGCGGCGGAATGTTCTCCAGAGACAGCACATGGTCATTCTGCTCCACTTCGCTGATGGTCAGAATGTCGCTGATGATAGACGTCAGGTGATCACTGGCATTGACGATCATGGCCAGATAGTCGGCACTGCGTTCCGGATGCAACCCGACTGAGAGCATTTCTTCATAGCCTTTGATGGCGTTCAAAGGTGTGCGCAGTTCATGGCTCATGTTGCTTAGAAAACGGTTTTTTGCCTGCAGGTTTTCTTCTGACTGAGCCAGGGCTGTGCGCAGCCTCTTTTCCGCCAGACTGGCCTGTGTGATGTCGTGGGTCGTGCCGGAATGGCCAATCCGGTTGCCAGCTGTGTCGCGCACAACTTCGCCGACTTCGCGCAGGTAAACCAGTTTCCCGCCGGGCTGAATGATCCGGTAGTCGACCTGGTAGTCCTGTTCTGTCTGATCGGCCTGCTGAAAGTAATGCTCAACCCGCTCCTTATCGTCCGGGTGGATCAGGCAGTTGAGCTGTTCCTGGCGGGTGATGACGGCATCGGGCGCAAACCCATGAATGGCCAGGTACTCTCCGTCATGGGCCAGGATGTTGCCATCGAAGTCGGCATCCCAATAGCCGATCCTGGCGATGCGGGCGGCCCGTTTGGCTCGACTTTCCCCGGAATGAGAAGGCCAGGCTTCCTGATCTTCAAGAGGCGCGATTGGTGAAGGGGGTACTGCAGTCATGGGCGGATATCACTGAATGGACCTGACCCAATGATAGGGCAAGTCTCCTAAAAAAGTCTTGCGGCAAAATGGGATTTTTCATGCCCTGTTCTTGTCCCGGGAAGAGGTAGCTTTGTTGTTTTGAGCTTCGCAGCTGGCAGAAGAAACTGATGAGCCTGCTCTGGCCTGGCCCTCCGGAAAAAGCGCCGGAAAAACGCTGACCTGAAAATGGGGTTCCTGACTTGGCTGGGTTTACGGCAGTGAACGGTTCTAGGCCATGAGTGGGTTCGTGGCGTAAATGGTTCATGCCTTAAGTGGTTCCCTGCAGTCGCGCGCCTGACCTGACAGCCAGAGCAGAGGGAACTTCCCCGTCATAGGGGGGCAGGGATCTCTCCTGCCATCCCCATCACTGAAAACTGCCCCAAACGCAACGACGCCAGCTCTGGGGGAAGAGCTGGCGTCTCTACCGGTTTCCGGGGTGAGGCTAAGGAGAGGAAATATGGAAAGTCCGGTATGTGGATACCTTCACAGATAACTGTAACGTAAAAATGTCCTTTGTGTAACGAAGGGTAACAATTGGGGATCGCATTCCCATCGTCGACTAGAATGAAAGTCTAATATGCTGAAACAATAGGATGTTTTTGATAAATCAGTGGCCGGATAATGGGAAAAGCGAGGGGGCGATTTCTTCTGATGAGATTGCTTTGCTCACAGCAGGGGCGGGTTGGCCGGAAGGGCCTTGCGCTTTCAACAAAGCCGTCAGTCTGCCCCCGAGCGCAGGCCATTTTTGTGACGCACTGCTTGTGCCGAACCTCCAGAACCTTCGGGATGCCGAAGACAACAGGAAGTGGAGGGTCAAATCGCAATGTAGGATGGAGGCATGGCCTGATCCGGCACAGGCGCACAGGCAGGGAGGAGCAACTGCCCGGCCGCCGTTGCTGAAGGTGGAGCGCTTGAACGTGCTTCCCGGGTCTTAACCCAGGACTTCGACAGATTCCGCCATGGGGCCTTTTTGTCCCATTTTGGTGGACACCCGAACGCGCTGTTCTGGCTCCAGGGCCTGAATTTCAGCCCGCTGCAGAATTCTGGAAGAGACAAAAACATCGCTGCTGCCGTCGTCGGGCACGATGAAACCGAAGCCCTTTTCTTCGTTGAAGAATTTGACGGTGCCATCGATCTGCTCGCCATCGTCGATGATGGCATTGACTTCAGGCATGGACACAATGTTCACGATTTCCTGAACCTGCAGACCTTTGCGGCCCTCAGATACAGAAACTTCCACGATCGCGCCTTCCGGCAGGTCTACCCGACCGATTTGCTCCAGCACCGATACGTGAAGAAAAGCGTCAGGGTCCCCATTTTCGAAATGTACAAACCCGAAACCCTTGGAGGTATTAAACCACTTAATCGTCCCTTTGGCCTGCTTAAGGCTATCGCCAAAGCCTGTCACATCACTCATTTTATCTTGCTACCCCACCCATGAATGAACTGCCGGCTTTTTGATCCCGTTACACACTTCAAATGACCACAAGCCGTACCTGCGCCAGAGCGTGGACTTCCCCTCCACATTCAGGCCCAAGTTTTTCCTCCCTAAACCCTCGGCACTGTCCGCGCCTGGGTTGCGGAGGTAGATTGTATCCCAGAGCTACGCACGAATCACTAGAAAACCGACAAATTATGCCCTCATCGGTTCAGAGGCATTTGTTCCTTCAGCTAAAATGACAGTTCCCGCAGTGTTTGGCAGGGCAAACAATTTGCTGTGATCGCCGCTTATTCTTGAGGTGAAACAAACAAGTTCTTGGTTTCTTGTGTCGCCAGGCGCGGATCAATTAGCTGTGGTCCTATGCGCATCCCCAAAAAGCGCAGCTGAGGCGAAGTCCGGATGTAGCGGATCTGTCCGGGCAGCAAGGAAACCAGAATGGGCACATCGGGATCGTGTGTGCTGTGGATCCTGTAGCGGCCCGGTTTGGCATCGCGGTAGAAAATCTCGCTGGCTCTGGACACCCCGACTTTCTTGTCATTGACGATGATGTCGGGCTCCACGCCCACCAGCATGGGATCCGCTGTCCGGTAGAAGTAAAAGCGGCCCAACCCGTCCGCCGGCAAGGCCGCGCCGGGAAAGGGGTCCAGATCAGGGCGCGGCGGCGGGCTTTGCAGGCTGGCGTCTTCATTGGGATTGCTGGACTCATCACTGCGTGTGGCGTTCTGGGCAGCAGACGCTTCGCTCACTGGTTGCTCTGTCGACCCGCTGCTGTTGCAGGCTGCCAGCACAAACAGGAGAAAGAGGGGAGCCACAATCTTCAGCAGATTTTCAGTCAGTGCCGGGTGGGGGCGGTGACGGGCAGGAGGCTGGTTTATAGGAGAAACCCGTGTGGTCATCGACGGTCTTTCTTTAACACTGGTGCTGCGTGAGCCTGATCGCAGGCCTTGGTCATTGGCCTGGGTCGATCTGCCTGGGCGACAGGGCTGACAGCGTTCGGACATTCGTGTGTGCAGGAAAGAAGAGTCTAGCCTGCCCCCCTTGGGCTGAATAGCCCTCTTTCCAATCTGCGCAAACTCTTTGGCTCGACTTATCTTGCAATGCAACATAAGCTGTGCGCCGCAACATTATGGTGCCCTGCTTTGCAATCCTTGCAGGAGGAGCGTGATACAGGCCCAGTGGAGGCAAATCAGGTAACGGGAACCACGCTTAAGTGAGCTCACTGCGTGAAACACCCTAACGCGTGCATTTGCTTCTTTTCAACATGTTAGAGGATGGCCCGCGGCGTTCGGCGCGCAGTGCGCTTCTGTCCTAACCGCTCATGCTCTCGATCTGTTCCTGGAGGAAGAATGTCTCAGACGCAAAGCTATACCCTGGATGATTTGAAACCGGGTATGACCGAAAGCTATGCCAAAACTGTCACCGAAGCTGACATCGTTCAGTTCGCCGATGTGACGGGGGATACAAACCCTGTGCATCTGGATGCCGACTATGCTGCTGGCACCATCTTCAAGGAACGCATTGCCCACGGCATGCTGTCAGCCGGGTTCATCTCCACGGTTTTTGGCACCAAGATGCCTGGCCCGGGCTGCATTTATCTGAACCAGTCTTTGAACTTTAAAGCCGCCGTGAAGATTGGCGACAAAGTGACGGCAACGGTCACTGTCAAGGAAGTCCAGGCTGAGAAGAAACGCGTGGTTTTTGAAACGGTCTGCACCGTGGATGGCAACGTGGTGCTGGACGGCGAAGCAACCCTGATGCCGCCGCGTCGCCCGGTTGTTCGCGATGCAGCAGAGTAACTCCGGCTCCGGATTGCTGTGCTGAAGAGGTCAGGACGCCGGAAAACCGGGATTGACCGGCTCTCGTGCTTGACCCGAGGCGGCGGATCAATCACTCTCCCGGCCATGATGCAAAATCAGCAGAAAATTCAGCCTTTGCGGCAGCCTGTCAGCCCCTCTTTTGCCGGGCGAATAGGGGGCCTGTGCGCTGGGCGAATTATTGACCCGGTCTTCTAGGGAAGGCCGGGAAGCTGCTGCGGTGTTTCTGTTGATCCTGAACAGCAATGCCGATCACTCTCTTTTGTTTTCAGCCGACCTGTTGAATGACCATGCTGGGTCGGTGATGACGTGAACTGTTGCTGGGCCCTGTCAGGCAGGGCAACGGCAACGTTCCCAGATCAATTCCGAGGCCCCTTGATGAGCGTCGATTATCGTTCCACCGTTTTTCTGCCCAAAACCGATTTCCCCATGCGCGCCGGACTGGCCAAGCGCGAGCCAGAGATTCTGGCCAAATGGAAGGAAATGGACCTCTACACACGTCTGCGCGAGCAATCTAAAGACCGCGAAAAATTCGTGCTGCATGACGGCCCGCCCTACGCCAACGGCCATCTCCACATGGGCCATGCCCTGAACAAGATCCTGAAAGATCTGATTAACCGCTCCCACCAGATGTTGGGGAAAGACGCCAACTACGTTCCCGGCTGGGACTGTCATGGCCTGCCCATCGAATGGAAGGTGGAAGAAAGCTACCGGGCCAAGGGCCAGGACAAAGACAATGTCGATCAGATTGAGTTCCGCCGGGAGTGCCGGGACTTCGCTGACAAGTGGATCGGCGTGCAGGTGGAGGAGTTTCAGCGCCTGGGCGGCATCGGCGACTGGAAAAATCCCTATGCCACCATGGCCTATCCGGCTGAAGCACAGATCGTGCGCGAAATCGGAAAGTTCCTGATGAACGGCGGCCTCTATGCCGGGTCCCGCCCTGTTCTCTGGTCCGTGCCGGAACGCACGGCGCTGGCCGATGCCGAGGTGGAGTACTACGACCACACCAGCCATACCATCTGGGTACGTTTCCCGCTGGTTACGCCTTCCAAACCGGAACTGGCCGGTGCTGCCATCGTGATCTGGACCACGACCCCCTGGACCATCCCGTCCAACCGGGCCGTCGCCTATGCCGCAGAGGAAGAGTATCTGCTGGTCGAGGTCAAAGAAGTGGCCGAGAAATCCTTCGCCAAGGCGGGCGAGA
This sequence comes from Rhodovibrionaceae bacterium GXU_MW_A322, assembly GCA_052078155.1. Taxonomy (GTDB): domain Bacteria; phylum Pseudomonadota; class Alphaproteobacteria; order Kiloniellales; family DSM-21159; genus CAXBMB01. Next base: position 344,417 of record JBQJBP010000003.1, on the reverse strand, counting down.
AGCTGCTGATCTCCAAAGCTCTGAAAGATCAGGTCTGCCAGGATCTCAAGATTGAAGAGCTGGCCGAACTGGGCAGCTACCTGGGCAGCGACTTCGAAGGCTCCATTGCAGCCCATCCGCTGCGGGGTCAGGGCTATGACTATGATGTGCCTGTTCTGCCAGCTGACTTTGTGACGGTAGACGCCGGGACCGGCTTTGTGCATACGGCCCCCAGCCATGGTGCCGACGATTACCAGCTGGGCCTGCAGTTCGGTCTGGAAATGACCCACAACGTGGGTGGCGACGGCAAGTTCCTGCCCCATGTTCCCCTCTTTGCCGGGGAAGCGATCCTGACCGACGAGGGTAAGGAAGGCAGCGCCAATGTCTCCGTCATCAAGGCCCTGATTGCGGCGGACGGGCTGGCCGCCAAAGGCAAGGTCAAGCACAGCTATCCCCATTCCTGGCGCTCCAAATCGCCGCTGATCTTCCGCAACACGCCTCAGTGGTTCATCTCCATGGAGACCAATGACCTGCGCAAGAAGGCGCTGGCCAGCCTGGAAGAAACCAAGTTCTACCCGCCCAAAGGGCAGGCCCGTCTGATGTCCATGATCGAGACACGGCCGGACTGGTGCATTTCCCGCCAGCGTCTTTGGGGCGTGCCTTTGCCGATTTTTGTGAACAAGGAAACCGGCGAGCCTCTGCGTGATCAGGCGGTTATCGACCGGGTGGCTGAGGCCTTTGAAACCGAAGGCGGCGATGCCTGGTTCTCATCCCCTGCCGAACGCTGGCTGGGCGATGACTACAACAGCGAAGACTATGACCAGGTCATGGACGTGGTGGAGGTCTGGTTCGACAGCGGCTCGACCCACGCCTTTGTGCTGGAGGCCCGCGAAGACCTCAAGTGGCCGGCAGACCTCTACCTGGAAGGCTCTGATCAGCACCGCGGCTGGTTCCACACCTCCTTGCTTGAATCCACCGGGACGCGCGGCCGGGCACCTTATGATGCTGTGCTGACCCATGGCTTCCTGATGGATGAAAAAGGCCACAAAATGTCCAAATCCCTGGGCAATGGCATTGATCCTCAGGATGTGATGAACGAGCAGGGGGCTGACATTCTGCGGCTCTGGGTCGTGGCGTCTGATTATTCGGAAGATCTGCGCGTCGGCCCCGGCATCATCAAGCAGACCGCCGATGCCTACCGTCGCCTGCGCAATACCCTTCGGTATCTGCTGGGCAATCTGGAAGGCTTTACCCGGGAAGAAGCTCTGCCTCTGGAGCAGATGCCGGAGCTGGAACGCTGGGTTCTGCATCGCCTGTGGGAGCTGGACGCCACTGTGCGCAACAGCATTGAAAGTTATGACTTCCATGCCCTGTTCCGCACACTGCATGACTTCTGCGCGGTGGATCTGTCTGCTTTCTACTTCGATATCCGCAAGGACAGCCTCTACTGTGATGCGCCGGAGGATCTCACCCGTCGGGCCTGCCGGACGGTGCTGGACATCATCTTCGACCACCTGGTGACCTGGCTGGCGCCGGTGATCTCCTACACCGCCGAGGAAGCCTGGTGGATGCGGGCCGCCGAGGCGGTGGATGGTGTGGAGCGTGAAGAGTCCGTGCACTACCGCCTGTTCCCGCCGGTCTCTGCAGACTGGCAGAATGATGACCTGGCTGCCCGCTGGAGCAAGATCCGTCAGTTGCGCCGTGTGGTCACGGGAGCGCTGGAGCTGGAGCGTAAAGAAAAGCGCATCCGCTCTTCCCTGCAGGCTGCACCAAAGGTCTACGTTAGCGATGACAGCTGGGCTGCTGCTGTGGCCGGGCTGAATCTTGCTGACATCTGCATCACCTCCGACATTGACCTGGTGCAGGAAGCGGCCCCCGAGCAGGCCTTCGCACTGGAAGAAGTGCCAGGTGTTGCAGTTGAGGTGCTGGCTGCTGAAGGCGACAAGTGTGAGCGTTGCTGGAAGATCCTGCCGGAGGTCAACGACGTGCCCGCTGTGCCTGATACCTGTGGCCGTTGCGCTGCGGTTGTCGGCGAACAACAGGCAGCTGAGTAAAGAAAGGGGCGATGCTGACCAATCAGTTATCGCCCCTTTGCCTGCCGCGGAGCTGCAGGTGTGTTCATGGTCACGCAACAAGAGAGACTGCATGATTGCCCGTGTTCTGATTCTGGCTTCCTTCTTTGCGGTCCTTGACCAGTTCAGCAAATGGCTGATCCTGGAAATTGTTATGGTGCCGCCGCGCACCATACCGGTCACCGACTTCTTCAGCCTGGTTCTGACCTACAATACCGGCGTGTCCTTTGGCCTGTTTGGCGGCGGGGGACAGGCGGGGACCTACGCCCTGATTGTGCTGTCTTTGCTGATCATCAGTGGGCTGCTGGCCTGGGTCCGGCATATGGAGGGCTGGCGCATCACGCTGGCGGCTGGTCTGATTGTCGGCGGTGCTCTGGGCAATGTGGTGGACCGCATTCTCCGCCCGGGTGTGGTTGACTTCCTGGATGTGTTTGTCGGCCAGTGGCACTGGCCCGCCTTTAACGTGGCTGATTCCTGTATCGTTGTGGGGGTTGGTTTTCTCTTACTCGACGGCTTGTTCGAAAAGCAGGACGAGAGTAAGAAAGAGTAACTGGCTAGCTAAGGAGGCCTCGTACGGGCTCTGTCTTGGTGCAAACCGGGTGTTGCTCCTGTTCCTTCCCTGTTTTCAGGGCGCTTAAAGACAGCCTGTGAGAGTGTTGTAGAGATGACGATTTCGATGAAGTCCCTTGCGTTGGTGGCGCTGGCCGCTGCGGCTTTGTCTGCTTGTTCTGCAAGCAAAGAGACCTTTGGTCTGGGCAAACAGTCCCCGGATGAATTCCAGGTGGTTGCCCGTGCCCCCCTGACGCTTCCCCCGAATTTCCAGCTGCGCCCCCCTCAGCCCGGTGCCGTGCGCCCGCAGGAAGGCTCGGCTGAGGATCAGGCCAGAAAAACCGTTTTCCGAGCCGATGACACCGGTCCCAGCCTGGATGAGATGGTGCCGGATGATGGCCGCAGTGTTGGCGAACGCTCCCTTTTGGCAGCCGCCGGTTACGCTGAATCTGACTCTGATATCCGTTTGACCATTGAGCGGGAAACCAACCGCATCAATGAAGAAAACGAATCCTTCGTGGAAGACCTGATTTTCTGGCGGGACTATCCCGTTCCGGGTGAAGTGGTGGATGCCACAGAAGAGAGCAAGCGCATTCGGGAAGCTGAAGCTCTGGGACAGCCGGTTACCGGCGCAGAAACCCCAACGGTTGAGCGTAAGGAAAAAGGTCTGCTGGAAGGCGTGTTCAACTGATCTGTCGCCGGATAGCAGTCCAAAAAAGAAGATTCAGGGTCGCCCAACAGGCGGCCCTTTCTTTTTGCCTTCGCTTTTCAATGATCTTCTGCGCGTAGCGCTGCGTAAAAGATGACAGACATTTCATCCGGCTTTTGTTGCGCTTTGGTCAGCGCGCGTTATATCACCATCTTCACTGCTAGCTTTGTTTTCAGGGAGTTCCGGCCCGTGCCTGCTGTTTTTGGACTGATATCTGCCTTCCTTTTCAGCCTCTTTCTTTTGCCACAGTCCGCCGCGGCGAAGATCTTCGACCCCACGGTCTACAAGCTGGACAACGGCATGGAGGTCGTGGTGGTGAAGAACACCCGCGCGCCCATCGTCATGCACATGGTCTGGTACAAAGTTGGCTCCGCAGATGAAGTTCCGGGCAAATCCGGGCTGGCGCACTTTCTGGAGCATCTGCTGTTCAAAGGCACCAAAACTGCCGCCAACGGCGAGTTTTCCCAGGTGATTGCGCGTAATGGCGGGCAGGAGAATGCTTTTACCTCTCGCGATTACACAGGCTACTACCAGACCGTGGCCAAAGACCGGCTGGAAACCATGATGCGTTACGAAGCCGATCGCATGGAAAATCTGGTGCTGAGCGACGAGCTCGTCCTGCCGGAACGGGATGTGATCCTGGAGGAACGCCGCAGCCGCATCGACAACAACCCCTCTTCCCAGCTGGGCGAAATGCGCAATGCGGCGCTCTACCTCAACCATCCCTATGGCCGCCCGGTCATTGGCTGGGAGCAGGAAATGCGCGGCCTGACAACTCAGGATGCGCTAGATTTCTATGACCGCTGGTACGCGCCCAACAATGCCATTCTGGTGGTGTCCGGCGATGTGGAGCCGGAAGAGGTGCTGTCGCTGGCTGAGAAGTACTACGGCAAGGTCCCGGCCAAGGCCGTGCCGGAACGGCGCCGGGTGAGTGAACCCCGTCATTGGGCCCCCCGCCGGGTGGAGATGGTGGACCCCCGTGCCGGTCAGCCCTGGCTGGCCATCAGCTATCTGGCCCCGAATTACAAACCAACAGGAGAGGGCGCCCCGGTTCGGGATGCCTATGCCTTGCAGGTCCTGCAGGAATTGCTGAGTGGCAGCACCGGACGGCTCTACTCCTCCCTGGCCATCGACAAAGGCATCGCAGCCTCTGCCGGAGCCGGTTACAGCGCCAGTTCCTATGACGCGTCCTCTTTCTCAGTTTCAGCTTCCCCTCTGCCCGGCAGTAATCTGGAAGAAGTGGAAGCCGAGCTGCGGTCGGAAATCGATCGCCTGCTGGCTGAAGGCGTCAGTGATGAGGAAGTTGAGAAAGCCAAAGTCCGCCTGATCGATGGCGCAGCCTTTGCCCGCGATGAAGTGACTTCGGCCGCTCGCATCATTGGCAGCTCGCTGGCCATCGGCCTGACCACGGACGAGCTGGAAGCCTGGCCCAATGAAATTGAGAAGGTCACGGCAGAGGAAATCATGACGGCGGCCAAAAAGGTATTCCAGAATCAGAACTCTGTGACTGCCGTTATGCGCACGAAGCCCAAACCAGCCGCCAATGACAATAGCGATGGCAGCGATGAGGCTCCCGCCTCCAACAGCGCCACCAATGGTTAAGCAAGGATCCGTTCCCATGAAGAAAAAAAACGCCAAAGTCCTTGCCCTGCCCTTGCCTGCGCTGCCTCAGAAACTCCTGCTGCTGTTGCTGGGGATCACCCTGCTGGCCCTGGCCAGTGGCCAGGCCCGCGCTGTTGAGGTGCAGAAGGTGGTCTCGCCCGGTGGCATTGAAGCCTGGCTGGTTGAGGATCGCTCTAATCCCATCATCTCCGTTGAATTCCTGTTCGACGGGGCCGGCGGCATCACCGATCCGGCGGGCAAAGAAGGCCGCGCCTATCTGGTCTCCACTCTCTTGAACGAAGGCGCGGGGGAGCTTGATTCCCAGAGCTTCCAGGGCGTGATGAACGATCAGTCCATCGGTCTGGGATACAGTGCGGGCCGCGACTCCTTTGGCGGCTCGTTGTCCACGCTGACACGCTATCAGGATCAGGCCTTCGACCTGCTGCGCCTGTCATTGGAAGCGCCCCGTTTCGATGACGAAGCTGTTGCGCGCATGCGCCGGGAGGTTCTGGTGGGGCTGGCTCGTTCTGAAAAGGACCCCAATGCCATTGCCGGGCGCAATCTGCGGGCTCTGCTCTATGGAGATCACCCCTATGGGCGTCCGACCAAAGGGACCAAAGAAAGCCTGACGGGGTTGAGCCAGCAGGACCTGAAGGATTTCGTCCGGGACCAACTGACTCAGGATCGTCTCTACATTGGGGTCTCCGGCGACATCGATGCCGAAAGTCTGGGCAAACGGCTGGATGAGGTGTTCGGCAAGCTGCCCAAGACAGCAACAGATACCCCGATCGAAGCCGCAGAGGTCTACAAGGACGGCGGCATTCTGGTGATCGAACGGCAGCAGCCTCAGTCCATTGTGGTCATGGCGCAGCCCGGCATCATGCGCGACGATCCGGATTACTACACCGCGCTGATGGTCAACTACGCCCTTGGTGGGTCCACCTTCTCTTCCCGCCTCTATGAAGAGGTGCGGGAAAAGCGGGGACTGGCCTATGGTGTCGCCTCTTATCTGGTGCCCTCTGACCACGCGGCGCTGATCATGGCCCGGGTCGGAACACAGAATGCCCGGGTGAAAGAAAGCCTGGATATCATCAAGGCGGAATGGGGACGGCTGGCACAGGAAGGCCCCACCGAAGAAGAACTGGCCGATGCCAAAACCTACCTGACCGGAAGTTTTGCCCTGCGTCTGTCCAGCACAGGCAAGATCGCCAGCATTCTGGTGGCCATGCAGGCGCAGGATCTGGGCATTGACTACATCGACCAGCGCGACTCCTTCTTTGAGAAGGTGACGCTGGAGGATGTGCAGCGGGTCGCCCGGGAGCTTTTTGATCCGGAGCAGCTGACTGTTGTGGTCATTGGCCAGCCCGAAGGCATCACCAGCACCCTGGACGCGCCGGTCAAGTAACCTCGAGCAGGGCGCTGGCGTTTGGGGTGTCGGTACATTTGGCGTCCGGGAACTGCGGCACCCGCCTACGGTCGTCTGATAGCTGAGCTTTGAGGCTTCCAAGAGTCGTAAAGAGGGTGCTGTGTTATGGCGACTCCGGGATGCCGGAAGGGCTTTTTTGAGACCGGACCCGGGTAAAAGTCAGCTTGCAAAGCGACATCTCCGGCTGGAGAGCCCTTTTGTCGGTGCTTTTCAGAAATAAAAGATCATCTCGCCGCTTTTTCCCGGCCTCACAGCTTTCCCGCCTCGGGGCAAGTCTGGTAAGGAGATAGGAGGAAAAAGCGAGAGAACATGCTGTTTCATATTGATACTGACTCCTGTTTCGAAACGACGGTTGGCCCGGCTGGTCTGAGTGAGGCGTCCCTGTCTCAGGCCATGAATGCACTGGCACCGGCTGTCGCCCGATTGGGAGAGGCCCGGGACCGGGCTGAGATCGGAGATCTGTCCTTTCTGAACATGCCTGAAGAGCGGGCGGATCTGGCTGCCATGGCCGATCTGGCCGAACGCTTTCGGCTGCGCTGTGACGATGTTCTGATCCTGGGCACCGGTGGTTCCTCGTTGGGGGGGCAAACGCTCTATGAACTGGTGGACCGTGGCTACGGCCCGGCCAAGGGTGCCCCGCGCCTGCATTTCATGGACAACGTGGATCCGGACAGCTTTGCAGCCTTTCTCGACTCCGTCGATGCGGCCCGTCTCGGTGTGCTGGCCATTTCCAAATCCGGTGGCACGGCAGAGACGCTCAGCCAGGTTCTCATTGCCCTGGACTATCTGCGCCAGACTCTGGGGGAAAGCGGCCTGAAAGAGGCCATGGCCGTGATCACGGAACCCAACTGCGGGCCGCTGAAACGACTGGCCGACCGCTATGACCTGCCTTGTCTGGATCACCATGAGGGCATTGGCGGGCGCTATTCTGTTCTGACCAACGTGGGTCTGCTGCCGGCCTGTCTGGCAGGCCTGGATCCTCTGGCCATTCGGGCCGGGGCCGCCCAGGTGCTGGACGGCTTTTTGCAGCCAACGGTCGAGGTGGATGCCAGCCCCGTTCTGGGCGCGGCTCTGGCCGTGGGATTGTCCCGCGACAAGGGCATCAACCAATCGGTTCTCATGCCCTATGTGGATCGGCTGGCCTGCTTTGCGGGCTGGTATCGTCAGCTCTGGGCCGAAAGTCTGGGCAAGAACGGGCAGGGCACCACGCCCATTAAGGCCATCGGCGCAGTGGATCAGCACAGCCAGCTGCAGCTTTATCTGGATGGGCCGCGCGATAAGTTCTTCACCCTGATGCGTCTGGAAACCTGTGGTCAGGGGGCCCCTGTGCCCAGCGACCTGGCCGATGATCTGGGCCTGGATTATCTGAGCGGCCGCCGTCTGGGCGACCTGATTGATGCCGAAGCCAAGGCCACTGCCGCAACCCTGATTTCCAATGGCTGCCCAACCCGGCTCTTCACCTTCGACCGTCTGGACGAAGAGGTCATGGGAGGGCTTTTCATGCACTTCATGCTGGAGACGGTGCTGGCGGCGGAACTTTTTGCGGTGTCTCCCTTTGGTCAGCCTGCCGTGGAAGAAGGCAAGGAACTGACCCGCCAGTACATGCGTGATCTGCATGGAGAGGTGACGGGCGATCCGGGGCAGGCAAACCGGTCGGCTGAAGAACAGGCAGACCTGGTGAAAAAAGAACTGGCAAACAGCGCCTCCAACGTCATTCCGTTACCCCTATGACCATTCGGCGGCTTCCGGAGACCCTGGTCAATCAGATCGCCGCAGGTGAGGTGATTGAGCGACCCGCCGCGGCCGTTAAGGAACTGGTGGAAAACGCGCTGGATGCCGGGGCCAGCCGGATCGATGTATCCCTGCGCGATGGTGGCCGGGCCTTCATTGCGGTGACCGATGACGGCTGCGGCATGACGCCGGACGAAATCCTGCTGGCGCTGGAACGGCACGCCACCTCCAAGCTGCCGGACGATGATCTGGTTAACATCAAGACCCTGGGGTTTCGGGGGGAGGCGCTGCCTTCCATCGGTGCCGTTGCCCGTCTGACGGTCACCAGTCGGGCCCGTGGCGCGCAAGAAGCCTGGGCGGTTACGGTGGAAGGCGGCAAGCTGGGCCAACCCAAACCGGCGGCTTTGAATCAGGGAACCCGCATTGAAATCCGCGACCTCTTCTTCGCCACCCCGGCGCGACTGAAGTTCCTGAAACAAGCCCGCACAGAAGTCAGCTATGTGCGTGACAGCCTGGAACGGCTGGCCATGGCCCACCCCACGGTGGGCTTCACGCTGAGTGATGAGAAACGCACCCTTCTGCGGGTTGAGCCTTACGAACCGTCTTTTGAAGAGGACCTGGTCAGCGCCGTTTCCGGCGAAAAAGGTGAGGGACCTGACGCGCTGGCCCCTTCCGATGCTGCCCGGCTGAAGCGCCTGGCAGCGTTGATGCACAAGGAGTTCGGCGACAACGCCCTGCCCATTTCTGCAGAGCGGGAAGGGCTTCGTCTAACCGGCTTCATTGGCCTGCCGACCCTCAACCGGGGCAACAGCCAGCAACAGTACCTCTTCGTCAACGGGCGGCCGGTCAAAGATCGCCTGCTGCTGGGGGCCATTCGCGGAGCCTATCAGGATTTCCTGGCCCGGGACCGCCACCCGCTGGTGGCACTCTTCCTGGAAGTTCCGCCGGATGTGGTGGACGTCAATGTTCACCCGGCCAAAACGGAGGTGCGTTTTCGTGATTCCGCGCTGGTGCGGGGCCTGATTGTTTCAGCCTGCAAGCAGGCGCTGGCGGCGGCCGGACACCGGGCCTCCACAACAGTATCTCAGGCTGCGCTGGGTTCCTTCCAACCCCACAGCGGCGTCGGCGGAGCCGGGACAGGCTCCTTCTATCGCCCGCAGAACAGTTATCTGCCCCGGGGACAGGTAGAGGCCGCCTTGCAGGCCCAGGCGCCTCATGGTCAGGTGCCAACTGGTCAGGGGGCGCTCTACGGCGAGGGCAGCGCGGCCGGGTTTGGTGAACAGGCCTATGCGCCGTCCCCGGTCGGAGGTGCGGGAACGCCCGGATCTCTGCCGCATCTGGATGCTGCCCCGGGGGCGCGGGCCGAGGATCTCGATTCGCCCCAGATCATGGCGGCAGCCTTTGGCGCGGTCGCAGCTTCCGCCGGTCAGACGGCCAGCGGCTTTGAAGGTTACCCTCTGGGGGCCGCACGGGCCCAGCTGCATGCCACCTACATTGTCGCCCAGACCCATGATGGCATTGTCATTGTGGATCAGCATGCGGCCCATGAGCGGCTGGTGTTGGAGCGGATGAAAGCCCAGATGGCCGACAAGACGGTCAAGCGGCAGCTGCTGCTGGTGCCGGAAGTGGTGGACCTGGACGAAACAGCGGCCGAACGTCTGGCGGGCCGGGCCGAAGAACTGGCTGAAATGGGCCTTGCCATTGAGCTTTTTGGCACCGGCGCCATTCTGGTGCGGGAAACGCCGGGCCTGCTGGGGCAGACAGACATCAAAGGTCTGATCAATGATCTGGCCGATGAACTGGCGGAGCTGGACCAGACGCTTAGTCTGAAAGAGCGTATGGAGGAGGTCTGCGGCACCATGGCCTGCCATGGCTCGGTTCGGGCCGGGCGGCGTCTCAATCTGGATGAGATGAACGCTTTGCTGCGCCAGATGGAAGCCACTCCCCATTCCGGCCAGTGTAACCATGGCCGCCCCACCTATGTGGAACTGAAGCTGCCGGACATAGAGCGGTTGTTCGGCCGCCGCTAGAGCATGATCAGGCGGCCACGGCGGCTCTGGCCCTTGCCGCGGCGTCGATATGGGCGACGGTCAGGCCACAGCAGCCACCGATCAGTTGCACACCGGATTCCCTGATCCATTGCTGAAACAGGTCCTGCAACTCTTCAGGCGGAATGACGTCGATGAAGCGCCAGGCCGGCATTTCGAAGTACCCGGAATCAGGATAGGCCATCAGCGGACCGTCATAGGCCTTGCGGATTTCAGCCAGGCTGTCGGCAATGACGTGAGAGGGGGTGTGCATCACACCGGCAGCAGCCAGATTCTGACCGGGCAGAAGCGCGGTCACCGCCGACAGAGGCAGGTCGTCCAGATGATGGAAGCTGAGGGTTTCCCCCTTGTCTCCGCGGCGGGCGCTGAGACCAAACCAGACAGGCAGTCCGGTGGATTGCGCTGCCTCCAGCGCCAGTTTCGCCCGGCCCGGATGATACATCATCTCCAGCATGATGTGATCGACGCCGCTGTCTTTCAGGATGCCTGCCAGTTCGTGCAGGGCATCTGATACCTGGGCATCGGAGGGGATGGTGGCCGGGTCTACATTGGCGGTTCCCGCCTCCACCGGCACCATATGAGACAGGGAGCCTGCGACGGCCACGGGATGGTCGGCTTTGTCCCTGGCTTCCAGTGCTGCTTCCACAGCCGTGCGGTTGATCTCCGCCACCTGATCGCCGTAGCCCGCCGGGGTCAGCATCAGGCGCGAAGAGGCAAAGGTGTTGGCTGTGATCACATCGGAACCGGCCTGGATGTAGTCGCTGTGAATGTCGACCAGCAAGGCCTTGTTTTCCAGAGTGGCCGGACCGCACCAGGCCGCAGGATCCATAGAAACGCCGCGGTTCTGCAGCTCGGTGCCTGTGGCACCGTCCAGCAGCAGGACTTTGCCTGCTTTCAATTGTGCATCAATGGCCTGGTAGCTCATGGTTCTGCTGCCCTTTTGATCATCAAGACGCCGAGCTTAAGAGCGCGGACCGGAGAAGGGAATCAGAAAGTCACAACAAGAGCTCGATCGGGGTGATCAGAAAAGCGCCCGGAGCACAAAGAACAGACCGAAGGCCACCAGGATCAGGCCTGCCAGGCGGTTGAGCCAGAGGATCACCCCTGGCGAGAGTTTGTGACGCAGCCAGCTGACAAAGCCGGTGAGCACGATCCACCAGAGCAGCGACCCACAGACAATGCCGACCACCACCAGCAGGCCGTCACTCAGGGAGCTTCCCAGGTCAGCCAGTCCTGTTGCTGTGCCATCAGCAGCCGTCGCGGAGGGGGCGGCTGAAGTGGCCGTGCTGGCCACAAAGCCGGGATCGGCCGTGCCAATGCCCAGGGCGGCAAAAATCGCCAGGAAAGACAAAATGGTGCTGGGGTTGGCCAGGGTCAGCAGATAGACCGACAAGAAGGCCCCCAGCAGCGAGCCCCCTTTGCCGCCGCCGCTGGCCGCGGTGGCCTTGCCGCTGGCCCCAAGAAAACCGCGCAAACCGAGGAAAGCCAGACCGAGCCCGCCCACCAGCGAAATCAGCAGCGTCTGAGACTGCAGGAACTGAGCCAGAGAGGCAAAGCCGAGTGCCACCACCAGACCGTAAGTGCCATCGGCCAGAGCCACGCCCAGCCCCGTGGCCAGACCGGTGGCCAGGCCCCGGGCCAGCGTTCGTTCGATGCAAAGCAGTCCAATGGGGCCCAGAGGCAGGGCCACCATGAACCCGATGCCCATGGACTGGAAAAACAACGACAACACGGCCTGATCTTCTTTTCTTTTGCGGAATAGTGATGTATTTTCGGAAAAATTCCTGAATATAATCTATGAGTCAAGAAAATTTATGGAAATATCGGAAAGTGATCGGAAAATCCTGGCTCTGGTCCAGCGGGATGCAAAGTTGACCAATGCGGAGATTGGCCGTCGGGTGGGGCTTTCCGTTTCGACGGTGAATGAGCGGTTGCGCCGCCTGCGCGACAGCGGTGTCATTCGGGCTTATGAAGCCCGCCTGGAGCCTGCCAAAGTCGGCGTCGACCTCTGTGCCTTTGTTCTGGTGCAGTTGGAACGGCCCGAGCATGAGGCACCTTTCAAGAAAGCCGCCCGGGCGTCCCTGGCGGTGCAGGAGTGTCACCATGTCACCGGTGACTACAATTACCTGCTGAAAATCCGGGCTGCCTCCACGGCGGAGCTGGAGGAAATCCTGACACAAGGGTTGAAATCCCTGGCAGGGGTGGTGCGCACCACCACCATGATTGCCCTGTCCTCTCCCAAGGAAAGCGCCGCCCTGGACCTGAAACTGCGCGAAGGCCCGCTGGAATAGACAGAAGAGGTTTGGAACCGGCGGATCGTTTGGTGAGAATTGACCAGCTGGTGCCAGTGGAACAGTTGACCAAACTTAGGGCTGTTTCCTCCTTTCGCAGGCAAACAAAACAGCCGGGTTTTGCCGGGTTTGGCATGATCTGCCTTGCAGGAATTTCAAGAAAAATCTCTGGCGGACAGACCCGAGTGTAAACGCCCCTCCTGGGCCCGGCATTGCGCCTTCCCATTTCATCTAAGCTTATGGGAAGTCACGAAAATACCTTATCTGTGGCAAGTGGTCGCAAAGTTCTGGGAAAGGCCAGCAAAAGCGCCAAAAAGCTATTCGTTAACAACTTGTTAGCGAAAAATCGTTCGACGGGGCGAGGCAATCCTGTCTAGCATGATGATCAGTGTTGGTGGTCGGGTCGCTTGAACCCCGACCTGAACTGCCCACCTGTAAAGAGGAGCCGGGATTTCGGTCCGGGTTCCGGCGGTCGAGTGTGCTGACGAGGCTTCGGTCTTTGACGTGACTTGATCGGTTTGAGGGCAGGGCAACGCTTCATGTTGCGAGGTTGCTCTGCTGACAGTAAGGGCCGTGCAGGCCCGGTAACTCCGAAGGAGGATCTACCATGCAGCTGCCTCTCGAAATCAATTTCAAAAACATGGACCGCAGTGAAGCTGTTGAAAGTTGGATCGAAGAAGAAGCCCTGAAACTGGAGCGCTTTGCCGATCGTCTGTCTTCCTGCCGGGTAACCATCGAGGCACCGCATCGTCATTCCCCTCGCGGCAATATCTATGAAGTTCACATAGAACTGCGATTGCCCCCGTCACGCACCGTGATCGTGGACAAAGCCAAGAAAACAGACCCCAAACACGAAGACATCTATGCCGCTTTGCGGGATTCCTTTAAGGCCGCCGCCCGCCAGCTGGACGATTTGAGCCACAAGCTGCGCGGTGACGTGAAAAGCAAGGCAAAGGTTGTCGCCTGACCGCCTGGCCTGTTGAGCCCACATCAACCCAAACAGTCACGTTCCCGCCTCACGGAACGTGGCTGTTTTGCTGAGCACAGGGTTTTGGAAAAGCAAACCCACCCCAGGTTTGTTTCGACCAAGAATCATCTCAGTGTCTGTTTCAGTCGATAGAACACTGAGCGCAGTCAAATCGGTTTAAGTGGACTCACTACGTGATAACACTTGAAGCGTGAAACTCTTTTCAATGTTTTAGAGGATGAGTCACGGTTTGGGCACAAGCGCAAAGCGCTTCTATCTAAACCGATCATGCTCTAGGGGGAGGCGGGGCTTCTGGCCCCGGGTACTTCAGGCAGCCAGCTGGGCAAAAATCAGCTTGGCTTTGCCGTACTTGCGGTCATCCAGCAGGTCAAAGGCTTCTGGCAGATTCGGCTGTTCCTTTTTGTCCATTTCCGCCACCACCAGCGTCTCCGGGCCGATCCAGTTGCCCCGGTGGAGCGCGGCCAGAGCCGGGCCGATCAGGCCTTTGTCATAGGGCGGGTCCATCAGGATCAGGTCTACCGGCCCCTGCGGGCTGGCGGGTGCCTGCAAAACGTCCTGCGCCAGAACCTGGCAGTGAGGCTGAACTTTCAGAGCGTTGATATTGGCGCGTAAGGTGGCAAGGGCCGGGCGGGCCTGCTCCATAAACACGACATCGCTGGCGCCGCGAGACAAAGCTTCCAATCCCAGGGCACCGGTCCCGGCAAAGGCGTCCAGCACGCGGGCTCCGGGCAGAGGCGATCTGCCGTCGCTGTAGCGCCCGCCATTCAGGATGTTGAAGAGAGATTCCCGGGCCCGGTCGCTGGTGGGGCGGGTGCCCTGGCCGTCCGGAGCCAGTAAGGACTTTCCCCGGTACTTACCGGCGACGATCCGCACCGCGACCTCCGGTCAGGTTCTGCTTGCCAGGTTTGCCGCCTGTCTTGGCGGGTCCTCTGCCGCCGGCTTTGGGTCCCGCTTTTGTGCCTGCTTTGCTATTGGCCTGACTGCGGGGCCTGCCTGTCCCGCCTGGGCCGCTTTTCTGACCCGGCTTTCCGGCGTTGCTGCGCGAGGGGCGGGGTTGAGATCGGCCGCCCTTGCTGCTGTCCCTGTCACGCTGGGCCTTGTCTTCCCGGCGGTTGCGGGCATGGCGACCGGTGCGCTCCCCGCTCTCTTCCTGGGCTGGGCGCGGGCCGCGACGTTTGTCGGTGGTCGTTTCTTTGCCTTTGGCCGTTTCAGTGGGCTTGACCTCAATGGGGTTGCCCTCTTCATCAACCGGCCGGGTGTCCTTGGTGACGTGACGCGGGGCTCTGGGGGCCTTGCTGCCTTTGGCCCGGCGGCCCTGCGGGTGCTTTTGCGCCTGGGCGGTCTTTTCCTTCGCCTTGTCGCCGTCTCCCAGCTGTTCTCTCAGCACGCGGGGTGACACCTCCTCCAGGTCTCCGGCCTTGAGCGCCCCCAGCACAAAGGGACCAAAGGAAATGCGCATCAGGCGGTTTACGGTCAGGCCCAGGTGCTCACAGATGCGACGCACTTCGCGGTTTTTGCCTTCGCGCAGTGCCACGGTCAGCCAGGAGTTACTGGCTTCGCTTTTGTCCAGGCGCGCTTCGATGGGACCGTACTTGATGCCGTCTACGGTGATGCCTTTGGAGAGATCACGCAGGGCCTTTTCGTCCACGCGACCGAAGACACGGACGCGGTAGCGGCGGACCCAGCCGGTCTGGGGCAATTCAAGGCGGCGTTTCAGCTCGCCATCATTGGTCAGCAGCAGCAGACCTTCGGAGGTCATGTCCAGCCGACCCACAGGCATGGTGCGGGGCAGGCCCTCCGGCAGGATGGTGTAGATGGTGGGACGGCCTTCCGGGTCGAAAGCGGTGGTCAGCACCCCTTTGGGTTTGTAGAGACGCCAGAGCCGCGGAGGCTCTGTGGCGGGCAGGGCTTCGCCATCCAGGGTGATGGTCTGGCCTGGCTGAACTTTCGTCGCCGGTGTTTCCACGGTTTTGCCGTCCAGTTCCACACGGCCCTGTTCAATGAAGGCTTCGGCATCCCGGCGGGAGCAGATCCCGGAGCGGGCAATGACCTTGGCAATTCTCTCGCCTTCCCAGGCGCTGCCATCGGTTTGTTCCTGTGGGGATGTCGGGGTCTGGCTGGCGTTTTTGCTCACGGGACGAACGGGCTTTCAGCGGTTGGCAGGGCCTGGTGAGAGCCTGCAGTGGTGTGTGACAGAGGCGGTGGACTGTCTGGAAAGACCTCAGTTTTATCTGGCTCTTTCCAGTGCGTTAGGTGTTAACGGTCATGTCACAGCAAGCGACGGGCGCTGTCAGCTCAACCGCCAATCAACCCCTAACAGGCAACACAAATCACGCGGATCACCTACCAGGGAAGAAAAAAAGAGGCCACAGTCAACCTGCAGGGATTTCGCCAAGCGAGACGGCACGTGTCCGTCCGCGTTTCCGGCGAAAAGCCATCCTCCAAAGCCCCGCTTAGCTGTTGTAGCTGTGGCCGAAGGCTTCCAGGCCCTCTTCCAGATAGTCAGCCAAACGCGGCATTCCAATCAAATAGGTTGCGGTTTGCCCGTTGTCGCGCTCTTGCGCAGCTTCCAGGGCATCGCTCCATTCGTCAGCGTCATAATCGGTTCGACCGATCCAGACAAGGGCAACCAGTTCCTGCTGTTCGTCTTCGGCCAGTTCACTGATGAAGGTTTCCAGCTCATCACCGCCCTGGTTGTCAGCCGAGCCATGACTGTCCAGCTCATCGAAGGCTTCTTCATGAGCCAGATCGAATTCCCCTTCAGTGTCTGTTTCATCATCAGGGTTGGAGGCGTCGAGCAGATCGCCTTCACTGCGTTCGCGCATCAATGCAATGATGTAAGATACTTTGTCAGGGTCTAGTGAAAGCATGTGGCGGCCTCCGCATAACTACAGTGGTTATCTTCTGCCTAAATAGTGCGCCAGGCAAGTCTGCTTGGCTTTGATCTAGAGCAACCGCCTTTGCTGTGCCTTAGGCCTTACGGCGGGCTTGTCACCGCAGACGCGGCGGTGTTCTATCCTGGCGTTGTATCATCCTGTGGCGCCGTTTCATCCTGGGGCACGGTTTCGTCTCGGGCAACGGCTTGAGGGTATCTGTGAAATGCGACTTTGTGATTAACGTCAACAGCTTCTTGTGGAGCCCCTGTAGCTGACCTCATTGTTGCTGAATTTCAGAGACACCTTGACCCCTTTGGAGTCAAATCGGTTTAAGTGGAATCACTACGTGATAACACTTGAAGCGTGAATTTGCCTCTTTTCAATGTTTTAGAGGATGATTCACGGTCTAGGTACAAGCGCAAAGCGCTTCTAACTAAACCGATCATGCTCTAGAGGCACGCGCAAAGCGCTTCTAGCCAATCTAGCAAATCAGAAAGAGATCATGTCGCTGCCTGCTTCTCCCTACATGCCGATGGCCCTTGAAGAAGCCCGCAAGGCTTTTGACCTGCAGGAGGTGCCGGTTGGGGCGGTGCTGGTGGAGGCGTCCAGCGGTAAGGTCCTGGCACGCAGTCACAATGAAGTGGAGCGCCTGCCTGATCCGACCGCCCATGCAGAAATTCTGGCCCTGCGGCGCGGGGCGGAGCTGCGCGGCAGTCCGCGTCTGATGGACTGCGACCTCTATGTGACGCTGGAACCCTGTGCCATGTGCGCCCAGGCCATTGCCTTTGCCCGCATCCGTCGGCTGGTGTTCGGGGCCTATGATCCCAAAGGCGGCGGGGTGGATCACGGCGCCCGGGTTTTTGACCGGGCCACCTGTCACCACCGGCCGGAGGTGATCAGCGGGGTGATGGAGCAGGACTGCTCAAACCTTCTGAAGGATTTCTTTCAGCAGCGGCGCTGACCGTGCCCGGGGAACACCGGTTCAGTGTTTGGGCGGCAGGGTTTTCTTGTGCCAGTCGGGGTCGTCGAAATGCTGAATTTCGATCCGGTAGCCATGGGGGGAGAGGAACAGTGAGCTGTAGACGGAAAACTGTTCGCTGTGGGCCGGTTCGCGCACAAACTCCAGCCCTTTGTCTGTCAGGAATCTGTGCCAGCCATCCACATCGTCCGATACCAGGGTGATGGTAACGGCCGCGGCATTGCTGGGCCGGTCGGGCAGATTGCAGACCCCGATGTAACTCTGATCGGTCATGCGGAAGATGTGACAGGCACCCTGATCGACGACAAAATCCAGTTCCAGCACCTCGCTGAAGAAGCGGGACGCGGCTTCCAGATCATCGGTGTAGGTGAAAATCACATTCTGATTGATTTTGGGCCGCTGCATTGCCGACGGTGCCTTTCATTAAAATGTAATCGCTTTAAGCCTCTTCCCGCGCAACGGCCCGCCAGCCGATGTCGCGACGGCAAAAACCCTGGGGCCAGGAAATCTTGTCGATGGCGTCGTAGGCCCGCTGCTGGGCCTGGGCAACACTGGCGCCCATGGCCGTGACCCCCAGCACCCGCCCGCCGGTGGAAATGAGGTCGCCCTGTTCTGAGCGCCCGGTTCCGGCATGGAAGATGGTGAGATTGTCGGCTGCGCTGGCCTCTGCCAGATCTTCGATCACGGTATTCTTGGCATAGCTGCCCGGATAGCCTTCCGCCGCCAGCACCACAACCAGGGCCTTGTCCTGGCTAAAGGTCAAAGTCTGGTTCCCCAGATCACCTTGGGCTGCTGCTGTCAGAACGGGCAGAAGGTCGCTGTCCAGGCGGGACAAGAGAACCTGACATTCCGGATCGCCGAAACGCACGTTGTATTCGATCAGCTTGACCTCACCGGCGGGCGTGATCATCAGGCCGGCAAAGAGAATGCCAACAAAAGGGCAGCCCTCTGCCGCCATGGCGGACAGCAGCCGGTCGATGGTTTCTTCGCAGGCCCGGGCGGCAATCTCAGCCGTGAAGATGGGAGCCGGGCTGTAGGCACCCATGCCACCGGTGTTGGGACCCAGATCCCCGTCATGCACTCGCTTGTGATCCTGGGCAGAGGGCAGCACCAGGGCCTTCTTGCCGTCACAGAGACCAAAGAGGCTGACTTCTTCGCCTTCCAGAAACTCTTCGACGATCACCTCATGCCCTGCGGCACCAAAACGTCCCCCCACCAGGGCGTCCTCAATGGCTTCGTTGGCTTCTTCCAGGCTCATGGCAACGGTCACCCCCTTGCCGGCAGCCAGGCCATCGGCCTTGACCACGACAGGGGCGCCCAGCTTTGCAGCGAAGGCTTTGGCATCAGCCGGATCGGTGAAACGCTGGTAGGCGGCAGTGGGTATGCCATACTTGGCGCAGATGTCCTTCATGAACCCCTTGGAGCCTTCCAGGCGCGCTGCGGCCTGAGAGGGACCAAAGGCCAGAATGCCTTCTGCCTGCAGCCGGTCCACCAGCCCCAGCACCAAGGGAGCTTCCGGGCCAACCACCACCAGATTGATGGCTTTTTCTTTGGCAAAGGCAACCAGTGCGTCGATGTCTTCCGCCCCGATGTCGACGCAGGTGGCGTCTTCAGCAATGCCTGCGTTCCCGGGGGCGCAGTAGAGAGCACTGCAGTCCGGAGAGGCCGCCAGGGACCAGCAAAGGGCATGTTCGCGGCCACCGCCGCCGACCACCAGGATCTTCATGGGGAAAACCTCAGTTCCAATTCCAAAGAGTGTGAACAGGCCCTGTTATGACGGTTACCCGGCCCCGGGGCAATGGTTCAGCCCCGCTTCTTTCTCGTGGCTGGAAACAACAGGTGGCAGGCAGCTTAAGAGGAGTTTCTCCTGTGGCACGAATCCTCTAGACTCCCTGTATGAGTGATTTCTTTTCCGCCCCGCCGCCCCCACCGCCTGTCCCCCCGTCTTCCGGACCCTCATCGGGTGGCCGGTCGGCCTCCGGACCTGCAAGCGGCAATCTGCCTGAGTTCTCTATTTCTGAGATCAGCCGGGCCATCAAGCGCACATTGGAAACCTCCTTTGATCGCGTGCGGATCCGTGGCGAGATTTCCGGGTTCAAGCGGGCGGCGTCCGGGCACCTTTACATGGCGCTGAAAGATGCGGATGCGGCGATCGATGGGGTGTGCTGGAAAGGCACTGCCCAGCGACTGGCCATCCGGCCTGAAGACGGCATGGAAGTCATCGCCGTCGGGCGGATCACCTCCTACCCCGGTCGCTCGAAATACCAGATCGTCATTGAGTCGCTGGAACTGGCTGGCGAAGGCGCCTTGCTCAAGCTGTTGGAGGAGCGTAAGCGCAAGCTGGCAGCCGAGGGCCTGTTCGAAGCGGATCGCAAACAACCGCTGCCCTATCTGCCCGATGTGATCGGTGTGGTGACCTCCCCCACCGGGGCGGTGATCCGGGATATTCTGCACCGCTTGCGGGATCGCTTTCCCCGTCAGGTGCTGGTCTGGCCGGTGATAGTACAGGGCGAAGGGGCGGCGGAGCAGGTGGTCCGTGCCATCGAAGGGTTCAACAGCCTCGACGGATCGGGCCTGGTACCCAGACCGGATGTGCTGATCGTGGCGCGGGGAGGCGGCTCCCTGGAAGATCTTTGGTCGTTCAATGAAGAGGTGGTGGCCCGGGCAGCAGCTGCTTCTGAGATCCCGCTGATCTCAGCTGTTGGCCATGAAACGGACACCACCCTGATTGACTTTGTGTCTGACCGCCGGGCCCCGACGCCAACGGCAGCTGCTGAGATGGCAGTGCCGGTCCGTGCCGAATTGCTGGCCACGGTTCAGGATATGGAACGCCGCCTGGGGGCTGGACTGTCACGTTTGCTCACTGAGCGCAGCAATGAGGTCGCAGGCCTCAGCCGGGGCCTGCCTGATCCTTTGCGTCTGCTGGGAGAGAAAACCCAGCAACTGGATGACCGGGCAGAGCGCCTGCAACTGGCGGTCCACCGCAGGCTGGAACAGCGCCAAGCGCAATTGTCGGAGCTGGGTGCCCGTCTGCCTCATCCGCGCCAGCAACTGCAGGCCACGCAAGAGGCTCTGGGGTCGCTGGGAGAGCGGCTGGTCTTGGCCGGGCGCAGTCGTCTGCGCGAACTGAGCCAGCAGGTGGCAGGGTTGCAGCCGCGCCCGCCGGAACGGGAACTGGCCTTCGCCGGGCAGAACCTGAGCGCCTGGAGCGAGCGTCTGGCCCCTGCCATCGCGCGGCGCCAACAGCAGGCGGAAGATCAGTTGCGGGAGACAACGCGGCTGTTGGAGTCCCTGTCTTACAAAAAGGTTCTGAAACGGGGCTTTGCCGTGGTGCGTTCGTCGGGAGAGGTTCTGTCCTCTGCAGCACACGTCAAACACGGTCAGCTTCTGGATATTGAATTTGCCGAGGGCCGCAGCCAGGCCATCGCGGGGGCGGCTTCAGGTTCCGGGGCGGGACCCGTTTCAGCAACAGCTGCGGGATCAGGGGCTGTTGGGGCCGATCAGGCCGTAGCACCAGCAGACCCAGAGACGTCGCCACCGCCGCCATCAGGTGCCCCGTCTGCCACAAAACCCAAACCTGTTGTGCGGAAGAAAAAGCAGGCTTCCACAGACAGCGGCCAGGGCAGTCTGTTCTGACCCTGGCGTGACAGCCGGTCGGTCAGGAACTCGAACCGGCCAGCGCAGCCCCGAAAGCCACGAAAAGACCACCAGTCAGGCGGCGCACCCAGACAACCCGCCGGGGGTTGGTCAGGAAGCGGCGCAGCCAGGCACCGGCGAAGGCAATGCCGATGTGATTGATCCAGCACATGATGGCGTAGGTGACGGCCAGGATGATCACCTGGGGGGCTGCTGCTTTGCTGGCATCCATGAACTGGGAGAACAGAGCCATCAAGGCGACGAAGGCCTTGGGGTTGGTCAGGGCAATGGCCAGCGCGTGCGCCATCAGTTTCGGCAGTTTGGCCCCTGATGCCTGGCTGTTGGGATCCAGGGCTGACCGGTCCCGCCAGATTTTGACGCCCAGATACACCAGATAAAGCGCCCCGATGATCTTCATGGCAATAAAGGCATAGGTCGAGAGGGTCATGACCGCGCCCAAACCAAAACCCACCGCCAGGCCAACCAGCAGCAGGCCAAAGGCATTTACGCCCCCGATGATGATGGTCACCTTTTTGCCGTGCCGAATGGCGTTGGAGACATTGAAGAGGATGGCCGGGCCGGGGGTGACAGCCGGAACCAGAGCAACCAGCAGAAAGAGCAGCCAAACGTCCAGAGACATGGAAAGTGTGAGCCTTTTGCTATCGGGGGCAGGTTAAGGAGAGGGGAAACGTTGCCCCCATAGTGTCGCAAGGGTCGTTGCCTTTGCTACCCGGCCAATGCTCATGAGAGCCATGCGCCAAACAGGACCTGAGAGTACCGACGCAGATCTCAGCACGTCAGTAGAGGTCTTTGGCCCAGCGTTTGTGCAGCCATAGCCATTCTGCCGGGCGCTCGCGGATCCAGGCTTCCAGCTGGTCGTTGATGGCCTGAGTGGCTGTCAAAACATCTATGCTGCGTTTTCCCGTCACCTCATGGGGCAGTTCGGGAAAGCAGGTCAGGCGGAAGCGGGCCGGTCCGGTTCGCTCAACCCGTACAGGCATCAGCGGCACGTCATAACGCAGAGCTAGTTGGGCGGCAGCGGGAGCGGTCATGGCCGGGAGCCCAAAGAAGCGCGCTTCAATGCCGTTGTTCATTTTCTGGTCGCAGAGCAGCGCCAGATTGCCGCCCTGTTCCAGAGTCTTCATGGCGATGCGGGCACCTTTCGAACCTTTGCCCACCCGCTGGCCGCCAGCCACCCCGCGCAGTCGATCCACCACCCCCTGAACGTAAGGATTGTTGGGCAGGCGAACGATGGCTATCAGCTCCAGGTTCCGGCGCGCCGCCATGATGGGCATCACCTCCCAGTTGGCCAGATGGGCCGAGAAGACCACTAACGCCTTGTCCTGTGCTTTGACGTCGAAAAGGTAATGGTCGTTGATGACTTCCACGCGGCCGGAGGCAGGGTCGCTGATCTCTCCCAGATGGGGATATTCGAAGGCGGTGCGCCCCAGGTTGTCGAACATCTCTTTGACGATCTTTTCCCGCTCGCTATCGCTGAGCTCTGGCATGGCCAGGGCCAGAGAGCGGCGGGCCCGTCGGGCTATGCCCAGTCGCGGTCCAAAGGTGCGGCCCAGCCAGCCGCCAAAGTTCGACGAGGCGTCAACAGGCAACAGACCCAGAAAGCCCAAAGCCAGGAACAGGCCGGCAGCTTCCAGACGGTAGCGTAGGTCAGGAAAGCGCTCGCGCAGTTTCATGGCTGGGTCTCATGGTCAACAGGATTGCTTTTCTTCAACACGCTCTGCACAAGGCCCAAGGGTCCCTCTTCCGGTTCCTGCCATCGCACCTCTACTGGCAGAACATCCAGTCGGGACGTCCAGTCCCGGGGCAGGCGCAACAGGTCCTTTTCGGTGGTGATCAGGCGGGCCCCCAGATCATCTGCC
Organism: Rhodovibrionaceae bacterium GXU_MW_A322; assembly: GCA_052078155.1. GTDB lineage: Bacteria > Pseudomonadota > Alphaproteobacteria > Kiloniellales > DSM-21159 > CAXBMB01. The sequence goes on along the minus strand of JBQJBP010000003.1, from coordinate 321,651 downwards.
CGCTGCAGCAGGCTCTGAAGCTCTGCAGTGGTGTAAGGGTGGTGGTCGGCAAAGGCAATGCTCTCCACCGGAGCCATGTTCAGATCCGCAAGGGATTGAAAGAACTTCTCCGGCCGTCCAATACCGGCAAAGGCCAGATAGCGGGGCTGTTCGGCCAGTTGGATGGCATCTGCCTGAAAGCGCGCATAGGCTGCCCGTGGGCGTCGGGCCTCAAGGGTCGCGTGGAACAGAGGCAGAGATTGGGGCAGATCCTTTAGCAGGCCCTGTTGGTCTTTGCCCATCATGATCAGGGCCTGGGCCCTTTTGAGACCGTCTGTCGGGGTTTCACGCAAGGGGCCAGCGGGAAGGACCCGGCCGTTGCCGAAGCCGCTTGCCCCATCAATCACCAGGAAAGAGAGATCCTTGGCCAGGTGTGGGTTCTGAAAGCCGTCATCCATCAGGATGAGGTCCGCCCCGCTCTCGGCGATGGCTTGTCCCCCCGCCGCCCGGTCATGGGAAATCCAGGTCGGGGCCTGTGCAGCCAGCAGCAGGGCTTCATCGCCAACCTGCTCAACCTGATGGACCGCTGGCTGCACCTGCAGGGGGCCGCTTTCGCTGCCACCATAGCCGCGCAACAGGACGTGGGGGCTGTATCCCAGGGCCTGCAGTTCTGCGATCAGTTTCAGCACCACCGGGGTTTTACCGGCTCCCCCGGCCACCAGGTTGCCGATGCAGACCACCGGGAGGGAAAGGGACAGGGGCCGCGCCTTGCGCCAGCGGTGTCGACCAGCCTCACTGTAAAGCCAGGCCAGCGGCTGCAGCAGGGTGGGAATCAGGCCGGGTCGGGACCAGAAGGCGGGCGCGCGCATGGGCTCAGGCCGCTGGCTTTTGCGGCTTCTTGCCAGCCGACTTTTTGCCCGCCTTTTCTTCCCCCGGTTCGGCCGGCAGAACCAGTTCATGGCCGAAGGCTTTGTCTCCGGCCTGGGTCAGGGCATTGATCTGATCTTCCAGTTCCTGGCGCAGGCGGTCCAGTTCTGCGTCGTCGGCGTCTTCAGGAATCCAGATGGGCGTGCCGCAGGACATGTGCCCTTTAGAAAAAGGCAGGGGAACGGTAAAGCGATCCCAGCTGTTGGCTTGCCACTGGCGGCTGACCGACCCGGCCAGCGGGATGACCGGTACTCCGGCCATCTGGGCCGTTTTGATGGCCCCCAGTTTGGCCCGCATACGCGGACCCTTGGGCCCGTCAGGGGTGATGGCCATGTAGTCACCCCGAGCCAGGACTTTCTGCATCTCCCGCAAGGCAGAGGCACCGCCGCGACGGCTGGACCCTTCCACCACCGACATGCCCACCAGACGGATGGCGTTGGCGATCAGGCGGCCATCGCGGTGCGTTGAAATCAGCACATGGCAACGCCGCAGCTCAAAGGGCCAGGCCGCCGGGGCCAGCAACAGGCGACCATGCCAGAAACCGGCAACAAAGGGCTTGCCGCTGAAGACCACCTTGTTGGTTTCTTCCGGCATTTCCAGTTTCCAGCGGACGGTCTTCAACAGCAGTTTGATGAAGAGCGCGGCCACATGCACGGCCACCGTCTGGAAGGTTTCTGATTTCAGGATTCGTTTGCCCAGTTTCATAGAGCCGCCGGTTCCTTTTCTTCTTCTTTTTTGTCCAGCTGTTGCGGAGCCTTTGTCTGCCCCGCCGGGTCATCATCACTGAACTGCAGGGCATGCAGGCGGGCGTAAGCGCCTTCTTTGGCCAGAAGGTCTGTGTGATTGCCTTCTTCGACCACCCGGCCGTTTTCCATCACATAGATAATGTCAGCATCCACAACCGTGGACAGTCGGTGGGCGATGACCAGCGTGGTGCGCCCGTCCATCAGATGGTTGAGGGCCGCCTGCACCTGCCGTTCACTCTTGGTATCGAGAGCTGAAGTGGCTTCGTCCAGCAGCAGGATGGGCGCATCTTTCAGCAAAGCGCGGGCGATGGAGATGCGCTGGCGCTGTCCGCCGGACAGTTTCGATCCGCGCGGGCCCACCTGGGTGTCATAGCCCTCTGGCAGGGCGGCAATAAAGCCGTCGGCTGCAGCCAGTTTGGCGGCGGCTTCAATTTCCGCCTGGCTGGCGTCGGGGCGGCCATAGGCGATGTTGGCCCGGATGGAATCGTCAAACAGCAGGATTTCCTGACTGACCAGGGAGAGGGAGCCGCGCAGGCTTTCCAGATCCAGGCTTGCCACCGACTGACCGTCGATCAGCACTTCACCGCTGTTTACATCGTAAAACCGGGGGATGAGGTTCAGAACCGTTGACTTGCCCGCACCAGACGCCCCCACCAGAGCCACGGTTTTGCCTGCCGGGGCGCTCAGTGTCACGTTCTGCAGGGCAGAAGCCGCTTCATCATCGTAGGCAAAGGAAACGTCTTTCAGCTCCACACTGCCGCCGCTGATCTCGAGCTTCCTGGCCTGGGGAGGGGAGACAATGTGGTCCTGCCGGTCAATCATCTGAAAGACCCGGTCCGCAGCGGCCATGCCCTGCTGCAGGGTGGCGTTGAGGCGGGCCAGTCGCTTGACCGGCTCGTAGGCCAGCATGAGGGAGGCAACAAAAGACACAAAAGACCCCAGGGTCTGGCCGCCTTCCATGATGCGATAGCCGCCATAGACAATGACCAGGGCAATGGCGATGCCGCCCACGGTTTCCATCAGGGGACGCTGCAGCTCCGATACCTTAGCGGCCCGCATGTTGAGCTGAAACACCCGCTCAAAGCGATCGCTGCCCCGCTGGGTTTCATAGCCTTCCATGGAGTAGGCTTTGACCTGCCGGATGCCCTGGAACACCTCATCCAGGAAGGTGGTCAGCAGGCCGGTTTGCTCCTGGTTCTGGCGGGAGATCTTGCGCATGCGCCGGGAGATGGCAATCAGGGGGTAGATGACCGTCGGAAAGACCACACAGGCCAGAGCGGCAAGCTGCCAGTCCATGTAGAGCATGTTGGCCAGCAGCGCGAGCGTCATGACGCTGTCGCGGCCCATGGCCACAATGGCAGTGGAGGCTGCCGTGCGCATCAGGTTGACGTCGTTGAGGAAGCGGGCAATCAGGCTGCCGGGAGATTCCTTGTGATAGAAAGCCAGATCCGCGCCGACCAGTTTTTTCAGCAGGTCGTTCTGCACATCGACGATCACCCGAAAGCCGATGAAGCTCATCAGAACGGACTGGCCAAAGGCCGCCGCCCCCTTGATGAAAAAGATGCCAACCACCACGGCTGAAAGATAGATCAGCTGGTGCCAGTCAGATCCGGAAACAATCTCGTCGATCACCGGCTGCAGGTAGTTGGCCGTGAGACCAGTGGTGATGCCCACCACAGCCATGCAGAAGAGAGCCATGACCAGTTTGGAGCGGTGGCGGGTGATGTAACTGCGCCAGAGCCGCCCCATGAGAACACGGGTGGTGGGATCCGGGGTGAGGGACTTGTTCTTGGCCAAGGGGTGCTATGCCGCTGCGGTGGGTACGATCCGTCTGAAGTGTGATCCGTTACTGGTCGTTGGACCGGGCTGAATCACAGCTTAAGCGAAGCCCCTCTGGTCATCACGTTACGTGTGATCTCTTTGAGTGAGTTCACAAAGACCGCGTTGACCCCGGGTAGCCTCGCTTAAGCCGCAGGGACAGTAACATGCGTGCGGGGGCGGGAAAAGGAATAGGACAGCGCCTGGGAAGGTGTCGGCTCCGCAGATCAGCTCTCGGCGGTGCGGGGTGCCAGATTGCCCAGGAACTGCTGGGCACAGGCTTCCCAGGAATAGGTCATGGCATGGGCGCGGCAGCGTTCCTTTGGAATGACGATGGCCCGCTTGATGGCATAGGCCAGATCGTTGTCCAGTGCCCCCACGCCAAAGCCGTCCACCACATCCAGGGGACCGGTCACAGGATAAGCCGCCACCGGCAGGCCGCTGGCCATGGCCTCCAGCAAGACAAGACCGAAGGTGTCGGTTTTGCTGGGGAAGACAAAGATGTCGCCGCTGGCGAAGTGCCGAGACAGTTCTTCTCCCTCCTTGGCGCCGGTGAAAACCACGTCCGGGTAGGTCTTTTTCAGTTCAGACAGTTGCGGACCGTCTCCCACCACAACCTTTGTGCCCTTTTCCAGTTCCAGATCCAGAAACGCGCCGATGTTCTTTTCGACAGAGACCCGGCCCACATAAAGGTAGATGGGACGGGGCAGATCCAGGACGGACTCCTGACGGGGATGAAACAGCTCGGTGTCGACCCCTCTGGTCCAGTCAACAATGTTGCTGAACCCTTTGGACTCCAGATCTTTGCGCAGGGATTTTGTGGCAACCATCACTCCTTTCGAGGGACCGTGGAACCACCGCATGACCCGGTATCCCCAGGACGATGGAACCGGTATGCGCGCCGATACATACTCCGGAAAGCGGGTATGATAGCTGGTGGTAAAGGGGAAGTTGTGCTTCAGACAGTATCCCCGCGCCGCCCAGCCCAACGGACCTTCCGTTGCAATGTGAATGGCATCCGGCGAGAGGGCACGCAGGCGCTTGCGCACCATTCGCCCTGGTGCCAGTGCCAGCCGGATTTCCGGATAGGTGGGGCAGGGAATCGTTTTGAAATCCTGCGGGGAAATGATGGTGACCTGCAGGCCCAGACTTTCCAGTTCCTGCTTGATGCGGGCCAGGGTTCGGACCACACCGTTGATCTGGGGATACCAGGCATCCGTGACGAGGGCGAGGTGCATCAGGCGGCCGCTCCCAGATTTTTGCCTTTGCGCACTTTCTCACCTTTGGGGGCCGCTGCATTGTTGGCCGGAGTCTTCAGTGCCAGGGCCATGTTCTGCAGTGCCGGGTTGGTGTCCAGGGGCAGGGCTTTGCTGTTGCGGGCTGTGGGCAGCATGGACAGGCCGCGCAGTTCCGCCCAATGGAGGATTTCCAGGCGACCGTCTTCATGCTCGACCAGAGCCGTGCAGCTTTCGACCCAATCCCCGGTATTGTTGTAAAGAACGCCGTTGAGGTCGCGCTGTTCGGCCTTGTGGATGTGGCCGCAGACCACACCATCGAGACCGCGCCGCCGCGCCTCTTCGGTCACGGCAATCTCGTAATCATCAATGTATTTGACGGCGTTTTTCACCTTGGCTTTCAGGAAGGCCGACAGGGACCAGTAGCCAAAACCCAGTTGTCGCCGGGCCCGGTTGTACCAGGTGTTGATGGCGATCAAGGTGTTGTAGGCCCAGTCCCCCAACAGGGCGAGCCATTTGGCATACTTGATTACCCCGTCGAAGGCATCGCCGTGGATGACCAGCAGTTTGCGACCATCTGCCGTTTCATGGATGAATTCCGGAACGACCTCGACACCGCCGAAGTGGTTTCCGGCATAGGACCGCAGCACTTCGTCGTGGTTTCCTGGAACGTAAACCAGACGGGTGCCCTTGCGCGCTTTGCGCAGGAGCTTCTGCACCACATCATTGTGGGCCTGGGGCCAGTACCAGCTGCGCTTTAGGCGCCAGCCGTCAAAGATGTCACCAACCAGAAAAATCGTCTCGCACTCTGTTTCACGCAGAAAATCCAAGAGATGTTCTGCCTGACACCCGCGGGTCCCCAGGTGAATGTCAGAAATGAAAACGGTACGGAAACGAAGTGGAGCTGCAGAGTCGTCCATCAATGCCAGTCCTCTTTCCAAACGGAGCTGCTGCAGGAAACAGCAAACAGTTCTGTTGAACGCAGGCCTAGCAATATCTAGTGGGTGATTGAAGTAAAAAATCTATATGTATCTGAATATACATGAGATATACATGGATTTGTCATATAATAAGGTCGTTCAAACTGATTTATTACAGTAATGTGAAAATTGACTGCCTGTCTTTTAATCAAGGTGGACTTCCGATTGAGAATGCTATTTTGCTGAATGGCGTTGCTGGATCGCGTGTGAATAGGCGTTGAATCTTTGAGAAAATACAGACACCTCACCTAGCGAGAGGCATATCGGTTTTGCTGGAAGCCTCGCTGACCGCATCTGAAGCGTGACACTCTATTTAGAGGTTTAGGGGATGGCCCACGGTTCAGATACAAACCCAAAGCGCTTCCAACGAAACCGATCATGCTCTATGGGGCAACAGCAGGAAGAGGTCGCCCGGAAGGCACCTCCTGTTGCATTTTGCTCTGGGGTCGCAGACCAGCCGGAATTGAGCGATCTTTAGAGGGTTCGCGAGAACAGGGAGCAGACGGCTTTGCCACAGAGTTCTGCCGTTAGGGACAGCCAGGCCGACCCTTTACGGGTTCAGGTCATCTTTAACCCCACGGCGGGTGCGCGTCGTGTGGGGCGCTATCAGGCCGTGGTTGCGGACCTGCGGGCGCTGGGGTGTCTGGTTGAAGAACGCCCTACCAGCTGCCGGGGCGATGCAGAAATGTTCGCCCGAACCCTGGCAAAGGGGGAAACGGACAGGCTGGTGGTGGCGGGCGGTGACGGCACCATCAATGAGGTGGTCAACGGCCTGCTGCACAATGAAAAGGGGGCGCAGGCGACACCTTTAGCGCTCTTACCTCTGGGCACTGCGAACGTTCTGGCGGCTGAGATCGGCTTGAAAGCGCGAACGACCTGGCAGGCGAACTACATCGCCAAGGGCCGCCCCCGTCCCATCTCGTTGGGGGAAGCCGGGGGCACCGCTTTCCTGTTGATGGCCGGGGCCGGGTTCGACGCCCAGGTGGTGGCGTCTGTTGATGGAAACCTCAAGCGCAGGATTGGTAAGGGCGCCTATATCTATGAAACCCTGCGTCAGCTCTGGTGCTACAGCTTTCCCCGGTTCCTGGTGACAGTGGACGGGGATGATTATGAAGCCGCTTCCGTCATAGTCTGTAACGCCCACTACTATGGCGGACGTTTTGTCCTGGCACCCGGCGCAGACCTGGAAACCCATGAGCTGGAAGTCTGCCTGTTTGAGCGGCCCGGCGGTTGGAATGCTCTGCGCTATTCGGCGGCCATGATCTTCGGCCAGCTTCAGAAACTGGATGATTACCGGATCATTGAAGGACGCAGGATCACCATTTCTGCCATCGATGGGGATCAGGAGGCCTCTCACCCTTTGCAGGGAGACGGGGATGTGCTGGCACAGGCACCCACAGAAATCCGGGTCTTGCCGGATGCGCTCAATCTGGTCTTCCCGGAGTAAGCGCGCTGTCAGTCTTCTGACAAAACAACCTGCATGCTTGCCCGGCTTTGCCGGGCCAGTTGTGCAAACTGGTCTTTGCTGAGCAACAAGGCCGGGGGGGTGGGATGATCCAGTTCCCGGGCGACCAGGGCCCCCAGCAGCAAGATGGCGTCTGTTTCCACCAGAATGATGCCAGCCGGGCCTTTATCCTGGGCAATCAGCTCCAGCAGAATGGCAGAGGAAGACGAAGAGCCGATGGTGCCGGGCAGGGCGATGATCTTACCCGCGATGCAGGCGTTGTGCTGAGGGTGACGGGGGTCGGTTACGCGGCCTGTTTCAGGATCGATGCCGCCCCAGAAGGAAATGGGCCGATCAAACAGCAAAAGCTCGGCGCTGGCCTGTCCGGACAGCAGGGGCTGCCCTGCCAGAGTAAGATTTGAGGGGGCTGTGGTCAGGGTGGCTTTGCCAGGGTGTGAGCCGTTCGTCATTGCCAGCACCCTTCATCCCGGCGCAGCTGACCGACAACGGCCGTTTCAACACAGTCTTCCAGCGAGCCAAAGAGGCTGTCGTAGCCGGTGTTGGCCGGGCCATAGTGGGCGAACTTGCCGGAGTTGGTCATCAGCAAGCCCTTAAACCCTTTCAGGATGGGGGTGACCACCACACAGGTGTCGGCAACCAGTGTGACGCCCGTGTCTTTCAGAGGGGCCAGGAGCCCCGCGTCTTCCAGTGCCTGAAGGGTATGGCGTCCCGTACAGATGAAGAAGTCGATGGCGCTTTTGCGACCGGCAAACAAAGCCAGCAGGCGCTTGCATTCATCAAAGGAAAAATGGGGACTGCCCACGGCAATGGCATCCACCGGCGTCTCGATGCTGGCTTTTGTCTTGGCTGTGCTGAGATGATCGCGGGCGTCCCGCAGATCTTCCAGCGTGGGTTTCAGAATCATGGCAGGAGGCTGATGGTTCAGGGCAGCCTCTGCGCTGGGCGCTTCTGGTGTGATGCCGGCCATGTGAAACAGCGCCACAGCCCCGGAGGAGGCACTGGCTGCGCCAAAGGCTTTCAACCAGTCTTCGGGCAGGTCTTTCGGCAAACCGGTGATGACGCCGATGTCCGTTCCGACGGCACGGCCAAACCAGGATCCCAGCACCGGATAAAAGACCTCCTGCTGCTTCAGGCGGTCCGGTAAGGCGGAGGTGTCGATCAGCAGGGTGGCGTGGCGATTTTCCTGCAGATGCAGGCCGTAGGCTGGTGCGCGGCCGGAAATGGCGCAGCAGAGATCCAGATAATCGCCGTAGCGGTTGGTGCGGGCGCCCAGCACGGAGTTGGTGAAGACCACCGCATTGCTTTCCCCCCAGGCCACGTCCGTTCCCTGCTGCGGGCGATGTCCGGCCTGGTAGGGCGCGCAGGTCCAGCTGGACTGGCAGCCCAGATCTTCGTGCGCCAGCATCATGCGCCGGGCCATGTCTTTTTTCCGGGCATCAAGGCGGATGGTGCCGGGGCACAGCAGGTCCAGCGCCCCCACGTTTGTGGTGGCCGGTACACTGACCTTCGCCCCCAGCGACACCAGCTTTTCAGCGAAATGAACCCCGGCATCCCCATGATAGATGACCCCGTCTATGTGGGCCGACTGAACGGGGATCAGTCGCTGTGCGCCCATCAGCCGAGCCGTGCCGGTGACAACGCGCAGGGCAAGGGCCATCCCTTCCCCGGCATCACCGGCCAGCAGGCTCTGTTCTTGCGCGGTCAGTTCCATGGGGGCGTACCTTTCTGAGGCGCAAAAGGCGAGACGCCTTTTCAGACTGAGGACTTGGACCCGGCGTCAGTCCCCGGCGATGGTCAATCCGTCGATGCGCAGGGTCGGGCTGTCGACACCGTATTTGAAATTCAGATCGTTGGCCGGAGTCAGGGACTTGAACATGTCCAGCAGGTTTCCGGCGATGGTGGCTTCGCTGACCGGGTGGGCCAGTTGGCCGTTTTTGATCCAGAAACCGGTGGCACCTTTTGAGTAATCACCCGTTACGGCATTCACCCCCATGCCCATCATGGAGGTGATGTAGAACCCCTCTTCGATTTCGCCGATCAGTTCTACCGGGGATTGCTTGCCCGGGGCGAAATAGAGATTGCTGGTGCTGGGGCTGGGCGGGCCGGATACGCCCCGGCTGGCGTTGCCGGTGGGATCCAGCCCCAATTGCCGGGCGGAGGCGAGATCCAGCACCCAGCCGGTCAGGACGCCTTTGTCGATCAGGGTGCGTTCGCGGGTGGCCAGACCTTCCGCGTCGAAGGGTTTGGACCGCAGGCCGCGCAGGCGATGGGGGTTGTCCAGCACATCTACGCCGCTGGCAAACACCTGCTCGCCCAATTTGTCCTTTAAAAATGAGGTGCCGCGAGCGATGGCCGGGCCGGAGATGGCCCCGGCAAAATGCCCCAGAATGGAGTTTGCCACCCTTGGGTCCAGCACCACCGGCAGCTTGCTGGTGGGGGGCTTTTGTGAATTCAGGCGACTGACGGCCTTTTCCCCGGCGCGGCGGCCAACACTGCTGGCGTCTTCCAGATCTTCCCGGTGGACGGTCGAGGTGAAGTCGTAATCTCTTTCCATGTCCTGGCCTTCCCCGGCCAGCACGGACACGCCCAGAGAATGGCGGGAGACAGCATAGCCTCCGGTAAAGCCATTGCTGGCCGCCAGCTGGACGGAACTGGAGGACCAGCTGGCTTCCGCCCCTTCGCTGTTGGTGACGCCAGAGACACTGCGGGCCGCCTCTTCACAGCTGCGGGCCAGTTCGATCAGATCTTCGGCGCTGGGTTCGCTGGCGTCATAGCTGTCCAGATCGGGCGCTTCCCCTCCCAACTGGTCCGGGTCAGCCAGACCGCAATAGGGATCTTCCGGCACCACCTTGGCCATGGCAACAGCCCGCTCGACCATTTCAGCCACGGCCTTGTCGTCGAAATCCGTTGAGGAAACAATGGCCTGACGCTGGCCGATGAAAACCCGCAGTCCCAGATCCTGACCTTCTTCCCGCTCCAGGCTTTCGGTCTTGCCCAGGCGCTGGCTCTGGCTGATGGCAACTCCGCGCACGACAATGCCGTCTGCGGCATCGGCACCGGCTTTCCTGGCCCGGTCAAGCAATTGATCCAGCAAGGCGGCATCCTGGGCAGAGGTGGCGGCGGTCGAAGTCTTGGTGGTCATGAACTGGTTTCCAGGCGTGCAGGTAAAAAAGTGGAAAACCTCTCCTAACACAGGTGCTGGAGAGGCAACAGGCAAAGAAAGAATGAGAGAGTGAAAAGCGCCGGAAGGGGGTCGACGCTGCTTAACCGGGGTCTTCGGTTTCTTCCTTCCAGCGCTCCTTAAACAGCTCTTTGCCTTCGGGAGAAGCCGGGTCGTAGCCATCCTGGGTCAGTTCCAGGTTCAGGCGTTCCGTCAGATGACGGCGGGATTCGCCTTCCAGACTGACAATCTCATTGTTTTTCTTTGTTCGGAAGTAGAGGTAAACCCCTGCCACCAGCATCACGGCGAGCAGCAGTGAAGCCGGTTCTTCCTGGATGGTCAGCAGCAGGGAGTCCATGTGTCATACCTTCCTGAGAGCATGGTTGGTTTCGTCAAACGCGCTTCGCGCCAGTGCCAAAACCGCGACTCACCCTCAAATACACTGACTAGAGTTTTCACGCTTTAAGCTGTGTCACGACGTGAGTCCATTTCAAGCGATTTAACTCTAGAGCCAAAGGGCGCTCCGCCAAAGCGCAATGCTTCAGCGGTGCAGAGGTCACGCTGAGCGGGGAAAAGCAGCTTCACCCAGATCCCACCACAGCCCCGCCATCAGGGCCAGACCCTGACGGGCGACCGGGGCCAGCATATGTTCGTTGGGAGCATGCTGCTGACAGCCGGAATAGGAGTGCGGCACCCAGATGGTGGGCATGCCGATGATTTCGGCAAACACATCATTGGGGATGGTGCCGCCCAGATTGGGCAGCAGGGCTGGCGGCTCGCCCAGGGTTTCGGCCACGGATTCTGCTGCCCAGATCACCATGGGGTGATCGGTCGGCAGGCGGGTGGCGGGCATGGCGGTGTTGCGATCAGGGGCCACCTCCACATCGTCAAAGCCGTTGGCTTTCAGGTGTTCCTGGACAGACGGGATGATGTCCTGCCAAGCCGTATCGGGTGTGAAGCGGAGCTGGCAAACAGCCTTGGCTTCCCCGGGGATGGCGTTAACGGCCCGGTTGGCGTCCCCGCCGGTGTTGATGGCCAGAATCTCCAGTGTGTTCCAGCCGTACAGGCGTTCCGGTGCGCTGAGATGGGGTTCGCCCCAGTTGTTGTCGATTTCCGGCGCGCCGTCACCGCCGGAGACCTTCAGCTTCTGATAGGCGTCCGTCAGACTGTTGCTGAGAGGTTTGTTGCGCAGACCCGGCACCGTGATGACGCCTTTTTCAGACGTCAAACAGGCCAGGGCGTGGGTCAGTCGGGTTCCTGCGTTGGCCAGAACGCCGCCCCAGTTGCCGCTGTGGTGTGCGCCGTCACGCAGGTTAACGGAGAGGGAGAAGTTGTAGGCCCCGCGGGACCCCATGTAGAGCGTGGGGGTGTCTGGATCAACGCGCGGCCCGTCGGATGCCAGCAGCATGTCTGCGGCAAAGCGGTCTTTATTGGCCGCTGAAACCTCACGCAATCCAGGTGATCCGACCTCTTCGCCAGTTTCCAGCAACACCTTGACGTTGTAGCCCAGCTTGCCATCGCGAAGGCTCAGCACTTCAGCCAACGCCGCCAGGTTGATCAGGTGCTGGCCCTTGTTGTCCGCAGTCCCCCGGCCATAGAGGCGGTCGCCGCGCTGGGTCAGGACCCAGGGATCCAGACCCTCCAGCCAGCGACCCTCCATTCCCTGAACCGTATCGGCATGACCGTAGGTCAGAACCGTAGGCAGGTCGGGGCCTTCCAGGCGTTCTGCATAAAGGAAAGGGCTTTCAGCCCGTACCGGGTTGGCCAGGATCTCCACCGTGAACCCCAGTTCTTCCAGATAGGGTTTCATTTCCTCTGACAGGTAGGCATCCAGCGCAGCTTTGCGCTCCGGATCCTGACTGCTGGAGGGAATGGCCACCCGGCGGGTGAAGTCTGTCAGGAAGTCGCCCCGATCAAAGTAATCCGTTGCGGCAGCTACGGCTTTTTGTCGCAGGGATTGAGAGTCCTTTGGGGTGTCACCGGAAGTGGAGGTAAGGGGCATTTCATCGTCCTGAAAAATCTGGGGCCGGGCGTAAAGTCGGCGCTTTGCTTTTAACTCCCGAAAATCATGGAGTTACCGGGCACGATCATCTTGGCCCGTACAAAGAAATTATCAGCGGTTTGCCTGCAAAACCAGAGGGTGCTGGCGGATGGTGTCGTGACGTGGCGGCATTTGCGCACAAAAGAGGGGGAAATAAACAAATTTTAACCAATTCCGGAATAAATAGCCGAGACTGAGTGGTTTTAAACAAACAGGCCCCGGTTTTTATTTGAAGGCATGTAATCGCGCGGATAATTCGATTGCCTTCAAACAAAGAAAGGGTGTCTCGGGATCTTGGAGAGATGAAGAACGTGCCAGTAACGGTCACGGGTGCCAGAGCAGAAAACAGGCGGCGTTCGTTGCTAATCACAGCAGGCTTTCTGTTGTTGACCGTCCTGGCGCCGGTGGTTTTGTCCATTTCTGCGCCTGCTGCCGGTCAGCAGCGGGCCTTGGTTTTTGCCCCCGGGACCCACTTGCCTGATGTGTTTGCCGCGCTCGAAGGAACCGGGGCACGCATTGTCCGGGCAAATGACAGTGGCTCTGTCGTGGTTGCAGCTTTTTCAGAGGAGCAGACTTTGAATGAGCTTTGGAAGCGCGGCGTTCTTCTGACTTTAGATCCCTGGTTGGCCGGGGGCTGCTCGCCCATTGATGTCAACGCGTAACAAAAGGCCGGCGCAAATCCGACCTGCTCAAAGACAGCTGGTCCGGAAGGAAATCACCGGCTGTTTTACCAGCAAGTAGCAAAGGACGATAACGTGGATGTTCTAAGTGGTATCAGACAGAAAGTGGCATTTTTGCTGGTCTGTCTTTTGTGGGTGCATGTGCCGCTGACGGCCGGCGTGGCGCTCTTCCTGGACAATGGCTGGCTCTGGCCGACGGTTGCCGCCCTGGTTTTGGCTGGTGCTGCAACAGGTGGCTGGGTTCTGGCCAAAGGCGAAGAGCTGGAGCGGTTCCTGGCGTCTGTGGCCCTGATGGGCATGGTTGCGCTGCTGGTCTACATCTTCCGTGGCCATCCCTGGCAAATCGACATCCACATGTACTTCTTCGCCGGGCTGGCCATTGTGGCGCTGTTCTGCTGCCCCATCACCCTGCTCGTTGCCGCCGGGGCTGTCGCTGCGCACCACCTGGTTCTGAACTTTGTCATGCCGCTGGCCGTCTTTCCGGAAGGGGCCAACTTTGGCCGGGTGGTTCTGCATGCCGTCATCGTGGTCCTGGAGACCGGTGGTCTGGTCTGGTTGAGCTATCGTTTGATTCAGGCCTTCAGGGAATCTGAAACCGCCATTTCCCATGCTCAGGAAGCCGAAGGGGAAGCGCGCCGGATCAATGATGAGAACAAGGAGCTTCAGAACCGGGCTTCTGAAGATCGACGTCAGACGCGTCTGGCGCTGGCCGCCAGCTTTGAAAGCAGCATTGGTCAGGTGATCACCACCCTGTCCAGTGAAGCCGATCAGGTCCGGCAACTGGCGGATGGCATGTCCGGCCATGCCCAGGTGTCCTCCGAACGCAGCAGCAATGCAGTGCGCCACACTGACGACGCCAACAACTCCGTTCAGACGGTGGCGGCAGCCAGTGAAGAAATGAACGCCTCCATCAGCGAAATTGCTCAGCAGGCCAATCAGGCCCACCGGGTGTCCGGTAAAGCCGTGGCAACGGCGGAAACCACCGATAACACCATCAAGGGCATGGCAGAAGCCGCCAACAAGATCGGTGAGGTGACCTCTCTGATCTCTGAAATTGCCGAGCAGACCAACCTGCTGGCGCTTAACGCAACCATCGAGGCAGCCCGCGCCGGTGAAGCCGGTAAAGGCTTTGCTGTGGTGGCATCTGAAGTGAAGTCTCTGGCCAGTCAGACAGCCAAAGCCACCGAGGAGATTTCCTCACAGATTGGCAACATGCAGTCTGTCACCGGAAAAGCGGTGAGTGCCATTGGTGAAATCCGCACGACCATTCAGGAACTGAATGAAGTGGCCACGGCCATTGCGTCTGCTGTGGAAGAACAGTCGGCAGCCGTGCAGGACATTTCTTCCAACACCAATCAGGCGGCTGAAGGAACCCGACTGGCGTCTCAGGAAGTGGCTGAAGTTCAGTCTGTCTCGGGTGAAACTGCCGGATCCGCCCAACAGGTGCTGGATGCGATCCAGAGCCTGGGGCGCGAAGTGGACTCCATGAAGGTGGAGATGGATGGCTTCCTGACTGAACTGAAAGCCGTCTGACCGCCCGTCTGTTGCTGGTAAAAAAATGCGGCGTTGGGGAAACCCAGCGCCGCTTTTTTTGTTCAGGTCCTGTGCGTAAAAAACAGAGTCTAGATGCTGCCGGATTTTTCGATCACCAGAATGCGGGCCTCACCGCGGGGATGGGCCACGTGCTCGTCACCCGGCGCGGCATAGCAGATGTCACCTGCTTCCAGCAGGCGGCTGTACTCTTTGCCCTCCTGGCGATAGTGCATGTCAACCTGCCCCTCGACCACCAAGAAGACCTCCGCCCCGTCGTTGACGTGCCAGATGTAGGGCTGATCGGTCCAGTGGAGGCGCACGGAGGCGCCTTCAATCTCGGCGATATCCAGCGCATGCCAGGCTTTCAGCCCGGTGAAATCATTGCTGCGGAAGAACTTCATAGGGAGGTTGTACCTGATCGAGGGGTTAGGAGCGGGGGAGGGCGCAGGCCGCTGTGATGAGAAGTGGGGAGACAGTTGAGGGCCAGGGATGGGCATAGGCAGGTGTGCTAAGATCTAATCAGCATGGTCTGGGAAACAAGTGCCGATTTCCAGAGAAAATTTCCCATAGGAAAGACGCTACTGACAGTCTCTGGTCGAGACACGGCAGAAGCTATCCTGACCTCACTCCGGCGCAAGGGCAGGAGCCTGGAGCAAACGGTTCAGTTAGAAGCGTTTTGCGTCTGTAGCTAATCCGAGACTCATTCTCTAGAACACCGACAAGAGTAGCACGCTTCAAGTGTTATCACGTCGTCAGTCCACTTGAATTGCTATGGCTCTGGCGGTTGCCCGAAGATGTCGCCTCCAAAGAGGTCAAAGGCCAGGCAAGAAGTTTCCCGATGAAGTGACCTAGCCTTAAAGCTGGCTTTCGATTTGACCGATGGAGAGGTGCTTACTTCCAGATGGGGGTGCCACTGCCGGGCAGGCCCAGTTCATCCCAGATGTCAGACACTTTATCGACCACCTCCTGGTCCATCCGGATGACCTCACCCCATTCTCTCTTGGTTTCCGGAGGCCATTTGTCCGTGGCATCCAGCCCGATCTTTGATCCCAGAGAGGGTTCGGGAGAGGCAAAATCCAGATAGTCGATGGGGGTGTGCTCCAGCACGGTGATGTCCCGGGCCGGATCCATTTTGGTGGAGACGGCCCACCAGACATCTTTCCAGTCCCGGGCGTCCACCCCGTCATCCACCACAATCAGCCACTTGGTGTACATGAACTGGCGCAGATAGCTCCAGGCCCCCAGCATGACCCGCTTGGCGTGGCCCGGATAGGCTTTCTTCATGGCAATCACCGCCACCCGGTAGCTGCAGCCTTCCGGTGGCAGCCAGAAGTCGGTGATTTCCGGGAACTGCTGCTGCAGCAGAGGGATGAAGACCTCATTCAGCGCTTCCCCCAGAACGGAAGGTTCATCGGGCGGGCGACCGGTGAAGGTCGAGAGGTAGATAGGGTTCTTACGCCGGGTGATGGCACTGACCGTAAAGACCGGGAAAGGTTCCACCGAATTGTAGTAACCGGTGTGGTCTCCGTACGGGCCCTCGTCCCGGTAATCTTCCAGACTGACGTGGCCTTCCAGGATGATCTCTGCTTCGGCGGGCACCTTCAGCGGCACGGTTTTGCAATCGACCAGTTCCACCTTCTGGCCACGCAGCAGGCCCCCGAAATGATATTCGCTGAGCGTGTCGGGCACGGGTGTGACGGCTGCCAGAATGGTCCCCGGATCCGCCCCCAGTACCACAGCCACGGGCAAAGGTTCCGGTTTTTCATTCTTCCAGCGGCGGTAATGCTGGGCGCCGCCCCGGTGTTTGAGCCAGCGCATCAGGGTCTGGTTCTTGCTCAGCTTCTGCATGCGGTAGATGCCGAGATTGAAATCGTCCTGTTTGTCCTTGCCAGGACCTTTGGTGACCACCAGGGGCCAGGTAATCAAGGGGGCAGGCTCGCCGGGCCAGCAGGTTTGGATGGGCAGGCTGTCCAGGTCGATGTCATCGCCGGTCAGAACCACTTCCTGGCAGGGCGCTTTCTTCACCGTCTTGGGTTTCATGGCCATGACAGTTTTCAGCAAAGGCAGCATGCCGACGGCTTCCTTGACGCCGCCCGGTGGTTCGGGCTGACGCAGAAAGGCCAGAGTTTCCCCCACTTCGCGCAGCTGCTCCGGCTCCCGATCCATGCCCCAGGCCACGCGTTCTACCGTGCCGAAAAGGTTGACCAGCACCGGCATGTCGCTGGCTGTGCCGTCTTCCTTTATGACATTTTCGAAAAGAACGGCCGGGCCTTCCTCGGCCAGCAGCCGGGTCTGGATCTCCGTCATCTCCAGATCGGTGGAGACGGGATGACTGACCCGGACAAGACGGCCTTTCTTTTCAAGCCGGTCTATAAAGTCTCGTAAAGATCGGTAAGGCATCGGGCGGTCCTGCTGGCGAAAAACGTGTCAGACTCCCTTTAGGCGAAAGCAGGGGGCAGGGCAAGCAAAGCCGTCTGTGCCAAAGCAGATGTTCAGTGGATTTCATAGCGCGGACCTGTCTAGTTTAGGGTGAGACAAAAGCCGGATGAATCTGTGCTGGAATTTGATATGAGCCTTCTGGAGTTGCTGCGCTATCTGGACCTGCTGGGTGTTGCGGTTTTTGCCCTGTCCGGTGCCCTGGCGGCAGGACGGGCGCGGCTGGACGTCTTCGGCTTTGCAGTTGTGGCCACCATCACCGGCGTTGGCGGCGGGACCTTGCGGGATCTGGTGTTGGGCAGCACACCGGTGTTCTGGGTCACGGATCCGGCTTTCATCTGGATCTGTCTGGTGGCCTCAGTACTTGCTTACTTTGCCATGCCCAAAGTCGCCTCCCGCTACACACTCCTGCTGTGGATGGATGCCGGGGGACTGGCGCTTTTTGCCGTTGGTGGGGCGGAAAAAGCCCTGCTGCTGGGCGTTTCTCCTTTGATCGCCGTCATGATGGGTGTGATGACCGCGGTCTTCGGCGGCGTGATCCGGGACATACTCTGCGGGGAAGTGCCACTGGTCCTGCGGCGGGAGATCTACGCCACGGTGGCCTTTGTCGGGGCGGCCCTTTTTGTCGGGCTGGAAATGAGCCAGCTGGCACCAGGCTTTTCGGCCTTGATTGCCATGGCCTGCGCCTTTGTTTTGCGCATTCTTGCCATTCAGCTGGGGTGGTCATTGCCCCCCTTTGATGACCGGAAAGCCGGAGCGGCCAGTGGCGTGGAACGGCGAAAGAAGGATTAGCCGAAAAGCCCTGGTCGGATAGGACAGGGCCCAGGCGGGGGCGTTAATGCCCCCGCCTGACGCCCGTTCCTCAGGCTTTCACGGCTTGCTTGGCGGTAAGCAGCCGAACGGCGTTGTCGATCAGTTTCAGGCCCAGATCGCCCTCCTGGGTCAGGATGGATTCCGGGTGAAACTGGGTTGCGGCGATGGGCAGGCTCTTGTGGGCCAGAGCCATGACCACGGTAGCGCTGTCAGGGTCGTCGTTGGCCCGTGCACGGGCCGTGACCTCCAGACAGGCCGGCAGACTGGTTTCCTCCGCAAAGATCGAGTGGTAGCGGGCAGCCGTCATGCCGTCCGGCAGGTTTTCGAAAACCCCCTTGGCCCTGTGGCGCATGGCAGACGGTTTGCCATGCATGGGTTCTGACAGGGTATCGAGCCTGCCGCCAAAGTACTCGGTCAGCCCCTGCAGTCCCAGACAGACGCCAAAGATCGGCAGCTTAAGAGAAAGGGCCAGATCGATGGTTTCGGTCATGGGAAAGTCCTTGGGCAGGCCCGGACCCGGGGACAGGACAAGCAGATCGGGAGACAGGGTTTTCATCTGATCCAGAGCGGCTTCGGGCCTGAGGGTGATTACCTCCGCCCCTGTCTGGCGGAAATAGTCGGCCAGGGTCAGAACAAAGGAATCGTGGTGATCCACCAGAAACACCTTTTTGCCGCGCCCGCTTTCCGGGATGGCTTTGTCGAGTGCCCGGGGCAGGGCCTGACCAGATGGAGGCTCGTTGCCCTTTGGCTCATCCAGCGTGGCCAGCAGGGCCGAGACTTTGAGAGCGCATTCTTCATCCTCTGCCACAGGATCGGAATCATAGAGGAGGGTGGCGCCGACACGGGCCTGGGCCATGCCATCTTTCAGACGGAAGGTGCGCAGGGTCAGCCCTGTATTGAGCGAGCCGTTGAAGCCGAGAGCCCCGATGGCCCCGCCATACCAGCGGCGGCTGGATTTTTCCGTGGCTTCAATCATCTCCATGGCGCGCCGTTTCGGTGCCCCGGTCACGGTTACCGCCCAGGTGTGGGTCAGGAAAGCGTCCAGAGCATCCATGCCGGGCTTCAGTTCCCCCTCCACATGATCAACCGTGTGGATCAGGCGGGAATAGGCTTCAATCTGACGTCGGCCGATGACTTTGACTGACCCGGGGGTGCAGACCCGGGCTTTGTCGTTGCGATCCACATCGGTGCACATGGTCAGTTCTGACTCATCTTTTTTGGAGTTGAGCAGGGTCAGGATCTGATGGGCGTCTGCCAGGGCGTCCTTGCCCCGGGGGATGGTGCCGGAGATGGGGCAGGTTTCCACCCGGCGTCCCTTGACCCGGACAAACATCTCCGGGCTGGCCGCCACCAGAAACTCGCCGTCGCCCAGGTTCATCAGGGCACCGTAGGGGGCCGGGTTGCTGCGTTTCAAGCGTGTGAAGATTTCTGTGGGGGCAAGGCGACAGGGTTTTTCGAAGATCTGGGTCAGCACACATTCAAACAGGTCACCGCGATAGGCGGCCTCGCGCACCTGTTCCACGGCTGCCGGATATTCTCCGGGCTTGTGATCCCGGCGAAGGTCCGTCCCCAGACCGGGTGCTGCCGGGCGGAAAGGTGAGTCGCTGCCGGTTCGCGGCAGGGCCGTGGTGTCCGCCTCAGCCCTTTGAAAATCGGTGCTGAGAAAGTCATAGGCGATGCGCTGGGCTGCCTGCTTCATGTGGTCCACCACAATCAGTTCGTCAGGCAGATACAGCAGCAGGTCGCGCTGGTCATCAGGGCGGGGGATGGTGAGATCCAGTGGTTCCAGCTGGAAAGTCAGATCGTATCCAAAGGCACCATAGAGCCCCAGGTGTGCGTCGTCTTCGCTGTGAAACAGCGCCAGCAACGCCCGCAACAGTGAGAAGAGGGAGCGGCGGCGGGTGCGTTCCTCTTCAGGCAGAGGACGCAAATCCGGTGTGACCCGGCAGCTGACAAAATCTCCGCCCGTTTTCAGCGCTTCTGACGCTTCACAGTCTTTCAGAGCCTTGGTGATTGCCGGGATCAGACAGATGCCACGGGCGTTGAGGGCCCGAACCGTCAGGCAGTCGGCTTTGGCGGATATCTCCAGCGGGGGATTGAGGAAGCCAACGTCCCAGCGGGTGTAGCGATTGGGAAACTCAAAAGATGAGGACAGCACCACGCCGCGCTTGCGATCCAGTGCCTGCACCAGAGGCGGCAGGGCCGTTTCATAGGGCAGGTCTTCGATCGTGCGGGCAATCTCAATGCCGCCGCCGGTGGTGTAGCGGTAGGGGCCGTCAGCGGGGCTGGCAGTGTCAGGGGAGGAGTGGGCAGTGGTGATCATCTGTCTGGCTTTCTAAGGTGGGGTGCCCCCTCGGAAGAACCTTCAGCCAGATACAAAAACAGCCGCTCTCTACCGAGGCGGCTTCATGGTCAACAGGAAATAGGAATGTGTTGGGCAGCCGCTATGTCAGCAGCGCCACCAACGCCCGATGCAGGCGAAGTGATTGGTCAGAGAAAGGGTCTGTGTCTGTGTCATGGCAGGGACGTTAGTGGGGGGCAGTCCTCCTGTCAACAGCCTTGCGACAGGGGCCCGTTCCTTTCCCTGAAACACATCATTTCAAATGTTGCCACGACGGGACTCCACTTGAAATGATGTGGCTCTAACGAAATCAGCGCGGCTCCTGGGGGTAAACAAAATCGCCGAAAGTGGTTTTTAACTTACTGAAACCAATCCGGTTTTTCAGTTTCTGGCTGCTATTGCCTTTCAACAACCAGGGTCATGCCTTCGGCTGAAATGACCTTTACCTTACAGCCCGCCGGCAGGTCTTCGTCTGCTTTCAGGGTCCAGCGTCCGCCGGCCAACAAGGCATGGCCTTTGCCGTTTTCAATGGCGCTTTCCAGAGTCAGACGCTCGCCCACCAGGGCGGCTCCACGCTGGTTGAGACCCGGCTGTGCATCCGGGGCCGGTTTGTTCTTCCGGTAGGTCCGCCAGGCGATGACGGTGCCAAGCGACAGAACCGCCCAGAGAATGAACTGGTACTGCCACCCCATGTCCGGTGCCATGAACAGCAGCCCGCCAACAATGCCAGCGGAAATGCCCATCCAGATGAACACAAAACCGGGGGCGAAGACCTCCAGTCCAATGAACACCAGCGCGGCGATCCACCAATACCAAAATACAATAACCAGTCCTTCAGGCATGCCGTCTGTTCTTTCTTCTCGGGTCGTCAGTTTTGTCGGGCCGTCAATCCAGATTTCTCTGAACCCGTCCGGGCCGGTTGGATGCGTCAGGTGCCCTTTGTCACCACCTGGTCAGTCCACCTGAATCCACGTGGTTCTTTGGCGAGGTGAGTCTAGCAAATCCCTGTGTCAAAGGCGCAGGAATTTGTTTCTAGCTCCCTGGGGTATCCGGGGCGCGGAAAGGACGCTATCTGTCCTTTCCGCGCAGTCGATCAGCCTTTAGTGGTTGCCGCTGTCGGGAACGGATCCCCGGCTGCTGCGCTCTGACTTCTGCTCACTCATGGCTTCTTTCGCAAGTTCAGCGATGCCGCCAATGGAGCCAATCAGGCTGGACGCTTCCATGGGCATGAAGAGCACTTTCTGATTGCGGGAGTCGGCGAACTTGCCCAGTGCATCGGTATAGCGCTGCGCAATGAAGTAGTTGAGCGCCTGAACGTCGCCTTTGGCGACAGATTCAGAAACGTCTGTGGTGGCCTTCGCTTCTGCCTCGGCTTCGCGTTCACGGGCCTCAGCATCACGGAACGCGGCTTCACGCCGGCCTTCGGCTTCCAGCACCTGGCTTTCTTTTTCACCTTCAGCTTTCAGAATGGCTGCCTGACGCTCGCCTTCAGCCTCCAGCACCAGCGCGCGTTTTTCCCGTTCCGCCTTCATCTGGCGGGCCATGGCCTGAACCATTTCTTCCGGCGGCGTTATGTCCTTGATCTCAATGCGGGTGACCTTGATCCCCCAGGGAGACGCGGCATCGTCAACAATGGCCAGCAGGCGGGCGTTGATCTTGTCCCGTTCGCTGAGCAGCTCATCCAGATCCATGGAGCCCATGACGGTACGAATGTTGGTCATGGTGATGTTGAGAATGGCCCGTTCGAGATCGTTGACCTCATAGGCCGCAGAAGCGGCATCAACCACCTGGAAGAAGGTAACCCCGTCGACCTGGACCAGGGCGTTGTCCTTGGTGATGACTTCCTGGGTGGGAACGTCCAGCACGGTTTCGCGCATGGACAGGCGCGAGCCGATCTGATCGATCACCGGGATGATCAGGTGCAGGCCGGGGCGCAGGGTTTTGGTGTAGCGACCAAAGCGCTCCACGGTCCATTCACTGCCCTGAGGTACAACACGAATGCCGCGGGTGATCAGGATGATCGCGACGATGGATAAAACGATGACAAAAATGGAAAAGCCTGAGATCGGCAGGACAAATTCACTCATGCAAAAATCCTCCTTAAAAGAAGCAGCTGGTGTCCGCTGGACCAGAATTGGATCGTTTCGACTGCAGGCGCGTTGCGCTTGCAGTCAAACCGCGACTCATCCGCTAACCCACAGAAGAGTGTTTCTCGCTTTACGCGGTATCATGGGATGATTCCCCTCAAACCGATTTGTTTCTTGGGCATCAACTGACCGCGACAGCCCAGCGAGCTTTTCAATCGGGGGCAGTGTAGGGCAATCAATGGCTTAGGTCGTACAAAACAACAAGCGTGTTTTGTTTCCAATGCCATCTAACAGCCGATGCAACTTCACCTCCGCGCGTTTTTCTCTCAAGCCAGAGCTTGCGTCTTCCTTGCGCAAAGCGGGCAGACCGCCGCATTCATTCTGTTCGTGGCCTGTTGTCGAGCGTGCAAATGGGAAGATGGCAGAGTTTTCCCTTGGGATTTGTGACGCAGAGATTGCAATGCCGTGTCAATTGGTGGGTATTAAGTAAAAATCCTAAAAAATCGACTTTTGTCTTATGGAGAGGTACCTGGGAGGCTGCGCCTGTCATTTCAGCCCTCTTCGGTTCAGCTGCGCCTTGCTGACCTGGAGAAACAGAGCTGAAAGGGCGGAATGCCGCAGGAAATCTGACAAAGCTCTGCCACAGAATCATCAAAAAATCCGTAAAGTTATAACAAAATTTTCTCTTACCTTTGTTAGGCAGTTGGTAAATATTCATCTGCTTTAATCAATTTGCGTCACCGAGGCCGCGTTTTCGACAGGGCTGCATTGTAAGCAACTCTAGTCATTGCACTTTCGAAAGAGCTTCGGTAACGTGATTTTGTCGAGGTATGAAGACATACCGGATCTGCGCAAGGTAAAAGTAAGATGCAACAGTATTGGGTCGTTGGCGGCGAGTATAACGACACCGCTTTCCAAAAACCGGCCAGTGGGACTGAAGAGTGGTTCGGCCCCTATCCTTCTTATGGTCAAGCCAAGGATCAGTGGTCCAAGCTTGCCTGGGAAACGGTGGACGAAGCGCATACCCGCTATCGCATTGAGTCGGCTGATCCCGACGAACCCCCCAGCTGCACTGACTGATGCCAAGTGTCCCGGATTTTTATTCGGGACTTTGCATTTTCAGCGGCTGGTGTCACATAACCAGACCCTTTTGAAGAAGGGGTTTGCTGGTTGCTCGACTGACTGTCGCTCTCTTTTCCAGTCCTGTCTTTCTCTCCACCAAAGCTCTGCTTTGCAGGACCCTGTGGGGTGCTGCTCCAGAGAATGAGCACTTTGCCCGCACGATCGGCTTGTCCGCAGGTTCGATCTGCTGCAGGGAAAGGCACGACAGATGTGAAGCGCGATGTGCTTCGACTTCCGTCAATCTCTGATTAGACTGGCGTCTATCGAGTCAAACCGGTTTCAGGGGATTCATTGGAATCAAATCGGTTTTAACTGCCCGTCCCTTCCCGTTTCGGCGGGCAGCCCCTGTTGCTCTTCCGGACAAAGACAAGGATAGGCTGCCATGCCCTGGGCGCTGCCTGAAAGAGATGAAGACCGGCTGGCTCTTGCCAAGGGTTATCCCTTTGAGGCCCCGGATCAGTCGTTCCTCTTCCATCTGCCCATCGGTAAAGCTGTGGATCGCAAGGTCGGAGGCAGGCCGGTCGGCGAACCCGCATCGGAACCAACTCTCACGCTTTTGAACAGCCTGGATGCGGAACAGCTGCGCGGCCGTCATGCAGTCCTGGGCCATGGTTCCAACCGGGCCCCCAGCCAGCTGCAGAGAAAGTTCGCCGGGCCGGAGTTTCAACGCCAGCTGGGTGCAGCGCCTGAGTTGGCTGATCAGGTGATACCCGTTACCTATATCTGGCTGGAGGATCACGATGTGGTCTATTCCGCCCATGTGACCCGCTACGGCTCCATCGCGTCCAATCTCACCCATCACAAGGGCTGCCGGGTACGTGTTGCGGTCACCTGGCTGACGGACCTTCAGCTTCAGCGCATGCACGAGACCGAAGGTCCCAACTACCCCTATGGCCGGTTGGCTGGGGCCCGGTGGCAGAGCGACCTGCCGCTGGCAGGTGCGGACGAAAACTCTATTCCTCTGCAGGTTTACAAAAGCCAGTATGGCTGTCTGCCTGGGCCGGACGGGCCGGCCCTGTCCATGGCTGCGGTCAGGGCTGAAGGCCGTCCCGGTAGGTCTGCCGGACAGGAGGCGGCGCTGGCTCTGGTTCAGCAGCGCCATCATCCCGATGAAGACCTGGACAGTCACATACTGGCCAACATCGCAGATTCTGATCGTCGCACCCGTCTGATCGCCGCCCTGGCCAAAGAGGCTCTGCCAGCCAGCCTGCCCCAGTTTCAGGGGCTCTAGAGACAAGTCGGTTTAGCGGCAGTGGTCCGGGAGTTCTGCCGCCGACAGCGCTGCAGGTTCCCGACTTCGGTGATTGGATTTGGCGTTAAGCGCCTTGATCTGCGGGCAGCACCCGCCAGACAGCGGCATTGCGCAGATCCGTGTCTTCAAGCTCGCTGGACGTCTTGACCCCGTAGGCCGTGATGAACTCCAGGCTGTCTTTGGGGAAGTAGCTGCGTTTTGGGTCGCCCACCAGCACCAGGGCACCCTGGATGGCCAGTCCCCGCAGCCAGCCCATCACCTGGTCGGTCATGGGCTGCTCATAACAAACGTCTCCGGCCAGCACGAGATCCCAGCCACCGTCTCTCTTGCCAACAACGTTTTCTGAAGAAATGTCCAGACAGACCTTGTTGAGACCGGCGTTCAACTCCAGCGCGGCCAGCGCATAGGGATCAATTTCTGTTGCGGTGACAGCGTCGGCCCCCAGCCGGGCGGCGGCGATGGCGGTCATGCCGCAACCGGCTGCAAAATCCAGCACCCGCTTGCCCCGGACCAGAGCAGGATTGTCCAGCAGGTAACGGGTCAGGGCCTGCCCCCCGGCCCAGGCGAAAGCCCAGAAGGGTGGCGGGATCTCCAGATTGTCCAGGTCGTCCTGGGTCATCTGCCAGAAATCCAGGTCCTCACTGGCCAGATGCAGCTTAATCTCCGGAACCAGAGGCGGACAAAGGACAGCTGTGTTGGCCTGTATGAAGGTTTGTTCCGTTAGGTGCACAGGGTTGGTCCGCGAAAGAAAAGGCAGTAACGCACTTGTCGTATATGGTCAGCAGGCGGCGGGCTAGAGCATGATCGGTTTAGTTAGAAGCGCTTTGCGCTTGTACCTAAACCGTGAATCATCCTCTAACATGTTGAAAAGAGGCAAGTTTACGCTTCAAGTGTTATCACAAAGTGATTCCACTTAAACCGATTTGACTCTAGCATCCTGTCGTCTGGTTTCAGCCCGCCGAGGGATCTATCGGCGGAGAGGCCCCGAGAGTCAATTCGCTTTAAACGTAAGGACGATGCGCTGGTCAGCCTCCAGCTCAGGGTCTGGCGCACGTTCTTTTAGATGGCCACAAACAGAGGATAGATTTGAGATGTATCTGACCCAGGATGAGTTAACGTCCTTCATAGCCAAGCATCCCTCTGTCGAGTTTCTGGATGCCATCGTGATTGATCTCTGTGGCAATGCCATTGGTAAGCGCCTGCCCATTGACCAGGCCGGGTCCATGGTAGCCTCCGGCACCCCGATCTGTGCGGCCATGCAGCTGGTGGATGTCATGGGCAACACCGCCGACCCCATGGGCCACGGCTTTTCCGATGGTGACCCCGATGCCATGGCCCGGCCATTGGCAGGTACTCTGGTGCCGGTGCCCTGGTCAGATGGGCGACAGGCTCAGGTCCTCTGTGAACTGACCGATGTCAGCAGCAAGGAGCCTTACTGGTATGACCCCCGCCGGGTGCTGCAGGGTGTCTGGCAGCGCTTTGACGAACTGAAGCTTACGCCGGTGCTGGCTCTGGAGCTGGAGTTTTATCTGATTGACAAGAACCGGGATGACGCGGGCGGTCCTGTTGCCTGCGCCTCGCCGATGAATGGCCGCCGGGAAAGTCAGGGACAGGTGCTGTCTCTGGCCAAACTGGATGAGTTTGATCCCGTCATTCGGGCCATGCAGGAGGCTTGCCGGGCCCAGGGCATTCCGGTGACGACCGTGATCAGCGAGTATGGAGCCGGGCAGTTTGAAATCAACCTGCAGCATCTGTCCAACCCTCTGCAAGCCGCAGATCATGCGGCCTTGCTGCGGCGGGCCATTCGCGGAACGGCCCGGCAGCTGGGTTATGACGCCACCTTCATGTCCAAGCCCTTTGCCGGGGAATCAGGCAATGGCCTGCATCTGCATCTGAGCCTGGTCGATGAAGCCGGGGAGAACGTTTTTGATCCGGCCAGAGCCGAAGGTGAGACCCTGCTGGGGCAGGCAGTTGCCGGGCTGCAGGCAACGCTGCAGGAGGCCATGGCCCTCTTTGCCCCGAACCTCAATGTCTATCGTCGCTTCAAACCCGACGAATTCACGCCTGTGACACGGGATTGGGGCGAAAACAACAGGTCCATGGCTTTTCGCCTGCCGCCGGTGGGTGACGGCAAAGCCCGCCGTCTGGAACATCGTGTATCCGGCGCTGAGGCCAACCCCTATCTGGTGACAGCTGCCGTTCTGGCCGGGGTTCATCACGGTCTGTCTCATGCCCTGGCCCCCAGTGAGAAGAAAAGCGGCAACGCCGGGAGTGAAGTGGATGACAGTTTGCCGCTCACTCTGTGGGATGCTCTGGCTGCTTTGGAGTCAGCCGAAGTCCTGCCCGGCTACCTGGGGGCGGATTACCTGAAGATCTATGGTGAGGTGAAATGGGCTGAGTTCAACGATTTCATGGAAGAAATCTCTGCCCGCGAACACCGCTGGTACCTTTAAAAGTAACTGGCACCAGGCGGCTCACCTGATGAGGAGGCCTGAAGCGTTACGCTCCTTTATTCTGTTGGAGCTGGTCTGCTGAAGCTTGCCTGGCTGTTTAAAGCCACTGGCAGGCCAGCAGGCCCGCCAGCAGGATCAGCCCGGCATCCCGGTTGGATTTGAACCGGTTGATGCAGTTTTCCGGATCGTTCATATCCAGGGTCTTAACCTGCCAGACAAAATGTCCGGCCATGGCGATCAGGGCCAGCCAGAAGGGCCAGCTTAGATTGAGGCTCCAGCCGCTGGCAGCAAAGAAGACCAGGGCCAGGCCATAGAAACCGTAGAGCCAGCCGGGCGTGGCGTCACCCAGCCGAAGGGCGGAGGATTTGACGCCGATCATGATGTCGTCTTCTTTGTCCTGATGGGCATAGATGGTGTCGTAACCCAGGGTCCAGAAGATGCCACCGATGTAGAGCAGCAAAGGGGTCACTGAGATTTCCCCGGTGCTGGCAGTCCAGCCGACCCAGGCCCCCCAGTTGAAAGTCAGACCCAGCCAGAGTTGCGGCCAGTAGGTGATGCGCTTCATCAGCGGATAGGGAAAGACCAGCGCCAGAGAGCCCACGCCCAGCCAAATGGTCAGCCAGTTGAACTGCAAGAGAATGGCCAGACCGATCAGCAGCAGGAGCGCGAGGAAGATCAGGGCCTGAGTGACGGAGACCCGGCCGCTGGGTATGGGACGCAAGGCTGTGCGGGCCACCTGAGCGTCAAAATTCCGATCCGCAATGTCATTGACCACGCAGCCCGCCCCCCGCATGACCAGCGCCCCGATGGCAAAGAGCAGATAGAACAGCCAGTTGGGACCGCTGCCCAGTGCGTTTTCCGCCAAGGCGGCGGCCCACCAGGTCGGCAGGAGCAATAGCCAGGTGCCGATGGGTCGGTCCATGCGGGCCAGCTGCAGATAGGGATGCAGGGCCTCAGGTGAGAACCGCAGGGTCCAGTGGTCGAGCTTGAAATCACTGGCCTTCCGGGTGTCCTGGCTGGGCTGATGGTGCTGAGGAGACGGCTGGCTCATAACGCAGGGTCTTTGCGGTGAAAGAAAAGGACCTTTGGGTGCTACCGCTTTTTGACCTGACCTGTCGAGGCTTTCGGGGTCGCAGGGTCGATTGTTCTTGAAAAGCTGCCCGTCGGCAGGCTTTTTGTCCCGGCGGTAAGGTGACGTTGATAAACAAACTATGTGGATAAGGGCGTAAGGCATGAAACTGGCAACGCGGCTTTTTGTGGAGGCCCCTTTGGGGCAGGGCGGGACCGTTGCGCTGTCAGCTGACCATACCCATTTTCTGCGCTCTGTGCTGCGGTTGAAACCGGGGGCCCGGCTGGCCCTGTTCAATGGCCGGGAAGGGGAATGGCTGGCAGAGGTTGAGGAACTGGCCAAAGGCAAAGGAACCGTGCAGCTGCTGGAGGCTTTGCGTCCCCAGGACCCGCCGGAAGACCTCTGGCTTGCTTTCGCCCCGGTCAAGCGCGGGCGCATGGAATTCATCGTCGAAAAGGCGACGGAACTGGGCTGTTCCCGTCTGCTGCCAGTCACCACCCAGTATACGTCGGTCAGTCGCGTGAATGACAAAAGGCTGGTGGCCATCGCCCGGGAAGCCGCTGAGCAGTGCCGTCGGCTGTCCGTGCCGGAAATTGCGCCGCCCTCTGATCTGAAAGCGCTGCTGGAGAGCTGGCCGGAAGACCGCGTGCTGCTGATGGGCGATGAATCAGGGCAGGGCCAGGCGGCTCTGTCCCTGCTGCAGGCGGACCCGGCCGGTCGCTGGGGCCTGCTGATCGGCCCTGAAGGGGGCTTCAGCCCGCAGGAAAGGGAGCTGCTGGAGGGCTATCCCTTCGTCAGAAAGGCCGACCTGGGCCCACGCATCCTGCGGGCCGATACCGCCGTGGTGGCCGGACTGACCTTGCTGCAGGCAAATGTTGGTGATTGGTGAGTAATCGACCAAGTTCGAGTCGGATTGCTCTGGCTCCAATTTTGCGGTCATTTCTTTGAGTTTCCTTAGACGGAGAATTTCATTTGACTCACAATTTAGATTTTAGCATAATGATTAAAGCATACTGCTAAATCAGAAAGGATGTACATGATGAATAACAATCAGGTTTTCGAGAAAATCAAGCTGACGATAGATGCCTCTCCACGTAACGCATACGTCGCGGAGTTGCATCTGCAAGTGATCAAGTATTCAGATGAACTTCAGAATGTTACGGGAAAGGAATTCTGTGAACAGATTGGGATACCGCCTTCTTTCGGAACTGAGTTTTCGAAGATGCGTAAAATTGCATCCCGCTTGATATCCGCTGGATTGGATGTAAAAAAAATCTGAAGTAAAACCTCACCCATGTCTTGAGGTGAGCGCAAAAGGATATTTTTGTTTAATGATCAGCAAGATAGAGTTGCAACAGGTTGAACAATTTTACTTTAAAGAGATGCTGGTTGTCCGGAGAATTGAGCTAGATAATTCGTAAAGTTGAGCACTATTGTTTTTTATCTGTAATTAAAAAGTAGTGCTCACTAAGACGACGTTCTAGTTCTTCTCCTCCGATTCTTTACAGACGGCATCCACGTTCAGGCTGATGACCAGCACCCGGTTGTCGCAGGTTTCAGTGAACTTTTTCGTGTCGGACAGCAGGTGCGTGACGTTGCATTTCTTATGCAGAGCGCATTCTTCTTCAGCCACTTCCCTGGCGCTTTTTCGGGCTTTCTGGCGCAGTTCTTCCCGGTCTTCTTCTGTGACCTTCTTGCAATCGTCCACCAACTTTCGGGCGGCCCCGTTCACGCCGAAAGGTTCGTTGCACTTGGTTACAGGCTCCGTTGGTTTGTCGTCTCTGGCGCTGAGGGTGGTTTTTTCGGCCATGCTCTTGCTCCCCTGGAGTTTTATCGTCCTTTCTGGAATCACGTAGTGATTTCAAAAAGGACGTGAATAAGCCTCTTTTCAATGTCTTAGAGGATGAGTCACGGTTTAGTTTCAAGCGCACAGCGCTTCCAACCAGACCGGTCATGATCTCGGTGTCGCTTATGGTCTTAAATGGGTCTGCGAAAGAGACGGAAGCAGAGCGCTATCTGTGACAGATTGACCAGAAATACCGTAAGAGCACGAAGATTGTTGCGCCTGCGAACAGAGTTGGGCACAGGAGTGATGATCTTAAGGCACGGACTTCTTGCTTGCGCCAGACTGGGGGATGGGCCATCTAGCGTGACAGAACAGTGCTTAGAGACAAATCGGTTTTAGTGGGCTGACCGCGTGTTAACCCTTGAAGCGTGAATTTGCCTCTGATCAGTGTTTTAGAGGATGAGTCACGTTTTAGGTCCAAGCGCCAAGCGCTTCTGACTAAACCGGTCATGCTCGAGACAGGCGGTAAGTGCGCCGTCTTTTGACAGAAGAATTCAGTAGAACAAAAGGCCAGAGCCCATGTCAGCTCCTCCTCAAGCCAAAGGCGCGCCAATCACCAGTAAGGAACAGTTGATTGGAGAACTCTCCAAGGGCAACAAACCCAAGGAGCAGTGGCGCATCGGCACAGAGCACGAGAAGTTTGTCTTTTGTGCCGAAAATCTGAAACCGCTGCCTTATGACGGGGAGCGGTCAATCCGCACGATTCTTGAGGCGCTGGCCGATCGCTATGGCTGGACCCGTCATATGGAAGGTGACCGTCTGCTGGCCCTGAGCAAAGACGGCTGTTCCATTACGCTGGAGCCAGGCGGGCAGTTTGAACTGTCCGGTGCCCCGGTTAAAACGGTCCATGACACCTGCAACGAGGTCCATACCCATCTGGCCCAGGTGAAAACCATCTGCGAACCCTGGGGCATCGGCATGATTGGCCTGGGCTTTGCGCCGACCTGGTCGCGCGACGAAGCCCCGCTGATGCCCAAAGACCGCTCGGTCATCATGCGCAACTACATGCCCAAGGTCGGCAGCCTGGGTCTGGACATGATGCATCGTTCCTGCACCATCCAGGTCAATCTGGATTTCTCCAGTGAGCAGGACATGGTGCGCAAATACCGGGTATCCCTGGCCCTGCAGCCGGTGGCCACGGCGCTCTTTGCCAGCTCCCCCTTCAGTGAAGGCAAGATCAACGGCTTCCAGAGCTATCGCAGCCACATCTGGACCGATACGGATAATGACCGCTGCGGCATGCTGCCTTTCGTTTTCGAGGAAGGCATGGGCTTTGAGCGCTACGTGGACTACATGCTCGATGTGCCCATGTACTTTGTCTATCGCGATGGCTCCTTCATCGACGTGGCCGGGCAGTCCTTCCGGGATTTCCTGGATGGAAAACTGGCTGCGTTGCCGGGTGAAATTCCCCTGATGAGCGACTGGTCCGATCATCTGACCACCGCCTTTCCCGAAGTGCGCCTGAAGCAGTTTCTTGAGATGCGGGGCGCCGATGGCGGGCCCTGGGCACGGATCTGTGCCCTGCCGGCTCTCTGGGTGGGGCTGCTCTACGATGACAGCGCGCTCTCTGCTGCTGAAGACATGATCCGCGACTGGTCCATTGAAGAAATGGAAGAGCTGCGGTCTGCCGTGCCCAAACTGGGATTGCACGCCCAGTTCCGCGGCAAACCTGTGTTGGATCTGGCCCGGCAGATGCTGGAGATTGCAACCGCCGGACTGCAGTCCCGTGACATGACCAATGCCGCCGGTGCCAATGAAGTGGGCTTCCTCAAGGTGTTGAAAGACATCGTGCGCGACGGTCGCTCTCCTGCCGATCAGCTGCTGATGGACTATGACAAGCGCTGGGATGGTGATCTCAAACGGATCTTCTCTGATTATCAGTACTGATTTTCTCTGGTGCTGATCACGCCGGGATAGTAGCTGTTACATGAACAAGGGGCCCGAAGTCTGCATTGCTGCAGCTTGCGGGCCCTTTGTTTGTTTTCGCGGTCGGATCAGTTGAGTTCGGATCAGGTTGTCTTACGTCAACCTGTTCTGTGCCCGGCTTCTTCCTGAGGGCTTTATGTCCCGAGCCGTCCCGCCGCTTCCAGAACCCAGGCTTTGAAAACCTGGATTTTAGGATCCTCCGCCCGATCCGGATCGCTGACCAGATAATAAGCCCGTCGGGACTGCAGTTCCTGGCCTGGAATCTCCGCCAGCTCTCCCTTCGCCAGCAACCTTTCGACAAACAGCCGCGGCACGATGGCAATGCCCAGGCCCTGCTTGGCGGCATCGATCACCATGTGAAAATGCTCAAAGCTGAAGCCCTGAGGTTTGGGCACGGGCAGGCCGTTGTGGCGGAACCATTCGCCCCAACTGTGCGGCCGGGTGGAATGCTGCAGCAAAGGGTGCTGCTGGAACAGGTCTGCCGGGGCGTCCCCATCCAGGGATTGTCCCTGCAACAGAGCAGGGGCCGCAACGGGAACCAGAACTTCGCGCAGCAGCAGGTCCGAGGTCAGCCGGTCCCAATGACCGTCGCCATAAAACAGACCGACATCGATGAACCCGCCCTCTAGATTGGGGGAGCGGTCAGCCGAGGCAAAGTTCACGTTGAGAGTGCTGAGGCTGAGTCGCACGCCGGGATGACGCCGGGCAAAATCCGGCAGGCGGGGGATCAGCCAATAGGACGCCAGCGACGGCAGCACCCCGACCTGCAATTCGCCGCCACTGCCGCCGTGATGCAGCAGATCTACCGTGGCGCTTTCTATGCGGTCCAGGGACTCCTTCAACGGCACCAGATAGCTTTTTCCGGCATCGGTCAGCTCCAGCCGCTGTTTGACGCGGTTAAAGAGCAGAAGGCCCAGATCAGCTTCCAGTGCTGCTATCTGCTGACTGATGGCACCGGGCGTCACAAAAAGCTCTTCAGCTGCCCGGCTGAAGCTCTGGTGGCGGGCGGCAGCCTCAAAGGCTCGCAAAGCATGAAGGGACGGTGTGGTGGGGCGCATGTTTGTTAGTTTGACTAACAAAGTTCGGAGAAACAATGGTTATCGTGTTGATGTTTTCTGGGATATGAATAGGAAAAGTGATTAATTCCTGTTTTGGAGACCCGCTCTTGTTTAAGAACAATGATGACCTGCTGACCGAAGTTCGCGCCCGCTTTCACCATGTCGACAGCTGCCCCCAGCAGGGAGAGCGGATCTTCCTGGAAAATGCCGGTGGGGCGCTGACGCTGAAATCAGTTACGGAAGTTTCCGATGAGCTGGCGGCCATTCCCGATAACCAGGGGCGAGACAACCCGGCGTCCCATGAACTGGTCCGGATCATCACCCAAGCGAAACAAGACATTCGTGATTTCTTCGGCGCCAAAGAAGGCCCGGTTTTCGTCGGTGAAAGCGGCACGGAGCTGCTCTTCCGGGTGATCTCCACAGCCATTCTCGGGGCGGAAGAAGGCGGTGTGGTGCTGGGCAGCACGCTGGAGCATCCCGCGTCTGTCTCAGCCTGTGTGCGCTGGGCCGGGATTGCCAAACGCCCTTATGTTCAGGTGACCCATAACAAGGAAACCGGCACGGTTACCGCCGACGACTACCGTCCCCACATCACCAAAGACACACGGGTGGCAACCATCCTGCACACCAGTCCGGTGACCGGCATGGCTGTGGACGTGGGGGCCATCGCCCGGGAAATCCGGACGGTTTCTCCCGATTGTTTCATCATTGTGGACGGCATTCAGCACGCCGCCCATGGTGGTCTGGACATCGACTCCTATGACATCGATGGCTATGTGATTTCGCCCTACAAGGTTTTCTCCCGCCACGGGTACGGCATTGCCTGGCTGTCGGAACGCCTGGGCCGGCTGCCTCACAACCAGCTGATCGGGTCACCGGAAGATCAATGGGAACTGGGAACGCGGGACACGGGGTCCTACGCCACCTTTTCCAAAGTGGTGGAATACTTTGACTGGCTGGGCAGTCACTACAGCCAGTCCGATGATCGGCGTGAGCGTCTGGTGGCTGCCGGGCAGGCCATTCACCGCCATGAAAAGGATCTGACCGACGCGCTGCTTTATGGGACAGAGGGGCTGCCAGGTCTGGCCAGCCTGTCCGAAGTCACGATCATCGGCGGTATCGACAATCCCTTGCGCGAGGGACTTGTTGCCATGACGCTGGACGGTTGGAGCGCTGAGGAACTGGTTTCGGCTCTGCGAGATCGGGGCATTCGCACCCATGCCCGCAAGAATGACCATTACTCCGGCAACATCCTGAATCCGCTTGGCCTGAAAAGCTGTGTGCGTGTTTCCATGTGCCATTACAACAGCGAGGCTGAAATGGCTGACTTCCTGCGCGCCATCCAGGACATCATTGCCCAGGGTAAATAAGGCTGGGGAGGAGAAGGGGGGCTCACGCCCCCTTGTCTCATGACTGCTGGCTTTGAGATGAGGTGGCGCCAGAGAACAAGATACGGCTTGGTTTCAAGCCGAAGAAGCTTCTGATTGGATCAGACTTACTTTTCGACTGTTTGTATTAGAGCTCATTTGGTCGTGGCTTTGTTTCCACCGGCAGCCTTTGTCATTGCCGCAAGACCTGCCAAGCTTGTCGATCGTGTCCATTCAGGAAGGAGAGCCCCGTAATGAGCAGCATAAGCCGACGTTTTCTTAATCCGGCAGACGCGCCACCGCCCTTTTCCAACTATGCCAATGGCGCTGAAGTTTCCGGCGCAAATCGCTGGCTGCACGTCTCCGGGCAAGTAGGCATTGATCTGGAGGGGAACCTCGGACAGGGACCGGAAGCTCAGATGCGCCTGGCTTGGAAGAATGTTCTGGCCATACTGGCAGCCTCTGACATGGGGGCGGAGGATCTGGTCAAGGTGACCGCCTATCTGACGCGGCCTGAAGACACGGCCCTCTACCGAACGATCCGTGACGAAATGCTGGAGGGGGCAGCCCCGGCGTCCACTCTGGTGGTGGTGGCGGGTTTGGCGTCACCTGACTGGCTTTTTGAAGTTGAGGCTGTGGCCGCACAATAGAGCCAGACCGGATGAACCCGGCTCACTTCGTAAGGGCGCTGAAGGCGTGAAATTGCGGTCGGCTTTGCTCAAACCTTAGAGCGTGATCCACGACAGAAGCGGAGCGCAAGGCGCTTCGACTTCTGTCGGTCACACTCTAGCCCCAAAAGGGATGAGAGCCGCGGAGGGGGGA
The DNA here is from genome assembly GCA_052078155.1 of Rhodovibrionaceae bacterium GXU_MW_A322. GTDB lineage: Bacteria > Pseudomonadota > Alphaproteobacteria > Kiloniellales > DSM-21159 > CAXBMB01. Next base: position 286,495 of record JBQJBP010000003.1, on the reverse strand, counting down.
TCCGCAGCTCTCTTGGGGTAAGGAGGGAAGCAGTAGCCTTGGGGGTCGGCTACTAGAGACAACATTAGCCATAACACCTTAAAAAGCGGTTAAGTGAATAAAGAAAAAATCAAATAAGATATTAAGTATTCCTATAATCCGGCAGCATGGATATTTGCAGGATTGGGTCCGGGTTAGATTGAAATATCAAGCAATTGGCGTGTTATTGTATGTGATAAAAATAAATGTTTCTAATGATCTGGTAAGCGAGTTTTATATGTAGTCGATAAAAAAGGAGAAAGACCTGTGTTCGGTCCTTCTCCTTTTTCTTTTTTGCCCGGTGAATCTGGTGCCAGCCGTTACGCAGCCATCATGCCGCCGTGCCGCCGACGGTGATGGCACCCAGCAGAATGGTTGGCTGACCGACGCCAACAGGCACGCCCTGGCCGTCTTTGCCGCAGGTGCCGATGCCGGGGTCCATGCCCATGTCGTTGCCGATCATGTCCACTTTGCGCATGGCTTCGGGCCCGGAGCCGATCAGGGTTGCCCCTTTGACCGGGGCACCGATCTTGCCGTCTTCAACCAGATAGGCTTCCGTGCAGGAGAAGGTGAACTTGCCGGACGTGATGTCCACCTGACCGCCGCCGAAGTTCACCGCATAGAGGCCCTTTTTGACCGACTGCAGGATTTCTTCCGGATCCTTGTCGCCCCCCAGCATGTAGGTGTTGGTCATGCGGGGCATGGGGGTGTGGGCGAAGGACTGACGCCGGCCATTACCGGTCGGCTCCATACCCATCAGGCGGGCATTCTGGCGGTCCTGCATGTAGCCGCGCAGGATGCCGTCTTCAATCAGGGTGGTCTTCTGGCTGGGGGTGCCTTCGTCATCCACCGTCAGAGAACCGCGGCGATCGGCAATGGTGCCATCGTCAATGACTGTGACACCCGGAGAGGCCACCCGTTCGCCAATGAGGTTGGAGAAGGTGGAGGTTTCCTTGCGGTTGAAATCCCCTTCCAGGCCGTGGCCGACAGCTTCGTGCAGCAGGATGCCGGGCCAGCCAGGGCCGAGCAGCACGGGCATTTCCCCGGCAGGTGCCGGGCGGGATTCCAGATTGATTTCCGCCTGTCGAATGGCTTCCAGAATGGCGCTTTGCCAGTAGTCCTCGCTGAGCAGGGAATCGTAGTTGAAGCGCCCCCCGCCACCGAAGGACCCGCTTTCCATGCGGCCATCCTGCTCCATCACCACAGAGACGTTGAGGCGCACCAAAGGCCGGATGTCAGCAGAGGCTTCACCGCCGGCCCGCAGGATCTGAACAGCCTGCCAGTTACCGGCCAGGGAGGCTGATACCTGTTTGACCCGCGGGTCTTTGGCACGGGCAAAGGCGTCAATTTCACCCAGCAGCTGCACCTTCTTTTCAAAGGACAGGGCCGCCAGCGGATTGTCGTCGCTGTACAGCCGGGTGTTGGTGCCCTGGGGCGGAGCAGCCAGCGTGCCGCCATAGCCCTTGCTGACTGCCTTGACGGTATCGGCGGCCCGTTTCAGCGCTTCTTCACTGAGGTCGCTGGCGTGGGCATAGCCGGAAGTTTCCCCGGCCACAGCCCGCAGACCAAACCCCTGGGAGGTGTCGAAGGACGCGCTTTTCAGGCGGCCATCATCCCAGCCCAGTGCTTCGGACTGTCGGTACTCCAGAAAAAGTTCCCCGTCGTCGGCGCCGTTTAGCGCATCGTCCACCAGGCCCTGGGCCGCATCGGGATCAAGCCCGGCGCGTGCGTAAAACAGCTCATTGGTTTCAGCCAGATGGGACATGGGGTCTTTCCTTCAAAACGATCAAAACCCTCTCCACCATCCCGTAAAGACACAGCAAAAGAGGCAGGTATGACAGCAAGCGGCGTTTTCAGAACGAAAATCAGCCAACCTGCCCCTATCATATGGCATTCTTGGCCGGTAAAATCACGGCTCTCTTGACGATCTTTTTGGCCTTTCCTTCAAAAGACTGTGCGGCGGGGGATCTTTTCGCAGATGAACAGTCAGATTTTCAGGGATCACCCTTTGCGGCATCGGCTGTCCGGGGAGGTCCATACCCGACCTTTTATGCACTTGGAGTCCAGCGAACGGGCCAGCCATCTGGCCATGTTTTCCGGCGTGTCAGCCCAGGATCAGGAAAGAGCCCATGTGGCTGATCTTTGTCAGCGCTTTGGGGCGCCGCCGCCGGATCAGGGATCGGCTTTTCACTATGCGGATCTGGGAAACTTCCGCTTGCGCTGGGAACGCCACACGGAGTTTTCCACCTACACCTTCTTTGCCCGGGAACCGGCCCCGACCATGGAAGACGGGCGCGTCGGTCGCTTTGAACACCCGGTGATCCAGCGGGTGCCGGAAGACTGGCTGGCGTCTCTGCCCGGTGACCTGCTGGCCGGTGTCCATCTGGAACTGGAAGGACAGGATCGTCCGGCGCTGGAAAAAGGGGAAGTCTCCCGCCTGATGGGGGCCAACAACTTTGCCGGGGCCACCATGGCCGGCGGGGCGGCCCGGGGCTTCATCAACTTTGCCATCAATGACGACGGGTTTGGCCGCATCTTTATCCAGGACATCAAACTGGGGGCGCGGCAGGCCGGGCGTCTGGTGCAGCGGCTCTTTGAGATTGAAACCTACCGCCTGATGGCTTCGCTGGCCTTTCCCCAGGCCAAGACCCACATGCTGGAGCTGGCGGGCAGTGGAGAGCGGCTGACGGCGATCATGCAGCAGCTGGCCCACAGTCAGGAACTGATGGATGAGCAGCGTCTGCTGGATGACCTGACGGGACTGTCGGCGGAAATTGAGCGCATCGGTGCGGAAACCTCATTCCGCTTTGCTGCGTCGCGGGCCTATTACACGCTGGTGGAACGGCGCATTGAAGAGCTGCGGGAAGAACGTCTGGACGGACATCAGACCCTGACAGAATTCATCGATCGACGCCTTACCCCGGCCATGCGCACCTGTGAGGCTGTGACCGACAGGCTGGACACGCTGTCCAAACGGGTGGCGCGGGCCGGACAGTTGCTGCGCACAAGGGTGGATCTGAAACTGGAACAGCAGAACCGGGACCTGCTGGCTTCCATGGACCGGCGGGCCCGTCTGCAGGTTCTGCTGCAGGAAACGGTGGAGGGACTGTCTGTCGCCGCCATCACCTATTATGGCGTGGGGCTGGTGGTCTATGGGGCCAAGGCCCTGAAAAGCGCAAACCTGCTGCCTCTGTCCATTGAGCTGGTGGGTGGTCTGGCCATTCCCATCATTGCCACCTCGGTCTGGGTCGGGGTGCGGCGCGTTCGGCGCATGATCTCCAAACAGATGGAGCAGGAAATAGAGTGAGCTTTGGTGCGCAGTCCGGTTAATCCCTCTTACTGCGTGTCCTTAGCTGGTCCTAACACTGGGGTTATCACCGCGTTTTTTGCCGGGGCTGCGCTGCCACAGAAGCTTTCCCAGAGGCTGCCACAGACGGGGGCAGGGCGACTCCGGCTGAGGCCGGAGAAAGGGATTCCGGTCAAAAGAAGCCGCCTGCGGCAAAACTGCGACATTATGCCGTACTTGTTGGCGGACTGTGTGAACCCGCTTTTGCCCCCGGGAAAGCAGGTTTTTCAGGAATTTGTAGATTTCATTAAGGATTTCATGGCTTTATCGCGGCATCTTTTGCGCGTCCAGCGTGCTTTTTTCAGCGACCCGAATGTTGCCCCTGCCGGTCTGTTGCGGATTGCGGGCAACAGGATCTTTTGCAGGTAGTACAAGGGTTTGCGTCAAAAGATCGCAGGGGTCTTGGGGTCAATTCACCTCCTGGCCTAAAAGGATTGCGTGGGGAAATCCGCACCCTAAGCAACGAAGCTGGCTTGAGAGGCTAGGCTTCTTAGAGTAGGTTGCGCCCAAATCTGAGTAATGGGTCTTAGTGCCGACGGGGGGTGCGGGGCCAAAAAGGAAAGCAGATAAGGCAATATCTCTTTCTGTCAAAACAATGCCCCGGAGAGACGACGGGAATCAAAATAGATGGGTCTCCTATCGCGTTTTGCGGCTGTTGCTGGGACGATTGGTCTCACCTTGGCAGCCCTGCTGAATGGCGCTTCTGCGCAAACTGCTGGTCAGCCTGATGACTGGGGTTTGGGTCTGCAAGGGTCAGTGACTTCTTTGATGGACCAGCTGGTCATTTTCCACGACCTTCTGCTCTGGATCATCACGGTCATCACTCTGTTCGTGCTGGCGCTGCTGGTTTATGTGGCCATTCGCTTCCGCGAAGGGGCCAACCCAAATCCTTCCAAAACCACGCACAACACCTTCATTGAGATCGTTTGGACCGCTGTGCCCATCCTGATCCTGGTGATCATCGCCATTCCCTCAATGAAGCTGCTGTACGCGCAGGAGCAGATTCCCGAAACGGATATGACCATCAAGGTCACCGGTCTGCAGTGGTACTGGAACTACGAGTTGGAGCATCCTGAAAAGGGCAGCTTCTCCTTCGATTCCTACATGCTGGATGACGACGAAGCCAAAGAAGCCGGTCTGCCCCGTCTGCTGGGTGTGGACAACCCGCTGGTTCTTCCCGTCGATACCTCCGTTCGCGTGCTGCTGACAGCCTCCGACGTGATCCACTCCTTCGCCATGCCGTCCTTCGGGGTCAAAAAAGACGCCGTTCCGGGTCGTCTTAACGAGCTGTGGATTCCCAAGGTTCGCGAAATCGGAACTTACTATGGTCAGTGCTCTGAAATCTGCGGCACAGGGCATTCTTACATGCCCATCATGATCAAGGTTGTTTCCAAAGAAGATTACAAAAAATGGCTGGACGGCGCTTACGATGAGTATGCAGCTGTCGAGGTTCCTGAAGCGACAGTCCAGGTGGCTGACGCTTCCCTGAGCCGCTGATTCGGTAGGAGAGTTTTAGAATGGCTCACAGTGACGCGCACGCGGATCATCATGATCACAAGCCGGGGTTCTTCCTGCGCTGGTTCTGCTCTACGAACCACAAGGACATCGGTACCCTCTATTTGATTTTCTCCGTCATCGCCGCCTTGATCGGTGGTGCCTTCTCCGTGCTGATGCGCATGGAACTGCAGGACCCAGGTGTCCAGTACTTCGGTGATCTCTTCGCCGATGCCGGTCAGGGCTGGAACGTGGTGATCACGGCCCACGGCCTGATCATGGTCTTCTTTGTGGTGATGCCCGCGGTTATCGGTGGTTTCGGTAACTGGTTCGTGCCCTTGATGATCGGCGCTCCGGACATGGCCTTCCCCCGCATGAACAACATCTCCTTCTGGCTGATTGTTCCTGCATTCCTGCTGCTGCTGGGGTCTGCCTTTGTAGACACAGGCGCAGGTACGGGTTGGACCGTTTATCCGCCGCTCTCCGGTAAGCTGGGTCACTCCGGTCCTTCCGTGGACATGGCAATCTTCGCCCTCCACCTGGCCGGTGCCAGCTCCATCCTGGGCGCGGTCAACTTCATCACCACCATCTTCAACATGCGTGCTCCGGGCATGACGCTGCACAAGATGCCGCTCTTTGCCTGGTCCATTCTGGTGACGGCCTTCCTGCTGCTGCTGGCTGTGCCTGTCCTGGGTGGTGCCATCACCATGCTGCTGACGGACCGTAACTTCGGCACGGCCTTCTTCGATCCGGCCGGTGGCGGTGACCCGATCCTGTTCCAGCACCTTTTCTGGTTCTTCGGTCACCCTGAAGTTTACATCATGATCCTGCCGGCATTCGGCATCATCAGCCACATCATCTCCACCTTCTCCCGCAAGCCGGTCTTCGGTTACCTGGGCATGGCTTACGCCATGGTGGCGATTGGTGTTGTCGGCTTCGTTGTCTGGGCGCACCACATGTACACCGTGGGTCTGTCCGTGGACACCAAGGCTTACTTCACGGCTGCAACCATGATCATTGCAGTGCCGACTGGTGTGAAGATCTTCTCCTGGATTGCCACCATGTGGGGCGGTTCCATCCGCTTTGAACTGCCCATGGTCTGGGCGCTTGGTTTCATCTTCCTCTTCACCGTTGGTGGTGTGACCGGTGTGGTTCTGGCAAACGCCGGTATCGATACGGCCATGCACGACACCTACTACGTCGTGGCCCACTTCCACTACGTGCTGAGCCTGGGTGCTGTCTTTGGCATCATCGCCGGTATCTACTACTGGATGGGCAAGATGAGCGGCCGGGAAATCCCCAAACTGGCAGGCTGGATCCACTTCATCACCACCTTCGTGGGCGTGAACATGATCTTCTTCCCGCAGCACTTCCTTGGTCTGCAGGGTATGCCCCGCCGGTATCTGGACTACCCCGATGCCTATGCAGGGTGGAACGCCATCTCTTCCTATGGCTCCTACATCACCTTTGCCTCGACCATCTTCTTTGTCCTGGTGCTGCTCTACACCCTGAAAGCCGGCAAGAAATCTGCCGACAATCCTTGGGGCGACGGAGCAACGACGCTGGAATGGACCGTGTCTTCACCGCCACCGTTCCACTGCTTCAACGATCTGCCCAAGATCAAGTAAGACGCGAAAACCCTTGGGTCCTCATTCGGGGACCCAAGGGACGCTTTATCGGCAAGTCTGCTTGCCGCGATCTGTTAAGCCCCCAACAGTCACAGCGCGTTGCTTCCGTCAGTTGGGGGATCTGAGAAGACCAGAGATCATCCAGAGATCTCCCTAGAGTGTGATCGATTGAAGGGGCCGGGCTTTTGCTTTCCCTTCGTCGTGAATCACCCTCTGAACCAAAAAAGAGAGGCTTGTCAGTTCTCTGCCGGACCACCTTGTGGTTTCAAAAGAACGATAAGACTCCAGAGGAAACCGCGTGACCGATACGTCCTTTGACATTACTGCCCAAAGTCAGGCAGAGCCTCGCCCCCAGGAGGTCAGGGATTACATCGCTTTGCTGAAACCCCGGGTGATGAGCCTGGTGGTGTTCACCGGCTTTGCCGGATTGCTGGTGGCCCCGGGAGAGATCCATCCTTTCCTGGCTGCTGTTGCCATCCTCTGCATCGCCATTGCCTCCGGTGCCGCCGGGGCGATCAACATGTGGTACGACCGCGATATTGACGCGATCATGAGCCGGACCCAGTCCCGGCCGCTCCCGCAAGGCCGCGTGGAGCCGTCCGAAGCGCTGGCTTTCGGCATTGTCCTGACGCTGTTCTCCGTCGTCCTGATGGGGCTTGCCGTCAACTGGATGGCCGCTTTCCTGCTGGCGTTTGCCAGCCTGTTCTACGTTTTGGTCTACACCATGTGGCTGAAGCGCAGCACCCCTCAGAACATTGTCATCGGCGGTGCCGCCGGTGCCTTTCCTCCCATGATCGGCTGGGCCGCGGTTACCGGCAGCGTTGATCTGGCCTCAGTTGTGCTCTTTGCCCTGATTTTCATGTGGACGCCCCCCCATTTCTGGGCGCTGGCGCTGTTCCGTCAGGGCGATTACGCCAAAGCCAAAGTGCCCATGCTGCCGGTGGTGGCTGGCAAGCGTCACACCAAGTGGCAGATGCTGATCTACACCCTGGCCCTTCTGCCAATTGCCGTAGCTCCCAGTTTCCTGGGTGTGGCTGGTGTGCTCTATGGCATCTCTTCTTTGGTGGTCAGCCTGCTGTTTGTGATCTGCGCCTTGCGTGTGCTGCGCAGCGAGGATGACAAACCTGCCAAGCAGATGTTCGGCTTTTCCATCCTTTATCTCTTCCTGCTCTTTGCTCTGCTGATCGTTGACCGGGCCCCTGGCCTGGCCGGTATGCTGCCTCTGGGCCTGGGAGGATGAGCGTCATGACCGAGCAAAAGAGCAGCCCGCGCGAAAAAGGCTATATCTCTGACGTGCATAAAGCCAAAAAGGGCCGCAACTATGCTGTGCTCTTTGCTTTGCTGGCCTTTGTGGTTCTGGTGTTCTTCATCTCCATCATCCGGATGGGAGGGTAAGACAGATGTCTGACGACAAGCTGCAGGATACCAGCAACCGGAAGAACACCCGCATGGCCGTGGTGTTGTTCTCCGTTGTCTGCGGCATGGTCGGTCTGGCTTTTGCGTCTGTTCCGCTGTACCAGCTGTTCTGCCAGGTAACCGGCTTCGGCGGTACGACCCAGGTGGCTGAAGCCCTGCCGGAAGAGATCAGCGACCGGGTTATCAAGGTGCGCTTTAACGCCGACACCAATGCCCGTCTGCCCTGGGATTTCAAAGCAAAACAGCGGGAAATCCAGACACGTATCGGCGAACCGCAACTGGCCTTTTTCCAGGCCAAGAATGTTGCCGAGCGCCCAACCGTCGGAACCGCTGTGTTCAACGTGACACCGGACCGTGCCGGTCAGTACTTCAACAAGGTCCAGTGCTTCTGCTTTGATGAGCAGTTGTTGGCACCCGGTCAGGAAATCGACATGGGGGTCTCTTACTTCATTGACCCTGCGATCCTGGAGGATCCGGCCCTGGACAATGTTTCCACCATCACCCTCTCTTACACCTTTTTCCGTGACCTGGACGATTGGGACGCGGAACAGGCAGAGCAGGACACACAAACAAGTGGCGTCAGCCAGGATCAGAACGCAGCGCGTCTGGCCCAGGCCCCGACACCATCACAGTAACGACAATAACCCCGGCCCGAGCCGCGACCTTTGGGGGATCGAATGAGCGAAGCACATAGCCAAAACCATCCATTTCACCTTGTGGACCCTAGTCCCTGGCCTCTGATTTCCGCTTTTTCTGCGGGTGTTCTGGCCACCGGCCTGGTTCTGCTGATGCATGAAATCACCCCCTGGGTAACCGCGCTCGGTTTTGCCCTGGTGATCTTCTCAATGTTCGGCTGGTGGCGCGAAGTGATCCGCGAAGCCGAGCACCAGGGCCATCACACCCCGGTGGTGCAGATCGGCCTGCGTTACGGCATGCTGCTGTTCATTGCCTCTGAGGTGATGTTCTTCGCTGCTTTCTTCTGGGCTTACTTTGATGCGTCTCTGTTCCCGGATGAAGTGGCTCAGTTTGCCCGTGTGGAAGCCACTGGTGGTGTCTGGCCGCCGGTGGGCATCGATACCTTCGATCCCTTCTCTCTGCCGCTGTTGAACACTCTGATCCTGTTGCTGTCCGGTTGCACCGTCACCTGGGCGCACCACGCGCTGGTGAATGGCGACCGGGAAAGCACCATCAAGGGCCTGGCCCTGACCGTTGCTCTGGGGATGGCCTTTACCGCCCTGCAGGCTTACGAGTACAGCCACGCTGCCTTTGGTTTCACCGATGGCGTTTACGCTTCCACCTTCTACATGGCCACCGGCTTCCACGGCTTCCACGTGATCGTTGGTACGATCTTCCTGGCCGTTTGCCTTATCCGCGCTATGAAAGGCCACTTCAAGCCGAACCATCACTTCGGTTTCGAAGCTGCTGCCTGGTACTGGCACTTTGTGGACGTGGTCTGGCTGTTCCTCTTCATCTGCATCTACTGGCTGGGTGCAGGCGAGGTTGCCGCGCACTAAACCAAAAGATGCTCGTGTCGCAGAAAGGGTGGAGGGCCAGTCTCTCCACCCTTTTCTTGTTTGCGCCCCTTTTGCTTTCCGCTCTTCCTGACTCCATTGATCCTGCTTAACCTGCTTCAGACAGGGGCGACGGATCGGAGGCTCTTGCCCCCAGGATCTCCTCGCAGGATATTGGGGTCTCTGCCTTGCGAGCATTTATCGCAGTGCTTTTGTCGGGTAAAAACGGTTTCTTACCTGCCCCTAGAGTCAAATCGCTTTAAGCGGAATCATCCTCTACTAATAGTCACAGGATCCCGCCAGATCATGGCCGATCAATTTTACCCGGAAATCTCACCAACCCGGACAGGACTGGCCTGTCGCTGCCCGCGTTGTGGTCAGGGGCGCCTTTACGACGGGTTGCTGTCTGTGAAGCCGCGCTGCGAGGTGTGCGATTTTGACCTGGCCGAGGCTGACAGCGGAGATGGTCCGGCGGTCTTTATCATGTTTATCCTGGGGGCTCTGGTTGTGCCTCTGGCCCTGTGGATGGACAGTGCCTTTAGTCCCCCTGTCTGGGTGCATGCGCTGGTCTGGGGGCCGGTGATCATTGGGGGGTCTGTGATCTTGCTGCGTCCCCTAAAAGCGCTGATGATTGCGTTGCAGTACAAACACCGGGCCAGTGACAGCGGCAAGGTGAACTACGATCCGGATAGCAAGGAGTAACCGGTGCCCGCCTTTCGACCCAAACCCTTGTCGACGATCTTTACGCTGGTGTGCCTCGTGATCATGTTGGGGCTGGGCACCTGGCAACTGGATCGTCTGGCCTGGAAAGAAGGTTTGCTGGCAGACCTGGAACGCCGTGCGTCCGAAGACCCGCTGCCGTTTCCTGCGTCCGTTCTCTCTCAGGCACCTGAGCAGGAGGGACTGTTTCAGCGCTTTGCGGTTTCCGGGCGGTATCTTAATGACCAGGAGTTCTTTCTTGCCGCAAAAACCCATAAGGGCAAAAGCGGCTTTCACCTGGTTACTCCCTTTCAGCTGGACAGCGGGCCCCTGGTTCTGGTGGATCGCGGCTGGGTGCCACCAGAAAAGAAGGACCGGGCCAGCCGTCCGGAAAGTCTGAAAGAAGGGCTGGTGGAAGAGGTTCTGGCGCTGCGGGTCGGGGGCTGGACCGGTTATGACTGGATCAAACCGGTCAATGATGCGCAGAACAATCTCTGGATTTTTGTGGACCCACCCGCCATGGCCCAGGCCATTGGCAACGGGGATCTGGTAACCACGGTCTACTTCCAGGCTGAACGCGCAGTCGGGGCTGGTGAGAGCCTGCCGATCGCCAGAGAAACGGTGATCGACCTGCCCAACAATCACCTGGAGTATGCCCTGACCTGGTATGCGCTGGCGCTGATCCTGCTGATCTTCTACCTGGCCTTTACCTTCGCAACCTCCCGGTCCGACACAGTCTCGAAAGACTAGAGGCAACTGACGGTCTGTTCGGGCCGTATGACCGGGCTGGATTGTGGTTGCCCGAAAACGAGGCTTCAGCGTTACTTTTTGGATAGTTCTTCCTGAATGGCCAGCAGAGCCACATGGGGCTGGCCGTTCAGCAGAATGAAGTCCATGTCGATGGTCTTCTTGTCGTCCTTCACCACAATCAGCGTTTTGGTGAGGGAGGCCTTTTTGACTTCAGCGGCGATGATGTGGTCCCAGCTGATCGGCTGATCGCTGATCCGACGGTCCAGCAGTCCTTCAGGCCCGATGGTGACAATATCCTGTCCCAGAAACTTCAGTTGCTTGACCATGATGACCAGAGCCATGGCGCTGATCAGCAGCAGAAAAGCCGGCGCCAGGATCGCAGCCCAGCCGGTGGTGTTGGGCTCCAAAATCAACCCCACGCCAAACAGGGCCATGACCACCAGACTGGCGCTGTAGATCACCAGACGCGGCAGGGAAAAGCGGAAGGTAAGAGGGGGTTCTTTAGGCACGGGTCGCGGGTCCAGCTGGTCTTTTGGGAAGGACAGGACAGAACCTTGTGGTTCTGCCAACAAATCTGATGGTGGCATCAGGGATGAAAGCTGGCGCGACGATAGCCGCTTTGCCTGACTTTGAAAATGGAAGGCCGGGGCTTTTGGACAAATCAGCGAAAGACCGCTGGCAAAAGCAGCGGTTGATCTGACCGGGCGAAAGATAAAAGATGAGGCCCTTCAGAGTATGATCGGCTGAGTTGGAAGCAGTTTGCGCTTTAGACGATCTCCTGTCTCAGCCTCTCATCCTCTGAATAGAGTTTCATGCGTCAAGTGGTCCTTCCCAGTCAGCCCACTTAAGCCGATTTGACGCTCATACCTCTGTTTCCCTTTTTGATGTGGAGCTTCCTTGCCATGCCAGATACGGCCCAAGCCAATGACCGTCCCGCCTATGACGCCCTGAGTGAAACCTTCAAGCGGATCGGCGTGCTGGAAGGGGCCATGGGCATGTTGCATTGGGACATGTCGGCTGTCATGCCGAACGGTGGGGCGGCGACGCGCAGCGAGCAGCTGGCGACCTTGCAGGTCATGTCCCATGAGATCATGACCGATCCTAAAATGGCGGACCTGCTGGATCAGGCGGAGCAGCAGGAAACAGCGCTGCTGAGTGACTGGCAGCAGGCCAATCTGCGGGAAATGCGCAATGGATGGCGCCACGCCACGGCCATTGACGCCCGTCTGGTGGAAGCCCTGGCCAAGGCCGGAAAGGCCTGCGAGATGGTCTGGCGGGAAGCCCGTCCGGAATCAGATTTCGCTCGGGTTGAGCCCCTGCTGGCAGAAGTCCTGCGGCTGAGCCAGGAAGCCGGACAAGCCAAAGCTGAGGCCTTTGGCGTCAGTCTCTACGATGCCTTGCTGGATCAGTACGAACCGGCCATGACCTCTGCCCAGATTGATGAGATCTTTGATCCGCTCGCCGCCTTCCTGCCTGACTTCCTGCAGGAAGTCATGGCCGCCCAGGCGTCCCGCCCGGCCCCCTTGCCGTTGGAGGGACCATTTCCTGTGCCACAGCAGGAGGCTCTGGCCCACAAGTTGATGACAGCCGTGGGCTTCGACTTCGATCATGGCCGTCTGGATACCTCAGCCCATCCCTTTTGTGGCGGGGTGCCCGATGATGTGCGCATCACCACCCGTTACGATGAAACCGACTTCACCACCGCCATGATGGGGGTGCTGCACGAAACCGGGCATGCGCTATATGAACGTGGACTGCCGCAGGACTGGCGGTACCAACCGGTTGGGCAATCACGGGGCATGGCCCTGCATGAAAGCCAATCCCTGTTGATCGAGATGCAGGCCTGCCGGTCCCGTGAGTTCATCTCCTTCATGGCGCCGCTGGCCAAAGAGACTTTTGGCGGAACGGGGCCCGCCTGGGAGGCAGACAACCTGCTGGCCTTTAACACCCGTGTGGCACCGGGGTTCATCCGGGTCGATGCCGATGAGGTGACCTATCCCGCCCACATCATTCTGCGGTATCGCCTGGAAAAGGCTCTGCTGTCGGGGGATCTGGCTTTGAAAGACCTGCCAGGTGCCTGGAACGACGGCATGCAGCAGTTGCTGGGCATCACCCCGCCGGAAGATCGTCTGGGCTGCCTGCAGGACATTCACTGGTACGACGGGGCCTGGGGTTACTTCCCCACCTATTCCCTGGGGGCCATGATCGCTGCTCAACTCTTTGCCAAAGCCAAGGAAGAACAGCCGGAAATTCCTGCGGCCCTGGCCCGGGGGGATTTCAGCGGTCTGTTGAACTGGCTGCGGCAGAAGGTTCACGGCCGGGCTTCATTCCTGATGGGCAGCGACCTGGTGGCAGAAGCGACAGGCCAGCCCCTCAATCCTGAAATCTTCAAAGCTCACCTGAAACAGCGCTATCTCTAACGGGATCGGGCCAGCTTGTGGGGCGTTCTTGTTCCTGAAGGGCGCAGTTGGAGTTGAGGGCGAGGGGACTGCACAGTAAGCTGCGCGCCGATTGCTCAGGTGCTTGGTCATTTGCTGCGAGAGGTCAATCCGGGCGTACCGCAGCAGAGGCCTGTCTGCCATGTGCAATCACGGCTGTTTTTTCCAGGTTGGAAGAGGGTAAAAAGCGGAAAAGCTGATCGTGTTTTTTGGGACCCCTTTTAGGGGCCGGGAAAGCACGTGAAACACCCTCCGCTCAACCGCACCAATCGCTGCTTTGAGAAGAGCCGCCGCCTGGCGGGTACCGGATCTAACACGGGGTCACCATGAAGTACGTTTCTACCCGGGGCAATGCGCCCGTCCTGTCCTTTGATGAGGTTCTGCTGGCCGGATTGGCCCGGGACGGAGGCCTTTACCTGCCGGAAAGCTGGCCGCAGTTTTCTGCTGACGACCTGCGGGCGCTGCGCGGCCTGCCCTATCCGGAACTGGCTGCCCGGGTGATGAAGCCCTTCATCGCCGGTTCCTGTCTGGAAGATCGTTTTGATCTGGTGGTGGCAGAGGCCTACTCCACCTTTGAGCACAGCGCTGTGGTGCCGCTGAAACAGCTGGACAGCAATCTTTGGCTGCTGGAGCTGTTCCATGGTCCGACGCTGGCTTTCAAGGATGTGGCCTTGCAGTTGCTGGGGTGTCTCTTTGAAGAGGTGCTGAAAGAACGCAACGAGCGCATCACCATTGTCGGGGCCACTTCCGGCGATACGGGATCTGCGGCGATTGAAGCCTGCCGGGGACGGGAGATGATCGATATCTTCATCCTGCACCCGGAAGGCCGGACCTCCGATGTTCAGCGCCGCCAGATGACCACGGTACAGGCAGCCAACGTCCACAACATCGCCATCAAGGGAACCTTTGATGACTGTCAGGATCTGGTCAAAGGGCTGTTCAACGATCAGGACTTCCGCGACGAGGTGAGCCTGTCTGCCGTCAACTCCATCAACTGGGCCCGGATCATGGCTCAGATCGTCTACTATGTGGCCGGGGCTGTGGCGCTGGGTGCACCAGACCGGGAGGTTGCCTTTACCGTGCCCACCGGCAACTTCGGCAATGTCTTTGCCGGTTACGCTGCCAAAGCCATGGGTGTGCCCATCAAGCAGTTCGTGGTGGGGTCCAACAGCAACGACATTCTGACCCGTTTCTTCAACACCGGCCGCATGGAAATGCAGGGTGTGGCTCCGACGCTGTCCCCCTCCATGGACATTCAGGTGTCGTCCAATTTTGAGCGGCTGCTCTTTGAACTGCATGGCCGCGATGCCGAAGCCACCACGCAGATGATGACCGAGTTTCGCGAAACCGGGTCTTATCAGGTCAGCGACAATGCCCTGGCCGAGGTGCGGCAGCTCTTTGACGGGCATCGTCTGGATGACCGGGAAACTCTGTCTGAAATCAGCCAGCGGTTTGCCGAAACCAGTGAACTGCTGGATCCACACAGCGCCGTGGGTACCGCCTCCGCAGAGGCCCAGACCCGGGATCCGGCCACGCCGATGATCTCCCTGGCCACCGCCCATCCGGCGAAATTCCCGGATGCTGTGGAGAAAGCCACCGGTCGCCGTCCGGGCCTGCCGGATCGCCTGGCCGACCTGTTTGAGCGCGAAGAGCGCTACAAGGTCATGGAAAATGACCTGACCCAGCTGCAGAATGAAGTGAGGGAGCAGCGGGCCTGAACGCCTGCTCGCCCCCTGAATACAAAAGATTGGATATGTGACTAGATGACCATTGAGATTACCCGCCTGCCCAACGGACTGACGGTTGCCAGCGACCGCATGGAAACAGTGGAGTCCGTCACCCTGGGCCTGTGGGTAGGCGTTGGCACCCGACATGAACCCGCCGCTGTAAACGGTGTGGCTCATCTGCTGGAGCACATGGTTTTCAAAGGCACCACCCGCCGCAGCGCCCTCGACATCGCCGAAGAGATTGAGGCCGTAGGCGGTACGCTGAATGCCTACACCGGGCGCGAAAGCACGGCCTATCACGCCAAGGTTCTGTCGGGCGACCTGCCTCTGGCCATCGACATGCTGTCGGACATCTTGCAGAACTCCGTCTTTGATGAAGACGAATTGCTGCGCGAGAAGCAGGTTGTCCTGCAGGAGATCGGCCAGGCAAACGATACCCCTGATGACATCATCTTCGACCTCTCCCAGGAACTGGCCTATCCGGATCAGCCACTGGGCTGGTCGGTGCTGGGCCGCCCGGAGGTTGTTTCTAGCCTCGACCGAAAATCGGTGATGGACTACATGAGCAGCCGTTACGGGGCGGATCGCATGGTCTTTGCGGCGGCCGGAAAGGTCGATCACGACGACCTGGTCAAACGGGTGGCCGCTGCGTTTGATGGTCTGTCAGGCAGGGGAGAAATCGTCTGTGACCAGCCTCGGTATCGTGGTGGTGATTTGCGTGAAGCGCGGGATCTGGAACAGGTCCATATGATCCTGGGCTTTGACGGTGTCGGCTTGAAGGCGCCGGACTATTACGATGCGGCGGTTTTTTCCACCCTGCTGGGCGGCGGCATGTCTTCCCGTCTTTTCCAGGAAATCCGTGAAAAGCGCGGTCTGGTTTATTCGATCTTTTCCTATGCAGCCTGCCATACGGACAGCGGTCTGTTCGGCATCTACGCCGGGACGGGCAAGGAGGCAGCGGGTGAGCTGCTGCCGGTGATCTGCAGTGAGCTCAAGAAGGTGGTTGCCGACGGAGTCAGCGACAAGGAACTGAACCGGGCCAAAACCCAGCTGAAGGCCTCCATTCTGATGTCTCGTGAGCGCACCAGCGCCCGGGCGGAGTTGCTGGCAAATCAGTTGCTGGTGCACGGGCGGCACAGTTCTGTAGAGGAAACAGTGGCCAAGATTGAAGCTGTGGACAAAGCCGCCCTTAGTGCCTTCGGTGCGAAACTGCTGCGCTCGGCTCCCACCCTGACGGGTCTGGGGCCGGTGGCCGAACTGACAGGCTATGATACCTTAACGGATCTGCTGAGCGGCTCGTCTCAGGCGGCCTGACGGGGGTGCAGCCGATCGGGAGGTCCCAGCCGACGGCTTTGCGGGCATCGCGTGATGACGCGGGTCCGACCGGCCTCTGCCCGTCTTTTTTCATCCTGACTGTTTCCTCCGGGTGATTCTGCTTAAGCTGATGGTATACTTGCAACCGCCCCTGTCTGCCTGCCGGCCCGACAACCCATAAACCTGTCCGAAGGAGGAGTTCCTTGTTTCCCAGCTTGCTAGGCCAGAAAAAACGGCTGCCGCAGCTGCGGGAAAAAAGGGTGCTTCTGCGCGTCCCCACCATGGAGGATTTCCCAGCCTGGGCCGCGCTGCGCGAAGAAAGCCGCGATTTTCTTGTGCCCTGGGAGCCGAGCTGGCCGCTGGATGGATTGACCAAAGCCTCCTTTCGACGTCGTCTGCGCTATTACGCCCTTGATCGTCGCCAGGGCGTTGGCATGGCGTTTTTTGTGTTCCGCATAGAAGACAACGCGCTTCTGGGCAGTTTTTCTCTTTCTCATCTGCGCCGGGGAGTCTCCCAATCGGCCAATTTGGGGTATTGGATTGGCCAGCCCTATGCCAATCAGGGTTATGGGGCTGAAGCCCTGACTGCTGTTGTCTCCTACAGTTTTTCCAGGTTGGGCCTGAACCGTCTGGAGGCGGCAACTTTGCCGGACAACATCCCCAGCCAAACGCTGTTGAAGAAGATTGGTTTTGTGGAGGAGGGGTTCGCCCGCAGATACCTCAAAATCAATGGCAAGTGGTCTGACCATGTTCTGTTTGGTCTTGTGCAGGATGACTACTATGCCCTGCAACGGGCCAAAGCAGAGGGGCAGCTTGCCTCTTCAATCCTTCCTCTGAAGAACCTCAAAGCCGGCCTGTAATCAATCGATAGAGCCGGGTGGCAAGAGGCAACTTCACGCTTCAGGCGTTATCACCCAGTGAGTCTATTTAAGCCGATTTGACTATCTTTCGGGATCTGCGACCCCTCATCCTATGACCACCTTCACCGCTGTGACTCTGAGGTCACGGGAGGTTACAGAAGATCAAGGGGCAGGTGTTGATTGGCCTGACTGGAAAAGAGTGTCAGGCGTGACCGGCTGTGCCGCTGAGGCTTGAGATATCAATGCCCAGCTTGCCGATGGATTTTTCCCATTTGTGGGCCAGATCTGCATCAAACAGCAGGTCGCTGTCGGCGGCCACGTTCAGCCAGCCGTTGTCCTGGATCTCCTGGTCCAGCTGTCCCGGCCCCCAACCCGCATAGCCCAGAGCCAGCAGGCTTTTTTCCGGACCGCGGCCATCAGCAATGTCTTTCAGGATGTCCATGGTCGCCGTCAGGGCAATGTTGCTGTCTACCTGCAGGCTGCTTTCCTGAAGATACTCAGCGGAATGCAGAACGAAGCCCCGACCTGCTTCTACCGGCCCGCCGAAATGCACCTTGATGTGCTCACAGTTTTCTGTGCCGACGATTTCCAGCTGCTCGAGCAGGGCCGGAAAATCAATGGAGTCTACCAGCTTGTTGACCACCAGACCCATAGCCCCGTCTTCGTTATGAGCGCAGATGTAGATAACACTGCGTTCGAAGCGCGGGTCCCCCATGGTCGGCATGGCAATCAGAAGCTGACCTTCCAGATAACCTGAAGGATCTCCATCGGGCAGAGAGGGTTCAATGGGCATGGCACTCCACTTTCTAATCAACTGCTCTATAGTTTTGGCTTGCGGGGGCCTCTGTCAATCTTTGCTTTGTGATTGTCGCGTAACAAAATGGCGACTTTCAGTCCGGCGAACAGAAAGCAAAGGGCCAGATCTTCTGGGCGGCAGGCTTTCAGCACGAAGTTGTGACAGGGAGTTGTAGGGAACCAGCCCCATCTTTTCGGTAAGCTCTTGAAAAGCAAGCAGGCCCTCTCTTGCCGGTGCGGCGAAAAGCCTGCCCAAAGGGGCTTGAGTTTTACCTCTTTTAGGGCGTTAGATGACCTTGTTATCCCCCGGTCTGAAAGTCCTGTCGTTCTTCGTGGCAAAGGCAGCGTTTCACGCGAGAATGAGACAACGGTTACTGACTGCCCGCTGCGACTGCTGCCCCTATCACCCCCTTGGTTGACGCATTGTGATTTCTTTCTTCTCAAATCTGCCTGCTGTTCGGGCCCTTTGTCTGCTTCTGGCGGTGTTCATGGTCACCCTGGCCCTGCCGCAGACCAATTCACTGGCTGTTTCTCCGGCATCTGCGGCGGTCGGGGCCTGGGCGGAAAACGAGCAGGGGCGCCTGCGCCTCATTTCGGCCCCTACGGCGCTGGGGACGGGCAAGGATCTTCAGCTGGGCCTCGAGTTTCAGCTGGCTGACGGATGGAAAACCTACTGGCGGTCGCCTGGCGATGCGGGCTTCCCGGTTTCTGTGACCTGGGAAGAGTCTGAAAACCTGGCAGAGGCCGAGATGGCCTGGCCCGTTCCCAAGCGCTTTACCCTCTTCGGACTGGATACCTTCGGTTACGGCAAGCAGGTGGTCTTCCCCCTGACGGTCAGCACGACAGATCCGGGACAGCCACTGACCTTGCGCGGTCAGGTGAACTATCTGGTTTGTGAGGAAATCTGCATTCCCCACAACGAAACTGTGTCCCTGACCCTGCCGGCCGGGCCTCCCGACAACAGTGAGCAGGCGTTCCTTCTGGACCAGTTCAGAGACCGTGTGCCGGACCGTGTAACGGCTGGTGAAACCTCCTCCTCCGGCCTGACGCTGGATCAGGTCAGCCTGATGGAAGGGGCGGAGGGAAGTCTGTTACTGGAAGCAACCCTGCGCAGTGCCTTGCCCCTGTCTGACCCTGACTTGCTGGTTGAAGGGCCGGAAGGCTTCCGCTTTGGCAAACCCGAGGTGGTCATGGGCACCAATGCCATGACTGCGCTGCTGCGCCTGCCGGTAGACAAGGGTCCTGGCGCGCCGGAGAGCTTTCCTTTCGGGGAAGAGGCTCTCCTGACCCTGACTGATGACAAGCGCGGGCTGGAGCAGCTGGTCAGCCTGGATCAGGGGGAACCCTCCATGATCATCATGGCCTTGCCGGGATCCGGAGCTGTCACTGACGCAACAGGCGAAACGGAAGAGCCTGGCAGTGTAACCAACGGCAGTGATTCGGCAGACCGGGGGTTGCTGGGGTTCATGGTGCTGGCCTTGCTGGGCGGGTTGATCCTCAATCTGATGCCCTGTGTTCTGCCGGTCCTGTCCATCAAAATCCTCTCAGCCATCGGGCACGGGGGAAAAGAAAAAGGCCAGGTGCGTCTATCGTTCCTGGCATCGGCGGCGGGCATCGTGGCCTCTTTCCTGGCCCTGGCGCTCCTGGCTATCGGATTGAAAACAGCAGGCATGAATGTGGGCTGGGGCATTCAGTTCCAGCAGCCTTTCTTCCTGGCGGCCATGGCGCTGCTTGTGACCTTCTTCGCCTGTAACCTGTTCGGCTTTTTCGAGGTCAATCTGCCAGGCTGGCTCTCCAGCGCGGCCGCCCGGGGTGGAATGGATAAGGGGCTGGGTGGAAACTTTGCCACAGGGGCGTTTGCCACCTTGCTGGCCACGCCCTGTTCCGCCCCTTTCCTGGGGACTGCCGTGGGCTTCGCCCTGGCCCGGGGCGCGGTTGATATCCTGGCCATCTTTGCCGCGTTGGGTGTGGGCATGGCTCTGCCTTATCTGCTGGTGGCGCTGCGCCCGGGGTTGGCCACACGCCTGCCGAAACCTGGCCCCTGGATGGTGACTTTGCGCCGGGTGCTGGGGCTGGCGCTGGCCGGAACCGCCGTCTGGCTGCTGTCCGTCCTGTGGGTTCAGATCGGCCTTGTGGCAACTCTCCTGCTGGCAGCAGCTCTGCTGTTGCTGTCGGTGGTCTTCTTCCTGAAACACCGGGAACGGTTGTCGGGCCCCGTTGCGGCCTGGTCTGTGACGGTGCTGATGCTTCTGTCCTTCGGCCTGCCGGGCCTGAGTGGCACGCTGCTGCCTGCCGGTCCCGCGGCTTCCGGAACGGCTGCCGCCCAAAGCAAACTGCAAACCTGGCAGGCGCTGGACCAGGGGGAAATTGATCGCCTGGTGGGGCAGGGGAAAGTGGTGTTTGTCGACATTACCGCCGACTGGTGCATCACCTGTCAGGTTAACAAGGCCCTGGTTCTGGACCGGGAGCCGGTGGCTTCTCTGCTGAACGATGGCGAGGTGGTTTTGATGCGTGGCGACTGGACCTCGCCTGATGAAAAGATCTCAGCCTTTCTGGCCAGCTACGGGCGTTACGGCATTCCTTTTAATGCTGTCTTTGGCCCCCAGCAGCCCGACGGCGTGCTCCTGCCGGAGTTTTTGACGGTCGAGGGGACAATCGCGGCGCTGGACGACGCGGACGCCGGGAACAGGCTGGCCGCCATAAAGCCCTGATTTTTCTGTAATACCCAACGATAGGCGCAGCAGGAAAAGCTCTTTGCCGGACGGGAAATCCACTTGGGCCGTTCTTTTCCTTGGCGTTGTAACACTTGCTTCCTATCTTGAGGGAACTGCAAGGGGGGCTCCTTGCTGGAACAATCAAAACAAGAGGGAAGATCATGACCATTAAAGTCGGCGACAAGGCACCTGAAGGCACGCTGGCCCACATGACAGCCGATGGCCCGGCCCAAATCACCACCGATGAACTTTTTGCAGGCAAGAAGGTCGTGATCTTTGCCCTGCCTGGCGCCTTTACCCCCACCTGCTCTGCCAAGCATGTACCGGGATTCCTGGCCCACAAAGATGCACTGGCAGCCAAGGGCGTTGACACCATCGCCTGCCTGTCCGTCAACGACGCCTTTGTTATGGGCGCCTGGGGTAAAGACCAGGGTGTGGGTGACAACATCCTGATGCTGGCTGACGGCTCTGCCACCTATGCTGATGCTCTGGGGCTCAGCTTCGATGCCAGTGCCTTTGGCATGGGCAAGCGGGCTCAGCGTTTTGCCATGGTCGTCGAAGACGGCACGGTTACAGTGCTGAACGTGGAAGAGCCTGGCGCTTTTGAAGTGTCGTCTGCCGAAGCCGTTCTGGCTGCGCTGTAAGACCGAAGAGGCCTGTTGCCGAAGGTGGGGTCACAGCGTGAAGACTCTTTGAGCATGACACTCTAGCGCTTGTGATAAACCGAATTCTGCTCTGGCAGCTTGAAAAACAAAAGCGGCGTTACCCGAATAGGGTGCGCCGCTTTTTCTTTGTGTTGGCCGGTAAGAGAGGGAGGTCGGGCTCAGCCCTTTTGGGCTTTGGCCGCGTCGGTCGCCAGTTGGTCACAGCGCTCATTTTCCGGATGGCCGCTGTGGCCCTTGACCCATTTCCAGTCGATCTTGTGGGGTTCTGCTGCAGCCAGCAGACGCTGCCAGAGATCCTTGTTTTTCACCGGCTTCTTGTCTGCCGTTTTCCAGTCCCGCTTGATCCAGCCGTGGATCCACTTGCTGATGCCGTCCCGCACATAGGTGGAATCCGTGGTCAGCACGACCTGACTGGGGCGGGTCAGTGCTTCGAGCCCTGCAATGGCTGCCATCATTTCCATGCGGTTGTTGGTGGTTTCCGGTTCGCCGCCTGACAGCTCTTTTTCATGACCTTTGTAGCGCAGAATGGTCCCCCAGCCGCCAGGGCCCGGATTGCCGGAGCAGGCGCCATCGGTGAAAATCTCTACAGGGGTCTGTGCCATGGCGGAGGTCTTTGCAGGAACGATTGCCCGAAGGCCGAAAAACAATGGAGCGGGAGTTTAGTCCAGGCCGTAGTCACCAGGGTTTTTCACTCCCTGATGAAAGCGCAGCTTGGCCCAGTACTCCAGCGGGTCTTTGGGCTGAACAAACGCACCCGGCGGGTGATTGAGCCAGTCGTAGAGGCGTGTCAGCAGGAAGCGCAGAGCCGCCCCCCGGGCCAAGAGCGGCAGGGCCTGCAGTTCAGCATCGGAAAAGGGCCGGACCTTGCGGTAGGACTGCAACAGGCGACGGGCTTTGGTGACATTGAAGGCCCCGTCCGGTTCAAAACACCAGGCATTGAGACAGATGGCCAGATCATAGGCATAGAAGTCGTTGCAGGCGAAGTAGAAGTCGATCAGGCCGGTCAGTTTCTCATCGCTGAAAAAGACGTTGTCCGGAAAGAGATCGGCGTGGATCACCCCTTTGGGCAGATCTTGTGGCCAGGCTTCTTCCAGGGCGGCGAATTCAGCGGTCAGACCATCGGCCAGACCCGGCTGGACTTCGTCGGCCCGCGCCACTGTCTGATCCAGAAGCTCGCGCCAGCCCTCTAGCGACAGGGCATTGGGGCGGGTCAGCTCAAAATCTTCGCTGGCCAGATGCATGCGGGCCAGCTGAGCGCCCAGTTCCTGGCAGTGAAAAGGGTGAATGCGCCGGGGCCAGAGACCGGGCAGGAAAGAGATGATGGCGGCGGGGCGATTGTTCAGTTCATGCAGCACCTGGCCTTTGCGATCAGGAACCGGGGTCGGGCAGACAATGTCACGCTGGGCCAGGTGTTCCATCAGGCCGATGAAAAAAGGCAGATCGTTGGGATCAACGCGTTTTTCATAGAGGGTGAGAATGTAGTTCTGTTCCGCAGTCTGCAGAATGAAATTGGTGTTCTCCACCCCCTCGGCAATGCCCTTCAGTCCCTCGACCTCACCCAGGTCGAAGTCGGTCAGAAAGGCGCGCAGATCATCGTCGCTAACATCAGTGTAAACAGCCATGGGTGGCTCTCTTAATGGATAAGCAGGACAAGGCCAAGCGGGCACTTGTCGCAGGCGTTGGGAAGGGAGGGCAAAGGGGGCAAAGCCGGGACGGCACCAAAGCAGACAACAGCGGGCTTAGTCATCGATGTCCGCCAGCAGACGCGGCAGCTTGAAGTGCACGTTTTCTTCGGCAGTGGTAGCATGGTCAACGGTGACCTGATACCGCGCCCTGAAGGCGTCAATAACTTCTTCCACCAGGATCTCCGGGGCGGAGGCACCGGCTGTCAGGCCAACGGTGTCGACACCTTCCAGCCTGTCCCAGGGAATGTCTGTCGCCCTTTGTACCAGCAGGGAAAGCGGGCATCCCGCCCGTTCAGCCACTTCCACCAGTCGTTTGGAGTTGGAGGAATTGGGGGCCCCGACCACCAGCAGCGCATCACATTGGGCAGCGATCTCCTGCACCGCGCGCTGACGGTTGGTGGTGGCGTAACAGATGTCCTCTTTTTTCGGTGACTTGATGGCCGGAAAACGGTCTTTCAGGGCCTGAATGACTTCAGCGGTATCAGCCAGAGACAGGGTCGTCTGGGTCACATAGGCGAGTTTTTCCGGATCTTCGACTTCAAGGCTGGCCACATCGGCGGCGGTTTCGACCAGCAGCATGGTGTTTTCCGGCAGTTGCCCCATGGTACCGATGACTTCGGGGTGGCCGCGGTGGCCGATCAGGATCACCTGGTGGTCGTCTTTGTCGTGGCGCTCAGCTTCCCGGTGGACCTTGCTGACCAGCGGGCAGGTGGCGTCCACGAACAGCATGTCCCGGCGCTGGGCTTCGTGGGGGACGGATTTGGGCACGCCGTGGGCCGAGAAGATGACCGGTGTGTCGTCGGGTACCTGATCCAGTTCGTCGACAAAGATCGCGCCTTTGTTTTGCAGGGACTCCACCACAAAGCGGTTGTGAACGATTTCATGGCGGACATAAACCGGCGGGCCGAATTTCAGCAGGGCTTTTTCCACGATCTCAATGGCGCGCTCCACCCCGGCGCAGAAGCCGCGCGGGTTGGTCAGCAGCACACGCAAGGCCGGCAGTGACGCCTCGCTCAGGGCGGCATCGGGATCTGGGTTCTGAAGCAGGGGCTGTGACATCGGGCTCAAGCCAATCCGGGGAACAACAGGTTTCAAGATGAAACAGGCAGATGTGCTGTGTTTTGGCGACACCTTGGATGCCAGGTTTCAGGCTTTGTTATGGCAGGTTCCGCCGCCGTGGAAAAGTCCCTGAAGCTCCGGATGACTGCAGTTTGAGCCCGACAGGTGCTGAAGTCTGAAGCAACCTGGCTGCGGGGCTGTGCCTGTCAGGGGAACAGAAGCACCTCTGCAGGGGGCTTGCCTGTCTGATGCTAGAGTCAAATCGGTTTAAGTGGACTCACGATGTGAGAACACTTGAAGCGTGAATTTGCCTCTTTTCAATATTTTAGAGGATGATTCACGTTTTAGTTCCAAGCGCAACGCGCTTCCAACTGAACCGATCATGCTCCAGAGCCAAAGCGGCCTTGACCCGGCCTGCCGGTAAGGTGTTATGACTGACAGCTCAAGCTGGGAGAGAAGAGGCTTCATCTGTTGTTCTCCAGCTTGAAAAGCGTTTGATCTTTTTCGAATTTTTGAGCCCTGTCCGGTCTCTGTTTCCTGCCGACTGCAAGGTAATCCTGCTCTATGTCCTTCTTGACCAAGTCCCGTTGCGTCCTCAGCGCTGTCGCCTTGTCATCCCTTCTGCTGGCAGGGTGCTCAGAACAGATTGATCAGGTTCAGGCGCTGGTGACCGGTGACGGCCGGGGACCATTGCCCTGCCCGGGCATCACTCTCGTGGCTGATGCCTCTAAGATGACCCGCTTCAACGGCAATGGCGAGGATCTGACTGACGTGGTCTTTTCCGCCGAGATCCTGGATGTGCGCTACACCTGTGAGTACGAGGACGATGAAACGGTGGTCATCGCGGACATGCAGGTTTTCCTGTCCGCCACCTCCGGCCCAGCCAATGCAGACAAGCGCGCTGACTTCGACTACTTCCTGGGTATCGGGCGCAAAGCCGGTCCGGGGGAGGAGCCGCAAATCGTCACCCGGCAGCAGTTCGATACTTCCATCGTCTTTCAGACCAATGATCGGCGAGTCGCTGTTTCCGACGAGATCGTGCCGCGCATTCCTCTCCAAAATGGCGAATTGGGCTCTGATTACCGCTACTATGTCGGACTGGTTCTGACCAAGGAAGAGCTGGATTACAACCGTCGAAATCGTTGATTTCTTATCACTTTTTCGACAGCACCATTCCCGTTACGCCAAATTTGTTGACAAAAGCGACGACGGCCTTACTTTTATCGGCATGTCACATCTCCTGCGCGGGAGAGAACGGATGTTTCAGGTGACGACCCCTGGGGTCTGATGCTGAAAAATCTGTCGCCGAAGGAGCAACCGCCCCGGAAACTCTCAGGCACCGAGGACCGCACAGGTGTAGACATCTCTGGAAAGCAGAGCTGGTGGATCATCATGCCGCTGGCTCTCACCGAAGGGGTCAACCGACGGGCGTTTGAACCGGGAATTCAGCGCTCTGAGGGAATCTCTCAGGTATCAGGACAGAGGGGGCGCGGCTTTGCATGTGCAGGGACCGCGAGCTTGACCCTAATGTCCGGGATGTCTGACGGTGAGTGACCCTAAAGCGCCTTTGAAGCGCACACCTCTTCACGATCTTCACCTTGAGCTGGGTGCCAAAATGGTGCCCTTTGCTGGCTATGACATGCCGGTGCAGTACAAGGCCGGGATCCTCAAAGAACACCTTCATTGCCGCCAGGCTGCTGCTCTTTTCGACGTGTCCCATATGGGGCAGGTGAAGCTCAGCGGTTCCGGTGCCGATGCAGTGCTGGAATCTCTGGCCCCCATCGATCTGTCTACGCTGGCTGTGGGCAGCCAGCGCTACAGCTTTTTCACCAATGACACCGCCGGAATCCTGGATGACATCATGGTCACCCGGGCCGATGACCATCTCTATCTGGTGGTCAATGCCGGCTGCAAAGACGCCGACTTCGCCCATATCTCCGCCCATTTGGATGGCAAGGCTGAACTGGCCTGGTGGGAAGACCGTGCGTTGCTTGCGCTGCAGGGGCCTGCTGCCTCAGCCGTGTTCGCCCGCATGGCCCCGGGTGTCGACAAAATGGCATTCATGAGCTCGGCCGCCATGACGGTGGACAGTATGGATCTGCGTGTCAGCCGCTCCGGCTATTCCGGGGAAGACGGCTATGAAATCTCCGTGCCCGCCGCCCAGGCAGAGGAATTTGCCCGCAAGCTGCTGGCGGAAGAAGAAGTGGCACCGGTCGGGCTGGGCGCACGGGATTCCCTACGCCTGGAAGCCGGACTTTGCCTTTATGGCAACGACATTGACGAAACCACGACCCCTGTTGAAGCCGGTCTGATCTGGGCGCTGGGCAAACGTCGCCGCGCCGAAGGCGGCTTCCCCGGGGCACAGATCGTCCAGAAAGAACTGGCCGAAGGGTCTGCCCGCAAGCGGGTTGGCTTCAAGCCGGAAGGTCGGGCCCCGGTACGTGAAGGGGCAGAGCTGACCGATGGCGAAGGCCGGGTGATCGGCAAGGTGACCTCCGGCGGGTTCGGCCCCTCCTTCGGCGCTCCCGTGGCCATGGGCTATGTGGAAACAGCCTTCAAAGAACCAGGCACGGTCGTTCAGGCGCTGGTGCGGGGACGGTCCCTGCCCGGCGAGATCGTCAAGCTGCCTTTTGTGAAACAGAACTACTACCGCGGCTAAGCCTCTCCGCCCGTGAGAGTGCTTGCCCCTTGTCCAAGTGATGAAAAGAAACAGGGAAGAGAAGCATGACTACCTATTACAGTGACGAACATGAGTGGGTCCGTGTCGAAGGCGACAATGCGGTGATCGGTATCACCAACTACGCGCAGGAACAGCTGGGTGATGTGGTCTTTGTCGAACTGCCGGAAGTGGGCGACAGCCTGGAACAGAATGATCAGGTGGCTGTGGTTGAGTCCGTGAAGGCCGCCAGTGAAGTCTATGCCGCCGTGTCCGGTGAAGTGCTGGAAGTCAACGACGTGCTGACCGATGAGCCTTCCAAGGTCAATGAAGCTGCTGAAGGTGACGGCTGGTTCTTCAAAATGTCTCTGGCTGACAAGAGTGAGCTGGACGAGCTGATGGACGAAGCTGCTTACAAAGACTTCGTCGCTGGCCTGGGCTGATTGACCGGGGAGATTGGCCGGTCGCTGAGGCGTTGGGTTCTCCCATCAGCAACGGCTCCGGTCACCTCCCCCTGATTGGGGAGGGCGAGCAGGCCCGCACTTCTTGCTCCCTCTTTTGCCCTTTTTCCCCTGCCTTTCTCTCCCCGCCTTTTTCCCCTTTTGAGACCCACTTCGGACGTCCGGTTCCGATCGACAACAGGATGATGATCCATGAGCGCAACGCGCAAAACTCTCGAGGCCCTGGAAAACCAGGATGAGTTCATTTCCCGTCACAACGGTCCCAGTGCCGATGGTCAGCGCGAGATGCTGCGGGCGCTCGGTCTGGACAGTCTGGATCAATTGGTTGACGAGGCGGTCCCCGAGGTTATCCGCGCACAAGGCAAACTGGATCTGCCGGGCGCCATGACGGAAAGCCAGTTGCTGGCCGAAGCCACGCGTCTGGCCGGTAAAAATGAAGTCATGACCACCCTGATTGGGCTGGGTTATCACGATTGCATTGTGCCGCCGGTCATTCAGCGCAACGTGCTGGAAAATCCCGGCTGGTACACGGCCTATACGCCCTATCAGGCTGAGATCGCTCAGGGGCGTCTGGAAGCTCTGGTGAATTTCCAGCAGATGATCATGGATCTGACGGGCATGGAACTGGCTTCCGCCTCTTTGCTGGATGAAGGGACTGCGGCTGCCGAAGCCATGACCCTGATGCAACGGGTGGGCAAAGCCAAATCCAACAAGCTCTTTGTGGCTGAAGACTGCTTCCCCCAAACCCTGGCGGTGATCGAAACACGGGCCGTGCCGCTGGGCATTGAGGTGCAGGTGGGCAATCCCGAAACGGACCTCAATCCCGATGAGGTCTTCGGTGTCATCCTGCAGTACACCAATACGGACGGGGAAGTGCGCGACTACCGGGCGCTGGTGGAGCGCATCCACCAGACCAAAGCTCTGGTGACGGTGGCCTGTGACCTGCTGTCTCTGGCCCTGCTGACACCGCCGGGTGAATGGGGCGCCGATGTTGTGATCGGATCCTCCCAGCGCTTTGGCGTGCCTCTGGGCTATGGCGGGCCGCACGCCGCCTTCATGGCCTTCCGCGAAGCCTACAAACGCACGGTTCCCGGGCGCATCATCGGGGTATCCATCGATCGCCACGGCAACCCGGCTTATCGTCTGGCCCTGCAGACCCGCGAACAGCACATTCGCCGGGACAAGGCCACCTCCAACATCTGTACCGCACAGGTGCTGCTGGCCGTCATGGCCGGTTTCTACGCAGTCTGGCACGGCCAGAAGGGCATCAAGCGCATCGCGGGCCGGGTTCACCGCCTGACCGACATTCTGGCCACCGGCCTGAAGTCTTTGGGGGTGACCGTTGAAACCCAGCATTACTTCGACAGTCTGGTGATCCAGAGCGATGACGGGGTGATTGAGCGGGCTCTGGCTGCACGCATCAACCTGCGGGATCTGGGCAACGGCCGCGTGGGGCTGTCCCTCAACGAAAAGACCACCCGCGAAACAGTGGAAACCCTCTGGGCCGTGCTGTCTGGCAAGAATGATCACGGCCTGTCCGTGGCGGAGCTGGATAAGTCGACGGCGTCGGGCATTCCTGCAGAGCTGCAGCGGACATCAGAGTTCCTGACGCATTCCGTCTTCACCTCCTGCCGCTCCGAAACGGAAATGCTGCGCTACCTGCGTCAACTGCGGGAAAAGGACGTGGCGCTGGACCGCTCCATGATCCCTCTGGGCTCCTGCACCATGAAACTGAATGCCACGGCAGAGATGATGCCCATCACGCTGCCCGGGTTCTCCAACATTCATCCCTTTGTGCCTGCCGATCAGGCCACCGGCTACAAGGAGCTGATCGACGAGCTGGAATCCATGCTCTGCACGGCCACCGGTTTTGCCGCAGTGACCCTGCAGCCCAACGCCGGCAGCCAGGGAGAGTACGCCGGTCTGCTGGCCATCCGTGGCTATCACGAAGCCAACGGGGACCATCATCGCAACATCTGCATCATCCCTTCTTCCGCCCATGGCACCAACCCGGCCTCTGCCGTGCTGGCGGGCATGAAAGTGGTGGTGGTCAACTGCGACGACCAGGGCAACGTGGATCTGGAAGATCTGCAGGCCAAATGTGATCAGCATGCCGAAAACCTCTCGGCGCTGATGATCACCTACCCCTCGACCCACGGCGTGTTTGAAGAGTCCATCCGCGACATCTGCGCCATGGTTCATGACAAGGGCGGGCAGGTCTACATGGACGGGGCGAACTTCAACGCTCTGCTCGGGCTGGCCTATCCGGGCGACATCGGTGCGGATGTCATGCATATGAACCTGCACAAGACCTTCTGCATTCCCCACGGCGGCGGCGGCCCGGGTGTTGGCCCCATCGGTGTGGCGGCTCATCTGGTGGACCACCTGCCCGGTCACAATCTGATCGACATGGGCGGGGCAAAAGCCGCCAACAGTCCGGTTTCTTCTGCCCCCTGGGGCTCTGCCTCCATCCTGCCCATCTCCTGGGCCTACATGAAGATGATGGGTGGCGAAGGTCTGACCCTGGCAACCAAGATCGCCATTCTGAACGCCAACTACATGGCCAAGAAACTGGGTGATCACTTCCCGGTGCTCTACACCGGCAAGAACGGCTATGTGGCTCACGAGTGCATCATCGACACCCGGCCTTTGAAGGACGAAACCGGGGTGACTGTGGACGACATTGCCAAGCGTCTGATGGACTTCGGCTTCCACGCCCCGACCATGTCCTGGCCTGTGGCCGGTACCCTGATGATCGAACCGACAGAGTCCGAGAGCAAACGGGAACTGGATCAGTTCATCGAAGCCATGGCCGCCATCCGGGCCGAGGCCGCGAAGATCGAAGACGGGACCTACACGGCAGAGGACAATCCTCTGGTCAATGCGCCGCACACTGCTGAAGACGTGATGTCTGACGACTGGACGCATTGCTACAGCCGTCAGGTGGCTGCCTATCCGGTGAAATCGCTGATCACAGCCAAATACTGGCCGCCGGTGGGTCGCGTCGACAACGTTTATGGCGACCGCCATCTGGTTTGCTCCTGCCCGGCAGTGGAAGACTACCGGGAAGCCGCTGAGTAACGCAAAAGCACCAGTTACCGCCCTCTAACAGGGAGCGGCCTTGAAAGGGCGACCGGAACAACCTCCCTCCGGTCGCCCTTTTTGCATTTTGGGCGCTGCTCGTGGTCATTCAGGGCGCTGCCCTGGGACCCGCAAAAGGGCATGGCCCTTTTGAAACCTCTTTTAGTAGGCCGTTACCGGAAAAGAGCTTTCAATTCGTCGATTGAGAATGAGGATTTCCCCTGAACGGTAATTTTGGAGCGTGCAATTGCATCTTGGAAATCAATCCGGCCATCTTGGAGTGGAAAGAGCTTTCCACTGCTGTAAAGTGGTTGACCCGGTTCACGCTGATAGCTGATGACCAAAAATTCTTTACCTAGTGGGATGCCTGATACTATTTCACGATCAAGCACCGTCCCCTTCGTTTCTTTCCAAGTTCTGCCGAAATCTCCTGTTAAAACATCATCCACGCGCAGGGTGGGCCCTACTTCATCATTGACGGTTCCTAAAAAAATGCCTTGTGCCATGGAAAGCCATTCTTTGGTGCTCAAAGTTATGCCGGTTTCTAAGGCAGGATTTTCGATTACCTTGCGAACTGTGGTTAACCAAAGATCATTTGTTTCTTTGATTTCTTCGTAAGAGTGCCAATGGGGGTTGTCTAAAAACAGTAGGTAACTATGGCCTTCCAAAAAGACCGGGCGCATTTTGCCATCAGAAGCGTTCCACTGTCTGGTGATGTTGTCGTTCCAGAAGGCGAGGTTCCTGTGGCCGTTGAAGTCACCTTTCGGAGACTTTTCTTCCTTTACTAAAGCGCCATTAGGAATAGAGAAAACTTGTGGCGAAGAACCTTTGAGGGCTTCAACGAGTTCGAAACCAGCTATCGGTAAGTTTCCATCGCGAGTGGCTATGGTGCCTTTTGACTCCCTAATGGCCCGTGCCAGGACAATAGTTTCTGTTCGGTTAATCAGTTCAGTGTAATTCGTAACAAGACTGCGTGGTGGTACAAGAGTCAAGGTGCTGATTCCTAATGATTTTTTTGCCTCAACGAGATATATGGTGAGGCTGTGGTTTTGCGTTGTAATTCGGAGTATTTGATAGAAAAACTAGAATCAAGCATAGGGCGAAAATTAGGGGGTTTGGGGGCACGCCCCCGAAAGAAAATCAACGGAACAAATGTTCCGTCACCTCTGCGCCAGAAGTTTGCGGCAGGCGGTGACCAGGGTGCGGGTAAGGGTGGTTGTCAGCTGGCTCTGCCCGCCCCAGACATGCCAGTAGAGAGGGACGTCAATGGTGCGCCCGGGAGAGAGATCAACCAGACTGCCGCTTTTGATTTCCGGCAGGGCCTGCAGGTCAGGAGCCATGCCATAGCCCTGTCCCATCAGCAGAAAATCCACAAAGCGCTCTGAATTGGGCACCAGATGGTAAGGGTAGGGACGCCCCTGCAGGTCAAAAAGCTCTTCCAGCAGCCGGTCGTGGGTGGAATCCTTGGCATTGAACAGCACCGCCGGTGCATCGGTCACCGTTTCTCTGGTCAGTCCCTCGGGAAACCAGCGGGCGGCGAAGGCCGGGTGGGCCAGGCAGTGGTAGCGGTTCAGGCCCAGATAGTGGGCGCGGCAGCCCTGGACCGGCGTTTCCTTGGCGGCCACGCAGCCAATGACTTCCCCCCGGCGCAGCAGGTCCAGCGTGTGTTCCTGATCATCCACCTCGATTTTCAGAATGATCTCCTGCTCTTCCAGAAAGGCTGTCAGAGCGTCGAGAAACCAGATGGCCAGGGTGTCCGCGTTGACCCCCAGGGTCAGGGTTGGTCGGTCGGAGGCCTCGTCCCCGCCCAGATCCCGCAGCAGATCGCCTTCCAGCAGGGCCAGTTGCTTGGCATGAGCCAGCAGACGGCGCCCGGCTTCTGTTGGCTCCAGAGGCTGGCCGCGCACCAGCAACACCTGCCCCAACTGGCTCTCCAGGCGCTGCAGACGCTGGGATACCGCCGATTGGGTCAGGCCCAGCCTTTGGGCGGCTTTTTCAAAAGAGCCTTCTTCCAGAACCGTGCTGAAGGCCAGAAGCTGTCGTGGATCAAGCATGCAGCATCATTAGAGCTATTGCTGAGTTTTTGAAATCATTAAATCAGTTGATGGCCCTTAGAGTCAGATCGGCTTAAGTGGAATCACTTTGTGATAATACTTGAAGCGTGATTCTTCCTCTTTTCAATGTTGTAGAGGATAAGTCACGGTTTGGTTCCAAGCGCATAGCGCTTCTACCTAAACCGATCATGCTCGAGTGCAGGGGAAGGAATGGATAGGGCTGGCACTGGGGCTGGAGCTGGAGTGGTCAGTACCATTGATCGGGCAGTTCGGTTTTGCGCCGGTTCACGAACTCCTCCAGGGCTTCGCGCTGTTCTGTCGGCAGGGGAGGGGCTTCATAACCGGCCAGCAGGGATTTCCAGCGGGCCGTGGCGCGTTGGTCCTGCCGCAGGGATCCCTGTTCTTTCCAGGTTTCATACGGTCCGGCTTCCTCGATCCCCGGCATGAAGTTGGCGGTCGCGAAGTGGCGCAGGGTGTGGGCGGTGGAGAGGAAGTTTCCGCCAGGGGCGGTTTCCAGATAGGCGTCCCGCCCAAAGTCTTCTTCGGTTGCAGCAAAACCCTGCAACAGGGTCAGCATCATGCCGCAGTGATCCAGGTCCATGATGAACTTCTCATAGGACATGGTCAGGCCGCCTTCCAGCCAGCCCGCAGCGTGCCAGACCTGATGGGCGCCGGACAGCAAGGTGGCCCACATGGCCCCCACAGAGTCCTGCATGGCCTGCCCATCGGCGCAGTTGGCTGCAGTGACCTCGCCGCCGCCGGACCGAACGGGAACCCCCAGTCGCCGCCCCACCTGAGACAGGGCCATGGTGGCAAGGTTGGCTTCAGGGGAGCCAAAGCTCAGCGCGCCGCTTTTGAGGTTCATGGTGGAGTGAAAACTGCCCAGCACCACAGGACAGCCCGGGCGGACCAGCTGGGTGAGAGCGATGCCTACCATGCCTTCTGCCAGTGTCTGGGCGACCACCGCCGCAGGGGACAAGGGGCCCATGGCCCCGGCAAAGATTGCGGGAGACACGCAGACGCACTGATTGGCAGCAGCATAGAGGCGCAGCACGCTGGACATGGTGTGATCGAAAACCAGAGGGGAGTTGATGTTGATGTTGGCCTGCATCACCGCTGTGCTGGCCATCATATCCGCACCGAAGACCAGCCGGGCCATGGCAAGGGAATCCTCTGCCCGTTCCGGTGCGGTCACACTGCCCATGAAGGGTTTGGCAGAGAGCGTCAGATGGGCCAGCAGCATGTCCAGGTGGCGTTTGCTGACCGGCAGATCAGTGGGTTCGCAGACCGTGCCGCCGGAATGATGCAGCCAGGGGGAAAGGTAGCTGAGTTTGACGAAGTTGTGGAAATCCTCCAGCCGGGCATAACGGCGGCCCTGCTCCAGGTCGGTCACAAAGGGGGAGCCGTAACCGGGCATCAGGACCACCTGTTGTCCACCCAGCGTGACGCTGTAACGAGGGTCGCGCGCCTCCAACTGAAAGCTGGCCGGGGCCGTTGCGCAGAGCGCTCGGGCATGGCCGGGGTCAAAGCGGACCCGGTTGCCCGTGACACTTGCCCCCGCCTCCCGGAACAGCGAGAGGGCCTGCTCATCGCCGTGAAACTCCATGCCAATCTCAGCCAGCAGCCAGTCAGCCTGGCTTTCGATGGCGCTCAGAGCTTCTTCATCCAGGAGCTCGTAAGCCGGGATCTGGCGGCTTTTCAGCAAGGGTTGGGACGAGGCGGTGTTGGCGATGTTGCGCTGGCGGGAGCGTCCCCGGCGCGTCAGGGCGGAGGTGCGGGGCATGGCAGCGTCCGTTCTGTTATACGGAGTGACAAATGCTAATCGGTGTTTTCAACAGCTTCTCCGTGACAGTTGGTTGCCACAATCGATTTTTTTTGCACCAGCCGTTCAAAAATATTAGACAGTTGAATGCACTTTAAGCGTCATGATGCCCTGCGCCTCTTTGTCGAGGTTGCCCGCTACGCCAGTTTCTCTGACGCTGGTCTGGCTCTTCATATGACCAAGGGGGCCATCAGTTATCAGATCAAGAGCCTGGAGGCGGATCTGGGTTTTGAACTGTTTGACCGGCAGGCCCGTGGCGTCCGCCTGACCGCCAGGGGACAGGATCTGCTGACCACCTGCCGACAGTCTTTTGGGGCTCTGGAAGATAAGGTGCGGCAGTTGCGTGCACCGGAGCCACAGAAACTGACCGTTGGACTGTCCACGTACTTTGCATCCCGGTGGCTGTCACCGCGCCTGATGGGGTTCATGCAGGCCCATCCAGACATTCAGTTGCGCCTGCAGCCCCTGATCGACTTCAGCGACCTAGCAGCCCAGGACATTGATCTGGCCATTCGCTGGGGCCGGGGCGAATGGCATGATGTGACAACAGAGCCCTTTTTCGCCTGCCCAGCCTGGCCCGTGGGCAACCGGGCGGCCGCTGAGACTGTGGCGCAACTGGGTCTGGAACGGGCTTTTGCCTCTTTTACCCTGCTGCGGGACAGGGACGGCAGCAATGCCTGGTCCCGCTGGTTCGATGCTGCCGGCCTGGCCCTGCCTGCCCGCAGCGACAGCCTGATCATTCCGGACCCAAACGTGAGGGTTCAGGCCGTGATTGACGGGCAGGGGATCGCCCTGAACGACGCTCTGATCAATGATGAGATTGACAAGGGGCGTCTGGTCCGGCTCGCCCATCCCCAGCTGGATCAGTACGGCTACTTTCTGGTTTATCCTGCCGACTCTCCCCCCAAGGCGGCGGTCCAGGCCTTTGTGCAGTGGTTGAGGGAGACCTTGCTGAAAGAAAGCACAGGCTAACAGCGGGGACATCGCGAGGTCCAAATCTCCGTCAAATCAGTTTTACTAATTAAAGAGAAGAACTATTAATTTTCTTTCCCCAGGCAGAGGGGATAGACCTGTGGCCAGCAAGTTCATCTTTGTTTGTTGGAGTTTTCCGTGGCTGTTCCCGCTTTGCTCGCTGCCCCCTTTCTGGAAGGTTTTGCCACCGGTGCCGGTCTGATCATCGCCATCGGGGCGCAGAATGCCTTTTTGCTGGCCAAGGCCCTGCGGCGACAGCACCCCATGATCGTGGCTGGCATCTGTGCCTTTGCCGATGCGGTGCTTTTGACAGCGGGCATCGGGGGGGCTGGCCTTTTGATCAGCCAAAGCCCGATCCTTTCCCAGGTGGCAGCCTGGGGCGGAGCCGTTTTCCTGCTGTGGTACGGGTTACTCGCAGCCCGGCGGGCAATCCATCCGGGTAAGCTGACCGCAGCCAATGATGCCGCGGCCCGCCAGTCCCTCTGGGACGTGGTGCTGGCCACCCTGGCGGTCACCCTGCTCAACCCTCACGTCTATCTTGATACGGTGGTTCTGGTGGGGTCCATAGGAGGGCGTTATCCCGTCGATGGCCGTTTCTGGTTTGGTCTGGGCGCGGTGACGGCATCTTTCGTCTGGTTCTTCAGCCTGGCCATCGGCGGGCGCTGGCTGGCGCCTCTGTTCGAAAAGCCAGCAGCCTGGCGTTTTCTGGAAGGCCTGGTGTGTCTGGTAATGTGGGCGGTTGCCCTGTCTCTGATCCACAGCGCCCTGACCGGGTTCTGATTGCCTAACCAAAGGGGCCGTCAGACACGAAAAATCCAGCAGAATCAAAGTTTAGCGGGTCTTTCGCTCTCCTGACAGGAAGCTGTCAGGAGGGGTGGGCTATCTGGATGCCAAGTGTTCAATCTGGAGGCCGTGACCCATGGCAACAAGTCGGAAACTCAATCGCAAATTCCGTGAGTTCATTGAAAAGCAGCCGCTGTTTTTCGTCGCCACCGCCGCCCGGGAGGGCCGGGTCAATGTTTCGCCCAAAGGCGTCGACAGCCTGCGCATCCTCGATGAAAAGCGGATCGTCTGGATCAACTATTCCGGTAGCGGCAATGAAACTGCCGCTCACCTGCTGGACAGTCCGCGCATGACGCTGATGTTTGCGGCCTTCGAAGGAGCAGCCCTGATCCTCAGGGTCTACGGCACAGCCCGCGTCATCCACCCCCGCGATGCCGGGTGGGATGAGCTGCACGCGCTCTTCCCCGCCCAGGCAGGCAGCCGTCAGATTTTCGATCTCTCGGTTGAACTGGTCCAGACCTCCTGCGGCACTGGTGTGCCGGAGATGTCTTTTATCCGCAGCCGTGCCGAAAGTGAGCTTTTCCCCTTCTACGAGGAAATGGGCCCCGAGGGTGTGAGAGATTATTGGTCCCGCAAGAACGTTACCTCTCTGGATGGCGCACCGACAGGGATATTTGAGGAGGGGGCAGGGGATTAACCAGAGGTTGGTTCTTTGGGTTCCTTTGAAACCGGCGTTGCCCGAGGTGCGAGCCATACGAGACCCCAGATGACCAATCCCAGGGGAATGCAGAAAACCATCAGAGCCAGTGACCCCATCACGCCTGTGATCGTAATCTCTTTGGTGATCAATAGGATCGGCACGACGGATGCGAATGACCCGATAAGGATGTAAAGCAACCGAGTGCTCGGAATTTTCGAGTAGCTTACAGCATATATTAGGCCAAATACGGGTATTGAAATCATGAAGAAGAACTTCAGATACATAAAGAATCCAAGTATTGAGCCAAAAACAACGATTCCCAGACCTTTTAGCAGACCACTGATAATGTCTAGTATGGTGAGCCAAGCGGTTGCGCTTTGTGGCGGAAGTTCAGCTTGAGATAAAGCTATAACGATCAAGTAGGGGTTGCAGAGAAAAACCATCCCGGCGGCACCAAGGTAAGCTAACCACCACTGCCAGAAATTGGGCTGGTCACTGCGAACGGTTGGCTTCAGCGCAACAACCTCCCGAAAGAAAGACCGATGCCTTACGACGGGTTTGTCAGGCTGGCCATTCGCCGCTTCGTTCACCTCACCCCCCAATTAGTTCCGCCCAGTCGTCTTCGCTGAGCAGCGTCACGCCGAGCGCTTCGGCTTTTTTGGCCTTCGACCCGGCGTCGGCCCCGGCGACCACATAGTCGGTTTTCTTGGAGACGGAGCCCGCCACCTTGGCGCCCAGGCTTTCGGCGCGGGCCTTGGCTTCCTGGCGGGTCATGGTGGTGAGCGTCCCGGTGAAGACCACGGTTTTGCCACTGACCGGGCTGTCGCTGACCTGGGGCGCTTCATAGGGCTGGGGGGTCACGCCAGCGGCCAGCAGATCGGCCACCACCTCCCGGTTATGGGGTTCGTGCCAGAAGGCCAGAATGTCTTTGGCCATGGCGTCACCGATGCCATTGATGGCTGTCAGGTTGCTGTAAGCGTCTGCATCTGCGGCGTCAGCCTGATCGCTCGTCCCTTCCTCGGCCAGACCTTCGCCCACAGCCCCCTGCCAGCGCAGGGCCTTGTCCATTTCAGCCTGCCAGTTTTCCAGGGTGCCGTAGTTTGCGGCCAGCAGTTTGGCCGTGGCCTGACCCACCTGACGGATGCCCAGCGCAAAGATGAAGCGCGGCAGCTCAATGGACCGGCGGGCATCAATGGCGGTGAAAAGATTGCTGGCGGACTGACGGCCCCAGCCTTCCAGTTTTGACAGGGGATGCTCGGTGCCGGTGCCGTGGGTCTCCCGCAGGCGGAAGATGTCCCCGGGTCGGGTGACCCAGTCGCGCTTCAGGAAAGCCAGGATCTGCTTTTCACCCAATCCTTCGATGTCAAAGGCATTGCGGGAGACGAAGTGGCGCAGCCGCTCAATGGCCTGCGCCGGACAGATCAGCCCGCCCGTACAGCGCCTGACCGCTTCACCTTCTTCGCGCACGGCTTCGCTGCCGCATTCCGGGCAGTGGGTCGGGAAGGCATAAGGGGCGCGATCGGCGGGGCGTTTGTCGGGATCAACAGCCGCCACCACCTGAGGAATGACGTCCCCGGCGCGCTGGATAATGACGGTGTCACCTTCGCGCACATCCTTACGGGCCAGCTCATCTTCATTGTGCAGGGTAGCCCGTGACACCACCACGCCGCCCACAGTGATGGGCGCCAGGTTGGCAACGGGGGTGAGGGCGCCAGTGCGGCCCACCTGGATGGTGATTTTCTCCAGCAGGGTCTGGGCCTGCTCTGCCGGAAATTTATGGGCTGTTGCCCAGCGTGGCGCGCGGCTGACAAAACCCAGGCGGTCCTGATAGTCTAGGCGATTGACCTTGTAGACCACGCCGTCGATGTCATAGTCCAGCCCGGCGCGTGCCTCTGCCACTTTGGCGTAGAAAGCCATGA
This sequence comes from Rhodovibrionaceae bacterium GXU_MW_A322, assembly GCA_052078155.1. Lineage (GTDB taxonomy): Bacteria > Pseudomonadota > Alphaproteobacteria > Kiloniellales > DSM-21159 > CAXBMB01. Next base: position 247,928 of record JBQJBP010000003.1, on the reverse strand, counting down.
TTTCTGCTACCGATCCGGCCTTGGCGATCAGCGGATTGACCTGGAAGCCCCAGGCTTTGAGCTGCTCCAGATGGTCCCAGTGGGTGGGCCCCAGGGGTTCGCTCAGCTCCCCCCAGGCATAGGAAAAGAGTTTCAGGGGCCGGGACTGGGTGATGCGGCTGTCCAGTTGGCGCAGAGACCCGGCGGCGGCATTGCGGGGATTGGCAAAGACCTTCTGACCGGCCTCTTCCTGGCGGGCGTTCAGGGCGGCGAAATCCGTTTTGGTCATGTAGACCTCGCCACGCACTTCCACCACAGCCGGGATCCTGTCTCCGGTGAGGGTTTTGGGCAGCTCGCTGTCGCTCAGGGTCAGCAGGTTCTGGGTGACGTCTTCCCCTTCGGCGCCGTCGCCGCGTGTCGCCCCCTGGACGAACCTGCCGTTTTCGTAGCGCAGAGAAATGGACAGGCCGTCGATCTTGGGTTCGCAGATGAAGACTAGGTCCTCGGACGCGCCCAGATTGAGGAAACGGCGAATGCGCTGGTCAAAATCCACCACGTCGGCTTCTTCGAAGGCATTGCCCAGAGACAGCATGGGAACCCGGTGCTGCACCTTGCCAAAACCGCTGGTGGGAGCCGCGCCCACCCTGTTGCTGGGCGAGTCAGCCCGCACCAGATCGGGAAAGCGGGCTTCCAGAGCCGTATTGCGCTGACGCAGAGCATCATAGACGGCGTCATCTACCTGGGGCGCATCTTCCTGATAGTAGGCCTGGTCATGCTGGCGGATTTCCAGGGCCAGACGGGCCAGTTCCTTGCGGGCTTCCGCCTCGCTCAGAGCCTCGATTGCCATGCCGTCCAATGCCTTTTCCACGACGCCTTTTTCCCTGCTCATAGCTTACGAATCCTACCCGAAAGACCTTATCTGTACCTGTTGGGGAAAGTCACCAAAGAAGGGGGAAAGGTCAATGGTCCTGGCGGGCCAAAGCCACCTCTCCTGACGGAAAGTGCCGTAGAGCAGGACCGGTTTAGTTGGAAGCGCTTTGCGCTTGTCCCTAAACCGTGACTCATCCTCTAAACCACTGAAAAGAGTTTCACGCTCTAAGCGTTATCACGGAGTGAGTCCATTTGAACTGATTTGACTCTAGTGGGTTTTGCGGGCTTCCCAGAGCAGGTAGCAGGCCAGCGCGGCCAGGATCAGACTGCCGCCGACGAAGGTCTCCTGGGACGGGAGTTCGGCCAGCAGCAGCCAGGCCAGCAGGGGTGCCAGCGGAGTCTCTGCCGCGGACAGCAGAGCGGTTTTGCCTGGTGTCAGCAGCTTGGCACCTTCCACCAGCGCCACACAGCTAAAGGCAAAGATCAGGCCGAACAGCGCCAGCCAGGCCAGATGATCCAGGGGCAGATCGAAAGGCGCGGACCAGATCAGGGCGGGCAGCAGCAACATCAGGCTGGACAGCGACATCATGGGCGCGCTTTTGACGCCGGGGTGGCGGCGCATCAGTACCAGCACCAGAGACATCAGCAGGGTCATGACGCAGGCCAGCAGGTCTCCCTTCAGATGAAGCCCGCCCAGGGATCCGCTGATCATGATGGCGATACCTGCCAGGGCAACGGCGGCGGTGACCAGAGTGGCCCGACCCGGGGCCTCGCGCAGGATGATCCAGGCCAGTGCTGCCGAGACGAAGGGGGCAGCGGCAAAGATCAGGGCCACATTGGCCACAGTCGTGTGCTTGAAGGAGGTGAGAAAGGCAGCCGTGGCCACAGCTGAAATCAGGGCGATGAAAAAAGTTGCCCGGTCAAAGCTAAGGTAGGAGCGCAGTCCGGTGGTTCCTTCCCGCCAGGCCGACCAGGCCAGCAGGAAGCCCATGGCAAAGACTCCGCGCCAGAAGATGATCGTCCAAGCATCACTGGAAATGCCCTTGGTAAAGAGCCCCATGGTGGAAAAGGTCAGGGCCGACAGCAGCACCAAAGTGACACCCTGATTAACGGGCTTCAAAGCGGGAACATAAGCGGTCATGGCTGCACTTTCTTACTGTTGAGAAAGCGCTATAGCAGGGCCGTGGTGACAGGGTTCTGTCAGGAGGGGTAAGAAAACAGCCCTTCCTGCTCAGATGTTCCTTTTCTATTGCGGTGTTTCCTGGCCGACGCAGCAAGCGGTCAGTCGCCCTTGCCTCAATGGAAAACCAGCTCGGAGTAGAGTTTTCAAGGAAAAGACGCGTTCAACTGCCCATCAGTTGATCAGCGGCAGCGCGGGCGGCATCGGTGATTTCCGCGCCGGAGAGCATGCGGGCCACCTCTTCGCGGCGGGCCTGGTCGTCCAGCGGGGCCACATGGGTGCGGGCGCTGTTGTCGATGGCGGCTTTCTGCACCTGCCAGTGATGCTGGCCTTTGGCGGCCACCTGGGGGGAGTGGGTGACAACCAGCACCTGCAGACGCTGGGCCAACCGGGCCAGCCGATCGCCGACGGCTGCCGCTGTTGCACCGCCCACACCCGCATCCACCTCATCAAAGATCAGGGTGGCGACGGGGGAGACTTCGGCCAGGACCACTTTCAAGGCCAGCAAAAAGCGGGAGAGTTCCCCGCCGGAGGCCACCTTGCCCAGAGGGCCGGGCTTTGCGCCGGGGTTGGTGGTGATCAAAAAGGCGCTCTTGTCCAGACCGTGAAGGCCCCAGCCTTCTTCTTCCTGCTGGTCGACCGTCACAAAGATTGTTGCCCGATCCAGTTTGAGCGGCGGCAGCTCGGCATTGACTGCCTGGGCCAGTTTGCTGGCGGCAGCCTGCCGGCCTTTGGACAGGTTCCGGGCGTTTTCCAGAAACCCGGCCTTGGCGGCTTTGGTGGCTTCAGCCAGTTTCAGCAGATGTTCTCCGCCGCTGTCGATGGTGGCGAGTTTTTCCGCCATCTCGTCGCGCAGGGCCCCCAGTTTGTTGCTGGGCACATGATACTTGCGGGCCATGTCCTTGAGCGTGAAGAAACGTTCCTCAAGATCCTCCAGACGGCCTGAATCATGGCTGAGGTCGCTGCCGACTGAGGCCAGCATGTTCAGGGCTTCGGCGACTTCCGCCGCAGCCCGGTCCAGGGTTTCAACCACCGGGTCCAGCTTGCCATCGGCCTTTTCGGCCACCCGTTCCAGGGCGCGCTGGGCGGAGCTGATGGAGGCAGCCGCGCTGGTCTTGCCGGGGCCGGTCAGATCGCGGCTGGCGCTGTTGAGGGCGTCGATCAGCTTTTCAGCGTGCATCATGACGTCCCGCTGTCTGGCCAGGTCTTCCTCTTCTTCGTCCTGGGGATCCAGCGCGTTCAGTTCATCCACGGCATGACGGAGGTACTCTTCGTCTTCGCGGGCCTGGTCCAGCAGCCGACGGGCTTCTTCCTCCCGGCTGGCGGCGTCTTTCCAGGCTTTGAACAGACGGGCGACGGTCCGGGACAGATCCTGCAGGTTGCCATAGGCGTCCAGCAGGGCGCGGTGGCTGGAACTGTCCAGCAGGCCGCGCTGGTCAAACTGGCCCTGGATTTCCACCAGGGTGCCGCCCAGGCTTTTCAACAGGGCAATGGAGATGGGCTGATCGTTGATGTAGGCGCGGCTGCGGCCATCGCGGCCCAGCACACGGCGCAGCACCAGCAGGTCCTCTTCCAGCTCCATATCCTGGGCTGCCAGCAGGGCATAGGCCGGGTGATTTTCTTCCAGTTCAAAGGAGGCTGTAACCTGGGCCTTGTCTTCCCCCACCCGGACCAGTCCGGATTCTGAGCGTGCGCCCAACGCCAGCCCCAGTGAGTCCAGCAGAATGGACTTGCCGGCACCCGTTTCCCCGGTCAGCACCCCCAATCCCGGGCTGAAGGTCAGATCCAGCCGGTCAATCAGGACCACATTACGGATGGAAAGGCTGACCAGCATGGGCTTGTTAGAACACCTTGTTCCATTGACGGGAAATCCAGGAGCCTTCCTGGGCTTCGGGGGCCAGATCCACGCCGGTCAGCAGCGCATAGGAATCTGTATACCATTCGGAGCCGGGGTAGTTGTAGCCCAGCACAGCAGCGGTGGCCTGGGCTTCCCGGTCCACACCCAAAGCCAGATAGCTTTCCACCAGACGGTGCAGGGCTTCCGGTACGTGTGTGGTGGTCTGGTAGTTCACGATTACCCGGCGATAGCGATTGATGGCAGCCAGGTATTCCCCCTGGTTCATGTAGAACCGGCCGATTTCCATTTCCTTGCCTGCCAGGTGATCCCGGGCCAGATCGATTTTCAGCTTGGCGTCGCGGGCATACTCCGTTGAGGGGTAGCGGCGCACCACCTCATCGAGAGCCGTCAGAGCCAGCTGGGTCATTTCCTGGTCCCGGCCCACGTCAGAGATCTGCTCATAGTAGCTGATGCCCTTGAGGTAATAGGCATAGGCCACGTCCCGGTTACCAGGATGCAGCTGGATAAAGCGGTCCAGGGTGTTAATGGCGTCGTCGTACTTGTTGTTCTGATAGTGCGCGTAAGCCGCCATCAGCTGAGCCCGCGGAGCCCAGACCGAATAGGGGTGCTGACGCTCCACCTCGTCAAAGTCCTTGGCGGCGGTTTTGTAGTTGCCGTCCAGCAGCTCGTTAATGCCCTTGTTGTAGAAGGTCTCGGGCGGGGCTTCCACATACTCGTCATCATCGCCGGAGCAGGCTGACAGTCCCAGAACCAGGAGCCCGGCAACGGCAAAACAGCGGCCTTTCTGCGCAAACTTGGTCATGGCGGAAAGGGAGAAATGAGCGGAGGCAAAAAACGGCATGGGCGCTTTGATCTGAACTATAGGGGTACAGTGGATTCGGACCCTTAGAGCATGATCGGTTTAGTTAGAAGCGCTTTGCGCTTGTACCTAAACCGTGACTCATCCTCTAAAACGTTGAAAAGAGGCAAATTTACGCTCCAGGTGTTATCACGTCGTGATTCCACTCAAACCGATTTGACTCCAGAATCCTGCCACTGTAGGTGGGCTGACTATAGAAAGTCCCCTCTCATCCCACAAGCAATACCCGCCTCACTATGAAACGCTTTTGCTTGAGGACGAAAAGGGGAGGATGAGGCTGACTAGGCAGGCATGGTCTGGCCAGAAGCAAAAGAGCGACCCTGGCAGAAGGTCGCTCTTTCAATAGGAGGCTGGGAGCCTGATTTCTTTGTCCTGTCTGCCCCGGTTTGAGCAGAACGCTGCGGCGGGCAGGCGCCTGTCAGGCCCGCTGAGCCACGGCCCGTTCACTGGTCAGGCTGACACCGCCCTGCATCTGGCTGGTGACAGGGACCCATTCATAGGCATCTTCCTGAGCAAAGAGGGCTTTGAGCAGACGCAGGGTCAGGGCATGACCGGCTTTGTAACCTTCGAAGCGACCCAGCAGGCTACCGCCTGCCATATAGAGATCACCGATAGCGTCCAGAGCCTTGTGGCGCACAAATTCATCGTCGTAGCGCAGGCCGCCTTCGTTCATGATGTCATCGCCATCAATGACAATGGCGTTGTCCAGAGAGCCGCCACGTCCCAGACCAGCGGCCCGCATCTGTTCCACCTCGTGACGGAACCCGAAGGTGCGGGCGCGGGAGATGTCGCGCTTGTAGCTGACAGGATCGACCTGGGTTTCGATCACCTGCTGACCAACAACCGGATTGTCGAACTCGATTTCAAACCGCAGCTCGTAGTCATCTGCCGGAGACAGAGAGGCGGAGCGGCTGGGTTCACTGACGGAAACTTCTTTGAGGATGCGCAGCGCCTTGCGGGGCGTGGAAAGTTCCCGGCTGCCAGCACATTCAATGAGAAAAACAAAGGGAGCGGCACTGCCGTCCATGATGGGCACTTCTTCCGCATCCAGCTCAACCACAGCATTGTCGATGCCGCAGCCAACCAGCGCGGACATCAGATGTTCAATGGTGGAGATCTTGGTGGTGCCGTCGACCAGCAGCGTGCAGAGCGGTGCTTCAACAGCTGTTTCCCAGGAGGCCTTGATTTCAGGCTGGCCATCCAGGTCGGTGCGGCGGAAGACAATGCCGCTGTCGGCCTCTGCCGGGCGCAGGGTCATGGTGACCTTTTCGCCGCTGTGCACGCCAACGCCGGAGCAGTGAATGGCATTCTTCAAAGTGCGCTGAAACTGAAACAAACTGCTATTTCCTACAACTGTATGGGCCCTGCGGTGGTCCAGGGGATGATCATCTGTCCGGTCAGCGGCCTTTGGATTTTCCGCCAGCGGCGCGCCACTGGAAGAGTGATTTTCTGCAGATACCGCCTTATCTTTTTCACGCAGCTCATCAGAGCGCGCGTCAAGATCTCTGGTATCCAAAAGACCATCGGTCATATGACTGGTATCCCCCCAATCGGTTCGACTGACTGTCGACCTGTCCGCCGCCTCCCACGACTTGGCTTTCCCTTTGATTTTTTTTGGAAAGCCTGTGACGGAACCACTAAAACGCTTCTTAACTGACTGAATAACTAGTAAAGAGCGGCCAAGAGCTCAAATCACTCTTTGTTACAAGATGTTACGCATTGAAAAAGGCGGTATCCGATCTCCCCGAGGCGAAGGGGGGAGGATACCGCCTTTTCTTTCCGGCAGGCTTTGCGCCTCGTCGTTATTCACAGAACCACTCGTGCAACTATCCTCTCAGGTTCAGGGCAATAGCTCCCCTTGCTGAGACACCTCAACCGGAACAAGCCGGGGGACATTCCAAAAGCGGAATGCACGCCCCGCCGTGTTGCCGCCGCGCCCGGGGCGCGGCGCAGATCAGTTGGCCTGACGGCGCAGGAAGGCTGGGATATCCAGCAGTTCTTCGTCTTCCTTGCTGGTGGACAGACGGTCCTTAGAATCCAGCCCGGTCAGGCTCGGTTGTGCCCGATTGTCAGCAGCCGGACGGGCTGGCTGGCTGGGCAAGGGGGTTGCCGGACGCTGAGTTGCTGCCCGGTTGGGCAGGGGCGTGGTTTTGCTTTCTGCCTCGGCAGCGGCTTCAGCCTTGCGGGCTTTGGCAGCGCCGGTGACCCGGGCAAAAAGGTTCAGTTTGGACCGGGTGCCGCTTTTCTTCGGGGCTTCACTGCTGGCATTGGCCAGTTCAGCAGCAGCAAAGGGATCCGAGGTTGCCGCCGCGCCAGGATTGGCCTGGGGCATGGGACGGTCAGCCGGACGGGAAGGTGCCGGTGCAATGAAAGCACCATCATCCTGTTCAGCTTTTTCTGCCGTTTCCACTGCTTCCGTGGTTTCTGCAGACAGATCCTCTGCCTCTTCAGCCACAGGCGCACTGGCCTCGGCGGCGGGGGCAGCTTCTTCGAAGAGTTCTGCAGCCGGTGCTTCAGGAGCGGCGGTTTCAGCCACTTCCGGTGCCTCTTCTGCCGGCGCTTCCGTGACTTCTTCAGCAACCACTTCCGTTGTGGCTTCCGCTTTCACGGCAGCCGGGGCCGGGCTGGGTGCTGCCGGTGCCGCGGCGTCCTGACTGCTGCCTTTGGCGGTGACCAGAGACAGGTTCAGCGGACGGGGCTGGCTGGCTTCAGCGGCATCGATACCGGTTGCCACCACAGACACGCGCATGGACCCGCTGACAGTTTCGTCGAAGGTGGAGCCGAAGATGATGTTGGCTTCACTGTCGACTTCATCGCGGATGCGATTTGCGGCTTCATCCACCTCAAAGAGCGTCATGTCGTTGCCGCCGGTGATGTTGATCAGCAGGGCACGGGCGCCGCGCATGGTGACATCATCCAGCAGCGGGTTGGAGATGGCTGCTTCTGCAGCCGCGATGGCGCGGTTGTCGCCCTCGGCTTCCCCGGTGCCCATCATGGCTTTGCCCATTTCCGTCATCACGGCGCGGATGTCGGCGAAGTCCAGGTTGATCAGGCCAGGCATGACCATCAGATCGGTGACACCGCGCACGCCGGAGTGCAGCACGTCGTCTGCCATCTTGAAGGCGTCCGCAAAGGTGGTTTTTTCGTTGGCAATGCGGAAGAGGTTCTGGTTGGGAATGACGATCAGGGTATCGACGTATTCCGTCAGCTCCTTGATGCCAGCTTCGGCGATGCGGGCCCGGTTGATGCCTTCAAACTGGAAAGGCTTGGTCACCACACCTACGGTCAGAATGCCTTTTTCACGGGCTGCGCGGGCGATGACAGGGGCGGCGCCAGTGCCGGTCCCCCCGCCCATACCGGCGGTGATGAAGACCATGTTGGAGCCCTCGAAGTGGCTCAGGATTTCTTCCGTGGCTTCTTCGGCGGCTGCCCGGCCAACATCGGGACGGGACCCGGCCCCAAGGCCCTGGGTGATGTTGCGGCCCAGCTGAATCCGGTTTTCGCAGATCGACTGCGCCATGGCCTGGGAGTCCGTGTTGGCAATGGCAAATTCCACGCCTTCCAGGTTGGCATCAATCATGTTGTTGACGGCGTTGCCACCGGCACCACCGACACCGATTACGGTGATCCGAGGGGTCAGAATTTCTTCTGCCATCGGCGCGTTCAAGTTCAAAGTCATCTTTTCGCCTCCAGTCAGCCCTTATTGGGGCTTGTTGCCTTGCTATTGAACCCTCAGCCAGCGGCACCCGGCTGGGGGTTTGTCCCCGGGGGGGACTTTTCAACTCCGCTCTGCTGAGCGGCACCTACTCCGGGGACTGCTGTGCCAGTCCACCGGGTGATCCCTGTCCCGCTGTGTCGGGAGGAGGGATCCGGGATCAAGACAGGCTCCCGCGCTGCTCTTTCCCCAAAAGGCGGCGGCTGCCGCCCGACAGACAACGGTTCAGAAATGCTCCTTGAACCACTGCCCCACACGACCGGCAAAGCCGGTTGCTTCCTGTGCCTTGGGCCTGACATCTTCAGGCAAGGCTGTTTCCGCCTGGCGGGCATAGGTCAGAAGACCCGCCGCTGTGGCATAGGCCGGTCCGCTTGTGGCTTCGGCCAGTCCCGTCAGATGGATGGGACGACCGATGCGGACCTGCTTGTCGAGAACCAGGGCTGCGAGGTCTCGCATGCCCGGCAACTGGCTTGCACCGCCGGTCAGAACGACGCGACGGCCGCCCATCTTGTCGAAGCCACTGGCTTCCAGGCGTGACCGCACCAGCTCAAAAGTTTCTTCCAGCCGGGGCTGGATAACGCCCACCAGCAAAGAGCGGGGGACCTGCTGTACATGACCGTCGTCTTCCTCTCCCACCTGAGGCACATCAATGGACTCGTGCTCGTCGGACTGGGTGGCGATGGCGTGGCCGTAAAGGGTTTTCAGACGTTCGGCGTGGCTAAGCGGCGTGGACAGGCCACGGGCAATGTCGCTGGTGACATGCTGGCCGCCCAGCGGCACCACATCCGTGTGGATCACGTTGCCTTCCAGGAACACGGAAATGGAGGTGGTGCCTCCCCCCATGTCGATCAGGGTGACGCCCAAATCCGTTTCATCTTCCACCAGAGAGGCCAGACCGGATGCAAAGGGCGAGACCACGAAGCCGCCGATGTCCAGGTGGGCCCGCTGCACGCAGGTGGCCAGATTGCGCACCGGACCGCTGGCTGCGGTGACAATGTGCATGTTCACACCCAGCCGTTCCCCGAACATGCCGCGGGGATCGCGGATGCCGCGGGAATTGTCGATGGTGTAGCCAACCGGGATGGAATGGATTAGCTGGCGGCCCTTTTCCGGCTGCCCCAGCACCCCTTCAATCTGATGACCCTGATCCAGCGCGCGGCGCAGGTCCGCGTTGTCGATTTCATGACCGTCAATGGCCACTTCTACGCCGACCAGACGGGAGGCGGGATAGCCACCGGACAGGGAAACCACCACCTGTTCCAGGGTTTCACCGGCCATCTGTTCGGCGGCGTGGACAGCGTTGACGATGGCATCTTCGGCGGCGTCCATATCAACCACAGCGCCAGCCTTGACGCCCCGGCTCAGTTGCTGGCCGATGCCGATCACCTTGAGCTGTTCGGGCGTGTCACCGCGGGCTTCTTCTGTCTTGGCGATCAGACAGCAGATTTTGCTGCTGCCCACGTCAAGTGCAGCGACGATGCCGTTGCGGTTACGCTTTGGAACCTTTCTCATTCCGGTCCCCCGACCCTGTGAACTTTGCCTGTCACGCTTCCTGTTTCCCCGTTTGGCGACCCTGGTCGCCCGTTCCCCTAACTCTCAGACTGTCCTTGCTCAGGTATCCTTGCCTTTGACCTTGACGATGGGCTGTCGCTCCGGCGTTTCCCCTTTGGAGGTGCGCACCACCAGGCGGTCAGGCAGGCGCAGGTCGATCACCACCACGTCCCGTTCCAGCAGGCCCTGTTCCTTTTCGATGCGGGCCAGCTGACGCCAGGCTGCATCGGCTTCTTCCTCCGGCAGGCGGATCTTCACACCGCTTTTCAGCAGCAGGTCCCAGCGGCGGTCGCGGATGCGCGAGGCTGCCACCACCTGGTCCGCCAGGTCCGGTTCTTCCGCCAGGAAATCCAGCAGCTTTCGGGTGGCCTGCGGGGCCCCTTCATCGACGACCAGCGGCAGGTGGGCATAGTTTTTGGCCTCGACGCCGGGAATGACTACACCGTGCTGGTCGATGACCTGGAAGACTTTGCGCAACTGCCAGACGGCCAGCGGTTCGCGCTCGGTCAGGTTGACGTAGATGGTGTCCGGCAGGCGGCGCTCCACCTCGGCCTTGGCGACCCAGGGCAGCTCCTCCAGGCGGCTGCGGGCTGCTGCCGGATCAAAGTTCAGCATGGGGCTGCCGCGCTGCACCTCCAGTGCCGCCAGAACGTCCTGACCCTGGGTGCGCTCGCGCCCTTCCACCAGCACATCGTTCAGGGCCAGTCCATGGCGCATGGAGGCGTCCAGCGTGCCCTGATGCAGCTGTTCTTTCGCCCGTTCTGCCCAGCCTGACACCAGGGCGTAACTGCCCCCCATCAGGATCAGGGTGATGACGGTGCCCGGCAGCAGCAGGCGGCGCACCAGTCCGGATGAGGGAGCCTGGGATGATCGGGCTTTCCGGCCTTTCGGGGCCGCTTTGCTTGCACCTCGTGCTTTGGCTGCAGTGTTGCCCGTGGGCTTTTTGGCTGTCAGTCGCATGCCGCTTGCTCCACCATCCAGTTCATCAGTTCTTCGAAGGAAATGCCCACATGGGCTGCCTGCTCCGGTGCCAGGCTGAGGGGGGTCATGCCCGGCTGGGTATTGACTTCCAGCAGGTAAAGACCGCCGTCTTCCCCGGCCTCAGGCCGGTCGTCGTAGCGGAAGTCGGCCCGGCTCAATCCCCGGCACCCCAGGACCCGGTGAGCGGTCAGGGCCTGATCAAGCGCCTGCTGATAGATCTCATCGGGAATGGGCGCCGGAATGATGTGTTCCGTACGGCCTTCGGTGTATTTGGCGTCGTAGTCGTAGAAGCCGGAGACGGGCCGCAGCTCTGTCACTGCCAACGGGCGATCATCCATCACGGCTACGGTCAGTTCGCGGCCTTCGATGAAGGGTTCCACCAGCACCTCTTCGCCAAAGGGCCAGTGGGTCATGGTTTCGTTCAGGGCATTGTCGCCCTGGCGCACGATCACCACCCCTTTGGAAGAACCTTCAGCCAGGGGTTTCACCACATAGGGGCGCGGCAGCACATCCCCGGCCAGAACCTCGTCACGATGGGCCACCTGACCCCCGGGACACCGCAGACCCGCGGCCTCAAAGAGACGCTTGGCCATGGGTTTGTCCATTGCCAGGGCTGACGCCAGCACGCCGGAGTGGGTGTAGGGCAGGCCCATGAGGTTCAGCAGACCCTGGATGTTGCCATCCTCGCCCAGATGTCCGTGAAGGGCGTTGAAAATCACATCCGGACGGGGCGCCAGGGCTTCGAGCAAGGGCATGAGGTTGCCACGGGGCGGATCGATTTCCGTCACCTGATAGCCGTTGGCGCGCAGCGCCTTGGCACAGGCTTCGCCGGAAACCAGAGAGACTTCCCGTTCAACAGAGGGACCGCCCATTAGCAGAGCAACACGGCGCACTGGTTTCATGCCGTCTCTCCCTCTGCCATCGGGGGGAGACCTACCCGTTTGATTTCCCACTGCAGTTCCACGCCGCTGTGGGCCAAGACCCGTCGGCGGACCTCTTCCCCCAGGTTTTCAAGATCACTGGCGCTGGCTGTGCCCTGGTTGATCAGGAAGTTGCAGTGCTGTTCGGATACCTGAGCGCCGCCCATGGTCAGACCGCGGCAGCCCGCGGCATCGATCAGTTGCCAGGCCTTGTGGCCGTCCGGGTTCTTGAAGGTGGACCCGCCGGTGCGGCTGCGGATCGGCTGGCTGCCTTCCCGGGCAGCTTTGATTTCCGCCATGCGCTGGCCGATGACCTGCTTGTCTTCCGGCTGGCCCTGGAAAGCTGCGCGGACGAAGATCCAGTCGCCGGGGATCTCGCTGCGGCGGTAAGAAAACCCCATGTCATCCCGGCTCAGGCGTTCGAGTCTGCCGTCGGGCGTCAGGGCCTCTGCCCAGATGAGAACATCCTTGGTTTCCCGCCCATAGGCCCCGGCGTTCATCCTTAACGCCCCGCCAATGGTGCCGGGCACGCCGGAGAGGAATTCCAAGCCACCCAGTCCGGCCCGCTGCGCTGTCTGGGCCACATTGCCGTCGAGGGCAGCTGCCCCGCTGATGATCTGGTCTCCGTCGACCGTGATCTCGGCAAAGCCGCGCCCCAGGCGCAGCACCACCCCGGCAATGCCGCCGTCGCGCACCAGCAGGTTGGAGCCGACCCCCAGCACGGTAACCGGCACATCGGCGAGTTTGGCAGCCAGGAAGGCGGACAGATCTTCGGGGTCAGCCGGCCGGAACATCACTTCTGCCGGGCCACCGACCCGGAACCAGGTGATGCTGTCCAGGCCTGCCTGTTCCTTGTAGCGTCCCCGCACGTCCGGCAGGCGCTGCAAAAGAGAAAGAGGAGGGGGGGAGGACTGGGTCATGACGCTCATCCCTGTCCCCCGGCGTCGGGTGTTTCGCCGCGATAGAGGGCGGACAGCTGGTCCGGCAAAGCGTGTGCCCAGGCTGTGATGGACCCGGCGCCCAGGCACACCACCAGGTCGCCGTGGCGGGCCAGCTTCTTCACTGCAGCCGCCAGTTCCTGCTCATTGTCCAGAGGGGAGACTCCCCGATGGCCCCGAGCCCGCAGGCCCTGCACAAGCGCGTCGCGGTCGACCCCTTCAATGGGATCTTCACCGGCGGCAAAGACCGGAGCAACGATCACATGATCGGCTTCGTTGAAGCAGGAACAGAAGTCTTCGAAGAGGCTCAGCAGGCGGCTGTAGCGGTGCGGTTGCACCACGGCGATGACCTTGTTGCGGGTGGCCTGGCGGGCCGCCTTCAGCACAGCCGTGATTTCCACCGGGTGATGCCCGTAGTCGTCGATCACCGTGATGCCGTTGCTCTCCCCGGTTTTGGTGAAACGTCGCTTGACGCCGCCGAACTCTGAAAATCCTTGGCGCAGCAGGTCGTCGTCCAGACCCATTTCCAGACCCACGGCAATAGCGGCCAGGGCGTTCTGGGTGTTGTGCTGGCCTACCATGGGCAGGAAACAGTCGGAAATCACCCGGGATTCGCCGCTGGTCCGGTCCGTGATGGCCACGTCAAAGCGGGTGCCATCGGGACTTTGCCGCAGGTTTTCTCCCCGCACCTCTGCCTGCGGATTGAAACCGTAGGTGATCATCCGGCGGTCTTCGATCCGGCCAATCAGGGCCTGAACAACGGGATGATCCGTGCAGAGCACGGCAAACCCGTAGAAGGGGATGTTTTCCACATAGGTCTCAAAGGCGTCGTGCAGAGCTTCGGCAGAGCCATAGTGATCCAGATGTTCGGGATCAATATTGGTGACCACGGCAATGGTGGCAGGCAGTTTGGTGAAGGTGCCGTCGCTTTCGTCGGCTTCCACCACCATCCAGTCGCCTTCACCCAGACGGGCGTTGGTGCCATAGGCGTTGATGATCCCGCCGTTGATGACAGTCGGGTCCAGTTGGGCATGATCCAGCAGGGCCGCGATCAGCGAGGTGGTTGTCGTCTTACCATGGGTGCCACCGACCGCGATGGACCATTTGAGGCGCATCAGTTCGGCCAGCATTTCGGCCCGGCGCACCACGGGCACCAGCTGCTCGCGCGCTGCGGCCACTTCCGGGTTGCTGGCCTTCACTGCAGAGGAAATCACCACAACAGCCGCGTTTTCAACGTTCTCGGCGCTGTGGCCCACCTTCACCTCAATGCCGAGGCCTCGCAGGCGGTTCACATTGGCGTTCTCGCTGAGATCCGACCCCTGCACCTGATAGCCAAGATTGTGCAACACCTCAGCAATACCGGACATGCCAATGCCGCCGATTCCCACGAAGTGGAGGATGCCAAGGTCGAGGGGCAGTGCTCTCATGCGGCGGCCTCCTGCTGGGGATTGTCGGGAGTGTTTTTCTTTTTGCCGTTTTCACCGTTGCCGGGGGTCTGTCCGCAGACCAGATCGGCCAGGCGTTCGGCGGCATTGGGCTGGGCAAAGGCGCGGGCACAGGCTGCCGCGCGGGACAGGGTATCGGGACTGGCCAGCAGTTCGCCCAGACGTTGGGCCAGGCTGTCTGCCGTCAGATCACTTTGCGGCATCAGCCAGCCGCCACCGGCTTCGGCAAAGGCGCGGGCATTGCCGGTCTGATGGTCGTCTGTGGCGTAAGGGTAAGGCACCAGCACAGCCGGACGCCCGGCTGCCGCCAGTTCGGCAATGGTTGAGGCTCCGGACCGGCACACCAGCAGGTGGGCCGTTGCCAGCCGCTGTGGCATGTCATCGAAGAAAGACTTCAGGGTATGCCCCACCCCACAGCTGTCATAGAGGCCGGCCAGCCGCGCTTCATCGCCGCCGCGAACCTGCTGGCAGATGGTCAGGCGCTGGCGCAACTCTTCCGGCAGGCGCGCGATGGCCGCGGGCAGCAGATCGTTGAACACTGTCGCGCCCTGGCTGCCGCCGGTGACCAGCAGCTGCAAAGCCTGCTGGCCTGTGACGGCGGGATAGGGGCTGTGGGCCAGATCTGCGATGGCGGCCCGTACCGGATTGCCGGTGATCTGGGTTTTGCTCTGTGCCGCGGCAGACAGGCCGTCCACGCGAGCAAAGGAGGTGGCGATGGCCGTGGCTTTTTCAGCCAGCAGGCGGTTGGCGCGCCCGACCACCTGATTTTGTTCATGCAGCAGAGTGCGGCGTTTCTGATGCAGGGCGGCCAGACTGGTGGGCAGGGCAGCGTAACCTCCGAAGCCAACCACAGCCTGAGGCTTCAGGTGAGACAGCAGACGGCGGGCCTGCAGATAGCCCCAGCCCAGCAGCAGCAGGGATTTGGCTTTTTTGACCGGAGATCCCCCAGCCACCCCGGCGCCCGAGATTCGGTGGGTGGTGACCTCCGGCAGTTCCGCGCCAAAGCCTTTGCCGCGCGTGTCGGTGATCAGATGCACGGCATAACCACGGGCCAGCAGCACGCGGGCCAGGGCCAGAGCCGGGAACAGGTGGCCACCGGTTCCCCCTGCGGCCAGGACCACAGGGCCGTTGCCCGGCGTGAGAAGAGGCTGTTGGCGTGTGCCGGTCATTCTTCCCCCGATCCGACCCGCTTTCGGGTCAAAGCCAGCACCATGCCCATGCCCAGAGCCAGGGCCAGCAGAGAAGAGCCGCCGAAGCTGAGGAATGGCAGGGTCATGCCTTTGGTGGGCATGAGGTGAAGGGAAGAGGCCATGTTGATGAAGGCCTGCAGACCGAACTGGGTCAGCAGGCCGGTGGCGGCCAGCAACACGAAGAGATTGGTTTCGTCCAGCAGTCGGGTGAAGCCGCGCAGCACCACCAGCGCGAAAATGGACACAATGATCAGGCAGGCGATCAGGCCCAGTTCTTCCCCGGCCACCGCGAAGATGAAATCGGCGTGGGCGTCGGGCAGAACCTCTTTCACGCGCCCTTCGCCCGGCCCGCGTCCTACCAGTCCGCCCTTCATGAAAGCTTCCAGTGAACGTTGGATCTGGTACTGATCCCCGGCAGCCGGGTCCAGAAACGCGTCAATGCGCTGGGCCACGTGGGGCAGCAGGAAGTAGGTGGCGACCAGACCGCTGACCCCCAGGATCATCAGGCCGATGACCAGGGCAAGCGGCAATCCTGCCAGGAAGAACTGCACGCCGAAGATGGCGCTGATGACCACAGTCTGACCCAGATCGGGCTGCAACAGCAGCAGGGCGACAACCAGGATCCAGAGCAGACAGGCCAAAATGGTGCCCGGGAAGGTTTCCTGCTCTTTTCCAGCGGCGAACATCCAGGCAGCCACCACCGCAAAGAAGGGTTTGGCGAACTCGGAAGGCTGCAGGGAAAAGCCAAAGAGACTGATCCAGCGGGTCGCCCCTTTGATTTCAGGGCCGATCAGCAGGGTTGCGATCAGGGCGACGATGGTGCCGATGAAGCCCAGAACGGCCAGACGGCGGATCCAGCGCGGCGGCAGCAGGGAGGCGATGATCATCACAGCCGCTGCAGGCGGCAGCAGGATCAACTGGCGCATGGTCAGGGAGAAGGACCCCAGACCCACCCGTTCCGACACGGAAGGAGCTGCTGTGGCAATCAGGAAAGCACCCAGGCCCATCAGGACAAAAATGGCGACCAGCGTCACCCGGTCCACGGTCCACCACCAGCGGCCCAGAACAGAGGTGTCATTGCGGGACAAGGCCATGCTCATGGCTGACCTCCCAGGCCGAGCATTTCGGCTTCTTCCGGTTCGCTGCGGGTGCCGGGCAGGGCGGAAACGGCGCGCTTGAACACCTCGCCCCGTTCTTCAAAGGACTTGAACTGGTCGAAAGAGGCGCAGGCCGGGGACAGCAGCACGGTCAGTGGCAAGCCGCTTTGATCCTTACGCAGAGCAACCGCGGCATAGGCCAGGGCAGTGGCAAGGTCCCCGCATTTGTGCACGGTGATTTTGCCGTCCAGTGCTTTGGCAAAGCTGTCCTGGGCCTCACCCACCAGAAAGACTTCCGCCACCCGATCCAGATAGGGCAGCAGGGGCTCCAGTCCGCCTTCCTTGGCGCGCCCCCCGGCGATCCAGTAGCTGCGGGCATAGCTGGACAGCGCTTTGGCAGCGGCTTCCGGATTGGTGGCTTTGGAATCGTTGACGTAAGCCACGCCATCAATGATTTCTGTCAGTTCCTGCCGGTGCGGCAAACCCGGGAAGGTGCGCAGGCAGGCGGCAATGATCGGTGCATCCACCTGGCAGATCCGACAGGCCGCATAAGCGGCAGCTGCGTTTTGCCAGTTGTGGGCACCGGGCAGGCTGGGGATCTGGCGCAGGTCGAGCACCTGCTGGCGCTGGCCGTCCAGATCGTCGATCAGAATGCCGTTTACGACATAGACCCCGCCCGGAATGGCCTGGCTGCCGGAAATGGGGATCACCCTTTGGTTCCCGCTTTGCCGCAGCTCTTCGTAGATGGCGCGGCAGGTATCGTCATCCAGGCCGATGATTGCGGCCTTGGGGTGGCTCTGGCGGCGGAAGATGGTTTTTTTGGCGGCCACATAGCCGTCAAATCCGCCGTGGCGGTCCAGATGATCAGGGGTGATGTTCAGCAGAACAGCCACGTTGTGGGTGATGCAATGGGTCAGCTCCAGCTGATAGCTGGAAAGCTCAAGCACATGGAAACCGTCCGAACCGACAGGATCGAAGGAGGCCGCAGGGCGTCCCAGATTTCCGCCGGTTTCGGCCCGTCGTCCGGCCAGGTCGAGAATGTGCCCGATCAAGGCGGTGGTGGTGGACTTGCCGTTGGTGCCGGTGATGCCGACAAACTGGGCGTCAGGGTCCGAACGGCCCAGCAGTTCCACATCGCTGATGATCTCCACACCGTGTTCTCGGGCCAGATCGACCACCGGATGAGGCAGCGGGAAACTGTGCGGAATGCCGGGGCTGAGAACCAGTGAGACGGGTTGCAGCCAATCCGCCTGGACCAGCTCAACCAGAGGAACACCTGCCTTTTCAGCAGCCGCGCGCGTTGCCTCGTTGTCGTCCCAGGCCCAAACATCGGCCCCGGCGGCAACAAGCGCTTTGGCCGCGGCAAGCCCGGATTTACCCAGACCCAGAACCGCGACCGTATAGCCATTGAAGAAGGGAAGTTCGATCAACTCTCTGTCTTCCTAACGCAGCTTCAAGGTGGCGAGACCGGCCAAAGCCAGAATCACCGCGATGATCCAAAAGCGAATAACGATGGTGGGCTCTGCCCAGCCTTTCTTTTCGTAGTGATGATGCAGAGGGGCCATGCGGAAGACCCGCTTGCCCGTCAGTTTGAAAGAGGCCACCTGGACGATCACCGAAACGGTTTCCAGGACAAAGAGACCGCCGATGATGGCCAGCACCAGCTCATGTTTGGTGATGACTGCCACACAGCCCAGAGCCCCGCCGCAGGACAGGGAACCTGTGTCGCCCATGAACACCATGGCCGGCGGCGCATTGAACCAAAGGAAGCCCAGACCGGCCCCCACCAATGCGCCGCAGAAGACGGCCAGCTCCCCGGTGCCTGGGACATGCTGGATTTGCAGGTAGTTGCTGAAAATGGCGTTGCCGACCAGATAGGCGATCAGGCCAAAGCAGGAGGCGGCGATCATAACGGGCACAATGGCCAGACCGTCCAGCCCGTCGGTCAGGTTAACCGCATTGGACGCACCGATCATGACAAAGAGAGAAACGGCGACGAAGAACCAACCCAACTGCAACAGGAAGTCTTTAAAGAAGGGAACCGCCAGCCCCATTTCCAGTTCAGTCGGGCTGACCTTGATGATGGCCAGCGTGGCTGTCAGGGCAATCAGGGCCTGGCCCAGAAGTTTCAGGCGGCCGGAGATGCCTTCGTGGCTGCGGCGGGTCAGTTTCATGTAGTCGTCGAAAAAGCCCAGCAGACCAAACCCGATGGTCACCAGCAGTGTGATCCAGATGTAGGGATTGCTCAGATCCGCCCACAAGAGGGTGGAAATGGAAAGGGCCAGAAGGATCAGCACACCGCCCATGGTGGGGGTGCCCTTTTTGGTCAGCAGGTGGCTTTCCGGGCCGTCTTCGCGGATCGGCTGACCCTCTGCCTGCTTGGACTTCAGCCAGGCAATGATTTTCGGGCCCAGCAGGAAGGCAATGAGCAGGGCGGTCATGATCGCGCCGCCGGTCCTGAAGGTCAGGTAACGGAAGAGATTGAGGAAGGTGTAATCTTCAGCCAGAGGGACCAGGAAATTGTATAGCATCTGCCTCAGGCCTCCCGTGCCAGCTGGGATGGGGCGTTGCTGTCGGGACTGTCAGTCACGGTATCCATTGCCTTCAGTGCGTTGAGAACCCGGGCCATGTTGCTGCCCAGAGAGCCCTTGATCAGAACGGTGTCGCCCGGCCGGATCTGCTCAACAGCCGCCGCGGCCAGGGCCTGAGAATCTGTGAAGTGATGACCGGCCAGATTGCCGGGCAGGGCGCTGTCCAGATGGGCCATGCCATCGCCGCAGCTCATAACCAGATCCACCCCTGCTTCCTGCAGCGGCAGGGCCAGTTCAGCGTGATAGCGGGGTGTTTCTTCACCCAGTTCCAGCATTTCCCCCAGCAGGGCCACCCGCCGACCACTGCCTTTGGGCGCTGAAGCAGCCAGTACCTTCAGTCCTGCGCGGACGGAAAGGGGGTTGGCGTTGTAGCTGTCATCAATGATGCGGACGGGGCCACCGGCATGCCCCCCTTGCGGGACCAAAGTGATTGAGAACTGTGCCCCGCGTCCTTTGGTGGCCTGCAGATCGCGCAGACCTTCGGCAGCCCGCTCCACATTGGCTCCCACAGCGCGAACGGTCGCCAGCACGCCCAGCGAATTGGCCACCCAGTGCTCACCGGGAACCGGCAGGTCATAGGTCAGCGGCTCGCCGTGCATCTCAACAGTTACCCGGCTGCCCTGGTCGGTGCTTTCGACCGAAATGAGGCGCAGGTCCGCGTCTGCGTGGCGGCCAAAGGTCACCAGATAGCGCACACCCAGACGGCCTGCGGTGGCGGCCAGTCGGTCAAACTGGGCATCGTCGCGGGGCAGCACCGCGGCACCCTGATCGTTCAGACCTTCAAAAATCTCGGCTTTGGCGTCGGCGATGCCCTCAGGTGAGGCAAAGAAAGCCATGTGAGCCAGGCCGATGTTGGTGATCAGGGCCACATCGGGCAGAACCATCTGGGTCAACTGGCTGAGCTCACCGGCGTGGTTCATGCCCATCTCTGAAATGCCAAAGGCCGCATCGCGCGGCAGGCGGGCCAGAGACAGCGGCACCCCCCAGTGGTTGTTGAGGCTGGAGGCATTGGCCACGGTTTTCCCCTGAGAGGACAAAGCGCAGCGCAGGGCTTCCTTGCTGCCGGTTTTGCCGGCAGACCCGGTGACGCCAATGATCCGGGCGCTGCAGCGCTTGCGGGCGGCCCGCCCCAGATCTTCCAGACCTTTCAGGCTGTCATGAACCTCCACCAGGGGCGCGTCTGCGGGCAGGTTTGCCGGGCGCTGATGGACCAGCGCGGCGGCAGCGCCCTGTTCCAGAGCTGCGGCGACAAAGTCATGGCCGTCGAAACTGGGGCCCTTGATGGCAACAAAAAGGTCGCCCGGTTCCACGGTGCGGCTGTCGATGGTGACGCCCTGGGCCTGCCAGCCCTTGGGGCCCCGGCCCTGGGTGGCGTTCAGAACCTCGGAGGCGGTCCAGAGTGCAGGTTGTGGCAGGTCAGAGGTCATGACTGATCTCCCTGCGTGGCTGCGTCCTGCAGTTTGTAAAGAATGGCCCGGGCGACAACGCGATCGTCAAAGGGCAAGACCTTCCCCCGGACGGTTTGACCCGTCTCATGGCCTTTGCCAGCGATCACAAGCGTGTCTCCCGGACCGAGTCCGGCGATCGCTGCCTCGATCGCCATTTGTCGGTCGCCGATTTCCTCGGCGGAGGGGGCAGCGTCCCGAATGGCCGCACGGATGCTGGCCGGGTCTTCGCTGCGCGGATTGTCGTCGGTAATGATGGCCCGGTCGGCCAGGCGTTCGCAGGCCGCGCCCATCATGGGGCGTTTGCCGGGGTCGCGGTCACCACCGGCGCCGTACACCACCACTAGATTGTTTTCGGTATGGGGGCGCAGAGCCTCCAGGATGACTTCCAGGGACGCGGGGGTGTGGGAGTAGTCTACATACACGTGGCCGCCGCTCGGGGTGTTGCCCACCAACTCCGCCCGGCCCGGAACACCTGTCAGGCTGGGCAGCAGCGGGATCAGATCGGCAGCGGTGTAACGGCTTTCAGCGAGAACCAATCCAACAGCTGCCAGAACATTGTGAGCCTGGAAAGATCCAGCCAGTGGCAGGAGAAGATCCGCCTTTTCACCGAAGAGATCGAGGCTGACCTGCAAGCCACCGGCCGTGGGCGTCAGGGCCAGCAGTTTCAGGTCCTGACCCGCAAAACCATAGGAAACCACCTGCTGTCCGCGTCCGCGGCAGAGATTTGCCAGTTCCTCAAATTCTGGTGCATCAGCGTTCAGAACGGCAACGCCCCCTTCGGGCAACAGACGGCTGAAGAGAGCTTTTTTGGCCTCCAGATAGCTGGCCATGTCGCCGTGATAATCCAGATGATCCCGGCTGAGATTGGTAAAGGCGGCGGCTGACACCCTCACGCCATCCAGACGGGCCTGGTCGAGACCGTGGCTGGAAGCCTCCATGGCCAGATGATCAAATCCGGCTTCGGCCACATCAGCCAGACAGCGCATCAGTTCTACAGGATCCGGGGTGGTCAGGCCGTTGGGTGCGCCCGGCAGTTCAGGCTGCAAACCCAGGGTGCCCAGGCTGGCGGCCTTCAAGCCCAGCAGCTCCCACAGCTGGCTGGTAAAGCAGGCCACGGAGGTTTTGCCATTGGTTCCCGTAACGGCGGCAATCTGGCGGGGCTGGCGCTTGTAATAGCTGGCGGCCATGGCGGCCAGGCGATGGCGTGGATCCTGATCGCAGATCAGCAACACCGGATGGTCGTAACTTTTCAGCCGGGTGCCTTCTGGAGCCAGCACCGCAATGGCCCCCTTGTTCACAGCCTGATCAATGAAATCCCGTCCGTCCACCTGGCTGCCGGGCAAGGCGGCAAAGAGACAGCCGGGAGTTACCTGGCGGCTGTCTGCCGTCAGTCCCGTAATCTCAAAGTTTTCCGCCTCTGCGCTCATGGCGCTCCCTTTCAACAGTTCGCTCAGGCGAACGGGGTTATTCTGTTGCACGTGTTGGCCCACTTATTTTCGCTTGGATCAGCAGGCTTTCAGATTTGTCAGCCTCTTCGCCTACGGGTTTGATCCCCAAAAGTGGCGCCATGCGGGCGACTGTGCGGCCAACTACAGGCGCAGCCACCCAGCCGGCGGTGGCATAGCCATAGGTCCGTTTGATGCCCTTTGGCTCGTCGACCATGGCCAGCAGGACATAGCGTGGATCGTTCATGGGAAAGGCCGCAGCGAAGGTGGCCATGCGTTTGTTGCGGGCATAGCCGCCGTTGGGATTGAGCTTGTCTGCGGTGCCGGTTTTGCCGCCCACCAGATAGCCTTCGGCCTGGGCAAAACGTCCGGTGCCGTGGGCCACAACCAGGCGCATCAGCCAGCGCATCTGCTCAGAGGTTTTGGCGCTGAACACCCGCTTGCGGGGCACGACTTCATCTTCGGCCCGCTGCAGAAGGGTCAGAGGGGGAAGTTCCCCGCCGTTGACCACCGCCGCGACGGCGCGGGCAGTCTGCATGGGGGTCACGGCGATGCCGTGGCCGTAGGAGGCGGTCATGGTGCTGACCGGACGCCAGGGGGTGGGCAGCATGGGCTGGCCAACTTCCGGCAGCTCCAGGGACGACGCCCGTAGCAGACCCAGATCACCGAAATAGCGTTTCAGGGTATCGGTGCCGGAATCCATGGCCATGTGCACCGTCCCGATGTTGGAGGAGTACATGAAGATTTCAGGAACCGAGAGCCAGCGCTTCTTGGGCTTGTAGTCCTTGATGGCAAAGCGTCCGACCCGAATGGGGTTGGAGGTGTTGTAGCCGTTGTTGATGGTGACGGCTTTGCTGTCTAGGGCCAGAGCGGTTGTGAAGATCTTGAAAACCGATCCCATTTCATAGACGCCCAGTGTGGCGCGATTGAAACGGGCATCACCTGGTGCTTCCCCGGGGCGGCCCGGATCGTAGGTGGGCAGGGAGACCATGGACAGCACTTCGCCGCTGTAGGCATCCAGCACCACCCCTGCGGCGCCAATGCCCCGGAACTCTTCCATGGACGCAGCCAGCTCTTCGGCCAGAATATGCTGAATCCGCAGATCCAACGACAGGCGCAAGGGCTGTTTGGAGCCGCTCAGCAGATCGTCAAAGGCCAGCTCCATGCCGGCCAGACCTTTGTTGTCGATGTTGGTAAAGCCGACCACGTGACTGGTCAGCGGCCCAGCTGGATAAAAACGGCGATCCCCCCGTTCGAAATTCAGGCCGGGAATGCCCAGAGCATTGACCGCTGCCGTTTCACGCGGGGTGATGTTGCGCTTGAGGTAGACGAAGGCCTTGTCCGCAGTCAGCTTGGCCCGCAGTTCAGCGGCGCTGACATCTTTCAGGACGGCGGCCAGACGGTCGGCAGCGACCTGCGGATCGCGGATCTGTCGGGAATTGGCATAGAGCGAATTGGTGGGCAGGGTGGTTGCCAGAACCTGACCGTTCCGATCCAGGATGTCGCCGCGCACCGGATTGATGTCACGGGCCACTTTTGCGGTGCTGACCACACCGCTGGGCTCTTCATTGGCAAAGTAAGCCAGCTGGACCAGACGACCGCCCACCAGCAGGAACGCCAGAGAAAAGACCGTTGCTGCAACCAGCAGGCGGTTACGACCCGTTTCCAGGGCGGCTTTCTTGTGGCCTTCCATTTCCACCACCCAGGTCCGCGGACCCCCAAGGTCCAGACCGCAGGGAACGGCGGGACGGACCTCTTCGCTGGGCTGCTTTTTCCGACGCCAGATCATTGGGTGGCTCCTGAAGAAACAGGGGTGATGGCCAGAGCCGGGCTGTTGCCGTCCAGGGGCGGCAGCGGACGACCGGTTACGGGATTGATGCGGGGCTTGGCACCGCCCGATGCACTTTTCACATCAAGCGAACGGGTCGTGCTTTGCGTGTTCTGACGGGTGATGGCCGGGGACTTCAGTTTGACGGACACTTTGGTTGTGCCGCTGGTTTGAGCAGGCAGCGACTTGACCACAGCTTTGGGCTGGCTGGCCTTGGGCTGTGCTGACTTGGGTACAGCCACCACCTGGGTCGGCACCTTCTTGACGGGCGACACCAGTTTCGGGGCCTTGGCTACAAACCCGATGGGGGTGGCCGGCTTGAGGTCAGGCAGGGGCAGCAGGTCCAGCTGCGGCGGCAGCTTGGTCAGGCGGTCGCCCAGATAGCCCAGATCTTCCGGTTTGTCCGGCAACTGGTCCGCTTCGAAAATCTGACCGACTTCAAGAGGTGCCAGTTCCAGATGACGCTGGGAAAGCTCGGCAATGCGGGAGGGGCGGTTCAGATAGCTCCATTCCGCAGAAAGCACCTGCAGGGCTTCTTTATCCTTGACGATCTGTCGCTGAACGGCAGCCAGATCGTCTTCCATTTCCTGCACTTCCGCATTTACCTGGAACAGCACCACGGCGGTGATGGCCAGAGCAATCAGCCAGAGAGGGGTCAGCCAACGCAGCATCAGGCCCTCCCTTCTTCGGCACGTGCCGGTGCAGTTGTGCGAACAGCCACCCGCAACCGGGCCGAGCGGGCCCGGGGGTTGTCCCGGCACTCTTCTTTACCGGGTTTGATGGCTGAACGGCCGGGAGTGGTGAAAGTGGCTTTGGTCTCTTCACTGTCTTTGCTGTCTGCCAGGGATGGCAGATGGCGCGATCCTTTGGGGTCGGCGCCGGAGCGTTCGCGCAGGAAAAGCTTAACGATTCGGTCTTCCAGGGAATGGAACGAAACCACAGCCAGACGTCCGCCCGGGGCCAGGATGCGCTCTGCGGCTTCCAGGCCGCGTTCCAGCTCCCCCAGCTCATCGTTCACATGCAGGCGCAGGCCCTGGAAAGTGCGGGTCGCCGGGTCAATGCCGTCCTTGGAGGCCCGCACCACCGAACGCACGATGGAGGCCAGCTGACCGGTGCGGGTGATGGGTTGGTCCTTGCGGGCGATAACAATGGCTGCCGCCACCTGCCGGGAACGGCGTTCTTCACCCAACCGGTAGATGATGTTGGCCAAGCTCTCTTCATCCAGAGTGTTGACCAGGTCCGCTGCACTCTGGCCGCTGCGGCTCATGCGCATGTCCAGGGGGCCGTCTTCGCGGAAGGAAAACCCCCGCTCCGGATCGTCCAGCTGCGGTGAGGAAACGCCCAGATCCAGGGTGACTCCATCCACTTTCTGGTCGCCCAGCAGCTCATCCATCTGGCCGAATGTGCCTGCTTTGAGCGTCAGGCGGCCGTCGTAGTCTTTGGACAGCTCTTCTCCAAAGGCGATGGCGGAGGGGTCCCGGTCGATACCGATCACCCGGCACTCTGCCTTTTTCAGCAGGGCGCAGCTGTACCCGCCGCGGCCAAAGGTGCCGTCCACCAGAATGTCGTCTTTTGAGGGAGCCAGGGCGGCAACCACTTCATGCAGCATGACCGGCGTGTGCCCGCCCTGGGACTCAATGGCTGGCTGCGCTCTGGTTTTCTGGCTTTGTAGGGCTTTGCGCTTGGAGACCATGGATCAGGCCTCCGGCTTGGGACGCAGGGGCAGGGATAAACCCTTCTCCCGAGTTTGCGCGCGACGGGCGGCCTGGAAGACCTTGAAGGCGGCGGGTTCCCAAATCCGGAAGGATTTTCCCATGCCTGCAAACGTCGCCATGTCGGTGATGCCCGCGGCTTCGATCAGCTCTTCGGGCAGCACAATGCGGCCATTGGCGTCCCAGGACAGCTGATGGGATTCAGAAAAGAGCGTGGCGGACAGGTCTTCGTGGGTTTCGGAATAGAGATCCATGGACATGAGGGACTCGCTGAGATCCGTCATGAAATCCATGGAGCAGCCTTCGATGGCGCCCGGTGCTTTGTAGGATTCATAGAGCACGAGACCGGGGAAGGAGGAAGCCCCCAAAATCTGACGGAAGGCAGCCGGAACGGACACCCGACCTTTACGGTCGACCTTGTTGTGAAAGGTGCCCAGAAATGGTGGCTGCTTTTGCACCATCGTCTCCCGAATTCCCGGCTGCGGTCCTACCCGCCAGCCCGGAGGTTTTGTTGCCTGTCATGCTCCCGCGGCTTGCGCCGTCTTCTTCCGCTCTGACCCGCTTTCTCTTGCCTGGTGTAGGGACCGTTTTGGACGGATTGCCGAGGAAAAGGGGTAACGATGGGTCAGAGGTGATCCCTGATGGGATTTCATGGGATATCATGGGCTAATGTGGGTGTCAATGGGAATGCAAGTAAAGTCGGTGGGAGCCGGAGGGCTGGAAAGCCCCGGAAAACCTCACTTTTCGGCAAGCCAGAAGAAGAGCCCTTTCACTTCGATTTTGACTCGAGGTCAGGAAGTGATTTTTCATTATGGATACTTATGTTCCTGATTTGTTCTTGCGTTTTTTACTGAAATCTATACTTGCCCCACTTTGGCCCATGAAATCCCATGAGGTGTTTGGGGGAGGTTGTTCGGGTGAGAGGGTTAAGCTGTTAGTGAATGGTTTTTTCGCTTCCGCGAAGTTTTACCTCGCATTAGCTCGGGCGCGCATTCGCGCTTGCCTCGCTGCCTCACGGCAGCGGGTTTTGACGCTACCGCGAAGGTTCCTCGCTCTCGCTTCGCAAAGCTCCGCTATCGCTACGGGCGCGCGGTTGCGCTTGCCTCGCTGCTTTCGCAGCAGCGGGTTTTGACGCTGCCGCGAAGGTTCCTCGCTCTCGCTACGCAGGGCTCCGCTATCGCTGTGGGCGCGCATTCGCGCTTGCCTCGCTGCTGACGCAGCAGGTTTGTTTCGCTACCGCGAAGTTTCCTCGCTCTCGCTTCGCAAAGCTCCGCTATCGCTGCGGGCGCGCGGTTGCGCTTGCCTCACGGCCTCCCGGCAGCTCGGTACTTGTGGCCAGAAACCTGCTCGCTGGTGCTTGTTGCTGGACGACGCCCATCAACCCGTTAGGGATTGGAGGGTTAGGACTAGCGCCATTGAGGGGCGCAGCCTGCGCGGCGCTTGAGCGCAATTAGGCCCGCAAGGGCCGCAAAACAAAACCAAGAAAAATGTCAGATGGTCTGTAAGCCGGGTTCTGTCCCCCTGACCCCGTAAGGTCAGGATAGATGGTCATTCATCTGGGACGCCCGTCGCCGGACGCCTCCTGCAATCAACCCGGGCAGCGGCGTGAAAACCCGCTGGATCTCGAGGATCCTGCCGCCCCTATACGATTTTGCTCCCGGTGGGGTTTACCATGCCCTCCCTGTTGCCAGGGAAGCGGTGCGCTCTTACCGCACCCTTTCACCCTTACCTGCAACAGCCAAAACTGTCCGGCAGGCGGTCTGCTCTCTGTGGCACTTTCCCTAAGGTCACCCTCGCCGGGCGTTACCCGGCACCGTGTTTCCATGGAGCCCGGACTTTCCTCCCCCGTGACCAGCACAGGGGCGACCATCCGACCATCTGACACCTCAGCTATAGAACCTGACGGCTGGTGACGCAATGGACCGGAGGCAAAGCAGTGACGGGTGTCTGCTAAAGAGAGTCTTGCAGCGCCGCCAGCAGGCCAGCGGTTTCCAGATCCAGCTGCCCGGTGACGTTGTCCGGTCGCCAGCGCCGCTGGAACGCCCTCAGGACCGCGGGGAGGTCTTCTTCTGTATAGCCGTAGCCGATGGCCGTCAGCTGGGCCTGTACCTCAGCGCTGTCCGGCAGTTCGCTGAGGGGCTGGGGCGCTGGGATGGCCTGTGCCAAACCCGCTGCTGCAAGTCGGGGCCAGTCAAAGAGCTCGCCGGGGTCTTCCTTGCGCAAGGGAGAGACATCGGAATGGCCAACCACCCGGTGGCTGGGAATGGGGTGGCGGCAGCGCAGCACGTGACAGAGTTCACTCACCGCCTGCATCTGGGGTTCCGGGAAGGCGCGATATCCGAATTCATGCCCGGGATTGACGATTTCTACGCCGATGGAGCGGCCATTGACGCTGTTCTGTCCATCCCACCAGGACAGCCCGGCATGCCAGGCCCGGCGCTGTTCCGGCACCAGGCGAAAACAGCGGCCGTCTTCCTCCACCAGATAGTGGGCGGAAACCTTGGCAGCGGGATCGCACAACCGCTCCAGAGCGGCTGGTCCGCTTTCCATTCCCGTGTAGTGCAGCACCAGCAGGTCCACGTCCTGTCCTTCCGGACGGGCGTCATGATTGGGGGAGTAAAACTCTTCAGAAACGAAGACCATGCGGGGCTTTTTCTTTCAGCAGATGGAAGGAAGAGAGGCGGCAGAATAGCGTCCGAGCGGCAGAGCGCAAAGCTCTGCTTCGGGTCCTCTGTGCCAAACTCTCTCCCTCAAATCCTTTCACTGCGCGGCGCGGCCAGTTTCGGCCGCCGGATCAGGACGACGGCCACGCCGGCCACCACCAGCAGCCCGCCGATCAGCAAGCTGGGCGTAAGGGGATCGCCCAGCAGAAGCACCGACGATGCCACGCCAAAGACAGGCACCAGCAGGGTAAAGGGCATGACCTGATTGACCTGATAACGGCGCAAGAGCTTGTACCAGAGGCCATAGGCAAAGATCAGGGCCACAATGGCCATCCAAAGGACGCCGAACCAGCCATCAAACCCGGCATTGGCGATGGCCTCCACCTGATTGTCTTCCAGCAGCCAAGAGGCCAGAAAAAGCTGGGGGGCGGCAATGGCGGACATCCAGGCATTGATGGTCCAGCCGGACAGCTGATCCAGCTTCTTCATGACAATGGAGGCAGCCGCCCAGAAGAAGGCCCCCAGAATGACGAAAGCCAGTGAAAGGTAGTTGCCTTCCAGCCGGGGTTCGCCGGAGAGCACGGCCACCCCGCCAAAGGCCAGAGCCACCCCCAACGCCCGTCGCCAGCCGATCTTGTCCTTGAAGAAATAGGCTGCCAGCAGGGAGGCAAAAGGCACCTGCAGCTGGATGGCCAGCGCGGCTGTGGAGCTGTCGATGCCGTCTATTCCAACGAAAAGGAAGACAAAGTGCAGCACGCCCATCAGCAAGGACAAGAGGATCATCTTTTGCCAGTGGCCACGGGGCAAAGCCGCAAAGGGCAGAAGCAGGACAGCAACCAGAGTCAGGCGCAGGGCCATCATCAAAATGGGTGGAATCTCTGCGATGGCCAGCTTGGCCACGGGGAAGTTGATCCCCCAGATCAGCATGATCAGCAAAAAGAGCCCAAGATCCAAAGGGCGCAGGCTGGCTTCTTTGCCTGTTGTGTATTCCGGCGCCTGAGGAGCTGGCGTCTGGGAGGATGGGGTGGCAGAGGAGGACATGAGAACTCAACACAAACTTGGTGCTGCCGGTTCAGCAGCTAAGACGTAAAGAGGGAAGGCTGGAACCTGACGGAGACGGCCCTGGTCTCAGGGGGATCTTTCGGCAGACTGGGTCGTGGCTGCAGCGTTAGGGGCTGTCGGCAAAGGCTCTGTGGCAACCTTGCCCGCGCGGCGGATCAGGATGATGCCGACCCCCACGATGGTGGTAGCCCCGCCAACCAACAGGGCCGGAGTTAACTGATCGCCCATGAACACCACGCCGGAGAGAACACCGAAGAACGGCACCAGCAGTGTAAAAGGCATGACCACATTCACCGGATGACGCTTCAGCAGCATGTAGTAAAGGCCGTAGCCCAGCAGCATGACCGCCAGACTGTTGTAGATGACCCCGACCCAGGCCTGCATCGAAGCCTGTTGAACCGCTGCAATCTGTCCATCTTCCAGCAGCCAGGAGCCGAGCAGCAACTGAGGCACGGCAAAAAGAGACATCCAGGCGCTCACGGTCCAGGCTGACAGGCTTTCCAGCTTTTTGACCTGAATGTTGGAGACGGCCCAGATCAGGGCGCCGGAGATGACCAGCCCCAGCGACACAAGGCTGCCTTCCAGGCGTGGTTCCCCTGCCATGATCGCCACGCCACCAAAGGCCAGCGTCATGCCTAAGGCCCGACGCCATCCCAGTTTTTCCCCGAAGAATATGGCGGCCAGCAAAGAGGCGAAGGGCACCTGCAGCTGGATGGCGATGGCAGCGGTGGATACATCAATCCCGGCAATGCCCGTAAACATCAAAATGAAATGCAGAAATCCCAGGGAAAAGGACAGCAGAAGGATCTGTTTCCAGTGGCCGCTGGGGCGCGGCACGAAGGGGATGAGCACTGCGGCAACCAGGGCAAAGCGCAGGGCAATGGTCAGAAAGACCGGCAGTTCTTCCAGCGTGACTTTGACCACCACAAAGTTGAAGCCCCAGATCATCATGACGGTGACCAGCAGCAGCAAATCGAGGGGGCGCAAAGACAAGTTCGGGGACAAAGCAGAAGATCCGGCAGGTTTCAGGGGCCGCTGGCGGAGGCCTGCTCAGGCTCGAACGTCAGCGGAAACGGCAGTGTGCCTGCTTTCGGGCCATTCGTGACCTGCAAATATCGGGACGCTTCATTGCAAGCTTATTTTTTACCTGCTGGAACTTATTTGCTTGCATATGAAGTTAGGAAAGAGTTAGGTGTTCGGCACCTATAGGTAGTGTCGCGATCGGGTTCGCAGAAGAATTTCGATCGTGGCGCAATAGTCAAAATACAAAGAGCGGCCGGTTAAAGTCGAATGAGTTCACGTGGAATCACTGGGTGACAACACTTCAATCGTGAAACTCTTTTCAACACTTTAGAGGGTGATTCACGGCTTAGTTTCAAGCGCAAAGCGCTTCTGGCTAAATCGATCATGCTCTTGCGCTGCTGGGGGAAGTTCGTTGATCAAGAAGTTAATGCTGTCGTCAGCTTTGCTGGCGCTTCTGCTGGGGACCGGTTGTGCCGGCCGGGATGCGGCACCTGTCGATACCATGACCAGCTATGACAAGCAGATGACCTGCGATGATATCGTTTTTGAAGTGAACAAAAACAATGACAAGCTGGTGGATACGGTTCGGGAGCTCGAAGAAGCAAAGGGGCAGAACGTGGCTGTTGGCCTCGTCGGGGCCGTGCTGTTCTGGCCGGCGCTGTTTGCGCTGGATCTGAGCGATGCCGAGAAAATCGAGATCCAGGCCTTGAAAGACCGCAATGAAAACCTGCTTCGCATGGGCAACGCCCGCAAATGCAGCGATCTGCCCAAGCTGATGAGTGACGAAGAAATTCTGCAGGCCTACCGGGACGAAACCCGCAAAGCACAGCAGGATGATCTGGGCATCAAGCAAAAGAAGAAACCCGCTGAAAGCGAGTAACCGCTCTGGAGTCAAATCGGTTTAGGTCCAAGCGCAAAGCGCGTCTAACCAAACCGATCATGCTCTGGCTGTTCAGAAGGTCGTCTTGAGATCAGTGTCGGGTTCGTTAGGTCGCTTTGCGCGGTCAGCCAATCCGACCCTGTTCTAAGACAATCATGATTTAAGACATTGAGAAGAGTTTCTCACTTCAAGTGTCATTGGGTCGTCAGTCCGATTGACCCGAATTGACCCATGCCGCCCTTCTCTTGAGTGGCCCTACAAAAGCTGAAACGAAAAAAGTTCAGCTTTTGCTGAGGCTTTCGCGCAGGTCTTCCAGTTCCAGCCAGCGTTCTTCCCGGCTTTCCAGCTTTTCCTGGGCAGCTGTCAGGGCATCGCTGGTTTTCTGGAACCTGGCAGGGTCGCTGCTGTAGAGATCCGGTGTGGCCAGTGTCTCTTCGAACCTGGCGATGTCCTCGGCCAGCTTTTCAAGTTCCTGAGGCAGGCTGTCCAGTTCGCGCTGGTCTTTGTAACTGAGCTTGGCGGCTGGTCCTTTGCTGCGGGGTTTGCTGGCTGTTTTTTCCTTGGCAACCGGGCGCTTGTTGCGGGCCCCTGGCAGGCCCCCTGCCTGTCCCATGGCATCGGTGAAACCGCCGGGATACTCCTGCGCATTGCCCTGGCCATCCAGCAGAATGACAGAGGTGCAGAGCCGGTCCAGAAAGTCCCGGTCATGGCTGACCAGCAAGAGGGTGCCCTGATAGTCGTCCAGCACTTCCAGCAGCAGATCCAGCGTGTCCATGTCCAGATCGTTGGTCGGTTCGTCCAGCACCAGCAGGTTGGAAGGCTGGGCCAGGATCCGTGCCAGCAGCAGACGGTTTTTTTCCCCGCCGGACAGGGCCCCGACAGGTTGTTTGGCCTGAGCTTCGGAAAAGAGGAAGTCCCGCAGGTAGGAAACCACGTGTTTCTGCCGTTCCCCCACCATCAGCATGTCGCCGCCGCCGGGGCAGAGAGTCTCCCACAATGTATCGTCGTAGTTGAGACTTTCCCGGCGCTGATCGAACAGCTTGATTTCCAGGTTGGTGCCCAGTTTGACTGACCCGCTGTCCGGGGACAGGCGGCCCAGCAGCAGGTTGACCAGAGAGGTCTTTCCGGCCCCGTTGCGCCCGACAATGCCAATGCGGTCACCCCGCAGGATGCGGGTGGAAAAGTCTGAGATCACCGGCACCGGGCTGCCGTCTGGTGCTTCATAGGCTTTGGTCAGGTGCTTAACCTCGATCACGGCCTTGCCGGATTTGTTGGCTTCTGCCGCTGCCATGGACAGCTGACCCTGACGGTTGGCGAGCATTTCCCGCTTCTGGCCGCGCAGTTCCTGCAGTTTGGCCAGGCGTCCCATGTTGCGCTTGCGCCGGGCGGTGACCCCCCGGTGCAGCCAGTGCTCTTCCTGCTCGATCTTCTTGCCCAGGCGGTAAAGTTCCTGGGCTTCGTCTTCGCGCACTTTTTCTGACCAGTCATCAAAGGCGTCATAGCCTTTGTTGAGCTTGTGGGTTTTGCCCCGGTCCAGCCAGACAATGGTGTTGGAGGTGGCCTTCAGGAAGGCCCGGTCGTGGCTGATGATCAGCAGGGCGCCGCGGTAGCGCGCCAGTTCCCCTTCCAGCCACTGGATGGTTGGCAGATCAAGATGGTTGGTGGGTTCGTCCAGCAGCAGGACGTCGGGCGCATTGACCAGCGAACGGGCCAGTGCCGCACGTCGGCCTTCCCCGCCGGACAGCGTCCCCAGCAGCGCATCACCGGACAGCTCCAGCAGGGCCAGCATGGAATCCACCTTGTGCAGGTCATCCTCCTCCCCATGGGGCAAACCGCCGGAGATGAAGTCCCGAACACTTTGTTCTTTGGGAAGGGCCGGGTCCTGGGGCAGGTAGGCCACCCGGGCGCCGGTTTGGGCGACCCGCTCACCTGCATCGGTATCCTGTAATCCGGCCAGTACCTTCAGCAATGTGGATTTGCCGGAACCGTTGCGCCCCACCAGACAGGCTCGCTCCCCACGGCTCAGCGAAAGGTCCAGTCCGGAAAACAGCGGCTGGCCGCCGAAACCGAGGGCCGTGTCTTTTAGGGAAATCAGCGGGGCGGGAGGGGCCATGGAACATCACTTGTCAAAGGGCGGCAAAACAGAGGAGGGCAAAAACCCTCCAGCGCTGGCTTTCATACGCCAGCCGGGGCGTCTGCGCAAAGGGACTGCTCAGTTTTTCCCGCCGCTGGCAACCGGCAACCCGGCCACTTTCGGCAAAAGGGGGAAGATCTGACGTCAAAACTACTTCCGGAAGAATTATTTCGAATAATATGGTAACATGAGATTCTATGCGGTTTTGCCTGCCACGACAGGTGGTCGGCCGCTTGGTTCAGGCGGTTTCTTCTAAAGTGATGGGTTCACCAGCCAGCGCAGAGAAATCGTTATCCAAGCGCATGGAGACTGGAAGGAGATTGCTGATGATCATCGGTTTTTCAGGTGTGCTTGCACGTTCCCTTTGCCTGAACAGGAACCAGCGATCTGTGCTGGTGTTGTTCTTGTCAGTGTCCTTGCTTGTATCTCCGGTGGCTAAGGCGGAAGACATCAACCTGATTGATGTTGGGGATACCTATTACATCAACAATCTTCTGTCCGAAAACGATCTGGTTGTCGTGCGGCGGATAGATAAAAGCCGTGGTCTGGTAAAAGTCTCCTACGCAAAAGGAGGAACAGAGTGGGTAGAGCCATCCAAACTGCTGCGGCGGAGCCAGTCCAGACAAGCAGATCAGAAAGAAGCTGTGGCCGGAATGGTCGCTGTTGGCGGAGTGCTTTGGGCCATTCTGGATCCTGAGGGGTTCAACAAGGCAATGAAATCGTCCCCAAAGTCAGGGACAAGTTCGACGAATCAGACCGCCAGCGCCCCCAAGCAGACCAGCCCTGCTGCAACCCAGGCAAACGTGGTTCAGATTGAAGCGGTTCCCTTTGCACCTGTTGTGGAAGGCAGGTGGGTTTCGCAAAGCAGTATCTGGATAAACTGGGCGCGGACCTCTCTGGAGAAGCACCTGGGAAAAGAGCTTCGCATCGAAGCTGTAAAAACAAAGATTATTCCCTTTTACTCTACCCCGTCACGGGAGGTGTATCTGGTCGAGGCCGTGGAAGAAGGCCACCTGAGCGCCTACTACATTCTTGCGGTGTCTGATTCACAGATGCATCAGGTTTTGGATGGCAGTGGAACCTCGATCTCGAAGTTCAATCGTGCCTTGGGGTTCCAGGTTGTCTCTGCCAAACAAGCCGTTGAGTACGTAAAGTTCTTTAGCTCAGCAATCGCCGCGGAGTCTGGCATATTCCTGATCCTGGAGCCCAATGCTGACTTCTTGCCCAGCAACACGCGAAAGAGCATTGGCATTCCGCCCATGGAAGTCGCCAAGACAGTTGGGGAGGCCTGGAACATCTATGCGGACGTCATCTATGGGGACAACATCTATGCGACCGTTCTGCAGGTGGACCAGAAAGGCGGCGTGAAAATGCTGTCTGATACCTTCAAGAAACAGATTTCGTTCCGCTATCACGTCGCCATGAAACAGGGGAGACGCTATTACTTTGCCAACTAAAGGCAGAGCGGACCCGGCAGGTCCTCCTGAGAGATCCTGAAAAGCCACAGATCCTCAATCTCCAATGGGAGTCGCACCCTCACAGAGGGTCGGATCGTTGCATTCTTAAGTTGTCACTTGAAATGCTGGCGACAGAAAAACGGGCAGCGCAAATGACACAAGGGAACGATCGGAGGATCGTCCCCTTGTGAGTAAAGACACCAGCTGTGAGTGAAGACAGCAGGTCGAAAGTCAGACGCCCCGGCGTTTGCGGATTTCGTCGTAGGCCTGGTTGATGGTTGCCAGTTTCTCGTTGGCGATCTTGATGAACTCTTCCGGCATGCCCTGGGCCATGAGTTTGTCCGGGTGATGTTCCAGCACCAGTTTGCGGTGGGCCTTTTTGATCTCTTCCATATCGTCGGAGGCCGTAACCCCGAGAATGGTGTAAGGGTCCTTGGCATCCGGCCCCATGTTGGCGGCGCGGATCCGGTCCCAGTCGGTTTCGCTCAAGCCGAATTCGAGGGTCACCGCCCGCAGGAACTCCACCTCGTCCGGGGTGATGGAGCCGTCGGCGCGGGCAATGTGAAACAGACCGTCCAGCAGTTCCTCAAGCACCCGGGGATTGTCGCGGAACATCTTACCCAACTGGCGGGCATAGGGTTCGTAGCCGTAGGGGTCTTTGCGGGCCTGATTGAAAATCCGGCCGACGTTTTTCATTTCATCGGGCGGAACCTGGAAGACTTCCCGGAACGCGGCCACCTCATCCTTGGTGACTGTGCCATCGGCCTTGGCCATTTTGGCCCCCAGCACAATGACGCCGATGGTAAAGGCGATGGAGCGGGTGGCGTCGCTGGCACCGGTGCCGTCTGGTTCGCCCTCGGCAGTGGTGCCGCGCATTTTGTCAACAGCGTGGCCTGCCAGGCCCCCGACCAGTGCCCCGATCGGTCCCCCCATGGCAAAGCCAGCGGCCCCGCCCAGAATTTTACCCCAAATGCTCATTGTCTGCGCTCTTACCCTGTCTGGAGCCAAAGGGCCTTAAGTGGATCGGTCCTGCGACAACACTCAAAGCACAAATTGTCTCTTTTCAATGTATTAGAGGATGATTCACGGTGTTGTTTCAAGCATAAAGCGCGTTTGACACAAGGCAGAAAACCTCAGGTCAGCAGCGGAATAGGTTCATCTTAAGGAAGTCTTATTCCATGGCAAAGGGGGTGGGGCAAGCCGCCACTCAACAAAAGAACAGCCCTGACTTTGTTGAACCGTTCAAAAAAACACAGCGAAGGCGTGGATTACGGCCTGCTGCCCAGCAGGCGATAGACCTGCAACTGTTCCTGACGGCCCTTGACCGACAAGTGGCCAACCTCCTGCCAGTCAAAACCAGGCCCGGCCGCCGCTTTCATTTCGGCACTGGCCAGGATCAGTACATCCAGTGTGTCTGAGCGTGCGATGGAGTGAGACCCGTCTTCGTTATCGGCCCTGCCCAGCAGTTCCTTTTTGACGTCTTTGCCTAAGGCTTCCAGCCGTTGCGTGGCGTTCACCGTGTCCCCCACCACCGTGTAGTTGATGCGACCGGGTGCGCCGATGTCGCCGACTACCACCGGGCCACAATGCAATCCCAGGCGCAGGCCCAAAGGATCCAGCCCCCGGGCGGTGCGGGCCTGATTGTCAGCCAGGACATCCTGTTGGATTTTCAGGGCCGCCCGGCAGGCACGGGCGGCGTGATCCTGTTGCACATCCGGCGCGTTCCAGAAGGCCATCAGGGCGTCACCAATGTACTTGTCGATGGTCCCGCCTTCGTCTTCCACGGCCTGGCCCAGCAGCGTGAAGTGTTCGTTCAGCAGCTCTGCAATGTCGCTGGCCTTCTGCTTTTCCGACAGGGCGGTGAAGCCCGCGATGTCGGTGAAAAGCATGGAAATCTCGCGTTCTTCGGACGGCAGATTCTGGCCTCTGTGCTGACCAAGCAACCGCCGCACCAGTTTTTTCGGCACATAGACTTCAAAGAGTTTCAGCCCCCCCACCATGGCGCTGAAAGCGCGGGACTGGTCGTTAAGTTCCCGGATGGAGGTTCTGGGCAAGGGAGGCAGCTTGTCCAGCTGAAACTCCCGGATAGACAGGGCGGCGGTGCCAAGGGCCTTGATGGGGCGAGCAATGGCGCGGCCCAGCACGATGGCGACAACAATGGCAACGACCAGAATGGCGGCGGCCACCAGCAGGGTTTGGGTCAACCGGTTGAGCTGCTGGCTAAAGGACTCGGCATGGTAATGGGCCCCGATAATCCAGTCTTTGTCTTCGTAAGCCAAGGGGCGATAGATGACGATGAACACCTTGTCGCCTTCAAACACCTGCCGGATAAAAAGGTTCGACTTGCCCTCCATGGCGTCAGTCTCCAGATCCTGAGCTTCGGCAAACTTCTCCAGCACTTTATCGCCCAGCTTATGAAGGGGAGCTGTTGGGTTTTTCGGTGACAGAAGGCTGCTGTCGTAAAGTTTGGGGTGAGCCACGACGGACTGATGGCCTTTCAGGATGAAAACCGTGGCTTCCATGTAGCTGGCCACTTCATCCAGTTCCCGGGACAGAGCGGCGAGGGGGATCGAGGAAATCATCGCTCCTTTGTAATTGTCTCCCTCCCACCAGGGAGAAACATGGGTGAAGAAGCTCGCACCAACTTCTTCGTCGTAGGAGACATCCAGCCAAAAAGGCGTGCGGTGGTTACGCGCGTTTTCGCCCGCCAGTCGGATGGTTGAGTTAACCGGTTCCGGACTGAGCTGCAGGCCCGAGTCGTTCCCGTCCGGGGATTGGTAGGCTGTGGTCTGGCGGCCGTCCGGTGTCAGAAAAGTGACGGCTGAGACATCTCTTGCAGCTGCCAGCGACCCCAGCAGCTCGGTTTGCAAAGCTTCCGGTTTCGATGGGTCGAGCTCTCCATAGTGCAGGCGCTTGAGCAGCCAGGCGGTCTGCTGTTCGGCGTTATCCAGAATGTCATCCAGTTCGTCTTCCAGCATCAGGGCGTTGAGGTCAGCCCGGTCCCGCAACAGTTCCAGCGTGCTGGTCCGGCTGCTTTCGTACATGACGGCAATCACCGATGCCAAGGCGATGCCGACCAGGAGGGAAATGGAGGTCGCCAGGGTCATGGTGATGGAGAAGAGACGCCGCTTCTTCTGTGTCTCCGGCTGATCACCGGCTTGTTCGGCGGTCTGATCGTCTGGCATCGGGTCTTTAGGTGGCTCTGTCGACAAGTTCGTCATGAGGCTTTGCTGAGATTGATGACGGCTTCTTCATACGCTAGCTGGACAGCTTTGTAATCCAGTCATGTGATTTTGCTCTGTCATGCGGGTCACCGGGAGAGGTGGTGAAGATGATTCAATGTTGACATTTTATCGATAAATTGTAATTGAATGAATAAATCGGAACTGAGCGATGATCTGCTTGCAGGGTCTCGCCAGCAGCAACGAAGTGATGAAAAGGTCGCTTTAGGCGCGGGTGGCGCGCCCCAAAGCAAGGCGAATCAGCAAGGATTGGGATCAGAAAATGACCAGCGAAACCACAGCAGCCCCCAAGGATAAAGCCGCCTGGCAATTCTGGATCGACCGGGGCGGGACCTTCACCGATGTGGTGGCCCGTAAACCTGATGGCACGACCATGACCCACAAACTGCTGAGTGAGAATCCCGAGCAGTACAAGGATGCGGCCATCCACGCCATTCGCACCCTGTTGGGCCTGGGTAAGGACGATCCCATTCCCGCCTCAGCTGTGGAAGCGGTCAAAATGGGCACCACCGTCGCCACCAACGCCCTGCTGGAGCGCAAAGGCGATCGCACCGTCCTTGCCATCACCAAGGGCTTCCGTGACGCGCTGCGCATTGCCTATCAGAATCGTCCCAAGCTTTTTGAACGGAAAATCCAGCTGCCGGAACTGCTGTACGAAACAGTGGTCGAGGTGGATGAACGGGTCACCGCCCAGGGTGATGTTCTCACCCAGCTGGATGAAGGGGCGGCCCGTCGGGATCTGCAGGCGGCCTATGATGACGGCATCCGGTCCATCGCCATCGTCCTGATGCACGGGTACCGATTCCAGGAGCATGAAAAAGCGCTGGCGGCCCTGGCTCGTGAGATCGGCTACACACAGATTTCGGTCAGCCACGAAGCCAGCCCGCTGATGAAGCTGGTTTCGCGCGGGGATACCACCGTGGTGGATGCCTATCTGTCCCCCATCCTGCGCCGTTATGTGGATCAGGTGGCAAGCCAGCTGGACGCCGGGGAGGAAACCGGCGCGGAAGTTGCCACACGCCTGATGTTCATGCAGTCCAATGGCGGCCTGACCGATGCATCTGCGTTCCAGGGCAAGGATTCCATCCTGTCCGGCCCTGCCGGGGGCATCGTCGGGGCGGTCCAGACCGCTGGCATGGGTGGCTTTGATCAGATCATCACCTTTGACATGGGCGGCACTTCCACGGACGTGGCGCACTATGACGGGGAGTATGAACGGGCCTTTGAAACCCAGGTGGCCGGGGTGCGCATGCGTGCGCCCATGATGCAGATCCACACGGTGGCGGCCGGAGGCGGCTCCATCCTGCATTTTGACGGTGCCCGCTATCGGGTCGGCCCTGATTCCGCCGGGGCCAATCCGGGCCCGGCCTGTTACCGCCGGGGCGGCCCGCTGGCCGTGACCGATGCCAACGTGATGCTGGGCCGTATCCAGCCGGACTTCTTTCCCTCTGTCTTTGGTCCGAACGCGGACGAACCTTTGAATGCCGAGGTGGTGCGCAAGGAATTTGCCGCTCAGGCTGCAGAAATCAAAGCTGCCACCGGCGACAAGCGGGAGCCTGAAGATGTGGCCGAAGGGTTCCGCCGGATCGCCATTGAAAACATGGCCAACGCCATCAAGAAAATCTCCATTGAGCGGGGCTATGACGTCACCGACTACACCCTGCAGTGCTTTGGCGGGGCCGGTGGGCAGCATGCCTGTGACATTGCCGACACGCTTGGCATGAGCCGGATTTTCGTCCACCCCTATTCCGGTGTGCTGTCTGCCTATGGCATGGGGCTGGCGGATCTGCGGCTGATGAAAGAACAGGCCGTGGAAAGCCTGCTGGATGACGCCATGGACAGTCTGGCCGGACGTCTGGATGAGCTGGCCAAAGTCGGGGAAGCCGAAATGCGCGCCCAGTGCGTGGGCGGAGAAAGCATCGAAACCCTGCGCAAAGTGCATCTGCGCTACGAAGGCACGGACAATGCCATTGTGCTGGATTACGCCGACAAACCAGCCATGGAGAAGGACTTCGCGCTGACCTACATGCAGCGCTTTGGCTTCAGCATGGGCGGCAAGGCTCTTGTGGTGGAAGCCATCTCTGTCGAGGTGATCGGCAAAACAGAGCAGGCGGAAGATCCGCGTCTGTCAGTGGGCAGCCGCGATGTGGATCTGACCCCGCGGGCCGTGCGTCGCCTCTATGCCAGCGGCGCCTGGCACGATGCACCGGTCTACGACCGCGAAGATCTGCTGGCCGGGGACCGCTTTGATGGTCCGGCCATCATCGTCGATCCCAACGCCACCACCGTTGTGGAACCGGGCTGGGCGGCAGAACTGACCAACCGGGATCATCTTGTGCTGGAACGTGTGGTGCCGCTGGAGCGGGAGTTTGCCGTTGGCACAGAGGTTGATCCGGTGATGCTGGAGATCTTCAACAACCTCTTCATGTCCATTGCCGAACAGATGGGCTCCACCCTGGAGAACACAGCTTACTCGGTGAACATCAAGGAACGCCTGGATTTCTCCTGTGCGCTCTTTACCCCGGAAGGGGATCTGGTGGCCAACGCCCCGCACATGCCGGTGCACCTGGGCTCCATGTCTGAATCGATCCGCACTGTCATTCGGGAGAATGTGGGCAACATCTCCCCCGGCGATGTTTTCGTGCTGAACGCCCCCTACAACGGCGGCACCCATTTGCCCGACATCACCGTGGTGACACCGGTCTATGACGACAAAGATGAAGAGATCATCTTCTTTGTCGCGTCGCGCGGACACCATGCGGACATCGGGGGGCTGACACCCGGCTCCATGCCGCCGGATTCCACGGTGGTGGAAGAAGAAGGGGTGCTGATCGACAACGTCAAACTGGTGGACAAGGGCGTTTTCCAGGAGGAGTCTCTGCGGGCGCTGCTGTCTTCCGGCAAGTATCCGGCGCGCAATCCCGATCAGAACGTGGCCGATTTGCAGGCCCAACTGGCCGCCAACCAGAAGGGTGTGTCGGAACTCAAGCGGACCATTGATCACTTCTCGCTGGAGGTGGTGCATGCCTATATGGGCCATGTGCAGGACAACGCGGAAGAGCAGGTGCGCCGGGTTCTGGACCGCCTGAATGACGGCCACTTTGTCTATCCCATGGACAATGGCAGTCAGATTGAGGTGACGGTCACCATCGACAAGGAAACCCGTCAGGCCACCATTGATTTCACCGGGACATCTCCGCAGCAGACCAACAACTTCAATGCGCCTTCAGCGGTTTGCCGGGCGGCCACGCTCTACGTCTTCCGCACGCTGGTTGATGATGAGATCCCCATGAACGAAGGGGTTTTGAAGCCGCTGGACATCATCATTCCCGACGGCTGCATGCTTAAACCTCAGTATCCGGCAGCGGTCGTGGCCGGGAACGTGGAAACCAGTCAGGCCATTACCGATTGCCTCTACGGGGCCACCAAAACACTGGCGGCAGCCCAGGGCACCATGAACAACCTGACCTTCGGCAATGATGTCTATCAGTACTATGAAACGGTCTGTGGTGGCTCCGGCGCGGGGCCGGATTTTGACGGAACCTCTGCCATCCACACCCACATGACCAACTCCCGTCTGACCGATCCGGAAATTCTGGAGTGGCGCTTCCCCATCCTGCTGGAGTCTTTCGAGATCCGGCACGGGTCTGGTGGCAAGGGCCAGTACCAGGGCGGGGACGGTTCCATCCGCCGCCTGCGTTTCCTGGAGAACATGACGGCCTCTGCCTTGGGTAATCACCGGCTGGTGGCGCCCTTTGGTCTGGAGGGCGGTGAATCCGGAGCCCTGGGGCGCAACCGGGTCTATCGCACCGACGGCACGGTTGAAGAGCTGACGGCGACCGACAAGGTGGAAATGAAGCCGGGAGATGTCTTCCAGGTGGATACACCGGGCGGCGGCGGCTATGGCAAGGCCGAAGACCGGAAGATCGCATCAGAATAACTACTGCTTAGAGCATGATCGGTTTAGTTAGAAGCGCTTTGCGCTTGGAACTAAACCGTGAATCATCCTCTAAAACGTTGAAGAGAGGCAAATTCACGCTTCAAGCGTTATCACGTAGTGATTCCGCTTAAAACGATTTGACTCTAGAGCTGGGGATCCGATCCCGGAGATTGGACCCCGGCCCGCAACCAGAAAGGCAGCTTTGCCATGACCGAGACCAAAGGCAACAAGCGCTCCATCGTTTCCTCATCTCATCTGGTGAGTGAGAAGGCCGCGGCGCTCAGCGAGTTTGAGTATGGCCTGGTGGTGGCGGAAAACGCCTTTGGGCGCTGGATCGTGCGCTGTATGGCGGCGGCTGGTTACCCTGACCTGGCGGCTTTGGACATTCAGGTCCTGCATCAGGTCAACCATCGGGACCGGGCAAAGAAGCTGGCTGATCTCTGTTTCCTGCTGAACGTGGAAGACACTCACACGGTCAACTACGCCCTGAAGAAACTGCTGCGCCTTGGCATGATTGAGGGGCAACGACAGGGCAAAGAGATGCACTACAGCCCGACAAAAGAAGGCCAGCTGGCCTGCGCCAAGTATCGGGAAGTGCGTGAGGATTGCCTGATCGAGGCTTTTGGCTCCATGGCCGGTGGCGATCTGGAGGGGCTGAACAAACAGGTCAGCGAGGCCGCTCAGCTGCTCCGGGCACTCTCCGGCCTTTATGACCAGGCGGCCCGGGCGGCTT
Organism: Rhodovibrionaceae bacterium GXU_MW_A322; assembly: GCA_052078155.1. Taxonomy (GTDB): domain Bacteria; phylum Pseudomonadota; class Alphaproteobacteria; order Kiloniellales; family DSM-21159; genus CAXBMB01. Next base: position 205,187 of record JBQJBP010000003.1, on the reverse strand, counting down.
CTTCGCTTTGATCCCCTGGGTGCCCACGCGGAACCGGCCCTGATCGACGTGGCAGAAGGATTGGTTTGGGCAATTTTTCTGTGTCTTTGAAACAGAAATTCAGGATTGAGGGAGGAAGTTCGCGACCTCTGGCGACGTCCATTCTCCCTCGAGTTAATTCGGTTCAAGTGGGCTCACTTGGTGATCTCACGTGAGGCGTGAAACTCTTTTTAGTGTTTTAGAGGATGAGTCACGGTTTAGGTACAGGCGCGAAATGCTTCTAACCAGACCGATCATGCTCTATTGCAAAATTGGGCCTGTTGGTCTGGCAAAAGAGGCCCAAAATTGGGTGTTGCAGCCCTGCTGTAAAACGCGTTAGAGGCAGCGGTGTTTCCTATTGTTGCATCACCTCCCTTTTTCGGACTTTGCCTCATGACCCTGGAAAGCTGGCTGCTCTTCATCTCCACCGCTGTTTTCCTGTGCTACGCACCGGGAGCCAACAACCTGATGGCCATGACCAACGGGTTGCGCTTTGGCATGGGGCCGTCGATCGCGGCAGGTTTGGGGCGTCTGGTGGCCTTTGCCGTGATGATTGTCATCACGGCCCTGGGCCTGGGCGCGTTGCTGGCGGCGTCTGAACTGGCCTTTCATGTCATCAAATGGGCCGGGGCAGCTTATCTGCTGTACCTGGGGTTCCAGATCTGGCGGGGCCCGCGCATTGGCCTGCCTGACCAGCCGGAAACCGATGGCAAAGCCAAGTGGCAACCTCAGACCTATTCGCTGTGGGATCTCACCAAAAAGGAGTTTCTGGTGGCCATGGGCAATCCCAAAGCCATCCTGATCTTCACCGCTTTCTTTCCGCAGTTTCTGGATCCCAGCCAGCCCCAGGCCATGCAGTTTGCCATCATGGGGCAGACTTTTCTGATCATCGAGCTGGTGGCGCTGGTCAGTTATGTGATCCTGGGCAAGGGGCTGACCCGTCTGCGCCTGAAGCCGGGGTCACGGTTGATGAACCGTCTGTCGGGCGGCATCATGATGGGAGCCGGGGCGCTTCTGGCTGCGGCCCGCCGGGCCTGACCGCCGGGCTGTTCCTTCGGGGAGCTGCTTGATAAACCAAAGAACAACTCCCTTTTGTCTTACTCAGGAGCTGATCCTTGCATCGCCACCTGCCTGTTAACTCTTCCTGCGTCGCTGTTGTTGTTTTGCGCCAAGTCCAGGCCGGGTATTACGAAACGCTGTTGCTCAAGCGGGCAAAAGCTCCCTGCAAAGGTCACTGGTTTTATGTGACAGGCCGGATTGAGGGGCAGGAAACAGCGGTTGCTGCTGCCTTACGGGAACTGCAGGAAGAAACGGGCCTGATCCCTACGCGCCTCTATTCTGGTAATGCCACGGTGCAGTTTTATGCGCCGCCTGTGCCGGCCTCAGACGGCAAGGTGGCTGGCGACTGCCTGATGCTCATGCCTGCCTTCGTGGCCTATGTGGCGCCAGAGGCGCAGGCCGACGAAAGCCTCTGCCAGGTGCCTGATGCTGAAAGCGAAGCCATGGAGTGGGTGCCGCTGGAGGTGGCCATCGACACCGTGCGCCTGCCAGGCCAGCGTCGCCTGTTAAAGGAGATACAGGAAGAGTTTACTCAACGCCTGCCCGATCGGGAGCTCCTGATCTTTCGATCGGACGAGCCGACCCTGGGATGACTCTTCAAAGCTTGGCCCTGGAAATTGACGGTAGTAATCTGTTGTGATGAATTCTGTGATTAATAGCAGTTCTCCAGACATGACCTCGGGCGAAATCAAAACCCGGGATGGCCATGCTGTCTGGCAAAGGGACAGCCAGCGTAAGGTGATGACCTATCGTTACTATGGTGAGGTGAAGGATCGCTTCTTTCAGGAAGAAATGGCGAAACTCTGGACCGAGATACCGGACCTGGCCGCCTATCACAGCCTGTCAGATCTGCGCGAAGCCAATATGAACCTGTCCTGGGCTGTGATCATGGAGCTGTCGGAAACCTGGCAGTCCATTGCCCTGGGGCAGGATGACGGCACCAAAACAGCCTTTCTGGTGCCCATAGATCACTACGACAGCCTGATAAAGGCCATCAGCGTCTATTTTGACCAGATCAGGTTTGGCTCATTCCTGTCAGAAGACGAGGCGCTGGAGTGGCTGCTGGATGAGGAGTGAGGAAAAGAGGCGAGGTTGAGAAGAACCTCAGCTGTTTTCCAAACTCTCCAGAACCCGGTCAGCCAGATCCAGAGACGCCGTCAAGCCCGGGCTTTCAATGCCGAACATGTTGACCAGTCCCGGCACCCCGTGCAGGGCCGGCCCGTCGATGCGGAAGTCCACAGCGCCGCCCGTAGGGGATTGCAGTTTGGGGCGCATGCCGGAGTAGCCGGGCAGAATGGCCCCGTCCTGCAGATCCGGCCAGTAACGCCGCACGGCCTCATAAAAGCTGTCAGCCCGCCGCGGGTCCACGTCGTAGTCTTCCGGATTTTCCACCCATTCCACATCAGGGCCGAAACGGGCCTGGCCGCCCATGTCGACGGTCACATGGACCCCCAGGCCGGCAGCTTCCGGTACCGGGTAGATCGGGCCGTTGAAAGGTGATTTGCCCTGCAGGGTAAAGTAGTTGCCCTTGGCAAAGTAGTAGGTGGGCAGGTGGGCATCGGGGAAGTTTTCCAGGCTGCCGGTCAGTTTGGCCGCATTCAATCCGGCGGCATTGACCAGTTCCTCCGCCTTCAGGGTCATGGGGTATTCGCCCCCGACTTCCAGGCGAATTCCGTCGTTTTCCACAACACCGCGCAGCACCGGAGCGTGCAGGGCGAGCATTGCTCCGTGATCCTCTGCATCCCCCTGATAGGCCAGCATGAGGGAGTGGGTATCGACCAGGCCCGTGCTGGGGGAATGCAGCGCGCCTTCCACGGTGATGGCGGGTTCGGCGTCGGCAATTTCCGCCTGGGTCATCCAGCGCAGATCTTCCACACGGTTGGCCGCGGCTTTCTGTTTGATGCCCTCCAGGGTTTCCAGCTGTTCCTTGGAGGTGGCGACGATCAGTTTGCCGCAGCGCTTGTAAGGCACACCGTGGCTGTCGCAGAAATCGTAGAGTTTCTGTTTCCCGGCCACACAAGCCAGCGCTTTGAGGCTGCCGGTGGGGTAGTAGATGCCTGCGTGGATGATTTCCGAATTGCGTGAAGAGGTGATGGTGCCAATGGCTTCTTCACTTTCCAGAATGATCACCTCGCGCCCGCTCATGGCCAGAGCCCGGGCTACGGCCAGTCCGACCACTCCAGCACCGACTACCACGGTTTGAACGCGCTCGATCATTTGAAATCCTTTGGAAGGCAGAAGGGGGCAGGCAGGGCCAGAAGATGAAAAGCAACGGGTCAATCATGCGCGAACAGCTTGAAAGCAGTTGCACGCCTCAAGCACCATTCCTCTGCGAGGCCGCTCAAAGCGATGTGACTTTAGAAAAATGTCAGCGACTTGAAAAGAGGACAGCGGCAGCCTTGTCACTCTTTCTCAGTCACTGCTTCTGCGCTGTCAGAAAAACAGGGTTGAAAGCGCGATGAGCGCCACCAGCACCATGGCGACTTTTTTGAAATGCGCCCCGCCAAAACGGGTAAATCCCAGACTGCCGAGCCAGGTGGTGCAGGCCATGAAAGGAAAGAGCAGAAAGGCACGCAGCGCCTCCGTGGCGGTCATCAGACCGATAAGGCTCATGTAGCTGAGCATGAAGACGTCTATCAGGCCCAGGATCAGAATGAGAGAGGCCCGGGTTTGCTGAGGCGGGGTGTTCCCCGACAGCAGGTAGAGGATAATGGGCGGTCCCGGCATGCCAGTGGCCCCGCCGCTCAAACCGCCCAGCACCCCTGATATCAGCAGGCCTTTGGGGGCTGTATCGTGGCTCTTGATGCCAATGGCCATGATGGCCAGCAGAACCAGAACCACTGCGGCGAAAGCGGGTTCGAGAATATGAGCCGGGGCCCAGGTCAGGATGAACAGCCCGGCCGGCAGCCCCATTGCTGCCCCCAGACTGGGCAGGAGGTAGAGCTTTTTTTCTGCTGTTTTTGCGGCTTTGGGCAAAAGCTGCAGTGTCACCATGAACTCCAGCATGACCAGGGTCACCACGGCGGCGACCGGTCCGTAAATCAGGGCCAGGGTCGGCGCCAGAATCATGGCTGAACCAAAGCCGGTGAACCCCCGCACCAGTCCGGCCAGAACCACAAGACCTGCTGCCATCCAGAATCGGTCGTCCTCTGTTTCTGTCTGCAAGAGGAAGAGAAACTCCTGGAGGAGGGTGGACAGGAAGTCGAACATCAAGGGTATCTCTGGCGGGTGATGGGGATTGAGCGAGGGTCAGGCAGAGGTCAGCAGTGGGACTGGTGTGAAGACAAACAGCTGTGTTAGGCGCTTGGGGCCAGGTCGGTTCGAAGGGGTCACAGCGGTGATACCGCTCAGAGCGTGAAGCTCTTATGAAGAAGAAGGAAAAACACACATGGCCTGGTTCGTTAAGAACCCTGCTTCCAATCAAACTGAGCAGGTTCTGACCAGCAGAAGAATTTGATAAGGGCTGGCTCTTTACGCCATTGTTGACAGTGACAGAAGGCCTGATAGACGCAAGCTGCCAGAAAAGACCAAAACTGTTGACTGAGATCGCTATTCAGCAGTTCTGGACTGCATTCAGCCAGCGCTGTGACCAGTTCATTGGCGTACAGATGGCCAACTTGAATATTGTCAGCCGAGCGGCCCGGTAGGAGGAGAGCGCGTGTTTACCATCAGCGAACTGGCCAGGCGCAACAAGCTCTCCCGCACCACGCTTCTCTATTACGAGTCCAAGGGACTGTTGCAGGCCAGTGTCAGGGGGCAGAACGACTATCGGTACTTTGATGAAGCCGCGGAACGCAGACTGCAGGCCATCATCGGCTACAGGTCTTTCGGCCTTTCCATTGCAGAGATCAAAAGCCTGCTGGACAAAAACCAGGATCCGGAAGGGACAGCCCAAACCCATTTTCTGAACCTTGAAAACAAGATCAACGAGTTGCGTCGACAGCAACTGGCCCTGGTGTCCTTCCTGCAGGACAGCGATCGAGGCGGCAAAACCCGCAATGTGAATTACTGGAACGACACCATGCAGCAAGCAGGGCTGGATGACGCGGGCATGCGCGAATGGCATCGCCAGTTTGAGCTGCTGGATACGCAGGGGCACGGAAAGTTCCTGGCGCACATTGGTCTGCCGCCAGAAGATGTTGAGGCGGTGCGGCGCTGGGCGCTGGGGAAAAGCCGCAATCTCAAAATGAAAAGCCGGTCCAAGAAGTCATCGTGACAAAACCGGTCAGCCTGCATCTTCGTCTGTCAGAATGTGCTGCACCAGCCAGAACTTGCCGCACTTGCCAGACAATCCAGCACGCCCTCTTATCTTTCCTGTCAGTCTTTTCTGGCTGCGGATTTTAAAGGCTGCTGGGATTGAATGGGCAGCCGTTGACCTGTCTACAGGTAACGGGTTTAGACAGGCGGGCACTATCACCTGGAGTTAAATCGCTTTAACCGGACTCACCACGTGATGACACTTGAAGCGTGAAACTCTTTTCAATGTTTTAGAGGATGAGTCTCGGTTTGGTTCAAAGCGCAAAGCGCTTCTAACGAAACCGATCATGCTCTGGTCAAGAGAGTGCTCATGTTAAGTAAAGATGATCTGGCCCTGCTGCCGCAGGAGGACAGCAAAACCATCCTGGCTTTTGAACTGACGGAAATTGACAACGACGGCTTTACCCACCGGGATCATGTGAAGGTGCTTTGGATTTACCTTTGCCTATGGCGGGCAGGGGCTTTGTCTTTCAGCCAGGTGGAAGAGTCCGTTTCCAGTGGCCTGCAACGCATCGCCGCCAGCGTTAATGCCCACGACAAATACTCACAGACCATCACCGATGTCTTCATTCGCCTGACTGCTGAGGCTTTCCTGCGGGAGGCGGGGGAGGATTTTGACGCCTTTGCCAGCCAGAACGCTCACCTCTTGGGTGATTTTCAAGCTCTGATGGGGCGGCACTATTCAAAAGGCCGACTTGCTGTGCCTGAGGCGCGCAAGGTTTTGCTGGTTCCTGATCTGGCCCCTCTGCCTGACAGACCAGCCGAGATCTATGCCGAGGCCAGACAGCAGGTTCTGGCCGGTTGAGGCCGGGGGTGATCTGCTGATTGGGGGCGAAGCAACAGTCCGGCCCGGCCCGGACCCTGTTTCAAGGCACAGCCTTCAGGCTCAAACTTCAGGCACAAGGCTGGTGCCGGTAAGGCCGCCTGTTAATGGTATTACCAATTGTCTGGCCCGGATCGGCGGGGTAAACTTGCGGAAATCTCGTGCCAGTTTGCTACCCCTCAAGAAAGGACACATGGAATGAGCAGCCAGCCGCTCAATCAGGGCATCGGCAGCAACTCCGGTCTTGCGCCTGACCTTTTGGACGCCCTGTCCCAGCTTCTCGGCGACCGCCTCAACACTTCCGGGGCCGTTTGTGAACAGCACGGGAAAGGCCCGACTTTTCATGAAGGTCACGCCCCGGATGCGGTGGCTTTTGCTGAATCGACCCAGGAAGTGGCCGAGATGGTCAAGCTCTGTGCGGCCCATGACACAGCCATTGTTGCTTACGGCACCGGGACCGCACTGGAAGGCCATACCGCAGCCCTGAAAGGGGGGCTGTGCATCAACCTGTCCCGTATGGAAGAGATTCTTGAGGTCAATGCTGAGGACCTGGATTGCCGAGTGCAGGCCGGGGTGACCCGGGAGGCTTTGAACGATTACCTGCGCGACACAGGCCTGTTCTTTCCCATTGATCCCGGTGCCAATGCGTCACTGGGCGGGATGACTGCCACCCGGGCCAGCGGCACCAACGCCGTGCGCTATGGCACCATGAAGGAAAATGTGCTGGGTCTGACGGTGGTAACCGCCGATGGCCGGATCATCAAAACCGGGGGGCGGGCGCGCAAATCTGCGGCTGGTTATGACCTGACACGGCTGTTTGTCGGCTCTGAAGGAACCCTGGGGATCATCACGGAGATACAGCTGAAGCTCTACGGCATTCCCGAAGCAACATCGGCAGCCGTCTGCTCGTTTGACGATCTGGAAGGGGCCGTGAACTCGGTCATTCTGACCATTCAGTCCGGCATTCCAGTGGCACGCATTGAACTGTTGGATGAAATTCAGATGCGGGCCGTCAACAAGCACTCCAAGCTGGACTATGCAGAAAAACCAACGCTCTTTTACGAGTTCCACGGCACCGAAGCCGGTGTGAAGGAACAGGCGGAAATGGCCGGAGCCATCGCCGAAGAGTTCGGCGGAGCTGACTTTCAGTGGGCTACCCGCCAGGAAGACCGCACCAAGCTCTGGAAGGCCCGGCACAATGCCTATTGGGCCGCCCGGGAACTGCGTCCGGGAACAGAGGGCTGGTCGACAGATGTCTGCGTGCCCATCTCACGTTTGGCCGACTGCCTGCTGGAGACCCGCAAAGATGTGGACGAGGCAGGTATTCTGGCACCCATGGTGGGGCATGTAGGCGACGGGAATTTCCACATGCTCTTCCTGTTGGACATGTCCAAACCGGAGGAACTGGAGCAGGCCAAGGCCATAAATGAACGCCTGGTCTTGCGGGCCATCTCCATGGGGGGAACCTGCACCGGTGAGCATGGGGTCGGCAGTGGCAAGATGCCCTATCTGCAGGCTGAACACGGCGAAGCTGTCTCTGTCATGCGCACCTTGAAAATGGCGCTGGATCCCAAGGGCATCATGAACCCGGGCAAGATTGTTTCAGTCTGATTCCCGGCAGGTGGATGAATAGAAAAAGCCCGGCTTCTGCCGGGCTTTTTTGTTTTTCTGCTGATTGCCACCAGGGCGTGATGGCGCAGTCAGTCCTTTGTTTCAGGCCTAAAGGGCAAACTGGTTTAGTCCCAGTCGGTGCCTTTCCAGGCGGCTTCAACCTTTTCTGACAGGTAGTCCCTCAGGTCTTTACTGTCTTCGTGGTCGCCGGGTCGTTTGAGTATCTCCAGAACCGATGCATCGCCGATGCCATAGCGTTGCTGGTTCAGGTCGTTGTCCAGGCTCATGGCCGTGTTCATGAAGGACCCGCCGGCAAACAGGCCGCTGGATTCCGTGGCAAAAAGCATGGCAACGCCGGAGGAGGTGTTGCCGGAGGCACTGACACCTGCGCCGAAATCACCCAGGGTCAGGCCACTGCTGCCGCCCAGACCAATGGTTTGATCGGAGATCTTTTCAACATCTTCGTCGGCCATCAGCAGCATCAGCATTTCGGCGTTGGTTGCCCCGGCCTGAAGCCCGATGGAACTGTTGGAGATGGTGACAAACACCGGGTCACTCCAGTCTTTGCCTTTGCGGGTCATCAAGAGGCCGACCCCGCGTTCAAATCCAAGAATGAATCCGCCCTTGTTGATGGAGGGGATGATCATCAGTGCGCGGGCGCCGCCCAATCCGTTTTTGGCAATGGCCCAGCGCTCATCCTCCAGAAACTGCTGCACCACGGCCTCTGCTTCGCGCACCATCTTCGCCGCCGCATTGTCTTCAGCTTTGGCTGGCAGAAGAACCGACAGGCTGAGGCAGAGCGCAACGCTGAGCCCGCACATCAAGTTTCTGATCATTTTCTGTCCTTTCCAAAGTTCCGAGCGGTGTAGCAACCGATGACTGTCGGAGGGACGTCTGACAGCCTGGTGCGGTGCAATCATTGTGTAGGCTGCGCACGTTGTCTGTTGCAGACAGCGACACGGGCCAATTCGACGCCAACCATAAAGAGACGCGCAGGGTCGTTAAAGAAAGAAGATGGTCTGGCAGTAAAAAGAAGAGATATTTCCTGCAGATGCTGTAAGGTTAGTTACTGGCAAGTGATTCCAACTGTTTCTTAAGCAAACAGATCTTTGTATTTGTGTGTAGACAAAGTGAGGGTTGTTTTTGCTGAAGATTGTTAATACAGCGGCAGCCATTTGCCTCGGGTTTTACACTCAGATCTGCTGGGCTGAGACAGTTTTTACGGCACGCGGTCCGGAAAGCTATACGGACAAACGTCAGGACTACACCTATCAGCTTCTGGATCTTGCCCTGTCGAAGACCACCTCCAGCCATGGTCCCTACCGGCTGGAAATGGCTCCGCCGGGTGCAACCATAAAACGCTCAATGCTGGATTTGGAGAGGGGAGCCTACCCCAACTTCTTTGTCCGACAATCTGTGTCTTCCCGTTTGATGAAGGAATTCGTGCCGGTTCCTTTTCCCATCGACCGGGGGATCGTTGGCTACCGGGTGGCTTTTACTTCTGAACGGACAAAGCAGAAACTGGCAGAAGTCAGTACGCTGGATGAATTGCGCCGTTTTTCGATCATTCAGGGACTGGGGTGGCTGGACATCAAGATCCTGGAAGCCAATGGCTTCGAAGTCGTGACCAGCGGTTCCTACGAAAGCCTGTTCAGAATGGTGGCGCGGGACAGGGCCGATCTCTTTACCAGAGGGGCAAATGAGCTGCTGGATGAGTGGGAATCCCACAAGTCCCTGACGAAACTGACTTATGATCAGACTTTTGCGCTTTACTACCCGCTTCCCCGCTTTTTCTTCACGTTAAAGGGGAATGAGGAGAACGCTCGCCGGGTCTATGAAGGCCTGGTGGCAGCCTACGAAGACGGGTCTCTGGTGGCTCTCTGGGAGCAGTACTACGGGGCAAGCATTGAGTTTGTTCAGCTGGAAAAACGTAAGCTTTTCAGACTGGAAAACCCATTTCTGGCGGATTTGGACCCTGCCTATGAAGCGTTCCTTTTCAATCCCATTGCTGACTGAAAGCGTCGGCCTCATTGGTTGGTCTCTGGGGAACCGGCCGTTTGATCGGCTCGCTCGCACTTGGCTTAGGTTGAGTCGTTTTAGTTTAACATGTTGTAATCTATGTAAAAAACACTGATTTCGGATGTTGGGTGATGATGTGGAATCAAGCCATCTATGATGCAGCCCGCCATCCTGAGGGGCTCGCGGGTTCGAAAGATCATCCATCTGCCTGGTGATGAACAGTGGGCAAGGGGGATTAGGTTTTGTGCATTCCTGGTTCAGCCGCAGGATGAAAACAGACAAAAAATGTTGTTATTGAAGGGCTTGTGCCTATATCTAAGAAGTTGATTTATGGTCAATCCGACATTGAGGAGCGGTCGGCTTGGTGCAAGGATAGTTTACTTTAGCGTGGTTGCTGGTGTGCGAATAAGTCAACCAGCGGTTAACCTGTTGAGGGGTAAACTGGAGCTGTGGGAAACCAGAAACACAGGTGACGGGATCGCTTCTGGCGGTTCTACCAGGCCTACCTCCTTTGGTTTGCTTTATTGGGTAAGGGGCAGAAATGCCTACGGTTTTTGATGGCATCGTCGACGGCACGACAGGCAACGACACCTTAGCCGGTGCGGGGGCCAGCGATATCGTCATGGCCGAAGGCGGGAATGATCAGATTTCCGGTTCTGGCGGTGCGGATCACATCATTGCCGGTTCTGGTGACGACAGCGTGGCTGGCGGTGCCGGCGCAGACAAGATCTACGGCGGCGTTGGCAGTGATACCCTGTTCGGCGGGGCAGACGGAGATCGTATCCTCGGCGACAATCAGGCTCTGATCGCTTCCATATTTGATTCCGATACCATCACAGGCTCTACCTTCTTCGACAGCCCGGCGGCCTATGCCGGATGGTCAAGTGATTCCGCTGCCATCGAAGTCGCGGGCGGTGATGGCTACGACGGGGGAGATGCCGTTGAGTTAAGCGAAGATTCTGAAGGGAAGAATCCGACCGCGCTGAACATCTATCAGGATGTCACAACGACCGCCGGGGAAAGTTACACCCTGACTTTCCTCTACGCCCCCCATGAGAACACCAAAGACAAGCACACCGGTTTCGATGTTGAAATCGACGATGTGGTCTATGAGTCCATTGCAGAAGAAGGCTCCAAGGGGGCGGAAGTCTATCAGGCTTACAGTGTTACCTTCACGGCCACTGGCAGCAGCACCCGTATTGAATTTCTCTCCACCGGCGACCCGACCAAAGACGGCAAAGGCGCTTTGATTGATGAAGTCTATCTGGTGTCTAACCAGGATGCCGATGGACTTGGTGCGGCTGATCTGATTGATGCCGAAGGGGGAGACGATACCGTTTTCGGCCAGGGTGCAGGCGATACGATCTACGGCGGCCTGGGGGCCGATCAGCTTTATGGCGGCTCCGGCAATGATCATCTGTTCGGAGATTCCGGGGCGTCAGACCCTGATGAGTTCACCATCGGTTCCGATGACATGCTCAGCGGCAGCACGGGCAACGACACACTGGAAGGCGATGACGGTAACGACACCCTTCGCGGGGGACAGGATGACGATCTGGTCCAGGGGGAGGATGGCAACGATACCGCTGCCGGTGATTTTGGCCATGATACTGTTCAAGGCGGAATCGGAGATGATCTGCTCTTCGGCGACCGTCAGGATGGCTCCAGCGCTACAGAAACAGGCCTGCCGCTGACCCCGGACGTCTTCCACTACCGGGCTCAGGATATTGATGGCGATGGCAATGAACTGGACAATCCCGGGAACGGCTCTTCCATCACTCTATGGTCCGATGCCAGCGGGAACGGGGCCGATGCCAGTAACAGTGGCACAGCGCCTGTTCTGGACAACAGTTCCGTCAACAGCACCCCAGGGGTGGATTTCAGTGGCACAACCGGCCGCCTGACTCCGCCCAACAGTGCCGATCTGAACCTGGCAACCTTTGATCAGAAGTCCTTTGCCTTTGCTTTCCAGACAGGCAGTGGTGTCTCCGGCACGCAGATGATCTACGAGCAGGGTGGCGGAACAAAAGGCTACAATCTGCTGATCACCGCTGACCCGGACAATGGGAACCAGCCCACCCTCTATGCCATGGTCTGGAACACTTCGGGCTGGGCATCGGGGCACAAGTACAAGGTGCTGAACCTGGGGGTGGTCTCAGCTGATTCCACCTATCGGGTGGTCATGGTTCACGATGCCACCTCCGCCACTGCCTCGGAGCAAACCTGGACAGGCTATGTAAACGGTGTCCAGGTGGATCAGCTGGATACCGTGGCCGCCATCACCTCCCACAGCGGCGGGGCCGGTCTGGGCGACAACAACGGTGCCTCGCGCCTGCCCGATGAAAGCAATGCAAACTCGGCCGGTGACATCTCCTTCGACGGGTCGATCAGTGAAGCGATTTCCTGGAACACGGCTCTGAACGGCAGTCAGGTTGACCAGGTCTTCGAGTTTATGGGCCAGCAAATCGGCGTGGTGCCCCTGCCGGATGGGGAGGGTGATGATTCCCTGGCTGGCGGTGCCGGATCCGACACGCTGCATGGGCAGGCAGGCAACGATACCCTGGGCGGCGGGGCTGATGCTGACAAGCTCTACAGCGGTGCGGGTGTTGATAAGCTCTCCGGCGATGGCGGCAATGACACGCTCTATGGGGAGGCCGGAGAAAACTCCCTCTACGGCGATGCGGACAATGACCTGCTGATCGATACCATCGGCGGCGGTGACGAAATCCATATGTTCGGCGGTACGGGAGACGACGTGCTGTTGGGGGTGGTTGAAGTTGACAACTACTTCGCGCAGGCCGGGGGCGCGGGAAACGATACCATCACACTCACCCAGTCCAGTGGCAGCAGCATTGCTGAGATCTTCGGGGATGACACCTTCAGTTCCTACAAGGAAGAGGTGACGGACGGTAACGACAAGATCACTGCCAGCGGGGATGGCAAGATCACAGTCCACGGTCAGCGTGGCGACGATACCTTGATCGGCGGAGCTGGCAGTCAGGCCCTCTATGGCGGCTCCGGAAACGACTCTCTGACCGGCGGGGACAATGACGACACGTTGCAGGGATATCTGGGCAATGACACTCTCATGGGCGGTGCCGGAAATGATGTGATCAACGGCAGCCTGGGGGTGGACATTCAGTACGGCGGAGGGGGCGACGATACGCTTTACTGGGACAGCGCTGATACGGTGATCCGGGGCGGCACGGGCACTGGTGATATGCTGATGGCCTGGGCAGGCGATGACACCATTTTGATGGATGGTGCGATGTTCGGCGGCGGTGTTGAAGCCAACGGCGGATTCGAAGCTGTAAATCTTGGCGCTGGTGCTGATCTCCTGTTCGGGGACCAGGTAAACGGGGGAGATACCTCGCTCAATGTCATCGGGGGAGACGGCGACGACACGGTTTCCCTGTTCGGCAACGGCAATGACACCATCAATGGCGGCGCTGACCGGGACCTGCTTTATGGCGGAGACGGAACGGATCTGCTGATCGGCGGCAGCCAACAGGACAAGCTTTACGGCGGTGACGGCAACGATACGCTGCAGGGAGATGGCGGACGCGACACCATTTTTGCCGATGATGGCAACGACAGTGTCGATGCTGGCAATGGCAGGGACAACATCTTTGGCGGGGCTGGCAACGATACCCTGGCCGGCGGCAGCGGCGACGACCTCTACTTCTTTGGCCGGGGGGATGACACGGATTTCATCAGTGACAGTTCCGGGGATGACACTTTGGTCTTCTTCTTCGGATACAACGACACCCTCTATGATGAGGTTCTGATTGGTGAAGTCTCCGTCAACTACGACACGGTCGGCAGCATTGTGACCCTGACCATTGATGACGGCGACGACGCTGGCAGCGCAACGGACGGCACCATTTCCTTTGCTTACGGCGACATCGAAACGGTGGAAGTCGGGGCAGGCGGTGCCATTGCCAGCTATCAGTGGGACACGGTCAGCGAGACTTTCCTGGGATTGTGATCTTCCCCCAACCTGCCAATTGACAAGCTCCAGGGACGGCCCTATATAAGCGCGCACGGGACAAAGGCCCCTGCTGCTCGCTGGCTGCTGCCATGGCGAAGCCTTTGATTATAGCTCTACCGACGTCAGCTCTATGCGGTTCGGTGGCAATGCGAGCCCCACGTTACTCCGCATCATAGACTGAACGAGGTATATGATGACTGGATCATCACTCAAACTCTCCCTTGAAGACCTGAAGCAGCAGGCAAAGACCCTGCGGCAGGATCTGGCTGGTGCCGGAAGTCCCATCAGCCACGGACAGGCTTTGGAACAGCTTGCCCGGCAAAAGGGCTATCGCAACTGGAATACCCTGCGCGCCCTGGCGCAAAAGGATCTGTTGCCTGACCAGACTCCTACCTGGCTTCTGGCGGAAGGCCAGCGTGTTTCCGGTGTTTATCTGGGACAGCCATTTGAAGCGGAAGTTCTGAAAGCCGAAGAGGAACCACCGCAAAACAGCCAGCGGGTGACATTGCACTTTGATGCCCCGGTGGATGTGGTGAGCTTCGACAGCTTTTCTTGTTACCGTCAGAGGGTGTCCTGCACCCTGGGACGGGATGGCAAGACGTTGGAACGAACTTCCAATGGTCAGCCCCATCTCAGCCTTACGCGCTAAGCACCCCATTTTATTGTGAGCACTGTCAGTTGGGCTGGTTGGATTCGGCCCCACTGACACCTCATGTCAGCTGTCATCCCAATCCATCAAATCCCTGCTGGACCTGATCGGTCCGGCAGCGCTAGAGCATGAGTGCTGTCCTTGGACGCGCTTTGCGTTTCATGCGCTTTGTGCATTCGTCTGGATGCTGTACGCAAGGAAACTGTGCCGCGCTTTCATGCGAAGCGATAGATCTTGGGTTGTGGGTGACCAGCCAAGCAGGAGAATTGACTCGTGTCTCTTTCCAACGAGCAGGAGCAAAATGTTTTTTTGCAGGGATCTCTGTCCCTGCTGTTTGCCAAAACGGCCGCACCCATCATTTTGGTGATGACGGTCAATGGCTTGTTTACGCTGGTAGACGCCTACTTTCTGGGCGTCTTTGTGGGTGATGACGCCCTGGTGGCTGTCACTCTCATGTTTCCACTGTACATGTTGCTGGTGGCCCTTTCGACGCTGGTCTCCAGCGGCTTTTCCAGTCTTTATGCGCGACTTCTGGGCGGCAGTACCCGCAAGGAAGGGCAGGCTGTTTATGGCCAGGCCTTGCTGTTATCTCTGCTGGTCTGCGCCCTGTTGATCGGCATCTTTCTGATCGGTGGGGAGCAGCTGACTTTGCAGGTGGCGAACGGGTCCCAGCATCTGGCTGACCTGGGTTACACCTACATCTCTTTGCTGATTTTCTTTTCACCCCTGGTGTTTGTGCTGGCAATCAACGTGGATGCCCTGCGGTGCGAGGGGCTGTTGAGCGCCATGGCCGCCATCAGCATCGGATCTTCTTTGCTGAACGTGGTGTTCAACTACGTCCTTATTGTGCTGCTCGAGTGGGGTGTTGCCGGGTCGGCCTACGGGACGATCCTGGCCCAGGCCTGTTCCATCCTTGCCATTGCTGTACTGCGCTGGGCAGGCCGTGAGGGCGTGCAACACCTGCCTTTGTCCCTTGGGTACAATGGCCGGAACTGGCGGGACCTTCTGGCCTTGGGGGCACCGTCCAGCCTGGGGTATCTGGGCATTGCCTTGTCTTCAGGCCTCACGCTCTATTGCCTGCAGCTTTGGGCGGGCGACAACTATGAGCCCATTGCCGGGGCCTTTGGCATTGTCACCCGGTTGATGACCTTCTCTTTCCTGCCTTTGCTGGGGCTCAGCCTGGCCTTTCAAACCATTGTCGGAAACAACTACGGAGCAAAGATCTGGGCACGGTCTGACCGGAGCCTGGTTCTGGCTCTGATTGTGGCCATTGTCTACTGCCTACTGGTGCAGACGGGTTTTTACCTCAGCCGGTTTGCCATTGGGCGGCTCTTTGTTGAGGACCCGGCCATCATTCAGGAACTGGCCCGCATTCTGCCTCTGGTCACCTTGCTGTTGTTTGTCTTTGGTCCCCTGATGATGATCAGCAGCTACTTCCAGGCCATCGGCGATGCAGGGCGGGCGGCCATCCTGGGATTGTCGCGAACCTACGTCTTTGCTTTGCCGCTGACCTTTTTGCTGCCCTTCTGGTTCGGGGAGCCGGGGATCTGGTATGGCGGGATTGTCGCCGAGGTGCTGATGTTGCTGCTCACCCTGGCGGTGTTGGTCTTGCGCGCCCGACAGCAGGGGCATCCCTGGGGGCTGTTCCAGGAAAAAGCTGTGCTGTCCGTCTAGAGTCTTATCGTCTTGTTTGGAATCACGAGTTGGTTTCAAACAAGACGTGAATAAGCCTCGTTTCAATGTGTTAGAGCATCCAGACACAGGTAAATGCGCCTGTCTGAGCACAAAAAAAGCGAGCCTGGCAATAGACCGGGCTCGCTTTCTTTTCTTGGGGCAGAGGGTTGTTACACCGATGGTGTCGCCGATCAGGCGGCCTCCGTTTCGTCAGACCGTTGCCAGAGGTAGCCGGCGATGCCGCCCAGCAGGACCCAGAAAATCGCCGAAACCACGATGGTAGCTGAAGCGAAATGGGCAGCCAGTTCCGGGGGCGGGTTGCCGCCCATATCTTCCGGCTGCGGTGCGCCGATAACGTGAGGGGCGATCAGCAGCAACAGGCCCAGAATCTGTAACGGCGCCTTCTTGCCAAAGACCATGAGCCAAAGGGCCAGGGCCGTTGCAACGGAGGTGCCGATCCACCAGACCTGGCGATCGGCCAGATCGGCGGCAAAACTGCCAGGAACTTCAGGTGGCAGGCCCAAAACCGGTGCCAGGGTGACAACGGCAAAGCCTGCCAGACCCCAGATTACTCCCCGGCGGGCCGTCAGCTTCTCATTGGAAAAGACGAAGCAGGCCACAAGAATGGCGGCAAAACCAACACCGGTGATGACGTTGGAAAGCGCTGAATAGAGGCTGCGTTCCAGGCCGTCTTCCGGACCCCAGGCTTCTTCCCCGTCTTCATGGGTTTCATCGCCGTGAACCAGATAGAAGCGGGCCTGGCCGTCGTCATAACCAAGGGGTGAACCGAGGACGGCGGCTTTGTTCAGCAGTTTCTCATTCCAGAAACCTGCCGTTTCTGCCGATCCGTTTTCATAGGTTTCGGCGTGCAGAATAAGGGGGGTGGTGGTGAACTCCTGAACCACTGAAATCAGCAGGCCCGCGGCAATGCCGGCGGCCAGGATGGTCGAAAACAATCGTTTAAACATATCAGTCTCGCTGCAGAAATTCTGCCGACACCGGGTGCTCGCTTTTTGTGAATCTGGCCAACAGCCTTTGGCGTTTCAGTGCCCTAGAGCATGATCGGTTTAGTTAGAAGCGCTTTGCGCTTGTACCTAAACCGTGAATCATCCTCTAAAACGTTGAAAAGAGGCAAATTCACGATTGAAGTGTTATCACGTAGTGAGTCCACTTAAACCGATTTGACTCTTGAGGATGCTGCCCCTAGCCAAGAGCAGGATCAGAGATCCCGATCCATCAGCCTCTGGCGCAGGAAACAGCAAAAGGCCAGCCCTCCGGCCGTGGGGGGCAGCCTTCTTACTTCACTTAAACGAGGGAAAGCGGGAAAGCTCCCGCTGAACCGGGCCTTAGTGGCAGGGGAAAGCGTTGGCGTGGCGCGTGTCGTGCGCGGCGTTGTGAACTTCCTGAGATTGGGCAAAGCCG
Organism: Rhodovibrionaceae bacterium GXU_MW_A322; assembly: GCA_052078155.1. Taxonomy (GTDB): domain Bacteria; phylum Pseudomonadota; class Alphaproteobacteria; order Kiloniellales; family DSM-21159; genus CAXBMB01. The sequence goes on along the minus strand of JBQJBP010000003.1, from coordinate 187,664 downwards.
ATCCCGTAAATCATGAAAACGCCGAACAACAGGGCAACGGAAGCTGCCAGAACAGCGGAGCTGCGAGACTGTGTTGCGGTGTTGGTAGTCGTTGCAGACAGGTTCATTTTAGGTACTCCATAACCGAAGACGCCCGTCGGTTTGGGCAAAATTGATGGTAATTGGTAGGTTTCCTGGCTGTCGGATCTTCACCCTGTGTTGCCTTCCCAGCCTCTTGGCCAGTGGCTTCACACACAGGATTCCCCGTTTACAGTTGCGGGCGCAGCTACGGCTAAAGATCCCCTGATGGGTAGACCCTTCCGTATTCCCTATTAACCCCCAGAGTTCGAACCCTTGAAAGGGGGGCCAATTGCTTGGGGTCCAAGCCCAACAACACTACGCGCTTTGGAACCGGGCTTTCAAGCGGCAAGTTGTTGAGCAAAGACAAAAAAGATGTGGCGGGGGGTTAGCTGATTGCTGCCAGAGCCTGGGCAAACTCCAGGATCAGCTGCCCGGCCTCATCAATGACCTCATCTGGCACCCCCAGATTGAGCCGCAGATGCCCGGCAGTGCAGGCCCCGAATCCATCGGCAGGCAACAAACCCACCCCGGTTTCGTTCAGCAAGCGTTCGGCAAAACTGTAAGGGCTGAGACCCGTTTGGCGGACATCAAGCAGGAGAAACATGCCCCCTTCCGGTTTCCGGCAGATGATGTTGGGGGCTTGCGCCAGTTTTTGTGCCAGTCGATCCCGTCGGTTGCGATAACTCTCAACCATGCCCGGCAGAGCGTCCGGCTCCTCTTCCAAGGCGGCAATCAGACCGGCCTGCAGGAAGCCTGCCTGACCATTGGTGTTGGCCAGCATCAGTTTGAAAAGGGCTACGGGCAGGCTGCTGTTGGGTGGGCAGATGATCCAGCCCAGACGCCAACCGGCCATGGCATGGGACTTGGACAGAGAGCCCAGCACCACTGAGCGGTTTCGCAAACTGGGAATTTCAGCGGCAGACACATGGCGTCCGTCAAACACCAGTCCGCAGTAAACCTCATCAGCCACAACCCACAGATTGTGCTTTTCAGCGATTTCCCCCACCCGCGACCATTCCTCGTAGCTCATCACAGCGCCACCGGGATTAGAGGGGGAGGCAATCAGGATCACCCGACTGCGCGGCGTGACCGCTGCTTCCAGGGCATCCAGATCCAGATGAAAGTTCTTTTCTGCAGAACTGGGGGTCGCTACCGCGATCGCACCACAGGCCGCGGCGACGCCGGGATAGGTGACATAGAGAGGTTCCGGCACAAGAACTTCGTCCCCGGTTCCGGCCAGACAGAGCAAACTGTTAAAAACCGCGTTTTGGGCGCCGAAGGTCAGCACCACCTGCTCAGCTTTAGTCGGCAGGCCGCTTTTCTTTTCATACCAGCGGGCCAGAGCGGCGCGGGTGGCTGGTTCCCCCAGAATATCGGTGTACCTTGTCTGCCCGTCGTGGAGAGCTGCAACGGCGGCATCAATGGCGCAAGAAGGGGAGGCGTAATCGGTATCGCCGACGGTCAGCGCCAGGGTTTTCTCGCCTCTGTCTTTGCGGGCCATGGCCTGAAAATGAATGTCCCAGGCATCGGATTTGTCTCCGGACATGCGGTCCACAAGGTCAGAAAAGCGCGGCTCCTGCGTCATGGTTGAATCCCCCTCAGATCGTTACGCAAAATGGATATGTCCTGCAGCCAGATGAATTGACCGGGACGTCATCAATCAGGTTTTCCTGAAGTAAAGCTGGTGGGACCTGTCCTCAAAATACTGGTCAGATCTCCTGGATAGAATGTTTGGCCTTTTGGCGGGAGAAAGCCAATCCTAATCTTTGTCAGCAGGCGATTTTTCCGCCCCTGGAAGCTTATGCCCGTCCAGGTGGCTTTCCTGGCGTGTGCGCTGGTCCTGGGTTTGACGCTTTTCGCTTTTGCTGCGGCCAAACTGCAGCCGGTTGGCATCGGCCTTCAGGGCCTTTTCCCGGCGGGATCTGGCTTTGCGGGCCTGACGAAGGTTGACAATTTCGGCCATAAGATCTGCTTTCTATTGATCTTTACTATCATCCAGTCTGGCGCAAAGACTGGGCTGAGGGAACGGCTTTGGAGCCAAAAAACAGAAATGACCCGGCCAGAGCAGCTAATTTGAACTGTGACATGAATTTATCCTTTGTTTTCGGCTTGTCAGCGGCTTCTAATGGTGCGGGTGATCTCTGAATTTAGAGAGATGTCTTACCCCGTGCCGATGTGGCCCTTACTTCTTGTTGTATTGCTATTTTAAAACTGTGCCTCAGATACAAGCCTTGGTAGGTTTAGAACCGCTCTGCTGGCTACCGGATGAAGGTTGATTTGCTTTGAAAAAGCTACTGCTGTCTTTGCTCGTCGTTGTGGTTCTGGTGATCGCCGGGGCGCTGATTGCGCCGTCTTTCATCAACTGGAACAGCTACAAACCTGAAATCGCCGCCCAGGCGAAGAAGTACACGGGTCGGGATCTGGATATTCGCGGGGACATTGCCCTGCAGGTTCTGCCGACACCGGGGCTGCGGGCCCAGGACATCGCACTGTCCAACCTGGAAGGCGGATCGGCCCCCGAGATGCTGCAGTTGGAAGCGCTGGAGATCTCCCTGGACCTGAGGGCATTGCTGGCCATGGAGGTACAGGTTTCCGGTGTGACGCTGGTTAGACCACAGGTCCTGCTGGAAGTTATGCCAGACGGACGGGCCAACTGGGCGCTGGGACCGCAACAAGCCGCCTGGCAGCAGATGCCAGGGCAAAAAGTTCAGGTCCTGCCAGTACAGCAGGCAGCGGCCAGTTCCTCCCTGGAAATATCCCTGGATCAGGTCACCATTGAAGCTGGAACAGTGGTGTTCAAAGATCATGTCAGCGGACTGACGGAGCAGGCTGAAGAGATCAATGCGTTGCTGTCAGCGGACTCCCTGCAAGGTCCCTTTACTGGCCAAGGGTCGTTGGTGCTAAGAGGCAATACCGTCACCTTCGACGGCAAAAGCGGGCGTCTGCCAATGGCGGCTCCACGCCTTCCCGGTCAGACGTCCAAAGCCAGCCCCCTACAGGTCAAACTAGGGCTGCCGGATGCAGGCGATGCCCGGGTGACCTTCACAGGTGGCATGCAGATGGGCTCCCAGAACAATCTGGTGCTGGCTGGCAAGCTGGAGGGAAGCGGAGAGAATCTGGCTCAGATCGCGGCTCTGGCGCAGCCGGGTGCTGCTTTGCCGCCGCTGTTGGCCCAGGATTACAGCCTGGACAGCAAGATCGGATATGACGGTGCATCTTTCGAAGCCGAAGACCTGGATCTGCAGCTGGGCAAAAGCCAGCTGACCGGCAAGGTCAAAGCCGAACTGGGGGAACGGCCCTATGTGACGGCAACCCTGGCCTCAGCGCAGCTGGATTTGGATGACCTGCTGGCCAAGAGCGCGAGCGGGGCGGCTGGCGGCGGGGGCGGCGCCTCAACAGAAGGCGGTTTGGACACTCTTGTCCTGCCCGACAGCTTTGATGCGGATCTTGAACTGGAGGTCGATGCCCTTCGCTTCCAGAATCAGGTTGTTCGCCAGCTGCAGTTCGACGGCAACCTGTCCAATGGTCAGATCAATATCACCCGGGCGACAGCTTTGCTGCCCGGCGGGGCCGACCTGTCTCTGGTGGGCAAGGTAACAGCTGACGGCAAAGGGCCGCAGTTCAACGGGCGGCTGGAATCCTCAGCCGACAATCTCAGGGCGCTGCTGACCTGGTTCAGTTTGCCTGTGGATCAGGTTCCCAGTGACCGCCTGCGCCGCTTTTCACTGCGCACCCGCATTCAGGCTGACAGCAAAGTCGCGTCTTTCCAGGAGCTCGACCTGGAACTGGACACAACCCGCGTTTCCGGGGCCGCCACAGTGGCTCTGCGCCAGAAACCGGGGCTGGGTATAGGACTGGCTGTCGACCGGCTTAACCTGGACGCCTACCTGCCAAAGCAGGGCGCCAAAGGCGGGGGTGGGGGACAGGCAACAGCCCCCGGCAGCGGAGCAGCCTCGGCTCTTGACCAGTTTGATGCCAATCTGAACCTGAAGGTTGGGGAGCTGACCTATGGTGGCCAGAATTTCAAAAACCTGACGGTTGATGGCACGGTTCAGGACGGCGATGTTGTTCTGCGTCAGACTGCTTTTGAAGGTCTGGGCGGGGGCAAAGTGACTTTTGCCGGGAAAATCTCCGGCCTGCCGGAGCAACCGGAACTGGCGGGTGGCAAACTCTCTGCTGTCTATGGCGACAGCCGCAAGCTGGCACAGATCGCCGGTCAGAACGCGGACTCCCCGCTGGCCCGCCTTGGGGCCTTCCGCCTGAATGGAACCCTGTCCGGCAACCTCAATGCGGTCACCTATGATCTGACCAGCCAGGTTCTGGGCGGGGAGATTCTCACCTCTGGCAAGCTGCTGGATGTACTGGCCGCTCCGCAGGTCGAAGGCGGCAAGCTGACCGTGGCCCAGATTACCGGTGGCGAGCTGCAGCGCCTGCTGGCACTGCCCGATGACTCGCCGCTGGCCCGCCTGGGCCCAATTGATCTGTCCAGTCAGTTCAGCGGTGGCGCAAAGGCACTGACCTATGACAGTCAGGTCAGCGTTCTGGGCGGGACACTGGCCGCCAAGGGGTCGGCCGAGGGGATGGCGGATCTGGTGCCGGAGTTTGATTTCACAACGTCCGTCAGCCATCCACAGCCGGCGCGTTTTCTGAAAGACCTGACCGGGGAGTCAGCTCTGTCCAATCAGGCAGGACCACTGGCTTTCAAAGGCCGGATTCAGGGTTCTGCACTGCGCTTTACCGTCAGTGAGATCGACGCCTCTGTTGGGCCGACCCAGATAACCGGAGAGGTGAAAACCTCCCTGGTGGGCAAACGCCCGGACATTCAGGCCAATCTGGCCGTCGGGCAGCTGCCTCTGGACCAGCTGCTTGCCAAAGGCGGCGGCGGCGGGGGGCAGGCGGTTGATAACCGCTGGTCGCGCGCGCCTCTGGATCTGTCGGCGCTCAAAGCCATTGACGGGCAGCTGGATGTGACCGTGGTCAAGCTGACGTCCAACGGCCTGAAGCTGGAAAAGGTGATCAGCAAAACCAAACTCTCAGACGGACTGGTTGATATCGAGCAGTTGGATGGTCGGCTCTATGGCGGCACCCTGTCTGCCAAAGGACAACTGGATGGCAGCAGCGGCAAAGGGCTGAAGAGCAATCTGGATCTGGTGGTGGATAAAACACGGATCCATAAGCTGCTGGAGGCTGCAGCCAACTTTAACCGGGTGGAAGGCCGCTTGAGCCTGAATGCCAAATTGCGCAGCAACGGCGCCAGTGAAGCCGAACTGGTGTCCCGTCTGAAAGGACAGGGCACGCTGGACGGGGATCTCAAGGCCCGTCTGACCAAACAGGAAAAGGCAGGGGCTGCCATTCTGACCCTGCTGGGGTCTCAGGTGAAGGAAGTGCGCGGTGTCAGCGACACCATCGGCACCATTTATCAGGCCTTTGGCGACAAACCGGCAAAACTGCAGGGGGGTTTTGCTATCGACAAAGGGGTGGCCCGTCCTCAGGACCTGAAACTGGTCGGGCAAAACGACAGTGTGGCCACCTTCAGCGGCGTGCTGGCGGACCTGCCCCGCTGGGGCATCGATACGCTGATCACTCTGCAGCGCAAAGGTTATGACAGGCCTGATCTGGAGGTCGGATTGCGTGGTCCGCTGGATCGTCCCAATCCGCGGATCAAGGATCTGCGCCTGCGCCGTAACGACAGTCAGGCGGCACCCGCCACTTCAGGCGATCAGAGCCAGCAGCAGCCGTCCGGCAATCAGCCGGTAGATCCGCAGAAAGTTAAGCCCGAGGATGTTATTCGGGGCTTGCTAAAAGGCTTTGGCAAACAGTAACCGTCCTGTGCCAGACCGGTTGGCGTGGCGTCGCGACGGGATTCTACGTGAGGCGTAAAGCGCGTCTGTCCAGTTTGCGAATGCCTGGCGAACTGGCCGGAAGCGAACAGCGCTGCGCCTGCAAACCGCGCATGCTTCTGCCACCGACGGCGGTGCGCAGGTTGCTCCTTAACGGGTGACCTGTTTCGCCTGTGGGGGAGTGGGATCAGGGATGCGAAGCAGGCGCTCTGAGGCGCGGGTCGCTGTGTTCACGGGCCTTTGGGATCACGAGCTCTCTGGGATCGCGAGTGTCTGTAATCGCAGGTGTCTTTGAACGCAGGTGTCTCCAGACACAGCCGCTTCTGGCGGGTTGCGCCATTGGTCCGGCGCAGGCGTGTCACATGCCCGCTTTTTGCCGCACAGCCCGCAAGACATAGAGGCGGACAGCGCTGGACAGGTTGAGACCGCCTGCCTCAATGCGTGTTTCGTCGATCTCGGCGATCAGGCTGTTGACAGACAGCCCCTGATCTTCGGCCAGCTTTTGCAGCAGTTGCCAAAAGTCATCTTCGAGGGAGAGGGAGGTCCGATGCCCGGCGATGAGCACGGACCTTTTTCTTACCTGACTGATCATCTTGGTTCTCTACCCAAACTTCGTATGAACCTGTGATGGCCGACCCGGGCAAAGACCTGCCTGGATCGCCGGATTATCCCCCAGCCTTAAATCAGCAGGGCCCAAATTTAGGGTAAGGGCCGTGCCTTCAGATCATTTCACAGCGCTCTGGCTGACAGAGTCAATCCGCATCGAAGCAACAACGGGTGTTTGCTGCGACCCCGACCCTTCTCTGGTCGTCACCAGCAGCCTGAAACAGATCCTTATCCTCTTGTTTTAGGGTGCTTTTGTGCGGGAGGGGAGTAACAATTTGTCAATGTTGAGACAGGAGGGACCGGGGTCCCTCCTTTTGTTCCGCCACTTCTGGCTGTGACTGGACAAGCGGCTTTCTGCCCGGGTCAGCTCTTTTTGCGAGGACCGGTCATCTCTTCCGGGCGCACCCACTGATCAAACTGCTCTGCTGTCAGCAGATCCAAAGCCACACCCGCTTCTTTCAGGGTGGTGCCTTCTGCGTAGGCCTTTTTCGCGATTTTTGCTGCATTGTCATAGCCAATGTGGGGGTTAAGGGCCGTGACCAGCATCAAGGAGCGCTCCATCAGTTCCTTGATCTGTTTCTCGTTGGCTTCAATGCCCACCACACAGTTGTCCAGGAAGGACTCACAGGCATCGCCGATCAGCTTGGCGGACTGCAGCAGAGAGTAGATCATCACCGGTTTGAAGACATTCAGCTCGAAATGGCCGGTCGCGCCCGCAACGGAAACCGTGGTGTGATTGCCCATCACCTGCGCGCAGACCATGGTCATGGCTTCTGCCTGGGTGGGGTTGACCTTGCCTGGCATGATGGAGGAACCAGGCTCGTTGGCCGGCAACAGCAACTCGCCTATGCCGGAACGGGGACCGGAACCCAGGAGGCGGATGTCGTTGGCGATTTTCATCAGGGAAACCGCCACGGTGTTGAGGGCACCGGAGGCCTCAACCACCGCGTCGTGGGCCGCCAGAGCCTCAAACTTGTTGGCGGCGGTCTTGAAGGGGTATCCGGTGATGCTGGCGACTTCAGCTGCGAAATCTTCCGCGAACCCTTCCACAGAATTCAGGCCGGAGCCAACTGCCGTGCCACCCTGGGCCAGTTCGTGCAACCGGAAGAAAGAGCTTTCAACACGCTGAATGCCATACTCCAACTGCTTGGCGTACCCGGAAAACTCCTGTCCCAGGGTCAAAGGCGTGGCGTCCATCAGATGGGTGCGGCCGATTTTGACAATCTCGGCGAACTGATCGGATTTCGCTGACAGGCCCGCATGCAGGCGCCCCATTTTCGGCACGGTGTTGCCGGCCATCTCCACAATGGCGGCGATGTGCATGACCGTCGGGAAGGTGTCGTTGGATGATTGCCCCATGTTGCAGTGATCGTTGGGGTGGACGGGGTCTTTGCCGCCTTTGTTCCCGGTCAGGATTTCATTGGCCCGCCCGGCAATCACCTCATTGGCGTTCATGTTGGACTGGGTGCCGGACCCCGTTTGCCAGACCACCAGCGGAAAGTGGTCCATCAGCTTGCCGTCGGCCACTTCCTGTGCGGCGCTGCAGATGGCATTGCCGATGTCTTCGGGCAGAACCCCCATTTTCATGTTGGTCCGGGCTGCCGCCAGTTTCTGGACGCCCAGAGCCCTGACCACCGCCGGTGGCATCTTTTCACCGCCGATCTTGAAGTTCTGCAGGGACCGCTGGGTCTGTGCCCCCCAGTAGCGGTCGGCCGGGACCTCGATATCTCCCATGGAATCACTTTCAACACGCACATCACTGCTCATCTGGTTTCTCCGAAATGGGGGCGGTGGAAGGAAGGCGGGGGCAAACCTGGGTGGGACCTGAGGTCTCCGGCGCTTCTTTTAGCATGGCCGCCCACTGGCACAATGGCTGGCAGGAAGAAGAGTTTGGAAATGCGACCATTGGGCCCGGAAATGGCCTTGTGATTTCATGTCGTTGCCCAGCTTCGGCCATAGCAAAAAGCAACAACCGCTGCTGGATTTACCGGCCTGTTGCAGGTAACCACTCCCCCTGCAACTGCCCCCCTGTTTCGTAACAGGCAATTGAGATATTTTGTGGCTATGCCTGACACACTTCTTCCCCTGCTGGCCATCTCTACAATTCTGCTGACCGTCGGCCTTCTAGTGCCCCTGTCGGAACGCCTGAAGCTGCCCTTGCCATTGCTTCTGGCTTTGTTGGGGCTGGGCATCGGCTTTTCATCTGACAGTCTCTTTCCTTTTCTGGTGGAGAATTTCGGGGTGAGCGGGGATCTGGGGGCCGATGTTCTGCGCGGCATCTTCATTCTCGGGCTGGGCTCCGATGCCTTTCTGGCAATTTTTCTGCCGCCTTTGCTGTTTGCTGCGGGGCTCGGGGTGGATGTGCGGCTGTTGCAGGATCAGATCTGGGCGGTGCTGGTCATGGCCGTTGTGGCGGTGGTGGTCTGTGCCTTGCTGGTGGGGGGCGTACTTTTCGGTGTGTCCTTTTCCCTCACCCAGGGACAGGGGCCGCCTTTGGTCGTCTGGATGCTGCTGGGGGCCATTGTGGCCACCACAGATCCCGGGGTGGTGATTGGCATCTTCAAAAACCTGGGGGCTCCCAAGGGCCTGACCACGCTGGTGGCCGGTGAGAGCCTGTTTAACGATGCAGCGGCCATCGCCCTCTTTGCCCTCCTGCTGGATCAGTTGTCCGGAACCGGTGGCTATGAAGTGGGCAGCCTGATCGGCAGCTTCCTGCGTGATTTCCTGGGGGGCGCGCTGTTGGGTTTTGTGCTGGCCCGTTTGCTGGCATTTGTTCTCTCGCGCTTGGGGGGCAGCAACCTGGCGGAGATCACCGCTTCCGTAGCGCTCTGCTACCTCTCATTCCTGATCGGCGAACACTATTTCCACGTTTCCGGTGTTGTGGCCGTGGTGGTGGCGGCACTGGTGCTGGGCGTGGAAGGTTCTGTCCGGTTGCTGCCTGAAAACTGGCGCACCCTGGCCCATGTCTGGGATCAGCTGGATTTCTGGGCGTCTTCGCTGGTCGTGGTTCTGGCCGCCATGCTGACGGCCGAGTTTCTGCCCAGCATCACCCGACTGGACCTCTTGCTGCTGGTGGCTCTGGTGGGGGCCGCGCTGCTGGCCCGGGCGGCCATTCTTTATGGTCTCTTGCCGGGGTTGGTGCGATTCAAACTGACAAAGCCCATGAGCGGCAAACAATCGGCTGTCTTACTGTGGGGCGGGTTGCGCGGGGCGACGACCCTGGTTCTGGCCATTTCCATCGCCCGGGATGAAGACCTGTCAGAAGAGGTCAAACACTTCGTCTCGGTTCTGGCCGTGGCCTACACCTTTTTCACGCTGTTTGTTCAGGGGGGCACCCTGCAGGCACTGATCCGCTTGACGGGACTCAACAAGCTGTCACCCCGGGACCAGGCGCTGCGCGATCAGGTCCTGGCTTTATCCCGCAGTGAGATTCAGGAGCATCTGTCAGAAACAGCCCTCGATCTGGGCATGAGTCCTGATGAAATCTCGGAGCGCAGTGGCCCCAAGAAAGAGCACATGAGCGCGGCTTTGTCGCTGTCGCCGCAGGATCGCCGCGAAGCCGCGCTGATGATCCTGGTCCAGCGGGAACGCCAGCTGATCACCACCTACTTTACGGGCTTGTCTTTGTCTCGGCGGCTGCTGGTCCAGTTGCTGGCCACCAGCAATCGTCTGGCCGATGCCGTCAAAGCCACCTGCGAGACGGGCTATGGCGAAGAAGCAACCAAGCAGCTGGCTTTTGGCCTGTCGTTCCGGGCGGGGCTTTTCTTGCAGAAACAGCTGGGCTGGGGCGGGCAGCTGTCCAAGGCCCTGGCCGACCGCTTCGATCTTCTGTTGCTGCTGGATATGATGTTGCGGGAGCTGAAAAGCTACAACAGCACTGTCATCCGGCAGTACTGGGGGCGTGAAGTCAGCGAGCAGCTGGCGGGTCTGCTGGACAGCAGGGAACAGCAGATCGCCGCGTCGTTGAGTGCTTTTGAGCTGCAGTACCCGGGGTACGCCAAGGCCCTGAAGTTCCGTCATCTGGCCCGCACGGGCCTGCGTCTGGAAGAAGCCGCTCACCGGGCCCATCTGGAAGAAGGGCTGATCTCCGGCGAGGTCTTTAACTCCCTGTCTCTCAACCTGCAGGAAAACCGGGCCAAAGTAGAGCAGCGGCCGGATCTCGATCTGGGCCTGCAGCTGGCGGCCATGATGCGGCGGGTGCCTCTTTTTGCCAATCTCAATAAGGTTCGGCTGGCGAAACTGGCCTTGCTGCTGCATGCCAAAGTGGGCCTGCCGGGGGAAAAGATCGTCCGGACCGGTGATGTCGGGCGGCACATGTATTTCATTGCCTCCGGCGCGGTGAAGGTTCTGGTACCGGAATCAGATCGTCAGGCCGCCCAGGTGATCAGGCTGGGAGCCGGTGACTTTTTTGGGGAGGTGGCCCTGTTGCGGGGCCGTCGCCGGATAGCGGATGTCGTCGTAGAGGGCTACGCCAACCTGCTGGTCCTGCCTGCCAAGGATTTCAAACGGGTGCTGCGTCAGGATCCGCAGCTGAAAGCACAGATTGAAGAGATCGCCCGCCAGCGAGAGCAGGAAGAACGGGAAGGCTGACAGCGCACCGGCGGATGTCTTAGGCCTCTATCCAGCACCATCCTGACCCTTTCCATAGCTTGCCGGATTGCGCTCTCGTTCAGGCCCTTGTGCAAAGCAGGGTATCCCCCTTTGACGAGGGTCAGAGGGAATCCAGAATGGCAATTGCCTTTTGCTGGCGCTCGGTTTTCTTGCGCTGTGCCGCCCGTTTTTTCTCCGCAGCGCGTTGCCCGGCCTCCACAGCCAGCTGCGCCCAGGGCAGGAGCTCTGCCGGAGAGTCCTCACAGCCTTCCGGCACAGACCAGTAGGGCATCTCCACCGGCTTGTTCTTCCCGGTGTAGACAAAGGGGCGGCTGCCCGCGTCGCGAAACGTCTCTTTCGTCTGGTCGTCCACTTTCAGCCAGATCACGTCTTCGCCGATCAGGCCGAAAATGGCGTCTTCCATGTAGAGCGCGTGTCCGCCGAACATGTGGCGCAGCTCCACCGGGCCCAGCGGCACCAGCCGCGCCAGTACGGACTGGGCGCGGGCAAGACGTTTTTCCTTGGCCAGTTGCCTGGCCTGTTTGTCACTGACAGAGGGCATTCTGAAGCTCCGGGTTAAGAACGACAGGTAATGAAGAACGGATGGAAAGTGCGGCGGGGGCCGATCAGAAGGCCGGTGAGGAGTAGGTCACCTGCTTGGCCACCTGGGCGGCTGCCACCGGGGGTTTGCTGGCATTTGACGCCGGGGCTTTCGGGCTGAAGGCCTGATCCTCGGACGTGCAGGTTTTGCTGCCATAATGTTCTTCCCGAGCCTTTGTTTCGCGCTTCTGGTGCTCCAGATAGTCGTGCAGGGATTTGCCTCTTTCTTCGGCAAAGCGGTCTTCCAGCACTTCCAGCTTCAGCATGCGATCCAGACGGAAAGCCCGGAAATCCTGGCGCAGTTCACACCAGGAAATCAGCAGCCAGGTGGGGCCGAAAAAGGCCAATCCCAGGGGACGAACGGTGCGCAGGCTTTCGGCATCCTTTTCATCACGGTAAGCAAAGCGCACTTTGTGGCGGGTATGGGTGGCTTTGCGCAGGGCCGTTGAGTCGATGTCGACTGCCGGCTCCCTGAAGGATCCCGGAGCCCAAAGGCGCGTGCCTTCCACTTTTGGCCGCAGGCGCTCCGGCAGCACCGCTTCGACTTTGGCCAGCAGATTGCCTGCGGCGTCGGCCAGTTCGGGATCGCCCCAGCGTTCCACCATGCGCGCGCCCAGCACCAGTGACTGGATCTCGGCTTCGTCAAACATCAGAGGGGGCAGGTGGAAACCGCCGCGCAGGACATAGCCGACCCCGGCTTCCCCTTCGATGGGAACACCGGAAGCCGCCAGGTCACGGATGTCGCGGTAGATGGTGCGTTCAGACACCTCCAGCGCTTCAGCCAGATCTGCTGCTCTGGCGAGCTTGCGCCGCCGCAGTTCCTGTACCAGCCGAAAGAGTCGATCTGCGCGTCTCATGATCCTAATGCCTTTTCTTCGCCCCGTGGTGCGTCTCTGCCTTCTGCCCGACACCTGGTGTTTACCGGGAGCCGGACCCGAACCGGACTGAAACCTGACCGTTGCACGAGATGTTGTGTGCCGGGAATGGCTGTGCAGCAGTGGGCCTTGTCGTCCTTGGCCGTGGCAATCTGCGACTGGGGCGGTCCTAAATCGCTGATTGATTTTGTCACTCTATCTTACCCCTACTGACAACAAGCTGTCAGTAGGGTGTCAGTGCCCCTGACAGAAAGTTGTCAGGAGGCTGGTCCTATCTCTTGAGGCAGACGGGCAGGCAGATTGCCTCGGGATGGTCCCGGGGGGTGCTGTCTAGCAAGGAAACACGGCAGTCTTCACTCCGTTTCTTGCTGCCCTTTCAAGGAGATAGAGCAATGCAAGCCAAGGCAACTTTCCCCATCATCGTGACCGACAAGCTGGATGAATGTGAGGTTTTCTATCGGCGTCTGGGCTTCCAGCCGCTTTTCACCGCTGACTTTTATCGCCATCTGCAAGTCCCGGGACTGCCCAGTTCCCAGATCGGTTTCCTCGCGCCGGAGCATCACACCCAGGCCAAACCCTTTCAGCCGGCCTTTGGCGGACAGGGGGTGATCTTCTCCCTGGAAGTGGAAGATGCCGGCATGGTGCGGGCGGAAGTGGAGGCGGCTGGCCTGCCGGTGGTCTTCGAACTGAAAGATGAGCCCTGGGGCCAGCGCCACTTTGCCCTGCAGGATCCGTCCGGCACTGTCATCGATATTGTTCAGCCCATTGCCGTTCAGGATGAAGGCTACAAAGAGGGCTATCAGGAAGTCGTCTGAGTCCCGGAGGTAAACCGGGATTTACCCTCTTACCAGTTGGGCAGAAGCTGCTCGGGCAGGGTGCCGGTTCGCTGGCACCCTGTTGGGTTAGAGGCAAATTCACGCTTCAAGTGTTATCACGTAGTAAGTCCACTTAAACCGATTTGACTCTAGCAAAACCGATCGTTCTCAAGGCGAACAGGTTAAAGCCCGGCGTGGATGCTCAGATAAGCCCGGCGTGGGTTTTCAGAAAGGCCACCAGCCTATCGCAGGCTTCCTGCCAGTTCTGATCCCGGGTGCGCGGGGAAGGCTGGCGCGGTGCCAGGTCATGGTCCCCGTCCGGAGCCCAGTGGATCTCTATGCAGTCGGACAGGGGGTAGCTGAGGATCTCTTCAGGTGATCCGTAGGGGTCTTTGGTGCCGTTGATCACCAGCATGGGGGTGGTGAAATCCTCCAGATGCGCGGTGCGCAGGTTGTCGGGCTGACCGGGAGGGTGAAAGGGAAATCCCAGGCAGGCAACGGCCGGGTAGGGACGCCCGGCTTTGGCACGTTCTGCGGCGTACATGGAGGCAAAGCGCCCGCCCATGGACTGTCCGCCAATGATCAACGTGCCACTTCCTGTCAGAACCCGATCCACCTGCCGCCAGGTTTCCAGCAACACAGCATCGCTGTCCACCGGCAGCTGAATGCCCTCGCGGCGCATGCGCGCCCGGAAAGGAAACTCAAAGCGCACGACTCTGATGCCTTGGGCTGCGACACCCTCTGCAATGAAACTCAGGTAAGGCATGTCCATGGGGGCTCCGGCACCATGCCCAAAGGCAAAGGTCAGGGGGGCATCTTCCGGACCATTGATCAGAAAGGCCGCTGGATCAATAAGCGGCGTTTCCGGGCTGTGGGGTGAGGCAGAGTCGGTCATGGTTGCTTTGGATTATCGGGTCGGGTTCCTCGGACGGTCGTGCAGCGCTGGGCCTGTCAGCGAGACGTATTGTTGCGCAGCTCCGTCTGAATTGCACTGCTGTTTGCCAGCTGGTCTGGACCTGGGGATGGCTTAGATCCGGGCCTTCAGGAAGGTTGCCAGAGCCGCGCCTGCTTCCTGCCAGTTCTGTTCCTGGGTTTGGCCGGAAGCTTTACGGGGGGTGAGGTTGTGATCCCCGTCGGGTGCCCAGGACAGTGAAATGGCATCGGACAGCGGGTAGTTCGGCACTTCGGCTTCCGTGCCAAAGGGATCTCTGGTTCCCTGGACCACCAGTGTCGGTGTTTTCAGGCCGGATAGATGCTCAACGCGCAGGTTTTCCGGTTTGCCGGGCGGGTGAAAGGGGTAGCCCAGGCAGGCCACCGCAGCCAAGGGGGCTCCTTGATTCTCCCGCTGGGCGGCAAAGAGGGAGGCAAAGCGCCCCCCCATGGATTTCCCGCCTACGGCCAGTTTCGGGGCGTCACTCAGCAGTTCAGCCACCTGTCGCCAGGTTTCCATCAGCACCGGGGCCCGGTTTGGGGGGCGGCGACCGCCCTCCCTGCGCATGCGGGCCATATAGGGGAATTCAAAGCGCACGACCCGGATCCCTTCTTCCGCCAAGGCAGTGGCAAAAGCGGCCATGAAGGGCGTATCCATTGGCGCCCCGGCCCCATGGGCAAAGGCGAAGGTCAGGGGCGCTTCCTGCGGGCCATCAATCAGGAACCCGTCTGATGTTACGAGAACGGGCGGGCTGTCTGCGGTTTGCTTGCTATTGGTCATCTTTTCTTCCCTGATTGCTGTCGCCACTGCATCAGCAGGCCCCTGATTTGGCAAGGAAAATCACCGACGCTTCATAAAGAATTAACCCTATTTCGTCATGCTGGAAGTTGGTCGTTCTGCGGCTGGCCTGCATCCTTGCGTCTTTATCTCATGGAATCAGTGGGTTAAGCTGAGTGTGTGGCGAGCAATCATCCCTCTTTTTACCTGTCTTGTTGCAGGAAGGGGGCGTCCGAGAACAGGTAGGCTTGGTCAAAGGGGACAGTCCGGGCGGTGCGTTAAGCCCGGTGTCAGGAACGAGGAATTCGGAGCAGGACCATGGCTGAAAACGATATTCAGCAGCAGGATTTTTCAGGCAAACGTCTGAAAGACATGACCGATGAAGAGCGCAAGGAAATGGAACGGCGCTTTATGGATTTTTTCCGTTCAGTCGGGGGGAAAATTGCGACTGACCCTGAGCCGGAAAAAGATGTCCGCAAATGGAATCCGCTGACGGACGGAAAAATCAGCAGCTAGAGTGCAATCGCTTTAAGTGAGGTACCAGAGCATGATCGGTTTAGTTAGAAGCGCTTTGCGCTTGGAACTAAACCGTGAATCATCCTCTAACACGTTGAAAAGAGTTTCACGCTTTAAGAGTTATCACCTAGTGAGTCCACTTAAACCGATTTGACTCTAGATGATCCCACTTGAAACACACATGCACCTTTTTCAGCAGGTGAGGGATTATCCCAGGGATTCCCTACAGGCGCAGGGCATTCGATCCAAAGAGATCATGTACTGAGGGACTCCCATCAGTTTTCCTGCTCTGTCGCTGACAGATGGTCTTCTGTCAGCTGTATCCGACAAACAGAGCAACTGAGCCAACAACTTCCAGGTCATAGCGTCTGAAGGCCTTTTTCAGGTTCGCCTCCAGATCTTCCAGATTGTCTTCGCCGTTGGTGAAAATACCCTTGGCGTTGTAAAGGCCCATGAGTTTTCGGGCCGCGGCATTTAGCTGAACACCCTGACCCAGAATGGTCGCGCCAAACAGGCAGCCCCCGTCGTTCAGCAAGGGCTTCAGATTGTCAAAAACCACCGCTTTGCTTTTCATGCTGCCGGGCAGGCAGTGCAGCAGGTAGCCAAGACCGATGGAGTCAAACTTGTCGTCCTGCCAGTATACCGGTTCCAGGATGTTGGCTTCATGCAGTGTCGGTTTGTAGCGTGCAACCCGCTGGGCGGCATGGGCCAGACAGTGTGTGTTGAGATCCATCAAGGCCAGGCGCGGCTGTGGGGTCGGAAAGCGTCCTTTGTCGAGGAAGTACCCTGTGCCCACCCCCACATCCAGATGGTTGTTTGACATGTGCTGATTGTGCAGCGCCTGAATTCTGGCGGTGGGGCAGCGCCACAGCAGATGGTTGGACACCACATGCACCAGGAAATCATAAATGCGCAGAGATTTCGGCGTGTAGAACTCGGCACCCGGTGCGGGGTCAAGCCTCGGGGCTTGGGTGTCTGTCGTCGTCATGCAGGTGTCCCTTTAGAGTCAAATCGCTTTCAGTGGTCTCATTACGTGATGACACTTAAAGCGTGAAACTCTTTCCAACGTGTTAGAGCATGCAGGTTTCCGCTTGTCACAGCCTGCTAGGTGAGCGGCTGACAAGGTGATCGGAAAAGGGACACTGTTCTGTTCCCTGTCTGTCAGGGGAACTTAACACGTGAATTTGTCAGAGTGCCGGAAGAAAAAACAACGCACAGAAACCAGAAACGGCTGGTTGCTGAAACCAGTTCACTCACTTTGTGATACGAACCTGTTTGAATTCTGCACAGGGACAGGCAGGTTTTACTTCTTGCGGAAGGCGTCCAGCGTTACGACCTTTGCCCCGTCAGCTTCATCGCCGGACTCGGCGTCGGCCGGATCGCTTTCCTTGTTGGAAGCGGCAGGGCGCTGGTTTTCTTCGCTGTCACCTTCCAGCAGGTCTGCTGCGGCTTCTTCCAGAATGCGCTCTTCTTCGCTGTCCAGCTCTTCCGCACTGCCGCCGAATTGCAGGCCAAAACGCTCTGATGGGTCAGCAAAAGAAGTGATGGCGTTCAGCGGAATTTCCAGGGTTTCCGGCACATCATTGAAGGTGAGGGTGATCTTGAAGCGGGTGTCATCCACTTCCAGATCCCAGAACCGGTGCTGCACCACGATGGTCATTTCCGTGTCATAGCGCTGGCGCAGCTTGTCGGGAATGATCACGTCGTCGCGGTCGGTCTGAAAAGTAATGTAGAAGTGATGATCACCATAGAGGCCGTGCTCAGCGGTATGGCTCAACGCATCGCGCACAACGGTACGCAAAGCGTTTTCAACCAATACGTTGTATTGCAGACCCTCATCACTCATGGCTGTTATTACTCCCCACTGCCGACCCGGCATCTTGAACGTTACTTGCAGCCCCTGCGGATATCCCGGCAAAGACCTGTCTGGCGAGGAAAGAATCCTACCGTGCAGTGGGATGCTTCTGTTGCCAGGTGCACCCCGAACCCCGCCTGTAACCGCTGAAGGCTAAGGACTTAAAGTGGTTCACCCGACAGCTTACGCTGCGAGGCGAGCCTCAGCATAGTTGTCATTTGCAACTATTATGATGGCCCGATAACGGCGGTACCATGCCGAGCGCCGCACAACATCTTTACTACGCGTGTCGATCCTGTTTCGCCCCCATTCACGTCGGCCAACAGTGCACAGGCAGCCGTTGGGCAACAGTTATGGTGGAGGCGCCGGGTACTGCCCCCGGGTCCACTACGCTTATTCCATGAAGGCGTTTAGCGCCATAACCGGCGAACCGGTATAGCCAATATAGGGTCTTTGCCCGGACGGGAAAAGGGACGACTTGCATTGTTGTCGGTGTTCTTTCAACCGACCCGTGAGGTTGCAGGGTGAGGGCTGCTTTGTGTTGAAGGTGAAAGCCTGATCCAACTGGACGGCAGGCTGGTAAGGTCCGGTCCCAGGGGCTATTCTGGATGCCCATCCAGGATCACCACCCGAGTCGAGGCCCGAACACCATGCCCGTCAGCCAGGACCAGCAGGCAGAAATTGCTGCCGCCCGCAGTCAAACCTATCAAACCCGCCGCGCCACGGTCCCGGAACTGGAAGAAATTCTCTACGAACCTCTGCCCGTGCTCGATCATGGCTTTGTCCGGGTGATCGATTACATGGGCGATGACGCGGCTGTGGTGCAGGCTGCCCGGGTTTCTTACGGTCGGGGCACCAAAAAGATCTCTCAGGACCGTGGATTGCTGCGCTACCTGCTGCGTCACCGGCACACCACGCCCTTTGAAATGTGCGAGATGAAGTTCCACGTCAAACTGCCGATCTTTGTGGCGCGTCAGTGGATCCGTCACCGCACGGCCAATGTGAACGAGTATTCCGCCCGTTACTCCATCCTGGATCGGGAGTTCTATCTGCCATCACCGGCCCAGCTTGCGGCCCAGTCTCAGAGCAACCGTCAGGGTCGGGCTGATGTGTTGGAAGGGGCCGAAGCAGAGGAGGTCATGGCTTTGCTCAAGCGCGATGCCGAGCAGTGCTATGACACCTATGAACATGTGCTCAATGAAGCCCAGGACGGCAGCAGGACCGACCCTGACCGCCAGGGGCTGGCCAGGGAGCTGGCCCGTATGAACCTGCCGGTGAATTTCTATACCCAGTGGTATTGGAAGGTGGATTTGCACAATCTGCTGCACTTCCTGTCCTTGCGCGCCGACCCCCATGCCCAGTATGAAATCCGGGTCTATGCCGATGCCATGCTGGAAGCGGTCAAACGCTGGGTCCCTCTGACCTATGAAGCCTTCGAAGACTACACCCGTGGCTCTTTCCGGCTGTCTGCTCAGGGGCTGGAGATCGTCAAGCGTATGCTCAACGGTGAAGAAGTCACCCAGGAAAGTTCCGGCCTTTCCGCGCGGGAGTGGGGGGAACTGATGGCAGGCCTTGACCGGGAGTGATCCTGGTCCAGAACCGACGTTCTGGTTGCTCCCCTAACAGATGAGCCATCCCGGTACTTTCCTGAACATCTCTTTACTCAAAGACTGCAAAGATCTTCTTTCATAGGTTGATTTTGCGTGGTTAACTGCATGGGTCAAACGTCACTGGCATCCAGTGCGTGTAGCGAGCCTGTGTTGGAGAAGAATTTGGGTACTTTTAGTATCTGGCACTTTGTTATTGTCGGTGCCGTTTTGGTAGTGACTTTTATCCCCACAATCATTGCCGTTCGTGTCGATCATCAGAACAAACTGGTCATTTTTGTCCTTAATCTTCTGGCGTTTACGGTGGTGGCGTGGATTGTGGCCCTGATTTGGGCCTTATCAAATCCCAAGACCAAAGTGCAATTGGTGCAGGCTCCGGTATCTGATTCCGCGGTGATTGAGAGACTGGCAGAACTGACAGAAAAGGGTGTTCTGTCAGAGGCGGAGTTCACGAAAATCAAAACCGCCTTAACGCCTCAGGAAACCTAGAGGTTAGCTGGCGTTAAGCGCGCTGTTCAACCTTTGCAGGCTGGCGCGCGGCCTGAAACAGAGCGTCCAAACCATTCAAGCCGCCGCACCGGCAGTCCAGGCTGGGCAATCCGGAGTGATCCGTTTGGGCAGTCTTAGGCTGGCCGTGAGACCTCCTGTCGGGAGAAAACTCTGGTTCTGATTCTGCCTGACTGTTAACCTTTGGCTGAGAAGAGTTATCAACAGCATTGCTTGTTAAAGGGGGGAACAATGGGACAGACGGATCCGGATCTGGAAAGCCTGGGCCAGCGCATGGTTAAAGGGGTGCAGGAAAACGCGACCCTGTTCATCTTTGAGGCCATTGCCCTGATTCTGGTGGGGACCGCTGCCATCGTTCTGCCTGTGGTGGCGACCTATACCGTTACCCTTTTTGTCGGTGCCATTTTGCTGGTTGCCGGTGTGGTGCAGGTGATCTCTGCCCTGAAACACCGCAATTCCTCCGGCTTCTGGTTTCCGTTGGTCACCGGTGTCCTGGGCATTGTTATCGGCCTGATGATCCTGCTGGATATCAGCGCGGGGGCGACCTCTTTGACGCTGCTGCTGATCATCATGTTCACCCTGGAGGGGGTGACCAAGATCATCGCTGCTTTTGACGCGCGCAAACATCTGGCCAACTGGGGCTGGCTGGCCCTGAACGGGCTGGTTTCCGTCTTCCTGGCGGCTTTCATCTGGGCGCAGTTGCCCCTGTCTGCCGCCTGGTTCCTGGGATTGATGCTGGGCATCAATCTGATCTTCTCCGGTTTTGCTCAGATCATGCTGGTTATGGCGGCCAAACGCCTGCAGTAGGAGCCAGACAGAAGACCACTGTCTCTCACCGATCCCAGATCTGCGGTTCGCGCCCTATGCGGTCTTGTTTGCGGCGCGATGCTGCCCCTGCGTCCTTGCGCCGCGCTTCCGGATGAAACGATTGATCTTTGTCGGGTCGGGTTGCGACCCCCTTTGTCGTGTCTGCGATAGGGAAGGGATTCCAGAGCCGCTATGCTCCAGTTTGAGTGGTTCCTGTTTCGCCTGATACGGCAGGCAGGATAAAAAGGGAATCCGGTCTCGGAAGGGGATTAACTGGGCATCAGGCCCGGTCTCTCTCTTCCTTCAAGCCGGAGCTGCCCCCGCAACTGTATGCGGTGAGCAAGGGCTCCTCTCATGCCACTGAAGCCGGTCTATTGCGCCGGTTTTGGGAAGGCTGAGCCCATTGCTGTGATCCGTAAGCCAGGAAACCTGCCACTCATTGTTTCAACCCCAAGGAACCGGGCGGGGTGTCCCGGTGGAGGAAAAACGATGAGTCGACCCGACGACAGGGCCCAAGCCGGACAGCTGCTGTCTGCCACCAGCCAACCTGCAACCAGCCAAGCCACATCCAGCCAATCCACAACAGGTTCAAAACGACAGCCCAAATATGATCCCAAGGGGCGCATGTCTGCCGTTTTGCTGGAAGGTCAAAGCTGCCCGCAGCGCCCTCAGGACGTTCTGCTGGCCTGGTTGCTGGAACTGCCTAAACAGCTGGATCCGGCCTTTGCTGCCACCTCTTTGCTGACCCGCTGGAAAGCCGCCAACTGCCCCACCCTGAAAGAGGAGAAAAGCCGGGAGCTGTTTGAACTGGTGGAACAGGTTTCCCGCTTTCCCCGTGAGCAGATCCAGGCGCTGGCCAACAGCCGCCGTGACAGACGGCGTCAGAGCCTGTCACGACAAACGACCTGGACCCCTGCCAGAGGGCGGGTCAGCAGTCACTAGGCGCTCCGTCACAGAACAAGTGACGCGCTTACCTATAGGTTGAGCCACGGTCTGGGGCTAAGCGAACTGGCCCTGGCACGTCTGGGCCAGCCGTTTTGATGGAAGGGGGGAAGGTTCTAGAGCATGATCGTTTTAGTTAGAAGCGCTTTGCGCTTGGAACAAAAACGTGAATCATCCTCTAAAATATTGAAAAGAGGCAAATTCACGATTGAAGTGTTATCACGTAGTGATTCCACTTAAACCGATTTGACTCTAGCGGATGCCGGCTGCGCCCCCTTCTGCTCTGCCTGCCGGTCTTAGTGCAGAAAAAACAGTGGGGGCTGGAGCAGGGGGCGTTACACCATGGCCACGTCCAGCAGGATGGCGCTGAAGTGACAGGCCGCTGCGACCAGCACCAGCGCGTGCCAGATGGCGCGCTGGAAGGGCAGGCGTTCAGCCAGGTGAAAAAGCACGCCGACCGTGTAAATCAGACCGCCGGTCAGCAACAGGCCAAAGGCCAGGCCGCTCAGAGCCTGATAGGTTGGCACCAGTGCAATGAGGAAGAGCCAGCCCATGCCGAGATAAAGGGCCAGGGCCAGTCGTTCCAGCCGACCGGGCCACAAGATTTTCAGCGCCACGCCGGCCAGGGCGAGGGTCCAGATAGCCAGCATCAGACCGAGATCCCAACCTGGTGCAAAGCGCGCCACCAGTAAGGGGGTGTAACTGCCAGCGATCATCAAAAAGATACTGGCATGATCAAAACGCCGGAGCAGCCAGGCCCAGCGGGAAGCGCGCAGGGAATTGTAAGCGGCAGAGAAGGACAGCATGAGCACCAGCCCCAGGCCGTAGACCATCAGGGCAAATGCCGTGCCCACCTCTTTCTGTTGCAGCGCCAAGACCAGCAGAACGCCAAAGCCGACGAAACCAAGCGGCACACCCAATAGGTGAACCAGGCCATCCGCCCGCGTCTCCGCCGAACGAGGGGCTCTTGCTCCGCTCCCGGCACGCTCTTTGTTCTGGCACAGGGATGCTGTGCGGCCTGTTTCCTGTTTCATTCTTGCGGTCCTGCCCCCGAACGCCTGACCTTATGGTACCATCAGAGCAGCCTAGAGGGTCAGCGTGGCAGGAATGGGGCAGGCTGTTTCAAGTAGAAGATTTTGCTGTCAGCCTGCGGGGCAGGGTGCTGGAACTTTCACATCAGCAAAGGCAGCAATGACTGGGACGTGGATCGCGCTGGCAGGCAGTGTTGTGCCTGTGATCTGCTGATTTCGATCCGGT
Organism: Rhodovibrionaceae bacterium GXU_MW_A322; assembly: GCA_052078155.1. Taxonomy (GTDB): domain Bacteria; phylum Pseudomonadota; class Alphaproteobacteria; order Kiloniellales; family DSM-21159; genus CAXBMB01. Next base: position 165,079 of record JBQJBP010000003.1, on the reverse strand, counting down.
CCCTTTGGTCTGCGAAAGCGAGTGGCCTGCCGGAAAGCTGTCAGAGAGACAGCTGATGCTCTGCGGCTTCTTTTTGCAGCCAGTCGATAAAAGCCCGGATGGGCCGCTGCTTGGCCGCCGCTGCACGACAGACCAGGACATTGTTGAATTCCGGTTCCGTATCAGGAATGGGCAGGCGCACCAGAATGCCGTTTTTCAGGTATTCCTCGGCATAGGAGCTGCGGGTCAGGGCCAGCCCCATGCCGGAAATGGCGCCTTTTAGCGTCAGGTCGGCGTTGCTGAAGATGGGGCCACCGCTGAGTGTGCCGCTCTTGATTTTGTTCTTCTTCAGGAAGCGGCGCCAGATGTCGGCCGTTTCGTCGTGCAGCAGGATGGGGTTTTCGACACTTTCAATGGCTTCCTGCACACTTTGCGGATCAAAGTCTTCCGGAATCAGTGTGGGGCTGCAGACAGCAAACTGCCGGTCGTCAAAAAGATCAAACACCGCAATGTTGGCGGAGGGCTGTGCCCGGGGGTGGACGTCCGGGCGTATGGCGATGTCGGCTTCATGAAACAGGTCCAGAACCCGGTCCGTGGCGGTGATGCTGACCTCAATATCCGGGTGCAGGTTCTGAAACTTGTGCAGACGCGGCAGCAGCCAGATAGACGAAAAAGCCGGCGAGGTGGTGACGGAAATCTGGGTGGTCAGTGCGCTGTTGGTTTCGCTGGCAATCACTGTTGACAGGCTGTCCAGCACCGGCAGCAGCTTGTTGTAGAAACGGCGGCCGGCTGGAGAGACGGTCAGACCCGTGCCTGACCGATCAAAAAGCACCGTTCCCATGGTGTCTTCGATCTTGTTGATTCGATAGCTGACGGTGGGCTGTGTCAGCCCCAGTTCCGTTGCCGCGCGGGAAAAAGAGTTAAGGCGCACGACCGCTTCGAAGGCCAGAAGACCGTTTAAGGAATAGTTTCTAAGCAAAGTATTAGCTCATAGAATTTTTCGATACATTAGGCCTTTGATTTTTATTTGCCAAGGCAAACGATCATCCTGTTAGCTGGGAAAACTAACAGTAAGAGTGCAAGGAATTCTTCCTCAGATTGACAAGCGATATTTAAGCAAACGGATAGATTTTTCTGATCGAGAAGTGTTCCTTCGCTGTTGCCTTTTCCAAACCGGAGCTAAAAATGAAAAAACTGGGAACAATCCTGGCAACCGTTGGTGTGTTGGTAGCAACCTCAGCGACGACTGCCTGGGCGGGGGAAACGCTGGATCGCATCAAGTCAGAAAACATGCTGACGGTCGCCACCAATTCTGATTGGGCACCGCAGGCCTTTCTGAACGATAAGAACGAGATGGATGGTTTTGATGTCGACGTCGGCCGGGAAATTGCCAAGCGGCTGGGCGTGGACGTGGAGTTTGTAACTCCCGGCTGGGAAGTGATGACATCAGGGCGCTGGAGCGGCCGTTGGGATGTCGTGGTGGGGTCAATGACCGCCACGGCAACCCGAGCCCAGGTGTTGGATTTCCCGGCCACCTATTACTACACCCCCGCAGTCTTTGCGGTGCATAAGGACTTTGCGGGCAGCAAGGTCGGCGATCTGAACGGCAAGGCCATTGGTGTCTCTGAAGCCTCTACCTTCCTGAAGTATCTGGAAGGCAATCTGGTCATCGATGCCGTGGGTGTTCCTGCCTTTGATTATCAGATCACCTCTGCCGACATTAAAACCTATGGCGCCGGTATGAGTGAATTTGACGACCTGCGTCTGGGCGATGGCGCCCGTTTGGATGGCATCCTCAATTCTCTGCCGTCCATCATTGCCGCGGAAAAGAGTGGCATGCCCATCAAACAGCTGGGGGACCCGGTCTTCTATGAGCCTCTGTCCATTGCCATCGACAAGGGCGATGACGAGTTTGGGGCTCAGGTGACCAAAATTGTCGATGACATGAAAGCAGACGGTACTTTGGCTGGCCTGTCCAACAAGTGGTACGGCGTGGATTACACCACCATCAAGTAAACCGCCGTTTCACCATTTTTCTGCCTACCAGGGAAAAACAGGCCAATGTTGTTGTCCGTAAATCCACCGCCGCCGAGATCGTTGAAGTTTGATGTCATCCTGTCGGTTTCTGTTGCCGTGGTTGTCCTGGCGTTGGTCTGTTTTTCCAGCTACTCCCAGCTGAAACCTGCTGATAATTTTCCGTCCCTGGGGTCTTTGATCTCCGGCTTTGGGATCTTATCTGCGGCTTTGGCTGGCTGTGGGTTCTTTTTGCTGCTGCGCTGTAGCATGAAGTGGCAGCTGGCTTTGGTCTGGGTCGCACTGGCGGCCCTCTTCATGGTCTTTTTCTATTCTTTTGACCTGAATTTGCCTTTCGTGGCTGAAAAGCTGCCCTTTCTGATCAGCAAGGGTGTTTTCACCACCATCTATGTATCTCTGATTTCCATTTTCCTGGCTTTTGCCCTGGCCCTGGTCGGGTCCGTTGCCAAGCTGTCAGGCAACGGCATCGCCATGGGGGTGGCTGCCTTCTACACCTCCTTCTTTCGCGGGGTGCCGCTGCTGGTGCAGCTCTTCCTGGTGTACCTGGGCCTGCCACAGATCGGGATCATCATTGACCCCATTCCCGCCGGGGTCGCGGCGCTCAGCCTCTGTTACGGCGCCTACATGACAGAGATTTTCCGCGCCGGGATCCAGAGCATTGACCGGGGGCAGTGGGAAGCGTCCGCTGCTTTGGGGCTGAAAACCTCCATAGCCTTTCGCAAAATCATCCTGCCTCAGGCCTTCAAGATCATCGTTCCCCCCACCGGCAACAGCTTTATCGCCATGCTGAAAGACAGCTCCCTGGTGTCTGTGGTCGGGGTTTGGGACCTGATGTATGTGGCCCGGGCCCAGGGCCGCAGCGATTTTCGCATTCTGGAGATGTTGATCACCGCCGCCATCATCTACTGGCTGTTGTCCATCGTCCTGGAACTGATCCAAAGCCGGATTGAACGGCACTACCGCCAGTCAGAGCAACGCTAGACCTTCACCAGAAAGTTCCCTCAGCTCGACGGCGTCTCTCTTCTACAAGGAAACACCATGTGCACCATCGGTACGGTCATTCTGGGCCCCGACAGCTATCTGCTGTTTAAAAACAAGGACTTCGGTCAGGAAGAATTTGGCGAGCAGCTGATTTCCACTGCGGATCTTTTTGCCACTGCGGGTGTGGAAACCTTCGCCGAAACCGACAACGCCAAGGCGGTCTATTCAGGTCTGTCCATCGGGGCCAATTCGCATGGTCTTCTTTGCTGTGACGCCCATGTCAGTTTTGAACCGGAAGGGGGCAAAAACTATGACCTGCTGGTGGAGGTGGCCCTGACAAAAGGTCAGGACGTGCCTACCGCCATTTCAGCACTGGAGGCCTATCTCTGCACCACCAGCACCTGGGCCGGCAATCTGGTTCTGACGGATGGAGAAATCTGTGCGGCTGTGGAGGCCAAGGGCCATGAACTGACGGTCACCTATTCTCCCCACCATGCCACCATGACCAATCATCAGCTGACTTTTCCCATGGGGGCAGAACCGGCATCGGACAGCAGTCTGGGGCGTTTCCAGTCAGCCGACCAGCGCTTGCAGAAGGTAACGTCGGCGGCGGAGGTCTTTGCGTTGCTGCGGTCCCACGATGACGGGCAGACAGGCGTCTGTAATCATCTGGAAGGACGCCGCACGGTTTATTCTTATGTCCTGCAGGTCGATAAAGGAGAAACCCGCCTCTTTGTCACCAACAGGCTGCCCTGCCAGACGGAGGCCTTTCAGGAACTGCCCCTGCCTTTGGGCAGCAGCTGGAGTGAAGCCAGCGCTGACAGCCTGAAAGCCGCCTATCCCCGGTGAGGGAGTTTGTCAGGGCAGGACGGGGCCGTTCAACAGACCTGAGGACCTGAAAAAGGGCAATCAGCTGGCAGCCAGACCACGCAGGGCCAGGCGCTGGCTCTCAATGCCCCGGTTCCAGATGGCCTCTTTCCAATCGTTGGTTTCGCCATAGAAGGCCTGGCGGATCTCCCGCTTGATGGCCTGGCCCAGATCGCTGTCCAGGTCCCCGTGGCTGTGCAGCCAGTTGTCGGCCCGCAGGGCGTTCAGCACGTCAAAGACCGGCAGGGTGCCGAATTCCAGGGTGATGCAGGTCCAGTTCTTGTCGGGATGGGCGGCCATGATGCCGGACATGTTTGTGCCGCTCAGCCGGGCAGAACTGGAGGTGCCCGAAGCCGGATTGGTGAAATCCCCCCGATACCAGTCAGACAGACGGGCTTCATCAACAGAACCGGGGATCTGTTTGCTGATACGCTCCCCGTAGCCGTAAGGCCCAAGACCGGTGTGGTAGTCAATCACGGCCACGTGCCGGGCCTGCGCCAGGTGTTTTGTGACAATGCCGTGCAGGGTTTTGTTGGACCAGGTGGCTTCGATGCCGCCATAGAACAGACCGTCCGGGCGGTGGTACTGACCGGATGAAATGGCAGCCTGCAGGCCCATGGTCCCGTGCTGGGCAATGTAGCTTTCCTGAAAAGCGGTCCAGGCTGTCTGGGTTTCTTCGGTCCAGTTTTCCGGACAGGCTGCCGCATGCACCTCGTCATAGCGGGGGTTTTGCGGCAGGGGCTGGCTGAAATCCTGAAAGTTACGGTTCAGATCCACATTGTCTTCATTGACCCGCCGGGACCAGGCAAAGCCAAAAGGATTGATGGCGTGGATCATCATGATGGCCACATTTTCCGGCCGTTCTTCCAGGTGGCTGGAGAGCAGGCTGCCCACCTGTACGCCCGACCCGCAATAGCCCTCAATGCCGTGGGTGGCTGACTGGGTGACCAGCACCCGCTCTGCATCGCGGGGACCGATCCAGGTCACATCCGTTGCCAGATCTTCCCCCCGGGGGCCTTTCAACGGGTTTGTGTAACTCTCGCACTCCAGGCCTGCCAGCTGGCAGGCTTCCTGAAACTTCTCGCGCGCCTGGGCGTAACTGGTGGCGAAGTAGTCCGGGGAAAAGGCCAGGGCGGGCGGCAGGTCAGCAGTAAGCTCAGACATGATTTTGTCCAGGGTTTAGTCCAGGGGCAAAGATGAGAGAGTAGGGGATCGCGGGTCAGGCTCTAACCAGGTCGCCGATTGCTGTCAGGGTTGCCCCAAAACGATGGCCGGTGTCAGCTTTCTGACAGGCCTTTGAGCGCCAGTTTCTGGGTTTCCAGAGCCCGGTTCCAGACATCCTTCTTCCAGTCATCGGTTTCGCCGTAGAAGGCGGCCCGCATCTTCCTTTTGATGTCTTTGCCTTGTGCTGACTGGAGATCGCCATGGCAGTGCAGCCAGTTGTCGGCCCGCAGAGCATTCAGCACATCGTCCAAAGGCAGGGTGCCGTACTCCAGCGCAATGTTGGTCCATTCAATGTCCGGCTGGTTGCGGGCGATGCCGTCGGTGTTGACCCCGTTCAGTTCTGCGGAGGTCGAGGTGCCGGCTGCCGGATTGGTGAAGTCACCGCCATACCAGTCATCGACGCGCTTTTCGCCGCCGCTGCCTGGTTGATGGACGCAAATCCGCTCCCCATAGCCATAGGGGCCCAGGCCTGTGTGGTAGTCGATGATGGCGGCCTTCTTCACCTTGCCCAGCCAGTAGTCGAGGATCGACAGCAAGGTGCGGTGAGACCAGGTGGGTTCTTTGCCGCCGTAGAAAATTCCGTCCGCGCGGGTGTATTGGCCGCCGGAAACAGCTTTCTGGAAGGCAAAACTGCCATGCAGCGCGGCATAGTTGTTCGACTGCTCGATCCACTGGGCGTGGCTTTCTTCGTCCCAGTTTTTGGGACAGATGACTGAGTGCAGATCGTCGTAGCCTGCGTTGATCGGCAGAGGCTGGTTGAAATCGACAAAGTTGCGGTTCATGTCCACGTTGTCTTCGGTCACCCGACGGGTCCAGGCAAAGCCATGCGGATTGATGGCGTGGATCATCATCAGGGCCACGCCATCCGGTAGATCGTTATGGAAGCCGGATTTCATGGTGCCGACCTGCACGCCGGAGCCGCAGTAGCCTTCTGCCCCATGGGTGCCGGAGATGGTCAGCAGCACCCGCTCTGCATCCCGCGGGCCGGCCCAGACCACATCGGTCATCAGATGTTCGCCGTCGGGACCACGCAGGGGATTGATGTGCGCCTCAACGGCCAGGCCCTGCTCTTTGGCGGCATCCGTGAACCGGGCCCGGGCATCGGCATAGCTGCTGGAAAAGTAACTGGCCGGGGAAGCTGACATCTCTAAAATCCTCGATGGTCTTGGCGACGGGGCAGCAAAAGCCCCCCTTGTGGAAGGGTGGCTGCACTAGAGCATGATCGGTTTGGTTGAAAGCACTTTGCGCGTGTACCTAAACCCCTGTCTCATCCTCTAAAACAATGAAAAGAGGCAAATTCAGGCTTCAAGCATTCACAGGTAGTCAGTCCACTTATACCGATTTGACTCTAAGGTTGGGCTGGACAATAGCCCGCGCGACCTCTGCGGGCCAGCGCAAGATATCTTGGATGCTCGCTAATCTTGTGTTCGGACCGCCGCTTCCAACCCATCGCGCAGAAGTGACTGCCACTTTGTGACAAGGCAGATGACAAAGGCACAAGCGGGGCGCATAGTTTCTTGGTGACAAAGCTGCTTTTCCTTTGCCTTGGGGCATTGCTGCTGCTGGCCGCCCCCGCCAGCCGGGCCGATCAAAACGATCCGCGCCTGCCGGTGCTGTTCGATCTGCTGAAAGAAAGCGAAGCCCCGTTTGAAGCGGCCCAGGCCGAACAGAACATCTGGCTGATCTGGCTGTCCAGTGAGGACGAAACCATTCAGGAGCTGATGCAGCGGGGCCTGACGGCCATGTCGGAGAACAATCTGCGCGACGCTTATGAATCCTTCAACTCTCTGGTTTCAGCAGCCCCCGAGTTTGCCGAGGGCTGGAACAAGCGGGCGACCATTCTGTATCTCCTGGGAGACTACAAAGGCTCCCTGTCGGACATCATAAAAACGCTGGATCTGGAGCCTCGCCATTTTGGGGCTTTGTCCGGTCGCGGGCTGATTTATCAGGCGCTGGATGACCCGAAACTGGCATATGAAGCCTACCAGGAAGCTCTTGCCATCCATCCTTATCTGCCCGGTGCTCTGGCCTTTGTGAAGGCCTACAAAGAACCCGGCCAGCCCATTTAGACTGAAACCTCTGCGTCTGGATGTTTTGCCATTATCTGCCGGCCGGCGATCTTGCTTTTCTTTTTGGCCTAATCGCTTCCTTTTGCCTGAAAAGTCTCTATCTATCTGTTGATCTGCTGGCCCGGCATTGTCGTAAGACAGGCAGGGGCTCAAGAGTTTGTGGAGTGGTCAGGAAAGCATGTCGGACAGACAGGACAAGAGGGATGATGACGACTGGGATGACCGGTCTTTTGGCGACGAATCCTCTCGCGTTACCGGACGGCTGAAACGCTTTGCCCAGGTGGGCGGCGGGGTCGGGATGCTGGCGGCACAGCTTGCCGGGTCCCGGGTGACCGGTCGCAAACTCAATCGTGAAAAACACTCCGCAGAGTTGAAGGCGGCTTTGGGCAGTCTGAAAGGCCCCCTGATGAAGGCCGCCCAGATCCTGGCCACCATTCCCGATGCGCTGCCGGAAGAATATGCCAGAGAACTGCGCCAGCTGCAGTCCAACGCTCCGCCCATGGGCTGGCCCTTCGTACGCCGCCGCATGAAAAGTGAGTTGGGGACTGACTGGCTGGGCAAGTTTGACAGCTTTCAGCGCACAGCTTCGGCGGCTGCCTCCCTGGGGCAGGTCCACCGGGCCAGCCTGGAGGGGCAGGAACTGGCCTGTAAACTTCAGTACCCCGATATGGCCTCCACCGTGGAGGCTGATGTCAGCCAGCTGAAACTGGCCTTTTCCATCTACCGCCGCTACGACAAGGCCATTGACCCCTCTGACATCTACAAGGAACTGTCGGAACGGCTGCGTGAGGAACTGGACTACCAGCGCGAAGCAAAGAACATGCGGCTCTATCAGCTGATGCTGGCTGAAGAGGCAGAGGTTGCTGTCCCGGATCCCCATGAAGAGCTGTCCACCGCGCGGCTGCTGACCATGAGCTGGCTGGAGGGCCAGCCGCTGCTGGATTTTGTGGCGGAACAGGAAGATCCCGAGCTGCGCAACCGGGCCGCCATGAACATGTTCCACGCCTGGTATCGTCCGTTCTACTACTACGGCGTGATTCATGGGGACCCCCATCTGGGCAACTACACCCTGACGCAGGACGCTGGCGTGAACCTGCTGGACTTCGGCTGTATCCGCGTTTTCCGGCCCTTGTTTGTTGAAGGAGTGATCGACCTCTATCACGCCCTGCAGCGCGATGACCGGGATCTGGCCATTCATGCCTACAGCAGCTGGGGTTTTCCTCAGGTCAAAGACAACCCCGAACTGTTGGAAGCGCTCAACGTCTGGGCACACTTTCTCTACAAGCCCCTGCTGGAAGACCGGAATCAGTCCATTCTTGAAGGCGGTCGTTCCTTCGAGGGGGCCGAAGTCGCCGGGAAGGTGCACAAAGAACTGCGTCGTCTGGGGGGAGTTAAACCCCCCAGGGAATTTGTGCTGATGGACCGGGCGGCCATCGGTCTGGGGTCGGTCTTCATGCATCTCAAGGCAGAGATCAACTGGCATCAGCTGTTCCATGGTCTGATCGACGACTTCAGCCGTGACAAACTGGAAGCTCGCCAGACCGCAGCGCTGACAAAGGTCGGCCTGCCTTTGCCTGAGTAACGTTGCCCACACCGCCTGCCGCTGTCCTGTAATGCCTGGCCGGGTGTCCTGGTTGCGGGCGGACGCGCTTTTCGGCCCTTCTTTCTTCTGTGTTATGGTGAAAAATGCAGTAGCTCTCCTGCCTGGGGGAGGCGCTGAAAAAAGAGGTGATCTAGCCTTTTACACATGAAGGACAACGATCAGGGCCGATCAGAGCCATGGACATCAAAGTTGCAGCCAGTCAGCTAACGCCGGAAAGCAAGGGGCTTACCCCCGAACTGGAGCTTCGCTTGCAGGATGAAAAGAACCTGGGAAGTAGTGAGCCCGCCCCCGGCGCAGCGGATTTTGTGCCCCGGTCGATCGAGAGCCAGTTTCCCCAGGGTGAGGGGGCGGTAAAGGGCTTTTCCAGCGATCAGGTTGATGTGGGGCAGGACAAAGGCGGTGCCGCCTCTTCTGATCTGGATGTTACCCAAGGCCCTCCCAAAGACTTGCTGCCTCAGGCACCGGACCCGGGTGTGCTGAAGGATATCCCTGATGCCGGACCTTTTGCGACACCGGCAAGCGGCCTTGAAACCTGGTTCAACGGGGTGACCGGCCTGAACTGGTCGCAAGGGGAGATCTTTCAGGCTCTGGGCGTTTTGGTTCTGGGCCTGCTGGTGCTTTTTGTTCTGTTGCGCGGTCCCCGTCGGGTTGCGGGAGAGGTCGCAGCCCGCAAAGCGGATTTACGGGCCTCTGTTGGACTGAAAGCAGAAGACCCACTGGGCAAAAAGCAAAGCGCGGGGTCTGCATCCGGACCGGCACGCAAAGGCGCTGACCGCAAAGTAAAGGCTCAACCTGCAAAAGTCGCGGCGAAGACGGCCTCATCTCTTAAAGAAAAAACGCCGGTGCCGGAGGAGGAGCAAAGACCTGCCATACAGGATTCCATTGCGGATCGCCTCATATCTGACCGACCTTTACGGCCCGGTGATCCTGATCCTTTGGGCTATGGAGCCATCGCGCGGGGCATTTCCCGTTTCCTGCGTAACAAAAAGACAGAGCCGCCCCTGACCCTGGCAATTGAAGGTCCCTGGGGCAGCGGCAAATCCTCCATCATGTCCCTGCTCAAACATGATCTGGAGCGCTACGGCTATCATCCTGTCTGGTTCAACGCCTGGCATCAGACAAAGGAAGAGCATTTACTGGCGGCCCTGCTGGAAGCTCTGCGGCTGGAAGGCTTTCCGCCTTTCTGGACCCGTGCTGGGCAGGGGTTCCGGGTGCGGCTCTTTCTGCGGCGTCTGGCGCGTCACCCGGGCATGGTGGTGACCTTCGTGGCGCTGCTGGCACTGCAGGTTGGGGTGCTGCTGGCTGGTTTCTTCCTGGACGCGGAAGAGGTCAAGCAGGTCACCGGCGAGTGGGCCATTCTGGAAGAGCGCCTGGCCAGCATCCTGCCGGTTACGCTGGCGGCTCTGGTTGCCGCTTACAACCTGTTCAAAGCGCTGCCCAAAAGCCTGATTGATCCAGCCAAGTTGCGTGCCGGATTGACGCGGGGCTTTTCCATCAGCCGTTACCGGGAGCAGTTGTCCTTCCGCCATCGTTTTGCCGAAGAGTTTCAGGATGTGGCGGCCGCCATGGCGCCTTTGCGCCCGGTGATCCTGATTGACGATCTGGATCGCTGCCAGCCACCGGAGGTGCTGGAGGTGCTGACAGCTGTCAATTTCCTGGTCAGCTCCGGTGCCTGCTTTGCCATTTTGGGGATGGACCGAGAGCGTGTGCTGGGTTGCCTGGGGTACGGCTTCAAAGACATTGCAGCTGAGATGGCCGCGGACGAAACAACCCCGCTGGATCAGGCGTTCGGTAAAGGGGTGGAGGTGATCTATCCTGCCCCGGCTGGGATGAAGACTGCCCCGGACCTCAAGACCGCGCAGGCCGATGGCGGCTTTGCAGTCCAGGGTTCCTCGTTGGATATGGAGGTTGCGGACCCCTTGGGGCCTGCGGCTTCCGCGACGTCATTCCACAGCAGGGTCGGATCGGAAGACCCGGGGCTTGCCGAAGGGACGGTGGGCGATGAAACTGCCAGAAAGCACCGCATTGCCTATGCACGGCTCTATCTGGAAAAGCTCATCAACATTGAAGTGCCGGTCCCGCAACTGGGGGTCGGGGATGCGCAAAAGCTGTTGCAGTCTGTGGCGCGGGAACGGCCTGAGGAGGTGAAGGAACCAACGCGCAAAACCGGCTTGCCACCGCGCAGGGTTTTGGCGGCCATCGCCCTTTTGTGCATGGGGCTGGCTTTTGGCGGCACCATGCTGCTGCTGGATCAGCCTTCACCGGACACGGTTGTGGCGTCCGGCTCGGCAGGGCAGGGGGATCCGGCGCAAAACACAGTCGACAACTCAACCGGCCAGTCCTCAGTTGATCAGGCGGCCCCGGTCGCGCCCGATAGGTCAGACAGGCAGGATGGCTTCAACTTCTTCTTGCCCCTGCTGATCATTGGCGGCTTTGCTGCTTTGGGGCTGGCCATGGCGCAGCTCAGTCGGGACTACACTAGAACCTTGTCCCGGCAGCAGGCTCAGATTGCCGATTCTCAGCGGTTCCTTCAGGCTCTGGATCTCTGGTCGCCCCTGTTGGTGCAGAAGCTGACAACCCCCCGGGCGTTGAAACGCTTTTTGAACCGACTGCGCTATCTGGCCATGCTGAACCGAGGCGAAGAGGGAGCCGAAGCCGGTGATCCCAAGCTGAGAGAAGACCGATTGGTGGCCTATGCGGCTTTGAACATGGTTGCAGATGATGACCTGCCCTTGGCTCTCGCCCGGCAGCAACTGGTGGAACTGGAAAGCGAAACGGATCACACCACGGCAATGGCCCACAAAGCGATGGCCCACAGAGGGATCTCTGTCGAGGATCTGGACGGGTTAGTTGCGGACAGAGCGCTGGGTTCAGACGCAGTTGAAAGGGCCCAGTCTTCAGACGATGCAACCGAGGCCGAAAACCAGGATCTTGCAGCTTTCCTGCACAGCCACGGAGCGCAGCAGAAAGACGGCACGCCGGGTGTCGACGCGGCATCGACAGGAACCTGGCCAGGGCAAAAAAGCCGACGGGCCGCGCTGCTGGAGGGGGTGGGACGGCTGGACAACCTGAAGGCTCTTTCCGCCTTACAAACACTGGAGGGCAGCCCGGAAGCCAAAGCGCTCAGTCAGATGGTCTCCCGCCACGAAGCTCAGTTTGAAGGCGAGTTGCTGGTGCCCGAAGATGTGGAGCGCTTTAACGCCATGGCCAAAGGCACCCTGCAGTAAAGGGCGGGCCGGGCAGCGGGGAAATTCCATAATCGAAAGAGGGAAATCATATTCAGTTACTTGAATGTGAATTCGAAGCATGTCACTCTCCCAGGAAATGGTTGGTGAGGAAGCGACATTACCTTCTGAGGCGGCTGTAGCAGTTTTGGTTCCAGTGGGTCCTGAACCTGAGGCTTTCCACCCCTTCAGGTGTTCAAATCATTTGATCTGATCTGGAAATAGAACTGCGGCATTTTCGCCCCATTTGTTCTTGTGAGCAAAATATCGTTAAGCTGTAACTTGAAAGACAGACTTGTCTGTTCTATTTCTGAACTCTGTCAGGCCGAGGTAAGATCCTTGCGCTTGGGGGCGTCAAAAGGAAACAGGGTTGCTTGTTGCGCTGCAGCAAGGCAAGCTGCACTTCGCGATTTGACGAAATAATGTCTCTTTTAGAAAACTGACCGCCAAACGCAGGGGAGACTCAATGCAAATATCGGTTTTGAAGGAGCTGCGGCCCAATGAGGCGCGTGTGGCCGTGTCTCCTGTCTCGGTCCAGAAGATGGTCAGGAAAGGCCATCAGGTGGTGATCGAGCAGGGGGCTGGTTTGGGTGCAGCCGTAACAGATGCCGCTTTTGAAGAAGCTGGCGCAAAGATTGCCAAAACGGCCAAGGAAACCCTCAAAGGGGCGGATGTGGTTATGAAGGTGCAACGCCCGACAGCTGCCGAGAGCAAGAACCTGCCCAAGGGGGCGCTGCTGATTTCGCAGATTGACCCCTATCGTGGCGGTGCAGAAGTGACGGCTCTGGCCCAGGCTGGTGTTACGACCTTTGCGATGGAGCTGGTGCCGCGTATCACCCGGGCGCAGTCCATGGACGTGTTGTCGTCCCAGGCAAACCTGGCCGGTTACAAGGCAGTGATTGATGCCGCAGCCGAATATGGCCGGGCCTTTCCCATGATGATGACCGCCGCCGGTAAAGTTACCCCGGCCAATGTCCTGGTGATGGGGGCCGGGGTCGCCGGTCTGCAGGCCATTGCCACGGCCCGCCGTTTGGGGGCTGTGGTCTATGCCACCGACGTGCGTCCTGCTGCCAAAGAGCAGGTGGAAAGCCTGGGCGGTAAGTTTGTTGCCGTGGAAGATGAAGAGTTCAAGCAGGCAGAAACCGCGGCTGGTTATGCCAAGCCCATGAGCGCCGAGTATCAGAAGAAGCAGGCGGCTCTCATTGCCGAGACCCTGCCGAAGATGGATCTGGTGATCACCACGGCCTTGATCCCCGGGCGTCCGGCTCCCTTGCTGATTTCCGCAGAAATGGTGGCGTCCATGAAACCCGGCTCGGTCATCGTTGACCTGGCTGTGGAAACGGGCGGCAACTGCGCGCTGTCTGAAATGGACAAGGTGGTGGAGAAAGAAGGTGTCAAGATTGTTGGCCATTCCAACATGGCCTCCCGGCTGGCCGCCGACACCTCCAGTCTCTACGCCAACAACCTGTTCAATTTCCTGGAACTGATTACGGCCAAAGACAGCGCCGATCTTGACGTTGACTGGGAAGATGAAATCGTGGCCACCGCACTGGTGACCAAGGAAGGGGCCATCGTGCACGAGGCTGTGGCCCAGGCGGTCAGCGATCTGGCAGCAGCCGCCCCGGCGAAAAAGGCCCCGGCCAGGAAACCGGCTGCCCGCAAGACCGCAGCAAAGAAACCTGCGGCCAAGAAGGCACCCGCGAAAAAGGCTCCCGCGAAGAAAGCCCCGGCAAAGCCTGCAGCCAGCAAAGCCGCAGCGACAAAAGCTGCCGGGACCGGCACTGCCGCGACGAAATCGGCAGATGCGGCCTCACCCGCGGCCCCGGGCAAATCCTCAGATCAGGGGGAGAAGTAACAGATGTCGACCAGTGCATTGAATGAAAAGGCCATGTCCCTGGCGGACAAGGCCAGAGATCTGTCCAAAGATCTGGAAAATCTGGCGGCTGAAGCCAGCCGGACCGTTATGGACAGTGGGATCACAGAGGCAGCCTCCGGCAATGAAGCCTCCCCGTTATTGGTGGGACTGACCGTTTTTGTCCTGGCTATCTTCGTTGGCTATCACGTGGTCTGGCGGGTGACGCCCGCGCTGCATTCTCCCTTGATGGGGGTAACCAACGCCATCAGTTCTGTGATCATCGTGGGCGCGCTGATTGCTGCCGGATCCGGTGCTGCCTTCTCAGAAATCATGGGCTTTCTGGCAGTGACTCTGGCCAGCGTGAACATCTTTGGCGGCTTCCTGGTGACCCAGCGGATGCTGTCCATGTTCAAGAAGAAACAGAAGTAGGGCGGGAACAGACAGATGCATTCAGATTTATCCGCGCTGCTGTACCTGGTGGCGTCCGTTTGCTTCATCATGGCGCTGCGGGGGCTGTCGCACCCGGAAACAGCCCGTGGCGGCAATCTTTACGGCATGGTCGGTATGGCCATTGCCATTTTCACCACTCTTTTCCAACTGGATAACCTCAACCCGACCATCATCATCGGTGGCCTGGTTCTGGGCGGCGGCATCGGGGCGGTGGTTGCCTACCGCATCAAGATGACGGCGCTGCCCCAGCTGGTCGCAGCTTTCCACTCGCTGGTGGGGCTGGCAGCGGTTTTTGTGGCTCTGGCAGCCTTTCACAATCCGGAAGCCTATGGCATCGGCACTGCCGGGGCCATTCCCGTGGCCAGCCTGATCGAGATGTCCCTGGGCGGGGCCATCGGCGCTTTGACCTTTACCGGCTCTCTGGTTGCCTTTGCCAAGCTGCAGGGGCTGGTCAGCGGCAAACCTGTTTCCTTCAAGGGCCAGCATCTGCTGAACCTGTTGCTGGGCATCCTGCTGGTCGTGCTCATTGTCTGGCTCTGTGTCAGTCAGGGCGCCTCGACTTTCTGGATCATCATCCTGCTCAGCTTGCTGGTCGGCTTCCTGATCATCATTCCCATTGGCGGTGCTGACATGCCGGTGGTGATCTCCATGCTGAACTCCTACTCCGGCTGGGCCGCGGCAGGGATCGGCTTTACCCTGGGCAACAGCCTGCTGATTGTGGCCGGGGCTCTTGTCGGCTCTTCCGGTGCCATTCTCAGCTACATCATGTGCAAGGGCATGAACCGCTCCTTCTTCTCGGTTATTCTGGGGGGCTTTGGCGGTGAGTCTGATGCCGGTGGCGCTGGTGGTGCGGCTGACGAGGACCGGACCCACAAGGCCGGGTCCGCTGATGACGCTGCCTTCCTGATGAAGAATGCCTCCAAGGTCATCATTGTGCCCGGTTACGGTATGGCCGTGGCTCAGGCCCAGCATGCCCTGCGGGAAATGGCAGACCTGCTGAAAGCCGAAGGGGTGGAGGTGAAGTACGCCATTCATCCCGTGGCCGGACGCATGCCGGGGCACATGAACGTGTTGCTGGCCGAAGCCGGTGTTCCCTATGACGAGGTCTTCGAAATGGAGGAGATCAACCGGGAGTTCAGCGAAACGGACGTGGCCTTCATCATCGGGGCCAACGATGTGACCAACCCGGCGGCCAAGACCGATAAGTCCTCACCCATCTACGGCATGCCGGTGCTGGATGTGGAGAATTCGGAGCAGGTCCTCTTCGTCAAACGCTCCATGGCCACAGGCTATGCCGGTGTCGACAACCCATTGTTCTACATGGACAACACCATGATGCTGCTGGCTGATGCCAAGAAGATGTGTGAGAACATCATCAAGGCACTGGAACAGTGATCCGATAACAGCGGGATCTGTGATCCAACAAAAGAGGCCCTTTCCTGGTCGGGGAGGGCCTCTTTTCTTTTTGTCGCCCTGTGAGCCCGCACTTGGAGGCAAACCGGCTTAAGGGGACTCGCTTCGTGATAGCGCTTGAAGCATGAAACTCTTTTTAGTGTTCTGGAGGGTGAGCCACGATTTAGGCCAGCCGGGTGATGAGCAGTCCGGCGAGGATCAGACCGCCGGACAGCAGGCGCAGGCCAGAAGGTTTTTCCTTCAGGATCACGATGGACAGCAGCAGGGCAAAGAGAATGGAAACCTCCCTCAGGGCTGCCACCAGGGCAATGGGCGCCTGGGTCATGGCCCAGATCACCAGGGTAAAGGCGAGGAAGGACAGGGCGGCAGCGCCGAAGCCCCGCTGCCATCCGCTGGCCGAGGAGAGACGCAGGTGGCTCAGGCTGCCTTTGCCCCGCTGCACCCTGAAGAGCGTCAGCATAATGCCGCTGTCGATCAGATGCAGGTAGGCAGAGAAGCTGACGGCATGCCCCAGAACTCTGGCCCCCAGACCATCGACCAGAGTGTAAGCGGCAGTGAAGCTGGCAGTGGCAAAAGCAAAGACCAGCATTGGCCAGGAGGGAGATTCCCCGGGGTGGTAGGAAAGGGTGACAACTCCCAGCAGCAGGATGGCCATGCCGGTCAGTTCTGCGCTGGTCAGGTTCTCGTCCAGAAAGAGCAGTGAAAAGGCTGTCACCAGCAGCGGGGCTGCCCCCCGGGCCAGCGGGTAAACCTGAGAAAGATCACCGGCCCCATAGGCCCGCACCAGCATTTGCTTGTATCCGGTGTGCAGCAGGGCGCTGGCCAGAATCCAGAACCAGGCTTCGCCCGTTGGCAGGGGAACAAAAGGCAGCAGGCAGGCTGAGATCAGCCCGGAGGTGAGGGCAAAAAGCGTCATGGTCACCAGGCGGTCCGGGCTGCTTTTTGCCAGGGCGTTCCAACTGGCATGGAGCAGGGCGGCCAGCAGGACAACGGCGACAACGGTCAGGGACAAATCGGCTTTCCTAGAGTCAGATCGGTTTAAGGGGACACAGGTCGTGCCCCCCTTTCCCACGGGCCCTTCCTTTCCGGATGACCGAGGATCATCTCGATTCTGAGCAGAGAAAAAGCCAGAGAAAAGGGCTTCCGGAAGGGACGGGGCAAGTGGATTTACAGCTGCGCAGAAATTGCTATAACAGCTTTGTCCCGTGAGATAATTTCAAATTATCTCCAGTATTCCATGAGATTTACTCAAAGAAACCCAAGTTATGCGTCGCCAGCTCCCCTCCCTGAACGCCTTGCGCGCTTTTGAAGCCGCTGCTCGTCACCGTCAGATCACCGAAGCCGCCGATGAGCTCTGTGTCACCCACGGGGCGGTCAGTCGCCAGGTCAAGCAGTTGGAAGAAAGCCTGGGCATGACCCTGGCAAAGCGGGGGCGCAACGGCCTGGATCTGACCGAATCCGGGGCCCGGTTGCTGCCGATCCTGTCCGCCGCCTTTGATCTGATTGAAAACGGCGTGACCCAGATTAAGGGGGCCCAGGAAGGGCGTCTGATGGTGTCCTGTCCCGGGTCCTTTGCCATGCGCTGGCTGATCCCCCGGCTCTTTCGCTTTAAGCTGGCCCACCCTGAGATTGACCTCAGACTGGTGACGTCCGACGGCCCGGTTGATTTTTCCCGAGACGATCTGGATCTGGCCATCCGGGCCGGGCTGCAACCCTGGGCCGAAGGCCTGCAGGAACGGGTCTTCATGCGTGAACGCATTGGTCCGGTCATGAGTCCGACCTTTAAGAACCTGAACGAAATCAACCGCCTGGCGGATCTGAAAAAGGTGACCTGGTTACATACCGAAACCCGGTCCTTTGCCTGGGATGACTGGCTGTCGCGCATCAAGCAGCCGGGACTGCGACCCAAGAATATCCAGTGGTTCGAGCATTTTTATTTCATGCTGCAGGCTGCGGTTTCCGGGCTGGGGGTGGCCATTGGTCCCGAACCTCTGGTGGCCGACGACCTGGCCAGCGGCAAACTACTGGCGCCTTTTGGCTTTATTGAAAGCGAGCAGGACTATCGCATTTTGCGTCCTCAGCGCTCTCAACCTGGCAGCGATGAATTCGTCTCCTGGCTCACCAAGGAAGTTGAGGCTGCCCCGGTGGGATGAGGGGGCTTGCCTGCTTCGGACTGAGAGCTGTGGTTCGATCATTCCGTGAAGATTGGCTGTGGTATTTAGCTCTTTACCCGGAAAGATAGCTTCGTTTACTTAGTAACGAACGTCGGACTGGCTGCCGCACAAGAGGCAAATCGGTTTAAGTGGGATCACTAGGTGATGACACTTGAAGCGCGAATTTGCCTCTGTTTCGAGTTTTAGAGGATGAGACACGGTTTAGGTGCAAGCGCAAAGCGCTTTTGACTAAAACGGTCATGTTCCTGCGGCTTCCTGAAACCGGTAAGGCTGTGGTCTTCATCATAGAGGTGTTGGTAAGTGAAAACCTTGAAAAGGGGCGTTGGCACCGCGATTCTGGTTCTGGCTTTTGGCCTGAGCGCCTGTGGGGGAGAGCAGCGGGCGACAACAGGCGGTGCGTCGCAAACCGGATCGCAAAACCCTTCCCAGCAGGCAGGCAGTGACATGGCAGGCAAAACAGCGCCTCAAGATCAGGGAGTGACGATCAAAGTCGGCAGCGCTTTGGCTGATGTCGTCTCCCAACTGGGAGAGGCAAGCTCTCAAAAAATCCTGAAGAATGACTCTCCGGATGTGATGGGGGCTCTGGTATCAGAGTATGCCTTTGAGGATGCTCTTGTTGAGATCAGGGATTCCCAGGGAAACAGCCACACCATCGCAAACCTGCTGTTGGTCACAGACACTCAGGGGAAGATCATCAGACTGGCCGTCAATCCCAACCCCTTCGGTCCGGAAGAAACAAGAAGCCAGCGCGGTGTCACCTATTCTGTGCTGGAAGCAGAGATACCTGCCGGTGTCAGCAATCGACTGAAGCATTTGTAAGCGGCGTCGGTTAGATTACCGTCTCGCGGTGACCTGTTCGGGAGTGGCAGGACCGCTGTTATCGCGTCTGAAAGAAAGAATGAGAAAAAAGGCAGCAAGATGACCAGTTACGTAGGCTCCAGTCAAAGCGGTCTCTACCCCTTTTCCACCGTTGTTTACATCGAAGCAACCTTCTCCAACGGTGTGTCCTATTCGGGCTCCGGTGTTGTGGTCGGGGTCAATGATGTTCTGACAGCGGCTCACGTGATCTACAGCGCCCCGGATGGCGGGCTGGCAACCAGCATCACAGTCTATCCCGGCCGGGACGGCAGCTACTCCCCTTATGGCTCTTACACAGTCGACCTGACCAACTACTATCAGGTCGACAACGATGGGGATGGTCTTCTCAGCCAGTACGATTCCCAGACCGATATCGCCCTGTTGGGCTTTGATGAGCGCATTGGTGACGACACCGGCTGGATGGGACTGGATCCCAACGCCAGCGGCGGCACCTATGAGGTAACCGGCTATCCGGGCGTTTACGCTGATTTCAGTGGCCCCCGGATGACCACGGATACCGGCTATGCCTATCCCGACAGTTTTTATGACGTCATCAACTTCAGCTCCATTGAAGTGAACAGCGGAAACAGCGGCGGGCCGGTCTGGTACAGCGGCAGCGGTGGATCCTACGTCACCGGCATTGTTTCGACGACGGGCTGGGCGGCCGATATCGGCGGCAACTACAGCACGATTCTCGACTGGATGGACGGCAACGACTATCTGATCGGCGGAACGGACAGCGGCGACTCAGGCGGCGGTGGCGGCGTTGATTACTCCGGTCCTGACTACCTTAGCCTCGGCGCCAGTGCAGACGTTACCTATGCCGGTGACGGAGCCGATACGGTTTTCGGTAACGGTGGAAACGACTTCCTGCAGGGCAACCAGGCCGGGGATCGTCTTTATGGCGGGGATGGTGATGACACCCTGCGGGGCGGACAGGACAACGATTACCTGAGCGGGGACAGTGGGCGCGATTCCCTTTACGGTGATATCGGCGCGGACTACATCCAGTCCGGCGCAGGTGATGACTACGTGAACGGGGGGCGGATCTCCTCCTACGCCGGCAACGACAACGACACGATTTTTGGCGATGACGGCAACGACTTCCTGCAGGGCAACCTGGGGGATGACAAGATCTATGGCGGCTACGATAACGACACCCTGCGCGGGGGCTACGGGAACGATCAACTGTCCGGTGGCGCCGGCAATGATCTGCTCTATGGTGACCGGGGCAATGACATCCTGATCGGATCCACGGGCAATGACACCGTGGTGCTGCGCAGCGGCGACGGCAACGACACCGTCAGTGATTTCAGCATCGGCACTGACAAATTCCTGCTCAATGACGGGCAGACTGTTTCTCAGGCCATCAGTGGCATGAGTGATAACGCTGACGGCTTTGCAGTGATCAGCCTGAATGGCGGCGGCAGCCTCGTCGTGACGGGCATCTCCTCCAGCCAACTGGGCTTTTCTGACTTTATCGCCGGCAGCGGCGGAAGCGGAGACAGCGGGGGCGACAGCGGCGGCAGTGATGATGGCTTCGTGTCTTCCCCACCCAGCAGCTACGACTTCTTTGTCGATGCCAGTTTCCAGTCCAGCGGTACCGGCACCTCAGGAAATGATTATTTTGAGCTGAACTATGGCAACCAGACCCTGACCGGCAACGGTGGGTCCGATGTCTTTGCTTTCAACTCAGCAACGGATGACGACGTCATCACCGATTTTGATCCCAACAATGACTTTCTGGATCTGGGGTTCTGGGCAACCAGCTCAGCAACTACCATTTCACAGCAGGGAAACAACTCAGTGATTAACATCTTCGATTCCTCCAGCATTACCCTGATCGGGGTGACATCGGATGAGTGGGGATTGATCCGGGACATCTCGGCCGACGACATTTTTGGCTGACCTTGCCTGCTGGCTGGTCCTGGCGCATCTGGACGCTTAACGACTGGCAGGGCAGAGTAATCTCTGTGGTCGCATGCATGGCAACCAGAGAGGTGCTCTCAGGCGATGAGCCGAAAGCTCTATGTCATCCTCAACGGCAAAGTGGCGGGGGCAACGCCCCTGCGGGTGGCTTTGGCCAAAGCCCGCAGCCGGGGTGTGACTGTGGAAACACGGGTGACACGCCAGCCGGGCGATGCCCTGGCCTTTGCCCGTCAGGGGCTGGAGCGTCTCTTTCCTGCTCTGAAATCCGGTGAAAACTGGGTGTTTGTCGCCGGTGGCGGGGATGGCACCATCAATCAGGTTGCCTCTGGTCTGTGGCAGGGTCTTACTGAGTTGTCGGGCAAAGAGTTTTCCTCCGGATCAGCGAGCCAAAAGCCCTTCAACCCTTCTTCATCTTTAGCGGCTATGCCTGTGGCCCCCCGGTTGGGGATCTTGCCCCTTGGCACAGCCAATGACCTGGCAGCTGGCCTGGGCCTGCCGCTCAACAAGCCGGAAAAGGCTCTGGAGTTTATCCTGGAAGGTCAGGAACAGGCTTTTGACCTGGGTGAAGCCGTTGATCTGGAACACGGCCGGTCTCATGTTTTTGTAAACATGGCAACCGGCGGCTTCGGGGCGGAAGTCAGTGCCCACACGGGGCGCGGTCTGAAGGAGCGTCTGGGCAAAGGGGCCTATCTTCTGACCGGACTGTCCCGGGCGGTCGACCTGCATGCCCAGAAGGTCTCGGTCAAACTGCCGAATGGCGGAAGCTGGCAGGGGCAACTGCTGGCGCTGGCCATTGGCAACGGGCGTCAGTCAGGCGGCGGCCTGCCGCTCTGTCCCTTTGCCAAGGTCAATGACGGCTTGCTCGATATCATGTGGCTGAGAGACCTCAAACTGGATGATCAGGTTTCTGCCGTCCTGGCGCTGGGCGCGGGGGGCATCAAGGAGCTGGTCCACTTTGCCGATTCAAGCCGTGTGACCTGGCTGGAAATCGAAAGTGAAAAACCCCTGCAGGTCAATCTGGATGGTGAGCCCATCCGGGCCCGGCGTTTGAGATTTGCTGTTCTGCCAGCAGTCTTTCGTCTGGTGGGGGCGCGTAAAATGCTGATTTAACCGGGATTTTCTTCTAATCAATTGAAAAGAAGACAAGAAACACGTTAAGCGTAAGCAAACAGATTATCGTGACCGCGTGCGGTTTTGCTTCGCGTCTGTGCTGAGTGTTTCTTTAAAGACAGGACTACCGGTGTTCGACAGCCTTAAAGACTACCCCCAGATCTACTTTACCTATCTGCTTCGTAAGGATCTGCGTCAGAACTTTCCGGTAGGGCATCAGCAAGGCATCGAGGCCTTTTTGCGCTGGTGGGATCAAAAGGGCGCTGCCACCTTTGGGCGCGACCGTCAGGGGCGTGATCTGCTGGCCCGGTTCAACTGGGACGTTGTTTCTTTTGATACCGGGAGCCAGACCGTTGAGTTGCCCCGCATGCTGCGTGATTGCTGGTTGTCTCGCCCGAAGCTGCAAGGGGATATTCCAGCGGACAGAGCAACCTTCGTTGCAGATCTTGAAAGCTGGTATGCCCACAAAGGAATCACTGAAGTTTCCTCTCTCGCCCCGGATAACAGTGAGTTGTTGCTGAGGGTGCTGATGAGTGAGGAAGACTCTGCCTTCCTTTCTCTTCTTGATGGATGGTTCAGCCGCTTACAGAGCGCTCCTCAGGCCTTTTCCGTCTATGTGCAGCGTCCGGATTTGCGTAAAAACCTGCCTTTGGGCCAGGAAGAAGGGGTGGAGAATTTCCTGCGCTGGTGGGACAGTCAGGGGGAAGAAATCTATGGGCCAGACCGTCAGGGTCTGGATTTGATGGAAGAGTTCAACTGGGAAGATACGCCTTTCCTGTTCAACGGCAACGCTGCGGCACTGCCCCGGTTGTGGCGGGACATCTGGCTGGCACGCCCGGACCTTCAGAGCAATTTTGATGTCAAATCGAAGAGCTTCTATTCGGATTTCAACAGCTGGTATCTGAGCCAGGGCATCAATGAAATCATCAGTGCGTCTTTGTTGAGCCCCAACCAGAAACGTGGACTCTTTGCCTCCCTTACGCCGGAAGATCTGTCGGCAGAGGGGGCCGCAGCATCTTTCTTGCGTAAAGGACCGGGGCTGTCGCGCTATGCCTGTTTGCTCTGGCGTTTGTGGCCTGATCTTCAGGCGGCTTTTGACTTGAGAACCCACGAAGGCCGGGTTGGCTTGCAGGCCTGGAGCTTCACCCGGGGCTGTGAAAGCAACAGGGGGCTGGAGCTCCTGACAGATCACTGGCTGGATTACCTGCTTGAAGACAGAGAAGGCGGGGAGGATGGCCACCTTCCTCTGCCAAACTATCTTCAAATGGTCTGGCTGCAGGAAGAGGATCTTAAGCAGAGCTTTGATCTCAGCCAGCCAGAGGGCGTTGCGGGTTTAACATCCTGGTTTGCCTCAGAAGGGCACCGCCGTTTCCCGAGGCTGGCGGCGCTGTGCCGGGAAAGACAAAGTCAGACTAAGGCTGGTGTCAACTTGCGCAGCGAAGCCTGGATTGGGGAAGAAGGCGGTGTCAATGTGATCGGCAATGCCCGCAGCGAAACGGGTATGGGCGAAGTCATGCGGACTGTGGCTTTGGCTCTGGAGGCGCAGCAGGTGCCGCTCTGCGTCGTGGATGTGTCACCTGGGGACATTTTCCGACAGGAAGAACAATCGGTTGAGCATCTGATTGTCGATCAGCCCCGCTACCGCACGACCATCTTCTGTCTGTCGGCCATGGGCATGGCCGGGCTTTACACTACCCGGCATCAGGAGCTTTTCAAAGGCCGGTACAACATTGGATACTGGCATTGGGAGTTCCCCAAATGGCCGGAGAACTGGAAACCGGCCTTTGATCTGGTGGATGAAGTCTGGGCCCCCTGTCAGTTTGCCCTGGAAAGTTATGAGGGGGTGACGGACAAGAAGCTCGCGACCCTTCCGGCATCGGTAAACATCGAACAGGTGGAGGAGTTGCCGCGGTCATACTTCGGATTGCCGGAGGATCGTTTCGTGTATCTCTTTGTGTTTGATTCCCGAAGCTTCCTGATGCGCAAGAACCCCTGGGCCGCGCTGGAGGCTTTCCAGATGGCCTTTCCTGATCGCAACACGCCCGTCAGCCTGGTCATCAAGGTCAACAACAGCGATCCCAGCAACCCCTTATGGAAGGCCTTTGTGGAGGTCTGCGCCCGTGACCCCCGGGTGAGGATCATTGATAAAACCCTCTATCGGTCAGAAATCCTGGCCCTGATAAAAAGCTGTGATGTGCTTTTGTCACTGCACCGCTGCGAAGGTTTTGGGTTTACCATGGCCGAAGCTTTGCTGCTGGGCACGGAAGTGATCGCCACCCACTACTCCGGCAACCGGGATTTCATCAGCGAAGAAAACGCCTATCCGGTTTCATACACTTTGGAAACCATCCCGGCAGCAGACCATCAGTTTGGGGAAGGTCAGCATTGGGCGACCCCCGACCTGGATCACGCCGCCGCACAGATCCAACTGGCTTATCAGAACCGGAACAAGCCACCAAGACATCTGGCGACAACCCGGGAGAATGGGAATCCCTTCAGCCTGGAAATCATGGGCAAAACGGCCGTCGAGCTGTTGGAGGGAAGAGTATGATGGTCCGGGTTTGACTGGTTTGTCTGCGAGAACGATTTAAGGCTCGGTCCTCCTTTCTGTGAGGGGAGCCGCCAGGATTGTCGGTTGGCCGGAGCTGTTGGACGGACTGAGGTCTGTGAGATTTCTTTGGGATGGGATTTGGAATGCGTGCGTCGGTGGTGATTTCTGCTTTGGTGGCCGTGCTGGTGGGCTTCGGTGGTTCCGTGGCCATCATCCTGGCAGCGGCGCAGGCCGTGGGGGCAACACCGGGCCAGACCTCGTCCTGGGTGGCAGCGCTCTGTGTTGCCATGATGTGCACAACGGGATACCTCAGCTGGAAACACCGCATTCCCATTGTCACGGCCTGGTCCACTCCGGGGGCGGCCCTCATTGCCGTGTCCAGCGGGGTCACACTGGAGCCCGCAGTCGGGGCTTTCATACTGGCGGCGGTGCTGATCCTGCTGACGGCTGCTTTCAAACCGCTCAACAGCTTGATCGAAAAGATCCCCTCGTCCATCGCGTCGGCCATGTTGGCCGGGGTGCTGTTTGGCTTTGTCCTGGCCATCTTTGAGCAGTTGCAGCTGGCCCCTCTGCTGGTTCTGCCTCTCATCCTTGCCTTTACCATCCTGCGGCTTTTTTCAGCTGCCTGGGCCGTCGTTGCCGTTCTCTTCCTGGGCATCGGGCTCAGTTACCTCCTGGGGCTGGCGGACCCCCTGCCGGAAGACATGGGGTTCTCCAATTTTGAGCTGATCACACCGGTCTTTGATCCGGCGGTGTTGCTGGGGCTGGGCGTGCCGCTTTATCTGGTGACCATGGCGTCTCAGAACCTGCCCGGCTTTGCCGTGCTCCGGGCCTCCGGCTATCCCGTGCCGTCCCGCTCAATCCTGTTTGTCACGGGGCTGGCCTCTTTGCTCACTGCCCCTGCCGGGGCCCACAGCAGCAACCTGGGGGCCATTGTGGCGTCCATCTGCACCGGGCCCGACGCCCATCCGGACAAGGACAAGCGCTGGATCGGAGGGCTGTTCTACGCCGGTGGCTACGCGGTTCTGGCTCTCTTTGGCGCCTCGGTGGTGGCTCTCTTTACCTCTTTCCCGGAAGCGCTGATCGCGGCCATTGCCGGCATCGCCCTGACCGGGCCGCTGGTGGCTTCCCTGTCGGCGTCCCTGGCCGATGAGAAGGATCGCTACACGGCGGTGGTGACTTTCGCTGTTACGGCCTCCGGCATGACCTTCTTTTCCATCGGCTCTGCCTTTTGGGGGTTGCTTGCCGGGCTGCTGGTGTACGGCATCGGCAAACTGCTGAACCGGGGGTGAGCCGCCTGTTTCGTCTTTGCGCAGGACATATAAACAAAGGGGGGAAGCCTGTCGCTTCCCCCCTTTTTGATTGGACCATGGAGATGTGGCAGCGTTACTGGGCTGCTGTTTTTTCCAGTTCCGGCTGATGGAAGCGGGTCAGCAGTTCTTCCTGCTGGCTCATGGCTTTCTTCAGGTTTTCTTCGCGCACGTGACCATAGCCGCGGATGCTGTCCGGCAGCTCAGCCAGCTGTACCGCCAGCGCGTGGTTGTCGGGCGTCAGATTGCTGATCAGCTGCTCCACCAGGGCAAAGTAATCTTCGATCAGCTTGCGTTCAGCCTTGCGTTCGGCTGTGTGACCGAAAGGATCAAAGACCGAGCCGCGCAGACCCTTGAAGCGGGCCAGCAGCTTCATGGCGGTAAAGATCCAGGGGCCATAGGTGGACTTTTTCAGATGACCTGTCGCCAGGTCCCGGCTGGCAAGCAGCGGCGGGGCCAG
This sequence comes from Rhodovibrionaceae bacterium GXU_MW_A322, assembly GCA_052078155.1. Taxonomy (GTDB): domain Bacteria; phylum Pseudomonadota; class Alphaproteobacteria; order Kiloniellales; family DSM-21159; genus CAXBMB01. The sequence goes on along the minus strand of JBQJBP010000003.1, from coordinate 138,988 downwards.
ATGAAGCTTCAGTTTGCCAAATTCTGAGAACTGCTCACTCAGTTTGGCTTTGAACTCCGGCGCGCTGTACAGGCGGGCCACTTCGTACTCGTCCTTGTAGGCCATGACCTTGTAGGCGAAACGGGCCACGGCGTCGCTGAGACCGGAAAAGCCTTTGGCTTTATCGGCTTCGGCTTTGCGCACCCGGGCCACCAGCTGGGCATAACGGTCCGCATAGCTGAAGTTCTGATAGGCGGTCAGCAGTTCAATGCGCCGGTCAATGATCTCATCCAGGGACTGGGAGATCTTGTGGCTGGGGATCACCTGTGTCGGGGTGGCCAGTTTTTCCACCGCGGCCAGATCGTGAGCCGCCCGGCGGCCCCAGAGGAAGGCCTGCTTGTTGAAGTCTACCGCAACACCATTGAGCTCAATGGCTTTGTTCAGCGCCTCGCCGCTCATGGGCACCAGGCCCTTTTGCCAGGCATAGCCCAGCATGAAGAGGTTGGAGGCAATGGAATCACCCAGCAGGTGGGTGGCAATTTCCGTGGCGGCAACGAAGTCCGTGTTGGCGTCCCCGTTGGCATCCTTGATCACCTGCTGCAGCCCCAGGCCGGGGAACTTGTAGGTGGCAGAGGTGCGGGTGAAGTCGCCGGTAACGGACTCATGGCTGTTGATCACCACAGCCGTTTCACCGCGCCGGACTTTTGACAGGGCATCGAATGACGAGGCCACCACCAGGTCACAGCCCAGCATCAGCTTTGCGCCGCCAGCCGAAATGCGGACGGCGTGCAGATCTTCCGGCGCTTTGGCCAGCCGCAGGTGACTGATCACCGCGCCACCCTTTTGAGCCAGCCCGGCCATGTCCAGAATGGAGACACCCAGTCCTTCAATGTGTGCGGCCATGCCCAGCAGAGCCCCGATGGTCACCACGCCTGTCCCGCCAACCCCGGTGATGACGATGCCGTAGGGATCGTCGATGGTGGGGATTTTGGGTTCCGGCAGGTCCGGCCAGCTGGGGGCATCAGGTGTTTTCTTTCCGCCGCCCTGCTTGCGCACCTTGGCGCCGGACACGGAAACGAATGAAGGACAGAAGCCGTTGACGCAGGAGAAATCCTTGTTGCAGGAGGACTGGTCGATGGCTCGCTTGGTGCCCAGTTCCGTTTCCACCGGCACGACGGAAACGCAGTTGGAGGCCAAAGAGCAATCCCCGCAGCCTTCGCAGACCGCATCGTTGATGAAGATGCGGCGGTCCGGATCGGGGAAGAGCCCGCGTTTGCGACGGCGGCGTTTTTCAGCAGCACAGGTCTGATCGTAGATGATGGCGGTCACACCCGGATGGCGGCGCAGGTCCTGCTGAACCTCATCCAGGTCATCCCGGTGCCGGATGTCCACGCCCGGTGCCCAGTTGGCCCCGATGGGATACTTGTCTGTTTCGTCGGTGACCACCACGATGCGTTTGACCCCTTCGGCCGCCACCTGGCGGGTGATGGTCATGGGATCCAGGGGGCCATCCACCGGCTGACCGCCGGTCATGGCCACGGCATCGTTGAAGAGAATCTTGTAGGTGACGTTCACATCCGCAGCGGCTGCCTGGCGAATGGCCAGCAGACCGGAGTGGTAGTAGGTGCCGTCACCCAGGTTGACAAAAACATGATCCGTCTTGGTGAAGGGAGCCTGACCGACCCAGGTGATGCCTTCGCCGCCCATCTGGGTGAAGGTCTGAGTGCTGCGGTCCATCCACTGAACCATGTAGTGGCAGCCAATCCCGGCCAGCGCGCGGCTGCCTTCGGGGACTTTGGTTGAGCTGTTGTGCGGGCAACCGGAACAGAAATGGGGAATGCGGGTCAGCGGCGTGTTGCTGGTGCTGAGATCGTTTTCCTTCTGGTCCAGGAACTCCAGACGCTGGCGGATGGCCGGGGTGGAAATCTCTGCACGCTCCAGCAGACGCCCGAGTGCCCGGGCCACTTTCGCCGGGGACAGTTCCCCGTAAGACGGCAGGGAAGGATCGGCGAACTGGTCGGGATAATCCCGGTCGAACTTGCCGGTGATGCGCGGGCGTTTGGCCAGATCCCAGTTGTAGAGCTGTTCCTTCAGCTGATTTTCGATGACGGCGCGTTTTTCTTCGACCACCAGGACTTCGTCCAGCCCTTCGCAGAACTCGCGGATGCCTTCCGGCTCCAGCGGCCAGCTCATGGTCACCTTGTAGAGGGATATGCCCAGATCTTTGGCCAGTTCCTCTGTGATGCCCAGATCATCCAGAGCCTGACGCAGGTCCAGATAGGCTTTGCCGGCAGAGATGATGCCGATGCGGCGCTTGGGGCCGTCGATCACAGCTTTGTTGAGCCGGTTGGCCCGGGCAAAGGCCAGAGCCGCGTACATCTTGTAGCGGTGGTGATACTCTTCCTGACGCAGCACATCCAAAGCCCCGCCCCAGCGGATGTTCAGCCCGCCTTCTGGCATCTGGAACTCTTCGGGCAGTTTGATGTCAATGCGCAGCGGATCCACGTAACAGGAGGCTGAGGAATCCACGGTCTCCCCCACGGCCTTGAAGCCGACCCAGCAGCCGGAAAAGCGGCTCATGGCCCAGCCGTAGAGACCCAGATCCAGGAAATCCTGAACCCCGGCGGGGGCCAGGGTCGGGATCATGGCGTCCATAAAGGCGTATTCGCACTGGTGAGCTGCGGTGGAGGATTTGGCGGCGTGATCATCGCCTGCCATCACCAGCACGCCGCCGTTCTTGGCCGTGCCGGCGAAGTTGGCGTGGCGGAAGACATCCCCGCAGCGGTCGACGCCGGGGCCCTTGCCATACCAGATGCCAAAGACGCCGTCGTAGTTGAAGTCGCCGAAAATGTCGCCCTGCTGACTGCCCCAGACTGCCGTGGCGGCCAGGTCTTCATTGACGCCGGGCTGGAAATGGATGTGCTGCTCTTTCAGGTGTTTTTTGGCGCGCCAGAGCTGCTGATCAAATGCGCCGAGCGGTGAGCCGCGATAGCCGGAAATGAAACCAGCCGTGTTGAGCCCCTGGGCCAGATCCCTTTGACGCTGCATCAGGGGCAGGCGGACCAGAGCCTGTGTGCCAGTCAGAAAAATTCGACCGGAGTCCAGCGTGTATTTATCGTCGAGAGAGACGGAACCGTCGGGCATCAATCCTCACCTTTGTTGTGGCTTTTCGCAGCGCCTCTTGTTTTGAGGTCTTGTTGTCCTGCTCGCGAAAAGGTTTTTGAGAACCGCCTTGGCAGGGCTTGTCCGGACCTTGTGGTTGCCCGGACAGCGACGCTAAGCGGTGTCACCAAAAAACTGCTTTGAAACAGAGTGTACCCTGAATCGGGTGCTATTATGGCCAGAAAAAAGGTAAGCTATACTGACCTAATTGTCGAGATTCCTGCAATCAACCGGCAAAAAACGCAAATCTCTTGCGCAAAGTCTGGTCAGCTTGACAGTTTCGGACAATCTGGAGCCCTTTGTCGGACAAAGATTAGCAGAAGCTTGCGCCGGTGACCTGCCGCCAGAGGCCCGAGTAAATCTATTTCTTGAGGGGCAACAATCTGCTTTGCACCTACCCACCGACATTACGACATGTGGCTGTAACAGCTTTCTGGGACTTTGTCGTTTGGGTGATGGCACCCGGCGCAGATTTCCGCTATAGCCTGCGGGTATCAGGGTTGAGGTTGCTTGTCTGGGCCTGTCAACCCAGAGCAGGCCTTTGCGCATCGGCGAGGATAGGGGTCCATTGTCCTGATCGATGATAAAAAAAATGGTGCGTACAGGGCCGTAACAGCGGCCTGGCGCTCATCGTCCAGATGGATCAGCACAAAGTGGATCAGCACAAGGGCTGGTCCCGGCACATGCTTAGAGCCCTGAGGGAGGGCACGAATGTTCGTTTTGGTTACCGGGGCAGCAGGCTTTATCGGCTCCCATGTCAGCCACGCTTTGCTGGATCAGGGCGCACAGGTTCTGGGGCTGGATTCCCTCAATGACTATTACGACCCGGCCCTGAAGACCGCCCGTCTTGAGCGCCTGGAGGCCCGGCAGGGTTTTGAGTTTGCCAAGGTTGATCTTGGTGACCGTGACGCCGTGTTTGATCTGGTGGACCGCCACCCGGATATCACCCATGTTCTGCACCTGGCAGCCCAGGCCGGGGTGCGGTACTCCCTGATTGACCCCTTTGCCTATGTGAATGCCAATGTCATGGGCCAGTTGGTGGTGATGGAGGCCTGTCGTCGGCTGTCCAAACTGACCCACCTTGTTTATGCCTCATCGTCTTCCGTTTACGGGGCGAACGAAAAACAGCCTTTTTCTGAAAGCGACCGTGTCGATCAGCCGGTTTCCATCTATGCAGCCACCAAGCGGGCCGGGGAACTGCTGACACATTCCTATTCCGGCCTGCATGACCTGCCTGCCATTGGCTTGCGCTTCTTCACGGTATACGGCCCCTGGGGCCGCCCCGACATGGCTTACTATGGTTTTACGGAGAAGATTCTGGCCGGGGAGCCGATCAATCTCTTCAACCATGGCAACATGCGTCGGGACTTCACCTATATCGACGACATCGTGCAGGGCATTCTGGCTTGTCTGCAGCAGGCCCCGAAAAGCGAAGACGGCAAACCGGCGCACAAAATTTACAACCTGGGGAACAACCAGCCGGAAACCCTGAAACACTTTGTCGAGTTGCTGGAAAAGCACTGCGGCCGGACAGCAGAGAAAAACCTGTTGCCCATGCAGCCGGGCGATGTTCACGAGACATACGCAGACATTGCACTGGCACAGCAGGAACTGGGTTTTCAGCCAAAGACCTCTCTGGATGAAGGGCTGGCCCGTTTCATGGAATGGTACAAGCGCTACCACCAAAAGAACTGATGCTGGTCTTCAGGGCCGCAGTTATTTCAGTGGCGTATGCGACGCAAAGCAGACCCGGTTCAAATCAGTTAGAGTGGGCGCACCATTTGATCCCGCTTAAGACGTGACGCCTTTTTCGAAGTGAAAGCGAAGGGAAAAGGACGTGGGCCTGCTGATTCTTTGAATTTGGTATTTTAGATAAATAACTTGTTTATTTTTTTATGGCGTGATTCCTTTTGAAAACAAACAGTTTTAGTTGAGAGTTCGCCGCTGTCTAAATCCATCCTTTCTGAGTGATTGATATCTGCCCCTTGCTGCCGCGCGTTGTAGCAGGAGAGGGATCTGGTGTGCGCCAGATCAGAGTGCAGCCATATCTGTTCAGTAAAGGTCCAGGCGGGGGCGGGAGTGGTTTTGGGGGATGAGGACATGGCAGGTGCCGACGACCTTCTGCTGACGCGCAGCCGGGTTTTGCTGGTTGATGACTCGCCGCAGGAAGGCAAACTCATGGCGCGCCTCTTGCGAAAGATCGGTGTCGGGGCGGTTCGCACAGTGTTTGATCCCACAATGGCATTCAGTGAGCTTCATCTTTTTGAGGCCGACATTGCCATGATCGATCTGGACATGACGCCGCTGGACGGCCCGGAAGTTATCCAGCTGATCCGGACGGCAGCCGAGGTCCGCTATCAGGACATGCCGCTGATCTGCATCTCCGGCCATGCACTGGCCCAGGATGTGATGAAAGCCAAAGAGGCCGGGGCCGATGATTATCTGGTCAAGCCCTTCAGTTCCGCGAAAATCAGACAGCGACTATTGATGCACTTGCGTGGCGATCTGACTTCTCAACTGCCCGGTGGTGCCATGGCGCTCGCCCCCAGCAAGAGTGCCCCCAGTCTGTTCATGCACTAGAGTCAGATCGGTTTGAGTGGACTCACTCCGTGACAACGCTTGAAACGTGAATTTGCTTCTTTTCAACGTGTTAGGGGATGGTTCACGGTTTAGTTTCTAACGCGAAGCGCTTCTGACGAAACCGATCATGCTCTGGACAGTTTTTGCTTGTAGAAGCGTTAACTCTTCCAAGATACAAAAGGTCTGCAGGACATTAGTCATAATTCGGAAGCTGATGGTCTGTTCCAAGGAGAACCTGTGCAGCCAGACCATTGCGTTGTGAAACTGGGGAGATGTTTTCATGGCCAACACCATCACCGGGGGCAGCGCTGCTGACCCTTTGACCGGCACCAGCGGCGCCGATGCCATTTTCGGGTTGGAGGGGTCAGACACTCTGCGCGGGCTGGCAGGCAACGACTTCCTGCAGGGCAACCAGGAGCGCGACGAGCTTTACGGCGGTGATGATGATGACACCCTGCGCGGTGGCCAGGGAGATGATTACCTGTCCGGCGATTTCGGGGCAGATTATCTCTACGGGGACATTGGTGCAGACTACATTATCGCTGGCAACGGGGATGATTTCATCAACGGCGGGCGCATCTCCTCCTACGCCGGAAACGATGATGACACCATCTTCGGAGACGCCGGAAATGACTTTGTTCAGGGCAATCTGGGCAATGACAAGGTCTATGCGGGCTTTGACAATGACACCCTGCGGGGCGGCGATGGGGATGACTACCTATCTGCCGGCTGGGGTGACGATCTGCTCTATGGGGACAAGGGCAACGACACGCTGCATTCAGGCTTTGGCAATGACACCATAGTGCTGCGCAGCGATGACGGGATCGACGTGACCGCTGACTTCTCCCTTGAAGAAGACAAGCTGAGACTGGTGGATGGGCAGAGCGTTGATGACGTGCTGGCCGGTCTTGGCAGTGATGGCGATGGCAATGTGGTCATCAACCTGAACGGCGGGGGCACCATGACCCTGACGGGCGTTACTCAGGACCAGCTGACCAGCGCCCACTTCACCGATGACAGCGGCACCAGCTTGCGCACCCAACTCACCGATGCGGCGGAGGAGGGGCTGTCCGAACTCAAGGATGCCGTTGAAGACCTGGAAGAGGCCGCTGAAGACGCTGTAGAAAACACGGTGGATCAGGTGGAGGACCAGGTCTCCGATGCCCTGGACGACTGGGGCTTTTAGTCACTTATCCAACCAAGAAACCATCTATCTGGCATCAATGCCTTTCAAGTGGGCCCGCGACCTGGGGATGCTCAGAGCAATTTGATTTTTCCCGGTGTTCCAGTAGATGATTTACGGATTGGTTTCCGGCATAAATCGCCTTTAACCGAACCGATCATACTCTAGCAACTCTGCTTCAAACGGGTAGGTGGACAGCCGCTCGCAGCCACTGTCTGTGATCAGAACCATGTCCTCCAGCTTGACACCCTCGCGTCCACCTTCCGCCCCGATGTAAGATTCCACGCTGAGCGTCATGCCCGGCTGAAGTTCACCATCGTAGCCGTAGTCTGTGAAATCCTGGGAATAGGGTATGCTTGGCCATTCATCGGCCAGGCCTACGCCGTGAACCATGCAGCCGTAGCGGTTCACCTGAAATTCCGGCGGAATGGGCCAGCAGTTTTCACTGATTTCGCGGAAACTTCGACCTGGTTTCAGCAAGGCTATGTCGTGTTGCAGCTGGTCATAGGCCAGGTTGTAGAGGCGCTTTTGTTCTGCTGTTGGGCTGCTTCCACACAGCCAGGCCCGGGAGATATCTGCGCAATAGCCGTAGGGGCCGATCATGTCGGTATCGAAGCAGACAAGATCTCCGGCTTCGATTGTGCGGTTTGAGCATTCGTAGAACCAGGGATTGGTTCGGGGACCGGAGGTCAGCAACCGGGTTTCAATCCACTCGCCCCCGTTGGCGATGTTGCACTCATGCAGTTTTGCCCAAAGGGCGTTTTCAGTAATGCCGGGTTCCAGAGCCTGCTGCATGGCCTGCATCCCCGCCTGACAGACATCAATGCAGGCTTTCATCAGGGTGACTTCGCCGGGTGACTTTATGGCCCGCGCCCGTTCTGTGATTGCCTGCCCGTCAAACAGTTCCAGTCCCTCGGCCCGCAAGGCATCGCTGCCCAGATGGGAAAGGCGGTCTACGGCAAGTCGTCTGTTGCTTCCCCCATGGTGGGTCATCACGTCACAGATCTGTTTGCCGAACTTTCCAGCCTGAACCTGAGCGTGCGGGCCGGCGGCAAAGTAGTAGAAGACCTCCATCACCCGGTAGTCGTCCACCGTTGGAAGTCCTTCAGCAAGATGCGGGTGGTGGGCATAGTCAAACAGCACCACCGGACCGTCGGTCATGACAAGGACACAGCGGGTTTCGTAGTGGGTACACCACAGCTGCATGTTGGTGGCGTCACAGGCGTAGCGGGTGTTAAGCGGGTCAAAAAGCAAGAGGCCTGCGTAGTCATGGGCCGCCAGCAGCTGGCGTAAGCGGTTCAGACGGTAAAGACGCACCTGATCCAGATCCGTCGGCGGATCGCTGTAGGCCATGGCACCGTGCTGGACAGCTTTGGGTTTACTGACCGCCCGACGCCCGGCCCGCAGCTGTCCGTCCCTGTTTTGTGACTCTGTCATGGCCTGTGCCTTTGTTCTGATGGGCCTTGGTAGGCACCTGGGAGGTCCTTGGGAGGTATTGAGAGATCTCGGGAAATCGTCTTGCCAACTTTGACGGTAATCTTATGGCCAATGCCAAGCTGTCGGCGATCCCTTTTAAGCAGAATTCTTGTTCTCCCGCGCGTCTGAGCCGCAAAGAAATGGCAGGGTCTTGAGGTTTTCGGCGCTGTTCTGTTCCGTGATTTCAATAGTCTGAGAGAGAGGGCTCGCCTAGACTGTGACTGACTGAAGTCGAAGCCCCTTGCGCTCCGCTTCAGTCGTGACTCACCCTCTAACAGGTTGAAAAAAGGTTTGTTCCCGTCTTGTTTGAGAACATCTCGTGATTCCGAATAAGACGATAAGACTCTGAGGTGACCTGATGGATGGCTGAGTTTTTGTGATTCCAACATTTCACACGACATTGATTTCAAACTGGTGGGGACGGGGTTTTTCTGGATGACAGTTCAAGTTTACTCGCACGGGCGGCCAACGGTCAGGTCCGTCAATGGCATGGTGACTTCGGCTCACCCGCTGGCATCTCAGGCCGGTGCGAAGATGCTGGCTGCCGGTGGCAATGCCTTTGATGCCATTGCGGCGGTGGCGGCTGCCTTGAACGTGGTTGAACCTTTCATGTCCGGGCTGTCCGGTCTGGGGATGGCAACCCTTTACAGTGCCAAAGACGGACAGGTCCGCACGCTGGATTTTCATCCGCCTGTCCCCCGGAACTTCGATGCTGGTCAACTGACGCAATCAGAGATCCTCGACGGGGCCAATGCCAGTGGCGTGCCGGGCAACCTGGCTGGCTGGTGTTATCTGGTGTCGGAGCTGGGCAGCAAACCTCTCAGTGAGATTTTTGCGCCTGCCATCGGCTATGCCCGCGACGGATTTCCGCTCTCCCGTTTTTACCGCAACATGATGAAGACGGGACTGGCCCGTTCCATGCAGCCGGAATGGCACGATCTCTACGTGACCGGCAGCGGCGAGGGGGAAATCAACCGCATTTTCCGCCAACCGGAACTGGCCGAGACCCTGTCAGCCATCGCCAGTGAAGGCCCGGGCTATCTCTATGGCGGGCCTCTGGGGCAGAAGATGATCGCCCATCTGCAAAAGCTGGGCGGTTGCATGACCATGGCGGATCTGGAGGCTGTTCAGCCTTTCTGGGAACCACCGACAGTCGCCTCCTATCGCGGACTGGACATTCATGTGCCGCCCCCGCCGGCTGAATCCTTCCAGTTCCTGCTGACCCTGCGCGTTTTGGAAGGTCTTGATTTCAGCGGACTTGACCACCTTTCTGCCGACCATCTGGACCGGGTTTTCCGGGCCGTGCGGCTGGCTGCGGAAACCCGCATCGCCAACAACCGCTGCACGCCAGAGCGGGCCGAGGAATTGCTGACTGAAAACCTGGTCGATCCGTTGCGCGCCCGTTTGCTGGATCCCGCGCCCATCCTGGGACGAACGGAACAGTATGGCAGTGGCCCCCTCAGCGGCAGTGATCTGCCTGTTGGAGAGGTGATGCCGGGCGCGTTCGGCAAGGAACACACCACCTCCTTTTCCGCTGTCGACAAAGACGGCAACATGGTCTGTCTGACCCAAAGCCTGGGGTCCATGTTCGGATCTGGCGTGGTGATCCCCGGCACAGGGGTCTGCATGAACAACTTCATGAACTGGGGGGACCTGAACCCTGCCTCCCCCAACTGCCTGAAAGGCGGTCAGCGTTTTGCCATGTGCCTGGCGCCCTCGCTGTCCCTGAAAGACGGCAAACCCCACCTGGCTTTGGGCACCCCCGGCAGCTACGGCATCCTGCAGACCCAGTCTCAGGCCATGGTGCATCTGATGGACTATGGTCTGGATTTGCAGGCTGCCATTGATGCCCCCAGGGCCCGACTGTGGAACGGGGCGCGTGTTGATCTGGAATCCCGCATTGAAGCACCGGTGGTCGAAGAACTCAGGCGACGCGGCCATGATGTGCAGTCAGTGGAGCCCTTCTACATGTACTGCGGCGGCATGCATGCCATCAGCCGGGATGTGGACAGCGGTGCCCTGGGCGGGGCCGCTGACTCCCGCCGGGACGGTGCAGCCATTCCTGTCTGATCTGTTGGGCCTGTAGGTTGGTTAAAGACTGAGCAAACCGCCATCCCTGCGGGTCATGCGGTCTTTCAGAACATCATTGAACACCTGAAGGAAAGCTCTGGCGGCGGGGGAAAGCGCGCTTTCGGTTTTGCGTATCACCCCCACTTCCCGCCTGCTTTGCTGGTTGCTCAGAGGCCGACTGTGAACACCGGGTGCCGGGGTTGCCAGCGCCAGTTCCGGCAGGATGGTCAGACCAACATTGGCGCTGACCATGGCAATGAGTGACGTGGTGTTGCGCACCATCAGCTTTGCCCCGCCATTCAGGGCCTGTACCTCGGCAATGTCGGATACAGCCGTAATGCCATTGGCGATGAAGTCGACCGGATCAATCTCCGCCCAGCCAACAGCTGTGTCTGACCTGGCCAGAGGGTGGTTTTGTGGGCAGGCCAGAACCAGCTGATCTGTAAAAAGCGGCTGAAAGGTCACTGCGCCTGTGCGCGGACGCCCGGCGATGCCCAGTTCCACCGTTCCCCGTTCAATGGCCCGGACCACAGCCATGGTATCGATGTCCCGTATGTCCAGCTCGACCCCGCGCCACTGCTCCTGAAAGCGCCGGATGACTGTTGGCATCAGCTGCGTGGCCACCGAGGGGACACAGGCCACCTCCACCCGTCCGATCTCCCCCTTGGCAAAGGCCCTGATCGATTCCATTGAGCGATCCAGTGCCGTCAGCTGACCCTGCGCCGTCTGCAGCAGATAGCGCCCCAGTTCGGTCAGGCCATTCTTGCGGTCGCTTTCAAAGAGGGGACCACCGACGATCTCCTCCACCTGTTTCAGACTCATGGACACGGCAGAGGGAGATCTGCCGACCCGGTCGGCAGCGTCCTGTATGTTGCCTGTTTCAGCGACGGCAACAAACACACGCAGGAGAGAGAGCTTAAATTCCATCTCGGCATTATTTCAGAAAATTTGAAATTATCTACATTAATTTTTGATTGATGAAAATGAAGGCATCCGCTCCCTTTAGGTCAAACACAGCCCGGTCGTCCGGGCCTGACTGCTTGGTTCAACGGAGGCCCTTTAGGTGTCTGAGATTTTCAAAAACTATGTTGCCGGTGACTGGGTGGCTGGCGATAGTCTGGTCGACAACATCAACCCGTCTGACCTGTCTGATGTTGTTGGCAGCTATGCCCAGGCGACGGCTGGTCAGTTGGATGACGCCCTTGCTGCGGCCCGGTCTGCGCAACGGGTCTGGTGGAAAGCTGGCCTGGAGAAGCGCCAGCAGGTGCTTAAGAACATTGGCGAAGAGCTGATGGCCCGCTCGGCAGAGCTGGGCGAGTTGTTGGCCCGTGAAGAGGGTAAGCCGCGGGCAGAAGGGGTTGGCGAAGTCTATCGTTCGGGCCAGTTTTTTACCTACTTCGCGGCTGAGGTTCTGGGACAGTTCGGGGATACGGCTGACTCCGTGCGCCCGGGTGTGGAGGTGGATGTCCGGCGTGACCCCATGGGGGTGGTGGCCGTTATTTCGCCCTGGAACTTTCCCATAGCAACAGCCAGCTGGAAAATCGCTCCGGCACTGGCGTACGGCAACGCGGTAATCTGGAAACCAGCCAATCTGACACCGGCCAGCGCCTGGGCCCTGACGGAAATCATCTCCCGCCAGGACATTCCGCCGGGCCTGTTTAATCTTGTCATGGGCAGCGGTCAGGCTGTGGGGGCGCCTTTGGTCGAAAGTGCCACCGTGGATGCCATCACCTTCACCGGTTCTTACGACGTTGGCCGTGGCATTGCCCAGGCCGCCGCCGGAAACCTCACAAAGTTTCAGCTGGAGCTGGGATCCAAGAACGCGCTGGTCGTGATGGACGATGCAGATCTGGATATCGCGGTGGCTGCGGCCGTGAACGGAGCCTACGGTGGCACCGGACAGAAATGCACGGCCTCTTCCCGGGTGATCGTGCATGAGGCGGTTCATGACGTCTTTGTGGACCGCATGTTGGCGGCCACCCGCGACCTGAAAGTGGCCCATGCGCTGGAAGAGGGCTGTCAGATGGGGCCCGTTGCGTCTGCCGGTCAGCTGCAGTCCAACCTGGACTACCTGGACCTGGCACGGCAGGAGGGCTGTGAGCTGGCCTTTGGAGGTCAACGGCTGGAGTTGTCGGCGCAAGGGTACTACATGGCCCCCGCTCTGTTGGTGGGCGGATCCAATGACATGCGGGTGAACCGGGAAGAAATGTTCGGCCCCATGGCCTGTGTGATCAAGGTTGGCTCTTTCGACGAAGCGCTGGCAGTGACCAATGATACCGATTACGGCCTGACAGCCGGCATTGTTACCAACTCTCTGGCGCGGGCGACCGCCTTCCGCCAGGAAGCCGAAACAGGCTGTGTCATGGTCAACCTGCCCACGGCCGGGACGGACTATCATGTGCCCTTCGGTGGGCGGAAAAACTCCAGTTTTGGCTCACGCGAGCAAGGACGCTATGCCATTGAGTTCTATACTCAGGTAAAAACCTCCTACATCCGGGCCGGAGAGCCGAACTGAGGAATTGGGAATGCGCGAGAAAATCTTGCTTGTTGATGGTCTGCAGTATGCCAACTGGTCCCGGGAGATCTTTGAGGAGATGAACCGGGCCGGTGTGGCCGCTGTCCATGTGACCATTTGCTATCATGAAGATTTTCGGGAAACCGTAGAGAACATTGCAGCCTGGAACCGCCGGTTTGAGGCCTATCCGGATCTCATCGTTCCGGGACGCAGCGCCGCTGATGTTCGCCAGGCCCACAGCCAGGGACGCACGGCGATTATCTTCGGGTTCCAGAATTGCTCACCCATTGAAGATGACATCGGCCTGGTGGAAATCTGTCACCAGCTGGGCGCCCGCTTCATGCAGTTGTCCTACAACAACCAAAGCCTGCTGGCGACGGGCTGCTATGAAGCAGAAGATCCCGGCATCACCCGCATGGGCCGTCAGGTGATCAGGGAGATGAACCGGGTGGGACTGGTGATCGACATGAGCCATTCTGCTGAACGCTCTACCCTGGAAGCCATAGAACTGTCGGAACGCCCCATCGCCATTACCCATGCCAATCCAGCAGCCTGGCATCCGGCTCTGCGCAACAAATCTGACAAGGTTTTGAAAGCCCTGTCTGAAAGTGGCGGTATGCTGGGGCTGTCCCTCTATCCTCATCACCTGAACAACAAATCGGACTGCAGTCTGGAGGATTTTTGCGCCATGGTGGCGCGAACGGTCGACCTGATGGGGGTGGAACATGTCGGGTTCGGCAGTGATCTTTGCCAGAATCAGCCCAATTCGGTGGTTGAGTGGATGCGCAACGGCACCTGGACCCGTGATCGTGACTATGGCGAAGGCTCTGCCGCTCAGGCGAACTTTCCCGCGCAACCGCCCTGGTTCGAAAACAATCTGGGTTTTGCCAACATCCTTGAAGGCTTAGGCGAAGTTGGTTTTTCCAAAGATGAGGTGGCCAGGATTGCCGGAGAAAACTGGCTGAACTTCTTTGAGCTGTCCTTTGGACCTGCTGCGGGAGCCGGGCAATGACTGCGCCAGCGCTGGCCGCCTTGAAGACTGAGGGCCGTCCTCCGTCAGAGGTCATGAGGCTGGCCCGCATGGGCTCCGCTTTTCAGACCCGGCTGAGCTTTATGCGCAGTCTCATTCGGCGGATGAGCCGGGAAAACTGGCGGTTTGAAAAGAGACTTTTTGATCTGGATGCGGAGGGCTACGGCCGGTCGGTTCTGTGTGTGCACACGCCGCAGCGCTGCTACTCCCTGGTCGTTTTTACCCAGCCCCTGGCTCCCGAAGAGCGCACAGACCGGGTGATCGCCGAAGCCTGGGATGCCACTTTCAATCTCTTTGACGGCATTCCCGAAGAAGCGGATTTGCAGCGGCTGGCGGAAAACTCGCCCAGGCAGGAAGCCGGGCGCTTTCGGGCCAGCGAACTCTGCGTCGCCCGGGCGAACAAGAGCCTGCGGCTTTTCGAGCACATTGTTTCCAGTCTGGCGGAAGGTCGTCAGCCCTCGGTGGAGCTGGTCACTTCCGTGGGCTATCTGATGCGCACAACCGCTGTATACGGCAGCGGCAAGTTCGGCTGTGCGGACCGGGCACGTACATCTGACCGCCCTGAAGTCATGGGCGCCTTTCAGATTGAGATGCTGGCGGTCTATCTCTTCCGCTGGTTCACGCTGGAGCTGGTGGATCATGTGGCCAGAGCCCGCGGAGGCGATCAGGCCGTGGCGCTGGATGACGACCTGAAGAACCATCTGGGTATTGGTAACTCTACGGGGCTGGGCATGGCCCCGTTCCTGCTGAAACACCCCATCCTGATACACAAGTGGGTTCAGGCGCGTGAAGAGGCGCTGACCCGCGTTCGCACGCTGGAAAAACTCCAGCCCGGAACCCTGACGGCTTTTAAGACCCTGCTGCCCTCTGCGTTGCAGCACATTCATGAATGGTCTGTGGAGGATCCGGAGCAGAGCCAGCGTATTGAACGGTTGCGGCAGGACCTGACCGGGCTGTGCCAGTGGGCGGACTCTGCCGACTGGTCTGTGCCCTACCCCTGGGAGGCGCTCTTTCAGCAGGCCCGTTCCACCTGTTCGCTGGAAGGCCAGGAACTGACGATCTCCCTGTTGCTGGAGCCTCACGGGGCGCTGGTGGATGACCTGGCTGAGCAGTTGTTTTCCGACGAAACACCCCAGCTGGACCCGGCCATGACTGTGGCCCGCCTGCGTGATCTGATTGACCGTCACTATGACTGGGCGCTGTCCATCGATTTTGACGACCCGGCGGCCCAGGAACGGTTTTGGTACTATTCGGAAGACAAGCTGGAGCCCCGTTTCGGCCTGCGCGCCAGTGAACCTGGCGCGGATCGGGAAATGCCTCTGGCCATTGGTCGGGATGTCGCCCGCCTGGCGACCGCACTGAAAGACAGTTACGGGGACAGGCTGGTGGCGTCTTTCCTGCTGCAGCACCCGGCCCATCGTCATGTGGTTCGCCGGATTCAGACGGTCGCCCGCTATCCCTATGCGGAGATTAACGACAACCTGATTGCCGCGGGGACCAGACCGCTGGACCTGCTTCGCTTCAAGCTGGCCTTCTTCGGGGCCTCCAAATTCGATCCGAAATCTGATCTTTGGACGCGCATCACCATGTATCAGGGGGCGCCACAGCCTGAGGCTCTGGCCTCAAGTGATCCCGACGCCTGGGCCTTTCCGATCCAACCCAAAGATCGGACTGGTCAGGAGGAAGGGGCATGAGGTCACAGACTGACCAGAACCTGGATCCCCTGTCCTTGAATGAGCTGCTGTTTTTCGTCACCCGGGCGACCGTGGGCGCTGGCAACCCTTATGGCGCGGGCGAAGAGTCCGGCCGGGCCGCCCAGCTTCTGGCAAAAGCAGGCTGTGACCCTGCCCCGGGGCTGGCGGCAGTGCTGGATAACCTGGCAGCAGGCACCAGCGGTGTGGCGGTCAGCTTCAGTGATCTGCCGGAAGGGCTGCTAGTTAGCTGTCCGCCGACTGAGGATGCGCGTCCTTTTTCAGCGCTCTGCGCCGGGATCACAGCAGGGGACTGGCTGTTGTCCGGTCAGGACAAGGGAAACTGCAGGATCGGGCTGCTGTCAGTGGATAGCCCACAGTTTGCTGCGGCGGTGGCTTTGTCGGTCGTGCAGGCTGCAGGACAATCTCTGCGGTTCTACAGGGACGGGATTGAGCGTGACCCTGGTTCAGCAGCTGTTGCCCTGACGGATCTGGCATCTGAAGAACCCGGGGATCTTTATCTGGAACTGGCGGATCCGGTAGATAAGACGGCCCGGCATGGACTCTGTTCTGCTAACAGCGATGACTGGGACGGTGTCAGGGTCGCAGCTGAACCCTGGGGCAGGATCATGGCTTACTTCCAAAACTGTCTGGTGCCTTCGAACGAACAGTCCCGCCTGTCCGGAGCCGGTGCCGGGCTGTTGGATGAAGACTGACCGGCTGTCCTGCCAAAACCAGTTTTGTTTTTTACCCGGGCAATGGCCGGGATCTTTATCGGGAGACCACAGCTGTGGCTAAAATGAACCAAGCAGAGATCGAAACCCTGGCGCGTGAGGCGCTGGAACGGGCTGGCACCGACACAATGGCGGCTGCCTCACTGGCACGGGCGGTGGCTTCTGCGGAATTGGATGGCATCAAGAGCCACGGCCTGGTCTATGTGCCGATCTACTGTGAGCATGTGATCTGTGGAAAGGTCATCGGCTCGGCAACGCCGCAAGTCACCCGTCCAGCGCCCGGATCCGTGGTGGTCGACGCCGGCTCCGGCTTTGCCCATCCGGCCATTGAAGCTGGCTTTGCCCAGTTGATCCCGGCTGCCAAGGAGCTGGGCTGTGCCGGGCTGGCTGTACGCAATTCCTACAACTGTGGGGTTCTGGGCTATCACGTTGAACGTCTGGCAGAAAGGGGTCTTGTGGGTCTCGGCTTTACCAATGCCCCGGCTTCCATTGCGCCCGTCGGGGCCACCAAGCCGCTGATCGGCACCAACCCCTATGCCTTGTCAGTCCCAGCAGGTAACGGGGGGGCAGCCCTGACCATTGATCAGTCCGCCTCTGTCATTGCCAGAAGTGAAATTGCGCTGCGCGGTCGCATGGGGGAGAGCATCCCGGAAGGCTGGGCATTGGATGCCCAGGGCAAACCGACCACCGATCCGGCGGTTGCCATGACGGGGTCGATGGTTCCAAGCGGGGGCCACAAAGGCTTCAACAATGGCCTGATGGTGGAGATCTTCGCAGCCGCCATCGCCGGGGCCACGCTGGGCAAGGATGCCAGCCCCTTCGCCGGAACAGCCGGTGGTCCGCCCAAAACCGGTCAGTTCTTCTTTGCGGTGGATGCCGGGATTTTCTCGGATGGGGCCTATGGCAGCCGGATTGACGACCTTTGTGCGGCGATGACCGCCCAGGAAGGAGAGCAGGGAGGTCGGGTTCCAGGCGCCCGCCGTTTTGCTCAGCGTGCGGTTAACGAGCAACAGGGGATCGAGGTGGATGCCGCTCTGATCGAAAAAATCCAGGCCATCGGTCGTTAGAGTCAGATCGGTTTAGGTGGAATCACTCTGTGATAACACCTGAAGCGTGAAACTCTTTTCAGTGTTTTTGAGCATGATCGACTGACGTCGAAGCGCTTTGCGCTGCCAACTAAACCGATCATGCTCTATAGGCACCTGTTGTCAGTCCCAGTTCAGCACCACCTTGCCGGACTGGCCTGATCGCATGACGTCAAAGCCCTGCTGGAAGTCCTCGTAGCCAAAGCGGTGGGTGATGATGCCTTCCAGGTCCAGGCCCGATTCCAGCATGGCCAACATCTTGTACCAGGTCTCAAACATCTCCCGTCCGTAAATGGACTTGAGGGTCAGGGCCTTCATGATGATGCGGCTCCAGTCCACAGGCACCTTGCCTGACGGAATGCCCAGCAAGGCCATCTTGCCGCCCATGATCATCACGTCGACCATCTGATCGAAGGCCTGGGGCGCGCCGCTCATTTCCAGGCCGATGTCAAAACCCTCGACCATTTTCAGCTCGGCCATCACATCGCGGATGTTTTCCTTGGCCACGTTGACCGGGCGCAGGTCCACCAACTGCTCGGCCAGTGCCAGTCGATAGGCGTTGACGTCCGTCAGCACCACATGGCGGGCCCCGGCGTGGCGGGCGACAGCGGCGGCCATGATGCCGATGGGCCCGGCTCCGGTGATCAGGACATCTTCCCCGATCAGATCAAAGGACAGGGCCGTGTGGACGGCATTGCCCATGGGATCAAGGATGGCGCCCATATCCAGAGGCAGGCTGTCCGGCAACCGCACCACGTTGAAGGCCGGAAGTTTCAGATACTCCGCAAAGGCGCCGGGCATGTTGACGCCGATGCCTTTTGTCTCCGGATCCAGGTGAAAGTGACCGGCCCGGCTGGCCCGGCTTTTGGTGCCAACGATGTGGCCCTCACCGGACACCCGCTGCCCAACCTTCAGATCGCGCACGGCAGCGCCCAGGTCCACCACTTCCCCGGCAAATTCATGGCCGACTGTCATGGGGACCGGGATAGCCTGTTGCGCCCAGCTGTCCCAGTTGTAGATGTGGATGTCTGTCCCGCAAATGGCCGTGCGGCGGATCTTGACCAGCACCTCATCCGGGCCGATTTCCGGCTGCGCCACCTCTTGCAGCCAGATTCCTTCCGCAGCCTCTGCTTTGACCAGGGCCTTCATGCGATTGCTGTTGCCGGGTGCCTGCATCAGATCACTCCCAGTTCCTTGCCGACCTCGGTGAAGGCGGCGATGGCCTGATCAATCTGCGCCGGGGTGAGGGCGGCATTCATCTGGGTGCGGATGCGGGCCTGACCCTTGGGGACAACAGGGAAGAAGAAGCCAGTGACATAAACCCCCCGGTCATAGAGGCGGGCCGCCATCTCCTGGGCCAGCGGGGCCTCGCCCAGCATGACGGGAATGATGGGGTGCTCGCCGGGCAGCAGGGTAAAGCCAGCCTGGGTCATGCCTTTGCGGAAACGTTGAGCATTGGCGTGCAGTCTGGCACGCAGATCGTCGCCGTTGCGCACCAGTTCAAGGGCTTTCAGCGCGCCACCCACCAGGGCCGGGGTCAGGGCATTGGAAAAGAGATAGGGCCGTGCGCGCTGGCGCAGCAACTCGATGATCGGGCCTGCAGCGGCAATGTATCCGCCCATGGCTCCACCCAGGGCCTTGCCCAGAGTTCCGGTCAGAATGTCGGCTTTCACACCGCAGTGGGCCGCGGTTCCCCGTCCTTGAGGTCCCAGCACGCCGGTTGAGTGGCAGTCATCGACCATAAGAAGTGCGCCGTATTGGTCGCACAGGGCTCTTACTTCCTTCAGATTTGCGATGTAGCCGTCCATGGAAAAGACACCGTCGGTGGCGACGATTTTAAAGCGGGCCCCACCAGCCTCGGCCTCTTTCAGCTTGGCCTCCAGGTCGGCCATGTCGTTGTTGGCAAAGCGGAAGCGCCTGGCTTTGCAAAGCCGCACGCCGTCGATGATGGAGGCATGGTTCAGGCTGTCAGAGATGATGGCGTCTTCGGGCCCCAGCAGGGGTTCAAAGAGACCGCCGTTGGCGTCAAAACAGGCGGCAAACAGGATGGAATCTTCCATCTCCAGAAAGTCGGCGATGGCCTTTTCAAGGGTCAGGTGCAAATCCTGGGTGCCACAGATGAACCGCACGGACGCCATGCCGTAGCCGTGGCTGTCCATGGCCTGCTTGGCGGCGGAAACCAGAGCCGGGTGGTCCGCCAGACCCAGGTAGTTATTGGCGCAGAGGTTGATGACCTGGCGGGGGCCGTCGGCTGTGTTGACATCGATGCCGCCGCTTTGGGGCGACAGCAAAGGCCGTTCGACTTTGTACAGGCCGTCCGCCCGCAGGGTTTCCAGCTCTTGGGTAACGTGGTCCAACAGGTTTGCCATGACAGCAGCGCTCCAAAATTCCGATATATCGGAAAAATATGAATGACAGTGGAATTTGTCCAGCTAAATGATCATAACTGCCTGGCTTGTGACTGTCTTATCCTTGCAAGTCAGGCCATTCCCGCCGGGGTCTGTTCTCTTGCCTGTCCTGCGATCTGGAACGGGAAAAGAGTCGTCTTGACCGGGCGGCTTTTCCGGCTCTAAATTCGCCCCCAGAAAACGCGATCGGCGATGGCGTCGCCGGATCAGACAAATGCGCGTCAGTGGCCTATGGCGAGACAGCTGCGGCCTTTCCAACATCCTGTACGCCCGGATGAAAAACCGGGTGAGGGGGACTCCCTGCCCGCTTGGCGATAGGAGATCCCGATGCTGGATCAAATCAAACGTCCCGAGAGTTTTGTCTGTCACAACGGCGAAAAGGCACCTCTGCCTTTTTCCACCCAGGAGTATGAGCGCCGTCTGGCCGGACTGCGCCAGCAGATGGCCGAGCGGGATCTGCCCGCTGTGCTGTTCACCTCCATGCACAACATTGCCTATTACTCGGGCTTTTTGTACTGCGCCTTTGGCCGTCCCTTCGGCTGTCTGGTGACCGCTGACCGCTGCATTACCTTTTCTGCCAACATCGACGGCGGGCAGCCCTGGCGGCAGTCCGTGGGTGAAAACATCATCTACACCGACTGGCAGCGGAACAACTTCTGGCGGGCCGTGGCCGGTGAACTGCCGGACCGTAAGCGCCTGGGCATTGAAGGGGATCACCTGACCCTGGCCGGGCGGGACACACTGCTGGAGTTCATGCCCGGTATGGATCTTGTGGACATGGCCCCGGTGGTCATGACCCAACGCATGGTGAAGTCAGCGGAAGAGATCGTACTGATCAAGGAAGGCGCACGCGTCGCAGATGTGGGCGGTGCTGCCATCCACGGGGCCATCAAGGAAGGTGTCCGGGAAATCGATGTGGCCATGGTGGGCCGCGACGCCATGGAACTGGAGATTGCCAAGGCCTATCCGGACAGTGAGCTTCGCGATACCTGGGTTTGGTTCCAGTCCGGTCTGAACACCGACGGCGCCCACAACCCGGTCACCTCCCGCAAGCTGGAGCAGGGGGACATCCTCAGCCTCAACTGCTTCCCCATGATCTCGGGTTACTACACCGCGCTGGAACGCACACTTTTCCTGGGCGAACCGGACAAGAAGTCCCTGCGGCTCTGGGAAGCCAACGTGGCTGCCCACGAACTGGGCCTGTCCTTGATCAAGCCGGGCATCTCCTGTGCGGAGATCTGTGCGGAGATCAACAGGTTCTTTGCCGGGGAAGATTTGCTGCAGTACCGCTCCTTCGGTTATGGCCACTCCTTCGGCATTCTCTCCCATTACTATGGGCGGGAAGCCGGACTGGAGATCCGGGAGGATATCGATACGGTGCTGGAGCCCGGCATGGTGGTTTCCATCGAACCCATGCTCTGGGTGCCGGAAGGGACCGCCGGGGCCGGTGGCTACCGCGAACATGACATTCTGGTGGTCGGTGAGGACGGCGCGGAGAACATCACCAAGTTCCCCTATGGTCCGGGCCACAACATCATTTAATGCCATCGGCCTTTTATCGGGCCGGTTCGATGACAGCAAAAGGGAGGGCTCCGGCTCTCCCTTTTCTTTTGTCGGCTTTTGCCTGTGTCAGCCTTGATGCCTCTTGGAGCCGGACAGCTCAGCCGCCGCTGCCCATGACAACCAGAAAGGCCTTGAGGGGAACGTCACCGCTGTTGCGGATGCAGTGGGGCTGGTCGGCGCGGTAACGGGCGGTGTCCCCGGGACCCAGCAGGCTTTTGTCAGTGCCGCTGGTCAACTCGGCCTGACCTTCCATCAGGGTCAGATGTTCCAGCGTGCCCAAGGCATGGGGCAGACTGTCCAGCTGGCCTTTCGGTTCCATGGTCAGTTCATACCATTCCATCTGGCCGGCCATGTTGGGCGGAGACAGAATGGAGAGATGGCAGCCAGATGCACCATTATCGATCTTGGGGATCTGCGCTGCCGGGAAGAGCTCAATGGCGCTGCGCTCTTCCTCCGTGGCGTCTTCCACCAGTTCAGCCAGGTCGATGCCTAAGGCCCTGGTCAGGTTCCACAGGGTGGCAAAGGTCGGATTGGCTTCGCCCCGCTCAATCTGTGAGAGCATGGAGCGGGAGACATTGGAGCTTTCGGCTAGCTGTTCCAGAGTCAGCTGACCTTTTTTGCGGACCGCCCGCAGACGACGGCCCAGTTGGGCAACGAGTTGAGCATCTTTCATGGCGGGCAGAGTGACGCTGGCAAAGGAACTTGTCCACCCTCAGCGGAATTTTTGCCTGCGACCTGACCTTCCTGTGTCGGCCCAGTGCGCGGCTCAATGCCCGGTTCAGTGTTCGTCTCACTGCTTGACCCAGCGATTGACCTGGCGCTCAACTCTGGCGTTGAACCAGTGCTCGACCTACTGCTGGGTCCGGTGTTCGATTTTTGCGGGGCTACAGGTGAACGGCACTGACGCCGCCGGGATTGATGGCGCCTGGTACTGACGGCGGTAGATAGCAGGGGACTGTCTTTTCAGCGGTCAGAAGGACCTGCATCAGGGTACCCCGCATGGTCGATTTGCCACTCTTTCACATGACAAGTTGGTAACAGCGCAGGCTTCTTTTCCCCTTTGCCTTGGCTTGGTCATGATCCTCGCCTATATGCCATGGGGCCGGACGACAGTTCTGGCAGGTTTATGATCTTTGCCGAAGGGTGTTCCTGCCCTTTGTCATCAATACGTGTGGAGCGACTATGGTTGAAACAGCTGCTGACCAAGCCCTGGGGACCTTGCCAGAATGGGATCTGACGGACCTCTTTCCCAGTTCCGATGGCCCGGAACTGCAGGAGGCGCTGGCGCGGCTGACCGAAGAGGCGACGGCTTTCCGCAAAGACTTTGAAGGTCGGGTGGCTGACCTGAGCGGTGCCGAGCTTGGTGGGGCCATTGCCCGCTGCGAAGCGCTGGAAGAGAGTCTCGGCCGGGTGACCTCTTATGCTCAGCTGGTCTACTCGGGCAACATTTCCGACCCTGAAAACGCCCGCTTCTTCCAGTCCATGCAGGAAAAGGCGACGGCGCTGTCTTCAGAGCTGCTGTTCTTCACGCTGGAAATCAACAAGCTGGATGATGATCAGCTCACCGCGCTGATGAGCGACGCCAGTCTGGCAGCTTATGAACCCTGGTTGCGGGATCTTCGCTCCTTCCGGCCGCACCAGTTGCCCGATGAGCACGAAAAGCTGCTGCATGAAAAGCAGATCACCGGACGGTCCGCCTGGAATCGCCTGTTCGATGAAACCATGGCCGGGCTGACTTTCGAGCTGGATGGGGAGCAGCTGTCCAACGCAGAAATTCTCAACCGCATGAGCAACCCCGATGGCGGCGTGCGGGAGCGGGCGGCCAAATCCTTTGGCAAGGTTCTGAACGACAACATCCGTCTATTTGGTTTGGTGACCAACACGCTGGCCAAAGACAAGCAGATGGAAGACGACTGGCGCGGATTTAAAGCGCCCGTGTCCTCCCGCAATCTGGCCAATGCAGTGGAAGACGAGGTGGTGGACGCGCTGGTCCAGTCTGTCGTCCAGTCCTACCCGCAGCTGTCCCACCGCTATTACCAGCTGAAAGCCAGCTGGATGGGGAAAGACAAGCTGCCCTACTGGGATCGCAATGCCCCGTTGCCGGAAGCCGATGACCGTCTGATCTCCTGGCCGGAAGCGCAGGATACGGTTTTGACCGCCTATCGTTCCTTCTCACCTGCGCTGGCAGACGTTGGTCAGAAGTTTTTCGACAAGGCCTGGATCGATGCCCCGGCCCGGGCCGGTAAGGCGCCGGGCGCCTTTGCGCACCCGACCGTGCCCTCGGCCCACCCCTATCTGCTGCTGAATTATCAGGGCAAAGTCCGCGATGTCATGACGCTGGCCCACGAACTGGGCCATGGCGTGCATCAGGTGCTGGCCGCAGATCAGGGCTACTTCCTGAGCCAGACGCCTCTGACCCTGGCGGAAACAGCCTCTGTCTTCGGAGAGATGCTGACCTTCCAGTCCATGCTGAAGAAAACCACCGACCCGGTGGCCCGAAAGGTCATGCTGGCCGGCAAGGTGGAAGACATGCTGAACACGGTGGTGCGCCAGATCGCTTTCCACCGGTTTGAAACGGAAGTCCATGACGCCCGCAAACAGGGGGAACTGCTGCCCCAGGACCTGGGGGACATCTGGATGAAGACCCAGACCGAAGCGCTGGGACCTGTCTTTACCTTCGATGAAGAATACAAATCCTACTGGGCCTACATTCCTCATTTCATCCACGTGCCCTTCTACGTTTACGCCTACGCCTTTGGTGACTGTCTGGTGAACTCCCTCTATGCGGTTTACCAGGATGCCGAAGACGGCTTTGCGGAAAAGTACCTGGAGATGCTGGGCCAGGGTGGGGTCAAGCGGCATAAGGAGCTGTTGGCTCCCTTCGGGCTCGACGCGTCTGATCCGGCGTTCTGGCAAAAGGGGCTGCAGGTGATTTCCAGCCTGATTGATGAACTGGAAGCTCTGGAAGCTTAAGTCCAATCCAGGACTTTGCCGTCAGAAGGCTAAATGAAGACAGGGGTCGGGAGTTGGATTGAAATCTGACTCCCGACCTTTTTGCATCTAACAGCAAAGACCTGTGCATTAAGGATGGCTGTACTTGCGGCGCAGGCATGCTAACTAACGATTTCAGATGACAGAGGTCTGCAGCAAAGCAGCCCAGAAGGTGAGAGGACAGCCGCGATTGGCCGCCGCTGTTTTCGGCACCGAGTTTATGAGAAGCGGGGAGACCACCATGAGCGACCAGAAACAAAGCCAGGTTCTGTTCACCAACGTCAACATTTACGACGGATCCGGCGACAGCCTGCTGGAAGGCTACCACGTGCTGGTGGAAGGTCAGCGGATCAAGGAAGTCTCTGATACCCCCATCACGGCCTCAGGTGCCCGTGTGATTGACGGTCAGGGCAAAACCCTGATGCCGGGTCTGATTGACGGCCACTTCCATGCTCTGGCAGCTGACGCCAATCTCGGCGGTCTGGATCAGATGTCCAGCTACCATCTGGCGCAGTATGCCCGCGGGTTTCTGGAATCGGCCCTGCAGCGCGGCTTCACCACCGTACGCGATGCCGGTGGTGCCGATTTCGGACTGGCCATGGCAACTGAAGCCGGGCTGATCCGGGGTCCCCGGATCTTTTACGCCGGACGGGCTCTCACCCAGACAGGCGGCCATGCGGACTTCCGCTCCCGGGCTGAAGAACATCCCTTCTTCTGCTCCTGCGGTATGGGCACCAATACCTTTGCGGTGATTGCCGACGGTGTGGATGAAGTGCGCCGGGCAGCCCGCGAAGAACTGCGCAAGGGCGCAACTCAGATCAAGATCATGGCCTCTGGCGGTGTTGCCTCCCCGGCCGATCCCATCTGGAACCTGCAGTATTCTGAAGATGAAATTCGCGCCATCGTCTGGGAAGCCTCTTCCTGGCGCACCTATGTCATGGCCCACGCCTATACCCCGGAAGCCATCGGGCGCTGCGTTGAATTTGGCGTGCGCTCTATCGAACATGGCAATCTGATCGACGCGGAAACGGCGGAACTGGTGGCTGAGAAGGGGGCCTATGTGGTGCCGACCCTGATCACCTATGATGCGCTGGCTGCTGAAGGCGCCAGTTTGGGGCTGCCGCCGGTCTCTGTTTCAAAGGTGGAGACAGTGCGTGAAGTCGGCCTCAACTCCCTGCAGATCCTGAAGGATGCCGGGGTGAAAACCGGGTTTGGCACAGATCTGCTGGGCGAGATGCAGCGCCATCAGTCCAGTGAGTTTTCTCTGCGGGCGCGGGTGCTGAGCAATCCGGAGATTCTGCGCTCCGCCACGTCTTTGAATGCAGAACTGATGCAGCGTGATGGCGAACTGGGCTGTGTGGCCGCCGGTGCGCTGGCAGACCTTCTGCTGGTTGACGGCAACCCGCTGGAAGACATCACCGTGCTGGAAGGTCAGGGCGAAAACCTGAAGGTCATCATGAAAGACGGTGAGATCTTCAAACAGGATCTGTAAGAGTTATTTGTAAGAGCCAGTTGTTTCTCAACTTTTTCCCAGGGGCTCAGGGCTGGTGTGCGTAAGCAGTCCCCGCCTCTAGGTTACAGTAAGAGAGAGCGGGCGCCATTCGATAACATTTGAAACAGAGTAAAGCCGGATGAAAGGGGTGCTGCGGCAGCTCTTCCTCCGGCTTTCTTTTTGATCACCCGGCCTGGCGCCCAGTGGTGACCTGACCGCCGGGTTTCTCAGAGTCTGTCGGGTTGTGATCATTGCCTGTCGGTGCGGGGTAAAATTCCATGTTTGAGACGCATAGATCGCGAGTAAAGGTAGATCTTTTGCTCCCAGATCGCAGCCTTTGGCGGTGCAAATGCCACTTTTCTCCACTCGCAGCGGAAAAAAAACAATCTTGTGACAGTGTGGTGTTTCCTTAAGGGAATATTGGGATTTTAGAATAATGTGATCGTTTGTTTTGAAAATTGATTGTTTTCTGGTGAAATGATCCGGGAAAAAGCCGAAAATTCGAAATTTGTGCTAAAGTATTTTTCTATACCTGTTTTGTTATAGCCCTTTGTTGGAGGGATAACTAAGGCCCATTAGCAAAAAGAGGGTGTTCTTCGTATGCCAGCGACCCTATGCTTGCGCTCTCTTTTATGGGCGGGCAGATGACATTAAAATCACTTGTCAGCACATAAAGGCTGTTTCAAGGTTATGAGTGAATGAGGCGGGATCCCCCCAATCTGCCTCAGACTGAATTGAACTTCAGGGCTCGTAAACAAGGGGGGACGAACAGTGGCCCTTCGAGGGTCGGACAACTAATCAACAGGGAGACTATCATGCGTCTTCGTTTGGGATTGCTTGCTGCTGCTGCCTCAGCGGCTTTGCTCTCTTTCAGCGCTGTAGCGGATGCAAAAACATTCCGTTACGCCACCACCGGCGACATTCTGGGTATTGATCCTCACGCTAACAACGAGGGTCCGACCAATGCCATGAAGGCGAACATCTATGGTCGCCTGGTTCACCGTAAACCCGACCTGTCCCTGGAGCCGGATCTGGCCACCGAGTGGGAAAAGGTTGACGACGTTACCTGGCGCTTCAAGCTGCGCGAAGGCGTCAAATTCCACAACGGCAACGACTTCAATGCCGACGACGTGGTTTACTCCTACAAGCGTCAGAAGCAGGATGCTTCTTCCATGGCCTTCGTGCTGGCCACTGTTGAAGACGTCCGCAAGGTTGATGATTACACTGTGGAAATCATCACCAAGGGTCCCGATCCGATCCTGATGCTGAACATGCCCAACTTCTTCATGGTTGATAAAGAAACCATCGAAGCTGCTGGCGCTTTTGAAATCATCGACGTGGCTGGTTCTACGGCTTTCTCCAAAGCCAACGGCACAGGCCCCTTCAAACTGGTCGAGTGGGTGCAGGACAACCGCATCGTTCTCGAGCCTTATGAAGGTTACTGGAACGCTGATGCCCTTAAAGGCAACAACGTTGACAAAGTCGTCTTCACGCCGATTCCCAATGACGCCACCCGCGTTGCAGCTCTGCTGTCCGGTGAAATCGACCTGATGTATCCGGTGCCTCTGCAGGACATCAAGCGTCTGAACAACGACGCCAACACCGAAGCCATGGAAGGCCCCGAGCTGCGGACCATCTTCCTGGGCTTTGACCAGGAACGTCCTGAACTGCTGGACATGCCTGGTTCCGGTAAGAACCCCTTCAAAGACCTGCGTGTCCGTCAGGCTTTCATGAAAGCCATCGACATCAACGCCATCAAACGCGTTGTGATGCGTGGTGCTTCCAAGCCGACCGCTCTGATGGTTGCTGAAGGCATCAACGGTTTCCAGAAAGACATGAACGAGGATCGTATGGCTTACGATCCCGATGGCGCCAAAGCTCTGCTGGCTGAAGCCGGTTACGCTGACGGCTTCCCTGTCACTCTGGACTGCCCCAATGATCGCTACGTCAACGACGAAGCCATCTGCACCGCTGTTGTTCCCATGCTGGAACGCATCGGCATCAAAGTGACCCTGAATGCTCAGACCAAGTCTCTGCACTTCAACAAAATCGGTAAGCCTCAGAACTACAACACCAGCTTCTTCATGCTGGGTTGGACTCCTGGTTCTTACGACTCCCTGAACCCCCTGATGCAGCTGATGTCTCTGGACGGTGACGGTCGTGGTACCTGGAATGCTGGTCGGTACACCAATCCCCGGATTGAAGAGCTGACCACCATGATTGCTACCGAAATGGATGACAGCAAGCGGAACGAAATGATCCGTGAAGCTTTCCAGATCCATAAAGATGAAGTCGGTCACATCACTCTGCACCAGCAAGCCCTGGCTTGGGGTGTGCGCACCGACACCGTCGCCGAAGTATGGCAGCGTCCGTTCAACGACGTTGACCTGCGTTACGTGACGATGAAGTAAATCCCTTAACTGGGACTCGATCGGCCCGGATGCCTGCATCCGGGCCGCCCTTTTTCTGCCCAGCTTTCTCTTGGTTTGACTCTTCCCTGCGGAAGGGTAGAAACCAGACCCGCCTGATCCCGAATGAAATCGGCATAGCTTTGCCGGGGATGGGTACGAGAAAAGCCCCGACCCGGGTCCGGGCAGACTCGCTCCTAAGAATAACGCCAGAGCCCCCGAAATGTTCGCCTTCATAGTCCAACGACTTTTCCAGGCCATCATCGTCATGCTGACGGTGGCCTTTGTGGCTTTCGCGCTCTTTCAGTTCGTCGGTGATCCGATCAATAACATGGTCGGTCAGGATGCAACGGATGAGCAGCGGGAAGTCCTGCGGGAAATGCTGGGATTGAATGATCCCATTCCTGTCCAGTTTGCCAAGTTTGTCGCCAATACCGTTCAAGGTAACTTTGGCCGGTCCTTCCGGTTGGGGATGCCCGTGGAAGACATTCTTGAAAGTCGGCTGCCAGCCACACTGGAGTTGGTGTTTGTCAGTGCGATCCTGGCTTTGGCCGTCGGGGTTCCCATGGGGGTCTTTACCGGCCTGAACCGGGAATCCTGGGTCAGCAAGATCTTCCTGACCGTGTCCCTGGTCGGGATTTCGCTGCCCACCTTCCTGATCGGTATTCTGCTTATCCTCTTCTTTGGGGTGCATCTGAACTGGCTGCCGACCTTTGGCAGGGGCGGGACCATTGCCCTGGGGAGCTGGGAAACCTCCTTCCTGACGTTAAAGGGCTGGTCCCATATGATCATGCCCGCCATCACACTGGCCATGTTCCAGCTGACCCTGATCATGCGTCTGGTGCGTGCTGAAATGCTGGAAGTGCTGCGGACGGACTACATCAAGTTCGCCCGAGCCCGCGGCCTGCGCGACCGGGCCATCAACTACGGCCACGCGCTGAAGAACACGCTGGTTCCCGTGATCACCATCATGGGCCTGCAGATCGGTTCGCTGCTGGCTTTCTCGATCATCACCGAAACGGTTTTCGCCTGGCCGGGCATGGGCCTTCTGATCATTCAGGCCATTCAGTTTGTCGACATTCCCGTGATGTCCACCTACCTGGTTTTGATTGCGCTCTTCTTTGTGACAATCAACCTGATCGTTGACCTGCTTTACTACGCCGTTGATCCGCGCCTGCGCAGCGATCATGGCAAATCGGCCCACTAAGGGGGGAGCCTCGTGACTGATACGACCCAAACACAAGGCGTCTCCTCTTCCTTCGGGGCGCGTTTTGTAGATGCACTGAAGCGCTTTTTTGACTCAGATGTTTTCTACAGCTTCAAAACCTCACCGGTGACCATCGCCGCCTTTGTGGTGACCATGATCCTGGTGCTGTCTTCTGTCTTTGCCTTCTGGCTGGCGCCCCATGACACCATGGACGTCAAGAGCCTGTCGCTGATGGATGCCTTCTATCCGCCAGCCTGGGAAGAAGGTGGCAGTTCCAAGTTCCTGCTGGGATCTGACGAACAGGGACGGGGTATCCTCTCGTCCATCATGTTCGGCATGCAGATCTCTTTGATGGTTGGTGTGCTGTCCGTTCTCTTTGCTGCCGTGGTCGGGACCATTCTGGGCCTGCTGAGCGGGTACATCGGGGGTCGGGTTGATGCGGTCATCATGCGTATCGCCGACGTGCAGCTGACCTTCCCGGCCATTCTGATCGCTCTGATGATTGACGGCATCGTGGCAACGATCCTGCCCCGTGACGCCCATCAGGAAGTGAAGATCTATGTGATGATCCTGGCCATTGGTGCATCCCTGTGGGTGAACTTCGCCCGTACCGTTCGCGGCTCCACCCTGGTGGAACGGAACAAAGAGTACGTGCAGGCCGCCAAGGTGATCGGTGTGCATCCGGTCCGCATCATGCTGCGCCATGTCCTGCCAAACGTTATGGGACCTGTGCTGGTGATTTCCACGCTCAGTCTGGCCATTGCCATTCTGACGGAAGCCACCCTGTCCTTCCTGGGTGTTGGTGTGCCGGTCACCCGGCCGTCCCTGGGAACCCTGATCCGTATTGGCAACGACTTCCTCTTTTCCGGTGAATGGTGGATGTCGATCTTCCCGGGCGTCGCATTGGTACTCCTGGTCCTTGCTGTAAACCTCTTGGGCGACTGGCTTCGTGACGCCCTTAATCCGAAGTTGCGCTAATGACCGAAAAATCATCCCTTCTCCAGGTAAAAGACCTGGTAATTGAATTCCCGACACGGCGCGGCACTCTTACCGCCGTGGATCGGGTGAGCTTTGACATCAAAGAAGGTGAGGTCCTGGGCGTGGTCGGTGAATCCGGCGCGGGCAAGTCTCTCACCGGCTCTGCCATCATCGGTTTGCTGGACGCTCCCGGTCGTATCGCCGGTGGTGAGGTTCTGCTGAACGGCCGGCGGATCGACAACCTGAGCTACCGCGAGATGCGTCAGATCCGCGGGAAAGAGATCGGCATGGTCTTCCAGGACCCGCTGACCTCTCTCAATCCGCTCTATACGGTTGGCCGTCAGCTGACGGAAACGATCCAGACCCATGACAATCTGACGGACGAACAGGCCAGGAACCGGGCCATTGAGCTGTTGACGGAAGTGGGTATTCCCTCTCCTGAACAGCGCGTGGACCAGTACCCGCACCAGTTCTCCGGCGGTATGCGTCAGCGTGTGGTGATTGCCCTGGCGCTTTGCGCCAACCCCAAACTGGTGATCGCGGATGAGCCGACAACGGCTCTGGACGTGTCCATCCAGGCGCAGATCATCAAGCTGCTGAAGAAGCTCTGTAAAGAGCACGGCGCTGCCGTCATGCTGATCACCCACGACATGGGGGTGATTGCAGAAACGGCTGACCGTGTGGCAGTGATGTACGCCGGGCGTCTGGCAGAAATCGGCCCTGTGCGCCAGGTGATTAAGGAAGCCAAGCATCCTTATACCCACGGCCTGATGGGCTCGATCCCCATCATCGGGCATCAGGAAGAACGCCTGACCCAGATTGATGGCTCCATGCCACGCCTGACGGAAATTCCCAAAGGTTGTGCCTTTAATCCCCGTTGTCCCAAAGCCTTCGACCGCTGCATGGCCGAACGCCCGGACCTGGAGCGTGTGGATGACACCGATGTCTCCTGCTGGCTCTACGATGAAGCGACCAAAGCTGAGGGGAGCGTGAATCATGGCTAATGCTGCTCAAAAGACGGCTGCTGATACCAACCGTCCTCTGGTGATGGTCGAAGACCTGACCAAACATTTCGACGTGTCTCCGCCTTTCCTCAACCGGGTCCTGCAAGGGGCACCAAAGTTGATGCTGAAAGCCGTAGACGGCGTTCACTTTGAAATCCCTGCGGGCAAGACCTTCTCGCTGGTGGGGGAA
Organism: Rhodovibrionaceae bacterium GXU_MW_A322; assembly: GCA_052078155.1. Classification (GTDB taxonomy): domain Bacteria; phylum Pseudomonadota; class Alphaproteobacteria; order Kiloniellales; family DSM-21159; genus CAXBMB01. Next base: position 107,242 of record JBQJBP010000003.1, on the reverse strand, counting down.
TCCGGCTGTGGTAAGTCCACGGTGGCCCGCCTGGTTGTTGGTCTCTACAATCCGACCAAAGGCCGGGTGGAGTTTGACGGGGTGGAAACGTCCGCACTGTCCTCCCGTAAGGAGCTGGAGCCCATCCGCAAACGCATGCAGATGATCTTCCAGGATCCCTTCGCCAGCCTGAACCCGCGCTGGCGGGTGGCGGATATCATTGCCGAACCCATTCGCACTCATAACCTGATCAGCGACGAAGCTGAGGTGCTGAAGCGGGTGGGGGAACTGCTGGAGCAGGTGCGCCTGTCAGCCAAAGACGGTGAGAAGTTCCCGCATGAGTTCTCCGGCGGTCAGCGTCAGCGTATTTCGATTGCCCGCGCTCTGGCGTCCAATCCGGAATTCCTGGTGTGTGACGAACCGACCTCTGCTCTGGACGTGTCTGTGCAGGCTCAGGTGCTGAACCTGATGAAGGAACTGCAGCGGGATCTGGGTCTGACCTACCTCTTCATCAGCCATGATCTGGCGGTGGTGAACCACATTTCTGACTATGTGGGGGTCATGTACCTGGGGCGCCTGGTGGAGTGGGGCGAAGCCCGCGAGATCTTCACCAACCCGCAGCACCCTTATACCCGCATGTTGCTGGACGCCATTCCCGATCTGGAAATGTCCGGTCGTCAGCGCATTCCGGTGGCCGGTGAAGTGCCCAGCCCGATCTATCCGCCCAGCGGCTGTCACTTCCATCCGCGCTGCCCCTTTGCCAACGACCGCTGCCAGAAGGAAATGCCGATGGCAGAGGCCAGCAAAACCGGCGAAGTGCGCTGTCATGCCGTTCAGGAAGGCCGTCTGACCGAAGAACTGGTGCGGGCCATGTCCAAGAGCGCAACCGACTAAAACAGGCCTCTTCACAAGGCAAAAAACAAAAGGCGTTGCCGATGTCCGGCAGCGCCTTTTTTTGTTGTGGGAAAGCTGACGTCCCCTGTTCAGATGTGCCCCTGTGCGGATGAAACACGCTCCCTTCGTCTTTTCGAAGGGGAAAACCGATGAGGAACAGGGTGGCCCAGATTTTCTAAGAGAGCCTTCTTTACAGCCTGACTGGTTTTTTTGCGGGGGGCGATCGCCGGCCCGCCCGCCCCCTGTCTTGTGACGGAACGGCCCTCGACTTCTTTTCTTATGCGGCTTTTCGCGCAGTTGTGGGCCGAAGCCGGATAACATTTGATGTTAATCAATGTTACGGGCTGGCGCATCTGCTGTTATGGCGGTGTTGCGGTTGGCTGTCTTTGTCTGCCGCTCCGCAAATTTTGTTCTTTGCTTGTCCCCTATCCCTATCAAAACTGGAAGCGAGATAGTTCTCATGGCTTACAAAAACATCCTGGTACACCTGGACAGCACCAAAGCTTGCGCCAAGAGGGTCGCAGCGGCCATTGAGCTTGCCCAGCGCGAAGAGGCTCATCTGGTCGGGCTGTATGTGGCTGCCCGCATCGTCGTGCCCGGCTATGTGATGGCTCAGATGCCGGCACAGGCACTGGAAGATCAGCGCGCCCTGCGCCAGACCCAGATGCAGGCCGCTGTTGATGCTTTTGAAGCTGCCGCTGACAAAGCCGGGGTAAAGTACGAAAGCCGCCACACCCTGTCTCCGGCCGAAGATATCTTCAAGATCATCGGCCTGCACGCCCGCTATGCCGACCTGATCGTCATGGGCCAGGATGATGAAGATGATCCTGCCAGCATGGGCAGTGCGTTGGTGGAGAACGTCCTGTTGACCGCAGGCTGCCCGACTTTGGTGGTTCCCTACATTGGCGCTCCCGAAGGCTTTGGCAAGAAGGTCATGATGGCCTGGGATGCCAGCCGTGAATCCGCCCGTGCCGCCAAGGACGCCATGGGCTTTCTGCAGAAGGCAGATGAGGTGAACATTCTCTGCGTCAATCCAAAGTTCGGCATTGGTGATCATGGTGAACAGCCCGGCGCCGACATTGCCTTGTCTTTGGCCCGGCATGGTGTCAAAGCCGAGGCCCAGCATGTGGTCGCACCGGACATCAAAGTCTCCGATACCCTCTTGTCGCGGGCAGCGGATGAATCCATCGATATGCTGATTATGGGCGGCTACGGTCACAGCCGACTGCGCGAAGTCATCATGGGTGGGGTCACCCATCACATTCTGCGCCACATGACTGTTCCGGTTCTGATGAGCCACTAGAGTCTTATCGTCTTATCTGGAATCACGCGGTGATTTCAAACAAGACGTGATAAAGCCTCTATTCAATCTGTTAGAGGGTGATTCACGGTTTCGTTCAAAGCGCAAAGCGCTTCTAACTAAACCGGTCATGCTCCAGCAGAATAAACAGAAAAAAGGGGCCGCCTGTTTGATCAGGTGGCCCCTTTTGCTGTTCAGTCGATCATGCAACTGATCACTTTACGTCAGATCGCGTCACTTATATGAAACAATTTATTATAACTCTTTTGCGATGCAGCATGAAATAATCTTGCAGACCTGTCGAATGTTTCGCACTTATCTTGTGCCCAGGCCCGACATCACAGTCTGGTATCAGAAGTTCTGCTGAGCCGGACGGTTGGTGCCGGGAAAGAGTCCCTGCAACCAGTCGGCGACCACCAGGGTCGGCACCAGGAAAGACCGTTTTTCAGGCTTTTCGTGTGGCGTTACTGCAGAATCATCCGTGTGTTTTACGGCGTTGGCCCGGTCCCACTGTTTGCTGGGACGTTCCAGGAAGAGGCTGTGGTTGTACAGATCTACGAGGGCCAGTGCTTGGGTATTCATCGGTTTTCTCCATTTCTCTGGCCTGGATATAGGCGCTCGACCCGGGGTCTTTCAAATATCAATGGCTGACGGGGTGTGTAACAAAATGTTATACTGGGATCTCAACCTGCAAAGTGAAGTTCAGGAGAGTGGTGATGGTACGGCGTTTGCCTTCCCTAAATGGCTTGCGGGCCTTTGAGACAGCAGCCCGCCATGGGTCCTTTACCAAGGCTGCTGAAGAACTGAACGTGAGCCACGCGGCCATCAGCCGGCACATTCGTGAACTGGAGGGCTGGCTGGGCAAAGATCTCTTTCGCCGGTTGCCCCGGGGCGTGGATCTGACTGAGGTGGGGGAGCGTTACTCCCGGCAACTGACAGAGATTTTCGATCATCTTTACAACGCCACAGAAGAGGCGCTGGCCGAGGAAGCCTCTCTGGAGCTTAAAGTGTCGGTCGAGCCGTCTTTTGCTGTCGGCTTCCTGCTGAAGCGCCTGCCCGCTTTTCAGGATGACCACCCCAACATTGATTTGCAGATCGATCCGGACCCCTGGCAGGTGGACTTTCGCACCGATGATGCGGATCTGGCCATCCGCTATGGCAGCGGCGACTGGCCTGAGCTGATCTGCACAAAACTCTCTGGCCTGGTGACGTTTCCCGTGGCGTCCCCGGCCTTGGCGGCCAGGCTGAAGAGCGTTGAAGACCTGTCTCAGGTGAAACTGCTACACGAAGAACGACGCAAGTACTGGCGGGACTGGCTGCACGCCGTGGGGGCAGACCACGTGGATGCCAGCCACGGCCCCATGATGGGTGACAGTTACATGTGCCTGGAGGCCGCTCGGGCCGGGCAGGGTGTGGCTCTGGGGGACAACATTCTGGTGGGGGATGATCTGGCCTCCGGTCGTCTGGTGAAGCTCTTTGGTGAGGTGGAGGATAAGAACGCGGTCTGGCTGGTTGCGCCGGGTCACCGGCCCGAGACTCCCTTTGCCCGGGCGTTTAAAGAGTGGGTCCTGGTGCAGGTGGCGCCGCTGCGCCCCGCATGATGGGGGAGAGGCGCTGCCAAGCTGCCGGATTTTTTCTTTGAGGACCGTTACCTCCTGAAAAACTGGGGAACATTTGGGAGTTGCCGTCTCCCGCAGAATGGCTAGAGTCCTTCTGTTGCCGGACGACAGGCCAGTTCCTGTATCCGTCCAGCCACCTGGGGTGCCGGGGTTACCGAACAGCCTGGCCTTAATGGCTTTGTTCACCCGGCTGAGATTAGACCCATTGAACCTGCTCTGGTCCCACCCTTTGGTCGGGGTGGCCTTGCCAGCGAAGGGAGTGTGACCTTTGCCCAATGATATGACCGCCGGACTTCCGGGCCAGGCCCGAGAAGGGCTTTGTGCCCCATTACCCCATATGCCGGACCTGTCCTGCTGGCAGGCTGGTGAGCCCGCGTCTTTTGACCTGGCCGTCATTGGCGGCGGCATCAATGGACTGGCTGTGGCCTGGCAGGCAGCCAGTCAGGGGATGACTGTGGGGCTGTTCGAGGCAAGTACACTGGGGTCAGGGGCCAGCCGGGCGGCTTCGGGAATGCTGGCCGCAGGCATTGAAACGGAGCCCGGTGGCGAGGACCTCTGGGAACTGGGGCGCTTCAGCCAGGATCTTTGGCCCGGCTTTGTTCGCGACCTTGAGGCTGCGGCGGATTTGCCGCTGGGCTACCTGCCCAGTGGTATTCTGCAGGTAGCCCTGACCCGCGAGGAGGTGGAGCGTCTGCGCTTTCGCCATGACTTTCAGAAAAGCCTGGGCATAGAGCTGGAATGGTTGAGCAGCCGTGAGCTGCGGCGGGCTGAACCTGCCTTGCGGCCCGGGGTCGCGGCGGCAGTGCGCTGTGCCCGGGACCATCAGGTGGACTCCCGGCTGCTTACTGCTGCACTGGCCCGCGCGGCTCAGCAGGCAGGCGCAAAACTCTATCAGCAGTCTCCCGTTACCCGCCTGCTTTGCCAGGGCGGGAAGGCTGTGGGGGTGGAGGTTGCCGGACAGCAGGTGACTGCGACCCAAACCCTGTTGGCCAGCGGTGCCTGGTCCGGGCTGCTGGCAGGCCTGCCGGAGGCGGTCGTCCCGCCGGTTCGTCCTTTGAAGGGACAGTCTCTGGCGCTGGCGCTTGATCCCTCCCAGCCCCCACTGCTGTCCCATGTGGTCTGGACGGAGTCCATTCACATGGTGCCAACACATGATGGCCGTCTGATCGTCGGTGCCACGGTGGAAGAACAGGGGTTCGACAGCCGAAACACGGCAGGCGGGATATACGCCCTGCTGGAGGCGGCACGACGGGCCTTGCCGGGGGTTGAGGAACTGGAGTTGCTGGAGAGCTGGGTCGGTTTTCGCCCCACCTCCCGCGATGATGCGCCATTGCTGGGGCAAAGCGCGCTGCCCGGGTTGCTTCTGGCAAGCGGCCATCACCGCAATGGCGTGCTGCTGGCGCCAGCCACCGCCCGGCTGGTAAGTCAACTGCTGCTCAAGGGGGAGATGCCGCCGGAAGGTCGGGCTTTCTCTCCTCTGCGATTTTCGGTCCGGGCAGCGTGAGCCACAAGCCAGGGACAAGCAGCTCCAGAATTTGTCTAAGTCAGAAAGTGTGACCATGAAACTGATCATCAATGGACAGGAACGCGACAGCGAGGCCCGCACCTTAAGTGAGCTGCTCCGGGCCGAAGGCTTGGCGGAGGCGCTGCAGGACGGAAACGACTGTGACCCCAAGCGGCCCCGGGTGGCTCTGGCGCAGAACGGAGCCCTGGTGCGTCGGCAGTTGTGGGAGAGCACGCCTCTGGCTGACGGAGATGCCATTGAAATCGTCACCGCGGTGGGTGGGGGATGATGATCGTCAGAACCGTTACCGCACCCCCTTTTTCTTTTGTTTCCCCTCTTTTTGAAGCCTAGCTATGACTGTCCAGACCTCCCCTTCAGATCCTTTGATCATTGCCGACAAAAGCTTTTCTTCCCGCTTGTTCATCGGCACGGCGGGCTATCCCAATCAGCAGATCATGGTGGAATCCGTTGCCGCCAGCGGGGCTGAACTGGTGACTTTGTCGCTGCGTCGGGTGAACCTGTCTGGCGCGTCTGAAGATACAGCCAGTCTGTTGCAGGACTATGCTTTCCTGCCCAATACAGCCGGTTGCGAAACCGCCCGGGATGCCATTTTGACGGCGCAACTGGGCCGTGAAGCTCTGGGCACCAACTGGGTGAAGCTGGAGGTGATTGGCGACCGCGAGACTCTCTATCCCGATGTGGGGGAACTGCTGGAAGCCACGGAGACCCTGGTCAATGAGGGGTTCGTGGTGCTGCCGTACTGCAATGATGATCCGGTGATCTGCCGACGCCTGGCGGATCTGGGGGCGGCAGCGGTGATGCCCATGGGCTCTCTGATCGGCTCGGGCATGGGGGTGGCCAATCCGGCCACGCTGGAGCTGATTTGTGCGCAAAGTGAGGTGCCGGTGGTCTGCGATGCCGGACTGGGAACCGCTTCCGATGCCGCCCAGGCGATGGAGTTGGGTTGCTCTGCCGTGCTGTTGAACACTGCCGTGGCCAAGGCTCTGGACCCGGTGGCCATGGCCCGCGCCATGAAAGCCGGGGTGGAAGCAGGCCGTTTTGCCCGCCTGGCTGGCCGCATCCCCCGCCGGGGCCGCGCCGAGGCCTCCAGCCCGCAAATGGGCCTGGTAGGCAGTTAACCAGTACCGAGCTGCCGGGAGGCAGTGAGGCAAGCGCAACCGCGCGCCCGAGCTTATGCGAGGTAAACTTCGCGGCAGCGATAAAACCTGCTGCCACAAGGCAGCGAGGCAAAGGCGAAGGCCCGCCCGAGCTTATGCGAGGAACCTCCGCGATAGCGCAAGAAAACTGCCACAAGGCAGCGTTATGTGCATGGTTTTGAGCTGTGGCATATCCTCTGAAACACTGAAGAGAGGTACAGGCCTCTCGTGGTATCACCTGGTAGGTCTTCTTAAACCGAGTTAACTTGATTGAGCCGATGTCATCTGTCCCCGCATCCCCCAAAAGCCTCCCAACGCCCGAACTGTTGCTGATCAGTGACCGGCAGCAGGCCGTGCTGCCTTTGCTGGAGATTGCCGAGCGTTTCTTTGAGGCCGGTGGGCGCTGGTTTTTGCTGCGGGACAAAGATCTGCATCCCCATTTGCGCATGCAGCTGGCTCAGGCTTTGTGTGACATGGCGCGGCCTTATGAGGGGGCCTGGGTATCTGTTTCCGCCGACCTTGCGTTGGCTCATGAAACTCAGATGGCCTTTGGCGGGCCGGGGCGGGCGCGGGTTGGCCTGCATCTGCAGGAGGCGAGTGACGTAGCAAAAGCCCGCCGCCGGTTGGGGCCTGATGCTTTGATTGGTTTGTCCTGCCACAGCGCGGCGGAGCTGGCCGCGGCCAGCGACAGCGAGGCTGACTATGTGACCCTGAGCCCCTTGTTTCTGACCCAAAGCAAGCCCGGTTACGGGCCGGCTCTGGAGGTGGCGGGCTTTGCAGAGTTGATCGCAGATATTCCTTTGCCGGCTCTGGCCCTGGGGGGGATCACTCCGGCCAGTCTGCCGCAGGCATTGTCAGCCGGGGCGGCCGGGGTCGCGGTCATGGGTGAAATCATGCGCGCGGAAGATCCGGCGGCCGTGACATCAGACCTGCTTGCGGCTTTACAGGTCCAGTGATCGCTGGTCGGATGATCTGCGTTGGGTCATCAGCCCGGCTGCCCGCAGCAGAAAGCCAATGGCCATGATCCCAAAAGACAGCATGATCGTGTAGGAGGGAGCATCCAGTGACAGGTAGGCCATGACAGCGCCCGCGCTCAACAGAATGATCCCGTTTCCTATACCGGTTAAAAGTTGTCCCATGAGCACCTCTTTTCTCATGAGTGAGTGTGATCTATCTGATTGGATTCAACAATTAGTTGTTTCTTCTTTTTTGCCTAACCAGGACCTGGTGCTGCCAGCACAGGGCAATTGGCAAGAAAGAAGGAGGGGGCCGACGCAGGGCGTTACTGCCAGTAATAGCTTTTGATGAAGATCTTTGAGGCGTTGTCGACTTCGGTCATTCGGGTTTTGCATTCCCGTTTCTGTTCAGCAGCCTTCATGTTGATGACCGAACCTTCAGAAAAGACCATGCCACGGTAGAGACAGCCGTCTATGGCTGGCGTGACGTAGCAATAGGGGCCCAGGCAGACGGATTTTACCTCTGCGACCGGTGGGCTAGGCGGGCGAGTTTTCCCCGTTGAGTCAGCAGCCAATGCAGCCGACCCTGCCGTTACCAGCACAACCAGTGCGGCTGCCAGAGATGGAACGAGTTTAAACATCAGCGAACCTCCTCTACGTGAAAGCTCCCTACTATGAGGTAAAGATCACTTCCAGTCGAGAGAGGGGCAGACTACCGGCAGGTTTTGCCTTTTCTTTTTCAAGAGTTCTTCCGGAGGTACTGATCTTACCCGGGGACCCTGACATTTGCCGGGTCAGGCTTTAGAGCCAAATCGGCTTAAGTAGACTCACTACGTGATAACGCTTTGAGCGGGAAACTCTGGTCAATGGTTTTGAGGATGAGCCACGGTTTAGGTACAAGCGCGAAGCGCTTCCAACTAAACCGTTCATGCTCTAGCCCAGGTTTCCTTGCGCAGGCGCTCCAGCTCCTGATGGGCCAGCAGAGCCTCGGGCTGCATCACCCCGGTGGCGAAGGTGTCAGCTTTGTAGTGGCCGTACCGGTCCTGCCCGCGCACCAGCGTGCCGGTTTCATTCTTGTTGATCAGCTGTCTGACCGACGGGTTGATGTACTGGACATTCAGCCCGATGCGGCGGTCGGCAGAGGTGTTGGGCAGTGAGGCATGCAGGGTCCAGCCATGGTGGAAAGAGGCCTCTCCCGGTTGCAAGGGGCAAAGCCGGGCGTTGCTTTCATCGATGTTGCGCACAGACTGTCCGCGAAAGAGCACGTTGTCTTTGTCGTCTGTGTCCTCATGATCCTGACGCCCCAGTTTGTGGCTGCCGGGCAGCATGCGCATGCAGCCGGACTCTTCACTGGCCGGGGAGAGAGCCAGCCACATGGACACCTGCTCGTCGTTGGAAAATCCCCAATAGGTCAGGTCCTGATGCCAGCTGACATGAGATTTGGCCCCGGCTTCTTTGATGATGTAGGTGACATCGAACAGCAGGATGTCGGGCCCCAGCAGTTGCTCAACCACATCCAGTACGGCAGGACGGGTGGCCAGGTCAGCGGCAAAGTCCAGCAGGGTATGGATTTTCGACTGGTAGTGAACCGGTCCGTGTTCTGCCTCTACGGCCTCCAGCCTGGCGCGTTGGTTCGCTGCGTCTTCCGGTGAAATCAATGAAACCGGAGAGACAAATCCGTCGCGGGCATAGCGCTGGGCAAGATCCGATGTTGTCATGGCAGAGGCCTTTTTGAGAACAAGCAACGAAAACCAGATCTAAGCGTTTTTCCCGACAGATGATCTTCAGCGCCCGCCAAAAGCAGGTCGTTTTTGATAAAAAGAGATCAGGGAGCAGGGGGAGCCTTCTCTCGCCCTTCGAAGGAGGCCGTCAAGCGCTTCTGTCTGTAAAAGAGAAGCAAGCGAATGCCCTTTTGCAGCTGGAGGTTCAGCGTTTCTGGCTGCGCGGGTCCAGGGCGTCCTGCAAGCCGTCGCCCAGGAAATTGAAGCTGATGACAGTGACGAAGATCAGGAGGCCGGGCCAGAGGGCCAGATGGGGCGAAGACCAGATGGTTTCCTGGGCGCCGGTCAGCATGTTGCCCCAGGAGGGCAGGGGCGGCTGAACGCCCAGACCCAGGAAGGACAGCACCGATTCCAGCAGGATGATGTTGCCGATGGACAGGGTGGTGGCCACCACAATGGGGGAGACGGCATTGGGCAGGATGTGACGCAGCATGATGCGCCAGGGACCGGCCCCCAGAGCCTCTGCCGCACGGACAAATTCACGGGCTTTGAGGCTGAGAGTGGCGGAGCGGACCAGTCGGGCGACGGTGGTCCAGCCGACCAGCACAATGAGGGCGACAATGCGATAGAAGGAGAGATTCTCCGACTGGATGATGCTGTCCGGCAGGCCCAGCTTGTTGAGGTCCAGAGCCGCCAGCACGATCAGCAGCGGCAGCAACGGTAGGGCGATGACGGAATCTGCCAGGCGCATCAAAAGAGAGTCCAGCCGACCGCCGAAGTAACCGGCCACCAGCCCGATGAAGGTACCCAGCAGAGCGGCGAAACAGGCCGCCGTCAGGGCAACGCCCAGGGAGATCTGACCGCCATAGAGCAGGCGCAGCAGCAGATCCCGTCCCAGTTCATCTGTGCCCAGAGGATGTTCAGCAGAGGGCGGCGCATTGATGGCAAAGAGATCCACTTCATTGGCGTCCAGCCCCATCCAGGCTTCGACCCAGGGGGCGCCGACGGCGGCTGTGGCCAGCAGAACAATGATCACCAGGGAGAGGACCGCCAGCCGATGTTTGACAAAGCGCTCCATAAACAACCGCAAGGGCGCGCGGGCCGGCCCCAGGGCCTGAGCGGCCTGGGCAGCCAGTTCTGTGGAGGCGCCGCTCATGCCGTGGCCTCATAGCTGATGCGGGGGTCCAGCCAGACATAGGCCAGGTCGGCCAGAATGTTGGCCAGCAGCACAGTGCCAGTGGCCAGCAGCAGCCCGACCAGCGCCAGATTGTAATCATTGCCCATGACGGCATCGAAGATGGTTTTGCCCATGCCCAGCCAGCCAAACATGGTTTCTGTAATCAAGGCCCCGCCAAAGAGGCTGCCGAAGTCCAGCGCCAGTATGGTGACCACCGGGATCATGGCATTGCGCAAAGCATGGCCTGTCAGAATCTGTCGTTCATTGAGACCCTTGGCCCGGGCCGTGCGCACGTAATCCTGCCGCAGGGCCTCGATCATGGCGGCCCGCAGATAGCGGGTCTGCCCGCCGACAGAGGCCAGGGTCAGGGTCATGACCGGAAGCACCAGATAGGGCAGGCGGCCAAAAAAACCGGGATCGCCCATGCCCCCGGCGGGCAGCCAGCCCAGGGTTACGGCAAAGAGCATCATCAGCAGGATGGCCAGCCAGAAGGGGGGCAAAGAGATTCCGGCAAAGGCAAAGAGGTTGATGGCGCTGTCCAGCAGCTTGCCCGGATTGCGGGCCGCCAGCAGGCCGGCGGGCAGGGCGAGGCAGAACGACAGTACGAAGGCCGATGACATCAGGATCAGGGTGTTTCCCAGACGGGGCAGGAGGATCACTTCCACCGGTTGGGCAAAAAGCCGGGAGTATCCCAGATCGCCCTGCAGGGCCGCTGTCAGCCAGTTCAGATAGCGCTGCCAGATGGGCTGATCCAGACCATAGAGGCTTTTGAGGCGCTTGGCGTCTTCCGGTGTCAGGTCCGGGTTGGCGGAGATCATCAGGTCAATGGGGTCACCGGGCATCAGGCCTATCAGGCCGTAGATGACCAGAGACATGACCCAGAGCACCACCAGAGCCTCCAGCAGGCGTCGGAAGAGAAACCGGGTCATGAAGACTGCTCTGTTCTGCCGCGCAGATCCAAACTCATCCCCTTTGTCTTACTGGGAACTGTACCAGCGTTCGATCCACAGGGTCGTGGTGCCCTGGTGGCCGGTGGGCCGCACCCCTTTCAGCCAGGTGGGCAGCACATAGGCTTCCGCACGCCAGAACAGGGGCAGGACCGGCAGGTCTTCTGTGTAGAGATCCTGCAAGCGGCCCCACAGGGCTTTGCGCCTGCTGCGGTTGAGTTCCACCTCAATCTGGTCGATCAGTTTGTCCATCTCGACATTTTTGTAACCGGTGTAGTTCTGCCCGGACCAGCCATTGGCGGCGGTGGGAACTTCATTGGAATAGAGCGTGGAGCGCGGCGGGTTCTCCGGGCTGGAGTACCAGGCAAACATGGCAAGACCCGTAAACTTGCGCTGGGTGACGGTCTGGCCAAAAAACACGCGCGCCGGTTCATTGCGGATAACCACTTCCACGCCGATTTTTTTGAGCTGGCTTTTGATCACCTGCTGCACCAGTTCGCGTGTGCGGTTGCCCGCTGTGGTCATGAACTCGAAGGACAGCTTGTCGCCGCTCGCGTTGTACCGAATGCCCTTTTTGATTTCCGTAAAGCCCATTTCCTCCAGCAGCTCAACGGCGGTTTTGGGATCATAGACATAGTGCCGGGCATCGGGGTGGTAGATCCAGTCCAGGGGGGAGACGCTGCTGTCGGCCACCGGTTGTGTGCCCTGAAAGAGCTTCTCGCTGATGGCCTGCCGGTCGATCCCCATGATCAGCGCTTTGCGCACGCCACTGAGCTGCAGCAAGGGGTTGTCCAGGTTCAGGTCGATGTGCTCGTAGATCAGACCGGGTTTGTAGATGATGTTGTAGTCGCTGCCATGACGTTTTTCGAAGGCCAGAGCCTGGTCCAGGCTAAAGCCCAGTTCCCCGGCCACCATGTCGATGGCACCGGACAGAAGGTTGGCTTCCAGGGCGGCGGTGTTTTCAATGGTCCGCACAATGATGCGGTCAAAGGCAGGGGGCTCTCCCCACCAGCGGGAATTGGGTAGCAATTCTATCTCAGAGCCCCGTTCCAGCCGCGCGATGCTGTAGGGACCAAAAGACAGGGCCGGGTTGGTCGGGTCTGTGTCAAAAGCCGTACGGTTGCGGTACTGGGCCGGGTCCTTTTCAAAAATCGGCCGTTCAACATGGGCAGGCAGCAGCCGGAAATCTGTCGCCGCGGCATAGTCGAAGGTCACCTTGTCCAAGTGAAAAACAAAGGTCTTCTGATCCTTGACGGTGATGGAACGGATGCGGCGATAAAGCTCTGAGTTTGAGACGCCGGACTTGGGGTGGCGCCCCACCTGCCAGGTAAAGAGCACATCTTCCGTACTGACCGGGGTGCCATCGCCCCAGGTTGCTTCCGGGTTGATGGTGTAGGTGACCGCAATGCCCTTTTTGCCATCGGGCGTATCTTCCAGCCAGGCGGTGCCGTCTTCCAGGTTGGGCAGTTCCGTGCAGAGCAGGCAGAACAGCCGCCACTCATCGTCATACTGCGTCAGCGGACGGGACGTCATGCCCAGAATATAGCTTTTGGCCAACATGGAATCGATGTTGGGGTTCAGCGTGGAGGGGTACTGGGTAATGCCGATGGTCAGCGAGCTGTCGCCCGCAGCAGAAGCGTCACGTGCCAGCAGCGGCTGCCCGGCAAGCAGCAAAGCCGCCAGCAAAAACACTGTCAGATGGAAAGCCCGCCAACTGCGCGTCATTCCCGAAGTCTCCCTTGTTACCTGCCATTTCACGGCTTGGGCACAAAGGTACATCAAGTCATCGCGTCAAGGCGAGAAGTCAGAGGCTAAATTCTTTGTAACGCAGGAAGAATCTGAACAGAACCGCAGAATTCAGGCCGCTCAGATCAGGTCGTCGCTGGTTTTGCCGCCGTTGGCTTTCGACCAGCCGTTGGGGTCATTGAGGAAATCGGTGACCGTCTTGATACCGGCTTCGTCCAGATAGTTCTTTTCCTTGGCCACGGCCAGCGCGTCCCACCAGGTGCAGAGCGCGTGCAGCTTCACCCCTTCGGATTCCAGCTGGGCAATGCCTTCGGGGAAAATGCCGTAGTGGAAAACCACAAAGGTGTGGTTGCACTGTCCGCCGGCGTCGCGAATGGCTTTGACAAAGTTCATTTTTGACCCGCCGTCAGTGGCCAGATCTTCCACCAGCAGCACCCGGTCGCCTTCTTTGAAGGTGCCTTCAATCTGGGCGTTTCGGCCAAAGCCTTTGGGCTTCTTGCGGATGTACACCATGGGCAGGCCCAGGCGGTCGGCCATCCAGGCACCGTAAGGAATGCCAGCCGTTTCGCCACCGGCCACCACATCAAAAGCTTCGACGCCAGCCTGCAGTGCCAGCTGCTCCACGCCCATCTGCATCATGGCTGCGCGGGCCCGCGGAAAAGAGATGATTTTGCGGCAGTCCACGTAAACCGGTGAGACCCGCCCGGAGGTAAAGGTAAAGGGGTCTTCAGGCCGAAACAGCACGGCTTCAATGTCCAACAGGGTCTGGGCGGCAAGGCGGGCAGTGTCGGTCAGGCTGCTGGTCATGGCTGGAAAGCTCCCTTGGTGTCTCAGGTGGAAGGCAGAGGCGAAATCAGGCTCTGAATGCTCAGGCTGGGCTCTCACATAACGGCTTCGCCCTTCTGGTGCAATGAAAGAGCGGTTTTGAAGGGGATTACCTGAAGGTGCGCCCCTTTGTGTGGCTCTTCGGGTGCCTCTTATCTTCTCAATCCAGATGGAGGAAGAAGGCCTTTCAGTTTCCTGTCAGGGGTGATTCTACACCGCAATTCAGGGCTATCTCTTCAGCCATTCGGCTTTTGACAGGGGCAAGGGGGACTGTCATCTTCCGGTCATAAACAAGGGCCCGGAGGTGACGCGCCGACGGGCAAGGGTGTTTTCAGGAGACGTTTCATGAGCCAGGGTGACCGCAAAGCCCGCCAGAGCTGTTCAGCCAGTGATAAAGAAGTCCAGCCGGATCGCCAGCGGCGGCGGGTCCTGGGCGCTGGTCTGGCGGGAACGGCTTTGGGAAGTGCAGCGCTTCTGTCAGCCCCGGCGGTACGGGCAGAAAAGGCCCGTGTCTGGCGTCTGGTCACGTCCTGGCCGCGCAATGCCCCGGGGCCGGGTACCACAGCTGAACGCATCGCGGAAAAGATCACCCAACTGTCCAATGGGCGTCTGACCGTCAAACTCTATGGCGGCGGAGAGTTGGTGCCGCCACTTGGCGTCTTTGATGCCGTGTCTGCGGGCACGGCGGAAATGGCCCATACGGCCTCGCTTTTCTGGTCGGGCAAAGCAACGGTTGCGCCCATCTTCACAGCGGCTCCCTTTGGCCTGCTGCCGGAAAGTCATAATGCCTGGATCGACTTTGGCGGCGGCCAGGCACTGTGGGATGAGCTTTATGGCCAGTTTGGCATCAAACCCCTGCTGGCCGGGAACTCCGGGTTCCAGATGGGCGGCTGGTACAAGAAGGAAATCACCGGCCTGGATTCCTTTAAGGGGCTGAAAGTGCGCATGCCTGGACTGGGGGGAGAGATCCTGCGGCAGTTGGGCGGCGTTCCGGTCACCTTGCCGCCGGGAGGTATCTTCCAGGCTTTGCAGACCGGCATGATTGACGGGGCAGAGTTTCTGGGACCCTGGAGCGACAGATCCCTGGGGCTGGATCGGGTGGCATCCTATTACTACTGGCCGGGGTTTCATGAACCCAATGGATCAGCCGAAGCTCTGATCAACCGCCAGGCTTTCGAAGACCTGCCAGCTGATTTGCGTGAGCTGATTGTGACGGTCTGCGCTGCGGAAAATCAGCGGGGCATGGCTGAGGCTGAATGGTACAACGCCCAGGCGCTTAAGGGCTTTGTGGAGGAAGGCAAGGTCAAGCTGCGTCCATTCCCGGATGAGGTGCTGGAAGAAGCCCGGGTGATCAGTGAAGACGTCATGCTGAACCTGGCCGGTCAGGATGATCTCTCCGGCCGGATCATCGATTCCTATCTGGAGGCCAAACAGAGTGCGGTGGCCTGGGGGCAGATCACCCGTCAGGCTCTCTTGCAGCAGCAAGGGGAAGCTGATTGACTGTCGCTGCCTCTGTCAAAGGTCAGGTGGTACGAAAACCTGCCAGGTCTTTGACAGTCTCTGATACCTGTAATTCCATCCCTGTCGGTGCCAGGCTCTGCTGTGCTCAGAGCAGGGTTGCTGCCATTTGATTTAAGCGACCATGACCCCAGTCCAGACCTTACAGACCCTGCGGGGGCGTGCCCCCCTGATCCACTGCCTGACCAACGGGGTCGCACTGGAGACCACGGCCAATCTGCTGCTGGCTCTGGGGGGGCGTCCTGTCATGGCAGATGCGGTGGAAGAGGTCGCGGAAGTCACCGCCAGCGCCCAGGGCTTGCTGGTCAATCTGGGCATGTTCTCCCTTCAGAAGCGCCTGGCGGCTGAAAAGGCAGCGGAAAAGGCTCAGGCTCTGTCACTGCCCTGGGTCCTTGATCCGGTCGGGGTGGGAGCCACGGAACTGCGCCGGGAGGCGGCTTTGCGGCTGCTTCGGTTTCAGCCCACCGTGATCCGCGGCAATGCGTCTGAGATTGCAGCTTTGGCTCAGGGAGGGCGCATGAGCGGAGTGGACTCCTCTCAGACACCCCACGGCGTGCAGGCCTCGGCCCAGTCGCTGGCTCAGGAAACGGGGGCGGTGGTGGCCGTGACCGGGGAAGAGGATCTGGTCACGGACGGTAAGAGCATCTATCGGGTGGCCGGGGGCCATACGTTCTTTACCCGTATGACCGGGGCGGGCTGTGCCCTTTCTGCCCTGGTGGCTGCTGTTCTGACGGTGGAAGAGGATCCCCTGCAGGCCACGGTCTCAACCCTGGCCTATTATGGTCTGGCCGGACAGATCGTCGGCGGGCAGGCAACCGGGCCCGGCTCTTTCAAAACTGCCTTTGTCGACCAGATCTTCTTTTTGGATCAGGTGGCCGAAGGTTGCGGTGATCTCATTCGGAAAGTCGTCTGACATGCGGGTAGTTGCTGACAAGCGCTTTGATCTTTCTCTTTATCTGGTGATTGGCGAGGCCGATGTGGCACCCGGCAAGCTGGAGGAGGTGGTGTCGGCTGCCTTGTCAGGAGGAGTGACCCTGCTGCAGCTGCGCGATAAAGAAGCCTCCGGACAGCGCTTTCTGGAGCTGGGACGGGCATTGAAAAACCTGGTTGCCCCTTTGGGCCTGCCGCTGATCATCAATGACCGGCCAGCAGCGGCCAAAGTGCTGCAGGATGAAGGCGGTGGTGTGATCGGGCTGCACGTGGGGCAGGATGATGTTTCCCCGCAGGAGGCCCGCGATTTGATCGGGCCGGAGATGATTTTGGGTCAGTCTGCCCATACGCCAGCACAGGCTGAATTGGCAGAACAAAGCGGTCTGGTGGATTACCTGGGCAGCGGCCCTTTCCGGACCACCACGACCAAGGTCAACGCCCGGGCCCCCATCGGGGCTGCAGGGATCAAAGCTGTTTGCCAGGCCACCTCCCTGCCTGTTGTGGCGATCGGCGGCATTCGGCAGCAGGATGTGCAGGAGGCCCTGTCCAGCGGTGCGCAAGGCATCGCCGTGGTATCAGCCCTGGCCAAGGCAGAAGACCCCAAGGCGGCGGCTCTGGCCCTGCGGTCTGCCGTCAGTGAGGGCCTGGCGGGCTGATACCGGATATCTGACACCTGACACATAATTCTAGGCCAGACCAGCGGACAACCGTCCGCTCGGTCAGAAACGTCTTTGCGGCTTTGTCCCTGCCAGAATGACTCTTTGCGGCCAGCGAAAGCTGTCCCGGTGGTTGGCCTGCCCGCTGTTTTATGTTGCAGTGCAGGAAAAGGGAAAACGGGGATGTCATGAGCGACAACATTTTGCTGCAGCAGGACGGGGCCATTGTTCAGGTCATCATCAACCGCCCGGAAAAGCGCAACGCGTTCAATCTGGAAACCTGGCGGCAGCTGGGAGAGGTGGTGGAGGAAGTCAACAGGCGCGAGGATGTGGGCTGCCTGATACTGCGCGGTGCCGGAGGCAGGGCTTTTGCTGCCGGGGCAGACATCTCGGAGTTTGAGCAGAACCGCTATTCAGCGGAACAGGCGGCGGCCTATTCAGCCGTCATGCATCCGGCTTTGCAGGCTGTGGAGCAGTCGCCCCATCCGACACTGGCGCTGATAGAAGGGGCCTGTGCCGGGGGTGGTCTGGAGCTGGCCTGCCTCTGTGATCTGCGTCTGTGTAATGAGTCTGCCGGTTTTGGCATTCCCATCAACCGCATCGGGCATGTGTTGCCCTATGAGGCCATGTTGCCTCTGGTGCGTCTGGTGGGCCGGGCCGTGGTTCTGGAAATCCTGTTGGAAGGGCGCATTTTCAAAGCCCGCGAAGCCTATGAAAAGGGGCTGGTCAACCGGATCCTGCCAGATGAGAGCTTTGAAGAAGAGGCCATGAAAACGGCACGGCGCATTGCCGAGGGCGCTCCCCTGGCTGCCCGCTGGCACAAGTCCTTCAGTCGCCGGGCGGAAGACCCGACGCCTTTGACCCCTGAAGAGCGCCTGGCGCCTTTTGCCTCCTGTGATACCGCCGATTACCGGGAGGGTGTGCGTGCCTTCCTGGCCAAAGAAAAACCGAGTTTCAGCGGCAGCTAACAGAAAAACGAAAGACAAGAAAAATGAGTGAGAAGACTTCTTTGCCCGATGATCCTCTGGCCAGCCCCGATGGATTTGCCAACCTGGTGGGCTATCGACTGGTGCATTGGGAAGACAAAAAGGCCGTCGTTGAGCTGAAGATCGAAAAGCAGCACCTCAACCGGACCGGCCTGCTGCACGGGGGCGTCTTGACCACGGTGCTGGATGCCGCGCTGGGACTGGCCGGAACCTATTGCGCCTCTCCCGACCATGTGCGCCGGGCTGTGACTTTGGCACTGAACACCCAGTTCATCGGGGCCGGTCGCCTGGGCATGACGCTGACGGCAACGGCCGTCTGGACCGGCGGGGGCCGCTCGATCTTCTTCTCCAGCGCCGATGTGACGGATCAGAACGGCAACCTGCTGTCCAAAGCCGAAGGCACCTTCAAGTACCGCACGGGCAGTGGCGATCCCGCAGGCATTCCGCTGGATCAGGCCATCAAGATGCGCCAGGGCGAAAACAACAAGTAACTGCTTTTGCGGGCGGTCGGCCGCGCTGCGCCTCTTTCCACGTTGTCTTGCGGTGCCGATTAAATGACGTGGGCCCAGGCCGGGGCTTCGCGGGTGGCGGAAGGGCCATCCAGCGGGAAGATGCGCGGCGGGGCCCCGACAGCCGTGGTCAGCAGATGGTTACTGGGCACCGGCTGCCAGTCATGCTTGTCCACATCCAGCGGTTCCGAGACCAGATAGAGCTGATCCCCCTCGTGGCAGTAGAAGAGGCTGGGCGGCAGGCTGTCGTTTGCGTAACGCACGGCAATCAGGCGTGAGCCGTCACTGTAGGCGGCGGTGAACCGCAAAGAGCGGGCGCAGCCAGCAGCTTCCATCTCCTCTTCCACCAGGACCAGCATGCGGTTGATGGCGGCCTGGGGATCCTCTTCCAGTCCTTCCTGGAACGACAGCAGGAACAATAGCTCGCTGTCCGTTGTGCCCTGCCGCACATTGTAAAGCTCATCTGACAGGCGGGCTTCCAGACGGCGGCGCACGAGATTGTAATCACCAATCTGGCCGTTGTGCATGAACAGCCAGGTGCCGTGCGCAAAGGGGTGGCAGTTGCTGCGGCTGGTTTCCGTGCCCGTCGAGGCCCGGACGTGGGCAAAGAAAAGACCGGATCGGACCTGCTCGGCAAGGCTGGCCAGATTGTGGTCGTTCCAGGCTGGCAGAACTTCCCGATAGAGACCCGGCTTGGCCCGGTCCGCGTACCAGCCCAGGCCAAAGCCGTCGCCGTTGATGGCCACTTTGGCTTTGCGGGCGGAAATGGACTGATCGATCAGCGAATGTTCGGGTTTGCTGATCAGGTCTTCCATGAAGATCGGGGTGCCTGAGTAGGCAATCCAGCGGCACATAAAGGCACTTTCACTCGGGTCAAATCGGTTGCGTGGACTCACGGCGGGTGGGCACTGAACCGTGAATTGGTTTCTTCTTAACAGGCCAGAGGATGATCAGCAGCTTGGTTTCACGCGCAAAGCGCTTCGAACTAAACGGATCATGCTCTAAACAAATCGGACAGGCCCTGGCGGTTAGAGGGCAGGGGTTTGGGGGCAGAACAGAGCGGATGACTGCCTGAAAGAGAATGCGCCAGCCCTGCGGCTTTGCCAAGGGACGAACAGCGGGTTGGAATTGCCTTTCATTGCTGTATCTGGGCCTCTCTTTGACAGGCTTGGGGATTTCCTCTTTCCGGGACCTTATTCTTCGAAAAGGTGAATGGGCTCGGTTGTGCGCAATACGGCCTGATCCGTGATCTGCAGTTCGTTGTAGGTGATGATGTCCCGCAGAGTTTTGACGTATTCCTCGCCTTTTTCGGAGTAGTTCAACAGACCGGCGGCCAGGGCCACACCGGTGACTTCTTTGCCATCGGCCCGCAGTTTTGCCCGTAAAGCCCTGAAATCCGCATAAGCCGCGTGGCTGTTCAGGTTGAGCATATAGGCCACCACGGACTGATAGGGCGTGTCGTAGCTCGCCACCTTGTAATCGCCCTTGCCGTCGCGCTGCTCTTTGGGGGTCAGTCCCTTGTCTCCCCAGGTCCAGACGCCAAAGAAGCTATTGCCCATGATGGCAAAGCGGGACAGGCCATAAGCGCTTTCATAGGCTGCCTGTCCCAGCGCCAGGGAGGCGGGGATGCTGTCCACCTTATCCAGGGCGGCCTGCCAGTCTGCCGGGCTCTCGGGCGGACCGGGCAGGCGGTAGTCCTGGACCATACGGGCCAGCCAGGTCTGCTCCTGGTCAGACAGACTGGCTTTGCTCTGCAGGTCTGTCAGGCGCTGGCGCTGCTTTAGAATCTGGTCGTTGGACAGCAGGATGAGCGGCACGGCCCCGCGGTAGAAGAGCTCCTTTTTGACCTCCACCGGTTTGGCTTTGATCTGATCGTCCAGCTTGCGGCTGGTTTTCATGGAATAGACAGGTGGGACAGTCAGTTGCTGGGTGACATCCACGTCACCCCAGAAATCTTCGGCCTTCCAAAAGGCGATCATGTCATCCAGGGAGCGGATGATGACCTTCTTGCCGGCCGGTTCTTCAAACGCCACCCCTATCTGGGTCTGGGTCTGGGTCTGGGTCTCGGCCAGAGCCCGGTCCATCGGGTCTGTCAGAGCCATCAGGGTTGACATGACCCCCAGCAGAACTGCCGGGCGGCAGGGTAAGACGCCTTTTAAAGAGAGATCGCGTGACATGACTGCGCCTGTGCTGTCGCTGAAAAAGCCAAGTCTAACACAGTCTTCGCCCACTCTCAGCCTTCTCGCCGAAAAGCGATCATGCTCTAACACACTGAAACGAGTTTCACGCTCTAAGCGTTACCGCTTAGTGAGTCCACTTAAACCGATTTGACTCTGGGACAGCGCATCAACACCTGCCTGAGACTTCAGGGCAGGGAAGGTTTGGCAGCTGTGGGCAGGCAGACCTTACGCGGCAGCTTTTACTCCGCCGGGTGGGCCGGGGCGTCCTGCTGCGGACGGTCCTGGGGCAGGCGACGGTCCCGGTTGGTGACCATTTCACCGTGCAGGGTGTTGATCAGATTGCTGCCGGTCTTGACGAAAAGGAAAGGAAAGAAGCCGTGCAGCAGGCAGGCCAGAGACGTGACGAACATCCGGCTGCCAAAGGAAAAGGCCATGCCCATGTGCTCGAAATAGCTTTCGCCCACGCTTTGCGGATGATCGGTGAAAAGTTTGAACATGGTGTTTCTGACCCTTGCTTTCTGTCGGCTGCTTGCTGCGCCGGTCTTGCTTCTCCCGCCCGATGATTTGGAGCGGCTGTTGCTTGTGAGTCTAGCGAGGCTTTCCGGGATAGAGTTTCTAAAGTTTCTAGTTTATTATCGAAATGAGGGAAAAATTTTCTACGCGACAGGGCTTTTCTGGAATGGATGATTTGGATCGGAAGATCTTGGGGCTGCTGCAGGTGGATGCAACCCTGAGCCTGGCGGAGATCGCCGAGCGAGTCGGGCTGTCCAATACCCCTTGCTGGCGGCGCATTCAGAACCTGGAAAAGCAAGGGGTGATCAAGCAGCGGGTGGCGTTGCTGGATGCTGACAAGCTGAACCTGGGCACGACGGTTTTCGTTCGGGTCAACACCGCTGACCACACCACCGACTGGCTGAAGGCCTTTGCCAGGGCTGTTGAATCCATTGAGGAAATCACGGAGGTCTATCGTCTGGGCGGTGACATTGATTACCTGCTGCGCATCGTGGTGCCCGATATCAAAGGCTATGACGCGGTCTACAAGCGGCTGATCGACCAGGTGCCGTTGAGCGATGTCTCGGCCAGTTTCTCCATGGAAAAGATCAAAGAGACCACCAGCCTGCCGCTGGGTTATGCTGGATAAAGGGAGCAAAGCCCAACGGCAGGTGAACTGCCGGAGTATCACAGGGGAAAATTATGATTTGGGGTTTCAGTCTGGACCAGCTGCTGGCGCTGGTGACGACCTTGGTGGTGATCATTGATCCTTTGGGCAATGCACCGGTGTTTGCCGGATTGACCGTTGGCGGGGATGACCGCTACCGGCTGCGCATGGCCATTAAGGCCCATGTCATTGCCGCCTGTGTCCTGACGCTCTTTGCCTTAACCGGTAATGCTCTGCTGGCTTTTCTGGGCATTGGCCTGCCGGCCTTTCGCACTGCCGGGGGATTGATGCTGCTGATGATCGCCCTTGAGATGGTTTTTGAGAAGCGCAGCCAGCGCAAAAGCAAGGCTGCTGAAAAGCAGATGAGTGCTCTGGACAAGGAAGAGCCCAATGAGGCTCTGCACGACATTGCGGTTTTCCCGGTAGCCATCCCCTTGCTGGCGGGCCCCGGGTCCGTGGCCACGGTCTTGCTGCTGGCTTCCGGCGGCATCGGCCAGACCAGCGAAGGGATGGCTCTGCTGATCGGGGTGATCCTGGCCATCATGCTGCTGTCCTGTCTGGCCTTTATCCTGGTGGGCAAAGCCACCCGCTGGCTGAACGACAGCGTACTGTCTGTGGTGACCCGCCTGCTGGGCATTCTGCTGGCGGCCTTGGCCATGCAGTACATTCTGGATGGTCTGAAGGCCTCGCTCTTTAGCTGAGGTGGGGCTGGTGTTCTTGTCTGGCTGCTGACGCAGCAGGTTTGTTTCGCTCCCGCGAAGTGTTTCGTTCAAACGCCACGTAGGCTTACCTCGCATAAGCTCGGGCGGGCGGCCGCCCTTGCCTCGCTGCTGACGCAGCAAGGTTTTTCGCTTCCGCGAAGGTTCCTCGCTCTCGCTACGCAGGGCTCCGCTATCGCTGCGGGCGGGCTGTCGCCCTTGCCTCGCTGCTGACGCAGCTCGGTACTTGTGGCCAGAAGCCTGCTCGCTGGTGCTTGTGGCCGGACGACGCCCTTCAATCCGTCAGGGATTGGAGGGTTAGGACTAGCACCGTTGAGGTGCGCAGCTTGCGCGGCGCTTGAGCGCAATTAGGCCCGCCAGGGCCGTAAGAATAGTTTTATCGCTGCCGCGAAGTTCTACCTCGCATAAGCTCGGGCGCGCGTTCGCGCTTGCCTCGCTGCTGACGCAGCTCGGTACTTGTGGCCAGACGCCCGCTCGCTGGTGCTTGTGGCTGGACGCAGGCCAGCGTCAGCTGGCCAGGACTAGCGCCCCAGGAAACAACAATTGGTGCGCAGCCCCTCTGCGTGAACGCGGAAAACCAGCGCGGCGCTTGAGCGCGATTAGGCCCGCCAGGGCCGTAAGAAGAGTTTTATCGCTGCCGCGAAGTTTACCTCGCATAAGCTCGGGCGCGCGTTCGCCCTTGCCTCGCTGCTAGCGCAGCTCGGTGTCCGCCTTTCAACCCGTCATGAGTTGTCAGGAAGTCCCATGACAGCCTGCTGTCAGGATTGACTCTCCGCTCTGTTCTCATTTAGAACAAAACAAGAACATAGATGAGAACGCGAGCAAAACCCTGACAGTCAGGGCCGGATAAGGAGAGACATCATGGCACGAGATCTGATGGCAGATGTGGCGCAAAACGCCCCGGGACACTCTCAGGTGTCAGCCTCTTCAGCGCTGATGGCTTCAGGCGCCATGGGCCTGTCAGGGACGGCCATGACAGGCAGGGATCGTCAGCGTGGGTCTGTCCGGACCGGGGATCCCGTGCGTGCCCGCGCCCTGCTGCGGGAAGATCACGCCAGTCGGGGACGGCGGGCTCAACTGGCCGCGCTGGAGCGTCAGGTGCGCCAGATCGAACGGGGCGGCGCGCTGGAGGAAGTCCCGGTGCTGCCCCTGGGGGTTGCCGCTCTGGATGAGGCATTGCCCGGTGGCGGACTGCCTGTTGCCGGGTTGCATGAAGTGCTGCCTGCCCGGGCCGAATGGGATGACGGGGCCACGACAGGTTTTCTGACGGCTTTGCTGGTGCGCCTGCTGGCGCAGGCAAAAGATCAGGCGGACAGCGCCGAGGCGCGGCAGGCAGCTGAAGGGGCGGTGCTGTGGATCGGTCCTTATGAAGATCTGTATGGCCCGGGGCTGGCGGCTGCCGGTTTGCCGCCGGAACGGGTGCTGCGGGTTAAGGCCCGAAAGGATGAAGAGGTACTTTGGGCTTTGGAAGAGGCCCTGACCTGTCCGGAACTGTTGGCTGTGGTGGGGGAGGTCTGCGCCATCGATCGCATTGCTGCCCGCCGCTTGCAACTGGCGGCGGAGGCAGCGGGCAAACCCTGTTTCCTGCTGCGCCGCCCGCGCCTGGCCCGGCATCAGCCGGATGGGGCCAGTGCCGCCGTCAGCCGCTGGCGGATCACCACCGCCGGACATCGCAAGGATGGATCTGTCTGTGAAGTGGGGAAAGCCAGCTGGCAGGTGGATCTGCTGCGTTGCCGCTCTGCCCGGCCAGCAACTTTTGCATTGGAGTGGGATCATGAAACGGGTCATCTCGATTTGGCTGCCGAACTTCTCTCTGGACCGTCTGGTCAGCCGACAGGCGCCGACCTTCGGGCAGCCGAGCCGCTCTACGCCTGAGGGCGCGGGCTCTTGTGCGGCAGAGGGCACTCCCTTTGCCCAGCTGCAGCAGGAAGGCAATCGCTTTGTCCTGACGGCGGTTGCCCCTGACGCGCTGGCCGCAGGAGTGCGCCCGGGCATGACGCTGGCCGATGGGCGGGCGCTCTGCCCGGCGTTAAAAACCCAGCCGGCGGATCCGGCAGGCAATCAGGCGGCGCTGGAAAAACTGGCTGACTGGCTGGGCCGTTACAGCCCTTGGGTGGCGCTGGACCCCGAAGGAGGTGGCCCGTCACTGCAGGAAGGATCCGGAGGGGGGGCCGGTCTGTGGCTGGACATCACCGGCTGCGCCCATCTGTTTGGAGGGGAAGAGGCCCTGTGTGAAGACCTGGTGGCGCGGCTGCAGCGGTTTGGCCTGACCGTTTCTGTGGGGCTGGCCGAGACGCCCGGTGCCGCCTGGGCTCTGGCCCGTTACGCCACCTCTGCCGCGCGGCCCTGGCAACGAATTTCGGCGGGTCAGGAAAAGCGCCATCTGGTCGATCTGCCGGTTTCAGCCCTGCGGGTGCCTTTGAGCCAGGTGGAGGTACTGGCCCGTCTGGGACTGACTCGTCTGGGTGAACTGCTGAAGCTGCCTGCTGCCAGTCTGGAACCCCGGGTCGGTCCCGAGGTGACCCGGCGGCTGCAGGAAGCCCTGGGCCTGTTGCCGGAAGCTCTGTCTCCCCGCCGCCCGGTGTCCCCCCATCTGGTGCGCCAGGTTTTTGCTGAGCCCCTGTTGGGGCCGGAAGCCCTGGCCCGGACGCTGGACCGTTTGCTGCAGGACCTGAGTGAGAAGCTGGAGGCTCTTTGCGCCGGGGCGCGGCGTCTGGAACTCTGCTTTTACCGGAGCGATGGGCAGGTTCCCCGCCTGCGGGTGGGCACGGGACGGCCCTCGCGGGATCCCGCCCATCTGGCCCGGCTGTTCCGGGACAAGCTGGAGCGGCTGGATCCCGGTTTCGGTCTGGATGCCATGACCCTGGAAGCGGTGCAGCTGGAGCGGCTGGACCTGCAGCAACTTGGTCTGGTACGCCCGGCTTTGCAGGCCCGGCGGGGCAGTGAAGGCAAAGAAAACGGCGCTCTGGCCGCCCGCGCCTCCTGTCGCCTGCCGGAGTTGCTGGACCGTCTGACCAGCCGTCTGGGAGAGGGCAGTGTGGGGCTCGCCCTGCCCCGGGAAAGCCATCTGCCCGAAGAAGCCGTGCGCCGCACCGATCCCTACAAACGTCCCGGTGACAAGATCGACCGGCGGGGCAACCGCATTCCTCTGTCCTGGCCTCGCCGCCAGCAGCCCCGTCCTGTGCGCTTGCTGGTTCAGCCGGAGGCCATCGAAGCCCTGGCCGAACTGCCGGATCAGGCCCCGGTTCAGTTCCGCTGGCGCCGGGTTCTGCACCGGGTGGTGCGGGCGGAAGGACCGGAGCGTATCAGCCCCGAATGGTGGCAGCAGGCAGAACGTCAGACCCGCAGAAAGGCAGCCGCGCCGGTGGCGGCCCGACAGGCCAGCCTGCCGGGGCTTGAACTGCCCGGCGAAGAGCCTGCGCAGCCGGAAAGGCCCAGCCTGGATCGTTTGAGCCAGCAGGACAGCCGGGATTACTTCCGGGTGGAGGATGAAGACGGCCGCCGCTTCTGGCTGTTCCGCAGCGAGCAGAACTGGTTCCTGCAGGGTCTCTTTGCCTGATTGCAGGGCGCTAGAGTCAAAGCGCTTCTGATTAAACCGATAAGACTCTAGGTCCCGACGGGCAGGTATATGTGGGTACAGACGAAGTCATGACACAGATGACGGGAGAAAATCTCTGGCCGGGGCAGCAGCCGGGCGAGGGAGACGCTGGTGGGGCTGCGGCTTACGCGGAGCTGTCTGTGCGCAGCAACTTCACCTTTCTGGAAGGGGCCTCCCACCCCGATGAACTGGTGACCACGGCCAAGGCGCTGGGGCTGGCCGCAATTGGCATTGCCGATCGGAACAGTCTGGCGGGAGTGGTGCGGGCCCATGTGGCGGCCAAGGAGCAGAACATGCGCCTGCTGGTCGGCGCGCGCCTGGCCCCGCGCGATGGGCCGGAGGTGATCTGCTACCCCCAGGACCGGGCAGCCTATGGGCGGTTGTCCCGTCTTCTTACGCTGGGCAAGCGGCGCAGTGAAAAAGGCTCCTGTGACTTTTCTTTTGACGAACTGCTGGCCGCCGGTGAAGGGCAGATCTTCATTCTGCTGCCCTACGATTATGAGGACCAGCCGGACTCTGAAGGGGCTTTGCTGGATGGCACCCCCCTGGACCGCCCGGCCTGGGATCTGGAAGTGCGGGCCGGGCAGCTGCAGGCCGCCCATCCGGGGCGCAGTTACCTGGGGCTCAGTCAGCTCTACCGGGGGGATGACATCCGACGGCTGGTCGCCTGGTCGGCGCTGGCAGAGCGGATAGGGCTGCTGACGGTGGCACTGGGCGAGGTGATCATGCATCACCCGGGTCGCAAGGCTGTCGCTGACGTGCTGACCGCCATCCGCCATCACTGTACCATCGACGAGGTGGGGTGGCGCCTGCTGGCCAATGGGGAGCAGCACCTGAAAGCGCCTGCAGAGGTGGCCCGGCTCTTTCGTGCTGACCCGCAGGCCGTGGCCCGGAGCCTGGAGATTGTCGAACGCTGTACTTTCAGCCTGGAGGAACTGCGCTATGAGTACCCCAGAGAGCTGGGGCAGGACGGCCGCAGTCCCCAGGAAGAACTGATCCTGCAAACCTGGAAAGGGGCGGCAAACCGGTATCCCCTGGGGGTGCCCGATAAGGTGCGCAAGACCCTCGAGTATGAACTGGAACTGATCGGTCAACTGGGCTACGCGCCTTATTTTCTGAGTGTGCATGACCTGGTGGTCTTTGCGCGCTCCCGCGATATCCTCTGTCAGGGACGGGGATCAGCGGCCAATTCGGCGGTCTGTTACTGCCTGGGGGTGACGGCGGTGGACCCGGCCCGGGCAGAACTGCTGTTTGAGCGTTTCATCTCTCCCGAACGGCGGGAGCCGCCGGACATCGACGTGGATTTCGAGCATGAGCGCCGGGAAGAGGTGATCCAGCATATCTATGCCCGCTATGGCCGCGACCGGGCAGGAATGACGGCCACGGTCATCAGCTATCGCAGCAAAGGCGCACTGCGGGATGTGGGCAAGGCGATGGGACTGTCGGAAGACAGCATCAATGCGCTGAGCCAGAAGCTGCGGGGCTGGAGCCGGGATGAGCTGAAGGAAGGACTGGTCAATGAACTGGGGCTGGATCCGGGGGAGCCGCGCCTGAATCTGACCCTGCAACTGGTCTCAGAGATTTATGGCTTTCCCCGGCACCTGTCCCAGCATGTGGGCGGTTTTGTCATGACCGAGGGGCCTTTGTGTGAGCTGGTGCCCATTGAAAATGCAGCCATGGAAGACCGGACGGTCATTGAATGGGACAAAGATGATCTGGATGCTCTGGGCATTCTGAAAGTGGATGTGCTGGCCCTGGGCATGCTGACCTGTCTGGCCAAGAGCTTCGATCTGCTGCGTCGGCACTATGGCCGGGTCCTGACCCTGGCGGACATTCCTGCGGAAGATCCCAAGGTTTACGACATGGTCTGCAAGGCGGACACCATAGGGGTCTTTCAGATCGAAAGCCGGGCCCAGATGTCCATGCTGCCCCGGCTGAAACCCCGCAATTTCTATGATCTGGTGATTGAGGTGGCCATTGTGCGCCCCGGCCCGATCCAGGGAGACATGGTGCATCCCTATCTGCGCCGCCGGGATGGGAAGGAGCCGGTTTTTTATCCCTCCAAAGAACTGGAGGAAGTCCTGGGCCGGACTTTGGGCGTGCCGCTGTTCCAGGAACAGGCCATGTCCATTGCCATTGTCGCGGCAGGCTTTACACCGCCGGAGGCTGATCAGTTGCGGCGGGCCATGGCCACGTTCAAACGCAACGGCAACCTGCATCTTTTCGGTGAGAAGCTGGTCAACGGTATGCTGGAGCGGGGCTATGAACGGGATTTTGCCGAGCGGTGTTTCAAACAGATTCAGGGCTTCGGCACCTATGGATTTCCGGAAAGCCATGCGGCTTCTTTTGCCTTGCTGGTCTATGTGTCCAGCTGGATGAAATGCCATTATCCGGAGGTCTTTACCTGTTGCCTGCTGAACAGCCAGCCCATGGGGTTTTACGCCCCGGCGCAGCTGGTGCGGGATCTGCGCGATCACGGCGGCCAGGTGTTGCCGGTGGATATCAATCATTCCCAATGGGACAACAGTCTGGAGTTTCCCCGTCTGGCGCGGGATCTGCAGCCCGGTGATCCTTTGCCTGCCCCCCAGATGGCTCTGCGCCTTGGGTTTCGGCAGGTCAAAGGTCTGCGTCAGGAGGAAATGGAGAAGCTGGTGGCTCACCGGGGCAATGGCTACAGCGATGTGCTGGGCCTGTGGCGTCGGGGGGCTTTGCGTCGGCAGAGCCTGGAAGCTCTGGCCCGGGCGGATGCCTATGGTTCGCTGGGGCTGGATCGACGCCAGGCCCTCTGGGCCATCAAAGGCCTGCCCGATGATGCGCCCCTGCCGCTTTTTGCGGCCATGGGAGAGGAAGACCGCGGGGCCGATCCGCCGGTGCGGCTGCCCCGTCTGAAGCTCAGCCAGCAGGTGGTGGAGGACTATGCCAGTCTGCGGTTGTCTCTGAAGGCTCATCCGCTGGCTTTTCTGCGGGAAGATCTGACGGCTGTCGGATGTCAGCCTGCCCGAATTCTGCAGACGGCCAGGGACGGGGAGTATCTGGCTGTCGCCGGTCTGGTTCTGGTGCGTCAGCGTCCCGGCAGTGCCAAGGGCGTGATCTTCGTGACGCTGGAGGATGAAACGGGGATCGCCAATCTGGTGGTCTGGCCCAAAGCCTTCGAGGCCTACCGCAAGGAGGTGCTGGGCAGCTCTTTGCTGGGGGCTTATGGCAAGGTTCAGCGGGCCGGACTGGTGGTGCATCTGGTGGTCGAACGTCTGGTCGATCTGAGTGAGGATCTGCGGGCCCTGGAGGAAGAGCCGCGTAACCTGCCGGAGGGTGCGCAGGTCTCTGACCATGAAGTCGCCGTCCCTGAAGCCTCCGCCCGTGACATTCCGGGGCAGGGGAAAGCAGGACAGGAGGACGCGGGGCGGGAGGCCCCTTCCTCATTGCCTCGTGAGACTGCTGAGCAGCGTCACCTGAAACAGGCTGGAAAGGATCAGGTCATGCGCCGTCTGCCAAAACCTGCAGCCGGGGCGGTACAGGCAACTGAGGAAAAACTGATGCCGTCGCGCCGCCGGAGTCCGCGCCGCCTGGCCCGTCGCAACCCCTTGTTCCGCAGTCGGGATTTCCACTGAGAAAAGCAATGCGGACAAGGCCTGACCCTGATCAAACGGTGTGAGTTTAAGGGGGAGGGGCGTTTACAGAAAGTCCACGGCAAGACAGCAACCCTGCCTCACCAGAGGTAACCGGCGATCCTCAGTCCGGGTCGGTGGGATCATAGGGGACGCGGAAGCTGCACCCCAAAAGGCGATCCACCTGAATGCCGTCGTCGGACAGAGGCAAAAGCAGGCGTTTGTAGTGAATGTACTCTTTTCCCATCCAGCCTGCGTTCAACTCTGCAAAACAGACTTCAGCCTGCATCGTCGTGCGGTCATAACTGGCTTTCAGAGCTTTGCTTTGCGGGCTGGTGAAGATCTCTGAAAAGAGTTTGCCCGTCAGGTCTTGATTCAGGTGCTGAACCAGTTCCGTGCCGAAGAGGATGACCTTGTAATCCAGGGGGCCGCCCGTCGCCGGGCGCAGAACCTTGAAGATATGAATCCAGGGGAGCAGCTTGTGGAAATCCAGGGGGTCTATGTCAGATCGTCTGGGGGCAAGGCGTCCCTGCCGTTTGCTGTTCCAGTAGTCATAGAGCTCACGCAGTTCCGGCTGGTTGATCTGATCGGCAGCTGACGGGCTTGGAATCCAGATGGCCTGGTCCTGTTGAGCCTGGCTTTCGAGGCCCTTTATCAGATTCAGAACAGAGATCTTTCAATCCTCTTGAAACAGGCCTCAGGTTTCTGCTGCCTGCCTCGCAATGCGAAGGAAGCAGCTGCAGATAGAAATCGCAGAAACAAGGGTTTCCCGATTACCGCTCTTACCAACCAACTGTTCTAACACCCCAAAGATGCGCGTACGGATTCAGCCATCGGCCCCAGGGCACAGTCCTTCGGAGAGATACAGATATGCAGGTGAAAAGTGTAAAGACACTTAACGGTGGAAAATCGTACAGCCCATCAAGCGGTTAACGACCTTGTTGTCGTCAGACAAAGGCAGCAGCAGACGCTCGTAGAAAATGTAGTCTTTGTTCATCCAGCCAGCGTCAAACTGGCTGTAGCAAACATCAGCTTCCCGGGCGACCCGATCGTAGGCCGCTTTGATGACCACGGCTTGAGGGCCCTTAAAGATCTCACCGAAGTGCTGGTTGGTCACATCACGGCCCATGAACTGAACCACTTTGGTGCCCACCAGTGTTGCCTGGAAATCCAGTTCGTCGGTTTTCGGATCGCGGAACACCTTGAGAATGGTGAGCCAGGGCAGGAGTTTTGGCAGGTCCAGAGGGTCAATATCGGCCCGGGCCGGGGCCAGTCTGTCGCCGCGCTTTTCCTGCCAGTAGCTGTAAACATCAATCAGTCCGGGATGTGACGTTCCGGTCAAATCATCCTTTCTGGTGATCCAAAATGAACTGTTAGCTAGCTGCACGCTGTGATCCGACAAGACTGGTAAACCAAGTTCGATCGTAAGGTTGCTGCGGGGGAATCAGCAGGAAAACAGGGGATTTATCTGCACGTCAAAGAGCAATCGACAAAGAGATTACGCAGAAAAACCATTCAAACTCACCGAACGGTCACGTCTCTCCTGATGGCAAGCTCCCTGTCAGGAGCAGATACAAGTTATTGAGATAGTACGCAGAAATGTGAATGAATTCAAACAGTCCGGAATTTCAATGCCCTGCCTGAGGCCGGTATTCTTCTTGAACGGCCCAGATCCGGGAGGCAAAGAAGTAGGGGGTTGCCCGGTCGTTTTGCCGGCGGACAGGGCCCGCAAGGGCCTAAAACCGGCTGTTTGAAACCGGGCAGAGCAAACCCCTGCTTCCCGTGACGAATTGGTTTTCTGGTGAGGCGCAACGCTTCTGATCTGACCGGGAAAGGGCTTGCCTGAAGGCCGGGAACGACCAGACGTGCTGTCAGTGATTGAAAAGCAGACTGCCGAGAATGTGGGTCAGGCGGTCCTGCCGATCACACAGAGGCAACAGCAGATGCTGGAAACTCACATAGTCCTCATTGATCCAGTTGGCCGGTCCCTGTCCAAAGTGCGGTTGGGGTTTGGCTCGCATGGCGCACAGCACCGGGGCAAAGCGGTCGATGACAATGTTGTTTTCCGTGGCGTTCACCAGACGTCCCGTATTGTCACGTCCGGCAATGCTGACCAGCTGTGTTCCAACCACCGTCAGCTTGAACTGAGCCTTCTGATCTTCCTGTGCTCCGGGATAAAGCCGGATCATGATCAGATGCGGCGTTTGCCTTGGTAAATCCAGCAGTGGCTCTACATCCTGCCGCGCCGGGGCGAGGTGCAGCCCTCGCCGGCATTGCCAATAGCTGTAGAGCGCCCACATCCGGGGATCTGTCAGCAGGCGCTTGGCCTGACAGGATCCTGAAATCGGCTGATTGCTGTGGGACTGAAGTCCATTTAGCTGCTGGTCCGTGTACATAACACACTCATGGGGACAGGTTGGTCAGGAGGCAAAGCCTCGCTGCCGGGGGGCATTAACATTGCAGATTTGTTGAGCAGGTGTGGCGGAAATAGGAATTCCGATCGGAAAGATCAATGCTCGAAATCGACGCAATTTGTTTCAATCTTGTTTCTAAACTCCGTTAAAAACCGGAGGTCCAAACAGTAAATTCCACAGAGAATTTCATAACCTTATGAAATTGTTTCTATTCCCCTTCTTGCTTTTGCTCAGCAGGGCCCTGTTTGTCTTTACGTCATGCGGGCGAAGCTGTGGAGAGTGTTCGCGTGCTTGTTGCGGTTGCAAAGGCGCTATGCATCAGGTGCGGAGTCTGGAGGACCGGCGGGGATCGCTGCCGCGAGTCCCAAGGGTTTTTCTCAGTTCATGCCGATCTCTGCAAAGGGGGAACTGTGACTTGATTTTCTGGCCTTGTTTTGTGGCCGTGTTTTATGGGCGCTGAATGTCAGCAGCCCAGGGCATGAAAGGCTGGAAAACAGCAAGAGGACAACTGGATGAGTTCTGCGCTTCTGCAGTGAGCCATCTGCACCTGGTCTTCTGCATGGATATTGCTCCCCAATCGCCCCGGCATCACCACGCTACGTCAGTCGGCCCAACCCAGTCGACCTGACCCAGCTGGCCCAACCCAATCAGACCACCGCAGTCATTCCGGCACAGTCAGCGCACCGCAGCTATTCTCCTGCTGTTATTCCGGCACGGTCAGCAGCCCGTCTGGCTTAACCTCCTCCATCACCACATAACTGTGGGTCTGGGACACCCCGGACAGGGATGTCAGGCTGGAGCCGAGAAATCGCCGATAGGCCTCCATGTTGGCGACGCGAACCTTCATCAGGTAATCAAATCCTCCGGCCACCATGGCGCATTCGACAATCTCCGGATGGTTGATCACGGTCTGGCGGAACTGCTCGAAAACATCATCGGTGGTGCGGTCCAGGGTGACCTGCACATAGACGATCAGTCCGGCATCCAGTTTGGCCGGATCCAGCAGGGCCCGGTAGCCGGTGATGTACCCATCCCGCTCCAGACGGCGCACCCGCTCCAGACAGGGGGTGGGGCTGAGGCCCACCTTCTTGGCCAGATCCACATTGCTTTGTCGCCCGTCATCCTGCAGGGCGCGCAGGATGTTGCGGTCAATCTTGTCCAGAGCTTTTTCTTTAATCATCAGAATTTCATTCTAAGAAATTGGCAAAAGTCCAGTCAAAGTATCGCCGATTGCCATAAAACGAAAGGACATTCGGCTGTGATTTCCTTTATGGTTTGCCGCACTTTCCCCTTCGCCGGAAAACCGGACCTGTGCCAGCAGCATCTTTACTGCTCACAGCCCAGGCTCTCTTTCCGGTGGTCTCGCAAGAGTCAAATCGCTTTAAGTGGACTCACTACGTGATAACGCTTGAAGCATGAATTCGTCTCTTTTCAATGAGTTAGAGCATGACCGGTTTCGTTCCAAGCGCGAAGCGCTTCTAAGCAAACCGATCATGCTCTGGCCGTTCCAGTAGTTGAGGACCCTGCCCCATGTTGATCGATCACGCCCTTGCTGTTGTGCCGCCCCTGCGTGAAGCCCTGCGCGCGGACATGCTGGCCGATGAAACAGCGATCGTGACCCGCCTGGTGGCGGAAGCCGAACTGGCTCCGCACATGCAGGATCGCATTGCCGACCGGGCGCGCAATCTGGTCAAGGCCGTGCGCACCACCCGGACACGGCAGGGCGGCATTGATGCCTTCATGCATGAGTATGAACTTTCCAGCAAAGAAGGCGTGGTCCTGATGTGTCTGGCGGAAGCCATGCTGCGGGTCCCCGATGCGCTGACCCTGGACAAGTTGATCAAGGACAAGATCGCTGAAGCCGAGTGGGAAACGCACCTGGGCAAGAGCGACTCCCTCTTTGTGAATGCTTCTACCTGGGCGCTGATGCTGACGGGGCGTGTGGTGCGTCTGGATGAAGGGGAGCGGCGGAACTTTGGCGGCGTGGTGAAAAAGCTGGTGCAGCGTTCCGGCGAACCGCTGATCCGCTCTGCCGTACGTGAAGCCATGCGCATTCTGGGGCGTCAGTTTGTGATGGGCCGGAACATCAAGGAAGCCCTGGAGCGGGCGAAAGAGCAGGAAGCCAAAGGCTATCGCTACTCCTATGACATGCTGGGCGAAGCGGCCCGTACCATGGCCGACGCCGACCGCTACTTTGAGGCCTACAAGGCCGCCATTGAGTCCATTGGCGATGCTGGCAAAGGCAAGAACATCGCTGACAGCCCGGGCATTTCCGTCAAGCTGTCAGCTTTGCACCCGCGTTATGAGTTTGCCCAGCGTGACCGGGTGATGACGGAACTGGTGCCGCGCATGCGCGATCTGGCCCGGCTGGCCAAAGAAAAGGACATCGGCCTGTGCATTGATGCGGAAGAGGCGGATCGTCTGGATCTGTCTCTGGACATCATTGAAGCTGTCTCCGGCGACCCGGCGCTGGCAGGCTGGCATGGCTTTGGTCTGGCGGTTCAGGCCTATCAGAAGCGCGCCAGCCGGGTGATTGACTGGCTGGCCGACCTGGCCCGCCGCCACAATCGCCGACTGATGGTGCGGCTGGTTAAAGGGGCTTACTGGGATACGGAGGTCAAGCTGGCCCAGGAAGAGGGCCTGTCCGGCTATCCGGTTTTCACCCGCAAGGTTCTGACCGATTTGTCTTACATGGCCTGCGCCAAGAAACTGCTCGGCAATCCCGACGCCTTCTACCCGCAGTTTGCCACCCACAACGCCCACACGCTGGCGGCCATCATGGAAATGGCCAATGGCAGCAAGGACTTTGAATATCAGCGTCTGCATGGCATGGGGGAAGCGCTTTATGAGCAGATCGTCGGTCCCGACAAGACCGGCATCTCCTGCCGCATCTATGCACCGGTGGGCAGCCACGAGGATCTGCTGGCCTATCTGGTGCGACGTTTGCTGGAAAACGGAGCCAATTCCTCTTTCGTCAATCGCATTCAGGACGAGGCCTTGCCGCTGGATGAGATTGTTGCCGATCCGGTGGCCAAGGCCAAAGCGCTGGTGCTGGCCAGCACGGAAGGTCATGCCAAAGTCCCCAACAGCCAGATCCCTTTGCCAGCGGACCTCTATGGCCAGAGCCGTAAGAATTCCGCCGGGCATGATCTGACCGATGCGCCCTGGCTGGCGCAGCTGGGCAAAGACATGACCCAGGTCCAGCAACAGAAGTGGCAGGCAGGTCCTTTGATCGGCGGCCGCGAACTGGCAGGGCCGACCCACAGCGTCACCAACCCGGCCGACCGCCGTCAGGTGGTGGGGGAAGTTGCCGACACCACCCCGGAACAGCTGGAAGATGCTGTGGCCCGTGCAACCCGGGCCCACGACGCCTGGAATCAGGTTCCGGCGCAGGAACGCGCCAACTGCCTGGATCGCGTGGCGGATCTGATGGAAGAAAACCGGGCCAATTTGCTGGCGCTCTGCATCAAGGAGGCCGGTAAAACCCTGATGGATGCCCAGGCGGAACTGCGGGAGGCCGTGGATTTCTGCCGCTACTATGCTGCCCGTGCCCGCATTGACTTTGCCGAGCCTGAACGCCTGCCTGGGCCAACCGGAGAGCGCGATGAAATCATGCTGACCGGGCGGGGCGTCTTCCTTTGCATCAGTCCATGGAACTTCCCGCTGGCGATCTTTGCCGGTCAGGTGGTGGCGGCACTGGTGGCAGGCAACGCCGTCCTGGCCAAACCTGCCGAGCAGACAGTTCTGGTGGCTGCGGCAGCCGTGCGGTTGCTGCATCAGGCCGGTGTGCCTGGTGATGTGATCCAGCTGCTGCCCGGCGACGGTGCTGCCGTGGGCGGGAAACTGGTCGCTGATGAACGAATCTCCGGCGTTGCATTCACCGGGTCCGTGGAAACAGCCAAGCTGATCAACCGCACCCTGGCGGCGCGGGAGGGGGCCATTGTGCCGCTGATTGCGGAGACCGGTGGGCAGAATGCCATGATCGTCGACTCCACTGCTTTGCCGGAACAGGTGGTGCGCGATGTGGTGATTTCGTCGTTCCAGTCCGCCGGGCAGCGCTGTTCGGCGCTCAGGGTCCTGTTCCTGCAGGAGGATGTGGCCGACAAGATCGAAACCATGCTGGCCGGGGCCATGAAGGAACTGCGCGTTGGCAACACGGAAAATCTAAGTCAGGACATTGGTCCGGTCATTGACGAAGAAGCCCGGGCCAATCTGCTGGCTCACTGCCGCCGCATGGACCAGGAAGCCCGACTGATTGCCCGTGTTGATCTGGGGGCAGGAACGGACCAGGGAACCTTCGTGGCCCCTGTGGCCTATGGCATCGACTCGCTCAGCCAGCTGACCAATGAAGTCTTCGGGCCCATCCTCCATGTGGTGCGTTACAAGGCCAGTGAACTGGACGAGGTACTGGCAGACATCAACAAGACGGGTTTCGGCCTGACCCTGGGCATTCACAGCCGCATCGATTCCACGGTGGATTACATCTACCGGAACCTGAAAGTGGGCAATGCCTACGTAAACCGCAACATGATCGGGGCGGTGGTCGGGGTGCAGCCTTTCGGCGGCGAAGGCCTGTCAGGTACTGGCCCCAAAGCCGGGGGACCACGCTACCTGCATCGCTTTGCCACCGAACGGACACTGTCCATCGACACCACAGCCGCCGGGGGCAATGCCTCTCTCATGGCCATGGAAGAAGAACTGCCTTTCTGACGGCAAACCTGACGGGTTGAGACCTGGGGTTTGGCTGATGGCCTGATACAGGGCGGTCCTTTCCAGCGGGAGAGGGCCGCCCTTCCTGCATGTGGTTCCGGTTTCCGGCTGTTTCCGGCTGTTTTCGAACGGGATTTTCAAAAGTTGGGGAAATATCGTCGCAGGTAGTTTTGAGTTTGCGAATCATTATTGACAGCAACTGATCGCCTGCTTATGGTCACCTCATGATTTTGCAAGTCAGTCGCATTGGCGATGGCGGATCTTCAGTTGGGTGATCATGTACGTTTGTCTTTGTCACGGGTTTAACTGCAAAGCAGTGAAACAGGCCATTTCCGAAGGGGCCAACAGCTGCGCCAAGGTTTACAAAAGCCAGGGCGTTGCTCCCAACTGCGGTAAATGTGCCTCGACGATCCGGGAAATGGTGCGCGATGCCGCAGCGGAAACCGCCAATCAGGATGAAGCGCTGCTGATGGCTGCTGAGTAAGATTTTTCAAAAGCTGGATGAGTTTTCAAGCCGCTGTTTCAGCGGCTTTTTCTTTGCCCTCCGGCAGGTGGCGACCTGAATGAAAAAGGCCGAAGCTCTGCGCTCCGGCCTTCTTTTGTGAACAAGATTCCACACGTTTCAGAGCATCAGTCTGTCACGTCTTCTGTCTTTCTGCCTCTATCGCCCCGGCGCCGGTTGAGTTTACCTGACTGTCCGGGGCGCCATCAGCTCTGCGAAGCCGGCTGTTACAGCTGGGTGCGCAGGTGGAAGGATTTGGGTCGGGTCAGGCTTTCATACCCGACGCTGGAAAGGGTACAGCCCCGGCCGGAGTTCTTAACCCCGGTCCAGGCCAGGGCCGGATCCAGATAGTCGCAGCGGTTCATAAAGAAGGTTCCTGTTTCCACCTGGTCGCCGATGGCCAGCGCCGCGGCTTCATCCTGCGTCCAGATGGAGGCTGTCAGGCCGAACTCGCTGTCATTCATCAAGGAAATGGCTTCCTCATCGGAAGAAACCTTCATGATGCCTACCACCGGGCCGAAGGACTCTTCAGTCATGATGCGCATGGAATGGTCCACGTTGACCATGACCTGTGGAGCCAGGTAGGGGGTGCCTGCTTCATCGGCGGCAAAGCCCTTGGCATCAATCAGGGCAGAGGCCCCCTGTTTAAGGGCATCGGCCACCTGACCACGTACAAAGTCTGCGGCAGAAGCCCGTACGCAGGGCCCCAGGTTCGTGCTGGCGTCCAGCGGGTTGCCCAGCGTGTATTTGCGCACCAGCTCCGCATAGCCTTCCACAAAGGCGTCATAGACATCTGCGTGGGCGTAGATCCGCTCAATGCCGCAGCAGGACTGACCGGAGTTGAAGAAGGCACCATCCACCAGGTTCTCAACGGCATGGGCCACGTTCACGTCATGGCGCACATAGGCGGGGTCCTTACCGCCCAGTTCCAGACCGGCGGAGATGAACTTGCCGCTGATGGCTTTCTGTACCGCCAGACCACCTTTAACCGAACCGGTGAAGTTCACGGAGTTGACCCGGGGATCGGCCATCAGTTTTTCAGAGTCGGCGTGGCTGAGGTCCAGGTTCTGGAAGACACCCTCCGGCAGGCCGGCAGCTTTGAAAGCTTCGGCGAAGCGATCGGCACAAAGCGGGGTCTGGCTGGAGTGCTTGAGAACAACCACATTGCCGGCCAGCAAAGCCGGGATGATGCCGTTGACGGAGGTGAGGTAGGGGAAGTTCCAGGGGGCGATAATCGCCACCACGCCCAGGGCTTCGCGGCGAATGAAGCGGGTGAAGCCGTCTTTGGCTTCGGGCTGAACATCGGCCAGAGCGTCGGGGGCAATGGCGATCATGTGCCGGGCGCGCTCTTCAAACCCGCCCATTTCACCAGGGGCCTGGCTGATGGGGCGGCCCATCTGACGGGTCAGTTCTTCGGCGATTTCATCGGTCTTGGACAGGAATGCGTCCACGGCGGCAGTCATCAGTGCCTGACGTTCGGCCAGAGGGGTCGCACGCCATTTTTTCTGGGCGGCGACAGCTTTTTCCAGAGCGGCGTCGATGTCGCTGGCGCTGGCCAAGGGCCGTTCCACCAAAACAGAACTGTCCACTGGGGTGATGGTGCGGAGAAGTGCGCTCATTCCTAGTCCTTTCAAGAAATGCGCAGGGGCTCGTCAGAGAGCTGCTGTCCCTTTGCAAAGATCACAGGCTGGAAACGGGGCGGGGAGAGGTCCCGGTCGTTCCAGAATTAAGACTGTCCAACATGGGGACCAAACCGGGCGTTGAGGCCCGATGGATTCTGCTGCCGAAACCAATCAGTGATCAGGCGGCGATCAGGGGTGTTGGACGAAAGACTGCCTCCGGGACCGGGAAAGCAGAAGACAGTCTTTCTGGGTATTTGGCGATGGAGATATCAGGCTTTTTTGGAGAGGTCCAGAGACCGAGTCTCTAAAAATGCCTAGGCCGTTTGGGGGGCTGGTGCAGCGGGTTTTGGGTCCTCAGGGCCTCTACACCCTTTCTCCACTTAAAAAGACCTCCAAAAGAAACAAGCCAAATTCAGGCATCATTTGAAAGCAAGCAGTCACTTTTCATCTGTCGGATCGAAAATGAGAAAACTGTCCTGATACAAGGCACTAGCTTTGTGAGTGCAAATTGCTCGCATTTTGAATGACATTCGTTCGCAGAATTCAGAAATTGTTGATGATAATCATTATCGATAATATGTTGATTTTATTGGAGAAATTCATTTTTGAATGACTGTTTTTGCTTGGGGAACAGGTGGTGGGTTGCTATCTTTGGGTCACACCGAGCCATGACAAAAACAGACGCTTTGGACTTCCAAGGAGAGCGCGCCATGAAAGGCGATAAAAAATCCATTGAACTGTTGAACGCCGTCCTGACAAACGAACTGACCGCGATCAACCAATACTTCCTGCATTCGCGCATGCTCAAAGACTGGGGCATCACAAAGCTGGCGGAAAAGGAATATCACGAGTCCATCGAGGAAATGAAACACGCCGATGAACTGATCGAGCGTATTCTGTTCCTGGAAGGCCTGCCCAATCTGCAGGACCTGCACAAGCTGATGATTGGCGAAAACGTGCAGGAAATTCTGGAATGTGACCTGAAGATCGAAATGAGCGGCGCTGAACAGTTGCGTGAAGCCGTTGCCTATACGGAATCCGTGCGCGACTACGTTTCCCGTGATCTTTTCCAGGACATTCTGGAAGAAGAAGAAGAGCACATCGACTGGCTGGAAACCCAGCTGGGCCTGATTGAGAAAATGGGCATTCAGAATTTCGTTCAGTTCCAGTCCGAACCCAACGAAGGTTCCTGATCGAACCTGGCTTTTGCCAACAGCCTTGCCCCCCTGATCGTCCGTCAGACTGCAGCTTGCCCCCTGATCACCGGTCTGACGGGATCAGCACAATGAAAGAGGAGAGGAACCGACAAGGTCCTCTCCTCTTTTTTTGTCCCAGCCCATCTGTTGAGCTGTTCAGGTTCCAGTGATCTGGGGCTGGTTTTCAGGCACCCGTTTTCACATGCCCGTTTTAAAATTCCGGCTTTTAGGCCCGGCTTTCAAGCTTGGCGATCAGGCCTCAGGATGGCGGTCGATGAAGGATTTGACGCCTCCGGCCACCAGATCAGGGGCCTCCACCAGAATGGCGTGTTTGACCGTGTCCAGAATGACCAGTTCTGAGTTGGGCAACTGCTGGTCCATGAAGGTGTTGAGGCGGGGATTGCAGGCACCGTCATTTTCGCCGGTCAGCACCAGACTGGGCGTAGAGACTTCGTGCAGCCAGGGCGCCATTTCCGTCCCTGCATAAATTCGGAAGACATTCAGGAAGACATGGGGCGGGGTATCGACCACCTGCTGAATGCGCGCCGAAATGACGTCTGGATTGGCAGCAATGAAGTCATCCGTATACCAGCGCTCCACCAGAGTGTTGAGCACCTGCTCAATGCCCTTTTCTTCCATGGCCCGGATGACATTCTGCAGTTTCTGCCGATCGTCTTCAGTGCGCCCCGCAGCCGT
The DNA here is from genome assembly GCA_052078155.1 of Rhodovibrionaceae bacterium GXU_MW_A322. Taxonomy (GTDB): domain Bacteria; phylum Pseudomonadota; class Alphaproteobacteria; order Kiloniellales; family DSM-21159; genus CAXBMB01. The sequence goes on along the minus strand of JBQJBP010000003.1, from coordinate 66,417 downwards.
GCTGAGCAGACCCAGTGTGCGGACACGTTCTGGATAGCGGCGGGCATAGGCCGGACCGATCATGCCGCCCAGGGAATGGCCGATCACGTGGGCCTTGTCGATGTCCAGCTTGTCCCGCAGGGCTTCCAGGTCATCCACCAGTTCCTCCAGGCCGAACTCCCCGTCCGACAATGGCGACTCACCGTGGCCGCGCAGGTCGTAGCTGATGCAGGTGAAGTGGGGGGCCAGTCGTTCAATGATTGCGGCCCAGCCGGACCGGCGGGAGCCGATGCCGTGAATCATGAACAGAGGCGGGCCGTCGCCTTCAATGGAGTGCACGCAATCAAGTGCTGACATCTTTGGGAGTCCTCTTCTTTGGGTCGTAATACTTGTGTGGGCGACCTGTCTGACCAGGGCCTGGCTGTGCCACTCGCCCCTGTTTTTGAGATGGCTGCGAGGTGAGATCTGCCTGTAATGCCAGTTGATCTCGCAAGAAAGTTTGATGGTGCAGCACGACAGGGCCAAGGGCGCAGGACAGAGACTATGCGAGAAAGAATCGATTAGATAAATCGAATTGTTTTGCTATTTTAATTCGATTAGTTCGAATTAAAATAGCTTCTGGAGTCAAGATCATGAACCTGGCCGTCCTGACCACCTTTCTGGCTGTCATCGAAACAGGTTCTTTGATTCGGGCGGCGGAAAAACTGAACGTGACCCAGTCCACGGTTACGGCGCGCATCAACAACCTGGAGCAGGACCTGGGCCAGGTTTTGTTTCATCGTCGCCGGTCAGGCACCGAGCTGACCTCATCCGGGTTCAAGTTTCAGCGCTATGCCCAGGTGATGACCGAAGTTTGGCGCCAGGCGCGGCTGGAAACCTCCTTACCGCCTCAGGCCGAAAGCCTGATCAACATCGGCTGCCATATGGATCTCTGGCCTGATCTGGGGCGCGACCTTGTTCATGGGTTGCGCCAACAGCACCCCAATGTGGCGCTGTCGGCCTGGCAGGGGGAGCAGGGAGATCTCAACCGCTGGCTGGGAACCGGGCTGGTGGACGCCGCCCTCTGTTACACCCCGACCATTGCCGAAAACCAGACCGTCACGGTTCTGCAGGTCGATCAGATGGTTCTGGTCACCACCCACCAGGAGGGAGGAAATCCCGATCAGTTGTTGTCTGCGGGGGATTACATCTATGTGGATGGGGGGGAGGATTTCAGACGCCGCCATGCCCTTGCTTACCCCCTGATGGATACCCCGGCTGTCACCATTGGGTCGGCTGTCTGGGCCCTGGACAATTTGCTGCAACTGGGCGGCACCGCCTACCTGCCACGGCGGATTGTGCAGGCCGCGCTGGCCACTGGTCGACTGCGGGAAGTGGCAGAGGCCACAACCTTCGAACGGCGGTCCTACCTCATTACCAACAAAAACTCAGCCGCGGATCAGGACTGGATCGTGGGGGTCTTGTCAAAGCAGCGGGCCTGAGGGTCAGAAACAGGGCCTCGTGGGTGCAACCCGATGGTTGTCTGCAGCAAATGCTGAGTTTGAGTTCCTATCACTGTTGTCATCGCAGGAACGCTGGCCGTGATGGCTCCTTCGGAGAGAGTTGGCGTGTTTAATGGCAAATGTCATGAAAGATATTATTTATTTTCAATAAGTTATCGGAGGTGGTTTTTGCGGATTCGCGAGTAAATGGTTCGCTCAAGCTGAGCAAATCGACCTTTGATGTGTAACGATTCCCAAATTTCTTTCCTGTGCCAGCAAGCTTGGCTAGACTTTATGACAAATGTCTTAGGGCAAGATACGCAACCGCTATCGCCTTTGTCTTCGGGGGACCAAACCACATGGCTACCTTTGTTTTTGATGGCACGAACAGCCAAACACTCGCATTTGATCCGACAGCCGATGTCGTGGTCGTCACGGCCAACTCGGCTCAGGATTTCATCTGGACGGAAGCGGATGGCAATGTGGTGGGCACCCTGTCTGGCGGCGTGACCCTGACACTGGAGAACGTCAGCCGCAAAGGGTTGGCGGTGACCAATTTCCAGTTTGTCGATGGCTCGGGCCTGCAGTTCGGTGATGGCACCACCAACAGCATAGCCGATGACCTGGCCAACTCGGCCACGACCGGCACCATTACCGCTGGCGGGGTGTTTGTTGGCTTCTCTGGGGTCGATTCCTTTGCCGAGAGTTTTTCCGGTGACAACAATATCCAGGGGAACGGCGGGAACGATAAGCTGCTGGCAGGCGGAGGTGCCGATACGGTCCGCGGCGGTCAGGGCAATGATACGGTCACGGCGGCAGCTGCCGCCACAGGTGATCTGCTCTACGGCGACAAAGGCAATGACACCCTGCGGGCCGGCTCTGGCAATGACACCCTGTTTGGCGGTGTGGCCGGGGATACAGGTGCGGACGCCGACAGCATCGTCGGCGGTTCGGGTGCCGATTTGATCCAGGGCAATGGTGGTAATGACACCATCGCAGCCGGTGCCGGTAACGACACCGTCCGTGGCGGTGCTGGTAATGACTCAATTACCGCAGGCTTTGGTCCAGTCTCCGGCAGCAACCTGCTTTACGGGGATAAGGGCAATGACACCATTGTCGGCGGAAGCAAGGGCAACGACACGATCTTTGGTGGTGTGGCCGGGGATACGGGATCTGACGCCGATTTCATCATTGGCGCAGGCGGCGCTGATGTGATCCAGGGCAATGGCGGCGATGACAAGCTGTTGGGTGGCACGGGCACAGCCGGACCGGGAACCAATACGGACACCATACGGGGGGGAGCCGGGGATGATACCATCGCCGGAAACTTCGCCGCCTTCGGCACGACCACGGGCATAACCACAGCCCAGGCAGGGAGCCGAACCTTCCTTGTGGTGACCTCTGCGCGCGGTTCCGACGGGAACCTGCTGTTCGGAAACAAAGGGGATGATCTGATTGCCGGGGGAGCGACCACTTCTGCCCATGACGTGATCAAGGGGGGAACGGGCGACGATTCCATCTTTGGATTAAGTGGATCAGATATCCTCAGCGGCAGTGAAGGCGACGACCACCTTACCGGGGGCAAGGGCTCTGATGTGCTGTACGGTGGCACAGGCAATGACACCTTGCGGGGCGTAACAGGGGGGGATCGCCTGGAAGGACAAGACGGGTCAGATTTCATCTTGGACGGCAATGGCAATGATGTGGTTTTTGGTGGCGCTGGCAATGACACAATTGCGGCGTCATCGGGCAGTGACTTCATCAGCGGCGGATCCGGGGATGATCTTCTCAGCGTACTGCCCGACAAGACCGTGGATACCCTCAAAGGCGGTGCCGGAGATGACGTGATCGTCGCCCAGGATAGCGCCGATATCATCTTTGGTGGCGCTGGTGATGATGCCTTCGTTTTGAACGGCACCAAGGCGCAGGCATCCGTTTTGGACTTCGATGCCAGCGGGGCGGATGCCTGGGGTATCGGTGTCTCGGGCTTTATCTCCAACGCCACCACCAGAAACAGCCTTCCCGGGAGTATCACCAATACCTTCGTGCGGATGATCACCGGCACGTCCAAGGGCTCGGCTTCTGTCGCAACGGTTCAGATCGGAACCGATATTCTGCTGCCGAACAGGACCCTCGAAAAACTGGCTGCCGATCGGGCGTTTCAGGGATCTTTCAGCAACACCGGGGCCTTTACCTCCTTCCTCAATGGTCTGGTCGCCGGTAGTCGTTCGACCGGATCCAACACAGTCTTTGCCTGGGCAGTGAACACAGCCGGCAGCAAACTCTGGATCGCAACTGTGGCCTTTACGGCCAGCACGACAACGGCGGGTGTGACGGCGACAAGCATCAAGACCATCACGGGCACCAACCTGGACAGTGCCAGTGATCTCTTTCTGTTCTGAGGTTGCTCTGGCGCGCTGAAAAGAGTTTCAGGCTTCAAGTGTAATCACGCAGTGAGTCCACTTAAGATGACGTGCCTCTAGGGGGCAGTTGGATTGGCGGCAAAGGGGAAAGGCTGGTGCTTTTCCCCTTTGTTGGGTGCATAGCTATCTTCAGGGCTCTTAGCCCGATAAGCTGGTCGTGCCGTTCAGTACCGGGGGACAGTCGATGGCAACGTTTGTATTTGATGGTTCGCAAAGCCAGACTCTGGCTTTTGATCCCACTCAGGATGTGGTGGTGATTACCGCCAATGCCGCTCAGGACTTTAGCTGGGCGGAAATCGACGGTGCCGTTGTCGGGACGCTGGATAACGGAATGAGCCTGACCCTGGAAGGGGTAACCCGCAAAGGCCTGGCGGTCACTAATTTCCAGTTCGTTGATGGGTCGGGCCTGCAGTTTGGCGATGGCACCACCAACAGCATCGCGGACGATCTGGCAAATACGGCGACGACCGGCAGCCTGGCTGGAGGAGGGGTGTTCATCGGATTTTCCGGTGTGGACTCCTTTGCCGAGGCCTCAAGTGGCAACAACCTGGTGCAGGGCAATGGCGGCAACGACAAGCTGCGGGCCGGGAGTGGGACTGATACGGTGCGGGGCGGCCAGGGCAACGATTCCATCACAGCCGCGCTGGGGTCCGCAGGAGACCTGCTCTATGGCGACAAAGGCAATGATACCCTCTCTGCCGGTTCCGGCAATGATACGCTTTTTGGCGGAGTTGCCGGTGACACGGGGGCTGATGCCGATACCATTCTGGCCGGGGCCGGGGATGACAAAGTTCAGGCTAACGGCGGCAATGACCTGATCCGCGCGGGCGTGGGCAATGACACCGTGCGGGGTGGTGCGGGCGACGATGCCATGACCGCCGGGGGGCTGTTTGTCGGCACAGGCTCCAACCTGCTGTACGGGGACAAAGGCTCCGATACCATCATTGGCGGCAAATCAAATGACACGATCTTTGGCGGTGTGGCCGGGGATACGGGGCCGGATGTGGATGTTGTCCGGGGCGGCAATGGCGCCGACCTGATTCAGGGCAACGGCGGAAATGACATCCTGATGGGTGATGGCGGCACTCTGGCCACCAATGGAGATACCGTCAGAGGTGGTGCCGGGGACGACAGCATCTTTGGAAACTTCGGCAGTTTGGGCAGCGCCACCACCACCACAGCAGGCGGTGGGAAAACCACTGTTGTCCGTGGGGCCGGCAATGTTGGCTCCGGTGCCAATCTCCTGTTTGGCAACAAAGGTGACGACGTCATCCTGGGGGGAAACGGCCTGAGCGATCACGATGTCATCGAGGGGGGCAGCGGCAACGACACCCTGTTGGGGGGCGGTGGTTCAGATGTCATTCGGGGATCCGGTGGCAAGGACCGTCTGACCGGCGCGAACGGGTCGGATGTGCTCAGCGGCGGCAGCGATAATGATACCCTGCTGGGGGGCACAGGCGGTGATCGGCTCTATGGCGGCGAGGGGGCTGATTTTCTCAAAGACAGCGCCGGGTCAGATCTGGTTGATGCTGCCGGTGGTAATGACACCATCTCGGCCGGGGCAGGCAAAGACGTGGTGCTGGGCGGTGACGGGTCAGATCTGATCCGCATTGTTACGACGGTATCCAGCGACACCCTGCGCGGTGGCGGTGGCAATGACACCATCATGGCCAGCGATGGTCTGGATGTCATTCACGGGTCTGGCGGGGACGATGTCTTCCGGGTTTTCTTCTCCCACGCCACCAAGCACGCCTCTGTGGTTGATTTCGATGCCTCTGGTGAGGATGCCTGGGGGGCCTCTGCGTCGCGCTACATCTCCGGTGCCACCCGAACCGCGCCGGTTGGGCCAGGAACCAATACCTTTGTTGTGGCGCTGACGGGCACATCCAACAAGGCGGCCAGCGTCAAAGCCATCTCCATCGGTGGGGGCTCCACCAGCCGGGCTTTCCAGGGGGGCTTTTCCAAGCTGTCGGTCTTCTCCAGCTTCCTGACGGCTTTGACGGCTCCGACTTCAACCAATGCCTTTGCCTGGGCTGTAAACTCCAGTGGAAAGTCGCTGTGGCTGGTGGTGGTCTCGCTCAACACCACCGGGGCGGCCACCATTTCTAATGTCATCACCATTACCGGCAGCAATCTCGACAGCGCCAGTGATCTGGTCCTGTTTTAGATTGCCGCTTCGTAAGTCGGATAGGAGAAAGGGGATACAATAGGTATTGAGCCGTGGAGCCACGCAGGTTTGGCGCGCTGGTATCTGGGATCCGGATTGCTGGACGGGGATAAAAGGCCACCGGGGGCCATAACTGAGGAGCAGGGGTGTTTAGCAGATGGCAGTTTTTGTTTTCGACAGCACGGAAAGCCAGACCCTGGCTTTTGATCCCACTCAGGATGTGGTGGTGATTACCGCCAGTGCCGCCCAGGACTTTAGCTGGGCTGAAGTCGACGGTGCCGTTGTCGGGACGCTGGATAACGGAATGAGCCTGACCCTGGAAGGGGTAACCCGCAAAGGACTGGCCACCACCAACTTTCAGTTTGTCGATGGGTCGGGCCTGCAGTTTGGCGATGGTACCACCAACAGCATCGCCGATGATCTGGCCAACAAAGCCACCACGGGCAGTTTGACTGGCGGCGGGTTCTTTGTTGGCTTTTCCGGCGCGGATTCTTTCGCTGAGAGTTTCTCCGGGGACAACAATCTGCAGGGCAACGGCGGCAACGACAAGCTGCTGGCCGGGGGCGGGGCCGATACCGTGCGGGGCGGTCAGGGCAACGACACGGTTACAGCCGCCGCCTCGGGAACCGCGGATCTGCTCTATGGGGATAAGGGCAACGATACCTTGAGGGCCGGTTCCGGCAACGACACGCTGTTTGGCGGTGTGGCCGGGGACACGGGCGCTGATCAGGACAGCATTGTCGGGGCAGGCGGGAATGACCTGATACAGGGCAATGGCGGCAATGACACCATTGTGGGTTCCAGCGGCAACGACACCTTGCGCGGCGGTGGAGGAAGTGACTTTCTGGTCGAAAGCCTCGGCTCCAACCTGCTGCGCGGCGACCGCGGCAACGATTCCATTCAGGGCGGCTTTAGCAACGACACCATCTTTGGCGGCATCGCCGGGGACAGCGGCCCGGACAACGATATCATCAAAGCCAATGTAGGAAATGACTGGGTTCAGGGAAACGCCGGGGATGATTCCATTCGCGGCAGTACCGGCAACGACACCATTCAGGGCGGTGCCGGTGCGGATACCATCATCGCCAACGACGGGACTTTCAGTGTCAACTCCACCGGTCTGATCTTTTCTTCCAGCCCCGGATCGGGAACCGGCATCAACAATGTAAACGGCGGCAAGGGCACGGATGTCATTCTGGGGGGCATCAGCAGCGATATCTTAAAGGGCGGTGCTGACAACGACACGGTGCTGGGGTTCAGCGGGAATGATGTTCTGTTTGGCAGCGGCGGCGATGATGCGGTGTCAGGCAGCGCGGGCAGTGATGTGCTTTATGGCGGATCCGGCAATGACACGCTGATCGGTTTTGGCCCTGGTGGGGGGCAGTTCTATGGCGGAACAGGCAAGGATGTTCTGGCCGACGGCAGCGGCAATGATCTGCTTTCAGCCGGGGAGGGCAGCGATACCATTGCCGCCTTCATCGGCAGCGATGTGGCCAGGGCAGGTGATGGGAATGACTTTATCACCGCATTCAAAGACACGCAGCGGGACACACTCAAAGGCTCTGCCGGGGATGACGTGATTGCCGCGCTGGATGTCCCGGATGTGGTGTTTGGCGGGGCCGGTGATGATCACTTCTTCCTGCCCACCGTTTCCATGGGGACCAAACACGCCAGCGTGCTGGACTTTGACCAGACCGGGGATGATGCCTGGATGATCCTGGGGTCCAACTGGCTGCCGACCGGGACCACCAGCGGGGCCTACTTCGTCTTGACCACCACGGCCACCACCTTCATCTCCCAGCAGGGGCGCGTGGTGGCGCTGACCAGCACCAATGGTACCTCTGCGCTGGTGAAGGTGCTGGATGCGGCCTCTGCTGCGTCCAAAGCTTTTGTCGGCACCTTTGCCTCGACGACCGCCTTTAAAACAGCGCTGTCTGGTCTGAAGGTCGGCTCCGGCGGGAACACGGGCATCTCGACAGCGGTCTTTGTCTGGGGACTGAACAGCAATGGCACCACGCTTTGGGTGGGGACTTTTCGCCTGGGGAAATCATCCGGGGCGACGGCCGGGTCCATCAGTCTGCAGGGCGTTGTAACGGGCAGCAATCTGGACAGCAGCGATCTGGTGGTCATCTGACCCAGAGCCTGACCGGTTTAGCTGAAAGCGCTTTGCGCTGGCCTCTAAACCGATCTGGCTCTGGCTGGTTCAACAGCGGCAACATGGGCCAATGTGGCCCGGGCCAGTGGTTCTGTCTGGATCAGGCCGCTTTCGGCTGGTTCCCCTTGAAACGCTCTTCCGCCATCTCATCGGCCAGTCGGGCGGTGGACAGCCCCCGACGATCGCTGCGCTGGAAGATCTCCGTCAAGGTGCCGTGGATGCCATCAATATGGGCCATGGCTTCGGCCCGGTCATGGCGCTGGCCATCGGGGCGGCTTTCATAGGCAATGACGATGATGCCCCCGGCATTGATGCAGTAGTCCGGTGCGTAGAGGATGTTGCGCTGACGCAGGGCTTCCCCATGGCGGGCCTCAGCCAGCTGGTTGTTGGCTGCCCCGGCCACAATGGGGGCTTTCAACTGGCCCAGGGTGTCGTCATTGATGATGGCCCCAAGGGCGCAAGGAGCAAAGACATCTACCTCTGCAGCGACAATGCCCATGGGATCACTGATCTGGGCGTCAAAGCGCTGCCGGGCTTCTTCCAGCCGATCGCGGTTGAGGTCCGCTACGATCAGCTTTGCTCCGGCCTCATGCAGCTGCCTGGCCAGATCAAAGCCCACATTGCCCAGTCCCTGAACGGCCACGGTCACCCCTTGCAGATCGCGTTTGTCCAGACGATGGGCCACAGCGGCTTCAATCCCCCGGAACACGCCATAGGCGGTAAAGGGAGAGGGGTCGCCGACTTCACCGGACGCAATGCCGCGGACAAAGGGGGTCTCCTGTCCCATGGCTTCCACATCAGGCACGGAAATGCCCACGTCTTCTGCGGCGCTATAGAGACCACCCAGACTGTGAACCATCCGGCCCATGGCCCGGAAGAAGGCGTCGCTGCCCAGTTTCCTGGGGTCGCCCATGATGACGGATTTGCCGCCCCCGAAGGGCAGGGAGGCCAGAGCAGACTTGTAGGTCATGCCCCGGGACAGGCGTAGAACATCTGTCAGAGCCTCTTCATCACTTTCGTAATCCCAGAAACGGCATCCGCCGACGGCGGCCCCGCGGGCAGTGTTGTGGACAGCAATAATGGCCTTTAATCCTGTCTCTTCGTCTTGCCCGAAGAGTACTTTTTCATGACCATCAAACTCTGGATGACTGAAGACTGACATTTACTTTTCCTCTGCCTAATGACGCGGATCTTTACGCCCGCATTTAGTTTCCTCCACCTATGAAGCTGCTTCCTGATTGGGAGATTATCAACAAGGATTCTTGCCAATTTCTAAAAAAGACGAATGATTGTTCTTGAGGCTATTTGAACTGTCGGATGCGACATTCTGGCCGACGGATCGCGCAATAAAATTACAATCTCTGTTTGGGTGAAAGAGTCGGCTTCCGGGCAAGTGCGCTGGAACGGGGTCGCTACTGTTGGTTCGCCATCAGGTGAATTCAGGAACGAGCGGAGTGTTTCGGGCCGGCACATAGAGCCACATCGGTTTAAGTGGAATCACGATGTGATAACGCTGGAAGCGTGAGTTATCTTCTCACAGCAAAAAGGGCGGCCCGAAGGCCGCCCTTGTGATGCTCTTGCATGGCGCTGTCGTGAAACAGCAGCCTGCGGGGTCTGTATCTTACAGCTTGCCTTTAAGAGAGGCCTGCAGGATGGCTTTCATGTTGTCCACGGTGCAGGGGATGGGGTTGCCGCCCGCAGAGGGATCTTCCACGGCCATGGCGGCCAGTTCGTCCAGGCGGCTGTCATCCAGACCAATGTCGGTCAGGGTATTGGGGATGTTCAGTTCGCTGCGCAGGGACACAACCCAGTCCAGGAAGGTGTTGAAGCAGGGGTTGGGCAGCTCCAGCCAGGCAGCCAGGCGGCCAATCTTGTCTTCAATAACGCTGCGGTTGGCGACCAGCACATAAGGCATCAGCACGGCATTGGTCAGGCCGTGATGGGTGTCGTAAACCGCCCCGATGGGGTGAGCCAGGGCATGCATGGCCCCCAGGCCTTTCTGGAAGGCCGTCGCACCCATGGAGGCCGCAGCCAGCATGTGGGCACGGGCTTCAATGTTGCTGCCGTCGTGATAGGCGGCAGGCAGCCAGTTTTTGATCAGGCGCATGCCTTCCACAGCAATGCCTTCGCACAGGGGCTGGTAGCCAGGCGCGCAGTAGGCTTCCAGGCAGTGAGACAGGGCATCCATGCCGGTGGCTGCGGTTACGTGCGGCGGCAGGCCCACTGTCAGCTCCGGATCAGAGATCACCGTGACCGGCAACATGGTCGGGTGGAAGATGATCTTTTTGGTGTGGTCCCGTTCGTCGGTGATGACCCCTGCGCGGCCGGTTTCAGACCCGGTGCCTGCGGTGGTGGGGACGGCGATGATGGGCGCCACGGCATCGCCGTCGGCTTTGGTCCAGTTGTCGCCTTTGTCTTCAAACTCTGCCCAATCCAGGTTCTGGCCGGACTGGAACGCGATGACCTTACCGGCATCCAGACCACTGCCACCGCCAAAGGCGATCACGCCGTCATGATTTCCGGCTTTGAAGGCGGCCACGCCGTCTTCCACGTTCTGGCCGTTGGGATTGCCTTTGATGTTGCTGAACAGACCGGTGGGCAGACCAGCAGCTTCATTGGCAGCGATGGCTTCTTTGACCATGGGCAGGTCAGCCAGGCCGGGATCCGTCACCAGCAGCGGACGGGTCATGCCAGCCTGACGGCAGGCTTCCGGCAAAGAGGCGATGCGACCGGGGCCAAAGATAACTTTGGTTGGGAAGTTCCAGTTTGATTTCAGGTGGGAGGCGTCACCGGACATGATACTTGATCCTTTTTGCAAGCAGAGTTCATCCAGCTCTGCGTGCCCATGGTGTTGGTGGGCCCTGAAGCCCAGCGTGTTTTGTGGTGAAGGGGGCTGCCGGACCCTGAAACATCCGGGGCCCGGCAAGTCCCTTCAGGTCTTTGTTAAGCCCGCTCGAACATGCGGTTGACTTCCCAATCCGTCACCCGGCGGTCGTACTCGCCCTGTTCCCAGGAGGCGGCATGCACGTAGTGGTCAATCACTTCATCGCCGAAGGCAGACCGCAGGGTCTTGGACTTGTCGAGATAGCGGATGGCGTCGCGCAGGGTTTTGGGCACATCCTGGGCCCGCTTGTTTTCATAGACGTTGCCCGCCAGAACCGGCGGCAGTTCCATGTTCTTTTCGATGCCGTTCAGACCGGCGGCAATCATGGCGGCGAAAGCCAGGTAGGGATTGCAGTCGGCGCCGGGAATGCGGCATTCCACACGGATGCCTTTGCCATGTCCGACCACGCGGAAGCCAGCGGTGCGGTTATCCATGGACCAGGCGGCTTTGGTCGGCGCAAAGGACCCGGACTGGAAGCGCTTGTAGGAGTTTACGAAAGGCGCCAGGAAATAGGTCATGTCCCGGGCACCGGCCAGCAGGCCGGCCACGTAGCTGCGCATGATGGGGGACATGCCTTCAGGGTCGTTGGCGTCGTTGAACAGAGCCTTGTCGCCATCAATTTCCCACAGGGAGGAGTGGATGTGACAGGAGCTGCCGGCATCGTCGAAGCTGGGTTTGGCCATGAAGGTGATGGCCTTGTCCTGCAGGTAGGCGATTTCCTTGGCACCGTTTTTGTAGATGACGTGGTTGTCGGCCATGCGCAGGGCTTCATCATAGATGAAGTTGATTTCTTCCTGACCGGGGCCCCATTCGCCTTTGGAGGTTTCAACGGGGATGCCGCAGGCGTCCATGCCGTTACGGATGGCACGGATCAGGGGCTCTTCCTTGGTGGTCTGGAAGATGTGGTAATCTTCGCTGTACCAGCCGGACCGCTTCATGTCGTGATAGCGTTTGGCCTGCAGGGCTTCGTAGCTTTCGTTGTAGCAGTAGAATTCCAGCTCAGACCCTTTCTTGGCGCACCAGCCTTTGTCAGCCAGACGCTGCAGCTGGGCCTTCAGGATTGAGCGGGGGGCGTGGGGGGCCGGCGTGCCGTCTTCGTTCAGCACATCGGTCAGCACCAGCGCGGTCTTTTCCAGCCAGGGAATGCGGCGCAGGGTGGACAGGTCGGGCTTCATGATGAAGTCGCCGTAACCCTTGTCCCAGGAGGCAATCTTGAAGCCGGGCACCGGCTCCATTTCCATGTCACAGGCCAGCAGGTAGTTGCAAGCGTGGGTTTCGTCCACAACGGAGCTGAGGAAGAAGTGTCCGGTGATGCGTTTGCCGACCAGGCGGCCCTGCATGTCGGTGAAGGCAACCACCACCGTGTCAATTTCACCGCTTTCGACCAGTTTGGTCAGACCGTCCAGGTCAAGCATGCCGTTCATGGAACCTCCTTGCGTGGGTTAGCTGCTGGCTGGTCCAAAGGCGGGCGTTTCCTGCGGTACCTGTTGTGAACAAATCACGCGTGACTGCCCTGAAACCTGTTGCAGCGATTTTTTGTTGGTCGTCCGGCCAGACCTGCAGTGGACTGGCAATAACCTCGTTTTCCTGCCCCGGCCGCAAGTATCGGCTTTCGGAAAGGGCGCGGGTTTGGGCAGGACCTCCAGCATCGAACTTCCCGGTCCATGACGCCGGAGGCCGCTACCCGGGGGCAGATACTCTACTTCGGTGAAATCTCTGTAAAGTGAAATCGACAGGCGAAATTCGACTTTTTTCTGTTCCAATGACTCAAATTCGGTTCACTCTTGCAGAAAAATGGCTGATTTTGCTTCTTCATTTGCGTTTGAGTGAGTTTCACCATTGCTGCTAAATGGGCAGCTTTACCAAAAGATGGGGGCGTCAATTCGGGGATGTTCAGAGGTTTACGCTCTGATAATGCCCTTGGGGATAGACTGTAGCTTGCTGTGGTAACTTCAGGAGCGTCGAGCAAGGAGACGGCTGTGGTGATGTCCGTTCATAGCAGGGTAAGGGTTTTTGCCTGTTTGACCGTTCTGGCTTTCTGTCTGGGGCTAAGTCCCTCTGCCAGCAAGGCGGAAATGATTTCCCTGCGGGCCGATCTCTGGTGCCCCTACAACTGTGCACCGGGAGATGACCAGCCCGGCTACCTGATTGAGGTGGCGCAGATCATCTTTCAAGCCGCAGGTCATCAGGGCGACTACCGACTGATGAAATGGCAAAAGGCACTGGAAGAGGTCGAAAAGGGCACCTTCAATGCTGTGGTCGGGGCCAGCAAACGGCGTGGCCGTCGCTTGATTTACCCGGAAGAAGCCATGGGCATGTCCCGGATGGCCTTCTTCGTGCGCAAGGGTGATCCCTGGCGTTTTGAAGGCGGTGAATCCCTGCTGGGCGTCAACCTGGGTGTCATTGCCCGCTATGACTATGGCGAACTGCAGAAAATGATCGATTTGGAGTCCAGCCCGGTCTTTGCTTTTGGCAAGGATGCGCTGGTGACCAACATTCAGCGTCTCCTGGACGGGGAAATTGATGCCCTGGTCGAAGATGAATCGGTCATGCGTTACATGCTGAAAGAACTGGGCCTGAGCAGCAAGATCCAGCTGGCCGGGCATTCCAGGCACAAAAACCCGGTTTATATAGCTTTTACGCAGAACCAGGAGCGTTCCCGGGTGCATGCGGGCCTGATGGATGAAGGCATCCGGGCCTTGAGAGCCAATGGAGAACTGGCGCAGATTCTCGCCCGCTATGGTCTGGAACCCTGGTGGGATCCGGATGACCCCGATGGCAGTGAGGACCCCAATGTGGAGGTGGTCTGTCCCGGCGCGTCCTCCGTCTTGCAGGCCATCATGCGGGCTGAATCGCGTGTGTCGGACAGCGAAACGGGCGAGCCGTCGGTGACCTACAAAGCTCTGGAAGAAAGCCAGCAGAGTAACTGCGGTGAAAAATGAAAAAGGGGGCGGTCTGACCCAGCCCCCTTTTGTGTCGCTTACCGGCCTGCCAAAGAGCTTGGCCGGCAGCCCTGTCAGATTTCCAGATCCCGCTGAACACCGATCATGGAATCGCGGGTAACGATTTTGGTCAGATCCTCTTCACTCCAGCCCTCCGTACCTGCCGGGCGCTGGGGCATGATCATGTACCGCAGTTCGGCGGTGGAATCATGGACCCGCACTTCAATGGCTTCGTCCAGGTGGGTGTCGAACTCTTCCAGCACCTTACGGGGTTCACGCACCACACGGCTGCGGTAGTTGTTGGATTTGTACCAGGCCGGGCTCATGCCCAGAATGCCCCGCGGATAGCAGGAACAGAGCGTGCAAACCACCACGTTGTGAACGCTGTCGGTGTTTTCCAGAACGGTGAATTCTGTCGGGCCCGGATCAATGCCGACGGCTTCGCAGGCCGCATTGCCATTGCTGAGCAACAGGGCCTTGTAGTCCGGGTCCAGCCAGGCTTTGGCGACCATCTTTCCGCCGTTGCCCGGGTTGGCATTGGACATCTTTTCGATCATCTCCCGCTCTTCCTGAGCGGTGTAGTGGCCTTTTTCGATCAGCAGATCGCGCAGCGCCAGCCCCATGAGCTGATGGTAACTGCGCGGCTCCGGGTGATCGGGCTGGAAGGTCCGGGAATGATCATGATCGTGGTCATGGTTGTGGTCGTGATGTTCGCTCATGTCACTTCACCCGCTTACTGGGGCTGCTTCCAGCCAGTGTTCGAAGATTTCGATTTCAAGTTTGTCTTTGGTCTGGCCCTTGTAATCCGGCCAGAGTTCCGTCTGATCGATCCGCACGCGGTAGATGACCTTGTCCGGGTCTCCCGGCAGACCGTCGGCCAGTTTCTCCGGCTGACCAAAGGCGCCGCACACCCGAACCACCGTACCGACCTGCCCGCGGGCATAGCTTGGCACCCGGTTGTGCCGGGGCTCCGCGCGATCCTGGATGCGAACACGATCCCCCAGTGAAAAGCCGCTGCTCATGGCTGTTCTCCTGCGGTACCGGCAGCCTCCACCGCGGCGTCTTCATCGCTTTTGAGACTGGAGAGCTGCTGAATACGGGCTTCCAGTTCCTCATCGGTCACCACGCCGGATTTCAGCAGGGAGGTGGCGGTGGATTTGGCCCAGCGCTCGTAGTAACTCAGTTTTTCGTAGTCCTCGAGATCCAGACTTTCGATGCCATGACGCAGTTCGGCAAAATCTGTCATCAGGCCTTTTGCAAAGCAGAGACGCACCAAGGCATCGATCTGCCATTCCCAGTAGGCGGTATCGTGTTCTGCCGGATTGATATCATCTCCGCACAGGCCGCCAATATCGTGGGGCTTGCGGCCCAAAGCCACGGCTTCCTGGGCGGGGGAGTGCTTGCTGTCTGTCACAGGAATGTCTCCAAAGAGGGAGGGAAGGGGGCGTAACCTACGCTTGATACCAGGGCCAGTTTAACTGCCCGCGAGCTTTTTCTCCAGAAAGTCCAGTCGGTCTTGACCCCAGAAGAGTTCACCATCAAGCAGGTAAGTCGGGGCGCCAAACACGCCCAGATCCAGAGCTTCTTTGGTCAGGTCCTGCCAGCGGTCCTGACTGTCCTGGGACTGGGCATAGTCCAGCAGGGCAGCCGGGTCTTCGCCCTGTTCCCGGGCAATGGCCGTCAGTGTCTCCTGATCTGAAACATCCCGTTCTTCTTCCCAAACCGCCCGCAGTACCGCCTGAGCGTAGCGCAATGAGTCCCCCCCGGCCTTGTCCACAGCCAGGATCATACGCGCAGCCAGCTGGTCCGGAACCGGAAAGAAAGCCGGATCAATCACCAGCGGCACCTGGTAATGGGCGCGCCAGCGTTCCAGTTCCATCTTGCGGTAGGCCTGTCGCTGGGGTGCCCGTTTTCCCAGTGGCAGCCCGCCGGAAGCCGGAAAGATCACGGAGTAGTCCACGGGCTTCACCCGAATTTCCACGTCGTAGGTGCCGGCCAGTCGGGCAAGGCCAATGCCGCCCAGGTAAGTCCAGGGTGAAACGGGGGTAAAGTAGTAGTCGATGATCTTGCTCATGGGATGATCCATCAAGGGCCTGTCGCCGGGGCCTGCCAGTCAGCAAACGTCGTTTGTGACTGTGGTCAGAAAAGAGAGGGCAGGCAGGCGCATGTTTTGTTAACCAAGGAAGATCATCCGGCAAGCCGCAGGGACAGACAAGTTCGCTTGCCTTCACAAGTTCTTCAACAGAGCTCTTTTCCAAATGATATATCAATGTGCCTATAGTGGCAGTCCGCACTGTTGAAAGATCAAAAACAAATTCGAGAGAAGCGATGAGTGGCTCTGCGTCTCAACACCTCCACCGGGCTCAGGTCTTTCCGGAACAGGACCTGCCCAAAGGAAAGGAAATTCTGGCAGAAGGCCGGGCGCTGGGCCGTGACTGGACCTTGGGCAGCTGCGCCTTTCTCGCGGAAAGAGGCGTTGCCAGCGAGGCAGAGTTCAAACGCTCTGTGATGAGTGCGCCGCCGGAAAATCGCCGGGTGATGCAACATGCCCAGGTGGGGTTCCGTGATCCGGCTCATTCGCTGCGGGCGTATCGGGAAATCTACAGCCGCTGCCAGGAGCAGGGGGTGACGGTGGATCGTTACGGCCTCTGTCTGGACTGGTCCATGGGCTACCGTCGCGACGACCGCAAAGGGCGCCCCAAAGGTACCGGCCTGATTCTGACGGAGCCGGAGCAGTTTGCCAGACTGACGGCCCAGGCTCCCGTGGCCCCTCACTTTGGGGATTTTGTTCTGGGGTTCCCTGCCGCGCTGGAGAACACCCAGGCGGCTCTGGCCGCCGGTGCGTCCACGATCGGGAACCTGGGACAGTACTTCACCTTCCGTCTGCCGGACTGGCATGACGAAGTGGATACCACCAGTGCCACCCTGAAAGCTCTGGGCCTGATCGCTGCCCAGCCTGAGGAAATCCTGGTCCATTCGAACCTGGACGATGGCTTCGCCGCCCTCTTCACTGATCTCTCTTCAGCTTTGGGTGCGGTGATGCTCGAGCGCTATCTGGTGGAAGACCTGATCGGCGCAAAGGTCAGCCATTGTTACGGCCATCACTTTTCCGAACCCTTGACCCGCATGGCTTTTCAACTGGCCCTGGCTGAGGTCAACCCCACGCCGGGGTCCATGGTCTACGGCAACACGACTTCATTCCGTGGCACACCGGCTGCCAATTACGGGGCTCTGGGAAACTATCTGCTGGTTGATGCCCTGGCGCAGCAGCTGCAGCCCTCGGGGCACGGCATCAACGCTGTGCCGGTGACAGAAAATCAGCGCATTCCCGATCTGGAGGAAATCATCGAGGCGCAGCTCTTTGCCGGACGCCTGATTGAGCTGGCTCCGGGCTTTGAGCCTTTGCTGGATGTTTCTGAAGCCCGCGCCATCGCTGCCAAGCTGCGTAAGGGAGCCCAAAGTTTTTACGACCGAGCTTTGGCAGGGTTCCAGCAGGCAGGAATTGATATCGAAGACCCCTTTGAAATGCTGCTGGCGCTGCGCCGTCTGGGGTCGCGACGACTGGAGGCGCTCTTTGGCGCAGGGGAAGAAGACAGCCAGGCCCCGGGCGGTCGCCGGGCGCTGGTGGAAGCTGCCACCGTCCGGGAACTGGAGGAAGAAGCCAGTCACTGGCTGGACAAGCTTTCGGAAGCCGACCAGGTGCGGATTCGCCAGGCAGAGCTGTCAGTGGTGACAGCCACCAGTGACGTGCATGAGCATGGAAAGCTCTTGCTGGAGCGGATGCTGGTGCGCCTGGGGGTCACAGTGGTCAACGGAGGGGTGTCCGTGGATCCAAAGGATCTGGCCCTGGAAACGGCCCGTCAGGGGGCGGATTTGATTGCGCTGTCCACCTACAACGGGGTGGCGTTGAGTTTCGTCACCGCCCTGAAATCTGAATTGCAGGCCCGGGATCTGACCCTTCCTTTGCTGGTGGGCGGGCGGCTCAATCAGATACCTGACACCAGCAACTCCTCCCTGCCTGTGGAAGTGGGGGCGGATCTGGCTGAACTGGGGGCGCTGCCCTGCACTGAAGCTTCTGACATCTTTCCGCAGCTGCTGGCGCTGGCGGATCAGAAACTGGCCGGCTGAAACCGGATATCCGGAAGGGGGGGCTACCGAGAAAGGCGAGCCCTTGATCCGGTCTCCAGCAGAACAGTGGCTAGGATCAGTGGGCGTCAGGACAGTAACGAGGCCAGGGTCTGCTGCTGTCTGTCGGTCAGTTGTTCCATGTGCCGGTACTTTTCAAACTGGCCCAGGATCAGCGACAGGCGCTCTTCAAACTTTGGCGGTTGTCCGGCATCAAGCAAAGGTGTTGCCAGCGGATCAAAGGCGGCGTTCTGAAACTCCAGCGACAGGGACAGGCGGGGCGCTTTGGCCCGGTTGCTGCTGCGGGCCCCCCAATGGAAGAGATCCTGTCGCCAACCAAGCAGGGAGCCTGGCTGGGCCGGAAGAGCGCGGATGTCCTGCAGGTCGATGTCTGCGGTTTCTTCCACCGGTTTGTCATAGTGGGCTTCGCGGGACAGAGGCAGCACGTACATACAGCCGTTTTCCGGGGTGGCTTCGGTCAGGGGCAGCCAGAGAGACAGACTGATCAGATAGTCATCGACTTTGCTTTCTCCCTGATAATCCCGATGGGGGGGCCAGCCGCTGTTGTTCTCGCCCGGGCTGACATGCCAGGCCCAGAAGTTGGGCAGCAGGCGAAAATCCTCCCCTAGGAAACGGGACAGCAGAGGGCGGAAGGAGGCGAAGACCTGCCAGTAGTCGTCGTAGAGGTAAGCAAAGGCTGCCGGCAGATCGTTGGCCACCAGAGTTTCGATCCCCTTGCGCAAAGGGGCAATCTCAGTGGTTGAAAGCAGGGGCGGCAAAAAGAGATAGCCTTCCTCTGCCAGCTGGTCAGAAACCTGCCCTAACAGCTCCGCCGAAAAGGATCTGGCGGGGATGGAGACCGGGCTGTCCCGCAAGCTGAGCTGGGGGTTGAGGTCGCGCCAGAAAGCGGGCTGGTGTAAATCGGTCTCGCAGATGGGAGAGGCGGGTGAGGACATCTGATCCTGATCCTGAAAAGGGCCCTTTCCCGGGGCAGGAGCCGGGACATCCGACAGCTGTGCCATAGGGCCAGGTTCAAGGCCAGTCCCTTTGCCGTTTTTGGAGAGGACCTGATGCCACTGCCACGATGAGTTTGCTGTTTCAAACGATGGTCCGGGTTCACGCTTTGCAGTATACTTTGACCCAACATGCAGAATAACTGGTTGTTGGGGTAGGGTGTTGACGGACAACCCGGTCGAGATAAAGGATCCAGATCCAAAAGGGCTAAAGGATGCTGAGGCTGTCGGGCGGCAGTTGTTGCTGGCCCGGCGTGCGGTCATGAAATCGCCCAAAAACCAGAAGCTGGTCGAAAAAGCGGCGGTTTTTCAGGCCTTCTTCAACGATCTTCCGGATGCTGCCATGTTGGTTTCCCTGTCCCGGGAGTATCTGGTTGTCAATCCTGCCGCGGAAAGACTCTTTGGATACAGCGCCGAGGAGATGCGGGGCCTGCCCGCCAGAGCGCTCTATCAGAATGAAGAGGACTATGTTCGGTTTGGACAGGACCGGTTTTCGCTGAGTGCCAGTGGGGCAACCATTCCCTTGGTTGCGGAACTGCGCCGGGCCAACGGCACCACCTTCACCGGGGAAAGCATCGGATCGCTCATTCGCGATGACAAGGGTGAGCCCCTCGGATTTCTTGCCATCGCCCGGAATGTCTCTGAGAAACGGAAAGTCGATTCCGTTCTGAGCGAGCTGTTCGAGATATCGTCCAATCAGTCGCTAACCAGTGAAGAGCGCATTCAGGCCATTCTGGAGGTGGGCAGCCGCTATTTCGAGCTGCCCATTGGCATTGTGAGCCATATCTCCAACCAGCAGTACCGGGTTGAGTTCTGTGTGCCTTTGGATGTTGGTCTGGAAAAGGGTCAGGTTTTTGCGCTTAAGGACACTTTGTGTGAACTGACGGTGGGCGCGCGCAAGCCACAGGCCATCCATTCGGTTTTGGATTCGGAACACAAGACGCATCCCTGCTACGAGAAATTTCAGACCAAGGCCTATATCGGCGCCCCGCTGGAGGTGAATGGAGAGCCATACGGAACCGTGTGTTTTTCTGGGGGAGAACCCCGTGAAATTCGGTTCCAGCCCTTTGAAATTGAGATCCAGCGGCACTTTGCGGTCTGGATTGGCAATGAACTGTCGCGCCTGCAGTCCCTCTTTCGGTTGGTATCCACCCGACGGGAAGCCATTGAGCAGCGCATGCGGGCTGAAAAGGCCAATGCGGCCAAATCTGAGTTTCTGGCTGTCATGTCCCACGAGTTGCGCACCCCGATGACGGGACTGCTGGGCAATCTGGATCTGCTGGAATCTGGTGGATTGAGCGAGGAACAACAGGGCTTCTGTGATCTTGTGCGGGAAAGCGCCCAGGGACTGATGTCCATTCTGAACGACATCCTCGACCTGTCGAAAATTGAAGCCGGTCACCTGGATCTGGAGGAAACACCTGTCCGTATCCGTGAACTGCTGGCTGATGTGATGCAGCTTTTCCGGCCTTTGGTGGAGGAAAAAGGGCTCTCCTTTGACCTTTTTGTGGATGACCAGGTGCCGGAACGGATGATGGGGGATTCCGTCCGTCTCAAGCAGTTGCTGTCAAACCTGCTGAGCAATGCTGTGAAGTTCACCTCCCAGGGAGGCGTGGCGCTGAGCCTGAGCAGTGCCGCAAGCAAAGGCGAAGATGATCAGGAAAAGATAACCCTGTCCAGCCGCCCCAAACGACAGTCGGCCAAACTGGATCTGGTGTTTGAGGTCAAAGACACGGGGCCGGGAATTGAACAGGAAAAACTCAAGCACATCTTTGACTCCTTTACCCAGGCCGATGTTTCAACCACCCGCAGGTTTGGCGGAACCGGACTGGGTCTGAGCATCTGCCGACAACTGGCCGAAGTGATGCGCGGACGCATTGAGGTCGAGAGTAAACCCGGGGAAGGCGCCCTGTTCAGAGTAACCCTGTCGGATGTGATCCCCGTATCGGATGACACCCCCTGCCTGCCCCAGTCACCAGTATCCTATGAGACACAATCCAGTATGACTTTGCCCAAGTTGCCGCCTGCTGCGCCCACAGACCGTCCCCTGAAAGTTCTGTTGGCTGAAGACAATGCGGTAAATGCCCGACTGATCACCACCATGATGACCCGCATGCACTTTGAGGTGACAACGGTCAACACCGGGGTGAAAGTTCTGGAAGAACTTAAACGCGACAGATTTGACGCCATTCTGATGGACATGCACATGCCCGAAATGGACGGCGTCGAAGCCACCAAAATCATTCGTTCTGGTGAAGGTCCACTGGCGGAGATCCCCATTGTTGCCTTGACGGCCGACGCCATCACGGCCAACCGGGCCGCCTATGAAAACATCGGTTTGTCTGCCTTCCTGACCAAACCCATCAACTGGAATGTGCTGGAGCAAACCCTGCGCAGTGCTGTGGCAGGTGAAAGCAGTTTGCCGACTGGACCGGCTGCGCAAACAGACCTGGCAGATGCAAAGCAAAATCCCGCACCAGGCACTCTGCCCACTGCGCAGGCGGCAGAAAAGAACGGGGCGCCGGAACCGACCGCTCAGGCTCCGGAGGATGCAGCCTTGCCTCAGCAGAAGACCGGTCCGGCTCCGCTGGTTGATGAGGCATATCTGCTCGACATGCTGGATCTGATCGGCAGGGAAAGCCTCGATGATTTGCTGGGGCGCGCCAATGGCTCTTTGGAACAGGCTTTGACGGATTACGAAACGGCTGTGGCGCAGAATGACCTGGATACCCAGCGGGAAGTTCTGCACCGCCTGAAGGGTCTTTCGGGCACCCTGGGGGGGCGTCGCCTGAGTGAGCTGAGTAAGCAGGGGGAAGATGCCTTGCGACAGGAACAGCCGGTTCCTTTTCCGCCGGCTTCTGTGCGCCTGCTCATTCGTGCCACCAACACAAACCTCACGCGCTTTCAAAAGAAGCACCTGCAGGAATAGCGGCAGAGGTTTCACCAGATACCGCAAAGCAAAAGGGGTTTGTTGTCAGCTGGGGACGCAGCGGTTTGTTGCGTTACGCACCACGCACCACGCACCACGCGCCGCGCTTGAAGCCTTGAAGCTTAGGCGGGCCTGTTTTCGCTCATTCCCGTGCCGGGCAGAGGCCATTGCGAAG
Organism: Rhodovibrionaceae bacterium GXU_MW_A322; assembly: GCA_052078155.1. Classification (GTDB taxonomy): domain Bacteria; phylum Pseudomonadota; class Alphaproteobacteria; order Kiloniellales; family DSM-21159; genus CAXBMB01. Next base: position 44,144 of record JBQJBP010000003.1, on the reverse strand, counting down.
AGAGTTTTTTCGTTACTCGAAGGCGAAGCGGTAGAGTTCAAGCTGGCTCAGGCCAAAGGCCGTCAGAGCCATCTTTGTAGAGGTGGCAAAGAGGAAGATGGCAAAGAGGCGACGCAAAAGCCGGGGGTTTATGGCGTGAGCGATCTTGGCACCCAGCGGCGCTGTGAGGACCGTCACCGGTGAGATCACGATGAAGCCGATCAGATTGACGTAGCCCAGGCTGCCCGGCGGCAGGGTTTCCACATTCCAGCCGGTAATGACGAAAGAAATGACGCCAGGCACGGAGATCAGCAGTCCGAAAAAAGAAGCCGTGGCGACGGCGTTTCGGGAGGGAAAGTTACAGGCTGACAGCACCGGTACCGACAGCGTCCCGCCGCCAATTCCCATCAGGGTCGAAAAGGTGCCGATGCCATAAGGCATGATCTGGCCGCCCACCCCGCCGGGGACGTGGTCAACAAGGTAAGTACCTTCCTTGCGCAGGATCATGAAGGCCGCCACCAGGAAGGCCACCACAGCAAAGACCAGACTGAGGCCGTCTGACCGCAGCACCGTGGAAATGGCACCGCCGGTAAAGGAGCCCAGTACGATGGCCGGAGCCCAGCGCTTTACCAGATCCCAGTTGATCGCCCCCTTCTTGTTATGAGACCGGGAGGAGGAAATGGAGGTGGGAATGATTGTCGCCAGCGAGGTGGCGACCGCCACATGCATCAGAATGCTTGGGTCAACTTTCAAAATGTTGAGCACCACTACCAGCACCGGCACGATGACGATGCCGCCCCCCACGCCCAGCAGACCTGCCAGGATTCCACCAATGGCCCCTGTCGCCAGCATGCCGGCAGCCAGAAGAAGTGTTTGTTGCAAATCACCGTCGAACAGCATTGGGTTTCCTTGTTGATCAGCCAGATCAGGCCGGGGCAAAGAGGGCGGGCATAAAGACGCCGGGAGCTCAGAGATAGAACTGCATGAAGTCAGCCGTCAGGTCCAGCCTTTGCGCGGAGATTAAGTCGCTGCTTTGTATGGACGCAATGACAAGCCATCTTGATCTATCTCTCTGAAAACAAATAGACATTTTTCATCTAACTGCTTTGGATCTCTGGTCCGTGCAGCTGGCGGTCCGGGTGTCAAAGCTGTTATGCGCAGGACTTGGTCATTTAATTGACGAAATTGGCGGCCTATTCTTAACAGCGAATTGGGTGTTACCCCGACGTAAGTGCCTGTTTGGCCGATTAAACTCTGGAAAAACTGATTACCAAACTTTCAGTCCCTATAAAGGAATAAACATGAAAAAAGAAACTCAGGGCAATCTGATTAAAGCCTATCGTGACCCCGCATTTATCGACAGTCCGGCTGCCCGGCCGGTTCGAATTCTCTCTGAATATCTGGATCCGCAAAACCGGTTTCAGTTTGAAGAGGTAACGGACACCATCATTTTCTTCGGCTCTGCCCGGACAAAATCCCGGCAGGAGGCGGAAGCACTGCTGGCAGCCGCCCGGCAGGGAGACGGCAGCCTGGAAAAGGCTGAGATGGCGTTGGAGCAATCCCGCTATTACGAGGAATCCCGGGAGCTGGCCCGGCGTCTGACAAAGTGGTCTCTGGACCTGGAAGAAGATCCCGGCCGCTATGTTATCTGTACAGGCGGCGGGCCTGGCATCATGGAAGCCGCCAACCGGGGGGCATCGGAAGCCGGTGGAAAATCCATCGGTCTGACCATTTCAATTCCGGAAGTTGAAGAGTTCGAAAACCCCTACGTGCCCAAAGAACTGGCCTTTGAGTTCCATTACTTTTTCATGCGCAAGTTCTGGTTCACCTATCTGGCCAAAGCCGTGGTGGTGATGCCGGGTGGTTTTGGCACGCTGGATGAATTGTTTGAACTGCTGACGCTGATTCAGACCAAGAAGATGAACAAAGAGATGCCCATCGTTTTGTATGGGAAAGCCTTCTGGGACCGGGTTCTGACACTGGAGGCGCTGGTGGAGCAGGGCACTGTTTCGGCGGCTGATCTCGACCTTTTCATTCGCACTGACAGTCTGGATGAAGCGTTCAATCACATCACCCGGGGACTGACCGCTCAGGCACCGGTCAAGGGACCCACCCTTTAAGAGGGTGGTGCACTGCGTTCGGTAAGTTCTGGACAGTGGGGGGGCTGCGCCCGTCTGTGGCTGCCGGGGATCAGTCGCCCGATTTGTCCGCCTGAGGCAACCAGGTCATGAAAATCCGGAAGGGCAGCAGCATGACCAGCGTGACAGCCATCTTGATCAGATAGTCTCCCAGTGCCCAGGTGACCCAGGGCAGGGTCGTGCAGCCCAGGTCGTCGGTCAGAAACGACGGACAGGCAAAGGCCAGAGAAAAGAAGATCAGGGTGTCCAGCGCCGAGGCAACGGTGGAAGAGATGAAGGGGGCCTGCCACCAGGCGCCCTGCCGCAGACGGTTGAATATCACGATGTCCAGTAACTGGGCGCAGAGAAAGGCGGAGCCGGATGCCAGAGCAATGCGCAGATCCGCCAGGTAGATCGATGCAATCACGGCGACCAGAAAACCGGCATAGATCACTTTCCGGGCCAGGGCCGGACCGAATGACCGGTTGCAGAGATCGGTGACCAGAAAGGCGACGGGATAGGTAAAAGCCCCGTATGTCAGGAAGTCATTGACGGGGAACTGCACCAGATAGTTGGAGGCAGCCACCACCACCACCATGGCAGCTGTTGCGATGACCAATGCTGTTGTTTGCTGGCTGGACTGTCCCATTACCTGTGCCTTTCTCGTTTCTGCCGCAGTCCTACCGCCCCGAACGGCGCAAAAGCAAGCCTTTGATCCGGGAAAGAAAAGTGATGTGTGCCGGGGAAAAGAGTTTAATGGGGCGGCGCGGTCTCATATGCTGTTTTCCTGTGACCGGATTTGCCGTGAAGGGCGTGAAGGGAAACGGCGCTTTTGGGACCTGCCCCTCAGCCCCATCGCCATTCTGCCCACGATCATTCAGTCCTTAGCCTTCCTGCCTATAAAGCTGGCGGCCAGCCTGAAGATCCTGCAACGCGGCGCATCAGAGCAGAATAGGTCTGGTCAGAAGGGGGGTGCGGTCAGCAGCAGGCGGCGGTTGAGCTTCCAAACCAGTAAAAGGAAGATCACGCTTCATGCGCCATCAGGACGTGAGCGCACTCATTGCAATCTGGCGCCTGACTTGGAGTCAGCAATCACACAAAGCCAGGGGTTGACCGATGTGCAGTCCCAGGTCGCGTGCGGCCGAGCCCTGATTGACTGCAATTTCCACAAGTCCGTTGGCATTTTCATAACAAAATGCCTGCCCTGCCGGGACTTCTCCAAAGGTCCGCGCTTTGGCGATGGTTCTGTCACCGATCTGCAGATACCAGTCTTTTGGTAAGCGGGCTGCGGTCAGGCCGGTGACTGCGTTGCCGTAAGGATCCAGATAGATCACTTCTGGCAACTGGTCCGGGAACCTCTGGCGGTCAGTAAATCCCTGCAAGTCGTCCAGCAGCAAATCCCGGATTGCATCTGATCCGCCCGGCAGAGGCTGACCGCTGGCCAGAGCCGCTGCCACAGGCGCAAAGAGATCGCGGCCATGGAAGGAGGCTGACAACCGGGTCGGCTGCCAGTGGATCTGTGACAGGGTCAGTTCGCTGCCCAGAAGCTGACCCCGGCGGGCGACCCTGGCCAGCAGACCATTGTCGGGTCCCACAAAACGCTGACCGCCTGCAGAGAGGACGACTGCATTGCGGGACGTCCCCACGCCGGGGTCGACCACTGCCAGGAAGACCGCATCTTCCGGGAAGTAGGGGGCGTAGGCCTCCAGCAGGTAGGCGCTCGCCCTGGCGTTGTAGGCCGGGGCGTCGTTCATCAGATCAATCAGCACAAGGTTGGGGGCGACAGCATAGAGGCGGGACTTCATTTGCCCCTGATAGGGGCCCTGAGAGCCAAAGTCTGTGAAGAGTACCAGTTGGGTCATGATCGCAATCCTCATCCCCACAATCTGCGTTCACAGTGTCAAACATGAGCGGTCAAAAAGCCTACTACAGGCCCTGGCGGAATGACAGCTGACACAACCCGGATTGACGATTGCAGCGCCCCTTATTGGTGAGTCCGCAGGGCACATTTAGGCAGGGCATTTATCCACAATTTGCACTTGTCACAGAGAGCTTTCGGAGTCGCAATGCAGGCAGCTCTTTCGGTTAACAACCTGCGACTCCAGAGATTCCATAGCTTTCCACAGGAATCTTTCAAAGCCGACTCGACAAGCGCCAAATGCCCTGTATATGGTGTGCCCAGAACATTCACCCGCTAGATATGGGAGCCTCGGAAGTCATGAGCTGGACACCCGAACGCGTTGAGGAACTCACCAACTTATGGAATGCAGGCCATTCGGCTTCTGTGATCGGGAAGCAATTGGGGGTGACCAAGAACGCCGTTGTCGGTAAAGCCCACCGGTTGAAACTGACGGCCCGTCCGTCCCCCATTCGCCGCGATGGTAACCAGCAAGCCAAGCGTCGTGCACAACCTTTGGATGTGCCAACGCCACCCAAGGCAAAAGAGGTTGAAGCCAGCCCGGCTGACAAGGCCCCGGTGGTTAAGACCCTGGTCGAAAAAGTTGCTGATAAGGCCCCCGTGGCAGAAGCCATCAAGGCTGCGCCTGTAGCTGTGGCAAAACCGGTCTCGCCGGTGGCCAAGACTATCGACAAAGAACCGACTGAAGCCGTTGCTGACGAAGCAGAAAAGCCGGTGCGTCAGGTGAGCCTCATGCGTCGCCGCCCCCGGGCCTCCACCAGCAGCCAGGTCTGCCAGTGGCCCATCGGTGATCCCTCTGATCCGGAGTTTCATTTCTGCGGTGAGCCCAGTGAACAGGGCAAGCCTTACTGCACCAAGCACTGCGCCCAGGCCTACATCCGCAAGAGCCGGGACGACAAAGCCGCTTAGAGCCTAATCGCCCTCTTCCGACCTTTCAGCGGTTTGAAGAAGCTGCTCGAATGTGAGCTCAGGTTACAGTTTTAGAGACTGTTCAGACATTGTTTTGGCAGGGGAACTCTAAAACGTGAAAAGCCCTCTACCCTTAGGATGACGTGTCATCTGCAGGGAGAGGGCTTTTCGCTTGTGAGGACCTTGGTGGCTGACGCTACTTGCGTGAACGAAAAAGGGAGGGGCTCAGACGATCTGTGCCACCCCGTTGCGGCGGACATCGCCGCTGGCGCTGAACTGGCCCTGGGCCGTTCTTTGCACACAGTGGGCACCGCCAAAGAACAGGTTCTTTTCTGGCCAGACCTTTTGACTGTCCAGCAGTGGCACGGCAGCCAGGGCTCTCATCAGGCTGTCATCTCGCGGTTCTTCCACGTGGAGCTTTCCCTGTTCCACATGCAGGCGCGGCTCCCCTACGGCCCGATCCAGCGACTGGCCCCGGTCAACCAGGTTGACAATGACCTGCAAAAGGGCGGAGCGGATGCGGTTGGAACCGCCGGAGCCCAGGGCGACTTCGCTGCCGTCGGAAAGTTGCAGCAGGCTGGGCGCCATCATGGAGCCCAGGCGCACACCACAGGGCCAAAGGTTGAAACCCCGCGGGTTCAGATCTTCTTCGCCCAGCATGTTGTTCAGGTGGATGCCGCTGTCCCCGACAAAAACGCCGCTGCCTTCGCCGTTGGACAGGGTCAGGCTGGCGGCATTGCCTTTGCAATCGATGACAGAAAGGTGCGTGGTCCCCCGGGCTGTGGCGGGCCGTTTCTGCAACTCCTGCAGGGTGGCCTGCAGAAGTTCCGGGGCGGCCAGCTGAGCAACAGCTGCGGCCAGTTCCTCATCGCCTTCTGCTTCTGACAGTCCACTGCTGTGCCGGGCTTTGTTGGTAAGGGCCATGGCCTCTGCCAGGCGGCAGGCACTGTCCTTGTCAGTCCCGAGGGCTGATCCCTCTGCCAGCAATGACAAAGCAAAGGCGATCAAAGGGCCACCGGTCGAGGGCAGGGGCGCGGTGATCATCTCTGCCGAGCGATAGGGCAGGGTTAAGGGCGCGCGCAGACCCACCTGGTAAGAACTGAGATCCTCAGCGGTCAGCAGGCCCCCGTTCTCTTTGCTCTGCTGCACCAGCTCCCTTGCCCAATCCCCCTCATAGAAAGGTCTGGCGCCTTCTTCCGCCAAACGCTCCAGAGAGCCCGCCAGCTGTTCCTGGCGCAACAGGCTGTTGGCGGTAAGCAGGTCCTGTTTTCCATCGTGGGTAAAGAGGGCGCGGGCAGCAGCACTGGATGTCAGGATGGGGGCGACCACTGAGAAGATGTATCCGTTCATCTCCCCCACTCGAAAACCCTGTCGCGCAGCCCCGATTGCCGGTTCCAGAAGGCGCTGCAGCGGCAGGCTGCCCAGGTCCTGGTGGACACGTGCCAGGCCGGCCAGGGCCCCGGGCGTTGCCACAGCGCCATTGCCCACATGAAAATCCTGGGTGTCCGGGCCAAAATTGGCAGTCACTTCGAAGAAGTCAATTTCCTCCACGGGGCGTTTTTGCCGGGGCGTATCGACAAAAAAGTCGTAAAAACGGGCCGCCTCATCGGCCGGGCGGGCCAGCAAAAATCCTCCTCCACCCAAAGAGGCCAGCACCGGTTCGGCCACGCAGGCCATGGCAAAGCCCGCCAGGATGGCATCAAAGGCACTGCCGCCGTCGGACAGAATTTCCGCCATGGCCCGGGCTGTCTCCGGGTGGCCGCAGGCCAGCGCACCTTTGTCGGGACCAGGGGCCATCTGCTCTCCTTCCTGTAAAACCGATTTGACTTTGGAAGGGTGAATCAGAAAGGGCCAAAAAGGCAAAAGCTTTCTGGCCCTCTCGTCCGGATTTGCTCCAAGCAAGTCCTCTTTAAGCTCAAGCTTGTAGCGCTGTGGCGTGTCAGGAGGCTTGCGCCAGAGACAGAGACCAAGTGCAGGCATTATGCGCTGCTCATGATCCCTCCTGCGATCTTTTCCGGCCCTGAGCTTTCACGGCCCCGAGCTTTTCCGGTGTTACTTCGAACCGGCACCCGGTGGCAGCTGGGTCGGGACCACCTGCTGATAGGCCGCCATGGCGGACAGCACGCCCTGGTCATTGTAGCGGCTGCCGATGATCTGCAGCCCGGCGGGCAAGCCTGCTTTGGTCAGTCCGCAGGGAACAGAACCGGCGGGCTGGCCTGTCAGGTTGAAGGGGTAGGTGAAGGGCGTCCAGTTGGTCCAGCGATCCGCATCACTGCCCTGAGGGCGTTCAAATCCAGCCTCAAAAGCGGGCAGAGGCAGGGAAGGCATGACCAGGAAATCGTAGGTATCATGCAGCTGCTGCATCTGACGGGTGAAGTTGTCCCGCACCGTGCTGGCCTCAAAGAAATCTTCCAGGCTGTATCTGCCCCCCTGGGCCGCGACTTCTCGCAAACCGGCTTCAATCAGACTGTGTTTTTCTTCCGGGATGCGTTGCAACAGCCGATGAGCGCCGGAGAACCAGAAGACCTTGAAGCACTCCGCCACATCGGGGAAGTCAATCGCCGGCTCTTCCACACTTGCCCCCAGATCCTCCAGCACCAGCACCGCAGCTTTGACCAGCTGAGCAATTTCCGGGTCCACATGTTCGCCCCCCATGGCGGGGCTATAGGCGATACGTTTGCCTTTCAGGTCCCGGTTCAGACCAGCCAGATAATCCCGTCCTTCAACCGGCAGGGCGTGAGGATCGCGGCTGTCCGGTTTGGCCATGGTGGTCAACATCAGGGCGCAATCTTCGGTGCTGCGGGCCATGGGTCCCAGATGGGCGACGTTGCCGAAGGGACTGGCAGGATAAGCCGGTACGCGGCCGTAGCTGGGTTTCAGGCCGGGAATGCCGGTGAAACCAGCAGGAATGCGCACGGATCCACCCCCATCGGTGCCGATGTGCAGTGCGCCCATGCCGGTGGCGGCGGCCACTGCCGCTCCGCCGCTGGATCCTCCGGGTGTCTTGCTGGGGTCCCAGGGGTTGCGGGTGATGCCGCAGAGGGCAGAGTCTGTCACACCTTTCCAGCCGAATTCCGGCGTGGTTGTCATGGCAATGGGAATGGCCTTGTCTTCGCGCAGGCGGGCCACTGCCGGGGCGTCTTCTTCCCAGGGGCCCTCCGGGTCGATTGTTTGGGACCCGCGCAGACAGGACCAGCCTTTGGCAATCACCACGTCTTTGACGGTCATGGGCACCCCGTCGAGCAGGCCCTCGGGCGCTTTGGCCTGCCAGCGCGCGCTGGAAGCTTTTGCGGCGTCAAGGGCGGCGTCACCGTCAATGATCCGGCAGGCGTTCAAAGTGGGATTGTGCTTGTCGATGGCTGCCAGGCTGGCGCTGACGACTTCCGTTGGGGTGAAATCTCCGGCGGCATAACCGGCGAGCAATTCTGTGGCGGTCAATAGCGCCAGATCTTCGGTCATCTGTTTCCCAATCTCTTGAAATAGGGAGAGGCAGGTCCTCTCGAATCTTATTCTTGAATGGCAGGTTGTCGGTCTCTGCGAGCCGGTCTGGCGGCGTTGAGAACTGACTCTGTTCAGGTGGCTATTCTGTTCTTTGCTGGATCGCTCCTCAAATCCACAAAGAGCAAGGAGACTCTAGATAACCTTTTGGCAAAAGTCCTGAGAGACTTGGCACAACAGGTGGATGTTAACGCGCCTCATGCTGGGGTTAAGGGGTTGTTTTCAAGGAAGAAAAGGTCGATTGCTTGTCAATTGGAAACAAGTGTCTTTCCACGATTTGAAATCGTGACAGGCCGTTGCCCGCAGGGGGCATTGGGGTTGACTTTCGCCCTCTGAAACAGAGGGCCGGGGATCTGGCAGTCGAAATCTGAGGCACGTCAGATCAGATTTTTGTCGCCTGAGACCTGATGGAGCCTTCATGTTTCCTTTAATCTCGAAACTTAGAATGAGATCGGTTTAGTTGGAAGCGTTTTGCGTTTGGATCTAAACCGTGATGCATCCGCTAAGGTTTTGAAAAGAGGCTTATTCACGTCTTGTTTGAAATCGCCTCATGATTCCAAACAAGACGCTAAGACTCCAGGATCGGGAAAGGCAGCCCGCAGGTTTTTTCGCATGGCCTGTAAGATTCCCTGTCTGGTCGCCGCGACCGAAAGGCGGTAGACAGGCTGGATGTCTGCGCGCCATCAGTAGGCAAATGATATTGTAAAGCCTGGATCGCCAGATTGGCGGTCTACACACACCAGGGTTCAAAGGAAGGAGGCAGGGACATGACCAGTGCAAACGACAGTGACGCTCAACCTGCTTTTTCCATGACCGAACGTCAGCGCCGCTGGAGCCTGGTGGCGGTGATCTTTCACATGCTGGCCATTGGCGTCGCCCTGGGCATCGGCTTTCCCCTGACCACTCTGGTGCTGGACAGCTGGGGCATCGAAGCCTGGCTGATCGGTCTGGTGGCCACCATGCCGTCCATCGGCATGCTGATTTTCATCCCGCTGATGCCCCGTCTGATTTCCCGCATTGGCATGTTGCCCTCCATGTATCTGGGCTGCTTCATCGGGGTGGTGGGCTACATCCTGTTGCCGTTGGCCCCTTCAATTCCGGCCTGGCTGGCTCTGCGCTTTATGGTTGGCATCGGCCTGTCTTTGCCCTGGCTGGTGGGGGAGACCTGGATCAACTCTCTGGTCAGCGATGAAACCCGCGGCCGGGTGGTGGCACTCTATGGGGCGGCGCTCTTTCTCGGGCTGGCCGTGGGGCCCGGTGTGGTGGACGTGACCGGCACCGAAGGTTTCCTGCCGTTCCTGCTGGCCGCTGGGGCCGTGCTCTGTGCGATGTTTCCTTTGGTCCTGGCCCGCAAGGTGGCCCCGCCCCTGCATCAGCAGGTCACTTTGGGCTACCGATCAGCCATCAGCCGGGCACCGACTGTGTTCACGGCGGCTCTGCTGGCCGGTTTTGCTGAAATGGGGCTCTACGCCCTTCTGCCGCTCTATGTGATTCGAGGCGGCATGGATCAGTCATTCAGCCTCTATCTCCTGACCGTGATGACTTTGGGCGGCCTTTTCCTGCCCTATCCCATTGGCTGGCTGGCAGATATTTATCCTAAACGACTGGTCCTGGCGGTTATGGGGGTTATTGCCACAGGACTGGTGGTATCCCTGGGCTTCCTGATCGAGATTCCCTGGATGATCTATCTGGTTGGCTTCCTGATCGGTGGCCTGATGCTGGGGTTCTATACCGTTGGCCTGGCTCTGCTGGGGGAGCGGTTCAAGATGCAGGATTTTGCCGTCGCCAACGCCGCTTTCATCGTCTTTTACGAAGCGGGTGCCTCGACCGGTCCAGTGGTCTCAGGGCTGGCCATGGATATCTGGGATCCCCACGGTCTGTTGCTGGTTGTGGCGTCCGGAACCGGTCTCTTTGCCCTTCTGGCCATCAGCCGGTCCATCTCCCTGAAAAAGTAGCTTCATCGGAAAGAAGGTGTCAGGCAGGCCTCTTCCGGGGATTGTTTACACGGCTTTACGCTTTGCCTTGGCAGGGCCACAATCCCATCCCATCTTGTAGGGGCGTGACGATTGCGAAGAAGCAGGAGGATTGGTGGTGTCGCAGGAGCTTTTGCTCAAAGAAATTGGGTCAGAAACGGACAGCAAGGCTGTGCCCTCCAGCGTGCGGAGCGGCCTTGGCCTGCTTGTTTCAGGCGGCAAACGCCTGATGATGGTGGCTGTGCTGGCCCTGCCGTTGGCGGTGGTCTCCTATCTGCCTTCGGCCCAGGCTCAGGAAGAAGAAAACGCCAGTGAGATGGCTCGCCAGGGCATTGATGCCCTGATGAAAGCCCTGAAGCTCTTCATCGATGACATCCCGCAGTATGCCGCGCCGGAAGTGAATGAGCGGGGGGATATCATCATCCGCCGCCTCAACCCTGACAGCGAAGGCTCTGAAACTGAAAAGAGCCCTTCTGAAGAAGACACCAAGGACACCTGAGGACAGCTGGCAGGGGCGGTGCTGACCCGCCTGTTAAGGATCAGCTGGGCGCAAACCCGGTCAGCGACATTTTTATGATCCACAACCCCTGGCAGGCCTGTTTTTCGTGAGGTTGGCTTCCAGCCCGTTGCCCATCCCTGAGAGCGATAAAGCATTCGGGCCCAGCGAGGGCCTGACCCAGAAATGATCCCTGGCCTCCAGAAGTTATCCCTGACAAGGGGGAGCCGCTGGGGCAATTCCATTCTGGTTCCTGCCAGCCTTTCAGCTTGCCTTTATCTGGCGTGTGCCTAGAGTCAAATCGCTTTAAGTGGACTCACTACGTGATGACACTTGAAACGTGAACAAGCTTCTTTTCAACGTGTTAGAGGGTGATTCACGGTCTGGGTAAAAGCGCAAAAGCGCTTCTGACTCAACCGATCATGCTCTAGTTTGACCCGTTGTTTTTCTCTTTCCACTCAGCCTTTTGCCGGAGTCGACCTGATGCGGTCTTTTGAATCCCGAGATCCTCTGGGGGCCTTTGTCCCCGGAACCGATGTTTCTTTGAAACCGCAGGCTCCCGGCCCTCTCAACGGTATGACCTTTGCGGCCAAGGATATCTTTGACATTGCCGGGGAGAAAACTGGCTGTGGCAACCCGGACTGGCGTGCCAGTCATCCGGCGGCGGAAAAACACGCCTGGGCGGTGGAGCAGTTGCTGAACGCCGGGGCGCGGCTGGTGGGCAAAACCATCACGGATGAACTGGCCTATAGCCTTAATGGTCAAAACCATCACTATGGAACGCCGACCAACAGCAATGCACCGGGACGCATTCCAGGCGGGTCGTCTTCCGGCTCTGCAGCCGCCGTGGCTGGCGGACTTTGTGACACGGCCCTGGGCAGCGATACCGGCGGCTCCATCCGAATTCCCGGCAGCTATTGCGGCCTGTTCGGCTTGCGCCCCACCCATGACCGCATTCCGCTGGAAGGTGTCATGCCGCTGGCCCCCAGCTACGACACAGTGGGCTGGTTCGCGCGCGATGCTGAAACCCTGAAGGCCGTTGGGGAGGTCCTGCTGGGCGAGGACACCGCCGCCGTTCCCTTTGAGCGTTTGCTGCTGGCTGAAGATGCCATGGGGCTGGCCCTGACCCTGGCGCAGGATTCGCTCAGCCCCTGGGTGAAACGGCTGGAAATGCGCCTGGGCAAGGCGGAAGGACTGCGCCTGATGGACTCCTTTGGCACGCCGGAAGATCTGATGCTGGCGTTCCGTGCCATTCAGGCGCGGGAAATCTGGGCGGTGCACGGTGACTGGATTGCAGACCAGAACCCAACCTTCGGCGCGGAAGTTCAGGAGCGGTTTGACTGGGTTCAGACCATCACAGAGGAAGAGGAACGGGCGGCGCAGAAGTTAAGGGCTGATTTCACCGCTCATCTGGAAAGCCTGATGACTCCGGGCACCCTGATGGTGTTGCCGTCGGCACCTGGCATTGCCCCGTTGGTGATCGCTGATGCCAGTGACCTGCGGGATCACCGCAGCCGGGTGCTGGCCCTGACCTGTATTTCGGGTCTGTCTGGTCTGCCCCAGGTTACTTTGCCTTTGGCCAGCCTGGATGGCTGCCCGCTGGGGCTGTCCCTGCTGGCTCCGCGGGGCAGTGACCGGGCGCTGCTGGATTTCGTTGCAGCTTTCTGTAATCAGCTGGATGACAGCGCGTCCTGACGCACTGTGACCGCAGCCCGGCCGGGTGCCAGAGACAGTCTGTTTCTAAAGTGACATCACGTCAGGCGGGCTCACTTCGTGCTGAGGCACAAAGCGATGACCTTTAATCGTCGTAGGACACCAGGGTGTGGATCGGGACATCAACCCGGTCCCGGCCTTTCAGGAACTCCAGTTCGATGATGCAGGCGGCGCAGACCACGTCGCCGCCGACCTTGCGCACCAGTTCCACGGTGGCTTCCAGAGTGCCGCCGGTGGCCAGCAGATCATCCAGCACCACGACCTTTTGGCCGGGTTCGATGGCGTCGGCCTGAATTTCAATGGTGTCCGTGCCGTATTCCAGATCGTAGGTGAAATCGACACAGGCCCCGGGCAGTTTGCCTTTCTTGCGCACCATGACAAAGCCGGTGCCCAGATGCAGGGCCAGAGGAGCAGCCGTCAGAAAGCCGCGGGATTCAATGCCCACCAGGATATCCGGCTTGTAGGGCGTGATGATATCACCCAGATCTTCAACGGCTTTGTGCCAGGCCTGAGGATGAGCCAACAGGGTGGAGACGTCATAAAAGAGAATGCCCGGTTTGGGGAAATCGGGGATGCTGCGAATATGATCTTTCAGGTCCATCGGTCTGTCTTGTCCTCAAAAAAGGGGTCGGAGTGATCTGGCACCAGAGAACACTTTTTGTTCTGTGACCGCGCTCAAGCTAGCCAAAAGCAGAAAAAGGTCAAACCTTTGCTCTCTTTGCAGAAAAGGCAGCGGGATTTCAGGCGCATTTTGAATCGTGTGTTTTGTTTCAGTAGTTGTGAAACATTTGTTGCAAATGAAAATTTGAGTCCTTAGAGTTTTGTCGTCTCATCTGGAATCACGAGCTGATTTCAAACAAGACGTGACTAAGCCCCTTTCCAACCTGTTAGAGGGTGGTTCACGACAGATACGGAGCGCAAGTCGCGTCTGCTTCAGTCGATCACACTCTAGGGTTCCAGTGAAATCTCAACCGGACCCCCTTTTATGCTCTCAAGAGCCGACCTTTTGCTGGACCTGGAAACCCGATACGGGTCGTTGCCAAAGCAGTTGCAGCTGGCAGCGCGCTGTGTGGTGGATCAGCCGGATAAGGTAGCGTTTGAGTCCCTGCGGGGAATGGCGGGGCTGGCCAAGGTCTCTCCCGCCACCATGCTGCGGCTGGCCCGGACCATGGGGTTTGAGGATTTTGATTCCTTTAGGCAGCCCTTTCGCGACAGCCTGACCGGACGGGAGGGGGAACCCTTTACAGGCAAGGCGCGCGACCTGCAGGCCCGGCGTAAATCCAGTGGTTCGGCCAGGCTGCTGGCCGAAATGGCCCGGGCCGAAGAACAGAACCTGCTGAGCAGTTTCTCACCGGAAAATGCCGACTGCCTTGGGCGTCTGGCCAAGGCCTTGTTACAGGGAGAGCGCATCTATCTGTCGGGCGGACGGTCCTGCTTTGCGGTGGCCCACCTGCTGCACTATTCACTGTCGTTCCTGCGGGAAGGGGTGCAGCTGCTGCAGGGCGACGGTTCTGCTTTGTTTGACGGTCTGCGCCCGCTGGGACCCCGAGATCTGCTGCTGGTCATTGGCTATGAACCCTATGCCCGTGAAAGCGTGGCAACGGCTGAGTTTGCCAGGGATTGCGGCGCTCAGGTCTGGGCCTTTACGGACAGCAGCCTCTCCCCCTTGGCGCAGCTTGCCCAGGAGTCAGTGATCCTGGACAAAGGCCATCCTTCCTTCTTCCATTCTCTTCTGGCAGCTCTGGCTGCGGCTCAGGTTCTGGTTGGACTGGTGGCTGCGGAAGGCGGTGAAGAAATGTTGAGCGTTCTGCAAACCCGTGAGGAGCATCTGGCCCGCTTCGATGCCTATTGGCAGGCGCCTGCCGGCCGTTCCCACCCCATAAAACCAAGTCGTGAGTGATTACAATGACGTCTATTCTTCACCGTGCCCCCAAACTGACGCTGCCGGTCGCTGTTTCCGGTGATGGGCCCTATGTGATTGACCAGGCGGGCAAACGCTATCTGGATGCGTCCGGCGGGGCGGCGGTGTCCTGTCTTGGGCACAGCAACAAGAAGGTGGTGGAAGCCATCAAAGACCAGCTGGACAAGCTGCCCTACGCCCACTCCGGCTTCTTCACCAATCAGCCCTCTGAAGAGCTGGCGGAGTTTCTGGTGCGCGAAGCGCCCGGTGATCTCAAACGGGTGTATTTCCTCTCCGGCGGGTCAGAAGCCAATGAAACGGCGCTCAAGCTGGCGCGTCAGTATTTTGTGGAAAAAGGGGAGCCTCAGCGCCGCCATTTCATCGCCCGGCATCAGAGCTACCACGGCAATACTCTGGGGGTTCTGGCCATTGGGGGCAATCCGGGCCGGCGGGCACTCTATGAACCCATAATGATGCCCGGCCACTACATCTCCCCGCCTTATGCCTACCGGCATCAGCAGGCTGAGGAGAGCCTGGAGGCCTATGGTCAGCGCATTGCCAATGAACTGGAAGACAAGATCCTGGAACTGGGCCCGGAATCGGTAATCGGGTTTGTCGCTGAAACCGTAGGCGGGGCCACCGGGGGAGCGCTGGTGCCGCCTCCCGGCTACCTGAAACGGATTCGTGAGATCTGCGACAGGCATGGCATCCTGCTGATCCTGGATGAGGTGATGAGCGGGATGGGGCGCACCGGCTACCGCTATGCCTGTAACGAGGACGGTGTGGTTCCGGATCTGCTGACCTGTGCCAAAGGCCTGGGGGCGGGCTATCAGCCCATCGGAGCCTGCCTGCTGAGTGAAGACATCTACCAGACCATTCTGCAGGGCAGCGGCGCCTTCCAGCACGGCTTTACCTACATCGGCCATCCGTCGGCCTGTGCCGGTGCCCTTGCGGTGCAAAGGGTAATCGATGAAGAGGGGTTGCTGGATAACGTGCACAAGCAGGGGGCGGCCCTGCGCTCTGCCCTTGAGGAACGCTTTGGCCAGCATGCCCATGTGGGCGACATCCGGGGGCGCGGCCTCTTCCTGGCGCTGGAACTGGTAAAGGACCGGGAAAGCAAAGCAGCCTTTGATCCGGCCCTGAAACTCAATGCCAGGCTGAAGCAGGAGGCCATGGCCCAGGGACTGATGTGCTATCCGGGCGGCGGCACGGTTGACGGCGCCCAGGGGGACCATGTCCTGCTGGCGCCGCCCTTCATCATAAATGACAGCCAGGTTGAAGAGATCGTAGACAAGCTCTCTGCCGCGCTGGAGCGGACGCTGGCTCAGGCTGGATAAGCTTGTCGTGGCTTTAAAAGCGCGGTCAGAAGCGAATAGGACCGCGCTTTTTCAGAGCTAAGAGGCAGGACGACAAAGGAGTTCTTGAGAACGAGGGGTTGTAGTCACACGAATGATGTGCCCCTTACAGATTGTGGGTCCGCAAGACTATCTTCTTTTCGCTGGGAGATTTCTTGTTATGATGGGCCCCAGAGGCGTCCGGGAAAACCGGACGTCGGAGGTTTCAAACGCGGCAGCATAGCTGCGGGGACCTCAGGCTTGGGAAGTTTCAGGCTGTTTGGGAACTAGGGAGTAAGCGGCAGACCGACAGGTCTTAGAGGGGCGATGGAGGTGAATACCTTTTCGCGCACTGGGCTGTTGCGCTGTTGTAAGAGGATGTAAGGGCGCCGTCCCTTTTCCGTGATCACTAGACTCCAGATTCCAGAACTTTCCGGGTTTCCAGCGAATGGGAATGACCCAGTGCGCCATTCGGTTGCTCTGGGTTTGTTCGAAACTGTCGATTTTCGGGATTTCGATCCCGGAAAAAGAGGGAGGACGGAAAGCAGGACGCGCCGGGGTCGACTAGAGTCAAGCTGCTGTAAGCAGGCATCGTTAGTGAAATCATCTTCCGTGATGTCACCTTCGATGCGGGTTTGCCTCTCTTCCAGGTGTTAGAGGATGGACGTCGATCGGGTCACCAGCGCAGTGCGCTTATCGCCTAATCGATCATGCTCTAGATCGGCGGAGCTTTCCTATCTGATCTCTTTTTTGCTTTGCCTGAAAGGGCGGCAAGATCATTCGCCGAACTCTCTTTTGTGGGAGGGTTCTGAAGATCAATGAGTTGGAAGGATTTGAGACTCATGAAGAAAGTTGTACTTACGGGCGCTGCTCTTGCGCTTGCTGTTGGGACCTTTGCTGCCACCAGTGGCGCTTCTGCCGCTGACCAGCGCTTCATCTCCATCGGGACCGGTGGTGTGACCGGCGTTTACTACCCGACCGGTGGTGCCATCTGCCGTCTGGTTAACAAAAACCGCAAAGAAACCGGTATCCGCTGCTCTGTGGAATCCACCGGTGGCTCCGTTTACAACATCAACACGATCCGTGCTGGTGAGCTGGAGTTCGGTGTGGCCCAGTCTGACTGGCAGTACCACGCTTACAACGGCACCTCCAAGTTCAAGGACCAGGGTCCTTTCGAAGGCCTGCGCGCCGTGTTCTCCGTGCACCCGGAACCATTCAACCTGGTTGTCCGCTCTGACTCCGGCATCAACAAGCTGGAAGATCTGCCCGGTCATCGCGTGAACATCGGTAACCCCGGTTCCGGTCAGCGCGCCACCACTGAAGTTGTCATGGAAGCCATGGGCTGGACCAAAGACTCCTTCTCTTTGGCTGCTGAGCTGAAAGGCTCCGAACAGAGCCAGGCTCTGTGCGACAACAAGCTGGACGCCATGATCTACGTGGTGGGTCACCCCGCCGCTGCTCTGAAAGAAGCCACCACGGCCTGCGATGCAAAGATCATCTCCGTAGACGGTCCTGTCATCGACAAGCTGATCGCTGACAATCCTTACTACCGGACCGCCATGGTGCCTGCCGGCATGTATCGTGGCACCGACAGCGACGTGAACACCTTCGGTGTGGGCGCCACTTTCGTGACCTCCGCTGACGTTCCTGATGATGTTGTCTACGCTGTGGTTTCTGCTGTTTTCGAAAACTTCGATGACTTCAAGAAGCTGCACCCGGCATTCGCTGGCCTGACCAAAGAAGCCATGGCCAACGACGCCCTTTCCGCACCTCTGCATCCTGGTGCTGAAAAATACTACAAAGAAAAAGGCCTGATTAAGTAATCAGATCTTGTGAAAGGACGGGGAGTCTCCTCCCCGTCCTTTTCTTTCTTTCCAACATTTGGGGATGGCAGCCTGCAGGTCATCCGACCACAGGATAGCTGTCAAAGTACCCCACGTGAGAGACACAAGGCGGGACATCCGGAGTCCCTGTCAGTCCGGGTGACATTCGTCCAGATCTCATGTGAACAGGTTGGAGTGTGCTGTGATTAGCCAGATGGGCCCATTGGCCTGTCGGCGACAGGGATCACACTCCAAGGCGTTAGGGTAAAGAAGCCTTTCGTTTCAGGAAGGCAGGAGGGGGAAAATGGTGAAGGACGAAACTAACCGTCCGATGTCTGATGAAGAGTTGGCCGATCTGGTCGCCTCGACAGATACCGGTGCGCGATCGCCAATTGGGCCGATCGGTAAATTCCTGGCCGGTGTGGCCTTGTTCTGGTCGCTGTTCCAGCTGTGGATTGCTTCGCCGCTTTCTTACGCGCTGTCAGAAGTGATCGGTTTTTCCATTGTGCTGAACAATACGGAAACCCGGTCCATTCATCTGGCGCTGGCCGTTTTCCTGGGCTTCTGTGCCTATCCGGCCCTGAAACGCAGTCCCCGCAACTATGTGCCGATCATTGACTGGGTCTGGGCCATTGTCGGCGGTTTCTGTGCCTCCTACTACTTCTTCTTCTACGAAGCCATTTCCAGCCGCCCCGGACTGCCGACCGACTTTGACCTGACGGTTGCCGGTGTGGGTCTGGTCTGTCTGCTGGAGGCCACCCGTCGGGCGCTTGGGCCCCCATTGATGGTCGTGGCCATTGTCTTCCTGCTCTACGTCTTCTTCGGAAACTCCGATGTGGTGCCGGAAGTGATCCAGTGGAAAGGGGCTTCTTTCCAGAAGGCCATGAGCCACCTTTACCTGACCACGGAAGGGGTGTTTGGTGTGGCTCTGGGGGTGTCCACCTCCTTCGTCTTCCTCTTCGTGCTCTTCGGGTCGCTGCTGGATAAAGGCGGCGCAGGCAACTACTTCATCAAGCTGGCCTTTGCTCTGCTGGGACACCTGCGCGGTGGCCCGGCCAAGGCTGCCGTTCTGGCCTCTGCCATGACCGGCCTGATTTCCGGTTCCTCCATCGCCAACGTGGTGACCACCGGGACCTTCACCATTCCCCTGATGAAGCGGGTTGGTTTCTCCTCGGAAAAAGCCGGTTCGGTTGAAGTTGCCTCTTCGGTCAACGGCCAGATCATGCCGCCGGTCATGGGGGCTGCGGCCTTCCTGATGGTGGAATATGTGGGCATCTCCTATGTGGAGGTGATCAAGCACGCCTTCCTGCCTGCCACGATCAGCTACATTGCCCTGCTCTATCTGGTGCACCTGGAAGCGGTGAAAAACCGCATGTCCGCGCTGCCCAAGCAGTCCACCGGCACACTGAAAGCCAGTTTGCTGCGCACGGGCATCATCCTGAGTTCCATCTTCATTCTGGCTGGGATCATCTACTTCGGCATCAACGCCATGAAGTCGTTCCTGCCGGACTCTCTGGGACTGGTTTCTGCCCTGGTGGTGCTGGCCATCTACATCGTGCTGATGCGCTTTGCCGCCCAGCGTCCTGACCTGGAAGTCGACGACCCCAATGCCGAGGTGGTGGAACTGCCCAAGGCCGGGGACGTGGTGAAAACCGGTCTGCACTACATCCTGCCGATCGTGGTGCTGGTCTGGTTCCTGATGATCGAACGCAAAAGCCCGGGCCTGTCGGCTTTCTGGGCCGCCTTGCTGATGATCTTCATCCTGCTGACCCAGCACCCGCTGAAGGCTTTCTTCCGCGGCAAGGGCGCTGAAATCGGGGCCCGCTTCTGGTTTGGTTTCCAGGAACTGATCGATGGTCTGATTGCCGGTGCCCGCAACATGATCGGGATTGCCGTGGCCACGGCTGCTGCCGGGATCATCGTTGGCACCGTGACCCTGACCGGCATTGGCCAGAAAATGGCCGAGCTGGTGGAATGGGCTGCAGGTGGCAGCCTGATGCTGGGTCTGGCCTTTACAGCCATCATCAGCCTGATTCTGGGCATGGGCCTGCCGACCACAGCCAACTACATCGTGGTGTCCTCACTGATGGCACCGGTTGTGATCGAGCTGGGGGCCGCCAATGGCCTGATCCTGCCGCTGATCGCCGTTCACCTCTTTGTTTTCTACTTCGGCATCATGGCCGACGTGACACCGCCTGTTGGCCTTGCCTCCTTCGCAGCTGCAGCTGTGTCCGGTGGCGATCCCATCAAGACCGGTTTCACGGCGTTCTTCTACAGCCTGCGGACAGTGGTGCTGCCCTTCCTCTTCATCTTCAACACAGACCTGTTGTTGATTGATGTCAGTCTGGTCGGGGCCATCTTTGTCTTCATCCAGGCAACGGCGGCCATGCTGATCTTTGCTGCGGCCACGCAGGGCTACTTCTTTGCCCAGAACAAAGCCTGGGAAACCGTTGTCCTGCTGTTGGTGGCCTTTACGCTCTTCCGGCCCGGTTTCTGGCTGGATTACGTGCAGGATCCCTATATCGACTCGCCACCGGCCAAGATATTCGAAACGGTCGGGGCTCAGCCTCCGGGTACGGAGTTGAGGGTTCAGGTTGAAGGGCCGGACTTCGACAATCCGGATAAGATGGTCCGCAAGACCCTGCTGGTTCCGCTGGCTGACAGCGGCAATGAAGAGGCCCGTTTCAGCGAGAAATCCGGTCTGCTGCTGTTGATCGAAGGTGACAAGGCCATCCTGGAAGAACCACTTCCCGGCAGTCTGTTCTCCAAAGATCTGCAGAACATGGACTTCTATGGAGACCAGCCGGTTGTGATCAACCAGGTCCGGGTCCCCAATGAGCGTCTGCCCAAAGAGCTCTTCTTCATCCCAGCCCTTCTGGCTTTGGCCGTGGTGATCAGGCTGCAAAGCCGCCGCGCTGAAGTTCCGGCTTTCTGATAGAGGAGACGAGAGATGTATAAGGATATTCTGCTCACCGTCGACTTGTCAGAGCCCGATGGTCAGGACAAAGCCACCAATGTGGCGGTGGAGATGGCCAAGACCTATGGCTGTCGCCTGCATGTCTGCACCATTGTGCCGGACTATGGCATGTCCATTGTCGGCAACTTCTTTCCCAAGAACCATGAGAAGGAAGCTCTCGAGCATGTGAACACAACGCTGCACAAATGGGTGGCTGATCACATTCCCGAGGGGATCCCTGTGCAACACATTGTCGGGCATGGCACCATCTATAGTGAAATTCTTCACTATGCCGGGAAAACCAAGTGCGACCTGATTGTCATGGCTTCACACAGGCCGGGACTGGAAGATTATCTGCTCGGGCCCAACGCGGCCCGGGTGGTGCGCCACGCCAAGATGTCTGTCTTGGTCGTGCGCTGATCATACTGAGTGTTCTGTTCTGCCTGGGGCTGGCCTTCGGTTTAACCCCGGCGCAGGCCGACAACAGAAACCTGGAAAAACTGACCCCGCCGGAGACCCTTGTGGTGCCGGCGGGGTCTTTTATTGTCGGCTCTGACCGGGCTGAGCGGGAAGCCGCTTACCAGCTGGATGAAGCGGCCTACGGCCATTCTGTTACCCTGCAGCAGCGCTGGTATGAGGGGGAAGGCCCGCGGCGACAGGAAAGCCTGCCTGCTTTTCACATCATGAAAGAGCCCGTTACCAATGAGGACTACGCCGCGTTTCTGGTGGACAGCGGACATCGCCTGCCCGATGTTCAGCCCGCCGTCTGGGAGAGTTACGGTCTGATCCATCCCTACAGCCGGACCCGCCGCCATGCCTGGACGGATGGCAGTTATCCTGAGGGGCGTCGTCATCATCCGGTTGTCCTGGTCAGCCACGCCGATGCCAGGGCCTATGCCCGCTGGCTGTCACAGAAGACCGGGAAAACCTGGCGGCTGCCAACTCGTCTGGAGTGGGAGAAGGCCGTTCGGGGATCCGAAGGTCAGCGCTGGCCCTGGGGAAAAGACTGGCAAGCAGACCGGCTCAACAGTCATGACCTGGGACCTTTTGACACGCTGCCGGTGGGGAGCTTTCCGGCGGGTGCCAGTCCCTTTGGTCTGCTGGATGGATCCGGTCAGGTCTACGAATGGACGGCCAGCCCCCGGGGCACTGATCATCACTGGGTCAAGGGCGGGTCCTGGGATGACAAGGGCTGCGGGGTTTGCCGCCCGGCAGCTGGCCACAGCCGGCCGAACCATCTCAAGCACATCCTGATCGGCTTCAGGCTGGTCCGGGAAATGGAGTGATCAGGGGCCGGTAAATCTCCTGAAGGTTGGTTCAGCGTAGTTGTTGCTTGACCTGCCTGCTCACATTTATTTGAATCAGTATGAGTTTCCTAACGGACATTTTGGGTCCACTTAGCACCTATGGTTTTGACTACACGCAACATGGCGGGTTGCGCCGCCGCTCAGGTCACGGATTTTGACGTTCTCCCTCTGGCTGCGCTCCAGAAAATGGCAGCGGCCGGACAGGAAGTGTTCGACGTCCATCGCGTTCTGGCGAAAACGGGTGACAATGTGGTTGGGGAGCTGTTGCGCGACAGCGGCACCTTTTACGAGTGGGATCATTACCCGGCAGGGGATGTTTATGACCACGAAACCCATGCCCAGTATTACTATCACGCCCACAGCGAAGAACAGCGGTTTCCCAAGGAACACGGGCATTTCCATACCTTCCTGCGCCCCAAGGGCATGCCTGCCGGACTGAAGCCTGCGCCTGTGCCTGATTATCAGCCACCTGCTGATCCAAACGACGCCCTGTCCCACATCATTACCATTGCCATGGACAGCCAGGGCTTTCCCTGCAAGCTGTTCACCGTCAACCGCTGGGTCACAGGCGAAGTCTGGTACAAGGCGGATGATGTCATCGCGATGCTGGATTACTTTGTTATTGATCACGCCCGCCCATCCTGGCCGGTGAATCGCTGGATTTCTGCGATGGTTCAGCTCTTTAAGCCGCAGATCATTTCCTTGATCAAGGCTCGGGATGAGGCCGTGGAAAGCTGGCGGGTCAGCCAGCAACCCGCCGATGTTTACGAAGATCGGGCGCTGGAAATCTGCTCTCATCTCGACGTTTCGATCGATCAGCAAATACAACTGATCAACAAGGCCATCGACAGGCAATCTTAAAAGCCTGTCCTCCGGCTGGTGTATTGTTTGCTTGCATATTAAGTAATTCTTGCCAAAACCCCTGCCGGAAAGAAAGCAGTTCTCCTTTGGCGGGAAGTAAAGGCCTGTCCGGCTGTGCGGTTCACATTTTGATACCTGTTTTTGTTTACAGATTCATACTTGATTAAGACTCACAGGAGAGAGTTGAATATCAAAAGGTGCCTTTGTGAAGTGCTCCAAATCGTAACGTAATCAATCTCTGGCTTAAGCCTGAAGATCAGCCTGTCTGGTCTGAGACAAGAGATGAATGGGTGGATCAAATGCCGAATGGCCTGACAAAGGCTGATGTAGAGCACCTGCTTACCGAGCCTTCCGCTCAAGCCCAGGCGCAAACTGCTGCCAAGATCGCAGAACAGTTTACAGAAGCGCGTCTGTCGGACAGAGAGCAGGAGCTGGCGTCTGACATCTTCCGCACTCTGGTGAATGGTGCGGACGTTGTTGTGCGCGAAGTTCTTGGTGCACAGCTGAGCAGTTCAGAAGAACTGCCGCATGACATTGCGCTCAGCCTGGCAAAGGACGTGGACAGTGTGGCTTTGCCCATGCTGCGCTACTCTGATGTTCTCAGTGATGAAGATCTGGTGGAGATTGTCTCCCAGACAGGTGAGGACAAGCAGACGGCCATTGCGGAGCGTGCCTCTGTTTCCAGCGCGCTGTCCGAGGCTTTGATTGATCACGGCAATGAAGAGGTTGTGAACCGGCTGGTCGCCAATGAAAAGGCGGAGATTGCCGAGTCTGGCTTTGAAAAAGTCATGACCAAGCACGCCAATAGCACCAGCATCGGAGATTCCCTGTCTCGCCGCGCCAGCATGCCTCCGGCCATTGTTGAGAAAGTGGTCGGTGCGGTGTCCGAACGCCTGCGAGACTATCTTTCCAGTCGCAAAGACATTTCCACTGATGCGGCAGCTGGCATCATCCTGCAGGCCCGTGAGCGGGCGATTGTGGATCTGGCCCGCGGGGGCGGTGATGAGTTTGCGGTGGAACGGCTGGTGGACCAGTTGCATGGGCAAAAACGCCTGACCGCGTCGCTGCTGTTCCGCACGCTTTGTTTTGGCGACCTGGCTTTCTTTGAGGCGGCATTGGCCCGTCTGGCCAATGTGCCCTTGTCCAATACCCGTATTCTTCTGCATGAAGGCGGTGATCTGGCCTTCAAGTCTATCTATGGAAAAGCCCAGCTGCCTCCGCGGCTGTTGCCGGCTTTCCGCGAGGCCATGCGCTTGCGCGATGAAATGGATGTGGATGGCGGACCGGATGACCGCCAGCGTTTTCAGAGTCACATGCTCGAGCGCATGCTGACCGCTTTTGAAGGGGATGAAACCCTCAGCCCCGATGATGTTGAGTTCCTGATGGAAAAACTCAGCCACATGGCCGCCTGACGGGCCCTCACATCAGATGGAAAATCAAAGGGCTGCTTCGGCAGCCCTTTTTTGTGGGCAAAGAGGTCGCGTGCCGGTTGGGGAGAAGGGGTCAGGCTTTGCCGACCAGTGGAATGAGCTCAACCAACAGCCGGTGAGAATTGAGGCAGACCAGATGCAGGTTGGCTTCAAAATCGTCCGATGCCGTGCTTCCGGCTGTGTCGGACAGGCCGCGCAAAATCACAAAGGGCACCTTGTTCAGGTAGCAGGTGTAGCCTACTGCCGCGCCTTCCATTTCCGTTGCCAATGCTGAAAACTCCCGCTGCAGCCAGCGCAGGGTTTTCGGGTCCGAGATGAAGCGATCTCCGGAAACCACGGTGCCCAGCATCAGATTGGGGCCGTTGTTTGTTTTCCCCTCATTCTGGCCAAAGGCTGTGTCATAGGCCTGGGCGCTAAGGTCCACCAGCTTTGGGTCGGCTTCGATCATGCGCCCGTGTCCGGGGACTTCCCCCGGGCGTCGGCCAAAGGCGGTCAGGTCCATGTCGTACTGGATCACGTGGCTGGCCACAATCAGGTCCCCGACCTGCATGTTGGGCAGCAGTCCCCCTGCCACCCCGGAAAAGAGAAAGGCGGCAGGCTGGTAGAGATCGATCAGCATCTGGGTGCAGATGGTTGCATTCACCTTGCCGATGCCGCACTGGGCCAGCACCATCTCCACCCCCTGATAGCTGCCCCGATAGACGGTGATGCCAGCGTGGTCTTCCTGACCGCTGATCTGCATATCCTGGCGCAGAAGCGCGACTTCTTCTTCCATGGCACCGACGACGGCCAGCATGACGGTTCTCTTTGTTCTATTGGGGAGGCGGGTAATGTCTGTTGATGGCAGCAGCAGCTAGAGATTTTACTGCGCGCCGATTCATTCTAAACTAGAGCATGATCGATTTGGTTAGAAGCGCTTTGCGCTTGGAGCTAAACCGTGAATCATCCTCTATCCTGTTGAAAAGAGGCAAATTCATGCTTCAAGTGATTTCACGTGGTGAGTCCACTTAAAGCGATTTGACTTTAGAGGAAACCAGATCCGGGAGCCAGATACCATGACACTTTCCAGCGAAGACGACCTGGAGAAGCTGAAAGAAATTGGAGCCATCGTGGCTCAGACCCTCAAGCAGATGGGGGAGGCCCTGGAACCGGGCATGACCACCAAAGAGCTGGATGATCTGGGGCGGCGTCTGCTGGAGCAGGATGGCGCGCGCTCTGCACCGGAACTGTCTTATGGATTCCCCGGGGCCACCTGCATCTCTGTGAATGAAGAGGTGGCCCACGGTATCCCGGGAAGCCGGGTGATCCAGGCGGGCGATCTGGTCAACATTGATGTTTCGGCTGAAAAGAACGGCATCTTTGCCGACACGGGGGCGTCCTTTGCGGTGCCACCCGTCAAACCGGAGATCAAGAAACTCTGTCGCGATGGCCGGCGGGCACTGTGGGCCGGGCTGCGGCAGGTAGGCACCGGACGCCCTCTGGCTGCCATTGGCGATGCGGTGGGCGGCTTCGCCCAGAAGAACGGCTACAGCCTGGTGCGGAACCTGGCCAGCCACGGTGTCGGCCTGTCCTTGCATGAAGATCCGAAGGAAATTGCCACCTGGCCGGACCCGGCGGAGCAACGGACCATGAACGAAGGGCTGGTCTTCACCATTGAGCCCTTCCTGTCCCTGGGGGCGGACTGGGCGGAACAGGGGAACGACGACTGGACCCTGTTAAGCAGTCCCCAGGCCCCGACCGTTCAGTATGAACATACGGTGGTTGCCACCAAGCGAGGCCCGCTGGTGGTGACACTGGCGGCGTAACGTCCGGGTCTGCTGGTACAGAGCTGGTGCGGGTAGAGACCAAGCTCTGCTGACCCGACAGCCTGCCTTGGTCTGTCCTTACTGCTGGTCGCTGTACAGCTCTGACTTGGCCCCGAGATAGCCATCCCAGGCGAACCAGTAGGCGACATGACCTGCCACCCGGGGCGCCAGCTGGCCGTTGGGGCCTTTCAAGGCGTCTTCTTCCATACGCCAGACCTGTCCCTGATCGTCAGTCAGTTCGTCGGCCCCTGCGCCCTCTTTGAACGACAGATCCCCCCGGTCATAAGCCCGCACGGTGCGTGTGGCCGCGTCGCCCACCAGTACAAGGGGCAAGGTTCCGATGGCGTCGTTCAACACCCGACCACCGTCAAAAGCAGTGAGAGGCCAGGCCTTCGATACGAGGGGCTGGCGTATGCCGAAGACATAGTCCTTCTGCTTCAGGCGGCTTTCATCAACCAGAGCCGGGAACATCAGTCCGGGACTGGCAAAATAATCCCGATAGACCACGCCGGAGCCGTAGTCGCGGCGATGCCCGGTGTTGAGGCTGAGAACCTTTGTTTCGGGATTGGCGGTTTTCCAGTGCTCCCAGGAAGTGATCACCACCGGGCGCTGTTTCAGTGTGATGCCGCTGTTGACCAGCGGGCCCACAACCGGTTCTCCGGTGAACTGGTTCCACAGGCTGTCTGTGGCCCGGTCGAACATCAGCTTGTTGGACCGGTAGAGGAAGCCGGACGAGCCAAAAACCAGCGGGCTGTCGAACCCGGGAATGTTGTCTGTTTCAAACAGGATGCCTGCACCGCAGAGAGTGCAGTAGGCCAGAGCGACGGGTTGCCCGCCGATCACATCGTTGAACATTTCGTGCCAGCCCATGATGCGCAGGGGATAGGCCCGGGCGTCCCCGTTGATGGCCACGCCGAAAACCAGATCGTCTGGCACCAGATAGTCGGCGTCATTGCCAGAGATAAAGTCCGGATTGTCGAGAGAGGGAATGCCGTCCACCACAACCCCACCCCAGGAAATTTCCTCCAGGCGGATCTTCATCTCCTGCGGGTCGGTGGTTTCCGGGGCCAGGAAGCGGGCGAAGTTCCGGTCGATGTTGAAGAACACCGCCAGTTTAACCCGCCGGTAACTGGCGTGAGCCGGAAACTCCGGATGTTTTTCCTGCCACAGCATCCAGTCAAACCAGCCTTCGGCATCGGCACCGGTGATCTCCTGTGCCGCTTTGTTGAGGGCTGTGTCATCGAACGCCCGGAACCGCAGCGCCAGGATCAGGGTGGCCAGCATATCCGGGTTTTGCCGTGCCGCGATGCTGTCGAGGGCCGCCTGTCGTTCGGACCGGGAGCCGGTGAAGAGCTGCCAGCTGGCTTCAGCCATCCTGTCCTGTTCGTCGGCCTGGCTGACTGAGGGCGCAGACATAAGGACCAGCAAGACTGTCAGTACAATGACGGCCATGAAAGCGGCGCGGAAGGGACGGGCGAGGGGCTGCATTGAGATCACCTGAGTTGGCCGGGTGGAGTTTCTGTCATCAGTCTCTCTGCCGGGTGGGAGAAACAACAGTCACGACCGATCAACAGCCTGTCAGGTCAGGAGGCGCTTTTCTTGATATGAACCCTCCCGAGCCAAACCGGCTACGGGAGTTCAGAGTGCTGGCTCTCATAGAAAAAGCCCCTCACCGGAAGGTGAGGGGCTCTTTTTCGGAGGTCTGATTTCAGCTGGCTAATCCAGCAGAACTCTGGGCAGCCAGAGGGCAATGTCCGGGAAGGACATGACCATGCCCAGACCGATCAGCTGCAGGATCACGAAAGGAATGATGCCTTTGTAGATCTGCTCGATCTTTACATTCTTCGATGCCACGGCCTTCAGGTAGAAGAGCGCGAACCCGAAGGGCGGTGTCAGGAAGGAGGTCTGCAGGTTGACCGCCAGCAGAATGGCGAACCAGTAAACCACCTCGAACTTGTCCACGTGGGTGCCGAAATCCATGGCCTCGATGATCGGCGAGAAGACCGGCAGCACGATCAGGGTGATCTCGATCCAGTCGAAGAAGAAACCCAGGACAAAGACGATGGCCATGATCAGGAACAGCAGGCCCCAGTCACCCAGACCCAGAGCGTCAACCAGATCGATGACAATGTCGTCACCGCCCAGTGCCCGGAATACGTAACTGAAGACTGTGGCACCGATGAAGATACCGAAGATCATGGCGTTGGTCTGGGCAGAGCGGAAGATGGTCTGCCAGAAAACACTGCCGAAGTGCTTGGCTTCGCTCCAGAAACCGCCGCCAACTTCCTGATCGTCGATCAGGTCGCGGGAAATCTGCGGCCCGAAGGTCAGGTGTTCCACCCCAAAACTGGGCAGCACAACCAGGTTGATGAAGGCCAGGACAACGGCGCCCAGGGCACCGACACCTGCTGCTTCGGTTGGGGTGGCCCAGCCAAAGAGGATGGATCCCAGCACCAGGAAAATCAGGAAGATGGGCGGCAGGAAAGACCGCAGCACCATCGTGATGTACCCTTTGGATGTTTCAGGCCCGAAATTCTTGGTGGGCATGGGAGCCAGGCCCGGTTTTAACAGGCAAAGGGTGATGATGTAGAGCAGATAGAAGGACGCCAGCATCAGGCCGGGGAAGAAAGCAGCAACGAACATGTTGCCCACTGACTTGGCCAGCAGATCGGCCATGATCACCAGCATGATGGAGGGCGGGATCAGGATGCCCAGTGTCCCGGAGGCCGCGATGGTTCCGGTGGACAAAGGGATGTTGTAGTTCCGCTCCTGCATCACCGGCAGGGCCAGCAGGGTCATCATCACCACGGAAGCACCGATGATACCGGTGGTGGCCGCCATGATGGTGCCCATCAGCGTCACAGAGAGGGCCAGACTGCCCGGTACGCGCTTCAACAGCACCTGCAGGCAGTTCAGCAGGTCTCGGGCGACCCCGGATCTCTCCAGCATTGTCCCCATAAATATGAACATGGGAATAGCTGTGAGAATGAGGTTCTCCGCCATGCCGCCAAAAATTCGTGAAGGAATGGAGGCGAACTGGATGAAGACAAAAACGTCGAAGTAGATGCCGATCAGGCCAAAGGCCAGACCAACACCAAAAAGGACAAAGGCGACAGGAAAGCCGGAAAACAGCAGTATCGCCAGGGCACCGAACATAAAGATCGGCAGAAGATCAATGAAATCCATGGTCTTAGTGGTCCCCGCCGATGGTCTCAGTTACTTGGGAATCTGGCAGGTTGCCGGTCAGTCCGGCCAGCGCCTTGATCATCTGGGAGATGCCGGCAAAGGTCAGCAGGATAAACATCACGCAGATAAAGGCCTTAAGAATCCAGATGTTGGTCAGGCCGATCACAGACTTGGACACTTCACCTTCAATAAAGGATGTGTGGGCGTAGCCGTAGGTGAAGTAGATGGCGATCAGGCAAAACGGCAGCAGCGCAACCAGGCAGCCAATGAACTCAATCCAGTATTTGGCCTTAAGTGGCAGGCGGTCTCGCACCAGATCGATGCGCACGTGGGACTGCTTGACGTAGGCATAGCCAATAACCAGGGAGAAGAGGACCGTGTGGGCCCAGTATTCTGTTTCCTGGAACTGTGTGGAGTTCATGCCGAAAGGCTTGGGCACGCCAAAATAGCGGGTGATCACGTCGTAACAGACGGCAACCATAAGAAAAACACCCGCCCAGGCGCCGATCTTGGCCAGTACGCCAAGTGCGCGGTCGATGACAGCGGATAAGGAAAGTAGAGCTTGCACAGAATCCCCCGATTCTTTTCGTCTTGCAAAGAGTCCTGACTGGCTTGTTTTGATTTTGCACTCAGGCAGACGCGTTTTTGCGCAGTCAGGATCTTTTTGAAGACGTCACTAAAGCTGGTGGCAAATAGAGGGTACTCTGCAAGGGCCCCTTGTCAGGGCTTTCAAGAGATTTCCGGAGAACTCTATCTGGCCGTTTTTGCCGGACCTATATCGGTTTACAGGGTCCCCCGGAAAGGGGACCCTGCTTACCTTAGATCTGACAAGTGCCAGCTTGATTAGACTGTTGGCTTAGTTGATGTAGCCGAGGTCTCTCCAAACCTGATACTCAGCACGGAAAGCCTGCAGGTTATCCCATGCTTCTTTGAAAGAAGCATCGCTGGCTGCGATTTCAGCAGCGACTTCGTTCCAGGTGCTTTCCAGCTGAGCCAGAGTTTCCGGGGACCACTGGTGGAACTGCACGCCTTTGTCGGCCAGTTCTTTCAGAGCGGCACCCTGGATGGCTTCACCTTCAGCCATACCCAGTGCGTAGTTTGCACGGCAGGCAACGGTCAGCATGGCCTGTTCAGCTTTGGTCAGCTTGTTCCACTTGTCCATGTTGACCAGCAGTTCGAAAGCGGTGGACTGCTGATGCCAGCCGGGGAAGTAGTAGTGCTTGGCGATCTGGTAGAAGCCCAGGTTCAGATCAATGGCGGGCTGAGAGAACTCAGTGGCATCGATGGTACCGCGCTCCAGAGCAGGATAGATGTCAGCACCGGCCAGCAGCTGAGTGTCAACGCCCAGTTTCTGCATCACTTTGGCGCCCAGGCCGAAGAAGCGCATCTTCTTGCCTTTGAGCTGATCCAGAGACGTGACTTCTTCACGGAACCAGCCGGAAGCTTCCGGAGCGATCACACCGCAGATGATGGAGTGGATGTTATGCTTGGCGTAGATCTTCTGCATGATCTTTTCGCCGTCACCATGCAGCAGCCAGGCGGAGTACTCAGGAGCACTCGGACCGAAAGGCACGGCGGAGAAGAGAGCCAGGGCAGGCTCTTTACCCTGCCAGTAACCCGGGGTGGACCAGCCGGCGTCGACGGAACCGTTCTTCACGGCGTCGAACAGCTCAAGGGCAGGCACCAGAGCGTTGGGCTCGTAGAATTTCAGAGCCAGCTGGCCATCGGACATGGCATCAACATTGGCTTCCAGGGTTTTACCCAGGCTGCCGAGCTGAACCAGCTTGCTGGGGAAAGTGGAACCCATTTTCAGGCGGGTTTTTGCGTCTGCTGCGCCGGCCAAACCGGTAACCAGACCGGCTGCTAGAACGACAGCCGTTGCGCACTTGGCGATATTCTTGAGGCTCATCAAGTATTCCTCCCAATTCCTGTTCAGGTGATGGCAGCGGATGATGAAGGTCCAATGCCACCCGGGGGCCAGGTTTGGCCCCGCTGATAACTGCGTGGGAGACCCAGTTCTGCTGTGAGTCTTATCCCAGGCTCCCTGCAAGCTATCCTGCATTGCACAAGAAGGACAAGTGCTAAGCTGGTTGGGCCAAAATCCCTTTGTAAACGGTTGGTCAGAAAAAAAGGCCAATCCTGCCGTTGCAAGGCCCGAAAGGTTGGCGTTATAAGAGCGCCGTGACACGGTCGTAAGCCCTTGCAGGGTTTGAGACCGCCGCCACACAGTTATCGGGGAGTAGCTCAGCCTGGTAGAGCACTACGTTCGGGACGTAGGGGCCGGAGGTTCAAATCCTCTCTTCCCGACCATTTCCATTGAAAAATGGCCGAAATGCTAAGGGTCCGCCTGCTTGTCAGCGCGGGCCTTTTCTTTTTGGCATAGGTTTCGTTCTCTTTTGGAACAAACTTGCGTATGGCCCGGGTCTTTGTTTCGGTTTGTTTTAAAGGCCAACACACCAACGCCGAGAGGCAGCCCTTGCCATAACGCTGTTAGCGGACTCGCCAGAGCAGGATTCTGGTTCAGCAGCTGAGTACGGCCACTGCAGGTGTCACGATCAGGAGATGGGATCAAAGACCAGACGATCGGGATCAGGCGATCGGGACCAAGCGACCAGTATCAGGCGATGGGGATTGCGCGATCAGTGATCAGAACAGGCGGTCGATGCAGAAATCGACGGCTTCCAGCATGGCCCGTTTGGCCGGGCTGTCCGGAAAGCGATCCAGAGACCTGCGGGCTTTCTCGCCGTACTCCCGGGCACGATCTTTGGACAGGTCCAGTGTGCCGTGTTTGTCCATCAGACTGCGGGCATGGGCCAGATCTTCGTCCTTTTGATCCAACTCTTCCAGGCAGCGGGTCCAGAAGGCCTTTTCTTCTTCGTCGGCTTTGGCAATGCACAGCAACACGGGCAGAGTGATCTTGCCTTCGCGGAAGTCATCGCCCTGGTTCTTGCCCAGTTGATCGGCCGGGGCCGCATAGTCGAGGATGTCATCCACCAGCTGAAATGCGATGCCCAGGTTCATGCCGTAGTCGGAAAGGGCCTCTTCATCAGCTTCCGGGCGATCTGCCACCACAGCACCAATCTGACAGGCTGCTGCAAAGAGAGCGGCAGTCTTGGCCCGGATGACCTCCATATAGGCGTCTTCTGTCGTTTCCGTGTCGTTGGCAGTCATCAACTGATGGACTTCACCTTCCGCGATGACCGCAGAGGCGTCGGAGAGAACCTTGAGCACCTTTAGAGAGCCGTCGGCTGTCATCAGCTGGAAGGACCGGCTGAAGAGGAAATCCCCCACCAGCACACTGGCCTGGTTTCCCCATACGGAGTTGGCCGTGGCCAGACCGCGGCGCAGATCACTTTCGTCGACCACGTCGTCATGCAGCAGGGTGGCCGTGTGGATGAACTCGACACAAGCAGCCAGGGCCATCTGGCGATCCCCTTTTGCTTCGCAAAGGCTTGCCGAAGCAAGGGTCAGCATCGGGCGCAGGCGTTTCCCGCCGGCGGCAATCAGATGACCGGCCAGTTGCGGGATCAAAGCGACAGGAGACTGCATGTTTTCCAGGATGTGCGCGTTGACCTTGCGCATGTCCTCTCCCACCAGCTCCATCATTGGAGCAAGGCTTGGTTTGGGCTGACTATCCTGTTGGGTCGGTTCGGCGCGGAGGGACACCGCTTTTCTCCATCACTTTGATTTGTTGGCCTGTTGTCTTTCCTGTGTTTTGCTTGTGCCTCTGTCATAAGGGTACAAGAAAGAAAGAACCTAACCTGCCAATACTGCTTTCCCGCGCAGAATAGGGTCGTAGAGCTTTCGGTCAAGCGCCACAGTGAGCTTTTCAATCCAAAATCTGCGCTGAAGCCTGACAGGGCGCGGCTGTCAGATAGTCTAGCGGCAAAAAGATATGGCCCATACTAACATTGGTGAGAGGGACTGGGGGGTATGAAGGAACTGGTGCGCAGCAACGATCCTGTCCGGCTGTCCTGGCTGCAGGCCTTGCTGAAAGATGCGGGAATCGTTCATTTTTTGCTGGATGAGCACACCTCTGTTCTGGAGGGCTCTCTGGTGGCAATCCCCCGCAGACTGGTGGTGGACAGCGACGATTTCGAGGCGGCTAAGATCCTGCTTGAGGCAGCCGGAGAAGAACTGAGTGAAAAAGAGAGTTTCTTTTAAAGGTCGGATAGATGCGGACTGCCTGCGGGGCCGGAGCCGTTGGCTATGATTGATCTTAAAACAACAGAATCGGCTGGCTTTGCGGGAGAGTCGAGCGAAGTCCTGGATCAGGAAAGCCGGGATGGATTGTTAGGCGGACGCCTGCGATTCCGTCAGCCGGCATCCGGTTACCGCGTGGCCATTGATCCGATTTTGCTGGCGGCGGCCCTTGAAGAAGCGAAGGGCACCCGGGTGCTGGAACTGGGCTGCGGCAGTGCTGCGGCGTCTTTGTGCCTGCTGACCCGCTTGCCCGCCGTAACCGTCAGCGCGCTGGAGCTGCAGCCTGAACTTCATGACCTTGCCCGGCAGAATGCCCGGGACAATGGCCTGTGCGAGCGCTTCCACCTGCATCTTGGTGATCTTCTGGACCTGCCGGGGGCAATGGGGCGGGATTTCGACCAGGTGATGCTCAACCCCCCTTTCGATGCGGCTGGCAAAGGTTCTTATTCGGACAAGGGCAGCAAGGGCCTGGCCCATCAGGAAGGCACTGCCGACCTGTCTGACTGGATCGGCCAGGGCCTGCGCTGCCTGAAACCGGAGGGCTGGTTGACCATGGTTCATCGGGCCGCCCGCCTTGATGAGATCCTGGCGACGCTGCAGCCCAAATGCGGCGCTGTGGACGTCATGCCACTCTGGCCAAAACCGGGCCGCCCGGCCAAACGGGTATTGGTGCGGGCGAGAAAGGGGGCCAAAGCGCCGACTTCTTTGTTGCCAGGACTGGTTCTTCATCAGCAAGACGGAAGCTTCACGCCTGAAGCCGAAGCGATCCTGAGGCAGGCGAAGGGGCTGTGCTGGGGGTGAACCCAGGGCAAACCGGGTGGTGATAGGTTTTCTCGAGCAGGTGTTGACCTGACCCGGCAAGGGCGTGAACAAGGGTGTGAAGCAGACGAGCAGGCTGGTTGTCGTGCAGGACAGCATCAAGGCTGTTCTGTTTGGGTCGGCTAAAGAAGCCGCAGAGATCATGTCTTGCAAGACGCCCGGTCTTGGCCCACTTAAACTGGTACGTTTGTATTGGCTGCTGGCGCCTGACTGACCGCGCCATTTTATCATGGGAACTTGCTGACTGTGGCTGTGATGAACTCTCTGAAGAATGCACTGAACTGGGGTCCTTTTGGCTGGGCCGGTAAAGGACTGGCCAAGTTGCGCCGTCGTCATCCGACAGTGGCGGTTCTGCGCCTGTCCGGCACCATTGGCGCGGGACAGCGGGGACGTTCTTTGTCTCTGGAAGACCTGGCCGGTGACATAGAGCGGGCTTTTGATATGTCTCATATCGAAGCTGTCGCGTTGGTCATCAATTCCCCCGGAGGCTCACCCGTGCAATCGGCGCTGATTGGTAAGCGCATCCGGGATCTGGCCGAAGAAAAGAACCTGCGGGTCTACGCCTTTGTTGAAGATGTGGCCGCATCCGGTGGTTACTGGCTGGCAACAGTGGCGGATGAAATCTACGCGGACCGCAGTTCAGTCATCGGGTCGATCGGGGTGATATCTGCCGGTTTTGGTTTTCAGGATGCCATTGCGAAAGTCGGCATTGAACGCCGGGTTCACACGGCCGGGATCAGTAAATCCACTCTGGATCCTTTCGAGCCGGAGAAAGCCAAGGATGTAAAGCGCCTGAAAGGTCTGCTGGAAGATATCCATGAAGCCTTTATGGATCAGGTGCGCAGTCGCCGCGGCAGCAAACTGAAAGCCGAGGAAAAGGAGCTGTTCAACGGCGAGTTCTGGACAGGAGCCAAAGCGCTGGACCTGGGCCTGATTGACGGGCTGGGGGATCTGCGGGGCGAGTTGCGCCGCCGCTACGGAGAAAAACTGCGCCTGAAGCTGGTGAACCAGCCCCGTTCCTCTTTGCGCCGTATGCTGGGTTTCGGGGGACAGATTGCCGGACCATCAGCCAGCCTGCCAACGCTGACAGGCCAGGATCTGGCTGACGGTTTGCTTTCTGCTGCTGAGGAGCGGGCGCTCTGGGCGCGCTACGGGCTCTGAAACAAATGGGATGGGTTCAGCCGGTGATATCATGGCGCCTTTTACCGTCGGCGATGATGTACCTGGTCTTTGTCTTTCTGGTTGTCTCGATTTCTTCTGGGGGGCTGAGACCCGCCCTGGCTCAGTCGCCGTCTCCGGCTGAGCCTCAGAATCCAGCAGCCCCCCTTCCCATCACACAATCGCGGGCCTTTGACCGGGTTATTCCTGATAACCGTTTCTGGCCCTGGGCCGCCGTTGGCCGCTTGAATCAGGCGGGATACAAATCGAGGCATCACTGTACAGCCGTGCTGGTGCGCCCGACGGTGGCTTTGACCGCCGCCCACTGCCTGCAATCCAACATCAAGTCAGGTCAGCATTTCCTGCCAGGGTATCGGGGGGGAAGTTTCCTTGAGCATCGGCGGGTCGCCGACAGCCGTGTCTTTGACGCGTGGCAGGATCTGGCGTTGATCTCCTTTGCCGATGCCAGCGGTCAGACACCGCTTGTGCTGGCAAAGGATCTGAAGATCGGGGACGAAGTGGTGCTGGCGGGCTACAACGGCAAAGACCGCCATCGCCTCAGTCTGGGCCGGGGCTGCCGGATAGTCGCTCTCGAGCCGGATACTCAGAACCTGCTTCACAACTGCCAGGCCGGGCAGGGGGACAGTGGGGCACCGGTTCTCAAAGTCATCCGCGGGGAAGACGGGGCATTGGATTATCGCCTGGCGGCCATCCACTACGGAGTGATCAATGCGCCGCAAGAACCCGGCAAACACGGTCTGGGTGTTGCCAACAATCTCATGACCTTTAAGGGCCTGCCTTAAGCAGCCAGTCGGGGAAGCAAACTGCAGCCTCTGACCGCCAGGCTCTGCTGTGCAGAGTTATGACCTGGAGAACAGAGGCTGCAGTAATCCTGAGTAGTGTTTTTGCCCTTAACTCAGCTTTTGCCGATCTCAGCTGTCGCTCAGGCTGGGATAGTCGGTATAGCCTTTGGCATCTCCGCCATAGAAGGTTGATGGATCCGGTTCATTGAGAGGGGCCTGCTGGGCAAAACGGGCGACCAGATCGGGATTGGCGATGAATGGACGACCAAAGGCCACAAGGTCGGCTTTTTCGTCAACCACGGCCTGATCCGCTTTGGGCAGGTCATAGTTGCCGTTTGCGATGTACAGACCGGAGAAGAGAGCTTTGAGCTTACTGAAATCGAAGGGAGCACCTTCGATACCAGGGAAATCCTCCACCACGTGCAGATAAGCCAGATGATGGTGGTTCAGTTGTTCCACCAGATAGCTGAAGAGCGTTTCCGGATCACTGTCTGACATGTCATTGAAGGTGCCGGTTGGCGAGATGCGAACGCCGACACGTCCAGAGCCGAAAACAGAACTGGCAGCGGCAACCACTTCCAGAAGCAGGCGGCTGCGGTTTTCTACAGAGCCGCCGTAGCGGTCCGTGCGCTGGTTACTGCCGTCTTTCAGAAACTGATCCAGCAGGTAGCCGTTGGCACCATGAATTTCCACACCGTCAAAACCGGCGGCTTTGGCATGTTCCGCGCCCTGACGGTAGGCTTCCACAATGTCTGGAATCTCTTCCAGTTCCAGCGCGCGTGGCACGGGGTATTCCGTTGCGCCTTCTAAGGAAAAGGGTTCCTGGCGGGAGGCAATGGCCGACGGAGCGACGGGGGTGCCCCGATCAGGCTGATACTCGGGCAGGGAAATGCGCCCGACATGCCACAGCTGAGCAAAGATTTTTCCACCTTCCTGATGAACGGCACTGGTTACTTTGCGCCAGCCAGCGACCTGTTCCGGGCTGTGCATGCCGGGGGTCGCCGGATAGCCCTGGCCATAGGGGGAGACCTGGGTGGCTTCTGTAATGATCAAACCTGCCGATGCGCGCTGCTGGTAGTAGGTGGCGTTGAGGTCCTGAGGCACATTGCCGTCGCCTGCGCGATTTCGCGTCAAGGGCGCCATGATAATGCGGTTTTTGAGCTCGAGATCGCCCACTTTTATGGGGTTGAAAAGCGGGCTGACTGTCTGGGCAGTCGTGTCTGCCGGGGTGCCGTCATACATTGTTTTCATCCTGCGCTTTAGAGGGGGCCACAGTGAAGGGGGCCAGTGAGGTCAGGTCTTCCGGAAAATTAACGCCTGCGCAGTCGGCGCAGACACTGTTCGAAAGTTGCTGACCTGCTGCCTATACGACCTGCGGCCTGTTGCATTGGAGATTGGATGACTGGCCTTTTATGTTAACCAACGGCAGATGAAATTTATCTATTCCCCCAGATCATGAAAATTGTTTTTCAAATATCTATTTGTGAATTTCACTGATGTTTTATGACAATCGGTGTCATCAACCTCTTTGACTGATGGGAGGGTAGCCCTTTGGATTGGGGGATATGCCCGGCAATCATATGAGGGTAATGGGAGGGTCTGCTCTGGGGGAGGGGGACGAGGTGGGGACGAGAGATGAAAGCCACCCTCCGGCAGTAAAGCTGGATCTCGAGCATGATCGGTTTAGTTAGAAGCGCTTCGCGCTTGTACCTAAACCGTGAATCACCCTCTAAAATACTGAAAAGAGGCAAATTCACGCTTCAAGTAGTATCACTAAGTGATTCTACTTAAATCGATTTGACTCTAGGGGGGCGGCCGAGATTTTGAAACGGTGCCATCAGATGAATTGCGTCTGATTGATCACTGTTTCTTAAGTGAGAAACGCTCTGTCCAGCGGACTCTACCTGAAAAGGTCAAATGCAAAGCAGGGCTGTTCAACAACACATCTTAACGCGCTGAGCCTGCTGGGCGGCCCAAATGGGACCCGGGAAAGGTGGAAAGTCGAACAGGGGCTGCCCGGTGCTTGACCCTTGCCTGCCATGGCTCTTAAAAGGGAAAGATGTTTGGACTTCCCTCTCTTTCGAAAATCATGGTGCTGGTCGGCATTCTTGTTGCCGTCTGGTACGGCTTCAAGTTGCTTGGTCAGCTGGACAAAAAACGCAAAGCCGAAGCCGCATTGCGTGAACGCGATGTCGCGCGAAACCGCACGTCCACCCAAGGGGCGGCCCGCTCGGCCAGCAAAGACGATGTGGAAGAGATGGTGGCCTGCCCCGGGTGCGGCACTTACATGCCCTCAAACCGCAAAAGCTGTGGGTCTCCGGATTGCCCTTTGAGCTGAACGCGATCTGCCTGCCCGGATTTGCCGGGTGCTGTTTCCCGTGACAGCTCTTTGATCAAGAAACGTGGCTTAACAGTGAGTTTCAGCTTTTGAGCGAAACTCAAGCGCTTTTTTATGGCTGCTAAGCTGCAAGACATCGCGGGTTGAGCCTCAGCGCAACTTTAGCTTCGTTCTCTCCCGGCCTGATGGGGATGATACTGCTTTTGTTTCTCTGTCCAGGACAGGGTTAACGGCTTTTGCTGCGGTGGAGGTCTATTGGGTTTTCTCTAGCGCTGTAACGATTGATTTTTCTGGATATAAGAAAAATATCCTATATTCCATAACACAGCACACCTCTAATCAGCGGGTTATTTTCCTTTCCATAACGCAGCTTGTTGTGAATTGAGGCCAAGATCGTTTTTTGCTGTGCCAACAGAATTTACCTATAAGTCATTGGGATTGAGCAATTCTGTCTTTATGCAATTATTAGTATTCCAATTTGTTCTATCTATATGTTTCCATAACTGTTTTTCAACGAATAAAGGGAAAATATCCATCAGTTGGGAGTGGATTTTCATATCTCGCTCTGTTAATTCTCCTCGCGACCTATCTTCGACAAGGCCAGATCGGCCCGACTTTTCTACTGAGGATTAAATGGCAACTTTTGTTTTCGACGGTTCGCAGAGCGAAAGCTTCGCGTTCGATGTAACGGCCGATATCGTAGTGGTGTCTGCTAACTCTGCTCAGGACTTCTCCTGGAGTGAGAGCAACGGCAACGTTGTGGGGACTCTGTCCGACGGCACGACCCTGACTCTGGAAGGTGTGACCCGCAAAGGTCTGGCTAACACCAACTTCCAGTTCGTCGATGGTTCTGGTGTGCAGTTCGGTGACGGCACCACCAACACCATTGCTGATGACCTGGCCAACTCTGCTTCTGCCGGTACCGGCACAGCTGGCGGCGTTTTCGTCGGTTTCAGCGGCGTTGATTCCTTCACGGGTAACACCGCCTCTGGCGACAACAACGTCCAGGGTAATGCTGGCAACGATGCGCTGAACGGCGGTGGTGGTGCTGACACCATCCGCGGCGGTCAGGGCAACGACGCGATCACTGCCACCAACGGTTCTTCCGGTGACATGCTCTACGGTGACAAGGGCAACGACACCATCTCTGCTGGTTCTGGCAACGACACCATCTTCGGCGGTGTTGCCGGTGATACCGGTGCAGATGCTGACCGCATTGTTGCAGGTGCTGGTAATGACCTGATCCAGGGTAACCGCGGTAACGACGCCATCGCTGCTGGCACGGGCAATGACTCTGTACGTGGCGGCGGCGGTAATGACACCATTACTGCCACCGGCGCTGGCTCTAATGTCCTGTACGGTGACAAAGGCAACGACTCCATCGTTGGCGGCACAGGCAACGACACCATCTTCGGCGGTGTTGCCGGTGTGACAACTGCAGATTCCGATACGCTGAGCGGTGGCTCTGGTTCCGATCTGATCCAGGGTAACGGCGGCAACGACATGGTTCTGGGTGGCAAAGGCAGCGATACGCTTAAAGGCGGCGCTGGTTCTGACACCATTACGGGTGCCGGCGGCAACGACGTTATCTTTGGTAACAAAGGCGACGACACCATCCAGGCCGGCAGCGGCTCTGACGTGGTTGACGGTGGTACCGGTGATGACTCCATCACAGGTGGTTCCGGCTCTGACGTGATCACCGGTGGTGACGGCGACGACACTATCACCGGCGGCAAATCTTCTGA
The DNA here is from genome assembly GCA_052078155.1 of Rhodovibrionaceae bacterium GXU_MW_A322. Classification (GTDB taxonomy): domain Bacteria; phylum Pseudomonadota; class Alphaproteobacteria; order Kiloniellales; family DSM-21159; genus CAXBMB01. Next base: position 3,873 of record JBQJBP010000003.1, on the reverse strand, counting down.
CGTTCTGTCCGGTGGTGCTGGTAACGACTCCATCCTGGGTGGCTCCGGTGGTGACCGCATTTCTGCTGGTGACGGCAACGACGTGGTGACTGACGGTACCGGCAATGACGTGGTTGACGGTGGTGCCGGTAACGACACCATCTCTGCAACGTCCGGTCAGGATGTGATCCGCGGTGGCGACGGTTCTGACATGATCGGCACCTCCCTGGACGGCTCTGCTGACACCCTGCGTGGTTCTGCTGGTGACGACACCATCTCCGCCAACGACAGCTCTGATCTGGTTCGTGGCTCTGCTGGTGATGACGTCTTCCGTCTGACCCAGACCGGCTCTCAGGCCAATGTGGCTGACTTCGACGCATCCGGTGAAGATGCTTGGGGTGCTCAGGCATCGATCTTCGTGTCTAATGCAACTGTTACCTCTAAGCCTGGTCCCACCATCAACACCTTCGTTGTGGCGTTGACCGGTCAGTCTTCAGCGGGTTCTGCTTCCGTGAAAGCCATCTCCATCGGTGGTGGGTCCACGAGCAATGCCTTCCAGGGCTCTTTTGCCAGCCTGGCAGCCTTCAAGTCAGCGCTGTCTGGCACAGGTCTGTTTGCGGCAACCTCCACTGTGGCCTTTGCCTGGGCGGTCAACACCGCAGGGACAAGCCTGTGGATGGTGACTGTGAACATCGGCACTACAGCTGCTTCCGTGGGTGGTACCAACACCATCACCGGTACCAACCTGGACAGCGCCAGCGACCTGGTTCTGTTCTAAGGCGATATCACCAGGCGGGAGGGTCCCCTCCTTGCCGCCTGGTGAGCTACTTTCTCTTTAAGAGACGTCTTCCCAGACGATCAGGTGGTTCGGGCACGCCAGCCCGGACCACCTTTTCTTTTTGTGTTATGAAGGTGGACTTTCCGTCCTGTGGTGTTGTGGCCTGTTTCTCGTGTTCATGTTGTGAGTTCTTCAATTTTGTGACGGGTCCGCACCACACTCCGTTTTTGCGCTCTTTGTTGAAGACCTGATAACAGCGCCTTTTTGAATGCGCGATTGTGCGACTTTTGTTTCACTCGCTTATTATCGAATAAATTCGGAAAAAGAGAATATAAGCACAAAACTCTTCCCGTCTCACAGGGCGTCGAGTAAATTTGAGTTTGGAATCTATGAGTGAATTGCCTGCCTCTGGGGGAGAGTTTCGGTGGCTACCTTTGTTTTTGACGGATCGCAGAGCGAAAGCTTCGTATTCGATGTAACGCTCGATGTTGTTGTGGTGCCTGCCCACTCTGCGCAGGACTTCTTCTGGAGTGAGAGCAATGGCAGCCTAATCGGCAGGCTGTCTGATGGCACCACGCTGACTCTTGAAGGCGTGACCCGTAAAGGTCTGGCCGTGACGAATTTCCAGTTTGTTGATGGTTCCGGCCTGCAGTTTGGTGATGGCACGACCAACACGATCGCCGATGATCTGGCCAACTCCGGGACCACCGGCAGCGGCACAGCTGGGGGCGTGTTCATGGGGTTTGGCGGTGTTGACCGCTTTTCCGGAGCGCTTACCGGCGACAACAACATCCAGGGGAATGCCGGCAATGATGCTCTGATTGGCGGCGGCGGTGCTGACACAATCAGAGGAGGCCAGGGTGATGACACTGTGGCTGCCACGACCGGCTCCTCCGGAGATATGCTTTACGGAGACAAAGGCAACGACACCATTTCTGCCGGTTCTGGCAACGACACCATCTTCGGCGGGGTGGCCGGTGATACAGGGGCAGATGCAGACAGAATCTCTGCAGCAGGCGGCAATGATCTGGTCCAGGGCAACCGGGGAAATGACTTCATCTTAGCAGGCGGTGGCAATGACACCCTGCGTGGAGGGGGTGGTCATGACTCTCTCATTGGCTCTGGCACAGGCTCGAACCTGCTCTATGGCGACCGGGGCAATGACAAAATTGCCGGGGGGACTGGCAACGATACGATTTATGGTGGGGTGGCCGGTGTCACCACCAGTGATGCAGACGCCGTGAAAGGCGGGTCGGGCAACGATCTGATTCAAGGCAATGTCGGCAACGATTCTCTGGACGGTGGCAAGGGAAACGATACCGTTCGCGGCGGCGGGGATGATGACACGGTGATCGGCAACTCTGCTTCTCTCAGTTCCTCCGGAGTAACGACGACTGCCGCTGGTGCTGTTCAAAGCGGTTTTCTGACCGTGTCCAGTACCACAGGGACGGGCGCTGATGTGCTGTTTGGTAACAAAGGCGACGACGCCATTGTCGGCGGGAAAAGCAGTGATGTCTTAAATGGCGGCAGCGGGAATGACAGCCTCTTTGGACTGGGAGGGGCCGATGTCATCACCGGAGGAGACGGCGATGACCGTATCATTGCCTCTTCAGGTTCTGACGTGCTGATTGGTGGTGCAGGTAACGACACGATCAATGGGGGCTCAGGTGATGACCGCATTGATCTGGGCGACGGCGATGACTTTGCCATAGATGGTACCGGATCGGATGTGATCAGCGGTGGCGCAGGCGACGATACCCTGGCAGCGATTTCTTCCGGCGGGGTTGGCAGTGATGCGGATATGGTCCGAGGCGGCGACGGTAACGATCTGATCGTAACAACAGTCGAAACCAGTGCCGCAAAAGACACCCTTTTGGGATCCGGAGGAGATGACACCATCTTCGCGATGGATAGGAATGATCTGATCCGTGGCGGAGCCGGTGATGATGTCTTTATGCTGGGGACGAACACGACGATCAGCGGCGTGGTTGTTCATGCATCAGTCGCTGACTTTGATGCCTCCGGGGAAGATGCCTGGGCAGTCAATGCGTCGAATTTCCTGACTCTTGCCACGGTTAAAACCAGCGTCGGCCAGACGACCAACAGCTTCGCTGTGGCCCTTACCGGAACATCAGGTGGATTGGCATCTGTAAAGGCTCTGGCTGTTGGCAGTGGATCCACAAGCAAGGCTTTTCAGGGATCCTTCAAAAGTCTGACGGCTTTTAAATCGGCACTTAGTGGCTTGAGAGTTGGGACTGGTTCCACTGTGGCTTTTGCCTGGGGTGTCAACACGGCAGGCAACAGCCTGTGGGTTGTGACAATGAAGCTGGCCACTTCCGCTGCTCTTCTTGGGGGAACGGACACCATCACAGGCACCAACCTGGACAGCGCCAGCGACCTGGTGCTGTTCTGAGGAAATCTGGACTTGCAGCTAAAAGGCGGCTGTTGCCTTTGATTGCGCGTTGATGCGGCTCATTTTTTCAAGGTGGAGAATTGTATGTAAAGTGCCTCGGCCTTACTCGATTGAATCATCTCCTTTGCGATAAACGGTTCACTTCGTCGTTCATTTTTCATGAACTTCTCCATAATGCTCTTTCCTATTTGGATGAAAGTGGATATTTCTTATGAACCTTCACGAGAAATCGAAAAAACCCTAGGGGGAGTTTTACTTTGGCAACCTTTGTTTTTGACGGCACGTCGAGTCTCTCGACCGCCTTTGATCCGACAGCAGATGTGGTGGTTGTCACCGCAAACTCTGCTCAGGATTTTGTCTGGTCGGAATCTGGCGGTAACGTTGTCGGTACGCTGTCCGACGGCACCACGCTGACCCTGGAAGGTGTGACCCGTAAAGGTCTGGCTGTGACGAACTTCCAGTTTGTTGACGGTTCCGGTCTGCAGTTCGGTGACGGCACGACCAACACGATCGCTGATGATCTGGCCAACTCTGCCACGACCGGTACCGGTACCGCTGGCGGTGTTTTTGTCGGCTTCAGCGGCGTTGACAGTTTCGCTGGCGGTAAATCCGGGGACAACAATGTCCAGGGTAACGCTGGTAATGACGCACTGTCCGGTGGCGGGGGTGCTGACACCATCCGCGGCGGTCAGGGCAACGATGC
>JBQJBP010000002.1:972500-975708 GCA_052078155.1 Rhodovibrionaceae bacterium GXU_MW_A322 | reverse complement strand
TTTGGTTGCGGGGGTTGGATTTGAACCAACGACCTTCAGGTTATGAGCCTGACGAGCTACCGGGCTGCTCCACCCCGCGCCAGGGTATGTTGTCATGTTGAGGATGGTGTCCGGCGTTTTGTTGGACAAGAATTCAAGCATTTGCTTGTGATTAGAAGGCTTGGCGGCGACCTACTCTCCCACACCTTAAGATGCAGTACCATTGGCGCTGAGGGATTTCACGGCCGAGTTCGGGATGGGATCGGGTGTTGGGCCCCTCGCCATAGCCACCAAGCCGTCCAATCACAGGCGTCCGCCTGCTTTTCGTTCTTGTGTGTCTGTTGCGATTTGTTAGGCCAGTTGAGAACCGTCAGACCCTGGCCCCGAGCTGCACTAGCAGCGAGGCAAGCGCGAACTGCGCGCCCGCAGCGTAAGCGAGGAAAGCCTACGTGGCGTCTGAACGGCCTTCTTTAGAAGGCCTAACATTAACATTCGTGTTGAGTACGCTTCGTATCTCTTGGTCACCTACAGCGGGTTTTACTGCTGTCGTTTTGTTGCGTACAGCGGGTTTTACTGCTGTACGTGGCTCCCTGGCTTTTGGCCATGGAAAGAAGGAGATTAGATCAAGCCTATCGAGCAATTAGTATCGGTTAGCTTCACACATTGCTGCGCTTCCACACCCGACCTATCAACGTCGTGGTCTACGACGGCTCTCAGGGAAACCTGGTTTTGAGGGGGGCTTCCCGCTTAGATGCCTTCAGCGGTTATCCCGTCCATACTTAGCTACCCGGCTATGCTGCTGGCGCAACAACCGGTCCACCAGAGGTATGTCCATCCCGGTCCTCTCGTACTAGGGACAGCTCCTCTCAAGTTTCCAACACCCACGGCAGATAGGGACCGAACTGTCTCACGACGTTCTAAACCCAGCTCACGTACCACTTTAAACGGCGAACAGCCGTACCCTTGGGACCTGCTCCAGCCCCAGGATGTGATGAGCCGACATCGAGGTGCCAAACCTCCCCGTCGATGTGGACTCTTGGGGGAGATCAGCCTGTTATCCCCGGCGTACCTTTTATCCGTTGAGCGATGGCCCTTCCACTCGGGACCACCGGATCACTATGACCGACTTTCGTCTCTGCTCGATCTGTCGATCTCGCAGTCAGGCGGGCTTATGCCATTGCACTCGACAGCTGATTTCCGACCAGCTTGAGCCCACCATCGCGCGCCTCCGTTACTCTTTAGGAGGCGACCGCCCCAGTCAAACTACCCACCATGCAGGGTCCCGGCCCCGGATAACGGGGCGCGGTTAGGCACTAAAAACGACAAGGGTGGTATTTCAAGGATGGCTCCACCTGAGCTGGCGCCCAGGGTTCAAAGCCTCCCACCTATCCTACACATGTCGGCCCTAGTACCACTGCAAAGCTATAGTAAAGGTGCACGGGGTCTTTCCGTCTAACCGCGGGAACTCCGCATCTTCACGGAGAATTCAATTTCGCTGAGTCTGCGTTGGAGACAGTGGGGAAGTCGTTACGCCATTCGTGCAGGTCGGAACTTACCCGACAAGGAATTTCGCTACCTTAGGACCGTTATAGTTACGGCCGCCGTTTACCGGGGCTTCAATTCGGAGCTTGCACCCCTCCTTTTAACCTTCCGGCACCGGGCAGGCGTCAGACCCTATACGTCGCCTTGGAGGCTTCGCAGAGTCCTGTGTTTTTAGTAAACAGTCGCCACCCCCTGGTCTGTGCCCCCTGACTAAAGTTGCCTTCAGCCAGGGCCCCCTTCTCCCGAAGTTACGGGGGCATTTTGCCGAGTTCCTTCAACGCAGTTCTCTCAAGCGCCTTGGTATACTCTACCTGTCCACCTGTGTCGGTTTGGGGTACGGTCAAATGTGGAGGCTATTTCCTGGGACACCTTCGCTGCCCTTTCAATCCGATAAGAAAGAACAACTTACAGCATCCGTCACCATCCACTGGCCCTGGAATATTAACCAGGTTCCCATCGCCTACGCCTTTCGGCCTCGGCTTAGGGGCCGGCTCACCCTGCGCGGATTAGCCTTGCGCAGGAACCCTTGGACTTTCGGCGAGAGTGTTTCTCACACTCTTTATCGCTACTCATGTCAGCATTCGCACTTGCCATACCTCCACCGCCCCTCACGGGTACGGCTTCGACGGCCTAGGCAACGCTCCGCTACCACCTCATGGTAAACCATGGGTCCGCAGCTTCGGTGTGTGGCTTGAGCCCCGGTACATCTTCGGCGCAGGACGGCTTAACTAGACCAGTGAGCTATTACGCTTTCTTTAAAAGATGGCTGCTTCTAAGCCAACTTCCTGGTTGTCTTGGCCTTCCCACATCCTTTTCCACTTAGCCACAACTTAGGGACCTTAGCTGGCGGTCTGGGCTGTTTCCCTCTCGACGACGGACCTTAGCACCCGCCGTCTGTCTGCTATGATTGCACTTACCGGTATTCGGAGTTTGGTTAGGTTTGGTAAGCCTCGCGGCCCCCTAGCCCATCCAGTGCTCTACCCCCGGCGGTGATACATAACGCACTACCTAAATAGTTTTCGCGGAGAACCAGCTATCTCCGGGTTTGATTGGCCTTTCACCCCTAACCACAGGTCATCCGCTCCTTTTTCAACAGAAGTCGGTTCGGTCCTTCAGTGCGTGTTACCGCACCTTCAACCTGCCCATGGCTAGATCACCCGGTTTCGGGTCTAATCCCACGAACTAAAACGCCCTATTAAGACTCGCTTTCGCTGCGCCTACACCTCTCGGCTTAAGCTTGCTCGTAAGACTAACTCGCTGACCCATTATACAAAAGGTACGCGGTCACCCCTCAAGGAGGCTCCCACTGTTTGTAGGCATTCGGTTTCAGGATCTATTTCACTCCCCTTATCGGGGTGCTTTTCACCTTTCCCTCACGGTACTTGTTCGCTATCGGTCACCAGAGAGTACTTAGTCTTGGAGGGTGGTCCCCCCATGTTCAGACAGGATTTCACGTGTCCCGCCCTACTCAAGGCCCATAATGCTTTCTACCCGTACGGGGCTATCACCCACTTTGGCGCGACTTTCCAGACGCTTCCGGTTCTTACACTACAGGCACTGGACTGGTCCGCGTTCGCTCGCCACTACTAACGGAGTCTCGGTTGATGTCCTTTCCTCCGGCTACTTAGATGTTTCAGTTCGCCGGGTTCGCTTCGTACAGCTATGTATTCACTGCACGATGACTCTA
>JBQJBP010000002.1:0-967500 GCA_052078155.1 Rhodovibrionaceae bacterium GXU_MW_A322 | reverse complement strand
ACCGTGGATTACGCCGGACGCAAAGGGTCCTACGGCATCTATGCCCGCATTCGCCACAACGGCACCTACCACACGGCCTATGCCCATATGAAGGGTCTGGCCAAAGGCATCCGCAAAGGCACAAGGGTGAACCAGGGACAGATCATCGGCTACGTGGGCACCACGGGCCGATCCACCGGACCGCACTTGCACTATGAAGTGCTGCGCAACGGCACCCAGATCAATCCGGCCAAGGTCAAGATGCCCAGCGGAGAAAAGCTGGCAGGAAAAGATCTGGAGCGGTTCCAGCAGCACCGGGCCGACATTGATGAACGCCGCCGCCTGCTGTTGCCCGCCAACCAGATCGCCCAGGCCAACACCTCTGACTCAGACGCGACAACCAAGCCTGAAAAGGTGGAGTGACTAGGGTCCTGACGGGTTGTAGGGAGTGGTCCGGGATTTCTTACGGCCCTGGCGGGCCTAACCGCGCTTAAGCGCCGCGCATGCTGCGCGCCTCAACGGCGCTAGTCCTGGTCCAGCTAACGCTGGCCTGCGTCCGGCCACAAGCACCAACGAGCTGGCTTCTGGCCACAGGTACCGAGCTGCCGCGAGGCAGTGAGGCAAGGGCGAATGCCCGCCCGAGCTTATGCGAGGTACAACTTCGCGGCAGCGAAAAAATCTACTGCGTCCGGCAGCTAGCGGCTTGCGAAAAGCAGGTAGTTCACGTCCACGTCTTTTTTGCTGAGATACCAGCTGTCGCTCAGGACGTTGTAGGCCATGCCGGACAGAGCCGTTATCTCCAGACCCGACGGACGCAGGGCCGCAGCCAATTCGGAGGGTTTGCGGAACTTCCGCCAGTCATGGGTGCCCGTCGGCACCCAGCGCAGCAGATGCTCGGCGGCCACGATTCCCAGCAGGAAGGATTTGGGCGTGCGGTTCAGAGTCGCCAGGCAGAGCGCGCCCTCCGGTTTCACCATGGCAGCACAGGCCTCCAGGAAATCGGCAACGGACGCCACATGCTCCACCACCTCCATGGAGACCACCAGATCGAAGACCGCGCCGCTTTCAGCAAGAGACTCCGCCGTCTGGCAGCGATAATCGATCTCCAGTCCGCTCTGCCGGGCATGGGCCCGGGCCACCTTGACGTTCACCTCAGAGGCATCCAGCGCGGTGACCGTTGCCCCCAGGCGGGCTAGCGGTTCGCTTAAGAGCCCGCCCCCACAGCCCACATCCAGCACTGTCACCCCCTGCAGAGGTTTGTCGCTTTTCGGGTCCCGGTCGAAATGCTGGCAGGCCTGATCCCGCAGGAAGGTCACGCGCAGGGGATTGAGTTTATGCAGAGGCGCAAACTCGCCGGACAGGTCCCACCACTTTTCCGCCAGACGGGAGAACTTGTCGACTTCCTCAGCATCCACAGTCACACCGGCGGCGCGGTTCTGGCTGGCCATGCGCGGCTCCTTTACAAAATAGTCGGCTACAAACCAGTCGGTGGCAGTAACACCCCGGTCTGAACAATCCGGTCATCACAACCCAATCATCGCAACCCTCGTGAGACTTATGCACTGAGAGCATGATCGCTCTGGTTTATTGCACTTTGCCTTGTCTGCAAAAGCATGAAAGTTTCTCTGCCAGGATAAGCAGAGGTGAATTCACGCTTTAACCGCTGTCTCAAAGCAATGGCACATCAAGCGGTTTGACTCTGGCTGTGCTTGCCTCACGCGCGGTCGATCAAGTATGCATAGCGCCTGCAGCAGCGCTGTCCAATGCCAAAAAGGGTCACAGCGCCGCTTTCACCTTTGTTTTCCCATCTTTGTTTTGCAGATGAGTTCAGGATAGCCAATGGCGCGCATCGTCATGAAATTCGGCGGCACGTCCGTCGCCGACGTAGACCGTATCAAGAATGTAGCCAGCCGGGTTGAGCGAGAAGTCAAAGCCGGCAACGAAGTGGCTGTGGTGGTTTCCGCCATGGCAGGCACGACCAACCGTCTGATTGAATACACCAACGAAGCCGCCGGCCTGTTTGACCTGCGCGAGTATGACGCCATTGTCTCTTCCGGTGAAAACGTGACTGCCGGCCTGCTGGCCATTGTGCTGCAGGACCGGGGGGTGGCCGCGCGGTCCTGGCAGGGCTGGCAGATTTCCATTCTGACGGACTCCGCCCATGGCTCGGCACGGATCGAGAGCATCAAGGCCGATGAACTGGACAAGCGCCTGAGCAGCGGAGAAGTGGCCGTTGTGGCCGGTTTCCAGGGTGTGGATCCCGTGCGCAACCGCATCACCACGCTGGGCCGGGGCGGTTCAGACACCTCTGCCGTGGCACTGGCGGCGGCTTTGGGCGCAGATCGCTGTGACATCTATACGGATGTAGACGGGGTCTACACCAGCGACCCGCGGATCGTGACCAAAGCCCGCAAGCTGGAAAAGGTGACTTACGAAGAAATGCTGGAGATGGCTTCCCAGGGCGCCAAGGTCTTGCAGACCCGCTCGGTGGAAATGGCCATGAAGCACAATGTACCTGTACAGGTGCTGTCTTCCTTTGAAGACAAGCCCGGTACGCTGGTGGTAGACGAGGAAGAAATCGTGGAAAAGGCAGTTGTAAGCGGCGTAACCTACAGCCGGGACGAAGCAAAGATCACCCTGCGGGAAGTTCCCGATCGCCCGGGTGTGGCCGCAACCATCTTTGGCCCGCTGGCCGACGCGGCAGTCAACGTGGACATGATCGTCCAGAACATCTCCCCGGACAGCAAAACGACCGACATGACCTTTACGGTCACCAACGCCGACCTGGCCCGGGCCGTCAAGGTTCTGGAAGACAACCACGACACCCTGCAGTACCGGGAACTGGCCCAGGATGCGGACGTGGTCAAAATCTCCGTGATTGGTGTTGGCATGCGCAGCCACGCCGGTGTTGCCCAGATGATGTTCAAAGCGCTGAGCGACAAGGGCATCAACATTCAGGTTATCTCGACGTCCGAGATCAAGGTGTCCGTCCTGGTCAGCGAAGAGTATACAGAGCTGGCTCTGCGGGCGCTGCACACGGCCTACGGCCTGGACGCTGCCTGATTGTCGCGGGTCTGAGCCTGCTGGCCTGATTCTTGCGAAGCTTCTTGAAAGATTGTCCTTGAAGGAATGGGGGAGGTAGCCCAGTTCCTTCTGGGAGGGGACAAATCCGGAGCAGCCCAGTGGCTGTTCCTGATTTTTTGACCTGAAATCACAAAAGACACCCGTATGGGAGAAGACCGGGTCTCGCGACTGCGGTTGGTTCGGGTGTAAGATGGTGGGCATCATGATGATGCCCGTCATGGTGAAACCTGGGATTTGTGGAAGGAGGGGCTATGACGCCGCAGGCTGCCGGTTGGGTTGGGTCTCGCAAGCTGTTAAAGGGCATGCGCGACCTGATGAAGACAGGCGGCGGCCCACAGGAAAAGCTGGATCAGGTGGTGCGCATGATTGCGGACGACATGATCGCAGAAGTCTGCTCCTTCTATGTCATGCGCGCTGGCGAGGTGCTGGAGCTCTTTGCCACCTGGGGCCTTAAACCGGAGGCCGTCCACCGGACCCGTCTGCGTATGGGCGAGGGCATCATCGGGGACATTGCGTCCCACGGCCGACCCCTTGCCTTGTCAGAAGCCCAGGAACATCCCTCCTTCGCTTACCGGCCGGAAACGGGCGAAGAAATCTATCATTCCATGATGGGTGTGCCGGTGATGCGCAGTGGCCGGGTGCTGGGGGTTCTGGCCGTTCAGAACAAAACCCCGCGCCTCTACAGCGACGATGAAACGGAAACCCTGGAAACCGTCGCCATGGTGCTGGCGGAAACCCTGGGCAGCAACCTGATTGGCGAAGAAGAAGAACGCCATACGGAGAGCCTGTCGACTCTGCCTGCCCGTCTGGCCGGGGTGGTGCTGCAGGAAGGCATTGCCATGGGCATCGCCGTACCTCATGACCGCGGCATCGTCATCAAGCAGGTGGTGGCCGAATCCGTATCTGAAGAACTGACCCGCCTGGATCACGCGCTGCGGGACATGCTGGGCGATCTGGACGATCTGTTGGATCGTCCCCACCCCGACAGCAAGGAAGAAGAAGGCGGCGAGTTTCGGGAGGTGCTTGAGACCTACCGGATGTTTGCCGAAGACAAGGGCTGGCTGGAGCGCAACCGGGAAGCTGTGCGCAGCGGCCTGACCGCCGAAGCCGCGGTTCAAAGGGTCCAGAATGACCTGCGTGCGCGCATGGAAAAGGTGCGCGATCCTTATCTGCGCGAACGCTATTCCGATCTGGAAGATCTCAGCAACCGGCTGCTGCATTATCTCCTGGGCGGGCAGGAACGAAACGACATCAATGCTCTTCCGGATGAAACCATTCTGGTCGCCCATACATTGGGACCGGCAGAACTGCTGGACTATGACCCGAAAAAACTCAAAGGCGTGATCCTGGAAGAAGGGTCCCCGACCTCCCATGTGGCCATCATCGCCCGGGCGCTGGGCATTCCGATGATTGGTCGCTGCCCCGAGTTGTTCAAGCGGGTCAAGCCCGGCGATTTCGTGGTGCTGGATGGGGAAAACGGCCAGGTCATGCTGCGGCCCCGTCAGGGCGTGCGCCAGTCCTTTGCCGACGCCATCGAAGCCAGAGCCCAGCGTCGGGCCGGCTATCTGGCCACCCGGGATCTGCCCTCGCAAACGCTGGACGGTCATCAGATCACCCTGCAGATCAACGCCGGTTTGCTGGTGGATGTGCCACAGCTGCATGAAGTCGGTGCTGCCGGTGTCGGCCTCTACCGCACGGAAGTGCCCTTTATGGTGCGCGAAGCCTTCCCGTCGGTGGAGGCACAGGCCGAATTCTACAGCCGGGTCTATGAACTGGCCGACGGGCAGCCCATTACCTTCCGGACCCTGGATGTGGGCGGTGACAAGATCCTGCCTTACTGGAGCGGTTCTACGGACGAAAACCCCATCATGGGCTGGCGGGCCATCCGCATCGGCCTGGATCGTCCGGCCCTGATGCGCCACCAGCTGCGCGCCTTGATCCGCGCCGCCAACGGCCGGCCGCTGAAGATCATGTTCCCCATGGTCGCTGAAGTGGCGGAGTTTACCCGCGCCAAAGAACTGCTGGATCGGGAGCTGCAGCAGCAGAAAGCCCAGGGCCAGCGGCTGCCCGAAAAGCTGGACGTTGGCGTGATGCTGGAAGTCCCGGCACTGGTCTGGCAGTTACCCGCCCTGTTTGAAAGGGTGGACTTCATCTCGGTCGGGTCAAATGACCTGCTGCAGTTCCTCTTTGCCAGCGACCGGGGCAATCCCCTGCTTGCCCGACGCTATGACGCCTTGTCACCGCTGGTTCTGAACTTCCTGCGCTCGCTCGCCCAGCAGGCAAAAGCGGCCAATGTCCCTCTGTCTTTGTGTGGGGAAATGGCGGCCCACCCGCTGGAAGCCATGGCTTTGGTGGGATGCGGCTTCACCAACCTGTCCATGCCGCCATCGGGCATCGGCCCGGTCAAGACCATGCTGCGTTCCATGGAACGGGCCCCGCTGGAACGCTATCTGGAACACCTGATCCAGTCGCCGGATCGGTCGGTGCGCTCCCTGCTGCGGGCTTATGCGCTGGATCGCGGTGTGGCCATTTAACAGCAGACGGCGTCGGCCTGAGCTTATCCTTCAGCCCGCAACGACATCCGACACTCTGCTCTCAGCCAGCTGTTGCTTAGAAGTTGCGCAGCGCTTGCCTAAAAAACGTGCTTCTTTCACAGTCGCGCCAGGGTTTCTTCTTTGCTACAACAGCCGTTAGAGTCACATCGCGTCCAAAGGCTTCAAACCGTAAGAGCAACTGAAGAACGGATTTGCCTTAGAGTGTGATCGACAGGGTAGCGCAAAAACAAGGGAGAGCCCCGGGGGGTACTGGGGTTCCTGGTCAGGGAGACCGCTGCAGGCAAAAACACCGCAGCGTGGGGGCATAAGAAAAGCATGAGTGACAGTGAACGCAGCACAGCCGAACAGGTTTTCGACGTCCGACCGGAAACAACCGGTGAGATGCTGGCCAGGGTTCGCGAAACCCAGGGCCGCAATCTTCGCGGCGTTGCTAATGATTTGCGGATCCGCTTTGTCTACCTGCAGGCACTGGAAGAAGGCCGCTACGCCGACCTGCCGGGCCAAACCTACGCTGTAGGGTTCCTGCGCACTTACTCAGAGTACCTGGGCCTTGATTCGGTCAAGGTGGTCGAACACTACAAAGAAGAAATCAGCGGTCTGCCCGGCGGCGGCAATCTGGTTTTTCCCGTGCCGGAACCGGAGGGGAAAATCCCCGGTGGCCTGGTGGTTGTCATTTCCCTGCTGCTGCTGGCCCTGGCCTATGGCGGCTGGTACGTGGTGACCAGCCAGGGAGACGACCTTCTGGCACTTTGGGACAACCTCAGTCAGGAAGACAGCAGCCAGGAAGCCGACACGGACACCAGCGCCGCCCCTGAAAGCCCGACCAGCGAAGCCGCAGAAGCCGACAGCGCTGCCTCGTCTCAGGACAGCACGAAGGAAGCTGTACCCGCCCCGGCAGACAGCGACACCTCACAAGCAACGGAGACGGCGGACAGCTCAGCCCAAAAGCCTCCTACTGCAGAGGCCGAGAACGAGGAAGTTCCGGCCCCGACCCCTCAGGCTGACATCGTCACCCCGACCCAGGAAGCGCCCGCTCCGGCCCAATCTCCGGCTCCGGCTGTAGAGGAAACGGCCAACGCCACTGCCAGCGCTGAGAGTGAAACAGCCAGCGACACAGCAGGGGACCCGTCTGCTTCAGGAACTCAGGGAAATCTCAATGTGGTGGTGACACCCGCGGCTGAAGTGGAAGCTCAGGAAGCAGCCGCAGCCCTGGCCAGTCAGGTTCAGGATGACAGCTCTGCCATTCCGCCCGCCCCCAACAATGCGACGCTGGGGGAACGCACACCGCGCACCTATGGGGAGGTCAATGAAAACGCCCGCATTCTCCTGCAGGCCAACAATGATTCCTGGGTTCAGGTACGCAATCAGCAGGATGATGTGATTTTCACCCAGGTTCTGCATAAGGGCGACGTCTACAGAGTGCCGGATATCGAGGGTCTGACACTGCTGACGGGCAATGCCGGTGGGCTGCAAATTCTGGTGGACGGGAAATCCGTCCCCACTCTGGGACCGGTCGGGGAAGTGCGCCGCAATGTCAGCCTCAGCCCTGACGCCCTTCTGGCAGGCAACAACGGCACCAACTGATCCCCCTGCTTCTCTGAACCCTGCGACAGCGGCCAGAATTGATCTGTCAGCAAGGGAGCCATCAGGTCTCGGGCCTTGAAGTTTCCGCTGCAAATGGGCATTTTCCCCACAGGATAGCGGGGGCCGGAATGCCCTCGTCGCAGATCACCGCTTTGTTTTGTCCGGGACCGCCACAGGGCTGACTTGTTTCAGCGTCAGGCTCACCTCCCTGGCGGGCTCTTCACGGAAAGCAGGAAGCCATGAGCATCCGGCCCTATCGGGATATCTATCGACGCAAATCGCGTCAGATTATGGTTGGCAACGTGCCGGTTGGCGGGGACGCCCCCATTACCGTGCAAACCATGACCAACACGCTGACCCATGATGTCAAAGCAACGGTGGAACAGATTCACCGGGTTGAAGATGCTGGCTGCGATATCGTTCGGGTGTCCTGCCCGGACGTTGAGTCCACGGCGGCTCTCAAGGACATCGTTCGTCAGACCTCCATTCCGATCATTGCCGACATCCACTTTCACTACAAACGGGGCATTGAAGCCGCCGAAGCCGGGGCCGCCTGCCTGCGCATCAATCCAGGCAACATTGGCTCGCAGGAACGGGTGCGCGAGGTGGTCAAGGCAGCGCGTGACCATGGCTGCTCCATGCGGATAGGCGTCAATGCAGGTTCTTTAGAACGTGAGCTGCTGGACAAGTACGGCGAGCCCTGTCCGGAAGCCATGGTGGAATCAGCCCTGAACCATGCCCGCATGCTGCAGGACGAAGACTTCCACGACTTCAAGATCTCCGTGAAAGCCTCTGACGCTTTTCTGGCTGTGGCAGCCTATCAGGCGCTGGCAGAAGCCGGAGACTTTCCCCTGCATATCGGTGTGACGGAAGCCGGTGGCCTGCGCAGCGGGACTGTCAAATCTTCCGTCGGGCTGGGCATGCTGCTGTGGTCTGGCATCGGAGACACCCTGCGTGTCTCCCTGTCCGCGCCGCCGGAGGAAGAGGTCAAGGTTGGCTTTGAACTGCTCAAGGCGCTCAACCTGCGGCACAGGGGGGTCAACGTCATCTCCTGCCCGTCTTGTGCGCGCCAACAGTTCGATGTGATCAAAACCGTGGAAACCCTGGAAGCCCGGCTGGCACACATCACCACACCCATGACCGTGTCAGTGATCGGCTGTGTGGTGAATGGGCCCGGCGAAGCCACCATGACCGATGTGGGCTTTACCGGAGGCGGCAAAGGCACGCACCAGGTTTACGTCGGTGGTGTGCCCCATCATCGGCTGAAGAACCCCAACGACGGCATTGTCGATCATCTGGTTACCCAGATCGAAGCCAAAGCGGCTGAAATCGAAGCCGCCCGGGCAGCCGAGGCCCAGGCAGCGCTTGCTGAGACAGAAAACAGCAACCATACCGACGCCGCCGAATAGCATTCCGCAGACCTGCGTCTCTTTGCCGACTTCCTTCACGCCGCAGAAGCGAGAAGGATTTGGCCCGGTCAGGCTCTGTGATAAAGTCACAAAAATACACGAAGGAATTTTCATTAATGTCTGCTCTGCAGCCCGTTCGGGGCACACAGGATCTTCTGCCGGAAGACTCGCGCAATCTGCGCGCCGTCATGGATCGCTCCCGTGCCATCGCCGAGCTTTATGGCTATCAGGAAATCGCCACCCCGATTTTCGAGTTTACCGAAGTTTTCAAACGGACCCTTGGCGACACCTCTGATGTGGTTACCAAGGAAATGTACACCTTCAACATGAAGGAAGGTGAGCAGATCACCCTGCGCCCGGAAAACACCGCCGGGGTGGCCCGGGCTTTCATCTCCAATGGCCTTCAGCAACATCTGCCTCTGAAGTACTTCTACGCCGGTCCCATGTTCCGGCACGAGCGGCCGCAAAAAGGCCGGCAGCGGCAGTTCCATCAGATCGGCATGGAGCTGTTGGGTGTTCCCAATCCGCAAGGCGATGTGGAAATCATCGCCGGTGGTCGTCACATCCTGGAAATGCTGGGCATCGGTGATGACATCACGCTGGAGCTGAACACGCTGGGCGACCCGGAAAGCCGTCAGGCCTATCGGACGGCTCTGGTTGACTACTTTTCTCAGTTCAAAGATCAGCTGAGCAGCGATTCTCTTTCCCGGCTGGAGCGCAACCCGCTGCGCATTCTGGACTCCAAAGCCGACTGTGACCGGGTTCTGGTGGCCGACGCCCCGCGCTTTGAAGACTATCTCAATCAGGAGAGCAAAGACTTCTTTGCTCAGGTGACTGAGGGTCTGGACCGGCTGGGCATCAGCTATCAGCTCAATCCCCGGCTGGTGCGCGGCCTGGATTACTACACCCACACCTGCTTTGAGTTCACCACTGATCGCCTGGGGGCCCAGGGAACGGTCATGGCCGGGGGCCGCTATGACGGCCTGATCAAGCTGATGGGAGGGCCGCAGACCCCCGGTGTGGGCTGGGCAGCCGGTGTCGAACGCCTGGCCATGATGCTGGCCTCCCCTCCTGCCGCCACGCGGCCCATCGCGCTGGTTCCCATGGGGGCTGAAGCTGAGGTTGTCGCCCAGAAACTGGCTCAGTCCCTGCGCTATGAAGGACTGCCCATTGATCTGGGTTTCTCGGGCAATCTCAAGAAGCGCATGAAGCGGGCCAATAACTTGTCAGCCCGGGCCGCCGTGATCATCGGCGACGATGAACTGGCCCAAAGCAGCGCCATGGTGCGAGACCTGGACAGTGGTGAACAGGAACTGATTGGCCTGGACACCCTGAGCGACCGTCTCGCGGCTATGGTCTGACCGGAAGCGGCCCGTGGCCGACGCCCCGCAAAAGCCCCCGGTTGCCCACGATCTTTTGGTTGTGGGCATCAACCACCGCTCTGCCGGGGCGCTTCTGCGTGAGCGACTTTTGCTGGAAGAGGGCAATCAGATCCAGCGGCTGTCGGAACTTCAGGCGCTCGGATTTACGGAGGCCGTGGTTCTGGCCACCTGCGATCGGCTGGACATTTTCGTCCCGCTAGAGCCCTTGCCGCCTCGCGGTGACCAGGGTCACACAGACGTCCCTGAGGAAGCAGGGGCGCCCCTGCAAAGCCAGCTGGCCAGCCTTTTGCGGGACTGCTTGGCCAGTTGGGCCCGCCTGCCCCTCGTTGATATTGAAGGACAGAGCTACGAGCTGAGCCGTCAGGATGCGCTGCGCCATCTCTTTGCCGTTGCCGCCTCGCTGGACAGCCAGCTGATCGGGGAGCCCCAGATCTTCGGGCAGGTTAAAGCCGCCCATCGGGATGCCCGGTCCGAGGGTCTGGTCTCAAAGAAGCTGGAGCGCCCCTTTCAGGCCGCCTTCGCGGCGGCCAAGCGGGTTCTGTCAGAAACCCCCGTCGCAGAGCAGCCGGTCTCGCTGGCCTCTTCCGCCCTGCAGGTCGCCCGGGATCTGCACGGCAGCCTGGACAGGATTTCTGCCCTGGTTCTCGGACTGGGCGACATGGGGGAGCTGCTGGGCGACGAGCTCCTGAAAGCCGGGGTCAGCAACCTGGTGGTCATGCACCGCTTTGAAGGGCGGGCAGAGGCCGCCGCCCACCGCCTGGGCTGTCACTACCGGCCCTGGGATCAGCTGGATGACGCTCTGGTGGCTGCCGATGTGGTGATCACCGCCGACGGCACCGGGCGGCTGAACCTGACGGCCCCTCAGGTCGAAACCGCATTGAAAGCCAGACGACGCCAGCCTGTGTTCTTCATCGACGTGGCTCTGCCCGGCGACGTGGACAAGGCCGTAGAAGATCTTGACGGGGCCTTTCTCTACAGCCTGGACGATCTGGAGCATCTGGCCCGGCAGGGCCGGGAAAACCGGGAAGGCGTGGCCATCGCCGCCTGGCGTGTCCTGGGAGAGGAACTGCAGGCCTTCCAGCGTCAGGAAGCCGAGCGCCAGGGCAGTCCGCTGATCGCGGCCCTGCGCCGACACGGGGAAACCCTGCGTCAGGAGGTTCTGGAAGACAGCAGCCTGAATGCAGAGCAGGCGACCCAGCGGCTGCTGAAACGGCTGTTGCACGATCCCAGTGAAACGCTGCGCCGAATGGCCGCCGACAATCCGGATCGGCAGGCCCATTATGAAGCCCTGTTTGGAGAGCTTTTTGGCTTTGCAGAAGACGGTCAAGCCGTTAAGAAGCCCGCCAGCGACGAAAAGCCCGGCGCAGTGCGTATGAAAGCCCAGGAAGAGACACTGTCCCGTCGCGGGGCAGGCAGCAAAAGAGGTACGACGTGAGTCTGGAAGATAATCTGAAGCGCGTGGTGTCCCGCTATGCCGAACTGCGCTCTGTGGTGGCTGAACACCCGGATCCCGGATCCACTGAGTACACCAAGTTGCTCAAAGAGTTTTCGGAACTGGGGCCAGTGGTTGAAGGCATTGAGTCCTTCCAGAACGCACAGCAGGAACTGGCGGACCTGGACGAGCTGCGCAAGGATCCGGACAGCGACGCGGAAATGCGCGAACTGGCTGAAGCCGAATACTATGAACTGCGCGACCGCCTGCCGAACCTGGAACGGCAGGTGATGCTGTCTTTGCTGCCCAAAGATGAAGCCGACTCCCGCAACGCCATTCTGGAAGTTCGGGCAGGCACCGGCGGCGATGAGGCGGCCCTCTTTGCCGCGGAGCTCTTCCGCATGTACCAGCGCTATGCCGAGGCGCACCGCTGGCGCTTTGAAGTGCTGGACTATGCGGACACCGGAATTGGCGGTGTGAAGGAAGCCAGCGCCGGCATCTCCGGCACCGACGTCTTCAGCCGCCTGAAATTTGAATCGGGGGTTCATCGGGTCCAGCGCATTCCCGTCACCGAGTCCGGGGGCCGCATTCATACCTCTGCTGCCACGGTTGCCGTGCTGCCGGAAGCCGAAGAGGTGGACATTGAGATCGAGAACAAAGACCTGCGCATCGATACCTACCGAGCCCAGGGCGCGGGCGGACAGCATGTGAACACCACGGACTCGGCGGTGCGCATCACCCACCTGCCCACCGGGGTGGTGGTTCAGTGCCAGGATGAAAAGTCCCAGCACAAGAACAAGGCCAAAGCCATGAAGGTGCTGCGGGCGCGCCTATATGACCATCTGCGTCAAGAACAGGCCGACAGTCTGGCGGCGGATCGCAAACAGCAGGTGGGCAGCGGCGATCGCTCCGAGCGGATCCGCACCTATAACTTCCCCCAAGGGCGTATGACCGACCACCGGATCAATCTGACCCTCTACAAACTGGATAAGATCATGACCGGCGAAGCGCTGGATGAAGTGATCGACGCCATCGTTTCAGAAGACCAGGCCAAGCGCCTGGCGACCTTCGAATAAGCCATGTCACAGGATCAGGGGGGCAAACTCTCGTCACGTCTTCCGGATCAGGACTGGACCTGCGGGTCCCTGCTCGACTGGGCAGAACAGGTTCTCAGGCACCAGGGCATTGAAGGCCCCAGACAAGATGCCCGCCTGCTGCTGTCTGACGTATGCGAGTGCTCTCTGGCCCGCCTGATTGGTTTTCCTGAAGACAGTGTCTCTCAGAAACAGGCGCAGGCCTTTGCCGCTCTCATCCAGCGACGGGCCAACCATGAACCCGTTTCTCGCCTTTTGGGCACGCGGGAGTTCTGGTCCCTGCCCTTTGGCCTGAACGCCCACACCCTGGATCCCCGCCCGGATACTGAAACGCTGGTGGAAGCTGTCCTGGCCCGGGTGCCCGATCCAAAGGCGCCTTTGACATTGCTGGATCTTGGCACAGGCAGCGGCTGCATTCTGCTGGCCCTGCTGAGCGAACTGCCAAATGTCAGGGGGATTGGGCTGGATATTGCCCCTCAAGCTGTAGAACAGGCTGCAGCCAACGCCCAGGCGCTAGCGTTGGATAACCGGGCAGAGTTTAAAGTCAGCAACTGGGTTGAGGCCCTTGGTCCGGATCTGTCCCGGGGACTGCGCTTTGACTGGGTGGTCTCCAACCCGCCCTACATCGAAAGCAGTGACCTGACCGGTCTGGCACCGGAAGTGGTCAACCACGACCCTCTCGCGGCCCTGGACGGCGGACAGGATGGTTTTGATGCTTACCGCGAGATCGTCAGCCTGCTGCCGAAACTCCTGTCGCCTGGTGGCAAAGTCGCCTTCGAACACGGCGCTGGCCAATCCGCCGAGCTCTGCCGTCTGCTGGAAAGGCAGGGCCTGACTCTTCTGGATTGTCCGCGCGATCTCTCCGGCCTGTCCCGCTGCGTGCTGGCAGAGTTTCCGGCCTGAAAACAGAACAACGCGTCCAGGCCCCCGGTTTTCTCCCCATTTCAGAAAAAAGTATTGGAAATGCTGCCCCCGGGTCGCTAGGTTGGTTTATCGGGCTGTTGCACGGTTGGTTTCCAAGATTGAAACCCCATTTAAACGGCTACTCACTCCCCAGAGACGTTTGACAAGCAGATCCCACTGGTACGGATCGTCAAACAAGTCGAGTCTGTCATCGGGTAGAGTTTTGCCCCGAGCGAACAGCGGGAACCGCTACTGTTGCTGATCCCTTGAGGATCCCCTTTTTTCCGGCTTTTGATGTTACGGATCTATGAGACAAGGTAATAACCCTCGACGTGGTCGCGGTCGTTCCAACAACAATAGTGGTGGTCGCCGCAACGCAAATCCTCGCTCCCAGAGCTATGACAGCAATGGTCCTGACGGACGCATTCGCGGCAATGCTTCTCAGGTGTATGAGAAGTATCAGGCTCAGGCCCGTGATGCTCAAATGGCAGGCAACCGCATTCTGGCGGAATCTCTGCTTCAGCATGCAGAACACTACTACCGCATTCTGAACGACAGCACGGATCCACAGCCCAACCGCCCGGCCAACAGCCAGGACAATGCTGCAGCGACTGAGGCTGCTCAGGACTCCAGCGAAGCCACCGGTGATGAAGAGCGCACGGAAGCCCGCGAAGGTCGCGAAAGCGGTCAGCGTCGTCCGCGCCGTCAACGAACTCTGGACATTGAAACGCCTGACGGTGATGCCCCTGCCCCGGCCGCTGCCGAAGGGACGGAAGAAAAAGCACCGCGTCGCCGCCGCGCCCCGGCTGCCCGCAGTGAAGACGATGAAGGCCTGCGCAAAGTGCTGGCCGACAAGCCGCGTCGCGCCCCCCGTGCCAGAGTTGCCCGCAAACCGGCCGCAGATGCAGCTGACAGTCCCGCTCAACCGGATCTGCTGCCTGACAGCCCTGCTGCGGCGAGCGATGCAGCACCGGCAGCCGAAGAAAAGCCCGTCCGTCGGGTCCGCCGCCGTCGGGTAAGTGAAGACGCTGCTGACGCACCGGCTGAAAAGCCCAAACGGGTGAAGAAGGCTGACAAGGAAGCGATTGAAGCTTAACAGCGCTTCTTCCGATACAAAGCAAAGCGGCGGTTGATCCAGTGATCAGCCGCCGCTTTTTTGTCTGCTGCCTGCGTGATCAGGCGGGCGGTGATAGACCATCACCAACGGCAATCTTACCGTCGTTCATAACCTCCACATAGATGCCCATATGGATGTGACCGAACCCCCGGCGCAGGGTCAAAGGTATGTTCACGTCGCGCTGGGCACTGTCCGGGTCCACATTGGTTGCCGGGCAACGGTCGATGGAGGAATCCACTTTCAAAGTGACGGGCCCCAGATTGATTTCCTTGCCGATCCAGGTCTTTTCTTCCCAGGGAGCCAGCCCGTCAATCCATAGGTTGGCCCGGAAACGCCGGGGGTCAACCGGCTGACGCAGCACCCGTTCCAGGTCTTTCACGCTGGCCAGGTTGAGCAGGGAAAGATGGCGGCTGGGAATGTCACAGAAATGGTGATTGTCTGCCGTCACCAGTTTGGGCAAACCCCGGCCAGTCTGGCCCAGGAAATCCGCAAAGAACTGGGACAGGATGGTGCGCCCCAGCATGTCCGTTGCTTTGCCACTGCAGACCTGTTTGCCCTTGCGATCAATGGTCAGCTGTCCGCTGTCCGCATCAAAGGCCACCTGGAGCTGCGCCAGACGCTCTTCCTTCTTCAACACGACAAAGTTGGAGGGGGAGAGATACTCAGGGGCGTTGGCATCAAACTGCGTTGACCCATGGGCCAGGGCAAACTGACGATCACCCGGCAGCAGGTCCCCGGCAGTCAGGGACACCTCTTCCAAAGACTCCGCACTCATACTTTTAACTGGAAACCGCTGTATGGCGGTAAGGGTCGCCCCCATTGTGCTCCTCCGGTGGTTTATCTGTTTATTGTGCACCTGCGAAATAGCTTACGCTTACTGCGCCCGTCACTGTCAAGTCTCTCTGCTTGCCACGGCTTTGGATCACCCCTCTCAGGCCAGAGGCGGGAAAGAACAGCACGCGCTCCCTTTCGACGATTTATCGGGCGTAAATCATCGGGCTTAACAGCAAGAATTCACCAGCAGGTCCTGCCCGGACAGAAGCAACACCTCGATTACTGGGTCATTTGCTGACCAAGACCTTGTTTTTTTCTCGGGCAAACGGCTCAAACGCTGGGTTTTAGGAGAGGGGGTGAAAAAAGATCGCAATTGCGACTGATTTGCAATTGCGTTTACTGCAACAGGTCGTTAAGGTGCCCTCACATGTCAACGACCGCGGGGCTTTTAGCTCTTCCTGGACGTAGGCATCGATCTCTCCTACCACTACATCCCCCGGCCCTTATTGGGTCCGGGGGCTTTTTTTTGCCATTGCAGCGCTTTATCCCCTGTTTTTTTGAGCACAAACTGGCGCAGCCCCTTGTTGCCGAAATGCAACAGTCCCATATACCTCACGGTGCCAAGGCCATCGCGGAAAGTCACCGGGTGGATTTTGGGCCAGATCAAAGACAAGATGCTGCCAAGCAGGTCTCGTCTTCTTATTGGAATAGCATCGTCGCACGCGGGCTCTCGGGCAGGACCGGATGAAACTGGCTTCCAGTTTTGTTGCACAGTCAGACCCTAATCAGCAGCCGTGGACGAGGAGGGCACAGACTTATGAATTTTGATAACTACACTGAACGTTCCCGGGGCTTCGTCCAGGCGGCTCAGACATTGGCCATGCGCCTGGGTCATCAGCGCCTGACACCGGAACACCTTTTGAAAGTCCTGCTGGACGACAAGGAAGGCATGGCTGCCAACCTGATCCGCTCCACAGGGGGAGATCCCAAAAAGGCTCTGCAGGAAGTCGATAAAGTCCTGGATGGCCTGCCCAAAGTGGAAGGGGCAGGTGCCGGGCAACTTTATCCCGCACCGGAGCTGCCGCGCCTGTTTGATCAGGCCGAGCAGATTGCCGAGAAGGCAGGGGATTCCTTTGTCACGGCAGAACGCCTGCTGCTGGCGCTGGCGCTGGCTGAAAACACGCCATCCGGCAAAGCCCTGAAAGCTGCAGGGATCACGCCTCAGAAACTGAATGAAGCCATCAACGACCTGCGCAAAGGCCGCAAAGCTGACAGCGCGACTGCAGAAGACTCCTTTGATGCGCTCAAAAAGTACGCCCATGATCTGACCGAGGCCGCCCGTGCGGGCAAACTGGACCCGGTCATCGGCCGCGATGAGGAAATCCGCCGCACCATTCAGGTGCTGTCCCGCAGGACCAAAAACAACCCGGTCCTGATCGGTGAACCCGGTGTCGGGAAAACAGCCATTATTGAGGGATTGGCCCAGCGCATCATCAACGGTGACGTACCGGAAACCCTGAAAGACCGCCGGTTGCTGTCTCTGGACCTGGGGGCCATGGTGGCCGGTGCCAAGTTCCGTGGTGAATTTGAAGAACGCCTGAAAGCCGTGCTGGCGGAAATCGCCGCAGCCGAAGGGGAAATCGTCGTCTTCATTGATGAATTGCACACCCTGATCGGGGCGGGCAAAGCCGACGGCGCCATGGATGCCTCCAACATGCTTAAACCCGCCCTGGCGCGCGGTGAACTGCATTGTGTGGGGGCAACGACCCTGGATGAGTACCGCAAACATGTGGAAAAGGATGCAGCTCTTGCCCGCCGGTTCCAGACGGTCTTCATTCCCGAACCTTCTGTTCCAGACACCATTTCCATTCTGCGTGGCCTGAAAGAGAAGTATGAACTGCACCACGGTGTCCGCATCACCGATTCGGCCCTGGTGGCAGCGGCCACCCTGTCCAACCGCTACATCACCGACCGCTTCCTGCCGGACAAAGCCATTGATCTGGTGGACGAAGCCTCCAGCCGCCTGCGCATGGAAGTGGACTCCAAACCGGAAGAAATCGATGAACTCGACCGCCGCATCATCCAGCTGAAAATCGAACAGGCTGCTTTGAAAAAAGAAAGCGATCGCGGTTCCAAGGACCGTCTGGAAGATCTGGAAGCAGAGCTGGGTGAACTGGAATCGAAATCAGCGGAACTGACCACCCAATGGCGGGCTGAAAAGGAAAAGATGGCTGGTGCCCAGAAGCTGAAAGAGCAGCTGGAACAGGCTCGGCTGCAGATGGAAAAAGCCCAGCGCAACGGCGACCTGGAAAAGGCGGCGGAGCTGGCTTATGGCGTGCTGCCTGATCTGGAACGCCGCCTGGCTGACGCCGAACAGGATGAAGAACAGGGCCTGCTGAACGAGGAAGTCAGCGACCAGGACGTGGCCGCTGTGGTCTCGCGCTGGACCGGCATTCCTGTCGATAAGATGCTGGAAGGGGAACGGGAAAAACTGCTGCAGATGGAGCAGGTCCTGGGCTCTCGGGTCATCGGCCAGGCTGACGCCATTGAAGCTGTGTCCCATGCTGTTCGCCGGGCGCGTGCCGGCCTGCAGGACCCCAACCGGCCCATCGGTTCCTTCCTGTTCCTGGGCCCCACCGGGGTCGGGAAAACCGAACTGACCAAAGCCCTGGCCTCGTTCCTCTTTGACGATGAAACGGCCATGGTGCGGCTGGACATGTCTGAGTACATGGAAAAGCACGCCGTTGCCCGGATGATCGGGGCCCCTCCCGGCTATGTGGGCTATGAAGAAGGGGGCGCGCTGACGGAAGCTGTCCGTCGCCGGCCCTATCAGGTGGTCCTGTTCGACGAGGTTGAAAAGGCCCATCCCGATGTCTTCAACGTGCTCTTGCAGGTGCTCGATGACGGGCGTCTGACCGACGGTCAGGGTCGAACCGTGGACTTCCGCAACACCCTGATCATCATGACCTCGAACCTGGGATCAGAGGTTCTGGCCAATCAGCCGGAAGGTGAGGACAGCGACAAGGTCCGCGAAGCGGTCCTGACAGTGGTCCGCCAGGCCTTCCGCCCTGAGTTCCTGAACCGGCTGGATGAGCTGCTGCTGTTCCACCGCCTGACCCGGGCACAAATGAGCGGGATTGTTGATATCCAGCTGGGTCACCTGCGCGGTCTGCTGGCCGATCGCAAGATCGAGCTGGATCTGGATGAAGCCGCCCTGCAGTGGCTGGCCAATGCCGGATACGATCCGGTCTATGGCGCGCGTCCACTGAAGCGTGTCATCCAGCGGGAACTGCAAAATCCCCTGGCTGAGAAAATCCTCTCGGGTGATGTCTCAGTCGGCGAAACCGTCCGCGTCTCTGCCAGTGACGCCGGACTGGAAATCAACGGCAGCCTGATCCGCGCTGCCTGATCAGGTAAAGGGCGGGATCTCTCAGAGGTCCCGCCCTGTGTTTTTGGGGATCAGCCGCCGGGGGGAGGCCTTATGACCGACGAGAGATTTGATCAGGCCCTGACCTTGTTGGAGCAGGGGGCAGCCAGCCAGGCACTTACCGTGCTGGAGGCGCTGCTGGTCGACACCCCCGGTCATGTGGAAGCCTGGCGCCTCTTGTCCAGAGTACAAAGCTCCCTTGGGCAGGAAGACAACGCGCTTCAGGCGACCCAGAAGGCCGACGAACTGGAAGCCGACAATCTGGCCATCGCAGCCAAGGGATTGTGGAATGCCGGCCTGATCAAGCAGGCGCAGGCAAGCTGCCACAAAGCCCTCCTGCTCCACCCAACCAATCCCGCGGCGACCCTGCTTGCCTCCCATCTGGCCCGACAGGCGGGTGATTTTGCCAAGACCAGACATCTGCTCACCCGGCTGCAGGCAGCGATTGACGGAGGGCAACAGGACATCTCTGAGGACCTGGCTGCACAACTGCGCTATGAGTCCGCCGTTTTTGATCGAGGACTGACTGCCGCAGGAAACCCAGACCACCCCGATGACAGAGGCTGGGCGACCCCTTTTCTGCGACAGGAGGACTGGCTGCCGAAAGAGCGTCACGACAGCCTGATGGCTTTTGTCGAACGGCACCAGGATCAGTGGATCGACGCCACGGTTTGGACAAAGGGAAAGTACCAGAAGTCAGCGGACCACCGCGTGGCCTCCGTACTCTATGACCCACCGGACATTCGGGAGTGGTTTTTGCCCATGATCGAAGCGGAATTGCCCCGGGCCTTCGAGCATCTGAACATGGTGCCTTTTACCCCCAAGCGCATGGAACTGCAGGTCAGCACCTATCGTCAGGGCGAATACTACCGGGCCCACAGGGATACGGCCTGGCCGGAGGCTGAAGAACCCCAGTCGGACGGGCGTGTTCTGACTTTTGTCTACTATTTCAGCCGCCAGCCCCAGCGCTTTCAGGGCGGGGATCTGAAGCTCTATGACACCAACACGTCTAATGGCGTGCTGGGTGACGGACATTCACTGGTCAGACCACAGGACAACAGCCTGATTCTCTTTCCCTCAGTCGCCCTGCATGAAGTCTGCCCGCTGGAGCTGAACAGCACAGATCCTCTTGACGGGCGTTTCACCGTCAACGGCTGGCTGCATCGATAAGAGAAGCAATCAAAAGGGGGAGATCAAACGCTCAGGCGTCGCCCTGATCCACCCAGGGAATCTGGGCGATTTCCACGCCTTCGTCTTCCAGGGCCTTGGCTTCTTCGGGCGTGGATTCGCCGTAGATGCCGCGCGGCTCGGCTTCGCCGTAATGAATCTTCCGGGCTTCTTCTGCAAAACCCGGTCCGACATAGTCGCAGTTGCTTTCCACCTGCTTGCGTAAGTCCAGCAGCTGCTGGCGCAACGCCTGCGCCATCTCACCGCTGGGCATCATGGCGCTGTTGCTGCCTGTGCCGGCAGGCGGGCTGCTTTTTTCGGCAGCCGCTGTGTCAGCCTGAGCCTGTTGTTCAGCCTGCTGACTCAAGGCCTGGTCGATGCGGGCGGTCTCTGCTTCAGAGCCCTTTTTGTTGACCCGGGGCGCCATGATCTGCTTTTCCACGGTGGTGGAGCCACAAAAGGGACAGGTGACCTGCTGGGCCGCAGCCAGCGCTTTGTAAGCACTGCTGTCTTTGAACCAGGATTCAAAGTCATGGGCGTTGTCACAACGCAGGGCATAGAGAATCATCTGTCAGGTCACTTGGTTTTCTGCTGTCTTGAACTTACGCAAGGCCCAAGCCTTGCGAAGACCGGGGCTGCCAACCTGGAAGTCCCGGATTTTCAGGAGCTTCAGATCAGGCTCACCAATACAATAAACGGTAAGGTAATGACAAAAGATAAAAGCCCGACTCTTTCTCAGGAAAAAACAGCCCCCTCTTCCTGGGTGACACGCTTTCTGCCCAGAAACGGCACTGGCAAACGGGCTCTGGATCTGGCCTGCGGCAGCGGCCGCCACACGGCGCTGTTGCTGAAGCTGGGCTATCAGGTCACGGCAGTGGACCGGGACCTGTCAAAGCTGGGGGGCCTCGCCGCTCACCCATCCCTCACCCCCCTCGAAACAGATCTGGAGCAAGGCGGTCCCTTTCCCCTGGCGGACCAGACGTTTGATCTGCTGATGGTGACCAACTACCTGCACCGGCCGCTCTTCCCGGATCTGGTGGCCGCCGTCGCGCCTGGCGGAGTCTTTCTTTACGAGACCTTCGCGCGAGGCAACGAGCAATTCGGACGCCCAAGCAATCCTGATTTCCTGTTGAAACCCGGTGAATTGCTCACCGCCGTGACCGGGCAGCTAGAGGTGATTGCCTATGAAAACCTTGAGATCCGAGAGCCCAAACCGGCGCGGGTTCAGCGCATCACCGCCTTTCGCCCCCCAGCATAAAATCAAGTGAGTGGCCTCTCGGCGTCATGACGCCAAAAGGGAGGCCTCGTCTCTTCTCAATTGTTAGAGAAAGAGTCTCGACTTAGAGGCAAGGGTAAAACGCATTGATCCCTAAAGATCACGCCCGAAGCCCGGCCAATCGGGTATCGCCTTCCAGATCGGGGGCCGCAAACATGCGATCGTGGCTGAGAGACGGCACCATGTTCCGGGCTTCCGTTACCTTGGCTGTATCAATGTCAGCGATCACAAAACCCGGTTCCGAGCCGGCATCGGCCAGCACCTCGCCCCAAGGCGCGATGATCAGAGAGTGACCGAAGGTTTTCCGGTCACCCGGGTGGGTCCCGCACTGGCCGGGGGCAAAGACAAAGCAGCCGTTTTCAATGGCCCGCGCGGTCAGCAGGGTGTGCCAGTGGGCCTTGCCCGTAAAATGGGTGAAGGCGGCAGGTGCAGCGAGAAAAGAGGCACCGGCTTTGGCCAGGGTGCGGTAGAGCGTGCCGAAACGCATGTCATAACAGATGGTCATGCCCAGTTTGCCCCAGGGCAGATCCGCCAGCACGGCCCGCGTTCCTGGCTGGAAGGTTTCCGATTCGCGATACGTCTGCCCGTCGGGAATATCCACATCAAACATATGGATCTTGTCATAGCTCGCCACGACGTCACCGGAGGGGTTGATCAGGTAGGAGCGATTGGCCGCCTTGCTGTCAGTCAGTTTGATGGTCAACGACCCGGGCACCAGCCAGATGCCTTTCTGGGCAGCCAGATCACGGAAAGCCGCCAGCCCCGGATGCTCTTCTTCCGGGCGGGCATTGGCCAGCGTGATTTCCGGGCTGGGTGTCATCATGGTGGTGTTTTCTGGCGTCAGGATCAGATCCGCCCCGGCGGCCGCGGCCCGGCTGATGGCCTCACAGGCCATGGAAATGTTGGCCCCCAGCTGGTCCCCGGTGGTGAACTGGACACAGGCTGCTTTAAAACTGCCGTTTGCTGAATCACTCATGAACTGTTCCTGATAAAAATCTAAATCTCTGCCCGGTCACTCTAGAGCATGATCGAACGCGTTAGAAGCACATTGCGCTGAAGACCAAATCGCGTCTCGCCCCCTAAAACATTGAAAAGAGGCAAATTCACGCTGCAAGCATTGCCACGAAATAGGTCTGCCTGAACCGAAGCAACTCTAGGCACGACCGGTCCGAAGGCCAACGGCTTTGCCGGTCCAAAGACAAAAGAAAGCACCCGGACAAGCAAAAGGGAAAGACAGCTGTCGCCATCCTTCCCTTTTCTCTACCTGAGCCGCTCACAGGAGTATCTCTGGCCGGATCAGCCTACAGCGGCCGCCAGCAGGGGATCGAGACCACCCTTTGCATCGAGCGCATAGAGGTCGTCACAGCCGCCGATATGCTGGCCATCGATGAAAATCTGGGGCACGGAGTTAACACCGCCTGCACGACTGCGCATGGCTTCACGACCTTTGCGGTCGATGGATACGTCATACTCCTTGAAGCGGACCTGCTTCTTGTCCAGCAGCTTTTTGGCCCGGAAGCAGTAAGGGCACATCATGGTGGTGTAGATTTCGACTTTGGGCATTCTTTTCAGTTCCAATAATCTGAGTGGCGGCGTCAGTGTGGTTTTGAGGGGGAGCGTGACCCGAGGATCAAGCGCTTGCAGAAGCAACCGGAAAGATGCCCCTGCATTACCCAATAAATGGCGCGAATGACAGCCCCTACAAGGGGATGAGGCCCTGCGTCACACCCCCTTTGGTCCGATTTTCCTGCTTTTCACTTTTTCCGTTACGGACATTATTAGAGCAATTCTAATAAACAGATCCTTACCCTGGGGCAAGGTGATCTGAAAGACGCTCCCCGATGCTCTCTCCAGAGGCGTTACACCCGTGCCAAAGTCAGCAGATCCACCCTCTGCGCCCCTGCCTTCTTTAACGCTCTGGCACAGGCCTGGGACGTGGCTCCGCTGGTCAGGACATCATCCACCAGCATGATCCAGGCACCAGACACCACTGGACGGGCCCGCTGCGGCACTGAGAATGCCCCGCGAAGATTGAGTTGTCGCTGTTTTCTCGACAAATGCCCCTGGCTGGCTGTGGCCCGGTGACGCCGCAACAGACCTGATCGAAATGGCAGATCGAGACTTCGGGCCAAGGCCTGCCCCATCAAAGCGGACTGGTTGTAGCGTCGGGAAAAGAGGCGCCGCCAATGCAGAGGCACGGGGACGACCAATGGCCGACTTTCTGGCGACCCGAAATCCGGGCGCTGGCCAAGCAGTTCGGTGGCAGGGCGCTGCAACCACCGGGCAAAGGACCGCGCGGCTTCCAACCGGTCACCATGCTTGAACTTCAGGATCAGAGGGCGGCTGGCATCGTCATAACGCAAAACGGCCCGCGCATGATCATAGTCCGGGGGGTGACGCAGACAATCCGCACAGCTTCCTGCCGCCTCCTCCAATTCAAACGGCAAGGCACACAGCTGACAACAGGGATGGCCGATAAAGGTCAGCTCGCTCCAACAGGAACCGCACAGCAGCCCCTGACTTTCAACCATGCCCTGACAGAGATAGCAGCTGGGCGGCAACAAACGGTCGAGCAGGTGAGATGATGCGGCAATCAAAGGGCGCACAGGACCCTCTTCCGGCTGGAGTGTGAGGAGTGGTCTCAGGTGTCAGCATGATGGAACGCCGCGCCTGAAATTGGCAAGTTTTCTCAAAAAAACACAAACTGCGTCATTCGGCGCAAATCACGCAATCGCCCCCCGCCAACCCGCTGAAACAAATAGTGAAAGCCTTCAGTTCGTTAGCAGGCATTCTTTTAAATATGGAAAAACATGAATGTGTTGCTGGAGACCATTGGGCAGCAAGGCTTTCAGTTTAGCTTTTGCTTAAGAAATCGCTCTCAAAATCACCGGAACAGAGTCGATTGAACGAATGATTTCAATAACTTTGGATTGGTTTTACTTCCATTCACCCGGAAACAAAACTCCCCTGTATTGCACCAAAAAGACTATTGGAGTGAATGATGAACTGGCAGAAATGGTTCAACAAGAGAACCATCATTATGACGCTGCTGTTGCTTGTTCCCATGATGTCCTTGGCCGCCTTCGGCATCTATCAGGCCCATCAGGAAATCAGCCAGGAGCGTCGCGGCAAGATCAAAGCTCTGGTGGAAAGCACACTAAATCTCGCCAAGCTGCAGGAAGACCGGGTCATCAAAGGCGAAATCAGCCGTGAAGAGGCCCAGGCGATCTTCCGCAACCAGCTGGAAACGCTGCGCTACGGCGACGGGAAAGAGTACTTCTTTGCCATCGACTCTCAGCTCAACATGACCGCCCATGCGGCCAAACCGGAACTGGTTGGCCAAAGCATGAGGAACTTCCAGGACCCTCAAGGTGTCTACCTGTTCCGGGATATGCTTCGGGTCGCCAACCAGTCCGGACAGGGGTCTGTTGCCTATGCCTGGCCGAAGCCCGGATCTGATGTGCCCATCGACAAAATTTCCTATGTCATCGGCTTCAAACCCTGGGGATGGGTCATCGGTACAGGGGTTTACCTGGACGACCTTTACCAGGTCAGCTGGAATGCCGGGGTGCGCTACATTCTGGTGGCACTGGGTCTTAGCCTGCTGTTCGGGTTTCTGATCATCAAAATGGCCCAGGATCTTAACAGCGGCCTGCTTTCTCTGGTGCAGCGTATGCGCCTTCTGGCAGACGGCCAGAAGAACTTCGAGCTGCCGGAAGTCTCCCGCAAAGACGATCTGGGGGAAATGGCCCGCTCTCTGGAAGTCTTCAGAAAACAGTCGCTGGAACGCGACGCCCTGCAGCAGCAACAGGGGGAAGAACGCCAGCGCTCTGCCCGGCAACAGGAAACCGCGCTGCTGGGAATCGCGGAAGATGTCGAACGGCGGGTGCTGGAGCTGGTGGACCGGGCAGCAGACCTGTCCCATTCTCTTCAGCAGGACGTCACCTTGCTGGACTCAGTGGCCCGCAGCACCTGCGAAAAAAGTCAGGCCGTGGCTTTGACCACCGAAAGCACAAACCAGAACGTCAGCAATCTGGCCAGTTCAGCCAATGAGCTGCAGAACACCAGCGCAGAAATCTCTGCCGAAATCACTCAGGTTCAGACCACCACCAACTCTGCCACCTCAGCTACCAAAGAGGTTTCCGGGCTGGTTGAAGAACTGGCGGAAGCCAGCGAGTCTGTGTCTGCTGTTGTCTCCCTGATCCGTGACATCGCGGAGCAGACCAATCTGCTGGCACTGAATGCCACCATTGAAGCTGCCCGGGCCGGGGAAGCCGGTAAGGGCTTTGCCGTCGTGGCATCGGAGGTGAAATCCCTGGCGAACCAGACGGCCAAAGCCACAGAGGTCATCACCGAAAAGATCACTCTGATCCAAAGCCAGACCGGCAGCACCGTGACCGCCATTGAAGGGGTGGTTCAGCGGATCTCCGAGGTGGGAACTGCTATGGAGAACATCTCCGCGGCGGTGGACGAGCAGAACCTGGCCATTACCAACGTGTCCAGCAACACAACGGAAGCGGCACGCGGCACGGAAAGCGCCGCAGCAGACGTGTCTCAGGTTTCCCGGGATGCGGAAGAAGCTCAGGCCTCTGCTCATCAGGCTCTCGATGGCAGCACCACCATGGACGCCATTGTCCAGCAGCTGGATCAGGAACTGAAATCCTTCATCACGGATCTGCGCACCACGGCCAAATCGGTCAAAGACGCCGCCTGATCAAAAAAACCGTCCCCCTGTCGCGCTTGCTGCCACAGGGGGACGGTAAGACAGGACCTGCCCAAAGCCTGACGGGTTCCAGAGCATGACCGGGTTGGTTAGAGATGCTCCGCGCTTGGCCCCACTCCGTGACTCTTCCTCAGAAACACTGAATAGAGGAAAACTCACGCTTCAGCTGTTATCGCAAAGTGATTCCACTTAAGCCGATCTGGCTCTAATGCTGCTTTGCTTTTGCAAGGCATCCTTCCTATCTTTCGGCCATGCAGGAAACACTTCACGTCTTTGACCGCCAGGCCGTTCAGCGCCAGCGCGACCGCGCCGCCGCCGCCTGGCCCAGCCACAGCTTTCTGGTTCAGGAAATTGCGGAGCGGCTGCTTGATCGTTTGCAGGATCTGAACCGGAGCTTTCCAAGGGTTCTGGATCTGGGCTGCCATGGTGGCGAACTGGCCGGTCACCTGCTGGGACACAAGGGCATTGAAGAGGTGGTCCAGTGTGACCTCTCTCCGCTGATGGCCCGGCGCGCCGGGCAAAACGGCCAGCCAACGGTGGCTGCCAGTGAAGAGGCTCTGCCCTTTGCCCCCAAATCCTTTGACCTGGTGATCTCCAACCTCTCCCTCCATTGGGTCAACGATCTGCCGGGCAGTCTGGTTCAGATCCATCGCTGCCTGAAGGACGACGGGCTCTTTCTGGGTGCCCTGCTGGGAGGTGAAAGCCTCCATGAACTGCGTGTCTCTCTGATGGAAGGAGAGATTGCTGTGAAAGGAGGCCTCAGCCCGCGTGTCTCTCCCCTGGCGGATGTCAGAGACGCCGGAGCCCTGCTGCAACGGGCAGGATTTGCACTGCCGGTTGTCGACAGGGATGAAGTCACCGTGACTTACGGCGATCCCTTTTCCCTGATGCGGGAACTGCGCGGAATGGGTGAGACAAATGCCCTGCAGGACCGGGTGAAACACTTCACCGCCCGCAGCACGCTTTTAAAAGCAGCGGAAGTCTATCACCAGCGCTATGCCACCGACGACGGGCGCCTGCCTCTGACTTTTCAGATCCTCTTTATGACCGGCTGGACACCTCATGAGTCACAGCAGCAACCCCTGCGTCCAGGCAGCGCTGCCGCGCGTCTTGCCGAAGCCCTGGACAGCGACGAAACCCCGGCCGGCGATCAGATCCGCTGACCAGTTCAAGAGTCACAGTGGTTTCAGGGTGTAGGTTTTGTCAGACCGATTTGAACCTGAATTGTCTTCATTTAACAGGGAAGAGGGTGCATCCGGGGATGAATCAAAGCTCAAACCAAACCCGCGAGTTTCAGGACTGGTTGCTTGCTTAAGAGCTTTGAGCGGGCAAGGGGCCATGTCCAGCAGCGCGGTGCCCTTTGTCCAAAGCTGCGGCCCGAAAATAGTTCAGGATGTAGACCCGCACGCTGGACGTGAAGGAGGCGCCGTTAACAGAATCGGCAACCTCTGAACAGATCTCATGCCGGTCTTTACCTTCACGCAGGCAGATCTCTGACAAGGCGTCCCACATCTCCTGTTCCAGCCGCAGGGAGGTGCGACGCGTGCCAATTGTTACATTGCGGGAAATGAGACCGCTCATCCCTGCCCCCTATAGATGATATACTAGAATCTAATGCACTTATGGGGGTAGCGCCTTTTTATCCAGCAAGCCAGCAGTATTTCGTCCCGGCCATACGACCAAAGAGTGTAATTCTTGCCCCGCGTGCAGAAATCGGACAAAAATCCTTTCTAAGGGGAAAAATTACAAAAGATCGCGCAATACAGGAATCAAAGGAATGTCGGCGGGTGGCATAGGATAGTCTCCCAAACGCACAGGTCGCACCCAGGCCAGCTTTTGTCCTTCTTGCGGTTGGATTTCCCCCTGCCAGACCCGGCAGGCAAACAGAGGCATCAGCAGATGAAACGCGTCATAGCTGTGAGACGCAAAGGACAAGGGGGCCAGGCAAGAGTCCCGGGTGTCGATGTCCAGTTCTTCTTTCAACTCCCGGATCAGGGCCTGTTCCGGTGTTTCGCCGGGATCAACCTTGCCCCCTGGAAATTCCCACAACCCGGCCATGGATTTTCCTTCCGGGCGTTGTGCCAGCAAAACCCGGCCATCGGAATCAATCAGGGCCGCGGCAGCAACCAGAAGGGTTGGCAGGCTGGCTGAGCCCTGTGGCGTCGGTGGCAAGGCATCCCAGCAACCACTCGGGGAAAGCGTTTCAGTCATCGAAGGTGTCATTCCAGTTTTCTAGAGCATGAGCGGTGTGTTCGGAAGCGGATTTCCTTTTCACCTGATCCAGAGATCATGCGCCAAGGCCTTGAAAAGAAGCACACTCACGCCGCCGGTGTCAGGGACAGGCAAAACCACTTAGCGCCCTTTGGGTTTAGCATGTGGCATATTCAACGCAGCAACACCAATCATTGCTGCCAGCAGACCGATCCAGACCGTCAGAGAAAGCTGTTCCCCCAGAACAACCATGCCCAGAGCCAGACCGACGGCAACCCTCAGGTAGGCCTGGCTGGCCGTCCCTAGAGATCCCAGACTGCGCAGCAGGCGAAAGTAAATCAACAGGGCAACTGCTGTCGAAAAGATCGACAACATCAAAGTCGCCCCCAGCGCGGTGGCAGAGGGGCGCAGGGTCCAGGGCTGATCCAGCACCAAAGCCAAAGGCAGCAACACAACCGTTGCCCAGAGCAGCGTCCCAGCCGCGGTGGCGGTGGCTGAGATATGACTGAATTTCTTGCCGTTGATGGCCGCGCAGGCATATAGAAACGCACCTGCCAGGGCAGCCAGCTGTCCGGCCACCTGCTGGCCCAGACCGTCGAGAGCCTCCACACCCACGATCAGGATCACGCCCAACAGTCCCAGCAAGGCACCAAAGAGTTTGACCACAGACAGGCTTTCGTGCCGGGTCACCAGCAGCGTGATGAAAAACACAAAAAGGGGCGAGGTGGAATTGAGAACAGCGGCCAGGCCACTGTCCAGATACTGCTGTCCCCAGGCCAGCAGCGTCCAGGCCCCAAAACTGTTGAGGAAGGACTGCAACAGCAGTTGCCGCCAGGTGCGGGCATCCCGGGGCAGGTGATCGCCGCGCCAGGCCATAACCAGGCAGAGAAACAGGGCGGCCACGCCCACTCTTGCGGCAATCAGGCTAAGGGGTGGAATTTCGCTGACCGCAACCTTGATGAAGAGATAGGAAGCGCCCCACAGCAGAGCCAGAAGGCCCAGCAAGGCAAAATCTGTAATGCGGCTGGTTGAAGTGGAGGAGCGGTCAGGGGACGTCAAAGGAGCTGTCTTTTTGCCAGAGCATGATTGGTTGGGTCGCAGCGCATTGCACCCCCACCCAACCCGGTATCCACTCTAAATCAGGTCAGAGAGTGGCCCACAGTCGCACAGATGGCCTGCCCTTTGTTTCGTCCCTCAACGAAACAAGGATGCCCCACAGAAATCCCTCAGCTGCGATAGTCCGCATTGATGTCAATGTAGGCATGGGTCAGATCGCAGGTCCAAACAGTGGACTGCCCCTGGCCAACGCCCACATCCACCTGGATCAGGATGTCCTGGCCTTTCATGTGGGCGCCCACCGGCGTCTCGTCGTAATCGGCCCGCAGTTCTCCGTCGACGGTGATGGGCACACCGCCCATGGAAATGGCCAGGCGATCCGCGTCCGCCTTCTGACCAGATTTACCGACGGCCATGACAATGCGGCCCCAATTGGCGTCTTCCCCGGCTATGGCCGTTTTCACCAAAGGTGAGTTGGCAATGGACAGGCCAATTTTCCGGGCTGCTGTATCGCTGTCGGCTCCCGTCACCTCTACGGTGACAAACTTCTGCGCGCCCTCTCCGTCTTTGACCACCTGCTGGGCAAGATCCTTAAGCAGACTGTCCAGCGCTTCCCGGAAGTGAGCCAGACGGGGATCCTCGGCCGACTCAATGGCCGGATGCTCTGCCGCCCCACTGGCGACCAGCAGCAAGGTGTCGCTGGTGGAGGTGTCGCTGTCCACGGTGATGGCGTTGAAGGAGCGGTCAGCTCCCTGCTTCAACAGGCTCTGCAACAGCGGTGCAGGCAGGGCCGCATCTGTCGCCACAAAAGCCAGCATGGTCGCCATATCGGGCTGAATCATGCCGGAGCCTTTGGCGATGCCGCTCAAGGTCACCGGCACGCCGTCAATCTCCGTCTGGGCCGTTGCACCCTTGGCATAGGTGTCGGTGGTCATGATGGCTTCCGCTGCCTTTTCCCAGGCCGCAGAGTCGGACGCGAAGCTCAGATTCGGCAAAGCCGCCACCAGCTTTTCTGCCGGCAAAGGCTCGCCGATGACCCCGGTAGAAGCAACAAAGACATCTTCCCGGTCACAGCCCAAGGTCTCGGCCACCGCGTCGACAGACCGCTCAACAGCTGCAACTCCCCGCTTGCCGGTAAAGGCGTTGGCGTTCCCGGAATTGACCACGACCGCGCTCACCTTTCCATTCTCCAGCGCCTTGCGGCTCCAGAGCACCGGTGCACCGGCAGTCAGGGAGGTGGTAAAAACACCAGCGACAGTGCCGCCCCGGGGCAAAGACATGACCAGCAGATCTTCGCGGCCCTGATACTTGATCGCCGCCGCCGTTGTCGCCAGTTCCACACCGGCCACGGCAGACAAGGGGGCAAAGGCATCAGGTGCCAGGGGAGAACGGGTCAGCATATCAACGGTCCTTTGGTCTTCAAAAAAGTCTGGGGCCTGGAGACAAGTCCGGTTAAGCGGGCTCACTTCGCGATAAAGAACGACCCATTGATCTATCTCTCTTTAACAAGATAGAGGGTGAATCACGCTGTCGCTTAAACCGCATGGCGCTTTTCACCAAACCGATCTGGCGGCAGGAAAAAGCGCCGGAGCAGAAGGCACCTTTCAACTGGCCGACAGCAAGCCACCAAACGGCTTGGAACACAAGCAAAGAAGCCTTCCCAATGGCAGGAGGGCAAAGACACGGCCCATCCCGTTCAAATCACGCCCAACAGACTCACCTCGTGATAACAGCTGAAGGGTGAATGTGCCTCTTGTCACAGTGTTCAAGGATGGTTCACGGATTAGATGCCTGCGCAAAACATACCGAACCAAACCGATCGTGCTCCAGAGGCAGCAGACTGATTGAGGAACAGCAGGCACGCGCATTTTGCGCAGGCCTTTTCCTGTCGCTTGCTGATACAAGGGACAGCCCAGTGACCGGAATGATGACTTCGATGATTTCACAGCTTTTCCAAAGGCTTTACAGCGCCCCCCTGCTGCTGTTGACCCTGACCGCGCTGATGTGGTCGGCCAACGCTATTTTTGGGCAGCTTGCAGTAGGGGAAATCACCCCTTTCATGCTGGTCTTTCTGCGCTGGGCCATCGTCTCGGTCGTGCTCTGGTCCTTTTTTGGCAAGGAAGTCATCGCCCATTGGCCGCAGATCCGTCCCAAGCTGGGATCGGTGGTGTTGATGGCCGCCCTGGGTTTTACGGCTTTCAACGGGCTGTTTTACGTGGCATCCCACGAAACCAGCGCCATCAACATCGGCATTCTGCAGGGCTCCATGCCCATACTGGTTCTGCTGGGAGCCCTGCTCTTTCAGAACACCAAAGCCACCCTGCTGCAGATCTGTGGGGTCTGCGTCACCCTGGTGGGTGTTGTGCTGGTCACCTCCGGCGGCGACCTGCAGGCCTTGCTTGAGCTGTCCTTTAACCGGGGCGACATTCTGATGCTGATCGCCTGTCTGCTCTATTCCTTTTACACACTGGCCATCAAGAACCGCCCGGCCATGTCCGGCCTGGCTTTCTTCACCCTGCTCACCCCCATCGCCGCCGTGACGGCCCTGCCGCTGGTTGCCTATGACCTGGCACAGCCGGACTTCCAGGCCCCCACACTGCAGGGCTGGATCATTACTTTTGCGGTGGCCTTTCTGCCGTCCAGCCTGGCGCAGATCTTCTTCCTGCGGGGCGTGGACCTGATCGGCCCGGGCCGCGCCGGCGTTTTCATCAACCTGGTGCCCATATTCGCGGCGCTGATGGCGGTGGTTTTCCTGGGACAGGCTTTTGAGTGGTATCACGCCCTGGCTCTCTTCCTGGTGCTGGGTGGCATCTGGCTGGCCCAGCGTTCTTCCAAAGAGAGTTAAACACCAGATTACACAGTGGGCATCTGGTTGTGCTCCCCGCAAGACCATCACCGGTTTGGCCTGGCCGCCAACCGGGTGAAGAAAGGAAATTTCGCCGCTGGTCTGATCCCAATACCAATGTTGGGCAATTCCAGGCGATTCCTCTCGGATTATAGCCTCAAGGGATAAAATTCTTCGGGCTTAGCGCCCGGAACCTTTGCTTTTCATCTGAAATCCCTTGGACTATGATCTGAAATTGGTAATACCACTTAGGTGTTTCGCGCTGGACTTTCCGAAGGAACAGCGCGCCGAACCACCAGCAATATCACCGGTCCTGGAGTCAGACCGCTTTCAGGCAACCTGCTGCCAGACAGCACAAGAAGCCTGAAACTCTGATCAAGAGGTTTGGAAATGAAGGACGGTTATGGCTCAGGCGCCCTGCGCTTCCAGCCAAACCGATCAGGATCCAAAGCCTTTGACGGGGTCTTGAGGGACCGCAAGCGATACTAGACGAGAGCAAAAAGAGCATGAGCCAGAGAATTCAAGAAAGCGGCCTGTCCATCGCAGCAGAGCTGCATGCCCTGGTGGCCGAGGAAATTGCCCCCGGCACTGGCATTGAGCCCAAAGCCTTCTGGGCCGGTCTGGCCAAAGGCGTGGCCGAACTTGCGCCGCGCAACCGGGCCCTCCTGCAAAAGCGGGACGACCTGCAAAAGCAGATTGACGCCTGGCATCTGGCGCGCAAAGGCCAGGACCACGATGCCGCTGCTTACAAGAGTTTTCTGACCGAAATCGGTTATCTGGTGCCGGAAGGCCCTGACTTCGAGATCACAACCAGCAACGTGGATCCGGAAATCGCTCAGGTCCCCGGCCCGCAGCTGGTGGTGCCGGTGATGAACGCCCGCTTCTCGCTCAATGCGGCCAACGCCCGCTGGGGCAGCCTCTATGACGCGCTCTACGGCACGGACGTCATTCCCGAAAGCAACGGCGCGGAAAAAGGCAAAAGCTACAACCCGGTGCGCGGCAAGCAGGTCATGCTTTACGCCGGCAAACAGCTGGACGCCATGGCACCGCTGGCCAGCGGCAGCCACCTGGACGCCACAGACTATGCTTTGTCCGGCTCTCCCAAAACACTGACGGTTACTCTCTCTTCCGGCCAGACCACCGGCCTTGCCGATCCGGGCCAGCTTGTGGGCTATCAGGGCGGAGATACTCCCTCAGCCGTGCTGCTGAAACACAACGGTCTGCATGCGGAAATCCAGATCGACCGCAATGATCCGGTGGGCAAGGACCACGCAGCCGGGGTGAAGGATGTGGTGCTGGAAGCGGCCATGACGGCCATCCAGGACTGTGAAGATTCCATCGCCGCCGTGGATGCGGAAGATAAGGTGGCTGTCTACCGCAACTGGCTGGGTCTGATGAAAGGCGACCTGGAAGAACGCATGGATAAGGGCGGTAAGACCTTTACCCGGCGGCTCAATCCGGATCGCAGCTACAGCGCCCCTGACGGCAGTGACCTGACCCTTCCGGGCCGCAGCCTTCTGCTGGTGCGCAACGTGGGTCACCTGATGACCAATGACGCCATTCTGGACAGTGACGGCCAGGAGGTTCCGGAAGGCATCATGGACGCCTTCTTCACCACCTTCTGTGCCTTGCATGACTTCAAGAAAACAGCAGATCAGCCGCGCAACAGCCGGACCGGATCCATCTACATCGTCAAACCCAAGATGCATGGCCCGGAAGAAGTGGCCCTGACCAACGATCTGTTTGACCTGGTGGAAGATGCACTGGGTCTGGACCGCCACACCATGAAAGTCGGTGTGATGGATGAGGAACGCCGCACCACGGCCAACCTGAAGGAGTGCATCCGCCAGGTCTCCGGCCGACTGGTCTTCATCAACACAGGTTTCCTGGACCGCACCGGAGATGAAATCCACACCTCCATGGAAGCCGGGCCCTTCCTGCGCAAAGAAGCGATCAAGGGGGAACCCTGGATTGCGGCCTACGAAGACTGGAACGTGGACATCGGTCTGGAAGTGGGCATGCGCGGTAAAGCCCAGATCGGCAAAGGCATGTGGCCCAAACCCGACGAGATGGCAGAGATGATGACCGCCAAGATCGGCCATCCCAAAGCAGGCGCCAACTGTGCCTGGGTGCCCTCCCCGACCGGCGCGACGCTGCACGCCATTCACTATCATCAGGTGGATGTGGTGGCCCGCCAGGAAGAGCTGCTGGACCGGGCTCGTGCCAGCCTGGACGACATCCTGACCATGCCCTTGTCAAAGGGTGAAAACCTCTCTGACGCAGACGTTCAGGCCGAGCTGGACAACAACGCCCAGGGCATTCTGGGCTATGTGGTGCGCTGGGTGAACCAGGGCGTGGGCTGCTCTAAAGTGCCCGACATCAACAATGTCGGCCTGATGGAAGACCGCGCCACCCTGCGCATTTCCAGCCAGCACATTGCCAACTGGCTGCATCACGGCGTCTGCTCCGAAGAGCAGGTCATGGAAACCATGAAACGCATGGCCGAGGTGGTGGACCAGCAGAACGCCGGGGACGCGGACTACAGTCCCATGGCGCCCGACTTCGACGGCTCCATTGCCTTCCAGGCCGCCTGCGATCTGGTGTTCAAAGGTAAAGAACAGCCCAGCGGCTATACGGAGCCCATCCTGCATGCCCGCCGCCGCGAACTGAAAGCCAGCCTGGCCGGGTAATCAAACGGCCTTAGAGTGTGATCGATTAAAGGTGAAGCGCCTCGGGCTTCGCTTCTGTCGTGAACAAGGCTCTAGAGACGATCAGAAAAAGGAGTGTGGACCGTCCAGGTTCACACTCCTTTTTTCTTGAGCCTGCGCTTAAACTCACGCCATCCGACGTCTTTCCAACAGGATCGGCTAACACACTGAAAAGAGTTTCACGCTTCAAGTGTTATCACGTAATGAGTCTACTTAAACCGATTTGACTCTAGCCCGGGACCACGGCGGTGGCTTCTACCTCGACCTGGGCGCGGTCTTCAATCAGATCGGCCACCTGGACCATGGTCATGGGCGGGAAATTGCGCCCCATGACAGCGCGGTAGGCTTCGCCCACCTCTTTCAGACGGGCCAGATAAACCTGCTTGTCGGTGATGTACCAGGTCAGGCGCACCATATGCTCTGGCCCGGCGCCGCCTTCGGCCAGGACATCCGCCACGTTCTGCAGGGCCTGACGCACCTGATCGACAAAGTCATCACTTTCGAACACCTGCTGGCTGTTCCAGCCGATTTGGCCACCGACATAGATCTGGCGGCCCTCCGCAGCCATGCCGTTGGCATAGCCTTTGGCGGCTTTCCAGCTGGAAGGATGCAGCAGATCATGAGGGCAGGAACCCTGGGGTTGGCTCTTTTGGGTCATGGCTCAGGTTCCTTGTGTCTCAACAGAAAAAGAGGCGAGCTCAGCGCTCAGGCGGGTTCGCAAATCATCCGGCCAGAGACAGGGCCGGCCCGTCTCCAGCTTGATCAGAACCAGCAAAGGCTCCGCCGTAAAACGACTTTGATCACCACAGTGGGCTTCAACATGCAGCTGCAGGGAGCTGCCCCCCAGCTTCACCACCTGTAGCGTCATCTCCAGCAGGTCCCCCAGGCGACTGGGCGCGGTGAAGTTGCTGGTCAGGCGGGCCGTGGGCACCCCCAGTCCGGACTCCAGGTGCAGCTGTGAAAAGCTGCAATCCAGCTGGTCGGCAAACCAGTCTTCCACCAGCGCGTTGACCATCTCGAAATAGCGGGGATAGAAGACAATGCCCGCCGGGTCGCAATGCTGGAAGCGCACCTTGTACTGCCGTTGAAACGCCACGGATCAAACCCCCAGGTAACGGTCGCGCAGCTCTGCCGTCAGCCCGGCTGGCGCCCCGTCCCAAACAGTCTGACCCTTTTCCAGCAGGGTGCAGCGGTCCACCAGAGGCAACAGTTCCTTAAGGGATTTATCGACGATCAGCAGGGCTTGGCCTTCGGATTTGAGTTGCCGCACCGCCGTCCAGATTTCCTGACGAATGACCGGGGCCAGGCCTTCTGTCGCTTCATCCAGCACCAGCACCTTGGGATTGGTCATCAGGGCCCGGCCCACGGCCAGCATCTGCTGCTCCCCACCAGACAACGTCAGGGCCATCTGATTGGCCCGCTCTGCCAGCCGCGGAAACAAGGCCACGGTTTTGTCATAGTCCCACAGGCCCGGGCGGGCCGTGGCTATCAGGTTCTCCGCCACGCTGAGATTGGGAAAACAGCGACGCCCCTCGGGCACCAGCCCCAGGCCCAGCCGGGCGATCTTGTGGGGCGGCAAAGACCGGATGGCCTGCCCCTCAAAGGTCACCTCCCCCTTGCTGGCCGGGGTCAGTCCAAAGATGGAACGGATGGTCGTCGTCTTGCCCATGCCGTTGCGTCCCATCAGGGCCACAGCCTCACCGGCGGCCACCTCCAAAGAGACACCGAAAAGCGCCTGGGATGGACCGTAGAAGGTTTCGATGTTCTGAACGCTCAACATCAGGCTTCCTCCCCCAGATAAGCTTCTTTAACCGCCGGGTTGTTGCGGATGTCTTCTGCCGATCCCTGGGCGATCACACGGCCATAGACCAGCACGGAAATGCGATCTGCCAGCCGGAAAACCGCATCCATGTCATGCTCCACCAGCAGGATTGGCACTTCCTGTTTCAGTTTCTCCAGGAAATCCGTCAGGCGGGCCGACCCGCCCGGCCCCAAGCCAGCCATGGGTTCATCCAGCAGCAGGATCTTCGGTTTCAGGGCCAGGGCGCAGGCCACCTCCACCTGACGCCGCTCTCCATGGCTGAGTTCAGCCACCGGCAGGTCCGCCCGCTCCAGAAGGCCCACCCGATCCAGCGCAGACTCCGCAGCCGCCACCAGATCTTTGTCTTTGCGCACCGCGCCCCAGAACCGGAAGGAAGAGCCGGACGCTGCCTGGGCCGCAATCATCACATTGCGCCGGGCTGACAGGGGGGCTGCCAACGAGGAAACCTGGAAAGACCGCCCCAGTCCCAAGCGGGCGCGGGCGGCAACCGACAGCCCTTTGAGATTGCTGCCGGCCAGCGCGATCTCACCGGAATCCGGTGCCAGTGTGCCGGCAATCTGGCTGATCAGTGTGGACTTGCCCGCCCCGTTGGGGCCGATCAGGGCATGGATTTCACCTTCATGCAGGCTGAGGGACACCTGATCGGTGGCCACCAGAGCCCCGAAGGACTTTTGCAATCCGGTGATCTGCAGCAAAGGTGACGAAGGGGTCATGGAAGTGTGATCGGTCAAAGGGGCGTTATCGGTCATGGAGGCGCGATCAGTCTTGGGGGCGTGATCAGTCATGGTGCGCCTTTCCGGCCAGCAGGCCCAAAACGCCGCCTTTGGCAAAGAGCACCACAGCCAGCAGGATCATACCCAGGAAGAGCTGCCAGTGTTCGGTCGCCCCGCCAATGAAGGTTTCCAGCAGGATAAAGAGAATGGCCCCGGCTACCGGACCGAACAGCCGCCCCACCCCGCCCAGAATGACGATCACCATGATCTCACCCGAACGATGCCAGGACAGCATGGACGGCCCGATGAACCCGTTCAGGTCTGCATAGAGCGCCCCGGCCCAGCCGGTCATCATGGCAGAGATGACAAAGGCGGTCAGCTTGATGGGAAAAGGCTCAATACCGGCCGTTGCCAGACGGGTTTCGTTCAGCCGCACCATGGTCAGCGCAGCCCCAAAGCGGGAGCCCATGAACCGGGCCGAGAGGAACAGGCAAAAACAGAGCGCGGCAAAAACCAGACCGAAAAAGACCAGCGGGTCGTAAGTATCAAGCAGCGGCAGGCT
The DNA here is from genome assembly GCA_052078155.1 of Rhodovibrionaceae bacterium GXU_MW_A322. Taxonomy (GTDB): domain Bacteria; phylum Pseudomonadota; class Alphaproteobacteria; order Kiloniellales; family DSM-21159; genus CAXBMB01. The sequence goes on along the minus strand of JBQJBP010000002.1, from coordinate 929,677 downwards.
GTTGCGCACATAGATGGACAGGCCATCTTCCCCGCCATAGGTGGGCCAGGAGATGGCGAAGTAGAAGATCATCTGGGCAAAAGCCAGCGTGATCATGATGAAGTAGACGCCGGACGTGCGCAGGGAGATGGCCCCGATGAACAGGGCCGCCACCGCAGTGATGCCCATGGCCACCAGCCAGATGGGCAGCATCTGGTCGCTGCCGGGGATGATCCCCAGGAAAGCGGTTTCTTCAAAGGCGTGAAAAGCAGCGATGCCCGCCACATACCCCCCCAAACCAAAAAAGGCTGCATGACCGAAGGAGATCAGGCCACCAAAGCCCAGCGCCAGGTTCAGCCCCACCGCCGCCATGGCGATGATGGCCACGCGGGAGGCCAGATTGACATAATAGACCTCGCCCAGGGCAGAGGCGATCAGGGGAGCTGCCAGCAGGAGGGCCAGCAGACCCAGGTTGATGAGGTTTTCCCGTTTCATATCAAGCATTGGCAGGGAAAAGTCCTTTGGGCTTCACGGCAAGAATCACAGCCATCAAGAGATAGATCAGCATGGAGGCCAGGGCCGCGCCGGTTGATGCCGCCCCGGAGGGATCCATAAAGAGACCGAAGAAGCCCGGCAGCATGATGCGTCCCAGGGTATCCACCACCCCCACCAACAGGCTCCCGATCAACGCCCCCTTGATGGATCCGATGCCACCTATCACGATCACCACAAAGGCCAGAATCAGCACAGGCTCGCCCATGCCCACCTGCACGGACTGCAGCGCCCCCACCAGGGACCCGGCCAGACCGGCAAGCGCCGCCCCCAGGGCAAACACCACGGTGTAAAGCGTGCGGATATCCACCCCCAGCGCCCCGATCATTTCCCGGTCGCTTTCACCGGCGCGGATGCGCATGCCCAGGCGGGTGCGAGAGATCAAGAGGTAAAGCCCGACGGCCAGCAGCAGCCCAAAGAAGAGAATGGCCAGACGGTAGAGCGGATAGGGCACCCCGCCCGGCAGGGTGATTGCCCCGCCCAGCAGCTCCGGAATGTCCAGCCAAAGAGGCTGGGACCCAAAGAGCCAGCGGGTGCCTTCGGTGAAAATCAGGATCAGCGCGAAGGTGGCCAGAACCTGGTCCAGATGGTCACGGTTGTAGAGTCGCCGAATGACCAGAAACTCGATCACGGCACCGGTGGCCGCCGCCGCCAGCGCACCCGCCAGCAAACCCAGCCAGAAACTGCCGGTCCAGCCCGCCACTGTGGCGCAGACAAAAGCCCCCACCATGTAGAGGGATCCGTGGGCCAGATTGATCAGCCCCATGACACCGAATACCAGCGTCAGACCAGCGGCCATCAGAAACAGCATCACGCCGAACTGCAATCCGTTGAGAAGCTGCTCTATCAAAAGAGTAGCGGCCATGAACAAAGCACCTTACGCGAACGAGACAGAGAGACAGGGTGGTCAGGCAGCAGGGTCTCCTGTCGCAGATGGCAGAAAACAATGCGCCGGATTGTCTGTTGGTTCTTTTGTTCCCTTTGGCAGGACCCGATCCTGAGGCACCTGTGAAGGGAAAGGGAGGAGCGGGGGCGACAGCCAGCCAGGCGGCCGCCCCTTATCCTCAACCCGTCAACTTGCGTTGCGGGGTCTTACATCTTGCAGTCAGCCGCGAAGGAATCCTGCAGGTTTTCCATGGCCACGCCCACCAGTTTGTTGGTGGGTTTGCCGTCACCGGCCACCACTTCACGCACATAGACGTTCTGGATCGGGTGATGGTTGTTGCCGAACTTGAAGTCGCCGCGAACGGAATCGAACTTGGCGGCTTCCAGCGCGCTGCGGAAGGCATCGGCATCTGACGCTTTGGCTTGATCCAGAGCAGAGAGGATCAGGTTGGCCGTGTCAAAACCCTGAGAAGCATAGAGAGTCGGTGTGCGGCCATAGGCTTTGCGGAAGCTGTCCACGAAAGCTTTGTTGGCAGCATTGTCCAGATCATAGGCCCACTGAGAGGTGTTTTTCACCCCAATGGCAGAGTCCCCAACAGCACCCAGGATGATTTCATCGAAGGAAAAAGCGGGGCCGTAAACCGGCAGATCCAGACCGGAAGCTGCATACTGCTTCATGAAAGCAATGCCCATGCCGCCCGGCAGGAAGAAGAAGACAGAATCAGCACCGCTGGCGCGGATCTGGGCGATTTCAGCGGCATAGTCTTTCTGACCCAGCTTGGTGAAAAGCTGGCCTTTGGGCTCACCGAACTGTGCTTTAAACCCGGTCAGGGCATCGGTGCCGGCGGGATAGTTGGGGGCCAGGATGAAGGGGGCCTTCAGACCGGCTTCCTTCATGTAGTTGCCCATGGCTTCGTGCAGGTTGTTGTTCTGCCAGGCCACGTTGAAGTAGTTGGCGTGACAGCCTTTGCCAGCCAGCTTGGACGGACCCGCATTGGGGGAGATGTAGAAGACATCCTGACGGACGGTGGGCGGCACAACGGCCATGGCCAGGTTGGACCAGATGATCCCGGTCATAATGTCGACCTTGTCCCGCTGAATGAACTTGTCAGCGATGGTCTTGGCCACGTCAGGTTTGCGGCCGTCATCTTCGATCAGCACTTCAATGTCGCTGCGGCCAGACTGCTCAATGGCCAGCATAAAGCCATCGCGCACATCAATGCCCAGATGGGACCCGCCGCCGGACAGGGTGGTGATCATGCCAATCTTGGTCTCGGCCACGGCTGGGGATGCCAGCATCATCGCGGTCAGACCCAAGCCCAATAATTTCTTCATGGATAAAGCCTCCGGTTATGTTGCCTGTGTTCAGTTTGTTACTGCGGTCTCTTTCAGTTTGAACCGCTGTACTTTTCCTGTTGCTGTCTTGGGAAGTTCCTCCAGAAACTTCACCATGCGAGGATACTTATAAGGGGCAATCTCCGCTTTTGCATGGTCTTGCAGATTTTTTATCAGCTCAGGATTATCTTCATAGCCTTCGGCCAGGACCACATAGGCCCCGACAACTTCCCCTCGTTCACTGTCCGGCACCCCGATCACCGCACATTCCATGACCGCCGGATGGGACAGCAAAGCCGATTCGACCTCAGGCCCGGCGATATTGTAGCCGGACGAGATGATCATGCCATCATTGCGCGCGGCAAAATGGAAGAAGCCATCTTCATCCTGATAAAAGGAATCGCCCGTGATGTTCCAGCCATCGCACACATAGCTGGCCTGGCGATCATCCGCCAGGTAGCGACAGCCGGTTGGGCCTTTCAGCGCCAGACGACCGGTCTGGCCCTGGGGCACCTCGGCCATGTTTTCATCCAGCAATCTGGCTTCATAGCCGCTGACCACTTTGCCCGTGCTGCCGGGTCGGGCATCTTCAAAACGGTTGGAAATGAAGATGTGCAGCATCTCTGTGGCACCAATGCCATCGAGCAGCGGTTTTCCGGTTTTCTCCCGCCACTCTTCAAAAATCGGGGCGGGCAGAGTTTCCCCGGCTGAAACCGCACAGCGCAGGGACGAAAGGTCTGCCCCCTCCTCCATGGCCCGCAGCATCACCCGATAGGCGGTGGGGGCGGTAAAGCAGATGGTGGCTTTATAGGTCTCGATGATCTCAATCATGTTGGGGGGCGATGCCTTCTCCAGCAGCGTCGCCGTGGCGCCGAACCGCAGCGGAAAGACCGCCAAACCTCCCAAGCCAAAGGTAAAGGCCAGCGGCGGAGAGCCAACGAAGACGTCATCAGGGGTCACCTGAAGAACCTCCTTGGCATAGCCATCGGCAATGATCATCAGATCCCGGTGAAAATGCATGGTGGCTTTGGGTTCCCCGGTGGTGCCGGAGGTAAATCCCAGCAAAGCCACGTCGTCCTGGGCCGTGTCCACCGCCTGAAAATGCACAGGTTTGGACAGGGCCGCCCGATCCAGTTCCGCATCATGATTGGCCGTGCCATCGAACCCGACCACCTGTTTCAGATAGCGGCTTTCTTTGGCACAGATCTCCATTTCTTCCAGCAGCCGGCTGTCACAAAGCGCCAGACTGACCTCCGCCTTATCGACGATTTTTGTCAGCTCACCTGCCCGCAACATGGGCATGGTGTTGACCACCACGGCACCGGCCTTGGTGGCCGCCAGCCAGCAGGCGACCAACGCCGGATTGTTGGCGGAGCGGATCAGAACCCGGTTGCCCGGTTGAACGCCATAGTCCTCGACCAGCGCGTGGGCCAGGCGGTTGGTCCAGTCCAGCAGCTCCTTGTAGGTACGGATGCGCCCATTGCCAATCAGGGCGGTATGGTCCCCAAAGCCCTGTTCCACCAGACGGTCTGTCAGCTCCACAGCAGCATTCAGCCGGTCGGGGTAGTCAAAATCCTGCAGCCGGAATTCCGGCCAGCTCGCCAGCGGCGGCAGGTTGTCCCGGGCAAAGGTATCGGTATGGGCGGAAGGACGAAGAGCTGCTGCGGTCATGGTCACGCTCCTGCCAGAGTTTGTCGGGCGATGATCACCTTCTGCACGTCAGAGGCCCCCTCGTAGATGCGCAGGGCCCGAATGTCGCGATAGAGCTGTTCGACCATCACGCCTTTCCTGACCCCATCCCCGCCATGGATCTGCACGGCTTTGTCGATCACCTGCTGAGCCTGATCGGTGGCATAGAGCTTGGCCATGGCAGCCTCCCGGCTGACCCGGGCTGCCCCCTGATCCTTGGCCCAGGCCGCGCGGTACACCAGCAGGGCAGCAGCGTCCACATCCAGGGCCATATCGGCAATGTGGCCCTGAACCATCTGCAGCTCACTGAGCGGGGCGCCGAACAGCTCGCGCTGGCTGGCCCGCGTCAGGGTTTCATCCAGCGCCCGCCGGGCAAAACCCAGAGCCGCCGCCCCCACAGTGGCGCGGAACACATCCAACACGGACATGGCGATCTTGAAGCCTTCGCCCGACCGTCCAATCAGGGCATCGGCAGGCAGGCGAATGTCATTGAAACGCAGATGGGCCAGCGGGTGGGGCGCCAGAACTTCCTGCCTTTCCACCACCTCCAGACCTTTGGCATCACCGGGCAGGATGAAAGCAGACAAGCCTTTGGCCCCCGGTCCTTCGCCGGTCCGGGCAAACACACAATAGAGGTCGGCTATTCCCCCGTTGGAAATCCAGGTCTTCTCGCCGGAGAGGATGAAATCCTCCCCCTCCCGCCGGGCCGTGGTCTCCAGATTGGCCACGTCAGATCCGGAGCGCGGCTCACTGAGCGCAAAGGCGGAAATGGCTTTGCCGCCCCGAGTCTGCTCCAGCCAGGTCTTCTGTTGCGCGCTGCCAAACAGGTTGATGGGTCCCGTGCCCAGCCCCTGCATGGCAAAGGCAAAGTCGGCCAGCCCGTCATGATAGGCCAGGGTTTCCCGGATCAGACAAAGGCTGCGCACATCCAGGTCGGGACCGCTGCTGTGCTGCAGCCAGCCGTCTTCCCCCAGGCGCGCCACCAGTCCCCGGCAGGCCCAGTCGACATCCGCAACCGAACCATGACCGTGATCCACCGGCAGGTTTGTTGCTGCCCAGGCCTGCAGATCGTCCCGCAATGTCCCATGGCGGCTGTCAAAAAAAGGCCAGGAAAGAAAACTGCTGTCTGCCATTTAGTTGCCCTCAAACTGAGGTTTTTCTTTCGCCACGAACGCCCGGTAAGCCCGCTCGAAATCCTTGGTCTGCATGCAGAGGGCCTGCGCCTGGGCTTCGGCTTCGATGGCCTGGTCCAGAGAGAGGTTCCATTCCTGATTCAGCTGAGTCTTGGTGATGGAATGGGCAAAGGTCGGTCCCTGGCAAAGCCGCTGGGCATAGGCGATGGCTTCTGCTTCCAGGGCCTCGGGAGTTTGCAGGGCGTTGAAGTAGCCCCAGCTGTGGGCTTCCTCCCCGTCCATGGCGCGACCGGTGTAGAGCAGGTCAGCGGCCCGTCCCTGGCCAATGATCCGGGGCAGCATGGCACAGGCCCCCATGTCGCAGCCGGCCAGACCCACGCGGGTGAAGAGGAAGGCCGTTTTGGACCGGGCGGTTCCCATGCGGATGTCAGATGCCATGGAAATGATCGCCCCGGCCCCGACACAGATGCCGTCAATGGCAGCCACAATGGGCTTGCCACAATGCAGCATGGCTTTAACCAGATCGCCGGTCATGCGGGTGAAAGCCAGCAGCTCCTTCATATCCATGCCCACCAGAGGGCCAATGATGTCATGCACATCCCCCCCGGAGCAGAAGTTGCCGCCGTTGGATGCAAAGACAACGGCGTCCACATCTTCGGCATAGACCAGATCCCGGAAGGTATCGCGCAGCTCCGCATAGCTTTCGAAAGTCAACGGGTTCTTGCGTTCGGGCCGGTCCAGCTGGATCACCGCAACCGGGCCTTCCATGCGCCACTTGAAGTGCGTCGGCTTCAGGTCCGCCATCTTACTCATTGATCTTTTTCTCCCTCACGCATCAGCGCATCCAGCGGACCGAACAAGGTCGCAATCTCTTCTTCGTTGAGGCCGGACATGATGTCGTCCAGCCAGCTTTCATGCTGCCGGGCCATGCCCGCAAAAACCTCTTTGCCCCCGGGGGTCAGACGCACGCGTGTGGCCCGGCGGTCCCCCTGGATGGCCACCCGTTCCACCAGCCCGTCTTCCACCAGCCGCTCAATGATGCCGGTGACATTGCCGTTGGAGACCATCAGCTTGCGGCTGAGCTCGCTCATCTTGAGGCCGTCGTCCACCCGATCCAGCGCCGCCAGCACATCAAAGCGCGGCAGGGTGGTCTGGAATTCCTGACGCAGGCGCTCTCTCAGATCGTTTTCTATGGCCCGGGTGGCCCGCAAGAGCCGCAGCCAGAGACGCAGGCGCTGTTTGCTGAGGCCGCTCTCCGGGCCGTCGCCCTTCTGATGGAGGATCAGGTTTTCGGAAGCGCTCATACCTCGCCTCCTGCAATGGAAATGGCCTGACCGGTGGTGCTGTCAGACCCCGGACCACAGAGCCAGAGAGCTGCAGCAGCCACTTCATCGGGCTGGATCAGGCGGCCCATGGGGTTGTGTTTTTCCAGTGCCCGCTTGGCTTCTTCCGGACTTTTGCCGGTTTTATCGACAATGTTGGCGATGGAGCGATCGGTCAGGGGGGTATCCACAAACCCCGGGCAGAGCGCGTTGACGGTGATGCCACTGCGCGCTGTCTCCAGCGCCAGCGCCCGTGTCAGGCCCACTACCCCGTGTTTGGCCGCACAGTAGGGCGCCACATAACCGTAGCCCTTCAGACCCGCGGTGGAGGCCACGGCAATCAAGCGCCCCCAGCCCCGTCCCTGCATTTGCCGCAAGCCTTCGCGGAAGGTCAGGAAGACACCGGTCAGGTTGACCGCCAGCATGTCGTTCCAGATCCCCAGATCTGTTTGCGCCAAAGGGGCAGAGGCCGCCGCACCTGCGTTGGCGATGACAATGTCCAGAGGCCCCGCCTGCATAAACAGCTGGGCCACAGCGGCTTCGTCGGTCACATCGGCCACTACAGGCGTGATGTTGCCGCAGCAGGCGGCCACCTGCTCCAGCGGTTCCCGGCGGCGACCGGAAATCACCACCTGCGCACCTGCCCGGGCCAGCGCAACGGCCAGTGCTTCACCAACACCTGTGCCACCGCCTGTCACCAGCGCTCTTTTGCCTTTCAGGTCTCTCATGATTTACCCACCAGTCCTTCACCCCGCACCACAAGGCGCTGCAGTTGATCCGCCCCGGCGGCATAGGGATCAGGCCAGGGGGTCTGTGCATCGCCCAGACTGGCAGCGGCATGCAGCGTCCAGTAAGGATTGGCCAGGTGAGGCCGTGCCAGACAGACCAGATCCGCCCGCCCGGCCATCAAAATGGAATTCACATGATCCGGTTCGTAGATGTTGCCGACGGCCATGGTCGCCATGCCGGTTTCATTTCGGATACGGTCCGAAAAGGGTGTTTGAAACATGCGGCCGTAAACGGGCTGGGCGTCCGGCGAGGTCTGGCCGGCGGAAACGTCACAGATGTCCACTCCCGCAGCCTGCAGACGTCGCGCGATTTCCACGGCGTCTTCCGGGGTCACCCCCTCCTCACCGAGCCAGTCGTTGGCGGAGATGCGTACGGAAATGGGCTTGTCGTCCGGCCAGACGGCTCTGACTGCGGCAAATATCTCCAGGGGATAACGCAGCCGGTTTTCCAGGGAGCCGCCATAGGCATCCTGGCGTTGATTGGTCACCGGGGAAATGAAGCTGGCCAGCAGATACCCGTGGGCGGCGTGCAGTTCCAGCATGTCAAATCCGGCGCGGGCCCCCGCCTGGGCGGCCGCCACGAACTGGTCGCGGACTTGATCCATGTCTGCCCGGTCCATTTCCCTGGGCGTGGCGTTGCGCGGCGACCAGGGCAAAGCTGAAGCGGACAGCAAAGGCCAGTTGCCCTCGGGCAAAGGTGCATCCATTTCCTGCCAGCCCACCTGGGTCGACCCTTTGCGGCCTGAATGCCCAAGCTGCAGACACAACTTCGCATCTGTTTCCTGATGGATAAAAGACACAATGCGCTGCCAGGCGGCTTCCTGCTCTGCCGTGTAAATCCCGGGGCAGCCTGGGGTGATCCGTCCCTCCGGGGACACACAGGTCATCTCCGTATAGACCAGCCCAGCGCCGCCCTTGGCCCGCTCCCCATAGTGCACCAGATGCCAGTCTGTCGGGCAGCCCTCCACAGCTTTGTACTGAGCCATGGGTGAGACAACGATGCGGTTGTTCAGCACCATCGAGCGCAGTTTGAAGGGCGCAAACATGGGGGCTCGCTGTGCTGCCTGGTCATTGGCTGCAACGCCCGTCTTTTCCTGAAACCAGCGCTCTGCAGACGCCAGCCATTTAGGATCGCGCAGCCGCAGGTTTTCGTGGCTGATCCGCTGGGAACGGGTCAGCAAGGAATAGGTGAACTGCATGGGATCCAGATGCAGGTAGCGCTCCACCTGCTCAAACCACTCCGTAGAGTTCCGGGCCGCCGATTGCAGGCGCAGAACATCCAGACGGCGCTCATCTTCATACTTGGCAAAAGCAGAAGCCATATCCGGTTCGCTGTGCAGAAAACCTGCCAGGGCAATGGCACTCTCAATGGCCAGTTTGGAGCCGGAGCCGATGGAAAAATGCGCCGTGGCCGACGCATCGCCCAGAAGCACCACGTTCTCATGGCTCCAGTTCTCACACAGCACGCGGGTGAAGTTGATCCAGGCCGACCCGCGTATGTGACCGGCGTTGGTCATCAGACTGTGACCATCGAGGTACTTCTCAAAGATCTTTTCACAGAGCGCGATGGACTCCTGCTGGCTCAGATCCGCAAAGCCAAAGGCGTCATAGGTTTCCTGCGCGCATTCCACGATGAAGGTCGCGGTATCGTCGTCAAATTGATAGGCGTGGGCCCAGATCCAGCCTTTGTCCGTTTCTTCGAAGATGAAGGTGAAGGCATCGTCGAATTTCTGACGGGTGCCCAACCAGACGAACTTGCAGGCCCGCACGTCCAGTTCCGGCTTGAAATGCTCTGCATAGAATGCCCGGGTTTGGGAGTTGATACCGTCCGCCGCCACCACCAGGTCATAATCCCGGGCGTAATCGGGCAGGCTTTCTGCATTGGTTTCGAACTGCAGTTCTATTCCCAGATCCCGCGCCCGCTGCTGCAGGATCAACAGCAGCTGCTTGCGCCCGATGCCACAAAAGCCGTGACCGGTGGACAGGGTGCGCTCGCCGCGATAGTGCACGGCGATGTCATCCCAGTAGGCAAAGTGTTCACGGATTGCTGCGGCGGAAACAGGGTCGTTGTCTTCCAGGTTGTCCAGGGTCTCATCGGACAGCACCACACCCCAGCCAAAGGTGTCGTCTGGTTTATTGCGCTCCACAACCACAATGTCGTGGCCGGGATCCTGCAATTTCATGGAGATGGCGAAATAGAGTCCCGCAGGACCGCCTCCCAGACAGGCAACCTTCATGTCCGCTTCCCTTCACATAACGTTAAGGAAGCTTGGCAGGCTTCAAAATTTATTTCAAGTTTAAAATTTTGAACTTAAAATATGTCAGATAACCTGCCTTTCTTCCCTCAGAGGATCACGCGGACCCGGCGCGGCCGCAAAGACATCGACAGCCACCCGATAGCTGTTGGCGTAGGCCTGCACAGAAGGGGTGATGGGGTCGCAGTAGCCGCCACCCATGGTCATCACCAGGGGAATCCCCCGGGCGTGACAGGCGGACAAAACCTGACGATCCCGTGCCATCAGGCCCTCGTGGCTGAGGTCAAAACGCCCCAGTTTATCTGCCGCCAGGGGGTCCACGCCGGCCTGGTAAAGCACCAGATCCGGCTTGAAGGCCAGAACCCTGGGCAGCGCTTGTTCAAGAGCCTCCAGATAGCGCACATCGCCCGTGCCATCGGGCAGGGCCACGTCCAGATCGGAAGCCACTTTGCGAAACGGAAAGTTCTTGTCGCCATGCAGGCTGAAGACAAAAACGTCCGGCCGGGCGGTCAAAATGGCGGCGTTGCCATCTCCCTGATGCACATCCAGATCGACAATGGCAATGCGATGCACCCACCCCTCCGACAGAGCTTTCAGAGCCGCCACAGCAAAGTCATTGAAGACACAGAACCCTGACCCGAAGCCCGCATGGGCATGATGGGTGCCACCCGCCAGCTGCCCCGAAAATCCAGTTTCCAGCGCCTCTTGTGTGGCCGCCAGCGTCCCACCGACGGAGGCCAACACCCGGGTGACGTAGGCTGAGCTCCAGGGCAGCCCGATACGCCGCAAAGCCTTCGGGTCCAGACTGCCGTCCAGAAAAGCCGTTACATAGTCACTGTCGTGGGCCAGCAGAAGATCAGCTTTAGTGCAGAGCGGGGCCGGATGCAGTTGATCGCGGGACAGCACTCCCTCCTCCAGCAGCATCCGCCGCAGCAGGGCATACTTTTCCAGCGGAAAGCGATGGCCGTCTGGCAAAGGAAAGCTGTGATGGTCTGAAAAGAAGATCTTCATGCAGAACCCGGAATGAAAGACCGCTGGAGGCAACAAAAACCAGGAAACCTGGCAGACTTAGAGTCAAATCGGTTTAAGTGGACTCACTACGTGACAACACTTGAAGCGTGAAACTCTATTCATTGGTTTAGAGGATGATCAACATCGCCCGCCGTGCCAAGCTCGTCTTGTGGGGTGGAGGCGAACCTGCTCCCACTCACTGGCGCTGCAGCTTGCAAAGAGATCGGCAGACTTGCAGAACGCCGCCCGGACAAACACGCCGCGGGGTCACAAAATCTTTGACCCGCCCAGGCGCTGTCTTGCACTGGCTAAGGCCGCAAAATTGGGCGTAAGGTCAGTTCTCTTTCCACTTACTGTCCCCTTCATTTAAGGACTTATCCCATGTCTGCTACCCCGCCAGCCCTTAGCCCGTTGCCCGTCGAAGACTGGGATCCCCTTCTCGATCAGGTCAGCGCCGATATGGGGGGCAAGCCCATCAATGTCCATAAACTGATGGCGCACAACCCGCAGCTGTTGCAGGCCTGGTGGAACTTCCGCAATTACTCAGTCAACGGGGGGGCCCTTGGCAACCGCCTGGGGGAACTGGTGATCCTGCGGGTCGGGGTGTCACTGGGGGCCTGGTATGAATGGAGTTCCCACGTGGACCGCTCTCTGCGCTGCGGTCTTAGCCTCGGAGAAATCAACCGGGTGCTGGAACGGAAAATCGGTCCCGACTGGTCTGCCCAGGAGGCCTGCCTGCTGCAGGCTGTAGACGAACTTCGGGCCGATCAAAAGCTGAGTGACGCCATCCGGATCAGCCTGTCGGAACATTTCACCGTTCCGCAGATTCTGGACATCATCGCCATCCACGGCATGTATGTCATTCTGGGCTGCATGATCAAAACCTGGGGGCTGGAACTGGACGACAGCGTCAAAGCCCGCATTGACGATCACACCAAAGAAGACGACTTCGACAAGGCCGCAGCTGCTTTCAGGGCCGCAGCTGAACAGGCCAGGTCATGACGGGCGAGAAGACGTCCAAAGCCATGATAAAACCCGAGGACATTCAGAAAGTTGGCATTGTCGGCGGGGGCCTGATTGGCCAGAGCTGGGCCGCCCTGTTCTGTGCCTGCGGCTTCCAGGTTACGGTCTATGATCCCAACGCGGGCCTGGAAAGGGAACTGCAGGGCTTTGTCACAGATGCCTGGCCACTGCTGCTGGATCTGGGCCTAACAGATCAGACAGTGCCTGCCCATCCGCGTTTCACGACAGACCTGACCACTCTCAAAGACGTGGACTTTGTCCAGGAATGCGGCCCCGACCGTATCGAGGTGAAACGACAGACCGTGGCAGAGCTTGAGCAGGTGATCGCGCCCGGGGTGCTGATTGCCTCCAGCACCTCCTCGCTCATTGCCTCTGACATTCAGTCTGAAGCAAACCATCCGGAGCGCATTCTGGTGGGCCACCCCATGAACCCGCCCCACATGGTTCCCATGGTTGAACTGGTGGCGGGACAAGAAACCGACCCGGCGGCCGTCGACCTTGCCGACGCTTTTTACCAGAGAGCCAAACGGGAAACCGTTCGGGTCAAAAAGGAGGTGATCGGCCATCTGGCCAACCGCCTGACGTCAGCGCTTTATCGTGAAGCCGTCTACATCGCGGCCAGTGGCATTGCCTCGGTGGAAGACATCGACAAGGCCATTGCCCATGGCCCCGGTCTGCGCTGGGCTCTGATGGGCCCCCATCTGACCTATCATCTTGGCGGCGGCAAAGGCGGCTATCGTCACTATCTGGATCATCTGGGACCAACCCAGGAAAACCGCTGGAAAGAACATGGCACAGCCGCGCTGACGGAAGACCTGAAAGAAGAGCTGATCGCCGGGGTTGAGCGGGAACTGGAAGGACAGGATGAAGACAGTCTGGCCCTGCGCCGGGACGCGGCTTTGGCCGACCTCCTGAAAATCAAGAAAACACACGGATTCTGACGCTTATGGGAGCTGGCAGAAGGGCCGGGAGCAGCCGCTGCCAGCTCCCATAGCAAGATTTGCCTGCGAAGGGCCGCCGCGCTTAGAACCAAGTCGCCAGCCATCTCTTACTCGAAAACGAGACCGGCACTCTCCCAGCCAGATCACGACGTCAACTCAGGTAAACCGGGGGTCTTTTCAGTGTTTTAGAAGATGGCTCCCGACAGAAGAGGAGCGCAGGGCGCTTCTACTTCAGTCGATCACACTCTAGCCAACCAGCCAGCGGGCCTGATCTTCAGTAGACAGGCAACCGCAAAAGGGCGTGCTCAGAGTGCGGTCTTCCACGAAATAGATGGCCCCGAGGAAATGGGTGACAGTCCCCTCCTCATCACACAAAGGCACCATCAGGCGCTTGAACCAGTGCAGTTCCCGCTCACTTTTGACACAGCAGCCCTTGCTGTAATGGGGCGCAGGGTCCTGGATCAGGGACAGCAGGGTTTCTTCAAAGGCCGTTCTGACAGAGGGCGGCTGGCAACAGTTCAGTGACTGGCCGGTGTTGTCGAAGCCCAGCACAGACACGCTGTTTGTGCCCACCAGCGAATAACGGAATTCAGGAACCTGCCCATCGCACACGGCCTCCTGCCGGCGCAGCAGAAAGAGGTAGGGCAAGAAACGGGTCAGCTCGTAGGGCGGATCCAAATCTCCGCGCGCCGGGCCAGGTCGCGCCCCCTTCTTCTCCAGCCAATAGCGATAGAGATCCAGCAGGCGCGGGTCGTCCAACAGCTCCTCGGCATCTGCCAGGGACCTGATGGTCATCTCACAGCGAACTGAAATTTCTTCCGCGCGCAGATCCAGCAAAGCATCAATTCCAAAAAAACAGAAATATCCAAGGCAAACTATTGCCTTCTGCCGCTGCATATACAGTTGTTTTGATTTTCGTCTAAATCACATCGCCGTGAGCACAAGTATTCGATGGAACGGGTATTAATTTTCCAACCTGATTTTTTTACGATAGGAAAATACCGGCAAGGAAATACAGAGTTGTTCAGCCCGGACAAAAAAAGAGGGACAGCAAAAGCTGCCCCTCCTCTCAACTCAGTCAAGGTCTGAAGTTAACCCATCAGGCCACCGTCTTTACGGGTGATGGAAATCACCGCAGAACGCGGCACGGACTGGCCGCCATCGGGGAAGTGGCTGTCGCCCTTTTCACCCGGATGCTGTACCCCAACAAAGAGGCTGCGGCGATCGGCACTCCAGGTGATGCCGGTGATTTCACATTCTTTCGGCCCGACCAGGAAACGCTTGATCTTGCCGGTTTCCGGATCGCCCACCAGCATCTGGTTGTTGCCCTGACCGGCAAAGTCACCTTCATTGGAATATTTGCCGTCTGTCTGAATCCACAGCAGACCGTAGCTGTCAAAGGCCAGACCATCAGGAGAGTTGAACATGTTGTCGGCGGTCACATTGGCAGACCCGGCCCGGTCGTCCTGGTGGACAGTCGGGTTACCGGCAACCACAAAGAGGTTCCAGCCGAAACCGGTGGACAGGTGATCTGCATTATCCGGAGCCCAGCGCACGATCTGGCCGTACTTGTTCTTCTCACGCGGGTTGGGACCACCGACGGGCGTTTCGTCACCGCCTTTGTTGGGCTTCACACCGCGGTTTTTGTTGTTGGTCAGGCAGCAGTAAACCTCTGCTTTTTTGGGATTGGCAGAGACCCACTCCGGACGATCCATGGTGGTCGCGCCCACTTTGGATGCGGCCTGGCGGGCATAGATGCAAACTTCTGCCTGGGAGGCAAAGCCGGTGGTTTCCGGTGACAGCTCCAGCCATTCGCCGCGCATGTCGTCATTGAACTTGGCAACATAGAGCTTGCCGTTTTCCAGCAGGTCAGCGTTGTTGCCGCCAATGTCGAAGCGGCCATCAGAGACGAACTTGTAGAGGAATTCCCCACGCTCATCGTCGCCCATGTAGACAACAACCTGACCGTTGGCGGCCAGAACGACTTCCGCATTTTCATGCTTGAAGCGGCCAAGAGCGGTGCGCTTCTTGGGTGTGGAGGTCGGATCCAGCGGATCGATTTCCACGATGTAACCGGCGCGGTTGCACTCGTTGGGGTGCTTGGAGATATCAAAGCGCTCGTCGGCGGTGGCCCAGGCATAACCCCAGTCCTTCAGCCCCACGCCATAGCGTTTCATTTCATCGCTGACAGCGTAGGTTTCATCACTGCTGGAGAAGTAGCCGTTGAAGTTCTCTTCACAGGCCAGGTAGGTGCCCCAGGGGGTCCGACCGTTACCACAGTTGTTCCAGGTACCCAAAGAGATGGTTCCGGTGGGATCGGCTTCCGTCTGCATCAGGGCATGGCCACGGGCCGGACCCGTCAGTTCCATGGGCGTGTCGGCAGTAATGCGGCGGTTGAAGGGTGAATCCTTCACCACAGACCAGCCACCGTCACCCCGGGCCACTTCAATCACGGAGACACCGTGCGCGGCTTTGCCCTTGCGCACATCGTCAGCATTTTCCGGCAGCTTGCTTTCGCGATTGCCGTACATGATGGAACGGTTGGTGTATTCATTGTTGATGGCCATGATGTTGCGGCCACCGGAGGTGTAGAAAGCCATGCCATCATTGTTGTCACCGAAGGCCCGTTCCTGGCTGGCGCCGGTGCCACGGGTTTCCTGATCGAACTCAGGGGCGTCAGACCACAGAGGATCCCCCCATTTGGTCACGATCTGCCACTGATACCCTTCGGGAACGGTGATGGTGTCCAGGCCGTTGGCTTCCACAGCCTTGAAACCGAGACGACCGTCAGCGGCTTTGGCGATGGAGGAACTGAGTGCCGTGCCGCCCATGACAAAAGCCGTGGCACCCAGGGCCAGACCTTTACCGAGGAAACCCCGGCGGGACATGGCGCGATCCACCACGCCGTCAAAGTCTGTTACTTCGCTGCGCGGGGAATTAACTTCATCGAACTCGTCAAAAGACAGTTCTTGTGTCTCGATTTTGCTCATCTCTCATACCTTCCTGACCAAAAGTAACACAGCCCGCGTTCGGGTCCGTGTCCCGGATTGATTCCTGGATTGGTCTTTGATTGAGAAGCAGGCCCGACAACAAATCGAAGGCGGACCGGCTTTCGGAAATTCGGCACGAGGCACGCCCACGGCTCCACCTCGTTATGGCGGCCAAGCTAGCTTTGCTCAATGTCACTCATATGACAGCCCGGTGACCGTTTCCCATCCCTCCCCTGACAGCAGATCAAGGCTGCGAAACCGGAAATCCCTCCAAAGGGTATAGAGATCTGGCACAAAAAAAGGATCCCTCTCAAAGAGGCACCCTTTTTCTGTTTCGCCTGCGAAAATCTGCCGCCGACCTCTTTGAGTTAACGCGCTTTCAGAGGCCGCACTGCATGACGGCACCTGATGCGGAAAACTCTCTTCATTGCATCAGAGAATCTGAGACAGAAACTCCTTGGTGCGGGGGTCTTTGGCGTCATCAAAGAAGGTGGCGGGCGGGCCGTGTTCCACAATCACCCCGCGATCAGTGAAATAGATGTGATCGGCCACTTCCCGGGCAAATCCCATCTCGTGGGTCACCAGAACACAGGTCATGCCCTCAGCAGCCAGTTCCTTGATGGTGACCAGCACCTCCTTGACCGTTTCCGGATCCAGGGCCGCCGTCACTTCATCGAACAGCATGATGTCCGGGTTCATGGCCAGAGAACGGGCGATAGCAACACGCTGCTGCTGACCGCCGGACAGTTCACCGGGATAGCTGTCTTCCTTGCCCTTCAGGCGGACCTTCTCGATCAGCTTGCGGGCCCGCTGTTCCACCTCTTCCTTGTCCTGTTTCAGCACCAGAACCGGCGCCATCATGACATTCTCAAGGGCGGTTTTGTGGGGGAAGAGGTTGTACTGCTGAAAGACCATGCCGACTTTCTTGCGCAGTTCCAGCTTGTCCAGATTGGGATCATGGACCTCCTGCCCCTCCACCTTGATGGAGCCCTTCTGGATATCATTGAGCGCATTGATACAGCGAATCAGGGTGGATTTGCCGGATCCTGACGGCCCGATGATGCAAATCACCTCCCCCTTCATCACGTCCAGGCTTACGCCCTTGATCACTTCCAGCTCGCCGAAAGATTTATGCACTTCTTTCAGGGAGATGATGGGCTGATCGTCTGTCCAGGTCGTATTTTCCATGGTGACCACTCCCTTACAATTTGACAGCAAAGCGCTTTTCAAGACGAACAGTCCAGCGCGCGATTGGATAACAGTAGGCGAAGAAAATCAGCAGCACGAAGCCATAGAAAGGCATCAGCAGTTCCGGGTGATTGTCTTCTGCTTCAATGGCCTGGCGAGAGAGATTGAGGATCTCTTCCACACCCAGGATCGAAACGATGGGTGTGGCCATAGTGAGGATGGCATACCAGTTCATCCAGGGCGGGATCATCCGCTTGAAGCACTGGGGCAGGATGATCCGAAACAGGGTCTGACGACGGGTAAACGCCAGGCTTTCCGAGGCTTCCCACTGGGCGGTGGGCACGGAGTTGACGGCACCACGCACGATTTCAGAAATGTTGGCCATGACCGGCAGGGACAAGCCGAACACCGCCTTCATCCAGTCGGGCACTGGGATCACCGTGTCCCCAATGACGATTTCAAAGGGGAAGGACAACATGACGATAAACAACAGCACCAGCCAGGGAGAGTTCCGGAACAGCTGCGTGATCAGCCAACTGGTTTTGCTGATGATCCAAACCGGCGAGATCTGACCCAGTCCCACGATCACCCCGACGGCCGTGCCGATCAGCATGGTCAGCACAGAAATCAGAATGGTGAAGAGAAAGCCGTCGATCACCATGAAGGGGATCCAGCGGAACAACGCCTCAAAAGCCTGTCCGGTGGTGTAACCCCCACCGGTCTGGGCAACGGCAACCACCGGCCAAAGGGCTGCCAGTCCAAGTATGAGCAGCGGCGTCCAGGCCGGCATGGCGGCCAGCCAGTGACTGAAACCCAGCGCCTCGGGCTGGCGGTAACTTTCCTTGAAGGAGTGCAGGACCGGCAGGTCCGTTGTGGCCTGGCCGGTTACGCCGGGAATGGCCCGGGCAGTCTGTGGGCGGGAAAAGAATTTGCGCATGTCCTTAACCCCCATACCCGGGGATCCGCATGCTGCGTTCCCATTTGTTCATACCCAGCACCAGAATACCGACCAGGAGAATGTAGGAGAAGAAGAGCACCACCATCATGGGGTTCTGGGCCGACGGAAAATCGTTCCAGATGGTGATGGCCTGATAGAGCAGTTCCGGCACGGCAATGACAAAAGCCTGGGTCGTGGTCTTGACCAGATTGACCAGATTATTGTTCAGGGCAGGCAGCGACACCCGCAAAGCCAGGGGCATAACGATGTAACGGAAGGTCTGTGACCGGGTGTAACCCAGGGATGATGCAGCTTCCTGAGTTGATTCAGGTACCGCTTCCACCCCGGCGCGGAAAATCTCCACATTAAAGGCACCGGCAAAAAAGCTGAGCGAGATGATGGCCCAGCCCACAGCGGAGATAATGGGGACTTCCAGCCAGCCGTCCGGGCTGTAGGTCGGGGTGAACCGCCCCAGCGCAAAATAGAAGAACAGCAGCTGCACAAACGGCGGCGTGTTACGGAAAAACTGGATGTAGCCATTGACGATGCCCCGCACCACACGGCTGCTGGAGCCCTGCATCCAGGCCCCGATGACCCCGATCACGACGGAGAAGAACACGCAGAACACAGACAGCTGAATGGTCATACCCAAACCGCTGATGACCTTGTCCCACTGACTCTTCTCGTAGAAGAAAATGAAGTTCCAGGTCGGAGCATCGACCGCCAGCTGACGGAAAAACTCCTGAATGCCCTCCAGCATCTGTCCCCCCTCTTTTACTCTGAATTTGGCGATCCGTGGCGGCACCACCGTCGCACAAACTAACCCTCTTTTTATGATTTGCCGAGAAGAAGCGGAGACCGTCCCAACCGGCACCCGGTTGGACAGGGGTCAAGACAAACGGCCTGTGCAGAGGCAAAGCCAGGCTGTCTCCCGCTGTTCTGACCAGAGGAAAAGTGCCAGAGTCCATTCGGACTCCGGCACCCTTTTAAACCTATGACAGGTAGGCTTATTCCTTGATCCAGTCAGCCATACGGGCTTTCTGGGCTTCCAGGTAAGCGGTGGGCTGGATGCCCCACTTGGCTTCCCATTCGATCAGCTTGCCGGACTGCAGCCAGTTGAAGGTCATGCCGGACATGAACTGACCAAAGACACAGTCTTTTTCAGCCAGAGGAACGGCCAGACCCCAGGGGTTGTCATCCTCGGTCTGCATGGGCATTTCGAAGCCGTCCCAGTTACCGGACGCCAGATCAGCACCGATGGAGCTGTCATCGTAGACGAAGCCGATGCACTTCTTGTCACGCAGGGCCTGCTTGGCTTCTGCGTTACCGGTGAAGGCCACAACCTTGGCGCCATAACGCTCTTCAACGATCTGGTTGTAGAAGGCACCCTGTTTACCGCAAACGGGCTTGCCGCGCAGTTCTTCCCAGTCCTTCAGACCCAGAGCTTTGGGGGCCAGCAGGTTGGTACCGGAGGTGTAGTAGTTGGGCTGGGTGATACCAACAATCTGACGACGGTCCGGACGGTCAGACATGGTGGCGATCATCAGATCGATCTTGCCCTGCTCCAGGAACTGCATGCGGTTGGAAGACTGAACCGGAACCAGTTCCAGGTCCACACCCATGGTGTTGGCCACGTCCTGGGCCATTTCGATTTCCATGCCCACCAGGTCACCGCTTTCGTTCCGGAAACCCCAGGGTTTGTAGTCAGCTTTCACACCCACAACGATCTTGCCCCGGGACATGACCTTGTTCCAGGTGTCGTTGGTGCACTGAGCAGCAATAGCGGTCGAGACAGAGCTGGCCAAAACAGCAGCGGCTGCCACACCTGCGAGTAGTTTCTTTTTCATCTTCTTTCTCCCTGTTCCTGAGAAAAGTTACGCACTAACAAAAACAACAACTCTAACCAATTTCTCCGCGCTCCATATTGGCCTGCTCGATCTTCTCGATCCTTTTCTGAGCTTCCGGCCCGCTCCGGCGCAGAACCATCCCCATCAAAGACTCCAGCATCACAACGGTAGCGACGTAGGAGGCGTAAAACTGGGGACTTTCCGTAGATACCTCGATGATATGCCGCGCCCTTTTACGCAGCGGTGCATCAAAGGCATTTGTGATCAGTATCAGATGGGCTCCCTTTTCCTGAGCCAGTTCCGCAATCTCTATGGCGCGCCGGGCATAGGGGTACATGGACATGACCAGGACAACATCGCCCGGCTCCACAGCCTCCAGCGTCACTGCGATCGACAGGTTAGCATTACCCAGGGGATACCAGTGGGTAAAAGCCATACGCGCCATATAAAGCAAGTATTCCGCCAGGCCTGACGACCCCATGACACCCAGAATGTGCACCTTGGGGGCCGAGGCCAGCAGATCGGCTGCCGCCGCCACGTCTTCCAGATCCAGATCTGTCAGCAGTTCCTGGATCGAGCCGATGGCAGCAGAGGCCTGAGCCACAACAAACGCCCCCTTGCCCGGGGTCATCTGTCCTTCCTGAAAATCCTGAAGAGCCTTGGCTTTTTTCGAAAAGACCAGCTTTTCGCGCTGCAGATCTGCCCGACAGAGATCCCGTATACCTTCGAAAGATTCGAACTCCAGCGCCCGGGCCAATCTCGAAAAAGTCGAGGGGGCCAAACCTGCGGCGCCGGCAATCTGCCGCAAAGACCGGGTCGCCACAGCATCGGAGTGGGCAACCAGATACTCAGCCGCCTGCTGAAGCTGCGGACTCAATTCTTCGAAGTGTTTCGTGACCCGCTGTCGCAAAGCCAAGTGTTTTCTGCCCCCCGTTTTTTGTATGGCTGTTCCGCTGTTGGAACATTCATTTCATCTATTGATTTAATTGAACCACATGTTCCATTGTGCAGCAACAGGATTCCGTGAGCCCGGTCGAATTTTCAGAACAAACCTCTGAAAAAGGCGGTTTGAACAGGGTCCTGGACTACAAGCGATTTCGGCAGTTCTTTCAACTAAGGGGCCGAAATCATTGAAAATTCCTTATGCCAGCGCAAACCTCAGCCGCTGCAAGCCATAGAGATCCTCATGTCCGCGACTGCTTCCGCGACCACCCCAGCTTCCTCGCAATCCCAGCTGCCTGCCCACGCCTCCGTTGTCGTCATCGGCGGCGGAGTGATGGGCTGTTCCACCCTTTACCACCTCACCAAACTGGGGATCAGCGACGCTGTCCTGCTGGAACGGAACGAGCTGACGTCCGGCACCACCTGGCACTCCGCCGCCCAGGTCCGGGCCTTGCGGTCCAGCCGCAACATGACCGACCTGATCCGCTACTCCATTGAGCTCTATGGCCGTCTTGAAGAAGAAACCGGACAGGCCACCGGCTGGATCAACAAAGGCTCTCTGTCCATTGCCACCACGCCAGAGCGTCTGGTGCATGTGAAGCGCCAGGAGTCCCTGGCCCACCTTTTTGACCTGCGGGCCCAGTCGGTCAGCCGGGAAGAGGCTCAGGAAATCTGGCCGCTGATGAACACCGAGGATGTTCTGGGGGCTGTCTGGTCACCTGACGACGGCCGGGTCAGTCCCTCCGACCTCTGTGCAGCTCTGGCCAAAGGCGCAAAATCTGGCGGGGCAAAGATTTTCGAGAAGACCGGCGTGCTGGGCATTCTGACCGACGGCGGCAAAGTAGTCGGGGTGGAAACCACCAGGGGCACCATTCGCTGCGACGCCGTGGCGCTCTGCTCCGGTCTCTGGAGCCGGGAAGTCGGTGCCCTGGCCGGGGCCGAAGTGCCGCTTTACCCCTGCGAGCACTTCTATCTGCTGACCAAGCCCATTGACGGCATCAGCGGCAACATGCCGACCCTGTCGGATCACGATTCCCATCTCTACATCCGCGATGATTCAGGCGGGCTCCTGGTGGGCTGTTTCGAACCTCTGGGCAAGGCCATTGATCCGGCCCGCCTGGGCGATGACTTTGCCTTCCAGCTTTTGCCGGAGGACTGGGATCACTTCGAACCCATGATGATCAATGCCCTGCACCGTCTGCCCGCCCTGGAAACTGCTGAGGTGAAAACCCTGCTGAACGGGCCGGAGAGCTTCACCCCGGATGGTGCCTTTATGCTGGGTGAAACAGCTGAAACGAGGGGCCTCTTCCTGGGCTGCGGCATGAATTCAGTCGGGGTGGCCACCGGCGGCGGGGCCGGCATGGCCCTGGCCCACTGCATCTTAAAAGGCCACACCCCCATGGATCTGCACGAAGTGGATCCCAAGCGCTTCCCGGCCCAGTTCAACTCCGTTGCTGCTTTGGCAGACCGGGTGCCGGAAGTGCTGGGCAAGCACTATGAAATCACCTATCCGGGGCGCCAGTGGCAGCGGGCCCGCAACCTGCGCAGCGGCCCTCTGGCTGACCGCTGGTCCCTGGAAAAGGCCCATCTGGGCCAGTTCTACGGATGGGAGCGGCCTTTGTACTTCAACAAAACCCAGGAGCCTGTTCTGACCTTCGGCAAACCCGCCTGGCAGGAGCAGGTGGGCCGGGAAGTCGCTCAGGCCCATGAAAAAGCCGCCCTTTTTGACCAATCCACCTTCGGCAAGATCCGGGTGGAAGGACCGGCTGCCGAGAGTTTCCTCAATCGGGTTTGCGCCAACGACATGACAAAGGCCCCAGGCCGGGTTGTCTACACGGCCCTGCTCAACGAACGCGGCGGCTTTGAAAGCGATCTGACGGTCCTGCGCCTGGCAGAAGACAGCTACCGGCTCTACGTGGGCACCACGGCAATCAAGAGGGACCTGACCTGGCTGACCCGTCACCGTCAAGCCGATGAAGCGGTTACCTTTACGGACGAAACAGAGGCCTATGGTGTTCTGGGCCTGATGGGTCCCCTGTCGGGGGAAGTCGCGGCAAAGGCCGGGCTGACCGGCTTGTCTGACCTTGGGTACTTCCGTCACAGGACCCTAACCTGGGAGGGGATTGAGCTGGAAGCCGTGCGTCTGTCCTATGTGGGTGAAGCCGGCTGGGAAATCACCTGCCCCAGCAGCGAGATCCCCAAACTCTACGACGCCTTCTACGCAGCAGGTGCCCGTCCCGTCGGCCTCTTTGCCCAATCTTCCATGCGCATTGAAAAGGGCTATCTGGCCTACGGACATGATCTGGATACCGACGTCACCCCCTTGGCCGCCGGGCTGGATTTTGCCCTGGCCTGGACCAGTGACTTCATCGGAAAAGACGCCCTGCTGGCTCAGCGGGACCAGCCTCTCAAAGACCGGATGATGACATTGGTTCTGGACGACCCCGAGGCCGTGCCCCTGGGTCATGAACCGGTCTATCTGGACGACAGGATCATCGGCCAGACCACGTCCGCCGCCTTTGGCTACCGGATCGGCAAGCCTGTGGCTTTGGCCTATCTGTCGGGCGACGTCCTGACAGGGATGGGAGACAAGAACGGCACTTTGGCCGTTGAAGTGGACATTGCCGGGCAGCGGTTCTCTGCGCAGGCCCAGCAACAGCCCGCCTATGATCCAAAGGGCCAGCGAATGAAAAACACCGGCTGACCGACCCTCTGCAGAGTCTAACCGGTCACCAGGTGCCGATAAAGCAGGGGCAGAGCTTCGGTCATTTTTTCCGGATGGGGCACCACGGCAAAGCCGTTTTTGCCGAAAATCCGGGAGAAGGAGGCCTGCGCTTTGGCGTCCACAGTAATGCCAAACACGCTCTGCCCCTGCCGCCTTGCCTCCTCAATGGCTTTGCGGCTGTCTTCCACCCCGTGACGCCCCTCGTAATGGTCCAGATCGTTGGGCTTGCCGTCGGTAATCACCAGCAGCAAACGGCGCTGGCGGGCCCGGGCCTGCAGGCCCTTGGACAGATGACGCACGGCCGCCCCCAGGCGGGTGTAAAAGCCTGGTGAGAGACCGGCAATCCGGGCTTCCACGGCTTTGCTCATGGGTTCGTCATGTTCCTTGCAGGTCTGCAGATAAACCCTGTCGCGGCGCAGGGAGGAAAAGGCATAAATGCCCGCCTCATCCCCGCAGGCCTGCAGGCCCCAGGCCATGGCGATCAGGGCTTCACGCTCCACATCAATGACCGAACGGCTTCCCAGACTGGATTCCGTTGAGCGGGAAACGTCCAGCAGAATGGACACCGCCAGATCCCTCTCAGCTGTCCGGGTGGTGCAATAGACCCGGTCGGAACTTTCCCCCGTGGCGCAGAGTTCGACCCGGGCGCGGATCACCGCCTCCATATCCAGTTCATTGCCGTCGATCTGCCGGGGCAGCTGTATCCGCTTGGGTCGCAGCGCCTCAAAGCGCTTCCGCACGGACTGAATGCGCCTTCGGGTGGCCGGGTCCTGCAAAAAGGCGGGTTCTTCCTCCGGCGGCTCTGCCAGACTGGTCAGCACCTGACAGTGGTCGGGCATGTAGACCTTCTTGCGATGATCCCATTCCGGGTAAAGGTGCTTTCCGGACAGGCGTTCCCGCTCGGCATCTTCCGGAGACAGATCGAGATGCAGTTTCAGCTTGGTGGCCGCCACTTTGGATGTATGAGCCAGAGTGACTTCTTCCAGATCGTCTGCCGCCTGCTTGGCGTTTTCGTCTTCTTCATCGTCAACCCGGCGGTTGAGGTTCAAAAACTCCGTCCAGGAGAAGATGGATTCAAAGCGATAGAGAACAAAGGAGTCCTTGCGATCAACCTCGTCAGACTTGTCCCGTTTGGCCCGGATCGTCTGTTGCTGATCCTTTTCCTCCTCAGTGTCAGGGGTCGGTTTCTGTTGGTCCTGTTCATCTTCCCTCAGCTGCAAAGCCCGGTCGCTCAGCGGCAGAAGATCCAGCCAAAGGGGGACCGGACGGAAGGTTTTGTATCCGGCGGGGGAGCGGAAGGATTTCAGGTTTGCCAGCCGGACATCATCAGCATCAACGGAGCGGACCCAGGCCAGATAGGCCTGCCCCTGGGCACTTGCAGGCGGAGCCCCTCCCAGCAAATGCACAATGACTTCTTCTACCGCGGCTTCCAGAGGCGGCAGCTTGCTGGTGCTGCGCAGGTTCCGGCTGGCGCAGGCCAGATCCAGCCGCAGTTGGCGCAGACCCGGGCAGGCCAGCAGCGTTCTTTGCTCCAGCAACTGCCAGTCCCGCAGGCGCTGCAGATCTGTGCGCAAGAGGTCATGGTAAGGGTCAGGCGGGGGGGCCGCATGGGCGGCGGTTGCCGCCAGCCAGAAAAACAGCCCTTCGTTCAGGCGTTTGTAGGGGAAAAGAGCCACCCGCTCCGGCAGGCGCAAACTTTCGCCGTCAAAAGAGCCTCGTGCCACCTGTTCACGCCCCTGCCCGATCAGGCCCAGGAAAGACAAACGATGGTTGGACGTTTGCGGCGAACTGGCTTTGAACTCCACTTCTTTGAGGCCGCCCAACCCCCGGAAAAAGACCGACAGACGCCCTTCCACCTCTGTCAGTGAAACAGCGGCTGACTCGTGATCCGGGGCGGCTGTAGCCTGGCTGGCGTAGGAGTGCCAGAGCTGTCCGGCAGACTCTTCCGGTTCCCAGGGTTTGAAGTTGAAGTGGCCCATGGTTCTGGCCTTTTCTTCAGCAAAGACAGGATAAAGAAACTGTCAGGCTTCCTGCGGGAGCGAGGCACAGGAAGCCTGACGGGATCTGCCGGTTGACGACTTGGGGTGCTCACCCAAATACAGCAACCACCAGATCCTGCAGCCCCCGTTTGACATCGGGGTCGTCGCTCAGGGGCTCGATCATGGCGACCTGAATGGCCCGGTCCAGCGACATGCCATCGCGCACCAGCGCGGCACAGTAAACCAGCAGCCGGGTGGAAATGCCCTCTTCCAGGTCCTGACCTTTCAGGTCTCTCAACTTGTTGGCCAAACGCACCAGAGAGGCCGCCTTGTCTTCTTCCAGCCCCGTTTCCTTGACGACGATCTCCACCTCCCGTTCCGGCAGAGGGAAATCGAACTCCAGCGCCAGAAACCGCTGGCGGGTGGAGGGCTTCAGGGTTTTCAGAATGTTCTGGTAACCGGGGTTGTAGGAGACCACCAGCATGAAGCCTTCCGGCGCTTCCAGGGTTTCCCCCGTACGCTCAATGGGCAGGATGCGGCGGTCATCGGTCAGGGGGTGCAGGACCACCGTCACGTCCTTTCGGGCCTCCACCACCTCATCCAGATAACAGATGGCCCCTTCACGCACAGCCCGGGCCAGAGGACCATCGATCCACTCCGTATCGCCGCCTTTGAGCAGATAGCGTCCGATCAGATCGGCGGCAGAAAGATCATCATGACAGGCCACGGTATAGAGCGGCCGCCCCAGCTGGGCAGCCATGTGGGTGACAAAGCGCGTCTTGCCACAGCCTGTGGGGCCTTTCAGCAGGAGGGGCAGGGCGTTTTTATAGGCGGCGGTGAAGACATCGCATTCATCGCCGACAGGCAGGTAGAAGGGGGCCACAGGGCCCCCTTCACTCTCACGGCGCAGTGTTGTCGCAGACATAGCTGCCTCACTCTGCCGCTGCGGCTGCGCCGCGGGAGATCAGTTCTTTTCTGGCCGGACCAAGCACAGCGTAGAGGAAGAGCAGAGCGCCCAACACCACCGCCACACCGGAGCCCAGACGCATCCAGTAGAAGAGCGCCAACTGGTCCTGCACATCCATGTAGAAGTCTCCGTTCACCCGTTGCAGGTGGACCTGGATGGCCCCGGCAAAGGTCAGGGTGAAGGTCATGAAGACCATACCGCCCGACATCAGCCAGAAGCTGGCCATGTTAAGCACCTGGTTGTAAGCATCCCGGCCCCGCAGGATCGGGAAGGCATAACTGAAGATGGCCAGGTTCAGGGAGACATAGGCACCGAAGAAAGCCAGATGCCCGTGGGCGGCAGTGATCTGGGTGCCGTGGGTGTAGAAGTTGATGCCATGCAGCGTGTGCATGAAGCCCCAGACACCAGCCCCGAAGAAAGCCAGAGTGGCGCAGCCCAGGGACCACAGCAAAGCGGCCTTGTTGGGATGCTCGCGGCTGCCTTTCCAGATCATGGCAAAGCAGAAGGCCATCATGGCAAAGAAGGGGATCACTTCCATGGCAGAGAAGATCGAGCCGATCCACTGCCAGTACCCGGGAGTGCCGATCCAGAAGTAATGGTGACCGGTGCCCAGCAGGCCGGAGAAGAGCGCGGTGGCGACGATGACATAGAGCCATTTCTCGATCACCTCACGATCCACACCCGTCAGCTTGAGCATCAGGTAAGCCAGGATCGAGGCCATGATCAGTTCCCAGACCCCTTCGACCCAGAGATGGACCACATACCACCAGTACATTTTGTCCAGGCTGAGGTTCGTCGGGTTGTAGAGGGAAAAGAGGAAGAAGATGGCCAGACCCCAAAGACCCAACAGCAAAATGTTGGTGATGGCGGTCTTGCGGCCCTTCAGCACCGTCATGGAGATGTTGAACAGGAACATCAGAGCGGCCACGACAATGCCCAGCTTGACCCACAGCGGCTGTTCCAGGAACTCACGACCTTCATGGATGCCAAAGAGGTACCCAATGACCGCACCCAGTGCGCCCACCAGCATGATGGCCAGCTGAATGTAGGCCAACAGGGGGGAGTGGATTTCCCGCTCAGCTTCTTCCGGGATCAGGAAGTAAGCCGCCCCGAAGAAGCCCAGAATCAACCAGACGATCAGGGAGTTGGTATGGATCATGCGCACAATGTTGAAGGGCACCAGTTCGCTGAGGAAATTGGGCTCGACATAGATGTAGCCCGCGACCAGTCCCAAAGTGACCTGCAGCGCAAAGAGAACCATGGCTGCCAGGAAGTAGTAGTACGCGATTTTCTGCGTTTGATATTTCATCGGTTTCTGTCCTTCCTGCTCAACCGGCTTCATTCGGCGGCCAGCCCTGGGTATCGATCCGGCTGGTCCATTCGAGGAAATCCACCAGAGCGTCCAGTTCCTGTTCCGTCAGGTTGAACTGCGGCATCTGTCGCCGGCCTTCGATTCCGGTGGGCTGGCTTTTCATCCAGTCTTTCAGGGCTTCACGCGCCCCTTCGGGATCATCCAGTCCGCCATAGCGTATCCAGACATTGCCCACTTCCGGGGCGAAGTAAGCCCCTTCGCCCAGAATGGTGTGACAGTTGATGCAGGAGTTTTCTTCCCAAACATGCTTCCCCAGGGCGACGCTTTCGGTCAGCCCTTCGTTATCCGTTGATTCATTCACGATGTAGAAGTGGCTGTGAATGGTCAGTCCAACGAAGATGGCGAGGAAGATAAGAGACCCGCCGTAAAAGATGTTGCGGGCCATGGACTTGGTCATGACTTCGCTCATGGACTTCTCCCCTATGGAGGTTTTTCCGTCTTGGAATGGTTGTTCTTTGGTGGCTCAAAAAAGCCGACCTGCCGTCAAAGCTCCTTAACCGAAGTCAAGAGCACACGCTGGGCGGCCCATTCCGTCTCTCCCGCAGGGTTGATTCCATTTTTTATGAAAAATCAGAACGCTCACTTTCTCGTGAAGTTTCAACCTCTTGGCGCTTCCAGCTGCGCGAAAGTGTCGCATTAACTGATTGAACTACTTGACAATTATCAAGGAGACCTCGCTCAAGATGACCTTTGCTCCAGGGGCCTCACGCCCCCTTCGGAGCCATTCTGAAATGACTTATTTTTCAAGACTGAAGACGGCCGCGCTCATGGGCAGCGTCATTGCACCCCTGGCCCTGGTAAGTAGTCTGGCCCTGGCTGCCAGCAGCGATCACAACAATTCTCCGTCAACCCAGTACAACCCCAGCCTGAACACACTGGGTGCGCTGGAAATGGAAATTCCCGGCCGCAAGCCGGACGATCCCGTAATCTCCGCAGAAGAATTTGAACGGGCCAAGCAGCTCTACTTTGAGCGCTGCGCCGGTTGCCATGGTGTGTTGCGCAAAGGGGCAACAGGCAAGCCCCTGACCACGGACATCACCAAGGAGCAGGGCTACGAGTACCTCAAGGACTTCATTACCTATGGCTCCCCCGCCGGCATGCCCAACTGGGGCACCTCCGGTGAAATGTCTGAAGCCGATGTGGACATGATGGCCCGCTATCTGCTGATCGACCCGCCCCAGCCGCCTGAATTCGGCCTGGCAGAGATCAAAAACACCTGGAAAGTCCTGGTGCCGGTGGCAGATCGCCCAACGGAAAAAGCCAACGATCTGGATGTCGACAACCTCTTCTCCGTCACCCTGCGCGATGCCGGGCAGGTGGCGTTGATTGATGGCAAGACCAAGGAAATCGTCCATATCCTGGAAACGGGTTATGCGGTCCATATCTCCCGCATGTCAGCGTCCGGCCGGTATCTCTTCACAATCGGGCGCGACGCCAAACTGACACTGGTGGACCTCTATATGGATCCGCCCACCACGGTGGCGGAAATGAAGATCGGCATGGAAGCCCGCTCTGTCGAAACCTCCAAGGCCAAGGGCTGGGAAGATCAATACGCCATTGCCGGGGCTTACTGGCCACCGCAATACGTCATCATGGACGGCAACACCCTGGAGCCGCTGAAAGTCGTCTCTACCAGGGGCATGGTCTATGACACCCAGGAGTTCCATCCGGAACCCCGCGTGGCCGCCATCGTAGCCTCCCACTACAAGCCGGAATTCATCGTCAATGTGAAAGAAACCGGCTTCATCAAACTGGTGAACTATGAGGACATCAAGAACCTCAAAGTGACCTCCATCGAAGCCGAACGGTTCCTGCATGACGGCGGGTTCGACAGCACGGGTCGCTATTTCATCGTCGCTGCCAACGCCCGCAACAAGGTGGCCGTGGTGGACACCAAGGAAGGCAAGCTGGTCGGCCTGGTGGAAACCGATGGGGCAACCCCGCACCCTGGTCGGGGTGCCAACATCAATCACCCGACCTACGGGCCGGTCTGGGCCACCTCGCATCTGGGCGATGAAACCGTTGCCCTGATCGGGACCGATCCGGAAGGCAATCCGGACCATGCCTGGAAAGTGGTGCAGCAACTGGAAGCCATGGGCGGCGGGTCTCTCTTTGTGAAAACCCACCCCAATTCCGACCACCTCTATGTGGATGCGCCGTTGAATCCCGACGCTGAAACCTCCGGGTCCGTGGCCGTTTTCAAGGTCTCCGAACTGGATAAGGAAGAGCCGGAATACATCCAGCTTCCTCTGGTGGAATGGGCCGGAATCACCGACGGACAGCCCCGCGTGGTGCAGGGCGAATACAACCAGGCCGGCGATGAAATCTGGTTCTCTGTCTGGAACGCCAAAGACAAGGAATCCGCCATCGTCGTGGTCGATGACAAGACTTTGAAAATGAAGTCTCTGATCAAAGATCAGCGCCTGGTCACACCGACCGGCAAGTTCAACGTCTTCAACACCCGTAAGGATGTCTACTAAGGCGTCTCGATAGAACAGGGCGACGGCACTTGATACGCCGTCGCCCCTTCTTTCTCTCTTTTGTGCACTCCAGGCTGTTGGTGCTCCGTCAGCCGTCCTTTGAACCCGAAACTCCTCAGAGGTGGTCATGATGAAGACAGGAACGGTGTATCTCGTTGGGGCAGGTCCGGGGGATCCGGAATTGCTGACCCTGAAAGCCGCCCGCCTGATCGGCCAGGCCGATGTGCTGGTCTATGACCGCCTGGTATCTGCAGAGGTGTTGAAACTGGCCTCTGACAAGGCCCGCCGCATTTTTGTCGGCAAAGAACCCAACCATCACGCTGTCCCCCAGGAAGACATCAACGCCATCCTGATTGAGCAGGCCAAACTGGGCCACAAGGTCGTCCGCCTAAAGGGCGGTGACCCCTTCATTTTTGGCCGCGGGTCAGAAGAAGCCGCTGCCCTGGTCAAGGCAGGCATCGCCTTTGAAGTGGCCCCCGGCATCACCGCCGCCCAGGGCTGTGCTGCCCATCTGGGCGTCCCCCTGACTCACCGGGGTTTGGCCACCGGGGTTCGCTATGTCACCGGCCATTGCCGCGAGGACACGCCCCTTGATCTGGACTGGGCCGGACTGGCCGACAGCGAAACCACCCTGGTGGTTTACATGGGCGCCGCGAACATCGCCCAGATCAGCGACGAGTTGATCGCCCACGGTTTGCCTCTGGAAACGCCGGTTCTGGCCGTCAACAACGGCACAACCCCGCGCGAACGTCGCTTGCGCACCACGCTGGACAAGCTGCCCCAGGACACAAAAGCCGCTGACTTCAGCGGACCCGTTCTCTTCATCATCGGGGCGGTTGCCGCCCTCTACGACAGCCTGAACCAGCCAAAACTGGCCTTTCTGGCAGATGACCTGTCGGGCCCTCTGACTTTCTTTCAACCGGCCGGATCAGACCGGGAGGCTGCTGCGATAGGGAGTCTGTCGCGTGTCTGACAAACGCCGATCTGTGCCTGGACGATTGATCCTGATGGTCTTGCTGCTGGCTGCAGCAGCCCTGGTGTCGGTCACCCGGGCCCCGGCAGAAGAGCTGGAAAGCGGCAGCAGGGAGAGGCCGGGCCTGATCAGATCTGAGCAGACGGCTTCTGGCCTCAACACCGCCCCTGCAAACATGGCGGCTCTTACCGCCGCTGACACAAACACAGCCGACAGGGCCCTCAACGTCTCAGATCAACGGGCCAAGGAACTGGAAAGGCTGGTCCGTCAGGACTGCGGCTCCTGCCACGGCATGACCTTGAAAGGGGGTCTTGGTCCGGATCTGAGGCCGGAAATTCTCGACGGCAGCGATCCGGAAACCCTGGCCCTGATTGTGCTGGATGGCGTGCCGGACAGCGCCATGCCCCCCTGGCGCCCCCTCTTGAGCGAGGCTGACGCCAACTGGATCGCCCGCTACCTGTTAAAGGGAGAAAACCCATGATCGAGAAAAAGCACCGCAGCAACAAAAACCTACTGATGCAGGGCCTGCTGCTCTTTGTGTTCATGGTGGTCATTACCCTGATCATGCTCTTTGCCCTTCCCCCCGCCAAAGCCGAGGAACCGGTCCTGCGTGGCACCGGGGATTTGGGTGTGATTGTGGAACGGGCCAGCGGTTCTCTGCTGATCATCAACACCACCGATCGCGCGGTGTTACAGCGGGTCGACGGATTGGGCGACCTCTCCCACGCCTCCGTAGTTTTTTCCCGGGACGAACGCTTTGCCTATGTCTTTGGCCGCGACGGCGGCCTGACCAAGGTCGACCTGCTGCTGGGGAAAATCGACAAGCGGGTGATCCAGGCCGGAAACGCCATCGGCGGGGCCATTTCAGATGACGGCAAGCTGATCGCTGTATCGAACTACGATCCCGGCGGTGTCCGGGTTTTTGAGTCCGGGACCCTGGAACTGGTGGCTGACATCCCCGCCAGCTATGGAGAGGCCGGTGAGCGCTCCAAGGTCATTGGTCTGGTGGATGTACCGGGCGCACGCTTTGTCTTTACCCTCTGGGATGCAGGGGAAACCTGGATTGCCGATTTCAGCGACGGTCAAAAACCCGCCGTCAGCAAGATCACCGGCATGGGGGCCTATCCCTATGATGCCCTGATCACCGGTGATGGCCGCCGCTACATCACCGGCCTGTTTGGTGAAGAGGGGTTGACGGCCCTGGACCTCTGGGAAGAGCCCCTGCCCCGGCCCCAGCGCATTCTGCCGGATTATGGCCGCAAGGATCCCAAGCTGCCGGTGTACAAGATGCCCCACCTGGAAGGCTGGGCCCTGGCCGGAGATCGCTTTGTCCTGCCCGCCGTTGGTCACCACGAAGTGCTGATCGTCGATGCCCGCAGTCTGGAAGAAGTGGGGCGCGTACCAACCCACGGCCAGCCCATTTTCGCCGTGGCCCGTCCCGATGGCCGTCAGGTCTGGGTGAATTTCGCCCACCCCCTGAACGACACCATCCAGGTCATCGATGTGCCCAGCGGAAAGATCATTAAGGAACTGAAACCCGGCAAAGCCGCCCTGCACATGGAATTCACACCGCGGGGCCATGAGATCTGGATCTCGGTTCGCGACGACAACCTCGTCAAAGTCTATGACACGCGCAGCTATGAAGAACTGAGAGCGCTTCCGGCCGAAAGTCCCAGCGGCATCTTCTTTACCGCCCGGGCCCACCGTACGGGACTGTGACCCATGTGCGGCAGCTCCCAGAGCCAGAAAAAAAACCAGAGCCAGACCAAAGGCACGGCCTCCGCGCCAGATAGCAGATCAGGCGATCCCCAGGACCTAACTGACGCCCTGAAAACAAGTAGCGACCTGGAAGCAGGTGGCGCCCTGGAAACAGGCGGCTCTTCTGACCTCACACGCCTGGACGAACTGGATTACCGGTTGCTGGACGGTTGGCAGCGGGAGTTTCCCCTGACCTCCCGGCCCTTTGAGCTGATCGGACAGCGCCTGGGCCTGTCGGAAGCCGACGTTCTGTCGCGGTTGTCAGCCCTCAATGACCAGGGGGCCATCTCCCGCATTGGCGCGGTGGTCCGACCCAATGCAGCCGGGGCCTCCACTTTGGCCGCCATGGCGGTGCCTTCCGCGCGGCTGCAGGAGGTGGTCCAGCTGGTTAACGCGCAAGAGGGCGTCAATCATAACTATCTGCGGGAAAATCCCTGGAACCTCTGGTTCGTGGCGACCGGTCCCGACAAAGCCCATCTGGCCGACACGCTGGCGCGCATCCGCCAGCGCAGCGGCCTGCCGCTGCTGGACCTGCCCATGGAACGCCCCTTCCATCTGGATCTGGGCTTTTCCCTGTCAGGCCGGCCCAAGGAGACACACCCCGGTCCCGCACCCGCAAAAGAGGCCCAAGAGGCCCCTAATCTTTCCGCAACGGACCGCCACCTGCTGGCGGCTGTCGCCCAGGGACTGCCGCTGGTGCCCCGCCCTTATGACAACCTGGCCCAGTTGCTATCTCTCTCAGAGCCGGAGGTTCTGGCGTGCATCGACCACTTCTGCCAGATCAAGGTGATTTCCCGGTTTGGCGTGGTGGTCCGTCATAGGAAACTGGGCTGGCAGGCCAACGCCATGATCGTCTGGGATCTGCCCGATGACCTGGTGGTATCGGCCGGAGAAAAACTGGCCGCCTGGCCCGGCATCACCCTTTGCTATCAACGTCGACGTGACCCGAAACACTGGCCCTTTAACCTCTACGCCATGGTTCACGCCAAATCCCGGCATGACGCCCTACAGATCGTTCACAGCACGGAAAGCATGACGCAGTTGCGGGGGCGGCCCCGCGATGTGCTGTTCAGTCAGCGGTGCTTCAAACAGACCGGGGCCTTGCTGAGCAAAAGGCGGACCAGCCCATGAACAAAGCCTCACGCAACCTCAGCAGAACCTTCGACCCGGTACGGGAACTGGACGGGCCGGACCGTCTGTTGATCAATGAACTTCAAGAGGGCTTTCCCCTGACGCCGCGTCCTTACCAGAGCGTTGCCCGGCGGCTGGGTCTGACAGAAGACGACGTGCTGGCCCGCCTGCAGCGGTTGCTGAAATTGGGATATCTGACCCGCTTTGGCCCTCTGTTCGATGCGGACAAGCTGGGCGGTGCCTTTTGCCTTTGCGCCCTGCAGGTCCCCGATGAAGATTTCGCGACGGTCATGACCAAAGTCAATGCGTACCCCGAGGTGGCCCATAACTATGAACGCGACCACAGCTTGAACATGTGGTTCGTGCTGGCCGTTGAAAAACCGGAGCAGATCGCCGAAACGGCCGAAAAGATAGAACGGGAATGCAATCTGAAAGTGCATCTCTTTCCAAAGGAAGAAGAGTACTTCATCGGCTTGAGAGTAACGGCATGAGCACGCTCGTGAAACCCATGGCAACAGACAGATTGGATCCTGAGATCCCGGCAGCTCCCTTGCAGGGCCTCAATCAGCTGGATGATCTGGACCTGCGCCTGATCACCGCCACCCAGTCGGGTTTGCCTCTGGTGCCGCAGCCCTACGCCGGGATTGCTGAAGACCTGGGCTGCAGTGAAGCAGAGGTCATCGCGCGGCTGGCGCGCCTGCAGGAAAGAGCTGTCATTCGGCGTATTGGCGCCGTGCCCAATCACTATGCCCTCGGCACCACAGCCAACGGCATGACGGTTTGGGACGTGGACGACACCCGGATTTCAGCCCTGGGCCAGCAGGTGGGTGCCCTGGCCTTTGTCAGCCACTGCTACCGACGGCCCCGCTCTTTGCCGGACTGGCCCTACAACCTCTTTGCCATGGTCCACGGCCAGAACCGCGAGGAGGTTGAAGCAAAGCGCCAGGTCATTGCCGATCTGCTGGGCGATGCCTGCCGGGGCCGGGACATCCTCTATTCAAAAGGCATTCTCAAAAAGACGGGCCTGCGGCTCGCCAAGCGGAAAGGGTAATGCATGTTTCGTCTTTCCCACTACCTACGCCAGCTGGATAGACCCACGGCGGTGCGTGAACGCAAAGGGCCCATCCGCCCGGTGGTGATCTGGAATCTGATCCGGCGCTGCAACCTCAAATGCCGCCACTGCTATGCGGTCTCCGCCGATGTGGATTTCCCCGGCGAACTCTCTCCAAACCAGGCCATGACCGTGCTGGAAGATCTCGCGGCCATGAAGATACCCGCTCTGATCCTGTCCGGCGGGGAACCGCTGCTGCGCCCGGATATCTTCGACATTTCCCGGCGCGCCAAGAAGCTGGGACTCTATACGGCTCTGTCCACCAACGGCACCCCCATCACCGCAGAGCTGGCCGACAAGGTGGCTGCGATCGGCTATGACTATGTGGGCATCAGCCTGGATGGCATCGGCAAGGTCAATGACTGGTTCCGGGGCCAGAAAGGCGCCTTTGACGAGGCATTGCAGGGTCTGCGCAACTGCCGGGACCGGGGCGTTAAGGTGGGGGTACGTTTTACCCTGACCGAAGACAATGCCGACCAGTTCCCGCTGCTGCTGGATCTGGTGGAAGAAGAGAAGATCGACAAGTTCTATCTTTCTCACCTGGTTTACTCAGGTCGCGGCAACAAGAACCGGGCGGAAGACGCCGACTGGTCCCTGACCCGCAACGCCATGGAAACCCTTTTTGAGCGGGCCTGGAAAGCCATTGAAAGGGGCGAGGACCGGGATTACGTCACCGGCAACAATGACGCCGACGGTGTCTTCCTGCTGACCTGGGCTGCCCAGCGTTTCAGCCCCAAAGAAACAGCCCATCTGCGACAGCATCTGGAAGCCTGGGGCGGCAATGCCTCCGGCCTGGGGGTCGCCAACATCGACAATCTGGGACAGGTCCATCCCGACACCTACTGGCCCGGCTACACCCTGGGGAATGTGAAGGAACGACCCTTTTCAGAGATCTGGTCACGGACCGACGACCCTCTGCTGACCGGTCTGCGCCAACGCCCCCGGCAGATCAAAGGACGCTGCGGGGACTGCGGGTTCTTCAGCATCTGCGGTGGCAACACCAGGGTCCGCGCCTTGCAGCTGACCGGTGATCCCTGGGCGGAAGACCCCGCCTGTTATCTGAATGACCGGGAAATCGACCGAAAGACGGCACAGACACAGCTGGAGGACCGCCTGACCCTACGCCCCTTTAGAGGACGGGCCCATGAAGCCACGCACCACTATTCTTAAAGCAGGCCGAAGGTCATTCGCTGCCACTGGGCGATCGATGATTCCTTTCGTCCTGCTGGCCCTTGTCCCTGTCCTGTTCGGGTTAGCGGGTCCGGCTGTTCAACCGGCAGCCGCCCAAAGCCAGACTCCCGCTGTCCGTCAGTCGCCCGCGGTTCATCCCTCTCCAGACGGCCGGACGCTTTATCTGGACAACTGCGCGGACTGTCATGGTGAGGAACGCCTGGGCAACAGCGGTCCGGCCCTGCTGCCCCAATCTCTCAAACGGCTTCGCGGCACAAAGCTGGAGCAGGTCATCGCCCGGGGGCGCCCCCTGACCCAGATGCCCGGATTCAGCGACAGCCTGTCCGCAGAAGAAACGCAAAGCCTGGCAAGCTATCTGCGTCAGCCGCCAAAGGTCATACCCGGCTGGGACAAGGCGGACATTACAGCCAGCCGCAGCTTCATGGACGATTACAAAGCAGCCGATGCTCCGGTCTTTGAGGCCGATCCCCTGAACATCACGCTGGTGGTGGAAACAGGCGACCATCACGTAACGGTGCTGGACGGGGATAAAATGGAGCCTCTGGATCGCTTTCGAACGCACTACGCGGTTCACGGTGGCCCAAAGTTCACCCCGGATGGGCGCTACGTCTTCATCATGTCCCGGGACGGCTGGGTGCTGAAGTACGACATCTGGAGCCTGCAGCCGGTGGCCGAAGTCCGGGCCGGCATCAACTCCCGCAACATCGCCATATCCAGCGACGGCAAGCATCTGGCAGTGGCCAACTACCTGCCCACCAGCCTGGTGATCCTCTCAACCGACGACTTCTCCGTCGAGAAGATCTTTGATGTTCGGGACAAAGACGGCACAACCTCCCGCGTGTCTGCGGTCTATCAGGCCCCCAACCGCAAGAGTTTCATCGCCGCCCTGAAAGACGTGTCGGAGATCTGGGAAATTGCCACCAGCCCGGAAGGAGAGGCCGTCTATGAAGGTTTCGTGCACTCCTATGAAAAGGGCATGGTGGAGGCTTTGGCCTCTTCAGAAGGTCTCTTTGCCCTGCGGCGCATCAAGACCAGCCGCCCGCTGGATGATTTCTTTTTCACGCCCGACTATCGCCATCTGGTCGGGGCCTCCCGCAGTGACGATTCCGGGGTGGTGGTCAACCTCAATGTGGGACGGGAGATTGCAGAGCTGCCCCTGGGCGGCATGCCCCACCTGGGCTCCGGCATTTCCTGGATGCGCGAGGGCAGACGGATCATGGCGACCCCGCATCTGCGCGGCGCCAAACTCTCTGTGATCGATATCGAGACCTGGGAGCTTATAGACAGCATTCCAACCGAGGGCCCCGGCTTCTTCCTGCGCAGCCATGAAAACTCTGACTATGCCTGGACGGACATCTTCTTCGGCCCCAAAAAAGACGTCATGCATGTCATCGACAAGCAAAGCCTGAAGATCGTCAAAAGTCTGCGTCCTGCGCCGGGAAAAACCGTGGCTCATGTGGAGTTTGACCGCTACGGCCGCTATGCCCTGGTTTCCGTCTGGGAGGATGAAGGCGAGATCATTGTTTATGACGCCAAGAGCTTAGAGGAAATCAAACGACTGCCCATGCGCAAACCTTCGGGGAAGTACAATGTCTGGAACAAAATCAAGTTTTCAGAGGGCACAAGCCACTGACCGGCCCTTGCCACCTGTAAAACCAAAAACCAAAGACAAGCTGCCGGATCAAAAAGTGGTTCCGCTGGCCCCCAAAGACGGCCCCGGCCTGGGGCACAAAGCCGCCCTGTTGGTTGCCCATGGCTCCCCATCCCACCCGGAAGGACCGGAAGAACAGCTGCAGGACCTGACCCGGAAGGTGCAGACCCGCCTGGAAGACTGGCATCTGGAATCGGCCACGCTGGCAGCCCCTGAGTCTCTGGAACAGGCTCTGGCCCGGTTTGGTCCAACCGAAGAGGTTCTGATCTATCCGCTTTTCATCTCAGATGGCTGGTTTGTCTCCCGGGAGCTGCCCCGGCGGCTGCGGTCCTGGCAGGACAGCACCCCTCTGCCCGCTGCCCAAGCAGTTTTGCCCCAACTGACCCTCCTGCAGCCTTTGGGTCTGGAACCGGCATTACCCGCCCTGTGCCTGCGTCGGGCTGAACAGGCTGCGCGGGCCCAAAACTGGATCCTGGAAGAGTGCCGTCTGATCATCGCCGCCCATGGGTCCTCCCGCGATCGGCGGCCAGGTGCCCAGATTGAACAACTGGCCAGGCACCTGGACCAACAGGGACGGTTCAAGGAGGTATGCCATGGATTTCTGGATCAGACCCCCCGACTGACCGAGCTGGATTACCGGCAGCCGCACAGTCTGGCCCTGGTTTTCTTTACCGGCGGGGCTTCCCACGTTCGCAAAGACCTGCCGGAGATCTTTTCTGCAGGCGGCTTTTCAGGACCTGTGGTTGGCCCGCTTGGCGAAGATCCGGCCATTGCCTCCGTACTGGCGGCCAGTTTACGCCATCAGGCAGAAGAAAACGCCATCTGGGGCCGCTCTCTGTAATGTCCGTTAAGTTCTAAACCGATTCGGTGGCAGGTCTGTCAGCGGGCCTGTTCGGTCTGTTTCAGGCACCAGCTCTGCAGCAGTCCAACCCGTTCCAGCGCCAGCTGGGACAGATCCTGCGCAAAGATCATCAGATCTTCCGTTGCCGCGCGGGTGAACAGGCGGTCATAGAAATCAAAGGCACGGGCCGCCTGACGCAGTAGGTCGCCGTGGCTGTGCTGTTGACCCCCGGCGGTTTCAACAGCTGCTGACTGGCCGGACGTGCCGTCGCTGACGTCTGGCTGACGATCCAGCAGCTTCAGTATTTTCTCGCTCAGCGCCACAGTCTGTTCCAAAGCCTGCGCACCTTCCTGTCGGGCCAGCTCTTCCTCAAGAAACAGATGCAGCTGCTTCTCGTGGGGCTGCAAAGCCCGGCTCAAAGTCTGCCGGTCAGGCAGATCTTTGGGATCGGGACAGTGCAGGGCTTGCGCTTCCTGACGACCCAGACGAAAAGCCCGACGACGGGCCTCGCGAAAGAGGCTGGCATGTTCCAGCTCTTCTGCCGCCAGTTTTTCCGCCATCTGGACCACGTCAGGGTCATCGGAAAAGGCGGAGACCTGGCTGTAGAAACTGAAAGCCAGCTCCTCCCGGCGAACGGCTGCCGCCAGCGCGCGGTATGGCGAAATCAGCAGCTCAAACTCGGTCCGGGCAAAGCCATCCAGCAGATCCTGGGGCAAAGCAGCCAACTGTTCTGCAGACAGCAGCTGCTCCCCCTCTGCCCCAAAAGCCGCCTCAACCTGGGCAGCATGATGCTTTTCTTCTTCCGCCAGATCCCTGAACAGAGCCGCACCATCGTCTTCACCCAACAGCGACAGGTTTTGCGCCACCAGGCCATAGCCTTCGGCCGCCTGCCGCTCAAATCTCACGGCCACAGCCAACAGCTGGGAGACGGTAGAGACAGGGTAAAGGGTGAGATCGGCCATACAGAAGCTCCCGCAAGAAGAACTTCATAGAAATCTCAAACAATTTCGCTGTCCTTGATCTTGGTCAAGGAAGCAGGCCGCCAATTCCTGCACTTCAAAGGCATATTTTGTATTAGGTCGGCCTCACAGTCATGCAATCACGCACAGTTACCCTGGGAATGCCCCTGGCTTGCTTTCGGAGAGTGATCTCCCTGGCGCTGCTGATCCTGTGCGGCCTGATCTTCCTGTCTGCCAGCGCCCAGGCTGCATCTTCCCTGCAGCGTTTCCTGCCCAAGGCCGACCTGGCGTTGCTGGCCCCTGAGGCTGATGGCTTCGGGGCTGCACAAGTGGATCCGCCCTTTGCCCCGCTGACCAAAGACGGCAAGCAAATCGGCTACCTCTTTCTCAACTCAGACTACGTCAACGCCACCGGCTACTCCGGCAAACCCATCCACGTGCTGGTTACCATGGACATGGACGGCCACCTGCTGGGCACCCAGCTGGTGGACCACAAAGAACCCATCGTCCTGATCGGCATTCCAGAAGACAAGATCACAGCGGTGATGGATGTCTATACCGGTCTGGATATCGTCGCCCTGGCCCGTGAGGGCAAAAGTGATCATGAAGTTGATATCGTCAGCGGTGCCACAGTCACCATCATGATCATCGACGATTCGGTGCTGCGCTCTGCCATCAAACTGGCCCGGCAACTGGGTCTTGGTGGCCTGAAAGGGGGTTCCGGGCAGGCAGAAGGTCCCAAGAAATCTCTGGATCTGGAGCAGTCCGCTGTCGAGGATTGGGAGACCATGACCGGCGACGGCACTGTCCGCCGCCTGCATCTGAGCCTGGCCGATGTGAACGCGGCCTTTGCCAGTTCCAGCGACCCCGTTGCCGTTCAGCGTCCGGAAATCGGGCCGCCCGATGAAACCTTCATCGACCTTTATGCCGGGCTTGTGTCCGTGCCCACCATCGGGCGCAGCCTGCTGGGAGAAAACGAATACCGGAACCTGACCAAGCGGCTGAAAGAGGGCCAGCAGGCCGTGCTGCTGAGCGCGAAGGGACGTTATTCCTTCAAAGGCTCCGGCTATGTGCGCGGCGGCATCTTCGACCGCTTCCAGATCATTCAGGGCGATAACGCCTTCCGCTTCCGGGACAAGACCCACAAACGTCTGGGCAAGGTCCGGGCTGACGGTGCTCCCGACTTTGTCGAAACCGATCTCTTTTATCTGCCGGCAGACGGGGAGTTCGATCCCACCCAGCCCTGGCGGGTTGAGCTGCTGGTCGGGCGGGAAACCGGGGCCACCAGCAAAGCCTTCGAGACCTTTGATCTGGGTTACCAGCTGCCAGACCGCTTCATGATCATTGAAGCCACTGCCCCGGCTCCCACCCCGGCAGATGCAACTGCTGTCACCCACGGCAGCCCTCTGGGTCAGGCCAATTCGGGGGTTCCCGGACAGGAGGTCCCTTCGGTCAGCGAGTACTTTGCCAACTTTGGCGCGCCCGGCAGCCCCCTGTGGCACCGCATGTGGCAGGCCAAAACCGGCGAAGTCATCGTGTTGATGCTGGCCATTGTCTTTCTGACGCTGATTTTCTTCTTCCAGACCTGGCTGGTGAAACGCCCCGTTCTGATGGACCGGCTGCGCCTTGCCTTCCTGGCCTTTACCCTCTTTGGCATCGGGTTCTACGCCAACGCCCAGTTGTCCATCGTCAACCTGATGGCCTTCTTCAACGCCCTGCTGACCGACTTCAGCTGGGATTACTTCCTGATGGATCCCCTGATCTTCCTGCTGTGGTTCTCGGTTGCTGCGTCTTTGCTGTTCTGGGGCCGGGGTGTCTTTTGCGGCTGGCTCTGCCCCTTCGGCGCCCTGCAGGAGCTGCTGAATCGTCTGGCCAAGCTGGCCAGGATCCCTCAGGTGGTGGTGCCCTGGTGGCTGCACGAACGGGTCTGGGCTCTCAAGTACATCATCTTTCTCGGGCTTTTCGCCGCTTCGCTCTACTCCCTGGCCTGGGCAGAGCATCTGGCGGAAATCGAGCCCTTCAAAACAGCCATTATCCTGAAGTTCGCCCGCAACTGGCCCTTTGTCCTTTTTGCGCTGGTTCTGCTGGGCGCCGGTCTCTTCATCGAACGCTTCTACTGCCGCTACCTCTGCCCTCTGGGTGCGGCTCTGGCCATCCCGGCACGGCTGCGGCTGTTCGACTGGCTCAAACGATACAAGGAATGCGGCTCCCCCTGCCAACGTTGTGCCAAGGAATGCATGGTTCAGGCCATTCATCCCGAAGGTCACATCAACCCCAACGAGTGCCTGCAGTGCCTGCACTGCCAGATGCTCTACCAACATGACCGCAAATGTCCGGTGCTGATTCAAAAGCGCATCAAGCAGGAAAAACGCGCCGCGCTTTCCTCATCACCGGAGGCGGTCAGAAAGGTACTTCACCCGGTTGCCGATCGCTGAGCAAGGCTCACCCACGTCAGCGACGACAACCATTTCACAGCCTTTGCCCGCACCTGCGGTCGGGGCATCCCATGAGGAGGCAAATTCATGGCGATTCTGAAAAAGTTGAAAGAAAAACCCATTGAAGAGCGCATTGGAAGCGGCGTCAGCCGTCGCTCTTTGCTGACCGGTTCTGCCAAGATTGCAGGGCTGGCCGGACTGGCGGGGGCTGCCGGTGCCGGCGGACTGGCCGGGACCGCCCTGACAACGGGCGAAGCCAAAGCTGCCGGTGGCGCCAAAGGCTCTGTTGCGCCGGGTCAGCTGGATGACTACTACGGCTTCTGGTCCTCCGGCCAGACCGGTGAAATGCGCATCATGGGCCTGCCGTCCATGCGTGAACTGATGCGGGTTCCCGTGTTCAACCGCGAAAGCGCAACCGGCTGGGGACAGACCAACGAAAGCCGCAAAATTCTGACCGAGGGACTGCTGCCGGAAACCGCAGAGTATCTGAAAACCCGCGGCGGTATCTGGGACAACGGCGATCTGCACCACCCCCACATGTCTTTCACTGACGGCACCTATGACGGCCGTTATCTCTTCATGAACGACAAAGCCAACACCCGGGTCGCCCGCGTGCGCTGTGATGTCATGAAATGTGACAAGATCATCGAGATCCCCAACGCATCTGACATTCACGGTCTGCGCCCGCAGAAATACCCGCGCACCGGCTACGTCTTTGCCAACGGCGAACACCGGGTACCCATCCCCAATGACGGCACCATCCTGGACGAGCCCGATAAGTACCACGCCATCTTCACCGCCATCGACGGCGACAAGATGGAAATCGCCTGGCAGGTCATGGTCGACGGCAACCTGGACAACTGCGATGCCGACTACCAGGGCAACTACGCCTTCTCCACCTGCTACAACTCCGAAGGTGGTGTCACCCTGGCAGAGATGACCTCCAGCGAGCAGGACTGGGCTGTCGTCTTTGACATCAAACGCATTGAAGCCGCCATCGAAAAGGGCGACTACAAGGTCTATAACGGCGCCAAAGTGGTGGACGGTCGCAAGGGCTCTCCTTACACCCGTTACATCCCCGTCTCCAACAGCCCGCACGGCTGCAACACGGCCCCTGATGGCCGCCACGTGATGATCAACGGCAAGCTGTCCCCGACCGTTTCCGTGATCGACGTGACCAAGCTGCCGGATGTCTTTGATGACAAGATCCAGCCGCGCGACGCCATTGTGGCCGAGCCGGAAATCGGCCTGGGTCCCCTGCACACCGCCTTCGACGGCAAGGGCAATGCCTACACCACCACCTTCCTGGACTCCCAGGCTGTGAAGTGGAGCATCGACAAAGCCCTGCGTGCTTTCAAAGGCGAAGATGTCGACCCGATCCTCGAAAAGCTCGATGTAGCTTATCAGCCCGGTCACAACCACACCTCCATGGGGGAAACCAAGGATGCTGATGGTGAATGGCTGATCTCGCTCAACAAGTTCTCCAAGGACCGGTTCATCAACGTCGGGCCTTTGAAACCTGAAAACGAGCAACTGATCGACATTTCCGGCGACAAGATGAAAGTGGTTCATGACGGCCCGACCTTTGCCGAGCCCCATGACTGCATCATTGTGCGAACCGATGTGGTGAACCCGAAAGACGTCTGGGAACGGGATGATCCCACCTGGGCCGATGCCCGGGCCCAGGCCGAAAAAGACGGCGTGGATCTGGATTGGGGTGAAAACGTCATCCGTGATGGCAACAAGGTGCGTGTCTACATGCACTCTGTGGCCCCTGAATTCTCCCTCTCCGACTTCACCGTCAAACAGGGAGACGAGGTCACCATCTACGTCACCAACATGGATGACGTGTCTGACCTGACCCACGGACTGACCATCGCCAACTACGGCATCTGCTTTGAAATTGCACCGCAGGCCACCGCCTCGGTCACCTTCACCGCAGACCGTCCGGGCGTACATTGGTTCTATTGCCAGTGGTTCTGCCATGCACTCCATATGGAAATGCGTGGCCGGATGATGGTGGAACCCAAGTCCGCTTAATGTCATGGCCAGCTGTAAACTGGCCCGGTGGATGAACAAAGAGGCGGGCCGTCGGCCCGCCTCCCGTCCCCGCAAGCCGGTTCCCCCCCCTATTACAGCTTTGCGCCTGTTGCTATCAGTCTGGGTGGTCAGCTACGGCTGCCTGAGTCAGACCGCAACAGCCCTGGCCGCTGACATCCTGGTACCCGCCGGACAGGATCACCTTCAGCAGGCTTTGACCACGGCCCAGGCCGGGGATCATCTGCTGCTGGAAAGCGGAGATCACGCCGGCCCGGTTCTGCTGGACAAGCCCCTGACCCTCACGGGCAAACCCGGTGCCAGAGTTGTGGGCTCCGGCCAGGGTCACGTGATCGTCGTGGATGCTCCTGACAGCACGATCCAGGGCCTGGAGATCACCGGATCCGGTCTGCTGCTGGAAAGCGAAGACAGCGGCATCTTCATCACAAAAAAAGGCCGCAACGCTCAGGTTCTGGGCAACAACCTGCACAACAACCTGATCGGGGTGTACCTGAAAGGCCCCAAGGACGCCCTGGTGCGCGGCAACCGTATTTCCGGTCGTAAAG
The DNA here is from genome assembly GCA_052078155.1 of Rhodovibrionaceae bacterium GXU_MW_A322. Classification (GTDB taxonomy): domain Bacteria; phylum Pseudomonadota; class Alphaproteobacteria; order Kiloniellales; family DSM-21159; genus CAXBMB01. Next base: position 884,684 of record JBQJBP010000002.1, on the reverse strand, counting down.
ATCTCAGGATCAACGAACGGGGCAATGGCGTTCAGCTCTGGAACACCCCCGGGTCGGTGGTGGAAGGCAACGACATCCGGCAGGGTCGTGACGGGATTTTTGTCACCACCAGCAAGCGCAACGCCTTCCGCAACAATCACTTTCAGGATCTGCGCTTTGCGGTCCACTACATGTATACCCACCGCAGTGAAATCAGCGGCAACATCTCCCGCGGGAACCATGTGGGCTACGCCATTATGTTCTCTGACCGTCTGGACATTCGCGGCAATCTCTCCCTGGGCGACCGGGATCGCGGCCTTGCGTTCAACTACGCCAACAAGTCCAAGGTTCGTGACAACAAGGTGGTGGGGGCCGAGCGCTGTGTCTTTATCTACAATTCCAACCAGAACAGCTTCCAGGGCAACCGCTTTGAAAGCTGTGACATCGGCATTCACTTTACCGCCGGATCAGAAAAAAACAGCCTGGCCGGAAATGCCTTTATCGGCAGCCGCACCCAGGTGAAGTACGTCGGGACCCGGCAGATCGAATGGTCAGAAGATGGCCGCGGCAACTACTGGAGTGACAATCTGGCCTTCGACCTGAACGGCGACGGCCTTGCCGATCGGCCCTATCAGCCCAATGACATGGTGGATCAGCTGCTCTGGCGCTTCCCTCAGGCCAAACTTCTGCTGTCCAGCCCGGCTCTGCAGGTTCTGCGCTGGGCGCAATCGGAGTTTCCCGGCCTCTATCCGGGCGGCGTAACCGATTCCGCCCCGCTGATCGAGCCCCCCAATCAGGCGGCTGAAGACAGGGCGCAAGAAGAGGGCACGTCCGGCGTGACGCTCGCGGCCCTTCCCCCATTCCCCACTCTTTCCCCATCCCCCTATGACAGGCAGTCAGGCCCGGAAGGTCCCGGCAGCCAGGAGGTCACCCCATGACCGACCCAAAGAAACCTGACCAGAGCCCCACCCAGCCAGACAGGACCGCAGGTACCTCACCCCTGCTGCAGCTGGACCGGGTGTGCAAAAGATACGGATCCGCCGAAGTGGTGCAATCGGTCAGCCTCTCCCTGGCCAAGGGGGAGCGTCTGGCTCTGCTGGGCCACAACGGCGCGGGCAAAACCACTCTGATCAAGCTGATTCTGGGCCTGATCACACCCAGCGCCGGCAATCTGCAGCTCGATGGGGTCTCCCCTCAATCTCCGGATTTTCATCTCACCCGGCAACTGATCGGCTACCTGCCGGAGCAGCTGCAGTTTCAGGCCTCCCTGACAGGCCGGGAGCTTCTGAGCTTCTATGCCCGCCTGAAACAGGTGGAAACAGAAGGCCTGCAGGAACTGCTGGAGAAAGTCGAACTGGCCTTTGCGGCTGACCGGCGGATCGGCACCTATTCCAAAGGCATGCGCCAGCGTCTGGGCCTCGCCCAGGCCATTCTGGGAGCCCCCAAACTGCTGCTGCTGGACGAACCGATGACCGGCCTGGACCCGGCCCTGCGGCAGACGTTTTTCACCCTGCTGGATGATCTGAAGGCCAAAGGCGTTGCCGCCCTGATCTCTTCTCATGCGCTCACCGAAATCGAAGCGCGAGTGGACCGTCTGGCCATCATGAACCAGGGCAGGCTCGTGGCATTCGGCAGTCTGGACGATCTGCGCCGCCAGGCGGGTCTGAGCACCCGCATCACGGTTTCCGTGCCCCGCGGACAGGCCTCAGAACTGGCTCAGAAACTCAGTCCTCTGGCGACCCCTGTTTATGTAAACGACCAGCATCTGGATCTGGCTTGCCTGGAAACCGGCAAGATGGCCCTGCTGCGGGAAATCACCCAAAGTCTGCCACAGGTCACGGACCTGCAGATTGCCCCGCCGCGGCTGGAAGAAATCTATGCTCACTTCATGACCCAGACCCAGCCGGAAAAGGAGAGCCGCCATGGATAAGGTCCTGCTTCTTGCCGGCAAGGAGGTCAAAGACGGCCTGCGCAACCGCTGGGTCGCTGCAGCCATTTTACTGCTGAGCGGTTTGTCCTTGCTGCTGGCCCTGGTGGGCACGGCGCCCGTGGGCAGTGTTCAGGCCTCTCAGCTGGAAGTGACTCTGGTCAGCCTGTCCAGTCTGACGGTTTATCTGATGCCTTTGCTGGCATTGATGCTGTCTTACGACGCCATTGTGGGGGAGTTTGAGCGCGGCTCCATGTTGCTGTTGCTGTCCTACCCCATCGCGCGCTGGCAGGTTCTGCTGGGTAAATTCCTGGGCCATCTGGCCATCCTCGCCCTGGCGCTGACTGTCGGCTACGGGGCCACGGCCCTGCTGATCGCCGTCACCGACGGGGCCGATCTGGCCGGATTGCTGGCCTTTGTTCAGATGATCGGCACCTCTTTGTTGCTGGGGGCAGCCTTTCTGGCCCTGGGCTATCTGCTTAGCTGCTGGGTTAAGGAGCGGGCAACGGCAGCCGGAGCCGCCATCGGCCTCTGGCTGGCCTTGGTGGTGCTGTACGATCTGGGGCTGCTGGCGCTCCTGCTGGCACAGGACGGTCAGCTGCTGAGTGAATCGCTCTTTTCCCTGCTGCTCACTCTCAATCCAACAGACGCCTATCGGCTGCTCAACCTGTCCGGCGGGGAGGGCGGGGGCCTGATGGCCGGCCTTAACAGCCAGCTGGGCGGGCTGGATCTGCTGATCCAAATGCTGGTGCTGGCGGTCTGGACGATCCTGCCCCTCAGTCTCGCCCTTCGGCTTTTTCATAGACGGGAGCTTTAGTCATGCGACCTCTGCTCACACTCACTGCCGCCCTGTCCCTGCTTTTCCTGACAGCCTGCCAGGAAGAGCAAGTGGCAAACCTTCCCAGCCCTCAGGAAATGTCGGAAGAGGCCAACGGCTATTACTGCCTGATGACCTTGGCTGACCATCCGGGCCCCAAAGGGCAGGTTTTTCTGGAAAGCAACAAAGAGCCCTATTGGTTCCCTTCCGTGCGCGATGCCCTGGCTTTCACCCTGTTGCCCGGCGAAGCCAAGGACATTCAGGTGATCTATGTGAACGACATGGCCGTGGCCAGCACCTGGGACCGGCCGGAACCCGGCAGCTGGGTTTCCGTCCAGGACGCCTGGTTTGTTGTCGGCACGGGTACCCTTGGAGGAATGGGACAGGAAGAAATCGTGCCCTTCAGCGACAAGTCCAAAGCCCAGAGCTATCAAACCGAGCACGGGGGACGTGTCACCCGTCTGAAGGACATAACCTTTGATGATGTCTTCCAAAACGCGGCCACAAACAGCAGTGGTGGAGAAGGGTAACATGCAGTCCACTGGCTCAACAGCTGTCAGCCGCCGCCGCAGCCTGCAGATCGTTGCCGCTGCCGGATTGACGGCAGCCCTGGGCGGGGCCGTCGGTCGGTCTTTCGCCGGACAACCCGCCCCTCAGGACCTCAGCAAAGTTTCCTGGCAGGGACTGGTGCTGGGGGCTCAGGCCAGCCTCACCTACTTTGTGCCGGACCCGGCCGCCGGTGACCTTCTCCTGACCCGGCAGCTTCAGGAGATTGAGCGGCTGGAACAGATCTTCTCTCTTTATCGTCCGGACAGCGCCATCTCCCGCCTGAATGACAAAGGCGAGCTGAATGACCCGCCCCAGGAACTGCTGAGCCTGCTGCACCAAAGCCAGCGCTACAGCCAGCTGACCGGCGGGGCCTTTGACGTGACGGTCCAGCCTCTTTGGCAGACCCTGGCACGCAGCGAAAATGTGCCCAGCCCCCAGGCGCTGAAAACAGCAACCGCTCTGGCAGACTGGACGGAGCTTTCGCTTTCTGCCGAGCGCATCAGCTTCAACAAAGCAAACATGGCCATCACCCTGAACGGCATCGCCCAGGGATACATCACCGACCGTGTCACCCGTTTGTTGCAGACGGCGGGACTGACGGCTGTGCTGGTAAATTTGGGAGAGATCAGGGCTCTGGATGCGCCCCCTTACAGGGATGGCTGGCAGGTGGGGCTGCAAAACCCGGATCATCCCGAGGAGCTGCTGGGCAAGCTGGAACTGACCAACCGGGCGCTGGCCACCTCGGCCAGAGGGGCTGTCGCTGATTTGCTGCCAAACCTGCTGGATCCCCGGACCGGGCATCGGCCCCAGTACTATCGCAGCCTGACAGTGCTGGCTGACGACGCCACAACGGCAGATGCCCTCTCAACAGGCTTTTCTGCCTTGCCGCCGCAGGAGATCAAACAACGCCTGTCGCAGCTGAGGAATGTGGAGGTCTGGGCCTACCCTGAAGATGCTGAACCACTGCATCTCACCAGCCGTTCTTAAACTCTGGTGGCTCTAAGCTTCAGGTCAGGCGACGCCCCGGCCTGAAGCGCTGGCCCTGTCTTCATCAACATAGTCCCGCAACTGGGCCACATCGGCGATGGCCGCGTGGTTTTGCGACACGGTTACCCCCAGGGCGCGCAAACGGGCAAAGGTCCGAGACAGGGACTCCGGCTTCATGCCCAGCCGCCCGGCAATCAGGGATTTGTCGTAGGGCAGGGTGATGGTACAGGCACCTTCTTCCACCGGGCACAGCTCAGCCAGGAACTCTGCAACCCGCTGGGCCCCGGTGTGGGCTTTCAGCTGCTCGATCTGACTGACAAGGCCGTGCAGATGTTTGAAGGAGGACACCAGCATGGCAATGGCCAGTTCCGGATGTTCACGCATCTCCCGCAGCAGGGTTGATGCCGGGATCTGCAACAGGCGGCAATCTGTGACAGCTTCCGCAGCCACCGGCAGGGGTTCTTCGCTCAAGGCCACCGCCTCGGCAAAAGTCCCGCTTTGGGTAAAGACACCCACGACCGCCTCGGCTCCGGTAGGCGTCAGGCGGTAGAGCTTCACCCAGCCATCCAGCACAATGTAGACAAAGCGGGCGGGTTCATCCTGCAGAAAAAGGGTCTCCCCCCGGGTACAGTCGCGAGGCTGAGCCATATCCAGCAGACGGTTGACCTGTTGGTCGGGCAGGCTCTTGAAGAGCAGAGCCTGCTGGGCGACCTGATAGTCTCTTTCCTTCAACACCTGCTTGTTCCTTTAATCCTGTCCGCGTGAAACCTGGTTTCGTCACCTTGATGGGGTATCCGCAGAGGGTTGGCTTTCCAGATGAGTTTGAACTTCGCCGGTGCTTTTACCCTAGAGCATGAGGAACAGCTGTTTCCTCGGGCCAGCGCTTCTGAGCTTGTCAAAGCGCAGGCAGGTGTAACGGACAGAGCATTGTCAGTCGGGCGAACACCTTCTTTTTGGCTTTTCCAGCCTTCACTGGAGTTTGCCCATAGGTTTTTTGGTGTCGCATTGCGCTGGATCAATTTTCCAGCGCATTCACTGGCCGGTTTCGAAAGGAAAAAGAGCCGTCGCCTCCTGCCGGATATGCCCTGACACCTGCCCTAAGACCCGATTTGGAATCTACCCCTAAAGCTCGCCTCCCAAACGGTTCTGGAGGCAAAGCGCTTCTGCTTCAGTTGATTACACTAGAGGATGATCAGTTTGGTTAGACGCGCTTCGCGCTTGAAACCAAACCGTGGATCATCCTCTAACACATTGAAAAGAGACAAATTCGTGCTCTAAGCGTTATCACAAAGTAATTCCACTTAGACCGATTTGGCTCTAGAGTCCTCACGACCATCACTGGCCGAAGGCATGACCATGCGCACGCCCCTTGCCCCTGTCGCCGCTCTACTCTTTTCAGTAGCCCTGCTTCTGATGGGCAACGGCCTGCAAAACACACTGATACCGGTGCGTGCCCATCTGGAGACCTTCTCTACACCGGACATCGGCGTTCTGGGCTCCTTTTACTTTGCAGGATTCGCTGCCGGTTGCCTCTTTGGCCCTTTGCTGGTCAGGCGGGCGGGGCACATCCGAAGCTTCGCCGCCATGGTGTCTCTGGCCTCCACCATTGTGCTGGCTCATGCCCTGTTGCCCGATGTGATCGTCTGGTGGCTGCTGCGGGCCGTCACCGGCTTTTGCTTCGCCGCCCTCTATATGATCATTGAAAGCTGGCTGAACGAGCGGGCAACCAATGAAACCCGGGGCACCATCTTTTCCATCTACACCATCATCAATCTCTCGGTCCTGACCCTGGGCCAGCTGATGATCACCCTTTACGACCCGGCCGCCTTCCCCCTCTTTGCTCTGGCCTCCATTCTGGTTTCCGTCGCCGCCATCCCGGTCGCGCTGACCGCCGCGAAAGCGCCGGCCCCCATCACCCATGTGACCGTCCGACCCTGGCGCATTTTCAAGTTCTCTCCGGTGGGTTTTGTCGGGTGCCTTGCCGTCGGGGCGGCCAACGGCTCGCTCTGGTCCCTGGGCCCGGTCTTTGCACAGCAAAACGGCATGGCGGTGCATGAACTGGCCATCTTCATGAGCATCATCGCCATTGCCGGAGCCATCGGACAATGGCCGTTGGGTCGTCTGTCTGATGCAGTCGACCGGCGCAAGGTGATCCTGGGCGCCTGCCTTGCCGCTTCCCTTGCCGGACTGGGTCTGGTCGGCATCACAGGTCTGGGCACCCTGACCATCATGGGGGCTGGATTTGTCTATGGCCTCTGCGCCCTGCCGCTCTATGGCCTGTCCGTCGCCCACACCAATGACTTTGCCTCGCCCGACGACTTTGTGGAAATTGCCAGCGGTCTGCTGCTGATCTATGCGCTGGGGGCCATCGTCGGGCCGGTGGTGGCCTCAACCGCCATGACCACAATTGGACCGGAAGGTCTTTTCGCCTTCACGGCTGTAATCCACGCCAGCCTGGCCGTTTTTGCCCTGGCCCGCATGAGCATTCGCGAACGGGCACCCGAAGAAGAAAGGGTCGACTTCAGCGATGCCCTTTTAAGCGCGCAGACCATTTCCCCCATCAATCCCTTTCCCGAGTCGTCAGAGGCAGACAAGAAAGAACAGAGGGTTCCGGAGCAGGAAGGGTCAGAGGAAGACCTGCAGGGTTTAGGCGAGGAACCCAGCGACGCGGCCAACCCCAGTTCGGAGTCTCTATCTGAAGACAAGGCAGGCGAAGAAGACTCTGCAACCTCCAGCAAAACAGATGAGCCTGCGCCCCTGACGGATGCAACGGAGACAAACGGGAAGGTCAAACCCGACGATCCCCGCAAGGAAAGCTAATACGCCTCCTCGTGACTATTCCCACTGGCCTTTGCCCGGAAAGCGAAGGTACAACCTTTCCTGTTGCTGGCCGGGGTCAGCGGTTTCAAAAACACAGGAAGTCCAAGATGCAGCTGCACGATACAGGCGAACCCGTTGTCCTCGCCTTTCCCACCCCGATCTACAAAACCGCCTGTCCGCTGCCCAAAGGGTTCAACGCCGCGCTGAAAAAAACCATTATGGCGCGCCGCGACCAGCATGCTTCCACCAACAAATCAAACATCGGCGGCTGGCAATCCAGCCCGGATTTTATGAACTGGGGCGGCCCGGAAGTCCGGCACCTGGGCAACTGGTTGAACGAAGCCTTTGGTTCGATGATGGAAAAGGAAATCGGCCACCGCAACTTCAACTGCAATCTGGCGGTGACAGCCTGGGCCAACATCAACAAAGACGGTGACTACAACCGTCAGCACACCCACGCCAACAACCACTGGTCCGCCGTCTATTATGTGGACCTGGGAGATCCGGACCCTAACGTTCTGCCTAACGGGGCCATCGAATTCATGGACCCGCGCAGCGCCATCGGGGTCTTTGATCTGCCCGGTGTGATGTCTGTTTCCACCTGGACAGTCCAGCCGGAGCCGGGGAACCTGATCATGTTCCCCTCCTGGCTGAAACACAGTGTCCTGCCGTTCCGCGGTAAAGGCGAGCGCATCTCCATTGCTTTCAATCTGCGTGTGGGCGACATGAAACCCGCCTGACCTCGCTCTCACCGCCCCTTGCCCCCAATGTCAGGTGGTGCAAGTATGAAGGTGTTGATCTTGAGGACACCGGGGCCTCTGTCACGCGTTTGCACGGATTCGGCTTCTCTATCGGCGAGCTATCATCCATATGCTGGTTATCTGGAAGTAATCAGGCGTCGCTCATCCCCTAAATTCGCCCGGTTAGAATCGGCTCCCGAAACAGGTTGGATTTCCTTGCATAGTTGCTCACCTGTGCCGAAAAGGAATCCCCGGTTTTCCCGGGAGCGTTGCCATAATTGAGTCCCCAAAGCCGACCTGCATTTCAGGCAGTGCTTCAAGCCGACTCACTAAGCCATTGATTTAAGATGCAAGAGCGCATCTGTTGCAGAAAAAACACAACTCGGCAGAAATGCCACAATCGGCTTTATTCTCAATTGACTGAAAATTGCGACGAACTAGAGTGGCCGCAGTATCTGATCCCTGATACTCGCGATCCACGGGGGCTAGATGGATCGTTCGATTTTCAATAAGGAAATTCGAATTACCCGGCTCCCGCATGAGGTCGCACAGCGTCTGAGCTTCATGGAGGAAGTATAATGAAAAAGATTCTTATGGGGACCACCGCCCTTGCGGTTGCTGGTCTCGCAGCTGGTTCCGCAGCTGCTGAAGACGGCAAAATCTCCCTGTCCGTCGGTGGTTACTACCAGAACTTCATGTCCTTTGTTTCCCAGGACAACGATGCTGCTGGTCTGAACGCCAACGGTCAGCTGAACGATTACAATCCTGTAAACGTTCGTCACGAAGGTGAAATCCACTTCAAAGGTAAGACCACTCTGGACAACGGTCTGCAGGTTGGTTTCGACGCTCAGCTCGAAGCCATCACTCAGTCTGACCAGATGGACGAAACCTACATGTGGTTCTCCGGCAACTGGGGTCGTGTCAACCTGGGTTCTGAAAACTCTGCACCCTACCTGATGGCATACGGCGCTCCTTCTGCTGGTCTGGGCATCAACTCCCCGAACTTCTTCATCTTCTCTACCACCAACGCCGCTCCGACTTCCGGTTACATCACCGGCACGTCTGACGCCAACAAGATCACCTACTTCACGCCTCGTATGGCTGGCTTCCAGCTGGGTGCATCTTACACCCCCAATATCGACAACCGTGGTGGTGACCGTCAGACCTTTGGCCTGAACACTGACAACAACGTCGGTGCTTTCGACAAAGTGATCTCCCTGGGTGCAAACTACGTTCAGTCCTTCGACGCCGTGGACATCGCTGTGTCCGCTGGTTACGAGCGTCAGTCCCTGCAGGCTAATGCAGCTGCTACTCCTAGCCTGTACGACGACATCTCTGAATGGCACGTTGGTGCATCTGTCGGCTTCTCCGGCTTCACCGTTGGTGGTTCCTATGGTTCTGACGACGTGGAAGGCGCTGGCGCTGGTATCGACAAGCGCGTGTTCTGGGACCTCGGCGTGAAATACGGCACCGGTCCTTGGGCCGTGTCTCTGACCTACGCCGACTCCAAAGCTGAATACGTTGCCGGTGGTGGCGACGACAAGCGTAAGAAGTTCGAGCTGGGCGCTTCCTACAAGCTGTCCCCGGGTATCACCGTGGTTGGTTCTGGTCAGTACCAGAAAGAAGAAACCGCCGGTGCTTCTACCGACATCAAAGGCTGGGGCGTTGCTCTGGGTACCAAACTGTCCTTCTAATCTTAGAAGAACAGTCTGAAATACGGGAAAGGGCGGCTTTCGAGCCGCCCTTTTTCTTTTGCGCCATCGCCTGCCGTCTGTCGTCCCTATCCGGGAGCATGGTTGGGGTGATGCATGCAGCCCAGGCCGGTCTGGAACCTGAGGGGTTTTGAGCGCAAAGCGCTTCCAACTGGCCCGCTCATGCTCTAGGTTCCCTGCTCTGTGTCATATACAAGTGTTAAGAAGAAGGGCACCCATGGGGGCAATCATCTGGCTGGCGTCCTATCCCAAGTCCGGCAACACCTGGGTTCGGGCATTTCTGCACAACATGCTGAAAAACCCGGACAAACCCATCCCCATCAATGAAATCGACCGCTTTACACTCGGCGATGCCTCCGTCGGCTGGTACCTGCGCTTTACCAGCAAAAAACCGGAAGAAATGGAGCCGGAAGTTCTGGCGGAGCTGCGGCCCAAGGTTCATCGGGCGCTGACGCAAACCTCTCCGGACTCGGTCTTTGTCAAAACCCATTCTTTCATGGGCGAAAACTCCGGTGTTGCGCTGATCACGCAGGAGGTTACAGCCGGGGGCATCTACATTGTGCGCAATCCACTGGATGTGACTCTGTCCTTCGCCGATCACTTTGGCCTGAGCATCGACGACACTATTGATGTGATGAGCCGGGACGGCTGGCGCTCCCAACCCAGCTCAAACCACATCATCGAGTTCTTCAACGGCTGGTCCCAGAACGTGCAAAGCTGGACACAGATGCCTCACCCGGCCTTGCATGTGGTGCGCTATGAGGATCTGATCGACAGCCCCTTACAAACCTTCAAGAAGATGTCCAATTTTCTGGGGCTCAATCCCCCGGATCAGCGGATCAAGAAAGCCGTGCGGTTTTCCTCCTTCAAGGAACTGAAGAAGCAGGAAAAAGCATCAGGGTTCAAAGAGGCCAGCAACAAATCCAAAGGGTTTTTCCGGCAGGGTCGCAGCGGCGGCTGGCAGGACAGCCTGACCGAAGAACAGGTGGGCAAGATCGTTGACCGGCATCGGGAACAGATGAGCCGCTTTGGCTACATCCCCAAGGGCTTTGACTAAAGCAGGTCGCTTTTGGCGGGATCACCGCTAAGAATGCCGGGCCGGTGAGTTTGCTTCTTTTCAACAGGTTAGAAGACAGAGCACCAGCTCCTTTCCAACTCAAAGAGCCTGTAACCAAACCGGTCAAGCTTTAGGAAATTTCTGTCAGCTGCCACGCAGGGACGGGTGAAAGTGCAGGCCCTTGACCTTCGTCTGGCTGCTGCCTAGGTTTCCGGGGTGTGTGGGCAGAAGAACTGGCGTCCTGCGCCTCGTTTCTGTCATCAAACACTCTCTAAACATTTGAAGAGAGACCTGTTCACGGTTCTTGTGAGACCACTCAGCGGTTCCACAAAGATCCATAGGACTCTCAGCAACATTCATCGATTAAGAGTTCAAAAGAAGGGCTGTTATGGGGGCACTCATCTGGCTGGCGTCCTATCCCAAATCCGGCAACACCTGGATGCGGGCCTTTTTGCACAACATGTTGCGCAATCCCGACAAGCCCATTCCGATCAACGAAATCGACCGCTTCACTATCGGCGATGCCAACATCGGCTGGTACAACCGCTTCACCAGCAAAAAGGGCGATGAACTGTCGCTGGAGGATCTGGCCGAACTGCGCCCGAAAGTCCACCGGGCTTTCACCACAGCCTTCCCGGACTCTGTCTTCGTCAAAACCCACTCCTACATGGGCGAAAGCTGCGGCACGCCACTGATCACCATGGAGGTGACGGCCGGTGCCATCTATGTGGTGCGCAACCCCTTGGATGTGACCATTTCCTTTGCCGACCATTTCGGTCTGACCATCGACAAAGCCATTGAGGCCATGTCACGGCCTGGCGGGCATTCCAAACCCACGGAATCAGCGGTTGTGGAGTTCATCAATGGCTGGAGCCAGCATGTGCAGAGCTGGACCCAGATTCCCAACCCGGCCCTGCATGTGGTGCGCTATGAGGATATGACCAACAAACCTCTGCAGACCTTCCGCAAGATCACCAAGTTTCTCGGGGTGAACCCCAGCGACGAACGGATCAGCAAGGCCATTCGCTTCTCCTCTTTCAAAGAACTTCAGAAGCAAGAAAAAGAAACCGGGTTCGTTGAGAGAAGTGAAAACCAGAAGGCTTTCTTCCGCAAAGGCGGCACCGGGGGCTGGCGCAAAAAGCTGACCGATGAGCAGGTCCGAAAAATTGTGAAACTGCACCGCGAGCAAATGAACCGTTTTGGCTACATCCCCAAAGGGTTCTAGGTCTCCGGACAACCAGCGCCTTCAAAAGTGTCTTCCGGTTGAACCAATTGACGGAACCGGGCGGTCTGCGGTTCATTAAGCGACGGTCGTAAAGGCCGCTGATCAGAATTACGCAATCATTTGAGCAGAGAAGACCCATCACAGATCAAGAAGATAAGGTCGCCTTGGTGACCGGCGCAGCGCGGGGCCTGGGACTGGCCGCTGCAAAGCGCTTCCTCGCGGAAGGCTGGCGCGTGGCGCTGCTGGACAACAACCAGGAAACCCTCAATGCTGCCATGGCCGGGCTGGACAGCAACCGGGCCCTGGCCCTGCATCTGGATGTGTCCAAAGCCGGAGATGTCCAACAGGCCATGGACCAGATCAATGAGTCTTTCGGTCGCCTGGATGCTCTGGTGAACAACGCCGGCATTGCCATTTTCAAACCCATCATGGAAACCACGCTGGAAGACTGGAGTGAGGTGATGGCCACAAACCTCACCGGGCCTTTCATTTGCACCCAGGCGGCCACCCCGCTGATGCTAAAAAGCGGCGGCGGCGCAGTGGTGAACATCGCCTCCATTTCCGGCCATCGGGCCAGCACCCTGCGGACGGCCTATGGCACCAGTAAGGCCGGCGTGATCCAGCTGACAAAACAGCAGGCTGCCGAACTGGGGAATGTGGGCATTCGCGTCAATGCCGTGGCGCCGGGCCCCGTAGACACTGCCATGGCAAAAAAGGTGCATTCCCCGGAAATCCGGGCGGCCTACCATGACACCATTCCCCTGAACCGCTACGGCACGGAAGAAGAACTGGCCAACGCCATCTGGTTCCTCTGCTCACCACAGGCCAGCTACATCAACGGTCAGACCCTGTCGGTTGACGGCGGTTTTGAATCAACAGGCATTGGGCTACCTGACCTGCGGGACTGATTTCCCGAAAGACCGGAAGAAGAAGCGCTTTCAGCGGTGTCATCTTAAGATGACACCGTAAGCGTGGACATTTTTCTGCGTTGAGGGGATGCGCAAGCGATAGAAAAGCGCGCAAGGCGGCGCTAGAGCATGATCGGTTTGGTTAGAAGCGCTTTGCGCTTGCACCTAAACCGTCAATCATCCTCTAAAACACTGAAAAGAATAAAGAGTTTCACGGTTCAAGCGTTATCACGTAGTGATTCCACTTAATCCGATTTGACTCTAGAGGCGCGCGCACGGCGAAGCTAGTCGGCGGCCTGCTCACTGCTCTGCCGGGTTGCGACCTGCCCCCAGGCCAGAATAGCTGCTTCCTCCGGCGGGAGAATGGTGGCCAGACCCTGACTGAACTCGTCCCAGGCGGGTCGGTATTCATCCCGAACGGCAACCAGAACCGGCACTTCCAGGTGCAGCGCCTTTTCCAGCACCGGGCGCAGGCCATGGCCTTCTGATTCTCCCCGTCCGAAGCGATTGACGATCAGCAGATCGGGCTGCCCGTCCAGCTGGCGCATCAGGTTTTCACTGATGGCAGCCAGAGCAGTGGGATTAAGCCGACAGCCCTGAGACTGGCTGCCCAGATCCTGCAGAATACGGCTTTCCTTACCATCAGACAGGTCCCGCAGCACCAGATTGTCCACGTGCCGGGCTTCTGTCCCGCGTCCCTGAATGACCCCGACCATAGCCGCCCCCTGCTCACGCAGATGATCGGCGACGCGCGTCAGTAAGCTGTCCACGTCGAACTGGGCCGGAAAAGCCACCGCAGCTATGGGGGCGTGACTGTCGGTCATGTGTTCTGCGTTCCTTTTTCAGGATCTTGAAGGTTCATGTCTTGGCGCTGACCCTAATTCAACAGCCCCGAAGACTCCAGTCGCCGCTAGAGTTTCACGCTCTAAGCCTTGCCACGGAGTGAGTCCACTGAACCCGATTTGACTCCAGGAGACAGAAAAGCACCCATCCCCAAAGACAAATCCTTTTAGGCTAACTCACTTAGTAGCAAGGCCAGACGCCTGTTCGCCCTCTATGCCAGATCTCCGCGGGCTTCCAGTTCTTCACGCACCAGCTTTTTGGTGATCTTGCCATAGCCGGACTTGGGGAGTTCCGGCCAGAAGAAAGCGCGCTTGGGCAGTTTGTATCCGGATATCTTGTCACGCAGACTGTCCAAAAGGTCCTGTTCGGACAGCGCCTGGCCCGGGCTGAGCACACAAACGGCCACGCCCACTTCCCCCCATTTGGCATCCGGAACGCCCAGCACGGCGACCTCTGCCACAGCGGGATGCTGCAGGATCTTCTCTTCAATCTCACGCGGATAGATGTTGGATCCACCGGAGATGTACATGTCGGATGCCCGACCCGTGATGTAGAGGAAGCCTTCGTCGTCCAGATACCCCAGGTCACCCGTGCGGAACCAGCCATCCACAAAGGCCTTCTCATTGGCCTCCGGGTTGTTGTAATAGCCCGCAAAGACCGCCGGACCGATCAGACAGATCTCCCCGGTACTGCCCTGTGCAACCTCCTTGCCCTTGTCATCACGGATGGAGATCTCCATGCCGGTGCGGGCATAGCCACAGGTGCCTTCCCGGGCCTTGGGCCCGTCTTCCAGCTCATGCAGATCAGGCGGGAAAACCGTGATGTTGCCGGTCACTTCCCCCAGGCCAAAGTACTGCACCAGCACCTTGCCCAGTTTGTTGAGTGCGAACTTCTGATCTTCCCGGTACATGGGTGCACCAGCATAGATCACATAGCGCAGGGAACTGTGATCAAACTGGTCCACCGACGGGTCTTCCACCAGCAGTTTCAGGATGGTGGGCACCAGAAAGAGGTTGGTGATCTTGCGGTCCTGAATGGTTTTCCAGGCCAGCGGCACATCGAAACGCTCACTGCCCAGCAGTACGGTCGCGGCTCCTCGGGCCACCTGGGTCAGTTGGTGAACACCTGCCCCGTGGGACAGCGGTGCAACCACCAGGGAAGCGTCGTTGTGGGTGGTTCCCGGCATCAGGTCACAGAGATGGTTGGTGATGACAAAAGCCATCTGACCGTGGGTCAGAACACCCGCTTTGGGGCGTCCGGTGGTGCCGGAGGTGAAGAAGAACCAGCAGGGATCATGGCGATTAACGGCAACCGCCGGAAAGGACTCGCCTTTGCCCGTTTCCAACAGAGCGTCGTAGTCGGGGCCAAAATCCGCCTCGCCAATGGCAATGACGCTTTTCATGTCAGGGCAGGCATCCAGGCAGGCTTTGGCATGATCGGGGAAGTCCTTGTTGCAGAGCATCAGACTGGCCCCGCTGGACTGCCCGAGGTAGGCCACTTCATCCGGCGTCTGTCGGAAGTTGGCAGGGACCCACACTGCGCCCACCCGGAAACAGGCAAACATGGCTTCAAACATCTGGTTGCAGTTCTGGGACTGCACCAAAAGGCGGTCTCCCTTCTGCACCCCGAAATCCCGGCTCAGAACCAGCGCCATGGCTTCCACCCGGGCTTCCAGCTCCGCCCAGGTCCAGCTCTTATCCCCCCAGGCCAGGCCTTCATGGGTCGGCAAGCGGCGGGCGGACTGGCTCATGAAGCCGGACAGGTTCATGACGCGATCGGAAATGGGCGTCACAGCACCCTGGGCGTTAAGTGTAACCATAGACAAAAGAGCTTTCTGAGAATTCTACAGGAAGAAACGTGAAGAAAGGCGGGGGAAGCCGGGGAGCAAGGAGCCGACACGGCTCCCGCATCGCCAGATCAAAGAACCGAGTGATAGATGTCCCGCGCGGCCGCGTGGGTCATTTCCCGCGGATTGTTCATCAGCAACCGGTCGATCTTCATGGCGTCGGTTGCCATCATCTCCAGATCATCTTCCTTGACCCCCACTTCCCGCAGGCTCTGGGCAAAGGGCATGCGTTTGACCATGTCCGACATGAAACGGGTGAAGGCCTGGCAGGCCTCTTTGTCATCGGCGAAGGTCTCGCCAGGCAGCACCACCGTGGCCAGCTCCCCATAGAGTTTTTCCGCGCTGGGGCTGTTGAACTCCAGCACCGGGGAAAGGACCAGTGCATTGCTCAATCCGTGGGGCACATGGAAATGGCCACCCAGCGGATAGGCCAGCGCATGAACCGCCGCGCAGGGGGCGTTGGCAAAGGACATGCCGGCAAGGCAGGAACCAAGCAGCATGTCGCTGCGGGCCTGCAGATCCGTCCCATCTTCAATGACCCGGTCCATGTTGTGCGCCAGCAGCTGCAGGGCCTTCACCGCCAGCCCATCAGAAATGGGGTTCTTCTTCAGCTTGGTGGTATAGGCCTCAATGGCGTGCACCATGGCATCAATGCCCGTGGCGGCCGTCACCGGGGCTGGCAGTCCTACCGTTAGCTCCGCATCCAACAAAGCCAGATCGGGATAGAGCAGCGGGCTGACCACTCCCTTCTTCTCATGGCTGGGGGTGGTGACAATGGAAATGGGGGTGACTTCAGAACCGGTTCCGGCTGTGGTCGGCACCTGGATCAACGGCAACCGGGGCCCCTTTGCCAGGCCGATGCCATAGATTTCCGGCAAGGGCTGGTTCTGACCGCAGAGCAAAGCCGCCAGCTTGGCTGTATCCATTGAGGAGCCACCACCAAGCCCGATCACCCCGTCGACACCGGCCGCACGGGCAGAAGCAATGGCCGCTTCAACGGAGGCTTCGGGCGGGTCCGCCTGAACGTCCTGAAACAGTTCCACCTCGACACCCGCTTCAGCCAGAACGGCCTGAGGGCCGTCCAGCAAACCCGCCGCGATCAGGCCTTTGTCCGTTACAAGCAGTGCTTTCGTCATCCCCAGTTCAGCGGCTAGACGGCCCAACTGGCTGGCACCGCCGATCTCACACAGCAGCCGAGGGGTGGTTTCAAAGGTAAATGACGTCATCGGCCCGTTTCCATTCCTGTTCTTTTTGCTTGTTCAGCTGATTTTCATTTGAGTTCTTTTTAGCAGAGGGGCTGCCATGGGTGCAGGGGTAACTGGTCGCAGATCGGAACAAGACTTCACCCTGCGGCGCAAAAGGGCGCTTGAGCACGGCGCAAGACAGGGGCCGAAAGAGACAGCAGATCTCCTTTACCTTCAGCAGATCACACCCCGAAGCAGAAGCAAATTGGCTGGAAATGCCAGACGCGTGCTAGCTGATGGCTGGAGTTTGGTGCTTGGTACTTAATGGAGACAACGAAACCGGGATCATCCTCGCCCCCTCCTCGACTCCATTGAAAAGAGCTTCACACTTTACCTGCGGTCACGCAGAAAATCCCCGTCGACTGGTTCGGCTCTGGGGTAAGCTGACCGGCGGAAGAGATACACAGAGACAGAGCTGATGCACATTCGACGGCGACCTCACCGATCCTGTTTTACCTGTCTGGCGCTGCTGGTCACGCTCTGGCTGCAGGTCGACATGGCCTCTGCCGGATCACCGGACATTCAGGAGCTGCGCAACCTCTACCGCTATGACAAGACGGCCCCCCTGCAGGTCAAATCAGAGCTGATGGAGCAGGAGAGCGGCGAGGCCTACCGGCTTTTCGATCTGCAGTACGGCCTGGCCGGCGAAACCCCGGTGTCAGCCTATCTGGTGGAGCCGACAGGCTCCGGACCCCATCCGGCGGTGGTGTTTTTGCATTGGGGATTCGGCAATCGCAGCCAGTTCCTGGAGGAAGCAATAACTCTGGCAGAGCACAGGATCGCCTCTTTGCTCATCACCTCCCCCTATAAAGACAGCGCCCAGCGCTTTATCGACACGGTGGTGCGGGTGCAACAGGCCGTGGATCTGCTCAGCCAGCGCCCGGGCATCGACGGGAATCGTCTGGCCTATGTGGGCCACAGCTGGGGGGCGACCACCGGCGGGATTCTTGCGGGGGTGGAGCGGCGCTTCGCCACGCTGATTCTCATGGCGGGCACACCGGATTACTTCAAATGGGCGAAGGAAGAGGGCGACGGCCGGCTCAATGCCTTTCACTATCTGCCTTATGCCGCTCCGGCGCCGGTTCTGCTGCAATTCGCCAGCAAAGACGCCTATGTTTCAGAAAAATCTGCCAGATTGTATCGGGATGCAACCAGCGAGCCCAAAGAAACCCGTTGGTACGACGCCCGTCATGACCTGGACGTTCCCGAGGCTCGGCAGGACAGACAAGCCTGGTTGATTGAAAAGCTGCGCTGACCTTAACCCGGGGTAGCTGATCGTCTCTTAATGGCGTGCCCTCAGGCCGCTGCGCTGCTGATCAGCTGATAGAGACAGTCTTTTACTTCCGGATTGCGAATGCGGGAGAATTTAGCTGCCAGGCGAAGGGCGCGTCGGTCAACCCCGTGAGAATCTTCATCCTGACGGCGGGCATCTTCAAAGAAAACTTCTACCGGGACATCCAGCACCTGCGAGATCTCATAGAGTTTGCTTGCCGAGATGCGGTTGGCCCCTTTTTCGTACTTCTGCACCTGTTGAAAGGATATTCCGAGTTTTTCTGCCAATGCCGCCTGAGAAAAGCCGTTCAACTGGCGCAGTTCGCATACTTTCGCACCGACGGTTTCATCAATTGGGTGAGCCATTGAGAATATCCCCTGGTTGTATTTATATGTAAACTTTCTATCAAAATTGTCTAACTCTCTGTTTCAAAAATCAATTATCTCCCTTTGCACCCTCGTGTTATAAATTTTTACCCAGCCGGGAAAACAAATCATCCATTGGTGCAACCACTGCTGCGCCTTCGGTCAGAACGAGGGATCAAACTGCTCAAAAGGCGGGTGTAACTGTTGTCTGAAAACTCCACAGCCCTTCTTTGCGAAAAGCTGCAGGCCTTTGTGGTCCTGGGCCACACCTGCAGCTTGACTGAAACAGTCAAACACCTGGGCATTACCCGGCAAACTGTCCGACGTTACATCCAGGCCCTGGAAAATGCGCGTGGCGTCAAACTTCTCACGCTCATAAACCGCCGCTACCAGCTTACGGCTGCAGGTCAGGGGGCACATCGAAACGCGCAGGAACTGCTGGTCCTGCTGGATCATTGGATAAGCAATCAGACACCGGGCCGCCCCAGCCTTTCGAGGACTGAACAAAGCTCCCATCAGGGGGATGCATTTTTTTCGCAGCAACAGCCCCTCGAAACGCTCTGGACCACGGGCGAAGTTCTCTTGCAAGAGGGCCTGTCCGCCTGGACGGAAGCACAGGGCTGGCTGGGTGCAGATGCCTTCGACAGACTTCGCCCCCATCTGGTGGTCTACCGACCGCAGGAACAGAACTGGGTCTGTGTGTCCATCGGCGAGGACTCTGCCTATGCCCGCTTTGTAGGCAGGGACTTTGCCCGCAGTGCCATTGGCTTATCCGTCACTGATGATCCGCTGCACCGTTATTCGGCAGCGGCCGTCACCCAGGCCTACAGACAGACATTGTCAGCCGGATCCGTGCGCTATGACCACGTGGTGCGCCGGGTGCCCAAAGGCATAGATCATCCCAGTAAATTTCTGTCTTACCAGCGATTGCTGATGGCCTGCCGGTTCCCCAATGGCCAGCCGGCAATCGCCATCCTGTCTCTGGCAAGTGACAAGGTGGATATCTCCGGCTTGCCGCCCCTGCAACGCATGAAGCTGGCCCAGGCATCGGCCTCTGTCGCCCCGGACTGCGCCAATTGGAGCATTGCAACAGGCAGTCAAGCCAGCGCGTCGAAACAGGCAGCCCCCCCGTCGAACTCCGCCTGGACCAAAACCGGATCCCTGCCACCGCTGCTCTATGAGATCCTCAGATCGTTCGTCTCTCTGGGGGAGCGTCTGAGCCTGCCAGAATCCGTAGAAGAACTGGGCGTTACCAGACAGACAATTCGCCGTCATATCCGCACTCTGGAAGAGATAAAGAAGGCCCCGCTGTTGACCCTCAAGGGCCAGCGCTACCGCCTGACAGAACAGGGCGAGGACTGCCTGCGCGAAAGTCAGTCTCTGCTGCAGGGCTTTTCTGCCTGGTTGCGGGGGGATCAGAGCACCGCTGGTTCCGGAGACAGGCTTCAGAGCAGTAGCTTACAGGACAGGCACGGGCTGGACTATCGCAGCCAGCGCCACCCTTTGAACCGGCTATGGACGCAGGCACCCCAGCTGCTGCAACAGGGATTGCTACAATGGGTGTCGACGGCTGGACGGTCGGATAAACTGATGCAGCTTCCAATTTGGGATCACCTAATGGTCTTTCGCCGGTTTGAAGGCAACTGGCTGATCGTAGCAATCGGAGAAAAAGCTGCGTACCGCAGTTGGCAGGACAGCACCTGGGTCAGAAGTGCAGTCGGACGCCCTCTTACCGATGCCCCAACCAGCCCAAAGATGTCGGCCTTCCTGAGTGACACCTACAGCCAGGCGCATGCGCTGGGTGCCCCGCGGCTGGACCACATCTACTGCAAGCAACACTGGCGGAACGAAGACACGCCGCGCGCCGTTGCCTATCAGCGCCTTCTCTTCCCTTTGATCTACCCTGACCAGTCAACAGCCCTTGCTGCTTTGCCTGTTGTCACAAACCAGATCTCAATCGACGGTCTGCCCGCCAAACGCCTGCAGGAGGTACCCGCCAAGTGAGCGGCGCTGCTGTCCGAGGTCCAGAGTCTGGCAGGTTCCAGCCGGAATCACTTTGCAGGTGAAGGGCGTTCACAGAGGGATCCCAGGTATGCTGGTGTGACATCTGTTTGAACAGAGAAAGGCCGGAGCGGATGTTCCGCTCCGGCCTTCCTTGTTTAACAAACTGCTGCCGAAACAGCGGCTGTTCTTAACCGTTGAACCACCAGCGTTCCGGTGCCCGCATGCCATCCAGGGTGTAGTTGGCAGCAACTTTGGCTTTGGTCTGAACCTTGTCGCTGACAGCCAGGATGTCATTGAGGAAGAAGGGAATGACGGTGGAGCAGTCTTCGTTACACAGGGCCTGGGCGTCATGGTAGAGCTGACGACGCTTGTTGGTGTCCAGCTCACCACGGGCATCCTTGACCAGCTGATCAAACTGCTTGTTGGCCCAGCCGGTTTCATTCCAGGAACCGTCAGAGGTGTAGACCAGTGAGAACATCATGTCCTCAGTGGGACGACCGCTGTAGTAGCTCTGGCACCAGGGCTTGGCCAGCCAGACATCAGACCAGTAGCCATCAGACGGGGCCCGCACGACCTGCAGATCAATGCCGGCACCTTTGGCGTGCTGCTGATAGGTGGTGGCAGTGTCCAGGCCAAGACCCAGCACCAGGTCTGCGGCATGCAGTTCGACGGACTTGCCTTCCATGCCGGCTTTCTTCCAGTGGTAGGCAGCTTTGTCAGGATCGTAAGCACGCTGCGGCATCTCGGTGTTGCGGTAGCTGTTCACCGGACCGATGGGCGTGTCGTTGCCCACCACGCCGTGGCCACGCAACATGTTTTTAACCAGCTGCTCACGGTCGATGGCATACTTCAGGGCCATCTGGACGTCGTGGTTGCCCATGGGATCGATTTTTTCCAGCATCGGCATGGTCATATGCGTGTTGGACGCGTTTTCGATCAGGCGGACACCGTCGCGTTTTTCAATGAAGTGCAGTGTCTTCAGGGAAGGATCGGAAATGGCGTCAACTTCACCGGACAGCAGGCTGGACTGACGGGCGGTCGGGTCATTGATGGCCAGAGAGATGACCGCATCGAAGTTGGCGTGGTCTTCTTTCCAGTAGTTGGGATTGCGGCGGGTCACAGTGCGCACGCCCGGCTCGAACTCTTCCAGGATGTAACCGCCGGTGCCGATGCCCTTGCTGAAATCGGTGGTGCCGGCAGGGAAGATGGGCAGGTGGTAGTCAGAGAGGAAGTAAGGCAAGTCAGCATTGGCTTCGCTCAGGGTGAAAATCACCTCGTTCTTGCCGTCAGCTTTCATTTCCTTGATCTGCGCCACGATGGACTTGGCGGCAGATTCTGTTTTTTCGCCCAGGTGATGCTGCAGTGAGTAGATAACGTCATCAGCATCCAGGGTCTTGCCGTTGTGGAATTCCACGCCTTTGCGCAGCTTGATGCGCCAGACAGTGGCTGTGGCATCGGGTTCGATGCTCTCTGCCAGTTCGCCCACGGCATTGTTGTCAGCATCCAGCTCTACCAGGCAGTTGCTGATCTGGTAGCTGACCATGGAGGGATAGGTGTCCAGGAAAGTCGCCGGGTCCAGGCTGTCGGTAGAAGCCGCCCCTGCGGTCGCATACCGGAAAGTTCCGCCTTTTTTGGGCGTGGCGGCATGGGCATCCATGGCCTTGCCTGCCCAGGTAGCGGAAAAGCCAAGCGCGGCGGCGCCCAGCATGAAGTCCCGCCGGGAAATGCGTCCCGACTGGAGCCAATGATTCAGCTCTTTCTTATCCATTGTAAGCCTCTCTGTCTGTCCCTGTTTCGGTGCTTGGATCTTTGTTTGTTTTTCCAGAGAGAAAATCATCCGGCCGCGGCGGGCAATCCAGACTCTCTCTCCCTGCCCAATTAGGCAATTGAACAAATGTAAAGTAAACAGTTTTATTGCAATTCCCAGCAGGAATTTGCACCGGCCCAGTATGAACCCTCTTGAAAAGCCTGTCACAAAATTCTATTGTACAGTTGTTCAATTAAACGAATTCTCTGATCTCTGGAGCAGGCCCTATGGAACAAGAGGCGATGACAGCCAGCAAATCCCCTCGGTCCGCCGGGCGCCAATCGGGGCGCGCAGGCCGTCGCAAACCCGCTGCGCGCACCCCAGGCATCGCTCAGCCTGCCTGGCATCAGCCGCAGCGCCCCTATGCGCCTCTGGAGATCATCAGCCAGGATCAGCTGGAGGCGCTGCACCATACCTCGTTGAAAATCCTGTCCCAGGTGGGTCTGCGCATTCTCTGCCCTCTGGCCCGGCAAAGCCTGAAAAATCAGGGGGCCGAGGTCGACGACAACAAAGAACTGGTGACCCTGGCTCCGGAGCTTGTGGAGCAGCTGGTGGCCCAGGCCCCGGACCAGGCGCGCCTGCATGCCCGCAACCCAGACAAACACCTGACCCTGGGCGGCAATCACGCCATTTTCTCCAGCGTTGGCGGACCGGCCTTCGTGTCCGATCTGGATAAAGGACGGCGGCCCGGCACCTATGCGGAACTCTGCGACTATCTGCGGGTCATCCAGAGCCTGGATATCCTGCACCAGGAAGGCGGTGGCTCCTTTGAGCCGCTGGACCTGCCCCTGGAAAGCCGCCATCTGGACCTGCACTATGCCCAGGCGACGCTGACCGACAAAAACTGGCAGCCTCTGGGTCTGGGCCAGCACCGCGCCCGCGACGGCCTGGAAATGGCCGCGCTCTCACTGGGCTGTCAGTTGGACGACCTGATCGAGAAACCCGTCTTTACCTGCATCATCAACACCAACTCCCCTTTGACCATTGACCAGGCCATGGCCGAGGGTCTGATGGAAATGGCCCGCTATGGCCAGCCGGTGGTGATCACCCCCTTCACCCTGTCCGGCGCCATGTCTCCGGTTACCCTGGCTGGCGCACTGGCCCAGCAGAACGCCGAGGCACTGGGCGGCATCGCACTGGCCCAGTCCGTGCGCCCGGGGACTCCGGTGGTCTACGGGGCTTTCACCACCAATGTGGACATGAAAACCGGCTCCCCTGCCTTTGGCACACCCGAATACACCCAGGCCGCCCAGATCTCCGGGCAACTGGCCCGGCGCTACGGCCTTCCCCTGCGCTCCAGCAATGTGACCGCCGCCAACGCCGTGGATGCCCAGGCCGCCTACGAAAGCCAGATGGCTCTGTGGGGCGCCTTGATGGGCGGCACCCACCTGCTCAACCACGCGGCTGGCTGGATGGAAGGAGGCCTGACAGCTTCCTTCGAAAAGCTGATCATCGACGCAGAGATGCTGCAGATGATGGCGGCCTATTTTCAGCCGCCCCAGATTGATGACGCCTCTCTGGCGTTTGACACCATCTGTGATGTCGGCCACGGCGGACATTTCTTCGGCACGGATCACACCCTGGCCCGCTATCAGACGGCCTTTTACAAACCTCTGGTTTCCGATTGGGACAATTTCGAAAACTGGCGGGACAAGGGCTCTGTCGATACGGCACAGCGGGCCAACAAGCTCTGGAAACAGCTGCTCAAAGACTATCAGCAACCACCGCTGGATCCGGCCATTGACGAGTCTCTTCAGGCCTTTGTTGCCAAACGCAAAGAGGAAATCTCCGCCGGGATCAACGTCCCCAGAACGTAAGCTGCCTCTAGTCGCAAATGGAAAAGCCCCCGCTCAGAATGAAGCGGGGGCTTTTTTGATAGCCAAGAGCACTGGGTGCTAATCCGCCGCCACCTCCAGCGCCGCCAGGGGGCCCAGGGGCCCATCAAGCTTGTAGTGCTGGGCGGCACGGCGCGGGTCCTTTTCTCCCAGAACACGGGCGCAGCTGTGTCCGGAATGCACCGCATGGGCCAGGGCACCCGGGGTCAGCGCATCGCCAATCAGATGCAGTTGCTTGATGCCGGCGGCTTCCAGACGATCGGGGTCTGCCATCAGCGATCGGTGCAGGTCGTCGTTACCCAGACGGGTGCCGACAATCACCAGAGCCCCACAGGGCATGGAACTCTCCGCGCCGGAGAAAAAGTCCTTCAGCCGCAGTTGTCCCTTTTCAAGTCCCGCCACCAACGACAGGGTTTTGAGACGGATGCCCAGCTCCGCAAAGCGCTTGTGAACCAGAGGCTGTACATTGTCCATGACCCCCCAGTTGGAGGCGTAACCCGAGGGTGTCACATAGGTCACGGCATGGCCCTGCAAAGCCAGATGCTCCGCCATGACCGAGCCCATGGTGTAGCCGTCAAAGTCAAAGACAACCACCGGACCTTCCAGGGTCACACCGGCGGCGATGTCATCGGGTGTGTAAACCGGCAGAACGCTGCCATCTTCCGGCTCCGGCAGGCCAGCCATCGGCAGCTCCAGAGGTGACAGCAGCTCCTTGGACCAGCGCGACCCGGTGGCCAGTACCACCTGCTCAAATCCAAAGTCGCAGATGTCATCGGCCGACAAAAGGCTGTCCGTATAGAGCGAGACCTTATCGGAACTGCGCAGGGCGTGGAGACGATAGTCCCGCACCCGGCCCCAGGCATTCAGCCCCGGCAGGGTTGTTTCAAAGACCAGCCGCCCGCCCAGTTCAGCGCGCCCTTCGGACAACACCACCTCATGACCGCGCAGCGCCAGCACCCGGGCGCATTCCAGGCCTGCTGGCCCGCCGCCCACCACCAGGACCCGGTCGTCGTTCTGTTTTTTGGCCACCTTCTCAGGGTGCCAGTCCCGCCGCCATTCTTCACCAATGGTCGGGTTTTGCGTACAGCGCACCGGCACGCCGTCGTGCCAGGAGGAAATGCAGATGTTGCAGCCAATGCACTCCCGGATTTCGTCCGGACGGCCTTCCCTGATCTTGTTGGGCAGGAAGGGGTCGGCGATGGAGGGGCGGGCCGCCCCGATGAAATCCAGCACGCCGCGCTTGATCTGGCTGACCATGGTATCCGGTGAGGTAAAGCGGCCGACACCGACCACGGGCTTGTCTGTCACCTGCTTGACGAAATCGATGATGGATTCATGACTGCCTTCTTCGGCAAAGCGCGAGGGCGCACAGTCCGTCGGGCCGGAGTCCATTTTGACATCCCAGAGGTCCGGCAGATCGCCCAGCACCTCTACCAGCCGATGGGCTTCAGACGCCGCCTGATCATGGGGTTTGCCCCGCAGTTCTTCCATGGATACCCGCAGCGCCACCCCACAGCTGTCGCCGACGGCTTCCTTGGTTACCTCGATCAACTGAGCCACCAGCCGCGCCCGATTGTCCACCGAACCGCCATATTCGTCCCTGCGCTCATTGTAATCCGACAGCAGGAACTGATAGGGCAGGTAGCCCATACCGGCGTAGACATAAACGATGTCAAAACCCGCCGACTTGGCCCGCAGAGCTCCTTCCTTTTGCCAGCGCAGCAGATCGGCAATGTCCTGCTTGTCCATCACCTTGGGCCGCACGTTCGACATGAACCCCACGTGATTGGGCAGCCAGGCCTTGCCGGAAGGCGACAGCAGAGGCAGGCGGCTGGTACGGTTCATGGTGACCGCCCCGCCATGGAAAAGCTCAATGGCTGCCAGGGCCCCATGCCGGTGCACCGCCTCCGTCATCAAGGCATGACTGCGGATATCCTCATCACACCACAACCGCGCAAAAGGCAGAGGTGAATCGTCTGACGACGGATGCATGGAACAGGCCCCGGTCGAGATCACTCCCCAGCCGCCTTCAGCCTTGATTTCCCGAAACTTGGCGCGGGTGCGGGGCATGGCGTTGGTCATGCCACTGGCATGGGGCACCTGGTAGAAGCGGTTTGGAGCTGTCACGGGGCCGATGGCCTGGGGTTCAAACAGCAGCTCAAAACGGGGATCACAAGCCACAGCACTCTCCTAAGAAGGGGACAGATCTTCACCCACCGCGCATCGAGCGCGTCTTTGAAAACCAGCGCAGCGGGTCTGACCTATTCATTTCAACAGAGAGAATATCATTAATTGTACATATGTTCAATTAGTGAAAATCAGCTTTGTCACAAGTGTTGGTCACCCTGTCGGGGACTGCATTGGCCAGCCAGGTTTGCTAGCATCTGCAGGACGGGCAGCCGCAAGGATCTCCCCCCGAAGCATGCTCTATCTTTTTGAAAAGAGGCAAATTCACGCTTCAATTTCCCTCAATCCGATGGGACTTTGGATCTGATTGCCACAGCCAAAAACACCTGGTGGATAACGAGCTGACAGGGAAACAACGTGAGTGACTTTTCCCCCTGTCCTTATCGGGGATGCAGACTTTGACCGCGGTCACCTGCCCCTTCTTTTTGAACAAAACTGAGACAAGCTGGAGATAGAACATGGACCTGGGTTTGGCTGGCAAAAACATCGCAGTAACCGGGGGCAGCCGGGGCATCGGCTTTGCCATTGCTGACATCTGCGCCGCAGAAGGGGCGAACATCTCCCTCTGCAGCCGGGGACAGGCCGGTCTGGAAGAGGCCAGAGACAAACTGCTGCGCCACGGCGGCCAGGTTCACATCAAGGCCTGTGACGTCGGCAATCCCGACGCCCTGGCCAGCTACATAGACGAGGCCGCAAAGGCTCTCGGCGGACTGGACGGCCTGGTCAACAACCCTTCCGGATTTGGCTATGGCGACAATGAAGAAGGATGGAAAAAGAGCATCGATGTCGATCTGATGGGGGTACTGCGCGCGACCTGGGCCGCCCTGCCCCACCTGAAGGACAGCAACAGCGGCTCAGTGCTCAACATCTCCTCAATTTCCGGTATTGGCGCCAGCGGCAACATTGCTTACGGCGCCATCAAAGCCAGTGTCATTCACCTAACCCTCAGCCACGCCAAGGAACATGCCGCTGCGGGCATCCGGGTGAACTGCATCGCCCCGGGTTCCATCGAGTTTCCAGGTGGTGTCTGGGATGACCGCAAGAAAAATGCTCCGGAGGTCTACAACAGCACCCGGTCCGGCATCCCGTTCGGGCGCATGGGCGAGCCGGAAGAAATCGGCCGCACGGCCGCCTTCCTGCTGTCTCCGGCTGCCAGCTGGATCACCGGCCAGACCCTTTCGGTCGATGGCGGTCAGAACCTCTAGAGCCTTTCAACCTGTTAGAGGGTGACATAAGAGGCCAATCTTCGCGGCTAGCGCTATCACACAGAGAGACTGCTGAAAGCGAGATGACTGTCTCATGAGGGTCTGCCGGGCTGATGTGTCTGGCAGGCCCTTTCAGTCAGGATTTTCGCGCCTGTCGCGGCGTCAGTTGAAACCTCTGGGCAAAACAGCGGGAAAAATGACTGCTGCTGGAAAAGCCTGTGGCATAGGCAATCTCTGAAATGGACAGGGCCGACTGCTGCAGCAGCTGCCGGGCGTGTTCCAGGCGAATGCGACGATAGCTCTCCAGAAAGGTACTGTTCAGCTGCTCGGCAAAAAGCCGGTCCAGGTGGCGATGCGACACCCCGCACAGCCCCGCCATGGCCTGACGGCTGAGCGGGGCCTCAATGGTGGTTTCCATTTTTTCCAGAGCCATCAGCAAAGCCGGGTGATGCACGCCATAGCGCTCAGCCAGCGACGCCCGCTGAGGCCCGGCAGGCTGGTTCAGATGGGTGTGCAGATACCAGTCGCTGACCCGTCGGGAAAAATCACTGCCCAGCCGCTCGGCAATCAAAGCCACCATCATGTCCAGCACCGCAATGCCGCCGCCACAGGTCACCCTGTCTCCATCCAGCACATAACGGGTACGCTGCAGATCACTGTCGGGAAAGGCCTCACGCAAGGCCGGGGCATACTCCCAGTGGGTGGTGAAACGCCGCCCTGTCATCAGACCAGCTTCCGCCAGCAGGTAAGACCCGCCGGAAATGCCACCCAGGCGAATGCCATCTTTGGCCATACGCCGCAAAAGGCCCGGCACCCCGGGATAGCGCCAGGAGATCACTTCCCCCCCGGCCAGCACAAACAGCAGAGCCAGATTGGACGGTGCCTCTCTGCGGCTGGCAGGCAAGGGCTGCGCCGGAACCGGTACCCCGGAAGAAGAAGACACGGGCTGGCCGTCAGGCGAATAGACAACAAAATCGTAGAGTTCCTGACCTGCCAGAAGATTGGCGGCCCGCAAGGGTTCTGTTGCCGCCGCAAAGGTCATCAGGGCGAAACCGGGAATTAGAATCACGCCGATGGTCTGGGTGTTTGGATCTTTTGTGACAGACATGTCCTAAACATATCCAAATTCGTCCCATTGATGCAATAAACTGCCGCCCCATCTGCCATCATGACGCAGGTAAACAGGCGGATTGCCGTGCCCCTTTCACAACCGGGTGGCAGGCAAGGCTGCCTGATCTCTGCAATTGGGACCGCCTTGCCTGGACCCTTAGTGTTCAGGCCCCAAGAGCCCGGATGGATCATTCATGCGTTATTCTGCTTTCAACCTGCTGCGCCAAGCCTTTTCAGGCAACAAAGGCTGGACCCCCGCCTGGCGCTTCCCCAAACCCAAAGATCATTATGATGTGGTGATCGTGGGGGGGGGCGGCCACGGTCTGGCCACGGCCTACTATCTGGCCAAGGAACATGGCATCACCAATGTCGCTGTCTTGGAAAAGGGCTATCTGGGCTCCGGCAATGTCGGACGAAACACCACCATCATCCGCTCCAACTATCTGCTGGAAGGCAATCAGCCCTTCTATGAGCTTTCCCTGAAACTCTGGGAGGGGCTGGAGCAGGATTTCAACTTCAACGCCATGGTCTCCCAGCGTTCGGTTCTCAACCTGCTGCACAGCGACGCCCAGCGGGATGCTTTCAGCCGCCGCGGCAACGCCATGCGCCTGCACGGGACAGACGCGGAGCTGCTGGATCGGGACCAGGTGCGCCAGCGCGTGCCCTATCTTGATTTTGACAATGCACGCTTTCCCGTGCGCGGTGGACTGCTGCAGAAACGCGGCGGCACGGTGCGTCATGACGGTGTGGCCTGGGGCTATGGCCGCGGCGCAGACAGCCGGGGCGTAGACATCATCCAGCATTGTGAAGTGACCGGCATCCGCCGCGAAGGCGGCAAGGTCACCGGCGTGGAAACCTCTCAGGGCTTCATTGGCTGCAACAAACTGGCGCTGGCAGCTGCCGGGAATTCCGGGCAGGTGGCTCAGATGGCCGACCTCAAGCTGCCCATCGACAGTCATGTGCTGCAGGCCTTTGTCAGCGAGGGGCTCAAACCCCTGATCGATGGTGTGGTGACCTTTGGTGCCGGGCACTTCTACATCTCCCAGTCCGACAAGGGCGGGTTGGTCTTCGGCGGCGACATCGACGGCTACAACAGCTATGCCCAGCGCGGCAATCTGGCCACCGTCGAGCATGTGATCGAAAGTGGCGTGGCCATGATGCCTTCCCTTTCCCGGGTGCGGGTGCTTCGGTCCTGGGGCGGTGTCATGGACATGTCCATGGACGGCTCGCCCATCATCGATCGCACCCCCATTGAGAACCTCTACCTCAATGCCGGCTGGTGTTACGGCGGTTTCAAAGCCACCCCGGCCTCGGGCTGGTGCTTCGCCCATTTGCTGGCCACCGGCGAGCCCCATCCGGTTGCCCGCTTCATGCGCCTCGACCGCTTTGAGCGCGGGTACGTCATTGATGAAAAGGGCGTCGGTGCTCAGGCCAACCTGCACTAGACCAGACCGTTCCGCTTCTCAGCGAAGCAAGAAAAGAGCTTTTGAATTGTCGCGCTTTCCGACGCAAATGACCAGAAAGCGCATTAAGGGACAGACCCCATGGCAAGCCTTGTTACCTGCCCCCACTGCGGGCCAAGACCCAAAGAAGAATTCACCATCAAAGGTGATGGCGCTGTTGTCCGCCCCAGCCCTGACGCCCCGGCCCAGGACTGGCACGCCTATGTCCATCTGCGGGAGAACCCCAGAGGGTCCCATCGGGAACTCTGGCACCATACCGGCGGCTGTCGCCGCTGGCTTGCCGTGACCCGGCACACCATGACCCACGAGGTGGAAGCGGTGATTGACGCCAGCCAGGCCAAGCTGTCGGAGGAGCAGGCATGACCTCTTATCGTTTAAAGCAAGGTGGTCTGATTGACCGCGACAGCGCGCTGGAATTCAGCTTCAACGGCAAATTCATGAAGGGTCTGGCCGGAGACAGTCTGGCGTCTGCCCTGCTGGCCAACGGTCAGCAACTGGTCGGCCGCAGTTTCAAGTACCACCGCCCGCGCGGCATTCTTACCGCCGGGGCTGCCGAGCCCAATGCTCTGGTGACACTGGGCAAAGGGGGACGCACGGAGCCCAATACCCGCGCCACCCAGGTGGAGCTCTGTGAAGGGCTTGCCGCCCGCAGTCAGAACCACTGGCCGTCGCTGAACTACGACATCGGCGCTCTGAACGGCCTGTTCGGCCCTCTGCTGTCGGCCGGTTTCTACTACAAGACCTTCATGTGGCCCGCTGTCTTCTGGGAAAAGGTCTACGAGCCCATCATTCGCCGGGCAGCCGGGCTGGGCAAAGCCGACTACAGCCCTGATCCGGACCGCTATGAGAAACGCTGGGCCCACTGTGATCTGCTGGTCATCGGGGCTGGCCCCGCAGGTCTGGCTGCAGCCCTGACTGCGGCCCGCGGAGGCGCCAGCGTCATCCTGGCCGATGAGGATTTTGAACTGGGCGGCGGCCTGCTGTCAGAAAGCGGAGAGATCGCCGGCAAAGGCGCGGCCGACTTCCTGAGCGAAAGCCTGGCTGAACTGGCCGCAAACGACCGGGTGCGGCTGCTGCCCCGCTCTACCGTATTCGGCAGCTATGACAGCGGCGTCTATGGGCTGGTCGAACAGGTGCAAAAGCACCAGGTGGAGCCGGACCACAACCGCCCGCTGGAGCGGGTCTGGCGGGTGGTTGCCAAGCAAGCCATTCTGGCCAGCGGCGCAGAAGAACGCCCCCTGGTTTTTGGCGGCAATGATCGGCCCGGCGTGATGATGACCAGCGCCATCCAAACCTATCTCAATCGCTTTGCGGTGGCACCCGGCAAGTCCGTTGCTCTTTTTGGCAACGACCCCAGCCTCTATCAGACGGCCCGGGACCTGGAAGCCAAGGGCGTAAACCTGACAGCCATCATTGATGCCCGTGCAGACGCCCCGGAAAGCTGGGAGGGCAAAGCCCGCCTCATTCCCCAGGGTCTGGTCACCGATACCGATGGCGGCAAGCTGTTGCGGGAAATCACCGTCACCTCAGCCAAAGGCACGGAAAGACTGGCCGTGGACAGCCTTGGCATGGGCGGCGGCTGGAGCCCGATCGTCCATCTGGCCTGCCAGCGCGGGGACAAACCCAGCTGGTCAGAAGATCACAGCGCCTTCCTGCCGCCAGCGCCGCGCGACGGTCTGGCAGCAGCCGGGGCGGCAGCGGGCACCTACGGTCTCGGGGCCTGTCTGAACGACGGATCAGCCAAAGCCAATCAAGCTCTGGCAGCTCTGGGTCTGAAAGCCCAGACCCTGGATTTCGGGGTCGCAGACGACGGCGATGTTCAGCCAGCCAAGCCCCTCTGGGCGGTACCGGGCAGCAAAGGCAAGGCCTTCGTCGATTTCCAGAATGACGTCCACCGGGCCGACCTGGAACTGGCCAAGCGGGAAGGCTATGGCCATGTGGAACTGGCCAAGCGCTACACCACAACCGGCATGGCCACCGACCAGGGCAAACTGTCCAACATCAACGCCATGGGCATCCTGGCCGAAGCAGCAGGCAAGACACCGGCAGAAATGGGGCTGACCACCTTCCGCCCCTTCTATACCCCCGTGTCCTTCGGGGCACTGGCCGGGCCCAACATCGGCAAGCACTTCGCTGCTGTACGCAAATCTCCGCTGCATGGCTGGGCAGAAAAGAACAACGCTCACTTCGTCGAAGTCGGCCTCTGGTATCGCTCTGACTGGTTCCCCAAAGCCGGCGAAACGCACTGGCGCACCTCGGTGGACCGGGAGGTTCTGGGCGTCCGCACCACGGCCGGGATCTGTGATGTTTCTACCCTGGGCAAGATCGAGATCTTCGGCAAAGACGCCGCAGAATTCCTCAACCGGGTTTACTGCAACGCCTTTCTGAAGCTGCCGGTGGGCAAAGCCCGTTACGGCCTGATGCTGCGCGAAGATGGCTTCATCTATGACGACGGCACCACCAGCCGACTGGACGAAAATCACTACTTCATGACCACCACCACGGCCGCAGCGGCTGGGGTGATGACCCATCTGGAGTTCTGTGCCCAGGCCCTCTGGCCTGAGCTGGATGTGCGCCTGGCCTCTGTTTCCGACCAGTGGGCACAGATGGCCGTCGCCGGACCCAACGCCCGTAAGATCCTGGCGGAAATCGTGGATGAAGATCTGTCCAACGAGGCCTTCCCCTTCCTGGCTGCCCGGGAAGTCAGCATTCTGGGCGGGGCCCTGACAGCCCGGCTGTTCCGCATCTCCTTCTCAGGGGAACTGGCCTATGAGCTGGCCGTGCCCGCCGACTATGGCGAGGCGGTGGCCGACAAGATCATGGAAGTGGGCCAGGTCCACGGCATTCTGCCCTACGGCACGGAAGCCCTGGGTGTGATGCGCATTGAAAAGGGTCACATCACCCACGCGGAAATCAACGGCACCGTGACCCCGGGCGACCTGGGCTTC
The DNA here is from genome assembly GCA_052078155.1 of Rhodovibrionaceae bacterium GXU_MW_A322. Taxonomy (GTDB): domain Bacteria; phylum Pseudomonadota; class Alphaproteobacteria; order Kiloniellales; family DSM-21159; genus CAXBMB01. The sequence goes on along the minus strand of JBQJBP010000002.1, from coordinate 851,833 downwards.
GGACGCATGGTCTCCACCAAAAAACGCGATTTCATCGGCCGCGCCCTGTTGAAACGTGAGGGTCTGCAAGATCCCGAACGTCCGCAGCTGGTTGGCGTGAAAGCAGTCAATCCATCGGATAACTTCTCTACCGGTGCTCATATCCTCAACGTCGGAGACAAGCCCTCCATGGCCACCGACCAGGGACATGTCACCTCCATGGCCTACTCTCCCACGCTGGGGCACCCCATCGGACTGGCCCTGGTCAAACATGGCCCGGAGAGGCTGGGCGAAAAGGTTCTGCTGTGGAACGGCCTGAAAGATCAGTACGTGCCAGCGGTGCTCTGCAGCCCCTGTTTTGTGGATCCAGAAAACGAGAAACTCCATGTCTGATACCCTTCTCACAGCTCGCCACCCGCTTGCCGCTGTTGACAGCGGGCGCCTCGGTCTGGATCAGGGCGACCCGGCAGGCATTTCCCTGCTGGTTCCCGCCAACGGCACAGTCCTGCAATTGCTCAGCGCCCCTCAGGATGACCTTGACGGGACCGGGCTGACAAAACTGCTGGCCCGGAAAGACCTGACCCTCAGGGACTCTGGCCCGAACCAGTGGCTGCTGGTGGGCGAGCAGGCGCTGCCGCCTGAAGACATCACTGCCCTGAAAGACAAGCTTGGGGACCGGGTAGCCCTGGTCGATCAAAGCCAGGGGCGTGTCAAAATCCTTGTCAGCGGACCGGCAGCCACAGAGCTTCTGGCAAAAGGCATGGCCGTGGACTTCAGTCTGGACGCCTTTGCCGTCGGGCAGTCTGCCCAGGCCCTCTTTGGCCACACAGGGGTGCATGCCACCCGCGTGGAAGAGCAGGCCTTTGAACTGCTGGTCTTCCGTGGCTTTGCAGAAAGCCTGTGGGAGCAACTGCTGGAACTGAGCCTTGAATTCGGGGTTCAGGCGGATGTTCAGGTGGGCTGATCACCTGCTCTGGACTCCATGCGAAAGTGATGGGTTCCGAAAAAGGCAACGACTGTGACGTCCTGCATGCTGGTTCTGCTTAGCCGTCCGGGCTATAGCTGAGCTTCTTTACCTCTGTTTGGATGAACACAGCATGTGGGCGGCCCTGCGGACCTCCTGGCCTCTTTTCATGGGCATGATATTTCTCATGGTCAGCAACGGGCTTTTGGCAACGTTGCTGTCCCTGAGAGCCGAAAGTCTCGGTTTCAGTCCGGCCTCCATCGGCCTGATGCAGTCTGCCTACCCGGTCGGCTCTCTGCTGGGCTGCCTGATTTCTCCCGTCATGATCATGCGGGTGGGGCATATCCGGATCTTTGCGGCCTTTGCCTCCATCGCCAGCGCAACGGCACTGGTGCATCTGGTGACAGGCGACCCCTGGAGCTGGGGGGCCATGCGTCTCCTGACCGGTTTCTGCTTCTCCGGTCTCTACATCGTCGCGGAAAGCTGGCTCAACGGCAGCGCCACCAACAAAAGCCGGGCCAGCCTGCTGTCGGTCTACTTCATCATTCAAACGGGCGGCATCATGCTGGGACAGGCGCTGCTCAACGTCTCCAGCCCGGAAGGCATCCTGCTCTTCATCATCGCCTCCATCCTGATCTCCTTTTCTCTGGTCCCCATGCTGGTGTCCACCAGCGCCACACCGCCCTATGAACCGCCGGAGCGGATCTCCCCGCTGGAGCTCTTCCGCCTTTCCCCCATGGCCCTGACCGGGAGCTTCCTGAACGGCATCTCCCAGACCGGACTCTATGTGGTGCTGGCGCTCTATGGCAGCGCCATCGGCCTGTCCACCGGGGCCATCGGCGGCCTGGTTGGCTTCATGACCCTGGGCGGCATGGTGTTTCAGCTGCCTCTGGCCAAGCTCTCTGACCGGATCGACAGGCGGTTGGTTATTGTCGGGGCGCCCAGCCTGGTCATTCCCCTCTGTTTCTATCTGGCACAGCTGGAGGACCCGACAGGCAACATCTTTTTGCTCTACGGCCTGATCGCTCTGCTCGGTGGCCTCACCTTGCCGCTCTATTCCATCTGCATGGCCCACATGAACGATCACCTGAAAGCCAGTCAAATGGTGGCGGCAAGCGGCACCCTGGTGCTTATCCTGGCCGCTGGCATGACCCTGGGTCCGGCTCTGGGTGCTCAGGCCATCGCCCTTTATGGACCCAGCGGACTTTTCTATCTGCTGGCGGGCACCTCAGCGCTGACCATCATGACCGCCCTGTTCCGCCTCTGGCGGGGCCAGTCCCGCGTGCAAAATCAACTGAGCGCCGTCGCTCTTTCCGCCAATCTATCCCCGGAAGCCACCCAGCTTTATCAGGCCGCATCGGCTCCAGATAAAGAAGAGACGAGGAGCAACGACAAGGACTAAAGCGGTGGGTTACACGCGCCGTCACCCACATGGCGGGTATAGCCCAGCACGGCATTTCACCTGTAAGAGAAATCAGTCAAGATAATGTCAGAAAGATCGAACAATCTTGGTCAAAAGGCAGGAATCTCTTTACCTTATGCCTGTTAAGTTCCGAGCTAGCGTACTTTCACAGGTGATCTCTCATGGCTCCCAATCAGTCCCTTTTTCGCAAGACCCTCAGCGTTGCGTCAGCGGCAGTTTTGATAATCGCGCTGAGCACAACAACGGCGCTTGCGGAGCAGTTGCCAACACCAACCGGTAAAGTGCTGCTGACTGTTTCCGGCAACATCGAGCACACCAACGGAGACGGCGTTGCCAGCTTTGACCGGGAAATGCTGATGGCCCTGGGCTCCCATAGTCTGACAGTTGAAACACCCTGGACTGAAGGGGCAAACACCTTCAAAGGCCCTCTGGTAAAAGACCTGTTGAGCAGGGTCGGGGCCAGGGGTAAGACGATCATGGCCACGGCCATCAACGATTATCAGACTGAAATCCCGGTTGAAGATGCCCAGACCTACAACATTATCCTGGCCATGGAGCACAACGGAAAAGTTCTGACAGTGCGTAACCGGGGGCCTTTGTGGGTGATTTTTCCCTGGTCCGAGCACTCAGAACTGCAAACAGAGATGTACTATGCTCGCTCCATCTGGCAGCTGAAATCACTCTCCATTGATGATTAAGTTCTCTACGCAGAAATCAGTCTTCTTTCTTGTTGCTCTGACCCTTTGCATGGTCTTGAGCATGATTGTCTCTGTCTACCTGTTCCAGCAGGAAGTCAAAAAGCAGCAATCTGAATTCAGGGACAACCTGCCTTACTTCGTTTCACAGATTGAACGGGAAGCTCTTATCGCTCTGCTTGCCTTCGAAGAGCTTCATCATGCTCTGGATGATGCTCAGGCTGCAGAACGCTTTTCAGATCGGCTGGACTCGCTTTGGGCCAGAGATGTCTCGCTGGCGGCCGGTAGCCTGAGCGTTGAATACAAGGAACTCGAAGCAGATCAGCAACTGGCCAAACTGCTGAGCCGCAACCTGCACGCCATTGATCAGGCCCTGCTGGACGGCGCACCAGGCACTGCCGGTCCCGATCAGGTGGTGATTGACCGGTTGAAAGAGATTGCCTCAGCGGCACATTCAACGCTTCTGGTCGCCAGTCGCGCCGGCCACAAACGCGCCACGGAGCGCCGCGAAACACTCTTCAATGCCTATCAGAAAACTGTGTTCCTTGGCATTGCCGCCCTGCTGTCTGGCATCGTTTTGTTGATCTTCTTTGTCTTTCAGAACCGCAAGCTATCTGACCTAGGCGGCAATCTGGAAGCTCTGGTTAAGGCCAGAACACTGGAACTGGAAAAGAGCAGGCAGCAGGCCGAAAACGCCAATGCCAGCAAATCCCAGTTCCTGGCCAACATGAGCCACGAACTGCGCACACCGCTGAACGCCATTATTGGCTTTTCCGATATCATGAACACAGAGCTTTTCGGGCCGATCGGAAATGAAAAGTACAAGAGCTATGTGAATGACATCAACAAAAGCGCCAGCCATCTCTCAGCGCTTCTGAAAGACATTCTGGATCTGACCAAGATCGAAGCCAATGAAACCGACGTTTCCCTCGAACACTTTGATCTGATACCGCTGCTGAACGATGCAGTCGTCTTGCTGGAACCAGCCAGACGCAACAAAGGCCATCAGCTGTCTCTGGCGCTGCCGGACAGTCTGTGGGTTCAGTCTGATCCTCTGATGATCAAACAGATCGTCCTGAACCTCTTGTCCAACGCCTATCGCTACACCCCGAACAACGGGTCTGTGGAGATGATGATCCGGCAGGAAGATCAGCTGTCCATTGCAATTCAGGACAATGGGGTCGGCATGCCCCCGGAAATCTGTGAGCACATTCTGGAGCCCTTTTATCAGCACCGTCAAAGCGTGATGACCAGCGCCGGCGGAACCGGGGTCGGACTGTCTCTATCCAACCAGCTGGCACTGTTGCTTGGTGGGCAGATCCTTATCGACAGCGCTGAGGATCAGGGCACCACGGCCAGCCTGGTGTTTCCATTGCAGATTCTCTCTGCTGAAGAGCAGGCTGCACAGGACCCCGACCAGCAAGACCAGCAACAGGCTTCCTGATCGGCCCGTTAGGTCGTTTCGAAAGGGCCTGTTCTACCCCCTTGATAAGGGGCGGTTTCCCGCTTCCCGCCTTATCAGGTAAGGGAAGCCACAAAAGCCGATCTGCTTCTGATTTCCGGCGCCGCCCAACCAGACCGCAGCATGACGCCCCCGCCCCCGGCCCCGGCAGGCGCCCGAGCATCAAACTGCCCCGAAAACAGTCTTGTCAGCGGTGAAAGTTGATTTCATAGCTGCGCTTTATCAGCGCCTCACGCCAGGCAGCTTCAGGAAAGATATCTTCTGCGATCACCAGCAAGCGAGGGTCGTCGTCCTCCCGGCCAAAGGGCAGGGCGCAGCCTTCATAATCAAATTCGTAGTTCAGCACAGTCTGGTGCCCCTTAAAAAAGGACGGGGCATTGTGCGCCAGCAAGAAGCGGTAGATTTCTTCCAGGTTGTTTGTCTGCTCCAGCCCGGTTTCATCAAGATACCTCCCGGAAACATCCAGACCCAGGCTCTCAGCAATGTTGCTGCCGACAACCCGGTAGAACACCCTGAAGGGGCTCTTCTCCACATGCACTTTCCCGATTTTCGGCAGTATCTTGGGCGGAATGTTTTCTGGCTGAAAATGGCTTGCGGACGGCCAGGCCTGATCACCTCGGGGTAAGCTAACGTACCAGTCGTACAGAGCATGGATGCTTGATGAGACAAGCTCTGATACCTCAACCCTATTCATCCACACCCTCATCTGAAGTCAGGCCACCCTGAGAGAAACCACTTTGTGATAACGCCCAAGGCGGTAGCTTCGGTTTTTAAGATAGAAGAAAACCTGCAGCTTGATTCAAAGCGTTTTCCAATTCGAACTCAGCCGGGCAGGCTCTGGCCCAGATCTTAATGTTACGACCCTACCGGTGCAACCGGATGTAAGCTATGAGATCATGCTCTAACACGTTGAAAAGAGTTTCACGCTTCAAGTGTTGTTACGCAGTGAGTCCACTTAAACCGATTTGACTCTAAGCAGCCAGAGTTCACTGCCCAGCAGACGGGCATCTGGCGGGTGAACAGCGTCCACTCGAACAGTGCGCCCCAGAACAGCAAGGTCTTCCTCCAGATCTCTGCGCCAGGCGTGGTGGCCCTGCCAATCCAGACCTTCGGGACGGCGCACCGCCAGCGCGATATCACAGTGGTCTGGCAGGGACTTGACCAGCTTCGCGAGCCGCGGAACATCAAGATCCTCCCCGTTGCCTGCCTTGACGGCCACAAGCTCCAGGCTGCCGGGGTCTTTGATGTTCTGATCCTTCAGACCCCACCGCCGGATTGAGTAGCCCCCTTTGCTGGACCGAGACAGCTGCCCCACTCCCAAAAGGGCCGTGCGGTTGAGGTTTTCAGGTCGCTTGGCCTTACCCGCGCCATCAACGGCGCTCAGATCAGCCAGACCATATGAACTGGCCCAGGCATCAACATACCCTGCCAGCAGGCGATCCTCGCTGTCGGCCCCGCAGGACTTGCAGTTGATATCTCTGGCAACGGGCCAGCCCAACACCTCGTATGATCCGCGGTTGCCGCAGGCCTGACACTGACCGGTAAACAGCGGTTGTTTCAGATAGCTGGCCAGATCTTCGAGACGCCGGCGATTGGTATTGATGGAAAACTCAGCTTCAGCAAAAGCCAGACCGGCCTCAGACAACCGGCTCCAGAGCTTCTGATCTTTGTAAAGTTCGATCACCTTGTCCGCAAAAGCCTCAGGGGCCTCTGCCACGGCAATGTTCTCACCATCAACCAACCCCATCCCCTCGACCCCGATGGGGCTGGAGACACAGGGCACCCCATAGCTGAGACTGCTGCCGATCTTACCCTTCACCCCCGCGCCATAGCGCAGCGGTACAACGGTCAGCTTCACCCGGTCCAGATAATCCCCCAGGTCTTCCACATAGCCGGTGACAATTACATCGTCGCTGGCCAGATCCTGAACCTCATCAGGTGGATTGCTGCCAACCAGATAGCATTTGGCCCTGGGTAGCTTTGCTTTGATCAGCGGCCAGATTTCCTCCACCAGGTAAGCTGCCGCATCCACATTCGGCGTATGCTGATAGCCCCCGATGAAACAGATGTCTTTTCGTTTGCCAAAGGCGGTCTTCGAGCCGGGCTGTTCCAGCGCCAGGGAAATCACTTCGATCTGCGTTCCCGGCTGTTCTTCGTTGATCAGAGCGCGCTCAAACTCCGAGACCAGAATTGTGGCATCGGCCTGGCGCATGAGAGACAGCTCCCGGGCTTTTGTTTCCGCCGCCTTATCCTTGAGAGCACCGTCTCCCAACAACTCGGCCTGTCTTTCTTCCCGCAGGTAATGCAGGTCCGTTGTATCGAATACAACCCGGGCTTTGGGCTGGTGCTTGCGCACCGTTTCCATATAGGCGCCGCCTTCTTTGACCCGGTACAGCAAAACCAGATCAAATTCTTCTTCACACTCTGCCAGGTACCCATCAACGGACGTGATGTAGGGGAAATGCAGGCACTTTACCCCCTGCTTCTGCAATGCCGCGGTGTAGGTGCCAGCGTGTTGCAGGTTGCTGCAGGGGATAAAAGAAACCCTGTATCCCAGATCCAGAAAAATCTCCTGATAGTACAAGGCTGACAAAGATCCTGAATCGCGATCAGGAGTCGGTGTGCAGGCGTCAACTATCAGAATCTTCTGATCTGCTCTTCGGTCATACACGGCTTCAGAGACATCTCCCGGTTTGCCGTGCTTTTCAAGAACATGAGCCCAGGTCTGCCGGAAAACCTCCTGATTGCTGACCTGATGCTTTTTTACGCCTTTGCTGACGTCACGCCCCGACGTGATTCCTTCGAAGTGCACCACCTGCGAAAGCGGCTGGTAAAGCACCCGATAGCCCTTGTCCCGAACCTTGAAGGCCAGATCCGCATCTTCGTAATAAGCGGGCAGGTAGCGTTCATCAAAGCCACCCAGATCTTCGAACAGGCGCCTGGGAAGCATAATGGCTGCACCGGAGATGTAATCCACATCGCGGGCATAGTTGAATTTCGGCAGATCGGGGTCCGCGCGGTTGCCAAAGTTGGCCGCACTGCCGTCGCGCCAGCAGATTCCACCGGCCTCCTGAAGCAGCCCATTGGGATAAAGCAGCTTGGATCCGACCAAACCAGCGGTAGGAAATCGACTGAACGTCTCATAAAGGGCTGTCAGCCAGCCCGACTTAACGGCTGTATCGTTGTTCAGAAATGCCAGGAATGTGCCTTTGGCCTTCGATGCCCCCAGGTTACAGCTTTTGATGAACCCCAGGTTTTTTGTGTTTTTGACGTAACGAATGCCAGGCAGTTGTTTCAGTACCGCAGCGGTGTCGTCGCTGGAGGCATCATCCACCACGACAATTTCATAGGTCAGCTTTTCTTCGCTGTCTGCCAGAGCAGCCAGGCAGCGCAGTGTGTAATCGAGCTGGTTGAAAACCGGTATGACAACCGTGGCAGAAACCTTGGCCGTTGCCTTCTTACCGTAGGCCTGCTGCAACCGGGCCAGAACGGAACGGCGCGTATGATACCGCTCGCACCAGGCTTTCGGTGGCATGGCCTGATAATCATGATAGCGCCCATTCAGCAGATAATGGGCCAAGGGGCCGTCAGCCGGAATGCCAACCAAGGGGTTACGGCCGAGATAATAGTCTGCGCTGAACCTTTCACTGGCCAGGAGACCCGCCGCTTCTCCCCCTTCCATGTAGTGACCAAGGGGGGTTTGGCCCTGATCGCGACACCAGGGATAACTCTCTGCATAGAAGGCATTGGCAAAGAAGGGATTGGGGTCGAAATCGCCTTCATGCCCTTCAATCAGATAGTGGAGAACAGCAGCCGGGCTGTCCTCATCTGCGTCCCTGTCCAGTTGCCGCTCATAATGTGCCACATCGAACAGCGCACAGGGGTTGTGGCCGGCAGCCATCCCGTAAGCCAGATAGTTGGACAGAGATCCGCGGTCCTGTGTCACCCGGGCGACGGGATAGGTGTTTTGATAGTAAGTGGGATCGAACAGTGGGTGGGGACGACGTCCCTCGGCTTCACCATGCAAAACGTAATGAAGCAAGAGATTGTCGTCTTTGTCCGTCAGGTCCGTGTTACCGCGACGGTAATAGTCCGCATCAAAAAGCAAACAGGGATTGACCGCTTCTCCGGATTCACAGCGGGCCAGATAGTCCGCCAGCAAAGGGCCGGGCAGTTCACTGTCGGTCTCTGTCGTCTCAGAAGCGCCGCTCTGCGCCCTGGCAAGGGACCCTGTCTGATAGAACGCCGGATCAAAGAGAGCATGAGGCGCCTGTCCCCAGGCTTCTGGTGTTGAAAGATAGTGCCCCAGCGCATTGGTTTCCCGCGCCAGTCCTTCTTCCCACTGCTCCCGATAAAACTGCGGGTCAAAGAGGGCGTGCGGCTGGTTGCCTTCCCTTTCACCATGGGCCAGATAGTGGATCAGAGGGTTGTCACCGCTCTCTGCCACATCTTCCCGTTTGCCGAGATAGAAGGTTGGATCGAACAGTGGGTTGGGCCAGCGCCCTTCCTGAAATCCAGTGGTCAGATAGTGCAGAAGAGGATTGCGGTCGGCTGCTTCAACATCCGGATTGCGTTCCAGGTAGAAACGGCAATCAAACAGAGGATGGGGTTTCTGCTCCTGATCCGCCCCCTGGTCGAGGAAATGAACCAGAGGATTGACCGCCATCGCCTTCACGTCGGAATGGTGGGTACAGTAGTAGAGGTTGTCGAACAGAGGATGAGGTGAGTGGGGCGAGTCTGCGCCTCTGCTCAGGTAGTCCGCGAGAGGCGAGGCCTCCTGGCTTTCTTCTGTACCCTCCAACTGGCGCAGATAGTAGCCGTTGTCGAACATCAGATGCGGCTGCACGTTCTCACCGCGCCCATGCAGAATGTAATGGGTAAAGGTGCAGTCTGAATCCGGATCGAGATAGCTGGACGCCGACAGATAATGCTGCGGATCAAAGAGGACATTCGGCCAGAAGTGATTCCGGCGGCTGTTCACCACAAAGTGCGCCAGAGGGTTTTCCCCTTCTGCCAGATCCTCAGCGTACTTCTGCTTGTAAAAGGCGGAAGAAAAGAGCGGGTGCGGATCCAGGCCTTCTTTTTCCCCTCTCACCAGAAAATCAAGCAGCAAAGGAACCTGAGCTTTGCGGTCCTGTTTCTCCACAAGTGCCTGGTAGTGCTCCAGATCAAAAAACAGATGGGGAGAGCAGTCCTCTTCCTCTGGACAGGTTACAAAATCAATCAGCGGATCATCAGAACGGCTCAACGCATTGGCAGCGTTGGTCTGGTAATGCGCCGGATCAAAGAGAGGATGAGGCGTGCGCTGATCGCCGCTTGGGCGGCAGAGATAGGCAACCAGAGGATTGACGTCGGCCCGGTCCCCCACCATGTGGTTCTTCCGGTAATAGACGGCATCAAAGAGCGGATGGGGATTGCTGGCTTCGCTGGCGCCAAACCGCAGATAATCGGCCAGAGGCTCAGTTTTGGCGCGCCGGTTACGCTGACGCCAGCCCTCAGAGTGGCTGGCATAATACAGAGGATCAAAAAGCGGATGCGCTTTCAGCCCCTTCCGGCTTCCCTCCCGCAAAAAATGAACCAGAGGCGGCTCAGACTTTGGCTGGAACACCGGTGCCTGAGATCTGTAGAAAGCAGAGGAAAAGAGCGGGGAAGGATCGGCCTCGGGATGCCTTTGGGCCAGATAGTCAAACAGAGGGTTGGCGCGGGCTTTGTCTGCCTGATCCTGCAACTGTGACAGATAGTGAGCCGGATCAAACAACGGATGGGGTTTCAGCTCCCTAGAAGCCCCTTTTGTCAGGAAATGTTCGACAGCATCTTCACCAGCGCTGAGTTTAAGATTGTTTTCTTCGACATAGTAGCTTTCCCAAAACAATCCTGATTTCTGAAGCAGTATTCTGGCAGCCTGATGCACAGCAAGAGACTTTTGGGCTGCTGTTTCAGCGGACGCAAGCGTAAGGCGGTCCGAATCTGCGGTGCTCATTGACCAATCTCTACAAACGTGAACGACAATATCTGACGAAAATAATTGGCTGCCGTAGCAGGATATTCGCGTGTGTTACTCCCCTTGCTGAGCTGGCAGGTTTCTTTTTTGCCAGACAACACCTGTACCTATTGTCATGTTTCAGAGCCCTAAAGCAAGGAGTTCGAAGAAGTTTGAAACCACCTTTCACAGGGGGTTTTCTTCAAATACAGAACACAACTAAGCGATTGTGCTTTCTGTCTTTTGACTAAGTTCCCAACACACCCCAGTCTGCAACCGGTAATGTGGCTCAGGGCTCCCTCAATAGTGATCATCAATCAGTCGAGAAAAACTCGCCAGACTGTATGGTCTGGCTTTGTTGTATGGTTTAAGACTCATCGACCCCTCTAGCGACTCCGGAGAAATGGCTGGTGCCAACACCCCCCAGAATTGCATTGCTGCACTATCACCTTTTCAAGAACGCAGGCACCTCGCTCGATCTGATCTTGAAAGAGAACTTCCAGGGGGGATGGGCGCAAACCGAGTTTCCGAACGACAACTACTCTGGCTCTGTGTCGAAGCAGGTAGAGCAGTGGATCTGCCAGACGGAAGACAAGGTGGCTTTTTCAACACACACCGGCAGAGGGCCCCTTCCCGACATTGATGACTGTCAGGTTATCCCCCTGATTCTGGTGCGCCACCCACTGGACCGGATCCTCTCCGCCTACCGTTTTGAGCGCCAGCAGACCTCGGAATCCTATGGCGCCCAACTGGCAAAGGAAGAGGATTTCGCCGGCTATGTTAATGCGCGCCTGGACAACCCCGGCGACCGGAGCTGTCGCAACTTCCACTCCCATCGTCTGGCTCCATTGGCACAGGAACCACAGGAACATGAACTGGATTCAGCCCTGCAGGCGCTTGCCGAACTGCCCTGGGTCGGACTGGTAGAAGCCTTCGACCAGTCTCTGGAAAAGCTGCAAAACCTGTTGTTGCCCGCCTTTCCCGATTTCAAAATCAGATCCATCCACAGCAACGTCAGCGATCAGAGCAACCTGACACTGGAGGAAAAGGTTCAGCAGATAGAGGACACCTTCGGGACCGACTTTTTTGATCGTCTGCTGGCGGAAAATCAGGATGACTTTGTGATCTATGAAGAAGTCAGAAAGGCCTATAGTCTGAACTGACGGCCTTTTTTCCATTCTTCCAGTTTGCAAGATCCACAGGCTTGGAACCACCAGCATGTCAGACGCCTTAGACGCCTTTTTGAAACACCAGGAGGAGGGGGACCGCCTTCTGCAGGAGTTGCTGGCGTCAAATCCCAGTGAAGAAGACTACCTGAAAATCACCCGCGCCTGGCACCACTCGCACCAGCTGTTCAAAGAGCAGGCCTTTGATCCAAAGGAAAGCAAAAACCTGGAGGCCTTCGAAAAGGGCTGGGCAGCTCAAAGTGTGCAGTTTGCCATCGATCTGACCCGGTTTTTGCATCAGGTCATGCAGAAACACTATCGGCGGGCCGATACACTCAAGCTGCTGGATGTGGGGGCAGGAACAGCGGCTGGAACCGAGCTGTTTGCCAAACTGCACAGCGGCCGCCACGTCTATTCTCTGCTGGAAGTGGATGCCGTCGACGTCGTCCCCCATCGCCTGAAATGGGCGCGTCTGATGTACCCCAACATCGATTATCGAGTGTCCGATCTCTTTGCTCTGCCGGACAATGCCTGGGATTTTGTTGTCTGCAGCCATGTAATCGAACACGTGCCGGAGCCGGAAGTTTTCCTGAAAAAGCTCACGGAAATCTGTCGGGGATTCTGCTTCGTCTACGCCCCCTACAACGAGATCGATCGCATTCCCGGTCACATCAACACCATTACCGAAGACCTCTTTGATGGCTACACACTTGAAGCCCTGGAGATCTTCAATTCCATGGGGTGGAAAGCAGACCGTCCCGACTGTCAGTGCATTATGGCCGTCCTGGACTGCCGCTCACCCGATCCGGCCTGACGCCCCGGGTCTCAAGCCGCCAGACTTTTAGCCAGCGCAGCTTCAAAGGCTTCGTTTTCCGGATCACAGGCCAGGGCCTTGCGGAAGCACTCTTTCTGCCGATCTGGCTGATTCAGCAGACCGAACAACTGCCCGCTGAACTGCCAGAACTGCCCTGCATAGGGATCCAGTTCGGTTGCTTTACTTGCGCTCTGCAAAGCTTCTTCCAGCGATCCCGCCTTGCGCAGCGCCATGGCCAACAGAAAGTGACTCAGGGCAAAATCCGGATCAGCGGTCACAGCCTGCCGCAACACATCCAGCGCCTTGGCCTGGTTACCGTCCTTATCCAGAAGATCTGCCTGACGCAGCAACAGCCCACGTGGAGTGACCTGCAGGCGGCCAGCCAGAACGGCAGACTCCCGATAGAGAGCCAAAGCCTCTTTGGAAGCCCCTGTCGCAGAGATCTTGTCTGCCAGAACCACCCGCAAGGAAAGCTGCAACAAGGCACTGTCGGTATCCTGCAAAGACAATCGCCCCTTAGTGCCAAGAGCATGGGGATCCGGTTGGGTCAAAGCGCTGCGCAGCAGTTCGATATCTGGCAGCAACGGGGACCGCAGACCCTCTGCCTGTCGTTCAACGGTAAAGAGATAGCGCTGCCACTCCCCCCCAGTGCTGTAGGGAACGGCCAGTTCACACAGCCGCATGGCCAAGGCCCGGATGGCCAGACTTAACCCGGCGGCGCAGACAGGTGCGTTCCACGCCAGATGCATGGCCCGCGCTGACTGACCCGGTTTCAGGGTCACTTCCTCAAGATGGCTTTCCAGACGGCCGGCAGACAGCTGCTGAAAGAGACGGACCGCACCTGTGTGATCCCCTTGCAGCAGATTGTGGCGCGCCAGATAAGGGTGAAGATTGCGATACCTGGCAGGTCCGATGATAGAAGCCGTGGTGCCATAAGCACTCAAAGGCCCAAATACCTCCTGCCCTCGGGACAGGAAGACAATGTCCATCAGCGCCCGCTGCAAAGGGGTCATCTTGTCTTTGTTCAGCACATCAGAAGGGGTAATGACTTTGCCCGGATAGGCGGTTTTCAGCTCATCCACCAGGTAGTTGGAATCTGAACTCACCAGGACATGATCACAGCTCCCGGCTTGTTGCTCGATCAGCAGTTTGCAGGAGTCCAGCGTGCAGTAGGACTCAAAGCGGTTGGCCTGAACATGTGTGTGGCTCAACAGGTCCTGGCGACGGACATGCAAGGAAATGAGACGCCCCCGTTGGTCCAGAGCATCGGTCAGCTGCCCGATGATGGCCTCAATAGCCGGATTTTTCTGCAAACCTGCAAAGGTCGCGGCCAGTTCCTGCCGGGCTTCATCAAACGTTTCCCCCGCAAGACAATAGTTGGCAAAGCGCGCATTCACTTTGTAGGGGCGGTCAGAAGCGATCTTTGGGCGGAAAAAAACATCCCTGAATCCGTAGATCTCGGCTTCCTCAACCGGCAGGGACTCCACACGGGCGCTGCTGTTTTTGACCAGCGGATGATCTGTGGAAATGATGCAGCCAGCTCCGCTCTCCTCGTCAAAGGGCAGAACGAGATCGCCTGAGAAAATCTGCTCTAAGGGGGTAATGATCTGAAAAAACCGCGAAGGGCCGGTCAACCAGGTCATCAAAAACCGGGCATTGGTTTTTTGGGCCAGACGCAAACCATTCAACAGGACCATCAGCCGTCCCCCCAGGGCGTCGGCTCTGTCAGCAATTACGTAGTTGGACGTCATGGACTGGATGTTCTCGATTAAGATTGGGCGCGAGTGTCATATCGGTTTACGTGAAATCACTACGTGATAACGGTTAAAGCGTGAACCTCTGTTCAACAGAACAGGAGATGTTTCACGGATTGGTTTTAGGCGCCATGTGCTTCTAATGAAACCGACCATGCTCGGGACCCGCCGCTACTTCCCGTAGAACGTCTCATAGAGCATCCGGGTAATCTCCCCCTCCAGCGGGAAAGAGAGCATGCCCATAACCGAATAACCGAGCAACCAGGGCATGACATAGAACCGCACAAGAAAGAAAAACCAGGCGACAAAAAGCGGAATCAGGGGATCTATCAGAAATCCCGGGGTAATGGGCCGGAACACCCTTAAAATCGGGTCCGTTAGTTTGACAAAGGCCTTCATGAAGAAGAAATCGGAATCCAGCGGCAGGAAAATGTTCATGGCGCAGCGCCCGATCAGGGTCCACATCACCAGTCCCAGCGCATAATCAACAACAACTACCCAGATTGGAAAAACGGCCAGAGGATCAGTCATGCAAATTTGCCCGGTTCAATTGACGGGCAGACCTGAACGCTGCCCTTGTGCTGTCCTGTTCTATCTTCACTGCATCAAAAAGAACTTCAACAAAAAAGGGAGCCATCCTGAAGCGCAAAGGCCGTCAGAACAGCTCCCGTTTCTTTCAGACTATGCGGGTCCGGCCGGCTGCAGAGAACAACCGGCCCTACCCCTAAGCCCTGTCCCCTTAATGACTGGCATCAAGGATGGTCTTACCAGACGGGATGCGAACCTCGTCCACCATGGCCTGCGTTTCCGCATCAGGCTCCGGTGTCATCAGCGTCACCACAACCATGGCAACCAGACTGACCGGCATGCCGATGATGGCAAAGCGCAGATGGTTGATGCCCATCCAGGGCTCACCGCCCGTATAGACATAGTAGAGGTAGGCACTGCCCGCGAGGAAGCCCAGGACCATACCCGCGATGGCGCCCTGCTTGTTGGCCCTCTTCCACCAGATGCCGAGCACCAGAGGGAAGAAGAGACCGGACGCAGCAAAGCAGAAGGCCCAGGCCACGGCCCCGAGGATACCCGTCAACTGCAGGGTTGCGATCAAGGCGGCAGCCGCCCCGATCCCGATCAGCAGCACACGGGCCACAATCAGGCGCAGCCGGGTATCGGCTTTGGGATCAATGATCTTGTAGTAAAGATCATGGCTGAGCGCGTTGGCGATGGCCAGAAGCAGACCGTCAGCCGTTGACATGGCAGCAGCCATACCACCGGCAGCCACCAGGCCGGAGATCACATAGGGAAGTCCGGCAATTTCCGGCGTGGCCAGCACCACGATATCCGGCCGCATGAAGAACTCGTTCAGCTGCAGAATACCGTCACCGTTGCTGTCAACCAAAGCCAGCATCTTCACGTTTTCCCAGTTCTGAATCCATTCCAGCGCCTGCACCTCGGCAATGGACTTGCCGATGATGGCGGTTGCCAGATTGGGATCAAGCAGCTGCAGCTTGGTCAAGGTGGCCAAGGCAGGAGCCGTGCAGTAGAGCAGGAAAATGAAGAGCAGGGACCAGGCCACCGATTTCCGCGCGGACCGCACGGAAGGGGTGGTGAAGTAGCGCATCAGAATGTGCGGCAGGGACGCCGTACCGGCCATCATACAGAAGGCCAGCGTAACGAACTTCCAACTGTCCATTCCGCCGGTGGGATTGTTGTGAGGCGTGGTCAGAACCTTCAGACCGGCCACACTGTCCACGGGGGCCACCAGCCCGATCAGGGGCTCCAGCTCCTGAATTCGGGCCACCGCATCCCCATAGGAGAAGTGCGGAATGATCCCGAAGCCCTGCTTGTTGGACATCCAGATCACCGGCACCAGGTAGGCGATGATGAGAACAATGTACTGGGCCACCTGGGTCCAGGTCACCGCCCGCATGCCTCCCAGCATGGAACAGAGCAAAATCCCCAACAGGCCGAACCAGACACCATACTCAAAGGGAATCTGCAACGCACGGGCGGCGATGGTGCCCGAGGCATTGATCTGCGCGGTCACATAGGTGAAAGAGGCCACCACCAGGATCACCACAGCGATGAACCGGGCCACGTTCCCGCCATAGCGGGTCCCGACAAAATCCGGCACGGTGTAACAGCCGAACTTGCGCAGGTATGGCGCCATCAGAGAGTTCACCAGCACATAACCGCCGGTCCAGCCGACGACAAAGGCCAGGTAACCATAGCCCCCAAAATAAATGCCGCCGGCAAGGGCGACAAAAGAAGCACCGGACATCCAGTCCGCAGCTGTTGCCATACCATTGTAGACGGCAGGGACTTCCCGCCCGGCCACATAGTAGGCATCCACCTGCATGGTCCGGGACAGCCAGCCGATCAGGGCATAGATGGCAATGGTAAAGGCGACGAACAGGATACCGATGGTGGCCGCGCTGACCCCCATGGCTTCCAGAACTGCCATCAGAAGAACAAAAACAAGAAACCCGCCCGTGTACATGGCGTACACACGGCCCAGGTTGTCAATAAATCTGCCTTTCATCTTGCATTCCCCCCTCAATCCTCGCTGTCGCCGACACCGGCTTCATCGTCGATTTTGTCCTGCCGCCAATTTTGGAAGAAAATCAGCGCCACAAAGACAATCAACGACCCCTGAACACAGAGGTAGTAGCCTAGTGGAAAGCCAAGGAATGAAATCTCGTTAAGAGACATTGCGTTCCAGGGAAGGATGAAGCCGAAAAGCAACCAGATCGCTAGAACTAAAAAGGTAAGGTTGCGGGTTTTGGCCCAATGGGTTTCCCGGGATTCAGAACTACTGTCAGACATAGTCGTTTCCCCCTATTCCTTATTGTCTACTGTCCCAAGTATCAGCAAATCTCAGTCAGCGGATAAAGGAACAGATAATGACTATACTACAGTATGGGAATCGCCGTAATATCAATTATGTCTGTTTTGTTGCTTTCTGTTCAGTGACCTGAAATAACTGAATAAAGTGGACTTTTATGGGGGTGAAAGTTGTCGATTTCTTCAATTAGCAGCACCCTGACCTTTCTGGCCGACTCGGTCATCAGGCCCTTTACCTCTCGCGATTCGGGTAAAGTCACCGATGTGAATTCAACCTGCCGCTTTGTTTCCACCCGGGCTGCTTTCGTGGCTCAGAAGTCTCTCTACGGTTATCTGAAAACCCGCATGGGGATCCGTTACCCTAAAGTCTTTGATGATGATGAGTTCATTGCTTCCATCAACATCGCCAAGCTGCATGTCTATGCCGCCTGCCTGTCGGATCTGGCCATCTACGCCAGCGCCTGCGGTCTGCGGGACAGTGACCTGCCCTTTGATCTTCGACAGGCTCTGGCGTTGAAAGCATTTCGACAGGGCCTGGAAGACAATCAGGGAGAAGTCGCAACAGTTGAAGAATTCTCCTCCGCCCAATCCCTGACAGAGTTTGAGGCCCGTCTGAAAACCATAGACTGGCAGGAGGGGCCGCTGGGCATGGCGCTTTTCACCGCCAGTCCGGAGGCGCTCTACCGCTGGGCGCCCATTGCCCCTAATCTGAAAAAGGAAGATGAGGAGATCGTCAAGAACTCCATCCGCTTCATGTGGCGGGACCTTCGGGAACAGTTTGAAAAGCGCCTCGACAAAACCGGGCTGGCGAACGATTTGCTGACCAGCGACCTGTCGCTTCAGGCTGAAAGCCGGCAGTAGGCCGATCCGTCCGGGTGCCTTGCTGCACTGCGGGGTCTGACACGCCAGAGGTAACGACCGGCGTTATACAA
Organism: Rhodovibrionaceae bacterium GXU_MW_A322; assembly: GCA_052078155.1. Taxonomy (GTDB): domain Bacteria; phylum Pseudomonadota; class Alphaproteobacteria; order Kiloniellales; family DSM-21159; genus CAXBMB01. Next base: position 833,820 of record JBQJBP010000002.1, on the reverse strand, counting down.
AAAGGACCAGAAATGGGAGAGGTCCGGTGAGTTTTTCAAAAGCAGAGCGCAGCCTGTCCGGCTTGCCACTGGGAGCTCTGCCCGCCATTGCTCTGGACACGGAAACCACCGGTCTGGATGTGACCGAAGACCGGATCATCGAGATTGCCGCGGTCTGTCTGGATGAGAAATCGCCGGACGCCGAAAGCGAGCGGCAAGCCCCCCCATCCGAGTACCGTGCCCTGTCAGATCCGGAAGGACGACGCAGAGAGTTTTCGCAACTGGTCAACCCGGGCCTGCCCATTCCCCCTGCGTCGACAGAAATCCACAACATCACCGATGACATGGTGAAAGACGCCACTGGCTTTCCTGCTGTGATGGCGGCCTTTGCCAGCTGGGCGGAGACAAGGGTGGTGATCGGCTATGCCATCGGGTTTGACCTGGCAGTGCTGAAAGCCGAACACGAACGCCACGGGGTGAAATGGACGGCACCCCGGGCCATCGATCTGCGCCACCTCATTCAACTGGTCGCCCCCAATCTGCCCAACCAGTCCCTTGAAACGGCAGCCTCCTGGCTGGGTGTGGAAATCCAGGACCGCCATCGCGCTTTGGGCGATGCCAAGGCAGCAGCAGGCATCTTCCAGGCCCTGGTGCCCAAGCTGCGGGAAAAGGGCATTCTGACTCTGGCACAGGCGGAACGGCTGACCCGCAATCTCACCACCCGACTGGAGATGGAGGTCAGAGCCGGCTGGCATGAGGTTGGCAACCAGAGCAGTTCTCTGCCTGCCGGTGTGGCCGAGTTTGCGCGCATTGACTCCTTTCCCTACCGCCATCGGGTGGCGGACATCATGCACCATCCGGCCATCGCCGTGGCTGGCGACCTCAGCATGAAAGAGGCCCTGGCACTCATGGTGGACAAGGCCATCAGCTCGGTGTTCGTTCAGTCCGGGCGGGTGAAGGGGGAGGCCAAAAGCCATGCCATTCTGACCGAGCGGGATGTGCTGCGTGCCGTCAATGCCGACGCCGACCAGGCTCTGACCTCCCCGGTCAGCCGCTACGCCAAAGGGCCTTTGGTAACGGTCGACAGCCATGAGTTTGTCTACCGCGCCATCGCCAACATGGCCGTTCACGGGTTTCGACATCTGGGGGTACGCGGACCAGATGGCAGCCTTGTTGGCGCTTTGAGTGCGCGGGATCTGCTTCACCAGCGGGCCAGCGATGCCCTGTCCCTGGGCAGTTGCATTGAAAAGGCGGAAACCGACAAGGAGCTGGGCCGGATCTGGTCGGATCTCACCACAGTGGCTCAGAGCCTTCTCTATGAAGAGGCCGACCCCCGGGACATTGCCGCCATCATCTCGCGGGAACTTTGCTCCTTGACCAAGCGGGCCGGGCAGTTGGCGGAACAGGACATGCAGGCAGAAGGACGGGGCCCTGCCCCCCAACGCTATGCCCTGCTGGTGCTGGGGTCGGGCGGACGGGGGGAAAGCCTCCTGGCCATGGATCAGGACAACGCCATCATTTTTGAGAACGGCAACACCGGCAGTGAGGTGGACCAGTGGTTTGAAAGCCTGGGACAGAAAATCGCCGACAAGCTCAACAGCGCCGGGGTGGTCTATTGCAAAGGCGGGATCATGGCATCCAATGCTGCCTGGCGCAAAGACCTGCCCCGCTGGCAGGCCCAGGTTCAGGGCTGGATCAGCAAGGCCCGCCCGGAAGACATGCTGAACGGCGACATCTTCTTTGACGCCCAGCTGGTTCATGGCGACCAAGAACTGGCCGACAGCCTGACAGACGACGCGCGGCGGCTGGCCCGGGGGTCGAAGGACTTTCTGAAGGCCATGGCTGTCAACACCAGCGAATTTCGCATGCCGCTCAACTGGCTGGGACGTCCCCGACTGAAAGACGGACGCATTGACCTCAAGATGAACGGCATTTTGCCCATCATCTCAGCCGCGCGGATTGCCAGCCTGACCTTCGGCCTGAGAGTACGCTCCACCCCTGAACGGCTGGAAGGGCTGCGGGACAAGAACCTGGTGGACCCCAGCCTGATCGACAACCTGCTGCAGGCCCACAAAATCATGCTGGGGGCCATCCTGCAGCAGCAGCTGAGGGACCTGGAAGCCGGTCTGACCCAGAGCAACAAGGTCGCGCCTGGCGAGATGGACGCCCATGCCCGCCAGGATCTGACCTGGGCCCTGCACCGGGTCGGCGATGCCCACAGCCTGCTGGGCACCCAGCCGGGCTGATCCGACAAAGCCCGGATCAAGGGATTCGTCCCGATTCAGAGCAGGGGTCAGGCGGTTAGCCAGCTTCAACCGCGCGGACGTGTTCTTTGAACTCAGGACTGTTCATCAGTGCCTGGCAGCGTTCAAAGCGGCCAACGGCGTAGGCCCAGAAATCCTCAACCGGGTTGTCATTGGCGTGCTGGATGAGGCCCCACAGTGTCCAGAGCAGATCACAGAGAGCCTTGTAGATCACCATGCGCCCCATGTCCGCCGCGCTGACGTCCCCATCGCAGTAAGCTGCCATCATTTCCCGGTCCTGAGCTTCGGTGAAGCCGGCTTCCACTGACAGGTCCCCCAGATCCCACAAGGGATCATTCATGCCGGAATACTCCCAGTCCACGATCCACATGCGCTCCCCGTCATCCAGGAAGTTCTCGCACAAGGGGTCACAGTGGCAGGGGGCCAGGGGCGCAGGGTTCTTTGCCAGAGCCGCGCGAAGCGGTTCTGCAGCGGCCACCACATCGTTGTAGCCGTCGGGCAAGGTCGCCCCCAGGTCAGACAACAGCCCCAGGTACTCATCAATCATGGCAAAGAGCTCAAAGCGGAACTGAAACTCCTTGCCGGAACCGTGCAGCTGTTTCATGGCTTTGGCCGCCCGGGTCGGAGAACCCGGACTGTTGGCAAAGTTCTCCGGCGTCATGGTGACGATGTTGTCGATGCAGCGCATCAGCAGCAGCCCCGTATCGCCATCGGCATGCAGCACCTCGGCGGACACCCCGGCGTCGGCGGCCACCCGGGCATTGTGCATTTCCACCTTGCGGTCGATGTAGGCCTCCGTCCCTTCCCCCGGAATGCGCAAGATCAGACGCTCGTCCCCCAGATCCAGCTTGTAGACCAGGTTGGTCAGGCCGCCGAGACGCTCAGCCTTGATCTCCTTGCCTGCCAGATGGGCCAGTTGCGGTATGGCCTTCAAAGCCGCCTGTATCTCCTGCATGGTCACCCCTTTCCCCGTTTGTCGCTTGTCGTTTTGAGTTTTGCCCGCGTTTTTGCGTTGTCAGCTTTTCAGTTTCGCGTTTTCCGGATCATAGAGCGGCCCGGTTACCCGTGTCGCGTCATAACGCTCACAATAGGCCTCGATCTCGAAACTGCTTTCCTCGGCCAAGCCCTGTGGCAGGTAGCCCATCAGGATGGTCTTGCCCACTGTGGTGCCATAGGCAGCGGAGCTGACCGTCCCCACCACCAGGCCCTGATGCAGGATCGATTCCCCGCCGTGAACGGGAAAGCGCTGGTCCACTGTAAAGCTGCAGAGCTGTCGCTCCGGATTTTTGCCCTTGCTGGCCTCCAGAACCTCCCGGCCGATGAAATCCCCTTTGCTTTTCAGGTGCACACGCCCGGACAGCCCCGCTTCAATGGGGGTGTAATCCGGCGTGATATCACTGCTCCAGTAAAGGTAGCCCTTTTCCATGCGCAGGGTTTCGATGGCCCGATAGCCTACATTGCGCACAGCCAGATCTTCACCGGCCTGCCACAGGGTTTCATAGACATGGGCTGCATATTCCGTCGGCAGGTGCAGTTCCCAGCCTAGCTCCCCCACATAGCCAATGCGGATGGCCAGCACCGGCGCAGCCCCGATGGTGACCGCTTTGGCCTTAGCAAAGGGCAGCGCCGCGTTGCTGACGTCCTCTTCCGTCACCCTGGCCAGCAGGTCGCGCGACCTCGGTCCACAGAGGTTGATCACGGCCTTGGCAGAGGTCACTTCGATCAGATAGGCCGAGCCATCTTCTGGCAGGTTCCGCCGGATCCAGTCGCCATCATGGCCGCCGAAGCCGGACCCGGTCACGATGTAAAAGGCCTGTTCCTCTATGCGGGTGATGGTCAGGTCAGCCTCGATGCCTCCGCGCTTGTTGCACAGCTGGGTGTAGATGACAGACCCCACGGGCTTGTCCACATTGGAAACGGCCAGACGCTGCAACGCCGCCAGCGCGCCCGGACCGCGCAGCTCAAACTTGGCAAAGGAACTTTGATCTATCAGCGCCACGCTTTCGCGCACCGCCCGGTGCTCTGCCGCCACATGGACCTCCCAGTTGGGATTTTCAAAGGCCGGTTTGTCCAACGGCTCCACCCCTTCCGGCGCAAACCAGTTGGGCCGCTCCCAGCCATTTTTGCTGCCATAGACCGCGCCTTTGGCCTTCAGGATCTCATAAAGCGGGCTGCGGCGAATGCCCCGGGCCACAGTGCTTTCCTGGCCGGGATATCGCATTTTGTAGTGATGGGCATAATGCTCCACCGCGCGGGGATACATGAAAGCCCGGGTGCCGTGGTGGAAGCCGAAACGCCGGTTGTCCAAAGGCCAGAGGTCCAGGCTGGGCTCGCCGTTCAGGATCCATTCGGCCATCATCTCCCCGGCCCCGCCCCCGGCGGCAATGCCATAGAGGAAGCCTGTGGCCACAAAGAGGTTTTTGTAATCGGCTGAGGGGCCCATGACAAAATCCCCATCCGCAGAATAGGGGATCGGGCCGTTGATCATCTGGCGGATGCCCACCTCATTGACCACCGGCGTCACCTCCCCGGCGTGCCGGGCCAGCGGCTCAAAGCGGTCAAAATTCTCCGGCAACAGCTGTCGGGTGAATTCCCCCGGAATGCCCCGGTCTCCGAAAGGCAATGTATCGTCTTCGTAGCCACCAATGACCAGGCGGCCGCCTGCATCCTGTTTGTAGTAAACCAGGCGATCGGGATCGCGCAGGGTGGGCAGGTTATCCGGCATGTTGGGAATGGGCTCTGTCACAATGTACTGATGCTCCACCGCACAGGCCGGGATCTTCAGACCCAGCTTGGCGCCCAGTTCCCGGCTCCACATACCGGCGGCCAGCACCACATTGTCGGCCACAAAGTCCCCGTCGCTGGTCATGACTTTGGTAATGCGCCCGTCCTGCAGCTCAAAGTCCAGCACCTTGACGCCCTGCTTGATGGTCACACCCCGCTGCCGGGCTCCCTTGGCAATGGCCTGGCAGATGGACGCCGGGTCGATCTGACCGTCACTGGGGATAAAGGCCGCCCCCATTACCTGATCCGTCGAGATAAGGGGGAAGAGATCCTTGGCTTCGGCGGGTGTCAGCAGATTCATTTCCAGACCGAAGCTGCGGGCCATGGTCACCAGGCGCTTCATCTCCATCATGCGATCATTGGAACAGGCCAGGCGCAGCGACCCCACCTGTTTCCAATCGACCGCCTGGCCCGTTTCCGCCTCGATTTCATTGTAGAGAGCAACAGAGCGCTGCAGCATGCGCGTGGTGTTGCGGGAGGAGCGCAACTGTCCAACCAGACCGGCGGCATGCCAGGTGGCCCCTTCGGTCAGGGCGGATTTCTCCAGCAGGACAATGTCCTTCTCCCCCATGCGGGCCAGGTGATAGGCGATGGCGCAGCCGATGATGCCGCCCCCGATGATCAGATGCTTGACGTCCTGCATAGCCGGTCCACTGCTGGGCCCAGGGTTGCTCAGCCTTCCTGCAGCATGCAGGAGGCCGGAACGGGGCCTGATTTGACTTCAGGAGCCTATGCAAAAGCAGTTTTGTTGATTCGTCAACATTGTTTGTTGAATTTTGTTGATTTATAATGAAACGGTCATTGAAAGTGTTCGCAGGGCGCGGCCCTGCACCTCGCAAAAGGGCTTGCCCTTTTAACTCCCAATCGGATTTATCCGGGTGCCCTGCCGGAAAATCGACGCGCAGGAAACCAATGGGGTTTGGCCCCCTCCGGGAATCAGCCTTCGACCTGACTTCACCAGCAAACTGAGAAAAACATGAGCCCGAGAGAACAGGAAATTCTGGACGCCGTTGCCCTCAAAGGCTCCCTGGAGGTTCTGGAACTGGCTGAGCTGCTGGGTGTGTCAGACCAGACCATTCGCCGCCTGGTCAAACCCCTGGCAGAGCGGGGGCTGGTAAAAAAGGTGCATGGGGCAGTGGTCTCGGCCCAGCGCTACAGCGACAGCCCGTTTCAGGAGCGCATGCTGGTCAATCAGGCCGCCAAACGGGCCGTGGCTGAAAAGGTTCTGGATCTGGTGCGCGATGGCGACTCCCTGATGCTCGACACCGGCTCCACCACCGCCTACATCGCCCAGGCGTTGCGCCAGCGCCGGGATCTGGTGGTGGTGACCAACTCCAGCGCCATTGCCAGCACTTTGGCCGTGGTGCCGGGCAATCGGGTCTTTATGGCCGGGACCGAACTGCGCAATCACGACGGGGCCAGCTTTGATGCGGCGGCCTTTGCGACCCTGCGGCGCTTTTCCGCCCGCCTTGCCATTCTTTCGGCCGCCGCCGTCAACGAAACCAACGGCTTTCAGGTACAGGAAAACTGCGAGGCGGACCTGGCAGGCTGCATGGCAGAACAGGCAGAGGAAGCAGTCATGGCCGTCGACAGTTCCAAGTTCGGCAAAAGCGCCCTGGTGCAACTGCCGCCCTTTCCGGGAAAAGTCACCCTGGTCAGCGAACAGCAACCACCAGAACATCTCGCTAAAGCGATATCCCAGCAGGCTCCGGGTATTGTAAAACTCCAGTGAACAGAACTGGTGGCCAAACTAGTTAAACGGCGTCTTCTGGGGATATCAGCCAAGGTATGGGCTTGCCCATTTTCAACAGAGTAGAAGATGCATCACGGTTTAACTCAAAACACGCCGCTAGCAGGGTGAACAGACCGCGCTCTGCCCCCCCCATTTGTGTCTATTCGCAACAAACGGACACAAAGGCCGGATAGAGAGGCTTGAAGCCTTTTGTCACGTTTCCTTCCAGGAATTCATCTGGTGAGGAAAAGTGATGCTTCTGAAAGACAAAATCGCACTGATAACCGGGGCCAGTGCCGGAATCGGCCGGGCCTGCGCCCTGCTGTTTGCCAGCCAAGGCGCGACGGTCGTACTGGGGGCCCGGCGCCAGGCTGAGCTGGAGGCTCTGGTCGCAGAAATTGAGGCCGAAGGCGGCAAGGCTGTGGCTTTGGCAGGCGATGTGCGCCACGAAAGCTATGCGCGGGATCTGGTAAGTGCTGCTGAAGAGCAGTTTGGCGGCCTGGACATTGCCCTTAACAACGCCGGGACCCTGGGGGCGATGGGGGATTGCCCGGACATCCCTCTGGTTGGCTGGCAGGACACGCTGGAAACCAATCTGACCAGCGCCTTTCTGGGGGCCAAGCACCAGTTACCCGCGCTGGAAAACCGCTCAGGGAGCCTGATCTTCACCTCTTCCTTTGTCGGGCACACAGTCGGCATGCCCGGCATGGCAGCTTACGGTGCCAGCAAGGCAGGGATGATCGGTCTCAGCCAGTGCCTGGCAGCGGAGTATGGCCCCAAGGGTGTTCGGGTGAATGCCCTGCTGCCCGGCGGCACAGATACGGACATGGGACGGGTGGTGGCCAACTCCCCGGATATGCGCGAGTTCGTGGCCAGTCTGCACGCCCTCAAGCGCATGGCCACTCCGGAAGAAATCGCCCAAACGGCCCTCTTTCTGGCATCTGAGGCCAGCAGCTTTGTCACCGGACAGGCCCTGCTGGCCGACGGCGGGGTCTCCATCAACCGGGTGTGACAGAACAGACTCTGCGCCAGACGGCCGGCCTGCAGCGGCACGCAAAGGCGGTTACGAAAAAAGGGGGGTGAAACACCCCCCTTTTAGTCTGCTCCACCCGATGGGCGGCGGCGTTAACTCAGGACTTCAGTGTTGGGGAACCAGTGGCTCCAAACCATCCAGAAGACCCCGTTGTAGAGCTTCACACGTTCCAGCTGGCCGGAATCAGACAGGCCATGAGGGTCAATCTCGCTGACCTCCACCACCTTGCCGTCCACTTCACGACGAAAGACACCAACCGTATCCAGGTCCGCGAAGTAAGCAATCACCAGAGGTTCCCCTCCCAGTTCCATATTGGTGATGGGATTGTCTTCAAAGTAGCTGCGTGACAGAGCCAGTTCCTGACCATTGATCCGCAAGCCCCAGACCTGCTCTTTGAAAGGCAGGCGGTCATCGTCCATTCGCAAGGTCGGGAACAGAGGATCAGGCCCTTCGAAGTGTGCTTCCATGGCAGGAGGAGCCTTATCCTTCCAAAGCCGCGGCATGAAATCTTCGTCGTAGTTGTTGAAGAACACCCGCCCTTCCGGATAGAGCGCTTTGAACGCTCCCCAGGGCATCATCTGGACAGGGAAGGACTGCAACGGGGTCTTGCCAAACTCCGTTTCACCAAGAATGTGCTGAATGATCTCACCGCTGTTGACATCTTTCATGATCAGGTTGTTGTGAGCCTGCGTCAGAACCTTGAGATCACTTTGCTTGCCCTCGATGTCACTGCCGTAGGCCAAAGGCAAATTGCTCAGGACACAGTAGGTCATGGCCACATCCTGGCCGCCGATTGTGGTCCCGGCAATGTGAGGCACCCAGAGAACCTCCTGGGGATAGGCAACAGCATCCCCATTGATTTCGATCACATAGACCCGGTCTTCCTCGGCCAGGTCCATGGGGCTGTCACTTGCGGCTTCCAGCGCCACCGCTTCCGGCACTGTGAGATATTGAGCGATGTGGTGCTGAGCCGGGAAGAAAAAGTAGGGCACCATAAAATGGATTACATAGATCATCAGCCCCAGACCCATCACGCCGATGACAGACAAAAACTGGGGCACAAAGCGATACTTGAAGTTCATCACCAGGGCTGCAGCCAAAGACAGGCTCATCACCACGGTCAGCAGCATGCGGTGCTCATAGAAGCCAACCAGAGTGTCTCTGCTCCAGTCGAGAAACTGGGCAATTTCGGTCATGGCAAAGGACCCGAACAGGCCGATGCCCAAAAAAATCACCCCCAGAACCACTGTAATCGCGATAGCAGACAGGGGTTTTCCGCGAAACCCCCAGCCTTTGCTGCCGTTACTCTCAGACATTAACGTCTCCCGATTGAAACATCTTCATTTCCAGAATCGATGCAATAATGGCGGGAAAAGCTTCCTGTCTCAAGAAAAAATATGTGGAATTTCAATAGCTTCTATTTTGTTTCTGCGCATATGAAATTCAGAAACTCAACCCGACGCAATCGGCCAAATCAGGGCAGAACCAAAGAAAAAGCCCCGGAAACGACAAAACCCCCTGGTTTCCCAGGGGGTTTTGATGGTGGAGCCAAGCGGAATCGAACCGCTGACCTCTACAATGCCATTGTAGCGCTCTCCCAACTGAGCTATGGCCCCGTTCCTTTTGCTTTTCTGCCTGTCAGGCAAGCAGATCAGCTGGCAGTCACGTCAACGAAGAACCACCGGGGTTCCCGTTGTTGGGAGCCCGGAAACTAGGCGAAGGTTCCGGGCTTTGCAAGGACAAAAAGTCATTTTTTTTGCGTCAGGACCAACACCCGGGTTTTTGGCGGTTTCCCGCGCCTTTTCCTGACCATAATCCCCCGACAAACCAGTCATTGGCTCTGAAAATCACCAGAAACTCGCCAACAAAACCGGCAGCGCAAACAGCTGCTTTGAAAAGGGCAAACAAAAGGGCTCCGAAGAGCCCTTTTCCTGAAACTCACCTGTCACCCGAGCGGGGAAGTCAGGTTTCTTTTTCGTCTTCGTTCAGACCGGCGGAAATTCCCAGATCTTCACTGGAGATATCACCGTCGTCTTCCAGCGTGACATCGTCGTCCTGGCTGTCGCCTTCCACTTCGATGTCGTCCTCAAGATCTACATCGACTTCAGCGATTTCTTCTTCCACGACCTCTTCGATCGCATCTTTCTTGACGACTTTGCTGGCTTTGGCGCGTTTGCGCAGAGCAGCGTCAGAATTGTAGGTGGTGCCACAGGACGGGCAAACTGCCGGGTCCCGTTTCAAGTCATAGAACTTGGTGCTGCATGACTGGCAGACGCACTTTGTACCCCACTCCGGTTTTGCCACGCGCAACCTCCTTGATTTGTGTTGCCTCTCCAAAAGAAGAGACGTCAGAAAAAGAAAACAGGGCAGCAACCACTCGCAGTCAAGCGTCCGCAGGGCCCGAAAGTTGGCGGGCTATAGCCATTCCAACGGGCCCCTGTCAACTGCTGGAAGCCATAAAAACCACAGGATTGAAAATAAAAAGACTAACCGCAGAAAATCAAGCCCTTCCGGCCTGTCGTAAGCCTATGAAGGTAAGTTCCTGAAAGCACGGGAATCTGATCCGGGCCGGGTCCTCCCACCAGACCGGCGGACCTGCCAGACGCAACGAGTTTTTGCGACCACATCCGCTGGGACGCCTGCCACCTACTGCATTATCCGCCGCCCATGGCCGACCTGCTTTCTGCGCAGTGGCAAGAAAGCAGGGTCTGTGCTAGAGAGCGGCCACCTCCACTGGCCCCGTTTTTAAAGAGAGTTTGCGCGCGTGCCCGACCTTACTTCAGCCGCCATCACGGCCCTTCCCGGCTCATCGCTGTCTGGAACCATTGCCATTCCCGGCGACAAATCCCTGTCCCACCGGGCGCTGATGTTCGGGGCTCTGGCCGTTGGGGAAACCCGGATCGAAGGTCTGCTGGAAGGTGAGGATGTGCTCAACACTGCCAAAGCCATGGCCGCCATGGGCGCCAGGGTCGAGCGCACGGGCCCCGGCTGCTGGACCGTGCAGGGGGTTGGCATCGGCGGTTTGCGGCAACCCGACGATGTCCTGGATTTTGGCAATTCCGGCACCGGTGTGCGTCTGGTCATGGGCCTGATTGCCAGCCAACCCCTGACCGTTACCATGACCGGCGATGCCTCCCTGCGCCGCCGGCCCATGTCCCGGGTGACGGACCCCCTGACACAGATGGGGGCCCAGGTTGTGGCTCGCGACGGTGGTCGCCTGCCCCTGACCCTGACAGGTCCGGCAAACCCTCTGCCCATGACCTACCGCCTGCCGGTCCCGTCCGCCCAGGTAAAATCGGCCGTTCTGCTGGCCGGATTGGGCGCGCCGGGCGAAACCACGGTCATTGAGCCGGAAGCCACACGCGACCATACGGAAAACCTCCTGCGCTACTTCGGGGCCGAAGTGCGCGTTCAGGACACCAAGGAAGGGCGCTACGTAACCCTGCTGGGACAGCCGGAACTGACCGCTGCGCCGGTTAAAGTTCCTGCCGACCCTTCATCGGCTGCCTTCCCCCTGGTTGCTGCCCTGCTGCTGCCCGGCTCTGACATCACCCTAAAGGCCATTGGCCTCAACCCTCTGCGCACGGGCCTCTTCACCAGTCTGGAGGAAATGGGCGCAGAGCTGGAAGAACTGGATCGCCGCACAGAAGCCGGGGAAGTGGTGGCCGACATTCGTGTGCGCGCCTCAAAGCTGAAGGGCATTGAGGTTCCGGCGGCCCGCGCCCCCTCCATGATTGACGAGTACCCCGTACTGGCGGTGGCCGCTGCCTTTGCTGAAGGTCGCACTGTCATGACCGGCCTGAAGGAACTGCGGGTCAAGGAAAGCGACCGTCTGGCCGCCGTGGCCAAGGGTCTGAGTGACTGTGGCGTGACGGTTGAAGAAGGCGATGACTATCTGATTGTCGAAGGAACCGGTGGCGCCGTGCCGGGGGGCGCCCTGATTGAAGCGGATCTGGATCACCGCATCGCCATGGCCTTTCTGGTACTGGGTCTGGCGGCTCAGCAGCCCGTCACCATTGATGACGGCTCCCCCATCGACACCTCCTTCCCCGGCTTTGCAGAGCTGATGACAGGCCTGGGCGCCCGTTTTGACCGACCCGCCCCTGCGGATGGTGCTGACGGTTCCGGAGACCATGCCCCGTCGCAAAGCAGTGAAGGCTGACAGCATCATGACTGCGCAGCCTGCCTCTCTGGTCATCGCCGTTGATGGACCGACCGCCGCCGGCAAGGGCACCCTGGCCCGATCCCTGGCCGACAAGCTGGATCTGGCTTACCTGGACACCGGCTCTCTCTATCGGGCTGTGGCGGCCTGCCTGCTGGCAAAAGGCCAGGATCCGAAAGACAGTGAGGCAGCCGCCATTCAGGCTCAGAAACTGACGCCTGAGGATCTGAAACGGCAGGATCTGCGGCAGGAAGAAGTGGGACAGGGCGCGTCCATCGTTGCGGCTCAACCGGCTGTCAGAGCTGCCCTGCTGGACTTTCAGCGCCGCTTTGCCCAGAGCCCGCCGGACGGCAAAAAGGGTGCCGTCCTGGACGGCCGGGATATCGGCACCGTGGTCTGCCCTGATGCCAGTGCAAAGTTTTTCATCACCGCCTCTGCGACAGCCCGGGCAAAAAGACGACACAAAGAGTTGATTGATCGCGGTGAGGAGTCTATATACGCGCGCATCCTGGCGGATTTAGAGGCGCGTGACGCAAGGGACTCTTCCCGGGCCGATGCGCCGATGGTGGCGGCTGAAGATGCCGTAACCTTCGACACGACGGAGATGGACGCCCAGACGGTTCTTGCAGCCGTGCTGGAGTCTTTGCGTTCCGTTGTGACGCGGTAGCAAAGGGTTTTTCCACGAAAAACCAATAGCTTACCAGCCATCAGGATAAACGTGCTCTTGCAGCCGTCCGGACCACTCTTGGCCTTAACAAGGGGTCTGCTGCACTGCCAGGGCACGTCAACACCGCCATTGCCTGTCCCCCCGGGTCAGGACATGGCTCAACGATAACGCCCCGCGGGTTATAGGCCTGCATCGCGGGGAAGACCGCCGGAAACAACCGGTTGGCCTGAAAAAAGAATGATACCGAAAGGAAACTAAATGTCCGAAGTTGAATCTTTTGCCGCCCTCCTGGACGAGTCCCTGGGCCCGGATCAGAGCCTGCAGGGCACTGTTCTGCGCGGCACTGTTGTCCGCATCGAAGGTGACTCCGCTCTCGTCGATGTGGGTCTGAAGTCCGAAGGCCGTGTGGCCCTCAAAGAATTTGCCAAAATTGGCGAAGAGCCCGAACTGAAAATCGGCGACACGGTCGAGGTCTACCTCGAGCGTATGGAAGACAAAAACGGCGAAGCCATGCTCAGCCGTGACAAAGCCCGCCGTGAAGAAGCCTGGAACCAGTTGGAAGACGCCTTCAGCGACTCCCAGCGCGTGACCGGCAACATCTTCGGTCGGGTTAAAGGCGGCTTCACTGTCGACCTTTCCGGCGCTGTGGCCTTCCTGCCCGGCAGCCAGGTTGACATCCGCCCCGTGCGCGACGTGACCCCGCTGATGCACACCGCTCAGCCTTTCCAAATCCTGAAAATGGACCGGGCCCGCGGCAACATCGTTGTCTCCCGCCGTGCCGTTCTGGAAGAAGATCGCGCCGAACAGCGTTCCGAGCTGATCTCCGGTCTGAAAGAAGGCCAGGTCCTCGACGGCGTGGTGAAGAACATCACCGACTACGGTGCATTCGTTGATCTGGGTGGTGTTGACGGCCTGCTGCACGTCACCGACATCTCCTGGAAGCGCATCAACCACCCCACCGAATCCCTGACCATCGGTCAGCAGGTCAAGGTGCAGGTCATCCGCTTCAATGCCGAAACCCAGCGTATCTCCCTGGGCATGAAGCAGCTGGAAGCTGATCCCTGGGAAGGTGTTGCTGCCAAGTACCCGGTCCGTGCCAAATTCCAGGGCCGTGTCACCAACATCACCGACTACGGCGCATTTGTGGAACTGGAGCCCGGCATCGAAGGCCTGGTTCACGTTTCCGAAATGAGCTGGACCAAGAAAAACGTCCACCCGGGCAAAATCGTTTCCACCTCTCAGGAAGTGGAAGTCATGGTTCTGGATGTGGACGAGTCCAAACGCCGCATCTCTCTGGGCCTGAAACAGATCCAGGCCAACCCCTGGAACGATTTCCTGGAGAAATTCCCGGCCGACACCGAGATCGAAGGCGAAGTCAAGAACATCACCGAATTCGGTCTGTTCGTTGGCCTGCCTGGCGACATCGACGGCATGGTTCACCTGTCCGATCTGGACTGGAACCGCTCCGGCGATGAAGCCGTCAAGGACTACACCAAAGGCCAGATGGTCAAGGTCAAGGTTCTGGACGTGGACACCGACAAAGAACGTATCTCCCTCGGCATCAAGCAGCTGGAGAGCGATCCCTTCGAGTCCGCAACGGCTGACATCAAGCGCGGCGACGCTGTCACCTGCACCATCACCCAGGTCACCGAAAACGGCCTGGAAGTGGAGCTGTCTGACGGTGCCACCGGCTTCATCCGTAAATCCGACCTGTCCCGTGAGCGCTCCGAACAGCGTCCTGACCGCTTCGCCGTTGGCGAAAAGGTCGACGCCAAGGTGGCTTCCCTGGACCGCAAGACCCGCCGCATCACCCTGTCCATCAAGCAGCTGCAGGTAGCTGAAGAGAAACAGGCTGTGGCTGACTACGGTTCCACGGAATCCGGCGCAAGCCTGGGTGACATTCTGGGCGCTGCCCTGAAAGCTCAGGTGCCTTCCGAAGGCGCTGGTGACAAAGACGCAGAGTAAGTCAACCTAACTCTGCCGACTTAGATTAAGGGCCCGGTGCAATGCGCATCGTGCCCTTTTCTTTTTTGCGGTCCTGCCAGCACCGGGAGCGAAACCCTCTTCTTGAGGATGACAAAGCCCTTTCCTCTCGCCCAACGCTGTTCCAGGCAAAGTTCGCCCCCTGATCTGAGGCAGAGCAGAGAATCTATCTCTCTGTAATATAAGGCTTATCTTGACGCCTGCCTTTCCCTCTGGCAGGGTAGCGCCAAAGGGGCCAAGGAAGCTCTGCCAATCTGGCTTCCGGCTGCTCACTTGGAAGCATACAAATTTTGCCCAACCGATCCGCGTGGGATCGGCTGAGAAGCAATGTTCCAGCGTCTAGTTGACCGACCGCAAGTCGGCGCGCCCAGGGGAAGGCCATGACTAAATCCGAGTTGATCCAGCGTATCGCAGAGCAGAACCCGCACCTCTACCACAGAGATGTAGAACGCATCGTCACCACCATCTTTGAAGAAATCACCGAAGCCCTGGCCCAGGGCAGCCGGGTAGAGCTTCGCGGTTTCGGGGCCTTTTCCGTAAAAGCCCGTGAAGCCCGGGTAGGCCGCAACCCCCGCACCGGCGAAGCCGTGCCGGTGGAAGCCAAGATGGTGCCCTTCTTTAAAACCGGTAAGCAACTGCGGGATCGCATGAACGAAAGCTGATCGCTTTCTGCGTCACTTTCTTCCCGCTTTACCTCCCAATCTCAGTTTCTCCCTGGCCTGCATTGCTGGCCAGCCCATTCGGATTCTGACAAGAGTCTGATCGGTTTTTTCCAGGCCTGCAGAGGATTTCGGCGCAAGCCTCCCCATACCGATTGACCTCCCGAACAGCCGATCAATTCAAAACCGACCTGCATTGATCTGACCTGGATCCCCTTTCATTGCCGGGCAATCATAGAGATCCTGCAGCCATTTGAGCGCCAACGCTCTGCTGATCAGGCTCTTGTGCACTTCTCGCCTTGCTTTTGCCTAAACTCTATCCTTTATAAGTCGGAGTGCTGACCCGTCAGGCCGTCGGGGTACGACCAAGGAAAGCAGATGTGCCCGCGTGACACCTCTGTCGAAAGTCACCTTCAGACCGATTGAGGAGCAGCCTGTTCATCTTTCCTGTGCAGATACTTCGGGAGTTCACAAAGAGCGCCAGAGCATGATCGGTTTCGTTGTAAGCGCTTTGCGCTTGGATCTGGACCGTGAATCACCTTCTGAAACACTGAAAAGAGTTTCACGCTTCAAGTGGTATCACTTGGTAAGTCCACTAAACCGATTTGACTCTAAGACTCTCGGAAGAACATCTGCTAAAGCTGTCTGATCTTCTGGCCTGGGCCATCGATATCAAGAGGATTTCACCGTGAAGTACATTTCCTGGCTCATTACCTTGCCCCTGCTGATTCTGGGGGTGGTCTTTGCCCTGGCCAATCGTCAGGTGGTGGACCTGTCGCTCTGGCCTCTGGACAGCGCGGTAGAGGTCCCGCTTTATCTGGCCGTTCTGGTGCCGTTGGTGATCGGCTACCTGCTGGGCGGCATCGCCGTTTGGCTGGGAGCTGGCGGCAAGCGCCGGCTGGCCCGTCGGGAACATCGGGAGCTGGAGCAGATCAAACAGGAAACCGCGCGCCAGCAACAGACCACGCCCGCATCTGGCCCGGCACTGGCTGACAAGAGTGCAACGCCAGCTCTGGGTCACGCCTCCAGCTAACTGCTTTCACTGCAAACGCATTATTCTGGAAACCGCCTGATGAGCGCCCGTGGGGAGCACGAGGTGAGCGCGAGGTGGGCAGGAGGGCTGAACCGGTTTCGTTGGCAGTGCCGGTCGCCTGAAATCAAGCCATGCCCCCTCACGAGCGGTTTTTCAACACCACGATTGAACTGGGAATTGACCAACCATGAAAATGATCTCCGCCGCTGACGTGCAAAAAGCCCTGGATTTCCCCAGTCTTGTGGAAGCCCTGAGAGAGGCCTTCAAAAGCGATGTGGAAGTTCCTGTTCGCCACCACCACACCATGGAACGGGCCAGTGAACCGGACGCCACCCTGCTGCTGATGCCAGCCTGGCAGGGCGAAGCCCAGGTCGGCATCAAGATGGTCACCATCACCCCCGGCAACTCTGACCGCAGCCTGCCGGCTGTTCAGGGGATCTATGTCCTGCTGGATGGCAAAACCGGCAATCCGCTGGCCCTGGTCGACGGCCCCATGCTGACCCTGCGGCGCACCGCTGCAGCCTCTGCACTGGCTGCCGATTATCTGGCTGCAAAAGACAGCCGGAAAATGGTGATGGTGGGGACGGGCGCTCTGGCCCCGCACCTGATCGAAGCTCACGCCGCCGTCCGGCCCATCGAACAGGCCACCATCTGGGGCCGCAACCCGGCCAAAGCCGAGAAGATTGCCAAAGAGCTGAGCCGGGACGGCCTGCAGGTGGACTTCACCGACAATCTGGAAGCCGCCGTCAAGGAAGCCGATCTCATTTCCTGTGCCACCCTGTCCACTGCTCCTCTGGTGCAGGGGGATTGGCTGCAGGCAGGACAACATCTGGATCTGGTGGGGGCCTTTACCCCCGACATGCGTGAAACCGACGACACCGCCATCCGCAAAGCCCAGGTTTTTGTCGACACCCGCGAAGGCGCCACCAAGGAAGGCGGGGATATTGTTCAGCCTTTGGCCAGCGGGGCGCTGACTCTGGAGGCCATTCAGGCCGATCTGCTGGAACTGACCCGCGGCACAGCCCCGGACCGGGATTACACCGCTGACTTGACCCTTTTCAAATCAGTCGGGACAGCGCTGGAAGATCTGGCAGGCGCTCAACTGGCGGTCCAGCGCTGCGCGTAAAGTCCCACCAGGACCTTCACGGACCCGAGTCGACTTCAAGAAGCTCTGCTGCTTGGGAAAGGATAAGGAATAGCGAAAGCAAAGGGCGAAGGGAACTGCAATAAACGCAGATCTCTCCTCCCTCTGCTTTTGGTTGGCAAGCCCAGGTCGAGAGGCTAAAAGGCCCCGCGCAGCGACAGGTGCGTTATGGAAACAAGGGCAAAGGAGAACGGTCATGGAAGCTTGGCAGAGAATCTATGTGGCATTGGACACGACAGATCTCGCAAAGGCCAGAGAGCTGGTGGACAGTCTGCGCGGCAAGGTCGGCGGCTTCAAGATCGGCAAAGAGTTCTTCAGCGCCCAGGGACCCGATGGGGTGCGGGCGGTTCTGGGCGGAGAACCTTTGTTCCTGGATCTGAAATTCCATGACATCCCCAACACCGTGGCCAGCGCCCTGAGGGCGACCTCCCACCTGCAGCCCCGCATCGTCAATGTTCATGCCGCCGGTGGCCCGGCCATGCTGGCTGCGTCCAGCCAGGCCGTACGCGAAGCCGCAGAGGATCTGGAAACAGAACGCCCCTGGCTGATTGCAGTGACCGTTCTGACCAGCCTGGATGATGCAGACCTGGAGGCTGTAGGTCAGCATGGTCCCGCCGAAGATCAGGTCATCCGGCTGGCCAAACTGGCTCAATCCAACGGTCTGGACGGGGTGGTCTGCAGCCCAAAGGAAATCACGGCTCTGCGGGCGGCCTGCGGCCCGGACTTTAAGCTGGTGGTGCCCGGCATTCGCCCGGCCTGGGCGGCCAGTGGCGACCAGAAACGCATCATGACCCCCAGCGATGCCGTCAAAGCCGGGGCGGATGTGCTGGTCATCGGACGGCCAATCACCGCAGCGGACGATCCTACCGCCGCCGCCAAACGCATTGCCGAAGAACTGGCAGATCTGGCCTGACGCCACATCTGGCGGGGAACATGACCCCACCCTTCAAAGCGGCGGTCAGGGGAAACTCTGGCCGCCTTTCTTTTATGATCTGGAAGCCCAGAGTCCTATGGTCTTGTTTGGAGTGACGAGGTTGATTCAAATTAGGCGATAAGGCTCTAGATCATGATCGGTTTGGTTAGAAGCGCTTTGCGCTTGTACCGAAACCGTGAACCATCCTCCAGAACACTCAAGAGAGGCAAATTCACGCTTCAAGTGATATCACCTAGTAATTCCACTTAAACCGGTTTGACTCTAGGGGCTTTGCAGAGCCTTTGTTCTCCGCTATCTCAAAGCCTATGTTGTCTGACAGGGAAAAGAACCACCACTCTCCCCTGTCTTCCCTGCCCCTCACCGCCGAAGAGCCTGAGCTTTGTCCAACCCAACTGACCTCCCGACAGATCCAACCCCTGAAGGCCCGACAAATCCCACTCAGGCAGAGCTGGACTTTTCCAAACTGCCCGATGACCGTCCTCTGGCCCCGCTTGCTTTGGGTGAAACCCTAAAGGGGGTTTTCGGCTGTGCTCTTGCCAGTGCGCCGGCCATCAGCCGTCTGGCGGCTCTGCCGCTGCTGATTTCCTTTTTGATGGGAGCCTTTGTGCACTTTGGCGGGGCAAGCTTCTTCACCCTCATCCTGATGGCCGATCTCTATCTGTCCGTCTGGTTTTGCTGCGCGGTTCAAAGGGCGATCCTGCTCGGTCCCGGCTCTGTCTCCCTTGCTCCCCTCTGGGGCAACCGGGAGGTGCGCTATCTGCTGAAAACCCTGGGGCTGTTCGGATTCATTTTCCTGGCCGCCCTGCCGATCAACATGGCCCTTGCCCCCAAACTGGATCCCGGCACCGAAATAGCCATGGAAATGATGCTGGAAACGGCCCTGCCCATGGTGGCGGCCATCTCCCTTGTTGCACTGATTCTGGGCTGTGCTCTTGGCTTTACACTGCCGGCCGCCTCCGTGGGCCGGGGCTATGGCTATGGCCGGGCTTTCCGGGAATCTCTTGGTGTGCTGCCCGTGCTGGTCTTCATGTTCCTGCTGCTGATCCTGCCGGTAGATGGTCTTACTCTGGTGGCCAATGTCCTGCTCGCCAAATTCGAAGGCGCCACGTCACTGGTGGTACCGGGGCTGGCGGTCGCGGCCGTGGGCAAGTATCTGTCCTTTGCCTGGGCCTCCATTGCCTTTGCCTACGTTTTTGCCAAACGCACCCGCTTCTGGGAAGAAACCGCCTGACCACCTTGACGCGAATCGCTCGGAGGGCTTTACTCTGCGCGAGATTTCGGTGGGGGACAAGATGAGTGACCAGCTTTCAGGGGATGCGCAGCCAAAAGTTACAGCGAAGGAAATTCTTTTAGAAAGCTGGCTAAGCGCCAATGAAAACAGGAAGACAATTGGCCTCTTGTTCGTTGTAGTCACCTTCTTCCCCCTTTGTTTCACGCTTGTCGTGATGGCAACACTGCCAATTGAACACGCCCATGGAGATTTGGGGCAAGTTTTCGCCGTTACCCTCGTCTTTGGCGTCAATGTTCTCTATATTGGTGGGATAGTTGCGTTTCTATGGTCAACAACATGGCTTATGCAGATCCAAATGGGGCTTCGCCATGAAAAAAACATGAGTTTACGCGCAAAATTTGCGCCATTAAAACTAATTCTTCGCGGCTTTATTGCATTTTTCTCGCTTTCAATTCCACTAGCTCTATTTTCATTACTAACAATGTTTGTTTTTATACCATTTTTGCCATTTGTTGTATTTTTGTTTGGAGGTGTTGCCGTTTTGGCTTACTCCCTGCCGTATCTGGTGGGTTCCGTTGTGAAGAACAGCCAAGGGCTTATCAGTTCCATCAAGATCGCACATAAAAACTTCAAAGCGCTTTACCTGGTGTGCTTGGTACTTCAAGGCACTCCCCTCTTGGCTGGCTTGATCACTCAAATCGTGTTTCTGGTGTTTTATGGGACAGAGTTGTTCCATGGAGCAAATGTTCAAACGAATGCCAACGACATCTTTCAAGCCTTCGGTATAGCTTTCCTTCCAGCAATGATAATCGGGATCTTCTGTTGGCTCTATGGCTGCATCTGTGCAGCTGTGGCCTACAAGAAAATCGTCGGCCTGCCCGACAGCACGTCACCTCAGACCATCTCTGGTGTGGAGTCCGTCTGACCGGAGCCAAAAAATCCGGCCTGCGCCTTTCCTGAAATCACCGGCTGACGCTGCACTGCTGCGCGCAGCGGATTAACCACCTTGACGCGAATCGCTCGGAGAGCTTTACTCTGCGCGAAATTTCGGTGGGGGTAGATTCATGAGCGACCAAGTCGTTGAAGTGCAGTCAAAGGTAACCGCAGGTGAAATCATTCAGGACAGCTGGGCCTGGATGGTGGAGAACAAGAGAACAATTGGCCTGATCCTGACTATAATCATAGGTCTGCCGGCTTTGATTGGGCTCATTCTCTTTTCCACAGACATACCAAAATACAATCTGGCCCTAAGCCAGGGCACAGGGTTCTTTGTTTTCCTCTTGGCTTTTCTGGGTATCGCCTTTGCCTATCTCTTTGCCGCTGGCTGGTTTGTCCAGCGCGTGTTGGGATTAAGAGCAGTTGAAGCAAAAGACTACCGGGCTCAGGTGTGGGTGCTGAAGTTGTTTATTCGGTATTTTCTTCTTGGGGTAATTGCCGCCGCTGTCTACTTCCCGTTAATCTGGATCGCCATTAGAGTCCTGCCATCAGCTATGGGGCCACAGGTCTTTTTCAGTGTCCTCTCCTCGCCTATCTTTGTGGTGGCCCTCTGGTTGGTTTCAACATTCGCCTATCTGGCTTACACCGCCTATACGATGATTTATCTGGTTGGCGGACTGGTCAGACACAGCGATGAACTGACAGACTCAATCAAAATCTCCCATAGAAATTTCAAGGCTCTCTTTCTTATCGTGGTCTTTGCAGCCGCTTTGCCTATTGGGATTGAATTGCTATCTGGTGTTTTGGTTTCTGTTGCCAGCACCCCGGCGAACCCAGCTCCAGGTCCCCTTGCTATCATCTTGAGCATATTGGGTGTGGTAGCAACTTTGCTCTGCTGGTTGCTTGGGCATGTGTTGGCCGCTATTGCCTACAAAAAAATCGTTGGCCTGCCTGAACTGTCGGGCGGCACTGACGCGGAATCAACATCCCCGGCCTGATCTGCAAAGGTCTGGACAAAAGGGCGTGGGCCGCCTACCTCAGGGGCATGGCTATCGAAACAAAAATCTGTGGTCTTTCGACCCCCGAAACCGTCACGGCAGTGGTCGAAGGTGGCGCGCGCTTTGCCGG
The DNA here is from genome assembly GCA_052078155.1 of Rhodovibrionaceae bacterium GXU_MW_A322. Classification (GTDB taxonomy): domain Bacteria; phylum Pseudomonadota; class Alphaproteobacteria; order Kiloniellales; family DSM-21159; genus CAXBMB01. The sequence continues at coordinate 812,151 of JBQJBP010000002.1, read as the reverse complement.
CTTCATGTTCTACCCCCCCAGCCCCCGGGCGGTCACGCCGGAACAGGCCGCCTCTCTGGCCCAGCGCCTGACGCCTGCTGTTGATGCGGTGGGGGTCTTTGTTGATCCCGATGATGAACTGCTGGGCCGGGTGCTGGAAGCTGTTCCTCTGGACATCATCCAGCTGCATGGCAGCGAAACACCTCAGCGCGTGCAGGACATTCGCCAGCGCACCGGCCGGGCCGTGATGAAAGTCATCAAGGTGGCCAGGCCCGAGGATCTGGAAGCCGCCAGAGACTATGCCCCCATAGTCGACTATCTGATGTTCGACGCCAAAGCCCCTAAATCCATGGAGAACGCCCTGCCAGGCGGCAATGCCCTGTCGTTCGACTGGCGCATGCTGGCCAACCGCAACTGGCCCAAACCCTGGATGCTGGCCGGCGGTCTCAGGATCGACAACATTGCCGAGGCGGTGGCCATCAGCGGCACCAAAATCCTGGATATCTCCTCTGGTGTGGAAAGCGCCCCTGGCCAAAAAGACCCCCAGCTGATTCGCGATTTTCTCGCCAGAACCAAACAGCTGTAACCGCCACCTGACCGGCCCTCTGTCGAGATCACGGAAAAAAACTACGGGACCCTGTGAGAAAGAATCGCGGTCCCGAACGTGGACAGTTTCCCGCCAGTCAGGCAGTCTGCGCCTGCCTTGAAAAAGCCAGCCATCTCGGGCTCAAATATCGAGGTAATGAGAGCACTGGCCCCCAGGCAAAGACAACAAACGACACAGACCTTTGGTGGCGCTGCCCCGGCAGGTGCCCCTCCAGCAAGAGACAAGCAAAAACATGACCGAATCTTTGAACACCTATCGCTCGGGTCCAAACGAGCGTGGACACTTCGGCCAGTTCGGGGGCCGCTTTGTGGCGGAAACCCTCATGCCCCTGATCCTGGAAGTGGAGGAGGCCTACAACGCCGCCAAAGCAGATCCAAGCTTTCAGGAGGAGTTTGATTACTTCCTGAAACACTATGTGGGCCGTCCCAGCCCGCTGTACTTTGCCGAGCGTCTGACCGAAGAGCTGGGCGGGGCCAAAATCTACTTCAAGCGCGACGAGCTGAACCACACCGGCGCGCACAAGATCAACAACACCCTGGGCCAGATCCTGCTGGCCAAACGCATGGGCAAGACCCGGATCATCGCCGAAACCGGCGCCGGGCAGCACGGGGTGGCCACGGCCACGGTCTGCGCCCGCTTCAACCTGCCCTGCGTGGTCTACATGGGGGCGACCGACATTGAACGTCAGGCCCCCAACGTCTTCCGCATGAAGATGCTGGGCGCGGAGGTGATCCCTGTGACCTCCGGCACCGGCACCCTGAAAGACGCCATGAACGACGCCCTGCGCGATTGGGTCGCCAATGTGGAAAGCACCTTCTACATCATCGGCACCGCTGCAGGTCCTCATCCCTATCCGGCCATGGTGCGTGACTTCCAGTCCATCATCGGACGCGAAACCCGCGACCAGCTGATGGAAGCGGAAGGACGCCTGCCTGACAGCCTTGTGGCTGCCATCGGCGGTGGCTCCAACGCCATCGGCCTGTTCCACCCCTTCCTGGATGATCCTTCCGTGAAAATGTACGGCGTGGAAGCTGCCGGGCATGGCATTGAAACGGGAGAACATGCCGCCTCTCTCAACGGCGGTCGCCCGGGGGTGCTGCACGGCAACCGCACCTACCTGCTGCAGAACGATGACGGCCAGATCAACGACGCCTATTCCATTTCCGCCGGCCTGGACTACCCCGGCATCGGGCCGGAACACTCCTGGCTGAACGATGTGGGCCGCGTCAACTATGTGGATGCCACAGACAAGGAGGCCCTGGACGCCTTCCAGCTCTGCACCCGTCTGGAAGGGATCATTCCGGCCCTGGAACCAAGCCATGCCCTGGCCTATGTCTCCAAGCTGGCACCGACCCTGCCGAAAGATCATCTCATCGTGATGAACCTCTGTGGTCGCGGCGATAAAGACATCTTCTCCGTCGCCAAATACCTTGGCGTTGAGATCTGAGCGAAGAAACGAGAAGAAGGACAAACTCCCATGACAACCCGCTTGGAACAGCGCTTCGCCGACCTGAAAGCCCAGGACAAGGGCGGACTGGTCACCTTCATGACAGCCGGTTATCCGGACGAAAAGACCACGCTGGATATTCTCAAGGGCCTGCCCGCTGCCGGGGTGGATGTGATCGAACTGGGCATGCCCTTTTCCGATCCCATGGCCGATGGTCCGGCCATTCAGGCCTCCTCCCTTCATGCTCTCAACAACGGCATGACCCTGGCCAAGACCCTGGATCTGGTGGCGGACTTCCGCAAAGACGATCAGGACACTCCGATCATTCTGATGGGCTACTACAACCCCATCTATTCCATGGGCAACGACGCTTTCCTGGACCGGGCGAAAGCCGCAGGTGTGGATGGCTTCATCATCGTTGACCTGCCGCCGGAAGAAGACGACGAGCTCTGCCTGCCCGCCCTGGAAAAGGGCCTGCACTGGATCCGCCTGGCCACGCCGACCACTGATGCGGCCCGCATGCCAAAGGTTCTGCAGAACACGTCCGGCTTCCTCTACTACGTCTCCATCATGGGCATCACCGGCACGGCCTCTGCCGCTCAGGCTGATGTGGCCACTGCCATCGGCAAGCTGAAAGAACATACGGATTTGCCGATTGCCGTCGGTTTCGGTATCAAAACACCTGACAACGTGCGCGACACCACCGCCTCGGCAGAAGCCGCGGTTGTGGGCTCTGCCCTGGTGGACCGCATCAAGTCGAACCTCGACGGCGACGGGAAGGCCAAACCGGGTCTGGTTGAGGATGTTCTGTCTTTTGTACGTGAGCTGGCCTCTGGGAAGCGTGGATGAACTGGATCACCAACTATGTGCGCCCGAAACTTCAGGCGCTGGTTACCAAAACCGAAGTCCCCGACAACCTCTGGGAAAAGTGTCCGGCCTGCGGCCAGATGGTTTTCCATCGGGAACTGACGGCCAACCACCGGGTCTGCACCAACTGCAACCACCACATGCGCCTGCCCGTGGCAGAGCGTCTGGCCCTGCTGTTCGACGACGGCAGCTTCACCCGCATCGAACTGCCTGAGGCCATTGCCGATCCGCTGAAGTTCCGCGATCGGGAGAAGTATCCCGACCGGATGAAGCGGTCGCGTGCCAAAACCGGCGAAAAAGAAGGCATCCAGGTGGCTCACGGCACCATCGGCGGGCAGCAGTCCGTCGTGGCCGTCTTCGACTTCTCTTTCATGGGGGGCTCCATGGGCATCGCCGTGGGTGAGGGTCTGGTGACAGCAGCCAAACTGGCCGTGGCCCAGAATGCCGCCTTTATCGCCGTGCCTGCCTCGGGCGGCGCGCGCATGCAGGAAGGCATCCTCTCTCTTATGCAGATGCCGCGCTCGGTTATTGCCGTGGAAATGGTCAAGGACGCCGGGCTGCCCTACATCGTGCTGCTGACCGATCCCACCACCGGCGGCGTCTCCGCTTCCTTTGCCATGCTCGGCGACGTACACATTTCCGAACCCGGCGCCACCATCGGCTTTGCCGGCAAGCGGGTGATCGAGGAAACCATCCGTGAACAGCTGCCCGAAGGCTTCCAGTCTGCCGAGTATCTGCTGGACCACGGCATGGTCGACATGGTGGTGCACCGCAAAGACCTGAACGAGAACATCGGACGGCTGCTCAGCCTGCTGATGGACCGCAAGCCCAGTGCAGAAGTGGTCGCTTTCAAAGGGTCAGCGACAGCAGAAGGCAGCGAAACTGCCAGCAAGGACGCCGCGGAACCCGTGGTGGTCGAGGCGGAGATCATCGCGCCGGACGACAAGAAGTAACGGCCTTTTCTCTCCTGGGGCCGCTCACGACAGGGCGGCCCGTTCTCACCCCGGTCGCCAACAGTAAAGAAGACCCCTAAGGCATGAGTGACAGCGATCCTTCCGCGCCAACCTCTGGCGACACAGCCCTGCCCCAGTCCCTCAAATCCGAAGGCGGGCATCTGGGCAGTGATCGGATCCTGGATCGCCTCTTGTCTCTGCACCCCAAGCTGATTGATCTTTCTCTCGACAGAATGATCGACATGCTGGCTCTGCTGGGCAATCCCCAGCAGCACCTGCCCCCGGTCGTGCATGTGGCAGGCACCAACGGCAAAGGCTCGCTGCTGGCTTACCTCAGGGCCATGCTGGAAGAGGCAGGTCGCTCTGTCCACCACTACAGCTCCCCCCATCTGGTGCGCTTTCATGAGCGGATCCGCCTGGCCGGAGAGCTGATTGACGAAGAGGCTCTGATGGCCCTGCTGGAAGAGGTGGAAGCCAGCAACGACGGCAAGCCCATCACCTTCTTCGAAGTCACCACAGCAGCAGCCTTTCTGGCCTTTTCCCGCGCGGAAGCCGACGTGCTGCTGCTGGAAACAGGCCTGGGCGGGCGGCTCGACGCCACCAATCTGGTGGCCCAGCCGGCCGTGACGGCCATCACCCCTATCTCCATCGATCACACGCAGTTTCTCGGCACCACAATCAAGCAGATTGCCGCTGAAAAGGCGGGCATCATGAAGCCTGGCGTACCCTGTGTGCTGGGCCCGCAACCCAAAGAAGCCCTGAAGGTTCTGGAAGCCAAAGCCGAAGAAGTCGGCGCCCCTTTGTGGATCCACAATCGCCACTGGTGGACCGAAACGGAGGAAGGCGGCTTTCGCCTCTTTGTGAATGACGGTGTGGAGTGGCTTCCCCGTCCCGGTTTGATCGGCGAACACCAGATCGACAACGCCGGCTTGGCTGTGGTCTGCGCCCTGCAGCTCAGCACCTCCATCGCCCCCGACCAGAATGCCCGCGCGCTGGGCGTGGCCAGCGCCAAGTGGCCGGCCCGCCTGCAGCATCTCACCGAAGGGCGTCTGGTGGAGCTCTTGCCTGAGGGCTGGGAACTCTGGCTGGACGGCGGGCACAACGCCTCAGCCGGGGAGGCTCTGGCCGCCGTGGCAAAAGGCTGGGATGACGGCCCGCTGCATCTGGTTTATGGCATGCTGAACAACAAGGCCGCCGAAGGCTTTCTGGGCCCCCTGGCCCAGGTGGCGCAGGGCTTGCGGGCCGTGGAGATCCCCGGCGAACCCAACTCCCTGAGTGCCCAGGAAGCCGCCCAGAAAGCAAAAGACAGTGGCTTCGACGCCCAGGCGGAAGACAGCGTCAGATCGGCCATCGCCCAGATCGTCTCAGAAAACCCCTGGCCCGGCCGCATCCTGATCTGCGGCTCTCTCTATCTGGCCGGCAAAGTCCTGGCGGAAAACGAGACCTTTCCGAAGTAGGTCGGGGCATTTAGCGCCTACTTGTTGATGACGTATTTTTCCAGTTTTTCCGTAAACATCATCAAGGCTTCGTCATAAGAAGCTTGTAGATTTGCTTTGAGTAGCTTCGGTACTTTCGTGCAAAGCGTTTTGAAGGCGGCAGTCCGTTCTTCTGACGTCGCCGAAAGTCCTGGAATTTCAACGGCCGCCGTAGGTTCGCTTGTAAAATTGACCCCTTTAAAACTCCAGTAATCCTGGACACCGCCATCTAGTTCGTAATTCACTTCTCCCGAAATGATGCTGGCAACGTGAACATTCCAATCGTTGCCAAACCACGCTGGCGGGTGAACATTCATTTTTGTCTCAACAGGGTCGGTTTCTATTTTTAGAAAAACGTCTCCTGGTTGCAGAACCTTTGTCGCATTTTCATTTTTATCCAGCTCTACAACCTCAGAAAAATAGCTCTCCAAAATCTCTTTCACATTCTTGACAAAGGTCGGATTCACATCGCTAACCGGATGATAGATTTCAAAGCACGCTGCAGAACCTCTGTTTGCTTTGTTCCTTGCGTTTCTAGCAACTGAAAATTGAACAAAGGCCTTATGATCTGATATTCCTCTGGTATTAGAGATCGCTGCTGGCTCAATATCCAAAACTAATAATTCACGCTTTACGGGTTCTGGCGTTTTGCAAGCCACCAAAAACAGTGGCAGAGAACAGGCAACGAAAAAAGCACGGAAAGATGACACGAAAGAACTCCACCAAAGGGGTCGGAAGGGCTTAGCCATTGCCAGAGGTGTGCCAGCCAATCCAAAGCAAAGCACACAATTAACGGCTCAATCCGAAATCGATTAGATCGTAATAACGCGAACTCTCAATGATTGCATCAAGAAAGAAAATTCCCGATTAGCTGACTCGACCGTTCCGGTGGGGTCAGGTGCCAAACCTCATATTAAAGTCGTCTCAGAGAACCCCTGGCCTGGCCGGATTCTCATCTGCGGCTCGCTCTATCTGGCAGGCAAAGTCCTGGCCGAGAATGAGATTTTTCCTCGGTGAGAAGTCCCAAAATTCTTAGCGGTTGATGACCTTCTTCACGAACTCAGCTTCAAAATTCGACAGCGCTTCATTATAGGCCTCTTGATAACTCAAAGGCATTTGCCTTGGCGCACGGTCACAAGCGCCAAATTGAGAATACCCTTTCTTAGACAGATCATTGTGGCCAGAAAAATCCTCGCCACTCTCAGAATTATCCGAGAAAAAATGCTTAAAACTTCCGTACACATTACTCCGCACGAGCAACTTACTAGTGTATTGGCGTCCCGTTACTTTGAGGTAAATGAGGTTTGTCGTTGATTCGAATAGCAACGCCTCATCCCCCGGAAGAATCTCAACGTCTTTTAGTGTGTCGGCAGGTTCGAACAGATGAACATCAGAATAGTATTTAGTCGCGATGCCTTTTACATCGTTCCTGAATCTCTCATCGATGTTTGACGTCACATCGTACTGATCAAAGCACTTGTACTGAGAACGAGGAACTTTAACTGACCAGTTATCTTTAACATTTACTTCTAGCCATAGCTTTTTATCTATGATCTTTCCTGAGTAATCTGATTCGTAAGCTTCTACATTAATCTCCACAGGCACTTTCACTATTGGTGCTAGATCTGGAGATCGGTAGGGTTTTGAGCTTTGGCATGCCGCCAAAAGAAGCGATAAAGAACAGGCAACGAACAGATTGCGAAATGACGGCACGGGAAGCTCCGATTAGCAGGAGACATTGACTGTGCGACAGCCTGAGACGCCGGCGCTTAACAAGCCAATTAGACAAGAGAAGGTTTGTAATAACGCGAACTCTCAATGATTGCATCAAGAAAGAAATTTCCCGATTAACTGACTCGACCGCTCCGCTGGGATCAGGCGCCAAATCTCTCGTCAAAATCGACCCAGAATTGGCTCCAGATGGCGTCGCTTTCCATCAGGATTTCGTGCTGGGCCTCGGGGTAGATGATGACTTCACTGCCGGAAACCAGAGCCGACAGGGCGAGGGTGGCGTTGTTATCGACAATCTGTTCACGCCCGCCCAGAAAGAGCGTGATGGGTGGATGATGGCGGCTGCTGGCAGCTTCACGCATCAAGATTTTTGAGCTTTTGATGGCCTGGTTCAGCCAGCCAAAGGTCACGCCCCCCAGCTCCAGATCCGGGTTGCTGCGCACTGCCGCCAGATAGCTCTCATAGCGGGCCCGGTTGCTGGTCAACTTGGGGAAAGAGTTTTCGTAACTTTGCGGGGTGCAGTCACCGCTGCCCGGCGCATAGTCCCTGGCCTTGCCCAGCCAGCTGCCAAAGCGTGCAATCCATTTAACCAGACGGCTGCGCCCCGTCCCGCCAAAGCGAATGGCGGTCATGGGCGCAGAGATGGCAGCGGCGGTGAAGCGGCTCTGCCCGCCCAGCAGATGCCGCAAAGCCAGATGCCCGCCCATGGAATGGGCCATAAGCAAACAATGTTCAGCCCCTTGCCAGTCCACCACCTGATCCAGAAAGGCCTGCAGGTCATCCAGATAGTCCTGGAACCCGTTGCTGTGGCCCTTGTGAGGATTATCCGTTTCCCGGCTGGACAGCCCCTGTCCGCGCCAGTCAAAGGTCCAGACGCCATAGCCCCGGTCCGTCAGTTCATCGATGACTTCATCGTATTTTTCGATGAACTCTGTGCGGCCATGCAGCAGCACGCAGATTTTGCTCGCTGGGTCAGATGACCCGGCAGCGGAGGGGGTGGCTTTCAGCCACCGCAGCGTGATGCCTCCCGGGCGTTTCAGTTCGCCAAATTCCTTTATCGTCCCCAGCGGACTGTCCCCCATGAATGAGATGGCATTAAGTGAACACACTTGGTGTGGACACTTAAAAGACAAATCAAGCTCTTTTCAATAGGTTAGAGGATGATTGATGGTTTAACTACAGGCCCGAAGCACGTCGGCCCAAAGCCCTCATGCTCTTGCCCCTTAACGCAGCTCCGATCATGGGGAGTCCAGAAAGGCTAGCGGGGTTTTGCGCCGGGCGCGGCCCTTAAACTTCTTTGCCGACCCAGGTCTGGATCAGACGGCGGGCAATGGAGATCTCCCGCGGCAACTTGAAATCGTCGTCAAAAGGGCAGTTCAAAATCTCATCCCGGTGGAACCAGCGGGCTGTTTCAATCTCATCCGGCTGCAGGGTCAGCGGGCCATAGTCCGCCTCGGCAAAATATCCCAGCATGAGGGAAGAGGGAAAAGGCCAGGGCTGGGACGACACATAGGTGGCGTTGCGGGCCCGCAAGCCCACTTCTTCATAGACTTCCCGGATCACCGCCTCTTCCAGGCTTTCCCCCGGCTCCACAAACCCGGCCAGGGTCGACATGTTCCCTTTGGGCCAGAGTGGGTGTCGGCCCAGCACGCAGCGGTCAGCCCCGTCGTGTACCAGCATGATGACAGCCGGGTCCGTGCGGGGGAACTGCGGGGTTTTGCAGTCTTCATTGGTGCAGCGCCGCTGATGTCCGGCATTGACCACTTTCGTCAGGCTGCCGCAGGAGCCACAGAAGCGGTGCTTGCGGTGCCAGAAGATCATGCCCCGGGCCAGCGCCAGAATGCCCCCGTCCTGATGAGGCAGCAGCTGGCCCATTTCCCGCAGATCAAGGAACTGACCATGGCCTTTCAGTTCCGGCGTTTCCTCCTCTTTCAGAGGATGACTGGAGATGTCGAGAGCAAAGTAGGCCCGGTCGTCCTTGTCCAGCCCCAGAAAAATGGCCGGCAGCTCGCTGTTCAGTTCTGTTGCCACCTCAGGCGGCAGGAAGGCCGCCCGCAGGCTGTCATCCCAGGTGCTTTGGATGATCAGGGAGCGATAGCGCCAGACGGCCACAAAACGGCTGTCGGGATGATCCTCCCGCGCTTTCAGCCAGTCGGGATCGCTGCGGTGGTGATCGGCCCGGTTCAGGCCATTTTCAGCGAAGAAGTTGGGGCGATTGATCATGATAGGGGCGGTTGTCCGAAAGTCCGTGTCAGCCGGAAAGGCCTTGCTCGAGAATCTGTAGCGCAAAGGTCGCATGCTTTGAACCTGCAGGACAAGATGACACCACGGACAAGGTGACCTGCAGGCCGTTTGGCAGCATCAGGTGGCGTGGGACAACCGGCAGCGTGAGGATCACCGGCAGCTTGGAGACAACCAACAGCCTGGGGACCGCCAGGGATCGCCCTATGGCAAATGCACCGGGGGTCCGCAGTTTCACAGTCCCGTAAGCTCACAGGCTCACTGCCTTACAGACCCGCCGTTTTACAGAAAAGAATCAGCAACCGGGCGACTCGGGGCTTGTTCTTTCGGGCCGACTGTCAGATAAAGCCGGTGGGAGGCTGGCCGCGGGCGAACCGCTCGCCAACCCGGTCAGGTCCGGAAGGAAGCAGCCGTAACGAGATTCGTTCGGGTCGCGTCGCCAGTCTCCTGCTTATCCAAAAAATCTAATTGTCTTTTCCCCCGCAAAGTCTTCGCGCCGGGGCATGGCTTCTGCTAGGTTCATGTCAGGCAGCTCTGCAGCAGAGAGGGGGACCGTCCCGTCTCTGGAAAAGGCGACAGATCTGCCCCTTTTCTCCAGCTTTCTGGGATCAGTGGTTTTCTGTTTGGAAAGGCCTGCGGCGTGAGCGACGACATGATAGATCAACAGGAGGAGGGACCGCTGTCCCCCGACACGCCGCCTGCGCAAATGACAGACACCTCCCCTTCAGACACGTCCTCTGCCCCAGCTGATCTGAACGACGGCCAGCCTTACCGCGTTCTGGCACGTAAGTATCGCCCCCAGTCTTTCGCCGACATGATCGGCCAGGATGCGCTGGTGCGGACCCTGAAAAACGCCATCGAGAAAGGCCGCCTGCCCCATGCTGTGGTGCTGACCGGTGTGCGCGGGGTGGGCAAAACCACCACCGCCCGGATCATCGCCAAAGCCATCAACTACGCCGGACCGGATGGCACGGCCGGCCCCACCGTCGGCAATACCGACGACTGCCCCATCTGCCAGTCCATCGCCGAAGATCGCCACCCCGATGTCATTGAGATGGACGCCGCCAGCCGCACCGGTGTCGACGACATCCGCGAGCTGATCGAGTCGGTCCGCTACCGCCCGGTGTCGGCCCGCTACAAAGTCTACATCATCGACGAAGTGCATATGCTGTCGCGCAATGCCTTCAACGCCCTGCTGAAAACCCTGGAAGAACCGCCCGAAAGCGTGGTCTTCATCTTCGCGACTACGGAAATCCGCAAGGTGCCGGTCACGGTGCTGAGCCGCTGCATGCGCTTTGATCTGCGGCGCATTGATCAGGAGGATCTGGCTGGTCACTTCGCCCGCATCTGCGACAAGGAAGGTGTGAGCGTTGAGGAAGAGGGCCTGTCCCTGATCGCCCGCGCCGCAGACGGGTCGGCCCGCGATGGTCTGTCTCTGCTGGACCAGGCCATTTCTTTGGGTGACGGTCAGGTCATTACCGAGCAGGTTAAAACCATGCTGGGGCTGGCCGACAGCACCCGGGTCTACGATCTCTTTGACCAGATCATGCAAGGCGATGTGCCTGGCTCACTGACCATTCTGGAAGACCTCTACAATGGTGGCTCCGACCCGGCTGTGGTGCTGCAGGATCTGCTGGATCTGACCCACAAGGTAACCCGGCTGAAACTGGTTCCATCAGGCACCGACCAGGCACTGTCGGAAGCCGAGCGGGTGCGCGGACGGGAGATGGCTGACAAGCTCTCCATTCCCCTCCTGACCCGAAGCTGGCAACTGCTGATGAAAGGCCTGTCAGAGGTCCAGCAGGCCGCCTCCCCCCTTAAAGCCACAGAGATGGTTCTGATCCGGCTGATCTATGCGGCAGAGCTGCCCGATCCGGCCGATCTGATCAAAAAGCTGCAGAAACAACCGGCAGGCAGTGTCCCGGCAGGCGCGGCCCCGTCACGCTATGGCCCCTCTGCCCCCTCCTCTGGCGGGGACGCCGGAGCCTCGGCAGTATCTGGGCAGAGCGCACCCGGTCCTGATGGCGGTGCTGGCCCGACCATGAGCGGAGGCCGCGCCACGGTGGCAGGCGGCATGGCACCCCAGGGACAGCCGGTTGCCCTGCGCGGCCAGGCCGACCCTCAGTACGTGCCCAATCCCCGCTCCTTCGAAGCCATCTTCAAGCTGTTGAGCGAGCGCAAGGAAGGACGGCTGGCTTCCCACCTGCGCAACGATGTGCGCCTGGTGAACTTTCAGATCGGCCGCCTGGAAATCAACCCCAGCGACCGGGCACCGGCTGACATCGCCGGCCAGGTAGGTCGCCTGCTGACCGAATGGACCGGCACCCGCTGGATTGTTGCTGTCAGTGAAGACGGGGGCGACGCCACCCTGGCTGACCAGGACCGCGAGCGCCAGCGCAAGCTGAAGGAAGAAGTGCTGGCCCACCCCCTGGTCCGGGCCGCCCTGGCGGAGTTTCCCGGCGCGGAGCTGGGCAACATCCGGCTGTCAGATGAAGAAATCGCCGCCCAGCTCGACATGGCGGAAGAACAAGAACTGGTTTTTGACGACGACCTCGCCCCCGAGGAAGAGGCCGACTTCGATGAAGGAGAAGAGTGGTTATGAAGAACCTTGGTCAGATGATGAAACAGGCCCAGCAGATGCAGGCCAAGATGGAAGAGATGCAGCAGCAGCTGACCGAGCTGGAAGTGACCGGCCAGTCAGGCGCTGGCATGGTGCAGGTCACCATGACGGGCAAGAGTGAAGTCAAAAGCCTGAAGATCGACCCTTCCCTGGTCGACCCTTCCGACGTGGAAGTTCTGGAAGACCTGATTGTTGCCGCCATCAACGATGCGCGCAGCAAATCCGAAGAAGCCAGCCAACAGGCCATGCAGGACATCACCGGCGGCCTGAACCTGCCTGCAGGCTTCAAGATGCCCTTCTGACAGCTCAGCTACACTGCGCAAAAAAGGGGACCCTGCCACAGCAGAGTCCCCTTTTTTGTTGGAACCAAATCGGGCTAGAGCAGAACCGAACCTCGGTCAGAACATCAGCTGTGCAGCCCCCAGGATAGGGCCGCCCTTGGCTTCCTGAACCACCACGGCCACCCCGGCCCGGCCCATTTTCTTGTAGGACGCCAGATTCAGCGGCAGCTCCGTGGCCTCCCCTTTCCAGTAGCCCAGCTTCTTCATTTCCCGCACCACGTTGTAGTCAGCCAGAACGCGACCGCGGTTTTCCCCGGCGTTAACGTCGGTTTTGTGCAGACTGTCGAAGGCAAAAACCCAGATCTCCACCATGCGCTGTCCAACGTCGGCTGCGGAGATGACCGCCTGGCTTTCATCCAGGCTGACGCGGGTCTGAGGTACCTCCAGGCGCGCTTTATGAATGGCCTGGGTCACAGCCCGGCGGCGGGACCCCACCACATCGGTGGTGCCATTGATGATCATCTGCGGGGTGTAAACCCGACGCTTGTTCTGGAAGTGGGCATATTCCTGCTGACGGGCAGTGTAAGCCGGATCGGCAAAGGGATCTTTCCAGCCGATGTAGTCCCAGTAATCCACATGCAGGGCCAGGGCGATCAGACCTTCTTCGTGGCGCAGTTCCCCCAGCAATTCATCAGCAGGTGGACAGGAACTGCAGCCCTGGCTGGTGAAAAGTTCGACCACCACGGGGCTTTTCTGCTCTTCAGCCTGACTTTCCGGCAGACAAAAGGACAGGTTCAGCACCAGTGCAGTAAGTAAAAGATAGGCCGCCCCCAACGAGACCGAAAGGAAGGAGGCAAACAGAGGGCGATTGGCAGAAGGGGCGTGTGACTGTTTCATGCTTTAAGCCTAAGCCGCTGTCGCCCTCACTGGAAAGTCACGTTCCCTTGAGAGATCTGCGAGTGAGAGGTTTGCGAGCAGCGGCATCTTTAGGCAGGCAAGCGGGGGACCGTGCAACCCCGGTTATCTCAAATCCGGTTATGTAGGGGACAAAAGAAAAGGGCCGTGGAGATTGCTCTCGCACGGCCCTTAACAGGTAGCCAGAAGTAATTACTCGGCAGCCAGCTGGCGCAGCACGTAGTGCAGAATGCCACCGTTGCGGAAGTACTCGACTTCGTCAGCCGTATCGATGCGGCACAGCAGGCTCACGTCTTCGCTGGAGCCGTCGGCCCGGCGAATGGTGCAGGCCACATCCATGCCCGGCGTGATGCCGTCGGCAATGCCGGTGATGTCAAAGACTTCATCGCCGGTCAGGCCCAGGCTCTGACGGGTCATGCCGTCTTTGAACTGCAGCGGCAGGACGCCCATGCCCACCAGGTTGGAGCGGTGAATCCGTTCAAAGGATTCCACGATCACAGCCTTGATGCCCAGCAGACGGGTGCCTTTGGCAGCCCAGTCACGCGAAGAACCGGTGCCGTATTCCTTGCCGCCCACCACGACCAAAGGCGTACCTTCGGACTGATAGCGCATGGCCACATCGTACATGGAACCCGTTTCACCGGACGGCACGTGCTTGGACAGGCCCCCTTCGGTACCGGGAACCATTTCGTTGCGGATGCGGATGTTGGCAAAGGTGCCGCGCATCATCACTTCATGGTTGCCCCGACGTGAACCGTAGGAGTTGAAGTCCACAGGACGAACCTGATGTTCGGTCAGGTAATCACCAGCAGGGGCATCCCGTTTGATGGAACCGGCCGGAGAGATGTGGTCCGTGGTGATGGAATCACCCAGCAGAGCCAGCGGACGGGCACCCTTGATATCGGAGAAGTCACCGGCTTCAGCGGCAATGTCCTCGAAGAAGGGCGGGAAGCGCACATAGGTGCTGCCTTCATCCCAATCGTAGGTCATGGAGGCTTTGGTATTGATGTCCTGCCAGGCCTGCGGGCCTTTGAACACATCTGCGTAACGGGTCTTGAACTGCTCAGAGGTTACGGCAGCATCAACCGCGGCGCGAACCTCAGCATTGCTGGGCCAGATGTCCTTCAGATAAACGGGTTCACCATCGGACCCTTTGCCCAGAGGATCGTTGAAGAGATCCTTGGACATGTTACCGGACAGCGCATAGGCCACCACCAGCGGCGGCGAGGCCAGATAGTTGGCTTTGGTCTGCGGATTCACGCGGCCTTCGAAGTTCCGGTTGCCGGACAGCACAGCGGTGGCTGTCATGTCGCCTTCGGCAATGGCATCGGAAATGTTCTGGGGCAGCGGGCCGGAGTTCCCGATACAGGTGGTGCAGCCATAGCCGACGATGTTGAAGCCCAGCTGGTTCAGGGAATCCTGAACACCGGCTTTGGCCAGATAGTCCGTTGCCACCTGAGAACCGGGAGCCAGAGAGGTTTTCACCCAAGGCTTGGTCTGCAGGCCCTTTGCCACTGCATTTTTAGCCAGCAGGCCAGCGGCGATCAGCACATCCGGATTGGAGGTGTTGGTGCAGGAGGTGATGGCGGCAATCACCACGTCGCCGTGGTGCATGTCGTAGTCCACACCTTCCACCTTCTGGGTGGCGTCTTCCTTGGCACCGGTATCAGCCAGCAGCTGTTTGAAGTCGCTGGCGGCTTTGGACAGGGAGATCCGGTCCTGGGGACGCTTGGGTCCGGCCAGAGAGGGTTCAACAGTGGAAATGTCCAGTTCCAGGCTGTCCGTGAAGTGCGGATCCGGCGTATCGCTTTCGCGCCACATGCCCTGGGCCTTGGCGTAGGCTTCCACCAGTTTGCAGCGTTCCGCATCACGACCGGAGAATTCCAGGAAGCGCACGGTTTCTGCATCGATGGGGAAGAAGCCACAGGTCGCACCGTATTCCGGGGCCATGTTGGCGATGGTGGCGCGGTCGTTCAGGCTCAGGTGATCCAGACCCGGGCCATAGAACTCCACGAACTTGCCGACCACGCCCTTGGCGCGCAGCATGTTGGTGACGGTCAGAACCAGATCGGTGGCAGTGGTGCCTTCTTTCAACGCACCGGACAGTTTAAAGCCCACCACTTCGGGGATCAGCATGGAGACAGGCTGACCCAGCATGGCGGCTTCGGCTTCAATACCGCCCACGCCCCAACCCAGAACGGCCAGGCCGTTGACCATGGTGGTGTGGCTGTCTGTGCCCACCAGTGTGTCGGGATAAGCAATGGTCCGGCCGTCTTCTTCTGCGGTCCAGACGGTCTGCGCCAGGTACTCAACGTTCACCTGATGGCAGATCCCGGTTCCCGGAGGAACAACGCGGAAGTTGTCAAAGGCCGTCTGACCCCAGCGCAGGAAGGAGTAACGCTCTCCATTGCGCTCGAACTCCAGGTCTTCATTCTTGCGGAATGAGTCTTCGCTGCCGAAGAAATCGACCATGACAGAGTGGTCGATCACCAGATCGACAGGGCTGAGCGGGTTGATCTTCTTGGGATCGCCGCCCATCTGCTGCATGGCTTGGCGCATGGCTGCCAGGTCAACAACCGCAGGCACGCCGGTGAAATCCTGCATCAAAACGCGGGCGGGACGATAAGCAATTTCCCGATCGATTTTGCGCTTCACCAGCCACTGAGCAGCGGCTTTGATATCGTCGACAAAAACCGTGCGGCCATCTTCATAGCGCAACAGGTTTTCCATCAGGACTTTCAGGGAAAAAGGCAGGCGCGAGATGTCGCCCAGACCTGCCTGCTCAGCTGCGGGCAGGGAAAAGTAATCGTATTCCTTGCCTTCGACAGTCAGCGTACGGCGGGTATTCAGGCTATCTTGTCCGATTGACACCGTGATCTCTCCTTCGCTTATGGGCTCTGACGCTTTAAGGAAGGGGGTGTCGCGTCAAAGCCGGTTGGGTCGCATAAACCAAATGGCCCGAGGTCTTCATAACGCTGAATAAAAGCGCAGAAGGGCTCAGGAAAATCTGGCAAAGCGCTCCGCGACCGGTTGCGACCATGTCCGCGGGTTTTCGCTCTTATTTGGAAGATGGGGCGGACTATACCCATCTTCAGCCAAAAGTCTATTGCACTGCGACAATTTTTACGCTGTCCGGAGGGAGCTGGGTGTTTCGCTGCTGACGCAGCTGGTTTCTCTCGCTACCGCGAAGTTATACCACGCATAAGCTCGGGCGCGCATTCGCGCTTGCCTCGCTGCTGACGCTGCTCTGTTTTTCTTTCGCTACCGCGAAGTTTTACCTCGCATAAGCTCGGGCGCGCATTCGCGCTTGCCTCGCTGCCTCCCGGCAGCTCGGTAGTTGGTTTTTTCGCTACCGCGAAGGTTCCTCGCATAAGCTCGGGCGCGCGGTTGCGCTTGCCTCGCTGCCTCCTGGCAGCTCGGTACCTGTGGCCATAAGCCAGCTCGATGGTGCTTGTGGCCGGACGACGCCTTTCAACCCGTCAGGGATTGAAGGGTTAGGACTAGCGCCACTGAGGCGCGCAGCCTGCGCGGCGCTTGAGCGCGATTAGGCCCGCCAGGGCCGTTAACCTTCCTCGTAGGCGGCGTCGAAGAAGGCGGCTTCCAGCTCCATCAGGCGTACAAAACGCTGGCGCATGGCCGCCTGAACCTCAGCAGAAGCGGCACCGCCAACCCGGTCGCATTCGGCCTTCAGGCCCATCACGAATTCTTCAAAGCTCTGGCAGGCATGCAGCTCAATCCATTCCGCCAGCCAGGCCTGCTCCGGCCGTCGCTCGCCGCAGGCCAGGCCCCAGGTCAGATAGGTCCATTCTGCAGCCAGCAGAACTGCCAGCACCTCCTCATAGGACCGGCTTTTTCCTGCAGACTCTATTTCCGCCTGAAAGGCCAGGGTTACCGGATGCAGGGCCGGGTTTTCGATGTCCTTCTGTGAAACGCCCAGGGCCTGGAACGACTCCAGGAAATAGGTGTTTTCTTCCGACACCAGGACAGAGAGGAAACCCGCATAGGGCCGTTTCTGCGCCATGGTCGGGGCATAGGCCGCCGCCTGCGCCACCAGCCCGGTAAAGGCGGTGACAAAGGCATAATCCTGTACCAGGTAGCGGGCATAGACCGCTTCTTCCAGGCTGCCGTCGGCGATCTCTTTGGTAAAGCGATGCTCGGTCGCCTGCTGCCAGTAAGGGGCAGCTTCCTGCTGCAGCCAGTCACTGAAATGCGCCCCGGCGTTGGCGGCCTGGAAAGAAGCAAAGTCCATGATAACTGTCCCCCGTTTACTGGCCGATGACCGTCAGATAGTCATCCAGTGGCACGTCCTTGCTGATAATGCCTTCTGACAGCAGAAAGGCAGAAAAGCGGGCGTAACGTCCCCGGTCGAGCGCGGCGGGGCGCAGGGCAAAGCGCGGCAGGGTATCGGCAAAGGCCCGGCGGTTCAGTTCATCATCCAGACCGTCTTTGTAACCTTTGAAGATCTCCCAGCTTTCTTCAGGGTGGTTGACCAGATACTGGGTGGCCAGTTCAAGCACAGTCAGGAAGGCAGGAAAGCGGGGGTCGTCCAGGTTGTTTTTGTTGGCCAGGATGATCAGTTCGTCGTAGGCCGGAACCCCTTCTTCTTCCACGTAGAAGGCTTTACCGGGACGGCCTTCGATGTCCATCTGGTTCAGTTCAAAGTTACGGTAAGCTCCGATCACCGCATCCACCTGACCACTCAACAGTGAGGGGCTGAGGGAGAAGTTTACGTTGATCAGCTCAATGTCATCCATGGAAACGCCGTGCTTTTTCAGCATGGTGCCCAGCACAGCCTCTTCCACACCGCCAACGGAATAGCCGATCTTTCCGCCCTTCAGATCCGAAATGGATTTGATGGGACCGTCGGCCAGCACGACCAGAGAATTCAGAGGTGTGGCCACCAGCGTTCCGATGCGGGAAAGCGGCAATCCCTCGGCGGCCTGAATGTGCAGGGCCGGCTGATAGGAAATGGCCAGCGGTGCCTGACCGGCAGCCACCAGCTTGGGCGGGTCGTTGGGGTCGGCGGGTTCCACCAGTTCCACCTCAAGACCAGCGTCTTTGAAAAAGCCCTTTTCCTGGGCGATCACCAGCGGGGCGTGGTCAGGATTGAGGAACCAGTCCAGCAGAACCGTCAGCGGTTCAGCCTTGGCGCCCTGGGCCATAAAACCGGTCAGAAGAAGAGTGAAAGCAGCAGCTAAGAAACGCATCTCTGGCGTCCTCCTTTGTTAATGATCAGGGGGACGAAGGATGCCCGGGCCGATCCGGTGTGCCTGTGGCGACTCCGGTGGACCAAAAATCCTGTTCCTTCCCTGCGCCGGTATGAGCCGGATCAGGTTCTAAGAGTTTATCGGGTTGAAAAGTGATCGAAAATCACGATTTCAGACCCAGTGATCTCAGCCTCTGGTCACCCTGACCAGAGACACCCCTAGGAACCGGAAAGGACTTTCCCCTTTTGGTACTGGCGCTGTCAAGGGCAGCCCGAAGGCCGATTTGGTCTCCGATGACGGCAAAAAAGTCGCTTCGGGGTGAAATTGGCCGCTGCAAGTGCCGGTGGGCTGTGCTACTTCAACGACGCTATGAGACATTATCTCGAATTTGAAAAACCCATCGCCGATCTGGAAGGCAAAATCGAAGAGCTTCGCCATCTGTCTGATGCCGGAGAACTCAACATTGCCGAAGAGGTCACCAAACTGCAGTCCAAAGCCGACAAGCAGTTGCGCACCACCTATGGCAAGCTGTCCGCCTGGCAGAAATGCCAGGTCGCCCGCCACCCGGACCGGCCTCATGTGTCGGACTATCTGGCGGAGCTGATCGAGGACTACACGCCTCTGGCAGGTGACCGCCTCTATGCGGAAGACAAAGCCATGCTGGGCGGCCTGGGTCGCTTCCGGGGTTTTTCCTGTGTCGTCATGGGCCAGGAAAAGGGCAACGACATGCAAAGCCGTGTCACCCATAACTTCGGCTCCGCCCGTCCCGAAGGCTACCGCAAGGCCCAGCGCCTGATGCACATGGCCGAGCGTTTTCAGATTCCCGTGATCTCTCTGGTCGACACCGCGGGAGCCTATCCCGGCGTGGGCGCCGAAGAACGGGGCCAGGCCGAAGCCATCGCCAAGTGCATTGAAGTTTCCATGCAGCTGACCGTGCCCATCATTTCCGTGATCATCGGTGAAGGCGGCTCCGGCGGGGCCATTGCCATCGCCACGGCCAACAAGGTCATGATGCTGGAGCATGCGGTCTACTCTGTGATCTCGCCGGAAGGCTGCGCCTCCATTCTCTGGCGCTCTGCCGAACAGAAGATCGAAGCGGCCGAAGCCCTGCGTCTGACCGCTCAGGATCTGCTGAAGCTCGGCGTGATCGATTCTGTCATTGCCGAACCGCTGGGCGGGGCACACCGGGCGTCGAAAGACACCATTCAGGCCACCGGGGACGCCATCGAGGCCGACCTGCGCAGCCTCCTGTCCCTCAATGGCGGTGAGCTGAAGGCCCAGCGCCGGGAGAAATTCCTGGAGATTGGCCAAAAAGGCCTGTGACAGCCGATCGGGAAGGGCACCTCATGACCGCAGGACTTGTGGCAGCAGGCATTCCCGATCGCGTCATACAAAAAATCGCCAAACGTCGGGGCGGGCAACCTTATGCCTTCCCGAGCCTGATACCTGCGCAAACCGCCCTGGTGGTCATTGACCTGCAGGCCAGTCAGATGACCGGCCTGCCAGGCGACGAACCTCTGGAGCGCTACGCCAGCCGCCTGAACTCGCTGGCCCGTGCCCTGCGCCAATCCGGGGGGGAGGTGGTCTGGGTCTCCAGCCTCTACGATCAGGTCTCTGATTTTCCCGCCTCACACCCGCCCATTCTGGGCGCTGACCTGCCAAAGATTGCGCAGCAACTTCAGCGGGGCAGCCGGGGGGCCCGTCTCTGGGCGGCGCTCGACAAACAGCCCGGGGACTGGCAAAGCGAAAAACAGGGCTACAGCGCGTTCTGGGGCACGGACAATTCTCTGGTTCAGCGTTTGCACAAAGGCGGTTTCCAAAGCCTGTTGCTGGCCGGACAGCTCACCAACATCTGTGTGGAAAGCTCGGCCCGTGACGCCTTTCAGCAGGGATTCCAGGTGACCCTGCTGTCCGACGGCTGCAAGGCCCGGTCCCTCTTCGAACATCAAGCCACGCTCTATACCCATTTCCGCAACTTCGGGGATGTGCGCAGCTGTGCAGAAGCCCAGGCTTTGCTGTAACACCCATGCCCTTCACTCAGCCCGGTCGATGCGGCAGGTGTAGCAGTTGTTGAGAGCGGAGCGCACATGGATGTAGGCCACCTTCTCGGCACTGAAGATTTCCGCCGCCGCCTGATCCAGACGCTCTGACGGCACAATCTGGCCCGTGCCGTAGACGATCCTGTCATCCGCTCCATAACCTTTGATCAGATAGCTTTCCCGGCGCAAAAACATCTCCGGGATCTGTGCACTCTCCGGATGCTGGCTGCAGGCCTTGGCATGCAGAAAAATGGGGCCGGTTTCCGCGTAAGGCTGATCTTCCGGAAAGGGCTTGTGCGCCAGAATCAGATAGTTCTCGCCCGCCGCAATGTCCTGCTGACAGTGACGACAGGGCAAACCCTCCCCGTCTGACACATGAACCTCCGGTTCGGCCCCATAGGCATCAGCACCGCCTGACCAGTAGTGCCGGGCCTGATCCGTCGGCAGAGACACAAACCTGATGGCGGGGCTGCTCTTGGAGGCCGCCCGGGGCTGACCGGTGGCTTGATCGACAACTTGAATGCTGGACATGAACCCGCTCCTCTCAAAACACAATGTCTGTTGAAAGGAGAATGTCTGACAGCGCCTCCCCGCTCTATCCGCATCTTGTGCCCGTTGTTTGCCCCGGCACCTGGCTGACAAAAAGAAAAGGCCGGTCTGCAAAAGACCGGCCTTTTTCCTTTGGCAATGACAGGCAGACGATCAGCTGATCGCGCCGTGGCAGTGCTTGTACTTCTTGCCGGAGCCACAAGGGCAGGCGGCGTTGCGGGACACTTTACCCCAGGTATCGGGATTGTTGGGATCAATCTCGGCCGCTGCAGCGCGGCTTTGAATGGGGCTGGGGCCAGAGGGCTGGGCCGGAGCCTGTTCCTCAGCCAGAGCCGGATCCTGACGTCCTTCATGGGTTTCCTGGTTACGCTGATCCTGCTGCAGAGCCTCCATGGCCTGGCTTTCAGGCACCCGGATTTCAATGTGGCTGAGCAGCATGGTGGTTTCTTCGCGCACCTCACCCAGCATGGACTCAAAGAGATCGAAGGCCTCTTTCTTGTACTCGTTCAGAGGATCGCGCTGGGCGTAGGCCCGCAGGCCGATGCCGTGGCGCAGCTGATCCAGGGACAGCAGGTGATCTTTCCACTGCTTGTCCAGCACGTTGAGCAGGATCTGCTTTTCCACCATGCGCATGACCTGGGGGCCATAGTTGGCAGCCTTGGCCGCCATCTTGTCGTTCACCTCTTTGGTGATGCGCTCCTGGATTTCCTGATCGGCGATGCCTTCTTCCTTGGCCCATTCCACCACCGGCAGATCCAGACCGAAGAGACGCAGGCACTCTTCGTGCAGCGTGTCCATTTCCCACTGCTCGTGATAGGCCTTGGCCGGAATGCAGCGGGCAATCAGGTCCTCGATCACTTCATTGCGCATATCCACAATGGTGTCGGCCACGTCTTCCGCGTTCATCAGATCGCGGCGCTGTTCGTAGATGACCTTACGCTGGTCATTCATCACATCGTCGAAGCGCAGCAGGTTCTTACGGATGTCGTAGTTGCGGGCTTCCACCTTCTGCTGGGCTTTCTCCAGGGCCTTGTTCACCCAGGGGTGAATGATGGCTTCCCCTTCCTGCAGACCCAATTTCTGCAGCATGGAATCCATACGCTCGGACCCGAAGATGCGCATCAGGTCATCGTCCAGGGAAAGGAAGAACTTGGATTCACCCGGGTCGCCCTGACGACCGGAACGGCCGCGCAGCTGGTTGTCGATGCGGCGGCTTTCATGTCGTTCCGTCCCCAGAACGAACAACCCGCCTGCCGCCAGCGCCACCTCTTTGCCTTTTTCCACCTCAGCAGTAATTTCCTCGGTCAGCTTGGCTTTCTGAGCCTCGTCTTCCATGCCTTTGGTGCGCTGATCGAGCAACATGTCAATGTTACCGCCCAGCTGGATGTCAGTCCCGCGACCGGCCATGTTCGTCGCAATGGTGACCGCGCCCGGCGCCCCGGCCTGGGCCACGATCCCGG
Source organism: Rhodovibrionaceae bacterium GXU_MW_A322 (assembly GCA_052078155.1). Taxonomy (GTDB): domain Bacteria; phylum Pseudomonadota; class Alphaproteobacteria; order Kiloniellales; family DSM-21159; genus CAXBMB01. Next base: position 789,780 of record JBQJBP010000002.1, on the reverse strand, counting down.
CTTCCTGTTCGTGGAAGCGGGCGTTGAGCACCTGGTGAGGGATCTTCTTCTGCTTGAGAATGGAGCTCAGCAACTCTGATTTCTCAATGGTGACGGTGCCCACCAGAACCGGCTGGTTGCGATTGCGGCACTCTTCAATCTGCAGCGCAATGGCGTCGTATTTTTCTTTGGCCGTGCGATAGACTTCGTCGTCGTTGTCGATCCGCTGTACACCCACGTTGGTGGGGATGTCGATCACTTCCAGCTTGTAGATTTCCGCAAACTCTTCGGCCTCGGTCATGGCCGTCCCGGTCATGCCTGCCAGCTTGGGATAAAGACGGAAGTAGTTCTGGAAGGTGATGGAGGCCAGCGTCTGGTTTTCCTGCTGGATGGTCACGCCTTCCTTGGCTTCCAGGGCCTGGTGCAGGCCATCGGAGTAGCGGCGGCCATCCATCATACGGCCGGTGAATTCATCGATGATGACCACTTTGTCATCCTTGACGATGTAATCCGTGTCCTTCTGAAACAGCTGATGGGCGCGCAGGGCCTGGTTGACGTGGTGCAGGAAGGTGATGTTCTGCACGTCATAAAGCGACGAGTCGTCTGCGATGTGGTTCTGCGCCCGCAGCAATTCCTCGATCTTTTCCACGCCTTCTTCGGTCAGGGTGACCGACCGGGCTTTTTCATCTTTTTCGAAGTGGGGCTCGCTCAACTCCGGGATCAGGCCATTGGCCGTGATGTAGTTCTCGGAGGAGTCTTCGGCAGGGCCCGAGATGATCAGTGGCGTCCGGGCCTCATCCACCAGGATGGAGTCCACCTCATCGACAATGGCGAAGTTGAAGGGCCGCTGGACCATATGTTCCAGCTCAAACTTCATGTTGTCGCGCAGATAGTCGAAACCGAATTCGTTGTTGGTGCCGTAGGTCACATCGGCTTGATAAGCCGCCTTGCGCAGTTCCTCGGGCAGGCCGTTGACGATGCAGCCGGTGGTCAGACCAAGGAAGCCGTAAACCTGGCCCATCCAGCCGGCATCACGCTGAGCCAGATAGTCGTTGACGGTCACCACATGCACACCCTTGCCTTCCAGGGCATTCAGGTAAACAGCCAGAGTGGCCACCAGGGTTTTACCTTCACCGGTGCGCATTTCAGAGATCTGGCCCTTGTGCAGAACCATGCCGCCGATCATCTGCACATCATAGTGACGCTGACCCAGGGTCCGTTTGGCTGCTTCGCGCACCGTGGCAAAAGCCTCGGGCAGCAGAGCATCCAGTTTCTCACCATTCGCCAGCCGCTCGCGAAAAACCTCTGTCTTGTTGGACAGCTCGTCATCACTGAGCTTTTCAAACTCGGCTTCCAGGGCATTGATGGCCGCAACAGTAGGCTGAAGCGACTTGACGTATCGGTCGTTAGCAGAGCCGAAAACCCGCTTGGCGAGCGCTTTGAACATGTGTTCCTCGATAACCGCAGCGCGTGGCAAACAGCCACGTTTGGATAGGACGAATGCGAACCGGAAGGTTCATGGAGCCAGTCAGGGAATCGGAGCCAGTCGACCCAAAAAGTCGTATTACTAAGTCCACGAACCAAAAAGGCAGCCTGACAGATATGCGCCAAAGGGGGGTCTGTCAACGAAAGCTCCTGCTCTTCACATATTTGACATGAAGAAATTGTCATCTTTCTTGTCTGGAATCGGCGGCCTTTTCTTGTGTATTGCGGGGGTATCTGCATGATGCTTGCGCAGTAAAAGACAGTTTGGGTGGCGCGGACCGCTCTTGGACGAACTCAATCCTTCACAGCAAACCCAGGGAGTTGCGACAAACTGAAGGACGGACGCCGTCTCTAAACCGGTTCGCAATCCCGCCCGTGCCAGACACCGGGACGGAGTGATCGAGGTCTGCCGGCCTCAAGGTCACCGGTCCCCACTTTGGGCCCGGACTATCAACAACGAATATCAGCCGCGGATGCGCCGGGCGCAGCCCAGAAACGGAGAAGTCATGATCAAAGCGAATCGTCCCCAACTGACGGGCGGAATCTTCACCCGCCCGCTTCGGGCCCTTACCCTGGCCGCAGTCTTTGGGGGACTGGTTGCCAGCACCGCACTCATGGCTCCGGCCCAGGCCCAGATGCCCGGCATGGCCGACCTCAGCGACCAGACCCGGGTGGTTGCCCGCGTCAACGGCGAGGACATCACCGTCGGTGACATCATCCAGTCCGCCCAGAGCCTGCCTGCTCAGTATCAGCAGCAGCTGCCGGTGATCTTCCCGGCCCTGGTGGAACGGGAAATTGACATGCGCCTGCTGGCACTGGCTGGCCGCGACCAGGGTTTGGCTAACGACGAGCGCGTCAAGGAAATGGTGGCGGCCGCTGAAACCGCAGCCATCCGCCAGGTCTACATGGAACAGAAGCTGGACGCCGGCATCACCGAAGAAACCCTGAAAGCCGACTACGAAGCTTATCTGGCTGACAACCCGGCTGAAGAAGAAGTCAAAGCCCGCCACATTCTGCTGGAAGATGAAGAGGCTGCCAAAGCCATCATCGGTGAGCTGGACGGCGGGGCAGATTTCGAAGCACTGGCCAAAGAAAAGTCCACCGGCCCCTCCGGTCCGCGCGGCGGCGACCTGGGCTACTTCACAGCCGGCACCATGGTGCCTGAGTTTTCCGAAGCTGCCTTTGCACTGGAACCCGGCAGCTACACCAAAGCCCCTGTAAAGAGCCAGTTCGGCTGGCACGTCATCCTTGTGGAAGACAAGCGGGCCACGGCCCAGCCCAGCTTCGAAGAGCTGGAGCCTCAGCTGCGCCAGGAAGCCTCACAGGAACTGGTGGAAGATCTGGCTGCAGCCCTGCGCAGCGAAGCCCAGGTTGAAGTGCTGGCACCTGCCCCTGCTGAAGAAGGCGGCGAAAGCAGCGACAAAACCGAGTAAGCACAGGCTGACTTCCGCCAGGTAACCTGGCCACCTGTGCCAGCAGACAGAGGTGCAGGAAAAGTCACAGAAAGCCCGGTCGACTTCTTAAGTGAAGGGACCGGGCTTTTTTTACCCGCTTCTTTAGGCCTATCCAGAAGATAGCAGAGACCTCCTGGAAGAAGACCCTAGGGAAGTAGACCCCGGATACAAAAAACCCGGAACCAGAGATCTCGCTGACAACATCGCTGGAGGCACAATTGCCGTAAAGACAGCCCTGTCCTCAGGCTTTGACGCCTGAAAGTGTGGTGGGCGTTGAGAAGGCTTAAAGGTTAGTGATCGCGGCTCTTTGCTTCACTGTCATCCAGCCAGCCGTCCACATCGCTCCAGTCCGGAAAAACATGCTGGCCATCCTCGCCCAGAGGCAAAGGGGCAGCCCGGGTAACTGCAGCCTCCGTCAGCGGGCCATACAGATGTGGAAAGAGCGCCCCGCCGCGAGATTCCTCCCAGCGCAAAGCAGCCCCCAGACGCTCACTGGCGACTTCCAGGATCACCAGGCCTTCCTGCCCGGCGCGGTGTTTGCCAACCGACACCAGCAACTGCCGTGCCGTCGAAAAATGAAGAAACCCATCCCTCAGATCATCAGCCGAGCCTTGGTAGGAATTTCCACTTTGCATCTGCCGCCAATACACCTCATCGCATACGTGATAGACTAACTTTTCCACTACTGATCCCCATAGTTTCGTTCAGTTTCAGAGGTTTATTTGCCCTTTTTATCGGTTTTTTTCGTCGAAAATTCAATTGCTTACTATCAAACTAGATCTTGAAAAATAAGATCATCTTCCTGCTGACTTTTTACCGCAAACCTAAGATAATGTTCCCATGCTGAGTCATAACCAAGTTTGGAAAGCCATAGACAGACTGGCAGACAAGAACAACTTGTCAGCCTCTGGTCTGGCACGCCGTTCCGGACTGGATCCCACCACCTTCAACAAATCCAAACGGATCACGGCTGAAGGCAAGCAAAGATGGCCCAGCACAGAGTCCCTTGCCAAGATCCTGCAGGCGACCAATGCCACCATGACCGAATTCGTCGCTCTTTTGGAAGAGGAAGAATCGGCAACCCTGGCCCGTCGCATGCCCATGATCCCCTTTGATCTCGCCGGAAACCGCGCCCTTTTCGATGACCAGGGCTGCCCGACCGGCACGGGATGGGATGAGGTCAACTTTCCCATTCTCAAGGACACTGCCGCTTTTGCCCTTGAAGTCACCGGCAATGACTTCGCCCCGATCTTCCGTGATGGCGACCGTCTGGTGGTGGCCCCCCATGCCGGGATCAGGCGGAACGACCGGGTGGCTCTCTGCACCAATCGGGGTACGGTGCTGTTGATGGGCCTGGCCCGGGAAACCGCCACCCGGGTAGAGCTCTTTCCATTGGGCAGCAACGGGGGTGAGAAGCACTTTGCCCGCGATGAGTTGCTGTGGATCTCCCGCATTGTCTGGGCCAGCCAGTAAGCAGTCCGTCGATTTCGAACGCTGCCCTCCTGAGCCAAACCACCTTTCTGAAACAAGCCGCCCTCCAGAGACAAACGCCCTTCTGCAACAAACCTATTGAAGGGCCATATCCGGACTTGCCTTGCAGGCGTCACAGAGCCTGTAAGCAAAGCCGGCTAAGCGGAATCGCCGGGATGTCCCCATTGAAAGGGAAAGCTCCTTCTTTTCAGAAGGATAGAGGAAGGTTGGCAGATCAATCTGAGGTGTTTTCAATCCATCCAATGAAAGCCAAGATGTCGTGCAAGGTGTCGAGGTTGCACCTCTTGCCACACTCACCACGCCGGGAAAGGGTGACATGCGCATGGCAACGCTTGTCCCTTCCTGTGCAATCGCTATGCTGAGCGCCATCATACAAAGACCTGCTGCCTGTGAATTGAAAAGGGGTCAGCAGGCTATTCCTCTTTTTTCCTTTTCTTTCGATTGAAGGTACTTGGCGAAATGACTGCTGCTTGGAGTTTTGTTGACGGAACGTGGGTTGAGGGCAATCCGCAAATTCTGGGGCCCATGTCACACGCCTTTTGGCTGGCTTCCACTGTCTTTGACGGCGCCCGGGCCTTTGAAGGTACAACACCGGATCTGGATCTCCACTGCCAGCGCGTCAACCGCTCTGCCGAAGCCATGGGTCTGAAGGCCCTGCACCAGGCCGGTGAGATTGAAGAGATGATTCAGGACGGCCTGAAAAAATTCGACAAATCCGCCGAACTCTACATCAAGCCCCTCTATTGGGCAGAGGGCGGCTTCGTGGCTGCAGATCCCGCCACCACGCGCTTTTGTCTCAGCCTGTACGAGTCAGCTTTGCCAGACGTCAGTCAGGGCATGAGTGTGACCCTGTCCCGCTTCCGCCGGCCCAATCTGGAAGTCGCCCCCACGGATGCCAAAGCGGCCTGCCTCTATCCCAACTCCGGCCGGGCCTTGCGCGAAGCCATCGAGCAGGGGTTCGACAACGCGGTCATGCTGGATATGGCTGGCAACGTGGCAGAACTCTGCACCTCCAACATCTGGATGGCCAAGGACGGCAAAGCCTACACCCCGGTGCCCAACGGCAGTTTCCTGAACGGCATTACCCGCCAGCGGGTTGCTCAGTTGCTGCGGGACTCCGGCCAGGAGGTCATCGAATGCACCCTGAGCTACAAAGATTTCCAGGACGCGGACGAGATCTTCAACACCGGGAACTATGGCAAGGTCATGCCCATCACCCGCATCGACGACCGTGAACTGCAGCCAGGCCCTGTCTACAATCGCGCCCGCGAGCTTTACTGGGAGTACGCCCACAAGGGGTGAGCTCAAAGGCTGGTGCCCGCCCCTTGACAGTCGTGTCTGTCCAGACCGGCAAAGGGGCAACGGCGCACTCTGCTCTCGAAAGACCAGGCTGCGGCACCCTTATGGGAACAGCCGCTTGGTTATCAAATGGGCAGGCTTCAGGCACCTCCTGACAAGATAGATAAGGGGCAGTTCGACTTATCGGATTGCCCCTTTTTCTATGACCCGACCTGTTTCCCAATGATGTTGGGCGAAAGCTCCGGTAAGACAGAAGCCGGGCCGGAAAACAACCCTAGCGTACAAATAAACGAGAAAATCACAATCCATCCTAGACACACCGATGATGTCTGCTGCAAGCTGTCAGTGTTTCTCGTTTCATCCGATCCCCAAAGAAATGGGCGGGACAGCCCCTTTTTGTGTGTGGTCACTCCACAGCATGACGTCAGATGACACATCTCATTTTGCCACCACAGTCCGCGACATAAAAAGCGGGCCGGTCAGCGCTGCCAGTGATCTGATTACGGCTCCCGCGCAAGAGCTGTTTGACTGGTGGCAATCCAATCAGCAGCCCGCCTCCCCTCTCTACAGGTCCGGAACACCCCCCTTGCGGGCCAGCTTTGATATTCTGGATCACGCTGGATTGGCCAAAAATCTTTTTCTGATCAAACGCTTGGCACCGGGTCGCTACGACTACCGGATCATTGGCGAAGACACCCGGTTCTTGCTGGGTTCCCGACTTGCCATGAATGAAAGGGTCAAACTCTTCGTCACCGGCTTCACCCAGAGTGTTCCGGACTACCTGGACTTTGTCTGTGATCAGGCCTGCCCACAGCACACCCGGGGTTTGCGAACCTGGCCTGACCGCCAACCGGCGGCCTTCGAAGGCCTTGATTGCCCGATGGTTGATCACAGCGGCAGGATCAGCCACATCATCGGCACGGTTTGCAGCCTGGACCCTGATGCCCTGCTGCCATCTGAAGACCCGGCCTAGAGCCAGGTTTGGCAACCGCCAGCTTAGCACCAGATCAGTTCCAGGGGATCGCTGCGCCATACGCTCAAAGCGTTACATCACCACTTTTCAACATCTTAGCGCAGGGCCTAGGGCTTAGGGCTTAGGGCTTAGGGCTTAAGTGGACGGAGCATGATTTCTAACGAGCGATCAGGCTCTAACCCAAAACAGGAAGTTAGATCCAGGTCAGCAGCAAGCTAACCGCAGGAAAAGACTCACGTTGGAAAATCCCAGCCGACTGGCTGCTCAATTAGCGTCACATAGTGAAGGGTAGGCAACAGACGAGAAACTGTTGCACTGTGCACCCGACAGGCAGCGCCCCCCGCCGGGTTCTGGAAACGAGGCTTGATACCTCAGATCTTCTCCAGTCCCGGAATCAAAACGCTTCAAGAGTCACCACCTGGCGACACTTGAAGCGCTTCACTTTCTGCCTCTTTTCAGGGCAGGACCTGGCAATCACTCAGCAGCCAGATCTTCCCCTGCAATGGCTCGGCCCAGCAGCTTTTTGCTCTCTTCCAGACCAAAGAGGGCAAAGAAAGATCCCAAGCGGGGCCCCTGTTCCTGGCCAAAGAGGATTTCATAGCAGGCCTTGAACCATTCCCGCAGGTTCTCATAGCCGTGGGCCTTGCCCACCGCATAAACCGCGTTCTGGATTTCAGCGCCTTCTGTACCCTCTTCCAGATCTTCCAGCGCAGCCAGAAGATCGCTCAAGGCTTTCTGCTCTTCTGTTGTGGCAAGCCGGTACTTCTTGGTCGGTTTGACAAAGTCCTGATAGTAGCGGCCGGCGTAGCTCACCAGACCATCGAGGATGGGATCTGTTTCCGGCGTGGCATTGGGGGCATAGCGGCTGATGAAACCCCAGAGCACAGCCGGGTCATCACTGTTGCAGGTCCCCACCAGGTTCAGCAGCAGGTTAAAGCTGACCCCTGACTGCTCTTTGGGGGGCTGGCCGTTATGAATGTGCCAGACCGGTGATTCCATCTGCTTGTCAGTTTCCAGGCTGTCAAATTTGGAAATGTGGCTCAGATACTCGTCCACGGTCTTGGGGATCACGCCGAAGAACAGCTTTTTCGCCGCCCGGGGCTTCTGAAACATGAAGAGAGACAGAGAATCCGGCGGCGCATACTGCAGCCATTCCTCAACGGACAGACCATTGCCCTTGGATTTGGAGATCTTCTGACCCTGCTCATCCAGGAACAGCTCGTAGTTAAAGCCTTCAGGCGGCTTCTGTCCCAGAATGCGGCAGATCTTTGAGCCCAGCTTGACCGAATCAATCAGATCCTTGCCGCTCATCTCATAATCCACGCCCAAAGCGGCCCAGCGCATGCCCCAGTCCGGCTTCCACTGCAGCTTGCAATGACCGCCGGTCACCGGCACCTCTACCTTCTTGCCGTCTTCATCTTCAAAGACCACAGTACCGGCATCCAGGTTCCGCTCCAGAATGGGCACCTGCAGAACGTTGCCGGTGGTGGGCGAAATCGGCAGGAAAGGGCTGTAGGTTTTCTGCCGCTCTTCACCCAGAGACGGCAACATGACCGCCATGATCTCTTCGTACTTTTCCAGCACTTTCAGCAGCGCTTCATCGAAGGCGCCGGACTGATAAACCTCGGTGGAGGATTTGAACTCGTACTCAAAACCGAAGGAATCAAGAAAGGCCATCAGGCGGGCATTGTTGTGCGCACCAAAGCTGTCGTGTGTGCCGAAAGGATCAGGCACCTGGGTCAGGGGCTTGTTGAGATACTGGGCCAGCATTTCCTGATTGGGGACGTTGTCCGGCACTTTGCGCAGCCCGTCCAGATCATCGGAAAAGCAGAAAAGCTTGGTGGGAATATCACTCATCCGCTGGAAGGCGCGGCGCACCATCGTGGTGCGTGCCACTTCCCCGAAAGTGCCGATGTGCGGCAGACCGGAGGGGCCGTAGCCCGTTTCAAAAAGCACGTATCCCTTCTCGGGCGTTTTGCCTTTGGTGCGTTCCAGGAGCTTTCGTGCTTCCTCGAAGGGCCATGCTTTGCCCGCCAAAGCCAATTCGCGCTCGGTCGACATGCTTCTTACTTTCTCTTGCCGGATAAAAGGAGTTTCTCTCAGGAGCGCACCCGCCTGGAAGTCCAGAAATCAAGTGCGGTCGCGCCGCGCAAGCTAGGGCCGCCACCGCCTCAGGTCAATCTTTTGCAACAGAAAGGCCGCCCGCAAAATCCGCATAGGTCATAACTCCCTATGCGATTGTTGCCGCTTAAATATCAAGCTCATTACTTTAAGGTGATATTGATTGAGATTTTTTCTATTATAGAAAGACATTCTTACTCACAGCAAATCGGACAGGAGGATCCCATGGAACGCCCCCAGGACCGTAAACTGATCGAAACGTGGTTTGAGCGTGTTTGGAAGCAAGAAGATCCAAGCGCCATTGACGAGCTTTTTATCGATGCCCGGGTCGAAGGGCTGGGCGCTCAACCTCATGTCACTCCTGAGCAGTTTAAGCAGTTTCACGCTGCGATATGTGCTCTTGCCACAAATCATGACATTACAATCGATCGCTATCACCAGCAGGGTGACTGGGTCAGTATCATCTGCACCATCCGTGCCACCGGTCGAGAAACCGGACAGCCCATTGCCGTCACGGGAAGCATGTGGATGCGGATCGAGGACAATCGCCTTGCGGAAGCCTACAACCACATCGATTTTCTCAGTTACTGGAGCCAGCTGGGCCTTCTGCCAGCAGATTCCTTTGAGCGCGCGCTGATGGGTCAGCAAATTGCATAACAAACCCCGGGCAACACTCCCGGACCCGCCATCGTGACCAGCTTTCCCAGGACCCACTGACAACAAAATCTACCTCCGACGCCTTTCCAGCTTGCCAAGCCGGGCAGCGCGTTTTAGGCACGAGGCATGAGCGATACGCCTCCCCATTCCCCTCCCGAAGATGCTGCGGATTCAGCAACAGCAGGTCCGACCGCTTCCGGGCCGCCCCCTGCTTTGGTGGCCGGGTTCAAAGGGGCTGTCTGGCTGACGGCAGACGGAGAGCTGGAAGCGCCCTCTTCTCAGCAAATAGCCTCCTGGATCGCCCAGACACCGCCTTTGGTCTGCCACGGTCCGGCCACCGCCCGCCGTCTGGGATTGGCCGCGCTTAAGGGCTATGACCTGCTGGAACTCTTTGCCTTTGTCCGCCCGGGTTCCTTCTGTGCCCCCACGCCCCGGGGGCTGGCGCGGAAATTCTCACTGCCCGAACCCCAGGATCTGGAGGCACAGGCCCTGGTGCTGTTGCAGGTGGCAGACCTGCTGCTGAAGGAAATGGCCACCCGACAGGGCAAAGACAGGCAAGCCCTGGACCTGGCCTTTGCAATGGCCCAGGCGGGTTGGCTCTGGGGGCCCGTGTTGCTGCGCGCCCTGGGGTTTGGACCGGGCAGCGAACAACCGACCCCGCGCGAAGGCTATGAAGTCTGGCGGCGGCTGGGGGAATGGCAGGAGATGGCCCCGCCCCCACCGCCGGATCACCATCCAGTCAGCGAAGAAGATGCCAGGAAGCGCCTGGCCAGCCTGCTGGATGACAGCGCAGAAAGCCGGCCGGAACAGGCTGATTATGCCGGACAGGTGGCCGCAGCCTTTCGTGCCCGCCAGGAAGAAGGTGCCCCGAACCTGGTGCTGGCTGAAGCCGGAACGGGGGTGGGCAAGACCCTGGGGTACATCGCCCCGGCCAGCGTCTGGGCGGAGCAGAATGAAGCCCCCATCTGGCTCAGCACCTATACCCGCAACCTGCAGCGGCAGATCGACGATGAACTGGACAAGCTCTTTCCTCAGCGCAAGGAAAAACGGCGAAAGGTCGTGGTGCGCAAGGGCCGCGAAAACTACCTCTGTCTGCTGAACTATGCCGAAGCCGCGCGGTCACTGGGCGGAGACTGGCAGGGACAGGGTGAACGGGCCATTGCTCTGGGCCTGCTGGCCCGCTGGGTGGAGGCCAGCCGCGACGGGGACATGGTGGGGGGGGACTTTGCCGGATGGCTGGCCGATCTGCTGGGCCGGTCCCGCACATTGGGCCTGACCGACCGCCGGGGGGAGTGCATCTATTCGGCCTGCGAATTCTACAAGAACTGCTTCATCGAAAAGTCCGTCCGGCGGGCAAAAAGGGCACAGATTGTTGTCGCCAACCACGCACTGGTGATGATCCAAGCTGCCCTGGGAGCCAGCGAAGAAGGCGGCCTGCCGCCCCACTATGTCTTTGATGAAGGCCACCATCTGTTCGATGCCGCCGACGGTGCCTTTGCCTGCCATCTCAGTGGCTATGAAACCCGGGACTTGCGGCGCTGGCTGCTGGGCAATGAAGGGGGGCGGCGAGGTGCCGGAGCCAGCCGGGTCAAGGGCCTGAAGCGGCGTCTGGAAGACTTCCTGGATGGTGAAGACGAACTGCGCGCCAATCTGGATGCCGTGTTACGGGCGGCGCGCAACCTGCCAGGCGAAAACTGGCACACCCGACTGGCCGAAGGGCGGGCCGAAGGTCCCAGCGAGATCTTTCTGCTGATGGTCCGACAGCAGGTCTTCGCCCGCTCTCAGAAAGCCGGCGAAGGCTACAGCCTGGAATGCCCGCTCTATCCGGTAATCGATGGCCTGACAGACGCGGCTGCAGATCTGAGCAAAGCGCTTGATGAGCTTCTGCGTCCATTGCAGGCGGTTGAAAAGTGCCTGGCCCAGAAACTGGACCAGGATGCAGATGAGCTGGACAGTGATTCCCGTCGCCGCATTGAATCCACGCTGCGGGCCCTGCAACGCCGCGCCTCCAGCCAGATACAGGCCTGGAAAGACATGCTGGCCTGCCTGGAGACGGAAACGCCCCCGGACTATGTGGACTGGCTGGCTGTGGAGCGCAGCGAAGGGCGGGAAATCGACATCGGTTACTTCCGCCACCACCTGGATCCCACCCGGCCCTTTGCGGCAACCGTCCTGGCCCCGGCCCAGGGCGCCCTGGTCACCTCCGCCACGCTGACCGATCGCAGCGGCGAGGTCGCTGAAGACTGGCAGGCAGCGAAAACCCGCAGTGGGGCGCTCTATCTGCCGCAGCCGGCCCGCGAAGTGACGGTTCCCTCGCCATTCTACTACAGCCAGCAGACCCGGATCTTTGTGGTCAATGACGTGCGCAAAGACGATCTGGATCAGGTGGCAGCTGCCTTGCGGGAACTCTTTCTGGCCTCAGGAGGCGGCGGATTGGGACTTTTTACCGCCATTTCCCGCCTGAAAGCCGTTCATCGGCGCATTGCCGTGCCTCTGGAAGACGCCGGCGTTGACCTGCACGCCCAGCACATTGATGGCATGGATGTGTCCACCCTGGTGGAGATTTTCCGGGCGGAAACCCACTCCTGCCTTCTGGGCACCGATGCCGTGCGCGACGGCATTGATGTGCCCGGCGAGTCTCTGCGTCTGATCGTCTTTGATCGGGTCCCCTGGCCCCGTCCGGATCTGCGCCACAAGGCCAGACGCAATCACTTTGGCAAGCGCCACTACGACGACATGCTGACCCGATTCAAGCTGCGACAGGCCTACGGTCGCCTCATTCGACGGGCGGACGATCGCGGGGTTTTTGTGCTGCTGGATCCCATGATGCCGTCCCGCCTGGCCACGGCCTTTCCGGAAGGGGTGGAAGTCCAGCGTGTGGGCCTGGCAGAAGCCATCGCCGAAACCCGGAACTTCCTGGGGCGCAACCCGGCACAGGCGGAACTGGCCGACGACGACCTGCCTTTCTGATCTGGAGTCCAACCGGACCGCGAGCCTGGCAGCGCCAACACGAAGGACTGGTTCAGGAGCGTGGTGGCAGCAGCTTCAAATCAAGAAAGAGCGCATGGTTCGTGCGGGCAATCAGAGGCTCATAGTCCTGCCCCAGTACCAGACCCGAATGAAAGCTGGTCGCGCCCATGATGCAGAGATTTCCAGCCTGATCCCGCAGGGGCAGGATGATCCGCTCGCTCAGGCGCCCCCGTTTGTCTTCAAGCAGGGAAATGGCGACGGCAGGCGTCTTCACGACCTGAGACCAGATTTCCCGTCCCCTGTCTCCCGATTCCTTGCCCATCAGTTCATCCAGGTACTGGCCAATTTTATAGCGGCCCTGGCGAACGGTCAGGATGTTGTCGCCAACCAGGCGAATGAAGAAATCCTGCTTTTCGGCATCATACTGATAGAGGAAGACATCGGGCAGAATGAACTTGAACTTCTCCGGTGCCATATCCTCTTTAAGCGGCAGATCCGTGCCGTGCCAGTGATCCCGCCACACATCGAAGAGAGCCTTGGGCGCCTCACCGGTCAGTTCCTGCTCAAACTCACTCAGGCTGCCGCACTGACGATCTGGTTTTTGGGTGCCACGAAACTTGTAAATCAAAGGATAGTTCCTGCCTGCGCACAGGGACCAGCTGTCCAAAGGCGAATAAGGTTAACAAGCAATCTGAGGGTCACTGTGCCAACGCCGTTCAAACAGGTCAACCAAGGGGCTGAAAACAACAGCCGCAAAAGATCGGTGGACAAAACACCCGACGCATCTATCCCAGACCCAGCAGGTTAAAGAGGATCGACAGGGTCACCACAGACACCAGGGTGGTGATCAGGATGGATGAAGAGGCCCGCTGTTCGTAAATGTCGTAGCGGCTGGCCAGGACGAAGACCAGAGCGCCAATTGGCAAAGCGGCCTGAACCACCGCCGCCTTCGCCCAGAGAGGATCCATATCAAACAGGTGAAAGGCCAGATAGTAGGTAATGGCTGGCATCAGCAAAAGCTTGAGCACTGTCAGCCAGATCACTTCCCCCAATCCATCGCGCAGCTTCTTGCCGACCAGAAACAGCCCCATGGCAAAAAGCGCACAAGGACCGGCAGCCGCCCCCAGGATGTCACAGAAGTTATCAACGGCCTTGGGCACCGGCAGGCCCAGCGCATTGTAGACCAGCCCCAGAACAGCAGAGGTCACCAGAGGATTCTTGACCAGCCCCATTGCGGCATTGCGCAGCAGGAAGACAAAGCTCTGCCCTTCATGCCGGTCGGCCTCCAGAAAGATCACGCCAAAGGCCATCACCAGCGCCCCGTTGTAGACAGTGGTGATCACCGCGGGCAGGACGCCTGCCTCCCCAAAGGCAATCAGCAGGAGCGGAATGCCCATGTAGCCGGTATTGGAAAAGATGGAGGAGATACCGCCCAGGGTCAGTTCACCCAACCGCCCCGGAAACACGAAGGTGTTGACCAGCAGGCAAAGCGTGAAGGTTCCCAGAACCCCGCCGGTAAAGGCCGCGATAAAGGGCCAGTTAAACACCTCATCCAGCGCGACCTGAGACATGGAGCCGAAGAACAGCGCCGGAAGAGCAATGTAATAGACAAACCCATTCAGAGCCTGGCTGCTGTCTGCTCCCAGCAGTCCGGTTCGACCGGCAAAATAACCGGCGGCCATGATGGCGAAAACCGGCAAAACGACGTTGATAATGGCTTCCATGCCCTGACTAAAACCTGACAGCCCCTGACTGTCGAGCACACAAGATGCAAAGCTCTTATGCACCAGAACCATAAAATCAATTTTCACAGGCTGGCTCTGGTTCCTCTCCGGAAGCTGGCCTTTGCTTGACCCTCTGGGTCACAGTCCCTACTGTCCGCCTCACGGTTTTGAAACCTGCAGAACAGGCTGCGCTCTTGAACCGCAGTGTCTGTCTGTTCTGTTCCCCCTTACGATTAGATCTGAGGCCAGACTTTGCCCTTCGCACAGTTCTGCTGACCGATCTCCAAGATGGCGTTATCTAGTATGCTCGATCATCATTCTGCTTTGATCTACACCATGGTCGTGGCTTCTGCTGCCGATCAGGAAATGACCGATTCCGAAGTCGCCATCATGAGCGACATCATCAAGCTTCTGCCGATCTTCGAGGGCTATGAAACCTCCCGGATCAGCCAGACCGCCGCTGAATGTGCGGCCCTGCTGTCTCAGGACGACGGCATTGAGAAAATCATCGACATGATTGATGAAGCCCTGCCTGACCGCCTGCGTGAAACAGCCTATGCCCTGGCCGTTGACGTGGTTGCCGCCGACGGCGTGGCCTCCCAGGAAGAACTCCGCCTGCTGGAAATGTTCCGCCACACGGTCAATGTCGGTCGCCTGGAAGCTGCCGCCATCGAACGAGGAGCTGCAGCCCGGTTCCGCACTCTCTGATCTGCGGGCCACGACAGGTCCCCCCCCGTTCCAGAACCCCCTCTGCCGAATAGGCGTGGGGGTTCTGTTTTGGCAGCAGTCACAATCATCTGCTGCTAACGCATTGATTTTATTATTTTTCTTTGTTTAACCGCAAATCTCAGCCATAGTTTCCCTTCGATCCTGCGGGATCGGAAGTGCTTGCAAAGCAGACAGTGGTTTCGCCAATCCCGGCACAGGACAGCACACGACAGCCGCCGTCAGACCGCCCCGTAGGATCTTTCTTTGGTTGACCCCAAAAAGGACCTGCCCATGGCTGAACTGAGTACACAGTTGAAAGACTATCGCCTGACCACGGCTGAAATTCTCTATCACCTGCCCGATCACCCGGCGTTGCTGCAAAGCTACCTCTGGCAGGACTATGATCTGGCTCCGGCCTTTCCCGAACTCAAACGCTTCCTGGAGTTCTGGACCCGGGAACTGGATGGCCCTCTGCATTCCGTCAAGGTGGCCCATGTCCCCCTGATCACTGAGGGGGAGACCCGCTTTGTAGAGGTCGAGTTCGCACTCCACTGACAGCACCACAGCCGGAACAAAAGCCTGAGCTCTACGGCCAGGGACGCCGTTACAACAGCTGCGGCAAGTCAGCCCTTTTCACAGCCCCGGCTTTGGCTATATTGCGGCCATGACTGTCAGTGCCTCCCCACAGTCCCCCAAGAGGGACCGCGCCCTCAATGCCCTCACCCCAGGTCAAGCTGGTGATGGGGCCTATCCCGCCAAAGCCCTGGCCGGCTGGCTGCTGGGCGTCTGTGGCCTGATCTTCGCCATGGCCGTGATCGGGGCCATAACCCGCCTGACGGAATCCGGCCTGTCGATCATGGAATGGGCGCCCATAAAAGGCGCTCTGCCTCCGCTCAGCCAGGCAGAGTGGGAGCGGGTCTTTGCCCTCTACAAAACCATTCCCCAATACAAAGAACTCAACGCGGGCATGAGCCTGGCCGAGTTCAAGGAAATCTTCTGGTGGGAATGGATCCACCGACTCTGGGGGCGGATGATCGGTCTGGCCTATGCCCTGCCCTTTTTCTGGTTTCTCTGGCGCCACAGCCTTCCCGGCCCCTTGAAAACAAAACTCTGGATCGCTCTGGTTCTGGGAGGCCTGCAAGGCTTCATGGGCTGGTACATGGTGGCCAGCGGTTTTGCCGACCGCACAGAAGTCAGCCAGTACCGCCTGGTCGCACACCTGGGGCTGGCCCTGCTGATTTACGGGTATCTCTTCTGGATCGCCTTGTCTTTGCTGCTGCCCGACAGCGCCCGCGACGACGGACCTGCCGCGCAAAAGCTCCGACCCTGGCTTCTGGGCCTGCTGGCATTGGTCATCCTGACCATTGCCTGGGGCGGTTTTGTCGCCGGTCTCAATGCGGGCCTGGTTTACAACAGCTTCCCGCTGATGGATGGGGATCTCATTCCGGCAGACTACAGCTTGCTGGATTCCTGGTGGCGCAATCACTTTGAAACCCACGGCACAGTCCAGTTCAATCACCGGGCACTGGCCATCGCAACGCTGGTTCTATCCGTGCTGCTGTTTGTCTGGAGCCGCAGAATGCCTCTCAATGCAGGCGTCAAGCAGGCTCTGGCACTGGTCAAAGGCTGGGTTCTGGTCCAGGTGGCGCTGGGCATTGCCACCCTCTTGCTGGTGGTGCCGGTCTGGCTGGGGGCTCTGCACCAGGCCGGGGCCATTGTGCTGCTGACGCTGGTTCTGAACGCCCTCTACCGCGTAAAGCGCGTCTGAAATCCGGCCGGTCAGAGGAAAGAGGATCTCGCTTAAGATCAGCAGAGAGGGAAAAGGCCTGTGCCCATCATCGGGCTATCCCTTTGTCTCCGAAGGCACTAGCTTGATCGCCAACACCTGAAGCAGGATGGATTAGCTGGAAGCCCTTGGCAGTTATGCCTAACCCGCCAAGCGCCTTCTGACGTCTTAAAGCCACTCTGCTCGACACCCCGCGTCAAACACATAAAAAACAGGGACAGCCTCCATGTACATTCTTGGCCGCGATCTCTCGCCCTTTGCCCGCCGTTGCATCATTTCCATGAAGATTCTCGGCATCGACTTCGAACGCAAAGAACTCAACACGGCTCTGGATTTCGACAAAATCCTGGCTGAAAATCCAGTGGGCCGCGTCCCTGCTCTGATTCTCGACGATGGCCGGGGCATCTACGACTCTGCGGCGATCCTGGACTGGATTGACCAGCAGGTCGGAACGGAACGGGCCCTGATCCCCCTGAGTGGGGATGACCGGGTTGCTGTGATGGGTCTGGTTTCTCTGGCCACCTCCACCATGGAAAAGAACGTCGGGGCCGTCTACGAAGTGCATCAGCGCCCGGCAGAAAAGGTCCATGCTGACTGGCTGAATCGTCTGGAAAGGCAGACCAGCGGTGGTTTTGCGGCTCTGGAAGCGGCTCTGGGCGACAAAACCTATTTCCATGGAGACCGCCTGACCCAGGCCGACATCTCCGTGGCGGTGCTTTACGACTTCACCACCGTGATGAACGCCAAACTGCTGGAGGGCAATCCCTATCCCAAGCTGGCGGCCCATCTGGAGCGGATGAAGGAACTGCCTGCTTTCCAGGAAACGGATCTCGCCCCCTTCCGTCCTAAGAAGTAAAGACAGCCATCTTTCGGAAGGTGAACTATCGACACTCGACCTTCCGCAAAAAACAGAAAGCCAGCTTCAGCAGATCTTCTGCCAGGCTGGCTTTTTTGCGTCCTGTGCACTGTAGTTTTTGCGATACCGGTCAAACGCTGGTCGGAACAGCGACAACCCAACAACAGCAAAAGAAGAGTCTTTAGAGTCAGTTAGCTGGCTCTTTATCTGCAGACCTGACTCGAAAACCAGCCTCTGTGCAGAGGACAGACAAAGAAACCCTGCTATCCATCTGATAACAGAACGATTCGGCCAGATTGTCAGGAAGTTGGAGCGGGCGAAGGGAATCGAACCCTCGTCGTAAGCTTGGGAAGCTTCTGCTCTACCATTGAGCTACGCCCGCACAGCGCCGATTCTCACGTTTGCGGGCTTACCGGAAGCCCGTCAATCGGCTGCGCCAAGAAGTGCCACAGCCCGGCGGTGATGGCAAGACACAGTCCTAAAAACTCTCATGCCTGAAGATCTTCAAAACTGAAACCAGTCAATGGGACATCAGATTGATCCACTATCCCGTCCAATCTGCAAACAAGAGCATCGCAGTTCCCGGGGGTTTTCCCTTTGCTCCTGCTTGATCAGGCAGTTCCTGTTGTGGTTGCGCTGATAGAAACTCTCCAGGTTCTCATGTACAACCGCAACACGTTGATCGACGATGCCGCCCCCTCTAAGAGCAATTGATCGCCCACCGGGGCTGCGTTAGGGCGGCTACACACTGCCTGGCCTTCTCATTATACACGGCTGGGAATCTAAATCAGAGAGTGACATGAGCCCTTTCGCCAAAACCCTGCCCGCGCTTTTTTACCTGCTGGCCTGCCTGCCCGGGCCTTTCCTTGATGCGCCAAGCGCCCAGATTCTTCCGCTGGATGACGGTCTGCGCGACGCTTTTGCTCAAGGAAAACTGCCAAAGCTGCACGGAGCCATCATTGATCTAGGCGATGCGCGACTGGCCGAGGTTTACTTCCCCGGGGACGATCAGGTCTGGGGGCGGCCGCTGGGGGTCGTCGAACATGGCCCGGAAGAACTGCACGACCTGAGATCCGTCACCAAATCCATGGTCGGTTTGCTCTACGGCATTGCGTTGGACCAGGGCAAGGTGCCAGGGCCCGACCAACCCCTCTACGCCCAGTTTCCGGACTACCCGGATCTGCAGAAAGAGCCCGGGCGCGACCGCATTCTGATCTCTCATGCCCTGACCATGCAGATGGGGCTGGAGTGGAACGAAAATCTGCCCTACTCAGACCCACGCAACAGCGAAATCGCCATGGAGCGGGCTCCGGAACGGTACCGCTTTATTCTGGAACAGCCCATCCGGGAGGCCCCTGGCCAAAGCTGGATTTACAGCGGCGGTGCCACCGCCCTGATTGGCCGGATCATTGCCAACGGCACAGGACAGTCCCTGGATGACTTTGCCAAAGACCATCTCTTTCACCCTTTGGGCATCACGTCCTTTGAGTGGATTGCCGGTGCTGACGGAGAGCCTTCTGCCGCCTCAGGCCTGCGCCTGACCCTGCCGGACCTGGCAAAGATCGGGCACATGCTGGCCCAAGACGGCCTCTACGATGGTCAGCGGATTGTCTCCCAAGACTGGCTGGAAGAGTCCTTTCAGCCACATGCTTCCTTCAACCGCGATGTGGACTATGGCTACTTCTGGTACGTCTTTGGCACAGAGGAAAAGAAAATGGTCTTTGCCAGCGGCAATGGAGGCCAGCGGCTGACCGTGCAGGGCGATGTCGATCTGATCACGGCGGTTTTCGCCGGGCGCTACAATGACCACCAGGGCTGGCACACTCCTTTCAGCGTGCTGATAGATCACGCCATCCCGGAGGCAAAGAAGCGTCTGGGCCGCTGAGGCCCCGGTCCGCTGGCATCCGGCGCCTGGTATCAGGCGTCTTGTGACAGCCCAGTCCCCACCCTAAATTAATGTCGACCCAGCCATCGCTTCAGGTATCCCAGTCCGCCAATGAACAGCCGCCAGATCTGGAATGACTATCAGGCCAGCCTCAAGGCCTTTTTGCACGCCCGCCTCAGCAATCCGGCGGACGTGGAAGATCTGCTGCAGGACATCCTGATCAAAAGCCACCAGAACCTGGGGACGCTGGCCAAGGAAGGCTCGCTCAAATCCTGGCTGTTTCAAATCGCCAACCGCACGCTGATCGACCACTACCGCCAGCAGGGCAAAGCCCGGGACCTGCAGCCGGAAGACCTCTGGTATGGCGACGGATCAGAAAGCCAAACCCCTCCCGGACCCGGCGGGGAAGACAGCGTCCAGCAGGATCTGGCCCGCTGTCTCCTGCCCTTCATCCGGCAATTGCCACCGGCTCAGGCCGAAGCCCTGCGGGCCGTTGAGCTGGAGGGCAAATCCCAGAAAGCCTATGCCGCGGAACAGGGCATCAGCTATTCCACCCTGAAATCCCGCATTCAGGCAGGGCGCAAGGTACTGCGGGGACAGTACGAGAGCTGCTGCAGATTCTCCATCAGCGCCCGGGGTGACCTGCTGGATTACCAGCAAAAACAGGCCTCCGGCTGCAAGTCCTGCTGATCCCTCAAACTACCCTGCCCCAAGCGCCTTTTGAACTTTTTTTCGTCTTTTTGAGCGGCTGCCCGTCTTACAGACAAAAGCAACTCAAACCGAAAGAAAGTACCCATGTTGAAAGTCATCAGCTACACCATCTGCCCCTTTGTCCAGCGGGTCACAGCCCTGCTGGAAGCAAAGCAGCTGCCCTATGAAATCGAGTTCATCAGTCTGAGCGACAAACCCCAGTGGTTTCTGGACCTGTCGCCGACCGGTCAGGTCCCGGTCCTGATCACCGAGTCCGGTCTGCCGCTGTTTGAATCCGACGCCATAGCGGAATATCTGGATGAAATCGCAGCACCCCTGGAGCCGGGGGTCAGCCCGGAAGCCCGCGCCCGCAACCGGGCCTGGAGCTATCAGGCCAGCAAACACTATCTGGTGCAGTGTGGCGCCATGAGCAGCGGGGACAGCGCCACCTTGCTGGAACGCAGTGAAAACCTGAACAAAGCCTTCAAGCGGGCGGAAGCGGAGCTGGGCGACGGCCCCTATTTCAACGGACCGACTTTTGGCAACGTGGACGCGGCCTGGCTGCCGCTGCTGCACCGGGCCGCCCTGGTCGAAAAGCACAGCGGTTACGATTTCCTGGAAAGCTATCCCCAGGTAAAAAAATGGCAGGCAAAGCTGCTGGAAACCGGTCTGGCGGAAAAGTCCGTCGCAGAGAACTTTGAGGAGCGCTTTACGGCTTTCTATCTGTCCGACAAGACCTTCTTGGGGCGCGGTGGGGACTGTCCAACAGCAGGAGCAGAGAGACGCCAGGGCGGGTGTTGCGGCTAACCCGGCACAGCCCGACTTTGAGCGGGTCTCGCAAACCAGCATAAGGAAAGGGACGGCGGCAAAGACCCGCCGTCTCTTTTTTTGCCAGAACCGCTCTTGCACAAAATTCCGCAGAACAGCCTATTGAGTGGGAGCCATAGAATTACAGCGCATTCAGTGCTATCACGATTTCAACTCAGACAGAGCCTTTTTACATTCTGAACAAAGAGCAGGCGGTTCAGCCGCTCCTGCCTTTGTATCCTGCTCTCTACTCCGGCCCTCTCTTCAGGAGTTTATCTTCATGCCGCGACTGACCCGCACGCCCCAAACAGCACTTCTTTTCGCCTTGAGCCTGGCATTCCTGCTGCTCTTTTCCCCGCTGGTTTCAGCCCAGGAACTGACCGCGGCGAAAATTGAAGGCTTCCTGGACAGCCTGCCTCAGGTGGAGGCTCTGGGGCTGGAGGTCGACGAAGGCGAAGGCATGTCGGCTCTGCCCCGGGTTATGCAGGGTGAACCCTTTACCGCCGGTGTTGAAATCATGCGCAACGCCGGGCAACTGGATGAGCTGCAAGACATCATTGCCAGGCAGGGTTTCAGTGACCTGAACGACTGGAGCAACACCGGCGACCGCATCTTCCGGGCTGCCGTGGCCATCGAAATTCCCGCCCAGCTGACCGAAATGGACGCTCAGCTGGAAATTGCCAAAGCCCAGATCATGGAAGCCGAAAGCCTGACACAGGCTCAAAAGGATGAAATGCTCTCCGCCTTCAGCCGCATGCGCGATGCCCTGCAGAACATTGTGGACCAGGCCGATCCGGCCGATATCAGCGCGGTTGAACCCTACATGCCCCGGCTGCGGGCCGCGATGGAGTAAGACCTCGCGCGATCCCCAGATCTCCGTCCGTCTTTTTCGCGGCAGCAAAGCAGCCCCAGATGCCTCTTTTCTCCCTTTTTCTCCCCCTGCGCCTGACCCTGAAGACCTTTAAAACGGGGTCGACAGGACTGACAGGATTGGTTGCGGTCGTCCTGTTGCTATTGATCTCTGCAGCACAGGAAAGCCAGGCGCAGGGAAACAACTCGCTGTTGCGGTCGGAACAGAACGCTGCCATCAACCAGCTGTTGGATGAAGCCCAGGGCGAGCCCCTGACGGAAGAGAGGGTGCGCCAGATTTTGGCCGTCCTGCCGGAAGTCCGCGCGCTGGCAGCCGATGCGAAAATCCTGGCGCCCTCCGGACAGAATACGAACCTGAACGAAATGGTCCGTCGGCTGGAAGATTCGGTCTTTGGCGGCCGCTTCCGTACCCTGCTGATCGGAGGGGGCTTTGCGACACCTGAACTGTTTTTGCAGGCCTCCCACCGTCTCTTTGTCGCTTACGCCACCCATAAAGACCGTCCGAACATCGAGGCCATGCGGGCAAAAACCCTTGCTGATTTTGAACAGCAACTGGCCGAGTCAAACCTGAGCGACGAAAGAAAACAACGGGCCCGCGACCAGTATCTGCCCGCCGTTCAGATCTACTTTAGCCGCCTGATGAACAATCCGGATGTCCCTGTGGTCGCGGCTTTGCAGGACGAAATCAAAGCCACGATATCGGCCATGGAACAGTCTGAATAAAGATTTACCGGCAGGCGTTCTCTGCTTCGGTCTTCTGCGGGGGCTTTCTGCTGTTTCAGCAGGAGGCCGCAACTGGCCAGACAGCTCTGGTCGTTTCGCCTTTTCCGGGAAAGAGTTTCTCCTTTTCGCAAACCAGCCCACCTTTTCAGCTCAACCAGTTTGTAGAGGTTAGTGTCAAAAACACTTTGTTCGGCCAGATCAGCGCAATTGGCGCAAAATAGCTTCTCTATATTTTTCTGTCTGACACCGCATTCCACATAAAAATCATTCTTTTCAAGGTATTAAATGACTATTTGGGGCAGAATTTCTGGGGCTTTGCCTACCCAACCAAACCGACAAAGCTCTAAGGAGCCCGCAAGCCTGCTCACTCCCAGTTGTCACAGGGATGGTTAAGATTTTTAACCTCAGTTAAGCGGATTTTAAGTTCCCGGTATTATCAAACAAATAGTTGTACCGTGCCTCTATTCAATTTGAGATACTTATCGGAGCCGCCAAATGCAGTTCTTTAACAACCTTCCTTTCCTGACCAAAATCGCGTCTGCGCTGGGGTCACTGTTTTTCATAATCTGTGTAATCGGCACCGTTAGTTTTGTTGACATGCGCACCATCCGTGATGGCGGCGACGTGATCTACTCCAACTACTTCACCAGCTACATCAACCTCACCAAAGCAGAGGTCGCGCTTTCGAAAATCTACATCGCGCAGAAAGCCCATATCATCGCGCCCGATGATAACTTCATGCAGCGACAGGAAAGCATCATTTCTGCGGCAGAAGCAGACCTGAAGCAAAGCCTGACTGCGTTTCAGGAAACACTGGATCCGGGTGAAGAAACCACCGCTTTCATGAAACTCCAGGCGGTGGTTGATGAACTGTTAGAACTCAACGCAAAAATCATCACATTGAGCGCGAACAACAACGACGATGTGGCGGATGAAATCAGCAACAATGAGTTTGCAACAATCTACCAAACAGCACAGGCCCTGAGTCAGGCAGCTGCTGAAACCAACGTTGTGGGCGCTTACGAGTACAGCCAGCTCAATGCCAGCCAATTCGATCAGGCCATGATGATCATGATTGCCAGTGTTCTGGTCGGCATTGTGATGATCATTCTGCTTTGGGCTCTCTTTAAAGCGTCCATGGTCACCGCCATTCAGAAGCTAAACACAGCCATGCTGGAAATCTCGGGCGGCAACCTCAACGCACCCATCGACATCGCCTCGCGAAAAGACGAAATCGGATCTATGGTCACGACGCTGGAAGTGTTTCGGGAAAACATGATCACCAGTGAAGAACTGAAAGCTGAACAGCAGAAGCAGGAACAGCAGCGCGAGGAAAACCGCAAAAAGATCGACAGCGCTGTTGAGACCTTCAATTCGGAAATCGGGTCCATCGTCTCCAATGTCAGCTCTTCTGCCGGTCAGATGAAGGACTCCGCAGGTTTCATCAGTTCCACCGCCAGTGAAAATGCGAGCCTGACCGATGACGTCCGTGCATCTTCCAACAGCGCAAATGAAAACGTCCACACCGTGGCGGCTGCTGCAGAGGAACTCACTTCATCCATTGCTGAAATCAGCAACCAGGTGGCTGATTCATCGCGGATCGCCAAAGAGGCCGTCAGCAAGGCCGATCAGACCAATGACGACATTCAGGGACTGGCGCAGGCCGCCCAGAAAATCGGTGATGTTGTCAGTCTGATCACCGATATTGCCGAACAGACCAACCTGCTGGCGCTCAATGCCACCATTGAAGCAGCCCGAGCCGGTGAAGCTGGCAAGGGTTTTGCCGTGGTGGCCAATGAAGTGAAGTCCCTGGCATCACAAACGGCGAAAGCCACGGATGAAATCAGCGCTCAGGTATCAGAAATCCAGTCATCCACCAATGATGCTGTCAGCGCCATTCAGGGCTTTGCCGGAACCATCCGGGAGATTGACAGCATTGCCACCGGCATTGCCTCTGCCGTCGAAGAACAAGGCGCAGCCACAGCTGAAATCTCCAGAAGTGTGGCGCAGGCGTCTCACGGAACTCTCGAGGTCTCCCAAAAGATGGACGCCATCAACGACAACGCCAGGTCAAACGCCGAACGCGTCAACAAACTGTCATCGGCAGCAGATGCTCTCAATGAAGTTTCAGACACCCTCAGCCGGTCCGTCGACAGTTTCATTCAAAAGGTGAGCTAACCGCCCGGCTGCAGCAGTGATCAGCCTTTGCGGGCCGTGACCTGCTGACAGAGGCTGTCGGTCCACGCCAGGCATTTTCCCCCAAGGGGCAGAGACCCGCTCTCTGCCCCTTCTTCTTTATCTTCTGTCCAGCTGAACGACAGTCCTGGAGGAGACACAGTTCTCAGACGACTGCGATTGAAGGAACATCCGGTTCTTTCAATAGGGCGGAAAAACTGCCTCCTATAGGATCGATCGCGCCTCCCTGCCGCTCGCCGCGAGCACGGTCAGGGGAAAATCTGCAAAAAGCACAAGTCATGTTTGTGCCTGTTGGCCAAGAACTCAGGCTTGGATGGCTTGACGCTCGGGTGAGGCAGCGTTGGAACAGAGTCGGGCGCCATTTGAACACGAATAAATAGAAATCGATAACCATCGAAATCATCAACGGTAGCAACTCCGCGCCGGATAAGGCATGCTAAGCGGCGTCTTTCTCTATTGCTAAAAGGACTCCCCATGTCTCGGCCTCTTTACGCAGTTATTGCACTCGCGTTTGCCTTTTTGATTTCCGTTTCTCCCAGCCGTGCTCTGGAAGCTCTCTCCAGTGATCAGGTTTCCAATTTCCTGGATGCCTCTCCGGCCATGTTCGAGGCTGCCCCGTCTCTCGGCTCTTCTCTGGGGGATCCCAGCGCCTTGCTGAGCGGTGACGTGCTGACCTCATCGCTGTCAGGTTTGTCAGACAGCGGTGCCCTGACCGCCCTGGGCGATGTGGCCAGCCAGTTCGGCTACAGCTCGGTGGGGGAATGGGCCGGGATTGGTGACCAGATTCTCAAAGCCTACGCGGGCAACAGCGTGTCCGGAAGCAGCGGCGGCAGCAGCAGCAGCGGCGGTCTGGGCAACCTGATGGGTCAGGCCAGCTCCCTGTTGGGCGGCGGCTCTTCGTCCGGCGGGGACAGCAAGGTACTGGCAGCAGACCAGAAGACAGTTGCGCCTTTCAGCAGCCAGATCTCCGGTTTGCTGGGGAGCCTGAACTGACTCGGGCCAAAGGCTGATCTGATGACGGCTTTTCAAAGGACCGTGATCTGGCCTGCTGTTTACTGACAGCAGAGCAACAACCAGCTAGCTTCACAGGCGATCTTCCTCATTCGGAAGGTCGCCTGTTTGTTTTGCGGCTCCCTGACAAAGGTGTTCCATGGCTACTCCTCTCCCCACCCGCTTTTCCACTCTGCTGTCTGGCGTACGTGCCCGCCGGGCGGTTCTGAAAGCCGGTCTGCTCTCTGCCGTTCTGGCTCTGGGCAGTCCCCTCCTGCCGTCCTCTGCTCTGGCAGAAGACTGGTCAGCCATCGAAGCCCGCGCCAAAGGCCAGACGGTCTACTGGAATGCCTGGGGCGGGGATGAGCGCATCAATGCCTACATTGCCTGGGCGGGTGATCAGGTGGCGGAGCGCTATGGCGTTTGGGTCAAACAGGTCAAGCTGACCGACACGGCTGATGCTGTCTCGCGTGTTCTGGCTGAAAAGGCCGCCGGGAAAGATGAAGGCGGCTCCGTCGATCTCATCTGGATCAATGGGGAGAACTTTGCCGCCATGAAAGAGCAGGGGTTGCTCTTTGGCCCCTTTGCAGAATCCCTGCCCAACTTCGGTCTGGTGGACGTGAAAGACAAACCCAGCACCCGGATCGATTTTACCGTGCCGACCGACGGCCTGGAATCCCCCTGGGGCATGGCGAAAATCAACTTCATCTATGACTCAGAACGTGTCAGCGAAACGCCCCGCAGCATCAGCGGGTTCCTGGACTGGGCCCGGGCCAACCCCGGACGCTTCAGCTATCCGACGCCACCGGACTTTATCGGCACCACCTTCCTGAAGCAGGCCCTTATTGAACTGGCGCCTGATGCCGACCAGCTGCAGCAGCCCGTAGCCAGCGATGCGCAGTTTGATCAGATGACGGCTCCCTTGTGGCACTATCTTGAAGAGCTGCACCCCCATCTCTGGCGCAAAGGCCAGAGCTTCCCGGCCTCCGGGCCGGCTCAGCGCCAGTTGCTGGACGACGGCGAACTGGATATCGCCATCTCTTTCTATCCCAGCGAAGCATCAGCCCTGATTGAAGACGGACAACTGCCCGAAAGCGCCCGCATTTTCGTGCTGGACAACGGCACCATCGGCAACACCCATTTTGTTGCCATCCCCTATAACGCCAGCGCCCGGGAAGGCGCACAGGTTCTGGCCAACTTCCTGCTGTCTGCTGAAGCCCAGGCCCGCAAGCAGGACCCACGTTACTGGGGGGATGACACTGTTCTTGCCATGTCACAGCTGTCCGCCGATCAGCGGGCCCTTTTTGAAGACATCCCACTGGGCAAAGCCAGTCTGACACCGGAGCAACTGGGCCCAACGCTGCTGGAACCGCATCCCAGCTGGATGACGAAGATTGAAACGGCCTGGCTGACCCGCTACGCGCAGTAAGCGGTGGCCCACCGCCCGGCGATTGCAACAGCCCTGCCCCCAGCGACTTAAAGTCTGCTACAATAGCTTTATCATCAGGAACCCGGAAGCCAGCGCACTTCCGGGTTCCAGTGCTTTCTGTTCCAATTGGTTTCGTTCCTGTCGGAACCCTCGGAAACTGTCCATTCATCCTATTCTGACTTTGTTACTCTTGCGCCTGGACAAAGCAGCCAGATACGAAAGCCTTCCTTTTTGGGCAAATCCAGCCACAAAACCAAACGACCTGAGCTTCTGAGGTTTGCCCCGGCACTGACCCTGCTGCTCTTTATCGGGCCGATCCTGGCTGGTTTGCTGGGAACCTGGCTGCCGGGACTGGGGGTCCTGCCCGCATTGGGGGGCGATAGCCTGAGCCTGCACCCGGCCCAGTCTCTCTTCCAGCACCCCTCCCTGCCAAAAGCTCTGCAGGTCACCCTGATCAGCGGGCTGGGGGCAGCCGCGATCTCCTTTTCCCTGGTCATCCTCATGACCGCTTTCTGGCAAAACAGCGTGTTTTTCCGGCTGCTTCGCCGTTTGGCTGTGCCATTGCTGGCCATTCCCCATGCGGCGCTGGCCATTGGTCTGGCGTTCCTCATTGCCCCCAGCGGTTTCTTTCTGCGCCTGCTCTCCCCCTGGGCAACCGGTTTTGACCGGCCGCCGGACTGGTTGGTGCTGCAGGATCCCTGGGGGCTGTCACTGCTGCTGGGCCTTGTGGTCAAGGAAGTGCCCTTTTTGCTGCTGATGACTGTTGGTGCGCAGGGGCAGATCGATTGTCAGGCCCGCCTGGCCACCGCCCGCAGTCTGGGTTACCGCCCTGCGACGGCCTGGCTGAAAACCGTTTTGCCCGCCATCTATCCGCAGATCCGCCTGCCCCTTTACGCCGTTCTGGCCTTTTCCCTGTCGGTCGTCGACATGTCCCTCATTCTGGGACCGCAGACACCACCCACACTGGCAGTGCTGGTGTTTCGCTGGTTCAATGACCCGGATCTTGCCTTACGCTTTCAAGCGGCCGCCGGGGCCACTTTGCTGCTGGGCATCATCGTGCTGGCCATCCTGCTCTGGCGGGCAGGAGAAGCGCTCGCCCGCCATCTGGGTCGCCGCTGGTTGTCAGCCGGACATCGTGGGTACTCTCTCTCCCCGGCCCGCTCTTTGTCCGCCATTGCTTTTGCCCTGCTCTCGGCTTTGGGTTTCCTGTCTCTGGTCATCCTGGCGCTCTGGTCGGTCACACGTCGCTGGCGTTATCCTGACAGCCTGCCGGGAAAATGGACCGTGGGGAACTGGCAGCAGCAAAGCAGTGATCTGCTGCAGGTGGGCACCAACAGCCTGCTGATCGGATTGCTGGCAGCCGGGGCCGCGCTGGTCCTGGTGGTTGCCTGTCTGGAAAACGAGCAACGACGCAATCTCACGCCCTCAGCAAGGGGCCTGTGGCTTCTCTATCTGCCCCTGCTGGTGCCGCAGATTTCCTTTCTCTTTGGCGTTCAGGTGTTGCTGGTCTGGCTCCGGATTGACGGGGGCTGGCTGGCCGTGGTCTGGAGCCACCTGCTCTTTTCCCTGCCCTATGTCTTCCTGACACTGGCCGATCCCTACCGGGCTCTGGACAGCCGCTTCAGCCGCACGGCTCTTTGCCTGGGGGCTTCCCCCAACCGGATTTTCTGGCGGGTGAAACTGCCCCTGCTCAAGCGACCTCTGGCCATTGCCTTTGCGGTTGGCTTTTCCGTTTCCATTGCCCAGTATCTTCCCACGCTCTTTGCCGGCGGTGGGCGTATTGCGACATTGACCAGTGAAGCCGTTGCGCTTTCAGGAGGGGCTGACCGCCGGGTTGTTGCTCTCTTTGCCTTTTTGCAGGCCCTGCTGCCGCTGCTGGTGTTTGCCCTAGCCGCCAGCTTGTCCGAGCAGGCCCGTCCAGGCAGAAATCGCTGGTTCTTCTATCCAGTAAGTGTGTTTTCAAAACTCCCCTTCACCCGAGCCAGACCATGACCGATCACAACCAGTTTGAAGTCTCTCACCTCCGTTTGGCTCTGGGTGAAAGAGAACTGATCCGGGACCTGTCCTTTGAGATATCGGGTGGGGACGTACTCACCCTTATGGGGCCCAGTGGCTGCGGAAAATCATCCCTGCTGTCCCACATCTGTGGCACGCTGGAACCCGCCTTTGAGGTTTCCGGACAGATTGTGCTGAATGGCCGCGCCCTGAATGACTATCCGGCAGAGGCGCGCAGAGTCGGCATCCTTTTTCAGGATGACCTGCTGTTCCCCCACATGACCGTTGCTGAGAATCTGGCCTTTGGGCTGCCGGCGCAGGTGCGTCCCAGGCAGGCCCGCAAAGAAAAAGTCGAGGCCGCCCTGAAGGATGCAGATCTGGAAGGTTTTGGATATCGGGATCCCAAAACGCTGTCCGGCGGTCAGAGAGCCCGCGTGGCCCTGCTGAGGGTCTTGCTCTCAGACCCGGAACTGCTGTTGCTGGATGAACCCTTCTCGAAACTGGACACGGCCTTGCGCGAGCAGGTGCGGCGCTTTGTTTTTTCCCACGCCCGCGCCCTGAACCTGCCGGTTTTAATGGTCACACACGATCCGGAAGACGCCCGGGCGGCCCAGGGGCAGATCCTGACTCTCTGACACACCCTCCCGCAGCCTTCTCCATCAGTCACAACGGAGGGCCCCGCCCTATCGAGGTCGCTTGTCACCGCCAGGCTGCCCCCCAAGAGACACCCCAAGGAATACCACAACGGTACCACCCGATGGCACACCCCAGGCCATAGCAGCGAAGCGGACAATCAGTTCAATCCCGATGACAGGGACCCGCAACTGGGACCCGTCCCATTCATCAAAGGAGGGAAGAAAAACCTTCCAGCGGGGACGCTGCAGGCGGTCGTTTCACCTGATTCACCGCACTTTGGGCCGTGACGTATCTTTAAGCTGCCAAACAACTTTGCAATTCAGATTAAACGTGTGTCGTTTTAAGCGATCCGCTTCCACCTGATTGACTCTAAGCAGCAAAACGACAGCAGACGCTCGCTTAAGTGGCTCTCATGCAAACCTGTGTGATTTTTGTAACAAATTGTCCTGAGAAATCCGCAGTTTTTCACTTTCTGGAATCCACATGCACAAAAGCGAAACCACGCCATAGGAATCGAAACACAGGCAATTTCTTTGAATACCTACAAGCATTAAAAAATTGTTAAAAAACAATTGGTTGCATTAAACCTCTCAGAGTTCTCTGAAAAATCGTGACATTACTTTGTCTCCCGGCTGACACAAATTCCTCGTTTTTCTGGAAGAAACAGCCTTCTTTCAGATACTTCCCCCGGGTTTCGGGCTTTGACAGAAGCGGCTGCCTTGCCTAGTCTGAGATTTCCAAATTGGGAATTTATGGGGTCCTGGCCAAGCCTTTGCGCTAACGCCCTGCGATCTCGAGGGGAAGTTCGTTCCTGTATCCACCCGGACTTAGAAGGGATTAAGTTCATGCTAAGGATCAAGGTACTCGGTGCAATTGCTGCGGTCGGTCTGCTGAGCGGCTGTGTCACTGGTTACGAAATCGAAGAAGCCCGCATGGCCGAGCCTCAGGCCAGCGTCAGCGAATTCAACAAATACCTGGTTGCTGACTACCAGGAACTGATGGCTTTTGAAGCCGACAAAATGTACGACTGGCCGTCCGCCAAGCATTACGCTGAAAAGTCCCTTGCTGCCGCACGTGGTGACGACGTTCAGCCCGAAATGCTGGAAGACTGGAACCTGCCTGCCGACAAAATTGGTGAGCTGAGCTTCGCACGCAGCGAACTGATGGGCATCATGGACAACGGCGCACGGGAAAAAGCTCCTGATGAAGCCGCTCACGCCCAGGCCATGTTCGACTGCTGGGTTGAGCAGAAAGAAGAAAACCATCAGGTTGACCACATCGCACTGTGCAAAACCCGTTTCTGGGAAGCTCTGAACGCTGCCCGTGCCGCCATGGCACCGAAGAAAGAAATGGCTCCCGTAATGTCCAAGGCTGAGCCTCAGCGTTACGTGATCTACTTCGACTTCGACAGCTACACCATTCGTGAAGACGGCGTTGCCGTGCTGAAAGAAGCTCTGTCCGACGCACAGTCCATGGGCATGATCGCTTTCTCCGTCACCGGTCACACCGACCGCGCCGGTACTGAAGAGTACAACCAGGCTCTGTCCCTGCGTCGTGCCGACGCCGTTCGTGACGCCCTGGGTGCCAAAGGCATCCTGTCTCAGAACGTATCGGTTGCCGCCCGCGGTGAATCCGAACCCGCTGTTGCCACACCTGATGGTGTTGCAGAGCCGAAAAACCGTCGTGTGGAACTGATCCTTCAGTAACCCCTGACGCGCCAATGACAGGCATCAGGCGGTGCGGCGTCACCGCCTGATGACCTGACAGGACAAAAAGCCGACTCTCTTGATTGAGGGTCGGCTTTTTCTATGACCGGCAGAACGGACTGCGGAATTTTCCAGATCTTGTTGCAAACTGCTGCTAAAGAAGTCACGAAAAGGGGCTAAGGATGACAGCCTGCTGCTTGCCTGACTGTCCCTGAAGCCCGTTTCCCATAGCCTGCCGTCTGGAGACCGTAGATTGCGTTACGAAAAAACCACCCACGCCATCACGGTTACGGTCGTGCCGATTTTCCTGGAGGAGCAATCGGACCCGGAAGCCAACCGCTTTATCTGGGTCTATCAGGTGCGTATCGACAACGAAGGGCCACGCACGGTTCAGCTGCTGAACCGCTACTGGCACATCACCGATACCCTGGGACGGGTCACCGAGGTCCGCGGGGCCGGTGTGGTTGGCGAACAGCCCACCTTGCAGCCCGGCGAGAGCTACGACTACACCAGCGGCACGCCCCTTTCGACCCCGTCGGGCATCATGATGGGCCACTATGAAATGGTCGACGATCTGGGCGATCACTTTGAAATTGAAATCCCGGCCTTTTCGCTGGACAGCCCCCATCAGCCCATCCAGCTCAACTGACAGGGCGCAACTGGGCGTATCACCGGCCCACGGTGCCATCATGATGAGGGGCTGCCAGAGCAGCGGATTAGAAGTTAACGAAGCATTCCCTTTAAGGTGACTTTCCTCTAGTCTCCCGCGCTAACCAATCCCTATCCAGATTAGTTCCTTTTGCAGGGCGTTCCTCAACGCCTTCATTCGAAAGACTGTTTCGGCAAGCCCATATGATCGACTTCAGACCGATCCTTTTCATCAATGGCATTCTTCTCTGCATTCTGGCCGTTGCCATGGTGCTGCCAGCCATGGTCGACATCGCCGCCGGTCACCCGGACTGGCAGGTCTTTATGGCTTCGGCCTCGGTCACGCTCTTTGTCGGCGTTTCCGTGATCCTGACCACACGCTCGGGCTGGAGTGGTTTTAGCCTGCGTCAGGCCTTCATCATGACCGCCATGGCCTGGCTGGTGATCGCTTTCTTTGGCGCCCTGCCCTTCAATTTCGCCGCCCTGAAGCTGGACTTCACTGACGCCTTTTTTGAATCCATGAGTGGGGTCACCACCACCGGAGCCACCACCATCATCGGACTGGATTACGCCCCGCCGGGAATTCTGCTGTGGCGGGCCATTCTGCAGTGGCTGGGTGGCATCGGGATCATTGTCATGGCGGTCGCCATGATGCCCATCCTGCAGGTGGGTGGCATGCAGATGTTCCGGGTAGAGGCTTTTGAAACCGACAAGGTCCTGCCGCGCGCTGCCCAGATTGCCGGCGAAATCTCCTTTGTTTATGTGCTGCTGACCGCCATTGCCGCCCTCTGTTTCTGGCTGCTGGGCATGAATGGCTTTGATGCGGTTGCCCACGCCATGACCTCCATCGCCACAGGCGGATTTTCCACCTATGACGCCTCGGTCGGGCACTTCGATTCCGCCGCCATCGACTACGCCATGGCCTTTACCATGCTGCTGGGCTCTGTACCTTTTGTGCTCTATCTGCGGGCCGTACGGGGCAATCCGCAGGCCTTTTTCAAGGACAGCCAGGTGCAGGTGATGCTGATCATCATGGCCGCCACCATTGTTCTGCTGACCCTGTCCTTGATCATCAACAATGATCTCAACCCACTGACCGCGCTGCGCTACACCACCTTCAATGTCATCTCCATCATGACCGGCTCCGGCTTTGCCACGGCAGAGTTTGACACCTGGGGCGGCTTTGCCATGGCCAGTTTCTTTGTGCTGATGTTTATCGGGGGCTGTGCCGGGTCCACCACCTGCGGCATCAAGATTTTCCGCGTCCAGATCCTGGCCGTGACAGCGCTGACCCAGCTCAAACGCCTGATGCAGCCCCACGGGGTTTTCATCGCCTATTACCAGGGAAAACCCATTACAGAGCAGGTCTCCCTGTCGGTGATGAGCTTCTTCTTCCTCTTCATCACCACCTTCGGGCTGGTGGCTGCTGCCCTGGGGGCAACGGGCCTGGATTTCATCACCTCGGTGTCCGGGGCTGCCTCGGCCATTGCGAACGTCGGGCCCGGCCTGGGTGAGATGATCGGCCCGGCCGGTAACTTTGCAGGCGTGCCGGAATCCGCCAAGTGGATCCTCTGCGTGGCCATGCTGCTGGGCCGTCTGGAACTTTTCACCGTGCTGGTGCTGTTCATGCCCAATTTCTGGCGCGGCTGATCAGCAGAGTTGTTCCACAAAATCAGAGTCGCCTTGACCGGTCAGTCAGGATAAAAGCAACGGTCACAGGACCGCTGCGCCGCAGATCCTGCTGACCGATATCTCCGCCAATCCCGTCCTGCGCCCGGCGCAGCGCGCAGACCACAGGAAAAAGCAATGTCCGCAGATACCTACAGCCCCCGTGACATGATCGAACGCCTGATTGCCTTCAACACCGTGTCCGATCTTTCCAACATGGAGCTGATCAACTGGGTGTCTGAGTATCTGGACGGCCATGGCATCCAGAACCGCAAGATCTTTTCCCCCGAAGGTGACAAGGCCAACCTCTTTGTCACCATCGGCCCGGACATCGAAGGCGGCGTGGTGCTGTCAGGTCACAGCGACGTGGTCCCGGTGGAAGGCCAGGTGTGGGACAGCGATCCCTTCACCATGATCGAGAAGGAGGGCAAGTACTTCGGGCGCGGCACCTCCGACATGAAGTCCTTCCTGGCCATTGCCCTGGCGCTGGCCCCTGAATTCAAAGCCAAAAACCTGAAAAAACCCATCCACATCGCCATGTCCTATGACGAGGAAGTGGGCTGCACCGGTGTCGGCCACATGATCAAGGACATCGTCGACAACCTGCCCATGCCCCGCGCCTGCATTGTCGGCGAGCCCTCTGACATGAAGTGCATCTCCGCCCACAAGGGCATTTCAGGTTTCCGCACCACCATCCGCGGCGTGGCCGCCCACTCCAGCCAGCCTCACCGCGGGGCCAATGCCAACATCGCTGCTGGCCGTCTGATCGAGTACATCTTCCAGATGCAGCAGAAAGCCCGCTTTGAACGCAGCGACGAAGCCAGTGGCTTTGAACCGCCCTACACCTCATTCCAGGTGGGCATCCTGCAGGGGGGTGTGGCCAACAACATCATTCCCCAGGACTGCTTCTTCGAATGGGAATACCGCAATGCGCCCTGGGATGACCCGGCAGAGCTGCTGGCCACCTTTGAAGCCTACAGCCGGGATGTGGTTCTGCCCTGGCTGCAGGAATTTGCCCCCCAGGCCAGCATTGAAACCACGTCCATGGGGTCGGTTCCGCCCCTTAAACCGGAAGAAGAAGGTTATGCGGAGAATCTGGTGCGCCGCATCACCGGTGCCAACCGCTCTTCCGTGGTCTCCTACGCCACCGAAAGCGGCCTCTTCCAGGAAGTGGGGCTGTCCACGGTGGTCTGCGGTCCCGGGTCCATCGACCAGGCCCACCAGCCCAACGAATTCATCAAGATCAGCCAGGTTGAAGAATGCACGGCTTTCCTGCGCAAACTGGCCGACTGGGCTGAAAACCCGTCAGACTGATTGTCGGATCGCTGTCTTTAACCGGGGGGGCAAGCAGGCGCTTTACAGCACCCGATAGGGGAAGAGGTACTTGCCAATGGCCCCTTCCATCTCCCGGTTGAAGTCGGTCATGATGTCTTCGCTCAGCGACACCCAGATTTCCTCCCGGCGGCGCAGCGATGCGTCTTCGGGTACGGTACTGGAACGCTGAACGGAGACCTGGGTCTGGGCCACCTGCTGGCCCAGTTCATCGATCACCCGCACTTCAGCTTTCACACTGGCGTCATAGCGCTCGGTCTGGTCTGTGGTGAAGTACCCGCTGACCCCTTGGGTGCGCTTGAGCTTGGTTTCCAGCACTGAAGCTTCGGTAACCCGGTAAATCAGGCGGGATGTCCCGCCCACGGCCTTCAGGCGTTCCCGGCCCCAAAGGGCCGCCAGATCGCCCAGAGGCTGAGGAAACTGCAGGTCGACCCGACCAGGCAGATCGCCGCCGCTGTCATGCCGCTCCACCGTGACAGAGGATACCCGGAGCTTCAGGGGTGTCAGGTGCGCAAAACCCAGCGTGGGAAAGCCGCTGGGAGGGGCAGAAGTCTTGCAGCCCGCCAACACCAAAGGCAGGGCCAGGCCCGCCAGCAGCAGTTTGCGTCGGCCGGATCTGTGGCTGTCACCCCCGGCTTCCCTGTTTTTGTCTGCTCCCAAAGCACCAGACTGTCCTGTCAGATCCACGGCCTTCCCCCTGTTTGATAATGCTGATCCAGCCCTGAGTACTGGCAGAATATGCCCAAAATAGGGCCGTGGACGACACTCCCGCGCGACCCTTCACACCTTCAAAGAAACTCAAAAAGCAACCGGGAAAGCGCGTCCCCTTTCGAGGCC
Source organism: Rhodovibrionaceae bacterium GXU_MW_A322 (assembly GCA_052078155.1). Taxonomy (GTDB): domain Bacteria; phylum Pseudomonadota; class Alphaproteobacteria; order Kiloniellales; family DSM-21159; genus CAXBMB01. The sequence continues at coordinate 753,865 of JBQJBP010000002.1, read as the reverse complement.
GTTTGCTCTGAGCTTACTTCTTGAAAAGGCTGGCCAGCTGGGCGTCGTCGAAGCTGTAGTTGCTGTTGCAGAACTCACAATTGACCTCAACCAGCCCGGCGTCCGTCTTCATCTGCTCCAGCTCTTCATATACCAGGGTTTTGAGAATGCTCTCGACCCGTTCCTGGGAGCAGCGACAGCCAAACCGCAGAGGTTTGCTGTCAAAGACACGCACCCCTTCTTCATGGAACAGCCGGAACAGCAACACGTTGTAGGGCAGGTCCTTATCCAGCAGTTCTTCCGGCTTGCAGGAAGACATCAGAATCAGCGCCCGACGCCAGTCTTCCAGCTCCTCTTCCTTTTTGTCCGCGCTGGCCGATTCAGGAATCTGCTCCAGCAGCATGGCGCCAGACCGCCACTTACCGTCCTGCTTTGCACAGGCAGAGACAATGCCCGCATTCAACTGCTGAGACTGGCGGAAGTACTGCAGAAGACAGTCAGACAACTGCGGACCGCTCAGCTCCACCAGCCCCTGATAGCGTTCGCTGTATTCCCCCTGATCCACGGTAAAGGCCAGGTGCCCTTCGCCGAACCAGCGGGCCACCTGATCTTCCTCAGCAGGCCCTTCCTGGCGCAGATCTTCGACCAGCAACCCGGCGACCTTGTCGGCGTCGAACCCGGCATAGCCGCGCAACACCCCATCGGAGGTCATGTCTGCCACCATGGTGCTGATGGGCCCGCTGCCTTTGATCTGCAGCACAAAGACACCGTCAAACTTCAGGGTCGAGCCCAGAAGCGCGCAGAGCGTGACCAGCTCCCCCAGCATCTGAGCCACAGGCTCCGGATAGCGGTGGGCGGTGAGGATGGAATCAATGGCCTCACCCAACTTCAGGTGCCGTCCCCGGATGCCGGAGCTTTCCAGCAGGAAGGAGAGGTTGCCATTGTCCTGCGGCCCCTGACCCGCAAGCGGGGGAGAGGACGCCGTATCCGGTCGTTGCTCGGTCATTTATCAAAACACCACAGAAGGACGCCCTTTTGGGCGTGCAGTCGGTTTTCAGCCTCGTCCCAGACCACGGACTGGGGACCGTCAATCACACCCGGTGTGACTTCTTCACCCCGGTGGGCCGGCAGGCAATGCATGAAGATGGCATCGTCCTTGGCCAGTTTCATCATCTCTTCATCGACCCGGAAAGGCGTCAACAGGTTGTGGCGGCGGATGGACTCGCCAATTTCGTCGCCCATGGACACCCAGGTATCCGTCACCACACAGTCTGCGCCGTCCATGGCAGCCTTGGCATCGTGGGTTACCACGATTTTGCCGCCCTTTTCCTTGGCCCACTGCATCACATCTTCCGGCGGCATCAGGCTGTCGGGGCAGGCCAGACGCAGTTCAAAATCAAACTGAACGGCGGCATGGATCCAGGAGGCGGCCATGTTGTTGCCATCACCGGACCAGACCACCGTTTTGCCCTGAATGGGGCCACGGTGTTCTTCAAAGGTCATGACATCGGCCATCAGCTGGCAGGGGTGGGTCTTATCAGTCAGGCCGTTAATCACCGGCACCGTGGCGTATTCCGCCAGTTCCAGCAGCTTTTCTTCCTTGGTGGTGCGGATCATGATGGCATCCACAAAGCGCGACAGCACACGGGCCGTATCTGCAATGGTCTCGCCGCGGCCGATCTGGGAGCCACTGGGCTCCAGAACAATGGCCTGCCCGCCCAGCTGATGCACACCCCGCTCAAAAGACACACGGGTCCGGGTGGAGGGTTTCTCGAAAATCAGGGCCAGCGCCTTGCCGTCCAGGGGCTTATCCTGACCGTGGGTGCCGTCTTTGCAGGCCCGGCCGTCAGCGATGATTTTCTTCAGGGTGTCCGGATCGATCCGATCGAGATCCAGGAAATGGTTGATGTCACTCATGTCAGTCTTTCTATGTCTCACTGTCCCGTCGGGTTTTCCCCGGGACAAATAGGGTGGCGGGACAAAAAGGGTTGCGCTGCCTCACAGCCTCCGCCGCCCCCTTCGGGGCGCAAGAGGTCAGAGGGTGCCTTATGCGCTGTAGCTTTTGGCCACCTGTTCCAGCAGGCCCACGGCCTCTTCGATTTCCTGTTCGCCGATGATCAGCGGCGGCAGCAGGCGCAGAACATTTTCAGCCGCCCCCACCGTCAGCAATCCGGCCTCCCGCAACTGGTTGGACAGATCCCCGCTGGGCACAACACAGCGCAGGCCCAGCATCAGACCGGCGCCCCGGACTTCAGCAAAAACTCCCGGATAGCGGGCCACCAGAGAGTCCAGTTTGCCGCGCAGCAAATCACCATGCTGACGGACCTTGAGCAAAAAGCCCTCTTCCAGCACCACATCCAGCACCGCATTGGCGCAGGCCATGGCCAGCGCGTTGCCGCCATAGGTCGTGCCGTGGGTGCCAGGCTGGAAAGCCTTGCCCACCTCTGCTGTTGCCAGAACCGCACCGACCGGAAAGCCACCACCGATGCCCTTGGCGCTCATCAGAATGTCCGGCTCGATCCCGGCCCATTCATGGGCATAGAACTTGCCGGTCCGGCCCACGCCACACTGCACTTCGTCCAGAATCAGCAGCAGGCCGAACTCATCACAGATCTCCCGTGTGGCCTTCAGGAACTCCAGATCAGCCGTCCGAATGCCCCCTTCCCCCTGAATGGGTTCATAGAGGATGGCGGCGGTGTCATCGGTGATGGACGCCCGCAGTTCATTGAGGTTGCCAAAAGCCACATTGACGTAACCGGGAATGTGCGGGGCGAAGCCTTCCATGTACTTTTCATTGCCCGCCGCCGAGATGGCGTTGAGCGAACGGCCATGGAAGGCACCTTTGCAGGTGATGACCCGCCAGCGGTCCGGCTGGCCAATGTCGTCAAAGTGTTTGCGGGCCAGTTTTACCGCTGCCTCAAAGGTCTCCACGCCGGAGTTGCAGAAGAAAACCTGGTCAGCGAAAGAATGGGCCACCAGCCGCTCTGCCAGCCGCTCGCCTTCCGGAATGCGAAAGAGGTTGGAGCTGTGCCAGACCTTGTCGGCCATGTCCTGCATCACCTTGACCAGAGCCGGATGGCCGTGGCCCAGCGCGGTCACTGCAATGCCGCTGCAGAAATCCAGGTATCGTCGTCCGTCACTGCCGTAAACATAGGCACCCTCGCCTTTGACGAGGGCCAAGTCTGCACGCGCGTAATTGTTCATCAACGCAGAGCTCACAGTGCAAAATCCTTCAGTTACGGCCAGGACCTGGCCAGTTGTGACACAAAACAGCGTTCCGCCGGGTAAGAGGTCAGGCCGACTATGGCAAAATCGACCCTCAAAGCCAAAGCAGGACAGCTGTTTTTTTCGGAAGAAAACCGGCAAACCGCCGGGTGGTGGGACAAAGGCTGTTTTCGTGGGGTGTTCAAAGAGAACGTCACAAAGAACAGGTGGGAGAAAATCACAGACAAAGGGCACCAGATCGAGCTCGATCAACAGCCACCCTGTAAGGAGACGGCTTTATCGGCGTCGTCGTCGCAGGCGATGTGCCTGTTCTGTGATCAGTTTCCGTGCCATTACGGCTTTACCTTGTATCCTGTGGAAAGCAGCCATTGGGAAAGAGCTAACAAGATCACGGTCAGTGCCACAATCAACGGCAGGCCGATTTCCCAGGTGCCTTCGTAGTAACCAACCAGCCCACCGCGCACACCATCAATCAGATAAAAGACCGGATTGATGGTCAGCAGGATCTGCCCCGCTTCCGGCAGGCTGTTGAGGCTGAAGAAACTGCCTGAAAGCATACCCAGTGGCAAGACCAGAAAGGTGCTGACCACAGAAAAGCGGTCCCACTTGTCCGACCACAGGCCCGTGATAAAGCCGATGGCCGCAAACAGGATGGAGCCCAGGCAGGCGTAGAACAGAGAAATCAGCACCTGCGGGAAGGTCAGATCGACAAAAATCCAACCAACAAACAGAACCGCACTGCCGGTCAGCAGCCCCCCGAAAGCGCTGCCCAGAACAGTGGTGAGAACCAGTTCCCAGGGTTTGAGCGGCGCCATCAGCAAGTCACCGATCATCCCCTCCAGCTTGTCATAGAGGGTGGTAAAGGCGGCGTTCTCAAAGGCATTGTGAAAGGCCGCCATGGCCGCCAGTCCAGGCAGCAGGAAAGTCATGGGCTCCAGCCCCGGCCCGAACAGCGTGCCTTCCGGCAAAGCAAAGGAGAAAACAGCCAGAAAGAGCATGGCGGAGATCAGGGCGCCAATGACCCCTTCCGTCGCAAAACGGAAGTAGCGCCAAAGTCCCCGCTTGAACAGCGACAGCAGGCCGACCCAATTGCAGACACCAAAGACCCGCGGTGCCTGCCAGGCTGGCAAGCTAACCTTCTTGTCTCCGGTTCTGAGGTGATGACGTTCTGCTGCCATGGCCCTGCTTAGCTTCACTACGCTGCCGACGACGGTCCTGCCCTTCAGCTTTCACTGAAAAAGGGACAGCTGTCAGGGTTTCAATTTATAGCCGGTTTTGATCATGCGGTGGACCAAAACCCACAACACAAGATTTACCCCGACCACCACCAGAGCCCCGGTCAGCAGGTTGCTGTCATGCTGACCCAGGAAGCCATAACGGAAGCCGTCAATCAGATAGAAGAAGGGATTGAGATGCGCCACAAACAGCCAGTTTTCCGGCAGGCGCTCAACGGAATAGAAGGTGCCAGACAAGAAGGACAAAGGCACGATGACAAAGTTGGTCACCGCCGCAATATGATCGAACTTCTCTGCCCAGATCCCGCCGAACATCCCCAGCAGGGTCAGCATCAGGCAGGCATTGAAACCATAAAAGAGAATGGCCCAGGGCACTTCCAGATTGACCTGCACAAACACGGACATGACCAGAGCGGTGACCACCCCCACCAGCACGCCTCGGGTGATGCCGCCGGCGGCCAGACCCAAGGTCAGCTCTGCCGGGGAAAGAGGCGGCATCAGAATGTCGACAATGTTGCCCTGAACCTTGGAAATCAGAATGGAGGAGGAGCAGTTGGCAAAGGAGTTCTGCAGCATCTGCATCATGATCAGCCCCGGGGCCAGGAAAGCCGCGTAGCTGATGTCGCCAAACATCAAATTCCCGCGTCCCAGCGCCAGTGTGAAAATGGCCAGGAACAGCAGCGAGGTCACCATGGGCGCCAGAATGGTCTGGGTGAAGACATTCAGGAACCGCCGCACTTCTTTGACATAGAGGGTCCACAGGCCCAACAGGTTGAAGCGCCCAAGATCCCGGGGACCCAAAGCCGCTGAATCGGCAGAAGATGTCTCCACAGAAGAGGCAACCGGCTGCTGAAAAGCAGACAGGGAAGAAGATGAGTTTTCAGTCATGAGCGTTGAGATAGAGGGCTTGCGCCCTAACTACAAGCAAAAGCCGGTCAACTCAGCTGTTCCCTTCTTCACAAATGACCGCATAAGCAGGGATCATTCTCCTGCATCAGGTCAAAAGCGGGCTCATTCTCCTTTCGAAACGAATTTTCGCGCCATTTTCAAAAGGACGGACTCGCCCGAACATGGCAGACTGCCTCCATGAGCAGAAAACCACCTCATCTGGATCAGGAAGACGGCCAGCCCATCACGTTTGAGCGGTTGAACGACCCGGCTGTCATCCCAAAAGACCGCCAACGGGCCGAAAGAAAACGGCCCGCACCCAGCAGGTCAAAAGGCACTAAAAGCGAGCCGATACACTCTGGATCGTCTGATGGGCAGGAGAGTTTCTTTCTGCCCCCGGTCTCGCAGCCGGCCCAAAGACAGGACGGGGGGGCCGTCAGAGGCTTTGGCGAAGCCAGAGGAAAGAAAAGCCAGAGCTTCAAAACCGGAACCTCAAAAACCCGCAAAGCAAAAGCGAGCCCGACTTCAGGCAGCGGTCGAAAAGAACCTAAAAAGGCTACACCCCAATACCTGGAGCGCTATGCCCTTTGGTATCTGGAGCGCTATGCCAGTTCCTGCGAAAACCTGCGCCGTTCACTCCGCCGCAAAGTCGCTCTCTCTGCCCGGGCCCACGGCACGGACCCGCAGGAAGGCGAAGAGGCCATCGAAAGCCTGATCGATAAGCTCCGCCGGATCGGGGCTCTGAATGATGAAGTCTATGCCCGGGGCCGGGTTCAGACCCTGCACCGCCGGGGTGCCTCCGAACGGGCCATCCGCCAGAAACTCGCCGCCAAAGGTCTGGGCGAGCAGGACATCAGCAAAGCTCTGGAGGAGCTGAGGGAGGAGCAAAGGGGCGATCCGGAGATGTTGGCCGCTTTGGCCTATACCCGCCGCCGCCGACTGGGCCCCTATCGCCCGGAGGACAAACGGGAAGGTCTGAAAGAACGGGATATGGCCGCCCTGGCCCGGCAGGGCTTTTCCTATGATCTGGTGCGCCGGATCATGGAAGCGGGGGATCTGGAGGATCTGGAAGCCCTGGCTGATGAAGCACAAGACACTTGAGTTCTTCCCGCCACCTGGAGTCAAATCGCTTTAAGTGGACTCACTTCGTGATAACTCTTAAAGCGTGAAACTCTTTTCAATCTGTTAGAGGATGAGTGACGGTTTAGTTCCAAGCGCACAGCGCTTCTAACAAACCCGATCATGCTCTAGTCTTCAGCCTTGTTGGTTCCTGGCGGCACAAAAGCTTCCGGCAGGTCAGCCCCGTTGGCAGCAGCCCCGGGCAGAGATTCCAGATAAACAGATGTACTGGGAAAGGCGAAGGACGACCCGGCCTCTTCCACCACTTCCATGATGTGATAGGCCAGCTCCTCCTTGATCTTCAGCCATTCCCCCCAGTTGGTGGTCTTGGTGAAGCAATAGAGCATGATGTCGATGGAAGAATCGCTGAAACTGTCAATGCGCACAAAAAGCGAGGCCTTCTCCGGAGTTTCAAAGGCACTGTTCTTCACCACATAGTTTTCAATCCGATCCCGGATCTCCCGCAGCTGCTCCACGGAGGTGCTGTAGGTCACGCCGATGACCCAGTAGATCCGGCGATGGGTCATATCGCTGAAGTTGGTCAAAGCCGAGTCAGACAGTTTGGCGTTGGGCACATGCACCGGCGCTTTATCAAATCGGCGGATCAGGGTGGAGCGGAAACCGATATGTTCGACCGTACCTTCGACCACGCCGTCGACGCGGATCCAATCCCCCACATCAAAGCGATCTTCCCCCAACACCAACAACCCGGCGATCAGGTTCTTGAACAGGTCCTGAGCCCCCAGAGCCACGGCCACACCCATGAGACCGAAACCGGCAATGATGGGGGCCACCTGGATGCCCCAGATCTGCAGCACTGTGGCCAGACCAATGGCGGCCACAGCTACCTGCAGAGCCTTAATCAGCCAGCCGACAAAGGAGGGGTTAAAGAGCTTCTCCACCGCCTTCATCACCGGCCGGGCATACAGCAACCCATTGTAAATCAGCCAGCAGATGGAAATGGCCACCAAGGACTGCACCACCCGGTCCAGGGTCGTCAGCAGGAGGCCGCGCGGGTGTAAGATCTGAGTGAAGAAGAACAGCCCCATGGCTATGGGCACGAGAGAGATAGGTCCGGCCGCGGCTTCAATGGCCTGCCGTTTCCAGTGCCAGCCTTGTTGCTCTGCAAAGACCCTCAGACGGGTGAGGATCACACGGGTGATCAACCGGCGCACCAGCAGGAACAACAGCAGCGCCCCGACAGCGGCACCGATCCTGGGCCAGTCGATTTCCAGAGTCCCTTCGACCAGAAAATCCTTCCCGGATTCTTCCAGCACGACCAGGACTGCCATCAGCTGATCGGCAATGCTGCCGCTTGCGGCAGGATCAGCACCCCCTAACACCGCCTCCGGACCAACAGCGGCAGCATCCCCGCCGCCTGCTGAGGCCTCACTCTCCGACGATTGAGGGGCAGAACTGGCGGCACCGCTGGAACCTGTCGCGCCAGCATCCGGGGCCAGAGACCCGCTGTCAGCAGCGTCCTGGTCCTGCGGCGACTGGCTGGATCCTGTTGAAGATTGGGCGACTTGGCTGCTGCTCATGGTGGTGGCTGGCTTTCACTGAGAAGGTCGATCAGGCGCTGGCAAGGTGCCAATCGGCATAAGGTAAACTCTCCTGCCAGACATGCAACCGCCCTGAATCAGCACTTCACTCCCCGCAAGGCAAAAACCCGGTGGGGGACGGAAATCTGAGCCCCTGTCTGCCCTTCTGTGGCAGGGGTCTTTTGGGCGAAATGCTGATCCAGCAGTGCCGACAGATCCCGGTCGAACTGATGCAACCGCGTGTCGTCCAATTGGCCTTCCAACTGCTGACCACACCTGTCTCGCCAGGCCTCAGGGCTGACCGGCAGATCCAGGTCATAGGTAAAGCACTCGATCTCACCAAAGCCGGTTTCCTGCAATGTTTCTATCCACTCCGGATAAAAGCCCTCTCCTGCACTGCGCAGCCAGAAAGACACATGCATTTCCATCAACCGGTGCGTGGCCTCCACCAGGTTGCCCGCCCGGGACAAGGGGGTGAGATGGGCCAGCACCAAAGAGCCGCGGTCAACCAACAGGCGCCGGGCCTCCTGACCCGCCTTCTGCTGATCAAACAACGGCCAGCTCTGCAGCGCCACCAACGTGTCGAAACGGGAGGGCTGCAATCCCGTGGCTTCCGCCGGGGACTGATGACAGGTCAGCTGCACCCTGGCCTTTTGGGCCAGCGCCTCAATCCGGTTCAGAGCCTCTTCCGCAGGGTCCAGCGCCGTGACCCTCACGCCTTTTGCTGCCCAGGTCAGTGCCAGTTCGTCGGCTTGCCCCCCCAGGGTCAGCAGCCAGGCATTCTTCTGGCCAATCCCCCAGTTGCTGTACAATCGGTCCAGCAGGCAGGCGGGATAGCTGACCTGACCCGGAACAGGCGCGGTCTCAATCACGGAACTCATGCTCTAAAAGTCCAACTCGGCAGGCGCGGAAATGGCCGTGACTTCCAGAGCCTGCTGACGCCCGCGAATCTGAACCGAGTCCCGCGAAAGGCCGGCTTTTGCCAGTTCATCATGACCGATGCCTGCCCGTTCCAGCACCTCGTCTGAAACCAAAAGGGGCTGGCCGAACTCTTTGGTCAGGGCCTCCAGTCGGCTTGCCGTGTTTACCGCATCGCCAATGGCCGTCAGGGAGGTGGCGTCGCCATAGCCCATTTCCCCCACAATCACGGATCCCAGATGCAAGCCCACGCCGATGCGCAGAGGTTCCGGCAGATCCTCCTTCAATGAGGCATTGAGGGCGTCCAGATGGGTGAACATGGCTTTCGCCCCGGCCAGAGCCTGGCGCGCGCCCTGGTCAATGGGCTGATCCACCCCGAAGAGGGCCATCACCCCATCACCAATGAACTTGTCCACCCGGCCCCCGGCTTCTTCCACCGCCGTGCCCATGGCGCTGAAATACCTGTTCAGCAGAAACACCACGTCATAGGGCAACTTCTTTTCAGAAAGCTTGGTAAAGCCGCGCAAGTCCGCAAAGAGGATCACGATCTCCTTTTCCACCCCCTGCATATGGCCCGGGCGGGGCCGGACTTCCCGCGGGCTGACATTGGGCGGCAGTAGAGGCGTAACGTCAAAATTCATCTGCGGCACGGTCTGACAAGCCAGCCGGACATTGGGAGCCGCGCCAACCCGGGCCAGAACCTGGGCTTCTGCCTCACCTGCGTCCGGCAGGGGACTATCCTGGCCGCCGAGGCGCACCCGGCATGTCGAACAGCGTCCTTTGCCACCACACAGCGCCGCGTGAGGCACATTGTTCATGCGCATGGCGTCCAGAATGGTGGTGCCCTGCGCCACGACCGCCCGCGTGCCGTTGGAAAAAGTCAGTGCGACGCGCCCACGGCGATGCTCCCACCAGCGGCGCAGGGGCCGAACCAGCAAGACCGCCACCAGCACCAGGCCAAAGACCCACCAGAAGATGCGCTGCACGTCATAGATCATGTCCAGGGCATCACGCGGTCGGGTCGAGAGGGCAGACAAGGCCGGGTCTGCCGCCATCCAGGCCGGATCCTGGATCAGGATCGCCGCTTCCCGCCCGCCATTGATGGCCCCCAGCAGGGCCAGTGTGGGCAGCAACAGAGCCGGGGCAAAGAGCCAGAAACGCCAGGCCTCGTACCAGGGCTTGAAACGCAACCAGTTGCGCACCCCGATGCAGCCATGAATCCAGACCACCAGGGTGACAATCAGTTGCCGGATGCCTTCCTGAGGGGCCAGCACAAACAAAGCCACGGAGACAAAGTCATAGTCCGGGTCCACCCCGATGATGCGCCCGGTCAGGTTGGCGCTGACCACATGCAAAACCAGCAGCGGCGGGATCAGAAAGCCCATAGTCAGCTGCCAGATTTCACTCTGCGACATGCGGAATCGACGGCGCCTGTATAGCGCATGTATGGCCAGTGCCATATGCACGAAGGTTGACCCGTAGAGGATCACATTGCCTGGAACGGAAGACCAGGGTGCCCCCAGAACCGTCAACCCGACATTCATGGCGGACAGAGAAATCAGCCCCAGAGAATGGTTGATCAGATGGGTCACCACATAGGCCATCAGGATGAGGCCGGAGACCAATCTCAGTTTTCTTTCCACGCGCCCAGGTCCTCCTGAAACGGCTTCGACCCCTCCGTCGCTCAAGGGCCCGCGTCCCTCAAGTGACGATTTACCGGAGACAGATCTCCAGTCTCATTTTCCCGACTTTAGCGCTGCAAGCTCAAAAGATGGCGCTACTGGGTAATTGTATTTGCCGTCGCAAAGCCTATCTTCAACGTGAGGGAACAAGCCAGTCAAAAGATGGAGTGGGAATGTCGGATCTGAGTGATGAAGAACGCAGCGAACGCCGCCGCCGCCGTCGGGAAGCCAGGCGCGCACAGATCGACAACACCATCCCGTCGCCCTGCATTTCTGTGTGCCAGATGGATACCAATCGGGATTACTGCATCGGCTGTTACCGCACCATCCCAGAAATCCGCGACTGGATGATCATGAGCAAAGAGCAGAAAGAAAGCGTTCTGACTGCAGCGCAGGACCGCCGGGCTGGAGTGTGATCTACTCAAGTCGAAGCGCCTTGCGCTCCGCTTCTGTCATGGAAAAGACTCTAGCCAACAGGCGCAGCAAAGCTGCCGCCAAAGCGATCTGGCACCGCTGAGTTCACTTTGGTCTGCTTAATGTTAGCGGAACCTGTTCGGAGCCAATGCCTCAACAGACACATTTGACTTAACCAGCTCCTCCGGCAAATCGCTGCCGCTGGCCAGCGCCGCACCCAGCATGGCCATGGCTGGCGAAGTTTGAATGCCATACCCCCCTTGCCCTGCCAGCCAGAAAAACCCCTCTGTGCTGGGATCGAACCCCACCACCGGTGTGCGATCGGGTGCAAAGGTACGCAGACCAGCCCAGGTGCGCTCTATCCGGGTGACTTCCACGGTTGTGGCCTGCTGGAAACAGTCGATGCCTTCCGCCAGGATCATGTCATCTGCGTAGGCATCATGAGGATCGACGGGAATTTCATCGCCCGGGGAAACCATGAGTTTGCCGCCGTCAGGCTTGAAATAGTAGGTCTCTTCAAAGTCGCCCACCAAAGGCCAGTGACTGCAGTCATGCCCCTGGCCGCCGGGAATTTCTGACAGCGGCACCATGGCGGCAGAACGACGCAAGGGCTGCAGGCCCACCGGCATCAGCCCGGCCCGCTCGGCAATGACATCCGCCCAGGCTCCGGCCGCATTGACCACGACGGTCCCCTCAAAGCTCTTGCCCTTACACTGGACCTGCCAGATGTCGCCGGTCCGAGTCAGGCTCTCCACCTCGTTGGACAGGTGGATGTCGCCGCCGCGACGTTTGAACAGGCTGAGGTAAGCCTGATGGAGCGCCGCCACATCAATGTCCTGAGCTTCTTCTTCATACCCGGCGAGGGAAATCTTCTCAGGCCGCAAAATGGGTGCAAGAGCGACGGCTTCTTCTGCCGTCAAGGCTACCATGCCTTGGGCTTCTTCCAGCTCTTTTTGCAGGTTTTCTTCTTTCCCGGCTTCCGCAACCAACAGAATTCCGCGCGGCGACAGGAAGGTTTTGTTGTCCAGCAGCGCGTCCCCTTCAGCCAGTGTCCGATAGCTGGCGTCAGACAGAGCCCGAATGGCCGCGTTGCCATAATTGCGCACAAAGATGGCCGCAGACCGACCGGTGCTGTGATATCCGGCCTGGCTTTCCATCTCCAGGAGGGCAACGGACCCCTTGTCCGCCAGAAGGGCCGCAACTGAGGCACCGGCAATACCCGCACCAATCACAAGGTAATCATAAACCATAAGAAATCACTTTTCTGCTTAACAGCCAAAGAGTAGCCGGCCTGCCAAATTCTAAAACCCAAAAGGGGGCACTCAGCTGAACCAGATTGAAACAACCTGCGGCGCCATCCTAAAGCCAAGTCGGTTTAAGTCGAACGCCTGGTGAGGACTCTGAAACCGTCCGAGCGTCTAGTCAGACTGGCATCTGGGTGCTCTGCACATTACTCAGCAGCTGCCTCACAACCGGGAACTCAACAAGACTGAGCAGAGGTACCAACGCCCGCTGAACATCCCTGTCCTAAGAGCCTTGCTAGAGTCTGGCGAAAGGCCCGTTTTTGCCGACGGGGTGTTAGGTAGCTGAGTGGGAAAGAAAGCTAGCGAAAACCCTCTTTCCCGAACTCAATCAGATAATGCCCAGGTGTTTCCAGGTGGGCAGATTGACCAAAGAGACCTTTGCCCGTTCAATCAATCGGGCGCGATTGACCTTTGGAGGTAACTCTTTGCCATCCTGCATTAGTTTCAAAGAGAACTTAGTGATCAATTGATCAGCAATAGCTTCCGGCTTTTCCTCACATCCTTCGATCAATACAGAAATGATCTGGCGCGTGATGCGATTGTTGTATTGCATTGCCGTGCCCATACGAGCACAGGCCACATGCTCAACAGGCAACTCATGGGCCGGAAGTTTAGGGCATTGTCCGTTGAGTTTACGGGTTGATTTCCGAGCTGCCTCTTCATCTACGTCAGACAGAGGATGAATGAAGTTTGTTTGCACCAACATGGCCAAAACCCGAATGACATCCCGTGGTTTCTGATGTTTGTAACGCGAGAAGCTTGTCATGGCCTCCCAGGTCAAAACCTTATCATCCAGCCATTTCCCGATCTCGTTGAAGTATTCGATGCTGATAAGAGTCTTGAACATCTTGCTTTGTTTTTCATAGGAATCGTCGTTGAACTTGGACGTGCCCATGTAGCGGTATTCCATCAATCGTTCCATGGAGGTCTGGATCGGAAGACGTGATGCTGCCTTTGAAAAGATGTCTCTTCTGAATTGGTTGTTGGACATGAAATCCAAGATGGTTTCACGCAGTATGGGATCCTCGACTTTATCCGCCAGTTCCAGTGACTTGGGGGGATAGTTCAATCCCGGAAACGCGGCAGTGGCTGCAGCCTGGCCGACAAAATCCATCTTTCCGGACGCCATTTCTGCCATCACCTGCTTAAAAAACAGAGGATGCCAGGATCCGTTCAGATACTCATGGGCGATGTAGGAAGGCTTGTGATTTTTCAGCTTATCCAGACGATCCGAGACGATGTCGTTGTAGTACTTGAAAAAGCCAAACTCTGACTCGCGCATCTCATTGACGAATTCAAGTGCTTTACCGGCCCGCTCGGAGGAATCACCTTCATAGGTATGGCTGAGAGTCTCCAGCAGCCATTGGATGGGTGCCATGGCCGTCCAGCCAGGCATGCTGTTATAGCTGCAGTAGACCAGACCACCCGGTTTCAGATAGCGACGAATGACATCCACCATGTAGTGGCGATTTTCTTCCGATATCCAGCTGTAGATGCCGTGAAAGGTGATGTAGTCGAAGCGGGGTAAATCTTCCATGCCCTTGGCAATGTCTTCAAAAGACCGTTCCAGGAACGTGACATTATCAAGCTTGGCATTGGCAGAGACTTTGGCTGAAAACTTGGTATGGGCGGGCATGAAATCAACGCCATAAAACTCACCCTGAGGATGGGTCGCCGCCAACATGTTGGTCGTTACCCCATTCCCGCTGCCCAATTCCAGATAGGTGAAACCTTCTCTTGTCTGCGGGGGTTCAACTCCGAGCATCAAAGCACAGTAGTTCAGAAACGTGGGGCTCAATTCACGGAAAAAAGAATGGGTGTAAGGAATATCCGTAACATACCCGTCACTCCACGCACTCATTAGGTCTAGTCTCCCCCAGGAAAGATGCAGTTTGCTACTGCTCGTCGTTAAAAGTTAAACGATTCACCAACGACTAGCTATGCCAGAAGGCGTCAGACATAGCTACCAAAATTGGTCAAAAATCAGCGGAAATCCGCCATTACACACGAGGGTTTGATTGCTCAGGTCGCAGTCACTGAGCCCTGAACAGCAGTCCGCCAAGCTGATTCCAGTTTTGGAATAGAAAGCGGGATTGCATCTAAGACGCTTCAGGGAAATCAGCTGCGGGTCAGGCTCATGGCATTAAGCCGCCAGCGCACCACTGGCCTGCAGTTTGCGATGACGGGATTTGATGATCCTGAACATCTGCTTGGCTGCAAACTTTGAAAAGCGACCCTGCGGGTCAAGACCAGCAGCTTTGCAGGTCATGGCCGTTGCCCGATCAACATACTTCTGACGATAGAAGCCATAGGCGCGGCCCAGATAGGCATTGGACCACTTCTTACGGTCATACTCTGCGTCCGGTTCCGCATTGGCAGCCCAGTAGGCATAGGCCAGCTCATCGTCTTCCGTTTCGACAATGCGCCCGAATGCGATGATGGTCCGGCGCAGCTTGCCAACCTTTTCTTTGGTCAGATAGCGCTGCAGGTGCGTGTAGAAAAGTTTGTAGTGACGAAGTTCGTCTGCTGCAATTCGCTGACAGATTTCCTGGAGCACGGGCTCTTCAGTCGATTCTTTTAGGGAGCCATAATAGGAGGAAGTGCCGACTTCGACGATACACCGCGCCACCAGTTCAGCAGACAACGAGCCCCGCAACGACCGGTCTGCGCTGGTGTCGACCCGATAGACCGAGCGAAAGCGTTTGGCGGCGACTTCCAGATCAAACGCCGGATCGGCCAGCTTGGCCCAGCGGCCCAACACTTCACCATGCTGGACTTCTTCCTTTGCCCACTCCTGAGACAAGGCGCAGAATTCCGGATCATCAGCAAAGATAGACGTCAGGTACTCTGCATAGTCATCGCCATTGTACTCAACCAAAGCGGCTGCTTTGATCATTTTCA
Organism: Rhodovibrionaceae bacterium GXU_MW_A322; assembly: GCA_052078155.1. GTDB lineage: Bacteria > Pseudomonadota > Alphaproteobacteria > Kiloniellales > DSM-21159 > CAXBMB01. Next base: position 738,659 of record JBQJBP010000002.1, on the reverse strand, counting down.
TCACATCCGGAGTAACTTTGCTGGGGTCAAACCGATCCCAGGCCACATCATCCGGGGTCCAGTGTTTTGCAGCCATGACGACGTCTCGCTTCTTCAAGAGGCAGGTTTCATGTGAAGGGATCAGCCGAGATAAGCGTCACCTTAAGACCTGGGCTCTATCCTAGAGGGTTGAGGATAACCGCCGGAACAGACACAAGCAAAAGCTCGGCTTGCCCTTCCAATCATCCTCCGTATTCACGGATAGGTATCCACTCGACAGCTGTCAGTGAAGATCATCACTCGCCCGTCAGGTAGATGGCCGAACCGTTCAACATTCAATTTTGTTTCTCAGACAGGTCTGTTGTCAACACATGGGGGCTGCCCCTTTAACGGCTATGCGCCCCGCAATGATGCCTTTTTTGTGACAACGAATGTGACAGAACCTTCTGTCAAAACAGTCCCCGTCAGGATCAGCTCTTACCAAAGTAAGGGCATATAGGGGCTGAGATAACCAACACAACACAAAAGAAAAGCCCGGCTTCTGCACATGCAGGAGCCGGGCCATCTTCAACTACTGTACTCAGGAAACGGCGTAGAGCTTTGCTTCTGCAATGGCCAGTTTCTCTGCAGCGTGCTTGCGTTCCGCGTCGTCCTTGGCATCAGCCAGATCTTCACGGGCGTTGGAGACTTCCTGCTGGGTTGCGGCTTTGTCGATTTCAGACAAAGGCACAGCAACCTGGGCCAGGACCGTGCAGCGCTGAGGTGTTACCTCTGCAAACCCACCGGCAACAAAGATCTTGTCGCTGACTTCGTGGCGGTCTTTTTCATAAACAGAAATCACACCAGGACGCACGGAGGAGATCAGCGCCGCGTGACGGGGCAGAACACCAAAATCGCCTTCACTGCCAGGGACCACAACCATGGCCACCGGCTGCGAGCGCAACAGGCTCTCCGGGGAGACAAGCTCAAATTCAACCATTTGCGCAGCCATGCCGCAAAATTCCTCTTAAATCCCGTTAGGTACCGGGTCTGGCCGAAGCACAAACCCAGTACTTAACACTGGAAAGTTGGAAACCCGCTTACGCGGCTTCCGCAGCCAGTTTCTTGGCTTTCTCGATGGCTTCGTCCATGGAACCGACCATGTAGAAAGCAGCTTCTGGCAGCTGATCGTATTCACCATCAACCAGGCCTTTGAAGCCCTTGATGGTTTCTTCCAGAGGCACCTGCACACCCGGGGAACCGGTGAAGACTTCAGCCACGTCGAAGGGCTGAGACAGGAAGCGCTGGATCTTACGAGCACGGGCCACTGTCAGTTTGTCTTCTTCGCTCAGTTCATCCATGCCCAGAATGGCAATGATGTCCTGCAGCTGCTTGTACTGCTGCAGAGTTTCCTGAACGCGGCGGGCCACGTCGTAGTGTTCTTCACCAACAACTGCCGGCTCCAGAATACGACTGGTGGAGTCCAGCGGATCCACAGCGGGGTAGATGCCCAGCTCTGCGATCTGACGGGACAACACGGTGGTGGCATCCAAGTGAGCAAAGGAGGTTGCAGGAGCCGGATCGGTCAAGTCATCCGCAGGCACGTAAATGGCCTGCACGGACGTGATCGAGCCCTTCTTGGTGGTGGTAATACGTTCCTGCAGCGCACCCATGTCGGTGGCCAGCGTCGGCTGGTAACCCACAGCAGAAGGGATACGACCCAGCAGAGCGGACACTTCGGAGCCAGCCTGGGTGAAACGGAAGATGTTATCCACGAAGAACAACACGTCCTGGCCTTCCTGATCACGGAAGTATTCAGCCAGAGTCAGACCGGTCAGAGCCACACGAGCACGGGCCCCTGGAGGCTCGTTCATCTGGCCGTAAACCAGAGCAGCTTTGGAGTCGTCGCCTTCCAGCTTGATCACGCCGGATTCAACCATTTCGTAGTAGAGATCGTTCCCTTCACGGGTACGTTCCCCCACACCGGCGAACACAGAGTAACCACCGTGGGTTTTAGCGATGTTGTTGATCAGTTCCATGATCAACACGGTCTTGCCCACACCGGCACCGCCGAACAGACCAATCTTACCACCCTTGGAGTAGGGGGCCAGAAGGTCCACCACCTTAATGCCGGTCACCAGCACTTCAGCTTCGGTGGACTGGTCGGTGTAGTCCGGTGCTTCCCGATGGATGGGAGCCTGCTGTTTGGTTTCAACAGGGCCGCGCTCATCGATGGGCTCACCAATCACGTTGATGATCCGTCCCAGGGTTTCAGGACCAACAGGCACCTGAATGGGGTTACCGGTATCAACAACTTCCTGGCCACGGACCAAACCTTCAGAGGCGTCCATGGCAATGGTGCGTACAACACCTTCGCCCATGTGCTGAGCCACTTCGAGGACCAGGCGCTGGCCATCGTTGGTGGTCTCAATCGCGTTCAGGATAGGCGGCAGGTCGCCGTCGAACTGCACGTCGACCACAGGCCCCATGACCTGGATGATCTTTCCGACGAGATTGTTCGCCATCTTGTCTGCTCCTTGCATTCCGTCTGGTGTCATGAAGGAAGGGGTTCTTCCTACATGGCCTCCTTGGCGGAGATGATTTCGATAAGTTCGTTTGTAACAGCGGCCTGACGGGTCCGGTTGTAGACCTGAGACAGACGCTTGATCATGTCGCCGGCGTTGCGGGTCGCGTTGTCCATGGCGGTCATACGCGCGCCCTGCTCACTGGCAGAATTTTCCAGCAGACCCTTGTAGATCTGCACAGAGACGTTGCGTGGCAGCAACTGGGCCAAAATCTCTTCCTGCTCTGGCTCGTAGTCATAGGCCAGATCGCCGGAGGCATCAGCCTGCTCTTCACCTTCAGAGGAGAAGGGAATGAGCTGCTGACCTGTCACAACCTGTGAAATCACAGATTTGAACTCAGCAAAGAAGAGGGTGCAGACGTCAAATTCACCGGCCTCAAACATGTCGAGAACCCGGGTGGAGATGGCATCGGCGCTGTCAAAGGTCAGTGCAGGTTTGGCGATATCTTCGACCGTGTCGAAAATCAGATCGCCAAAGTCACGACGCAGAAGGTCGCGGCCCTTCCGACCAATGCAGAGAATTTTGACCGTTTTGCCCTGGCCTTTCAGCTCTTCAATCTTTGCCCGGGCACCGCGCGCGATAGAAGAGTTGAAACCACCGCACAAACCACGGTCAGCCGTAGCAACGATGATCAGGTGAACATCGTCTTTGCCGGTACCGGTGAGCAGCCGAGGCCCGCCTGCGCTGTCACTGGATGCAGCCGCAAGAGACCCGAGCATCCGGCCCATGCGCTGCGCATAAGGACGCGAGGCTTCTGCCTGTTCCTGTGCGCGGCGCAGCTTGGCCGCTGCCACCATTTTCATTGCCGAGGTGATCTTTTGCGTGTTTTTCACGCTGCTGATCCGCACTCGGAGTGCTTTAAGACTAGCCATACCGCCCCGAACTTAGTTTGTGGCGTAACCAAATCTTCGCTAAAGCACCCTCGCCCGGCTTTCCAGGCGAGGGTTTAATGCCTTAAGCGAAGGTCTTGACGAAGTTTGCGAGGAAGCCTTTGAGCTTTTCCTCGGTCTCCGCAGAGAGATCCTTAGAGGTGCGGATCGCTTCGAGAATATCTGCCCCTTTGTCACGGACATCCAGCAGCAGTTTCTGCTCGAAGTCAGTGACCTTTTTCAGATCGATATCATCGAGGTAGCCACGCACACCTGCGTAGATCACCACGACCTGCTCTTCCACGGACAGCGGCTGATACTGAGGCTGCTTGAGCAGCTCGGTCAGACGTGCACCGCGAGCCAGCAGACGCTGTGTTGCAGCATCCAGGTCAGAGGCGAACTGAGAGAAGGCTTCCATTTCACGGAACTGAGCCAGTTCCAGCTTCACAGAACCAGCAACCTTCTTCATGGCTTTCACCTGAGCGGCGGAGCCCACACGAGACACGGACAGACCGACGTTCACGGCAGGGCGAATGCCCTTATAGAAGAGGTTGGATTCCAGGAAGATCTGACCGTCGGTGATGGAGATCACGTTGGTCGGAATAAAGGCGGAGACGTCACCGTCCTGGGTTTCAATGATCGGCAGAGCGGTCAAGGAACCATTGCCAGCCTTGTCACCCATTTTCGCCGCACGTTCCAGCAGACGGGAGTGCAGGTAGAAAACGTCACCAGGGAAAGCTTCACGGCCTGGCGGACGACGCAGCAGCAGGGACATCTGACGATAAGCCACAGCCTGCTTGGACAGATCGTCGTAGCAGATCACGGCGTGCATGCCATTGTCGCGGAAGAACTCACCCATAGCTGCACCGGTGTAAGGTGCCAGGAACTGCAGGGGAGCAGGGTCAGAAGCGGTAGCCGCCACAACGATGGAGTATTCCATCGCACCCATGTCTTCCAGAGTCTTCACGAATTTCGCAACAGAAGAACGCTTCTGACCAACAGCGACGTAGATGCAGTAGAGCTTCTGGCTCTCATCATCGCCCTGGTTGGCAGGCTTCTGGTTCAGGATGGTATCCAGAACAATTGCGGTTTTACCGGTCTGACGGTCACCGATGATCAGCTCACGCTGGCCACGACCGATGGGGATCAGAGAGTCGATCGCCTTGAGGCCGGTCTGCATGGGCTCATGCACCGATTTACGGGGCATAATGCCAGGTGCTTTCACCTCAACGCGGCTGCGGGTCACATCTTCGATGGGACCTTTACCGTCGATGGGGTTCCCCAGGGCGTCAACGACGCGACCCAGAAGACCTTTACCAACCGGCGTATCAACGATCGAACCGGTACGCTTAACAGTGTCACCTTCGTTGATGCCACGGTCATCGCCGAAAATCACGATACCGACGTTGTCGGTTTCGAGGTTCAAGGCCATACCCTTAACACCACCAGGGAACTCAACGAGCTCACCGGCCTGAACATTGTCCAAACCGTAAACGCGGGCAACACCGTCACCCACGGAGAGAACCTGGCCAACTTCGGCGACATCCGCCTCAGAGCCAAAATTCTCAATTTGCTCTTTGAGGATGGCAGAAATTTCTGCGGCGCGGATGTCCATCATCCAACCCCTTTCATCGCGAACTGAAGTCTTTGCAGCTTACTGCGGACCGAACTGTCGATCATACGAGACCCGACCTTGACGATCAGTCCCCCCAACAGATCTGCATCCACTGTGAGATTTACATTTACCTTGCCGCCGATGGCCTTGTTCAAGGCTTCGGTCAGCGCTTTTTGCTGGGCATCATCCAACGCATGAGCAGAGGTCACCTCAGCGGTCACCTCACCACGGCGTTGAGCGAGCTCATTCAAATATCCGTTGATGATCTCAGGCAGAGCAAAAAGGCGACGATTGTTCGCCACGACACCGACGAACCGTTGCGTCAGGTCATTCACCCCTGCCTTTGCAAGAACCGCAGCCACGGCTTTGCTTTGTTGTTCTGAATCGTACAGCGGGCTGTTGATCAACCGCTGCAGTTCATCGCTTTCGGCGATCAACGCTTTCAAACCGCGCAAATCTTCGGCAATGACGTCCAGCAAGTCCTTGCTGTCAGCCAAGTCGAAGAGCGCCGCGGCATAGCGCCGAGCGAGACCGCCTACGAAGGTATCTTCGCCTGCCAAACCCCTGTCGCTCCTACTGAAATTCGAGGACCGCTCAGCCCAGCTGGTCAAACGACTAACCAAGCCGGATTGCGGCGTAAAAAAGTTGACTAGCCGGCGGATCTTCGCCAGCGCGAGCGGTAGGTATCACAGCCCCCTCAGTCATGCAAGCCGAGTCAGGCCACAAAATCACCCCTCACCTTTCTGACAACAAACTTTTTTCTGCCTTTTGCCCGCAAAGCCAAGCAAATGCGCCCGCCATCGAAGAATTGTCGCAGGCAGGCAGTTGTCAAAAAGTTCCCGACAAAAATTCCTGTTCGAAATGGCCAACCGCAATGCTGCTTGCTGTGCCCGTTGTGAAACAGCCCGGACAGCAGTCCCACCTGCTGATAAGGGCCCGGACGTCCGGGGGAGCCGACAAAGACAGACAGCTACATAAAGGAATAGGGATTGATGTCCACGTTCAGCCGCGTGCTGTTGGGCAGCCGCAGAGGAGACAACCAGTCCCGCAGGATACGCTGCAACGGCAGATCCTGATCAGCCCGCAACAAAAAGCGACGTCGATGACGGCCTCGCAAGACCGCCAGGGGCGCTTCGGTGGGGCCCAGTATCTGGAGTCCGCGCACCTGCGGTGCCGAGCGGGAAATCTGGCGGGCCGCTTCATCAACGCGCGTACCATCCGGATCCGACAGCACAAGGGCTGCCAGTTTTGAATAGGGTGGCAGGAGCCCGCGCTCCCGGGCTTCGGCTTCCATATCGTAAAAGGCGTCCCGGTCTCCGCTGGCCAGCGCCCGCATGACCGGATGATCCGGATCATAGGTCTGCAACAGCACCCGCCCGGGCGCTTCGGCCCGCCCGGCCCGCCCGGCCACCTGATGCAGCAGTTGGTATGAACGTTCCAACGCCCGCAGATCCCCGCCTGCCAGCCCCAGATCCGCATCCACAACCCCGACACAGGTCAGCTTCGGGAAATGATGGCCTTTGGCCACAATCTGTGTCCCCACCACCAGATCTATTTCGTGATTGTGGATCTTTTCGATTAACTCAGCTGCAGCCGTCGGTCCCAGCAGCGTGTCGCTGGACAGCAATGCCGTTCGGGCCTCGGGAAAGAGAGCGTCAATCTCCTCTGCCAGCCGTTCCACACCCGGCCCGCAGGCCACCAATGAATGGCTGTCTTCGCATTGCGGACAGGTGTCCGGCAGGGGCAGCTGATAGCCACAGTGATGGCATTGCAGGCGCTTGCGAAAACGGTGTTCCACCAACCAGGCGGTGCAGTGGGGGCACTGCAGACGATGCCCGCAGGTCCGGCAAAGGGTCAGCGGCGCATAGCCCCGTCTGTTCAGGTAGAGCAGTCCCTGCTCCCCCCGGGCCAGTGTTTCCCGCAGGGCCTGACGCAGCGGCGGCGACAGCCACTCCTGTGGCTTACCGGCTTCGCGGGGCGGCGCTTCCTTGCGCAGGTCCACCAGTTCAATGGAGGGCAGTTCGGCCCCTCCGTGGCGGGTTGGCAGATGCAGGGCCTGATATTTGCCAGCCGTCACATTCAGCTGCGACTCCAGAGACGGCGTGGCCGAAGCCAGAATGATCGGGAAGTCCCCCAGGCGTGCCCGCACCACCGCCATGTCCCTGGCGTGGTAGATCACCCCCTCTTCCTGCTTGAAGGCGCTTTCATGCTCCTCATCCACCACGATCAGCCCCAGATCCTTGTAAGGCAGAAAAAGCGCGGATCGCGCGCCCACCACCACCTTGGCCTGCCCCTGGGAGATGGCCCGCCAGGTTCGGCGTCGCTGTGGGGCGGTGACTTCCGAGTGCCAAAGCGCCGGTTTGACACCGAACCGCTTTTCAAACCGTCCCAGCCACTGGGCAGACAAGGAAATCTCCGGCAAGAGCACAAGCACCTGCTTGTCCTGCTCCAGAGCGGCAGCCACTGCTTCCAGATAGACTTCCGTTTTGCCGGACCCGGTCACCCCGTCCAGCAGGGTAACCGAAAACCCTGCGCCCTGTGCCTGACGCAAGGCCGTGGCAGCCTCCAGCTGTCCGGCGGTCAGCTCCACCCCTTTCCGACGCCAGTCCGGCTCTTCAAAATCCGGTCGTGGCGGCAAGGTGACGACCACCAGGGCCCCCAGTTTGACCAGTCCTTTGACGACCGACTCCCCGACACCGGCCTCATGGGCCAGATCGCGGGCAGAAAAGGCAAACCCTGATTCAGCAGCCGCCAGCACCCGTTTTCGGGCCGGTGTCAGGCGCAGATCACCAGGCAGAGCCCCTTCGGCCAGCCGAACCGCCTTTTGAGGCCGGGGTGCCTCCAGGGCCGCCGGCACCGACAGCGCCATGCGCAAGACCGCCCCCGGGGCCGCCAGGGTGTAGCTGGCAACCCAGTCAACGAAGCGGCGTTCGGCTTCCGGCAGGGGCGGCAGATCAAACCGCTCCAGCACGGACTTCAGCTTGTTGTAGGCCAGCTTTTGATCCGGAGCTTCATCCCAGACCACGCCGCAAAGATCCCGCTGACCAAAGGGCACGCGCACCAGATCACCCGGTGTCAGGGATAAATCTGCCGGGGCCAAATAGGTGTAGGCTGACGCCAGCGGCAAAGGCAGCAGCACGGAAACCCGGACATCATCGCCTGAAAACTCCAGCAGTGAGCTGAAGTCTCCTGCCGCTTGAGGCGCCGTTTTGCCGCTCGTTTCACTCATTTGGGCCTGTTGATCTGCTGTCTTTTGCTGGCTTGGGACAGGGGTTGTTTGATTGGACGCGCCTTGCGCTTGCACTCAAAGCATGAAGCACCTTCCAGAACGTTGAAAAGAGTTTCACACGTCACGTGTCATCAGGTCTCAATCGTCATCGCATGGTGAGTCCTTTTTTTGGCGATGTGACTCCAGGGCTGAGGCTCACCTGCTTGCCCCCCGGCGTTCAGCCGTTAAGGGCAAAGAAGGTGTCCAGAAAAATTGTTTGAGAATCCCGCGCCCTTTCTCTCCCCTCTTACTCTCTTTGTATGGGGGGTTCTTGTTTCTGTGCAAGGCTGCCTTTCATCTTTGGCGCAGAAAGCGATTTGACCATGGGAACGCTGGCTTTACACTCGACTCGCTGGCGACTTGACAGCGCTGGCGTCTGTGCCCGGCGATGACAGAACTAGACCTTCCGGCCCGAAGCGATTATGACCCCGGCAAGCTTTGACTTATCTTTTCCGTAATCCTCTCCCCCAACCCAGAGGCAGGCATGAAGTTCTTCATCGACAGCGCCGAAGTTTCCGACATCCGTGATCTGGCCGAAAGCGGCCTAGTGGACGGCGTCACCACCAATCCTTCCCTGATCGCAAAATCCGGCCGGGACATGGCCGAAGTCATCAAAGAAATCTGCGACATCGTGGAAGGCCCGGTTTCCGCAGAAGTCACCGCCCAGGATCTGGACGGCATGCTGGCTGAAGGCCGCTATCTTGCAGGCCTGGCCGACAATGTCTGCGTCAAGGTTCCCCTGACCCCCAACGGCCTGAAAGCCTGTAAGGCACTGACCGACGAAGGCACACAGGTCAACGTGACCCTCTGCTTCTCCGCCGCACAAGCCATCCTGGCTGCCAAGGCCGGTGCCACCTTCATTTCCCCCTTCGTTGGCCGTCTGGATGACATCAGCGCCAACGGCATGGATCTGATCGCTGACATCGTGCAGATCTATCAGGCTCAGAACTACTCAACAGAAGTGCTGGTTGCCTCCATCCGCAGCCCCCATCAGGTGCCCGACTCCGCCCGTCTGGGCGCCGACGTTGTGACGGTGCCGCCGTCAGTGCTGCGGGCCATGTTCAACCACCCGCTGACCGACAAAGGCCTCGACGCCTTTCTGGCCGATTGGGCCAAAACCGGTCAGTCTATTCTCTGATCCTGTTGCTTGCTGTTATGATGGGGGACAGAGTGCCCCCATCGGCACAGCAGTGAACAGACAGTCCAGGTAAAGAAGTCCGGTATGACGCAAGACGCCACAAGCAACCCTAGCAGCAAAGCCAAGGCCGCCGATAAAGAGCGGGCGGGCAAAGCCGCTCCGACCGAAGATCAGGTTGCGACCTATCTGCGGCGTCATCCTGATTTTCTGGTCCACCACAGCGACCTGCTCGATTCGCTGGAGGTTCCAGCCCGGTCTCAGGCCAGTACCCAAAGCGGCGTTCTGGATCTGCAGCTGGCAATGGTCGAGCGTCTGAGGGCGCAGAAAAGCCAGCTGGAAAAAGAACGTGATGCCCTGGTCCTGACCAGCCGCAGCAATGCCGCAGCCCAGGATAAGGTTCAGCGGGCTGTGCTGTTGCTGCTCTCCGCCGGGTCATTTGAACAGCTGATTGACTACGTCATCAACGATCTGGCTGACCTGCTGGATCTGGATGTGGTGACCCTGTGCGTCGAACAGGACGATGATCGCCTTGCCAGCCGGGAGGTGGGCGGCGTTCTGCGGCTGCCCGCCGGCAAGATTGACAGCCTGCTGGCCCCCAATCAGCACCTGCGCCTGCAAGGCGACATCATGGGTGACACGGAGATCTTTGGTGTTTCAGCCGCCCTGGTCGGGTCCCAGGCACTGGCCAAGCTGACCCTCTCCCCCAGTTCTCCGCCCGTTCTTCTGGCACTGGGCGCGCGCCAGATTGACCATTTTGACGAAAGCCAGGGCACGGACCTGCTGCAGTTCCTGGCCCAGGCGCTGGAGTTCATGCTGAGATCATGGCTCGATCTGCCGGAAAGCTGACCCGCACGGCCCCGCTGGGGCTGGCTGCCGCCGCCGATCTTGAGGCGGCCCTGGGGGATTGGTTTGGCTGGCTGGCGCTGGAAAAGCGCATGTCCGAGCACACCCTGGAGGCTTACCGCCGGGACCTGTCGGCCTTTCTCACCTTCCTCAGCAACCACCTAGGACAGGCGCCCAGTCTGCAGGACCTCAACAGCCTGCGCACCGCAGATTTCAGAGCCTGGCTGGCCCAGCGGGCCCTGGATGGCAAAGCCAAGACCTCCACGGCCCGCGCCCTGGCCTCAATCCGCAACTTTTACCGCTGGGGCGGCAAGCAAAGCCTGCTGGACAATCCCGCCCTTGCCAATCTGCGCAGCCCGCGCCTGCCTCACTCCGTGCCCAAGGCACTGACCGCGGAAGAGGCCACAGACACCGTTGATGCGGTGGCTGAGCTGTCAGACGAAGGCTGGATCGGCAAGCGCGACTCGGCGGTTTTGCTGCTGCTTTACGGAGCCGGCCTGCGCATTGGCGAAGCCCTGAGCCTGACCACCCGCGATGCCCCGGCACCAAAGCAGGAGTTTTTGCGGGTGCTGGGCAAGGGCAACAAAGAACGGCAGGTGCCCCTGCTGCCAGTCATTCCTCAGGCCATCGCTGCCTATCAGACAGCCTGTCCTTATCCTCTGCTGCCAGACGGCCCCTTGTTTCTGGGCAGCCGTGGCGGGCCCTTAAGAGCCCGGATCATTCAGCAGCGGGTGCAACAGCTGCGCGGCTGGCTGGGCTTGCCGGAAACAGCCACCCCACATGCCCTGCGCCATTCCTTTGCCACCCATCTGCTGGGCAGTGGCGGGGATCTGCGGGCCATTCAGGAATTGCTGGGTCATGCCAGTCTTTCCACCACCCAGCGCTACACCGCCGTGGATTCAGCCCACCTGCTGGAGGTCTACAACCGGGCACACCCCCGCGCGGAAGAAAGCTGATAAAACCTCAGGCCGTTTCCCGGGCGCCGATCAGCCAGCGCAGAACCACGGGCCCCAGCGCCACCCCCAGACCCATGACCAGGAAGCCCAGCAGCCAGCCCTGGGACTGCTCCGCCCCGCCGCCCAGATCCAGCATCACCCCAAAAACCAGGGGGGAGACAAAGCCTGCCCCGAAGCCCAGCAGCGCGTGCAAGGCCATGGTGCCGCCTTTGCGTGAGGGATCCGCGGCCAGCACCGCCCCGGTGGTCAGCGCGGCCGAGTCGGCCATCACGAGACAGGAAAACACCAGCAGAAGAGGCAACAGAAAACCCAGAGACTGGTCGGCAAAGAAACCCAGCGCCAGTGAACAGAGACCGGAGGCCAGCATGATCAGGCTGACGACCCTCTTTCGGCTGAAGATCTGAGCTGCTTCTGCGCCCAGGATTGACGCCGGCATGCCCAACAACAACAGGCCGGTCGCCAACTGGGTGGCGGTCAGGCCAAACAGCCTGTCCAGATCCTGACTGTTGAAGAGAAAAACCAGGAAAGCGACGATCCAGGCCCGGTACGCAAAGAGCTCCCAGATATGGCAGGCATAACCAAGGTTGTAGGCCAGTGCCGAACGATTGCGGAATGCCGGACCCAGTTTGAGAGCTTCTTTGTTGCTGGCGAGTTTCTGCTTGCTGGCTTCACGCTCCTGGGCGCTGCGCCGGGGCAGGAAGAGCTGTACCAGAAGCCAGGAAGTAAAGGTCGCCAGTCCGGCAACGGCAAAGGCCCCCTGCCACCCCCAAAAGCCTTCTATCTCCCCCGCCAGCAGCACGGAAAAGGAAGCCCCGACAGAAAAGAAAGCTGTGTAGAAAGCCACGCCCCGGGCCTGCCAGGACCCGTTCAGCCGATCGGTCAGCATGCGCAGACCCACCATATAGGTACCGGCCAGACCCACCCCGGCCAGCAGGCGAAACAGCAAGGCGAGCCAGAATCCCTGCGCCAGAAGCGCGAAGGCCAGGGTGGCCGCGGCCCCCAAAGCCGTTGAAAAGAGATAGATCCGGCGGGCGTCCAACGAATCGGTCAAAGACACCAGAAAGGGCACCGCAGCAATGTAACCGGCGTAGTAAATCCCACCGATCCAGCCTGCTTGCGTGTTGCTCAGCCCCCAGATCTCCCGGAACTGAGGGATCAGCGCCGGAAAGGTCGCGTTCCCGGCCATACCCAGCACCTGAACCAGGCACATCAGGGCAATCAACCCCCAGGCCTTTCGGCTTGAAAAAGTCGGATCCGGGGAATGATCGGGTGGGGAGGCTGAAGCCGCCACAGGTTTTCCACTTCAAACTGATTTAACGCTGCAGGGGACAGTGTCAGTAAATCTGGACAACCAGCTGCGCACAAGAAAAACCCCCGGAAAATCACTTTACCGGGGGTCTTGATCGCGTTTCACCTGTCGGCTTGAACAGATCAGGCGTGAATGGCCCGTTTGTCCACCGCCAGAGCAGCTTCCTTGACCACCTCGTTCAAGGTTGGGTGACCGTGGAAAGCGCGGGCCAGATCTTCCGCTGAGCCGCCAAATTCCATGGCGACCACCACTTCGTGCAGCAGGTTTCCGGCTTCCGGCCCGATGATATGGGCGCCCAGAATGCGGTCGCTGTTGGCGTCGGCCAGGATCTTTACAAAGCCATCTGTGGCCAGCATGGCGCGGGCCCGGCCGTTGGCAGAGAAGTTGAACTTGCCAACCTTGTAGGCCACGCCAGCGGCTTTCAGTTCTTCTTCCGTCTTGCCGACAGAGGCCAGCTCAGGCCAGGTGTAAACAATGCCCGGAACGGTTTCGTAATTCACATGGCCCACTTTACCGGCCAGTTCTTCGGCCAGAGCCACCCCTTCTTCTTCGGCTTTGTGCGCCAGCATGGGTCCGGCAATGACGTCCCCGATGGCATAAATGCCGTCCACGTTGGTGCGGAAGTGGGCGTCGGTTTCAACCAGCCCCCGGTCGGTGACCTTCACGCCCACCTTGTCCAGCCCCAGATTGTCGGTGTAGGCCCGGCGACCAATGCAAACCAGCACCACATCGGCCTTCAGCTCTTCGCTGTCGCCGCCAGCTGCCGGTTCCAGTGCCAGGGTCACCCCACTTTTGGCCACTTTGGCACCAGTTACCTTGGTCTTCAGCTTGAACTTCATTCCCTGCTTTTTCAGGATACGCAGGAAGGTTTTGGACAGCTCGCCGTCATTGGTCGGCACCAGGCGGTCAAGGAATTCGACCACGGTGACTTCCGCGCCCAGGCGCTGCCAGACAGACCCCAGTTCCAGCCCGATCACACCGCCGCCGATCACCACCATCTTCTTGGGCACCTTGGGCAGCTCCAGGGCTCCGGTGGAGGAGACGATCTGCTTTTCATCCACGGTGATGCCCGGCAGGTCCGTGTGGGTGGAGCCGGTGGCAATGACGATGTTCTTGGTTTTGTAAGCCGTGCCGTTGACGGTGACTTCACCGGGTGCCGTGATCTGGCCCTCGCCTTTCAGCCAGTCGATCTTGTTCTTCTTGAACAGGAACTCAACGCCTTTGACGTTGGCCTCAACGGTTTTGTCCTTGTGGCCCATCATGGCGGCCAGATCGAGGGAGACCTTCCCGGTCTTCACACCAAAATCCGCCAGCTGATGCTGAGCTTCCTCAAATTTTTCCGAGGCCTGCAGCAATGCCTTGGATGGGATGCAGCCAATGTTCAGGCAGGTGCCGCCCAGGGTATCCCGTTTTTCGACGCAGGCCACTTTCAGGCCCAACTGTGCTGCACGAATGGCGCAGACATAACCACCGGGGCCGCTACCGATCACCACAAGATCGTAGGTACTGTCACTCATTTTTCCCTCCGGAGTCGCGCCTTGCCGGGAACAAGGGCTCACAACTGGCCACCGAAACCAAAGGCCTTACGGCTTTCTCGCCGGCACCCATTTCTCAATGAAACGCATTGCAAAAAGCCAGACTGCTGTCTGGCATGCACCCGCACAGGCAGGTCGCGCATTGATGCCTTAAAGTCGCGGTTGAAACAAGCACCCTTATGGACAGGCCAACGCCAAGCGATCCGGAGAAAACCGAGGCGTTAATCGGGGTCCAGGGACCAGGCCACCGAAGGGTCGGCCGGGGGTACGGCCCGCAACAGCGAGCGGGTGTAGGCATGACCCGGTTCAGCAAATACCTCTTCGGTCGGACCCTGCTCAACAATCTCCCCCAGTTTCATCACGGCCACATGGTCGGTGATATGCCGGATCACCGACAGGTCATGGCTGATAAAGAGATACGCCAGGCCAAACTCTTCCTGCAGATCCATCATCAGATTGAGCACCTGCGCCTGAACCGAGACATCCAGGGCAGAAACGGCTTCGTCCGCGACAATCAGTTTGGGACGTGTGATGAGAGCCCGGGCAATGGCGATGCGCTGCCGCTGACCACCGGAAAACTCATGCGGGTACTTCTGCGCGTCGCTGGCTCTGAGGCCGACCGCTTCAAGAACGTCTGCCACACGTTGTGCGTCAGACTGCGCCGCCCGCTCCTCCGGCGGCAGGGTGGCCAGAGGCTCTGCCACCGTGCGGGCCACGGAATGGCGGGGATCCAGCGACCCGTATGGATCCTGGAACACGATCTGAAAATGTCGCCTCAAGCGCCGAAGCTCAGCCGGTTTCAGGGCAAAAAGATCCTCACCATCCAGAAAGACCTGACCGGCGGTGGGAGCCTCCAGCGCCATGACAGTCCGCGCCAGAGTGGACTTGCCACAGCCCGACTCGCCTACGATCCCGAGACTCTCACCGGCGCGCAGCTTGAAGGACACGCCGCGCACGGCCTGATGCACGGGCACGGGGCCAAAGAGACTTTGCCGGGGCAACCGATAGTCCCGGGCCAGATCACGCACCTCCAGCAACGGGACATCCTGACGGGCGACAGAGGAACTTTGGGTCATCACCTGCCCTCCCCAGGTCGTTTCTGAACCGGAACGTGCGGATGATGACAGGCAACCTGATGACCGGGAGCCTCCGGATCAAAGGCGCGGATGATGGGCTGTTTGCGGCAGGTATCCTGGACCACTGCGCAGCGGTCGGCAAAGGCACAGCCCGGCGGACGGCTCAGCGGATCCGGCACCAGTCCGGGGATGGTTTTCAGCCGCGGTCGGCGACGTCCTGTCACCTTTGGTTCAATGTCTGATGGCACTTTGTCTGCCGGTTTCTCTGACAGGTCTTCCTGCCCGGAAACACCCGGCTCCTGCGGCAAGGATGCAAAGAGCCCCCGGGTATAGGGATGGGCCATGCGGGCAAACACCTCTTTGGTGGTGCCGGATTCCACCACCCGTCCCGAGTACATCACCAGCATCCGCTCCGTAGACTGCGCCACCACCCCCAGGTCATGGGTGATCAGCACCAGCCCCATGCCTTCTTCTGCGGCCACTTCCTGCAGCAGAGCCAGGATCTGAGCCTGCAAGGTGACATCCAGCGCGGTGGTGGGCTCATCGGCAATCAGCAGATCCGGGCCACAGGCCAGGGCGATGGCAATGACCACCCGCTGCCGCTGCCCCCCGGACAGCTGATGGGGAAAGAGGTTCAGGGAAAAGCGCGGCTCCGGCAATCCCACACGGGCCAGCAACTGCCGGGCCCGGCCTTCGGACTGGGCCTTGGAAAGCCCCAGATGCAGCCGCAGTCCCTCGGCCACCTGCTGGCCGATAGACTTTACCGGGTTGAGGGCGGTCATGGGCTCCTGAAAAACCATGCCGATGCGCCGCCCGCGCAAGCCGCACCACTGCTTTTCGCTGTAGGTCAGCAGATTGTCGTTCTGAAAGGCCAGCCGCCCTTCGGCCTGGGCGGCTTCCGGCAGCAAACCCATCATGGCCAGAGCGGTCATGGATTTGCCGCAGCCGGATTCACCGACAATGCCAAGACGCTCGCCGGGCTGCAGATCAAAGGACACGCCATCCAGAATCCGGGCCGGACCCTTGGGGGTCGGCAGGGTGACCACCAGATCTTCCACGCTCAGCAACGGGGTCTCTACCGGACTGAAGTTTTTCTTGCCGTGGGACATGCTCATCGGGCCCGCCGCAGCTTGGGATCCAGAATGTCCCGCAGACCATCGCCCAGCAGATTCAGGCCCAGCACGGCCAAGGCAATGCAGGCTCCCGGAAAAATTGCCAGATGAGGGGCCAGGTAGATCATGGTCTGGGCTTCATTGAGCATTTTCCCCCAGCTGGGTTGCGGGGGCTGCGTGCCCAGCCCCAGGTAACTCAGGCCCGCCTCTGCCAGAATGGCCAGGGCGAACTGGATGGAGGCCTGGACAATCAGCAAAGAGGCGATGTTGGGCAGGATATGCTCGCGGGTGATCTGGAAGCCGCCTTTGCCGGCAGCTCTGGCCGCCATGACAAACTCGCGTTTCCAGATGCCCAGTGCTGCCCCCCGTGTCAGTCGGGCAAAAACAGGAATGTTGAAGATGCCAATGGCGATGATGGAATTGATGGCCCCGGGACCCAGCAGGGCCGTGATCATCACGGCCGACAACAGAGCCGGAAAGGCAAAGGTGAAATCGTTGAACCGCATCACCACTTCATCCAGCCAGCCGGGCCGGGCCGCCGCCAGCGCACCCAGCGGCACACCAATTCCGGCCCCCAGCCCCACGGCAACAATCCCCACCATGATGGAGTTCACCGCGCCGGCCATCAGCATGGAAGCCACATCCCGGCCAAACTGGTTGGTGCCCAGCCAGTGTTCGGCAGAAGGGCCCTGAAGACGGGCTTTGATGTCGATGGCTTCCACCGGGTAGGGCGTCCAGACCAGGGAGACAAGAGCCGCCAGGATCAGCAGGCTGGTGATGACCGCCCCGATGACAAAACCCTTGTGATGCAGGCCCACGGCCAGAATTTCAGCCAGCCGCTGCGAGCGCGGCGAAGGAGAGGACAGCGATTGCTCAGGCATGACCGCCCCCTTTACGCAGGCGCGGATCCACCAGCAGATAAATCAGATCGACGATGAAATTCACCACCACAACAGCGCCCGCCAGCAGCAGGACAAGGTCTTTCACCACAATCAGATCCCGCTGGGAAATGGCCTGGAAAATCAGACGGCCCAGGCCGGGCAGGTAAAAGACGTTTTCAATGATGATGGTTCCGGCCAGCAGGAAGGAAAACTGCAGCCCCATGATGGTCACCACCGGGATCAGGGCATTGCGCACCGCGTGATGCCAGAGGGCCGCTGATTTGCTCAGCCCCTTGGCCCGGGCCGTGCGCAGATAGTCCTCACCCAGAACTTCCAGAACCGAGGATCGGGTGACGCGGGCCAAAATGGCCGCCTGGGGCAGGGCCAGAGACAGGGACGGCAAAGCCAGAGACGCCAGGGCAGGCCAGAAACCGGCGTCCCAGCCCGCAAAGCCCCCGGCAGACACCCACTGCAGGTTAACCGCGAAGAGCAAGACCAGCAGCAAAGCGAACCAGAAGTTGGGAATGGCCACCCCCAGCTGGGAAAATCCCATGATGCCCAGATCAATCAGGCTGTTGCGCCGGGCCGCGGCCAGCACCCCCAGCGGCAGGGCAATCAGGGTCGACAGCAACATGGAGATCAAAGCCAACGGCAGGGACACCATCAGCCGCTCTGCCACCAGTTCAGAAACGGGCACGTCATAGGTGTAGCTGCGGCCCAGGTCCCCCTGCAGCAATCCCCCAAGCCAGCTCAGGTAGCGCTCCACCACCGGCCGGTCCAGGCCCATCTCACTGCGCAAGGCAGCCAGAGTGTCTTCGCGGGCATTCACGCCCAGCATCAGGGCGGCCGGATCACCGGGCAGCACCTCCATGATCACAAAGACCAGCAGAGAGGTGACCAGCAGGGTCGCCAGCAAGATGGCAAAACGCTTCGCCAGCAAAAGGGCCATGAAGGGAACTCAACAGGCAGGGGTAAGCAAAAAACTGAAGGCTGGAAGCAGGAAAAGGGGCATCGGTCAAACCTGGCCAACACCCCTTTTCTCAAAGGCTCAGATCAGTTGGCCCAGTAGGCCTCTGTCAGATCGTTGGCCTGAACCGGGCGATTCAGCCAGATGCCTTCCACCTTGGCATTCCAGACACCACCCTGGGTCAGCTGGAAGAGGAAGGCGTTGACGGCGTCTTCGCTCAACAGACGCTGAGCATCCGCCATCAAGGCATAACGGGCATCCTGATCCACAGTCTGATTGAGTTTTTCAATCAGCGCTTTGAATTTGGGATTGTCATAGTTGAAGTAGTAGGTGTCGCGGGCATAGATACCGATGTCCATGGGCTCCGTATGGGAGACAATGGTCAGATCGTAGTCTGTGGCCTTGAACACCTGCTTGAGCCACTGGGCCCACTCCACGGGAATGATTTCCGCCTCGATACCCACATCGGCCAGCTGGGCTGCGATGATTTCGCCACCGCGACGGGCGTAGGAGGGCGGCGGCAGCTTCAAGGTGACTTTCAGGTTCTCAACACCGGCTTCCTTCAGCAGAGCTTTGGCTTTTTCCGGGTCATAAGGATAGGCCCCGGTCAGATCCACATAGGCTGGATGGTGAGGTGCAAAGTGGCTGCCGATGGGCGTGCCGTTGCCGAACATGGCCCCGTCAATGATGGCCTGGCGGTCAATGGCATGACTGATGGCCTGACGAACCTTCAGGTTATCCAGAGGCGCTTTGGCGTTGTTCATGGCCAGGATGGTTTCCCCTTCCGTCGAACCACGCATGACCTTGAACCGGGGATCAGCTTCGAACTGCATCAGGGTTTCCGGGGCCGGGAAGTTGGGGAAGCCGTCCACATCGCCCGCCATCATGGCCGCCGCAGCAGCAGCCGGGTCAGGAATGAACTTGAAGGTAGCCTGAGACAGCTTGGCCGGCGTGCCCCAGTAGCCGGGGTTCTTGTCCAGAACGATTTTGTTGCCCTTGGCCCAGTCCGTGAAGGTAAAGGGCCCGGTGCCCACCGGGTTGGACTTGTTGGTGGCGGCGGATTCTTCTGCCACCATCACAGCGTCGCCCCAGCCCAGGTTGAACAGCAGATTGCCTGCCGGATTTTTCAGGGTGATGACCACAGTATTGGCATCGGGTGCGGCCACAGAATCAATGGCGGAAAACAGGCCCTTTTGCGCGTTGGTGCTGTCTTCAGCCATGGCGCGATTGAGGGTAAAGACCACATCAGCGGAATCAAAATCCGTGCCATCGTGGAACTTCACCCCCTCCTGCAGCATGAAGGTGTAGGTCAGGCCGTCATCAGAAACGGTCCAGCTCTTGGCCAGCGCCGGTTGCACGGCCCCTTCGGAATCAATGCGGGTCAGGCCTTCAAAGACGTTGGCATAGACCACCTCATCAATTGCGGCGGCAGCCCCTCCGGTAGGATCAAGATGGGGCGGTTCCAGAACCACGCCCAAAGTCAGACTGTCCTTGGCCGCAAGGGCCGTCCCGCCCCCCATGACCATCGCAGCCAAAGCCAGGCTGCTGGCCGTTAACAGGGCCTTGCTGATGTTCTTCATTTTCCTGTTCCTCCCCCACGTTTGCTGTGGATGTTCTTCAAAGTTCCGTCAGATCGCCTACTTCAGGTCGCCTGACCACGCAGTCATTCTCTTCTTGTACTCTAGAACGGGTTCTGCAGAGAGAGAAGCGCTTTAGCTGCTGCCAATCCCCTTCTCCACTGCTGATTTACCCATCCGGCGTCAGGTCCCGTGTTTGTCCCGATAGCCGGGAAAAGCTCCCAGACTGTCCGCTTCATACACCCCCCGGGCAATGGCACGGGCCACGGTATCTGCTGCCAGCATGCCGATCCGGGCCACCTCCATGGCCGGATCGCTCAACTCTACTTTTCCGGTCGACAGCACAAAGACGGAATCGCCATCAAAGGGCGTGTGAACCGGACGAATGGCGCGGGCAAACCCATCATGGGCCATGATGGCAACCCGCTGAGCCTGCCCTTTTGTCAGCCGGGCGTCGGTTGCCACCACGGCCAGCGTTGTGTTGGCCCCTGGTGGCAGATCCAAACTGAACTCGAAATCCTCTGCCCCCAGCGGCTTTGTGGGGGGTGTCTGTTCGCCCAGTTCGCCCTGTCGCTCCAGCGCCCAGGCCCAGAAGGCATCGCTGCCGGGCTGCACCACAGAGCCTGCCGGGTTAACCGCAGCCAGCGCCCCAACGGTCCACCGCCCGTTGGTCATGGAAGCTGATCCCAGCCCACCCTTCAACAGGGCGGCCGTCGCCCCCAAACCCGCCCCGGCATTGCCCAGCGCAAAGCGGACGTCGGCATTGTCGCAGGCCTGCTGCGCCAGGGCTTTGTAGGGCACCTCGCCTGTAAAGCCCGCCTGGGTCCAGGGTTTGTCCCCCCCGTTGAGCAGGTCAAAAAGAATGGCGGAAGGAACAATGGGGATGGTTGCCGGGCCCAGCTGGAAGCCGCGGCCCCGCGTGGCAAGCCAGCCCATCACGCCATTGGCTGCCTCCAGGCCGTAGGCAGAGCCCCCGGAAAACACCAGGGCGTGAATGCCGTCCACCAGACAGGAAGGGTCCAGTGCATCTGTTTCTCGGGTCCCCGGTCCGCCGCCCCGCACGTCTACTGCCGCCTGAACAGGCTCATCCGGCAGGATGACCGTCACGCCGCTGCGGGCTGTGTGATCTTCAGCCTGCCCGACTTTCAGGCCCGCCACATCGGTGATCAGGTTCAGGGGGCCAGGGCGTACCGGGTGGGAATTCAGCGGGTCGGCGTTCATGTGCTTTGACTTTCCAGCGAGGTGGCCCGCTCGCTGTCCGGCAGATCCCCTGTCAGACGCAGGGCCGCTGCAGCCATGACCTTGGCCGAGGCCACCATGTCATCAATGACAATGTATTCATCAGGCTGGTGGGCCAGATCGAGAATGCCCGGCCCATAGGCGATGCAGTCTTTCAGCTGGCCAAAGCGGTAAACGTGCTTTTGGTCATATGAACCGGGGGAGACCACCTGTTCCGCCTGCTTGCCCAGCACCCGGGCAATTTCTTCTTCGATGGCCCGGACCACCGGCGCATCGCTGTCCGTCATGGTGGGCAGGATTTCCATGACATCTTTGACGGTGTAGGAGAAATTCGGGCGCTCGGCCTTCAGGTGCTCCAGAAGGTTGACCACCTCGGCCTTCACCTCCTCCAGGCTTTCTTCAATCAGAAAGCGGCGGTCCAGCACCAACCGGCAGGAATCCGGCACGCACGGCGCCGGCGGGCCTTCATAGCCTTCATTCTGCCCGCCGTGGATGGAATTGAGGTTGAGGGTGGAGCGCTGTGCATCCTCCGGGACCACCGGCATGGTTGTTTTCTTTTGCGCCAGGTGAGGGATGAGTTCCTTTTCGATGGACTCCAGAAACGCCCCCATGTGGCGAACAGCGCAATCCCCCAGAAAGGGCATGGACCCGTGGGCGATGCGGCCGTGGGTTTCCACTTCCGCCCACCAGGCGCCGCGATGACCAATGCAAACGCGGTCCACATTCAAAGGCTCAGGAATGATCACATGATCGACCCGGGGCTTGGAGAAATAACCCTTCTTTGCCAGATAGGCGACGCCGCCATAGCCCCCGGTTTCTTCATCTACCGTGCCGGAAATCTCCAGCGCCCCCGAAAAATCAATGCCGCTGTCCAGGATCGCCTCGACCGCAATGATGGCTGCAGCCAGGCCCCCTTTCATGTCACAGGTGCCCCGGCCATAGATCTTGCCGTTTTCGATTTCCGCGCCAAAGGGATCTTTGGTCCAGCCGTGGCCCACTTCCACCACATCAATATGGCCGTTGAAATGCACGCAGGGCCCGGGGCGCTTGCCTTCATAACGGGCGATGATATTGGTGCGGGGATATTTGTCGCTGTCAGCCGGAACCCCCAGGCCCCGCTCGTAGATGACATCAAAACCGCGGGCTTTCAGCCTGTCGCCGATCAACTCCGCACAGGGCGTATAGGCATCACCCGGCGGATTGACCGTGGGAATGCGGACCAGATCCTGCGTCAGGGAAATCAGGGCCTCACGTTCACTTTCAATCCGGTCGAACAGCTTTTCCAACATCAACTCAACACCTAATACAACGGATGACACACCGGAAGTCCGGCAGACGGACGGATCGTAACACGTCCCCAGTTTTAACCTACGCAAGTTCTAACATGTCCCCTTGGAAAAGGGACTGTGCGCATGGGAAAAATCATTTGCCTTCTAAACAAGTAATGACATTGCCCGCAAAGCCCTGCAAGGATGCTGATCACAGCAATGGTCGGAAAGTCAGGAAAATGAAAAACAGCCCGGAGGATGCCAACCGCCAGAGTTTTCCGGCCGCCGGCTTTCTTGGTGCGCCCCTGTTGCCGACAGGTCTGCTGTCGCGCCAGCCGGATCAGCTTTCAAGCCTGGGGGCCAGGGCCGCCCTGCTGGGCCTGCCTTTCGACTGCGGCAGCGATCCTCAGCGTATCGGGTCCCGCCTGGGTCCCGCCGCCTTACGGGAGGCGGGAAAAAGAATGGACGCCTACCTGCCGCCCAGCTTCACCCGCAATCCTCTGGACGAGCTTGGTCTGGTGGATCTGGGAGATCTGCCGTTACGCTCCGGTGATCTGGACGATGCCTTTGACCAAATTGAGCAGGCAGTGGATTGCCTGCTGGGGCAGGACATCACCCCTGTGACAATCGGCGGGGATGGTGCGGTCACCTATCCACAGCTCAAAGCCGCCGCCAAGGCGTATCCCGATCTGGCTGTGTTGCACTTTGACGCCCACACTGATGCCTACCGCCCCAAACGCCAGGGACTGAGAGACAACTCCACCACCTTTACCTACGCCGCCCGGGAAAGGCTGATCCGGCCTGAGGTTTCCTGGCATGTGGGCCTGCGCGGCCCCTGCAGCCAGGCTGACATCCAGAGCCATACCCGGGAACTGGGATATCAGCTCCTGACCATGGCCGACTTCATGGATCTGGGGGTGACGGGCACGCTGGAAAAACTGCGGGTCAGCCTGGCAGGACAGCCGCTTTACCTCTGCTGGGATCTGGATGTGTTTGACCCCTCCGCAGCGCCGGGAGTCTGCGACCCCACCTGGGGCGGCCTGTCCGCCCGCGAAGGTCTGGCACTGCTGGAAGGACTGGCAGGGCTGGACATTGTCGCCGTGGACATCAACACCCTGTCACCGCCCCATGATGCCGCCGGCATGACAGCCCACCTCGCCGCCACGGTTCTGCAGCTGTGCCTGCACCTGCTGATGGCCCGCCCCTGAGGGCAGAAGCGCAGGTTCAGTCCAGGTACTTAAAGCGCTCAGTGGCGGCCACCAAAGCCTTGCGGATGCCCGGCTCCATGGCCGAGTGCCCGGCGTCGGCGATGATCTGCAGCTCCGCCTCCGGCCATACATCGTAAAGCGCCAGGGCCGTGTGGGGCGGGCAGATCACGTCATAACGACCCTGCACAATGATGGCCGGGATCTGACGCAGCCTGTCTGCCCCTGATAACAAAGCCGCCTCGGGCAGGAAGATTTTGTTGATCATGTAGTGGGCCTCCAGGCGGGCCAGGCCCAGCGCCATCTGATCACTGGCAAAGGAGGCTATGGTTTCCGGGCTGGGCATCAAAGTGGCGCACGCCCCTTCATAAGCCGCCCAGCTTTTGGCGGCGGGAACATGTACCTCCGGATCAGGGTCTATCAAACGGCGGTAGTAGTTGCCCAGAAGGTCATCTCGTTCCGCCTCCGGAAGAAACTCACTGAAACGGGCCCAGGCCTCCGGGAAGAACTCACCCATAGAGTTGACGAACCAGTGGATTTCCTTCTCCCGCCCAAGAAAGATCCCGCGCAGAATCAAGGCGGATACCTTGGCAGGATGGCTTTGGGCGTAGGCCAGCGCCAGTGTGGAGCCCCAGGATCCGCCAAAGACCAGCCAGCGCTCCACCCCCAGATGCTCCCGGAGTTTTTCGATGTCACTAACCAGTGCCTGGGTGGTGTTGTTGGTCAGATCGGCTTGAGGGCGTGAGCGTCCGGCACCGCGCTGATCAAAGAGCACGATGCGATAGATCTCAGGATCAAAGAAACGGCGCTGGTCCGTCCCGCCTCCGGCCCCGGGTCCCCCGTGCAGGAAAACGGCGGGTTTTCCATCAGGATTGCCGCAAACTTCCCAGTACAACTCATGCCCGTCCCCGACGGCCAGATAGCCCGTTTCGATGGGGTCCAGTGGCGGGAAGAGGTCCTTGCGGGCAGAAGCAGCAGGAGCAGGCAATGAAGACATCAGTGCAGCCTTAGTTAGATTGAAGGGGCAGAGTGTTTTCTGCCCTGCCATCAAAGCAAACCCGAAGACGGTAAGAAAAAGCAAACAGAAAGCGCAGCTCCGGAGGTAAGCTGTTACCGCAAGCCCTGAAGCAGGAAAAGGTCAGACCAGAATACAGGTCAAGAGATGGCAGAATTTCAGGTCAACAGAAGCAAAGCGTTCCTTTGCAAAGAGGCCGCCCTTTGCCTGCGGTTCGCGCTGAACAGGTTTCCTTGTCAGCCCATCGGGCCGGTGACCGAAATCAGGGTGGTCACCACCGGCTCGCCCTTGCCCTTCTCCCATCAGGTCTGCCGTTTCCTGGTGCTGGTTTTCTTGCTGTCCTGGTACACACCGACTTTTGCAGATCCCAACAGCCAGCCCCAGGATCTGGTGTCCATCGTTCGGATTGACCCTGACCTCACTCTGGTGACCAATACACATCAATCTCTGGTGCTGGAAGGCCTGGCCCCGCCCCTGCGACCGCTCTTTTTGCCTCAGGATCAATCCTGGCCCTGGCGAAAATCGGCACAGGACTTTTTGCGGGAAGTGGCACTGAACAGAGAGTTTCAGATGCGCAGCAGCGCCGATAACGGCGCCTCCCATCAGGATCGTTATGGGCGCTGGCGTGTCTGGTTGTTTCCTGCGGAACCAGACAGGCCTCCTTCCCCTTCTGCACCAGCCGCCAGTTTGCAGGGGCAGATGATCTCCAGGGGCCTGGGCCGGGTCTTACCGCTGCCAGATGCCACGGCTGGTCTGGCAACTTTGCTGAAACTGGAGGAGCAGGCCCGCCGGAACAAGATCGGCGTCTGGCAAAACTGGGCTTACAGGCTGTTGACAGCAGATGACACCAGAAAGGCGATTGGCGCTTACAACCTGGTCGAGGGGCGTGTAAAAACCGTGACCCGGAGGCCGGAAGCCACCTATCTGAACTTCGGCGATGACTGGCGCCGCGACTTCACCGTCAAAATCAGGCCGGAAACCAGGAACAAGCTGGCCAAAGGCGAACTGCAGCTGTCTGATCTGGAAGGGCAGGATATCAGGGTTCGTGGCTGGCTTTTTTATGAAAATGGCCCGATGATAGAAGTCAGGCAGAAAGAGCAAATTGAGCGCCTGCCAAGATGACCCTTGGTAATTTTTCCAAGGCTTACTATTTTTTGTAAGCAAGTGATCTCATCGCTCTCTCAGGAGAGCGGTTTTCCGTCTCTGGGGGAGCTGTGGCGAAGGACGAGACAAGTATGCGCTGCACAGCACGTCAACAAGGTGAAACCTGGGCCAGAAAGCTGAAACTGGCCGTGACAGGCCTGTTGCTGCTGTCTTTGGCGAGCCTGACCACCGCCTGCAGCAAAGCCCCGGCAACCGGGGAAACCATCTTCACCGGCGGCATGACCCCCGAACAGGAAAAGAGCCTGGGCGCCCAGCAGCACCCCCAGATCATCGCCGCTTATGGCGGCGTTTATGAGGACGAAGAGCTCGACGCCTACGTCACCTCTCTGGGGAACCTGCTGGTGGCCACATCAGAGCTGCCGGATCTGGACTTCACCTTCACCATTCTGGACACACCCACGGTCAACGCGTTTGCCCTGCCCGGCGGCTATGTCTATGTCACACGCGGACTGCTGGCTCTGGCCAATGATGAAGCTGAACTGGCCGGTGTGATGGCCCATGAAATCGGACATGTCACCGCCCGCCATTCAGCTCAGCGCTACGGCTCCAATGTTCTGGCCTCCGTGGGTCAGGCAGCCCTGGGGGCCGTGTTGGGTGGCCAGGCTGCTCAGCTGGGCGGCGCCATTGCGGCCCCCACCCTGCAGTCCTTTTCCCGGCAGCAGGAGTTTGAAGCCGATACCCTGGGCGTACGCTATCTCTCGCGTGCCGGCTTCGACCCGGAAGCCATGGGAACCTTCCTGGACCATCTGCAGGAGAAATCACGGCTGGAAGCGACGCTGGCAGGCAAACCGGGAGCCGCTGATACCTTCGACATCATGCAGACTCACCCTCGCACCGCCGACCGGGTGGAGGCCGCCATCCGGCTGGCCGCAAAGACCGAAGTGACCAACCCCATGCGGGCCCGGGACATCTATCTGAATGAGATCAATGGCCTGATCTACGGGGACAGTCCCAAACAGGGTTTTGTCAGAGACCGCCGTTTCTCCCATCCGGAACTGGGTTTCACCTTTGAGGTGCCTGAGGGCTATCGCCTGATCAACTCCTCGGAAAAAGTCGTAGCGCGCCACACGGGTGGCAGCCTGATCTACTTTGACGGGGCCCCGTCTCCTGTCCATCCCGATCCACTGGTCTACCTGCGGGATCAATGGCGCAAGAACCTGCAAATCAGCGGCCTGGAAAAGATCACCATCAATGGCATGCCTGCCGCCACGGCAACTGCCCGCGTAAACCGTAACAGAAAGCCCCTGGACCTGCGTTTGCTGGCCATCCGGTTCAATGACCAGCAGATGTTCCGCTTCCTCTTTGTTACGTCACCGGAACAAACCGCCGGCCGCTCCGCAGAACTGCGCCGCACCAGCTATTCCTTCCGCAAGCTGAGCGCCAAAGAAATCAAGGAACTCAGGCCCTATCGCCTTGACATTCGCACGGCCGGTCAAAAGACCCGACTGGCCAGCGAGGCCCGGAAATTGCCTTTCAGGGACTTTCAGGAAGAGCGGTTAAGAGTGCTCAACGGGATGAACTCCGGAGAAGACCTCACCCCCGGCCAATCCTACAAAATGATCGTCTACTAACGTCTATTCTCACAAGGCCTTCCGATGTCGGATCCCGCCCCCCGCGCACAAGCCGCTCTAGACAATACCGCTGCCAGCCCCCTTGAGGGGACCGGCAAACCGGCCCCTGTGCAAGACAGCGGCAAGACACGCTGGCGTCCCAGCATTTTAACCGTGCTCACCCTGGGGCTGGCCCTCTTCCTGGTTATCTCACTGTCTGCCGTCGGGCTGGTTACCCTGACGGCTGCCCAGAAAAACACCACGGACCTGATGGCCCTCTATGCCGAAACCACGGTGGAAACCATTGAAGAGCTGCTGGATGCCCATGTGCAGGGCGGGCAGGCCCAGGTTGATTTCCTGGCCGAACAAATGCAGCGGCAATCCTCCGAGTCCTTTGATCCCGATGCCACCGCCAGCATGATGACCGGATCGCTGGCCGGTGTGCCCCAGGTCAAAGCCCTGGCCACCTTTTTCCGCGACGGACGTTCGGTCAGAGTCGCCAGAGATCAGGGCGGCGTGACTTACGAATTCACGCCCTGGCACAAGACCCCGGACTCTCCCAAGATCACCGAGATTTTCAGCGAAAGCAAAAAGAACGAACCGGGCAAGCGCTGGGTTACCTGGATGGAATTCCTGCAGGAAGCAGGCATCGGTGTGGCAGCCTCCTTCAACCACGCAGATCGCAGCACCTCCCGCCCCGATGTCTTTGACGGTGTCGTTGGGGCGGTCATCACCATCAAGGAACTGTCCGAGTTTGTCGCTGACCTGTCTGAATCCTACGGCGTGACAACCTTTGTGCTCTATGGCCGCAATCGGGTGATTGCCCACCCCCTGCTGGCAGATAGCAACCTGCAGATCAGCGGACTGTCGGAAAGCACCCCCCTGCCGGAGATCAATCAGGTAGGCGATCCGGTGCTGCCCCTGATCTGGAGCCCGAAGATCGACGACATCGATATTCTCAATGACAGCGGACTAACCGGCCTGGTGGTGCGCAACGATGGGCAGGACCAGATTTTCATTTACCGGGAAGTCTTTGGCTGGAGCGACGAGCCCTGGATCATTGGCATTCACATGCCCGGTGAACTGATCGCCCTGCCCTACAAGCGTCTCATCTGGGCGGCGAGTACGGGTCTGATCATCTGCATCCTGGCCGTGATCATCGCCATGATCGTGGGACGCGCCATTGCCCGTCCGGCCCAGCGCCTGGCCGAAGCCTCCAACGCCATCCGGGACATGGACTTTCAGAATGCGCCGCGCCTGAAAGGCTCCTGGCTGCGCGAACTCAACGATGCGTCCGGGGCCTACAACGCCATGCTGGACGGTCTGAAGCTCTTTGAGACCTATGTACCCCGGGCCCTGGTTACCCGCCTGCTGAGCCGCGGGGCCGGAGCTTTCCATTCCGAAGCCCGGAACATCACGGTCTTGTTCACCGATGTGGTGGGCTTCACCTCCCTGTCAGAGCAGCTGTCTCCCGATGAAACGGCCGCCTTCCTGAACGAGCATTTTGCCCTGCTGGGGGAATGTATCGATGCGGAAGACGGCACCATCGACAAATACATCGGAGATTCGGTCATGGCCTTCTGGGGGGCGCCGACCACCCAGGAAGACCACGCCCAGCGGGCCTGTCGGGCGGCCCTGCGCATGTCCAAAGCGCTGAGCGCTGAAAACAAGAAGCGGGCCGAACAGGGCCTGCGCCCCATTCGCCTGCGCATCGGCATTCACAGCGGCATGGCCATTGTCGGCAACATTGGCGCCCCGGGACGGGTCAACTACACCCTGGTTGGAGACACCGTGAACACGGCCCAGCGGCTCGAAGCACTCGGAAATGAGTTTCTGACAGAAGATCTGGTGGTTCTGCTATCTGCCGAAACGGCAGCGGCCCTACCGCCCAGCTTCCACCTCAGCTCCAAAGGCAGTCAGCAGCTGCGCGGGCGCGAAGGTGCAACAGAAATCCTGATGCTGGAAAAGGAAGACTAGAGCAGGATCGGTTTAGTCAGACACGCTTCCTGCTTGGAACCAAACCGTGATTCATCCTCTAAAACACTGAAAAGAAGCAACTTCACGATTGAAGAGTTTTCACGTGGTGAATCCACTTAAACCGATTTGACTGTCATCAGGTAAGAGCGGAATTCAGCACGGGGCCGGGCCGGACGCTCAGGCTTCCAGACACTCCAGCAGTTCGCCCTCGGCGGACAGACAGCCAGCCATCAAAGACCCGCCGAAACCACAACCGTTGTCCAGCGTGACGGTTATCTCTGTTTCCTTCAGGCCCGGGCGGGTGGGATCGGCCCCCCGCACAATGCGTTTGTAAGGACCAAAGGGCTCCGAAATGCGGGAGAACGACCCGCTGTTCCACCAGAAGGAATCCTTCTGGTTATCCAGCGGACGTGTCGGATCAAGGCCTGCATTGACGAACAGCACCGGGCCGTCATCCAGAAAGGCTGCCCGCCGGATGGCTCCGAAGAAGTCATAATGGCCGGGTCGGCCCTGCAGGCTTTTACGCAAAGACTGGGTCCAGCGGGTCAGCCCGACCGCGCCGGAGGAGGCATAATTGGCCGCGTCCTGGGCGGAGGAGCCATAGGCCTCCAACGTCGCGGTCAACCCATTGTCCAGCATCCAGTTCAGAACCCCGCGCGGATCTGTTGCGAACTGCAGCTGCAGCAGCTTCTGCCACATCTCCTCCTGGCTGCCGCGCAGGATCGCCACATGGGGACGCTCCTGCGGTTGAACAGACATAAAGGCCCGTCGGAACGACAGCAGTTCATCCACAGTGCCGGCCACATCGGGGCCATAGCCCAGGACGTTGCCCAGATAGACCAAGCGGTCACCCGGCTCAACTTTCGGCCAGATCAAGGCATGCAAGCTGGCCAGCCTTTCGGCCTCACCATGAATGGAAGAGACGGCCCAAATCCGGTTTCCCTGAGGGAGCTGCGCAAAGATCTTCTGTTCAGTCATGACGGGGAGTAAACGGACCTTTTGGAAAGGTAAGAAACAGACGGGAACCCCGGACAGGGTTTGAAAAACGTTGAGTGACTCTAATAGAACAAGCGTCCGCACTCATTCAACAAATTAGAGGCGATATCCCGGCAAATAAGTCTCAAGATCCGCTGGAGTATCTCAATGGGCTCGGCTTTGCTTGAAGCAGACCACAGCCGGAATCAAAAAGCGCCGACCCGGCCGACCTTGAGACTGGCAATCTGTCCGAAGGTGCGGCGCCGGGATCGGCGCTTGGCTGTCCTGTGCGGATCTCTAGAGCTTGATCGGTTTAGTTAGCAGCGCTTTGCGCTTGGAACTAAACCGTAAATCACCCTGTATAACACTGAAAAGAGTGTCACGCTTAAGCGATTTGGCTCTGGCGATTCTGCAGGTCTTAAGCCGCTTTCAGCAGCTTTTCCAGTTTCTCTGTGGCTTCAGCTTCTTCAATCCGCTCCAGCGCAGCCAGTTCGCGGGCCAGACGGTCGAGGGCAGCCTGGTACATCTGCCGTTCGCTGTAGGACTGTTCCGGCTGATCATCCCCGCGGTGCAGGTCGCGCACGACTTCGGCGATGGAAACGGGGTCACCTGAGTTGATCTTGGCTTCATATTCCTGGGCGCGGCGGCTCCACATGGTGCGTTTGGCCCGGCTGCGACCCTTAAGCGTGGTCAGCGCAGAATCCATCATCTTGCGAGAAGACAAGCGACGCAGGCCGGAATTGGCGGCTTTGGCCACCGGCACACGCAGAGTCATGCGATCGGCATCAAACTTGATGGTGATCAGTTCGATGGACAGACCGGAAATTTCCTGCTCTTCAATGCTCGTGATCTTGCCCACACCGTGGGTGGGATAAACAACGTAGTCGCCTTCTGCGAACTCCAGCTTCTTAGCCATGGGTAAGTCATTACTCCAATTTTGCCTGATGCAGTCCGTTTCTTGCCCTTCGGTTTGTCACAGCTTCCGCCCTGTTCAAGGTCGGAGCCGCCACCGGCTTCCGGCAGGCAAGTCCTTCATTGCATCTACAGCATCTGTCTCTGGAACTGACCGGCCTCTTGCGCCGACTGTCCGCTCCGGACACTCTTTTCACGCCCCCCTATTGCAGCCACCGCCGCAGCAACATCCGCCAACCGGTCCCCAAGCAGGACTGTCTGCAAAGGCTGCCAAACCGCTAAGGTCTGTCTTTCCGGCTTCTACCCGCCTGCCAGACCCGCTGCGCTGAACAGCAAAAGGACCTTACAGATTGGGTGTCGCGCCAGGACAACAAGCGTCTTTGCAAGAATTCAGAGAACAAAAAGATCCCTCGGTGTTCGATCTCCCTAAGAAATCAGAACCCGTGTGATCTGTTCTCTGTACCGAGTAGCGAAATAAGGCGTCCTCATCCCATCAAGTAGGGAAGCTCCCCTTCCTTACTTAATCTTGTAACTATACTACAAATGTGTGCGCTGCACAACGGGGGGTGCCAAGCCCAGGACAGGCAGCAGTACTGCTTGCCCTGCATGCGTTACTGTTCCTGTTCTTAGAGTCAAATCGCTTTGAGTGGACTCACTTCGTGAAGACGCTTGAAGCGTGAATTTGCCTCTTTTCAGTGTGTTAGAAGATGGGCCACGGACTCGCTGTATGCGCAACGCCTGTCTGACCGAACCGCTCCTGCTCCGGAGGCAGGTCGGCGGCGACCTTTCAGGCACCAAGCAACGTCGATGAAGCCGATCCTGCGCCGGTGGCCTTCTGTTACTCGTTTCAGTTACCTGACAAAGCGCCCAAAGAAAACGGCCCCGACCAAAGGGTCAGGGCCAGTCTTTGCAATTGAATGCGCTCAAAGTGCTTTCAGCAGTTTAAGAACCGGCGCCCGGCTTTTCGCTGAAGTACTTCTCAAACTTGTTGGCCTCACCCTGGGCTTCGTCTGCCCCGGGCATGGGATCAATCTGGCGGTTAATGTTCGGCCAGACTTCGGCATAGTCCTTGTTGAGTTCCAGCCAGGCGTCCGCACCGGGATCACTGTCCGGCAGGATGGCTTCGGGCGGGCACTCAGGCTCGCACACCCCACAGTCGATGCACTCGTCAGGGTGAATCACCAGCATGTTCTCACCCTCGTAGAAGCAATCCACGGGGCAGACCTCGACGCAGTCTGTGTACTTGCACTTAATGCAGGCGTCGTTGACGATATAGGTCATCTCAAAACTCTCCAGAATCACTCTTTTGAGGATGGCTTTGCCTGAACCTCAGTTTTTTCTTTGTTCTCGTGCCTGTGCCTGTCTGACCCGGATCTCTCCCAAACCGGAGTTCTCCGCAATGGCCCTGACAGATAAACCGCCGGCACATAATTTTTTATGACCAATCCACAGTCATTTTCGCTTCTTGCCAGCCAAAGCAGGCAAAAGCGCAGGATCAAACTGCTGACAGACTAATCTGCCAGGCCTAACTTTTCTCTGGCTCTCTTGCGTGCCAGCCCGCTGTCGCGATCACTGACCCCCAAAAGACCCACCAGACGGCGCATCAGAGCCGCTTCCAGATCATCCACCCGGCCATCGGCATAGATCACTTCCCAGAGCATCTCCAGCAGACTGATCCGCTGCTCCAGCTCAAAGTGATCCATGATGACCCGGGTAAAGCCAAAAAGCTGATTGCTTTCTTCTGCCTTGACCTCGGCCATCTCCAGCAACTGGCGCGTTTCCTGGGCATCAAGGCCAAAACGCTCAGCCACCAAGAGCTCGATGCGCGCCCGCTCTGTTTCAGCAAAATCACTGTCCATGCGTGCGGCTGTCACCAGCAGAGCAGCTGCCGCCACCTGGTCCTGATCCCCCTGTGACAGGGTTTCTTTGCCAGTGTCGGAAAAAAAGGCTTTGATGCGATCAATCATGGGCGTTTGCGTAACACTGAGGCCCGCTTGGTTCAACCCCAAGCAAAGTACGGTTTTTATTTCCTCCCAACCTTGTTATAGCAAGGCGCGTTAAATGTTAGAGGACGAATCAATGTCATCCCTGGCGAAAGACAAGCAAACAGCCCCGGCAGCCCTGAGAAACCGCACGGCAATTCTCGATGTGCTTCGCCAACATCTGCCCACAAAAGGGCAGGTTTTGGAGATTGCCAGCGGCACAGGCGAACATGCTGTGTTTTTCGCGGCAGCGCTGCCTCACCTCACCTGGCAGCCCAGTGAGCTGGAAGCAGACCGCAGAGCCAGTGTGGAGGCCTATCGCCAGGAAGCAGATTTACCCAATCTCAATCCGGTTGTGCCGCTGGACTGCGCCGCAGATTCCTGGCCTGTCAGTCAGGCCGCCGCAGTGGTCTGCGTCAATTTGCTGCACATATCTCCCTGGATTGTGACCGAAGGCCTCTTTCGTCAGGCAGCCAAGATCCTGCCAGCCGGTGCCCCCCTCTATCTCTACGGTCCCTACAAGCGCAATGGCGCCCACACGGCCCCCAGCAATCATGCCTTTGACGAAAGCCTGCGGGCCCGGGACCCCTCCTGGGGTGTGCGAAATCTGGAGGAGGTTGCCTCAGTCGCCGAGAAAAACAATTTTACTCTGGCCGAGGTCCTTCCCATGCCCGCCAACAACTTTTCGGTGATTTTCAGAAAGCAGGACTGACCCGGCTGATTAAGAAACAGGGCGCCCCATCTCCCACCCCTGTGGAAAGGGAATCAGCAGGCCAGAGGATCACACCAGCCAGTCGTCTGAAAACCCAAAGACACCTTCCAGAAAGACACTGCCGCCCCCATCGAGATTGAGCGTCACGCCGCTGCCATCTTCGCTGCTGCTGAATCCGGTGCGGATTTCCAGACGGTCGCCTTCACCGTCATTGAAATCCTTGATCACGTCCGCGCCGTCACCTTCGCGCAGGACAAAGCGGTCCGCTCCCCCGCCGCCAAAAAGGGTATCGTTGCCCAGGTCCCCAAAGATCGTGTCATTGTCCAGGTCACCGAACAGCGTGTCATTGCCCTGGCCACCGCGCACCAGATCGTCCTGTTTGCCCCCCCGGACAAAGTCATCGCCCTTGTCCCCCTGAACCCGGTCAGCGCCTTTGTCGCCCTTGACAAAATCATCGCCCTGGCCGCCCCGCACCGTGTCATTGTCAGCCCCGCCGCGGACCGTATCGTTGCCCGCGTTGCCCTGGGAGTAATCGTTTCCGGCATTGCCCTGAACAAAGTCATCGCCATTGCCCCCCAGCAGCGAATCATTGCCGCCGCCGCCATAGAGCTCGTTGACCGCATCATTGCCCCGGATGAAATCCGAGCCGCTACCGCCAATGGCGTTTTCAATGGTCACGTCATAGGCGATGGCAATGTTGTCCACCGCCGCGCCTGAAAAAATGTCGTCACCGATGGAACTGAACGAACCGGCCGTCAGATTGACGGTGACACCCGTGCTGAAGTTGGACAGGTCAAAAAGATCGGTGCCGCCCGCATCCCAGATGGCCCGGTGTTCTCCGTCAGCGAACCTATAGGTGCTGTCCCCGCTGCGGGTGCTGGTATTGGCACCGTAGAGATACTGAATGGCCTGAATATCATAGAGCAGCGGCGTGGTCGCCGAGGCCGCCGTGTTGGGATGCTCCGTATAAGACATGACGGTGTACTGGGTCGTGTCCGTGTCATCGGGCAGAGTGGTGCCATTGCCGCTGGTCGAAAAGGGGTGTTTCAAGCCCAGCGCGTGCCCGATTTCATGTAGCAGGGTCTCATACCCATAGGTTCCCGGTGCCGGATCATCGTTGGGCTCGTAATCGGGCCCCAACCAGATGTCCCCGCCCACCGGTCCGGAAAAGGGCAGATAAGCCCAGGCCGCCGCACCGGCCAGATCCACCTCCCCGGAAAAGGCAATGCGGATGGTGCCTACCGTGCTGCTATCATCCACCGTTTCGGAAAAGGTGATGTCGGCCACTTCAGCCCAGGCTCCCAGAGCCTGACTGGCATAGGCCTGCTGACCACTGTTCAGGCCGGAGTAGTTGCTGGACCAGGGCTCCCCGTCACCGCTGACGGGGCCATAACCAACAAAAAGGTCCGTGTCGAAAAAGGAGTTTGAATCCGGAAAACTGTAGGTCAGGTCAACGCCGCGCCCCAGACCCCCGCCCCACTTCTCTCCTTCAATCAGGGCGTTGATAGTGCTGGTGTTGCTGAAAGCAACAAGAGAGGTGTCAATTTCCGTTGTGGGTGTCGGCATGATACGGACCTCTGCAGCGGCAAGAGAACACCCCGGCACGGCAATGAAACTGGGCGCGACAGGCGGGGTGATCTGGCAACTATACGGTCCCGGCAAAAGGGAAGTCCACCGGGAGCCGGTCACTTCTGCCTCGCGTCTTCTTGAACGAAACCGGCGTTACGGACCGGTGCCCGGCGACGTCAGGCCGGCTTCCATACCCTCAGATCCAGGAAAGAAGAGCCCCACGCTTCTGTCCGTTTCTCATCTCGACTGCTTTCTCAGCAGATTGCTCGCCCGGGAAAGGGTGCTGCGACGGGTAAAGCGCTTTGCGACAGGGAAAAATCCAGTACTCTGCCCTCAACCAACACCTATGTACCGTTTTAGCAGGAGAGCCGAATCATGCGGGCCTATGAAATTCAATCAGATGGGGGCGTTGATGCCCTGGCCTTGGTCGAACGGCCGAGCCCGCAACCGGGTCCCGGGCAAATTCTGGTCCGCATGAAAGCTTCAGCCCTGAACTACCGGGATCTCTCCACCGTTGAACAGCCGGTGGGCCGCGGCTTCGACTATCCCCGGGTGCCCAATTCCGACGGGGCAGGCGAGGTGATTGCCGTCGGTGCCAATGTCACGGCCCATAAGGTTGGAGACCGGATCGTCGGCTGCTTTTTTGGCGACTGGGCCGCCGGGCCCATCTCCGCCTATGCCATGTCAACAGCCCTGGGGGGCGCAGCCGACGGGGTGCTGGCTGAAG
This sequence comes from Rhodovibrionaceae bacterium GXU_MW_A322, assembly GCA_052078155.1. Taxonomy (GTDB): domain Bacteria; phylum Pseudomonadota; class Alphaproteobacteria; order Kiloniellales; family DSM-21159; genus CAXBMB01. Next base: position 702,675 of record JBQJBP010000002.1, on the reverse strand, counting down.
AGGTGATCTTCAACAGCGATGCGGTCGTTCCGGTTCCGGATCATATGTCCTACGAAGAGGCGGCCACCCTGCCCTGCGCCGCGCTCACCGCCTGGAACTGCCTGGTGGAACAGGGCGGCATGAAGGCCGGCACCACGGTGCTGCTGATCGGCACGGGCGGCGTCTCCATTTTCGGCCTGCAACTGGCTGCCATGATGGGGGCTCAGGCCATTGTCATTTCCTCGAGCAACGAAAAGCTGGCCCGCGCCAAAGAAATGGGCGCCTGGCAGGGCATCAACTACCGCGAAAACCCTGAATGGCAGGAAAAGGTCAAGGAACTGACCGGCGGCCTGGGAGTGGACGTGGTGCTGGAAACCGGTGGCGGCGGCACGCTGGAACGGTCCATCGAGGCTGTGAAGGTAGGCGGCACCATCTCTCTGATCGGTATTCTGACCGGCGGCACCATCAACCCGACCCTGGTGATGCGCAAATCCATCAAGCTGCAGGGCGTCTATGTCGGCCACCGGCAGATGTTCCTGGAGATGAACAAGGCCCTGAGCGCCCATCAGCTGCGCCCGGTCATCGACCAGACCTTTTCCTTTGATCAGGCCCGCGACGCCTTCCACGCCATGCGCGCTGCCGGACATTTTGGCAAGCTGGTGGTGACCATCTAGCGTCTTATCGACTTTTTTGGAATCCGCGAGGTGAATTCAAAACAGACGTGACTAAGCCTCTTTTCAACCTGTTAGAGGGTGAGTCTCGACGGAAGCGGAGCGCAAGGCGCTTCGGCTTCTGTCGGTCACACTCTAGTAGGCCCCTGCGGAATAGGTCAGCTCGTAGCTGTGGCTGTAAATCTCCAGGATATTCCCAAAGGGATCTTCCATGTAGATCATGCGATAGGGCTTCTCACCGGGATAATAGTAGCGCGGCTTTTCCATGCGCTTTTTGCCTCCGGCAGCGACAATCTTCTCCACCAGCTCCTCCAGATTGGGGTCCTGCACACAGAAATGGAAAACGCCGGTTTTCCAGTATTCAAAGTTGTTTTCGGGGTTTTCCTGGTTCCGAAACTGAAAGAGCTCCACCCCAATGCGGTCGCCGGTGGACAGATGGGCGATCTTGAATTTTCCCCAGTTGGGTCCGAACACGTCCGTGCACATCTCTCCGATCGGGCTGTCGTCCTCTTCGATTTCCGTGGGCTTCATGATGAGATACCAGCCCAGGACTCCGGTATAGAATTCAACCGCTTTTTCCAGATCGGGCACGGAAATGCCAATGTGTGAAAAGGTGCGGGGATAGGCTTTGCTCATGGGGCTTCCTTCTAATGCATCAGCTGAAACTGCCAAGCTTATCGAATGTTAGAAGTAAGAACGCGCCAAACCCTTTACCAGCGAAAGCACCACCGGGTGGCAGGCAAAGAAAAACCCCGCACCCTTTCTGGGCTGGGCCAATTTGAAGCGAAATAAAGCCTGGGAACCAATTTTGGAACCAAATCAAAAAAACTGGCCGGAACCAAATCCGCTAAGGCATTGGCAAGGCTGGTGACCCCGACAGGATTCGAACCTGTGGCCCCAAGATTAGGAATCTTGTGCTCTATCCAACTGAGCTACGGGGCCAAGCAGCCTTGCTGAAGCGCTTGGTAGCACAGCTTTGCGGCAGCGAAAAGGGTGCGGTGAGCGTGCTCCCTTTTGCCCCGCTCCCCTCTGAACACCCGCCCAACCCTGGCCTGAACTCTCCAGCCCATCTGCCGCCGTGACCGACCTTCCTGCATACTGTCCTCGCCCCCTGCCTGCCAATGGCCGGACCCAAAGCGCCTGTTCCGCAGGCTGACGGGCCAATTCATCCGGGCGATGACAAAAATGTGCTGTGACGGCAAGGTTTTACGTCCCATCTGTAAAGGCAAAGCCCTGAAAACAGGATCGGTTTGGCGGCAGGCCCTTTGGCGTCGGCCAGCTGGCAAAAGCACTGGCAGACGGGCCCATGAGGCGTAAAGTAATCCGAGCGCACGTAACAGAATTGCAGAGGGAACCGACAGCCGTGACCGATATCCCACCCCGCCGGTCCAGGGTACCCGCCAGCCAGCCCCAGCCGACCATTGGGCTGGTGCTGTCCGGCGGCGGGGCGCGGGGGGCTTATCAGATCGGTGTCCTGAAAGCCGTGGCAGAGATCTGGGGTCCCCGTCACCCCACTCCCTTTAAGGTGATCACCGGCTTGTCAGTCGGGGCCATCAACGCCGCCGGGCTGGCCTGCAATGCCCACAACTTCCGTCAGGCCACCACCAGTCTGGAGCGGCTCTGGCTGTCGCTGACCTGTGACAGTGTCTACAAGACCGGTTTCGCGCCACTGACCACCCGCCTGCTGCACTGGGCCGCCTCCTTCCTCTTTTCCGGTCTGGGGGTCAAAAACCCCCGGGCCCTGCTGGACAACAGTCCGCTGCAGGATCTCCTGAGCCGGGAAATGGACCTCTCGGCCCTCACCCGCTGCCTGGATGACGGTCTGCTGGATGCCCTGGCCATCTCTGCCGCCTCCTATCAGAACGGCCAGGCCGTCACCTTCTACGACAGCCGCCGCTCCGTCAGAGCCTGGGAGCGGTCCAGACGGGAAGGCCGGGCACGGATCCTCACCCTGAAACACATTATGGCCTCAACCGCCCTGCCCTTCCTCTTTCCCGCTGTGCGCATCAACCAGGCCTACTACGGTGACGGCGCGTTGCGGCAGACCTCTCCCTTCAGCCCGGCCATACACCTGGGTGCGGACAAGATCTTTGCCATTGGCGGGCGTGATGGAGAGATCGACGCCGAAGAAAACCCCGGCACCCCGACCTATCCCGGCACCGGGGAGGTGGCCGGCCACCTGCTGGATATCCTGTTCAACGACAATCTGGACATGGATCTGGAACGTCTGCAGCGGATCAACAAAACCCTGGAAAAACTGGACGCTGGCCAGCGCGATGTCCTGGCCCTGCGGCCGATCGAGACCTTCATGCTGCGCCCCTCCATAGACATCCGGCAGATCACAGCCCGCCACGTGGACAGTCTGCCCTGGACCATCAAAGCCCTGATCCGGGGACTGGGAGGCTGGAAAGCGCCTTTCCTGCTGCCCAGCTACCTGATGTTTGAACGCGGCTTCATTCGGGAACTGATTGAGCTGGGCTATCAGGATGCGCTGGACCAGAAAGCGGCCATCACCGCCTTCCTGGGCTCTCCACCCCGCAATTCACGCCCCCAAAGGGCCAATGCTTCAGAGGTCACACCAGTTCATCCAATGGCAGGCTTCTAAGCGGCTTTGTCGGGTCCAGCACCACATGGCTGGAAAGGTTGGAAATGGCGTGAGACTCCCGCAGGAGATCGTCCGACAGGCTGTGATAGCGGGCAATATCGGCACAGACAAAGCGCAGGAAGTAATCAAAAGATCCGCTGACTTTCAGGCATTCAATGACTTCCGGTATCCGGGCCAGGGCCGCTTCGAAGTTACGAAAATCCTGCTCTTCATGGCTGCGCAAGGTCACCGTGGCGATGACGGTGACAGAGCGGCAGATTTTTTCCAGCTGGATTCTGGCGCCGTAAGACTGGATCACCCCGGCCTGTTCCAGCTTGCGCACCCGCTGCAGGCAGGGACTGGGAGACAAAGCCACCAGGTCCGCCAGACGCTGGTTGGTGATCCGTCCTTCTTCCTGCAGCACTTTCAGGATGCGCAGATCAATGGCGTCCAACGGATAGGTTCTGGCCATGCAGCCTCCCTGTCATCTTGGTTTACTCGCGAGTCGCAGCAGAATCTTTTGGCAAATCAGGCCCGATACCCATCGACCAGGATGCATCATCCATCGAAAGGGGTAATTCTTCAGCCAAATGTCAACAAAACTACGGCTTTACCCATCTGTAGATTTGAGTTTTCAACAGCATTTTCTGCTGTTTGACTTTATCTTTCAACAGAGAGTGCCGCCATTCAGGGGAAATTCAACACCCTATGCGCCGGAAAGTCAGGCAGGATGCCCGCCAGTATCAGCAGAATCTCCCGCCCTATCGGAGCCGCCTTTCATGTCAGCCGACAAGATCACCCAGCTACAAAACGAAATCACCCGCGCCAAAGCTGAAGGACCGACAGGCCCACAGGTCAGCCTGCTGGGGGCCCCGACCGACATCGGCGCGTCCATCCGGGGGGCCTCCATGGGACCGGAAGCCTTGCGGGTAGGGGGATTGATCGAAGAGCTGACCCTGCTGGGCTGTGATGTGGAAGACCGCGGCAACGTCAGCGGTCCGGTCAACCCCATTGCCGAACCCGCCAACGGCTATCGCCATCTGGAAGAAACCCGGGACTGGTGTGCCGCCGTGCGCGACGGCCTCTATGGCATTTTGCAGGACGGACGCCTGCCCATTCTGCTGGGCGGCGACCACTGTCTGGCCATGGGGTCCTTGGCGGCGGTCAGCGATCACTGTCACGACCACGGCAAGGAACTGTCGGTCATCTGGCTGGACGCCCACGCCGATTTCAACACGCCGGACACCACCCCTTCGGGCAACCTGCATGGCATGCCCGTTGCCGTAGCCTTTGGCCTGGGACACCCCAGCCTGACGGCCCTGGCCCAGCAAAGTCCCATGATCAAGGCCGAGAACTTTACCCAGATCGGCATCCGCTCCGTCGATGTGATTGAAAAGCGCTTGGTCAACGCCAGCGGCATTAAGGTCTATGACATGCGCCGGGTGGATGAGATCGGCATGCGCCAGGTCATGGCGGAAACGCTGGAGCGCGTGGCACGCACCGGCGGTCACCTGCATGTTTCCTTTGATGTGGATTTTCTGGACCCGGCCATTGCACCGGGTGTTGCCACCACAGTGCCGGGTGGCCCCAATTACCGAGAAGCCCAGCTCTGCATGGAGATGATCCATGACAGCGGCCTGATGAACTCCCTGGACATCATGGAACTGAACCCGGCCTACGACAGCCAGAACCAAACCGGCAAACTGGCGGTCTCCCTGGTCAAGAGCCTCTTTGGCGAACAGATCCTGATCAGCTGACCGATCTGGCCTCAAAAGGATCCGCCAGAGGCCGGCAAGAAGCTCTTCCTACGGCCCGTCACAAGCGACGTTACCCGAAGACGGGCAGACGATCCCTGCCATCTGCGCTAGAGTCTTATTGTCTTGTTTGGACTCACGTGGTGATTTTGAACAAGACGTGAATAAGCCTCTTTTCAACGTGTTAGAGGATGATTCAGTACAAGCAACAGCAGAGAAGGAGCCACAGGACAGATGGCAATTTGGTTTGGGAATCCCTCTATCGAGAAGGCCAATGAGGTCGGGAAGAACACAGCCTCAGAAAATCTGGGCATTGTGATCACCGAAATGGGGGAAGACAGCCTGAGCGGCACCATGCCGGTGGATGAACGCACCCGCCAGCCCATGGGGCTGCTGCATGGGGGGGCATCCGTTCTCTTTGCTGAAACCCTCTGTTCCCTGGCGGCCAGCTTCTGCGTCGACCGGGCCAAGCAAGCCTGTGTGGGTCAGGAAATCAACGCCAACCATCTGCGGTCCGCGACCAAAGGGCTGGTCTACGGCGTGGCCAAGAACATCTATCTGGGTCGGCGCAGCCAGGTCTGGGAAATTCGCATCAGCGATGAAGACGGCAAGCTGGTCTGTATCTCCCGCTGCACCATGGCGACCATCGACCGTCCCTCCAGCATGCAGGACGACTGACCTCTCCATTAAAGGGTATCGGCTTAAAACATGGCCCCGATTAAGCGTGACCCGGGTTGAGCATGACCGGGGTTGAGCATGATCCCGGCGAAAGTCTGCTTAACGCGGTCAGATACCGGATGTATCCGTCGTAAAGGAACAAAAAGGCCCGGTCCCCTCTGTGAGGCCGGGCCTTTTTCATTATGCAGATGTGTCTCTTAAAAAAGACCAGTTTACCCTGCTCAGGAAACCGATCCCTTTGACCACTCTTCGCGCTGCTGGGCGGCGGGATAGACCCCCAGAATTTTCACCTCCCGGCTGAAGAAGCTCAGTTCTTCCAGAGCCAGACGCAGCGGACGCTCATGGGGGTGCCCTTCCACATCCGCATAGAACTGGGCCACTGTGAACTTGCCGTCCAGGATGTAGCTTTCCAACTTGGTGATGTTCACGCCGTTGGTGGCAAAGCCTCCCATGGCTTTGTAAAGAGCGGCCGGAACAGAGCGCACCCGGAACACAAAGGACGTCACAATGTTCCCGTCGCCAGGCTCCACATCCACCGGTTCACGCGCCATGATGACAAAGCGGGTGGTGTTGTGCGCCAGATCGTGGATTTCGTTGTCCAGAATATCCAGGCCATAGATCTCCCCGGCCAAGGGCGGGGCAATGGCCGCCTTGCTGAGGTCATTGTCCGCCGCCACATCCCGGGCAGCCCCGGCGGTATCCGCATGAACCACGGGTTTCAGCCCTTTGCTCAACAGATACTCCCGGCACTGAGACAGGGCCTGTACGTGGCTGTGCACCTCTTTGATGGTGTCAAAGGATCCGCCTTTGGGCGCCAGCAGCTGGTAGCTGATGGGCTGGAAATGTTCCCCCACAATGTGCAGGCCGGAAGCTGGCAGTAGGTGATGAATGTCTGCGACCCGCCCGGCAGAAGAGTTCTCGATGGGGATCATGGCCAGCTCTGCCCGACCTTCCTGAACCATCGCAAAAGTCTCGTCAAAGGTCTCGCAAGGCAAAGGCGTAAAATCGGGATGGACCTTGCGGCAGGCCATATCGGAGTTGGCGCCCGGGGCGCCCTGGTAAGCGATGAATTTCTCGGTCATGGGTGAGGTATCTCTTAACTCAGAAATGAAGGTGCCTTACGGCAGGAGCAGCAGGTGTCCTGTCGAAGGGCGCCCATTGCAGTTTTTTTGGATTGGGAAGGCAAGCTTTTTCAGCGCGACAGAGGTCTTTAGGGTCAATTCGCTGTATGTCGTCTGAAGATCTAACCCCCCAGGATCTGACGGGCCCGCTCCAGTTCATGGGCGTTATCAACCCCCAACGGCACGGTATCCACCAGAGCCACATCAATGCGCATGCCCGCTTCCAGTGCCCGCAACTGCTCCAGGCGTTCCCGCTGTTCCAGCGGCGAAGGCGGCAAGGCAACGAATCGGCTCAGCGCCTCCCGCCGGAAGGCATAGAGACCGATGTGATGATACAGCGGCAGACTTGGGTCTCCCTCCTGGCTCGCGCCCGGACCATAGTCCCGTCCATCCCAGGGCGCGGGGCACCGACTGAAGTACAGTGCTCTGGCAATGGTCTGGCCCTTTTCAAAGGCCGTAACGGCTTTGACGATGTTGGGATCATCCCGCTCAGCCGGGTTTTTGATCACAGCCGCCAGTGTTGCAATATCCACCGCCTCCTTGTTCAGCGGTTCGAAAACCGCCTGCACGGCAGAAGGTTCAATGGTGGGCAGATCCCCCTGAATGTTGATCACAGCATCGTGCCGCCCCTCCGGGTCCAGGATCTGCAGGGCTTCATAAATCCGGTCAGACCCGGAAGGGTGATCGGGTCGGGTCAGCACCGCCTGACCCCCGGCATCCAGCACGGCCTCGACAATCTCCTGTTCCCCGGCCGCCACGACCACCGGTCCGATATCGGCTTCCATGGCCCGCTTCCAGACCTGAACAATCATGGGCAAGCCCGCGATGTCCGCCAGCGGCTTGTTGGGCAGGCGGGTCGAAGCCATGCGCGCCGGGATCAGCACAACAGGCTGTTTCGGGGTTGCAGGGGATGGCGATGAGTTGGAGGCAGACATGAACGCAAAGATTCCCGGTCAGCTGGACCAGCCATGGGGCATGGCGGCCTTCAGGTGTGTCATTTGGCAGAGCAGAACTTTGCCACCCCAAAGCGGGATGACAGAGCCGTTTCTATAAAGCTTATTCCCGGAGTTTCACCCCGAAAAGTGTGCCAAAGGTACTCGAGAGTGCCTTCAACACCCCCAAAAACTGCGTCATTCCGCCGCAGAGGTCGAAAAAAAGGTTGGGTTCCTGATTCCATAAAAACAATAACTTAGCCCGCAAAATCGCTTTGGAAACGCAGCTTTGTTGCCAGAAGTCCTGCGACGTTATTGAACCTTGACCTTGGGACGTCTATTGTCCGCCGCACCAAAGAGAGGTCACTAACCTAGGTTCACAAGAAAAAATGAGCAGCAGCCTCGAATTCAACAAGATTGCCGCCGCAGTTCTGACGGCTGGCATTACCCTGATGGTCGCAAACTTTGTCGCTGAGCTGCTGGTTCACCCCAGCCTGCCCGACGAGAATGCTTTCCCCATTACTGTCGCTGACGAAACTGGCAACAGTGACAGTGGCGCGCCGAAAGAAGAAGCGGCCGAGATCGATCTCGTTGCACTGCTGAATGCCGGTGATGCCGCCAAGGGTGAAAAGCTGGCCAAGAAATGCACTGCCTGCCACAGCTTTGACAGCGGCGGCCCCAACAAAGTGGGCCCGGGCCTCTACAACGTGGTGGGTGCCAAAATCGGTGGCAAAAGCGGCTACAGCTACTCCAATGCCCTGTCCGGCAAGAGCAGCGACACCTGGAACTACAAAAACCTCTACGACTTCCTGAGCAAGCCAAAAGACTTTGCTCCGGGAACCAAGATGTCTTTCGCTGGTCTGAAAAAGCCGCCACAGGCAGCTGACATGATCGCTTACCTGCGCAAGCAGTCCGACAATCCGCCGCCGGTGGAATAAGGATCTGCGCAGCAGAGGTATCAAAAAGCCGTCCAGAGAGTTTCTCGGGCGGCTTTTTTTATGCCCTTCCCAGAATATGATCGACTGACGTAGAAACGCCTTGCGCTCCGCTCCTGTCGCCAAACACCCTCTAACAGGTTGAAAAGAGGCTTATGTCGGAAACCGGTCCCTTTCCAGATCCGGGCAAGCTGCCAGGCATCTTCGGGCTGGCCTCCCACGAACCAAGGTAGCTGGAAAAGGGACCCGGCAAGGGTGGACGTCAGGGCGCTCAACGACCTCAATTGAGTCGAACCGGCTTGAGGAAATCCGCTGCGTGATGGCACTTGATCCGTGATTGTCCTCTTTTTGTGTTTTGGATGATGAGCAAACCAGTTCTGCTCTTGCGTTAAATCGGAGTTTTTTTGATGACTGCCTTTACCGACCTGCCGGCCTGCAATCCGGATTTCATCGCTCTGGCAGAAGAACTGGCCGATGCAGCCCAGGCCATTTCCCGGCAGTACTTCCGCACCGGAGTTGCTGTGGATGACAAGGCCGATGAGTCGCCGGTCACCATTGCCGACCGGGAAGCAGAAGCGGCCATGCGTCGCCTGATCAATGAGCGGTTTCCTGATCACGGCATCATCGGGGAAGAGCATGGAATCGAAAGAGCCGATGCGGACTACGTCTGGGTTCTCGACCCCATCGACGGCACAAAAGCCTTCATCACCGGCAACCCCCTGTTCGGCAATCTCATTTCCCTGACCCACAAAGGTCAGCCCCTGATCGGCATCATCAACATGCCAATATTGGAGGAGCGCTGGATCGGCGCCGCCGGACAGGCCACCTGCTTTGTCCAACGGGACGGCAGTCGGCAGATCAGTCAGGGCCGCGCCTGCCCAAATCTGGATCAGGCTGTGTTGCGCAGCACCTCTCCCGACATGTTCACAGACACCGGACTGATGCCCAGATATGACGCCTTGCGCCAGCAGGTGCGACTGGCCCCCTATGGCGGCGATTGCTTCTGCTACGGCCAGCTGGCCAGCGGCTTTGTGGATCTGGTGGTGGAAGCAGACCTGCAGACCTACGATTTCATGGCCCTGCTGCCGGTGGTGCTGGGGGCCGGCGGCCTGGCGACCGACTGGACAGGCCGTCCTCTGGACCTGCAGTCAGACGGCAATGTCCTGATGGCCATGGATGCCGACCTGCACACCCAGGCTCTGACCTATCTGAAAGACTAGATCAGCCGCTTTGGGCTGAGTGGATCTGAGCCAAAACTGACAAAGAAGTAATGGGAAAGTTATCCCGGACTTGTTGCCTCCGGGCCAGCTTGCCCTAAACTATAGAAAGACCGGTGCGGACAGGGGCTGCTCAACAGCTGACCGCCCAACCGGAAAAGAACGTGAGCACAGGTTGGCGCGACCCTGCCCTTCGTCTGAGACATCAGCCATCAAGGGGCAGGGGACATTGCAACGGGCCAACGACAGGGAAACGGGAGCCAACATGCGTCAAATGCCAGAAGAGCATCTCGACCGGAACAGCAGGGATTGCGGGCAGGAAATCAAAGCCCGCACGCACAGCCTCCAGAACGGTAAGACCGGTTACGGGCGGCGATTGCTGACCGGGCTGGCCCTTAGTCTGGCTGCGGTCTCAGGGCTTGCTTTAAGTCCGGCACCCCGGGCCGAAGAAACCACAAAATCCTGGGCCATGGCCGAGTTTGGCGAGCCACTTTATGACGCCTCTATGGCGCATTTCCCCTATGTGAACCCCGATGCGCCCAAAGGCGGATCCGTTACACTGGGGGCTTTCGGGTCCTTTGACAGCCTCAACACCTACATCCTCAAAGGCGACTGGCCCCGCTCCATCGGCCTGACCAGTGACAGCCTGATGACCGGATCCGGCGACGAACTGGCCTCCGCTTACGGGTTGATTGCCGAGTCTGTGGAATATCCGGAAGACAAAAGCTGGATCATCTTCACCCTGCGTCCCGAGGCCCGCTATCACGACGGGTCGCCCATTCTGGCCGATGACTTTGCCTTTGTGATGGAGGTGATCAAGGAGCACAGCCGCCCCTTCCTGAAATCTTTCTATGATGAGGTGGAAAGTTGGGAAGTGCTGGGTGACAGACAGATCAAGTTTGTCTTCAACACCCGGGACAACATGAAGCCCCTCATGAACGTCTCCTCCCTTTCCCCGCTGTCACGTACCTACTGGACCAGCGACGGGCGGGACATCACCAAGACCACCCTGACCCCGCCTCTGTCCAGCGGCCCCTACCGCATTGCCTCTGTCGAACCGGGCAAAGCCCTGGTCTATGAGCGGGTTGAGGACTATTGGGCCAAAGATCTCAATGTCAACGTGGGTCAGAACAACTTCGACCGCATTCGCTATGACTACTATGTCGACCCCACAGTGATGTTCGAAGCCTTCAAGGCAGGCAAGATCGATTTCCGCAGTGAAAACCGTTCCCAGCGCTGGGCCACAGGCTACGACATCGCACCGGTCAAAGATGGCCGCATTCTGAAAGTGGAGGAGCCCAGCAACACCCCGCGCGGCATTCAGGCTTACTTCATGAACCAGCGCCGGGATCAGTTTTCTGACAAGCGGGTGCGTGAAGCGCTCAACCTGATGTACGACTTCGAATCCATTCGCAAAACCCTGCTGTATGGCTTCTATGCCCGGATCAACAGCTACTTCCCCAACTCGGACTTTGGCGCATCAGGTGCCCCGACAGCCGAAGAGCTGGCTATTCTGGAGCCCTACAAGGATCAGCTCAGCGAAGATATTCTGACAGAAGCCTTCCAGAACCCTGTTTCAGATGCCAGCGGCCGCATTCGCAAGCGGACCCGCCAGGCGCTGGGCCTTTTCAAGGAAGCGGGCTGGACCCTGCAGGCAGGCAAGCTGGTTGATGCCCAGGGACAGCAGATGAAGATCGAGTTTCTGCTGGCCAGTCCGTCCAGCGAGCGCGTCACCGCACCTTTTGTGAACAACCTGAAGAAAATCGGCATCGATGCGTCCATCCGCATTGTCGATACCAGCCAGTATCAGGTGCGTCTGGATGACTTTGATTTCGACATCATCATGGTGGCCCTGAACTTCTTCCCGCCACCCGGTGCAGAGCAGCGCAGCTACTGGGGCTCAGAAGCCGCCGACATCCGCGGATCCGCCAACCTGGGTGCCATCCGCAATCCGGTCATTGATCAGCTGATCGAACAGGTCATTGTCGCTGAGGATCTGGAGACACTGAAAGCCACCAATCGGGCCATGGACCGGGTGCTGCTGTGGAACTACTACTCCATCCCGCTGTTCTATCTGGACAAAAGCTGGATTGCTTACTGGAACAAGTTTGACCGTCCGGAAGAGCGGGCCAAGTACTCCATTGGCTTTCCGGCCAGCTGGTGGCTGGACAGCGAAAAAGCCGCCGCACTGCAGTGATCATATGATCGTTTAGTCCCAAAACAGCGACAAGAAAGGGCCGGCGGAACTCTCCACCGGCCCTTTTTCATGGGTACCTTTGCCGGGACTGCCTGAACTCCGATGGCCTCAGAGCCAAATCGGCTTCAGTGAACTCACTACGTAATGACACTAGAAGCGTGAATTTTCCTCTATTCAATGTTTTAGAGGAGGAGTCACGGGTTAGTTCCAAGCGCAGAGCGCTTCTTACCAAACCGATCATGCTCTAGGCTTGAGGCTTGCCATGATCCGGCAGGTCCCAGGGCTCAGCCTTGGCTGCATCCAGCCAGGCCTGATAGAGATCCCAGCCCGTAATGGCTTCAATGTAGGCGCTGCCTTCCGGTCCCAGCTGAAGTCCATAGGTGACCAGCCGGCTGACAACCGGTGCATAAAAGCAATCAATCAAGCCGGGTGCGCCAAACAGAAACTCTCCCGCCAGGCCTGCCTCTTTGCGGGCGTCCAAAGCCTGACCCCAGATGTCCTGCAACCGTCCAATCTCCCGCAGGACCTCCATGGACGGCATGACCTTGTAGGTCTTGCGCATGTCCATGGACATTTCCCGGCGCAGGTTGGGAAAGCCGGCATGCATTTCACAGACCATGGAGCGGGCCAGGGCCCGCAGTTTGGGATCTGCTGGCCACAGTCCGGCGTCCGGAAAACGCTCTGCCAGATGTTCGCCAATGGCCAGGCTGTCCCAGATCACCAGTCCGTCGCTTTTGAGAACCGGCACCAGGCCGCTGGGCGAGTGCTGACGCAAAGCCGCGGCTGTGCCCTCTTCATCCAAGGGCACCAGAACTTCGTCAAACTCTGCGCCCGTCAGGGCCAGCGCCAAACCGGCCCGCAAAGACCAGGAGGAATAGTTTTTGTTGCCAATGACCAGCGTCATGTCGGGCGAAGACATCAGAGCATATCCTTGGAGTGGTGGCTAAAAGAGGCGGTAATAGCAGCCTGCAGGCTCTTGTAAGACCCAAGCGCAAAGTTCAGGGCTGCCATCGCCTTCCTTATCGTCTAAAAGAGGCACAGCAACCAATCAAAAAGTCCCTGAGGCGTTATGACTGCACCTTCTTCAGCCCCCCTTCCCGATCTTCTGCTGACCGACACTCCCTCTAGCTGCCATTCCTTCCTCCCTCTGACCCAGGAAGGTCTGAACGATTGGCTGGCCAGCCAAGGCGACAGCCGTAGCAGTTGGATTTCACTGCAGGGCTTCAAGGGCAAAATCGGTCAGGTCTGTCTGCTGCCCGACAGCGAAGGCAGCCTGGAACTGGCGCTGATTGGTGTCGATGCCCTGGACCACCCCTGGTCCTACGCAGAGGCGGTGAGCAAACTGCCGGAAGGAACCTATCAACTGGCAGAGGATCAGCTGACCGCTCCGCTCAGCGCGCGGGACGCCGATGCCCTGGCCTTCGGCTGGCAGCTGGGAGCCTACCGCTTTGACCGCTACAAAAGTGACGCCAAGGACACGCAACTGCCAAATCTGGTCCTGCCGGCTCTGGCAAACGGCAACCGCGCCAGATATCTGGCCAACGGCATCACCCTGACCCGGAACCTGATCAACACCCCGACCTCTGACATGGGGCCTGCAGAACTGGAACAGGTGGCCAGCCAGCTGGCCGCTGATCACGATGCAGAATTCACCGCCATCGTTGGGGATGCGCTGCTGGACCAGAACTATCCCATGATTCACGCCGTTGGGCGGGCATCCGCGCAAGCGCCCCGCTTGCTTGACCTGCGCTGGGGCAGCAGTGGCCCCAAAGTCACTCTGGTCGGCAAAGGCGTCTGCTTTGATTCAGGCGGGCTGGATCTGAAGTCGGCAGAAGGCATGCGGCTGATGAAAAAGGACATGGGCGGCTCGGCTCATGTCCTGGGACTGGCCAGAATGGTGATGGCGGCCCGGCTGCCCGTGCAGCTGCGGGTGCTGATCCCGGCGGTTGAAAATGCTGTCTCGGGCAATGCCTTTCGCCCCGGCGACGTGCTGACCAGCCGCAAGGGCCTGACCGTGGAAATCGGCAATACCGATGCCGAAGGCCGTCTGGTGCTGGCCGATGCTCTGAGCGAAGCGCAGTCGGAAAACCCCGACATCATTCTGGACTTTGCCACCCTGACCGGTGCGGCCCGCATCGCCATGGGCACAGAGTTGCCTGCCCTGTTCTGCAACAACGACACTCTGGCTGAAGGTCTCCTGCACCACTCACAGGATCAGGGCGAACCGGTCTGGCGCCTGCCGCTGCACGCCCCTTACCACCGCATGCTGGACAGCCAGGTGGCCGACCTCAACAACTCCCCCGGACCCTATGGCGGTGCCATTACAGCGGCTCTGTTCCTGGAGAACTTCGTCGACCCCGATACCTCCTGGGCCCACTACGACATCATGGCCTGGAACCTCACAAAGCGTCCCGGTCGCCCGCAGGGCGGTGAGGCCATGGGGCTGTTGGGGGCCTTTGCCCTGCTGGAAAAACGCTCTGCTGAATAGGCACTGATTTTCCGGCAAGCAGAGGCTTCCGCCAAACAAAAAAATGCGTTAGGGTGGATTTGTTTCGCAGATGAAACGAATCTACCCTTTTTGCTTTCAGGAGCATAATCGGTTTCGTTAGAAGTGCTTAGCGCTTTAAGCGGTATCACGAAGTGACTTCACTTCGCCGATTCGACCTTGAGGGTCGCTCCGACCGCAAAAGCAAATCGAAGAGACAGAACAGCGGGAGGCTCCTACCTTCCGCCCATAAGAAACAGTTGTTGGCAGGTAACCCGGAACAGACCCTCATGAGAGTCAGCAGGTAGCAGAAGTCATGCAAATGGACCCCAATCAGGCTTTGGATCTGTGGCGCCGGGTGGCAGTCGCCATGTTGCACAAGGACCTGCCGGATCTGACCCAGCGTCAGGTGGCTCTGCTGCTTCAGGTATACCTGTCCCCGCCCCCCCACACAGTGCGCGGCCTGGCAAAAGAGCTTGCCATGTCAAAGCCTGCCGTTACCCGGGCGCTTGACCGCCTGTCCGGTCTGGATTTTCTGCGCCGCAAAACCGACGAAGCCGATCGTCGCTCCATTCAGGTGCAGCGCACGGTGAAAGGGTCGGTCTTTTTGCGGGAGTTCGGGGATCTGATCGTTGATATCTCAAAGGACTGAATCTGTCCGATAGGTCTTTGATTGACCCGATCATGCTCTAACACGTTGAAAAAATTCAAATTCACACTTCAAGTGTTGTCACACAGTGAGTCCACTTAAACCGATTTAGCTCCAAGCCGCGCCTCTGTCATCATCCGGCACCTGCCCGACAGCATCAGCACAGCCCCGTTATCAACACTGCATCAGAAGCTTGCCGCCCCTTTTGCCTTTGGACTGATCTGCTTTGCACAGACAGCAGAACCAAACAGCAAAGAAGCCCCAGAGAAGCCAGAGACGATCATTGAGGACATCATCGCCTGTCGGATGAGGAACCATGGACGTTTTACCGCAGGTAGAGCACTCCGTCTCCCGCTTTGCTCAGACCCCAGCCTGATAACAGAACTGAACAGGGCGAGGGTCCTGTCTGGCAAACACCCCCTGCACCTTGCAGAAGCAATCCAATGAATTCAGTCGGATTTCATTCTGGTTTTACTGTGATCACTACAGATACTTAGGCCCCATCCCCCCTACTCAATTGATATATTAGAAGTCGGTGTTTGTTCGCATACTGTAATTTAGAGTTTTTAAAGCACCTTTCGATAATTTTAGACAAATCATTGAGATTTCTTCTCCTCAAACCAGCCCTATCCCAGGTTGTCCATCATGACGCAGACCCCAACAGATCAACACACCGCACCAGAGCCAACAAACACTCAGACCTCGACATCCCGCTGGCTGCAGAACTTTTCTGTCACCTTGCGGATCGCCGCTTTGGGCGGCATCGGGCTCTTGTCAGTTGCTGCGGTGATTCTCGTTGGATGGGTGGCCATGATCCAGTCGGAGCAGGCCGCTCAGGAAACAGAAGAATTCGGCGGCATCGCGCATGTGACCCAGGATATGGCCGTCCGCGCCCTACAGATGCGCCGTCGGGAGAAAGACTTCCTGCTGCGCAGCGATCTGAAGTACGCGGAAGGTTACCAAGAGGAAGCGACAATCCTGCACGATGATCTGCAGCATCTGGTGGCCATGGAAAAGGCAACAGCGATTCGTCCTTCTCTGGAGACTCTGGATGAGCTGCTGAGCGCACACCGGGCTCAGATGATCGCCCTGACCGATATCAGCACCACTTTGGGCCTGAGCGAGAAAGAAGGCTTGCGGGGCGAGCTGCGGGCCGCTGTTCACGCCGTTGAAGAAAAGCTGAAAGAAGCGAAGCTGGATGCCCTGACGGTCAAGATGCTGATGATGCGCCGCCATGAAAAGGACTTCATGCTGCGCGGTGGTGAGAAGTACCTCACCCGGGTGGACAGTCGGGTCGCTGAATTCAAGGAGCTGATGAAATCCTCGACCCTGCCCCCGGCAGATCAACAGGAAATCACCAAGCTGCTGGACAGTTATGTTGCCAGCTTCAAGGCCTTTGCAGCCACCAGCGACCAGAAAACCGCCGAAATCAAAAAACTCAGCGAAATCTATGCCTCCATGGAACCCCTGTTCCAGGAAGTGCTGGACTGGGCCACGACTCGCCAGCAGGAAATCTCTGTCGATATGGCCAATGTCTCAGAAAGCACCCACAATCTGCTGCTGCTGTTTGGCTTCCTGGGACTGGCCCTGCCGGCCGTTACAGGTTGGTTCCTGGCCAAATCCATCACCCGTCCTCTGCAGAGTCTGACCCACTGCATGGGGGCGCTGGCTCAAGGCGACAAAGAAATCCGTGTGCCGGCCACCAAGGCTAAAGACGAAGTCGGGGAAATGGCCCGAGCCGTTCTGGTCTTCAAAGAGCAGGCCATCGAAACGGATCGCCTGACAGCCCTGCAGGAGGCCGAGCAACAGGCCAAGGCGGAAAAAGCCGCCCGAACTGAAGATCTGATCAAGGGCTTCGACAACTCCGTGAAGGAGATTCTGGGCACCGTTGGCAAATCCACCGACAAAATGCAGGAATCAGCACACTACATGTCCAGCCTGGCGGAAAGCTCTTCCAAGCAGGCCATGGTCGTGGCCTCTGCTTCGGAAGAAGCCTCCAACAATGTGCAGACCGTTGCTGCAGCGTCTGAAGAGCTGGCCTCTTCCATCACCGAAATCAATCGTCAGGTTGCCGACTCAGCCCGGGTGGCAACAGAAGCAACCCAGGAAGCCGAACGCACCAATCAGTCGGTGAACAGCCTCAACGACGCCTCCCAGAAAATCGGCGATGTGGTTACCCTGATTCAGGAAATCGCGGAACAGACCAATCTGCTGGCACTCAATGCTACCATTGAAGCCGCCAGAGCCGGAGATGCCGGAAAAGGCTTTGCCGTGGTGGCCAATGAAGTCAAATCACTGGCCACTCAGACTGCCCGCGCGACCGAAGAGATCTCTGGCCAGGTCTCCACCATGCAAAGCGAAACGGAAAGGGCCGTTACGGCCATTCAGGGCATTGGCGGTACCATCGGCAAGATCAATGAAATCACGGCCTCCATATCAGCGGCCATTGAAGAGCAGGGGGCAGCCACCTCTGAGATCAGCCGAAATGTGCAGGAAGCTGCCCAGGGCACACAACAGGTATCCAACAACATTGCCGGGGTCACGGACTCTGCCCAGAAAACCGGCGACACAGCCCAGGGCGTAGACCAGGCCGTGTCTGACCTGTCTCGGCAGTCAGCCGATCTGCGCCAGCATGTGGAAACCTTCCTGTCGGATATCCGGCAGGCCTGATCGACAACGCCCACACACGAACCACCAGCATCCCATAGCGGGTTTCTGTTGGCAGATCTGAAAAGAAAAGCAGCCGAAGGACATCGCCTTCGGCTGCTTTTTAGCCCTTTGACGTCAGCAAAAACCAACCCGCCCAAGGAACCGGCTGGCCCAAGATCCTCAATCAGTAGCCTTTATCGAAATCCACCACGTGCAGCGGATCCTGGCCGGCCTCAATGCGGCGAATGTTCTCGACCACTGACAGGCAGGCCGTTTCCGGAATGGTGATGGAAGACATATGCGGTGTGATCACCACCCGGGGGTGATCCCACAAGGGACTTTCCTGCTGCAGAGGTTCCGTCTGGAAGACATCCAGGGTGGCAGAATCAACCTGACCGGACTCCAGCGCTTCCAGCAGATCTTCTTCAATCAGATGCCCGCCGCGCGCGACATTGATCACACAGGCGCCCTTCGGCAGCTTGTTGAAGGTCTCTTTGTTCAGGATGCCGCGCGTGTCTTCGGTCAGCGGCAAGAGATTGACCAGAATTTCACTGCGCGCCAGTGCCTCTTCAAAGCCATCTGCCCCGTGATAACAGGTCACGCCTTCAATGGATTTGGGGCTGCGGGCCCAGCCCGCCACATCCAGCCGGAGCATAGAAAGCTTCTCGGCAGCATCAGAACCCAGAACCCCCAGGCCCAGCACGGTAACCTTCCGATTCCAGGCGGCGCGGTAGTCCAGTTCCCGCCAGTCTTTTTTGCTTTGCAGATCCCGGTAATCCAGCATGGTCCGATGATGAAAAAGCACCTGCATGACCACGTATTCCGTCATCCCGGACGTCAGGCCCGGATCCACCATCCGGGTGGTGGGAATGTGACGGGGCAAGAGGGGATCACTGGCCAGGTGGTCAATGCCGGCTCCCAGAGAGAAAATCGCTTTGAGGTTGGGCAGACCCGCCAGCATGCCAGGGTCCGGTTTCCACATCAGCGCATATTCAATGGCTTCCGGGTCTCCGATATCCGGCCACACCTGGATCTCCAGCTCGGGCATCTGCTCCTGCAAGGGATCAATCCAGTGTTCCGCGCGGTCGATGTTTGATTTGAAAAGCAGTTTCATGGTGCGTGTCTTAGATCTGGCTAGAGATTGAGCGGACCGGCCGGGCGCAGCATGCGCTTGAAACCAGACCGTGAAGCATCCTCTAACATGTTGAACAGAGCCAAATGGGTGAAGCGGCCTCAATTACTCTTCAGGCTCTGCCTCTTGCCCGGGGTAACCGGTCCACCCCTATCAGGACAAGGCAAAGCGAAAAACCACTGAGGAAGGAATCTGTCATTCTGGCAGGTTCAGGCACTCTAGTCGCAAAGCCCTGGCAGACGCCACCTCTGGTCCCGGCCACAGCAACACAGGTCCTGATCCCGAACCTTAAGAGTGCTGCAACAGGCGCACCTTTGGCAAAACTGCACGTCTTGAGACCATTGCGCCTCATCAACTTTTAATTGCCAAATTCGCCCCCCAATCTCCTCAATCCTGAATCAGGACCAACAATAATGATCATTGCAGAAAATCCAGAATCACTTGGTCAATCAAAAGCTTGTGGCAGTTATGATTGACGGATACAGCATCCGATGGTGTATAAGACCCCATAGTCTTTGTTGGTTGGAACCTTGGTCTTGATTTCTTTTTCCTCCTTCTCAACAAAGATGCGGGGGATTAGTAGATGCGTAGAATGGACGACGGACGTCTGTTGCCAATTCGGATGATTCCAATTGACAGCCTGACGTTGAAATCCGTTTTGAAGATATACATGATCGGCAATGGCTTCTTTTGGTCATGTATTGCCGCTGTTGCCGGCCTGGCCGCCATGATGGGTTTCGAAGTTGTTCAGTTTGGGGACAAACCGGCAACCGGCTGGCAAGGACTGGCTGTGGTCGCCGTCTTGTGCCTGATCTCCTGGGCAATCTCTGGCGTACTGATAGGGGCCATCACCTACGCAGCCCTGCGCATCTGGGCCCAGATTTATCCCCGCGCTTTTCTGGAAAAGTACTAGCGTCACACATACCGGTGTCCCATCGGTATCAGCGGGCTCACGTCATGAGAGCGCCTGCAGCATGAATTTGCCTCTTTCCAGCCGGGAAGGCAGGGGGTTCATGAGGTCGCGTCAAGCCTAAAGCGCTTCAAAACAAACCGACAATCCTCTCGCCAGCTTCTGGTTTCCCACCGAAAATCAGCCGCCAAAGATCAGTTGCCGGAGATCAGTTGTCGGAGATCACCCTGTCAAACGGCCACCACGTCGCTGTCCGCCGTTTCCAGCTGGAAGGCGGCTTTCATCAGTGCCTGGGTGTAGGGGTCTTTCGGCTGATCGAAGATCTGTGCCGCCGGGCCCTGCTCCATCACTTTTCCCGCCTTCATGACGATCACTTCATTGGCCAGCGCCCGCACCACCTTCAGGTCGTGACTGATAAAGAGGTAGGCCAGATTGTGCCGGTCCTGCAGATCTCTCAACAGATCGACGATCTGGGCCTGCACCGACATATCCAACGCTGAAGTGGGTTCGTCGAGAACCAGAAAACGCGGCTTGAGAACCATTGCCCGGGCAATGGCAATGCGCTGTCGCTGCCCGCCGGAAAACTCATGGGGGTAGCGATGGCGGGAATTGGGATCCAGTCCCACCTCCTCCAGCGCGGCGATGATCATCTCCGCTTCTTCGCGCGGGGTGGCGGCCAGTTGATGTACCTGAATGCCTTCCCCGATGATCTGGCCAATGGACATGCGGGGACTGAGTGATCCATAGGGGTCCTGGAACACGATCTGCATTTCCCGCCGCAAAGGCCGCATCTGATTGCGGGTCCAGCCCTGAATGGCCTGACCGCTGTAAATCAGCTCTCCCTTGGAGTTGTTCAGCCGCAGCAAAGCCATGCCCAGGGTCGACTTGCCCGACCCGGACTCACCGACAACCCCCACCGTCTGGCCTTCACGCACCGTCAGGCTGATGCCATCCACGGCGCGCACATAGTCCACCGTTCGTTTCAGCAGACCGGCCTTGATGGGGAAGTGGACCTTAACATCCTGCCCCACCATCACCGCCGGGGCCTCATCGCTGCCCTCGCCCGGCTGACCGGAAGGTTCTGCAGCCAGGAGTTTCTGGGTATAGGGATGCTGCGGATTTTCCATGATGTCCGAGGTCTGGCCGTTTTCCACCACCTGCCCCTGGGTCATCACGCAAACCCTGTCGGCGACTTTGCGCACAATGCCCAGGTCGTGGGTGATCAGCAGCAAAGACATCCCCAGTTTGCGCTGCAGGTCTTTCAGCAGCTTCAGGATCTGGGCCTGAATGGTGACATCCAGGGCTGTGGTGGGTTCGTCGGCGATCAGCAGCTCGGGATCATTTGCCAGCGCCATGGCAATCATCACGCGCTGGCGCTGGCCCCCGGAGAGCTCGTGAGGGAAGGCAGAAAGACGCTTGTGCGGCTCTGGAATGCCAACCAGGGTCAGGAGCTCCAGTGTGCGCTTGCGAGCCGCATCCCGGCCCAGTCCCTTATGCAGGATCAGGACCTCGTTCACCTGCTTTTCAATACTGTGCAGAGGGTTGAGCGAGGTCATGGGTTCCTGGAAGATCATGGAGATCTGATTGCCACGCAGCTGTCGCAGGCGCTGGGGACTGGCCCCCATCAGCTCTTCACCCTGATAGCGAATGGAACTGCCGGATCCGTGCTGAGCCAGCGGATAGGGCAGCAATTGCAGGATAGACAGGGCGGAAACGGACTTGCCCGAGCCCGACTCTCCGACCAGTGCCAGGGTCTCCCCCCTTTTGATGTCAAAGGAGATTCCGCCGACAGCATGACTTTTCACGCCCCCGGCGCCGGTGAAGGAGACCGTCAGGTTGGAAACCTGCAGCAAAGGGGCGTCGAGCGTGTCCTGCGCCATGGGAGGGGTGCCTTCCTGCGTTTGGGGCTGTTGCACAGACGGGTTCATGCCTTGCCCCCTTCCTGTTTCGGGCTTTGACTGTCGGCATCCATGTCTTCGACCGCTGTTTCGGCGGCCTTCCCGCCACTGAAGAGCTTGCGCGGATCAAAGGCATCGCGCACAGCCTCCCCGATAAACACCAGCAGGCTCAGCATCACCGCCAGAGAGACAAAACCGGTGAGACCCAGCCAGGGAGCTTCCAGATTGCTTTTACCCTGTTTCAGCAGCTCACCGAGAGAGGCAGAGCCGGGCGGAAGGCCGAAGCCAAGGAAATCCAGACCCGTCAGCGCCGTCACCGCCCCCGACAGGATAAAGGGCAGCATGGTGATGGTCGCCACCATAGCGTTGGGCAGCATGTGACTGAACATGATGGTGCGGTTGCTGACCCCCAGGGCCGTTGCCGCCTTGACATAGTCCAGGTTTCTGGCCCGCAGAAACTCGGCCCGCACCACCCCGATCAGCGCCGTCCAGCTGAACGCAACCAGAATGAACAGCAATGTAAAGAAGCCCGGTGTGATGACCGAGGCCATGATGATCAGAATGAAAAGGCTGGGCAGTCCCGACCAGATCTCAATGAAGCGCTGGAACAGCAGATCCGTCAGCCCGCCGAAGTATCCCTGCACCGCCCCGGATACCACACCGATGATCGAAGACAGCAAGGCCAGCAAAAGGCCAAAGACCACCGAGATGCGAAAGCCGTAGATCATGCGCGCGGTGACATCGCGGGCCTGGTCATCGGTCCCCAGCCAGTTCTGGGCGGTTGGCGCAGAAGGCGCGGGAACCGGCAGGTCCAGCAGGATGGTGTCATAGCTGTAGGGGATCAACGGCCAGATGGCCCAGCCCTTTTCATCGATCAGCTCCTGAATGTAGGGGTCCAGGTAATCGGTATGAAGATCGAATTCCCCGCCAAAGGTGGTTTCCTTGTAGTCCACCAGCACAGGTGAATAGAAGGCCCCGTCATAGCGGATCAGCAGCGGACGATCGTTGGCCACGAACTCTGCAAAGAGGCTGAAGAAGAACAGCACCATGAACAGCCAGAGCGACCAGTAGCCCCGCTTGTTGGCTTTGAAATTCTGCCAGCGCCTGTAGGTGATGGGGGTGACAGCGAGACCAAGGATGCGGTCCGTGGGCGGTTGGGTGTCCAGCGTCACGGAGGAACCTGCAGCAGTGGAGGGATCGGTCGTGGAGGAATCGGTCATGGAGGAGGAGGTCTGTGCCATGTGCTTAGGCCTCCCGCCGTTCGAAGTCGATGCGCGGATCGACCAGCGTATAGGTGATGTCCCCGATCAGGTTCAGCAGCAACCCCAGCAAGGTGAAGAAATAGAGCGTGGCAAACATGATGGGATAGTCGCGCTTCAGGGCCGCGTCATAGCCCAGCAGGCCCAGCCCATCGAGAGAGAAGATCACCTCGACAAAAACAGCCCCGGTAAAGAGCACCCCGATAAAGGCTGCGGGGAAACCGGCAATGACAATCAGCATGGCGTTCCGGAACACATGACCGTAGAGCACCTGATTTTCCGTCAGCCCCTTGGCCCTGGCCGTGATCACATACTGCTGGTTGATCTGATCCAGGAAAGAGTTCTTGGTCAGCATGGTCAGGGAGGCAAAACCGCCGATAACCATGGAAAGCACCGGCAAAGCCATGTGCCAGAAGTAATCCAGAATCTGCTGATACCAGAGCAGTTCATCAAAATTGCCTGAGACCAGTCCCCGCAAGGGGAAAATCGACCAGTAGCGCCCGCCGGCAAAGACAACGATCAGCAGAACGGCAAAGAGAAAACTGGGAATGGCATAGCCCAGAATGATGACCCCGGAGGTCCAGATGTCGAAACGGGACCCGTCCCTGACTGCCTTACGGATCCCCAGAGGAATGGACACCAGATAAACAATCAGCGTGGTCCAGATCCCCAGAGAAATGGACACCGGCATCTTGTCCAGCACCAGATCCACCACCTTCTTGTCCTGAAAGAAGGAATCGCCGAAATCGAAGGTCATGTAGTTCACGACCATTTCGAAGAAGCGTTCATGCATGGGTTTGTCAAAGCCGAACATGCGCTCGATTTCAGCAATGACTTCCGGATCCAGGCCCTGGGCCCCACGGTACTTGCTGGTGGCCGCACCGCCACCGCCGCCCTGGTTTTGCTGATTCTGGGCAGAACTGCCGCCGAAATCGCCCCCGCCACCGGTTACCCGCTCTGTCGAGCTGACATCGGTTCCCTGAATCTCTGCCACGATCTGTTCAACCGGACCGCCGGGCGCAAACTGAATGATCAGAAAGTTCAGGATCAGAATGCCCAACAAAGTCGGGACGATCAGAAACAGGCGTCGAATGATGTAAGCTAGCATTGCTGCTCCGAAACTGGTGGCCTGACAGCGCCAGACGAGGGCCTTGGCAGGATCGAACCTGCCGGTCTTTTGCCTTGTTTCTCAACGGGTTTCAAGTAAAGGACGGGACAGAGATCACCCCAGAGTGCTTGATCAATCACTGGGCGGCACATCCTCAATAACAGTCACGCCCTTTTCTTCGTAGTAACGGCGCGCCCCCGGGTGGAGGGGAATGCCCAGCCCATCCAGGGCTGTCGGGAAGCGGATCTGCCGCCCTTTGGCATGCCCCCGATCCAGGATCGGACGGGTATTGTTGTGCCACAGGGCTTTGGTGATTTCATAAATCACCTCTTCCGGTTCTTCAGCGCGCACCAGCCATTGCGCACCCACTGACAGGGTTTCCACTCCGCTGACGGCCTGATAGGTCCCGGCCTGCAGAAAGTGGCTGGCAAAGAAAGGATACCGGTCCCGCAGGCCCTTGGCTTCCTTGCCGTCCACAGGGACCAGCCGCAACTGGGTCTCTTCGGCCAGATCACTGATGGATTGGGTCGGGGCCCCGGCGATCAGGAAAAACCCGTCCAGATCGCCCAGACGCACCTGCTCAATGGCATCACTGGTGGACAGATAGCGGGCCTCCAGGTCGTCAGGCGTCAAACCCCAGGCATCGAGAATGATCAAGGCATCCACATGGGTGCCGGATCCAACCTCGTTCAGGGAAATGCGTTTGCCTTTGAGGTCATCGATGCGGCGGATTTCAGAGTCGACCCGAACCACCAGCTGCACCAGCTCGGGATAGAGATTGGCGATGGCCCGCAGGTTTCTTTGCGGCGCTTTGCCTTCAAAAGGTCCTTCCCCATGATAGGCCCAATAGGCCACATCGGCCTGGGACAAGCCGGATTCCAGAAGCCCGTTCGCCATACCCTCGACATTTTCCACGGAGCCTTTGGTGGACTGCACAACGGCAATCACCCCCGGCGCGCCACAACTGCCGCCTTCATCACAGGCCCGGCTGCCAGGCGGATTGCTGATGGCGGTTGCCAAGGCGCCCCCGATGGGAAAGTAAGTGCCGACCGTGGATCCGGTGCCAATACGAAAGAAAATCACATCCAGCGCGGCTGCCATTTTGCCCCTGGCCATCAAAGCCAGGGCTGCCGCTGACCCTGTCAGGGCGCAAAGGCGCTGAAAGAAAGCACGTCGCCCAATTCCCCTGTCGGATGGGGCAGCCTTTGAAGAAGTGGTCTGAAAAGGGGACGTCGGCTGTTTCGCAGTCACATTTTTCTTCCCTGATCCGTCTGTCTTCGCGGCTGCACTGACTGAATACCTACAGGGGCCTTCAGTCTGGAGGCTGAGACAACCGGGTTCCTGTCGCAGAGCTGAAACAGTGCAAGCGAGGTGTTTTCACCGTAGCGCCTGCGACTTCTTTTTAAAAAATATAGGCCGGGAACGCGCTCACGGCTACCGAAAGCCGGGGACTTACAGAAAATTCATTCCGTCGACATCTGCCGGCCATCTAACAGCGGGACCCAAACAGCCCTCTGCCAAAGCGCTTGACGATCCTGATTGCAGAATAGCGGCTACCCGGAGATAGCCATTTCCATAAGCCCCGGACTGGACTAAGAAAGGCGCGCCTGAGAGACATTGCTTTACTCTTGCCCGGCAACGCCTCTCTGCGACTTGTAAGAATTTCCAGGACTGGGACCACCAGCGTCCGTCCAATCCAGCACAGAAGTCCGTTCCCATGAGCTCATCCTCCCTCCTCAAGCGCAGTCAGGACCTCTTTGCTCAGGGCCGCCGATACTTTCCCGGGGTACTGGTCGCAGCGGTGGTGGGAATGGCGGCCACCTTCATCTCCGACAGCTACGGCGGGCCCGTGATGCTGCTCACGCTGCTGCTGGGTATGGCCTTTGTCTTTCTCTCCCAGGAAGGGACCTGTCCGCCGGGCATTGAATTTGCCAGCAAGAAGATCCTGCGTCTGGGGGTCGCCCTGCTGGGGGCGCGGATTACCCTGGATCAGATCCTGGAGCTGGGACCGGCCCCCATCATCATCGTGATTGCTGCCGTGGTGCTGACCATTTTGTTTGGCGGCTTTGTGGCCCGCCGCCTGGGCTTCAGCCGACAGTTCGGCACGCTGACAGGCGGGTCCGTTGCCATCTGCGGGGCCTCAGCCGCTCTGGCCATTTCCTCGGTTCTGCCCAAGCATCAGAACCATGAGCGCGACACCATCTTCACTGTGATCTCCGTCACCACACTCTCGACCGTGGCCATGGTGCTCTACCCCATGCTGTCAAAGGTTCTGGGGTTTGATGATACGGAAGCCGGGCTAATGCTGGGGGGCACCATTCATGATGTGGCCCAGGTTGTCGGGGCAGGCTACCTCATCTCTGACACGGCCGGTGACGTCTCCACCGTCACCAAGCTCTTTCGCGTGGCGCTGCTGGTGCCGGCCGTTCTGATCATTGCGGTGATTTTCAACCGCGGCGGCGGGGACAGTGGAAAAGCCAAGCTGCCCATTCCCGGCTTCCTTTTTGGCTTCATTGCCCTGGTGACGATCAATTCCTTAGGCTGGATACCGCAGGATGTTCTGACCATTCTGGTTGACCTCTCCCGCTGGTGCCTGGTGACGGCCATTGCCGCCCTGGGCATGAAAACCTCCATCAAAGCCCTGGCCGACGTGGGGGGCAAAGCCGTCGCCCTGATCGTCATTGAGACGCTTTTCATTCTGGCTCTGGTTGTCGGACTGCTTCTCTTTGTAGTCTAAAAATTGATTCTCAAGTCCTGGCGAAGGAAGAAACGGCGGATTTAATCAATATTTTACCCGCTTCATAAAGACTAAACCCGAAATTGCTCCAGAACTCTGATCGTTTCTCTTGGTGTTCTTTTGGGTTGGAGATGGAAGGTCTCCACCAAAGAGTCCGATACGACAGCAGACCTCAAGAAAAGAGGCATCGAACATGTTGAGGATTCTTGGCCTGTGCACAGCGCTTTTACTGGGCCTGTCTTTAACCGGTTGCCTGGAAAAGGAACCGGAGAAGGTCTCCTGGCAACTCCAGTCGCAAGCAACAGAAACCAGCATTGATTTTCTGGAACTGAAAAAGTTCGCTGCCAATCTTTCCGCCATGAGCAACGGGCGATTTGACATCACCGTTCATCCCGGTGGGGCCATTACCGGCGGCCCGGACATCATCACCGCCGTCAGCGATGGCCGCATTGAAATGGGCAACGGCTGGCCCAACTGGTGGTCCGCTCAGAACCCTGCCTGGGCCGTGATGAACGCCGGGCCCTTTGACTTCATGAACCTCGACGCCTCCATGATGTTCTTTCTGGCTGACGAGGGCACCGACCTGGCCAATGAACTGGCGGCCCCGTTAGGGGTGCTCTGGCGCCCGGCCTGGTGGCCCGGTATGGAATTTGGCCTTTTGTCGCGCCAGCCTGTTGCAGGGCTGAAGGACCTCAAAGGCAAGAAAATCCGCATTGGTCCGGGATTGCCCAGCGAGGTCCTGGCTGAGGCTGCGGGCAGTTACGCCATCCCCCTTGTGCCGTCTGAAATCGAACCGGCCCTGCGCAGTGGTGACCTGGATGCTGTTGAATGGACCACGGCAGGCGGGGCCTGGGATCTTGGGCTGCAGGACATCAGCCCCCACGCCATCGTGCCTGCCATCTGGCAGCCGTCGGTCTTGTCTGATTTTCTGATCAACCAGAAAGCCTATGACGACCTGACGCCTGATCTGCAGGCCATGCTGGAAACCGCAATCCGCTCTTACACGCTGACCACCACCTTCAAAGCCAAGCTGCAGGATTTTGAAGCCCTGCAGAAGTTCAAAGCGGCAGGCATCACCCTCAACCGCTGGTCACCAGAAGATATCGAGTCTTGGCGTCAGGCCAATGATCAGGTCATCAGCCGCTATCAGGAGCGGGATGCTTACACGAAAGAGCTGATCAAGAAGAAGCGGGATTTCAAAGACAGGTACAACGACTACTACAGCTATTTTGGTGCCTACGACTAGCCAAGTGGACTGGCGCAGACGGCCTGAATTGGGCCCCTGTTCCTGAGGGTCATAGAGCTGGGCCTGTCCAAAAATCTGAGGAAGAGATCTGAAGCGACCATGACGCCGGGCGCCAAAACAAAAGATACCTCCAAACTGATCCTGGGGATGGTCATCATCACCACGATCGTTTTGGGTGCCTTTGTCGCTTTTCGCACGGCCATCATCGAACAGCAGCACCGCACAGATCTGGAGCAACGGGCAGAAATCATTGCCCTGCGCGTGGCCTCCACGGTCACCCCCTCCATCTGGAACATTTTCGAAAAATCCGTCGACCGGGTTTACACCGCCGACGTGGCCGCTGCTGTTCTTGATGCGGAACTGATGGATCCTGTGGTGCTGGCCATCATTGTGGATGGCAACTTCGGCCATGTGTTCATGGGCAAAATCCGCACCATGGACGGGGAGATAGTGTCCTATGACGCCAGCCTCCACAAACCCCTCCTGGATGACGCCAGCTATCAGATCCGCCGACCCATTACCTATCGCACCATGTCCATTGGCAGCGTCCAGATTTATCTGACAGCTCACGACTTCCACAGCTCCGCTGCGGACCGGCTGCTTTACGACCTGCTGGAAATAGCGGTTGTCGTGTTGGTTCTGGGTATCGGCATGATCTTTGTCATCAACCGCACGCTGCTGGAGCCCAACCGGGCCATGGCCATCGCGCAGCAGGCTTTTGAATCCCTCAACGATGCCCTGTTTGTTACCGACCCCAAAGGCCGGATCATCGATGCAAACAGCGCCTTTTTACGCGCTTCAAATCTGCCGGAAGAGAGCATCCTGGCAGGCCGTCCGCCTCTGACCATCAGCGACAGAACCACCGCCGACAAACTCTCACAGATCTGGCAGGGAAAGGGAGACCTGAGTTTCTGGAGCGGAGAGGTTGAAATTACCCGGCCTGACGGCACACACCTGCCGGTGCTGATGAGCGTGGCACCGGTGCAGGATCATGGCCAGGACACCGGGTACAAGGTCACCTTGTTCCGCGACATGAGTGAGCAGAAAGAGACCGAACACCGGTTGCAGCGATTGCTGGAAGAAGCCTCCCGCCTCGGCGCCCTGGCGGAACAGTCCAGCAATTCCAAGTCGGAGTTCCTGGCGACCATGAGCCATGAACTGCGCACCCCGCTCAATGCCATCATCGGCTTTACCGAGATGCTGCTGCTCAAATCCCTGAGCCTGTCTGAAGAAAAAACAGATGAGTACCATCATTCCATTCTCTCCAGCTCGCGCCATCTGCTGAACCTGATCAACGACATTTTGGATCTGGCGAAAGTCGACGCTGGCAAAGTTGAAGTTGTGCCGGAAGACATCCAGCTGCATCACCTGGTTGAAGAGTGCACTCTCTTTCTGGAACCGGCCCTGCAGAACAAACAGATTGAACTGGTCCCCCACCTCAGCCCGGTTGCGGTCACCACGGACCCCCGACTGATGAAACAGATCCTGATCAACCTCTTGTCCAACGCCGTGAAGTTCAGCCCGGCTGGTGGCAAGATTGAACTGAACATGAAGCTGCGTTCCCGGACAGAGGTGGAGATCCTGGTGAAGGATCACGGCCAGGGGATGACAGACAGCGAGCTTGAAACAGCTATGGAGCCCTTCGTCCAGCTGGAAAACAGCTACCGGCGGACACAGGAAGGTACTGGCCTGGGCCTGCCCCTGGTGGTTCGATTTGCCCAGCTGATCGGTGCACGTTTTGCCATTGATTCGGCAAAGGGAACGGGCACCACTGCCCAGCTGCTCGTGCCCTGCAAACCTCAGGCAGAGGCTTGCGTGAGAGAAACGGTCAGTGCCGGTTGATCTGGTAAATCTGTGGTTTCCGGCCCTGTAAAACCCACAGTCTGAGTAAACGCTACAGTCTGAGTAAAAGCACAGTCTGGCCAGATCTTTTTGCAATCACCCAGCCGCATTTCTGAGCGGGTCAGTAAGCCTCAGGTCACTGGTTTGGGGACAGAAGAAAAGCGGGCAGCAGCCTCTAACATGTTGAAAAGTGAATAGACCCACGCTTCAAGAGTCACCACGTCGCAAGTTCCCCTAACCCGATTCGAATCTAGCGCCTGAACTTGGTGGCCAGCAGGATGGAACTGACGGTCCGTTCTATGCCAGGCAACATGCCAATCTGATCCAACAGACCATCAAGTTCGCCCGCAGTTTCCGCCTCCACCACCGCAATCATGTCATAGGCACCGCTGGCAGTATGAAGGGTGCGCACCTGGGCGATTCTGGACAGGTCATGGGCCACCCGCTGGGTGTGTTTGGGGCTTAGCGCGATCAGCACATGCGCCCGAAGGACCTTTTCCAGATAGTTGGCATTCATGCGCACCGTGAAACCATCGATCACCCCCCTGTCCGTCAGGCGATTGATCCTCTCCTGAACCGTGGAGCGGGAAACCTCCAGTTTTCGGGCCAGAGAGGCAGTTGGTTCCCGCCCATTATCCCGCAACAACGCCAGCAATCGTTGATCCAGTTTATCCATTCCCTGCATATCGCTCACCAGTTCCGACAGATTGATCAATATTATCCATCAAACCGTCAGTTTGCACCCTACAAATCGGCCGGCATTTCTTCCATCTTCTGTCTACAGCGACCCGACCGGGTCGGGAGAAGCAAGATGATCCTCTGCCAAAAAGAGAGCAGAGGTTCCTTACAAAAAAACAAAACATCAAGGCACCGGGGTTACCCGGCACGTCAGACACCGCACTCAAAAAGACAGGACAGAGTTAATGCAAAAGAACATCGCCATCGTCGGCGCAGGTAAAATCGGGGCCGCAATCGTCGCATTGCTGGGCAACAAGGGCGATTTTCTGCTGACTCTGATTGATCGGGATGCCGAAGCCCTGGACAGCCTCAGCAAATCCGCTGCTGTTCCCCTGTCCTGCCAGCAGGTGGATGTCAGTGATCTGCAGGCCCTGACCACGGCTCTGCAAGACCAGGACGCGGTCCTCAACGCCTGCCCATTCCATCTGACAGGAACCATCGCCCGGGCTGCCAAAGCAGCCCAGGCCCATTACTTCGATCTGACGGAAGATGTGGCCAGCACCCGCCTGGTGAAGGAACTGGCCGCTGACGCACAGACGGTCATGATGCCCCAGTGCGGCCTTGCCCCGGGGTTCATTTCCATTGCGGCCCATGACATGGCCACCGGCTTTGATGAAATTCAGGATGTGAAGCTGCGGGTTGGTGCCCTGCCGCTCTATCCGTCCAATGCTCTGAAGTACAACATGACCTGGTCGACCGAAGGTCTGATCAACGAGTACTGCCGGCCCTGTGAAGCCGTTGTGGACGGCAACCTGCGGGAAGTGCTGCCCCTGGAAGGTCTGGAAGAGTTTGCCCTGAACGGGGATCGTTATGAAGCCTTCAACACCTCGGGTGGTCTGGGAACGCTTTGCGAGACGCTGGAAGGCCGGGTGCGAAACCTGGACTACAAGACCATCCGCTATCCGGGCCACCAGGCCATCATGAAACTGCTGACCCAGGATCTGGGGCTGGCATCTCGACAGGACCTGCTGAAGGAAGTCATGGAAGCGGCCCTGCCCGCCACCCTGCAGGACGTCATCGTGATTTTCGTGACCGTCAGTGGCCGGGTCAAAGGCCGCCTGATGCAGGAAAACTTCGCCCGCAAAGTTCTGGGGGCAGAGATTCAGGGCCAGCGCTTCTCCGCCATTCAGATCACCACGGCATCGGGCATCTGCACGGCCATGGATCTGGTTCTCAACGGCGCGCTGGCTGGCAAGAAGGGCTTTCTGCGTCAGGAAGAAGTGACTTTGGACACCTTCCTGAACAACCGTTTTGGCTGGCCCTACCGGGCTCCGGAAGCGCTGCCTGCTGAAGAGAAATCAGCACTTTCCTCTGCAGCCTGATTGATTCAGTCGCCAGCTAGAGTGTCGTTCACGTTTCAAGTGCTATCACGTAGTGAGTCCAGTTAAACCGATTTGGCTCTTGGCGCGCAAAAAAACGGGGGATCCCTGACACCGGATCCCCCTCACTTTTTCAAAGCTCTTCAGCTGTTTGATCAGCTGCCAGAAGAGCCTGCGTGGCTCTGAATGTAGTTTTCCATGCCCATCAGATCGATCAGGCGCAGTTGCTGTTCCAGCCAGTAGGTGTGATCCATTTCGGTATCATCCAGCAGGCCCAGCAGCATTTCCTTGGTGACGTAGTCCTTCACGCTTTCACAGTGGGCCATGGCCTCTTTCAAAGCGTTGCCGACCGCATATTCGATGGCCAGATCGTTGCGCAGCATCTCTGTCAGGTCCTGGCCGATCTTGACCTCCACAGTCCGCTTCATGCTGGGACGGGCTTCCAGAAACAGCATACGCTCCATGATGCGGCGCGCATGTTCGGTTTCTTCTTCCATCTCATGGCTCAGACGCTCGTGAAGCTTGTCCAGTCCCATGTCTTTGTAGATTTCGGAATGGATGAAGTACTGGTCCCGGGCGGCCAGTTCAGCCCCGCAGAGATCATCCAACAGTTCAATTACCTTTGCGTCGCCCTTCATCACACAGATCTCCAATCAGCTTCATGTCAGCTGCAGAAATAGGACAGGAATCGCCGCCAATCAAGCTTTTTGATGTCCGAATTTTCTTATATTTTTCAATTGCTTGATAGTTATTCTCATTCCCATTGCGCCTGCAAATCTCTTGCAGTCCACACCCGTTAAAACCAGCCCATTTCTGATCTTCTTCACGCCCCGCTGGAAGCTACGTCTTTGCAGAAAATTCCACACAGCATCTACCACAACAAACCACTTTCCCCCCACCAGCGGGCTGGATAGTCTGCGCTACCGTTTCTTACCTGAAGATCCAGCTGGATCTTCGTTCCGTCAAAGGCACATCCATGAAAGTCGCAATTCTCGAAACCGGCCGTCCTACCGAAGAATTCAAGGAAAAGTACGGCACCTATTCAGGCATGTTCGTCACCCTCTTCAAGGACGTGGCGGCATGGGAGTTTGAGATCATTCACCTTCTGGACGGCCAGGACCTGCCGGCCCCTGCGGACTTTGATGCTTACATCATCACCGGATCAGCCTTTGGAGCTTATGACCCGGAGCCCTGGATTCCCGCCATGGAAGCTTTCATTCGCGCGGTGGCTGAAACGAACATCCCGCTGGTGGGCATCTGCTTTGGGCATCAGATCATTGCGCAGGCACTGGGCGGAACCGTTGAGAAATCTGACAAAGGCTGGGGCGTTGGGGTTCACGAATACGAAATCCAGCAACAGGAAAGCTGGATGGAGCCAGCATTGGACCGCTTCGCCATTCCTGTCATTCATCAGGACCAGGTCATCAGCCCGCCAGAATCAGCGAAGATTCTGGGTGGCAACAACTTCTGTCCCTTTGGCATCTTGTCCTACGGCCAGAACATCCTGACTTTCCAGGGACACCCGGAACACCCCCGGACATTCGGCAGTGATCTGCTCTCTGCCCGCCGTGGTGTGCGCATTCCGGAACAGGTGGCGGACATCGGGCTGGCCTCCTTCAACCGCCCCGGCAATGAAAAACAGATCGCTCACTGGATTCATCGTTTTGTTGAAACCCAGAGTGAGCAGGCGTG
This sequence comes from Rhodovibrionaceae bacterium GXU_MW_A322, assembly GCA_052078155.1. GTDB lineage: Bacteria > Pseudomonadota > Alphaproteobacteria > Kiloniellales > DSM-21159 > CAXBMB01. Next base: position 668,943 of record JBQJBP010000002.1, on the reverse strand, counting down.
CGCAGAGTAACTCTCGACCCCACAGTCTGGCTTGAGGGACCACCTGCACCGTTGGAAGACTGTCTAGGCGGGGCCTGGTGCTGCCTCTTTTCAGGGTCGTCACAGGAGGCAGCATAAAGCGAAGGTGTTAGGGGACTTAAATGCGGGTCACCACAGGGCACGGCAGAGGTTGCACGTCCTTGTCCGCCCGAACTCCCCCAAACAGCCACCTGCCCAAAGGAAAGGGCTTCTTATCGTCGCGACATGACGCGGGGTTTCCGAGCGAACGATACCATCTGCCCGCAGCATATGGGTCGGCACTGCCAGGATTTAGCGCCCCCTTCCGAACTGCTTTCTTGCCAACGCCCGTTTTTTCAGGAGATGGCAGGAAACCTTTGAGAACCCTTTCAGCGCCCTGCCTGCAGGCTTCCTTTTTGACAGCTCGTGGCCCGGGATTAGTGCACAAATCGTTCGTTCCTGCAGGCGAAAGCTGTGCTTTACCGAGCGTAAACGAATCAATTAAGCAGGGGCGTTCTGGCTATCTCACTCATATATCAGCCACTTTGTAACCCCGGTCCTGCCTGGTCGTCACAAAAGAGCAACTCCATGAAAACAACAAAGTGCTGGACGCTAAGCAGCGTTCGGGCTTAAAACTTGCTTGGATTATCCGTTGCTGGGTTTCTTGCTACGGGGCTCGTTTGCCGCCTACCCACTTGGGCCAAGCGTGCCTTACAGGCCACACTGCATTTCCCTCACAACGAACGGATTGTTTCTTTCCCTGGATCGGAGGTGATCTGATCCAGCGGAATCTATAACGCCAAAGAGACCCTAGGAGGGAAAAATGGCTACTGGTACTGTTAAGTGGTTCAATTCGACCAAAGGCTTCGGCTTCATTCAGCCTGACACCGGCGGGAACGATGCATTCGTGCACATTTCTGCTGTTGAGCGTGCAGGCCTGAACGGTCTGGACGAAGGCGCAAAGATCGAATACGAGCTGATCGAAGGTCGCAACGGCCGTTCTTCCGCTGAGAACCTGCGCATCCTCGACTAAAGAGCTTTGCAGGTCTCGCGACCTCGGGTTTTTTACCGAACAAAAGAAAACCGGTCCTGATATCAGGGCCGGTTTTTTTGTGCCTCACGGCCACACACCCCCGCTTGCAGAAGCGCAAACTTCCATAAAGCAACACCCAAAACCCTGGTCAGGAAATGTCAAAGCGAACAACAACAGGCGCCTGAAGATCCCGCGGTCAGCAAAAACCACCCTTGCCATTTGTTCGCGCCACACCCGGACTCCGACTAGCCTGCTGAAAACCAGCCTTCCGGAAGCCTGCAGATGGGGGGACATCCGCTCGACAGAGCAGTCGCCAGCAGAGCTTCCCTTCAACCTCCCAAAGGACGCCACATGACCGACTCGGCCCGTTTCTGGAACAGGATTGCTGCAAAGTACGCCAAACAGCCCATTGCCAACGAAGCGGCCTACCAGACCAAACTGCAGATCACCCGGGAGTATCTGACTCCAGACTCTGAGTTGCTGGAGATCGGCTGTGGCACAGGATCCACCGCCCTGCTGCACGCCCCTCTGGTCAGACAGATCACAGCCATCGACTTTTCCTCCGCCATGATCGACATCGCCCGGGACAAGGCCCGCGAGCAGAACATCGAGAACGTGGCGTTTGAGGTGAAAGACATCAATGAACTTGCCTTACCTGACAACGCCATGGACATGGTTCTGGCGCTCAGCGTGTTACATCTGATGGCGGATAAGGAGGCCGTCATTCAACAGGTCTTCAGAATGCTGAAACCCGGGGGTGTCTTTGTGACCAGCACCGTCTGCCTCAGCGGTTTCTGGCATGTCTTCCGGTTTCTGGGCCCTATTGGCCGGGCTCTCAACCTGTTGCCGGTCCTGAAAACCTTCAGCAAAAACAACCTGATCCACTCCTTTGAACAGGCCGGCTTTGACATTGACCGACAGTGGCAGCCGGACAAAGGTATGACCCTCTTTGTTGTGGCAAAGAAGCCGGAAGAACAGCCTCTCTGCGCGATGGACAGGTAATCCCACAGAGGAGTCGGGTACTCCTAAAGCCTCAGGGCTGCCCCATAGCTGAGCTATGACGGCGCGCACGGTTTGCAGCCACAACAGGCCAAAGGACGTAAAAACGCCGCCTTTGCCTTGATGCCAGGCCCCGGCCACGTATATAGGAGAGGCAAGAACGAAGCCGACAGGCAGGCTCTGGTCAGTGTCTGTAGCCCCTCACACCTGCAGCAGGCTGCTTGACGCTGGGCAATCACTGCAGTCAAATCGCATGCAGTGGACAAACAGAGTTGTCCCACTAAAAACGTGGATCTGCCGCCAACATGTTCAACAGAGGCCAGTTCACGCTTAAAACGGGGATCCGGTGAGCCCTCCCCGTAACACGTTTTGACTCTAGGCGAGCGTCTCCCGTCGGGGACACCTGTGCTGTACTTACTGCGAAAAGGACACCGCGTTATCCATGGTAGCTCTGATCGGACTGATTGATTCCATTTTTTCAATCTACATCTTCCTGCTTTTCGCCTGGGTGGTTCTGAGCTGGCTGGTGGCCTTCAATGTGGTCAACACCAGCAATCGCGTCGTCTATGTCATCGGGGATTTCCTCAATCGCATCACCGAACCGGCTTTGCGCCCGATCCGCCGCTTCATTCCGGACCTGGGCGGCATCGATATCTCGCCGGTCATCCTCATTCTGGTCATCTACTTCCTGCGGGATCTGATCATTCAGGATATCCTGGCGCCCATGGCCTACTGATTGGCCAACCGGCTGTCAGCTTTACCTGTGGCTCCACACAAGGAGAGGCGGGCTCGCCTTTCTGAAAGTCTGACAAACCGCCTTTGGGTCGCCACCAGCGCCAATATTGGCGCTTTCGGGCAGGTTGCTGTGCCGCAGCCTCTCTAGACAGGAAAGCCTGAGAGGAAAGCCACGCCCATTTGCGGCGCGCTGGCTCTTGCCCGAAGTCCTATCCCGCTTTGCTGAAACACCCCGTGTTTTAACTAGGCGCGATGGCGGACGCAGGGAGGACAGCAGCGCCCTGATCCGGCGGGCAGGTGCCGACGCAAGGCAACAGAACTTAAAGCGGGAGAGCGCTGACGATGAGCAAAGCAGAACTGATTGACGGCAAAGCCTTTGCCGCCACCCTGCGCGGCAAGGTCGCCGAGGAAGTGGCTAAACTGAAAGAAAGCCACGGCCTGACACCAGGCCTGGCCGTGGTGCTGGTGGGCGAAGATCCGGCAAGTCAGGTTTACGTCCGTTCCAAGGGCAAACAGACCCAGGAGGCAGGCATGGCGTCTTTCGAGCACAAGCTCTCCGCCGACGTCAGCCAGGATGAATTGCTGGCTGTGGTCGAACAGCTCAACAATGATCCGGCCGTGCACGGCATCCTGGTGCAGCTGCCCCTGCCCAAGCACATGAACGAAGATGCTGTCATCAATGCCATCGACCCGGCAAAAGATGTGGACGGCTTCCACGTCATCAACTCCGGCCTGCTGGCCACCGGCCAGAAAGCCATGGTGCCCTGTACGCCTTTGGGCTGCCTGATGTTGCTGAAAGACAAACTGGGCGACCTGTCCGGCAAGCGGGCCATTGTGGTCGGCCGCTCCAACATTGTCGGCAAACCCATGGCCGCCCTGCTGCTGCAGGAAAGCTGCACCGTAACAATTGCCCACTCCCGCACCCAGGATCTGGCTGAAGAAGTGCGCCGCGCTGACATCGTCGTGGCTGCCGTCGGACGCCCGGAAATGGTCAAAGGGGACTGGATCAAACCCGGTGCCACCGTGATTGACGTGGGCATCAACCGCATCGAAAAGGAAGACGGCAAAACCCGTCTGGTTGGCGATGTCGACTTTGAAGGGGCGTCAGAGGTGGCGGGCGCCATCACACCCGTACCCGGTGGGGTTGGCCCCATGACCATTGCCTGCCTGCTGGCCAGCACCCTGACCGCCGCCCGCCGTTCCCTGGGTCTGGACGATCCGGAGCTGGTGAAGGTTTAACGCAGGATCGGTTGAGTCACGCGCGCATAGCGCTTCAAAGACAACCGGGAAACATCCCCTGCCTCGTTATCAGAAGTTTCGCGCGGCAAGAGATACAAAAGCTGCGCGTCTTCACAATCATCACAGAAAAATCTGCTGATATTCAAAAAGGACAGGTTCCAGCGGGCCTGTCCTTTTTCTTTTTCTCACCCCCCTTTTACCTCCAGTCTTCGATTTTTCTTGTTTTAGATGAATATGAATGTTGGCGACACGCTATAGTTTTTAGGTATACGAGTGTTTTCCGGGGGAAAATCCAGTGAAGAATTTTGTTCTGCGGGCGGCCGCTGTCGTGGCTCTTGCCTTGTTGGTCAGCGGTTGTGTGACGACCAAGGGGGCCATGAATGGAACAGGTCCGCTTCAGATCACAAAGGTCACAGTAAAGAAAGCGCCTGGCACAGAAGGTTCGCTGCGGGTTGAAGAAGAAATTCGCATCCAGACACAAAACAGGGCCTACAGGCTCTCAGACAGTGGCAAAGAGTATCATCTGGATATGGAAGTCCTGGGAATTACCATCCACAACCCCGGGCGAGCCCTGCTGATTTCGTCTGGGAGTTTTGCCAGTGCACGGGTCGAAGTGATCGACCCAGAGAACGGCAAGACTGTGACAGCCTTTGACAGTATCGGTGTCATCCCCAGAACCGGCGGAATCATAGGTGCCCTGGCTACTGCTGATTTGGATCCGATTGTAGAAGAACGGCTGTTGGCGACCAAACTGGCGGAAAGCACGATGATCGAACTCTATGGTTCTGAGTATGTGAAACAAAACTCATGGCGGTCACAAGGAAAAGTGGCAAAAGCCAATTATCCCGTCACTGTCGAAGAAGCCAAACTACACCTGGAATGCAAAAACCTGGTCATTTCAAAAGCACCGGAAAACGCGTCTGACCGTGAGGGAACAGGCTACGACACCGGCAAAGTTGAAAAGCTGCCGGATAACTGCCTGGCCTTGGGCTATGAGTTGCCCAAAACGGAAGACAGCTAAAGGGCAGATGGCAAACTTCTGCCCCACAAACAACACTTCATAAAAGCGCACCCCATCCTGGTCTGACCAGACTCCCCCTGTCATTCGCTGAGTGGGGCACTGCAGCACTCTTTTCCAGTCACATCTCCTGTTTTAGGACCAATCATGAAGCACACGATTTTCCGATTTTTTGTAGTGATGACTTTGGCTGCAATAGTCGGTGGTTGTCAGACCACGCAAAAGAAAGGCCTGATGGAAGGTCAGTCACCCTTCCAGATCACACAGGTTAGCGTAAGCAAAGTTGACGGTGTTAAGGGCTCTCCCCTTCTGGAAGAAGCAGTACGCTATCGTTCGCAGAACATTGCCTACAAAGTCTCTGAAAGCGGCAAAGCCTACCATCTGGATATCGAACTCCTGCGCTTCTTCCTTCATGACCCGGCAAATGCTTTCTTCGGATCCCAGGGCAGTTATCTGACTGCCCGCGTGGAAATCATCGATCCGGAAACAGAAAAAACTGTAACGGCATTCGATGAAGTGGCGTCCATCCACCATGGCGGGGGGATCATCGGTGCCATTGCCAGCAGCACCATTGATGATATCGAAGAAGAACAGAATCTGGCCAACCAGCTGGCCGTTCGCTTGATGAATGAAATCTATGGTCCGGCTGCGATGGCGGCTGCTGCCAAAAGAACACCGACCAGAACGGAAAGCCCCAACTATCCGATTTCGATCGAAGAAGCCCGCCAGCACGTTGAATGCAAAAACGAGATCAAGGATCGGCAGCTGGAAACAGCCGCTTTTGCCGGGGCAAAGAAACGAATCAAGCCTTTGCCACAAGCCTGTCTTGATCTGGGATATGAAACACCCACGTCCTGACCTCAGGGCGAAGAGAAACGCACGCAAAAAAAAGGGGGAACTCTCACGGGTTCCCCTTTTTCTTTTCGTTCTGCAGGAGACGGGGGCTCTAGATCATGCCCCGTTCCATCATCTTGGCAAGACGCTGGGAAAAGCCGACCGGATCCAGAGGAGCTTCTCCATCCAGAATGCGGGCCTGGTCCAGCAGCAGGAAGGCCGCGTCTTCCAGGGCATCGGCACCCTTTCCGGTCTTGGCCCGTTCCGCCAGACTGGCAATCAGCGCATGCTTGGGATTGAGTTCCAGAATCCGCGGCACCGTCTGGCTGATTTCCTTATGCTGGCGCATCAGACGGGCCAGATGCAGATCCATGTCCCCGTCATCGGCCACGAGACAAACTGCGGAGGTTGTCAGACGCTTTGACTCCCGCACTTCCTTGACCTTGTCGCCCAGCACATCCTTGAAGAAGGTGGACAGCACGGTCAGATCGGCGCCGGCATCTTCCTTGTCTTCCGCCGCGTCGTCCTTGCTGTCGGCTGCTTCCTTGTCATCGCCTTCCAGCTCATCCAGATCAGCCCCGCCCCGGGTGATGGAGGTAAAGGGCTTGTCCTGGAATGCGCCGATCATGGGCATCCAGAATTCATCCACCGGATCCGTCAGCAGCAGGACTTCAACGCCCTTGGCCAGGAAGCCTTCCAGCTGAGGGCTGCGTTTGAGCGCATCGAGATCTTCACCGGAAAGGGTGTAGATGGCCTTCTGTCCCGGTTTCATGCGGGCCACATACTCTTCCAGGCTGACCCAGAGATCGCCCTCGCCCTCTTCGTTTTTGGCGGTAGAACGGAAGCGGGCCAGTTTCATCAACTGCTCCCGCTGGCCTTCGTCTTCGTAGATGCCTTCCTTCAGAACCGAGCCAAAGGTTTCCCAGAATTTGGCGTACTCTTCCGGAGCTTTGTCCGCTTTCTTTTCCAGCTCGCCCAGCACGCGCTTGACCAGCGCGCTGCGCATCTTGCTCAGCACTGGGTTGTGCTGCAGCAGTTCGCGGGAAATGTTGAGCGGCAGATCTTCGCTGTCGACCACGCCCCGCAGGAAGCGCAGATAGCTGGGCAGCAGCTCATCACAGTTATCGGTGATGAAAACCCGCTTTACGTAGAGCTTCACCCGATTGCGCCGCTCGGGATCAAAGAGATCCGGGGGCCGCATGGAGGGAATGTAGAGCAGGCCAGAGTACTCAATCACCCCTTCGGCCTTGAAGTGCAGGCGGGTCCAGGGGTCATCAAAGGTGTGACCCACATGGTGATAGAACTCTTTGTACTGCTCGTCCGTGATGTCGGACTTGGGCCGGATCCAAAGCGCGCCGTCGCTGTTGAGGCGTTCCAGGCCTTCAGTTGCCTCCGCCTCTGCGGTTTCGCCTTCTTCGGGGGCAGCAGCGGGCACCACCAGCTGGATGGGCACAGCGATGTGGTCCGAATAGGTTTTGATCACCTGGCGCAGACGATTGGCGTCGAGAAACTCTCTGGCATCATCCTTGAGATGCAGGGTGATGCGGGTGCCGCGCAGAGGCGCATCAGGATCTTCCACAACGGTGAAGCTTCCTTTGCCGTCACTGGTCCAGCACCAGCCCTGGTCTTCGCCCGCTTTCTGGGACGAAACGGTGACCTGATCGGCAACCATGAACGCAGAGTAGAAACCAACGCCGAACTGCCCGATCAGATCAACCTCGCCCTTCTGCTCCCCCAGCTGCTCCATGAACTTGGCTGTGCCGGAGCGCGCGATGGTGCCCAGGTTGGAAATCATGTCGTCCTTGTTCAGGCCGATGCCGTTGTCGGCAATCACCAGCTGCTGACCGGCGTCATCTGTTGCCAGGGTGATGGCAAAGTCGCCTTCTTCGGCCAGCAGTTCCGGCGCGGTCAGGGCTGCATAGCGCAGACGATCGCAGGCGTCAGACGCGTTGGAGACCAGTTCCCGCAGGAAAACATCCCGGTTTGAATAGAGCGCGTTTGCAACGATATCCAGCAGTCGGCTGACTTCCGCTTGAAAATGCTGGGTCTCTGCGCCTTCACCAGGGCTCCGGCCTGTGTCCCCGTTGTCCTGGGTTCCGGTCGTTTCAGCCATATCTCGTCCACCATCGGTCTTGTCATTAAAGCGTCGCGGTTTCGTTCTAATGTCAGCCAGTTTCAACTTGCTAATTGAACGAACCGTCTATAGGCGCTTCATATGCGATAAGTCAGGCCCTCTCGCAAGGGTTCAAACAATAACAAAGACCAAGTTGCGGCAAGTTTTTACCCTTTTCAGCTAAAAATCTTACCCCTGGTCTCAACAGAGGCGGAAAAAGCAGAAAAGGGGCCTTGCAAGGGCGCCTTTCCTCACCGATGTTCACCCTCATGAACATGTTCCACGGGGACCGCATTTCCGCTGTCCTTGGCCCCACCAACACCGGCAAGACCTTTCTGGCTATTGAGCGCATGCTGGCGCACAACAGCGGCATGATGGGCTTTCCTCTGCGTCTTCTGGCCCGCGAAAACTACGACAAAGTGGTGCGGATCAAGGGGGCCGGTCAGGTTGCCCTGATCACCGGCGAAGAAAAGATCATTCCCCGCAGTGCCCGCTACTTCCTCTGCACGGTGGAATCCATGCCGCTGGACCGGCCCGTTTCCTTTCTGGGCATTGACGAAATCCAGCTCGCCGCCGACCCGGAACGCGGTCACATTTTTACGGACCGGCTGCTTCATTCCCGCGGCGTGGAAGAAACCATGTTCCTGGGATCCAGCACCATCCAGCCTCTGCTGAAAAAGCTGGTGCCTGAGGCGGAAATCATCACCCGCCCGCGGTTCTCCACCTTGAGCTACATCGGCCCCAAAAAGGTGTCGCGCCTGCCGCCGCGCTCTGCCGTGGTGGCTTTCTCGGCCAACGAGGTCTATGCCACTGCCGAATACCTGCGGCGACAGCGGGGAGGAACCGCTGTGGTCATGGGGGCCCTGTCTCCCCGTACCCGCAATGCCCAGGTTGAGCTGTTTGAAGCGGGCGAAGTGGACTATCTGGTGGCCACTGACGCCATTGGTATGGGATTGAATCTGGATCTCAACCATGTGGCCTTTGCCAAGCTCAGCAAGTTTGATGGCTTTTCCCCCCGGCGCCTGAAGGTGGCCGAAGTGGCTCAGATTGCCGGACGGGCGGGCCGGCACATGAACGATGGGACCTTCGGCACCACCTCCGACCTGGGGCCCATGGATGAAGACATGGTGGAGGCGGTGGAAGACCACGCCTTTGAACCGCTGACCTCTCTTTTCTGGCGAAACCGCAGCCTGAACTTCCGCAGCCCCGGCGAACTGCTGCGGTCTTTGGACAAAGCCCCCGACTATCCGGAACTGGTGCGGGTCAGACCGCCCGAGGACTACCAGGCCCTGGCGGCCCTGTCTCAGGATCAGGAGATTCTTGATCAGGCCAAGCATAAGGACGGGGTCCGTTTGCTGTGGGATGTCTGCCAGGTGCCGGATTTTCGCAAAACCCTCAGCGACCAGCACAGCCGCCTGCTCAAACAGCTCTTTTTGCACCTGCGCAACGGCAATGAAAGACTGCCAAACGATTGGATAAACAAGCAAATTTCAGTTCTGGATCGCTATGACGGGGACATCGACACCCTCTTGTCCCGCATTTCTCACACCCGGACCTGGACCTATATTTCTCACCGCGCTGACTGGATGAACGACTCTAAGACTTGGCAGGAGCGCACGCGCGGTATAGAGGACAGGCTATCAGACGCACTACACGAACGCCTGACCCAGCGCTTTATCGACCGACGGACCGTCACACTGGTACGCCGGATGAAGGAGGGGGCCCCCTTGATGGCCGCCATCTGCGATAAGGGCGAGGTTATGGTAGAAGGACAACACGTCGGTCATCTTGAAGGATTCCGATTCTTGCTCGACAACTCTATCGATAAAGAGGACAGCGCCGCTGTTCACGCCGCTTCTCGCAAGGCCCTGGCCAGCGAAATCCCCTCGCGCCTGACCCAGCTGGAGCAGGACAATGACGGTGCCTTTCGCATGGATGCGCAGGGCTGTCTCTATTGGCGCGAAGCCGAAGTGGCGACGCTGGCCAAAGGACATTCCGTTTTGGCCCCACGCCTGCAGCCCCTGGACAGCGATCTGCTGGACGGGCCGGGTCGCGAGCGTCTGCGTGTGCGTCTGGATGCCTGGTTGGGCCGCCATCTGAAAAACCGCCTGAGCCTGCTCTTTGCATTGGAAAATGCCGAATTGAGCAGCAGCGCACGCGGTCTGGCCTTTCAGCTGCTGGAAAGCCTGGGCTGTCTGTCCCGTCGGCAGGTCGCCGACCAACTGCGAAATCTGGAAAAAGCCGATCGCAAAGCGCTTGGCGAACTGAAGATTCGCATTGGCAGCCAAAGCCTCTTCATTCCCGGCCTGCTGAAGCCTGTCACCGTGCAGCTGCGCGCCCTGCTCTGGGCCGTTTATCACGAACAGGAACGCCGCAATCTGCCAGATGAACTGCCGGTTTCTCTGCCGCTGGGTAAAAGCGATGATGAAGCCTACTGCCTGGCCATGGGCTATCGCTTCTTCGAGCATCGCGGTCGCAAAACCGCGTACCGGGTGGATTTCCTTGAGCGCCTGTCTCTGCTGGCCCTGCGCCTGCTGAAGGAAAAAGAGGCGGTCGGCGTCAAGGAACTGGCCGAGAAACTGGAACAGGAAGACGCTCTGATTTCCGACGCCATGGGCGCACTGGGCTTCCGCCGCGAAACCGTCGAGGGCGAACAGCGCTTCCACCAGCGCCGCCGTCGGGCCCATCCGGCCAAAGACACCGCGAAGGCCGGGCAGAAGCCCGAAGCCCCGGGACAAGCCGCGGCACAGACCGCCAGTCCGGAGGCCCAGGCTGACAAAGCAGCCGGAACAGAAGAGCAGGCCAGCGACAGCAACGGTGCCGAGGCCAAGGTCACAGGCGATGCGGGCACAGCCCCTGGGTCGCAGCAAGACGGCGCACAGGAAGCTGCCCCTGCAGAGAAAAAATCAGGAAAAGCTCAGCGGCCGCGCCGTCCGCGCAAAAAAGGCCAGGATGCCTCGGGCAAGCGTCATCAGGGCCAAAAACGGCAAGGCAAACAAGCCAGCCGCCAGACCATCAACGAAGACTCTCCCTTTGCCGTCCTGAAAGACATGAAATTCGGGTGATTTTTCTGACAAACAAAAGGGCTGATGGCAGGCTTCATCAGCCCTTTTCCTAACTCGACCCCGGCAGCCATGACCGCAAAAGCAGACCCCAACGCTCCCCAGGACTGGCTTAGAGTCGACAAGTGGCTGTTCTTTGCCCGCTTCTGCAAGAGCCGTGCACTGGCCAGCAAACTCTGCGACAGCGGCAACCTGCGCATCTCCAACGCTTCAGTCGTCAAACCCCACTACAAGCTGCGGGTCGGGGATGTCCTGACCTTTCCCCTGGGCCCTTACATCCGGGTCATTGAGGTGGTCGCACTGGGCAAGCGGCGGGGTCCGGCACCGGAAGCCCGGGCTCTTTACAACGACCTCAATCCCATTGAAGACCAGAAACCCCTGCCCAAAGATCCCTTGAAAGAGGGGGCGACCCTCGCCCGCGAGGCTGGCAGCGGCCGTCCGACCAAAAAAGACAGGCGGGCCATCGACAAGCTGCAGGACCACTAGAGCATGATCGGCTTGGTCAGAAGCGCTTCGCGCTTGTACCTAAACCGTGACTCATCCGCTAAAACACTGAAACGAGTTTCACGATTGAAGTGTTATCACTTGGTGATTCCACTTAAACCCATTTGACTCTCACCCAATCAACCGCTTTGCCCCGTTCCACAATCCCTGTTTTTCATTTCGGAGCCCAACCTCATGTCCGTCGCCCCACCGCGCCCAGAAAAGCGTCCCACCCACCGGACGGTGCATGGTGTTGATCTGCAGGATGACTATGCCTGGCTGAAAGACGAAAACTGGCAGGAGGTCATGCATAAGCCGGAGGTGCTTCAGGCTGACATCAAAGCCCACCTGGATGCGGAAAACAGCTACACCGCTGCCTGCCTGGCAAACACCCAGGACCTGCAGCAGACCCTTTTTGAAGAGCTGAAAGGCCGCCTGAAGGAGCAGGATGATTCCGTTCCGGCCCGCGACGGCGACTATGCCTACTTCTATCGGTTTGTAACCGGCGGTCAGTATCCGGTCTTTGTGCGCAACAACCTGAGCACAGGCCAGGAAGAAGAGCTGCTGGATGGCAACAAGGAAGCAGAAGGCGAGGCCTATTTTCAGGTCGGCGGCATCATGCACAGCCAGGACCACAGCATGATTGCCTATGCGGTGGACACCAAGGGTTCAGAGTACTTTGAAGGCCGCATCAAAAATCTCACAAGCGGGGAGCTGCTGCCGGACCGCTTGCTCAACACGGCCGGGGGACTGGTCTGGTCCAATGACGGCCAGTTTCTCTTTTATGTGGAGCTGGATGACAATCATCGGCCCTGCCGCCTGAAACGGCACAAACTGGGCAGCTCTCAGGACGAGGATGTCCTGATTTTCGAAGAAAAGGACCCCGGCTTCTTCCTGGGCGTCGATAAAACGGAGTCCGGTCGCTTCATTCTGGTGGACAGCCATGACTATGACTGTTCCGAAGTCTGGTTGATTGATGCCGATGCACCGGAATCTGATCCTCTTCTGGTCCAGGCCCGCAGCGGAGAGCTGAAGTATGAAGTCAGCCACGATGCGGCCCGCGACAGACTGCTGATCCTGACCAATGCCGATGGCGCCACGGACTTCAAGCTGGTGGAAGCCCCCCTGTCAGCGCCGGGCAAAGAGAACTGGACAGATCTGGTGCCCCACGAACTGGGTCGTTACCGCATCGATCATCTGCTCTTTGCCGATCACATGGTGCTGCTGGAACGGGTGGAGTCGCTGCCCACCATCTCCATCACCTGTTTTTCCAGCGGCCAGAGCCATCAGGTCAGCTTCTCCGAGGCGGCCTATTCGCTGGGCCTGTCTCCGGGCTACGAATACGACAGTCACAATCTGCGCTTTGTTTTCTCCTCCCCCAAAACGCCGCAGCAGACCTTTGACTACGACCTGCTGTCGCGCAAGCGGACCTTGCTGAAAACCCAGGAGGTGCCCAGCGGGCATGATCCCGAGGCCTATGAAACCCGCCGTCTGCTGGCCCCCAGTCATGACGGTGCCCTGGTCCCGGTTACCCTGCTGTACCGCAAAGACACACCTTTGGACGGGTCAGCCCCGGTCCTGCTCTACGGCTACGGTTCCTACGGACTGGCCACCCCGGCGTCTTTTGTACCCAACCGCCTGTCCCTGGTGGATCGCGGCTTTGTTTATGCCATTGCCCACATTCGCGGCAGCAGTGACAAGGGATACAGCTGGTACCTGGACGGCCGGCTGGAGAAAAAGCGGAACACTTTCTGGGATTTCATCGCCGCCGGTCGCCACCTGGTGGCCGAAGGACTGGCTCGGGAAGGCAACATTGCCGCCCATGGCGGCTCAGCAGGCGGCATGCTGATGGGCGTGGTGGTCAACGAAGCCCCCGATCTCTTCAAGGCGGCCGTCGCCGATGTGCCCTTTGTGGATGTGCTTAACACCATGCTGGATGACAGCCTGCCGCTTACCCCGCCCGAATGGCCCCAATGGGGCAATCCCATCACGGATAAGGCAGCCTTTGACTACATCCGCAGCTATTCGCCCTATGACAACATAACGGACCAGAGCTATCCCCACATTCTGGCAACAGCCGGTCTGACCGACCCCCGCGTCACCTATTGGGAACCGGCCAAGTGGGTGGCCAGGCTGCGGGAAGTTAAGTGCGACGACAAACTGCTGCTGCTGCGCACCTATATGGACGCCGGCCACGCCGGATCTGCCGGTCGCTTTGACAAGCTCAAGGAAGTTGGCCTGATTTACGCCTTCCTGATGAAGGTTTTCGACAGGCTCTAGAGTCAAATCGGTTTAAGTGGACTCACAACGTGATAACACTTGAAGCATGAATTTGCCTCTTTTCAACGTGTTAGAGGATGATTCACGGTTTAGGTACAAGCGCAAAGCGCTTCCAACTAAACCGATCATGCTCTGGTACCCGGCAGCGAAGTTACATTGGGGCAAGAAAAAGGGCGGCTTAAAAGCCGCCCTTTCCCGTAGATCAGACTGATCTTCTAACAGAATTAGAAGGACAGTTTGGTACCCAGAGCCAGACCCCAGCCCTTGATGTCGGTGTTGGAACCGGCAGTTTCTTCTTTCATGTACTGACCGGAGCCAACCACGGTGATGCCCGGGGACAGCTTGTAGGAAGCACCCAGTTCCACCATGTCGCGCTTGTCTTCGCCACCGCCGGACAGGAATTCGTTTTCCCCGCGGGAGTAGGTCAAAGAAGCAGCCCAGGGGCCGGTACCGTACTGGACACCCAGGTCATAGAACTTGCGGGACTTGTTGCCTGCACCGAAGCCTTCCACATCGCTGTCAGCATAGGAGCCGCCGATGGTGAAGCCGGAGAAGCCAACAGACGCACCCACAGACCAGGCGCTGATGTCGTCATAGAGACCAGGGCTGGCCAGGCTGTCGGCCTGCAGGGAGGCCTTTTCGTAACCGGCGCTGACGGAGATATCGACAGCGTCGAAAGACTGAACGTAGTTACCACCAACGGAGAAGACGTTGTCGTGGGCGCCAACGTTTTTGTTGGTGTTCAGACCGAAGGACTGACGGTCACCGCCACGGGCGTCGATGTTGGGGGTGTAAGATGCACCCAGCTGGAAGCCAGCCATACGCGGGGTAAAGTAGGTGATCTTGTTGGCGTCAGACGGAATGTTCAGGAAGCCTGACGTCGGCGCCGCGTTGGTGGTGGAGAAGATGAAGAAGTTGGGTGAGTTCAGGCCCAGACCAGCGGAAGGAGCAGAGTATGCCATCAGGTAGGGAGCAGAGTTTTCTGCGCCCAGGTTGACGCGACCCCAGCTGCCGGAGAACCACATGTAGGTTTCATCGATCTGGTCAGACTGGGTGATGGCTTCGAGCTGAGCGTCAAAACCGACCTGCAGGCCGTTGTCCAGGGTGGTCGAACCCTTGAAGTGGATTTCACCTTCCTGGCGGACGTTTACGGGGTTGTAATCGTTCAGCTGACCGTTGGCGTTCAGGCCAGCGGCGTCGTTGTCCTGAGAAACGAAGGACACGAAGTTCTGGTAGTAACCACCGACGGACAGTTTGATTTTACCGTCTTCGGCAGAAGCAGCACCTGCAGCCAGGCTGACAGCAGCCAGGGCGGAGGAGGCAAGAAGAATCTTTTTCATGGTGATGGCTTCCCCAATCACGAAGTGAATAGTGACCCCTATTTTCGTCCGGGATGTTTTTTTGTTCCCTGGACGCAAGGCCTTAAATGGAAAGCCAGTCTCAGACGCTGAAGGCACACCTAACGCAGGCCCTTTGTCTCTTGCAACAGCTTGTCTGAGGCGCCGCGACATTTTTCACGCACCTGTGACACCAAAGCAACACTTAGCTGCTTATGGGAAGAATTGCTGAAAAAATGTTGAAAATTTTTGCACTAATGTTTCGACGATTTTTGTCTGTAAATAGCTGTTTTCTTTTCCGTTTTTAATTTTCGGACCGTCCCCATCTATCTTTCGAGCTCAGGCTCAGACGCACAAACTTACGGGAGGCGGTGACGCATAATTGCGTCCCCCTCCCGATTTCTTGATCACTCTTGATCGGGGGCGTCTTGCAACTGCCCTTCGGCGTTCCGACATAAAGCCCACTTGTATCGTCAGAAGGAATGGTCGACGCCTGCGATACGGCGACGATTTATTGGGTGGGAATGTTCGAAGTTATAGAATTCGGGGATAGGGGCAATCGTGTGCCGGCATTAGAGGCTGAGGAGGTGCTTGATTTCCTGCAGGGCTTTTGGCGTTTGCAGAACGAGTCCCCTTTGTTTCGCGTGCGCAACCGGGATTGGCCCTGGCTGGCCCACCTCCATCGCTCAGAATTATCAGATCGCCCCGTCACCATCGGTGAAATCTGCGGCATTCTCAATGTATC
Organism: Rhodovibrionaceae bacterium GXU_MW_A322; assembly: GCA_052078155.1. Lineage (GTDB taxonomy): Bacteria > Pseudomonadota > Alphaproteobacteria > Kiloniellales > DSM-21159 > CAXBMB01. The sequence goes on along the minus strand of JBQJBP010000002.1, from coordinate 653,068 downwards.
CTACCCCACAGCCCGCAAGATCATGGCTGGCTTCGAAGACATGGGCTACATCCGCTCTGACAGAGACAGCTTCGACAAGCGCAAATCCATTGTCCGGCTGACAGAACTGGGTCGGCGGGAAATGGAGAAATTTGAGCAGCAGATTGCCGGTGCCCTGAAGAATCTCGGGCGCCAGCCGGGCTTCTGACCGCCTCTTCCCAGCACTCACCCTTAAGCCTCACACCACCCCGGTTGTCCGCAGCCGGGGTTTTCTCGTTGGCAGGAGTGAACGGAAAAACCGGGCGAAAGCAAACTGCCTGCTGTGCTTTCTTCGGAGTCCGCCGAAGCTTTCTCTTATCCCGTCTGCCGCAAAAAACTTGCGCCCTTCTCCATCGCTGGTAACATAATTGACCAATTGGTCAAATCTGTGAGGCCCTCAGGCTCTTCATCAAGAAAGAGCGGGGCCTCGGTCTTGTTGCGGCTTGCCAAAACACGAGCCGCAAAGTCACACAGAAGGATCAAGGGAGGAAAATCCGAGACGTCCGCCTTTCGCTTTGTTTTGCAAAGCGTCGCCAGTGCGGTCATCCTGTGCGACCTTTCAGGAAAGCGGATTTGAGTGTGACCTTCGACAGGGAGGTCAGCAAAGAGGAGGGATTAATGCGAGGTTTGTTGAAGTCTGTTGCTGTAGGGGCCATCGCCCTGGCAGCTGTTGCCGGTGGCGTGCAGTCCGCTTTGGCAGAAAAAATCAAAGTGGCCGGGATCTATACCCTGCCCGTCCAGCAGAAATGGGTCGGCACCCTGCACCGGGCTCTGGTGAACGCGGAAAAGGACGGCACCATTGAGTACGTCTATTCCGAAAATGTGCCCAACACCGACTATGTGCGCGTCATGCGCCAGTATTCGGAAGACGGTGTGGCCCTGATCGTCGGGGAAACCTTCGGCATTGGCCGGGAAGCCCGCAAAGTGGCGAAAGACTATCCCGGCGTTGGCTATCTGGTCGGCTCTTCCGGTGGCCCGGACGGCACCAACTTCTCCGTTTTTGACAACTACATCCATGAGCCTTGCTATCTTATGGGTATGATTGCCGGCAGCCTGACAAAATCCAACAAGATTGGCATGGTCGGCGGCTATCCCATCGGTGAAGTCAACCGTCTTTTCCATGCCTTCATGGCCGGCGCCAAATCTGTGAACCCCGATGTTGAGTTCAAAGTGGCCTTCATCGGCTCCTGGTATGATCCGCCCAAAGCCAAAGAGTTCGCTTTTGCCCAGGTGGAAGCCGGTGTGGACATTCTCTACGCCGAACGTGCCGGTGTGGTTGATGCCGCCCGCGAAAAAGGCATCCTGGCCTTTGGCAACGTCAACGACATGAACAAGGAAGAAAACGGCACCGATGTGGTGGTGGCTTCTGCCCTGTGGCACATGGAACCTGCCGTCAACCACGCTGTCGAACTGGTCAAAGCCGGCAAGTTCGAAGCCGACAACTACAAAGAATGGACCATGATGGCCAAAGGTGGTGCCAGCCTGTCTTCCTACCATGAGTTCGAAGACCGTCTGTCTGCCGACATCAAGGCTGCTGTGGCCCAAAAGGCTGAGGACATCAAGTCCGGCAAGTTCATCGTCGAAATCAACGACGAAGAACCGAAGTCAACCTTCTGATCCGGTTGCTTCCAACAGCCCAATTGTCTTGAGACCCCTGTCACTGCTCCCGCCACATGGCTGGTGCAGTGACAGGGCACCAGACACTCTGGAAACCGCCTTTCAATCATGATCCCCAGCGCACGATCGGCTTCGTTTCAGACGTTTTTTGCCTGAAATCGGATCGTGGATCTTCCGCTGAAACAGCCTTTGTGGTTTCGCGGTCTAAGTGGCATCACAAAGAAAGTCCACTTAATCTGATTTCGCTCTCGGGATCCTCGGTTGAAAGGTGCTTTCAGTCCGGGCTGCCTTGTTTTACAGAACAGCTTTCAGACGACCGTTGGTGCACCCGCGGGTCAGCCAACGGACAACCTAGGGGGAAAGCCATGGACGAGTCGTCCGCGGCCACATCCGCAGCCACTGCCTCAGGACCGGCCGCAGACGTGGTCCTGTCCATGTCAAAGATCACCAAAACTTTCGGCTCACTGGTCGCCAATGACAGCATCTCTCTGTCTTTGCGCAAAGGTGAGGTGCTGGCCTTGCTGGGGGAAAACGGCGCGGGCAAAACCACGCTGATGAACATTCTGTTCGGCCACTACCATCCGGACAGCGGCGACATTGAGGTCTTTGGCAAAACTCTGCCCCATGGGTCCCCCCGCGAAGCCATTGCCCGGGGCGTGGGCATGGTTCACCAGCACTTTACCCTGGCAGACAAGCTGACAGTTCTGGAGAACATTACCCTGGGTACCGAAAGCCTCTGGTCCCTGCGCAGCAACAAAGCAGCGGCCAAGGACAAACTGGAAAGCCTGGCAACTCAATTCGGACTGGCCATCAATCCCGACGCCCTGGTGGCAGATCTGTCAGTGGGGGAACGGCAACGGGTTGAAATCCTGAAAGCCCTGTACCGCGATGCGCGGGTTCTGATCCTTGACGAACCCACGGCTGTTCTGACCCCCCAGGAATCCGAGCGTCTGTTCGACACGCTGCGCAGTCTGATCGACACCGGCCTGTCGGTGATTTTCATTTCTCACAAACTCAACGAAGTCCTGGGGATTTCCGATCGCTTTGCTGTGTTGCGCCAGGGCGCGCTGGTGGCAGAGTTTGAAAAGGGCGCTGTGGACAAACAAGCCCTGGCTGAGGCCATGGTCGGCAAGACCATCCCGGAGCCCAAACGCACAGCAATCAGTGCGGGGAACCCGGTGCTGGCCCTGGATGACATCATCCTGCAGGGACCCGACGAGCAACGGCTGCTCAACCACTTGTCCCTGACCCTGCGCAGTTTTGAGATCGTGGGTGTTGCCGGGGTCTCCGGCAACGGCCAGGCGGCCCTGGCAAACCTTCTGTCAGGGGTCAGCAAACCAACATCCGGCAGTGTCCATCTGCACGGCCAGCCGGTCGCAGATTTCGAACCGGCGTTCATGATTTCAGAGGGGGTGGGCCGCATTCCCGAGGACCGTCATGCCCAGGGCGTGGTCGGCGACTTGAGCGTGGCGGAAAACCTGATCATGGAAGACTACCGCCACCCGCCCTACAGCAAGGCCGGGGTTCTCAAGGGCCGGGTGATCAACGCCCACGCCCGGGAAATGATTGAGCGTTACGACATCCGCGGCGCCAAACCGGACACCAACGTGCGCAAACTCTCCGGCGGGAACATGCAAAAAATCATCCTGGCCCGCTCCCTGGAACGCGCCCCCAAGCTGATCCTGGCCAACCAGCCCATTCGCGGACTGGATGTTGGGGCCGCCGCCTACGTTCATGAAAAGCTGCTGGAAGCCCGCGCCCGCGGAGCCGCCATCCTGCTGATCTCAGAGGATCTGGAAGAACTGCTGGCCTTAAGCGACCGCATTTCGGTCATGTATCACGGTCACCTCAGCCCCCCCAAAGCGGTGGAGGAGGTTGAAATCTCAGAACTGGGTCTGCTGATGAGTGGTCAGGGACATCCTGCCGGAAAGGACAGCGGTTATGCAGCTTGAACCCCGCGATTCCGTCCCTTTCTGGATGCATATCGCCGCCCCTCTGGGCGCAATTCTGCTGACCTTCCTGCTCTGCGCCGGCTTGCTGGTCTGGGGCGGCGCGCCTGTGGGCGAAGCTTACTGGAAGCTCTTTACCGGGGCCTTTGGCTCTCGCCTTGCCATCTCTGAAACTCTGGTTAGGGCCACCCCGCTGGCCTTGACCGGTCTGGCCGCCGCTGTCGCCTTTCGCGCCAAGCTCTGGAACATTGGCGGTGAAGGCCAGTTCTACATGGGCGCATTGGCTGCGACCTGGGTGGGCACGGGGATGGTGGTTCTGCCCCCCGCCCTGATGATCCCCTTCCTGTTCCTGGCCGGTGCTCTGGCTGGCGGCCTTCTGCTGCTGGTGCCAACCCTGCTGAAAGTCCGCCTGAACGTGGACGAAGTGGTGACCACCCTGCTGCTTAACTTTGTGGTTCTGCTGCTGGTCAACTTTCTGCTGTTTGGCCCCTGGAAGGACCCCATGGCCATGGGCTGGCCGCAAGCCGAACCCATCATTGACGAAGGCCTGCTGGAAGTTCTGCTGCCCCGCACCCGCCTGCACTGGGGTCTGACCGTCGCCATTCTTGTGGCGGTCCTCACCTGGGCCTTCATGCGCTTTACCCGCTGGGGACTGGAAATCCGTGCTGTCGGTCACAACCCTGAGGCCTCCCGCTTTGCCGGGGTGCCGGTGAACTGGGCCGTCATCCGCACCGCCCTGATTTCCGGCGGGCTGGCAGGCATGGCCGGTGTCAGTGAACTGACAGGCACCAAGGGTTACCTGACCATGGATCTCTCCCCTGGCTTTGGCTACACGGGCATCGCCGTGGCCATGCTGGCGGGGCTGCATCCCCTGGGCTGTCTTGCGTCCGCCCTTTTCATTGCCGCCATCTACAACGGGGCCGATGCCATGAGCCGGGCCGTGGGGGTTTCCAGCTACATCGCTGACGTGATGACAGCTGTTGCACTTCTGTCCGTCATGCTGGCGGTCTTTATGACCCGCTATCGCCTGCGTCTGGCGCGCAGTTAAGGGGGAGGATTACCGATGGACTTTCTCGATCTCTTCCTGACCGTGGGCTTCTGGGCCGCCGTCATCCGCATGGCCACACCGCTGATCTTTGGCACCCTGGGTGAACTGATCTGCGAACGGGCCGGGGTTCTGAACCTGGGCATTGAAGGCATCATGACCATGGGCGCCATGGTGGCCTGGATGTATGTCTATCTGGGGGGTGACCTCTGGACCGCCGTGCTGGTGGCCGCACTGGTCGGCGCCATTTTCGGGCTGCTGCATTCGCTCTTTTCTGTCTACCTGGGTCTCAGTCAGCACGTCACCGGCATCGGCATCACGCTGCTGGCCTCCTCCTTGAGTTACTTCATCTTCCGCATGATGCTGCCCGGGGTCACCACGCCCCCCAAGATCGAACCCTTTCAGCCGCTGCCCATTCCCTATCTGTCAGATATTCCCTTTCTCGGTGAGGCGCTGTTCACCCACTCTCCGCTGACCTATCTGGCATTCCTGGCCATTCCCGTGGTGGCCTACCTGCTCTATCGCACCCCCCTGGGGCTGGCCGTGCGCATGGTGGGGGAAAACCCCATGGCGGTGGAAGCCCAGGGCATTGACGTTTTCGCCGTGCGGACCGGGGCCGTCATGGTCGGGTCCGCGCTGCAGTCCATCGGCGGCGCATTCCTGACCATCTCGGTTTTCGATGCCTTCTATTTCGGCATGATCAACGGCCGCGGCTGGATCTGTGTGGCCCTGGTTATCTTTGCCTCCTGGCGACCGGGCAAGGCGCTGTTCGGGGCTTTGCTTTTTGCCGCTTTCGAAGCTCTGCAGATTCGCGTGCAGCAGGAATCCAGCAGCTTCATTCCCTATCAGTTCGTTCAGATGGGTCCCTATCTGCTGTCGATCCTGGCCCTGATCATCATGTCGCGCAAAGCCGCCTACCCCAAAGCCCTGCTGGTGCCCTTCCGGCGTGGCGAACGCTGACGGAGAAAGGAACACCATGCTGGATCTGATTGTCCGCAACGCCCGCCTCAGCCAGGTGGCCAGCGAGGGGGCCGCGTCATCTCTCCAGGACCTGGGGTGTAAGGACGGCAGAATCGTCGCTGTGGAACCGGCTCTTGAGGCAGAGGCTGCGCAGGAAATCGACGCCCAGGGATTTCTGGTAACGCCGCCCTTCGTCGACAGCCACTTTCATATGGATTCCACCCTGAGCTACGGCCAACCGCGGGTGAATGAAAGCGGGACCCTGCTGGAGGGCATTGCCCTGTGGGGGGAACTGAAACCCGACCTGACCGTAGAGCACATCAAAAAGCGGGCCCATGAACTCTGCCGCTGGGCCATTGCCAAGGGCAACCTGGCCATTCGCAGCCATGTGGACATTTGCGACCCGCGTCTGCTGGCAGTGGACGCCCTGCTGGAAGTGCGTGAAGAGATCAAGCCCTATCTCGACCTGCAGCTGGTGGCTTTCCCACAGGACGGCTTCCTGCGCGCGCCCAACGCCCGGGAGCTTCTGCTGCGCGCCCTGGACAAGGGCGTGGATGTGGTCGGGGGCATTCCCCATTTCGAACGCACCATGGCTGACGGGGCCGATGCCGTTCGGCAGCTTTGCGAAATCGCCGCGGACCGGGGCCTGCTGGTGGATATGCACTGTGATGAAAGCGATGATCCCCTCTCACGCCATATCGAAAGCCTGGCCTATGAAACCCAGCGCCTGGGGCTGCAGGGGCGGGTCGCGGGCAGCCACCTGACATCCATGCACTCCATGGACAACTACTACGTGTCCAAACTGCTGGCCCTAATGGTTGAAGCCGACGTGAAAGTGGTGGCCAATCCCCTGATCAACATCACCCTGCAGGGCCGCCACGACAGCTACCCCAAACGCCGGGGCATGACACGGATCAAGGAACAGCTGGAACGGGGACTGACCGTCGCGTTCGGGCACGACTGTGTGCGGGATCCCTGGTACTCCCTGGGCAGCCACGACATGCTGGAAGTGGCCCACATGGGACTGCACGTCGGACAGATGACAGGCGTGGCTGAGATGAAAGCCTGCTTTGCCGCTGTGACCCGCGCGGGTGCAGAAACCCTGAAGCTGGAAAATTACGGTCTAGAGATTGGCTGTCACGCTGACTTTGTGATTTTGCAGGCCCGGGATGAAATCGATGCCCTGCGCTTGCGCCCGACCCGCCTGTGTGTTGTGCGCCGCGGACAGGTTCTGGCCCGCTCCCACCCGCAGGTCAGTCAGCTGACGCTGGGAGATGAACAGCTGGACGTAACCTTTATGTCCTGATGCATTGTGTCAGAAATCACTACCCAGAGACGAACAAGGCCGTCAGCATCCAGGTATGCAGCGTCTTTTTGACACAGTTGCAGTGGGGGCGTTTGACAAGAGCAGCCCTTACGCTCACTTTCCCGCGATCGTTTCCTGGGTGAAATGAAGGAGGGGGGAAGCGGTAAGTCTCTGATATCTAAAGACTGAATCTCCCCAGCTTAAGACTTCGATTTATCCTGCTAAAATGATAGTTTTGTCGGGGCTATTAATCTCGCACTAATAGATTAATGTCATAGTTCTCCTGTCACGTGAAATTGGGAGGAGATAATCGCATGCTCGATTGTCTCCCGGGGTAACAAGGTTGGACAGTGAATGGTGAAGAAAACGGTTACGCTTTCGCGCCGTTTATCCTTTAAGCAAGCGCTCTACGCCATCGTAGCTGCCGCCGTTTTGGGCGGAGTTATGGGCGTGGCTTTCTTCATTCGCGATCTGAACAGCGACCGGGAAAACACACAGCACCTGGTCAGCCAATACTTCGAAGCTTCCATCGACGCAGCAACCCAGGCTGCCTACGAAGTCAATGTGGTCTCAGCACAGGCCGTACTGGAAGGCCTGATGGCACACGAGATTGTCGCCAGAGCCCAGATATCCACCGACTTTGGCGACATACTTGCAGAAGAACAAAAGCCCGTTGAAACAAACCTGACCGACCGCCTGTCACGCACACTGTTCTCCGGCTTAAAAGATCATAGCAGAGAGCTGATTTTCGTCCGCCCCAATCCCACCGGCGAAGCCCCCAGTCCGGAAGCTGGCTTTGTGGTCGGTGAACTGAAACTGGAAATCAGTCTGGAAATGGTGGGGCGGGAGTTCATCAGCCGCTATCTGACCACGGCCGGCAGTCGGGTGCTGGAGTTCTGCTTTCTGGGCGCCCTGCTGACCTGGGTTTTCAATTACACCCTGACCAAGCCGGTGATGGATATTGAGCGGGGCTTGTCGGCCGTTGATCCGACTCAGCCCGCTGCCACGAAACTTCCCCCCACGCTGGAAAGCCGAGATGACGAACTGGGGGCCGTGGCGAAGGAAACCAACAAGCTGCTGGATCGCATGCAGTCCCTGATTGAAGCCCATGCCCAGGCCCAGCAGCAACTGGAGTTTGCCCTGCGCAATGCGGAGCGGGCCAATACGGCCAAAGGTCAGTTCCTGGCCACCATGAGCCACGAACTGCGCACCCCGCTGAATGCCATGATCGGCTTTGCGCAGATTACAGAACAAGAGCTCTTTGGGCCCGTTGGCAACGACCGGTATCGCGACTACGCCATTGAAATCGTCAAGAGCGGTGAGCTGCTTCTGGGGATCATCAATGACATTCTGGAATTGGCGCGCATTGAAAACGGCACCCTGCAAATTGAAAAAGAGCTGATTGAGCTGCCGGATATCTGCCAGGAGGCCAGCCGCTATCTGGAACGGCGGATCAATGAAAAGAGCATCGATTTCTCCCTGGAGCTGGTCGAAAACTGCCCGCAAGTGGAAGGTGATTCCCGCCGTCTGAAACAGGTGATTATCAACCTGATCGACAATGCCTCCAAGTTCACACCTGAAAACGGTCGCATTCAGGTGACAGCCCATCCTGATGGTGTCGGATTCGTGCGCATCTCCGTCTCTGATTCCGGCATTGGCATTCCAAAAGAAAAACTGGCAACCGTTCTGCGGCCCTTTGAACAGGTTGAAACGGCTTTTGCCCGGTCCCACGGCGGGGCAGGTTTGGGTCTGGCCATCGCCACCCAGATTATTGAAGCCCACGGCGGCAAGCTGGAAATTGACAGCGCATTGGGGGAAGGCACCGTCGTTGCCATCCTGCTCCCATCTGTCTGACAACAGATTTTGATTTTTACAGATTGGCAAGACTCCCCTGACACAATGGCTTAGTGGAGAGACTGTCCTGCTGCGCGTTTACTTTAGGTAACAACAAGGGAAAGACGCGCACAGCTCCCTGAGATCTGCGCAGGATGTTCTCGAGCGTTAAAGTAAGAAAAGGGCTGGAAAACCGCGATCGACTAGAGTCAAATCGTCTCGAGTAGACTCACTTCATGACAGTGCATTAAACAGGTGGCTGCTTCTGTGCAAAGAGTGAAGGCATTCATTCTTTTGAGGGCAAACACCAAGCACTTTCAATGAAACAGATCACGCTCTAAAGGAATGTTTCACTCACTCCGATCCTGAGTTTCAAAAAAGAACTCCTGATCGAACAGCGCTACAGCAGGAAGACAGTTCACGTGCCTGATTTCGACGATCGTCGCAAAAGCCAAAGAGTCGAAATGACCGAAAGAACGACCATCAATCTGACGGTCGAAGGAAAAGAGATTCCGGCGCAACTGCTGGATATCTCGAAAGAGGGTGTTTGCCTGATCCCGGATGAGGCAATCGACGAGGGCCAAAGCATCAGTATTGAACACCCCACCGCCGGCATACTGGAAGGTGAGTGCGTCTGGTCCTACAAAGGATCAATTGGTGTTCGTTTTGGACTGGAAGAAAGCGAACTGGAACGGGTGCTGATGTGTCTGCATCTGGTTCTGGATGCAGACCCGTCGCGCCAGGCTGTCTGACCAACGGCCTCACTTGCCGCAGCTTCTGCGCTGCCATTTCTCCAAACTCTGAAACATTGCGCGCTCTACTGCGCGCCGTATCCTCAGGCCCGTTGAAACGATTTTCGACTCAGGCCCTGTCGCGACGCCAGCCCATCCAAGCCGAATGAAATCCGGGAAAGCTCAGGCCGTTGCCCGGCTGGTTTCACATTGGGACTCCGCTCAAGACGCAGCAAGCATCTAAACAAGAGTGGTTTTTCATCTGCCAGGGGTCATTTTGGGATTTCGCAAAGGGTGGCAAAATTCTAGAGTCAAATCTGTTTAAGTGGACTCACTGCGTGATAATGCTTGAAGCCTGAATTTACCTCTTTTCAACGTGTTAGAGGATGATTTTCGGTTTAAACACAAGCGCAAAGCGCTTCTAACCAAACCGATCATGCTCTAGCATCCCGGCTGTTCTGATCTGCTTAATCCTTACCTGAGCCACATGGGTATCCGACATGACCACGCCCTCCAGCAGCAAAGAGTCAGCTTTCACAGAAAGCCATCCAGAGACGGAGCAAGGTCCTAATCAGGATCTGGCCTTGTCCCGGCTGAATAAGGCTGAAGTGGTGCTTGCAGATCTGGATGGCTGCCTGGCGACAGCAAACATTCCCCTGCCGGGCGCAAGGGAACTGGCGCAGCAGCTAGGTGATAAGCTCTACATTGTCTCCAACAACTCCCGGGACCTGTCAGAAGGCCTTTCAGCGCAATTGCGTCAGCAAGGTATGGCGGTTGCTGCCGGTAACATACTGCTGGCTGGCCACCTGACTGTTGAGTTGATCGCGCAGCAGACCCCGGGGGGCCGTGTACAGTTCTTTGGCAGTGATGAACTGGCCGAACTGGCCCGCAACCTGGGTCTGAATCTGACCGATGACCAGCCCGATGTGGTGATGCTGTCCAGAGACACTTCTTTCACCTACGACAAGCTGCAGTGCATTGCCCGCTCTTTGAAATCCGGTGCCCGGTTGATTGTTTCAAACCCTGACCTCACCCACCCTGGCCCCGACGGCGTGCCGGTCCCTGAAACCGGCGCTCTGCTGGCGGCCGTCCGGTCGGTGGCCCCGGGTCTGCCGGAGGAGAACATCCAGATTATCGGCAAACCGGAACCCGCAATCTATCTCGCTGCCCTGCAGAAGGCCGGCGGTGTGGCTCCCCAAAAGGCGGTCATGCTGGGAGATAATCCCTTAACAGATGTTGCCGGGGCGACAGCGCTCGGCATGCCGGCAATCCTGCTTGGCCCTCACCCAGGAGCTCTTGTTTCAGGGGTGTCTGCGCTCCTGCGAGACTGACAGACGGCTGGCCCGACCGGATTGCGGGCAAGTGTTGGTTTTCAGGGTTCCATTCCAGCAAGGAACCGGACCAGCAGGATAGATTTTTCGCTTAGAACTGCAGCGGCCTCATCTTCTTAAACACTGAAATGAGCGTCACGCTGTTTAGTGTTTCGCCCAGCCAGCCCACTCTCCCGTTCATGCTCAAACAGGTTGGAAATAGACGATCAGACTCTAGGGTTTGCTTTCCAGACGATAGTTCGCCATCTCGTCGGCCACTTTTCTCAGTTTCACCAGAAGGGTCTGCCTTTCCTCCCAGGAGGTACTGTCCTGCATGGCTTCTGCCAGAGCCTGCAAACGCGAGGCGGAGAAGTTTGCGGCCAGGCCCTTCAAGCTGTGTGCCTGGGCCTGAACACCTTCCTGATCCTGGGCCTGAAGTTCTGTTTCCACCGCATCGATCAAACTCTGGCTTTCTTCCGGCAAGGGATGAAACAATTCCTGCAGACCTTCCAGACCGATCATATCGCTGAGGGCCTGCAGCTGCGTTTCATCGAACAGCGGAATTTTGTCATACTTGCCATTGGGAACAGGCTTTCCCTTTTCTCCATCATCGGCGTCACTTGTGGCATCAGACGTCGTGGACTTGAGCCCTGCCTTATCTGAGAGCTGCAGATTGATGCCAGATGATCTGCCGGGTGTTTTGTCTTGAGGCGCGGTTGCAGGACCTGAACCGTCTGAGGGCGCAACACAGAACTTGCCGATGCTTTGCAAGAGTTCAAAGGGGTCAATGGGCTTGGCCAGATAGCCATTCATCCCATCGGAAAGATACCTTTCCCGATCCCCTGCCATGGCATTGGCTGTTACGGCCAGAATGGGGACCTGAGGAATGCTGCTGCCAAGGGACCGGATGACCCGTGCCGCCATCCTGCCGTCCAGTTCGGGCATCTGAATATCCATCAGAATGATGTCTGCTTTGCCTTCCCGCGCAATGGCGACAGCCTCCACACCATTCTTTGCCAGAAGAACTTCATACCCCCCTCGCTGCAGGATCTTTTCCAACAGCAGGCTGTTGATTTCATTGTCTTCCGCCACCAGTACCGTGTAGCGGCCATCATCCCTGCCGTTTCTGGCCGGGCTCAGAGGTGCAGGAAGCCCATTTTCCTTTGCCAGGGCCGGCACCAGAGATTCCTTCACCCCCTGCTCTGCAAACCTGCTCGCCGTACCGGGCGTTTTTTCACCCTCCAGAGGCTTGGCGATCTCAAGAGGCAACGTAAACCAGAAGGTAGACCCTTTACCTTCTTCACTCTCAACACCAATTTCCCCGCCCATCAGTTCAACCAGCTGTCGGGAGATTGCCAGTCCCAAACCAGTGCCGCCAAACCGACGGGTGGTCGAGCTGTCCCCCTGAGAGAAGCGGTCAAAGAGTGATTTTTGCGCCCTGGCGCTCAGCCCAACGCCCGTATCGACGACTTCAAAGGTGAGATAGATCTGCTGAGAGTCCTTCACCGCGTGGCTGACGATAACCTCTACCGTGCCGTCATTTGTGAATTTGATGGCATTGCCAATCAGGTTCACCAGCACCTGTTTGATGCGGGTTTCATCCCCGAGCAGAAATTTGGGAAGAACAGTCAGGGACTTATGGGTGAGGGTGTTGTTGCGCGCCTCAGCCCGTTCAGTCAGCAGCGGGAAAACGTTAGCCAACAAGCCATCCACATTGAACGGCACCGGCAAAAGGGTCATGCCCTTTGCCTCAAGTTTGGAAAAGTCCAGAACATCATTGATGATGGTCAGCAGCAGGTCGCCAGACACCAGGATGTTGTCGACATAGGCTTCCTGTTCAGAATTCAGGGGCGAAGCCTTGAGCAAACGGGCCATACCGAGCACCCCGTTCATCGGCGTGCGGATTTCATGGCTCATGTTCGCCAGAAAATCTGATTTCACCCTGTTTGCCGTTTCCGCCTGTTCCTTTGCCTGCAGCAGTTCCTGAGTTTTGGTCGAAACCTGCTGTTCCAGCGAGTCCTTCAGACGATGAAGTTCCAGGGAATTGTCCCGGAAAACCGAAAGCGCCCGGGCGATGGATCCGATTTCATCATTCAGATCCAGTCCCGGTATGGGCTCGTCGTCCGGTTTGACCGCCAGTTCCCGCATGCGCTGGGTGATGGCTGCCAGCGGCCGTGACAGACGCGAAATGCCCAGGTGAAGCACCAGCAAAGAAAAGGCCAGCAGAAAGAGATGGACCAGTGTCTCCTTCTGGATCAGAGCGACGATCTCACGATTCAGGGCTGCGTGCCCCACCCAGAGTTCAATATCGCCCAGGCGACTGGGTTTGTTTTCAGCCCCTCCCCGCCAGTAGATTGGTGCCACTGCCAAAAAGTAGTCTCTGGTGAAATCTGGAACACCGACCACCAGGCCCTGCTCGCCGTCCGGGGTTGAGAGCGACAGCCACTGAAAATCCTCCAGATCCTTGACCGGCTCAAGGCTTTCAGCCAGCCCCACCATGTCCTTCTGAGCCAAAGGCAGGGAGGCCGCCTGAGCATAGGCATGCGCCAGATCCTTGATCTGCCGTTCAAAGATGCCCTCCAGTTCATCGACGGACTTGGCGATGCTGAAAACAGAGGCCACCAGGAAAGACGCAGCCATCAGCGTCCCGGCGATCAGCGTAAGTTTGACGCTGATGCTTCGGGATCGCGGCTGTGGATTGCTGCTGTCGGACCTCTGCTTAGCCATACCGGAGAAGAACTGCCTTTTCTGGACACTGTTGGCACCAGGTCTCCCGCTGCCACACCACTGAATTGAAAAGCATAAGCCAGAACGGCGGACAGGTTAACGAAAAACCCCCGACAACAGAGACAATCTGTTATCGGGGGTTTTGAAATTTCCGGTGCCTGCAGACCGCTAAGGCCTGATGGCAGAACCTGAAACTTACTTCATGGTCGGCATGACAAACTCAGCACCGGAGCGGATGCCCGTGGGCCAGCGGGAGGTGATGGTTTTCAGGCGGGTGTAGAAGCGCACGCCTTCCATACCATGCATGTGATGATCCCCGAAGAGGGACGCTTTCCAGCCGCCGAAGGAGTGGAAAGCCATGGGTACAGGGATGGGCACATTGATGCCGACCATGCCGATCTGCGCATTGCTGGCAAAGTTGCGGGCCGCATCACCATCGCGGGTGAAGATGGCTGTGCCGTTGCCATATTCGTGGTCATTCACCATGGCCAGCGCTTCGTCATAGGACTCGCTGCGCACCACGGACAGAACCGGTCCAAAGATCTCTTCTTTGTAGATGGTCATGTCGGTCGTGACATTGTCAAACAGGCAACCTCCGATAAAGTTGCCGTTTTCATAGCCCTGCAGTTCCAGATCACGGCCATCGACCACCAGCTTGGCGCCTTCTTCCACGCCCTTGTCGATCAGACCTTTGATCCGGTCATAAGCCTGACGGGTGACAACCGGACCCATTTCAGCTTCAGGATCGTCGTAGGGTCCCACTTTCATGCTGGCAACACGGGGTTCCAGTTTTTCCATCAGCTGGTCACCGGCGGACCCAACAGCCACAGCCACGGAAATGGCCATGCAGCGCTCCCCGGCAGACCCATAGGCCGCGCCCATCAGAGCATCGGTGGCCTGGTCCATATCGGCGTCAGGCATGACGATCATGTGGTTCTTAGCGCCCCCCAGGGCCTGAACCCGCTTATTGTGGGCCGTTCCAGTCTGATAGACGTACTGCGCAATGGGGGTGGAGCCAACAAAGCTGACCGCCTGGATGTCCGGATGGGTCAGAATGGCGTCCACGGCTTCCTTATCGCCGTTAACGACATTAAACACACCATCCGGCAGCCCGGCCTCCTGAAGCAGTTCCGCCAGCATCATGGGGGCGGAGGGGTCCCGCTCAGAAGGTTTCAGAATGAAGGTGTTGCCCGTCGCAATGGCGATAGGGAACATCCACATGGGCACCATGGCCGGGAAGTTGAACGGCGTAATGCCGGCAACCACGCCCAGGGGCTGACGGGTAGAATGGCAGTCAACGTTGGTGCCAACGTTTTCGTTGAATTCACCTTTGAGCAGATGCGGAATGCCGCAGGCAAACTCCACAACTTCAATACCGCGAGTCACTTCACCGGCGGCATCACCCAGCACCTTGCCATGCTCAACAGAAATGGCGGCTGCCAGCTTGTCGCGATTGGCTTCCAGCAGTTCCTTGAACTTGAACATCACCCGGGCGCGGGTAATGGCCGGCGTGGCGGCCCAGCCCACCAGTGCGGCTTTGGCGACCTGAACGGCCGCATCCATTTCGGCGGAGCTGGCGAGGGCCACCTGACCGGTGACTTCCCCCGTTGCCGGGTTGTAAAAATCGCTGAATCGGCCGCTGTTACCTTCAACGACCTTGCCACCGACGTAGTGGTGAACTTGTTTGCCCATATCTGTCTTTCCCATTGTGCAGCTTCATCAACCCGGCCAGGTCACCTCTTTAAATGGCAATCCTGACCAGCTGTTTTTCTCATTGGACCGGCTCGCACCCTCCCCGCTCAGGGAGGGATTCTGACCCATCGCCCAACACTCTCAACTCACTGTCGCGCTCCCCGTTCCACCGCCGACTCCAGCAAGACCAGACGCAGGGATCATGACCGTCATTCTCACTCAAAAGCCCTGCCCCATTATGAGCGACTGCTCATCGGTTTTGCCACAGGCCTTGTTTCTCCTGGTACAGAGACCTTCCAGACTGGTGACCACCGCTCTGGTGATTTCTGGACTCCCGATTGGTATCGGCCAGAAATCCGGAAAGCAGGGGGCTTCCGAAATGTTAAATATATTGAACAGGCACTCTAGCGCAGATTTTTCGCAGAGGTAAGCGAAAAGACACAACAATCGACCGACAACCAGGGGATCTGACCGAATCAGGTGCCCTCGGCGCCCGGCAAACAGCAAAGTCAGCAATGTCGCCAGAACCGGCTGATCCACATGTTCCCGGTCCGCCGTCAGGTCTTCAATCTCGCTCACTCCGACAAACCGCAGCAACCAAAGGCAAAGACAAGCCGGGTTGTCGTGGAGGCGTAAACTGTGCGAAGTTGCTGACACTAAAGCAGAAAAGAGGCTGTCTTCGCCTGTTGGAACTGGCCGTCAGTGTAAGGGAATTGCCCCTGATCCTGTCGTCGTTCCAGCCGAAGCTGCACTTGGGGAATGCTTAGCTGGGAATGCTTAGCTGGGGAATGCTTAGCTGATGACTGCCGGGGTACAATCGGAAACAGCAGAGGTGACAGAAAGCCGGGACAACGGGTTGCTGACCCTGTCTTTTGCCGGGCATTGGACAACGGAAACCATCTCCGCAAAATCGGATTACCTCGATTCCCTCACCGCCTCTCACGAAAAACGCGCCGATTTTGATTTCAGCGCGTTGGCGGTCATGGATACGGCTGCCGCCTGGCTTATCCACAAGACCCGCCGCCGTCTGGAAGACTCCGGCGTGACGGTGACGCTGAAAGGTCTGTCCCCCGCCCGGACCCGACTGCTGGACAAAGTGTCCGCAACCGTCCAGCCAGACCCGCCGCAAAGAAAGAAGCATCCCTTCATCGCGATGGTGGAACGCTGCGGTGAAGCCACCATTGAAATCTATGAACAGTCCAGGGAGCTGCTGTCCTTTCTTGGGCTCACTTCCATCCTGTTCTTTCAGAGTATCAAGCACCCGTCCCGCGTTCGCCTGACCTCACTGGCCTTTCATCTGGAACGCACGGGCATTGATTCTCTGCCCATCGTGGGGCTGCTGTCCTTCCTGATAGGTGTGGTTCTGGCCTACATGGGCATTGATCAGCTGGCCCAGTTCGGGGCCCAGTCCCTGACGGTCAACCTGGTCAGTGTCGGGGTACTGCGGGAAATGGGCGTGCTGATCACGGCCATCATCGTTGCAGGTCGTTCCGGCAGTGCCTTTACCGCCCAGATCGGCACCATGAAGGTCAATGAAGAGGTGGACGCCATGCGGGCCATTGGCCTGCACCCGGTGGAAGTTCTGGTCATGCCCCGGGTCCTGGCCCTGGTGCTGTCCATGCCCTTGCTGGCTTTCTACGCCAACATCATGGGCCTGCTGGGCGGCGCTGTGATGTGCTGGGTCTTTCTGGACATTAATCTGATTCAGTTTGCCCGTCTGCTGAATGACGCCGTTGGCCTGAACACACTGGCCGCCGGCCTGATCAAGGCCCCGGTGTTTGCCTTTGTCATCGCTCTGGTGGGCTGTTTCGAGGGCCTGAAGGTGACGTCCAGCGCTGAATCCGTCGGGTATCGCACCACGCGCTCCGTTGTGGAAGCCATTTCCATGGTCATTGTCATCGATGCCATCTTCAACATCTTCTATTCGATCGTGGGGGTGTAAGACATGAACACGCCTCTGCATCCCTCTGGTTTGCCCGTCCCTGCCGCGGTCTCTCCGACCGATCCGAATTATCTGGACGCAGCAAGCGATCTGGGCAATCCCGACAATGTGATTGAGGTATCGGGTCTGAGAACACAGTTCGGACCCAAGGTCATTCATGACGAACTGGCCTTCAGCGCCAAACGGGGCGAGGTCATGGGACTGGTCGGCGGTTCCGGTACCGGCAAATCGGTTCTGCTGCGCACCATGATTGGCCTGATGCGCCCGCGCAAAGGGCACATCCAGATCATGGGCCGGGAGATGCTGGGGGTCGAACTGGCCGGCGACCTGCTGGATAACATCGGGGTGCTGTTCCAGGATGGGGCGCTCTTTTCCTCCCTGACCGTGCTGGAAAACATTGAGGTCCCGCTGAAAGCCCACCGCAATCTCTCGCCGGCGCTGCGCCGGGAAGTGGCCAACGTGAAACTGTCCCTGGCGGGCCTTCCGCCTGACGCAGGGCCGAAATTACCCAGCGAGATTTCCGGCGGCATGCGCAAGCGCGCCGGCATCGCCCGGGCCCTGGCGCTTGATCCGGACGTGCTGTTTCTGGACGAGCCGACCGCAGGCCTGGACCCGATCTCAGCTGGTGCCTTTGACGAACTGGTGCTGGACCTTCAGCAGGCTCTGGGCCTGACAGTGGTACTGGTTACTCACGATCTCGATACACTTTTTACATCCTGTGATCGTGTATCGGTCCTGCTGGACAAGCGTGTTAAGGTTGGCAAGCTGAGCCAATTGCGACAAGATCCCCATCCCTGGATGCAGGACTACTTCAACGGCCCGCGTGGACGCTCTGCCGAAAAGGCACTGGACGATGCTGAAGCACAGGGTCTGGCGGTGACAGGCAGAAAAGAACAAGGGTCTGACGCCAAGCCGGATGGTCAGGATACCCGGAAGAACGGCGAGGATAGTTAGTTCATGGAAACACGTGCCAATTACCTGCTGGTCGGTGGCTTTGTCCTGGTCTTTTTCCTGGGCCTGCTGGGGTTCGTCATTTGGCTGGCAAAGTTCCAGTTCGACGTCTCCTTCAAACATTATGAGCTGGTCTTTTCCTCTTCCGTCACCGGCCTGAACAAAGGGGGCGTGGTGCGCTACAACGGGGTCCCCGTCGGGCAGGTGCTTAAAATCAGCCTGGATGAAGAAAACCCCAACAATGTGGCGGTGATCATCGAAGTTCAGTCCCTGG
This sequence comes from Rhodovibrionaceae bacterium GXU_MW_A322, assembly GCA_052078155.1. Classification (GTDB taxonomy): domain Bacteria; phylum Pseudomonadota; class Alphaproteobacteria; order Kiloniellales; family DSM-21159; genus CAXBMB01. Next base: position 634,713 of record JBQJBP010000002.1, on the reverse strand, counting down.
CCCCCATCAATGCCGATACGGTTGCCAGCCAGGAGATGGCCAGCATCACCGGCGGGCGCTACATCCTGCTGCAGGGCGGTGATCCCAACAGCCCGCCACTGGAGAAGAAAGCCGGACACAAATACCCCAGAATCAAGACCATGCCGTCTGCCCTGCAACAGGTTCTGTCAGGTGTTCCGGAAGCTGTTAGCTCGGCACGGGAGCTTCTGGAAAAGGCCAAAAAAGTCCTCAGTGACAAAAACCTGGCAACCATCGACAGCACCCTGACCAATGTAAACACGTTTTCTCAGGCACTGGCTGATCGCAGCGGTGACATCGACCGCTTTATCGTGGACGCGGCCAACGCCATGGCCACCGTCAATGAGTCGGTCGCCGGAGTCTCCGATCTGGTACGGGATGTCCGCACGGAAGTCGGCAACGTCAGCATGAAAACGGAGCAGGCCCTGGTCTCCGTCACCACTGCGGCCAACAAGTTCCAGAAAACCTCTGACGCCCTGACCGGAGTCAGCAAAGAAATGGAAGGCCTGGTCAAAGAAAACCGCATCCCGATCCGGGATTTCACCAACAGCGGTCTTTATGAACTGACGGCTTTGCTGACCGAAGCGCGCACGCTGGTGCGCTCTCTCAACCGGGTGACGCGGGACGTGGACCGCGATCCTGCACAATTCCTCTTTGGCAATCGACAGGCTGGATATGAAGGCACAGAAAACCCATAACGGCGCCCTGGTAACTGCCCAACCGGAGTCTGCTCTGCCAACGAAAGAGCACAACAGCAAACGCCGTCAGTTCCTGATGGGCGGCGCAGCTCTGTCCATGACAGGTCTGTTGAGTGCCTGCGGGGGCGGAATTCTCAATCAGGGCCCGCCGCCGCGCTTTTTCAAACTCTCCCCCAAAAGCACGTTCCCGGAAGACCTGCCCAACGTGGACTGGCAGTTGCTGATAGACACCCCAACGTCTGATGCCAGCCTGGACACCACCCGTGTCGCCCTGACACGTCAGCTGCATGAAATCGAGTATTTCGCCCGGTCCAACTGGATCGACACCGTCCCTGGTATGGTGCAGACGCTGATCGTTGAGTCCTTTGAAAACTCCGGAAGAATTGTCGGTGTGGGACGCGGTTCCGTCGGTCTGCGGGCCGAATTCCTGATGATGGTTGAGGTTCGGGAGTTTCAGATTTCTTATCTGGACGGGGGCGCTCCGGAAGCCCATGTGGCCATGATCTGCAAACTGGTGCGCATGCCCCGGCGGGTGATCGTCAGCAATTGGCGCGGTGAAACACTGGTCACCGCGGAAAGAAACAGCATTGAAGCGATAACCGTTGCCTTTGATACGGCCCTGGGCAAAGTGATGAAAGATCTGGTGGCCTGGGCGCTGGTCGCTGGTGAAGAAGCCATTCGGGAAGAAAAAAACCAGCCGTCCGCCTAAGCCCTTCCCGGCTCTGAAGGCCTCACTGCAGAGCCGACCACAAGCACCTGCCCGACCGAAGGGCGTGGACAGGCCGTTGCCTTGAAGTGAGATCTCTTCAGGCTCTTTGGTGACCTCCGGCCTGCGTCTGCAGAGCCCGGAACAACCTTCGAACAGACCCTCTTACGCAAAAAAACACCGCCAGGCTGAAACCCCAATGAAGCGGGCAAAGCCGTGGCGGTGTTTTTTGTGCCAATCAGGGGCGGTTCTCACCCCATCAATCTGCAGAAAATCAGACGTCTGGCAGGTCAATGTCCAGAATGGTCATGTGGAAGTCGTAGGAGACTTCACCTTCTTCATCGTCGCGGAAAATGACGCCGATGAATTCTTCACCCAGATTGACCTCTGCGGAATCGTCTTTGCCGGAACGGCCATGGACTGAGATCCGTTCAGTGCCAAACTTGCCACGCAGGTAAGCCTGGACGCGCTGTATTTCAGTTACTTTCACCTTCGGGTCTCCTTCGTTGGTGAACCGGATAAAGAAACCTCTTTGCTGTCGGCGACATCACAAAACATCAACCGATAAAGCGAAAACAGTCTCTTCCCACTGTCATCAGGGCCAGCAGCAAACCAGACAAGGTTTGTTACCGGCCAGCAGTTCGAGCCCCTATCTAGCCTATTCAGGCGGGGCTGCAAATGTGTTTTCCTGTGGGAAAGCCAAATGACAGAAAGACAGCGGCAGGCAAATATCCAGCGGCAGGCAGGCAAGGGGTCACAGTATTGGCACTACCCAGCTGCATACAGACACATCGCTTCAGGGCGCCAAAAACCTGACTTTCGTCTCCGGATCTCAGAGGCTGAGCCAAGGGTCGGTTCGGTCCGTTTGATGCTTCTGACCAGACCAGTCACGCTCTAGATGCTGCAGGACGCAAGTCCGCGCTTGGCCAGATATTGCTGATGATATTCTTCAGCCCGGAAGAACTCCGGAGCAGCAGACAGCTCTGTTACCACAGGCCCCCTGTGCCGGCCTGACTGATCCTCCGCCTGCTTGACCTGTTCGGCCGCCGCTTTCTGCGCGTCATCATGGTAGTAGACGACAGAACGGTACTGCCGTCCCACGTCCGGCCCCTGGCGGTTCAGCTGGGTGGGGTCATGCAGGCCAAAGAAGGCTTTCAGCAGCGTCTCGTAACTGATGACTTCCGGATCAAACTGCAGCTGAACCACCTCTGCATGTCCGGTATCGTCCGAGCAGACTTCTTTGTAGGTGGGGTCCTGGGTGTTGCCGCCCATGTATCCCACGGCGGTTTCAGTGACCCCTTCCATAGCGGCGAAGGCCGCTTCCACACCCCAGAAGCACCCGGCGCCAAAGCTGGCTGTTTCTCTGCTCATGTCTTTTGCCTCTTCTGCTGTTTCCGGCGTGTCACGGCCCAGGGATCAAGTTGCCTCTAGATGTAAGGCGGCTCTGCCGGAACGACAAGCCTGGAAGACTATCCTTCACAGGCAAGTGAGAGCATTCATCCCGATCTGCCTGATGATCAAAAGCCCGAACTCATGAATCGCCGTCTCCCCTCTTGATTGGAGGAAGTCCTTCACCCGGAGGATCGGTCCGAAGTGCCCCCTTTAAACCCAAAATCACTCCAGGCAAGAGGCGGCGCAAAGAGCAACACCACCTGCGAAGACGGGCCTCACTGATCGCTGCGGTGTCTGGAAAAGGTCATGCGATGCAGCACATCATGACCATCCATCCAGCGATGCTTGACCACAGCCAGCACATGGACAACCACCAGCACCAAAAGACTGTAAGCCAGCCAGCGATGCAGCGTTTCAGCAATTTCGGACGGGTTCAGACCCCACAGCAGGTCGGTGGTAGGAAACACCGCAGGCAAGGAAGCACCAAACCATCTGACACTGTGGCCGCCAAAGTTCGTTTCGGCCCAGCCCACCAGAATGACCATAAAGGGCAGCAGATAGAGGAAAAGATGACCCAGATGAGAGGCCAGCACTTCCCAGACCTGTAATCCCGGATGGGCCGGGGGGATCGGGCCGACCAAACGCAGGATGACCCGCAGCGCCAGCAGGCCGAGCATCGTCACACCGATTGAAATGTGGAGATCAAACAAAAGCTCTTCCAGAGCGGAATCCTCTGCCACAAGGCGCGTCATGGCAAAGCCGCAACTCCATAAAAACAGAAAGCCCAAGGCCATGATCCAATGCAACAGTCTCAGTCCGCTGCTATAGGTCTCCTGCCCGTTGGAATATTCCAGTCCGACCATGATTTCCTCCGGTTCCACCTGACCTGCGATCTGTCAGGGCGGGGGTCTTTCGTGTGATGATGTGATGCCCGCTGTCATCAGACAGCTTTTCCGGCAAAGCCCTTAGGTCTGCCCGAACAGGCTCAGCGACGTCCGTGTCTGGTGAACTGATTGCGCCAGGCGGCTTTCACAACTAAGAAACAGTCAAAGGTCCGGATTTCTCGTGACCGGTTTCAGTCACCGCGCCAACGGTTGCAGGATTACCGCTGACGAAAGGCTGGAAAGGACGCATAGGGTGCCAGAGTCCATCAAACAGTTGCTTCGGGGAACACTGACCACCGAAGACCTACTTGCCCGGTTGCAGCCGGGAAAACTGCTGGTGCTGTCCTTCATTGGCGGGGCGCTGGCCGTCGCCATTGAGCCAGACCACACGGCCAATCTTCCCCTTGTGACCTCCTTTGGCCTCTGGGCTTCCCACATCTTTCTGATAGCTGGCCTGCTGCTGCTGCTTCTGCGGCTGCTCAATCGTTTGCACTATCCGCCGCTGGTGACGCTGGCAGCTGCCTTCCTTCCCCTGCCGCTGTTCTTCGCCCCGCTGTCCCTCTTTCTGGACTACGGCCTGGGCATTCCGGACGATGAACTGACGTCATCGCTGAACCTTCTGCAGATCTTAATCAGTGAAACACTGGCCGTGGCGCCCCTGACCTATGCGGTGGCCGCGCTCTTTGTGTTCCTTGGGGTGCAGTTGGGCAGGTCATCACAAGAAGAAAGACAATCGCTGGAGCCAGTCCGCAGCGGCCAGGACAGGGTTCAGGCAGAGGCTGTGCTGGATCCCCGTCCCCTTCTGCAGGAAATGATCCCCTCCATCCCCCGAAAACTGGGGCAGGACATCATCCGGCTGCATGCCCAGGATCACTATGTGGAGATAACCACCAGTCAGGGCAAAGCGCTGTTAAGTGAACAGTTCGGCAGCTGTGTAGAAAAGCTGTTGCCGCTGCCGGGGCTGCAGTGCCACCGCTCTCACTGGATCGCTCTGTCCCATATCGAGAGTTTCAGCAGATCCGGCAGTGCCTATCTCTGCCGACTGAGCAACGGAGATCAGGTGCCGGTCAGCCGCCGCCGCTATCAACTGATCAAAGAGAAACTGAACGACTGACCAGGTGGGTGGTTGCTATTGTGGAAAATGCCGGACCGCTGAAACGCCGGACCGCTAAAGCAAGGGCATGACTCATTTTCTGGCATACCAAAAGCAGGGTCACGCTGTGAGCTCACTGACAGCATTGGACACCATGCAAAGGCAGCAAAAGCCGCCTCTGCCTAAACCGTAAATCATCCTCTAAGATATTGAAAAGAGGCTTAATCACGTTCTGTGTGAAATCACCTCGTGATTCCAATTTAAACGATAAGACTCTAAACTACCCAGTCATCAGAAAAACCGCTGGCCCCCACCAGGAAAACCTCACCACCGTCGTCCAGCGCAACGATAACTCCATCGCTGTCCTCGCTGCTGCTGAAGCCACTTCTCAGTTCCAGGCGGTCTCCGCTTGCCGCATCAAAGTCTTCGATCCTGTCCTGACCGTCGCCACCGCGAATGACAAAGCGGTCAGCGCCATCGCCACCATAGAAAACCTCACCGCCAAAATCACCGAAGAGGACATCGTCGCCCTTGTCGCCGTAGAGGGTGTCATTGCCCTGTCCGCCCCGCAGGGTATCGTCGCCGCTCCCGCCCCTGATGGTGTCGTCGCCCTGATTGCCTTGCAGGAAGTCCTGGCCCTGGTTGCCCTGAAGGAAATCGCCACCGGCTGCGCCAAAGAGGTCATCCTGCCCGGCGCCGCCGCCCAGGTTGTTGTTGGCCTCATTGCCCCGCAGGGTATCGCTGCCCTGTCCCCCCAGTGCCTCTTCAATCACCACACCATGGGCGATGACGAAGCCGCCCGTCACCTCTTCCGCCTGGGAGAGATAGCCACCGGCCTGTTCGCCCACCAAAGGCGCGGCGCGCAGGTCTATCAACGCATCAACATCACTGCCTTGGGCGGATATGACGTCGTTGCCACCCGCATCCCACAGAGTTTGCCAGGAACTGCCGCTGCCGCTCTGGTCAACCAGCTGATAAACATCATCTCCCGTCGCATGATCCAGGTTGGCGCCGTACATCAACTGCAGCGCATAGATGTCAAAAGCGCCCAAACTGGCAGGCAGACCGTAATCATCACTGGGCGACGGCGTGCCGGTGTAGTTGAAGTTGTAACTCATCACCGTAAAGACGCCCTGGTTCAGATCGTCCAGTCCCAAATCATCAGGCTCCCCAAAGACGTCGCCGTCCTGGTCCGTTTCCGTGGCGATGCCGGGGAATATTCCGCTACCGAAACCATCGTCATGAGGGTGGCCCAGCCCCACGCCATGCCCCAGCTCATGCAAGATGGTGTAATAGGCCTCCCCAGTCTGCAGACCCTCTTCGTTCCAGCCTTCTGAGGTATAGCTGAACAGGCCGCGGCCATCTTCCTCCAGACCTTCTGGTCCGTCCTGATAGCCCAGGAACTCCTCGGTCTCATCAACAAGGTAGAACCGCAGGTCCGTTTGACCGCTGCCCTGGGTAAAGGTGAGGTTCGCCACGGCTTCAAAGTTGGTCAGTGCCCGAACAAAGGCCGCTTCTTCAAAGGGTTCCCAGGACTTTCCCTGATAGGTTACATCTTCCAGGGTCGTGGCCCCCACCTGGAAGGAATAGGTCAGGTTGACCGGCGAGCCACCGTTGCTATTGGCCCAGACAGAGTCCCCCAGGATGCTGTCGATAAAGTCATTCCCACTGCGCTCAACCACACCCAGATCAGCAAAAGCCATCAATCAAATTCCAAACTCTGTAAACCATAGTCGTCTCTGACCCCAAGCACAGGCAGGGGCCTGAGGATTTCACGGATAACCCAAACCATAAGCCCCGGGCAGGCAGCGCTGAGGGCCGACAACGCTCTGGGCCACCATTTGGCGCCCCTCCTGCAGAGGCACAGCGGGGCGACCCTCGCCCACAATAGTGGTCAGATTGTGACTTGGGCAGCTCTATCTTGGGAAATTGGTCCTTTTTCCCTGCTTTGGGACCAGCTAGCCTCTGGCTCTCTTTCCTGCGCCTACATACCCTTCCCAAACAGCCGGCCGTCATTTCTGGACATCTTCATGAAACTTCTTGTCTTTCAACATCTTGACTGTGAACACCCCGGGACCCTTCGGGAGTTTCTGACGCGCGACGGCATCGACTGGCACACGGTGGAACTGGACGCTGGCGACCCCATTCCCGAGCTGGAGGACTTTGATGTGCTCTGGGTCATGGGCGGCCCCATGGATGTCTGGGATGTGGAAGACCATCCCTGGCTGGTTGCCGAAAAAGCCGCCATCCGCAGATGGGTTCAGGAGCTCAAGCGCCCCTATCTGGGCATTTGTCTGGGTCACCAGCTGCTGGCCGACGCCCTGGGCGGCACCTGCGGTCCGCTCAAACCCTCAGAAATCGGTGTCACCAGCATCTCCCTGACCGAAGCCGGTCGGGCCGACCCCATCTTCAACGGGCTGCCCAGTCAGCAAACCTGCCTGCAATGGCATTCCGTTCGTGTGGCCCAACCACCGGAAGGCGCGACCATTCTCGCCACCTCCGACGCCTGCCCGATCCAGGCCATGAAAATCGGCAGCAACGTCTGGTCCCTGCAGTACCATATCGAGGTGGAACCGGACACGGTGAAGAACTGGTCGGAGATCCCCGCCTATCGCCGCGCCCTGGTGGCTGAAATGCAGGAAGAAGGCGTAGAGATTCTGAACCGGGAGGCCGACGCGGCCATGGCAGGTTTCCTGGCCGCGTCAGAACAATTCTATCGCAATTTCATGGACACGATATCGGCTCAGAGGAAGTAGCCGCCGCCGTCCAGAAAGACCACCTCTTCCATTTCAACCAGAGTTTCCACCGATCCATCGCTGTGGGTCAGGGTGGTGATCCCGTCACTGTCACTGCGGCTGTAATCGCTTTCCGCGCCCTGCAGATAGGCAATGTCGGTGCCGTCGCCCCCGTTCAGGGCATCGCTGCCCTTGTCTCCGTAAAGATGGTCGTCCCCGGATCCGCCGAAAAGCTGGTCATCACCCTGGCCGCCGCGCAGCGTGTCATTTCCTCCGTCGCCAAACAGCTGATCTGCATCCAGATTACCCTGCAGGAAATCGTTGCCTGCTCCGCCCATCAGGGTATCGCTGTCATTGCCCGCATAGGCACCATAGCGACCGCCGTTCATGTAATCATCGCCGTCGCTGCCGCTCAGGTTATCGTTGCCGATATCCCCCAGCACCGTGTCATTGCCGCTGCCACCATCAACGGAGTCGTCACCCTGGCCGCCGCGCACCGTATCTGCGCCCGCGTCACCGTCAATAAGATCATCGCCGGCATTGCCATTGATCTGGTCGTCCCCGGCCAGACCTTCCAGCCGGTCATCCCCGCCGTTGCCTTTGAGCAGATTGGCTGCATCGTTACCTGTGATGCTGTCCCAGCCTTCTCCACCGAAGGCATTTTCGATGGTGACGCCATTGGCGATGGTATAGCCACCGCTGATGTCTCCGGCCTGGGAGAGGTATCCTCCGGCATGACTGCCCAGCAGCGGCGCTTCACGCAGATCAATTTCACTGTCCAGAGTGCTGCCCTCTGCTGACAGAGCGTCGGTACCGCCTGCATCCCAGATGGACGTCCAGAAGGTCCCGCTTTCATTGACATCAGGCAGGCGGTAGACGTCGTCCCCGGTGGCCGTGTCCATGTTGGCCCCATACATCAGCTGCAGGGCATAGATGTCAAAAGCACCAAGTGATCCCTGATAGCCATACTCGAACCCATCAGGCATCGCACCATTGAAGCCATCGTTGTAGCTCATGGTGGTAAAAATGCCCTGGTTCAGGCCATACATGCCGGTTTCCGTGCTGTCACCAAACGGGGTGCCATCCGGATAGAAGCCGATCTGATCAATGCCGGGGAAGAGCTCCGAGCCAAAGCCGCCGTCGTGGGGATGGCCCAAACCCATGCCGTGTCCCAGTTCGTGCAGCACAGTGATGTAACCGTAACCGCCCTGCTTCAGGCCGGTTTCGCTCCAGCCGCTGCCCTGATAATTGTAAACTCCCAAACCGTCATCGTCCGTTCCGGCGGGGCCATGTTGTGCCCCCAGACTGCTGCCGGGCATTTCAACGGAGTAGAAGCGGAAATCACTGTCACTGCCCCCTTCGCTGAAGGTCACATTGATCACGGATTCATAGGTGGCAAAGACCTCTGTGAAGGCGGCCTTTTCATAGTCTGCCCAACCGACACCCAGATAGGGTGTGCCGTCAAACTCCGTTGCGCCTGTCTGGAAGGAATAGGTCAGATTGACCGGCGAGCCCCCGCCGCTGTTGGCCCAAACAGACTCTCCCAGAATCGAATCAATGAAATTGTTATCGGTGCGCCCGATGACGCCCACGTTTGCAACAGCCATACCTGCCCCTGAACCTGACCTGTAACGAATTTGACGATAGGAAAGGATACCAGAAAAATTAGTGTACGGTCATTAAAGAAGTTTCAAAGTAACGCTGTATGACGTGGGGCTTCTCTGTTCCCAGTTTGAAAACAGATGGTCACATTTCAGAGCTGCAAGAAGCGCGTAAAGTTCCTTTTTCTCAATACTTTAAAGATTATCACGCGAAATGGACGGCACGGCAGGGTCCTGGCCAGGCTCTAAACAACCCCCAAAGCAGGCCCCGAAGCTGTCCAGCTGGAAAGAAGAACAACAGTTTTGCTTAGGAAAAAGCCAGCCGCTTCGGATGAGGGAAATGCGGGGTCCCCTTAGAGGAAAAATCCCCCGCCATCCATGAACTGGACTTCTTCGATTTCACTGATCACGTCCACAGTCCCATCACTGTGGGTCAGGGTCGTGGTGCCGCCATCGGTTACCACGCTGTAATCGCTTTCCGAGCCCTGAAAGAAGGCCGTGTCCGTACCAGAACCGCCAATCAGTGTGTCGCTTCCTTTATCGCCGTAAAGGTGATCATTGCCGGTACCGCCATCCAGAATGTCGTCGCCCTGACCACCGCGCAGGGTGTCATTGCCCGAATCACCATTGATCCGATCGCTTTCCAGATTGCCCTGGGCAAAATCATCGCCTTCACCGCCGGACAGGAAATCACTGTCATTCCCGGCGTAGGAGGCGTAACGGCCACCGTTCATGTAGTCGTTGCCGCCGGACCCAAAGAGTGTGTCATTGCCGATGTCGCCAAGAACGGAGTCATCTCCGGCGCCACCATCCACCGAATCATCGCCCTGGCCACCGCGGGCGGTGTCATTTCCGCCTTCGCCCAGCACCGTATCATTGCCCTGGTTGCCATTCAGGTCATCATCGCCATCCTGCCCGAACAGCTGGTCTCCGCCCCCGTTGCCCCGCAACAGATTGCCGCTGCCATTGCCGGTCAGGGTATCGTCTCCCTCCCCGCCCAGGGCCTGTTCGATGGTCACGCCGTTGGCAATGGTGAAACCGCCGGTCACGTTCCCCGCCTGAGATATGAACCCCGCGGCATTGGCCCCGGTCAGAGGGGCTTCACGGATATCGATGACAGAATCAACTGTACTGCCTTCCGCAGAAATGGCATCGGTCCCGCCGGCATCCCAGATAGACATCCAGTAACTGTCCTTACCGGTGGTATCGTCCAGCAGGTAAACGTTGTTGCCGGTGTTGTAGCTGGTGTTGGCCCCGTACATCTGCTGCAAGGCGTAGATGTCAAAGGCACCCAGGGTGCCTTCATAGCCATAGTTGTCGTTGTTCGACTGCGCTTCGTCATAGCCGGAGTTGTAGCTCATGACCGTGAAGATGCCCTGGTTCAGCTCAAACTGGCCGGTATCAAAAGCATCATCAAAACCCAGGCCGGGAAACAGTTCCGTATTGAAACCATCATCATGGGGATGACCCAGGCCCATGGCGTGACCCAGTTCGTGAATGACCGTCACGTAACCATAGCCACCTTGCTGCAGGCCGTTCACATCCCATCCGTCACCGATGTAGCTGTAGATACCAAGCCCATCGTCACTGACGCCTTCAGGGCCATACTGGGCCCCCAGGAACTCATCTTCATCCACGGAGAAGAAGCGCAGGTCTGTATCGCCGCTGCTTTGGGTGAAGGTCACATTGATGACGGACTCAAAGTTGGCAAACGCGACCTCAAAAGCTTCGGTCTCGTAACTTTCCCAAACCGCCCCGTCATACCTGACGCCATCAAACCTGACAGAACCCGTTTGAAAGGAGTAGGTCAGCTCAACCGGGGAGCCACCGCCACTGTTGGCCCAGACCGAATCTCCCATGATGGCATCAATGTAACTGTTCCCTGTCGGGCTGATCACACCAACATCTGCAACTGCCATAGTCCCGTCCGCTTATCTGCCAGAGGTCAAGGTCTGAAAACCGTGTCGTATCAGACCTGCTGTCATCCTAGAGCATGATCGGTAGTGTTAGAAGCGCTTTGCTCCAGGGCCAACCCGCGACAAGGACAACCCGCGACAAGGCCAACCCGCGACAAGGACAACCCGCGACTCATTCTCGAACATCTTGATAAAAGGCGACATCAAAAACAGAAAAGGGGGTGTCTGGCTGGCGATCCGCTTTGACGGGGGACAGGGCCACAACAGGCAAGTGGATCTGGTAGCGATCCAGCAGAGCCTGATAACTGCCATCCTGCTTCATCTCCGCCAGCGCCCGATTGAACTCATCCCGCAACCCCGGACTGATGAAGGCTGCACGATGATAGGTGGGTTTGAAGATCTTGTAGGCCATCAACCCGGAAGCGGTGCGGGCTTCTGAAGTGCCAGCCTCGTCGCCCTTTGCACCTTGGTACCGGCGTTGAAAGTAATCCAACACCCTGATCTCACCGATCACAACGTCTATGCGGTCGTTCCACAACATGGGCAGATGCGTCGCCTGATCAGGCACTTCCATATAAAGAGGAGAGCCGGAACAGTAGGCCCTGAACGCGACCCCAAGAACGTTGCAGGCATTCTGAAAAGCAACGACCCGCAGGTCAGTCAGCGCTGACAGGCTATCTGCCGGAGGCTGGAGTGAGACCCGGGCGAGCGCCACGTTCTGAAACGCCAGCACGACATCAGACAGATAAAGCAGTTCATCAGGATTGCCGGTGAACAGGCTCACCCCATCCACCTGGCCGTAAGTTATCGCTTTAACGGCACGGGAGTTTGGCAGAGGGACCAGCTGCAGGGATTTATCCATGCGTTGGAAGAGCTGCTCGATCAGCTCAATCTCCAATCCGCTCTTTTGATCTGCCATCACGTAAGGGGGTCGAAAGGCCCCCACGGCCATCCGAACCACCGACGGCTCTTCGGCCTGCGCCGCGCCAAATGCCCCTCGGTCACCCAGACAGAGGCACAACAGCGCAAGCATCAGGCCCACAGCAGCCGCCCTGCATGCTTTTCCGTAGCTGTCTTTTTCTCCCGTAGGTTGGAAAATCACTGCTGTTTCCTGACTTACGACCAACCAGACCCTGGCAAAGAACCCGAGATTTCCTGCTATACACCCCATCATGGCAAACCCAATCGCCCCACCCGGCAGAGTGGACAAAAAGAATGAAGAAATCAGAAAGGGCCGACAAACGGTCAAAAGGTCACAGCGGGGAGCAAGCTGTGGCGAACAAACTGCCGGGCAAGCAGCTGCAGACAGAGCTTTTGATCAGCTTGGAAAACGGGAGTGTGAGAAATGAAAAAGGCGACCCGGCTTGTCGCCTGTCGCCTTTCTGATGCAGCCAGTGGTTAGAGCTGCATGCCATCGCAAGAAAGCGATGGCGGTGAGGGTGGGATTCGAACCCACGATGAGCTATTCACCCATACACGCGTTCCAGGCGTGCGCCTTCAACCACTCGGCCACCTCACCGCTGTGAGGCGGGAACCTAACGAAGACGCCCAGGGAAAGCAACGCCCCAAAAGCGCTTTTTTTACATTCCCTTTTCAACAATCCGAAAGGTTCCATAACCCACCCCCTTGCTCGCCAAAAATTGAGAGATTGCGAGCAGATATTTCCTTGTTATCCTCCTGTTTTTACACATTTTTATCAAATGATCCCTGTGGCAGGTCTAAGTCGTTGGAAAAATGCACCCACCAATCCATCCCCGCAAACCTGTCGGACTTTCCCTTCCCAAAGCTCCAACCTCAGCCTATCTTGCCGCGGCACTTAACTCACGGGAGGCCTCATGCGCCCTGCTCTTAGAATCGTTGGATTCATTTTTGTCGGTCTGGCTCTGTTGATTCTGGGCGTGGACATCTGGCGTTGGCTGACGACCAAGTCCTTTGCATTTCGTCCCCTGGGGCAGGTTTGGTACGACCTGAGTCCTGGTAGCCTTAACCTGATCCAGGCCGTGATCGAGCGTTATCTCTGGAGCCCGCTTTACGATCCCCTTCTGCTGACCCTACTGCAGCAAAAGGCCAGCCTGGTGCTGGCCGTGTTTGGGCTGCTGCTGCTGTGGGCTGGCAGGTGGAAACACCTGCGCCGGTAAGCCAGGACCTCAGATGACACTCCCACCACCCTCTTCGTTTTTGCCCTAACAGAAAGCGATCTCACCCATGCGCGCCCTGGTTTTTGAACGTTATGCCGACCCCATGTCCGTACAGGAGGTGGCAGAGCCTGATCTGCCCGATAACGGCGTAATTCTCTCCGTCAAAGCCAGCGGCATCTGCCGCAGCGATTACCACGCCTGGCAGGGGCATGATCCCATCGACAGCCTGCCCCATGTGCCCGGCCATGAGTTTGCCGGAGAAGTTCTGGCGGTCGGATCCAACGTTCAGAAGTTTCAGGTGGGTCAGCGGGTGACAGCCCCCTTTTCCATTGGCTGCGGCCAGTGCCATCAATGCAGGCAGGGTCGCCTCAACATCTGTGACGATGGCATCACCCCGGGATTTTCCACCTGGGGCTCGGCGGCGGAACAGGTGGCGGTGCATCATGCAGACGTCAACCTGGCCCACCTGCCGGAGGAGATCGACTATGTCACCGCAGCCAGTCTGGGCTGCCGCTACATCACGGCTTTTCGGGCCGTGGTGGATCAGGGACGGCTCAGAGGCAGTGATCGGGTGGTGGTGCATGGCTGTGGCGGCCTGGGTCTGGCTTGTGTCCAGATTGCCGCCAGCCTAGGGGCCGAGGTCATCGCAGTCGACATCTCACCGGCGGCCCTTGAGCTGGCCAGCAAGCTGGGGGCCAGCCATCTTTTCAACGCCCGGGACTATGACAGTACAGGCGAAGAACTGGGAGCCGCCATTCGCGCAATGACCCAGGGGGGTGCAGAGCTGTCCCTCGATGCCCTGGGCAGCGGCATCACCTGCCGGAACTCCCTGCTCAGCCTGGGCAAACGCGGGCGGCACGTGCAAATCGGCCTGCTGGCCGGGGAAGGCGGCACAGCCGAGCTGCCGGTCGAATGGATGATCGGGCGGGAGCTGGAGTTTCTCGGCAGCCGGGGGATGCCGGCCTGGCGCTACGAACGCCTCTTCGATCTGATTGGCCGGGGCATACTCAATCCGGCAGCCCTGATTGAGCGGGAAGTCAGCCTGGAAGAAGCCGCCGGTGAATACGAAGCCATGGGCCAGTTCAGCAAGGCAGGCATTGCCGTGATCTCCCGCTTTTAGGTTCCCGCTGCCTTTTGAGCCAAACCGGTTTTCCTGAACTCACTATGTGATGATGCTTGAAGGGTGAAATTCTTTTCAGTGTTTTAGAGAATGAGGCACGGGTTAGTTCCAAGCGCAAAGCGCTTCTAACGACACCGATCACGCTCTAGCCATCGCCATAAAAAAAGCCGGGCTGAACTCACCCGGCTTTTTGCTTGTCCTGAAGGGAGCGGATCAGGCGGCGAAAAGCTGCCGATCATCCTTAAAGGCTTTGAATTCCAGCGCGTTGCCGCAGGGGTCGAGGAAGAACATGGTGGCCTGTTCGCCCACTTCACCTTCAAAACGCACATAGGGCTCGATGATGAAATCGATCTTGGCGGCCTTGAGTCTTTCCGCCAGGCTTTGCCATTGGCCCCACTCCAGAACCACACCGAAATGACGGACCGGCACCTGCTTGCCATCAACGGGATTGGTCTGAACCGTCACCACTTCTTCCGGCTTCACATGGGCTGAAATCTGGTGACCAAAGAAATCCAGATCAATCCACTTGTCGGATTCACGACCGACAGAACTGCCCAGAAGGTCCACATAGAAACGCCGGGTCTCTTCAATATCCAAAACGGGAAAGGCCAGGTGAAAAGGTCTCATAAACTACTCTCCTAAACAGTCCCGGCTGCCATTCTGGCAAAGACCATGGCAACAAAAAATCGGGACGAAACCATTGGTGCCGGGCCGCTGCCAACGAGAGCATGATCGACAGAAGCGGAGCGCAAAGCGCTTCTGACTAAACCGATCATACTCTAGAGCCAAATCGGTTTAAGTGGAATCACTACGTGATGACACTTGAAGCGTGAATTTGCCTCTTTTCAATATTTTAGAGGATGATTCACGGTTTAGTTTCAAGCGCAAAGCGCTTCTAACTAAACCGATCATACTCTGGGGCGGCACAGCAGAACTGCGAGATCCGGGCTGTCTCGTGAAGGCTTCAATATAGGCAGCTGACAGCTTGAGAAAAGTACCGCCGGCAGCGGGGCAGCCATGCGGGCGCGCAAGCTTCGGATAGAGGCAGTTACCCTCGCCATTTAAGCTCAGGGCCAAGACGAAAAACGGCGGTGGAAAAAACAGACCCGACCGTCAGCTAACTGTTAGGATGGCAGCTCATGACTTTGTTAGATCTTTCCCGGAATGACATGGCTTCACCCCCTCAGGCCTCCGCCAACACACTTAACAACATGGACCATCCTGGCATCGACAACGGCAGCCGGACCGCCAGAGGGCTCAACGCCCCAGCCACCTCCCGTTCCCGTCAGGTCGAGGTGGTGGAAGCGGTCTGTGCCCTGCTGGACGAGCAGGAAGGGGAACGCCTGACTTTGGGACAGCTGGCCGAACAGGTCGCGGTCAGCCCCTGGCATTTGCAGCGCCTGTTCAAACGCCTGGTGGGCATCTCCCCCCGTGACTATGCCGCGGTCCGCCGGGAAGAACGCTTTCGGGCGGAACTGCGCGATCACGGGCGGGTGGCAGAAGCCACCTATGGCGCGGGATACGGGTCTTCCAGCCGGGTCTATGAAAAGGCGGCCCGGACCCTGGGCATGACCCCGGCCACCTACGCCAAAGGCGGCAAAGGCGCCCGCATTGCCTATTCGACGGCCCCGACAGATCTGGGGTTGCTGCTGGTGGCAACCACCACCAAAGGCCTCTGCTTTCTGGCCTTGCACGACCAGGAAGACATCCTGATCGAAGAGCTGCATCAGGAATTTCCCGCCGCAGAGGAGATTCTGCGGGACGACCTGTCCATCCGCCCGGCTCTGGAGCAGGTGGCGGATTACCTGAAAGGCAGCCGTCCCCATCTGGACCTTCCCCTGGACGTTCAGGCCACTGCCTTCCAGCGCCGGGTCTGGAACGAGCTGCTGGCCATCCCGTACGGCGAAACAGCCAGCTACTCAGAGATTGCCGAACGCCTGGGAATTCCCAAGGGCCAGCGGGCCGTGGGCCGGGCCTGCGCCACCAACCCCGTGTCTCTGGTCATTCCCTGTCATCGGGCCCTGCGCGACAGCGGGGGTCTGGGCGGCTATCGCTGGGGTCTGGACCGCAAGGAACAGCTGCTGCATCTGGAAGCCGACCATCAACCAGCCTGATCACCGTTCAGATCAGACAAAACAAAAGGCCGGAAGCAAGAGCTCCCGGCCTTCTTTGTGTCCAATTCCACTGAGAAGAAATCAGTCACGGTCCATCTTGAGCGCAGCCAGGAAGGCCGATTGCGGGATTTCCACGTTGCCGATGTTGCGCATCTTCTTTTTCCCTTTTTTCTGCTTTTCCAGCAGCTTTTTCTTACGGGAGATGTCACCGCCGTAACACTTGGCGGTCACGTCTTTGCGCATGGCCGACACCGTCTCACGGGCGATGATCTTTCCACCAATGGCGGCCTGAATGGCAATCTTGAAGAGCTGGCGCGGAATCAGTTCCTTGAGCTTTTCACAGAGCATGCGTCCCCGGGCTTCGGCCTGGGCACGGTGCACCACCAAAGACAGGGAATCCACCGGCTCGGCATTGACCAGCAGGGTCACCTTCACCAGGTCGCCTTCCTGATAGGAATCCAGATGATAATCGAAAGAGGCATACCCCCGGGTGGCTGATTTCAGACGGTCGTAGAAATCAAAAACCACTTCGTTGAGCGGCAGCTTGTAGACCACCATGGCCCGGGACCCGGCATAGGTCAGCTCCTGCTGAATGCCGCGCCGTTCCTGACAGAGCGTGAGAACCGCCCCCAGGTAATCATCCGGCACCAGAATGGTCGCCTTAATCCAGGGCTCCTCGATGGAGTCAATCTGGGTCGGATCAGGCATGTCAGTTGGATTGTGCAGCTCAATGGTATCCCCATTGCGCAGATGGATCTTGTAGACCACAGACGGCGCCGTGGTGATGAGATCCAGATCGAATTCCCGCTCCAGACGCTCCTGCACGATTTCCAGATGCAGCAGGCCCAGGAAACCGCAACGGAAGCCAAAACCCAGGGCCGGGCTGACTTCCGGTTCAAAGAGGAACGAGGCGTCATTGAGCGCCAGACGGCCCAGAGACTCACGCAATTCTTCGTAAGCGGCTGCATCGGTCGGGAAAAGACCGCAGAAAACCACCGGGACTGAGGGAGAATAGCCGGGCAAAGGTTCCGCCGTTTGATTGCGCTCATCGGTGACCGTGTCACCCACCTTGGCGTCGGCAATGGTCTTCATGCCGGTCACCAGGTAGCCCAGCTGACCCGGGCCCAGCTCATCCATTTTGGTCTTGTGCGGGGTATGCACACCCACTTCGGTCACGTCATAGACCGCGCGGGTCATCATCATGCGCACCTTGGTGCCGCGACGGACCTGACCTTCCATGACACGGACAAGGGTCACAACCCCGAGATAAGAATCGTACCAGGAGTCGACGATCAGAGCCTTCAGGGGCTTGCTGGCATCGCCGGTCGGGGCAGGCAGCCGCTGGACAATGGCCTCCAGCACATCGGGCACGCCTTTACCGGTTTTGGCGGAGATTTCCACCGCGTCCGCTGTATCCAGACCGACCACTTCTTCAATCTGGGCCTTGATGCGCTCCGGTTCGGCGGCTGGCAGATCGACTTTGTTGAGCACAGGAATGATCTCGTGATCATTGTCCAGTGCCATGTAAACATTGGCCAGGGTCTGGGCTTCCACGCCCTGGCTGGCATCGACCAGCAACAGCGAGCCTTCACAGGCTTTCAATGACCGGGACACCTCATAGGAAAAGTCCACGTGACCCGGGGTGTCGATCAGGTGCAGCTCGTAGGTTTCCCCATCCTGCGCCTTGTAGGTCAGACGCACGGTCTGGGCCTTGATGGTGATGCCGCGTTCACGCTCCAGATCCATATTGTCCAGGACCTGGGCCGTCATTTCACGGTCCGTCAGGCCGCCACAATACTGGATCATGCGGTCGGCCAACGTCGACTTGCCATGATCAATGTGGGCAATGATGGCGAAGTTGCGGATTTTTTTGAGATCTGTGGTCATCTTGGCTTAGCTGCTGTCCCGGAACACCGCGGCTGTTGGCAGACTCTCCGGGCGTCCCCGGGGCCAAAGCTCGCGAAAGCCGGACCATAGGGCCAGCGGCCCTTTTCCGCAATGTTCTCTGCCCAGGTTATGGCATCTATTTTCAGGCACCCGAGCCGTTTGGCTAAAGACACATTGAGGCTGCCCGCTCAGCGGCACGGATCCGGCAGGAAAATGCAGAAAAACGCGGGGCATTTCCTACCTGGCAGGGGCTTGTCACTTGGCCGGGCCTCAATCCATCCCTACCCTGACCCGGTTCAACGTCCCTTAGGTTCTTCTGGCATCAGACCCATGACCCGTTCCGCCTTTTCCCAGCAGGATATGTCAGACCTCCTGTCAGGGTCAGTTTTTCATCTGGCCTGCCTGCAAGCGGTCGACAGACAACAGCTGCCGGACGCATGGATCGGGGCGGGGTTCTTGCGAAACCTTGTCTGGGATCATCTGCACGGCTTTGACCAGCCCACCCCCCTGGCCGACGTGGATGTGATCTACTTTGATCCCGGGGACCCGGAAGGCCTGCAGGAACGCCAGATTGAAAGGGACCTCACTCAATGCCTGGCGGACAGCGGCCTGGCTGTTGCCTGGGAGGTGCGGAACCAGGCGCGCATGCATCGCCGCAATGACGATCCGGCTTACAAAGACAGTGCCCATGCTCTGGAACACTGGCTGGAAACGCCCACCGCCGTGGCCGTCCGCCTGTCCTCGAGCAGTCCCGGCGGGCTGGAGTATCTGGCACCCTTCGGGTTCGAGGACCTTTTTAATCTGGTGATCCGCCCCACCCCCCATGCCCGCAGCCGTGCTGACAGGTTGGCGGCTTATCAACGTCGTCTGGCAAGCAAACCCTGGATTACAAACTGGCCCGAACTGCGGTTGGAACCTTAGAGGAAAATTGCGTTACCTGGACTCACTCCCTAATAGCCGTTGAAGTGAAAATCACTTTGTTTTCAGAGAATTGAACGACATCTCAAGGTCTAACCACAAACCCAAGGTGCTTCTGACTAAACAGTTCTTGGTCCAGCGCATGCGTGGTTTGGTTGCCGGCATTCTGGGAATGCAGCAAACCGTTCCTGATCTGGAGCCTGCCGCCGTTTGTGGTGCTTTTGACAGCACCAAGGCGTAAGCCCTCTTGTCGCCCTCCGCCCCGGGCGCGATCTGTCGATTAGAGTTGCGCCAGTTGGAACGCACTTCCCCGAAAAACGTTCCCCATCCGAAACTATTACCTGAATGCCCGTCTTAACCTTTGGTTTCCGCCCTTTTGATCAGAGTTATTCCAGCCCCCTGGTAAGCTCTGCACGCGGTGGTCTGACGTATGGTTTCGCCAATTAAAGACACTTGCCTCCCGGGAGTCTTTTCTGGACATCTTTCATGGATGTGCAAATATGGGAACTCTTACGAGTTTGGATGAGCCTGCCGTTGCCCCGTTGCACAGTTGACGACATAACCTGCGAAGAGGTCCTGCAAGCCTTTGCCTATTGGCAGCAGATCAAACCGAAGGGTGCGCCCGCACCCACCAGGGCACAGCTGGACCCTCTGGATATTCCCAAACTCCTGCCCAACACCATACTGACTGAACTGGAACCCGACCTCAGCAACGTTACCTTTCGACTGGTCGGCACCCAGGTCGCCATCTATTCCGGCTTTGATTTCACAGGCCGTACCTTAATCGATTCCATCAAGTCTCTCGCCTGGCAGAAGTACTGGCTGGCCATCTACCGGGAAATCGCCGAGGAAGGAAACTGTGTCTTCGGCAAAGATCGCTACGATTACAGCGACAAGGATCACATAACTTTCGAATGGGCCATGATGCCGTTGTCCAGCGATGGCAAGAAAATAGACATGACATTCGAAGTGGAAGGTTACCCGCTGGCCAATCACCCAAGCGAATCCCTGTCACAGGGCACCGCTCGGCGGTTTCTGGATGATAAAGTTGAGGCCAGTTCCGACCCCAATGACGCCCTGCAGCCATCACCCAGCCTTACGGCAGGCTGATTGAAAGCGACCTGCGCGGCGGCCCCAGAGTTTTATCTTCACCCTGTTAGAAGGTGATTCACGACAGAAGCAGAGCGCAAGGCGCTTAGACTTCTGTCGATCTCACTCTAGTCCACATCCCCTTTTATCAGACGCAGGCTGTGGTTATCTCGCAACGGGTGTGAGCCCTCTTCTGTTCAAACCAGCAGCTTCCATCAGCCACGTCACTTTTGCAGGCCACTGTTCATAAATGTTGCTGGCCTTGCGCCCCATAAGTTCTGAAAAAGGAAAAGCGCCACAGGCGAAAAAACACCGAACCAGACAATCTCCGACGAGACACACAGATCACCCCATGAACCGCTCTCTTCTCATCGCCACAGCCTGGGCCCTGACCGCCACCTTGCTTTTCACCCTGCTCTTTGCGTCAGGGCGCCTGGCAGAGGGCGGCGCATCAGCTGCACAACTGCTGTTTTTGCGCTTTATCTCCGGCAGTCTGCTGGTCAGCGTCTATTGCCTGATGAAAGCGCCTTATGCGTTTGGCAGCCGTAACTGGCCCCTGCACGCCGGGCGGGCATTCTGCGGCTCCAACGGCGGATTGCTGATCATCCAGGCGGCCACCCTGCTGCCCTTGGCTCAGGCCTCTGCCCTGGGTCTGACGGAAGGGGTAATCGGCCTCTTGCTGGCCGTCATCCTGCTCAAGGAACGACTGGGTCTCTCACAAAGCCTTGCCTCTCTGCTCTGTTTGATCGGGGCAGCCATCACCGTGCTCGGGGATCTGCCTCAATCCGCAGAAGCCGGGGTTGCCGGTACCTTTGCCTCCATAGGCCACCCCGCCTTCTGGCAGGGCGCGCAGATTCAGGGCATTGCCTGTGCCCTGGGCGGGGCCTTCCTGATTGCACTGGAAGGCATTCTGATGAAGTTCCAGACAAACCGGGACAGTCTGCCCGCCATCCTGCTGTGGGTGAACTACTTCGGCCTTTTCTTTACCGGCCTGTGGGCCGCCTTCACCTGGCAGACCTTGTCCCTGCCGATCATCATCGGCGGCTTGCTGCTGGGACCTTTGGCGCTGACCGCCCAGGCCTGCAATCTGAAGGCCTATGCCCTGGCTCCGGCCTCCTTCCTGATCCCCATTTACTATGCCTGGCTGCCTTATGCCGGATTGTTGGGCTGGCTGCTGTTCGCAGAAATCCCGGGCCCGGCACTCTGGATCGGAGGGGCAATCCTGCTGCTGGGCGGCGTTTTGCTGACCCGCAGCAATCCCCAGGAAGGGCCCAGAGCCAAAGCGATGGCCACAGAACAATAAACAGAGACGCACAGTGAGCGGAGACACTGTTACCGGAGACACTGTTACCGGAGACACAAAAGGCCCGATCCAGAAAACCGGATCGGGCCCTTTTTTCAGCTGGACCAAGCAGCAATCGATATCGCCTGTGAGTCCAGGTAAACCGGATTGACTTTAGTATTGACCGCGCAAACTGCGCCAACTCCAACCGGTCATGTTTTGACTACCCGCGCAGTTCCCCGCCGCTGGCTTTGATAACCTGCGTGACCACTTTCTGGCTGACAGCCTCCAGTTCTTCATCGGTCAGGGTCTTGTCCTTCGGCTGCAAAGTCACAGCAATCGCCAGAGACTTCTTGCCTTCCGGGACACCTTTGCCACGGTAGTCGTCGAAAAGGCTGACCTGATCGATCAGGGCCTTGTCCGCGCCTTTGGCAGCCCGGATGAGTTTTTCCGCTGCAAAGTCTGCATCCACCAGGAAAGCAAAGTCCCGTTCCACCGGCATGAAGGGGGAAATCTTCAGAGCCGCTTTCATCTTGCTGGCTTTTTTGCCTTTCTTGACCTTCGGCGAGGGGATGTTGTCCAGGAAGACTTCCATGGCCGCAACCCGGCCTTCCAGCCCAAAGGCTTTGACAATGCCCGGGTGCAGTTCCCCGAAGTTGGCCAGGATCATCTTGGGACCCATACGCAGGGTGCCGCTGCGGCCCGGGTGATACCAGGACGGGGCACCATCAAAGACCTGCAGATTTTCAACCGGCGCACCGGCCACTTCCAGCGCCTTCAGGGCATCTGCTTTGGCATCAAAGGCATCAACGGGCCGCGGGATGGCATCCCAATGGCGGGGACCGGATTTCCCGGCCCGCAAAGCTGCCGCCACACTGGCCTGATCCTGCGGGGTGATGCCGCTGTACTGCGGACCGATTTCAAACAGGCCCACATCCGGGAAACCCTTGTCCGCATTGCGCTGGGCAGCCTGGAGCAGCACCGGCAGGATAGACGGCCGCATGACATCCAGATCGCTGGAGATGGGGTTTTCCAGACGGGTTGCTTCATTGTCCCAGCCAAAGGCACGGGCCTGCTTTTCCGAAATGAAGGAAAAGGACACCGCCTCATTGAGGCCTGACCAGACCAGAGCCGTGCGGACGGCGGAAACCCGGCGCTGGGCCAGGGTGAGAACCGCGTGAGGCAGAGAACCATCCAGCCCGACCGGAGTCATGGGCAGGTGATCGTAGCCATAGATGCGCAGCACCTCTTCCACCAGGCAGGCCTCACCTTCAATGTCCGGGCGTCGACCCGGCACAGTGACAGAGAGACTGTCACCCTTGTCTTCCACAGCAAAGCCGAGGTTTTCCAGAATTTCAGCCTGTTTGGCGCCATCCAGAGCCACCCCGCCCAGGCTTTCCACCCGGGATTTGCGCAGGGTGATGGTTTTGTCTTCGTTGGGCTCTTCACCGGCAATGGTGCGGTGAGAAACCTCACCGCCACAGAGCTTTTGAATCCACATGGCACCGGCGTCCACACCCCATTCCGGACCGCTGGGATCCACGCCCCGCTCAAAGCGATAGCGGGCGTCTGAATTGATGCCCAGACGACGGCCGGTCAGAGCGATCATCACGGGATCAAACAGCGCAGCTTCCAGGAAGACATTGACCGTTTCTTCGGTGCAGCCGGACAGCTCGCCACCCATGATGCCGCCAATGGCTTCCGGACCGTTGTCATCAGCAATGATCAGCGTTTCAGGGTCCAGCTTGTAGTTCTTGCCGTCCAGGGCGACGATTTCCTCGCCTTCCTTGGCAAAGCGCATGGTGGGATTACCAACAACCTTGTCCGCATCGAACACGTGCAGTGGCCGACCGAGATCAAAAGTCACGTAGTTGGTGATGTCCACCAGAGCGGAAATGGGACGCAGGCCAATGGCCACCAGGCGGTTTTGCATCCACTGGGGCGAAGGCCCGTTTTTCACGCCCCGGAAGTAACGGCCCTGAACATAGGACTGGGCTGCCTGCTTGTCGGCTGGCAGGTCGCGCTGCCACTGCAGGGGACTGTCGAAGGACCCTTCGATGTCGGGGATGTTCAGCGGTTTGAGTGTCCCCATACCGGCAGCCACCAGATCCTGGGCAATGCCGCGGACCCCCAGGCAATCGCCCCGGTTTGGGGTGATGGCGATTTCGATCATGGGATCATCCAGACCCACCAGACCGGCGAAAGGCGTCCCGATATCTGCCGGTGCGCTGCCGTCTTCCCTGCTCAGGTCGATGATGCCGTCATGCTCATCGCTCAGGCCCATCTCCCGCTCTGACACCAGCATGCCGTTGGAGTCGACACCGCGGATGGTGCCTGCCTTCAGGGTCAGGTCGATGCCGGGTACGTAAGAGCCGACGGGGGCGAACACGCCGTACATGCCGGTACGGGCGTTGGGCGCGCCGCAGACCACCTGAACGTCGCCCTGATCCGTTTGCACCGTGCAGACCCGCAGCCGGTCGGCGTCCGGGTGCTGAACGGCTTCTTTCACATAGGCCACACGGAAAGGCGCCAGTTCGGCAGCGCGATTTTCCACGCCTTCAACTTCCAGACCGATCATCGAGAGCTTCTCAACGATCTGATCCAGGCTGGCGTCTGTCTCCAGGTGATCTTTCAACCAGGAAAGAGTGAACTTCATTTTGCTGTCTTCCCTTTGAGCTTAGAGGCCGCGAACCAGCGAAGGTGTTTCCAGAGGCATGAAACCAAAGTGCTTCATCCAGCGCAGATCTGAATCGTACATGGGACGCAGATCCGGCATGCCGTACTTCAGCATGGCGATACGTTCGATCCCCATACCGAAGGCAAAGCCCTGATACTCATTGGGGTCGATGCCGCAGTGGGCCAGCACTTTCGGGTGAACCATGCCGCAGCCCAGAATCTCCAGCCAGTCGCTGCCGCCGTCGATCACCAGGTTGCCGTCTTTTTTGGTACAGCCGATGTCCATTTCAGCGGAGGGTTCCGTGAAGGGGAAATAGCTGGGGCGGAAGCGCACCGGCAGCTCATCCACATCAAAGTAAGCCCGGCAGAACTCAATCAGCGTGCCCTTGAGGTGCCCCATGTGGGTGGTCTTGTCGATCACCAGGCCTTCGACCTGATGGAACATGGGGCTGTGGGTGGCGTCGTAATCGGCCCGGAACGTCCGGCCCGGCGCAATGATGCGCAGCGGCGGTTCCACCGTTTCCATGTGACGGATCTGCACCGGCGAGGTGTGGGTGCGCAGCACGGGGCGCGCTTCGCCTTCCTTGGCAGCGGGCAGATAGAAGGTGTCATGATCCTGCCGGGCCGGATGCCAGGCGGGAATGTTCAGTGCTTCGAAGTTGTGGAAGTCGTCTTCGATGTGTGGACCTTCAGCCACGGAAAAGCCCATCTCACCAAAAATGGCGACCAGTTCTTCCATGGTCTGGCTGATGGGATGGACCCGGCCGATGTGGGCAGGGCGGGTCGGCAAGGAAACATCGATGCGTTCTGCCAGCAGCTGGGCGTCCAGCTCCGCGGCTTCCAGCTCGGCCTTGCGCTGCTCAATGGCCGCAGCCACCGCCTGCTTGATTTCGTTGATGGCCTTACCGGCTTCCTTGCGGGCCTCTGGTGCCAGCTGACCCAGGGTTTTCATCAGGGCGGTGATGCTGCCCTTTTTCCCCAGGGCTGTCACCCGAACCTCATCCAATGCTGCCGTGGTTGTTGCCGCGGCAACAGCCTCCAGCACCTCGGCGCGCAACGCTTCCTGTTGGTCGCTCATCTCTTCCCCAACTTATCCGTCCAGTCGTGCCCCACATGAAGCACAATGTTCTCTATCCCGACATTCCCTATCCCGACCTTACGGCCCCAGGATCAGCGGTCAGCTGATCCGATGGTTCTACATCAGAGAATCGGAACTTTTTATGTCGCGCAAAAAAGCAAAGGGGCCGGTTCGGCAACTGCGCCGTCGGCCCCTTTTCTTAACAGAAAGAAGTCTGTTGTTTGGCTTTACGCTGCCAAGGCCGCCTGCGCTTGCTCAACAAGCGACTTAAAGGCCTCGGGTTCGCGCACGGCCAGGTCAGCCAGAACCTTACGGTCCAGCTCGATCTGTGCCAGAGACAAACCGTTGATGAACTGAGAGTAGCTCAGGCCATGCTCGCGGCTGGCGGCGTTGATGCGCTGAATCCAAAGAGCACGGAAAGTGCGCTTGCGGACCTTCCGGTCACGGTAAGCGTACTGCATGCCTCTTTCGACGCGCTCAACAGCAGCGCGAAAGACGTTTTTATTCCGGCCACGGTAGCCCTTGGCTGCCTTGATGACCTTCTTGTGACGGGCGTGGGCAGTGGTGCCCCGTTTAATGCGTGCCATCTATCATATCCTCCGTATCAGGAATTCGGCAGGAAATGACGCTTGACGACGCGGGCATCCGCTTCTGCCAAGATCATGGTGCCGCGTGCGTTGCGCTTCATTTTCTGAGGGCGCTTGCGCAGTCCGTGACGCAGGAAAGCAGCGCTGGCACGCACTTTACCTTTTGATGTGAGCTTAAAGCGCTTCTTAGCGCCGCTCTTGGTTTTCATTTTAGGCATTTTCTCATCCTTCGTTGAAGGTGGATAAAAGAGGCGACTGGGCATGCCGATAGGCCGTGCCGCCCCGGAACGTACAGAAGCGCGGGTTATAAAGGGGCCGGGGGGTGGTGACAAGCCCCCATCCGCGGCTTTTTCAAAGCAGTGGCACCTGATGAGCTCAGGCCCCTGTTTTTCGGCTGTTTGACGGCCGAACCCGCCCCCGCTTTCAGGAGATGACAGAGAAGTAAAGAAAGCCCCCTCCCGAAATATGTTAAAGAGGTATCAAACACCAGCCGGACGGGCGTGAAACGGGGGAACGGAAAATGGCGCAAAAGCCAGCAGCCAACAAGAAAGTCATCATGGCGGGCATAATCGGCAACGTCATGGAATGGTATGACTTTGCCATCTACGGCTACTTCGCCATTGTCATCGGCAAGCTTTTCTTTCCGGCAGATGATCCCTCCGGCTCCCTGATTGCCTCCTATGGTGCCTTTGCTGCCGGTTTTCTGGCCAGGCCCCTGGGCGGCATCGTCTTTGGCCACATCGGGGACCTGATCGGGCGCAAGCATGTGCTGGTGGTCTCCATCATCTTCATGGCGGTCCCGACCCTTGCCATGGGTGCCCTGCCGACCCACGCAGAAATCGGCATTATGGCCCCCATCCTCCTGGTGTTGCTGAGGGTCATTCAGGGCCTGTCCGTGGGCGGGGAGTTTACCTCCTCCTCAGTTTTCCTGGCGGAACGGGCAAGCAGCGGCAAGCGGGGGTTGCTCACCAGCTGGTCCACCTGGGGCGCAGTCCTGGGTATTTTGCTGGGATCTCTGGTTGGCACCATTCTGACGGGCCTGTTTGATGACAGCCAAATCCTGGATTGGGGCTGGCGCATTCCCTTCCTGCTGGGCCCCATCCTGGCGGTCATCGGCCTGTTGCTGCGCCGGGGACTGAGCGACGACACGGCAGCCGTCCCGGAAGAGGACGTGGCCGCCCACAAGTCACCGCTGGTTACACTGCTAACGGAAGACTTTGGTTCCGTTCTGAAAATCGTTTGCCTGAACATCGCCAACGGCGTCGGCTTCTACATGGTCTTCGTCTACACCGTCAGCTACATGAAGGGCATCGACAAGCTGGACAGCGAGCTGGCTTTCGAGATCAACACCTTCAACATGACCCTGTTGCTGCTGATCATTCCCTTAAGCGCCTGGCTGTCGGACCGCTGGGGACGCAAACCCCTGCTGGCGGTTGGTCTGCTGATCCTGGCGGTTGGGGCCATCCCCTCTTTTTCCATGATCCACGGGCAGGACTGGCTGACCATCACCATCGGACAGTTCATCCTGGCCAGTGGCGTGGGCATCATCGCCGGGGCGGCCTGTGCCACCAATGTTGAGATGCTGCCCCGGCACAACCGCTGCACCGGGGTGGCCCTGTCCTACAATCTGGCTGTCGGGGTCTTTGGCGGCACCACGCCTTTGATGTCCGCCTGGATGATCACGGCCACGGGCAGCCCCATTGCACCAGCCTACTATCTGCTGGCCGTGGCACTGCTTTCTCTGGTCACTCTTTTCTTTGTCAGGGAAAGCGCTCACCGGCCTCTCGATTAGATCAACGAGCCAGTCTCAGAGCAGCGCGACAATGACATAAGCGAGCCAGGTTTGCAGCAGGCAGGCAAACCCCTAAGGACAGGGCGCGGTGCGGCTCAGGGCTGCTGTCTCTGGCTCTCTTTGCCTGCCGGGACAACTCCCATCAGGTTGAGGCCAGGATCGGGCCCGTCCGCCCGGGCAGGTGGCCCAGGATTTCGCTTTGAAACTGCTGGGCAATGTTGGCGACACGCCGACTGGCCTGCCGGGCTTCCGCCTTCTTTTCGGGGCTGGCAAGAAGACTGTCCCTGATCTGCTCAACCACCTGATCGAAGAGCTTTTTATCAACGGCAAAGCGGCCGATCAGCATGGCCCCCTGAATGGCTGAAAGTACGTATTCCGCGGCAGCCTGGGCAGTGGCCCCATTATCCCGAAAATCCCCGGACGCCCGGCCTTGGGCAATGATATCTGCCAGCCATTTGTGATGGTGCATTGCCATGCGCTGGACCTGGGCCTGTACTTCCGGGGTGAGGGAATCCCAACCCGCCGCAAAAGAACCCACCGCACACATCCGTTCGCCATGGGCATGCTCAAAGCGGAAAGCCAGGAAGAAGGCTTCCAGCTGTTCCAGGGAACTGTGCCCTTTCAGCTGCTCCATCCAGTTGCGCAACTGCTGATCGGCTTCCTGCAAGACCGCGACCGCCACTTCGTCCTTGGACCGGAAATGATGGAAAAGGCTGGCTTTGCGCAGCCCCACACGATCGGCCAGATCCTGAAAACTGAACCCATGGTAGGCGCGGGTCTGGAAAAGCTGCATGGCAGCGCTGATGATGCGGCAGCGGGTCGGTGATGTCATATGGAGATCTTCAGTAACGGGTCGAACAACAGGTTTGGAAAGGGCCTCTTCCCGATCAACAGGGACAGAAGAACCTCTGGACAGAAGAACCTCTGGACAGAAGACCCTCTGGCAAGCCCGGCCCTGACGAGACAGCCAGAACCAAAGGCGTCACACTTCAAGCTCCAGGTTCATTGCCTACCGACTGTAAGGTAGTTTCTCTTTTTCTGCCAGCAAGACCTTGACCTTGGCTTTTCTCACTCTTATGTCTCTACCGATCGGTCGGCAGGTTTGATTTTTGTTGAGTACTCTGCAGTGAGATCCCTGCAAAGTCTCTCAGAGAAATCCTCATGCCTGATCATTCCGACAGGATCATTACAAGCCATCTCCCTACCAATCGGTAGAAAATTGGCACCAAATGAGGGGACAGCACCATGGATCAATCAGACAGGCCGGACCACCCGACGGACCGTGATGGAAAGACTGCCGGGGCCGGAAAGCCACCCGGCGCGTCATCTGACAACAGGGCAGAGGCCTTTTTCTGGAAGATCACCGCCTATCCCAAAACCATCCTGCTGATCAGCCTGATCATGATACTGGGGCTGGGGGCCTTCCTGCCCACCATTGTCAAAGACACCTCTGCCGACGCCTTCATTGACCCGGAAAACCCGGCGCTGATCTACCGCAACAAGGTCAAGCAGGTCTTTGGTCTGGATGATCCTTACGTCATTGCCGTACTGGCCCCACAAGCCCAGACCCCGGGGGCGGAAAGAGGTCAGGATCCGGGCGGGATCTATCAGCCCGACATCCTGGCGTTGGTTGAAAAGCTGACGGAGGGGCTGCGCCAGACCGAGAACATTGATCCCGACCGGGTAACCTCGCTGGCCACGGAAGCCAACATTGTCGGCACCTATGACGGCATGGAGGTGGAAGACTTCTTTGACCTCGCCCCGGAACTGGCAGAAGCCGGGCCGGTCATTCGTCAGGCCATCGATGACTTTCCCCTTTTCCAGGGATCATTGGTGGCACGGGACGGCCGCGCGACCATGATCGTGGCGGAAGTCTTGGACGAGGACGACAAGCAAGCCACCTATGACCGTATTCTGGCCCTGGTCGAACAGCAGAAAATCCCCGAAGGCGTGATGGTCCATGTGGCCGGGGAAGGCGCCATCAACGGCTATCTGGGCACCTACATCGACCGGGACGCCACCCGGCTCAATCCCATTGCCGGTCTTGTGATCACCCTGGTCCTGATTGTGGCCTTCCGAACCTGGGCCGGGGCGATGCTGCCCAATGTGGTGGTGCTGGCAACGGTCATGGCAGCGCTGGGGACCATGGCGGCCGTCGGTGTCCCCTTCTTTGTCGTGACCAACGGCCTGCCGGTGATCCTGATCGGCATCGCCGTTGCCGATTCCATCCACATTCTCAGCCAGTACTATGAAGAGCAGGTGGCCCATCCGGGTGAGTCGCCCCGCCATCTGATCGTCCGGGCCATGGGCCGCATGTGGCGGCCGGTGACGCTGACCACCGTCACCACAATTGCCGGGTTCGCAGGTCTCTACTTTGGTGCCGAGATGCCGCCCATGCGCTATTTCGGTCTTTTTGCCGCCGTCGGGGTGGCCTTTGCCTGGCTCTACTCCCTGACCTTCCTGCCCGCCGCCATCACGCTCTTCAAAATCAAACCCAGCAAGCTCTTTGCCGGACCCAAAGGCCATGACCGGGCGGCCCGGGCACTGGAAAAAGCCGGACGGGTGGTCCTGGCGCACCCGCGCAGCATTCTGGCACTGCTGTTGCTGGTGACAGGCCTGGGCCTCTGGGGCGCAAGCCGGGTGACGGTGGACGACGCCCAGATCGAGAACTTCCAGAAGGACGAGCCCATCTTCCTGGCCGATCAGGCCATCAACGGCAGCATGGACGGCACCAACTTCCTGGACATCGTCATTGAAACGGAAGAAAGCGAAGGCCTGTTCCAGCCCCAGCGTCTGCGCAAGATCGCAGATCTGCAGCGCTTTGCCGAAGGTCTGCCGGGGGTCGGCGGCTCTACCTCCATCGTCGACTACATCCAGCAGATGCATAAGGCGGTGATGGAAAATCAGCAGAGCGCCTACAGCGTGCCGGACGATCCCCTGCTGATCGCCCAGCTGTTCCTGCTCTACAGCACGTCCGGAGATCCCACGGATCTGGAAGAGGAGGTGGACTACAGCTACCAGCGCGCCAATGTGCGGGTGTCCATCAACAACGCCTACTACTCCAACAACAAGCAGGTGGTTGAGGCACTGGAAACCTACATCAGCCAGTCCTTCAACGAGCCTGGTCTCAGCGCCAATCTGTCTGGCCGGGTCTACCTGAACCATCACTGGCTCAAAGGCATTGATGACAACCACCTGACCTCAATGGGGCTGTCCCTGCTGCTGGTCTGGGCCATGTCTGCACTGGTCTTCCAATCTCTGCTGGCGGGTGTTCTGGCCCTGATCCCGGTGCTGGCCTCGCTCTTGGTGATCTACGCCACCATGGGCTTTGGCGGCATCTGGCTGGGGGTAGGCACCTCCATGTTCGCCGCCATCGCCATTGGCCTGGGCGTTGATTTCTCCATCCACACACTCGACCGCATGAAGGAGTTGATGATGACTGCAAAAGGTTCCCTGGATGACCGGCTGGCCGGTCTCTTCCCCTCCACCGGGCGGGCGTTGTTCTTTAACTTTGCCGCCGTGGCGCTGGGTTTCCTGACCCTGACCAGCAGCGAAGTCCCGCCTCTTGTGAACTTCGGTTTGCTGGTTGCCCTGGCCATCAGTTCAGCCTTCCTGGCCGCCATGACCGTTCTGCCAGCGCTGGCCAAGATCCTGAAGCCGGGATTCCTGCTGGGTGACGACGCCTCGGACTGGCCAACCAGCACCGACGGCCCGGCCTCCCGGAAAAAAACCACGGGCGGTCTTGGCATCGTTACCCGCAGTCTGCTGATCCTGGCCATTGCCGCTGGCCTCTATGGCGGCCTGACAACAGCGGTCAGGGCAGACGAAAACCTGAGCGGTCCCGCCATCATGGAAATGGTGGTGGCCCGGGATGAAGGTGCCTGGGTGACCCGAAAGCTGGTCATGGAGCTGACCGACCGCAACGGCGCCACCCGCACCCGCGAAACCTTTGGCTATCGCCGGTACTACGGGGAAGAAAAGCGCACAGTCCTTTACTACACCGCCCCGGCCAACGTGAAGGGGACGGGTTTCCTGACCTACGACTACCCGGAGGCTGACCGGGACGATGACCAGTGGCTTTACCTGCCGGCCCTGCGCAAGGTCCGGCGCATTTCCGCTGCCAACCGGGGCGACTACTTCCTCGGCACGGACTTTACTTACGAGGACATGAAAAAAGAGAACAAGGTGGCCCTGGAAGACTACAGCTTCACCTTCCTGCACACGGAAGATGTGAACGGCCGGGCCCTGCTGGTGGTGGAAGGCAAACCCGTCAGCCAGGAAGTTGCCGAGGAACTGGGATACGGCCGGGCCCGCTGGTATGTGGACCCTGAGATCTGGATCGCCCGCCGGACCGAAATCTGGGATGTGGCCGGCAACCCGCTCAAAACCATCGACAACGACAGCATTGAAGAAATTCAGGGCATCTGGACGGTGCTGGACCTGCAGGTCCTCAATCACAAAACCCAGCACCACACCCGCTTCATCTTCTCCGACATCGACTACGACAAGGAAGTCAAAGACAGGGTGTTCAAAACCTCAGCACTCAAGCGGGGTTTGAAATGACAGGGAGTCTTTTCGGCGGTGGACCGGACAGTCCGCCGCCCAGAGCCAACAAGGAAAGGACTGTGAAGCTCTCTCCTGCAGCCGGGCTGGTGGTGGTTCTCTGTCTGCTGTTGACCTTACTGCTCACCTCACCGCAACAGTTGATCGAGCGGCTGCCCGACCAGGTCTGGACCGTCTTTGTCGGGCTGGTCGGGATATCACCGGCCCAGGCAGAGGACCTCAAACTTCCGAACAATCTCAGCCTTAACACGGTGCTGGAAAGCCGCCTGGCGGTGCAAACCGGGGACGGGGAGGTGCAAAAGGCCGAAGCCCTGCTGACACCAGAGGCCGTCTGGGATCTGGAAGACAGCGGATCTGTGACGGCCATCCTGCGCCTGCGCGGCGATCTGGCCGACAAGCTGGAGCCGGGCCGCCCTAGCCAAGACGGCCGGGCCCCGGCCACCCGGCGCCTGCTGTTAGGCACCCACGGGGATCTGGAACTGCGTGAGCTTTACTGGGATCAGGCTTTCTATGACCTGCCCACAGGGGGTTTGCTGTCAGGTGAAGCCTATCTGCGGCTGGGCAAACAGCAGGTGGTCTGGGGGGAGGCCGATGGCCTGAAGGTTCTGGACCGGGTGAACCCTCAGTCCTTTCGGGAGTTCATCCTGCCGGACTTTGACGAGTCCCGCATTCCCCTCTGGACAGTCAATCTGGAGGTGCCAGTGGATGACGACAGCCTGGTACAGCTGCTTTGGATACCCGACACAACGGTCGACGACATCCCGGAGCCCGGATCAGCTTTTGCCTTCACCTCCCCCAAGCTGGTGCCCCAGGCCCCGCCGGGCGTGCCGGTGACACTCAACAGTGCACAGCGACCCAACAACCCCCTGTCAGATTCCGATGCCGGACTGCGCTACTCCACGTTTCTGGGCGGCTGGGACCTGTCGCTCAACTACCTCTACCATTACGACGATCAGCCTCTCTTCCGGCAAAGCCTGAGCAGCGGCGGTGTCACAGTGACCCCGGAGTTTGAGCGCAGCCATCTGATTGGCGGGTCTTTCAACAAAGCAAGCGGCGATTGGGTGTTTCGCGGGGAACTGGGCTATGCCACCGACCGCTATGTGCTGACCAACAACCCGGCCAGTCCGGATGGGTATCAAAAGAGCGGGGAACTCTCATACGTTCTGGGTCTCGACTGGTCCGGCCTCAGCGACACGCTGATCTCCGGGCAGGTTTTTCAGACCTACCTCAGCGACCATGACGGCTATATGGCCCGGGACCGGCTGGAAAATCAGGTGACGTTTCTGGCAGAGCATAAACTGGACAACGAAACCTGGACCCTGAACGGCCAGCTGATCCACTCCCTCAACGACGGGGATGGCCTGGCCCGGGCAAAAGTCATTCGTCAGTGGACCAGCACCATCGAGCTGGAAGGGGGACTGGATTACTTCTATGGCAGCCGCAACGGGCTGTTCGGTCAGTTTCAGGATCAGAGCCGTCTCTGGGCCGGGGTCAGGGTTGGCCTCTGAGCCGCCCTGCTGACCAGGAAACAGATCGGTAACGACTAGCCTGTGCCAACAAAAAAGGGAGCCCCGAGAGGCTCCCTTTTGCTGTCAGCGCATCACGCCGGATCACTCGCGCATAATGCCCAGAATGGACAGAATGTGGATGAAGAGGGTGATGAAAGACCCGTAGAGCATGAAGGCACCGAAGATGGCCTTGCGTGCCAGGGTGTCGCCGCCTTCATTTTCAGCGTACATGGACTTGATCATCTGAGTTTCATAAGCGGTCATGGCTGAGAACAGCAGCACAACACCAATGGAAACGATCAGGCTCATGCCCGTGGACTGAACAAAGAAGACATTGATCAGCATGGCGATCAGGATACCGATGGTGGCCATCATGAAGAAACCACCCAGACCGGACAGGTTCTTCTTGGTGGTGTAACCCAGCAGGCTCATACCGGCGAAGGTACCAGCGGTGATGGCAAAGGCCCGGACGATCAGCATGGGATCCATCTGGGCGTAAGCGGCCATCATGGGGGCAATCAAAACACCCCATAGGGCGGCATAGGACCAGAAGCAGATCTGGGCCACCCCAACGGATTTGGTCATCATCAGGCGCGGAGCCAGGAAACCCAGACCCAGCAGACCAATGAAGAGAACCCATTTCAGGCTGAACGCCAGCTGCAGCAGTTCAGCGCTGGTGGCGAAAGCAAAAGAAATGATAGCCGTGAGCGCAACGCCCAGCGACATGTAGTTGTAGACGCTCAACATGTAAGAGCGCAGGCCCAAATCCAGTTCGGCCTGGGCTGCCTGTGAGCGATTTACAACAGTGCGGTCGGGACCGAATGCCATGTGTATTCCTCTCCTTGGGAGGTAAAATCAGTTCGGCTGCGCCTGGTCGCCGCCTTCTGTCCCCGTCCTTGTTGCAGGCAACAGGCGGATATCAGAAAGCAGGCCGCACCGGCAGCCACCCCAAAGATATGGGTGAAAATGGCGAGAAAATCAACAAAAAGCGGCAAGAGGGAGTAAGGGATCAGCGCTTTGATTTTCCATCTTTTTTGTGCCTTATCCCGGCCCCATTGCGGCCCAAGGGCTTAACGGCAGGCGACACCTTGTTCGCCTGCCGTCAAATTCAGTGAAATCACAGTAAAATCCCGATCATTCGTTGCGCAGCAGAGGTGCTGCCTTATGGGAAAGGGCCCGCCAGGTTCCCAGAAAACCCACCGCCAGCGTCACCAGCATGGACAGCAGCACTGTCAGCAGGATCTGCGGCCAGAGCAGCAGGAAAGACGCCTCCATGATCTGGGTCATCACCAGATAGGCAGCCAGCAATCCGGCGAGAGCCGCGATGCCCGAGGCAATAAAACCCAGCAAGCCGTATTCCAGCAGATAGGCCCGGGTGACGTCCCACCGGGTCGCGCCCAGTACCTTCAACACCACCGCGTCATAGATGCGCC
Source organism: Rhodovibrionaceae bacterium GXU_MW_A322 (assembly GCA_052078155.1). Classification (GTDB taxonomy): domain Bacteria; phylum Pseudomonadota; class Alphaproteobacteria; order Kiloniellales; family DSM-21159; genus CAXBMB01. The sequence continues at coordinate 599,485 of JBQJBP010000002.1, read as the reverse complement.
GCCGATGACCCGCCGCCACCGCCCCGGCCAGCACCAGCAAGCCAGAAGTCAGTGTGATGGCCGCTGTTCCCGAGACCGCCGTGGCAATGGTTCCGAGCAACTGTCCAATGGCTTCCAGCGCGTCTTTCACCCGAACGGAGGAGACGTTGGGAAAGGCATCGGTGATGGCCAGTTCCAGCGCCGTTTCCTGGGCTTCCTCGATCTTGACCGTGGCAATGTGGGTCTGTGGGGCAGTCTCCAGCAAACCGGGAGAGAAGATCATCACAAAGTTGATGCTCAGACCCCGCCAGTCGATCTCCCGCAGGTTGGCGATGGTCACATCAATGTTGCGTCCCAGCAGGTTGATGGTCAGTTCATCACCCGGATGCAGATTGAGGGCCACACCGACCTCCGCATCCAGAGACACCAGCGGTTTTCCCTGGTAATCCTCGGGCCACCACGCCCCTTCCGACAGCACCATGCCGTCCGGCGGCAAGGCCGACCAGGTCAGCCCCCGGTCGCCACGGAACACCCAGTCGATTTCATCGGGGATAACCATGTTTTCGGGTGCCACCCCTTTGACTGCCGCGATGCGGCCACGCAGCATGGGCACCCGCTTGACCGAACTGACCCCGGGATGGTCCAGCGCCAGGCGATCAAAAGCCTCAACCTGATGCGGTTGAATGTCGATGAAGTAAAACCCGGGGGCTTCCTCCGGCATTTTGTCGATCACCTGCCCGCGCAGATTGCCTTCAATCAGGGCAATGGCCACCAGCACCGTCAGACCCAGCCCCAATGAGGTAATGACCGCCCCGGTGGGCGCGCCGGGTCTGACCAGATTGGCCAGCGCCAGGCGTAAATCCGGGCGGCGGGGACGCGGCAGGCGTTTGACAACCGCCACCAGTCCCCAGGCCGCCAGACGCAGCACCAGAAGAGAAGCCAGTGCGCCGACAATGAAGCTCAGGGCGAAGCCCTTGTCTTCAGCCCCCAGGAAAACCAGCGCCAGGAGCGCGGCAATGGCAACAGCCAGTGCGACCAGGGCCCTGGCCGGTGGCCAGACGCGGCGTTTCTGGATGACATCACGGAACAGAGCACCTGCAGGTATCTGTTGCGCCCGCGCCAGAGGCCAGAGCGAGAAGACCAGAGTGATCAGAAAACCGTAGAGCGCCGCTTCCAGCAAAGCGGTGGCAAACACCCCCTGAGCCAGTGAAAAGTTCAGGCGTGCCTCCAGCAAGGGGGCGACCACCAAGGGAACCAATCCACCGATCAGCAGCCCCCCGACCACCCCGAGGGACGCCAGAAACAACACCTGAAGCAGATAGGTCCAGAAGATCACACGGGCCGGAGCCCCCAGGCATTTCAGCGTGGCAATGGTGGCCCGTTTTTCTTCCAGGAACGCCCGCACCGCATTGGCAACCCCAAGCCCGCCGACCAACAGGGAAGTAAAACCCACCAGTGTCATGAAGAGGGCCACCCGTTCGATGAAGTGGCTCAGGCCCGGCGTGGCATTGCGGACCGAACGAATGCGCCAGCCCGCCTGAGGATGAGCCTGATTGAGTGACTCAATCCAGGCGCCCACATCCTCCTGTCCGGCCGTTTCCAGGCGATAGTGGTAATAGATCAGACTGCCGGGCTGCTCCAGTTCCGTGGCGGCCAGACTTTCCAGAGGCACCACCACCCGGGGGCCCAATGTAAAGCCCCGTGACGCCCGGTCCGGTTCCCAGGCGACCGTTCCGCGCACCTGAAAATCCAGTTCCCCCAACGCCATCATGTCACCCAGTTCCAGGTCAAGACGGGCCAGCAGCCCTTCATCGACAATGGCACCGTAAACCCCATTCCTGGGGGCAATGAGCGCTTGCAGGTCGGCATTCAGGACGCCGTCCGTCTGGCGATTGGTCTGGCTGCGAAACTCCCCAAACAAGGGATAGAGATCATCGACAGCTTTCAACTCCACCAAACGGCGCTGGCTGGGGTCTGCCACGCTGCGGGCCATGGTGCGCAGCTGTGCTGTGCGGCTGATACGATCGCTGTTTTCGGTGATCCAGGCCTGTTCTTCAGCTGTGGTCTGACGGTGGTTCAGGCGCAGCTCCACATCGCCGCCCAGCAAAGCCTGGCCGTTTTGGTTCAGCCCGGCCAGCATGGCCTCTGACAAGGAGGAAACCCCTGCAATGGCCGCCACCCCGAGGAAGAGGCAGGCCAGAAAAATGCGGAAACCGCCCAGACCGGCCCGCAGTTCACGGCGGGAAAATCGTAAAGCCTGAGAGAAGGAAGCCGAAAAGCCGCTGCGCCGCTTTCCCTTGACGTTGCTGAGCAGTGCCTCAGCTTCAACAGTTGCCGACATCTGGATCACAGACCTCCGGCACTGGCTGGGATTGAGGCTGAATCCGGTGTCTGGGATGATCCGGTGTTGGGGTTGCTTTCGTCTTTTTCTATCAAGCCGTCACGCAGCTGCACCTGCCGGTCACAGCGTTTGGCCAGATTTGGGTCGTGGGTGATCAGCAAGAGTGTGGTTCCGGCTTCGCGGCGCAGCTCAAACAGCAGTTCCATGACCGTCTCCCCCGTTTCGCTGTCCAGATTGCCGGTGGGTTCATCGGCCAGCAGCAGCAAGGGCCGGGTCACAAACGCCCGGGCCAGCGCCACCCGCTGCTGTTCACCACCAGACAGCTGGGCCGGGTAGTGATCCAGCCTTTCGCCCAACCCGACACGGGTCAACGCCTTGGCTGCCGCTTCAAAGGCCGAAGAATCACCCGCCAGTTCCAGGGGAATGGCAACATTTTCCAGGGCTGTCATGGTGGGCACCAGATGGAAATCCTGGAAAACGATGCCGATGCGTCCGCGCCGAAAGCGCGACAGCTCATCTTCACTCAGGGCCCCCAGCGACTGGCCTTCCACCAGAACCTCACCACTGCTGGCCCGTTCCAGACCGGCCAGCAACATCATCATGGAGGACTTTCCGGACCCGGACGGGCCAACGACAGAGACCGTTTCGCCGGCATCCATTCGCAGGTTCAGGCCATGGAGAATTTCCAGGCCACCACTTGCGCTGCTGTAGGTTAGCTTGACGTCTTTCAGTTCAATCAGTGCCGGTTTCCGGTTCGCATCTTTGGCTATTGCAGCCGCCCCTTGCCCGTTCACACTCGTTCCTAACTTTTCAGATAAACCAAAAACGCCCCGACCGACCCCAATTCCCACGGCGAGACTGCAGTGTCTTTGCAATATGGTCCGCCTAACCAATGGGTCAACGCCTAAACCTTTTTTACGTCATAAAGTTCCCGGCGGATCAGGGCACAGCAGGCTTTCTTCACCCCTCCAGCCCGCTCAGATGTCAGCCCAGGTTCTTTAAAGCGCTCATGGATCACACGGCATCCCTTTCTTGACGGTCACAAGTACCCTCCCCATTTGCCTATTGGAGTTCGCCCTGTCTTTGTGAAACGATGCTTCGGTTCCCATCGTTGTAAGGAAGTGCCTTCAGGTCCGTCTTCGGCAAACCGGGAAAAAGAGCAGTCGGCGACCAGGGCTTAAGCGATCAGGATATCCGGCGACTGGGGTATCAACGACCGGTGTAACGGGAAGCAGAGGCCGGACGGAAAAGGAACAGGCTGAGGAAAGGGCACAGAACAACAGCCAACCAGAGGACCTCAGATCTGCAACCGTTCATAAGGCCGAAAGCCTGTCATGAGGTCCAAAGCCCGAACTTACGATAGGGACCCTGGGTTTGAGATACGAAACCTGGCGCCGCCTTTTTCAGCCGGTCAGCAGACCTTTCATCTATCCATGGATTTCATGCCGCGATTGACCTTCAAAAAAACGAACCTCCAGCCGGGACGTCCTTTTGTCTGGCTGGCTTTGCTCCTGGCTGTCTTCTTGCAAACCGGCCAGCTCAAAGCCCAGGAAAGCCTGAGGTTGCTGGCGTTTGGCGATTCTCTGGTTCATGGCTATGGCTTGCCTGCCGGTCAGGCTTTTCCCGATCAGCTGGCGCTGGCCCTGGCGGCTTCAGGCACAGCCAATGGCTTAGAGGTGGAAGTGATCAACGGCGGCAACTCCGGCGACACCACAGCTGCCGGTCTGGCCCGCCTGACCTGGAGCCTGGCAGACAACCCGGACGCGGTTCTGGTGGTGTTGGGCGGCAATGACGGCTTACGTGGTCTCTCCCCCGATGAGACCTACAACAACCTCTCAGCCATTCTGGATACCCTGGCTGCGCGCGAGATCCCCGTGCTGCTGGCCGGGATGCTGGCGCCCCGGAACCTGGGCTCTGACTATGCCCGGTCCTTTGATGGGGCCTTTGCCCGACTGGCCCGGGAGCGTCAGGGGGAAAACTTCTTTTTCTATCCCTTTTTCCTGGAAGGCGTGGCTGCGGAACGGGATCTGAACCAGCCGGACGGCATCCATCCGAATGAAGCCGGGGTGGCCGAGATCGTCCGCCGGATTTTGCCTCAGGTGAACGCCCTGCTGGCCCGAAGCGAAAAACAGCAGCTCAAGCAATCCGGCCAGCTTGCCCCGCTGCCGGAGTCTTTATCCGATGCAGCCGGAACCGGGAGCCTGCCCCATGGCTGAGGTGCACTCTTCCGTGGTCGCCAACGACACCTTCAAGTCGGCGCTGGTCAGTGGCCGGAACTGGACGGACGCCGTCCAGCAACTGGTGGATGCCCTTCTGCCCCTGCCGGATGGCTGCAATCTGGGTTTCCTCTATGCAACGGCAGATCTGGCCGCAGACTATTCCTCCTGCGTCACCTTCCTGCGCGAACGAACCGGCATTCGTCACTGGTGCGGCACGGTGGCCCTGGGCATTCTGGGCAACGGCAATGAACACCACATGGGTCAGCAGGAAGGCTTTGCTCTGTCCGCGTTGGTCGGGCGCTTTCCGGAGGACAGCTTTTCTTTCTTTGAACCCAGCCTGAAAGGCGAAGATCTGCTGGCCTGGGACGCGGTGCAATGGCGAAAGAGCCACAGCCCCCTGCTGGCTGTGGTTCATGGCGACCCGAGAACAGCGGAGATGCCCGATCTGCTGGGCCAGGTGGCGGAGAACACCGGCTGTTATCTGGTTGGCGGCCTGACCTCCGGCGAGCGGGAGTTTCCGCAACTGGCCGACCAAGTCTACTCTCTGGTGGGGGGGCAGATAACCACAGAAGGCGGGCTGTCCCGGCCGGATCATGACGGTTTCAGCGAAAATCTCAGCCGCCCTTCCAGCGCAGCCAACACCTCAACCGCCGTGGGGGGCATGGGACTGTCCGGCCTGCTGTTCGATCACCGGGTACAGGTGGCCACCGGTCTTTCCCAAAGCTACAGCCCGCTCGGGGAGGTTCACCAGATCACCGACGCCCAGCAAAACGTCATCATGGAGCTGGACGGTCGTCCGGCCCTGGAGATTCTGAAACAAGAGGTGGGCGAGCTTCTGGCCCACGACCTGAGCCGGGTTGCCGGCTACATCCATGTGGGCTTGCCGGTCCCGGGACAGGATATGGGCGACTATCTGGTGCGCAACCTGCAGGGCATTGATCCCCAGCGCGGCTGGTTTGCCGTGGGCGACATGGTGGAACCCGGCCGCAATCTGCATTTTGTCCGCCGCGATCCCGATACAGCTAAAGCCGACCTCTTCCGCATGGTCAACGAAGTCAAAGCCCGCATGGGCCAGCCCGCCAAAGCCGCCTTCTATGTCAGTTGCCTGGCCCGGGGACCGCAGCTGTTCGGTCCTGCGCCCCATGGCGAAATGGCGTTGATCCGCGATGTCTTGGGCGATGTGCCCCTGACCGGGTTTTACGGCGCCGGTGAAATCAGCAACAACCGCCTTTACGGCTACACAGGGGTCCTGACGCTCTTTGCCTGACCCCTGATCCTTTCCAACACACTGTCATTCGATGGTGGCCTTTGCGGCCTCCTGCCCAATTCCAACACATGCAAAGGCGCGACCTGAACAAGCGCATTCAGAGGGACAAAAATGGACTATCGACCGCTCGGTAAAAGCGACATCAAAGTCAGCAAAACCTGCCTGGGGACCATGACCTGGGGAGAGCAAAACAGCCTGGAAGAAGGGCTGGAGCAAATGGACTACGCCCTGGATCAGGGGGTAAATTTCTGGGATGCAGCCGAAATGTACCCGGTTGCCCCCCGCAAGGAGACCTATGGCCGGACCGAAGAGATCATCGGGGAGTGGTTCAAAAGCCGCGGCAAGCGTGATCAGGTGGTGCTGGCCACTAAAATCGTGGGCCCGGGCCCGCGCTTTCCCTACATCCGCGACGGCAAGCCACGCCTGGACCGCAAGAACATCATGGCCGCCATCGACACCAGTCTGGCCCGCCTGAAAACCGACTATGTGGACCTCTACCAGCTGCACTGGCCGAACCGCGCCACCAACACCTTTGGCAAGCTGGGCTTCGTCTATGATGCCAAGGAAGACATGGTGGACATGGAAGAAACCCTGTCGGCTTTGCAGGATCTGGTTACTGCCGGGAAGGTTCGGCAGGTGGGCCTGTCCAACGAAACCCCCTGGGGGACCATGGCCTTTTTGCGCCTGGCCGAGCAGGGCAAGGGCCCCCGCATGGCCTCCATTCAGAACCCCTACTCTCTGCTGAACCGGTCCTTCGAAGTGGGCAACGCAGAGGTGGCCATCCGGGAAGATGTCGGCTTGCTGGCCTACGCACCCATTGCCGCCGGGGTTCTGAGCGGCAAATACCTGGGTGGGCAGAAGCCGGAAGGGGCCCGTCTGACCCTCTTCCCGGACAACACCCGTTACACCAATCCCCAGGCTGAGGCCGCCACCACAAAGTATGTGCAGCTGGCAAAAGACAACGGTCTGGACCCGGCCACCCTGGCCCACGCCTTCGTCTACTCCCGTCAGTTCCTGACATCTTCCATCATTGGGGCCACCAAAATGGATCAGCTGAAACTGGCCATCGATGCCGCCAATGTTACTCTGAGCGATGACATCCTGGCAGAGATCGATGCCATTCACGCCCAGCACACCATTCCCTGCCCCTGATCTGACCCTGGAGAGTGGTGAGAGCGGGAAAACCCACCCCCTGAAGCGGTGAAACAACTTCTTCAACGTGGGAGGGACCGTCTCGCACCACCCCCTAGAGCATGATCGGTTTGGTTAGAAGCGCTTTGCGCTTGGACCTAAACCGTTACTCATCCTCTAAAGCACTGAAAAGAGTTTCACGCTCTAAGTGTTATCACCTGGTGAGTCCACTTAAAGCGATTTGACTCCAGCCCATCAAGAAGAGCCGTTTCTGCCAGACCAATCTGGGTTTGGTCAGAAGCGGCTCTTTTTTGCCTCCTCTCAGCGCGGCAATCAGGCGGGGGATACAAGAACAGAGGCCTTTCGCCTGCAAATCATGAGCGCTTTGCTCTGAAGTGTTTTGGGCTTTGGGCTTTGGGCGATGCACCAGACAGCGACTGATCCGCTAAAACACTGAAAAAGGGCCCATTCACGCCTGGGGTGGTATCACGCCGTTAAAGCGCTTCAGCCGATTTGCCTTCAGACTGACATTTTGTGATGCCACGGTGATCAAAGTTCGGACTATACTTCGAACAGACGGGCCGATTCACCGACTGGACCTGCGGACAGATACCCAGGGTCCAGGCAGAAAATGCCAGGGGGCCTGTCGCCAGTTTTGTTTGGGCAATTGAGGGGGCCAGATCTCATGCGTTTATTCGTGGCGCTTCGCTTGCCCTATTCCCTGCATGACCGCCTGTCCCAACTCTGCTGCGGCCTGCCCGGGGCCCGCTGGGTCAGACCTGAGAATTTCCATCTTACACTCAGGTTTCTGGGTGACCTGGACGAGCACAGCGCCGCAGATGTGGACGCCGCGTTGCAGGGCATTTCCCTGCCGGCTTTTGATCTGCAGCTGGAAGGCATGGGAACCTTCACCGAGGGCAAACGCCTGAAAGCTCTTTGGGCCGGGGTACAACCCAACCCGGCCCTCAATCACCTGCAGTCGAAAGTGGAAAAGGCCATCATCCGGGCCGGCCTGCCGCTGGAACGGCGCAAGTTCAAACCTCACGTCACCCTGGCCCGCTTCAAAGGTCAGGCACCGGTGCCCAGGCTGGACCAGTACCTGCAGGCCAACGCCCTGTTGCGCACCGCGCCCTTCCCGGTTCAGGATTTTGTGCTCTATTCCTCAATCCTGACGCACGACGGGGCCCACTACGAACCGGAAGTGATCTATCCTCTGGAACGGGAAAGCCTGCAGGCCATGAGCCTGTAAGACTCACCTGCTGTTTCAGCGCGGGATCCCTGAAGTACCAGCCCTCGGGTTCTACTGTGCACCTTTGGGCTGACGGGTTTCCCGATAGAGAATGTAAAGCCCAGCCGCCGCGATGATCCCGGCCCCGATCCAGACATTGAGCGTTGGCAGCTCCTGCCAGAAAATCCAGCCAAAGAGCACACCCCAGATCAGGGACGAGTATTCAAAAGGCGCAATGACCGCTGCCGGTCCGTTGCGGTAGCCCACCATCATCAGGTAGCTGCCGCTGGTGCCCACCACGCCCATGGCGACAAAAACGTAGAGATCTTCCAGCGTGGGGGTCACCCAGTAAAAGGGCAGCAGAACCCCGGAGACCACCAGCCCGCCGATTGTGCCATAGAAAACCAGCGCCACGTTGGAATTGGTGGGGGCAATCTTGCGGCCGTAGATCATCAGCGTGGCGTAGGCCAGCGCCGCCAGAGCGGGCAGCAAAACGGCCCAGTGAAATGTCCCCCCGCTTTCCGGCTGAATCGCAATCAGTGCCCCAACGAAACCCGCTGCCACGGCCGCCCAGCGACGGGGTCCCACCTTTTCACCCAACACCGGATTGGACAGAGCCGTCACAAAGATCGGTGCCAGGAAGGCAATGGCCATGGCTTCCGCCAGCCCCATATAGCGCAAGGCAAAAAAGAAGCTGAAAATGGCCACCACACCGGACAGGGAGCGCAGCAGGTGGATCGGCCAGTGGGTGATCCGCAAGGACGACAGGCCGCCTGACTTCCAGATCATGATCACCATGGGCAGCAGGCCAAAGAGATTGCGGAAAAAGACCACCTGAACGATGGGATAGCCTTCCCCCAGCCACTTGGCCGCCGCATCCATCAGGGTCATGGCCAGCATGCCGATCAGAATACCGGCAATGCCAAGGGTCAGACGCTCATTGGGGGCATGGGGGGCGGTCACGGGGCGATCCTGCTACCTAAAAGACAAAAAAACAGGGCCGGAGGCAGCCCGATGACATCTCAAATTCGATAATGCTCTAAAGCATTGAAAAGAGTTTCACGCTTCAAGCGTTATCACACAGTGAGTCCACTTAAACCGATTTGACTCCAGTGTGCGGGAGGCTCCCTTCAAGGAGAAGTGGCAAGACTGCAAAGCTGCTTCCACCAGAACAATTCGGCGGGCAGGGGACGGGCTCAGGCAGACAGCAGGTCCCGGTCAGGCTGGGCTGGCTGCACCATCGGAACCGACATTTTCAGAAGAAACAGCCAACACCGGAATCAAAGAAGGCATTTGGGGGCAAAGACGGCAAAGCTCTCGGCTTTTCATTAAACCGGTCAGCTCTCCAGCCGGTCTTTCAGTTCAGCCAGCAAGCTGTCGCAACCCTGTTCAATCAGGTCCAGGGTTTCTTCGAACTCCTCAACTTCCCCGTAGTAGGGATCGGGCACATCCAGGCCATGGCCGGAAGTTGGGAAATACTCCAGAAAAAAGCGCAGGCGGTCGGCCTTGCCTTCCGGACAGAGCGACAGCAGGTGCCGATGGTGGCCCTTGTCCATGGCGATCAGGAGATCAAAGTCCTCAAAATCCTGACTGGACACCACACGGGCACGCAGGTCTTTCATGTCATAGCCCCGCGCCAGGGCCACACCGATGGCCCGCTGATCAGGGGGGGAGCCGGCATGCCAGTCAATGGTCCCGGCAGAATCCACTTCGATGCGATCAGACAGACCCGCATCTGCCACCTTTTTGCGCAGTACGCCCTCGGCAGAGGGGGAGCGACAGATGTTGCCTGTGCAGACAAAAAGAACCTTCATTCCGGCATCGCCTCTTTGGCTGAAGTGGCACCAGCGGTCCGAGCTAACTATCGCTGGCAAAAAAGTGACCGGCAGGATGATCACCTTGTTCTATAACTTAATGAGACCGGAGGCAAAGGCCTTAGAGCTCAGCCCCAGAACAAACCTGCGTTGAAAGTACTTCTTAATGACACAACCGGCATCCCTCTCCGACAGGAAGAACATTGTCATCCTGACGGGAGCTGGAATTTCCAAGGAATCGGGCCTGGACACCTTTCGCGATGCCGATGGTCTCTGGTCCAAGGTCCGGCTGGAAGATGTGGCCACCCCGGAAGCCTTTCAGCGCGATCCGGAACTGGTACACGGATTCTATAACGCCAGACGACAGACCCTGCTGAACGAGGCCATTCAGCCCAATGCGGCCCACCGGGCCCTGGCAGAGCTGGAAGACCGCTGGTCCGGTGACGTCTTGCTGGTAACCCAGAACATCGATGGCCTGCACAACAGAGCCGGCAGCCGCAATGTGCTGCCCATGCACGGCGAATTGCTGTCTGCGCTTTGCCAGACCTGTGGCCAGCGCTGCGCCTGGCAGGAGGACCTTACCACTCAGACGCCCTGCCCCCACTGCGGGCAAAAGGGCGGCATGCGGGTCGATGTGGTCTGGTTCGGTGAAATGCCCTATCAGATGGAGCGCATCTATCAGGCTCTTGAGGACTGTGACCTCTTCCTGTCCATCGGCACCTCTGGCACCGTCTACCCTGCCGCCGGTTTCGTGCAGGAACTGCGTGCCATTGGCCGGGCCCACTGTCTTGAGCTGAATCTGGAACCCAGTGACGGGGCCACCCTGTTTCACGAAGCCCGCTATGGCCCTGCCAGCCAGCTTGTGCCGGATTTTGTAAGTGAACTTTTAGAATCAGCCTGAAGAAAGAAACGACCTGCCTGATGTCTGCCCCCTCATTAGCGCACGTTTTTGCCAGGGTTCGCGCCTGCCATCTCTGTGAGGAAGAGCTGCCCTTTGGCCCTCGCCCGGTGGTCCGGGGCTCTGCCGAAGCCAGGGTGCTGATCATCGGACAGGCCCCCGGCAGCAAAGTACACGCCAGTGGCATTCCCTTTGATGACCGCTCCGGCGATCGCCTGCGCGACTGGCTGGGCATCGGCAAAGATCTTTTCTACGACGAAAGCAAACTGGCCATTATGCCCATGGGCTTCTGCTATCCCGGGCGCAATCCCAAGGGCGGCGACCTGCCGCCCCTGCCCCGCTGTGCCCCCACCTGGCACCCGCTGCTGCGTCCGGCCTTTACCGGCGTTGAGCTGACCCTGCTGGTCGGCTCTTATGCCCAGAACCACTATCTGGCCAAAACCAAGCAGAAAACCATGACCGAAACGGTGGCCCACTGGCGGGACTATCAGGATAAGGGTCTGCTGCCTCTGCCCCATCCCAGCTGGCGCAACACCGCCTGGCTGAAGAAAAACCCCTGGTTCGAGTCCGACGTGCTGCCCCACCTGCGCCAGCAGATACGGGATTTGTTCTGAGGGACGTCTGACAGCCAAACGGAAGACCGGACAGATCCAACCATCTGACCAATAGTTCCGATCCGGGAAGGGTTCAGCGCCCGCCGGACACGGTCAGATTGGCGCCTGTGATGTAGCTGGCTTCCTCGGAGAGCAGATAAAGAACCGGATCCGCCACTTCTTCCGGACTGGCGGGACGTCCCAGGGGAATAAGCGGTGTCAGGCGGTCCAGCCGGCCGGGCTCGCCGGTGGAAAGGGCATGGATTTCTGTTTCAATCAGACCGGGGGAAACGGCATTGACCCGCACCCCCTCAGCCGCCAGTTCCTTGGCCAGCCCGACAGTCAGGCTGTCCACCGCCCCTTTGCTGGCTGCGTACCAGACATATTCCCCCGGACTGCCCAGGCTGGCCGCCACGGAGGAGATGTTAACGATGGCCCCGCCGGGCCCGCCCCGTTTTGTCGACAGGCGGGCTGCGGCTTCACGAGCGCAGTAGAGAGCGCCCAGCACATTGATGTCGATGGTGGTCTTGATGATCTCTGGATCCACCTCCGCCAAAGCAGAGGAGCGGCCGGTGATCCCGGCATTGTTGACCAGGGCAGTGATCGGTCCCAGGGCGCCCTGCGCCTGGTCAAAGAGGTTCGCAACCGCCTCGGGGTCCCGCACATCAGCCTGCAAAGCCACGGCGCGACGCCCCAGGGCCTGAGCTTCTGCCACCAATGCGTCCGCAGGGGCGGCCTGGCTCTGGTAATTGATGGCCACATCAAAGCCACGGGCCAGTGCCAGGCGCACCACGGCAGCGCCAATGCCCCGGCTGCCACCGGTCACCAAAACCACACCCTGCCTGTCCTGCGCCATCACTGATTTCCCTTTTCAAAACCCGACTTTAGAATTACGTCGCTCCAGATCAAAGCAACTTGCCGGATAGGGTAAAGTGATGGGGTGACGGCGTAACCCCCTGCCTGGTCAGCAAGCTTGTGATCACAAGCCACCTACACACCTAGATGCCTACAGCGGGGCGAAGACCTGTTCCATCTGGCGGCGATAGAGATAGCTGGGGTCGCTGTCAGACAACTCCACATCTTCCCAGGTCAGCACTTCGCCCTGGGCCACCGGACGCGTCATCTTGATGCCCTGGGCCAGCCCCATGGGCAACGCCCCTTTCAACAGGGAATCACGGGCTGGCAGCAGCTTGCCCCAGACACAGTATCCACCTTCCCCGTCCAGAGTTTCACCGACCGCCAGGTCCCGCTTGGCAGTGGCCGCCACGTCCCCGTGCCAGCCAAGAGGGGCGCCGGTTGCCTCACCACGCAGGGCCGCAGAGAGCACCGACACGCCCAGTTCCAGGCCGATCAGATGGTAAGGTTTGTAGAGCGCGGCCCGACGACCACTGTCGTCTGTCACCAGGCCATATTCACTAAAGCACCGGGCGGCGTAGTCATTGGGCGCTTCAAACACAACGTAGACGCCCCAGCGCAGATCCCGGAAAACCGGACGGCCATCTCGTTCCAGTGACGAAACGACTTCTACCTGACCGGAAAACTCCAACTGCCCGCCCAATTGGCCCTGCTGACCCGGGCGCAGCACCTGGGGCAGATCATCCACGCCACAGGCCGGGAACGCCAAGCCATGGCTGGGTGCCCCAAGCCCTGTGGCATTGGCCACAGCCGCCATTTCAATGGCTGATTTGGTGCCATCCAGGAAGGAGTTGAACATCTGGGGGTTCATGCCGCCTTCCGCCGCCTTTTCCGGCGTGATGCCATAGTGCTGCCAGACAGTTTCCGGGGTCGCATTGTGGTAGGAGGGCAGGTACTTGGTGCCTTTGCCAGCGGCCACCACTGTCATGCCGATGGAGCGGGCCCAGTCCACCATCTCGCTGATCAAGGCTGGCTGGTCCCCGTAGGCGAGGGAGTAGACCAACCCTGCAGCTTCCGCCTCGCGGGCGAGCAAAGGACCGGCCAGAGCATCGGCTTCCACATTCACCATGACGGAATGCTTGCCCTGACGGGTGGCTTCGCGGCAGTGCTTGATCCCGGCAGCCGGATGACCGGTGGCATCGATCATCACCTCAAGGTCATCCCGGGCGATCAGAGCCATGGCGTCGTCGGTGAAATGCGTGGTCCCGATCAGATCGTCATCCCAGCCGACAGTGCGACAGGCCTGACGGGCCCGGTCCGGCGACAGGTCAGCAATAGCCGCCACCTGCAAACCCGGCGTGTGGGCCACCTGGGACAAGAACATGGACCCGAACTTCCCCGCCCCGATCAGTCCGACACGCACAGGGCGTCCGGCAGCCGCCCGCTTTTGCAGCAATGAAAAGAGATTCATCCTGTTGATAATCCTGCTTCGCTAAAAAAATCTGCAGATCCAGAGCAAGACTGACAGAAGGTGACGCGCTTACCGCTTCACTTCTGTCGTGTCTGAGCTGCTAAATCACCAAAAGTGTTTGCTCACGTTCTCCGCCCTTCGTCGGAACGCGCACGAGCTCCGAAAAAGCTCAGCAAACCTCTATTCTGCTGCCTGCTGAACCAGTTCGGTCAGGCAGTCATCCGGCAGGGTTTCAATGGGGGTGAAATCGCGGTGGGCAATCCATTCCTCCCGTTTGAACTGGCGGATATGATTGCTGGTCTCGCAGAGGCTCAGATAGACAATGATCCGACCAAAGGGAGAGATGTTGGGCGGGCTGGCGTGCACCAGGTTGGAATGGAACATCAGCACAGACCCTGCCTTGCCGCAGGGGGCAACAATCCCGCCTTCCTCGGCCAGTTTTGTGATGGTCGCCCGGTCCAGGGTCCACAGGGGATAAGAGGTGCTTTCCAGATCATGGCCCGCTTCAAAAACGCCCGACTTGTGGCTGCGGGGGATAAAGAGCAAGGGTCCATTGGCTGCAGTCACATCATCCAGGAACACCGCAATGTTCATGGCCCGGGGCTCCGGCATGAGATCGTCACGCGCCCAGGTGCCGTAATCCTGGTGCCACTGCCAGACTTCCCCGTCAAAGGGCGCTTTGGCGTTCACCTTGTACTGGTGCATGTAAACCTGACCATCCAGGATCTGCTCCACCGGCTCAATCAGTCTTGGATGACGGCCCAGACGGCTAAAGGGTTCTGAGTACTGGTGGGCTGCAAAGGCCGTTCGGGCCACGCCGGAAGATTCGCGCCAGACCTCTTTACGATCCAGCTTGTAGATCTCGTCTGCTTCTTCTTTCAGCAGCGCGGCTTCTTCCGGTGAAAAACGGTCCGGGAAAAAGAGGTACCCCTCTTCATCGAACTGTTTCAGTTCCTCTGCCGTGAGTTTCATGACCTTATCCTCCACTCTTTGTTTTTTTGTCGCTTCAGACGGGCCCGGGTCCTTTGGACTCTCTGGGCCAATCGCTTCTTAGAACCACTTATCGGTGCTCCGGTGTTTTTCCGCCCGCGTTCCTTTGCGGGCCTTCGCCCTGAAAACAGTCGGTGTCGCTAGTCCAGCCTCACCAGCTTGCACAGAGCTTTGTAGGTTTTGCGGCCGGCCTGCTCCACATGAGCACGGGCCAGCCATTCCGCCTCTTTTGGGTCGCCCGCCAGAACCGCCTGCCAGATGGCTGCATGCTCTTCCCAGACCTGTTTTTTGGTCAGTTTTTCCAGCACGGCAATCATGGCCCGGCGCAGGTGGGGCCACTGTCGTTCAGAGATTTCCAGCAGCACCGGATTGCCTGACAGCTGAACCAGCGCCCGATGAAAGGCCACATCCGCCGTCAGCAGGGCGGGCAGATCCTCTGCCTCCAATGCGGCCCAACCTTCGGCCAGAGCCCGTTCCACCGCGGCTTTATGCTCATCGCTGGCTTCCCCCTCGGCAATGCGTATGGTGGCCCGCCGGGCAGCTTCCCCATCCAAAGGCGCACGCACTTCATAAAGAGCCTGCAGATACTCCGCATCAATCGGCGCCACTTCCAGGCCCCGCCTGCCGCTTTCGACCAGAAAACCCTCCTGTTTCAACAGGGCCAGGGCGTGGCTGATGGGCTGCCGGGAAATGCCCAGTTGATCGGCCAGCGCTTCCTGAGCCAGGCGTTCGCCGGGTTTCAATTGCCCGGAGGCAATGGCCTCCTGCAGGGTCTGGCGCACCTGATCAATCAAGACCGTTTTACTGGGTAGCGGCTGCATGGTTGTCATGGATCACTCTTAACTCTCTCACCGGGCGGCTTTGTTTTTTCTGTTCTGCTTATCCAACTGGCCGGGCCTGAGGTCCGGTCAAAAGGGTCAAATCGGCCTGGCAGGATTGGTGATGTGAAGACACGAAACCTGAAGACACGGGGCCTGAATGACACGGGGCCCGACTGACCCACTGGAAAAGCAGAGGCAGGTTCCTCTGATAGGCCTTATGGGAACAGAGGTGATTTTAGAATACTGAATTCAGTATTCAATAGTTTTCTTTCCCTGAAGCGCCATTGGGCAGACCAAAGTCGTTATGCGACATGATGCACGCCCTTCGCCCCGTCATCCGGGTACCGCTCCCAATCAGAAACATAGCGGGTTTTCAGGTCGAGGAATCCATTTGACCTCCCGGGGCTGAATGCTTATGTTCCGCGCTGAAATTGCCCGAAAGTCTGATCTTTCGGCTCCAAGGAGCCCCGCCAGTCCGCGAGTGTCGCGCACTGGCGCGTTTTTCGTTTTGCGCTTTGCTTCGTCTCAAGTGCTTGAAAAACAGGGGCAATCTGGAAATGCCTTTAACCTTGAGCGAGGAAACGAACGTCCGTGTTCGACTCACTGCAAAACCGCCTGTCTGATGCCCTGGGCAAACTGACCCGCCGGGGTGCCCTGAGTGAGGCCGATGTCTCCACCGCCATGCGCGAAGTGCGCGTGGCCCTGCTGGAAGCCGACGTCGCCCTGCCTGTGGTCAAGCAGTTCATCGAGTCCGTCAAGGAAAAGGCTGTGGGCGCCGAGGTGCTCAAGTCGGTCAATCCGGGCCAGATGGTCATCAAGATCGTTCATGACCACCTGGTGGAAACCCTGGGCGGTGAACCCGGCAAGAAAGACGACGGCCAGAACCCCTTCCAGCAGGGCACCGGCCTGGACCTGAAAGCCTCCCCGCCTGTGCCGGTGATGCTGGTGGGTCTGCAGGGCTCCGGTAAAACCACCTCGACCGCCAAGATCGCCAAGCGCCTGAGCGAGCGCGAAGGCAAAAAGGTTCTGATGGCATCGCTGGACACCCGCCGTCCTGCGGCCATGGAACAGCTGGCCTCTTTGGGTCTGCAGACCGGCATTGCCACTCTGAAGATCGTCGCCGGGGAAACCCCCGTTGCCATTGCCAAGCGCGCACTGACCACTGGGGCCCTGGAAGGCTACGACGTGGTCATGCTGGATACCGCCGGGCGTCTGGCCATCGATGACGACCTGATGGCCGAAGTGGCCCAGGTTCGCGATGCCGCAAAGCCCCACGAGACCCTGCTGGTGGCTGATGCCATGACCGGCCAGGACGCGGTCAACGTGGCCCAGGCCTTCAATGAAAAAGTCGGCCTGAGCGGCATTGTGCTGACCCGCGTGGATGGCGATGCCCGCGGCGGTGCGGCCCTGTCCATGCGCCAGGTGACCGGCTGCCCCATCAAGCTGATGGGCGTGGGCGAAAAACTCGACGAGCTGGAAGCCTTCCATGCGGACCGGATCGCCGGGCGCATTCTGGGCATGGGCGACGTGGTCTCTCTGGTGGAAAAAGCCGCTGAGACCCTGGACGCCCAAGACGCCGAGAAAATGGCCAAGAAGCTGCAGAAGGGCAAGTTCGACCTGAACGACATGGCCTCGCAGCTCAAACAGCTGACCAAAATGGGCGGCATGCAGCAGCTGATGAAACTGCTGCCGGGCATGCCCAAGCTGGATAAAGCCAACGTGGACGACAAGATGGTCAAGCGCCAGCTGGCCATCATCTCTTCCATGACCCCGCTGGAGCGGGAACGTCCGGAGCTGCTGAAAGCCTCCCGCAAAATTCGGGTCGCCAACGGGTCCGGGGCCACAGTCCAGGAAGTCAACAAGCTGCTGAAGCAGTTTTCCGAAGCCAACCGCATGATGAAGCGGATGAAGAAGCTCGGGAAGAAGGGAATGATGCGTGGCGGTCTGCCCGGCATGATGCCCGGCGGTGGCGGCGGCATGCCGGATATGGGCGGCGGTCTGCCCGACATGAGCAATCTGCCGGATCTGGGCCAGGGAGGTTTGCCGGATCTCTCAAAAGGTCTGCCCGATCTTGGCAAGGGCGGTGGCTTGCCCAAACTGCCCGGGGGCCTGAGCGGCCTGGGCAAAAAGAAGTGAGTTTTGCCGGGCGGGGCTCCTCAGGGAAAACCGCCGGGCAGAGGAAGACAGGGCCGGGACCTTCCGGCTTCTGATGTGACGTGAACCAGTAAGTCTTTTTAGACCAGTCAAGGAGAACGCAATGGCGTTGAAAATCCGTCTGGCCCGTGGTGGCGCAAAAAAGCGTCCCTTCTACTCGATCGTCGTTGCCGACGCACGCAGCCCGCGTGACGGCCGCTACATTGAGAAGGTGGGCACCTACAACCCGATGCTGCCGCAGGACCATGCCGACCGCATCGTGTTGAAAACAGAATCCATCAGCAACTGGCTGAGCAAAGGTGCACAGCCGACCGATCGTGTTGCTCGTTTCCTGAGCGCCGCTGATCTGATGGCTGCCCCTGTTCGTCGTGAACAGACCAAACAGCCTCAGCCCAAGGCCAAAGCCCAGGAGCGCATGCGCGAAGCTGAAGAGCGCCGCAAAATGGCTGAAGAAGAAGCCGCTGCTGCTGCTGCAGAAGCTGCTGAAGCTGATGCCCCTGCTGAAGGTGGCGACGACGCTGCCGCAGAGGCATAAGGCAAGTCGATTTGGCAAAGAGCAGATCTTTGATCTGCGAGGATTGGATACTAGGCGATGGGTGTTGAACGGGTTTGTCTTGCAGCGGTAGCCGGAGCACACGGCGTTCGCGGGCTGGTCAAGCTCAAGACCTTTACCGAGTACCCGGAAGATGTGGCGTCCTATGGCCGTCTGACCGACCAAAAAGGTCAGACGCATTACGACATCACCCTGAAAGGTCAGGTCAAAGGCACCCTGCTGGCGGAAATCGCCGGCATCGCTGATCGCGAAGCGGCTCAAGCCCTGCGGGGGACGCGGCTCTATGTAGAGCGCAGCGCCTTGCCGCAGCCGGAAGACCCGGAAGAGTTCTATCACGCTGATCTGGTCAACCTCTCGGTTGAAACAGAAGCGGGAGAAAAACTGGGACGGGTCAAGGCAGTGTTGAATTTCGGTGCAGGGGATCTGCTCGAGATTGATCGCAAGGGTGACAAGCCGATCCTGCTGAGCTTTACCCAGGCCAATGTGCCTGTCATCGATCTGGACGGAGCAAAGGTCATTGTGACCCTGCCCGAAGAGATTGAAGACGGCAGCCAGGGGCAAGGCAAAGGTGGGAAACAAGACAAGGACAAAGGCTGAGTGAGGGGCTGCAAAGCCCGGAAATCAAGGCTTTTGGACTGGACAAAGAGAGCTTGACGCGCCATAAAGCGCGGCTTCGGAAAGGACGTTAGAAGATCATGTCGCCCCCCCAACCCTGGCACGCGACGCTTGTAACGCTTTTTCCAGAGGCCTTTCCCGGCCCCATGGGGCTGAGTTTGGCCGGTAAGGCTCTCGACAAAGGGCTCTGGTCGATGGAGTGCGTGAACATTCGCGACTTCGCCACCGACCGGCACCACACGGTAGATGACACGCCCGCTGGGGGTGGTGCCGGAATGGTGATGAAGCCTGATGTAGTCGATGCGGCGCTGTTGAACGTGGCTGACAAACCCGGCCCGTTGCTCTTTATGAGCCCGCGTGGCCGTCTGCTGGACAGCGGACTGGCGCGGGAACTGGCGGCGGAACCGGGTGTACGGCTGCTCTGCGGCCGTTACGAAGGCATAGATCAGCGGGTGCTGGACAAGCATCAGCCGATCGAAGTCAGCATCGGTGACTTTGTCCTGTCAGGTGGTGAAATGGCCGCCTTGGTTGTCTTGGACGCGATCGTCCGCTTGTTGCCCGGGGTCATGGGAAATGACCAGAGCTCCGGGGAAGAATCATTCGAGCAGAACCTGCTTGAATACTCGCAGTACACGCGCCCGGCCGAGTGGGAAGGGCGCAAGATTCCGGAGGTTCTGCTCTCCGGCCATCATGAGAAGATCCGCCAGTGGCGTCATGCCCAGGCGGAAACCATCACGAAAGAGCGCCGCCCGGATCTCTGGGAGCGTTATCTGGAGAACCGCAAAGAGCGGTAAGACAAGAGAGTAGGATCGAGGGCTATGAACACGATCGAACAGCTCGGACAGGAACAGGTTGAAGCGCTGGGCGCTGATATCCCTGCTTTCGCCCCGGGCGATACCCTGAAGGTCAACGTGAAAGTCATCGAAGGCACGCGCGAGCGTATCCAGGTCTTCGAAGGCGTTTGCATTGCCCGCAAAAATCGCGGCATCAACTCCTCCTTCACCGTCCGTAAGATTTCTTACGGCGAAGGTGTTGAGCGCGTCTTCCCCCTGTACAGCCCCCGCGTAGACGCCATTGAAGTGGTTCGCCGCGGTGACGTGCGTCGCGCCAAGCTGTACTACCTGCGTGGCCGTCGCGGTAAAGCCGCCCGTATCGCAGAAAAAACCACCGGTCTTTCCGGCAAACTGGCCCAGTCCGAGCGCGATGCCGCCGCTGCAGCCAAGCGCGCCAAAGACCAGGCCTCTCGCGAAGCCGCTGCTGCAAAAGCCGCTGCTGCTGCAGAGCCTGCTGCGGAAGCCGCCAGCGAAGAATAGGACGGAGATCAACCTCTCCAACCACAGTGGCTGCAGGCTGCTGTGTTCCTGAGAGGTCTGTGTCCGCCAGAAAGAAAGCGTCGTCTTGCCCGAAGTTCCGGGCAGGCGGCGCTTTTCTTTTTTCCGCAGCGGCTGTCGGTGGCATTGAACGGCGCCTTCACACAGGAGCGTTTCGGACGTCCTCAGCTTGATGCTCTGACTCGATTTAACCAAATGCGATTATTATCCTCATAAAAATTCTACCATTTAGTTTGATTATCAAATGGTTTTTTAGTAGAAATATTTCACAACCAGTACGTGCTTAACGTCACCTGCAGAGACCCATCAGCAGCAAGTTGATCCAGGCTGATCTTTGCCGTTCGGCCAACCGGTTCCCTTGCCCTGATGGCGCGAGAGAGGCTTTTCAGCCTTCATCTTGGCTGGCGCTTCTCTTCCTTTTCCCAAATGCGGCGCAGACCGCCCGGGAAGAGCCTTTTTGGGAGTCAGAACGGGGAAGCAGTCAGTGCGCAACGATCAGGAACAGGCCAAGAATCTCTCTGCCCGAACAGAAAAGCCCGATGGGGTGAACAGCAACGGACACAGCGTCTCACCCGACAGCGAAGGTCCGCAGACCCAAGACAGCAAGCTGGGACCTAAGGTTGTGGATCTGCGCCAAGCCTTTGCCGCCCGCAGGTCCGCCCGCCAGCCCCGCCCGGACAGAGATCTGCCGGAACAAGCGCAACCACCCCATGAGAAATCGGGACAGGACGCAGCGGACATCTCGACGAGCAACCGATCGACACCTGACCAATCCCGAAAAGCCGACCCAGCTGACCAGGTCCAAACGGACAATCCCATCGACATGGACGGGCTGACCCGGAACCTTCAGCAAGACAGCACACCGCCTGCCAGCGCCGTCGAGCAGCACCCCATCAGCCGATTATCACCTGACGCCGCCGTCAAAGCCCTGCTGGCCGGCACCTCCGACGATCAGCAGGTCGGTGCCAGGCGCAGAGATCAAATCCCACTCCCGGAGCAACCAGCCCTGGACCCAGACAACGGCAGCGGACCGGCCGCCCTGTTCTGGGATGTCTGGCAAAGCCATCAGGCCCATCTTCAGCGTCAGTCTTTGCGGCTGATGTCCGGCAATCGAGCCGACGCAGAAGATGCCCTGTCCACCGCCATGCTGCGCGCCTCCCAGAAATACGCCCACTATGCGGAAACCATCATCAACCAGCGGGCCTGGCTGACCCGCCTGCTGCACAATGCCTGCATGGACCACTACCGCGGCCAGGCCAGACGCAATCGGCTGGTGGGCGATCAAAAGGAGGAAGCCGCAGAGATCGGGCATCCCTCTCTGGCCGCCGAACCGGAGCATTCCCCGGAAGACATTGCCCTCAATCGTGAAGCTCTCAGAGCCGTTGAACGCCAGGTTGAGGGATTGCCGCCCAACCTGCGCCTGCCCTTTCTCATGCGCTTTGTTCAGGACCACAGCTATAACGAAATCGCCAGTCATCTGGAGCTGACCAACTGCGCCGTACGCAAACGCATTCAGCTGGCCAGGGAACGCCTGCGCCAGAATCTGGACCTCTAGAGCATGATCGGTTTAGTTAGAAGCGCTTTGCGCTTAAAATTAAACCGTGAATCATCCTCTAACACATTGAAAAGAGGCAAATCCACGCTCTAAGCGTTATCACGAAGTGATTCCACTTAAACCGATTTGACTCTGACGCCCTCCGTTTCCGATACTGATCTACGCCAAAAGGCATCAGACTTTTGTCTGGTGCCTTTTTTGTGACCGACCTACGGCGCCCTCATTTCTTCGTCAGCGGCCAGCACTTTCTGATCAGCTGGTTTTAAGGACTGCACGGGGCTGTACCTCCAGAACCCGCAAACCTTCCGGAGCGCGCGCCTTTGGCACAAACACCTTTGGCACAAACATCTTTGACATAAAAAACCGCCCCGGGGTCTAACCGGGGCGGGTCCAGGTGCTACGCGGGTTGCGATAGGAAAAACCGCGTAAATCTCTTGCCAGGCCAGGGGGACAGATCCGAGTCCCGTCGCGCTTTGAACCAATTTCTCTTTAGCTGCCAGAGGGGTAACTGGTGGTCACCGTGGTGGCGGCCGTGCCGACAGCTGTGAAGTTGGTCTGAGCGGCCACCACAGCGGCCTGGGCAGCGGTCAGAACGGTCAGATAGAAGGGATCCTTTTCTTCGATCAGTTTGGTCAGGGCCACACCCTGAGCCGCGGTGGAGATGGTTTCAACGTTGCGCAGATAGTCCGTGGCATCCTGAATGGCAAAGGCTGTGGCCTGGGTCACCTTCTGATAGGCCACCGACTGGCCTTCCTGCTGTGCCACATCCAGAACAGAGGATTTGGTCAGCTCCACCGCCTGGACGATCTGCTGGTTCAAGGCAGATGAGTCGGGTGCGGCACCTCCGGCCGCGCTGCCGGCACCCTCGCCTGGAGAGGTCCCACCAGGAGGGGCACCCGTCCCTTGGCCGGGGTTGCCGCTGGTCTTTGGAGTTGATTGGGGCTTGGGGGTGGTTTGTGTTGTTGGGGTGGCTTGTTGAGGTGTTTTTGTCTTAGCCATCGGGCGTCTCCCTTAAAGGCTGAGGCAAGTTGAAAAAGGGGTGTTGCCTGATCTCCCCTGCGTGGTCCTCACGGGAGGGTCAGCCAAACTCGATTCGCCAGCGAAACCAATCAACCGATCATTCTTTCTTATCCGTCATGCCACCCTGGGAAATATCAAGGATCTGGCGGCAGGCAGTGGAGGTGATGGCATTGCTGATCTGCTGCAGCCCCCCTTGAGTCTGCATGGCGTTTTGCATGGCCAGGCTGATGGAATGGGCCATGGATTGATAAACCAGGCCCATGGCCTGCGCCGGAGCTTCGCCCAAAACCTTCACATTGGTCTGGGTTACCGCATCGGTGATCTGGGCATTGACCGGTGTGTTATCCGCCATGAGGTTGGTCCATCTTCCTGATCAAGCTGCCATCACGGGAGCCGTGAGGCGCTGCGCATCACCCCTGCAGGGCTTTCAAAGCCAAGAGCAACAGCAGGGTGTTGCTGCTGGTGTCGCTTTGGCTGACTTTTGCTGCCGCTGCTGCGGCGGCCATGGAGTTCATCGAATAGAGCTGAATCACCCCCTGGTTGGCAGCTGCCTGGGCGCAAATCGCGGCCTGTTGCTGCTGCCCCACGGTGTTTTGAAACAGGATCCCGGTGGAATGGGCCATGCTCTGATAGACAGAACTCATGGCCATGGCCGGAGCCTGCCCCAGGACCGCCACGTTGGACTGGGTCACTGCATCGGTGATCTGTCCGTTTACCGCCGTGGGCAATGCCATTGCTGTCGACCCTTTCCTTGCTTTCAATGCTGACGTACGGCCCGACCTGGGGATCATCAACTGGTCGGCGCGGCCAGAACGACGTCTGCTGTTGACGCGCAATCAAAACGCCATCTTGACGCCAGATTGTCCCTTCCAATCGAAACTCAGACTCTAGACGCCTGATGGCACCGGGCTGTGACGGGGAAAAATCGCCCCCTGTGCGCTGGTCAACACCCGAAGCTATCCAGCAGTCTTCAAGATCATTGTGCAAGCGGCAGAGGCGGTGGAGTTGGCCACATTTTGCATACCGCCCTGGGTTTGCATGGCATTTTCCATGGCCAGGCCGGTTGAATGGGCCAGGGCCTGATAGGCAATGGCCAAAGCCTCCACCGGAGATTCCCCCAGCACCTTCACATTGGTCTGGGTTACGGCATCGGTGATCTGTGAGTTAACATCTGACATGGCTTCATTCCTGTTGCCGTGTGGGCCCTAAACAGTGGTTGGCGCAATCAAGAGCATGATCGGTTTAGTTAGAAGCGCCTTGCGCTTGTACCTAAACCGTGAATCATCCTCTAAAACATTGAAAAGAGGCAAATTCACGCTTCAAGCGTTATCACGTAGTGATTCCACTTAAACCGATTTGACTCTAGGCCTCGCTTTTGAGCTGACCGGGCGTCAGGTCACAACCGGTCGTCCACCCATCAGGGTTTGCAAGGCTTCATCCAAACCTTCCAGATTGACATTGGTGTTGGTCGTGACCGGTGCCCCCGTTGCCGTGCTGGTCAACTGAGTGCCCTCGGCGCTGTCTTGACCGTCCCCGTCTTGCCCGTCACCTGTGTCGCTGTCGGCCATCAAAGGCCCATGCTGGGGTTCAGCTGTGACGGCTTGCTGAACTTGGGGCGCGGCAGTGTCCGACCGGGGTGACAGGATCAGGTGGGCGCTTTCCTGCGTGACGGCCCGGCCCTGTGCACTCAGTTCCCCCTGACTTTGCACCATATTGGCAAAGAGCAGGCCCTGGGCCTGAGATCCACCAAGATAGTTTTGGCCCAGTGAATAGGCCGCCGCATTTCCTAAGGTGACCAGATTGCTTTGTGTCACGGCATCGGTTATGGCCCGAGAGATCTCCTGGGGTCCGCGCCGGGAGTGCAAGACGCCGTCTGATCCCATCGGATCATCACCGCACAAACCGGCGGCGGACCCGGCAGAGCTGCCTCTGCGCGGGCTGTCTTCTGGTGATTTTTGCGCGGCCATTGTACACGCCTCCTCATACAAAGAAGGAAAGGGGGCTGAATTGATCTGCGCACCTCCAGCCTTGTGCCCCTTTCTTATTTGAGCCCATAGGTTCGCCAAACCTGGTCCAAAACCGTTTCAACAGATCGCACCGCCTGTTCACGCTGACTGTCGACCATGGCGTTGAACAGGTCTGACGCTGACTGTGCTCTTTCCTCAAAAGCCTGCTCTGGCGCCAGAGACAGAGGCGCAGATCCTTCTTGCGGATCCGAGGGTATCCCCTGCTCATGCCCGTCGCCTGCGATCAGGTCAGGTTGATGGTTGCCCCGTGTTTCACCTTGCGCGGCCCCTTTGGAAGGATGTGCCCTGGAAGAGTTGCCGCCGGACGGTGCGCCCCCTGGGGCCAGCCGGCCGCTGTGGGGTCCATCCACGATCCGGCCAAAGCGCAAAGCCTGTTCCAGCGAACTGCCCACCCGGGTTTGGCCGGAGGGACTGGTGCTCTTGTCATCGGCTGCGGCGGCCATCTCTCTTCTCCGACACGGTTGTTATCTGCCTCTTTTCTGACGCTTCAGGCGGCCTGGCTGTGATTGCCGCGACGCTCAATCCTGCTGCAGCTGAAAAGCCACCAACTCGGCCAGTGTCCGACTGGTCATGGCTGAAGGCACAGCCGCCCTGGCGATCCGCCCGGTGGCCACGGCTCCGGCCATGGAAGAGACAGAGTAGATCTGGATAACGCCCTGATTGGTGGCGGCCTGCCCGGCGGTGGACAGCTGTTGGAAATTGGCCACGGCACTTTCATAGAGAAGGCTGGTGGAATGAGCGAAGGATTGAGTCATCGCCGCCAGACTGACGGTGGGGTTCGTCCCCATGACCACCAGGGCACTTTGGGCCACGGAATCGGTAATCTGATCATTCAGGGCGGTCGGGGTCGCCATGGGCAGCCTCCTGCCAAAATCGGGTCATCAAAAATCCTGTCTCTGCCTGGAAAGGGGCTGGTTCTGCACCCAAAAGCCCGCCCCTGCCCTGATCCGCATTCCCGGTCCACTGACCTGGTCCACCATCCTGGCCCGCTGTCCTGTTCATTTGAGCACCCGGACGCCGCTGCTTTGCGGCACGCTTTTAGGAATTCGGGCGCAGGGTGCGGATCACCCCTTCCACCATGGAGGCCTGACCGGCAATGGCCAGTTGCTGCTGATTGTTGACCATGTTGGCGTAGAGAATGGCGTTGGCCTGAGAAGCCGCCAGATAGTTCTGCGCCATGGCCACAGCCGGGGCTTCTCCCACCACCTTAACGTTGGTCTGTGCGACTGCATCGGTAATCTGACGGTTGACCATCTGTGCCTCTCCCATCTCGACAAACTCCGGTGGCGGGCAAAAAGCCGCCTGTTCCACATCAATGCTCATGGTTTTCTCACTGACAAAACCGACGGCCTGACCTGGGCCAGCAGCCGACCTTATCGATAGAAGGTTGGATCTCTGACAGGACGTCCCGCAAAGCGCTGTTGTGACAGGGAAAGGAACAGATGAAGCGCTTTCTTTTTCCTGTGCTGCTCCCCCTCAAAATGACAAAGCCGCCGATCCCCCTGCCCCTCAGACAAAGAGGAAGCAAAGGGGATCAACGGCTGTCTTTCCCCTGTCCGAACGGCCAGGCCAGCTCAGGTCACGGCCGGACCGGAAGCTTTCAGCGCGCTCATCAGGGACAGCATGTTGTCGGGCACATCAGACTGGCTGATTTTGCCCGTGGCCACGGCCCCGGCCATGGTGTCGACCGAATAGATCTGAATGACACCCTGGTTGGTGGCGGCCTGGGCTGCAATCTGCAGCTGCTGCTGTGACGACACAGCATTTTCGTAGAGAATGCCCGTGGAATGGGCCAGGGACTGATAAATCGAGCCCATGGACATGGCGGGCGCGTCACCCAGAACCTTCACATTGGCCTGTGTGACGGAGTCAGTGATCTGATCATTGACGGCTGTTGGAAGGGCCATCGTACTCAACTCCCTTGTGAAAGCTCAGGTATCGGGATCGGGGGCCGCTGGCTGGTGCCGCGACACCCCCCGGAAACCGAATGTGAGCCTGTGAGACGTCTTCTGTCACTGTCGGCACCGGGCAGACCCGTCACCGCAGCAAAGGGCAGGCCCCCTGAAAGCGCTTCAGGGGGACAGCGTCCTTTGGCTTACTGCTGAGTCGCTTTCAGAGCGGTCAGCAAAGACAGCATGTTGTCGGGCACGTCAGACTTGGCGATTTTGCTGGTCGCCACGGCGCCGGCCATGGAATCAATCGAATAGATCTGAATGACACCCTGGTTGGTGGCCGCCTGGGCGGCAATGCCCAGCTGCTGCTGTGAGGACACGGCGTTTTCATAGAGAATGCCGGTGGAATGGCCCAAAGACTGATAAATGGCGCCCATGGCCATGGCCGGTGCGTCACCCAATACCTTCACATTTGCCTGTGTCACGGCATCCGTGATCTGGCCATTAACGGCCGTAGGAATTGCCATCGTTGCTCTCCTTGATAGCGGTTGCTCTGGCTTGAGCAGCAAGGGAAAACACCTGTTCTCCCTCTGCCTGTCCGCTTTGACGCGCCGGAGAGCCGGTCTGTGACGCCGGGATAAGAAAACTCTGCCGGACAGATCCCGGCTTTCCGCCGGAAAACCCGTCATGTCGACCTTGATCACAAGCACAAAGCACGTCTCACCAAACCGATCATGCTCTAGCGAGGTTCGGGGAAAAGCCGGATCTGCCTCTGTAAACAATCAGCCTGCTGCTGCAGCCTTTTTGCCCAGAATCTGGTCAGCAAGATCAACCGAAGCCAGTTTTTCCAGAACAGCCTGATTTGCGGCTCCCGTGATTTTCTCCAACTGGGCAATGCCTTGCAGGTTGGCGGTTTGTGCAGCCGCCGCCGTCAGGGCCTGGCTGTGTACGGCATTCTCAAACAAGAGGGCCTGAGATTGAGCCGCTGCCATGTAGATCATGCCCATGGCCATGGCCGGAGCCTCTGCCAGGGTCATGGGGGACAGCTGTTCAGCAACGCCTGTCGCGGCAGCGGTGGAGGTGTCGGCAGTGGAGGTACCGGCAGTCTTGCCGCTGTCGGCTTGCCCGCTGCCTGCGCCGTGCCGAGAGGTTTTTGGCGCAGTGCCGGTGGTATGAGACGCCGTTCCCGACGTCTTTTTTCCAGTCGTCATGGTCTCTGTTTCCTATCGCAGAGAACCGCTTCAGGTCTGTAACCTGAACTGATGGAAAGGCCTGATACGGTTCCAACCCGTTGATTAACACCTCTCCCTGGCTTGTTCATCTTTTCGATTTTAGCCTTTTTGGCAATTTATTGAGAGAGATTTACAATAATAGCGTGCTTTTTCAGGAAACAGAAGAGAAGAATAACGCGCTGGGGTTGCAAATACTCTGATTTTCCGCAACCCAACTCAACTCCCCCCTATCAACCAACCCGGTCCGCTAAAGCACAGCTCTTTGGCACGACCGGACCTTGTGGCGTCGTTCGGACTGAAAAACAGGGCAAAACTCATGGCTGCCTTGAGATTCGCCCCCTTTTATCTGCCCGGGTCAGGGAGTATGATCCGCGCGCCCGGTGGATAGGAGGATTAAAAAAGCGATGGCAAAGCCCCGCACACTTTTTGACAAAATTTGGGACAGCCACGTGGTGGATCAGCAAGAGGACGGCACCTGCCTTCTCTACATTGACCGCCATCTGGTTCACGAAGTCACCAGCCCACAGGCCTTTGAAGGACTGCGTCTGGCAGGCCGCAAGGTACGCCGCCCCTCGGCGACCCTGGCCACACCTGACCACAACGTCCCCACCGCTGGCCGCGCCCAGGGTATCGATGACGAGCAAAGCCGCATCCAGGTCGAAACGCTGATGAAAAACTGCGAAGACTTTGGCGTGCCCGTCTACGGCATGGACGACGTGCGCCAGGGCGTGGTTCACATCGTTGGCCCGGAACAGGGTCTGACCCAGCCCGGCATGACCATTGTCTGTGGTGATTCCCACACCGCAACCCACGGCGCTTTTGGCTCTCTGGCCTTTGGCATCGGCACCTCGGAAGTCGAGCATGTGCTGGCCACCCAGACTCTTTACCAGAAGCCCGCCAAAAACATGCGGGTCACCGTGGAAGGCGACCTGCCTTTGGGCGTGACCTCCAAGGACCTGATCCTGGCCATCATCGGCAAGATCGGCACCGCAGGCGGCACTGGCCACGTGATCGAATTTGCGGGTAAAGCCATTCGCGACCTTTCCATGGAAGGCCGCATGACTGTCTGCAACATGACCATCGAAGGCGGCGCCCGAGCCGGTCTGATCGCGCCCGATCAGGTCACCTTCGACTACATCAAAGGGCGTCCCTTTGCCCCCAAAGCCGGGGCCTTCGAACAGGCCTGCGCCTACTGGGCCTCTCTGGCTTCCGACGAAGGGGCCGTTTACGACACCGAAGTGGTGCTGAACGCAGCCGATATCGAACCGCAGGTAACCTGGGGGACTTCTCCGGAGGACGTGCTGCCCATTTCCGGTGTGGTCCCCGGTCCGGAAGCCGGCCGCGACGAGCACAAGGCCGCGGCCATCGCTCGTTCTCTGGAGTACATGGGCCTGACAGCCGGGACACCGCTGCAGGATGTGGCCGTGGACAAGGTCTTCATCGGCTCCTGCACCAACGGCCGCATCGAAGATCTGCGGGCCGTGGCTGAAGTGGCCAAGGGCCGCAAGGTTGCTGACAATGTCTACGCCATGATCGTTCCCGGTTCCGGCCTGGTGAAAGAGCAGGCGGAAGAAGAGGGTCTGGACCAGGTTTTCACTGAAGCCGGCTTTGACTGGCGTGAACCGGGCTGCTCCATGTGCCTGGCCATGAACGCCGACAAGCTGCAGCCGGGTGAGCGCTGTGCCTCCACCTCCAACCGCAACTTCGAAGGCCGCCAGGGCCCCGGGGGCCGGACCCATCTGGTCAGCCCGGCCATGGCCGCCGCTGCCGCCATCACCGGTCATCTGACCGATGTCCGCGACCTGCAGAAGTAAGGCAAGAGGGAGAAGCAACAATGGATAAGTTCACCAAGCTGACCGCTGTGGCGGCCCCTTTGCCGCTGGTCAACATCGACACCGACATGATCATCCCGGCGCGCTTTTTGAAAACCATCAAGCGCACAGGTTTGTCCGAAGGGCTGTTTCACGCTCTGCGCTATGAATCAGACGGTACCAAGCGGGATTTTGTTCTCGACACTCCGGCTTATGAAAAGGCGGAGATCCTCGTCGTAGGCGACAACTTCGGTTGTGGTTCGTCCCGCGAACATGCCCCCTGGGCTTTGCTGGACGGCGGAATCCGCTGTGTCATTTCCACTTCCTTTGCCGACATCTTCTTCAACAACTGCTTCAAGAACGGCATTCTGCCCATTGTCTTGCCGCAGGAAGATGTGGACAAACTGATGGATGACGCCAACCGGGGCGCCAACTCCACCCTGACCGTGGATCTGGAAAACCAGACCATCCAGGGCCCTGATGGCGGTTCCATTTCCTTCCCGGTTGATCCCTGGAAAAAGCACTGCCTGCTCAATGGGCTGGATGATGTGGCTTTGACTTTGGAAAAGAGCAACACCATCGATTCTTACGAAGACAAACAGGCCAAGGCGACCCCTTGGATGTTTGACTGATCCGGAACAGGCGGCGCTTTTCAGAGACCACTCTTTGAAGCGCCGCCTTTCTTTTGCCCCCGGTGCCATCGGGCGATGGTGCCCCTTTTTATGAAAACGGGCTTGCCGGCCCAGCGCTGCGCCTTCCCAGTCCCGCAACCCGGGTCAGGGGCGAGCGGGCTGCTCCGTCAGGCAAGCCACCCAATCAGGGGACAGATTTCTAATGAGCAACAAATCACTTTTGGTTCTTCCCGGCGACGGCATTGGTCCCGAAGCCATGACCGAAGTCCGCCGCGTGGTGGACTGGATGGACAAACGCCGAGCCGTCACTTTCAACGTGGAAGAAGATCTGGTCGGCGGCTCTGCCATTGATGCCCACGGCATCCCCATCACCGACGCCACCATGGACAAGGCCATGAACGTGGACGCTGTGCTGCTGGGTGCGGTTGGCGGCCCCAAATGGGACAACCTGGATTTCTCCATCAAGCCGGAGCGGGGCCTGCTGCGCCTGCGCAAGGACATGGCGCTCTATGCCAACCTGCGCCCGGCCATGTGCTTTGAATCTCTGGTGTCCGCCTCCAGCCTGAAACCCGAGCTGGTCTCCGGCCTGGACATCATGATCGTGCGCGAGCTGACCGGTGGTGTGTACTTTGGCGAACCCCGGGGCATCGAAACCCTGGAAGACGGCACCCGCCGCGGCATCAACACCCAGGTTTACACGGACAAAGAAATCATCCGCGTGGCGGAAGTGGCCTTTGACCTGGCCCGCAAGCGCAACGGCAAGGTGACCTCCAGCGAAAAAGCCAACGTCATGGAATCCGGCGTTCTGTGGCGCGAAGAAGTCAGCAAACTGCATGCGGAGAAATTCTCCGACGTGGAGCTGGAGCACATGTATGCCGATAACGCGGCCATGCAGCTGGTCCGTGCGCCCAAACAGTTCGACGTGATCGTCACCGACAATCTGTTCGGCGACATCCTGTCTGACTGCGCCGCCATGCTGACCGGGTCGCTCGGCATGCTGCCCTCTGCCTCCATCGGTGACGTGGATGACACCGGCCGCCGCAAGGCCATGTACGAGCCGGTGCACGGGTCTGCCCCGGACATTGCCGGTCAGAACAAAGCCAACCCGCTGGCCACGCTGCTGTCCTTTGCCATGGCTCTGCGCTACTCCTTCGATCTGCCTGATGATGCGGACCTGATCGAGCGCGCCGTCAACAATGTGCTGCTGTCCGGCATCCGCACAGGTGACGTGATGGCTGAAGGCTGCACCCTGGTCTCCACCACGCAGATGGGTGAAGCCGTGATTGCCGAGCTGGACAAGCAGGCCGCTTAAACAGCGCGCTGTGTTTAAGAGAAGGCTGTCGGGTTCCCTTTAATGTCGGAGACCGGCAGCCTTTTTTTCTTACCCGATTGACGGCGGTGCAGTGCCTGATTATGCTGCGCCGCGAAATCTTTGTTTTGGACTTGGCATGTTTACGTCTTCTGTCATCACCAGCACTCCCGCGCTGTTCGGCTTGCTCAAGCCGACGATGACTGCTGCCGTCACCATGAAAACCGCGACCAAGAAGACCACCACCCTGAAGACCACGGGTGATGATCCGACCTGACCGCTCCTAAGCCTTGGACAAAGAGATACCAAAAAGGGCCGCCGGATCGGGCGGCCCTTTTGGTTTTTCTGGCCTCTTTTTTCTTTTCACCAACTGTTCCGGGTTTGGGGAAGAGGAAGAAGAGGCCCCCTTTAGAAACGAACAACAGGAGGCCTTTCGCGTCTTACTTCAGCTCTGTCACCCCCGCCTTGACCAGTTCCGGTTCCAGGCGGCCGGTCAGCCAGAGAAAGAACATGCGAAAGTCCGCCATGAAGGACCAAAGAGGATAAGTGAAGGTGGCCGGTCGGTTTTTCTCAACAAAGGCATGGGCTGCCCAGGCAAAGCCGTACCCGCTGACAAATGCAGCGAGCAGCAGCCAGGGTTCATCCCATATGGCCGCCAGGGCAAACACCAACAGGCCCAGGCCGGTCCCCAGGAAATGCAACCGCCGGGTTTTGGCAAGGGAATGCTCCCGCAGATACTGGGGCCAGAACTCTGCAAAAGTCCGGGCCTCAACCCCGGGTTTGGACTCACCGGCCATCGCCATCACTCCTTCAAAAACACTCATCTCCAGCCCCTGCAGGGCTGCCATCCAACAGCAAAGCTTGCCTTAAAGGTATCCAGACCTTTAGGAACCTCCAACCAGATTAGAATAGCGGAAAAGAAATCATGGGCTACAAAGTTGCAGTCGTCGGCGCGTCCGGCAATGTCGGACGAGAGATTCTCTCCATTCTGTCCGAACGAAATTTCCCGGCTGACGAAGTCATTGCACTGGCATCACAGCGTTCCGCCGGCAGTGAAGTCTCCTACGGCGAAGATCAGGTTCTGAAAATCAAAGACCTGGCCACCTTCGACTTCACCGGCGTGGACATTGCGCTCTTTTCCCCGGGTGGCAAAGTCTCTGCCATCTATGCCCCCAAGGCCGCCGCAGCAGGCTGCATCGTCATCGACAACACCTCCCATTTCCGCATGGATCCCGATGTGCCGCTGATCGTGCCGGAAGTGAACGCCAAAGACATCGCCGGTTACGGCAAGCGCAACATCATCGCCAATCCCAACTGCTCCACCATACAGATGGTGGTGGCACTGAAACCCCTGCACGACCTTGTGCCCATCAAGCGTGTGGTGGTGGCCACCTACCAGTCCGTTTCCGGTGCCGGCAAAGACGGCATGGACGAGTTGTTCAATCAGACCCGCGGCATCTTTGTGAACGACGCCATGAAGACCGAGCAGTTCACCAAGCAGATTTCTTTCAACGTCATTCCCCACATTGACGTCTTCATGGAAGACGGCGCCACCAAGGAAGAGTGGAAAATGACGGTGGAGACCAAGAAGATCCTGGATCCCTCCATCAAGCTTCACGCCACCTGTGTGCGGGCGCCGGTGTTCATCGGCCATGCCGAAGCCATCAACATCGAGTTTGAAGGCGAGATCACGGAAGAACAGGTAACCCAGGCCCTGAAAGACGCCGAAGGTGTGGTGGTTGTCGACCACCGGGCTGATGAAGGCTACGTGACCCCGGCAGAATGCGCCGGTGAAGACCCCGTCTACGTCAGCCGCATCCGTACCGACCCCACCATCGACAACGGCATCTCCCTCTGGGTCGTGGCGGACAACCTGCGCAAGGGTGCGGCCCTCAACGCGGTTCAGATCGCCGAAGTGCTGGTCAAAGACTACCTGTAATCAACTCTTTACCATCACTGACAACAATGAGGCCGGGGGGAATTCCTTCCGGCCTCTTTTGTTTGGCGCCTGATTCACCGGTCAGGTGGCATCACGTCGTGGCTGCACTTAAACCGATTTGACTTTAGACGAGCGTCCCGGTTTCGGACTTGTAGCGGGCCACCCAGCTCTTACTGAGATCATCGGCCAGTTTGGCCGTTGGGGGCGGGGTCTGGGCGGCCAGTTTCAAGGCCTGCTCCGGCGTCAGCCCCAAGTGCTCCAGCACTCTGGAGAAGACCTGCTGAGGGGCGCTGGCAAGGTCTTCGTAAAGCACCTGCAGCGGCTCAATCCCCTCCGCTTGGAACCAACGCTGCCAGGAATTACTTTGTTGTTCCAGATCCGAAATGATCTCGTCCAAGCGCTGCCGGTCATAGCGAAAAGGAAGCGGTGCGCTCAACCGCTCCAGCTCCCTGCCGTCGGCATGCCGATGCCAGAGACCGGATTGCTCTGCCTTCAATCGGGAAACGGCCTGGGCCGCCAGATCCTGACGTGAAAGATGGATAAAGCGGGTCACCCCCAGGGCCTCGCGCAGGCGCTGACGATCGTTTGCTGCCGTGGGAAAGAGCTGTTGCAGACCTTGTCTGGCCCTTTCCAGGCTATGGCCCTGCAACCGCAGACCAAAGCAGTCACTCTCTCCGCGCCCTTCTCTTTGAATGGCTGCCAGGTAGGCTTTGGTGATGGCGGGCTCTGCCCCGGGCTGTTCTGACGGAACCTGCAGATTCTGGTGATACCAGGCCAGATCGCTGAAGTAGGATTCAGGCACCCCCGCCCGGCCAGTTTGACGAAGCAGATAACAGAGCAGCGTGCTGCCGCTGCGCGGGCTGCAGCAGATCACGTAGGAATGGAGCGAGGTCATCGGGCGGGATTGCCTTGTTGAGAGCAGAAGGTACAGAACCTCTAAAGCATGTTCGGGTCAGTTAGAAGTGCTTCGTGCTTGCACCCAGCGTGTGATCGACTGAAGGTGAAGCGTCATCCGGCCAAGAAAAAACCCGCTGCGACAGGCGTCGCAAGCGGGTGTTTTCATATGGCGGACCCGGAAGGATTCGAACCTTCGACCTCTGCCTTCGGAGGGCAGCACTCTATCCAGCTGAGCTACGAGTCCAACACGGGCGGGACCTTACTTTAAGCGCCCGGACGGGACAAGCCGCCTTTTAAGAGATTTTGCACTGATCTTTGGATAAAGCCCGCCAAGCTAATTGATCTCCGGCTTCTGCTTCCGAATCCGTGAGACCGCCACGCCGCAAAGGATCAGACCAAGGGCGATCAGGGTCTGGATTTCCGGCAGGCGCAGGAAAAAGAGGGCAGAAAAGAGCACACCAAAAAAAGGCACCAGATAGGAGACCTGGCTCAGGAACACCGCGCCGGTGTCCTTGATAATCTGAAACCGCATCAAGGTCGCAAACCCCGACGCGACCAGACCCAGGAACAACACTGCCAGCAGGGACTGCCCGGATAAACCCTCCAGCCGCAGGCCTTCCATCCAGATGGCAACCGGCAGAAAGTAAAGGCTGGAGAGCAACAGCATGCTGGCGGCTGCCACCCGGGTGTCCAGATGAGCCACCCCCCGGGTTAACAGGCCTGAGAGCGCATAACTGGCCGCTCCGCCCATGATCGCCATTTGCCCCAGAACCACAGCCCAGCGATTTTCCGACAACACCCCAGTAGACGCGGCTGCAGGATCCTGTTCCCCCCAGCTGTCTTGCAGCGCCACCCAGGCCCCTTCCCCAAACAGCAACAACACCCCGCAAAACCCCAGCGCCACGCCCAGAGCCTTGGCCAGCGTCAATCGGTCATCACCAGTGAAAAAGTGATTGAGCAACAGCCCGATCAAAGGCCCGGCCCCCATCAGCACCGCCGCCATGGCGGAGTCCACAGTTTGCTGTCCCCAGGAAATCAGGGCGAATGGCAGCGCGGAGTTAAAGAGGCTGACCACGGTCAGGCGACCCCAAACTCTCGCTTCGGTAGGATAGGACAGACCGGAAAACTTCATGATGGCCAGCAACAGTACCGCTGACAGCACCAAACGACTGGCCGTCAGGGTAAAGGGCCCCATGGAGTTCAGGCCGATCTCGATGCAGAGGAAGGCTGACCCCCAGATAGCACCCAGAAACAACAGCCGGCCCGTGTCGGCAATGGTGGGCGCGCGAAGGGCAGGAGAGACTTTCGTGGTCTTAGACAAGAGCCGTTAGTCCTCTGCAGCGGTTTGTATGGCCTGCGCTTCTTGCCCAGACGGCAACGGAGCCGTGGGATCGTCCAGCCAGGCAAGGATATCCCGCGACACCCTTTCTGCCTGCAGGTCCCGCAGCAGCAGATGCCAGCCTTCAGGATAGAGCGCCAGACGCTGATGGTCCTTGTTCGGCAGGCCCGCCCAGAACAGCTGTGAAGGCGTGGCCGGGATCACCTCGTCCTTTTGCCCGTAAAGCATCAGAAGCGGGGTTTTCTGCTGGCCGGCAGAATCCAGAGCCGCATCCATCAGATCGGTCAGCCCGGCCAGTCGGTCAATGCGGCTGCTTTTTTGCATCAGCGGATCCCGGGAAAGGGCCCGCAACATGTCGTCATTGTCGGAAATGCGGATCTTGATCCCGCTGGAGGTGGGGGCCAGACCCGGGGTCAGACGAACTGCCAGCCACAGGCCGGCACGCTGATACCAGGGCTGGGTGGCCCGGGCCCAGACAGCCGGGGCAGAGAGCACCAGTCCGGCAACCTCCAGAGCGTCGGAGCTGGATTGCTCCACCAGCACCACCGCCCCGCCCATCGATTCCCCCAGAAGGTAGAGAGGCAGACCCGGGTGATCCTGCCGGACCACCTGGGCCAGATCCCGCAAGTCCTGAATCATGCGCTCCTGCCCGGCCCAGAGACCGGGATTGGGCGCCTCCCCAAATCCGCGCTGATCGTAGGCATAAACGGCATACCCAGCCTGAGCCCAAAGGGGGGCCATATCAGAAAAGGCGTTGGCATAGTCCGTGAAACCATGCACGGCGATGATAACACCCCGGGGACCGGACGCGGCTTCAGTCGGCTGCCAGCTGCGCAGCGGCAAGACCAGACCATCATTGGCGGTAAAACTGCCAAACTGCGGCGGATGAGCCTCAAGGGCCGCCACCGCCCGGGGGGACAGCCATTTCAAAGCCGTGGGATCAGACAGACCGGGGACCGACGCTGCCGACTGCTCTTTGGCTTCAGCTTTAACTTCTGTTTCAGCAGAAAGACCGGTCAGGGGTTTTTCCTCCGGTAGGTGCCAGGCCAGAGACGGCGTCGTAGAACCGGGACCGGGAGGCGCCCACTGCGGGCTGCACCCTGCCAGCAACAGCATGAACAACGGCAGAAACAGGCCAGCGCGCAGACCGAGCCAGTCTCCAGTCCTAACACGGTCAACCATTCCAGGGCCCGTTAATCCAGGGCCCGCCATTCCACAGTCCATCATCCCAGGCGATCGTCCTCTCCCCTGCGCGTTCAGGACCATGAAACTCACCGGTTACTTTTCATGGTCGTGGCTGCCGCGGGTCAGCTGCAGGAAGATGTCTTCCAGATCGGTTTCTTCGGTCCGGAGGTCCAGAGCGGTCAGGCCTTCAGCCCGCAAGGCATCCAGAATGGCAGCCACCGGGCTTTCACTGGGACGGTAGTGGAAGACAATGCAATCGGGCCGGACCAGTTCCGCATGATAATCCGCCAGGCTGGCAGGCACGGTTTCCAGAGACCGGTCCAACTGGATGTGCAGTTCCTTGCTGTCCAGACGCTGCAGCAACTGAGGCGTGGGCTCGCAAGCGATCACCTGACCGTGGTTGATGATAGCGATGGTGTCACAGAGTTCCTGCGCTTCTTCCAGATAGTGGGTGGTCAGCAGGATGGTGGTGCCCATGCGGTTCAGCTCACGCACCTGCGCCCAAAGCTGTTGCCGCAGTTCGATGTCCACCCCGGCGGTGGGCTCATCCAGCACCAGAACAGGCGGGTTGTGCACCATGGCCTTGGCCACCATCAAGCGGCGGCGCATGCCACCGGACAGGGTGCGGGTATAGGCGTGGGCTTTGTCCGCCAGCCCCAGGTTTTCCAGAATTTCCATGCCCCGCCGCTCCCGGCTTGGCACGCCATAGAGACCGGCCTGCAGTTCCAGCAGTTCAATGGGCGTAAAGAAAGGGTCGATGTTGAGTTCCTGAGGCACCACCCCGATGGCGGCCCGGGCCTGGCGCATCTCCTCAATGATGTCACAGCCCCAGATGCTGGCCGTACCGCTGGTCTTGTTCACCAGGCCGGCCAGAATGTTGATCATGGTCGACTTGCCCGCACCATTGGGGCCCAACAGGCCAAACACAGACCCACGCGGGATCTTCAGATCCACGGATTTCAGCGCGTGTTTGGCCGGGGCTTTGCCTGCAGCTTTGTAAGTCTTGGTCAGACCCTGAATTTCCACCGCGTAGTCAGGCAGATGTTGGGCAGAAGTGGCGGCGGCCTTGGGCATATGTTTATCCAGCTCGGGTTATGCTGTTCCCCCTTGTTTGGGCGGAACCTGTCATCCTGAATTTGCGGCCCATATGCGGCGTTAACAGCCAGCATCCCACAGGGCGCGAATCTCTTTTCAATAGTGTAGAGGATGATTCACGGATTAGTTCAAAGCGCAATGCGCTTCCAACTAAACCGATCATGCTCTAGCGACTTAGCTTTTAGAGGCCCCCTATTTAGGGTTTTTTGCCCCCTTTTGCCAGCCCGGGACCCGGGACGAAGAGCTGTGACCTCTGATTGAAGCCAACAAGCGCGCTCTGTTGCCAGCGCAAAGGCACCGGCAGGTATTGATCGACGGGCGCGGGTGAGTATGATCGCCCTGAACAGTGACCACCGCCCAGCAAAAGCCCGGCACGGATGCCTGACCGGTCATCGACCTCAGACGGCAACTGGCAAGGATCGGGTTAACAGGCTGCCAGGAGAGCCCCATGCAAACGCAGGACAGCATTACCGTCGAAAAAGAAATCATTGCCTGTGATGGCGGTTCCGGCCCCTCCGGCCACCCCCGCGTCTTTCTGAACATGGAAGGCAAGGGCGAAATCGAATGCCCTTACTGCGGCCAGCACTTTGTTCTGAAAGAAGGGGCCGTCACCGGCGGTCACTGATCACCTGATCTCCCGCCTTTGAGTGATCCCCTGTCCCCAGCCTGGCACTGATCCTCTTGCGTCAGCTCTTGTCAGGAAGGGACCGCCCTCCCTCTCGACAGCGCGTCTGCAGCAAGGCATCCTTGACGCTGCATCTCTTTCGAGCTGCTGTCCCTTTCCCTTGCCCTGACGGACCGGTGTATTTGACCGGGCCGGCCTGCTGCACCAGCCATGAGAGGCCATCGATCCCATGACCGCGCCCCAGGCGTCTGCGCCCAAACACCTCTATCTGATCGATGGCTCCGGCTACATCTTCCGCGCTTACTTTGCCGTGCGGGTCCCGGCCAACTCCAAAGGGGTGCCGGTCAACGCCACCTTTGGCTTCACCTCCATGCTGATGAAGCTGCTCAAGACCAACGAAGCAGACGGCATCGCCGTGGTTTTTGACGCCAAAGGCAAAACCTTCCGTAACGACATCTACGCCGACTACAAGGCCAACCGGCCGCCGGCACCTGAAGATCTGGTGCCGCAGTTTGCCTCGGTGCGGGAGGCCACCCGGGCCTTCAACCTGCCCTGCATCGAAATGACCGGCTACGAGGCCGATGACATCATCGCCACCCTGGCGGAACAGGGGCGGGCCGCCGGTTGTCAGGTGACCGTGGTTTCCTCTGACAAAGATCTGATGCAGCTGGTGACCGACGGCGTCGACATGCTGGACCCCATGAAGGAAAAGGCCATCGGTCCCGCTGAGGTGTTTGAAAAGTTCGGCGTCACTCCCGAGCAGGTGGTGGAAGTCCAGGCTCTGGCCGGGGATTCCGTGGACAACGTCCCCGGTGTGCCGGGTATCGGTCTCAAGACAGCAGCCCAGCTGATCACCGAATACGGCGGACTGGAAGAACTGCTGACCCGGGCCGGAGAGATCAAACAACCCAAACGGCGGGAAAAACTGATTGAGAACGCCGATCTGGCCCGCATTTCTCTCGATCTTGTGACGCTGAAGAAAGACGTGCCGCTGGATCTGGACCTGGCCGATCTGACCCGCAAAGAGCCGGACCCGGCCACCGTCTATGACTTCATGGACGAGTATGAATTCAGAACCCTGAAAAAACGGGCCACTGAGTGGCTGGATGGGGACGGGGCGACGGCGGATGTTGCTGCGCAAACCCCCGGTTCTGCAGAACCCAGCTATGAACTGGTTCAGGACGAAGACGCCCTCAAACGCTGGATCGCCGAAGCCAATCAGGAAGGCGTGGTCGCCGTGGACACGGAAACCACCGGCCTCAACGTGCAGCGGGTGGATCTGGTCGGGATCAGTCTGGGCCTGAAAAACGCCCGGGCCTGTTACATCCCTCTGGCCCACGTATCGCCCAATGCGGAAGCTGGCGGGCTGGCCCTTGCCGGACCCGCCGATGCGCCGAAGCAGATTGACCGGGACCGGGCGCTTGGCCTCTTAAAGCCCCTGCTGGAAGATCCGGCCGTGCTGAAAATCGGCCAGAACATGAAATACGATGCGCGCATCTTTGCCAGAGCCGCCTTTAAAGATGACCAGGGACAGGCCATCTCCGGCATCCAGGTCGCACCTTTCGACGACACCATGCTGCTGTCCTATGTCCTGGAAGGCGGCCTGCATGGTCACGGCATGGACGAACTGGCTGAACTGCATCTGGACCGCAAGCCCATTCCCTTCAAGGAGGTATGCGGCAGCGGCAAGAACCAGATCACCTTTGACAAGGTGCCGCTGGACAAGGCCCGGGACTACGCCGCCGAAGATGCAGAAATCACCTACGCCCTCTGGGAAACGCTGAAACCCCAGCTGGTGCCCCGCAAGATGACCACGGTTTACGAAACCCTGGAGCGGCCCCTGGTGCCGGTGCTGGCTGCCATGGAAGCCGAAGGCATTAAAGCCGATCGGGACGAGCTGCGCCGTCTGTCCAACGATTTTGCCACCCGCATTGAAGAGCTGGCCGGTCAGATCCATCAGCTGGCCGGACGGGAATTTACCATCGGGTCCCCCAAACAGCTGGGCGAAATCCTGTTTGATGAGCTGGGTCTGCCAGGAGGTAAAAAGGGCAAAAGCGGTGCTTATGCCACCGGGGCGGACGTACTGGAAGGTCTGGCCAACCAAGGCCACGAACTGCCCCAGAAGGTTCTGGACTGGCGGCAGCTGGCCAAACTGAAATCCACCTACACGGATGCCCTGCAGGAAGCCATTGATCCCCAGACCGGGCGCATCCACACCTCTTACTCCCAGGCTGTGGCCGCCACAGGTCGCCTGTCCTCCAACGACCCCAACCTGCAGAACATTCCCGTGCGCACAGAAGAAGGGCGCAAGATCCGCTCGGCCTTTGTGGCGGAAGAAGGCTGCAAACTGCTGAGCGTCGATTACTCTCAGATCGAACTGCGTCTGACTGCCCACATTGCTGAGGTCAAGGAACTGCAGGAGGCTTTCGCCGACGGGGCCGACATTCACGCCATGACCGCTTCACAGGTTTTCGGTGTGCCCATGGAAGACATGGATCCGATGGTTCGCCGTCAGGCCAAAGCCATCAACTTCGGCATCATCTACGGCATTTCCGCCTTCGGACTGGCCCAGAACCTGGGCATCGCCCAGAAAGAAGCCAAAGAGTACATCGAGGCCTACTTCGCCCGTTTCCCCGGCATCCGCACCTACATGGACGCCATGAAATCGCAAGGAAAGGAACAGGGCTTCGTCACCACCCTCTTTGGTCGACGCATCCACGTGCCGGCCTTGCTGGACAAAAATCCCATGCGACGGGGATTTGGAGAGCGGGCGGCCATCAACGCCCCCATCCAGGGGACGGCGGCTGACATCATCAAACGAGCCATGATCCAGATTCCCGGCGCGCTGACCTCAGCCAACCTCAAGGCAAAGATGCTGCTGCAGGTTCACGATGAACTGATCTTTGAAGTGCCGGAGGCCGAGCTGGAAGAAACCTCTGCCCTGGTGCGTGGGGTGATGGAGAATGCCTGCAATCCGGTGGTCGAACTCTCTGTGGATCTGGTGGCCGACGCCGGGATTGGCGACACCTGGAACGACGCTCACTAAATCAGTGTCATGCGTTTTCGCTGACCCATCTTTGGGTCAGGCCTGCGGCAAAACACCACACCAAACACGAGAAAAGGCCCGCAAGCCAAAGAAGAAACTCCTGATCTCCAGCTATCCACTTGGATTCCGGCAGAAATTTCCCGCCCTTTCGCCGAAAGAGCATTGCCGGAACGCTGAGTCACTTCTGCGTGTATCTCCATATAAACATTGAATAAATCGGGAAAAACCCCCATTTCACCATAAGGAACCCTCTGCACACGGCAGGGGTGATAGTCAGTCAGTTAGAAATCGGATTTTTCCCGTGGCCAGCTACACCGGCACAGCAGGTAATGACACCCTTATCGGGTCGAAAAACGCAGACACCATCTGGGGTCTGGGTGCCGATGACCTGTTGAATGGCGTCAAAGGCGATGATCTGCTTTACGGGGACAACAGCTACTATAGCGGAGCCGCTGACGGGGATGATTCCCTGAAGGGCGACAAAGGTAACGACACCCTTTTTGGAGCGGGCGGCAATGACACCCTGAGCGGTGGCAACAACGACGACC
Source organism: Rhodovibrionaceae bacterium GXU_MW_A322 (assembly GCA_052078155.1). Taxonomy (GTDB): domain Bacteria; phylum Pseudomonadota; class Alphaproteobacteria; order Kiloniellales; family DSM-21159; genus CAXBMB01. Next base: position 557,073 of record JBQJBP010000002.1, on the reverse strand, counting down.
TGCTTTATGGCGACCTGGGCTACAACGGCAGCGGTGCCAGCGGCTACAGCGACAAACTCTACGGCGGCGGCGGGCAGGACACGCTCTATGGCGGTCAGAGTGACGACTTCCTGTCCGGCGGCAACAAAGACGACAAGCTTTACGGCGACCTCAGCTACGAAACCAGCAAAGACGGCAGTGACACGCTGCTGGGCGGCGGCGGCGACGACCAGATCTTCGGCGGCGGCGGCAACGATTCCCTGACCGGTGGCAAGGGCGAAGATACCCTGCAGGGCGGTACCGGCAACGACACCATCGATGCCGGCAATGGTGACAATCTGATCTATGGCGACCTGACCTTCGGCGGTGGGGCCGACGGCAATGATGTGATCATCGCTGAAGGCGGAAAAGACACCATCTATGGCGGCTATGGCAGCGATACCATCGATGCCGGCAACGGCAACAACCTGGTCTATGGTGACACTACCTATGGCGGCGCCAGCGACGACGATGACAAGATCACCACAGGCAGCGGCAAAGACACCATCATCGCCGGGCAAAGCGACGACACCATTTCTTCCGGTGGCGGCAACGATGAAATCTACGGCGACAGCACCACGTCCGGCGCTGGCGGCAACGATTCCATCAATGCCGGAGACGGCAAGGACAGCGTCTATGCCGGGCGCGGTGATGACAGCGTAGACGCCGGTGCCGGCAATGACACAGTCTACGGCGATACCGTCTTTGGCAGCGGCAGTGATGGCAAGGACGACATCAAGGGCGGCGACGGCAGCGACCTGATCTATGGCGGCGGCAATGACGACATTCTGCTGGGTGGAGAAGGCAACGACGACCTCTATGGCGACAACAGCGTGGCGTCCGGTGCCGACGGCGATGATTTCCTGTCCGGTGAAGAGGGCAAAGACGACCTCTATGGCGGCGGTGGCAACGATACCCTGACCGGGGGAACCGATAACGACGCCCTTTACGGCGGCGACGGCAACGATCTGATCTACTGGGATTCCGAAGACGACGACATTTCCGGCGGGAACGGCACGGACACCCTGCAGGGCTCAACCGGGGATGACACCATTCTGCTGGACGACAAGGCTTTTGCCGACGACACCACCGGCGGCAGCGGCGGTCTGGAAGCCATCGATCTGGGCGACGGCGATGACCTGCTGATCGGCGATTCCGGTGCCAGCGGAGATGTCAGCCTGGAAGTCGATGGCGGCGAAGGTGAAGACATCATCTCTTTGTGGGCCAACGGCGACGACACCATCTCCGGTGGCGACGGGAATGACTGGGTCTGGTCCGGTGACGGCAACGACGTGCTCTTTGGCGGCGACGGCAGCGACTATCTCTATGGTGGCGCCGGAACCGATCTGCTGGTCGGCGGCGACGGCTACGACATCTACTACTTTGGCCGCCTGGACGGGACAGATACCATCGCCGACGGCGGCACGGGGCCGGCTGCCACCGATGGGGGCGGTCTGGTGGTCTTTACCGGGTACAACGGCTCTACCGATGATGTCACAGACAGTGATGTAACCTTCACCGATAACGGGGGCGGGTCCTGGTCCATTGCCTTTACCAACGGGGATGGCACGGTAACCTTTGATTCCAGTGAAATCGATGTCATCAACCTCTACAGCCTGTCCGGCTCGACCATTGCCTACGAATGGGATGGATCGGCCTATACTGAGGTCTGATGACCCTGAAAAGTCGATCTTTGTAAAAGGTCTGCAAAGTGCCTGCTATGGCTGTTTATGGCAGGCCTTCCACCCCTCACAAGAGGTGAAGAACCGGCTGTTTTCCAACCCGCCGGCTTTCCTCGCCACTTCATATTTCGATCATATTCCGCCCGTTTTGTTCGACAGTTCAGCAAAAGCCGGATTGAAACCCTTCTTATTTGAAAATTTCAGTCTTTTTGTGACCGGCCTCGGTGGCCGCAAACAGCTTATAAGCGCTATGCCTCCATTACCTATCCTCAGGCTCCTTTGCCTGTGTTATCGTTAGCCCCCTAACATCTAAGAGCCGCTGCTGACAGACGTCATTGGGCGGCAAAATCGTTTTGCATGAAAGAGCTGTTGCCCTTGTCTCCAAACAGGCGCTGCGGTTCTGTGTGCAAAGCAGAAATCTCTATTGGGAGGCAATACATGACCACACCCCTCAGCAAGCGGGGCTTCTTGAGCCTGGCAACCGGCGCTGCCCTGGCCCTGAGCCTGGGCGTGACAGCCGCACAGGCAGAAACCCGCGTTACTCTGAAGTCTGCCAAGAGCACCTCTTCCTATTACCAGATGATGGTGCAGCTCTCTGAGGCCCTGAAAGCAGGCTCCAACGGGGATCTGATTGCCACGGTAGAAGAAAGCCAGGGTTCTGTTCAGAACGTGAAAGAAGCCGCCAAGCGCAAAGGCGCTTACGTCTTCACCACACCGCCTGTGCTGGTCAAACGCATTGAAGCCGGGAAAAAACCCTTCAAAGACAGCGACAAGTTTGACGGCATTCGCGGCCTTTTCCCCATTCCTTATCTGACCATGCACTGGGTCGTGCGGGAAGACAGCGGCATCACTGATTTCGCCGGTCTGGCCGGTCAGGACTTCATCCCCGGCGGCAAGGGCTCTTTCGGCCAGCGCAAGACCAAATCTGTCTTCGAAAAGCTGGGCATTGCCGACAAGGTCAACATGGTTGACGTCGAGCTGAACGCTGCCGTTCCTGCCGTGAAAAACCGTCAGGTGGTGGGCTTTGCCACCGCCGGGGCCTATCCGGCTCCCAATGTGATGGAGCTGGCTGCCAGCACCAAGATCCGCCTGCTGTCCCTCAGCGCCGATGACATTGCCAAAATCGGCAAAGTCACCACGCTGGAGATCCCGGCTGGCACCTACAAGGGTGTAGATACCGTAACAACCACCATGACATTGCCGGTGAACACCTACACCACCACTGCCATGGACGATGACACGGCCTATGCCATCACCAAAGCCTTCTGGGACCAGCAGTCCAAAATGGCTGACAGCGCCAGCTGGTGGGGCGGCGTCTCCACAGACGGCCTGGCCAAGATGGGCGCAAAACTGCACCCCGGTGCGCTGCGTTACTACAGCGAAGCCGGTGTGGCCGTGCCTGATTCCGTCAAGTAACGTCCTGACGGTTTGATCAAGAGGAGGTCAGCCTTTGCTGGCCTCCTTTTTTTGATACCCGGTTTCGTACCTTCTGCGAAACGATTCCTGTACCTGCCTGCTCCAAGACCAAACAAGGCCCGCTATTCATGTCCAGCACCGCTTCTGTCGCCCTGAAACTTTACGCCACTGGCGTTGTGCTTTGGCATGTCTGGCTGATTTTCTCCGGCCTGTTGCCCAATCTGGTCACCCGACCACTGCACATGATCCTGGCGCTGCCCTTCGTCTTTTTCTTCACCGGAAAAGACCAAAGCGCTCTCAGTCGCTGGAGCGGCTATGTCCTGGGTGTGCTGGGCTTCATCACCGCGGGCTGGGTCGCCCTGAACCGGGATGATCTGAACGACCAGTATGGGTCGCTGGAGGGAGACGGCCAGATCTGGCTCTCTCTTCTTTTGCTGCTGGTGGTACTGGAAATGGCCCGCCGCGCGATTAAATGGGTGCTGCCGCTGGTGGCTCTGCTGACCCTTGCCTATGGCCTGGCCGGTCCCTATCTGCCCGGTGAATTCGGCTTCGCCGAGATACCGCTGGAATCCTTCCTGGGCACGTTGACCATAGCTGAAGGCGGCGTCTGGGGGCCCCTGACCGGCATTTCGGTCAATGTCATCGCGATTTTCATATTGCTGGGCGCGCTGGTCGGTGCCGGTGAAGCCGGAACCGGCTTCATGTCTTTGGCCACCCGTGTGGCCGGACGCCTGCGGGCCGGGGCCGCCAAGGTTTCTGTGCTGTCCTCTGCGCTCTTCGGCTCCATCTCCGGCTCCGCATCCGCAAACGTGGCCGCCACCGGCGCGGTTACGCTGCCCGCCATGAAGCGCCTGGGCTATCCCGCCCCTTTGGCTGCCGCTGTTGAAGCCGTCGCCTCCACCGGCGGACAGATCATGCCGCCCCTGATGGGTGCCGGGGCCTTTGTCATGGTGGAGCTGCTGGGTCTGCCTTACGAGCGCATCATGGCCGCAGCCATCCTGCCTGCGCTGCTGTTCTTCTGGTGCGCCTGGGCCGGGATCGACCATGCAGCCCGACGCTACAACCTGAAGGCTCTGGACCCCAGCGAACTGCCATCCTGGCGCACGGTGCTGCAGACTCTGCCCTTTTTTGCCGTGCCTTTTGGCCTGCTGTTGCTGGTTCTCTTCACCACAGACCGCACGCCCCAGTATGCCGCAGCGCTGGCCGCCGGGGCCGCCTGGCTTCTCCTGCTGCTGAACCATCAGGGCAAAATCTCCCTGCAGGGCTGGCTGGAGCGCTCGGGAACAGCCGCGCTTTCCGGGGCGCGCCAGATCGCCACCCTGGCTTCGATCGTGCTTTGCGCCGGGATCATCATCGGCGTGCTGAACCAGACAGGTCTCGGGGTCAAGCTGACCTCGGTGATCATCGGTCTGTCCGGCGGTCAGCTTTGGCTGGCCCTCTTGCTGACCGGGGCGGCCTGTCTGGTGCTGGGCATGGAAGTGCCCACCACAGCGGCCTATGTCATCTGCATCTCCGTGGCCGGTCCGGCCCTGCAGGAGCTGGGTCTGCCCGCCCTGACAGCCCATCTCTTTGTCTTCTGGTATGCCCTTCTGTCGACCATCACGCCGCCGGTCTGCGGTACGGTCTTTATTGCCTCAGGTATGGCCGATACCCCCTGGCTGCCGACAGCCGGGCGCTCCATGCAGCTGGGGCTGGGTCTCTACCTGGTGCCCCTGGCCTTTGTCGCCCACCCGGCGCTGCTGGATCCGGCTTCCGCCCCTTTGCTGGCCGCCTGGGCACTGGTGAAAATGGGCGCTGGCCTGTGGATCGCCTCAGCCGGTCTGGCCGGGCGCAGTGACAAACTCTGGCTGAACGGTCTCGCCATCGCCCTGGGGCTGGCGCTGCTCTTCCTCTTTGGGCAGGGGATCTCCTCTTTCTAAAACCACATAGGCTTTAGCGGACTGACGACAGAATGATGCGTGAAGCGCTTCAGGCCAAAGCGATCATGCGTCAAATCCGATAAAGTCAGGACAAAGAAAAAGCCGCGCCTTCTTCCGGAGACGCGGCTTTCTCATTCTTGTCAGAGGGAGGTCTTACGCCGTTTCCTTGGCGAAGATCCCTGCAGCTTTCACCTCGTCGCTGACATAGTCATTGAACTGTACGAAGTTGTCAGCGAAGCGCCCGGCCAGATCCTGAGCTGTGGCGTCGTAAGCCGCCTTATCGCTCCAGGTATTGCGCGGATCCAGCACCTCATCAGGCACACCGGGACAGGAAGTGGGAATGGCCAGACCGAAATCCGGGTGCACCATGATTTCAACATCGTCCAGTTTGCCATCCAGCGCCGCGTTGATCATGGCACGGGTATAGGCAATCTTCATGCGGGAGCCGACACCCGGCTTACCGCCGGTCCAGCCGGTGTTGACCAGCCAGCACTGGGCCCCGGCCTGCTTCATGCGCTTGCCCAGCAATTCAGCATAGACGCTGGGGTGGCGAGGCATGAAAGGCGCCCCAAAGCAGGTAGAGAAGGTGGCAGAGGGCTCAGAACCCAGACCTTTTTCTGTACCGGCCACCCGGGCGGTGTAGCCGGACAGGAAGTGGTACATGGCCTGTTCAGGCGTGAGTTTGGAAATCGGCGGCAGAACACCGAAGGCATCGGCCGTCAGCATGATGATGTTCTTGGGCACAGACCCGGCGCCGCTGGGCGCTACGTTGGGAATGAACTCAATGGGATAGCTGGAACGGGTGTTTTCCGTGAACTCGGCGGAATCCAGGTCCAGTTCCCGGCTGTCGGGATCCATCTTCACGTTTTCCAGCACCGTGCCGAAGCGGCGGGTCGTGGCATAGATTTCCGGCTCCGCTTCTTCGGAAAGACGGATCACTTTCGCGTAGCAGCCGCCTTCGAAGTTAAAGACAGAGCTGTCTGCCCAGCCGTGCTCGTCATCCCCGATCAGGGTGCGGCTGCCGTCAGCGGACAGGGTGGTTTTGCCGGTACCGGACAGGCCGAAGAAGATGGCCGTGTCGCCATTGGCTCCGATGTTGGCGGAGCAGTGCATGGGCATGATGCCCTTTTCGGGCAGCAGGTAGTTTAGGATCGAGAAAACGGATTTCTTGATCTCACCGGCATAAGACGTTCCGCCGATCAGCACCAGCTTGCGCTCGAAAGACACCAGCACAAAGCATTCGCTGTTGGTGCCGTCAACCGCCGGGTCCGCGTGGCAGCCGGGGGCCTGAATCACGGTGAACTCCGGCGCAAACTCAGCCAGATCTTCGGCAGAAGGCTGGATGAACATGTTGCGGGCAAAGAGATTGTGCCAGGCGTTTTCTGTCACCACCCGCACCTTCAGGCGGTGCTCCGGGTCGGCCCCGGCGTGACAATCCTGAACAAAAACTTCTTTGTCGGCCAGATAGGCCTGAACCTTTTTATAGATGCCGTCGAAGTGCTCCGGCGTCATGGGCACGTTGACCTTGCCCCAGGACACATTCTCGGCAGCTGCCCCTTCCTTGACGACAAACTTGTCGTTGGGGGAGCGGCCCGTGTGATGGCCGGTGTAGGCGATCAGCGCGCCACCGGCGGCGATCTGCGCTTCCTGGCGCTGCATGGCGGCTTCGTAAAGTGCAGATGCACTGAGGTTCCAGTTGGCTTTGGCAACAGCGCCCAAGCCCTGCCCGTCCAGCCCATTACGGCTGACGACAGTTCCATTGTTTTCCACTTAATAATCTCCCGCTGCGATGCGCTTTCTTCCGACCCTTTAACGCAGGTTTCCGCGCCTGCAGCGGGTCAGCAAAGCTTGCATGACAGTTTTGTTTAGCCCTGCCCTGCTGCGGGTTCAAGCAAGCTTTGGACTTCAAACGTCTGTTTGCCGGATTTTCTCGTCATTTTGTTTCCACCACACTCAAAAACAAAGCCATTTCCGGTCAATTCTTGCGCCTTTGGCTAAAGCGGCCAGCGCAACCAAAGTGGTGAAAGAAAAGGCAATAATCAGTCGCAACTCTCCGGACGCAGGCCAGACATTCCGCCTGCTAGACAGGCTTGTCTGCGGCGGAATGTCGCAGGCCAATTCCCTCACCCTCCGGCACAGCCATTTTGATGCAGGCTGCCGCGCAGGACACCAGAGAGATAATCTCAGGGGCCAATGTCCTGATACACAATACTCAGATACGCAAACACCCGAACATCCGGACGCCCTATCACCCGGAGCCAGTCCGTCAGCCTCAGTCCATCAGCCTCAGTCCGACCCATCTGGCCAGAAGACCCTGGCAGCTGTTCCAGCGATCAATCAGCCATCAGGCGGCGGGCTTCCAGTGTCAGCGCAACCAGAGCCTTGCGGGCCTCGCTGCTGTTTCGGATCACCGGTGGCAGATCCAGTGAGGCAAAGCGCGGATCGGCGAAACTCAACCGACTCAGCCTTTTGCCTGCCCGCAGGTCAAAACCCTCCGGATCAATCCCCACCATCTGCCAGGCGTCCTTGCCCGGATCCAGGGTCGCTGACAGCGCGTCACAGCTGCCCGGGAAGGCCCTGGCAATGACCTCCAGGGCATCGAGATGATCGTCATTCATGTGATGCACGATCCCGGCTTCCGCCTCAGCCAGCGCAGCACAGTCCTCAGCAGTGAACAGGAAAGTCTCCGCCGTCACCCAGTGAATACGGCCAAACCCGGCCACCAGATGGGCCCGGGTCGGGCGCACCCGATAGAGCTGAAAGTCTTTGAACCCGGCGTAGAGTTCAGCAGAGGGAAAGCGGCTGATGAAGCGGGCCAGAAGTGGGGCTTTTTCATCACCGTCACAGACCTCAATGCTGCCCTGAACAGAGGCACGAGAGCCTTCCAGAGGATCGTTGAACCCACCACTTCCCTGGACCAGCAGAGAAACCCGGTCGGAGTTGGCCAGATTGCGCGTGTGCTCAGCCATATCCGACAACAGCAGCAAGGGTGCCCCCTGATGGTCAACAGCCATCAACGCAAGTGAGGCGTAGGGTTCAGCAAGCGTCCCTTCCTCCCCGGATTCCAGAGAGCCCAGAGTGCCCAGCGTAACCTGAGACGCACAGCGCAGCAGGAAACGAACCTCCTCCGCCGGGCTGAGGGACTTGCTGTCCGGGCCGGGGCGCGTTGAAGACTGGGATTGGGAGTTAGAGGCAGCTGAGTCGGCCATGAGATCTTTCCTTTCTGCTCCAAAAGATCAAACGGGGGCTGCTTTGAGTCTGTTGGGGTGGGATGAGACTTCTGGAGTAAAACCTGAACTGACTGCTGGCAAGCGCCTTGCCTTGATTTTACCTTTGCAGGGCTCCGGCAGCTGCACAATTTCTGCACAATCCGGGGCGCAGACCCAGCTTTCGACAAAAGGTCGCTCTTTTGCCTCAAATTCGCCTTGGTCTGACAGCAAATCTGACAGGAGAATAAGGCAGTCACTTTATCTGACTGGCTTTCTTGGCAAAAAAACGGAGATCAAGCCTGTCACAAAATCGGGTTAAGCGAACGCAGCCTGTGACACCACTTGAAGCGTGAATCTCTTTATCTTCAACAGGTTAGAGGATCACCCGCGCTCAAAGGGCAAACACAAAGCGTTTCCAACAAACGCGATCAAATGCTGGATCTTACGTCTCACTGAAAAGAACCGAACAACAAAGAAACAACAGTGGTTTCCCAACAGCCGCTTCAGGCTGTAGTCTCACAACGCAACCCAAGCACGACTGGCAATTTGCCGTCCCGATAGCCGTATTTGTCGAGCGCCTTTTCGGGCGTTCCACAAGAGGTCGGCAGCAAAGACCTGCCTGCGGGCAAAGAAAGAAGAAATGGGGGTTCCATGCAAGACACCATCCAACCTGAACATCATACCATTGCCCTGGTGGATGATGACCGCAACATCCTGACATCGGTGTCCATGGCACTGGAAGCTGAAGGCTACAAAGTCCGCACCTATTCTGACGGCAGCGAAGCCCTGCGGGGTTTGAGCATCCAGCCGGTGGACCTGGTGGTTCTGGACATCAAAATGCCGCGGATGGATGGCATGGAAACCCTTGGTCGCCTGCGGGAGAGCTCTCAGGTGCCGGTGATCTTTCTGACCTCAAAAGATGACGAGGTGGATGAAGTTCTGGGCCTGCGCATGGGCGCGGACGATTACATCACCAAGCCCTTCTCGCAACGCCTGCTGATTGAGCGCATCCGGGCGCTGCTGCGCCGGGAACAGGCCTCCAAGGAAGGCAGCAAGAGCGATGGAGAAGCCCCCCTGATGCGCGGAGAGATGATGCTGGATCCCTCCCGTCATCTCTGCAGCTGGAAAGGCAAGGCCGTCAACCTGACCGTCACGGAGTTCCTCATCCTGCGGGCTCTGGCTCAGCGCCCCGGTCATGTCAAGAATCGCGACCAGTTGATGGACGCGGCCTATGGGGAACACGTCTATGTGGATGACCGGACCATCGACAGCCACATCAAGCGCCTGCGCAAGAAGTTCAAGTATGTGGACGATGACTTTGCCCACATTGAAACTCTCTATGGGGTGGGGTATCGCTATAAAGAACAGGCCTGACGCGGATCCGGGTTCTTCGGCTCAGCAAAGCAGGCTGATCCCCCGCTCAAGGACCTGATCCTCGCAACTTTCTGAGGCTCCATGCCGGTAGACAACGCCTTTCGTCGAGATCTGCATGCCCATCCGGAGCAGCGGCCCAGTGCCAGCTCCCGGTCCGGCCGGGCGCGCGAGAGCCTCTACGACGAAACGCCGGATGATCTGGAAGCGGATTATGAGGTGGGCGTTGATGGCGGCGTAGATGATGTCCAGAGCCGCCCCACCCGGCCCCGGCGGCCCCGCCCGGCCTGGCGCAGTCCCCTGACGGGGCGCATTCTGCTGTTGAACCTGGCCGTTCTGGCGGTGCCCGTTCTCGGCCTGCTGCACCTGGATCAATATCGCGACAGCCTTATCCAGTCGGAACTGGAGGCACTCAAAGGCCAGGCCGTGACCATGGCCCAGGCTCTGGGGTCGACGGCCGTTCAGGATGTGGATGAAGGCCACCAGAACCTCAATGAAGAGACCATGCGCAATCTCTTCCGGGTTCTGCCCACCACCAGTGACCTGCGCGCCCGTCTTTTTGACACCCAGGGCAGCCTGATCGGCGATTCCTTCGTTCTGGGGGGGCCGGCAGGTCAGGTGCAGGTGGAAGTTCTGCTGCCCCCCAATGACGACGACGAGGTGCTGGATCTGATCGGGCGCTTCTACGACCGCATCACTGCGGTCCTGCCCGGCTCAGAGGATCTGCCGGTCTATGTGGAGAGTGATCCCCAGCAGGCGGCTGACTACAGTGAAGTGGAAAGCGCCCTGCAGGGGGAAAGCGCCGTACAGCTGCGCCAGGGCTTCCGGCGTACTCTGGTGTTGTCCGTTGCCGTGCCGGTCCAGCGCTACCGGCAGGTTCTGGCCGCCTTGATGGTGACCAAGGACGGACGGGCAATCAACCAGGCGGTGCTGGCCCGCCGTGAAGACGTACTGCTGATGTTCGGCATTGCCTTTGCCGTCACCGTCTTGCTGTCCCTTTATCTCTCACACACCATCGCCCGGCCCATTCGCAGCCTCGCCCTGGCCGCAGATCGGGTACGTGGCGGCGTCGGCCGCAGCGGCTCAAAACTGGGCAGCTTCAGTGCCAGTGATGAGCGGGCTTCCATCCCCAACCTGACCCGGCGGCAGGATGAAATCGGTGACCTCTCGGAGGCCCTGATCGAAATGACAGAGGCCCTGCACAACCGCATGGTGGCCATTGAGGGGTTTGCCGCTGATGTTTCCCACGAAATCAAGAACCCGCTGACCTCACTGCGCAGCGCGGTGGAAACGGCGACCATCGTCAAGGATCCGGCCCAGCAAAAAAAGCTGATGGCCATCATCATGGACGATGTGGGACGCCTCGACCGCTTGATCAGCGACATTTCCGATGCCTCGCGCCTGGATGCGGAACTGGCCCGCAGTCAGGCTGAAGAGGTGGAGGTGGCCCAGTTGCTGGAAACACTGGTGGAGGTCATGCGCACCACCGGGAAAGCAGATGGCCCCAGCTTCGAAGTGAGCGTTTCTGAACCGGAGAAACTGAAGGTTCTGGGCCTGGAGGGGCGGCTGGGTCAGGTGTTCCGGAACCTGCTGACCAATGCTGTCTCTTTTGCCCCGGCCAACAGCAAGATCTCTCTGGCGGCCTGGCGTGAAGACGGCGGCGGCAGTCACCCGGACTGGATTTTTATCACCGTCAGCGATCAGGGGCCGGGCATCCCCAAAGGCAAGGAAGATGCCGTGTTCAGCCGCTTTTACACGGAACGGCCGGAAGGGGAGAAATTCGGTACCCACTCGGGGCTGGGTCTGTCCATCTCCCGCCAGATTGTAGAGGCACTGCGGGGTGAAATCTCAGCAGAAAACCGACCCGAAGGCGGGGCCTGCTTTACCGTCAAACTTCCGGCGCTTTGACCCTTCTTGCCATGTCAGAAAGACCCACGCCTCTCTCCTCCGCAACTGCGTCCTCCCCCGGGGAGGTGAATCTACATGCCAGTTGCGTCACCTGGCTCCGGCCGGAGGATCTGGACCGGCGTAGGTGTCCGGACGACGTCCGTCCCCTGCAATCCGCGTCGGTGGGTCTGCTGATTACCGGCCCCTCAGGCAGCGGCAAAAGCGAAACGGCACTGCGCCTGATGGCAGAAGGCGCCCAGCTGGTCGCCGATGACCGTGTTGTTATCCAGCGAACGGGCGACAGGCTGCTGGCTGAAGCGCCACCCTCCCTGGCTGGCCTGATGGAACTGCGCGGCCTGGGACTGACCGACCACCCCTTTTGCCCCGTGACCCGATTGCTTCTGCAGGTCATTCTTGTGGATGAAAAGGCCGTGGAACGCCTTCCCGAAGACGAAGAGATGGATTACCTTGGCCTGCCCTTGCCCTGCCTGCGCCTCTATCCCGGCGATCCGGCTTTCATCGCCAAAGTAAAGCTGGCCCTGCGGGCCCGGGCACGACTGCTGTTGAACGACACCAACCTGCGCACGTCCACCATGGCCGACACCTCAGACACAAAAGACACTGTCCTGCCTTCTTCTGCCCCGCACGACCCCGATCGTCCACCCACAGGCCAGCCGGTGGTGCTGGTGACCGGGTTATCCGGTGCCGGGCGCAGTTCAGCCCTTAAGATCCTGGAAGATATGGGCTATGAGGCCATGGACAACCTGCCTCTGGACCTGATGACCCACGCTTTGAGCCAGGGGGCTTTGGACCGTCCGGTGGCTCTGGGCGCTGATCCGCGCAGCCGACATTTTTCTGCAGACAGCCTGCTTAAACAGCGGGCCAGACTGGCAGCCCATGGCAATTCAAAAGTCACCCTCCTGTTTGTGGATTGCGATGATGAAGTGCTGCAACATCGCTTTACCGAGACCCGGCGGCGCCATCCCCTGGCCACGGATCGTCCCCTGCTGGATGGCATCTCCGCAGAACGCAGCCTGCTGGAGCCTTTACAGCAGCAGGCCGACTTTCTGATCGACAGCTCCCGCCTGGCACTGGCGGACCTGCGTCGGCTCTTGGCCGGTCGTCTTTCTCTGGACAACAGTCCGGGCATGCAGGTCTTCGTTTCCTCCTTTTCCTACCGCAAAGGCCTGCCCCGGGAAGCCGACCTGGTCTTTGATGTGCGTTTCCTGAAGAACCCTCACTATGTTGAGGAGCTGCGTCCTCTGACAGGTCAGGACAAACGCGTGGCCGACCATGTGGCCCAGGACCCGGCCTTTTCGGGATTTTTCCAGCAACTGACAAACCTGATCGCCCCCTTGCTGCCGCGCTATGCCGCGGAAGGGAAAAGCTACCTGACGGTGGCTTTTGGCTGTACCGGGGGCCAGCACCGTTCTGTCACGCTGGCTGAAAAGATGGCCCAGTGGCTGGCGGATCAGGGACAATCGGTGCTGCTGACCCATCGGGAAATCGACCCGACGGCCAGAGCCGTTCGGGCAACGCCCACCCCCCTTACTCCAGATGAAAAGGGATAAGGGGCCTTGTTCTTTGACGCCATTGGACCGGCACCCACGGTAACTTTACCGCTTTGCCGTCAACCAAAGGTCAAAAGAGTCAGGAAAAAGCTGCGCAACCCGCAGAATTACGTTAGAACGGCGAGGTTCAATGTGAGTGTGATCAACGCAACCCGGCACGGTCCAAGACATCGGGAAACCCGATGGTCATTCTCTCACCTGTTAAACAGAGGCAGATTAATGAAGAGCTGGGCTACAGAAACCGGTCACCTGTCCGTCAATCTGACTCTTGGGGGAATCTAATGATTGGTATGGTACTGGTAACCCACGGGAACTTGGCCAACGAGTTCATTTCGGCCATGGAACATGTTGTGGGCCCGCAGGCCCATACACAGGCCGTCTGCATCGGCCCGGAAGATGATATGGAACTGCGCCGTCAGGACATTCTTGATTCCGTGTCGGCTGCCGATCAGGGCGAGGGTGTGGTTATTCTGACTGACATGTTCGGCGGAACCCCGTCTAATCTGGCCATTTCCGTGCTGGACAAAGGCAACATCGAAGTCATTGCCGGCATCAATCTGCCCATGCTGATCAAGCTGGCCTCAGTGCGTAAGGACAAAAACCTGCCTGACGCGGTGATGGACGCCCAGGAAGCCGGGCGCAAGTACATCAACGTCGCCTCTCAGCTTCTGCGCAACGAAAACGCTGGCTGATCTTCCCACTGGCGACCCGGGCGGCCAGGGTGCCCCTGCTTCAGCGCCCCTGCTCCGCTAAAACGGCAAGCCGGCCTCACGGCCCCAGTTTCGCGCATCCTGCGGCCATAAAGCCCCTGACATTTTCGCTGATTTCCCCGTAACATGGCCTCAATCAGGCCACCACAGACAGACGGATGACCATGAGCCAAGACGTTGAAACTCCATCGGCTGAAACCGATGCCGTACCGTCCGACGGTGAATTGAAGTGCCGGGTGACCATCAGTAACCGCAAAGGGTTGCACGCCCGTGCGGCGGCAAAATTCGTCAAGACAGCGGCTGAATTCGACGCCGATGTACTGGTCATCAAGAACGATCAGGAAGTGCCCGGATCCTCGATCATGGGCCTGATGATGCTGGCAGCCAGCATCGGCTGCGACCTGGACATGCGGGCAACGGGCCCTCAGGCCCAAGAGGCCCTGGACGCCCTGACAGACCTGGTAAACCGCAAGTTCGACGAAGAATAAAGCCGACCGACAGACTCGCGACGACCCAAAAGACGACCGAAAAGCAGGCCGAGATGACAGCTGACGACACACATCGCACAGGCAACAGTGACGAGCAGGTTTTCGTCGGCCTGGGGGTGTCGCCCGGCGTCGCCATCGGCCCCTTGCATCTGCGTGAGTCCGGTGAACTGCGCGTCATGGAATACCAGGTCGCGGCCGCACGGGTCGATGCGGAACTGGACCGCTTCAAGCTGGCCGTGGAAAAGGCCCTGCGCCAGCTCAAAGCCCTGCAGGACAAAGCCACGCATCACCACGGATCTTCCGCTGAAGAGCTGAGCTACCTGCTGGAAGCTCACCTGCAGATGCTCTCGTCCTCGCGCCTGCATAACGGGGTGCGGGAGCGCATCCAAAGCCGTCAGGTCAACGCCGAAGCCGCCGTCATGGCCGAAGTGGCCACCATCGCTGACTCCTTCCTGGCCATGGATGATCCCTATCTGCGGTCTCGCGGCGAAGAAATCCGGCAGGTTGGCTATCGCATCCTGCGCAATCTGACCGACAGCGGCTACAGCAGCTTCAGTGATCTGCCTGCCAATTCCGTGGTCATTGCCGAAGACATCACCCCGGCAGACACCGCCCTGATGGATCCTAAGCTGGTCGGGGGCTTTGCCTCGGTCCTGGGGGGGGCGGAAGGTCATACCGCCATCATGGCCCGGTCCCTGGGCATTCCCGCTGTTCTGGGCCTGCCCGGCCTGCTGGAAAGCGCCGAACCCGGCATGACCGTTATCATCGACGGGGCCAACGGGCTGGTGATCCTCAATCCCAGCCGCGCCCGGCTGGAAAACTATCGTCAGCGTCAGGTCGCCCTGGCAGCCGAAAGCCGGAAACTGGAACAGCTGCGTGAACTGCCAGCTGAAACCCGCGACGGCCTGCGCATGACCCTGCACGCCAACCTGGAACTGCCCAACGAACTGCCTCTGGCCGAAGAATCCGGGGCCGAAGGGGTCGGGTTGCTGCGGACCGAGTTTCTCTTCATGAACCGGGCCGATCTGCCCAGCCAGGCAGAGCAGGAAGAATCCCTTGAGGCCATCATCACCGGCATGAAGGGCCGCCCGGTTACCATCCGGACTCTGGACGTGGGCGGTGAGAAACTGGCCAGCGCCCTGGGCGACGCCATTGGTCAGGCCATGAACCCGGCTCTGGGTCTGCGGGCCATACGTCTGTCCCTGAAGGAACCACAGCTGCTGATCACGCAGCTGCGGGCCATCTTGACGGTGGCGGGCAAAGGCCCGATCCGCATTCTCCTGCCCATGGTGGTCTCCCAGGATGAGGTGCGCCGGGTGAGACAATACCTGCAAGAAACGGCGGAGCAGATGGCGCGGGAAGGCTTGACCCTGCCCGACAGCCTGCCCCCGCTGGGAATCATGATTGAAATCCCGGGCGCGGCCCTGTCGGCAGACAACCTGGCGCGGGAGGCGGACTTTTTCGCCATCGGCACCAATGATTTGATCATGTACACCCTGGCCATCGACCGGGGCGAAGAGGCAGTCGCCCACCTCTATAACCCCATGCACCCGGCTGTTTTGCGCTTGTTGCATTTCACCGTCGAAGCGGCCCAGCGCCATGACCGGCCCATTTCCGTTTGCGGCGAAATGGCCGGCGACCCCCGCTATACCGCCCTCTTTGTGGGCCTGGGGGTGCGCGAGCTCTCCATGCGCGCCAAAGCCATCCCCCTGATCAAAGACCGGGTCCGGCGACTGGACAGTCAGGACGCCAAAGCTTTTGTGGAAGAGCTGATGCGCCACAGCGATCCGGAGCATCTCTCCGACCGGTTGACTGAATTCAACGCCGGATTCTGATTTCCAGTTTCAGCAAACAAAAAAGGGGAAGGCGTGCCAGCCTTCCCCTTTATGTATGTCAGCGGCTTTTAAAGCCGTTTTGACCGGTCCTTTTAGAACATGGCTTCCAGCACGCGGTCGGGCGGTGTGTGTCCGTCTGCAAAGGTCTTGGTATTGATGATGACCTTTTCCCCCATGGCAATCCGGCCTTCGATGGTGGCCGAGCCCATGTGCGGCAGCAACACCACATTGTCCAGCTTCAGCAGCTTGGGATTGACCGCTGGCTCATGTTCAAAAACGTCCAGACCGGCCCCGGCAATTTCCCCGTTACCCAGCATGCGGGTCAGGGCGTTTTCATCGATCACTTCGCCACGGGAGGTGTTGACGATATAGGCTTCCGGACGCAGCAGTTTCAGGCGGCGGGCGGAAAGCAGGTGGAAGGTGGCCGGTGTGTGAGGGCAGTTCACGGAGATAATGTCCATGCGTGCCAGCATCTGGTCCAGACTTTCCCAGTAGGTGGCTTCCAGCTCCTGCTCCACATCCTCATGCACCCGGCGACGGTTGTGGTAGTGAATGGACAGGCCAAAGCCCTTGGCCCGACGGGCCACAGCCTGACCGATGCGGCCCATGCCGATGATGCCCAGGCGCTTGCCCCAGATCCGGTGCCCCAGCATGCCGGTGGGAGACCAGCCATTCCAGCCGCCTTCCCGAACCAGCCGCACCCCTTCAGCCAAACGGCGGGGCACAGACAGGATCAAGGCCATGGTCATGTCGGCGGTGTCTTCCGTCAGTACACCAGGCGTGTTGGTCACGTTGATGCCGCGCATGCGGGCGGTTTTCAGGTCAATGTGATCGACACCGGTCCCGAACGATGCAATGAGTTTCAGCTTGGGGCCCGCCTGGCTCAGCACCCCGGCATCGATACGGTCTGTTACCGTCGGCACCAGAACATCTGCCACCTTTACCGCCTCAATCAATTCGGCCTGAGTCATGGGCCGGTCTTCAAGGTTTAGCCTGCAGTCAAAGAGCTCCATCATCCGGGTCTCAATGACGTCTGGCAGGCGGCGGGTAACGATGACGATGGGTTTACTCATTGCTTAGGTCCGTCCCTGGGTGGCGATCCTTGGGTCCGGCAACTGAAAAGCTGTCAGCGGACCCCTGTCTTTGTTCTTTTTGCGCTGTTGATTCCGCAATTGCGAAATCACCTTTCTACCTAGCGGGACTTTGCGCCCTTTGTCCAGCTTGCAACGCGCAGAAAAGCACCCTGTCCGACATTTTAACGGGAAAGACTTCTGGTTGTTTCCAATATTGCAAAAACCGACCCATCTCTTTGACGGGTTTGCCGCCGGAACACAGTCGGTCGCTGTCCTGTCCCCCATCCCGACACGGGCAGAACAACGATCAGACTGGCTGTCCGGCGCGAGACCATCACAGGCTGCGTAAAAGACAGCAAAGCCGCTTGACCCAAACGTCGTTGAACGGTAGCAGGGGGCATGCGCAAACAGACCTTCCCACTTACCCCTTCCTCACTCTGTCGAGCCGGGATTTTTCCCCTTCTGATGGCTGCAGCCTTTTTGCTCTATTCGGCTGTTTGGCATCCCCAGCAGACCTGGGCACAGACGGCTCAGGGGACAGAGGCCGCAAAGACGGCGGGGGACCGTCAGGTGGAAAGCCCGGGGCGCACCGGCAGGCCTCTGCCGCGCTTTGCCACCTTACGGGCAGAAGTGGTCAACCTGCGCACCGGACCTGGCACCCGCTATCCCATTGACTGGGTCATCAAACGCCAGAACTTTCCCATTGAGATCGTCGATGAGTTTGAAAACTGGCGCCGCATTCGTGACTGGGAAGGCACCAATGGCTGGGTCCATTCCTCCATGCTGGTGGGACGCCGCATGGCCCAGATCATGGACAAGGAACAGGTGCTGCTGTCGGACATCAACGCCGGTGCCAAGCCGGTTGCCCGTCTGGCCCCCGGGGCCCTGGGCCGGATTGAGCAGTGTGAAGGTGACTGGTGCCTGCTGGAATTCAGCGGATATCAGGGATATCTGCGCCGCCATCAGTTCTATGGCAGCTATCCTCACGAAACACTGGAATAACTCAGACCCGTCAGCAGCGTCTGGCTTTCAAAAAGACAGGGGTCCCGCCCACCTGCTTCAGGCGATCGGGAAACCCAAACAGCCAACCCAAAAGAAAACCCGGGCCAGTGTGTTAGAGTACCCGGATCTCTTCCAGCGAGATGTCACGCCAGCACAGCCTTGTGGTCAGGCAAAATCGTCGGCCAGCTGAGCCCGGACTTCAGGCGGCAGGATCGCCAGATGGGGGTACTGGCTGTGTTCAAACCCCAGCACCACCCGGCTGTCCGGATTTTTGAACCTGGCCACCTGATCGGCGCTGAAATCGAAATGGATAAACTGAACGGCTGAGGCTTTGCCCGCTGCATTGGTGCGGTCGGTGTCTTCTTCCGGACGCCCCATGATCTTCTCACCGTCCAGCTCAAAGAAGGCCGTTTCTTCCACACCACCCAGCTTACCAAGCAGGGCCGCCCGGCGGTCTGGATCATCAATTTCAAACATCACGGTCGCCACCAGCTCCTGACCCTGAGGAATCAGGGGATTGTATGCGGCCAGCTCATCAGCAATCTGCTCTTCCCCGCCCTTTTCGATGAAGAGCATTTCATGAACCTGCGCCCACATGGTCTCGTAGTTTTCGAAATAGAAGGTGCAGACGGGGCCAATCTCAAACCGGCGGGCTTTCTTCTTGGCCACCAGTTCTTTCCGCAAACCCTTACGCTCAGCGCTGTAGCGCTCCATGGGCCAGATGTCCGCCCGGGTGATTTCCACTTTTGTCATACCTGTCGTCTTGCTCTTTCTGTGTTCAGTCTAGAGTCAAATCGGTTTAAGTGGAATCACTACGTGATAACACTTAGAGCGTGAATTTGCCTCTTTTCAACGTGTTAGAGGATGATTCACGGTTTAGTTCCAAGCGCAGAGCGCTTCTAACTAAACCGATCATGCTCTAATGGCGGGGCAGGCCGTTCAGCTTAAGTAACGTCCTTTCCCAGACCCTGCAAATCTGCAGCGCTCCCCGTCGGGCGCGGACCATCGCTGGATTGAAGATCAATGCCGTATGCCAGGGCAAAAAGCTCTACCGGGTGGTAAGCCCGGTCCGGGATCACGGCATCATGATCGTCCTGTTCTTTGGCCACCCGTTCCATTCCCTGCAGGATGTGGGTGCCGGCCAGGGGACATTCCGAGGCCACATGGGCCGGCTTTTGTTTCAGCACATCACGGGCAACCGGCTTGCCCACTTTCAGGGCCATGTCG
Organism: Rhodovibrionaceae bacterium GXU_MW_A322; assembly: GCA_052078155.1. Lineage (GTDB taxonomy): Bacteria > Pseudomonadota > Alphaproteobacteria > Kiloniellales > DSM-21159 > CAXBMB01. Next base: position 537,665 of record JBQJBP010000002.1, on the reverse strand, counting down.
AAGTTGTCCTTCATCACCCCCCAGGAACCGCCATGGCCGGAGCAACGGGGCAGCTGCTTGATCTTCTGGTCCGGGATCAGTTTCAGCATCTCCCGGGCCTTGTTGCCCATGTTCTGGGCCCGGGCGTGACAGGCAATGTGCAGGGCCAGGGGACCATCGAAGGGTTTCAGGCCTTCAACCAGCCCCTCTTTCTTGGCCACGTCGACAATGTACTCTGTCACATCAAAGGTGGCGCGGCTCAAACGGGCAATGTCTTCATCGTCCGGCAAAATCAGCGGCCATTCAAACTTCATCATCAAGGCGCAAGACGGCACCAGCGCAACAACGTCATAGCCCTTGTCGACCCAGGTCAGCAGCTCCTTACTGACTTCCTTGGCCTGTTTGGCCACCTGGGCATAGTCCCCCTGCTCCAGCTGGGGCATGCCGCAGCAAACCGGATAGACAACTTCGCTCTCGATACCGTTTTTCGCCAGAATGGCGCGGGTTGCTGTGCCGATGTCCGGGTTGTTGTAGTTGACGAAACAGGTGGCATAGAGCGCGACCTTGCGCCCGGCAGCCGGGGCTTCGTTGTTGAAACTCAGCGCCTGGTGGCTGGCCTGGTCTTCAAAGGTCTCACTTTGATAGGGGGGCAGGGCCGCGTTGCGATCCACCCCGGCAATGGATTCCAGCAAACCCCGTGAAAACCCGTTGTTCAGGTCGCTGCCCCAGTTGGCCAAACCCGTCAGTTTGCTGGCCAGACGGCCGTTGCGGTCCGTTTTGGTCAGCTGCTTGACCCACTTGTTATCTTTGCCCTGGGCCAGTTCAGCTGCCCGGTAGCGCAGCATCAGATGCGGGAAATCCAGATCGAACTCATGGGGGGGCACATAGGGACAGGACACCATGAAGCACATGTCACACAGCGTGCAGGCATCGATGACCGGCTTGTAGTCGGCTTTCGACACGCTATCCAGTTCCCCGCTTTCCGAATTGTCGATCAAATCGAACAGCTTGGGAAAGGACTCACAGAGATTGAAACAGCGGCGGCAGCCGTGACAGATGTCAAAGACCCGCTCCAACTCGGCTTCAATCTGTTCCATGTTGGTAAAATCTGGATCCTGCCAGTTGATAACATGGCGGATCGGGGCATCGAGGCTGCCTTCGCTCATGGGGACACATCCTTACGGCTGAGAGCAGGGTCCCAGGTACACTCTGAGCTGGCAAACGGCTGGGCTGGTTTGACCAAAGGTCCAGGAAGACACAAAAGCCCGCTACGCCGCTCACAGCAGAAAGCACCGTGGCAGCACACCACTCTCTCTACTGAGTTGAGCTGGAAGAACCGATGAAATCTGCTGCCTGTGCAACGTTCGTGCGGACCCTGGGGCATGAGAACCCTGGAGCATGATCGGTTTCACCACGAACGCCTTGCGCTCGCGCATTACTCCCGGAGCATTTCCAACCTGACTGAAACGGGGCAAATCATCGCTTCAGGCAGAAGCGCGATGAGGGTTTTCAACCTCGACAATCCCAGTCAAAGGCCCGGCACCTGGGTAAGCTGCCCGACTGTCACACTCCATCGCCCCCTTAGCACAAAAGCAATCTGATCTGCCGAAGCCACCCATTCCTTCGGGCGATCTGCCCGCAATTGGCTTTTCCAGAACAGCATCAGCTCAGCATTGAGCAGAGGAAACAACAGGCTGTGCTTAAGGCATTTACCCCACAGGCGTTACAGGGGGCTCTTCAACTGAAAAGCCCCCCACAAAGCAGATTAGTCCATGGACTCCAGGGCTTTCTGGAACCGGCCGGCGTGGCTCTTTTCAGCCTTGGCCAGTGTTTCAAACCAGTCGGCAATTTCGTCAAAACCCTCTTCACGGGCCTTACGAGCCATACCCGGATACATGTCCGTGTATTCGTGGGTTTCACCAGCAATGGCGGCTTTCAGATTGTCTTCCGTATCGCCAATGGGTTCCCCGGTTGCCGGGTCACCGGTTTCTTCCAGAAACTGCAGATGCCCGTGGGCATGGCCGGTTTCCCCTTCCGCCGTGGAGCGGAAGACGGCAGCCACATCGTTGTATCCTTCGATGTCCGCCTTTTGGGCAAAGTAGAGATAGCGGCGGTTTGCCTGGCTTTCACCAGCAAAGGCAGCTTTCAAGTTTTCTTCCGTATCTGTGTTTTTGAGGGCAGGCATGATCTCTCTCCTGTTCGGCGACTTTTCGTCCCGGAGATTTTCCTGAAGAGAGTCACTCTCCAACAGAAAAACTCCAAGAAACCCAGTCGCTCGTTTCACGCGATCTCACGAGGGCTTTTTTGTATCGGTCCAGCCAGTCACCGCTGTCGAATGGATCTTTGGAAGCCCCAAAGAGCTGCCGCAAAAAAACATCAAACATCACGAATGAGCAGGCTGTCCGGGAGCCCTTCAAAAAACACCATAATCCAGGGAATTGGGCGCGTCAACAGGATTAGAATTGTTCTAAAACAGAAACAAATCCTCTGGAAAACCTTAAAAAATAGAGGTTTTAGCCTTTCAGCCGAACGATGACGTCTACCCGGGATACCGTTTGGCCTTCCGGTGAGTCCGGAAGATTGCCAATCACCAGTTCATCGCTGGCAATGTCTTGCAACCGACCACTGTCTTCAAAGAAGAAATGGTGATGGTCGCTGGTGTTGGTATCGAAATAAGACCGGCCGGAATCAACAACCACTTCCCGCAGAAGACCGGAGTCCGTGAACTGGTGCAGGGTGTTGTAGACCGTTGCCAGAGACACCCGCACGCCGCGGCCAATGGCCTCGCCATGCAGTTGCTCAGCGGTCACATGGCGATCGCAAGGCTGGCCTTCTGCCTCAAACAGCAGTTTGCCCAGAGCCAAGCGCTGGCGTGTCGGCCTCAGGCCCGCCACCTTCAATCGCTCAATCAGTCCGCTATATGGTCTTTCCGTTGTCATGCATAAAAATATAGTCAAGAAATTGGAAAACAAAAGCCCTTTTTGCCAGAGCGTTAGTCTACTTCTTGGAATGAGTTGAAGAAATAACATCGAAGCCCGGCAGCAAGCTGGCAAGAAGGAGGCCTCACTGGACTTAAAAATTCCTGTGAAGACAGCAAAAACCTGACCTTCTGAGGCGCAGGGTGTCTTGCCGTCTTGCCGGGGCTTCGTGCTATAGTCCGCCCTCCATTGAGCAGGCTTCGACCAGTGGCCGACCCCCGGCATGGCCTATGACCGCTTGAAAAAATTCACAAGCTTGACGCGCTGGCAATTAAACAGGCGACAAGCTGGACGCACAGGTGAACGTGTGAGCGAAAAGAAGAACAGCTACTCTTACGAAGATCTTCTGGCGTGCGGCCGGGCAGAACTTTTCGGCCCCGGCAACGCACAGCTGCCAGCCCCCCCCATGCTGATGTTTGATCGCATTACCCACATCAGCGACGAAGGCGGAGAGTTTGACAAAGGCGAAATCATCGCCGAACTGGACGTCAATGAGAACCTCTGGTTCTTCGAGTGCCACTTCAAAGGCGATCCCGTGATGCCAGGTTGTCTGGGCCTTGATGCCCTCTGGCAGCTGGTTGGGTTTTTCCTCGGCCGGACCGGTGCAGAAGGCCGGGGCCGCGCGCTGGGTGTTGGCGAGGTGAAGTTCACCGGGATGGTTGTTCCGACCGTGAAAAAGGTGACCTACAAGCTGAACCTGAAACGGGTCATCAACCGCCGGCTGGTCCTGGGCATTGCCGATGGGGAAGTGCAGGCCGACGGGGAAACCATTTTCTCTGCCAAAGATCTGCGGGTCGGTCTGTTCAAGTCTGAGCCGGAAGCCGCTTAAAGTTCTGCGGTTCCCTAGCTCGACCCTTTGACGCCCCCTTCAGGGGACAGCTCAAAGAGGTTACAGCCTTCCTTCACCGGTGACTGAATGGCAGAAAAGAAACAGGTTTGTTTCGACCCAACCGCCATCCTTCCCGGGCAAGAAAGGACGACAGAAGACAGAAATCTCTGCCGCCCTTTTGGATCACATGACGCTCTTTGAGAACAGGTCATTGCGACCTCTTGAAGAACAAGTACCCCTCTGGCACCTGAAGGAGCCGTTATGAGACGCGTTGTCGTAACCGGGCTGGGCATTGTCGCCAGCATCGGCAATAACAAAGAAGAAGTCAGCCAGTCCCTGCGGGAAGGCCGGTCGGGCATTGTCTTTGCTGAAGACTATGCCGAACGCGGATTCCGCAGCCACGTAAAGGGCTCTCTGGACATTGATCTGGATGAGCACATTGACCGCCGGGTCCGGCGTTTCATGGGTGACGGCGCGGCGTTCAACTATGTGGCCATGCAGCAGGCTATTGCCGACGCCGGCCTGGAGGAAAAGGAAATCTCCCACGAGCGCACCGGTCTGGTGGTCGGCTCCGGGGGCCCTTCAACCTCCAACCAGACAGGCGCTTACGACACGGCCCGTGACAGAGGCATCAAGCGCATTGGCCCCTACATGGTGCCCCGCTGCATGTCCTCCACCAACTCTGCCAACCTGGCGACCTCCTTCAAGATCAAGGGCATGAGCTATACCATCAGCTCCGCCTGCTCCACCTCGGCCCATTGCATCGGCAACGCCGCAGAAGCCATCCAGTATGGCAAGCAGGACATCATGTTTGCCGGGGGCGGGGAAGAGCTGCACTGGACCCTGTCCATGCTCTTTGATGCCATGGGCGCTTTATCCAGCAAGTACAACGATCGCCCCACGGAAGCCTCCCGGGCTTTCGATGCCAACCGCGACGGCTTTGTCATCGCCGGGGGCGGCGGCACGCTGGTGCTGGAAGAGCTGGAACATGCCAAAGCCCGTGGCGCCAAAATCTATGGCGAACTGGTGGGTTATGGCGCCACGTCCGACGGGGCAGACATGGTCGCCCCCTCCGGAGAAGGCGCTGTGCGCTGCATGAACCTGGCGCTGTCGACCATGGGCAACACCAAGGTTGACTACATCAACACCCACGGCACCTCGACCCCGGTCGGGGATGGCGCGGAGCTGGGGGCCATCAGGGAAGTTTTCGGGACTGAGCTGCCGTCCATCAACTCCACCAAATCCATGACCGGCCATGCCCAGGGCGCTGCCGGTGTGACGGAAGCCATCTACTCACTGCTGATGATGGAAGGCGGATTTGTGGCCCCTTCCATCAACATTGACGAGCTGGATCCTGCGGCTGAAGGCATGCCCATTGTGCGCGGCAAGGCAGAAGAAAAGGATCTCAACTGCGTCATGTCGAACTCATTCGGCTTCGGGGGCACCAACTGCACCCTGGCCTTTCAGAAACTCCAGGACTGAGGACGTAAATCAAGATGGATTTGATGAAAGGCAAGCGTGGACTGATTATGGGCGTGGCCAATAATCACTCTATCGCCTGGGGGATTGCTCAGGCCCTGCACGATCAGGGCGCAGAACTGGCCTTCACCTATCAGGGGGAAGCTTTCGGCAAACGGGTAACACCCCTGGCAGAAAGTCTGGGCAGCGATTTTGTCGTGCCCTGCGATGTGGCTGTGGAAGGCGACATTGACCGGACCTTTGAAGACATTTCCAAGCGCTGGGACAGCCTGGACTTTGTGGTGCACTGCATCGCCTATTCAGACAAGGAAGAGCTGAAGGGCCGCTATCTGGACACCACACGGGAAAACTTCATTCAGTCCGTGTCCATCTCCTGCTTCTCCTTCACAGAAGTGGCCAAGGCAGCCCAGCCTCTGATGACCAACGGCGGCTCTCTGGTAACCCTGAGCTATCTGGGCGCCCAGCGCGTCACCCCCAACTACAATGTCATGGGTGTGGCCAAGGCGGCTCTGGAAGCTTCTGTGCGCTACCTGGCCACAGATCTGGGGGATCAGGGGGTTCGGGTGAACGCCATCTCTGCCGGGCCCATGCGGACCCTGGCCGGTTCGGCCATCGCCAACGCCCGCACCACCTACGGCTTTGCCCGGGACAAGGCCCCTCTGGCCCGTGCCGTGGCGCTCGAAGAAGTGGGCAATGCCGGTCTTTACCTCTGCAGTGACCTGTCCGGTGGTGTTTCCGGCGAAGTGCATTTCGTGGACTGTGGCTACAACAACGTCGGCATTCCCAAACCCGACTGAGCCGTCGCCGGTTACGCGATAAAGGCCAGATGAACAAAAAGGGCGGCTTCTGAAAATTCAGAGCCGCCCTTTTTTCTGTCTGGTATCAACGGGGGGTCAAAGCACTGAAAAGACCACGTCGGGAGCATCGGTGATGATGCTGTCTGCACCCCAGTCCAGCAGCTCCTTGGCGCGGGGGCCCTCGTTGACCGTGTAAACGGCCAACAAGGTGTTGCTGTCTTTGACGGTGGCAACATCGGCCTGGTCAATCTTCTGGGTCCAGAGATGGATGGAGCGGCAGTCAAACTCGGCCACTTCGTCGCGCCAGTGATCCGTCAGAGGACCGTCCAGCAGGCCGCGCGGATAGTGAGGCGCATGGCGTTTGGCTTCACGCAGGCATGGCCGCTGGAAGGAAGACAGCAGCGGCAGCGGCAGGTGATCAGGCCACAGCCGGTCCAGCAGATCACAGGCGATCCGGGTGGTCGCCACCTCCGTGCCCGGGGTGGGTTTGATCTCCAGGTTCATACCCATTTCCAGTTCCGACAGGCAGGCAATCAATGCGGTCAGACTGGGGACACGTTCACCGGTGAAATCCCGGTGGAAGTGCTTGCCGGCATCCAGCTTTTGCAGTTCGGCATAGGGGGTGCGGGCCAGGTCGCCAGCATAGCCGGTGGTGCGCAGCAGGGTGGGATCGTGAAAGATCACCGGCACGCCATCACTGGTCAGCGCCACATCCACCTCCACCCAACGGGCACCCAGCTCTGCAGCTTTGCGGATGGACGCCAGCGTGTTTTCCGGCGCGTAGGACATGGCCCCCCGATGGCCGATCACCTTCGGCAGGATCACATCACGGGATGTCGAAGAGGAGGGGGCGCTGGCCATGTCGGCGTTCCTTCTTGAAAACTCGCAGAGTTGACTCTGATCAGGCACTTACTCCCCCCAAACACCCAGCGCAAGGGCCTCAGCGCCAGAAAGTCCCTCTGGAGTGCTTTTCTTCTCCCTTTCAAGGCCTTAGAGGAGAAAAAGACCGCCAAACGAACCCACATCAGGTTCATTTCAGCGGGATCACCCTGCCCATACCGCGGAGCGCCCCAGGAGGCCCCCCGGTAAAACACCCCGATAAAATGCCCCGGTAGACCGTCCCCGGTGAGGCCTATGGAGAAGCCCCGGATCACCTCCCTGGATGCCCCCTGGATGCCCCCCCTTGATGAACACTGTAGCTGCCAAAAGAAAAGCGGCTGCCTCAAAAGAAGCAGCCGCTTGTTCCTGTCGACCGGTCAGTTAAGCCCGATCAGACCCTGCCCGCCTTATTTGTTGGCGTTGGGGTCGATTTCTTCGCCGGTTTCCTGATCCACGACTTTCATGGACAGTTTCACCTTGCCGCGGTCATCGAAGCCGACAACCTTGACTTTGACTTCTTCGCCTTCCTTGACCACGTCGCTGACCTGAGCAACACGGGTCGGGGCCAGCTGGCTGATGTGCACCAGACCATCGCGGGGACCCAGGAAGTTCACGAAAGCGCCAAAGTCCATGATCTTGACCACTTTACCGGTATAGATCTTGCCCACTTCCGGCTCGGCAGTGATGCCGTTGATCCAGTCCAGAGCGGCCTGCATGGCGGATTCATCAACGGCGGCGACCTTGATGGTGCCGTCGTCTTCGATGTCCACTTTGGCACCGGTGGTTTCGCAGATCTCACGGATCACTTTACCGCCGGTCCCGATCACGTCACGGATCTTTTCTTTGGGGATGGAGATAGAAGTGATGCGCGGGGCGTTGGAAGACACGGTATCGCGGGCAGAACCCAGAGCCGATTCCATTTCACCCAGAATGTGGACACGGCCGTCTTTGGCCTGGTCCAGAGCAATCTGCATGATCTCCTTGGTGATGGAGGTGATCTTGATGTCCATCTGCAGAGAGGTCACACCCTTGGTGGTCCCGGCAACCTTGAAGTCCATGTCACCCAGATGATCTTCATCACCCAGAATGTCAGACAGAACGGCAAAGTCATCGCCTTCTTTGATCAGTCCCATGGCGATACCGGCCACAGGGCTTTTCAGAGGCACACCAGCGTCCATCAGGGACAGAGAGGTCCCGCAAACGGTGGCCATAGAAGAGGAGCCATTGGACTCAGTAATCTCAGACACCACACGGATGGTGTAAGGGAAGTCTTCCTTGGCAGGCATCATGGGGCGAATGGCCCGGTATGCCAGCTTGCCGTGACCGATTTCACGACGGCCCGGGGAACCCATACGACCGGTTTCACCCACAGAGTAAGGCGGGAAGTTGTAGTGCAGCATGAAGTGCTCGCGGTATTCACCGGCCAGCGCATCAATGATCTGCTCATCCTGACCCGTACCCAGAGTAACTGTCACCAGCGCCTGGGTTTCACCGCGGGTAAAGACGGAAGAGCCGTGGCTGCGGGGCAGCACGCCAACCACAGAGTCGATGGCACGCACGGTTTTGGTGTCACGGCCGTCAATGCGGGACCCGGTTTTCAGGATGTTGCCACGAACAACATCGGCTTCCAGGTTCTTGAAGACACCACCAAAAGCAGCGGCTTTTTCTTCATCTTCAGCAACGGACTCTTCAGCCGCATCACGCACTTCACCGACAGCAGCCTGACGGGCCACTTTGTCAGCAATGCTGTAAGCAGCCTGCAGCTTGTCGCTGTAAGCAGCGGAGAGTTCGCCAGCCAGGGCTTCTTTGACCGGAGAAGGTTCCGGCAGATCCCAGGGCTCTTTGGCGCAGTCTTCAGCCAGATCAATGATCATGTCGATCACCGGCTGCATCTGCTCATGACCAAAAGTCACAGCGCCCAGCATGACTTCTTCCGACAGCTCCTGAGCTTCGGATTCCACCATCAGAACGCCTTCCTGGGTTCCGGCGACAACCAGATCCAGATCCGTGCTGCCCATTTCGTCCATGACAGGGTTCAGCACAAATTCGCCGTCAATGTAGCCGACGCGGGCACAGGCCACCGGACCCATGAAGGGAATACCGGAGATGGTTAGAGCCGCAGACACACCGATCATGGCGATCACGTCGGGATCGTTTTCCAGATCGTGGCTGAGCACCGTGGCCACCAGCTGGGTTTCATTGCGGTAGCTTTTGTGGAACAGCGGACGGATCGGACGGTCAATCAGGCGGGAGGTCAGGGTCTCTTTTTCAGACGGACGGCCTTCACGCTTGAAGAAGCCACCGGGGATCTTACCGGCAGCAAAGGTTTTTTCCTGGTAGTTCACCGTCAGGGGGAAAAAGTCCACTTTCGGTGCGCGACGGGAGCCAACAGCCGTGCAGAGCACAACGGTTTCCCCGTAGGTGATCATCACGCAGCCGTCGGCCTGACGTGCGATGTTACCCGTTTCAATGACGAGCTTGCGCCCGCCCCATTCGATTTCTTTGCGATGTACGTCGAACATTTCTTGTTCGGTCCTTTTCTATCTGGCCGGCAGCTTATCGGTACCGGACCCACGCAAAAAACGAACTCAACCCGCACTCTCAAACCAAGGTCTCAACCACCAGGGGCTTTCCCCTGGCCAGACCTCCCCCTTACCAAGGGGGTGCTCTAGATATCGTTCTTTACGTCGGCCCGGCAGGATAAAGAGTCTGTGCGCCAGCCGGTCACAAACCCTTCGCATATCCGTTCAGGACCCGTGGCGCCTCGCCACAGTTTCCTTGTTTCGTTCTCGCAGCTCAGGCCGCGAAAACTGGGTCTTATCTTGAGAAGGGCCAGGCTCCGTCAGCAGAAACTGGTGCAGAGGTCGGCCCTGTCTTTCCTTCCCCCTATAACGCCGGGGGTAAAAACACAACAACCGCCCCAGATGATACGCAACGCGATCAGGGGCGGTTGTTGATCATACTGTCTGTCCCAAACCTTAGCGGCGCAGGCCCAAGCGTTCGATCAGAGTCTGGTAACGACCCTGGTCTTTGCTCTTCAGGTAGTCCAGCAGACGCCGACGCTGACCAACCATGATCAGCAGGCCACGGCGGGAGTGGAAGTCCTTTTTGTGGGTCTTCAGGTGCTCGGTCAGGTTAACAATGCGCTCCGTCAGGATGGAGACCTGGACCTCGGGGGACCCGGTGTCACCGTCCTTGGTGGCGAATTCTTTGATCAGTTCAGCTTTACGATCAGCAGTGATCGACATCGTGATATACTCTCTTCTAAAGGTTCAATACACGAACCGGGCGAACCTCGCCGCCTTCAAAACGGGAAATGGCCACCGGCTTATCGCCGCACATGGCACAAAGTAAATCACCGTTTTCCAGGTTGCGTATCCGCTCAGCGTTCGAGCGCGCTATCATCGATAACGCCTGACCGCTTCGCAGACGGGTTGCCTCAGTTTCTGACAAGGCCAGCGCCGGGATGTCGTCCAGCGCGGTCTGGATCGGGAGCAAGAGCTCCTGAGCGGGCGCACCTTGCGCCAGCTCCTCCAAATAGTCCAGCGAAATCGCCCCTTCTTCCGTGAAGGGTCCGACCTGCAGACGGCGCAAAGCACAAACATGTGCCCGGGTTCCCAAAACTTCACCCAAATCCCGCGCCAGGGATCTGATGTAGGTTCCCTTGCCGCAATCCACATCAAAGAAAGCGGTGTTCTCATCTGGCTGTTCCACCAGGGCCACACGATCAATGCGCACCTGGCGGGATTTCATCTCGACAGCTTCACCTTCTCGGGCGAGATCATAAGCCCGCTGACCGTCGATTTTGATGGCTGAAAAGGCAGGCGGCACCTGATCAATCAGACCGATGAAACCCTTCAGGGCGTCATTGATTTCCTCGGTGGTCGGCCGCTTGTCTGAAGTGGCGATGACTTCGCCTTCGCTGTCGTCCGTGGTGGTCGCAGCCCCCCAGGTCAGACCAAAGCGATAGGTCTTCTGCCCATCCATGACATAGGAAACGGTTTTGGTGGCTTCCCCGAACGCCAGCGGCAGAATGCCTGTGGCCATGGGGTCCAGGGTCCCGCCGTGACCGACTTTCTGGGCATCCAGGCGGCGGCGGACACGATTGACCACGTCGGTGGAGGTCATGCCCGCAGGTTTGTCGATGATCAGCCAGCCATGAATGGGCTGGCCCTTACGACGGCGCGCCATTCCTTTACTCCCGACCCTCAGACTCTTCGTCAGAGGCAGCTGACCTGTCTTCTGCCTCCTCAGCATCAGCCTGACCAGACTGCAGGTCCCTCTGCACCCGCTCACTGCGCAACAGCGCATCAATCTTGGCGGCTTCTGAAAAGGACTTATCCAGCTGGAAACTCAGGGTCGGGGTAAACCGCATGTTGGCCACCTCGGCCAGACGCCGGCGAAAGAAAGGTGCAGCGCGTTTCAGGGCAGCCACCACCGGCGCCGGGTCGTCTTCACCAAAGGGCATGACAAAGACCGTGGCGTTTTTCAGGTCAGAGCTGACCCGTACTTCCGTCACGGTGATGTTGGCTTCGGCCAGGGCCGGGTCATGGGCTTCATTGGCCGAAAAAAGCTGAGCCAGCGTGTGACGCAGCTCTTCACCCACACGCAGCTGGCGCTGACTGGGAGGTTTGCCTTTGTTTTTGGTCATGGGCGTTCTCGGAACAAAATCTGGACTGGCCTCTGCATCAGGGCCATCTGCCAGAAGATAGATAGATAACCGCAAAGAGAATTAAACCAGCGGACTGGAAAACTCCTCTGCAAAACCGGGGTTTGTCCTGCATCAGCAGTCATTGGACAACGGACAAACACCCGCCTCAACAAACAAGCTTCCCCGGAACCCCGGCGCCAGAAACAGCGCCAAAGTCCCGGGGATTTTTCAGCTCAACAGCACAGATCCAGGCAGCAACGGCCGAGGATCACAGTGTCCGGGCGATCTCTGTCACTTCGTAACATTCAATCTGATCACCCACCTGGATGTCCTGATAGTTCTCGAAAGCCATACCGCATTCGTAACCCTGCTGGACTTCCTTCACCTCGTCTTTGAAACGACGCAGCGTTTTCAAGGTGCCGGCGTGGATGACCACGTTGTCGCGCAGCAAACGCACATTGGCGCCACGCTTGACCTGGCCTTCGGTAATCATGCAACCGGCAACACGACCCACCTTGGAAACATTGAAGGTTTCGCGGATTTCCGCGTAACCAAGGAAAGTTTCCTGGGTTTCCGGTGCCAGCTTACCGCTCATCACCGCTTTCACATCGTCAATGACGTTGTAGATGATGGAGTAGTAGCGGATATCCACGCCGTCGCGCCGGGCCAGTGCCCGGGCCTGGGCGTTGGCACGCACGTTAAAGGCAATGATGATGGCCCCGGCCGCCCGGGCCAGCACCACATCAGATTCGTTGATGCCACCAACGCCGGAGTGCAGGACCTGAGCCTTCACTTCATTGGTACCCAGCTTGTCCAGGGCCCCGATGATGGCTTCTGTCGAACCATGCACGTCGGACTTGATGACCACCGGCACGTTCTGGGCTTCGCCTTCCTGAATTTTGGACAGCATCTGCTCCAGCGTACCGCGATTGGAGGCGGCAACCTGAGCCCGCTTTTTCTTTTCAGAGCGGAACTCGGCCACTTCACGGGCGCGGGCGTCGTCTTCCACCACCACCAGGTCTTCCCCGGCTTCCGGTGTGCCTGTCAGACCCAGCACCTCAACAGGCTGTGACGGACCGGCCAGCTTCACGCGCTTGCCCTTTTCATCCAGCAGGGCCCGGACGCGACCGGACTCACTGCCGGCAACGAAGATGTCGCCGACCCGCAAGGTCCCGCGCTGTACCAGAACCGTGGCCACGGAGCCCCGACCCTGTTCCTGCTTGGATTCAACGATGATGCCTTCAGCCGGGCGATTGGCGTTGGCGGTCAGTTCCAGAATCTCAGCCTGCAGCAGGATGGTTTCCAGCAGATCCCCCAGACCTTCGCGGGTCTTGGCAGAAACGGGAACGCAGATCACGTCACCGCCCATGTCTTCAGGGATCAGTTCATGGCGCAGCAGATCGCCTTTAACCCGCTCTGCATCGGCTTCGGGTTTGTCCATTTTGTTGATGGCAACAATGATGGGCACTTCCGCTGCCTTGGCGTGGGCAATGGCTTCAACAGTCTGTTCCATGATGCCGTCATCGGCGGCCACCACCAGAATGACAATGTCGGTGACATTGGCACCGCGGGCGCGCATTTCCGTAAAGGCGGCGTGACCCGGGGTATCCACAAAGGTCACCTTGGCTCCACTTTCCGTGGTGATCTGATAGGCCCCGATGTGCTGGGTGATACCCCCGGCTTCATGATCGGCAACATCGGATTTGCGCAAGGCATCCAGCAGAGAGGTCTTACCGTGATCGACGTGACCCATGATGGTCACAACCGGCGGACGGGGCTGCAGATCGCTTTCGGAATCTTCAGAACCCTTCAGGCCGATTTCGATGTCTTCTTCACTGACACGCTGGACCTTGTGGCCAAACTCTTCAACCACCAGCTCTGCCGTGTCCGCATCAATGGTCTGGTTGATAGTGGCCATCACGCCCATTTTCATCAGCGTTTTCACCACGGCACCGCCGCGTTCGGCCATGCGGTTCGCCAGTTCAGCCACCGTAATGGCTTCGGGCACCACCACATCACGTACGATCTTGGACCCCTGGGCCAGGGCTTCCAGAGATGCCTGCTTCTCACGCTCGCGCTGGCGCTTGACCGCAGCCATTGAGCGCTGACGATCGGGATTGTCGTTGCTCATGGCCTGAGAGATGGTCAGCTTGCCCTGGCGACGACGGTCGCCACCGCGTCCCCCGCGAGGCTGCTGGGGCTGCTGCTGGTTCTGCTGGCCACCCTTGGCGCCTTTTTTCTTGCCACGGGCAGGAGAGGCCGCATCTTCCGTTGCAGCCGGACGTGCTGCTGGTGCCCGGGGTGTCCGGGCGGTCGGTGCGGGCACATCCTTTTCAACCGCTGCTGCAGAGGCTTCGGCTTTGGCCTGTTTATCAGCCTCAGCCTGCGCAGCTTTGGCGCTGGCTTCCTCATCAGCTTTACGTGCGGCTTCCTGGCGGGCTTCTTCAGCTTCACGCGCTTCCTGTTCAGCGCGTTTGGCAGCTTCTGCTTCTTCCTGAAGGCGACGGGCCTCAGCTTCGGCAGCAGCCTGCTTTTCTTTTTCTTCGCGCAGTTTTGCAGCAGCGGCGGCTTCATCAGCCTTGCGCACGGCATCGACTTTCGCCTGCTCCAGCACCTGCAAACGGCGGTCCCGTTCTGCCTGGGTCAGGCCACCGGATGCCCCACCGCCCCGTCGGCCACCGGCGGCATCGCCGGGACGAATGGTGCGTTTGCGCTTTACTTCCACCTGGACGGTTTTGCTGCGCCCATGGCTAAAGCTCTGCCGGACCTGTCCGGATCCCACTGTCTTTTCAAGCTCAAGCTTGGGCCGATTCAGGGACAGCGGCTTCTTGGCGTCGTCGTCTTTGGTCTCACTCATCTTACTAGCACTCACTTCCTCGCCACGTCCGAACCGGGGGTTCCAAAACCCACCAAGCGCGCAAATTCCACAGTCAGCCGCTTTGCTGCGCCACCGGGCAGCAGCGCGACATGTACAGTCGGCGAGCGGCCCAGCGCAAATCCCAGCGCGTCAGCTTCAAATTCTTCAATAACCTCCAGGTCAGGACGATGCCCCCGACCCAGGGCCTCCAGCCGGCGACGGGGTGCTTCCGCACCGTCACTGGCCTGCATCAACAAAGCAGCTTTACCCTGCTCCAACCACACACGGACTTTGTCATGTCCCGCCACAACTTCGCCTGCCCGTCGCGCCAGCCCCAGCTGGTCCAGCACCCGGCGGCGAAGCTGCCGCGTTACTTCTTCACCCAGTCCGTCGGGCACCTCTACCTTGGCCCGGGCAGCTCTGGCAAAGAGCCGCCGCTGACAGGCCTTTTCAAACACAGCTCGATCAGCCAGCAACCACAGTCCCCGTCCGGGCAAACGTCCGGCCAGATCCGGAACCAAGCACCCTTCAGGATCCAGAACAAAGCGGATCATCTCCTCTTTGCCCCGTCTTTCACCACTTACCAGACAGCGTCTTGTCGGTCCCTTTTCAGGCTCGTCGCTGTAAAAGACCTCATCCATCAGGTGTGACTCTGTCGTCTCTGTCCTCTCGCAAGCCAAATCAGGCTTTTTCACCTTCCGAAGCTTCGGCCTCGGTTTCACCCTCTGCCTCAGCGCTGGCTTCACCGGCTTCTTCAGAAGCCTCTTCAGCCTCGGTTTCTTCATCTTCGAACCAGTGGGCGCGGGCCGCCATGATGATGCTGTTGGCCTGATCTTCACTCATGGCGTCAGCACCAAGAATTTCAATCAGCTCATCACCGGCCAGGTCAGCCAGATCATCCAGAGATTTCACCCCGGCATCACCCAGCAGATGCAGGTGGCTGGGCTCCAGACCTTCCATGTTGGCCACTTCATCGGAAACACCGGCTTTCAGGCGGGCTTCTTCATGCTGTCGGTTCTGTTCTTCCAGGTGCAGGATCGCGCGCTGCTGCAGCTCGCTGGCCACACCTTCGTCAAAGCCTTCGATTTCCACCAGGTCTTCCAGCGGCAGGTAGGCCACATGCTCCAGGGAGGAGAAGCCTTCAGCCACCAGCAGATGGGCGATGACATCGTCCACGTCCAGGGCATCGATAAAGAGCTGCGACCGGGACTTGAATTCTTCCTGGCGGCGGGCGCTTTCTTCTTCCTCGGTCATGATGTCGATGTCCCAGCCGGTCAGCTGAGAGGCCAGACGCACATTCTGACCGCGACGGCCAATGGCCAGGGACAGCTGTTCGTCAGGCACCACCACTTCAATGCGGCCCTGTTCTTCGTCCAGCACCACCTTGGTCACTTCGGCAGGTGCCAGGGCGTTCACCACAAAAGTGGCCGGATCTTCGGACCAGGGAATGATGTCGATCTTTTCACCCTGCAGTTCGCCCACAACCGCCTGAACGCGGCTGCCGCGCATGCCCACACAGGCCCCGACAGGGTCGATGGAGGTGTCATGGCTCAGAACGGCAATCTTGGCGCGGCTGCCGGGATCCCGGGCCACGGACTTGATTTCAATGATGCCGTCATAGATTTCCGGCACTTCCTGAATGAAGAGCTTGGCCATGAACTGCGGGTGGGTACGGGACAGGAAGATCTGCGGGCCCCGCATTTCCTGACGTACGTCATAGATGTAAGCCCGCACCCGATCGCCGTTGCGCAGAGATTCGCGCGGCAGGGTTTCATCCCGACGCAGCAAGCCTTCTGCCCGGCCCATTTCAACGGTCACATTGCCGAATTCATTCCGCTTGACCACGCCATTGATCACTTCACCGGCCCGGTCTTTGAACTCTTCAAACTGCACGGCCCGCTCGGCTTCGCGCACCTTCTGAACGATCACCTGCTTGGCGGTCTGTGCCGCAATGCGGCCGAGATCAATCGGCGGCAAGGGATCGGAGAATTCGTCACCAACCTGGGCATTGGGATCCCGCAGCTGGGCATCACGCACGGTGATTTCGGTGAATTCGTTTTCCACCGTTTCAGCAACTGTCTGGAAGCGGCGCAGGCGAATCTCACCGTTGTGACGGTCGATTTCTGCCCGAATGTCGTGTTCCTGGCCATACTTAGCGCGACCGGCCTTCTGGATCGCCTGCTCCATGGCAACGATCACTTCATCGGCGTCAATACCCTTCTCACGGGCCACCGCGTCAGCGACCTGGAGCAATTCGGTACGATGGATAGCGTTCGAGTCCATCTTTCGCGTCTCTTCCTTAGTTAACGTTCTCAGCCAAAGACCCATAGAAGGGCCTGCAGTTCTATCCGGCCGGGCCGGGTCGTTGTCTTCTTTCAGGGGCCGCGCGACGGCGGGACCCCTTTGTTGCATCCGCGTCCTGCCTTCATCTTCAAAGCCAGGCCGAAGCAACCGTGTCTTTTACGCTTTGGCTGACGCCAAAAGCAGAACCTTGTTTTACGCTTTGGCTGACGCCAAAAGCAGAACCTTGTTTACGCTTTGGCTGACGCCAAAAGCAGGGCCTTGTTTACGCTTTGGCTGACGCCAAAAGCTCGTCGGTCAAAATCAACTTACCGCGCAGGATGTCCTGAAAAGCCAGGCGGTGCGGGGCGTCGTCCCCTTCTCCCTGGATCAGAACCAATTCTTCTTCGATACCCAGCAGACGTCCGCGGAACCGACGCTGGCCATCCTGAGATACTTCCATCTCCACCCGCGCTTCATAGCCGGCAAAGCGCTCATAGTCTTTCAGGCGCGTCAGCGGCCGATCAAGACCAGGAGAAGAAACTTCCAGAGTGTAGCGCCCCGCGATGGGGTCTTCGACTTCCAACAAAGTTGAGACGGCGCGAGACAGATCCGCACAGTCATCAATGGACATGGTCCCATCGGGGCGTTCAGCCATGATCTGCAGGGTCGTGTCACGGTCGCCCATCAGAGCAACCCGCACGATTTCCATACCCAGATCTTCTACTGTTGGCGCAATAAGCTCTTCAATGCTCGCGGCCTTGCCTTCGCTGGTGCGGGCGAGCCTCTTGCTGTCCTGGCGATCGCTAGCCAATGACCATCCCGTTCTTTTCTGCATCTGATCAAATCCTGCCATCAGATCTGACCTATAAAAAAAGGCGGGCACCGGGCCCACCATCTTTTTGTGACTTACCTATGTAACAACCAGCAAGCCCTATGGCATGGCGCGTAACCTATACCTGCCGCCCCCAGCTTACAAGACCTTTCCGTATTGCATTCAGCGCAGAACAGGCCCGCTGCCCCCACAGCGCCCCGCAGGTGACAGAAGGTGGAGCACCTTACGGCCTGTGCTTTGAGGATAACAGGTTACAGGACCGTGATTTTCAGCACCCGAAGTGCCCCGCAGGATCCTCGATCAAGATGAAGGACAGAATGCCCCCGCGCAGACGATCACCCCAACCCTGGACGGACCTGACTTTGGTGTTCAGCCTGATAGCGCTGTAACTCGTGATGGGCGCGCAGCAACTCTTCTTCGATCTGCTGCACCAGCTCCTTACCCTGGCTTTCCAGGCCGTCAGTGCCGATAGATCGATTGGCAAGCAAAAGCTCATAGAGGTTGCTCGCCCCAATGTTGATGGCGCTGCCCCGCATGGCATGCAGCAGGTCCCGGAAGCGCATGGCTTCCAGATCTTCCAAGGCCTCTTTCAGCTCCTGCTGAAGGCCCAGGGTATCGGCGACAAAGTCATCAATCAGACTAAAGACAAAATCATCTCCATCCCCCAGGTCCTCAAGGCGCTGGATGACCCGGTGATCGATCACCGGATGCACTTCATTGGAAAAGCGAGGATGAGTCACCACGTTGTCGGTCTCCGCTTTGGGGCGAGGCGCCACATCCAGATCAACCCCGCGCTTGGCCATCACATCCCGCAGCGTTTCCATCAGCAGGTCGATGTCCAGCGGCTTGTTCAGACAGGCATCCATGCCCGCTTCGGCGACCTGCTCTCTGGTGTCCTGGGTGACGTCTGCCGTCAGGGCGATCAGCGGCAGGCCCGGTTCTTCCAGATGGGTCATGCGGTAGAACTTGGCCGTTTCGATGCCCGACATCACCGGCATGTGCATGTCCAGCAGAACCAGATCAAAAGGCTCGCCCGCGTCTTCCGCCTCATCCAGTGCGTCCAGAGCCTCTTCACCGTTGGTGACCAGCGCCACCCGGTGGCCGACCCCGACCAGGGTCCGCTCTGCCACCCGCCGGTTCACTTCGTTATCGTCGGCAACCAGAATGGACAGACTGCGTCCGGCCTGGGATGCAGCATCACCCGCCTCACCCTCTTCCGGTTCCAACTCAACCGGGGGCAGCAAGCGGTCCAATAGGTGGGCAGCGCGGACCAGATCATCTGTCTGTTCCGGATCTTCAACCCAGGACAGGAAGTGTCGTTTCAGGCGCCGCTCATCAGACTGTGGCGGCCCGACATAGACAGCAGGCAAAGTGATGCCTTTTTCCCGGAAGGACGCCAACCAGGAATAGACTTCGTCCGGAATGCTGTCGGCCACCAAAAAAAGCAAAGGCAACCCTTGGCCACCCGCCCCATTCAGCTGTTCGGCCGCATCCGCCAGCTTTTCACAGCGGCCATTGATGTATTGCAGATCCTGCAGACGCTGCTGCGTGGCCTGTGCCAGGTCGCTTCGGCCAAAGACCAAGGCCCGGCGGCCAGCAGAAGGCAGGACATCGACCAGCGCCTTGTCTGAAGGATCATCTGCCGCGGGCGACAAACCTTCTTCATTTGATTGTTGTCCCGTGGCCGCAACATGCCTGAAAGGCGCTTCCAGCCAGAAGGTCGAACCCGCCCCCGGCTGGCTGACAACCCCCAGAACACCCTCCATCAGCTGAGCCAGCTGACGGGAAATGGCCAGACCCAGTCCTGTGCCGCCGAAAGATTTGGTGATGCCTTCATCGGCCTGCACAAAGCGCTCAAACACCCGGGCCTGAGCCTCTTCTGAAATGCCGATGCCGCTATCCACCACCTCGAACCGCAACTGGGTAAAGCCCTTTTGCACCGCTTTGGCTTCCCGGCTGGTCGGGCGATAGACCTGCAGCTCAACCTGACCCTCGGAGGTAAACTTGGCCGCATTGCCTGTCAGATTGATCAGAATCTGTTTCAGGAACTGAGGGTCCCCTTCCAGCTGCCAGGGCACATCACTGGCAAGAAAAAGGGAAAAGCCCAGTCCCTTTTCCTGACACTGAGGCTGGGCAATGGCCTGCACCTCCGCCAGGACTTCATAAAGATCGAACTTTTGAGTGGAGAGTTCCAGACGTCCTGATTCCGCCTTGGACAAATCCAGCACATTGCCAATCAAAGAGAGCAGTGACCGGCCGGACAAATGGATGGAGTGAACCATATCCCGCTGATCGGCGGTTAGCTGCCCGGATCGAAGCAGTCGCGACAAAACAATGATGGCGTTCAGCGGCGTGCGCAGCTCATGGCTCATGTTGGCCAGGAAGGCCGATTTGGCCTGGTTGGCAATTTCCGCCTGGGCCTTGGCCCGGGTCAGTTTGCGCAACAGGGAAAAGGCATAGGCCGGCAGCACCACCAGGCCGGTCAGGAGACCCGCTGACAGGAAACCCTGATCGTACCAATAGGGCGTGGTCATCACGACCCAGAAGAACCCCACGACGGATACGACCGCGGAGGCAACCAACAGTTTCGGGCCATAGCGAAAACCATGGCCAAAGGAATTCCAGAGATAAACGGGAAACCAGAAAGCGGTCAGCTCGCCGCCAAAAAGCAGAAAGAAGGTCAGCGAGACATTGTCATGCAGCATGCCCAGAAACTGACGGGGCACAGAAGGGGCGGGACGATGAACGATGGATATCAACAGGCCGGTGGCATAGGCCATGCCCACAAAAGCCACATAAATGCAGGCCTGCAGATTGCCGCCATGAAAGCCATCATTTGCCCAGCCATCGTAGCCCAGCATCTGCAGAACCAGACAATAGGAAATGACGATCAAACCAGCCGCAATGCGCACCAGCGCCTGCTCATGCTCGCTGTTGCCGTCCGGACGAAACAGACGTTCGCGCAGGGACCGTTGCCCCCTGTCCTGTCCCTGCTCCGTCGTCATTCCGTCAATCGCTTCCTTCAGTTTAAGACCAGGGTCTGACCCCAGGGTCCACCAGCCGACGCTCCAATGAGATTGCCAATCTCACAAGAACATTCCCAGCTCATTCTGCCTGAAACACTGGAACGAGAAGCTGAATTTCCCGTTAAGAAAATCTACCTTACCTAGATAGATTTGAGACCTGAACAGATTACCAGTGAACCGATGCGACCGTTTATCTGTGCAGCCGATCCAAGGGTCGCCAAGGGTACACCACGCTCAGCGCAAACCGCCTTCATCCGGTCCAGCGCACCTGGCTGAAGACTACTTGACCAGCTTGAACTTAGAACGTCGCTCCAGATAACGCTTGGCCGGGAACCGCAGGGATACCCGCGTGCCCACGCCCCGTTCGGACTGAATGCGCCAGGTCCCACCGTGCATTTCTGTCAGTTTGATCAACAAAGGCATGCCCAGGCCTGTGCCCTGGTGTTGCCGGGTCATGGCTGACTGGACCTGCCCAAAGCGGGACACAGCCAGCTTGATCTCCGCCTCCGACATGCCGATGCCCTTGTCTTCCACAGACAGCACCAGGCAGCCTTCGTCGTCACACTCAACATCCACCTTCACCTCACCGCCGGGCGGCGAAAACTTGATGCCGTTGGACAGCAGGTTCAGCAACACCCGCTTCAGCTTCACCTCATCACCCAGGAAGGGCAGCGTGTCCTCACACAACGACCGGGAGAGCGTAACACCGGCCTCTTCAGCCGGGCTCTCCGCCAGGACAAGGGTATCGTCAATCAGCTGCACCAGGTCCAGAGGGTCCTCGCAGAGCTCCATCTGACCGGCGTCGATTTTCGAAAGGTCCAGAATGTCATCGATGATGTTGAGCAGATGCCCGGCCGACCCATTGATGTCTTCCAGATATTCCTTGTAGCGGGGGGACCCGATGGGCCCCAGCATCTCCCGCTTCATCATGTCGGAAAAACCAAGGATGGCGTTCAGCGGTGTCCGCAGTTCATGGCTGACATT
The DNA here is from genome assembly GCA_052078155.1 of Rhodovibrionaceae bacterium GXU_MW_A322. Taxonomy (GTDB): domain Bacteria; phylum Pseudomonadota; class Alphaproteobacteria; order Kiloniellales; family DSM-21159; genus CAXBMB01. The sequence continues at coordinate 516,091 of JBQJBP010000002.1, read as the reverse complement.
GGCCAGGAACTCGGACTTGGACCGGCTGGCTTCCTCGGCCTGGTTCTTGGCCACCAGCAAGTCCTGCTCCGCCTGTTTGCGTTCTGTGATGTCAAAGGCAACCGTCACCACACTCTGGTTGCTGTTGTCCGCCCCCTGGATCGGACGCTTGGTCGCCAGCATGACCTGTTCACGGCCCTGCCGGAACAGCAGTTGCTCGTAAATACGGGCTTCCTGACCGCCGTTGAAAATCTGAGCATCCAGCTGCTCGCTTTCCCGGCCAAAGGCGCTGGGAAAGACCTCCTGGGCCCGCTGGCCAATGGCGTCGGCCACGTTGATGCCGGCCATCTCCGCTGCCTGGGTGTTGATAAAAAGCAGGCGGTTGTCGCGATCAACCGCGTAGATCATGGCCGGAACCGCATCAATCACCGTGCGCAAGCGCTCCTGGCTGGCCTGGCGCAATTCTTCCATATGCAGATGATCTTCAGCCAGACGCTGTTCCAGATCATAGGCACGGGCCTGAATGATCAGTTGCTGCTTGCGCAGCTTCAGTAGATTGCTGACGCGTACCTTGAATTCCCGATGATCAAAGGGCGAGAGCAGAAAGTCCGTAGCCCCGGCTTCCAGTGCCTTGTAGCGGAAGTCCATGTCTTCATAGACCGTGATCACCATCACCGGCACATCGATGCAGCCAGGCAGATTGCGAAAGCGCTCGATAAACTGGGACGCATCCAGGTTCGGCATCTTGTAGTCGGAAATCACCAGATCCGGTGTCTGCCGCTTGAGCCAGTCCAGAGCATCCAGAGGATCGCCAAAGGAAACGATTTTTCCCTTGGGCTCCAGAACCTTCGCCAGCCGCTCCAGTATTCTGCGGTTTGTTACCCGGTCGTCCAGTATGAGGATCGTCGCCATACTACCCCTCCATCCGCCTGACCCGGCGGTCTCCCCCAATGTACCAATGCTGCCGCCGGTCCACTGCCCCTTTACAACGCCGTCACGAGACAACGCCGATAAAGCAGCCCTTCCCCAAAAAGGCCCTCCCCGATCCTGACGAAACCCAGCGGGACAGTCAGGTATTCTCCCGGAGGACTCCGGACCGACTTACCTCTGCCTGGCCTCTCTCACCAACAGGCACAGGCTGAGGATTTGTTTTTTCACAAACTGTTAACCTCTGCAGGTCACCAACAAAAGGTTAATCAATGTTTAAACTTCGATAAGAATCGAAGACAAAACGGGAGATACAGAAACACACTCCGGCCAGACCGACCTTCATGATCCGTCTCAGTGAAACCTTATGGATACCTACAAGCCTGGCCAGTTATAGAGGAAGAGTAAGAAGCTGTTAACTATTAAGTTCAAAGAGATAGGGAATTATCTTCAGAATCTGTCGTGAAAAGGGGGCAGAATTGCTCTTAGCTGAAGGTTTCATTGAAACAAATCCCGCAAAGTCATTGGAGAAGAAAGAAAAAATCAGTTCCTTTTGTCACGAAACCGTCATTAAGTCTTTCCACCTTAACGATTACCAATATTGGGATTGGAATCTCTGTCAGACAAACTGAAGCAAAGCCATAAATGGCGCCCGCTGCTGTTTCAGATTTCCGGTTTCAGCCGCTTTTGACTGTCGAGGGACGCAAAAGTCCCAGCCGCTAGAAAGCAAAAGAAAAGGGCCGCACCGCGGCCCGTTCCAATGTCCCCACTGACCCACTGGAGTCTGATGGGACTGCCAAATCTCCCTTAGTGACCCCGCTTGAACCGCAAATCACCCTTTGGGGCGTTTACAGCGATCGACAACTGATCAGGCCGGCGGCAGGCGTTAGCAAGACAGGTGCTAACAAGAGGTCAGCCTTCATACCCCGGGAACACACCCAGCGTGCCCACTGAATGATCGATCCGATGGGGCAGGACTGCCTGATACTCTTCGGAGTGATAGAAGGCTTCCGCAGCCTCCATATCCGGATACTCAATGACCACAACCCGCGGATAGGGCCAGTCTCCTTCTTTGATGACGCCTTCACCGCCCCGCACCAGATAGCGCCCGCCATATTTGGCAATCAGGGCCGGAACCTCTTCACGATACCGCGTGTATCCTTCGGCATCGGTAACATCGATCATCGCAACAACGTAGGCAGGCATAGGCGCAGTTCCCCTCAGATTGAAAACGCTATTGATCTACCCGCTTTTGCCGACCAGCGGAATGCCGAACTTTGGAACAGCATTCTGTTCCTCCTAGACGTCTGGGCAGTGCTGGCCACTGCGGCTTTCATCATCCGCCCTGCCTTCATTTTCTCCTTCATTCAGCCTGCCCGATAAGACAGAGAGCGCTTTCCTTCGGGTTTCTTACCTTGGCGGCGTCTCTGGTCCCTGGGGCAAGCAGGCACCGGGCTTTTCACCTGCGTGAGGCATAACTGAGATGCCGACTGCTGCTTTGACCTTACCCGAGCCTTCATGATCTATTTCCTTGGTACGATAACAATCACACAGAGGCGTTCTGCGCCGACTGAAACTGCCGCAAAGGGGGAAAAGGGTAATGAGACTGGAAGGAAAAGTAGCCATCGTCACGGGGGCCGGTTCCGGCTTCGGGGAAGGAATTGCCAAACGGTTTGCGGCTGAAGGCGCTGCTGTGATTGTGGCTGACTTCGTGGAAGAAGGCGGCAAACGGGTCACCTCAGACATTGAATCCGCAGGCGGCAAGGCACTCTACGTCAACTGCGACGTCACCAAACGCGATCAGGTCAAAACCATGATCGATCAGGCTGTCAGCAACTTCGGAAAACTGGATATCCTGGTCAACAACGCTGGCTGGACCCACCGCAACAAGCCGCTGGCAGAGGTCACCGAAGACGAGTTCGATCGCATTTTCGACGTGAATGTCAAAGCCGTCTATCTGGCCATTCAGGAAGCCCTGCCGCAGTTCGAAGCCCAGGGCGGCGGCTGCGTCATCAACACGGCCTCGACGGCTGGTCTGCGCCCCCGGCCCAACCTGTCCGTTTACAACGCCTCCAAAGGCGCCGCCAATGTGCTGACGAAGTCCCTGGCCGTTGAACTGGCGCCAAAGAAGGTCCGCGTGAACGCCCTCTGCCCGGTCATCGGGGCCACAGGCCTGCTGGAAGCCTTCATGGGTGTGCCTGATACCCCGGAAAACCGGGAAAGATTCATGGCGACGATCCCTCTGGGCCGTTTTTCAACACCGGAAGATCTGGCCGCTGCTGCCCTTTATCTGGCCAGTGACGAAGCCAACTTCATCACCGGGGTGCTGCTGGAAGTAGACGGCGGGCGTTGCATCTGATCTGGCCGCACCGGCAGACTCAGTAAAATTGACCTCGCGAAATTCGCGCAAAATCAAGGGGCTGTTCCAAACAAAGGATCGGCCCCTTTTTGTTTTCAGAGCGCCGAACAGCAGACCGGCTCTAACATGTTGAAAAGAGATGCATTCTTCAGTGGCATCACGTCCTGAGCCACTTACCCCATTTGCCTCTGAGGGGTCTGGATTATCCGTAGCGCTGCAGACGCGCCCCGTCGCGGCTTAACCAGCGTCGCCCCGCCTCGTCTTCATCACAGATGGCCGCCACCTGGCGCCAGAAACTGGCGGAGTGGTTCATGTGCACCAGGTGGGACACCTCATGCGCCACCAGATAATCGAGGACAAAGGGAGGGGCAAAAACCACCCGCCAGGAAAAGGAGAGGTCCCCTTTAACTGAGCAACTGCCCCAGCGACTGCTGGTATCCCGAACGGTGACCCGCCCTAAGGGCCTGTGGTCACCGGACGGCAAGAGGGCCACTTTCTCGCGCACCTTTGCCAGCAGCGCCTGCTTGACCTCCGCCTTCAGATAATCGGTAACCCGTCGCGCCAGATGTTCACGACGACCGGAGACCCACAAAGCCCCCTCTTCCCGCCAGACGCCCCGCCGCGCTTCCGGCGCCAGACGCAGCTCAACCTCCTGGCCCAGAACCGGCAGAACCGTGCCTTCTTCAAAGTGGATGCGCCGGGGCAGCTTGGCCCATTTCTGCTCCAGCCAGCCTCTGTTCTTATCAACAAAATCAAGCGTTTTCTGTCGCGAGTAGCCCTTCGGCGCGGTGACAACGGGCCCTTCGCGTGCCGGATCGACTTTCAGATGCAAGCGCTTGGCCCGCGCAGACTCGCGCAGCAACAAGGGCACAGCTTCCCCGTTTAGATACAATATGTGGGGGAGTTTCTCATCAAAAGGCATAGGGGTTGTATACCCTGTGGGAGCCCTCAGAGCCAAGAACTACCCGCCCATCTCCTGCCAGAAACAGGCAACAGGGACGCCGTTGTTCAAAGAACGCAAGAAAGACAGGGCAGCCATCCTCTTGCAGCGGGTTTGAATTTTGGCAGTCAGGCGATAAAACGGGGAGAGGGAATTCTACTTATTACTTGAAAGCTTATGATTTTTTATGACACCGCAGATCACCGATAGCCACGTCTTGTCTGCTGAAGGAGCCTTCCAGCATGGCGGGCGTGTGCGGTTGCGCACCCTGGTCAACATTCGCTGGGTGGCCATCGCCGGACAGCTTCTGTCTCTGCTGATCATTCACAGCTTCTTCAACTTCACCATTCCCCTGCTGGAAGCCGCTGCCGTCATCGGGGCTTCAGCCATTCTCAATCTGGTCACGGCCTTTGGTCAGCGCTCCACACCCTGGCTGGACAGTGCTCAGGCCACCTGGTACCTCAGCTTCGACGTCATTCAGCTGGCGGTCCTGCTGTCTCTGACCGGCGGACTGAACAACCCCTTTTCGCTGCTTTTGATGGCACCGGTGGTGGTCTCGGCCTCCTCCCTGTCCCACAAATCAACCATTCTGCTGTCCTGTCTGGCCATTCTGGCGGCCACAGCCAATTACTTCTGGCATCTGCCCCTGCCCTGGTTTGAAGGCACCTTCGAGCTGCCGCAGATCTATCTGGCCGGGGTCTGGGTCTCCATTGCGCTGGCCGTGGTCTTTATCTCTGCCTACGTGTCCTCGCTGGCCCGGGAATCCCGACGGATGGAAGACGCTCTGGCCGCCAGTCAGCTGGCCCTGGCCCGCGAACAGCGCCTGTCTTCCCTGGGCGGACTGGCCGCAGCAGCAGCCCACGAACTGGGCAGTCCCCTGGGCACCATTGCCGTGGTGGTCAAGGAAATGCAGCTCGACCTGCCTGAAGACCTGCCCCAGGACAGCCCTTTGCGTGAAGATCTGGCTCTGCTGCAGGAAGAAGCCGACCGCTGCAAAAAGATCCTCTCGGAACTGGCGACCCGCCCCAAGGAAGACAGCGGTGATTCGCCATACAACCAGCTGCCCCTTATGGGCCTGCTGGAAGCCACCGTGACCAACCTGCAGCGTGATGGCAAAGCCCTGGAACTGATCGTGGACCCGGATATTCCCGATGAATTCGACCAGCAGCCGGTTGTCCAGCGCTCTCCCGAGATTCTGCACGGGGTCGGAACCCTGATCCAGAATGGCCTGCAGTTTGCCTCCTCCAAAGTAGAAGTCCGGCTCTTTTGGGACGCCAATGACATCCGGGTCACTATTCAGGATAACGGCCCTGGCTTTGACGAACATATTCTAAACGATTTAGGGTCCCCCTATCTGTCCACAGGGGGAAAGGACAGCCGGGGGCGGGATTCCATGCACATGGGATTGGGTGTTTTTATTGCAAAGACCCTCTTGGCCCACTCCGGCGCTCAGATTACCTTCTCCAACGTGAAACAGGCAGGCGCGCGGGTGGCCATCACCTGGCCCCGTGAACGAATTGAAAGTACGAGGACGACGGCATGACCGCCAATGATGACGAAATTCTCAGAGATTCTCTGGAGGACTTCAGCGACAAGAGCCTGCTTATTGTCGATGACGACGAGCGGCTGTGCATCCGTCTGGCCCGCGCCATGGAGCGTCGGGGCTTCGAAGTCCGCACCGCGCTGACCGTCAGCGATGGCATCGACCTGGCCCGCCAACAGCCGCCTTCCTTTGCCGTGGTGGATCTTCGGCTGACAGACGGCAGCGGACTGGATGTGGTCAAGACCCTGCGCGATGCCCGCGAAGACACCCGCATCATCGTGCTCACCGGCTATGGCAACATCGCCACGGCGGTTGCCGCTGTGAAGGTCGGGGCGACAGACTATCTCTCCAAACCCGCGGATGCCGATCAGATTGAAGCGGCCCTGCTGACCCCGGACGGTTCTTTGCTGCCGCCGCCACCTGACATGCCCATGTCCGCAGACCGGGTGCGCTGGGAACACATTCAGCGGGTCTATGAACAGTGTGACCGCAACGTTTCTGAAACAGCCCGCCGACTGCGCATGCACCGCCGGACCCTGCAACGCATTCTGGCAAAGTACGCCCCCCGGGGTTAGGCAACCGGGCAGAGGATCCCGACGCCTCAAAGTCTGGGATCCCTTTGCACCGCCTCTGTCCAGATAAGGCTTTTGTCAGTGACACAGACAGCCGGACCTTCGCCTGCACCGCACGATCAGGTCGGTGGCGACCAGCGCCATCAGCCCGCAAGCTGCCGGGCTTTTTCCGGCCCCAGGGACCCTATTTTGGTTTGGGGCGCAGAGGCGCTGATTGATCCTTTACACCTGTGCCTGCCTGACTGGCAAAGCCAAGTCATTTCACTTTCGCAACAAAATACCCCGTCCCCCGGTACTGTGGCCAACAGCATCGCTGTGGACCCTCTGGCCGCGGCTGTTTCTCCTTCCGGTCAGCCAGGCCACCGGGTGATCTGCGACCTCCTGCCCAATGGCCATTTTGATTGTGGCGACCCCCTGGAAGCTGCCAATGCTCTGGCCGGGGCCTTAACCGGCTCCTACATACGCCAGGACAGCACCCTGCTGCAGATCCATGCCGCTGCGGCCACCTTTCAGCTGGGTCAGACATCCGGACAACAGCCGGGGCCAGCAGAAGGACAGCTGTTGTTCCTCGGCGATACCCAGGCCGGAAAGTCCTCTCTGGCGCTGCAGCTGGCCCGGCGAAACAAGCGGCTCTTTGGCGATGATCGCCTGGCCATCTGTCTTGACCAGACCCCGTTACAGGCGCTGAGCCTGGGGGTCGGACCGAAAATCCGCCTTCCCCTGCCCCCGGACATGGAAACCGCCCAGATTGATTTCCTGAAAACCCATCAGGTGGCCGAACGGGAAGCGGTGGCACACCTCAACCTACCGCCATCTCTCATGGCACCGTTGGGAGAGCGCAGCCCCCTGCTGGGACTGGTCCTGCTGAACAGACTGGACACTCCGGCCAGCCAGCCCGCGTCTGACTGCAGTCTTGAGCCGCTGGACAAGGCCACCTTGCTGCGGCACCTCCTGCCCAAGTGCCTGGCCCCGGCCCTGTCGGCTCAGGCGCTTGTGGTCGCCTGCCAAAACTTGGTAAGTCAGGTGTCGAGCTGGCAGCTGACATACAGCAACAGCAGCCTGGCTGCCGACTACCTGATTGCCCAATTTGAAAGCTGATTTGACCATGGCTTTACAGCGCAACCCCAACGTCACCGCTTCTGAGATCGAAGGGGAGTATTTTCTGGTAGAGCCTCTTTCCAATGAGATTTTCTACCTTGATGCCGTCTCTGGCGGGCTGTGGCGTTTGCTGGAGCAGGAGCAAGGCGCAGAGGACATCATTGCCACCCTGCAGGCAGCCTTTCCCGATCAGCCGGCAGAGACTGTTGCCGCAGATGTAAAGAAGCTGATTGCCGACATGTTGGCAGCGGAACTGATCAGAGAAGCCACCTGATAACAGCAAACGCTTTAGAGTGAGGTCGGTTTAGTGAGTTCACAATGTGGGCCCACTTGAAGCGTGCAACTCTATCAAATGGGATTGAGCAGCCGTGGCGGTTTGGCTGCAGGTTAAATGCAGGTCCAGCAAAAGCAGTCCTGCGCCAGCGAACAGGTTGTAAACGCCACACACAGTCTGCTTACTTGGCCCGGAAAGCTTCTGCTGCAGTGGTTCGCAGGCGATCTGTCAGGAAGGACAGGATGGTGCGTCGGCCGGTCTTGAAATCGACCTGGGTTGTCATGCCCGGCACCACCGGCAAGCGGCCCGGCACATCCCCCAGATAGGTCTTGTCAGTGCGCACCAGCACCTCAAACTGCAGCTGTCCCTTTTCATCGCGCGTGGCATCGGGGGCGATGCGTTCAACCGTGCCTTCCAATGCCCCAAACTTGATGAAGTCATAGGTCGTGACCTTCACCTGGGCTTCCTGACCATCTGAAATGAAGCCAATGTCATCATTGGCCACCAGCGCCTCGACGATCAGGCTATCTCCCACGGGCACAATCTTCATCATGGGCTCGTTGGCTGCAATGGCCTGACCGGCAGCGGCCACCACCAGATCCTGAACAATGCCTTCGGTGGGGGAGCGCAAGGTGAGGTTCCTAAGGTTGCTGCGCTGCTGCTCCAGGGTGCGGGAGATACGCTCAGATTCCGACATGACCTGGGTCAGTTCATCCAGAACCCCCGCTTCCCATTCCCTTTCCAGGCTGTCCAGATTGTTGACGGCTTCTGACAGAGCCGAACCGGCTGCCGCCAGACTGGCCTCAACTTCGGTCAGATCAGCGATGGCATCACTCAGTTGCCGCTGGACCGACAGATAGCGCAGTTTCGGAAAGTACCCCTTGCCCACCAGTTCTGAAATGGAGGCTTCCTGTTCTTCAATGATGCGCAGGCTTTCTTTCATCTGCGCCACCCGAGCCTCCAGTCCGATCAGCGCCTTCTCGCGCTGTTCGACAACCTCCGCCGCCGCGTCCCGACGTGACACAAAAGCGTCCCGGCGGGCTTTGTAGAGATTGAGCTGCGCCGTCACCAGGGTCGGGTGGGCCTCGCTCAAGGTCGGGCCAAAATCGGGCACCACCCCCATGGCCTCGGCCTCCAGCCGTTGCTGGCGGGCATTCAGCCCGAAGAGCTCGGCCTGCAGCTTGCCCACTTCTTCTTCGCTGACATCGGGGTCCAGCACCACCAGGGGCTGGTCTTTTGACACCTTCTGGCCTTCCTGGACCAGCAGCGCAGCCACCCGGCCGCCATTGGGGTGGTTGATCAGCTTGACCTGCCCGGCGGGCCGGACCACGCCGACGGCCGTGGCCACCTGGTCCACGGACACCAGGGAGATATAAGTCACAAAGGCACCGACCAGCGCGACCAGAATGAACAGCAGCCAGCGGGCAACAGGGGAATGCTCCCGCTCCACCACCGCCTGGGCGTCAGGCAGAAAGTCGCTGTAGCGGGTGCGGGCGCGGCCTCGATAGGGGGCAACGGCCTGCTGCTTCTGAGAAACGGGAACCAGGGCGCGGGAGTCAGGCATCTGTCCCTCCCCGGTCGGGTCTGCTGCCCGGTCCGCCTTTTGGTCTCTGAGATCCATAAGGGGAGAGCTGCGGTCGGGGCCCCCCCGCAGGGGAATCAGCCTGTCCCTGGGCCGCGCGAACTGCTTCGCTCATGCGTGCTTTGGCAAAGGCAATGACTTCAGCCGGCGGCCCCACGCGTTCAATCCGTCCATTGATCAGCAAGGCCACCCGGTCGGCGATCATGAAAGGCGACAGGCGGTGGGAGACAATGATGACCGTGCGGCCCCGGGAGGCTTTTTGCAGCGCTTTCAGGAAGTACTCCTCGCTGACAGGATCCAGATCACTGGTGGCTTCATCCAATATCAGCACCCGGGGATTGCGGATCAAGGCCCGGGCGATGCAGATCATCTGCCGCTGTCCGGCGGACAGACCGCTGCCCCGCTCCCCCAGCGGGGTTTCGTAGCCGTTGGGCAGGCGCTGGATAAAGCCGTGAGCGCCGATGAAACGCGCCACCGCCACGACCCGCTCGGGATCCTTGACCTGCGCCCCCATGAGAATGTTCTCGCGCACTGTCCCGGAAAAGAGCTGACTTTCCTGCGGCACAACGCCGATCTGCTGGCGCAGGGCCGAGGCAGACAGATGAGAAATGTCATTGCCGTCATAAAGCACCCGACCCCGGGTGGCCGGGTAAAGCCCCTGAATCAGGCGCACCAGGGTGGATTTTCCCGAGCCTGATGGCCCGATGATGCCCAAAACCGTGCCCGCAGGAATGGTCAGGTCAATCTGATTGAGGATGCCGCGCTCGGCCGGATTGAACCCAAAGGAAATCTCTTCCAATTGGATGTTGCCAACAAAGCGGGGGGCCGGTCCGGCCTCCTCAGGCACGATCTCAGACGGCTCCTCCATGATGGCATCGACCCGCTGGAAAGCCGCTTTGACTTCCTGCAGCTGGACCCAGGCCATCAGCATCATGCGCACCGGAGCCAGAGCCCGGCTGGCCAGAATGTTGGCGGCGATCAGGGCCCCGACGGTCATCTGCCCGGCAATCACCAGGTTGGCGCCGACGTAGAGAATGGCCAGAGAGACCAAAAACTGCAGGGTCATGCCCAGGGTAGTGGCGATGTTGGAAATGTTGCTGGCCTTAAAGCCAGTCCAGGCGGCAAGAGCCAGCCGTTCGTCCCAGCGCCGCTCGACCTCCGGCTCCATGCCCATGGATTTGACGGTCAGGGCATTGTGAACCGTTTCTGACAGGTGAGAAGCTTTGGTTGCGCGCGCCTTGAAGGCCTGTTCTTCCAGTTGTCGCTGTTGACGGTGAAACACTGCTGACACCGCAATGAACAGCGGCATGGAGGCCAGCGTGATCCAGGCCATGACATCATGGATCATGAAAAGAACAGCAACGAAGACAAAGACAAAGGCCAGATCGACCAGCGTCATGGGCAGCTGGCCGGTAAAGAAGCTGCGGATCGTGTCCAGCTGGCGCATGCGCTCGCCAATCAGACCGCTGGGTGTGCGCTCAAAATGCGGGAAAGGCAGGTGGATGAGATGATGCATCACCTCACTGCCGATCAGTGCATCAATCCGCCCGCCCGTGTGGGCCGAGACGTAGCCGCGCAGGCTGCGCAGCAGGGCGTCAAAGCCGTAGACCGCTACCATGCCCAACGCCAGGATGTTCAGTGTATCCAGGTCCTGCTGGCCTATGACCTTGTTGTAGAGGGTCATGACAAACAAGGGGGTGGCCAGCGCCAGAACATTGATGGCCAGTGACGCCAGGATCAGCTCCAGAAGAACGCCGCGCACCCGTTTGGTGATTTTCTGACGCCAGGAGGCGCTCTGCAGCGTCGGCCCGCCGGATTTCACCAACAAGGCTTCCGCCGCTTCTTCCAGCAACAGGCCCGGATCTTCAAGCCGCTCCCGCCGGGATTCAGCCTCCCAGATCAGAAGGCCCTGATCCCCGCGGTTTTCCAGCACAATCCGGTTGGCCTGACCGGGAGCTCCAACCAGCACATAAGGGGTTGGCATGGCGCGGAGGGCTGCTGGCGTTACCCGTTCCCGCCGGACCTGGAAACTCAAACGGTCTGCAGCACGACAAAACTGATCTGCGGTCAGGCCACCTGCGGAGGCCGGAACAGCGGCTCTGACATCAGCTTCAGACACCGGCTGGCCCAGCTGCTGCGACAAACGAACAAAACAGAGCAGCAAGCCATCCAGGCGCGACACCATCTGGCGGGCCGGTTCGTCTTCTGAGCGGTTGGTCTTTTGAGAATGGGGTTCCGGGTTGGACGGGCCGTCCTGATCCTTTGGCGGCCCAGCATTGGGGGTCCCTTCGACACTATCAGAATAGTCCTGGGATGTAAGGTCCTGGGACTGGTCTTCTGGTTCAGGCTGATCCTTTTGCATGAACTTAGTGCAGGCCCCATTTCATTATCGAAAACAAGTACTTTGTTACATTAATTTTCAATTTAGATCATCATTTATAGGTTAATTCACTTGAATGGCTAGCTTTTTTTCCTTATCTCAAAAAGGTACATCCGGTAGTTGACTTGCACGGCCCTCCCAAATGTGAGAAGCCTGTGCTGTGTAATGACAACACAAACAGTGACACAGATCGTAAGGTACTGAAAACAAAACGACACCGTTATTGAGATGACTTTTGGGCGGACTGATCATCTGCCCTTCTGGCGCTCTGTTCATAGGACAATCTGCTCATACGACGTGAGCTGGTTACCTGGCATGAAGTGGCTTGTGAGCTCTCAAGAGTTCTTTAAACAGGTTCCTTCAAAATGACGGTGGTTGTAACGACCGGGGCTCAGTCAGGAAGACTGCTTCTTCGGGATTGCAAAGCAGAGTTCTAATTTGAGGACTCTTATCGGGGGCAATCCCTTAGACGACAATGGCAACCCGGACTACTGAAGGACGTCACCATGTGGGTTTTTTCTCTGCTTAAGAATCAATCAAAAGACGACCGTTTTCTGGGTTCGGATGCGTTCAGCCATCTGCACAAATCTCGAGAGGCCAGTTCTGGCAGCAAGACTTCTGGCAGCAAGACAGCGGGCCTGTTGTCTTTGCTGATCGGTGCGGGCTTGCTGGCTGGTTCCCTGGTTGCCCCTCAGCACAGTGCTCTGGCGGCTGAAAACGTTGGTCGTGCTGAACAGGCTGTCAATCTGGTGACGGCCAGCCTTGATTCACAGGATCGTCAGGTTGTCTCCGCCGACCCGGTCTTTCAGCAGGAACTGGTCAGCACCGGCGCTCGCTCCGCAACCAAACTGGTGTTTCTTGACGGCACCGAGCTGACTTTGGGTGAGAACGCAGACGTAACCCTCGACGAATTTGTCTACAACAGCGGCGCCAAAAGTTCCTTTGTCCTGAACGTTACCAAAGGCGCTCTGCGCTTTGTTTCTGGCGATCTGCCGTCCAGCGCTTACAAAATCAAAACCCCGGTGGCGACACTGGGTGTGCGCGGCACAGACATCGAAATTCTGGTCTCTCGCGGTGGCATGACCCGCCTGTTTGTGCGCTCCGGCATGGCCATCATGGGCAACGGTTTTGGCCGTCAGGTTCTGATCCCCACCGGCTTTTCTTCAGCTGTCGAACCCACAGGCGGCACTCAGCCTGCCACGGTGAGCACCCCGCAGCCGGGCCGCGACAGCGAGATGCTGTCTGCTCAGGAAAACATGCAGGCGACACTGACCAACCCGCCGGCCCCTCCGGGTGATGAAGGCGGAGAGGAAGAAGAACAGCAGGCGGAAGAAGAACAGCAGCAAGGTCAGGACGAAGAGCGCCAGGTGGCCGAAGCTGACAACGGCGACGGTACCGAAGACGAACTGCAGCTGGAAGGTTTCGACAACGAAGGCAACATCCAGGACGATGACGGCGACGAAGGTGTCGGCGGCCAGGCATCCTCGGGCAACGCCCCGGCTGTGCAGCAGGTGATGAATGATGCCAACGGCATCGGTGAAGTCCCTGCAGAGATCGTCAACGCCGTGGTCAACGGTGGCGGCCAGTCTCAGATGTCAAACTTCCTGACTCAGGGCAATCCCAACCCGCAGACCGTGGCAGCCCGCGCTGTGGCTTTGTCCCAGCGTTTGGGTGCGGACCCGCGTCTGCGCGGCAGCAACCAGCTGCTCAACGCCCACAGTTCCATTGGCTCTGTCGCCTCCAATGCCATGTGCTCACCCCGGGTGGTCCGCATGGCCTTCGATGATGACTACACGCCGCCGCCGGGTGCCCATGCCTTTGACATGGGCGGCTGGAACACCCCTCTGGCTGACGGCTTTCAGCGGGTCACCCCTGCCAGTTCTTCGGTTCGCGGATCCAGCCTGCAGGCAAAAGACCATCAGGGAGATGGCGCTGTTCTGCAGGACGTGATCACCGGCCTGAGCGGCCTGGATCTGGATGTGCCCAATGGCGACTACAACGTCATTCTGGTGACGGCTGAAGGCGTCGCCGCCAACATGAAAACGCCCTTTGGTGCCCGCTTTGCGGTCAACGGTCAGTCTTACACATTGGGGCAATCCGGTTCTGCTGACTGGCTGGATACGGGTGTTCTGACGCGCAACAGAGGTGGCGGCAATGCCGGTGCCGGACCTCGGCCCAGCATTCCCGTTGCCGGCATTGGCGGTGGTATTCAGCTGACTTCTACGGTGACAGACGGCCAGCTGCATCTGGATTTCCAGGGCAACAACTTTGGGGGAGCCCTGAGCGGGGTCATTGTTGAGCCTCTGGAAGTCCCCAGCAGCCTGGATCTGCGCGGTGCAGCCACCGGCGGTCAGTCCAGCCTGGATGACTGTCTGGAAATGGAATTTGTGACGGAAGCTGCCCTGTCTGTGGTGGCGGAAGTCAGTGGTCTGGCAACAGCCGCCGGGACCCCAAACACCACCGGGAACACCGGAACCAACACCACCGGCAACTCCACAACGGACGCGGCACCGCAAGGCAGTGAAGACGTGCCCAACCGTACGCTGTCTCTGTCTCCCGTCGTCGGGCCGACAGCGGCCAGTAACACGTAAGGCAAAAGGTGTGCCGTAACCGGCACAGATAAATCATCCACCATCCGAAGTCAGGGGAGCTCGGACGTGAATTGGGGAAAGGCAACAGCGCCGGATCTGGCGACCGTGAGGCTGCGGCATCTGCCGTTCGCCCTGCTGTTGTTGCTGCTTATGATCGTCGTGGACAGCCCCGCCGTGCAGGCACAGCTGGCCCAGGCCGACGCCGTGATGCACCGCCCACGGCCAGACTTTGACCCCATTGGCCTCTATGCCTTTGACGACGGCGTCGATCACGGCGGTGATTTTCTGCTCTATCCGGAAATTGCCGTTGCCACAGGCTACAGCACCAACACGTTCCGGGTGAAAGAAGACATCGTCGCCGACAACTTTGTCGAAGTGCGTCCCCGTCTGCGTATTGTTAACGACGGCGACCTTTCTCAGTTTCAGGTTATTCTGGATGGCGCTTTCCGGCGAAACTTTAACTACAGCCAGAATGACTTCAACGACTTTGGGGCCAATCTGATCTACGCACGGGTGCTGGGCGAAGATACCCAGTCAAACCTGCGCCTGGGCTACAACCGTCGGCACGAAGGCCGGTCAAACCCCAACACGCCTCAGGATCGTGAACTGACGCTTCAGCGCTATGACGAGTGGTCCGGTACGCTGAACATCACGCAGCAGTTTGATCAGTTCTCGGTCATTCCCGGCGCTCACATTGCTTACTACGACTATCTGCATGACAACGGCTTCAGCAACGATGACCGGGACTACATGCTCTATCGGCTGAATATGCAGCTGGGCTACAACATTGAAGAAGGGCTCAGGGTATTCGTTGATCCCTATTACGACTGGCGGCGGTACATCCTGAAAGATGTCGGACGCGATTCTGACGGCTATGGCCTGAATTTTGGTGTGCTCTACGACATCAGTGCGGTGTCTTTCGTGCAGTTCTCCGCCGGTTACTTCAAACAGGATTACCTGGACGAATCCTTCCAGGACCCCTCCGGCTTCAACTTCAATCTGAGGTCCATCTGGAATCCCACGGACCAGATCACTGTCAACCTCAATGGCGGAACCAACATTGAAGAAACGACGGTTGAAGGGGCATCCAGTACGACGCGCTACAATGTGGCCGGTGGGTTAGACTATGAAATCCAGGACAACCTGCTCTTCACCTCGCTGATTGGCTATTCTGCCGACCTTTTCAATGGCATCACCCGTGAAGATCAGTACCTGCAAGGGGCTCTGGGGCTTGTTTACCTGACCAACGAATACATGGCGTTCCGTTTCACCTATGATTACGATGAACGGATCTCCAATGATGCAGGCTTTGAGTATGTTGATCATACAATTGCCTTAAACATGACCCTACAGTACTAAGTTCAAGAGCTCTGACGAGACCTCACCCCCTCTCTCATCCCGCCCCCAAATCCGCCAGTCTGGACAGTTATCTTGTTATCACCAGGGATTCACAAAAGCATGCAGCGTAAAGCACCTGAAAGCGTCACATTTGAGTGTATCGGCGTTGGAAAAAGCCTGCTTTTGCGGCCTTTGCTGCCCATGTTGTCAGCGGTTGCTTTTCTTGCACTTGCTTTTGTTCTGCCGCTCCAGGCTGAAGCCCAGGACAATACAGAGGCTGCATCAACACCGGAAAGCAACATCGCCAACGTGACGGAAACCTACAGGATGGCAACCGGGGACCGTCTGCGTGTCACGGTCTTTGGACATACAGATGTCAGCGGTGAATTTGATGTGGACGGCAACGGACAGATCAACTTTCCTTTGCTGGGGCCGGTTTTTGTTGCCAACCGCTCCATTGAAGAGGTGCGCCAGACCATTCAGGAAGATCTGAACCGGGATTACCTTGTCGATCCAAAAGTCTCTGTCGAAGTGCTGAACTTCCGACCTTTCTTCATTCTGGGTCAGGTAAACCAGCCCGGACAGTATCCTTTTACCATCGGCCTGAATGTTCGGCAGGCCGTTGCCTTGGCCGGTGGATACACCCGGCGGGCGGACACCTCCTCCATGTTGCTGATTCGGACGGACGAAAACGGGATCACCGAGAAAAAAGCCGAAGAGAACACCGTGATTCTGCCAGGCGACACCATCGAAATTAGTCGCCGCTTCTTCTAAGTACAATCTTTAACCATCTGAAATATTTAAAGAATCTATCTCGATCAAGGTTTCGCCGGGCGGGAAATCGAGATTGGGTCACCGGCAGATCCGTGCCCGGTCAGGTTACCTGTTCAGCAACCCCCTGACCTCTGTTTGTGGCTCAGAGTCAAATCGGTTTAAGCGGGCTCACTTGGTGATAACGCGTGAGGCGTGAAACTCATTTGAGCTGGATAGAGGATGATTCACGGCTTACGACCAAGCGCAAAACGCGCCTGACTAAGCCGATCATGCGCTCGCGGGGTCTGCTTTTCTACGCATTCGTTACAAGCCTGTCCCGCAGTTCATTTATTTACAAACTATTACCATCAAGAGAAAAATTGTTGAACACAAACATCTTCAAAAGAACTAAAGCTATGATCTGAAGAAAGTTCTTTGTCATTTGAAGCAAAAGGAAACAGATGTTCATCAGGACATCGTTTGTGGCCCAATCCCAATCTGGTCCGTAAAAAAGGCCACGTCGAGCAGAGGACTCAACCCAGGCGAGTGACTTCGAGGACACTCTGTGGATCTGAAACCCAGGGCTGATTCCAGAAAAGGTCAAAGACCGGACGGAACCAATCTGGAGAGTTAGATTGCTTTGCGTTTCAAAGACTAAAGAGCTACACCTAGTACTATCTTCGCTTTACTGAAAGTGAACATTTATCTAGTCTGCAAAAGTCGTGAACCATAACTAGATCAACAGTTAAGAAATGGGTTCACAGGCATGGTATCAGGAGTGGTGCACGTGGAAGGTATCTGCAAGACCGTTAAAGGCTGTCACGACACTGCTGTCTGCTGCAATTTTTTGCGACAAAGTTATTTCAGGTAGTGATTTCAGTAGTAAGCGTGTTTCCTCCTCCGGGGAGCGAAATACAAAGGGGAAAGAAGAGTTGAGGAGTATTCGATGAGCAGTCGTCCCGGCATGGGGGCAGATATCCCTCCGGTGAGACAGGGCGAAGGTGCCGCACCTATGCCAAATGCATCGGGCTCAGCTCTGCCCGGTGGAGGTGGCGGCGGCTCTCAGCTCGACATCCGTCAACTATTTGGGGTGCTGCGGCGACGCAAGTACCTGATCGTCGGCCTGACGCTGTTCATTACAGCTCTGGCTGCGCTCTACTCCTCACAACTGGTTCCTCTTTACAGCGCAACATCCGAAGTCATCATCCAGCGCAACGGCATCAACACCCTGTCGACAGGAACAGAGGTTGTTTCCGGTGTACCGCAGGATTGGCTGGCCTTCCAGACCGAGGCAAAAGTCATTGCGTCGCGCGATCTTGCCCGGCAGGCTGTAATCGAACTGCGCCTGGGCGAAAGCCCGCTTTTCAATCCGCTTCTGGCCCCCTACAAGCCCAGTCTTACAGACCGTCTGCTGCGCTCAGCGCAAACTCTGCTCTCCGGCTTCGGGCTGGTCAGTCCGCCAGAGCCTCTGCAGAAGAACACAACGGTTGAAACCCGGGACCCGGCAACGGACCCGGCCTTTCTGGAGCAGCTGACGGACGCCTTTGCCGGTGGTCTGTCTGTGCAGCCTTCTGACAAGAGCCGCCTGATCTCCATCAGTTATGTCTCGACCGACGCCAACATGGCCGCTCTGGCACCGAACACCATTGCCGACATCTATCTGCGCTCTCTGAAGAACAAAAGAGACGAAGGTACAGGTGATGCCGTTGAGTTCCTGCAAAGGCAGGTAGATGAAGCATCCAGTGACCTGATCCAGTCCCAGCGGGAGCTTGCCAACTACCGCCGGGAAAAAGGCATCCAGAATGTGGATGGGGTGTCTTTGCGGGTTCAGCAGCTGAGCAACCTGGAGACCCGCTTGCTGGCGGCCACTTCCGTCCGTCAGGAAGTGGAGGCCCGTTACAACCAGGCCCGCCGCCTGCTGGATGATCGCAACTCTGCCGCTGCAGTGTCAGACGTTCTGGGGTCCGATCTGGTCCAAAACCTGATGCTTCAGGAAATTGAACTGGAGCGTCGCATCGCCGAACTGGCAACCCAGTACCGCGACAAACACCCCCGCATGATCAATGCACGGGCGGAACTCACCAACCTGCAGACCCGCATTGGTTCGGAAATCCGCAAAGTTGTCGCCACCTTGCAAAGCGAGCTGGAAGTAACCCGTGTCAGGGAACGCAACCTTAAAACCGAGCTGGACCGGCTGCGCGCAACGCTGCAGGACGTAAACGTCGCCCAGGCCGAAGAACGGGCCCTGGAAGCAGAAATCGAAATCAAGCGCCGTCATTACGAAACGCTGTTGCAGCGTCTCAGTCAGGTTGAAATTCAGGACGAGATCGAAGACGAGGTGGATGCCAAGATCATCAACCGCGCCCGCCCGCCCTGGGGACCCTTCTATCCCAAGACAAACTCCATTATCGGCATGGCCTTTGCCGCGTCTTTGCTGGTTGGCGTGGGCATCTCCTTCCTGCTCGAATTCATGGAATCCGGCTTCCGCAGTCTCAGCCAGATCGAAAGCGAGACCGGTTTGCCCACTCTTGGCATGCTGCCCTTCATCAAGATGGACCGGGGAGAAGCACCGCATTTCTATGCCACTGACAAACAGGGATCGTTATACGCAGAATCGGTGCGAACGTTACGAACGGGCCTGATGCTCTGCAATCCGGAGGTGCCGCCAAAATTGGTGGTCATCACCTCCTCGGTCCCGGATGAGGGCAAAACCTCAACGGTCCTGTCCGTCGGTGCACAATCTACCCAGGCCGGCCGCCGCTCCATCGTTATCGACTGTGACCTCCGCCATCCCTCTGTGGATAAAGCGCTGGGCTATGCACCCCATCTGGGTCTGGGAGACTATCTGGCAGGCGAAGCCGGTATCGAAGACATCATCTCCATGGATGAACGCAGCGGCATGCACTTTATTGGCGCCGGTACCGGCCGTGCCCGCCCGGTGGAACTGCTGTCGTCGCCGCGGATGTACAAACTGATTCAGACGTTGAACCAGGCCTACCAGTTGGTCCTGCTGGACACACCGCCTGTGCTGGCAGTCTCCGACGCCTTGCCGTTGCTTAGGGAAGCTGATGCCCTGATCTATCTGGTGCGCTGGGAGAAAACCAAGCGGGACACGGCAAAAGCAGGTATTCGACTGGCCCTGGAAAGCGGCGCGCGTCTGGCAGGTATCGCCATGACCAACGTGGATGTCCGGCGCCACGCTCAATACGACTACGCAGACTCGCGCTACTACTACAATAAGAGTTATCGCAAGTACTATGCCCCCTAAGCCAGCCGACCAGTCTCACGGGGCCGCCCCTTATCGTCGGCGCTTTATCCTGGCCAGCTGGGTTGGTCTGCTGGTCGGCGTGGCCCTGATCTCGCTGGCTTTGCCGCGTTTCTGGGCAGGTCTTCCCTTAATGACCCACGACTACGCCTCGTCACGGATTGCCCGGGGCTATCAGCAGGACCTGCCGATAATCATCACCATGGTGGAAGACTACAAGTCTTCCCTGGATCGGCGTTATGACCCGAAGGTGGCTTCCGAGCTTTCCCGGATGGAGTATGCCTTCGCGCAGACCCGCGGTGTTCCGCCGCGCCTGTCCCGCACCTTCCTGGATGACTCTGTTGTCCACGCCAAGCAAAGCCTGGCAGGGCAGCCTCTGCAGACCTTTAACTGGGCGGAACTGGCAAATGCCCTGGCCGCGACCCAGGGGGTGACAGAGAATTTCCAGGAAGCCCTGAGGCTTTCCATGCTCTCTGGCGCCTACCAGCCGGCTTTGATCCTGTCCCGCATCCGCCTTGGCCTGCAATCCTGGCCCTTTCTGACCGATGCCAACAAAGCGCTGATCAAAGAACAGGTGATCATCGCGGCCCGGCTCTATCCGGCCCGCCTGGTCAACGTCCCCCGAAGTAATCTGCAGAGCCGCCTGGTGGTTCATCTGCTGAAAAGCGAACCGGAGCTCCTGCGCAGCTATCAGACGATCCTGCGCAGCTAAGAAGATGCAGACCGCCGGGATCCGGCAAATCCTTTAGCGCTCCCGCTACTGATGATCCGCAAAGATCCTCATTCTTCCTGTCCCCACGCTCCAGTGCTCGTGCGCTGTGCCTGAAGGGCTTTTGCCTAAAGGGGGTTTACGCTGGGCCCAAACCCGCAGGCACCTTCCATCCGGTGGAAAAGAGAGTGGCGCTTCAGGGGTGATTGAGAGGTGATCCAGCGAAAAGCCACATCAACCGATCTGGCGCAGGGTTTTCAGGCAGCGTTCCGGCTGCGTCAGGTAAACCCTTTGGTTCGGTTGAGGCCTGACGATTGACGGCCCGGCAATTGAAGCCTGGCGATCAACGTACATGGCAGATGAACCGGTGATCTGGCTTCGCTGCAGTCCCCTTTAGTGACAGCCTGACCAAGAATGGCGTTCCGACGAGGTTCTTATCCAGCCGACAGGGTGTCGACCTCGGATCTTTCGTAGGCCATATCCTGCTGGCGCCTGTGTCTGCGCTGCTTGCCATTGCTGCTGTGCTGGCTGCTGCGGCTTTGTGCCACGGCCACACCCATGATCAGGAAGTAGGTCACCGCCACCCCTGGCATCTGCATGGAGAAATCTAACACCGCATGAACGGCCACCAGGACCGTCACGACAATTCCCATCAGGGGATAAAGCCGGTTGTGATGCCGCTGGGCCAGCCCCTGCAGGCAGAGAAGAACCATCCAGAACAAAGAAAAGAAGAGCAACAGCGCGGCAGGCAATCCAACCTCGATGGCCAGTTCAAGATAGCTGTTGTGGGCGCGGTACAGCGTGGCCAGAGACGTGCCGAATTCCAGATTCCGGTAGTAGTTGAAAACGTCCGCGTAACTGCCCAGTCCGTGGCCCGTAAGCGGGGCATCCATAATGGCTTCGATCGACACCTTCTGCGCCGCGACCCGGTAATCCAGCAACACGCCATTGGACTGATCCCCCAGAACCGACATGCCTTTGATCACCACAGCGATGGCAGCAAAGGTCACCACAAAGGCGACCAGACCGCGGAACAGAGTTTTCTTGCGTGAGAGTTCGCCTTTCCAGGGAGAAAACAGCAGCAATACAAACAGCGCAACAAAGGTGGAGACAATTCCCCCCTTTGAGCCCGTCAGCACCAGGGACGCGCCGATCAGGACAATCATGGAAATGGACAGCCAGGTCCAGCCGTTCAGGCTGTCGAGAAAGCGCACAACCTTCAGATGAAAGGGCAAGCCTCTGCTGACCCGGCGCCGCATATCATAGGCAAAAAGCCCAACAGCGGTCAGCAAGCCCAGGCCGGCATAGGTCGCATAGCTGTTCTTGTTCACGAAGGTAGAGGTCAGGTAATCGCCATATGCCCACTTTTCGTACCAGAGGATGCGTTCAAACCCATTGATGTAGTTGAACAGGCCATACAAAGCGTACGCCGATACGGCAAGAACCACCATTAACAGGCTTTGTCTGGCCCGTGTTTCATCTCGCCCATAGGCAACCGCCAGCCAAAAAACACCTGCATAAGTCAGAATTCTCAGCAGCGTGGTCATGGCATCGTCGGGCGTGAGCCCCATGGCACCAACGAGAGGTTCGTTCAGTGCGGCGGACGCTTCCTGCCAGAAAGGATGATGCCAGGCCTCGGGTGTCCAGCTCGCGTTCTGCACGACCACCCAGGCACAAAACAGGCCAAAGGGAACTGCAATCGGTAACCAGTGACGGCGATGCAGCGTCAGCGGCATGCGTCTGCTCTGGACCATCAGGCCCCAGGCAATCAGCTGAAACCCAATCAGCAGCGCCAACAGGCTCCAGGCATAGGGCCGGTTACTGCCCAAGGGCAAAGGGGCCAGTGCAACGGTGAACAACAGGAGCCAATAGAGAAACGTGGTCACGACAAACTCATCTTGCTTTGAAATCGAGCATCGCCCGGCTGGAATAGTGTCGCACCCACCTGCAGCTCTCCCCCAAACTTAAAAAGGGTCCAAATCAGTCAAGCAAAGAGTCAATAAGGTCTCAGTACTGATCCAGTCCCGGCTTCTCGACGAAGCACAAATAAACCCCTGCAACCATCAGGTTAAGGACGCAGTGACTTTAGTATAGTTTCGGATCAGAAGGAATGGGGTTTTACTAACTCTTTCCGCTGCTTATCGGTTAAGAGCCAAACTTTTTGAAACCGACGCTTTCGACTGGAAAGATCGCTGGCCTGCCAATCGCCGGTGCGCTGGTTGAAACCCACCCCCGGACCCCTGAAGACGACGTCCCATTCTGGGGTCAGCGGTCACGATCCGTTTCCTTTACAGCGAAACCTGGCCTCCAGCCCGACACAATGCCTCGGCCTCAATAGGCATTTTCGCCAAAAAAGGCGACGAAGGGCGTGATGAAGAGAATCTTGATGTCAAGAAACAGGGACCAGTTATCGATGTAATAGAGATCGGCTTCGACCCGTCGGCGGATCTTGTCGGGGTCGTCGACTTCCCCCCGAAAGCCCTGAATCTGAGCCCAGCCAGTGATGCCGGGCTTCACACGGTAGCGGCCAATGTACTCGCTGGCCTGGCGCGCAAACCCATCTTCATGTTCCACGGCATGGGGACGCGGGCCCACCAGGGACATCTCACCATTGAGAACATTCAGCAGCTGAGGCAGTTCATCGATGCTGGTGCGGCGAAGAAAGCGCCCGACCCGGGTCACCCGCGGATCTTCCTTTGTGGCCTGGGTAACCTCGGTCTGATCCTTTTCAGACTGCTGGACCCGCATGGTCCGGAATTTGAACACACTGAAGCTCTTGCCTTCATAGCCAGCGCGTTGCTGGCGAAAAAACACCGGGCCCTTGCTGTCCAGTTTGATCAGGATGGCCACCGCCAGCAGCAGAGGCGAAAACAGCAGAAGCAGAAAGAAGGCGCCGGTTCGATCTTCAATGGCCTTGGCGGTTCGCTCCCAGGCCGTAAAGGGCCGACGCCATGCCCCCAGCATGGGCACACCAACGTGGCTGCGCCAACCCAGCAGGGGGCGGTTCCAAACAGCGGTGTCCAGACAGATGTGCACCTCTACATCCAGACCTTTTACAGCCTGCATGACCTGCGCCAGCACCTCTGACTGCCCCCAACGCAAGGCGACAAAGACTTCGGAAACGCCATCTCTGCGAATGAGTTCCTGCAGGTCTGTTAACTCACCCACCACTTGCGATGCTGTCCCGCTCGATCCTTGTGTCTGCTCCCCAACAGCCTGGGGACCGCGCCCGGAGGATTCGCCACAGCCCACCAGCCCGACCAGGTGCAGGCGTGGATCCCCTTGCAGCCGGTCGGCCAAACGGTGGGCAAACTCGCTGTCACCTATGATCAGGGCAGAAGATTGCAGGCGACCAACCCGGGCCCAGCGGGCCACCAGAGCGGCCAGGGCAACGCGCAGGATCAGGAACCCGGCCAGGCCCATAACCGCCCAAAGCACAAACCAGACACGGGAGTAGTTGAAGGAGGTTTTGGTCAGCACCGCAAGCGTGGCCAGGATCAGCAATACAACAAGCCAGGCCACCGTCGTGCGCACAATCAGCTGCAGCGGAGATCGCAGGAGATAGACCCGGTAAACCCGGCTGGCCTGCATGACATTACCCGTCAGCAGTCCGCCGATGATCAGCGCAACCCAGTAGACCTGAGCCACACCAACGCCGGATATGTAGGGTGAACCCCGGAGCAGATAAGCGAGATATCCGGAAAGCACAGCCACCACGACATCGCCGATCCGCAAGGATGTCAGCAAAAAGAACTCGCGGTCATTGGACCTGTCAGTGGTGTGTTTTTCCATGAAGATAATAGTTAACGAGACCGCCTTTACCCAGCAAGATAAACAATCAGATCAATCCCGTTAGCGTCCCAAGTCTTATCGGTTTTGGTGAGATAACCAGTCGCGTGTAACAGCCTTTGAGCTCAAATGGTGTTAGCAGACCCCCTCCGTGATACCACACTCAGCAAAGCACTCTCTTCACGTGACGAAAGGATCTGTCACGGTTCAGCCTAACGTGCCCTGGGCCTCAAACTGAAGCGGTTAAATTCTGTCGGTTGACCAAATGCCGAAGAGACACCGGATTTCTGCGGCGGGAAACAAGATAACGGCAGCACCTCAAACGCGGTGTTTCCACCAGGCTTTTTCGTTAATGGAATAAACCGGACGATAGTGGCGGATCTTGTCTGCCGATATGACCGACCGGATCTGATTGTCCAAAACATAGGTTTTACCCTGATAGAAGACCACCAGGACCGCATGCATCAGCTTTAGATTTTGATCTTCCAGCACCACCAGTCGCAGAGAGTCAGGCTTCCAGCCCAGGCTGCGCAATGAAAGGTACTTTATGATGACATAGTCTTCGCAGTCGCCGCTCTTGAGGAAAAACTCAAATGGTGTCGACCAGTAATCCGGTACCCCCCAGTTTTTCGGGTCCAGCACATAACGCTTGGAGTTCATCTCCCGGTTGACTTCCGTCAACTGAGTCATGGGGTCTTTATCTTTCAGGTCTTTGAGAAAGCGCTGCCAGGTCGCGTAGTCGCAACTGCCAGTGCAGTTCTTCACCTTCTTTCTCTGCTTGAGAAAACGGGACAGGGTGTTCCGCCATTTCGGAAAGAGGGAGAGTTTTTCAGACCGCAGCTCCGTGCTGCCAAAGAAAGATGGTTGAGGTGTTTTCGGGGTATTGGCAAGGGACGGCCCAATGGCAAAGGCGCAGCCGCCAGCCATCACCGAAAGTAAAAATTCGCGCCGACTGATCACAATCAGTCCCCGTTCCTTAACTGCCCGTTCGCAATCCGCTTGAAGTCTGGCCGCAGGCTGAGCCAAAGCGCTGCCATTGTTCGACAGACTTCCGTCGCCTTCCATTAAACTAGATTGGCATTCGAAAAGCCATGTAAAGCCAAAGCCGGTCGAGTATGGCTTTAGCGGCCTTAACGTTCCCTTAAGGTTGGCTGAGTGTTACTGTCGAAAATTCATCCGGATCACCTCTGTCTGTTCAGCAGAAAGTCTCCCAAAATGGCGCAAAATGACCCACATGACAGCCCCCAGTCTGACGCGGATTTTCCAGGAGGTGTTCAGGGCGACAATCAGGGTGAAAGCTTGCTGAACTGGCGCTTTTTGAGCCTCTTTGGTCTTTTAGTGGCCGCAGGCCTGGTTGGCATTTTTCTGGTCTTGTCCTTTGTGCAGGATGAAAAAGAACGGGAATTGAGAAACTGGCAGGATCGCCTGTCTCTTATCGCGGACAGCCGCGCATCGGCGGCCAACGGCTGGCTGCAGCAGCAAATCAAGGAAATCACCGGCATCGCGGACAATGTCACCCTGCAGTTGCTGATGACCGAAATTGAATTCGCTGAAGGCAATCTTGCCGCGGTCGAAGATGCTGAAGGCCAGATGGACTACATCTCCAACCTGCTGGAGGTCACGGCGGAAAGGCTGGGTTACCAACCCCGTCCCGGTCGGCAGGAAATCAAAGCCAATGTTGAACGGGGCGGATCCTTCGGCATCGCCCTGCTTGGCAAAGACGGCAACACCCTGGTCAGCACCAACACCTTCCAGCCCACCTTGCTGAGCAACAGAATCAGCAGCGAACCCGGCGGCGAACTGATTGATCTTTCCAGGGAAGACGATGCCATCACGGCGACTATTGCCGCCCCGATCTTTGCCATTCAGGGCAATCCCGTGGCCGGAGAGGAAATCGGCTACATCGTTGCCCGGAAAGACGTTACGAAAATCCTGCCGAACCTGCTCAGGCAACCCGGCATTTCAAACCGCGCGCTGGAGATCATTCTGGTCCGGCGGACGGACGGGGCCATTGAGTACATCTCCGGCCTGAAAGACGGAACCCCGGCCTTCACCCGCAAACTGGCCTTTAACACTGAAAATCTGGCCGCAGCCGAAGCACTGAAATCACCGGGCGGCTTTCACCGGGTTACCGACTATGCCGGGGTGGAAGTTCTTTCAACCGGTCGCTCAAACCCCAACAGCCCCTGGATGCTGATCGCAAAAATCGATGCGGACCACGCATTGGGCAACAGCGAAAGCCGGCTGAACCGGCTGATGATCTATCTGCTGCTGGGTCTTGCGCTGGGGGCCGTCGTTATCCTGCTTGTCTGGCGCCACGGCGCGTCACAGCGTTCCGCCCGCTCAGCCAGGCTGTATCAGGAAGCGGCCGAGGCCCTGGCTTACCAGCGGGATCTTCTGCGCCTTATCACCGATCAACAGCCAACCTCCATCGCCATTCTGGACGACAAGGGGCACTATCATTTTGCCAACGCCAAAGCCGCAGAGAAGGCGGGCAGCAGCCCTGAGGATATGCTCGGCAAGTCTATTGGGGCGGTGATCGGCCCGGCAGCGGCTCACAGAATCCTGGCCTTGAACGAAGAGGCTCTGGCTGAAAACAAACCCATCAGCGATCTGGTCAAACTGGACCGGGAGGGTGACACACCACAGATCATCGTCTCCGACCATGTACCGGTGCCTGCCACCAAAGACCTGCCAAAGGCCGTGCTGATGGTGGAGCGGGATCTGACCGTGGAATTCAGCGAGCGGGCCCGGCGTGAAGAGATCATGGACCAGCTGATCATGACCCTGGTGTCCGTGGTTGATCGCCGCGACCCCTATTCGGCCGGCCATTCCCAGCATGTGGGTGAGCTTTGCCAGTGCCTGGCGGAAGAAATGGACCTGCCGCAGTCCGACATTGAAACGGCACGGATCTCCGGCCTGCTCATGAACATCGGCAAGATTCTCATTCCCGAAGAACTGCTGACCCGGCAGGGGCGCCTGAGCGATGATGATCACCAGGTCATCCGTGAGTCCATGATGGCCGGGGCGGATCTGCTGGAAGGAGTGAACTTCAGCGGGCCGGTGGTTGATACCCTTAAACAGGCCTACGAGAAACTTGACGGCAGCGGCCCGCTGGGCCTGGAAGGAAAGCAGATCATCCTGACCGCCCGCATGCTGGCTGTGGCCAACGCTTTCATCGGGATGGTCAGCAAACGCGCCTACCGTGACGGATTGTCTGTTGATGAGTCAGTTGAACAGTTGCTCAATTCAGTCAACAAAAGTTACGATCGCGGTGTGGTCGCCGCCTTGGTGAACTATCTGGATAACAAAGAAGGGCGAAAGAAATGGGAAGCGGACTGATCTTCTGATCGGCCCTGTTCTGTCTGTTTGAACATCCCACGACAGCCTCTTGAGTTCTTCCAGAGATTGCAATCAAGGACGCGCCACCCCAGATGTAACTGCTGTAGAAAGAAAATCGCCCTGCGGGAAAAACCACCAGGTCAAAGCGGAAGAAAATCGATCTTAAGCAAATAGTCTTCTGGTTTTTTCATCGGCGGGGTGTAGGGTCAAAAGCAACAAGGCAACAAAACGCAGGCCTAACAAGAACATCAATATCCTGCGTTTCAACAGATGAGCAATCAGGCTGCCTCACCGGGAGAGGAAGGCAGTGTCACAAAAGGGCGATCGCATAGGGCAATGGGAGCAGCCCCAAAATCAGATCAACAGGGCAGCAAAACGCCCCAGGATACCCGCATCTACGCGGTGGGTGATATCCACGGGCGCGTGGATCTGCTTGAGCAACTGCATGAGAAGATCATTGCGGACGCCCAATCACACCAGGACAAACGCCTGCTGCTGATTTATCTGGGGGATTATGTAGACAGGGGTCCGGAATCAAAAGCGGTCATCGATCTGCTGTTGAACGACCCTCTGCCGAACTTTGAGATCCTCTATCTCAAAGGCAATCACGAAGTTTTCTTTGAGCATTTCCTGGCCAATCCCCGACCGGGCACTGCCTGGCTGATGAACGGCGGTGAAGCGACCTGCCTGAGTTACGGGGTGGATTACCTGGATGCCCCTGACGGCAGTGACCGCTTCCAGTGGCTGCATGACGAACTGCACAAAGCAGTGCCCAAGAGCCACCAGACATTCCTTGCCTCCCTGGCACTGTCCCACAGCGAGGGCGACTACTTTTTTGTTCATGCGGGCGTGCGGCCCAATGTCCCGCTGGCCGCTCAAAAGGAAGCTGACCTGCTCTGGATCCGCGAACTCTTTGTGCGCTCCAAACAGCCTTTTGAGAAAGTTGTTGTCCACGGCCACACTCCGGTGGATGAGCCGGATAACCTCTTCAACAGGATCGGTGTCGACACCGGTGCCTGTTACGGCGGCAACCTGACTGCCGTGGTGCTGGATGGGGAGCAACGCAGCTTCCTGAAAGCCTAGTGCCATGACACAGGCCCTTAGAGACTTATCGGTCTTTGCGGACTCACAACGCGGTTCCCCAAAAACGATGAGCCAGACTCTTTTCAACGGGCGGGAAGATCTGCCTGAACAGAAGCAACGCACAGAGCGCTTCACCTCCTCTCGATTACACCCCGAAAGCACTGACTGGCCGCTCTCCCGCTCTGAGGATCCCAGTCAGGAGAGTAACTGGCTGTCCTGCTGGCACTATCTGGCAGCGCGTCTGCGCCAAACCGGCTTCCAACAGAACCCCTCGACGGAAACAGGGTCCGGCACTGAGACAGAAACCACAGACAACCAGCCTCCCCCGCCCGGCTTGGCACTGTTTGCCCAGCGCCTCAGTGAGTTTACCGGCGCGGCTCTGGCCCATCAGCTTCTGGGTGCGCAAAGCGGCCTGTCTCAGGAAGAGGTTACCCAAAGTCGACTGCTCAACCGCTACCATCATCAGCGGCAAAAGGACTGTCTCCTTCTGATAAACTCAGCCGGGCTGGACGCCGTCGCCATCAAAGGTTTTGCTATGGCGCATCAGCTTTTTCAGGATCCGGATGTCAGAATAACCGGTGATCTGGATCTGGTGATTCGTCCGGCGGACCTGCCGGCTTTCCTTGATCTCTTCCGATCGCACGGGTTCGAATTCAGGCCTTTGCCTGCCAAACCCTGGGGCTTTATCTCAGAAGCCTCTTTTCAACCCCTGGCCTCCGAAGACGGGGTGGTTAACATCGACCTTCATGTGGCCCCTGACTGCTTTCCTGCCTATCGGTCGCTGACTACCGAACGCCTCTTTGCACAGGCTGTCCCCTTCGCCAAAGATCTGCCTCATATCAAATTGGCCCATCCGTCGCATGGCTATTTCCTGCTGGCCAGCAATGCCGCCAAAGACAAGTTCGGCCCCTTTGCCGTGAAAAAGGTACTGGATGCGCTGGTGATCGACGCCTCTGTCCGGATCGACCTGTCGCAGTCTGAAATCAGCCAGCTGGTAAGAGAAGGACAGTTGCAGCGGCCTTTTGAGGTGTTCCAGGCACTGCTGAACTGGCTGAGGACTGGAGAGACACCCCACAGCCTGTCGAACCTGCAGCGGCGTGAGTTCGCCCGGGTCCAGACAGACTGGATGGGCCTGTTCCCTCAGGTTCGCGAGGGAAAGGAGACAGAAGCCTCCGCCTGGGCGCAACTGCGCCGGGAGTTTTTGCTCTGCACGGAAGCGCCGGTGTTTTTCAACAACAATGCCAGACGCCTGAAGGGCCTGTTTTTTCCAGCCAGCGGTGTGCCCAAACTCTGACGTATCTGAGTATCGCTGAAACCTAATGCCTGTGAGAACGCGGTCCCAGCACAGTGGGCGGCCTGTTCAGGCTGCGCAAAAAGGGATGAGTTTCTACCGGCCGTACCACTTCTGTTTGGGACGGCGCGGTACTGGTCTGTCGGTCCAGTCCCGGCAAGCGGAAGAGAATACCGACAAAAACCCAGAAATAGACATTCACAGGGTCAATATCGAGAACCCAGCCTTTGGTGCTGTTCACGGCGATCAAGCCGATAAAAGCAATCATGGCACCGGCCACACCGCGCAGATAGGGGTCACGCAGGCGCTGTCGCAACCCCACCCCGTTGAGCAGCAAAACAGCAAAAATGCCTGCGATGAAAATCAGGCCCAGGAAGCCAAGCTCCACAATGGCTTTGGCGTAGTAGGACTCAAAGGTGACAATCCCGGTCAACGCCGTTGACCCCCCCAGCGCATAGCGGGCCGCACCGGTGTTCATGCCTGTCCCCACCCCAAAGGGATAGAGTGCCATGGCTTCCAGGGGGCCGCCGGCGGCAATGGATGAGCCATAGTGGGCCCCCAGTTTGGATACCTGCCCCAGAATGTTGAGAAGGTCAAAACCGGCGAGATTTACCACGCCGATCAACACCGGCGGAAAGAGCATGATGGCGCCGATGGAGCCTCTGATGGACCCATCGCACACCAGAATGGCCAGTATCAGGAAGGGCACAAAGACAAAGGCAGATCGCGAGCCGCTCAAGATGGAGGCCGCCACAACCAGCAACAGAACAAGGCGGCCGATAAACCGCCATTTGGCTTCCGGGTCCGAGCGCATGACAATCATGGCCGGCACAATCATGGTCAGGGTGAAGGCAAAATACTGTGTGGCAAAGGAGAAGGTGGAAGGAATGCGATAGAAGGTTCCGCCATAGTCAAATGCCACAAAACCCTGTGTGGCCGCTTTGGCTCCTGCCTCAGAGTAAAAGAGCGAAATGGCGCCCTTAAGGCCCAGAATACCGGCTAGGAACCACTGAAAGAGACCGATGGCACAGGGCAGGATCGCGGTCAGCATCATGATCCGCATCAGCTTGACCAGCGCATCCTTGTCATCCAGATAGGCTCCGGCCACATAGATCAAGGGGATGTAAAGCAGCCAGACCTTCACACCGATGGCCGCTACCATCGGGCTGTAAACGGAGGGGTTGGCGCATTGAAGAATCACCAGCAGGGTAAAACCTGCAAAAAGTGCCAGCACCACGGGAGGAACCTCCACCCGGTCCAGCATATCCCGCCCGGCCATCAAAAACCCCATGTAGAGGGGCAGAACAAAGAAGAAATCCTTCTGCAGCGGGCCCAACAGCTGCAATCCCGTGCCGCGCAACATCAAAGACAGGCCTCCTGCAATGGTGATGAACCACAGCAGGTAGACAAAACCCTTGCGCCAGCGGGCAAAACTGATGAAGGCAAAAACACTGCCCATTACGGCGACAACGAGAGCAATCATAGATGTTCAAATCCCTGAGCTGCTCTGGGCGACACAGCATCAAACCGATAACTCCGAGATCTGTTGCCCAATCTTGGAAACAACAACCCTCTGGAGCAGAGAAGCACTTTTACACTATAACTGAGGTTTCACGTAAAAACTCACATAAAGCACCAGTGGTAAACTGTTAAGATAACGAACAGATTTCTTCAACTTTCATCAGTTCATTGGCTTTTCGATCCAGCAGAAAAAACTGTTGGCATCCGCCCGCCCGGCCTGCACACAGACCTGGTGGACAGACAGTCTGATACTGCTTACTGCGTCGTGCACTTTTCGCCATAGCAAAGCAGGATCGCGAAGCAGCGAAATTGCCCAGTTCGGAGGCGCGCAATGGTTAGTTTGGTTGGACAGCGACTGAGAAAATCCTGGGACGTCATTGCTGCTGCCACCTATGCCCTGAGCGCCTTCGGATCTGCGCCCCGCTTCCGCTTTCTGGACATCGGCAGCCGTGGGGGACTGCAAAGGAAATGGGCGACCATTGATAAGCTGGGCTGGCTTGAAACTCAGATTGTGGAACCGGAGCCGGAAGAAAGCGATCGGCTGAAGCAGCGCTATCCAAAGGCTTCCTGTATCCCTTTTGCTCTTGGTGACAAAAACGGTCAGACAGAACTGATTATCACCCAATCCCCCGGCAGTTCTTCTGTCTACGAGGCTGATCCCGTTGTGTCCGAAAGCCTTGGGATAGATCATCTCACCCGCGCCAAAGAGCGCATAACCATAGACCTGCGCCGCTACGATGACTGTGCAGACGAGTTGAATTTGCCAACACCCGAGTTCTTAAAGCTGGATGTACAGGGCTCTGAGCTGAATATCCTGAAAGGCTTTGGTGCCAGACTGGATGATGTGCTGGCCATTGAACTGGAAACAAACGTTGTGCCGGTCTACCAGAAACAGCCTTTGTTTCAGGACATTCATTTCTGGTTGCGCGAACGGGGCTTTGTCCTGCAGGAACTGCGCGGACAATCCCTGGCCAATGAAGAGCTCTTTGAGTTCAACGCCTTCTATTGTCGCCGCGAAGCCACGCTCAGCCCGCAACAGATCAAGAAAACGCGCTTTTGGCAGCGCCTGCTGCACGTGGCCAGCCACAGAGACTATACCTTAAGGGGCGGATAGGCGGTTTCCTCGGATCCTGTAAGCTGGCCCTGCCTTAAACCTGCTTTTCCATTACCTGCCGGACACCCTTTTTGAGACCGGCCAGACAGACATGGGTACAGCTGCGATAAAGATCAGCTCCGCCTGCTCTGGTGTTCATCAAAAAGACATCGCATTGCTCGGCAATCTGTTTGTAGTTGTTGAACACCGAATAAGAGTAATAAAGACCATCGCCTTCGGAAATGCTGTAGCCCTTTCCCCTGGTTTTGATCAGGTCCAGCAGCCCCCAGAGACCCAGCGCATTGGCCCCCTGTTTCACCCACCGGGACAGGCGCCCGCCCTGTCCAAAGTTGTTGGAATCAGAGATAAAAATCCCTTTCTTTGAGACACGGAGCATTTCAGCCACCGCCCGCTCCGGCTGTTTGATGTGATGCAGGGTGCCAAATTCGCAAACCATGTCAAAAGCGCCATCTGGAAAACTCAGCGCCGTTGCATCGCCTTCGATCAGCTCTTCAGGGGACAGCCCGTGCTGATAGCCCTGCTCCCGCAAGGCCGCGACAGGTTCCAGACTGACAATCTTCAACTCCGGATGCCGATTTTTAAGATGGCGTGCCACCCGTCCGGTTCCCGCACCGATGTCCAGCAATGTCTCAATGCCATAGAACTGGATGAAGCCTTCCAGATGCATCAGAGCCAGATAGTGCTCATCGCTTTCGTCCAGATGAAGGTCGTCGTATTTATCGGCGGTATCAGTGTAGTAAGCCCGCTGAATTGCCACTTCTTTATCAGACACGTTTTCCCCCTGGGAGACAGTTGGATCAACAGACACCGCCTGCTTTTCAGGCAAATCAGACAGCGCCCGCCCGAATGACTTTCAGACATTCCGCCAGACGTTCTCCGTAACGATCAGGCGCATAGTTCTCAGATTCCTTGCGGGCCGCCCGTCCCATCTCCCGCCTGAGATCCGCATTGTTCTTTAACTCAGTGATTCTGTCTTTCAGGCCCTCGACATCCCGAATAGGTACCAGATACCCCTCCCGGCCATCGGTCACGACAGAACCGGAGTTGGGCGTGGTGATGACCGGCAGCCCGGAAGCCATCGCTTCAAAAATGGCCATGGGTGACCCTTCATGCAATGAGGGATAAACAAAGACATCTGCCTGACGGTAGAGGGCATGCACTTCGCCATACGGCACGTTGGAAAGGTGTTTGAAGCAGCCCCGATAGTCCGCCAGCCATCCTTCCAGGGCATCCTGGCCACCGTCGAGGGTGCCCACCAGTGTCAGCTCCACGTCCGGGTCTTTCAGTTGCTTGATGGCTTCCAGCAGATAGATGATGCCCTTTCGCTGGGAAACTTGACCGACAAAGAGAAGACGGCAGGGGCCGTCCCTGTTGCGGCTGTCGTCTCCGGCCTGGAAACGCGATGTGTCTACACTGTACGGCAGCTTCAACACCCGGTCTCTGCTGGCTCCCTGCGCCACAACTGTCTCAGTCACATAGTCCGATGGCGCAAAAATCCAGTCGGCGGCAGCGGGTTCGCGCGCCACACTCTCCAGAAAATTGTTGGATCGCGGTTTGACCAGTTGTCCCTTTAGTTGCGGAAAGCGCTCTTCTTCTTCCAGCAGAATCCGGCGTCCGTGGGAATAGTGACCGATGACCTGGTTAAGTACGGTTGGAACACCAACCTGCCGGGCGGCCTCAAGACTGTGCAAAGCCGAGCCGTCCTGAACCACCAGCAGATCCGGTCGACTGCCTTTGTGCAGGCGGGTTGCGATCATCTGGTCAAAGCGGGCATTCCGCCTATCCCGCAAACCTCTGACCCGGTCTCCAGACAACCCCAGTCTGGCCCCGGCAATACAGGCAATCTCCCACACTGGATGCTGAAAAATCTGATCCAGAGGCAACCCAGGGCTTTGGCGGCGCTTCAGTTCCCTGGCGACGGCCGCGCGTACCCGGGCGGGAAACAGCTGCAAGAGCCAGTTCCACTGATCTTCCTTGAAGTAGATGCCTGTATCAAAGCGCCCCAGCAGACCCTGCTCGGCCAAACTGGCCACCATGGCATAGGTGGTGTTCACCGACCCCGGATGCGCCACATCAACAAGATACTGGTTCAACTTGTCATCCGTCATGACGGTTCCGGGAGCTGTCTTCGGCAAAGAGCGCCAGATAATC
This sequence comes from Rhodovibrionaceae bacterium GXU_MW_A322, assembly GCA_052078155.1. Classification (GTDB taxonomy): domain Bacteria; phylum Pseudomonadota; class Alphaproteobacteria; order Kiloniellales; family DSM-21159; genus CAXBMB01. Next base: position 481,490 of record JBQJBP010000002.1, on the reverse strand, counting down.
GCTGGCAATGGCAGAGAGTCGGAACTTAGCACACTGCGTCTCAGCGCTTTGCAGAAGTTCCTGGCGTTTTTCTTTAGAGGCCAGAAGATCCTGGCAGGCATCCGCCAGTGCCTTTGGGTCGTCCGGCGGAACCAAAATCCCCGCCTGTCCAACCGCCTCAGGCAAGCCGCCAACCCGGCTGGCCACCACAGCACTGCCACAGGCCATGGCCTCGACCGGCACCAGTCCCAAAGGCTCTTCGTAGGTGGAAGGAACCACCATTACCTTTGTCTGGTTCATCCGGTCATTCAGCTCTTCCGGGGTTTGAGTGTTCAGGTAAGTCACCTGATCTGTCAGCCCCTCAGCCTCAATGCGCTGTTCAACCAGAGGCCACTGGGCCCCTTCTCCGGCAATCCAAAGGGTGGGCTTTTTCCCCCTTTTGCGCAGTTCCACCAGCGCCTCGATCAACACCATCAAGCCTTTGACCGGAACAATCCGCCCGGAAAAACCCAAATCAGCCGGGCGCGCCTCCTGCCGATTATTGAAAACATCATCGCGATAGGCGCTGTGAATCAAGCGGGAGGGAAAGGGCAGTTTACCGGCAATGAACCGACTGATGGCAATGTTGCTGCTGCGGCGGGCGATCTCCCGCTTGATCCAGGAGGCCAGAATCCGCCCTCTTTCGATGGGAGGCAGCGCATTGTGATGGATGACGTAGGTGGGGCGGCGCAGAAAAAACAGCGGCCAGGCAAACTTCAAACCGACCTGGTTAAGCACCACCAGATCTGCAGATCGGAACGCGCGCCAGACCTGGAAAAAACCGACTCCTCTGGTGACCTTGAAATCCCGCTTCTTTCCGTCCTGGCGGGTAGAGGTTGTGATCACCTCCACCTCATAGCCTGCTTCGGTAAAGCGCGCGGCCAGACCATCCACCATGGTCTCCATCCCGCCGACATGGGGTGGAAAGCACAGGGTTGTCAGCAAAAGGGACTGCGGTTTGTTATCCGCCATACAAAAATCTGTCCGCCAAAAGCCAAAATCAGAAAGCAGTGAAACAAAGGCTGGAAAGACTTCTATCCTAGTGCGGGATCGGTTTAAATGAAATCGCTTAACATCGGGCACCCGCATAAGAACAAAACTCTGCCTTCCTGCCCAGGCTTGCCTCCTACCCGTCCCGGACCCGTCCCCAATCCACCGGATCGATACGGCGACTCCCACCAAGATGAACAGTGGACCCAAAGGCCCATGACCACGCGCGTTTCCCTTCTTTGCGGCAGCCTCGAACCCGGAACCAACGGTGTTGGCGATTACAGCCGCCTGCTGGCCGCTGCCTTTGCATCAGAGGGAATGGAGGTGCAGCTGATCTCCCTGAGTGACCGCCATGCCGATCAGGACCTGAAGGCAGGCGGTGTGGTTCTCGAAGAGGAGACAAACACCCGGATTGTTCGTCTGGCGCAGACGTTGCCACAAGACCAGCGCATCAAACGTCTGAAAGAAGAACTGGCAGACTTTCAACCCGCCTTTGTCAGCCTTCAGTATGTCCTGACCTCCTTCCATCCCAAGGGAATGCCCTGGGCCTTCAACAGGGCCCTGACAGAAGCTCTGCGCCCCTACAAAACCCACGTCATGCTGCATGAAGCCTGGTTTGGTCTGGATCCGGGCGCCCGCGTCACACAAAAGATTTACGGGGTCATTCAAAAGCAGCTGCTCTTCTCTTTTCTAAGAGCCCTGAAGCCAGACCTGCTGACCCTCAGCAACCCCTATTACAAGGAACTTCTCAATCAGGGGGGCTTCAACAGCCATTACCTGCCGATCTATGCCACCGTGGCTCTTAGCCAGAACAGCAACGGGCAGTGGCTGCCGGAAAAACTGCGGGAACTGGGTCTTGATACCCCCGAGCGCTTTCTGTCCTTTGGCTTCTTTGGCGGCATTTTTCCAAACACACCCGGACCAGCTTTGTTAACCCGTGCCGGGGAACTCGCCGCCCTGGAGGGAAAAAAGGCCCTGATCCTGAGTGCCGGCAGGGGCGGCGCTGGCAAGTATCTCTTTCAGCAATGGGCTCAGACCTATCCGGACATGACCTTCATGGAACTGGGATCCCTGCCGGATGAGCAGGTCTACAGCTATCTGATGGGTCTGGATTATGGACTGACAGGCTACCCCCATTATCTTCTGGGCAAGTCCAGTCAGGTCGCCGCCATGCTGGAGGTGGGTCTGCCTTTTCTGGTGGGTCAACAGGGCCAGCTCATGCCAGAGGATCCCCTGCCGCCAGAAGGTATGGAGCTGACCCTGCGGGCAGACCGCCCCTTAGAGGACTGGCCGAAAAACTGGCAGACTGCCCTGCCACGCGGACGACGCAGCGTGGCCAGTCCAGAAGATGTGGCCCGGGAAATGCTGGCACAGCTGAGCTAACAGGCCGCCCAGCGGTCTCTGCAATCGAAGCGACAAACAGGCCCAATCGTCAGAGTCAAATCGGGTTAGGTGGGCTTACTTGGTGATAATGCTTGAAGCGTGAATTTGCCTCTTTTCAACTTGTTAGAGGGTGATTCGTGACAGAAGTGGAGCGCAAGTCGCTTCGACCTCAGTCGATCATGCTCCAGTGAGTTCAAAGAGATGAACCTGGCGCTGACCGCTGTGCAGAGAATCAATGCAGATTTTGCGGCCACTGTGATCCCAGCGCGGGTGCAGGTCACAGCGCCAGCCGGTTTCCTGATGATCCGGCAGTGTGGCGAAGGACCCCAGAGTTTCCAGCGACTTGCTTTCATCATCGTACAGGAACAGCTGTTGATGGCCGTCGGCATCGGGATAACTGTCGGTCAGCATGCTGTTGGTGTTGCCGGGCTGGAAGCTGGGGTGGCCGTCCCGGGTCAACATTCCATCAGCCAGACGATGAACAGCCGTGCCTTCCTGATCCTTCAGATCCAGATAGCTCAGACCGGCGGCCGCCCGCTGCAGAGACGGCCGGTTCCGGGAAATCCGCCGATAGAGTGGCAGCAGAGGTTTCAGCAGGGTTTTGATCAAGAGCTTGTGGCGCCGCAAGCCCGTAACAAGAGAGGGCATGGCACCCCATAGCACCAGGCGATCCGCGCCGCGCCAGCAGGCGTGGGTGACTTTCCCACTGTCCAGCAACAGCCGCAGATCCTGCCCGTCCAGCCCCAGACTGTAGAGACGGGTAAAAACCCCGCCATCCTGCAAAATCCAGCGGTGATAGAAGCAAAAGCGCTTGCCGTCCGGGGAGACCATGGGGTGTTCCAGGGAGTGCGCGGCCCCGGCCATGGACGATAACCGTTTATAGGCCAGCAGCTCCGGCAGGCCGATCAGTCGCTGGCGTTCCCCCGTCTCCAGATCCAGCACCCAAAGAGCGTTTTCCTTTTCCGGAGATTTTTCCGGATCCAGCCCGGCGTAGGAGTATCCGGGCCGGGTCTTTGCCAGATGGTGCCAGTCCAGGGCGACAGCTTTCCTGCCACAAGGGGTTACGGACGTGACACCACCGGGAAATTCCTGTTTTTGGCCGCTTTCCAGGTCATGAACGACAGCAAAGACCTCATTGCCTCGACGGTCATTGTAGATGATTTTGCGGGCAAAATCCGGACCCAGCCACTGCACCATGGCCCCCTGTTGCCAGTTGAAGGCCCGCGAGGTCCCCAGGGACAGATAGTCTTTCGTTTCGATATCGAAATAACCAACTTCAACCTGATCCTCCGGACCGGGCAGAGACTTACCCAGATCACAGCGCAGTGCCAGCAGCCTTTGCCCCGGATGATCCAGCGGGGACTTGTCGTAATAGCCAAAGAAATGGCTGTGGGGTCCTGTGCTGGCGAAAATTTCACGAATGCGGCTCATGAACCCTTATCCTGACGTAACTGTTTCTGACGCTGTCGTGGTGGGCCCGGACAGACTGTAGGTCAGGGCGGCAACCAGCCCGTCCACACCGGCCTGGGGCGACCAGACCTGGCTTTGGGACAGCGCCCCCTGGCTGAGACGCTGACGCAATCCGGCCTCCCCAAAAAGACGCCCCAAAGCCGCGCTCAGGCCCGCCACATCGCCTGTTTCAAACACCAATCCTGACAGGTCGTCCTGAACGAAGTCCCGGGCCGTCCCCACCCCGCTGGAGACCACCGCCGGCAACCCCAGTGCCGCCGCTTCGTGCAGGACTTTAGGGGTGGGATCATAGGTTGAGGCCAGGACCAGAAAATCCGAAGCCAGTAGGTGGTCGGCCAGGTCCTGCTGATTGAGATATCCGGCAAAGATCACCCGCTTGCTGTTGCGGGCTGCCACCAAAGCCTCCATCTCCGCCCGAAGGGGACCATCGCCCAGCACCAGGAACCAGGCGTCGGGCTGCTGATCTTCCACTTCAAGAAAGGCCTGCAGCACATCCAGCGGCCGCTTGCGTTCCTGCAGCACAGCAGACTGCGTCATGACCACGGCTTCATCCGGAATCTGCCAGCGCTGTCGCACGGCCGCGCGCTTCTCTGCTTTGTCCGGCAGCAGAGCCTCGAAGCGCGGCAGGTCTGTCGAACTGGGCAAAAAGAAGAGTTTTTCCTCCGGCACGCCGTAATGCTGCCAGTAGTGTTTGTTGGCCAGACTGCCGTAGAACACCGCGTCAAAGGACGTCAGATAACGGCCCAGATGTTTTTCCTTCATCCGGCGCAAAAACCCTCCGCCGGAGTTGCCCAGGTCGGCTTCCGCCCGCAGGAAGCATTTGGCACCGGACAAGCGACAGGCCCAGATGGTGAAAAGAGAGGACAGGCAGTCATATCCGCTCATCAGGACCGCGTCATAGCGCCCGCGCGGCAGCGACCACAGCAGACCGGGATTGATCCGGCTGATCACCGGCTTGAACTCATCCCAGGTCCAGTTGCTTACGAAACGGTGGTTGTAGCCTTCCAGCAAGGGCAGGTCCCAGGCGCTCAGTCCGGTTTTCACCGCCGGATGACTGACCCTGTCGACCCCTTCTCGGGACAGGAGATAAACCATCTCCTCAAGTCGGGGATCCTGATGGGCGGCGCGATAGAGAGGTACCTGATAAGGCACAGCATGTCGGGCCGCAATGGCCAGCCGAAAGGGTCTTTGTGCGACAGATCCTGAATTTGTCATCGCCCGGAGATCTCATCCATCAACGCCAGCACCTGCTGGTTAAAAGCCCCAAGTGAAAAATCTTCTAACCCGTCGGGGCGCTGTCCTGCGGGTCGGGCCAACAGGTCCCGAACAGCCGCTGTCAGCTGATCCAGATCATCGGGATCAGCCAGCAATCCCAGTTTGCCACCCTGAACAGCTTCGATTGACCCATCCAGGCTGGAGGCCAGCACCGGCAGACCTGACGCCATGGCCTCCAGCAACACAATGCCAAAGCCCTCTCCCCGACCGCAGAGCACAAAGGCATCGGCCAGGCGGTAGAGATCTGCCTTTTCCTCTTCTGCCACGTAGCCGGTAAAGACCACCTGGGCGGCAATGCCCAGATCACGGGCTTTGGCTTCCAGCCGATCCCGGTCAGGCCCGGTTCCGGCGACCAGATAAACCAGGTCCGGTTGATCGGGCGCCAGACGTTTCAGCACCTCAAACATCTCATCAATGCCTTTGTGCCGGTCCCGACCGGCCAGCCGGGCCAGAGTCAGAATGACCTTCTTGCCCTTCAAGCCAAACCGCGCCTCCAGATCATCCCGGCGCGGACCGGGTGTAAAAGCCTGCAAATCAATGGTGTTGGGCAGCAAACGACAGCGGTCTTTCGGATAGCCGCTCCAGCCCGCAAAGCGGTCCAATGTCACCTGACTGACCGCAAAGACCCGTTTGCAGCGCCCCAGAAAGCGGTCGACCAGAAAACGCCCTGTCGGCTGCCAGGCGTCGATGCCGTGCAGGATCAAGGCCAGAGGTGCGCTTCCCCGGGCCAGCAACGCGGCGGGCAGGAGGTTAAGATGTCCAGAGATGACGGCATCGCAGGATGGGCCAAAGATCCCCTGCTTCAGGGCTGCCAGCAAAAAAGCGGCGCCCCCTTGCTCTGCCTGAGAAACGAAGCGGACTTTTTCCGGGACAGCTTCTTCTTCGTGTTTCGGGGCGTGCCGACGCAGCACCGTGATGCTCTCAACTGCCGGGTCCAGACTCAGGGCGCTCAGCAGGTTGCTGTTAAAGCGGGCAATGCCTCCATGGCCGCCATAGGCGTCGTGCAGCAAAACCAGATAGCGCTTTGACACCCCGTCCCCTTTCTCAGGCTCCCGGCTCGTTGGCGCGGCACACGACGACTCAATTGCAGACAGTCTCAAATCAAAGCCAAAACCTGACCCCAACAAAAACAGTCAGGAAAGCTGGCCGTCGCAATGCCAGTTAAGAGCTCACCTCTGGAGGTTATGTCTATTAGACCTGTAAACAATTTGCTATCAATAAGTTACCAGTCTGCCGTCCGGCAGGATACTGGCTTTTATTTTGATCCTGGCAGAGCCTTCGGCAGAACGCATGCGCATCCTTCATTCACTCGCAACCCTCTCGGCAGCCCAGGGCGGTCCCTCCCAGGCCGTGCTGGACATGGCCCTGCCTTTGCAGGAACGCGGGCATGAAATCTCCATCTTCGCCACCACCTTCAAAGGCCCGCCTGTGGATCTGGCACCGGCCCGCGCACAAGGGGTGAAGGTTGAGCTCTTTCCTCTGGGTACGCCGGAGGTTCTCAATCGTCCGCTGCAACGTTCACCCGCCCTTGCCCAGGCGCTGGAAAAGGAACTGCGGGAAGGACAGTATGATCTGGTCCACCTGCATTCCTGGCATCTGCATCACTGTTGGGTAACAGGCGATCTTTGTCGCAAACTGGGCGTTCCCTATTTCCTGCGCCCACATGGTTCTCTGGATCCCTACATCATCCAGCGCAAGCGTCTGCCCAAATGGATTCTGGAACAGCTCTTTATGAACCGGGTGACCCGGGGGGCGACAGCCCTGCACTTTACAGCGCAGGAAGAATGGGAACTGGCCCGGCCCTGGATATTCAACCGGCCGGGCATTGTGGTGCCCAACAGTCTGGACTGCGCCGCCTTCGACAGCCTGCCCGATGCCTCTGTCTTCCTGGATCAGTTTCCCGAAGCCAAAGGTCGGCGCATCGTTCTCTTTCTCTCCCGCCTGGCGGAAAAGAAAGGGCTGGATCTTCTGGTGCCCGCCTTTGAGAAAGCCCAGAAGGAATTCGGTGACCTGCATCTGGTGCTGGCCGGACCAGATCACGGCGTAACCGACAGGGTAAAAGCCGATCTCAGCGCCAGGGGCCTGACGGACAGAGCCACCTTCACCGGCATGATCCGGGGTGACTTGAAACGGGCGGCTTATGCCGCAGCCAGCTGCTTTGTTTTGCCCAGCTATAGCGAGAATTTTGGCATTGCGGTGGTGGAAGCCATGGCCTCAAACCTGCCTGTCATCATTTCCAACAAGGTCAACATCTGGCGGGAACTGGCAGAAGACAATGCCGGTCTGGTCTGTGAAACCACCCTGCCCGATCTGACAGATAAACTGCTGACGTTGCTCGCCGAACCGGAAAAGGCAGCGGCACTGGCCCGGGCCGGAAAAGAAACGGCCCGGTCACGCTATGACCGGGCCGCTGTCGCAGATCAATTGGAAGCCGCTTACCAGGCTGTGGCGTCCGGAAACGTCTGAGCCTCTTAAAAAACCAGCCTTCTGTTCAGTCCTTAAACAGATCTTCAGAAGATTGAAATGCGCTTCTTTTCAATCAGTTAGAGGGTGATTCACGGCTTAGGTACAAGCGCGAAGCACCTCTAACCAAACCGGCCCTGCTTTAGAAATCACCTTCCACAGTGGTCAGGCCCAGGCTGGTCCAGGCCTGCATGCCACCGCGATAGTACATGATCTGCTCAGCCGGGTAGCCTTCGCGCAGCATGGCGCGGATGGCCGCAGGTGACTGACCGCACCAGGGGCCGTTGCAAAACAGCAGAACCTTCTCAGCCTCGGCACAGTCCCATTTCAGATCGGCGTCCTGGCTGCAGCCCAGTTCGTCCAGGCGCTGTGCCGCTTCGGTGTAGGGAATGTTGATGGCGCCGGGGATGGTGCTTTCAGCGAACCAGTTGATGGTTCGGCCGTCGATCAGCTTGCCCCCCTGCTCCAGAAAAGCCAGCAGCTCCAGTTCGCCTACCGTGGTGACACCGGGGGCCACCTGCATGGGCTGGATGCAAAACGGCGGGCAGGCGCGCGAAGTTTTGGCGTAGGCCGGGTCAATGACCGCCTCCTGATCCTGATCCCGCTGAATGATGATCTCACCGTCAGGACCCTGCAGCACCACTTGGCTGATGCCTTTGGCAATGTTGACTTCCAGCTCTTCAGCCAGTGCCGCCCGGTCACTTCCCGGCAGAAGCAATGCTGCGCCCAATAGCAGTGCCCAGACCCAAAGCAGCCTGCGATGGATAAACCCCGTCATATCTCGACCCTCCCCTTTGTTTGCTCTTTTGAGCTTTTCCCGTTCTGGCGGTGTACGCGGGCTTTTCAGACACAGAGGTGCCGCCGCATCGGCCCGCAACACACCACCGGAGGAAAGGGTATCACAGCAATTTACATTTATATATGCGAATGTATGTATCTAATCTTTTTCCCGGGATACCGGATAAGACTCTTTTCAAGCTGTTAGAGGGTGATTCACGAAAGAAGCGGAACGCAAGGCGCTTATGCCTGACGCCGCACCAGCCAGGGACCGAGAGCCAGCACATCCATTTTGGTGCGCAAGAAACAATCCAGCGCCTCTTCAGGGCGGCAGACCACCGGCTCGTTCTCATTGAATGAGGTGTTCAGCACCATGGGCACCTCTGTCAGTTTTTCATAGGCAGAGATCAGCTGGTGATAAAGCGGGTTGGTCTTGGCCGACACAGTTTGCAGACGCCCGGTACCATCCACGTGGGTGACCGCCGGAATCAGAGGGCGCTTTTCTTCTTTGATGGGATAGACCTTCATCATGAAGGGTACCTGATCTGGATCTTCGAACCAGTCCGGTGCTTTCTCCTCCAGCACAGAGGGGGCAAAAGGCCGGAAGGACTCCCGCCGTTTGATCTTGAGGTTGAGGATGTCCTTCATGTCGGCCCGACGGGGGTCACCCAGAATAGAGCGATTGCCCAGCGCCCGTGGTCCCCACTCCATACGACCCTGGAACCAGCCGATCACCAGGCCCTCAGAAATGGCCTGGGCCACTTCCTGACAGAGCGCCCCTTCATCCTCGATCCGACGCACATCACACCCGGCCGCCGCCAGCTCTTCCTGCCGCGACTCCAGAAGAATCCTGATGTCTTCTTCTTTCGCAGAAGGACCGAAATAGGCGTGATCCATGACCGGTCGCTCTGCTGTTTTGCTTTCCGGCAGCCCATGCCAGGTTTCCAGCGCCGCTCCGATGGCTCCCCCGGCATCCCCGGCTGCCGACTGCACGTAGAGACGCTTGAAGGCCGACCGTTTCAGAATGCGACCATTGGCCAGGGAGTTGAACCCGCAGCCGCCAGCCAGAGCCAGCGCATCACAGCCATAGAGGCGATGGCTGTGATCCAGCATATGAAACAGGGTTTCCTCGTACATGGCCTGCACGGAGGCAGCCAGATCGAAGTGCTGCTGCTCCAGCTTGTCTTCCTTACGCCGAGCCGGGCCCAGCAGCTCAGCCAGGGCCGGGGCAAAAATGGAGGCAACACTGGGAATGCCGCCATCCCACTCATAGGCAATGTCTTCGCGGTGATGCCGGAAGTAGGTCAGGGTCAGACTGAACCCTCCGTCGTTTTCCAACCGCACGATCTGGCGCATCTTGTCGAGGTAAGCGGGCTTGCCATAGGCCGACAGGCCCATGACCTTGTATTCATCGCCGTAGTTGGGAAAGCCCAGAAACTGGGTCAGGGCCTGATAGAAAATGCCCAGGGAGTGTGGAAAATAGACCCGTTTGTCCAGCGTGACCTGGTTGCCTTTGCCCAACCCCCAGGCGGCCGAGGCGAAGTCTCCAAATCCGTCCACTGACAAAGTTACGGCTTCATCAAAGGGCGACGCCAGAAATGCCGATGCCAGATGCGCCTGATGATGTTCGATCTGATGAATCTGGCCGCTGAAAGACTGTCCCGGAAAAGCGGTGGCGAGAGCCTGATCCACGCCAAGCCAGCTTTTGCGGTTTTGCAGACGTTTACGCACCAGGGACCAGGAGGGGCGCTTGGTCAGGGTATAGGCCACTTTACGCCAGAAAGCCGCGCCGGGATCCCGGTTGATCGCCACGTGAGCCACATCAGACAAAGCAATGCCGGCTTCTTCCAGGCAATAAGCGATGGACTGGCTGGGAAACCCCGCCCAGTGCTTTATCCGGCGAAAGCGCTCTTCCTCCACCGCGGACAAAAGCACGCCGTCTTTCAGCAGGCAGGCAGAGGCATCTCCGTGATACGCGTTCAGGCCCAAAACGTAGGTCATGCCCCTGTGGTTCCTTTTGGCTGCTCAAGACCCTTGTCGCCCGGCCCGTTGTCCGGCCCCCGCAACTTACGGTCAATCAGATAAAGAGACAGAATCGACTCTGCAACACTGCGCTGCAGACTATAAGCCAGTCCGGCCCGGCCATCCAAAATCAATCCCCGGGCAATCAGGCAGTAGAGCGGCACCAGCCAGGGAGCGACCACCACCCAGCGGCGCAACCGGTCGGCCATCCCCAGCTCGGACGACTTCGCCGCCAGCAGCTTGTCACATTCCCGGGCCTGATACCGGATCTGGGCCCAGACAAAGCGGGCCATGGTTTTTCGGTCATCATGCTGCAGAGGGTTTGCCAGCAGGCCGGTTTGTCCCTGACTGACCCCCACCCGTTCCGTATGGCCATCCTGGATAACCGATAAAGCCTCCCGACGCACAAGCACCATGTTGGGCGGATAGAGACAGGCCCTGAGTTTGCGCCCCAAGATGCAGTAGTCGAAGGCCGCCCGATAGCCCGTCATGTCACTGCCGGGTGTCAGCCCGCGCAACTCTTCCACTACGGCAGGAGTGACCACATAATCGGCATCCAGGCGCAGCAGCCAGGGGCTGGAAATCCCTGTTTCTTCCAGGGCAAAGCGCCACTGTTGGGCATGACTGTCAAAGGGCCGCTGGAGAAAGCGACAGTTCGGAAAACTGCGGGCGATGGATTCCGTTTCGTCAGTGGAATGACTATCCAGAACCACCACCTCTTTGGCCCAGGACAAGGCGGTCAGACAGCGACCGATATTGGCCTCTTCATTGTAGGTCAGAATGACAGGTGTGATCTGATCCAGCACAGACGAAAGCTACCCCAGCTTTAACCGGTTTCGAGGCAACAGGGCGGGAAAGGCAAGCTGCCCTGTCTTACAAAGCTCTACTTTTCCTATAGGCAGACGGCGGCTAAGGGAATCACTTTGTTGATCCTGGAACTGTATCCGGTGCCGGGGCGCTGACAGGCAGGAGGACCTGTCGAACAGATCAAAAGCAGCCCGAAAGACCCTCTTGTTGCTTTAAGCAGGCTTCTCCTTTCCGGTCACAGCATCTAGATTGCCAGCATGTCCAGCCAAGATACCCTGCCGAAAAAACACCCGGCATCCGGCCAAACGCCAGAGCGCGGCAGCTGTCTCGTCTGCCAGGGAGTGCTGGACCATCTGCCAACAGCCCTGACCCCCAGCCGGACAGAGGCGCAGGGTGTTTATCACCTTGCGGTCTGCCAGGCCTGTGGACTGGAGCAGACCCAACCACGCCTGAGCGAGGTAGAAATCCTGGCACTGCAGGAAAGTGCCCAATCACCGGCGGTGACATCAGACCGCTACAGCGAACTGGTGGCGCAGGTTCTGGCTTCCCCCTTTTACCGCTTCTTCCTGACCATCGACGGCGACTGGGCCGGTCACCTGCGTGCCCTGACACCTCAAACGGGCGCCCGCACCCCCGCTACAGCACCCCGGTTGCTGGACATAGGCTGCGGGCAGGGGCGCAGCAGCCAGCTCTACCTTCAGGCCGGCCATGATGTAACCGGACTGGAACCCTCTGCCAGCGCCGCCCAAAAGGCGCGGCAAAGAGGCCTGAAGGTGATCGAACAGACACTAGACGACGCGGAACTGGACGGGCCCTATGAGGCGCTGTTGCTGGCCAATGTGCTGGAACATCTGGAAGATCCCGCAGCCGCTCTGCAACGCTGTTCTGACCTGCTGGCCCCCGGTGGCTGGCTCTTTCTCAGCTGCCCCAATCGCCACTCCTGGCAACGTCGGCTTTTTGGCGCCGCCTGGATCAACTGGTATGTGCCCTTTCATCTCTCCCACTTTGCCCCCAGGGATATCGAGCAGCTGGCGGCACAAGCCGGGTTGACGGTGACGCAGAAAACCCAGGTATCCCCTTCCCTCTGGACTGCTCAATCCCTGATCTGCCGTCTGACCGGCAATGGCCGGGTGTCAGCCCGGTGGCTGCGCCGCCCCGGGATCATGGCTGGCCTGACCCTGCTGGTCGCAACCCTGGGCTGGCCGCTCCGGGCCCTGTCCAACCAGCTGGGGGGCGGTGACTGCCTGGTCTATCACCTGAGCAAGCCCTGAATGAGTTCTGTGGTCAGGCGACCTTGACGCTCATGGCCCAACACCCCCTGCCCAAAGAGAAAACTGTGGCCCAGACCAAGATAAGCCTAACGTTCCCCCGGCAAGGGTGTTAGAACAGCCTCGGCCTCCACTAAGACCCAGGCCAGTTTGTTTTTTAAGACCCCCAGCGACGATGGATTTTGCGGTGTCCGACCTAGATCTTAACGGCTTCTTTCAGGCTGAGTTTGACGAGCACCAGGCAGTTGTCGAGGCCACCCGCGCCGCCCTCTCAGGGCCCTTTTCCCAGTTGGTGGAGCACGCCGTTACCACCATCCAAAACGGCAAAAAGATCTTCTTCTTCGGCAACGGCGGCTCTGCATCGGATGCCCAGCATCTGGCCACGGAACTGACCATTCGCTACGTCAGCGACCGGGCACCCATTGCCGCCATCGCCCTGACCACCGACAGTTCTGCCCTGACAGCCTGCGGAAACGATCTGGGTTTTGACGAAGTTTTTGCCCGTCAGTTGGCCGCCCTGGGCCAGGCCGGTGATCTGGCCATCGGCATTTCCACCTCGGGAAAAAGCCCCAACGTCATCCGGGCTCTGGAACAGGCCAGGGAACTGGGCATCACCGCAGCAGCACTCTCCGGCAAAGACGGCGGTGATCTTCACGGGCTGGCTGACCCCTTGCTGGTGGTGCCCAGCAGCACCACGGCCCGGATTCAGGAAATGCATATCACTCTGGGACAGATGCTCTGTGGCGCCCTGGAACAGAAGCTGGACCTGGTCTGACCCCCGCCACACCGTTGCGGCAGTTGTTCTGACAATCGGCCGCCGTCTTCCGGGCTTTGCGTGAGCCCGCCGGATAAGCTACATCCATTCAACAGCTTTTCCTTCGCTTCAGACACGGTTGCAAAACATGAGCGTGACACCTGCCTCTCCGGATCAAGACCTGGCTGCCGACCTGCAGGCCCTGAAAGGGGCACCGGTACTGGCCATGGGCGATGTCATGCTGGACCGCTTCGTCTACGGCCAGGTTGAGCGCATCTCACCGGAAGCCCCCATTCCGGTTCTGCGGGTTGACCGGGAAAGCACCATGCTGGGCGGCGCTGGAAACGTCCTGCGCAATCTGGCGGCTTTGGGGGCGGCTCCTCGCTTTGTCACGGTGATCGGCAAAGACAGCGCCGGTCGGGACATCCAGAACCTGGCCGGGACAGAATTGGGCGATGTCTGTCATCTGCTGATCGATCCCAGTGCGACCACAACCATCAAAGACCGCTACATTGCCAACGGCCAGCAGATGTTGCGGGCCGACCGGGATTGCCTCAGCCCGCCCAAACTGGCCATCCAGCAAACCCTGCAGCAGATGGCCAAAAGCTATCTTCCGGAAGTCAAAGCTCTGGTATTGTCCGACTACGGCAAAGGTGTTCTCAATCCCACCATTCTGCACGAACTGGTGTCAGAGGCCCGCAAAGCCGGGGTGCCCGTCATTGTCGACCCGAAGGGGCGGGACTTTTCCATCTATCGCGGGGCTTCTTTCGTTACCCCCAACCGCAAGGAACTGGCTGAAGCCACCAACCTGCCCGTCGGCAGCGATGAAGAGGTGGAAGCCGCCTGTCGCAAAATCATTGAAACCTGCGGCATCGACGCGGTACTGGCCACCCGCAGCGAGGCCGGCATGACCCTGGTGGACAAAGACGGGCTGGTGGTTCATCTGCCGGCAGAAGCCCAGGAGGTCTTTGATGTCTCAGGTGCAGGTGACACGGTTGTCGCCACGTTCGGCACCGCGTTGGCAGCCGGTCTGAAAGCGGAAACGGCCGCCCGACTGGCCAACATCGCCGCCGGTGTGGTGGTCGCCAAGCAGGGCACAGCCGTGGCCTTTCCCACGGAGCTGCTGCGCGCCGCACAGGTGGAGCGTCTGCTGAGCCATGAAAACAAGGTCATGGAAGCCGAAGAAGCCGCCAAAAAAGTCCGCTCCTGGCAGGCAGCCGGACTGAAAGTGGGCTTCACCAATGGCTGTTTTGACCTGCTGCATCCCGGCCATCTGTCTCTGCTGGAACAGTGTGCCGCGGCCTGTGACCGGCTGATTGTGGGCCTGAACAGCGATGCCTCTGTCAAACGCCTGAAGGGAGACAGTCGTCCGGTGCAAAACGAAGCAGCGCGCGCCGCGGTACTGGCCTCTCTGGCCACCGTTGATCGCGTCGTCCTGTTCGGTCAGGACACCCCTTTGGAACTTTTAGAACTCCTGCGGCCGGACGTGCTGGTTAAGGGGGCCGACTACACCGTTGAACAGGTGGTCGGTGCTGAGCTGGTTCAGAGCTATGGCGGTGAGATCCTGCTGGCTGAACTGAAAGCCGGCCATTCCACAACCAACACCATCGCCCGGCTGAACAGCTAGACAAGACAGTCTGGTGTCATCACGCACAATCACTCCGGATAAACGCCACAAGCTGCCCTGGTGAGGTCATCAAACAAATGGTCTGACCGGGAGGTGTCTCAGGCCTGTTCGACGACCTGTTGCAGGGCAGAGAGACGACGCGCGGCTGTTTGAGCAAACTTGAACGTCATGGCTTTGCGCCGGGCAGCTGCCAAAACACGGGCATCCGGATGGCGCAGAAACTCACCGCCATAGGCATCGGCCAAAATCAGTCCCTGGTCAGCTGGCAGAACCTCAAGCGGGAAATCTCCGGCCACAGCAAAGTATAGCTGTTCGCAGTATGCGAGGTAGTCCGGCCACTTCTGGTCGGCCCGGAAATCCGCCAGACTGGATTTGATCTCCACAACCCTGATCTGTCCCTTGGGTCCCAGAGCCAGCAGATCCACCCGACGTCCGCTTTTCAGGGTGACTTCCGGCAAACAGACATAGCCGTGGTCCTGCAAAAGACGTGTGGCCCCTCTGGCCAGGTCCAGCGCGCTTTTGCTTTCTCCGGTGCTTTCTCCGGCCACGCCCTTTTGCTCTTCATCTAAGGCCACTCACTGCTTCCTTCTCACCTGTGCCGAACCCACAGCCAGAACAAAACATAAACAATTCCCTAAGCGCTGAAAAGCTTAACCCTTTGTTCAGGTCAAGGTCCCATGGTATCCTGACCTTCTGAATTGCAAACGCGGATCAATAATTCTCAAGTTAACGGAAGGCTTTAGGAGAAAGAGTTCAGATCCTGACCTGCGAAACCGGAAACAATTCGGCATTTAGATAAAAATCGTTTTGTTAAGGATTGCTGATAAGGATCAGTAAAACCTGACAAAAAGGTGGACAAATCCACCTCGCGTTGCCAAATAATATGGTGCTTATCACAACGGGTTCGGACCTTGCTGTTACTTTGGCCGGACCACAAGGAGTCACTGAGGTGATGGATAATCCGCTGGATCAGGACGACAGGTCGCTTACACCTGCGACTGTCGAGCCGACTGACAAAGACGCTGTTTCCCCCTCTCGCCGCAAAGCGCTGGCGAAACTCGGGCTGACAGCCGTGGCTGCCTACAGCGTGCCTACACTGGTGCGCATTGACCGCAGCGCAAATGCGCGCGTCCTGCCCTCTCCCTGCCCACCGCCAGGGTCGGGTTTGCCACGTCCTCCCCATTGTCCGCCAGATTCCGGCACACCGGGGGGTGGCCCTCCTGGCTCACCGCCGACACCGCCAGGCGGCGGTGGTGGCTGACCACACCAGAATTTCTCCAGGGCCCCGGGGAGGCCAAACGCAGCACCCCTGGTCTGGACCCAACAGAAAAAGGCATGGAACCATCAGGTTTCATGCCTTTTTTGCCATCTGCCACACTGTCCGGGGCAAACCCGGTCAGCCTGCGTTCAGAACATGCTCTGCAGTGTTTCCAGGAAGCTGCGGCCGGCTTCATGCCCGCCAGCACCCGGCATCAGATCAACACCCAGTGCACTTTTGAACAGATAAAGAATGCCGAAAACCGGCACCATCAACATGATCAATCCCACAACATAAACAAAAAAGGTGGTGCCACGGGAAATCATGCCTTCCCGCTTCAGGCGATCCATGGGACGCCGGTCTTTGCCAAAGAGGAAAACGTAGTAGTAGCGTTTTCGGCCAAGTGGAAAGGAATGACGGGAGTCGATCAGATGCCGTCCTTCTTCCCGCGACATGAACATCCGGCGCAAAGCGACCCGCTGTTCCGGTGTGAAGCTGGCAGCCATTTCCGGAGAGATAAACTGAAAGTGCTTAGCGAGAAAGGCATCCCCGGCCGCGTGCTCACTGGCACGCTGAGCTTTCCCCCGGAATACTGAAGGAGGAATTGCTTTTCCTTTTTCTTGCGCCACTGCCATGTCCTATTCCAGGGTCTGGTTGCTGCAAACAAGCCCAGGGGAGAAGGCACCTGCTACGGGGTCCCGTCGGTCTTCAAACCAATGAAAGGAGACGTTAGAGACCTGAAGCAGCACACCTTCTTCAGAGCCAAGACTATAGTTTCTTTTCTGCAATTGCCAAAAGACCAAATTAACTACAATTTTCCATATCCGGGTGCTGAGGATTTCTAATCCTGCACTCAATCCAGACAGAACCAATAAAAGCGCATCACCCCGGCTCCCCCAGAGTGTGATCAACTGAAGTAGAAGCACCTTGCGCTGCGCTTCTGTCGTGACTCATCCCCGATCTTGTTGAAAAGAGGATGTTTCTCGATTGAAGCCTTATCACCAAGTGATTCAATCAAAACCGATTCTGTTCTAGGGTCACTGGCTTCAAAGACCCTTCCTAACGGACCAAGTCTGAACATTTGCTTACGATCGGCTCTTTCTCCTGAATATTGATGATGCCGAAGAACTGAAGGACCAAACCGCAGAATAAATGCTCAGAACAAAAGCTCAGAAAAAACGTGACGGGGGCATATCGGCTAGAGTCAAATCGCTTCAAGTGGAATTTGCCTCTTTTCAAGAGCATAGAGGATGATTCACGGTTCAGGTACAAGCGCAAAGCGCTTCTAACGAAACCGATCATGCTCTAAGAAGGTGTGCACCACCCAAAGCGGTCTTGATCACAGATAGCACGCACAATCTGTTGAACTGGCCCTTGTTCACAGCATAGTCTTTGCCCATCCAGACACCGGGACAGCGGGCTCGAAAGACAGGACTGCAATGACGGACAGCACTCAAGACGAACACAAGGGCGGTCCGGACACCGCCACGTCACCTGCGCCGGAACAGACGGGATCAAACCCTGATGCTGAAGGACTCCCTTTGTCTCTGGATGAGGATGACAATCTGGATTGGGGCACCTTCGACACCACCTCCGGCGACAAAGGTGAACCCCAGACCATTACCGACAGCAGCGAAGCCAACCTTGCCTTTGTGCGCGCTGTGGAAGTTCATCGGGCCGGACGCTTGAACGATGCGATTGTGCTTTACGGCAAGACATTGCATCTGGACCCCCATCACATTCAGGCGCTGAACAATCTGGGTGTTTTGCTGCGGGCGCAGAAGAAACCTGACGCCGCCGAAGCCTGCTTTCGCCGGGCTCTGAGCCTGACGCCCGGAAATGCCGGGTTGCACACCAATCTTGGAAACCTGCTGCACGGCCGTGAAGATCTGGAAGGGGCGCTGCGCTGCCACCAGGAAGCCGCCAGTCTGCGTCAGGCCGATTGGGGAATTCTCCACAATGTGGGTCGGGTGCTGGCGGATATGGGCCAGTTCGATATGGCGGTTTCTTCTTTCGAAAAAGCCATGAAAGATGCGCCAAAAACCGCTGCCATCCGGACAGATCTGGCCCTGACCCTGATGATGAAAGGCGATTTGCGCCAGGGGGCCCTGGCCTATGAAGCCAGACTGGATCTGATGCGAAACCGCCCCAGACTGGACAAGATGCCCCTGTGGGAAGGCGAGCCCCTGTCAGACAAACATCTGCTGATCTACGCCGACGGATCGCTGGCTGACAGCCTCTGTTTTCTGAGGTTCCTGCCCTGGGCCATCGCCGAAGCAGAAAAAGTCACCCTGGAAATCTCGACGGAACTCTATCCGCTTGCGCAGTTCATCCCCGGACTGCATCAGGTGGTACAGTCCGGAAAAAGACTGCCGGATGCCGACTACCGGCTTCCCCTGGGCTCTCTCTTGCTCAAAAGCCGCTGCCACAAAAGCCAGGATCTCTACAAAGCAGGCCCTTATCTGGTCGCACCCACAGACAGCCAGCTGACCTTGCAGGCGACAAATCAGGACGGCCTGAAGGTTGGGATCAACTGGGCCAACCAGGACAGCGGACCCCGGAACAGCGTTCGCTTACCCCCCTTCCGAGACTTCCTGTCCCTGGCCGGTCGGCCGGATGTGAGCCTTTACACCTTGCAGAAAGGACCACGGGCAGTGGATCTGCTCGATTCCGGTGGTCAGACCCTGATGCAGGATCTGTCCCCGCGCATCAACAGCTGGGCGGATCTGGCCGGGATCGTCAAACAGCTGGATCTGGTGATCACCATCGACGGCCCTCTGGCCCATCTGGCCGGGGCACTGGGCGTGCCCTGCTGGCTCCTGACTTCGCGGCGTTGTGACTGGCGCTGGCGGCTGCAAGACGACTCTCACCCCGGGACCACCCCCTGGTATCCCACAACCCGTTTTTTCCCGAAGGATCTCGAAAGGGGCTGGGCTCCCGCCTTTGCCGCCATAGAAGAGGCACTCGATGACCTTTCAAAAGGCTCTTCTTCTAAACAGAGCACGCCCTGACAGAGACCAGTCCTGCCGCTCATCACCTTCTGAAACACCCGCGCTCTGCTTTCACATTTCAACAGGAAAGAGAGAAAAGAGCTGCACACGTCAGGTGTTATCCCGTCGTGAGCCCACTTAAACCGATCATGCTCTAGAACATTGAAAAGAGTTTCACGCTTCAAGTGTTCTCACGTAGTGATTCCACTTAAACCGATTTGACTCTAGGCCAGCCGCTCCACCTCAAAGCGCACTTCGGGCGCCACCAGGCGGTCCTGCGCCGCAATGATCTGCAGGTCAGGCGATCCTGACTTATGGGTGGCATCGATCACTTCAAACAGCGCCGCTGCTGTCCGCCCCAGCGCTTCAGATGCCTGCTTACAGGCGGAAAAGTGCGCCAGAAAGAGGGCCGCCAGAAGATCGCCCGTGCCTTTCATCATAGGATGGGTTTTCAGCTTTGGCGTAACCACGCGCCAGGCACAATTGGACGTGGCCACCAGCATCTCCACAGTATCTGGTGAGCTGTTCAGGTGCTGCAGGGAGGACAGCAGAACCACTCTTGGACCCTGAGCCAGCAGGCGTTCGACCCCCTCCAAAGCGTGATCCAGGCTCTGGATTTTAACTTCACTGAGGTGTTCCAGTTCAAAGAGGTTCGGTGTCACGACATCGGCAGCCGGGACGGCTTTGTTCATCATGAACTCACGCACTTGCGGAGACGCGTAAAAGCCTTCTTCCACATCCCCCATCACGGGATCACAGAGATAGAGCGCATGCGGATTGGCTTTCCGGACGCGTTCAACGGCTGTCAGAATGGACTCGCCCACCTGATGATTGCCCAGAAATCCGCTCAAAATGGCATCGCAGTTGCGCGGTTCCCCGTGATCGAGCGTGGCCTGGGTGACCCGCGCCAGATGGTCTGCGTCCATGACATCTCCAGCCCAGTTTTCGTACCCCAAATGGTTGGAAAACTGCACCGTGTTCACGGCCCAGACCTCGCATCCCAGCCGCTGAAGCGCAAAGACCGCCGGCCGGTTGCCCACATAGCCATGAGCAACGTGCGACTGGATGGAAAGAATGTTCATGTGAATTACCCCGGATATCCAACCGCAAAGCCGCCCCTCAACTCAACAGCCCTGCCACACATCTACTGCCTGGAGCCTGACCGGTCTGGTCAGAAGCGCACTGCGCTTATTCCCGGCCCGTCACTCACCCCCTAAAACACTGAAAAGAGACACGTTCCCGCTGCAAGTGCTCTCGCCAGACGCGTTCGCCTTTTGCGGTTGCACTCTCTGCGCCCTCTCACCGTCTGGCCTTCCATATGGGGCAAAATTAAGGCATGTCGAGTCCCCTGTAACCGATCTGGCGAACCTCGTCCCTTCAAAACAAGATTATTACTTTTTCACAAAAGATACTGGTATTTCCTTTCGTGCCTCCTCTATATTGTGCACCGCAACAGACGTCGCTGTGAGACGACGCCATCATGAGATCAGGGCCAAAGACCGGGGTGGCTTTTCTGCCCCGCCGGTCTCTCCCTTACCGCGCAAAGGAAGCTGTCACCCCATGAGCCAATCCATCCGTCCCCGCCGCAGCGTTCTCTATATGCCCGGTTCCAATGCCCGTGCCCTGGAAAAGGGCCGGGGACTGGCCGCCGATGCTCTGATCCTTGACCTGGAAGACGCTGTTTCTCCGGACAACAAATCGGTGGCCCGCGACAACATTGCAGCGGCCCTGACAGCGGGGGGATATGGTCCAAGGGAACTGATCATCCGCATCAATGGCCTGGATACACCCTGGGGCAAAGCAGATGTGGAAGGACTGGCCCAAAGCGGGGCGCATGCTCTGCTGATTCCCAAAGTTGAATCCGCAGCCATGGTACAGGAAGTAGAAAAACTGATGGCCGCAGCAGGGGCCCCCGATGACATGGCCATCTGGTGCATGATGGAAACACCCCTGGGCATTCTGCACGCTGAAGAGATTGCGGCGGCCAGTCCGCGGCTGGCCGGGTTTGTCATGGGCACCTCCGACCTTGTGAAAGATCTGGGGGCTGCCCACACAGCAGACCGCCTTCCGGTTCTGACATCCCTGTCGCTTTGCCTTCTTGCAGCCCGTGCCCACGGTCTGATTGCGCTGGATGGCGTTCATCTGGACCTTTCTGATGATGAGGGCTTTGCCGCCCAATGCCAGCAAGGCAAAGACCTCGGCTTTGATGGCAAGACCCTGATCCATCCCAAAACCCTGGCCAAAGCCAACGAGGTGTTTGCTCCCTCCGGCGCTGATATCGAACAGGCCCACCGGATCATCGCGGCTTTCCAGGAAGCCGAATCTCAGGGCAAAGGCGTGGTTTTGCTGGATGGCAAACTGGTGGAAAACCTGCATGTGGTTTCTGCCCAGCGCACGGTGGCTCTGGCGCGGGCCATTGAAGAACTGGAAGAGCAGGCAGGCAGCTGATCAGATCCTGGCTTGGTTGCCCTTACTCCCTCCCGCAGTTGGAGCTTGATCGGTTTGGATTGAAGCGCTTTGCGCCTGAAACCAAACCGTCAATCATCCTCTAGCATACTGAAAAGAGGCAAATTTACGCTTCAAGGGTTATCACGTAGTGAGCCCACTTAAACCGATTTGACTCCAGTCCCTCACAGGACCCAGCTTTGGCCGGGCCGTGACAGAAAAAAGAATTCGTTCCGTGAGCAAAACAAACCCAGGCAACTTCTTCGAAGACTTTTCCATTGGCCAGGACCTGATCCACGCCACCCCCCGTACTGCAACCCAGGGGGATCAGGCCCTTTACATGGCCCTGACCGGTTCCCGCTTTGCCCTGCAGTCTTCAGACGAAGTGGCCCGTGCCGCTGGTCTGCCGAAGGCCCCGCTGGATGATCTGCTGACCTTCCATATTGTCTTTGGCAAAACGGTCCCTGACGTCTCGCTCAATGCCGTTGCCAACCTGGGCTATGCCGACTGCCGCTTTGGTGTCCCGGTCTATCCGGGCGACACCCTTTCAACAAAAAGCCAGGTAATCGGTCTCAAAGAAAACTCAAACGGCAAGACCGGCGTGGTCTACGTGCGCTCCACCGGCAGCAACCAGCGCGGTGAGATGGTTCTGGACTATGTGCGCTGGGTCATGGTCAACAAACGCGATACATCTGCCGCTGCGCCCACAGCCACAGTGCCCGAATTGCCCTCGGCTGTGCCTGCTGACCGTCTGATTGTTCCGGAGACCCTGTCTTTTGCCGACTGGGACTGCACCCTGTCCGGCAGCCCGCACCTGTGGGATGACTATGAAGCAGGCGAACGCATCGACCATGTGGATGCCATGACCCTGGAAGAAGCCGAACATCAGATGGCCACCCGGCTGTACCAGAACACCGCCAAGGTGCATTTCGACCAGCTGGCGGCCAACAGCAACCGTTTTGGCCGCCGGATCGTCTATGGCGGACACGTCATTTCCCTGGCCCGGGCCCTGTCATTCAACGGCCTGGGGAATGCAGTGCGTCTTGCTGCCATCAACGGCGGGCGTCACGTCAACCCGACCTTTGCCGGTCACACCCTCTTTTCCTGGACAGAAGTGCTGGAGAAAATGGCGCTGCCCGGACGCTCGGATCTGGGGGCCCTGCGCCTGAGAACCCTGGCCACCAAAGACCAGCCTTGCGCGGATTTTCCGGACAAGGGCGCAGACGGCAAGGCGGAAGCCTCCGTGGTGCTGGATCTGGACTATACGGTCCTCATGCCGCGAAAGGTCTGAGTTGGGGGCGGTGCAGAGCTTGATCATTGGATCAAGCGATTGCCAGCCTGTGCCGGAAGGCAAGGCACCGCCCCACCTCACCCTTCCCAGGACGGCTGATTTTCTGACCCTCTGAAATTGCTGGTTTCATCCTACTTTGAGGAAGCGCTCTGCGATTTCCCCTGAACAGCTTTACCTCGAGAGCGGGGACGAGTCCGCCAGAACCGCCATGCGCGTGGAAACAATCCGACACTCTTCTTCTATCCTGTTGAAGAGAGCGTCATGCTCTGAGCATTATCATGACGTGAGTCGAATTAATCCGGTAACACTCCAGCGTTTACGATCAGGGACAGAGCAGAAATGACAGCAGAACCCTTGGGCCTTTCTGTAGGGCAGACTCTGCCTGGCCTTCTGGCCGACTACGGCATTGAGATGGTCTTTGGCATACCCGGTGTTCACAACGTTGAACTTTACCGCGGCATGCCCCATGCCCCCCTGACCCACGTGCTGCCCCGTCATGAGCAAGGCGCCGGCTTCATGGCTGACGGCTATGCCCGGGTCACCGGGAAGCCCGCTGCCTGTTTCACCATCACCGGCCCCGGCGTAACCAACATTCTGACACCTCTGGGGCAGGCCTACTCCGATTCCATCCCAATGCTGGTCATCGCCAGCTGCCTGGAGCTGTCGGATCAGCAGCAGGACCGGGGTAGGCTGCATCAGATGATCGACCAGCGCGCCGCGGCGGCCAGTGTTACCGCCTTTGCCGCTCAAGCCACCTCCAGCCAGGGCGTTCTGGACCTGCTGGCACGGGCTTTTGCCCTCTTCCGGTCAGAACGGCCCCGTCCCGCCTACATCGAAATTCCCATCGACGTGCTGGCGCAGCCGGCAACAGGCGACTGGCGTGCCCGCGCCTTGCCGCATCGCCCTCTGGTGGCCCGCACTGACCTGGAGAAAACCGCTCACCGCCTGGCCCGCGCCCGGCGCCCCTTCATCATTCTGGGTGGCGGCAGCCTTGATGCCGGACCGCAAGCCCTGCAGCTGGCGGAGCTGCTGGGGGCACCGATCGCCACCACACTGGCCGCAAAAGGTGTGGTGCCCGATCACCATCCACTGTCTTTCGGTGCCCACCTGGCCCAACCTGCTCTGGCGGATTACATCGGGAAAAGCGATGCTGTTCTGGTGGTGGGCTCTGAACTGGCCGAAACAGACATCTGGCGTGAAAAGCTGGCAAGTCTGGAGCCCAGCGCCCTGATCCGGGTGGATCTGGACCCCAACAAACTGGTGGATCAACAGGGCACCAGCCTGCCTCTGTTGGGGGATGCGCAGGAAACCCTGACCTCCTTGCTGGCCGACGTCACCGCGCTTTCCCCGCAACCGCGGCTGGAGAGCAGGGACGAGGTGGCCCGCCTGCGTCAGCGCCTGTCAGATACTCAGCCCCCTCAACGAAAGATGCACGAAGAGGTGCTGCAGATCATCCGGCAGGCGGTGCCTGACGACACGGTCATTGCCAGCGATATGACCCAGCTGGCCTATGCCGCCAATGAGGCCCTGCCCTTTTCCCAACCACGCTGCTGGTTGCACCCGGCCGGTTTCGGGACGCTGGGCTATGCCTTGCCTGCTGCCATTGGCGCTGCCCTTGCGCAGCCTGGCAAAGCAACCGTCGCATTGGCCGGGGATTACGGTTTTCAATACAGCCTGAACGACCTGGGCGTGGCAGCCGAACTGAACCTGCCGGTGGTGGTTTTGCTTTGGAACAACAATGCTCTGGGTGAAATCAGGGACGACATGGTCCGCAAACAGATCAGCCCCAACGCTGTGGAACAGAAGAACCCGGACTTCATCGCGCTGGCCAAGGCTTATGGCCTGTCAACGTTCCGACCCCACTCCCCCGCAGCGCTGGCTCTGGAAATCAGGGCAGCCCTGGCCAGCGGTGGCCCTTGCCTGATTGAGATCAACCAGTCTCTATTTGAGCAAGACTAAGGCCAGACCCGGCGAAGCCATCTGATGGGGTCGCGGGCGGCCCGTACTACGGGAAGGAACAGGGTGAAAAGCACAGCGACGATCCCTGCGAAAGCCATAGCATCGATACCGGTCAGAGCATAAGCAAACACGTCGACTGCGGCTTCCGCCAGCTTGTTCGCTGAGTTGAACCGGACAGGTTAGAAAGAGAAAAAAGTCTGACGGCGCCACCTTTGTTCGTGCCAGCAGTTCCAGCAGACGCACAACGCCGCGCGGCGGGAGCCCCCCGGCCTCCCGCCGTCGCGTTGCCTTGCTGTTCGGTCCCGCACCTCTGGTTAACAGAGGGAGCCTCCCGTTCGGGGATTGCAGGTGCCCAGATCACGGGCCGTTGCGGTGCAAAAATCGAGTAGGTCTGTGTCAGGGCAGTCTGGCGGCTTCCCGGAGTCATTTTGAGCTCTCTTGGGGGCCATGGAGCGATCCCAAAAGAAACTGAAGCAAGCGTCTTTTCAAAGATCCAGGGGGTGAAAATGACAAACCTGGGGCACAAAGCACAGAGATCTGTCGACCCCACCGGGTCTCTTAGAAAAGAGGCAAACTCACACTTCAGGCGGTCTCACAAAGCAAAACCTGTTGAAGCGATGCGACTCCAGTGCCGACAAGAACTGCCTGGTTCTGCCGTCCTGTTTTTCTGCCCGGGAAACTCTCCGGTCTCCATCCACCTGCAGCAGACGTCACCGGGTTTCCTTCTCAGCCTCTTGCGATCCAGCAATCCGATTGCTGCAAAGAGCGGAGGCGTCGGGTGCAAGGCCAGCGAGGGAAGCGATCCAAAAGTCACCCAGGTCACCTGTCAGACGGAAAAGCCGCTCAGCGATTTCTCTTTCCAACAGACTTCCGCCTCAAAGAGCCGGAAGAGACAGTTCCTGGTTTCTGTCTGACAAGGCGAACCCTGCCGGACACCAAAAACCCCTACCTTGGCGACCCATCTATGGGCCGTTACCTACGCGGGTACTTGCAATGCGCCTTGGGGAAGCGCACCCGACGCCTCATGGATCACAGCGGATCCGCGCATTCAAGAGCCAACTCAAGTCCTTTAAACTGTCGTGAAAGGCAGCAACCTCTGGGGCTGCAGGGTTCAGGGTGCCTGGCGAACACGCCCAAAACCGACCTCTCACCGTCTGGTCATCTCTCGACAAACCAGACCTCAGTCCAAAGCGGCGAAGATTTTCTGATCCCGAAGGACCCCAAAACCCCAACCAGAGGGGCGACACTGCCAAAGAGACGTCGGCGGGAAAGTGAGTAGCTGAACCCGAAGATCCGGCTCTTACCTTCTGGCCTGGACCCTTTGCTTCCTCCAATCCGCTTTCGGCAAAACCTCAGGCAGATCCGGTATCCGCAACAGTCCTGGCTCTCTTCAACAGCCCCGACCTTTCGGCTTCTTGGGAAAGAAACCTGGTGACCCTGACCGCAAGCGGCTTCAGATCCGGCCGTCGCCCAGCATCCCGGACCGAAGTCCGTGACCTGAGTGGGACAAAAGAGAACTGACGCTCCCTTCTTATCCCCAATCGAAGTTACTCCCTTACACCACCCTTTGGATCACCCTGTCCTGTTTCCAGATTCAGGCGGGTCCTGAGTCCCGCTTGAGTCCAAAAAAGAAGAGTGACTTCAAGGGGGTAAGAGCAACTTCGGCAGCTCTTGTGTGCCCTAAGAGCATTGCTTAAATTTTCCGTAACACCAAGCGGGATAAGTCGGCAAAACGCGCTTTTTTGTTGATAACTGACAGAGAAATCAACAAAGGGCCCCCAAGTTGTTCACAAGGTTATGCACACTGTCGGCTAACCCTCTGAGCAATAACGGAGGTATGAGAAACAACCGACGCGATATTCTGGAGATCTTCCTCTGAAAAACCGATTTTTCCCGGTTAAGCAGCTGTGTTGAGCCCAGTTTCCAGTTCGGGATCCTCAACAACCTGAAAGGTGCGCGAAGGACGGTGATCCCTTGGCTGCCTGCCCAGGCGCTGAAAACCCAGACGCTGATAACCTGTTATCTGTGAACTCGGGCACTGAAAGCCCAGACGCTTTTAACCCAGGTGGTTTTCTCGACGTCATGGCTATTGAAGCCGTGACCCCGACACACCCAACCTGTCCGAGCTCCCGTCTCGGGCCTTTCAGACAGGGATTTGAGGCGTCATCAGATCTGCTGCTTTTAATCCCGGCAGAAAGCACAGCGGGGTTTGGGGCGCTTGCTCGCTCTGCTTACAATGCCATGTACAATGCCATGTACAATGCCATGCGTTCAGAGCCTGTGTCGTGATTTGATCCGTGAGGTTGGGTTTCGAATAAATAGACAGACTCATCTGTATAATTTTTGATGATCAACCGTTTGTTCGTTGGTTTTATCCGCCTGTAACGGCGATTTTCCGGAATATCGGCCTCAGTTACACTTGCCAAATGCCCCTGCAATGATTTGAATGTCGCAGCGCATAAAACCAAGGTCGCGATACAGCTATCATTCTGTGCTACGTTCATCGGTGTCGCGAAAAAAAGCGTTTCAGTAAGCAAAAGAACTGCAGCGCACAAAAAATATCCAGTAGGGGAACGGCCTCGATGTCCACCCAAAACCGGCCTTTGTCGCCGCACTTGCAAGTCTACAAGCCGCAAATTACCTCGGCCTTGTCCATTCTTCACCGCATCACCGGTGTTGCCCTCGCCGCTGGCACCTTGCTTTTGGTTGCCTGGCTGGTCGCAGCCGCATCAGGTCCAGAGGCTTACAACGCCATGCAGAACTTCCTGGGCTCCGTTCTGGGGCTCCTGTTGTTGTTCGGCTGGTCTGTTGCCCTCTTCTATCACCTTTGCGCTGGCATCCGGCACCTGTTCTGGGACGCCGGACTGGGCTTCGAACTGCCGACGGTTTACCGCAGCGCCTATCTTGTCCTGGCAGGCACGGCCCTGCTGACAGTACTGGCCTGGGTCATTGGCTTTAGCATGATGGGAGGCAACTGATGAATTTGCGCACTCCGCTTTCTCAGGTTCGTCACCTGGGTTCCGCAAAAGACGGGACGACCCAGTGGTGGGCCATGCGCCTTTCCTCTCTGGCCCTGGTGCCTCTGGTCCTCTGGTTTGTCATCTCCCTGCTGTCCCTGGTGGGCGCCGATCATGCCGCGTTTACGGCCTGGGCCAGCCAGCCGGTTACAGCTGGTCTGCTGATCCTGCTGATCCTGGCGACCTTTCATCATGCCGCCGCCGGGCTAAAAGAAGTGATTGAAGACTACATCCACAGCCATGGTCCGAAACTGGCGCTGATCCTGCTGGTGCAGGGTGCCTGCATTGTGCTGGGACTGACGGCTGTCTTGTCCGTGCTCTCCCTTCTTTTCTAACAGCTTTCCAATGATCTCCGCAGGCCTGTCGAACACCCGGGGCCAACGGTCAGATCCGCTACATCAAACGCGAGAGGCCCAAAGCGATGCCCGCGAGTTATGAAATTGTCGACCACACCTATGATGTGATTGTTGTCGGCGCCGGTGGCGCAGGGTTGCGCGCCACCCTGGAACTGGCCCAGTCCGGCCTGAAAACGGCCTGTATCTCAAAAGTCTTCCCCACGCGCAGTCACACCGTGGCCGCTCAGGGGGGCGTGTCCGCCGCCCTGGGTAACATGAGCGACGACAACTGGCGCTGGCACATGTACGACACCGTCAAGGGGTCGGACTGGCTGGGCGACCAGGACGCCATCGAGTACATGGTCAAGGAAGCCATTCCGGCCATTGTGGAGCTGGAACACTACGGCATGCCTTTCTCGCGAACGGCAGAAGGCAAGATCTACCAGCGTCCCTTTGGCGGCATGACCACAAACTTCGGTGAAGGCACGGCCCAGCGCACCTGCGCGGCAGCTGACCGGACCGGTCACGCCATGCTGCACACCCTCTATCAGCAGTCCCTGCGCAACAATGCGGAGTTCTTTATCGAGTACTTCGCCATTGATCTGATCATGGAAGACGGCGAATGCCGGGGCGTCATGGCCTGGGATCTGGACACCGGCAAGATCCACCGCTTCCGCGGCCAGCGCACCATCATGGCCACCGGCGGCTATGGCCGGGCCTACTTCTCCGCCACCTCTGCCCACACCTGCACCGGTGACGGCGGCGGCATGGTGCTGCGGGCCGGGCTGCCCATGCAGGACATGGAGTTTGTTCAGTTCCACCCCACCGGCATTTACGGGTCCGGCTGTCTGATCACCGAAGGCTCCCGCGGGGAAGGCGGTTATCTGACCAACTCCGAAGGCGAGCGCTTCATGGAACGCTATGCGCCGTCTGCCAAGGATCTGGCCAGCCGCGACGTGGTGTCCCGCTCCATGACCATCGAAATCAACGAAGGTCGGGGCGTGGGCAGTGAAAATGACCACATCCATCTGCACCTGGAGCATCTGGATCCGGCCCTGCTGCATGAACGCCTGCCCGGCATCTCTGAAACAGCCAAGATCTTCGCCGGGGTGGATGTGACCAAAGAACCGATCCCCGTCATTCCCACCTGCCACTACAACATGGGGGGCATTCCCACCAACTATCACGGTGAAGTGGTGATGCCGCAAAACGGCGATCCCGATGCCGTGGTTCCCGGCCTGATGGCCATTGGTGAAGCCGCCTGTGTTTCCGTGCACGGCGCCAACCGCCTGGGCTCCAACTCCCTGCTGGATCTGGTGGTCTTTGGCCGCGCCGCTGGCAAGCGCTGCGCCGAAGTGCTGACAGCCGGCGCCACCCAGAAGCCGCTGAAGTCCGACGCGGGTGACTTTGCCCTGGCCCGCCTGGACAAAGCCCGTCACGCCAAAGGCGAGATCAAAACCGCCACCCAGCGTCTGGACATGCAGAAGGTCATGCAGAGCCACGCAGCGGTCTTCCGCACCGGTGACTCTCTGCAGGTCGGCTTCGACAAACTGCAGGAACTCTGGAGCCGCCACGATGACATCTCGGTCAGCGACCGCTCCATGATCTGGAACTCGGACCTGGTGGAAACTCTGGAGTACGACAACCTGATCCACCAGTCCGTGGCCACCATGGCTTCGGCTCTGAACCGCCCGGAAAGCCGCGGCGCCCATGCCCGTGAAGATTACCCCGATCGTGATGATGAGAACTGGATGAAGCACTCTGTGATCTATGTCGAAGAAGACGGCAAGATCCGGCACGCCGACCGTCCGGTCCACATGTACACCATGACCGACGAATGTGAAGTCGTCCCGCCAAAAGCCCGCGTCTACTAAGGCCGGTATTGGGACAATAAGGACGACAAGGAGAGATCAAGACTCATGGTAGAACTAGCCCTCCCCGCAAATTCCAAGATCGGCAAAGGCAAAACCTGGCCTGCCAACAGCGGTGGCAAAAACATCAAATCCTTCCGGGTCTATCGCTGGTCTGCGGACGACGGCGAAAACCCCACGGTGGACACCTTTGAGCTGGATATGGACGACTGTGGCCCCATGGTCCTGGACGCCCTGATCAAGATCAAAAACGAGGTGGATCCCAGCGTGACCTTCCGGCGCTCCTGCCGGGAAGGCGTCTGTGGCTCCTGCGCCATGAACATCAACGGGCGCAACACCCTGGCCTGTACCTGTTCCATCGATGAAGTCGACGGCGACGTGGCCATCTATCCTCTGCCGCACCTGCCGGTGGTCAAGGATCTGGTGCCCGATCTGAACCAGCCCTATGCCCAGCTGGCCACCATCGAGCCCTGGCTGAAAACCACCACACCGGCCCCGGAACGTGAGCGTCTGCAAAGCCCTGAAGACCGGGCCAAGCTGGATGGCCTGTGGGAATGCATCCTCTGCTTCTCCTGCAGCACCTCCTGCCCCAGTTACTGGTGGAACGGTGACCGTTATCTGGGCCCGGCTGTGCTGCTGCAGGCTTACCGCTGGATCGCTGATACCCGCGACGAACACACGGGCGAGCGCCTGGACGATCTGGAAGATCCCTTCCGTCTCTACCGCTGCCACACCATCATGAACTGCACCAACACCTGCCCCAAAGGTCTCAATCCCGCCAAAGCCATTGGCGAGATCAAGAAACTGATGGTGGAGCGTAAAAGTTAGAGTCAAACCGGCTCCCGGGGACGCCCTCACTGGTTCACGGAACAAAGGCTGCCAGCATTCAATCTGGCAGCCTTTTTCCGTTTTGGCGCAATCGACCGCCGGTGCAGTTACCTGCCTCTTCCCGCCTCAGCCGTCTTCCTCCACCGTTGTGTTATCCGGTGGGGGGCTAACGGCCAGCACCAGCTCGGCACTCTGTGCGCCGTCTGCGGACAGAACCTGAACAGGCAGACTGGAAACCCCTGTCAGGATTTCGGCACTCAGGGACAGACGCAGGGTCTGATCATCCACAAAGCTCGGCTGCAGTTCGCTGCCACCGACCCGCACAGAGGTGTGGCTGGTGAAGTTTGCCCCCGTCAGGGTAATCAGGGCGGCCTGACCGGCTGTGACGGAGGTGGGAGCCAGGCTCTGCAGCAGCGGGGTGCCGCCTTTTTCCGACAGATGATCCCCCAGCTTTTCTGAACGGCTGGTGGCCAGCAGGGTCTGCACCACTTCCCGCAGTTTGTTGACGGCTTGCTCGCTGAACAATCCCATCAAGGCCGCAAAGCCACAGATGGCCGGAATGCTGGGCTTGGCCCCGCCGCTGGCCTTTGGATCAGGCAGAAATCCCCCGGCAATCAGCAGGTAAAACAGCAACGCCAGAATGGCTGCTGAAAAGGGCCGTGACACGTACCAGAAGGCCCAGGAAGCCACCAGTCGACGCTGACCGGAAAAGGCTGCAAAGGACCGAAAGGCGTGGATCAGTCCCCCAAGCGCGCCGGAGACCAGCACCAGCAGGATCAACCGGATCTGGCCCGACACCTCCACCTGGATCACCCCGAAGAGCTTCGCTGTTTCAGACCCCACAGCTCCTGGCGCCTCGTTACCCGGCCAGAAGAAAATCAGCAGGTAGAACAGCAACAGACTGAGCAGCAGCAGATAAGCCAGCAGCAGTGTCTGAGTGACAAAGGACATGGGGCGGCTGGCCCGGGTTTCCTTTTCTTCCGCCGCTCCCACATTGCTGGCTGCACCGGGCAGCGCTGACGGTCGGGCCGGATCGTCTGTCCCGCCAATGTCTTTGGGAACCTTCAACAGCTGTTCCATCACGGCAACTCCCCTGGCGCTTGATCGCTTTGCTTGGAAACCACCGGGGTCCGACGCCTGACGGCGGCCATCCCCCTCAACAGGTGACAAGAGGCAAGGCCGCAGTGCAGGCTCCCACGGCCCCCCTCCACGGGTTCCGGCAGGACCCGGTGAAATTCATCGATATCCGGCTCTGTGACGATTGAGCCGCCAGGGTGGTGAAAAGAACGACCGGGATCACACTGGCTTTCCGGTAACTTTGGACTCAAGAAATTGGCAAAACCGGCCCTTTTTCCTGAACCAATAGCCAGGCAGAATGCGCAGAACATCCATCTCCATCCTGAAAGCCGCTATTTCACCATGTACCTGCCCCAGCCCTTTGCCGTCACCGACCTGCAAGCCATCGCCGACCTGATCACCCGCTACAATTTCGCGCAGATGATCACATCCGCCGATGGCCGCATGCTGGCCAGCAGTTTACCTGTGCTGCTGCACCATCCGGATCCGGACAGCGATGCCTATCAGGATCCGACCACCTGGCGGCTGCAGGGTCACCTGGCCCGGCCCAATCCCCAGGTGGAGGTGTTGCTGGACCTGAGCCAGCGGGACACCTCAGAAAGCCCGGCATCCGACAGCGAGATTCTGGTCTTGTTTCAGGGGCCGCACGCCTACATTTCTCCCACGGCCTATCCGGCCGGCCCGGCTGTGCCCACCTGGAACTATCTGCAGGTTCAGGCGCGGGGCAGGGTGCACCTGCTGAATGATGAGGAGGCTGCGGCGTTCCTGGAGCAGATGGTGACTCTGCATGAACAGGACCTGGCGCCTTCCTGGTCCCTGGAGGGGCAGAAAGAGCGGTTCCTGCAAATGCAGCGCCGGGGAATCCTTACCTTTGAGCTGCACCTGACCGACCTGCAGTGCAAAGCTAAGCTGAACCAGAACAAATCCGCCGCCCATCTGGCCGGGACGCTTGACTGGCTGAAGCAGCAGCCCGGTGACGAAGCCCGGGAAACAGCCCGCTGGACCGAACGGCTTTGTGATCTCTAATCCGTTTCTAATTCCTCTGCCTTGGCTTAAAGTCCCCTTATGACTCAGCCACACCACAGCGATCCCAGCAGCCGGGCTGGCCAAGCCAGCAACGCAGCCCTTTCCATGCGGTCACGGCGTCGCCTTTCCTGGCCAGTTCGCCTGTCCGCCCTTGGCCTGGTGCTGTCTCTCCTGCTGGCCCTCGTGCTGTTCGGGCCAGAGCTGGACGGGAAAAAATCACTCGGCCTGCTGCCGCAAGCTGAAGCCGCAGGGAGCCTGCCCGACTTTGATGCACAGGGTCACCGGGGAGCCCGGGGCCTTTTGCCGGAAAACACCCTGCCGGCCTTCGAAGAAGCTCTGGCCATCGGGGTCACAACGCTGGAACTGGATGTGGGCCTCAGTCTGGACAATCAGGTGATCATCAGCCACGACCCCACCTTGTCTGCCGACATTACCCGAGACGATCAGGGTCGCTGGCTGGAAAAACCCACAGCGGCCTTGCGGGACCTGACCCTGGCGGAACTGAAAAGTTATGATGTCGGGCGCAGCAAAGCGGGCAGCCGCACTCAACAGCGATTTCCCGATCAGCAGCCGCGTGACGGCACAGCTCTCCCCACGCTCTCCGACCTCTTTGCCCTGGCAGAGCCCCGCAGCGGCGGCAAGATCCGCTACAACATCGAGACAAAGATCAGGCCGGGGCATCCGACGTCGCCTGATACTGACGCGCTGGTCCGGGCCATCCTAACAGCCGTTCAGGACGCCGCTGTCACAGAGCGGGTCAGCCTGCAATCATTCGACTGGCAGTCTTTGATGCTGATGAAAAATCTGGCCCCGGAAATTCCCCGGGTTCACCTGACGGCCCAACAGCGTTGGCTGGATAATGTTCAGGCCGGGCAGGACGGGGCCTCCCCCTGGCTGGGAGGGTTTGACTATGACGATCACGGTTCCGTCCC
Organism: Rhodovibrionaceae bacterium GXU_MW_A322; assembly: GCA_052078155.1. GTDB lineage: Bacteria > Pseudomonadota > Alphaproteobacteria > Kiloniellales > DSM-21159 > CAXBMB01. The sequence goes on along the minus strand of JBQJBP010000002.1, from coordinate 447,607 downwards.
GGCCCTGGTGGCTGCAGCAGGCGGGCAGGTCTGGTCACCCTACTGGAAAGACCTGTCAGACGCAGACCTGAAAGAGGCCCAGGCTCTGGGCCTGAAAGTCGTGGTCTGGACCGTCAACAGCCCGGAAGACATGGCCAGGCTGATCGACCAGGGGGTTGATGGCATCATCAGCGACTACCCTGATCGCCTGCGTGCCGTCATGGCCGACAAAGGTTTGGCACTGCCACCTGCCTACCCAAAACCCTGAAGCAAACTCGCAGAAGTCTGGTTTTCTCTTTTACGGTCAACTCCTTACCATCACGTCTTTAGGAATGACCTGACCTGTCCTTCTGACTACATTAAATCTTACAAGCTATTGAATTAACTTATTTTTAACCGTCTTTTTGACGTTGATTCTTACTGCTTTCCACCCAGGTCAAACAATCTGCAGTATTTCAGCAACTTACCTGCTTTCCTTCCATCTGCTTGTTTCTGGCAGGCCCCAAATCGGGAGACATTCAGGCACCCATCAGTGGCCCTTGCCTCTTTGTCACAAGAGGTGAAACCAGCCTTGGCTGGACGTTGGAAAGGCACCCCCCTATAACCCTGATATGAGCAACCGTCCTTTTCGCAAGATGCATGGGCTGGGCAACGACTTTGTCATCGTCGACGCCCGCCAGAGCCCCTTTCCTTTGAGCAGCCAGCAAGCCGCCGCTATTGCTGATCGCCGCCAGGGGGTGGGCTGTGACCAATTGATCGTGCTGGAACCTCTTGCCGCTGAGGACAGCAGCGCCGACCTTTTCATGCGCATCTACAACAACGACGGCAGCGAAGCTGAGGCTTGCGGCAATGCCACCCGCTGTGTGGCCTCGCTGCTGTTTGCTGAAAGCGGACGGGACACCGCCGTGATCCGCACCCTGAACGGCAATCTTGCCTGCCAGGCCGCCAAAGATGACCTGGTGACCGTAGATATGGGTCCGGCCTATCTGAACTGGGATCAGGTCCCCCTGGCCCGGGAAATGGACACTCTGCAGCTGGATCTGACGGTTGGTCCGCTCTCCCAACCGACCGCCCTGTCCGTGGGTAACCCCCATGCCGTCTTTATCATCGACGATCTGACAACAGATCTCTTTGACCTGCCCCTGGAAGAACTGGGGCCCCAGATCGAACATCACCCGCTCTATCCCAACCGCACCAACGTCCAGCTGGTTCAGCCCCTGACGCGTGACCATCTGAAGCAACGGATCTGGGAGCGGGGCGCGGGCATCACTCTGGCCAGTGGCAGCGGGGCCTGTGCGGCCATCGTCGGGGCTGTGCGCCGGGGCGTGTGTGACCGCAAGGCCCGCATTGATCAGCCGGGCGGGACCCTCTACATGGAATGGCGGGAAGAAGATGGTCATGTGCTGATGACCGGTCCGGTGGCCACGGCGTTTCTGGGCACACTGGATGCCCGCTTGCTCGGGTGAAAAGGCCTGAGCGCTTTGATCCCGCTCTGCACACAGGCCAGCCATCATCAGCTTGCAGTGGACAGTAGGGCCCCCAACCCCATATAACCCGGGCCATGTCCAGCAAACCCCAGCAGACCCCCCAGGAAAAGGAAACCGCTTTGGCCGAGGCCAAGCTGGTCACCTTCGGCTGTCGGCTGAACGCCTTCGAGTCCGAAGTGATGCGCCAGAATGCCCGCGATGCCGGGCTGGAAAATGCGGTGATCCTCAATTCCTGCGCCGTGACAGCTGAAGCCGAACGCCAGTTCCGCCAGGCCGTGCGCAAAGCCCGCCGGGACCATCCCGAGGCTGAGGTGATTGTCACAGGCTGTGCGGTTCAGATTGACCCGGACCGCTATGCTGCCATGCCGGAAGTCGACCGGGTTCTGGGCAATCTGGATAAGATGGACAAGGCAAGCTTTGCCCCTAACGGCGTGCCCCGGGTGGTGGTGAACGACATCATGTCCGCCAGGGAAACCGCCGGCCATCTGATCGAGGGATTCCAGGAAAAAACCCGCGCCTTCATTGAAGTGCAGCAGGGCTGTGATCACCGTTGCACCTTTTGCATCATTCCTTTCGGGCGCGGGCCCAGCCGCTCCGTGCCCATGGGGGAAATCGTCACCCAGGTCCGCACACTGGTGGACAGCGGCGTCAAGGAAGTGGTGCTGAGCGGCGTCGACATTACCTCTTACGGGTCTGACTTGCCCGGCACGCCCAGCCTCGGCCAGATGATGCGCCGCCTGCTGGCGCTTGTACCGGACCTGGCCCGGCTGCGCCTGTCATCGGTAGATCCGGTGGAACTGGATGAGGATTTCTTCCGCCTGCTGGCTGAAGAGCCCCGCCTGATGCCCCATCTGCATCTGTCGGTCCAGGCAGGTGATGATATGGTGCTCAAACGCATGAAGCGCCGACATCTGCGTCAGGATGTTATCACGCTGTGCGAAAAGGTCCGCAGCCTGCGCCCCGATGTGGTGTTTGGCGCCGACATCATCGCCGGATTTCCGACCGAGACAGAAGACATGTTCCGCAACAGCCTGAACCTGGTGGAAGATGCCGGTCTGACCTGGCTGCATGTCTTTCCCTATTCGGAGCGCAGCGGCACCCCGGCAGCCCGCATGCCCAGCGTGCCCAAACCCCTGCGGAAGGAACGCGCCGCCCTGTTACGAGAAGCCGGAAACAAGGCGGTGACCCGCTTCCTGGACAGCTGTGTCGGCACCCGCCTGGACGTCCTGATTGAAGAAGAACGGCTGGGGCGCAGTGAACATTTTGCGCCGGTGGTTCTGGAAGGTCCCATCGGGGACATCCGAAGCACCAGGATCATTGCCGCTGAAAACGGCAAACTGTACGGTGCCGCCAACTAAAGCACGACCGGTCTGGCATGAAGCCTTTGCGCTTGAAACCAATTCCACGTGGGCGGCCATCGCCGGAACCTACTTGTTGTAAGACCAAACGATCCGTTTTGTTGGTCGTTCATGAGCAGAAAGAAGAGGCACAAGGGTGAGTGAGTCAAAAGTGGGGTGGCTGTCTCGGTTAAAGGCAGGACTGACCCGTTCCTCTTCAAAAATCAGCGACGGCATCACCGGGATTTTTACCAAGCGCAAGCTGGATGACGAAGCGCTGGAAGAACTGGAAGAGCTGCTGATCACCTCGGATCTGGGGGTGACCACCGCTGCCAAACTGACCGGTGAACTGGCCCGCACCCGGTTCAACAAAGACGTGGACCCCCAGGAAGTGCGCGAGGCTCTGGCCGCCGATATCGCCCGCATTCTGGAACCGGTCACCCAACCGCTGGACATCAGGGCCGATCGCAAACCCCACGTGGTGCTGATGGTCGGCGTCAACGGCTCGGGCAAAACCACCACCATCGGCAAACTGGCCAAACACTACAGCGAAGCAGGCCTGAAGGTTATGCTGGCAGCCGGCGATACCTTCCGGGCCGCCGCCATCGAGCAGCTGCAGCTCTGGGGCCAGCGCACAGGCTGTCCCGTGGTCAGTGGAAAGCAGGGCGGCGATGCCGCCGGACTGGCCTATGAAGCGATGGAAAAAGCCAAGGCGGAGCAAGTCGACCTTCTGCTGATCGACACTGCCGGACGCCTCCACAACAAGTCCGACCTGATGGCCGAGCTGGCAAAAGTTCTGCGGGTGATTAAAAAGCTGGATCCAGACGCGCCCCACGATGTGGTGTTGGTTCTGGACGCCACAACAGGCCAGAACGCCCTGCAACAGGTGGCAACTTTCAAGGATCTGGTATCGATTTCCGGTTTGGTGGTGACCAAGCTGGATGGATCGGCACGGGGTGGTGTGCTGGTGGCCCTGGCAGAAGCCCACGCCCTGCCCGTTCATGCCATCGGGGTCGGCGAAAGCGCGGAAGATCTGCGCCCCTTCGAAGCCTCGGCTTTTTCCCGGGGTTTGATGGGCCTCGAATAAAGACCAACCTCATTAAAGAACAGGTCACCGGGGCGATTCATGAGCCCCTCTGAATTGCCGCCCCATCATCGCTTTGACAACTGTCTAAAATTCAAAGCAAATTTATGATGCTATTATCGTTTCTTTGCCAGACCTTAACGGGTTCTTGGTTTTTCTGACCGAAAGTGAGGCTCTGTGGACAAGCTCCATCAGTCAGATCCCTCTGACCCGTCTCCCTGCACCCTTTGTACTTTCGCCCACTAATCACATTAGTCTATCGGCACAAACTTCATGTCTTCGAGTATTCTGGATACAAGCAAACATCATGAAGAGATTCTGGCACAGCTGCGCCAGGAGTTCATTGAGGATGCCCTGGATCGCCTGCTGACCATCCAGAAGGTGTTAAGCGATCCTTTGCCGATCAGCGAAGAAGAGATGATTTCCCTCCACCGGGAAATCCACAACCTAAAGGGCATGGGGTCAGGCTTTGGGTTCCCGACCATCACTCTGCTGTCCCATCGGATGGAAGATTATCTGGCGGCCCAGGACCACATTGGTGAAACGGAGATCACGGACCTTCTGGTTTTCAGTGATTTCATGGGCGATCTTCTGGCGGCCGGGGAAGAACTGAGTGATGAAAGCACCGCAGATCTGGTGCGTCAGCTGCCCAGCCCAGAGAAAAAGACCGAATTTGGCGAAACACCGGGAAAATCCGTCGAAATTCTGATGGCCGCACCGGCCAAGTCTGTCGGGCTGTTCCTGTCCAGGGAACTGGGAGCGCTGGGATACCGGGTAAACCAGGTATCCACCCCCTGGGATGCCTTTCAGATCGCCATCAGCACACGACCTGACCTGATCATCACCCCGGTAGAAATGCATCCCTTGGGCGGCATTGATTTTGTGCGGGCGCTGCGGGCCATGGACAGCACCAAGAATCTGAATGTGGCCATTCTGACGTCTTATGCCAGGGCCCACCCCTATCTGCGCAACCTGCCCACCGATGTGCCCATTTTGCGGCTGGGAAAGAACCTGGATGATGAACTGGCCACGCTGCTGCACGATTGCGGCATCATCTGAGCGGCCAGGCTCACATCACGAAAACCGGACTCACCTCGTGACAACGCCTTGGGCAGAAAGCATCCTTTCTTCAAAAGGATAGAGGATGTTTCACCATCTGATTTCTGAGGCGAAACCCTTCTGCCCGAACAGGTAACGCTCCAGATGCGGCGTCGACTGCTCTTAAAGACCGTTCGGCAGCCACAGATGAAGAGGCAGGAGGTTTCATAACAACTAATACATCCATTAAATTGTTTTTATTCAAATAGTTATGACAGAACCTTCCAGCAGATATGCAAGCTTGTCTGCTGCACATTTTCATCCCAGGCCTTAGTGTAGGTGACCGTTATGTGACATCTCTGTCGACAAACCTTGGATAACCAGCCAGGTCAGGCGCTCATTTACCAGCCTCAGGACAAGACATGGACCCGTTGATTTTTGCCTTAGTGCTGATTGCTGCCATCTTCCACGCCACCTGGAACGCACTGGTGAAATCCGGTGGCGACAAGCTGGTGATGCAGACTCTGGTCATCCTGGCACCCTCACTGATCGGTCTGCCGGCCCTCTTTTTCCTGCCTATGATCTCCTGGGAAGCCGTGCCCTGGCTGGCTTTGTCCACCGTTATCCATTTTGCCTACTACGGCCTGTTGGTTTCCGCCTACAAACATGGCGACCTGTCCCTGGTTTATCCCATCGCCAGAGGGTCGGCGCCCTTGCTGGTGGCTTTGGGAGCCTGGTATCTGGCGGGGGAAGAAAAATCCTGGGGAGAACTGCTCGGCGTGGTCATCGTCAGTCTGGGTATTTTCAGCCTGGCCTGGCGCAAGAAAGGAGCACAACCCGTTGACGGGGGCGGCAAACTGGCCGTGGGTCTGGCGCTTCTGACCGGCCTCTCCATTGCCACTTACTCGCTGGCTGACGGCATGGGGGTGCGGGCCTCAGGCAACGCCTATTCCTACATCGCCTGGCTTTTTGCTCTGGAAGGTTTGCCGCTGCTGGCCTTCACCTGCTGGCGCCGGCGCGGGCGTGTCTGGGCCTCCTTCCAGCCCCACCTTGTCAAAGGCACGGTTGGCGGCCTGGTGGCTGGTGCCGCCTATGGCATCGTGATCTGGTCTCTGTCCCATGCCCCCATGGCCCAGGTGGTGGCACTTCGGGAAACCTCGGTGCTGATTGCTGCAGCCATCGGCTGCTACCTGCTGCGGGAGCCTTTTGGACATAAGCGCATGGCCGCTGCCGGACTGGTGGCTGGCGGCGCCATGCTGCTGCAGTTAAGTGGCTGACGGGTGCTTCCTGACCCGCTGTTTTTCAGCCAACCGGGAACTAATCCCTTTCAGGACAACAAAAATTAACGAATTCAGTCCCTTATTCTATGTTCCTGTCGAAGCCAGGTGAATGAAAGTTTTTCAAAAATCCCCGCCTTTTCAAAAGGTTAGAGTTTCTGTTTATGGCTGAAGGTGATCAGGGCAGCTGTTTTTCCTTCGTTCCTGTCCACAGGTCAGCCTCCAACCCATTGAAACAACACCCTTTAGCCCCGACCTGCCTGTCAGAGCAGCAAATCTGATCTTGGGGTGACGTCAGGAAGGCAGTTCCTCCATGTGCCCCTTTTGGGCTGTAGGGTTGCTAAAGGGTGCAAAAACAGCCTGTTGCACGCTCTTCTTGTGGTGTTGCAAGGCCCAGTGAACCGACGGAAAGGCCAGGTCCTGCCAGGGAATGTCCTCCCAGGCAAAGAGTCCGACTTCCAGACTTTCCTCACCGGCGTCAAATTTCCCATCCACCAGTCTGGCCCGATAGATCAACTGGACCTGAGACAGACGCTCAATGCTGTACACGGCCAACAGCTGTTCAAGTTCCAGATCGGTACAGGCTTCTTCGCGCGCTTCGCGACGGGCCCCAGCTTCCGGGCTTTCCCCTTGCTCCAGATAACCGGCCGGCAGTGTCCAGTATCCCTTTCGCGGTTCGATGGCCCGCCGACACAGCAGTATTTTGCCTTGCCAGGTCGCCACAGACCCCACCACCACTTTGGGATTGATGTAATGGACAAACCCACAATCCCGGCAAACATCCCGGGCGACCGTATCTCCCTCTGGGACAATCTGATGGAAAGAAGGCGATTTCGTCTGATCTTCGGTCATGGCCCCAGCCTTTCAATCTCTTCCGATTATCCTGGCCCTTTCCACAAGGCCCTCTGACAGTCACAGCCTGCCATCGCAGCGCCTGCGACAAAGAAATGCAACCTTTCCTTTATGTCTTGACCAGTTCTTACTTGGTGGCCGGATCATTGGCCTGCTAAAAATGGAACAACTGGTGGAACAGGATATCTCGTCCGCTACCATCAAAAATCAACAGGCACTGGCAAGCAGATCCAGCGCAGCAAGCATCAATCCCAAAGGATAAGATGACTTGAAACAGGAAGGCAGCATAGACCGTGAGCAGTTGGATCAGCCGCGCCCCGACCCCCCCTGGTAATCTGGGCAAGCGCCCGCGTCCTGCCTCCCGCTTCTGCGAAGTCGGCTGGCTGGTCGATGATAACAAGGCAGGCTTCATCTACAGTGCCCCCAAGGCGCTGAGCAAACGTCCGGAGGCCTCCACCCGCGCGCCCAATCCAGACCCCAAAGGTGTCAATGTCTGCCCCGCCGTGCTGGAAATCGAAGCCAAAACCTTTGAGGTGCCCTGTCCTTTTGATCTGCGCCTTAAGCTGGGACAGGACAAGCAGGGCCGCCTGGCCATGACATCGCCCGGCAGCGGCCAGGGCAGCATCAACAAGAAACACCTGGGGCAATTGGTGGTGTTGCTGACGAAAGACCGCTGGCGCCATCCGCGCCGACCGGTGGTGCAGATCATCACGCCCTATCGCTTCGTGACGGATGAACCCGTCTGGATCAACCAGATGCCGCCTTATGACCACTACTTCAAACCGGCCTGGCCCGGCCTGCTGCTGGGAGGCCGCTATCCGGCAGACGTCTGGCCCCGCCAGCTGATGTTTGCCTTTGAATGGCATGACATCAATGAAGAGCTGGTGATCAACCGGGGCGATCCCTGGTTTTACATCCGCTTTGACACAGCAGATCCCATGCGTCCCATACGCGTGGTTGAAGCGGAAATGACACCGGAACTGCGTCAGTACTGCACCGGTCTGGACGGCGTGACCAACTACGTCAACCAAACCTGGAAGCTCTTTGCCGAAGCCCGGACCCGGCGCCCTGAAACACTGCTGCAGCGGCCCAAACGCGGCCGCTAAAGGACGCAATCAGGTCAAAGGGCGCTTTTTGGTTAACCCAGGAAGCAAATCTTCCTATGCTCTACCCTTAAAAAGGGAAACCCCTGATCCCGGTTTAGGTCTCACAACCTGCCAACAGGCCGGACTCGATAGAGGCAGCACTGAGGAAAATCCTTAACTGCTGACTCCGCCAGCCGGACGTCCGCCTTGATGACGTCAGGGCTTGGGACCAGGGACAAAAAGGAACTGAGAGGGAGACAAAGATGCACGGCTTGATGATGGACCGACCCCTGTTGATTTCCAGCATCATCGATTATGCGGCGGATACCTACCCTCACAGAGAGGTTGTTTCAAAGCGCGTGGAAGGCGACCTGCACCGCTACACCTACCCGCAGATGCGGGAGCGGATTGTCCAGCTCAGTCATGGCCTGCGTCGAAAACTCGGCATCAAGCCCGATGACCGCCTTGGCACCATCGCCTGGAACGGCTACCGCCATATGGAGCTTTACTATGGCATCTCGGGGTTAGGCGCCATCTGCCACACCATGAACCCTCGCCTGCATCCCGAACAGGTCATTTACATCGTCAACCATGCCGCAGACCGCTATGTCTTTGTTGATCTGACCTTTCTGCCTCTGATGGAAGCCCTGATCGACCACTTTCCCAAGCTGGAGGGCGTGGTGGTCATGACCGATCAGGCCCACATGCCCGCCGAAAGCAAAATCAGAGAAACAGCCGGCAAGCAACTGCTCTGCTACGAAGATCTGCTCAGCGGGGAAGACACGGACATTGTCTGGCCGGAATTCGATGAACGGCAGGCAGCCGGCCTGTGCTACACCTCCGGCACCACGGGCAACCCCAAAGGGGTGCTCTACAGCCATCGCTCCAACCTGCTGCACGCCTTCAGCATTCTGGCCCAGGGCAGCCTCAAACTCGGGCAGGATCATCAGGTTCTGCCGGTTGTTCCCCTGTTTCATGTCAATGCCTGGGGACTGCCCTACATGGGTCCGCTGTCCGGCACCACCATTGTCTTTCCTGGCGCAGGTATGGACGGAGCCAGCCTGTTTGATCTGATGGCCAGCGAAAAGGTCACCTCGGCCTGGGGTGTGCCCACCGTCTGGCTGGGTCTGCTGGCTGAGTTTGCCCAGCGGAATGCCGCACCGGAAAGCCTGGAAGAAGTCATCATTGGCGGCTCGGCCCCGGCACGCTCCATGGTCGAAGCCTTTGAAATCAAATGGAACATCAAGGTGACCCACGGCTGGGGCATGACCGAAATGAGCCCCGTGGGCACCTTGGGTAATCTGCCCAGCCACTACGAAGAAAAACCCGTAGACGAACGCATTGACTACATCGTTCGTCAGGGCCGCCGCATGTTTGGCGTCGAGATGAAACTGGTAGACGACGAAGGCCGTCGCCAGCCTCACGATGGCAAGTCCCGTGGGGAACTGTTGGTACGGGGTCCAGCGGTCACCTCCGGTTACTACGAAGACCCGGAAGCAAACAAAGCCGCCTTTGACGACGAAGGCTGGTTCCGCACTGGCGATGTGGCCACCATCAGCTCCGATGGTTACCTGGATATCGTGGACCGGGCAAAAGACATCATCAAATCCGGCGGCGAGTGGATCAGTTCCATAGACCTTGAAAACGCCGCCATGGGACACCCTGAGGTTCTGGAAGCGGCCGTCATCGGACTGCCCCACCCCAAATGGGATGAACGGCCCCTGCTGGTGGTGGTGCCCATGGAAGGGCAGTCCCCTGACAAGGACAGCCTGCTGGCCCATCTCTCCGACAAAGTCGCCAAATGGTGGCTGCCTGATGACATCGTCTTTGTGGAGGAGCTGCCCCATTCCGCAACAGGCAAACTGCAGAAGGTCAAACTGCGGGCACAGTTTGAAAATCATAAACTGCCTGCCGGAGAGTAATCCGCTCTGCACCGAAGACCAGCCAAAAAAAACAGCAACCCGACAGGGCTACTGTTACGAAACCGATCATGCTCTGAAAGGATCGGCTGGATCAGACCGACATGTTAACAAAGCGGCCACGGGGGTGAGCCCGGCCAGCCTCGCCTTCACTCTGGGCGACGGCAATCACTTCCGGTCGCGGCAGCTCTGCGGAACGGGGTCTGGATTCCGGCTGTCCCTGACTGGAGGTGTCGGCGGAAACGTTGGGTCGGGCAAATCCACCCGTCCCCTCAAGAAGAGGGCCCAATCCACCTTGCAGATCATTGCCTGCTGTCGATCCAATATCCATGCTGCCAAGGCTAAGGCGTAAGTGTTAAAACGCTGTAAAGAAATCCGGAACTTTTTGCCTAGTTCCTACGCCTGAGTAGTCTCCGGCAAGACGATAAGAGTCTAGAGGACCCGCCGAGGCCGTGCTACAGACCTGCTATGGCACAAGATAACTCCCCCAAGCAGCGGGCCGACAGCGGCAAGCGCGCGCCCTCCCAGCCAAAATCCCCCCGCCCCAACAAGGCAGGCAAGGGACAGAGCAAACCTTCTGACCCGAAGAAATCCGCAGGCAGGAAGCGTCATGTCTATCAGCACCCCAAAGGTGACAAACCCGACAGCAGTCTGAGTGACGCCAAGGGCGATCCCCTGCTTCAGGCACGGCTGGCAGCCCTGCAGGTTTTCCAGGCCGTCGTTCACCACCGCCGTCCCTTGGACGAGGTACTGAACGACCATCACGGCCTGGCCGATCTGGAACCCCGGGACCGGGCCTTTGCCCGCCTGCTGGTGGCCACACTGCTGCGCCGCCTGGGTCAGGTGGATGCGCTGATCGACGCCTGCCTGGACAAACCCCTGCAGCCACGCCTGAAAGAACTGCGCGATCTTCTGCGCCTGGGGGCTGTACAGCTGGCCTTCCTGGGAACACCGCCCCATGCCGCCGTCAGCACAGCAGTCAACCTCTGTGCCCAAAGCCGCCTCAAAGGATTCAAGAACCTCGTCAACGCGGTCCTGCGACGTATCGGCAAAGAAAGTGAAGAACTGCTGGCCAAACAGGACGTGGCCCGCCTCAACACCCCGGGCTGGCTGCGCGCGGCCTGGGAAAAGGCGTATGGGACAGAAGGTTATCAGGCCATCGCCCTGGGGCATCTGGTGGACCCACCTCTGGATCTGACTTTTAAGCCCGGTGAGGATCTTGCAGCCTGGGCCGAGAAACTGGGCGGCGACGTCCTGCCCACTGGCAGCCTGCGTCTGCCCGCTGGTCAGGGGGAGATCTCCCGCCTGCCTGGGTACCATGAAGGTCATTGGTGGATTCAGGATGTGGCCGCCAGTCTGCCTGCAAAAATCCTGGGGGATGTCAGCGGTAAACTGGTTTTTGATCTCTGTGCTGCCCCCGGGGGAAAAACCGCCCAGCTGGCTGCAGCCGGGGCGCAGACCATTGCCCTGGACCTGCATGAAGACCGTCTGGAGCGCCTGCGCAAAAATCTCGAGCGCCTCAGTCTGGCCGCCGGAACGGTCGCCACAGATGCCGCCACCTGGCAGCCACCGGAAGCCGCTGATGCGGTGCTGCTGGACGCCCCCTGCAGTTCCACCGGCACCCTGCGCCGCCATCCTGACATCGGACGCCTGAAATCACCCAAGGACATCAAAGGCCTGGTAGAAGCCCAGGCCCGATTGCTGCAAGCCTGCGTCAAGCTGGTAAAACCCGGTGGCCTGCTGGTTTACGCCACCTGTTCCCTGCAGCGCGAAGAGGGGGAAAAGCAGATTGCCTCTTTCCTGGCTTCAGGAGTGCCCTTCAAGCGGGTGGCCATTACACCCGATGAAGTTCCCGGACTGGAGCAGGCCCTGACCAAAAAAGGCGAACTGCGCTGCCTGCCCAGCCACTGGTCAGACAAAGGGGGCATGGACGGCTTTTTCGTTGCGAAACTGAAACGAACCGGATCGGCGTGAGCCCGACAGTCAGATCAGGGCAGACCTGTCCACACAACAGGTCCCAGCCTTTGACCGCTTTGGGACGACCTGCTACCTAACACCCACACTCCCGCGCCTGTTCACCGCTCCGCCAAAGACCCTCAGCCGGCAGAGAGGTTGCAGGTCAGCAGTCAATAGAACTCAGGCTCTGAAAAGAGTTTCGCTTCAGGTGTTATCACGTCGCAGGTCCACTGAACCCCAGGGGACTCCAGCACAGCAGAAAACGGCCCCGTCATGCAGCAGAAAACCCGAATTGCCCCCTCAATCCTGGCCTCTGATTTCGCAAATCTTGGCGGAGAAGTCAGCGCAATCACCAAGGCAGGCGCGGACTATGTCCATGTTGATGTCATGGACGGCCACTTTGTGCCCAACATCACCATTGGACCAGACGTGGTCAAAGCCCTGCGCAGCCATTCCGACCTGCCCTTTGATGTGCATCTGATGATTTCCCCCATCGATCCCTTCATTCCGGATTTTGCCAAGGCCGGGGCGGACATTCTGACTGTGCATCCGGAAGCCGGTCCCCACCTGCACCGGACCATCCAGCTGATCAAATCCCTGGGCAAAAAGGCCGGCGCGGCCCTCAATCCCGCCACCCCCGTTTCTGCCATTGAACAGATGATCGGCGATCTGGATCTGATTCTGGTGATGAGCGTCAATCCCGGTTTCGGCGGACAGAAGTTCATTCAGCCCATGCTGGATAAGATCAAAGTGCTGCGCCAGATGATCGACGCCTCCGGCCGCAGCATTGATCTGCAGGTCGATGGCGGCATCAATTTTGAGACGGCCCCACTGGCCATCGCCGCCGGTGCTGACGTGCTGGTGGCCGGGACCGCAACCTTCACCGGCGGCCCTGAATGTTACGCTGACAACATCGCCCGTTTGCGGGGTGACAGCTAAACCCGCCCCTTTTAAGCTGCTTTCTGGTCAAGAGCTTGTCATCTCTTCTTGTCATCTTGCGTGAGTAGGGGTAGGGGACTTAACCAGCGAAGAGAAAAAGCCGGCAATGGCTTGGTCAGAAGACAAGGGAGGGGCCCGTTTTATCGACCTCCCGGGGCAAAGCGGGGACAAAGGTGGGGGTGCAGGAAAGACAGGCCGATCACGCTCAGGGTCACAAAGATGACGCTGGCAAGAAGCGTGACGCCCGGTCCCCGGGCCTGGTTGCCCGTTATCGCGCCGCCCGCCAACTGCCTCAGAAACAACTGCTTGGTCGCTTGGGTTATGGCCTGAAAACCCTTCTTTTCTCGCTTTCCTTCTATAAAAAGACCCTGACTAGGATCTCGTCCGTTGCGCCGGTGACCACCCCTCCGGACCCCTGGCCCGGCAAAGCCGAGCGGGGGGTGGCCCTGACCGCCGGGCGCTTTGAACTGGCCGGAACCATCGTTGACAATCCGGAGCCTCTCTGGGCACCGGCAGACGTTCCCCAGGCCTGGATCAACGAACTGCATTCCTTTTCCTGGCTGCGCGATCTGCGCGCCTCTGGCGGGGACACGGCACGCCGCACGGCCCGGGAACTTGTGGCCAACTGGCTGGACAGCCAGAACCGCTGGGATCCACAAATCTGGAGCGTGGCCACTCTGTCCCGCCGCCTGTCCCATTGGCTGGGACAGTACGATTTTTATGCCACCAGCGCGGATTTCACCTTTCGCCAGCGCTTGCTGGAAGCCGCTGGTCAGCAGGCCAGTCATCTTTCTCGCTGTCTGCCCGGCGGATTGGCAGGGACAGAACTGATCTATGCCGCCAAAGGCCTGGTCATCGCCGGGGCCTGCCTGCCGGAGGGTGAAAAGTGGCTGAAGCAGGGCCTGGAGATCATTCGCCGGGAACTGCCGCTGCAGATCCTGCCTGACGGAGGTCACGTCGAAAGAAGTCCGGCCCGTCATCTGGCCGTTCTGCGGGACCTGATCGACATCAAGTCCATTTTGCATGCGGCTGAAATCCCCCTGCCCGGGGAAGTTCAGACGGCCATTGAGTCCATGGCCCCCATGCTGCGCCTGTTCCAGCATGCCGATGGCGGCCTGACCCTGTTCAACGGCTCTTCCGCCGAAGTTGGCTTTAAGGTGGATATGGTGCTGCAGCGGGCCGATGGCCGGGGTCGCCCCCGGCTGGCTGCGCCCCAGTCCGGCTTTCAGCGCCTGCAGGCAGGCCGCACCCTGATTGTCTGCGACAGCGGCCGACCGCCCCCACCGGGCTACGACAGCCGTGCCCATGCGGGCACCCTGTCATTTGAAATGTCGGTTGGGCGGGAGCGCCTGATTGTGAACTGCGGGGCACCTGGACCGGAAGAAGCAGACAGCGAATGGCAGGATCTGCTGCGGGCCACCGCCGCCCATTCCACCCTCTGCCTGGATGACTACAATTCTGCGCCTCTGGCTGCTGCTCCTGTCTGGAAACAGCGCGGCCTGCACTCCCGCCCCGAAACGGTGCAATGCCGCCGGGAAGAGGATGAAGGGGCCACCCTGCTGGAGCTGTCTCACGACGGCTACAAAGACACCCGGCAGGCCGTGCATCACCGGCGTTTCTTCCTGTCCGCCAAAGGGGATGATCTGCGGGGCGAAGACCGTCTGGCCGTACGTCAGGGAAAGGGCAGCTTTGTCATCCGCTTTCATCTGCATCCCGATGTCTCAGCCGGTCTTTCTCAGGATGGCCAGGCCGTGTTGCTGAGACTGCCGAAAGGCGGCGGCTGGCGACTGCGGGCCAGCGGGGCAAATCTGCAGCTTGAAGACAGCATCTACCTGGGTGATCCGGAGCTGCGCCGCAGCCAGCAGGTGGTCCTGCGCGGCGACTATGAAAGTGGGGAAACCACCGTCAAATGGGCCATCCAGCGGCAAGGGGCCCGCACGGCCTGAGGCTGCACCTGCTTCTGCCTGAAGAACACGCCTTCTACTGATTTAGCCCTTGGAGACAAAAGGATGTTACAGCTGGACAGCCCCCTGGCTCTCGCCATTCTCGCCCTCGGGGCGCTGCTGCTGGCCCTGCTTGTGGCAGCCGGCACAGCCAGCCTGCGAAAAGCACTGCTGGCCCGCGACCTGCTGGATCATCCCAACGAGCGCTCCAGCCATGTTCAGCCCACCCCCCGCGGCGGCGGGCTGGCCCTGATCCCTCTGCTGGTGCTGGCCTGGCTGATTGCTGTCCTGCTGGCAGGCAGTGCTCCCTCCGGCTTCTGGAACATTCTGCCTGCGACGGTGCTGCTGGCCGCTGTCTCCTGGGTTGATGACACACGAAATCTGCCCCCCGCCCCCCGCTTTCTGGCACAAATCGCCGCCGTCATGCTGGGGTTGGGGGCCATGGGCGATACCGGCCCCCTCTTTCAGGGTCTGCTGCCGCTCTGGCTTGATTTGCTGCTCTCGGCTTTTGCCTGGCTCTGGTTCATCAATCTTTTCAATTTCATGGACGGTATCGACGGCATCACCGGCACACAAAGCGCCAGCATTGCACTGGGCTTGAGCCTGCTGGCCTGGCTGGGGTCCTGGAGCGGTCTGGACATTGCCCTGCCCTGCCTGCTGCTGGCTGCTGTTCTGGGGTTCCTGAAGTACAACTGGCACCCGGCCAAGATCTTCCTGGGAGACGTGGGGTCCGTCCCCCTGGGGTTCCTGATCGGCTGGCTGCTGCTGCTGGCGGCCGGAAACGGTGCCTGGGCTGCCGCTCTCATTCTGCCGGCCTACTACTGGGCAGACGCCACCCTGACCCTGCTGCGCCGGGGCTTGCGGGGGGAGAAAGTCTGGCAGGCCCATCGGGAGCACTTCTATCAGCGCGCCACACAGGGCGGGCTCAGCCATGACCAGGTTGTCAGGCGCATCGCGCTGCTCAATCTTGCCCTGATCGGGCTGGCCCTGCTGTCTTACCTCTGGGATCCCCGGGTTCCCCTGGCAGGCGCCGCCATTCTCGTTACAGGCCTTCTGATCAACTTTTCCCTGCAGCAACGACCGGAAGAGGACTGACTTTTCCTCAAGGCCGCCCAGCGCTGCAGGCGGGCCGAAAGCACACTTTTGGCTGGAGCCAACGGGGGGACGTGTTATCTTCCCAGCTCTCGTTCCTTAACCTGTGGTGGGCATGTTCGTTAAGCCTAAACTGTCGGTACGCGCCCTGGTGGCTTATGGGCATGATCTGACCATAGCAGCCTTGGGCTTTGCTGTGGCCCTGACACTGCGTGTGGGCTGGGACGAGGCGCACCGTCTGCTGACCAACGAACTGACCAACGACTGGGTGCTGTTCACTCTGGTCTGCGCGGTGGTTTTTCTCTTCACCGGCCTCTATCAGGGCATCTGGCGCTATGCCTCTCTGAATGACCTGGTCGCCATCATGAAGGCCGTCACCCTGGCGCTGGTCACCTATCTGGTTCTGAGCTTTGTGACAGACCGGGTGGAAGATGTGCCCCGGACATTGCTGCCCATCGGCTGGATGGTTCTGGTCCTGATGCTGGGGGGCTCGCGAATGCTCTACCAGATATACAAGAACCGGAACCTGCGGCATCTGCTGGAAAAAGACAGCCACCTGAGGGTTCCCGTGCTGCTGGTTGGTGCCGGAGATGCCGCGGAAATCTTCATTCGTGCCATGCAGCGCGACCCCAGCGCCCCTTATGAAATCCTCGGGGCGCTGGATGACCATGGCCGCCGGGTCGGCCGGCGCATTCATCACGTGCAGGTGCTGGGCAAGGTTGAAGAAGCTGAAGAGGTTCTGGCCCGCTTCAAGAAACGCGGCCGTCCACCCCAGCGCCTGGTGCTGACAAAGAATCTGGGCCGTGAACGCCTCAGCGCCCTGTTTGAAGTGGCTGAAGCCCGGGGCCTTTCCCTGGCCCGCCTGCCGCGGTTGGCCGATCTGGGCAGCGGCAACCCGGAGACCGGGGCCAACGGCCTCACGCCCCGTCCCATCGCCATTGAAGACCTGTTGCGACGGCCTGAAATCGTTCTGGACGAGAGCCTGCCCAAAGCCCTGGTGGCAGGCAAGCGGGTGCTGGTAACAGGGGCCGGTGGCTCCATCGGCTCAGAACTGGTGCGGCAGCTGGCCAGCCATGGTCCCAGCGAACTGACGCTGGCCGACAGCAGCGAGTTCAATCTCTATGCCGTCGACATGGAGTTGGCGGAGAAACACAGCGGTCTGCCCCGTCAGGCCCGCTTGATCGACGTGCGCAGCCCGGCATCTCTGGAGCAGGTCTTTTCTGAAAACAAACCGGAAGTGGTCTTCCACGCAGCGGCCTACAAACATGTGCCTCTGGTGGAGGAAAACCCCACAGACGGACTGGCCACGAACGTACTGGGAACCAAGAACGTCGCCGATGCCTGCGGGCGTCACAATGTCGGACTGATGGTGCTCATTTCCTCCGACAAGGCCGTGAACCCCACCAACATCATGGGAGCCAGCAAGCGGCTGGCCGAGCGCTACTGTCAGGCCCTGGATCTGGACGCCCGCGACCAGGACGGCAAACAGAAAACCGACACCCGCATTGTTACCGTGCGCTTCGGCAACGTTCTGGGGTCCACAGGATCCGTGGTACCGCTGTTCCAGCGCCAGCTGGCTGCAGGCGGCCCCCTGACGGTGACCCACCCCGACATGACCCGCTACTTCATGACCATCCGCGAGGCCGTGCGTCTGGTGTTGCAGGCGGCTGCTCTGGATGCGGAATGGGAAAACTCAGCTGCGGGCCGGATTTATGTGCTGGACATGGGCCAGCCCGTGAAAATCCTGGAATTGGCCGAACAGATGATCCGTCTGGCCGGAAAACGCCCGCACAAGGACGTGGAAATCAAGTTCACTGGTCTGCGCCCCGGCGAAAAGCTCTATGAAGAGCTGTTTCACGATGCCGAACCGACAGAGGCGACCAATCAACCGGGATTGCTGCTGGCCTCCCCCCGCACCAACGATCTGGCGGAACTGCAGAAGGATCTGACCCGCCTGTCCGATCTGCTGGAAAGACGCCAGGCCGCCGAGGCCGTGGCCCTGCTGAAAGAACTGGTCAGCGAGTTCAAGCACGAAGAACACAAGCCCCTGGTTTCTGCCAAAGGTACAGCGCCCTCTTCGCCTGACGCAGAACCGACAAGCCAACCTTCCCCGCAACAGCAGGAAGACAAAATCACCGCAGCCCAATAGAGGCCACCTGCCCCCTTCGGGGTCTCCGACCCCCCGAAAAACTGACAAGCTTCTTTGTTATCTGTCCCCGCAATAGGATCTGCCGCGCCTTCGGGCTGCGGCCTTCTGTTTTTCCGGTCAGTGGATGTTCTGTGCAGCTGTGCTGTTGCTGGCAAGCTGCACCCCCTCCCTGATCTCAGCTATTGGAGTGAAACCACACCATGTCCGCACCCAGCACCGCCCCGGTGAAAGTTCAAGATCACGTCAAAATCTCCCGCGCCCTGATTTCCGTTTCAGACAAAAGTGGCCTGGTGGAGCTGGGCAAGGCCCTGGCGGCCCAGGGCGTAGAAATCCTCTCCACCGGCGGGTCGGCCAAGGCGCTGCAGGACGCGGGTGTCGCGGTCAAGGAAGTGGCCAGCCATACGGGCTTTCCCGAAATCATGGACGGGCGGGTCAAAACCCTGCACCCCACCGTTCACGGCGGCATTCTGGCCCGGCGGGATCTGGCCAGCCATCAGGAAGCCATGGAAACCCATGGCATTCCCGCCATCGATCTGGTGGTGGTGAACCTCTATCCCTTCCGTGAGACCGTGGCCTCCGGTGCGGATCGGGACGCCTGTGTGGAAAACATCGACATCGGCGGCCCGGCCATGGTGCGGGCTTCTGCCAAAAACCATGCTTTCGTCACCATCATCACCGACCCGCAGGACTATGGCAGCCTGATTGAACAGCTGGACAGCCAGAATGGCTGCAGCAGCTATGATCTGCGGCGCAAGATGGCCGCCAAAGCCTATGCCCATACAGCAGCCTACGATGCGGCCATCTCCGGCTGGATGGCAGCGCAGGAAGGCATCCCCTTCCCCAAGGAAATTTCTCTCTCCGGGCAGCTGACCGAGGTCCTGCGCTACGGCGAAAACCCCCATCAGCAGGCCGCATTCTACAGCGCCGGCACCAACCGGCCCGGCGTGGCAACAGCCACCCAGCTGCAGGGCAAGGCGCTGAGCTACAACAACCTGAACGACACCGACGCTGCCTTTGAGCTGGCCTCCGAGTTTGACGCGCCCACCATTGCCATCATTAAGCACGCCAATCCCAGCGGTGTGGCCTCAGCCGAAAGCCTGTCCGAAGCTTATGACCGGGCCTTGAGCTGTGACCCCGTCTCCGCCTTTGGCGGCATCATCGCCATGAACCGCAGCCTGGATGCAGAAACCGCAGGCAAGGTCGCGGAACTCTTTGCAGAAGTGGTCATTGCCCCGGCAATCGATGACGAAGCAAAGAGCATTCTGGCTGCCAAAAAGAACCTGCGGGTTCTGACCACCGGCGCCATGCCGGATCCTGCCGAAGCCGGCATGATGTTCAAATCCCTTTCCGGAGGCCTGTTGCTGCAATCCCGCGACAATGGCCGGATCCTGGAACAGGATCTGAAGGTTGTGACCAAACGGGCGCCCGATGCCCGGGAGATGGCGGACCTGATCTTTGCCTTCCGGGTGGCCAAGCACGTGAAATCCAATGCCATCATCTATGCCAAAAACGGCCAGACCGTGGGCATGGGTGCCGGTCAGATGAGCCGGGTGGACTCATCGCGTATCGCCGCGGTGAAATCCAAGGAAGCCCTGGGGGAAGGCGCAACCAAAGGGGCCGTGGTGGCGTCAGATGCCTTCTTCCCCTTCGCAGACGGTCTGCAGGCTGCAATTGACGCAGGGGCAACAGCTGTCATTCAGCCGGGCGGTTCCATCCGGGATGATGAAGTCATCGCCACAGCCGATGCTGCCGGGCTGGCCATGGTCTTCACCGGCATGCGTCACTTCCGGCACTAGAGTCTTATCGTCTTGTTTGGAATCACGAGGTGATTTCAAACAAGACGTGAGTAAGCCTCTTTTCAACCTGTTAGAGGGTGAGTCACGACAAAAGCCGAGCGCAAGGCGCTTCGACTTCTGTCGATCACACTCTGGCCCCCGATAGGGCTCTCACACTTGAAGAAACCCCGTCCCCCAGTCCGGTGGCGGGGTTTTTCCTGGGCGATCGCAAAAGCCTGCGACTGACCTGAGATCCTGCCGCCTTTACAGGGAAGAACCGCAATGCAAGTCGACTTTCAAAAGGAGGGCGGCTATCTTGTCGTGAAAAGGCCAATTGGATGACACAATCGTCCGGCACAACAATGCAAAAACCCCGACAGGGGAGTGCACCCATCAAGGGTGTGTGCGATCTGGGAACAGGGAAGACAGTGGGATGAGCAACAGCAGCCAGTTTAGTGTTGCCACTAGAACATCGACGGCCACAGCTTTGCAAAATGCTGGGCGACACACAGAGCGATCATGGTTGCGCAAGGCCACCCGCCTGTCGTCCATGCTGCTGGCGGGTATTTTGCTGAGCAGCCCCGCGCTGGCTGACAAGGAAACGCTGGAACCGCCCGCTTCAACAGCCAGTGAATTCAAACAGGCCCCAATTCTGGAGCAACTGGTTTCTGACGGGGCCCTGCCGCCGCTTAACAAACGCCTGCCCAGCAATCCCCTGATGGTGCCGGAAACCGATTTCCGCGGCCCGGGAACCTATGGGGGTGGCCTGACCATGCTGGTGGGCAAACCCAAGGACCTGAAGATCTTCGCGGTCTATGGCTATGCCCGTCTCGTTGGCTATACTGAAGAATTCAAGCTACAGCCGGATGTCCTGGCAAAGGTGGACATTGAAGACGGACGGATCTTCACTCTTCACCTGCGCAAAGGCCACCGCTGGTCCAACGGAGATCCCTTTACCACGGAAGATCTCCGCTACTACTGGGAAGATGTGGCCAACAATCCCGAACTGTCGCCCAGCGGCCCGCCCAAACTGCTGCTCGTGGACGGCAAGCCGCCTGTGGTGGAGGTGCTGGATGAAACCACCATCCGCTACAGCTGGGACAGCCCCAATCCCTTCTTCCTGCCCTCCCTGGCACGGGCGCGGCCCCTCTACATCTACAAACCCTCGACCTACCTGAAGCAGTTCCACAAGAACTATGTGGCAGAGGCCGAACTGGCCGAACGCATGGAAAAGGCGCGGGCCCACAACTGGGCTGCCCTGCACAACTCACTGGACAACCCCTACCGCTTTGACAACCCGGATCTGCCCACCCTGCAGCCCTGGTATCTGACCACTCCGCCCCCAACGCGGCGGTTTGTGTCCAAGCGCAATCCCTACTTCCACCGCATCGACAGCCAGGGTCAGCAACTGCCCTATCTGGATGAGTTTGTGCTGCGCATCACCGCCAGCCCGCTGATCGTGCCCAAGACCGCCACCGGGGAAAGCGACCTGCAAAGCCGGGGCATCAATTTCAACGACATCACGATCCTGAAAACCAAAGAGGAAGAAGCAAACCTCAAGGTGACCCTCTGGAACACCATGCGGGCCTCTCAGCAGGCGCTTTATCCCAATCTCAATGCCAAAGACCCGGTCTGGCGCAAAGTAATCCGCGACGTGCGCTTCCGCCGCGCCCTCTCTCTGGCCACCGATCGGGAACTGATCAACGAAACCATCTTCTTTGGCGTCGGACAGCCCGGTAACCAGTCTGCCCTGGAAGGCTCAGAACTCTATGATGAAGAGCTGCGCATGGCCTGGGCTGACTATGACATCGATCAGGCCAATGCCCTGCTGGATGAGATGGGCCTGACTGAAAAGGACAGCGACGGCATTCGCCTGCTGCCCGATGGCCGCCAGATGGAAATCATCGTCGAAACGGCCGGTGAAAACGTTCAGGAAAGCGACATCCTGGAACTGATCGCCCCCTCCTGGCAGGAAATCGGCATCAAGATCTTTGCCAAACCGTCTCAACGGGATGTGCTGCGCAACCGGATCTTCTCCGGCGCCACCATCATGTCGATCTATAACGGCCTGGAAAATGGCCTGCTGTCTGTAGATCTGCCGCCGTCCGAGTTCACCCCGGTCAGCCAGTACCTGCTGCAATGGCCCATGTGGGGACAGTACTTTGATACCAGCGGCAACTCCGGGGAGGCTGTTGATACCCCGGAAGGCAAACGTCTGATGGAGCTCTATGAAGCCTGGACACGGGCCTCGTCGCGGGCGGATCGCGAAGCCGCCTGGCGCGAAATCCTGCAGATCTATTCAGAGCAGGTGTATTCCATTGGTCTTGTGGCGATGGTGCCCCAGCCTGTTGCCCGTCATAAAGACCTGATGAACGTCCCCGACACCGGTATCTACAACTGGGATCCGGGTGCACAGCTGGGCGTCTATCACATGGATGCCTTCTACTGGGCGAAATAGTCCTGTGACTCTTAACCGGCCGGGTGCCTCTTGCTCCCGGCCGGTTGCTGCTTACTTATTGAAAAGGGGTCTCTGAAGCTCGGGCCCGTTTTGGGGAGCCTGCGACAGCATTTGCCTCCAGGTTCTTTGTCTGGCATCACTTTTGCCATCAGAGCATGATTGGGGTGGTTCGAAGCGCTTTGCGCTTGGTCCTAAGCCGTGAGTCATCCTCTACAACACTAAAAAGAGTTTCACGATTTAAGTGTCCTCATGAAGTGAGGCCACTTGAACCCATTTAACTCTCGTACCCTGTCACCTTTTTGTTGGAGCTGTTGACTGCCATGATGATGTTGGGAAAAGAGGGAGACGCCTGTGTCACCCGTGCCCTGGAAATCCATGTCACCCACAGCTGCAACCTCAGCTGTGACGGCTGTCGCCACTACAGCAACTACAAATTCAAAGGCCATCTCAGCCCGGACACCATGGAAGCCTGGCTGTCCGACTGGTCCGGCCGGATCAAACCCAAGAAATTTCGCCTGGTGGGCGGTGAACCAACCCTGAATCCGGACCTTTGTGAGCTGGTGAGAATTGCCGCCCGGCACTGGCCAGACAGCATTCGACAGGTCACCTCCAACGGCTATTTCCTGCATCGCCAGCCCGATCTGGTTCAGACTCTGCAGGACACCAACACGCGCATCGCCATTTCAGTGCATTCCCAGTCCCCGGAGTATCTGGATCACATCAAACGGGTCCAGGAAGCCCTTTCCTATGGCCAGGACGATTCCCTGATTGAAGTCCATTTCGAAGAAATGGAAGGGGACTGGTCGCGCAACTATCTGGGCAACGGCTATGACATGCGGCCATACAAAGACGCCAATGCGGCGCGCAGCTGGTCCGTTTGTGACTGCAAAAAGTGCATGCAGCTGCACGAAGGTAAGCTCTGGAAATGCCCCCCTATTGCTTACCTGGATCAGGTGTTGTCAAAGTTTGACCTGAAGGACCATCCTGACTGGCGGGACTACACCCACTATGTTCCCCTCTCAGCAGATGCCAGCCAGGAAGAGCTGGAAACCTTCCTCAATCAGAAAGTGGAAGACATCTGTGCCATGTGTCCGGCCAATCCCACCATGGTTCAGGACAAAACCATCCACTGGCGCGATGATTTCCGCGTCAAAAAGACGGCACGGCCAACGCTGCAAGCCTGATGGCATTCCGTTGACCGGACAGCAGGTCAGGAGCCATCACAGCGTAACCATGTCCCCTCTGGTCAGGGGATGTTTCCTCAAAACCCGGCTAGGCTAAACCTGGCTCAACTCTGGGGCATGGTTGGGTTCGCTGGACGCGCCTCGCGCTTTTCCTGAACCGATCGGACTCTGAGCAGGTAGAGCCTCGTTGCTAGTTGGTGAGCAGCTGGAAGGTTGCGGGGGCCGCTTCCCGTTCCTGCACGTCGTTGTACTGCAGCTCCATCACTGCCAGTCCGCGCTCAGCAATGCCCGCCTGGGTGAAACGGAAGATACCATCCACCCCGGCAAAACCCTGAGGACGTGTCAGCTTCTCCTGAGCATAGGCCTCAGCTGCTTCCTGTCCGGCTGTTTCGCGCAACAGCACCGCCGCCAAAGCGGTGGCGTCATATCCCAGCGATGAAATGCGAGGGGGTTCTTCCCCGTAGCTGGCCAGATACCGCTTGCGGAATGCCTTCCAGGTCGCCCGCGGGGGCGCGGCAAACCAACCGCCCTGCAGGGCCGGCTCCCGCCCGAACCCCGGATCATCCCACAGACGGGTACCCAGATATCTGACCTCCCCCGGATCCACATCGTAGTAAGGCAACAGTGGGGCCACCCGCAGCAGCTCATTGCCGCCGGCCGGCAGCAAGACCGCTTCAAAAGCAGGCGGGCCGAGGGTATCCAGTGTCTCAAGACGCTTAAGAGCCTGTTCGGCCACTTCATCACCCTGGGCTTCGAGCGCCTCGCGCTGTTCCTTCAGATCTTCAGCCCGTTCTTTGTAGTCGGCCAGTTCCTGAACCTCGATTTCCACTTCCTGTGACTGAGGGTCATAAGTGATTAGTTTTGTAATTTCACCACCTTGCCGGGCCACAGCCTCCTGAGCGGCGGCAATCACTGCATCGCCGTAGGCTGTCCGGGGAGCCAGAATGCCATAGCTGCGCAGGCCCTGACGGCCCGCATAATCCATGACCCGGTTCACTTCACTGGCCGGAGTGATTCCCAGCAAAAAGACCCCATCCCCGGCGACCTGGGTATCGTTGGAAAAGGCCACAACCGGAATATCCTCAGCCGCTGCCAATGGCCGCACAGCTTCCACAGAAGAGGCAAAGAGCGGACCAATAATCAGCTCAGCTCCGGCATCAATGACTTCCTGCGCTGCGACCTGCGCCCCCAGCGCCGTTCCCCCTGTATCCCGGATTACCAGGATCAGCTTGTCGTCGGCATGATTGAACAGGGCCATTTGCGCGGCGTTCAGCAGCGCGTTGCCCGCCGGGGCCGCGCGCCCGCTCAAAGGCAGTAGGAGGCCCACACGGGATCGGCCGTCATCTGGAATGCGCGAAACTTCCGGTTCCGGAGCGGCTTCAGGAGGCGGCGCAGTTGTCACCGGTTGCGCTTCTGCCGCCTCTTCCTTAGCTTGGTCGGTGGTGCAGGCGCTCAACAGCAAGGGGCTGGAAAAGGCCACCGCCCAGAGAAGCCGTCGCAGAGAAGTTTTGGGCATTGTTGCTCTTTCCTGCGGCTTTGCCTTGCAAAACACCGCTTTTCTGGTCACAGACAGGTCGTCAGGCCGCGCAGGGCCGCCACCGATAGTACAAGAGGTCTCAAACTGGGCGCTCACCCGCAATCCCCCACTGCTCCAGGCCAGCTCCAACTGGTGGCCGGTCCCATTGGTAATCTTGGCGATATCAGCCTGCGTGCGTTGGCTGTGCTTCGCGAGGCCGATGTGATTGCCTGTGAAGACACCCGCGTGACCCGCAAGCTGCTGTCCGCCCATAGCATTGATCGGCCTCTGCTGTCCTACCACGAACACAACGCAGATAAAATCCGTCCGCGCATAATTGAAGCGCTAAAAAGCGGCAAGTCTGTGGCGCTGCTTTCCGATGCGGGAACCCCCCTGGTCTCAGATCCGGGTTACAAACTGGTCAAAGCCGTGGTCGCGGAAGAGCTGCCCGTCACGGCCCTGCCCGGTCCGTCAGCCGTTTTGGCCGCGCTCTGCCTGTCTGGCCTTCCCAGCGACCGCTTTATGTTTGCCGGGTTTCTGCCCCCCAAATCGGGCCCGCGCCGCAAGGCCTTTGACGAATTGAAGGCCGTCCCGGCCACTTTGATTTTCTTTGAGTCAGCCAAGCGTCTGCCTGCGTCTTTACAGGATGCCGCAGCTGTCCTGGGGGACAAGCGCCCCGCTGCTGTGGCCAGGGAACTGACAAAGCTCTTTGAAGAGGTGCGTCGGGGACCCTTGGGTGAACTGGTCCAGCATTATCAGGATGCCGGCCCTCCAAAAGGCGAAGTCGTGGTGCTCTTTGGCCCACCTCTGCCCCCGGACGAAGAAGACTTGGCAGAGCAGCTGGACGACCTGCTGCGCACCGCTCTGGACAGTCAATCCAGCCTGCGGGATGCCGTCGTTGCGGTTATGACCCAGACCGGCCTGCCGAAAAAGCAGGTCTACAACCGGGCGCTGGAGCTCAGCAAAGGCAGAAGCTGAGCAGATTGCTGCGCCCATTTGTAGAAAAAGCCTTACTTTCTGCACCCTGTGATATCCTTGGGCGAACCTTGTTGCAGGAAATGACAGGATGCAGAAACGCCACCCAGCGACCCCAAAGACCGTCAGACAAGCCGCCTACAATCGCGGGCGTCTGGCAGAAAGGCTGGCGCTGTTGCTCTTGCGCATCAAAGGCTATCGTCTGATGGCGCGCGGGTACAAAAGGCCGGTTGGCGAAATTGACCTGATCATGAAACGCGGCAGGCAGCTGGTTTTTGTCGAAGTCAAACAGCGGGCCACGCAGGCACTGGCCGCTGAGGCCATCACGCCCCGGCAGAAACTGAGGATAACACGCGCCGCCCAGGCCTTTTTGCAGGAGAACCCCAGCCTGTCGCGCAATGACCTGCGCTTCGACACCGTGCTGCTGGCACCTGGCACCTGGCCGCGCCATCTGAAGAACGCCTGGCACAGCTAGAGGCACCCAACGGCTTGACCCGACGCTCTTCAGAGGACAGGTTGGGCCTGTTGAATCACAGCCTTTTCATCCGCTCTTTCATGCCTTTGTTACTCCCTTCCGGAATTCACCGACTGTCTTGTGTCTGTTTCAGCTTGCTGGCCCTGTCTTACCTGACCGCCTGCAGCCCAACCGGCATGGCCGTCGGCGCTGCCGCCACAGGGGCCGTTCTGGCCTCACAGGAGCGCGGCATTGAAGCCAGCTTTGCCGACAACAGCATACGCGTTGCCATCAATGAAAAGTGGTTTCGCGAAGATCTGAAGCTCTATCAGGACGTAGAGCTGCAGATTCTGGAAGGCAGGGTGTTGCTGACCGGTCAGGTAAAGGATGTCGAAACCCGCATCACGGCGGTGACCCTGGCCTGGCAAACCGACGGCGTGGTGGAAGTCATCAACGAAATCAAAATTCACGGCGACCCGGAACTGCTGGACCGGGGTCGGGATTCCCTGATTTACCGGCAACTGCTGAGCACCCTGCTGCTGGACAGCGAGGTTGAGTCCATCAACTACTCGCTCAATGTGGTGGGCCAGACTGTCTATTTCCTGGGGATCGCCCAGAATCAGCGGGAGCTGGACCGGGTCATCGCTCATGCCAAAGATCAAAACTATGTACGCCGGGTGGTCAGCTACGTGCGCCTGAAAGACACTAAAACCAGCGGTTAAGCTCAAAAACCTGAGATCTTAGGGGGGGTCTTCCCGCGCAGAATTGATCCTCACGGCTACAGCCCTCCCTTGACTTTACAGGCCGTGACCTGTTTGCAGAGAGCATGACAGAAGATCAGACACCTTCAGATTTCTCTCTCGGCGACATGGGGCTCGACACCAGCAGCCAGGGGCGCGCTGATTTACTGGAAGCGCTGACTCAACTGGGTGCCAGAGACGATGATCAGATCAATCCCGCGATCGCAGCTTTGTTGCTGGGGGCCCTGGACCGGCCGGGCGTTTCCCTGCAACGCTATCTGCATCACCTGTCTCTGCTCACCCGCGATGCGGCAGATCTGGCCCAATCACTCGAGGTTGAAGACGATCTCGAGGCCCGTCATCAGGTGCTGCAAACCATCCTGGCAGAACGCTATGGCTATCTGGGGGATGAAACCAGTTACGACGATCCTCAAAACGCCAACTTCCTGCGGGTGATCGACAGGCGCCAGGGTCTGCCCGTCGCCCTGGCCCTGCTCTATCTTCACACAGCAAGAAGTCTGGGCTGGACAATCCGGGGCCTGGCCTTTCCCGGGCACTTTCTTCTGCGGCTGGATCTGGGGGCAGAACGGCTGATCCTGGATCCCTTCAACGGCGGGCGACGCTGCGACGTCGCAGACCTGCGCGCGTTGCTCAAGGCACTGGCCGGCAACAGCGCAGAGCTGGAACCCCGGTACTACCAAACCGTCAGCGACCGCCAGATCCTGCTGCGGCTGGTCAACAATCTGAAAATTCATCACCTGAAACACCAGCAGGCGGACCGGGCGCTGGACATGATCGAGCGCATGCTGCTGCTGTCCCCAGGCTCTGCTGAACTGTGGCGCGAAGCCGGACTGCTGCAAGCTCAGCAGGAAGAGCTGATTGACGCCCGTCGCTCATTTGAGCGTTTTCTGAAGCTCAGCCACAGCGACCAGGAAAAACAGGAAGTTGCGGCTTTGCTGCAAAAACTCAGTACGCAACTTAATTGACTTGCAGCACAGGTCTTTCCGCAAAGCCCGATCTAATCCGGGCAGCGCTGAGACACTACTTTCTGCGTCAGTTCCATCGCCTGAGCTGGCAGGTTGGAGACAAAAAAGCCGGACCAGCCCGACAGGGGCCGGCAAGGGAGGAAGACAAACATGGCAGATCAGGTAACCGGCGGCTGTCTTTGCGGGAAGGTTCGATTTCAGGCGGACCGCTCCTTTGGCAAGCTCTTCTTTTGTCACTGTGATCAATGCCGCAAAATGACCGGCAGCAATCACGCCTCCAATCTCTTCACCCAGGCTGAGAAATTCAGCTGGCTGTCAGGTGAAGAAAGCGTCAAACGTTACCGCCTGCCGGACCGCCTCTTCTCCACGGCCTTTTGTGACACCTGCGGATCGGGATTACCCTTTCTCAACAGCCGGAAAACCCACATGATTGTTCCCGCAGGCGCACTGGACGATGAACCCAGTTTCAGGGAAGCCCACAACATCTTCTGCAGTGAGCAGCCGCACTGGTCACAGGAAGGCGACAAAGCGCCCCGACACAAAACCTTTCCAGAGTAAAACGGCGGTAATCTGCTAAAACACTCCCGCTGAGCGCAAGCCCGCCACACCCTGCCTTAAGACGCAAGAGAACCCACATGAGCCTTCCCGCCAAAAACCTGTCCGTAGCCCTGCAGATGGATCCCGTTGAGAGCATTGATATCAATGGTGACAGCAGCTTTGTCATGGGGCTGGAAGCGCAGAAGCGAGGACATCAGCTGTTCCACTACCACCCCAACGATCTGGCGTTTCGCGAAGGTCAGGTTGTGGCTCGCGGGCGGGCCATGACATTGCGCCGGGAAGAAGGAAACCACTACACCCTGGGCGACTACCAGGATCTCAACCTGGCCGATCTGGATGTTATACTGATGCGGCAGGATCCACCCTTTGACATGGCCTACATCACGGCAACCCATCTGCTGGACCTGGTGCACCCCCATACGCTGGTGGTCAACAATCCGGCTGAAGTGCGAAACGCCCCGGAAAAGCTCTTTGTGATGCAGTTTCCAGACCTGATGCCCCCCACCCTGATCACCCGCTCCCGCAAGGAAATCGAGGCCTTCCGTGAGCGGCACCAGGACATCATCATCAAACCTCTGTACGGCAACGGCGGTGCCGGGGTCTTTCACATCAAACCCGATGACGAAAACTTCAATGCCTTGCTTGAGAGCTTTGAAGAACGCAACCGCGAGCCTTTTGTGATTCAGCGCTACCTGCCGGAAATCCGCCAGGGGGATAAACGCATCATTCTGGTGGACGGCAAAGCCGTCGGCGCCACCAACCGCGTTCCCCAGGAAGGAGAAGCCAGGTCCAACATGCATGTCGGCGGGCAGGCGCAGAAGGTGGAACTGACAGCCCGGGATCAGGAGATCTGTGACACCATCGGACCGGTGCTCAAGGAAAAAGGCATGATTTTCGTCGGCATCGACGTGATCGGTGACTATCTGACAGAAATCAACGTCACCTCGCCGACAGGCATCCAGGAAATCGACCGCTTCAACGGCACCAACATCTCAGCAGACATCTGGGACGCCATTGAACAGAAAATCGCCGACGCAACCTGACCTCTCAACCAGGCTGTAGTTCACCGCACCTTTTGATCAGGAATGGCCGTAGGCGTCGGGGTCCACCGAATGCAGTTGCAGCCAGCGCCGCCATTCCTGCTCAAAATCCAGGTCTTTTAGCCCTCGGTTGAGCTGATCGCGGTAGTAAGCCCCCCGCGGCGTGTTCTCAAAGCAGGCATAGATGGGATCGGCTGGTTTCAGGGACTGTGGATAGAGGTCCAGAACAGCGAAGTAAGGATCCCTGGCGGTCAGATAATCAAACACCAGATAATCAATCGCGACAGCTTCCAGTCTGCGCGCCACCAACAATCGAAGCAATCGCTCTTCGTCATCGCCCGTGACAGATGAGAGATGTCCTGTTGCTTCCAAGCTGCGAATTTCCAGACCCGGATCGTAGCCGGTGACCTTGCCAAAGGTCTGGCCGGACAATCCCCTAAATCCTTCGGGGGGTAATGGAAAAGCCAGGTGCTGGGCAAAATAAGTCTGCCGATAGGCCACTACTTCTGACAACAAGCCGTCGTTCAGCAGACAGTCTTCCTGTGTCGCGGTGTAATAGCCAACAGCCGTTTTTCGGGTCATGGCCTCTCTGGTGGCCCGGTGCCAGGGATAGCTGGTGGTATTGAGGTAGAGACCCTGGCGCACAAAGGCCGACCGCAACAGTGCTCCCACGGCCCCTCCGTGCCCCAAAGCGCCTGCGTAAGGCGGCCATTCGAGCGTGGTCATCTGCAGGGTTTTAGGCCAGGGGTCATCTTCAATGGCCTTCCCCTCTGTCGCAACGGATAGCGCAGACAAAAAAGACAGCAGAAACAGGTAGATGTTAGGGGTACGCATGGGCAGCATTTAACCAAGCACAGTAACTTAAGAAGAGCTTACCAACCATTTGCTTCAAAACAGTTTACATTTTTATCTTTTTTACCTTGTTTCCAATCCCGGCTGTAATTGTCTCTCTGCAAGGCAGGTAAGTCAAAAGAGGGTCACTCAGCCGCCCTCATCTCAAGTCCGGCATGAACAGGTCGACGGGCTGTCAGGAACAGTTTGGCTTCTTCTGACCGGCCACTGCGGGCCAGGGCAGACATAAAGGTGAATTCCAGAAGATCTCGCTGGGCCCGGCTGCCGCCAATCCGCTCATGACAGGACAGGGCCGGCAGCAGATGCTCTATCGTGCCCTGCCAATCCTGCCCCGCAAAAGCCTTAAAGGCCTGCGCCAAATCAACAACAACATCACCGGCGGGACCGGTTGGCGTCTCAATGATCTTTTGCAACGCCTCCCCGTCACCTGCCATGGCGTGGGCCAGAGCCGCATGGGTATCTGCAAAAGCCAGGGCCGGGTTGGGGAAGAAGCGTTGGGCAAAGTTGCTAACCTCCTGCCAGCGCTCCGCAGACACCTTCTGGCCCGCCAGCTCAGCCCGGTAGAGGAAAGCGGCGGTGTCGGTCAGCACATTCAGCGGCGGACCCCAGGCTGCCCCAGGACGCACAGCATCATCAATCATCGCCCAGGCCGCGTCCGTTTCGCCCTTGGCCAAGAGCCAAAGCGCCACATGCCAGGAAATGTGGCAATGCAAGACACCCTCACGTTCGTAGTCCTTACGCCAATCTGCCAGATAGTCCAGGCCAGCGTCCGTTTCGCCCTTTTCGTAGTGAATATGTGCCCGGAAATGGGCTGCGTTGGCATTGCGGGGATTTCCAGAGAGGGATTTTTGGATGGTGCCCCAGGCCGGGTCCAGCTGGCCGACCTCTGCCTGGGCAAAAGCCAGCACGCAGTTAAACCACCAGTCATCTGCACTGTAATGAGGAGACAACCGCTGCAAAAATGCCAGTTGCTCGGCTTCACGGCCGGGCAATCCGCTAAACCCGATCAAGCCAAAAACACTGGTCAAGGGCTGGGCCATCAGAACATCACGGGGATGGGTTTTCAGGTGTGTCAGGGCCGCTGCATAAGCGGCTGCCCCCTGCCCCTGGATCAGCAGGTCCATGACGGCAAGATGGCTCTTCTCCCGGTCGCTCACCCCTTCCGTCAATGCCAGCGCCTGGGCCATGGCCGCCTTCGCCTCAGGAATTCTTGCAGAAAGCTGATGGCTTCGCGCCATGGCGGCATAGGCCAGCGCAAATCCCTCATCTTCCTGAACCGCCCGCTCCAGCGCTTCAACAGCACCGATATTGGCTGCAAGAAAAAGGTCGACCGCCTCAACATAGGCATCCCGTGCCTGCTGTGAGCCCGTCGTGATCAAGTTTCCGTAACGATCTTCCAGCATAAACCCTCTGCGCTCACCTCTGTTCGGCGGGAGGGGGCTCCGAAGACAAATCAGCAAGTGGACTCACTCGGTGACGCCACTGATGCGTGATTCACTCTCCAGGACAGTGCCTCACTCCAGGCCCGTTGATCGGAACAGTAGTATAGACACCAAAAGCCCCTAGAGGAGAACGGGATTTTTCAGGAGGGATCCGCCACATCCGTTTCTGAGGGAACCCAAGGGCCCTCAGGGAAAAAACCGACAAGCTGGCGGCGGGTTTTCAGATCCGTTTTCGAGCGCGTGAGTGGCTTTACAGGTAATATCCAACCAACACCGTCAAACCATCTTTCTTCCAGAGAAAGGCGTTCTTGTCTTCGATCTTCTCGGATAACGGATTTTGAATGGTGTACAGATACTCTTCAATGGATTCACTGCGGGAGGTTTCAATCAACCCTTTGATAAACAACCGGTCTTTCGCATCTTTCAGATGCCGCATATCCTGTTCTTTTGGATAGATGTTTCGCGGGTCGATGACAAAATGACCCTCTGAAGTTAATCCGATTACATAGAGATCCCGGTCCAGATATCCGTTGGCAGAGTCATTCATCAGTTCTATGGCCGTGTCTACGCCGAACCTGTTGATGGTTGTTACCGCCCGGTCAAAAAGCCGCTTGGCATCATCTCGACTGCCACGAAAGTTCTGGCGCACGGTCAGCAGAAAGCGACCGACTTCTTCTTTAGATGCAGAAAACCCGTCACTGGCCTGTTTTGATTTCTCATTTCCGGAAACAGATAGCGTGCCTGTTGAGGTCACGATTTGCTGAATTTCTTCCGCTGCTTCCGAACTGGCCTGTGCTTCCGTGAGAATCTCCTGATTCAAACCAGAGATTTCCCGGGTTTCCTGGCTTTGCTGGTCCGCCTGGTTTGCCAGATCGCCAATCTCCTGGCGCAGCGTATCAATATCCTCACTGATTTTCAGGGAAGATCCCACGGCTTCTGCCGCAGATCCCCTGATAGACGTCACCAGATGAGAGATCTTTTCAGTTGCCTCCGCCGTCTGTGTCGCCAGTTGCTTTACTTCATTGGCGACAACGGCAAAGCCCTTGCCTGCTTCACCTGCTCTGGCGGCTTCAATAGTGGCATTCAACGCCAGCAGGTTTGTCTGCTTGGCTATGTCGGAAATCAGACTGACAACGGTATTGATGCTTTCCACTTCATCCGACAGCTCACCAATGGTGGTTGATGACTCCTTTGCCGCCTGGGAAACAGCACCGGCACCAGAAGCAGAGGCATTCAGTTTTGCCTGAAGTGTGTCATTTGTAGCGGCCAGACCATCACTTCCAGCAGCCGCCTTTTCTGCCGCCCCGAGCATTACAGCGGCTGAACCGGACAAGCGGGTGGACTGTTGCTGGGCTGTGTTTGCGGCTGACACAATCTCTTCAGCGAGCGATAGATGACGAAGCAGGTCGTCATCCAGCTGGTTCATCAATGCACCGATCTGCTGCTCAAACGCGACGGTTTCCTTTTCCAGCCTTTGATTGCGTTCCCGTCGGATCAAGCGTTCAGAAAGGCTCTGCTCCGTCATAAACTCGAATACGGCAACAGCGTCATGGCCCTGGCTTCCCGACGCTGCAGGTTGCTCAGACACAGATTTTGATTTTTTAAAGAGAGTCACACAAAAGGCCTTAAAATCCGGGCTGAAAACAGAGGTGCTTTCCCGCATCAAACACAAACACCTTTAACAACACGTTAGTCATTCCGGAATCATGGGATTGTATCACTTGCCTTTCAGCGACCCATTCTTCTTCTAGGAGAACAATCAAAAAATCGCTACACTTAGACTAGAGACAATCAACTAAACCGAGGTCTGAGATGGTGGCCCGCATCGCCACGGTGGCATTTCAGGGTGTGGACGTCGTTGAAGTCGATGTACAGGTCCAGCTGGCCAACGGTCTGCCTGCCTTTCTGGTGGTGGGCCTGCCCGACAAAGCCGTGGCTGAATCCCGGGAACGGGTCAAAGCCGCTTTGGAATCCATTGGTCTGGCCCTGCCGCCCAAAAGAGTGGTGGTCAATCTCGCACCCGCCGATCTGACCAAGGAAGGCAGCCACTTCGACCTGCCCATAGCGCTGGGCCTGCTGGCGGCGCTGGATGTCCTGCCCCGTGAAGACATGCTGGATTTTGTGGCGCTGGGCGAACTGTCACTGGATGCCCGTCTGGCAGCTGTGCCAGGTGTTCTGCCTGCAGCCCTGCATGCCTCTGCGACCGGTCGCGGCCTGATCTGCCCTGCCACACAGGGGGGCGAAGCTGCCTGGGCCGGGGACATCGGCATCCTGGCAGCTGACAATCTGATTTCTTTGATTAATCATTTAAAAGGAAGTCAGGTTCTGCCGACCCCGACACCGGCATTGGCACCTCCCCCCGCTCATCAGCCCGACCTGAAAGATATCAAAGGTCAGGAAACCGCCAAAAGGGCTTTGGAAGTGGCGGCCGCCGGCGGCCACAACCTGCTCATGTCAGGTCCGCCAGGAGCCGGCAAGTCCATGCTGGCCCAACGACTGCCGGGCCTGCTGCCGCCCCTCAGCCCGGAAGAGGCCCTGGAAGTCACCATGATCCATTCAGTGGCCGGCCAGCTGGAAGACGGCAAGTTGCTGCGTCAGCGCCCCTTTCGGGATCCCCATCATTCTGCCTCCCTGCCCTCCCTGGTTGGCGGTGGACACAAAGCTAAG
Source organism: Rhodovibrionaceae bacterium GXU_MW_A322 (assembly GCA_052078155.1). Taxonomy (GTDB): domain Bacteria; phylum Pseudomonadota; class Alphaproteobacteria; order Kiloniellales; family DSM-21159; genus CAXBMB01. The sequence continues at coordinate 412,823 of JBQJBP010000002.1, read as the reverse complement.
CCGGGGGAAGTGTCCCTGGCGCACCTGGGTGTGCTGTTTCTTGATGAACTGCCAGAGTTTTCCCGCCAGACCCTGGAATCCCTTCGTCAGCCTCTGGAAAGCGGGCGGGTCGCCATTGCCCGCGCCAACGCCCATGTCAGTTACCCCGCTCGTGTTCAGCTTGTCGCGGCCATGAACCCCTGTCGCTGCGGCCAACTGGATGATCCGGAACTGGCCTGTCGACGTGCCCCTTTTTGCGCGCTTGATTATCAGGCCAAGCTCTCAGGACCCCTGTTGGACCGGATCGACCTGCATGTTGCCGTTCCCGCGGTGTCCTATTCAGACCTGGCTTTTCAGCCCCATACTCAACACCCCCCCGATGACAGCAAAGCTGTTGCTGACCGGGTTCTCCAGGCCCGGGATCGCCAGCAGACACGGTATGCCGCCCTGGAGCCTAAGGAGAAAGGCAACCTGCCGCGTTGCAATGCCGATGTGGACGGCGCCCTGCTGGAAAAGGTGGCGCAACCCGACAGCAGCGGACAAAAACTGCTGAGGGATGCCGCAGAACGTTTCAAGCTGACAGCCCGGGGATATCACCGTGTTCTGAGAGTGGCCAGAACGCTGGCAGACATGGCAGACCGGGATAACGTGGGTCAGCTGGAGATCGCTGAAGCCCTCAGCTACCGGCGCTTCAAGCCGGAAATCCAGTAACCGCAAAGGCCAGAGTGGACTAAGCCGCCCGTCCAAATCAGAAGGATTTGGCCTAAGAGCCCTGTTGGCCCAAAACCTCTGTCAGATCGGTTCGATCTCATTGGAAACAAACTGTAGGAATATTTGCAATTACCCCCCTATACTTGCGGCAACATGGATGGTTGAAGCAGGAGTAAGGCGTGAAAGCAGGCTTTAATCTCAACAGATTCCTGAACGACAAAGGTCTGACCGCCACCAACGGAACAGATAGAGAAGACCTTCTCGAGCTGCTTCAGGGGCTAAAGCCTCTCGCCATCCATCAGGAACTGGTTCGTCTGGGCAGTCACGGTGACGGGGGCTATCTGATACCCGATGATCTGGACAACATCACCGCCTGCTTTTCCCCCGGCGTGTCTGACAATGCAGATTTTGAGCAGGATCTGAGCGAACGGGGCATCCGCAGTTTCCTGGCAGATCCCTCGGTTGACGGCCCTCCCCAGCCCAATCCCCTGTTTGACTTTGAGAAAAAGCGCGTCAGCAGCCGCCACCACCCCGATCACCTGCGCCTGGAACGCTGGATAGCAGAAAAGACACCCGAGGCACGAGACAACCTGCTGCTTCAAATGGATATCGAAGGAGCGGAGTATGAAGTCATTCTGGACACTCATCCATCAGTGCTGCGCAAATTCCGCTGCCTGGTCATAGAATTTCATAATCTGGACCTGCTGCGATCAGCCCCGGTTTTCACCTTTTATCGGCAGGTGTTCAGCAAACTTCTGAGCATTTTTGCCACGGTCCACCTGCACCCCAACAACCGGGCGGATCTGGTGGACTACCAGGACATTGTCATCCCCAAAGTCATTGAAATGACCTTTTTCAGACGGGATCTGCTGGACAAGAAAATGGCCGCCGTCACTTTACCGCATCCCCTGGATGTGGATAACAGCCAGTCCAAACCGACAGTAACACTCCCGGAGTGCTGGTGGCGCCGCCAAGTGGGCATTAACGATTTTCTATCCTATGTGGAAGGTGTCATCCACGTTGGCGCCAACAGCGGCCAGGAACGAAACCACTACAATCATCATGATCTGAAAGTTGCCTGGTTTGAAGCCATCCCCTCCGTGTTTCAGGACCTGGAAAAGAACCTGGAAAACCTGCCCCGCCAAAAAGGGTTTCAATACCTTCTGGCGGATGAAGACGGCATAACCTTCGACTTCAACATCTCCAACAACGAAGGACAGTCTTCTTCCATCTATGACCTGGCTATGCACAAAGACGTCTGGCCAAACATTCATTACACCCACAAGGAAAAACTCGTCAGCAGTCGGCTAGACAGCGTGTTTGCAGCAGAAAACCTATCAATAGACGACTATCAGGCCATGGTCCTGGACACCCAGGGCTCAGAGTTACTGGTGCTAAAGGGCGCGGGAGACCTGTTACATAATCTGAAGTATCTGCGCATTGAGGCAGCAGACTACGAGGGATATACCGACAACTGTACCGTGGCGGATCTGGAGGCGTTCCTTTTCCCACTTGGATTTAAGGAAATCACCCGTTTGGGCTTTGGAGAACACCCCAGCGGTGGCAGTTACTATGATATTATCTATGCCCGGGACTAAAGCAGAATCAGTCGTGCGGGAAACGCCTTCTGCCTGTTACCGCACCGGAAAAAGCCCACTAGATTGCTGAGAAGAAAACACTCTCCAACCAGGTAGGCTCACCCGACCAGTCTGTTTATCCTGGACGTGATTAGACACCGGCTCTTCCCTGTTTTCACAAAACAACAAAGCCTACGCCTTTCCCCAACATGATCCTCCTCCCACCTTCAAAAGTGCGTTGTGACAAAGATTGCTGGCGATGAGAAAATCCCGCCTGGATCCCCACGCACAAATCCCTGGACCAGGCCCCGTAACCAGATCCCCCGAATAGGTCGCACGGACAAATCACACGACCAGACCACATGAGGGGATCTAACAACGGGGTTCCTTCAGAGTTTTTTCTGTGCCCTTGTGCCAATGGGTCAGATCTCCGGCTTGGGAGGTCCACTTAAGTTATTGAAAATATTTTCTTTTTTAAAGAAACCTGTCAGTAAAATGTGATGCTTTTAGAACAATCGGTGCGCAGCTTTTTTGACACTTGCAGAAGAACAATTGAAAAATTTCCTATTAGGAACCAGAGTTTCATCGCGTGAAAACACTTCGTTAACCAAATTCCATAACACTGCTTCGCATACTAACTTGATAATCATAGGACGGATCAGAGATCGATTGGTTTGGTAACAGTAGGGCCAGGTGACGGAACGCTGCTTTGAACCATGTTCCCTGACGTCTGTCGGTCAGGGGGTTCTTATTGCACTCACCTGCACGACTACCTGCTTACCCAGAAGCTATCGCATCTCCCTGCCGCCTAGTTCGAAAGGCCTCACGGAGCGCAACTGGAATGACTGAGACACAGGCGAGTACAGATTTATCGGTACAAGAAGGCATCAGCGACCGCGAAAAAAAGCTGCAGGTTGAATTGAATGATGCCCTCGCCCAGCGAGACGCTGCCTTTGCTCTGATTGATTCCATTCGCAAAGTGGGAGAACACACCACCTTTCTCCAGGAACATGCGGAAGCCGCCGGAACGCTGCAGCTGCAGTTTTCCACGGAAATCGACGAACGCTCCAAAAACCTGCGAGGTGTTCTGGCTGAAACCAGGACCGAGATCGATCGCAGCAACTCCACTTCGGAAGCCATGCGCTCGGAATCAGCGCGAGAAATCGATCTGGTGACCCAGGATATTGAGAACATCCTGAGCAAGATTGAACAGGAACTGGAAGCAAAAGCGGATACAGCTGCCAAAGTCCTGGCCTCAATTGAAGAGATTGGCCGGGCCATCAAGATGCTGTCCTTCAATGCCACCATCGAGGCGGGGCGCGCCGGTGATGCCGGACGGGGCTTTGCCGTTGTGGCTGAAGAGGTCAGAAACCTTGCCCACACCACCCTGACCCAGATTGAATCCGCGGCCGTAGAGCTGGACTTTGCCGCCCTGACTTCATCCCTTCAGGGGTCTCTCGGCAAATCCCGCAAGGACCTCAGTCATCTGGGCAACACCATCAATGCCTCCATGACTCAGTTAGGCGAGTTTCTGTCCCAGATGGACGGCAACATTCGCGAGATTGAAGACAACAATCAGGTTGTCTTTGAAATGCTGGACGGCAGCCGCAATGCCTCTGACCGGGCCCAGAACAAGATTCAGTGGGCCAACAAGGAACTAAACGCACTTACCCAGCTGCTGAGCAAAGATAAACGGCAGCTCCCCCAGGAAATGAGTCAGTTCATCAACGACAACAAAATCCACGCCGATCCCAGCTTTGACCGGCTGGAACACATAAAGCAGCAAGGCGTGTTGCGCGTTGCCATCGAACCGGCCTTCGTCGGCCTTTCCTTCCGGACCAAACCTTCTGATCCCCTGCAGGGTCTGGATGTGGCCTATGCTCAGGCACTGGCCAAGTGGCTGGGGGTACGCTGTGAGTTTGTCGAACACCCGTGGGATGTGCTGACGGAAATTCTGATCAGCGGACGCAATCCGGGTGAACAGGAAGCAGATCTGATTCTCTCAGCCCTGCCGCCCGACGCAGCCTACGGCCGGGTTGCCTATTCCGAAGCATACACTTACCTGGATTTCGTCCTGTGCCGCCGCGTCGGCGATACAGAGATCAAGAGCCTGACCGATCTGGACAACAAAGTACTGGGCATCATCAACGATCCGGGCGCCTTTACCGTGCTGGAGAACGCGGGCGTGCGCTGGAAAGGCAACGAAACCGTTCCGGGCGGCAAAGTGACCCTCTCAAACCTCATCGCCTATTCCGACCAGTCCCGGATCCACGATTGCCTGGCGGATGGGGTGGTAAACGCCTTTGCTGTTGATCTGCCCATCTACCATTGGGCCTGCGGCAATCCGGACAGCCCCTGGTATGGCAAGATTGAAGTCATCCCCGGAAATCTGGCGGCGGCGCCCTACTATTACACTGTCGCGGTTTCCGCCCATTCCAGTTCCTATCGCCTGCTGAAAGCCGTCAACAGCTTCATCAAGTCCTTCCTGCCCACGCCAGAGCGCAAAGCCATCGAAACCAAATGGCAGGGCAAACCCATCCACGGCAACATTTCCTACCGTGACGAAGACGGAAACCTGCTGGGTGAGCCTGAGTTGAGGGACATCTATCTGAACCACTGCCAGCGCTACAATCTGACTCCCCACAGCGACTGTTAGGAGGGTTTGGCGCAGCGTTGCGACCGCTCAAAACAGCTGGTTGGCTCCTCGCCGCTTGAAAAGGTGGCGGCCACCGGCCATCTAGGACCCATCGCTGTAAGCAGATTCACCACAGTCAAATCGGGATTAGCGAACTGACCTGGTGATGACGCTGGCAGCGCAAATCAGTCTTTCTTCAGTTTTTCAGAGATTGAGTCATGGGTTGGGTCCAGGCGGGAGCCGCGACTGACCGACCCGACCAGACTCTGGATTGTAGCCATTGAAAGAAGGGTTGGTTGCTCGACAGACCCGCCTGCCACCATTAGGTTGGCCCCACCGGTCAGCGCAGACTTTCATAAAAAGACGTCTGGCCCGGTCAGAAAACAAACTATCCAGAGCGTTCCTGAATGTCTGCTGCCCAAGACCTGTCCGGCCAGGACAGCCAACCGTCCGACCTCCCTGTCAGCAAACGTCCGGAAGGACTGCGCGGCCACTTGTTCGACCTGATCACCAATCGCCGGTTCCAGCTGGCGGTCACTCTGTTGATCGTGATCAATGCCATCACCCTGGGGCTGGAAACCAGCGCCAGCATGATGGCCAGCCACGGGGACCTGCTGCTGGCGCTGGACAAAGGCATCCTGGCGATTTTTGTCCTGGAACTGGCCCTTAAAATCTTTGTTTATGGCCGCAACTTTCACCGCGACCCCTGGAACCTGTTCGATTTCATCGTGGTTGGGGTGGCCCTGATCCCGGCAGCCGGGCCGCTGTCAGTCCTGCGTGCCTTCCGTATTCTGCGTGTCATGCGCCTGGTTTCCGTGGTGCCCTCCATGCGACGGGTGGTCACGGCTCTGTTGGGGGCCATTCCCGGCATGGGGTCTGTGGTGGCACTGCTGGGACTGCTGTTCTACGTCTTCTCCGTTATCGCCACCAAGCTCTATGGCGCGACCTTTCCCGACTGGTTCGGCTCCATTGGTGAGTCTGCCTACAGCCTCTTCCAGATCATGACTCTGGAAAGCTGGTCCATGGGGATCGTCCGGCCGGTGATGGAAGCCTTTCCCTTTGCCTGGGTTTTCTTCGTTCCCTTTATCCTGATCACCTCCTTTGCGGTTCTGAACCTCTTTATTGCCATCATCGTCAACGCCATGCAGAGCCAGCATGACAAAGAACTGGCTGAAGACCGTCAGGAAGCCCATGCCGATGCACAGGCCATCCTGAAAGAACTGAAACAGCTGCGCAGCGAAGTCACGGCTCTCAAAAACGCCCGGCAAAATGGTGAGTGAAACCGACCCCATGAGTACAGCATCCGGCAACAAACCCCTCATCATCACCGGCGCGACAAGTGGTCTGGGCCTCGCCCTGGCACAGGAGCTGGCGTCTTCTGGCTACGACCCGATCCTGACGGGCCGTAGTCCGGAGAAGGTGGCAGCCCTCGCCCAGGAACTGGGCCTGCCCGGATACGCCCTGGATGTCGCAGATCCCGACGCCATATCCACTGTCACAGATCAGATTGAAAGAGATCACGGGCCGGTCTGGGGCCTGATCAACAACGCCGGGATCTGGCTGGAAGGGGACTTTGCGGACTACAGCACCGCTGACATCCAGGCGGTCCTCGATACCAACACCCGGGGGACCATGCTGATGACCCACCGGCTGTTGCCCGGCATGCTTGACCGCAAAAGAGGCACCGTCCTGAACGTGGTCTCCACAGGGGCCCTCTACTGCCGCAAATCCATTTCAGTCTATTCCGCTTCCAAATGGGCCATCCGGGGGTTCACCGGCTGCCTGGAAGCCGAATGCGCGCCGCAGGGCGTCAGGGTCATGGGGTTTTATCCGGGGAAGATTGATACGGCCATGTATGAAACCGCCGGTATCGACAGGAACCTGGAGATCGCCATGAGTCCCCGGCAGGCCGCCAGAATGGCCCTTACCATGCTGGCGGATGAAACCATGGTCTGGTCTCAGGTCAGCGGACGATCAATCCAGGATTACAGCTGACTGCAGATCCGAGAGTTCGTGCCCAGAGTCGCTGTAACTGCCTGATAAATCGATAGATACTTGTGACTAATTACTGACTCCACCCGTCTTTCCGCCGGACGAAAGAGGCTGAATTGGCGACGCACTGCGACGGTCTTCGGACGCTTGTTTTTCTGCGGTTAACTCAGTGACTCCCGCCACATCGAGGCGAAAGGTTGAGGCCATTCTGACAGGCCCGTCCAGCACCTGCATCACCCGTTGAGAGGGGTCGATCTCCAGCCGCCCGGTTACCTTAACCGGCTGGTAAAAAAAGCGCGGTCGCCAGGGCTCTTCAAACACCAGGCGCAGAAGCTGATTTGGCGGTGGCGGAGGCACATGGCTGCACATGCCCCGCTCCGGCACCAGGTAAGCCGTTGGCCGTCCCTCCGCATCAGGCGCAGCAGGAATGATATAACCTGACAAAGTGGCTTCACTGCCGTCCAGAGCCGGATTGCCGTCACTCCAGGCCCGCCGTCGACGCTCCGCCACCACCCAGCGCTGGGAAATCAACCAGTCCGCGTCCAGACCCTGGGACTGCAGGAACGCCACGGCCTCCTCCCGCTGAGTTTCCAGCCGGGGCCGGGCTTCTGCCGGCAGATCATCTGACTTCAGAGCATCGGCCACACGGGACATGGTTCGCAAAGCGCTGATCTGATCGTAATTCAGATCACGATAAGGGTCTTCATAGGACTGTACCGACTCATCCGGCAAATCCTCCCAGGAAATCTCCACGGCCCGAGACGACGAGGCAAAGGACAGTGCCAACAGAACCCCGGCAACCGCCGCGCCACAGCGCATAAAGACGTTTCGGTCAAACAAAGCGAGAATCCCTCGGTTACTTCAGCGTGTTTTTGTAGATCACACCGTCTTTCATGATGATCCGGATTGTCTCCGGGCTGTCCGGCCGCGGATCCGCGCCGAACCACTTGTCTCCCGTACCAACGACTGAAAAGTCTTCAAGCGGATTGCCATCCATTATCAGCAGGTCCGCATAGGCTCCTTCTTCAATCACCCCCAGTTTTCCAGCGGTATAGGGGTTGGTGAAATCCCCGGAAAGCGCCGCAATTTCACCGCCGACCGATGTCATGGCCACCAGGGAGGCATGAGCACCAAAGAACTCATGATTGAGGTGCTTTTCGTAAGCGATCTGAATGTTGCAGGCCTCTACGGAGCCCACACAGTCGGTATGAAATCCGCGGGGCGCCGGGCAGGATTTCATATTGTCGATGTAGTTCTCAAAGGCGGCACTGGCAGACACGGCTTTGGCGTAACTCGACGGCACATCACGCACCGCCGGAATGTCGAGGAGCCCCGGGTCAAAAGCAGTCAGGTTGGTGGTGATGTAAGCGCCCTTCTCCTGCATCAGGTCAGAGATCTCACAGTCAAACATGAAGCCGTGTTCGATGGATTTCACCCCCGCTTCCAGGGCCGCCAGGATCGCTTCTTTGCGATAAGAGTGAGCCATCACGTAGCTGCCGTAGGTCTCGGCCACCTGAACAGCGGCCGCCAGTTCTTCAGGCGACCCGGCCAGAAGTTGCCAGGGGTCAAAGGCCGACACAACGCCACCGGACTGCATGTATTTCAGCTGGGTTGCGCCCATCCGGAAGTTGTTGCGGGCAAATTTCTTAACATCGCCCACACTGTCCACTTCCTGCGCCATGTTCAAACGACTGAAATTGGATGTCTGGCCAACGGGTGCAGTGAAATTGGCAAAATCAGCATGCCCGCCGCGGGTGCTGAGAAAGGCGCCGGAAGCGTAGTGCCGGGGACCGGGTATTTGCCCGGCATCTATGGCCCGCCGCAGGCCCCCATTGGCGCCACCTGCATCACGCACGGTGGTAAACCCCTGCATCAGGTACATGCCGGCCATCCGCGAGCCGTGAATGGCCAGATCTTCCCAGGTACTGTTGGCTTCCATTGCCGGGAGCGTCGGCCCGGGCAGCATCAGGTGCGCGTGGTTTTCAATAAAGCCGGGGGTCAGGGTCCGTCCGCCACCATCGATTTTCCGGGCCTCCGGTGCATCAATGGGATCGGTGGAGATGCTCTTGATCAGATTGCCTTCAACCAGAACACTGGCGTTTTCCAGGCGCTTTTCCTGAATGCCGTCAAAGACGTGCACATTGGTAAAGAGGATCTGCTCAGGCTTGGGTTCCTGCGCCCACCCCAGACTGGTGGAAAGGGCCGTCAGCCCCAGACAGACGGCTGCAGAAACAACAAGCTTTTGAACTCTGTGCATCAGAAATCTCCACCTGGAAAAGGACCTGCAAGGTCCACTTAACCATAAAATCAGGCGAAGGATCTACCGGCTCCTTTGCGGAAATGGTCCATGGATTTCAGCATCGGCTGTAAAGCAGATAGTCGCCACCGGCGTTTCCTTCCCAGACGTTCGGACATTGCCATCAAAAAAACCGCCCAAACCGCCGGTCTGGCAGTAAGGGCGGTTCATAAACAGTGCCAAATGACTAGCTGGTCAAAAGACTACTTGTCGATGGGCTTGATCATCCGACCGAGATCTTTGCCTGCAAAAACATGCATATGGAAATGAGGCACTTCCTGATGGGCATCGGCCCCATGATTGGCCAGAATACGGTAACCAGCCTCCACCGCACCCAAATCGCGGGCAACCTTGCCAACGGCCCGGAAGAAACCGGCGATTTCTGCGTCGCTGGCAGTGGCTGAAAAGTCATCCGCCGAAACATAAGGACCTTTGGGGATAACCAGCACATGGGTGGGAGCCTGAGGCGCAATGTCATGAAACGCCAGGGCAAAGTCATCTTCGTAGACTTTGTTACAGGGAATTTCACCCCGCAGAATTTTGGCAAAGATGTTCTGGTCGTCGTAGGCCATGCCTGAAGCTCTTTCCTGTTCCGATCTCGATTGCAAAAACAATCCTGTTGCGTTTCAGCCATAGAGCGACAGCCAGGCAGGTCGGTCAAGCCTTTCAACAGTCGCAGGTCTTTTCCGCCAGCCCCGGGTTAGACATCCCCAGCAACTTAAGGGGTGTTTCGCGACTTCTGGCTTTCTCCGGCCCCGCTTTGATCTTGTAGCTTACACAATGGGATGAAGGGCGACGTCCTGCTCTGCCGCCCTCCAGATCCCGTTGGGAAAGACACGCGGGTCAGGCAGCCAGACTGTCGGCCAAAAACCTCTCCAGGGTCATCGGCTTTTCGCTCAACAGCTGCTCCAGATCCTCCGATTGGCTGGCCAGTCGCCCGGCTTTCACCGCCTCAAAAAGCCCTCCAAGAGCTTCGGCCATAAAGGCGGGCAGGCCCTTGTCCGCCAACAGCTCTTCATAGTCTGCCCGGGGCATGTCGATAAAGCGGATGGGTTTACCGAGAGCCTCGGACAGGTGATCTGCAATATCCTGACCGGTCAGCAAGGCCGGACCATCCAGATGATAGACGTGGTTTTCCAAGGTTTCCTGCCGCAAAACCTGAACCGTCGCACGGGCCAGGTCCCGACGGCTGACCAGCGCCACCTTTCCCTGACCGGACGGCTGAGCAAACACCCCCATTTCCTGTGCCACCGGCAAAGACATCAGGATCATGTCCATATAGCTGTTGTTTCTGAGAATGCTGTAAGACAAACCACTGTCTTTCAGCGCCGCCTCCGTATCGGCATGAATGGCTGAAAAGCTGAAAGGGCTGTCGGCCTGTGCGTCGGTAAAGGAGGTGTAGACCACCCGCCGGACACCAGAGGCCTTCGCCGCAGCCACGGCATTTCGATGCTGGATTGTTCGCGGCTCCACCGGTGCATCACCGGAGATGATCAGCAGGGTTTCCACCCCGTCATAGGCCTGCGGAAGAGAAATGGGATCATTGAAGTCAGCTGCCCGGACCAAAGCCCCCCTGGCCGCCAGGTCCTTGACCTTGTCCGGATTTCGCAGGGTCAGCACAACGTCTTGTGGGTTTTCCACCTCATTCAGCAGCCCTTCCGCCACCAGACGGCCCAACTGGCCGCTTGCGCCTGTGATCGCAATCATGGTTCACTTCCTTACCTTAGTTCTGAAAAGTAACTAAGAGGAAGATAGGCCCTCAAACTTCGGGGTTAAGACGGCACGGCTGGCTGCCTCAGGGTGCACGGGCTGCCTCGGTTACTGCCGGGTAACCGTCATTGCGATGTGCAGTTAAAGTAAGAGAAATCAAGGCAACCGCATGGAAAGAAAAGATTTTTCGGAGAAACCCGGACAAGCTTCAAACAGAACAATACCCGAGCGGCCTTCTCAAAAAAGGCACCAAAAAGCGGCTAAAAAAAGTGTGGAAGACACATTATGCCCCGTGCGCGATGTGCTGGACCGGATCGGAGACAAATGGAGTTTTCTGGTCATCACGTCCCTGGCCAGCGGCACCCTGCGGTTTGGGGAGCTGAAGCGTGAGATCGGGGACATCTCCCAGCGCATGCTGACCCAGACCTTGCGTCAGCTGGAACGGGACGGTCTGGTCTCCCGCAGGGTCTATCCGGTCATACCTCCAAAAGTGGAGTACGCCCTGACCCCGCTGGGCCAATCGCTGTTGCCGCCCATTTTAGCTTTAATTGACTGGTCAGATCAGACTATTGAAGAGATCAGGGCTGCCCGCCGTTCTTACGACCGGAAAAACCCTGACTGACGGCATGATCAGGACAGCGACGCAGGGCGTCGCCTTAGCATCCAGATGATCCTGAACGTCCAGATAACAAGGCCCGCTGTTACTCCGGTGGACGGGCGGCTTTTTCCGCCACGCCGGAAATGCCTTCGCGCTCACTGAGCTTGGTCCAGATTTCGGCAGGCTGTACGCCCTGATCGGCCCAAAGCACCAGCAGGTGATAAAGCAAATCAGCGGACTCAGAAACCAGACCTTCTTTGTCCCCTTTAATCGCCTCAATCACCGTTTCCACGGCTTCTTCACCCACTTTCTGGGCGATCTTGTCGGTGCCTTTGAAAAAGAGCTTGGCCGTATGAGAGCTGGTGGGGTCTGCCCCGCGACGGGTCAGGATCACCCGATAAAGCCGGTCCAGCACAGCCAGATCACCGGTCGTCACTTCACCGCTGGCAAACAGGTCATCTTGACTTTGCTGATCGGTCATTTCTGGTGTCTTTCTTTTATCGGGCAGAGGTGTCTTTGGCGGATATCAGGCTGAAGCCACAGGCCGCATGGGAATGCCGGCGGCAGACATGACTTCCTTGGCCTCGGCAATGGTGTGATCGCCGAAATGGAAAATGGATGCGGCCAGAACGGCCGTCGCATGGCCTTCGGTCACCCCTTCAACCAGATGCTGCAGATTGCCCACTCCGCCGGAGGCAATGACCGGTACGCTGACGGCGTCAGCGACAGCCCGGGTCAGGGACAGGTTAAAGCCCTGTCGCGTGCCATCCCGGTCCATGGAGGTGAGCAGGATTTCTCCGGCACCCAGCGACACCATGCGCCGGGCCCAGTCCACGGCATCCAGGCCCGTTTCCCGGCGCCCCCCGTGGGTGAAAACTTCATACTTTCCTGCCGCCACTTCCTTGGCATCGATGGCCACGACGATGCACTGGCTGCCAAACTTCTCTGCTGCCTGGCGGACAAAATCGGGGTTGTGAACGGCGGTTGTGTTGATCGAAACCTTGTCGGCACCTGCCAGCAGCAGATTGCGGATGTCTTCCAGTTCCCGAATGCCGCCGCCAACGGTCAGCGGCATGAAGCACTGTTCTGCGGTCTCGCGCACCACATCCAGAATGATCCCGCGATTTTCATGGCTGGCTGTAATATCAAGGAAGCAGAGTTCATCCGCTCCAGCCGCATCGTACAGTTTGGCCTGCTCCACCGGATCACCGGCATCGCGCAGACCGACAAAGTTGACGCCTTTGACGACCCGTCCGTCCTTCACATCCAGGCAGGGGATGATACGCATCTTCAACATGGTTTGTTCCTTTGCGGCCCTTTTTGTCGGCCTGCTGCTGGCCTCTTTTGCCTTATGCTGCGTTTCCTGCCAGCAAAGCCAGGGCTTCTGCCGGATCCAGACGACCATCATAAATGGCGCGGCCTGAAATGACCCCTTCAATGCCACTGTCAGCCACAGCCAGCAGCGCTGTCAGGTCATTCAGAGAGGCCACACCACCAGAGGCAATCACAGGGATGGAAATGGCCTCAGCCAGAGCAGCGGTCGCCGGCACGTTACAGCCTTGCAAAGCGCCATCCCGGTCAATATCGGTGTAAACCAGAGCCGAAACACCAGCATCTTCAAAGCGCTTGGCCAGCTCCACCGCTTCCAGGTCGCTGACTTCCGCCCAGCCTTCCACAGCCACGCGGCCTCCTTTGGCATCAATGCCCACCACCACCTGGCCCGGAAAGGCCTTGCAGGCAGCGCGCACAAAGTCCGGGTCTTTTACTGCAGCAGTCCCCAGGATGACCCGGGAAACCCCCAGGGTCAGCCAGCGTTCCACGGTTTCCAGATTGCGAATGCCGCCCCCCAGCTGTGTCGGCAGCTTCACTTCTTTGATGATGGCTTCCACAGCTGCCGAGTTTACCGGTTCGCCGGCAAAGGCGCCGTTGAGGTCCACCAGATGGATCCAGGAAAACCCTGCATCGGCAAACTCCCGGGCCTGCGCAGCCGGGTTATCATTAAAGACAGTGGCTTTGTCCATTTCGCCGCGCAGGAGGCGAACGGCCTGGCCGTCTTTCAGGTCGATGGCAGGAAACAAGATCATGGGTCTGAGAACTTTTCTTAGGTCATATCCGGTCACACAGAAGCGACCAGGAACAGGCGGTGTCTGTCAAAACGGCGCAACGGCACAAAGAACAATGCGCTGAGGCTCAGGCCTCGGCTGGTTCACTTTCCGCTTTTGCTGCTTTGTCTTCTTCAACGGTGGAATCAGCAACGGAGTCAGCGGCAGGCACCAGGCTCTTGGCATAGAAAAACCCAGCCATCCACTTTCCGTTGATGTTGGCGTAGTGAGGGTTGGTACCCCAGCGCTTATAGCCGATGCGGTCATACATGCGAATGGCCGAGTGCTGGCTTTCCCGAACATCCAGATTCAGAACTTCCAGGCCGCGCTCAAAGGCAATCTTTTCGATTTCCTCGACAATGCGCTGACCCAGGCCATGGCCACGGGCCCAGGGTGCCATGAAGAAGGTGGTCAGGGTCCCGCACAGGCCGCCAGCTTCATTGTTGGGGGCCGGTTTGAGCAACTGGGCGGACCCGGCAATGACCCCGTCGAGACGTGCCACCACCAGTTCCCGTTCCGGCACCATCAGAATACCCTGCCAGTAGCGCTCCATGATTTCGCGTACCGGAGGTTTCACCCAGCCGAACCCCCCGCCTTCGACGATTGCAGCGTCGGCTGCATCGCAAAGGTCATAGAGATCACTGCCCTGAAAGGACTCAAGGCACTCAACTGAAGTTTCAACCGGCAGATCGCGCAGATGATTGGTCATGGAGTCCATTCCAAGAAGTTGCCCAGCAGAGTCAGTCCTGCGGCCTGAGATTTTTCAGGATGAAACTGGGTGGCAAAGAGATTGTCACGCCCCACAGCCGCTGTTACGGCCCCCCCATAGTCAACCTGGGCCAGCACCATCTCCGGCTTGTCTGCCTTCAGATGATAACTGTGCACAAAGTAACAATGGGAACCCGCCGCGACCCCTTCAAGGACCGGATGGGTCCGATCTGTCGGAAAGGACAGGTTGTTCCAGCCCATGTGAGGGATTTTGAGCTGTTTGTCCTGAGGCTCCAGGTCAACCACATCACCCGGGATCCATCCGAACCCGTCATGTTCACCGTGTTCGAGACCCCGACTGGCCATCAGCTGCATGCCCACGCAAATGCCCAGGATCGGTTTGCCGCGCTGAACGACTTCCTCTTCCAGCGCCTCCCACATGCCTGGCAGGGACTGCAGCCCCTTCTTGCAGTCTGCAAAAGCGCCCACGCCTGGCAGAACAATGCGATCCGCAGCACGCAGATCTTCTGCCTTACTGACCAGAGATACCGGGCAGGACAGGCCCCGTTCAGCCGCAGCCCGCTCCAGCGCCTTATGGGCGGACCGTAAGTTGCCGGAACCATAATCAATAATCACACAGGTCATGCCTGCTTTTGTCCTTATCCTGAAGAAACTTCTTGGAGGATCAGTCACGGTTGAGTTTTACGCGCGGTCCGCTTCAAACCAAACCGATCATGCGCCAGTCCAGCCCGACGGGCCGACCCCGGAACATCCTCCCTTACGGCCCCTTGCCTGCGCCTCCCTGACTGCCACAGTCAGGCAAACCGGCAAGAAAAGATCCGGCGTCAGAGAACACCCTTGGTGGAGGGAATGGCATCGGCCTTGCGCGGATCAATCTCCATGGCGTCGCGTAGTGCCCGGGCCAGCGCCTTGAAGCAGGACTCAACAATGTGGTGATTGTTTGTCCCATAAAGGCATTCAACATGCAGGGTCAGACCGGCATGCTGGGCAAAGGCCTGGAAGAACTCCCGGAAAAGCTCCGTATCCATGGTCCCCAGCTGCGGCTGGCTAAAGGCCACCTTCCAGATCAGATAGGGCCGGTTGGAAATGTCGAGCGCCACCCGGCTGAGGGTTTCATCCATGGGAATGTAGGCTGAAGCATAGCGCTTGATGCCCACCCGTTTGCCCAGAGCCTGAGCCACCGCCTGGCCGAGGGCAATGCCGGTATCTTCAACCGTATGATGCCCGTCAATATGCAGGTCACCTTTGGTTTCCAGTTCCATATCTATCAGGCCATGTCGGGACAGCTGCTCCAGCATATGGTCAAAGAACCCGATCCCTGTGGAAACGTTGTACTGGCCATCACCGTCCAGATTGACGGTAACGGAAATCTGGGTTTCCTGGGTTGCCCGCTGAACGGTCGCGGTGCGGGGGCTGTTGCTGGCAGTCATGAAGGAACTCCCTCCTGATAGTACGGAGCTGACCAAACCATCCCCGAACTCCGGGAACAGCCGGACAGCGGGAACAAAATGATGCTGGATTTGCCATTTTCTGTACCCAATCGGGACGCTGGATCCGTCATCCGGAAGACGCACAGGTAAGCGGCTGTTCCTCTCCCTTTTAGCGGTTTGGGCTTCACGACCATCCCGGCTGAAAAAGAAGAGATTTCAAACTCGAGGGTTTTGTAACAGTCGAAAGGCCGGAGCGCAAAGTCTCTGGTTGCATAGGGCCTGCGCAGTTTTGTCGGGCGCACGCCAGACTGGCCTCGAAAGGCGTGATCATGCCTCTTTCAAAAGTGCCAGATCACCTGCGATGCCACTCACCCTGTCTCTGCAGGCAAGACCAAATACTCCGCTCTGGTGCGTCTCTATGTCAGTAAGGCTTGACCCAAAGGGCACAACGCGCCATCTCAGGAGCATGTCAGAAGAAAACACCCCCACATGGCACGGCACAACCATTGTCGCCGTGCAAAAGAATGGCCAGACCGTCATTGCCGGTGATGGTCAGGTTAGCCTTGGCCCGACCGTGATCAAGGGCAATGCCCGCAAAGTCCGCCGCCTGGGCAAAGATGGTCTGGTCTTGGCTGGTTTTGCCGGCGCAACCGCTGATGCCTTCACTCTGTTTGAGCGCCTGGAAGGCAAGCTTGAAACCTATCCCCGTCAGCTTACCCGGGCCTGCGTTGAGCTGGCCAAAGACTGGCGCACGGACCGCTATCTGCGCAAGCTGGAAGCCATGATGATCGTGGCCGACCAGGATGTGGTGCTGGTCATCACAGGCAATGGCGATGTGCTGGAGCCCGACGACGGCGTAACCGCCATCGGATCCGGCGGCAACTTTGCATTATCCGCCGCCCGCGCCCTGATGAGCGTGGAAGCTCTGTCAGCCGAAGAGGTCGCCCGCAAAGCCATGGAAGTGGCAGCTTCGATCTGCGTTTACACCAATGAGTCGGTAACACTGGAACATGTCTGAGTCTCAAATCTCCTCTTCTTTCGGTTCTTCGGACAGCAACAGTGCCGATCAGGAAACAACGGCGACCTTTTCTCCCCGGGAGATCGTTTCCGAACTGGACCGTTACATCGTCGGGCAACAAGAAGCCAAGCGGGCCGTGGCCATTGCCCTGCGCAACCGCTGGCGTCGCCAGCAGCTGCCTGACGACCTGCGTGACGAAGTTCTGCCCAAGAACATCTTGATGATTGGCCCCACCGGGGTCGGGAAAACTGAAATCGCCCGCCGTCTGGCCAAACTGGTTCAGGCCCCCTTCGTCAAGATTGAAGCGACCAAGTTCACCGAAGTGGGCTACGTGGGGCGCGATGTGGAGTCCATCATCCGCGATCTGGTGGAAGCCGCCTTGCACATGACCCGCCAGCGCCTGCGCAAAGAAGTGGCCGTGCGTGCTGAGGTCAATGCAGAACAGCGAGTTGTTGAAGCCCTGGTCGGGGACAACGCCAGCAAAGACACCCAGGACAAATTCCGACGCATGCTGCGTGAAGGAAAACTGGACGATAAGGAAATCGAACTGCAGGTGCAGGACAGCAGCTCCCTGTCCATGCCCACCATGGATGTGCCTGGCATGCCAGGTTCCCAGATGGGCATGCTCAATCTCAATGACATCTTCGGCAAGGCCTTCGGGGGCCGCACCAAGACCAAGAAGATGACCGTATCAGAATCCTACAAGATCCTGATGGCGGAAGAGAGCGACAAGCTGATCGATGAAGAGAAGGTGGCAGAAGAAGCCATCAAGTCGGTTGAGCAAAACGGCATCGTCTTCCTGGACGAAATCGACAAAATCTCAGCCCGGTCCGACCAGCGTGGCGGCGGTGATGTCAGCCGGGAAGGGGTGCAACGCGATCTGCTGCCCCTGATTGAAGGCACCACAGTGGCCACCAAGTACGGTCAGGTGAAAACGGACTTCATCCTCTTTGTGGCTTCCGGCGCTTTCCATCTGGCAAAACCCAGCGACCTGCTGCCTGAGCTGCAGGGACGTTTGCCCATTCGTGTGGAACTCAACGCACTGAGCCGGGATGACATGAAGCGCATCCTGACGGAGCCGGAGAACAGCCTGATCCGCCAGTATGTGGCGCTGATGAAAACCGAAGGCCTGGACCTGACGTTCAACGACGCAGCCATCGATGCCCTGGCGGACCTTTCGGCGGAAATCAACGCAACGGTTGAAAACATCGGGGCCCGTCGCCTGCACACGGTTCTGGAAAAACTGTTGGAAGAAATCTCTTTCAGCGCCTCCGACCGCAGCGGTGAAGCGGTGGAGATCACCCCGGAAGAGGTGGCAGAACGGGTTGGCGAGCTGTCCAAAAACCAGGACCTCTCCAAGTTCATCCTTTAACGAGGGGTTTAACCTCTTTCTAGATTTTAGCGGATGAACCACGGCCTCGTTTCCAACGCCGTGCACTGTCAACAAACCCGATCATGCGTTGATCCTTGTTGTCTTGGATTTCAAAGAAGGGGCGGCTTTCAGGCTGCCCCTTTTTCCTGCCCGAAGTTTGAAACCTGTCGGTTCTGATGTTCAGGAATAAGCTGCCAATTGATCTAGAGGTTAGCAGGCTTTTCTTTCACCTGAACAGACAGGGCCTGAACTGGCCCCTCAGCTGCAAAGGGGATGGTGCCGCACCAGAAGTAACTGGGATAAAACACCAGCAACCCTTCTTTGGGACGCAGGGTTTCAAAGCGCATGGCCTCGTCATGCACCGAACTATCGAAAAACCGCACACAGCCCGCCTCGCCTGAGCTTGCGGACACCTCCGGCGGCACCTGGACAAAGTAAAAACCAGAGAGATAGCTTGCCTCTGAAATCTCCGGGCTTCGATAGTCCGATGGCTGCAGCGTCATGGGCTGCACCGACAGCTGCCAGGCAGCAGGTGGCCTGATGAAATAGGGATGTCCGGCCAGACCACTGACAAGCTGCAGATATTCCTTAGCACCCTGCTCCAGCAGTATCTCCAAGGTCTGTAAAACCCCGCTGCGCCGCTGCAGCAGATCACCTGTCAGCTGGCTCTGATCAGCAAGCTCCTGACAAAGATCCCGATGAAACTCCTCCATCTTCAGGTACCCGGTGGCCTGGGATTGCGGTCGCCAATAGAGCAGTCTGCCATAGTTATAGAGCAGAGCCGCCTCCTCCTCCCGGCCCTGACGGCGCAGCATCGGCACCATCCGGGCATAGACAGCCACCCGGTGGGGATCGCGCTGGAGGGCTGCAAATGCAGCTTTGAGATTTCTGCCATCTGGTTGACCAATCCGTTGCCCGGCCTGTCCCAAAAGGTCAAAAAGCTCGGCCGTTGCTGACGGCTCTTCGCAGCCCTGTCGAGCCAGATCCCATGCTTCCCGGGGGTTTCCAGCTGTCAGCAATGCCCGGCAATAGGCCTCGCGCGCCGGCATCCAGTTCGGGTCGGCGTCATGGCACCGCTGGCAGACGCTCAAAGCATCTTCCATTTGACCCATGGCCTGCAGGACACGCCCCAAGGCCAGCAGGACGGTCGGGAGGTTTTCGTTCCGCGCCAGTGTCTGGAGATAGAGATCCCTGGCAGCGGTCCAGTTTTTGTTTCTTTCCAGCAGGGTTCCCAGTTTCAAGGTCGCTTGCTCATGATCAGGATGATCCTGCAGACAGCGCTGTAAGCTGGTCTGAGCGCGCTCTGGGCTGCGCCGGAGTTCCTGTAAATCAGCCAGTGCGAGATAAACCTCCGGATCCGCGGCACCCTGCAACAAAAGATCTTCGTAGGTTTGCTCGGCTTCCGCCAGCGCCCCTTGCTTTTCATAAAGACGGGCCAGTTGCAGTTGCTGATCGCGGGAACTGGGCACGAGATCGAGGTCGATCCTGTGATCGCTGTCTGCCTGTCTCTCCATTGGCCGGTTGCTGGTTTTGGTTTTGTCAGCCGCGGTTGATCTTGTCTTGCCGCCGCCGCGCTGGGGCCCCTTTTTCCTGGCGGAGGGTTTGCTGGCTCCCGGGTCTGGCTGTTTAGGTGTTGGGCTTTGTTTCCCCCTGTCCCTTTCCACAGAGCTTTCGGACCTTGGCAAAGGGGATTGGGAGGACAGGCAGCGGCTGAAGAGATCAAGCGCCCGCCTGTTCTGAGGTGAGTCTTGCAATACACGCCGGCACAGCTGTTGAGCCGCAGCAAAATCCCCCTGGCTGGCCCGTCTTTCCGCCTCTGTCAGTACCTGCGTCACCTTGGTCATCGGCTCAACCCTGCTGGAACAGCTGTCAGGCAGGGAAAAGCGCTCTTGTTTGTTTCTTGAAGGCGACCCCTGCATCTTTGAGCCAGGTCGGTATGGATAGACGCGCCGGGCGCGTGCAGCCGCTCTGCAACAAACTCTCAAAACTGTTGAAGAGAGGCGAACATCCGCTTCAGGTGTCGTCACTGTGAAGCGACCCTGAAACCGTTCCAGCTCTAGGTGAAAGACGATATTTGCCCGACTTTGTGACGTTGACTGCGCCATCGCGCTGCTTAGAAGCAGCCCTCAGGATCAGTCAGCTGCAATCTGGCTTTCCAGCAAAGACAGCAAATCAGACACCTGATCCTCTGTGAGATCCCCGATGTTTCGCGCCAATAGGTTCGACAACAGGGTGGCCTGTGCACTCAGGCCAGAGGTGTCCACGGTAACTTTGGGGTGGGACAGGTCAGCAGAGCGCTGCAATTCCTCGGCATCGTCCCAGATAATGCCAAACAGCTGACAGATCTGATGAACGAACCGGCGGTTGGGGCGGCCACGGTGACCATGTTCCAGGGCCGAAAGGTAAGGCGCTGAAACATTAAGCTTCTGCGCCATCTCTTTCAGGGAGAGGTTGTGCTCTTGCCGAAGTGCCCGGAGTTTTTCGCCAAAAGGTGTCACGTGCTCATTTGCCAACAGTCAGGAAGAAGGAACCGGCAGAGTAAGAGCTTTGATAATTCACGAAAAGAACTTCGGTGATCTTTTCTTGCTGTTTGTATGACCCCTAATTTCAGCATTTCCTTCGCTCAAGTAAGGAATTACCGCTTCACCAGCTCTTACAAACTTAGAAAGACTAATCGCTTAGGGAGTTAATGAATTCGAGCTCCTCTGCTCCCCTGCACCCCAGGAGAACCCCGAATGACTTAAGGACGATAGGAGAACTCCAGACGGTTGCCGCCCGGTTCGCGGATCATGCAATGCAGCTTCGGGCCTTTGCCTGAAAGCTCGACCGGAAACTCGACTTTAACACCCGGCCAGCTCTCCAGTTTTTCATAACAGGTTCGCAGGGCCTCTTCGCTTGGCATGGTAAAGGCCAGATGATGCAGGCCGACATTCTGATGACGGTCAAAGGACGTTGGCGTTTCTGTTTTTGCCTGCCAAAGGGTGACCACCCCCTTACCATCGCTGACGTAGGCTGCAGGATAGGCAGGATTGCCACCGACCTTTGTCCAACCCAAGCAGTCTTCAAAGAACGCAAGGCTGGCCGTCAGATCCGGGACCGTCAGACCCACGTGGTCCACACCTTGAGTCAGAGCTTCTTTTGCCATGCTTGGATCCTTTCACAGAAAGCAGATACGGCTGATCAAATTGCCTAGTTTCAGTTATTTTATACAGACCAGTCTGTTTTTAAACCTGTCGTCTGGGAACAGCTGTTAAAACGCCAGCGCGGGAAACGCCCTTCTTAAGTGTTATCGTCTTGTTTGGCACCACGAGGTGATTTGAAACAAGGCGTGAATAAGCCTCTTTTCAACCCGTTAGAGAGTGAGTCACGGTTTGGCTCCAAGCACAAAGCGCGTCTAGTTCAGTCGATCACACTCAGGGCACAATTTGACCGATTTAGCAGAGCTCAAAGCAACACCTCTGCCGCCAAGCTCGTTAGCCGCGCTGCCGCTTGAGCAGCACATAGAGCGCACCGCTGCCGCCATCTTTGGGTTGAGCGTAATCAAACGCGAGGATTTTGGATCTGTTGGGCGCCTGGTTCAGCCAGTTGGGGGTTTGGCGCTTTAACACGCCCCCTTCTTCCTGGCCCAAACCCTTTCCGGTTACCACCAGCAGGCAGCGGTGGCCTTTCTGATAGGACCTGGCAATGAACTCGTTCAGAGCCATATGGGCTTCCGCCTGATAGAGACCGTGCAGATCAATTTTGGCATCTATGCCCAGTCTTCCCCGTTTCAGACGTTCAGCGTGGCGTTTGTCCAACGCAGCCACCTGCCCGTGGGCCAGTCCGGGCGTGACAGGCTTGGCAGGCTGACACAAAGGCAGGAGAGGGTGGTGTGGCTGAAGGACCCCTTGTCGGCTTTTGCCTCCTGGTTTGCTTTTGGCAACGGCACAAGGGTTGTATTTCGGGCGGTCTTTGGGCGCGCTCAGGGGCACCTGAAGTTTGTCGTGGTGCAAAAACCGACGCCCCGGCAAAGGCGCGACCTGTTGGGTAACATGGTCCCACAATCCCCGGTCTTTGGGGGTCTGCTGTCCGGATGGTCGCTCTTTTGCTGCAGGCGATGGGGTTCGACTGCCTTTGGCTGCTGGCTTCTGGGCATTGCCCGGTGCCTTTTTTGAAGTTCCGGTGGCAGGGGTAACCAGTTTCCCGGCCGCCGCCCGTCTGAGCTGACTGCGCAGATCTTCACGGCTTGACGGAGCGGCGCTTTCGGGCTTGGAAGACTCAAAATGGGGTGGGGACGCGCGACCGGCCGGCGGTTCTTTGCCCTTTTGCCGCTTCTTTGCCACTGGTTTCTTCCTCCGCCGTCCCGCCCGTCAGGTCCAGCAGGCGTCAGGGCTAGGGTTTACCCGCTGAACAGGCAGAAGAAAAGCCCTCAGGCAATGCCGCAGAATGCCCTTACATCACCCGGCGTTTTTGAGGTCTTTACGGGGTCAACTGCTGTCCGGTCAAAAAGTGAGGTCTCTCAGAAGAGGTACATTCCGTCGCTGTTGGCCCAACATTACTTCCGATCAGGGATGGCGAGAATCAGACGTCAGGTCACCTGCAGATCCATCACTTCTCTGAAGTGTCAGCCTCGTCATCGTCCACCAGCAGGATGTGCATGCGGCGAGGCCCGTGAGCCCCCAGCAAAAGGGTCTGCTCAATGTCCCCGGTGCGAGAGGGCCCGGTTACAAAGTTCACAGTCCGCGGCATGCTCTTGTCTGGCCGGCTGTCCCGCAGTTTGGCCCAGCCATCTTCCAGAGAGCCCAAAACCTGACTGCCCTTCAGCAACACCAGATGAGTTTCCGGCAGGAAATTGAGGGTCGTGGGGTCATCTTCACCGGAGTGCAGCATGATCGTGCCGGTTTCGGCGATGGCGCAGAAAACAGGGGTCAGAGACACTGGATCCGTTTCGCGCGCCTTGCCGGAACTGACCTCCAGCAATGGGGCTTCGTCCTTCCAGGGCAGATTTTCCAGCTCCGCTTTGGGGGAGAGGCGCACTTCCGGGGAGATGTTGTTGGCTTTCAGATAAGCTGCGGCTGCCGCGGGCACCTGATCTAAAGAGTCCAGGCGCTCGACCGTGGCATGCACGGCTTCGACATAGTCCACAAAGAGATCGATCCGGGCTTTGCGGTCCAGCTGTGCCCGTTGTGGCACCAGGTTTCGGGGGTGCTCAGCCAGGCGCTGTTCAACTGTTTCCTCACCCTGTTCCCGCGCTTTTACCGCACGGCGTACGGCGCTGAGGATCGCTTTTTTCTGCTCACTCATGACTGACCTCCTGCGGCTTTGGCTTTTTCCTGCTCCCGCCAGAGCTGCTGGAAGGTTTTGCCCTGAGGCGCCGGCATCTGCCGGTGTTTTGTCCAGCCACCGGCCAGCGGCAGACTGGAGAAAGTGCCCTTCTTACGGCCCAGCTTGGCCAAGAGGGTCATGGGAAGTCCCGTGGCCCAGCGGTACAGCTGGGGTCTCTGGGCCAGAAAGGCCCAGGCTTTGATTCCCCAACGCTGGGTGGGAGGTGACAAATGCCGCTCAAACTCCCGCTCCCGCCAGTGGCGCATCATCTTGGGCAGGGGGATGCGCATGGGGCAGACTTCTTCACAGCGCCCGCAGAAGGTAGAGGCGTTGGGCAGGTGCCCGGCTTCATCCACACCAATCAAAGAGGGGGTGAGAACAGATCCCATGGGCCCAGGATAGACCCAGCCGTAGGAATGGCCACCGACAGCCTGATAAACCGGACAGTGGTTCATGCAGGCCCCGCAGCGGATGCAGCGCAGCATCTCCTGAAACTCAGTGCCCAGCATGGAAGACCGACCGTTGTCCAGCAGAATAACATGGTACTGGTCCGGCCCATCCGGATCTTCCTTGCGGCGAGGCCCGGTGGAGAAGGTGGTGTAGCTGGACATTTCCTGACCGGTTGCAGAACGCGCCAGAACCCGCAGGATCGTTGAGGCATCCTCCAGGGTCGGCACGACCTTTTCCAGGCTGGCCACCACAATGTGGATCTTCGGCAGGGTCTGGGTCAGGTCACCGTTGCCTTCATTGGTGACAATGACGGAGGAGCCGGTTTCCGCGATCAGAAAGTTGGCCCCGGTGATGCCGACATCGGCCTGAAAATAGCGTTGGCGCAGCATTTTTCGCGCTTCATCCACCAGGTCTTCACCTTCTGTGAGGCTGCGCTCATCAGGCAGGTCCGTGTGGTGTTTGCGGAAATCGCTTTCCACCTGTTCTTTGCTGACATGCACAGCCGGGGCAATGATGTGACTGGGGGCTTCTTTACGCAGCTGGATGATGTACTCGCCCAGATCCGTTTCAACCGGCTCGATGCCCTTCTTTTCCAGAAAGTCATTCAGAGCGATTTCTTCGGTGATCATGGATTTGCCCTTGGTCACCGTCTTGGCGTCCACGGACCGGCAGATGTCCAGAACCGCCTGGCGGGCATCTTCCGCCGTGGCGCACCAGTGAACCTGGCCACCGTTTTCCTCAACCTTGGCTTCATAGCGTTCCAGGTAGAGGTCCAGATGATCCAGGGTGTGGTTCTTGATGTCCCTGGCCTGGTCCCGCAACTGCTCAAACTCCGGCAGGGCGGTGGTGGCTTTCAGGCGACGGTCAACAAAGCCGGTGCGCATCTTGTCCATGGCCCGCTGCAGATTGGGATCCGCCAGAGCCTGGGTCGCGTTGTATTTGAAGCTGTGAGATCTCTTTTCCATGCCTGCTCTCCTCAGCCGCGCGGGTCCGGGTCGCCGATGGCAGGCTGATCGGCCATATTGGCCAGCACTTCCGCCACGTGGCGCACCTTAACGTCAGATCCTTCGCGTTTCAGCTTTCCGGCCATGTTGAGCAGGCAGCCCAGATCCCCGGCGAGCAAGGTATCCGCCCCGGTTTTCTGAACATTCTCGGCTTTCAGGGAAACAATCTTGTTGGAGATGTCAGGGTACTTGACGCAGAAGGTTCCCCCAAAACCACAGCAGGCCTCACTGTCGTGCAGTTCCGTCATTTCCAGACCCGACACACTGGCCAGCAGCTGACGAGGCTGGGATTTGATCTTCAGTTCCCTCAGACCGGAACAGGAATCGTGATAGGTGACCTTGCCGTCAAAGCGGGCCTCAACGTCTCCTTTCCCCAGCACATCGGTCAGGAAAGAAACCAGCTCAAAAGTCTTGCGGGAGAGAGCTTCGGCTCGGGTGCGCAGATTGGGGTCCTTTTCGAAAAGTTTGGGGTAATGGTCTTTCAGCATGGCCGCGCAGCTGCCGGACGGCGCCACAACAAAGTCAAACTCTTCAAACTTATCAATGACCTGCAAAGCAATGACTTCCGTGTCATTGCGATCGCCGCTGTTGTAAGCGGGCTGTCCGCAACAGGTCTGGCCCAGCGGAACCTCAACCCGACAACCGGCTTGTTCAAGCAGTTTGACGGCCGCAAAGCCAACGACCGGACGGTGCAGGTCGACAAGACAGGTAATGAAAAGACCGACACGGGGGTTTTCGGGCACAGCCCCGTCAGGGGCGCTGGTCTTCAAAAGGCTCATACTGGGTCCCGTTCTTTTGTTCGGACGCCTGTTTTCCTTCCCCGGACCGAGTCAAGGCACCCCGGGAAGATCTCTCCCGTCCGCCAAGCCAACGGCCAGCAGGTCTTACCCACCCCCGTGTGATCCGCGGACATGACAAAATGGTATTACCACTTGAAAAAAGTCAAGCGGTGCCCGGAAGTCAGAGGCACAAGGTGAAAGATCCTGAACATCAAATTTCCAACCAATGATTAATCATAAAATTCGCCATTCCATTTTAACGTTATTTTTCAATAGATTATTCAGTTCATTGGATCTCAGGCACTTGAAGACAAGCCAGACTTCATAGCTGCCTTGCAATGAAACCAGCCCTCAGACAGACCAGGTCCACAGCGCCATAGGCGCATCCAGACCACGAATTTCCTGCGCGGGAAGGGAGGTCAGCTCGGGCCGCGCATGGGCAGACCCTGCTGATCCCTTGGCCGAAACCTCCTGCTGCGCCTCTTCCTCATGGTCTTCCAGCAACACCTGCTGCATCAGGGCATCGCTGACCACCAGGGGCGTCCCCAGCCTTCGGGTCAGATTTTCCAGGCGGCTGGCCGTATTCACCGTATCCCCGATCACGGTGAACTCCATGCGGTTGGTGCCAATGTTCCCCAGCACCACCTCACCATAGTGAATGCCAAAACCTGCTTTCATGGGCTTTTCGCCCTGCGCTTCGCGCTGCGCATTCCAGTCTTTCACCACATCCACCATGGCCATGGCACAGTCCAGCGCATTGCTGGCATCCCGCTGTCCGGCAATGGGGGTGCCAAAGGTCGCCATCAGTCCATCGCCCAGATACTTGTCCAGCGTACCGTTGTGGGCAAAAACCTGTTCTTCCATACGGGCATGAAATTCGCGCAGAGTCTGGATCACCTGGGCCGGTTCCCGACCATTGGAGTAGGTGGTAAAGCCCACGATATCGACAAAAAGCACGGCCACCTTCTGGGTCCGCACTCTTTTCAGGGGCTCGTCGTTCTGAGACAGCTCCTCCACCACATTGGGGGAGAAATAGCGGGCGAGATTGCCCCGCTCCCGCTCGACTTCGGCGCTTTTGATCAGCAGGCGTTTGTTACGCCAGCCATTGACCGCCAGAATGCCCGCCACGATCAGGAAAACGACCACTTCCTGAAAGCGCCCGGGCAAATGAATGTTGTAGGGGTCCAGAAAACTCTGCAGCTGCTGGTGACCGCTCAACACCGACAGGATGTCAGCCCGGAGCTGAGGATCGCTGACCGGGATGAAAGA
The DNA here is from genome assembly GCA_052078155.1 of Rhodovibrionaceae bacterium GXU_MW_A322. Classification (GTDB taxonomy): domain Bacteria; phylum Pseudomonadota; class Alphaproteobacteria; order Kiloniellales; family DSM-21159; genus CAXBMB01. Next base: position 385,868 of record JBQJBP010000002.1, on the reverse strand, counting down.
CACAAGAGTAACGCCTGCCGCCCAGAACAGCGCCGTCCAGATGCCCATGGCAAAGAGGGTCCGCCAGGAATAGGCAAGGGTAGCGGCGGCCAGCAGCACATAAAAATAGACAAAGTTCCCGTAATGGAACTGCATGGTTGGCGGCCAGAGTTCCAGCAGGAAAGGGTTGGGCACCAGCATGACAACTGTCATCAAGGCCAGATCAAACGCCATCAGCCGCAATTCGGCGCGGTTGTGTCCCACCTTTCCGATTTTCAGCTGAAACCAGCCAATGGCGGCAAACCCCAGCAGGAGAACCAGATAGTAGCTGGCCCGGTAACTGGGGTCGATTGAAACGACCAGGACTGCAATGGCCGCCAGGGCACACCAACGGGCGCGCACCGCCAGTTTAAGGCCTTCGCGTTTATCTTCTTCCAGGGCCCGCTCCAGCGCGGCATGGGGTTCTATGGTGTTTTGACCACCTGGTGCGGGCTGAGACAACCTTGTGCGCAACCGCCGGAAAACCCCGGTTTGCGGATCCGGTTCTGAAGCAGAGTGAGTTTGTTGAGCGTCCCCAGCCATAACCTCAGCCTTCCTGTTTCAGCGAGCCAAGACTTTCAAATCACCAAAACCAGCCAGATCTGCCCACTAAAAGGAACCTTAACTGGTGATGTTGCGACGCTCGGCCACAGCTTTGGGCAGCAGCAGCCAGTAGCGGCCCTTTTGCTTCATGCCCCCGGCCTGAGCCAGGGCAGGCTCTCCGCTGCCCCAGAAGAAATCCCCGCGCACCTTGCCTTTGATGGCACTGCCCGTGTCCTGAGCCACCATCAGGCGCTGCAGCGGCTTGTCTGTGCCGGGCCAGGTGGTTTCCAGCCACAAGGGCGCCCCGAGAGGCATATGGCTCGGGTCCACAGCCAGAGACCGGGCAGGGGTCAACGCCACGCCCAAGGCCCCGATCGGGCCGGGACCCTCGATCTTCCGGAAGAAGATAAAGCGGCGATTTCGCTGCATCAGTTCCTGAGCTTTTTCCGGATTGGCGCGCAGCCAGTCCCGGATGGACTGCATGGAGGCCTGGGACCGGCTGACATGGCCTTCATCAATCAGTGCCCGGCCGATGGGATAGAAGGGTAAACCGTTGGATCCGGCGAAACCCACACGAATGGCCGAGCCGTCCGGCAAGGTCACCTGACCGGACCCCTGAATGTGCAGGAAGAAGGAATCAACGGGGTCACTGACCCACATCACCTCCAGATCCTGATCTTTCAGCACTCCCTGATCAATTTCCTTGCGGCTGTAATAGGGTCGCAAGCGACCATCAACCACACGACCGACCAGAGACTTGCGGGGCAGATCAGCCCGGAAGTCCTGCAGGCGCACGGTAACAGCGTCTTTGGGAAAGCCGTAGAGCGGCGCGGCATAACCTGGTTGTGGCGTCAGGGAGCCTTTGAGGGACGCTTCATAGTAACCGGTAAAGAGCCCTTCTTCTTGCTGCCCGGTAGACACCACAAAGGGCTGAAACTCTGCCTCCAGCACGGCCCGCAAGGCCTTGTCATCATCCTCAGGCACAGCAGCCAGGGCTGCGCAGGGCTGGCGCCAGTCTGCCACCCGACCGGCGATGCCATCGGGCCCCACGGCCTTGTCATCCTTTGACCGCAGCAACCGTCCACAGGACAGCCGCAATGCGGGCAATGCGCCTTTGAGGTCATCCTCCTGCCAGCCAGGCAAGGCATCAAAACTGCTGGCGGTCAGCAGATCAGCAGGCGGGGTTTCCTGAGGCTGCTCCTGCTCTTCTACTGGCGTTTCAGCCTTTTCCTCGGGCGCCTCTTCACAGGCCGATAAGAAGGCCAAAGTTGCCAGGGGAAGAACAAAAAGGCGCACGGCCTTCACAGAAACCTGTGAGAGGGTCTGCAAAGGAGAGAACATAAGCGCAGAAACCATCAGTTCACGCTGCGGGTGGAAACCAGTGTCCAGTTGGGATCGCGGCTGCGGGTATTGCGGGCAAAGGTCCAGATATCCGTGACTTTGGCAACCAGATGGGGATCTCCGTCCACCACCTCGCCTTCGGCATCGCGGGTGACATTCATCTGCTCTGACACCAGTTTGACTGTGACGAAGGCGGTTTTGCCCTGCAGCTCTGCTTCGATGATTTCCCCTTTGTCCAGACTGACAAGGGTGGTTTCCATGGTTTCACCGGCGTCAGCGCGCTGTTCCATAGCTTTGGAGAAGTCTGCAAAGACATCATCGGCCAGCAACGGCCGCAGCACCTCCTGGTCGCCCTTGGCAAATCCCAACAGGATCATTTCAAAAGCTGCCCGGGCCCCCTGAACAAAGCCTTCAGGATCAAAGGATCCATCGGCCAGGCGAATTTGGGTCAAGCCGGCAGAAAGAGGATCACTGGACAGGGGATCGGACTGAGTTTTCTGTGAGGCAGAGGTCCCGGCCGCAGTTTCCTGAGCGGTCGCATCGGTCTTTGCTGACTCACCTCTGGCGTTGGGCAGATGAATGACCTTGTCTTCCTCGGCGTCCTGCCTGGCTTTTTCTGCCCGCTCTTCCCGTTGTTTGAAGGGATCAAATTCCTGGCCCGCGTCATGGCCATCCCGGCTGCCCAGAACAGAGCGCAGGCGAAAAACCAGAAAAGCCGCAATGGCAGCAAAAAGAATGATGTCGAGGAAATCACCCATTAGGTTCTATCCGTGTTGGAGAAACTCATGAAACCCAAAGTCAATTTTAACCGATCAACCTCTCCACACCAACGGATAACGGTGGCAGTGAAAAAACCTGGCCAACACCTGACTATCGAGAACCCGAACAACTTAGAACATCCGAGCCCCTAGCTCCAGAGGCAGTTACGTAAAAGACACAGACCGGCAAAGCGTTGGATTGGACCGACAAATACGGCCTTTCTTCCGATATCCGCTGTGGCAAAAACCCTCAAAGGCCACTGCCAGAAAGTAAGCAAAAGAGCTTCCTTTTCAACGTTCTGAGCATCAAATGATCGCGATTTACCGAGATTTGTCCCTTCGGGTGAGTCGTCAACGGTCCCAGACCCAAGAGAAAAGCCATCCATTCAAGCCACGCCAACAGCCATCCTACTGATAAAATCTGCCGGGTTGAGCCGTTGTTGAGGAAACTGAGCCTGCCCGGAAAAACACTTGCTGCTGTGACCTCTGATCTTCGGACACCAGGTCCCAGCAGAAACCCGGTGGCCCTTGGGATCGGCAAATTGCGGATCGGTAAGTTGGAGATCGATGAGTTGTGGGACCGATAGGTTTGGGACCGACAAAAGGCCGGGTGACTTTTTGTCAGACTTCCGGGGCGCATTGGCCTATATAGAGCAGACTGCCGATCCTCTAAATCGCCAACAACTCTCACCACCAAAACCGGCAGATGGAAAGAACACCTATGGGTTTGCTGCTGCTGTTTCTCTTTATCGCTGTTCCTTTGATCGAGATCGCCCTGTTCATTCAGGTCGGCGACCTGATCGGCCTGTGGCCAACTCTGGCCGTGGTGATCATTACGGCTGTACTGGGCTCCTGGCAGTTGCGGGTCCAGGGGTTTGCGGTGATGAGCAGGGCAAGAAGCCAGATGGATCAGGGGCAGTTGCCGGCCAAGGAGCTGTTTGACGGGTTCTGTCTGATGCTGGCCGGCATCCTGTTGCTGACGCCCGGGTTCTTTACCGACAGTTTGGGATTTCTTCTGTTTCTCAGTCCCGTCAGGAACTTCCTGCGCAGCTATCTGTCTCAGCGCATGACAACCCATGTCCAGATGCAGGGTGGACCGGCAGGCAAAAACGGTCCCGGCGGTGGGTTTTACTACAGCCAGGGCGGGTTTGGCGGGGCTGGCAGCCCCTTCGGCCAGGCTGGATCAGCAGGGCCGGGGAGGGGGCAATCTCCCTATGGCCAACCAGGCGGTCCGACCATCGATGGGGATTTCGAGGATGTGACCCGGCCCGCAGGTCCGGGCGGTCAGCCCGGCATCGCCAATGAAAACTCTCCCTGGCACAAAGACAACGAGCCTGCAGACAGCGGGCCTGAAAACGCTTCAGGCACCCCGTCGGGCTCCCAGACGAACCGTGCACCGGGTCCGGATAAACCCGATAAAGACCAGTAACTTACGGTCCCATTTATCCAAACCATTCCACAGACCTTCACAGGAATTAGCTTTCTCATGTACCTGCTGCGCCACGGGCAATCCCATTTCAATCTGCATTTCAACAAGACGCGGATCGATCCGGGCATTGTCGACCCGGCCCTGACTGAAGAGGGTGAGCGGCAAATCCGGGCGGCAGCCCAGGAACTGAAGGGCAAGAACCTAACGAAGATCATCGCCTCCCCCTATCGACGCACTTTGGAAAGCGCAGCTCTGGCCGCAGAAACGCTCGATCTCCCCATCGAAGTCGATCATCTGGTGCGTGAACGCTATTACTTTACCTGTGACATTGGCAGCCACCGCGTCAAGCTGGAAGAAAGCTGGCCGGACCTAAACTTTGACGGTCTGGATCACCAGTGGTGGCCCGATGAAGAAGAGCTGGAACCCTCGGTTCTGCAACGCTGCGCCGCCTTCACCGAAAAGATGCTGAGCAACGACGACTGGCGGTCCTGCCTGATTGTCACCCACTGGGGCTTTATCCGCGGTCTGACACAAAAAGAGGTGCCCAACGGCACGATTGTTCCCTTTGATCCGACAGCAGCGCCCCAAACCAGTTAATGGCAAGCTCAAGGACCTTGTGATTTTGCGGGACATCCCCGCGCACCCTCAAAATCCGGCTCTCTTCAACAAACCAGAGAAGTGTTCACCACAGCCAAGTAGCGAAAACCGCTTCAACAGCTATCGATCAAGAACCGAACCCGGCTGTTTAACCAACAGCGCACAAGGCGAGGATCAAAGCAGCTTCAAGGAACTAAAGACGCGATAGCTTTGACGCGTGAAAGGTCTTCTTTTCATGAGGCTAGAGGGTGAGTCTCGGAGTGAGTCACAGCACAAAACACCTTTAACCTAGCCGGTCATACTCTGACCCCGGGTGTCGCCTGCGCCGCGTTAAGTTTGACGCAGAGCAACAGCAAGAGTTGTTCCCCGGCACAATTCCATGTAAGCCAGACCTGCCGCTTTCTTTCTGGAAAGAAAGCTCCAAAAACATTCGCAGCGCCGTCTCTCCTCATTGTCTGCTTTTCTGCCTCAGATCCGGTTGGTGTTTTTCCGATCTGAGAGGCAGGCAAGCTGTCAGGTAACCCGGAACAGACAGGCCTCATACATCAAGGTGGAAAGTCCATGAGTGACGCTCAAACGCCCAACGCCGCAGCAGAACAGAACCTGCCGGTGGTGGTTCATACCCAGTACGTCAAAGATCTCTCTTTTGAGAACCCCAATGCGCCAATGATTCTGGCCAACCTGAAGCAGGCCCCTCAACTGGAAGTGCGCCTGGACGTGGGTGCCCGCCATCTGCAGGACCGGGTTTTCGAAGTGATGCTGAAAATGCAGGCCAACGCCACAACCGACGGCGAACCGGCTTTCATGGTAGAGCTGGAGTATGGCGGTGTTGCCACGGTCAACGACAACATCCCTGAAGATCAGGTTGAAGAAACCCTGCTGGTGGATGCCATCCGGATCATCTTCCCCTTCGCCCGTCGGGTGGTGGCTGATGCAACCCGTGACGGTGGCTTCCCGCCTGTCCTGATCAATCCCATTGATTTTGCAGAACTCTACGCTCAGCGTAAGGCGGCTCAGGCCGACGGCGATACCGCTTCTGCATAAATATAGTAGTTTCTTAACTATCTACCTACCAAATGCAGTGGTAATGAAAGAGGTTCTCAGGAAACTGAGAACCTCTTTTTTTGCTCTCTGCCAACCACAAAACCCCAGATCAGCTCCTGAAATGTACGGGGCTGATGTCTGGCTTATGGTCGGCGGTCTGGGTGCGCATTCCCGCTTTCCCGGACACAACGCAGGGGAATGCCCATACAGACGAACGCACATCGGCCGAAGCCATGAGCTTCTTCGTCAGCTCATTGCGTCAAAGACACTCCGGCCCACATTTTGGCGAAGGAAAAGAGGTTTCAGTTTCCGCTGATCACTGCCTGCGGCACCACGGGCACTCGCATCCTTCCAGGTAAAACCAGCGGGGAGCGGTTCGGTGAAAGAACCTTGAGGCCTTCACTCACTCTCCGGCCAGAGCTCAATAAGAAAAACTCTCAAAAACCTCAGTGAATTCCAATTGGGAAGAGTCTTGGAATTTACGTAGTCATTTTTGACTATTTAGCCCTAAGATATTAATCAAGCTTGCCAAATGGGATTTTTCAACCCTTCCAGAAAACTGTTGTGGGCTGCCAGTTCCTCCTCCGCCGCCACATGAGGGCGGGGCTCCCGATGCCGACGACTGGCTTTGATGGTCTCGCCTGCGTTGCTTGACAGCTGACTGGTTTTCTTGAGTTCCAGACCCGGCTGGCGCCCACCGCTCAGTTCCAGATAGACGGCGGCCAGCAACTCACAGTCCAGCAAAGCCCCATGGACCACACGTGCCGACAGGTCGATATCGAAACGGCGACACAGAGCATCCAGATTGACCTGGGCGCCTGGAAACCGCTTGCGGGCAATCTTGACGGTATCGATGGAGCGCTCCATGGGAATGGGCGGTTTGCCCTCCCGCGCCAGTTCCGCATTCAGAAAGCGAATATCGAATTCAGCGTTGTGAATGACCAATTTGTCTTCCTGGATAAAATCCAGAAACTCCTGACAAACCTTACGGAATGGCGGCTTATCCTTCACAAACTCCTCTGTGATCCCGTGGATCTTGATGGAGTCTTCAGGAATGTCCCGCTCAGGGTTGATGTAAAGCTGCAACCCGCGCCCGGTGGGCATATGGTTTTCCAGCTCCACACAGCCAATTTCGATGATCCGATGGCCGGCTTTTGGATCCAGACCCGTGGTTTCCGTATCCAGAACTATTTCACGCATCGTCAGTCTTGCTTCTGCTTTCCAAGGATGTGTCAGATGTCTCCAGGGTCAGGGTAGGATGCACTCTGCCAAACATCAAAATCACCCCGAGTATTGGGAGATAATTTTTTGAATCTGCCGCAAAGTATAGTGCTTTCCAAGACCACTTAGTACTACAAATTGTGCTCGTAAGCGCTTTTCCAGATCTGGCATCTGCTTGGCCAAAATGGCAGATAACTTCTCCGGCGTCATGCCGGGGCGCCGCAGAACCCGCTGCCGTTGCAGCCAGGCCGGAGCCGAAACCACCACCACAGCATCACAGGGACTGCCGGCTTTGCTTTCAAACAGCAGGGGAATGTCCAACACCACCAATGGCCGGCCGTTGCGCTGTTCTTTCTGCAAAAACCGCCGGGTGGATTGCCGGACAAGCGGGTGCACAATGGCTTCCAGTTGCTTCAATGCATCACCGTCACCAAACACTCTCGCCCCCAATATCTGGCGATCTACTGCACCATCCACCACTGCATCTGGGAAAAGCCTGGCGATTTCCGGAACAGCAGCCCCGCCTTTTGCCAGCAATTTGTGAACGGCTGCATCGCTGTCGTGAACCGGCACTCCCTGACTTCGGAAAAGGGATGCGGCTGTGGATTTCCCCATACCAATGGACCCCGTCAGGCCGAGTACAAACATCTTACCCCCTTCTTCCCACCAGACTTTCGAACTTCACAAGGACATCCTGTGATCAGATGATCCCCTTTGCCCAACCCACAACCGGAGCCACGGAACACCAGCACCTGCGGCTTTTCCTCTTTTAACACTTCGGAATAAGCGCCCGGGCTTCACCCACCCTCGACCCCAAACTGGCTGTTTCTGTTTCAGAGATTTCAGAACCCTCAGGCCAGTACATGAGATCTGAGAGCGTCAGTCACCTGCGGATCCTGTCCAAACCATCCGGAGAAGCCCGGCCGCGCCTGATGCAGCAACATCCCCAAACCATCTACACCTCTGTTTCCTCTGGCCCTGGCACGTGCCAGCAGATCTGTTTCCAAGGGCGCATAGACAATGTCATTGACCAGAGCCGCGGTCGGCAAGGCCGACAAATCCAGATTCAGCTCAGCCTGTCCGGTCATGCCCAATTGAGTGGAGTTCACCAGCAGGTTGGCCCCGGACAGGGCGGCCCCTGCGTCGGACCAGTCCAGAACATCCAGTGTACCGACTTCACCTGATGAATGGTCAAAAGCACTGGCAAGGCTGGTTTTCAGATCTTCGGCTCTGGAGCGAGTGCGGTTCAGTAAACGAATTTCCGGGACACCGGCTTCCAGCAATGTCACCAGCAAGGCCCGCGCGGCCCCTCCGGCACCCAGCACCACAGCCGGACCTTCCTCGACTTTCCAGTCCGGCGCAGACTGCACCAGGTTTTCATAGAAGCCATAACCATCGGTGTTGTCGCCGATGATCTTACCCTCCTGAAAGAAGAAGGTGTTTACGGCACCAATGCGCTGGGCCCGATCGCTGAGTTCATCACACAGGCGAAAGGCGGCTTCTTTATGGGGCAGGGTAACATTGGCCCCTTGAAACCCCAGATCAACCAGGCTTTTGACGGCACTCTCAAACTTCTCCGGCGCCACAGGCAAAGGAAGATAGGCACCGTCGATCCCGTAACTCTGCAACCAGAAGCCGTGTAACTTTGGCGACAGGGAATGAGAGACAGGCCAGCCCAGAACACCCGCCAGTTTAGCTTTTCCAGTTAACGTCATTTCAGCAAAAATCCATTTTCTCTCAGGAAGGCAAGCAACGGCAGCAGAGGCAGTCCAAGGATGGTGAAATAGTCCCCATCAATGCGCGAGAACAGCTGCACACCCGGACCTTCCAGCTGATAGGCGCCAACGGACGTCAGGGCTTTTTCACCAACCTCCTGCGCATAGGCCTCGATAAACTTCTCCGTCAAGGGTCTGACCTGCAAACGAGCCACCGTATTGTGGTGCCACAGCCGCTGTCCGTCTCTTACAACCGACAAGGAGGTTTCCAGGGTATGGGTTTTTCCGGAAAAGGCCCTCAGGTGGTTTTTCACCTCCTCCAGATCCTTTGGTTTATCAAACCACTGATCCTCACAGGCCAGCATCTGGTCACCGCCTATGACAAAGGCACCAGGGTGACGTGCAGAAACCCGCTGGGCCTTTAACTCACCCAGGGTTTCTGCCACCTGCAGGGCCGTGGCCTTTGCGGCTTTCAGTCCCAGTTTAACCTCATCCTCATCCACAGCCGGCGGATCGCAGACCACAGAAAGACCTGCCTGCACCAGCAGCTGGCGCCGCGTCTGGCTGCCCGACGCCAAGACAAGAGGCGGCAGGGGATCTCCGGAAAGATGAAACTGAGGTAAGAGGGCAGAGGTATCCGTCATGGCAGGAAAACTGTCTTTTTGCAGAAGCCCCTCAATCGGGCAGGCATTTGGGAATGGGGCGCCGGTCTGGTCTGGTTCTTTAGGTTCTGGCCAAAGCTGTGACCCGCATTTTTTGTCTGACTTTACTGTTACAGAGCGTCCGGGTTGTGGTTTTGCAGCAAAGTGATGATCGCTGCCGCTGTTTCTTCGATGGACCGACGGGTGACGTCAATCACCGGCCAGTTGTAGCGGGTGCACAGACGGCGGGCTTCCGCCACTTCAGCCTTCACCGCATCAAGATCCGTGTAGTCGGTTCCATCTTCTTTCTCCGCCATCATGCGCAGACGGTTGCGGCGGATGTCGGTCAGCTGCCGCGGATCCTTTGTCAGCCCCACCACCAGAGGTTTTTTGGCAGCGGCCAGCCTGTCAGGCAAAGTCACACCTGGCACAACCGGCATGTTACAGGCCCGAATGCCCCGATTGGCCAGATAGATGCAGGTGGGTGTTTTAGAGGTTCTGGAAACCCCGACCAGAATGACCTCAGCCTGGTCTACATCAACTGGTAACTGGCCATCATCATGGATCATGGCAAAGTTCATGGCTTCAATACGGTTGAAGTACTCTTTATCCAGTTCATGCTGTTTACCGGGGCGGCCAGCCGACTGGGTTTTGTAATGACCCGCCAGGGCATGAATAACCGGATCCAGCAAAGAAATGCAGGGCACTCCAAGGTTAAGGCAGCCTTCGATCAACTGGTCTCGCAGATGGCTGTTCACCATGGTGTAAAGCACGGGGCCTGGTGAAGCGGCAATTCCGGCCAGCACCCGCTCCATCTGCGCCTTGGTGCGCACGAGCGTCCAGGCATGTTCGATGGGCTCAATTTCTTCAAACTGCACCAGACAGGCCCGGGCCACAGAATTGACCGTTTCCCCTGTGGCGTCTGAGACCAGATGTAGATGATGAATGCTCACGTCTTTGCCAGTCCTTGCATGGTCGTCAATCCCTGCGCAGTCCCAATCGACTTTTCCCCAGTCTATGCACAGGGCATGGGAAAAGTGGGAACAATCAAAACCTTATGGGAAAACAGAAAATCGACACAACCACTGTCCCGGCTTTTGCCAACAGAGGTTCTTCCCACGGACATGACTCTGTCCCCCACTGTGAATCAGCTGTGAGTGACAACCAGGATGAAAAGTTATCCTCTTTTTTCCCTTCTTTCAGCAGGCGTGACAAGCCGCAAGACTCAAGGGGCTTCCAAAGCCTGTCCCGCATTCCATTCACATCCTGCACAAAAGCAGGGGGCACTGTGGAAAACCTCGTGGACTTGTTGCTGACAGATAACAATCCACAGGACTCACAAGACCAACAACTTCTTCAACCTAGATTCTTTTATAGATTCTATTAGTTTTAGGTTGTCCCTTATCCCCGGACTGAGCGTGAGTTCCTTGCGTCTATCGGTCGCTTTGCAAAGTCAGGCTTGAGCTAGATCATGGTTTGACGAACAGCCTCAGATAAAACTAGACAAGAGCCCTATCCGCGCTCCCATCCCCCATCACTAAGAAGGCCATAACCAGATGAAACCTTTCCTTCGAGCTCTCAAAGGAGAACAGCAGGACGTTCCCCCCATCTGGTTGATGCGTCAGGCTGGCCGGTATCTGCCGGAGTATCTGGCGACCCGCAAAGAGGCCGGGTCGTTTTTGGACCTTTGTTACAATCCAGATCTGGCAATTGAAGTTACCCTGCAGCCCATCCGTCGTTTTGGCTTTGATGCAGCCATTCTCTTTTCAGACATTCTGGTGGTGCCACACGCCCTTGGCCAAAAACTCTGGTTTGAAGAGGGTGTTGGTCCAAAGCTGACAGCCTTGGAAAATGAAAGAGACTTAGACAAGCTGCAGCCCGAAGGTCTGCTGGACCATCTGGATCCGGTCTTTCAGACTTTAAAAGGCCTGCGCAGAAGTCTGCCAACAGACACTGCGTTGATTGGTTTTGCCGGCGCCCCCTGGACCGTAGCCAGTTACATGGTGGAAGGTGGATCCAGTCGTGATTTTCACGTGGGAAAAAAATGGGCCTATGGCAACACAGATGCCTTTCAGAAGCTGATTGATCTGCTGGTGGATGCAACCAGCCGCTATCTCATCGCGCAGGTGAATGCTGGGGCTGAAGCGCTTCAGCTCTTTGACAGCTGGTCTGGCGTGTGGCCGGAAAAAGAGTTTCGGCGCTGGTGCCTGGAACCGGCAAAAGCCATTGTAAAACAGGTCAAAGCCGTGCACCCCAATGTTCCCATCATTCTGTTCCCCCGTGGGGCAGGGCCTCTTTACATTGATGTGGCAAAGGAAGGGGGCGCTGAAGGTTTGTCTCTCGATACGACAGTTCCCCTGGGCTGGGCGCGGGACAATCTGCAGTCAAAAGTGACAGTCCAGGGCAATCTGGATCCTGTCCGCTTGATCGCTGGCGGGGATCAGCTTGACCAGGCCGTTGATGACATTCTGGACACTCTGGGGCAGGGACCCATGATTTTTAACCTGGGTCATGGCATTGATAAAACCACACCACCGGACAATGTGGCACGCTTGGTGGACCGCATTCGCAGCCGGTCCTGAGGCTTCTTTTTCAGATTGTTGATCTGTTGTCTTTGGTTTCGCGTAAAGCCTGGGAACCAAGTGGGCTTTTGGTGCCGCCTGAGACGGTGTTTGCAGATTTGGACGCAGATATTGACTGGGGCATGATCGGTTTAGTTGGAAGCGCTTTGTGCCTGGAACCAAACCGAGACTCATCCTCTAAGAGGTTGAAAAGAGGCAAATTCATGCTTCTAGCGTTATCGCAAAGTAAGTCCACTTAAACCGATTTGGCTCTCGTGGCACTGAGGAAAGAAAAAACCCATGGCAAGGGATCAACAGAAAACCGGCCTGTTGCTGATTAATCTTGGCACGCCCGAAGCGACTGATTTCTGGTCCATCAGGCGGTACCTGTCTGAGTTTCTGTCCGATCAACGCGTGGTGGAGCTGCCGGCCCTGCTGTGGCAACCCATTTTGCAGGGCATCGTTCTTACTGTTCGGCCGAAAAAAAGCGGGGCGGCCTATGATCAGATCTGGAACAGGGAGAAGAACGAATCTCCCCTAAAGACCATTACCCGCAGCCAGTCTGAAAAACTTGCAAAAGCTCTTGAAGATCAGCACCCGGATCTTATCGTCGACTGGGCCATGCGCTACGGACAGCCTGCTCTGGCCGACAAGATTGACAGTTTGATCGAGCGGGGCTGCCAAAAAATTCTGCTTTTCCCGCTTTATCCTCAGTATTCCGGTGCAACGACAGCAACGGTGAATGATCAGGCCTACCGCAAGATGATGGCCTTGAGAAACCAGCCCTCAATTCGGACTGTGCCAGCCTATTATGAGGATCCAGCCTACATTTCTGCGCTGAAAAAGGCCCTTTTGTCAGATCTGGAGCAGCTGGACTGGCAGCCGGACAGAATTCTGGCCTCCATGCATGGCATGCCAAAAGTTACCGCGGACAAGGGCGACCCCTATTTTGTTCAATGCCAGCAGACCATTGCCTGTTTGCAAAAAGAACTGGGGTGGGATGACCAGAAGATGCAATTGGTTTTCCAGAGCCGGTTTGGAGCCCAGGAATGGTTGAAGCCTTACGCCGAACCAGCTGTAGAAGAGCTGGCTCGGAATGGGGTGAAAAACCTGGCGATTTTCTGTCCGGGATTTGCGTCTGACTGTGTGGAAACCCTTGAAGAAGTGGCGCTGGGTTTGAAAGAGACTTTCCTGGAGGCAGGTGGTGAGAAATTCGCCTATTTGCCTTGTCTCAATGATCGTGATGTTCACATAGAGATGCTACAAAGCCTGGCCGAAAAGGAAATGATGGGCTGGCTTTCATAAAGCGGCCTGACTTGAAACGACTCAGCCTGAAACGGCCTGGTATCTGATTGTCGCTTGTGAGCCGGGTTTTTGCGAACCAGGTTGCTTGAACAACCTGACGCTGACAGGACGGATAGATTGGGCTGAAGGCTTCCTCTTTGCCTGGTTTCGTCCCTGGCAGTTGAGGAGCTCTGCAGAGATTTTGTGAAGGGAGAGGGAAGGTGCTGACCTTCTTACAGGAAAACTACGAGTGGTTGCGGGCTTTTCATATCCTTGCGGTGATTTCCTGGATGGCCGGATTGCTCTATCTCCCGCGGTTGTTTGTCTATCACGCTGACGCCGTTGCTGGCTCAGAAACCAGTGAAACCTTCAAAGTCATGGAACGCCGCCTGCTGCGGGCCATCATGAACCCGGCCATGATCGCTTCTTTGATCTTTGGTGGTTTGATGATTGTTGCCCAATGGCCGGATATCCTGTCTTTCGGCTGGTTTCATGCAAAAATGACTTTTGTGGTGCTGTTGATCGCCAGTCATATGGCCATGGCGCGATGGCGTCGGGCTTTTGCCGAAGACCGCAATGAACACAGCAGTCGGTTTTTTCGTTATGTGAATGAAGTTCCGACCATCCTGATGATCGCGATCGTGCTTTTTGTAGTGGTGGAGCCCTTCTGAACCTGTCTTTCCTTTGAGTGATCGTGCTTCGCTGCCAGAATGCTGAGGGGTGTCATCATTGAGCTGATATCAGCCTCAACTGATTTGTTGAAAGGCGGGGTATTTTCCCAGAGTGAAAAGACTTAACGCACTGAAAAAAAGCCTCAATCAGAGCGGTTCAGCTGAAGTGCTTTTGTTGAGGTCAATGCCCTCAGGAGCTGGCGAGTAATCACTGGCAGTGCAAAAATGTCACGGGCTTGACGGAAAGAGCAGAAATCCCCATCTATCGAAAAATTAATGGGAGAAGCTGTCGCCAGACTTTCCAAAATAGGCTAAGCTTTAGCTCTTCTTGACTTGTCGGAGTTCCTAAGATAGGGACAGCGCATCTCATGGGTTTCGCTTTCTGCGACCCACTCCCACCTCAAAACAGATTGATCCACCATCATAACACCGATGGTCATCGTCTGCCCTTTCCAATCCCCCCGCGGGCAATGGCATCTCTAAAGGCTAGTTAACAGGCCCAGTCTTCCGGTGGACGTGAGTCCGCTGTGATTTCTAAGACTCCTGTTTTCGGTGTATTTCCAAGAGTTTGACCTCCCCGCCCTCAGCCAGAGCAGCCTAAATGGATCTGCAAGAGCTTAAGAACAAAACCCCCCAGGAGCTTCTCGCCTATGCCGAGGAGCTGGAAATTGAAGCCGCAAGCAGTCTGCGCAAGCAAGACATGATGTTTGCCATTCTGAAACAGCTGGCAGAAAACGATGTCGCCATTTTTGGCGGTGGTGTTCTGGAAGTGCTGCAGGATGGTTTCGGATTTCTGCGCTCTCCTGAAGCAAACTATCTGCCCGGTCCCGATGACATCTATGTCAGCCCCGCCCAGGTGCGCCGCTTTAGCCTGCGTACCGGAGACACGGTGGAAGGGGAAATCCGGGCGCCGAAAGACGGCGAACGCTATTTCGCACTATTGAAAGTCAATTCCATCAACTTTGATCCGCCGGAAGCCACACGGCATCGCATCAACTTTGATAACCTGACCCCGCTTTATCCGAACCAGAAACTAACCCTGGAAATCGATGACCCAACGGTCAAAGACAAGACAGCCCGGGTCATCGAACTGACTACCCCGATCGGTAAAGGCCAGCGCGCCCTGATTACGGCGCCGCCGCGAACCGGTAAAACGATGATTCTGCAGAACCTGGCACGGTCCATTGCAGCCAATCATCCCGAAGTTTATCTGCTGGTGCTGCTGATCGATGAGCGGCCGGAAGAAGTGACCGACATGGCTCGGTCTGTGAAGGGGGAAGTTGTCGCTTCTACCTTCGATGAGCCCGCCAACCGTCACGTACAGGTCACGGAAATGGTGCTCGAAAAAGCCAAGCGACTGGTGGAGCACAAAAAGGATGTGGTGATCCTGCTGGACTCCATTACCCGCCTTGCCCGGGCCTACAACACCGTCGTGCCGTCCTCCGGTAAAGTCCTGACCGGTGGTGTGGATGCCAATGCCCTTCAGAAACCCAAGCGCTTCTTTGGTGCCGCCCGTAACATTGAAGAGGGGGGGAGCCTGACCATCATCGGGACCGCCCTGATTGATACCGGCAGCCGCATGGATGAAGTGATCTTTGAAGAATTCAAAGGCACGGGTAACTCTGAAATCATCCTGGATCGCAAACTGGCGGACAAACGGACCTTCCCGGCCATTGATATCGGCAAGTCCGGTACCCGTAAGGAAGAACTGCTGGTCGACAAAAACACCCTCTCGAAGATGTGGGTGCTGCGTCGGATCCTCATGCCCATGGGTGTGACGGATTCCATGGACTTCCTGGTGGATAAACTCAAGCATACCAAGACAAATACTGATTTCTTTGATTCCATGAATCAATAAGAACCGGGAATTAGTAGAAACCGAGAATAAGTAAGATCTGAGTCAGTCGGAGCTTGCTTCTGAGGAGGTCCGAGATTTTCTGGCCTGTGGTTTGTTAAAGTCACGCCGCTTGGCGGTTCAGGCTTCTTTGGAACCACTCCTGAAGACAGAAAGATCACCTCTTCGTCACGGATCAGAAAGGGCCTTCAGATTTTTGAAGGCCCTTTTCTGTTGGCAGCCGGATCTGCAGATCAGGGCCCTTCCACAACTTGTTTGGCTGAAAACTATCTAGAGCATGATCGGTTTAGTTGGAGGCGCTTTGCGCTTGGAACCAAACCGTGACTCATCCTCTAAGACATTGAAAAGAGTTTCACGCTTCAAGTGTTATCACGTAGTGAGTCCACTTAAACCGATTTGACTCTTGTCTGTTTGTGCTTCCGGCAATCACTCAAACAGCGTTGTTGCCTGGTGATTGACAGGCAGGCTGAGAGAATTGGCGACAAAACAGAGTTTGTTGGCGTCATGGTGCAGTGTTTCCACCAGTCGGGTCTGTTCTGCTCTTTCATCTGCAGAGCCGGGATCGGGGAGTGTCACTTCCGGTTGCAGTGTCAGGCTGGAAAATCGGCCACCACCGGTGGCGTCTTCTGTCATCACCCCCTGGCTGTGGTCCTGATACCGCTGAACCCGCAGATTTTTCGTAGAGGCCAGGTGCAAAAACCACAACATATGGCAGGAAGAAACGGAGCTCAGGAGCAGATCTTCCGGGTTCCAGCAAGCTGGGTCGCCCCGAAAGGCCGGATCGGATGATCCGGTAATGACAGGTTTTCCCGGAGAAGTGAGATTGTAGGACCTGTCATAAGCCCGGTAGTTTGCGGTTCCTTCGCCTTTGTTGCCTGTCCAGACCAGCCGGGACTCATAATGATGGGTCTTTTCTTTGTTCCTGGTTGGTGCGGGATTGGGATTTGGCGATGAATTGCCAACTTTGGACATGGAAAATAGCTCCTCGGCACTTTTGGACAGGTCTTGTCTGTGCCTCAAGGTAGCGAAGACCTCAACTCAACAAAATTGTTTAAATTGGAATATTGCTTATACTATTTTCTTTAGATGGATGATTGGAACGACTATCAGATTTTTGCCGCTGTGGTGCGCAATGAGACTTTGTCCGCGGCTGCCCGGTCTTTGGGTATCACGCAACCGACGGTGTCCCGGCGCTTAGGGGAGTTGGAACAGCGGGTAGGACGTGCGTTGTTCGACCGCCAATCGACCAGCCTGTCTTTGAATGGTGATGGTCAGCGGCTTTGGAAACTGATGGCGCCGTTTGATGAAATGGCTGCGCGGGTCAGCCGGGATATTGAGACCTTTGCCGGAGATGACAGTCAGGGATCTCTGCGTCTGTCTTTAACTGAAGGACTGGCCAGTTTCTGGCTGCCTGCCGTCCTGAAGGACATTCGCAAATCCCTGCCTGGTTTGTCCGTCGAGATTCAGGCCGGTAATTCTCTGTCTGTTTTACAAAGAGGGGAGGCAGACATTGCCCTGCGCACCGGTCCCCGTCCTTCGCCCAGGCTGGTGAGTGAGAAACTCTTTTCCCTCTCCTATGGTCTCTATGGATCCCGCAGTTATCTGGGGCGTGAAGGCGTTCCTGAGGAGCTGGTGGATCTGCAAAACCATGCTTTGATTTCCTTTGGACGGGATTTCGCTGATTTGCCGGAAATGAACCCCTTGAAAACCGCTGTGGATGTGAACCGGCGATTGATTCAGGCCAATTCTGTGGTGACTCAGCTGGCTCTGTGCCGGCAGGGACTGGGACTGGCCGTCCTGCCGCTCTATCTGGCAAACAGAGATCCTAAGCTCCGACGATTGCCTTTGCTTCCGGAGTTGACCGGCCGTCCTTTCTGGCTGACTGCCCGCCCCGAAACGCTGGAAAAGAAATTGATGCGCCAAGTCTGGGAGAGTTTTAAAGCCGCGCCCACACCAACTTAATTGGATTCAAATAACTATATTGAAAACAAGATACTAATTCGGATTAACAAAAAAAGGCGGAGCTGTGATGCCCCGCCTTTTCTAAAGTCGCTCACTGCGGTGTCAGAGAGTGAAAATGGTCGAGCCAGTCGTTTTGCGGGCTTCCAGATCACGATGGGCCTGAGCGGCTTCGGACAGAGGATAGCGCTGATTGATTTCAATCTTCACATCCCCGGATCCAACGATTTCAAAGAGTTCGTTGGCGCTGGCCACCAGATCACTGCGCTTGGCGTTGTAGCTCATCAAGGTTGGGCGGGTGACAAAGAGGGAGCCCTTTTGCGCCAGAATGCCCAGATTTACTGGATCAACAGGACCAGAGGCGTTGCCGAAGGT
The DNA here is from genome assembly GCA_052078155.1 of Rhodovibrionaceae bacterium GXU_MW_A322. Classification (GTDB taxonomy): domain Bacteria; phylum Pseudomonadota; class Alphaproteobacteria; order Kiloniellales; family DSM-21159; genus CAXBMB01. Next base: position 367,856 of record JBQJBP010000002.1, on the reverse strand, counting down.
CACCATGGTGCCCAGAGGTTGAAGGCAGTCCAGAGACCCGTCCCAGGTGTCCTTGCCAACGGAGTCATAGACCACGGGCACACCCTGGCCATCCGTCAGTTCCTTGACCCGCTCCACAAAGTTCTCACTGTTGTAGTTGACGGTGTGGGTGCAGCCATGGGCTTTGGCCAGCGCCGCCTTTTCGTCGGAGCCCACCGTACCGATGGTGGTAACGCCCAGCGCTTTCAGCCACTGGCAGGCAATCAGACCCACGCCCCCGGCAGCCGCATGGAAGAGGACAGTTTCCCCCTGTTTCACCCGGTAAGTGCGGCGGATCAGGTACTGAACGGTCATGCCCTGCAGCATCATGGCCGCAGCGGTTTCATCGCTGATGGCATCTGGAATTTTCACCACCAGATCGGCGTCTATCAGGCGCTCTTCAGCATAGGCACCCAGGGGCGGCGTGGCATAGGCAACCCGATCCCCTTCCTTCAGGTCGGTGACTTCGCTGCCGACTGCGACGACGGTACCGGCTGCTTCCATGCCGATTGGGCTGGGGCGGTCGGTGGTCGGGTACAGACCGCTGCGGTGGTAGACATCAATGAAGTTCAGGCCGACAGCCCCGTGGGACAGGCGCACTTCCTTGGGACCGGGATCTCCAACCTGGACTTCTTCCCATTTCAGAACTTCCGGTCCTCCGGTTTCATGAAAGCGAATGGCATGCGTCATCGTAGTGTGTCCTCCTGTGGGACGTCTTGAAAAGAAGGGTCGCCGGACTGCAATGCGATGGCAGAGCCGTCCGGCAGGCAGCGTTATCCTGCTGTTTAGTTTGCCTGTTGAACAGGGCAGAGCAAGGCAGGGCCAGGACCATATTTTGTGCCTTTAAGGACTAAATAAATGGTCTGGAGAAACAATTTTTTCCCATACTGGAAAGATGATGGGAAAAACTCTGCTCATTTGTCGCTGGCACCTCTGTTTCCGGCACCCGTCAACAGGGCCTCAAGGAGGCTCTGTTGGAACGGCGCGCTCAGACTGGGGTGATCAGTTCAGGGTCTGCCTGAAGAGATCAAGACTGCGACCGTTGGCCAGATCAGCTGAGCCCTGATCAAAGTGAGCCCCGCCGACACGGGCAAAAGCATGGCCCAGGCCTTCATAGTTTTGCAGGGTGACGTGGCTGTTGTCTGCCAAGGCGGCGGCCACGGCAGCCTGAGCCTCTGCAGGCACAAACTCATCATCAGTTGCCACGTGCAGCAGGAGAGGATTTTTGATGGCGCTGGCTTCGTCGGTCAGATCGGCCAAACCCACCCCATAGTAACCGACAGACGCGTCAATGTCGGTGCGCGTGGCCATGAGATAGGCCATTTTGCCCCCCAAACAGTAGCCGACAGAGCCTACTTTCCCATTGGTGGCAGGATGATCCCGCAGTGTGGAGATGGTGGCTTTCAGATCTGCCACGCCCTTGTCCACATCAAAAAGTCCGAAGAGTTCAAAGGCCCGGGCCATTTCCGCATCGCTTTTGTCAGTAATGTCGATGCCCGGCTCAATCCGCCAGAAAAGATCGGGGCAAAAGGCGACAAATCCTTCACTGGCCAGCCAGTCACAGATGTCCCGCATCACCTGGTTGACGCCGAAAATCTCCTGGATCACCAAAACGGCCGGGGCGGGGGTCGTTGCCGGCAAGGCCAGATAGCCGCCGAAATCGCCGTCTTGTGTCGAAATTGTTAGATCTGCCATGAGTGCCTGTTCCCTGTTTTTACAAGCGCCTGAGTCTGGGTGAGCAAAACCCGAGTTCTTCAAGCTAATGACCTAGAAGAAGTTGCGAAGTCTGTTGTTGCTGACACCTGTTCAATGGTGAGGAGATCACCTCCCAATTAGCAATTCAAGTTTTTCGGTTGCCAGTTGGGGAAGAAGAGAAGTTCTTGCTTAATGCGAAATCGGTAAAAGGCAGCAGAGCAGCCGGACAGGATCAGGAGGGCCCCTTCAGGTGGGACTGGTCAGAACCAGTCGACGGGATTCCAACTGCAGAAGCTGCAGTTTCGTCGGCACGCCCTCTCCACCTGAAAATCCACCGGTCTTTCCGCCTCCGCCCAGGACTCTATGGCAAGGGATGATCACGGGGATGGGATTTGAACCACAGGCGCCGCCAACAGCCCGGGCGACAGACCCGAGATCTTTGGCCAGGTCCCCGTAGGTTCGGGTGGTGCCATAGGGGATGTCGAGCATGGCCTGATAGACACGCTTCTGAAAATCTGTGCCATCAGGGACCAGCGGCAGGTCGAAGACTTCCAGCTGGTCATCGAAGTAGGCCTGCAGCTGACGGGCTGCTTCCCTCAGCAGAGGTGTATCATCCCGGCCCTGTTCGTCGGTGAAGCTCAGCCGATAGATGACATCGTCCTGCTGCCAGATGGTCAAAGGCCCCACAGGGGAGGTAACGGTCAGGCAAGGCATCTTTCCAGTTCTTCCTTTACAGCCTGTGGATCCGTAAGGGGCAGTGAACAGCTTTGGTTCTGACAGATGAAGACCAGGGGGATACCATCTTTGTGGCCTTCCTTGAGTTTGGCGGCTGCCGGGTGACTTTCCGGCAGAGCATCGTCCGGGCTGACCTGTTGAATTACGGCCTCCGGCAGGGACATTTGATGGATCGGCGCCAGAAGGTCAGGCAAAGCTGGAGAGTTCACATCAGAAACCACGACGATTTCTATCCCTTTTACCAGCGTTCTGGCCGCACTGAGTAGGGCTGTGAAGGCAAAGGTGTGTTTTTGCACATCGCCGGAGAAGGCAGAAATGACCGCCTCGGCCTTTTGGCGGTAGAGGTCGTTGCCGGTCAGATAGAAAAGACGGGCCAGAACGTCGGCGGCCACGGCATTCCCGGAGGGTGTAGCTGTGTCCTGGGCGCTCTTGGGGCGCAGAGGCAGATGGTCGGTGTCCGTTCCTGTCAGGAAAAAGCCACCGCTTGTTTCATCCCAGTAGCCATCCAGCAGATTGGCGAGCCAGCCTTCTGCATATGTCAGGTAGGTCCGGTCAAAGGTGGCTCCATAAAGCGCAAGTGCGGCATCACTGAGGAAGGCATAGTCATCCAATGTGGCCTTGTGTTGGGCCAGTCCCCGGCGCCAGGAATGCTGCAGCTGGTTTTCCTGCACCAGATTGGTTTGAACAAACGTGAAAGCGTCTTTGGCCGCTTCGAGCCAGTCAGGCCGGTCAAAAGCAAGAGCTGCCCTGGCCAGTGCGGAAATGGCCAGGCCGTTCCAGTCCGCCAGAACCTTGTCATCCCAGGAGGGCCGTTCCCTTTTGCTTCTTGCTTCCAGAAGAGTTGCCCGGGCTGCTGCCAGGTGTTGTTCCGTTTCCGGAGATTCCAGGGCTGTTTGGCGCAGGCGATTGAGGATGTTGTTGCCTTCCCAGTTCCCGCCGGATGAAACGCCGTAATGGTGTTTGAAAAGCTCTGAGCTTTCCCCCAGCAGGCGGTCTACCTCTGCTTCATCCCATACGTAGAACCGGCCTTCTTCACCTTCTGAATCTGCGTCCAGGGAAGAGGCGAAGGCCGCCACCCTATGCTGTCCATTTTGATCAAGCGCCCGCATCTCCGACAAAAGCCAGGAGACCGTTTCTTCGGCACGCAGTTTGAACAAGGACTCCCGACTGTCCTGATAAGCCCAGGTCAACAGGTCCAGCAGTTGGGCGTTGTCATAGAGCATCTTTTCGAAGTGCGGCACCAGCCACCTTTGATCAACAGAATAGCGGGCATAACCCCCACCCAGATGATCATAGATTCCCCCCTGACTGAGAATCGTCAGGGTATGGCTGACAAAGGGCTTTAGGAGGTAAGGATCCTTGCCTCTGCCCTGCAGCCAAAGGAACTTCAGCAACGGTGCCTGTGGAAACTTCGGCGCACCGGCCGTGCCGCCTCTTTTCCGGTCCAGCAGGGGCAGCAAGCGCTGGACAACTCCATCGAGAATGTCGGAGGTGATGGCTTGCCCGGCATTGGACTGGGCGATGTGCTCCAGTCCCCTGGAAAGGGCTTCGACGTTTTTGTGAATGTCGTCCGGGGCGTCGTGATAGGCCTGGGACAGCCCCAGCAGCACCTGTGGAAAGCCCGGCCGGTCATAGCGGGGTTCAGGGGGAAAATAGGTGCCACCCCAATAGGGTTTTCCCTCAGGGGTCAGAAACATGGTCAGCGGCCAGCCGCCCTGTTCGCCCAGCAGGTTCAGTGCCCCCTGGTAGATCAGGTCGATATCAGGTCTTTCTTCCCTGTCTACTTTGATGTTGATGAAATGCGTGTTCATCAGGTCGGCGATGGCATCCTGCTCGAAGGATTCATGGGCCATGACATGGCACCAGTGGCAGGCGGCATAGCCGACAGACAGCAAGATGGGTTTGTTTTCTGCCTTGGCCGCGGCAAAGGCCGCATCGCCCCAGGGATACCAGTGGACAGGATTGTCTTTGTGCTGCAGCAGGTAAGGGCTGGTTTCCTGTGCCAGGTGATTAGCTGGGGGCATGTACGACTGATTTCCCTTGGGAATGGTGGGTCTGAAACAGTTTAAGAAGCCTGTGTCAGGAATACCTCTTTACTATAACGAGGGCTATGGCTGGCCGGACAAAAAGATGATGAAAGATTGGTGACCTCGTCCTGGGGCAGGGGCGATGCCGGGAAAAGCCGGACACTCTTTCTGAGGATTGTCGGCAGGTGGTTCTGGCCACTTTGGTGCGGCTGTTGATTCCTGGCAGTTTTTTCTCATCAATGCAGGTAGAGTTGGTCGGGACAAAAAGGACAGGCAGCTGTGTCAAAAAGGCTCCTGCCAGTAAGTGAGAGGAAACTGCTGTGAAAATTTCCATTGATATTGACTGCACACCGGAAGAAGCGCGTCAGTTCCTTGGATTGCCGGATGTCAAACCCCTGCAGGATTCCATGATGAAAGAGATTGAGCGGCGCATGCTGAGCAATCTGGAGAACATGGAACCGGAAAATCTCATGAAAACCTGGCTGCCCGCCTCTATTGAAGGCTTTGAGCAGTTGCAGAAGGCTTTCTGGACCCAAATGGGCGGCAAGGCCAAAAGCTGACTGGCTCTTTCGGGGACTGACCGGGTGAGGTGAGAGGACCCTGTGATCTGACGATCAAAAGACTGTTCTGTTGTGCAGTACTTGTGACCTCCTAGGGGACTTGCTAAGTTTTTGACAGCTTGGTGATGAGCGTCTTGCCGGGGTCTTCGCCCCCCTTCGGACCGACCGGTGCTCTGTCATCAGCCTGTGTGAAAATCATGAGCCCGCACAGGTCTGTTTCTTGGGGAGTTCCGTAAAACACCAAAACTGCTGGCAGTCGCCGATTTCCTTTCCTTTGGAGGAAGGGGTGAGGTGAGTTTTCCCAACTCGCGCCCCTGTCAGTCTTTCAACAGGTCGGATCTGCCCCCACAGATATCCTTTGTCCCCTGAATTCTTCCCCTATCTAGTAGCTTTGGAGAAAACCGTGTCCCATTTGGAGTTCTTACAGTCCCGGCAGTCCGTATCCGTTCGTCATATGGGGGAGGGGGTGCCAAGCGCCGAAGAATTGCAGCAGATCTTTCAAAGTGCCATGTCTGCGCCGGATCACGGTGCCCTGCGTCCCTGGCGGTTTTTGACGCTGGACAAGGACGCCATGGTAAAGCTCGGCGACCTCTTTGTGGAGGGACTGTTGGCCCGGGATCCGGAGGCCTCAGATGAGGCACAGGAGATGATCCGGGGCAAAGCTCAGCGCACCTCTCTGTTGATTGTTGCCGCCGCTGAAATCACAGAGGGACATCCCAAAGTACCGCCCATTGAGCAGATCGTCGCCAGCAGCGCAGCCACTCAAAATGTGCTTCTGGCCCTGCATGGGCTGGGATATGGCGCGGTGCTGGTAACCGGGCCCAATGCTCATTCTCCTCAGGTTAAAGCGGGTTTGGGCTTTGCCGAAAAGGACGAGATCCTGGGGTTCATTCTGGTGGGATCCATTGAAGAGGAGCAGCGCGAGAAAAAACGCGCGGATGCTCAGGGCTATTACAAAGCCTGGAAGGGCTGACAGCTTTGCCAGTTTTGGGGAGCTAGAGGGTGAGCCACGCTTGGGTTTCAAGGACCGATCGCTTTCTGCTAAATCGATCATACTCAGGCCTTAGCTGTGTAAGATCTGGCCTGTTCTGCGCCGCTGATTTTCGACTGGAGCTCACTTGATGCCCGACACCGTCGTTTCCTCACCCGTTGCTGACAGCATCTATGCGCTGTCTTCTGCGCCAGGTCGTGCGGGCGTCGCGGTTATCCGGTTGTCCGGTCCATCCGTTGCAATAGCTGTGACAGCGCTTTGCGGCGGGGCGCTGCCGGCACCCCGACGCGCTCAGCTGAAGACGCTGCAGGATCCAGAAACCGGGGAGGAAATCGATCAGGGGCTGGTGCTCTGGTTTCCCGCACCGAAGAGCTTTACGGGCGAAGACTGTGCAGAGTTACAGGTTCACGGCTCTCGGGCTGTCCTGGCCCGTCTGTTCTCAGTTTTGTCTCATATGGATGGCATGAGACCCGCAGACGCCGGGGAATTCACCCGCCGGGCTTTTGCCAATGACCGGATGGATCTGACGGAAGTGGAAGGTCTGGCAGATCTGATCGACGCCGATACAGAAATGCAGCGCCAACAGGCTTTACGTCAGATGGAAGGGGGGTTGAGTGATCAGATCACCCGCTGGATGGATCTTCTGACCCGTCATCTGGCTCACCTTGAAGCCACCATTGACTTTGCAGACGAGGAGCTTCCCGACGATTTGCTTCCCACGATCCTGTCGGCGGTTTCTGATCTGGAAGGGGAGATTGACAGACAGTTGAGCCAGGCTGCGGTAGGGGAGCGTCTGCGCGATGGCATCCGGGTCACCATCGTGGGTCCCCCCAACGCCGGAAAGTCCAGCCTGCTAAACCTTCTGGCCCGCCGGGAAGCGGCCATTGTATCTGAGATTGCCGGCACCACACGGGATGTTATTGACGTCCAACTGGATCTTGGGGGCTATCCGGTCATTCTGGCGGATACAGCCGGACTACGGGACCGCAGTCTACAAACTGTAGACCCTGTTGAAAGGGAAGGCATGCGCCGGACCTTGGAGCAGGCGGCCAAAGCTGACCTAAAAATCGCTTTGTTTGATCTGGGTGACTGGCCCGATCTGGACCCGGAAACCCAGGCTTTGATAGACGACCGCTGTCTGGTGGCGGCGACAAAGCTGGACAAGCACCCCGATATCGCCCCTGGTCAGGTAGCTGGCCAGCAGGTCCATCTGCTGTCTTTGAAAACAGGCCAGGGGGTTGACGGCTTTCTGGAAACCCTCCAGCAGGCGGTGGAGAGTCGGCACGACAGCGTTCGCGAAACGCCTCTCTTTACCCGGGAGCGGCATCGGGTGGCGTTGGAAGAGGTTGTCTTTCATTTGCGGGAGGTTCCGGACGGTCCGGACATCGCGCTCATGGCTGAATCCCTTCGATTGGCAGTGAGGGCGCTGGGCCGTATTTTGGGCCGTGTGGATGTGGAAGACCTGCTCGATGTAATTTTCGGTGACTTTTGCATCGGCAAGTAGGCCACCCGCTTCTGCATAGGCAAGTAGGCCACCCGCTTCGTACCGGGGCTGTCTGGAGCTCAGTTTGAATCAAAAGTTTATGATTCGACTCTTTTGATCACTACAGATTCCGCACTTCAGGCCAGTTTACTCCTCAGACGGACGAGCCAGTATTCCAATCCTGTCAGATTGTTGTCGTTTTGTGTTTCACGTGAAACATGCGGTAGAGGGGCAATGACCCCTGAGGCTCCATCACTATGCCTGAGGTCTCGATCGGCCGATGACTCTGACATGCACATTCCGTCGGATATCTCGTTTCTACCCATTTCATTGATTGGGAAAATGAGCCTGAGCGCTCACTTGTTTAGTGCCCATCCTCGGCAGGAATCCATTGGCTGGCGAAGGATGATGATCCAGAGTCATTTTCTGTGCCAGCATGGTAGAACAGTCGACGCTGTTTTCCCCGCCTTTGCCTGGGGTCTTTTGCGCCTTTCTGGAGCGTGAAGTGCCTTAGGGCGGTTTGCGCTGATGATCTGAGAGATTTTTGCAACAGCGGGCGGCTATCTCCTGTGCGAAACCCTCCATTGCAGGGGCGCTGGCTTGACTTCTGCCCTGGCTCTTCTCATCTTCTGGGTATGCAGAAAATCAATCTATCAGAACGCCCCGCGGTGGATGTCATCGTGGTCGGCGGGGGGCATGCTGGTTGCGAAGCCGCAGCGGCAGCTGCACGCATGGGCGCAACCACTCTTCTGGTGACTCACAGCTGGGAAACCGTGGGGGTGATGTCCTGCAATCCTGCCATTGGCGGATTGGGGAAAGGGCATCTGGTTCGGGAGATTGATGCGCTGGATGGCATCATGGGCCGCGCCATTGACAGAGCGGGCATTCAGTTTCGCATGCTGAACCGCTCAAAGGGTCCGGCCGTTCGTGGACCCCGGGCCCAGGCGGACCGCAAGCTCTACCGGCAGGCTGTGCAGGCCCTGCTGTCTGAACAGGACAATCTTTATCTGCTGGAAGGGGAAGCGGCTGATCTGCTGTTGGATGAGCAGGGGCGTTGCTGTGGCCTGGTGACAGGGCAGGGCGAGGAAGTGCGGGCCGGGGCGGTTGTTTTGACTACCGGTACCTTTCTGCGCGGTGTCATCCATCAGGGCGAGCTGCGCAAGGAAGCAGGCCGCGTGGGGGAAGCCCCTGCAGTCAAGCTGGCGGAAACGCTGCAGCGCTTTAATCTCAATCTGGGCCGCTTGAAAACAGGTACGCCTGCGAGGTTGCATCGAGACTCAATTGATTTTTCCATTTTGGAAGAGCAGGCGGGTGACACGCCACCAGAACCCTTTTCAGATCTGACTGAGAGCATCACCACACCTCAGATTCCCTGCCACATCACCTACACCAATCCCTCTGTTCATCAGGTGATTTCGGACAATCTGCATCGGGCGCCCATGTATTCCGGGCAGATTGAGTCGACCGGACCCCGTTACTGCCCGTCCATAGAAGACAAAGTGGTGCGTTTTGCGGAACGGGACCGCCATCAGATCTTCCTCGAACCCGAAGGTTTGGATGATCCCACCATCTATCCCAATGGCATTTCCACGTCTTTGCCGGCGGAAGTCCAGCTTGCTTTCCTGCGTCAGATAAAAGGGCTGGAAAAGGTGGAGGTTCTGCAGCCGGGCTATGCCATCGAATATGACTATGTGGACCCCCGCGAACTGGGGCGGGACCTTCAGCTGTCCAAGGTGCCCGGATTGTATCTGGCTGGTCAGATCAATGGCACGACAGGTTATGAAGAAGCCGGGGCCCAGGGGCTGATGGCTGGGCTGAATGCCGCCTGGGCAGTGAGCAAAGACGGCGCTGGGGATCGTGCAGAAAACCTGCTGTGGCTGGACCGCGCCGAAGCCTACGTGGGTGTGATGATTGATGATCTGGTGACCCGCGGGGTGACAGAGCCTTATCGCATGTTCACCAGTCGGGCTGAATACAGATTGCGACTTCGGGCGGATAACGCCGACCAGCGCCTGACAGAGAAAGGCTTCAGCTGGGGTGTGGTTGGGACCCTTCGCAAAGGGGTCTATGACCGCAAGCAACAGGCTCTGGCGGAAGGCGCTGCCTTGGCTCGCCAGCTTTCAGCCACACCTGATGAACTGAACCGACTGGGCTTCAAGATCAACCGGGATGGTCAGCGACGGGATGTCTACGCTTTGTTGGCCCGTCCTGATATGACCTGGTCTCGTCTGGAAACTGTCTGGCCTGAGTTGGCCTCCTTGCCGACTTTTGTGGCGGAGAACATTGAAACAGACGCTCGTTACGCCAGTTATCTGGATCGTCAGGAAGCAGATGTTGCGGCGTTCCGGAAAGACGAAGACCTCGTCTTGCCCGCTGATCTGGATTTCGCGGCCATTCCCTCCCTGTCTAACGAGGCCAGGCAGAAACTGGCTTTGGCCAAGCCGGAGACCTTGGGTGCCGCTGGTCGTATTCCCGGTGTAACCCCGGCCGCGTTGCTGGCGTTGCTCCGTTACGTCAAACGACAGGCCCGGATCAAAGCCGCTTAAACTCCCTTTCTGATCTCTGGCAGATCCGTTTTCATAGTTAGCTGAGTTTGTTGTTGGCTGGACTTTGTCGGTTCAGTGAGGGCTTTTTCCTGTCCGCTTCCCATCACCTGATGCCAATGCCAGAGGTTTTGGTTTCTGGCCACAGGGGTCCCCCTCTTTTTTGAGTTTAAGGCCTGAGGTTCGGCCACCAGTCTCCCCGTCGCAGACGGCTATGTGATGGCTTCAGACTTGTTGCGCGGGTGTATTGCCTGTTTCAGCAGCTTGTTTCTGCTGGATTGTGGGGGTGCCGGGCCTGATAGGCCCATCGTACGGGATGCAACGCAGAGTCTGGCTTTCCTAGGTGGTCTGGGAAGGAAAACTCGTACTGTTCTCTCCCTGCCTTTTTGTGGACCTCAAGTTTCCAAGTCGTGCCCCAACCATCAGGCTCTTGGGTGCCCTTTCGGATAGGGGCGCGAGAAGGGGCTGTCGACTGTTGGGTGGTATTGTCCATAGTGGATTGGATGGGGTAAAACACAGTCAGAAGCCGCCAGAGTGGTTGAGCAACTTCTGAGGAATAGTGTCATGGGTTTTGGACCCCAGGATTTCGAAAAGGAAATCAATGTTTCACGTGAAACACTGGAGAAACTGAAAATCTATGACGAGCTGCTGCTCAAATGGAGCAAGGTCATCAACCTTATCGGTCCGGACACAAGAAAAGAGACCTGGAAGCGGCATTTCCTAGATTCAGCTCAGATTTTTGAACATCTGTCTCCCAAACCAGAAGGTCGTCCGCTTGTTTTGGCTGATTTGGGCAGTGGCGCAGGGTTTCCGGGATTGGTTTTAGCCATTCTCGGTGCCGGGAATGTCCATTTGATCGAGTCAGATCAGAAGAAGATCTCTTTTTTGCGCGAAGTGGCTCGTCGCACTGATACTGAGGTAACGCTGCATGCCAAGCGGATCGAGCAGGTCAGTGACCTGGAAGTTGACGTGGTCACGGCAAGAGCACTAGCCCCTCTGGACAAGCTTTTGACCTTCGCACGCCCCCTGCTGAAGAGAGACGGCATTTGCCTTTTCTTGAAAGGCCGGGCAGTTGATGAAGAATTGACCCCGTTGCAAAAAGCAGAGAGAATGTCTGTCAGTCGTTTTGAGAGCCGCTCCGATCCTGAGGGGGCGTTGCTACGGATAGGGGGTCTCGAATAACCATGCTACAAGTTGTAGATAATTTGCAGGAACCAGCACCGCTTCCACAGATCATCGCCATTGCCAACCAAAAGGGGGGGGTTGGCAAAACCACGACGACCATCAATCTGGCAACTGCCTTGGCAGCTTGTGACAAGAAGGTCCTGGTGGTGGATCTGGATCCACAGGGAAATGCTTCTACGGGCCTGGGATTGGAGCAACAGGACCGCGATCGGGACATTTACCAGGTTCTGCTGAACGATTTGGCCTTCGATCAGGCTGTTTCCGATACCGCTGTCCCCAATATGCAGGTCCTTCCGGCCTCTATGGACTTGTCCGGGGCGGAACTGGAGCTGGTTAATCTCTCCCATCGGGAAGAGCGCCTGAAACAGGCCATGGCCCGATGCCAGTCCAAATGGGATTACATCCTGATTGACTGCCCGCCGGCCCTGGGCCTTCTGACGCTGAATGCACTGGTTGCAGCCGACGCAGTTTTGGTTCCGTTGCAGACGGAATTCTATGCGCTGGAGGGTCTGAGCCATTTGCTGCGCACAATAGACCGGGTTAAGCGATCACTGAACCCGCAGCTGAAGCTACAAGGTGTTGTGCTAACGATGTTTGATCGCCGCAATAACTTGTGTGAGATGGTGGCAGCCGACGTTCGGTCCTATCTGGGAACCCGGGTCTATCAGACCGTGATTCCCCGCAATGTCCGGGTGTCAGAAGCTCCCTCCCATGGAAAGCCCGTCCTGCTTTATGATTTGGGCTGCGCCGGATCTCAGGCCTACATCCATCTGGCCCGGGAGGTGTTGAACCAGGACCGCAGCGGTGTGGGTCTGGCGTCTTAACGCCGGCCGAGTTCTGAGCGGCTAACAACGAACAGGCATTGCCTTTGCTTGGACAGGCGGCACAGCTTGCTCTGGTCTAAGCCAAATCCAAAGAGACAGCTATGAGCGATAACAATCAAAACAAAAAAAGCAATCTTGGTCGGGGTCTTGCCGCCTTGTTGGGTGATGAAGACGAGGGCATTGCCGAACTGGATCGCATCCGCTCTTCCAAAGAAGTGCCCATTGAACACCTCCATCCCAGCCGCATCCAGCCTCGCCAGGTCTTTGAAGAAGATGCGCTGGAAGACCTGGCCAATTCCATCAGGGAGCGGGGCCTCATTCAGCCCATTCTGGTACGTCGGCATCCGGAGATTCCTGCTGAGTATGAGATTGTGGCCGGGGAACGGCGCTGGCGGGCCTCTCAGCGGGCGCGGCTTCACGAGGTGCCCATCATCCTCCGGGAGCTGGAGGATGGCGAAGCCCTGGAGCTGGCCATTGTCGAAAACGTTCAGCGCCAGGACTTGAATGCCGTTGAAGAGGCAGAAGGTTATCGGCGTCTGGTGGATGAATTTGGCCATTCTCAGGAAGAACTGGGCCGGATCATCGGAAAATCCCGTCCCCATATTGCCAATACACTGCGGCTTCTCAACCTGCCGGATCCTCTTAAGGATCTGGTGCAGCAGGGTAAACTGAGTGCCGGCCATGGTCGGGCTCTCTTGTCTGCGCAAGCGCCTGAAGCCTTGGCAGAACAGATTGTCAGCAAAGGCCTGTCTGTCCGGGAAGCTGAACGCCTGGCGGCCAAAAGCAAACCCAAACCCAAGGCGTCGGATGATGTGGTTCAGGGTCAGCAAAAGATCCGCAAGGCCATGGATAAAGATCCGGATACCCTGGCGCTCGAACGGGATTTGTCTACTTTGCTGGGACTGGGCGTCACCATCCAGATTAAAGGTGAGGGTGGTGATCTGACGATCCATTACAAAACGTTGGAACAGTTGGACGATGTCCTTCATCGCCTGAACAAGGGATCTTTGGCAGACCGGTCGTAACTGGCCGGATATCATGGCCCCGCCGGTTTCAGCTTGTCCTGATTACGTCGACCTTGTCGGGTCGGTTCTCAATTGAAACAGGCGGATGGCGTGAAAGGGTTTTGTCCTCTCCTGTGATATCTGCAGGGAGATTGTTTGCTCTCAGACCATGTTGAGCATGATCGACGGTAACGTGGTGTTTCTTCATTGACTGGGTTTTGTTAGCTCAGGTTGGTTGCATTCTGTGTCGTGTGAACTTTGCTTATTGTCAGTGTTGTTGAGCGTTAGAGGGTCTTGATCATTTGGGTGCTTGGGCCTGCTCCGGATTTTCTTGGGTACCTGTCGAAAACACGGCGGATTCCAAGAATAGATATTTTCCATAACACCTTTGATTTTCAGCGCGTTTGAGCATGATGTGTGAGCAGTTGGATGCCCATCTTCGCCAAATTTCACTCTATATTGTTAACTACCTGATTTAACGCCACAAAATATAGTGGGTAATTAACGTATTTGAGCGATGAACCCAACGCCGCACCAGACGATGATAGATACCGAGTGAGTTTGGCGGATTCCCGGGTCTCTGTGTTGTGAAGACCGTCTCTGTCAAAATCGGCGTCGTTGCCTCGGCCCCTGGCTGCGCAAGGGAGAGGCACGTGAAATGCGCATAATCAGATCACTGGTCAGTGTAACGTCTGGCATGCCAGTCCTCTTACAATCCTTCTCGGCTTCAGTCAGTGCTTTGAGAGCCCGAGCAAGAAGGTGAGGCTTCCAGGCGCGGACCTGCGCGGTGAAGCGTTCTTTCTGTTTCCAGAAGACCGGAGGCCGCAAGGACCGTAGAGAGCCATCCAGGTCTTTGCCATTTGCCAGCTGCCCGGACACCAGATGCAACCGCTGGAAATGACGGGATACGGCACGAATGATGGCCACCGGATTGGCGCCTTCCTGTAATGCGCGCTGAAGGGTGCGGTCTGCTTCTATGGCATCGCCGGAGGCAACAGCTACCGACAGGTCATCCAGCGACAAAGCAGCAGAATCACCGACGCAAATCTGTGCGTCTGCCAGTTCCACCTGCAGTGCGTCGTCGCCCATGTAAAGCACGAGCTTTTCAAGCTCCCGCCGGGTCAGCTGCCGGTCGCCCCCCAGGTGACTGACCAAAAAGGCCTGGGCATCGGGAGACGCTGTTAACCCGGCTTCCTGCAGGGTTTCCCCTATGACCCGTTGAACATCCCTTGCTTCATCGCGGTAGCAGGCGATAACCACCCCAGCCGTTCCGGCCCCATCAAAGAGCTTAACCAGTGCGGAACGCTTTTGCAGATCCCCGGCTTCCACCACCACCAGGGCTTCACCTGGCAGCCTGTCCAGAAAATCGGCCAGGATTGAGGACTGGGCATTGCCCACATCCCGCAGGCGCACGACCCGTTGCCCTCCGGAAAAGGAAAGCGCAGCTGCTTCGTCATTTAGCCGGGCTTTGTCTGCCTGCAGATCCTGCAGGGTTAACTCACTGTAGCGAAAGGGATCTTTATCGCCGCCCAGGACAGAAAAACAGGCGGCATCGGCCCGTTCCTTGATCAGACCGCTGTCCGGTCCATAAAGCAGGATGGCCCGGGTTTCCGGGGGAGGGGCTTTGACAAAACCGTCAGCCTGAGCGGATTTGACCTCCACAATGAACCTGCCTGTCGATTAGGGGCGCCGGGCCAGCAGGAGGCCGGCGTGACCGGGCAGAACGCTGGTCTGGCTGTTGCGGGAGAAGTGACTGGCCAGGCGTAACCGGATGTTTTCGGCCAGTTCATTGATGCCGCGTTTGCGGGCGTTCTTTTCGGCCGTATAGGTGGCGTATTCCGAGTCAACAATGTCATAGCTGACGATGGAGAGCGAAGAGCCGCTGAACACCCGTTCCTGGCTGCCGTGTTTGAACAGGGAAAAGTTGGCCTGCAGGCGCAGGTTTGCGCGTGTTGCCGTTTCGTCCTGGCGGATGGCCAGTTCCTGCTTGGTTTCGCTCAGACTGACCCGTAGGTCATACTTTGGCGTGTAGCTTTGCCCGCTTGGGTTGAGTTCGTTGCGCAGGTCGTTGTGCAGCATCTGCCCGGGACGGTCAGCCAGAGGCAGAATGCGCACCTGGGCCATTTCCGCCACTGTACTGTTGGCTCCGGCCGTTTGCGGGCCACCATCCTGAGTGCCGTAAAGCGGTTTAAATCCGCAAGCAGAAAGGGTTAGCAGTAAGAGACTGACCCCAAAGAGCCGAAGTTTTTGTCTCATTCTGTGCGTTCCCCCTTTCTGGCCTGCCGGAGATTTCCGACCTTTGATCTCTACCTGCTGTTACATCACCACATTAACAATGCGGTTGGGCACAACAATAACTTTGCGTGGATCTTTCCCGCCCAGATTGCGCTGAATGGCCGGATCTGCCAAAGCGGCTTGTTTGGCTGCATCCTGATCACAGTCCCGGGGCAGCAAGATGGTTGCCCGCACCTTACCGTTCACCTGAACGGGGATTTTCAGCTCATCATCCACCACCAGAGCACTTTCAGCTTCTGGCCAGGGCTGATCCGCCAGCAGATTGTCGTGGCCCAGAACCTGCCAAAGCTCCTCAGTCAGATGCGGCATCATAGGTGAGGCCATGCGCACCAGCATTTCACAGCCTTCGCGCAAAGCCCAGTGATCCCCGTCGTTCTGGGGTTTGAAGGAGGACAGAGCGTTGCTCAGTTCATAAAGGCGGGCAACGGCTTTGTTGAAATGGAACGCTTCAATGTCTTTTGTCTGACCATCCAGAGTCTTGTGGACCTGTTTGCGCAGACCCTGGGCCGCGTCGCTCAGCGTATCGGGTTTGGCACTGCCGGGTGCGGGCAGATTGTCCAGCGCTTCATTGATGATGCGCCAGACCTTCTGAGTGAAGCGCCAGGCACCCTCAATCCCGGCATCTGTCCATTCCATTTCGCGGTCAGGCGGGCTGTCAGACAGCATGAACCAGCGGGCGGTATCGGCCCCGTAGGTCTGGATGATGCGCTCCGGATCGACCACGTTCTTCTTGGATTTACTCATCTTTTCGGTTCGGCCCGTTACCACGGGAAGACCGCCGTCGATGGTCACCAGGTCATTGCTGTCGTTGCGTTCCACGTCGTCGGGCGAAAGCCATTTACCGTCCGGACCTTTGTAGGTTTCGTGGCAGACCATGCCCTGGGTAAAGAGGCCGGCAAAAGGCTCTTTGACCGACAGGTGCCCAAAGGACTCCAGGCCCCGGGTAAAGAAGCGGGAATAGAGCAGGTGCAGAATGGCATGCTCGATGCCGCCAATGTACTGATCCACTGGCAGCCAGTAGTCCACAGCTTCCTTGTCCATTGCCCCCTCAGCACGGGGAGAGCAGAAACGGGCAAAATACCAGGAGGAATCCACAAAGGTGTCCATGGTATCGCAGTCCCGCTCGGCTTTGCCGCCGCAGGAGGGGCAGGACACATGTTTCCAGGTGGCGTGGCGGGCCAGAGGGCTGCCGGGTGTGTCGAAATCCACATCTTCAGGCAGCGTCACGGGCAGCTGTTCATCGGGAACCGGCAAGACGCCGCAGCTGTCGCAGTGGATGACAGGAATGGGGCAGCCCCAGTAGCGCTGGCGGGAAACACCCCAGTCACGCAGACGGAATTGGGTTTTGCCTTCCCCGGCGCCCAGTTCATTCAGTTTGGCAATGACGGTTTTCTTCGCCTCATCGATTTCCAGGCCGTCCAGGAAATCGGAATTGAAGATTTTGCCAGGACCCGTATAGGCCTCGTTTTCGATCCTGTAACTGGCCGGATCCGCATCGGTGGGCAGGACCACCGGGAGGACGTCCAGGTCATATTTGCGGGCGAAATCCAGATCGCGCTGGTCATGAGCCGGGCAGGCAAAGATGGCCCCTGTGCCATAGTCCATAAGCACGAAGTTGGCGACAAAGAGCTTCAGCTCCTTGCCGGGCATCAGCGGGTGTTCGCAGACCAGACCGGTGTCATAGCCCTTCTTTTCCGCTGTTTCGATGGCTTCTTCGCTGGTGCCCAGGCGATCACACTCTGCAATGAACTCCTGCAGGGCCGGGTTGTTCTTTGCCAGGTCTTCGGTCAGCGGATGATGGGGAGACAGCGCGCAGAAAGAGGCGCCGTACAGGGTGTCGGGGCGGGTGGTGAAGATTTCCAGCGCGTCTTCGCGGCCCTTGATCTTGAAGTGCACGGTGGCACCCTGCGATTTGCCGATCCAGTTCTTCTGCATCAGGCGGACTTTTTCCGGCCAGCGGTCCAGATCATCCAGAGCTGCCAGCAGTTCGTCGGAAAAGGCGGTGATTTTGAAGAACCACTGGCTCAGTTTGCGCCGTTCAATCAACGCGCCGGAACGCCAGCCTTTGCCATCGATGACCTGTTCGTTGGCCAGAACTGTGTGATCAACCGGGTCCCAGTTGACCCAGGATTCCTTGCGGTAGACCAGGTCATTGGCCAGAAAATCCAGGAAGAGGCGCTGCTGCTGCTCGTAGTATCCGGGGTGACAGGTGGCAATCTCCCGGGACCAGTCAATGGACAGGCCCATCATTTTCAGCTGACTGCGCATGGCGTCGATGTTGGCGTAGGTCCATTCAGCGGGATGAACCCCGCGTTCCATGGCTGCGTTTTCTGCCGGCAGTCCGAAAGCATCCCAGCCCATTGGGTGCAGAACGTTGAACCCCTGGGCTTTCTTGTAACGGGCAATGACATCGCCAATGGCGTAGTTGCGCACGTGGCCCATGTGGATGCGCCCCGAAGGATAGGGGAACATTTCCAGCACGTAGTATTTGGGTTTGTCGGCTTCTTCACTGACGGTGAAGCAGGCAGCCTGATCCCAAACCTTCTGCCATTTCTGTTCAATTTCCTTGGGGTTGTAGCGACTCATTTTTACTTTCCATGGCCCGATGCGAGGAGTGCCGGGCCTTCGTCTTTGAAGTGATCTCTAACCGGCTGACATCGAATGGTTCCGAAAAGTCAGCTCCAGTTAGCTTTTGTCTTTTTTGTCGTCAGGCCGGTTTCACCGGACGCCTGCCTGACTGGTCCCGGCGAAACAACAGTCCAATGGGTGATCAGTTGATGGTTTTGATCCGCAGCTGACGGGCCCGGGTCAGGATGGTGTCTTCCAGATCTGTGCCGGTGGCATCATCCACTGAGGCGTCGACCCACTGTCCTTGCGGATCTTTGGTCTGACGGAACACGTTGGCCCGCACCCCGTCAGCGCGCAGGTCCCGTCCCAGGATGAAGATGTTGACTTTGAAGCGGTCGGTGCTGCTGTCGGGTGGTGAATACCAGTCAGTGATGATCACGCCGCCAAAGGGATCAGCAGATGCCAATGGCAGGAAGGACAAGGTGTCCAGGCTGGCCCGCCACAGGAAGGCATTTACGCCAATGCCGGAGCCCCCTGCGCCAGGCTGGTCGGGTTTGCTGCCACCGCCGAAGATGTTGCCCCCGTCTTCGCCCAGGATGGACTCATTGTCGACGGAAGTATCGTAAGAGTTCTGACCTTGCCGCCGCCGATTGTCGTCAGGATAGACAGTGCCGGACTCACCGGCTGAACAGGCCCCCAACAGCAGGGCAGCCAGGCCCAGGCCCAGGCTTGCACCCCGGAAGTTTTTGAAAGAATGACTGAAAAACTGTCTTTTGTTCATGCCTTGACCACGGATGAAGGACCTGAGCACTGCCGGTCGGGATCTTAAAGGAAAAGAGCAGCCAGGCCGTTTCTTGAACGACGCGGCAATACCCTTTTGAATAGCGGTTTGCACACTAGCGTGACGGTCCGGGCTTTTCCAGCGTCGAAAGGCCAGAAAATGGCTGGAAATCAGCCCAATTTCCTAACCGGGCCCTAACCTTCGTCCAAATGAGTGCCTTTGGGACGGCCGCCGCAGGGGCAGGCAGGGAGAATCTAGACGTCCACCCAGGTGCGCAAGAGGTTCTGATGCATGTAGGCAAACTCCTCCGGCAGGCTTGAGTCTTTCTTGGTTTCAGCCACCAGTTTGTGCCGGAATTTGTCCATTTCGTAGTTCATCAGGCGGTGTTGAGGATCTTTGATGAAGGACTGGAACCAGCCTACCGCCGCCCAGCGGCTGCCG
Source organism: Rhodovibrionaceae bacterium GXU_MW_A322 (assembly GCA_052078155.1). GTDB lineage: Bacteria > Pseudomonadota > Alphaproteobacteria > Kiloniellales > DSM-21159 > CAXBMB01. Next base: position 348,706 of record JBQJBP010000002.1, on the reverse strand, counting down.
CTGGTTACTTCGTCTACCCGGTGGATAACATTGGTGGGATAACTCATCAGGGTGCCGGCCTGGTGCTTGATGCGTTGTTCCCCATAGGGGGTCTGAATGACAAATTCGCCGCCCTCGTATTCCATGGGATCACTCAGGAACACTGTAAATGACAGGTCCGACCGAATGGCTTCATCCATGGATGGGCCCATCAGCGCCGCGTCCATGTGATCTTTGTAGGTCATGCCCGGGTCATAGCGGTTGTACATCAGCGTGACGTTTTTCGGCATGACATAAGAGGTCAGTTCCTGCCGGGACATCATCTTGGAGATCATCACATCGGTTACGTGTTTGACCTGAGGGTGATTGCGATCGGCCTGGAGGTTGTTTTTCAGTGTCTTTTTGCCGCTGGTGGTCCCTGACTGAAAGGGCGCTTTTTCCAGGACGTCTCTCAGGGCTTTGACTTCCTTTGCCGTAATGAAATTTTTAATGGTGAGCATTAATCAGATCGTCCTTTGTAGAGTGCGCCCCCGGGCGGGACCGTGGTGTCCTGTTGTCCTAGGCCCGGTGGTCCCTGTCAACCTGTGGTGAAGCCGGCAGAGATGCAAGTTTGTGTGACCGAAAATCGAAACTGGTCCGGGTTCCTGTGACGCAAATGGCTTTTGAGCAAACCTCCTGACCGTGCTAGAGCAGGGAGGAAAATGAAGCCTGGTTTGATCCGGCTCTGGGCATTTTTGCGCCCAGGAAGCGGTCAACCAAGAAACTGGATATTATCGTTCAATGAGTGAAGAGCTTTCCTCGGCATCCGGCCAATCTGTGATTGAAGAACCGGACACAGCTTTCGATCCTGCTGAAATTGCTGCAAATCTGGCGGATATCAGGCAGAAAATCAGTGTTGCTGGCCAGGAAGCCGGACGACCGGAAGGCCGATGCCAACTGGTGGCCGTGTCGAAATTCCACTCTGCAGACAAGGTTACAGCGGCTCTTGCAGCCGGTCAGACGGTCTTTGGCGAAAACCGGGTGCAGGAAGCTCAAAGCAAGTTCCCTCAGCTGCGCGAAAGTCACCCGGACCTGAAGCTCCATCTGATTGGCCCGCTGCAGACCAACAAAGCCGATCAGGCCGTTAAGCTCTTTGATGTCATTGAAAGCCTCGATCGTCCGAAGCTGGCGCGGGCCCTGGCCAAAGAAAAAGACAAGCAGGGGCGCTGCCCTGACTGTTACATTCAGGTCAACACCGGCGAGGAAGAGCAAAAGGCGGGCATTCTGCCCAAAGACGCCGACGCCTTCATCGCACTCTGTCGAGATGAGCTGAACCTGCCGGTCATTGGATTGATGTGCATTCCGCCGGTTGATGAGGAACCTGCCTTGCATTTTGCCCTTCTGCGCAAGATTGCAGAGCGTAACGGCCTGTCTTTCCTGTCTATGGGGATGAGCGGTGATTATGAGACAGCTGTGGCTTACGGAGCGACTTCTGTGCGGGTGGGATCAGCCATATTCGGAACGCGTCCCGTCAAAGTCTAACCTGCCGGTCCGGATGTCTGATCGTAGGGGTTGGAAGCACACTGCGCTTGTTTTTCAGCCGTGGTTTACCCGCTAACCTGTTGTGCAGAAGCAGGTTTTTTGTGCAAGCGTCACCCCTAACCGGGCCCAATTGGCCCGGTTTTGTTCTGCTCTGACTGGTTGCTTTCAATCGGGCTGGGCGGTGGCATTACGCGCTTTGGCTGATGATCACTGCATCTCCCGGCTCAAAGTGGCGAAGAACCTCTTCCAGATCCTGTCGCGCCAGGGCGATACAGCCTGCGGTCGGCGGATAGCCGGGTTTGGCACAATGCAGGAAGATGGCTGATCCCAACCCGGGAACAACAGGGTCGCTGTTGTGGTCCAGCACGACCAGAATGTCGTAGAGTTGATCGTCTCGCCACAGGATCTCGTGGCTGGCTGGGTAGGGATGTGGCACCTGTTGATTGTAACGGGCGTCTTCCGGGGCATCGCACCAGCCGTCTTTCGATGTAATCTGCGCTGTGGGAAAGCAGCTGTCGGGTGCCGGACCACGATCCGCGCGGTAGAGAACCCGAATGAGGCTCCAGCGTCCCAGCGGGCTGGCCCCATCCCCTTCCTTTTTGCCCTCAGCGGCCACAACGCCGCCCTTACCATGGGCACAGCGGTAGATCTTGTCGCCTTGCCGGGCTTGCCAGCTGCCGTCTGTTGCTGGTGTTACGATCAGATCCACAATCTCTATCCACAGAAATGACCGGTGACCGGCCGAAAAGGGGGATCATAGACTCATGAATTGATCTGGTCAGCGACTTTTAAAAATCACATGATCTTGAGGGTTGGCGCGCTTTGGGACCCCACTGGTCGTTGGTACCGCCCCTCTCGACTGTGCTTAAGCACCGTGGAAAGTCAGGCGCCCTATGCGTTAGCGCCGAGGCATCAACAGGCAAACCAATCGTCTTTTAGAAAGCCTGGGCCTGCTGGGCCTGTTTCTGGGTCATGGCTTCATATTTCACCAGCGCATCCAGCATTTTGCTGGCAACTCCACTGGTACCGGTGGGATCAGAACTGATCAGATTGGGGTTCTGCTGCATCACTCGGGTTGCGGCCTGGCTGTAGGCCTGCGCGCCTTTGCGAGCGGCATTCTGTTGTCCAGCGGTCACTTCAGGTTTGGCGCGACTGGGGACCTGGTTGCCCATCCAGTTGCGTGGTCGCAACGGCATAAAGGCGCTTTTGGGCGGATAGCTGGCAGCCACCTGAGGGCTGGGCTGTTCTTTGGCTGGTTCAACCGGTTTGCTGGTTTCTTCGGCAGCCATTCCCTGAGCCTGTTGGCCGATCTGGCGCAGATCTGCTGCGAAAGCCGCCAGCGCTGCGGTGCCGGTCAGGTGACCCTCCATGGGTTGATCGTTCTTCCGGGCCATGGCTTTTTCGGCAGCCATAAGAGACTGAGCCATAACGTCGGAGGGAGACGCCGGTTCAGATGCCTGGTTTTTTGTCCCGGCAGTTGGGGTTGGTTCTGGGCTGGTGGGCCGGAAAGGAAGATTGTTCAGCAAGGCCAGGTTGGCGGGTGTTTCGTCAAAGGTCTGGCTGCTGGCGCCCGTTGTTGCAGCAACTGAGGGGGTTGCGGGCGCAGACGGGGCTGGGCTCGCCTGTTCAACAGCTGCAGACACTTTGCTGTTTTGCTGATCAGCCGCAAAAGCCGCCAGGGCCGCCAGGCCAGTCAGAGGGATTTGCTGTTGCGGCGTAAAAGCTGTCTGCGCAGCTGGTTTTTCTGCCGTTACCTGCTGTGCAGCCGGGGACGCGTCCTTCTGGGCTGCCGGTGCTGTCTGGGCAGTGTTTACGACCCTGTCCGGCTGGGAAGCCGTTTCGACAGACGGGATGGTCTTTGTCTTTTCAGCCTGCGCCAGCGTCAGATCATCGGACTGATTTTTCAAGAACTCACGGGCCGGATCAAAGCTGTCAAAACCAGCACTGTCCCGTTCCACGGACAGGCTGTCGCGCCAGCTGGCCACTTGCTGGTTGTTTTTGGCGAAATAGGTGTCATCCGGCAGATCTCTGTCGAGCAGGGCAGCCATGGCATGCTCCCCCAGATCGGCGCCGCTTGCCTGTTTCAGCAGTTCATTACCGACTGAAGCCAGCGCGCCAAGCGGACCACCGAACAGCGTGCCGCCCACAATGCGGGCCTGGCCGGAGATGCCGTCACCGGTAAACTCACGATAGAGCGTAGAGACCACAGGCAAATGCTGAAGCGGATTGACCATGTCAACCAAATCATCGAAAGCGGCGTCGGTGGCGCCTTCTTCCTGTGCTCCCATGTAGCGTTTCAGCTCGCCAACCGGCGGACGGGTAAAGGGGTCAAAATCTGTACGTGCCATGCCCTGGGTTATGCAAAGGGCGGGCCAGTTTTTAAGATATTGAATCTATTGAGCTAAATGTCAGGCAGGAGCGCTTTTTGCCATAACCTGGCAAGAAATGCCGGTCATTTTTTCCACCCGGACTTTCCCTGATGAGGGAAATCTTGCCTGTTGCGCCGTATCATGCGCCAGCAAACCTTTCGGCATGGCAGAGGCAGGAAAGGCGGTCTGCTGTCAGAGGTGATGTCCGAAGCGCTGGGCTTTGGTTTTCAGGTAGGTTTCGTTGTGGCCATTGGCCGGGAAGAAGTGAGGCACCCGCTCTACGACCTCAACCCCACAACTGGTCAGGCCATCGACCTTTTCCGGGTTGTTGGTCAGCAGCCGTACCTTGCTGACATCCAGATGCCGCAGGATTTCCGCAGCTGGCTGGTAGAGCCGTTCGTCAGCTTCATGGCCGAGAATTTCGTTGGCATCCAGGGTATCAGACCCCCGGTCCTGCATGGTGTAAGCCCGCAGCTTGTTCACCAGCCCGATGTTTCGGCCTTCCTGGGCCAGATAGAGAAGGAGACCGGAGCCTTCGCTCGCCATGGCCTGAATGGCACCGCGCAGCTGGTCCCCGCAATCACAGCGCAGAGACCCCAGCAAATCACCGGTATAACATTCCGAATGCAGGCGGATCAGCGGGGGCAGTCCTTCACGCAGCTCCCCCACCTGAATGGCCAGATGTTCCCGGCCGCCGTCGGCCGGCCGAAAGGCGATGATACGTGTGTGTTCTGAATCAAACAGGGGCACGCGCGCGTCTGCCACCCGGGTCAGAGACTGGCTGGCTCTTTCCCGATAGTGCACCACCTGTTTTTCCGTCACGCTGAGCAGCGTCGGGCGCGCCACATCGTCGTCGCGTACCATGATCATGGCGGGCAGAAGACGGGCCGATTTGGCCAGCGCAATGGCGGCTTCCATGGCGCCGGGTGTCAGATAGACCCGGGGAGGCAGCTTGCCTGCCTGGTCTTCCAGACCAATGGTCGGGTTGGCCAGTTTCAGTGCGGTCTCGGCGCTGACATCTGTCAGATCGAAAGCCAGAACGGGATCGTCGCTTTCAAGCCCCAGGAAGGCCGTGCGCCGGTTGGTCAGCAGGAGGGCTGCACTGCCCGCACCCATTTCCATCAGATCTGAGAGATTGGGCTGGGCCAGAGAATCAGCTGCCAGGATCAGATAAGCCTTGCCTTTGGCATCCACCAGCCGGACGGGCAAATCCCGGCGCAGGTCGCTGATGGCACGATCGACCACCCGGGCGACAGCGGGGTCCACTGTCCGTTCTCCCGGTACCAAAGGGTTGTTTGCAAAAAAGTCGATCATCCGGCTTTAACTCTAGATGTTTGTTTCACTCAAGCTTCCTCTGACAGGGACCCATTTTACAAGCCCAGTTTGCACTGGCACCTTGTTTTTTTTGGCCCTTTTGATCTGATCAGTGGTTTCCGGTTCTGCCCTGACGGGTGGGTCATTCGCCGCTCACTTCACATCTTAGATAGGCAGAGTGAAGAGCGGGTTTAGAGGCCCCTTATGCAAAAGAAAGGTGCCGGACGGGCACATCCGGCGGCGCCGATTGCATGAAAGGTTGCCTGTCTCTTAGGTGAAAAGCCGGTTTTCCAGAAAAGGCTGCTTGATTTTTATCGCTGGGACTTGGCATTAACAATTGAAACAGGGCAAAAGCAAAAAGAGCTCAGCTCTTTAGAAAGGGACCAGGGACTATGGGTGAGGCGCTTTGGCGGGGCTATGACAAAGCCGGCTTAGATAAGCAGTTTAATCTAAGAGACCGAACGCCGGAGCACCCAGAGATCTTCGCCCGCTGGACAGCTGACAGCGCGGCAACGCGTGCGGCAGCCGGTCCCAATGACCGCTTTGATCTGTCTTATGGTCCTGACCCCCGTCACCGTCTGGACTACTTTGACGCGGGCGACAACACTCCCCTTCTGATCTTCATCCATGGCGGCTACTGGCAGGCCCTCAGCAAGGATGACTTTTCAGCCTGGGCCCCGGCTTTTGTGAAAGAGGGCGTCTCTGTGGCGATGATCAGCTATCGCCTCTGTCCCCAGGTCACCATCCCGGAAATCGTCGACGACGTGCAGGCGGCGGTAGGCTGGATCTACAATGAAAAAGCGCTGGCTTTTGACCGCAGCCGGATCTTCGTGTCCGGGCATTCCGCAGGTGGCCATTTGACGGCCATGGCGTTGCTGACCGACTGGACGGCCCTGGGTCTGCCGGAGGATCTGCTGAAAGGGGGCTGTTGCATTTCCGGCCTCTATGATCTGGAGCCGCTGTCCTATTGCTATCAGCAGGATGTCCTGAACATCACGCCACAGGCCATCGCCTCAGCCAGCCCTCAGCGACTGCCCCAGACAAAACCCTTGCCCATGATTCTGACGGTGGGGGAAACGGAACCTGAAGAGTTTCGTGATCAGCAAAGAGATTTTGCGGATTTGCGTCAGCAGGCTAATTTTCCAATAAGGATTGTAGATTTGCCTGCGCGACACCATTTCTCGGCTATGGATGCTCTCTGTGAAGAGGGCCATCCCCTTTACAAGGCTGTCCTGGATTTGGTGAAAAACGGCAAAATTGACTGAATATCCGGGCTTTTTATTGAACTTCCAATCAAAGGGTCGTATGTGACAAGTAATGCGTAACACAACGGCAAAAAAAATCCTCCTGGTCGATGATGATGAGCCCTTGCGCTCTTCTTTGTCTGAACAACTGCGTTTACACGAAGATTTTATCACCATTGAAGCCCAGACCGCAGGCGAAGCTCTGGAAGTGGCGAAGAATGAGTACTTCGACGCCATTCTGCTGGATGTAGGCCTGCCGGATATGGATGGTCGGGAAGCCTGCCGCCTGCTGCGCCGCAGCGGTGTGAAAGCCCCTGTTATCATGCTGACCGCCATGGACTCAGATGCGGACACCATTCTGGGCCTGGAAAGCGGTGCCAATGACTATGTCACCAAGCCCTTCCGCCTTGGGGTTCTTCTGGCCCGCCTGCGGGCGCAACTGCGTCAGCACGAACAAAGTGAAGACGCTGTCTTTACCATTGGTCCTTACTCTTTCCGCCCGGCTGCAAAGGTCCTTTTGCAGGATGAAGACGGGAAAAAAGTACGACTGACAGAAAAAGAAACCGCCATTTTAAAGTATCTTTACCGATCAGGTGATAAGACCGTCGGACGAGATACTCTTCTGGGGGAAGTCTGGGGTTACAACGCAGGGGTCACGACCCACACGCTGGAAACCCATGTCTATCGTTTGCGCCAAAAGATTGAGCCCGATCCTTCCAATGCGGAGATTCTGGTCACGGAGCCGGGTGGCTATCGCCTGGTTCCCTGATGCTGAAAACTGATGATTAAACCTCCACAAGCAACAAACCGGCTGCGGGCCGCCAAAGTCTCAGTACAATCTGATTCCGGGCGCGGTTTCCGACCCGTTTGTTGCGGTTAAGGAGGGGTCGGTGAGCAGCCTGAGTGATTTCACCGTTAAGTTCTGGGGGGTGCGTGGCTCCATTGCCTGCCCCGGCCATGATTTTGAACGCTATGGCGGAAACACCTCCTGTCTGGAAGTGCGCTGTGGCAATCGGCTGCTCATTCTGGACGCTGGCACGGGTTTGCGGTCTCTTGGATCCAATCTCTGTGTAGAACAGCAATCCTGTGGCGGGATGGATTTTGATATCTTCCTGACCCACACCCACATGGATCATATTGCGGGCATTCCTTTCTTCGGGCCCTTTTTTGAGCCTCGCAACACCATTAGGCTGCATGCGGGGCATCTGGCGCCTGAACGTTCTCTAAATGAAGTTCTCTGCAACTTTATGGCCGACCCAATTTTCCCGGTTCCGCCGGAAATCTTTGAAGCTGACGTCCACTACCTGGATTTTCAGGCGGGCAAGTCCTTTGACCTGGGCGGCGGCATCACCATGAAGACCACGCCTCTCAATCACCCCAACCGGGCAACGGGCTATCGTGTGGAATATGGGGGGCGCGCCATCTGCTATGTCACTGACACGGAACACTACGAAGGCCGCCGGGATCCGGCCATCGTTGAGCTGATCAAAGACGCCGAATATGTCGTTTATGACTGCAGCTACAGCGATGAAGAGTATGAAAAATCCTTCAAAGGCTGGGGCCATTCCACCTGGCAGGAAGGTTTGCGCCTGGTGGAAGCTGCCAATGCAAAAAACCTGGTGATTTTCCATCACGACCCGGCTCACAACGATGACGCCATGGACGCCATTGCTGAGAAAGCCCAAACGCTACGCCCCGGAACAGTAGTTGCCCGGGAAGGCCTGGTACTGACCGCCTGATCAACAGTTCTTGTTGGATAACGGCTGCTTTTTTCGTCCCATTTCTGCACTTTTTGACTGGCATTGAGCGTCAGGCCTGTTGGCGGAGTCACTCCGGCAAAGGTCAGATCCTGCCCGTCTGCTGGCGCACCCTGTCGTCAGGGCATAATCGCCAGGCGGCCCACAATGGGCCAGACAATGGGATGCCGGACCTGAGGATCTCCCCATGCCTGTCTGAAGACCCCGTAAAAGGCATCAAACAAACCAATTTCTCCGGCTGTTTCAGCCTGACGGGCTGCAGACCAGGTGCGGATGTAGCCGATCACCTCATCGCAGGTCCATTGCCGTTCAATGGCCAGGGCTGGCAGGGGCGTTTCTTCGAAGGGAAACGACAGGCTTTTGTAGCCTTCTTCCACATGCTTTCGACCAGCCGGCCAGAAGTGGTGAATGTCCTGCCAGTAAAAGCGGTTGAACAGGGCCCCGATCTCCCCTTGCAATTCCGGAACGCCGTAGGAGATCAGAGCCAGGGCTCCGCCCGGTTTGCTGACCCGCCTCACTTCCTCATAGAACCGGGGCAGATCGAACCAATGGGCCGCCTGGGCCGCAACGATCAGGTCCACAGACCGGTCTTCCAGATCAATCTGCTCTGCGGCTTCTGTCTTGTAGATCACAGAAGGGCAGGGTCTGGCGTTGGCAATCTGTTCGGCACTGGGGTCGGTGGCAATGACCTGAGCAAACTCTTTGGCCAACAGGCAGGAAAGCTGACCGTTGCCGCAGCCGACGTCCAGGGCCAGGTCTCTTGAGGGAGACAGGTCTGCCAGAAGGTGGGCCAGGCGGTCCGGATAGGTTGGCCGATGGAGGGCATAGTTTTGGCCCCCTTTGTCGAAGTGGTTTTCCTTTAGCGCCTGTTGTTTCTGAGACGTCATGCTGGTTCCGGTTGTCTTTATGAAAATGTTGGGCTTACCGCCTGCTATTGCTTCTGCCGCACTTTAGCGCAGAGAAAAAGTACAGACAAAAAGTAGCGATCACAGAGGTTTGCTTGGATTGCGCTTTCTGCAGTGGTAGGAGGGGGGGTCTGTTTTCATTCCGGGATCTCTAAACAGTGTCGACTTCTCTGCGCGGCCGTTGGCGTCGCTTTAAGCTAGGCCTGCCCACCCTGTTGGGAATGGCCCGGCGGGGGTTTTTCATTCCCTACCGCTATGCCGACACCCTGGCGCCTGCCGGACAAAGACCCGGTTATCCGGAAGTCGAAGCGCTCTTTGCTGCCAAGAAGCCTGAGTTTGAAGGCCTGCTGGCCGCTCTGGACCGCTATGCCGAGGATCTGACGGCCATTGGTCAGCTGCCACCCCCGGAACCCCGCTTTGGCCAGGACTGGTTTCCCCGGCTTGATGCCGCCGTTTTCTATACGCTGTTGCGGGAGCGTAAACCCGCACGTCTGGTGGAGGTGGGGTCCGGCCATTCCACAAGATTTATCATGCGCGCTGTCAAGGATGGGGGACTGGACACGGCCGTCACAGCCATTGATCCGGTGCCCCGCGCCGATCTGGCCGGGCTGCCCCTGACTTTGGAACGGCAGGTGCTGCAAAAGGCGTCCTGGGCCGCGATTGATGCGCTGCAGGCCGGCGATGTACTGTCCATCGATTCCAGTCATATCCTGATGCCGGGCACAGATCTGGATGTTTTCTTTGGCCGGATCCTGCCGCGTCTGCCGTCCGGGGTTCTGCTGCATGTTCATGATATTCTGCTGCCCGATGACTATCCGGCTTCCTGGGATTGGCGGGGGTACAACGAGCAGCTGGCCTTTTTGCCACTGGTTTTTTCAGATCAATGGGATGTGCTCTGGTCCAGTCACTATGCTGCAACGCGCCTGGAAAAGGCGGTGGCAGGATCTGTGGCCGGGCAACTGGAGCTGCGGCCCGGTGCACTGGAAACAAGCCTCTGGCTGGAAAAGCTGTAAACTCTCTGATGTCTCAGGGACCAGGGCAGGCACAGGCATCAGATGGCTGACCCTCACCGAGAGATCACGGAGTTCTGACGTGACTTGAGTTTTCGGGCCGCCCATATGAACCGGCAAGCCGAAGAGCCGCTGTTTTACCGGACAGCGCCATCACAGCGGAAAGCAAAAGGGAGAAGGCGGTGCTGAAACTACTTGGTGGACGCGAAGCACAGGCCAAACTGCCGGAACGGGTGCGTCAGGCCATTGAACGGCAGGAAGACAGGACTGAGCAACTGATCGGCTGGATACAGCTGATTGTGGTCTCCTTGTTCGGGTCCCTCTATCTCCTGTCTCCCAAGACCGCGCCCATGACCCTTAGCCAGGATCTGCCGGTGCATCCGGTGCCCTGGGTGCTGGGTATCTACTTCTTTTTGACAGTGGTCCGGATCATCTGGGCGCACAAAGGACGGTTGCCTGACTGGGCGGTGGCTGTGTCCATCGTGATGGACGTTGCCTTGCTGATGATCCTGATCTGGACCTTTCATCTGCAGTACGGCCAGCCTGCGTCGTTCTATCTCAAAGCGCCGACCTTGCTTTACATCTTCATCTTCATTGCCCTGAGGGCTTTGCGGTTTGATGCGCGTTTTGTGGTCCTGACCGGTGTGGTTGGAGCGCTGGGCTGGACGGGCATGCTGTACTACGTGATCACCATTGATCCGACCGACACCATGATCACCCGCAGCTACGTGGATTATCTGACCTCCAACGCCGTCCTGATGGGGGCGGAGTTCGACAAGATCATCTCGATCCTGGTGGTGTCGATCATCCTGGGGGTGGCGCTGGTGCGGGGCCGCGACCTGCTTGTGCGATCCGTGTCAGAGAACCTGGCAGCGCAGGAACTCTCCCGCTTTTTTGCCCCCGAAGTGGCCAACAAGATCAAAGGTGCGGACAAGGAAATCACTGCCGGCAGCGCTGAAATCTGTGAAGCCGCCATTCTGAATCTGGATCTGCGCGGTTTTACCCGTCTGGCAGAAAGTGAATCACCGGAAACGGTGCTCGCAGTGCTGGGGGACTATCAGGCCCGCTGCGTGCCCATTATCCAGCGGCACGGGGGCTCCATCGACAAGTTTCTGGGCGACGGCATCATGGCAACCTTTGGGGCTGCTGAACCCAACGAGACCTATGCTGCTGACGGTCTGAGAGCGCTGGAAGAGATCATTCTTGCAGCGGATGCCTGGAAAGCGGAACGGGCGGCCCAGGGCCTGTCCTGCCCTGAAATCAACGGCGCACTGGCCACCGGCCCCATCCTTTTTGGCACCGTTGGGGACAAGACGCGGCTGGAGATCACCGTGATTGGCGACGCTGTCAACCTCTCCGCCAAGCTGGAAAAGCACAACAAATCCGCAGGAACCCGGGGCCTGGTGACAGCCGACAGCTACAATCTGGGGGAAAGTCAGGGCTTTGTTCCAAAGGGAGATTTCAGGCCCTTACCTGCCCAGGCTGTTGGTGGGGTCGGTGCGACTGTGGATCTGCTGGGGCTGGATTAAACCGGCGTCAGACTGCCCATGAAGCGCGGAGAGACAACAGCCGCAACGACCGGTGGACAGGGGCGTCCAGCGGTGCAGCAGTTGCGTTCGCCACTGTTGCTTCTTTTGATGAGCGCTACTTGTAGGGGTCCGCTGCGTCCCGCAGGCCGTCGCCCAGATAGTTGTAGGCGATGACCACAATGAACACCGGCACCACCGGCAGCATCAGCCAGGGATAGAGCTTCACCACGGAGATGTCCTGGGCATCGTTCAAAAGCACGCCCCAGGAGGTAACCGGCGCCCGCAATCCCAGCCCCAGGAAGGACAGCGCGGTTTCCGCCAGGATCATCTGGGGAATGGAAAGTGTGGCTGAGGCAATGAGGTGGCTGGCAAAGGAGGGCAGCAGGTGGCGCCCGATGATGCGCGGCGGCTTGGCCCCCATCAACTGGGCGGCTGTCGTGAAGTCCTCTTCGCGCAGGGAAAAGAACTTGGAACGCACCGCTCGCGCCAGTCCCGGCCAGTCCAGCAGCGCCATGATGATGGAAATGCCGAAGAAGATCGTCACCGGCGACCAGTTGACCGGCAAGATGGCCGACAAGGTCATGAACAGTGGCAGTTCCGGGAAGGACTTCAGGATCTCGATGATGCGCTGAACAATGCTGTCCACGCGGCCACCGTAGTAACCGGCCAGACCGCCGATGACGATGCCCAGGACAAAGGACAGCACGACGGAAACCAGACCGATGGTCATGGAAATGCGGGTGCCGTAGATGATCCGGCTCAGCAGGTCCCGGCCCAGACGGTCGGTGCCCCACAGGAACAGCGTGCCTTTCTTTTCTGCCGGGCACACCAGGTGGAAGGAACCGGGGATCACGCCCCAGAGATCGTATTTGTCCCCCCGGCAGAAGAACCGAAGCGGATAGACTTTCTTTTTGTCTTCCACATGGGTGCGCCGGAAGGTGACCGGGTCCAGTCCGGACTTGTAGCCATAGACAAAAGGCCCGACGAACTCGCCTTCATCATTGAAAAGATGCAGCGACTGAGGGGGTGCATAGATGTAGCGGATGTTGCGACTGTCCAGATTGTAGGGCGCAACGATCTCGGCAAAGAGCACCAGCAGGAAGAAGAAACCCAGAATGTAGGCGGACACCATGGCCAGACGGTGGCGCTTGAACTTCCACCACATGATCCGCCACTGGCTGGCCATGTAGTAGCGTTCCTGCTCCGGCGTCAGGGGCGGCTCTTCATAGGCATTGAAGGGGGCCGGGTTGACGTAATGCTCCATCTTGGCGCTGTTGTCGCTGTTCTTGGCCATGCCGGGTGTTTCCTGGTCTTTGGACTGGCTCATTTTGTGGCCCCCCCGGTCAGACGGATGCGGGGATCAAGAACCCCAAGCAAGAGGTCGGAAATGAGGAAGCCGATGACCACCAGCAGGGACTGGAACATCAGGAAGGATCCGGCCAGATACATGTCCTGACTGAGCAGTGCGTCCACCAGCAGCTTGCCGGTGGTGGGCAGATCCATCACCACGGCGATGATGGCTGCACCGGAAATGATCCGTGGCAGCAGGCTGCCCAGCTCAGCCACGAAGGGGTTCATGGCCAGACGCAGCGGATATTTGAAGAGCAGGCGACGCTCACTCAGACCCTTGGCCCGGGCTGTCACCACATACTGTTTGTCCAGCTCGTCCAGCAGATTGGCGCGTAGTTTACGAATCATGGAGGCCGTGCCGGAGGTGCCGATGACGATGATCGGGGCCCAGAGGTGGGCGATCACCGACTGCACTTTTGCCCAGGTCCAGGCGGCCCCTTCAAACTGCGGATCCATCAGGCCACCGATGGATATCCCGAACCAGTCATTGAAATAGGCCATGACCACCAGGGCCAGCAGAAAGTCTGGTGTGGCCATGCCCAGGAAGCCGATGAAGGACCAGAAATAGTCCCCCTTGGAGTACTGGTTGACGGCGGAGTAGATGCCGATGGGGAAGGAGACCAGATAGACAAAGATGATGGTGGTCAGCGCCACCACCACGGTCAGCTCCAGGCGGTCACCGATCAACTCGTTCACCGGCAGGCGATGTTCGAAGGAGAAGCCCATGTCGCCGTTCAGCAGGCCCCAGACCCACTCGAAATAGCGCTCCATATAAGACTTATCGAGGCCGTACTGTTCCCGCAAAAACTTGATTTTGTCGGGTGATACAGCCTCCCCCTGGGATTGCAATTCTGCAACCATGGTTTCCAGAAAGTCACCGGGAGGCAGCTGGATAATCACAAAGATGATGAAAGAAATCACCAGCAGGGTGGGGATCATGGCCAGAAGGCGGCGTGCGGTATAGGCAAACATGCTTGGTCTTATCCCGCCTTTTCCAGAAAGGGTTCCAGCGGCGCGCTGTCGGGATCGGCCCGAACGAAATGACCCTGGCCCAGATCCACCAGCTGAGGGTGGCTGTTGCCGTTCAGCGTAAAGGGCGCAGGCCAGTTGGCCGGTTCAGAGGTTTTTCCGTCCATCAGCGCGGTCAGGTCCAAAGGATGATTGGGGTCCGGCTCCGGCACGGCCGATACCAGGGCTTTGGTATAGGGATGGACGGGATTGTTGAACAGCAGGGCCTTGGGGGCCAGCTCAACCAGTCGGCCGCGGCACATGACGGCGATACGATCGGCGATGTAATCCACAACAGCCAGATTGTGGCTGACGAAGAGATAGGTCAGTCCCAGCTGATCCTGCAGATCTTTCAGCAGATTGAGCACCTGGGCCTGAATGGAAACATCCAGGGCCGATACCGGCTCATCGCACAGCAGCAGCTGCGGCTTTAGGGCCAGGGCGCGGGCAATGCCGATGCGCTGGCGCTGGCCGCCGGAAAAGGAATGGGGGTAGCGCTGCAGATGGCGGACATCCAGACCCACCAGGCGCATCAGTTCTTTTACCAGTTCCGCCCGGCTGCTGGCATTGCCGATTTCATGGATCACCAGCGGCTCACTGATGATGTCAAAAACGGTCATGCGGGGATTAAGCGAGCTGAAGGGGTCCTGGAAGATGAACTGCACCTTCTTGCGGAACTCCACCAGTTCGTCACCCTCCAGGGCCAGCATGTCCAGATCTGTGCCCTCTTCATTGAAGATCACCGATCCGGCATCGGGCTTGAGGGCCTGCATGATCATTTTGGAAAGGGTGGTCTTGCCACACCCGCTTTCCCCGACCAACCCAAGGCATTCGCCCCGCTTGATCTCAAAGCTGACGTCATCCACGGCCAGCACACGGGCTTCCTCACCCCGGCTGAACCAGCCGGAGGATTTGCGGATAGTAAAGCCCTTGGTCAATCCCTCCACCTTCAGCAAAGGCGGATCCCCGGCCTTGCCTTTAGGCCGGGCCTTGATGCCCGACATGAGAGAACTGGTGTCGCCCTGTTTGATCTCTCTGAGAGGCTGCAGGCGCTCACCTTCGGCCATGTCGAAGCGGGGCACGGCGTTGAGCAGGGCCTTTAGATAGGGATGCTGGGGATTTGAGAAAATGTCGTCCCGGGTGCCGGCTTCCATCACCTGGCCGCGGTACATCACCACCACTTCATCGGCCACATTGGCCACCACACCCAGGTCGTGGGTGATCATCAGAACGGCCATGCCCAGTTCAGCCTGCAGATCTTTCAGCAGCTTAAGGATCTGGGCCTGGATGGTCACGTCCAGGGCGGTTGTTGGTTCGTCAGCGATCAGCAGGGAAGGGCCACAGACCAGGGCCATGGCAATCATGGCACGCTGGCGCAGGCCACCAGAAAGTTCAAAAGGATAGGTCTTGAGCGCCCGGGCAGGGTCCGGGAAACCCACGTGGGCCAGCATTTCCTGAGTGATTTCGTCGGCTTCCGGGCCGGATTTGCCGCGGTGAAGCTCCAGTGCCTCGCCAATCTGATTGCCAACGGTATGCACCGGCGACAGGGAGGTCATGGGCTCCTGGAAAATGATGGAGATACGGTCACCGCGCAGGGTGCGCATTTCCGGGCCGTTGCGGTCCAGTTGCGCAATGTCCACAGGGCCGCCACTGAGGGCCGGATCATTGAGGATGATGCGTCCCTGACTGATGTCGGCCTTTTTGGGCAGAATGCCCATGATGGACTGGCTGACCACAGACTTGCCCGAGCCGGATTCCCCGACCAGGGCCACCGTGCTGCCGGGACGAACTGAAAAGGAGACACCGCGCACAGCTTCCAAGCGGCCCTCTGGCAGAGAAAAGCCGACATGCAGGTCTTCAACACTTAGAAGCTTATCCAAACATACCCCCTTTAAACTTCCCGGGATTACAGGTCCCGGGAAAGCTCCCCTTTTCAGGATCGGTCATGTCTTTGGCCTCAAAATAAAGGCTCTCAGTTTGATTATGAACAACCCTGTTGCATTGCTTTTAACCCAAACCGATTTCAGACGGAACCTTGCTCGGGCGGAAAAATGCTGAAGAAGGCAGAAAAGTTAAGAAGTTAAGGGGAGCCTCAGGCATTCAGCGGCCTGTTCCCGACCTTGAAGGGCGGGTGATGGCTCTTTCTTGCCCGTCCGGCGGCGGTTTCCTTTGCCGGCTTAAGGGGTCAAATCAGTAGCCTTCGCCAACGGGACGGGGCGTTTCATCTTCCAGGCTCACGCCCATGGCCAGCAGGTTGCTGGCGGTCGTCGGATCGCTGTCGGCAAAGTTCTCCCGCGCTGCTTTGGCGGCACACCAGGCCAGATCACGGAAGCCATCCAGACTGGATTCAAAAGAGAGCTTCTGATTGGCGCCGCGCAGGTCCAGTTGCAAAAAGCCGCCCTGCTGTTGTTTGCGCTGGCGGCGGGAGCCGAAAAACCTCAACCGCAGAGATTTCATCTCCGACCAGGCAAGCTTTTTGCTGGTCAGCGGCGTGGACAGCGCAACGCCTTCTTCGCTTAGCTCAACCGTTGTTTTGTGCTGAATGTAGGTGCGCAGACCAAAGAAGAAAAAGATGCCGAAAATGATCAGGAAAATGATCTGAACCCAAAAGGCGGGGGCGGTAAACAGCAGGATGCCGCCACTGAACGCCACGCCGCAGAGAGAGCGAATGTAGTCACCTACCAACTGATTTGGGGGATAGCGGTAAGAAACAACTGCGGGAGTATCCATGGAGCTTCTCTGGTTTGACCTGACAAAGGGGTTTGGGTAGCCGGGCTGCTGCTGAGGGCATATCACAGGCCTGTCTGCGCGACCAGCACCCCCGGTCCTGCTGATGGCAAGACACAGCGGGCCCTACCTATGCCTCTCGCGCTCGGTGAGGGCGCAACCGGTAGGATCATTCATGTAGATGGGTTTCTGGTGGCGCACAGCAGGTCCTTAACGATCTTCGCGCTTTCTTCGGCCCCTTGTGTCTTCAGGGGCTGGAACTTGAGTTCCTGCCGTGTTGGCAGCGCATCCAGAGCCTGTGCCAAACGGGAAGGGGTGAGGTCCTGGTCATCAAGGATAGACAAGGCCCCCCGCGCGGCCAGCAACCTGGCCCGTTCCTGCTGTTCACTTTGTGCGCCCGCCGTATAGGGCACAATCAGACTGGGGGCGCGGGCGGCCAGACTTTCCACCACCGTGTTGTAGCCACCCTGGCTGAGTGACAGGCGGCAGCGCGTCAGCAGATCAGGAAAGTCGGTCCGGTGCCGTTCGACTGTTACACCTGCCGGTGCGGCTTTCTGCAAGGCTGCCAGTTCATCATCGGGCCGGTTGGTCCCGGCCAGAATACGCCAGGGGTGGGACTTAAAACGGCTGAGGGGGCGGGCTTTCAGTGCGCTGGAAAGCAGATGATAGCCAAATGCCCCGCCGCCAGCCGAAACAAGCACTTCGTCTTTTGAGTCGTCGCGGGCGTCTCCTGGAGAAGAAGGAAGGGAGCTTTGGGCAGAAGGGAGCTGGCCGCTGGGTTGGCTCTCGTTCAGCACATAGCCGGTGTAGATCAGCTGTTCGGCAATTTCATCATGCTGGGCAAAGGAAGCCGACAGGGGGATGAAATCAGGATCCCCGTGGATCAGCAAATGGTCATAGGAGTCACGAACAGTGTCTGCCATCCAGCGGGTTTTATCGGCCGGTTTCTGCACCAGAAGATCCCGCACGGAAGCCAGGATCAGCGGGGGAGCCTCCTGCTCCTGGGCCGCTTTTAGCAGGGGGTTCAGCTCAAAGCGCAGCTGTTTGCGGCCCAGCGGGAACATTTCGGTCAGCACCACCCTGGCCCGGCTGGCTTTAAAGAGGCTAAGCAGTCTGTCCCGTCGTGCGGTGCGGGTTTGCTCGTCCAGGGGACGACCGTCGGCCTGGAGCAGCTGCTTAAAACTCTCATCAGCGGCGTGCAGGGAAGGCAGCTGATGGAAAGTGGCGCCTTCCAGCTGCGTTTCGAGATCATCTCCTGCCAGCGGCCGCCCGCCGGAGACCAGCTGAACCTGAAGGCCGGCGCGCTGAAAGGCCCGGGTCAGGGTGATGGCACGACGCAGATGCCCAATGCCAAACAGATGGGTGACCCAGAAGAAGATATCGGTCGGTCTTTCCATCACCGATCCCTGTCTGTGTTGGGCAACAGGGGTTGGTTCAGGGCAATGAGTCGTGGTTGGCCGCTTGGGGTAATGTCAAAGAGGTGGAAACAGCCGTTCTTCAGTTTCTCCGGTGGTTTGCCCAGCATGTTCCAGTCTACCGCCCAGGCATAGAGCGCGCGAATGATGCCTTTGTGGGCGACAGCGCCACTGGCTTGTCCCCTTTCTGCCAGTGCCTGTAGCCAGGGTGCCAGCCGGGCCTGAACCTGTCGCGGGCTTTCGCCTCCCTCGGGGCAGAAGTCGAGACCGCGATCTTCGTTTTCTTTCAGCCTGGGGCCCAGGCGGTGGCGCAGCTCGGCCAGCCTTTGACCCTCCCATTGACCCCAATCCATTTCCCGCAACAGGGACAGAGGTTCGGCCCCCTGAATGCCGGTCAGGTTTGCGGTTTCGCGGGCCCGGTGGAGGGGAGACACAAACCAGCGCCGGGCCTTGTATTCGGCTGGAAGCTGGTAGCTGCGGACTTCCCGACGTCCTGCTTCTGACAGGGGAATGTCCCGTCTGCCCTGCAGGCGTCCTTGCGCGTTCCAGCGGGTTGGGCCATGGCGCAATAAGACCAGAGGCGTTAGTCGGGTCATGCCGCTGTGTCCTCCGAAGGGGCCAGACCGGCCAATGCCTCATTCAGCAGGGCTGTAGCGGCAGGTAAGCTGTGTTCCCGCTGAGCTTTCTGACGGGCAGCCGCGCCCATGGTTTTTCGGGTGTCAGGCTGCAGCAGCAGGGTGTTCAGAGCTTCGGCGAAGGCCGAGGGGTCATTAGGGTCACACAGACAGCCTGTCACCCCTTCTTCAACAATGGCTGGGACGCCACCATGACGGCCTGCAATGGCCGGAAGTCCCAGGGCCTGCGCTTCCAGCAAGGCCATGCCATAAGCTTCGTTGATGGCAGGCCAGAAGAAGAGGTCTCCACTGGCCAGGGCCTGCAGATAGGTGTTTTGTGAGAGCTCACCGGTGAAATGGACCTGGCCGGGCGCAAAATCCTGAAACAGGGTTTCCACCTCTGCGCGGGCTGGGCCATCGCCGATGATCAGCAGACAGAAAGGGGCTGTTACCTTATTCAGGCTGGCCGCTATGGCCCGATAGGAGTCCAGCTTTGCCCGGTTGCGCATCATGGCTGACACGGCAATCCAGGGTCGGTCGGGGGGCAACGGAAAGGCGTTTTTGTTCCCTGAAACACCTGCCAGTGGGCTGAGGTCCATGAAGGGCGGCAGGTTTTTCAGTTTGCTCTTGTCCGGCAGGCAGCCGCTGTTGGTCGGGTTGATGGGAAAAATGGCTGCGGCCTGAGATACGGCGGCGACGGCAGCGCGGTGGCTGTGATCCCAGGGACCACCGGCTCTTTTCGGGGCCAGGGACGCTTCGGCCAGCACGTAGGGGATGCTGAGGGCTTTGGCCACATGAGGACCGATCCAGTCCACGGCCCGGTAGTAGAGGTGGTAAGTGAACCAGAGGTCTGGCCGGGGCCTGAGACCCAGTTTGACCTGTCTTAAAAACCGCTTGGCCAGCCTGCGGCCCAGTTCATCCAGCCGGCGTTGGCGCTCGGCATCGCCACTGGTGTCTCGGGCACCAAAAATGCTGGCCAGGTCTAGGCTGTGACCGCCTTCGCTTAAGGCCCGCATCAGTGCCCGTGCCATTTGCCGGTCTCCTGAAGGGACCGGATGGGTCGGGGGTTTCATGGGGGCGTAAAAAGCGATCTGCATAGGGCCGAGATTAACCTTCTGCGCTGTTTTTGCCGAGAGCTTTGTCCCCCCCAAAGCGATCCAGCAGCGCACCGATGTTCTGGCGCAGGCCAAAGGCTGACGTGACTTTTTCCCGTCCGGCCTGACCCAGCCTTTTCCGTAAATCTGGTTCGGTGATCATACGTTTTAGAGCTTCGGCCAGCGCTGCCGGGTCATTTGGGGGGACCAACAGGCCGGATTTCTCGGTTTCGATCAGCTCTGGTATCGCCGACACCTCTGTGGAAAGACAGGCCAGCGCCTGGCTCTGGGCTTCCATCAACACATTGGGCAGGCCGTCCCGGTCCCCATCCCCGGCAATGCGGCTGGCCAGCAGAAAGACATCGCTTTCCTGATAGGCTTTGATGACCTCTTCCTGTGGCTGGGCACCCTTCCAGGTGATGCGGCTGTCCAGTCCCAGGTCCACGGCCTGGGCTTTGAGGCTGTTCAGTTTTTCTCCGCCCCCGATATGGGTCAGTTGCCAGGCCAGGCCCTCCGGCAAAGCAGCCAACGCGTTCAGGAGGTCCGGATAGCCCTTTTTCTCCACTGCACGCCCGACGGACAGCAAGCGTACAGGGTCGGTGCTGTCCGATCCGTTGCGGCTGCTGTGCTCGGGGGGAGAGGGGAAACGATCCAGGTCCAACCCGTGATAGACCAGCCCTACCTTTTCTGGGTCCGGAGCCAGCTCAGCCAGATGCTGGTGGCCTACAGCTGTACAGGTAACCAGCCAGTCCATTTCAGCCAGCTTCTCTACTTTTTCCCAATCGGGACTGGTCCAGATGTCCCGGGCGTGGGCGGAAACCGACCAGGGCAGGCCCGTCATCAGGGCGGCGTAGCGGGTGACAGAGGCGGGTGTGTGCAGGAAATGGGCATAGAGCCAGTTGATCTGCGGGGGGAGTTCTGCGGCCAGCACACAGGCCTGACCAAAACGCCGGGCCCGGTTCCGGGTTCTGTCTCTGGCAAAATCCCGCTTGAAGGCAGCTAGAGCCCTGGCATAGCCGGGCAGTCTGCGAACCTTCAGCCAGGCTCCCATAACCCGTGCGGGTTCCTGGTGCAGATACTCCGGCAGATAGCTGACCGGTGCCGTGATCTCCCGGTGAACAGGGTGCTGCCGCTGGTCTGTGGGATGGCGCAGGGAGATAATCTGCAGAGGCAGTCCGGCCTTTTGCAGCTCCAGGATTTCCTGAGCAATGAAAGTTTCTGACAGGCGTGGGTAGCCTTTCAGAACGACAGCGATGTTTTTAACCATGGGGAAGAGATCTTCGGCAGGGGATCTTCAGGATCGTAGAGGTGGGCTCGGCAGAGTGCAGTTGACCTGCAATTTGCTGTACCAGATGGTTACTCGGCGTTGGCCAGGACCAGTGACTGGCGTCCGCGCGCCAGCCATTGTTGGCTCAGTTTAACCACATTGGGACGGCCATCCATCAGGCCGGGAACCACCATAACAGAGGGCTTTGCCTGCTGAGGCAGATTGCGCAAGGCTGTGGCCATGGTGCGCGGGTTGTGGACACCGTCGTCTTCCAGCATGCGAACCAGACCCAGATCCTGCGCCCGGGAAATGCGAATGATCTGCTCCAGGCGTGGCTGGGTGCGGGGGATGACCAGCCCCCGTTTGTCGAAGGACAGCAGTTCGCAGAAGGTGTTGTAACCACCCATGGCCACCACCCCCAGCGCATCTTCCAGCAGGGGTTCAATGTGAGCGGAAAAAGTCAGGGCTTCGACCCGGTCCAGGCGGTCCACCCTTTCCTGAAAGCCCCGCTGTTTGTCGCTGCTCATGAAGGGGCCCAGCAGAACCACCGCCGGATGGGGCAGGTCCGGATCAGATTCATAGGCCTTGAGCACCCAGTCAACGATGGCCTCTCCATCGCCGCCGCCGCCAACCGTGACCAGCAAATAGGGCGCCTTCACTTTTTTGAGCGGGGTTTTGTGGCCTTTCACATCACCTCGTCGTTCCAGATAGCCTGTAAAGGTCATCAGGTTTCGGACGGAGGCGGGAATGTCCATGTCGGCCAGAGGGTCGCAGATTTGCGGCAGTCCGTAGACCCAGATGTCGGAGTAATAGGAGGTGAGGGCCGGCACCACCTGTTTGCGGGTCCATTCCTTTTCCAGCAGCTGCGGGTCATCCATCACATCGCGCAGGCCGAGCACGCAGGGAATGCCGCGGCTTTGCAGCATCTTAAGCGTTGGCTCCACCTCACCGTTGAGTCCCAGCGGTTCCTTATCAACCAGGAAAAGATCCGGGTCGTAGATTTCAGCCGCGCGCTGAATGATGGCCGCCCGCAGTTCCAGAGTTTGCTTGATGTCCAGGGGCAGCTTTAATGAGACATAATCCCCATTGCGCTGTTTCACCACACCTGGAATGCGCACGTAGTCGACGCGGTCATGAAAGTCGAAACGTCCGACGACCGGAGAGCCAGAGAGGATCAGAACGGAAAGGGTTTCGTCTGATTCCACCAGAGCATGAGCAATCTCGCGGCAGCGGCGCAGATGGCCCAGGCCGAAGGAATCATGGCTGTAAATGAGAACTTTGTAACCGACGCGGTCGTTGGTCATATCTTTCCCCTGGGCTCTGCCCCTATCGGGCAGGCCATGCCCCCAATCAACAAACAAAACACGACCAACGGCTGATGGTTCCGGTCTAATTCCCTATCCCGCAAATGATCCCTTTTCTGGACCAGTCCTGTGTCGGGACCCAGCAACCTGCCTCGCGTGGCAGGTTCACTTTGCACCAAAACAAGATTGAGCGAAAAACCAGCCTACGCAGCCGGGGAGACTATGGCACAGCCTGTGCCTTGGGGGAAAGGCTGTATGGAGGAGGTTATGCCTGACTGTGACTTATTTAACCTACCTGTCACGGGCTTTTCCTTTTTGTCCGGGAGCAGCGCTGGGGTAAGCTGCCCGGTCTGGGGTGACTGGAAGGATTTCCCAGGGGGATGAAGGGGTCTTTCTCAAGGTACGTTGCATTTTGATCTTTTTTCCTAACGTCAATCCTATCTACAGTGGAGTGTGGTCTGGAAGAAAGCACACCAGTTGCGAGAGGATTTGTGTCGGATTGGGGAGGCCCCGAGGTCTTTTGAACAGCTTTTGCAGAGGGGCTTGAGAAAAAAGTGGTTATCTTTCCTGTCTGAACCGATGTTATGACGGGACTGAACTGAAAATCTCTTGGGAGTTGTTTCGGGGCACGATGGAGCCGAATCTCTTTAAATACATCTGGCGTTTTAGTAAGGCCGAGCAATTCAGCATCATTGTAACAGTGTTGCTGTCCCTGCCTTTCTATTTCCTGTCGCTGGATGTGCCCAAGAAGATCGTCAATATCGGCATTCAGGGGGAGGGCTTCCGCCGCCCTGATTCTACCCTGCCTTTTGGTGACATAGCCCTGCCTTTTTCAGAAACCCTCTTTGGCGAGCAGATCATGCTTTTCGAAGGGGTCAACCTGGATCAGATGGCCACTTTGATGTGTTACAGTGGCATCTTCCTGGTGATGGTTTTTGTCAACGGTGGCTTCAAGTTCTACATCAATACCTCCAAAGGGCGCCTGGGTGAGCGGATGCTGCGGCGTCTGCGTTTTGATCTGACCGACCGCCTCCTGCGCTTTTCTCTGCCTCAGGTGCGGCGCATGAAGGGCGCTGAAGTGGCCACCATGGTCAAGGACGAGGTGGAGCCTCTCGGCGGCTTCATCGGGGATGCTTTTGTTACGCCCATCTTTATGGGGGGACAGGCCATCACGGCCATGGTGTTCATCATGGTCCAGTCTTTCTGGCTGGGTCTGGTGGCAGGCGTCATCGTACTGGCCCAGGCCATTCTGATTCCCAAACTTCGTGTGGCCATTTTGCGCCTGGGCAAAGAGCGACAACTGACCGCGCGCGCCCTGGCCGGACGGGTCAGTGAGCTGATGGACGGGGCGGTGGAGGTCCATGCAAACGATGCCTCCAACTGGGAACGGGCGGAAATCACCAGCCGTCTGGGGCGCATCTTCGACATCCGCTTTGAAATCTATCAGCGCAAGTTCTTTGTGAAGTTCCTCAACAACTTCATGAGTCAGCTGACACCTTTCTTCTTCTATTCCATCGGTGGCTACCTTGCACTGACGGGCCGGTTGGATCTGGGCGCGCTGGTGGCTGTGATCGCAGCCTACAAGGATTTGCCTGGTCCCATCCGTGAGCTGATCAACTGGGAACAGCGCCGCAACGATGTACAGATCAAGTACGATCAGGTGGTAGAGCAGTTTGCCCCGGCTGAAATCATGGAGCCGGAACGTCAGGACCCGGATCAGGTCAGCACGCCGCTGCAAGGCCCGATCAAGTTCAGCTCTCTGGTCATGACCGACGAAAACAACAACCGCCTGCTGGACGGCTTCGATGTCACGGTGCCGCTGGACAAACGCATTGCGGTGGTTGGCGACAGCAGCAGCGGCAAGGAATTTCTGTCTACTTTGTTGTCCGGACTGATTTCTCCCGCCAGCGGGTCTGTGCAGATTGGGGACCAGCGGGCGGATGCGCTGCCGGAAGCGGTGCTGGGACGGCGCATTTCCTACGTGGAACCCCATGCCTACCTCTTCCCCCTGTCGGTGCGTGAAAACCTGCTTTATGGCCTGCGACACAAGCCTTTGGTGGATCCGGTTTACGATGGGGCGGAAGCCACAAAAGCCAAAGCGCGCCTTGCGGAGATTCGCCGCTCTGCCAACAATCCTCTGGATCTGAATGCAGACTGGGTGGACTACGAGGCTGCCGGCGTGACTGACAGCCAGAGCCTGTCAGAAGCCATGATCGATCAGTTGGTGGGCGTTGGTCTGGAAGAAGACGTCTATGGCTTTGGTCTCAACGGCACCATTGATCCCAAGATCCGCCCCAAAGAAACCGATGATCTCCTGCGGGCCCGAGCGGCTCTGACGGACCGGCTGGAAGCTGATGGCAACAGTGACCTGGTCATGCGCTTTGACCCGGAGCTTTACAACACCAATGCCACTCTGGCCGAGAACCTGCTTTTCGGGACGCCGCGCAAAGCGGACTACGAAACTGACAAGCTGGCCGACAACAAGCTGGTGAAGCGCATTCTGGACCGCGAAGGCCTGGCGCCCCTGCTGGCACAAAAAGGTCTGGTGATCGCCCAGACCATGGTTGAAATCTTTGCCGACCTGCCGCCGGGACATCCCTTCTTCGAGCAGTTCTCTTTCATTGATGCCGATGACCTGCCTGAGTTTACCCAGGTGGTGACCCGGGCCGAACAGAAGGGTCTGGATCAGCTGGCAGAAGAAGACATCAATGCCCTGATGCGCCTCCCCTTTATCTATGTGGAAGCCCGTCACCGTCTGGCCCTGGTGGATGAAGATTTTTCCAAACAGGTGCTGGCGGTGCGTCACCATCTGGCTGAGGCCATCACCGCAGAGGATCCCGGGGCCGTCGCATTTTACGATCCTCAGGCTTACAACGCTGCCGCATCTGTCATGGATAACGTGTTGTTCGGTCGTCTGGTCTATGGTCAGGCAGAAGGCGCGGAACTGGTGGGACGGTCCATCCGGGATGTTCTGGACAGCCTGAACCTGCGCCACCTGGTGATGGAAACGGGGCTGGACTATGACGTTGGTGTTGGCGGCAAGCGCCTGCGCCCGGTTCAGCAGCAGAAACTGGCGCTGGCCCGCGCGTTGCTGAAGCGTCCGGACCTGATGGTGATCAACGAAGCGACCGCCATCATGGACGGGACGACCCGTGCTGATCTGGTTGACAGCTTGCTGGCAGCCCGCGCCGACGGGGGCCTTTTCTGGGTGCTGGAACGGGCCTCACTGGCAGAAGGATTTGATCATATCCTGGTGGTGAAACAGGGCCGTCTGGCTGAACAGGGCAGCTTTGAGTCGCTGAACAAGGAAGGCACCCACTTCTGCGAACTGATGAGCGCAGATTAGGTCAGCAAGAGGGGCGCTTCAGCCAGCAGAAGATGACCGGCTGATATGCATCTGAAGATGCTTTGCGGGGGCTAAAATCGGATCATGCCCTGACAAGGCGCTGGTGATATCGGGGAGGAGAGTCGAAAAAGCAGGTCAGCTCAGCACTTGCTTTATCGATGGTAACGCTAAAGGGCGGCGGCCCGGCGGTAAGGAAAAAAGACATGAGCCTGGAACAAGAAGTTGCAACGCTGAAGAAGATTCCACTCTTCGCGAACATCGACACGGCCAAACTGAAACTCATGGCTTTTGCCAGTGAGCGCATGAACTTCAAGGATGGTCAGGCTCTCTGTCGGCAAGGAGATGCCGGGGATGCTGCCTACATCATCCTGGAAGGGGACGCGGACGTGTCTATCCAGACCGACGACGGTCCTTTGACTGTGGCACAGGTCGGTGCCAATGACATTGTCGGTGAAATTGCCATTCTGATTGATGTGGGCCGAACAGCCACCGTAACGGCCAAGGGGGACGTTACGACCTTGATGATTACCAAGGAGCTGTTCTTTCGGGTGGTCAAGGACTTCCCGGAAATCGGCATTGAGGTGATGCGGGTCTTGGCCCATCGCCTGGAAAACACCAACAAGCAGTTGCGGGAACTGCGGGGTTAACCCCATGTGTGACACTGGGACTGAGGCGCTGGGGACCTTTTGTTCTCAGGGTCTGTTGCCAGCGGTCAGGCTCGCCCTGATGTCGCCGGTTTGCCAGATGAGGATCAGGTGGGGAGGCCACTTTTGCCTTCAGGCTCAAAGCACTTCCGCCTAACCCGATCATGTTCAGGAAAACGAGGAGAAAGTAATGGGGAGCAAGGCCCCTTTGCTCACCAAAGACGGTGATCTTTGGTTTGCCCATCAGGATGCAGGTGGGCCTTTTGGCGGACTGCACGGCGGGGCTGTGACGGCGCTTTTGATGCTGGCCATGCAGCAGACAGCACCTGAGCCAAAGGACGACTGGCAGGGTCTGAGTTTTCAGGCGCAGTTTCTGCGTCCGGTTCCGCGTGAAAATCTGACGGCGTCTGCTGAACTGGTGCGGCAGGGGGGCCGGACCCTGGCCATGACGGCTGAGCTTCAGGCGGAAGGCAAACTGCTGGCAACAGCCCGGGCGGCCTTTGGCAAAACCCGGCAGATTGAGGCGCTTGTGCCGCCGCCCCTCTGGGACAAAGCGGTAAATCCTCTGGAGTTCCCGGAAAGTCCCTTTCGCCCGCCCATGGTAGAGGGACGGCGCTGGTTTGGGGACGCCTGTGACTTCCGGCGTGGACCAGATGGCTGTCTTTGGATCCGGCCCCGCAATCCATTGGTGTCAGAAGGGCTGCCGTCGCTGCACCCCCTTGGTTATGTGAGCTGCCTGGCTGATTGGGCCAGCGGGCCCTTCAAGCCCGATGGATTTGTCGATCCGGCAGTTGCGGCTTTTCCCAATGTGGATCTGTCCGTACACCTGACCAGACCGCCCCGCTTTTCGGCTGAAGACGGGCAGGGATGGGTTGGCTTGCTGGCCGAAGCCCCCTGGCAACCCAATGGTCTGGGCACGACCTTTACCAAGATCTTCGATCGGCAGGGGTTCCTGGGGCAGGCCTGTCAGTCCTGTATCCTGACGCCAGCCGATGCCTAGAGTCAAAGCGATCTGATTAAGGCCAGGCGGAGCCAAACCGTAAAGTAGCAGGGCCCTCGGTCTGTTCGGCTTATCAGTCGATGTCGACGATGACAGGGATGTGGTCAGAGGGCTTTTCCCACAGTCGGCTGTCTTTGAAGCTGCGGTAGTTTTTGACCTGCGGCATGAGGGAGGCTGTGGCCCAGGCGTGATCCAATCGCCAGCCATAGTCCTTTTGCACGGACAGGGCATAGCGGTAGCCCCACCAGCTGTAGAGAGGCTGGTCCGCAGGTACAAAGTGGCGGCCGATGTCTGTCAGGTTCCCTGCAGACTGGATGGCGGCAACCCGCTCTGATTCTCCGGGTGTATGGCCAACGGACTTGAGCAGTTTCTTGTGGTTCCAGACGTCGTTTTCCAGGGGGGCGACGTTGAAGTCGCCCATCATCAGCAGTTTTTTGTCTTTGGCTTCCGTTGCGGCCCAGTCCTTCATTTCTTCAAGGAAGGACAGTTTGTGGGCAAATTTGTCGTTCTTTTCCGGGTCGGGTGTTGGACCGCCAGAAGGAACATAGAAATTGTGCAGTTCCAGATCCCCTTCCAGCGTCACACTGACGTGCCTGCGATCATCCTTGTTGCACCAGACCCGCTTCTCCTCAGAGAGGAAGGGCAGTTTTGAGAGGATCGCCACGCCGTTGTAGGACTTCTGCCCGTGAAAGATCAGGTGCTCAAATCCCATGGCTTTGATTTCGTCCTGTGGAAAGAGCTCATCCACCACTTTTGTCTCTTGCAGGCAGACCACATGGGGGTCGATTTCTGCATTGAACTGAGCCAGATGTTCCAGCCTCTGCCGCAGGGAGTTGACGTTCCAGGAAGCAATTCGCAGAGTCATGAAGGCCTCGTTTCGGTAGTGAAATTATTTCGATAAGGGATCGTTCCGAAACCGTGATAATTTCACAGCCGGTTCAAACCTTTATGATCAATGGGATAGAACAGGGGGCTTTTTGATCCCCTAAACACTCCTGCACTGTGCCAAATTTCCCCCTCTTTGGGAAGAAAAAAGGGCAGAAATCCGGGCCAAACCTCTTTTCTTCCGCCACCTCCTGACAATCCGAAGAAAAACCCGCTGACCCTCATCTTCGAGGCAAAGAAGAGAGGTCTTTTCCACCCAATGAGCCTCTGACCTCAAAGGGACCACATCAGATGGCGTGCCGGAACAACGCCAGCAAAGCCGATGTTGAAGGCGACGTCTGCCCAAAAAGAAGATTGTTTCTTCATGCGGGGACCCCAGAGGACAGACATCCCACATGTCTGGGCAGACCCCAAAACACGTGAAGTAGGATGCGCTGGGACCTGCACAGGAGGTTTTGTGCGCATAAACTTGGGTGCCTGGATCCAAGCGCTTTTCGAGCGGAAAGGGGCCGCCTGATAAGCAGGTGCTCACAAGCCAAAGGCATGAGTTTTGCGCTGACCCAAGGCCGGCAAGGACGACAAAGCACCGTTCTGAAATCAGAGCGCTCTAACAGGCGCACCAAAACAGGCGTGTCCTCAGAAAAGAAAACTGAAAGATCCTAAAAGGAACGCCCGGTCGGGGGGACAGCCGGGCGTTCCAAACTCCGCTACAGATGGGGGATTTGGCAGGGGAACTCAAATCCCACGCGGAGCGAGGTAAATTGAACCTCTAACTAATCACTGAGCTTACTCTAAGTTCAGTAGTTTTCAATAGCTTGAAAGCGGCAAGTAGCGCTCAACTATGCAACAGCTGTTAAGTAAATAACCTAGCCCTTTGATTCACTTTCAGATTCCGAATTGTGGTCGAATTGTGATTTTTTATTTCCTCTCTTAAACCCAGCGTGTGGCCATTGTTGTGAGACAAACGACCGCCTCGCAAAAAAATGATGCCTGCAATAGAAGATCAAAGGCTAATTAGAAGGCTGTTTGTGACGTTGCCTGACCCTGACTGTGCAAGTGTCTTCAGGTGACGGGTGATCCGGATTGGGAGTGGTTTATGGACGGCGTTCTGGAACAACTGACCGCCTACAAAGGTCTGACTGTGGGCCTGTGGTTCTTGTTGTTTTTTATCGGTGAGAGGCTGCGGCCGGCCGCCCGTGAGCCGGGCTCCTTAAATCAGGAACCGCCCATGCGGATTCAGAGGGTGGGGCGCAATGCGATACTGTGGGGTGGAAACATACTGCTTTCCGCTTTGATCGTGCTGCCAATCACCTATCTGGCCAGTGAACTGGCGTTGCCCTGGCGCCCTCAATCCTGGACCGGGTGGCCCGCTCTGTTGGTGGATCTGCTGATTTTGGACTGTCTGATCTACTGGTGGCACCGGGCCAACCATGTTGTGCCGTTTCTCTGGCGGTTTCATGAAGTGCATCATCTGGACCGCTTTTTGGATACCACCACAGCCGTGCGCTTTCACCCGGGAGAGGTTCTGCTGTCGGCGAGTTTCCGGGCCGGGGTCATTTTCCTGCTGGATCTGCCCCTCACTTCTGTTCTGGTGTTTGAGGCTCTGGTTCTGCTGGCGGCGCTGTTCCACCATTCAAACCTGCGTCTGCCAGAGCGTCTGGAGAAGATCCTGTCCAGAGTTGTGATTACCCCCTCCATTCACTGGGTGCACCACCACGCCCGCCAACAGGACACAGATTCCAACTATGGAACCTTTCTTAGTGTCTGGGATCGCCTTTTTGGCAGTGCCAGCCCAAATGCCCGCCAGCTCGACATGAAGATCGGCGTGGAGGGACGAAAGGAGTTGCCGGTTCTGGGACTGCTTCTTCGGCCCTTTGTCAGCCAGAAGCAGATGAAGTCTCTCTACTACAAAGGCACAGAGTCGTAATCTGAGCCTGCGAGGCGCTCAAAGTTGGTGGATTTCTAAGTTCAGCTAGAAAGGCCGGGTTGGAAAGGGGACGGGCGGAGTTGTAGCGGTTCAGAAGCACGTGCTGACCGCTGACAACCAGACTGAATTTCCCAGCGGACTCGTTCATTAGCCCGGTCGGGTCTGGAGGTCTCTTCACGGTTAATTTCGAGCGCGAAGAGCTTCAAAAAAAAACCTGGTCATGCTCTGGAGAAGGAAGCGCAAAAGCCAGAGAAGACGCCCAGGTTGCACAGCAGGATCCCGGGGGAAACTCGCGGCAGGCTCTCTTTTTCTATTTGTCTGTATTGCTGGAGGGCGGTGCAATCACGCCGGGCAGATCAGCTGCAGAAAAGGCTTCTGGCGGGATCTTGACCCCAAACTGGGGATCCAGCAGGGAGACACCGGTTACGATACCCTGAGCGTCCACCACATCCCATTTTCGCAGTTGCAGAGGCTTGTCACTGAAGTGCACTTCCACCGTGCCCTGTTCCGGCTGATCTGCCATGGCAAAGCGAATGGAAAGCGTGGCCGGGCCCCGGGTTACACCCAGGACTTTCACGTCATCTTCCAGAGAGATTTCGTCGCCCAGCAGAAACCATAAGGGCGTGTCCCACAGGGGCAGATAGGTGGCGTTTTCCAGTTCCTTGTCATAGTAGATCAGCGCCAGACCATCGGCGATGATCAGCACCGGAACCGGAGGATTGTATTCAAAGCGCAAACGACCGGGCCGCCGCAACATAACCTCGCCTTCTGCATATCCGCCCTGGGAACTGACCTGCAGGAACTTGCCTTTCATGGTGGTGATGGAACTGAGGTAGTCCGCCACACGGGCCAGGTCCGCTTTGTCGGCATCACTCAGCTCTGCTGCCCGGCTTTGGGCCGGAGACTGCAGCCACAACCCGATGGTCACGGCCAGCAGAAAAGCTGTAGAGCGAAAGGTAAGGCGGCGCGTGCTGTTCATCTTGTGGCTTTCACGGCAGTTGACTGTAACCCGGTTTGTCCCGGGCCAGATGGGTCTTTGGAAGGGCTGGTTGCCCAGAGCATGATCGGTTTGGTCAGATGCGAATTGTGCATAGATCCAGCCCGTTACCTGTCCCTTAAGGCGTTGAAAAGAGGACGATTTATGTTTCAGGCGTCATCACGAAACGCGTTCACTTAAACCGATTTGACTTTAGATAGGAAGCGCTTCCGCCCAGACCGAGGAAAAAAGGCGGCATTTTTGTGACTTGAGGCAATTTGCCTTCATTTCCACCGGTCTTGTCAGGGGTCCCCTTCGTCAAAAAGGATCCTAACCCAGGCTGGTGTGCCGGGAAGGCCGTGGTTGATGGAGTGAGGGCTCGCCTTATTCTTCATTCCGACGATCGGGCAGGAGGACCTCACGCTTGCCCACGTGATTGGCGGCAGAAACCATGCCTTCTTCTTCCATCCGCTCGATCAAGCGGGCGGCTCGGTTGTAGCCAATCTGCAGCT
Source organism: Rhodovibrionaceae bacterium GXU_MW_A322 (assembly GCA_052078155.1). Lineage (GTDB taxonomy): Bacteria > Pseudomonadota > Alphaproteobacteria > Kiloniellales > DSM-21159 > CAXBMB01. Next base: position 317,009 of record JBQJBP010000002.1, on the reverse strand, counting down.
GGCGCTGGATGAAAGATGTAGAGGCTTTGCGGTGGCGGGCCACCACATCCACAGCCTGGTCAAACAGCGCGTCGCCGGACCCGCCTTCACTGCCGCCGCCTGTTTCTCCGGCAAGGGCAGAGCCTTCTTCTTCCTCTGTCACGCTGTCGACAAAAGCCGGGGCCCCCTGGCTCTTCAGGAAGGAGACGATGTCTTCCACCTCTTCATCGCTGCAGAAAGGACCATGCACGCGGGTCAGACGTCCCCCGTGGCCCATGTGCAGCATGTCGCCCATGCCCAGCAGATGTTCAGCACCGGACTCACCCAGGATGGTGCGGCTGTCGATCTTGGAGGTGACGTGGAAGGAGATGCGTGTGGGGAAGTTGGCTTTGATGGTCCCGGTGATGACGTCCACGGAGGGCCGTTGGGTGGCCATGATGATGTGGATACCTGCAGCACGGGCCATCTGGGCCAGTCTCTGAATGGCGGCTTCCACGTCCTTGCCGGCCACCAGCATCAGGTCCGCCATTTCATCGACGATCACGACGATGAAAGGCAGGGGCTCAAGATCAAAGGGCTGTTCTTCAAAGACAGGCTGGCCCGTATCGGGGTCAAAGCCGGTCTGAACGCGGCGGGTCAGCACTTCGCCGGACTTCAGGGCCTGCTCCACCCGGGTGTTGTAGCCGTCAATGTTGCGCACACCCAGGCGGCTCATGGCGCGGTAGCGGTCTTCCATTTCCCGCACAGCCCACTTGATGGCGGTAACGGCCTTCTTGGGTTCGGTCACCACAGGCGCCAGCAGATGGGGAATGTTATCGTAGATCGACAGCTCCAGCATTTTGGGGTCGATCATGATGAAACGGCATTTCTCCGGCGGCAGACGGAAGAGCAGCGAGAGGATCATGGCGTTGAGGCCGACTGACTTACCGGACCCCGTTGTCCCCGCGACCAGCAGGTGGGGCATTTTGGCCAGATCGACAATCTGCGCCTGTCCGCCGATGTCCTTGCCCAGGACGACCGGCAGGTTGCCTTTGGCCTTTTCAAAGGCTTCCGAGGCCAGCAGTTCACGCAGGTAAACCGTTTCGCGCTTGCTGTTGGGCAGCTCAATGCCAATGACGCTGGAGCCTGGGACCACGGCCACACGCACGGACATGGCGGAAAGAGACCGGGCAATGTCATCGGCCAGGCCCACCACACGGCTGGTTTTGGTTCCGGGAGCCGGTTCCAGTTCATAGCGGGTGACCACAGGACCCGGACGGACTTTGACGATTTCACCGCGCACGCCGTAGTCATTCAGGACCGTTTCCAGCAGCCGGGCATTCTTTTCCAGCGCGTCCTTGTCCATGGCGGTCTGCCGGGCTTTTTCGGGCGGTTCTGCCAGCAGGGATACCGGGGGCAATTCGTAATCACCGCCGCCCAGCGCCAGACGCCCCTGGGCATCAGCCATGGCTTTTTTGCCTGGCCGGGGGCGTTTGGGTTTGTCAGCCACCAGCGCCTCGTCATCACCTTCAACGGACAGCGAGGCATCTGGAGCGGCGATTTCGACGGCACCCGTGGCCGCGGTCAGTTCGCTGTTCTGGCCGCTGGTGGCGGGGGCACCTCGACTTTGCTGTGCTTCAGAGGCTGGCCCGCCGAACTGTGGCTCCACCCGATCGCCAGCCAGCTTTTCCTTTTGCTTGCCGGGGCGCGAAAGGAAGGAGAACCAGCCTTTTTTGGCAGGTTCGGAAGAGTCTGTGTCATCCAGCTCGAAGGGCGGGTCGTCTTCTTCAACCAGCGGGTCCTTGTCGTCGCTGGAGCGGCTGCGCTCCAGCCTGTCTTTGGCCAGTTCTGAAACGCCGTCCATTCCCTTACCGACGCCTTTGCCGACGCCCTTGCCGACTTCTCCCAGACCTTTGCCAGCTCCCTTGGCTCCTTTAAAGAGTCCCAGACCCAGGCCCCGCCATTCGCGGCCGGTCAGGGCAACCTGATAGAGAGCCAACAACAGAGCCAGTCCGGCGGTTCCCAGCGCAATGAACTGAGGGTCAAGTGGCAGGAGATCAGCCAATTCCAGCGCCATCAGGTCACCCAACGCCCCCCCTAAACCGGCGGCTTCCGGCCAGTAACCCGGATCCGGCAATGCCGACAGGGTGGCGCTGACCAGCAGAAGCAGGGGCAGCAGCAGCAGGGCGCGAAGGAACCAGGTGCCCAGTCGACCATCGCGCAACAGACGCCAGCCCCAGCCTGCCATCACCAGCACCAGAACATACGCTCCAAAACCAAGCAGCCGGACCGCCAAGTCTGCCAGATAGGCGCCGGGCAGGCCCATCAGGTTATCGACGGGATCGTCCACCGCCCGGTTAAAAGAAGGATCCTGGGGGTCGAGGGAAAGACAGGCCACCAGCAGGACCACGGCAAAGGCCAGAAAAATCAGCCCCAGCGCCTGACAGAGGCGGCGTTTAACCGTGGCACCGCTACCTGGCGGGAAGAACCGCAAGCCACCATCACCCTTGGTGCCTTTATCCCTGGCGGTAACTGTTGCTCTTGCCCCCAAAAGAGACTCTCCTCGTTAGCCTGGTTGAACGATCACCTCGTCTCTGGTGAGGCGACAGCGTGCTTGCCGGAGCAGATGATCCGCAAAAGGGATCCATGCCCTCGGTTAGTTTGATCGTCTTCCTGATCCTGCCAGCATCCAGATAGTGCAATTTGTCCGGGCTGACCAGCCTCCTGCATGAAAGCTGTCTGATCTGACCTGAGGCTTTTTCTATGGTTCCCTGCAGGTTCGATGTTTCTTTTCTGTTCCCATAGCCCAAAAACCCCTGGGACAAACCAGAAACAAGCATAGCTTTGTGACGAGTCAGGGGCAAGTTGTAGGGGGCTTAAGAAAGCGACTCCCAAGATAAGCGAGAACAAAAGGAGATTCCTTTTTCCAAAAGATTATGGTTGAGAGAAGGTAAAGACCCGAGGCAGGGGATAACTACAAAGGGTTAGATCCCGAGGCGGGGTGAGCATCCAGGGGCTGTATTTTGCCCGGCGCTTGGGTAAAAGAAGACCGCTAAGTGCGCGCTCTGGCCCTGCTGCCAGGTCGTGACCCATCCGGATCTGTGCCTGTGAAAAGGAACTTCTGCCATGCTGACCCTTTGGGGCCGCCCCAATTCCATCAATGTTCAAAAAGTGATGTGGACGCTTGCTGAACTGGACGTTCCCCACAAGAGGATTGATGCAGGCGGAGCTTTCGGCGGCCTGGACAGTCCGGACTTTCTGGCCATGAACCCCAACGGCAGGATCCCGGTACTGCGTGACGGCGAGGTGGTGCTGTGGGAGTCCAACAGCATTGTCCGCTATCTGGGGACGGTCTACGGGAAAGGAAAACTTCAGCCCGAAGACCCGGGACAGGTCGCCAGGGCCGATCAGTGGATGGAGTGGCAGACCTCAACGCTCTATCCGCCTTTGCGGGCTGCGTTTGTTGAGTTGATTCGCACGGCCGCCGAAGACCGGGATGACATGATTGTCGAGGCAGCTGAGTTTGATCTGGCCGAGCTTTGGCCTCTGCTGGATGAGGAACTGGCGGGCAAATCCTATGTGCTGGGTGATGAGCTGAGTCTGGCCGATATGATCCTGGGACCGACTGCTTATCGCTACTTCAATCTGGATCTTTACCGCCCAAGTTTGCCCCACCTGGAGGCCTGGTATGACAGGCTGGTTGCCCGGCCTGCTTTCCGGGAACAGGTGATGATTGAAATCACCTGATTCACTCCGCCAGTCTGCAGTGAACGACAGGACTCTTAAGGACCAAGACATGAATGAGCAGTGTGAGGCTTTCGTCGCGGCGGTGCGTGAGGCCGTGAAAGACCCGCGGCCTTCCGTGGCGGTAAAGGCTCTCTTGCAGGAGGCCTGCCAGCAACCGGCAGGATTTGTTGCGGCTTTGACCGAAGAGGAAGCAACGGAGAATCTGCTCTATGAAGATGACAGCTGCTCTGTCTGGGTCTGTCGTTTTTCCCACCGGCAGGTTATCCCGGCCCACGGTCATGAAATGACCGTGCATTTGGTGGTCCTGGAAGGAACAGAGCAGAACCTGCTGTTCCAGCAGCAGGACGAGGGCCTGCTCTTGTCAGAAATCAAAACACTGACACCTGGCGAGATCCTGTCCCTGGGCCCAAAGGGCATTCATTCAGTTGTCGCAGCCGGGGATCAGCCCTGCGTGTCTCTGCACGTTTATTTCGGGCCGCTGAGCAAGGTGTCGCGCCAGCTCTATGACTGGAAAGACGGCGCAGGGGAAGAGGTCTCAGATGACCGCTTTGTCAGTCTTACGCGCCCCAAAGACGACCTGAACATCGAAAAAGGGCTCTTTCTGACGGACTTGCCCCGGGCCTGAAATTCCTCCTGAGTTGCCAGGGAGCCGCGAACACTTTTCTAGCAGGGTGGATTGCGCGTCCGGTTTGAGCCGCTTCAAGCCCATAGCGTGGCGTTGATGGTGACGTTTTTCCAAGGGCGTCTGGCACAGAAAAATGGGCCCGGCTGCCGTAGCAACCAGGCCCCAGTGCGGCGGAGGAGCGCCGTTCTGTAAGAGGGGAGGACATGCCGGTCGCGATGGCTGGTACGGCCCGCACGCCCTCTCCTGTGTTGATGGAACTTTCTAAAAGTTCATCAGAAAGACACTGATCAGAAAGACTGGGAGCCCTGACCAAACTCGGGATAGGCTTCCATACCCAGCTCAGCTTTATCCAGACCCAGAGCTTCTTCTTCTTCAGACACCCGCAGTCCCATGACGGCTTTGATGGCCAGCCAGACAACGGCGGAGGTGATGGACATGAAGAGGCCAATGGCGATGATGCCGATCAGCTGGGTCAGGAAGTCAGCCCCGCCAAAGATGGCCACGGCCAGCGTGCCCCAGATGCCGCACACCAGGTGAGCAGGGATGGCACCGACCACATCGTCAATTTTCAGCTTGTCCAGCAGCGGAACGGTCACCACCACCAGAACGCCCCCGATGCCACCGATCAGAATGGAAATCAGATGGTTGCTCAGGTCCGGGCCGGCGGTAATGGCAACCAGGCCGCCAATGGCACCGTTGAGGGTGAGGGACAGGTCCACTTTTTTGTACAGGATCTGGGTCATCAGCATGGCCGCAACCACACCGCCGCAAGCAGCCAGATTGGTGTTGGCAAAGACGATGGCCATGGCAGAGGCGTCCAGAGCGGTGCCCAGAGCGAGCTGGGATCCGCCGTTGAAGCCGAACCAGCCGAGCCAGAGGATGAAAGTACCCAGAGTGGCCAGCGGCAGATTGGCACCGGGCAGAGGATGAACCTGGCCTTTGGCGTCGTATTTGCCTTTGCGCGGGCCGAGGATCAGTGCGCCGACCAATGCTGCCCAGCCACCGACGGAGTGAACAATGGTGGAACCGGCAAAGTCGGAGAAGCCCATTTCACTCAGCCAGCCGCCGCCCCAGGTCCAGGAGCCCTGGATGGGATAGAGGAAGGCAGAGAGAATCACCACAAAGACAAAGAAGGGCCAGATGCCAATGCGCTCGGCCAGGGTGCCGGAGACGATGGAGGCTGCCGTTGCAACAAAGACCACCTGGAAAAACCAGTCAGACATGACGGAGTAGCCGTTGCCGACAACAGCTTCCAGAACAGCGGGGTCTTCACTGCCACCGATCAGAGCCACTTCCGCGTCGCTGGTGTTGTAGAGCAGGTCAAAGGACCCGATCCAGCCGGAGACGTCCGTGTACATCAGGGCATAGCCGATGACGTAGTAGGCCATGCAGGCCAGAGAGAAGAGCACAATGTTCTTCAGGCAGATGGAGGCGGTGTTTTTGGTCCGCACCAGGCCAGATTCCAGCATGGCAAAGCCTGCGGCCATCCACATGACCAGAGCGCCGCAGACAAGAAAGGCAAAGGTGTTGAAAACAAACTGGGTTTCTGCGGAAACCTCGGCCAGAGCCGGGGCCGAAAAGAGGCCGGCTGCCGCCAGGGCGACACCGCCGGGAACGAGTTTACGCGGGTTCATCTGATCGGTCTCCTTAGAGGGCTTCGGCATTGGTTTCGCCTGTGCGGATGCGCACGGCGTGGGTCATTTCAAGAACGAAGATCTTGCCGTCGCCGATCCGTCCGGTACCGGCGGTTTTCTGGATGGCTTCGACGGCGGCTTCTGCCTGATCGTCTTCCAGAGCCACTTCGATTTTCACTTTGGGCAGGAAGTTCACGGCGTATTCGGCTCCCCGATAGATTTCCGTCTGCCCTTTTTGACGGCCATAGCCTTTGACTTCTGAAACTGTCAGCCCTTCCACACCCAGAGACGTCAGTGCTTCGCGCACTTCCTCCAGTTTGAAAGGCTTGATGATGGCCATAATCAACTTCATCTTGCCGTTACCTCCTCTTTGGCCCGACATGGCTGGATCCCGAGCCCTTGACTGTGCAGGGGTCTTTTCAGATCTCTGCTGGTTGGCTGTCCCCCCCTTTGGGCGACCTTTGCGGGGATAATCTCAAGAAGCGTGCCAAATCATGCTGCAGTGCAATAATCATAACAAATTCAATGTTTTAAACGATTCGAACCAGCGGGTTCTGTGAAGAGAAAAGAGAACGGACGTGCTTAAAATTTGGGCAGTGAATTTTGACTGTCTAATTTTTAAGCACAAACAGGTGATGAAAAAACGAGCAGCGGTGCCGAGGAGGAAAAGCGACGAAAAGGCGCTGTTCTAGTCCTTGGCTTGCTTGAGAACAGCGTTTAGGAAGAAGGGAGTGATTACATGATCGGTGACGGTGGTTTTCGGTAACGGAAACAGCTGCAACAGGTTGGGTCGTCGTCTCTTTCTGTTGGAAAAGGACACAGCATGAGCAAAGGCAAAGAATCCGGCCGGGACTATTCGGTTGAGGTGGCGATCTCCGGCGGGGGATTGGTGGGCCTGACGCTGGCCATTTCTCTGGCTCAGGCTGGCATTTCCGTTCTGGTGGTTGATGCGGAGGATCCGGAAGTTGCGCTGGCCGAACCCTTTGATGGCCGGTCTTCTGCCATTGCGGCCTGTTCCCACAGATTGCTGGAAGCAACCGGCGTGTGGGAGCGATTGGAAGCTGCAGCACCGATCCTGGACATTCGGGTAACAGACGGTCAGGTGGGGCGCGGGGCCTCCCGCTTTTTCCTGCATTATGATTCTGAGGAGCTTGGCGAAGGACCTCTGGGATACATCGTTGAAAACCGCCTGATGCGCCGGGCCCTCCATGCCCGGGCGGCGGAGCTGGACAACCTACTTTTGCTGGCACCGATGAAAGCAACAGGCAGTCAGCGAAGCGGCCAGGGGGCGGTCTTGAAGCTGGAGAGTGGCGAGGAGGTTTCAGCTTCTTTGATCGTGGCGGCAGAAGGCCGTCGCTCGCCTTTGCGTGAAGAAGCTGGCATTGCTGTGCGGCGCTGGGACTACCGGCAAAGCGGGATTGTCTGCACCATCTCTCACGAACTGCCCCATTATGATGTGGCGTTTGAACATTTTCTGCCCTCCGGTCCCTTTGCGGTCCTGCCGCTGAGTGATGATGAGAGCCTGCCGGACGGGGAATGGGGGCGGTACCGCTCTTCCATTGTCTGGACCGAACGTCCGGATCTCGTGCCCCATATGATGGAACTGGATGATGCCGGCTTTTCTCAGGAGATCCAGCGGCGCTTTGGCGACAGCCTGGGACGGATCAAGGTCCTGGGACGGCGCTGGAGCTATCCCCTGTCCCTGCAGCATGCCGACAGCTATCACGACGAACGCCTGATCTTGGTGGGCGATGCGGCCCATGGCATTCATCCTATTTCCGGTCAGGGGTTCAATCTGGGAATCAAGGACGTGGCGGCTTTAGCAGAATGTCTGGTGGATGCCCGACGCCTGGGCCAGGATCTGGGCAATCAGGCCATTGTAGACCGTTACGCGCGCTGGCGACGCTTTGACAATATGGCCATGATCGCAGCCACAGACGGGCTGAACCGGCTGTTTTCCAACAACCTGCCCCCGGTCCGCCTGGCGCGGGACCTGGGTATGGCCGCGGTCAACCAGTTGCCGCCCCTCCGGCGCTTCTTCATGCGTCATGCCATGGGGACGGTTGGGGATTTGCCTAAGCTTTTCCGGGGGGAAGCGCTGTAACGTTCAGAGCGGGAGCGGTTTAGGGATCCCGGGACAGGCCCTGGTCTTCCAGGTTGTTTAGGTATGCCTGCCAGATCTCAGCCTGTTCCTCACCCAGCTTGTAGAGGTAATCCCAGGTGTACAGACCGGTGTCGTGCAGATCATCAAACTTGATGCGCACGGCATAGCTGCCAACGGGCTCAATGGCCATGATGCCTACGTGTCGCCGTCCGCCAACGGTCTTTTTCTGGCCCGGCCCGTGTCCCTGAACTTCAGCCGAAGGGCTTTCCACCCGAAGATACTCCGCCGGCAGCGAAAAGACCAGCCCGTCTTCAAAATCCACTTCCAGACGCTTTTCAGCGGACAGATAGCGCAGTTCGCGGGGGTGATGCTTGATGCTGTGGTCAGTCATGGCCGTCTATCACTTTGTTCAGGTCGGGTAACAGGGTAAGCCGCAGCAAAGACACGCAGACGCTGGATCAGTCAAGCGGACGGGCTTCATCGGTCAGCATAATGGGAATGCCGTCGCGGATGGGAAAGGCCAGGCCAGCCTGATGGCTGATCAGTTCCTGGCTTTCGGCATCGTACTTCAGGGGTCCCTTGGTGACAGGACACACGAGAATATCGAGCAGTTTCGGATCCACACCGGAGCTTCGGGTCATGGCAGAGTATCCAGCTGTCTAGAGTCAAAGTGGTTTATGAAATCGCCGGGTCTTAACAATCCCGTCCCAGGCATCGTCCGGGCCTATCCCGAGAGATGCCTCTGGGTCTATCTCTGGGCGGATCCGGGGGCGCATTCCTGGACGCTGTCCCACCGGTCACGGTATCAGTGGCGCAGCGTTCCTTCGTTGTGATTGAGAATGGCCATTTCCATGATGGCGATCAAGGTATCGGTGCGTTCCTGAGCTGTTGCCGCCTCAAGCAGGGCTTGTTTTTCCGCAACTGAAAAGGGGCAGGCCATGGCCAGGGTATCGACAATCTGCAGATCATCAGCAGCGTTGAGCGCTTCCAGATCCGCATTCATCTCCTGCTGTTCCAGATAGCGTTGCAGGGCCTCCAACAGCCGGGTTCGCGGCAGCGCGATGTCAGCGTCTTCTTCAGGGGCCATATCCTGTGAAAAACCATCCCAGGAAACGGCCAGCCGTCGATAGCCCTTCACCTGATCAAGTTCCTGTTGCCCCCGGAATCGGCAGAGACCGGACAGATTGATCAGATATCTCCGATCCTGGGTTTCATTAAAGCCGGAAATGCGTCCGACACAGCCCAGTTCATAGAGCGGGGCGGCCCCCACATCGCTGCCGGCTGTGCCCTCTTCCAGTTTGGGCTGGATCATGCCGATCAGCCGCTGGTCCTTCAGGGCGTCTTCCACCATGGCCAGATAGCGAGGCTCAAAAATGTTCAGGGACATCTGATTGCCGGGGAGAAGCAAAGCGCCCGGCAGGGGAAAGACTGCCAGGGTTTCTGGCAGGTCTGAGAAATCCGGATCAAAAGGACCGTGGCTCATGGGGTCTTTCCCTGTGTCAGAGCAGCTTTACAAGCAGGATCAGGAGAAGAGCACTGCAGAGAGCTGGCGGCGATAGCGATTGGACATAGGGTCTGTCAGGCCCCAGGCTTCGAAGTACTTCAACAGCTCTTTGCGGGCGGCTTCTTCGTTCCAGCTGCGGTCCCGGCGGATGATTTCCAGCAGAGCTTCAGCGGCTTCTTCCTTCTGGCCTTTGCCGTAGTAGGCCTGGGACAGCTCAAAGCGGCTGGCATGGTCGTCGGGGTCCTGCTCCAGCTTTGCCAGCAGTTCTGCGCTTTCACCGCTGTCTGCCGCCTGGGCCGCCAGTTCAAGAGCGGCTTTGATGGACTTTAACTCCGGATTGTCGCGAACCTCTTCAGGCAAACCGGCAAACATCTCAGCGGCGGCTTCCTGGTCACCCAGGCTGATCTGGGCGTTAAGGACACCGGCAATGGCCTTCAGGTTATCTGGCTCATGCTGCAGCACCTGGGCATAGATGGCCGCGGCCTGGGCCACGTCCCCCTGCTCCTCAATCATGGCGGCCTGTTCCAGCGCCCGTTCCACCGGGTTGTCCACGCCCTGGGCACCTGTCTTCTGCAGCAACTGTTCAATGAACTGTTTCAGCTGGCTTTCCGGCTGGGCGCCCTGAAAACCATCGACGGGCTGTCCCTGGAAAAAGGCATAGACCGTCGGTACGGACTGAATGCGCAGCTGTTGGGCCAGCGCCTGGTTCTGATCAATGTCGACCTTGACCATCTTCACAGCCCCGCGGGCGGCCAGCACGACTTTTTCCAGCATAGGGCCAAGCTGTTTGCAGGGGCCGCACCAGGGAGCCCAGAAATCCACCAGCACGGGCTGTTGCATGGAGGCTTCAATGACATCCTTGCCAAAGTTCTGGATGTCACTGTCTTTGATCAGGTCCGCTGCAGAAGGTCCGCTTTGTGCGGAACCGATGAGGCTGTCCATTGTAAGTCTCCAAGTCGCTGCCTGCTGGCAGCACGGGCTTTGTAGGTCGAGTGAATGGGGCACTGGCTGCCAATGTCAGCTGGACAACCGCCCCCGAGAGCTAAATCGCTTTAAGTGGGCTTACATCGTAAGGCCGCTTAAGGCGTGAAACTCTCTTCAAAGTGTCAGAAAGTCAGTCCCGGTTTAAGGCAAAGCGTATCTGCCTAACCCGGTCGTGGTCTTGTTCAGGAGCCCTTATGTGGCCCTTCCAGCCTCGGGACGCAAGCCTTCTCTCCCTGATGGCTTCAGGGGGCCACAGCATCCAGATCGAGAATCAAGGGAGCGTGGTCAACGGCTTCGAGAAAAGTCAGCAGGTGATCGGCGGAAATGGCCGTGGTCTGCCGGTTGTCCAGTGGATGGAAATTCAGGGGGTCGTGTTCAAAGAGCCCTTTGTCCAGCACCATGGTAACCTGCCCGTCTTTGTCATTGATGACGGAAAAGGGGGTTACAGCGCCTGGAATGACCCCGAGGTGTTTCATCAGTCGCTCGGCACTGCCAAAGGAAAAGCGTCCCGCCTCCAGCTGTTTTCCCAGCTGTTTCAGATCGACCTGCCGGTCCTCCAGACAGGTCACCAGCCACATGGCCCCCTTTTTGTTGCGCAGAAAGAGATTTTTTGTGTGACCGCCGGGTAGACTGCCGCGCAGGCTTTTGGCTTCTTCCACAGTGAAAACCGCCTCATGGCTGATGGTCTTGTGGTCAAGACCCAGGCTGGAAAGCTTGTCCAGCAAGGCTTTGGGCGTGGTCGGCGCATCGCCATTGGCCAGGGTTGGCGCGGGCATATCGGTCACTTTTGAGGCTCCAAACAGGGCTGTGAATAAAAAAAGTAATAAAGGGGCTTGCAAGGCAGGGGCAAGGCTTTTAAAAACCGCCTCACCGACGGAGCGGCATCGACGTTACCGACACGATGCGGGCGTAGCTCAGGGGTAGAGCATAACCTTGCCAAGGTTAGGGTCGTGAGTTCGAATCTCATCGCCCGCTCCAATTTCGAAAAGGCCGGACAGCCGCGAGAGATCGCAGAGCGTCCGGCCTTTTTCTTTGCCCTTTTTCAGCTCCCTTTGCCATCTCTGAACAATCCGCAGAGGAAGATCCGCTGCAAGCGGCCCCAAACAGAAAAGCTCTGTGTTGATGCAAAGAAGTTGTTTGAAGGCATGTTTCTTAACCCGCGGGCAAAAAAACAGCAGGTGAGACAGGAATTGCTCAGGCGAAACCCGCAAAAATCTGCTTCTTTTTCGCATAAAACCATTTGATAGCTTACGAATTATGACTCCTATTATCTTCAAAGACTTAGGGAAGAATTCGCGACTAGATTGAAACCACTTTGGTCGATTTGTTGGCCTGAACTTCCCGGAAAATGCGGCATTTGGCCTGCTGTTGCCGAGAAATTAACCCTCTTTCAATTCAATGGTCGGATAGTGGCCTCCATGTTTGTCTCCGAGTTATTGCAATTTCAGGTTTTGCGGAGCGGACAAGAGAGAACAGCGATCAGGAAGATAAGGGCGGGAACGCAATGGCTTACCAGTCAGCAGATGTGTCACCAGATCAGGATGAAACGGTGAATCTGGAAGCGCAGGACAGCACTCAGGATGAACAGCCCCGGCGGCGGTTTGGTATCCGTGCGCGTCTGTATCTGGCATTTGGATCAGTGGTGCTTTTGACCATGCTGGCTGGCGGTTCAGCCTGGCTTTCGTTCGGGACAGTTCAGAGCTCGTTTGACCAGACTGCAGAGGTTTCTGTGCCAGCTCTGGCAGAGGCCTTCCGGATCAAAGCTGACGCGGGTTCCATGAACGCAGCTGCCCCCCGACTGGCCAGTGCCAAGGACTCTCAGGAACGCAGTGAGCTTGAGTTCGCCCTGGGCGAGGAGATGTCTTTGCTGCGCAGCCGGCTGGATACCTTGTCTGCACTGGGCACCGATCCTGAAACGCTTGAATCCATCGGCAAGGAAATTGAAGGCATTAACCGGGCCATGTCCGGCCTGAACCAGCAGGTGGCTACGCGTCTGGAGCTGGCGGGTTTGCGCAACGACCTGATCCAGAACGTGGAGCAGGCCCAGGCAAAGGTTCGTGAGCAGCTGTTGCCCCAGGTGGAAGCCGCGCAAAAGAAACTGCTGGAGCAAACCGCCAGCACGTCCAAGAACACCTCTTCTGCTGTTCAGTCGCTGATGCGCGACGATGTGGGCGTTCTGCGCACCAGCCTGGAAGCTCAGGTGATCTTCAGCGGCATGATGATCTATGTGGCCGAAGGGGTCGCCGGCAGCCATGTGGATGATGTTAAGGCTGCTGAGGAAAAGACCCTCGAAGTTCTGCTGCAGCTGCAAACCAAACTGGCGACCATGCCCGACATGGCTCTGGAAGTGGTGCAGCCAATCTTTGATGAACTGCAGGCCATCATTCAGGGGGAAGAAAATGTGTTCGCCCTGCGTTCGGTGGTGATGGAGACCTTTGGCGCGGAAAAATACGACGCCATGAACAAGTTGACGGAAAAGCACGCCCGACTTCTGGATCTTCGTTCACAGCTGGCTGACAGCCTGAACGCGGAAGTCAACATGGCCAATGACCAGGTTGTCTTCGGCTCCATGAACGTCACCAAGGAAAGTGAGGGCGCCATCAACTCTCTGGTGCAGCGTGGGGTTGGCCGGCTGGCCAAACTGCTGCAGACCCAGGCAGAAGTGAACTATCTGTCCGGACTGCTGATCCAGGCCGCCACAACCGACAGCAAAGACAAGCTGAAGCCACTGCGTGAGCAATACAAAGCTGTCAACACCAACCTGACGGAAACCATGGCGACTTTGCCCTATACGGATGCCATCGACCAGCTGCGCGAACAGGTGGAAGCTCTGCTGGCTTATGGCAAGGGGTTTGACAGTGCCTTTACCGTACGCGGGCAGGAACTGGAAGCGGTTGCCAAGTCCGAAGAAGCCCTGACTCTGGCCCGGGCCAGCGCCTACATGCTGAATGTCAAAGTTGATGAGCTGATCACCCTGGTGGAAACTCAGCTGACCAGCGCCACAACAGAAGTCAGCGGCACCATTGAAGACTCCAAAATGATCATTTCTACCATGGTGATCGCGTCGGTTGTCATTGCGGTACTGATTGCCTGGCTGTACGTGGGCCGCAATCTCGTTGCCCGTCTGAGCCGTCTGTCCAATTCCATGGGTGAAATTGCAGCCGGGGATCTGAGTGCGGAAGTGCCGGAAGGCGGCAGTGATGAGATCACTGACATGGGTCATGCCCTGGCGATCTTCCGGGACAATCTGTCCAAAGCCGATGAAGAACGCCGCGAAAACGAAGCTGAGCGGGAAGCCGCTTCTGCCCGTCGCCGTCAGGATATGCTGGCTCTGGCAGACAGCTTTGACGCCAGCGTGAAAGGTGTTGTGGAATCTGTGTCGTCCTCTGCCACTCAGATGCAGGCAACGGCTGGCAACATGTCTGCAACGGCCGATGAAACCAATCAGCAGGCTGGTGTGGTGTCCTCGGCAGCTGATGTGACCACAGGCGAAGTGCAGACCGCTGCGGCTGCTGCGCAGGAGCTGAGCAGCTCCATTGATGAAATTGGCCGTCAGGTCAATCACTCCAATGAAATCGCCGGGGAAGCCTCCACACGCGCACAACAGACCAACGTGGAAATCGAAGGTCTTGCCGTGGCCGCCAACAAGATTGGTGAAGTGGTGAACCTGATTCAGGAAATTGCCGAGCAAACCAACCTGCTGGCCCTCAATGCAACCATTGAAGCTGCCCGTGCCGGTGATGCCGGTCGCGGCTTTGCGGTGGTGGCCAATGAAGTGAAATCCCTGGCCAACCAGACAGCCAAGGCGACGGAAGAAATCGGCAAACAGATTGGTGGCATGCAGAATGCCACCGGAGAGGCCGTATCTGCCATCAAGGCCATTAACCAGGTGATCGAGCAGATGAACGAAATCTCTGCTTCGATATCGGCGGCTGTGGAAGAACAGGGAGCTGCCACTCAGGAAATTGCCTCTACCATGCAGCGGGTATCTGAAGGCACACAGTCTGTGTCCACCAACATTGGTGGTGTCTCCCGCGCTGCGGGTGAAACAGGCCAGTCAGCCAATGAAGTTCTGGCGGCTGCCGATGAAGTTGCCCGCCAGTCTGAAACTCTGCGTACGCAGGTAGATAACTTCCTGCAGAGCGTGCGAGCTGCATAACTCAGACAAAGTGGCCAGAAGCGTCAGTTAGGTGATGCTTCTGGCCATAATCTTTAAGAAGGCGTGACGTTAACGTTCTTTCAACTGCTTACAAACAAAATGGCATTTGACGGACATCTTTGATTGCGTTTCCGAAGAAAGCACACTTAAGGGTTACGGGCTTTTCCCACCAGAAACCTGGTTTTCGGGGCCTGTTGGCTCAAGGAAACCGCTGCAGATGCAATGAAAAGACGGAACAAGCTGACCAGCTAAGGAATGGTTGTGATGGACCAACAAGAAGTAGAGCTGATGGATCCCGCAGGCGAGGCCACTGAAACTGCTGGCAAGCAGAAAAAAGGCTTTGGCATTGCCGGACGCCTGTTCCTGGCTTTTGGAGGTGTTGGCATTCTGGCGCTGGTGGTTGGTGCTGTCGCCTGGTTCTCCATCCAGTCCATCCGACTGGCCTTCAATGAAGCCACCGGAACTTCTGTACCGGCCATGGAGCAGGCCCTGAACCTGCAGGCAGGCGCCATCGGCCTGGCGGCCGCAGCCCCTCAACTGGCGGCAGCTGATTCTTCCGACGATCGTGAAAAGCAGAAAGCCGGATTGGAAGCCCGTTTGGGCTCTATGCAAGACATCATCGGCCAACTGGAGCAACTGGGTGCCGACAGCGAACAGCTGGCCGCCATCGGTCAGGAAGTGACGGCCCTGGGACAGGCCATGAATGACCTCGACAAGGTGGTTGAGCAGCGGCTCCGGCTGGAAGTGGAAAGCCAGACCCTGGCGGATAAGGTGGAAGAAGGTCACGTGGATCTCAATGACACCATCTCTCCGCTGCTGGATGGTGCCCGGTTTGAAATGCTGATTGCCTCTGAAGAGGTAACCGATGACGCCGCTGATCTGATCCAGGGGTTGGTCCAAAACGACGTCACGGCCCTGCGCGGCAATCTCGAAGTGCTGGTCCTGGTCAATCAGCTCAACGGCAAACTTTCTTTGGTCAGTACCGTATCCGAAGGGCGCTTGTTGTCGGAACTGCATGACGAGATTTCCGATCTGCTGGACAGTTTGGATGAGCGCATTGCCTCTTTGCCAAATGAAGAAGAAGTGACGGAACTCTCTGCATTGGCTGATGAGTTTCACGTGCTGGCCCTTGGTCAGGAAGGCATGCTGGCAACCCGTCAGGCCTGGCTGGATGCGCCGTCTTTCAGCCGCCGAACACATAAGGTTCGCCTGAATGCCCTGGTTGGTGATCAAGCCAGCCTTTATGAGCGCTATGTCGAAATCATTGAACCTATTGTTGAAGAGGCTAACCACACGGTGGTGATGGGGGCCAATTCCGCCAGTACAAACTCTTCTATGGCCATTGCCGAGCTGATGGACTCAGGAGTGGGCACCATGATGGCCTTCCTGGAAACCCAGGGGCAGGGCAACCTGATTTATGGCCTTCTCAGCCAGAGCCTGACGGCAAACACCGAAGAGAGTGTGGACTATCTGCGGGAGTCCTTTACGGCGGCAGCAGCCTCTGCGGCCCAGGCCGTAAGCCTGATCCAGGATCAGGATACCCAGGACGAGCTGATGGAGAAGGTCAAATCCCTGATCGACATTGGTCTGGGGGACAATGGCATCTTTGCCACCCGTCGGATGGAACTGGCAGCAATCGCCTCGGCCCAGGGAGAGCTGGAAAAGGCCAGAGCCTCCGCTGCCTCGCTGTCTGAAGTGGTGGTGTCTGTGGTTCAGGGAACCAAGAGCCAGCTGACCCAAAGCACCATGGCGGTCGACACACAGGCTGATCGCAGTGAGATGATCCAGGCTGCGTTGCTGGCGGCTGTGATGCTGGTGATTGCCCTGATTGTCTGGCTCTATGTCGGTCGCAACCTGGTGGCCCGTCTGAGCGCACTGGCCAGCACCATGCAGCAGATCGCCGATGGGGATCTTCAGGCCGAAGTTTCTCAGCGGGGCGGGGATGAAATCTCTGCCATGGCAGGGTCCCTGGAGATCTTCCGTCAATCGCTGGCGGATGCTGAAAGTGAGCGCCATCGCAACGAGGAAGAGCGTCAGGCTGCCACGCAGGTCCGTCGTCAGGAGATGCTGGACCTGGCTGGCTCCTTTGAAGCCTCTGTGCTGGGTGTGGTGGAAACGGTTTCCTCTTCTGCCACTGAAATGCAGTCCACAGCCGGCTCCATGACCGATACGGCCAAAGAGGCCTCCCGTCAGGCAGAAGCCGTTTCCGTGGCCTCCGATGAAACCTCCGGCTCCGTCAGCACGGCCGCATCGGCGGCGCAGGAACTGTCAGCCTCGGTCAACGAGATTTCTTCTCAGGTCAACCGCTCCACCCTTATTGCCCAGGATGCCATGGACAAGGCCCGCCAGAGCAACGATCAGGTTGAAACCCTGGCAACCGCGGCTCAGAAAATTGGTGAGGTGGTCCATCTCATTCAGGACATTGCCGAGCAGACCAACCTCCTGGCTCTCAATGCCACCATCGAGGCCGCCCGGGCCGGAGATGCCGGTCGCGGCTTTGCCGTGGTGGCCAATGAGGTGAAATCCCTCGCCACACAGACCGCCAAAGCCACAGAGGAAATTGCCGGTCAGATCGGCTCCATGCAGACTGTGACCGGGGAGGCCGTGGGCGCCATTCAGTCCATTGGTCAGGTGATTGAGCAGATGAATGAAATCTCCTCTGCCATCTCTGCTGCGGTAGAGCAGCAGGGGGCCACCACGCAGGAGATTGCCAGCACCATGGCTCTGGCTGCCTCTGGCATGCAACAGGTCAGCTCTAACATCGGCGGGGTCTCGCAGGCTGCGGACGAAACCGGCGGCGCCGCCAATCAGGTGTTGGACGCTTCCGGCGAACTGGCCCAGCAGGCCGAAGCGCTGCGCGGAGAGGTCGATGCCTTCCTGATGAAAGTGCGTGCGGCCTGATCTGGCTGAACCCAAGAGAAAACAGAAGCACCCGGCTGTTCCGCAGCCGGGTGTTTTTTTGGCCGGCCGGACCGTTGCCGGCCGAACCTGCGCCTGTGGATTCAGCACAGAAGCGGAGCGCAAGGCGCTTTGACTTCCCTCGTTCACACTCTGGCGTCTTTATGAAGTGATTCCACTGAAAGCGATTTGACTCTATGCTGCGCCAACTGCAACCAAGGCCTTTCAGACAGCGGGGGAAAGCGTGCTGAAATTCTACGGCAAAGGACCGGACGGATTTGGTCTGCTGGAGCCCTCTCCTGAGGTCGGACAGCCGGACCCGGCCCTGGCTCAGGCGGCACTCTGGCTGGATCTGGAAGCCCCCAGTGAGCAGGAGCGCGAGTGGCTGCAGCAGGCTTTGTCCCTGACCCTGCCGAGTGAAGAAGTCACGCGGGAAATTGAACCCTCCAGCCGCATATACCAACAGGGAGACTGGTACGTCCTGACCATTCCTCTGGTCTGGCGGGTTAATGAAACCGACCCGGGTCTGACCGAAGTCACCTTGCTCTACAACGGCAAGCAGCTGATCACCTTGCGGCCCAGCAACCCCAAAGCCATGATGAACTTTCAGGCGCTGGTGCAGAAGGAACAGCAAATCGGAGAGTCTGCCGATCGACTGCTGGTCAATCTTCTGGACTGTCTGGTGGCGCGATCAGCTGATGTGCTGGAACTGGCAGGGGCGGACCTGAGCCAGGTATCCCGGCAGATCTTCAGCCCGGCGGCGGCCCGCCGGGACCAGACTGGGCAGGCCGTGGACCTTGAAGCGGTTCTGCGCAAGTTGGGACGGCTGGAGGATCTGACCTCGCTGACCCGCGAAAGTCTGATGGTCCTGACCCGGACTCTAAACCTGCTGCAGGCCGTCAGTGACAAGAACCCGGCCAAACGGCGGCAATTGAAAAGTCTGGGTCAGGACGTCCGTTCCCTGCAGGAACAGGCGGCTTTTCTGGTTCAGAAATGTGAGTTCTGTCTCGATGCCACGCTGGGTCTGATCAATCTGCAACAGACCAAGATCATCAAGATCTTCTCGGTCCTGGCCATGGTGTTCATGCCGCCGACCCTGATCGCCAGCATCTACGGTATGAATTTTGAGTTTATGCCGGAGCTTTCCTGGCGGTTTGGGTATCTGCTGGCCATTGTGGTGATGTTCTTTTCATCCCTACTGCCTTATCTCTACTTCCGCCGACGCGGCTGGCTGTGACCTCAAGATTTGGTTGATTATAGTGACGTAACCAGTGAATCCTGTGACGTTGATTTGCCTCCAGGCTGCGACAGGCCTGTGATTTTCATCATGCCGCTGAGGTCTTGGCTTTGAAGCCACAGACATGGGCGACGGGACAGCGCCAGCATTCCGGTTTACGTGCTTTGCAGATGTAGCGACCATGCAGGATCAGCCAGTGGTGGGCATGCAACAGGCGGTCCTTGGGGATGATCTTCAGCAGTTTTTTCTCCACCGCCAGCGGGGTTTTGGCCGGAGCCAGCCCCGTGCGGTTGGACACCCGGAAGAGGTGGGTATCGACGGCGATGGTTGGCTGTCCGAAGGCGATGTTGAGCACCACATTGGCGGTTTTCCGGCCGACCCCAGCCAGTTTTTCCAGAGCCTCCCGGTCCACGGGCACCTCACCGCCGTGATCGTTGATCAGGCTTTGGGAGAGTTTGATGACGTTCTTTGCCTTGGTGTTGAACAGGCCGATTGTTTTGACGTAATCGCGCACCTTGGCTTCGCCCAGAGCCACCATCTTTTCCGGGGTGTCCGCGACCTTGAACAGCGGCCCGGTGGCCTTGTTGACCCCCACGTCAGTTGCCTGTGCTGACAAAACAACAGCGACCAGCAAGGTATAGGGGTTTACATAGTCCAGCTCCCCTTTCGGTTCGGGGTCAGCCTCATGCAGGCGGTCAAAAAACTCTATGACATCGGCTTTTTTCATGGGCATGAACGGGGTCTCTCCTGGGGGACTTTTTTAATGTTTGGCACCGCTGTCAAAGCCTGATCGGTTTGGATTTAGATGCAGTGCGTTTTCAACCGAACTGACTTTGACGGGACGGGGTGTTGGCTGAAGCTAAAAGGCGCGGCAGCCTCTGTCACGAAGTCATTTCACTTCTGGGATCGGGCTGACTATGCTGATGGCATGACTGCTTCCTGTTCCCCCTGTCGGGCTTTTGCCCCGCTTCGTGGTTCCCAGTCTTCAGAAGCCCCTAACGCCCAGGCGGCTGGCGCTGAAGACATGGCGGAAGAGGTCCTGTTTGAAGCCACGCTCTATCCCCATCGTTCCCTCAGTTCACGCGGGTTCGTTATTTTGATGACGGCCATTGCCCTGGTGGGGTTTCTTGCCGGGCTGGTGTTCTTTCTGATCGGGGCCTGGCCGGTGATTGGCTTCATGGGGCTGGAGTTTTTGCTGGTCTACATCGCTTTTCGCATCAACTATCGGCGGGCCCGCCAGTATGAAATTGTCAAACTGACCCGGGATTGCCTGACCCTGGTCCGGGTCAATCACTATGGCGATCTGCGGCGCTGGAGTTTTCAGCCTTACTGGCTGAAGCTCAGCGTTGGTTCAGATCCGGAAGCCAATGACCCGCTGGTGCTCAGCAGCCATGGCCGGCAGGTACAGGTGGGATCTTTCCTGAACGGTCAGGAAAAGATCGAGCTCGGGCAGGCCCTGCAGGGGGCCCTGCAGAAGCTGCGCTAGATTAAAAGGGCTTTCAGTGGAATGGCTTTTTGAACGGGCGTGAAACAGCAGCGTTTTGAACGCGTCGGATCACAGGTCCAGCACATCCCGCATGTCATAGAGCCCCGGACCTTTGCCTTTCAGCCAAAGGGCGCCGGTGACGGCCCCACGGGCAAAAACCTCTCGGCTGGAGGCCCGATGGCCAAGCTCAATGCGTTCGCCATCTGCGGCAAAGATCACCGAATGATCTCCCGGGACATCGCCGCCGCGCAGCACCGCGAAACCAATGTCGCCTTTCTTGCGGGCACCTGTGATGCCATCGCGGCCCCGGTCTGAAATCTCAGCCAGAGGTTTCCCGCGGCCTTTGGCGGCGGCTTCACCCAGGGCCAGAGCCGTGCCGGAGGGAGCATCCACCTTGTGTCGGTGGTGCATCTCCAGCACCTCGATATCGTACTCGTCATTCAGACGTGCGGCCACCTGCTCGACCAGTGACAGCAAGAGATTGACGCCCATGGACATGTTGCGGGCGTAAACGATCGGGGCCTTTTCTGCCGCCTTGGAGAGGCTGGCAACCTCCTCGTCGCTCATGCCCGTGGTGCCGATGACCAGTGCCGTGCCGCTTTCTACCGCCAGGGCTGCGTGGGCCAGGGTGGCGGCAGGGGTTGAAAAGTCAATCACCACCTCGCAGGACTGAAAAAGGTCTTTGGCTTCCTCCTGCACGGTGACCCCGAAAGACCCCAGGCCAACCAACGTGCCCAGGTCCTGACCGATCAGAGGGCTGCCAGGCAGTTCTGTGCCGCCGGCCACAGCGCCGCGCGGATGGGCAGCAATGGTGCTGATCAGCATGCGCCCCATACGGCCGCCGCAGCCTACCACCCCAATTTTCACGGTTTCTGTGTCGGCCATTTTGTCTTCTCCTTACGGCAGGGCTGTACAAGCCTGGCTTGTGTTCCGGTTGAACCGGTGTCTGATCGTCAGTGTTGCTTCGGCATTAGCTAGCCGAGGCATCCCCCTTCTGTCGAGCAACTTTGCCAACAACCGGGGGAAACAATCTGCAAAAGAGTCGTGATCTTTGATAACACTGCCGGATGTCGAGAAAGGAGAGACTGCCCCATGACCACCGATCTGCCTGTTTTGGAAAGCCCCCGCCTGTTGCTTGTGCCTTTGGCTGAACGTCATCTGGAGGACATGGTGCGCTGGGGCCAGGATCCGCAGGTGATGCGGTACATTGGCGACATACTGCCGGTCGAAGACCTGCGGGAGCGGTACCGGGGCTGGATTTCAGCGGGCGGTTGCCTGCCCGGTTTGGGCACCTGGGTGGTGTCCGACAAGACGGCGCCCGAACAGGCGCTGGGTATGGTCTTTTACTGTCCGTTACCGGACACGGATTTTATTGAGCTGGGCTATCGCTATGGGCCGGAAGCCTGGGGAAAAGGCATTGCCACTGAGGCGGGACGGCTGGCGCTCAATCACGGGTTTGCGGTTAGTGACCTGGAGCAGATCACCGCCGTGACAGATCCCGGGAATGCGGCCTCTCAAAAGGTGCTGACCAAGATGGGTCTGATCCGCCGCGATGACATCTTCGCTTACGGTGAAACGCTGCCCTTCTTTTCCCTCACCCGGGCGGAGTGGGAGAAAAGGGCTCCTGCCGTTTCAGGCTGATCCTGGCCTGCACAGAAAAAACGGCCACCTGAAAGGCAGCCGTTTTTGTCGTTTCCTACCGGACCAATTGCCCCCGGAGGCGGCTAGTCGGTGAGGTCTTCGAAGAACTCTTTGACCCGGCTGAAAAAGCCGTGGCTTTCCGGGCTGTGTTTGGCGTGACCGCCCACTTCCTCGTCAAATTCCTTCAGCAGCTCGCGCTGGCGTTTGGTCAGCTTGACCGGCACTTCGACGGATACCTGGATGTAAAGGTCGCCTTTGGCCGCTGACCGCAGTACGGGCATGCCCTTGCCGCGCAGGCGGAACTGGGTGGCGTTCTGAGTGCCATCGGGAATGGATACCTTGGTGCGGCTGCCATCCAGTGAAGGGACTTCAACGGACCCGCCCAGGGCCGCCGTGGTCATGGGGATGGGCACCTTGCAGTAGAGGTTGGCGCCATCGCGTTGGAACAGGCGGTGAGGCTGCAGGGACAGGAAAATGTAGAGGTCACCCGGAGGCGCCCCGCGCAGACCGGCTTCGCCTTCGCCTGAAAGGCGGATGCGGGTTCCATCTTCCACCCCGGCAGGAATGTTCACCTGCAGGGTTTTTTCCTTCACCACCCGACCGGCACCGCTGCATTCCCCGCAGGGGTTTTCGATCACCCGGCCCTGGCCCTGGCAGGAGGGACACGCCCGTTCAATGGTGAAAAAGCCCTGTTGAGCCCGGACCCGGCCGCGGCCGCCACAGGTGGTACAGGACACAGGCTTGCTGCCTTTTTCGGCCCCGGTGCCTTCACAGCCCTCACAGGAGATGGAGGCGGGCACACGGATCTGGGCGTCCTTGCCTTCAAAGGCTTCTTCCAGGGTGATTTCCATGTTGTATCGCAGATCAGCACCCTGGCTGCTGCCGCCCCGGCGTCCACCGCCCTGGCCCATGAAATCACCGAACATTTCATCGAAAATGTCTGCAAAGCCGGAGAAGTCAAAACCGCCCTGACCGCCGCCCGGTCGTCCCTGGCCGTTGCCTCCGTTTTCAAAGGCCGCATGGCCAAAACGGTCGTAGGCGGCCCGGCTCTGCTCATCTTTGAGAATGCCGTAGGCTTCGTTGACTTCTTTGAATTTGACTTCGGCTTCGGGGTCATCCGGATTGCGGTCCGGGTGAAATTGCATCGCTTTCTTGCGGTAGGCCGATTTCAGGGCTGCCGCGTCTGCGTCTTTGGCAACGCCGAGTGTTTCGTAATAGTCCTGCTTTGCCATGGATTGAAATCAATCTCGCGCTTTTTTTGAGCAGGACGGGAAGGCTCGGGCCTGTTCCCTGTTTTTGTCCGGCTCCAGAGTGTGATCAGCAGTCAGGTAAACACCTTCGTTTCAAACCGCTTGCTGCCTCACCCTCCAAACTGGTGAAAAGAGCCATCGTCCTCTTATCTCTGAAACCGGGGGCCGGTTCCCTGGAAAACAATGAAGCTCTGGGAGGTCTTGTCTTTGGACCGCGAAGGGGGCCGATTGGTCATCGGCCCCCTTTTTGCTGTCGCGTTGACCGTTAGGCCTTTTTACCTTTGTTGTCGTCATCGACTTCTTCGAAGTCAGCATCAACAACGGTTTCATCGTTGGCAGAGCCGGACTGGGCATCTTCAGCAGCGCCTTCAGCTGCTTCGCCTGCTTCCTGCTGCTCTTTGTAGAGCGCTTCACCAACTTTCATGGAGGCCTGAGCCAGGGCTTCGGTCTTGGCCTGAATGTCGGCCAGGTCTTCACCGTCCTTGACTTCGTTCAGGTCAGCGATGGCTTTTTCCACAGCTTCCTTGTCGGCAGCTTCCACTTTGTCGCCAGCTTCGCTGAGAGATTTCTCGGAAGCATGGATCAGAGAGTCAGCCTGGTTGCGGGCTTCCGCCAGTTCACGCTTGGCTTTATCGGCGTCGGCGTGATCTTCGGCTTCCTGCACCATGCGCTCAATGTCATCGTCGGACAGACCGCCGGATGCCTGAATGCGGATGGTCTGTTCTTTGTTGGTGGCCTTGTCTTTGGCCGACACGTTGACGATGCCGTTGGCGTCGATGTCGAAGGTGACTTCGATCTGTGGCATGCCGCGCGGGGCGTTGGGGATACCGACCAGATCAAACTGACCCAGCAGTTTGTTGTCGGCAGCCATTTCACGCTCACCCTGGAAGACCCGGATGGTCACGGCCTGCTGGTTGTCTTCAGCGGTCGAGAAAACCTGGGACTTCTTGGTCGGGATGGTGGTGTTGCGATCGATCAGCTTGGTCATCACACCGCCCAGGGTTTCAATACCCAGGGACAGCGGGGTGACATCCAGCAGCAGAACGTCTTTGACTTCACCCTGCAGCACACCGGCCTGAATGGCAGCACCCATGGCCACCACTTCGTCGGGGTTCACCCCACGATGCGGCTCACGGCCGAAGATGTCCTTAACAGTGTCGAAGACCTTGGGCATGCGGCTCATGCCGCCGACCAGGATGACTTCGTCCACTTCACCGGCGGTCACACCAGCGTCCTTCAGAGCCGCTTTACAGGGCTTGACGGTGCGGGTGATCAGGTCATCGACCAGGGCTTCCAGCTTGGCACGGCTGAGCTTGATGTTCAGGTGCTTGGGACCGGACTGGTCTGCGGTGATGAAGGGCAGGTTGACTTCGGTCTGCTGAGAAGAGGACAGCTCGATTTTGGCTTTTTCAGCAGCTTCTTTGAGACGCTGCAGAGCCAGCTTGTCCTGACGCAGGTCGATGGACTGCTCTTTCTGGAACTCTTCAGCCAGATAGTCGATGATGCGGGCATCGAAGTCTTCACCACCCAGGAAAGTGTCCCCGTTGGTGGATTTCACTTCGAACACGCCATCGCCGATTTCCAGGATGGAGATATCAAAGGTACCACCGCCCAGATCGTAGACAGCAATGGTGCCGGACTTTTTCTTGTCCAGACCGTAAGCCAGGGCAGCAGCTGTGGGTTCGTTGATGATGCGCAGCACTTCCAGACCGGCAATCTTACCGGCGTCCTTGGTGGCCTGACGCTGTGAATCGTTGAAGTAAGCCGGAACGGTGATCACGGCCTGGGTCACGTCTTCACCCAGGAAGCTCTCAGCGGTTTCTTTCATCTTCTGCAGAATGAAAGCAGACACCTGGCTGGGGCTGTAGTCCTTGCCGTTGGCTTCCACCCAGGCATCGCCGTTTTTACCTTCAATGATCTTGTAAGGCACAAGGTCCTTATCTTTGTCGACAGCGGGATCTTTGAAGTTGCGGCCGATCAGGCGCTTGATGGCGAACAGGGTGTTTTCAGGGTTGGTGACGGCCTGGCGTTTGGCGGGCTGACCCACCAGATTGCCATCGTCGGAAAAACCAACCATGGAAGGGGTTGTGCGGGCACCTTCGGCGTTCTCAATAACGCGGGGGTCCTTACCGTCCATAACGGACAGGCAGGAGTTGGTGGTCCCGAGATCAATACCGATAACTTTAGCCATGCTTATATTACCTCTCTTGGCAGCAGACTCTCTAGCGGCGGCCTTGTTTCAAGCACCACCCGTTGGAGTCCCTTGGGGTCTTATCTAAGCGCGCGTCCTTCTTTCCAAATTCATCGAGCAAGCGATTTGTTCGGATCTGTGACAGGCGCGTCTCTTTTGGTATGCCGGATATATAGGCTTTTTGCCCGATACTGCAAGACGACTCCGACAATGAGTGGGTCAGAATGACGCGGTTTTTTTGCGATTTTTTGCAAAGAGCTCTTTTCGGAGGTTTTTTGCACTGAAAATTGCCCATTCTGAGTAGCAGGTGCAGGATTTTTGCGTCCTGGGGCCAAAAAACCCTCAACAAAAACTGCCGTTGGATTTTGCTGACCCGGAGCGGCAAACTGCTGGCAGGACAGGGAGGTGCCAATGCGGAACGAGCAAAACAGCAGCAGATCAGATCAGGGGTCCTTTTCTCTGCGTCTGACCCTGGCCTGTGGCCTCTTGCTGGCCGGTGCGCTGATCCTGCTGGGCGATCTGGTCTGGCAGAATGAAGCGGTAAAGTCCGCCGGTCTTTTTCTGTTGGTTCTCTTTGCGGCGGCTTACTACCTGCAGCGCTGGCGGGATCGAAAGAACCGGCGGCGCTCTGCAGGCGAAAAAGCCCTGTCGCAAACCGGAACTTCAGGCGACCCCCGGGTCGATGACTGAGCCCCTGACAGGATTTCGCTATCTGCCGGAACACCTGGCAAGAGCTGACCAGGAAGCTCTGGTGGTGACTTTGCGCAGCCTGCTGTCCCAGGCACCGCTCTTTCAGCCGCGCATGCCCCGCAGCAACCGGCCCTTTTCCGTCCGCATGAGCAATCTGGGTCCTTTGGGTTGGGTGTCTGACAAAGCGGGCTATCGCTATCAGGACCATCATCCTGAGACCGGACAGCCCTGGCCCGCCATCCCGCAGGTTCTTTTGGCTCTCTGGCAGGAGGTGACGGGCTGTGCCAAAGCCCCGCAATGCTGTCTTGTAAACTGGTACGGCGACGGGACGGCCAGGATGGGGCTGCATCAGGACAGGGATGAGCAGGATCTTACGGCGCCGGTTCTGTCGGTTTCTTTGGGGGATTCAGCCCGGTTCCGGCTGGGCGGCCTTTCCCGAAAGGGGCCGACCTCAAGCGTGACCCTCAATTCCGGGGACCTGGTGGTTCTGGGCGGCGAGGCGCGGCTGGCCTATCACGGCATCGACAAGGTCTTCTTTGGCAGCTCGACCCTGTTGCCCAATCACGGACGCATTAACCTGACCCTGCGACGTGTGACAGCGTGACGGTTTCGGTCCAAGCGCAAAGCGCTTCTGATAAGAGCGGTCATGCTCCAGGGCTCTGAACGCAAAAGGGGAGCCGAAGCTCCCCTATTTCTCTTGTCAGACACCATTCCTGCCCGGTCAAAAAAACTCAGGCTTTGGTATCGACGGACCCGCCGGGTTCCGCAGGCGCGGCTGCAGGGCCGCCTTTGGCGACACCGACCCGGGCCGGACGCAGCAGGCGGTCGTGCAGGGCATATCCGACTTCAAAGACCTGAACCACCGTTCCGGCAGGCTGGCTGGGGTCGGGGACCTCGAACATGGCTTCATGGCGGTGAGGGTCCAGCTTTTCGCCAATGGCTTCAATGCGTCCGATGAAGTGCTTTGCAAAGGCGTCCTGCAGAGACTTTTCGGTCATGGACACGCCTTCCAGCAGAGCCTTGACGTTGGGATCTTCCGCGGCTTCGGCAGGAACGGAACTGATGGCACGGGCCAGGTTGTCTGCGACAGACAAGATGTCTTTGGCCAGAGGGGCCACCGCGTATTTACGGCTGTCTTCCCGTTCCCGGCGGGAGCGGTTGCGGATGTTCTCCGTTTCAGCCATGGCCCGCAAAGCCCGGTCTTTCAGTTCAGCAACCTCCTGGCGCAGGGCTTCCAGTTCCGCGTCTTTGGGATCCTGGGGCTGCTCGCTATCCGGCGCGGCGTCTGCTGCGGGATCTTGGGCGGCGTCTGCGCCGCTGGCTGCGGCGGATGTTTCCGCGGCTGCTGCAGCTTCTTCGGTGGGCTGTTGCTCGTTTTTGTCTTCAGACATCACTTATCCAGTAACTTCTCTTGCCCGGCTGCCGACTGGGTCAGTGGCGCAGGCCTGGGGTTTGGTTAGCGCAGAAGGTCAGATACCACCTTGGCGGTGTAGTCGACCATGGGAATAATTCTTGCGTAGTCCAGGCGGGTCGGGCCAATGACCCCAACTGCCCCGACGATTTGCTGCTGGCTGTTGGCATAGGGCGCAATCACCATGGAGCAGCCTGCCAGACTGAACAGCTCGTTTTCACCGCCGATGAAGATCTGGACCCCTTCACTGCTTTCGGTCAGGTCCAGCATCTTCAGGAGGGCTTCCTTCTTTTCCAATGCGGTAAAGAGATGGCGTACCCGCTCCAAATCTTCAATGACCTGGACATCTTGTAGCAGCTGAGCCTGCCCGCGCACGATCAGATCACCGCCGCCGACCGGGCTGTTGCCGGTCCAGTTGGCCAGGCCAGCTTCAATCAGTGGTTTGGTCAGGGCATCCAGCTGGGCTTTCTGCTGATCCAGCTCCTGACGCACAACCTTCTGGGCGTCGCTCAGGCTTCGGCCGCGCAGATGATGGGTCAGGTAGTTGGAGGCCTCAATCAGGGAGGAGGCCGGCAGGCCCATAGGAACATCGATTACCCGGTTCTCAACGGAACCGGACGCCATGACCAGGATGACCAGGACCCGTCCGGGGCCCAGGGAGACGAATTCGATATGCTCCAGCGGCTCTTCGCGTTTCGGCGCCAGCACCAGGCCGGCACAGTTGCTGAGCGCTGAGAGCAAAGAGGAGGCTTCTTCCATCACCTCTGTGGTGGAGCTGTGTCCCGCACCGGCGCATTGCCCGGCGATCTTCTCCCGCTCATCCTGGCTGAGGTTGCCCTGTTCCAGCAGGCCATCCACGTAGAGGCGCAGGCCCTGGTCTGTCGGCAGACGCCCGGCAGAGGTGTGGGGGGCAACCAGCAGGCCCAGATGTTCCAGGTCAGCCATGACATTGCGCACCGTGGCGGGCGACAAGGACATGCCCATGGCCCGCGCCAGGGTGCGTGACCCCACGGGGGCCCCGGTCTGGACATAGGAATCCACCACCAACCGCAGAATATCGCGGGAGCGTTGATCCAACGCTTCTATTTCCGCCAGTTTTCCAAGTTGGAGGGAGTGAAGATCTGCCATGGTCTCCGTTGATTTCCTTGACCCAAAAGGGTGAGAGTCTGTCTTAGCCAAACCTGCTGCCTCAGCAGACCTGAAGATGTGCGGCCGCTGCAGGTTCACCGCTTGTCGGGCAAGGTGCACAGAACGTTAGTAGACACCGTCCCTTCGATGTAATTCAAGGGCTGGGTACTTTCAATGCATCGAATGACCCTTTGGCGGGACTCACTTGTCAAAAAGGCCTGCTGGACCTGATGGCACAGCCGGGGTAGCTTGCCCGTCTTCTTTCAACCCTCTGCAGGTTCAACTTCCGGCAGCCCAATCAGATGGTGGGCGCAGCCGCGCAGGACCTGCGCCGATATACAAAGCGAGAGCCTCTATGCGCCCCAGTGGACGTCAAGCCGACCAACTGCGACAGGTCACCCTTGAAACGGACGTAAACAAGTACGCTGAAGGCTCCTGCCTGATTAAATTCGGCGATACCCACGTCCTTTGTCTGGCCTCGGTTCAGGAGAAGGTACCCGGCTGGCTGCGCAACAGCGGCAAGGGCTGGATCACCGCTGAATACGGCATGCTGCCCCGGGCCACAGATTCCCGCATGGACCGGGAAGCCGCCCGTGGCAAGCAATCGGGTCGTACCCAGGAAATCCAGCGTCTGATTGGCCGCAGCCTGCGGGCCGTGACGGACCTCAGCGGGTTTGGTGAGCGGCAGATCCGTCTGGACTGTGACGTGCTGCAGGCCGATGGTGGCACCCGCACGGCGTCCATCACCGGTGCCTATGTGGCGCTGTATCAGGCCTTTGCCCATCTGCAGAAAATGGGCGTGATTGAAACCATTCCCTTCAGCAGTGAAGTTGCTGCCATTTCCTGTGGGATCTATCAGGGTCAGCCGGTTCTGGATCTGGACTATGCGGAAGATTCCGAAGCCGATACCGATGCCAACTTTGTCCTCACCGGCAAGGGCGATCTGGTGGAAGTGCAGGCAACAGCTGAAGGCGTGGCCTTTTCCCGCCAGGAACTGGATCAGCTTCTGACCCTGGCGGACAAGGGGATTTCCGAACTGGTTCAGGCACAGCGGGCTGCGCTGGGTCTGAGCTGATCCCGCATCAGTTCAACCGGTTTGAAAGACCCTTCAGGAAAGAAAGCAGACGTCATGACGCAAAGTTCTCCCGCCCCCTCTGCCGCGCTGATCGACAAGATCGGTGGGCCCAAGCTGGTGATTGCCAGTCACAACCAGGGCAAGGTGCGGGAGATTGCTGAGCTGCTGGCCCCTCTGGGGCTGGAGGTGGTGTCAGCCTCTGTTCTTGACCTGCCCGAACCTGACGAAACCGGCAAAACCTTTGTGGCCAATGCAGAGCTGAAAGCCAGAGCGGCGGCCCTGGCTTGTGGCCTGCCTTGTCTGGCCGATGATTCCGGCCTTTCCGTTTCGGCTCTGGGCGGGGACCCGGGGATCTACTCCGCCCGCTGGGCCGGTCCTGAGAAGGACTTTAACCTGGCCATGCAAAAGGTCGAAGAAGGGCTGACCGGGAAAGAAGACCGCTCAGCTTCCTTCTACTGCGTCCTCACTCTGGCCCGGCCGGAGGGAGCGGGCGAAAACCTGTCGCTGATTTCTTTTGAAGGCCGTGTTGACGGCACCTTGGTCTGGCCGCCAAAGGGGGATCAGGGCTTTGGCTACGACCCGGTTTTCCAGCCGACCGGACATAACATCACTTTTGGGGAGATGGATCCCCAGGCCAAACATGGCATGAGCCACCGCGCCGATGCCTTCAACCAGTTCCTGGCATGGCTTACGGCCGGAACTGAGGAGTAGCGCTTTGTCTGGGCCGGACACCGTGCCAGGTCTGCCAGCCGGATCGTCCCTTGAGGTTACGCAGCTTGAGGCAACACAGCCTGAGGTGCCGGATCCGGGGTTCGGCCTCTATATCCATTGGCCCTTCTGTAAAGCCAAGTGCCCTTACTGTGATTTCAACAGCCATGTGCGCGAGCAGATAGACCAGCCCCGCTGGCGGGCAGCCTTGCTGAAGGAGCTGGATCATTTCGGGACTCAAACGAAAGGCCGCCGTCTGACGTCGGTGTTCTTTGGCGGGGGGACACCCTCTCTGATGCCGCCGGAAACCGTTGCTGCCTTGCTGGACAGTCTGGGCAACTACTGGGATCTGGCAGAGGGCCTGGAAGTCAGTCTGGAAGCCAATCCCACCTCCGCAGAAGCTGACAAATTCAAAGGATTTGCGCTGGCCGGGGTCAACCGCCTGTCCATCGGCGTTCAGGCTCTCAATGACCGGGATCTTGCCTTTCTGGGGCGGGAGCACTCCCTGTCAGAAGCTCTGGCCGCTGTGAAGCTGGCGGAAAGGTCTGTTCCGCGCTTTTCCTTTGATTTGATTTACGCCCGCCCGGATCAGCGACCGCAGGACTGGGCCGGGGAACTGATCCAGGCGCTGGACCTGGGGGCCAGTCATCTGTCGCTCTACCAGTTGACCATTGAAGAAAACACGGTCTTTCACGGTCGCCGGCGCCGGGGGGAACTGATGGAGCTGCCTGAGCCGCAATCCGCTGCTCTTTATGAAGCCACACAGGAAACCCTGATCGCTGCCGGGTTGCCGGCTTACGAGGTGTCCAATCACGCCCGCGCCGGACAGGAGTGTCGGCATAACCTGACTTACTGGCGCTATGGGGACTACGTGGGCATCGGTCCTGGTGCGCACGGGCGTCTGGCCCAAGCGGGCAACAACAAAGGACCGGGCGGCAAGGTGGCCACGCGGCAACATCGGGCGCCTGAGATCTGGCTGCAAACGGTGGAGCAGGCCGGGCATGCCACGCGCAGCCGTGAAAGCCTGGACCAACAGGACCGGTTTGAAGAGCAGGTGATCATGGGCCTGCGCCTTCAAGAAGGCCTCTTTCGGGCAAATGTCTTGCAGGAAACGGGTGAGAGCCTGGATCGCCAGATTGAGCCCCACGCCCTGAACAACCTGCTGGCGGCAGGTTATCTGGAAGATCACGGAGACCGGCTTGTGGCGACCCTGGACGGGCGGACCCGTCTCAACGCTGTCATTGCCCATCTCCTGGGGGCCTAGGGTCTGATTATGCCTCTTTGGCTAAAAAAAGGCGCGTTCCCGCTAGTAAAACGCGCCTTTCTTGATCTTGGTCAGGTCTAAACCAGTCCAACCGGACTTAGCAGCCTTTGGTTTCCCAATCCTGGGTCCGGCGGTCGAGATGCTCGGCCAGAAAGTCAACAAAACTGCGGACTTTCGGGGAGAGATGCCGGTTGTGCGGATAAACAGCGTAGATGGCGCTGTCGGGCACTTTGTAATCCGGCATCAGTTCCACCAGGCGTCCGGCGCAAAGGTCTTCACCAGCCAGCCACAGCGGCAGGAGGCAGATGCCGTGGTGACCCAGCACAGCCGCATGCAGAACCTCAGCGTTGTTGGTTTCCATGTCGCCATTCACCGTTACAACTTCATGCCCGCTGGGGCCGTCGAAGTGCCATTCATGGCGCTGGGCCCGGTAGGTGTAGGTCATGCAGTTGTGGTCAGCCAGATCCGTTGGCTGCTTGGGAGTGCCGTGTTTTGCCAGATAATCCGGTGAGGCACAGACCAGGCGGCGGTTGGGTGCCAGTTTGCGGGCAATGAGGCTGGAATCCGCCAGCTCACCGATGCGGATGGCTACATCGACGCCTTCCTCAACAAGGTCCACGAAGCGGTCGTTGACGGTCAGGTCCAGCTGGACTTCATCGTGGCCGTCCAGGAACTCCGGGATAAGCGGGGCGATGTGGCGACGGCCGTAGGAGACCGGCGCGTTGACCCGCAAGGTGCCGCGTGGCGCCCCGTGCAGGTGCGAAACGGCCAGTTCAGCTTCTGAAACATCGGTGATGATACGTTCAGATCGCTGGAAGAAGGCGGATCCCACTTCGGTCAGGGACAGCTGGCGTGTGGTCCGGTTCAGCAACCGGGCCCCCAGACGGTCCTCCAGACGGCCGATTTGCTTGCTGACAGCCGAAGGGGAGAGGCCAAGATTGCGGGCGGCGCCAGAGAAAGACTTGGCTTGCACGACCCGGACGAAAACTTCCATTTCGCTGATGTTATCCACTTTAGATCCCCTATTTGTGCCTGTTGTTCACAAAACAACGTACAAACTAACTTATTATGCAATCAAAGTCTAAGATATATATTCCACCCAGTATCTAATTCGGCCTCAACTCACGTCATTTGAGAAAGGACGTACAAAATGTTGCAGTCTGACCTGTGGAATCCCTCGACTTCCTTCCCTGCCAATTCTTCTTCCCAAGAGGCGCAGCCTGGTGAGCGTGTTACCATGCAGGCCTATCTGGTCGAAGGTCGCCGCCAACGCTCTTTGGCGATGCGTCAGTTTTTGAGCGACGTGGCGACAGTCTGGCGAAAAGGGCTGTTTGCTCGCAAACGCTCTTTGCGAAGGGCAGCTATCTGTTCCTGAGGGGACTGGTTTCCCGGTGCCAGCTGCGTCTTTTGTGATGTCAGATCACATTATGCGCAGAAATTGACAAGAAAAACCAGCCCTCTTGTCGGGCAGGAGATGAGTTATTTGTTTTGTTTCAATAGCTTAAATGTCGGTTCTTGCAATCAGGGCTCTTCAAAGCCCTTTGCGCGCCTGCCCGACCCTAGAATCAAATCGCTTTAAGGGGACTCACTTCGTGATAACCCCTAAAGCGTGAATTTGCTTCATTTCAGTGTTTTAGATGATGATTCACGGTTTAGGCTCAAGCGCACAGCGCTTCCAACCAAACCGGTCATGCTCTGGCCTGATGGACTGACGGCGGCCAGATTTTTGACCTTTGATTGCGCAACTCAGTCCTGAGCTTTGGGTTCTTTCAGAGGCAACAGCAAAAGCAGTCCCGCAAGATAGAAAAGCATGATGACAGACATGCCCCAGCGCTGACTGTCCATGGCAAAGGTGATGCTGCCGACCAGGATCGGGCCCAGGAAGGCAGTAATGCGGCCCGACAGGGCAAAGAGGCCAAAGTACTCAGTGCTTAGCTGTGGCGGTGCCAGTCTGACCATCAGTGACCGGCTTGAGGCCTGAACGGGTCCGACAAAAATGCCCATGCCGCAGCCCAGCACATAAAAGAGGATTTTGTCGGAGATCAGCAGCAAGGCGATGCCCAGGACCGACAGGCCGATCAGGGAAAGCACAATGGTCTTCTTGGGCCCGATCCAGTCGTCCACCCAGGCAAACGCAAAGGCTCCCAAGCCTGATGTGACGTTGATCAGAATGCCAAAGATCAGAATTTCTTCGAAGGAAAAGCCGAATGTGCCCGCGGCATAGATGCCGCCAAAGGCAAAAAGAGTGTTCAGCCCATCGATGTAGAGCATGCGGGCGATGAGAAAGCGCAGGATCCCCTTTTCTTTCGGCAGAGCCTTAAGAGTGTTGCCGAGAGTGCTCAGCCCTTTGGACAGGGCTTTTGACAGGGACAGGCCGCTGGCCGGGCGGTCCGGCAGCAGCAAAAACAAGGGCAAAGCAAAGATCAGATACCAGAGGGAAACAAAGGGGCCTGTCGCCCGCACATGTTCCTGATTGCTTTTGTCGAGACCGAAAGGCGCGACCTCCGGCTGCACAAAGACAAAAAGGCAGATCATTAGGCAGGTCAGGCCGCCGGCATAGCCCAGCCCCCAGGCCCAGCCGGAAATGCGCCCGATCTTTCCTTTCGGCGCCACGTCCCCCAGGGAGGCGTTGTAGAAGACCTGGGCCGTTTCGAAGCCGAAATTCCCCACCGCTGCATAGATCAAAGCGGGCAGCAGATAGGCCGGGTGAGGTTCAACGGTCCAGAGCAGGAACCCGGAAAAAATGGCAAGCAGGCTGCAGCCCACCAGCCAGGGACGTCTCCGGCCCATCTGATCAACCACCGCCCCGAACAGCGGGCTGGCAACGGCAATAGCCAGACCGCTGATCCCCATGGCCCAGCCCCAGTAGCTGGTGCCCAGTTCCGGCGTTTCCGCCAGCGCCTTGGTGACGTAGGCAGAAAAAATGAAGGTGATGATGATGGTGGGAAAGGCGGAAGAGGCCCAGTCGTAAAGAAACCAGGATGCCAGGGCCCCGCGTCTTTTTTGGACGGCGGATGCCGTTTGTCCGTTGTTCTGTTGCATCCGTCCCCCACTGGATTTTTAACAAGTCGCAACTGGTTTTGACCGAAGAAGTCCGCAGTCAACGCAAGGTCTCTGTTCGCGTTTTCGCCGGAAACAGCGACCGCCGAAGACCAGCATATGATCAGGTGAGCTTAGAGACTTATCGTTTTTGTGGAAACAGAGACTGTTCAGTTAAATGACAGGAAGGACCCTCCTTGCGGGATGGTGCGTGTTTTCATGTTCAGCTGATCTGCCGACAGCTAGAGACTTGGTCGGGGCGAGCGGCGTAACCCGCTGAAAAGGATCCGCCCCTGGATTGAAGGGCTGCAGGCTTTCGAGACGATGCTGTTCACGCCACTCAAACAGGGTCCGACACCGGAAAAAATGAAACGATCTTACTGAGTGAGGTTCTTGTCCTGCTTCAGCCACCAGCTGGTGTCCGGCCGATCGATGTCAGCGGGATAGTTTGGGTTGCTGAGATAAAACACCCGCCGGGTCGCCAGATCGCTCTTTTCAAGCAGGGTTTCAAAATGTGTGAGAAACAGGTTTTTGAACTCTCCTGTTTCCAGTGCCTTTTTCAAGCCTCGTTCAATCCGGTTTGCCAAGGCCTGGTTGTCTTTGTTGACGTAGAAGAAGACCACGTAGGGATAAACCAGAGCAAAAGAGCTCTCGATGGCCAGATCGGGATAGCGTGCCTGTCTGTCCTCCAGTTCTTTCCAGATTTCACTGATTCCTCTGGGAAAGTAGTCAAACCGGCCTTTGGACAGCATGTTGAAGAGGTTCTCATAGTGGGGAACCCCGACAACAGGGAGCGAATTGGCCTCCAGAACTGCCATATCAGCCCATTGAGACCCAAAGCCGGCGAGATATGACTTCTGCAGGTTCTCTAAGGTGGAAACTTTGGAGAAATCTGCTTGGCGATCGCTTTTGATCAGAGAAATTCGATAGCCCAGCAGTCCCTTCATCAGGGGAATTCTGATGGAGCGGAAGCGGGCTTCTCTTTCTGTACTGGCCGCCATGATCGCGATGTCTATGCCGCCATTGTTTTCCATCATCAGCAGACCGCGTGAGTGAGTCACATCGGTAAAGGCGGGAACGAGCTGATAGGGGCCGTCGCTCTGTTTTGTATGCTCCAGCGCCAGTTTCAGCAGCGTAAGGTGATAGACATTTCGGCTGTCATTCTGGAAATATCGCAGCACTGTTTCTGCCATTGCCTGTTGTGTGCAAAGGCAAAAACAAAACACCAGTGCAATGAGAGATCGGCCCATGATTTCCTTTTGCTCAGTTCTCTGCAGGTGGCGGATGTCCAACCTTACGCCAATGTTTGATGGAGAGAGTCAAAAATCGATAGGAACCCGGCAGGGCGCAGGTGTACCTGGATGTCGTCGCCCCGTTGCTTTTTCAAAACAGGCCACAAAAACACCGCCCTGTTTTTGCTCTGCTTCAGAGAAAAACTGTGACAGTCTGCTACTGGATCCTCGATGAGCCGGAGGTCTGATCACGCTTCAGGGGGTGATCTCATTGCGATGCCACTTGAACTGATCGGGCTTTTTGGGCCTTGGGTAGATCTTAATCACTGGCTGGGCTGCGTAGGTGTTTGCAAAGCAAGCGGGTGGCTTACATGGGAAGAAAAGGGAGTTCGGATATGCTCGTAACCACCACGGATTCTGTGGAGGACAAGAAAGTCGTCGAGTATTTGGGTGTGGTCAGCGGTGACGCCATCGTTGGCGCCAATGTTTTCCGCGATATCTTTGCCTCAATCCGGGACATCATCGGTGGCAGGGCCGGGGGCTATGAGAAAGCTCTGCGGGGCGCAAAAGACGGGGCCATGGCCGACATGATCAAAGGGGCCGAAGAACTGGGTGCCAATGCGGTGGTTGGTGTCGACCTGGATTATGAAGCCATCGGGGATACCATGCTGATGGTTTCTGCCAACGGAACGGCCGTCAGGGTTGAATAGAACCAGGCGCACCGGTTGAGGCAAACCAGGGCTGGGCAGCCTGAGATCGTGCCTCAGTTCGGGTTTGTTATTATGGAGCAGGAACCGCTGGACGGGCAGAACTGTTGCTTCAAGGCCTACCGGTCAAATGAAGCCTGACTGAATCTAGCCGGAAATCTGGGCCTGCAGCAGAGGGGTCAGGCAACTGGCTGCAGGGAATTCCTGAGCCGCCTGATCTCTGGCTTCCAGAAAAACCACGCGATTTTGCCCGTCCTGGGGATAGAGATAGACATCCAGCACACAGAGATCTTCTTCGTATTGCCAGATCTGAGCCTGGGCTTCACGGCGCAGTTGCGTCGGTTCCCCCAAAAGGCTGCGCAGATCCTGATCCCTTAGGCCCAGAAAGCGGTTTGGGCGGGCATCCACTGCTGGCAATGCCGCCTGCTGAACCGCTGAGCGCTGCCGGTCCGGAGCCTGGGTCTGGCCGCTGCTTAAGTTCTTGCTGCTGTCGGAAGGTTCAGTGGTCTGAGGCAGAGTGACGGTCTGACCCTGACCACTGACAAAGGATTTGGTTGTCAGGTCGGTTGTTACGGCGGTGGGCGTGCGGCTGTCAGGGGCACAGGCAGACAGGAGAGCCGCTGCCAGCATCACCGTCAGACCGACCGTGCCGGTATGACGGAATGATTTGAACCCTGCTTTGCGCTGACTGAGTCCGCTTCCGGACTCTGCTTTATCCCACCCCATGGTTTTAGGCTCCGCTTTCAACCGGTTCCGGGGAAACATCACTGCTGTTTGCTGCTTCAGCTGCATTTGCCTGGTTTGCAGTGCCGCCAAGAAGCGGAGACAGCGAGGCGCTGGCGGGAGCCGCAGGCGCCAGTTCTTCAATCTTGCCGCTGATTTTTCCGCCGCAGTCAATTTCAATGTCCCGGTAGCTAATGCTGCCGGAAACACGACCTGTCTCACGCAGGCTCAGGCGCTTGCGCACGGTCAGCTCCCCATCGAAGGTGCCGCTGATATCAGCAAAGTCCACGGTGGCTGTTCCCTTGAACAGACCGCCTTCAGGGATTTCCAGTACCTGGGCGCTGGAGAGATCAGCCTGGATTTCCCCTTCGACCACCAGCTTTTCACAGGCGGTAATTTCACCAGCCAGCTTGATGCCGTAGCCAACTGTCAGCTTTTTGCCTTCGCCCTGGTCGTCACCGCGGTTGCCGCGGCGGGCATTGGTCACGTAGTCCGACGGGCGGCGAACAAGTTCACGTACGGGAGGGGTAGGAGCGCGTTCAGACATGTTGGACTCACTGGCAGAAGAAAAATCGGCGGTATTGCCGTCTGTTGAAGAGGACAGCGAGGGGTCGTTATTTTTAGATGCGCTGCTGTCCTTGCGTTTACGAAACATACTCACCTGGTTGTTTTCCTTGTTAACCGTGCTGTGATACCGCGCTGTTTTGGTCCTGCAGTCGGTTCAGTCCGGCTTCTATCATCTAACGGTCTGACGCGCAAAACCGCGTCTTATTCAGCTTTGTCAAGCGCGCGTCCTTCCAGAGTGACAGCAAGGCTTTGCACCCGCTCTTCCTGGAAAAGATGCACCATCATGGCGGCGGCAATGATCGGCGTGAGCAGATTGACAAGGGGAATTGTCAAAAAGAAGGCAATGATCACCCCTGCGACAATGACACGCCCCCCCACCTTCTTACGCAGGAGACGGGCCGATTTTGAAGTCAAACGCCGCACAGCCGCCAGTTCAAAGTATTCTCTTCCCAGAAGATAACCATTAACGGCATAGAAAAGAAGTAAATTGAGCGGTGGAATAAAGAGGAAGATCAAATAAAGCGGCAGCAGCAGGAAGTTGATTCCCAAGGTGAGAGCCGCAAGTCGAAGGCCATCTATTAGGGCTTCGAGAACTGGCTGTTCATCTGCGGGACTCAGGCTGGGATAATGGCGGGCCTCGACCCGGTTACAGACTTCATCCAGCAACATGGGCAGGATGATGGAGACGGCAGCCGGAAAGGCGAGGATCATCAGCAGGGTGATCACCAGGAACGAGGTGCCATCGAGCACAAAGTCCAGAACCGTGCGCAGCCAGCCCGTTGCAGCGGCCCAGTCGTTGATCAGGCCGGCACCCCATTGCAGCAGATAGTAAAGCAGCACGGCCAGCAGAATGTCGGCCAGTAAGCTGCCTAGAACAGCCTTCCAGAACACGCGCCGCGTGCCCGGGTCGGAGAGTTGGCCGATGGCCTTCATAAGATGTGCGATCATGAGGTCTATCAAGTAGCGTGCCTATGATCCTGGCGCAAGCCGTCAGCTGACTGTTTGTCTGGTTTTACCGCGCATTTCACCTCTTACCTTGGCGGTCTTCTTCTCAGGACAGAGGGTGCAGGATTTGCGCTTCAAAGATCTTTCGGGCCGGCGCTGGACGCTTGCGGGGGAAGTGGTTAGGCTGCGCGCCACTTTTTGCGACCATGAATGGAATGAAATTTATGTCCGACGCACGCCTGGACCTGGTTGGTATTGGCAACGCCATTGTCGATGTTCTGAGCCACGAGAGTGAAGAGTTCCTGGTGACTCACCAGCTCAACAAAGGGGCCATGACCCTGATTGATACGGCCCAGGCCGAACATCTTTACTCCGTCATGGGCGGCGGCGTGGAAGTTTCCGGCGGGTCGGCAGCCAACACCATCGTCGGGACCGCCATGCTGGGCGGCAACTGCGGTTTCATCGGACGGGTGCGCAATGACCAGCTGGGCGGCATCTACCGTCACGACATCATGGCCGCCGGCGTTGAGTTCACCAATCCTCCGGCCAGCCAGGGTCCGACCACCGGCCGCTGCCTGATCATGGTCACACCGGATGCCCAGCGGACCATGAACACCTATCTGGGGGCGGCTGTTGAACTGGGGCCGGACGATCTGGATCATGACATGATCGCCCGGGCCAAGGTGCTTTATATGGAAGGCTATCTCTGGGATGCGGAGCCCGCGAAAAAGGCCTTTGTTGAGGCAGCAAAGACTGCACACACCAACGGTGGCAAAGTGGCTCTGACACTTTCAGATTCCTTCTGTGTTGAACGGCACCGTGAGGGCTTTCTGGATCTGTTGAAAGGTCACGTGGATCTGCTCTTTGCCAACGAAGAAGAGATCCTGTCGCTCTATCAGGTCAGCAATTTCGACGACGCCCTGCAGCAGGTCCGCGGTCACTGCGATGTAGCGGCGCTGACCCGGGGTGCCAAGGGGTCGGTCATTGTCTCCGGGGATGAAGTGCACATTGTTGACGCCATTCCTCAGGGGCCGGTCGTGGACACCACCGGAGCCGGTGATCTCTATGCCGCCGGGTTCCTCTATGGCTATACCCAGGGTCTGAGCCTCTATGAGTCCGGCCGTCATGGCTCATTGGCTGCCGGTGAGGTTATCTCCCACATGGGGCCACGCCCGGAGAAAAACCTGAAGGATCTGGCAGCTCAGACTTTCGGCTGAGTGTCGTCCGGAGCTGTTTTTTCCAAAAGGGGGCGTTGCATTCCTGAGCAACTGCCCCATATGGCACTGCATGACAGGCATTCGTCATAATCCCTCAGGGATTGGTTGCTTTTGTCTGTGGGCTCTGCTTTAACCGCCCGCACGTCAGCAAAGATCCGTCAGGCCTTGCAGCTCCCGTGAGTTTCCCGGGAGCCTTTGAGCTTTGACGAAACTGTAATGCTTTCGCGCTATCTTTAAGAGCTTGGTCCAGAGAGGGCCGATACCCGTTGCGTTGCTCTGTGATGTTCCGACTGGGGACAGACCGGCGTGCCGCCTGGGTCTAACAGCAGTATTGGCTTATTCCGACGACCCCTGGCTTAAGAGCAAGGTGGCGACAGTCGGGCTTACGCCTATTTGACCGGAGAGACCGCCTTGAGCGTCGAGAACCTGCGCAACATCGCCATCATCGCCCACGTGGACCATGGCAAAACCACTTTGGTTGACGAACTTCTGAAGCAGTCCGGGGCCATCCAGTCCCACCAGCAGCTCGAAGAGCGCGCCATGGATTCCAACGATCTGGAACGTGAGCGGGGCATCACCATTCTGGCCAAGTGTACCTCTGTTGACTGG
The DNA here is from genome assembly GCA_052078155.1 of Rhodovibrionaceae bacterium GXU_MW_A322. Taxonomy (GTDB): domain Bacteria; phylum Pseudomonadota; class Alphaproteobacteria; order Kiloniellales; family DSM-21159; genus CAXBMB01. The sequence continues at coordinate 276,276 of JBQJBP010000002.1, read as the reverse complement.
CAGGGCACCCGGATCAACATCATTGATACACCGGGTCACGCCGACTTCGGCGGTGAAGTTGAGCGCATCCTCTCCATGGTTGATGGTGTGGTGCTGCTGGTTGATTCCTCTGAAGGCCCCATGCCGCAGACCAAGTTTGTTACCCAGAAGGCCCTGGCCCGTGGCCTGCGCCCCATTGTTGTGGTGAACAAGGCGGACAAGCCTGAAGCCCGCTGTGACGAAGTCGAAAGTGAAGTTTTCGATCTCTTCGCACTGCTGGACGCCAATGAAGATCAGCTGGATTTCCCTTGCGTCTACGCCTCGGCCAAACAGGGCTGGGCAGTCAAAGACCTGGGTGATGCCAAAGAAAACCTGAACTGTCTCTTTGAAACCATCGTCAGCTATGTTGAGTCGCCCAAGGCCGATGCCACCGGCGCTTTCCGCATGTTGGCCACCACGCTGGAATCTGACCCCTTCCTGGGTCGTATTCTGACCGGCCGTATTGAAACGGGCACCCTGAAGGTCAACAGCACCTTGCGCGCCCTGTCCCGTGACGGACAGAAGATCGAAGACGTGCGCCTGACCAAACTGCTGGCGTTCCGGGGTCTCAAGCGGGTGCCGGTGGAAGAAGCACAGGCTGGTGACATTGTTGCCCTGGCTGGTTTTGCCAAAGCCACCGTGGCCGACACCCTTTGTGATACCTCGGTTGATGTGCCGCTGGCCTCTCAGCCCATTGATCCGCCGACCCTGTCCATGCGCTTTTCCGTGAACGATTCCCCACTGGCCGGGCGGGAAGGTTCAAAGGTCACCAGCCGCATGATCCGGGCCCGCCTGGAAGCCGAAGCCGAAGGCAATGTGGCCATCCGCATCACTGAGTCCGAAAGCAAGGACTCCTTTGAAGTGGCTGGACGCGGGGAACTGCAGCTGGGCGTGTTGATCGAAACCATGCGCCGGGAGGGCTTTGAACTGACCATCTCCCGTCCTCAGGTGCTGTTCCGCCAGGAAGATGGCGTCAAGATGGAGCCCATTGAAGAGGTTTCCGTTGACGTTGACGAAGAGTATTCCGGCGCGGTCGTTGAAAAGATGAGCGAACGCAAAGCTGAGCTGTCTGAGATGCGCCCTTCCGGTGGTGGTAAAGTGCGCCTGTCTTTCCTGGCCCCGTCCCGTGGCCTGATCGGCTATCACGGTGAATTTCTGACCGATACCCGCGGCACCGGCATCATGTACCGCCTGTTCCATGGCTACGCGCCCTACAAGGGCCCGATCAAAGGCCGGCGCAACGGCGTGCTGATCTCCATGAACCAGGGCACCTCTGTTCCTTACGCGCTGTGGAACCTGGAAGACCGTGGTGAAATGTTCATTGGTGCGGGCATGCCGGTCTACGAAGGCATGATCATTGGCGAACACAGCCGGGGCAACGACCTGGATGTGAACGTGCTGAAAGCCAAGCAGCTGACCAACGTGCGCGCATCTGGCACGGACGAAGCTGTGCGCCTGACCACGCCGCGGCAGATGAGCCTGGAGCAGGCTCTGGCCTACATTGAGGATGACGAGCTGGTGGAAGTGACCCCTGAGTCCTTCCGTCTGCGCAAGCGCTTCCTGTGCCCGCATGAGCGTAAGCGGGACCTGCGTCGCCGTCAGGCAGAAGCGGGTTAAGCAACCGCGAAAGCCAGATATCGGAAAGGGGCCTCCTGTGAAGGAGCGCCCCTTTTTGCTGTCCGCCACAAATTCACCCTGATTGTCCGGTGTCTTTGATCAGGATGCTGTGCCATAAGACTTTCTTGGCAGCGTAAAACAGAGGCGGGACTTGATGGGGATGACAGAGCGGGCCAGCCGGTGGCAGGAAACCTGGGGTCTCTATGGCAATCGGCGGCAGTTGGCCATCTTCCTGATGGGATTTTCCAGTGGTCTGCCGCTGTTGCTGGGGTTTTCCACGCTATCCTATTGGTTGTCGACCGCTGGCGTGGACCGCACCACCATCGGTCTCTTTGCCGCCGTTTCCACACCCTATGCTTTTAAGTTCCTGTGGGCCCCCTTGCTGGATCACTGGAAGCTGCCGCTCTTTCACCAGCTGCTGGGGCGCCGTCGCGGCTGGATCCTTTTCATTCAGTTGCTGCTGGTGGCGGGCATCCTCTGGCTGGGAACCTCTGATCCCGTTGGGGCCCCCGGTCTGATGGCCCTTGCGGCCCTGGTGGTTGCCAGTCTGTCAGCCAGTCAGGACATTGTTATCGACGCCTATCGCATTGAAGTCCTGCGGGAGGATGAACAGGGGGCCGGAGCTGCGGTCACCCAGGCCGGTTATCGGGTGGGCATGATTGCGGCCGGGGCCGGTGCGCTGGCCCTGAGTGACTTTATCTCCTGGTTTTTTGTCTTTGCTATCATGGCCGCTTTGGTGGGGGTTGGCATGCTGGGCGTGCTGGTCGGTCCTGAGCCTGACCTGCCGGGTGATTTGGCCAAAGAGGACAGCCGGGATCGCACCTGGCTCGATTTTCTGAAGCGGGCAGTCATCGACCCGCTGGCGGATTTCATCACCCGGCCCGGCTGGTGGCTGATCCTGCTCTTTGTCCTGCTCTACAAGTACGGCGATGCCATTGCCGGGACCATGGCCAATCCCTTTTATCGGGAGCTGGGTTTTACCGGAACAGAAATTGCCAGCGTTACCAAGCTGCTGGGGGTCGTGGCCACTTTGGTGGGTGTCTTTGTCGGCGGCTGGATGGTCCAGCGACTGGGGGTGGTTAAAGCTCTGCTGACCGGGGGCGTTCTGCAGGCCATCACCAATCTGCTTTTTGCCTGGATGGCCGCCCGGGGGTTTCAGCCGGACATGCCGGCTGACATTGATTTCCTGACCCTGGCGGTGGGCTTTGATTCCTTTACCGGCGGATTGGGGTCGGCGGCTTTTGTGGCCTATCTTTCAAGCCTCTGTAATCTGGCTTTTACCGGCACACAGTATGCCTTGCTGACGTCTCTGATGGCCTTTGGCCGTACCTTGATGTCGACCGGATCCGGCTGGCTGGTGGATCGTCTGGGCTGGGTGGAGTTCTTCATCGCCACCACCTTTCTGGCTTTGCCCGGCCTGATTCTGCTGCTGATCATTGCCCGGCTCTTCTCCGCCAAACCGCAAGCGGCCTGAAGACGGGGCGCTAGAGTCAAATTGGTTTAAGTGGACTCACTAGGTGATAACACTTGAAGCGTAAATTTGTCTCTTTTCAATGTTTTAGAGGATGATTCACGGTTTAGCTCCAAGCGCAAAGCGCTTCTAACTAAACCGATCATGCTCTAACGCAAAGCTCAGGTTGAGAGTGCCTGGACGACCGCTGTGAGGGGAATGTTTGCCATCGCCTCCGGTTCGCTGGCTGAGGCAGGGAAATCCTGGGCCCGCAGCACTGTCAGCTGGCGACACTCCGGGGCAAACTTGGCTGGAGGTGTCGGGCCGAACAGCGAGACCAGCGGAATGTCGGCGGCGGCGATCAGGTGGCCCAGGCCGGAATCGTTGGCCAGCGCAGCCTGACATTGCTGGGCCAGGGCCAGGGTCAGTAACGGGTCGGCTTTGGGCGCTCCGGAGCCGGACAGCGGCAGATGAGCCTGTGGCAGAGCCTCTTTGATTTCCTCATGCCATTCGGCTTCCTGGGGACCCAGCATTACCACCACCTGCCAGCCCTTGTCCTGCATCTCATGCCCGACTGCCAGAAACCGCTCGCGAGGCCAGCATTTGTGACGACCTCCGGCCCCGGGGGCCAAAATCAGATAGCGCGGTCCTGCAGGCAAAAGCTCCTGGGCCTGACTGGTGTAACGATCTGGCAGACCTGGCAGCGGGACCTTGTCCAGAGGTGCGTCGGGACGGCCATGGCGGGCCAGTGAAACCAGACGCAGGAGTTGGTCGACCATACGTTTTGGCCGCTCACCATTGCTTTTGCAGTCCGACAACAGACCCTTGGCGCAGTCAGAAATGAAGCGCCGATGACTGATCCTCTTCAAAATGGCGGAGGTGATGAAGCGGCGCTGGGTGTCGATTATCAGATCAAAAGACCGACCTTTCAGCGGTTTTCCCAGCAGTTCACCCGCCTTGTTGCCGATGGCTGCCTCTTCAATGACCTCATCCAGCAAACCCTGGCACAAGGGGGCCAGCGGGCCCTTGAAGACGGTCTTTCCTTTGCCCGCCAGCCAGGTGATTTTTGCCCCCGGGTAGCTGGCTCGCAAGGCGCGCAGAAATGACAGCTTCATCAGGCCGTCACCCAGGAGATCCAGGCCCACATAGACAAGTATGCTCTCGGGATTTTCGATCAGGTCAGATCTTTTTGCGGCGGACATGTGGGTCTTCATCCAAGTGGCGAAAGAGGCATGGAGGCTTATAGCCCAAAGGCCCGTATCGGCGACAATCCTTTATCCGCCTGTGCCTTCAGACAGCCAAGGCTCCTGGTGCCTGGTTGCAAAGATCTCTTTGGAGAATTGTCTTGGGATTGCAGTTTCTGCGCCGCATAGTGGGGCCATAAAGATCCTGATTGTGACGCTGGTCAATTGATGAAGATCATTGTTGATCATGCGATTCTGCTGTTTATGTTGCATCGCAACAAACAGGCACTCGGCCCGACAGTAACAGTAAGGATTCTAGCCATGTCTTTGGCTAACTTTGACAAGGTATTTGCCCCGCGTTCCATCGCCCTGATCGGGGCCAGCAATCGGCCGAAATCGGTCGGTCAGGTGCTGGCAAAAAACCTGTTCAATAGCAGTTTTTCCGGCCCCATCATGCCGGTGCACCCCCGCAACAGTGCGGTGGAAGGGGTTCTGGCTTACGCGTCCGTTGCTGAGTTGCCTCTGGCACCGGATCTGGCTGTTGTCTGTACCCCACCTGATACGGTCTCCCCGGTCATTGAACAGCTGATCGAGCGGGGAAACCGGGCGGCGGTGGTGATCACGGCAGGCTTTGGTGAATCCAATGATGCTGAGGGTCTGGCCCGGGCAGAGCGGGTCCTGCAGCTGGCCAGAGAGCATGCCTACCGGATTGTCGGACCGAACTGTGTCGGCACCATGATGCCCCATCTGGGGGTCAATGCCACTTTCAGCCATATCAACGCCCTGAAAGGGGATCTGGCTTTTGTCACCCAGTCCGGTGCCATGGTGACGGCCATGCTGGATTGGGCCACGCCACGCGGCATTGGCTTTTCCCATGTGGTTTCCATGGGCGACATGCTGGATGTGGATTTTGGCGACATGCTGAACTATCTGGCGCTGGATCCCAAAACCCGGGCCATTCTGCTGTATGTGGAAGCGGTGACCGATGCCCGTAAGTTCATGTCGGCGGCCCGGGCAGCGGCCCGCGGCAAACCGGTGATTGTCATCAAGGGGGGCCGTCAGGCCGAAGGGGCCAAAGCCGCGGCCTCTCATACCGGGGCCCTGGCCGGGTCCGATGAGGTGTACAACGCGGCTTTCCAGCGGGCTGGCATGCTGCGAGTGACCACCCTGGAAGAGCTCTTTGATGCGGCTCAAACCCTGGCAACGGCCCGGCCGCTGTCCCACGGTGGCAAGGACAAACTGGCCATTTTGACCAATGGCGGCGGTCTGGGCGTGTTGGCGACAGATGCACTGGTCGGCCAGGGGGGGCGGCTGGCCAGCCTGTCAGCTGAGACCATTGAGAAAATGAACGCCCATCTGCCTGCGACCTGGAGCCATGGCAACCCGGTGGACATCATCGGGGATGCGCCGGGCAGCCGCTATGCCGCGGCCCTCGATGCCCTGCTGGAAGATCAGGATGTTGATGCGGTTCTGGTGATGAACTGCCCCACCGCCGTTTCGGACATGGAAGAAGCCGCGCGGGCTGTGGTGGATACTTACAAAGCCAACAAGCGCCGCCCCAAGAAACCGCTCTTTACCGCCTGGCTGGGGCAGGATGCTCCGCAGAGTTCCCGCCAGTTCTTCAATGATGGTCACTACCCCACCTATGACACGCCGGAACGGGCGGTTCGGGGCTTTATGCATCTGGTGCGCTATCGTCGCGGGCGGGAACTGCTGATGGAAACGCCCGATGCCCATCCGGAAGCCATCGAACCGGACATGGCGCGGGCAAAGGCCCTGATGGCTGCGGTTCGGACCGAAGGTCGGGAGTGGTTGAGTGAACCGGAATCCAAAGAGCTGTTGTCTCTTTATGGCATTCCTGTGGTTTCGACCCGCCATGTGGCCGGCGAGGAAGAAGTAAAGGCGGCGGCCCGGGACATTGGCTTTCCCGTGGCCCTGAAAATCGTCTCCCCCGAAATCACCCACAAAAGTGAGGTGGGGGGCGTGATGCTGAACCTGCAGACGGAAGAAGAAGTCTCCTACGCTGCCCATGCCATGGCCAAAAGGGTGAAAGCCACCCGGCCAGACGCGACGCTGCAGGGCTTCTCCGTACAGTCCATGAGCAACCGGCCCGGGGCCATCGAGCTGATCCTTGGCATGACACTCGATCATCAGTTTGGCCCGGCCATCCTCTTTGGCGAGGGGGGAACAGCTGTGGAGGTTGTCGCTGACAAGGCCGTGGCTCTGCCGCCGCTCAACATGTCGCTGGCTCACCATATGATGGAGGAAACCCGCGTCTACAAAAGGCTGAAGGGGTACCGGGACCAGCCGGCAGCGGATCTGGACGCCATCGCCCACAGCCTGGTGAAACTCTCTCAGCTGGCCGCAGATTTAGCTGATGTGGCAGAAGTCGATATCAACCCCCTGCTGGCGGACAGCAAAGGGGTGGTTGCTCTGGATGCCCGGGTCCGGCTGACAGCCGAAGCGGCCGTGGAGGGGGTGACCAGTGAGCGCCTGGCCATTCGCCCCTATCCGCGTCGTCTGGAAGGTCAGCTGACACTTCTGGATGGTCGCGCCATTTCCATCCGGCCCATTCGACCGGAAGATGAACCGGCCCTGAAACGGATGGTGGGCTATCTGACCAAAGAAGATCTGCGCCTGCGCTTTTTCACCTATGTGACCGAGCTGACCCATGAAACCGCCGCCCGCCTGACCCAGATCGACTATGACCGGGAAATGGCCTTTGTGGCGCTGGATCCTGACGACAGTCAGGAAATCTGGGGTGTGGTCCGTCTGTCCTGTGACCCGGACAACCAGAGGGGAGAATATGCTGTTGCGCTGCGATCCAACCTGAAAGGGCAGGGCCTTGGATTTGCTCTGATGCAGCGCATTCTGGATCATGCGGACCAGAGGGGCGTTGCGGAAGTCTGGGGAAGCGTGCTGAAGGAAAATCACCGGATGCTGGATGTTTGCCAGGAGCTGGGCTTCACCCGCAAAGCGGATCCGGATGATGCATCGGTTGTGATCGTCACCCGCAAGATGGGCGAGGCCTAAAACTGGGTTCGGGATCTAGAAGGACAGCAAGGAAAAAGCCCCGTTTCAGACAGCAGAAACGGGGCGTTTTTTGTGCTGACAGACCAAAGGTCGTCCGGCTGAGCCGTTAACATCAGCTGGGCGGGTTGTCCAAAGAGTACCCGGCAGACCGCACGGTCCTGATCAGATCGGGTTCCGTGTTTTCGTTCAGGGCTTTGCGCAGACGCCGGATATGGACGTCAACAGTGCGCAGCTCCACATAAACATCCCGGCCCCAGACGGCATCCAGCAGCTGCTCGCGGCTGAAGACACGGCCAGGCTGCTGCAGCATGTGCCGCAGCAGGCGATATTCAGTGGGGCCCAGATGAATGGCCCGCTCGCCGCGGTGGACCCGGTGGGCAGCCAGATCCATGGAAAGATCAGCGAAGATCAGCTTCTCACCATCCAGAGCCGGATTGGCACGGCGCATCACAGCCCGGATGCGGGCGATCAGCTCGGCCGGTGAGAAGGGCTTAGTGATGTAGTCATCCGCTCCGCTGTCCAGTCCCCGGACTTTATCGCTTTCTTCGCCCCGTGCCGTCAGCAGAATGATGGGGGTTTCCCGGGTTTCCGGGGCCCGACGCAACTGACGACAGACTTCAATGCCACTCATCAAAGGCAGCATCCAATCCAGCAGGATCAGATCCGGGTTTTCTTCCTTGGCAAGGGTCAGGGCCTCTTCTCCGTCGCGTGCATCAAAGACCTGATAGCCTTCGCGTTCCAGGTTGTAACGCAGGAGAGTTACAAGAGCCGCCTCGTCCTCAACGAGAAGAATGGTGGGCTTCATCTTAGTCTATCCTTACTTGATCTCGGCATCCTTGAGCACCTCGAAGCTGGAGGTGTCTCCTTTAGGGCGACCGCCCTCAATCTTTCCACCGGTCACCCGGAAGTAAACTTCTTCTGCGATGTTGGTGGCATGATCCCCCATGCGTTCCACGTTCTTGGCGATGAACAGCAGGTGGGTGCAGGGGGTGATGTTGCGCGGATCTTCCATCATGTAGGTCAGGGTTTCGCGGAAGAGAGAGGTGTAGGTTTCATCAATCTCTTCGTCGCCTTCCCAGACGGCCTGGGCCAGGTCCGAATTGCCTTCCACGAAAGAATCCAGCACCCGTTTGGTGTTGGCCTGAACCAGCTGGCCCATGCGGGGGATGGAATGAGCGGGCTGTACGGCTGGCAGCTGGTTCAGCGCAACGGTACGTTTGGCGACGTTCTTGGCGTAGTCGCCCATGCGTTCCAGATCGGCTGAAATCCGCAAAGAGGAGATCACGCGGCGCAGGTCATCGGCCACGGGCTGGCGTTTGGCGATCATCTGGATCACGAGTTCGGAGACTTCGTTGTCCAGGCTGTCCAGCTCTGCATCCCCGGCAATGACTTCTTTTGCCAGTTCGCTGTTGCGGTTGGACAGAGCCCGCATGGCTTTGTCCAGCTGTGTCTCCACCAGACCGCCCATGCGGGTCAGGGTCTGCTGCAGATTATCAAGTTCGGCGTCATAGGATTTGACGATGTGTTCCGTGTTCATGCTCTGGTCCCAAAAAGGCGATTGCGCAGGGAAGGTCGGTACAAAGCGGCGGGCGGTTAACCGAAGCGCCCGGTGATGTAGCCTTGTGTGCGTTCGTCGCGGGGGGTCGTGAAAATCTGCTCGGTATCTCCCTGTTCCACCAGATTGCCCAAATGGAAGAAGGCGGTTTTCTGGGAGACGCGGGCGGCCTGCTGCATGGAGTGGGTGACGATCACGATGGTGAAGTTCTGGCGCAGCTCGTCAATCAGCTCTTCGATCTTGGCCGTGGCGATGGGATCCAGGGCAGAGCAGGGCTCGTCCATCAGGATGACTTCCGGGTGAACGGCGATGGCGCGGGCAATGCACAGACGCTGCTGCTGGCCCCCGGACAGGCCGGTACCCGGTTTGTCCAGGCGGTCCTTCACTTCGTTCCAAAGTCCGGCGCGCTGCAGGCTGCTTTCAACCAGCTGATCCAGATCTGTCTTGGACTGGACGATGCCATGAATGCGCGGGCCGTAGGCCACGTTGTCATAGATGGATTTTGGGAAGGGATTGGGTTTCTGGAAGACCATGCCGACCCGGGCGCGCAGCTGGACCACATCCAGGGGTCTGGCATAGATGTCCGTACCGTCCAGGGTGATGTTGCCTGTCACCCGGCAACCGTCAATCACATCGTTCATGCGGTTGATGCAGCGCAGGAAGGTGGATTTGCCACAGCCAGACGGGCCGATCAGGGCAGTTACCTGGTTGGTCAGAACATCCAGATCCACGCCTTTAAGAGCATGGGCTTCGCCGTAGTAGACGTTGACGTCTGTGGCCTTGACCTTGACGGCTTTGGTTTCTTCAGCCGCAACGCTGTCTTCGGTCAGGTCTTTGGTGATTTCAATGGCAGACATAATGTCTTTCCTTGTGTTCCACGCGAGTTAGGCGGCGTTTCAAAGGGGCCGCACCCGTTATCAGGTCTGCCAGCCCACCGGTCTGTTACTGAAGACCGGCCGGCTGGCGTGTTGTTGTGTTACCAGCGGCGCTCAAAGCGTTTGCGCAGCATGACGGCAACCAGGTTCATGAAGATCAGGAAGCCGACCAGCACGAGGATCGCCGCAGAGGTCTTGGCCACAAAGGCGCGCTCCGGAGAGTCTGCCCAGAGGAAGATCTGAACCGGCAGAACCGTCGCGGGGTCGGTGACGCCGCCCGGAATGTCCACGATGAATGCCACCATGCCAATCATCAGCAGCGGGGCGGTTTCCCCCAGGGCCTGGGCCATGCCGATGATGGTGCCTGTCAGGATGCCCGGCATCGACAGGGGCAACACATGGTGCAGGATGGTCTGCAGGCGTGAGGCCCCCATGCCCAGCGCCGCTTCACGGATGGACGGCGGCACGGCTTTCAGAGCCGCGCGCGAGGCGATGATGATGGTCGGCATGGTCATCAGGGCCAGCACCAGACCCCCGACCAGCGGTGCGGAACGGGGCATGCCCATGAAGTTCAGGAAGATGGCCAGACCCAGCAGGCCGTAAACAATGGAGGGCACGGCTGCCAGATTGTTGATGTTGACCTCAATCAGATCCGTCCAGCGGTTTTTGGGAGCGAACTCTTCCAGATATACCGCCGCCAGAACACCAATGGGAAAGGAGATGGCCAAGGTCACCAGAAGGGTCAGCAGTGAGCCGACCACGGCCCCCCAGATCCCGGCGGCTTCCGGCTCCCGGCTGTCACCGGAGGTGAAGAAGTCAATGTTAAAGCGGCTTTCGATCTTGCCTTCGGCTTCCAGGCTGTCGACCCAGGCCACGGCCTTGTCTTTGACCCGGCGGTCCGCTTCGGGCACATCGCGGGAGATGAAGCCTTTCAGAAAGGTGTCGATGTCGGCGCTGGATTTCACCCAGAACTGCTGGGTTGTGCCAATCATCTCCGGATTCTCAGCGACGGCCTTGCTGACCACAAAACCGGCGTTGCGGCTGACCAGTCCGCGCAGTTCCCGCTTGTCGCGACGGCCTTTGACATCGGGGAAGTTGGCATACAGCCCTTTGTTGACCAGGCCCTGCCAGTTGGTGGCGCGCAGATTGGCCGGGTCAATCTCCTGCGGGTCCAGCGTGACGTCCACAGAGATGTAGTTCTGCGAGAAGGCTGGCAGGCTGCTGTAAGTGATGGAACCCAGCAGGACGCAGAGCATGGCAATGGCAACACCGATGGCGGCCAGTCCATAAAACCGGAAACGGCGTTCTGCGGCGTAGCGTTTGTTGATGCGGCTGGCAGACAGATCCGGACCGCTTGTTGCTAAGTCAGTCATATTTTTCCCGGTATTTGCGAACCACCTTCAATGCCACGACATTGAGGCTGAGTGTGATGATGAAGAGCATCAGGCCCAGGGCAAAGGCTGCCAGGGTTTTGGCGCTGTCGAATTCCTGATCCCCGACCAGCAGGGTGACGATCTGAACGGTAACGGTGGTTACCGCGTTGAGCGGATTGGCTGTCAGATTGGCGGCGAGACCCGCTGCCATGACCACAATCATGGTTTCGCCGATGGCGCGGCTGACGGCCAGCAGGACCGAGCCGATGATCCCCGGCAGAGCCGCCGGGATCACGACCTGACGAATGGTCTCTGATTTGGTGGCGCCCAAGGCGTAGGAACCGTCGCGCAGGGTCTGCGGGACAGAGTTCATCACGTCGTCGGACAGAGAAGAGATGAAGGGGATGATCATGATCCCCATAACAGCACCGGCGGCCAGCGCGGATTCAGAAGAGACCGACAGGCCCAGTGCCTCGCCGCTGTTGCGGAAGAAGGGAGCAACGGTCAGGGCGGCGAAGAAGCCGTAAACAACTGTCGGGATGCCGGCCAGAATTTCCAGCGCCGGTTTGACCACTGCGCGCAGTTTGGGGCCGGCATATTCAGACATGTAAATGGCAGAGAACAGGCCGACCGGCAGGGCCACGCACATGGCAATGAGGGTGATCAGGAGGGTGCCCGTAAAGAGCGGGATCATCCCAAAGGCACCGGATGCCCCAACCTGATCACTGCGCAGCGCCGTTTGAGGTGACCATTTCAGACCGAAGAGGAAATCAAGAAAGGGAACTTTGCCGAAGAAACGAATGGTTTCAAACAGCAGAGAAAAGACGATGCCCACCGTGGTCAGGATCGCAATGGCGGAAGCCAGGATCATGATCCATTTGGCCACCCGCTCCACCAGGCTGCGGGCCCGCAGTTCCGGCGAAATCTGACGGCGGGAAACAAAAAACCCTCCGATGGTCAGGAGAGCCAGAACCAGAATCATGAAGAGGCGGGAGGTCTGATGCCAGCTGGCATAGTCGTTGACCAGACCTTCAAGCTCGCCGGTCAGTTCCCGGCTGGCAATGTTGCCCATAGCGGCCGCCCGGATGTCTGCCATCAGCAGATTGACTTCCGGAACCGTCATGCCCTCGACCAGGGGCTCCAGCTTTCCTGCCAGCGCAGTATCAGCCAGTTGCGGGCCAAGGGTCGTCCAGAGCGCCATGACAATCAGGGCAGGTGCCAGCATCCAGATGACGACATAAAAGCCATGATATGACGGCAGGGAATTGAGATGCTGGCCTTTTCCGGCAACCGACAGAGCGCGCTTGGTACCAATCAGGTACCCCAGGACGCTCAAAATCAGCATGACAGCAAGGATAGGAAGCAGGTTCATTTTGCGACCATTAGGAAAGCTGGCGTAATTCGGCCAAGGTGAGACTGCGGGCTATCTGAAAAGGGACTAACCAATAGAATAAATGCCGAAAAGGCCGGCAGTTCTGTGCGAACCACCGGCCTTTCTGGATCAGGCTTACATGGCCAGAGCTGTCAGGCCCTGTGCTTCTGTTGCCATGGTTTTACGATCGGCGTCACCCAGAGGGATCAGGCCACGATCGGCGAGGTAACCTTCCGGACCCCAGGCACCTTCGTTGGTGAATTCAGCAACGTATTCCTGGATGCCGGGAACCACACCCACATGTTCCTGCTTCACGTAGAAGTACAGGGAGCGGGACACAGGGTAGTCACCGTCAGAGATGGCTTCGAAAGTCGGGTCGACACCGTTGACGACAGAGCCGTGCAGCTTGTCACCGTTCTGGTCGAGGAAGGAGAAGCCGAAGATGCCCAGAGCATTGGGGTTGGCTTCCAGTTTCTGCACGATCAGGTTGTCGTTTTCGCCGGCTTCAACAAAGGCACCGTCTTCGCGGATGTTGTGAGCGATGGCTTTGAAGGCTTTTTTGTTTTCTTTGCGCAGCTTTTTCAGCATGTCGAAAGACTTGGCGCCTTTTTCCATGGCGATTTCAACAAAAGCGTCGCGGGTACCGGAGGTCGGGGGCGGGCCCAGAACTTCGATTTTGGTGTTGGGCAGGGAGGCGTCGATGTCAGACCAGTTCGTGTAAGGGTTCTTCACGATCTTGCCATCAACGGGAACTTCAGCGGCCAGCGCCTGGAAGACCTGCTTCAGAGTCAGGGTGAAGCGGGGGGCAGCTTTGGAGTTGGCCATCACGATGCCGTCGAAACCGACTTTGACTTCGGTGATGGTGATGCCGTTTTCACCGCACTTCTTGAATTCAGAAGTCTTGATGCGACGGGAAGCGTTGGTGATGTCGGGGTGTTCCAGACCAACACCTGCGCAGAACAGCTTCAGACCGCCACCAGAACCGGTGGATTCAACCACGGGCGTTTTGAAGTTGGTGTTCTTACCGAAGTTTTCAGCGACAGCGGTCGCAAAAGGGAAAACGGTGGAAGAACCAACGATGCGGATCTGGTCACGGGACTGAGCCATGACAGAACCAGCGGAAAGGGTCAATGCAGCCACTGCGGCAAATGCGAGAGTGTGCTTAAACACTTCGAAAGCTCCGATGCTTTGAGGACAAGGCGAAGGCCTTGGGATTTCGGTTCGATGAGCCGGATTGCCCTATCGAATGAGGCTGGAACCTAATGACCGATGACTATGGAAATACTACATCAATATGACAGTTGCGTGACATCGATCGCAGATCGTTTTTCAGAGCTTCAAACGAAGGTTCATTTCGATAATATTTTGATATCTATGAATGTTTTCAGATGAAGAGTGTGAAGCTATAGAGGCTTAAGGTTGTTTTGAGAGTCTTCCATAATCGGTATAAATGAAAAAGAGGTGCTTTCATTTTGAAATTTGTCACTTTATGTGACGTCTGGCAGGGCAAATGGCAACAATGTCGCAAAAGCCCTTAACCAAGAAGTGGCTCATCCGAAGGCGCAGCGTCCGGGGAGGATAAGGGCAGGTGAACGGTAAATTCGGACCCTTTTCCCATGGTGCTGTCGATGGTCAGCAGGCCTTTATGCCGTGACACGATATGCTTGACGATGGCCAGCCCCAGGCCTGTGCCCCCCATTTCCCGGGAGCGGGCCGTGTCCACCCGGTAAAAGCGTTCGGTCAGGCGGGTCAGGTGATTGCGCGGAATGCCCTCACCCTGATCCTCTATGGTCACAGACAGGCTGGGCCCCCCGAGGCGGCGGGCGGCCGGACTGTCGCTTGGCTGGTTTTCACAGCTGCGGATGGTGACCGTTGATCCGCTGCCGCCATACTTGATGGCGTTGTCGATCAGGTTCTGGAAAACCTGGGTCAGTTCATCCCGGTCCCCGGTGATGGGCAGGTGAGAAGGTGTGTCAGTAACAAAGGTTACGCCCCGGTCTTTGGCTTTCTGGGTCAGGGTGGTGACCACGGAATTAAGAATTTCCTTCAGGTCCACCTGGTCACTGGGGCGGGAGTGCTCCTGCATTTCAATGCGTGACAGACTCAGCAGGTCTTCCACCAGCCGGGACATGCGGCTGGCCTGGTCGTGCATGATGGCCAGAAACTGCTCCTGGGCCTCGGGATCGTCCTTGGCCGGGCCACGCAGGGTTTCCAGAAAGCCCAGCAGACTGGCCAGCGGGGTGCGCAGTTCATGGCTGGCATTGGCGACAAAGTCCGCCCGCAGTTGCTCGGCCCGTTTGACGCTGGTCAGGTCATGCAGCGAGAGAATGGCAACCGTGCCGTCCAGGGCCGGTGTGGTCAGCGATGTGACCTTGGCGGTGAAGTAGCTGTCGATTTCACCGGGCAGGACAAATTCAACTTCCAGGCTTTCGCGCCCGGCGATGGCAGCGTCAGCGGCGCTCAGTACATCGGGATTGCGCAGCAGCTTGATCAGGTCCCGTCCGATGATGCTTGTCCCATAGAGGGCTTCTGCCGCCGGATTGGCCCGTACGATGGTGCGGTGCTGGTCCAGCATGATCAGGGGATCCGGCAGGTTCGCCAGAATGGACTCATTGCCCGCCATAATGGCTTCGATTTCGCGACGGCGGCGGTCTCTTTCTTCCGCCGTTTCCACAAGAGAGCTGTCCAATCCCGGCGCCAGGATCGGGGAGTTGTGCTCCGGCGGGCGGGGAAGGCTGGCCGGGCTGCGGTTGGCTTCCCGCAAGGCGGCAATATAGGCACTGAGATCAGACACCAATGCAAAATGAGGGCGCAGAAACAGAAAGAGCCAGGCAACGATCACAAAGGCCCCGCCGAACACCCAGGTCCAGTCCAGCTTCTCATAGATGCCCAGCAGCAGAAGGAAGATCAGGGGAACGGAGGAAAAGAGCAGCAGAGCGAGAAAGAGTTTGCCGCGCAAGCTGTGGGGCTTCTTCATGATGGTTACTCGTCGGGTTTCTTGCGCAGCTGTCACATCCCTGTCGGTTTCAGGGAAAGCATCAGGCTGGTCAGAGATCTTTCGTATCTGGAAGGTGGTGGTCTGCTTGTCGTCCTGGAGATTCAGGGTGCTTCAGTGCCGGGTCTCACGCTCTCTGGTCCACCGGAAACCCACTGGTTTCATGAGTGATCGTTGTCATTGCTCTGCCTGGGTCAGGCCCTGTCTGAAGAAACAGGGCCAGCAAGCGGGCCTTACTAGAGTCTTATCGTCTTTTTTGGAACCACGAGGTGATTTCAAATAAGACGTGAATAAGCCTCTATTCAAGCTGTTAGAGGGTGATTCAGGACAGAAGTGGAGCGCAAGGCGCTACACCTTCAGTCGATCACACTCTAGCGACAGTTCATGACACTATGGCGTCTTTCAGCAAAAAAAGCGCCCTTCTTTATCAGAAGAGCGCTTTTTGTCCTGTTCTGGCAGGAACGAGGCGGGGCTGTTTTACAGCAGCCGTTCGTTGATGGCGCCGTGAGCGGCCAGAGCAGCGGTGTTGACGATGTCGCTGACTGTTGCGGCAATGGGCAGGATCTGCGCCGACTGTTCCAGGCCGATCAGCAGCGGACCAATCATCGTGCCGGTGCTCATCTTTTTGAGCAGATCCACGCAGATGTTGGCAGAATGCAGCGCGGGCATGATCAGAATGTTGGCCGGGCCTGAGAGGCGGCAGAAGGGGTAAATCTCGCTCATCAATTCGTAGTTGAGCGCGACGGAGGCCTGCATTTCGCCATCGTACTCAAAGTCCACCCGCCGGGAGTCCAGCACTTCAATGGCTTCGCGCACACGCATGGCTTTTTCGCGCGGCGGGTTGCCAAAGCTGGAGAAAGACAGCAGGGCGACGCGGGGCTCGTGCCCCATGGCCCGGGCTTGCTTGGCGCATTGCTCGGCCATATCGGCGAGCTGCTCTGCTGAGGGCAGTTCGTTGATCTGGGTGTCGGCAATGAAGATGGACTGGCCCCGATGAATCATCAGGTTGAGCGCAAAGACCTGATTGTCCGGTTTCGGATCCAGGCAGCGGCGCAGATCATCATAAGCCACGTTGAAGTTGCGGGTCAGGCCGGTCACCAGCGCGTCGGCTTCCCCGCAGGCCAGCATGCAGCCGGCAAAGACATTGCGGTTCTGATTTACCGAGCGCACGCAGTCCCGGTAGAGGTAGCCTTTGCGTTTCAGGCGGTTGTAGAGGAACTCGGTGTAGCGTTCCCGGTAGTTGCCGATCCCGGCATTGACCACCTTGGCGAAGTCGTCCGGCAGGCCCAAATGGCTGCAGGTCTGGCGGATCTGGTCTTCCCGTCCCACCAGAATGGGCTGACCCAGGCCGCTGCTGGCAAAGGCATGGGCGGCGCGGATGACCTTTTCTTCTTCTCCTTCGGCGAAAATCATCCGGGTGTCGTGTTCACGCACCTTGGTGATGATGTTCTGCAGGGAGGAGACCGTCGGGTCCAGACGGGCAGAGAGTTTCTTTTCGTATTCCGCCAGGTCTTCGATGGGTCTCTGGGCCACGCCACTGTCCATGGCGGCTTTGGCCACGGCCATGGGTACTTCGACGATCAGGCGCGGGTCAAAGGGGGCGGGGATGATGTAGTCCGAGCCATAGCGCAGGCGCTTGCCGGAATAGGCCCGGTCCACTTCATCGGGCACGTCTTCGCGGGCCAGATTGGCCAGGGCATGAACCGCAGCAATCTTCATTTCCATGTTGATGGTGGTGGCCTGAACATCCAGCGCACCGCGGAAGATATAGGGAAAGCCCAGGACGTTGTTGACCTGATTGGGATAGTCCGACCGGCCGGTGGCGATGATGGCATCATCGCGAATCTCCGCCACCTCCTCCGGGGTGATTTCCGGGTCCGGGTTGGCCATGGCAAAAATGATGGGCTTGGGTGCCATGGACGCGGCCATTTCAGGGGTCACGGCCCCTTTCGCGGAAACGCCAAAGAAAATGTCAGCGCCGTCCAAAGCTTCTTCCAGGGTGCGTTTCTTGGTTTTCACCGCATGGGCGGATTTCCACTGGTTCATGCCATCTTTTCGGCCCTGGTAGATCACGCCCCGGGTGTCACACATGATGACGTTCTGGGGTTTGAAGCCCATGGCTTTGACCAGTTCGGCACAGGCAATGCCGGCGGCTCCGGCGCCGTTGATCACCATTGTGGTGTCTGCCAGGTCCCGCCCGGTCAGATGCAGGGCGTTGATCATGCCGGCGGCAGCAATGATGGCGGTGCCATGCTGGTCATCGTGAAAGACCGGGATGTCCATCAGTTCTTTCAGCCGGTCTTCGATGATGAAGCACTCAGGACCTTTGATATCTTCCAGATTGATGCCGCCAAAAGAAGCGCCCAGATAGCGCACGCAATTGACAAACTCGTCCACGTCTTCTGTGGAAACTTCCAGATCAATGCCGTCTACATCGGCAAAGCGTTTAAAGAGGACGGCCTTGCCTTCCATCACCGGCTTGGAGGCCACCGCACCCAGGTTTCCGAGGCCCAGCACGGCCGTGCCGTTGGAAATCACGGCCACCAGGTTGCCCTTTGCGGTGTAGTCATAGGCCTTGGCTGGATCTTCAGCGATTTTCAGGCAGGGCTCCGCCACACCAGGCGAATAGGCCAGAGAAAGGTCCCGCTGGGTGGTCAGCGGTTTGGTGGGAGAAATTTCCAGCTTGCCGGGGCGGCCCTGCATATGAAATTCCAGGGCTTCGGCACCGAGGTTCCGGACCGGTTTGGTGGATCTTGTTGTGTCTTTTCCGGCCATTGCTGGACCTTATCCTTTGTTTTTCGTTCTCTGCTTCATCGATGTTCCGTGACGCCGAACCATCAACCTACCGTTTGTCTTCTAAGCTCAGTCCTATCGTTTCTGTCGGACCACAGCGGGGGTCCGAACAGTTCCGCAGGACTTATTCCGTTCTTCAGCGACGCAGGGGGGCAAGTTCTAGCCGCTTTTGATGCAAAGGTTGATCCCTTTTTTCAGAAAGCAGCCATGAAGGAAATGCGACCAATTCAACGGCCTGTCTCATGGCTCTGGCCAACCAGAAGGTTCCAACGGACCAAACTGGTTGCTATTCAGCCATCCTCTGGCCTGCTGAAAAGAGGATCCCGCTCCAAGCGCCATCACGACGTGAGTCCACCTAAAGCGATTTGGCTCTGATGAGCCGCTTTCCTTTGTGATCTTGATGGTTCTTTGAAATTCCCTGCTCCGCCAGTTCCCCGTCCAAGACGCCAGTCTTGAGAGAGGGATCGAACTCTACGCAGTTCAGCAGTTCTTGGCTATGGCAGCTTGGCAAAAATTTCTAAAACACCTCAAAATAGGTAACAATCTTCCGTTTGATTGGGAGCGTGATGCCCACTGTAAGGCCGTCTGGCGGGCGTTTTTGACTCCAGGGTGTGGCGGGGGAGTTGGGGGCGCCGGATCCTGAAGGGCGGCAGTCGGAAAAGGCTTTTGTCCACAGGAAAGCCGGGTGCTTTTCCTCTGCGACAGCTTTTCACGGCGGTCGAAGACCGTCAGAATAAGGAACCGTTGGCGCAGGTGCCTTTCGCCTGCTCCAAAAGCCTGTTTCTTGAGGACTGACCTTGCCTGACCAGCCCAGCGCGGTTTCTGCCGCTCTCTCCGACGCCCAGACGCCAAACAGCTCTTCGGAGAGCCAGACCCCTGCGCCTGCAGGAACAGAACCAGCGTCTGAAGACAGGGCGTCAGGCAAAAAATCCGGGCGTGGCTCCGGGTCTGTGGCGGGCAAGTCAGCAACCAAGGCCGAAAAACCGCCAAAGAAAACCATCACCCCGATGATGGCGCAGTTTCTGGAGATCAAAGAAGACAACCCCGATTGCCTGTTGTTCTATCGCATGGGGGATTTTTACGAGCTCTTCTTTGATGATGCGGTGGAAGCCTCAGCCGCCCTGGACATCACCCTGACCAAAAGGGGGCAGCATGAGGGCAAGGAAATTCCCATGTGCGGGGTGCCTGTCCATGCCGCAGAAAGTTACCTATCCCGCCTGATCCGCCAGGGTTTCCGTGTGGCCATCTGCGAGCAGATGGAAGATCCGGCTGAAGCCAAGAAACGCGGCTCCAAATCTGTGGTCAAGCGGGGGGTGGTGCGTCTGGTGACGCCCGGGACCATCAGTGAAGACAACCTGCTGGACTCCCGGTCCAATAACTTTCTGGCCGCGCTGGCCGAAGCCGGTGGTGATCTGGGTCTGGCCTGGCTGGACATGTCAACGGGTCATTTCGCTTGCGAAATGGTCCCGGCTGCCTCACTGGGGGCCGTGCTGGCCCGTCTGGAGCCGGGCGAACTGCTTTTGCCTGATCGCTTGCTGGCCCGTGCGGAGCTGGCAGAAGTACTGGCCGACTGGCGAGATCGCCATACGCCACAACCGGCAGCCCGCTTCGACAGCGAGAATGCGCGTCGTCGGCTGGAGACGTTGTTCAACGTGGGCGACCTGGGGGCATTTGGCGACTTCAGCCGGGCGGAACTGGCCGCCGCCGGGGCCCTGATCGACTATCTGGAACTGACCCAGAAAGGCAAACTGCCACGCCTGTCTGCCCTGAGTCGCCGGGGCGAAGGTCAGGTCATGGAAATTGATGCGGCCACGCGGCGCAATCTGGAGCTGACCCAGGCTTTGTCAGGGGGGCGCAAAGGGTCCCTGCTGGCCACGGTGGATCGCACGGTGACCGGCGCCGGGGCTCGTTTGCTGTCCGCCCGGCTGTCGGCCCCTCTGACCGATGTCGAGGCCATTAAAGCCCGCCATGATGCCTTGCAGTATCTCTTTGAAGAAGGTGCGTTGCGTCAGGAAATCAGGCAGGCCCTCAAACGCTGCCCCGATGTGGAACGGGCCCTGTCGCGCATTTCACTGGGGCGCGGCGGTCCGCGGGATCTGGCCTCTGTGCGAGATGCATTGAAAGAGGCAGCCATCCTGCAGGGGGTGCTGGCCCGCCATACCCTCTCGCCGCCTGAGATGAAGGCCCAGGCGGAAGATCTGGGGGGTCAGGATGTTTTGATTGACCTCCTGGAGCGGGCCCTGTCGCCGGATCTGCCCTTTCTGGCCCGCGACGGCGGATTTATCGCGGCCGGTTTCAATCCCCAACTGGATGAACTGAAGGGGTTGCGGGATGAAAGCCGTCGCCTGATTGCCGGGCTGCAGGCGAACTATGTGGCGGATACGGGCATTTCCTCCTTGAAAATTCGTCACAACAACGTGTTGGGCTACTTCATCGATGTCACCACGGCCAATGCGGCCAAGATACCAACCGGCCCGGACTCGCCTTACGTCCACCGCCAGACGCTGGCGAGTGCCGTGCGCTTTTCCACGGTAGAGCTAAGTGAGCTGGAACAGAAGATCCTCTCTGCGGCAGACAAATCTCTGGCGCTGGAGTTGGAGATCTTTGGCCAGCTGGAAAGTGCGGTCATGGCAGAGGCGGAGGCCATTGCCGCCGCCGCCCGGTCTTTGGCCGCTCTGGATGTCTGCGCAGCCTTTGCCGAACTGGCGCAGGAAGCCCGCTGGGTGCGTCCGGTAATTGACAGCTCCACGGCCTTTGAGATTGAGGGTGGACGCCATCCGGTGGTGGAGGCCGCTTTGGCCAAAGCCCAGGAAGGTGATTTTGTTGCCAACGACAGCAGCCTGGATGCGGACAACCGGATCTGGCTGGTAACCGGCCCGAACATGGCGGGTAAGTCCACCTTCTTGCGTCAGAATGCGCTGATTGCCCTGCTGGCCCAGGCCGGGGCTTTTGTGCCGGTGCGCTCGGCCCGAATTGGTGTGGTCGATCGGCTGTTCAGCCGGGTGGGCGCGGCTGATGACCTGGCCCGGGGCCGCTCCACCTTTATGGTGGAAATGGTGGAAACGGCCCTGATCCTCAATCAGGCAGGGCCACGGGCGTTGGTCATTCTGGATGAAATCGGCCGGGGCACGGCCACCTTTGACGGCCTGTCCATCGCCTGGGCCTGCGTGGAGCATCTGCATGAAGTCAACAGGTGCCGGGCCTTCTTTGCCACCCACTATCACGAGCTGACCACCTTGAATGCCAAGCTGCCGGCCTTGTCCTGTCATTCCATGCGGGTGAAGGAATGGCAGGGTGAGGTGGTGTTCCTGCATGAAGTGGCGGCGGGCTCTGCCGATCGTTCCTATGGCATTCATGTGGCCAAACTGGCGGGCCTGCCGGTCGGGGCTGTGGCCCGGGCGGAAGAAGTGCTGGCCCAGCTGGAACAGGGGGAGCAGGCCGGGGCGTTGACCCGCCTGGCCGATGATCTGCCGCTCTTTGCCGCCACGCTTGAAAAAGCCGAAGCGGCGCTGCCGGTCCCGGCGGAGCCAAGTCAGGTGGAAAGCCGGCTGGAAGACATCAATCCCGACAATCTGACGCCGCGCGAGGCGCTGGACCTGCTCTATGAACTGAAAGCCCTGAACTAGATAAACCGATCTGGAGAGACAGTCCGCCCCCAAGACGGCGTTCTGGCTGACACGGCTACCGGTGTGATTTTCTGGCGGCTTTCGTGTGCATCGGGCGAGAAATTCTGTGCCTGGAGGGGAAACCTGTAACAAAGCGCATGACAGGCTCGTCTTTAATCAGGAGATCCCTTCTTCTCCTGTGACAGACTCCCGTTACGAGGCCGAAAAAAAACATGACAGACCGAGCGGACGCCACCTGGGCCGATCAAGCAATCAGCCAGCTGTACAGTCAGCATCAGCAAGCGCTGAAGGGACTGGCGTACCGCATGCTGGGCAGTCTGTCAGATGCGGAAGATGCGGTTCAGGAAGCCTTCTTGCGGTTGGCCCGACAGGATGATCTGACAGAGATCCGTGATCCCCGCGCCTGGCTCGTGACCACCTGTTCACGCCTGTGTCTGGACAAGCTGAAATCGGCGCAGCATAAGCGGGAGGTTTATCCCGGCACCTGGTTGCCCGAACCTCTGGCGTCGCAGGAGGCGCAGGGCATGATCCTGACGTCAGTGGTTGGCCAGGGGACAGATCCGGAGGCGCGTCTGGCGCTGGCGGAAAGCTTGTCCATGGCGTTTCTGACCTTGCTGGAGCGGCTCAACCCGCTGGAACGGGCTGCTTATCTTCTGCATGACCTGTTTGATCAGAGCTATGAGGCTTTGTCGGAATTGCTGGATAAACCTCAGGGAACCTGCCGCCAGCTGGTGTCGCGGGCGCGGCAGAAACTGGGTCAGTCGGAACCGCGCTTTCAGATCACCCCGCAGGAGGAACAGCGTCTGGCAACCGCGTTTTTCGACAGCCTGCAGCAGGGGGATGCCGAGGGATTGCAAAGCCTGCTGGCGGAGGATGCGGAACTATGGAGCGATGCGGGCGGCAAGGCGCGGGCGGCCATCAACGTCATTCGTTCGGCGGCTCATCTGACGGCCTTCTTTCTGGGGATCACACGAAAGTTCAGTGACGGGGCGATGACCGAACCCTGCTCTCTCAATGGTGCCCCCGGTTTTCTGAGCCGGGAAGAGGGCCGGGTGGTGACCGCTGTGCTGTTCGACTTTGCCCGGGATGGACGGATTTCCCGCATCTACATGCTGCGCAACCCCGATAAACTGGCCTTGCTGGATCAGAGGTTCCCGGCGCAGGAGCAGGGAGCCTGAGGCTCTTTCGCGGGGTCGGCTGGACGGGTTTGTGGGAAGGGGCCGGGCTGGTGTAAGCTGCACTGCAGCAAAACAGACCGCCGGCCGCACAGGACCGGCTCAGTGGTGATCGAACTTCATGGCTTTTCCCCGCGCATCAACTGAAACCACGAGCACAGGCGATTTACAGACTGCAGAGATTGATGATCTGCAGCCGGTCAAACCCCGCAATCGTCGCGCCATCATTGACCGGGCAAAGGTTCAGGATCAGCTGGCGAAACTCTGGCTGGCGTCGTCTTCGCCGGAACGGGCCCGTCTGGTTATCCTGGAGTTGCTGAAGGACACGCTGGCGCGCGGTCGGGAAGAGGTGCGGCAGCGCTTCGACAAAGGGGCCAGCGGTCAGGAAGTGGCCCGGTCTCTCTGTTTCCTGTCGGATCAGATCATTCGCGTGATCTATGATCATGTGGATCACGATCTCTATCCCAATCCCAATCCTTCCCTGGGGGAAAAAATCTCGCTGGTGGCGGTCGGCGGCTATGGCCGGGGGGAGCTGGCGCCCTTTTCCGATCTGGATCTGCTTTTCCTGCTGCCCTACAAAATGTCGGCCCACAGCGAGCAGGTGGTGGAAGCCACGCTCTACTTCCTATGGGATCTTGGCTTCAAGGTTGGCCACGCCACCCGTTCGGTGGATGACTGTCTGCGTCAGGCCAAGGGCGACAACACCATTGCCACCTCCCTGCTGGAAGCCCGGTATCTTTGGGGGGATCAGAGCCTCTTTGTCGAACTGCGCCAGCGTTACCGCAAAGACGTGCAGGAGAGCGGTGCGGCCTCTTTCATTGAAGACAAGCTGGCCGAGCGGACGGCCCGGCACAAGAGGTTCGGGGACGGCTCCCGCTATTCTCTGGAGCCCAACATCAAGGAATCCAAAGGTGGCTTGCGGGATCTTCACACGCTGTTCTGGATCGCGAAGTTCGTCTATCGCATCGATAACGTCACCCAGTTGATGGAAAAGGGCATCCTTACGGAGGCGGAGGTACGGGCTTTCCGCAAGGCTGAGAAGTTCCTTTGGACTCTGCGCTGCAATCTGCACTACCAGACCGGCCGCGGCGAGGAACGCCTGACGTTTGATCTGCAGAACCAGATTGCCCCTTTGATGGGCTACAAGAAGCATGCCGGCACCAAAGCGGTGGAGCGCTTCATGAAGCACTACTTCCTGATGGCCAAGGAAGTGGGCGCGCTGACCCGAATTCTCTGTGCGCAGCTGGAATCCGAACACAACCGCCGGTCCCGCTTCCGGTTGCCGTCGCTGCGCATTCGCCGCCGGATCAAGGGTTTCAAGGTGGAAGGCGATCGCCTGTCGGTTTCCGGACCTGACGTTTTTGAAGACAAGCCGCTGGACCTGTTGCGCATTTTCCTGGTAGCGCAGGAAGAAGAGCTGGATATCCATCCCAAGGCCCTGCGCTGGATCACCCAGAATCTCAGTCTGGTGAATGCCAAGCTGCGCCGCTCTGCCGCGGCCAACGAGATCTTTCTGCAAATCCTGACCAGTGAGAAAAACCCGGCCCGGGCGCTGCGCCGCCTCAATGAAGCCGGTGTTTTGGGGCGCTTTCTGCCTGACTTTGGTCGCGTGGTCAGCCAGATGCAGTTCAACATGTACCATCACTACACGGTGGATGAGCATTCCATCATGGCCGTTGAGGTGCTGCACGCCATTGAACAGGGCCGCTTGAAAGAAGAGGCCCCCATTGCCAGTGAGGTGGTCCACAACGTGCTCTCCCGCCGGGTACTCTACATGGCGGTGCTGTTGCATGACGTGGCCAAGGGGCGGCCCGGCGACCATTCGGTTGTGGGCGCGGAAGTGGCTTACAAGCTCTGCCCCCGACTGGGCCTGAGCGAGGAGGAAACGGAAACCGTCGCCTGGCTGGTGCTGCATCACCTGAAGCTGAGTGACACGGCCTTTCGGCGGGACATCGACGATCCGAAAACCATTCAGGATCTGGCGGAGGTCATTCAATCGGTGGAACGGCTGCGTCTGTTGCTGGTTCTGACGGTGGCTGATGTTCGGGCCGTCGGGCCCAATGTCTGGAATGCCTGGAAAGCAGCGCTGTTGCGCGAGCTGTTCTGGCGCACGGAAGAAGTGCTTTCTGGTGGCTTCAATGCCAAAGGCAAGGAGCAGCGGGCGGAACTGGCGAAGGACGCTCTGGCACAGAAGCTGCAGGACTGGCCGGAAGAGGAACTGGCCGCCCATCTGGAGCGGGGATACCCCTCTTACTGGCTCTCCTGTGATGGCGAGAGCCACCTGCGGCACGCCCACATGATCCGCGAAGCAGAGGCCCAGAAACGGACCCTGACCGTGGATGCGCGGGTGGACAGCTATCGGGAAGTGGCCGAACTGACCATCTATGCGCCGGACCATCCGGGGCTGGTCAACCGCATTGCCGGGGCGCTGGCCGTGGCTGGGGCAACGGTGGAAGGGGCGCGCATTTTCACCCTGTCCAACGGCATGGCGCTGGACATCTTCTACATTCATGACGCCAACGGCGGGCCGTTCGACAAGCCGGCCAAACTCAAGCGCCTGGCCACTGCCATTGAACAATCCTTGAGCGGTGACATTGCGCCTTTGAAGGAACTGGAGCGTCAGGCAAGTGTCATTCCCTCCCGCCTGGAGGTTTTCACGGTCACGCCCCGGGTGCTGATCGACAACAAAGCCTCCCAGAACTACACCATGGTGGAGATTAACGGGCGGGACCGGCCGGGTCTGCTCTATCGGCTGACCTTTGCCATCGCCAACCAGAACTTCATCATTCACGCGGCCAAAATCACCACCTTTGGTGAGCGGGCGGTGGATACCTTCTACATCCACGACGCTCTGGGCTCTAAAATCACCAGTGACAGCAAGCTGGACCGTTTGCGGGCTGCCTTGCTGGATGCACTTGATCGCCAGACGCCCAAGTCTCAGAAGAAAACACCGGCACGCAAAAAGACCCTGAAGAAAGGGGCTGTGAAAAAGGAAGCGGCGGCCGAATAGGCTGAGGTGAGACCAGTTCTTATCAGCTGCGTCCTTGGCTCATTTCAGTTGGGCCCCGAATTTGTTCGGCCTGAGTGCGGAGCAGGGCTTCCTACTTTCGCCACATTGGGCTAGTACCAGAGCCCATGGGGCTTTTTAAATCTTTTCTGACCGTCGGGGGCTTCACGGCAGCCAGCCGGGTGCTGGGGTTTGTCCGTGATATTCTGATTGCCGGTGCGCTGGGGTCTGGCCCTGTGGCTGATGCCTTTTTTGTGGCCTTTCGGTTTCCCAACCTCTTTCGGCGGCTCTTTGCAGAGGGTGCATTTAACGCAGCTTTCGTGCCGCTTTTCGCCTCAGCGCTGGAGGGGGAAGGGCGGATCGCCGCCCGGCAACTGGCGGAGGAGTCCCTCTCTGTCCTGCTGACCGCCTTGCTGCTGCTGACGGCGGCAGCCATGGCGACCATGCCCTGGCTTATGCCTGTCATTGCGCCGGGGTTTGTTGGTCAGGCAGAGCAGTTTGATCTGGCGGTTCAACTGACCCGCATTGCCTTTCCCTATCTGCTGTTCATGGCGCTGACGGCCCTGCTGAGTGGGGTGCTGAACTCCCTTTACAAGTTTGCCGCCGCTGCCGCAGCCCCCATTGTGCTCAACCTCTGTTTCATCGTCTCTCTGGCGCTGGTCCTGCCCTGGTTCCCGGCGGCTCAGGGCCAGGTCCTGGCCTGGACGGTGGCCTTTGCCGGTCTTCTGCAGTTCCTGTTGCTGTTTGTGGCCGCTGCCCGGCAGGGCATGGCTTTGCGTCTGCCGCGTCCGCGCCTGACCCCCCGTGTGCGGCGCCTTTTGAAGCTGATGTTGCCGGGCGTGCTCTCTGCCGGGGCGCTGCAGATCAACATTCTGATCGGCACGATGATTGCCACCCTGCAGGCCGGGGCTGTCTCTTATCTCTATTACGCCGACCGGGTCTACCAGCTGCCGCTGGGACTGATCGGCATTGGCCTGGGCATCGTGCTTCTGCCGGATCTGACCCGGCGATTGAAAGCCAAAGATGAAAGCGGAGCATTGAACAGCCAGAACCGGGCGGTGGAGCTGAGTCTGTTCCTGACCTTGCCGGCAACGGTGGCACTGCTGGTTATTCCCCAGTCCATTGTCACGGTGTTGTTTGAGAGGGGGGCTTTTACCCCGGACGATGCCCGGGACACGGCTTTCGCCCTGCTGGCTTTTGCCACGGGACTTCCGGCCTATGTTCTGACCAAAATACTGCAACCGGGGTTCTACGCCCGGCAGGATACAACCACGCCTTTCCATTTTGCCCTGATCGGCGTGGCGGCAAACGTGGTGCTGTCTCTGGTGCTGTTCTTCCAGATTGGATTTGTGGGGATTGCGCTGGCCACTGCCTTGTCGGCCTGGCTGCAGGTGGTGTTGCTTGCCGGACGGCTTTGGCGGCTGGGGCATTTTGTGGCCGACAGCCGTCTGCTCGGTCGCTTGCCCCGCATTCTGCTGGCCTCTGTGGTCATGGGGGGCGGGTTATGGGTCCTGGAAGGAGAACTGGCCGGGGCGCTGGCGGGGGCAGAGCTGGTGCGGGCCCCTGCGCTGGCTTTGCTGGTGGCCGTTGGTTTGCTGGCCTACCTGGCGCTGGCTTTTGCCACCCGGGCCGTCACCCTGTCTGACCTTAAAGGTCTTGTCCGGCGGCGCGCCGGGTAGAATTCGGACTAAAATCAGCTTTCTGCCGACCTCTGCTTGACCCCTGAAGGTCAGAGGGCCATAACCCGGCGCAGGATCGCGCGGCCAGCTGGCTGGCCGGACGGTCACTTTTTCTGGCTGTGGCTTCCAACCCCACGGTTTTCTCTTTCTGGGACGATTTGAGTCATCATGAAGCGTGTTTTTTCGGGCGTTCAGCCCACTGGCAACCTCCACCTGGGCAACTACCTGGGCGCCATCCGCAATTTCGTTGGTCTGCAGGACGATTCAGAGTGCATCTACTGCGTGGTGGATCTGCATGCCATCACCCTCTGGCAGGATCCTGTGGAGCTGACCCGCAACACCCGCGAAGTGGCGGCAGCCTATCTGGCAGCCGGGGTGGACCCGAAGAAGTCCATCATCTTCAACCAGTCGCAGGTGCCCGCGCATGCGGAACTGGCCTGGGTGTTCAACTGTGTGGCACGTCTGGGCTGGCTGAACCGCATGACCCAGTTCAAGGACAAAGCCGGGAAAAACCGCGAAAAGGCCTCTGCGGGCCTCTATGTCTATCCCAACCTGATGGCGGCTGACATTCTGGCTTACAAAGCCACCCACGTACCGGTGGGTGAAGATCAGAAACAGCACCTGGAACTGACCCGCGATATTGCCCAGAAGTTCAATTTTGACTTCAAGTGCGACGATTTCTTCCCGATCATCGAACCCCTGATCCTAGGGTCTGCCACCCGGGTTATGTCTCTGCGTGATGGCAGCAAGAAGATGAGCAAATCCGATCCTTCGGATATGAGCCGCATTGTCATGACCGATGATGCAGACACCATCGCCAAGAAGATCAAGAAGGCCAAGTCGGATATGGAAGTCCTGCCCGGACCTGACGTTCTGGACGATGATGGCAACCTGCCCGATGAGTTGCGTAAGGAACGGCCTGAGTGCTTCAACCTGACGGGCATCTATGGCGCTCTGTCCGGTCAGTCGCTGGCAGAGGTTCTGGCTGAGTTTGAAGGTCAGGGTTTCGGGGCTTTCAAGCCCCGTCTGGCAGAACTGGCCGCAGCCAAGCTGGGCCCCATGGGCGATGAGATGCGCCGCATGCTGGACGACACCAGCTATGTGGACGGGGTGTTGAAGGAAGGCTCTGAAAAGGCCAATGCCATTGCGGCCCCGATCCTGCAGGAAGTCTATGACAAGGTCGGTTTCCTGCGCTCTTAATCAGAGGCAGAACCTGACCGGGTTTCCGTCGTGGGGCGGAGACTTTGTGTGAGAGACCTTAAAAGGGGACGTCAGGAACCGGGGAGGCAGGCGGCAGTGTTGACCGCCGCACCTGGTTGGCTGATGTCCCCTTTGTTGTTGTAACGACAATCGTCTGGTTTTTTTCCACATGACCTGACAAATCCCGGCTTATCCACTTGGCTCCGTTGGGAAAATCGGGTTAGGCTGCTTGTGCTACCGGGCGGGGGCGCTGCGCCGTCCCTTCCCTGTCGATTCCGGGGACTTTCTGGACTTTCGGAAACAAGAAAGCAGGAAGGTTTGTTTCCTTCGGAATTGGTATTATGGGTAGTCAGTGCCCGGCTTGTGACTTTTGATTTCCTGCGGCTCCTGTTTGTCGGGGGCGTCGGAAAGACAAAGATCTGGCGTGTGGGCCCCAGCGTCTGGAAGAGATCGGATACAACAGTATGTGTGGCAGCAAGAATGACCGGGAAGAAGGCATTTCCCTGGCCTTGCTGTGCCTGGATCTGTTGAACGCAACGCAAAAAACCGGTCAATCAAGCCTACCTGTCACGTCAACGATCCAGGACCGGCTCCCGTTGGGGGGCTTTTTTTGCGCCCGAATTTCGCCTTTCCCGGCAGTTTCCCGGATCGACAGGACGGTCTTTTTGTCTGAAGCCGTGAGACGGATGTCATGTTTCTGCGCCAGCCTCCGGACCTCCGGGACCGCTTGGGCCGGAACCCCTCTTCAGGGGGCGCAATAGCGGCATGCAGATTTACCTGCCCATAGCTGAAATGTCCGTCGACGTTTTCCTGTTGCTGGGACTGGGCGGTCTGATCGGATTTCTGTCCGGCCTTTTTGGTGTCGGGGGCGGCTTTTTGATGACGCCGTTGCTGATTTTTATCGGCATTCCGCCAGCCATTGCCGTGGCCACCCAGTCCAATCATGTGGTGGCGTCTTCCGTATCCGGTGTCCTGGCCCAGTGGAAGCGGGGCAACGTGGACGTCAAGATGGGCACGGTGTTGCTGGTTGGCGGCTTTATCGGGTCCACGCTGGGGGTCGCGCTCTTTTCCTTCCTGCGCGGACTGGGCCAGATCGATCTGGTCATTAACTTCTGTTACGTGATTTTGCTCGGAACCGTGTCCTTCCTGCTGATCCTGGAAGGCAGCCGCAGCCTCTTGCGACGGCGGCGCAAGACAGGGCCGCGCAAAGCCCATGTGCACAACTGGGCCCATGGCCTGCCTTTGAAAACCCGCTTTCGGAAGTCCCGGCTCTACATCTCTGCTTTGTTGCCGGCGGGTATGGGATTCCTGGTCGGCTTGCTCAGCGCCATCATGGGGGTGGGCGGGGGCTTTCTGCTGGTGCCTTTGATGATCTATGTCCTGGGCATGCCCACGGCTGTGGTGGTGGGCACCTCTTTGTTCCAGATCATCTTCGTGTCCGCCAATGTCACCTTCCTGCAGGCCAGTCAGAATCAGACCGTGGATCTGGTGCTGGCCCTGCTTTTGGTGGTCGGGGGTGTGGTGGGGGCACAGTTCGGCGGGCGACTGGGCGCCCGTTTGCCCGGTGATGTCATGCGGGTTTTGCTGGGCCTTCTGATCCTGGGGGTGGCTGTCAAACTGCTGTTTGACATGGTGATCACCCCGGAAGACATCTATTCGCTGGAGGGCAAGTGATGAGCAGCTTGTCTCTTCCTGCCACGAAGATCAAAAGCCCAACCAGAAGCAACTGGCGCAGCTGGTTTTTCACGCTGGTGCTGGCCTTCTTCTTTGTCTTCCCGGTGAAAGCTGTGTCTTTGATCGCCGACCTCTCCAATCCCCTGGTGGCCATCACCACCGGTTTTGACGGGGCAGAAGTCCTGTTGTTCGGGGCTGTGGATGGTCCCGGCGATGTGGTGGTGACGGTGCAGGGGCCAGAAGAAACGGCCAAGGTCTACCGTAAGTCCCAGGTGGCCGGGGTCTGGATGAACACAGCCAGCATGACCTTTGGGCAGGTCCCCAGCTATTATTCGGTCTCCAGCAACCGGGATCTGGCAGAGATTACCGATGAGCGCACCCTCAGGAGTCATGAAATGGGGGTCGAAAACCTGCGGCTGGATCTGCCCCCGGCCATGGCGTCGCCCAATCTGGCGCGGGAGTGGCGGGATGGCCTGATCCGCAACAAGCAGCGTGACGGGCTTTATGGCAGTCAGAGCAACCGCGTCACCTTCATCGGGAACACCCTTTTCCGCACCACCCTGCATCTGCCGCCCAATGTGCCCATCGGCCTTTATCAGGTGGTGACCTATCTGCTGCGCGATGGAAAGGTTGTGTCCGCTCAGGCCTCGCCGCTTTTTGTCAGCAAGGTCGGCCTGGAAGCAGACATCCACACGGTGGCCAACCGCTATGCTGCCCTTTACGGCGTGGTGGCGATCGTCCTGGCTCTTTTTGCCGGTTGGCTGGGACATGTGATCTTCCAGAAAAACTAGTCCCGCAATGGGCTTCCTGATCCAGATCCTTCTCCTGGGTCAGGGTTGAGCAAGAAACCCTGTTACTTGTCTGTTGAGAGAGGCCCCTGATTGGGTGCAGGGGTCAGCTGTTTATCGGGGCGGGACCGGGTGACGACAAAAGGCCCGCTTGCATTGCAGGGGTGTTTTGTGGTCCCGTTTCTGCAGCGCCGGTCCCTCGTCGCCAAGGAAACAGGGGTCCAAAGTTACAGGGGCACAGATGTTGACGGACAGGCCCGGAGTCAGATTGGTTCAGCAGCAGGCGCAACGCGACTCTCGCTAAACCGTTCATGCTCTGGCCGTCAGGTCCCGGCGCAAACGGAAACAGTGTTCAGAGGCTTTATGAGCGACTCAAGTGACAGCCAGACGGTGAACCCGACCGAAAGACGCGTTTTCCTGGTGGTGGTGGACGACACCCATGAAATGACGGTGGCATTGCGCTTTGCCTGCCGCCGGGCACGTCATACCAAGGGGCACGTGGCTCTGCTGCATGTGATCGAACCCTCGGACTATCAGAACTGGCTGACCGTTGGTGATCTGATGCGTGAGGAGGCCCGCAATGAAGCCGAGGCCCTGCTGCAGCGGGTTGCCGCAAAGGTCACCAAGGAAGTTGGCAGCCTGCCCATCCTGTTTCTGCGGGAAGGCAACTGTAAGGACGAGCTGTTCCAGCTGATTGACGAAGAACCTCAGGTCTCCATCCTGGTGCTGGGCGCTTCGACGGAAAAGGGTGGCCCTGGTCCCCTGGTGGCAGCTCTGACCGGCAAGGATGTGGGGCGTTTGCACATTCCAGTCACCATTGTTCCCGGCAATCTGACCGACGACGACGTGGATGCGCTTTCCTGACAGGCACCGAAATTCTCCGTTTACCGGTCACCGGCTCTCCTGATTTCAGGCTCTGGCTGTAAGGGTTTTCTGTCTGTGATTGTGCTGCTTTCGGGCACGACTCTTGTGGCGAGTCTTTTGGAATCAGGTTCCGGGCTGTTCAGTCTGCATTAATAGATTGAAACTAAATCGTTTTTCGAGGAACAAAAGCAGTATCCCATTGCTTGCAATGAACACATGCAGGATGCGGGGTTGAACCCTGACAGCCTTTGCCCCATTTTCAGCATAACTTTTAACTGGCTCCGGTACGGCATGTTTATCCAGACCGAACAAACACCCAATCCTGCGACCCTGAAGTTTCTTCCGGGCCGTGAAGTCATGACTCAGGGAACCGCGTCTTTCGCGGCGGCTGAGGACTCAGCCCGGTCTCCCCTGGCACAGCGTCTCTTTGAAGTCGACGGTGTTACCGGCGTATTTCTGGGCTCTGATTTCATTTCTGTCAGTAAAGACAGCGATCAGGAATGGTATCTGCTGAAACCGGCAGTGCTGGGTGTTATTATGGAGCACTTTGTTGCCGGACGGCCTGTGATGGCCGAAGGGGACAGCGGTACCGGTCACAGTGAAGACGGGGAAGACACTGAAGTCGTCTCCACCATCAAAGAGCTGCTGGATACCCGCGTGCGCCCGGCAGTGGCCCAGGATGGCGGTGATATCGTTTTCCACGGGTTTGAGCGCGGTGTCGTTTATCTGCGGATGCAGGGGGCCTGCGCAGGTTGTCCCTCTTCAACTGCGACCCTGAAGATGGGTATCGAAAACATGCTGCGGCACTACATCCCGGAAGTGGTGGAAGTCCGCGCCGTAAACTAAAGTGAGACGCTCTGCTTTAATCTGATCCAACGGACAGTAAGGCAGAGTGTGACTTAACGGGTCATCTTCTTGCCCCATAGGGAGCAGATGATGATCCTGGTCAACATGTTAGAGCATGTGAGTGAGAAGGGCGGCGGACTGGCGGTCGGATGAGACTGCGCGCTGCCCAGATTTGCTGAGGGGTCAGTAAAGCCCAGTTCCACAGCCCTAGAGGCCGGTGGCGGGGCTGTTGACGATGATGCGCCTGACCCGTGCAGACAGTGACGGTTTCTATCAGAAGATCTTGTGTCCTGATGCTGACCAACAGTCGGTCGCAATCGGGCTACTGTCTTTTGGTAAAATTTGGTACAAAAGAAACAGAAAAGAGTGGATCCGGAACCTTGGTAGAAAAGAGCAATACACAACAGGATAAGCCGCGCCGTAAGGTTGCCGGGCTGCTTGTTGCGACTGCTTTGGTCGCTGCAGGGGTGGTTGCCGCTGTCGATTTGCTGCGGGTATCCCTGAAGGACGCAGCTCAAGAGCGGGAAGAGGCGCAGATGACTGCTGCCGTTCCGGCTTTGACACAGGGCCGCCTGGTCCTGACCTCGACCACGGCAATCGAACATTCTCTCAACCTGACAGAAGAGCCGGTGCAGGAACCGGCTCAGCTGGCCGCAATTGTTGAGCATGATACGGTTGAAGACCTGAACGCCTACTTCGAGGCGGTGAACTTTTACCTGCCGGAGGTTCGTGAAGGCGACAGCGCTGTGCCACGCCTATACGTGACCGGCTTGCCGAGGGATCTGGCCGAAGTGGGACAAGTGGAAGACCGCAAGAAGGCTTTCTTGCGCACGCTTCTGCCGCTTGTGTTGCTGGCAAATGAAGAAATTGAAAGCCGCCGCAGCCAGCTGGATGTTCTGCAGGCCCGCCTGCTGTCCGGTACAGACCTTTCAATCGAGGATCGTGGCTGGCTCGATGCGCTGGCGGATTACTATGGGACCGATCATGGTGATTTGCAGCAGCTGAGGCTGCGTGTCGACAGCATTCCTGTCAGCCTGGCTCTGGCGCAGGGTATTGTCGAAAGCGGCTGGGGCACCTCCCGGTTTGCCCAGCAAGGCAACGCGCTCTTTGGCCAGCGGGTGTGGAAGAAGGACGCCGAGGGGATCGTTCCGGAAAAGGCCGCCCATGTGAAGGTTCAGTCTTTTGACGACCTGATGGAGTCCGTGCGGGCTTACATGCACAACCTCAATACCCACCCGGCCTACAGTGAGCTGCGGGACCGCCGGGCAGCCTGGCGGGACCAGGGCAGCCAGCCTGCCGGGTACAACCTGGCCAGCGCGCTGACTCTCTACGCCGAAGCCAAGGATTATCCCAGCAAGCTGAAAAGCCTGATGCGCAGCAACAATCTGGCTGAGCTGGAAGAGGCCGTGCTGGAAAGCGGCCTGGTGGCCCAGAGCGCCTCCACCGCCTATCTGATCGGTGGCGACGGCTGACTTGAAAGCTGGATTAAGTGAGTTGCCGTGGGGATGCCGCTTACCGCCCAAAAGGCGTTTCAACAGGCTGCATTCCACCGGTTTTAAGGCAATCACCTCGTGATACCGCTTAAAGCACGAAACTCTGTTCAGCGGGATAGGGATTGATCCGCAGTTTGGTTACAAGCGCGAAGCGCTTCTAACCAAACCGATCATGCTCTGGTGCGTGCTCCATACTGTATCAGTCTCAAGTCAGTGATGGTCGTCAGGACTGCCCAGCAGATAAAACTGCCGCCCGTTCCAGCGCCAGCGGCCATCAGGCCCGGGCATGGTGCAGTTTACCCGGGTGCGCCCGGCGGGAAGAGGGGCGTCCATGCGCACTTCAATCCGTCGTTCCAGCCGTTCCACTGACATGCCCACATTGGCGGACAGAAAACAGTTCAACCGGCTGACAGGGCCAGCACCCTCAACAACGGTGAAGCCATAGATGGGTGGATTGGTTTCTTTGGTCAGGGCGGTATCAGACGGGGTCACCTGATCCTGGGGCAGGGGCATGGCGTTGACGATCAGGCGAAAACGCTCCTGGGTGCCATATTGCTCATTCAGGGAAAACCGCGGCAGGCTGAACAGGTCCATGTTGCGCGCCAGTACCCCGGAATGCTGGGCAAAAGCGGCCTCATAGCCCGCTTCGATGGCCAGGGAACGGGTGACCAGAGAGAATTCACCATAGGGATAGCTGAACAGCGTCGGCCGCTGACCCAGTTCCCGTTCCAGCCGCGCGTTGGAGCGTTGTAACTCGGCCCGGGCTTCCTCTTCGCTGAGATCGGCCATGTGGGGGTGGCTGGCAGAGTGAGCCTCCACAGACACCAGGTCCGAGGCATTGAGTTCACGCAGGTGATCCCAGGTCATGTAGCGGGCGCCCTGCCGGTCCACCGGATCGCTGGACACAAAGACCGTGAAAGGCAACCCGGCCCGTCTCAGGCGTGGCCAGGCTTCGGTGTAGACACTGAGGTAGGCGTCATCAATGGTGATGGCCACGGTGCGGTCTGGAAGCCGTTCGCCGGATTTGAAAGCGGCCAGAATTTCCTTCAGGGACAGGACGGTGTAAGGACCGGACGTCAGCTCTTCAATGTGGGCTTCAAGCTGTTCCAGCGTGGTGTTGGTGCTGGGCAGATCCCCCTCGCCAAAGCGATGGTAAATCAGAACAACGGCACCGTTGTTGAGCAGCAGGTCCTGATCTGGACTGTTCTGGGCGTTGGCGACAAGCGCTGAGGTCGACGTGTTCTGGGCTGCCGTCTGTCCGCTGAAAACCATCACGGCCAGAAGGGTCAGAACCAGGGCCAGCCCCACTGTCAGTCTGGGCATTGCCGTCAGGCTGCGGGTGCCCGACCGGGTCTGCTGACTTTCAAGGTGGCGACGCAGGCACCACAACGCGGCCGGTGCCTTGCGAAGGCGGTTCCCGACCGGGGAGTGTTGAGCGTTCCGCACCTTGTCAGTCCTCCCGTTTCAATTAGTCCTGGACAGTGACGACGCCAGGAAATCTGACGGCGGTAAGATACAACAGGGTACTGGTGTTCGCCCGGGCGTCAGCGTTGCTGGCTGTGCAACGAAGCAAATCGGACCCGAAAACTCAGCGCGAGTGTAATGCTTCTTGTCGTCTTTCGCTATGGCTGCGACATCTTTGCTTTGCTTAAGTGTCTTTCTTCAGACGGAAAAACAGAAGAATGGCAGCATCGCAACAGACAGGGCACAGACTGAGTGCGGTTGGATCGCTGGCTGAAATCACCAAACGGACTTTTTCAGATGATTGCCAAGGCGCCACCGGTTCCCGTGACCGCGCTTTGTGCTTTGCCTCAATCCGAATTTGATCTTTGAAAGAGAATGATCATTTCACCTCTGAAATCAATGCGACATAATGCAGGAAAACATCAACTGGGGCTGACACGTCATGGAATCGATCCTCAACGATGCGGGCATGGACTTGTTGTTCAGGCAGGCGCGGACACACAACGCTTGGCAGGATCGGCCGGTCAGTGATGTGCTGTTGGAAGCCTTGTGGGAATTGACCCGCTGGCCCCCGACCAGCGCCAATTGCTCTCCTTTGCGCCTCTTGTTCCTGAAAAGCACGGCGGCCAAGGAAAAGCTGCGCCCCTTCCTGATGGCTGGGAATGTGGACAAAACCATGGCCGCTCCGGTTGTCGCCATTCTGGGCTATGATCAGGAGTTTCAAGAGCACCTGCCCAGACTTTTCCCGCATACAGATGCACGGTCCTGGTTTGCTGGGGAGAAAAACCGACAGAACAGGGCGGACACAGCCTTTCGCAACGGAACTCTGCAGGCGGGCTACTTCATTCTGGCCGCCCGATCACTGGGGTTGGACTGCGGCCCCATGTCTGGCTTTGACAATGCAGGTGTGGATGAGGCTTTCTTCGCCGGCACCAGCCATCGGTCCAACTTCCTGTGCAATCTGGGCTATGGCGACCCGGTTGGTCTGCATGACCGCTCTCCCCGTTTTGATTTCAATGATGTTTGTGAAATTCTGTGACAGAAAACTCTGACAGGCCCTCGCCGACGCTACTGGCCTTTGATGTGGCCGGAGCAGCCTGTTCCGCCGCGGTGTGGCAGAACGGGGCAGTGGCGGCTCACCGCTTCGAAGCCCGAACACGGGGCCATGCCGACCGCTTGTTGCCCATGATCGAAGAGGTTCTGGCCGAAGCCGGGATCAGTTATCAACAGCTGGATGCTCTGGTCGTCACCCAGGGGCCCGGGGGGTTCACCGGTGTGCGCATCGGTTTGGCTACCGCTCGGGCTCTGGCCTTGGCGGCCGATAAACCGCTGGTCGGGCTGGATAATTTTTCGGTTATTGCAGCGGCGGTGCCGGAACAGGCGCGTCAGGGGCGGCCTCTGGCCGTTCTGATCGATGCCAAACGGGCGGATCTCTATGTTCAGGTGTTTGATGGAGCCTTGCAGCCTGTGGGTCTGCCCCAGGCGTTGTCGCCGGAGAATCTGCCGGACCTCTTGCCCGATGGCCCCCTGATGCTGGCAGGTGATGCTGTGGACCTGGCGTTGCCTCATCTGGTGGAGCGCTCAGACCTTGAAGTTTGTCAGAGCGTGCGGTTGAGCGATGCTGCGTTTTTGGCCCAGCTTGCCGCCCAAAGGGATCTGCCTTTGCCTGGCCAGGATCTGCCGGGGCCATTGTACTTAAGGCCGCCGGATGTCACCAAAGCCAAACCCTTGCCTGGTCAGAAAACCTGACGCGGCAATGAGAGAATGAAAAAGCCCGCTTTGCCGATGATGGCAAGGCGGGCTTTTTTCTGGGTGAGCCGTGACGGGATCAGAGCAGGCTTTTCAGCTGTCGGTTTGCCACCGCCAGCATGGCCAGGTCCGGGTTTGCCACCACCTGCAGCTCAGCCAACAGCTGGTCTGACCGGGCAACCTGGGTGGCGCGATCGGCAGTCCAGGCCGCAATCAGCTCCCTGGTTCCGGCTTTGGATTTGCTGGAGGTGGTGGCCAGGATTGACGCCACCACGTCATATTGCAGGCCAAAGAGATCATCCATGATGGCCGTAACGGCCAGCTTGTCCCAGCCGCTGTCACTGGGCAGGCGGCTGGCGGCGCGGCGCAGCCAGTCGAAGCCAAAGTGATCGCCGACGGCAAAGTAAGTTTTTGCCGCTTCCATCACAGGCAACTTGGCTTGCTGAGCCGTACGGACAATGTCACAGGACGCCACCAGCAGTTTGAGTGACGCCACTTCCTTGGCCAGGGCGGCAGGTACGCCTTCCGCCTTGAAGTGAGCCACTTCCTGGTCGTGCCGTTTCTTTTCCACCTCGTGCAGAATACCGGACAAGCTGCCGACCAGTTCGCTGACGCCACTGCGGTAGGTTTTGACCGTCTGGGCGATGTCCAGCGGGCCCGACTTGTGACGCAGCAGCCAGACGGCGATGCGTTCCAGTAGCCGCCCGCATTCAATCAGCATGGCAGACTGCACCGTGGCCGGTACTTTGTTGTCCAGCGCTTCGATCTGGCGCCAGACCGCCCGCATGTCGAAGATCTCACGGGCTGCAATGAAGGCCCGGGTGATTTCAGCGGATGGCATGCCGGTCTTTTCTTTGACCTCATGGACAAACGCGATGCCCATGCGGTTGACCACAGAGTTGGTCACCAGGGTCGTGATGATTTCCCGGCGCAACCGGTGCCCTTCAATCTCTGCTTTGTATTTCTTGTGCAGAGGTTTGGGGAAGTAGTTGATCAAATCGGCTTCCAGATAGGTGTCATCCGGCAGGTCTGATTCCAGCACTTCTCCGTAGAGCGCGATTTTTGCGTAACTCAGCAAGACCGACAGTTCTGGCCGGGTCAGTCCAAGACCGGCATTGAAGCGCTCGGTCATGGTTTCATCATCGGGCAGGAACTCAAGGGCCCGGTCCAGCTGTCCACTGCGTTCCAGGGTGCGCATGAAGCGGCCGAGGCGGTCCAGCAGGTGGGCGCCCAGCTGGTGGGTGACGGTCAGGGACTGGGACTGCATGTAGTTGTCCCGCAGCACCAGTTCCGCCACTTCGTCAGTCATCTTCTCCAGCAGGCTGTCCCGTTGCTTGCGGGTCAGCTTGCCACATTCTTCCGCTGCACCCAGCAGCACCTTGATGTTGACCTCGTGGTCGGAGCAGTCCACACCGGCGGAGTTATCAATGGCGTCAGTGTTGAGCCGGACACCTCTCAAGGCGGCCTCCACACGGCCCAATTGGGTCATGCCCAGGTTGGCCCCTTCGCCGACCACTTTGGCCTGCAGATCTTTGCCGTTGATGCGCAGCGGATCGCTGGCCCGGTCCCCGACATCGGCGTGGCTTTCGCTTTCTGCCTTGATGTAGGTGCCGATGCCTCCGAACCAGAGCAGCTCAACCTGAGAGACCAGGATGGCGCGGATCAGTTCATTGGGGGTCAGGCTGTCCTGAGTAATGCCGAAGGTCTTTTTGATCTCTGCTGACAGCTTAATGGATTTGGCCTTGCGGTCGAAGATGCCCCCGCCTTTGGAGACCAGTTTGCTGTCGTAATCAGCCCAGTTGCTGCGCGGCAGATCAAACAGGCGCTTGCGCTCCACCCAGGATTTCTCAGCGTCCGGGTTGGGATCGACGAAGATGTGCAGGTGATTGAAAGCAGCCAGTAGCCGGGTCTTGCGGGACAGCAGCATGCCGTTGCCAAAAACATCCCCCGACATGTCACCAACGCCGATGGCCGTGAACTCTTCTTTCTGGATGTCCTTGCGCAGTTCCCGGAAGTGACGTTTGACCGATTCCCAGGCTCCGCGGGCGGTGATGCCCATGGCTTTGTGGTCGTAGCCCGCCGATCCACCGGAGGCAAAGGCGTCGTCCAGCCAGAAACCGTAATCGTTGGACACCCCGTTGGCATAGTCGGAGAAGGTGGCTGTTCCCTTGTCTGCGGCCACGACCAGATAGGGGTCGTCCTGGTCGTAGCGCACCACGGATTTGGGCGGCACAACCTTGTCCCCTTTCAGGTTGTCGGTCACATCCAGCAGCCCGGACAGGAAGATCTTGTAGCAGGCCACGCCTTCCGCCAGCCAGGCGTCCCGACCGGCTTCCGGCGGAACCGGGCGTTTGGGCACAAAGCCGCCTTTGGAACCGACCGGTACGATCACCGCGTTCTTGACCTGCTGGGCTTTGACCAGCCCGAGAATTTCCGTGCGGAAATCTTCACGCCGGTCTGACCAGCGCAGGCCGCCACGGGCGACCGGACCGAAGCGCAGGTGCACACCTTCAACCCGCGGTGAATAGACAAAGATTTCCCGGTAAGGCCGGGGTTGAGGCAGCTCTTCGATGTTGGCGGCATCGAATTTGAAAGAGACGTAGTCTTTCACGGCCCCGTTTGCCAGCTGATAGTAATTGGTGCGCAGCGTGACCTGAATCAGGTTGAGATAGCGGCGCACAATGCGGTCTTCGTCCAGATTGGTGACCTGGTCCAGTTGCGCCAGGATGGCGCTTGTCAGCTGTTCTTCCTCGGCTTTGGCCTTGGTTTTGCCAAGTGCTTTGCGCTGGGCAGGATCGAACCGCAGTTCAAAGAGCTGACAGAGTTTGGCGGCCAGTTCCGGATTCCGCGCCAGGGTGTTTTCCATGTACTCCTGGCTGAAGGGGATCTGGGCCTGCCGCAGGTACTTGCAGTAGGCCCTCAGGATACGGATTTCCTGAGCCGTCAGACCGGCCACCAGCACCAGGCGGTTGAACCCGTCATTGTCCATGCTGCCATGCCAGACGAGGCTGAAAACCTCATGGAAGGCGTTGCGCACCTTCTCGATTTCCAGCTGCCCGCCGCTTTGCAGGGTCATGTGGAAATCGTGCACCCAGAGAGATTGGGCCCCCTTGTCCGGGAAGACCTCATAAGGCACTTCGCCGATGACTTTCAGTCCCATGTTTTCCAGCATGGGCAGAACGTCGGACAGGGGAATGGGGGTGCCGGGAACGTATAGCTTAAAGTGCAGAACTTCCGGTGCGGCTTTGAAGGGCCGGTAGAGATCCATGGCCAGATCGTTGCTGGCCAGCGCTTCTTCAATGCGCAGGATATCTGCCACGGCGTCTTTGGCGAAGAAGGCTTCCTTGTAGTTGCTGGGGAAGGCCTGCTCATACCGCCGCCAGAGAGCCAGTCCCTTGCCTTCGCCCTGAGCTTCGATCAGGGCCTGGCGCAGGCGATCCGCCCAGGAGCGGGTCATTTCTGCCAGCTCTTTTTCCAGTTCCGGCAGGTCCACAGCCGGCACGGCACCCTGGGTGGTGTTGACGATCAGATGCAGGCGCGCCAGCGGGCTGTCGCCCAGCTGAGTGGAGAAGGCCACCACGGTTCCGTCATAGGTCTTGGCCAGCTTCTCCTGCAGTTTCAGCCGCATGCTGGTGTCAAAACGGTCTCTTGGCACATAGACCATGCAGGACACGAAGCGCTCAAAGGGGTCATGCCTGACGAAAATGGCCGTGCGCTGGCGTTCCTGAAGGTTCAGCACGCCAATGGCGATGGCGCTGAGCTCTTCTTCGGAGATCTGGAAGAGTTCATCGCGAGGATAGGTTTCCAGAATGTGCAGCAGGGCCTTGCCGTCGTGACTGCCCGGCACGAAACCAGCTCTGGCGATGGTGTTGTCGATCTTACGTCGCAGCAGGGGGATGGAACGCGGGCTGCGGGAATACGCGGTGGAAGTGAAGAGGCCAACAATCAGGCGCTCGCCAATGACTTTGCCGGTCCGGTCCATGATCTTCATGGCCACCGCATCCATATGGGCGGGCCGGTGGACGGTGGACCGGCGGTTGGTCTTGGTCACACGCAGAAGTTCCGGGCGCTTGACCCAGGCCTGCACGTCGGGCGGCAGCATGCCGAGATTTCTCAGACCGTGGAACACGGAGACGGCCGGATCCCGCAGCACCCCCAGACAGGTGTCTTCCTGGATGCGGGCAACGGCCTGGTCCCCTTCGCCTTCAAAGCGATATTCGCGATAGCCCAGATAGGTAAAGTGATCGTTGTCGACCCATTCCAGAAAGCGCACGGCATCGTCCACTTCCTGGCGGTGGATCATGCGGGGCGGGGCTTTTTCCAGATCCCGAATGAGATCGCGGGTCCGCTGGCGCATGTCGCGCCAGTCTTCAACCGCATGACGAACATCTGCCAGGACCAGTTCCAGCCGGTGGGCTATGTCTGCATGGCGGGCCTCATCCTGTTCCCCTACCAGAACCAGCATCAGGGATTCCCGCTGACCTTCGCCCAGGCCGTCCGGATCTTCCACTTTCTTCAGATTTCCCTTGTCGTCGCGGGCAAAAAAGAAGACCGGGTGGATGATCAGATACACCTCCATATCCAGATGGCTTAGCTCGGCATTGATCGAGTCCACCAGGAAAGGCATGTCGTCATTCAGCACCATGACGGCTGTATGGGGCGACTGCCAGCCGTGGCTGTCTAGGTCCGGGTTGCAGAGGGAGATTTTGGGTGAGGCGTCAGACCGGTTGAGGGTGTGTTGCCAAAGGGCGTTGACCATGCCCAGGAGGTTGTCTTCGGTTTCGTTTGCCAGATCCTCAGGCGGGATCCCGCTTAACAGGGTCCTGGCGAAAAGGCCCCTGGAGTTCGGATCGATCTTGCAATCCTGTTTGATGAACTTATCGGCAACTACATTGATGAGCTTTGCTTTGTGCTGCTCAAGTCTACCGGCCATTGCTGCTTCCCCCGCCATATTATGGGCAGATTATTGTAGTTAGAGTATTTTTTTATCTCCGGAGCCTACGCCAAGAATCTTACGGGGAAAAGAACCCTTTCGGGCTGTTTTGGCAGGCTGTTCCCTTATGTTTGCATCTTATGCACAGCCAATCCCTATGGTTGTCGCTTTTACGGCCGGTTCGGAGGCATGAAATGAGGTCGATTTTGCCATAAGACGACGCCTCTAACGGGCGCCTAACCAGTTGTTAAGAGTTTCCGGCCACACTTATGCAAACAAGATATTTTGGGGCGATTTGAGCCTTAAAAAGTCAGGCCAGCTTTGGGATGCAGACTCGCTCGTAAGTAGGCCTACACAAGCACGTGTTGGGGTCATGGCAGCTCTTTCAGCGTGCCATTGGGAAAAGGTTGCCGTCGCAATGTTGATGCAGCAGGTAAGAGCCGAACAGTTTTTTGATGCTCTGGAGCCGGATGTTCGATCAAGTTTAAGTGAAAATCAGGTCGAAGGGATCCGCGATGCCTACAAAAGAACGGCCTGGCGCAGCCATCCAGTAGATATTCGTCTGTCCGTTCCCTTTTTTGGTCGCGGTTTTTACTTCACGCTGGTGGCAGGGCCTGAGCGGCGCAGTTCCGCGCGGGTGCGTCAGGAAAGGTCCAAGCATCCTCTGGCCACGCTGAACAATGCCTTTTTTATCGGCCTGGTTTCTCTGGGCAGCATCGGGGCACTGGCTCTGCTGATCGCCTTTTTGACCGGCGCGCTGGAACTCTGATCCCGGCCAGAGAGAACCTGTCCGGCTCTTCTCACCATCACCTGGTTCCGGGTGATCTTGCATTCGAGTCAAATCGGGTTAAGTGAACTCACTGCGTGATGATACCTGAAGCACGAAACTGCTTCCTTTCGGTGCTTCAGAGCATGATCGTTAAGCTGGTTCCGCTGCCAGCCAGACCCCTCTGCAAACAAACAACACCCGTTCGCTGGTGAACAGCGGCAAAGGGATAACCGGGATGGTGGCAAACTTTCAGCTGTCTGTCTCTGCCAATCTGAGGTCGGGAAATCTGGCAGTGCGGTGCTCTGGATGATGGCACCGGACAGATGGTGGGGCGGGACTAGAGTCCGCGTTGATGACCAGCGAGAGCGGGCTGTATAGAATGAGCCCGAAAAACCCGTCCTTGGCGTAGTATCCTTCAGCATGACCAATCAACAGTCTTCTGGTGACTCCCTCACCCTGCGGCCCTGTGGGCCGTTTGATGCCGAACTTCTTGCCGGTCTGCACGGGTGTTGTTTTCCTGAAGACCCCTGGAATCAGCAGGCCATGGG
The DNA here is from genome assembly GCA_052078155.1 of Rhodovibrionaceae bacterium GXU_MW_A322. Taxonomy (GTDB): domain Bacteria; phylum Pseudomonadota; class Alphaproteobacteria; order Kiloniellales; family DSM-21159; genus CAXBMB01. The sequence goes on along the minus strand of JBQJBP010000002.1, from coordinate 232,196 downwards.
GGACCTTCTGGCCGCACCCAATATCTGGGGCCTGCTGGCCGCGAAGAAGGAAGATCCCCTCGGGTTCATTCTCTTGCGCCAGGCATTGGACGAACTGGAGATACTGACTTTTGGTGTTTTGCCCCTGTGCCGTGGCAAAGGCGTGGCCCGGTTACTGCTGGCAGAAACCCTGTCTCAAGCCAGCGGGCAGGGTGTTACAGATATCTTCCTGGAAGTGGCGCAGGATAACCACGCAGCAAAGGCGCTCTACACCAGTGCCGGCTTTCAACAGGTAGGGCAGCGACGCGGTTACTACAAACGGCCTGAAGGCGGGGTTTGCGATGCGCTGATTTTGAAGCGCTCTCTTACTGCGACGGATGCAGGTTCATAGTTCAGTAAATACTCATGAATACCTTGAAGCAGTACATGCTTATTTTTTGATCAGTTTGATCGAATGCAATATATGTTAGTTAAAACAGCATTGATTAACTCAAGTGTAGTTTATATATAAAGGCTCCTGATTATACCGGTGGGAAAAGAATGTCCGAAGAAACCAAACCAAGTGAAATTCTGTCACTTACTTCAAACATCGTTGCTGCACACGTTGCGAACAATTCGGTCGCTGTCTCTGATTTGCCAGAGCTGATCCGTGATGTTTACAAAACTCTGGCCTCTGTCGGCGGAAGCGTCGCAAAAGAAGCAGAACGCCCGGTACCGGCCGTTTCCGTGAAAAAATCGGTCACTCCCGACTATGTCATCTGCCTGGAAGATGGCAAGCGGTTGAAAATGCTCAAGCGTCACCTGAAGACCGCATACGATATGACTCCGGAGGAGTATCGCGATAAGTGGGGTCTGCCCAGCGATTATCCGATGGTTGCCCCAAACTACGCCAAGCAGCGCAGTAAACTGGCAAAAGACATCGGTTTGGGGACACGTTCGCGCAAACGTCGCTGAGCCGCAGGAATTCTACACGGGTTTCTAAACCGGTTGGTTCCCAGGATAGCCATCACTTCGTGCAGTGAGGATCCGCTGTCCTGAAAGACAATGACTCTCCGTTCGGCACCGTCGGGCGGAGAGTTTTTTGTCCCGGGCGGCAGCCGAAAAGGGGGCCCGGGTCCTGTGGCCTCTGTTACCAGGCTGCCTTTTGATCAGCGGACCCTCCGTTGCCCTAACCGTCACAAAACCCTGTCTCTTGTCATAAAGCCGTAACTGTATGATCTGTATAGGCTGAGGGTCAGCTTGTGGGAAAATGGCGGCAGCCGTCGGCAGAGCGACCCTGTGGGGGCAACAATTCCACGAAAGTTTGATAGTGTGGTGTTCAACGCGGATAATCAGGTATAGTTCATTCGCCTCTTGATGAGAGGCATGAACTTGGACCATTTGTCGGTGCTACGGCTTGCCCACCCCAAAGAAGAGGACACAATGCCAGATCGGCTCGAACGACTTTGTCAAGAAATTGGACTGAAGATGACCGACCAGCGTCGGGTCATTGCGCGGATCTTGTCTGCAGCAAAAGACCATCCTGACGTTGAGCAGCTCTATCAGCGGGCATCGAAGGTCGATCCCAAGATTTCAATCGCTACCGTTTATCGCACGGTTAAGCTGTTTGAAGAATCTGGCATTCTTGAACGCCATGATTTCGGCGACGGTCGGGCCCGTTATGAGCAGGCGTCTGATGAGCACCATGACCACCTGATTGATCTGAAAAGCGGTGAAGTCATTGAGTTTCGTAACGACGAAATCGAAGAGCTGCAGAAGCAGATTGCCGCAAAACTCGGCTATGAACTGGTGGATCACCGGCTTGAGCTTTATGCCCGCAAGATAGAGAGTGACAAGTAATTTAGAGGGTCACGGGGAAGAGGGTGGCGGCCTTTTGGGTTTGTCACCGGGGTGCGTAGAAAACAGTTGGTAAACTCGCTGCGGAAGATCCGGGGGTGTGCAGCCTGCGGGTCTTGGTGCGGCAAGGCTTCATGATAGGCAGATCCTAGGTATGGTATTACAGGACCGAGATGTGAGCGCGTCGTCAGACCGTCCCATCGAAGTTAGATCTCGACAGTTTCTGGCCCGCCTGGCGGAGTCAGATCTGGAAATTCAGGCATCGCAGCGTTTGCGGTACCGGGTTTTCTGTGAGGAGATGTCTGCCAAAGCAACCGATGAAATGATTGCTGAGCGGCGGGAATTTGATGCCTATGACGATTTCTGCGACCACCTGCTGATCTTTGATGTAACCCAGCCTGGTGAAGAAGGGCTGCCCGGTCAGGTCATTGCCACCTACCGTTTTATGCGGCGCCAACAGGCGGCGGATGCGGGCGGTTTCTATTCAACCCATGAATATGATGTGTCCAGACTGGCCGGTCTGGAAGGCGAGGTGATGGAACTGGGCCGGTCCTGCGTTCATCAGGACTATCGCACCGGTGCCGTCATGCAGCTGCTCTGGCGCGGCATTGCTGACTATGTCTTTTTCTACGACATTGTTGTGATGTTTGGCTGTGCCTCTTTTCCCGGCACCGATCCCCAGGCACTGAAACTGCCCTTGTCCTATCTCTATCACTATCATCTGGCGCCGGAAAACATGCGGGCCCGCACGCTGGAGCAGTTTTACCAGACCATCAATCTGATGGAAAAAGACGCGGTGGATGTGAAAGCAGCCAGAAAAGAGCTGCCGCCTTTGGTGAAAGGCTATTTGCGGCTCGGTGGCTTTATCGGTGATGGCGCGTTCATTGACCAGGAGTTCGGTACCACAGACGTCTGTGTTGTGGTGCCAACCGAGACAGTGACCAACAAGTATCTGCGTCACTTTACCCGCGAAGACAGCGATAAAGACAAGACAACGGCAACAGAAGCCAGTCTTTAGCCCCCCTTTGTACGCAGCCGGGTCGCGTGGCCGGTCCAGCCTGCCCGCAGGCTGGTGTCTGATGAGGGTGGCTGGGTGACAGAAACGATATCACGACCCTTTGTTTCCGGGTTTTTCTTTGCCTGTCACAAGACTGTCAGAGGTCGGGCGTAAACAAAGCAGGTGAGAAACCTCTGACAACTCTTTTGACAACTGAAGCCGGGTAGCAAAAACTAGCACTGAGCAGCTGGGCCAGATATTCCACCAGTGCCTGATCTGCCTGTCGACGCGTGTCGATGACCGGTTTGCAGACCCCTGGCTTGCTTTTTACAGGGTTGGCTGGGTTGAAAGCAGCGGTGCAGAAAAGCTCTGGTGGGGACCGCAAGGAACGAATTGGAGTGTCATGAGCTATAAACTGGGATCCGGTCTGACAGCAGTGCGTCGCCTGAGTGCCTTTGCACTGTTCACCCTGGTCTGTATGCCGGTGCAGGCCTGTCTGGTTCTCTTTCGCTCCTCCTGGCAAAGCCAGTTTCCCCGCTGGTATCATCGCCAGCTGATCTGGCTGCTGGGGTTTCAGGTTGAGGTCAAGGGCCTGCAAACCGCCAAACACCCCACGCTCTTTGTCGCCAATCACGTTTCTTACTGGGACATTGTGGTGCTGGGGAGTCTGGTGCGGGGCTGTTTCGTTGCCAAGTCAGAAGTGGCGAGCTGGCCTTTCTTCAGCACTCTGGCCAAACTTCAGCGAACGGTTTTTGTCGAACGGCGCAGCAGCCGTGCCGCCGAACAGCGTGATCAGATTGTTCAGCGGCTGGAAGCCGGGGATGACCTGATCCTCTTTGCTGAGGGCACCAGCAGTGACGGAAACCGGGTGCTGCCCTTCAAAAGCGCGCTCTTTTCTGTGGCGGAACGACGGGTTGGTGATGCCCCGTTGCAGGTTCAGCCGGTGACCGTCAGCTATACCAAGCTGGATGGCCTGCCCATGGGGCGCTTTCTGCGTCCTTATTTTGCCTGGTACGGAGACATGGACTTAGCGCCCCATATATGGGAAAGCCTAGGTTTGGGGAACGTAACCGTCCAGGTGACGTTCCATGCACCGGTTGACATTGAAGCCTTTGGGTCCCGCAAAGCCCTGAGTGACTTCTGTCAGCAGCGGGTGCGCGATGGCATGGTGGAATCCCTGACCGGGCGAGAGCTGCGGCCAGCCCTGGTGACAGAGGGAGAGCTCTCTGCACAGATGTGATCCTGAAGCGCTGGATCTGCAGGGGCGTTGGCAGTTGGTGCCGGAGGGTTACACCAGCCTGAAAATCCTCCAGGAAGAGGCAAGCTCATCTTGGTGCAGTGTAACAATGAGTGATAGGGTTTCAGGACAAGCGGTCGTGTTTATGACAGCGGCCGGGACCCGGCGGAACAATCGGTGACTAAAAAGCTCTTTATCAAGACCTATGGCTGTCAGATGAACGTCTATGACTCCACCCGAATGGCGGACGTCCTGGCACCTTTGGGCTATAAACCCGTCCAGCAGCCTGATGGCGCGGACATCATTCTTCTCAACACCTGCCATATCCGTGAAAAGGCCAGTGAAAAGGTCTTTTCTGAACTGGGTCGTCTGCGCCTTCTGAAAGAAGAAGCTGCGGCGCAGGGACGCCAGATGCTCCTGGGTGTGGCTGGCTGTGTGGCTCAGGCCGAGGGGGAAGAGATTGTCCGCAGAGCGCCTCAGGTTGACCTGGTGTTCGGGCCTCAGACCTATCATCGCCTGCCGGAACTGGTGACCCGTGCCCTGGGACAGGAGTTTGGCCGGGGGCTGGTCGATACGGATTTCCCGGCAGAATCAAAATTCGATCATCTGCCGGAGGAAATGGCCGAGCAGGGACCGGCGGCTTTCCTTTCTGTGCAGGAAGGCTGTGACAAGTTCTGCACCTTCTGTGTTGTGCCTTACACCCGGGGGGCCGAGTTTTCCCGCCCTGTTGCAGACATTCTGCGCGAAGCCAAAGCACTGATGGCAGCGGGAACCATCGAGATCACCTTGCTGGGACAGAACGTCAACGCTTTCCACGGTGAAGGCCCGGATGGCAAGACCTGGAGCCTGGGACGGCTGATCCGTGAACTGGCGGACCTGGAAGGCCTGGAGCGTATCCGCTACACCACCAGCCATCCCCGGGATATGGATGAAGAACTGATCACCGCCCATGGCCAGGTCCCGCAGCTGATGCCCTATCTGCATCTGCCGGTGCAGTCCGGCTCGGACCGGGTGCTGGACGCCATGAACCGGAAGCATGACGCGGACCTCTACTATCGCATCGTGGATCAACTGCGCGAGCAGCGCCCGGATCTGGCTTTGTCCTCTGACTTTATTGTCGGCTTCCCGGGTGAGCGGGATGAGGATTTCGCAGACACTCTGCGGCTGGTGTCAAAGGTCACCTTTGCCCAGGCCTATTCCTTTAAATACAGCCCCCGTCCCGGTACGCCGGCGGCCGGCGGAGAGCAGCAGGTGGACGAAGCCGTAAAGTCGGAGCGCCTGACTGCCTTGCAACAGCTGCTGAATGCGCAGCAGGAAGCTTTCAATTACGCCTCTGTGGGTCAGCAGATGCCGGTGATTTTTGAGCGGCGCGGCAAATATGCCGGTCAGCTGATTGGCCGCAGTCCCTGGATGCAGTCTGTTGTCGTGGAGGCACCGGACCGATTGCTGGGCTCTTTGATGGATGTCTCGATCACACAAGCCCATGCCAATTCCCTGATTGGGGAAGTTGTCACAACAGCGGATGCGGTCATCACCGGCTCCTCTGTAACTTCCGAACCGCCGTCTCCCCCCGCTGAAGCTAAGAGGGCCATCGCTTGAGCCAAAAACCGATTACGCTGACCTTCGATGACAACCGGCTTTTGCCACAGTTATTTGGTGAGCATGATCGCAATCTGGCCCGCCTGGAAAAGCAGCTGAACGTCACCATGGCCTCCTTCGGCAATGAAGTGACGGTGGACGGGGCGGCTGGAGATCAGGAAAGCGCCGGAAAAACCCTGGAAGCGCTCTACCAACGTCTGGAAAAGGGTCTGGACGTCGGCGACGCAGAGATCGACGCCGCCGTGCGTCTTGTGATGGGTGAAGCCCAGGCCCAGGAAGCTGTAAACATTGAGGAAGCTGTTAACATCGAGACTGTCAAAGGGGGCAAGGTGAAAGACGGCAGCAAGGTCAAAGAGAAGGCCAGCAAGGACAAAGCCAGACCAAAGCGCGGGAGCGGCAAGTCTGCGGAAAGCACAGCGGGAACGGCCGGTGTGGCGGCGTTGCATCAAAAGTCATCCGGTCTGGAAACGCGCAAGCGCAACCTCTTTCCCCGGTCGCCCCGACAGGGGGCCTACATCAAGGCCCTTCTGGAAAAGGAGCTGACCTTTGGCATCGGTCCGGCGGGCACGGGCAAGACTTATCTGGCTGTGGCCTCTGCCGTCACCCTGCTGATCAAAGGCGAAATCGACCGCATCATCCTGTCCCGGCCGGCGGTGGAAGCCGGAGAGCGCCTGGGGTTCCTGCCGGGCGATATGAAGGACAAGGTGGATCCCTATCTGCGGCCCCTCTACGACGCCCTGCATGACATGCTGCCCGGGGAGCAGGTGGCCAAACGCATGGAAAGCGGGGACATTGAAATTGCACCTCTGGCTTTTATGCGGGGTCGTACCCTGTCCAATTCCTATGTCATTCTGGATGAAGCTCAGAACACCACACCCACACAGATGAAGATGTTTCTGACCCGGCTTGGTGAAAACAGCCGCATGGCGGTGACCGGGGACATCAGCCAGATCGATCTGCCCAGCGGTCAACCCTCGGGTTTGCGCGATGCGGTTCGCTTGCTGGCGGGTATTGAGCAGATCGGTTTTGTTCAGTTCACCTCGTCTGATGTGGTTCGCCATCCTTTGGTGACCCGTATTGTCCGGGCTTATGATCAACGGGATAACTCTGGTGGCAAAGAGGTTGATCTGTTTGAAAACCTGCCCTCTGACGCGGAAGAAGCCGGCGAATGAACGATGACGAAAACCAGAAGGTATCTTCAGGTTCAGCGGAAGAGGCCGTGTTGATCATTGATGTCGCAGTGGCAGAAGGCGCCTGGGAAGACGGCCTGCCTCAAGCTCAGGAACTGGCCCGTGATGTGGCGGCTCAGGTCCTGGATGGCTTTGATGAAGGTGACGCTTTTGAAGTGTCCCTGGTTCTGGCCGATGATGCGTTGCTGCAGCAGCTCAACCGGGATTATCGGCAAAAGGACAAACCCACCAATGTGCTGTCCTTCCCCGCTGACACACCCTCGCCGGAGGGAGAGCCGGAGCTGTTGGGCGATGTGATCCTCAGCTACAGCACCTGTCGGCGCGAAGCCGAGGAACAGGGAAAGACCCTGCAGGATCATTTCACCCATTTGCTGGTGCACGGATTGCTGCATCTTCTGGGTTTCGATCATGAAGCTGATGCGGAAGCTGAAGAGATGGAAGCACTGGAACGGGAAATCCTTGCAGACCTGGGCATTGCAGATCCCTACAATTGAGAATGGTCATAGCCGGTGGCTTTGGGCTACCCTTGGCGCGATTTAGAAGGCTTGAGGACAAAAGGAATGAGCGACAGTGTCGCCGCGGCTGGGGGCTCTCCCGTCAGTCGAAGTTCAGAAAACGGACGGGTCGACAAGGTGATCCAGCAAGATGGGTCGTCAGAACCTCCGTCTATAAAGCGCGGGCTGCTGGAGCGCCTGCGCGGATTTTTCGGGAAGCGCGCTGATGACAGCCAGATGCTGCGCGAAACCCTGGACGAGCTGATTGATGAAATTGATGAGACGCCGGAAGAGGCGGCTCGTCCCATTGGTGAAGATGAGCGCATCATGCTCTCCAACATTCTTCACCTGCGCCATCTTACGGCTTATGACGTGATGGTGCCCCGGGCGGACATCATCGCCCTGGAAATCAACACCAGCTACGACGACATGATCGCGGTCTTCAAACAGGAGGGCCACAGTCGCCTGCCGGTTTATCGGGACACCCTGGATGAAGTGCTGGGCATGGTACACATCAAGGATGTGGTCGCCTTTGCCAAACACAGCAAACAGTTTTCTCTGTCGAAACTGCTGCGGCCAGTGGAGGTCATCGCCCCGTCCATGCGGGTTCTTGATCTGTTGTTGCAGATGCGGATCAAAAGAAACCACATGACGCTGATTGTTGATGAGTTCGGCGGCATTGACGGTCTGGTCACCATTGAAGATCTGGTGGAAGAGATTGTCGGGGAAATCGAAGACGAACACGATGTGGATGATGGTCCGCAAATGCGCTGGCGCAGCGACGGTACCCTGCTGGTGGATGCCCGCCTGTCCATTGCTGATTTCGAAGAAGCCGTCGGTGAAATTCTGACCAAGGAAGAACGGGAAGAAGACGTGGATACCCTGGGCGGATTTGTCTTCTTCCTGGCGGACCGGGTTCCGGCACGCGGAGAGCTCGTGCCCCATGAGCACAGCGGTGTTGTGTTTGAGGTGGTGCAGGCCGACCCTCGCCGGGTCAAGCGCATCCGGGTTCATCACCTTTCAAAGAGTGGCTCAAAAGAGACCTGATTGACCGCCTTAAGGCTGATAAGGTTCGTGCAATTTGCCGCGAACCAAACTCCAAAAAGGGACGCCGGGTCTGTCCGTCTGATCTCAGCACGGCAGAGGCTCAATGAAATCTGACCGAATTGGTCTCAGCAGGATCGCTTCTAGTGAGTCCATTTACACCAATTTGATCCTTGATACCGCCGGCTGCGTGAATGGGCGTCTTAAGCCCAGCCCACTCGAAAGCCTGTGAAACAATCGGGTTGAAGCCGTTACCGGGAAGGCAGGGGGAAGCAGTGAACGGGGAAAGAGCAGAGCCGGATCTTCTGATGCGGCCATCCTTCCAGGACCGGCTGGAGAACTTCGCTGACTGGCTGTCTGATTTGTCAGGCTGGCGACGTTTGCTCATGGCTTTGTTGTTCGGGGCGTTGTCAGCCACGGCCTTCCCGCCTGTCTATCTGCTGTTTTTCTTGCCTGTCGCCTTTGCCGGGCTCTTGTGGCTATTGCCTGCCGAGGCGGGTAAGGGCCGCGCCTTTGCGGTGGGCTGGGCTTTCGGTACCGGTCACTTCCTGGTGGGGCTCTACTGGATCGGCATCGCCCTGACCGTGGACATCGAACGCTTCGGATGGCTTTTGCCCTTTCCGACCCTGGGTCTGGCTCTGGGGCTGGGGCTGTTTGTCGGTGTTGTCACCCTGGCTCTGCAGATCATCGCCTGGCGGGGTCGGGGGCGTGTCCTGCTTTTTGTTGCTCTCTGGTTGCTTGCCGAGGTGGTGCGGGGGCTGATCCTGACCGGCTTTCCCTGGAACCTCATGGGGTCGGTTTGGAGCTTTTCCGCCTGGACCTTACAGCCGCTTGCCTGGGTTGGTACCTGGGGGTTGGGGGCGGTGACCCTTTTGGCGACGGCATCTCCGGTTCTGCTGGTCGGGCGGCGTAAAGTGGGTTTTGTCTTCTTGAGCTGGGGTCTGCTGGCGGTGCTGCTGGCCGCCGGGGCCGTCCGGTTGGGCCTGGCCCCGCCGCCGGGTGCAGAGGTGGTGCCAGAGGTTCAGCTGCGGCTGGTTCAGCCCTCCATTCCCCAGCAGGATAAATGGAAAAGGGATCTGCGGCGCGGACATGTCTACAGGCAGATGCAGCTGTCTGTGCAACCGGGCTTTGAGAACATCAGCCATCTGATCTGGGCGGAAACGGCGGTGCCCTATTTCCTGAACCGCCAGCCAGACCTGCGCCGGTCCCTGGCTCAGGTGGTCCCCCCCAGTGGCCGGTTGCTGGTGGGGGCCCCGACACTGCTGCTGGCCGATGAGGCCTCGGCACCGCTGCATGAACTCTCTGACGACCAGAAGACTCTCTACAACTCGCTTTTTGTGCTCAACCGCCTGGGAGAGACAGAAGCACGCTACGATAAGAAACACCTGGTGCCTTTTGGCGAATACATGCCTCTGCGCTCTCTGCTGGGCTTTACCAAGCTGACCGCCGGCAGGAGCGATTTCTCATCTGGTACGGGCGCGGCCAGTTTGCCGGTAGCAGGCCTGCCGCTGGCGGCCCCTCTGATTTGTTATGAAATCATCTTCCCGGGCCAGGTGGTCTCGCGGGACGGCCCGCGTCCGGCCTGGCTGCTCAACCTGACCAATGATGCCTGGTTTGGCCGGTCTTCCGGGCCTCATCAGCATTTCGCGGCTGCCCGCATGCGGGCGGTTGAAGAAGGGTTGCCTTTGGTGCGGGTTGCCAACAATGGCATCTCTGCCATCGTCGATCCTCAGGGACGGGTTTTGGGTCGGCTGGAGCAAAACCAGCAGGCTGTGCTCGACGGGCCCTTGCCCAAAGCCTTGCCTCGAACCCTTTTTTCGTACCTGGGGTTGGGTGCTGCCGGGCTCTTGCTGCTGATCTTTTTCATTCCAGCCTGGTTGTTGCGGCGGGGGTGATTTTTGCCCGCTCCTCCCGGACCAGGCACCTTGATCCACTCTCGGGTGGTCAGGTGTCTCGGGAGAAGAGGTCTGGGACATACATCAGTAGGTAGTGTTTTGCCGGAGTTTGTGTTGACCACCTGACAAGACAGCTTGGTGAACTCCGGTGCATTTCTGCTAAATACCTGCAATTGAATACCCAGTGGCAAATCTGCTTCTCTATCTCGGGTAGAGAGTCGCTTTTTGTTGACGACATACGAAAGTATGTCATAGCTATTCACAGAAGACTGATAAGACCAATGGGTGCCAATGACAGACAGGCCCTTTTGCCCCGGGGTATTGGCTGTTTTTTTGCTGCAGTTTTTCAGACTTCTCGCGTGATTAAGAATAGCCACTGCCTGATCCTGCTCAATCCAGCTCGTTCGGCAGTTATTAGAATTTGATTCATTTGGATGGAACGGAATGGCCTCAAGCCGTAAGACAGCTTCCGGGCGTGCCGATGGCAAACCCAACCCCGTCGACGTACATGTGGGCGCTCGTCTGCGTCAGCGTCGTACCCTTTTGGGGTTAAGCCAGGAAAAACTGGGCGATGCCTTGGGTCTGACTTTTCAGCAAATTCAAAAGTACGAACGGGGCGCCAACCGGGTTGGAGCCAGCCGCCTCTATGATATTGCCCGTGTGCTGGATACAGACATCAATTACTTCTTTGCGGAAATGACAGAGGACGTTGCGGCACAGTCGCCCCGACAGCTGCTCGATCTGTCGGAGGAACGGGAACCATATCTGCATGGTCCTGACCCCCTGGCCAAACGCGAAACTCTGGAGCTGGCAAAGGCTTATCTGCGGATCTCTGATCCACAAACCCGTAAGCGTCTGTTTGAACTGACCAAGGCCCTCGCCGACCGGGACTGAATTTCAGTGTCCCCTGTCTGCGGTAATGTCAGTAAACCCGTTTTTTCTGCTGGTTTTGGTTATCCTGGCTGCAGATTGCGACTTTTGATTACGTAAAAGCGCACTCTTTGACGCTTTGATGGAAAGAGCCCTTGCAGCAACGGCGGTGAGCCTGCAAATTAGCCAATCGAAATCCTGAATGGGAGCATTCAGGTTAGTTTCCCGAATCTTTCTGGCCCTTCTTATAGAGAGGTCGGCCAGCGGGGTGCTTTTACTTGAAAGAGGACAACACGTTGAAAAACGGTAGCTACTTGTTCACCAGTGAATCTGTTTCTGAAGGACATCCCGATAAGGTTTGTGATCGCATTTCAGACGCCGTCGTCGACAGCTATTTGACAGAGGAGCCAGAAGCGCGCGTTGCTGTTGAAACACTGGCTACCACCAACCGCGTTGTGTTGGCAGGGGAGGTCCGGGGCCCCGAAAGCATCATTGGTAAGATGGAAGAAATCGCCCGTGCTGCCGTAAAAGATATCGGCTATGAGCAGGATGGGTTCCACTGGCGCGACATGGAGGTGCACAACCATGTGCATGGCCAGTCCAGCGACATTGCCCAGGGTGTGGACGCTGCCGGTAACAAAGACGAAGGCGCTGGTGACCAGGGCATCATGTTCGGCTATGCCTGCAATGAGACCGAACACCTCATGCCGGCCCCCATCAGCTTCTCGCACAACATCCTGAAATCTCTGGCAGAAGCCCGGCATTCCGGCGCAGAACCTCTGCTGGGGCCTGATTCCAAAAGCCAGGTGACGCTGCAGTACGAAAACGGCAAGCCGGTTGGGGCCACCTCAGTGGTGGTCTCCACCCAGCATGGTGAAGCGGCCAGTCAGGAAGAAATCCGGGAGATCGTGCGTACCCACGTGGTGAATTGCCTGCCGGAAGGCTGGATGTGCCCGGAAGAAGAATTCTATGTAAACCCGACCGGCCGCTTTGTTGTGGGTGGTCCAGACGGGGACGCCGGGCTGACCGGTCGCAAGATCATTGTCGACACCTACGGGGGCGCCGCACCTCACGGTGGCGGAGCTTTCTCCGGTAAGGACCCGACCAAGGTGGACCGCTCTGCGGCCTATGCCGCGCGCTACCTGGCAAAGAACGTGGTGGCTGCCGGGTTGGCAGAAAAATGCACCATCCAGCTGTCCTATGCCATTGGCGTTTCCAAGCCTCTGAGCCTTTACATTGATACGGCCGGAACTGAAGCAACTGACCTGTCCAAGCTGCCGGCTGTTCTGCGGGAAGCCATGGATCTGTCTCCGCGCGGTATCCGTCAGCATTTGAGCCTGAACCGGCCGATCTATGCCCGGACGGCTGCTTATGGCCACTTTGGCCGCCCGGCTGAAGGCGATGGCGGGTTCTCCTGGGAAGCCCTGACTCTGGTCGATGACCTGAAGTCTGCCTTTTCACTTTGATGTAAGGTGTGCGCCATCATGGGCGCTGAAAAAGCAAAGATGATCAAGCTGCACGGCCGCCGTAAAGGGCGGCCGTTGCGCGCGGGCCTGCAGACTCTGGTGGAAGAGCTGCTGCCCAAAATCTCCGTAGAGATTCCCAAGCCGGATGAGTTTCTGGATCTGGAGGCACTCTTTGCCACCTCTGTGGTGGGAGAGGGGGAGGCCCCCAGCGAGTACTGGTATGAAATCGGCTTCGGCGGAGGGGAGCATCTGGCCTGGCAGGCCAAGGCCCATCCTCAGGCCGGGATCATCGGGGCTGAGATCTTCATCAACGGGATTGCCACGCTGCTGCGTTCTGTTCATCAGGACAAGTTGGGCAATGTCCGAATTCTGCAGAATGATGCCCGGGAGCTGCTGTTTCGCATTCCGGACGACAGTCTGTCACGGGCCTTCCTGCTCTTTCCGGACCCCTGGCCCAAGAACCGGCATGCCAACCGGCGTTTTGTCCAGAAGGAGACTCTGGATGAACTGGCCCGTGTGCTGAAAGACGGATCGGAATTCCGCCTGGGTACCGACAACATGATCTATCTGCGCTGGTCGCTGCGTCTGATCATGGATCATCCGGACTTTGAATGGCTGGCTGAAGGCCCCAACGACTGGCGGTATCGGCCCGAAGACTGGCCACAAACCCGCTATGAAGCCAAACAGCTGGCAGGGGTACCCAAGTTCCTGCGCTTTCGACGACTGCCCCGATCCTAGAGGGCCCCGTCGGTTTGGACGGACTGACATCGTAACGATCCCTGAACCGGGCGCTTCTTTTCCTCAGGCAGGCAGGGCCCATGGCCTGGCGTTGAGAGACCTGGTGTTATGGGGCCTGATCTTGAGGGGCCAGATGTAGGGTCCGGATGTTGGGTAGGGGGCTGACAGTTGAGGCCACTGCAGCGCCAAACAGACAATCCGAACTTGGAGATTGCGATGCCAACGTTCCCCGGCCGCTGAGATCTGTGATTTGGGGAGAACAGGATCTCAGGCGACAGGGGCCATCGGTTTTCGCAGTCTTCAGCAGACTGACGCAGATAGGCCTGCCGGGTCTTGCCTGCACGGCCTTACATGTGCAGGCATTTTGGAGCGCAGCGTGGGCAGTTTGCTATCCGGTCGACTTCCAGCTCAGTTGGCCACCCGGCGGTTCTGAGCCTTGGCCAGCCGTTCCATGCGTTTCAGGTCGCATTCTTCCAGTTTCAGGGCCGCTTCCACCCAGCTTTCTGTGATGTCCTGCATTTCTTTCAGGGTCAGTGGGTTGAGCATCTGACGGGCTTTGTAGATGGCACAGCGTGACGCCTGATTGCGCTGGTTCTGCTTGATGAACTGGTCAACGGCAGCCACCCCTTCTCCTTCTTCGCAGAGCACATCCACCAGCCCCATGTCATACATTTCTTCGGCGCTGTAGACTTTGCCGGAGAAAATCAGACGTTCGGCAGTAATGGCGTTGGTCCGGCGGGCAATGAGGCTGTACGCCCCCATGCCAGGGAAGAGGTTAAACAGCACTTCCGGCAGGCCGAATTTTGACTGGCGTTCGGCGATCACCACATTGGCGCTGATGGCTGCTTCGAAGCCACCGCCCAGGGCATCTCCCTGTACCAGGCAAAGAGTTTGCAGGGGCAGATCCAAGGCCACGGCATTGTTGTACACCACATCGACACAGGCCAGGGCGTAGTCCATCAGACCCAGGCGGTCCCGTTCACGGATCAATGAAGCAAAGAGTGGCAGGTCCCCACCCAGGTTGAAAATGCCATTTAAACGAGAAGCCCAGACCACGTAACGCAAAGGGTCTTCGCCCTCTCTTTCCTGGGCGTCCAGCAGGTCAGAAACGCGGCTTTGCAGGTGCCGACTTTCTTCCGCTAGTTGACGTGTGACACTGGGACGGTCCTGAGGATTCATGTAGGCCCAAAGGGCGGAAGCCTTGCGATCCAGTCGCACATCTACGGAACGATAGCTTTGGCTTGCTGAAATCCAGTGATCGACCTGATTCTGGAATTTTGGTTTGAAACTGGGTCCGGAATGAAGCAGAGCCCGGGAGGCGCGTCCTTCCATTGGCAGCGCGCGATTGTCGGCAAACATATAGGTTCCCTTGGGATCGCTATGCACGTCATCCAAGAATTCTTCTTTCTGATCACTCATCGGTTTTCTCCCCATAGAAAGGCCTCAAATTGAATTTGATTAAACGCCGAAACGATCTTGCAGCCAAGTATTAAAGTTAAAAAAAGATTAATCACAAATTTGATGTTTATTATATTCGGCGTGGGGATGAAGAAGGAAAACTGTTGCGAGTCACAAATTCTAAACAATAGTGTTAACCTTTGTCTCAACTTCTCCAATTCATGTTTTACACTTGAAGATTGAATCGCAAGGAGGCGTTTTGACTCGCCTGGTTCTGTTTCATATTGGAAAAGAATTTGTGGCCACGCACGCCAACCGGGAGTAGAAACATAGGGGGATGACCCTGTAACCATTTGTTACTATTCGATTGTTGGTAAGCTGATAGGCTGGCCAAAGCCTGGTCAGGTGAAAGCAAACCGCTTTTCAGGTGATCTGAACCGCCAGCGAACTCGTCTTTGACTGTTCCGGATTCACGAATTTTGAGGGATTGGATTCCCCTATTAGTATGCAATCATGTTCTTAACGAATTGCCATGTTATGGAGAATTAATCGTTGCGCATTTGGAACGTATTTTCTGAAAATGCACCGCAAACGAAAGGGAAATTGTCCTAATGTCTTTAACTTTCACCAATAGGCCGGTGACTGACGCCAGGCGCCGTCAGCAAAAAAACGGGTGAAAGATTTCCAGGAAAATCCTGCAGCTATCGCGAGTCAAAGGACTCGCAATAGCTGTAGCCTTTTTTGCGTGAGGCACCAGAGGACCTTAAGCTAACCAATCAGTTGAAAAGCTATCCTGGCCTGCAAGAAGCAATGAACTGCCGTCTTCAAACGTTAAGACAACACCCTCGGCACTTTGACTGGAGGAAAAGGCCTGCCCATCGCGCAACAGCAGGCGGTCTCCTTCATCTACATTGAAGTCCAGAATACGATCGTGACCATCGCTGCTACGGAAGACAAAAAGGTCGGCCTCAGATCCCCCATAGAGATCATCGTCGCCCTTATCACCGAAGAGCGTGTCGTCGCCCTTATCGCCATAAAGACTGTCGTTCCCCTGACCACCACGCAGCGTGTCAGTTTCTTTGCCGCCGCGAACGAAATCTGATCCTTTGTCTCCCTGCACCAAATCTGATCCTTTGTCCCCTTTGACAAAGTCATCATCTTGCCCGCCGCGCAGAGTATCGTCATCTGCTCCCCCTCGCAGGGTGTCATCACCCCGGTTTCCTTGCAGATAGTCATCCCCGGCGTTGCCCTGTAGAAAATCCTGATAGTCCTGCCCGAACAGCTGGTCGTTGCCTCCTTGCCCGAAAAGGCTGTCCTGGCCCCCGCCTCCGCGCAGGGTGTTGTTGCCGTCATCGCCAGATAAAACCTCGCCGGCAGGAGCGGGTTCAAAAGTTAACTCATCCAGCTCCCTGTCGGTGATCAGCGGCACATAACCGGCGGCGTCATCCAGGGCCAGCACGCGGTCGGTGGCACCGTTGCTGGTCAGATATTCTACGTTCAGGATCAGTTTGCCAGCGTTTTGAGCCTGCTGCAGGAACTGGTCGGCATAGTCGACTTCGTCCTGCTCATTGACCTGACCGTCGCCTTCCAGCCCGTAATAGAGATCTTCCTTGGCAACGCCGTCGATGGCGTTCAGGTAGGTCGGGTTCGTCACCAGGCTTTCGCCATTTTGACCGATGATGACAAAGTCGGGATTGAGGGCCCGGGCATAGGTTGCCAGCTCGCTGACAAAATCCGCCATGTCCTGAGCGGCAGTGGGTCGGCTGTTTTCGTAATACTCAAAGGCATCGATGATATCGAGATAGACGCCGTCAAAGCCGGCAGCGATGATCTTGTCCAGATAAGCATCTTCGTTGCCGAAGATGATGTTCTGCCAGCCGCTTTGCCAGTATTCGACTTTGTAGTTTCCGGGCCAGTCCGGATTTTCTTCATCCAGCCATGACGGAGGAGAGTTGTTCCAGCTCTTTTGCCAGTAGAAGCGGTAATCTTCAGCTTCTCCAATGGAGAGATAGGACAGAACAACCCGGTCCGATCCCTGGTCACGCAACTGCATGCTCTCAACGTCCTGCGCGCTGTAGGCGGACGCATCATCTCCGTCGCGTGAATAATCGACGATCACCAGATCTGTGTTGGTCTGGCCTATGGCGTCAGGGTCGGCGTCTTGCAGTTGGTAGATGAAGTTATCAATCTCTGAGAGGTCTCTGGTCACCTCTTCGCTCCCCAATAAAAACAATCAACAAAAAAACAGGTAATGCCCGGCTGCTGGCAAATGGCTCAGGCGGTGACTTGTGCAGGCTGAAGTAATACACGGTCCTGTAGTCGAACGGCCAAAACCGCCGAAAAAGATCCGGCCTGACATCACTCTGACAAACAGAACAAAGGTATCAAGCAATCAGAAACAGTCTCGCTAAGCTCTGTCAGTCAGGCCTGACTTGGTTCGTACCATGGTTAGGTGAAAACAATGAAGCTGTCTTTCCGGGATGGTTTCCGTTGCGCCACAAGACAACATCACCTCCCTTTCCGCGTCCTTTTTATCTTAAACAAACCAAGGTCAGGTCCCGGGGTCTGGCTTCGGGCCTTTCAGCAGTTCCCCAAGGCGGAAGAAGGGATTTCCGGTTTTTTGTTCTTGGGCATATGTAAATTAATCAACTATTGAGCAGTTATTAGGTTTCTATAAACAATTGGGTCAAATTTTATGGTTTTAGTTGTTGAAATCAAAAGAAAAGGTACTTCTTATTAAGACACCCCTTACGAATGCTCTTTATGTTTCACGACATGAAGAAGATATCCGACCACCGTGTCGGGCTTCGAGGGTTTGCCATGTCAGTACTGTTTCAAAATCTGTGGAGCCGGATGTTCGCTCCCTATGGCCCTGTTTTCAGTCCGCAAACATCAGACCAGCGCCGGGGGGATATTTCCCGCTCCCGGCTTTCTGATGCTTGGACATATCCCCTCGCTGGCTTGCGACAGTTCGCCCGGATAACAGTTCTGCTGTTTGCCGCAGGGCTTCTGTCTGCCTGTGGTTTGCTGGGTAAAGAAGAGCCGGTGCTGGACCCGCGCCAAATGGCCATTGCAGAACCTGACAGTGATTACTGCTGCAGCCTGTCTGACCGCCAGAGCGAAAGTTCTGTGATCGAAGAGCGCATCCGACGCTGGTCAGAAGAAGCGCTGGAAAACGCTGATGAAGACCGGCAGGTGCAGTTTTCCGACAACGAATTGCCGGATCTGCGCGGCAGCATCACCACAGGAAACACCCGTTTCCATGATCGCCATGCCGTCATTCGCCGCCATGAAGAAGTGGCCAATCCGCCTGTTTTTGTTCTGATGAATGACACCTGGCTGACAGCCCGGGCGGCCAACCTGCGTGCGGCCCCTGAGGCGGAGGCCACCATTCTGTCGTCCTGGCCGAAAGGCCGACGGTTTCATCTGGTCGGTCACATTCCCGGAAGCAACTGGTATCTGGTTGGGGAATGGGGCCGTTTGGCTGGCTACATCAACGGCCGTTTGCTGAAACCACTGCCCCGCCAGCAGCACAGCCGTCTGGGGCTGGTGGCTGCTGATTTGCTGGGCAGCCAGGTGAACCCCGGGGAAGTTCTGGCTGAAGTCAGCTTTGAACAGCGCTGCCGGGATCAACTGATCGCCTTGCACCGGACTGCGGACAATCCGCTGGAACGCCGGTACACCGCCTGTGAATCCCTGGAAGGCGGCTGGCGTATTGTTTCAGTGACCGGTGGCTGAACGACCTTCTCCCTCTGACCTCTCCATTTTCTGCTTCTGTCTGCGCCCCCTGCTCGTTATGAACCTTCAGGATGTTTGTCTTGTGCGGCGAGAGGGGGTTTCAGAATGTTTGTCTTTTCATCAGAGGATGTGGCGGCGCTTCTTTCCATGGAAGCCGCCATTGAAGCTGTGGAGCAGGCCATGCAGGCCGTCTCTGACGACAAGGCAAATCTGCCGCTGCGCATGATTGTGGATGTGGGGGAAAACAACAAGCTGGGGGTCATGCCCGGGGCTGTTCCGGGAGATAATCTCTTTGGGGCCAAGTTGCTCAGCCTCTATCCCGGCAATCCGGCCAAAGGGCTGTCATCTCATATCGGTGCCATGCTGCTGTTTGACCCGGACACCGGCGCACCCAGCGCAATGATGAATGCCGATGCCCTGACGGCCATCCGCACCGCCGCGGCCTCGGCTTCGGCCACCCGGGCGCTGGCGCGGCCAGAGGCCAAAGTGCTGGCGCTGGTCGGCACGGGCGAACAGGCAGAAAGCCACCTGGAGGCCCTGCGTCTGGTACGGCCCCTCACCCAGGTGCGGGTGGCCGGCAGTCGCCTGGAACGGGCAGAAGCCTTTGTCTCCAGGCAGCAGGACCGTCATCCTGATCTGGAGTTTATTGCCTGTCAGGATGTGCAGCAGGCTGTATCGGAGGCAGATATTGTCTGCACCGTCACCTCGTCTGCCACGCCTGTTCTCAACGGGGACTGGCTGAGCCAGGGGTGCCACGTGAACGCTGTGGGGGCCTCAATTCCAGTGCTGCAGGAGATTGACCGCCAGACTCTCCTGCGGGCGACCCTCTTTGTGGACTACCGCGCCTCTGCCCTGGCACAGGCCAAAGAGATCATTGATGCGCTGTCAGATGGCAAAATCACCGAAGCTTACATTAAGGGGGAAATTGGGGAGGTCACTGCTGGCAAAGTCCCTGGGCGTAGCAGCGCGGAGGAAATCACCCTCTATCGATCCCTTGGTGTTGCTGCCCAGGACCTGATTTGCGCCCGTCTGGTCGCGGCAGCCGGGCTGGCGCAGGGACGCGGAACCCGGGCGCAGATTTTGTAGCCCCTGCCAGCCATCCGTCCTGTTGGGTGTGCTGACGACGGCCCGGGCTATTGAACATCTTTAGGCAGTGCATCCGGCTGGGAGAAGGATCGCAGGCGGATCAGGGGCAGGTCCCGGCGGATGTCATCTGGCAATTCTGCCACCACGTCTGGCAGAGGGGCCTGAAGCCGAGAGATGACCGTCAGCTGGGCGGTGCGCAGCCGGGTCATGGCCTCTTCAAAAGCCGAACGATCAAAGGTTTCAGCCGTCAGCATTTCGTGCTGCATCTGTCGGGCCTGCCGCAAAGTCTGAATATCTTGCCAGAGTGACCGCCAGTCGTCGCGCAACGCCTGTCGGTAGGCCTCTTCAAACTGAGGTGGGTAAGCCTGCTTTTGCGTGATCACCAGTTCTTCCAGCACGTTGGCCCGCAGCAGTTGGGTCAGCACAAAGGCCCCGAAGGCAAAGTTCAGCAGGATCGACAGAACCAGTAGTATGACCAGGGGAGAGCGGGGCTTCTTCATGGCAGGATGTCTCCCAGAGCCAGGCTGAGCAGAGCCGAACTGTCAAAGGTGAGCGGCAGCAGGAAAGCCAGCAGCACACCGCTGGCACTGGCCAGACCGCCCCCAACGGTGATCAGGGCCAGCCAGCGATGAAGGGAAAAGGCCGAGGTCTGTTCCTGGTTGTTCCGCCGCTGTTGCAGCTCTCTGTAGAGCCTGTCAGCCTGATCCTGGTCGCTTTGTGTTGCTGCGGTGGCCTTTGTGATCAGGCTGTTCAGGGCCTGCATCTCAGCCAGCAAGGCCCCGGCCGCCGGCTCCCGGGCCAGCAGTGCGTGCGCGGACTTTTTTGCATCGCCCTCACCAAACTCATCAGCCTCGATATCTTCCGGCCATCGATCCAGGTCGGGACCATATCTGTTCAAGAAAAGGTCGAACTGTTCCAGGGTCATTGGACTCTCCTGATCTTGTCTCTCAAGGTGCGGCGGGCCCGCACCAGCAATTGCTCCACCGCACCGGGGGAAAGGGTCATGATGGCGGCGATCTCAGCCGTGCTGCAGTCTTCCTGAACCGCCAGCATCAGTGCCTGCCGCTGTCTGTCTGGCAGTTCAGCCATGAAACGCTCTACCTGCTGAACCCGGCTTTTCTGACTGAAGATCTCTTCGGGAGTCAGAGGATCCTCCAGCCTGTCCAAGAGATCCTGCTCAGCCTCCAGAGGCAGAGAGGTTTCCGTCGCGTGCCGGGCCTGTTGCCGCCAGTGATCCTTTGCCAGATTGCTGGCCACGGTGTAGAGCCAGGTGGTCAGCTTTGCCTCTCCCCTTTTCCAGCCGGGAGCCTTCTTCCAGGCCCGCCAAAGCGTTTCTGAAGCAAGTTCTTCAGCAATCGGGTCGGAGCGCAGCAGGTGCCTGAGATGACTGCGCAGGCGGGGCCCGTGACGCCGGACCAGACGGCGAAACGCCAGGTCACTGCCCTTGGCAGCCTCTGTCATCAGGTCGTCATCGTCGTCTTCCTGCATGTCTATGTCTGGTCGCTTTCCTCGGTGCTCTGCGATAGGTCCCGGTGCATCAGGAAGAGGGTCGGAACGGGTTTACCAGCCTCAGGCGGCTCATCCGGCGCTTTGCGGTCGGGGACCAGCCGGGCGGAGCAAAGAGGTAAGCCAGCCGCTGCTGCCAGCCGTCAGCCCGCCAGACATCCAAAGCCATCAGTTTCCATTCACGCAAGGCGATGACGAAAGGATTGTAACTGGTTAAGGGGGTGGTCAGGCCATAGACCGGTTTTTCTTCTTCAGCCTCAAAGGTGCCAAAAAGCCGATCCCAGATGATCAGCACACCGCCGTAGTTTTTGTCCAGATACCGGCCGTTGCAGGCGTGGTGAACCCGGTGGTGGGAAGGGGTGTTGAAGATAAACTCAAAGGGACGCGGCAGTTTTCTGACCAGCTCCGTATGGATCCACACCTGATAGAAAAGGTTGGCGGCCAGGGCCAGAAAGACCGCAACGGGATGAAAGCCCAGCAGGCACAAAGGGGCGTAGAAGAGGGCATTCCCCGTCAGAAACCCGGTCCAGCCCAGCCGCAGGGACACCGAGAGGTTCATCTCGCTGGGTGAGTGGTGGACCACGTGGTTGGCCCAGAACCAGCGGACCTCATGGGCCAGCCTGTGCTGCCAGTAGTAGGCAAACTCAAAACAGAAAAAGAGAGCGATAACCGAGGCGGCGCTGTCCAGGGTCAGGGTGAAGAGGCGGTATTGATAAACCCAGAAAAAGAGACCGGCTACCAGACCTGTGGTCAGCAGTTTGATGCCGCGCCGCCCCAGGGACACACCGAAAGTCGCGCAGGTGGCTTTCCAGTCATAGGACTGCCGTTTGATGACCAGCAGCCAGAAGGCTTCGAGCGCAATGGCCCCGACCACCAGGGCAAGAAGGCCAAGGCCACCATTGCGCCCCGCCAGATCAGACATTTCCATGTAACTCTCCCTGGTGCTGGCAGTGAACAGCCAGCCCGTCTGGTTGACTGTAGCGGGTTGATCGACAAAATGCGCGGCTTTGAAAACCATCAGCACAAGGGCGGTCGAGGGGAGGGCTGCCAGGGAAGGAGTGACCGGGAGAGGCCGAAGGGCCCCCGACATTGTCGGGGCCGGCAAAGTTCCCGGGGGCTCTTAGAGAAAAGGAAGAAAGAAAGGCCAAAGGCATGGGCAGGTTCACTGTTCTATGAGGAGCTTTGAAAGGTGACACGCCGGTTTGGCTCCTTCCCTACGCAAAAAAGTAGTCTGTTATCCGAAAAGATCAGGTTCGAGCAGGTCTGCCTCCTTCCCCCCCCCCTTCTTCCCCCCGATTAATCGGGTGATATGCCGGCGTGGAAGGAGTTGCATTGGTGAAGCAAAGCAGGTTGTGGGGGATGCCAGTTTTTTGAAAATCTCAATGCAACAGCCGGGTTTACAAGGATCACAGCGTCTTCCTTTGTTGTTGGCTTTGTTTTGGGGCTGCGTTCTTTTTGCTATCTGGCGTTGAGTTTTGGGACACCGGTTGAAGTTATTTTGAAAATTGCAGTAAAATTGTAATCTTTATAGCTGTTTTGGTAGAGGACACGTTTTGTTTCATCGACTGCTTATCTTTTCTGTTCTGCTGTCGCTGATGGTTGGGTCCTCTGCTTTTGCTGCTGACAAGAAAGTAATGCGGTTTGTCACAGCGGCCCGTGCCGATTCCAGCTTGTTCAGACTTTCCGAACTGACTTTGAGAGAAGCGTTCCGGCGCCTGGGCTACGATTTCGAGCTGAGTTCTCATCCCCAAAAAAGAGCCATCCTGGAGATGAAGTCTGGCAGAGCCGACGGCGACGCCACCCGGGTTTCCAGCTTCAACAAGGACAACAAACATCCCTATTATGTGCGGGTCGATGAAAGCACAGCCGAGATTTACTATGGTGTGTTTATGGTCAACCCAACCGTGGAAATCAGGTCCTGGGCGGACCTGAAAGAGGGCGGCTACCGGGTTGGCTATCTCGGCGGGGTCAAGCATCTGGAGAACAATCTGATCGGGCTGATTGAGCCAGGCCGGTTGTTTGTTCAGCCCAATTCCAATCTCTACGGATTGCTGCAGCTCGCTCACGGACGCATTGATGCCTATGTCTATTCAAACAGCGCAACGGCCAAGAAGGATCTGGCCAGTGATCGTCTGAAGGACTCAGGCATCGCTTTGGCGGGCATTGTCGACACCAAAGGCCTCTATCCCTATTTTCAGATAAAGCACCAAGCCCTCGCCGGGGAGCTTGCAAAGGCCATCAGAGACATCAAAGCCGAAGGGCTGCTTGATGAGTATCTGGTCCAGGCCGAAACCTCCTAGAGCATGATTGGTTTGGTTAGAAGCGCTTTGCGCTTGTACCTAAACCGTGAATCACCCTCTAAACACTGAAAAGAGGCAAATTCACGTTTTATGCGTTGTCACGAAGTGAGTCCACTTAACCCGATTTGACTCCAGCCGACAGGGATCATCAGCTTGAGAAGACCAAACCGCCGCGAGTTAAATGTGTTTCGTAGTTTTGCTGGAACACCTGAACCTTGGGGCCGTTTTGCAGGTGCAGGTAGAAAGACTTTAGAAAGCCTTTTGTCAGAAGGGTGAATCAAGCCGAACAGTGATCCAAATTATCCGGCAGATTACTTTGAAATCACAAATCAGGGATCAGTGGTGGCGTTTCGCTGATGCTCTGCAGGTGTGACCAGATTTATGACCAAATCGGATGTTTGCATTGTGATCAGAAAAGGCAGACAGGTCTAAAATCAGGAAGAAAAGTGGTGCCGACGCGCGGAATTGAACCGCGGACCTACTGATTACGAATCAGTTGCTCTACCCCTGAGCTACGTCGGCATCCTGGTGAAGGGTCGGGCGCTGTCATTCCTGCGCTGGACAGTCTTCACGGGGGGCTATCTGTTGGCCCTGCGGCCAGCCTCGATTGCGAGGGCGGCTATAGGTAATGCAAGTGAGGGGCTGGCGTCAACGACGACTTTTTGCCTCTCACTTGGGGTCCCTGGCTGTCTTTGTCCCGGCCCCTCTGTGACCCGGTCTGCTATGCGACGGGGTCAGTCACTCTCTTGCAGGTTTGGCGTGAAGCAAGCCCAACTCCAATGCTAGGCTTTTCAGGTACAATCTGGGGCTGACCGACTTTGAGGGACCGGGGTTAAGCCAGAAGGTTCAGTCAGGGCGCCGCCGTTGCCCGCTCCGGCGTTGCTTTTTGTGGGCCATCCTGCAGGGTTTCCTGCACCTCCGCATCGATGATTTCCGGAGCCGCCTCTTCTTCTTTCAGGACGGCCAGGGTGCCGTTGAGGCGACGGGGGCGGCGCCAGTTCAGGCTGTCGAAGGCCTGACAGGCACCACAATGACCGGTCCAGCTTTCACTGACCGTTCCACAGCTGTCGCAGACCCAGCCGGGTGCCGCCGGGGCATCTTCCCCACGCTGCAGCCAGCGGTGGGACGCCTGGGTGTCCTGCTTCTCGGTTTCTTCCAGCTGGGCGTAAAGGCGATAGGCCCTCTGGTCCATGTCCGCCTCTGACAGGCTCTCCAGGTGGCGGCGACATTCGCCCCAGAGCTGGGCCGCCAAAGCAGCCCGGGCCAGCGCCAGGTGGGCTTCCGGGTGGTTGGCGTCGGCAGCCACCAGGGTGCTGAGCAGCTTGTACTGTTTCAGGGGTTCTTCCTGGCGGTAGATTTCCAGATAAGCGCTGGCCAGATCGCTGTGCGGTGTGAGGGCCCAGCTGCGTTCCAGCAGGCGGGCAGCTTTGCGGGGCTGGTTGTTGGCCAGGAACAAATCGGCCAGCAGGCGGGCTGCCGGCACCAGATCGGGCGCCAGTTTGTTGGCCTGTTTTGCATCCCGCAGGGCGTCGGCCAGCTGGTCTTCCTGGCGGGCTTTCTGGGCCCGTTGCAGCAGCACCACAGCCCGCTTGCGCTCCAGCTCTGCCTTGGGCAGGAACTTCTGGCGCTGGGCAGTGGCCAAAGCCGTTTCCGCTTCGTTGAGATCCCCGGTCATCTCGCTCATTTCAAAGAGAGAGGTGATCACCCATTCTGAGGTGGGCCGCAGAGCTTTGGCTTCCAGCAGATAGCGGTGCGCCGTTTCGTCGTCTCCTTCGCGCCGGGCCTGAAGTACCAGTCCGCGCAGCCCCAGAAAGCGGGTTTCTTCCTCTTCCAGCATGTCGAGATAGTGCTGTTTGGCGGCGGCTTCATCACCGTTGAGCTGGGCAGCCTGGGCGGACAGCAGGCGGGTGAGCGGCGGATCCTGCAGCAGGCTGTTGGCCTTTTTCGCCCATTTTTCTGCTTCGCGGGCATCGCCGGAGGCCAGCGCGACCATGCCCTGGTTGAGGGCCTGATATCCTCGGCTGCGCCGGTTGTCGCCGCGCACCTTGCCAAAGGCTCCCGGGGCTGTGATTACCGCACGATATCCGCGATACAGCAGAGCCATGAGGGCGGTAAGCAGGGCCAGGGCCACCAGCAGGATGGCCACCGAGCTTTCCACCCGGTACCCCAGCCAGTCGATGGTTGCGTGGCCGGGGTTATCGGCCAGCCAGATGCCCAAAGCCACCAGGATGGCCAGTTTCAGGAAGAAAAAGAGACCTTTCCACATGGGCCTTATCCTTCCGTGCTGCTGGAGGCTGCGCCGTCGGCCGGATCATTGCTGACCGGCTGGTTGGGCGCGAGACGGTTGATGGACAGGCGGGACAGTTGGTCCAGGGCGGCTTCGGCATCCAGCCGCTGCTGTGCTGCTTTCAGCCAGTCCGATGCAGGGGCGCGGGCGGCTTCCGGCAGGGTCGAGAGTTCTGAAACGGCCCCGGCAAGATCGCCATCTCCCAGCCTGACTTCAGCGCGCGCGGCAATGGCTGTGGCGCTGTCACCGGTGACGTTGCCGACAGGACGCACCACCACAATGTCCTGCAGATTTTTCAGCACGGTCTGGCTCCAGTCGGTGCCCGCGGCGCTGCTGACTTCCGTGGCGGCAATGGCCTGGGCGACGGGACCAAACTCGTCTTTCAGCTGGCGCAAACTCGGCAGCCCCTGCTTGGCGGAGCGTTCCAGAACCCGCAGAGGGGCTTCCAGATCTGCATTGCCCTTGGCCAGCTGCTGCAGCCCCACCAGGTCCTGGCTGTAGCTGCCGCTGTAGCGCAGGGCTTCGCGCAGTTGCCCGACAGCCAGGGCCAGAGCGGCGTCGGTGGCCCGCTGACTGCTGGCCGCCAGCGCGGTGTTTTCAACGGTCTTCAGGCGCTTTTCAGAGGCGTTCAGACGCTGGCGCAGATCAGCAACGGCCCCTGCGGTATCCCGCAACACCGCCAGCTGATCACTGGTGCTGTCCAACTGACTTTCGTTGCGGGTCAGCAGCTTCTGAACTGTGGTCAGTTCTTCGTCCAGCAGGTCCATTTTTGCCTGCAGACCTTTGATCCGGGCCCGTTCGGCCGCCATTTCCTCAGCGTTCTGTTTCGGCAGGGCGGCAAGCTTCTGATCAACCCGGCTTTCCAGAGCCGATAGCTGGGCTGCCAGGTCGCCAGCGGCTTGCGAGGTTGCGGCTGACGGTGCTGATGGGGACGCGGAACTGCTTGCTGCGCCGGTCGGGTTTTGCGGGCCCTGCTTCAGGGCAGCGATCCGGGCTTCCTGCGCCTTTTCAGCTTCTTCCAGCTGGGCCAGTTGGCTTTTGACTTCCGCCAGGGCGGCTGCCAGCTCTGGGTCGGCCGATTTATCAGCGTCGCTTTCCAAAGCAGTCAGGCGGTCGGCCAGGGCCTGTACCTCTGTGGCGGGCACCAGCCCCAGTTCAGAGGCCAGCTGAGCCTGCCATCTCTCTTTGGTCAGATAGGCCGCGCCGCCCAGGCCCGCGATGATCACGGCGGAAGACAACAGGCCAGCCATCAGGCTGATGCCGAAACCACCGGAGGCAGCAGGTGCAGGGGGCGTCGTCTTTTTCGAAGGCGCAGCAGGCGCAGGATCGGTCTTGTCGGCTGTGTCAGCAGTTTCTGCTGACTCTTTGGCTGCCTTATCCGCTGCTGCAGAGGGTTTGGAGGAACCAGAAGAGTTGCTGCCGCTGTCCTCTTTGCTGTCCTTCTGGTTGTCTTCTTTATTGCTTTTTTTATCGTTTTCCATGGCGGCGTCTTTTGCGTCTTCACTGTCTGCAGCGGTGCTGCTGGCCAGCAACAGGGATTTTTCCAGCTGGATGTTGTGTTTTTCTGCTGCGGCCTGAATTTCGGCGTGGCGGTTTTCCGGGATGTGATGGCGGGCTTTCCAGCCCTGAATGGTGGAAACAGCAATGCCCAGTTTTGAGGCCATGGGACGCAGTCCGCCGAACAGGGCGATGACCTGTTCCGTTGCTGAATCCTTGGCGGTGTCCTGTGGCGCTTTTCCGCTGGCCGGCAAAATGCTCTTGCCTTCCATATCTGCGGCGGTGGAGGGACTGTTTTTGTTATCGTTTTTCGCCATAGCAGTATCCCCAGACTCAAATCGGTTTTAGTGGTCTCACCAGGTGAGAACACATGACGTGTGACGCGCGCTTCAATGGGTTCGAGGATGATCTATGGATTGATTTCAATGCCAAAATGCTTCGATCAAAGCGATCATTCTCTAAAGAACACTCAAGGGGCATAGAAGCAGGCACACCAGGGAGCATCGCTTTCAGGAGACTGGTGCCTTCTGATAGATCCCGTCCCTTTGCTCTTACCCCTTCAAATGCGCACCCATAACGCACCCCTATCAATGGGTCTCTGGAACCCAATTCGATTAATCCTGTCGTTGCAGCTCTTTTCACAGATCTGCAGGCGGTCGAGATTTCTGATCGCCCAACGGAATAAAGAGCAGCCTTTACCTGATGTGGGGACCTTCGCCTGCAAGACAAGTACTCTGTACCCGCCTAAAGTACTCTGTGACCAATCAGCCCAGTTAGACCTGCGGATCGCTGTGCTGGTCTATCGCTTCCAGCATTTGATCCTGACTGGGTGCTTCAGCAACCACGACCTCTTTCCAGGGAAGAGAGCGTACAGCCTCGGCAATCTTATCTGACAGGCAAAAAGCGACCATATTGCGGCAATTCTCACCCATTTCCTGATCTCCCAGCAGGGACAGCAGAACTTTTGCTGTGCGGGGAGAGTACAAGAGTACGCCGTCCAGCTGGTTTGTTACAATAGACGTACGTACGGAACCGGGAAAATCCTTGACGGGCAGGCTGTGGTAAGCTTCCAGCCGGTCCAGTTCATAACCCAGGTCGCTCAGAACGGGGGTGAGATCCCCGGCAAGATGGCGACCGCTCAGATGCAGCAGTCTTTCCTCAGCTGCGGGAGAGAAGGTCGGCAGCTGCTGGCGCAGAAGGCTTCCCAGGCTGGAGAGATCGCCCCCGGCTGAGTGCACCTTTTGGAAACCGGCATCCGTCAGCAGGTTTGCCGTGGCCTGGCCGACGGCAAATACGGGCAGATCCCGTCTTTCGGTCAGCTCCTGCAGGCGGCGGGCCGCATTGCGGGAGGTGATGATAAGCCCGGCCAATCCCTCAGTCCTGAGCGGGGGCAGGGGTAGGGCCGATATCTGCAGCAGGGGGGCCAGCAGGACGTCGTGCCCCCGGGCCCTTAACTGCTCGGCGGTGTCCTGTGCATCCGCAATTGGTCGGGTGACCCAGAGTTTCATGGCCCTGTCCTGCCGTTGAACCAAGAGTCAGTGTGCGTCATCTCTTGCGGATCGCTTTTCTGGTTTCCCGGTTAATCCGATTTGCTGCCGGCCTGTTCTTCAGCAGCCAGCAGCAAAGAGGCGACGAAATCCGGTCCCGCCTGCGCTTTCAGGGCTTTGCCCGCAGCGGTTCCCAGGGCTTCCGGATCGGCGGGATCGCCCCGGCGTTCATCTGTCCAGTGATCCCTGCCGTCGGGGGACGCCAGGAAAGAGCGCAGGCGCAGCTCGCCACCGTCCAGTTCCGCCAGAGCCGCAATAGGGGTTCGGCAGGACCCTTCCAATTCCCTGAGGCAGGCCCGTTCCGCCAGCACCCGGGTGGTGCTGTCCGGGCAGCTGAGCGCGGTTACATAATCCAGGGTTTTCATGTCGCCGACCCGGGTTTCCAGGCCAATGGCCGCCTGGGCCACCGCCGGCAACATGTCTTCCACAGGAATGTGGCCGGTGATCTTGTCGCTTTCTCCCAGCCGGTTCAGCCCGGCTACGGCCAGCAGGGTGGCGTCTACCTGACCTTCGGCCAGTTTGCGCAGGCGGGTTTGCACATTACCGCGGATCGACACCACTTTCAGGTCAGGACGGGTGATCAGGATCTGGGCCTGCCGCCGCAGGGAAGCAGAACCGACCACTGCGCCTTCCGGCAGATCGCTCAACTTGGGTCCATGCTTGGAAAACAGCGCATCACGGGGATCTTCACGGGGCAGAATGACCGAGATCTCCAGTCCTGCCGGTTGCTCTGTCGGCACGTCCTTCATGGAATGCACGGCCAGGTCGATGTCACCGTTCAGCAGGGCTTCTTCGATTTCCTTGGTAAAGAGCCCCTTGCCGCCAATGGCCGCCAGGGGGCGATCCTGGATCATGTCCCCGGTGGTCTTGATGATGATGATCTCAATGGCGCCCTCCTGCTTCAGGCCGGAATGGGCAGCTTGCAGGCGGTCTCTGACTTCATAGGCCTGGGCCAGGGCCAGAGGGGATCCGCGGGTTCCGATTTTAAGCAAGCTCATGAATTCTTCCTTTTGCCCCCGTTGTGGGGGTCTTGTCTGGCAAGCGGGCATCCTGCCCATGTCGCGGCGGTTCACGCGCCGTCGGCGCTGGGGTTTGGTGACAGACCGGGCACAGGTCCGACGATCAGCTATAGACCTACCGCTTTTGCCCGGCCTGAACCAAGAAATCCTTGATCCGGGTCAATTGAGTGCGGCGAAAGCAATCATAAAAGGCTGTGCGGTGTGGGTGATAGCCCCGGCACGCCCGGCCATCAATGCGATGGGAGGGAAGGTCGAGCGGGGTGACTGAGGGCAGGGCAGCCAGGTCCGCGATGTCAGACTGCTCTCCGTAGCGGTCCAGCTGGAAAGTGTAGAGCAGGGTGGGACTGGTCAGGGTCTTGCTCAACTCCTGCCGCCGATCTTCAAAGAGCGTTTGCCAGGTGGCAGGCCGTTCGTCCCTTGGTCCGGCAAAGGCCGGCGCCAGAGCCACAACGCCCGCCAGTTTATCCGGCTCAAGGCCGGCGGCCTCCATGGAGGCCCAGGCCCCGGCGGAATGGCCGACCAGGAACACCTGATCGGCGGACAGACCCCGTTGTGCCACCTGGGTCAGGAGGGTCGCGAGCAGGTGGCTGCGCCGGGCGATCTTGGGCTCGCCGTCACCGCTTTCCTGATCAAAGGCCCCCAGAACAAAGGGGCTGCAGAAAACCAGAACAGCAAGAGTCTTGGTGCCGGGGGAGGAAGCTGAGTTGAGATCAATGTTGCTGCCTGCCAGGTCGGTCAGAAAGGCCGGGGTGATGCGGCGGTCAGCCCCACAGGGGTCCGGCAAACGCTCTTCATCTGAACCGGCGCTGAAGATCAGCAGCAGCAGATCCTCCGGGGCGCGCCAGGACAGCAGGTCCCGCGGGTTGGACAGGGCAGGGGCTGGCTCCAGATAGCTGCTGGCCGCCAGAGCCCGGTCCAGTTCGCTGCGGTCAGCCGGGTTCTGACTTTCCGCCTCGGCGGACTGGTTGCCAGGAGGCAAAAGGAAAGCCAAGGCCAGCAGCAATGAGCGGCTGAGGCGCAGAGCGGGAGAAATGGCAAAGAGAGAAGCCACGGAGGAACCTGACGAAGTGTTTGGCAGATGAAAAAGCCTGGAGGCTCTTTCAGGGGGTTAGGGGGACTGTTCTGGCAGAAGCGTCGTGCGGAGAGCCTCTGTTTCCATCGACCACAGTCTTGAAAATCGGCGCCACATAAGCGCAAAGGCCTGGATCAGGCAAGGACACAAGCCATGCCTTGTCTTTCAGGCCACTTTGACTAGAGTCACAGCCCGGCGACGAACGCCTCTTTTATGACCTGTTTCCCTGTCTAAAACAGCTTTAGTGACTGCCAGATGATTGTGCTTGGTATTGAAACCTCCTGTGATGAAACGGCCGCCGCTGTGGTGACTTCCGACCGGGAGGTGCGGGCCAACGTGGTTTTGTCCCAGCTGGATGAACATCGGCCCTACGGTGGGGTGGTGCCGGAAATTGCAGCGCGCAGCCATCTGGAACATATTGACCGGCTGGTGGCCCAGGCCATGGCAGAGGCAGGCGTCACTTTCGATCAGCTCGACGGGGTAGCGGCCACCACGGGGCCAGGACTGATTGGCGGCGTGATGGTTGGCGCCATGACGGCCAAGGCCATTGCGGCGGTTGCTGAGAAGCCCTTTGTGGCGGTCAACCACCTGGAGGGTCATGCCCTGACGGCCCGTTTGACCAATGATCTGCAGTTTCCCTTCCTGTTGCTGCTGGTGTCCGGCGGGCATTGCCAGCTCTTGTCCGTAACCGGGGTGGGCCAGTACCGCCGCCTGGGCGGCACCATTGATGATGCCGTGGGGGAGGCTTTTGATAAGACGGCCAAGCTGCTGGGGGTTGGCTATCCCGGTGGTCCGGCTCTGGAACAGGCTGCCAAGTCCGGTGACCCCCGGCGTTTCAAGCTGCCCCGTCCCATGAAAGGGCGGCCGGGCTGTGACTTCTCTTTTTCCGGTCTGAAAACAGCGGTGCGGCAGCAGGTCGTCAATCTGGAAAGCCTGAGTGATCAGGACCGCGCGGATCTGGCGGCCTCCTTCCAGCTGGCGGTGGCAGAGGTGCTGGTGGACCGCAGCCGCAAAGCCATGGAGGTCTTCCATGAGGAAACCGGCCAGTTTGGGCCGCTGGTGGTCGCTGGTGGCGTGGCCGCCAATCAAACCCTGCGATCACACCTGACGGAGCTGGCGGAAAAGCAGGGCACCCGCCTAGTGGCCCCACCCATTGGGCTGTGCACTGACAATGGCGCCATGATTGCCTGGGCCGGACTGGAACGTTTGCGCCTGGGGGCCCGTGACCCGCTGGATTTCCCGGCCCGGCCCCGCTGGCCGCTGGACAGCCTGTCTGAGCCCTCTGTGGCCTGAATTCCGCCGGGTTTCGGCCACACCTCCGGCCAGACCCATAGCCAGAATGGTGTTCAGCAGGTGTTCAGGCGGAACTTCTGGTGGGTCTTCAAGCGGGACTTCAGGACCTGGGCACAATCTCTCCGATGCAGGATGGGGACGTAATGAAAACAGATGATCCGGTGAACCTGAAGCTGAGCGTGCTGGGGGGTGGGGCCTGGGGAACGGCTCTGGCTCAGGTCGCGGCAGCGGGCGGTCAATCGGTTAGGCTTTGGGCCCGCAATGTTGACACGGTTGATGAGATCAACAGGTTGAAGCGCAACAGCCGCTATCTGCCGGATCTGCCGCTGTCTCCCCTGATTGAGGCCACCGGGGATCTGGCTCTGGCCTGCCTGGAGGCTGACGTGCTGCTGTTGGTCACCCCCGCCCAGTCCCTCAGAGAACTGGCCGGGTTGCTGAAGCCGCTGCTTAAACCCCATCAGGCTTTGGTGCTGTGCTGCAAAGGCATTGAACAGAGCAGTGGAATGCTGCCCAGCGAAGTCCTGCAGGAACTCTTGCCGGATCAGGCCGTGCTGGCGCTGTCTGGGCCGACCTTCGCGGCGGAAGTCACCGCCGGACTGCCCACTGCAGTCACCTTGGGCAGCCCAGACATTGCCCAGGCACAGGCTTTGGCCAGCCGACTGGCTACGCCCAGCTTCAGGCCCTATGCCAGTGCTGATCTGGTAGGGGTGGAAATCGGCGGCGCGATCAAGAATGTGGTGGCCATCGCCTGCGGCATTGTTGAGGGGCGCGGGCTGGGCCAGAACGCCCGGGCGGCTCTGATTACCCGGGCGCTGGCGGAAATCACGCGCCTTACGCTGGCCTGTGGCGGACAGCGGGAAACGGGTATGGGGCTGTCAGGGCTCGGGGATCTGACTTTGAGCGCCACCAGCCCAACTTCGCGAAACTATGCCTTTGGTCTGAGAGTGGGCCGGGGGGAACCACTGGCGGAGATTGTGGCCCAGGCACCGGTCACAGAAGGTCTGCATACGGCAGCAGCCGCCGTGGCGCTGGGTAAGAAGAAAGCGGTGGAGCTGCCCATCTGCTCGGCTGTTGATGCTGTGCTCAACCGGGGGGCGGCGCTGGACGAGACCATTGCCGGCCTGCTGGCCCGTCCGCTTAAGGAAGAAGGGCAATAGATCTTGCCTGGCTCGTTTTCAGGTTTCCCAGAGCATGATCGGTTTAGTTGGAAGCGCTTTGCGCTTGTACCTAAACCGTGACTCATCCTCTAACACGTTGAAAAGAGTTTCACGCTTCAAGTGTTATCATGCAGTGATTCCACTTAAACCGATTTGACTCTGCTTGCGATCTCTTGAAAGGCCTGCCTCTGGAACAGGTCTGGCAGGGCTGTCTGGATTTGTAACCTGCGCTGAGATAGGTTGCGCCTCAGCTTATGTGTAACGACCAAACTGTGAGGAACAGCGATGTTCGCTTTGATTTGCACCGACAAAGCCGGTGCGCTGCAGGTCCGTCTGGATAACCGTCCGGCGCACCTGGCCTATCTGGAAAAACATGCGGCTGATCTGGCCTATGCCGGGCCGCTGCTGGGCGACGATGAAAAGCCTACCGGCTCCCTGATCATTCTGAACGTGGCTGACAAGGCGGCAGCAGAAGCCTTTGCAGCTGCGGACCCCTATGCTGAAGCCGGTTTGTTTGCCTCTGTCGAGATCAAAGCAACCAAGATGGTCTATCCTCAGGGATAATCCGACCGCTGCTGACAGAAAAAGGGCCGGTTTCGCAAGATACCGGCCCTTTTCCTATTTGCGTCCATCAGCGGCTTACTGGCTGTCGAACTCTTTCCAGACCTCGATCAGATCGGCCAGCGCGGTTTCATAGATCCGTTTGCCATCTGCCACACTGGCCAGACCGGATTCCGCCCCAATGCGACCATCGGGGAAACGACGGCGATAGTCCGCAGCGTCCTGAATTGGGCCGTCCGGCGCCCGTTTCGGATCCAGCGGTGCATTCTTCTGGTGTTCGGGATAGCCGTAGTAGGTCAAAGAGATTTCTGACGGGGTGGCGTGGGATCCTTCCGCATCGCCATACAGCTCGTCAGAAAGCTTGCCGATGGAAGGCAGCGTGAACCAGTTTTGCAGCTTGAGGGTCAGGTCCGGACGGCTGGGGTCGGCCTTGCCCAGGCTGCTTTCGGCATAGATTTCAGCAAAAGCGGCATGAACGGTGGCGATGTTGCCGCCATGACCGTTCAAAAACATCACCTTGTCAAAGCCATGACGGGCAAAGGAATTCACCACGTCCTGAATGACGGCGATCAGGGTGGTCGGCCGCAGAGTCAGGGAGCCGGAAAAGCCCAGATGATGCTGGGCCATGCCGATGGAAAGAGTCGGGGCGATCAGCGCGCCTACTTTTTCAGACAGGCCTTTTGCGATGATCTCCGGGCAGAGCGCATCTGTGCCGATAAAGCCTGTCGGCCCGTGCTGCTCTGTGGATCCGATGGGCACAAGCACGGCTTTGGAGCGTTCCAGGTAGGCGTCGATCTCCTGCCAGGTGCTGAGTTGAAGGTACATGGTGAGCTTCTCCCGAAAAAAAGGGGTGGTTTCTTGCTTGTTAAGGGCGCCAATCCATTATGGCTGGTTGGCGGTTATGTCATCGAGCGGCGACGTTAGGAGGTTTCCTGCGGCAGCTCAACGGGACGTTGCGCGAAGGATTTGTGCCGGGGGTTGCGGTTGCGTGGGACCGGATACTATCCCCGTCCCCCGGCCAGCTTGCTGGCATCTGGCTGGCGGCGCAGGGTCAGCATGGCCCAGGCTCCGAAGAAGGGGCCGATGGCCAGTGGAACAAAGGCAAAGTGCCAGCCCAGAAGCTCAACCAGACTGGGCATCATATGAATGGTGATCAGGGTCAGTAAAAACCCCAGAGCCGTTTGCAGGGTCAGCAGGGTGCCAATGGACTCCGGCGGGGAAAGTTCGGCAATGGCGGCTGAGAACTGAGCTGAATCTGCGATCACCGTGACGCCCCAGATCAGGGCGATGGCCAGCACGAGCCAGATGGGGCCGCCGAAAGCCAGCCCAATGGTCAGCGCGCAGCCGCCGCTGATGATCATGGCCAGACTGGTGGCGCGGGTTCGTCCCCAGAAATCGGCCAGCCGTCCCCAGCTCAGGGCCCCCAGGGCGCCGATGGCCACAGTGGCGAAGGTGCTGATTTTTGCCAGCGACAACGCCTCGGCTTCCGGCAGGGTGACCAGGAAAGAGGCCTGTAAAAACAGACCGATCCAGGCCCACATGGCATAGAGTTCCCACATGTGACCGAGATAGCCGAAGTTCGCCAGCCTGAGGGCTTTGTTCCGCCAGGCCAGGGTGAGCTGGCTGCTGTGGAAACTGACACTGCGGGTCTGGCCCGGGCCTGGAGTGAAGCCCCGGATCAAGAAGGCGGAGAGCAGGGCGCTGCCCGATGCCAGCAGCAGGGTCAGGCGCCAGTCCAGGCCGCCCAGGGCATTGAAGAGATGGGGCGCGGCCGATCCCAGAGTCAGGGCCGCAACCAGCAGCCCGACCAGCAACCCCATGTCGTTTTTGGCCCAGCTGGTGGCCATCTTCATGCCCACCGGATAGATGCCCGCCATGCAGGCCCCGGTGATAAAGCGGGGCAGGGCCACCAAGATCGAATTGATGTCGATCAGCAGCAATGAGGCGTTGGCCAGGGCCGCCACCAGTGCGGAAATCATGAAGAAGCGGCGCGGTTCCAGACGGTCAGCCAACCCCAGAAATGCGGAGAGCAAGCTGCCGGCAACAAAGCCCAGCTGTACGGCAGAGGTGAAAAGTGAGGCCTGAAAACCGCTGACCGTCATTTCCTGCTGCAAGGAGGGCACAATGGCGGTGGCGGAAAACCAAAGCGCCATGGCACAAACCTCGCAGAGAGCCAGAAGACTGAGGTTGCGCCACTTTTGGGCTGGCTGACTGTCAGGAAGAGAGGCGGACAAAGGCAGGCTTTCCAGGTTTCAGGCCGCGAACAGCAGGGGGTAACTCTTGGTCTGATGGCGGTGGGGCGGGCGAAGATTATCTCTTTTGCCAGCTTCCTGCTTGGGCTGGAAGGGCGCTTGCGTTACACAGTTCTGTGACAGGGCCAGACGGGCGAGGGCAAAAGAACTTGTTTTGCCTGACGCTCTGCCTCCGGTCAGGGAAGATGAAACAGCGTTGGGAGTGAAGGATCCATGGCCTATTGGCTTTTTAAGAGTGAGCCGGGAACCTGGTCCTGGGATGATCAGGTGAAAAAGGGCGTCGAACATTGGGACGGCGTGCGCAACTACCAGGCCAGCAACAACATGAAAGCCATGAAGATTGGCGACCTGGGGTTCTTTTATCACTCTGTGAATGAAAAGCGCATTGTGGGCGTGGTGAAAGTGGTCAAGGAGTACTATCCCGATCACACGGACCCCAAAGGCCGTTTTGGCATGGTGGATGTGGAGGCGGTCGCGCCTTTCAACAAGCCCGTTACCCTGGCGGACATCAAAGGGGATGAGCGTTTTGATGAGTTCGGCCTGGTGCGTCAGTCCCGTTTGTCGGTCGTGCCGGTAACGCCGGAGCATTGGGATGCTCTCCTGGCCATGGGGGAAACCAGTCTCTGACGGCGAGAGGAGGCTCTGTCTGTCTGATCCAGAGGAAGGAAGTCCCATGGCCCTCCGTCGGCTGCGTGAACTCTGCCGGTTGGAAGAGATTGAGGATGGCACGGCCAGAGGCTTTGAGTTTGGCAGTGGCCTGACCCGACGGGATGTCTTTGTGTTGCGCGAAGGCCGGCAGCTCTATGGCTATGAGAATTCCTGCCCTCACGTGGGGACGCCGCTGGAGTTTCGACCCGATCAGTTTTTGAGCGCGGATGGGAACTATCTGTTGTGTTCTACCCACGGCGCGCTCTTTACCATCGAAAGCGGCCTGTGCATTTCGGGTCCCTGCAAGGGTGACTCCCTCACACCTTTGGACCTCGAGCTGGATGCCGAGGACCGTATTTATCTGTTGGGAAACTGATCGTCGCGGGTGGCCGGATGGCCCCCTGTCCAATCCTGGTCTCAAATCGCGTCTAACCAGCTCTATGGAGGAGCAGTTGGCGTTGGCTCCCTGACCAATGCTGCGAACCTAAGCTGCTGACTTGGCCTGCTTGAGTTTCTTGTTCACGGCCATGACCAGAGAATTGACCAGTTTCTGTCCTTCCGGTCCGCCATCCCCGGACAGCCGGGCCCGCCCCACCAGCATGATGGCATTGGTGTGGGTTTCAATCAGGTCACGCCAGGTGTCCAGATCAACATCCTTGTGCAGGAATTTGTTGAGCGACAGGGCAATGGCCCCGGCCAGCGGATATCCGAAAGTGGCGGCCTGTCCCATGATGTCGTGGGAAATGTGACGCATGCCTTCGACCGCGTCGTCCTGCTGCTGCTTGGTGCCAATCAGGGCAGGAAAAAAGCCTTTCAGGGCTGAAACCTGACCAGAGAGCACGGCGGGATAGCTGTCCTGCAGGGCTTTCAGACGTTCACGCACCTCTGCTGGCACATTGTCATCGACGAAGTCAGAGCTGGGCGTGATGTCCGGGAAGGTATAGTCGTCGTCACTGGTTTGAGGGGCGACCACTTCTGTTGGAACGGCAACTGTTGTTTCTGGTTCCAGATTGAGTTGCCGACGCTCATCGCCGACAAAGGGGCGAACTTTGCGGCGGCGGCAGGGGCCGAAATAGTTTTCACAGTCGATAAAGGGGCGGGGCCGGAGAAGTGTCTGGGCCACCCGTTCCTTCAAACCATTGATGGAGATCGGCTTGGCCAGAAACTCATTGATGCCGGCGTCCCGAGCTGCAGAGATACGCCAGGCTTCGGCATAGGCCGTCAGTATGATGATCGGAATGTAGCGGTTGGGGCTGTTGGGTGCGCGGATGATCTTGGACAGTTCCAGACCATCTGTCGGTTCCATCACCCAGTCGGTGATGACGATGTCGGGTTCGTGGGCGGCAAGAGCGTCCATCACCAGACCCGGATTGGTCAGGCAGATGGAGTCTTTCATACCCAAAGATTTCAGCCCCGTCTGAATGACGGAGATCATGTCTTCGCTGTCGTCGACAACCAGGGCTCTGTAGTTCGACAAATCCACTCTATCGCCCTTTTAACTTAGCTGAAGGCAACAGAGTCTCGCCGCGCGTCCAGGACGCTGGAGCCGCAGAGCTGGCGCCGGGAATCGTCCGGTCCTGCGCCAGAAAAATCAAAACCTGTGCCTTTGCGTGCATCGTCTCATCAATCGTTAGAAGAGGCTCTGAAACGGCAACCTCTTTCGTGTCTCTGTCTTTTCAATGAACCGTCGGGAGGGCCAGGGTCGCGAGGCTGACGGGTCAAGCCCTGCCAACAGCAGTCTCCATCTTGCGCCGTTTTTCTTAACAAAACATGTGTGCGGTCAAGATTTGTCTCTAATTCAAGATACTTGGCCGGATGAGCCAGGGTGTCACTTTGCCGGTCAGAGTGTCGTGGGTTTTGCACCGGCGAAACCGAGGGGTCGGCAGAAAAGAAATCTGCTCCAGACCTCCGGTTGGACCGGTCCCTCTGTAAAAACTGCCAGATGTCGTTGGCAAAGCTGTGGGTTTTTGACAGATCCTGAGAATAGTCGTGTGGTTTTCTTGAATTACGCGATCAGACGGGGAATACTCTGTGGCAATTAACACAAGGTGGATCACCTTGGTTCCTGTGGCCTTTGCTTGTCTGAAAATCAGGAAGAGTCTTGCCGTTGAACGCGGTGCGGGATGATTTGCGGATCTGATGATCCCGGTCGTCTGGGTGCGAACCCATACCAATGGTTCATGCCTTGCGTTCAGGGACAGGAAGGTCAGCCACGGAAAAAAGACAGATCCCCTGGGGCTAAATGGAAGAGGGAGCGTCAGCCAAATGACGGACAACAGCATTTTCCCGGTCAGCGCGGAAGTGGCAGAAGCAGCCTGGGTTGATAACGACGGCTACAAAAAGATGTACGAACAGTCCGTGTCTGATCCGGAAGGATTCTGGGGGGAACACGGAAAGCGCATCGACTGGATGACACCCTACAGCCAGGTCAAAGATGTCAATTACGGGCCGGGAGATGTCCATATCCGCTGGTTTGCGGACGGCACCACAAACGTGGCCCACAACTGCATTGATCGTCATCTGGCCACCAAACGGGATGACATCGCCATCATCTGGGAAGGCGATGATCCGGCGGACAGCAAGAACATCACCTATGGGGAGCTGCATGCTGAGGTTTGCCGTCTGGCCAATGTGATGAAGGCCAATGGCGTGGCCAAAGGCGATCGGGTTACGCTCTACATGCCCATGATCCCGGAAGCGGCTTACGCCATGCTGGCCTGTGCCCGCATCGGGGCCATCCATTCCGTGGTCTTCGGTGGCTTTTCACCGGATGCGCTGGCTGGTCGGATCAACGGCTGTGATTCCACCTTCATCATCACAGCTGATGAAGGGCTGCGCGGTGGCCGCAAAGTGCCCCTGAAAGCCAACACGGACAAAGCCCTGGAGCAGTGCCCCAACGTCAAGAACGTGCTGGTGGTCAAGCGGACCGGCGGGGACATTGGCTGGGATGACAGCCGCGATCTCTGGTATCACGAGGAAGCTGCCAAAGTAGACAGCGACTGCCCGGCAGAGGAAATGGAGGCCGAAGCTCCGCTGTTCATCCTCTACACCTCCGGCTCCACCGGCCAGCCCAAAGGGGTGTTGCACACCACCGGCGGCTATCTGGTCTATGCCTCCATGACCCATCAGTACGTCTTCGATTACAAAGACGGAGAGGTTTACTGGTGCACGGCGGACGTGGGCTGGGTCACGGGTCACAGCTATATTGTCTACGGCCCGCTGGCCAACGGGGCCACCACGCTGATGTTTGAAGGGGTGCCCAACTACCCCGATGCCTCGCGTTTCTGGCAGGTGTGCGACAAGCACAAAGTCAATAGCTTCTACACCGCACCAACAGCCATTCGTGCGCTGATGCGCGAAGGTGAAGGCCCGGTCAAAAGCACGGATCGTTCTTCCCTGCGGCTGCTGGGGTCCGTGGGCGAACCCATCAATCCGGAAGCCTGGCTGTGGTACCACAACGTGGTGGGCGATGGCCGCTGCCCCATTGTTGATACCTGGTGGCAGACCGAAACCGGCGGCATTCTGATCACGCCGCTGCCTGGGGCAACAGACCTCAAGCCCGGCTCCGCCACCCGGCCCTTCTTCGGCATTCAGCCGCAGTTGGTGGATAACGATGGTACGCCGCTGGACGGCGCTACAGAGGGCAATCTCTGCATCATCGATTCCTGGCCGGGTCAGATGCGCACGGTCTACGGTGACCACGAGCGTTTCATTCAAACCTACTTCTCCACCTATCCCGGTAAGTACTTCACCGGGGATGGCTGCCGCCGTGATGAAGACGGCTACTATTGGATCACGGGCCGCGTGGATGATGTGATCAATGTGTCCGGCCATCGCATGGGCACGGCAGAGGTTGAGTCAGCCCTGGTGGCGCACAAGCTGGTGGCAGAAGCCGCCGTGGTGGGCTATCCCCACGACATCAAAGGGCAGGGCATCTACGCCTAT
Source organism: Rhodovibrionaceae bacterium GXU_MW_A322 (assembly GCA_052078155.1). Lineage (GTDB taxonomy): Bacteria > Pseudomonadota > Alphaproteobacteria > Kiloniellales > DSM-21159 > CAXBMB01. Next base: position 191,545 of record JBQJBP010000002.1, on the reverse strand, counting down.
GTCACCCTTGTGGCGGGCGAAGAACCCAGCGAAGAACTGCGCAAGGAACTGGTGACCTGGGTGCGGTCGGAAATTGGCCCCATCGCGTCTCCCGATCTGATTCAGTGGTCTCCCGGCCTGCCAAAAACCCGGTCGGGCAAAATCATGCGCCGGATCCTGCGTAAGATTGCAGAGAACGACTACAGCAATCTGGGCGACACCTCGACGCTGGCCGATCCGGCCGTGGTCGATGATCTGGTCGACAACCGGATGAACCGCTGACATCAGCGCGGGGAGCGGGATCACCTTTCAGGTGATCCTGTTTCGTGACAGGGAACAAGAAAGGCCAGCAGATCTGCTGGCCTTTTTCCTTTGCATGGTCGGGCTGGCTGGAAACCTGCTGCGCCTGCAGGTTCGCGCGATCTTTAAGATCATTTGGCAAAAGGTTTGAAAATCTTGTGTCGTCACTCAGTCAGTCCGCGTGAGGCCTTTGACGCTGGTAGCGACGTGGCAACGACCATCGTGCGAGGACATCTGAACCGACCCTTTCGCCTCGGTTTCCTGCTCAGCCGCTCTCATCCGAGGGCCGTGGCCGATGAAAAACTGGGAGCGCAGCAGGTCAGTCCTGCTCTTTCGCCAAAGCATCTTCCAGCGTTTTGGCCAGACGGATGATCCCGGTCTTGATTTCCTCTTCCGTGAAGGAGGCATAGCCCATGACCAGACCCTGATGGCGGTAGAGTTCCAGTTCAGGGGCCAGACTGCCGGTTTCGGGATCTTTGAAGCGGTAGTGATTCAGCGAGGGAATGACCAGCCCGGCTTCCGACGCCAGCGTGGACAGGCGGGTGTCGTCGCCGATGCGTTTGACCTGGCTGGTCAATCCGGCCACCAGGTGCATGCCGGCTTCATGGGGTTTCAGCTCCAGCAAGCCATCCAGGTACTGATTTGAGTAAGCGATCATGGCTTCCTGCCGGGTGGCATAGAGTGTACGCATACGCCGTACGTGCGCGGCAAAGTGGCCCTGATTGATAAACTCAGCCAGAATGGGCTGTACGGTGATGGCCGGGTGGTCGTCCACCACTGCCCGGGCCGCTGTGAAGCCTTCCACCAGCCCTGGCGGCACCACCAGGTAGGCGATGCGCAAGGAAGGAAAGAGCACCTTGGAAAAGGAGCCCATGTACACCACCCGCTCCGGATCCAGGTTCTGCAATGCGGAAAGCGGGCGGCCTGAATAACGAAACTCGCTGTCATAGTCATCTTCGATAACCCAGGCATCGGCTTCGCGCGCCCAGTCCAGCAGCTCCAGCCGACGGGCCAGGGACATCACGCGCCCCATGGGGTACTGATGGGACGGGGAGACCACGGCCATGCGGGCCTTGGGGGCGCGGCGCCGTCCTTCTTTGACAGAAAGGCCTTCGTCATCGATGGGCAGGGGGACCTTTTGCACCCCCGTGGCCACCACGGGTCCTGTGAGGCCGTGATAGCCCGGTGATTCCAGCCAGATCTGATTCCCCGGATCGGTCAGGATGCGCAGCGCCAGATCAAAGGCCTGTTGAGACCCAGAGGTGATGAAGACCTGTTCTGGCTGCACATTGAGGGCGCGTACGGCCCGCAGGTATCCGGCAATGGCAACCCGCAGCGGGTAATAGCCAACGGGGTCTCCATAGGCCAAGAGGGATTGGGTTGGATTGCGCCAGAGACGCCCCAGCATGCGCCCCCAGAGCTCAAAGGGGAAATAGCCGGTTTCCGGCACACCGGGAATGAAGGCGCGGCAGGTGGTGGCTTCCCGACGTGAAACGCGGGGGTTGGCGGTCTGGGCCAGGGCCACGCCCCGTGCGCTGAGCCGGGGTGGGGACACCTCTTCGTCATTGAACTTGGCTTCTGCGGCCCGTCGGGTGCTGAGCAGTTCATCAGGCAGTACGCGTGAGACAAAGGTGCCGGCCCCTACCTGACCTTCCAGATAGCCTTCGGCCAACAACTGTTCAAAGGCTCCGACAATGGTGTTGCGCGAACAGTTCAGCTCCGCCGCCAGAACCCGTGTTGCAGGCAGGCGGTGGCCGGGTTCCAGCCGGCCATCCAGTACGGCGTCGCGCACCTGTTCATAAAGCTGCCGGTAAAGAGGGGCCGTTTGCGGTCCCTTGTCCAGCGACAATCCCAGCAAGGGCGCGTTGGACGGGCGGGGTTGCTGATCTGCTTTGCTTTTGCGGGGCAGGGCCATGGAACAGCCTTTTCATTGGCCTTACAGACTGGGGTCGTAGATTGGACCTACAAAAAATCTGTAAGTGTATAAATCGATGAAGCCAATTCAGCATAGAGCCTTTTCCGCCGGGGGCGCAATCGGGGAATGGCTGTGACTCCTGCCTTTCGAGGCAGAATACTGCTGACGGGCCATCATGGATCAGAAGGCCGTATATCAGATGGCCGTGAACTAGAGGGCTTTGACTCAGGCGGCCATGAGTATGCAAGCCATGAGTCAGCAGGCCGATCAGGGACTGCAAGCGGGCGGGGATCGGACAGAGGAAAGCTGTCTTCGGGTCAGGCGCCGGAAGAGGTCTTTTTGTTCAGCAGACTGGTCTGGAACGTCCCATCGGGGGCCGTTTTGGTTGCCGTTGGATTCAGAAGTCGTAGCAGATGCCGTTGCGTTCCCAATCGCCATAGCGGGTGGGTTCCAGGCCTTCAGGGCCGCCAACTTCCTGAGGTGTATCACCTGCAGCACCCGTCGGCTTGGGACCTTTGGTGCCAATATCACCTGCTGCACCAGCCTTGGTCTTTGCTGCTGCTTTGGCCGCCATTTCTTTCTCCCAGGCCGCTTCTTCCAACTTGTCTTTGGAAATGCTGGGGGGCGTGCCGACGACACTGCCAGCGGTACGGGGTGCCTGCTGGGCAGGTTGATGGCTTTTGAAGGATTTCATTTGCTAGATGTAAGCGCAGAAAGCCGATTGATCCAGTGGTCTTTTTCGCGATGAAACAGCCGGTCTCCTGATGTGAGATTGAGCTGAAGGGGCACGGGTAGTATCTGGAGACAGAAAGACTGCAGTTCTAACGGGCCGGTTTAGGAAAGGGTCCCTGTTCTAGCAGCTATACCCTCGCCCCCTGTCTGGTCGAAACGGTCCCTGCCAATGCAGTGGTCAAGAGGCCTGTGCGTCAGGAAAGGCTAAAGCGCTTGGATATCCGGTCCACCAGCTGGCCGTTTTTCAGCGGAACAGCTTTATCCAGGGCATAGTCCTCAAAACCCATCTTGCTGTAATAGGCCAGCCCGCCTTGATTGTCCGCCCGAATGGTGGCGTTTATCGCAACCACCTTGTGGGCGCGGGCATGGGCAAGTGTGGCGGGAAACAGTTTGCTGCCGACACCGGGTACCGGGTCACTGCGGCGGGTGAAGGTGGCGATATCCCCCCAGTCTTCGGGCAGGCCCGGGTAGCGTTCCAGGGCCTGGAACCCCAAAACCTGATGATCCGGCCCCACCGCCACGGTGCAGCAGATATGTCGGGGCCCTTCAAGAAAATGGGCCCGGAACTCGTCTTGGCTTAGCGGGTCTTCCATGGCGGTGGTGCCGCCCAGAGCGATGATTTCGTTCAGGATTTCGCAAAGCCCTGGCAGGTCGCGATCTTCGGCCGGGCGGGTGAGTATGGTCGGGGCGGTGCTTTTCATGACAATCCAAAACAACAGCGTCCAGCGTCTGAGTTGCCTGATAAGAGGTCAGTCCTGACACTGTCTGCAAAAAGGTGGATGTTAGTTAGCACGGCCATTGGTTTTTGGGGCAATGGTTTGTGGTCGCGGGTGCTGGATTAACTCTTTGTCATAAGGCGAGAAAAAGGGTGACCTGCCACAGGCATCTATCTTGATACCGGGAAAGGGCTGACCATCTTTAGGGGACTGCAGTTAAGCTGGCTTTGTCTGTTTTAAGGAGTTGAACCCGGGTCATGTCCTATTTTCGCACCGCCCTGTTGCTGGCAGGTCTGACGGCCTTGTTCATGGGTGCCGGGTATCTGTTGGGCGGCTCCCAGGGCCTGATCCTGGCGTTGCTCTTTGCCCTGGGGACCAACCTCTTTGCCTATTGGAATGCGGACAAGATGGTGCTGCGCATGCATGGTGCACGGGAGGTCAGTGAACGGGAGGCACCGGCGTACTACGGTATCGTGGCGCAGCTCGCCGAACGGGCGCAGTTGCCCATGCCAAAGGTCTATATCATTGATACGGACCAGCCCAATGCCTTTGCAACCGGGCGCAACCCTGAGAATGCGGCTGTCGCAGCCACCCGTGGCCTCTTGCGATCCTTGAGCAGTGAGGAGGTGGCCGGGGTCATGGCCCATGAGCTGGCTCACGTGAAAAACCGCGATACCCTGATCATGACCATCACCGCGACTCTGGCGGGCGCTTTGTCCATGTTGGCAAACTTTGCCATTTTCTTTGGTGGAAACCGGAACAACCCCCTGGGCTTTGTCGGGGTGCTGGCGATGATGATCCTGGCCCCTTTGGCGGCCATGCTGGTGCAGATGGCCATTTCCCGAACGCGGGAGTATGAGGCAGACCGCATCGGGGCGGAGATTTGCGGACAGCCACAGTGGCTGGCCTCTGCCCTGCGAAAAATCGCTTCCGGTGCCCGGCAGATAGACTACGACACCGCTGAACAGAACCCTGCCACAGCCCACCTTTTCATCATCAATCCGCTGCACAGCAAGAAGATCGACAGCCTCTTCTCCACCCATCCCAATACGGAAAACCGGGTGGCGCGCCTGATGCAGATGGCAGGGCAGCCAGTGCCAGCCAGCGGGCCCTGGGGGTAGGGGATAGCCCCTTCGAATCATCTCGGCATCACAGGTTAACCCTGCAGCAGGGTGAAGCGGGCGTCTCATTCCCACCAGCTCGGCTGCTTGACGCACCGATCAGGCAAACCTTCCGGCTGATCGCCGTGAGCAGACGCATGTGCCCCGAAAAAAGTCATGATTCTATCGCACAGCATAATTGCGCAAATGATCACGTCTAATCGTCTGACGGGCTCATTCTGCGCTGCTTTACTGGGGAATTACTGGCAGAGGGGTTTTGTTAAGGTTTGCAGGGCAAAAATGAAGAACTCTGGTACTTGCGAGTCCTCTGGCCGTTTTCGGGCAAATCCCTCAAAACTTAACTAAACCGTTCTTTTTCTATGGAAATAATGCAAAAGCTTTCTTATCTACTTCATCAAGTGGAAAGATGAAGCCATTAGAATCGTTTACTAAATTTTCATTCTGTCTGGCCATGATCAGGATGTCGTAACTGCGGTCTGTTCTGTCCGCAAAAAACATGGCTTTTGGCTTTGGGATACCAGGGTGGCTTTACACCCCGCGGGCAGGCACTGAACAGGGAATCAGGAAAGGGCGCCAGGAATGGCGGTTGTGCAGGATGATTTGACGCTGCTGCTGCAGCTGGCACGCGATAAAAGCGTGGCCGGTCGCAAGACGCTTGTGTCAACCATCAGCGACCTCTTTTCCGCCAGTGAGACCAGACTCAGCGACCGTGAACGGGCGCTGATGAATGACATTCTGACCAAGCTGATCCGTGATTTTGAAATGCGGGTCCGCCGGGAACTGAGTGAGAAGCTTGCCAGTTGGTCGCAAGCCCCCAAAGACCTGATTTTGATGCTGGCCAACGATGAAATTGAAGTGGCCCGTCCCATTCTGCTGATCAGTGATGTGCTTCAGGACGCAGATCTGATCGAAGTGATTCATCATCGCACCACCCAGCACCAGCTGGCCATTTCCATGCGTCAGGAACTCAGTGAAACGGTTACTGATGCACTGGTTGAAGCTGGAAACGTGGATGTCATCAGAACTCTGCTGGACAACCCCAATTCCCGATTGTCTGAAGCCACCATGGAATACCTGGTGGAAGAGTCGCGCCGCGTTGACAGCTATCAGGAACCTCTGATCCAGCGCGATGAACTTTCTCCGGTTCTGGCCCGCCGTCTGTGCCTTTGGGTGGGGGCGGCCCTGCGATCCTATCTGCTTGAGCATTTTGATCTAGACCCAACGGAACTGGACGATGTCATTGAAGAGGTGACAAAATCCACAGCCCCGCCGAGCGATCAGGAGGAAGAGAACCCCAGCGGTTCGGTCAGGCTGGCCCGTCAGATTGCCGACGAAGGAAAACTGACACCGGAGCTGTTGGTGCAGGTTCTCCGCCAGGGCGAAATTGCCTTGTTCGAAGCTCTGCTGGCCGAGATGTCGCTGCTGCGCCTTCGTCTGGTTCAGCGCATTATCTACGAACCGGGCGGCGAAGGCCTGGTTATAGCCTGTCGTGGTCTGGGTATTGCCAAACCAATCTTCACCTCCATTTTCCTGATGAGCCGTAAGGGCCGTCCGGGAGATCAAAGGGTCGATCCCGGCGAGTTGTCACGTGTGCTCAATCTTTTTGACCGTGTGAAAACCGACGCCGCGCAGTCCGTCCTGAAACGTTGGCAACGGGACCCTGAGTACCTCAACGCCGTCCGGCAGATTGAGGAAGCCCAGGAAGAGCCTGTCACCCCGATGATTGTGTCTTCTCAGTAGGAAAGACACTCACAGACAAATCGGGAAGAGCGGGAGCTGGCGGGGGATGACATTGCGAAACGGGGATAATCCAGAGGGAAAATCAGAAGAAGACACCTCTTCTGACGTAAAACCCCGTCTCAGCGCAGTTAAGCCTGCAAAACTGACTTCCGGATTCTCCGCCGCTGTGCCGAAACCAAGCCCTTTTGCCGCCCTGTGTGCTCCTGATTCTGCAGGCAGTGACCCCTGGTCCGGCGAGGAAGAGCCGGAGCAGGGACAACACAACAGCAATGCCCTGATCACTTCCCTGGAATACCTTTTGAAGGACAGTGGCCCGGCCGCAGCGGCTGATGTGAACGGGTGCCTGCTCTTCGCCAATGAAGCCTATCGTCGCCTGCTTCCGATGTTTTTTGACGGGTCCGGGCCTATTCAGGTCGATGGCGAACCAGGAACCACCTTGCCGCTGGTTCAGGAGGTGATTGCCGAAACCGAGGGCTGTGGTCCGGGATGGTCACCTGAAGCGGAACGGACGTTTACGCTGCTGGACCAGAACAAAATCTATGGCCGCTTCTCTGTCCTGCGAAATGGAAAGAGTGAACCCCAGGCCGTTGTTCTGCGCTGCCAGACCCGCAGCAGCCATCGTGAAATTCGGCGACAGCTGGCACAGCTTCATGAGCGCTTTGAGGATATCGCCCGTCTGGTATCAGACTGGGTCTGGGAAACCGATCGCAACGGCAACATCAGTTACATCTCCCACCGGGTTCAGGAGGTTCTGGGCTATCCGATCCAGGTGCTGGAAGGCCGGCCGCTGCCTTCTGTTTTTTCCTCCTCCACGGCGCGGCTGGAAGATCTGCTGACCTCAGCGACCCAACGGCCGTTCAGAGGTCTGGAGCTGGAGGCCAAACATCAGAATGGTGACCGGCGCCTTTTCATGATTTCCGCTGTTCCGGTCTACACCAGTGATGACGGTACCTTTTCCGGTTTCAGAGGGACGGCACAGGATGTGACCAGCCTGAAAGCCCGGGAGTCTGCCCTGCTGCGCAGCAAGGAGCTGGCAGAAGGTGCAAATCAGGCAAAAAGTGAGTTTCTGGCAACGGTTAGCCATGAATTGCGCACGCCATTGAACGCCATCATCGGCTTTTCTGAATTGATGAACAACGAGATCTACGGATCTCTGGGCCATGAAAACTACCTGGAATACAGCCAGGACATTCATCAAAGCGCTCATCATCTTCTGGCCATCATCAACGACATTCTCGATGTGTCGAAAATCGAGGCCGGGAAGTTTGTGCTGGACGATCAGGAGGTGGACCTCCTGACGGTGGCCAAAACGACGCTGCGGCTGATCACGGAACGGGCGAAGGAAAACCAGGTTCATCTTTTGGTGGATCTGCCCGAAAGCCTGCCTTTGGTGCGCGGTGATGCCCGTGCCTTGCGGCAGGTCTTGCTGAATGTACTGAGCAATGCAGTGAAGTTCACTCCGGTCGATGGTGAAGTGCGTCTGGATATGGCGTTTCAGGACAACGGCGATCTGGCGCTGCGGGTGCAGGACACCGGGATCGGAATGGCTGAAGGCGACATTGAAACCGCTTTGACACCCTTCGGACAGATTGACAGCCGGCTGGCCCGGCGGTTCGAAGGGACGGGCCTGGGCCTGCCGCTCAGCAAAGGTTTGACTGAACTGCACGGGGGCCGCCTGGAGGTCAGCAGCGTGCCGGATGAGGGCACAACTGTTGTGGTCATTCTTCCGGCCCATCGGGTCTGCCACTAAGCTATTCTGCCTGCAGTAAAAAGTGCAGCTATCCGGCGTCGCAGGTGACCCCCGTCTGAGCGCCTGGCTTCTGGAGGCCGTCATTTCCAAAGAGACTGAAAACGCCCCTTGCGCAGCTGAAGGCACGCAGGAGACAGACCTTCGTTCATTCGGGTCTGCACATCAGGCGTTCAAAGGGGGCTTTGGCGACGCTCTGGGGGTTCCGGCAACGGTACTGGGCGCCAGTTATCTGGGTTTCGGAGCCCTGGTGCGTGAATCGGACCTGACCGTCTGGCAGGGGGTTTTTTCCACCATCACCGGCTGGGCTTTGCCCGGGCAGATCATCCTGATCGAACTCTACTACGTTGGTGCGCCGCTGCTGTTGATTGCCTTTGCGGTGGCCCTGACCAATGCCCGCCTGCTGCCCATGGCGGTCACGCTGATGCCCTATCTGCGCACGCCGGGTCTGAAGCGCTGGCGCTATTACTTTGTTGCCCATTGGGTTGCGGTGACAGGATGGGCTCAGGCCTTGCGGGTCTGTCCCACTTTGGTACCGGAAGAGCGCTGGCACTATTTCTTTGGCTTCACCATGGTGCTTTGGCCAGCGACCATACTGGCCACCATCGTCGGGTTCTTTCTGGCGGCTCACCTGCCACCGGCACTGTCCATGGGTCTGGTGTTCCTGAACCCCATTTATTTCATGCTGGTCTTTGCCTCGGATCTGTCGGTGCGCCCGCGGGTTCTGGCCATGGTTTTCGGGGCCATACTCGGCCCCCTGACCTTCCAGTGGGATCCGGACTGGGCGCTGTTGCTGACAGGCTTTCTGGCCGGGTCTCTGGGCTTTGCCCTGGGGTATCGCCGTAAAAAGACGGAGGGGCCGACATGACTGAGGACCTCCTGTCCGGATGGGGCTTTGGCGAACTTGCCGTCTACGGACTGATGATCATCGGCGCGCTGGTGACCTACTTCTGGCGGGCCATTGGGGTCGCGCTGTCGGGGCGACTGGATGTCAATTCGCCGGTTTTTGAATGGGCTGCCTGTGTGGCTTATGCCCTTTTGGCCGGTCTGATTGCCCGCATGATTATCTTTCCGCTGGGGGCCTTGCAGGAAACGCCCATGCCGGACCGCCTCGGGGCGGCTTTTCTGGCGCTGGTGATCTTCTTCCTGGCCCGCAAGAACCTCCTGGCCGGGGTGGGCAGCGGTTTTGGCCTGCTGGTTTTGCTGACCTGGGGCCGCAGTCTGCTGGGTTTGTAACTTACCGCGCTCTGACTGCAGTCGAACACACTCTAAGGAAAAAACCCCGATGACTTTTGTCACCGGGGCCTTTGGTCAGCTGTTCTATCTGTTGCTTAGAGCCAAATCGGGTTTGGTCGACTCTGGTCGTTATGACACTTGAAGCAAGAGACTCATTTAACTGGTTAAAGAGTGATTGTTGGTTCAGGCGGCTTCTTCCAGGGCCTTAACCCCGGGCAGGGTCTTGCCTTCCAGCCATTCCAGGAAGGCACCGCCGGCTGTTGAGACGTAAGAGAAGTCGTCGATGACCCCGGCATGGGCCAGGGCAGCCACCGTGTCGCCACCACCGGCAACGGTCAGCAGGCTTCCGGCTTTGGTCAGATCGGCTGCCGCCTGGGCCACTCCATTGGTCCCCTGGTCAAAGGGGGTGATCTCAAAGGCGCCCATGGGACCGTTCCAGACCAGAGTCCGACAGTCGGCCAGGCGTTCTTTGGCCAGGGCCACGGTCTGCGGACCGGCATCCAGAATCATCTTGTCGGCAGGGACCTGTCCCACATCAACGGTTTCATTGGCGGCGCCAGCGGCAAACTCCCCGGCTACCACGGCGTCAGTGGGCAGCAGGATTTCGCAGTCCGCTGCCTTGGCTTTGGCCAGGATCTCGTCGACTGTGGAGGCCAGATCAGGTTCACAAAGGGACTTCCCGACGTTGACGCCCAGGGCGTGCAGAAAGGTGTTGGCCATGCCGCCGCCGATGATCAGCAACTGAACCTTTTCCACCAGATTACCCAGAAGCTCCAGTTTGCTGGAGACCTTGGCGCCGCCGACAACAGCAGCCACAGGGCGCTCCGGGTTCTGCAAGGCTTTACCCAGGGCTTCCAATTCGCTCTGCATCAGGCAACCGGCAGCGGCGGGCAGGCGACGGGCCAGACCCTCTACCGAGGCATGGGCCCGGTGAGCGGCGGAGAAAGCGTCATTGACGTAGAGATCTCCCAGCGCAGCCAGGGCGTCGGCGAAATCCGGGTCGTTTTTTTCTTCCCCGGCGTGATAGCGCAGGTTTTCCAGCAGAGCTACACCACCGGCCGGCAGGTCTTTGAGAGTTTGCGCTGCGGCTTCGCCAATGCAGTCCTCTGCAAAGGCGACGTCCTGTCCGCCCAGAGCCTCGGACAATGCCGGCACCACCGGCTTCAGGGACATTTCAGGAACCTTTTGGCCTTTTGGCCGACCGAAGTGGGCCAGCAGAGCCACTTTGGCGCCGGCTGCAGTCAGGCGTTTGATGGTGGGCAGCGCGCGTTCAATCCGGGTGGCGTCGGTTACCTTGCCGTCCTGCATGGGAACGTTGAAATCAACACGGACCAGTACTGTTTTACCGGCGGCCTGAAGGTCGTCGAGGGTCTTGAACGCAGCCATCTGGGGTCTCTTTGGTATGTTAGAGGATGAGGTGTGTTTTGGGGGCAAAGCACAAAGCGCCGCCACCCAATCCGGTCATGCTCCAGAGTTAAAAGGGGGCCGAAAGGCATCGAGCTTTCCGACCAGGAAATCGCGCCCTGCGGTGATACACCAGTCGCCTCTTTCCGCCAAGCAGCGATCTCGTCACATCAGAGGATCAGACAAGCCGGAACTGGCCGTCTGACTTGCCTCTGTCCCCAATGCAGGGAGCAGACCTTACTTGCCGGTTGCCCGGGCAGGCTTGCTTGTGGAGCCGTCACCTTCCAGTGAGCTTTCTGACTGCAGAGCAATGGGGTCGGCGGTCAGACTGCGATCCCGCAGGTGGCCGGAGATGTTGAATTCGACTTTCTTGAACGCCCAGAGGATCAGATAGGTCACAGCCAGGTACATGACACCGGCGGTGATGTAGATCTCAAAGACATCAAAGGACCGGGCCACGATCTTGCGCGAGATACCGGTGAGGTCCATCAGGGTGATGATGGAGACCAGCGATGTGGACTGGAAGAGGAAGACCACCTCGTTTGAGTAGGCAGGCAGGGCCAGCCGGAACGCTTTGGGCATGATGATCCGACGGTACAGCAGAGGGCCTGACATGCCGCAGGCCCGGGCGGCCTCCACTTCGCCATGAGGCACAGCCTGGATGGCACCGCGCAGAATTTCAGCCGTGTAAGCTGTGGTGTTCAGGGTCAGGGTCAGCAGGGCACAGAAATAGGGTTCGCGGAAGAGGTGCCACAGGCCCACGTCCTGCAGGAACGGCCGGAACTGTCCGGAGCCGTAATAGATCAGGAAGATCTGAACCAGCAAAGGGGTGCCGCGGAAGAAGAAGATGTAGCCATAGACCGGCGCCCAGATGAGGGGATTCTTGTGAACCCGCAGCACAGCCAGCGGCATGGACAGGATCAGACCCAGGGCCAGAGAGATCAGCGTCAGTTCAACGGTCAGCGCTAGTCCCGTGAACAGATCAGGGATGGAGCCGACAATGTTGGCAATGTCGACGGGTGCTTCCGGCAGAGAGGCGGCAAATTCAGAATAGCTCATGGGTTAAGCCCTCCTCACACCGCGGTTTGACCAGTGTTCAATGCGCTGTTGAATCAGCACGGAAACAATGGTGATGCCCAGATACATCAGGCTGGCAACAAAGAAGGTGGTAAAGGGCTCTTTGGTCGTGCCCATGGCGATGTAGGACTTACGCATCAGTTCTTCCAGCTGGATCACCGAGATCAGAGCCGTTGCTTTGATCAGCACCATCCAGACATTGCCAAGGCCCGGCAGGGCAAAGCGCCAGACCTGGGGCAGAATGATCCGGCGGAAAGCCAGACCTTTGCTCATGCCGCAGGCCCGCGCCGCTTCAATCTGTCCTTTGGGAACAGCCAGGAAGGCGCCGCGGAAGACTTCTGTGGCAAAAGCTCCGTAAATCACCCCGAGGGTCAAGGTCCCGGCGATGAAGGAGTTGAAGTCGACAATGACATCGAACCCCAGGCTTTCAGCCGTGTTCTGAATTAGAATGGGAACGCCATAGAAGATGATCAGCAGCAGCAGGAGTTCGGGAACGCCGCGAATGATGGTGGTGTAGGCGTTAGCGACACCCCGCCCCAGAGCATTGTGGCTCAGCTTGCCCCAGGCCCCGATAAGGCCCATGACAATGGCCAGAAGCAGGGAGGTAAACCCCACTTTCAGGGTCATCGCCAGGCCCTCCCAGAGGGTCCATCCATAACCGTGCAGATCAAACATATTCAGGTCTCCGCTCCGGGTTCAAAGCCGGAGAGGCGGTGGGCACCGGTGACATCCGGTTCCCGGGTTTCGGGCTGGCTGGATCCTGCCCGTTACCGCCATTTTATCGCTGTCATTACTCAAGCTCTTCCACCCGAAGGCGGTCCGGCCTGAGAAAGAAAAGCGCCGTCTTTCCAGCAAGTGTTTATGCGGGAAAGACGGCGCCTTGTTATCTTAGACCTCAGTCGCCGTAGACGTTGAAGTCAAAGTACTTGTCGTTGATTTTGGCATAGGTGCCGTCAGCCAGGATCTGTTTCAGAGCGGCGTTCAGGCCGTCCAGCAGTTCCGTGTCTTCCTGGCGCACGGCAATGCCTGCACCCAGACCATGCCACTGAGCTTCGTTGTAGTCAGGACCAACGAATTCGTAGTCTTTGCCTTCGTCGGTGGTCAGGAAACCGTCCAGCAGAGCCACAGAGTCAGCCATCACCAGGTCGATGCGACCGTTGGTCAGATCCAGGTTTGCTTCGTCCTGAGTGGCGTAAAGCTTGATGTCCAGATCTTTGAAGTTGTCGGTCAGGTAGTTTTCGTGGGTGGTGGCGCGCTGCACGCCCACAGATTTACCGGCCAGCACTTTGTTGGCTTCTGCCTTGTCATCGGGGATCGTCAGATCCATGGACTTGGCTTTGATGAATTTTGCCGGGGTGTTGTAGTACTTCTCGGTGAAGGACACCACTTTGGCACGCTCAGGCGTGATGGACATGGACGCGATGATGGCGTCGTACTTCTTGGCCTGCAGGCCAGGAATGATGCCGTCCCAATCCTGAACCACGAACTCGCAGTCATATTTGGCTGCGGCGCAGAGAGCGTTGGCAATGTCGATGTCGAAACCGATCAGCTTGCCATTGGCGTCAATGGAGTTGAACGGAGGGTAAGCGCCTTCTGTGCCCACGCGCACTTTTTTCATGTCAGCAGCGGCTACAGAAGCGGTCAGGCTGATGGCAGCAGCCACAGCAACAGCGAGAATACGTTTCATGCTTGTTTTTCCCTGTTTATCTAGGTTGGCAGTTTCGTAACAGTCGTTTCTTGGTCTTTTACCGGTACCATTCTACTGGGCCAGATAGCCCTTGTCCTGTCGTTTTGTTCCTTCGTCTGACCGAAAGATCTTCTGTGATCTCAGAGAGAAGAAGCCAGGAACTGGCGACAGCGTTCGGATTTGGGATTGCCAAAGACCTGCTCAGGCGGACCCTGTTCTTCGATCCGGCCTTCATGCAGGTAGATCACTTCTTTGGACACTTCCCGGGCAAACCCCATTTCATGGGTCACGACAATCATCGTCGTGCCTTCTTCGGCCAGTTTGCGCATGACCTGCAGCACTTCACCCACCAGTTCAGGATCCAGGGCGGATGTGGGTTCGTCAAAGAGCATCACATCCGGCTCCATGGCCAGCGCGCGGGCAATGGCTGCGCGCTGCTGCTGTCCACCGGAAAGGTGCGCCGGATAGTAATCTGCCCGGTCGGCGATGCCGACCTTGTCCAGCAGTTCCATGGCATGCTCTATGCAGCGTTTTTTGGGTTTCTTCTGAACATGAATGGGTGCTTCCGTCACGTTCTCCAGCACCGTCATGTGGGACCAGAGATTAAAGTTCTGAAAGACCATGCCCAGATGGGTGCGCAGGCGGTCGACCTGTTTCCAGTCTGCGGGATGATTGATGCCGTGTTTATCGGCGCTCATCTTGATCAGTTCGCCGTCAATCAGAACATCCCCGGAATCGGGTGTTTCCAGCAGGTTCAGGCACCTCAAAAACGTACTTTTGCCTGACCCGGAAGAACCGATCATGGCGATCACGTCGCCTTCATGAGCTTCCAGGGAAACTCCTTTAAGGACTTCCAGCTTGCCGAAAGACTTGTGCAGGTCTTTAACGACCAAAGCAGGCTCTTTATCTGCCACGATTGGGCTTCTCCCCCAGAGACCTCCTGTTCCTCCGACCCCTGCTAAAGGGGGTGCTGAAGGTGAAGGCACCTCTCATCTATTTTGGAAAGCGACGACAAACCGATCAGCTCCTGACGCTGTTCCGGACTCTTCGCGCTTCCGTCTTTTCCTCCAAAGCCCAATCCAGTCCGGTCAAAACCCGGCGGCAAGGCTCTGCTGTTCACACCTGACTGCCTGGGCAGTCAACGGGGCAAAAACCTAAGACCTTTGAGCAAGGTTGCAAAGGAAAAAGCCACACAAACGGAGTCTATTGTTTGCGGATTTCCCCCGATCTCAGGAGCTGCGGCCACTTTTTACATCTTTGTGTTCCGCAACTCTTCTGTCCTGTCGGTCACACTTTAATGTCACAATCAGCGAGATAACATCACAAAATTATACAATATAGGATATAATTTTGTGCAGACTGACGGGGCCTTTCGACAGTTCGCCATTTCCTGCCGGTGGACAGGTTGACCACCGGGGAGGACCGGACGGTCTGCCCTTGTTCCAGAGACACCTCTCTTTGGGCGGCCTTACTGGCCCGCCAGTTTTTTCAGACCCTCTTCGACAGCCCGCCGCCGGGGTGAGTCTTCCGGCAGATCTGCGATCAGAGGCTCCGCCCGTTTGAGAGAGGCAAGGGCTGCGTCTTCGCGACCCAGTACCAGCTGTGCCCGGATCAGTCGTAACCAGCCATCCAGATCATCCGGATTTTCTTCCATTCTTTCGGTCAGCTGATCCACCATGGAGTTGATCATGGCCTGCTGGTCTTCTGACGACATCTGGGCTGCGGCTGCCATGTCTTCTGCTGTGGGGCCCCGGCCTTCGGCTTGGGAAGAGCCAGCCTGACCGGTCATCGGCCCGGCCAGAGGACCGGGGGCGGGTTCCGGTGCCGGACCCAGATCCAGGCTGGCCATATTGACCCCCAGTTCACTGGCCGTGCGTTCGATCTGCCCCAGAACAGACGGACGCCAGGGCGCAGACGCCGGGCTGTTGCGGGCCAGATCGGCCCAGGCGGCCAGGGCCTTGTGAGGATCACCTTCCTGATAATAGGACAGAGCCAGGTAAAAGAGCGCGCGGGGTTCCTGAGGGTTCAGAGCCAGGGCTTTGGCGAAAGCGTCCAGACCTTTGGGCGGAACGTTGCCGCTGTCCGCATAGGTCAGGGCTTCACCGACTGTTGACCAAAGCTCCGGACTGGTTTTTTCCAGTTCGGCGGCCTTTGTAAAGGCAGCGGCGGCCTCGCCGAAACGTTCCATGGTCATGTAGCTGCGGCCCAGCAGGAACCAGCCTTGCGGATCACCCGGATTGGCTTCCAGTTTCTGGCGCAGCTGCTCAACCAGCTGCCGCATGTCTTTTTGCTCTTCGATTTCAGCTGTGCGTTCGGCCAGCGGCATCCCTGGCATGCCCGGCATTCCCAGCGTCAGGTAAAGGCTCAGCGTCACCCCTGGAACGATGAGCAGAACCAGGGCGATGGCCAGGGCCCGTCCGCGGGTCACCCGGGCCGGTGCTGAACTGTGCTGATGGCGTCGGTCGGCGGCCAGCAGGCGGCGCTGGATTTCCCGCTTGGCAGCTTCCCCTTCATTTTCACTGAGCCGGCCTTGCTCCAGGTCCTTGTCCAGTTCGCTCAGCTGATCGCGATAAACGCGCAGATCCTCGCCCCCGCTTTCTTCGGCAGAAAGTGTGGCGCGGCGAAAGAGCGGCAACAGCAGGATCAGGGCCACCAGACTGGCCATAACCCCAGCGAGTATCCAAAAAACACCGGTCATGGGTGTGATCATTCCTAAGCTTTACCGTCGTCGCGACGGACAACAGGCGCGGACGGGTCAGAGGTCTCATTCATCAGTTCAGCCAGCCGTGCTTCTTCTTCCGCTGACAGGGGCGCGCTGCTGGGCAGACTGGCCTCTTTCGTCGCCGTTGTTTGGCGGCGCAACAGGTTCACCAGCACGATGATGCCGATCAGCAGGATGACAGCCGGGCCAATCCACAGCAGCAATGTCGAGGCCTTGAAGGGGGGCTTGAGCAGGACGTAATCGCCGTAGCGTTTCACCAGGTAATTCTTTACTTCCTCATCGCTGTCGCCCAGCTCCAGACGTTCGCGCACCACCACACGCATGGTCTTGGCAATGCCGGCGTTGGAATCGTCAATGGACTGATTCTGACAGACCACACAGCGGATTTCCTTGCTCAGTTCTCTTGCCCGGTTCTCCAGAACCGGATCGGACAGCTGCTCGTCCGGTTCCACGGCCACGGCGTTGTTGAGCCAGGGCGAAACACTCAGGATCAGAGCCAGAACAGCGGGTGCCAGAAAGTGCAGGCAAAGGCGGGCTGTCATCAGGAAGCTCCCTCCTGGGCAGCTTTCAGGGCCGGACGCAGTTTGTTTTCCAGATCGCCCGGGTTGATGGGGCCCACATGGCGGTAAAGGATGCGGCCCTTACGGTCGACCACAAAGGTTTCCGGCACCCCGGCCAGTCCCCATTCCAGGCTGGCGCGGCCATTGCGGTCAGCCCCGATGCGCTCATAAGGATTGCCCAGTTCGTCCAGCCACTGGGCGGCATCTTCGGGTTTGTCCTGATGGTTCACGCCGACCAGCCGGATGCCTTCTTCTTCTGCCAGTCGGGTCAGTACCGGGTGCTCTGCCCGACAGGGCACGCACCAGGAGGCAAAGAAGTTCACCAGGGTAACCTGGCCGTTGGTCAGGTCGCTGGTGGCCAGCCCCGGTCGGTCCACACCCTCCACAGCTGGCAGCTCAAACTGCGGCACCGGTTTATCGATCAGCACAGAGGGGATGGCATTGGGGTCGCGCGCCGGGTCCAGACCCCAGAGGAAAAAGCCCCCGGCAACCAGGAAGATGATCAACGGCAGAAGAAGCAGGATACGTCTCAGCACAGCAGTTTTCCTTACTCAGCAGCCGTGCCAAGCGGTGCAGCGCCCGGCAGAGGTTTGCGGCGTTGGGGCGCGCCGACACGCAGCCGCCGGTCGCTCAGAGACACCAGACCGCCCAGCATCATGATGGTCAGGCCCCACCAGATCCAGGGCACCAGCGGCTCGTAGTAAATGCGAATGACCCAGTTGGTGTCACTGCCTTCTTCCCGGTCTCCCAGCACCACATAGAGATCACGCATGCCGTTGGTGTGGATGGCGGCTTCGGTGGTGGGCATGGACTTGACCGGATAGACACGTTTTTCCGGATAGAGGATGGCGGTTATGGCAGCGCCATCCAGGACGGTAAACTGACCCTTTTCGATGTAGTAGTTCGGTCCCTGACTGCGCTGGACGCCGTCAAACTGGTAGGTGTGCCCTGCCAGCTCGACACGGTCGCCGGGGGCCATCACCAGAATGGCTTCTTCTTTCCAGGCAGACGCGCCGATCATACCGGCCATGGCAACCGCCATCCCAAGGTGCGCCAGGGTCATGCCGTAGGCCGAACGGGGCAGGCGTCTGGCCCGGGCCCAGCTGTCGCCCAGCGGTGCCCTAAAGAGTTTCACCCGTTCCGCCCATTCCACCAGTGTGCCGAAGAAGAGCCAGGCGGCAACACCCATGGCCGGGACGGCCAGAATGGGCCCGCCTGTTTTCAGGTACCAGGTGCCCAGCATGACCAGAACCGCCAGGGCCAGCGCCATCTTCAGGCGCCCGAGAACCCCGGCCAGATCAGCCCGTTTCCAGGCAAAGAGCGGGCCGGCGGCCATCACCAGCACCAGAGGAATCATCAGGGGAACAAAGGTGGCGTTGAAGAAGGGCGCGCCCACGGACAGACGCCCGCCGCCGATGGCTTCATAAAACAGCGGATAGAGCGTGCCCAGCAGGACCGTGGCACAGGCCGTGGTCAGCAGCAGATTGTTCAGCACCAGCGCGCCTTCCCGGCTGATCGGGGCAAAGAGCCCGCCGGCCTTCAGGTTGGGTGCGCGAATGGCAAAAAGCGCCAGGGAGCCGCCAATGGCGATGGCCAGCAGGGCTAGAATGAACACGCCCCGTTCCGGATCCACGGCAAAGGCATGGACAGACGTCAGCAAACCGGAGCGCACGATGAAGGTGCCCAGCAGAGAAAGGGAGAAGGTCAAAATGGCCAGCAGAATGGTCCAGACCTTCAGGGTGTCACGTTTTTCCACCACAATGGCTGAATGCAAGAGGGCTGTGCCCAGCAGCCAGGGCATGAAAGAGACGTTTTCCACCGGATCCCAGAACCACCAGCCCCCCCAGCCGAGCTCGTAGTAAGCCCACCAGGAACCCAGGCCGATGCCGCCGGTCAGGAAAACCCAGGCGGCCAGAGTCCAGGGACGTACCCATCGCGCCCAGGCCGGATCCACCTTGCCTTCAATAAGCGCCGCCACGGCAAAGGAAAAGACAATGGAAAAGCCCACATAGCCTGTGTAGAGCATGGGCGGATGGAAGGCGAGCCCGGGATCCTGCAGCAGGGGGTTGAGGTCCCGACCGTCCAGGGGCGCCGGAAAGAGGCGCTCAAAGGGGTTTGAAGTGATCAGGCTGAACAGCAGAAAGCCAACGGTGATCATGGCCTGAACGGCCAGGGTCCGGGCTTTCAATGTCACCGGCAGATTTCGCCCGAAGACGGCCACCCCGGCACCAAAGAGCGCCAGAATCAGCACCCAAAGCAGGAGAGACCCTTCGTGGTTCCCCCAAACACCGGAGATCTTGTAAAGCAGGGGTTTGGCTGAATGAGAGTTCTCGGCCACCACAGTCAGGCTGAAGTCACTGGTGACAAACCCGTGGGTCAGGGCCAGGAAGGAAAAGAGGATCAGAACGAACTGCAGGAGGGCAGCGGGGTTGGCCACGGCCATCCAGTTGGCCCGGCCTTGGGCCGCCCCTACCAGAGGCAGGGTCATCTGAACCAGCGCCACGGCCAGCGCCAGGATCAGGGCAAAGTGTCCCAGTTCAGCAATCATTGGCTGGCCCCCTGAATGGCACCGGCAGGCGGGCTGCCCTCTTCAGGACGCCATTCCCCGGATTTTTTCAGAGCCTCGGCGACTTCCGGCGGCATGTAGTTTTCATCGTGCTTGGCCAGCACTTCAACGGCCCGGAAGCGCCCGTCAGGCTGCAGCATGCCTTCGGCCACAACCCCCTGACCTTCGCGGAAGAGGTCCGGCAGAATGCCGTCGTAGACCACATTGAGGGTATTGGGGCCGTCGGTGATGGCAAAGGTCACCAGGGTGCCGCCTTGCTGTTCAACAGATCCTTCAGCAACAAGGCCGCCCAACCGGGCCATGCGGCCTTCTGGCAGGCCCTTTTCCTTCACGTCACTGGGTGAATAGAAAAACAGCAAATTGTCTTCAAAGGCAGTCATGACCAGGGCTGTGGCAGCACCCAGACAGAGCACCGCCATCAACACGATGTAGAGGCGGCGGCGTTTGCGGGTCATTCCTTTGGCCATGGGGGAAACTCACTGAAGATAGGGGCAGGGGAAACAGCGGGTGTGGCGGTATCGCCGAAAAGATCAGGTCGGGGACTCTGTGTCTCGGCTCCGGCGGCCCGGGCGGGCTGCCTTGAGGGTTTCAAACTCCCGCTCCAGCTTTTGACGGGTTTGCCGGGAGGAGAGATAGAGCCAGCCCAGCAGAGCGGCGCAGACCAGATAGCTGGGCCAGACAAAGCTGCCGTAGCCATCCATCTCAATGAAGGTCAGAAAACTGTCCATGGGTTTGTTCCTTAGCGGCCATCCAGGGCGGCGCGGCTGAGCGCGCGCAGACGGGCGGCGGCCATTTCAGTGCGGACCTTTTCGATCAGAACCACCAGATAATAGAGCTTGAACGCCAGCGCCATGATGAGCAGGGGCCAGAGCATGGAAGAGTGCATGGCCGGTCCGTCCATGCGGACCACAGAGGCGGGCTGGTGCAGGGTGTTCCACCAGTCGACAGAAAACTTGATGATGGGCAGGTTGACCGCCCCGACCAGAGCCAGAACCGCACCGGCCTTCTGGCCACGATCGGGATTGTCGAAAGCGTTTACCAGGGCGATGTAGCCCAGATAGAGGAAGAAGAGGATCAGCACGGAAGTCAGCCGTGCATCCCAAACCCACCAGGTGCCCCACATGGGCTTGCCCCACAGCGAGCCTGTCAGCAAAGCCAGAAAGGTAAATGCGGCCCCGATGGGGGCGCTGGATTTGGCGATCAGTCCGGCCAGCGGGTGCCGCCAGATCAGCAGTGTCGCGCTGGCAATGGCCATGGCGGCATAGACGAACATGGCCATCCAGGCCGACGGCACATGAATGTACATGATGCGAACGGAACCGCCCTGCTGATAGTCGACAGGCGAGGCAACCAGGGCCAGGTAAAGGCCCACCACCAGGCTGAGAACCAGGGCGCCAACCAGCCAGGGATAGCAGACATTGGCGATCCGCAGAAAGCGGGCCGGATTGGCAAAGCGGTGCAGGACCGATCCTGTGGCTGTGGCCGTTTGTGTCACGTTCTTGGTTCGCTCAGTAGTTCAACCGTTGTCGAAGGTCTTAAACAAGTATCTCCGCCATGGCTTTGATATTCGTCAATATTGACCCATCTGCAGCCTTGTGAGGATCTGTCTCTCTGACAGGGTTCAAGACACCTTTCCCCAGGGCTTTAGCCAAGGCGGGAACCGGCGTCAAAGGCAGAGTTTTTCTGGGCTGAGAAAACATTCAATTTCTCATAACTAAAAGCTCTACCTTACTTGACCTCATGACTCCAGAACCGTCAGAGCAGCAGAAGTTACAAATTTGTAATGCTGAGCGCCGCTGCTGCGGCAGGGGGGCTGTTTCAGCGGCTCTGGCACTGTCATCCCAGGTCAGAAACTGGCAGGTCTGTCCCGCTTATCAGGAGACCAGGTTTTCAGGGAGCCAGGATTCCTGTTAGCCAGTTTTTATGGGAGATTTTGCCGCAGGGGGCATCACAATCTTGTCAGGCGGCCTGCCGTCGATCCCAGGCGTCGCACAGGGCGTAGTAGTTCAACACCAGAGGAATGAACCAGGGATTGCCGCTGTAAAAGGGTTTGGTGGGAAAAGGCAGCTCATCAAAAGGACAGGGGGCATTGCTCTGTCCCAGGATCTTCTTGGCGGTCTGGGTTCCCAGATAGGACATCATGGCCACTCCGGATCCGTTACAGGCGGCCAGATAATGGCTGCCCTGCTGAGGGCCGTCCTGGTAACGCCCCATATGCGGCAGGAAGTCGAAGGCAAAGGCCACGCCCCCGCTCCAGCTGTGGCTGACTTTGGTTCCTTTGAGCTGGGGATAGACGGTCGTCATCTGCTGGTACAACACTTCCGCCGGGGAGCGTCGGTCCGTGACCGCCAGCTTGGCCCGCCCGCCAAAGATCAGGCGTTTGCGATCAGGTGACATGCGGAAGTAGTTCATCACCCGTTTGGTGTCGCCCATGGCCCGGTAGTTGGGGATCAGGGTCTTTGCCAGGTCATCCGGCAGTTCTTCCGTGGCGATCAGATGACTGTAGGCAGGAACCAGACGGCGGCGCAGCCAGGGTGAAGCCGGGCGGGTGTAAGCATTGGTGCCGGTGACCACCTCTTTGGCGCGGATCTCACCCTGACTTGTTGTCACCCGGAAACTGCCGTCGGGTTGGCGGGTGATGCCGGTCATGGCGCAGTGGGACCGGAACGTGACACCGACCTTTCGGCAGGCGTCCAGCAGGCCGCGGTGAAGTTTGGCCGGATGGACGCAGTAGAGGCGGTCCACGGTCATGCCGCCGTAGAAATGATCGCTGGCGATTTCCTGATGCTGATCCGCTCTGGACAGCAGGCGCGCGCCCACATCGGCGGCTTTGTTCAGGGAGTCGACCTTGGCTTTCATGCCTTCGAAGTGCCTGGGTGTGTAGGCGCCCAGAAAGCGACCCGAATAGTTCAGATCGCAGTCGATCTTCTCCCGCTCTACCAGGGTTTCAAAGTTCTGCAGGGCCGTTTCGCCGCCCCCCAGAATTTCCTGATACCGCTGGGACCCCAGCGCGATTTCCACGGGCGATTTCCGGCCGGAAGCCGGACCCTTTCCCACGTTGAGGCCGGACACATGGCCGCCGTTGCGGCTGCTGGCCCCGTAGCCCAGGGCTTCGGCATCCATCACCAGCACCTGGGTGCCGTTGCGGGCCAGTTCCAGGGCGGTTGAGAGCCCGGCATACCCGCTGCCGATGATGACCACATCACAGGCCGCTGGCAGATCACCTCTTTCGTCCTGTGGCGCAGCCGCCTCCCACCAGTAGGGGCTGTGTTTGATCTCAGGGCTGAAAAAATCTGGCGAGGCGGGCATGGAGAGCTCGGGGGACTTCAGGGTTTCGGATCGGATGGATTATTCAACCGCCTGTCGCAAGGCAGCGGCGGCGGCAAAGGCGGTGACGGGCAGAGAGATGGCCAGCGCCCCGCCCAGCAGAAGCAGATGAGGCTTGGCATTTAACCCGGCCAGGGCCATGTCGATGGCCGATACGCCGAAGATCAGGACCGGGACGTAGAGCGGCATGACCAGAAGCGGCACCAGCACACCGCCGCGCCTGGCTCCCAGAGACAAGGCCGCACCGACAGCGCCCACCAGAGACAGGGTCGGGGTGCCCAGAAGCATGGAGCCCAGCAGCACCCAATAGCCTTCGATGGGCATGTTGTAGAGCAGGCCGATCAGCGGCGTGGCGGCGATCAGGGGCAGACCAGAGGTCAGCCAGTGGGCGAACACCTTGGCCAGAACCAAAGCCTCCAAGGGCTCCGGAGACATGACCAGCTGCTCAAGAGAGCCGTCTTCATGATCCACCAGAAAAAGCCGGTCGAGAGAAAGCAGCACCGCCAGAAGCGCCGTGACCCAGATGATGCCAGGGGCAATGCGGGCCAGCAGGTTGGGTTCCGGGCCCAAACCAAAAGGAAAAATCGACGCTGTCAGGACAAAAAAGAGCACAGCAGTCAGGGCGTCACCGCGCTGGCGCAGGGCCAGTCGCAGATCCCGGGCGATCAGGGACAGCAAACCGTTCACCAGCCCAGCTCCTTATCCAGCGCCGCGTCCAGATCCTCATGATCCTCCTGCAGGGAGGAGAGGGCCACCTGAAACTCGTTGAGGTTAAGTTGGCTCATGTCCGGCTGATCAATGTCCACATGGGTGGCCAGGATGGCCATGCCACCGGCTTTGCGGTGATCCGTTAAAACCGCTGACAGGCGCTCGATGGACGCCTGATCCAGTCCCACGGTTGGTTCATCCAGCAGCCAGAGTTCGGCGGGGATGACCAGAATGCGTGACAGGGCCAGACGCCGCCGCTGTCCGGAAGAGAGCAGGCGCCCTGGTTGCTGGGCCAGAAAGGTCAGGTCGAAGGCATCCAGAGCGGCGCTGACCTTGTCAGGGCCATTGCCGTGCAGGCGGGCCCAGAACGTCAGGTTTTCCTCTACCGTCAGCTGGGGTTTGATCACATCCTGGTGGCCCACATAGGTAACCGCGGCATGGTGGGCACTGAAATCCCGGTTCAGGGCTTCCCCGTTCCAGTAGAGCTCACCGGCATTGAAATCAATCAGGCCGGCCAGCACCCGCAGCAAAGAGGATTTGCCGGAGCCGTTCTTCCCGTGCAGCAGCATCAGACCGCCGCTTTCCAAAGAAAAAGAGAGGTTTGAAAAAACCGCCCGTTCGCCCCGGATGCAGCCCAGATTTTCAGCGGCAAAGGTCGCCATCTTGTTGTTCTGTCCCCCACAGGTCAGCTGCTGCTGTTCAGCGCTGCTGTACTTTTAAACCGATCTTTCGTTAGAGCAAGAGGCAGTAGTCGGGACCCAGCCTCCCACAACACGGCTTTTATCCCAGGGGCTCGCTTAGGTCCTTGATCTAGAGCAGGCAGGGCCTGTTCTTAGAGTGAGACGCCAAAACGAAAGCAGCGACCGGGGGTCGGGCCCGGTCGCTGCAG
The DNA here is from genome assembly GCA_052078155.1 of Rhodovibrionaceae bacterium GXU_MW_A322. GTDB lineage: Bacteria > Pseudomonadota > Alphaproteobacteria > Kiloniellales > DSM-21159 > CAXBMB01. The sequence goes on along the minus strand of JBQJBP010000002.1, from coordinate 167,119 downwards.
GTCAATCTTTCCTCGGGGGGGAGACGAGAAGGCTGACTGACTGGCCTTTTTGAGAGAGGGGAAGTCTCTATGACTAACAAGGTGGGAGGGGCTTGTGACCGACCTTGGCCCAAAATGTGGCGAAAATGAGATTTGTTTCCGCGGCGTGATTTTTTGTGTGTGCCACAGGGAATCCGGCCGTGAACCCCGTTTGAATCCGGCTTTCATTCCGGCTTTCACTTGGGTGGTCAATCCGGCGCTGGGTCTGGCTTTGACCCGCCTGGCTGTTTACACCCGCTCCGCCACGATGAAGATGCGTTCGCACCCCATTTCAAATGGGGTGCCATCGGTATCTGCGCAGAAGCCTGCCAGCGCCAGTCCGGCTTCCCCCAGCAGATGCCGGATTTCAGACAAGCTGTAGATCCACTGTCTGAGCTGCCGGGTTTCCTGCTGTGGACTGCCCTGCAGGATAACGGAATGCCCATTGCTGCTGCTGTTGACGGAGCCGGGTGAGCGAATGATGGTGTAGTCAGTGGTCAGCTGACCTTCCGCCGGGTCATAGTCATTTTCCATCAGGACCAGCAGATCACCCACCGGATACCAAAGTCGATCTTCAAAATTCGGCAGCAGGCATTCGGCCAGATTGCCGCTTTCCATGACGAAGCGACCGCCAGGCACCAGGGCGCGGGCGACACTTGAGAAAAATTGCCCCATGCCTTTGCGGTCAAAGAGGCTGAGGGAGTTGCCAAGACAGTAGGCGCCGTCAAACGCCTCTTCGTAAGACAGGGTGCGGATGTCCTGGTTCAGAAACTGGATGTCCAGATCCTGGCCATCGGCCTGATCTCTGGCTTCTTCCAGAAACGCGTCTGAACGGTCAATGCCGACGACCTGAAACCCCTCATTGGCCAGCGGCAGAGCATGCCGCCCATTGCCACAGGGCAGATCCAGCAGCCGGGCCGGGGCGCTGATGTCCAGCGCCTCAACCAGGAAATCGACTTCAGCCTGGGTTTCTTCCGGTGTGATGGCCTGCCGCCAGAGGGTCAGGCCCAGCCCGTCATAAAAGTGGTTTTGGTGATCGCTCATGGATCTAGCCCCTACGCCTGACCCGGCGCTCGGTCAAGCGGACTCTGTTACTATTTCTGACCCACACGCAATACAGCCAGCCACAGACTAATCTGGAGGGCTGGCTGTTGTCGGGTCAGTTCTGGGCGCCTGACAGGAAAAACCGTCAGTCGTAAGAGCGTTGGTCGTCGATGACCTTGCCGTCGTTGGGCAGGCTGCCGGGAGCCATCAGTTCGACGGCGCCGCGCATCTTGGTCATGGCCTGCAGGCTTTCAGCCACCGCGTTTTCGAGACCTTCGGCCTGGCTGGTGACCTCTACCTGCAGACGCATGGCGTCGTTTTCACCCTGACGCTCGGCGATCAGGCGGGCTTTGGTGACTTCCGGATGACGGGCGACGATGTCGGCCACCTGTTCGGGATGCACAAACATGCCCTTGATCTTGGTGGTCTGGTCGGCCCGGCCCATCCAACCTTTGATCCGGCGGTTGGTGCGGCCACAGGCACTGCTGCCGGTCAGGACGGCAGACAGGTCACCGGTGGCAAAGCGGATCAGCGGATAGGCGGGATTGAAGGTGGTGACCACCACTTCACCGACTTCGCCGTCGGCCACCGGATCGCCGGTGCCGGGGCGCACGATTTCCACAATGACGCCTTCGTCCAGGATCATGCCCTCCAGCGCCGTGCCGTCGGCGTCCGCGGTTTCATAGCCCACCAGCCCCAGTTCTGCAGTGGCATAGCACTGCAGCACCTGAACACCGCGCTCGGCGTATTCTGCCCGCAAGGAGGGGAACAGCGCCCCACCGGAGACCAGTGCTTTGCTGATGGAGCTGAGGTCGAGACCGGCTTCAATCCCTTTGTCCAGCAAGATCTTCAGGAAGTCCGGCGTGCCGGCATAGCCCTGGGGCCGCAGGTGGGCCAGGGCAGCAATCTGTTGTTCCGTGTTGCCGATACCAGCCGGAACCACCGCACAGCCATTGGCGCGGGCAGCGGCGTCCATGATCCAGCCCCCCGGGGTCAGATGATAGGCAAAGGTGTTGTAGACCATGTCGCCGGGGCGAAAACCGGCGGCAAACAGAGCGCGACCGGCGCGCTGGTAGTCACTTTCCACGGCTTCCAGCTCATAGATGGGGCCGGGCGAGACAAAGATGCGTCCGGCACGGCCCGGTTCTACGGCATTGAAACCGCCAAAGGGATTGTCGGCAGACTGCAGGGAGAGCAAATCCGACTTGCGGGTAACCGGCAGGCTGGCCAGGGACGACAGAGAGGTCAGGCTGGCCGGATCAACATCGGCCAGACGCTGGCCATAACCTCTGGTTTTGGCTTTGGCATGGGCCACCTGTTCACGCAGGGCCGTCAGTTGCTCGGCTTCGCGCTGGTCCGGATTCCGGGTTTCCAGGGAATCGTAATAGTCGGTCATGGAACCTGTCTTTCAACCTGTCGAATAAGGAGAAAAGGGAGCCCACCGGCGCGATGAACTCCCTCACTTTTTGTGTCAGTTGCCGCCGCGTACCAAGCGCGGATCAGGCCAGCCACCGCTTGCGGCGACGGTAGTTCTTGGTGTCGCGGTAAGACTTCCGGCCGGTGGAGGAAATCCCCAGATAGAATTCCTTCACGTCTTCGTTTTCCCGCAGATCTTTGGCCGTGCCATCCATCACCACGCGGCCGTTTTCCAGGATGTAGCCATACTTGGCGTACTTCAGGGCCACGTTGGTGTTCTGCTCAGCCAGCAGGATGGAGACCCCCTCTTTTTCGTTAATGGTCTTAACGATCTCGAAGATCTGTTCCACCAGCTGCGGGGCCAGACCCATGGAGGGTTCGTCCAGCAAGACCAGGTTCGGGTTACTCATCAGGGCGCGGCCGATGGCGCACATTTGCTGTTCACCGCCAGAGGTGTAGCCCGCCAGCGAGCTGCGGCGTTCTTTCAGGCGGGGGAAGTAGTTGTAGACCATGTCCAGATCGCGCCTGATTTCTGCATTGCCTTCCCGGCGAGTGTAGGCACCTGTCATCAGGTTTTCTTCAATGGTCAGGTGCTCAAAGCAGTGGCGGCCTTCCATCACCTGAATGCAGCCGCGCCGCACCAGGTCGTTGGCCGTCAGTTTTTCCACGGCCTGGCCGGACAGCTCAATGTTGCCTTTGGTGACCTCACCGCGTTCGGCACGCAGCAGGTTGGAAATGGCTTTCAGGGTGGTGGTTTTCCCGGCACCGTTGGCGCCCAGCAGCGCGACAATCCCGCCTTTGGGTACAGCCAGGGACACCCCCTTCAGCACCAAGATCACGTGGTCGTAGATGACCTCGATGTTGTTGACGGTCAGCAGGTTTTCAGCGCTGTCGACCTGTTGTGTTGCGGCAGGAGCGGCTTGGCTCATGATGGAGAACCTCTACTCAAGTGTCTCGGCCCGGGGGCAAAGAGAATTGGGTGACAGAGTTGTCAGAAAGACAGGCTTGTCAGAACGATTGTCTGCTCAAATGGCATTGGCTGGAGAGCCCTTGCCGATCTGAACAATTGTTGTCGTCCGACACTCTCATTTTGGGCCTGGGGTGCGAAGGCGCAGCGGTTGTGCCTCTGCCTGTCAGTTTGGAGCGACGTCAGTTTCGGGTGACGTCAGTTCGCGCCGACTGTTGCCTCAGGCCAAAAGTGAGATGGTCGGAAGAAGTCTCTCTACCACCGCGCCAGATCCCGAGGGACCGGGGCGGCGGCAGAGAGGCTTTTCTCACGTACGCTTAGCAGCCAGGCGTGATGCCTTTTTCCTGAGCGTACTGGTTGGCGGACGCTTCGTAGGCTTTACGAAGTTCGTCACGACGCGGAGCGATCCAGTCGGAAAGCTGGCTCCACTTGGTGCCGTCCCACTGCTGAATGAAAGCAGAACCACCACCTTCGTGGTCGTTGCAGGACAGGGCGATGGGGTTGGCAAAGCCTTCCAGACCCAGCTCTTTCCAGCGGGCGTCGTCGATGGCCAGATTTTCCAGACCCCAGCGAACTTCTTCACCGGTCAGCACACGATTGCCGAACTTGCCCTGGGCCGTGCGCACGGCTTCAGTGGCCAGAATGGCGTTCATGACACCGCGGTTGTAGAGCACTTCACCGACCTTGTCTTCGCCGTCAACCTGGGAGTTACCCTTCTTCACCACGTGGGTGATGATGTCCTGCATGGCAGGGAAGGAAGCACCCGGAGAGTGGAAGTTCAGAGCTTTGTAGCCCTTGGCGGCGGCGCCGGCAGGACGCACGTCGTTTTCAGAACCGGACCACCAGACGCCGATGAACTTGTCCATGGGGAAGCCAACAGCAGCGGCTTCTTTAATGGCTGTGGAGTTCATCACGCCCCAGCCCCACATGATCACATAGTCAGGACGGACCTGACGACCGATCTGCAGCCAGGTGGCTTTCTGTTCCAGACCCGGGTGGGCGACGGGGAACTTGAAGAATTCGAAACCTTCTTCAGCGCTCAGACGCTCCAGGGTTTTGATCGGCTCACGGCCATAAGCGGAGTCATGGTACACCAGCGCGATCTTCTTGCCGTTCAGGTTGCCGCCGTTTTCGGCAGAGATGTACTGAATGGCGGCATCAGCACCGGCCCAGTAAGTGGCGGGCGTGGTGAAGATGTAGGGGAAGACAGAACCGACAGAGGCATCAGCACGGCCGTAACCCATGGAGATCAGCGGAGACTTGTCTGCGGTCACGCGGTCGATCAGAGCGTAGGTGATACCGGTGGAAAGCGGGTTCCAGACGGCAGGCTCGGACGGGCCAGCGTTTTTCAGACGGTCGTAGCACTCAACACCACGGTCGGTGTTGTAGCCGGTGTCACATTCTTCAATGGCGATTTTCACGCCGTTGATGCCGCCGTCACGCTCGTTGAGCATGTTCAGGTAATCGGCATAACCGTTGGCAAAAGGAATGCCGTTCGGTGCGTAAGGACCGGAGCGATAGCTCAGGATGGGGAAATACTGTTCTCCCTCGGCCAGAGCCTGTTCCGCGATTGGTGCGGACAGTACAGCAGCACCCAGAGCTGCTGCCAAAATGGTTTTCAACTTCATGCTGTCTACCTCCCTTGGCGGGTGTCTTAAAGCACCCTGGTTTCAGACATGTATGGAACGCTAGAGCAATTTCTCCTGGATGGGAATCGCTTTGCGATTCTTTTCTCCCTGACAAAGAACTCCTGCACCAACAAGTTAAATAGCGTTCATGGAGGCGGGTCCTTGATCTTGATCAGAACCCGAACCCGGTTCCATGAGCCGCTTTACTCAGCTTCCAGGGGGGCGCGGCCATCCCCATGGAAATTCCCGCCGTTCCCGTTAGTAGGGGAAGGGCCAGAGTCGCAGCTTCTCCTTGGCGATCTGCCAGAGCCTGGCCAGCCCGTGGGGCTCCACGATCAGGAAGAAGATGATCAGCACACCAAAGACCATGAACTCGATGTGCGCCAGCAGATCGGTGGCGATGGTCAGTCCGAGCATCCCCGGGATGTTGTTCAGCAGGATCGGCAGCAACACGATGAAGCCTGCCCCCAGGAACGATCCCAGGATGGTGCCCAGGCCCCCGATGATGATCATGAAGAGCACCTTGAAGGAGACGTTGATCTCAAAGGCCAGAGCTTCCACTGACCCGGTGTAAACAAAGGCCCAGAGTGCCCCGGCAATGCCGATGAAGAAGGAGCTGATGGCGAAAGCCGACAGCTTGGCATAGAGGGGCTTGATGCCGATGATTTCTGCGGCAATGTCCATGTCCCGGATGGCCATCCAGGAGCGGCCGATGCGGCTGCGGGTCATGTTCTTGGCCAGCAGAGCCAGCAAGGCCACGAAGACCAGCAGGAAGAGATACTTGGCCACCGGCATGGCGTCGGTCCCGGTGATGAAGAAGTCACCGAAAACGGCCCGCGGCGGGGCCGAGATCACGCCGGAGGGGCTGTAGTTCGTCCACCAGGGGAATTTGTTGAAGACCCAGAGCAGGAAGAACTGTGCCGCCAGCGTGGCCACGGCCAGATAGAAACCTTTAATGCGCAGGGAGGGAATGCCAAAGAGGATTCCGACCCCGGCTGTGCCCAGACCGGACAGCAGGAAAACGATGATGATGTTGAGGTCCGGGAAAGCGACAGAGAGCTTGTAGGCAAAGTAGGCGCCACAGGCCATGAAGCCACCGGTTCCCAGGCTGAGCTGCCCACAGTAGCCAGTCAGAATGTTCAGACCGATGGCTGCCATGGAGAAGATCAGGAAGGGCACCAGAATGGAGCTCAACCAGTAATCGTTGGCGACAAAGGGCACGACAAAAAGAGCGATACCCAGAAGCAGGAGAAGGCCGATTTTGTCCTGCAGGATGGGGAAGATCGTTTGATCTGCCTTGTAGGACGTTTTGAATTGGCCGGATTCGCGGTAAATCATGGGTTACACTCGCTCGATGATCTTTTCGCCAAACAGGCCTTGTGGACGGAAGAGAAGGAAGAGCAGCGCCAGCATGTAGGCGAACCATTCCTGAATTGCGCCGCCAACCAGCGGGCCCAGGAAGACCTCTGCCACCTGCTCACTCGATCCAATGATCAGGCCGCCGATGATGGCCCCGGGGATGGAGGTGAAGCCTCCCAGGATCAGCACGGGCAGAGCTTTCAGGGCAATCAGCGCCAGAGAGAACTGGACCCCGGCCTTGCCGCCCCAGATCACCCCGGCCACCAGGGCCACGATACCGGCCACGGACCAGACGATGACCCAGATGGTTTTCAGCGGGATACCCACAGACAGAGCTGCCTGGTGATCATCAGCCACAGCGCGCAGGGCGCGACCGATGCGGGTGTACTGGAAGAAGACAGCCAGTACTGCAACCATGGCCGCTCCGATCAGTGCTGCGATCATGTCGTACTGATTGATCTGAATGCCCCATTTCCAGGGGTTGTCGGCAGCCGCTTCCGGGTTGTCCATGATCACCATGGGGGTGTTGGGCAGCCCGATATCCAGGATCTTAATGTCCGACCCCCAGAGGGTCTGACCGAAGCCATCCATGAAATAGAAGATGCCGATGGTGGCCATGAAGAGGATGATGTGTTCCTGGTTGACCAGAGGCCGCAGCACCACCCGCTCAATACCGAGGGCCACAATGACCATGACCCCGACGGTGATCAGGAAGGCGATGGGCCAGGGCACACCCCATTCCATGAAGCCCACCATGGTCAGCGCGCCGAACAGCACCAGAGAGCCCTGGGCGAAGTTGAACACGCCCGAGGCCTTGAAGATCAGCACAAAGCCGAGCGCCACCAGAGAGTACATGACCCCCTGCAGCAGGCCGGCAATCAGCACTTCGATAAAGTAAGGCCAGGTGAACCAGATGGTCTGTTCACCGGGCAGCTGCAGCAGAAAACCGACCAGGATGATGATCGCCGGCGTTCCGATCAGCCATTTAAGGAGACTTTGGGTATTCATGCCTTTTATTGCTCCCCAGCTTAGTGGCTGACGCCAAGATAGGCGTCGATCACATCTTGGTTGCTGCTCACTTCTTCGGGGGAGCCGTCACCCAGTTTGCGTCCGTAGTCCAGGACCACCACGCGGTCAGAAATGTCCATCACCACGCCCATATCGTGTTCGATCAGGGCCACGGTGGTGCCGTACTGTTCGTTCACGTCGAGGATGAAGCGCGACATGTCTTCCTTTTCCTCCACGTTCATGCCGGCCATGGGTTCATCCAGCAGCAGCAGTTCCGGCTCCATGGCCAGAGCCCGTGCCAGCTCGACCCGCTTTTGCAGACCGTAGGGCAGGCGGCCCACCGGGGTTTTGCGGATGGACTGGATTTCCAGGAAGTCAATGATGCTTTCACAGAACTCGCGGTGTTCGATCTCTTCCTTCTGGTTGGGGCCCCAGTAAAGGGCCTGCCAGAGGAAGTTCCGTTTCATCTTCAGCAGCCGCCCGGTCATGATGTTGTCCAGGGTCGACATGCCTTTGAAGAGAGCCACGTTCTGGAAGGTGCGGGCGATGCCCTGGGTGGCAGCATGGTGAGGGCGCATGGCTTTGCGCACCTCGTTGCGGTAGGTCACCGTGCCTTCCTGGGGGTGATAGAACCCGTTGATGACGTTCAACATGGAGGTTTTACCGGCTCCGTTGGGGCCGATGATGGCACGGACCTCTCCCTTCTTGATGTCGAAGGAAATGTTGGTCAGAGCCTTCACACCACCAAAGGAGAGCGAGATGTTTTTCACCTCTAGCAAAGTCTCGTTAAAGACGCGCGGGCCGTCAGTCATTTAGGCGCTCGCTTTCTCTGTTCATTTAGAAACACAAAGGGCGAAGAAGCGGGACAAGAGGCGCTATTCAGCTGCCTGCTGCTTATTGCTCGGTGCGAAGGTTTCACAGTCCATGATCTTGAGATCACCGCTGATCTTGCCCTTGCGACCGTCTTCGAAGGTCACTTCGATTTCAATAAAGCTGCTTTTGGCGTCAGAATAGAGACCGTCAATCAGGGCTTTGTAGCGGTCTGCCACAATGCGCCGACGGACTTTACGCGTCCGGGTCAGTTCGCCGTCATCGGGATCCAGTTCCTTGTTCAGGATCAGGAAGCGACGGATCTGGCTGTCCGCCTGCATGGGATCATCGGCCAGGTCGCGGTTGACCTGTTCAATGTGTCCTTTGACGATCTGATAGACCTCATCGTTGGCCGCCAGTTCCTGATAGGAGCCATAGGGAACGTTGTTGCGTTCGGCCCAGTTCCCCAGAGCGCCCATGTCGATGTTGACGAAGGCACAGGCATGGTCCCGTTCATCCCCGAAAGCCACGACTTCCTTGATGTTGGGGAAGAACTTCAGCTTGTTCTCAAGATACTTGGGCGCAAACATGGAGCCGTTGTTCAGCTTGCCCACATCCTTGGCGCGGTCGATGATCTTGAGGTGGCCGCGGTCGTCGAAGTAACCGGCATCACCCGTGGCGACCCAGCCGTCAGCATCTTTGGTTTCTGCGGTCGCTTCCGCGTTCTTGTAGTACTCCACAAAGACGCCGGGACCGTTAAACTCCACTTCGCCATGTTCGGTGATGCGGATTTCTACGCCTGTGGCGGGTTTACCCACCGTGTCGGCATAGATTTCACCATTGGGCTGGATCGAGATGAAAACGCTGGCTTCCGTGGACCCGTAAAGCTGTTTCAGGTTTACGCCCAGGGAGCGGTAGAAATCGAAAATGTCCGGGCCAATGGCTTCACCGGCGGTGTAAGCCAGGCGAATGCGGGTAAAGCCCAGGGTGTTCTTCAACGGACCATAGATCAGCAGTTCACCCAGGCTGTAAAGCAGGCGATCGCCCAGCGAGACGGACTCGCCGTTCAGGATCTTGATCCCGACCTTCTTGGCCACGTCCATGAAGTATTTGAACATCTTGCGCTTGAAGCCGCTGGCGTCTTCCATGCGGATCATGACGTTGGTCAGGATGTTTTCAAAAATGCGCGGCGGGGCGAAGAAGTAGGTCGGGCCCAGTTCGCGCAGATCGTGCAAGACCGTGTCGGCTGATTCCGGGCAGGAAACACAGAAACCCGCCACCATGGCTTGGCCGTAAGAGAAGATGTGATCCCCCACCCAGGCCATGGGCAGGTAGGCCAGAACTTCTTCCTTGTCGGTCAGGCCTTCAAACTCAACAGCGTTTTTGGCGCTCAGCAGAATGTTGTCAAAGCTGAGGACCACGCCTTTGGGTTTGCCGGTTGTGCCGGAGGTGTAGCAGAGAATGGAAACATCGCTGCCTTTGCTGGCGGCAACTTCCTTCTCATAGAAGCCGGGGTTGGCTTTGTCGTAGGCGCGGCCTTCTTCCTGAATTTTGTCGTAGCTGAACAGGAAGTCTTCCGTGTAATTGCGCAGCCCGCGATCGTCATCATAGATCAGCAGGTCAATGTTCCCGCCGTCATCCTTGATTTCCAGCAGTTTATCCACCTGCTCCTGGTCTTCCACCAGGGCGACGCGGACCTCTGCATGCTCCAGGACATACGCCATCTCATTGGCGACAGAATCCTGATAAAGCGGGATGGGAATGGCGCCAATTGCCTGGGCAGCGGCCATGGTCCAGTAAAGGCGGGGGCGGTTGTCCCCCACGATGGCGATCTTGTCGCCGCGCTTCAGCCCCTTCGCCGCCAGGCCACAGGCCAGCGCACGGGTTTCGTCAGCGACTTCCTTCCAGGACCAGGTCTGCCAAATGCCGTAAGCCTTCTCACGCGAAGCTGCCTTTTCGGGACGCACCTGTGCGTGGTGCATCAGCAGCTTTGGGAAGGTGTCGAGGGCGGATGTGCCAGCCTTCGAAGCCTCACTCATATATTTGCTCCCAGCAAGGGAGGCATAATTCTCTGAAGTGTCGTTGCACAGCAGAGTAAATAGACGAGCCGAATTTAGGACAGAATAGTTGTCCTATACACGCTGTCGTCTGCCTCCCAAATAGTTGTTTGTTCAACCGTTTTTCGATTGTTATGCCAATAAGGCTTGCTCGTTAGTAAGCCCGAACTAAAAAGGCGTCAAGCGTAAGCTGGCCTTGACAGGCGAATCTTTTCCAGCCCGCATAAGGGCTGAGAAAAACATGCAAAAGTGACACAACCTTAGATAGATCTTGACCAAGCAGTTGATTGGTGGCGAAGGGAGTAAAGGTGGCAGAGGTTACAGTGAGACAGTGGCAGGAAGTCAAAAAGGTGGCAGGCAAGAACCTTCTGCTGCAGTGGCTTTGCCCGGAAGGTAAGGCAGTCTGCGGCCCTACTCTGGTTTTTCTCCATGAAGGAATGGGATCCATTCGCCAATGGAAAGACTATCCTGAACGGCTTGTTGCCGCGACCGGTTTGCCGGGGCTGGTCTTTGATCGCTGCGGATATGGCGGATCAGATCCTTTAACGCTTCCGCGACCACTGGACTATCTTCGCCAAGAAGGCGAAATGGCGCTTCCTGCACTTTTTTCGTCGGTAGAAGTCACAGATCCCATCCTGGTGGGGCATTCGGACGGCGGATCCATCGCCCTCTATTATGCCGCCGCCTGCCCGGACGCGACCCGCGCAGTCATTACGGAGGCAGCCCATGTCTTTGTCGAACCGGAAACCCTGGCCGGGATCGAAGAGGCGACGGGTTTCTGGCAGCATGACTGGTTTCGCAAAGGTCTGACCAAATATCATGGCGACAAAGCCGAAACCGTTTTCCGCAGCTGGTCAGATACCTGGCTGACCCCTGCCTTTTCTGAGCTGGATATGGTGCCAAACCTGCCCCGGATTACGGCGCCTGTTTTGGCTCTGCAGGGTCAGGAAGATCAGTACGGCACGGAAAAGCAGGTGACAGCCATCGTTGAGGGAGTCGCTGGCCGGGGGGTTCCCCTGATGCTGCCCGACTGCAAACATGTTCCGCACCTGGAGGCATCTGAGGCAACCCTGGCCGCCATGGTTTCCTTTTTGCGGGACGAAGGCTTCTGCTGAAGACCCCAAAAGGGTCGCTTGATCCTGACAGGACGGCCAATCCAGAAATCACCCTGACCCAGAGGTCGTCCTGATTTGGAAGTTGGCCTGATCCAGAGTGTCACCCCGGGCCGGCGGGTCGTCTGGTCCTGCAGTCACAAAAAAAGGGACAGACACCATGAAAGTGTGCTGCCCCTCTTTCGCCTATAAGGCGTGATGTGGTTCCTGCGCGATAAAATGTCGCAGAAACTCTAGCTTTCCGGCTGGAAGCCATCCCGCCTCCTTCACAGGAGGTCAGGTTGTCAGCTGGTTTGGGAAAGCTTGCAGTCCATCAGTTTGCGGCGATGTTCAGCTGTCAGGCTTGTGGCAGGGCCAGCTTGATCAGGCCTTTGATGGGCTTGTGCGGGTCAACCGGTTCGCCGCGCCGCAGGATGTTGATTTTTCCCTGCCGGGCCAGAAAGCGCGCCTGTTGATTGGCGGCTGGCAGGTAGCGACGCCAGAGATCCACCGGATCGTTGGCTTTTCGGCGGGGCTCAGCAAAGGCTTTGGCCACATCGATGGGGGTCAGTGTGCCCCCTTTGCCAGCCTGATCCAGCAGATCCAGGGTCAGAACGGCCACAGGATCCAGAGGTTTGTCTTCTTTTTTGTCGGTGTTTTGCGCGTTGCTTTGGTCAGCAGCGCTGATTTTGTCAGTCATGATCATTCCTTCAAGGCATGGGGCAAATGACCCCGTCCTCCCAAGGCTGCCATCTGGTACAGAACGTCAGAACAAAGTGGATCTGCGCCTGAGGCCGCCTTTACATGATGCCAGGGCGTCCGCCTGGGCGTCCGCACCGGCATCGGTGATGGCGGCTGTCCTACCACAGGCAAAGACACAAGGCTAAGCCCGCTTGCCTGCTGTCATGTCATGGCAGCTTCCTGATCCCCGTCACCTATCCCCGTCACCTATCCCCGTCACCTATCCCCGTCACCGATCCCCGCTCCCGACAGGACTTTCACCTGTTGAGTGGCAGGCGTTTGTTCTCTTGCCGCCGGCTGTAGCGCCGACGGACTGCAGACCACGGGGGCCTCTTTGTTTCCGTCCGGAGGATAAAGAGCTTCAAACCGTCGCAATCAGTGTCTATGTAACGGGGGCGGTTTTCCTGACTGTCCACCTCAGGCGGGAAGCGTCAGAAAAAGAAGCCACAGTGGTCATAAGGGAGAGAGCGGTGATGGGGGACTTCAACAGCCTTTTGGCAGCCACGGTGCTGTTTGTCGGATCGCATTTTTTGCTGACCAGTCACCCCTTGCGTGCCGTTATGATGGGCAAGTTCGGTAAGGCGTTTCTGGGCATCGAAGCCCTGATCTACACGGCCTCTTTTGTCTGGATGCTCTTTGCCTACGGAGATGCGCCCTACTATGAACTCTGGGCCCAGGCAGGCTGGATGCGGATCGTGCCGGCCGTTCTGATGCCTGTAGCCTTTGTGCTGGTGGTGGCAGGTCTGACCACAAAAAGCCCGACCAATGTCGGGGCGGAAGATCTGGCAAAGGAAACCAACCCGGCCCCCGGCATTCTGCGCATCACCCGCCATCCCTTTTTGTGGGGAACAACGCTGTGGGCTCTGTCTCATCTGCTGGTCAACGGCGATGTCGGCAGCGTTATCATGATGGGGGGCATCCTGATCCTCTCTGTCGGTGGCATGGTCCACATCGACAGCCGCCGCGAGCGCTCACTGGGCGCCGATTGGGGACCCATGAAGCTGACCACCAGTCTGGTGCCTTTCGCCGCCCTGCTCAGTGGGCGCACCAAAATGGACTGGAAGGGACTGAGCTGGTGGCGTCCGCTGCTGGGACTGGTGCTGTACATGGGCTTCATGCATGGTCATGAGATGCTGATCGGTGTAAGTGCTGTGCCTCACTGATCTCTCGACGAGATAAAACGACAGACGGACTGACCCATGACTTTCGGCTATCGCGTCATCGCCACGCTGTTGGTTGTATCCCTGATAGGGTTGATTTTTGCAACGCTCTGGCGCGAGCACATGGATGGTCCCATTCCCAGCTATCTGGGGGCCATTCTGGGAGCCCTGGTAGGTGGACCTGTCTGGTATCTCACCCGGCCTAAAAAGTAGTCAGATTATCCCTGGAGATTTGTTCCATGAACCTGCGCCCTTACAAGGATGGCGACCAGGAAGGCCTTTTGCAGCTCTTCCGCCTGGCGGTACAGGAAGGCGCTAAGGCCCACTACAGTCAGGCGGAGCGCGACGCCTGGGCTCCGGCTGAGCTGGATAGAGACCGGCTGAATCAGAAGAACCTGGACAATCATCTGGTGCTGGCCGTGGAAGGGGGCGATGCAGAGGATCTGCTGCTGGGCTTTGCGGACCTGACTGAAGAGGGGGAGATCGACCGCCTCTTTGTCCATCCCGATCATCACCGCAAGGGCGTGGCCCGGGCCCTCTATCAGGCGCTGGAGGCAGAAGCCCGTCAACGGGGCCTCAGGACCCTCACCAGCCATGCCAGCTATCTGGCCCGGCCTTTCTTTGAGAGCCAGGGCTTTACCATGGTGCGCCGTCAGGAAAACCCGCGCGGCGGCGAGGTTCTGATCAACTTTTTCATGACCAAGACGCTCTAGAGTTCCGTCGCCTTAGGTGGATTCATAGAGCATGATCGGTTTCGAGATCGAAAGCGATCAGCGCGGCGGTGCTTTCTGGCGAAGCTTGGCTTCACGACGCGCAATGTAGAAGGCGGACCCGATGATCACGACCGCGCCCAGATAGGTTTCCAGTTCCGGCCGTTCGGCAAAGAACAGAAACCCCAGAACAGCCGCCATGGGCAGCTTCAGATAGTCAAAGGGCGCAACAAAGGAAACGGCTGCGTTGCGATAGGCCTTGATGACCATGGACTGCGACGCCAGACCCACCAGACCAACACCGGCCATCAGGGCCCATTCCTGCAGTGTCGGTGCCCGCCAGTCGACGATGGCCAGGGGCGCGTTGATCAGGACAGAGGCAAAGCAGAAATAGAGCAGCATGGACACTTCGCTCTCCCCTTTGGGGAAGCGTTTGACCAGGGTGACCGCGCAGGCGATGAGGAACGCCGATCCCAGGGCGGCGGCCAGGGGTACGATGACCTGATCCTGTCCCTGCCAGAACTCGGCAGAAATCAGCTCCTGCGGGCGCACGGTAATGACCACGCCGGCAAAGCCGACCAGGGTGGCCAGCCAGCGCCGCCAGCGGATGCCTTCTTTCAGGAAAATGGCAGCCATCACCACCGCAAACAGAGGGGCGGTAAACCCCAGCACGGTGACGGTGGCAAGGGGCAGGTAGCTCAGCGCATAGAAACCGGAGGTCATGGCCCCGGCCCCGCAGCAGGCCCGCAGCAAATGGGTCCAGGGATGGTCTGTTCTGAAAGTGGCGCGCCCCCCGATCACCAGCACCGGCAACAAAGGCAGCAGCGCAAAAAAGGATCGTGCAAAGCCAAGCTGGAAGACAGAGATGCCACCGACCGCCAGCAGTTTTGCCAGCACCGACACCACCGTAAAGCCGACGGCGGCCCCGACCATCCAGGTTGCGCCCAGGCGGTTGTTTTCTTCCAGCTTGATAAAAGGCGCTGGCGGGGTCCCGTCTGCCGCTGTCATCCCTGCCGTCCCGTGGGTGAAGAGGCCGCGGCCAGGCTGGCCTGGCGCTGTCGGGCCACCTTGGCTTCACGCTGGGCGATGTAGAGAGCGGATCCGGCAATGATGGCGGCCCCGACCCAGGTCCAGAGATCCGGCAGTTCGCCATAGAAGAGATAGGCCATCAGGGCGATGAAGGGCAGCCGTGTGTAGTCAAAGGGCATGATGGCGCTGGCTTCGGCGCATTTGTAAGAGCGGGTCAGCGCAATGTGGGAGATCACCGCCACCAGCCCGATCAGCAGGCAGTAGCCCAGTACGGTCCAGGAAGGGGTTGTCCAGACAAACAGAGCCGGGACAAGCGACAGAGGCGTCATCAGCAGGTTGGCGTAGAGCACCATGGAGGCGGGGCGCTCTGTGTCGCTGAGTTTCTTCACCAGCACGATGGATAGCGCCATGAAGATGGCCGCCAGAATGGGCAGCGACATGGCAAAGGTGAATTCAACAAACCCGGGCCGTAGAATGACCAGAACGCCCAGAAACCCGATGGCTGTGGCGGTCCAGCGCCGGGCCCGCACCACCTCCCCCAGAAAGAGAACGGCCGCCACCGTGGCAAAGAGCGGGACGGTAAAGTTCAGCGCCACCGCTTCGGCCAGGGGCAGCAGGGAAATGGCGGTAAACCAGATGCCCATGGCGATGATGCCCACCAGCGACCTGACAATGTGCAGTTTCAGCCGTTTGGTATGGAAAACCTGAAGCCCGGCAGAAGCCACCCAGGGCAGCATCACCAGCAGCGCAAAGAAGTTGCGGAAGAAAACTGTCTGCAGGGGATGGAGTTCAGAGGCGACCTCGCGAATGAGGACGTTCATGATCGACATGCCAAAGGCGGCGGCTGTCATGTAAAGAGCGCCCTTTACCGGAGCGCTCAGTCCACCCGCAGGAGTGGGAAGGGGCTTGCTATCTGTCATGGAGGTTCAACAGTAGAGCGCTGTGTATCGTTGCGCCAGCTACCATCTTGCAGGTCTGCTGTGCACCGCTTTACCCGCAGGAGTTACTTGCCACGGGTGACCAGCATGGCAGCCGTCCTTTTCCTGGCTTCTGTCAGGCCCCCCAGAATGTCGGCTGAGGGGAGCCGACCTCTGCCTTTTTATCGGATCGGAGCAAGTGTTGACCCTTAGGAACCCTTAGTATCGCACTCACCTGGTTTCCACTCACCTGGTTTCCGGGGTAAGCGAGATCAGAATCTTCTGGATAAGTGAGCCCGGAGGGTGAAATTATGCCGCAGCGCAATAAAGGTCTGCTTGCCCTACCTAAGGACAACGTGGCACACCTTGCTGCGTCAGACAGAACAAAGAGTCCAACCTAGGCTCTTTTATGAAGGTGATGATCAACCCATTTGTGATCAGTCAGGACCGTGCGGCCGCGGCGCTTTAGGTAAAACCATGGCCGCCCCCGCAGGGTCTTTCAGGATAGCGCACCGCAGTATCTGCGGCTTGAGCGAGGCAACGAGGAGAGCGCGAGTGAGTACGAACAAGATTTATCCGAATGCGGATGCGGCCATGGAAGGCCTGCTCTCGGACAACATGACGTTGATGTCCGGTGGCTTTGGTCTCTGCGGTATTCCCGATGAACTGATCGGCGCCATCCAGCGCTCCGGCGTGACCGGCCTGCGGGTGATTTCCAACAATGCCGGAGTCGACGGCATCGGCCTGGGTCGTTTGCTGGAAACCCGCCAGATTCAGACCATGGTGTCTTCCTACGTGGGTGAAAACAAGCGCTTTGCAGAACAGTATCTGGCCGGTGAGCTGGAGGTGGTTTTCACGCCTCAGGGCACGCTGTCTGAACAGATCCGTGCAGGCGGTGCCGGCATTCCGGCCTTCTTCACCAAAACCGGTGTGGGCACCTCGGTCGCCGATGGCAAGGAAGTGCGCAACTTCGATGGTGAAGACTACGTCATGGAACGGGGTCTGGTGGCAGACGTGGCCGTCGTTCATGCCTGGAAGGCCGATACGGAAGGCAACCTGATCTACCGTAAGACCGCCCGCAATTTTAATCCCATGATGGCCACCGCCGGGAAGGTGACCGTTGTGCAGGCGGAGCACATTGTCGATCCCAGCGAGATGGACCCCGATGAGGTCATGACGCCAGGTGTGTTTGTGCAGCGGATCATTCATGTGCCTGATGCGGAAAAGCACATCGAGCAGCGCACCACGCGCCCGCGCGCATAACTTTCGGCGACAACAAAGACATTTGAAGGAGAGCCACCATGGCTTGGACTCGTGAACAGATGGCTGAGCGCGCCGCCAAGGAACTGCGCGACGGCTTCTACGTCAATCTCGGCATTGGCATTCCCACTCTGGTTTCCAACTACATTCCCGACGGCATGACCGTGCAGCTGCAAAGCGAAAACGGCATGCTGGGCATGGGCCCTTTCCCTTATGAAGGCGAAGAAGACCCTGACCTGATCAACGCTGGCAAGCAGACCATCACCGAGCTGGATACCACCAGTTACTTCTCCAGCGCGGACTCCTTTGCCATGATCCGTGGCGGCCATATTGATCTGACCATTCTGGGCGCCATGCAGGTGGCCGAGAACGGCGATCTGGCCAACTGGATGATCCCCGGCAAGATGATCAAGGGCATGGGCGGCGCCATGGACCTGGTGGCTGGCGTCAAGAAGGTCGTGGTGGTGATGGAACACACTGCCCGCGGCAGCGCCAAGCTGCTGAAGGAATGCAACCTGCCGCTGACCGGAAAGGGTGTGGTGGACATGGTGATCACCGACCTGGCCGTCTTCCTGCTGGACAAGGACGAGGGCCTGACCCTGATTGAGCTGGCAGACGGCGTGAGCCTGGAAGAGGTTCAGCAGAACACGGAAGCCTCCTTTACCGTCAGCCCGGACCTGGGCAAAGCCGCGTAAGGATCTCAGACCACCGCTCGAACGGGTGGTTTCTGACAAGACAAAGGCCATCTCCTGATCGGGGATGGCCTTTTCTTTTGTGCGTTTCATGAGTCAAATCGGTTTAAGAGCGAACGCAAAGCGCTTCTAACTAAACCGATCATGCTCTAAGACGCAGGTCAGGCAACGGCTGACGATACGGTCCGGCGGGCCTTTTCTTCTTTCAGGTAATCCTGCAGGTCTGACAGAGGCAGCGGTTTGCTGTAGTGCCAGCCCTGGGCCTTTTCCGTGCCCTGTTCTGCCAGCCAACTGGCCTGTTCTGCGGTTTCCACCCCTTCTGCCACCAGTTCCACACCCAGGTCATGGCCCATTTCAATGATGTGAGGCAGGACGCCGGACGCGACGCCATCGGTGCCGATGGTGTCGACAAAGGACTTGTCGACCTTGAGCACGTCGAAGGGCAGATCACGGATGTAAGACAGGCTGGAGTAACCGGTGCCGAAATCATCAATCAGGATGATACAGCCGAGAGTTCTCAGATCCTGCAGCAGTTTGGAGACTTCCTTGACATCGGCCAGGGTGCGTTCCGTCAGCTCAATGCCGATCTGAGCGGCGGAGATTTCGTGCAGATGGATCAGATCCTGCAGCTGATGACGCAGCCAGTGGTCCTTCAGGTCGTCTGCCGTGACGTTCAGGGTCAGGCGGAAGTCAGGGCGGGCTTTGAGGATTCCAGCCGTTTCCGCAAAAGCCTGTTTGAGCAGGTATTGGGTGATGTCCCGGATGAAGCCCTGTTGCTCTGCCACCTCGATGAAGAGATCCGGACGTATCCACTCCCCTTTGTTGTTCCAGCGCATCAAGGCTTCTGCCCCCGTACAATGGCTGTTCTTCAGGCTGGTGATGGGCTGGTAGGTCAACAACAGTTCGTCGTTTCGGATGGCCCGCTTCAGCTGGGTGCTGAGGTTTGTCTGCTTGTTGTAAAGGGCATAAACCGCCAGTCCGATGGCCAGAATGGAAATGAGGTTGATCATCGCCACCCAGTCCATTGTATCGGCCCGGTTGGCCCTGATCACGTCCACAGGATAGTGCAGCAGGGCACAGATCCGGCCATCGTCTGTGCATTTGCGGGCGTAGAGGTTGTCTTTTTCCCACTCAACACCGTCCTGGTAGAACCAGCTGGCTTCGACCGCACCGATTTGCTTGCCGATCCGGACAAAGGGGGTCTCTTCCGCCCCAATGAAGTAAAGCTGCAGATCGTATTGGTTTTTATCGAGATAGCGGAATTCGTCCACGAAGTTCGGCTTCATGGCCATGATCCACTGGTCTTTGTTCAGCACCATGACCTCTGAACCGGGGGCGTAGGTCAGCTCCCGATTCAATCTCAGTTCCATGCCATCTGGCAGCGTGCGGTCGGCGGGCAGCAGCTTGTAGGGGACGTCACGTATGCCTGAGAGAGCAGAGCAGAGAAGCATATCGCCGCTCATCAGGCCCACATCGCCAACAAAGCTGGAGGCATAGACCCAGTAGCGCAGGCGGTTAAGGTCTTCTTCTGTGCAGGTGCCGGGGGTTTCAGGGGCCAACGCCCCCCGGTCTTCTTCCCCCTTGGGAATGGCCAGTTCCAGCATGATGCTGATGGAACGCTGAACGATAAAGTTCGCCCGCTTTTCCATTTCCTGGTCTTCCAGTGTGGTGACGTATTTGTAGCTGCCAAACAGCAACCCGGCGCCAAAAACCAAAGCAGCGGCGATCGACAAGACAATTGGTTTCAGTTGCACCAGCACCACTCCAGTCAATTAATTCGATTAATCTGGAATTATTTTCAAACTACCCTACAGCAGATTTTGCAGCCTTGTTAAGATCATAGGAAGCAGAATTTCCAATATGAATGGTAAGGAAATGAAAACGGGGCAGTCAGTCCGGTACCTGAACCCGGCCCGGACAAAATCCCCGGAGTGTGATCGACAGAAATCGAAGCGCCTGGCGCTGCGCTTCTGTCGTCAATCACCCTCTAACAGGTTGATATGAGGCTTGTTTACGTCATTTATGAAATCACCTTGTGATTCCAAATGAGACGATGAGACTCTAGCAACAGGCAAAAGAAAAGGGCGGCTCAAGAGCCGCCCTGGATATGTTGCCTGGGAAGAGGAGGCTTCAGGAGCGCTGGAAGCGCTCTACTCGGCCTCGTTTCAGGTCTTACACATCCTCATTCCTTTACCTGCCGGCTGGATTAGCGGGCAGAGTGGCTGATGCCGATGTCCTGCAGCTGACGCTCGTTCAGGCCGTGCAGAGCCCGGGCCATGCGGTCCCGCTTATGCTCTTCTGCCATGGATTCCGTCAGCTTGCCGAACCGACTGGCAAGTGCACTACTGACCTTTGCGCTGAAAGCGGCAATGTCGTGGGTCAGGGTGGACTGTGGTGCAACGAAAGACGTGTGGGCCATGGCATTTCTCCTGAAAAAGATCCTCGGGCGGCCTAGCCCCGCAGGATCGTCTCTGATGGACAGGAGATAGGCCTTCTCACCGGCCGTTACAAATGCGACTCTTGCGTCCGTGCTATGCGATTCCAGAATGGATTTTCATAGTTTATTCAATAACTTGTCGCACCTAAGCCAGTTGATGGCGCAATTTGTCCATAGCAGTCGAAATGACCGTCTCAGATGAGGCAAAACAAAGGCGAAGATAGCCTTCACCTCCCGGACCAAAGGCTGATCCCGGGGCCAGTCCAACGCCCGACTCGTTCAGAATCTGCTTGGCAAAGGCCAGGGAGTCCGTCACGCCCTCGACCGCAAAGAAGCTGTAGAAGGCAGCCCGAGGTCGGGCAACTTTTACACGTGGAAGAGCTGCCAGCGCCTGATAGGCCACCTCGCCGCTGGTCCGGCAGATTTCGACCGAGCGTTTTACATAGTCCTCACCCTGCTCAATGGCGGCCAGACAGCCATACTGCAGGAAGGCCTGGGTGCCGGAGTTGGTGAATTCGATCATGTTGGTCAGGATCGTGCCCAGGGAGGCCGGATGGGTCAGCCAGCCGTGCCGCCAGCCGGTCATGGCCCAGGATTTGGAAAAAGAGTTGATGGAGATTACGGGGTCTTCCGGCTGAGCCAGAGACACGACCGACGGGGCCACTTCCCGGTCAAAGGTAAAGCGGTGATAGACCTCGTCAGCCAGATACCAGATTTTCTTTTCCCGGCAGAGATCCAGCACAACCTGCTGTTCTTCGCTTTCCATCATCCAGCCGGTGGGGTTGCCGGGTGAGGCGATGAAGATCGCCCGCGTCTTGTCATCGACAGCGGCGGCCAGCTTGTCCAGATCCAGATGAAAGCCGCCGTCTTCGGTGGGGTCCAGGGTGACCGGGGTCACCTGACCGCCTGCAATGGTGATGGCGGCCATGATGTTGGGCCAGACCGGGGAAACCACGATGACCTTTTCACCGGGCGACAAGATGGCCTGCAGAATGATGGTGATGGCGTGCATGCCGCTGCCGGTCACGGTGATCCGTTCCGGATCGTCACCGGCCTGGAACAGGCGTCCATTGTAGTCAGCCAGCGCCTGGCGCAGTTCCGGCAGGCCCCGTTTATGGGTGTAGAAGGTATGGCCTGCGTTCAAAGCCTCTGTTGCCGCGTCGCAGATAAAGGCAGGCGTGCCCTCATCTCCCTGGCCCACATAAAGAGGGAACACATCATCGCGGCCGACACCCAGCTCGAAAATCTGCTGAATGCGGGACATTTCCAAAGACATGATTTCAGGGCGCAGGGGTGCTGGAAAAGCGGCAGCGGACATGAGGTTCAGTTCCATTGGTTAGATGACAGGGGCAGGTTTCTGCCAGTCCTATCATAGATATATCACATAATTCGAGAGGCTATCGACCAGAGCTGGTTGATCTATCGGGGTTCCGGGGTTTCCAGTTGAGCGCCTGGCAGTCAGATCCGTGGATTTTATCCCCTAATCGTGGGTTGGCGTCAGGTTGAAATCGCCTGGTTTGCCGGTTTGCTGGTCGACGACCAGAAAAGATGGTCACAGATTACCTCACCGGTGTGTCAAAGCAGATCAGCGGCCTTCATCCCTGCAGGGCGGCGGACAGAGGCAACACCGGCCCCGATGGCCACCAGCAGACCGCCGGACAGGCGATCCTGCCAGCGCTTCAGTTTTGGACCGGCGAAGTAGCGCCCGCCAATCTTGGCCCCCGTACGGGCCAGCCAGGCGTAAAAGGCCAGAACAGGCAGCTCAATGACTGTACAGATTACCAGCAGGAGCAGCATCTGACTGGTCAGGCTCCAGCTGCCGCTGGGATCGGTGAACTGAGGCAGCATCGCCCCCATGGAAATCACTGATTTTGGGTTGGCCAGCTGGGAGATCAGGCCTTTCAGAAAAGCGCTGCGTCCCACGCGTTGATCAGGACCCGTGACGGTTTTTGCTGGGTAACTGCTTTCGGAGGCGCTTTGGCTGCTGGGTTGATTGTGGCCGGTGGCGGCAGTAGGCGCCTCGGCTTTGCGAAAGGAGGATATGATCTCCCGCAGGCCCAGATAGATCAGATAGGCCGCCCCGCTGTACTTGATGACTTCAAAGAGAAACTGGGAAGACATCAAAACGGCGCCCAGTCCGGCAATGGCCAGGAGGCCATAAAGGGCATTGGCGAGCAGCACGCCACAAGAGGCATAGATCCCGGCGCGCCAGGAATACCGGGCGGCCTGTGAGCCGACCATCAGCACGGCTGGGCCGGGCGTCAGGATCAACAGGGTGATGGCTATGGTCCAGAGCAGGACAAGTTCAAAAGCCATGATCAGCTGCCTTTCGGAAGGGGCGGCGCTACCTAGAGCATGAGCCTCGCCGCTGCCAGAATAAAGGTCATCATAGCTGACCGATTTATGAAGGCAAGATAGATGATATCAGGGCGTCCCGCGGGACGAGCGCAGGATGGGCTTCTCTAGTCGGTCTTTGGGTTTGCCTCTAACCCGTGGCTCATCCTCCACCAGGTCGAACAGAGGAAAATTCACGCCTCAAGCGTCCTCACGAAGTCAGTCCATTCCAAGCGATTTAACTCTAAGGGTGAGGCACGACAGCAGTGAAGCGCATTGCACTTCACCTTCCGTCGATCACACACTAGGTTTCGGCGTTCCTGTCGCTCCCTCTGTTGTTGGATAAATCCTTGGCGCTGTTTTCTGATCCTTTCATGCTGATGCTGGTCTTCGCCACCTTCTTGCTGGCCGGTCTGGTCAAAGGGGTGGTCGGACTGGGCATGCCGACTGTCAGCCTGGTGCTGCTGGCTCTGGTGCTTGATCTGCCATCGGCCATGGCACTGTTGCTGGTGCCGACTTTTGCCACCAATCTTTGGCAGGCTCTTGTCGGCCCGCACCTGTTGGAGGTGCTGCGGCGAACCTGGCCTTTCCTGCTGCTGGCCACACTGATGATCGGGCCGGGCAGCATCATGCTGGTGTTGGTGGAGCTGTCCTGGCTGACCCTGTTGCTGGGTCTGAGCCTGATCCTTTATGGCCTGGTGGGGCTGGCAGGCTGGCGCTTTGACCTGTCCGCCCGGCAAGACCGCTGGGCCGGTCCTTCGTTGGGTGCGCTCAACGGTGTTCTGACCGGCATGACCGGTGCCTTTGCCGTCCCTGGTGTCTTTTATCTGCAGGCACTGGGCCTCAGCCGGGATCAGCTGATCCAGGCCATGGGCCTGTTGTTCGGTCTGTCGACCGTCGGTCTGGCTGTGTCTTTGGGCGGTCAGGGGTTTCTGGATGGGGAGATGGGGGTGCAGTCTGCCCTGGCCCTGGTGCCTGCCTTGCTGGGCATGCTGGCAGGTCAGAAAATCCGTCAGCGCCTGTCGGAGCAGCTGTTCCGTCGTCTGCTCTTTCTGGCACTGCTCTTTATGGGGCTGTACATGGCAGGCCAGTCAGCCCTGCAGCTGGTCTAGATACAAAATGGAAAAAGGGCGGTGCTTTATCATCAAGCACCGCCCTTTTTTCTGTGACTGGCTGAAAGAGGCTGTCGGCCAGCCGATGTCTTATCCCCGTTGACGCTGCAGCAGGCGCAGGCGCAGGGCGTTCAGGCGGATAAAGCCTTCGGCATCTTTCATGTCGTAGACGCTGTCTTCTTCGAAAGTCACATGCTCCATGGAGTAGAGCGACTTCTCGGACTTGCGGCCGACCACGGAAACGGTGCCTTTGTAGAGTTTCAGGCGCACAGTGCCTTCCACCATCTCCTGGCTCTTGTCGATGGCCGCCTGCAGCATCTCGCGCTCCGGTGAGAACCAGAAGCCGTTGTAGATGATCTCTGCATAGCGGGGCATGAGGTCATCCTTCAGATGGATGGCACCCCGGTCCAGAGTGATCTGCTCAATGCCGCGGTGGGCCGCCAGCAGAATGGTGCCGCCCGGGGTTTCGTAGATGCCGCGGGACTTCATGCCGACAAAGCGACCTTCCACCAGATCCAGACGGCCAATGCCGTTGTCGTGGCCGTACTTGTTCAGCGCGGTCAGCAGGGTGGCCGGGCTCATGGCTTCGCCATCGATGGCCACGGGATCGCCGTTCTTGAATTCCACTTCGATGTAAGTGGCTTTGTCCGGGGCTTCTTCCGGGGATAGGGTGCGGGAGTAGACGTATTCTTCCGCTTCATCCCAGGGATCTTCCAGAACCTTGCCCTCTGCAGATACGTGCAGCAGGTTGGCATCGACAGAAAAAGGCGCTTCGCCCCGTTTGTCTTTGGCAATGGGGATCTGGTGTTTTTCAGCGAAATCGATCAGGGATTTACGGCTGTTGAGATCCCATTCGCGCCAGGGGGCGATGACCTTGATGTCCGGGTTCAGGGCATAGTAGCCCAGCTCGAAGCGGACCTGGTCATTGCCTTTGCCGGTGGCACCGTGTGAGACGGCGTCAGCGCCAACCTGTTCAGCGATTTCGATCTGCCGCTTGGCGATCAGCGGGCGGGCGATGGAGGTGCCCAGCAGGTACAGCCCTTCATAGACCGCATTGGCGCGGAACATGGGGAAGACAAAGTCCCGCACGAATTCCTCGCGCAGATCATCGATGAAGATGTTTTCCGGCTTGATGCCCAGCAGCTCGGCTTTTCGTCGTGCCGGCTCGAGTTCCTCACCCTGTCCCAGGTCGGCGGTGAAGGTCACCACTTCGCAGTTGTAGGTTTCCTGAAGCCATTTCAGGATGATGGAGGTATCGAGGCCACCTGAGTAGGCGAGCACAACTTTTTTGATGTCGGACATCTTGCCCTCGTGAGCTTGCAATGAGCAGTCTGGTGAATAAGGCGATCAGAAGCTTTGCACCGGCCATACAACGCTGCCGGAATGCCAGGCTTCTCAATCGTTTGAGGCAGGCGCAAAAAACGCCTGAACTGTTACGACGTTCAGAGTGCAGCAAAAAACCTCTTGCTGTCTTTGATCTGGCGCAGTCCCGTAACGGTCGGCGCGGGAGTATAGGCAAAAGCAGGCCCGGGGCAAGCAGAAGCCGCGCAGAGGCCCTATGTGGTGCCGGAATGGCCCGCCGGACCGGTTCTTTCCCCTTTTGCCTGGTCTTTCCAGGCTGACCTGAAACGGACCATCGCGATGGAGCCTTGCCGGGATCCCCAAACGGGCCCTTATCAGAAGGATCCCTTCACAAAAGGCAGCAGCAAAAAGAACCCCTGCCAAGCATCGTGGCCCGAAACCTGGTGGACCTGATGCCGCCGCGCACCCGGGGTCCATGGTGATGGGAGCTTTTGGCAAACCGCTGGTAAGATTAGCCGGCTCTCTCTCTCCCCTGGAGCATGATCGGTTTAGTTAGAAGCGCTTTATGCTTGGACCTAAACCGTGACTCATCCTCTAAAACACTGAACAGAGTTTCACGCTTCAAGTGTCATCACAAAGTGAGTCCACTTAAACCGATTTGACTCCAGGGAAAGAAGCGGTGGCCTTGAACAGGGGATTGCTGCCCCTGAGGCACAGGAGAAAGCTGCTTGAGCCGTCCTGTGCTTTCTCTCAGTGCAGGGTAAGCTCTTGGCTGGTCGGTAAAATCTATGGGCAGCAGGGGCGGGCAGGCTTTGTCAGAAGAGAAGGTAAACAAAAACCATACCCCCTTGCAGGGCATCTCCTGGATGCTGGTTTCCACCTTCTTCTTCGTCGGGGTAACCGTCGTTGTCCATCACATCGGCTCCGACATGCCCACCATTCAGGGCGCCTTTTTGCGCTATTTCTTTGCAGTGGTGTTCACCCTGCCCATTCTCTTTCGGCTGTTTAAGCAGGCGCGTCCCTCTAACTTGGCCTTGAAGCTTTACGGGTTGCGGGGGGTGCTGCATGGCATTGCCGTGCTGTTCTGGTTCTATGCCATGGCCCGCATTCCCATAGCTGAGGTGACGGCCATCGGCTACATCGCGCCGATTTTTGTGGCCATCGGGGCGGCGGTTTTTCTGGGTGAAAAGATGCAGATCCGCCGGATCGCATCGATCCTCGTCGGCTTCCTTGGGATGTTGATCATCATTCGTCCCGGTTTTACGGAAGTCAGCCTGGGGCAACTGTCCCAGCTCTGTGCGGCACCGCTTTTTGCCGCCTCCTTCCTGATCGCCAAGAAGCTGACGGAAGAAGAGGACTCCGGCGCCATCGTGGCCTTCTTGTCCCTGACCTGCATGTTGGTTCTGTTGCCCGGCGCCATCTATCAGTGGCGCGCGCCGACCTATGAAGAGCTGGGCTGGCTGGCTCTGACCGCGCTCTTTGCCACTTTGGGCCACTACACCCTGACCCGGGCCTATCAAGCCGCCCCCATCACCGTTACCCAGCCCTTCTCTTTCCTGCAGCTGGTCTGGGCGGCGTTGATGGGTCTCCTCCTGTTTGGCGAAGAGGTGGACAAGTTTGTGATCCTGGGAGGGGCCATCATCGTGGCTTCGGTCTCTTACATCTCCCACCGGGAAGCCGTGGTGGCCCGGCAGCAGATTACCCCGGCGGCAGCGGCTACCCGGGATTGATCCGGTCCATCGGCCCCGTGGCACGGGCAGCCAAGATCAGACAATCCGGCGGACTTATCCCTGGTCCAGCAGGGGCCGGTCCGCGCCATTAAGGGCCAGACAGGGATTGGTTTGCACCCAGGACCCGACTTCAATGGAAAAGAGCGACGCGATAAAGAGTTTCATGGCAGGTCTCCTGGTTCCTGTTGGGGGGATCGAGGGCTGACTGTCTGACTGAATAGGGTGTTAGCAACCCCGATAGAAAAGTGGGTTTGGCCGAAAAGGAGCGACGGAGGCCTGGGGGGAGCTGAGGCGCCTCCGTCGCTCAGAGTCACATGGGGTCAGTGGGCTTACGGGGTGGTGCCGCATGACGCCCCAAAATGACTCTTTTCAACCTGTCAGAGGGGGCATGTGTCTGGGCGGGATGTGACCCATCTGCCCCCTCTTTTCTTCGTGCTGGGAACCTGTCCCAGCCACTGCAGTTTATTCCGCTGCAGCGGGCTGGCCTTGACGCCCCAGCGCTTTGGCGATGCCGGCTCCATAGGCCGGGTCGGCCTTGTCGAAGTGGGCCAGCTGCCGGGCGATGATGGCGTCCGGCACGCCGGCCATGGCACCGGCGATGGCAGTGACCAGGCTTTCCTGCTGTTCGGCAGTCATCAGGCGATAGAGGTCGCCTGCCTGGCTGTAGTCGTCGTTGCCGACCCGGTGATCGTAGCGATCGGCAGCGCCTGAAAGGGCCAGGGGCGGTTCGCTGGCGCTGGCGTTTTCAGCCGGGCCGTTGAAGCTGTTGGGCTCGTAGTTAACGGCTCCACCCTGGTTGCCATCGAAGCGCATGGCCCCGTCTCGCTGATAGTTGTGAACCGGGCAGCGGGCGGCATTGACCGGCAGGTGCACATGGTTGGTCCCCAGGCGATAACGCTGGGCATCAGCATAGGCAAAGACCCGGGCCTGCAGCACTTTGTCCGGTGACAAGCCAACCCCCGGCACCATGTTGGAAGGCGCAAAGGCTGCCTGCTCCACCTCAGCGAAGTAGTTCTCCGGATTACGGTTCAGCTCCAGCACACCCAGTTCCTGCAAAGGATAGTCCTTGTGTGGCCAGACCTTGGTCAGGTCAAAGGGGTTGACCCTGTAACCGTCGGCCTCTGCTTCCGGCATGATCTGGACATACAGAGTCCAGCTGGGTGTGTTGCCTTCTTCGATGTTGCGGAAGAGATCAGCCTGTGCGCTCTCCCGATCTCCGCCAATCACCTCAGCCGCTTCTGCCTCGCTCATGGTGGCAATGCCCTGGCGGGACTTGAAGTGGAACTTCACCCAGAAACGCTCGAACTTCTCGTTGATGAAGGAATAGGTGTGGCTGCCATAGCCGTTCATCTGGCGATAGTTGGCAGGGATGCCGCGGTCGGAGAAGAGAATGGTCATCTGGTGCAAAGCCTCCGGCGACTGGGACCAGAAATCCCACATGGCGGTGGTGTTGCGCAGATTGGTTTTGGGATCACGCTTTTGCGTGTGGATGAAATCAGGGAACTTCTGCGGATCGCGGATGAAAAACACCGGTGTGTTGTTGCCAACAATGTCCAGATTGCCTTCGTCGCTGTAGAACTTCACTGAAAAGCCCCGCACGTCCCGTTCGGCATCAGCGGCTCCCCGCTCCCCGGCAACGGTGGAAAAGCGCAGGAAGACGTCCGTTTCCTTACCGATCTTGGAAAAAAGACCGGCCCGGGTGTAAGCGGTGAGATCCTGAGTGACTGTGAACGTGCCGTACGCGCCGGAGCCCTTGGCGTGAACCACCCGCTCGGGAATGCGCTCGCGGTTGAAGGCCGCCAGTTTTTCAACCAGCTGATAATCCTGCATCAACAAGGGGCCCCGCGCCCCGGCAGACAGGGAATTCTGGTTGTCGGCAATGGGGGCACCGTTGCTACCGGTCATGGTTGACCCGCTGTAGGGGCACTGGGCTTCCTGGCGGGGCTGCTTTTTTGCGTCATCAAACATGGGGCTCTCCTGAAGGGGCGATACTGAATGTCTTGGAATTAATCTAATGAGTTTCTTTAAAGTGTTGAAATGAAACGTTTTGATTGCTGTAATAGTTTTTACCTATCAGAAGAGAATCGCTGAGAAAGGCCGATAGTCCCGGTGGTCAATCATGAACCTGCGAGATCTTAAATACCTGGTGGCGCTGGCAGAAACCCGGCACTTTGGCCAGGCGGCGGAACAGTGTTCTGTCAGCCAGCCCACCCTGTCAGCAGCCCTCAGAAAGCTGGAGGATGAGCTGGGTGTGGCGCTGTTTGAGCGCAGCAAGCGCCATGTGGAGCCCACCGCAGTGGGCTTGTCTGTGGTGGCTCAGGCCCGGCAGGTGCTGTCGCAGGCCGATGAAATCGAACTGCTGGCCCAGGCGGCGCGGGATCCCCTGAGCGGTGCGTTGCGGCTGGGTCTGATCCCCACCCTGGCGCCTTACTTTTTGCCGGGCTTTCTGGACCGCCTGTCGGCGACCTTGCCTGAGATACAGTTGGGTGTGCGGGAAGATCAGACAGAAAGATTGCTGGCGGCGCTGAAACAGGGGGAACTGGACGCCGCCATTCTGGCCGCCCCTCTCCAGGAACCGGGATTGGAAAGCCTGTTTCTGTTTGAAGAAGCCTTCTATCTGGCCTTGCCGGACGGCCATGTGCTGGCAGCGGAAGAGGAAATCACCGAGCAGGATCTCCTCACTGCTGATCTGTTGTTGCTGGCTGAAGGGCACTGTCTGCGTGGCCAGGCACTGGCGCTGTGCCAATGGCCTCAGAAACAGGGACCGGATCTGACCGCCTCTTCTCTGGAAACACTGATCCAGCTGACCATCGCCGGCAGGGGGGTCACTCTGCTGCCAGAACTGGCGGCCCGACAGGCTCAGGGGCGACCGGGCCTGATCCTGCGGGAACTGGCCTTGCCTCTGGCCCGGCGACAGATGGTTCTGGTTTACCGCAGCACCTCAACCCGCCTGCCGGCCTTTCAGGCACTGGCCGAGGTGGCCCGCACGGCGACGGTTCTGCCCTGAGGTGGCGATAGCCTTTGATGGGCGTCAATGGGGGCACGATCCATAGGAAACCGGGGCCGGTGCTGTCATGGCTGTGTGGACAGGCACCATTACAGGGACAGGCGGGCCCGCAGCCCCAGTACACCGATCCAGGTTTTGTCCGGGGCATTGCTGGGATGATAGATCAGCTGGGCATCGGGGGTGATGGCCAGGGATTGGGCAAACTGCCAGCGATAGAAGATTTCTGCGGTCATCTGGTCTCGCGGTGAAGATCCACTGGGGCGGGCCCAGTTGAGGCCCGCCGCCATGACGTCTTTGCTGTCGTCAAAGTAGTGACCCAGTCCCAGTGAAAGGGACCGTTCCATCAACGATGCCCCGCCCTCTGACCAGCCCGCCCTGACAAAGGGCATCCAGCGGCCGTCGATGAATGTGCTGGCCGAAAGGGCGATGCCTTTGCCGGAAGGGGTGCCGGAAGCTTCCCGCGCATCGCTGTGCCAGATGGTTGCGTGAATGTTGGTCAGGTAGATCTGATCCTGGGCCGGGGTCCAGCCGAACTCGCCATGGGAAAAGTACTCTCTGTCTTGAAAGAAACTGTCGACCCCTGCTTTGGTGGGATCCCCGTTGGCGTCACTGAAACCACCGATGGCGTAAAGATTGTCTGTCAGCATCACGCCTGCTGCCAAACCCAGCCCCTGGTCCGGCACCGCAATGGTGGGGTCTGTCAGAAAGGCTAGATTTTGAAAGTGAGTCAGTGGATTGGTCAGACCGTAGATGTCGACATAATCTGTGGGATCTACCTTACCCGCCAAGACCGTCAATCGGCCATTTAAGGCCTTTTGCTGCCAGTAAAGGTTGGTGACACCCCAGCCGTAGTCGCTGAACAGGGTGCCGGTTGGCAGGCCGGACCCGGCGACAAAGCCCAGGGACTGGGGCGAAAGATCTGTCCCCAGGCGATGGCGGTTCTCCAGCTTGAACACCAGTGACCCGGTGTTCTTCTCACCCAGATCCAGCAGGGTCCAGTTGCCGTAGGTTCTGAAAACCCCTCCGACGGCAGAGCGATCCTCTGGTGAAGAGGACAGAACCTGTCCCAGAGCCGAATAGTCGATGCCCAGCGCAAGTCCGGTGTCTTTGTGCAGTTTGTCTTTCCAGTCAAACCAGGGTTTTAGCGATTGGTTCAGGCTTTCAAAGCGGGGCACCTCGCCAACCAGGCTGTCGTCCTCAACCAGCTCCGCACCGACTGATGAGGGTCCGCCAAATCCGGGCACGTCCTGATAGTTTGACCGGCTGCTGCGGTTGCTTTCCTGGGCGCTGACCGGCGCAACCAGACAGATGGCCATGGCAAGAGCCCCGCCCGTAAAGAGCCTGGACACCTGTGTCTGTCGCTTGGCGCCAATCTTCTGTCTGAGCCTGGGCAGACCCCGGAAAGCCATCTGGGAGGTGAGGGAAGGAAACACCTGTAAATCCACAAGAAAGAGAGAAAGAAGGTCCTGTTCTCAAAGGGATAGAGGGCTTCAGTAAAGAAGGAGAAAGCTCTTCGGGTCAACAAAAGAAAACCCGGCACAGAGGCCGGGTTTTCAGATGACTTTCTTTGCGAAGCCGGAAGAGGTTACGGGCTTGCTGTTTCGTTTGTGTTGGTCTCTGCAGCGGTTTTTGCGGCCGCTTCCAGCTTCAGGCGTTCGCTCTTGCGCAGTTTCTCGCTTTCGCTTTTCAGCTGACCGCAGGCGGCAAAGATATCCCGACCCCGGGGGCGGCGAATGGGGGCGGAGTAACCGCGCCCGAACAGCAGGTCTGAGAAGTGCTCGATCTGTTCATCATCAGAGCATTCATAGGCAACACCCGGCCAGGGATTGAAGGGAATGAGGTTAATCTTGGCCGGGATGTCGGCCAGAATATCGGCCAGGCGGTAAGCGTCTGCATCGGTGTCGTTGACGCCTTTGAGCATGACATACTCAAAGGTGATGCGCCGGGCGTTGTGGGTGCCGGGATAGTTTTGGCAGGCGTCCAGCAACTGGGCGATGTCGTACTTCTTGTTCAGGGGCACAATCTCGCTGCGCACCTCATCGGTGGTGGCATGGAGGGAAACGGCCAGATTGACGTCCAGTTCCTCACCGCAGCGCATCATCATGGGGACCACCCCGGAGGTGGAAAGGGTGATGCGGCGCTTGGACAGGCTGACCCCGTCCGGATCCATGGCGATCTTGAGGGCCGTTTTGACGTTGTCGTAGTTATAGAGCGGTTCACCCATACCCATCATGACAATGTTGGTCATGCGGCGGTTTTCCTTGCCGCTGGGCCAGTCGTTCAGATCGTCGCGGGCCAGCAGGATCTGGCCGAGGATTTCCGCCGGGGTCAGGTTGCGCACCAGGCGCTGGGTTCCGGTGTGGCAGAACTTGCAGGTCAGGGTGCAGCCCACCTGGCTGGAGACACAGAGCGTGCCGCGGTCTGATTCAGGGATGTAGACCATTTCGGCCTCGTTGCCGTCATCAAAGCGCAGCAGCCACTTTTCGGTGCCGTCACTGGAGATCAGATGCTCGGTCACCGCTGGCCGGGCCGTGGTGAAACTGTCGGCCAGTTTGGCCCGGAAGGCTTTGGACAGGGTGGTCATCTCAGCGAAGTCTTTTTCGCCGCGATGATAGAGCCAGTGCCAGAGCTGTTTGGCCCGGAAAGCAGGCTCTCCCAGCTGTTTGATTTCGGCAGCCAGTTCGTCCCGGGTCAGACCAATCAGGTTGGTTCTGGCCTGCGCGGATGTTTCCGCGGGCTGGGAATCGGGCAAAGGCTGGGCGTGGGCAAGGGTGCTCATAGGGGCAGCATCTCACTGGTCACTGGAGGTCTCAGGGCAACGCGCTGGCGCTGGTCAGCTCCCGCTGATCATAGCAGTCCGGTGGCCTGCGGCAAACAGGCCCTGCTTGTCAGGCAAGGGGAGAGGGCGTTTAGATAAGGCTCCGTCCCCGGAAAGGCAAGCGATAGCCGTTATGCAAAATCGCCGAACTGCCGGTCAGCCTGCCTTTATCAGACAGAGTTGGTTGGGCTGACTGCCCGGCTGCTTTGCGAGGAATGCGTTGGCAGTTGGATGGTTTACTTGCCGCAGGCTTTGCGCATGGCCTTGTGGGCTGCAGTAAAGCCGCCGAGAGAATAGGTGTCGGTGGTCTTAGTTCCCCGGGAGGAATAGCCGATCACCTGCATGCGGGCGCCCTTTTTCATGGTGGCGATCATGGTGGCGTCCTGCTTGCTGGCCGTGGGCAGCCAGGAGGTGTCATTCTTCGTGAAAAGCGTGAACTGGGTGCCGTCCACTGTGGCCTTCACTTCAGAATCGCTTTTGTGGGTGTAGCCGGCAATGAAGGACACTTCGTCGTTGCGGCCATCCTTCGGGCGCAGAGTCACCATGGCGAAGATGTCGCCGCGGCGGGTGTAGTTCCCTTCAGCCTTGGTTGGGACCGAGGCCATGAAGCAAACCTGCTTGCCATTTTCCTGTGTGGTGTAGGCAGACCAGGCTTTGAAGTCGCCGAGCTTCTTGATCGCCTGGGCCGAGGCTTCCTGCGCGGAGGTCAGCAACAGCCCTGCTGTCACGGCAGCCACCAGGGACAAAGCGCTGCGGCCTGACCCCGGAAAGTTGGCGAAGGAAGAAAGGAAAGCTCTGTTCGTCATCGTCTGCCCAATTCGCTGTCCTGCCTCTGGCCCGGTTGATCACCGGACTGAGGGATTTGTTGCTTATTCCTATGCCACCGGAAAGTGGCCTCTACCCACTCCCGTTGATTCTCCGTCTCTTCCTTTTGGGGGCAGGTCCGAGATCACTTGGAATCAACAGGTTGCTGACTGTTTTGGGGAATCATACGAAAAGGGAATCGCTTTGACCAGAGTGTGGCGCGACTGCCGCTCAGGCACTTTGTCTCACAGGCCCCTGTTTTCCGTTTCCCCTGCCGCCGCAGCTTACCGCATCCCTTGTAAGCCGGGAATTTAGGCGAGAAAAGGGCGAGGGGTGAAAAATCACAGAAAAGTCAGTTCTTCTGATCCGGCAGGGCCTTGCCACCCTTGGGTCGCCAGGGGAGCAAGCCGATCAGGACAGCGGGTTTTTACGCAAGCGCGGCTGGCCGTGTACATGGGGCTGCAGGGGCTGGGTTTCGCCACTGAACGTCACCGGTCGCTCATCAAAGCGCCCCATGGAGATCAGACGGTCGTACATCACGATGGCTCCGGCGATGCCCACGTTGACACAGAACTTCATGGGGATCTTCACGACTGCGTCACAGCGCTCAATGGTTTTCGGTGAGAGAGAGGCGCGCTCCGGCCCCAGAATGTAGGCGGCGGCGGTGGGGTGCCGGAAGGAGGGCAATTCCACTGACTCTTCTGTCAATTCCACGCCGATCAGCTTGCAGGCTTTGGGCAACTGCAGCTCATCCAGCGAAGAGTAGACGTAGACTGGCATGTGCTCCGTCGCGCCCGAGGTATCTGACTGGCGGATTTCACTGTCTTTCAGGACGGAGTCGACGGTGAAGAAGAAACTGGCACCAAAGGCATGAGCGGACCGTTGCAGGTTGCCCACGTTCATGGATTTGGAGATGCCCTCGACGCCCAAGCCGAAGTAGCCGCGCATGGTCTTGTCCTTCGTCAGTGTTGTTTGCGGGTTGGTGACTCAAAATGCCCGAGAAGTCAAAACCCCTGACGCCTGACCTTCTGCCACCCCGGCCCTGCCGCCACAGAACGCTGGAGGCATTTCGGGTTGAACGGCCTCACCGAATGACGGCTCTTAACTTGAAACCTTTCGTCTGCTTCCTGAGCTGGTGCATTGAGTCAGGCCTTGGGTTGGAGCGTAACGCGCTGCCAAGCAAATCGGTCCGGTTCCAGGCCTGTCCTTGCCAAAGTTGCCGGGCCTAAGGCAAGGTGCAGCGCCTTTTGTCTTTATCTTTTGTTGTGTCGGTGAGTTTGCCCCCATGGCTACAGCCCAAACCTCTTCTGCAGTTTCTGCGTCAGCGGTAAAAAACACGACCGGTGCCGGTCACTTTACCCAGTCACGCACCCCCAATCTGATGGCGGACAATCCTGTTCTGGTGGAAGTCACCCGCGGCAATTTTGTTGAATGCCAGCATCGGGCAGCTGTGGTGGTCTGTGATGCCGAGGGCAAGGTGGTCATGTCCGCCGGTGCAGTGGAGCAACTGGTTTACGGACGCTCTGCCATCAAGCCGTTGCAGGCCCTGGCGCTGGTGGAAAGCGGGGCGGCCGATGCTTATGGCTGCAGCGTCAGTGAAATTGCTCTGTCCTGTGCCTCCCACAATGGCGAAGACCGTCATGCAGAGGCGGTACAGGCCTGGCTGGAACGGATCGGACTCAGCGTGGAGGATCTGGAATGCGGACCGCAGTTTCCCACCTATGAACCCCATTTTCTGGACTATGTCCGTGCGGGTGGGGTGGCTGACCGTCTGCACAACAACTGCTCTGGAAAGCACGCTGGATTTTTGACCACTGCCCTGCATATGGGCGTGCCCACCAAGGGCTACATCACCTACGACCATCCGGTGCAGCAGTCGATTCTGGGTATCCTGGAAATGATGACCGGCCTGGATCTGCGCGA
Organism: Rhodovibrionaceae bacterium GXU_MW_A322; assembly: GCA_052078155.1. Taxonomy (GTDB): domain Bacteria; phylum Pseudomonadota; class Alphaproteobacteria; order Kiloniellales; family DSM-21159; genus CAXBMB01. Next base: position 131,745 of record JBQJBP010000002.1, on the reverse strand, counting down.
AGCCCCGCGAGGCATTGATGGCTGCGGCATTCCCCAGCTGGCCATGCCGCTGGGCAACATGGCGCTGGCCATGGCCCGGATGACCGACCCCTCTGATCAACCGGACCGGCGACAGCTGGCCTGCAAGCGTGTTCTGGACGCCATGGGTCAGGACCCCTTCATGGTGGCTGGCAGCGACCGTGCCTGTACCAAGATCATGACGGCGACCAAAGGCCGGGCTCTGGTGAAAACCGGTGCAGAAGGGGTGTTCTGCGGTGCTTTGCCGGACCTGGGCCTGGGCATCGCCTTGAAGGTGGATGATGGAGCCACCCGGGCTTCCAACTACCTGATCGGTCGGGTTCTGGATAAGCTGGAGTTGTTTGATTCTGACGCCCGGGCCGAGCTGCAAACGCTTCTGGCACCTCTGATATACAACCGCGAAGGTGTGGAAGTGGGGCAGATCCAGGCAGCGGCTGACTGTCCGTTCTAAAGATCTTCAACCCAGATCAGGGATCACAGCTGCGCGCGGGTCGCTTAGATTGGCGGCAGGATAATAAATGATCCCGGCGTGGCTGCCGGAACAGAACAAGGGAACAGACATGCCTAAAGCGGTGTTGTGTAAAGAGTTTGGTGAACCGGAAACTCTGGTGATTGAAGACATCCCGGCCCAGGAACCGGGTCCGGGTGAGGTGGCCCTGTCCATCGAAGCGGCAGGGGTGAACTTTGCCGATACCCTGATCATTCAGGGAAAGTATCAGGAAAAGCCCCCCTTCCCCTTTACACCGGGCATGGAAGCCGCCGGTACCGTGACCGCTTTAGGCGAAGGTGTCTCCGGTCTGGAAGTCGGCCAGAAAGTCATTGCCATGGTCATGGGTGGTGCCTTTAAGGAACAGGGGCTGGCCAAAGCCAGCGATGTGCATCCCTTGCCAGAGGGCATGGATCCTGTGGTCGGGGCCTCCTTTCCGGTCACCTATGGAACCGCCCACGCCAGTCTGGTCTGGCATGCCAACCTTCAGGCCGGTGAAACCCTTCTGGTGCATGGGGCTGCCGGGGGCGTCGGGCTGGCCGCGGTGGAAGTGGGCAAGGCTCTGGGGGCCAAGGTCATCGCCACCGCTGGTGGCGCGGACAAACTGGCTGTTGCCAAGGCACACGGGGCCGATGAGCTGATTGATTACAAGCAGGAAGACATCCGTGACCGCGTCAAAGCCATGACCGACGGACGCGGGGCTGATGTGGTGTTCGACCCGGTCGGCGGAGATGTCTTTGATGCCTCTCTGCGCTGCATCGCCTGGGGCGGTCGTCTGGTCGTGGTGGGTTTTGCCGCCGGTCGTGTTCAGCAGATCCCGGCCAACATCCTGCTGGTCAAGAATATTGCGGCCATGGGGGTCTATTGGGGGTCTTACCGCAAAAAGGCACCTGAAAAGCTGGCTGAGGAGTTTGCACAGCTGAAAAGCTGGTTTGAAGAGGGTCTGCTCAAGCCCCACGTCTCCCACCAGTTGCCTTTGTCAGAGGTAGACAAGGCTTTGCGGCTGCTGATGGAACGCAAGTCCACCGGCAAGGTCGTTGTGGAAACGCAACGATAGTTTAAAACGGGCGGGAACCAAGGTTTTTCCCGCCCTTTTTCATCTTCCCAAAACTCGAGGTCAGGAACCGGTCGGTGAGCAACAAGGTTAAGGATCAATACGAAGCCTATCCCTATCCGGCGCGCGATCCTGCCGAAGAAAAGCAGCGACTGGTTACCGGATCTCCCAGCCGCCTGCTGGAGATTGACCACTATCTTTTTGGCGGCAGCCGGGACTGGCAGAAACCCTTCAGGGTTTTGGTGGCCGGGGGTGGCACCGGCGATGGCCTGGTGATGCTCACTCAACAGCTGGCCGATGCGGCTGTGCCGGCTGAGATCACCTACCTTGATCTTTCTTCGGCTTCGCGCGCCATCGCAGAAGCGCGCATCAAGGCGCGCGGCCTGAGTGACAGGGTGTCTTTTGTCTCCGGCTCTTTGCTGGAGCTGGAGGCGCTGGGTCTGAAGGGTTTTGACTACATCGACTGCTGTGGGGTGCTGCACCACCTGCCGGACCCGGACGCGGGTCTGGCGGTTCTGGGCGGGGCCCTGGCCCCGGGCGGCGGCATGGGGGTGATGGTCTACGGTGAATATGGCCGCGAAGGCCTCTACCCGCTGCAGGCTGCCTTGCGGCAACTGGGCGAAGGTCTGAGTTTGAAAGAAAAGGTGGCTCAGGCCGAGAAGTTGCTGGCAGATCTGCCTGCCACCAACGGCTTTTCCCGCAACCCCTTTCTGGGCGATCACCAGCGCGGCCCGGCTGAACTGGTCGACCTGCTGCTGCATTCCCAGGATCGGGCCTATACCGTTCCCCAGCTGGTCGACTGGGTGACCGGTGCCGGATTGAAAATCGCCGCCTTTATTGAGCCGCTGCGCTATGATCCGCGCCTGTATCTGAAAGACCCGGAGATGCTGGCCCGGGCCAAGGCTTTGCCCCGGCTGGAGCAGGCTGCACTGGCTGAGCGACTGGCCAGTAACATGAAGGTACACACGCTCTATCTGAGCCGCACAGAGGGAACCGTTGCAGAGTTTCAGGAGGGGCAGTCCGTGCCGCAGCTGGTGGACTGGCAAGCGGCTGCGCTGGCCCGTTCGCTGGCCCAGTCCCCCCTGCTCAAAGGCAGTTTTGATGGCCTGACCGTCGAGTTGCCGTTGCCTCCCCAGGCCCCGGCCCTCATTTCCCAGATGGATGGCCAGCGGTCTTTTGAGGACATCTTCCAGATTGCCCGGCGGCAGAACCCGAACATTCCACGCGACGCATTCTTTTCCGTTGCCCGACAGCTGGTGGACACCCTGGGCGGCATCAACCGCCTGCTGCTGCGCAACTCTGCTTAAGGCCGGTCTGGCTGGGTTAACCGCCCGTTTGACCGAGATCGCGCAGATAGTAAATCAGATCAAGCGGGGGCGGGGCCTGTTCCGTTTCTGACAGCAGTGCGTGGGCCTGACCCCGGTGGTGGGTCTGGTGATTGAACAGGTGGGTCAGCACCAGGTCGACGCGCGTGCTTTGGGCTTCGCCCATGGAGGTCTTGTAGGACTGAACCTGCTGCAGGCGCTCCGTATCCATCCCGGCCACCAGATCGCTGATCTCTTGATCCAGCGTCTGACGCGCCTGCCAGAGGTCTTCCAGACGATTGAAAGGACTGTGGTCCAGCGAATAGCCGGGGGGCGTGGGACGCCCGGCCAGGCGGGCCAGCCAGAGACTGTCCCCGACGAAGATGTGGTTGACTGTGCCCAGCAGGCTGTCAAAGAAAGCCGCAGGCCGGGAGCGGGTGATTTCGCTGTCCGGCAACCTCAGGGCTGCTGAGAAGAGCCGCTCGTTGGCCCAGCTGTTGTAGGCGGCAAGCAGTTGAAAGTGACCGGGGGGCAAGGGGGTCATGTTAAGCTGTCCTATTTTGAGCATTCAGAGCCGCACGGCTGCAGAGGATGAGTTTGCCCCCCGCGCCGGCCTGTTCTTTTCGTCGTCTGGAACGTGATCCTAAAACTAGCAAGTCTGACAGGCAGGCGATAAGCGGGATGTCTGTCACGGTACTTTTCCCGGAGTTTGGCTGATCGGACCTCTGGTGTCGGCTTAGAGCCAAATCGGTTTAAGTGGGATCACTACGTGATAACACTTGAAGCGTGAATTTGCCTCTTTTCAATGTTTTAGAGGATGATTCACGGTTTAGGTACAAACGCAAAGCGCTTCTAACTAAACCGATCATGCTCTAGGGCACAGCCAAACAAACAACCGTTGAATTAAGGGCTCTCGCTAAGTAGGGGGCGCTTCTGCTATACCCCCAGCGTTATCGACAAAGTGCTCAAAGATCTGAAAAGCAATTCCAGCTTGTTCGGAGAGTTCCGTTGCGGATTTTTGGGTGACCTAACCTGATAGATGAGGGAGTGAAACTCCAATGGACGTAAAAGGTCTTGCTGCAGTTGTTACCGGTGGTGGCTCCGGCCTGGGTGCTGCTTCTGCCAAAGCTCTGGCCGCTGCCGGTGCCAAAGTCACCGTGCTGGATGTGAACCAGGAAGCCGCTGATGCCGTTGCCAAGGAAATCGGCGGTCTGGCCATTGTCTGTGATGTGTCTTCTGCTGAGTCTGCAGAAGCTGCCATGGCCCAGGCCAGGGAAGCTCACGGTCCTTGCCGCGTGCTGGTGAACTGCGCCGGTATCGCGCCTGCTGCCCGCGTGGTTGGCCGCGATGGTCCCATGGATCTGGCTGCCTTCCAGAAAGTCATCGATGTGAACCTGGTGGGCAGCTTCAACCTGCTTCGCCTGGCCGCTGCTGAAATGGCTGCCGCCGATGCCCTGAATGAAGATGGTGAAAAAGGTGTGGTCATCTCCACAGCCTCCATCGCTGCCGTGGAAGGTCAGTTCGGCCAGGCTGCTTATGCCGCCTCCAAAGCCGGGATCATCGGCATGATGCTGCCGGCGGCCCGCGAACTCTGCCGGTCCGGCATCCGGGTCATGACCATTGCGCCGGGTCTGATCGGCACACCGCTGCTGCTGAACATGCCGCAGGAAGTCCAGGATAACCTGGCCCAGCAGGTGCCTTTCCCCAAACGCTTCGGCAAGCCGGAAGAGTATGCTGATGTGGTGATGCACATTGTCGGCAACCCGATGATGAGCGCCGACACCATCCGTCTGGACGGTGGCATGCGCATGCAGTAAGGCCCAGCCTGCCGCCTGCATTTAAAGATCAAAGCCCTTCTTTTCCGCCTGCCAATTGGGTTTGCTGGAAAAGAGGGGCTTTTTCTTTGTCGGTGATTCTTTGTCGCTGATCGCTGAAAGCTCTGGAGAGCGGAAGGAAGAAGGGGTCAGGACTTGGCAAAGGCCGCCGCGAATCGGTCCATGGCTTTGGCCATCTTGATGTCGCGGGCACTGACACCGTCACAGTCGTGGGTGGTGAGGGTCACCTCCACCCGATTGTAGACATTGAACCACTCCGGATGATGGTCATCCTGCTCGGCCAGCAGGGCCACCCGGCTCATGAAGGCCCAGGCTTCGGAAAAGTTGGCGAAACGAAAGTGCTTCTCCAGAGCGTTCTTGCCCTCGGCTTCCTGCCAGCCCTGCAGTTGCTGCAAAGCTGTTGTCCTGTCGGCCCCTGTCAGCTTTTCGACCATCGTGTGATTCCTGTTGCCTGTTGATTCTAAAGGATTGTTTGGGGTGTGATCGCGCTCTTCGACCATTTTTCGGGAGGTGTAATCCAACCTCTGCGTTTCAGGCCCCATTGTTGTTACAGCCCGTTGCCTATAAAAGGGCCTGCTAGCTGAGCAGGTCCCTGTCCCGATTTTTTATCACAATATCGGGATAAGTTGCTCAAACTACTAGAAAATGTTCATAATGACTGTCGATGTCAGACGAAAACTGTCTGCTGTCGCAGTTGGTGACTTTGGGAATGAGACCCTGATTATGGCCCAGGCCAGTTACATGCAGCCCTTTGGTGCGCCTCCCAGCCTGGCGGATCTTGAAATGATGGCGCGCGAGGCTATGGCCGAGATCCCCGTCTCTTTGCGGCACTACGCCCGTGAGCTGGTGGTTCGGGTTGAGGATTTTCCTGACGAAGCCACCATGGAAGAGCTGGATCTGGAGTCCCCCTTCGACATTCTGGGGCTATACCGCGGTGTCAACATGCTGCATCAGACCAGCCAGCATGTGCCCCAGGACGTAAACACCATTGTGATCTATCGGCGTCCGCTGCTGGATTACTGGTGTGAGACAGGGGAAGACATCCGTCGCCTGATGGTGCATGTGCTGATTCACGAAATCGGTCATCATTTTGGCTTCAGCGACCGGGACATGGATCAGATCGAACAACAGATCTGAGTGAGCCCTGCCGGGCTGTAACCTCTGCTCCCCTGTTTCATGATTCAAAAACTCCAGAACCCTATCGGTTTGAGCGGGATCACTCCGTGAGGATACTTGAGGCGTGGAACTCTGTTCATCAGGGCAGAGAGTGAGTCAGGGTCCGGGGGCAAGCGCAAAGCGCGTCTAACTGAACCGATCCTGCGCTGAAGATGGGCCTGTCGCCTATTCCCAGCCGTTGAGCAAGGCCAGACCGGGCCAGTAGGGGCTGTTGCCCAGCTGCATGCCGAAATCCATCAGATAGAAATCGCGCCCGGGTTTGTCTGCAGGCCAGCTGCGTTCAAACAGGGTCAGCGCCAGTTCGCCGTTGCCGCCATAGATCAGCCGGGTCATGGCTTCGGTCAGTTCTTCCGGCACCCCTTCTTTCCAGTCCAGAGCTTTCAGTTTTTCGGCAAGCTCTGTCAGCTGTGCATCCCCGGGGGCGGGCTGTTTCATCAGGCCCGGGTCCGGCTGGAAGCTGTCGTACTGATAGGTCAGGCGGACTTCCGGGCGCGCGGAATGTACATAGTCCGTCCGCCAGTAGGCAAAAGTCCAGTCGATAACCGTGATGCTGTAGCCTTCGTCGTCTTCCAGCTTGTTGAACTGCAGGGCACTGTTGGAGCTGTCGATGTTGGCCAGCAAAACCAGACGATCCGGTTCCACGCTGAAAATCCAGGTCTGATAGCAACAGTGCGCGCCGCCACTGTAGGCCTGGATGACCAGATTAGGGATGCCATCGCCGGTGATATCCTCGCCGGGCGGCAGCGGGAAGAGATTCTCCGGCTCTTCCAGCACCCGGCGGTGACCGTCGTAATTCATCTCCTGCAGGGGTTTGCCTGCCCGCAGCAGGGTCATCTTGGTGATGTGGTCGATTTCCGGATCAATGCGCGACTGCAGAGTCAGATCCAGCACAGACTGCTCGACGACTTCAGGGGTGCTGTCCTGTGCCAGGGCTGCTGCCATTGGGCCAAAGACCAGCACCAAAGGTGCCAGGAAGGCGAAAAAGTGGAAATCTCTGCACTTCATGGGGGAAGCATGGCGACTTTTCCAAAGAAGTGCAAAGATTTCCTGAGGTTGGCATCTAACGATCCCCGCGGGCGCAGGTCCCGTTCCTCATCCTTCGCGCGCGACGAAGGCCAGGGCCTGTTCAGCCGCCCGCAGGACATGGGGTCGTTTTACAGGCGAGTTCAAAAAGCGGTTGCTGGCTGCCAGCAGGAAAGCGCTGCTCGCCTGATCGGGGGCCCGTTCCACTTCCTCCGCCACCGCAAAGATCACCTTGATGACATGGGCCGCAACAATGTGTTCAGGCTGCTGATGATCAAAGAGGGAGCCCTTTGCCCGGCTGAGGAACTGCTCGGGCTGGGACACCTGCCAGTCCTCCTGGCTGACTTCCAGATCAAGAAAACTGCTGTTGCGGCCGACAAAGCACGCCATCTGAAGCAGCACCTCCGGCCAGAGGTCCGGCTGACGCTCAGCAATGTTCCGGGCGGCGTTGGAGAAGGTGATGGCGTGAGTGAAGCTGAGCCATGATTTGTTGTGGGAGACCGGGTTATCCGTCTTCTGGTCGACGCTGAGATCGAAGTGCAGCATGTTCCAGCCCGCCGCACCCAACAGAGCTGTATAGAGGTCTGCTGGCTTGTCTTTGGACTCCAGACAGCGTGCCACGGCCTGGGCCACGTTCAGCTCCTGAAAATCCTCAGCACTCACCGGCGCGTTGCCCGGCGCAGTTTTTGGGTCCCGCCAGGCTTTCAGGGCCGGATGATAGGCTTTGAACTCCGGGATCAGGTCTTCGCGCCAGGCATCAATCAGGGCCCGGGTCAGGCAGAAAAGCAGAGGCTCTGCCATTTCTTCGCCCAGAGCCTCCAGCAGCTGTCGGGTCTTTAACTGATAGATGGCTGAATGGCCGAAATCGCCGTAGTGGTTCAGGGCGGCCTGGGCCAAAGGCCCGTTCAGCAGGGCCAGCCCGGTTTCCAGGCGATCGTTAGATCCGGCCAGTGCGGCTCGAATGATGGCGCAGGCCAGCCCTTCGTCTTTGTCTTCAATTGCCTGAGCCAGCGCTTCCGGGCCCTCTGCTTTGCCCTGGGTGACGGCAAAGGGATAGGCCTCTTCGCGCAGGCTGTCATAGTTCATGTGGTTGATGGCCTCCATCAGAGGCACCAGTTTTTCAGCCGGGGTACTGGCCTGGCTTCGGCGCAGAGCCAGCCAGTCTGCCGCGGCGGCATAGGCGTGGGTCATGCCGTAAGGAAAGTGATCGTAGGTCCAGGTGATGGCCTGCCGCACACCTTCTAGAGGATCGCCGCCTGCGGCCTGCAGGCGGGCCAGTTCCCGGGCCATGCGGCCGCGGTCATTTTGTTGAAAGCAGTCTTTCAGGTTGGAGAGAGCTTCGGCTTGCCGTTCTTTTTCCGGGGGATCGCTGATGTCCACCAGAATGCGCTCGCCTTCCTGCTGAACAGGATAGAGGCGCAGACGGTCGCCGCCGGCAGCGTTCTCTCCGCTGGTCAGGTCGAAAGTCCAGGCGTGCCAGTTGCAGGTCAGTTTGCAGCCTGAGCCGTTTGCAGCACCGTTGGAATCCGACTCCAGGCTGCCTTCCAGCAGGGGATAGCCTTCGTGGGGACAGCGGTTGTTACAGGCAAAGAGACCCTGGTCCGTGTTGAAGAGAGCGATCTGCTTGCCATCTGCCTTGAAAATCCTGCGACTTCCGGGAGGCAGGCTTTCTATGGTGGCGGCTTCTACCCAATTAGACATGTCTCTCTCCTGCTGGCGCGGCGTTTTGCGCGGGGATTTATTTAAGAAAGATTTTTCTTTCGTAATTTGAATTTGTCTCCGGGCTTTGATTTTTTCAAGAAAAAACTTATATAATTCTCCAGGAACGTCTTATCGCGCCGATTTTTGCCAGTTTACGCCCGAACCGGCCTGAACGCCAAAAGGAGGAAAGGTGGTTGTCGTTTCTCAGAACCTCTATGCTTTTCAAGGCTGATTAATGACGCCATCGGCGCTTCCCGTGAATGACACTGCCGTTCAGGCTTATCGTGGCCGTCGGGCCGTTCTGGACCTTCTGAAACAGGCCGGTCCCCAGCAGGCCAAGGATTTGGCTGCGCAGCTGGGGGTCACCGCGATGGCCGTCCGCCAGCACCTCTATGAAATGGAGAGTGAAGGTCTGGTGGTGAACGAGCCGATCGCGGACGCCGGCGGGCAGAAAGGACGGGGCCGCCCGGCCAAGCACTGGCGGCTGACTGAGGCGGCTGACCGCTTTTTCCCTGACGGCCACGCCGAACTGTCGGTCGGTTTGTTGGATGCCATGCGGGAAGCTTTTGGCGAGCAGGGAATCGATAAGCTGCTCGCCACCCGCAAAAAACAGCTACAGCGCCGTTACGCAGACATTCAGAGCCTGGACAGTTTGCACGAGCGCCTGGAACAGCTGGTACATCTGCGCTCTGAAGAAGGCTACATGGCGCTTTTCAGTCAGGACCCCGACGGCTCTTATCTTTTTGTTGAGAACCATTGCCCGATCTGTTCGGCAGCAGCGGCCTGCAGTGGCCTTTGTGCCATAGAACTGGAGACGTTTCAGGAGGTGCTGGGCAGCGATGTGGCTGTCGACCGCCTGGATCACATCCAGGCCGGTGCCCGGCGCTGTGCCTATCGCGTGGTGCAGAAGTAAAGGCTTTCACGCTTTTCTTTGCCACGACCTCCCAAGGCAAACAGTCGGTTTCAGGTGCTTTGCCCTGGGGGCACAGCGCTTAACCTGCCGTCACTCTGTGAAGGCTCTTGAAGCGAAAGATTATCTTTATCAATAGGCTAGAGGGAGGCGCGCGGTCTTGTTACAAGGGCCGGGCGCAACCAGCCAGACCGGCTATGATCCGGATCGCACCTGCCACACCTTGGCGCACCCCGACGGGTTTGCTAAAGCAGACAGCAGGCAGGGTGACGCGGTTGCTGTGGCACGCGGGCACGTCATCGCGGCGGCCGGGCCGATGAAACCGGCCTGTTTTTAGTTTTCAGTTGAAAGACCTCTTTTGGCATGGACGGACCCCTAAGCGCTTACCGAAGCCTGTTGCGGGCGGGCGACATTAAACCGGACCCGGAACAAAGCCTGGCAGCCGAAAAACTGCAGTCCCTTCATAACGCCCTGAAAGACTATGAACCGGGCCGCAATGATGGCTGGAAGGCCCGTCTGGGTCTGGGACGGCGCAAGGTTGAGCCACCTCAGGGGCTGTACCTTTACGGCTCGGTAGGCCGTGGCAAGTCCATGCTGATGGATCTCTTTTTTGACAGCGCCCCCACCGCAAAGAAACGGCGCGTTCATTTCCATGCCTTTATGGCGGAGGTGCAGGACCGCCTGCATCTCTGGCGGCAAAAGACCAAAGGGGCCAAAGCCGACCCTCTGCCTGATCTGGCAGCAGAGATTGCCGAGGATGTTTGGCTACTTTGCTTTGATGAATTTGTGGTGATCAACATCGCAGACGCCATGATCCTGGCGCGTCTTTTTGAAAGTCTCTTTGCGCGCGGCGTGGTGGTGGTGGCCACCTCCAACTTTGAACCCGACCGTCTTTATGAGGGGGGACTGCAGCGGGAGTCCTTCCTGCCCTTCATCGCCTTGCTGAAACAGCGTCTGGATGTGCTGGATCTGGCGGTTGGCAGGGATTATCGCCTGGCCCGGCTGGAGACTATGGATGTGTACCATGTGCCTCTGGGTGCCGCGTCCTCTCAAGCGCTGGATGATACCTTCGCGGCCCTGACCGAGGGGGCTGAGATCAGCCGTGACAGTGTGGAGGTGAAGGGCCGGCAGATTCCTGTCCTTCAGGCGGCCAAAGGGGTGGCGCGGTTTTCTTTTGAGGAGCTCTGTGCCCAGCCTCTGGCGGCCCTGGACTTTCTGGCCATTGCACGGCGATATCATTCCGTAGTGCTTGCCGATGTGCCATTGCTGGGGCCGGAAAAACGCAACGAAGCCCGGCGGTTCATGCATCTGATCGATGCTTTGTATGAGCACCGCTGCAACCTGATTGTGGCGGCAGCGGCGGCCCCGGATTCTCTCTATCCCGATGGGGATGGTGCTTTCGAGTTTACCCGGACCGCCAGCCGTCTCAATGAGATGCAAAGCAAGACCTATATCGCCCTGCCCCACCTGACCTGAGCAAAGGCACCTCTCGAATAAAAAGTTAAGAGGCACCTTCAGGCCTGAAGTGTTATCACGTCGTGATTCCACTTAGACCGATCATGCTCTAGTCAGGAAAGAGGTCGCAGCAGAGCTCGCCGCTGGCGCCCCAATCTTCCTTATCCACCTCTGTGATCACCACTGTCAGGCCTTTGGCGGTCCCGCCGCAGGTTCGCACGAAAGCCTCTGTGACCTCTTTAACCAGGGCACGCTTTTGCTCACGCGTGCGCCCCTTGAACATTTCAACCCGAATGATGGGCATGCTGCTGTCCTCTTTTGTTTGATGAATAGGGAATTGAGAGAGCGTTAGAGCATGAGCAGTGTGGTTGGACGCGCTGCGCGCTTGGACCTAACCCGTCACTCATCCTCCAACACTCTGAAAAGAGTTCCTCGCCTAGAGGACCACCCCGTCGTGAGCCCACCAAATCCAAGATTGTGCTAATGGGGCAGGACCCGATGGAACCGGCCATCCAGATAGGCCAGCGGCGGGGTTGCGCCCTCTGAAATGCCGGTCACATGGCCGATCAGAATCAGGTGACTGCCGTGGGGGATGATCTTGTCCACGTCACAGTGAAAGGCCGTGGCACTGTCCAGAGCGGGGCAGGCCAAAGGGTCTTGCTGACTGTTTTCCGCTAAAGCCACCCCGTCGAAACGGTCGCTCAACTGGTCGTCCTGGGCCCCGGCAAAGCGCCCGGCCATCTCCGTTTTGTCTTCCGGCAAAACATTGACGCAATAGCGGCCATTCTTGGCGACGGCATGGGCAATGCGGCTTTCAGCCCTTAGGCAGATCAGCACTGATGGCGGATCGGCGGTCAGGGAGTTGAAGGCGCTGACCGTGGCCCCGTGGCGTCCGGCCGGGCCGTTGGTTGTCACCACGGTCACGCTGGAAGCCACCTGTCGCATGGCGCCGATGAACTGGTCCCGATCCATGGGCGGTTTCATCGTGGTCATGACCCTCATTCTGCAGCTTTCAGGTTGCTTTTCATCTGTTCGGAAAAGTGCGGGGCGACTTCTTCGGCAAACTGCTGAATGTTCTCCAGAATGCGGCTCTGAGAGACGCCGAAATTGCAGCTGAAAATGAAGCGGTCAATGCCCAGGTCGGCATAGACTCCCAGTTTGTCGACGATCTCCTGAGGCGACCCGATGATCAGGCTTTCTTCCAGCTCTGCCAGACTTTGCGTGCGCGGCAGTTCTTCTATCAGCCCGTTTTTGACGATGCCGGGTCCGGTAAAGACGTTGTCGAAGCGGGCGTAGTACTGCTCCGCCTGCGCCAGGACGCTGGATTTCTCAGCCTCGGAGTTGCAAACAAACCCGACCCGTGACAGGGAGAGGGACAGCGCATCTCCCTGGGGTCCCATCTCCTGCTTGGCCCGGTTGAAGCCCGCCACCTGATCCAGCAGCAACTGATGCTGGCCCGCCAGCGGGGTGGTCTGGATGTGGAATCCTCTTTTGGTGCAGTGGTAGATGCCTTCCGGATTGAGAACGGCCATCATCATCTGCGGGCCTCCGGGTGTCAGGGGCCGGGGCATTATGGTCACGGGGTCGAAAGAGTAATAGTCACCATCGGCACTGACTTCCTCTTCGCTCAACAGCCGTTGCAGAAGATCCAGGGACTCGTTGAACTTCTTCTGCGTTTCGGCCATGGGCACGCCGCAGCGTTCCATCTCATAGGGAAAGGCCCCCCGGCCCACCCCCAGCATCAGACGGCCTTTGGTGAAGATGTCGGCGCAGACCACTTCACCGGCATAGATCCGCATGTCATGCAGCGGCAGAACCGCGATGGAGGTGATCAGCTTGATGCGGTCTGTATGTTGCGCAATCTGGGTGGCAAACTGCAGGGGGGCCGGCATCATCAGGATGTTCAGCAGGTGATGCTCGGTGATCGAAACGGAGTCATAAGCCAGCTTTTCGGCAAGAACGGCCTGCTCCAGCATGTCGGCAAAGACGCGATGACCGCCATAGGATTTGTCGGGAAAGTAGGGGCTCAGCTGAATGCAGAATTCCATCATGACCTCGTAGAGACAGAACAGTGTTTCGGGAAACTCTGCCAGATGAGGGGTGATTTAGATAACGAATTTATCTGCTAATTTAATTCGGAAAAATCGAATTTACGTACTCGAGGGAGAGCTCAAGGAAACCTCCAGCAAACGGCTGATGGACTCGATACCTGCCTTGATCAGGTACTGGCCCTGAATGGCATCCACATCCAGACAGGCCTCCACCCACAGGCCGTCGATGACCGAATTGACCTGAACGACCGACAGCTTTACCTCCTGGGGGCTGGGATCTTTGCCAGCCTGTACCAGCGTTTCTCTGACCAGCCTTTCAAGGATCTCCCGATGTTCCCAATAGCCAGCCCGGTGCAGCTGCTTCATGCGGTCATCAAAGAGAATTTTGCCGATGAAGTTGGACCAGAAGGCCAGGTACTGTGGCGTAACCAGCGGTTCACTGAGGCTGGCCGCGACAAAGGCCGCCAGCTGATCGGCGGGATTGGGTCCGGCCTGGGTGGCGGCCACCTGGGCATGGCTGGTCATCCGGGCCGTTACCACCGAATAGGTGGTCTCGATCAGCTCTTCCTTGTTGGCGAAGTAGTGCCGGATCAGGCCAAAGGTGACACCTGCATAGTCGGCAATGTCCCGGATGGTGGTGCCTTCCAGTCCCTTTTGCGCCACACAGGCGAAGGTCGCCTGGATCAGGGCATCATATCTTTCCTGGCGGCTGAGACGTTTGGTGGCTTTGTTTGTCATGCAGGCCCTTGTCTGCTGCGGGAGGTTCGGTTTTCCGCCCCTGATGTCGCTGTGCAAAACCGACCCCCACGGCCACCTCTGTACCTCCCAATTACAGCGGGTAACCCTCTGTAAATCAAGGGCTTTGCTGCTCACTGTTTTCCCTGCCTCCTGCAGTGGTCTTTCGGGTGCCCCGCGACGTCTGTCCGGGAAGGGCAAAACCGTGCTTTACAAATGTAAAATAACTGGTGCATATGGAGTTTGTTTTCTGGTCAGCAGGCCTCGCGGTTTTCGTGAGAGGAGGCATCAAAGTGAAATACAGCGACATCACGGCACGTCTGAACAAACTGGGTCCCGACAAATGGGCGATCCACCACAGGGCCTTGAGCATGAAAGCGCAGGGTCTGCCGGTGGTGATGGCGTCTATCGGGCAGCCGGAAATCGAGGCCAGCCCTGTGGTGACCGAAAGCTGTATTGCTGCTTTGAAAGCCGGCAGGACCGGATATTCCACCGGCCAGGGTGAAAAGCACCTGCTTTCGGCCATTGCCGATCATTACAACGCCCGTCGCAAGACAGAGCTGAGCGCCCAGAATGTCATGACGGTTCCCGGCACCCAGACTGCGCTTTATGTGGCCTTAAGCGGGGTGGTCAGCCCTGGTGATGAGGTGCTGGTGGGGGATCCATACTACGTGACCTATGAAGGGGTCATCGCAGCCCCCGGCGGGCAGTTTGTGCCGGTGCCATTGCAGGCGGAAAAAGGGTTTCGCCTGCAGGCGGACGCCCTGGAAGCTGCTGTCACCCCGAAATCCAGAGTGATCCTGCTTACCACTCCCCATAATCCAACCGGGGCGGTGTTGAGCGCGGAGGACATCAAAGCCATCGGGGAGGTGGCCAAAGCTCATGACCTCTGGATTTTCAGCGATGAGGTCTATGAAGATCTGGTGTTTGAGGGCGACTTTGCCTCTCCCCTGGATTTTCCGGACCTGGCGGAGCGCACGGTTGTCCTGTCGTCCATCTCAAAATCCCACGCCGCGCCGGGATTCCGCAGCGGCTGGATTGTCGCGCCGGAGGAATTCATTCGCCGGGTTCTGCCTTTGTCAGAAGCCATCCTCTTCGGCAACCAGCCCTTTATCGCAGACGCAACAGTAGAGGCCCTGCAGCAGCCGAACCCGACAGGTGCCCTGATGCGGGAAAGCTACCAGCGGCGGGCGCGGGCCCTGATTGACGGGCTGGCGGGGGTTTCCTCCGTCCGGGCCATGATGCCCGATGCCGGTATGTTCCTGATGCTGGATGTTCGCGGCACCGGCATGAGCGATGAAACCTTCGCCTGGAGCCTGTTGGACCAGCAGCAGGTTTCGGTCATGCCGGGCAGTGCTTTTGGCAGTCAGGGAGAAGGCTTTGTCCGGATCAGCCTGACCCTCAGTGATGCCGATATTGATAAAATTGTAATTGGGGTTACCACCCTGCTTCGGGGAGCAGCAGCATGAAAAGTGTCGGCGTCGCCTTGATCGAGATGCTGGAACATCTCGGAACCGAGTATGTGTTCGGCATTCCGGGCGTCCATACCATTGAACTTTACCGGGGCCTGGCGGCGTCTGCTATTACGCACATTACCCCACGGCACGAGCAAGGCGCCGGCTTTATGGCCGACGGCTATGCGCGGGTCAGCGGCAAGCCCGGGGTTTGTTTTCTGATCACGGGCCCGGGCCTGACCAATGCCATCACTGCCATGGCCCAGGCCCATCAGGACTCCATCCCCATGCTGGTCATTTCCGGCGTCAACAACCCGGCCAGCTGGGGTAGGAAAAAGGGCCTGTTGCACGAACTGCCGCAACAGCACGAGATGATCCGCACGCTGACGCCCCATGCCTACAGCTTGTCGAAAGCTGAAGATCTGCCCGGTCTGCTGCAGCGGGCCTTCGAGGTCTTTGCCAGTGAGCGCCCGGGACCGGTCCATATCGAAATTCCCCTGGAACTGATGGCCCAGGCCATGCCTGCCTTTGAGCTGCCAACGCCAAGTGCAAAGCCGGCTCATCCGGATCAGCCAGATCTGGACGAGGCTTTGAGCCTGCTGTCAGCAGCCCAAAACCCGATCATTCTGGCCGGTGGCGGGTGTCGGGGTGTCGGTGCGGAGATCATGGAGTTTGCCCACAAACTGGGCGCCCCCGTGATTACCACCACCAATGCCCGGTCCTACATGGGCGCGGATCCGCTGCATGTGCCCGCTTCGGCCTCAATCCCGCCGGTACGGGAAGCCATCAGTCAGTCCGATGTGGTCCTGGCCCTGGGCACAGAGCTTGGGCAGACGGACTATGACGTCTATGCCCGTGGCGATTTTCCCCACCTGGATTGCCTCATTCGGGTGGATCTGGATGCCGAAATGCTGGCGCAGGGTCCGGCCTGTCGGGTGGCACTGGAAGGTGCTGTCGGGCCGGTCCTTGCAGAGCTGTCAGCCGGATTGCAAAGGAAACCCGCGCAAGGGGCCGCCGAACGCAGCAGTGCCATTCTGCGCGAAACGGAAGACGATCTGGATGCCGCCATGCTGGCGGATCTGGATGTCATGGACCGGCTGATTGAACTGCTGCCGGGCTGCATCATGGTCGGCGATTCCACCCAGGTGGTTTATGCCGGAAACTTCCTCCACCGGGCTGGCATTCCCGCTGGCTGGTTCAACTCAGCCACAGGCTATGGGACTTTGGGCTACGCGCCACCGGCTGCCGTTGGCGCAGCTCTGGCCAATCCGGAAGCGCCCGTGGTCTGCCTGGTTGGTGATGGCGGGCTGCAGTTCTCCATCGCCGAGCTGGGTGCCGCGGTGGATGCCGGTACAGAGGTGATTTTTCTGGTCTGGAACAATGGGGGCTACAAGGAAATCGAAACCCACATGCGGGCCGCTCAGGTCTCCCCCATCGGGGTGACGCCCACCCCGCCAGATATGGAGGCCATCGCCCAGGCTTTCGGTCTGTCTTATCACCGGGCTGCTGCCTTGCCGGAGCTTGAAGGGGCGGTCAAAGCCGCCATTGCCAGCCCGGGACCGGCGGTGTTGGAGTGCCTGGCCCCGACAGACTCTTCAGAAATCCCGCGCTGGACAAAAGGCTTTCAAGCGGTTGAAGGCTGATATCGACATCAGACCAAAAACCCCCGGCTCTTCCTTGTGAGGCTGAGGCTTTTGACGAAGCACAGCAGGCCTCCAGGGAACCGGGGGTTTTTTTTCTTCCGGATGGATTTGTTTTTCCTCCGGATTTTGTTGGCGGACTTTACTGGCCGGTGCGGCTCAAAAGAGCGCGTAGATGTAGACCACCAGTCCGGTGAACAGGACGGCCACGGCCAGGCCGAAGGCGATCCCTGCAGAGTGGTTCTGTTCCTGATTTGCCATCTGTCTCTCCCCTGATCCTTTTTTTCCATATTCTTTATCTGGCGAGATTAGCCAGTTTTCTTTCATTACCCAAGAGGGAATTGAGAAAGATCTCTCTCATCCTATTGCACTGCATTTGTGGCGGATGCCGAGACGCCCTGCCTCACAAGTCAGCCGATGGAACCGTCTTCAATCAGGTCCGCAGGGTTCACAGGAAAAAGGGCTGGCCCGTCGTTCACTCGCCTGCTGCGAGAGGTTTGCCTGTCGGCTGGGTGAGTCCAATCGGTTCAACTGGACTCACCATGTGATGACCTCTGAGGTGTTAGCTGCCTCTTTTCAACTGGGCAGTGAAAGGGCCACGACCTGGTTTTCACGCGCAGAGCGCTTTCACCAAAACCGGACATGATCTGGTCAGCAAGAAAGGCGACAAACCCATGAGCAGCCCGCAAGAGGGAGAGGCGCAGGTTCGCCGCTCAATCGAAGTTAACGGCCCTGCTGACCCTCAGGTCGTGCAGTTGGAAAATGAGCTCAATGTTGCCCTGCAGTCAGGAGGGGCCGATCACCAGATCGTACCGCTTAAACAGCAACTGTTGCGGCGCTACGAACAGGCCGTTGTGGCGCGCGGCGCCCGTCTGCAGTCCGAAGAACTGGGAAAAGACGTTTTTTTTGAGGTCTACAATCAGCGCATTGTCGCTCTTTGTCAGGAACTGGGGCAGGAGGCCAGGCCTCCGCTTGTGTTGGCCCATCTTTTTCTGGCCGGCATTTATCGGGATAGGGAGCAGGCGGACCTCAGTCGCCAGCACCTGGCTCAGTTCCGCCGTCTGACAGAGCTGCAGCCTAGTTTGGTGTCAGATATGGGAGACGCGGTGGTGAGAGAGTTGACCACCATGGTTCAGGCGCTGCTGCGACCGGACCTGCCCTATCCCAACCATCAGGCACTCTTACAAAGCTGACACGACAAGCTGTATATTATACAGATCGGTCTGTTTTGAATTGATTAATTGACTCACCAGATTCCCGCGCTCCGAATTTGGGATGATTTATGGGAAAGCGAATGAGTTTGAGTTGGCAAACTGAGCAGCCAAACTTGGCGCATCCTGCCAAAAACTGATTCCTGCAGCACTGTAAGTGGATTCAAGCCTGCCTTTGAGGGGTGTAATTTTTTGGCCGCCGTTTTCCTTACAAGTCGCTGAGGTAAAAGTGCTCTTTGCCTGTAAGGGGAGTAAAGAGCGTATGTAGCAAAATATACCAATCTGTCTATTTTACAGATCATTTAGGGGCTTTTTTGCGCCGCAACCTTGCCCCGGGCCGCTAAAGAGCCTACAACACGCGCCAGAATTTCCTTTTCGCTCCACATTCCAGAGGTATGGCAGGAATGGCTCGCAATAAAATCGCATTGGTCGGTGCCGGCAACATTGGTGGTACTTTGGCTCTCCTCGCTGGCTTGAAAGAGCTGGGTGACGTTGTTCTTTTTGACATTGCTGAAGGTGTGCCTCAGGGCAAAGGCCTGGATCTGGCTCAGCTGGCTCCGGTCGAAGGCATCAACAGCGCGTTCAGCGGCGCCAATGATTACAGCGACATCAAAGACGCTGACGTGGTGATCGTCACCGCCGGTGTGGCCCGTAAGCCGGGCATGAGCCGCGATGACCTGCTGGGCATCAACATTAAGGTCATGCAGTCCGTGGGTCAGGGCATCAAAGAAAACTGCCCCAACGCCTTTGTGATCTGCATCACCAACCCGCTGGACGCCATGGTTTGGGTGCTGCGCGAAGCCTGCGGTCTGCCCCACAACAAAGTGGTGGGCATGGCCGGTGTGCTGGACTCCGCCCGCTTCCGCCACTTCCTGGCTGATGAAATGAATGTGTCCGTTGAAAACGTCGACGCTTTCGTGCTGGGCGGCCATGGTGACACCATGGTTCCGGTTCCCCGCTTCTCCACGGTGGCTGGCATCAACCTGCCCGAACTGGTGAAAATGGGCTGGATTAAACAGGACCGTCTGGACTCCATCGTAGATCGTACCCGCAACGGCGGTGCTGAAATTGTTGGTCTGCTGGGCACCGGTTCTGCTTTCTATGCACCGGCTGCTTCTGCCATCGAAATGGCGGATGCCTACCTGAAAGACAAAAAGAAGATCCTGCCCTGCGCAGCTTACCTGGACGGTGAGTATGGCGTGAAAGGCATGTACGTGGGTGTGCCCGTCGTTCTGGGTGAGGGCGGCGTCGAACGGATTGTTGAGCTGGAACTGAACGAAGTTGAAAAGAGCGGCTTCGAAAGCTCAGTAGGCGCGGTTCAAGGTCTGGTCGACACCTGCAAAGAGATGATGGCCAAATAAAGTAGCAAGAGGGGCGGGGCGCAGGCCTCGCCCCTTTTCGTTACAGGGGAGAGACGGACCCGCCTGTTGACAAGACAGGGGGGCAATCCCGCAAGATCAGCAAGCAAACGTCTTACTGTGACCCGGTCCCAACGCGACAAGGGAAGGCAATAAAATGAACATCCATGAGTATCAGGCAAAAAGCCTGTTGGCGAAATTCGGCGTGGCCGTGCCCAAAGGGCAGGTGGCTTACACGCCCGAAGAAGCCGAAAATGCAGCCCGTGAACTGGGCGGCCCTGTCTGGGTTGTGAAATCCCAGATCCATGCCGGTGGCCGCGGTGCCGGTCACTTTGAAGACGACCCCGACGGCAAGGGCGGCGTGCGTGTCTGCACCTCTCTGGACGATGTGCGGGATCATGCCCGGGCCATGCTGGGCAAGACGCTGGTCACCAAGCAGACCGGCCCTCAGGGCAAAACTGTCAAGCGCCTCTACATCGAAGACGGCTGCGACATTGCCCGTGAACTCTATCTCTCCATGCTGGTGGACCGGGGCAGCGCCACGGTGACCGTGGTGGCCTCGACCGAGGGCGGCATGGAGATTGAGGAGGTTGCTGAGAACAACCCCGAGAAGATCCACAAGGAAATCATCGATCCGGCCATCGGCCTGATGCCGTTCCAGGCCCGCAAGATTGCATTCGGTCTCGGGCTGGAAGGCAAGCAGGTCGGTGCGGCCACCAAATTCCTGATGGGCATGTACCGGGCCTTCACAGAGCTGGATGCAGCCATGGTGGAAATCAACCCGCTGGTGGTGACCGGCGACGGTCAGGTCATCGCTCTGGACGCCAAAATGGGCTTCGACGACAACGCTCTGTTCCGCCACAAAGACGTGGTGGACATGCGGGACGAAGACGAAGAAGACCCCATGGAGCTGGAAGCCGGTCGTCACGAGCTGAACTACATCAAGCTGGATGGTGCCATCGGCTGCATGGTCAACGGTGCAGGCCTGGCCATGGCGACCATGGACATCATCAAGCTGTACGGCAGTGAACCGGCCAACTTCCTGGATGTGGGCGGTGGTGCTACGAAGGAGCGGGTGACGGCTGCCTTCAAGATCATCCTGTCGGACCCCAATGTGGAAGGCATTCTGGTCAACATCTTTGGCGGCATCATGCGGTGTGATGTGATTGCCGAAGGTGTGGTGGCTGCGGCTCGCGAAGTGTCCCTGCATGTGCCGCTGGTGGTGCGCCTGGAAGGCACCAACGTGGAGCTGGGCAAGAAGATCATGGAAGAATCTGGGCTGCCGATTGTCTCCGCTGACAACCTGGCAGACGCGGCCGAGAAGGTCGTTAAGGCAGTGAAGGAGGCGGCATAATGGCTGTCCTGGTCGACAAGAACACCAAAGTAATCTGCCAAGGCTTCACCGGCGCGCAGGGCACGTTCCACTCAGAGCAGGCCATTGCTTACGGCACCAACATGGTGGGCGGTGTGACCCCTGGCAAAGGCGGCAGCAAGCATCTGGACCTGCCG
This sequence comes from Rhodovibrionaceae bacterium GXU_MW_A322, assembly GCA_052078155.1. Lineage (GTDB taxonomy): Bacteria > Pseudomonadota > Alphaproteobacteria > Kiloniellales > DSM-21159 > CAXBMB01. The sequence goes on along the minus strand of JBQJBP010000002.1, from coordinate 110,824 downwards.
GTCTTCGATACGGTTTCTGACGCCGTGGCGGAAACCGGGGCCAATGCCTCCGTAATCTATGTGCCGCCACCTTTTGCGGCCGACGCCATTCTGGAAGCCATCGATGCCGGTGTGGATCTGGCTGTCTGCATCACCGAAGGCATTCCCGTGCTGGACATGGTCAAGGTAAAGAAGGCGCTCAGCACCTCCAACACCCGCCTGATCGGCCCCAACTGCCCGGGCGTGATCACACCTGACGAATGCAAGATCGGCATCATGCCCGGTCACATTCACCAGCGTGGCAAAATCGGCATCGTCTCACGCTCCGGCACGCTGACCTACGAAGCTGTGGCCCAGACCACGGCTGCTGGCCTGGGTCAGTCCACCTGCATCGGCATTGGCGGTGACCCGGTCAACGGCACCAACTTCGTCGACTGCCTGGACATGTTCCTGAACGACGAGGAAACCCAGGGCATCATCATGATCGGTGAAATCGGCGGCGACGCCGAGGCCGAAGGGGCAGCCTTTATCGCCCAGCATGAGATCAAGAAGCCCGTCTGTGGTTTCATCGCCGGTCGCACGGCTCCTCCGGGTCGTCGCATGGGGCATGCCGGTGCGGTGATCTCCGGTGGTAAGGACACAGCCGATCACAAGATCGCCGCTTTGGAAGCCGCCGGTATCTTCGTGGCGGACTCTCCGGCCAGCCTGGGCAGCACCATGCTTAAGGCCATGTCCGAGTTCAAGGGCTGAGCCTGACGACTGGAACGCGGTGACAGGCCCGGTTTCTCCGGGTCTGATCGCCAGATAACAAGGCAGCAGGTGGGACAGGAAATGGGGCCGCTGGAAACAACAGCTTCCGGGCATCCAGACCGCGGGCGACAGGCCCGCGCCCACTTGGCTGTGCTGCAACGATCCGGGGCGGAGGACGTGCCGGATTTTCTTTCTTGTGGTCTGTCTGTGAGAAGAAAAGTGCTTATGAGCCTTTGTCTGACTGGGTCTTTGAAGAAGACCGGTTAGGGCAAAGGCTTTTTCTTTGACCTTGCCTTCGCGGCAGCCCCGGCAGAGGAGGGCTGTCACAATAAGGTCAGGCAGCTGTCAACGGGGTCGAAAAGGGACTCTAAGCGGTTGTCGGCCCTTGTTAAATGAGGGAAGGTCGGTTTCTATTGTCTTGGTGGCGGTGGCCATTGCTCCATCTCCGCCATTTTCTGGGTAATCCAGTGGTCCAACAGAGGCAATGAGGGAAGCAGCAGACTTCCCCGTTGAAAAAGAAATGAGCGAGCAACTGGCGACGTCAGTTTTACTGGGCCCACAGGCTCAAAATCTGGTTGAAAACTACGCGGCTTTTTTGACCAATCCCGGGTCCGTGGACGGTGCCTGGCGCAGTTTTTTTGAAGACCTGACGCCCGATGCGGCGGCTCTTTTGGATCAGAAGGTGGATAAGCCCGCCGCCGCAACCGCTGCTGTGACAGCCGGGGCCGCTCAAGGCAGTTCTCACTCCCGCTCCGACACGCTGGATTCCATCCGGGCCCTGATGATGATCCGGGCCTACCGGGTGCGCGGCCACCTGCAGGCCAAGCTTGATCCTCTGGGGCTGGTCAAGGTGGAAGTCCATCCCGAGCTGGATCCCAAAAGCTACGGCTTTACCGAAGCCGATATGGACCGGCCCATTTTCATTGATAACGTCCTGGGTTTTGAATCTGCCACCCTGCGGCAGATCCTGGCCGCTGTGCAGTCTATCTACTGCGGATCCATCGGTGTGGAGTTCATGCACATTCAGGATCCGGAGCAAAAGCGCTGGATTCAGGAACGCATTGAAAACACCGAGTTCAATCGCACTGACTTCACCGTACCGGGCAAACGAGCCATTCTGGAGCGTCTGACAGCGGCGGAGTGTTTCGAGAAGTTCCTCGACAAAAAATACACCGGGACCAAGCGCTTTGGTCTGGACGGCGGCGAGGCCATGATTCCGGGTCTGGAACAGATCCTGAAACGGGGCGGTCAGCTGGGCCTGAAGGAAGTGATCGTCGGCATGCCCCACCGGGGGCGTCTGAATGTGCTGGCCAATTTCATGGGCAAGCCCTTCCAAGCCATTTTCAACGAATTCCGCGGCGGCGCAGCCCATCCGGAAGATGTGGGCGGCTCCGGGGACGTGAAGTACCATCTGGGCACCTCCACAGACCGTGAGTTTGACGGCAACACCATCCACCTCTCCCTCACGGCCAACCCGTCCCACCTGGAAGCGGTCAATCCTGTGGTTGTGGGTAAGGTTCGGGCCAAACAGCGCCAGCGTGGCGACGAGGATCACACCCAGACCATGGCCCTGCTGATGCACGGCGATGCGGCTTTCTCCGGCCAGGGCCTAGTGCCTGAAACACTGGATCTGTCAGAGCTGAAAGGCTACCGCATCGGCGGGACCATTCATTTTGTGGTCAACAACCAGATCGGCTTTACCACCAATCCGGTCAACTCCCGCTCCGGCCCTTACTGTTCGGAAGTGGCCAAGATCATTCAGGCTCCGATCCTGCATGTGAACGGGGATGACCCTGAAGCCGTGGTGCATGCCTCACGCATCGCCATTGAGTTCCGCCAGACCTTCAAAAAGGACATCGTGATCGACATGTTCTGCTACCGCAGACACGGTCACAACGAAGGTGACGAACCGGCGTTCACTCAGCCTTTGATGTACAAAACCATCAAGACCCACACCACCACCCGCGCGCTCTATGGCCAGAAGCTGGCTGATGAAGGGGTGGTCTCCACCGGTGAAGTGCAGAAGTTTGTCGACGACTGCAATTCCATGCTGGAGCGGGAGTTCGAAGCCTCAGCTTCTTACAAGAAGAACAAAGCCGACTGGCTGGAAGGTCACTGGTCCGGCATCAAGGCGACGAAGGTCTATGGCGCCCGGCGCGGCACCACCGCCGTTTCCCTGGATAAGCTGCGCATGATCGGGCGCAAGTTGACTGAGTATCCCGATGATCTGAAAGCCAACTCCAAGATCGTGCGTCAGCTGAAAGCCAAGCTGCAGGCCATCGACAGCGGTGAAGGCATTGACTGGGCCACGGCAGAAGCCCTGGCACTTGGGTCGCTGGCCATCGAAGGTCATCCCATCCGCATGACCGGCCAGGACAGCAACCGGGGCACTTTCTCCCAGCGGCACGCCCAGATCGTCGATCAGGAAACCGAGCGTCGCTATAAACCTCTGAAGTACATCACCGATGATCAGGCCTATGTGGAGATCATCGACAGCCCCTTAAGTGAAGCGGCGGTGCTGGGTTTTGAATACGGCTACTCGCTGGCAGAACCCAAAGCACTGGTGGTCTGGGAAGCTCAGTTCGGCGATTTTGCCAACGGCGCACAGATCATCATTGATCAGTTCATTGCCTCCGGCGAATCCAAATGGCTGCGCATGTCCGGTCTGGTCATGCTGCTGCCACACGGCTACGAAGGCCAGGGACCGGAACACTCCTCCGCCCGTCTGGAACGCTTCCTGCAGCTCTGTGCGGAAGACAACATTCAGGTGGTGAACTGCACCACCCCGGCCAACTACTTCCACGTTCTGCGCCGTCAGCTGGGCCGCGATCTGCGCAAGCCTCTGGTGGTCATGACACCGAAATCCCTGCTGCGGCACAAACGCTGCGTCTCCAAGCTGGAGGATATGAGCGCGGACTCCACTTTCCACCGCGTCATGTATGACGATGTCCTGCCCAGCGATCCCAAGGACGCCAAGCAGGTCGTGCTCTGCAGCGGTAAGGTCTACTACGACCTGCTGGAAGAACGGGAAGCCCGTGGCATCACCGACATTCACTTCCTGCGGATGGAGCAGCTCTATCCCTTCCCGGTGGATGCTCTGATGGAGCAGCTGGAGCCTTACAAGCACTGTGAGCTGGTTTGGTGTCAGGAAGAATCCCGCAACAACGGCGCCTGGTCTTTTGTGGAGTCCTTCATTGAAGAAGTGGCCTTGGAAGTAGGCTGCAAGCACCCCCGTCCGCGTTACGCCGGTCGGGCTTCCTCGGCGTCTCCGGCCACCGGCCTGCACAGCCGCCACGTGGCAGAGCAGAAACAGCTGGTGGATGAAGCGCTGACCATCGGGTTGAAACCTGTGGGCCGCATCAGGACACGGCGCAGCCAGCAGGATGCTCAGCAGGCTGCAGCCAAGTAACTGACTGAAGAATTTTCTCTCCTTGTGCGGCGTGTCGGCGCGGCGCAAGGGGGACAACGCGACAGAACACGTCAGTCCTGGTCTTGGGAGACCAGGCACAGAAAAAAGGAAGAAACGGCATGGCGACGGACATTCTGGTCCCGACGCTTGGCGAATCCGTAACGGAAGCCACAGTGGCAAAATGGCTGAAGCAGCCTGGCGAAGCGGTGGCTTTGGACGAGCCTTTGGTTGAGCTGGAAACGGACAAAGTGACGCTGGAAGTCAATGCCTCCGTGGCCGGTGTGCTGGCTTCCATTTCCGCCCAGGAAGGCGACAATGTGGAAGTGGGGGCGTTGCTGGGGCTGATTGAAGCCGGAGCCACTGCAGCCGCTGCTGCACCGGCTGCCGCTGCGGCCCCGACCGCTGAAGCGCCTGCGGCCCCGGCAGTCGAAACGCCCGCCGCTCCAGCTGCTGCCCCTGCCCCTGCTGCTGCGTCGGCGGCCTCTGGCGGTGAGGCCCTGGACATTGTCGTGCCTGTGCTGGGGGAATCGGTCAGTGAAGCCACCGTCGCCCAATGGCTCAAGCAGCCAGGCGAAGCCGTTGGTCAGGATGAAGCTCTGGTCGAGCTGGAAACCGACAAGGTGACGCTGGAAGTCAATGCCGCCGCTGCCGGTGTGCTGCAGTCCATCGCTGTGGAAGCGGGCGGCACGGTAGAAGTCGGTGCAGTTCTGGGTGTGCTGGCGGCAGGTGCCAGCGGCGGTGCCGCTGCTGCGGCCCCGGCTGCAGAAACATCTGCGGCGGCTGCCCCTGCCGAGGCTACGCCTGCTGCAGCAACCGAAACGGCTGCCAGCCTGGATCCCAGTGCTGCTGCCCGCAGCAGCGAAGGTAAAATCGGTGTGGCAGATCTGCAGGCATTCCTGGAAGCATCCAGTCCCAGCTCTGCTTTGTCTCTGTCTCCTGCTGTGGCAGCAGCTGTCGCAGAAAACAACCTGGATCCCCTGCAGATTCAGGGCAGTGGTCCTCAGGGCCGGATCACCAAAGAAGATGTGCTGGATGTGGTGGCAGGTCGCAAAGCTCTGCTGCCCCGGCCCAAAGTTGGCGCAGCGGCCCCGGCCAGCCCGGCAGCGCCAGCTGCTCCCGCTGCCGCCCCTGCCGCAGCGTCCTCATCTCCTGAGCAGCCGCGCGAAGAACGTCAGCGCATGTCCAAGCTGCGTCAGACCATTGCCCGGCGTCTGAAAGATGCGCAGAACACCGCCGCCATCCTGACCACCTTCAACGAGGTGGACATGGGCGCGGTCATGGAACTGCGGAAGAAGTACAAAGAATCTTTCGAAAAGAAACATGGCCAGAAGCTGGGGTTCAACGGCTTCTTTGTGAAGGCTGTGGTTAAGGCTCTGAAGGAAATTCCGGCGGTAAACGGCCGCATCGATGGGGATGAGCTGGTGTTCAACCAGTTCTACGACATCGGCATGGCTGTCTCGGCCCCTTCCGGCCTGATGGTGCCGGTGATCCGGGACTGCGATCAGAAGTCCTTTGCCGGCATTGAAGGGGCGCTGGCCGATCTGGCTGGACGTGCCCGGGACGGCAAGCTGGGCATGGACGAAATGCAGGGCGGCAGCTTCACCATCACCAATGGCGGCGTGTTTGGCTCGCTGGTGTCCACACCGATCCTCAACATGCCTCAGTCAGCTATTCTGGGACTGCACAAGATCCAGGAACGCCCCATGGCCATTAATGGCCAGGTGGTGATCCGTCCCATGATGTATCTGGCTCTTTCCTACGACCACCGCATTGTCGATGGCCGGGAAGCTGTGACCTTCCTGGTCAAGGTCAAGGAAGCCATTGAAGATCCGGAGCGCCTGCTGCTGGATCTGTAAGCCTGACAAATTTGCAAAGGCCCCCGACTGCATTCGCTGCGGCGGGGGCTTTTCTTTTTCTGCAGCGCTTCCTATGTGAATGACTGAGCTAGAGCATGATCGGTTGGGTTAGATGCGTTTCGCGCCTGTACCTGATCCGTGACCCATCCTCTAAAACATTGAAAAGAGGTTCACGCTTCAAGCGTCACCAGCTGGTGAGTCCACTTGAAGCGAACTGGTTAAAGGCGGGATGAGACTATGAAGGACGAGGAATTCCGTGACGAGGTGGGACAGCGGGTCATCACCCGTCTGATGAAGCGGGACAGCCAGGCCGAATGGGAACTGGACCTCAAGGGTCTGGACAAAGCCCATGCCGAGGCGTCGGTGGCCCGTATGCTGGAACGTTCCCGCTTCAAGGAAAGCAAAGCCGTTGTCCTGCGTCTGGACCCCCCGGTGCCTGGCGGCCAGAACAATCTCTTTCAGCCTTTGGGTAAGCTGCTGCTGGGGGCCCTGCGGCAAGGCTGGGTGCGCAAGGTCAATCCGCTCGATGCCGGTGCCGGTTTTTACGTGGAATTGACCGGGCGGATCGAAAAGGACGAAACCTGACGGCTGCGCCGCCTGTCACGCCTGTTCCAAAAGTCTTTTGGCGTTGCGATAGATGGGAACCTCGATCAGAGAGCCGTCCAGTTCAACCCGGCCAGACCCTTCTTCCCGGGCCTTTTCGAAGGCGCTGACGATTCGCTGAGCCTTTGCCAGTTCTTCTTCCGATGGGCTGAATGCGCTGTTCAGAACAGCAGCATGGGCGGAGGTGATTGTTGCCTTTGCCTTGTAGCCCAGTTGCCGGGAGAACTGGCAATGGGCCTTCAAACCTTCCAGATCTGTCCAGGTGTAGGGGCAGTCGATGGCCAGAACGCCGGCTGCTGTGCAGTCAAAGATAAAGCGCTGGCGGGCATAGGCCAGTTCTGTGTTTTCTTTGCTGCGCGGGGCGCCCAGATCCGTCACCAGATCCTCTGAAGCCAGCAGGCAGGCAGCCACGCGCGGGTGGCTGCTTGTGATGGCATGCGCCTGGATCACGGCACTGGCAGATTCCAGATTGGGAACGAGATTCGTGCTGCCTTCCGGCAGTCCCAAGCTGCGCTCCTGGCTGGCAACGGCATCGGCCAGATCAAGGATGTCCTGCGGGCCGGAAACCTTGGGCAGCAACACATAGTCCGGCGCCCCCGTCATGACAGCGGCCAGATCATCCAGACCACAGTCAGCCAGAGGATTAACTCGGGCTGCGGCTTTGATCCCGGCGGCCTTCCAGGCAGGCAGCAGGTCTTTGCTCAGATTGCGGGCGAAAGGCCGCCGGTCCGGCGCCGTGAAGTCTTCAAACTCCTGAATGGCCACATGACAGCCGCTGGTGGGTGCTTTCTGCAGTTCAGCTTCATCCGCCGCACCGATAAAAAGCCAGGAAATTGGGTTTGCCGTCATGAAATCAATCCGTCGATGAGAAGGGGGTAATGAAAGCCCAACCTTCCAGCAATCGGCGTTTGGTCTCAAGATGGTTTAACGTAGAAAGACCTTTTTCGGCTCTGGTGCTGTTCACGGCCCTGGCGGGCCTAGCCGCGCTCAAGCGCCGCGCATGCTGCGCACCTCAACGGTGCTAGTCCTGGTCCAGCTAACGCTGGCCTGCGCCGGGGTTTCTTACGGCCCTTGCGGCCCTAATTGCGCTCAAGCGCCGCGCAGGCTGCGCGCCTCAATGGCGCTAGTCCTGGTCCAGCTGACGCTGGCCTGCGTCGGGGTTTCTTACGGCCCTTGTGGGCCTAATTGCGCTCAAGCGCCGCGCAGGCTGCGCGCCTCAATGGCGCTAGTCCTGGTCCAGCTGACGCTGGCCTGCGTCCGGCTACAAGCACCAGCGAGCAGGTTTCTGGCCACAAGTACCGAGCTGCACTAGCAGCGAGGCAAGGGCGAATGCCCGCCCGCAGCGATAGCGGAGCCTTGCGAAGCGAGAGCGAGGAACCTTCGCGGCAGCGAAAAAAAAATTCTTACGGCCCTCACGGGCCTAGTCGCGCTCAAGCGCCGCCCCGGTTATCCGCGTCCACGCAGAGGGGCTGCGCGCCTCAATGGCGCTAGTCCTGGTCCAGCTATCGCTGGCCTGCGTCCAGCCACCTCCAGCCTTCCCCGTTACCCGGCGAAGGCCTTCTCCACCACGAACTCACCGGGTTTGGCGTTGGAACCTTCACTCAGGCCCGCCTTCTCGCAGATGGCTTTCAGATCCCGGAACATTTCCATGGATCCGCAGATCATCACCCGGTCATTTTCCGGGCTGAGGTCGGGCACGCAGAGATCGTCGTAAAGCTTGCCGCTTTCCATCAGCGTGGTGATGCGGCCGGTGACGGGATAATCCTCCCGGGTCACGGTGGCAAAGTGCACCAGCTTGTCGCCGACAAACTCGCTGACCAGTTCATCGTTCCGGATCTCTTCGATCAGCTTGAAGCCATAGGCCAGCTCTGCCACTTCCCGGCAGCAGTGCACCAGGATCACCTGGTCATACTGCTCATAGGTTTCCGGGTCGCGGATCACCGAGGCAAAGGGCGCAATGCCGGTGCCGGTGGCCAGCAGATAAAGACGCTTGCCGGGGATCAGGGCATCCAGCACCAAAGTGCCAGTGGGCTTCTTGCCCAGCAGAACCTTGTCGCCGGGCTGGATCTTCTGCAGGCGGGAGGTCAGCGGACCGTCGGGCACCTTGATGGAGTAGAACTCCAGTTCCTCCGCCCAGGAGGGAGAAGCCACGGAGTAGGCCCGCAGCAGGGGTTTCTTTTCCCCTTCCAGGCCGATCATCACGAACTCGCCGGAGCGGAAGCGGAAGGCCTGGGGACGGGTCAGCTTGAAGGAGAAGAGCCGGTCTGTGTAATGCTCCACAGACAGCACCGTTTCAGCTGTCGGCGCGTTGGGATTGACCTTTTTGACCGGGGCTTCGGGCGAAGCGGCTGCGGCGCTATCCAACATCTCTTTCCTCATAAACTCTACGCACCCCGGCCCGGTAAGGCAGAGGCAAAAGGTGATCAACAGTCAGGGGCTTGAGTGGCCTCTGAGATAGGGACTGAAGGCGTTATGGTCAACTGGGCCTTTGGTCGCAGCAGCCATGCAGTCTCGCGTTTTGAAAGGCGCAAAGAAATGCGGCGCTGCTCCCAAAAATAGGGAGCAACGCCTTTTTCACAAGTAAAAAAGTGTTTTTTATGCATTGAACACTTTTTATTGTGTATTAATTGCCGCTTGCCGCCGCGATGGCCGCGGCCTTTTCGACCATGACTTCTGCCTGTTTGATGGAGGCAATATCAATCAGTCGGCCATCGAGGGTTACTGCCCCCCGGCCTTCTTTCTGCGCCTGTTCCATGGCGGCCAGAATGCGATTGGCCTGGGCCACTTCTTCTTCAGACGGCTGATAGATTTCATTGGCCAGGGCAATCTGGCTGGGGTGGATGGCCCATTTGCCTTCACAGCCCAGCACAGCGGCACGCCAGGCCTGGGCTTTGTATCCTTCAAGGTCTTTGATGTCGCCGAAAGGACCGTCCAGCGGACGCAGGCCGTTGGCCCGGGCAGCCACCACCATGCGGGCGATGGCATAGTGCCACATGTCGCCCCAATGGTAATCGCGCTGGCCATTCCCCAGATCGTTGGTCAGCACCCCGTAGTTGGGGTGCGGGCCGCCAATGCCGGTGGTCCGGGCTTTGGTGGAGGCTGCATAGTCTGCCACGCCAAAGTGCAGGGATTCATTGCGCTCACTGGCGGCTGCTATTTCTTCCACATTGGCCATGCCCAGGGCGGTTTCGATGATCATTTCGAAACCGATACGTTTTTTGCGGCCCACGGCGTCTTCTGCCTGGGTGACCAGCATGTCAACGGCGTAGATGTCAGCAGCGGTGCCTGCTTTGGGGATCATGAAGAGATCCAGCCGCTCGCCGCCCTGTTCGACAATGTCGATCACGTCCCGGTACATGTAGTGGGTGTCCAGTCCGTTGATCCGGACGGAGACGGTCCGCTGGCCCCAGTCCAGCTCGTTCAGGGCTTTGATGATGTTTTTGCGGGCCTGGACTTTGTCGTCTGGTGCAACGGCGTCTTCCAGATCCAGGAACACCACATCGGCTTCACTTTCGGCCGCTTTTTCCAGAAAGCGATAGTTGCTGCCGGGCACAGCCAGTTCTGAGCGGTTCAGGCGTGCCGGGGCCGGTTCGATGATGGTGAAGCTCATGGGTGTCCTCCTTCAGGGGTCGGGTCTGTCAGGGTCCTGGACTGGAAAGCTGTCCGCCCGTGCCCTTTTGATTTGATCGTTGCCGACCTTCCTAATGGGAAAATTGGTGCACTGCAACAAAACCTTGAAAAAAAGCCTTTTGACGAAAGAATGTTGCGTGCAAAAGAAAACCCGCCCGCCATTCATCGTCGAACAGCGGGCGGGTTTTCTTCAACGCTTTAGCGCGGCAAGGGGCTGAAAATCAGTCCCCCTGAGCGACTTTCGGCAGTTCAGGTGCCGGCGGCAGAGCCCCGTTGTCTCCCTCGATGGATTTCTGAGACAGGGGATGGCTGTGCTGCACCAGGTTCTTCAGGCGCTCACCCAGGACATGGGTGTAAACCTGGGTGGTGGAGATGTCGGCATGGCCCAGCATCTGCTGGACGGAGCGCAGGTCAGCCCCACGGGCCAGCAGGTGGCTGGCAAAGGCATGCCGGAGCACATGAGGGGATACGTTCGTGGGGTCGATGTTAGCCGCAATGGCCAGTTCTTTGAGCAACTGAGCCACCCGATGGCGGGTCAGGTGACCGCCGCGGCTGCGGGACGGGAAGAGCCAGCGGCTGTCTTCTTCGCCGCGCTGGAAGCGGATGCGGACTTCGCGGTACTCCACCAGAGCCCGGCGGGCCGGCTCGCTCAGAGGCACCATGCGTTCCTTGCCGCCTTTACCGGTGACAACCAGCACACGGGGATCCCGGGCCACGGACGACAGGGTCAGGCTGACCAGCTCGGTCACCCGCAGGCCGGTGGCATAGAGCAGCTCCAGCAGGGCCACCAGACGGCGGCCTTCAGGGCCGGGACGCTGGCGGGCTGCATTGAGCAGACCATCGACTTCCTCTTCGCTGAGGACTTTGGGCAGCGTGCGGCCCTGGCGGGGGCTTTCCACCAGATTGGTGGGGTCGTCATTGCGCAGGCCTTCCCCAAAGAGGAAGCGGTGGAACTGGCGCAAAGCAGAAAGGCGGCGGGCCACGGTGCGGGCTGCCATGCCTTCGGTGGTCAGACTGGCCAGGTAATCACGGACATCTTCCGTGCTGCCTTCTTCTGCAGCGCGCTCCCGGCTTTGCAGAAAGGCAGCATAGTGGTCGAGGTCGCGGCGATAGGCGTCCAGCGTGTTGCGGGATGCACCCCGTTCGGCGACCAGCATTTCCAGAAAAGCCTCGAGATGACGGCTTCCACTTGCAGGAATGCGGCGCCGCGACGGGCGGCTTTCCGTAGAGTTCATTAACTTAATACCCATTCGTCGGGAGGCCGCCCAACCGGTGGCCTCACCCGTTACTTCTAGAGACCCCGCAAGGCGGCAGCCTCAATGGCTAGAGAACGTGCTTCGGTGATGAGACCCAAGCGCGCCAGCGATTGTACGGCTACACTTAGGGCTGCTGTATGGCTGTTACCAGGGCCATCTTGCCCAAGCATTAACGCAGTCAACAGCAGGCTCTCACCAATCCGATGGTTGGCACTTGCCTGAATCAGGGCAAAGACCAGGGCCGCATCGGCCATGGGTTCTGCCAGTCCTTCAGGGTCAACAAGGTCCACCCATTGCTGAGTAGTCTCTTCTTCGAGGGCTAAAAGCAAGCCCTGCAACAGGATCTTATGTTGAGAAAGCATGTCTGGGTCCTGATTTTCAGAACCGTTGGCCCAGCCTGCCACATCCAAGGGGCGCGTTTCATCCAGATCTGCCAACTGGATCAGAGGCCAGAGTTGGCCCAGCGCCAGAGCCACATCGGGGTTGCGCCCTGAGGACTGGCGCGCCAGCTCCCACCAGGCTTCCGCCGCGATGTAATCCCCGGACAGCAAGAGTGCCCGCAGGGCCGGTGCGGCAAACCAGTCGAGCTCCGGCAGGGCAGGAATTTCCCGAATCATCGGTGCAAGAACCTGACTGACGGGCAGCTCAACCGCACCGTCCTGGGCCAGATCCAGAGCCGCCGCCAGGATTTCAGCCCGTGCTGCTGCGATTTTTTGTCGCTGGGCCGTTTGATAGAGCAGGGCGCGAGCCCGGGGCCCGCTCAGACTGTCGGTCAGACTGAGGGCAGAGGCGCGCTCTCCCTCGCTGAAAGACTGGGACCCATAAAGGGCGGCCAGGTCTTCCGCAGGCAAAGCGCCCTGGGCTGCGGCACGTTCCGCAAAAATCAGGCGCAGGTCCGGGGCCAGATCTTTCTGCTGAGCCAGCCACATCAGTTCCCCGGCGTTGAACCGGCGCAGGGACTCTTCATCAGGGCCGAGACCGGCCTGAACCAGCAGGGCCTTGCCCAGCAGATCAACGGACGCAAAATCCGCAACCTGACCGTAGCCCAAAGCCCCGTTGATGACTTCTTCGAAGGCCGGGTTCAGACCCCCGCCTTCGCGCAGCATGTCCAGGCCCAGCACGGCGGCTGATTCGTTGTTTTGCAGAACATGACAGGCCACCTGGGCTTCCTGCCAGAAGAGGGAGCTTTCAAAGCGCGGCAGAACATTGCGCACGATGATACAGGCGGATTCCGTTTCGCCCTTAAGCAGAGCAGCGGTGTAGCGCAGTTGCGCAATTTCTTCCTGATCATTGGCCGTGGCCGGGACCAGGCGCAGCAGCCGGTCCAAGGCATCAACTTCGCCCAGAGTCAAAAGGGCGCGGGCGCGCAGGACCAGCAGGCTTTCGCCGATTTCCTCGCCGTCCTCTAACTGGGGGGCTGTGGCTTCGCTGAGCAACAGGCGGCGCACCATATCCCGCAGGGTTGGCGACGCAAGCTCTGCAGTCAGCAGAGGCAGCAGGCGCTCAACGGTGGCGCGCTGGCTGCCTTCCCACAGATCCAGACCATAGCCGCCCGCGCCGGGGGACAGCAATCCAACGGTCTCAGGGGTCATGGTGGACAGGCGATTGATCTCAATGCCGCTGCGCGCCTTTTCTTCCGCTTTGACAGCTTCTGCCTCTTTGGCGTCTTCGTCTGAGCTGTCCAGGGGAAAGAGGGAGAGCGGTGCCAGCGGTACCGGCGTCAGCGTGCTGTCATCGTTACCCGTTTGCTGGGCGCTGGCTGTTCCAATCTGAGCGACCAGAAAGAGCCCGGCGGCAAGACCAAGCAAAGAAGCCGTCTGCCCTGCCCGAAAACCGGCAGAAGCGATCGAACCCAATCGATTGTGGTCTGCAGATTTAGCGGGGGAAACGGTCATCAGGAAGGGCCTTTTCAACCAGTTTGCTGGGAGGAGGGATATCAACCGTCAGAAGCGCCGCAGCCCCACCCGCAATCATGAGGAGGACCAGTGAAAAGAGAAAAAGAGAGAATTTGCCCATGTTGCCTGGCAAGCCATTCCTGTTTCAGTCGCGTGTTTACTGCCCTGGAACACTGCCGATTGGACCAGAGGCACCGGAAACCCGGATCAACCGGGTAAGGGGATAAATCCACAGCTGACCCCGATAATAGGGGGCCAAAAGTGGCGCCATTGCGGCGAACATACCTGTGCCCCTTTTGAGACGCAACACAGCCTCTGGATTACCTCTGGCAAGGCTGCCTGTTTCCTGACCTCAAACCGGTTTGAGAGGGACGAATACCTGCCGAGGCTTCCGGCGTTACCTTACGTCTTTTCAGTGATCTGGAGGATGAAACGCGCTGCGGTTTCAAACGTCAGGCGCTGCTCATACCGATCGTCTTCAAGGTTTTCTTGACGGTATTCTTCCTCTGGGATGCTGTCAGGCGGAATCAGGGTTCGATTTTTCAGCTTGAAAAGCCCTAAGCTGGCATCTCAGATAAGCCTGACACAGTTTGTGCTTTAACTCGGCTGATAAAACGTGAGAAGAAGATGGTTGGCCCGAGCCACCACCTTTAGGGAAGTTAATGACCAATTCCGGCGAGCAATCGCCCCATACCGACCCGCATAACAGCAGACCTCAGAAGATCATTCTGGTGGGCCTGATGGGGGCAGGGAAATCCTGTATTGGCCGCCGCCTGGCCGCAAAACTCGGCCAGCCCTTTGTCGATTCCGATACCGAGATTGAAGCAGCGGCCGGCTGCAGTGTGCCAGAGTACTTCGAAAAGCATGGCGAAGCCGCCTTCCGTGAAGGCGAAAGAGCGGTCCTGCGGCGGCTGTTGACCAGTCCGGAGTCCTCCGTTCTGGCCACAGGGGGCGGTGCCTTCATGAATGACGAAACCCGCCAGGTGATCAAAGAAAGCGGTGTATCCGTCTGGCTGCGCGCAGATCTCGACCTGCTGGTGCGGCGGACCAGCCGCCGTGATCACCGGCCTTTGCTGAAAACCGGCAATCCCCGCGATATCCTCGCGCGGTTGATTGATGAACGTTACCCTGTTTATGCCCAGGCTGATCTGGTGGTGGATTCCGTTGACGGACCGCCGGAGGTGACCGTCAACAAGGTCCTGGCCAGCCTGAAAAATCATGGAGTTGAATTTGAGCGCGTATGAGCGCCTGACCGTCGATCTCGGCGACAGAAGCTATGACATCCTTGTTGGTGACCAGTTGATTGCGACAGCAGGTCAGCACATTTCCCCGCTGTTGAAGAAACCCCGCGTGCTGGTCGTCACTGACAGTCACGTGGCGGAGCTTCACCTGCCCGCGCTGGAACGCAGCCTGTCTCAGGAAGGCATTGCTGTAGAGGCTTTTGTCTTGCCCGCAGGCGAGGGAACCAAGAACTTTTCTCACCTGTCCGACCTGTGCAGCCGTCTGCTGGCAGCCAAGATTGACCGAAACAGTCTCTTGGTCGCCCTGGGGGGCGGGGTCATCGGCGATCTCACCGGCTTTGCAGCCTCCATTTTGCTGCGCGGCATTGATTTCGTTCAGATCCCCACCACGTTGCTGGCCCAGGTGGACAGTTCGGTTGGGGGAAAAACCGGCATCAACACCCCTGAAGGCAAAAACCTGGTGGGGGCGTTTCATCAGCCCCGACTGGTGCTGGCTGACACCGGCGCCCTGGCAACGCTGCCCGACCGTCAGCTTAAAGCCGGCTATGCCGAGGTGGTGAAATATGGCCTGATCAATGACCCGGCTTTCTTTGCCTGGCTGGAAGGTCACGGACATCTGGTGATCGAAGGCGACAGTGATGCCAGCCGCAAGGCTGTGCTGACCTCCTGTCAGGCCAAGGCCGACATCGTCAGTCAGGATGAAAAAGAGCTGGGCATGCGCGCGCTGCTCAATCTGGGGCACACCTTTGGACACGCTCTGGAAGCGGAATGCGGCTACGGCGACGAACTGCTGCATGGGGAGGCTGTGTCCATCGGCATGCAGCTGGCCTTTGATCTGTCGGTGCAGCTGGGTCTCTGTCCGGCTGAAGATGCCGATCGTCTGCGCCGCCACCTGATCGCCCTTGATCTGCCCTGTGGTTTTGGCCGTCTGAGACAACGCAGCTGGTCGGCTGACATTCTGATGAACCACATGACCCGGGACAAGAAGGTCAAGGACGGGCGCGTCACCTTTATCCTGGCCCGCGGCATCGGCCAGTCTTTCCAGACCAATGACGTCGATCCCAAGGAACTCGAGCGGCTGCTGAATGAAGCCCTGATGGACATTCTGGATGGCAACATTGGCTTGGCTGGTAAGTAAAATCAGCGGCTAGCGCCAAAACTATGCTCTAAGAAACAGCACACCCAAGGACGAAGAAACAGAAAACGATGGCACGCTCTGCCTTAGCTCAGGAAAGCACCCAAACCGGCACCGCAGGATCTGCTGCGGGCGCTGCGTCAGAATCGGGCACCGACCCTGCCGACCCCCCGACTATGGACACGCTGTTGGACAGCCTGATGGGCCTAGACAGCGAAATCCTTCTGCCTTTGCTGGCTATTGTGGGCCTTCTGGTCCTCTCCGGCTTTTTCTCCGGTTCTGAGACGGCCCTGACGGCGGCGTCGCGGGTGCGCATGCACAGTCTGGAGCAGGACGGCAACAAACGGGCCGGGTTGGTCAACCGTCTCTGGCTGCAGAAAGAGCGCATGATCGGCGCCATTCTGCTGGGCAACAACCTGGTCAACATCCTGGCGTCGGCCCTGGCCACCAGTCTGCTGATCACGCTGTTTGGTGAGGCCGGTGTGGTCTATGCCACCCTGGCCATGACCTTGCTGGTGCTGATCTTTTCCGAAGTTCTGCCCAAAACCTATGCGCTGCAGGACCCGGAGCAGATGGCGCTCAGGGTTGCCCCCATCATGCGGGTGGTGGTTTTTGTTCTGTCGCCCTTTACCCGCCTGGTTCAGCTGGTGGTGTCCGGAACCTTGCGGCTTTTTGGCACCCGCATTGAAGCCACCTATGGCTCTGACCAGTGGGAAGAGGTGTTGCGCGGCGCCATTGAGCTGCACAAAGGTGAAGGGGCGGATGAAGAAAACAAGCATGAAAGCGAGATGCTGAGTTCGATCCTGGATCTGGACGATGTTGAAGTCTCGGAAATCATGCTGCACCGCTCCAAAGTCACCACCATCAACATTGATCTGCCCAACGAGAAGATCATCGAAGCGGTGCTGGAATCTCCCTATACCCGGCTGCCGCTGTGGAAGGATGAACCGGACAACATCATTGGCGTGTTGCATGCCAAGGCGCTGTTTCGCGAGGTCCGCAGCAACGACGGATCGCTGGACGACATCGACTTCCTGAAAACGGCGGCGGATCCCTGGTTCATTCCGGAAACCACCAATCTGCTGACTCAGCTGCAGGCTTTCCGCCAGCGCAAAGAACACTTTGCCATCGTGGTGGATGAATACGGCGAGATGCTGGGCATTGTGACCCTGGAGGACATTCTGGAAGAAATCGTCGGGGACATATCCGACGAACATGATGAGAAGGTGGAAGGGGTGGAACATCTGCCGGACGGCTCTGCCGTGGTGGACGGAACCGTGACCATCCGCGATCTCAACCGGCATTATGGCTGGCGACTGCCCGACGAGGAGGCCGCCACGGTGGCGGGCCTGATCCTCTATGAATCCCGCCGGATCCCGGAAGTGGGTCAGTCTTTCGCTTTTCATGGCTTCCGTTTCGAGGTGCTGGGGCGGCAACGCCATCAGATCACGCTGGTCAAAGTGACCCAGCTGGACCGGCCCAGTGAAACCGAGCAGGCGGAAAGTGATCAACAGGCCACAGGTTAGAGTCTGGTCGCTTCAAGCGGGCTCTCTCCGTGATGTTGAACCAGGCGATAGGACTCCAGAAGCGTGGGGCCTTTGGTTGATCTGAGGCGGCAGTTGGCAGCCTTCCGCGCCGGGGGCATCTCCACTGCGCCTTCTGCGTGATCAGGCACAGGCTTTTCCAGGGGAAAAGCGCGCCTCTTTGCTTTATTCCATAACGCCTTTCTTGACCCCTGCAACAGCCCTTGCCAAACTGTTCACCAGGAGGGGTTTTCCGCTCTGGGTTTGCCCCACTGAGTTATCGGAGGCTGCCCCATGGATAGACACATCGTTCCCGACATTGTTACCGGCCAGGAACTTATGACCCTGGATCCGGGCTGTACCGTCCTGGAAGCTGTTCAACATATGGCCCGCCGCAAGATCGGTGCGGTTCTGGTTGCAGACAACAATCGGCTCTGCGGAATTTTCACTGAGCGGGACGTGGTGGGACGAGTGTTGGGCCAGGATATGAACCCGGCTGATACCTTGCTGTCCCAGGTCATGACCCCCGATCCTGACACGGTCAAACCCGATGACACGGCCATGTCCGCGCTGGATAAGATGGGCAGCAAAGGCTATCGGCATTTGCCGGTTGTGGATGGTGACAAGCTGGTGGGGATCGTCTCAATCCGGGATCTTTATGCCTCGGTCCGGGATCAGCTGGAACAGGATCTCAAGCAACGGGATCAGATGATTTTTGATACGGGATACGGGGTCGGCTGAGCCCTCCTGGGGCTTTTTTACATCAACTCAACCTACTCTCAAGCCTGCTACGACTGCAGAGCTACAGACAGCTGCAGCCTTACCGGCGTGTTGCCTGTTTCGGGCGACGCCCCTTTTTTGACTCCGGTGTTCGTTTCACCCGCGCGCGCTCCAATCAGTCAGAAGCACTTGGATTCTATGAGAGGCGCGCCGTCGAAAGTGTCTGGCGCTGACCGTCCAGACAGGCGGCCCTGCCTTGGCCCCGTTAAAGAGAGCTTCAGGGTTTTAGGGTAAGTCTCTTGCCGTCCAGCAGATCAAACCCTGACCTCATTGAGTAATCCGCTGAGCTTTCAGCGCGGTCCTGGCTCACCGGATATGGAAAAAGACTTTCTGCGGGCTGAAAGCCGGATGCCTCCCAAAGCCGTTTGACTTCAATCCGTCAGGCCGCGTAAATACCTAACAACTGTTATGTTACCGATTGTATCTCCATGCCCCTATCTCCCCCTGTTGAGCGTGAACTTCTGCACAACCGCAAGTATGACTTTAACGGTTACTTGCGCAGTGATGGCCTGTGGGACATTGAAGGCCGCATCACAGATGTGAAGACCTACAGCTTCGAGAACAATTTTCGGGGCACGCTGAACCCGGGCGACGCTTTGCACGATATGTGGCTGCGCGTGACCTTGGATACCAATTTCACCATTCAGGACATGGAAGCGGTAACCGACGGGTCTCCCTATGAAATCTGCCCGAAAATAGCGCCTAACTTTAAGCGGATGATCGGGGTTACCGTCGGTCCCGGTTGGCGCAAGGCCATCCAGGAAAACCTGGGTAACGTTCACGGCTGTACCCACCTGGTGGAGATGCTGCAGGCCATGGGCACCGTGGCGTTCCAAACGCTCTATCCCACCCTGATGCGTCAGCAACGAGAGCGGAAACAGCAACTGGAAGAAGAACGAAAAGCCAAAGGGCTGGCTCCAAAAGAGTCAGACGACAGTGGCAAGCCGAAAAGGCGTCCGCCCTTGCTGAACAGCTGTCACGCATTTGCCAGCGACAGCCCGGTCGTAAAGGCTCAATGGCCGGATTTCTATACCGGTAATCAAACCAACGAGACTTGAATTTTTTAGCCCAGGACTGACTGAGCGAACCCTGTCTGGACGGACAGGGACCTCTGCCTGTTTCCGGGTGCCATGCCTTTGTTCATGACGCTCTTTGCCAGTTGCCAAGCTGACCATGTCCGGCGCTGGCATGACCGCTGTCAGTTGCTGCCGCCCGAAAGTAGCTGAGAATGTAGACTCTGACGGCGGCTGTCAGGCCGGAAGCAACCCGGCGTTCATCAATGCGGGTGCAGAGCTGTGACACGCTTAAGGCCTCGCGCAGGGAGATCTCCTGCAAGGCCTCCCACATGCTCGGTTCCAATCTCAGGGAGGTGCGGCGTCCGCCAACCACCACATTCCGCGCCACCAGAGGTGAATCCCCTGACGGCTGGACCCTTTTCTGTGAGGCCATCTCTGCGGCAGATTTGGCGGCCTGTGCCACGACGTTACCCCGTGCGTCCAGTTTCTGTGCGGTCGTTAAGCGCCTGTGGGCAGGAGGTCTGTTTGCAAAGGGCACCCCAGGCAAGCTCGCTATGACTGCCTGATTATGCTCTTATTGCGTCAATTGATAAAGATGAATTGCACTTATTAGGTGCTAGTCACTCTTTTCACCCAGAGTTTTTGCGGCTTCAGCAGGGGTGACGCATTTCAGCTGCAGGGCGTGAACTCTTTCTGCCATTTCTTCGGCCAGCAGCTGGTAGATTTTCTGCTGGCGTGCCACCCGGGTCATGCCTTCAAAAAGCTGGGACACCACCACCACCCGGAAATGAGTTTCGCCACCTTCACGCCAGCCGCCGTGTCCCTGGTGCTTGGCGGAATCATCAATCACGTCCAGTTGCTCCGGGCTTAAAGCCTGGGTGATTTTCTGTTCAATTCGTTCTGTGATCGACATGGCGGTCCTCCTGAATGGTCTGTCGGCAACCCATGATCATACTGGAGCGCCTGCAGGGATAGCTGTCGTCTTGCTGCCCTTCTGTCAAGGGCGCAGAAAGCCATAAAGAAAGCAGATCTGGCTGGCACCGGAGGTGAACGGGCCACCTGGGCGGGGCATTGCTGGCAGTCCCGCTGCTTCAGTTGGCAGGTCCCCCTATCATCAACAGTCCTTGTTCCGCCCGTCAGGAGATCTGGTGCGGTTTGGGCTGGTGCCTGCGCGGCGACTGACGTAACCATTCTGGTTCCAGCTTTCAGAGGTCCCTTTGGCCGTTTCCCAGCGCACCGCTTATCTGCTGCTCTTTGCCGTTGTCATCCTGTGGGGTGCCAACTGGCCCATCATGAAGGTGGGCCTGGCCTATATCCCCCCCTTGTGGTTCGCCTCAGCCCGGATGATCCTGGGGGCACTCTTTCTGGTGGTTTTGCTGGTCTGGCGCAAAGAACTGATCTGGCCGCATCGTCAGGACCTGCCTGTCATTCTGGCGGTTGGACTGTTGCAAATGGCGGCCTTTCTGGCGCTGGTGAACACCGGTCTGCTGTTCGTCGATGCGGGACGTTCCGCGATCCTGGCCTACACCACCCCCTTGTGGGTTTTGCCCGGAGCCCTGCTTTTCCTTGGGGAGGGAATGAGCCGCCTGAAACTGTCCGGTTTTCTGTTGGGTGTGCTGGGCGTGGCGGTGCTGTTCAATCCCTTTGGTTTTGACTGGCGGGACAGCCAGGTTGTACTGGGCAATGGCCTGCTGATGCTGGCTGCGCTGGCCTGGGCGGGCACCATCCTGATCATTCGGGGCCATCGCTGGGTGGCCAGTCCCTTACAGCTGGCGCCCTGGCAGATGCTGGTGGCGACGATACCGCTGGTGGTGCTGGCCTGGATCTTTGAAGGGCCGCCCGCAGGCCCGCAGGCGGTGATTTCCTGGCAGCCGGACCTCTGGCTGATCCTGCTGTACAACGGGCCCCTGGCCACGTCCTTTCCCTATTGGGCGACCGTGACCATTGTGCGGGCCCTGCCTGCTGTGTCTGCGTCGCTTGGGTTTTTGCTGGTGCCGATTTTCGGGGTCGTCTGTTCGGCAGTCTGGTTGGGTGAGACCCTGCGCAGCAGCCTGATCATCGGGCTGGTCTTCCTGCTGGCCGGTCTGGTTCTGGTCGCCTGGTCGGACCGCAAACGGGAAATTGCGCCTTCCGCGGCTCCTCTGGACTGATCAGGACGGCCTTTTGACCCTGCCTTTTTGCATGGCAGTTTGTCCCAGCGGTGGCTTGTCAGCCTACGGACGCCCTTTCATAATCCCCCGATGGCGAGTTCGTCCCCACAGGCCCTGGAAGCGCCGCTGCGAAAAAACTCTGCTGACTCTCAGCCGGCGGAGCGGCTTTGCGCGCACCCGGAGTGTCAGGAGCTGGGGGCCTACAAAGCGCCGGCAGACCGCAGCGCTTTGCACAGCTACATCTGGTTCTGCCTGGAGCATGTCCGCGCCTACAACCAGGCCTGGGACTTCTTTGCCGGACAGGGCCAGGAGGCCGTTGACGCCCAACGGCGCCGGGATCAGGTCTGGGATCGGCCGACCTGGCGCATGGGTGAAATTCCAGTGGCCACGGAAGATCCAGAAATTCACGACGGCTTTGCCGCCTTTTCCGGTCGCCGTCGCAACAGAGCTGGTGGCCAGGAGCCATCAGACTATCTCGAGGTAACGTCAGACGCGGGCCAGGCCCTGGATTGCCTGGGATTGAGCCCGCCCATCACCGCCCAGGAGGTGAAGGTACGTTACAAAGAGTTGGTCAAATCGCTGCACCCCGATACCAACGGGGGAGGAAAAAAGGCAGAAGAACGCTTGAAACGTGTCAATCAAGCCTATAGCACCCTCAAAGCACTCTATTCCTGAACCAGCCTTTGGGCCGGTATTTATCAAGCAAGATGACCCCGCTGGCGGGGAAGAAACGAGTAAGGAAGTTCTCCACCCATGGCTGACGCAAAGGAATTCACTGGCGAAATGCCAACTGGCATGCCTGACACCACGGTTTCCGTCCGGCAGGTTTTTGGCCTCGACAGCGACATGATGGTCCCCGCCTATTCGGAGGCCTGTAGTTATGTTCCTGACCAGGACGACACCTATCAGTTTGACCATGACACAACCATGGCCATCCTGGCCGGCTTCGCCCATAACCGCCGCGTTATGGTTCAGGGCTATCACGGTACCGGTAAATCCACCCATATCGAACAGGTGGCTGCCCGTCTGAACTGGCCCTGCATCCGCATCAACCTGGACAGTCACGTCAGCCGCATTGATTTGATCGGGAAAGACGCCATCGTTCTGAAGGACGGTCGTCAGGTGACCGAATTCCGCGAAGGTCTGCTGCCCTGGTGCCTGCAGCGCCCCACCGCTCTGGTCTTTGACGAATACGATGCCGGACGGGCTGATGTGATGTTTGTGATCCAGCGCGTGCTGGAAGTGGAAGGCAAGCTGACCCTGCTGGATCAGAACCAGGTGATCCGCCCGCACAAGGCCTTCCGTCTCTTTTCCACCACCAACACGGTGGGTCTGGGGGACACCACGGGCCTCTATCACGGAACCCAGCAGATCAACCAGGGCCAGATGGACCGCTGGAACATTGTCACGACCCTGAACTACCTGCCCCATGAGCAGGAAGAAGGCATCGTGCTGTCGAAGCTGGCTGACTACGACAACGACGCCGGACGCGAGACCATCAAGTCCATGGTGGCTGTTGCAGATCTGACCCGTGCCGGTTTTGTGAACGGGGACATTTCCACGGTGATGAGCCCGCGGACCGTTATCACCTGGGCTGAAAACGCCAAGATTTTCGCCGATGTGGGCTTTGCCTTCCGCGTGACCTTCCTCAACAAGTGCGATGAGGTCGAGCGGCCGCTGGTGGCTGAGTACTATCAGCGCTGCTTCAACGCAGAACTGCCGGAAACAGGTGTGACGGCGATCGCTGTTTAACAGCAGAGCACAACTGATTCAGGTGGAAACCTTTAGCGCCGATACCTGAGCCGTGAGTGATGCTCAAAGCACTGAAAAGAGCAGCTGACAGCAGAGTTGGCTGGTCTAAATGACAAAATGCCGCCGGAGTTGGGTCCGGCGGCTTTTCTTTTGAGATGTCTGGAGAAAATCGGAGAGTTACTGAACCAGATAGCCTTGAGCGGCTGTTTTGCAGGCTTCAGCCTGATCCCGATAGGTGATCTGACATTCCATGACCAGCTCGCGCACCTGTGCCTGATTGCCAGCCTGGTGATAGGCAAAGATGATGTCCGGGTAGAACTGGGGTGGTTTCTGGAAGATGTCCCAGGCTTCAATGGCAACGGCAACGCCGTCCCCTCTGGCCCCGCTGTTGTAGTAGCTGCGTGACAGGCTGCGATAGATTTCCAGGGGTGCCAGAGGTGACTGGACCGCCCGTTTCAGGTTGATTTGCTGGTTCTTCAGATTGTCTTTTGCCATCCAGACCTGAGAGCGGGTGAAGAGCGCCCAGTCATCATAGCGGTGCGCCCCTTTCCAGAAGCGGTCTGATTCCTGTTTGGCCAGGTCTATATCTGTTTTCTGCAAAGCGATGACCGTACTGGCGATGTAGTCATAACTCTGGAAGAGGGCCTTTGCTGATTTTGTCTTGGTAACCTTCAGAGGGCGGCTGTCTTCCGGCTCCTGGAAATCGCCTTTCTCCAGGTATTCCCGGTCCAGATAGTCGAAGAGAGAGTCCAGCCGGTCCTCGGCACTGCGGTGTTCTTTGGAGGTGCTGCCGAAGATATCGTCCAGGGCGCCGCCAAGCTCGCTGGCCACGGCTCCCACCGCCCCGGAGACGTTGCCCTGGGACATCTGATCGTTCACTGCTTCATTGGTAGCCGCCTGCCGCTGTCGGGTGGCTTCGGCTTTCTGCTCTTCCAGGCTTTCTTCGATTTCCTGCAGGTTGCCGAGGAAATCTGCCATGCCCTCGTAGTTGAATCCGGCGGCAATCATCAGGTCCAGACCCAAGAGGTCGGCTTCATCCTCCTGTTCGCGGGTCAGGCTGGGAAAGAGACCTTTGTCAACCACGGCAGAGGCGGCATCAGCTGCCAGAATGTACTTCCAGCTCTCGCCCGCAAACCGGCCGCCGACCCCTGTCTGTGCAGCCATGTCACTGGCCAGGGAAACGGCGAATACGCCACTGGAAATGAGGTTGGACTGGGCTTTGTCGTACCAGTCCTGATCATGATGTTCGAGGATGACATGGGCCAGCTCATGAGCCATCACGGCCGCGACTTCATCTTCGGTTTCAGCGTCCCGCAAGAAGGCCAGCGGCACCCCGATGACCCCGTCGGGCATGGCCACTGCCTCGTGATAATTCCGGCCACCCAGAATTACCACGCTGCTGGGAACATTGCTGCGGGGCGAATGGGCTTTCAACCGGGCTAGAAGGGCGTTGAGATAGGCATGAAGCTCATTTTCCGGCACCAGGCCGTCGGCACTCATGCGCAGCAAGGTGACCCCGTCCCGGACAATTGGCACAGTCATTTCACCCTGCGTTGGTGGCCCGCTGCCTTCTTCGCTGCGAACGCCATAGTCCCGGCTGTCGTCACCGATGTCGTTGTGCTGGCTGGCCTGCCTCTTTTCCCGCTCCGCCCGCTCTTTTTCCAGGCGTTCCAGTGGAGGCGTCCAGGCCCCGGAACTGATGGTGTCGATATAGCGCCCTTCGAATTCGTCCTTGGTATCCTTGCCGGGAAAAATGTTGTCCAGAAAGGCATGAGCGGGTGCAGCAACAGTCATTACCGCTGCCAGGCCTACAATGATGCCCGCCAGATCAAAGGAATTGGAGAGGCCTTTCAATCTGAACATACGTTCTCTCCTGCACCCCGACTGCCACTGGTGTTCTGGCTGATCTGAAGACAGCCAACATTGACTTTCTTGTCGCCGATTTTGACACGGTGAGACTCAACCCAAAGCGTTTTCTTTGAGGAGAAGCGGATCTCCACAAAACCGCTATGTGCTTTGTCGACCACAATGAATGGTAAGCAGCCTGACACATCTTTCTTTTTATAAGTTGTTGAAGAGGAGGACTTGTTGGGCGCGGAATAAGTTTTGAGTTTGGAACCGCGGAATTTGGTGACCAATTCCGCATTGCCATTGGTTTGGAGTTTCTCACAGCTCAAGGCGGCCTGCGCTTCTTGCGGATCGGCGCTCCAGATCATTGTTGAGGCAGAAAAGCAGAACACTGCTATCAGAAGGGGGTGTGTATGCCTGACCATAGCGGGTAATCCCATCATTGTACGTTGCTTCCCAACACCTCAAGTGACCCTATGCGCTTAGCCTGTTGCGCCTTTCATCCAACTCATTATCCAGCAGTTGGAGATACTCTGATGTGCGTCCAACCGCTTTGATAAATGCGGTCAGATTTAAAGCGATGCTCGCTGAGATCAGCAGAAAAATGTCAATTAGAGTTTCTGGTTCCCATCGCAACACTTCGACAATGAGCCAGAGAGGAACCAGCCACAGAGCCAGGAAGAAAACTGCTGATACAATCAACAGAAGAAGAATCCTGACCCGGTACTGGACAAACAAAGGAAGCAAATCTCTTAGCTTGCTGAGGCTTGCCGACGCGGTTTCTTTGCCCGGCTGACTCAGAGATGCCTGCCTTTTTGCACCCAACTCTACGGCATTTCTCGACAGACTGCCGATCCGGTAAAGAAAGCCGCTTACAACCAATGATAACACAAAAGTGCTGCAGATTCGATAAAGCAAACTGGTGTCCACACCCCAGAATTCCGGGGGTCGGCTCAGGTACCCACAGCCTAGATTTGCCCAACTTGCCCAGCTGCTGGGTAGCAACATCCGGTGACTGATGGTGTCTTCGTGTTTGCTTAGACAAGGTCTTTCATTGGGCTGGTAGGAAAGACGTTGGAGATTTTCCAGCGCCATGGCGTGGCGATAGACACCTGGTAAACGGTCATGGGTTGGGGGGCGGGTCAGATCATTGCCCATTCGGAAGTCTGCACCAAGCAAGACAGCATTGTTGTGTATCAGCGCTCTGCGCGGGGAATCTTCATCATCCAGATCAAAGCTCTCAAGCACCAGCTGAGCTGACAGAGTCCGGTATGGAGGGCAACTCTGCTTGCTTTCAAAGTCTCCACTTAAGCCGAAGTTTTCGGCAACAGGCAGTAAGATGCGCCAGATGAGTGTTTCAGGTGTTGCTACACAGGCATAAGGATGGATGTAGCTATTTTGTGTTTGGCCTGAACCGGACGAAGTGACTGGTTTCGCCGGTTGCTGTTCTTGCACCTGCTTTTCCAGGTTTCGATTGGACCAGTAGATGGACATCTGGTTTCGCGGCAGACCCAGCAGGTCTTCGGACTGGTCCAGGTTGCAGAAAAGCTGCTGTAACTCTGAGTCGGTCATTTCTAAGCCGATTTGTTGCTGATGCAGTTTCAAGGCTGCTGACGGTCGTTTTGCGGCACAATCGAACAAGAGGTAGTGATCTTTGCTTTGCCGAATAGAAACCGCTTGAGCGCCAGCCTCTATGAAATGAGGCAGGATTTCCCCAGTGCGCTCCTGAGCAATGCGAAGAGCAGCCTCCCGGCCCTCAGGATAAGGTACTTTCCGACCGTTTTCGCAGAGGTAGTTTGCGCCAACTTCAGCGCCGCGGGTTTGCCCGAAATTCTTTGAGAAATCTCCGGCAAGAAGCACAGGAATGTTTTGAGAGCGATAGCTTTCCAGGACTTCTGCCAATCGGCAAACGTCGCTGTTTTGCCGGTCTGTTAAGAAGCCGACATCAACAAAAACCACGGCAGGGTCGGCACTGAGCAAAGTGTCCAGAATTTCAGCGTAGAGCGCCACGTCCGGTGGCCATTGCGTCCAGCTTTTTGGGTAGCCATCCAGTGCAAGGAATCTCTGGTCTTGATCTGTCAGCATGACGACCAGGGGCTCTTTGTCAGCAGGGGGGCTTGCGTGTGGAAAATAGGGTGCGCTCAGACGGTAGAGATAATCCTGCGAAGCTTGATGGCTGGCGTCGAGTAGATTCCAGGGAATCAGGGTTTCCACAAAGAGCACGAGAGCGCACATCATCAACGCTCTTACCAGAATTTTGAGTCTAAATGACGAGGTGGTTACTGCTTGGTCAAAGGCGTTGCTCAAAGCCTGCCTTTTTGGATGATCCCCGAGAGTTGTCAGTTCAGTAAGTACTGCCACCCAAAAGGCTTGATTGCTAAGTTCGCCGGATTTTCTGTCTCTAACAGATGTGAAAATTCTTGCCAGTTTCTGCCAGAGGATGATTGGCAGGTATGGTAGCCAGGTGCACATCTTGAGGATTTTCTGCCCCAAGTAGGGTTCCTGAAGTTCTTGTGCAGCAACAAGCGCGCGATCCCTGGCACTGGGACCGTCGTCCACGCGCAACACCTGTGGCCCTTCACTCATTCTGACAA
Source organism: Rhodovibrionaceae bacterium GXU_MW_A322 (assembly GCA_052078155.1). Classification (GTDB taxonomy): domain Bacteria; phylum Pseudomonadota; class Alphaproteobacteria; order Kiloniellales; family DSM-21159; genus CAXBMB01. The sequence goes on along the minus strand of JBQJBP010000002.1, from coordinate 83,407 downwards.
CCTAACCTCCTGTTGACTGACCTGTTTGCCTGTTGTGTTTTTCATCATCTTAAGGTGAACGGCCAGAAAGACAGACAGCTTTGAATAGCAGAGAGACACCTCTGCGTTAAGCAGATTATGTGAACTCTGTTGCCTGCCCCAAAAGTCTTGATCCCGGGGGTTGAAAGACAGCCTCTAAGTCGCCTTTACCCAAGGCAAAAGGCAGCCTATTGTCGGCGGTCACTTTGAAAGAAGATCGAGAAGTAGCGTGGCTGAAAACGAAACCCCTCTGGAGCAGTTTAAACGGGCAACCGGATCCACCGTTCGGGCCCTGTCCCGGCGTGAGGATCTGACGGCCACTTTTGCCGCCGCCGGGCATGGTCTGGTGGGCACAGAAGTGCGTTTGCCCATGCCGTCGCGGGATCTGCCCTATCAGGAAGCGGCTTTGGTGCGCGGCCAGGCCGATGCCATTGCTCTGCGTCAACGCTACCACGCCGACAACGCCAAGGGAGTTTTCTATCCCACCGGTGAACAGGCGCAGGAGATCTTCGACGCGGTGGAACAGGCCCGCTGCGAATCTCTGGGCATCAAGCGGATGTCCGGCTGTGCCGGCAACCTGGACGCTGCGGTTGAAGAGAAATTCAAACAGCGGGGCTGGTCACGGATCGACAGTCACGAGCAGGTCCCTCTGTCGGAAGCCCTGCATCTGCTGGCCCGTGAAGTCTTCTCCGATCATGAAGCCCCCCGCGAGGCGACCAGAGCCGTTGAACTCTGGCGCCGGGCTCTGGCACCTGAGGTCTTCAATGACCTGCAGGAGCTGGCAAAACTGGCCCACGATCAGCGGGCCTTCTCACAAAGCCTGAAACAGCTGTTGGAGCATCTGGATCTGGAAGCCGGGGATCTGGAACAGGAAGCCAGCGACCAGGATCAGGACCAGATCGACCACGATGGGGCAGAGCAGGATGCCCAGTCCCAGGGTGAGGCCGGGGATGATGATGACGGCGATGCCTCCATGGCCGAAGCCGGGGAGAGCACCGACGGTGTCGATTCTGAGTCCGGCGAGGAAAGCAGCGCCGAGATGGACGGCGATATGATGCCGGGGGCCGGGGAAGATGAGCCGGGCAATCCCGGTCAGCGCCCGGACATGGATGATCGCCGCAACGCCCAGGTCAACACGCTCTACAAAGCCTTTACCCAGCAGTTTGACGAAGAAATCGCCGCAGAGGATCTCTGTGATGCCGATGAACTGGCCCGGCTGCGTCAGATGCTGGACCAACAGTTGCTGCACCTTCAGGGCGTGATCTCCCGACTGGCCAACCGCATGCAGCGGCGTCTGATGGCAAAGCAGACCCGGGCCTGGGAGTTCAATCTGGAAGAAGGTCTGCTGGATACGGCCCGCCTGTCCCAGGTGGTGACCACGCCAACCCATGCGCTGTCCTTCAAGCTGGAACGGGATACGGATTTCCGCGATACCGTGGTTACCCTGCTGATCGACAATTCCGGTTCCATGCGCGGGCGTCCCATCTCGGTGGCCGCCATGAGCGCCGACATCCTGGCTCGCACCCTGGAGCGTTGTGGGGTGAAGGTGGAGATCCTCGGCTTTACCACGCGCATGTGGAAAGGCGGTCAGTCCCGTGAGAAATGGATCGCCGATGGCAAGCCGGCTCTGCCAGGACGCCTGAATGACCTGCGCCATATCATCTACAAGTCTGCTGATGTGCCCCTGCGCCGGGCCCGCAAGAACCTGGGTCTGATGCTGCGCGAAGGCATTTTGAAAGAAAACATCGACGGGGAAGCTCTGTTGTGGGCCCACAACCGCCTGTTGGCCCGGGCAGAGCAGCGCCGCATTCTGATGGTGATTTCAGATGGCGCGCCGGTGGATGACTCCACCCTGTCGGTCAATCCCGGCAACTATCTGGAAAAGCATCTGCGTGAAGCCATCGAGTACATTGAAACGCGCAGCCCTGTTGAACTGACCGCCATTGGCATCGGTCACGATGTGACCCGCTATTACCGTCGGGCCGTGACCATTGTGGATGCGGAACAGCTGGGCGGTACCATGATGGAAAACCTGGCCGATCTCTTCGATGAGGATTCTGCGGTGCGGGCGGCTCAGGAGCGGCGCAAAGCCAGCTAGAGCATGATCGGTTTAGTTAGAAGCGCTTTGCGCTTGGAACTAAACCGTGAATCATCCTCTATCGCGTTGAAAAGAGGCAAATTCACGCTTCAAGTGTTATCACGTAGTGATTCCATTTAAACCGATTTGACTCTAGAGCATGATCGTTTTGGTTGAGATCGCCTTGCGCTTTGACCCAAACCAATCCTGCGCTATGGTTAACACCTGAGGCTTCAGAAAGCGGGAATCCTTTTCCATTATGATAGAGCGTCCGCCTGAGACGGAATTGCTGACTGACAGGGCCCGTTTTCTTGAAAATGCCAGCCCGGAGATTGTTCAGTTTTTCGACTATTGGCAGTCCCTGCGCCGGGGAAGTCTGCTCCCCGTCAAAACCGACTTCGACCCCATTGCGGTGCCAAAGCTTTTGCGCATTCTCTGGCTTCACCGCTTTGAACAGCAGAACAACCGCTTTGTCTGCCAGTTGGCGGGGGAAGCCATTAACTACGTCTGGAACACCAGCACCATTGCCGGAAAAGATGTGGCTGATGTCATTGCCCCGGCTGACTATCCCGGAATACATCAGCGCTGGCTCTATATGATGGAGCGCCCTGCTGTTTTTTACGGCAAGCAGCTGACCTATGAAACCAATCCGCTGGGACGTGCGGCAGAGCGGATTGTCGGCCCCATGACGGACGAAAAGGGCCAGCCATCCTTTCTCATCGGTATCAGCCTCTATTATTCCATCAACAAACTCAGCGAACGGGAGATGCGCCAATCTGCCTACAGTCGTTTTTTCGACTGTGCCGATTGTTAAGGCCGCTTCCTTCGGGCATGGTGAGCAAAGGTTTTGACCTGCCAGTTTGTAACCTTAACTGTTGATGTTTGAATGTCTGATTCCCAAAGGCAGCCCGCGCTCAGCCCGGCACCTCAAGATTTCGCCCAGGATATGAGTGAGAAGTGCCGACTCTTTTTTGACTACTGGCTGTCTTTACGCAACGGCAGGCTGGTTCCCAGAAAAAGGGACTTCAATCCCGTTGATGTGCCCAGTCTTCTCAGCAACATCTGGATTCAGGAATATGCTGAGGAACAGAACACCTTCATTTGCCGGTTGGCGGGTGAGCAGGTGAACAATGCCTGGCACGCCAGTTCGGTTGCGGGCAAAGACACACTGAGCATTGTGGGGGAAAGCAATCTGGCGAAAGTCATGGATCGCTGGCTGCGCATCATCCAGGGCCCGAGCCTGTTTCACGGGGCCGAGTATCTGATGCGCAACAATATTCCCGGCCGCGGCGTGGAGCGGTTCATTGCTCCCTTTGCCAAAGACGACGGCCGCGTTGATTTCATCATTGGCTTCAGCCTTTATTCGGCCTCCTACGGGCAGGATGATTCCCCCAGTGTGGACAACAGCCAGATCAAGTATCTCAACTGCACCGACTGCTGACGCCCTCTGGAGCCAAATCGCTTTAACTGGACTCACTGCGTGATAACACGTGAAACATGAAACTCTCTTCAGTGTCTTCGAGGGTGAGTCACGGCTTAGTTCCAAGCGCAGCACCCCTGCGCCTGATCCCTAAGGCATCCTCCGGCCTGTTAAGAAGCGTTCCCTTTTCAGTGAAACCGAGAGAGGGACCAATTAAGGCAGTCTGCTTCTGGTCAGACACTCCTTTTCTTCCCCAAAGTTAAATCCATTTTAGTCAAATCGGGTTAAGTGGTGTCACTGTGCGATTGCTCTGGATCATGCCACTTTTTAATTGGCTTTTGGGGTGGATCACGGATTGCTGCCAGATGCTAGAGCGTGATCGATTGAAGTCGAAGCGCCTCGCGCTCGGCTTCTGTCGTGAATCACCCTCTAACAGGTTGAAAAGAGGCTTAATCACGTCTTGTTTGAAATCACCTCGTGATTCCAAATAAGACGACAAGACTCTAAGCACTTCCAACCTGTCCGATCATGCTCTAAGCAGGATAGGACTGAATGCAGTTCTGTTAAAATCAAGTCCCAGGAATTCGGTACCCTATGCCATTGCCGGTGCGTCATCTTAATCTGGAGGACCTGGACGTTTTTCTGGAGGGAAGCAGCCCGGAAATTCGACAACTGGTCGACTATTGGCTGTCTCTGCGCAACGGGGCTTTGTTGCCCAAAAAGTCTGACTTTGACCCCATTGCCGTACCCAATCTGCTGAAATCAATATGGATCTATGAATACCGGGCCGCAGAGGACCGTTTTACCTGTCGATTGGCGGGTCAAAGCGTCAATACGGCCTGGGGGGAGAAAAGCCTGGCGGGTCAGGATCTCAGGGTCCTGGCTTCTGAGGAAGCCTATCCCGTGATGCATGAGCGCTGGAGCCACGTTATCAACAGGCCGGCCTTAATGTACAGCCGTCGACAGGAAAGCGGCGGGGCCGGTCTTTTTGCGGCGATTGAGCGCCTGATAACACCCTTGAGTGATGATCAGGGAAACCCGGTGTTTGTGATTGGCGTCAGTCTTTACAGCAATGCCCTGCGACCCAATCAGGAAGCTGAACTGGAAAGCAATCTCTTCAGTTTCCTGAACCTGAGGCCCGAAGAAGGGGACTGATCATTTGGCGGGGCCGGGCGGTCCGGTCACAAAAGCCAATTCCCTCGCCGAAACAGGCTGAAAGATAAACCGCCGTCAGGAAATGCAGCCAGCATCAGGAAACCCGACGGGCGACAGCAAAGGCTGATTTGCCGCCGCCCGCCAGAGTTTACCCGGATCTGGCTGTTTAAGTGGGCCTCACGCGTTCAGCGGGGGCTAGCAAGCCTTTCCACCACAAGCGACCCAACTCTGGGTATCTTAAGGAAACCCTATCCCTTGAGGTGAGTTGACAGGAAGGTCAGGGTTCGGGCCCAGGCTTCGGCAGCGTCGGCCTGATCATAGCGGGCTGAGGTTGGATTGGCGAAGGCGTGCTGGGCTTCGTACCAGTAGGTTTCGAAGGGTTTGCCCACTTCATTCATCGCCGTTTCATACCGATCCACCATGGCCTGGTTGATCCATTTGTCTTCTGTCGCGAAGTGCCCCATGACCGGGCCTTTCAACCATTCCAACTGGTTGGCGTCGAAATCCACCTTCCCGTAATAGACAACCGTGGCATCTGCGGGAGAGGCCATTGAGGCGCGGAGGGACCAGCCTCCGCCGAAACACCAGCCCATGGTGCCGATCTTGCCGGAAAACTCTTTCTTTTCCCGCAGCCAGTCCATCCAGGAGGTCAGTGTATCGGTGGCCTCGTCACCGTCGACGGCCTGCATCAGGCTGCGGGCCATGTCCGCATTTCCGTCGGTGGCGACCTGACCTTTGTAAAGATCGACGGCCAGGGCGATGTAGCCTTCTTCGGCCATGGCCGCAGCCATGGTTTTGATGTGATCGTTCAGGCCCCACCATTCATGGATCAGCACCACCGCTGCTGCCGGGGTTTGTTTTGGCATGGCCAGAGCGGCGGTCACGTCCTGCCCGTTGTGGGTTTTCAGGCTGACCATTTCCGTTTGCTCAGCCGCTGCCGCTGCTTTGCGCGGATCTGCCAGTACGGCCGCCAGAGGGGCGGTTAGCGACAAAGCGCCAACACCGCCGAGAAACTGGCGACGTTTAAGGGGGAGGCTCTCTTTCGGGGGATAAGTCACTGTCGTCTCCTTCACTGATGAGGGGCAGCCTAGTGAGCCCTGAGGGCTGATGACTGCCGGACAAGTAGCGATACCTGCTGAAACGCTACGACAGTTGCCAAACAAAAGATATTCACCTTTTGGCCAAGATATTGAGCGCTCAGGCTCATAAAGGGGGATGCTTAAAGTTCCTTGGATTATTCACTTGGGTTGCACAAACAACTTGGTAGGATTGCGCAGGGAAATTCGGGTTGGCCATGATCCGGAAAGCAAAAACAAAGGTCTGAGTGAGGGAAAGTTCATGGGTTTGGCGTCGGTGTGTCGGTCTGTCGTATCTTGCGGCCTGGTGGCGGTTGGCGTCCTGGCCGGATTGTCGGCATCTGCCGCCAAAGCGGAGGATTTCCGTTTATCGGTGATGCATCCCCTGGCCTGTGATGGTCCCATCAACCCGGTGGGGCTGGAAGTTGAGACGCTGAAGGAAAGCGGCAACAACATGTCCCTGCACACCAACCTCACCCTGGGGTGGCGGGGTGGCCTGTCCCTCAAGACAGAGATCAAGGGACTGCGGGGTCTGTCCGATCTGACCCTTCTGCCGGACGGGCGTATCATGATGGTCTCAGACTTCGGATACTGGTCCATCATCAAGCTCTCCTTCAATGAACGCGATGAATTGGCAGGGCTGACGGAAGCCTTCTCAGGTCCCCTAAAAGGGGTGAAGGGCCGGAACCTCTGTGAAGGCGACAAGAGCCGGTCGGACGCCGAATCAATCGCTCACATTGGTGGTCATAATTTCCTGGTCGGCTTTGAGCGTAACTCACGGTTCCTGCTTTACACGATGGAGAACAAGAACCGTCTCGGGGCAGCCAAAAAACGTATTGATGCCCCTCAGGGCATAGAGCGCCAAACCAACCAGGGCCCGGAAGCCGCCGCCTTTCTGGCGAAAGGTCAGGTCATCACCTTCAGTGAAGGGGTGAAGGAGGTTGTTGACGGCAAACAGGCCCACATCGGCTGGACCTCGCCCCCGACCACCTCCAACTGGCGCAAACTCTACTATGAAAAGCGCGACAGCCTGGACCCCGTTGCCGCCACGGAGTATGGCGACCGACTGCTGGTGCTGGAACGGGCCTACTTCCGTGAAGAAAATCTTCTGCGCCACCGCTTGGTTGAGATCCAGACAAAGCACCTGAAAAAGGGCCAGTTGGCACCCTCGCGGGTTTTGGCGCTGATCGAATCACCAACGGAGGTCCGGGATAATCTGGAGGGTCTTGCGGTGATCGACCTGCCCAGTGGGGGTAAGGGGCTTTTGATCGTTGGTGACGATAACGGCGGGCACTATGACCAGCGCACAGCCCTGCTGCTGTTTGAGCTGAAAGAGTAACCGGTCCTTGTAGCGCACTGTCCCTGGCGCCAAACCCTAACCAACTGCGCCATCCCGGCGCGTCGCCGCAAAGATCAGCAGGCGGTCAGTCGGCAAAAGAAAAGGTCCGCTCCCGAAGGAACGGACCTTTTTCAAACCTTGGTGCGAAAGCTCTGGTAAGTGCTTTCACAAGACCGGGCCCACAGAAAGTGCCCCGATCCAGCAGCCGGTAACGCGATGCGCTTACGCGCTTGCGGCGTCCGCAGCAGCGCTTGCTTTAGCGATCTGGCGCTTGATTTTCAGCGCTTCGTCACCCAGCTTGCGGTTGGGAGTGCCGAGCAGGTAAGCATCGAGGCCACCATTGTGCTCAACCGTGCGAATACCGCGCGCAGATACCTTAACGCGGACCATGCGACCGAGGATCTCACTGTACAGCGAGGTGTCCTGCATGTTCGGCAGGAAGCGGCGACGCGTCCTGTTGTTCGCGTGGCTGACATTGTTGCCGGTCTGAACACCTTTGCCGGTGAAGGCGCAACGACGTGCCATGGGTTTCTTCCAATCTGTGCGCAAAATAACAAAGAAAAGCCGGAACCCTGTAAGGTCCCGAGCGAGCCGCGTTTCTACAAGTGCGCCCCGGATGCGTCAAGCCCCGCAACGGCAGAAAAACGGAGATTCTTCAGTTCCTGGAGTCAAATCGGTTTAAGTGGACTCACTACGTGACAACACTTGACGCGTGAATTTGCCTCTTTTCAGTGTTTTAGAGGATGATTCATGGTTTAGTTCCAAGCGCAAAGCGCGTCTAACGAACCCGATCATGCTCTAGCAAAGACTCTGCATTCGCTGGCCAATAGGTCCCATTTCCCTACGCTTTCAAGGCTTTCGACTCAAGAGTTGGCGCCATTGTTAAAAGCGCAATCCGGTCCGGATTGGACGGATATCAAGCAAAGGCGGGGATCAAGCAGATTGGCCCGTGCCCTTTGTTGCGGTCCGGCCTTAGAGTCAAATCGGTTTAAGTGGAATCACTAGGTGATAACACTTGAAGCGTGAATTTGCCTCTATTCAATGGTTTAGAGGATGATTCACGGTTTAGTTCAAAGCGCAAAGCGCTTCTAACTAAACCGATCATGCTCTAGCGTTGAAAGAAGCGCTGGAGCAGTTCCTTGGCCGCTGCAGCTGCGGAGCTGCGGCCGTGAGAGACATCGTCTTCCAGAACCCGTAACGCCGCGGCGACCTGGGGTTCCTCGCGAAAGGCTGTCAGCAGTTCTTCTTCAATTTCATGCCACATCCAGGCCTTGGCCTGGTCGCCGCGCTTTTGCTCCAGCCCGTCCTGTCCCAAGGCGTCGCGATGTTGCAGCAACGCCTGCCAGACCTTGTCCATCCCCTCGTTTTTGAGGGCAGAGACCTGCAGAACCGGTACCTGCCAGGCGTCATTGAGGGACCGGAGCATGCGCAGGGCCGACTGGTACTCAGCAGCGGCCCGGCGGGCGGCCATTTTCATGTCCCCGTCCGCCTTGTTGACCACCACCAGGTCTGCCAGTTCGACAATGCCTTTTTTGATTCCCTGCAGTTCGTCGCCGCCACTGGGCAGCAACAGCAGGGCAAAGAGGTCGACCATGTCGGCAACGGCGGTTTCCGACTGACCCACCCCCACCGTCTCGATGATCACCAGATCAAAGCCTGCCGCTTCGCACAGCAGCATCACTTCCCGGGTGCGCCGGGCAACCCCGCCCAGTGAGCCCGCTGAAGGGGAAGGGCGAATGAAAGCAGAGGGATTGCGGGAGAGATGCTCCATGCGGGTTTTATCGCCCAGGATGGAGCCGCCGGTGCGTCGGGAGGAGGGGTCGATGGCCAGGACAGCTACCTTACGGCCCTGGTCTATCACCGAGAGGCCAAATGCCTCAATGAAGGTGGATTTGCCCACGCCCGGCACGCCGGAGATTCCCAGGCGGATGGAGCGGCCGCTGTGGGGCAGCAGCTCGGCCAGCAACTGTTCTGCCTGGGCGCGGTGGTCGCGCCGGGTGGATTCAATCAGCGTGATGCCGCGGGCCAGGGCCCGGCGGTTGCCGGAGAGTATGTCTTGCGCCAGAGAGGAAGGGAGGGCCGTCACGTCGTTGTCTTTTCTGAGTTGTCTTTTCTGAAGGTGTTAAAACCCCGGGGGACAGGCGGGGCAGGTTGGAATGCTCTAGCTTGGGATAAGGTGCTTTGCAGACTTTGCCAACCGAAGTCTCACGGAATTCCAGAGCAGGATCGGGCAGGTATCAAGACGCACTGCTGTCCTCTTCTTCTTCGCCTTCTTCTCCCTCGTCTTTGCTTTCCTGCTGCCTGCGCCACATTTCTGCGTAAAGCCCGTCAGCAGCCAGCAGTTCCTGATGGCGACCCTGCTCAACCACCCGGCCTGCTTCCAGCACAATGATGTTGTCCGCATCGATGATGGTGGACAGGCGGTGGGCGATGACCAGGGTTGTGCGCCCTTTGGAGACTTCCTTCAGGCTGTTGAGGATTTCCTTTTCGGTTTTGGTATCCAGCGCCGAAGTGGCTTCATCAAACAGCAGGATGGCGGGTTTTTTCAGCACAGCGCGGGCGATGGCCACCCGCTGCTTTTCACCGCCGGACATCTTCAGGCCCCGTTCCCCCACCACAGTTTCCATGCCGTCGGGCAGCTGGGTCATCAGGGTATCAAGCCGGGCAAGGTTGCGGGCTTCGATCAGATCCTCTTCGGACGCTGATGGCCGACCATAGGCGATGTTGTACGCGATGGTATCGTTAAACAACACCGTGTCCTGGGGTACGATGCCAATGGCTTCGCGCAGGGACAGCTGGGTTACCTCCCGGATATCCTGGCCATCGATTTCGATGGTGCCTTCTGCCACATCATAGAAGCGGAACAGCAGACGGGAGAGGGTGGATTTCCCGGCCCCGCTGGACCCCACCACCGCCACCGTCTGTCCGGCCGGCACGCTAAAGGAAATGCCGCGCAGGATGGGGCGGTCTTCATGATAGTGGAAGTGAACATTCTTAAAGGCGATTTCCGCGCCTTCCACCTTCATGGGCCTGGCATCCGGCGCATCCACCACGCCGGAAGAGACCAGCAGCAGCCGGAACATGGCTTCCATATCCACCAGGGACTGCTTGATTTCCCGATAGACGAAGCCGAAGAAGTTCAGCGGCTGCGCCATCTGCATCATGTAGGCGTTCACAGCGACAAAATCGCCGGTGGTCATTTCACCAGCAGCCACCCGGGTGGCGGCCAGCAGCATCAGACTGGTCACACCGATGGCAATGATCAGCGCCTGGCCGATGTTGAGAATGGACAGGCTGACTTTGGAGGCCGTGGCGGCCTTTTCATAGGATTTCAGGCCTTCGTCATAGCGTTCTTCTTCATGCCGTTCGTTGGTAAAGTACTTCACCGTTTCGAAGTTCAGCAGAGAGTCAATGGCCCGGGTATTGGCTTTCTGGTCGCTGTCGTTCATCCGACGGCGCAGGGTCAGCCGCCATTCGGTCACCTTGTAGGTGTAGACCACATAGGTCACCACCGTGGCGAAGGTGATGAGCGCCACCTCGAAACCGTAGAGGTACCAGAGAATGCCCGTGGACAGGGCCAGTTCCACAAAAGTGGGCAGAATGGAAAAGAGGGCAAAGTTCAGCAGCCCTTCGATGCCCTTGGTGCCCCGTTCGATGACCCGGGTCAGCCCGCCGGTCTGGCGTTCCAGATGGAACTGCAGGGACAGGGCGTGCAAATGACGGAAGACTTCGATGCCGACCTTGCGCACGGCCCGTTGCCCGACCTTAACGAAGACCGCATCGCGCAGTTCCTGGAAGCTGAGGGCCAGGACACGGGCCAGACCGTAGGCCACAATGACCCCGATGGGCACGACGATCTCGTTGGGCAGGGAGGCCAGACTGTCCACCACCGTAGCGGTGACGCTGCCCCCCTGATCCTTTGTCGCTTCGGCCTGGGCGATTTCATCGCCGGTCAGGGCATCAACCGCTTCTTTGTACAGCAGGGGCACCAGGGCGTTTGCGACTTTGGCGGAGATCAGCAGGATCATGGCCAGAACGACCCTGGCCCGCAGTTCCAGTTCACCAGCCGGCCAGATGTAGCGGGAGAGATCTACCAGGGTGGCCCAGTGAGTGCGTTCCGGCGGGTTCTGACTGCGCGCGGGACCGTCTGTCGGGTTGTGAGCAGGCTTTACACCCTTCACCATGAGATCTTCCTTTGCACAAATCCGCGGCGGGCCAGCCAACAAGGAAGGCGGGCGCTGCAGCGGATGACTTTACTGGCTGCGCCCGATAGAGCGGGTCAGCATCAGATAGAGCTTGCCCACATCAGCCGTCAGGAAGGTAGCTGTCAGCACGTTTTCCGGATCACAGGCAGCCGCCTGATTCATCAGCGCTTCAAACTGACTGATGTAGCGGGAAACCTGCTGCTGGAATTGCTCATCCTTTTCAAAGCGCTGCTTGATTTCGGGAACCTTGAGTTCGCCTTTGTCTTTGCGGCGCACCAGTCGGCGGGCAAAGATGGATTTGTCCCCTTTGCGCCAGCGTTTCCAGAGATCTTCTGGCAACTCATCCTCAATCAGACGGCTCAAATCAATGGACTGACTGTTGAGATCTTCCAGCATGACCGACGCGGTGCGCAGGAAGAGATCCCGGCGGGCTTCCAGGTCGGTTTCCTTGAGCTTGAGGGACTGGCGGTTGGCTTCGTCCGCCGCACGCTTGAGCTCCTCGGCCTGCAGGGCGCAGAGCTCTGATACCTTCTTCAGTTTGATTTCGCTTTCGGTGACGGTGTTCTGGAAGGCCGTGCCCTGGTGGGACAGCAGGTTGCCCAGTTCCAGCGTCTTCTCCAGAGCGTCTTCGGAAACCTGGCTGAGACTGGACGTGTGCGTCTGCATGTCGTCGCCGGCTTCTTTCAGGCGGGACAGGGCCTTGTTGGAGATTTCCATCAGGTTCTCGGCCTGGGTCAGCAGTTCCTGACGCAGCGCGCCGGTGCTGGCTTCTGCATCTTCCCCGGCTTTCTTTGAATCGGCGATCTGGGCGGACAGTTGCGCGGCAATGCGCCCGGCCTGAGCCTCCAGCGTGGCGGCCACCTTGGTCATGTCGTTCAGCTCTTCCTGGGTGGCTGCCCGCAGCATGACTGTGGCTTTCTGCGCCGCGGCAGAGGCTGCCACCAGGGCTTCGCGGTGGTCGCGCAGCTCGTCGCTGGCTTCGCGGGTCCGTTCCCCGGCCTGGCGGGCGCCTTCGGCCAGTACAGAGGAGAGATCGCGGAAGCCTTTGCTGACCTGCTCCACATGTTCGGTTGCCCGGTTGGAGCTTTCCCGCAGGTCTTCGGCGCGGCGCTCGTAGGCTTCCCCAGCCTGATTGGCGCGCTCCACCGCCCGGTCTGAAGCAGCTGTCAGTGCCTGAACGTGCGGCCTGACCGTTTCACTGGCTTCATTCAGGCGACGTCCGGCATGGGCCACCATGTCCGTCAGGCTTTCACCGATGGAGTCGCCCATGACCTTAAGCTCCTGCTGGGAGCGTTCGACGGACCCGGTCAACTGTCGGGCTGAGCGTTCTGCAGAGTCTGCCACGGCCTGGGCGCGCTGTTCGAACTCCTCTGTCAGCCGCAGGGTTTCACCCGACACCCGTTCAAAGGCGCTGGAGGCGTCGTCCACCACGCCCTGCAGGGCGCTGTTGATGCTGCCGGAGCGGTCTTCCAGCTCGCCGCTGAGGGAGCGCAGATCACTGGTCTGGTTGGTGACGGTGGCTTTCAGATAGTCCGCCTGATTGACGGCATGCTCGAAGGAGGCGGTCAGCGCCCCCAGCTGATCGCGCAGTTCATCCCCCAGATTGTTGGATTGCTTTGCCAGATCCCGGGCGGCGGCCACAATGTGCTTGATGTCGCCTTCCAGTTCCTTGCGCAGGGCTTTGGCAGCGGTGTTGACCTCGCCGGTGACGTTGCTGATGTCCGCCCGTTGCTGGGAGAGGATTTCCCCGGCCCGTGCGCCGTCGTTGACCGCTTTGTCAGCCGCAAGGCTCAGCGCTTCGATGGGTTTTTGCAGCAGTCCGTCGATGGTTTCGGCCATGCCTTTGGCGTTGGCAGCGGCTTGCTCCAGATCTTCCACCTGGCGGTCGGTGGCTTCCCGCGCCAGGGTCAGTTGCTGGCCTACCTGTTCGCTGGCCCGGGTGATCTGGTCGGACTGGTCGGCCAGAGCGTCGCGCAGACTGTCGGCCTGGGCCGCGGCCCGGACCCCGGCACCACTGAGTTCCTGGGTCTGCTGCCGAAAGGACTCTCTGGCTTTGTCCAGCTTGTCCGTCAGTTCATCGCCTGCCAGGCTCAGCATCTCGGCCTGTTCCTGCAGGCTTTCGGTGAGGATGCGCACCCGATAGTGGGCATGATCTGCGGGATAGGTCAGCGCTGACAGCTTCTCCAGCAGCAGTTTTGTTTCTGTGGAGAGCGTCTGCTGTCGGGAGAGGTAGAGCACCAGCAGCCAGACAAAGGCCAGAGGAGTGAAGGTGCCCCAGACGATGGAAGCCAGTTCGTAGGGCAGCAGCTGGAAGAGATTTTCAGTGCCTATGGAAAACAGGACATAGAGGCCGCAGAGCAATATCCACAGCAGGCTGCCTGCCCAAAGCCCCCAACGGCCCAAGCCAGAGGTTTCCTGTTCTTCCTCCATGGTCTTGCGACTTCCTCCCCCCGCAATAGCTGTCACCATTCAGCCACTTCTGCAGCGTGAAATCGGCGTTCCCCGAGTTTCAAAGAGGCTGCGCAGAAGCAGGCCGACTGGCTGACCCCCATTGCTCGCACAAAATGGCTCTAGCGACAATGGGTTAGAACGGCAGAGGTCTATCTTATCCCCCTGCCTGTTCCTCTGTCGCAGCTTTGCAGACTGATCCGGCTGTGCCCTGCAGCGGGGGCCGGTTGAGCCCGGCAGACCGCCTTACTTCTGCTGGCGGATCAGATCGAGAATTTCGTGGGCTGCTTCTGGAATGTTGGTGCCCGGGCCGTAAATGGCTGAGACACCCGCATCGCGCAGGAAGTCATAGTCCTGCGGAGGAATGACGCCACCACACACCACCAGAATATCGCCGGCCCCTTCTTTTTTCAGCTCCGCCACCATTTCGGGCACCAGAGTTTTATGGCCGGCGGCCTGACTGGACACGCCAATCACATGAACATCGTTTTCAATGGCCTGACGGGCGGCTTCGTCCGGTGTCTGGAACAGCGGGCCGATGTCTACGTCAAAGCCGATGTCGGCAAAGGCGGTGGCGATGACCTTGGCACCCCGGTCGTGGCCGTCCTGGCCCATTTTGACCACCAGCATGCGCGGACGCCGGCCTTCTTCCTCAGCGAAAGCTTCGATTTCCTTCTGGATCTTCAAGAACCCTTCATCCCCTTCATAGGCAGAGCCATAGACCCCTGAGATGGAGCGAATGGTGGCCCGGTGGCGGCTGTACACCTTTTCCAGTGCGTCGGAGATTTCACCGACAGTGGCCCGGACCCTGGTGGCCTGTACGGCCAGATCCAGAAGGTTGCCTTCACCGCTGGCAGCGGCTTCTGTCAGAGCGGTGAGGGCGGCGTCGCAGGCTGCCTGGTCACGGTTGGCACGGATGGATTTCAGGCGGGCCACCTGCTGCTCGCGTACCGCGGCGTTGTCCACATCCAGAATGTCGATTTCGTCTTCTTCTTCCAGACGGTACTTGTTGACCCCGACGATGACCTCGTCGCCCCGATCGATGGCCGCTTGTTTCCGGGCAGCCGCTTCTTCAATGCGCAGTTTGGGCATGCCGCTTTCCACGGCTTTGGTCATGCCGCCCAATTCCTCCACTTCATCAATCAACGCCTTGGCGTGGGTGATGAGGGAGTCCGTCAGACTTTCCACGTAGTAACTGCCGGCCAGCGGGTCGACCACGTTGGTGATGCCTGTTTCTTCCTGCAGGATCAGCTGGGTGTTGCGGGCAATGCGGGCGGAAAAGGGCGTGGGCAGCGCCACGGCTTCATCCAGTGCATTGGTGTGCAGGGACTGGGTGCCGCCCAGGGTGGCCGCCATGGCTTCGACGGTGGTGCGGATCACGTTGTTGTAGGGGTCCTGTTCCGTCAGTGACACACCGGAGGTCTGGCAGTGGGTGCGCAGGGTGAGCGAGCGCGGGTCTTCCGGCGCAAACTCCTCAGCCATCAGATGGGCCCAGAGGGTGCGGGCCGCCCGCAGTTTGGCCACTTCCATGAAGAAGTTCATGCCAATGGCGAAGAAGAAGGAGAGGCGCGGCGCAAACTTGTCGACAGCCAGACCGCGGGATTTTGCTGCCCGCACGTATTCCAGCCCATCGGCAATGGTAAAGGCCAGTTCCTGTACCGCCGTGGCCCCGGCTTCCTGCATGTGATAGCCGGAAATGGAAATGGAATTGAACTTCGGCATTTCCTGGGCCGTATAGCCGATGATGTCGGCGATGATCCGCATGGAGGGTTCGGGCGGATAGATGTAGGTGTTGCGCACCATGAACTCTTTGAGAATGTCGTTCTGAATGGTGCCGCTCAGCTGCTCACGGGAGACGCCCTGTTCTTCCCCTGCCACGATGTAGCCCGCCAGAATGGGCAGGACCGCGCCGTTCATGGTCATGGAGACGGACATCTTATCCAGGGGAATGCCGTCAAAGAGGATTTTCATGTCTTCGACGGAATCAATGGCCACCCCGGCTTTGCCCACATCCCCCATCACACGCGGATGGTCGGAATCATATCCCCGGTGGGTGGCCAGATCGAAAGCCACGGAGAGGCCCTTTTGTCCGGCAGCCAGATTGGCGCGGTAAAAGGCGTTGGATTCTTCGGCGGTGGAGAAGCCCGCATACTGACGCACTGTCCAGGGGCGGCCGGCATACATGGTGGCTTTGGGGCCCCGGGTGAAAGGTGCAAAGCCCGGCAGACCCGTATCAAAAGACAGGTTTTCGAGGTCCGCGGCGGTGTAGAGAGGTTTGACGTCGATCCCTTCCGGCGTCTTCCAGGTCAGGCCATCCAGCTCAGCACCACGCAGCTCTTTTTCAGCCAGCGCTTTCCAGTCCTGTTCAGACTTTTTGGGAAAGTCAGCCATGGGATCTCGTCCTTCACACTTTTTATTGCAATGCACCAATTGGCCGCCACTAAACCATGGCAACACGTGAATGTCTATTTTCTCTACTTGGTCTAACTGGCGGAAAATAGGGAACAAATCATCGTTTGGCGAAGTTTTTTGCCGCTGTTTTGCAGGCAAAAAGCCCCACTCTAGGGACAAGCCCATGGCCTTATTGGAGAATTTCCCTTCGCCCGGCTGTTGAATGACGGTCCGAAAAGTGTCGGGCCGGTCGTCAGAACTGCAGCCGCAGGAATGGCACCGGCTCTGCAAATCCCTTCAAGGGGGCCGTTTCCGATTGCGCACTGAAGCCCGTCAGGTGCTTTTGAATGTCCGGCAGCTCGGCTACAGGCTGGGACAAGACAAAATCCCCGCCCTGACTTTGGGCCTGCAGCCGGGCGGCCAGATTGACCGTGGAGCCAAAGTAGTCCAGCCGTTCGTTCAGGGTGACCGCGATGGCCGGGCCTGCGTGGAGGCCCAGCTTGATGGCCAGAGGCCCATCCGGATTGGCCTGATTGAACTGGGCGATCTGCTGCTGGATGGCCAGCCCGGCCAGCAGCGCCTGTTCTTCTGAATGAAAGGCGGCCATCACCGCATCGCCGATGGTTTTCACCACCGCGCCTTCCTGATCCCGGATGATGCCGGCCATGAAGGCAAAATGCTCCCGCACCAACGCATAGGCCCTGGCATCCCCGATGCGCTCATAAAGGGCGGTTGAGCCATAAAGATCGGAAAAGAGCAGCGCCACCCGGGATATGCCCACCTGATCCCCGGCCCTGAGAACCTGATCGGAAAAGAGATCCCGGAAGGCCTGATAGGTGGTTACGCGGTCTGCGGTCAGGGCTTCGGCCCGCCAGGCCAGCCTTTCCACCACAAAGGACCGGGCCCGATCACTTTCGTTGGTCATGATCAATCGGGACAGGGCAGGCAGATGGAGAGCCCTGTCCTCCTTTTGCAGCGGCGCATCCCCCAAGGCGGATCCGGCAGCGATCAGGTCGAGCTTATCGCGCCCCATGACCAGAGTGACCTCCTGATCGCTAGCAGCGTTCCGGGGGTTTGGCAGCACCTCAAAGCTGCGTTCCGGCCCGGGATCGTGAGAGCGGACCCGATAGGAACCCGGCGGCAGTTTCAGCGCCAGATCCCGCGTCTGACCGGCTGCCACTCTCTGCTGCATCAGGATGTGGGGGGTGCCCAGCGGGCCGGAGAAACAAAAGAGACCGCTGCCCACATCCCGGATGGCGGGGGAGGGTTTGAAGCTCAGTTCCACATTGGCGGAGAAGTCGCCGTCAAAGGAGATGTTGCAGAAGGGACAGTGGGCGCCATGGGGCATCTCATCCAGGCTGCGATAGGTCTCATCCGGCATCTGGCAGCGCGGACAGAGTATGGCCCACTCCAGCGATATCAACCCCACCTTGGTGGCCTGCAGGCAGAGTTCGACCACCTGCCTTTCCTCCGCCTGCCAGAGGTGGGCCAGATGGAGCGGGCGCAAGGGGGACAGGTCGTTCTCCGGGCCGGTCAGGACAAAGTCGACCAGTTTGTCTGCCAGACCGTGTCCATAACCGCTGGCCTCTATCTCGCGGGCCAGGCGGGCGCCGCGTTCTATGGCGCTGTCATCAGGCTGGGGCTTGATGTAGTCGAAGGGAGACTGGCGTCGCTGTTGCAGAAATTCGTCCAGTTCCGTCAGGAACTTGCGGCAATCCCTTTCAGCCGCATGATGGAACTTACCACTTTTCAGCATCAGCCAGCCAAAGAGACCCCGGGAGACGGCATCCAGCTGAAAGGTGCCGATACAGCCGTCGCCATCGGGCTCCAGCCGAAACTCGAAATCCAGTTTCTGCAAAGGGCCCTGGGAGAAGATACGGGGATGAAAATAGCGTTCGGGGGTCACCCAGTCCGCGGGGAAATCCTCCCACTTCAGCGTGAACCAGCCGACCTTGACGCTGCCGAAAAAGCGGGTGCTGCCGTCGGCCTGGATCTCCGGCTCGATCTTGTGTTTTGGGAACCCCGTGGCTTCGTTGTAACGGGAGGAATCGGCGATAAAGGACCAGACATCCTCTAGCGGGCCAGAGAAGCGATGGGACCAACTGGTTGAAAAAGTGCGCGCCATTCTCGGTTCCCTGATTTCTGCCCCTGATAGAGTATCTGGGGCGAGACGCCAGAGAAACAATAGAGCCAAATCGGTTTAAGTGGAATCACTAGGTGATAACACTTGAAGCGTGAATTTGCCTCTTTTCAGTGTTTTAGAGCATGCGCGCTTTTGGGGCACAGTACCAAAGGCCCTGCCACGACAGAAGCGAAGCCTTCAGCCCTTCCAGTTCAGCTGATTTGGTTCCCAGCACGCCCGATTGGACCTAAGCGACGGGTCAAAGGTCTACCAGCGAAGGGCTGGCAACACCTGATCAGGCCAGTGGCCTTCATGACTGCAGAGGGCATCCAGTTTGGTACGTTCGGGCAATTGTCCTTCTGCCACCCCCAGGCTTTCGGCGTGGATGCCGCCGACGACCAGAATGGCGCCAATGCCAACAGAGCGGGCCCCGGCAATGTCAGTGCGCAGGGAATCCCCGATCATGGCAATGCGCTTTGCCGGGATGTCCTTCAGGTAATCCTGACACTCCTGATAGATTTCCGCATGAGGCTTGCCGTGATAGCGCACCTCCCCGCCCAGGTCTTCATAGCGGCGGGCCAGGGCACCAGCGCAGATTTCCCTCTTGCCGCCGCGGATGACTTCCAGATCCGGATTGGCGCAGACCATCTTCAACCCGCGTTTCTGGGCGGCAACCAGAATGTCGTCGTAACTGGTATCCAGGTCAGTGGCGTTCTTGGCGCCGGTGTTGAGCAGAAAGTCGGCCTCTGCCGGGTCCTGCACAATGTCCAGATCCAGGCCGTCGCGCATGCCGTGATCCCTGTCTGGCCCCAGATGCAGGCACCGCCGGCCAAGGGTCTGATACCAGCTATCAGGGCGGTCTTTGAGACAGGTCCAGGTCTGTTCCCCGGAGGAGAGCACCCGGTCATAGAGGCTGGGATCGATGCCCATGTCGTTCATCCGGCCTTCCACTTCGCTGGAGCGGCGCGGTGCGTTCGACAGGATGAAGATCTTCTTGTTGTCCTGTTTGAGCCTGGCCAGGGTGGCCACCGCATCGGGGAAGGCCGTTACCCCGTCATGCAACACCCCCCAAAGGTCACAGATATAGGCGTCATAGAGGTCTGCAAAGTCAGACAAACCGCTGTGCAGATCATAGGAAGTCTTGCTCATGGAAGTTGGCCGGTTCTCTTGAGACTGGTATGGCAGGCATCGGACCGCCATGACCGGGGCTGGAGCATGATCGGATAAAACGGACGCCGTTGCTGCGTGCCCTTTAGCCGATTTTGCTCTTATGGAAGAACAGCCGACCAGGCTCTGACCGCGACGTTTGACGGCTGGAACCTCATGACCTGCTGTTGTGCTGCCCTTCTGTGCCACAGTGGCTCAAGAATAAAAAGCCCTGTCACAAGACCTTCAGGGGCTTTGCGGAAACGAAACAGCAGGAGCAACGAAAAATGCCGGGGCGCGGTCAGTTGGCCGGGCGGGCCAGCCGCGGTTCACCGAAGAGATAACCCTGACCCAGGGTGGCACCAGCTTCCAGCAAAGTCATGAGATCATCGTCTTCTTCCAGCTTCTCAACGATCAGCTGAATGCGCGAGCGGTTAAAGGACTCGATAAACTCCCGCACCTTCTTGCTGCCTTCATTGATGCGCATTTCCACCAGCTTGGGCCCGTCAACTTTGACAAAGGCCACAGCTCGACCTTCCAGGTCGGGCAGATCAAGGTCCAGATCCTCCACCTGATCCAGAGAGAAGCGGGCACCAATGTTGGACAGGCGCCGCAGCAACAGGCGGGCTTCTGAACTCATGTCCTTGAAGTCGGCTTGCGGGAACTCGAAGATCAGATTGGCGACCAGCAGGCGGTTGCTTTCCAGATAGTCCACGAAGTCGCCGAAAAATTCTGCGTCTTTGAGGGTATGCGAGGAGGTGTTGCAGAAGAAATCCAGTTCTTCGTGTTTGCGCTGGATTTTACGCACCAGTTGGATGGTGCGGAACAGCAGCATGTTGTCGATGGCTGTGACCAGTCCCGCCTTCTCGGCGACCGGGATGTAATCTTGCGGCAGGATGTAGTTCCCGGTGGCGTCGCGCAGACGACTGAAGCATTCGTAGTAGCGCTTCTGCCGCTTGGGCAGGGTGACGATTGGCTGCAGGACCAGATCGATCATGTCGTCGCGCAGAGCTTTCTGCACAAAATCCAGTGTTTTGCGTTTGCTCAGACCTTCCAGCAGTTTGCCTTCCTTCGGGCTGCTGGGGGGCGGGGCCTTGCGCTTCGGCTTGGCCGCGGATTTCTTTTCCGCTGCTTTCTTCTCCACTGCTCTTTTTTCGGCGGCATCGCTGCGACGCAGGCCTGGGTCAGAAAGCAGTTCCAGCAGTTCGCCTTCCATCTCTTTGCTGCGGGCTGCAACCCCTCTGTCCTTGACTGGGTCCAGAGTCAGTTCGCGCGGGGCCGGGGCGTCGGACTTGCCGTCATAGATGCCCGCCACCAGAGATTTCAGCATGCGCACTTCTGCGGCAGCTTCCACCACGGGGTTGGTCCCGGAAGGATCCTTGGCCTTGCCGTTTCCTTTCTTTGTGGCCGCACTGTCCAGAGCGCCCAGGACAGCTTTGATCTCGCCGCGCAGCCACAAGACCTCGTCTTCCACCGAATGCTGGGACTGGGTCAGGTTGCGCAGCTGGCGGCTGAGTTTTGCTGAGCGGCCCAGGCTGAAGAGAGTCATATGAACCAGGGCGCACAGCAAAAAGACAAAGAGCGCCAGGACCATGGCCACGGCGGGAGAGAGGGTCAGGTCGGCAGCCGGCAGGAGGACGGGCAGCAGCTCAGGCAGACCCAGTCCGATGAAGAGGGAGAGGCCGCTGTAGAGCGCAAAGAGGAAGAGCTGGATGATCATGGCAGGCAGAGTGCCCTTGAGGTCTTGAAATAGGGTTAACAAGACCTTTCCGCTCTGTGGCTCTGTCTTCATCCGGCCTACTGGGCTCAGCTGAAGTCAGCGGTAAAAAGCTCTTGGCCCGGACAAGGCTCCTGGCCTAAATAGCAGGTTCTCGATCCGCCTTCCTGAGCCCTTAGAGTGAAATCGCTTTAAGTGGGATCACCATGTGATGATGCTTGAACCGTGTATCATGCTCTGGATTTGGAGGCGGTGCCTATCAACCCAGCCAATCAGAGGGTAATGCCCCCCATGTCCGACAGCGCCCTGTCCATCTATCACAACCCCCGCTGCAGCAAATCCCGTCAGACCCTTCAGCTGTTGCAGGACAAAGGGCTGCAGCCCGAGATTGTTGAATATCTGAAATCCGGCCCCGATGCGCCGACCCTTGAGAGCATTCTTGAAAAGCTGGGTCTGGAACCGCGTGGCCTGATGCGCAAGGGCGAAGCCGTCTACAAGGAACTGAACCTGGCAGATGACTCGCTGTCCCGGGAGGCGCTGATCCAGGCCATGGTCGACAATCCCATCCTGATTGAGCGCCCCATTGTGCTGAACGGGGACAAGGCAGCCCTGGGCCGCCCGCCGGAACAGGTGCTGGATATTCTCTAGAGTTAGTTTGCTTAAACCGGACTCACTTTGTGATAGCGCCTGAAGCGCACATCCACCTCTTTATCCATATGTGAGAGGGAGGTGGCGGTTCAGGAGCGATGCTCTGCGCCGATGGCTTCCTGTAAAGAGCGATGACCATCGGTCCGCAGGGCATCTGCCAGATCCCGTTTGATTTTGTGCACCAGTCCGGGGCCGCCATAGATCAGGGCTGAATAAAGCTGAACCAATGAGGCGCCAGCCCTGATTTTTTCATAGGCTTCGGCCCCGCTGGACAGGCCCCCGACCCCCACTAAGGGGATCTTGCCGTCCGTCAGGCTGTACATCTCCCGCAGCAGGTCAGTGGAGGGTCTAAAGAGGGGCTTGCCGCTCAGTCCCCCCATTTCGTCCTTTGTCACCGCCATCAGGCTGTCGGGTCGTTCAATGGTGGTGTTGGAGATGATCAGACCATCCAGCCCGCTTTCCAGGGCCACAGCGGCAATGTCCTGACGGTCTTCCGGGGTCAGGTCCGGGGCAATTTTCAGCAAGAGAGGCGGGGCCGGGTCCGGCAGCGCGTCCTGCACAGCGGCAATCAGGGCGGCAACCTCGTCGCGTCCCTGCAGGGCTCTCAACCCCGGTGTGTTGGGGGATGAGACGTTGATCACCAGATAATCGGCATAGCCCGCCAGAGCCTGCGTGCCCAACCGGTAGTCGTCAGCCGCGTCTTCGGTGGTTTTGTTTTTGCCCAGGTTCACGCCCACCAGCCCGGCTTTGTTGGGTCCCTGCCGCCAGGCCTTCAGTTTGGCTGCGGCGGCGTCCATCCCGGCGTTGTTAAAGCCCATGCGGTTGATCACGGCCTGATCTTCGACCAGGCGGAAGAGGCGGGGACGGGGGTTTCCCGGCTGGGCCCGTGGGGTGATCGAGCCCACTTCCACAAAGCCGAAGCCCAGGTTGAGCATGGGGCCCATTACCTCGGCGTTTTTGTCAAATCCGGCGGCCAGCCCCAGCGGGTTGGCGAAAGTCCGCCCCCAAAGCTCGCTTTTCAGGATGGGATCGTCGCTGGGGGGAGAGGAGGGTCCCAACCCCTTTTTCAGGGCTGTGATGGCCAGGGTATGGGCCTGTTCGCCGTCCATGCTGAACAGCCAGGGCTGCAGAAATTTGTAGATCCCGCCGAGCACGATGTTTCCTTCCGCTTGCGTCTGGCATAGCCGTAACCGCTGGGCCCGGGAAGTGCAAGCAAAGGCATGGCTGTCAGGAGGCGCCGGGCACTCTGAACTTTGTTGTTCGAGTGGGAGAGTTGTTGCAGACGTTGCGGCTGACGCCCATATGTGGCGTGATCATTGATACCTCGTGACTGACCGCCAGGTTGCCATGAAGAACGCCGTGTGTGGTGTTGTGGAGTTTATCTTTCCAGTTCGGTCGTAGCTGTAGTTTATCTGACGGTTTTTCAGACCCCTTTGCTGTTGTTCGCGCCCTTTGTCATCAATTGAAAAGGCCCCATCCTATGCCTGCCCCAGCCTACACCCCTGACAGCTTTATTGCGGGCCTGCCAAAGGCCGAACTGCACCTTCACATTGAAGGCACGCTGGAGCCGGAGATGATGATGACCCTGGCCAAACGCAACGGCGTGACGCTGCCCTATGGATCTGTGGCCGAGATCCGCGAGGCCTATTCCTTTGGCTGTCTGCAGGATTTCCTGGACCTTTACTATGCGGGCATGTCGGTGCTGAGGACAGAACAGGATTTTTACGAGCTGACCCGGGCCTATCTCGAGAAGGTCAAGGCGCAGGGCGTGACCCATGTGGAGATCTTTTTCGATCCTCAGGGCCATACGGAGCGCGGCCTGTCGTTTGATCTGGTGCTTCAGGGCATCACCCGGGCGCTGGACAGCGGGGCGGCTGAGCTGGGCATCTCCCACAAGCTGATCATGTGTTTCCTGCGCCACTTAAGCGAAGAGGCAGCCTTTGAGACGCTGGAACAGGCCCTGCCCCATAAAGACAAAATCTTTGGTGTGGGACTGGACTCATCGGAGCTGGGCCATCCGCCGGAGAAGTTTCAGCGGGTCTTTGCCAAAGCCATCGCAGAGGGTTTTGTACCCGTGGCCCATTGCGGGGAAGAAGGCCCGGCAGACTATGTGCGCCAGGGCCTGAACCTGTTGAAGCTGAAGCGCATCGACCACGGCAACCGTCTGATGGAGGACCCGGTTCTGATCAATCGGGTTGCCCGGGAGGGTCTGGCTCTCACCCTCTGTCCTCTGTCAAATCTCCGGCTGCAGGTGGTGACGGACCTGTCCACCTACCCCTTGCGTCAGATGATGGAGGCCGGGCTGCTGGTCACGCTCAATTCTGACGACCCCTCTTACTTTGGCGGTTACATGAATGAGAATTATCAGGCCTTGAAGGAGGCGCTGGAGCTCAGTCAGGAAGAACTGGCTCAGCTGGCCCGCAACTCCTATCTGGGATCCTTCCTGTCGCCCGGGGAAAAGGACGCTGGTATCAAAGGCGTGGACGACTATGTCAAAGCGGCCAGCTAGAGCTGGAGCGATTTGGCTTTTGAGGAGTACGGGTAATTTTGTTTGAGGATTTTCAGCGACCATGATGGATCTACTGCGCATACTTCTGGCCATCCTCCTGCCGCCTTTAGGGGTCTTTCTGCAGGTGGGTATCGGCATGCATTTCTGGCTGAACATTCTGCTGACCCTGCTGGGGTACATTCCCGGCATCGTGCATGCGGTCTGGGTGATCGCAAAGAAGTAGAGAGTGCTTCACGCGGCGAGCAGGTGTCTTCAGGACAGCCAGACTAGTCTTTCGGCAACAAGAACAAGGGGAGGAAGCGTCGGCTTCCTCCCCTTTTCGTTCAATTTGCCAGAGCCAAGTCGGTTTGACCTTGGGCTCAGGCGTCGGCGGTCAGGCCCGCAGCTTCGATACCGGCCACGGCGCAGGTTTCGTCGTTGTCAGACGTGTCGCCGGTGATCCCGACACCGCCCATAACAGCGCCATTGGCATCGCGAATCAGCACGCCACCGGGAACGGGGACCAGGCTGCCGTCGGCCAGCCCGTTGAGAGACTGGATGAAGTAGGCCTGTTCCTGGGCGCGTTCAAAAAGCTTGCGGGAACTCATGCCTGTGGCGATGGCCCCATTGGCTTTGCCCTGGGCGACTTTCGGGCGCAGAGGGCTGGCGCCGTCCTGGCGGGACAAGGCGATCAGATGCCCCCCTGCGTCCAGCACGGCAACGGTCAGAGGGTTGAGATTCAAGTCTGCGCCTTTGGCCAGAGCAGCCTCAATGATGGTGTTGGCCTGGGCCAGGGTCAGTGTATCAGCCATGGAGAGTCTCCGTTCTTCGGTGTTTTTGTTTGGCAAAGGGAATAGGTCTGACTGCAGGGCGAATCAAACAGATTTTTTACGTCTTTCGCGGTGCAGAATGTAGAGGCCACTGGCGATCACGATCCCCGCCCCCAGAAGGGTGGTGGCGCTGGGCAGGCTGCCCCAGACGAAGAAGCCGATCAGCACCGCCCAGATCATGGACATGTACTTGAAGGGGATCACCAGGGCCGCCTCGGCCAGCCGCAGGGATTCAATCATCAGAAAGTGGGCCGTGCCCATCAACAGGCCACTGAGCGCCATGAGAGCGAGATCGCCCCAGGCCAGCGAGACCCAGCCGCCCAGCAGCACAGTGCTGCCCCCGGCCAGTGTGACTGCGGTGGTGGTGGTCATCAAAACCGCGACGGAGCTTTCCCCCTGGGCCATGCGCCGGGTCAGGACGTCGCGAAAGGCCCCCAGCAGGCTCGCGCCCAAAGGCAGCAGGGCAGCCCAGTGAAAGACCCCGCCGGTCGGCTGAACGATGAAGAGCACGCCGACAAAGCCAACACCCACGGCAGCCCAGCGTCGCCAGCCAATGACTTCCCCCAGCAGAGGGGCAGCCATGGCGGTCACAAACAGAGGCCCGGCAAAGGTGATGGAGATGGCGTCGGCGAAATCCAGATAACGCAGGCCGGTGATGAACATGAACGTGGCGCTCACCACCAGGGCAGCCCGGATCAGATGGGCCTTGGCTGATTTGATGCGCAGGCTCGATAGGCCGCCTGCCTGCCAGGCCAGAAAGGCGATGGGCAGAAAAACGAACAGTCCACGGGTGAACATGATCTGGCCAACAGGATAGTCCCCGGTCAGCCATTTCAGAATGCCATCGTTGAGAGTCAGGGCCAGTCCGGCAGCGATCATGCAGAGCACTCCTTTCATTGGAGAAAGGGAGCCACTGCTGACGAATCTGCGGGTGGTTTGCTGGCTTATCTGCTGACTCATGGGGCCTCTTAAGTTGTAGAACTTGACTGTTCTCTAACAGCTGGACGGCCCGTCGGGTAGCCTGCTTTCTGGCATAGCACTGTCCCACCCTGATAGGGACCGGTGGCAGATGCAGTGGTTTTGCGCCAGGCTTGTCTCCTCTCTCCCTTAGCACCAGTGGTTGGGGTTGAAAGGCGGGCGCTGGGGGCGGAGGTCGGTTTTCAAGTGCCGGTGCCAAGCTTGTGAAGGGCTGTTGATTGGTTTTTGTCCCCTTGAGATTTTAAGTGGAGGCTAAGAGGGGCAGACCCCGATATGCGGGGGGCACTGCCCGGACAGCGACTGATTTGGATGGTATGCAAAGATGCGAACAGTGACGCAGAAAAAACCGCTCTTCCCTCTGGCGGGTGCCAAAGCTCTTCTGGCCGCTTTTGCGGTGGTTTTTCTGACCGGGTTTGGCTCCGGGGAACGGCTCTTTGCGCCTTCCTCAGATTTGTGGGCACGCTGGCAGGCCCATGATCCGGCCTCGACCGCCCGGGTCAATCATGACAACTGGTCGGCTTTTCTGCAGCGCTATCTTTCATCCGCGCCCCAGGGCTATGCCCAGCTTGCCTATGGCGATGTAACGGCCGAAGACCGGTCGGCTTTGCAGGCCTATCTGGGCTATCTGGCCGCTCAGCCTGTCAGCGGGCTGTCGCGCCCCGAACAGAAGGCCTACTGGATCAACCTTTACAACGCCCTGACCGTTTCCGTGGTGCTGGATCATTATCCGGTGGAGAGCATCCGGGACATCAACATCTCTCCCGGCCTCTTTGCCAAGGGACCCTGGGGCAAGGAGCTGATCAGCGTGGAGGGGGAAGGACTGACCCTCAACGACATTGAACACCGCATCCTGCGGCCCATCTGGCAGGACGCCCGATTGCACTATGCCCTGAACTGCGCCTCCATTGGCTGCCCGGATCTGCAGGCAACAGCTTTTGACGCCGTGGCGCTGGAAGGCCAGCTCGACATGGCAGCCCGCACTTACGTCAATTCTCCGCGTGGCGTGGAAATCACGGGGGACAAGATCACGGTTTCCAAGATCTACGACTGGTTCATTGAGGATTTTGGCAACAGTGAAGATGGCGTTCTGGCGCACCTGCAGCGCTATGCTGAGCCGGATCTGAAAGCCGACCTGTCCCGGATCGCCAAACTGGATGCAGTGCAATACGACTGGGCGCTCAATGGGCCGCCGTCACGCTAGAGCATGATGAAGAGAGGCAAATTCACTAGTGAAGTGTCATCACGTCGTGATTCCGCTTAAGACGATTTGACTCTCCAAACTGATCGCTTTGGTCAGGAGCGCTTTGTCCTGGATAGGGCGCTCAAAAACTCTGGTGATGCCTGAAGGCAAAGGCCCGGATAATCTTCTGTGTTTTTGGAAACTTCTGTCAGGAGCCAATCAGTCGCCTTGATCGCTGCGTCTTTTCAGGTCAAAAGGAAGATCGGATCAGAACCGAAGGGTCATTTACTTGGCGATTGCAAAAGACAAGACGGCGGGAGAGGGCAGCGGCTGCAAGGGTAAGCCCCGGCAAGTGCGCCTGGCACCGGCTGAACGCCGTCGGGTTCTGATCGAAACCACCATCACCTGCCTGGCCAAGTACGGTGCCCAGGGCACCGGGGTCCGGCAGATTTGCCGCGAACTGGACGTGGCTCCCAGTCTGGTGAACTACTTTTTCGATGGCCTCGATGACCTGTTGCTCTGTGCTTACAACAGCCTGAGTGAACGCTTCACGCAGGAACTGAGCGACATTTCCGGCCAGGATTACCCCAGTGCCCAGGACAAAATGCAGGCCGTCATCGGGCACTATCTTTCGCCTGACTGGCACAACGACCGCATCATCGGGGCCTATAACGGCTTCTGGTCCATGTCCCGCAGCAACGACAAGATGCGGGCCGCCATGTCGCAGCTTTATGAAGGGCAGGCCGATGTCCTGCAGCCCATCCTGCGCGAACTGGTGGCAGAACGGAATCTGCCGGCCCCGCACGACAAGCTGGTGACGCTGCTGATCGTCTTTCTCAACGGCCTGTGGATGGAGATGGGCTCCAACCCGACGCAGTTTGAAGCCAGCGAGGCGGAAGACCTCTGCTGGCTGTGGCTGGAAACAGCGCTGGTGACGGGCAAACAGCCGCCCCAGCGCTGACTCCTGTCGACGATGCCTTCCTTTTTCGGGCTTTAGGCCGGAGGCAGAAGGCGGGCTTCGGTAACGGCCTGCACCTGCTCAAAAGAGTTGCCTTCGGTCAGTTCCAGCACCTGCAGACCTTCTGGCGTGACGGCCAGCACGGCCAGGTCCGTGTAAATGCGGGTCACCACGCCTGCCCCGGTCAGCGGGTAGTTGCAGCGTTTCAGGATCTTGGGGGTGCCGTCCTTGGCCGTGTGTTTCATGATGACAAAGACGTTGGGCACACCGACCACCAGATCCATGGCGCCGCCGACAGCCGGAGGAAAGGTTTCATCCAGGGTTGCCCAGTTGGCCAGATCGCCATTTTCCGCCACCTGGAAAGCCCCCAGCACCGCAATGTCCAGGTGACCGCCGCGCATCATGGCAAAGGAGGTGGAGTGGTCGAAGAAGGACGACCCGGGCAGGGTGGTGATGAAATCCTTACTGGCATTGATCAGCTCAGGGTCTTCTTCCCCTTCCGGCGGGGTGGGCCCGGCTCCCAGAATGCCGTTTTCGCTGTGGAAGATGATTTCCCGGCCTGCGGGGGTGTAGTTGCTGACCAGATTGGGCATGCCGATGCCCAGGTTTACATAGGATCCGTGGGCAATGTCCTGGGCGACCCGTGCAGCCATCTGCGGGGTGGACAGGCGGACAAGGCCGTCTCCTTGAGAGGCGGTGCTCTGGGCTTTGGTGCCTGTCATGTCTGCGGAACTCATGGGCGCACCTCGTAAGCAACCAGGGAGTTAACAAAGATACCGGGGGTTTTGACGTCGTGGGGCTCCAGCGGTTCTCTTTGCAGCTCGCGCACTTCAACCACGGTGTTCTTGGCTGCCATGGCCATCAGAGGATTGAAGTTCTGCGCCGTGGCCTTGTAGGTGAGATTGCCCCAGGGATCGCCCTTTTCCGCCCGGATGAGGGCGAAGTCGGCTTTCAGAGCTGATTCAAACACCTGCCCGACCCCATCGATGATCCGGGTTTCTTTGCCTTCGGCCAGCAGCGTGCCATAGGCCGTGGGGGTGAAGAAGCCACCCAACCCGGCTCCGGCGGCGCGGATGCGCTCTGCCAGTGTGCCCTGGGGCACCACTTCCAGCTCAATCTCGTTGGCTTCATAGCGCCGCTCAAACCAAACGGATCCCGGAGAGCGGGGATAAGAACAAATTACCCGACGAACCCGGCCTTCCCGCAGCAAGGCAGCTGTGCCCTCTTCACCGGCCCCGGCATTGTTGGAAATGATGGTCAGTTCCCTGGCACCCTGGTCCAACAGCGCATTGAGCAGGCCAAAGGGAATGCCGGCGCTGCCGAAGCCGCCCACCATGATGGAGGCCCCGTCAGGGATGGGCGCAACGGCCTCTGCCAGGGTTGAAAGGGTCTTGTCTATCATGGGGTACAATGCTCTTGGTTTGAGGTGATCAAAATTCTGTCTGCTGGACCGCTGGAAAGACCGCTCCTGTTGTCTGCCCCAGAAGAGAACCACGCGCAATTTACGTAACTTTCCGGGATGCCAGTGGCCATTGTGATCCGGCTAACAAAAAGCAAGCGGCGTCCCCTGTCATCAAAATGCCGATCAAAAAACTTGTGACCACTCGCGAAACCGGGGTGACCGAAACAGTGGGGCACCTCATGGAATGCTGCCTTGGCTGGGGATGGCCGGGGCGGTTATGCTGATCAGGAATGAGTTTTAGCCCTTTCATAGCGAGACGGCATTATGGATTTACGTCAGTTACGCACCTTTGTTCACGTGGCGGAACTGCAAAGCATCTCGGCGGCAGCGGAGCGGCTGAACATCGCGCAACCTGCCCTCAGCCGCCAGATTCAGGCGCTGGAGCAGGAGCTTGAGGTGCGTCTGCTGCATCGCCATGGGCGGGGTGTGACCCTGACCGACCCGGGTGAACTTTTGCGGGACCGGGCGCAGCTGATCCTTAGGGAAGTGGAGCGCTTGCAGGGGGATCTGCGCTCTCAGGATGGGAAACTTCGAGGGTCTTTGTCGCTTGGCTTGCCGCCCACTGTTGCCTCAGTCCTGGCGACCCCGCTGATTGAGCGCACTTATCTGGAACATCCGGAGGTGAAGCTGAAAGTGGTATCCGGCTTTTCAGGCTATGTGCAGGACTGGATACAGCGCGGGGTCGTGGACCTGGGGGTCACCTATGAAGGCCACGAAGCCGCCACCATCAAGTCCACGCCCTTGCTGGAGGAGGAGATTTTTCTGGTCAAAAAGGCGTCTCCTGAAACCCTGAAGATGAAGCGTGGGCAAGGCCTGCCCGGTCCTGCGGTCACCCGACAGGCGGCTTTCGCTAAAAAGCTGATCCTGCCGTCTGGTCCCCATGGCCTGCGCACCATTGTCGACAAGGCAGCTCAGGCAACAGAGCAGGACCTGAAGGTCGTGCTGGAAAATGACAGCCTGCCCACGCTGGTTCAGCTGGTAAAACGCGGGCTTGGTGCCACCCTTCTGCCTTTGGTCTCGGTCTTTGATGAGGTGCAGGCGGGGCAGCTGCAGGCCCAGCCCATCCGGGACCCCGGCCTGACCAGGCGGCTGCTTTTGTCGCGGCCCATTGACCGCCCCAGCACGCCTCTGGCGCAGCAGTTCGCCCAGATGCTGGTCGAGGAAATTGGTGATCTGGTCCAAAAGGGCCGGTGGCCCGGTACGGTCTTGTAAAGGGTGAGGTTTCATCTATAGCAACCGCTGTCCTGCTGCGCTTCTTTGCGCAACAGGTGCGCGATATGCATGTTTGGCATTGTGATTTCTTTGATATGCTGAAATGGCATTGTTGAAATGAGCAGAGGGTTTTTCACTCCGGGAGAGCCTGACACTATCTTTCAGGCACCCCAGCCCCCTGATTGCGAGGAATGAACGATGAAAGGTCTGCTGTCTGAGAGTGAAGAAATCGGCCAGATCCGCGAAGCGGTACAGAAGCTCTGTGCTGATTTTCCGGGCAGCTATTGGCGGGAACTGGATCGCCAGGCCGCCTATCCGGATGCCTTTGTTCAGGCCCTGACCGACGCGGGGTTTCTTGCGGCGCTGATCCCGGAAGAATACGGGGGATCCGGTCTGTCCTTTGGGGCGGCTGCGGCCATTCTGGAGGAAATTCAGCGCGCCGGCTGTAACGCGGCTGCCTGTCACGCCCAGATGTACATCATGGGGGCCATCCTGCGGCACGGCAGTGAGGAGCAGAAGCAGAAATACCTGCCCGGCATTGCCAGCGGGGACCTGCGCCTGCAGGCCTTTGGGGTGACCGAGCCCACCAGCGGGACCGATACCTCGGCGCTGCAGACAACGGCGAAGAAAAACGGCGACCACTATGTGGTCAATGGTCAGAAAATCTGGACCTCCCGTGCAGAACAGTCCGATCTCATGCTGCTGCTGGCCCGAACGTCACCGCAGGTGGAAGGCGGCAAACCAACCGATGGCCTGTCCATCTTTCTGCTGGACATGAATGAAGCGCGGGACAACGGCCTGACCATCAAGCCCATCCGCACCATGATGAACCACTCCACCACCGAAGTCTTTTTCGACAACGTGAAGGTGCCGGTGGAAAATCTGATCGGTGAAGAAGGCAAAGGCTTCCGCTATGTGCTGTCGGGCATGAACGCTGAACGCATTCTGATTGCTGCTGAATGCATTGGTGATGGCAAGTGGTTCATCGAAAAAGCCGCGGCCTATGCCAAGGAACGCAAGATCTTCAACCGCCCCATTGGTCAGAACCAGGGTGTCCAGTTCCCCATTGCCAAGGCCCATGCCCAGCTGAAGGCTGCTGAACTGATGGTGCGTCAGGCCGCCACTTTGTACGATCAGGGCGAAAACTGTGGTGAGGAAGCCAATACCTGCAAGATGCTGGCAGCCGATGCCTCCTGGGCTGCCGGGGAAGCCTGCCTGCAGACCCATGGCGGCTTTGGTTTTGCCGAGGAATACGATATTGAACGCAAATTCCGTGAAACCCGCCTTTATCAGGTCGCGCCCATTTCAACGAACCTGATTTTGAGTTACATCGCAGAGCACGTGCTGGGTCTGCCCCGCGCCTATCGTTAGGCGCTGACCTGGCCGGTCAAACAGCGACCAACCTGTGTGTCGCCGGGCCTTATCTGGACTGAGGAACAAGATGTCTGCTGCGGAACGAAAACCTTTGGAAGGCCTGCTGGTGGTGGCTGTGGAGCAGGCGGTGGCGGCTCCCTACTGCACCTGTCGGCTGGCGGACGCCGGGGCGCGGGTGATCAAGATTGAGCGGCCCGAAGGGGATTTTGCCCGGGGATACGACCGGGCGGCAGCAGGCAGCAGCAGTTACTTTGTCTGGCTGAACCGGGGAAAGGAATCTCTGGTTCTGGATTTGCGGGACCCGGCCGACAAAGCCGCCTTGCGCAAACTGGTCGGCCAGGCAGATATCCTGATGCAGAATCTAAAGCCGGGGTCTCTGGCGCGCCTTGGTTTGCCGCTGGAGGATCTGCGCGCAGAAAATCCCCGCCTGATTACCTGTTCCATTGCAGGCTACTCTGAAGACGGGCCCTTTGCAGACCGGAAGGCCTACGACTTGCTGATCCAGGCAGAATCCGGCTTGGCCAGCATCACCGGTGGTCCGGCCGAACCCGCCCGGGTGGGGGTTTCGGTGGTGGACATTGCTTCCGGCGCGCAAGCCTATGCCGCAATTCTGGAAGCGGTGATCAAACGCGGCATTACAGGCAAAGGCGAAGACATCCGCCTATCCATGTTTGATGTCATGGCCGACTGGATGACCGTGCCCTTCCTGCATGCCCAGGCCGGTAATCCGCCCAAACGCATCGGCCTGGCCCACCCCTCCATCTGTCCCTACGGTGTGTTTGGCACCGGGGATGGCCGGGAAATCCTCTTCTCCATTCAGAATGAACGGGAATGGAAACTGCTCTGCCAGTTGGTCCTGGACTCCCAGGCTCTGGCGGAAGATCCGGCCTATGACAGCAACAACAAGCGCGTGGCGGATCGGGCAAAGGTTGACGGATTGGTGTCTGAGGCGTTCGCCGGAAAGAGCCAGGCGGAGCTGGTGGCGGCCCTGGACAAAGCCGGTATCGCCTACGCGCTGGTGAACGGTGTCGAAGATCTGGCCGATCATTCCGAACTGAGTTCTGTGACGGTCAACACAGCCGGGGGGATGGTCAGCTACCCGGCGCCTCCGGCTTTGCACAATGGCGCGCGGCGGATCGCTATAGGCAACGATGAACTCGCAGAGGTTCCCGAACTGGGGGAACATAGCGATGCCCTGCGCAAAGAGTTTGGCCTCTAGACTCACATCGCTCTAACGGAATCCACGATGTGTGATGTTTGAAGCGTGAAACTCTGTTCAACCGGTTTCTGGCAGGGTCACGGTTTGGTGCTGAGCGCGGCCCGCTTTGAGCGAAACCGGTCGGGCTTTCCATTTCCCCGAGAGGTTGGAGGGGCGAGCTATTTCCGGCCTGCATCTTAAGCTCCTGGGTCTTAGGTCCTGGATCTTAAGCCCTTGTGTCGACTCCTGAGTGTTCTGTTGTTTTGAATGACAAGGCCGACTGCCCGCGCCTTTGCAAAAGATGGACGCACGTGCTGGGAAAGTTCGCCTAGAACCCTTTAGGTACTGTCGCCCTGTTTCATTTCAGAAATCGGGGGTGATCCGCAGCGGGCTTCCAGTCGTCTGCGGGAATGGCTGAACTTTGAAGTATCTCATTGTTTTGGGACTGTGTTGTTTGGTGTGTTTTTGTAAAACAGAACACCAAATAGTAGATGTATTTTGCTGACATAGTGAAACAACAATTCTATCCCATTTGTGTCAGTACAAACGCGATCTTTTCGAGATAAAGCTAAATCGCTACATCCTGAGAATGTTAATTTGACCTGCATTATTGGCAAATTTGTCTTTATTTTTTCCGATGTGAAACACTAAACTTTCTCTACCCTATTTATTGGAAAATCAGTCATCGCCGATGATTGAAAAAAAACAGCCGCTGCCGCTTGGCGTCAGCAGGCCAAAATAAGAACAAGGCAAAGCGGTATTGCTCATCAATCTCCCGGTCTTTCTTCCTAGTTTGTGACCGGTGGTGTTCAGGTTCCCCCATCCTGATCTTAATGAGCAGAGAGACTTTGCCCGCGCGCAGGAGCAATGAGGACCCATGGCCACCATTACAGGCGATAATTTTGACAATGATCTGACAGGCGGGGCTGCGGATGATTCGCTTAATGGCCTGGGAGGGAATGATGGCCTTTGGGGACAAGATGGTCACGATACCCTTCATGGGGGTTTTGGTGATGATAGCTTGTTTGGCAACGATGGAAACGATTCCCTGGACGGAGGCGGCAACACCGATGTCCTCTATGGCGGGGACGGCGATGACACCCTGCGTGGTGACTATACCGGGGCCTCTGGAACACTGATCGGCAATGACGCTCTCTACGGAGGCGCCAACAATGACCTGCTGATGGGAGATGCGGGTAACGATACCCTGGTCGGCGGAACAGGCGATGACACCCTGCAAGGTGATGGTGACCACGACTTTCTGTCCGGTGGTTCCGGCAATGACAGCCTGTCTGGAGACAGCGGTAATGACACCCTGATCGGCGGGGGCGGTCATGACCATCTTCAGGGCGCTGCTGGCAATGACTTTCTGCGAGACTCGTCCGGCAATGACAGCCTGGTGGGGGGCGATGGCGACGATACGCTCTCCGCGACGGGAGGCTTTGATTCCCTGATTGGCGGGGCCAACAATGATGTCCTGATCGTCAACAGTCCCTCTTCTGCCTTTGTGGACGGGGGAACGGGCAACGATACGCTGGTTCTCGCCGATAACTTTGCGGATCTCACCATTTCTGATTTGGGGGCAGGCAGTTACACCATCAAGGACGGGAACGGCAACACCCACTCCGTCAACAATGTGGAGTTCCTTGCCCTTGGTGATGGCTACTACGATATCGACGGCAAAGCTAGGGGACAGGATACCGTCGGGACGGCGGGTAATGACACTTTGTCCGGTGGCGTCCTGAATGAAACCATCGCCGGTGGATTGGGAGATGACGGCATCTCCGGCAATGGCGGTGACGACAAACTGCTTGGCGAGGCCGGCAACGACAGCCTTACGGGCGGCATGGGGAATGACACCCTTTCCGGTGGGGATGACGACGATACGCTGCACGGCGATGAAGGAGCCGATCTGCTGCGCGGTGATGGAGGGGACGACAGCCTTTCCGGCGGCCTGGCAGCAGATTCTCTTTACGGTGGTGTCGGCAATGACACTCTTTTTGGCGGGGCCGGAAAGGACCATCTCGAAGGAGGAGCAGAAAGGGACGTCCTCGAAGGGGGGGATGGCAACGACACCCTTCTGGGCGGCGATGGCAATGACCAGTTGATGGGTCAGGGCGGTGATGACAGCATTTCCGGCGGGGCTGGTCTCGACAGCATCTATGGCGGGCTCGGTGACAACACCCTCCATGGCGGCGCGGGGGATGACAATCTCCAAAGCTCCGGCAGCAAGGCCCACATGTACGGCGGCGATGATGATGATCAGCTCTACATCAGTGCTGGCAAGTTCAATGAGCTCTATGGCGGTGCGGGCGACGACTTTGTTTCCAGCACCAACACCAACTCAACGGTCAGTTTTTTCAACACCATTTCAGGTGGCACGGGGAATGACACCCTAACCGGTGGGAACGCCGCCACCTTTTATGGCGGCGATGACAACGATCTCTTCCGCTTCACCAGCAACCCCATCAGCGAGACCATATTTGGCGGCAGCGGGGATGACACCGTTGATTTCTCCAGGGAAAATGCCGGGAGCGTTGTTGATAACGGGGGTGGTGTCTTTACCTGGACAGTCGGCGGCGACACTTTCCGCATAGAAGGTGTTGAGGTGCTGTCATTCCGTGATGGATACCGGACACTGGACGGCAAAGTTCTGACCAACACCTTCACAGGCGGTGCGGGCAACGACACTCTGAGCGGTCGGATTGGCGATGACACTTTGATCGGCTTGGACGGCAACGACCTGCTCGACGGCAAAGGTGGCGATGACTCTCTTTCCGGCGGAAATGGCGATGACCAGCTGCTTGGCGAAGGGATACTCGCCGGTGGGGCTGGTGATGATACCCTGGATTCAAGGGGATACAGCAGCAGCACCTTGCGGGGTGGCGACGATGACGATCTGATCATATCCGGTCACGGCAATGACTCTCTGGTGGGGGGCAGTGGGGATGACACCCTGTCACCAGGAGATGCCAACGACACCCTGGATGGCGGCGCGGGCGAAGACCTGATCGATTACAGCCTGCAGGACCCGGATGCAGCCAATGGTGTTGGCCTTGATCTGGAAGATACCTACGCAGACGATCCCTTTGGCTATTACGACTACTTCTCAAACATTGAGCATGTGCGCGGCGGCAAGTTTGCCGACTCCATTGCCGGTGATACTGTCAACAACCGTCTGGAAGGCAATGCCGGCAACGACACGCTGACGGGCAGGGATGGTGATGACACCCTTGCTGGCGGAGACAATGCGGACATCCTGCTGGGTGGCAAGGGTGTTGATCTGCTGGATTACGAACCTGACAGCGGCGCCACCAAAGGCGTTAACGTCAATCTGCGTACCTCACTGGCCACAGATGGTTTTGGTTTCAGTGACAGCATTGCCGGCTTTGAAGATGTTCGCGGTGGCAGTTTGTCTGACACGCTGATTGGCGATGGCGGTGACAACCACCTGATAGGGGGCGGCGGTAACGACCTGATCTCCAACCACAATGACATTTTCAATGGCAACGATACGCTGGATGGCGGCGCGGGCAATGACACCTTCCGGGTGTTCCATGACCCTGTCACGATCAATGGCGGGGCCGGAGATGATCTGATCATCTTTGAAGGCAACAAAGCCGATTACAACATCACGGATAACAAGGACGGCAACTTCTTCATCACGGAAGACACCCTGTCGGGCACCTACACCATAAGCAGCGTTGAAACCCTGCGGTTTGATGATGGTGATGTCCTGGCCACCAAGTCCGGTGGCGGAGGTGGTGGTGGCGGCGGTGGCGGAGGGGGTGGCGGTACCCCCACGGTCCCTGGTGGGAATGATACGACCGGCAATGACACCACCGGCGGTGATGACACCCTGGGCACAGATCCCATGGATCTTGTGGGCGGAAAGAGCGATGACAAGCTGAACGGTGGGACCGCCTCGGACACCTTGCGGGGCGGCGAATCCGGAAACGATACCATTCTGGGTCATGGCGGTGACGACCAGGTCAACGGCAACGTAGGCAAGGACTCTGTTGACGGCGGCACGGGCAATGACACGGTGCGTGGGGGTCAGGATGATGACACCGTGCGCGGCGGGGCTGGAGACGACAAAGCTCAGGGTGACAAGGGCAACGATTTCGTCAACGGGAACAGCGGGGATGACACGATCTTCGGGGGCACCGGTGACGACACGGTGCGCGGCGGTGCAGATAACGACAAAGTCCGGGGCGGGGCCGGGAATGACCGGGCGCGCGGTGATAAAGGCGACGACTTTGTCAACGGAAATGCCGGTGATGACACCGTAACCGGTGGGGAAGGCAACGATACGGTGCGGGGCGGCATCGGCAACGATTCCGTTTCCGGCGGTACGGGCGATGACACCATTATGGGGGATGTGGGCAATGACACCTTGTCCGGTGGTGCCGGGGCAGATCTGTTCCGCTTCCGCGACGGCGACGGTGTGGACCAGATCAACGATTTTGATTTTGATGAAGGGGATCGCCTGGACTTTGATGGCCGAACCTTCTCAACCAATCAAACCGCCGATGGCATTGTGGTGACCTTTGAAGATGGCTCCACCATTCTGATTGAAGGTGCCACCGACTTCTCCGACGACTGGGTGGTGTGATCCAGCCGGATCTCAATGGGCTAAGTCCGGGTCGCGGACGTTTGCAGCGCAAAGTCACGGCCCGGTCCCCAGGGGTGGGAGACTGGCAAAAGGGAGCCAGCACGCGGTGATCTCACCAGAGGACGGCGGAAAGCGCAGGCTTCTCTAGCGTCTGCCGCCTCCCGGTGTGAATCTATTGATTAATGCGCTTTAAGTAATACTCCCTTTTGGCGCATTGCATTTGGATATCTCAAGATTTGCCTTATGATTAAGGGGTTTTCCTGGTTTGCCCCCTTGCTGCTGCCTTCCGAAACAGAGGTGTTGCAGCCCTTTGAGCAGATATCGACATGGAATTGAGACAGCTGCGCACGCTGGTGGCCATTGCGGACTATGGGTCTTTCGCCGCGGCCGCCGATGCCGTAGGCCTGACCCAGTCAGCGGTCAGTTTGCAGATCAAACATCTGGAAGCTGAACTGGGGGAAACGCTGTTTGACCGTCGCCAACGCTCCCCCCAACTTAACGACAAAGGCCAGGCGGTGGTGGAACAGGCCCGTAAGGTTGTCAGCCTTTGTGATCACATTCTGCTCAAAGGCAGTGACCACCGGCCTGAAGGCACCCTGTTGCTGGGGGCGGTGCCCACCATGCTGGGCGGCATCCTGCCCGATGCGTTTGCCTCGCTGCGGGATCTTTATCCCAAACTGCACATCAAGGTTACCTCCGGCCTGTCTGCCGAACTGGCCGCCCGCACCAGAGCCGGGGACATCAATGCTGCCGTGGTCACAGCCCCCCATCAACTGGCCGGCGGTCTTGTGGCGCATCAGGTGGCCCGTGAGCCTCTGGTGGTGATTGCGCCCCCTGGCACCAAGGAAGACAACGACCGGGATCTGCTGCAGGCGGGCCCTTTCATCCAGTTCAACCGGGGGGCCTGGGCCGGGCAGCAGATCGACCGCCATTTGAAGGAACGCAAGATCCGGGTCACGCTGGGCATGGAGATTGATTCGCTGGAGGCCATCGCCCGCATGGTGAGGCAGGGCCTGGGGGTGTCAGTGGTACCTCACCCCAGTGGACCGGACCCCATCTTTGCAGGATTGCGCTGGCTGCCCTTTGGCGATCCGCCGCTCTACCGGTCCCTGGTTGTTATTGAGCGGGAAGGCAATCCTCAATCCCACTTGGTTTCTTTGCTGGTCGAGGTGTTGCGGGGTTTGAGCAAGATTCCCCATGGTGGTGTTGCCTAACGCCCTATGTCTATTGGTTTTTTTGTAGTGTGACTAACCAGGCCCCCAGAGTGCGGTATCAAGCCATCTCGTGAGGGGCTGGTTGGTGAACCATCAGCAGGTCGCTGCCCAAAACGCTTCCAATGAACCACTTCAAACTTTCCTGCCCGCAACGGCAATTGCTTGAAAATTTCTCAAGCAAAGCTTTTGAACTACTCGTTTTTCTTGAGCCATGATCACGCGTAAGCTCTGAGGATCACAAGCTGCCTTCCTAAAGCGGAATGAACGAGGATCCTTTAATGGTGCAAGAGCAAGCCGCAATCCCCGCTGGCGCCCTGTCTGGTGTTCGGGTTCTGGATCTGACCCGCATACTTGCCGGTCCCACCTCTACCCAGTTGCTGGGAGATCTGGGGGCCGATGTGATCAAGGTTGAAAAGCTGGGGGCGGGAGACGACACCCGGAAATGGGGCCCGCCCTACGTTCAGGACAGTCAGGGCAAGGACAGTGAAGAGTCGGCCTATTACCTCTGCGCCAATCGTAACAAACGGTCTTTGGCGGTGGACATTGCCAAGCCGGAAGGTGCGGAGCTGATCCGACAGCTGGCGCAGGACTGCGATGTGCTGATCGAGAATTTCAAAGTCGGAGGTCTGGCAAAGTACGGTCTTGCCTATGAGGACCTGAAGGAAAGCCATCCGCACCTGGTTTATTGCTCCATCAGCGGCTTTGGTCAGACGGGCCCCAATGCCAAGCAGCCGGGCTATGACATCATGGCTCAGGGCTATGGCGGCATCATGAGCATCACTGGCGAGCCGGAAGGGGAGCCCATGAAGGTGGGCGTCGGTATTGCTGACGTCATGTGCGGCATGTACGCGACGGTTGCCATTCTGGCGGCGTTGCGCCACCGCGATGCGACAGGCGAGGGCC
This sequence comes from Rhodovibrionaceae bacterium GXU_MW_A322, assembly GCA_052078155.1. GTDB lineage: Bacteria > Pseudomonadota > Alphaproteobacteria > Kiloniellales > DSM-21159 > CAXBMB01. The sequence continues at coordinate 43,233 of JBQJBP010000002.1, read as the reverse complement.
AGCAGATTGACCTGGCGCTGGTCGACGCGCAGATCGCCTGGCTGGTCAATGGCGGCACCAACTATCTGCTGTCCGGGCAGGCTCAGGGCCGCCTGGGCAATCAGCACCCCAACATTGTGCCCTATCAGGTTTTCGAAACAGCCGATGGCCATGTGATCATCGCCGTGGGCAACGATCAGCAGTACCAGCGCTTTTGCCAGGTGGTTGGGTTGCCGCATTTGGCAGAAGACGCACGCTTTGCCCGAAACAGCGATCGTCTGGCCAATCGGGAGGTCTTGATCCCCCTGATCGAGCAGAGGCTGCGAGACCTGCTGAAGGAAGACCTGCTGAAAGGCCTTAAGGCTCAGTCCGTTCCAGCTGGCCCGGTCAACAGCCTGCCGGAGGTCTTTGCAAGTGAGCAGGTTGCGGCACGTGAAATGAAGATTTCCATGCTCCATCACCAGGCCGGCAGTGGCCGTGTTGACCTGATTGGCAACCCACTCAAGCTGTCAAAAACCCCGGTGACCTATCGCTACAGCCCCCCGACCATGGGGCAGCACAGTGACGAGATCCTGACAGACCTCCTGCAGCTGGATGAGCAGCAGATCAGCCAGCTGCGCGAAAAAGATGTGGTCTAAAAGGGCTGATCAGCCCGGACCCGAGATTTCCTGACGTCAGAATGCTCCCTGTTTCAGAGACCATTCGCCACAAGACAGTCCCTTGAACCAAAAAGGACAGACCATGTTTCAACTGACCGACTCCCAACTGGCTTTGCAGGAGGCCGCCCGCAAACTGGCTCAGGGTGTCATCGCCCCCCGCGCGGCCGAAGTTGACCGCAGCGAACAGTATCCCTGGGATAACGTGGAGGCCCTGACCAAAGCCGGGTTCATGGGCATGACGGTGCCGCAGGCCTACGGGGGTCAGGGCCTGTCCTATCTGGACGTGGTTCTGGTGATCGAGGAAATGGCCAAGGTCTGCGGGGTTACGGCCCGCATTGTGGTGGAAGCCAACATGGGCGCCATTGGGGCGATCATGGCCTATGGATCTGAAGAGCAGAAGAAGACGGCGGTGGCAGAGGTGCTGGCTGGCGATAAACCCGCCATCTGCATCACCGAGCCCGGGGCGGGCAGCGCCGCTACGGAAATGACCACCCGAGCCGACAAGAAGGGTGATCACTACATTCTCAATGGCACCAAGCACTGGATCACCGGCGGTGGGGTTTCGCGTGTGCACCTGATCTTTGCGCGGGTGTTTGATGAGGCAGGTGTTGAGCAGGGAATTGGGGGCTTTCTGGTCGTGCGCGACCCCGAAAACAACAGCCCTGCCGGATTGAAGATCGGCAGACGGGAACCGGCCATGGGCTTGCGGGGTATTCCGGAAACCGAGGTGATCTTTGAAAACCTGGAAGTGCCGGAAAGCAGGCTGGTGTCGCCCCCGGAAGGGCTTCGTCGGGGTTTTGCGGGACTGATGACCGCCTACAACGGCCAGCGTGTCGGGGCCGCGACGGTGGCATTGGGTGTCGCCCAAGGGGCCTACGAGCAGGCGCTGGATTATGCCCAGACCCGCAAGCAGTTTGGCCGGGAGATTTGTGAATTTCAGGGGCTTCAGTGGATGCTCAGTGACATGTCGACCAATCTGGATGCGGCGCGCCTGATGATCTGGCGGGCCGCCGCCGGCGCGCAGCTAACGGGCTTCCCCGACATCACCCAGGCCGCGCAGGCCAAGATCCTGGCATCGGAAACCGCCATCAAGGTGACCAACGACGCACTGCAGATCTTCGGTGCCGCCGGTTACTCCCGCAACCTGCCGCTGGAGCGCATGGTCCGCGATGCCCGCATGTTCACCATCGGCGGCGGCACAGCACAGATTCTGCGGACTGTGGTCGCGTCCAAGATCCTCAATCGCAAACTGCCGCAAGCCCGGGACGGCTACGTCAAAAGCACCCCTGTCGTGACCAAGGAAAAAGAACATGCCTGAGGCTTCTAAAGCGTCTCCTTCTGTCGGTGTCGTTGAGCGCAGTGCAGCCGACATGATCGCTCAGCGCCTGTTTGCAGCAGGCTGCCGCTATGCGTTTGGAATTCCCGGCGGCGAGGTGCTGGTGCTCATGGACGCCCTGAAGCGGGCCGGCATTGAGGTCATTCTTGCCAAGCATGAAAACTGCGCCGGGTTTATGGGGGAAGGGGTGCATCATAAGGACGGGGCCCCGGCGATCCTGGTGGCCACCATTGGTCCGGGCATTGCAAATGCCATCAATGTGATCGCCAATGCCCAGCAGGACCGGGTGCCGATGATTGTTCTGACCGGGTGTGTTCCGGCACCGGAGCAACACCGCTACACCCATCAGGTCTTCGATCATGTGAAGCTGGCCGAACCTGTCGCCAAGGCCGCATTCCGCGTGGAGGAAGGAACGGCCGCCGTTCTTGCAGACAAAGCAGTGAACCTGGCACTGGAAGGGCGACCGGGCCCGGTTTTGCTGGACGTACCTATAGACGTACAGTCACGCGTACAGGCAGAGGTAACCCTGCCATTGGCGCAACCTTTGTCCCCCAGCGCCCCGGCGGAAGGTCCGGCACTGGAACAGGCGCGCGCCTGGCTGGGGGCGGCCAAACGGCCTTTGGTAATTGCGGGTGTCGACGTCCTGACCCAGGGCGCCCATGAGGAAGTTGCTGCCTTCTGTCAGCGATATGGTGCCCCCTTGATCACCAGTTACAAGGCCAAAGGCATTTTGCCGGAAGATGATCCTCTGGCGCTGGGTGGGGCTGGCCTCAGTCCGCGCGCGGACAAGATCCTTCTGCCATTGGTGGCCCAGTCCGATTGCATCATTCTGGCAGGATACGATCCCATCGAGATGCGTACGGGCTGGCGGGACCCCTGGGGCGATGGTGCCCGGGTCATAGAGTTGTCTGCCGTGCGCAATGACCATGGCATGCATCAGGCCGCGCTGAACTTTGTCGGTCATGTGGGCGCAGGTCTGACGGCACTGTCCCTTGGCGTGGCCACTCAGGACACCTGGGGCGGGGGGCAGGAGCTTGCCATAGCCCGTCAAGCCTTGCGGGCTGGCTGCCGGGGAGATGAAATCTGGGGTCCAGCAGCCATTGTTGATGAGTTGCAGAAGGCCTTGCCGCGCGACGGGGTGGTCACCACAGACAGCGGTGCCCATCGGATTGTCCTGAGCCAGCAACTGGCGTGTTATCAGCCACGGGGGCTGTTGCAGTCGTCTGCTTTGTGCACCATGGGCTGTGCGGTCCCGCTGGCCCTGGGGCGCAAGCTTGCTGAACCGGACCGGGCCGTGGTGGCAACGGTCGGTGATGCCGGGCTGGAGATGTTCCTGGGGGAACTGGCCACCATTCGGGATCTGCAGCTGTCTGTTCCGATCATTGTTTTTGTGGACCGGCAGCTGGCGTTGATTGAGCTCAAACAGCGCAATTCCGGCCTGGACAATCTGGCCGTGGATTTTGGCGGCAGTGATTTCCCGGCAGTGGCCAAGGCCCTGGGCGGTGAAGGTTTGTGGATTCAGGACAGGGAGACTTTGGCACGGGAGCTGGCAGCGGCGTTCGAACGCCCGACCTTTACCCTGCTGGCCACAGTGATCGATGCCTGTGCTTATGACGGCCGTATCTGACCGGATCGAAAAGCGTTAGGGTCAGCTCTGTCTTTACAGAGATGATCAGATAAAAGAAAAGGCGTCGCTTAAACCTTGGGAGCGACGCCTTTTTTGCGCAGGGCGAATGCAAAGTCAGGCTTGTTCAAAGCCCTGCAACACATTGAGGGTGTTCAGCCCGACTTCGTCGATGTCATAGCCGCCTTCCATGACAAAGAGGGTGGGCAGGTTGGCTTGGCCGATCAGCTTGCCATAGGTCGTAAAGTCATCAGAAGCCAGCTTGAAGGAACTGATGGGGTCGTTCTCAAAGGTATCAACGCCCAGGGACACCAGCAGTTGGTCCGGGGCGTAGTCTGCGATCTTCTGTAAGGCGTCTTCCAGGCAGCCGCGCCAGGTGGCAAAGCTGGTGCCTTTGGGCAGAGGGTAGTTGACGGTGTAGCCGTCACCCTGATCTTCGCCTGTTTCGTCCGCATAACCCCAGAAGTAGGGATACTCTTCCTCCGGCGCCCCGTGCAGGGACAGGAAGTAGACGTCGTCGCGGGCATAGAAGATATCCTGGGTGCCGTTGCCGTGATGATAGTCGACATCGAGAATGGCAACCTTCCGGGAACCCTGGTCGCGCAGATACTGGGCGGCAATGGCGACGTTGTTCAGGAAGCAGTAGCCTCCGTAAAGATCGTAAGCTGCGTGATGACCGGGCGGGCGGCAGAGTGAAAAGACGGCCTTTTCGCCCTGCAACAGGGCCTGTGCGCCGGTCAGCACCACGTCCTTGGCGGCAACTGAGGCTTCCCAGGTGCCGTCGCTGATGGCGGTTTCAGCTGAATGGGAATAGTAGCCGAGTTTGCCGTCAATAAAGCTGGGCGCCCGGTTGGTCGCGCGACGGGCTGGCCAGCAGGTTGCAATGGCTTCGCCTTCAAATCCGGCGTCTTTCCACTCCGTCCAGGCTGTTTCAAGAAAGGTCAGGTAAGCCGGGTCATGGACTTTTTGGGCCGTTTCCATGCCGAAGCTGTCCGGCTTCCGGACCTCACCCAGACCTGCATTTCTCACCTTTTCAATGATCAGGTTGGCGCGGCTGGGGCGCTCGTGTGGGTAGACCAGTTGTCCGCCATAGAGTTCCGTCTGGGAATCGCGCAGACGATGTTTGTCAGTGTAGATGGTCAGCACTCTTAGCAGCCTCCTGAGCTCGGATCTTTATGATTGGGTCAGAGCATGATCGGGTTGGTTGGAGGCGCTTTGTGCCTGCTCCTAAACCGAATTGTCTCTGAGCCTCGTGCAGCCTAGAGAACAGTCGGATTGCCACCTCGCGCCGCACCACTCGACTCTAGAGGCTGTCCCTTTGCCTTTGAAGACCTAAGGCCTGGAAAAGGACCTTCCTACCTCATCTGCATGACGCACGGCTGGGTAGTATAGCCCCGGACCAGAACGTCCTGAGCGTTCTGATCCGGGGGCGTCAGGCTGTCAGAGCAGGTTGAGGAAGTAGGGGATGATAAAGGCGTTGGCCAGGTCGATGAAGAAGGCGGAAACCAGCGGCAAAATGATGAAGGCTTGGTGCGCCGGACCATAGCGCGCCACCACGGCAGTCATGTTGGCAATGGCCGTTGGGGTCGCCCCCAGCGCAAAACCGCCAAATCCGGAACAAAGCACAGCGGCCTGATAGTTCCGCCCCATGATGTTGAAGACCACAAAGAGGATAAAGGCCGCGGCCACCACTGCCTGAACCAGCAGGGTGATCAGGATCGGCCCGCCCAGCTCTGCCAAGGACCAGAGCTGCAGAGACATGAGGGACATGGAGAGGAACACGCCGAGGGTCAGCTCTGAGATGAGCCCCAGAGAGGGTGTCTGACTGGGCCAGTGCAGGCGGGGCAGAACCCGGGGAACGGTGTTGGTAATGAAGATGCCGACCAGCAGACAGGCCACAAAGTCCGGCAACTTCAGTCCGGCTTCTGCCAACCCTTCGTTCAGGCCCAGACCAAAGCCGATGGTGATGTTGAGAACCAGCCAGCAGCGCAGGATGGTCAGGTAGTTGATCTCTTCACGGGCATGCTCAGCCACACCCACATCCAGCACGGTTGTTTTCTCAGACTTCAGGTCATAGCGCGAGATCAGGAAGCGGGCGATGGGCCCGCCGATCAAACTTGCCAGGATCAGACCGAAAGTCGCGCTGGCGATGCCAATTTCCATGGCCGACGCAATGCCATGATCGCTTTCAAACTGCGGGGACCAGGCGATGGCAGTACCGTGACCGCCAATCAGGGAAACAGTTCCGGTCAGCAAACCGGTTTTGGGGTCCAGTCCCAGCAGGCCCATCATGCTGGTGCCGGTCAGGTTCTGGATCAGCATGTAGACGATGGTGGCAATCAGCAGCAAAACCAGTGGTTTTCCGCCGGTCAGCAGCGTGCGGAAGTCGGCGTTCAAGCCGATGCCGGTAAAAAAGTAGATGATCAGGGCGTCACGGACCGCCAGATCGAAAGACAGCGCAAAGTCCGTAAAGATGAAAATCAGCAGGGTTATGATGGCAATCAACAGACCGCCGGTCACCGGCTCGGGAATGTTGAATTCACGGAAAAAGGCAACCCGCTTGTTTAGAGAGCGCCCGAGAAAGAGGACGATGATCCCAAAGGTGAAAGAAGCAAAAGCATCAAGTTCCATGTCGTCTTCCTTTGGGCGGGTTGTTCTTTGTTATCCAGAGTGCCCTCTTCAGACACCGCTGCTGAGGTGAGTCTAGTTTGTGCGGATGCGGAGGTTAAGAAGAAACTGTGATTGCCGCTGTTGCTGGAAGGGGTTTCTATCTGGCCATGGCTATGAAGGCCAGTTCGCTTACCAGAAGCAGGAAAAGAAAGACGCTGGGATAGAAAGTCAGAGCAAAACCCACTGCCCGCGCGGCGGCTCCCTTTTTGTACCCCAGGAAAAAGAGCAGGCGGCCAGTGAAAAAGCACCCTGCCAGCAGCGGGATCACCGCCAGCTGTGAACTTGGCAGCACAAAGGCGCTGGTCCAATAGAGGGGCAGAGCCAGAACAGTTTGCTCCAGCGTGTTCTGCAGGATCGCCTGATAGGTTTTTGCGCGCTCGCTGCCGACGGTTAAGCCACTTCCGTCGATGTCTTCCGGCGTAAAAAAGCGATGGCGGGCAAGATTACCAATGGTCAGGAGAAGACAAGCCAGTGGCAAAAGACTCCAACCGCTAACATGTGTCAGCCGGTCGGAAAGGCTGTCCTGAGGAACAAGCCAGTCCGGAGATAAGCCCAGGCCAACCCCACCGGCGATCAGGGTGAGGCAGAGCCCCATTGCCATGCCCCGCAATACACCTGTTTGTTTTGCCGTGATCATCGTTGCTGTTTTCTCTCGCAGACGTGTTTTCGTTCGTCTCCTGAAGGACAACCTCTGCTTTTCTTTTTACCTTAGCGGGAAAGGTTAACAAAGCAGCTCTTTGCAAGGACGCCGCTCGCCCCGGGTTGACACAGAGTGCCTTTGGCAGGGGTGTATCCTGACTGTTTGCAGAGGCTTACGATTAACAAATTGATATATAACAAAAAGTTTTCTGAGTTTTTGAATCTCAAGTTTCTCTCGTTTCTGGTGTTTTCAGCATTCTGGCGGCGCTGAAACTGGCTGCAGCCGTTAACATCTGATGGCTTGTGAAGGGAACTCGAGATGGTTTTCTTAACAGTTTGTTAACTTTTTTGGCTTCCTTTAGCGCTTGCTACTCCTCTCATACGGGTAGAGACCAGTTCATTTCTCCCTTCGTTTTGAGGCTAACCTGGGGATTTTGATGGAAGCTCAATCCCACTTTGTCTGGGAACAGGATCAAAAGGTGGTAAAGCACACGTTGCTGCAGGACTTGCTGCAGTACTGGACGTCGCTTTGCCCCACTGCCGGGCTGCCATCGCGCAAGCAACTGGACCCTTTGGACATGCCAAAAGGGATCCTGAAGAACTTCTTCATCTATGATGTGCACTACCTGGCCAACAACCGATTGGATTATCTGGTTTCCCTGGCTGGGGGAGAACTCTGCTCGCTTTTTGGACGGGAGATGAAGGGACTGAGCTTCGATGAAGTTCATCCGTCCGATATTGCTGAAGTTGTCAAAAGAGAGTTCGATATGGTGGTCCAGAAGGGCCAGCCTCACTATGCCCAGCGCTGGGGTAACTGGAGTGACGACGGGCCATTGCCCTATGAGCGTCTGCTTCTGCCCTTTGCCGACGATGGTCAGACCGTAAGCGCTTTGGCCGGCGCCTCCTTTTTCGATTCAGATTTCCCCCTGCGCCATCGTTACATGCAGTACACGACAGAGCCTTTGGAACCGGATACCGATTGATCCTGTTTCCTGACGCCCTCAAAGAGAGCTGCCCGGCCCCGGCACCTGAGCTGGCATTTTTGGCTGGGGAGTTTCCTGGCGGTTGCTTTGTCTGCTCCCGCGTCTGAAGTCCCGTTTCGCCCTGGATCAAAGGCTCAATCAGCCTGTTGTGTGACAGGTAATCGGTTGATCCTGTAACTTTCTTTTTCTCACCGAAAATTCATCTAATATATTGATATTTAAGAAAACAATCTGACATTCAAGGTATCGCAAACCCATCATCTGTTCTTTACACCCCCCAATTGGGGGGGGAAGGTGGTATCTGGGTAGTGCTAAAAGAAAGGATAGGGAAGTGAATTGGCACACCAGGTGGTTGCGGCAAGTAAATCGACGCAATTTTTTGTAAGACTGCTGGTGGTTTGATTTGGTTCTTTGTCCTGTTGGCAGACAGGTCGGGTTAGGTACTTATTGGATTGAGTTAAAACATGGCTCTGGCAGAACTTCTCCATAGGTCAACTGATGACCGTTCAATGCTGTCGCTGAATTTTGAGAGCGAGACAGAAGTTCATCAGGCTAAGGACTATCTGACATCAAGACCAAATGATGAAGCGGTGACGTTGACGCTGTCTGGCCTGGGCTGGCGGTTATCAGAAGCTCTGACCTGCAGTGCCGCACAGGCGCGCATTGACCAGGCGGTTCATCTGGCCGGTGTGTCATCAGTGGTCGTGCCCTTCAGCCGCTTTTCGAAGACGGACCAGCCTTTGATAAAAGGTCAGGGACAGCATTGGTTGAAGTTCGGGACGAGCAAACCGAAGGACCCTCTGTCACGCATCTTTTCTTACTGGGAAAAAACAGAGGGGCTGCTGGACCCTTATTTTCTCGCGGAACTGCAACTGGAAGGCCTGCTTGCCCGGACGGCGATGTTTGCCTGGGAAGAGTCCAGAAATCAGCTGCTCTTCCGACACGTAGGTTTTCGTTTCGAACCTTGTCTGGGGGAGGAGTGGGGTGTGCATTTGCGCGGCAGTTCTCTTTACTGCTGCGAACCGCCTGACCGCGACTATGTTCATTGGCTGGCCGATCAGGTGAATGCCTGTTTCGTCGCGCAAACTCCAAATCGTGCGCTGATCGATGCGGTTATCCGATCACCCTATTCCAGTGAACTGGCCAATCGCATCAACGATGATCGTTTGTTGCTGCCTTGCCGCTATCCCAATGGCAAAGCCGCGCTGGTCATGATCTCCCAGCGGGCCCCGGGCGCTGTGCCGCTGATCTGAGGGGCCTGTCCGTCCAATACTGACTCTCACTCATCCTGATGTTGGGACAGGCCGTTTCAGGCGGAAATCTTGAGGGTGTGCAGCCTGGACTGCCTGGCGCTGGGTTTTAGACCTCCAGCCACTCTTTCCTGACATCGGGCTGAGCTTCCAGGTCTGCCGGGGTGCCTTCAAAAACGATCTGACCGTGTCCCATGACGTAGCAGCGCTGCGAGATTTTCAGGGCAATGGTCAGTTTTTGCTCCACCAGCAGGATCGAGACCCCCCGCCGGGCGATTTCTTCCAGCAGTTCGCCGACCTGGGCCACGATTTTGGGGGCCAGGCCCTCGGTGGGTTCGTCAATGATGATCAGTTCCGGATCCCCCATCAGGGTCCGGCACATGGTCAGCATCTGCTGCTCTCCCCCGCTTAGCGCTCCGGCGGCCACATCGTGGCGTTCGCGCAGGTTGGGGAAGATGTCGAACATGCCGTCGATGGTCCAACGGTCGCTGCCTTTGGTCGACTTCATGCCCATGATCAGGTTTTGCCGAACCGTCAGGGTAGGGAAAATCTCCCGGTTTTCGGGGACGATTCCCAGACCTTTGTGCGCGATCTTGTGGGAAGGCAGACCAACCAGCTCGTCGCCTTTGAACTTCACGGATCCGTGGCAATCCACAGCACCCATGATTGCCGCTGCGGTGGTGGAGCGGCCGACGCCGTTCCGGCCCAGCAGGCAGACAATTTCCCCTTGCCCAACCGACAGGTTAACACCTTGCAGAATATGGCTTTTGCCGTAGTAGGCGTGGAGGTCCGTTACTTCAAGCATCTGCCAGCGCCCCTTTGCCTGTGTTTTCTGCGGTCTCAGAGTCGTCGGCTTCTGCGCCCAGATAGGCTTCCTGAACTGCTTTGTTCTGGCGAATGGCCCCGGGCTCGTCCGTGGCGATGATTTCACCGTAGACCAGGACGGAAATGCGGTCGGCCAGATTGAAAATCACCCCCATGTCATGTTCGACCATGATCAGGGTCTTGTTTTCAGAAATGCTGCGGATCAGTTCGATGGCCTGATCCGTTTCACTGTGGCTCATGCCGGCGGTTGGCTCATCCAGCAGAATGGCTTCGCTGCCGCCGCCAATGGTGATGCCGATTTCCAGCGCCCGCTGTTCCGCATAGGTCAACAGCCCCGCCGGAACCAGATGGCGGTCTGCCAGACCAATGCGTTCCAGAATATCAATGGTCCGGTCGTTGACTTCCGGCAGACTGTCGGCGTCCTGCCAGAAGGAATAGCCGCACTCCTGTGCCCACATCACCCCACAGCGCACGTTTTCATAGACGCTCATGCGCGGAAAAATGTTGGTTACCTGAAAGGACCGTCCCAGTCCCCGCCGGTAGATCTCATAGGGTGGCAGCCCGGCAATATCCTGACCTTTGAAGCGAATGGCCCCGGCGGTGGGTTCATAGCGGCCGGAAATGAGGTGGAACAGCGTAGACTTGCCCGCCCCGTTTGGACCGATGATGGCGTGACGTTCGCCCTTTTCGACCTCCAGGTTGACCCCGCGGATGATCTCCGTGCGGCCAAAGGATTTGCGCAGGTCCTCGATTTCAATGATGGGCTGCATGTCAGGTCCTCGCCTTGGAAAGCTGCGGTTTCGGGCCGTCATCATTTTCAGGCGGCGGCGCTCCCACCGGGGCGTTCACGGCTTCCCAGCTTTCTTTCAGTCCGGGATAGACCCGTTTGGCGCCATAGCCCCCGATCGCCACCAGGGCAACCAGGAAGATCCAGGGCAGGGGAGACTCCACATGGAAGGGCATAAAGAGGAAAGTGAAGACAAACTCGTCTGCGGCCCGGCCCTTAAAGAAATGACCGAATTCCAGCAGGCCTATGATGCCGGTCAAACAGACCAGCACGGGCAGCGCCATGGTCAGGTAGGGTTTCACCAGAAGACCCAGCCGGCGCGTCTTGAACGCTGGACCGTGCATCATGATCAGGCCGGTCAGGCCCTGAGGGGCAAAGATCACCGTTCCCACAAAAATGAAGCCCAGATAGAGCAACCAGATTTCCGTGAAGTTGCTCATGGTTGTGCGGATCAGGGTCAGGACGATGGCCCCGACAATGGGGCCAACGAAGAAACCGACACCACCAATGAAGGCCATCAGCAGAACTTCACCGGAGGTGGCCGCGTTCAGGGTTTCTTCCGTCAGGATTTCATAGGCAATGGCGAAGATGCCGCCGGCCATACCGGCGAAAAAGCCGGACAGTGCGAAGGAGACATAGCGCACCCGTTCCTGGCTGTAGCCGACAAACTCCGCCCGTTCCGGATTGTCCCGTACAGCGTTGGCCAGGCGGCCCACCGGCGTGCGGGAGAATTTGTACATGGCAAAGGTGGCCACGAAGGTCCAGAACGCCGCGACGTAGTAAACCTCAATGTCGCTGAGCAGCTCATAGCCAAACACCGGCAGGCCCATGGTGCGGTCCCCGGTGATGCCTTCTTCCCCGCCGAAGTAGCCGACAAAGATCAGGCTGGATGCGGCTACCAGTTCGGCAATGCCCAGAGAGATCATGGCAAAGACGGTGCCTGCCCGGCGCACGGAAAAGGCACCGAAGATCAGGCCGAATCCCAAACCGAAGAGGCCGCCGATGATGGGCAGCAGAGGGATAGGCACGGGCCATTCGCCGTCGGCAATGAAGTTCATGGCATGCATGGCCATGAAACCGCCCAGACCAAAATAGACCGCGTGACCGAAGGACAGCATACCGCCCTGGCCCAGCAGCATGTTGTAGGAAAGCGCGAAGATGATGCCGATGCCGATCTGGGTCATGATGGTGATGGCAAAGGAAGAGGAGATCACCAGCGGCAGCAGGATCAGGACGGCTGCCACCACCAGCCACAGCGGGCGCTGGAAGCGGCGTTGGGCCTTAAGGCTCTGTTCTCTGACGTCTTTGAGGTTCATCCTTCGCGCACTCCCATCAGGCCCCGGGGTCGGAAGATCAGAATGACCACCAGCATAAGATAGGGAATGAGCGGGGCGACCTGTGGCAGCGTCAGGGTCCAGATATCGCTGAGCCAGTGATCGCGCGGGAAGGAATAGCCCAGGAGGTTAAGCAGGTCGGGCACCCCGACATCCAGCGCAACCGCGAAGGTCTGAATGATGCCGATCAGCAGGGAGGCCACCAGCGCCCCTGTCAAGGAACCCAGGCCGCCGAACACCACCACCACAAAGACGATGGAGCCCAGACTGACCCCCATGGCCGGGTAGGTGCCCAGCGCGGGTCCTGCGATCACCCCGGCAATCCCTGCCAGGGCCGTGCCCACCCCAAAGGTAGCCATGAAGACAAAGGGGACGTTGTGACCCAGCATGCCCACGGTCTGTGGATGGGTGATCGCCGCCTGGATGATAAGGCCGACCCGGGTTCTGGTCAGCACCAGCAAGAGGCCGATGAAGATGGCAATCGACATCAGCAGCATAAAGATTTTGTAGGCCGGGAAATTGGCGTCGAAGAGGGTAAAAAGCGGGAAGTCCAGGATCTCCGGCCCTTCATAGGGTTGCTGGTCATTGCCCCAGAAGAACTGAACGATTTCTTCCAGCAGAAAGGCCAGGCCGAAGGTGAAGATCAGTTCAGCCACATGCCCTGATTTGTGGACGTGACGCAGGCCGAAACGTTCAACCAGCGCCCCGGCAATCCCGACGATGATGGGGGCAATCAGCAAACCGGTCCAGAATCCGGTGTAGCTTGAGATGGTGTAGGCAAAGTAAGCGCCCAGCATATAGAAGGAGGCGTGGGCGAAGTTCAGCACGCCCATCATGGAGAAGATCAGAGTCAGACCGCTGGACAGCATGAAAAGCAAGAGTCCGAAGACCAGCCCGTTCAGCAGCGAAAAAACCGTAATTTCAAGCATAGTCCGTCCCGCAGCGGAAAGCGCGATACTTCAGGGCCTCTGGAGTCTTACTGGTCTTTGCGGCATGGCGACAAAAGTGACGTGGTAGGCGCGTCACTTTCTGTCGGTCAGGCTCAAGACGAGGCACATGACAGGAAAGCTGGGAAAAGGTCTCGATAAAGGACAATCGCCAACACTTACTGCAATCGAGAAATGAAAGACCTGGCCGAAAGCCGCAACGGGCAGCTTTCGGCCAGTGTCAGGCCGTCAGTTTCAGGTCACCTTACTTGGGACGGTTTTTCATCTTACAGGTGGTGCCGGTGTCGACTTCAGAGATGGGGATGGAGCCGACGGTCTTGAGACCATAGCCGGAGCCATCATAGTCCCACTGAATGCCGTCATTGGTGTGCATGGCGATCTTCAGGGGCATCATCAGCTGATGGTCAGAGGCACGCATGACCACATCGTTGCCCATCAGGGTTGTGTGCTCCATGCCTTCCAGAGCCAGCGCAACGGCTTCCGGTTCCGTGGTCCCGGCTTTATCCATGGCGTCTGCCAGCATCTTGATGGCGTAGACCACCCGCGGATACAGCAGGTCGTTGTCCTTGTATTTGGCTTTGAAGTCAGTCAGATAGGCATCCCAGGCGTCGGTGCGCGTCGGGTTGCGTTCGCCTTCCTGCACCACCATGATCCGGTCTTTTCCAGCTTCACCGATGGTGGCGGTGATCCCGGTGCCGGCGGCATAGTAGGTAAAGAAGTCAACATCCAGACCCACGTCGTTGGACGCTTTGGCCAGGTTGACCATGTCAGAGCCCCAGTTGCCTGTGAAAACGGCATCGGCGCCAGAGGCTTTGATCTTGGTCACGTAAGGGGTGAAGTCTTTAACCTTGCCGATGGGATGCAGTTCATCACCCACGATTTCAATATCAGGGCGGATTTCCGCCAGGTATTTGTGGGCGGCTGCAGAAACGGCTTTGCCGAAGGAGTAATCCTGGCCGATCAGATAGACCTTTTTGATGTCATCGCGGTCTTTCAGCTGTTGGGCGATGGCCTTCATTTTCATGTCGGCGTTGCCGTCAAACCGGAAGTGCCAGAAGTTACACTTCTTGTTTGTCAGGGCCGGATCCACAGCTGCGTAGTTGATGTAAAGAACGGGTTTGTCCGGATTGCGGCGGTTGTGTTTGGCGACAGCTTCGGAAATGGCATTGGCCACGCCGGAGCTGTTTCCCTGGAAGACGTATTGCGCGCCCTGCCCGATGGCGTTTTTCAGCTGAATCAGACTTTCTTTAGGGCTGGTTTTGTTGTCCAGGCCAATGAACTCAACGGTGGTGCCACCAGCAACGCCACCCTTTTCATTGATGTACTTGTCGGTCGCATAGGTGAATTCACGCAATGCCGCCTGGCCGTTGGCAGCAAAGGGGCCGGAGAGGCCTTCAATCAGTGCGAACTTGATGGTTTCTGCACTGGCAGTACCGGCTAGAAGCAGGCCAGACAACGCAGTCAGCGCAAAGAGATTCTTACGCAGCATAGTTTTTAGTCTCCCTTGTTCTTCCCAAAACACCTCACCCGGGTGTTCGATTTTGTTTTTTTACTTTTTGGGGCCACCGATTTTCCGGCGGCTGCTTTTCTTGTGGTGATGCGAACGCCCTGGCTGCCTCTCCCTAAAGGCTGTTTTTTGTGCTTGGCGTTCTTGTCAGGGTTACAGCATTGCAAAGTCGCAACTGCTTGTCATTTGAATTCAGAATTTTGTTCCGCATATCGGAATGATTGTGCTCTGATTTTTTGCTTTCGCTCAAGGAAGTGTGGCGGGCTGTGGTCACAAGAGCAAGAAAAACAAAGCTGCGAAAAGGCAAAGGAAAGACCAGCCTGGCAAAAAACAGCTGAGTGAGGTCTGCCTGAGTTCGGCCGGAACGGGAGGTGCTTTGGTTGAACAAACAGAGGCCGGGACAAACAGAGGCCGGGTCCCTCCATATGAGAGCCCGGCCAGACCTGATGTGATCCGGGCCTGATGTCTCCCGGGCCTGATGTCTCCCGGGATTGATGATTTTGGAGCTGCGCCCGACAAAGCCCGAAGCGCATAACACGTCAGGCCTTATCAAGACGGGTCTGGTCTCTGGGGCCTATGGCTCTGGATCTTTTGGCCCTGGGTCTCAGGACCTGGGTCTACTTCTTTTCCCAGTAAGGGGCTGCCAGTTCCCGTTTCAGGACCTTACCGATGGAACTGCGGGGCAGCTGGGGGCGGGTTTCCACGCCGGCCAGGCGCTGAAGTTTGCCCAGCTTGCTGTTGGCAAAGGCCAGAATGTCTTCTGGAGTCGCCTCTGCCCCGGGTTTGAGAACCACCAGCCCCAGCGGACTTTCACCCCAGGCTTCGCTGGGAATGGCAATGGCCGCCGCTTCGTCCACGGCGTCATGGTCACACAGAGCCTGTTCCAGATCAGCGGCATAGATGTTGAAGCCACCGGAGATGATCATGTCCTTCTTTCGGCCTTTCAGCAGCAAAAAGCCGTCCTCATCCAGGCAACCCAGATCCCCGGTTTTGATGAAATGATTGCCGTGTTCGTCGATCCAGATCAGTTCGTTTGTCAGGTCCTGGCGGCCCCAGTATCCCTGCATCATGGCCGGAGAGCGGCCAACGATTTCGCCGACTTCACCTGGCGGCAGATCGCGGCCTTCCTCGTCCAGGATGCGTACTGCTGATCCTTCCCCCGGCAGGCCCACGGTGTGGTGCTTGTCGGTGTAGGTGGTGGCATCCAGGGTGGTGGACAGGCCGCCTTCAGTCATGCCGTAAAACAGCACCATGCGCCCCGGCAAACGTTGCAGGATTTCCTTGATGACTTCCGGCCGCAATATGGCGCTGGTGGAAAACTTGAACTGGAAGGAGGACAGATCGTGAGAGTCCAGTCCTTCGTAAGCCAGCAGGCGTTCATACTGCACGGGCACCAGCATGGCATGGGTGGTGCGTTCCTGCTCCGCCAGTTGGCACAGCTCTGCCGGTGAGAACTTGCGCATCAGGACCAGGCAACCGCCATTGGCCAGGGTGGGAATGACCGAAACCAGCGTGGTGTTTGAATAGAGCGGGGTGGATACCAGCGTGCGGCTGTCGGGGGTGTAACTGAAGTTCCCGAGGCGATCGATCTGGAACAACCGCATGGCATGGTCCTGCAGGATGCCTTTGGGGGTGCCCGTGGTGCCCGAACTGTAGATCAGGTTAAAGCCGTCACTGTTGTCATGATCTACCGGCTCGGGCTGTCCATCGCTTTGGGCCAGCCAATCTTCATAGGCGCACCAGCCGGAGGCCTCAAAGTCCAGGGCCAGCAGGTTTCCGGGCAGAATTGCGGGCAGGGATAAGAAGCTATCCCCCAGCAGATCGCGGGCGGCAGCAGAGGCCAGTACCACTTTTGCACCCGAGTCGTTCAGCATGCCGGTTACGGCATCTGCGCTCGCCATCATGGGCAGGGGCACGACACAGGCACCGGCCCTCAGCGCCCCCAGGAAGACTTCCAGATACTCCGGACAGGTGTGGGACATGACTGCCACATGATCCCCGTGTCCGACCCCCAGAGCCTGCAACCGGGCGGCCACGGCGGCGACGCGTTTTCCCAGCTCTGCCCAGCTGACCCGTCGTCCTTCAAAAACCAGCGCTTCAGCCGCGCCAAGCCGGGCGGCGTTTTCTTCGATGACGTCCGGAAAAAAGCGGAAACTCTGGCCGGTTGCCACCGGCTGAATTCGGGAAATGGCGGCTGGCGAAGAGGTAACTTGTGACGACATGGAAGAATCCTGATTCCGCATAATAGAACTAAATTTCATTATTTCGTGTGGCAGAGAATAGAGGTACCCTAATGATCAAGGATCTCAAAAGGGAAAGTTCAATCTGCGGCTTTTGGCCCGGACGCTGAACCGCTCACCCCCCGCGAATTGAAAAGAGGAACAGCCAGAATGTTCGACCTGACCGGCAAGGTTGCCGTTGTAACCGGTTCTACCCAGGGGATCGGAAAGGCCATTGCGCGGGCCTGTGCGCAGGCCGGGGCCAAGGTGGTGATTTCCAGCCGCAAAGCTGAGGTCTGTCAGGCCGTTGTGGAAGAATTCCGGGCGGAAGGGCTGGACGCCATTTCCATTCCCTGCCACGTGGGGCACCGGGATCAGCTGGAAAATCTGGTGCAGGAGACCCTGTCACACTGGGGACAGATCGACATTCTTGTCTGCAACGCGGCGACAAACCCTGTCTATGGTCCCATGCTGGATCTGACCGACGAGGCCTTCGACAAGATCATGGGCACCAACGTGCGCTCGGTCCTGCAGCTGTGCAATCTGGTCTGCCCGGGCATGGCGGAGCGGGGTGACGGCTCAGTCATTCTGATTTCCTCCATCGCCGGATTGCGGGGCAATGAGGTGATTGGTGCCTATGGAATCTCCAAAGCTGCGGAAGCGGGTCTGGCGCGGAACCTGGCGGTGGAATGGGGCCCCAAAGGCATCCGCGCCAATACCATTGCGCCTGGCCTGGTGAAAACCGCCTTTGCGCAGGCGCTTTGGGAAGACCCGGTTCGGCTGGAGCGGGCTGAAAACAAAACGCCTTTGCGCCGGATTGGTGAGCCGGAGGACATTGCCGGTATCGCTGTATTCCTGGCTTCCAAGGCCAGCGCCTACATGACCGGACAAACCCTGGTGGCCGATGGCGGGGAAACCATCTGCTGACCAGATCAGAAAGTGAAATTGATGGTTACACAAAACACCGGATCAGATGGCAAGACCGGTCCTTGCCAGTGGGGAACGGTGCCGGTTCTGCCTCAGCATCTGTTTGATGAGGCAGCGCTTTGGCGCTACCTGCAGGCTCAGCTCCCTGACAACGGCCTGCCGTCTGGATCATTGGACCCAGATAGCTGTGAAGTTCGTCAGTTCCAGGGCGGTCAGTCCAACCCGACCTTTCTGTTGAACCTGGGACAGCAGCAGTTTGTGCTGAGAAAGAAACCGCCGGGCCAGCTCTTGCCCAAGGCTCATATGGTTGAGCGGGAGTTTCAGGTGATGCAGGCCCTGGCAGGGACTGACGTCCCGGTCCCGGCCATGGTTCTGTTGTGTGAAGACCCTTCGGTCATCGGCACACCGTTTTTTGTCATGGAGTTTCGACCTGGCCGGATCTGCAGTGATCCCCGGTTGAGTGAACTGCCCAAATCCCAGCGCCGGGACTTGTACCGCGAGATGATTGAAGGCCTGGCCCATCTGCATAAGGTGGATTGGCGGGCCTGCGGTCTGGAAACTTTCGGGCGACCGGAGAATTTTGTTGCCCGCCAGGTTGCCATCTGGTCGCGCCAGTATGAAGCGACCAAGAGCGGTGACCTGCCGGAAATGGACAAGCTGGCGGCCTGGCTTCAGGCCCATATTCCGGAGGCTGCCAGCGACGGGATTGTGCACGGCGACTATCGAGTGGGGAACATGATCCTG
This sequence comes from Rhodovibrionaceae bacterium GXU_MW_A322, assembly GCA_052078155.1. Classification (GTDB taxonomy): domain Bacteria; phylum Pseudomonadota; class Alphaproteobacteria; order Kiloniellales; family DSM-21159; genus CAXBMB01. Next base: position 24,803 of record JBQJBP010000002.1, on the reverse strand, counting down.
CATCTCGAGCAGCCAAAGGTTCTGGCGTTGCTGGACTGGGAACTTTCAACCATCGGGGACCCATTGGCCGACCTCGGGTACTTTCTCATGCCCTTTGAACTGTCCGCGCATGACAGGAAAAACAGGGGGCTGAGGGGGCTGGATCTGGACGCCGCTGGCCTGCCGGATAAAGCGGAGCTGTGTGCCGCCTATTGCACCGCCGCGGGCCGGGACAGTGATTTTAACCTCGATTACTACATTGCGCTGGCGCTGTTCCGGCTCACGGCCATTGTCCAGGGGGTCTATGCCCGGGCCCTGCAGGGCAATGCAGCAGACGCCGGGGCGCTGGAGGTCGGCAAGCGGGCCCGCTCCCTGGCTGAGGCGGGGTGGCGTCTTGCCCAGCAAAACGGGGCCTGACCGGCTTCCTTTGACGATACAACTGACAAGAAGCCGGCGGCAGCAGATCTCAGCCTTCCAGAGTCAAATCGGTTTAGATTAGATCTGCCGCCCAACGGCGTCCCAATAGGGTTGGCGCAGGTGCTTTTTGAAGATCTTGCCGCTGTCCTCGCGGGGCAGCTTTTCCGCAAAGACAATCTTGCGCGGGATCTTGTATTTGGCCATGCGCTCAGCCAGGAAGGCTTTGACGTCTTCTTCTGTGACAGCGCTGCCGGGGTGGCGCTCAATATGGGCGCAGACGGATTCGCCAAACTCTGCGTGGGGAATGCCGAAAACGGCGCAATCGGCCACACCGGGCTGGGTGATCAGCACGGATTCGATTTCCGCCGGGTAGATGTTGACCCCGCCGGATATGATCATCTCCTTGGCCCGGTCTCTGAGGAAGAGATACCCGTCTTCATCGAAGTATCCCAGATCCCCCGCTGTCACCAGTTCCCCCCGTTTGACCGCCGTCGTGTCTTCCGGGCGATTGAGGTAGGTGAAGCGCGGATAGTCTTCAATGCGGATGAAGATCTCTCCGATTTCCCCGGTGGGCACTTCCTTACCGTCCGGATCCAAGGCCACCACCTTGGCATAGGGCAGGGCCTTGCCAGCGGTGCCGGGCTTGTCCAGGGCTTCCTGGGAGGTGTGGTAGATGGCAGGGCCCGTTTCGGTCGCGCCATAGTACTCGTTTATCACCGGACCCCACCAGTCGATCATGCGTTTCTTGACTTCCGGCGGGCAGGGAGCCGCCCCGTGGATCACCCGTTTCAGGGAGGAGACGTCGTACTTCTGGCGCACCTCTTCCGGCAGGTTGAGCAGGCGCACAAACATGGTCGGGACCAGATGGATGTTGGTGATGCGGTGCTGGTCGATCAGCTGCAGCAGTTCTTCAGCATCAAAGCGTGACTGCAGGATCACCAGAGAGCCGGGGGTGCGGGCGCAGTGCAGGCCATAGATGTTCGGCACCGAATGGTACATGGGGCCGGTGATGATGGTGCGCAGCGGTTCGCCCGGGCGGATGCCGTAAGAGGTGGCAATCACTTCGCGGACCCTTGCGGTGATCTTCTCGTCCGCCGGGAAGCGCTTCACGCCTTTGGGTTTTCCGGTGGTGCCGGAGGTGTAGATGATGGTGGCACGCTGAACCCGGGGAGGATGGCTCCACTGCAGGGAATCAGACAGGAAGCTGTCCCAGTCAAGGGCCGGGTGGCTGGCTTTGGGCAAGCTGTCTGAGAGTTGGTAAGCAGCCCGGATCTCTTTGGACGGCGGCACCGTCAGCACCAGAATGCCGTCCGGCAGGTCCGCTTCGATCTGAGCCAGCAGATCTTCATGAATGACCAGAACCTTGGCGGCACAATCCCGCAGAACATAGCCTGCTTCCGGGCCACTCAGGTGCCAGTTGATGGCCACGCCGTAGGCTCCCATCATGTTGGCGCCCAGGGCGGCTTCAATGAAGGCAAAGTCGTTGCGCATGAACAGCGCGATGCTGTCATCTTCCTTCACCCCCAGGCGGTCGAAGCCGGTTGCAGCGCGGCGGGCCCGGGCCATGACTTCGTCCTGGCTGATCTCCCGGTTGCCGCAGATCAGTTTGCCACCGGTTGGGAATTCATTTTCTGTCATTTTGTTCTACCTGATCTTGGGTCGGTTCAGCTGGCCAGGGTGGCGGGCAGGGAGGAGTCGCTGGTGGCGGGTGTATGGGACCGGCAGGATTGGCCAAACCCCCTGGCCGGGCCGGCAGCAAGTGGCGTGTGTTGGTCCAGCAGCAGGCGGGTCAGCACCTTGCGCTGGTAGGGAAGATCGCCCCAGAGCGCCGTCAGGGCCCAGGCCCGTTTCATCCAGAAATGCAGATCAGCTTCATAGGTGTAGCCCATGGCCCCGAAGACCTGCAGGGCTGTGCGGGCGGCCTGGCGCGCCAACTCCCCGGCCGCAAGTTTGGCCTGGGCAACGGCTGAGCGGGTCTGGGCGCTGGGCGTGTCCCAACCGCTTTGATCCAGGGCGAAAGCAGCCTGATAGAGCAGAGGCTCGCTGAAGGTCAGGCTGGTCTGCACATCTGCCAGCTGGTGTTTCAGGGCCTGGAAACCGCCGATGACCTGGCCGAACTGTTCCCGTGTTTTGGCCTGCTCCAGCGCCTGGGACAGCAGGGCTTCAGCCAGTCCCTGCAACTGTGCTGCTGTCAGAAGTGCCCCGCGCAAAGCCGTGACATCGCTCAGACGGGCAGCATCCTCCGGCGGGAGAGGCAGGGCAGGCGCCTGGGTGTCCGGGGTGATCTTTGACAGCTGCCGCAGAGGATCCAGAGCATCAAGCGGGCTGCTGTCATAACTGCCGGGCTGCAGATGGCTGATGGCCGTACCGGACAGCAGGAGTATTGCAGAGTTGCTGCGGAGATCGCTGAGGTAGGGAGTCAAGGGATGGCTGAGGGCCTTTGTGACCTGCCCGGCCAGCAGGTCTGTCAGGGCCTTTTCCAAACCTGCCTGGGGGGCAGCACCGTCCAGCGAGACAGCCAGTTGATCCAGCAGAGGCGCCAGGAGGAAAGCCTGCTCAATCAACGGTTCCGGCAAGGCAAATCGCCCGGCCACCTGGGCCAGCATAACCGCATCGCATAGGCCCTGATCCAGCCCGTCACGGCTTTCCGGCAGCAGCAGACCGTTCAGCCCCAGTTCCGTCAGGGCGCTCCAGCGCTGGCTGTTTGGCTCCTGGCTGGCTGCGGTTTCGCGCAGGTCGGACGGTTGGCAACAGTCCTGCAACAGGCCTTCCAGGCTTGCGGCCATCAGGCCCTGTTCTTCAGTGAAAGTAAAATCCATCGGGAGGATCCTGTTACAGCCTTGGCAGACCAAGCACCCGCTCGGCCACGATGTTGCGTTGAATTTCGTTGGTTCCGGCATAGATCGGACCGGCCAGTGAAAAGAGATAACCGCCCAACCAATCATGCTGCAGAGGGTCAGAAGCCAGTGTTTCACTGCGGACTTCCGCCAGAGGGCCCAGGATTTCCAGGGCTGTCTCGTGCAGCTCCCGGTCCAGTTCAGACCAGAAAATCTTGTTGCAGCTGGCTTCGGCACCGATTTTTCCGCCAGCGGCCAGATGGCAGGCCGTTTTGTAGGTGGCGATGTTGTAGGCTTCGGCTTTGCGCCAGCAGTCAATGACGCGGGCTTCCAGGTCAGGGCTGACCCGGTCGCGGTGGGCCTGAAACAGGGCAATCAGCTTTTCTGCCGACCGCTGAAAACGGGCCGGGGAGCGCAGCAGCAACCCTCTTTCAAAGCCCGCCGTGGACATGGCGATTTTCCAGCCGTCCCCTTCAGCCCCCAGGCGGTTTTCAACCGGCACCCGGACGTCATCAAAGAAGATCTCAGCAAAGCCGGGTTTGCCATCCAGCTGAGGAATGGGGCGCAGCGTGATGCCGGGGGAGTGCAGTGGCAGCAGCAGGAAGGTCAGGCCCCTGTGTTTTTCGCTGTCTGGGTCGCTGCGGAACAGACCAAAGCACCAGTCGGCAAAGGCCGCCCGGGTGGACCAGGTTTTCTGGCCGGAGATGACATAGTGATCCCCGTCCCGCCGGGCACTGCAGCGCAGGGACGCCAGATCGCTGCCCGCACCGGGCTCCGACCAGGCCTGCGCCCAGACTTCCTTCCCGCTGGCCATCTTCGGCAGGAAGCGGGCTTTCTGCTCGGCCGTCCCCTGTTCCATCAAAGTGGGACCCAGAAGAAAGAGCCCGTTCTGGTTGACCCGGCCCGGGGCATCCAGCCGATGATACTCTTCTTCGAAGATCAGCCATTCGATCAGGTCGGCCCCGCGACCCCCGTAGAGCCTGGGCCAGGTGACCATGGCCCAGCCCCCGTCGTTGAGGGTTTCTTCCCAGCGTCGGTGGGCCGCAAACCCCTCTGCCGTATCAAATGACGGCAGGGGAGCTGACGGAACGTTTTGGGAAAGCCAGTCCCGGGCCTCCTCGCGAAAGGCCTCCTGGGCGGGGCTGTAGGTCAGGTTGATCATAAAGGGTCTCTAACTTGCTCTTCAGGCTTTGGTCTTGTCGGCGGCCGTTTTGGCGGCGGTTTCCTTTTGCGCCTTGGCCATGGACTTGGCATCCAGACCGCCCAGATTGTTATCGGAGATCAGCTGATTGTGGACGTGGGCAAAGTGATGCAGGCCGTAAGCCGCATCCATGGCGGCCCGTCGACCCTGCAGGTCTTCTGCCTGCTGCAGCACCTGCTTGGTCAGGGTCAGGCCGAAAGCGGGCATGGCCGTCAGCCGTTCAGCGATGGCGTAGGTTTCTGCTTCCAGATCGTCACGACTGACCAGTTTGTTGACCATGCCAAAGGAGTGGGCCCGCTCTGCCGGCATCCGCTCCCCCAGGAAGAGGAATTCCCGTGCCACGCGGGGAGGCAGTTCGAAGGGATGGGCAAAGTACTCCACACCGGGAATGCCCATGCGGACCACCGGATCCGCAAAGAAAGCGTCGTCCGAGGCGACAATCAGGTCACAGATCCAGGCCAGCATCAGGCCCCCGGCCACACAGGCACCCTGGACCATTGCGATCATGGGTTTGGGAAGTTCCCGCCAGCGACGGCACATGCCTAGGTAAACCTCCTGCTCACGCACATACTGGAACTCACCACCGGGTTTGTCCGTGTGATCGTACCAGAGGCTGCGGCGGTTCCAGCTTGAGGTGATGTCCCGTCCGGGCGTGCCAATGTCATGACCGGCGCTGAAGTGTTTGCCCTCGCCCCGCAACACGATGACCCGGACGTCCGGATCATCCACGGCCTGGCGAAAGGCCTCATCCAGTGCATAGGTCATCTGGGAGTTCTGTGCGTTGTTGAACCGCGGACGGTTCATGATCACAGAGGCGATGCCGTCTTTGACCTCATAGCGGATGGGCTCGTCGGTTTCATAGTCGGGTTTGCTGTAGGGAGGGGGCGTACCTTTGCTCATGATCTGGGCCTTCCAATCTGATTTTTAAGGGACGGGCAGGCAAAGCGCGGCCCTTGCTGCGCGCAGGGTCTGCCACAGCCGATGTCTGTCGGGAATGAGGGGGAAGGGGGCCGGGGGACCTTTTGGTCACCCCGGCTGCCCGGTTAGTCCTGCCTGGAGATCAGGCGCGCCTTTTGACGCCGGAGAGCTGGTCTCATGCGGAGCCCTCCCCGGCCTTGTTCAGCCCAATGGCTGTGTAGCGGGAGTTGGGCGCCATCAGCGCCAGCCCCAAAGCGATGGCCGTCAGGACCAGCGTGACAATCCAGAGTTCCAGATTGTCCAGCGGCACCAGTCCGCCGCCCGGCACAGCCAAGAAGATCCCGGCAACGCCCAGGATGATCCGGGAGGCCAGAGCCAGTGGTCCTGATCCCAGGGAGCCAAAGCGCAGCAGGTACCCCTGCAGAGCCGCAGCCAGCAAGGTGATGCCCAGCAGGGCGTCCACCAGCGTGGTCAGGATGGACATTGCATCGCCCCGCAGCAGGAAGGCGGTGTCAAACACGAAGAAGAAGGGAATGAAGTAGATGATGGTGCCCAGGCGCATGGCCTGGAAGCCCGCCGACATGGGTTTGCACTGGGCAATGGTCGAGGCCGCAAAGGCCCCCAGTGCCACCGGCGGGGTGATGTAACTCAGCATGCCCCAGTAGAGGATGAAGAGATGCACCGCCATGGGGTCCAGTCCGCCCTTGATCAGAGCCGGAGCCAGCGCCACCGCCAGGAAGATATACGCGGCGGTCACGGTCATGCCGATGCCCAGCAGGAAGGAGGTGGCCGCCCCCATCAGCAGCAGGATGTAGACATTGCCGCCAGCCAGGGAGAGCAGGTCATTGGCAATGTTGCCCAGCTTGCCGGTCACCACCAGGGCGCCAACGATCAGGCCGATACCGCCCAGCAGTGACGTCAGTTCGACAAACAGCCGTCCGGTTCCGGTGATGAAGTTCTTCAGGTCCTGCCAGCCCCAGCGGTGATAGGGGAAGACCTGGTTGATGCCGATCAGCAGGGCGGTGGCGTAGTAGGGAGCCCAGGATTCCTGATTGAGACCGATCAGCATCCAGATCAGCAGGATGAAGACCACCACGAAGTACCAGCCTTCTTTCATGGTCTGCTTCAGGCTGGGCAGTTCGGTTTTCGGCAGGCCTTCCAGCCCGACCCGCGCCGCATAGGCATCGATCTGCATGAACAGACCGAAGAAGTAGAGGGCGGAGGGGATGACAGCTGCAATGGCGATGTCGATGTAGGGCACTTCCAGGAAAGTGGCCATCACAAAGGCTGTGGCACCCATGATGGGGGGCATCAGCACACCGCCGGTGGAGGCACAGGTTTCCACCCCGGCCGCATAGCTGCGGGCGAAGCCCACTTTGCGCATGGCCGGGATGGTCATCACGCCGGTGGTCAGCACGTTGGTGATCACGGAACCGGACATGGAGCCCATCAGACCGGAGGAGAAGATGGCCACCTTGGCCGGGCCCCCACGCACCTTACCCAGCAGGGCAAAAGCCAGATTGAGGAAGAACTGGCCGCCGCCGGTATACTGCAGCGCCACCCCGAAGATCAGGAAGCCCACCACCAGGTTGCCAAAGGCCCGCATGGGAATGCCCAGCAGACTTTCCTCACTCATGGTGTGGTAGATGGCGGTATCAGCCAGGGGAACCGGCTGGCCGGACAGGGCATCCGGCAGATCGCCCGCATAGAGCGGATAGAAACTCAGGGCCAGGACGATGACAAAAATCGCCATGCCACCCACCCGGCGGGCGGCGTCCAGCACGAGCGCCCAGAGCAGGTAGGACATCCAGATGGCGTTGTCCGGTGCCGCGTACTCCCAGCCTTCGTAAATGATGGTTTCGGCATTGGCTGCCAGAAACAGACCACAGGCCAGCGACAGGGCGAAGAGAATCACGTCGTAAAAGGGAACCTGGGCGATCCATCCTGTGCGTTTCTCGCCCTTTTCAAAAAGCCGCTCCTTACTGTTAAGCGGCCAGAAAATGAAGGTCAGGGGCATCAAAAGAGCAATCAGGAAATAGAGGTACTGATTGCCCAGCAGGGTGTAGCCGAAGATGGTCCCGAGATTGAACAGCTGATAGATCGACAAGAGGATGGCGGCGATGGCGCTGGCCATCAGCAGGATCTGCCAGGGTTTGCCCGGCTGGCGACCTTTGGCCTGCGTTTCGTCCATAGAGCTGTCGTTGGACACTTCCGTCTTGGAATCTGTGCTCATCGTGTCAAATACCCGACCTTTCGAGCAGGGCGGGCAGGGTGAAAAGCAAGGGATGCTTAACCGTCTGGGCCCGGACCCTGACGTGGTGATTGGAGGCAGCGCTTTCAGGTCAGGGTATCACAGCTCAGTGCGATTGCGGCCAAACCTGGTGACGCTGTCTCTTGCACGCGGCTCACAGGAGAGGAGCCTGACGCGAAAAGTCTCACGCAGCGTGCAAAGAAAAACTGATTTTGGGGGAAGAGGAGGACGGTCCGCTCAGGTCTGTGAGAGGCAAGAACTCTCCTGTCAGACCGTCCTCTTCCTGGTCCGAAGACAAAGGGAAAAGAAGGCCGCCGTTTCAAAAGCATCAAAGAGCTGAAACAGCGGCCTTCTGGTCACCTCTTACTCGAAGATGGCCGGCAGACCGGCTTTTTCCAGCGCACCTTTACGGGCAGACAGCCAGGCTGTCTTGAATTCCTCTTTATCGCTGGGGGCGTCGCCGGCTTTGAAGGCGGCCCAGGCATCCATGATTACAGCCTGACGAGCCAGCAGAGCATCGTTGTGTGCCTGCGCGGCATCTGACCAGACACCGGCTTCTTTCAGGAAGCGAACAGCGCCTTCATGGTAGGGGATCACCCACTCGATTTTCTGGTTGGCCAGAGCCCAGCCTTTGGCGCCTGGAGCATTGTCCTTGAACTCGTCGTAGCCGTCAGAGATGGCTTTGACCAGCGTGTAGACTTCGTCGGCCTTGCGGTCGTCGTTGCCCACCAGGATCGGGTAAGGATAAGCAGAACCTTCCCAGGGATTTTCTTTGGAAACACCAGCGCCCGTGGTGACTGTGGTCTTCACGAAGTAAGGGGCCACAGCCTGGAAACGATCCCAGGCGGCTGTGTCATCGTGGGGCATGGGAATCCAGCGGATGCCATGGGGGCTGGCGGCCAGTTTTTTGGCCAGCGGAGTCACGGTGCTGGCAAAAGCGGCGACAACCTGACCGGTGTTCAGAGCTTCCCAGCTGGCTTTAAAGCCGGAGAATTCTGTTTTTTCCACGTCATCCCAGGTCAGGCCACCAAAGGCCAGAATGGCTGTCATGGGCACGTTCAGGGCGTCTGCGCCACGCACCCAGGCCACAGGTTTCCCCTTCAGGTCCGCTGCGGACATGATGTTGGCGTCTGCCGGTGTGCCGATGCCCAGGCCGTATGAACCGGAAGCAGACAGCAGTAGGCGGATGGGCTGCGGGCCCCAGGCTTCGGACGCAAAGAGGCCGACGCCTTCAAAGCCGAAGTAGGAAGCGATGCCGCAGGCGCAGTAGTCTGCTTTGCCCAGCTTCAGCGGGGTCATGCGGGAAATGTCGTTTTTACCCGGCTTCACCGACAAGGTGGTGCCGAACTTGTTTTTCAGCATGTTGCCGATGGCAACAGACTGTGTGTAACCGGAAGAACCGGTGCCGTAAGCGGTCCAGACCATTTTGTCCGGAAGACCGCCTTCAGCCGCCAGGGCCGCGCCGCCTACAGTGGCGGTGGCCAGCAGGGCCGCTGCAGCCATGCCGATTGTTGTCTTCTTGGTAAAGCTCATACTTACCTCCCGTTTGTTCCTTTATTCGTGCACTGTTCGGGTATCCGTCCGAGGCAGTGTGCGTCTTTTTGCTCCCGACTGAAAGACCTGACTGTCGTCACAAGTCTTTCTGTCTGGCTTGCCTCGGCCCGGTTTCTTGAAGTCCGGAATTGAGAGGTAAGCCCTTGAATTAACCTGGAAAACACTACTTTGACCGGGTTGTTTTCCGGTCGTGTCCATAGGTGTAATCATCTGTAGCTTAACGAAGGAAAGATCGGAAATGAAGCTACAGTTCCACTCTTTCCATCTATATTCCGCATTCTAAAACAAAGTTTTTGCATTAATATCCCGAAAGTTCGCATGTCACTTATACGGATGTTTGCATAATGATGGATTGGAACGGCGTTCGTGATTTTCTCGCTGTGGTCGAAGCGGGGAGTTTGACTGCGGCTGCAGAAGAGCTGAAAGTCTCGCAACCGACCCTCAGCCGCCGCTTGTCCCAGCTGGAAGATACGCTGAAGGTAAAACTGTTGGTGCGCACCACCCGCAGGTTGCAGGTAACGGAGGCCGGGGAGCGTATTCTGGATCAGGCCCGGCGTATGGCGCAGGAAGCAGGCGCCTTGGAAAAGGCGGTGGCCGGCGCCGATTCTTCGCTTGAGGGGACAGTCAGAATTTCCACCACGGAAGGATTGGGCATCACCTGGCTGTCTGGCGAGCTGGCGGAGTTCAACCGGCGTTATCCGGGCATCCGCATTGAGCTGCTGATCGACAACTCCATGGTTAATCTGCTGAGCCGTGACGCAGACATTGCCCTGCGTCTGCTTCGGCCTACCCAGCAGGATCTGATCGCCCGCCGGGTGTCTCTCTTTCGCTTTGGTCTCTATGCGGCCCGGGATTATGTGGAGGCTCACGGCCTGCCCCAGCGCGCTGAAGATCTATTGGGTGAAGCCGGACAGCATCATCGGGGCGTGGGCCTGCGGGGCTACACACCCACCGCCACCTGGCTGCAGGGCCTCTTTGGGCTGGAGCGGATGGTCTTTCTCTCCAACTCTCTGCTGGCGGTGCGCACCGCTGTCCTGTCCGGTTTGGGCATCGGTCCGGTTTTTCGCTACCTGGGCGACGGTGATCCCCGCCTGCAGCAGGTCCTGACCCAGGAACCGGCCATGGAGAAGGAAATCTGGCTGACCACCCTGCCGGAACTGCACAGCAACGCCCGCATCCGGGTAACCTACGACTTCCTGACCCGCCTGCTGCATCGCAATCAGGGCCTGCTGGCAGGGATCACGGAAGGCCCGACCTTTGGCCGGGAAGACGACGATGCGCAAATAGGCTGATCATCAGACCTGGCGATCGCTGTTTTCAACAGACCTGACTGCCCCCAGATGATGAGGGAAGCTGACACCCCTGTGGGAGCGCAGTGCCTAGCCTCACCATTCGACGAAGCCCTGCAAACAGACCTTAAGCGTGAGCGGGAGTTAAAGGCGCTTGGCCACTTCTTCCAGCATGACTTCGGTGGCGCCACCGCCGATGGAATGGATGCGGGCGTCGCGGGTCATGCGCTCAATGGCGGTGCCCTTCAGATAGCCCGCGCCGCCGTGGAACTGCTGACAGTCGTACATGACCCGGTTGATCAGTTCACCGCAATAGGCCTTGCACATGGAGACTTCCTTGACACAGTCCAGGCCCTGCGCCGCCATCCAGCCGGCGTGATGCACCAGCTGGCGTCCGGCCAGGACTTCGGCCTGCCGTTGGGAGAGGCGCTGGCGAATGGCCTGCTTGTCCCACAACACACCGCCGAAGGCTTTGCGGTTTTTGACATAGTCCAGGGTCAGATCCAGGGCGGTCTGTGATTCAGCCATGGAGGCGGCGGCAATCACCAGACGCTCATTCTGGAAGTTCTGCATCACGGCGTAAAAGCCCCGGTTGACTTCCCCCAGCACGGCCTCTTTGGGCAGGCGGACATCTTCGAAAACCAGCTCTGCCGTGTCGGAAGAGTGCCAGCCGAACTTCTCCAGCTTGCGGCTGCAGGAAAAGCCGGGAGTGCCCTTTTCCACGATGAACATGGTGATGCCGCGTGAGCCTTTGGCATCCGGGTCTGTTCGGGCCGCGACAAAGTAGAGGTCGGCATTGACCCCGTTGGTGATGAACATCTTGGCCCCGTTCAGCACCCAGTCGTCACCGTCCTGGCGGGCCCGGGTCTTGAGCCCGGCCACATCAGAGCCTGCATCCGGTTCTGTCACCGCCACGGCCGTCAGGATGTCACCGGAGATGATGCCCGGCATGTACTTTTCCATCTGGGCTTTGTTTCCGGCGTTGGCCAGATGGGGGGAGGCCATGTCCGTATGGACCAGCACCATGATGTTGGCCCCGCCATAGGTCGAGCGGCTGATTTCCTCCGTCAGGACGATCGTTGACAGCTGATCCAGTTCCGAACCGCCGTAGGCTTCCGGATAGCGGATGCCCAGCATGCCCAGGTCGCCCAGTGACTTCAGCAGGCTGCGCGGGCTCTCCCCGGCTGCTTCCCAGGCATCGCCCTTGGGCCGCATTTCGTTATCAACAAAGCGGCGCAACTGGTCGCGCAAGGCGTCATGTTCAGGCGAAAAATAGGGGCTGCTGGTCATGGCATCTCTCAGGTGGTGGTGCTTTGAAACAGGGCGCATTAAATTCTAACAGTTGTAAGATTTACCTGAAGAAACTGCTGTTGTCGAGATAAACAAGAAAAGGATCGTCTAGGGCAGTTGTGAGACCTTAAGGGCAACAACCAATGTCAGCTTCAGCCCGGGATCAGGGCAGGATTGGAGCGCACGGGACCAACAGTGCCCGGTTGCGCCTTCCTTCTGTCACAGGCTGGTCTCGTTTTTCCCCTGTCCTGTGGCTCTGCCCTGACAGGATAAAGGCAGCAGGCTTGCGTTGGCCGCTCAGCGCGTTGGTGGCCCTGTCGCTGGGAGAAGCTGAAGAAACGAGCTGGTCTGTCGACCGGCCAGATGAGTGTTAAAGGAAGAAAGATGAGCCGAACTGTCTTTGTGAACGGTGAGTTCCTGCCTGAAGAAGAGGCCAAGATCTCTGTTTTCGACCGGGGTTTTCTGTTTGCCGATGGCGTCTATGAAGTGTCTTCGGTTTTGGAAGGTAAACTGGTGGACAATCAGGGCCACATGGCCCGCCTGCGCCGGTCCCTCAAAGAACTGAACATGGACTCTCCGGCCAGCGATGAAGAGATCCTGGCGATCCAGCGGGAACTGATCAAACGCAATGACCTGAACGAAGGCATGGTTTATCTGCAGGTGACCCGTGGGGCGGCTGACCGGGATTTCCTCTATCCGGAAGGCGCCATGCCTTCACTGGTTCTCTTTACCCAGGCCGCCAATGTAATCGAGTCCCCGAAAGCCAAGAAGGGCTTGTCTGTGGTGACCCAGCCGGACGTGCGCTGGGGGCGGCGTGACATCAAAACCGTGGCACTGCTGGCTGCGTCCATGGCCAAGATGGCTGCAAAGGCAGAAGGCGCAGACGATGCCTGGCTGGAAGAAGACGGCTTCATCACCGAAGGCACGTCCAACAACGCTTACATCGTCACGCAGGACGGCACCATCGTTACCCGGCAACTGAGCAACGACATTCTGCACGGCATCACCCGCAAAGCCGTGCTGCGTCTGGCTCAGGAAGCGCAGATAAAGGTTGAAGAACGGCCCTTCACTGCCGAAGAAGCCAGCAACGCAAAAGAGGCTTTCATCACCTCGGCATCGTCCTTTGTTACGCCCGTGGTGAAGTTCAACGGCACGGTGATCGGCGATGGCACGCCCGGTCCCATGGCCAAACGCCTGCGCGAACTCTACATCAGTGAAGCACTGGCGAACCTGGAATAGAGTTCGGATCCGCCCAGCCTCGGCAACGAGGCTGGGCGTTTTGGTTGTTTTCGCTGCCGCTGCTGGGAAGCGAAAGCACCAACCGGTCCGGTGTTAGCCGAAGATGCTGTAGTCGATCTCTTCGTCTTTGTTCAGGTCGTTGTCGACCGGATCCATGGGGTACTTGAGGCCTGTGGCGCAGTTGTACAGCACCACCTGGTCGTCTGCGGTTACCAGGCCCTGTTCCAGCGCTTTCTGGTAGGCCGCGGCCGTTGCGGCCCCTTCCGGACAGAGCAGCAGACCTTCTTCCTTGGCGATCACATCGCGGGCGCGGGTCAATTCATCATCGCTGACGATCATGCCAAAGCCATTGGATTCCCGCACGGCGCGGATGATCAGGAAGTCGCCGACAGCGATGGGCACACGAATGCCGGCCGCCACGGTATGGGCGTCTTCCCAGAGGGGGGCGTGTTCTTCACCGGCTTCCCAGGCTTTGACAATAGGCGCACAGCCTTCGGCCTGAACGGCCACCATGCGGGGCAGGGGACCGCTGATCCAACCCATTTCTTTCAGTTCGTGGAAAGCCTTCCACATGCCGATCAGCCCGGTGCCACCGCCGGTGGGGTAAAAGATCACATCCGGCAGTTTCCAGCCCAGCTGCTCCGCCAGTTCCAGCCCCATGGTTTTCTTGCCTTCGATGCGATAGGGCTCTTTCAGGGTGGAGATGTCGAACCAGCCGACCTTTTCCTTGCCACCGCCAACGATCTTGCCGCAGTCATTGATCAGGCCGTTGACCTTCCAAACCTGGGCGCCCTGCTGCTGAATTTCGCGGATGTTGATGTCCGGTGTGTCGGAGGGGCAGAGCACCGTGGCGCGCTGACCGGCGCGGCGGGCATAAGCGGCCATGGCCGCCCCGGCGTTGCCGTTGGTGGGAATGGCCAGATGGTCGATGCCAAATTCCTTGGCCATGGAAACCGCCAGGCAAAGCCCCCGGGCCTTGAAGGACCCGGTGGGCAGGCGGCCTTCATCCTTGACGATGGCCCGGCCCGGTTTGGCTCCCAGCGCCCCGGCGGAGCGCTCAAGCGCGATCAGAGGGGTCATCACTTCACCAAGTGAGACGCGGTTTTCAGCCTGTGTCACCGGCAGGAACGGGGCATAGCGCCAGAACCCTGCAGCGCTGCTGCTGGCAATGTCCTCTTTGCTGACAGAGGCAGCCAGCTTGTCCAGATCGTAACGCACCAGCAGAGGTCGGCCCACCTCGGACAGACCGTGGACTTCACCGGCAGGGTAGTGCTTGCCGGTCATGGAGCATTCGAGATGGGTGACAAAGGTCTCTGTCATGATGCCTGCCTTGTGTGTTTCTGCCGTTGGGGGCGAAGTGTGGAAGCCGGTACACGGCGCCAAAGCGGGACCGGCAACGTATGAATTGAGGCACAGTGATGCGCCAATCGGCTCCAGAGTTCAACGTCGACTTTGGAACAGCTGTCTCGCTTTTTTATCCGGCGGAGAACCGATGCCACCAGTGTGTCGCCGTTCGAGGGAGAGTCTTTTGCCCAGAGGTCGACTGGTCAAGCTTCCTGGGGCAGGGTAGAGACAGCTTTGATTTTAGATTATCGATTAGCATTGCCTTTAGAGTGTGATCGACTGAAGCAGAAGCGCCTTGCGCTCCCCCTCTGTCGTGAATCATCTTCTAACAGGTTGAAAAGAGGCTTATTCGCGTCTTGTTTGAAATCACCGCGTGGTTCCAATTCAGACGATAAGACTCTAGTGGAGAAAGTTGATGAGTCCTGTTGAGTCCAGCCTGTTGACCCCTTTGGCAGAGATCTTTGGCGCAGACCAGATTCGGCAGCAAGCTGATCTGGCAGGCATGGACCCGGGATTGAATGTTGGCAATTTTGGTGCAGGTCTGCAGGTCCGCGTGCGTGATGTCAGCCAACTGCAGGCGCTGGTCAAACTGGCCAATGAAGCGGAGGTCTCTTTGGTCCCGCAGGGCGGTTTGACCAGTCTGGCCGGTGCAGCGGTGTCCAAACAAGGTCAGGTTCAGGTCGACCTGCGGGGCTTCAGTGGCATCGAGAGTCTGGATCCGCTGAACGCCGTGGCGGTGGTCAAGGCCGGAACGCCCCTGGCTGAACTGGAAGCGGCAGCCAATAAGGAGGGGCTGACTTTTGGCGTGGACCTCGGGGCCCGCGACACGGCCACTCTGGGCGGCATGGTCTCCACCAATGCCGGCGGCATTGAAGCCTTTCGCTTTGGCATGATCCGTCAGCGTGTTCTGGGCATGGAGGCCGTACTGCCGGACGGCTCCTTGCTGAGTGACCTGTCGCTGGTCACCAAATGCAACGAAGGGTACGACATCAAGCAGCTGTTGATCGGGGCGGAAGGAACCCTGGGCATCATTACCCGGCTGGCGTTGCGCCTCAGTCCTGTTGTTCCCGCCCGGGCCACCTGTTTTCTCGCTCTTGAATCAGCCCAGAAAGCCGTTAAAGCCTACCATCAGCTCAATCGTTCCCAGGGAGGACAGCTGCTGGCTGCGGAAATCATGTTCCGCAACTTTGCCCATACCTCCTCTGAAGAACTGGGGTTGCGCCGGGTAACGGCTTTTGAGGATGCACCGGTTTACGCCATCTTTGAGTGGGGTGCAGCAACGGAAGAGGCGGCCAGTCACCGCCTGGAGGAGCTGTTGGGTGAGCTCTTCGAGGCGGATCTGCTGCTCAACGGCCTCCTGGCCAAAAGCGGCAACGAGCGTGAAGAAATCTGGCGCATTCGCGAAGACTCCTGGTCAATTGACCGGGTCTATCCTCAGGGGCTGTGGTACGACGTCTCGGTACCGCTGGACCGGCTGGATGAATATGTCATCGGGCTGCAGGACAGTCTGACCGCGCTGGACCCGGGCCTGATGCTTTTTGCCATGGGGCACCTGGGCGATGGCAATCTGCATCTGACCATCAGCGGCGAAAAATCCTCTCAGGCTCTGAAAGAACCGGTGACCGACCTGGTGAACGGGAATCTGAAGATCTGGGGAGGTTCCATCTCAGCAGAACACGGCATCGGCCTGGAAAAGAAGCCGGCGCTCTCTGCTTTGGGGGACCCGGCCAAGCTGGCGGCCATGTCGGCTGTCAAAGCCGCATTGGATCCTAAGGGTATCATGAACCCGGGCAAGATTTTCTGACAGGGACCCTGCCAGACCCGGCCAGGCAGCTTTAGGTTTGGGTTAGATCGGGTTGAGTGGCTTGCCTTCCAGGTCCCCCCTAGCCCGTCAATCACGTTTTATGAAAGGAGCAGGCAGTATGATTTTTGTGACCGACCGCCTGTCTCTGGAAGAAAGCTGGCTGGAGTTCAGCTATGTGCGGGCACCGGGGGCGGGAGGTCAGCGGGTAAACAAAGTGGCTACGGCTGTTCAGCTGCGTTTTGATGCCCGTCACTGTCCGGCCTTGACCTCATCTGAGTTTGTCCGGCTGAAAAAACTGGCAGGACAGCGCATGAACAAAGACGGCGTGGTGGTGATCTTTGCCAGCAGCCATGCCTCTCAGGCCCGCAACCGGGAAGACGCCAGTGAACGGCTGCTTGCGCTGCTGCGTCAGGCCATGGTGGCGCCAAAGTTCCGCCGCCCGACCAAGCCCACCAAGGCGTCTAAAGTTCGCAGACTGGATGCCAAAAAAAAACGCTCCGGCCTCAAGCAAAGCCGTGGAAAAGTCCGGTCAGGTGGCGAGTAGGTGGTGTTCAGTCCGCAGGCTGAAAAGGTGTAGAACCTTTGCTTCCCTCACCCGGGTCTTTCTTCCGCGTATCCCGTCTGGTGTGAACTTTAATTGCTGACTGTGCTATGGTTGTGTGATCTCGGAAGGTTGAAGATCTGGCCAGACTGAAGGGATCTCACCATGAGCAGCTACGCATTGAATGACTATGTTGAGGATCTGCGCCGGATTGCATCCTCAAGTAACGATCAGAACGAGATCTTCTGCCAACTGGGTCCTTTGGCGCAGCAGATGGCCGCCAACCGGGATTGGATCGAAGAGCGATTTTACCAGCCGGATGAAGAAGCAGGGTTTAGCGCCTTCCTGCTGCATCAGGAGGCTGACTTCAGTCTGGCGGTCATTGCTCTTGCCTGGGCACCGGGCCAGGGCGTCGTGCCCCATGACCATGGGACCTGGGCCGTGGTGGTCGGTGTCGAGGGGGTGGAGGAGAACATCCTCTACAAACGCTTGGATGACCGGCGTGACCCGGCTTATGCAGAACTGGAAATCAAGAAGCGGTTCGATGCCGGTCCGGGTGATCTGGTGATGATGAAACAGGGGGGCATTCACGCCGTTCGCAATCACAGTGATCAGGTTACTTTGTCTCTTCATACCTATGGCATGCACTTTAACAAAACGCTGCGGTCTCAGTTTGATGTGGAAGCCCGGCGGGCGACAGAATTCGAGGTCCCAATGAAATAGAGATCCCTATGAAATGGTCACAAGGGGTCCGTTGCCGGGTTTTGTCAGTTTAAAGAGCTGTCGGCTGAGTATCTGGGGTGCTCTCAAAGAGGCAGGCTGACCGTGACCTCAGTTCCCTTGCCTTCTTCGCTGCTCAGGGTCAGCTGGCCGTCGTGGGCCTCCACCAGCGACTGAACAATGGACAGGCCCAGCCCGGTGCCATTCTGACTGACCTGCAAAGCGTTGTTCAGCTGGGAAAAGGGTTTGGTAATGGTCGCCAGCTTGTCGGCAGGAATACCCACCCCGGTATCGGTCACGCAAATGCTGATCGCTGTTGAGGAGGCCTTGGCCTCTACCTCAACCGAGCCCCCCTGTGGGGTGAACTTGATGGCATTGGACAGCAGGTTCAACAGGATCTGGCGGAGGGAACGCTGATCCGCAAAGAGCAGCGGCAGGTCATCCGGAACCCTGGCGCGCAAACTGACCTTCCCGTTTATCGCCAGCTGTTCGAGATTGCGCAGACTGTCGCCGATCATGGCCTCCAGATCACAGGGTTCTTTGTTGTATTGGCGTTTGCCGGCCTCAATGGCCGCCACGTCCAGCACATCGTTGACCAGGGCCAGCATGTGCTCCCCACTGGCATGGATGTCTTCGGCATAGCTGCGATAGTTGTCTGAACCCAGAGGGCCGAAAAACTGGGCGCGCATCATGTCACTGAAGCCCAGAATGGCATTAAGCGGCGTGCGGAATTCATGACTCATGGTGGCCAGGAAATCCGATTTGGCTTTGTTGGCTTGCTCTGCGTCCTGCAGTGCGGCGTCCCGGGCGCGCTCGGCCTGACGTTGGGCGGTGTAGTCCGTGCCGGTTCCCCGATATCCCAGGAACGTGCCCTGCTCATCAAAAATGGGTTTGCCGCTAACACTCACCGACAGGTCGCTGTCGTCTTCTTGCTTGACGGTGTAACGGAAATTCCGAATGGGCAGATGGTTGTCCAGATCCTGCAGGTGTCGGTCCCACTTGGGTGTGTGGGTGTTTTCAGAAGAGATTTCGCGGCGGGTTTTGCCCAGCATGGTGCTGGGGTCGTAGCCGGTGATTTTACTGGTCCGGTCGGAAAAGAAGGTAAAGCGCAGGTCCGCGTCCATCTCCCACAGCCAGTCGGAAGAAATCTCCAGAAAATCCTGGAAGCGGGTTTCTCTGTCCTGTTCTTCTTCCAGATGCTGGGTGAAAGCCCGCAGCAGGACATCCAGTTCGTCATCCCGGCCGGTCTTGTGTTTCAGTCTGGGCGGTTTCAGGGAATCACCGGATTTCTTGGCGCTGATGAAGCGGGTGATCTTTTCCAGACGTTTGGTCAGGACCAGATAAAAAGCCAGCCACAAGACAGCGGCGACGGCCAGGGACTGGACATAAGACAGAGCCAGGAAAGTGCTGATCTTCTGATAGGTGTGATCAAAAGCCACGCGGTGGTCTGCCCAGGCTGTGATCCTGCCCAGTGAGGCGCTGTCTCCAGCGTTCACCAGAATCCGTTCGTGGGGATTGAGGGGGATGATCGAGAACCAGTCTGCCAGCCAGTTCTTCAACACTTTTTCTTCAGGTTGCTGCAGACGGGCCACAACCTTACCGCTGCTGTCTTCAAGGCGGGCTTCATAAAAGAGCGGAAAGGTCAGAAGGCTGCGCATCAGGCGGTCTGCGCTTTCCCTGTCGTCTTCTGCCAGGGCGATGACGGCTGTTTCTTCTGCCGCTGTCAGATGGCGCGCCGCGAAGAGATTGAGCACATACAAAGAAGACCTGTAGTCCAGATAGATGCGACAGCCGGCCAAAAGGGTACCGACGACCAGCACAACCGCCAGAGCGATCAGGGCCTGTTTGTAAGACAGCCGGTCTTTGAACCTAATGGTCACGTCACCAAGATACCCTTTGATCTCTTTAACCCGGCAGAAGTGACAGGCGCGGGGCGGGCTTTCAATCAGGCCGCCAAGCTGACGTCATCAGCTCTACTCCCGAGGGGCAAGAGAGGTTTTCACTGCAATCGCAGTGCTCATTGGGCAGGAGTATAGGGCAACTCTTAAAAAAGAATGTTTGTATTCGAATTTGTAATGGACATAAGGCCGGGCACCCAAACCACAGCTGGCTGACGGATCTGGCAAAGAGCAGGGCACCTGGGTGCTGCTCTGCCAACCTCA
Organism: Rhodovibrionaceae bacterium GXU_MW_A322; assembly: GCA_052078155.1. Classification (GTDB taxonomy): domain Bacteria; phylum Pseudomonadota; class Alphaproteobacteria; order Kiloniellales; family DSM-21159; genus CAXBMB01. The sequence goes on along the minus strand of JBQJBP010000002.1, from coordinate 5,257 downwards.
GCAATCTTGTTGGCAGCGGGCCGCGCAGTCCCGCCTTTCGCGAAAAGCAATCAGGACCCGCTGGTCAGTTTTTCTGCCGTGCCGCTGTTGGCGACGGGGCTGTAAACGATCATGCGCAAACCCGGGTAGCGCTGGTCCAGCACTTCAAAAGCCGAGAACTCGAAGTTCAGTGTGCCCAGGGTCGGGTGGGCGTAGACCTTCTCACCATCTTCATAAGACACCACATCCTGTCCGTGCCACATGCGCTTGAAGTCAGGGCTTTCGGCCAGCAGCCTGTCGATCAGGCTGTTGAACCAGGGGTCTTCCAGAAAGCGGGCATGCTGGTTGCGGAAGATGCTGATGGCAATGCGCAGATGCTCTTCACGGTTTTCCAGATTGATGCAGTTCAATCCCCCCATGAAGACCTGATAGAGGCAGTTGCGGTCTTCTTCCGGGATCAGCTCAAAATCACCGAAGGCCAGGCAAGCTGCCTTGTTCCAGGCCAGAAGATCCCAGCGACGCCCCATGACATAAGCCGGGCTGCTGGTGAGTTCATTCAGGACTTTTATGATCTGGGGCGGCACCACTTCCTGCTGAAGCGGATCCGGGGAGACAGGCGGGTAGCCAAGCAGGGTGCAGAGGTGCCCGAACTCACTGGGCTCCATGCGCAGGGCCCCGCCGATGCGCTCCAGCGCGTCCCGGGAGGGGTGAATGTCCCGGGCCTGTTCCAGCCAGCGGTACCATTCGGTGCTGACGCCCGACAGCAAGGCCACTTCTTCGCGGCGCAAGCCGGGGGCCCGGCGGCGCTGCCCCCGCGGCAGTCCTACGTCTTCCGGTTGCAGGCGGTCGCGGCGGACCTTCAGAAACTCGGCAACGGCACGGCGGCGGTCGTCACTTAAATGCGGCATGGGTTTCTCCTGCGGGGCAAAGAGGTCTGGGGGCAAAGGTCATCGCGTGACGCTCATCAGAGGTAAGGGGCTCTGCATCGCTTAGCCATGTAAAACGAATACCCTGATAAACTATCCCCTATCCCCTGTTAAGTTAGGCTCCCATCTTCCCCATAACAAGCAGATGCAGGTCGTTCCTGCAGGATCTCTGGCGGGCAGTCAGAGGGTTCGGGGGCGACCGGGCTGTTCATGACCTGATCAGCGGTTGGCAGCAACCGGCTGGGCTGAAAGATCAGGCGGCAGTCCAAAAGGGCGGCGCTAAACGCCAGTAAAAAAAGACACGTCTAAGACAAGACGCTGACACAGTACACCGGCAGAGCAAGCCGGCATAAGTTGGAGAGAGGGACATGGCACAAATTACAGTCAATGGTCGGCAGAAAACCGTGGAAGCCGATCCCGATACCCCCCTGCTGTGGGTGGTCCGGGATGATCTGAACATGACAGGCACCAAATTCGGCTGCGGCGTGGGGGCCTGCGGCGCCTGTACGCTTCATCTGGATGGCGAACCCGTGCGGGGCTGCCAGACGACCCTGGCAGAGGCCGAAGGTCTGAACATCACCACCATTGAAGCGGTCACCGAGGATCCGAAGGTGGGGCGCGAAGCCGAGGCCGTGCAACAGGCCTGGCGGGATCTGGATGTGGTCCAGTGCGGCTACTGCCAGTCCGGCCAGATCATGCAGGCCGTGGGTCTTTTAAAGGAAAACCCCAAACCCAGCGATGAAGAGATCGATGACTATATGTCGGGCAATCTCTGCCGCTGTGCCACCTACGTTCGCATTCGCGCAGCCATCCATCAGGCTGCTGAAAAGCTGGAGGCCTGAGCCATGACCGCATCTTCTGTAAAAGAGTTGAAAAGCCTGGCGACCAGCCGCCGTGGATTCCTCAAAGGCGGCGCCACCCTGGCCGGGGCGGCCCTGGTGGTGGGTCTGACCGCCAAAGGCAAGCTGGCCGCTGCCGGCCAGGCTTCAGAGCTGGTGGCCAATCCCTTTGTCGCCGTTCAGGCCGATGGCAAGGTCATTGTCCAGCTTAAGCACTTTGAAATGGGGCAGGGCACCACAACCGGCCTGACCACGCTGGTGGCTGAAGAACTGGACGCCGACTGGGATCTGGTGGAAACGGCTTTTGCGCCGGCCAATGACAAGATCTATGGCAACCTGTTTTTCGGCGCCCAGGGTACGGGCGGCTCCACCGCCATCGCCAATTCCTTCATGCAGTATCGACAGGCCGGGGCCGCGGCCCGTCAGCTCCTGATCCAGGCTGCGGCGGACAGCTGGGGGGTGCCGGCCGCAGAAATCACCACGGCCAAAGGCCGGCTCATGCATCCCTCGGGCAAACAGGCCGGCTACGGCGAGATGGTTGCCGCAGCGGCAGAACTGCCCGCGCTGGAAGGTGAGGTGCCGGTCAAGGCGGCCGCTGACTTTGCTCTGATCGGCAAGGAGGATCTGCCCCGCAAAGACTCCTCCGCAAAGACCGACGGGTCGGCAGTCTTTGCCATGGACGTGCGTCTGCCTGACATGGTCTACGCCGTGGTCAAGCGATCGCCGAAGTTTGGCGGACAGGTAAAGAGTTACAACGACAGTCAGACTCTGAAGGTCAAAGGCGTGCTGGAAACGGCCCAGATCCCACGGGGCATCGTGGTCTATGCCCGGTCTTCCTGGGCCGCGCTGAAAGGGCGTGAAGCTCTGGAGGTTGAATGGGACAACAGCGCAGCAGAAACCCGCAGCAGCGACGCCATGATAGAGGAGTATCGTCAGGCTCTGAGCGAACCCGGCATTCCGGCCCGGCAGGATGGCGATGCCAGCGCAGCTTTGCAGGCGGCTGACAAAACCCTTTCGGCGGAGTTTGTCTTTCCCTTCCTGGCCCACGCGCCCATGGAGCCGCTGAATGCCACCCTGCAGTTTGATGGCCAGAAGGCCGTGCTTTGGGATGGTTGCCAGTTCCCCACTTTGGTCAAACCCACCGTCGCGGCGGTTCTGGGCATTGATCCGGAGGCGGTCACCATCAACACCACCTACGCTGGCGGGTCCTTTGGCCGACGGGCCAATCCCACCTCGGACTATGCAGCGGAAGTGGCCATGGCCGTCGCAGCCATTGGCGGCAAGTGGCCGGTCAAGCTTTTCTGGGACCGGGAAGATGATCTGGCGGGAGGCTATTATCGTCCTTTGTATGTGGAGCGGATCGAGGCGGCCCTGGATGCAGATGGCAAGCCTCTGGCCTGGAAGCAGGCGCTGGCGGGCAAATCCATCCTGATTGGCACCTTCTTTGAGCAGTTCCTGGTCAAGGACGGGCTGGACGCGACCTCGGTGGAAGGCGCCTCCACGCTGCCCTATGCCCTGCCCAACCTGCAGGTGGATGTGCGCAACATGGAAACCGCGGTGCCGGTGCTCTGGTGGCGCTCCGTGGGCCATACCCATACGGCTTTTTCCACAGAAGTCATGATGGACATGCTGGCGGAAGCAGCCGGTGAGGACCCCGTCGCCTTCCGGCTGGCCGCGCTGGCCGAGCATCCGCGTCATGCCGGGGTGTTGAAGCTGGCAGCGGAAAAGGCTGACTGGGACAAACCTCTGCCGGACGGTCACTACCGGGGCGTGGCAGTGCACGAGTCCTTCAACTCCTTTGTTGCCGAAGTGGTTGAGATCTCTCTGGATGAAGAGGGAGCCGTCAAGCTGGAGCGGGTTGTCTGTGCCGTGGACTGCGGTCTGGTGGTCAACCCGGATGTGGTGCGGGCCCAGATGGAAGGGGGCATTGGCTATGCGCTCTCGGCGGCCCTGCGCAATGAGGTGACGCTGGAGGAGGGAGAGGTGCAGCAAAGCAACTTCCCGGACTACGATCCTCTGCGTCTGTCGGAAATGCCGAAGGTGGAAGTCTATACCGTGGCCTCCGATGCGCCCCCGACAGGTGTGGGGGAACCTGGGGTGCCTCCTCTGGCACCGGCTTTGGGCAACGCCATCTATGCCGCCACCGGCAAACGCATCACCCGTCTGCCCTTTGCAGAAAACGGGGTGGACTTTGTCTGATTGACTGTCGCGTTCACACCCCTGAGACAGTGATTAAAGCAAAAGGCCCGATCGGATCTCCGGTCGGGCCTTTTTGCTGTCAGGAGTGCTGTTCAGCCAGCAAGGGTGTCAGCCAAACAGCTCTGTCTTCAGGGAATCGCTGTCTCCCAGCCAGAGCACATGATCTGTGTGGTCTACCAGATCGTCACCGGTTTCCGGGTGAATGAAGACGGTCAGCCCCTGCCGGTTCAGCATCAGCCAGGGCACGATGCGGGCAAACACCTCGGGCTCAAAGGCCAGTTGAATGGACCATTGGGGGTGCGGACCGACCGGGCGTTCGTGGAACCGCCCCAGCACCACGTCAAAGCGCTGCCCGGCTTCTTCTTTCAGGGCCCAGGCCGTCGCTTTGCTCTCTTCACCAAAATAGATGTGGGCATGGTACCCCCGAATGTCGGCGGCGGGATCTTTGCCATGGGAGGCAGCACCAGTCGGGGCTGCTGACGGGCTGGAGGGGTCTTGGCTCATGGTGACAGTCCTGATTTTTTGTTTCCGAAGATCTCAAGGAGACAGTTTGAGCAGTGAGTGACAAGCGAACCGTTAACAGGAAAGAGATCTGCTCTGAACAAAAGGAGCCAGATCACCCTGATCCCCTTTTCCCTTTCTCTTTACCGCTTCTGATCTTCGCCTGCCATCGTCTTGGGGTTTTGGGAGAGGGGTGTCCGGGGTGAGGCTCCCTTTCTGATGGCCCTCTCTTACTTATGTCAGTCCGGTTCATATGGCATGCCGGAGGGAGGAACTTTAGGGCCCAATATCGCAACAGGCTGTTTCCTGTCCGCGTTTGGCAGGGCGAGCCAGCTGAGTGCCCGGCCAAAAAGGGGAGTCGCGCAGGCCGTCAGGATTTTCTTTTCCCCTGAAGGTGCCCGATATGCCTGCTGTTTCAGCCCCTTAAGTTTTATGTTGAGAGGGCAATGTCAAAAAAATTCAAAAAAGTTGCATTTGGTGTTTGACGTTGGGGTTTGGTGGGCCTACAACCTGCTCCACCGACGCAGCGGGGCGCTGGACGCACTGCTCGGCGGGGGTTTCTAAGAGGTTGAATTCCTTGACAGAAATGGGCCGGAAAGAGGTCAGATCGGGATTAGGTTTCCTGAGCTGGCTGGTTTTTGGTCGCTGATTGACTGGTTTGAGGCTCTGTTTTGGGCCGGTTGATTGGGCAGCTTTTTGACATTGTAGATATGGGAAGGGATACGCGGGCGGCGTTTGTTTTGCTGGGGTGTTTTGAGTTTTAGCAGGACCGTTTCGCTTAGTCGTATCCGATACACATGACCGCTTTTGAGG
>JBQJBP010000010.1:0-2312 GCA_052078155.1 Rhodovibrionaceae bacterium GXU_MW_A322 | reverse complement strand
GTTGGCCAGATCATCAGCGATCGTGTTGGTCGTGCCGTCACCGAACTGCAGACCGGAACCGTCAACAAACTGGAAGTTCGTCACAGCCAGACCTTTACGGGTCACACCTTCCAGGGTCAGCGTGGTGCCGTCGGACAGCGTACCGACAACGTTACCGCCAGATTCCGACCAGACAAAATCCTGAGCAGAGTTTGCGGTGACAACCACCACATCTGCTGTCGGATCAAAGGCGGTCGAGAGGCTCGACGTGCCGTCAAAAACAAAGGTTGCCAAAGTACAATTCCCCCCAGGTAGGTTTTCGGTCAGTCATAAAGGAAGACAACAAGTACCGACTTTTGCACGACATGGGAAGCGCGTTATGGAGAGATCATTTAAAAAAGTGGAAAACCACTGATCGCTGACACCACCTGGTTGGCCCGGATAGGTGGGGGCAGCCCCAAAACCTTCGTTTAAGACCAGACACAAAAGCCCGATTTTCGACAACACTATGATTTTACAGAGAGTTTTCTTGTTCCAAAGAGCAAATCAAGTGTCATTCCATAACAGGCGCGCAAGAGGCAGGTCTGTTTGCCGATCCTGCGGCCTGCCTCAAACCAGGCAAACCACATCACAAACAACACCTCTTAGTGAGGGCAACTTGTTCCGTAAAAAAAAGGTGGCTCGAACACACCTGCTCGAACCACCTGATCGTCTGGGATAGACGTCTCTTTATGGAGTAGTTCACCAGGCGGCAAGGAGGGGACCCTCCCGCCTGGTGATATCGCCTTAGAACAGAACCAGGTCGCTGGCGCTGTCCAGGTTGGTACCGGTGATGGTGTTGGTACCACTCACAGATGCAGCTGTGGTGCCAATGTTCACAGTCACCATCCACAGGCTTGTTCCTGCGGTGTTAACCGCCCAGGCAAAGGCCACAGTAGAGGTTGCCGCAAACAGACCTGTGCCAGACAGCGCTGACTTGAAGGCAGCCAGGCTGGCAAAAGATCCCTGGAAGGCATTGCTCGTGGACCCACCACCGATGGAGATGGCTTTCACGGAAGCAGAACCAGTCGCAGTCTGACCGGTCAACGCCACAACGAAGGTGTTGATCGTGGGACCAGGCTTCGAAGTGACGGTTGCCCCAGACACAAACTTCGATGCCTGAGCACCCCAGGCATCTTCACCGGATGCGTCGAAGTCAGCCACAGAAGCCTGAGAGCCGGTCTGGGTCAGACGGAAAACGTCATCCCCGGAAGACCCGCGAACCACATCAGAACTGTCGTTGGCAGAGATGGTGTCATCGCCACCAGAACCACGCAGGGTGTCAGCAGAACCATCAACAGTGGTGCTGATCATGTCTGACCCTTCACCGCCGCGGATGATGTCCTGACCGGACGTTGCAGAGATGGTGTCGTTACCGGCACCGCCGTCCACCACGTCGTTGCCGGAACCGGCTGTGATGGAGTCGTTGCCGTCACCACCAGTGATACGGTCCCCAGCAGCACCACCGAGGATGGTGTCGTTACCAGCACCACCAGACAGAACGTCTGAAGATTTACCCCCAGTGATGGAGTCGTCGCCATCACCACCAGTGATCACGTCAGATCCGATGCTGCCCGTAATGGTATCGTCGCCGGTACCGCCGTCGATAACGTCGGAGCCACCGCCACCAGCAATGGAGTCATCACCTTTGTTACCAAAGATGACATCCTTACCAGCAGAACCAGCAATGGTGTCAGACCCGGCACCGCCCTTAAGGGTGTCGTTTCCGGACCCACCGGAGATGGAGTCATTGCCGACGTTACCCTGGATCATGTCAGAACCGGAGCCGCCAATCAGCGTATCAGAGTCAGCAGTGGTCACACCGGCAACACCGCCAAAGATGGTGTCGTTGCCTGTGCCGCCAACGATGGAGTCGTTGCCTTTGTCACCGTACAGCTGGTTGGAACCGGTACCAGTGGCAATAATGGTGTCGTTGCCGGCACCACCGCGAACGGAGTCGCTGCCAGAGCCGGCAACGATGGAATCGTTCCCGCGGTTGCCCTGAACCAGGTCGTTACCAGAGCCAGCTTTGATGATATCGGCGTCGGCACCGGTATCGCCGGCCACACCGCCGAAGATGGTATCGTTACCGGAACCGGCTGTGATGACGTCGTTGCCTTTGTCACCATAGAGCATGTCACCGGTGGAACCGGAAGAAGCGGTGATCGCATCGTTGCCCTGACCGCCGCGGATGGTGTCAGCACCCCCGCCACCGGACAGTGCGTCATTACCAGCGTTACCCTGGACATTGTTGTCCCCGGATTTACCGCCAGCGAAACTGTCAACGCCGCTGA
>JBQJBP010000001.1:0-2657077 GCA_052078155.1 Rhodovibrionaceae bacterium GXU_MW_A322 | reverse complement strand
GTCCAACAAAACGCCGGACACCATCCTCAACATGACAACATACCCTGGCGCGGGGTGGAGCAGCCCGGTAGCTCGTCAGGCTCATAACCTGAAGGTCGTTGGTTCAAATCCAACCCCCGCAACCAAACAATTTCAACGCCTTAACAGGAAGCTGTTAGGGCGTTCTTTCGTTCGGGGCTACCAAGGGGCCTACTTAAACAGTTAAACAACATTAACTAAGATAGTTGAAAAGTATTGTGTTGCTATGTTGGCTGTTCAGGGACATCAAAATTGAACTTCTCCAAATAGTCTTCAATAACTACTCGAAGGGTCGGAGGCCTTCCTAACCCCCCAAACAACGCCCATCTTGATTCACTAAGATCAGCACTTTTTGGCCATAGTACCATTTTCCATACTTCATCAATAACTTCACCGTATTTATCTGGTTTTGCATCAATTCCAATTCCAAAAGTTTTGTGGATGTCATTAATGGACAGAGTGTCTTCTAGAGCGAGGAGGTATTCATTTGGGAAAACTACTTTCAGAACAATTAGGCCAGAGATGAGATATTGAACTCCCCGAAACAGGTTGGTAAAAGAGTATGGAGATTGGGGAACTAGGGCCATTTCAGTCAATATGCGTTCGATAATACGTAGTGAGAGTTTTTGTTGAACGGTATTTCTTTCAATGTGTTCTCGTACCATAGCTTGCATATTTTTGTTTATGTCCATCTTTCTGGACATTTTGTCAAAGTATCTCAGAGAAATTGAGGAAGTACCGGTTTGAGATTCGGTGTTTTCCGGCAAACTCATAGTTAGCGAAATGAATTTCTGAAGATATAGGCGAGCATTTGTATTGTTCCCATACCTTGCTCGAACGCTGTTTTCCAATTCTCTTAAGTTCACACCCAGCACGAAATGGACATGTGGGACATTGAAGAAGTGCTTAATCACTTCAAGGACGGAAAGTGCATAGTCTGGGCGACAACGGTCTAGCTCGTCGATTGTTATGACAAGTTTAGTCGGAAAATCTTCACCTTTGTTTGGTTGTGTGAGTTCTATTAGGGCGTTGCGAAACTCATACATTGCCGCTTTTCGATCATTTTCCTTTTGCCAAAACGTGTCTACTTGTTTTGTTATTTCTTCCTTGCTACTGGCAAGTATTGCACCAGCCGCTGTTCCTACAATTTCTGATGCTCCGGAAGTAACAGCACCCAGGCCAATTCTAACGAGAGGTTTTACGATCTCAGGTGCAGCCTTCTTAGCTTTGTCCCATATTCTTTTTTTGGGCTGTGATTGCTCCAGTCTTTGAGAAATGCAGCTGGTCAAGCCGATCAATGGATCGTCCAAATAGTCGTTCTCGAAAGCATCGAAGTAGATTGTTTGGCCCTTTTTTTTGTTTTCCTTAGTATGTGCTCCTACCCAGCATTTGAGGAAAAAACTCTTTCCGCTGCCCCAGGTGCCATCAATTGCAATAACTAAAGGGTCTTCAATTCTTTCAACGAGATCTGACAATTGCTGGCCTGATAGCTTTCTTCCCAGCAAATCATGATCATCGAAACCGTCTTCATAGAGTTTTACCTCAGGTGAGGGGACGATGTATTTCATTGGTTCGGCTTTCGACTTCGTTTGACGCTATTTGGAGAAATTCTACAATATTCCAATACCATTTTAAGTTGGTGAAATGTAGGTGTTGATGCTACCCAAATTTTCCTAAATTAGAAATGCTAGCGGTGTTTCATGCTTATGAAGGATTTTGTCGCCCACTAAATTGATTTGTATGTGTTTAGGTAAAATCCAGCCAAATGTTTCTGCTAAAAAAGTGAGACAAAATAGATGGCAACCAAGCCCCTTCCTAAGCGCATTGATGGGAAAAGTGTCGGTTCGTTTGACCCTAAAGCCTGGCTTCAAGAAGGTGATGGTCTATTGGCCTCGGCAAAAGCCAATCGTGAGCTTTGGCTTGGTCGAAAGCGCTCTTTTGTCCCGACTGGAACTTCCAAAACAAAGCTACTTACCCAAGAAAGAAAACGGGATGAAATTCTCGGATTGCCGCGAGCTTCAATGTTGCTTCTTGGTTATTCTGTCGAAATGTTTCTTAAAGCCAGTTTAGCAAAGGCTTACCAAGGCTGCGCTGAAAAAGTGTTTGCCGATGATTTGAAATTTAGGTTTGGGCATGATTTGTCAAAAATCGCCAAAGAAGTTGCTTTCCCTTCAGAGGTGGAAGATGGGGCCAAATTCAAATTACTCAAAGATATGTTGTCGTTTGATGCTCGATATCCGGTAACGACCTATGACGAGTCAACTTACCTTGCTTCTGTCAATCAAAGAACTCAGGTCATTTGGGACAATGATAATTTCACCTCATTAGTGAAAATTGCAAACCGAGTACGTGCCCACGCTTTGCAGGTTGGCCGAGATGTAAGTAATCCGTCTATCATACGTAAATATTCTATTGATGAAGACGGTTATCTAACACTTCGTATTGGGGGGAACTTGCCGCCGCGCATTACCTTTCGCCTCAGCTCCAACCAACAAGCGGAAGAAACTCAGACCAGCCTAGAGAGGATGTATGCACTATTCATTGATCAGAATGAAGATGCCTTGATCTCCCACTATTGGAATATGGCATTCATATATGAAGATGCGCTAACGGGTAGTGGCCAAAGGCGAACGTTGAAATGTCGAAGTCGCCCAGAAAATGAATGCTGAGTGAGCTCCTACTAGCAATTGGCTGGTATGTTTGGTTGGTGAGAATTTTCAATTTGCGAGATGGCTGGTTTTGTCGGTAGGTCATGGCTTAAACCACAACCTACCGAGAGATATGTACTCGTTATGTATTCAGAACGCTTTTCTTCGCCCGAGCCGCCGCGCTGCGTTTGCCAAGTTCTGACATTGCCTGCCGGATGATCTCCTTCTTTACAGCTTCGTCTCTGACTGATGCTTCTAACTGTTCAGGACTTCCGACATTCTCGGGATATCCGGGATTGAGCGGCTCAGGCTTGTTCGGGATTTCCGAGATTTCCGGGCTTCTCACCGTTGCTTCAACGGTATCGAACGGTGGCTGTTCGGGTTTGGGTACCGTTACCTGCCAGGGATAGAGCGGTTTCTCTGATGGTTGCTCCAACTGCTCCGGCAACCGCCGGGGACCGTTTGGAACGGTATCGACACCGTTGCCCTTTTCGGTTTCCTCTTTTTTCTCTTTGTCTAAGAAAAGCAAGCCTAAGGCTCCGATGGTAACAAGGGCCAAACCAGCAGGGCTGGCAACGAAGGGCAGAAGTGCGCCCAAAATGGTTCTCTTACTCATAACCTGAAGGTCGTTGGTTCAAATCCAACTCCCGCAACCAAACATCTCTCTCAATTACGCCAACGGCTTAGCAACCTCCGCTAGGCCGTTTTTTACGCCCAAATTGTGACGCGGAAGCAGCAAGGTCGAATAAATACAGGCGCCAGTGCGGCTGCCAGGGCACTTACCGGAGGAGTCGCCTGTTCCAGACAGGCGTTCAGGAGGCTAGACTATGTCTCTGGAATGGTTGTTTCACAGACTTGGCCGTTTGGTGAACGAAAGCTCTTCGGGAGTTTGGCTCGGTGTCGCTCAAAATCGTTGTCATAGGGAATTGTCAGGTCTTCAACATAGTGAAGTTCTTTCGCCTGTCCTTTCCCACGGCGGAGATTGTTCTGCTGCCTGTTGCAGAACTTGCCGATGACAGCAAGCGCGAGAGCCACAGCCCCCATCTGACAGATGCGGATGTCATTTTTTCCCAGCCCTTAAGGACAGGCAAATACGGGGCCTTTTCTGAGGCGGCGCTGCAGGAGCATCCCAGAACCATTTTCTTTCCAATGGTCTACTTCGCCGGCTTCCATCCCGATTGCCTCTATGTCAGCAACGCCAAGACCAACGCCCTCATTCAGTCGGCCACCGGCGGGTACAGTTCGTCGATCGCGGTTTCTGCCTTTCTGGCTGGCCTGAGCGTGGAGCAGACCCTGGGGCTCTACAACCAGGAGACCTATGAAGACCTCGGGTACTTCGATGTCTGGGAGCACAGCAAATCCATATTGCTGCAGGACTTTGCCCGGCTGGGGCTGGAGGTCAGCGATCTGTTTGAACGCTGGCAAGGGCAGGGGCTCTTCATGCACACCATCAACCACCCCTGCCTGACCGTGCTGACTGACTTGGGAAAGCTGCTTCTGAAGCAGGCGGGGCTGACCCCGGATGTCGCCGTGGCCAATCCCGAGAAATTCATCCCGGACGGCGCCCCGAGCGATGTGGTCTGGCCCGTCTATCCGGAGCTGGCCCGCAGGCTGAACCTGGAAGGGGAGCTCTGTTTCAAGGTCGCGGACAAATTTCTTGCACCCAAAATGACCCCGCGGTTGCTCACCCTTCAGCAGTTCGTGGCACAGAGCTTTGACCTGCTGGCGAAGGAACCGCGTGACGCCATCCAGCACTGGGGCGTGTTGAAAGACCGGGAGCAATCGATCGAGATTGTGATAAAGCACGCCGCCGGAGGGAAGACGTTCCAGAAGGGCAGCGCCAGCCCCTCTTATGAGCAGAAGAGTGGTGGTGACGAGCGCAGGACAGCAGACAGCAGCAAAGAACAGGCAGGGGTGGGCAACCCCTATGCACAGCTTGCCCCCCATCAGTTCTGGCGCAGATCTGTGGCGCAGAGGCATTACACCGCGGTGGATCCCGTGGTGTCCGCCCCCTTTGGTCTTAGCCGGGACGACAGGATTGTCACTGCCGGGAGCTGTTTTGCCCAGCACATCGCCAGACGACTGCAGCAGGCCGGTTTCAATTACTATGTGACAGAAAACAAACCGGACGGGATGGATGATCCGACAGCGCGGGCGCGGGGCTACGCTGTCTATTCCGCACGCTATGGCAACATCTATACCGTCAGGCAGCTGGATCAGCTCATTGAGCGGGCCTATGGCCGCTTTCTTCCTGAAGAAAACAGTTGGGTCATGCCCTCGGGCCGCCTGGTTGATCCCTTCAGGCCACAGGTTGAGCCGGATGGGTTTGCCGATGAGAGCGCGCTGCTGGCAGATCAGCAGAGCCATTTTGCGGCGGTCCGGCAGGCCGTGGAAACCGCAGATGTCTTTGTCTTTACCCTTGGCCTGACGGAAGGCTGGGTCTCTCGCATTGACGGCGCGGCCTTTGCCCTGGCGCCGGGCGTGGTCGCAGGCCAGTTTGATGACATCCGGCACGCGTTCGTCAACTATTCGGTCCGGGACACTGTGTCTGATCTGAGATCCCTTCTGCAGCGGCTGTCGCAGGTCAACAGGGATTTCCGGGTGATCCTCACCGTATCTCCGGTTCCCCTCATCGCAACCCGGGAGCCGCGCTCTGTTTTGACCTCAACCACCCTGAGTAAATCGGTCCTGCGGGCCGCTGCCGATGAAATCTGCCAGGAGTTTGCGAACGTTTGCTACTTCCCCTCCTATGAAATCATCACCGGCGCCCACAGCCGTGGTCGTTATTTCGATGAGGATCTGCGGACTGTCACGCCCCAGGGGGTGGACCATGTGATGGGGTTGTTCTTCAAGCACCTGACCCAGGACGGACGGGCAGAGGCGGCGCAGGAGAGCGCGAAAAGTGCGGCTGAGGCCCCGGACAGTCACCCGGACAGTCACCCGGACAGTGATCCGGCACAGGCCTTCAGCCAGAAATTGCGCCTGATGGACAGCATCATCTGTGATGAAGAGGCCATCGATCCCCTTTAACAGCGGGGCTGCCGAGTGCTCCAAAGCCGGCGCGGACCATGTTTACACGAAAACCTATGAAGCAAATTGCGCGGGAGAGACGGAGCCTCTATTCTCGAGCTCATTGAAACATGGGTCTGGTGATCTGCGGATCTTTGCGGCCTCTTTCGCACAAGCGGCACGACAGGAGAAAACCAGCGCCATTTGAACTTCACTCGGTCACCTGGTCCGCGTCACAGACGATCAGGCACAGACCTTCCGGTGCCCCTGGGTGCTACGGCATTTTCCAGGTGCATGACCGGATTGGGGTCGGGGCGTCTGGCGCTAACCCTTGATTTGATACTGCTTCTCTAACCTATTGATAGAAACGTCACGCTCCAGCTATTGCCACAAGATGAGTTTACTTAAAGCGATTTGACTCAATGACTGTAAGGGTTTGAAGATTTGCTGTTTCCTGGTGAGTTAAAATCGGAATGACAATGCGGGCAGACGAGCAGAGACAACAGGCCGCCCCGGCTGTGGCGCGGCGCTACAAATCGATCTTCCTGTCCGACATTCACCTGGGCACCAAGCACTGCCAGGCGGAGTTGCTGTCCGACTTTCTCGGCCGGCATGAGGCCGAGCAGATCTTCCTCATCGGTGACATCATCGACGGCTGGCGTCTGGAGCGAAAGTGGTACTGGCCCGCCTCCCATGATGCGGTGTTGCAGACCTTCCACCGCAAGGCTGAAGCCGGGGTGCGCGTCTGTTACATTCCGGGAAACCACGACGAATTTGCCCGGGATTTCACAGGCCCCGTTGCCCGGAAATTCAATGACCTTGCCGAGCGTTTTCATCTGGCCAATGAGGTGGTTCATGAAACGGCGGACGGCCGTCGTTACCTGATTATCCACGGGGATCAGTTCGACGTGGTGGTCCAGAATGCCAAGTGGATGGCCTACATTGGTGACTGGTTCTATGAACTCTGCCTGACCTCCAACACCTGGCTCAATCTGCTGCGCCGTCGCCTGGGCCTTGACTACTGGTCCCTGGGTGCTTTTGCCAAACAGCACGTCAAAAGTTTCATCAACATCATCGGCCAGTATGAAAACGAGGTGGTGAGTGCGGTGGAGAGCCATAACGTCGATGGGGTGATCTGCGGTCACATCCATCACGCCATGAGCCGGAACATGAAGGGCATTCACTACGTCAACACCGGTGACTGGGTGGAAAGCTGCTCGGCAGTGGTGGAGCATTTTGACGGCAGGCTGGAGGTTCTCTTCTGGACGGCCCGCAGGGAAAAACAGCCACAGCCGGGCGGGGCCAGCATCGATCCGGCCTATGACAATCCGGCCCCATGATTAGCTACTCTGCCGGGCTTGCCGCCGGGCTCACTAGAGTCAAATCGGTTTAAGTGGAATCAAGAATGACGTCAGTGCTTTTTGTCACCGATGCCTGGCGACCACAGGTCAATGGCGTCGTTCGCACCCTGGAACACACAGCCGAGGAACTGGTCCGCATGGGGGTGCGGGTGGAGGTGCTGTCGCCCCAGGAGTTCAGAACCGTTCCCTGCCCGACCTATCCCGAGATCCGCCTCTCACTGACACACCGCAAGGCCATCCAGAAACGCATTGTCGAGTTCGACTGCGAGCATCTGCATATTGCCACCGAAGGGCCTCTGGGGTTGCTGGCCGGGGCTGCCGCCCGCAAGCTGGGCCTTGCCTTTACCACCAGTTATCACACGCGCTTTCCGGAATATGTAGAGGCCCGCTGGCCTCTGCCGGTCGGCTGGCTCTATGCCTGGTTCCGGCGCTTTCACAATTTCAGTCACGGCTGCATGGTGGCGACCGACAGTCTTAAAGAGGATCTGCAGCGTCATGGGTTTCGCAACCTGATGACCTGGTCGCGCGGGGTTGACCTGGAGACCTTTCATCCGGACAGGCCGTCGGTTTTGCCGCCTGACCTGCCCCGCCCGATTTTTGTGAATATGGGGCGGGTGTCCGTGGAAAAGAACATCACGGCCTTTCTGGATCTGGACCTTCCCGGCTCCAAAGTGGTCATTGGCGACGGTCCGCAACTGGCCGACCTGAAACGGGCCTATCCGGAGGTGCATTTTACCGGGGGCAAAGTCGGGGAAGATCTGGCCGCACATCTGGCCAGCGGCGATGTCTTTGTCTTTCCCTCCCGCACCGACACGTTCGGTCTGGTTCTGCTGGAGGCCCTGGCGTGCGGTCTGCCGGTGGCGGCTTACCCTGTCATGGGACCGCGCGATGTCGTGGGGGGCAGCGATGTGGCTGTCTTGTCTGACAATCTACAGGAGGCTGCTCTGGCGGCGCTCGACATTCCGCGTGACCGCTGCCGGGACTGGGCGTTGCGCCATACCTGGGCCAGCTGCACAGAGCAGTTTATGGCCAATGCCAATCTGGCCAAAGCCGCCCATGCGGCTGGCTAGAGACTACTTCGCGCTTTATGCGTTATCGCGAAGTGATTTCACTTAACCGATAAGACTCTGGATCTTTGACGCAAAATGGCTGTCAGGCTTTAACCCGGACCAGAGGGGGCGCTGTCGTTGCGGGGGCTTCCCTGGCTTTGAGCAGGGCATCTGTCAGCTGTCCCTGGGTGTCAGTGATCTGCAAGGGCTCAAAGCACTTTTCAAACTGAGAGGGCAGCTTGATGTGAGGTGTGTAAGAGGCCCGCAGGCTGTCCGTCATGGCGCAGTAGGTCAGGGGCTGTTCCCGGCGTGATTCCCGCATCTGTTTGAGCGACCCCAGGTTCACATGAATGCTGCCGCCGAAGCGATGCAGCGGACGGATGAACGACAGCAGGCTCTGATCCCAGGTAAAGTGCTTTCGCCAGTGCCAGCTGTGTTTGACCGCATGGCGCAGCAGGGCCGATTTTCGCCCGCGAAAGAGCAACAGGTCAGCAACATAGTCGACCACTTTTTCCAGTGGTTCCTTTGGCCATTCCACAATCTTCTGCCCGTCCATGTCACTGAGCAGCAGGTTCGGCATCAAGGTGCCGATCCGGGCGCGTTCATCAAAATAGGGCGTGCCCACAATGGGAATGGTCAGCGTCAGCAAGCCGGGCAGCGGAACCTGGGGATCTTCCAGAATGGCGTTCAACTGGCTCTCCACATCCGCAATGGTCTGCTGGGTGAAATCGGCGATCAGGCCGTAATCGAAAAACATGCCCTGCTCGGCGCAGAGACGGGTGAGGGTGCGCGGCTCGGACGTCAGGCTTTGTTTCTTGTTGAAGGTCTTCAACACACCTGGATCGAGAGACTCCACGCCGGAGAAGAGGGCCTTGCAGCCATTGCGGGCCAGCAGTTCAAGGTTTTGCGGACGTTTGAAGAAGTCGCCTGTAACCAGTGCCCCCCAGCCGCGGAACTGCCCCTGGCGCCAGCGCTGTCCGATCAGTTCCACTCGCCGCTGGAAACTCTTCTGATTGTTGCCGTAGAAATTGTTGTCCAGCACCATCACGCCCATGGTTTTTTTCATGGCGTCAAACTGCCGGGCCATGGAGTGCTCTGAATGGGGGCTGTACTTCCTGCCCTCGCCGGTCAAAGAGCAGAAGGAACAGGCAAAGTTACAGTTCTTGGTGGTTTCCAGATAGCCCACACCCATGGAGGGTCGGGCAAGATCAAAGCGGGGGGCCCAGTCCTCTGCCACAGCGTGATCGTCGAACACCTCCTGAATGACCGGCACCACGTCGTCCACATCCCCCTGGCAGACATAGTCAAAGGCCTGGGCGCAGAGCCCTGGCAGGGCCCGGGCAATGGGGCCGCCGATGGCCGTGATCACCGCGGGATTGGCATGGCGAAAATAGGCAGAAAGCTGATGGGCCCGGTCAAAGGCGGAGGTCAGGCCGGTGAAGACGACCAGATCCGGCCAGCTGAAAAGATCATTGTCCAGCAGCGTGCCATCGAAAACCTCATCCCAGACTTTGACCTCGACCGTGGCCGGATTGAAGTAACCGGCCAGAAAAAGCGGTGCATTGGCACGGGGAATGAACCAGCGGGTTGGCGTCGCGGAGCGCCAGGGATTGAAATAGGCATTAACAACAAGAACGTTGTGTCTTTTTTTCAATAGCTTACCCACATTTTTCCCTGTCGTTCCGGGTCTGAAATGAAAACCAAATCGGCCCAGGTGGTGTCATTTTATGGTGGCGCAAAAGGCGTGAAACTCGCGTCAACGGCAGTGAGGATGACGCCTGCAGGTTTCTCAAACGCCAGGCGCTGCGGACGAAAGCGATTATGGTCAGGAAGCTGTCGCGCACTCAATCAAAACGAGTTCACGATTAAAAATACATCTACGACTAAAAGTACAGGGGTGGGATCTGAGTGTCTGTTTTCAAAGAGGTGCCAAGCTTAACCAATCGGGTTCGGGGTCGCCAGCGGTGGAACCTCTGATTACCTCCTTTCGGGTCTGCTCCGGACGCGCAGTCCTCTCTTTTGCGCCTGATTTTTTGCATTCACCTTACGGCAGTTTTGACTTGCGGCTGCCGCAGGAATTTGATCATAAAAGCCAATGCAGGACAGTCACCAGAACATTGTTGAAATCCTTGGCCGCCACCCCGTTACCCGAGGGCTGAGCGCCGAGGCCCGGGCGGCAATTGCCACAGTGTCGAGCGCAGTGGCGGTTCGTCCCGGAGAGGCCATCGTTGAGGAAGGTGAAGAGGAAGCCGATCTCTACCTTCTGGTGAAAGGGGACGCTGTGGCTGTCCGGGGCGCAGCAGACGGCGAACCTGTGGAGCTCAATCCCATCCACGAAGGCGACTGTATCGGTGAACTGACCTTTTTGGAGGGGGGCAGCCGCAGCACGTCTGTCAGAGCTGAAAGTGACTGTGATCTGATCCACATTCCGGCAGCCGCCCTTAAACAGGCACGCGATTCTCTGCCGGTCATGGGGGAGTTAAAGGGAGCTCTGGCCAGCGTTGTGGTTCAGCGGGCCCGTGCCATGAGCGATGACATGCTCTCCTCGCTGCGCCGGGAACTGGAAGCCAACAAGTTGCGCAATCAGTTCGGTCACTTTCTGCTGTTCACCATTTCCATTTTTCTGATCTCGACCATGCTCTTTTACCTGGTCGCAGAAAAGTATGTGAAAGACGTCTACGATCCCGGCTTTTCCTGGCAGACTGTTTTCTTCCTGGCGGTGCCCAGTCTGCTGATCATCAAGTTCATGAAGATCCCTTTGTCAGACCTGGGCATCAAGCGGGAGGGCTTTGGGCGGTCGCTGCGGGAATCACTGGCCATTTGCGCGGTGGTCACTCTGCCGGTGGCCATTTACCTCTTCGCGTTCAAGGAAACGACCCCGGCTGCCGGTTTGGGGATCAGGGTCGACAGCTTCTTTCTGATCCAGTATCTGGCCCACACCATTGTTCAGGAAATCGGCTCGCGTGGTTTGTTGCAGGGGCTGTTTCAGAAGTTCCTGAATGACAGGAAGGGACACCGGGCGGTGTTTATGACCAGCACAGTCTTTGCCTCCCTTCACATCACCTTCGGTATTGATGCCGTGATGATCACTTTCGTCGCCAGCGTTGTTTTTGGCTATGTTTACCTCAGGCAGAAAAACCTGATCGGGGTGACAGTCCTGCACTACTGGCTGGGGGTTCTGGCCGCCGTTGCCGTCGCGTTTTGAACCTGGTCAGCTCTCTTTGGCAGAAGAAAAGGGTGAGACCTCAAGGTCTTTTGCAGGGTGATCGGGTTAAGCGCTAGGTAGGCCAGACCAAGCTAGGCGCAGCGCGTTTGACCTCCCTGTAAGGGCGACGTTGCATGGGACCTCAGGCCCCAAAGAGGTTTTCCCTGACCCGGGCCATCCCCCGCAGCCAGCGGTTCCGGTCGCTGGCTTTGCGCTGCATGTACTCTCCGACAATCTCATGGGGGAACACCAGAAAGGTGCCATCGCGCATGGCGGTGATGGCAGCCTCTGCCACCTCTTCCGGCTCCAGCATGCCATCGGCTGAGGCCGGGCGATCTTCGCGACCACTGGTCATGGCGGTGCGCACGCCCATGGGGCAGAGAACGGAAATGCCAATCCCTTTGGGTCCATATTTGGCTGCCAGGAATTCAGCAAACCCGATGGCGGCGTGTTTGCTCATGGTGTAGGCGGCGCTGTCCACCTGGATCAGAACCCCGGCGGCAGAGGCCGTTTGCATCAGATAGCCCGACCCCCGAGCTGCCATGCCCGGTGCAACGGCCCGGGCCGCATAGACATGGGCCATGGCATTGACCTGCCAGCTCAGATCAAAGTCGCCGTCTGGCTGATCTTCGTCGCCCACCCTTAGGATCCCGGCGTTGGAGCAGAAAATGTCGATCGGCCCATAGGTTTCTTCACAAAATGACACCAGCTTTTGAACCTGGTCTTCCCGGGTGACATCACAGAAGAAAGGAACCGCCCCGATTTCCCGGGCCGTGGCGTCAAGGCCTGAACCTTCCAGGTCGGAGATGATCACGGTCTTTGCCCCGTCTTGGAGCAATCGCTGGGCCAGAGCCTTGCCGATGCCACCAGCGGCACCCGTTACAACGGCGATTTTGTTTTCGGGGGTCAAAGCTGGTTCTCCTGTCAGCTGTTCGGGGAAAGGAAGTGGCGTACGTTGGTCACAGGCCGGTCAGGATTTCATCAGTGTGCTGGCCGATTTCGGGCACAGTCGGCCTGACCCCAACAGAACCATCGGCGAACTTGAAGGGGGGATTGGGAACCAGCACCCCTCCGTCCGCGTCTTCGACTTTGACCAGCAGCTGCCGGTGCTCGGTCTGGGGATCGGACAGGGCCTCCAGAAGGGATTGATACTTGGCGCAGGGGACGCGCGCGGCGCTGAGCAGCCGTTCACAGTCTTCCGCGCTGCGTTTCAGGGTCCATTCCTCAGCCAGCGCCATCAGAGTTTTCCAGTTGGCCCGGCGGTTTTTGACCGTGGCAAAGCGTGGATCACTCTTCCAGCCCGGATGACCCATGACGTCGGCCATGGCTTCGAAATTGCGGGCATTGATGGGGGCTACAGCCACATAACCGTCCGCGGCCCGGATCGGCACATAAACAGCGCGGGGCTCATCAAGCGGCTGTTGGGCCACCTGGGTGTCATAGACCATGAGGTTGATCATCGAGTCCATCAGCGACACGTCGATGTGCTGGCCCAGACCCTGCTGCTGCCGGCCTATGAGCGCGGTCTGGATGGCGCTGAAGGCGTAGATGCCGGCCAGCATGTCGGCTGTGGGCACACCGCAGCTTAAGGGGCCGTCCAGATCTTCCTGGAAGCGCGCCATGGTGTCGTCATATCCGCTGGAGGCATGAACGATGGGGGCATAGGCCGGCGTCTGCGCTCTTGGCCCTGTCTGTCCGTACCCGGAAATGGAGCAGTAGATCAGCGCCGGGTTGCGTTCTTTCATGACCTTCCAGGACAGGCCCAGCTTCGCCATGACACCAGGCCGGAAATTCTCCACAACCACGTCAGCCGTTTGCGCCAGTTCAAGCGCCCGCTGGAGATCGGATGGGTCAGTCAGATCCAGCACAACGCTTTTTTTGCCGCAGTTCATATGGGTGAAGTAGCGGCTGACCCCGTAACTGTGGGGCGCGACCTGCCGTATGTAATCCCCGTCCGCCGTTTCGATCTTGATCACCGTCGCCCCCACGTCCGCCAACAGCCGGGTGCAGTAGGGACCCGCTATCATGGAAGTGAAATCTAAGACCGTCAGGCCCTCAAGCGGGGCAGGCGATGTCATGGTGTTGTCCTCTGTAAAAGCATGAAATTCGAATATACGACGCTGTTACGTATATCAAGAGTTTTGTTGACAAGCTTAGGACAGCCCATGCAAGTTTGTTTCCGGAAGGCGAGGAATGAGAAGGGGCTGTGATATGGGATTGCCGGAACGTGAAATGGTTGGGCTGCGCGAAGTGGCCAGCGGCTTGCGATTCCCTGAAGGCCCCATTGCCTGCCCGGACGGCTCTCTCTTGCTGGTCGAACTGGCCCGCGGCACCCTCAGTCGCATTACCGCTGATGGCGGCCACCAGGTGGTGGCATCATTGGGCGGCAGCCCCAATGGGGCAGCCATAGGCCCGGACGGGGCCTGCTACATCTGCAATAGCGGTGGCTTTGAATGGTACGATAAGGGGGGCAAGCTGTTCACCGGGCTGCAGCCGGAAGACTATTCCGGTGGTCGGATAGAGCGAGTGGACCTGCAAAGCGGCCGCTCTGAAGTTCTCTACGCCGATTGTGACGGAGAGCCCCTCAAGGGTCCGAATGACCTTGTCTTTGATGCCGATGGCGGCTTCTGGTTCACCGACCACGGCAAAACCAGAACCCGCTCCCACGACCGCACCGGGGTCTTTTATGCCAAAGCAGACGGCAGTTTTATTGAGGAAGTGATCTTCCCGCTGCAAGGACCCAATGGCATCGGGTTGTCGCCCTGCGGCACGCGGCTCTATGTGGCGGAAACGCCAACGGCAAGGGTTCTGTCGTTTGAGTTGTCTGGCCCAGGAAAAATCAGGAAGGGTGAGGGGGAAACCCGTTTCATGCATGGCCGGGTGCTGGCCACGCGCAGCGATTACTGCGCTTTTGATTCCCTGGCTGTCGACAGCCAGGGCCTTGTCTGTGTTGGCACTCTTTTCAAAGGCGGGATTACCGTCATTCATCCGGAAAGCGGTGAGATGACGTTTTATCCCGGCCCCGATGATTGGGTGACCAACATCTGTTTTGGCGGCCCCGGGCTGCAAACAGCCTTTATCAGTGCCAGCTCAACCGGAAAGCTCTTTGCCTTTGACTGGCCCGGTGCAGGCCTTGCTTTGAATTTTTAACCAGGATTGGCAGTTCCGGCTGCCTGCAACAAGGAACCTCGAAACATGAGTCTGTTTGATCTGTCCGGCAAAGTCGCTGTCGTCACGGGGTCGACCAAGGGAATTGGCCGGGCCATCGCAGAAGAACTGGCGGCCCAGGGGGCCCATGTTGTTATCAGTTCACGCAAGAAAGACGCTTGCGAGGAGGTGGCCAGGGACATTCAGGCCCAGGGTGGAGCAGCAACGCCCATTGCCTGCAACATCTCTAAAAAGGATGAGCTTGAAAACCTGGTGGCAGAGGTGCGCAAATCCTGCGGACCCATCGACATTCTGGTGTGCAACGCCGCCGTCAATCCTTTCTTCGGCTCCTTCATGGACATCCCCGACAGCGCCTTTGAGAAGGTGCTGGATGTGAACATTCTGGCCAACCACTGGCTGATCCAGATGGTGGTGCCGGACATGATTGCCCGACAAGATGGGGCGATCATTGTGGTGTCGTCCATCGGCGGCTTTCGCTCCAGCCGCAAGATCGGGGCCTACTGCATCTCCAAAGCGGCGGACATGCAGATGGTGCGTAATCTGGCCGATGAGCTGGGGGAGCACAACATTCGCGTCAACTGCATCGCGCCGGGACTGGTCAAAACCGATTTTGCCAAAGAACTCTGGAGCTCCCCCGAACGCGCACAGGGCCGCATTGACGCCACCCCGCTGCGGCGATTGGGAGAGCCGCGTGATCTGGCAGGGATCGCGGTTTATCTCGCCTCTCAGGCCGGCAGCTGGACGACCGGCCAGACCATCGCCGTGGATGGTGGTGTCACCATCGCGGGCAATTAATCGCGGGCAACTAAGAGAGGCATGCAATGAGCAGTAAACTGGCGGATCCGGGACTGAACGAAGCCGCGCTGGCTGACTACCTGCGGGACCATATACCCGGCCTGGGGGCGGACCTGACGATGGCCCAGTTTGATGCAGGCCAAAGCAATCCGACCTACCGCCTTCAGTCTGACGGCAGAACCTATGTTCTGCGCAAACGTCCCCCAGGAAAGCTGCTGCCGTCAGCCCATGCGGTGGACCGGGAGCATCGGATCATGGCCGCGCTGAAGGACACGGCCGTGCCTGTCCCGCCCATGCTGCATCTCTGCCAGGACCCATCGATCATCGGGACCGACTTCTTTGTCATGGAGTTCGTTGAGGGAGCCATTCATCACGACCCTGGTCTACCGGGACTGAGCCCTGCTGACAGGGCGCTGTTTTACCGGAACTTCATCCACACGTTGGCGACCCTGCATGCCGTTGACCCCGATCAGGTGGGGTTATCGGACTTCGGCAAACCCGATGGGTATCTTGAACGCCAGGTCGCCCGCTGGAGCGGCCAGTATGAAAAGTCCCGGACAGACGACATTCCCTCCATGCAAAAGCTGGTGGACTGGCTGCCGGCAAACGCCCCCAAAGATGCGTCTGTCTCGATTGTGCACGGCGATTTCCGCCCGGGAAACTGCATCTCAGACGC
This sequence comes from Rhodovibrionaceae bacterium GXU_MW_A322, assembly GCA_052078155.1. Classification (GTDB taxonomy): domain Bacteria; phylum Pseudomonadota; class Alphaproteobacteria; order Kiloniellales; family DSM-21159; genus CAXBMB01. The sequence continues at coordinate 2,641,148 of JBQJBP010000001.1, read as the reverse complement.
CCGGTCTCAGGATATCCTGGCGGTGCTGGATTGGGAGCTGTCGACTCTGGGCCACCCGCTGGCAGATCTGGGGTACTGCCTGGCCGGGTATCATGGCGCCATTTCCAGCCAGGGGAATTTCAACGAGTTGCCTCACGCGGACCTGGGGATCCCGACGGAAGAAGAGTTCATCGACCTTTATTGCCAGTTCTCCGGCCGCCGCCAGATTGAGAACGTTCACTACTACGTTGTGTTTTCCCTCTTTCGCAGCGCCGCCATCATTCAGGGCGTCTACAAGCGCGGCCTGCAGGGCAACGCTTCCTCAAAGCAGGCATTGGGGTTCGGCAATCTGGCCAGGCAACGGGCTGATGCCGCCTGGAACATTGTTACCTCCCGACTTTGACAACAGAAGAATGAAAAGGGTTCACCCATGAAAGAAGCCGCCAACGGCAAAATCCTGGTCGAAGACCGGGGGGGCATCCGGATCGTTACGATCAACCGGCCCCAGGCGAGGAATGCCTGCGATGTGGAGACCGTGAAAGGTCTGCATGATGTGTTTCAGGAATTTGATGCCGATGACAATCTGCGGGTCGCTATCCTGCAAGGCAAAGACGGCTACTTCTGCGCCGGGGCTGACCTGGGGGAAGTGGCCTCCGGCGCCTCCATTGGTTTCTGCTGGGCGGGGGAGGACAAAGGCCTGACCCGGCACCGCTGTTCCAAGCCTGTGATCGGTGCTGTGGAAGGCCATGCGGTGGCCGCCGGACTGGCCCTGGCCGTCTGGTGTGATCTGCGGGTGGCCAGTGAAACGGCGGTCTTTGGTGTCTTCTGTCGCCGCTTTGGCGGGCCCATGCCAAACGGGGCAACGGTGCGTCTGCCGCGCATCGTCGGGGAAAGCCGGGCGCTGGACATTCTGATGACCGGACGACCGGTGGATGCCAAAGAAGCGCTGGCCATCGGCCTGGCCGATCGTCTGGTGGGTAAGGGCCAGGCCCTCGACAGTGCCCTGGAATTGGCAGAGCAGCTGGCAGGTTTTCCACAAATGGCCATGCTCTGTGACCGCCAGTCCGCCATTGCCCAGTGGGATTATCCTGAGGAAGAAGCCATCCGCCGGGAGATTGAAGGAGCCATGCCAGCATTTGAGCAGCAGTTCCAGTCCGGGGCAGGGCGCTTTGTCGGGGGCGCTGGTCGTCACGGATCCTTCGACTAAGGTGAGTAGGCTGTGGTCAGGTACCCGGGGCGTCGGGCCTTGCCATCGTCGCCCGGCCCCGGGACAAGACCCGCCAGAAGACCCTCTGGCGTTTTGAAGGTACTGCCCCTTGTCCCATGGAAAACTGTCGGGCAAGGGCACGGCTGAGAGTCGGAATTCGAGAGCATGATCGGTTTAGTTAGAAGCGCTTTGTGCTTGGAACTAAACCGTGAATCATCCTCTAAAACATTGAAAAGAGGCAAATTCACGCTCTAAGCGTTATCACGTAGTGATTCCACTTAAACCGATTTGACTCTAGAAACAGGATGGGGGCGAAGCAGTGACAGAACGAAAAAGCTCTCAAGAGGGTCCCATGGTGTTGCCACGGGCTTTCGACCTGCTGGATGCTTTGGTGGGGGAGAAAAAAAGCCTGACCCTGACCGAGGCCTCACTCCTGCTTGAGGTGCCGAGAAGCTCACTGGCCACGGTTTTGAAAACCATGACCGATCTCGGGGTGCTCAGCCGGTCCGGCAAAGCCTACTCTCTCGGGCCCCGGGCCTTTGCCCTGTCATCGCGCATTCAGACCGCCCGCTCTCTTGTACAGATTGCCCGCCCTTTCCTGGAACGCGCGCAGGCCGAAACGGGTGAAACCCTGATCCTGGCCGAGCTGGATCAGGACCGCCGGTTCGTCTACTACACCGACACCGTGATCTCGGAAAAAACGGTGCGCTTTCATGTGCCGATTGCCTCCCAACGACCGCTTTATGCATCGGCCACCGGGCGGGTCTTTCTGGCTTACTTCTCGAAAAGTGAACGCGCCACCTATCTGGAAACGGCCGCCTTGAAAAAGCTCTCCAACCAGACTGTGACCGACAAGCAGGAGCTGAACAGGATTCTCGACCAGGTACGGGAACAGGGCTGGGCGATCAACATCGGCCAACTTTCAGAGGATGCCGCAGGGTTCGCTGCCCCGGTGTTTGATGAAACGGGGCGCGTACGGGCCGCCATTGCCGTGGGCGTCCCGTCTTCCAGAGCCGAAAGGGATGCGAAGAGCTTTGTTGTAGCTGCCAGAACAGCCGCCCGGGAGGTCTCCGGGATTTTGGGTTATCGAGGCGATCAATCATAAGCAACGTCTATAGATTTCTATTGGCAGAATAAATTTCAATGAAGGTCTGCCCGTTGTTAGGTTGGGCGCGCCGGCAAGCCATAAGTAACCAGCCGGGATACATCAGTCAGAAGGAAAAGGAGCCAGCCATGGATTTCGACTACTCGGACCGCTGTCAGGAGATGCTAAGCCGGGTCAACATCTTCATGGAAGAGCACATCATTCCACGCATTGCTCAGCACAAAGCTGAAAGGGCGGAAGGGGTGTTTCCGGTTTCTTTCATGGAAGATCTTAAGGCCCTGGCAAAATCAGAAGGCCTTTGGAACCTCTTCCTCAAGGATCTGCGTCCCGATGAGCCGGGGACTGGCCTGAGCAATCTGGATTACGCGCCGCTTGCTGAACTGATGGGCCGGGTGAACTGGGCTTCTGAAGTCTTCAACTGCAGTGCGCCGGATACCGGCAACATGGAGCTGCTGCATCTCTTTGCCACGCCTGATCAGTATGAAACCTGGTTGAAACCTCTGCTGCATGGAGAGATCCGCTCCTCCTTTGCCATGACGGAGCCCGATGTGGCCTCGTCCGATGCAACCAACATCCAGACGTCCATCCGCAGAGAGGGAGATGACTACGTCATCAACGGGCGCAAGTGGTTCATCACCAACGCCATGCATCCCAACTGCAAGATCTTCATCCTGATGGGCAAAACCGATCCGGAGGCCGAGACCTATCGCCAGCAGAGCATGGTTCTGATCCCGCGGGATACACCCGGTGTCACCATCGAGCGCAGCGCGACGGTTCTTAACCACCATGCCCCTCACGGTCACTGCGAAATCAGGTTTCGGGATGTGCGGGTGCCCGCCGAAAACCTGCTCGGCAAAGAAGGCGATGGTTTTGCCATGGCCCAGGCCCGTCTGGGACCGGGCCGGATCCATCACTGCATGCGGTCCATCGGGCAGATGGAACTGGCCCTGGGCCTGATGTGTGAACGGGCGCTGGAGCGCAAGGCTTTTGGCCGTCTGCTGAGAGACCATGGTACCGTCAGTGAAGGCATTGCCCAGTGCCGCATGGAGATCGATCAGGCCCGTCTGCTGGTCCTCAAAACCGCCTCCATCATCGACAAGCAGGGGGCCAGTAAAGCCCGCAAGGAAGTCTCGATGATCAAGGCAACCGTTGCCGGGGCCCATTGCCGGGTGGCCGATCGGGCCATTCAGGTCTTCGGGGCCATGGGACTGAGCCAGGATACGCCGCTGGCAGATATCTATACCCAGGGCCGGACCCTGCGTTTTGCTGACGGGCCAGACGAAGTCCATCTGCGTCGGATTGCCAAGATGGAAACGGAGGAAAAGGCCGGGAACCTGGGCTATTACAGCCGCTTCCTGACCCCACCGGTCCGGACCTAATTCGCGGGTTCAGGCGGGTCCACTCGGCAGATCCGGCTGGGGGGAGGAATGTCGGATCCTGGCTTCTGCCGAACAGACCAACGCGGCATAAAGGACTGTCTGGCGAAAGCCGGTCAGTCCTGTGCCGCCTTTATGATCAGGTCCCTCAGCCAACTGCTTGCTGCATCTTTTTCGGCGGTCCGGTGCCAGAAGATACCGGGCCGGATCGGTGCCAGGTCAAAAGGCAGCGGCTTGATAACCACGTCCTGCTGGGCGGCCAGCAAACGCGGAGCCGACAGGGCATAATCGCTTTCTTTAAGCACCTGAAAGGCCGGGGGATAGGTCGGAAGACGTAAGGGGGATTTCAGCCGTTTTCCCTGTGCTTTCAGGGCCGCCTCAACATAGCTTTTGCCGCGCCGCCTGCCGGAGACTGTGATGTGCTGAAGGCTGAGATAGGCGTCGAGACTGAGGTTCTTCTCGGCCAGGGGGTGGCCGCGCCGCAGGATGCAGACAAACTCTTCAGGCGGCAGGTCTGCCTTCATCAGAGAGGACGAGAAGAACTGGGGCACGTCGATGGCCAGATCCAGGCGTCCACTGGCCAGATCGGCCTCAATGCTCTCCCGCTCGACACGGTAACAGTGCAGCTGCGCATGGGGGGCTTTTTCGGCCAGAATTGCCGAAACCTTTGGCAGCAGCAGCGCGGCCCGCACATCGGACAGGCTGATTTTGAAGGTCCGGGTCGAAATGGCGGGATCGAAGGTCTCGGGATTGGCGATGACGTCATCCAGTCGGCGCAGGATGTCCTGAACCTGATCGATCATGTTCAGTGCGACCGGGGTGGGGGCCATGGCTTTGCCGTCCCGGACAAACAGATCGTCCCCCAGGCTTTGCCGTAACCGCATCAGCGCATTGGAGACCGCGGGCTGGGTAATGGACAGGGCTTCTGACGCCCGGGTCAGGTTGCCTTCGCGGTAGATGGCATCAAAGACCACCAGCAGATTGAGATCGAAGTTCTTAAAGCGCATGAAAGATACTGACGGTTACACGAGATTGGCATCGATCTAAGGGGAGGCAGGAGGGGGGTGCCTGGAGCGTGAAACTCTTTTCAACTGGTAGCGAACGAGTCACGGGTTGGTTTCTTTCTATCACCAGGAGTGATTGAGAGCGATCTGTAAAATAGTTTTTACTGATGTTTGCTGGTTGGGTCGCTGCCCAAATGAATGGCTGTCGGCCAACAGGGCGCGGAGCCGGAGGTTTCTTTCAAGGCGCGCCATCTGTCCAAATTGCCTGTCTTGTTCCGGCTTCTGCAAGCAGCTACTTTTTGCAGCGGTCGAGGGAATAGCGCCTGCTTTCCTCTCCTTTGTTCGAGCCCGTGTTCGCCGGCTCAGTTTTTCGGGACAGCCTTAGATGAGAAGCCGACGTCTTCCCTTGCAGTGTCTGGTCTATCTGGGCGGTCACAACCTGCCAGACGGCCCGGCAGAAGCTGCGCAGCTGCCCGGGACGTCTATGCTATCCGGGAAGAAGATCGAAACAGCACAGCTGGACCGCCTGCTGTTCGATCTGGCACGGCAGGGTATTGGTCGGGTGTTTCTGCTCAGCGATCTGGACGCGGATACCTTGCCGGCAAGCTATGATCAGATTGGTGCTTCTGCAGAGGACGGACTGACGGCGACAGTCTCTCCGGCGGCGCTGAACCTCCCCCGGGATCTCCATCTTGAAACGACCCTGGTCACGCTGCCGCGCGGTGCTGATATCAGTCAGGCGTTGTGGCTCTTGCGGGACCAGTTGGAGGAGAGATTTCTGCTGATCGATGGTGGGGTCGCAGGAAGCACCAGCTGTTTGGCCAATCATCTGGATCTTTTGTCTCTGCTGCCGGAAGCCGCGATATCAGACGAGCCGAACCGGGTACTGGTGGCGGCAGCCATTTGCACCCCACCGGATCAGGGTGAGGCTGAAGGGGAGTTGGCAGCTGGCGACGGGCAGAGTGCTGACGGCGGGGCCTCAGGTGATTCGGGTCTTGCGGGTGCCCTTAGCGGCGTCTTTGCTTTGCAGCGCTCTGTGCTTCCTTTCCTGGAACAGGGCAACTCTGCCTGGGCGGCTGCGGTCTTGCCAAGGTTGACAGCGGAAGGCCGTGTGACGGCTCGGCGGTATGATCGGCCTGATTTGTCAGAAACCCTCTTTGCGACGGATGCAGGGCAAGGTTCCAGTATCCTGCCTGACCCTTCCCGCCCGGCAGCTTTTCTGGACCGGGATGGCGTGCTCAATCGTGATCATGGCTACGTGCACAAACCCGAAGACTTTGAGTGGATGCCGGAGGCCATCGCCAGCATCAAAGCCCTGAATGACCGGGGGTATCTTGTCTTTGTCGTCACCAACCAGTCCGGCGTGGCACGGGGCTACTATGGAGAAGAGGACGTCGAGGCTCTGCATGACTGGATGCAGGACCAGCTGCGACCCCACGGGGCACACATCGATGCCTTTCGTTACTGCCCTCACCATCCTGACAAGGGGAAGGGCCCTTACCTGAAGGATTGCGGCTGGCGCAAACCCGGCCCCGGCATGCTGCTGGATCTTCTGGCTGGCTGGCCGGTCGATCCCAGCCGGTCTTTTATGGTGGGGGACAGACAGAGTGATCTGGACGCGGCCAAAGCCGCCGGGCTCAGTACGGCTTTTTTGACGGACAAGGGGCTGACTCTGAACCTTTTGCCCTGATCGCGTCGCGGCTTAGTCCATAAGCAAATGGCCTGTTGCCGGGGTGCGTTCAGCGGGTACTTTGTAAACTGTTATTGCGACTTATTCTCGTTTGCAGTATTTTTATCTGTATAGAGGTGAGGTAAAGCCCTGTCTGGAACGTCTTAGACAACAAACAGGCTTGTCCATTGCTCAATTGAGATTGAGAGGCATTAAAACTCCAATCGATTGGATGCAGTGGCAGTAAGGACTGATCCGCAGGGGGCAGGAGCCAGAACCCTTTTGGGTTTCGATCCTCTTTTTCTGATTGGGACGATTGAGTTTTTTGCTGCTGGAAGACGATGGCCCCGACGGGCCGACCCGCTCCAGCCAACCGATTTGAAGAAAGTTACAGAAGATGGAGACGCTCGAATCCGTCGAAGTGCCGGTGCAAAGCCCCAACGCGGGCCTGGTGGGCGGCACGTTCGGAGAGGTGTTTAACGAGGTTGGCGGTTTGATCGAAGCCGGCGGCACCGTTGTGGTCATTCTGATGCTGATGTCTTTGCTGGCGACGGCTCTGGTGTTGGCCAAGCTCTGGCAATTCCGGAAGGCCGATCTCGGGAACCGGAAGCTCGCTCTAACAGCGCTCCATCTCTACAAAGTCAATCGCCCTGATGAAGCCCTGGCTCTCCTGCGAGGTGCGCGCAATCCCATTGCCCAGACCCTTTACTGCGCCATCAAAGGTCAGCGTATGGGCCTGGAGGAAATGCGGGTGCGTGAAGAAGTGGTTCGCTTTGGGGCGGATCTGCTGGAGGCGCTGCGGGGTTACTTCCGGCCATTGGAGGTGATTGCTTCACTGGCCCCTCTTCTCGGGCTCTTCGGCACGGTCCTGGGCATGATCAAGGCCTTTCAGGCTTTGGCGGATGCAGGCAACCAGGTTGATCCTTCCATTTTGTCCGGCGGTATCTGGGAGGCTCTGCTGACCACGGCGGTCGGACTGGCGGTGGCCATTCCGGTTGTGGCCCTGCTCAACTGGCTGGAGCGTCGCGTGGATGCGGTTGCCCACGATCTGGACTCCCTTGTAACGCAAGTTTTTACCCATGATCTGTCCGACAGGCTGGATCTGCTAGAGAAAGACCCGAAGGCCTATGCATCCGAGCGCTTACAGCCTGCCATCGCAGCTGGCGAATAAGCGTCACAGCAACAAGGGCCGGCGGCGGTCTCCGATCAGCCTCACCCCCTTGATTGATGTGGTGTTCATTCTCCTGGTCTTTTTCATGCTGGCCTCCTCCTTCCTGGACTGGAAAGCCATCTCCCTGAACACGCCCGGCAAGGCCGGGGCTGGCGCCTCCATGACCGGGTCTTTGCTGGTGGAAGTGCGGGACGGTGAATTGCGGCTGACAGGTCAGGTCATCTCACTGGACGATCTGGTCACCGACATCCAGCAGCGGCTTGAAGACAAGGAAGATCTGCGGGTTCTGATCAAACCGGCCAAAGGGGTGACCCTGCAGCAGGCCATTGATGTGCTGGATCGCTTGTCGGCTGCGGGTGTTCAGGATCTCTCCTTGATCCGAAAGCCGGGGGCCTGAGCCATGATGAAATTCCAGGCACCGCGTCCCAAGAACGACGACGAACGCATTCTGCCGCTGATCAATGTGGTCTTTCTGCTCCTGATCTTCTTCATGCTGGCGGGGCGTCTGGCTGCCAGTGATCCTTTCCAGGTTAACCCGGCAGAATCCGAGAGCATGACGACAGCTCAGACGCCGGATCTGCTGGTGCTGGTGGGGGCTGATGGCCAGCTGGCGCTGGAAGGGGAGGTTATGGAGGCCGACTCCTTGAAAGAGATTGTCGCTGGATATGTCCAGCCTGAGAGCGAGCCTCCGGTGGTGCGTCTGAAGGCCGATGGCCAGGCGGAGGCTGTCAAAATCGTAGAGGTGATGGAACTGCTGCGCGATGCAGGGATCACCAAGCTGAAACTCCTGACTGTGCCGGAGAAGGGCTGATGGAGATCACCCGCACTCAGCTTTTGGGAGCCTTCATGGTGGCTGGTGTCGTGCATGCTGCTGTCGCCGTGGCTGTGCTTTGGGTTCCGACACCGCCCGGGGTTCAGGCTGCCGGCCTGAACGGTATTGAGATTTCACTTGGCCCCTCCGGTGGCGCGCCGGGGGGCGCGGTTTCCCAAGCTGCCGCCCAGGCAAGCGAAGAAGCCGTTGAGCCGCCCACCGAAACAGAAGAAGTTGCTGAAGAAGAACCGGTTGAGCAGGAAACACCTATTGAGCAGGCGGAGGCGCCTGAGCCTGAGGTGCAGCAGGCCGAGGAGGTTGCTGAACAGCCTCCGGTCGAGCATCAATCGACTGAAGCAACGCCTGTTGAATCAGATCTGGTAGAAGCAACACCAGTGACTCAGCTTGCCGCCAAACCGCCCCTGGAGGCGGAAGAACTGCCCGATGTGGACCCGACGGAAGCAGAACCGGTGGCGGAGGCTCTGCCAAGTGATGAGCCTGTGCCCCTGGACAAGATTCCGGATGCCACAATCGCCTATGCTGTTCCAGTAAAACCTGAGGTTCAGGACGTTCCCGATGAACCGCTTGAACCTCAGGAGCCTTTGGACCATCAAGTCGCAATTGAGCCAACGGAAACAGTGGTGGCTGAGCCTCCCACACCCGACGTCACCCCGGTGGAAAAAACAGAAACGCAGCCGCCGGTCGAAACCGTCGCTGCCCTGCCGCCGATGCCCAAAGCGCGTCCTGTGGAGGTGGTCAACCCAAAGCCCCGGAAGGTTGTCGATCAGGTCGCCAAGCCGGTGAAGTCACAGGTTAAGCCGCAGGTAAAACCTGCAGCCAAACCCCAGAGTACTGAAGCCATTCTGGCCAAACTGACGCCTCAGAAGACCCAGGCGGCTGAACCCTCTGTGGCTGGTGCGGGCGGCAAATCCGGATCAAAAGACAGCCTCAATTCCGGCAACGGAAACAACACCAAAGGGGGAGGTTCACCTGGGGCCGCCAAAGACTACATGTCTTTCCTGCTTGCCTGGCTGCACAAGCATAAAGAATACCCGCGCGAGGCCCGGCGTCGGCGTCAGGAGGGAACGGCCTTCTTGTATTTTGAAATGGACCGTGACGGTCGTGTCCAGGAACATCGCCTGCAGACCAGTTCCGGATATCGCTCATTGGACCGGGAAGTGATGGCCTTGATCAGACGGGCGCAACCTCTGCCAAAACCGCCCCCGGAAGTGGAAGGGGCCATGATTAAACTGGTGGTCCCGGTTCAGTTCCTGATCCGCTGATTGTTGTCCTGATTGCAACCCTTTAGAGGCTAACCTTTGCAGATACTCCCCATCGCGCCCGCCAAAAGAGGTAGGCGTGAGAAGGGATTTTGTTTGCGAATGATTCTTATTACTATTAAGTTGTCGTCGAAATGTTATCCCCTCCTGCGCACGACCTGCGGGCGGGGACGTTTCGTTTTGGGACAGCTGTCCCCTATCCATTGTTGAACTGCCCCATGTCTGACCTTTCTTTGCATATGGCGTTTCGGGAGCATGAAAGTGATCTGATCACCTTCATGACAGCACGGCTGAAATGTTCTTTCACAGCCCGCGATCTGGCCCAGGAGCTCTATGTGAAGATCTCTACCCTGGAAAGCCCGTCAGACATCGTCAACGCGAAGGCTTACATCTTTCGAATGGCGGCAAATTTGGTAACGGATCATCAACGGCGAGAACAACGCCAACGGTCGCTGCTGGATGAAGTTGACTCAATTATCTGGAGCCGGTCGGCGTCTCCCACCCCGGAACAGGAAGCCATCGCCAAAGAAGATTTGCGGGCGATGCTCCGGGTGGTGGAGCAGATGACACCCACCACCCGGAGCATCTTCAAACGCAATCGCTTTGACGGCCAAACCCAGCGAGATATCGCCGAGGAACTGGGTATCTCTCAAACCGCTGTGGAAAAGCACATCCGAAAGGCCCTTAAACTGCTTTCAGCGCAGCGCAAGGAAGTTTAGGAACAGATGCTTACTATTTTTAGGCGAGGGGTTGGGTAAACCACGCGCTGAGGCGTCATTAATGGGCGGGGCGGATCGGCCTCTGTTTGGATTTTCTATTCGCGCAATGAGGGCGCATGACTAAGAGCACTGATTCACGAATTGCTGATGAAGCGCGGGACTGGCTGGTGCGACTGACCTCCGGAGACGTCACTGAACGGGACCTGTCTGCCTTCAAGCTCTGGCTTGCCCAATCAGCCAGTCATGAAGCCGCATTTGATCGTGAACGCAGCCTTTGGCAGGAGCTCTCCGCCCTGGAACCAGCCTTTGCCGTTCTGGAAAGCGCCGATCAGAAGGTGCAGCCCACGCGGGAAAGCCAGGGGATCTCGACGGCGTCCAGATTTCCGGCAAGGCCGGGGACGCAGCGTCGCCTGGTCAGCAAAGGAAGGGCTGTTCCCCGCTTGGACCGTTGGAGGATGCGCCCCTTTCATGCGGTCGCATTGGCGGCCTGCTTGCTGGTGGCCTGTGTCGGGCTGATCGCCGGCCCCAATCTTGCCATCACCCTGAAAGCCGATCATCACACGGGGTTTGCCGAGGTGGCGGCTTTGACACTGCCCGACGGCAGTCAGGTCACGCTCAATCGAAATTCAGCTCTTGAAGTGCTGTTCAGCGATGCAAAACGCCAGGTGCGTGTGCTGCGCGGCGAGGCCTATTTTGAAGTCGCCAGCAACCCCGATCGACCGTTTGAAGTGCTGGCAGGTGAGGGCGGCAGTCGCGCTGTCGGAACGGCCTATGCGGTACGCCGGACCGATCGCGGCGTTCGTGTTGTTGTAACGGAAGGGCAGGTGGCTGTTTCCGGTCATAGTCAGATTCAGGCGCAAACACAGATATCGGCAGCTCTAAGTGCGGGCCAGGCGGTGCGCTATGACGCCTCCGGTACTTTGGGGGAGGTCTATGAGCTGTCGGAGGACGTTGCTTTGGCCTGGCGACGTGGGCGCTTTGTTTTTGTCCGCCAGCCCCTGTCCGACGTGATCGCCACCCTGCAGAATTATCATCAGGGCCGGATCGCCGTGCTGTCCGGCAATCTTGATCAGGAAGTCAGTGGGTCCATCAATCTTGATTCTCTGACCGATGGCCTGTCCGCCCTTGCTGCCACGCAGGATTTGTCTGTGTTTGAAATCTCTCCCTTTCTCACTGTGGTCCGATAAACACTGGGGGCCGGGTGATAAATCCCACAGCAAATCTGTTGATTTGAAAAAGTTAGAAAATTGAGTTTTTGGGGTTAGGTAAGCCAGGACCCCACACGTCTCCTACCCGATCATGAATGAGAATGCGTCTCATTTAACGCGAGTGGTTCCGTTTCGGAACAGTCGGATGAGCGCAGACTATTGAGTATTTTGGGGGTTAAGAGATGACCAAAGGGCGACAAGCGGGGGCTTGGCAGCCAATGACTGGCAGTGATGTGGTCGAGGTGGCCGGGCGCCAGGGGGATGCAGGTCGAAAGCGGACATTGAGTCGGGCTGTGCTGATGAAATCTACGGCGCTGATGGGGTGCCTGCTGGCCCTGGCTGTGGCGGCTCCGGTGGCTGAAGCAGGCTCAGCTGAAGTAGGCCTTCAGCTGGTTCAGGCCTCCAAGCGCTGGAACTTCTCCATTGCGGCTCAGGACCTTTCCAGTGCCTTGCTGGCCTTTTCCAATGAAACCGGCATTCAGGTTGTCTTCAAAAGCCAGGACCTCGAAGGCATTAAAACCGAAGGTCTCTTTGGCGACAAATCAGCCGATGATGCCCTGGCCACGCTGCTGGGCAGCGCCAACCTGCATTACGTATTCTCTTCGGACAATTCCGTTGTGGTTTCAGCGGGTCCGAGGGACGAAGCATCTGTGGACGGTGCCCACACGCTGGAGCAGTTGACCATTGAAGGCTTGCGGGGCATCACCTCCTACCTGCCGACAGAAGGGTATGTTTCATACTATTCCGTGGCTGCGACCAAGACCGATACACCGGTACTGGAAACGCCCCAGTCCATCTCGACCATTGGCCGTGAGGAACTGACAGCCCACAACAGCAAAACCGTGGCTGAGGCCCTGCGGTACAGCCCCGGCGTGACGGTCGATGCCTATGGGGTCGACCCGCGCGGCTATGACTGGATCTCCATCCGTGGTTTTGATGCCGCCACCACTGGTTCTTTCCGTGATGGTCTGCGCATGGATGGCAATGCCTTTGCCATCTACAACACGGAAACCTATGGCCTGGAACGGGTGGACGTCATGCGGGGGCCCAGCGGGGCGCTTTATGGTCAGGGGGAAGCTGGCGGTGTGATCAACGGCACCAGTAAACGTCCCCGGGCGGACCAACCCCAAGAGGTTCAGCTGGAAGTGGGCAGCTGGAACCGTTTCCAGGGGGCTTTTGATGTGGGTGGTGCGGCCACTGAAGATCACTCTCTGCTGTTCCGTGTTGTCGGACTGGGTCGTGTCGGCAACACCGAGTACGACTACAACGACGGCACGAAACAGGATGACGATCGCTTTTTCATCGCGCCATCCCTGACCTGGAATCCCACGGACCGGACCAGCCTGACCTTTCTGACCGAATATCAGAAAGACAAGAACTCCACCCAGTTCACCACCTTTGGCACCCCGGAAATCGGCAAGACCGATGTGGTGCCGGGCGAGCCGGGTTTTGATAAGTTCGAGCAGGAGCAGTACTCCCTGGGTTACGCGCTGACTCATGATTTTGGCGACGACTGGACCTTCCGTCAGAACACCCGCTACATGAATGTGGATGTGAAGTATCAGGCGGTTGTGCCCAACTATCTGGATGCCGATGGCGTGACCCTGCATCGTTACTCCTGGGCTTCTCCGGATCAGCTCAGCCAGTTCGCCATCGACAACCAGCTTGAAAAGCGCCTCAACTGGGGCCCGACATCCCATACGATTCTGGGGGGTGTCGATTACAGCCGCAGTACTGACGAATACACTTACCACTATGGGCCTGCGAACCCCATTGATCTTACCAATGTGGTTTACAGCGGTGGCACCATTGTCGACCCCTATGCCGACGTAAAACAGACCCTGTCTCAGGCCGGCGTCTACCTGCAGGATCAGATCGTCCTCTATGATGACTGGATTGCCACCCTGGGCGGTCGCTACAGCTGGGTGGAGCAGAAAACTTCTGATGCCATTACCCAGGCCAGTGAAACCAAGAAGGACTCTGCTTTCACCGGACGCGCTGGTCTGACCTATCTCTTCGACAACGGCCTGGCACCCTACGCCAGCTACACCGAGGGCTTTGTTCCGATTGAAGGCACGAACCTGTCGGGTGAGTCCTTCAAACCGGAAGAATCCACCCAGTATGAAGCCGGTTTGAAGTACCAGCCGCCGTCCACCAATGCCCTGTTCACGGCCTCGCTGTTCCACCTGACCAAGACCAACGTACTGACCCGTGATCCGGACAACCTCTTTGCGTCCATTCAGAGCGGTGAAATCCGGTCCCGCGGTCTGGAACTGGAAGGCAAGGCCAGCCTCTTTAGCGGCTGGGACATCACAGGTGCTTACGCCTTCACCGACGCGGAAGTGACCAAGAGTAACGATGATGATCTGGGCAAAACACCAGTTGTGGTGCCCCGTCACACGGCCTCTGCCTGGGTTCACTACAACTTCCTGGATGGGGCGTTGGAAGGTCTGGGCCTGGGGGGCGGTGTCCGTTACATCGGCTCCAGCTGGAACGATACGGCGAACACCTCCAAGAACCCCAGCTATACCCTCTTTGACGCCACCCTGAGCTATGCCTTCACCGAAGAGCTGGCGCTGAAAGTGGATGCAAAGAACCTTTTCAACAAAGAGTACACCACGACCTGTGCTTTCTCGACCTGCTACTACGGCTCGGGCCGCCGCTTCTTTGCTTCCATGGCGTATCGCTGGTGATCCCTGAGATGCAGGAGCTTTCGTGATGCGCAGCGTTCTTGTTGTTCTGCATCGTTACCTTGGTCTGGCCACGGCGATCTTTCTCGCCGTGGCCGGTCTGACGGGCTCGGTTCTGGCCTTTCATCACGAAATTGATGAGTGGCTGAATCCGGACTTTTACGCCGTTAGTGCCTCTGGCACTCCCATGGATCTGGCGTCTCTGACGGAAAAGGTCAAAGCCGATCATCCCGGCTTTCTGATCAGCTATGTGGCAACCGAAGGGGATGTTGATCATCCGGCGGAAGCCTGGATCGAGCCCCGCTTTGATCCAACCAGCCAGACCTTTGAAGAGCTGGAATACAACTGGATCCACCTGGATCCGGTCACGGGGGAAACCCTGGGGACCCGCTACTGGGCCAACTGCTGTTTCGAAGCAGAGAACTTCATTCCTTTTCTCTATGAGTTTCACCACACCCTGACTCTGCCGGGCATCTGGGGCTACTTCCTGCTGGGGGTAGTCGCCATCGCCTGGACCCTGGACTGTGTGATTTCGCTGTTCCTGACCTTTCCCAAAGGGCGTCCCTTTTTTCAGAAATGGAAGGTCTCCTGGCAGGTTAAACGGGGCGCGGGCAGCTATCGCACCAATTTGGACCTGCACCGGGCCGGCGGTCTCTGGCTCTGGCTGATCCTGTTGCCCGTGGCGGTCAGTTCCATTGCGATGAATCTGCCCGATCACGTCTTCAAACCGGTGGTCTCACTCTTTTCCCCCATTGAAACCTCCGTCTACTACAAGCGGGAGGGCATGACGCGCGATCAGCTGGGGGACACGCTGTTCTCGTCGCCTGACATTCTGGCGCGCGCCGAACAGGAAGCTGAGCGTCTGGGCGTGACCGAGCCTGTAACCGGCATCTACTTCAATGAGGAAAGAAACTACTACGCCACCGGACACGGGGATGAGCATGGAGCCATCATGGGGGCGGCCTGGCTGTTCTTTGATGGTCGCGACGGTGCCTTGTTGCAGCAGATCATCCCCGGCGAGGGCACGGCAGGGGAGATCTTCATGCAGCTGCAGTTGCCCATCCATGGCGGGCGTGTTTTCGGTCTGCCCGGCCGGATCGCCATCTGCATCACCGGTCTGGTGATCTTCATGCTGTCGGTGACAGGCATCGTCATCTGGTGGAAAAAACGCGGCGCGCGCAGGACCCGCGCTGAGAAAGTGTCAACGGAGCAAAGACTGTCCGGCGGCCAACTGGAAGCCGGACAGTAACCTCCCTCCCGGCGCTTCTTTTTCAGGAAAGAGGGAAGCGTCGGGAGGCCCCAAATGCTGCTTGCTCAAACGGGCGCTTAAATCGTGCTGATTACAGCAGGTCGCGGGCGGCCAGATTGCGCATCAGGTGGCTGATGCCAAAGGTCCACTCTTTACAGTCGGTGGAAAGGCGCACGGTGTTGCGCAGAGATCCCAGCCCTTCGGAAGAAATGGTCACCACGTCTCCCAGCTTGTGGGTGAAGCCTTCCCCGGGCACGTCCCGGTCTTCGGTGGGGGCAAAGAGGGTGCCCAGAAACAGCATGATGCCGTCTGGATACTGGTGGTGCCGCCCCAGAGTCTGGGCGACCAGGTCTGCCGGGTCCCGGCTGATCTCCTTCATGGAGGAATGACCTTTGAGTTCGTAGCCGTCTTCGCCTGTCACGGTCAGGTCCAGTTCGGCGCGGCACACATCATCCAGGCTGAAGCTGTCATCAAACAGGCGGATCATGGGACCGATGGCGCAGGAGGCATTGTTGTCCTTGGCTTTAGAGAGCAACAGGGCAGAGCGGCCTTCCACATCCCGCAGATTGACGTCGTTGCCCAGACAGGCACCGACAATCCGGCCACGGCTGGAGACGGTCAGCACAATCTCCGGCTCCGGATTGTTCCAGCTGGAGATGGGGTGCAGCCCGACATCTGCGTTGGGCCCCATGGACGACAGAACCTGAGCTTTGGAGAAGACCTCCGCATCGGGCCCAATGCCCACTTCCAGGTACTGGCTCCACAGGCCTTCTTCGATCAGGGCTTCCTTGACCTTTGCCGCTTCGGGGGAGCCCGCCTGGATGTTGCGCAGACTGTCCCCGATGACGGCACCGACCCGGGCCCGAATGGCCTCGGCCAGCTGCGGGTCCCCGGCGGCGCGTTCTTCGATCACCCGTTCGACCATGGAACTGGCAAAGGTCACCCCGCAGGCTTTGATGGATTGCAGGTCGCAGGGCGCCAGAAAATGCGTTCTGTCTGAACCGGGGGCGTTGGCGGCGATCTCTGCCAGGCTGCCCAGATCGGTTCCAGAGGCGTTGCGCAGGTACTCGGCGGGCTCCGCCATCTCACAGATGTCACGGACCAGAGGGGCAGCTTTGCAGGTGACGTCGATCACCCGACCGTCGCGCAGTGTAACCACTGAAGGACCCCCAACCGCTGCGTTCCAGACCCGGCCCAGAAACGTTCCCTCTTGGTCTTTGCTGCTCAGAAACTCACCCACGGTCACCCCTTTCCCCGAATTGTTCACGGGTGACGCCACTCTCTCGAATCGGTTTGGCTCACCACATAGTCTGTTGGTTTCGTTTAACTGTTTGTACGCGAAAATGCCCACCTGCGTCTTACTTTTTTGACCGCTTCCTTGACGGATGCATTCAGGCAGATGACAAGAAGTTTGTCGTTCAAAACGAGGCGATCAAAGGCATCATCATTCTGAGCGGTGGTGAGCGTGTTGCCATTTTTTTACGGTGCAGTGGAAATCTCAGGTGCGCCAACCGCTTTGAACCGGATTTCGCCTTTGGCCCCGTTGGGCTGCTGACCACGAACTGTTATCTGTGCCTGAAGGTGCCTGACATTTTCACCGGCTCGGAAAAAAAACGGGCAAAGCCTATCGGGCCAACCCGATAAAGGTGCCGCCGTTTTGCCGGGTGACCTCACGCATCAGAATGGCAAAGCGGGCGCGGGTGAACTTGGACATAAAGCCAACCGCGTGAATTTTGGCCAGCGGCTGGCCGCTGCTGCGGCTTTTGTTCAGCCGGGCCACAAGGTCCAGCACTTCGTCATAGGTGTTGCCGCTGTAGTCATCGCCGAAGATATAGACAGACAGACTGTGGTTCGGACCGCTGTAGCGTTTAAGTGCCGTTTCCAGCCCTTCGACCGGGCTGCTGTTTGAGGCGCTGCTCCAGTCCCGCAGCAGTTTGATGACGGCTTTGCGCCGCCCGGGGGTGTCGGGGATCCAGCGGCCCTGATAGCCGCTGAGCAGATGGGCGCCGTTGTCGTTCAGGATCTGGAACCCTTTGATCCGGGGATGGATCTGGATGATGTTCTCCAGTTCGTTGACCACCCGGGTCCAGTTGGCCTTCATGCTGCCGGAGGTGTCGATGATGAAGAGCACATAGTCGCTGTCGACCGGAATGCCGCCAACCTCGTCATCCCGTTCATCTGTGCTGCTGGGGCGGATGGTGGCGCGGTTGAGAGAATTCTGGACCAGTTCGAGCCCTTCCAGATCTGCTTGTGACTGTGCGTTTTCCTGCTGCTGTTTCTTTTCCGCCTCAGCCAGGGCGGCGAGCGCCTGGGCCAGCTGGTCTTTATCGGCCTGTGCAGCGGCCAGCTCCCGGGCGGCCTGCTCCAGGGCCTCGATCAATTCCGCCACCTGTTGTTCGGCTGCAATCACCTCCGTTACCAGGGCTGCGCTGTCCTGTGGCAGAGGTTGGGGGTCCTCTTTCGGGATCAGGGGCGTGATGGAAAAGTCCGAGATCAGAACCAGCAGCACCACCGCGCCAAAGCCACAGGCAATGACGTCCAGAAACGAGAGCCCGAACAGCTCCATTTCTCTTTCGCGCCGCCTCATGGCCAACTCTCCGCCGGGGCGATCATCAAGCCACCGGTGTTGGCGGCCCAGCTCCAGAAGGCGGGGGCGGCCTGAGGGTCTCCCTCCAGTGGCAACAGCACCACGTTGGCTGGCGGCCCCTTGGTAAACCCGGTTTCCTTCAGGCTGTGAGCGAAAAGCTTGACCCGACAGTCACCTGTGATGGTGTCGCTCGACCCGATCAGGGAGTTGCAGGCAGCAAAGGGATTGAGGCTTTTGAAATTGGAGGTTCCCTGGGTCGGCAGACCGTCGGTGACGACATAAAGCCTGTCAGCCTGTAGTCCGGCCACCTCTTCCAGACCCCGTTGCAGGTTGGTCGGGCCGGTGGGTACCACAGCGGCGAGGTCACTGACCAGTTCTTCCAGCCCGGCTTTGTCCCCGGCTGCTGTCCAGGTGGTGCTGCCCAGATGTCTGGCTGTGTCGTTAAAGGCAACAAGGCTGACTTCACTGTCACGCGGCAGGCGGGCCAGAAGCCATTTCACCACGGCCTGGGTACGGAGCCATTTCGGCCCGGCCTTCTTGTCTGCTTCACTGCCGGTTTTGCGCTGAATGATGTCGATCAGCAA
The DNA here is from genome assembly GCA_052078155.1 of Rhodovibrionaceae bacterium GXU_MW_A322. Lineage (GTDB taxonomy): Bacteria > Pseudomonadota > Alphaproteobacteria > Kiloniellales > DSM-21159 > CAXBMB01. The sequence continues at coordinate 2,622,509 of JBQJBP010000001.1, read as the reverse complement.
ATCGTCGGTCATGGAGGCGGAGACGTCGACCAGCAGAACGATTCGGCGTCCTTCGACTTTCAGGCCGATCAGGTAGTTTTCTTCCCCTCCGACAGGGCTGTCCAGCACGTCCTGAGCCTGGGCGGGCGGGGCCTGTTCGATGGCTTCTTTCAGGGACTCAATCTGTGCCTGGATTTCTTCCTGGGCTTTGCCTTGTGCTTTCAGACTGCCTTCCAGGCTTGCAAGACTTTCGGCCAGCTTGCTTTTCGCTTCTTCGGCTTCTGCTGTGCTGTCGGTGGTTTGAGTGAGTTGCGCCTGCAGGGTTTCTGCCTGGCGCGTCAAATCTTCTAAGGTTTGAGTGAGTTCTTCGACGTTCACTGTGTCTTCCGGCGGGTCGCGCGGATCCGGGCGCTGGGTATCAGTCTTGACCAGCATCAGAATCAAAATCACCGCCCCCAGACCGCAGGACATGACATCCAGAAAGGCCAGGCCGGTTCCGGGAATCTTGCGGTGCCGTTTCACCCTTCTTCTTCCACCGAAATGCGGTTGAGCAGAAAGTCCTCACAGTAGTCCTGGGTTTTTATGATCTGGTCGTCCTGCAGGCGCTGCAACTGATGAAAGAGCAGCATCAGGACGATGGAGATCAGCAGCGCAACCAGGGTGGAGTTGAAGGCCAGACCCAGGCTTTCTGTCATGCCGGTGATGTCGCCTTCCAGGGCTTCATTGGCCTGGGCCAGCGCCTCACCGATGCCGCGTACCGTGCCGATGAAACCGATGGAGGGAATGGCCCAGATGACGTAGCGAATCATCGAGTTTTCGCTGTCGTGTTTGAGGGACAGGACGTTCACATTGCTTTCGATGGCGTCTGAAGTGTCCTGCACATTGCTGGTGATGAGATAGCGCCGGATGGAGGCCATCAGGGTCCGGACCAGAGGGGTCTGTTGCATCTTGTCCGGCAGGGATGACAGCAGGCCCAGGGTTTCTTTCAGGCCGTGTTTGCGGCTTTTGCTGTTCGGGTCCTCCTCGCTCTCTTGCGGGGAGGAGGAATGGGCCAGCAGATCTACTTTGAACAGATAGTTGTCCTGCAGGATGGCCCTGATTTTCCCCAGGATCAGAAACGCCCCCCAGAGCATCAGGATCAGACAGATTTCCTGTTCACCGTCCTTGAGCAGGATGACAAGGTCCCGGGGAGCGGACTCACCGCTTTCCTGTGCAGCTTTCAGAAGAAAGTCAGCTTCCGGCCGGATGTACCCCAGATAAAGAGCCTGCACCGCCAAAACTGAGATCACCAACGCCAGGGCATTCTTGATCAGACCGGACATGGGCACCCTTTCAGATATCAACGGGAAAAGAGAGAGGAGAGTTGAGGCTCATCTGGCTGGCTGAACCTGATTGGGCCGCCGCATAGAGAGCCAGACCGCCGCCGAACAGCACAATCAGACCAGCCAGCAACCAGCCTCTGGCTTTGCGGGAGCGGGGGCGGGAGGAGGGGGCTGATTTCATCGTTCGTCTCTGCTTTTGGCGGCAAAACTCTGGTTCAGGGGCACGGTCTGCTGCATGGGTCAGACTACGGCGACCCGGCAGGGGCCACATAGCGGCCAATACGGAAACCCACGTCATCCTGGCGCTTGGTCAGGCCCTGTCGATAGGCGCTGCGCAGGGTTGTCCGGGTGCCGGAGCGCCAGTTCGAGCCTTTGACCACGTGACTGCTTCCCCCCGCCAGGCCCAGTGGATTTTCAGCAACGGCGCCTTTGAGAGGCGGGGTCAGGTCATAAACGTCCTGCACCCATTCGCTGGCATTGCCGGAGAGGTCCTGAAGCCCGGAGGCTTCTGGCTTGAAGCTGCCAACCGGTGCCAGACCGGTAAAGCCATCCTGGTAGTTTGGCACATAAAAGGCCGTGGTGCCTTTGGCATTTTCATCGGCAATGTTGCCGCTTCCCGCGGGAATGGTGGTGTCATTGCCCCAGGTGAAGGTCGTCTGCGCCGTGCGACCGGCTTTGCGCGCCAGCCATTCCCACTCGGCTTCACTGAGCAGGCGGTATCCGTCGGCCGAGGGATTGAAGCCCTGATAGCGGCCGTTCTGGATACGGTAGAAGGCCTGACGTCCTTCCTTCTTGCTCAGCCAGTTGCAAAAGGCGGCCGCTTCCTGCCAGGTCACGTTCACCACAGGAAAGTCACCCGGCCCGCTGGTCTTTGCCGGCTGGAAGGCGGCGAACTGTGCATTGGTGACTTCCGTTGTGGCGGCATAGAAGGGACGTGTCAGACTGACCTGCCTTTGAAACTCGTTGGCACGCTGTCCCTTCTCGCCCCGGGGAGCTCCCATGGTCAGGGTGCCGCCCTCGAAACGCTGCAGTTCAATCCCCAGGCTGTTTTTGTAGCGTGCGGGTGACTCAGCCAGCCGCGCGTCTTCTTCCTTTTGCAGGATGACCTTCAGGTCAATGACCTGCTTGTGCTGGGGCAGTGCCGTAAAGGACTGGCTGCGATAGCCCGGGCGTGACACGACGATTTTGTGCCGGACTGATCGCAGGTTGATCTCCAACGGCGTTTTTCCAGCAGGTTTCCCATCTATTTCCACGTCCGCCGTTGGCGTTGATGTGATGGTCACGGTGCCAATTTTTGGCTCCAGCTTTATGCGCAGGACCTTTCGTTCCCCCGGTTTGAGGGTCGTTTCGATGCGCTTTTCCTGATAGCCCGTTTTGCTATAGGCAATGATCTGTGGCTCGCCCGCTGCCAGCGGTAATGGGGCGCCTGGCAGGGCTTTGCGTCCGGCGACCATCAGTTGCCCGCCTTCCGGCTCTGTCGTGACGATCAACAGGCCCTGAGCCCGCTCGAGCTGATAGTCGCGGCGGTGATGGCGCGCCTTGCGTGTCACGACCACTTCATCCCTGACCACCTGATAGCCATTGAGCTTCAGCTGTATGCTTTTTGTGCCAGCTGTTGCGATGAAGTTAAGCGGTGTTTTTCCAGCCCGTCTGCCGTTGATGATCACCTGCGCCCCTTCCGGGGTGCTCTTAAGATTGATCGTGCCCTGGATGGGCTCCAGGTCAACTTCCAGCGACAGATCCTGCCCGCGGGCGATGGTGAGGCGTTGGGTCCAGATCTCAAACCCGGGGTGATCCACCTTGAGAATGTAATCCCCGGCGCGCAGTTTCTGATCCAGACTGGCAGCCGTGGTGATCAGCTGATCATTGAGATACCAGTTCGCCTCAGGCGTGTCGGGCCTGCTTTGTGCCAGCAACCGCCCGGGCAGTTCCTTTAAGACCAGATCCAGGTATTTGCCGCGGTTGGCTGCGGTCAGCTGCTGCTCCAGCTTTTGGTACCCGGGGGCGGTGACGGTGATCGCCACCTCGCTGCCCAGACTGTAGATCCGCGAGTCCACAACGATGCCCAGACCCGATGAGACGTCGATCTGGGCGTTGAGGCTGGCATCCTGCGGCGAGATGCGCAGTGTGGTGGCGCCCAGACTGAGGAACAGCCCCAGGGCGAGTACTCCTGCCAGCAGCAGGCCAAGTGTCATCACCAAGGTAAAACGGCGTTGCCTGGCCTGAGCGGCCTCTAACTCTGACTTAAAGCTGTTCATCACAAATAACGCGAACCTGTAACGGACCCCCTCCGGGTTCCAGGGTAATGGGGATCAACTTGGACTTATAGCCGTCACGCTGTCCTTCCAGACGATATTTACCCGGCAGCAGCGTGATGGTTTTCTGTTCCACCAGACCGATTTTGCCGATGGAACGCAAAGACACGAAGGTCTTGCCATCAGAGATGATTTCCAGCGGAACCTCCTGAGCATAGAGGTCCAGTTGGCGCTGCAGTTCGGCCAGATCTTTTTTGATGGCAGGGCTGAAGACCCCATAGATCTCCGTGTCTTGCAGCAGAGCTTCGGCTGACCGGCGGGCCGCAGGGACGCTAAGACGGTGAACGTTGTCCAATTGAGCCTGCACCTGCGAGGCGGCAGTCAGGACCGCTTTTGCCTGCCCCAGCCTTTCTTTTGCAATGGCGGATCCGGGAACGACTTTCAGGATCTCTTCATAGGTTTCTTTGGCTTTTTGCCAGTCGTCGCTGGCCTCGGCCTTTTCTGCTATTTTCAGCCGCTCATCAAAGGCCTGTTTCAATGCCAGATTGATCAGAGCAACGGCCAGCTGATCCGTCTCCGGGCGCTGTTCCGGATAGATATCCCTGGCCTCGCCCAGTTTCTGGGCCGCTTCATCCTTTTTGCCAGCCCTGACGTAATCCATGCCCCACTGAATGGCGTCGGCGTAGCGTTTGTCTTTCAGCTCTTTTTCTACCTGTGCAATACGCTCTTTTAGATCCGGTCGGTCAGGATCCAGACGCAAGGCGGCCTGCAGGTGATCGATTTCCTGCTGGGGTTTGTTTTCCACTCTGGCGATACGGGCGGCTTCCAGCTGGGCCTGCAAGGGCGCAAAGACATCTATCTTATTCTTCAAAGCGGCCAGACCAGGACCATCCGGCTGTATGGCGCTGGCCTGGCTCCAGGCTTTTTCGGCGGCTTTGATGTTATTGTCTTCCAGGGCTTGCAAGGCTCTCGTGAACGTTTCCTGGAACTGTTGTTCTCTGGAAGCCAGGGCTGTGCGCGCCAGGTCGGCAGCGTCTTCTATGGCCTGCCTGGCGTCATTCATCTGATTGCTGCCAAACGCCGTCAGGGCTTTGTTTTTCAGGGAGAGGATCTGCTGATGGGCCTCACCATTCCAACTGGCGAAGTCATCGGTCAGAATCCGGGGCTCCAGTTCTTCCGTGAAATCTTTAAAGGCCGCCAGATAGGCCGCTTTGGCGGCGGCCTGGTCAAGGGACTCCAGGGGCGGTGGCGGGCTGTTGGTTTCGGCCGGATCAGAGGTTGGTTCTGGCGGGAGCGGAGAGGCCGGACCTGCCTCGTCACCCGTTTTGAGTGGTTCAGGTGGCAGGGGGGCTGGCCCTAAGGCCTCGTCGGTTCCAGCGTCTGTTTCCTGATCTGACGGCAGCGGTTCCACCGGCAATACACCAGGTTCCGCCCCCTCACCGCTTGTGGGAGGGGCCAGGGTAACGACGCTGCTGGTCTGATCTGGTGCTGGCGGCTCCTGGGCCAGAAACCGGGGCAGCGTCCAGAAACCCAGCCCGGCAAGGATCACCAGCAAGGCCAGCAAAGCGATGGTTCTAAAGCTCTCCCGACGGCTTTGCCGGTTGGCCTCTGCCAGATCTTTTTGCAACATGAATCTTACTGGATGACCTTGTCAGGGGTTTTCTCAAGGGCCCAGATCTCGGCCAGGAACTCGCGCCACTGCTGATACTGCTCCTGCGCGGTGCCGTTCAGTTCTTTGGTTTTATTTTCATAGTCGATGACCTGTGGGGCCATCTCAATGTTGATGGACTCCCCCAGTTCCAGCAAAGCTTGGCGGTGCACTTCTGCTTCCTTGCTGATTTTGATGCCCTGGGCGATGGAGGAGACCCCGACCACCCCGGCGGTGACGCCACCGGCAATGGCGGAGGAGCCGTAGCTGGAGTTGGTTCGGGCACCGGCTGCTGCAGCGGCCACGCCCAGTCCGATCATGACAATGCCCAGGATCACCCGTTCAGTGGCTTCTGCTTTGCGTTCCCGCTCAGCCAGGATTTCATCCATGGACTGTTTCTGCCAGACCAGATAGCTGGCGTTCATTTTCGAATTGAAAGCTGCATAGTTTTGCTGCAGGCCATCGACAAAGAGCTGATCTCTGACCCGGATGGCCTGGGAGCGGCGCAGCATGGGGTCTTCAGCTGCTGGTAAGGCAACCAGCGCAAACTTGTCCCCGTCCTGCTTCAGGTAGGGCGAGAAGGCTTCTTCTGAAAAGGCTCTGCCGAACCGAAGGTCTGTGATGTTCTTCAGTTCTTCCACCTCTGCCCGCTCAAAGTCATCCAGTTCGGCGGCGATCTCCTGAGCGGCTTCTGTAAAGAGAGGATCGTAGGGGTCTTTGCCCCGGTTGCGCGGATTTTTGTAGAAGCCTTCATCGACTTCCAGGTCAAAGGTATCCTTGAACCAGCGATCTCCTGAAATGTCGAAAACAGAGACAGCGATTTCGACATCCTCCCCGTTGGATTCTTCGATCCGGCCCAGAATGTAGAGATCACCTGTCGCGGTTTTGTCAGGTGTGACCCGCACGGCACCGAACTGGCCTGTGTCCTCCAGCGCGGCTTTCAGTTTAAAGGCAAAACGATTGGCTTCGGCCCGTCGCAGTTCCGGCCAGATGCCTTCTTCCTGATAGTCTTCAGCATCTGCTGACAGCCCGGGATCAAAAACCGGGATCACCACATCCAGTTTGGGCCAGTCAACCCGCTCCACAGAGGTGGAACTGCTGCTGAAGAAGGATGAAGAGGATTGCGGACCCAATCCGCCAGCGCTGATTTCACCGCCTGTCTTGGGCGTGCAACTGGCAAGAGCCAAGCAGGCTACAGAGAAATAGGCAGTCATGCGTCGGTAGAACATACTGGGTGCCTTCCTGTTTATTCCGGCTGTGGGAGGCCGCGGTACTTGCGATACTCGGCCCACAAGCGTTCGCGTTTCTCCGGATCCGGTTCGTTTTCTGCTGCTTTTCTAATCTGTGCAGCCAGCAAGCTGTCATTATCCGCCGGAGGGATGTCGTCAGGGATCTTACCATTGTTCAGGGTCAGCGTGCCCTGATTTCCACCCCCACCGTCCGCAACGGGTGTTGACCCTTCAGGCGGAGTGGCAACCACGGTGGTTTCTGTCCCCTGCATGTCGCTGGCTGAAACGGAATTGACCGGTTCGCTGCCTGTGGCGCCTCCGCCTTCTGCTGCCGTGCCGTCATTTCCGCTGCCGTCGGCTGCCTGTCCGCTGCCGGACCCTTCGCCGCTGGCCTGTGATCCACTGTCTCCCCCGCCGCCCGCCTGATCGGCCTGACAGTCGTCAAACTGTGCCAGAGATCTGTTCAGTGCCTGGTCCATCAGGGCGATGCGTTCTTCGACTGTGAGGTTGTCCTGATCTCGATAATCAACTTCTGAATTGGCGCAGTTGATGCTGCCGGTTCCTTCGCTTAACGGAGCAGCGCCGGACGATGTGTCCTGTGCATTGGCCAGAGCGGGGTCCAGCAGCAGTCCGGCAAGCAGCCACGCAAGCGGTGACTTTGAGAAAAGGAACTTCAGGATTCCAGCTTCAGTTGCCATACCAGTAGTTACCATACCAAACGTACCTGAGACCTTCAGTTCAGTGTTCCTGACTGCAGGAACCAGACATCCAAAACAACCAAAGCGGTATAGCATGCTGCCTGTTTCGCGCAACCGGAAAGGTGTTGCCCGCAGCCTGTGGAGGCACCCTGTCCGCTTCGTCAGTCTGTCGGCTGCCTGCTGTCGCTGATTAGAAAGGGACAACATTGTGGCAGGAGTGGGATGAACTGTGTACCTGCAATCAGCCTGTAAATCGCCCTCCTCCCCTCCCCGCATCTTCAGCCCGAAGCCTGAGGGCGTGGCGCTGACCGCTTGTTCTGATCTCGTCTGCTCGAGGAGCTAACTGGGTTTAAAAATCAAAAAAATTGATGTTACTGAAGTTTCTATCGATTTGTCATTTTGGCAATGGCCTGCCAGCCTCTGACAGATCATGGGTTGAGGTTTAGGGGACTGGGCTGGGCCAGGTTCACTCACCTTGTCCGAGGTGTTGTGTGCCAGACCGAAAGCCGTGGGTGCCCTTCTAACACTGGACGGACCTGAGATCTCGCTTTTGGCTGGTAGCGTCTCGTGAAGCCATTTGTACCGATTTGACAGTTAGAGCAGGACATTACCGGATGGACACAAAACAGCGCAGCGCAGAGATTGCCGGGGCGGGATTGGCCGGGCTGGCAGCAGCAACCGCTTTGGCGCAAAAGGGCTGGCGGGTACGTGTGCATGAGCGCAGCCAGGACCTGCGGGAAATCGGCGCCGGCATCTACCTTTGGGAAAATGTGCATGTGGCGCTGAAAGATCTGGGGGTGTTCCAGCAGGTGGCGCAGGCCGGTGTGGCCAGTGATCAACCGCGCAAATTGTTGGATCATCGTAACCTGGAGGTGATCCTGCGGCGGGATCAGGATCAGGCACCCGGACTGATCGTGTTGCTGCGCACCGATCTGCATCGGATTCTGGCTGAGGCGGCGGTAAAGGCGGGCGCTGAGATTGTCACCTCTTCCAAGGTGGTGGGGGCCCATTCTGATGGTCGCCTGGTCTTTGAGGACGAGTCGGAAAGCCAGGCAGATCTGGTCATTGGTGCCGATGGAGTCTTTTCGAAGGTCCGGGAGTCTCTGGGGCTGACCCGGAAAATCGTCCAGGTGCGCGACGGCTGTGGCCGCCATCTGATTGAGCGCCGGGAGGGGGACAGTGTGAACCTCCAGCGGGTGGAATCCTGGACCCATGGGCGTCGGGTCGGCATCGCACCGGCCAGCAAGGATCATCACTACATCTTCCTCTGCTGCCCTGAAAGCGACCAGCAGGGTCGGTTGCAGCAGCCCTTTAACCTGGAAGCCTGGCTGTCCACCCATCCCTGGCTGGAGGAGTATCTGACGCGCCTGCCCAAAAACCCGGAGGAGCACTGGCGCCCCTTCTACAATGTCACCTGCCGGGCCTGGTCGTCAGGACGGGCCATGATCCTGGGGGATGCGGCGCATGGCATGACCCCTAATCTTGGGCAGGGGGCCGGGGTGGCCATTGTCAACGCCACCTCTCTGGCGCGGGCGGTGACGCAGAACAGGGACATCGCGGAAACGCTGCAGCGCTGGGAAGCCAGCGAGCGGCCCTATACGGATCAGACCCAGAAGATGTCCTATCTCTATGGGCTTGTCGGCACCCGCTGGCCCGGTCAGCTGTTGACCTTGCGCTCCCGCGTTTTGCCGCTTCTGTCCAGAACCGATCGCTTTCAGAACAGCCTGCGTTGCGCCACCGATCATGTTCCCGGATTCTGAGAGGCCGGACGATGACAGCTGTTGACTTTCAGCAACGTGGCGACGGTGAGACCGTGGTCTTTGTGCATGGCAATGCTTCCAGCCAGGAAACCTGGGAAGGGGTGATTGCCGAGCTGTCAGGCGATCATCATTGTGTCAGCTATGACCTGCGGGGGCATGGTCGCTGCTCCCTGCCTGCTGAACGGCTGACTTTTGAGGTTTTTGTGGAAGATCTGAGCGAACTGCTCGGGCTGCTTCCAGCCGACAGGGTGCATTTGGTTGGTCATTCATTGGGCGGGTTGATCGCCGCGCGAGTGGCCAGGTTACATCCGGCAGCTATCCGATCTTTGACCTTGCTGGCCACTCCTCTCGATCGCTCCGAACAGGAACTGGCGCGGGTCGAGAGTTTCCTGCAGCAGGTGGCTGACAAGGGCATCGAAGAAACGTTGTCAGGTATGGTGAGCAGCTGGTACAGGCCCGCTTTTGCGCGCCAGCATCCTGATGTGCTGGCAGCCCGATTGGCGCAGTTCAGGAACATGGATCTGGCGGTGTTTACCCAGACCTACCGGGCCTATGCAGACCCGGAGGCAGAGCCAGATCTGGCGGCGCTTGCCTGTCCGGTTTTGCTGTTGTCAGGCGATCAGGCCATTGGCGTGTCCGCCGATACGCTCCTGGCCAGAGCAGCGGAATATGATCACGTTGAGACGCTGCTGTATCCGGGGCTGAAGAACGGCATCCTGACAGAAGTGCCAGACCAGGTGGGCCGCGACCTGCGCTGCTTCTGGCAAAGATCAGGCTTTCTTTGAAGGGCTTGTTTCATCCTGATGCACTTGTCTTTTCCTGATGCTGTTGTGCTTTCTTAGTGTCTGGGGCTGTGACATTTTTTTTTAGTGGTTGTCCGGGTTTGTTAACTCTCATTGCGCTCTTTCCTCCTGTTAAGGTTTGTCTGTTCTTCTTTTCGGTTTTCCTGTGACAAAAGGTATGTGATGGCGGACCCTAAACTGACCAACTGGAACCTTCTGCATACCTTTGTGGTGATCGTCGAAAACCAGAGCGTTTCCAGAGCGGCAGAGGTGCTGCGTCGGGGGCAGCCGGCGGTCAGTGCCGCGCTGAAGAACCTGGAAGAGCAGCTGGGCTGCACCCTGGTTCTGCGCAGCTCCAAGTCCTTTACCCTGACGGAAGCCGGACGGGCGCTGTTTCCCGAAGCCCGGGACATCTGCAATTCGGTTGATCGCATTTCAACGCTTGTGTCCGACAGCAGTGGTGACTTGAAAGGCGTGGTCAAGGTCGCCATTGCCAGCCACATGGTCAGCCCTCTGCTGGATCAGGCCTTCAGCCAGTTTCATGAGCGCCATCCCGGTGCGTCCTTTTCCATTTCGGTCCTGCGTATTCCGGAGATTCTGGAGCGCGTTGCCAGCGGTTTCAGCGCCTTTGGCATTGCCCCCATATCGGTGAAGCGCCCGGAACTGGATTACCTGCATCTCTATCGCGAGTACTGCGGTTTTTACTGTGGTCCCAAACACAGGTTTTTCGGGCGAAAGGACCTGGCTCTTTCAGATCTGGAAGGGGAAAAAGCCGTGACCTATCCCTCTGCCGTCTTTTCCGATGACCTGCAGAGCATTGCTGAAATGCGCCACCGGGTGAAATTCGCCGACCCCTTTGTCGGGGTCTCCAACAACACCGAAGAACTGAAACGCATGATCATTGCCGGGCTGGGTATCGGACCCATCCCGGTACACGTGGCGCAGCCGGAAGTGGAGGCCGGCCAGCTATGGCGTTTGCCGCCCTATGGAGATGCCATGCAGGTGGATGTGCATCTGATCACGAACCCAGCGGTGACCCCCAGCCGAACGGAAGCTGCCTTTATTGAGTGCGTCACACAGAGTGCAATGGCCCTTCCGCTGGCGGCGCGAACTTATCCGCTGGATCCCGACCGCTGAGCGCCCTTATGAAGCGGCAGCACCTGCAGCCCTGTTCAGGTTTCATTTGACGCAGCTTTGAGGCAAAGGGGATCTTTCCTGGAGCAGGAATAGAGTTTCACGCTTTAAGCGTCATCACGCAGTGCTTCCGCTTAAACCGATCTCACTCTAGGCAACGGCTTCTAACAGGGCTTTCTTGAGAACGTCTGTCTGCGGGTTTGGCAGGGCCTTGTCCGGCTGCGCCAGATAGTAGGCCCGCTGTTGGGACACAACCGTTGGCCCCAGCATCAGAAGGTCGCCATTGCTCAGTTCCTGAGACAAGACAGAGGCGCTGGCCAGGGCGATGCCCTGACCGGACAGAGCCGCGCCGATGGACTGGGCATAGGTGTTGCACACAACGCGGGGCCAGTTCGTCACCTGGTCTGCCCCGCCCCAGTTATCCCAGTTGGTCCAGCTGGGCTCCAGTCGGGTGAAGGTAAGAAGGGGGGATCGCTGATCCGGCGTCAAATCCTGCAGGTCCGTTCCCGGCGCAATCTCCAGTTTTTCCGCCAGGCTCTTCGACATCACCGGTGACAGGCTGTCCGGAAAGAGGGGGGTGGCGATCAGCCCCTGCCATTTTCCATTGCCGTGCAGAACCGCCAGATCGTTGTCCGGGCTGAGCAAATCGGCAGTCCGGTCGGAGGTGACCAGCTCAACGGCGCAGGCCTGAGCGGACAGCCCAAAAGCCTTGAGGTGCGGGCTGAGCCAAAAGAGCGAGATGGCAGAGTTGGCCGCGATACGCACGGGCAGGTCAGGGGCCGCTGCAAGGCTCTGCAGACTGCTTTGGGCATAGTCCAGCAGCGCCTGGCTCTGTTCTTTGAGTTTGTATCCGGCTTCCGTCAGTTCCAGTCGTCGTCCGTCACGCAGGAAAAGCGGCAGTCCCAGATGATCCTCCAGCTGCCGGACGCGTTTGCTGACAGCGGTTTGGGAAACCAGCAATTCTGCGGCGGCTTCGGTGAAATTCAGATGACGGGCCGCGGCCTCGAAAAACAGCAGAACATCCAAAGGCGGCAGGGTGTGACGGTAAGATTTCATAACCTGAAGTTGGTCTGGAGGCGGAGGATTTGGCAGTTTACACGGCTCTTTGCTGCTTTCTATCCTGAATTTACATGATTTCAGGTTTTGGAGCCCCCGATGGTGAACTTGGATTGGCATGCCGGTCGCAGCGACCTGTCCGGCCTCGCGTTGCTGGACCGTGCCCCGGAAAGCAGCGGCATTGATCTGGCAGCTGTTCGGCGATACCGGCAGGCCCGGTTGCGTGCGGAGATGTCAAAACGCGAGATTGCCGCTGTGATTCTGTCTGATCCGGTGAACATCCGATATGCCACCGACACCCGGAACATGCAGGTGTTTTCCATGCGCAATGCCCCGTCACGCTATCTTCTGCTGACGGCGGAGCGGTCCATTCTATTCGAGTTCACCGGCTGTCTGCATCTGGCTGAGGGCTATGAAACCGTGGATGAAGTGCGTCCGGCCCGGACTGCCAGTTTCGTTGCAGCCGGTCCGGACATTGCCGCCAGGGAGAAGGCCTGGGCGGCGGAGATGGGGGATCTGATCACCTCTCTGGTTGGTCCCGGTGTAAAGGTCGGGCTGGAACGGCTCAATGCCGGTACGGCGCTGGCCCTGCAGGCTGATGGCTTTCAGCTGGTGGACGCACAGGAACCGGTTGAGCGGGCCCGTGCCATCAAGTCAGCCGAAGAAATCAGCTGTGTGAAAGCCTCCTTGCGGGCAACAGAAAAGGGGGTGGGCCTGCTGCGGGATGCACTGCGCCCCGGGCTGACAGAAAATGAACTCTGGTCCGTCCTGCATCAGTCGGTCATCGCTCAGAACGGGGACTATGTTGAAACCCGCCTGTTGAGCGCCGGACCCCGTACCAATCCCTGGTTTCAGGAATCAGCCAGCTACGTCATTGCCGAAAATGATCTGGTGGCGCTGGATACGGATGTGGTGGGCTGTCACGGCTACTATGCGGATTTTTCGCGCACTTTTCACGCCGGGCCGGGTAAGCCAACAGACGCACAGCGCCGCCTCTATCAAACCGCGCTGGAACAGGTTTATCACAACATGAGTATTCTCAAGCCCGGCATGTCTTTTCAGGACTACGCCGACCGGGCCTGGAACATTCCGGAGATCTATGCCGCCAACCGCTATTATCTCTCAGCCCATGGGGTGGGCCTGACCGGAGAGTACCCCTACCTCTATCACCATGCGGATTTTCCCGAGGCCGGTTATGACGGCGTTGTGGAACCGGGCATGACCCTCTGTGTGGAAAGTTACATTGGTGCTGAAGGTGGTGCCGAGGGTGTGAAGCTGGAACAGCAGGTTCTGGTGACGGATAGCGGCGTTGAATTGCTCAGTCAGTTTCCCTTTGAGGAAAGTCTGATGAGCGGCAGCTTCCACACCGGATTTGCTTTGCCGCGGATCTGAACAAACGCCGAGCTGGTCCCGCAAATCCAATAGAGCAGACCGGGGCGGTCAGAAGTGCTCGGCTGTACCGACGGCACCGCTGACCAGATTGTTTTTCCAGAGACGGTCTTCCAGCGAGCCGCGCAGTTCCGGCAGGCGCTCCAGATAGCTTTGCACCTGCTGCTGTTTCTCCCGCGTCTGCTGAACGGCTTCCTGAAGGTCAACCAGGGTAAAGCTCAGATCATCGCCGCTGCGCTTCTGGACCAGTGGGTCCAGGTCGGCGGTGATGACCGTGGCCATTTTGGGGTACCCCCCAGTGGTTTGATGGTCGGCCAGCAGGATGGTGGGGTCGCCGTGACCTGCCACCTGGACACAGCCCCTGATCAGGGCTTCCGACGGCATGGTCAGCTCCCGGGCGACGGGCAGTTTTACCCCCTCCAGGCGCATGCCCATGCGGTCATAGTTCTGGCTGACGGTGAAGGTCGTGCTGGTCAGCTGGGCTACGGTTTCCGGGGCAAAGCAGTCATCCTGGGGCCCCAGAACCACCCGGACCGGCCCGCTCAGGCCTGCAAAGTCTGGTGGTGTCAGCAGGCAGTTCAGGTCTGTTCTGACCTGGGCAGCGTCAATGGTCAGCTTGTCACCGCTGAGGAAATTGTGCCCGGCCAGACCGGTCGTCAGCTGGGTGGCGGTGCTGTCCAGCCAGGTCTTTCCTTCCGGTTTGCCGACGAAACCGAGATAGCCCCAGCTGCCCGAGGGCCCGGGCCGGATGGTCAGTTTCTGCCCTGCTTCCAGGGTAAACACAGACCAGGAAGACAAGCGGTTGCCGTCCAGATCAATCAGGAAATCCCCACCGACAAAGCCCGCGGTTACTGCCCCTTCGTCGCAGGTCAGCACCAGACCGCCCAGAGAGACCTCAATGGCGGTGAAGTCAGGTCCCTGGTCCAGGGCGGTTTGCAGGATGGCAAAGGCCACCCGGTCCATGGGACCGGAGGCCGGGACGCCATAGCGCAGATATCCTGGACGTCCCTTATCCTGCAAGGAAACGAAGGGGCCGACCTGATGGATTTTGAGCAGACAGGTCATGGGGCGGCTCCTTCCGAAGCGGAGGAAGCTGAGGCGCTGGTCTGGCAAAGATCTTCAAAGCGATCCCGCGACACCCGGGAGAAGCGCAGGCTGTCTCCCACGTCCAGCGGGAAGGGGTCGTCAGCACCGGGGCGCAGGAACTGGAAGGGCGACTGGCCGATGATCCACCAGCCGGTGGGCATTTTCAGGGTGGTGACCAGACACTGGGGTCCGGCGATGATCACGCTGCCGGCGGCAATGTCCCAGACGGGGGCGGTCTTGCGCGGCAGCTGAATGGCGTCCGGCACACCGCCCAGGTAGGCACAGCCCGGCGTGAACCCGTACATGTAGACCAGATAATCGCCAGAAAGATGGGCGTTGATGACGGCCTCCGGGGTCAGGCCCTTGAGCCTTGCCACCTCGTTCAGATCCTGGGCCAGATCCTCTTCATAGCAGACGGGAACATCCCAGACTTTGCCGCTTTTCTGAGGACCGGCGTCGCCCCGTTTAAGGGCAAAGAGGCTGGCTGTCAGACTGTCGAAATCGGTTACCAGCGGGTCGTAGCCGATGAACAGCGCACAGTAGGAGGGAATCAGCTCGGTCACCCCGTCAGGCAGCTTCGCCTGCACCAGTTGCTCGGTGCGCAGCACGGCCTGATGAAGGTCCCGGTCAATGGCATCACCAAAGCGCAGCAACAGCCCCCGGTCCCCCACGGGCAGAATGCGGGCGCCTTCAAATTCCAGGGTTTGAGCGGTCATGCGTCGGCAGCCTGCCAGAAAGGTTTGATGGCCAGACCGGCCTCTTCCAGGCGGCGGCGCAGTTCGCGGGCGATGGCAACAGCCCCGGGTCCGTCGCCGTGGATGCAGATGGAATGGGCTTCCAGCCGGACCGGATCTCCGCCCACCGTGGGCATGAGGCCACTTTCAAAAAAGCCGATCAAGCGCGCGGCAGCCGTTTCCGCATCATGGATCATCGCGCCCTCCTGACCGCGCGGCACAAGATTGCCCTGGGGGGTGTAGCCGCGATCGGCAAAAATCTCGGAATAGCAGGCGATGCCCTGTTCCTTGCCGGCGATCTCCAGTTCCGTGCCGGAGACTGCAAGAATGGCAGCTTCTGACCCCTGCACGGCAGCAATGGCCCGGACAATGGCGCGCGCGGCTTCCCGGTCTTCGGACGCCCAGTTGCTCAATGCTCCGTGGGCTTTGACGTAGCGCACCGGGGCCTGGTGCAGCGCTGCGATCCCGCAGAGGGCCCCGACCTGGGCGGCCACCAGACGCTCCACCTCTGCCATGGTCAGTGGCAACCGCCGACGGCCGAAACCCTGCTTGTCTTCAAAGCCCGGATGGGCCCCGATCACCACCCCTTGTGACAGAGCTTCAGAAACGGTTTTGTCCATGACATCGTTGTCCCCGGCGTGCCCGCCGCAGGCGATGTTGGCGCTGCTGACGATCTGCAGCATGGCGCTGTCATCGCCCATCTGCCAGGGGCCGAAGCTCTCACCAAGGTCTGCGTTCAAATCTATGGATTTCATGGGGTCGATTCCGGCCAAGAGGGACAAGCAAAGGTGAAGGGCGATAACTCTACTGCCTGTCTGACTAAACGAAAGGCATTTTGTCGGCAAAGTCTCGTGAAAGATGGCATCTGGTGTCAGAGCGATCCCCTCTCAACCGGTCCTGCTCTGTCAGACAGCAGACAGGCAGCTTGCCTTATTTGCGCCATCTCTCACCGATACATGGCTTGAGTGACAGGGGGGCTGGCCCCTATAAAGTCGCTCCACTGTCAGGGGGAAGAAGTGCGCAAAAAGCTGCACGATCCTCTATTGAGTTGAAAAGAGAAAAGAGTTTCCGGTTTTTGGGTCTGTCACCTGGTGAGTCCCTTTGAACCGGATTGATTCTTGGGCCGTTCGACCGCCTTTGTTGGGAAAGACGTTAAGCTGTGATGCTGGGGAAGAACCATCGGATCCTGGTCAGTGCCTTGCTGGTGCTTGCTCTGCTGTTGGCGTCTTTGCTGCCCAGCGCCGTGCAATCCTCTTCCCACGAAACCCTGATGCAGACACTGGTGGATCACGGGCCCGCCGGTCAGC
Source organism: Rhodovibrionaceae bacterium GXU_MW_A322 (assembly GCA_052078155.1). Taxonomy (GTDB): domain Bacteria; phylum Pseudomonadota; class Alphaproteobacteria; order Kiloniellales; family DSM-21159; genus CAXBMB01. Next base: position 2,606,130 of record JBQJBP010000001.1, on the reverse strand, counting down.
CCGGCTTTGCCGACGAGATAGAAAGGGGCCATGCCCACAGTCATGACGCAGTGGGTCATGGTGTGGCAGATCAGTCATTTGATCAGCCCTTTGATCATTCCCATGATCATAATCCGGGTGATCACACCCATGACCTGCCACTGGCCTTTGAGCTGCAGAAGGTGCCGACCCCGTGGCCGGGTCCGGACCTAAAGGCGTCGGCACTGGTCTTTGTGATTCAGGCCCCGCTCTACCGCATCAAGAGACCGCCGCGCGCCTGATCCGTTGCTTTTCTTCACGTGCCATCTTGCCGGAGCTGCGCCAGCAGTTGTCCGGAGGCATTCCTTCTGAAAGCTGTCTGGAGCATGACCCGCGAGGGTGAAGGCGAAACGCCTCACATCCGTTGTGCTTTGTGTTCCAGATTTTGAAATGAGGCTTACGCACGTTCTTTCGGGGGATCACAGTGTCTGCCCGCAAGGAACGCTAAGACTCTGACGGATCTTGATCATGTCTCAGATATTCAAGACAGATCCGGGGATGGGCTGGCGCTTGCCGGACCGTTTCCTGGTGTTCTGTTTTACCTTTGCCGTGTTCCTGCTGGCCTTTGCCGGTCTGGCCTCTGCCCATGCGGTGGCCGAAGGGGACAAGGGCTACATTCAGGAAATCTCAGGTGTTCACCTGGTTTCCTTCCTCTATCTCGGTGCCAAACACATGGTCACCGGCTATGACCACCTGCTCTTTTTGCTGGGGGTCGTGTTCTTTCTCTACCGTCTCAAGCATGTGGCCCTCTATGTCAGCCTCTTTGCGCTGGGTCACTCCACCACCATGCTGCTGGGTGTCTATTTCAACATCGGCATCAACAGCTACATCATCGATGCCATCATTGGTCTGTCCATTGTCTACAAGGCCCTGGACAACCTGGGAGCCTACCAGCGCTGGTTTGGCGTTCAGCCCAACACCAAGGCGGCAACCCTGATTTTTGGTCTCTGTCACGGCTTTGGCCTGTCCAGCAAGATTCTGGACTACGACATCTCTCCGGACGGCCTCTTCCCCAACCTCCTGGCTTTCAACGTCGGGGTGGAAGTGGGCCAGCTGCTCGCTTTGACCGCCATCCTCATTCTCATGGGGTTCTGGCGCAAAAGCCGCTGGTTCTGGAGCCAGGCTTACAGCGCCAATGTGGTCATGATGACCGCTGGTTTCGTGCTGATCGGCTATCAGCTGGTTGGCTACATCGTCGCTTAGACTCAAAGAAAGAACATCCACATGTACAATGCTCAAAAACCCTCTGTCGACGAGTTGCCTTCCACTGCCCGGCTGCTCTGGTCCACAGCTATTGCCTTTGTCACGGCCTGCGTAATCCTGATCGGTGCGGTCCTGCCCGCAGAATACGGTATTGACCCCACCGGTCTGGGACGTCTGCTTGGTCTGAAAGATATGGGTGAGATAAAGGTTCAGCTCTCTGCTGAAGCCGAAGCAGACCGTCAGGCTGCCGCCGCGTCTGCATCAGCGCCGCAGGTCGCCAAGCCCTCGACCGTGTCTGCCCAGGAAGCGTCTGCTCAGCAAGTGGAGTCTGAACAAGCAGAGTCTCAGCAGAGCATCAAATCGATGACCCAGGTCGTGTCTTCTGCACAGGCAAAAACACCTGCTGCAGATCCCGTGCCTGTCGAGACACCTGCCGTTGAACCCCAAGCCGCACCTCTGCAAACGGCGGAGAGCAGCAGCCAGTCGAATGCGGTGGCGGCACCGGTGGCGCCTGTGGCTGACGTCCTGCCCTGGCGGGATGAAATCTCTTTCACCCTGACACCGGGCGAAGGGATTGAAATCAAGCTGGTGATGGCCGGGCAGGCTGAAGCTTACTACGCCTGGTCCACCGACAAAGGTGTCGTCAACTACGACACCCACGGCGATGGCGGCGGCCGCAATATTTCCTATGAGAAGGGGCGCGGTGTGGCCAGTGATGAAGGGCTGCTGAAGGCGGCCTTCACGGGAAACCATGGCTGGTTCTGGCGCAACCGCACGAAAGAGGATGTCACGGTCACTCTCAAGACCCGCGGCGATTACAAGCGCATCAAGCGTTAGGCCTAAAAACGAGGTTCTGACGGGAAAAGGCCCCGAGCTGATGTTATCAGCCGGGGCCTTTTTGCTGAGCTGTGCTGGACCGTTGCTGAGTACTGACGAGTTTGGTCAGGACCGGGGGCGACTGAAATCCAGCTCGTCGGTGAAGTGGCAGGCCACGAAATGCTCCGGATCCACCTCTCGCCAGTCCGGCGCCTCCCGGGCGCAGCGGTCCTGGGCGAAAGGACAACGGGTGTGGAACCGACAGCCTGTTGGGGCCGCCAGTGGGTTGGGAATTTCCCCTTCCAGCCGGATGGGGTCAAAGGCGGCGTCGGGATCCACATTGGGGATGGCCGACAACAGGGCGTGGGTATAGGGGTGCCGGGGTTTGAAGAAGAGGGACTCCGTTTTGGCATATTCGACGAATTTGCCCACGTACATCACGGCCACCCGGTGGCTCATCTGGGCCACGACGGAAAGGTCATGGGCGATGAACAAAAAGGCCACGCCCATTTCTTCCTGCAGGTCTTTCAACAGGTTGACGATCTCTGCCTGAATGGAGACGTCGAGAGCTGAAACGCTTTCATCACAGACCACAAAGTCGGGTTTGGTCACCAGAGCCCGGGCAATGCAGATGCGTTGACGCTGGCCACCGGAGAAGGCGTGGGGGAAGCGGCGCAGATGCTCCAGATTCAGCTTGCAGCGCTTGGCGATGTTGCGCACCCGTTTGTCGATTTTTTCGCGGTCTTTCATCATGCCGGAAGCCACCAGCGGTTCGGCAATGATGTCGCGTACGGTCATGCGCGAGTTGAGGGAGGAATAGGGATCCTGGAATACCAGGCTCATGCGCGGGCGAAAGTTGCGCAGCATCTCTGCGCCCATGGTGGCCAGGCTGTGGCTGTTTTCCGAAAAGACCATGCCCATTTTCTTGCGAAACTTGCGCAGCTCTTCGCCTTCCAGTTCCGCCACGTCCACGTCGCGCTTCTTGCTGTGGAAGATCACGTCACCGGCTGTGGGATCGATGGCCCGCAGAATGGCCCGGCCCACTGTGGTCTTGCCGGATCCTGATTCCCCAACCAGTCCCACGGTTTCTCCGCGGTTGATGTTGAAACTGACATCATCGACAGCGCGCAGCTCAATGGTTTTGCTGCCGAAAAGTTTCTTCACCTTGATGGGAAAGCGGACATCCAGGTTTTTGACTTCAATCAGAACATCGTTCTTTTTCTTGGGGCTCATGCGGACAGGCCTTCCTGAGTGTCATGCAGCCAGCAGCGCACCCCGCGCCTTGGGGCAGGGGTCGTTTCGCGGGGCATCTTGGTATTGCACAGGCCTGCAATGGCGTCGGCGCAGCGCGTGTGGAAAGGACAGCCAGGGGGCCGTTCGGTCGGGCTGGGAATGTCGCCGGGCACGGGGGAGAGGCGGTCGTGCAGTTTTTCGAGGCTGGGGATGGCCGCCAGCAGACCCTTGGTATAGGGATGCTTGGGGGCAGTAATGATTTCCCGCGTGGGGCCTCGTTCCACAATGGTGCCCAGATACATGACCGCCACTTCGTCAGCCACATGGGCGATGACCCCCAGGTCGTGGGTGATGAAGATCATGCCCATACCCAGGTCCCGCTGCAGGTCACTCATCAAAGACAGCACCTGGGCCTGGATGGTGACATCCAGAGCTGTGGTGGGTTCGTCAGCGATCAGAAGGGCCGGTCCGGCCGACAGGGTCAGGGCGATCATAGCCCGCTGCCGCATGCCCCCTGAAATCTCGTGAGGGTATTGATCGATGCGGGCCGGAGCATTGGAGATGCCCACCTTGTCCAGCATTTCGATGGCCAGTTCCCGGGCCTGCTTTTTCTTCAATCCCCGGTGCAGACGGATGGCCTCAATCATCTGATTGCCGATGGAATAGACCGGGGAGAAGCTGGCCATAGGCTCCTGAAAGATCATGCCGATCTCCCCGCCGCGCAGATGGCGTAGCTGCCGTGATCTGGGCGAGAGAGTTTCGATTTTGATCTCTTTGCCGCTTTTGTCCCTGTAGTGCATGCGCGTCTGCTCCCCCAGGGAGGAGTTGCCGGGCAACAGGCGCATGAGAGCTTTGGTGGAGATGGATTTTCCGGAGCCGGATTCTCCAACCAGCCCCAGGGTTTTGCCTTTGTGGATTTCAAAGCTGACGCCCTGGACAGGCGTGATCAGTCCTTCGTCGGTGCGAAAGGAGATGGAGAGATCTTCGACCTTGAGCAGGCTGGAAGCGGTCCGATCTGCGGTGGATGCTGAATGAGTGGACATGGGGGACACAGCCTTCCTTACTTGCTGTCGCTGTAGGGGTCAGCTGCGTCGCGCAGACCATCGCCGATGACGGTGAAGGCCAGCACAGCCAGGACGACAAAGATCGCCGGTATGAACAGCCAGGGGGTTTGCTCGATGACCCGGACCGACTGGGCCTGCTGCAAGAGGACGCCCCAGCTGACGGTGGGGGGCCGCAGGCCCAGCCCCACGAAGGACAGAGCTGTTTCGCTGAGGATCATGTAAGGAAAAGAGATCACCAGATCGACGATGATGAAACTGGTGAAGCTGGGCAGCATGTGCTGGGCAATGATCCGGCCGGGTCTGGCCCCCGCAAGGCGGGCCGCCACCACATAGTCTTCATGGCGGATGGACAGCAGTTGCGAACGGATGCGCCGGGCCAGGGTGGGCCAGCCAAAAAAGCCCAGCAACAAGGTCATGGCGAAATAGACCTGGGTGGTGGACCACTCTTTGGGCATGGCGGCCGCCAGTCCCATGTAAAGGGGAATGATGGGGACCACTCGAATGACCTCCGTCACCCGCTGAATCAGGCTGTCGGTCAGGCCGCCGGCATAACCAGCTATCCCGCCGATGATCAGGGCCATGATGAAGGAAATCAGCACGCCGATGACGCCGATGGATAGTGACGTCCGGGTGGCGTAGAGCGTGCGGGAGAAGACGTCCCGCCCCAGGTCATCCGTGCCCCAGAGGTGCAGCTTGGCTTTGGGATCATCCAGACCGAAGAAGTGGCGGTTGATGGGGAGGAACCCCAGCAGGTCCACTTCTTCGCCTTTGGCAAAAAACGTCAGATGAATGCGTTTTTCCGGATCGGGCACTGAGATGGAGCGCAGGGTAACCGGGTCACGCTTGGTGGTGACGCCGTGGACGAAGGGCAGCAGGCTGCAGCCGTTCTGGTCGCAGAACTGGGGGATCTGGGGCGCGCCGTCAATATACTTCACATCCCGGGTGGTGGTGCCATAGGGAGCGAAAAACTCGGCAAAAAGCCCCAGGCCCGCCATGACGGCCAGAACAGCGGCGGCGGCCATGGCCATGCGGTGTCGCCGGAAGCGCCACCAGATCAGGGTCCATTGGGAGGCGGAGTAGTATTTCTGCAGCCGTTCCTGTTCTGCCAGTTCTTCTTTGGACAGAGGCTCTGAAGTCATATCGGTCATGGCTCAGGCCTCCAGCTTGATGCGCGGATCCAGCCACGCCAAGAGGATGTCAGACAGGAAGTTCATGAAGACAATCATGAAGGTCAGCAGCAGCAGAATGGCTCCGGCCACATACATGTCCAGATCCAGATAAGCCCGCAGCAGAAGCTCGCCCAGCTCCGTCAGACCCAGCACCACGGCAACCACCGGCAGCTCTGAAAAAATGCGGTTCACATCAAAGCCGATGGTGGAGACGATCGGATTGATGGCCAGGCGCGCCGGGTACTTAAGCAGCAGTTTGCTCTCGGGAATGCCCCGGGCCCGGGCGGCGGTGACAGAGAGCTTGTTCAGTTCGTCTGACATGGTCGCGCGCACGGTCTGGATCTGGTAGGCGACGGCAGACCAGGCCAGCACGAAAGACGGCAGCCAGAGATGTTTGATCAGATCCCAGGCCTTGGCAAAGGACCAGGGAGCATCCTGATACTCTTTTGAGAACAGGCCGCCGATATCTGCTCCAAAGTACTTGTTGGCCAGATAGAGCAGGATGAGAGCCAGCAGGAAGTTAGGCAGGGCCAGCCCCAGATAGGAGAAGACTGTCAGGCCATAGTCAGCCAGAGAAGCCCGGCGCACAGCTGCATAGATCCCCACAGGAATGGAGATGGCATAGGTCAGGATCAGGGTGGAAAAAAGGATGCCCAGGGTGAGCCAGGCCTTGTCGCCGATCACCTTCACCACGGAGGTTTCAAAGGCAAAGGCCTGTCCGAAGTCGCCCCGCAGAACAATGCCACCGATCCAGTCGAAGTATCGCAGGACCAGGGGACGGTCCAATCCCAGGTTCACGCGAATGGCCTGAATGTCGGCTTCGGTAACATTGACACCGGTGCCTGAGTACTTTCGGAAGGCATAGCGGTCAGCATAGTCACCGGGCGGGATCTCCATGATCAGAAAGACCATGATTGAGACCAACGCCATGGTCACGATCATGCCGAGGACCCGTTTCAGCGTAAAACGCAACATGGGGGCATCCTTAGAGTCAAAGGCTTGACGCGAGGCCATCAGGTGACCCGGCAAAAAGCGTGATTTTGTCTCTTTTCAGTAAGTTAGAGGGTGACGGGCCGTAAGGGGTCAGGCGCCAGTTGCATCCGGCCCCAGGGATCAACCTCCAGATATGCGAAAGCCCAGAGCGCAGCTTGGCGCTCTGGGCCTCCTTTTTGGGGCAGGGTTACTTGGACAGGAACCACTGCTGCGGACGGTAAGGATAAGTCCAGTAGAAGTCGTAGGTTTTGGCCTTGATCGGCTTCACGTTCTGCAGATCGTTGCGGTAGAGGAAGGGCGCAACGATGTCGCCAACGGTGCCGATTTTCAGCATGTTGTCGACATGGATGTCGGTGATCTGCTTACCCAGAGCGTTGGATTCGTCAGAGCCGAATTCCACCTGGATGAACTTTTCGGACAGGTCCCACAGCTTCTTGATGTCAGCAGGGGGTTCCATGCCTTCGGCGCCATTGCTCTTCTTCCAGGCTGCCCAGCCGAAGCCGGTGCCGGGGTTGAAGAAATCACCGAAGGGCGGCACGAAGACCGTGACGTCCTGGCTGATGGTCGGGCCGGCGTTGCCGTCGTACTTCCAGACCGTCACATCCAGGTCGTTGTTGTTACCGGATGCGCGGTACTCGTCGGATGTGACCTCTTTCAGGTCAACCCGAACCCCAACCGCAGCCCAGTAATCACGCACCAGTTCCTGCATTTTCACCGGGGACCCCTGGGAAGAGTAGACCAGACGCAGCACCAGCGGCTTGCCATCCGGACGTTCCAGGGTGCCGTCGCCGTCGCTGTCTTTCAGACCCATGTCAGCCAGCAGGGCCTTGGCCTGATCCACATCGTAGGCGATGTCGCGGTTCAGGTGTTCATCGGTGACGAAGGAAACGGTTTTCACTTCTGCTGGCACACCCTGCATGGGTGTCCCCTGGCCCAGATAGACGATCTCGTTGATTTCGTCACGGTTCAGAGCCACGGACATGGCGCGGTTGAAGCGAATGTCAGAGAAGATTTCCCGCAGAACCGGGTCTTTGTGGGTCCGGTTGAAGGAGTAGAAGACGTTTTCACCGAAGGTCGGGGCGAAGGTGATGGAGTAGTTGCCTTTGCCTTCGTTTTCTTTCAGCAGCGGAAAGTCTTCCAGGAAGACGGCCTGCTGTTTCCAGACCACTTCACCGTTCATGATTTTGAGGTTCTGGACTTCTTTGTCTGCCACATAGGTTTCAACGATTTCGTTGATGTAGGGCAGCTGCTGGCCGGCGGTGTCAACCATGTGGAAGTAGGGATTGGCAACCAGTTTACGGCCTTCGGCGCTTTCATCGACGACGATGTAGCTTTCCAGGGTCGGCACGACAGCCCGGCCAATTTTGGCGGCCTTGTCGGCGTCTTTGAGCAGCGGAGACGGGACGTCTTTCCAGTCGGAACCGCCGTAGTAGAAATCAACAGCCTGAGCAGCGTTTTCGAAGCCGTAGGATTTGGCCAGCTTGTCGGCGTCGGCGTTGTACTTGGGCATGAACTGGCCCAGGAAGTGCTTGGGCTGGAACGGCTGGCCATAGTCAACGGCGAAGCGGTTCAGGATACCGGGGGTGGGGACCGGGAAGGTGAAACGGACGGTCACGTCGTCCAGAGCTTCTACCTGAACCGGCTTGCCTGCGAAGAGCCAGCGGTCAGGGGTCTTTTCGTAGACGTCTGCGTTCAGGATGATGTCGTTCATCCAGAAAGCCACGTCTTCAGCCGTGAAAGGCTCGCCATCGGACCATTTGTGGTCAGCGCGCAGCGTGAAAGTCAGCTGGGTGTAATCGTCATTCCAGCTCCAGGACTTGGCCACGTTGGGCACAACGGTCTGCAGGTCATCGGCGTAGCGTACAAAGTTCACGTGACGCACGGACAGCAGATCGGAAGTGCCGGACTCGGTGGCTTTGGACAGGCCGGTGATCACACCGCCGTAAGAACCGGTTTTGGCATAGGGCGCAACAACCAGAGGCTCACTGGGCAGACGCTCGGCCACAGCGGCCAGATCTTTGTTGCCCAGGATGCGGCCGTTCAGGTCAGCAATGGCCGGGTTGTCGGAGAAGGACAGGCTGCAGTTGGCCTGATCCTGAAGTTCCTTCAGCTCGAACTGTTGAGGATAGGCGGAGTTCAGGCCCTTCATGTCTCCAACGGTGGGGACGGGGCAGTTCGCCAAAGCCGGGGCGCTGAAAGCCATCAGGGCTGCGGCAGACAAAAGGGTGCGTTTGAAGTTCATTGGGCTGTTCCATGAGAGGATCAAAAATTTCAGCCCGGAGCTTTACACCCGCTTTGTTTCATATTTGTGCGATTGAACTGGGCAGTCTTTTTGCGCTTTTGTTGCCAAAACGTGTCACCCTGTGGAGCGATTCAATCGCATGAGGGACGGCTTGGAATTGTTTGTAATGTCCGGGCAAAACGGCCACATCACAACATGAGCCGAAATCAGAGGATGGATCATGCTTCACGGCCCGTCGCGAAGGCATTCCACCGGAACACGTCTGGCTCTGAACAGGAAAGGTTAGAACGCCATGGCTGTAAGCAGTTCTCTTTGTGACTTTGGCTGGAAAGCACCAGACTTCACCCTTCCGGCAACAGATGGCAGGACCTATGGGTTTGCTGATGTGGCTGGACAGAAAGGCACAGTGATTGTCTTCATGTGCAACCACTGCCCCTATGTGATTGCCGTTCTGGACCGGTTGGTAAGAGAGGCTCTGGCCCTTCAGGATCTGGGCATCGGTGTGGCGGCCATTAATGCCAATGACACCAAAGCTTACCCGGCTGATTCCTTTGACAGAATGAAAGTTCTGGCCGACGAGAAAGGGTTTTCTTTTCCCTATCTCTTCGATGAAAGCCAGCAGGTGGCCCGGGCCTATGATGCCGTCTGTACACCGGACTTCTTTGGTTTTGATGCTTCAGGGGGACTGCAATACCGCGGGCGTCTGGACTCCGGTGCGAACAACGCCGCAGCAGTGAACCCGGATCGGGATCTCTACAATGCTATGATGCAGGTTGCCTCCGGTGCGCAGGGCCCGATGGAACAGATTGCGTCCATGGGGTGCTCCATCAAATGGAAGGCCGCCTGACGGCCCGACGGTCTTGTCAGCCGCCCCCTGCAGTTTCAGCAGCACAATTGGATCGCCGGTAAAGGAAAGCGATCTCTGAAAAGCTGCAAGGGGCTTTGTCGCTGGTGTGGAGGAACGTTACAGGACCACCCGGTCAGTTGGCGGACAGTTCCAACTGAGCCGGGTTGTTCTGGGTCACTTTGAAACGGGCGTCCTGCCTGTCGATGGGCTGGTCGTCGGTGGCAAACCTGGCCCACTGGCGGTCGAAGTCAGCAATTTCAATCAGGCGATCCTGGTTGAAGAAACCAATTAACGTCAGATTGCCGGCCTGGGCCATCGCTTCACGTTCTTGATTGCTCCAGTGCCAGTCAAAGGGGCAGTTCTGGCTGGGGCCGAGGGTGGTCAAACCCTGGGAAATGCGTATCTGAGTCCATTCCTTGTCTGTAACACCCTCCAGGTCAAAGGCCTGTGTTGGGTTTGCCTTGGCTTCTTTGGCCCAGCTTTCCAGCGCGGCCGTCAGGTCCGCGCGGCCCGTGCAGATGCTGTGAAGGGTCCAGCCGTGCCAGGCGGCGGCCATGGCAGTGATGGCGACGGCAAACGCCATGATCGGTTTGGCAGGAACGGCTGAAACGGCGTCACGAAAACCCATGTTTTACTCTTGTCTGATGGTTCAGGGACAAACTGCTTTAACGGCACATTTGGCTTGAGAGCCAAATTGTCTGAAGTGCAATCACTTCATGTTAATGGCTGAGGCGTGAAAGTCTTTTCCAGTGTTTTAGAGGATCAGTCTCGCTTTGGGTAACAGTGTAACGGTCGGCTTCCCAACCCGATCCTCCGACTGAGGAGAGACAGAAAGCCGACTGCGATGATCGCAGTCGGCTTTCCTTTGTCAGCTCATCTGAGATGAACGAGAAGCGCTAGAAGCGTTTTATTGCATCCCTGGTGTGGGAACCATCCCTGTCGGCATTGGTTTCCCGTTCAATCTCCTCTGCTTCCTGACGCAGCTGGATCACATGAAAGCCGATCCAGAAAACAAGGGCGACGATGTAGAGGATGCCTTCGGTCCCCTGGAAGGGGTAGACCGCTCCGACATCAGCCAGGTCGACGGCCCAATCTGACATACCGTTGGTAGCCATTTTTTATCTCCTTATCTAGTTGGACCAGCCGGTCACTTGACCATTGCCAATTCAGCGGCAACCACTTCATCAACAGCGGCCTGATAGTTCTCGTGGGTATCGAAGTCGAGACCTTCCAGTTCCACTTTCTCAGGCACCCGAAGCAGACCCATGCTGTTCAGGATTTTAGAGATGATGAAGGCAGGCAGGAAGCCCAGCACACCGAACATGATGATCGCACCGATGAACATGCCCAGCGGGTTGATCGCGGCATAGCCTTCGTACGGTGAAGAAGGCTGACCCCAGAGCATGAAGCCGCAGATGACCAGGCCGATGAAGCCTGCGTAGCCATGAACGGCCACGGCGCCAACGGCATCGTCGATCTTGAACTTCCGCTCCACCCAGTAGTGCAGTTTGTAGGCGCAGAAGGCACCGAAACCAGCAATCAGCATGGCCTGCATCGGGTGATAGAGGTCGTTACCGGCGGAGGCGGTGATCACCCCGGCCAGACCACCGGAGTAGGTCCAGAAGGCATCGCCCTTAGAGACCAGATAAGCCACCATCAGACCACCTGACAGAGACATCAGGAAGTTAAAGGTAATGGCAGACAGTGTGGTCGGAGCCAGATAGATGTTGGTTGCGGTCCAGGTGACACCTGTGATCTGACCACCGATCCCTTCGGGGGAGATGATGGGCACGTTACAGGCCGCGTAGAAGCCCCAGAAGCCGGTGTAGATCAGGAAGAGACCAATGGTCACCAGCCAGGGGTTGTGAGGCGGAATATCCCGCGGGGTACCATCCGCACGGAACTTGGCCAGACGGGGGCCAAGCACCACCAGAACACCCAAAGCAAAACCGCCGGCAATGGCATGGATCACGCCCGATGCATAGGCATCATGGTAGCCCAGCATCTTGACCATCCAGCCGTCCCAGTGCCAGCCCCAGGCAGCGTCGATGATCCAGGTACCGGACCCAATCACAACAGCCAAAATCCAGAAGGCGCCAACGCGGATACGTTCAATCACTGCACCGGACACGATGGAGGCAGCCGTCCAGGAGAAGAGCAGGAAGGCGGCCCAGAACACACCGGTGATGTGATCGCTCAGATTTGTCCCCATGGACGGATCCCAGGGGCGGGCGAATGAAGCGGCTTCGAAATCGATGCCTTTGCCTTCGAAGATGAAGGGCCCGTTGGGAAAGGCGAAGTAGATCCACCAGCCAAAGAAGAAGAAGGTGACGGTGACCAGTGGGATCACCATGGTGTTTTTCATCAGCGTGTGCATGTGGTTGCGGCGGCGGCTGGCGCCCACCTCATACATACAAAAGCCCACGTGAATGAGGAACATGAACACCACGGTTACCCAGTAATAGAACTCGGTAAATAACGTGGTGAGAGCGTCGAGATTTGTATCCATTATACCCCCCCTGACTCACAGGTGTTTGTTTCGTGAACCGGCGCGACCCCTTACGTGATGCGCCGAAACAGCCTCTGAGCACCACTTTGCGTGGTTCAGTGGCCGTGCCTCCCATGCCCCTTCCCTTAGTGGGATTTTCAGGCTCTGTCTTAGCGACAATACCTGTGGGACTCTGTGTGTGTTTTGGCGTTTGCTCTGATTCCCTCACCCGAGGAGCTCATGACAAACGCACGGTGAATTTTCTCATAGTGCAATAATAATTCTTCTGAGTAAACATGGACTTGTTGAATATGGGAAAAAGCTCGTGGCTATTTATCGCTATTGGTGTGCGACAATATGTCCATATCCCAGTAGGCGGGAATTTTATCGCCCACCGACTGTTCAACTGCCTGTTGCGGTCTCCCGGGCTTTGCCCGGAGTCTCCGTCTGAAAAATCAGCGCGGCTTTCCAGCCCGCCCCTCAGGGGTCTGGCCAGAAACCGGGAGAGGTTTCGGCACCGTCGTCATACTGGGCCAGCCAGTCGACGATGATGGGGCGATTGCCGATGAACCCCTTATAGGTTGCCAGTTCATCGGGCAGGCTGCGCAGGACCCGGTTAAGGCGGCGGCCCCACTTGGGAACGGTCACCAGTTCTTCCAGGCGGATCAGGTAGCAGCGGATCGGAAAGACCAGCGCGTTTGAGCGCGGCAAGCGGAAAAAGGTCTGCAGCTCCACCCTGAGGCACATTTTCTGGCCGACGTTCTCCGGGGTCAGCTCTCTGCGTTGCGTGCCCCACTTATGATAGTTCTCGGGTGAGGTATCGAGCAGTGGATTGACGGTCATGGTCCAGTTGAGGCGGCGCACAGGGCTGCCCTGCTGAATGGCCATCAGGTACTTCAGCGCCCGTTGGAAAACGCCCATCTCGTGGGCCAGAGGCACGGGGGCATGCCATTCGAAGAAATTCATGCCGATGTCGAAATCGAGCGACCAGTCCGCCTGACTGGTGACCATGCCTGCATCCATCCAAAGATTGTCATCACGCTGGTCCAGCAGGGCGAAATCACCCTGTGTCTGGCGGGTGATGTATTCCATGGGGCCATAGGGCAAAGTGGCTTCATCACCAAAGGTGAACTTCTGGTCGATCCCCAGGGGCCGGTTGATCCAGTGCCAGTTGTCACCGTCGCAGTGCAGTTCGAAATGCTCCGGGTAATCCTTGGCCTTTGCGGTCATGATCAGCTCAAGCAGATCCCAGCCCGCCAGGGTCATGTGGGGCAGGGACTGGCAACGCAGCGGGTCCTCATCCAGGACCTTGGCCCGGTCTTCCATCTCCGCCACATAATGCTCATCCACATCAAAGGTGTGCTCGTAAGCCGACCCGGGGCGCCCCGGCGTGTGGGGCTCCATGTTGACGGAGTACATGTAGCTGTCTTCATGGAAGGGAAAGGGGAAGCGATGGATCAGATCCGGAGAATTACTGAAAGAGAAGGAGTCTCTAAAGGTTTCGTCTTTGAATGAAAGGGACATGGCTAATCTTCTTTATCAAAAAGCGGCGGTGATCCTGAGCGTTAGCGATCGAGGACGAGGTTCTTGCCGACAAAGCGAGAAACACAGGGCATGATTTTCTGCCCTGATGCCTTTTGCTCATCGGTCAGCCAGTGATCGTTGTGGAGGAACTCACCGTCAAAGGAGGAGACATCTGTTTCGCACTGGCCGCAAACCCCGCCCCGGCAGAGGTAAGGTGCGTCCACGTCGGCAGCTTCCATGGCTTCCAGCAGGCTCTGGTGCTCGCCAACCGTGAGGGATTTCCCGGATGCGGTCAGCTCTACCTGGAACGGTTTGCCGCTGGCGGGAGCCAGGAATTCTTCATAGTGCACGGCTTCTTCGGGCCAGCCGGCGTCCAGAGCCGTGTTTCTGACCCAGTCGATCATGCCCTTGGGGCCGCAGACGTAGACATGAGTGCCTAACGGCTGCCCCTCCAGCAGGCTTTCCAGATTGATCTTCTCACCCTGATCATCCCGGTAGAGATGGACGTTGTTAGGGTGCTGTGCCTGCAACTCGTCAGCGTAGCTGCCCAGAGCCTGGCTGCGTACTGAATAGTGGAGCTCAAAGCGGCCACCGTCGGGAGCCAGCTGAGCAATCTGAGCCATGAAGGGGGTGATGCCGATGCCCCCTGCCAGCATCAGGTGTTTTTTGGCTCTCAGATCCAGCGAGAAGAGGTTCACCGGATTGCTGATGGTCATCTCCAGGCCTTCTTTGACCTTTTGATGCATGAAAAGACTGCCGCCGCGCCCTTCATCGTCCCGACGGACCGAAATCATGTAAGCGCTGCGGTCGTGGGGATCGCTCATCAGGGAGTAGGGGTTGAGACGTCTGACACCATCGTCTTCCATCTCCACCACTGTGTGGGCGCCACCGGAAAAGGTGGGCAGCAATCCCCCGTCACGGGGTTCAAAGCGGAAGCGGGTAACAAGGTCGTTGATCTTGGCAACCTGAGTTACCACCACATTGATTTTGGCTGTTCCGGAACTCACTTGAAGCGCTCCACTGATGGCGGGACATTTCCTGGGTCTTCGGCGTCAATACAGACACCCTGAAAAGCGGCGATGCGCCGGGAGTAGTGATCCCGAACAAAGAGGTTCAGGCCACAGTGGTCGCAAACGAAGGGGTCGTGGGTGACATCTTCGGTAATGCCTTTGCAGTGAACACACTGCACGCGCCGGGCCAGCGAGCCCCGGTGTTCCGTTTGGATGGCGCTGTGAGGGATGCCGCAGGCCGTGGCTTCCTGCATGGCCTGACCCATCAGACCCTCTGTTCCGCACAGATAGATTTGCAGGCCCATATGGGCCCGTTCGAGGGTTCTGCGCAGGCGCGGTACAGCGGCGGCATAGCTGGGGCTGGAATGGAACTGGGCCGCGCCCAGCTCTTCCAGAGCTTTGCCCAGTGCCGGGTCCGCGGCTTTGGGAATGTAGATAATGTGGGCTTTGGAAAAGAAATCTTCGGGGGCGGACTTGGCCAGATCAAGAATGGCCTCTGCCCCTTCGGCATCGGCGATGATCAAGTGGTGCTTCCCTCGGCGCGGTTCCAATGTTCCATAAACCGGGCGGCTGGCGATGGAGGGCTCAAATGGAGTCTTAGACACGGAGTATTACTTTCGACTGGGGGCGACTCTTTCGCTATGGAAACGAGTGTCGATCACTGAGACGGGGGGCTGCCGACCCCAGCCAAGAAGGTCGGCAGCAACAACGACAGGGGTTACCCCTTGGCTGTCCGTCGTTTCTTGTCCACATCATAGAACGGCATGGAGTGAGCAATGCAGGGAATATCTCCGCTGCCGTTCCTGACCGTCAGGGGCGTGCCCTGGACAGCGCAGTCCACCGGCATGCGGGCGATGCCCACTGTGTGGTTGTTGAGGCTGGAGTGCATGCCAACAGTCACCACCCCGACCTGTTTGCCGTCTTTGAGCAGAGGGGCGCCTTCGTCTGGCGCTTCTGTGCCTTCCAGCTTGACGCCGAAAATCTTGAAACGCTCTTTGCCACGCAGGCGGTAGTGCTCTTCAGCGCCCCGGAAGCCCTGTTTGCCGGGGCTGACGGTGAAATCAAGGCCCAGCTCCCAGAGGGTGTCCCCGGCAGACTCGTTTTCGAAGGGGTACATCTGGGAGTTATCATAGGGGAAGAAGAGCAGGTAGCTCTCGGCCCGCAGCAGGTCCAGAGTGGTAAAGCGCGTGGGGATGATCCCCATGGCCGCGCCCTCTTCCACGATGCGGTCCCAGATGGTGGGGGCATCCTGGCCCTGGCAGAAAATCTCGTAGCCCCGTTCACCGGTGTAACCGGTCCTGGAAATCATCACGGGGCAGTCAAACAGAGTGGTCTGCATGTGGGCGAAGTAGGCCAGGTCCCGGATGCCGGGCACATGCTTGTCCAGATAGTCAACGGCCAGCGGTCCCTGCAGGGAAATGTCGTGCAGGTTGTCATCAAAGCGGATCGAAACATCGCGCCCCATGGCAGCCATGGTCAGTTGCTCGTGGCCGGCACCGGAGCCATGAACGACCATCCAGGCATTGGGGCCGGTCCGATAGATCACACAATCATCGACGAACTTTCCTTCGTCGTTCAGCATGCAGGCGTAAGAGGAACGACCGGGCTTGATCTTGTTCACCCGGCGGGTGGTGGCCCGGTCAATCACATGCCCGGCATGGGGGCCTGTTACATGCACCTTTTTCAGGCCGGAAACATCCATGATGCCGGCCTTGGTGCGGATCGCCAGATACTCCTCCTCCTGGTCTTTGTCGTAGGTCCAGGCGGTGCCCATGCCACTCCAGTCTTCTAGGGCAGACCCCATGGCGCGGTGACGATCGGCAAGGGTGGAAAATCTCCAGGAAGCTGTCATGAGCTTATATCTCTCTATCTGTCGTAAAGCCTGATGTGTGGTATTTTTTTCTTTATGGGAAGCATGCTGGCAGAAACTTGGTTTTCCTATCAAGCAAATTATTTTCCCATCAGGCAATTTGGGGCAAATAGAATGTGAAATTCCCCGTGGGCTGGCGAAGCCGGAACGTTCAGCACCAACCGTTTGGTCATTTCCCTCCTTCCGGAAGGGAAATAGGAACGAAATCAGCGAAAAAATCTTTCGCCTACAAATCAATAGTCAGGTCTTTTGGGGAAGGGCAGTCAGAAAGAGAGGGGCATCACTGCCTGTCGGACTCCGTGGCTGCCTGCTGCAGGCGTTTGAAGCCATAGGCAATGTGATTGCGCTGCACATACCCCAATGCAACAGGATCGTTCTCGCTCATGGCGCGGGTAACATCCTGCAGTTCTGCTTCCAGAGCCCTGGCCACACCTTCTGAATTGTCCCTGACGTGGCGATACCAGATGCGGGCGGCCTGGAAGTAGAAGTGGTCCCACATCTGCCGCAGGGCCTGATTGCCGATGATCTTTGAAATGAGGCCGTGCAGGTCGTGGTTGATCTGCCAGTATTCCTGCAGGTCAAAGCTCTGGGTGATCACAGCGGCACGGCTCCGCAGTGCGTCTGCCGTTTGCGCATGGGCGCTGGTGAGAGGGTGGGGAGCCAGGCTGCCGATCATCTCTGCGATCTTCAGGCGCATTTGATAGATGTCATATACCTGCTGGTCATCCAGATCCGTCACAACGGTGCCGACACCATCGCGGGATTCGATCAGTCCGCCGTGGGCCAGCCGCTGCAACACGGCCCGTAAAGGTGTGCGGCTGACGCCAAACTCTTCAGCCAGCTCCGTTTCCCGCAGGATCAGACCTGGGGGGTAGCTCAGCAGACAGATGCGATCCCTCAGGGTCACATAGATTTCTTCGGCGGTGGCTTTCGGCTGTGGAATGACTAGGCCCTCAGTAGTCGGACAACAAACGTCCGTGACCGCCAAAACGGTCATTCAGGCCCGCCAGCCGCAGACAGTCCCAGATCATCGCCTGATTGGAACAGATCGCTGGCTTGCCACTCAGTCTCTCAATCTCCCCGATCACCTCCAGACTGCGCAAGGCCCCGCAGGAAACAAAAATGGCATCTGCGTCGGACTGGTCCAGCGACAAGGCGAAGTCCCGGATGAAGGCAGGCGTGACGCGGACCATGTCGCTGTCCTTTTCCAGGTTCAGTCCCTGGATGGTTAAAACGTCAAATCCGGCTGCCTCCAGATAGTCTTTTTCTCGTTGGTTGATTTCATCCAGATAAGGGGTAGCCACAACAATCTTTCGGGCCTGCAGCTGCCTCATGGCTCGGATGACGGAGGTGATCAAAGAGGTAGGTCTGGCATTGGGTGCTCCTTTTGAAAGCTCGGTCAGTACCTGTTTTTCCCCCATCACCAGGGATCCGGATGTGCAGCCGTAACAGATTACGTCCAGAGAGCCGTCCGGCAGCATGCTGCTGGCGCAGCCTGCCAATTGATCAATCTGCGCCTGCAGGGTGGCATTTGTGATTTCATCCGGGCTGATCAGACGGGCGAAATGCATGCCGACGCCAGGCGGGCGAAAGGCCATGACGTCATCCTGAATGGTCTGCTCTGACGCCAGAAGCACAAAACCGATCTTTGCCCGGTCATGTCGACCGGCATCAAAATCCACCTGCCGGGGCGGAGAAACCTGAACAGGAACAGACGCTCCGCCGTGTTTCGGTCCTGGGTCCTGACCTCGAGTGCCCTCGTCTTGAGCGCCTTTGCTTTCAGGAGCTGAAGAACCAGTAGCGTCTTCTGCAAATGAGACTGTGTTCGTCATCGTCCATTCCTCCGGCAACAAACTAAATGCCTGAAGCTGTGCACAGGTCACGCCAATGAAGGCGAAAAACTAACAAAATTCTTGAAAATTCGCAACAGATGTATACAGATTGGAAAATTCTCGATCATAAGGAGTGCGCTATGCTGGAGCAGGCACGGCAGAGAACAGCCATCTTTCAGGCCCGGTTGCGGGAGGCAGGCATTGATGTGGCAGTGCTGACGGATGAAAGCTCGATCGCCTATCTGGCGGGGTTCTGGGGCTATCTGTCCGTAGAGTTTGGCCGCCCGACCTTCTTGCTGGTGCCTGCCGATGGCGCGCCTCAGGTTCTGACCCCTTTGATGGAGTCGGAAATGGTCGCCGCCATGACCTGGGTTGAAGATGTACTCACCTGGGAAGATTCAGGACAAAATCGCTGGGAAAGAGTCTTGGCCCGGGCTTTGGGGGCCACCCCTGGCCGGGTCGCAGTGGAAGCGACCGTCCTGCCCGCCATTGTGCGTAACTGGTTCGACGAAACCTACCCGGACCAGGGGCTGCTCGATATGTCTGAGCTGCTGGGCGCACAACGGATGATCAAGTCCCCGGAGGAGATCGCGGTGATGCGACAGGCCGGGGCCATCGCCGGGGCCATGATGCAGGCAGCGGAAGATGCCCTGACTGAAGGGGCCCCGGAATATGAGGCGGCGCTGGCGGTGATCAACGCCGGAACCCGCAAGGCAGCGGGATTTCTGACCGATAAGGGGTGGGAGGCTTTCATTTCCCCCATGATCCACAATCTGCAGATCATGCAATCGGGCCGCGATACCTCCATGGTGCATCGGCGGGCCAGTGTGAAGGCCTTGGAACGAGGGGATCCGGTCTACTTCTGCTTCTGTAACATGGCCCAGTTCAAGCTGTATAAACTGGGGTTTGACCGGATGTTCTTTGTCGGGGACATCAGTGACGAAGCTGCCAGGGTTCAGCAGGCCGCTATTGATGCCCAGCAGGCGGCTGTTGCGGCCATCAGGCCCGGTGTGACGGCAGAGTCTGTTGCCGATGCCGCTAATGAGGTTTACCGCCAGAGAGGCTATGAAACCGGCTATCGAACCGGGCGATCCATCGGCATGTCTTATCTGGAAGCGCCTGAACTGAAAGCCGGGGACACAACCCTTCTGCAGCCCGGCATGACCTTTGCTGTTGATGGCGGTATTTCCGTCGACGGGAAACTGGGCGGACGCATTGGCGACTCTCTTGTCGTCACGGAGACAGGCTGTGATTACCTGACGCAGTATGATCGCAGCATTCTGGTGGCAGGCCGCTAGAGTCAAATCGCTTTAAGTGCAATCACTACGTGATGACACTTAAAGCGTAAATTTGCCTCTTTTCAATGTTTTAGAGGATGATTCACGGTTTAGTTCCAAGCGCGAAGCGCTTCTGACTAAACCGATCATGCTCTAGAGTTTAGTTGGTTTCGAACGCAATGCGCGTCTCACCAAGTCGATTGTGCTTAGGTTTAAGCCGACAAACTTCGGCGGAGTGACCAGGGTAAAGTGGACAGGGTAAAAAGGAGAGAGAATGCGGGCAGGCATCTTTCAATGTGAGGGGGGCGGGCTGACGCCGTTGGAAAGGCTGGCAAAGGTGGAGACCGCGCTGCAGGCCAACGAAGAACTCGACCTTCTGGTTTGCCCGGAACTTTTCCTGTCCGGGTACAATGTGGGCGATCAGATCACCGCGCTGGCCGAGCCGGTACACGGGCCTTTTGCTCAAAGACTGGCGGAACTGGCCAGGCAGTACAGGACGGCCCTGGTTTATGGCTATCCCGAACGGGGAGCAGAGGGGGAGGTCTTTAACTCAGCTGCTTGTCTTTCGGCTGATGGGGAGCTGCTGGCAAATCACCGCAAGCTGATGCTGCCCCCTGGCTTTGAAAGTCGTTACTTTCTTCCAGGAGACGGTTTCACGCTCTTCACACTGGGTTCGCTCCGCTGCGGCCTGGTGATCTGCTACGACGCCGAGTTTCCCGAAACTCTCCGCGCGCTGGCCCAGGCTGGCGCACAAGTGGTTTTTGTTCCAACAGCACTGAATGACGCCTGGTCTGTGGTGTCGGAACGGGTGATGCCGGCCCGGGCATTCGAAAATGGCCTCTGGCTGCTCTATGCCAATCATGCAGGGCAGGAAGGTGACATCCGGTACTTCGGGGGCAGTTGCATCGTCGCGCCTGATGGCCGGGACGCTGCCCGCGCCGGATCTGCAGAGGACGTAATCGCAGCAGATCTCAGTGCCGCAGCTGTGACAGCCGCGCAAAGCCGCCTGCCTTATCTGCCTGCTGTAACTGAACTGCAAATCCGGTTGCGTGGCGGGGACCAGCTTTAGCTGTCCAGCTCATCATAATCCGCTTTCGCCATCATTTCTGCCAGTTCAGCGACCCCGACCTTTGCGGTCCAGCCAAGTTGCTGACGGGCTTTTTCAGGGTTGCCAACCAGCTGCGTGGCTTCGTTGGGGCGGAAGAACTGTTCATTGACGGAAATGAGAGTTCTGCCGGTTTTGCGATCGATCCCTTTTTCCGTCAGACCTTCGCCTTCCCAGTCAATCTGCAGATCAAGTGCGGAGGCTGCCAGGCTGACAAAATCCCGGATTGAGGTGGTGATGCCTGTGGCCAGGACGTAGTCATCGGCTTTGTCCTGTTGAAGCATGCGCCACATGCCCTCGACATAGTCCCCGGCGTAACCCCAGTCCCGACGGGCGCTGAGGTTACCCAATTCCAGTCCCCCACTGATTCCACGGGCGTACTTGGCCAGCCCCAGGGTGATTTTTCGGGTCACAAACTCACTGCCGCGCAGGGGAGATTCGTGGTTGAAGAGGATGCCGCAGGACGCGTGCGCACCCAGAGATTCCCGGTAGTTCATGATGGTGTAATGGCCATAGACTTTGGCCACACCGTAAGGGGCTCGGGGGTGAAAACGGGTTGTTTCTGTCTGCGGAACTTCTACGGCCCGGCCGTAAATCTCTGAAGTGGAGGCCTGATAAAACCGGGTTTCCGGCCGGGTCTTCTGCAGGCTGTCGAGCAGGCGCAGAACTGAAAACCCGTTGATGTCATCTGCTTCGAGCGGGTTGACCCAGGAAGCGCCCACGAAACTCTGGGCTGCGAGATTGTAGAACTCATCCACCGGATGGTCCTGAATAACCTGGCGGATGCTGTCCAGTGACGAAAGGTCCAGCTCAACGAAGTTGATCTCTTGTTCTATTCCCAGGGTGCGCAAACGTGCTCTGTTGCTGGAAGACAAATGGCGTGTGCCGCCAATCACGTCGTAGCCTTTGTCCAGCAGGAGCTTGGCCAGGTAAGCCCCATCCTGTCCGGTAATGCCCGTGATAAAAGCTCTGGTCATGGAGGGAACGCTCTCAAACTGGTTGATCCAGCAACCGCTTTGCTGGTGCCGATGATTCTTTCAGCTATTGCGTGGCTTCGCAACTTTTCAGGGTTTTCATGTTTTCCGCAGGATCGAAGTCTTTTCAGATAAAAGAAGCCTTTAGGGCAATTTTCTGTTGCGCTAGAGAAGTGCATCACTCAAAAAACTCTCTAATTGTAGCTATTGAATTTGCAGTGATCTAACTCTCAGGATTGTGCAAACTTCAGTCCTGAGGCGACAGACGCGATTGCGTAAGGGGAAGAGTCATGAAATCAGCATTGGTGTTGGGGGCAGGGGGCTTTATTGGCAGCCACCTTGTCAAACGTTTGAAGAGTGAAGGCCTGTGGGTGCGGGGTGTGGATCTGAAAATGCCGCGCTACGCCGAAACACCTGCTGATGATTTTGTTGTCGGTGATTTGCGGGATCAGGCTCTGTGCCGCTCAGTTGTCGACCGTCGCTTCGATGAGGTCTATCAGTTGGCAGCCGATATGGGCGGAGCCGGCTTTGTGTTCACTGGCGACAATGACGCGGACATTCTGCACAATTCTGCCCAGGTGAATCTGAATGTCCTGGATTGCTGTGAGAAGCGGAACATCAAGCGGGTGTTCTATTCTTCCTCTGCCTGCATGTACCCGCAGGAGAATCAAACAGATCCGGGCAATCCAAACTGCAAAGAAGACTCCGCCTATCCGGCTCATCCGGACAGCGAGTACGGGTGGGAAAAGCTCTTCAGTGAGCGGCTCTACCTGGCATTCCACCGCAACAAAGGCATGGAATCCCGCATCGCCCGCTTCCACAACATCTTCGGCATTGAAGGGTCCTGGAACGATGGGCGCGAAAAAGCCCCGGCGGCTCTTTGCCGCAAAGTTGCCATGGCCAATGACGGGGATGAAATTGAGATCTGGGGCGATGGTGAACAGACCCGGTCCTTCCTTTATGTTGATGACTGTGTCGAAGGGGTGCTGCGCCTGACCCGGTCTGATTTCCTGGGCCCCGTAAACATCGGGTCTGAAGAAATGGTCTCGATCAATCAACTGGTCGACATGATCAGTGAGATCGCAGGCAAAACGCTGGTCAAAAAGCACATTCCCGGACCGTTGGGGGTGCGTGGACGCAACTCTGACAATGATCTGATCCGCAAGGAACTGAATTGGGAGCCCTCCATGAAACTGGTGGAAGGCCTGGAGCGTACCTACAAATGGATCAGTGAACAGGTTGCGGCAAATCGCACGGACGCTTGAGCGCTGGTAGCCGGGAACGCAGGCGAATCTCATGCTGTTTCTGTTGAACAGCTCTGAGACTCGGTGCCATGCCGTTTCCCGCTGTTGAAAGAAAAGAGTACAGTCCTGCGGACGGGCAGCGGTAAGGGAAAAGCAATCCCAAAGCCGCTGCCCTTTCTTTTTCGTGTACTGTTCTAAAGAAAGCGATAGAAGAGTCTCTTATGGACAGCCAGACAGACGCCGCCAATCAGCTCAGGAGGATTTTTGCCCGTTGCTACGGCGGGATTGCGCTGTCCTTTGCGTTGAGCATTGCCACGACTCTGCTGGGCCTGCTCAAGCCCGTTTACATGCTGACGGTTTTTACCAAGATCACGCCAGCCAAGTCTGAACCATCGCTCTACTGGCTGACCCTGATGGTGGTCACGGCACTGGTGCTGCTAGGGGTGTTCAACTTCGTCCGCGCGCGCCTGATGCAAAAGATGGGGAACTGGGTCGGCGATGCGCTGGGCGTGGAGCTGCTGGAGCCCATTATCATCAGAACCCTGCGTGGCAAGGGGGACCCGTCTGAAACCCTGCGGGACATCCAGGTTCTGAAAACCTTTTTCTCCAGTACCAGCATTCCAACGGCCATGGAATTTGGGCTGTCTCCTCTCTTTTTGATGATCCTTTATCTGCTGCATCCCTTCTTTGCCATGATCGTGCTCGGATTCATGGTGGTTCTGACCATTCTGGCCATCACCAATGAACTGAGCAGTCGGCAGATCACAAAAGATGCGATGACGGCGACCCAGGAATCCAATCGTGAGGTCAGCAACTATCTGAAAAATGCCGAAGTTGTGGAAGCCATGGGCATGCAGCGCCCGGTGCTTGAGCTCTGGTGGGAAAGCAACGAACGGGCGGTGAAACTGAGCGAGCAGGCGACCAAGAAGGCCGCAATCTACCGTGCCTGCACGTCTGTGGTGCCATTGATGGCCATCGTGATGGTCCTGTTTGTCGGCTCGCTTTTGATCATGAGCGGGGAGCTAGGGGCCTCTGCCGGTTTTGTTGCCATGTTTGCCACGGGCCTGGCCCTGGCGCCGACCATTCAGCTGCTGGGCAGTTGGCGCAGCTGGGTCGAGGTGCGCATATCTTACTCTCGTCTGGTTGACATGCTGGAAGAGGGCGAAGGCGCGCGGTCTTCCATGCCCATGCCTGCACCGGACGGAGATCTGGTGGTCAAGGATCTGACGTTTGTGCCGCCGGGCTCTACAACGCCGGTACTTCGGGGGGCGTCTTTCAGAGTTCGTCCCGGGGAGGCTGTGGCCGTTGTTGGATCATCAGGCGCCGGCAAATCCACCCTGGCCCGTATGCTGGTGGGGATCTGGCAGCCTACAGCCGGCATGATCAGCCTGGACGGCCACTCCGTCTACACCTGGGAACGGGAATCTTTTGGCCAGATTGTGGGATACCTTCCTCAGGCCGTGGGTCTGTTCAACACAACCATTGGCATGAACATATCCCGGCTGCGCCCGGCCGATGACAGCGCCATCATCAAGGCGGCGACCCAGGCGGGCGTCCACAACATGATCGGCGGGTTGAAAAAGGGATATGACACCGAACTTTCCGGCTCTTCCTACTCCCTGACCGGCGGCCAGCGCCAGTTGATCGGCCTGGCCCGGGCGCTGTTTGGCAATCCCCGGCTTCTGGTTCTGGATGAACCGGATGCCAATCTTGATACGGAAAGCCAGATGTCCCTGGTGGACGCCATTGAAGAAGCCAAAGCCGGCGGTGCCATGGTGGTGGTGGTGTCGCACCGCCATAACATCATGGCTGCCGTGGATAAGGTTCTCCTCATGCATCAGGGGCAGGTTCAGGCCTTCGTGACCAAAGAGCAGTGGGAAGAGCACAAAGGCAATTTCGCACCGCAGAAACCAAAAGAAAAAGACCCCTCTCCTCGCCTGATAACCGAGGTGAAGGACTAGACTGTGATCGGTTTGGTCAGAAGCACTGCGCGCTTGAAACCAAACGGTGAACCATCCTCTAAGACATGGAAGAGAGGTTCACGCTTCAAGCGCTATCCCGCAGTGGGTCCCTGTAAACCGATTTGACTCTAGAAGCTGGTCACCCTGAATTCGCCCATCCGGTTTCTGCAGGCGTGTTAAAAAATCAGGGTGCTTGTTTTTTTGGGGGGGAGGCAGTCCGCAGGACTGTTGCCCGCCAGGCCGGAACACAGGTCCGAGGATTGAAGCCGGACCTGAACAGGGAGAGGGTGAATGCTTGAATTGCGTCCCAACTGCGAACGCTGTGACTGTGACCTGCCGCCGGACAGCCCGGATGCGTTGATCTGTACTTTCGAGTGCACCTTCTGCCGCAGCTGTGCTGAGGGTCCACTGGGAAATCGCTGTCCGAACTGCGGGGGAAATTTCACCACCCGGCCTGTGCGACCGGCTGCGTTGCTGGACAAGTATCCGGCGTCAACCAAACGGGTGCTGAAGACGCCAGACTGACACCTTCTGTCAGGTTCTCACCCGAAGGACTCGCTCAGAAGCTTTTTCTCATGAGCAGCTGGTTTTCGCCCGCCAGAAAATCATAGCTGACCTCGTCCATCAGGGTTTTGACGAAGTGAATCCCAAGGCCTCCGATTTCGCGGCTTTCCAGGGGGGAATCCAGATCCGGCTCTTTCGCATCGATCAGGGGATTGAAAGGGGCGCCGCTGTCTTTGACCCTGATTTCCATCCAGCCGCTTTGTTTGCTCAGCTCTACGACAACCGGACCCGTCGTGCCGCTCGGGTAGGCATAGCTGGCGATGTTGGTGATCACCTCATCCAGACTGAGGGTCACGGCATGCAGGAGCTCATCAGATAGCTGGTGCTTTGCAGCGAAATCTTCCACTGCCGTGACGACTTTTGGGATTTCTGCGATCTCGCTGGTAATCGTAATGCGGGCCCTGTCGGGTGTCTGATCTTGGGTCATGCCGCAGAAAATTCCACCTTTGTTGATCCCACAGCTTTTCTGTCGCCCGTCAAGCTGGTCTGATTGTTTTCACTCTAGAATCAAATTGTTTGGAGCGAAATGATTTCGTGCTACCGCTGGCTGCCAAATCACACTACATAAGCCATGTAAGACGTGAGTGATTTCGAAAAGGGGAGTTGTTGTGGCTGTTACCACCGCCATTGAGGCAGACATTGCAAAAGTCGTTGTGGATGATCGGATCGACAGTGGCAACGCAGCCGACGTTCAAACGCAGCTTTTGCAGCTGGTGCAAAGCGGCCATCACAAGGTGCTGATCGATCTGTCTGGCCTGGAGTATCTTTCCAGCGCCGGTCTGCGGGTGTTTCTGGTTCTGGCCAAACAATTGAAAGCAGCCGGTGGTAAACTGGTGCTTCATTCCATGACCGACAATGTCAAAAGCGTTTTTACCATCAGCGGCTTCATCAAGATGCTGACAGTGGTCGACAGTGCCGAGGAAGCCCTGGCCAGTTTCTGACCCTGGCTGATTTCCCTGTCTTGTCAGTCCTCAGGCTCGATTGTGGCCTTTGCGACCCAGAAGAAAGTAACAGGCTGCACTCGGCAGCAGCAGGAACAGCAAGCTGGCCAGCAGGGTGAACTTGTTCGTGTTGGCAATGCGCAGCGCGACCGTTTCCGGAGCCAGGGACGTTGCGATCCAAAGCTGTGACTGAATGAGATTGCGCGGTCGGGCCCAGTATTGCGAAATCAGGGAACCGTCGCTGCTTTCCCAGCGCTGGCCTACCTGATCTGCGCGCGTGTCGGCATAGATGTAGTTGCCCAGGATGATGGAGATGCGGCCGATATCCGGGTTGTCTTCCTGGAACTTTGCGATCATCTCCCCCAGACCAGACAGCCGCTCCGGCTCCAGTCCGAGATCGACAGCTTCGCGCAGACGGGCACCGATGACATCAGAGAAGCCATTGGCTTTTTCACCGTAGATGGCCATGCCCAGCAAGCCCGCCCCGCTCAACAGCAACAGGCAGCTGAAGCTCATGGATATGAGCCAGGAGCGACCGAGGTTCCGGGTGAAGAAAAGGCGATCGTCTGAAATGGCGAGAAAATAGATGCTGGCAATCACCAGGGTGATCAGCAGGTTGAGGATCAGGAGCCAGAAGGACACATCCAGGTGAGCCATGAGGCGCGGGCTTTGGCGTTCCAGCTCAATGGTCGCAACCTGGCCAAAGCGTCCGCCCAGACCAAACTCCGCTTTGACCGTTTCCCGATCAGTGGCCGAAGGCCAAATCTCTTCTCCGGTCGTCTGGGCGATGAGTTTCTGCAAAACCTCCTGCTGGTTGGCTTCAAGAAGCACCTGACCATCCAGTGTCAGAACCCTTATCTTCACCAGACTGTGGTCTGCAGACATCAGGGATTGGGCCAGATGGTCAAAGCCAACAAAGTCTGACAGCGGCAATCCGGAATCCAGCAAACCGCTCATGGCCAGGCGAATGATCTGAGCCTGACTGGAGAGGCGTTCCAGGGCGACTTTCTTGGAAAACTCCTGCGCGGAAAACAGGGCAATCAGCGCCAAGAGAGCGGTTGCGCCCCACAACAGGGCAACCACAAAACGACGACGGGTCCTGGCCAGGGCAAAGCGGGAGGCCGGGCGCGGGCGTGCAGAGCCGACAGCTGGATTTCTGTCGGCTTGAGTCAGCTTTGACGGATCTGTTGAAAGGGCGCCTTGCGCCATAAACACTACTCCCCTGGTCAGGGCATTTCAGCAACCGACCGGACAACAAGAGCCTGCCGCTGCCTGCCAATCCCTGCCACGTAAACTGGAATCACAAGGCAGCAGAAAAGACCTGCGACAGGACGGTGGCTGGCATCCCTTTTCATTTGAGATATCATAGTTTTTTTTGCGGGTTTGAGAAGAGAGCAATGATCCAGACTGAAGCTTTGGGACCTCATTTCGGGGCGGAGATCCTGTCCTGGTCTTTAAGCCAGGCCGATGACCAAGCCGTCCAGGCTGAACTCTGTGACCTTCTGAGCCGCCATCGGGTGCTGGCGTTACGCCTGGGCGATGCGTCGCTGGACCCGGAGTTTTTCCTGAAGTTCGCGGCATCTTTTGGGGAACTGGAGCCCTTTTTCCTCAGCGCTTACTCCCATGCCACCCATCCCCAAATCTACGTCCTGTCGAATGTGCGAAAGGACGGCCAGCCCATTGGCAGGGACGGGGCGGGCTTCCACTGGCACACGGACAACTCCTTCGTTGCTGAGCCTTCTGCCGCCACGTTGCTGCAGGCGGTCGAGGTCCCGGCAGAAGGAGGGGATACGCTTTTTGTTGATGCGGTGCGCGCCTACCAGTTGCTGCCGGAGTCGCTGAAACGCAAAATCGATGGCAAAAAGGCCATTCATCGCTACCAGAAAAAGGAATTTGCCTTTACAGCGCAAAGGGATCTCAGCGCACAGGAGCGCCGGAAAATCGATGACCTGATCGCTCTGCGTCAGCGCGAGGAAGCCGCGACCGCCCCTTCTGCATCGGCCCAGGCCAGCAACAAGGTTCCGCAGCAAAGCCATCCTCTGGTAAGGCGTCACCCTAAAACCGGGGAAAAGGCGCTCTATCTGAACCAGGAAATGATGGTCGGAATTGAAGGCATGCCTGACGAAGAGGCACTGCCTTTGCTAAAGGAAGTCTGTGAACTGGCAACCCCCAGTCAGGAGATTTTTCGCTACCGCTGGCGTCGGGGCGACATTGTGATCTGGGACAATGCCGCAACTTTTCACACAGCCACTTACACCGCCCCGGAATTGCCCCGGACGCTGCACCGTCTGACGGTGGCTGGCGGGCGTCCTCTTTGAAAGATCGCTCCTTTTAGATCTAGCGGCTGTCAGGTCTGGCAGCTGTCAGGTACGGGGGCGGATCGTGGCGCGCCGATCCTTGATGGCCCGTCGCCCCGATTGGGTTATGGCCGCTTCACTGTAATCTGCTGCGATGGTCTGCAAGGTGATCCAGCCTGCTTTCTGACACTCCAGCAAGGTGCGATACAGCAAGGTTCCGTTGTCTTCACTGGGCACTCCGATGTTCCCTGACATGACCAACAATTCCAGCAAAAGTCTTTGTTGTGGCAATACGTTTGTCATTTTTTTGTAAGTACCGGACCGTCGGGTTGAATTGTGTCGGGAAGCCGAGGGAGTTTGAGGAAAACGGAGTTTACCTCAGAATGCACTGAGGTGATGTCTGTTCCCTGACTTTTGGGAGCCTTTATATCTTCTTTGCCCTTATGCATTAGAGATGTTCAGGAACTATGGCAATGAGGCATGTGGCATAAGTGAATTCAACCGATGGTTTTTGAATGTGTTCGTATAAATCGCCTTATCCGGAGGGGCTCGGAACAGAGTGATTGGCTTTGGCAAGGTTCTGCTGGAAATCGCCATCCCTTAGTTTTCGCGGCTGTGAGGTCGACTTCGCAGTGACAGCAATTCAGCCCTTTGATGAAATCTCCCGCAGCGTTGAGGAGTGCGTTGGAGAGTATCAGCAGGCGGGAGATCAGGTCTGAGGCGGAAATCTGAGTGTGATCGACTCTAGCAGAACTGCACCCTTGCTCCGCCCAATTGAGAAAACTGGATCTCAACCAGCGTATCCGGCTGATCAATCCACTGGGTTTTGACCACGCTGCCAAGGGTAACGAATTCCCCTGCTTTCAGGCTTTTCCCCCGCGTCTGCAGGTGGCTGGCCAGCCAGGAAAGGGCGGTAAGCGGGTGGCCGAGAATTTCCCGGCCGCTTCCCTGTCCGGCCTGCTGTCCGTTGATCTGTACGCTGCCGATCAGACTCGGCAGATCCAGTTTTGAATCAAAAGAAACCGGAGCTCCCAGCACGATACCGCTGTTGAAGAAGTCGTCGGCGACCATGGCCCGGACACCATAATGGCTGTAGTCATCAAAGCGGTCATCCACCAGTTCAATGGATGCACAGGCCGCATCGATGTAAGGGGCAAGTGTTTCCGGCTGCCAAACCCGGTCATCATCAGGCAGGTCTCGGCCCAAAATAACCGCGATTTCGCATTCCACTCCGGCCCGGACAAAGGTGCTCAGCGGGATCTCAAGATTTTTTTGGCAAGAGTTGAGTCAAAAACACCCCCGGCGCAGGGGTGATCAATTTCCAGATACTGCTGCATGACGGGCGTGGTGCAGCCGATTTTGTACCCGCTGATCGCCCCTCTGCCTTCAGTCTGCAGGCGGTCGTGCAAGCGATCCTGCAGGTCATAGGCCTCATTGAGGTTGCCTGGCAGGTCACGGGGTGAGAGGTCCCGGATCTGTTCCTGCTGGCAGCGGGCGGCGACAAGCTTGTTCAGAAAGATCGGGTCCAAGGGGGGTCTCCTCTGTCGGGAGGCTGAGTGGCGAGAGTTAAATCGCTCTAAGCGGGCTCACGAGGTGGCGACACTTGAAGCAAGAAACTCACTTCAGATTTTTGCCGCAGGGTCACGGGTTGATCCTAAGCTCAAAAGGCCAGGAACCAACCCGATTCTGCTTTGGAGGAAAGTGCAGGTCGAGGGCTGGCCCCGCCTGCACTCTGCCTTGCCTCAGCCGCGACCAACAAAGGGCATCTTGGTGGCCATCACGGTCATGTTCTGGACATTTGCGTTAAGGGGCAGTTCCGCCATGTAGAGCACGGCGTCTGCCACATGCTCCACGTCCATGGTGGGTTCGGGCATCATTTCGCCGTGGGCCTGGGGCAGACCTTTGTCAAAATCCTTGGTCATGGGGGTTGCCGCGTTGCCGATGTCGATCTGGCCACAGGCAATGTCAAAGGGGCGACCATCCAGTGAGATGGATTTGGTCAGGCCGGTGATGGCGTGTTTGGTGGCCGTATAGGGAGCTGATCCCGGGCGGGGGGCATAGGCGGAGATAGAGCCGTTGTTGATGATCCTTCCCCCCTGAGGCTGCTGGTCCTTCATCAGGTTGAAGGCTTCATGGGCGCAGTTGAAGACGCCGTTCAGATTGACGTCCACCACGGTCTTCCACTGCTCATAGCTCAGTTCACCAACCGTCATGGGAGGCAGGCCCATCCCGGCATTGTTGAAGACAACATCCAGGCGCCCGTATGTGGATTTCAGGGTTTGGAAGAGGTTTGCGACCTGGCCCGGGTCAGTGACGTCACAGGTCCGGGCCAGCGCCTGGCCGTCTTTCAGCGTAAAGCTCGCATCCGCAGCCAGTTTGATGGTTTCTTCCAGCGGCTCCAGGCGGCGACCGGTCAGCACAACGGCATAACCTGCCTCCAGCAGTTTCAGTGCGCTGGCCCGACCGATGCCTGTCCCTGCTCCTGTGACCAATGCGACTTTTTCAAACTGGCTCATTGCGCCGTCCCTTTAAGTTTGTTGATTGACGGGCAAGGTAGCGCAGGCGAAGGCACAAACCCACCTTCTGGCTGGCATAGCTGCTGCCCAAGGAGGGAAACAATCCCAAACCGGCCGGATGGGGAGGACAAAAAAACCGGCCTCCCTTTCAGGAGCCCGGTTTTTTGTTCAGCCGCTTCTGTATTCAATGTCGCGCTTTAAGCTCACTTACAAAGTGAGGTCACTTAGCCCGATTTGACTCCAGGGATTGGCGTGCGGTCTTTGCCACAGTTCTTCGCTTTATGGCAAAGAGTTAGGGCAGTTTTTCAAGCTTGCCGCCTTTGATGGAGGCATCGGCCATGAAGCCGGACTGGCCCCAGACCATGGTGATGACAGATTTGCCAATGTTCTTGTTGTCCAGCTGACCGCCAGCACCGATGTCGACCACCGCAACACTCAGGTCACCCCCGATTTCCCAGCCGCTGGCACCCTGGAATTTTTTCAGGGCTTCATCGGTCATGAAAAGGATGGCCTGGCTGTAGTGAGACATGCCGGCTGTCAGGCCGATGGAGCCATTGGCCAGTTTGTAATGACCCAGGGCCGTATCGCCTTGCAGCAACGTTCCTTCACCCGCCGTGCCACCAATGATCAAACCTGCCTTGGTGATTTCCGGGAACACCAGAACGGCTTTAGCTTTTTCAACCAGTTCCTTGACGTCTGTCGAGCGGTCTTTCAGAGATTTTTCTGCGGCGATGGATTTTCCTGTCAGGGCGACACGATCATCAGCCAGAGCAGCGCCGGAAAGGCCTGCCAAAGGAAGAGCAACAAGACTGAGGACGATGAAAAAGCGAGAAAGAAATTTCATTTTTTTGTTCCTTTTTAGTCAGGAAGACGGGCCTGGACTGTCCGACCAAAGGCAAAAGCACAGGAGCCGTTGACCGGTCGAATGCAGGCCCCACCTGTCTGACGCATATGGGGTGTCGCCCCTGGCGGGTACAAGGGGCTTTTATCCACTGCCCTCTTATAGCGCCTTGCTGTCAGTCACAGCAAGAATTCTGCGCAGCGAAGAGGGTCTGTGCGCTGACCAAAAGGTGTTTGTTGGCAAACTGTTAGTGTCCTTTGTGCCGCCGGTTCGGCTTGCGTGATTTCTTTGTGACAGCTGCTGCTGCCGTCCTCTGCTTCTGGACAAGCCGGCAGAGGATCAGCGGCAGCAACTGGTGGTGCGGGCTCTGGTCAGGCGGCTTCCCCCAATCCGGCACGGCGGGCTTTCTGGGCAGAAACAAATTTCTGCAGACGCTCAGACTGGCTGCCCGGGGTCAGCATCACTTCAATCAGCTGAAACTGGCCGCGGGTGCTGTCAGCCTGCGTCAGCGCAGCTTCCAGCTCCTGCCGGGTGGAGACCTTGTGGCCTGTGCCGCCAAGGGCGGTTGCCGCCTGGCTGTAGTCCCAGGATTGGCCCAGTTGATTGAAGGCTGATTCCGGCTGAAACACGCGCAGCATTTCCCAGGTGGCGTTGTTGAAGACGATCACGATGGGGTCCAGTCCCAGCCGCTGGCAGTTGCCCAGTTCCCAGCCGGTCATCTGAAAGGCTCCATCCCCGACCAGCACCAGGGGGCGCTGTCCCGTGGCTGCCTGGGCCCCCAGGGCACCCGGGACGGCAAAACCCATGCCCGCATAGTAGGCGCAGGCCGCAAAGGGCACCGGCTTGATGTCTGTTGCTGCAAAAAGGCAATCGCCCACGTCACTTAGGATCGGTCGGTCACCTGTGCGCGCCAGCAGATCGTTGACGGCACAGACAATATCCTGAGGCTCAATTGGCGCATCGTCGGCAATCAGACCGGTGGGCAGAGGCTCCGGCGCACAGGGAGAGCTGTTTGGTGTGGACTGAACGGCTCTGGGAGAGACCGGCAGGCGGCTCAGGAGGGTATCCATCAATGCGTCCAGAGGCATGTCGGGATAGAGGTGGTGGCCGATCTTGACCTCCCGCCCGGACACCTGAAGGGCACCGCGCAGATCAATCTGCTTTTCTGACACGCCGAAGTTGGTATCGCAGACAATCACGCCCAGCATCAGAAGGGCATCAGACTGTTCCACCAGACGGGTGATCTCCGGATCGCCGGCAGCGCCCAGGTAAGTGCCCACCAGGGGATTGTCATCAACAGACAGGAGGCCCCGGCCCATGAAGGTGGTGAACACCGGCAGGTTCAGGCGGCGGGCCAGTTCGACCAGTTTATCCTCCAGGCCATAGCGGCGGATCTCCACGTCAATCAGCAGGACGGGATGTGTTGCGGCCTCAAGACGGGTCAGAATTTCATCGGCACATTCGCTGAGCGCCTGTGGATCGGGTTGATGGTTGGGCAGGGGTGGGACGGGATCGCACAGCACAGCGACCATGTCGCGCGGGACTTCGATGTAAACCGGTTGGGACAGTTCGCGGGCACTGCGCAGCACGCGGGCAATTTCAGCCGGAGCCGTGCGGGCATCGTCCAGCCGGGCCTGATCACAGGTCAGTTCCTGGAAAACCCGAAACTGGCTGTCCAGAGTTTTGGCCTGATGGTGCAGCAGCAGGCCGCTCTGGCTTTCGGCTTTGCCGGGGGCGCCGGAAATCACCACCAGGGGAGAGCGTTCGGCCAGCGCCGTGGCAACGGTATTGACCAGGTTGAAAGCCCCGGCCCCGTAGGTCACTGCGGCAACACCAATGCGACCACTGAAGCGCGCAGCCGCGTCGGCTGCAAAGCCGACGGCGGGTTCGTGGGACAGGGTGTACAAAGGCAGTTTCCCGCTTTCTTCCAGAACCTTGAAGAAAGGCAGGGCGAAGTCACCCGGAATGCCAAAAATCTCCTCGGCCCCTTCTGCGATCAAAGCATCAATCAAAAGCTCAGCCAGCGGTACTTGAGGGGATTTGGGCAGGGTCGTCATGGAGAGGTTCTTTCTTGCTGTGTCGTGCCAACCGGCTGCTGTGGCCGAGAGGACGATAAGTCAGTACGAATTTCTCGGTCATATTTCGCACAAAAATTCGGGAATGAGTGACTTGTATTGGCAGTTATTGAGCATTTGTTGGTCACTAAATGGCAAAAAATAGGAAAAATCAGGTCAGAAACTCTACTGCTAAGAGGTTGGGGCTTCAAACGGGTGCTCCCAATAGCCTTTCCTTTCTCTGGCCCTGATCCCAGGGCTCGCGTAGTCTGCGACGGCTGCGCGATTTCATTGCTGCTTTCGAACAAAAGGGCGAGGGGGTTGTGCGATCTTCGATCGTCCCGTGAGGTCAGGCATTCTGCGCGTCGCATCTTTCATCTTCGTTCTGCTTTTCCTGTCCGGCTGCCAGTCTCTTGACCCGCAGCAACAGCAGATCTGTGAGCGACTGATCCCGGCGCTGGCGGTGGAGCGCGGCACGCCCCTGATTCTCTCGGTTGCGGGGGAGAAGGAATCCGGCAGGGACAGCTGGCTTTTGCGTCTGGATTACCGCTTGTCAAAGGCTGGGGGAGGGGTGCCTCGGGACTATTGGCTGCTGTGTCGTTTCGCCGGTGGGGCACAAAGCAGCGGTCGGCTGGATCTGATTGCCGTTGCCCATGGACAAAAGGCCCAGCAGGTTGGCCAAAGTGCGCAAACCGATGGTGCGCGCGCCCAGGGCGCCTGGCTGGGCAGCATGGATCTGGCCATGCTCAAGGTCTGGCTGCAGATCACTTTGTCCCGGCAATTGGGGACGGCTGAGGCTCATAGTTCAGCCATCGAAACGGCCAAGGCCATTCTCTATGGCTACCAGACTCTCTTCAATGCGCTGGTGGTCTGCTGCCTCTACATGCTGCTGGCGGCCGGTTATTCTCTGATCTACGGCCTGATGGAAAGGATAAACCTGGCGTTTGGTCAGTTGACCCTGGTGGCGGGGTACGGTGGATTGCTGGGGCTGGTTTTTGCCTTAACCTCGGTGGGCCTTCCCCTCTATCTGGCTCTCTTTGCCATGCTGTTAACGGCGTTGGGTGTGGGGGCTTTGCTCAGCGACGTTCTGGCCCGCCATGTCATGGCCCGGGTGGCAAAGGCGCCCAGTCAGATCAGTCTGATTGTCACGCTGGGTCTGGCTTTTGTGTTTCAGGAGTTTTTGCGCCTGACCCAAGGGGGACGGGACCTTTGGCTGCCGCCGATTTTACCCGGCGGGGTTAAGCTGGTTGATGCGGGGCCCTGGTCGCTCACTCTGTCCTATGGGCAGATGCTGGTGGTGTCTTCCACCTTCCTCGCTGTGCTGGCTCTGCTCTGGCTTTACCGGCGCAGCGCCACTGGTCTGATGTTGCGGGCCTGTGCCGATGACCCGGGGGCGGCGAGCCTGTCGGGTGTGTCCTATGCCAAAGTTCTGCGGCAGGCTTTCTTGCTTTCCGGCGCTTTGGCGGGGCTGGCCGGTGCTCTGGTGGTTTTCTATTATGGCACCATTGGCTTTACCGGAGGGGCCTTGCTGGGATTTAAGGCGCTGACCGCGGCCATACTGGGGGGCATCGGTTCCCTGCCGGGAGCCCTGGTCGGTGGGATGCTGATCGGCTTGGTGGAGACCTTCTGGAGTGCCTATCTGCCGGGTGAGCACCGGGATATCGCCGTTTTCTCGCTGTTGATCTTGATTCTGGTTTTCCGGCCCCAGGGGCTGATGGGACAGACCAGTGATCCCCTGCATCGTTAGCTTCAGGTCTCTTTGACACCAGCTCAATTTGGCAGCCACCAGTGTTGACTCCAGGTGCGAGCATGAAGCGCGTCTAACTCAACCGATCATGCTCTAGGGGAGACAAAGCTGTTGCTGGCTTTGTCATAAACCAATCGCCCCAGTTTGCCCTGTGACACCAGGCCATCCATGGCCCGGCGCAGCGTCGCGATACGTTCCGGATAACTGTCTTTGCCAATGTCCAGCAGCGCGGCAAGGGCATCTGTCTGTTCCAGCGCCGCCAGGATGGTCGAGCTGCTGGCCCGGCCCTGGTGGCGAATGTCTGCCACCAGCAGGCAGATCTGATCCAGGCGGCCATCAAGATCATACCTTTGTCCGTAGTCGCGCAGGTTCTTCTGGTAGCTGCGAAAGGCGAAGAGGTCCTGCTGATCACGGGCAGATTCGAAGCGGTTACACCAGTCAACGAACCTGGCGCTGACCTCCTGAGAGCGGGGGCTGAGTTCTGTGGCGCTGGGGTTGAGATAGGCGCGCAGGCGCGGCAGGTCGGAGCCACCTGCTTCCAGGTCCAGCCAGCCGTCGTCGACCCATTGCTGAACATGGCCGTCCTTTAAGCTCAGATCCGGAAAGTAATCTTTGGCTTCAGGAAGGGTCAGCAACTGACGAAGCAGCAGAACAAAGTTGGCATTTGCGGTGTGGGCTGCCCATTGCAGAAAGCCAAAAGTGAAAGAGGCTCTGTCATAGGTGTTGAGGCGATTGTAGTAGCCACCACTTTCACACAGGGCTGTGGGATAGAGCAGATAGGCCCAGTGTCCCCAGCTGGTGTATGCTTTGTCGGGATCATAGGTCGCGCCTGTATCCACATAGATATTGGACAGACCCACACGCGTGTCGTAGCTGACCTTCGATCCCACATAGTACTCCGGCCCATCGTTACAGCGGGCGTAACAACGGCTTAGGCTGGCGTCATAACGGGTGACGACCTGGTAGGCCTCTTGTGGCCCGGGGGGCGATAGGGCCACTGGTGGGGTGACCGGGGGGCGGTCCAGGATCCTGGTGGTTACCGAAACGGCCTTGGTTGGGCTGTTGGCAAAGGGCATGACCGTCAGGTTTTTTCCTTGCCAGCTGTCTTCCACCGACAGGGTCAGGCTGGGACCGACACCCAGTTGGCGGCTGATTTCCTGTCCTTCCAGATTGATCTGCCAGTTGATCTCGGCCAGTTGCGCCGCGCTGGGGTTGGATTGATTGAACTGGCTTGCCCGATAGTGAGCCTGTGCGCCAACGGCAATTTCTTCGGGGCCGTCAACTTGGCGTACCAGCAGCATTTGGATGGCCTTTCTTCAGGGATCTTGGCGGAAAGAGCGTGTTGATTTTGTTTTTCTGGCATATATCCCGCAAAAGTAGAAATTGACAGCGTGCTCAACTGTCAGACGCCTGTCGGGTGGCGGCTGTGATTGCCTGCTAGAGCATGATCGGTTTGGTTGGAAGCGATTTGGCTCTAACCGTCGGATGGTGAGTAGTCCGGCTTTTGCTGTATCAGGAGTCGCTGAGGCTGATCGATTGATCCAGTTTGCTGAGCAGATTTTCCAGCTGCTCTCTTTCCCCGGGGGCCAGAGCGGAGGTCAGTTGCTCTTCCAAGCGACGGGCCAGAGGCAGGATCTCTTCAAACACGGCCTGACCTTCCAGGCTGTGGCGCAGGGCGATCAGCCGGTGGTCATCGGGGTTGCTCTCTCTCGTCAGATACCCTTTGTGGCTCAGGGCCGCGACCGCACGGCTGACTTTGGCTTTGTCCATGGCTGTGCGGTCACAGATTTCATTGGAAGACAGCGGCGCAAAGGCCCCAAGCACAGCCAGCACCCGCCATTCCGGAATGGACAGGCCAAAATCATGGGAATAGTGGCGGGAGAACGCGCGGCTGATGCGGTTGGTGACCACGGACAGCCGGTAGGGCAGAAAATCCTGCAGCTCAAAGGCTGCCGGATTGTCCTGCTCCGTTTCCTGCTTCTTGACCTTGCTCACGTTTGCGGCATCCATGAAGGCTCTGCAATTCTGTCTGTTGCGCTGCCGGTCAGCCTGTCACCGGCAGACACAAGCCTGACGCCTGATCAACAGGCCCTGGCGCGTGGTGTGCGTCACGTCTGTCGTGAAACACAGGCTGGGAAGCCCTCGGTTGACAGTCGTTTCGTTTGAAACGATACTTATTTTCAACAGCTGCTGCAAGTCATGGTCGGGGTTTTGCTCCCGGCCGGCGTTGGCGTGGCGGCAGATCTGATCAAACTTCCCCAAAAGACCCGTTGCTCTCCAAAAGGAGATTGAGCTTTGCGCAAATACATTTCTTTCCCTCGTGTGGAGGGGCAGGCCTCCCGTCAGGCTCATGTGGGCTTTCCTGAAGGCACCTATGAGCGGGAAATGGGCAAAGAAGGTTTCTTTGGGCCAGCCACGCATATGTACCATCAGAACCCGCCAACCGGCTGGACCGACTGGGAGGGGCCGCTGCGGCCCAGAGCCTTTGATCTGAACAAGGTCGACGGAGCTCAGGCCAGCCCCTGGGATGCGCAACTGGTGTTGCACAATGCCTCCGTCAAAGTCCGTTTCTGGCGGGCGCCGGCCCGTATGGACCATCTGGTGCGCAACGGCGACGGAGATGAGCTGATTTTCGTCCACCAGGGGTCCGGTCACCTGTATTGCGATTATGGCCATCTGGCCTTTAAGGCGGGTGATTACATCATGCTGCCGCGCAGCACCTCCTGGCGCCTGGATTGCGACAGCCCGGTGACGGCTTTGCTGATGGAATGCACCAATGCCAGCTATCAGCTGCCCGACAAAGGCATGGTGGGTGACCACGCCATTTTTGATCCGGCCATGCTGGACACCCCGGCAATCGATGAGGCTTTCAAAGCACAGCAGAGCAACAGCGAAACCTGGCAGGTAAAGATCAAGCGCGGCAATGCGCTCTCCACCGTGACTTTTCCCTTCAATCCGCTGGATGCTGTGGGATGGAAAGGGGACCTGGCCCCGGTGCGCATCAATGTGGCGGACATCCGCCCGCTGATGAGCCACCGCTATCACCTGCCGCCCTCGGCTCACACAACTTTTGTCGGCAACCGCTTTGTGATCTGCACCTTTGCGCCGCGACCTTTCGAGAGCTCCGATGATGCGCTGAAGGTCCCCTTCTATCACAACAACGACGACTACGATGAAGTGCTGTTCTATCACGCCGGGGACTTCTTCAGCCGGGATAACATCGACGCCGGTATGATGACCCTGCACCCTTGCGGCTTTACCCACGGGCCCCATCCCAAGGCTTTGAAGGCAGCCTGGAAGCAAAGCAAACCGGCCACAGACGAATACGCTGTGATGATCGATACCCGCGACGCTCTGGAGGTGGGATCTCTGCCTGACGGCGTGGAGTGGCCGGGTTACGTCGACAGCTGGAAAACACCACAAACACCGCAGGAATGACCGGCCTGTTGACGGCGTTTCTGACGGGGCGCTGGAAACGGTCCACGATCAACGAACATAAGACACTCAGGGTAACAATATGAAATTTGCGACGTTGAATGACGGCAGCCGGGACGGAACCCTGTTGTTGGTCAGCCGGGATCTCAGCCGCGCGGTGAAAGCGGACGCGGCCCAGACTTTGCAGGAAGCGCTGGATGATTGGGATCATCTGGAACCGCAACTGGCCGCGCAGTATGAACTGTTGCAGGCCGGTTCGCTGGCCGGGGAGATGGCTTTTGATCCTGCCGCCTGCTGCTCCCCCCTGCCCAGAGCCTTTCAGTGGGCTGATGGCTCGGCTTATGTCAATCATGTGGAACTGGTGCGCCGGGCCCGCGGGGCCGAGATGCCCCCCAGCTTCTGGACGGATCCCCTGATGTACCAGGGCGGTTCGGACAGTTTCCTGGGCCCCCGCGAGGACATTGCCGTGGCCAGTGAAGACTACGGCATTGATTTCGAAGGTGAAGTGGCCGTCATCACCAATGACGTGGCCATGGGGGCCAGCCCGGACGAAGCAGCCGAACAGGTCGTGCTGGTCATGCTGGTCAATGATGTTTCTTTGCGCGGCCTGATCCCGGCGGAACTGGGCAAGGGTTTTGGCTTTTTCCATGCCAAACCCTCCAGCGCCTTTTCGCCGGTGGCGGTGACTCCTGACGAGTTGGGGCAGGCCTGGGATGGCCGCAAGCTCTCTTTGCCGTTGAGCTGCACGCTGAACGGAGAGCTCTTTGGCAAGCCCGATGCCGGTCAGGACATGACCTTTGATTTTCCCACCCTGATTGCCCATGCGGCCAAAACCCGCCCGCTGTCGGCGGGCTGCATCATCGGCTCCGGTACGGTTTCCAACAAGCAGAACACAGACCACGGCTCTGCCATTGCAGACGGGGGCGTGGGGTACGCCTGTCTGGCAGAGGTGCGGATGATTGAAACCATCAACGCGGGCCAGCCCAGCACCCCTTTCATGCGCTTCGGTGACGAGATTGCCATTGAAATGCACGATGACCAGGGACGGAACATCTTCGGCACAATCCATCAGAAGGTTGTGCGTTACGAAAACTGAGGGCCGTCAGGCACTCCCAACAAACCAACCATGCCGCAAATGAACGCTGTCTCTGGGCCAGCCAGATTCCGGGACTGAGATCCAAAACAGTGTTTCTGGACCCTTGTTTCAGGATTGGCAGCAAGACTGCAGATCAAGCCCGGGGCATTAAGGAGAGAAGATCATGAGCAGAGCTTTTGCTTCCCATACCGACCTGACGGAAAAGAACATCAGTTTCGAAAAACTGGGTGAAGGCCTTTATGCCTACACCGCAGAAGGGGACCCCAACAGCGGAGTGATCATCGGGGACGACTCGGTGATGGTGATCGACACCCAGGCCACCCCGGCCATGGCTGCTGATGTGATCCGCCGCATTCGGGAGATCACCGACAAGCCCATCAAACATGTGGTGTTGAGCCACTATCATGCAGTGCGCGTGCTGGGGGCGTCGGCCTACGGAGCGGACAACATCATTGCCAGCCGGCCCACCTATGATCTGATTGTCGAGCGGGGCCAGCAGGACAAAGATTCCGAAATCGGTCGCTTTCCCCGCCTCTTTGAAGGGGTGGAAACCGTTCCGGACGGCCTGACCTGGCCGACCATGATCTTTGAAAAAGAACTGACACTGTTCCTCGGGGAACGGGAAGTGCAGATCCTGCATCTGGGGCGGGGACACACCAAAGGCGATACGGTGGTTTGGCTGCCCAAGGAGCGGGTGCTCTTTGCCGGTGATCTGGTTGAATATGGCGCGACCCCCTACACCGGGGACGCCTATCTGCAGGACTGGCCGGAAACACTGTCTGCCCTGAAAGCACTGGGGCCTGAAAAGGTGGTGCCCGGCCGGGGGGCAGCGTTGACCACGCCGGAGATGATCGAGGCGGGCATCTCTGGCACCCAGTCCTTCATCAGCCAGCTGTACGCAGCGGCGGCTGAGGGAGTGAACGAGGGTAAAGAACTGAAGGCCATTT
The DNA here is from genome assembly GCA_052078155.1 of Rhodovibrionaceae bacterium GXU_MW_A322. Taxonomy (GTDB): domain Bacteria; phylum Pseudomonadota; class Alphaproteobacteria; order Kiloniellales; family DSM-21159; genus CAXBMB01. Next base: position 2,564,822 of record JBQJBP010000001.1, on the reverse strand, counting down.
ACGATGAAACCTATGCCAAGCTGGCCCCGCAGTTCGGCGAATGGGTGATCTTTGACCACTGCATGCCTTTTGATGTCACCCGGGCCGCTGATGAAGCCAGTGGCATTGCCGATCCCCGGATCTGGACGGCCCAGCGGGATCTGGACATGTGGGAGGCCCTGGAAAAGGGCAAGGAAATCAAAACGGCTGAAGCCTGACCGCCCAACTGACCCTGACCTGAAACCCTGGCCCCGGCTAAGATCAGCGCCGGGGTCAGGTTGGAAACTGCCCCATGCAACAGACCTACAGTTATCCTGAATTTCCCTATTGTCCCCATCCGGACCAGCAAGCAGAAACGCCCGCCCATCATCCCGTCATTGTCATCGGCGGGGGTTTAGTGGGCCTGCAGGCGGCTCTGGAGCTGGCCCAGCGAGGCATCCGGGCATTGGTGCTGGATGATGACAAAACGGTGTCCGTCGGCTCCCGCGCCATTTGCTTTGCCAAGCGCACGCTGGAGATCTACGACCGCTACGGCCTGGCAGAAAAGCTGAGGGATAAGGGGATCACCTGGAATCAGGGTCGGGTCTTCTTCGGCGATTCTGAGCTTTACAATTTCAATCTGCAGCCTGAGGAAGGCCACTGCTGGCCAGCCTTCATCAACATTCAGCAGTATTATGTGGAAGAATGGTTGGTGGAGCTGGCTGACGCCAACCCTCTGTGCGACCTGCGCTGGCAAAACAGATTGAGCGCCGTTGACCCGGGCGCCGACAAGGTGACGATCACCGTCGAGACCCCGGACGGCCCCTATCAAATGACCTGTGACTGGCTGCTGGCCTGCGATGGTGCCCGGTCCCAGGTGCGCCGGGAAATGGGCCTTTCCTTTACCGGTGAAGTCTTTCAGGATCGCTTCCTGATCGCAGATGTCCTGATGAAGGCGGACTTCCCAACGGAACGCTGGTTCTGGTTCGACCCGCCCTTCCACCGTAACCAGTCGGCACTGTTGCACCGTCAGGCGGACAATGTGTTCCGCATCGACCTGCAGCTGGGCTGGGACGCGGATCCGGAGGAAGAAAAGAAACCGGAGAACGTCATCCCACGGTTGAAAGCCATGCTGGGAGACGATGTGGCCTTCGATCTGGAATGGGTCAGTGTCTACACCTTTCAGTGCCGCCGTCTGGAGAAGTTCCGCCATGGCCGGGTGCTCTTTGCTGGCGATGCGGCCCACCAGGTCTCGCCCTTTGGGGCGCGCGGCGGCAACGGGGGTGCCCAGGATGTCGACAACCTGATCTGGAAGCTTCAACTGGTCATGTCCGGTCTGGCCCCGGAAGGTTTGCTGGACAGCTATGACGAAGAACGCCTGCCCGCAACCGATGAGAATTTGTTGAACTCTACGCGCAGCACAGATTTCATCACGCCGAAGAATCCCGCCAGCCGGGCCTACCGGGACGGGGTTCTGGATCTGGCAAAAGATCTGCCGTTCGCCCGGCGTCTGGTCAATTCCGGGCGCTTATCCCTGCCCTGCCATTTGCGGGGCTCTTCGCTCAACACGGCTTTTGAAGAGGGGTTTAACTGTGATCTCGCCCCGGGATCACCGGCACTGGACAGTCCACTGCTGCGCCGCAGGGATCCGGACAGCTGGGAACGAGACTGGTTGCTTCGGCTGTTGGGACCCGGTTTCACCCTGGTCTGCTTTGTTGAACCGGATGAAGACCTGCCTTTGGCGGAGATGAAAGCGCTGGCCAGCGATGGCGTGCCCATATCCTGTCTGCTGATCGCGGCGGAAGATTTCGACAGTCAGGGATTGCCGTTGTTGCTGGATGACCAGTTTCTGGCCGGGCGTCGCTATGACAGCCGCCCGGGCAGCTGTTATCTCTTCAGGCCGGATCAGCATCTGGCTGCTGCCTGGCGGAGCTTTGATGCCGCGCGGGTCCGACAAAGCAGGGACCGCGCTCTGGGGCGAGAGGCAGCCATTGAACCAGAGCAGAGGCCAACAAAAGAGGAGCAGGGGGCATGAGCAAGCATCTGATTACCGAAGATCAGCTGGATAATCCCGATGCGCTTTTTGCCGCACTGGTCGCAGCCCATCGTGATCTGGATGAAGCCGAAAGCCGTAAACTGGATGCCAAGCTGGTGATCTTGCTGGCCAATCACATTGGTGATTTGTCTGTCGTCAAGGAAGCGCTGGCTCTGGCCTCGGCCAAGTAAAGGGCTGCTGGGATCCCGGTTGGAACAGGTTGATTTGTCAGCCAACTGTTCGCGCAGGTTTGTTTTGTCTGCACATCGGCTCTGCAAGGGGCAAAGCGGAACTTGACCCGCCCTCTGTCAGCCCCCACATTACTGTCCAGACAGTGCCACGTTGGGCTGTCGAAGAAAGCTTGTGGCCAATCAGGCAGGGCTGTCTTCCGTTAGAGTCAAATCGGTTTAAGTGGAATCACTGGGTGATAACTCTTGAAGCGTGAATTTGCCTCTTTTTAACAGGATAGAGGATGAATCACGGTTTGGGTGCAAGCGCGACGCGCTACTAACTAAACCGATCATGCTCTAGCAAACCTTGCTCGTTACGAGGAGGAAACTGGCGATGACCCGTCAATCGCTTTTCAACTCGCCTCTCCTGCTGGGCTTTGAACAGCTGGAACGCACCCTGGATCGCATCAACAAAGCATCGGGCGACAGTTACCCCCCGTACAATGTCGAACAGACCGGTGACAACTCTTTGCGGATTACTCTGGCGGTTGCCGGTTTTTCCGAAGAGGAACTGCAGGTGCAGATCGAAGACAGCCAGCTGGTCATTCGGGGCCGACAGCAGGAAGACGAGGAAGAACGGGTCTACCTGCACCGCGGCATCGCGTCCCGGCAGTTTCAACGGAATTTTATGCTGGCCGATGGCATCGAGGTGATGGGAGCACGATTGGAAATGGGGCTGTTGCACGTGAATCTGGAACGGCCCATGACACAAGCCAATGTGCGCACCATCTCCATCGACAGCAGCAAGAAAAACGGCAAAACCCTGACCGAAGGGTGACGTGCCACGGGTTCTCCACATTTGACCCACAATGCCAACACATATCGACACCACATGCAGATAGAGAAATCGGTGATCGGGAAAGGTCCCGTAAACTTATTTGTGTCACTTTGAGGTCGATAGAAAGTGTCTGCGCGGTCCCGCAGGCCCTGGAGGTTACTATGATGAATGAACGTTTGCTCTATCTGGCCCAGCAGAACGAAGCCGATCTGTTGACTTTCGGGTTGGAAAATCTGGCCTACATGCGCCCGGTAGAGGTTGAAGAAGGCAACATGGTCGGCATCTATGCCGCCGATGGTACACAGATGGCCGTGATGGCCAGTCGTGACGAAGCCATTGCGACCATTCGCCAGTATGAAATGACCCCCCTGTCTGTTCACTAAAACGGTTTGTGAGGGTCTGGCGGGCTGATTTCTGTCCGCCGGACTCAACAGTGATCAAAAGACAGGAAACAGTTTTTCTACGATCAGTCACCCGGAAGGGTGGTTCAGGCAACTTGATACAACTTCCAGACGAGAAAAAGGCCCCCTGAATTCAGAGGGCCTTTCTTTGTTTTTAGCCTCTTGGCTGGTCAGGCAGCGTGCGGTGCCGCTTCCTGATTGAGCAGGGCATAGATGGCTTCTGCGCTGCTGGAGCCGCGCAGTTTTTCGCAGACACTGCGATCGCGCAACAGGCGGGAAACCCGTGCCAGAGCCTTCAGGTGATCAGCGCCAGCCTGTTCCGGCGCCAGCAGCACGCAGATCAGATCCACGGGTTGCTCATCGATGGAATCGAAGTCGATGGGGCTTTCCAGGCGCGCAAACAGGCAGTTGAGTGAATCAAGGGCTGCCAGCTTGCCATGCGGAATGGCAATGCCGTGACCGACACCGGTGGTGCCGAGGCGTTCCCGTTCGATCAACACTTCAAAAATGGCCCTTTCGGGCTGTTCTGTCAGCGCTGCGGCTGTTTTGGCCAGTTCCTGAAGTGCCTGCTTCTTACTGGTCACCCGCAGGGAGGGAACAATGCCCTCCATACTGATCAAATCTGCAATATCCATAGCAAACCTTGGTTACTAGAGCTTGGGGCTCTGCCGTTTTGTCTGGCCGTTTGGATCCCGGCGGGTGATCAAACGTCACCGTTTCCCTTGGGATCAATCCAGCCAATGTTTCCGTCTGCCCGGCGGTAGATCACATTGAGATCGCCGTGCAGTTTGTTTCGAAAAACCAGAGTCGGCAGATCGCCGAGATCCAACCGCATGACAGCATCGCTGACGCTCAAGCTGTGAATTTCCATATCCAGCTCTGCGACAATGACAGGACTGCCATTGGGATCGTCTTCTGCCTCTGGTTCTTTTGCTTCTTCGCTGTCGCCTGCCAGAACCACCTGCCGAACCCGCTGGCTTTCCGCCTCTGCCTGTTGCTGGCGGTGGTCTTTCAGACGTCTTTTGTATCTACGCAGCTGCTTTGCCAGGCGCTCCAGAGCGCCGTCAAATGCAGGGTAGGGATCCTTTGCTTCACTCTCGGCCTGAACATCCATGCCGCGTCCCAGGTGAATGGCCACAGAAGCTCGGTACAGATGAGCATCCCGTGACAGGATCACTGTCGCGGCGAGGGCATCGCCAAAGTACTTATCTAAAACAGACTGAAGACGTTCTTCAGCATAGACACGCAGGGCATCACCTACATCGATGTGCCGACCTTCGACCGTTAAGTGCATGGGTCATTCCTTTGGGGCTGTCGCATCAAAGCTTGTTCTGCGTACACACCAGAGTTCAGAAAAAACAATGATGCTATCCCCAACGAGGGCGGGACAATAAGAAGCCCTCGGTGAGGTGTCAAGGGCGTCCGCTCATTCCTGGTGCCGGTTCCATAATGTTAGTATAGGGCCCTTCAACGGGACGCTTTCAAGCCTGAAATGCCTCCGTTTACGCAAAAAAATTTCTTGCCTTTTAAAGGAGTCAGAGTCCCTGCGGGTTCCAGACAGCAGAGGGCTATCACCCTAAAATTGCCACATTTGCCGATATTCGCAGGATTTGGGAACTGCGCGCGTGCTGCCCGCACAGCAGCCCTGCAAAACAACCCAGAGTCAAATCGGTTTAAGTGGAATCACTACGTGATAACGCTTAGAGCGTGAATTTGCCTCTTTTCGCCGTGTTAGAGGATGATTCACGGTTTAGTTTTAAGCGCGAAGCGCTTCTAACTAAACCGATCATGCTCTTGGCTAAAAGGGAAGGGTTGGTCGGTCAGGCGCCCTGAAGGCGGTCTTAGCGGCCAACCTTCTTCAGGCGGCGCCTCTGGACCGAGGAGGGGATGTTCATGCCCTCACGGTACTTGGCGACGGTGCGGCGGGCGATGTCGATGCCTTCTGCCTTGAGCTTCTCCACCAGTGCATCGTCGCTGAGGACGGTCTTGACCGTTTCGGCATCAATCAGTGCCCGGATGCGGTGGCGCACGGATTCTGATGAATGCTCCCCGCCGCCGGTACCGGCAATGGCGGTGGAGAAGAAGTACTTCAGTTCATAGGTGCCGCGCGGGGTGGCGATGTACTTGTTCGAGGTAACACGCGAAACCGTGGATTCGTGCATCTCAATGGCATCGGCCACCGTGCGCAGGGTCATGGGACGCATGTGCTCCACGCCCTTGCTGAAGAAGGCTTCCTGCTGACGCACAATCTCTCCGGCCACCTTGATGATGGTATTGGCCCGCTGATGCAGGGCCTTGACCAGCCAGGAGGCCGACTGCAGCTGATCGTTCAGATAGGCTTTGTCTTCCTTGCGATGGCACTGGCTGATCACGGCGCCATAGTAAGCCTGGTTGACCAGCACCCGGGGCAGGGTCTGGCTGTTGAGCTCGATATGCCAGGAGCCGTCCGGCCGCGGTCGCATCAGGACGTCGGGGATGACAGGTTCCGCAGCCCCGCCTTCGTAGGCCAGGGCCGGCCGGGGATCCAGGGCCTTCAGCTCTGCCAGCATGTCTGAGAAATCTTCTTCATCCACGCCGCAGATCTTGCGCAGCCGGACGAAGTCGTGGGAGGCCAGCAACTCGAGATTTTCCAGCAGCCGCTGCATGTAGGGATCAAAGCGGTCCTTGTCGATCAGCTGGATTTCCAGGCAGTCACGCAGGTCGCGGGCAAAAACACCGACAGGGTCGAAACCGCGCATGATGTCGAGAACGGCTTCGACAGCTGAGATGTCACAGCCAAGCGCCTCTGCCACCTCAACCAGCTCAATGGCCAGATATCCGGTTTCGTTCAGGGAATCGATCAGATAGGCCCCGATCAAGCGGACCTGGGTATCGTCACTTTCCAGCTGCAGCTGGCTAAGCAGGTGTTCCCTGAGAGAAGGACGGTCTTCCATCCGCTCTTCAAAGGAACTGCCGTCCTCGTCAAAAGGGGAGCCCCCTGAACCGCTGCTGCTGCCCCAGTCGCCGCCCAAACCGTCTTCACCCGGGCCGGCCTCATTGCTGGTAACCCCTGGACCGGCTTCGCCCGGTGTGGAGTTGGCGGCCGCGTCCCATTGGTCGGACGGGCTGTTGTCGTCGTAACTGTCCTGGTGATCCAGCGGCTGATCCCCATTGCCGGAAAGGGCGTCTGATGCGGCATGATCCAGTGCGTCGGGCAGGGCAGCCTCTTCGCCGCCCACATCGCCACCAGCATCCCCGGCAGCGTCGCCAGCGCCGTCACTGCTGCTGTCGAAGTCAGCGGAAGGGCTGGCGGAGGTGTCGGCCAGGGGATCGCTGAATCCGTCGCTTTCTGACAGAGGTGTTTCGACTGCTGCCTGGCTGTCGTCCCGTTCCAGCAGCGGGTTGTCGTTCAGTTCCCCTTCCACAAAGGAGGCCAGTTCCTGGTTTGTCAGCTGCAGCAGCTTGATGGCCTGCTGCAGTTGCGGTGTCATCACCAGGTTCTGGGACTGGCGCAGGTCGAGGCGTTGACTTATGGCCATGGCCCCGCCTCTCGCCCGGTTCCAGGGGAGTTTGATCTGATTTCGGGCGTGAATGTCTGGAGCGGCAGAAGCGCGTCACCACAGGCATAGCCGGAGTCTCTGCGTTGCCGCAGCGATCCGTTAATCCTTATGGTTAATTTTTTCTGCTCCATGGGCCCCGGTCCGTGGAAAATGTCCTACCCAACGGCCTACAGGCTAAACCTTTCGCCAAGGTAAACGCGGCGCACATCTTCATGGGCTACGATCTCAGAAGGTGCCCCTTCCATGAGAACCATACCATCGTGAATGATGTAGGCACGATCGACGATTTCCAGGGTTTCGCGGACGTTGTGATCGGTGATCAGCACGCCGATTCCCCGGTCTTTGAGGTGGACCACCAGATCGCGGATGTCGCCTACGGCGATGGGGTCAATCCCGGCCAGAGGTTCATCCAGCAGAATGAAGTGCGGCTGGGAGGCCAGACAGCGGGCGATTTCCACACGTCGCCGTTCCCCGCCTGACAGAGCCAGAGCGGGCGCGCGGCGCAGGTGGGTGATGGAAAACTCCGCCAGCAGATCTTCCAGCATGGTTTCGCGCTTGTCGCGAACCGGTTCTATCACTTCCAGAACAGAGCGGATGTTCTGCTCGACCGTCAAACCGCGGAAAATGGAGGCTTCCTGGGGCAGATAGCCAATGCCCAACCGGGAACGCCGGTACATGGGCAGGTCGGTGATGTCGTTGCCATCCAGGGTGATGTAGCCCGTATCCAGCGCGATCAGTCCGGTGATGATGTAGAAGCTGGTGGTTTTACCGGCCCCGTTCGGACCCAGCAGGCCTACAGCTTCTCCCCGGTTCACATGCAGGGAGATATCCCGCAGTACCCGGCGCTTCTTGAAGCTTTTACCTACAGCGTGGGCGGCAAGGCCCTTGTTGTCAGCCACCAAGGTGGGGCGACCCGGCCCGGCGGAAACCGCCGCAGGGTTGCCCGGCATCTTCTGGCGATCGTTAAAATTCGACTGACTCACCCGCTTCCCAACTCTAGTTAGTATCTTGTGACTTCAACAGACCACGCACCCGGCTGTTGCCGGCAGACAGCAGGCGGGACACCCCTGTTTCCAGATCAATCTCGGCACGGTCGCCGTTCAACTGGTTCCCGCTGCTGGTGATTCGCACGTTCCCGTCCAGCACAGCTTCCTGCTTCTTAACATAATAGATTCCCTTGTCACCACGGGCGAAATCCTTTTCCGTGGACAAGCGCACGTCACCAAAAGCATCCACCTGGTCCAGTTCCAGGTTTCCGTTTTCCGGCGCCTGGGAGAAGGTGGCAGTCAGCACGTCTGACAGAATGCGCTGCTTTTCCACCAGTCGCTCTGCGCTGGCTTCGCCCCGGGCCACAGCCACAGGCCTGCCGTTGTAGTCTTCCCAGTACTCCAGACTGTCGCGGGCCTTGACCACATCCGTTGCTGTTTCCAGGCGCAGGTTGTTGCCGGTCAGCTGCACCACCCGCTGGTCGACGGAATAGACGCCCTTCTGGCCATAGACCGTTTCGTTTGCACTGGAGATAATCACGTTCCCCAGGGCATCCAAGCGATAAATCTCCGTTCCGCCGCCACTGGCTTTGTCCCGGTAATAGGCCGTCAGTGTGTTGGCGCGAATGGACAGGTCCCCCCGTGTGGCCAGAGCATTGCCGCGGGCGATGTAGGCCTGCTGGTCCCGTTGCCATTCGATGCCTTCATCGGCATCGATGGTCAGGGGGGCATCCCCGCTCTGCAAGGCGGTCAGCCCCTGCTGAGCAGCAGCGGGCTGGATCGTCAGGAGGCCGGTCGCCAGCAACACAGCCACTAGCGATAAAGAAGACAAAGGACGCAGCATGGGCAGATGTTTCTTCTTGGTAAGGGATTTTGCCAGCTTAGCAGAAAACTCAGATGAAGCGATCTCTGTGCAGGCGCTGTGAAACCGAGCAGACCAGTGGTTATGGGGCACACCTGGCATCACCTCAGCTCCTCAAGTGCTTCCGGATAGATCAGGAGGCGGGATCTTCCGGTGAACTGAATGATGTTGCCCCGTTCTTCAATCCGGAAACCTTCCCCGACAATGGTGCCGAAGGGGCCCTGGGCCTCTACGGTCTGATTGCCTTCAGCCCGGCCTGCGGCGAGGTCCACATCCGCTTCTTCGGTACGGACCTCAAACCCTTCGTCATGGAACAGGGAGACATTTCCTCTCAATGTCAGAAATTCACTTTCCCGCTTGTACCGGCCCTGGCTGGCGGCCAGGGCCAGCCAGGCCCCATCCTCCAGTTCCATGTCCGCACGAGGCTCTTCCAGATCTATGGCATCGGCCCCGTACTGTTCCTGACTTGCGTTTTCTGCCGTCACATTGAAGGGGCGGCCGTTTTCGTCCATGCCGGCAAAGCGCGGGTTGACCATGACGGAGTTGCTGGTCAGTTCAGCTGCCAGATCGGATATGCCCAGTCGGAAAGATTTTTCGTCTGCTTCCAGGCGCGGCCAGACGATGATCAGCAGGATCAGCGCCACGGCCAGAGCCGGCAGAACAAACTTCATAAAGCCGACAAAGCGGGAGTAGCCGTCACGCCCGCGGCGACGCAGCGTCTGGCTGCGGCTGCGGTTGTTTGCTTCCTGAGCGGCCAGTCGCTCCCGCGCTTCATCCCGCCCCAGGGCTTCGCCACTGGCACCCAGCGGCGCGGGTCGACGGGGCGTCGCGCTGCGGGGCAAATCAGAAGAAGGCGGGGGGGAGACTGCGTCGGCCATGATGGGTTACACCAACCCGGCGCGCAGAAGATCGTGAATGTGCAGAATTCCGATGGGTTTGTCGTCTTCTGTCACAAAGAGGGTGGTGAAGGGCCGGTCTGTCATGTTCATCAGGTGCAGGGCTTCAGCAGCCAGAGCCTGAGGACGGATGCAGCGGGGCTCCCGGGTCATGATTTCACCGGTCGGGCGATCCAGCAGGTTTCCGGCCATATGCCGACGCAGATCGCCGTCGGTCACAATGCCCTGCAAGCGGCCCTGCCCGTCGGTCACGCCGACACAGCCGAAGCGGTGGGCCGTGATGGTCAGGATGGCTTCGCTCATGGGGGTATCGGGCGCGCAGAGCGGCAACTCATCGACACCGTGCATCAGCTCTTCAACCCGCGTCAGCTTGTTGCCCAGAGATCCGCCGGGATGAAAGACCTTAAAGTCCTCGGCCTTGAAATTACGACGTTCAAGCAAGGTGACGGCCAGCGCATCCCCCAGCGCCATGGTGGCGGTGGTGGAGGTGGTTGGCGCCAGGCCCATGGGACAGGCTTCATCCACATCCGGCAGCTGCAGCACAATGTCAGCGGCTTCTCCCAGCAGAGACTCGGCTTTTCGGGTGATGGCAATCAAGGGAATGCCAAACCGCCGGGTAAAGGAGATGATGTCTCCCAGTTCGGCGGTGTTGCCGGAGTTGGACAGCGCGATGACACAATCGTCCGGCGTTACCATGCCCAGATCGCCGTGGCTTGCTTCACCGGGGTGGACAAAAAAGGCGGGGCGACCGGTTGAGGCCAGGGTGGCCGCCATTTTGGCCCCCACGTGACCTGATTTGCCCATGCCGGTGACAATGACCCGGCCTTTGATGGATTCCATACATTCCAGGGCGGCCAGAAAGTCACCGTTCAGCTCTTCAGCCAAACGGTTGAGAGCCCGGGCTTCGGTGGTCAGGGTTTGACGTCCAACCGCCAGGCTGTCCACCTCGGTCTGTCGATCCGATGAGTCGTTGCTGCGTTGATTACGCGCTGTCACCTGTACTCGTCTCCGTAAAGTCTAGAGCGACTCTATCTGGTTTGAATTACTGTTACCTGCCGCAGAAACCGGTTTTCAAAAGCGGTTCAGCGGTCCCGCCCAGCATAGCTGCTCCGGGCCTTAAATGCCCTCTGCGGCTGTCACCTGTCCGGCTGACTACCAGATATAGGCGTTCAGCCGGAAAAAGGCACCGACAATCTACCACTTTGCACTGCGACGAATTAGGGTCGCGATTTGGGAACCTTGCTGTGGTTCCCAAGTCCGGGGAATGCCTCCGCACCGTTTGCTGCGAACGGTGGCTGTTCCGTCGCGAAAAGATCAGTGGGCGAAGATGTCCATTTCTTCCCAGCCGGCATTGTCCAGCAGCGCCCGGTCCGGCAGAAAATCAAAGCAGGCCTGGGCCAGGTCGCTGCGGCCTTCCCGGGCCAGCATCACGTCCAGCTTGGCTTTCAGGGCGTGCAGGTGCAGCACATCCGAAGCCGCATAGGCAAGTTGCTCTTCCGTCAGTTTTGGCGCGCCCCAGTCTGACGACTGTTGCTGCTTTGAAATGGAGACCCCGATCAGGTCGTTGCAAAGATCGCGCAGGCCATGCCGGTCCGTAAAGGTGCGCACCAGTTTGGAGGCGATCTTTGTGCAGTACACCGGGCGGCAGGTAACCCCCAGGTAGAGGTCGATAGCAGCAATGTCGAAGCGCCCAAAATGGAACAGCTTCAGAACCTGATCATCGCCCAGCAGGCGCTTCAGATTGGGGGCGTCGAACTGTCCGTCGCTGAACTGCACCAGATGGGCCGTGCCATCGCCGCTGGACAGCTGGATCAGGCACAGCCGGTCCCGTTTGAGATTAAGCCCCATGGTTTCGCAATCCACGGCAACGCTGGACCCCAGATCCAGGTCATCGGGCAGGTCATTCTGATGCAGGGTGATGCTCACGAGGTCACTTCCAATTCTAAAGAACACTGTCATGGATCAAGGAAAAGATCACAGACAGTTAGCATATTCCATCCTTCAGGCGACCCTGCTGTTCGGCGGGTTGCTGTCAGGATAGAAAAAGATGGCGGAAAATCGATCAACACCATAGCGTTGGGGCAGGGTCTGTCAACGTCAGCGACAGCAGTCTTGCTGCCTGCTTTGCTGGCTGTGTGACCGGGATCGGACGGGATCATCTCTTTGCTGAAACCGCCGGGCGTTGGCGTAACCTGAAAGGTGCCACGGATCGCCGGAGTTCAGCCAAAAAGGGGAAAGAACATGACGCAAGGCACAGTGACTGTTTTTGGGGGCTCCGGGTTTCTGGGGCGCTACGTGGTGAACCGGCTGGCCAGACAGGGCTGGAACATCCGCATTGCCGTGCGCCGCCCCAGCCGGGCCAAGTTTCTCGTGCCCCAGGGTCAGGTCGGCCAGATCATCCCTGTCCACTGCAACATCCGTGAAAAGGATCAGATTGAAGCCGTGCTCAAGGGCAGCGATGCTGTGGTCAATCTGGTGGGATTGTTGTTCGAGCAGGGCAAGCAGTCTTTTGCCGATGTGCAGTTTCGTGGTGCTGAGACCATTGCCCAGGTTGCAGCCTCCCAGGGGATTGAAGATTTTGTGCAGGTCTCGGCTCTGGGGGTGAGTGAAACGGCGCAGGCCAGTTATGCCAGGTCCAAACTGGCCGCAGAGCAGGCCGTTCGGGCTGCCGTGCCAACAGCCCGTATTCTGCGCCCTTCTGTGGTGTTTGGCCGGGAGGATGATTTCTTCAACCGCTTTGCCAAGCTGATGGCCTTTTCGCCCTTTTTGCCATTGGTTGGGGGCGGGCAGACCCGGTTTCAGCCGGTCTATGTGGATGACGTGGCGGCTGCCGTCGTGACTTGTCTGGAGAATCAGGCCTGTGCCGGTCAGACCTATGAACTTGGCGGACCGGAAGTCCTGACGTTCAAGCAGTTGCTGGAGCTGCTGATGGCGCAGGTGGAGCGGAAGCGTCTGCTGCTGCCCTTGCCCTTTGGGCTGGCCTCCTTTGAAGCCTGGTTTCTGGAAAAGCTGCCCAATCCGCCTTTAACGCGCGATCAGGTTACCTTGCTGAAACAGGACAACGTCCTGACCGGTGAGCATCCCGGTCTTGCGGATCTGGGGATTGCGCCCACGGGTCTGCAAACGGTGCTGCCTACTTATCTAAAGCGTTACCGGCCCGGGGGCCTCTTTGAGCAGGGCGAACGGGTCTGAGCTGAGCCGACATCTGCCGTGGTCAGGTAGGGACCTGCGGGGCTGCTTATGCGTGGCTTATGGGGGGAAGAAAAAAATGATGTCGCGCACATTTTCGCAGGGTTTGTCAGGCATATCTTAAGAGTTTGTAGGTAGGGTTACGGTTCTTAGTCGATATAGAGTTGTTGATCTCCATGGCTTTTCGCCTGTTTGTAACGCGTGCACTGTCCGCATTTTTCTTGCTGGGCTGGGTGGGGCTGGTTGTGTCCGTGCCTCAGTCGGCTGCCGTTGCCCGAACCTATCATCTTGTGACAGCTGAGTTCTGGCCTTTCACTGGCAAATACCTGCCGGATGGGGGCATGCTGGTATCCATTGCCCGGGAAGCGCTGGCCGCCCAGGGGCACGAGCTGATCGTGTCCTACCGCCCCTGGTCGCGGGCGATGATGGAGGTGAAAGCAGGCACCTATGACGGATTGCTGAGCGCGTTTTACACAGAAGAGCGTGCCCGGGAGTTTCTGTTCTCCCGCCCCATCAATGACACCTGGATGGTGTTGCTGGCCAAAGCGCCCCAGGAGAAGAACAGCTACTCCTCCTATGAGGAGTTTGCCGGCAAGACCATAGCTGTTGGTCGCAACTGGGCTTACAGCCCGGAGTTTTCATCCAGCCCGGTTTTTTCCCGCTATGAAGTCAATGATGAGATCAGCGGCATCAAAATGCTGCTGGCTGAACGGATTGACTACTTCGCCGTCAATTTTCATCAGGCGCTGTTTAACCTGAAGCAGGCGGGGCTGAAGCGGTCGGATTTTGTGTTCCTGCTGCCCGCCATCTCCAACAACAGCCAGCATCTGGCGGCACCGCGCACCAGGCAAGGCAGTAAAGAACTGATTGCAGAGTTCGATAAAGGTCTGCTGGCATTGCAACAGAGTGGTCGCCTGCAGGAAATCAAGCAGATATACTCTCAGCAGCATCTGGCACGGGACTGAGGCTGAGCGCAGCCGGTCTCCGCTCAGGCGTAGATCATCCAGAGCAGCAGCGCGCCCAGCGCCAGGCGGTAGTAAACAAAGGGCGTGAAGCTGGCTTCCTTGAGCCAGCGCATCAGCAGAGCAATGGCAACCAACGCGGTGGCGAAGGCGAAAGCGGCCGCCAGCAGCATGTCTTGCCCGAGAGCCATGTTCCCGCTGTCGCGCAGATCAAGGATGGTCAGCAAAGAGGCGCCCAGAATTGTCGGGATCGACATCAGCATGGAAAAGCGGGCGGCTTCCTGACGTTCGTAGCCGAAGATCCGGGCTGCTGTCATGGTGACACCGGACCGGCTGGTGCCGGGGATCAGTGCCAGAACCTGCATCAGCCCGATGAGCAGCGCTTCACTCCAGCGCATGTGCTCAATCCGCCGGATCATCAGACCAAAGCGGTCTGCCCCCCACAACAGCAGGGCAAAGAAGATGTTGGCCCAGGCCACAATCGTCAGGCTGCGCAGGAAACCCTGGCCATATTGCTTGAGCAGAAAGCCGGCAATCAACACGGGCACGGTGGCAATGAAGAGCAGCAAAACCAACTGCAGGCCGGGGGTGATTTTTCCCGTAAAGATTTTCAGCGTGCCGCCCAGCATGGCCAGCAGGTCTTTGTGGAAGTAGAGACACACCGCCAGAAGGGTGCCCAGGTGAACCGCAATGTCCAGATCCAGGCGTTCGTCATCCCGGCTCCAGGTCGTGCTGTCGCCCAGTTGCTCCAGAAGATCCCAGGTCAGCACGAGATGGCCGGAAGAAGAAATGGGCAGGAACTCAGTGATCCCCTGGACAACAGCCAGAATGAGAAGATGAAAAAGCGGCACTGTTTCCCCCGTCATGCAGCAGTTTTCTGACGCCAGCCTGAAATCCGGTCCCTTTGAGTATAGGCAAAGTTCTGACCGGAGGCTGCAAGAGTTCTGCGATCTTGCGGCAATTTATGGCTGTAGAAATGCTGTTTTCTGCAAACCGTCCTAGCAAGATTCAGTGGGCTCTACCTGCTTGGTTGAGACTTGTCCAGCCCCCTGAGCAGCTTTCTGCTTGCAGCGATGCCTGGCAATAGACCCTTGAGATTCAAGGTTTTTGCTCAAGATCCAACAAGGGCAATGGGGATTGGGGGTGTGGCGGCATCAAATAGTACTAATTTGGTACCATTTGGCTTTTCAAGATTTCGAAAGCTGTAGATTTGATCCTTGTTTCAGAAAGAAGCTTGGATAAATAGTACCAATTTGATGCCTAAATGTGCGATTTGGCTGGCGTCTGACTTTGGGATCGCCTATACCAAGCCTCCGCCACAGTAAAACAGGCGAAAAAGTCCCTGTCTGGTGAACGTTGTGGAGTTGGATGCCGAAGCCGTCGATGCCTTGGTCGCCAGCTTCCAGTCGCAAGTACCATCCGGAGCCTGCTCCGGGATCTAAGGGACCAACAAAGAAACTTGGTTTGTAGGAAGAGCGCTAGATGACGAAGTCCATGCAGTCCTTTGTATCGGTTGACTGGCAAATGCCGGAAAAACGGGAAGCCGACCTGCGTCGTGAGGATTTCCAGGAAATCTATTCCCGCTTCAGCCCGGAAAAAGCTGTTGAGCAGGCGTCTCGCTGTGCTCAGTGCGGGGTGCCCTTCTGCCAGGTTCACTGCCCTGTTCAGAATAACATTCCCGATTGGCTGATGCTGACGGCCCAGGGTCGTATGGAAGAAGCCTATCAGGTCAGTCAGGCGACCAATGACTTCCCGGAAATCTGCGGCCGTATCTGTCCGCAGGACCGCCTTTGCGAAGGCAACTGCACCTTGGAGCAGTCCGGCCACACCACGGTGACCATTGGCGCGGTGGAAAAGCACATCACTGATACGGCCTGGAAAGAAGGCTGGGTAAAACCCATCACAGCCCAGGTGGAACGGGACCAGTCCGTTGGCATCATCGGGGCCGGTCCTGCCGGTTTGGCTGCTGCCGGTCAGCTGCGCGCCAAAGGCTACAAGGTAACGGTTTACGATCGCTATGACCGTGCTGGTGGCTTGCTGATTTATGGCATTCCGGGCTTCAAGCTGGAAAAAGACGTGGTTGAGCGCCGGGCCAAGTTGCTGGCGGACAGCGGTGTCACCTTCCAGTTGAACTTTGAAGTGGGACAGGATGCCAGCCTGGCCCAGCTGCGTGAGCAGCATGATGCGCTGTTGATCGCCACAGGGGTTTACAAAGGCCGCGACATCAAACTGCCGGGCGCGGGTCTGGACAACATCTTCCCTGCCCTAGATTACCTGACGGCCTCCAACCGTCTGGATCTGGGTGACAAGGTGGAAGCCTTTGAAGACGGTTCGCTGGATGCCAAAGACAAAAACGTCGTGGTCATCGGCGGAGGCGATACGGCCATGGACTGTGTCCGCACGGCCGTGCGCCAGGGCGCCCGCTCCGTGAAATGTCTCTATCGACGCAACCGGGAAAACATGCCCGGCTCCGAACGGGAAGTTGCCAACGCCGAAGAAGAAGGGGTGACCTTCGTCTGGCTGGCGGCACCGGAGGCCTTTGATGGCACGGACAATAAGGTCAGCAAAGTCCGGGTGCAGCGGGTCCATCTGGGGGCGCCGGATGCGTCCGGTCGGCAGACACCGCAGATCATTGACGGATCATCCTATGAGATGAAAGCCGACATGGTGATCAAGGCGCTGGGGTTCGACCCGGAGGATCTGCCTGTCATGTTCGGTGCGCCTGAACTGGAAACCACCCGCTGGGGAACGGTCAAGACGGACAACAAAACGCTGATGACCAGCCTGGATGGGGTCTTCGCCGCTGGCGACATCGTGCGAGGAGCCTCTCTTGTGGTCTGGGGCATCCGCGATGGTCGGGATGCTGCCGCCTCCATCCACAGCTATCTGAAAGAACAAGCGGTTAAGGGAGAGGGGGCCAAGGCTCTGGCTGCTGAATAGGCCCGGCCCGGTCAGCGCCTGCCCGGCTGCCAGACCGCCCTCTCATTTTTGCAAGGCTTAAGGTTCAGGCCTTTGCCCCTGTTAGATACCAAAAGATGAAGCCCGGCACTGCCCGGGTTTTCAGGAGAACGTCGTAAGATGCGCAAGATCCTCAATTCCAGCTCCTCTCTGGCCAGCCTGTCCATCGCAGGCCAGGTTCACGCCCAGTATGCGGAAGCAGCCCGACTGGCACAGGTTGGTCTCTACAGCCCGGACAGTGAGCGCGACAACTGTGGTGTTGGCCTGGTCGCCAGCCTGGATGGCACCCCCCGCCGTGACGTGGTGGTTGCCGGAATTGAGGCGCTGAAAGCGGTCTGGCACCGGGGCGCGGTCGACGCGGATGGCAAGACCGGTGACGGTGCGGGCATCCATGTGGAGATTCCCCAGGGTTTCTTCCGGGAACATGTGGAAGACACCGGCCATGAAGTACATGACGAGCAGATCGGTGTGGGCATGGTTTTCCTGCCGCGCACGGATATGGAGGCCCAGGAGCGCTGCCGTGTGCTGGTGGAGCGGGAAATCCTGCACTTCGGCTATCGCATCTATGGTTGGCGTCAGGTGCCGGTGGCTGCCGATGTGATCGGTGAAAAGGCCAACGCAACACGACCAGAAATCGAGCAGATCATGATCGCCAATGGCCATCATGACGCCGCCCGTTTTGAACGGGACCTCTACATCATTCGTCGTCGGATTGAAAAAGCCGCGGAAGAAGAGTCTATCAAGGAATTCTACATCTGCTCGCTGTCCGGTCGCTCTATCATCTACAAGGGCATGTTCCTGGCTGAACAGCTTTCGACCTTCTATCCGGATCTGCTGGACGAACGCTTTGAGTCCAACTTCGCCATCTTCCATCAGCGCTATTCCACCAATACCTTCCCGACCTGGAAACTGGCGCAGCCGTTCCGGACCCTGGCTCATAACGGGGAAATCAACACGGTCAATGGAAACATCAACTGGATGAAGGCCCACGAGTGCCGTCTGGAATCTGATGTCTTTGGCCCGTCTGTTGAAGACCTGAAGCCCATTGTTCAGCCGGGCAGTTCCGATTCTGCGGCTCTGGATGCGGTGTTTGAACTGCTGGTGCGTGATGGTCGCGATCTGCCGACCGTCAAATCCATGATGATCCCGGAAGCCTGGTCCAACAACACGGCCATGCCCAAGGCCTGGAAGGACATGTACAGCTACACCAACGCGGTCATGGAGCCCTGGGATGGCCCGGCGGCCATCTGCGCCTATGGTGGCCAGTGGGTGGTGGCCGGTGTGGACCGGAATGGTCTGCGCCCGTTGCGCTACACCATCACTGATGACGGCCTGCTGTTCGCGGGCTCTGAAACCGGCATGGTGCGCATCAATGAAGGCACGGTGATGGAAAAAGGCCGCCTGGGGCCGGGCCAGATGATGGCGCTGGATCTCAGCAGCGGTGAGTTCTACCACGACAAGGAAATCAAGGATCACATCTCGGCCATTCATCCCTATGGCGAATGGATCGGATCGACCACCCAGATCGATGACATCATCCGCCCCGACCAGGGCGAAAGTGCCTGTCTGGATGCCGGCGAACTGCGCCGCCGCCAGCTGGCCTTTGGCGTAACTCTGGAAGACCTGGAACTGCTGCTGCAGCCCATGGTCGAAACGGCCAAGGAAGCTGTGGGCTCCATGGGCGATGACACGCCTCTGGCCGTGCTGTCAGCCAACAATCGCAGCCTGCACCACTTCTTCCGTCAGAACTTCAGCCAGGTCACCAATCCGCCCATCGATTCCCTGCGTGAACAGCGGGTGATGTCGCTGAAAACCCGTCTGGGCAATCTGGGCAACATTCTGGATGAAGACGAAAGCCAGTGTCGTCTGCTGCAGCTGAACTCTCCGGTGCTGTCCAATGCCGAATTCAAGTCCATGTACGAATACATGGGCGACACGGTCTCGACCATCGACTGTACCTTTGACGTCAAGGGGGGCGAAACCGCTCTGCGCGACGCCATTGAGCGGATCAAGCTGGAAGCCGAAGACGCGGTGCGCGGGGGCTGCACCCACGTGGTGTTGAGTGATGAAGCGGTGTCCAAGGACCGGGCCGGGGTGCCCATGATCCTGGCAACCGGCGCCGTTCACACCCACCTGACGGCCCAGAAGCTGCGGACCTTCACCAGCCTTAACGTGCGCTCCGGCGAGTGCATCGACACCCATTACTTTGCGGTGCTGATTGGTGTGGGCGCCACCACGGTCAACGCCTTCCTGGCCCAGGAGGCCATCGCCGCCCGCCACGCGCGCGGACTGTTTGGTGACATGACCCTGGAAACGGCTGTCGGACGCTTCAAAGAAGCCATTGATCAGGGCCTGCTCAAGATCATGTCCAAGATGGGCATTTCCGTCATTTCTTCCTACCGCGGCGGCTACAATTTTGAAGCTCTGGGTCTCAGCCGGACACTGGTGGATGAATTCTTCCCCGGCATGGCCAGTAAGATCAGTGGAATTGGGATGACCGGCATCCAGCAAAAGGTGCTGGAGATTCACGAAAAGGCCTGGGATGAAGAGGTTGTGGCGCTGCCCATGGGCGGCTTCTACCGCTATCGCCAGGGGGGCGAGGCCCACGCCTGGGAAGCGGGTCTGATCCACACCCTGCAGCGCGCCTGTGCCACGGATTCCTATTCCACCTACAAGAAATTCTCCGACGGGGTGGCCAAGCTGCCGCCCATGGCGCTGCGGGACCTTCTGGGCTTCAAGACCAAAGGCGTCGAGCCGGTGGATCTGGACGACGTGGAGTCCATCACTGCCATCCGCAAGCGCTTTGTTACCCCGGCCATGAGCCTGGGGGCGCTGTCGCCGGAAGCTCACGGCACCCTGAACATCGCCATGAACCGCATCGGGGCCAAGTCCGACAGCGGGGAAGGCGGCGAAGTGCCGGATCGCTACGTGCCGCATCCCAATGGTGACAACGAGAACTCCGCCATCAAACAGGTGGCCTCCGGTCGCTTTGGTGTGACGGCGGAATACCTCAACCAGTGCCGGGAAATTGAGATCAAGGTGGCCCAGGGGGCCAAGCCCGGGGAAGGCGGCCAGCTGCCGGGCTTCAAGGTGACGAGCCTGATCGCCAAGCTGCGGCATTCCACCGAAGGTGTGACGCTGATCTCTCCGCCGCCGCACCATGACATCTACTCCATCGAAGATCTGGCCCAGCTGATCTATGACCTCAAGCAGATCAACCCGGATGCCCAGGTCTGTGTGAAGCTGGTGGCGCGCAGCGGAATCGGCACCATTGCAGCCGGTGTGGCCAAGGCCAAGGCCGATGTGATCCTGATCTCCGGCCACAACGGCGGCACCGGGGCCTCGCCCCAGACCTCTGTGAAGTTTGCAGGCATTCCCTGGGAAATGGGTCTGTCGGAAGTTCATCAGGTGCTGACCCTGAACCGCCTGCGTCACAACGTGAAACTGCGCACGGACGGTGGCATCAAAACCGGACGGGACGTGGTGATCGCGGCCATGCTGGGCGCAGAGGAATATGGTGTGGGCACCGGCTCACTGGTGGCCATGGGCTGCATCATGGTGCGTCAGTGTCACTCCAACACCTGTCCCGTGGGGGTGTGTGTTCAGGACGAGTCCCTGCGTGAGAAGTTTGTCGGGACCCCGGAACGGGTGGTTAACCTCTTCTCTTTCATGGCGGAAGAAATCCGCGAAATCCTCTCCGACCTGGGGGTCAGCTCGCTGGATGAAGTGATCGGCCGTACCGACCTGCTGCAGCAGGTCAGCCGCGGCGCTGAACACCTGGATGACCTTGATCTCAACCCGCTGCTGGCCCGTGCCGACTCCTTTGGTCTGCCCACCCACTGCACCCTGGAAGGGCGTAACGAGGTCCCGGACACTCTGGACGCTGAAATCGTCGAAGATGCCGAACCTTTGTTCCGGGTCGGCGAAAAGATGCAGCTGCAGTACACGGTCCGCAACACCCACCGGGCCATCGGGACACGCCTGAGTGCCCTGATCACCCGCAAGTTCGGGCAGACCGGTCTGGAGCCCGATCACATGACCGTGCGCTTGCGCGGCTCAGCGGGTCAGTCTCTGGGCGCCTTTGCGGTCCAAGGGGTGAAACTGGAAGTCTTTGGTGATGCCAATGACTATGTGGGCAAGGGGTTGTCCGGCGGCACCATTGTGGTGCGGCCCATGACCAAGTCCAAGCTGGTGACCCAGGACAACACCATTATCGGCAACACGGTTCTTTACGGGGCCACCGCCGGTAAGCTCTTTGCGGCTGGTCAGGCCGGAGAGCGCTTCTGTGTGCGTAACTCCGGTGCCGTTGCGGTGGTGGAAGGCAGCGGTGACAACGCCTGCGAATACATGACGGGCGGCACCACTGTGGTGCTGGGCACCGTCGGCTACAATTTTGCCGCCGGCATGACCGGGGGCATGGCCTTTATCTATGACCCGGACGAGCTTCTGCCGGGCCGCATCAATGAAGAGTCGGTTATCTATCAGCGTCTCGAAGTGGATTACTACGAGAACCTGCTCTGTAACCTGATCAAAGAACACGTACGTGAAACCCAGAGTTCCCACGCCGACCAGTTGCTGCGCGACTGGCATCTGGAGCGGGGCAAATTCTGGCAGATCGTACCCCGAGAGATGGTCGGACGCCTTGAGTATCCGATCAATCTGCAGGCACGCCAAAAACGTGCCTGATGCTTCTCCCTGCCCGGTCTGCCTCCTGGGTCCTTAGGATCAAGTGAGGCAGGCCGCTTTTTTTGGCGGAGAATGCGGCAGAGACAAAGTCATGCTGAGAAGCAAAGAAAGACCCGCGACCGGGGTTCTGGCGCGGGTTTTTCTTCATCTGTTGTTTGACCCTAGAGTCTTGTTGTGCTGCCCGAGGTGATCAATCCGCGCAAAAGCGCCAGGGCAGTGTTTCGCCGCCATGAAACGGAACCAGACGGGTGTCGGCCAGGTCCAGATGATCCGGCACCTGATTGTCCTGGCGCTCCAGCGTCACACGCCCCTCATTCAGCGGCAGGCCATAGAACTTAGGTCCGTTTTCACTGGCAAAAGCCTCCAGCTTGTCCAGGGCACCTTCTTCATCAAAAACCTTGGCATAGCTTTCCAGGGCATAGGGCGCGTTGAACACCCCGGCGCAGCCACAGGCATTTTCTTTGGCATGCTGGGGGTGGGGAGCCGAGTCCGTTCCCAGGAAGAACTTGGCCGAGCCCGATGTGGCCGCCGCCCGCAAGGCCAGCCTGTGTTTTTCACGTTTGGCAATGGGCAGGCAGTAAAAGTGCGGGCGGATGCCGCCCTCGAAAATGGCGTTGCGGTTAAAGATCAGATGATGGGGCGTGATGGTTGCCGCCAGATTGGGCCCGCCGTCGGCGACAAAGCGCGCGGCGTCTTCTGTGGTGATGTGCTCCAGCACCACTTTCAGCTCCGGAAAGTCTTTCAGCAGCGGGGTCAGCACCCGATCGATGAACACCGCTTCCCGGTCAAAGATATCGATGTCCTTGCTGGTCACCTCCCCGTGGATCAGAAGGGGCATGCCAATGCGCTGCATGCGTTCCAGCACCGGGTAGATGTTTGCAACCGCGGTGACGCCGTGGCTGGAGTTGGTGGTGGCATTGGCGGGATAGAGCTTGCAGGCGGTGAAGATGCCTTGGGCAAACCCCTGCTCGACTTCCGCCCCATCGATGCTGTCGGTCAGATAGCAGGTCATGAGCGGCGTGAAGCTCAATGCCGGGTCCAGAGCTGCCAGAATGCGCTCCCGGTAGGCTTCAGCTGCGGCCATGGTGGTCACCGGCGGCACCAGATTGGGCATCACAATGGCCCGGCCAAACTGCCGGGCGGTGAAGTTCACCACGGCTTCCAGCATGGCGCCGTCGCGCAGATGCAGATGCCAGTCGTCCGGGCGGCGCAGTTCCAGGCGGGAGATGCCGTTTTCCATGGGGCTCGTTCAGCTTTCCGGTTCGCCCAGCCAGCAGGCCGGACAACCATTCTTTTCGGTCGAAGGGAAGTTCAGGCCTTTGATTAGGCCAAGCGGGCCCTTATGCCAAGGCCTTGAGAACTTCCTGGGAGGGCACAAAGAAGGTGGCCCCGGTCACGGCGTCAGTGTAGTCCAGCAGCTTGTCATAGGTTCCGTCGTCGTCGGCGATGAACATGGACCGCAGCATGGCCTCTGTCGGATGGGGGCTTTTGGCATAGCCGATAAAATAGGTGCCCTGTTGTTGGGTGGTTGCCCAGGGCATGTTCTGCCGCAGGATTTCAAGTTTGACGCCGTCTTCCTTCAGGCCATTGCGGGAGACATGGCTGTAGGGCGGCTGATCATCACCCTCAAACTCAATGTCGTCAGCTTTGGTGCGTCCCACAGTCTTTTCCTGTTGGGCGACCGGCAAGGCGTTCCAGTCTTTCATCTTGTGAACATACCGCTGAACGATCACGTAGCTGCCCCCGGCAAAGTCGGGATCGTCTTTTGCGATCAGCGTCACCTCTTTGCGCCGTTCAAGCTCCGGGTTTTCTGTGCCGTCGACAAAGCCGATCAGATCTCGCTTGTCCAGATAGCGGAAGCCGTCCACTTCTTCGTTTACGCTGACAGCTTCACCCAGGGCTTCCACCACGCTGCGGCCCAGTTCGAAGCAGAGGTCACGCCGGTCGCTGCGGATGTGCAGATGAATGTCGCCGCCGGTGCTGGGCGCCTGGCGCGGGCCGTCACTTAAGGCCGGAAAAGGCCGCAGCTCCTTGGGGCGCTGAGCCGGGCTGAGGCGGTCCCAGAAGTCACTGCCAAATCCTACAACGGCTTCGACATCTCCCGTAGCGGCGGCGAGATCAGCCACTCTGCCCGGCAGGTTGGCAAATACGTCGCGCACTCTGACCACGGCCTGTTCCGACCCCTGCACCGTCATGGTCAGGAACAAAGCGGCCTGACGGTTGTCGGTGATGAAGCCTGTTTGCGGGGTGCCGGTGCTCATGGTGATCTCTCTCTATTGGGCAACTGGGTCAGGGGTCTTTTAGACCTTTTCTAAAAGATGGGGGGATTCTGGAATTGCTGCAAGTTGAACTCGACAGGGGCGACCTTTTGGCAACATTTTTTTCTCCAGCTACTGGCGCAGTCCCTGCCATGCCTCTGAGTGGGCAGCAGGATTGTTGGAAAGGAATGGGCTGTTGTGACGTTTCTGGCGTAAGGTTCCTGCAGCTGTCTGTTGTTTAGAGAAAGCCACCGGATCATGTTGAGTTTTCTGCCTGATGCCCCGTTGTTCCTGGCCTTTGTGCTGGCGTCACTGGCGGTGATTGTTGCGCCGGGCCCGGACGTTGTCTTTGTGGGCTCGCGGGCCATTACCCAGGGACGACTGGTGGGGTTCGCCGCGGTTCTGGGCACCTCCACCGGGTTGCTGGTTCATGTGACTGCAGCGGCTTTTGGCCTATCCAATCTCTTCCTGCATGCCCCACTGGCCTATGACATACTGCGCTGGCTGGGGGTGGCTTACCTGCTGTGGCTGGCCTATCGCACCCTGGCGGCGGGGCCGGTGGATCTGGACCAGCTGATGGCTGATCAGACCTCTAAAGGGCGATCACGGACCCGCTGGATCACCGCAAAGCAGGCCTATCGGCAGGGTGCTTTGACCAATCTGCTTAACCCCAAAGTGGCGATCTTCTTTATCGCCTTTCTGCCTCAGTTTGTGCCGCCGCAGGCCGGGTCTTCTGCTGCCAGCCTTCTGGCACTGGCCCTGGTTTTCATGGTGCTGGGCTTTATCTTCCTGGCCTCTCTGGTTTTTCTCTTTGGCACGCTGGGGGACAAGTTGCGCCACAACCCGGCTTTCCTGCGCTGGCAACGCTGGATCTCCGCCGGGACCCTGGGAGGGCTGGCCCTCTGGCTGGCCAGTCAGGAGCGGGAGTAACCTGCAGCAGGCGGGGGTCTCTTATCCTGTTTGAACGGATAGAAAAGTGATGTCGCACCACTGTCCGACGCCCTGTTCTTGGCGGAGTGACTGTCCCTTTAGCCCCGCCGCTGGCTCTTGAACTGACTTGATTTTTCCTGCCGGGGCTGGCAGAGCGGGGGAGCAGTTTTTTTCCGCGCCAATTCGCTTACCTTTTCGCATTGGACCTTCCTTGCCATGCGCGTTCTCTATCACATGTCGCTTGACCCGGGCTCTCGCCTCATTCGCCTGATCCTGGCGGAAAAGGGGCTGGATTTTGAGCTGAAATCGGAAAAGGTCTGGGAAAGGCGTGAAGGTTTCCTGCGTCTTAACCCGGCAGGACAGGTGCCTGTCCTGATCGATGAAGATGGCACGGTCCTGCCCGACACGTTGGTGGTGCTGGAATTTCTGGAAGAGCGTTATCCCGAACGCAACCTCTTGGGCGATAACCCCCATGACCGGGCTGAGGTCCGGCGTCTGCTGCGCTGGTTTGACGGCAAGTTTGGCGAAGAGGTGTCCAACCTCCTGTTGGAAGAGAAGATCATGAAGCGCTTCCTGGGGCAGGGAACGCCGACCTCCACCACCATCCGCGCTGCCAGTCAGAACATTCACTATCACCTGGACTACATCGGCTGGCTGATTGAACGCCGCCAGTGGTTGGGTGGAGATCATCTGAGCGTGGCGGACCTTGCGGCGGCGGCCCATATCTCCTGCGTGGACTATCTGGGCGATGTGCCCTGGGAAGACCATGCCGGGGCAAAGGACTGGTACGCGCGCATGAAATCCCGTCCCTCCATGCGGAAAATTCTGAAGGACTTCCTGCCGGGAAGCCCACCGCCCAAGCACTATGCCGATCCGGACTTCTAGACCTGGCTGAGCACTAAAGGCCCGATGGCGTGACCCGCCAGACCCGGCCTTTGATCGCAATCGGGGACTTAAAGCGAGCTCGGTTATGGTGTAAGCGCCTAGCGCGTTAAGCCAGACCCGGCTTTCTGTTCCGGGAAGGGCATCAAAGCGGAAACCGAGCAAAGGAGCGATCCATGTCGTTGCGCCGTCTGTCTCATGTGCTGCTGGTTGTGATGGTGGCGGGCTTTTTTGTGCTGGTGACGCTGAACAATCTGGTCGATTACCAGAGCAACTGGGCGTTTGTGCAGCATGTGCTGGCCATGGACAGTCTGTTCCCCAACTCCCAGCTGCCGGACCAGCGGGCCATCACCAGCCCGGCTCTTCAGGCGCTGGCCTATTGGCTCATTATCCTCTTTGAAGGTTTGACGGCGCTGGTGCTGCTTTGGGCCGCCTGGCGTTTGTGGCAAACGAGAGGGGCGGAGCTGCAGGCTTATCGGAAAGCCAAGGATCTGGCGGTTTTTGGCCTGGCCCTGGGGGCGTTTCTTTACGGCTTCGGTTTTCTGGTGGTCGGTGGCGAGTGGTTTGCCATGTGGCAGTCCAAGATCTGGAACGGTCAGGCTTCCGCCGCCCGCTTTCTGATCATGATCTTCGGAACCCTGATTTTCCTGGCGCTGCCGGAACCTGACGACAGCTGAGGCTTCTGCCAGCAAGCGGCGAGCCTGATCCAGTCTGTCGGGGTTACTCCACCTTCAGATCCATTTTTTCCAGGTTCGCCCGGGCGGAGGTGGCGACGGCGGACTTCTCCGGAGCCAGTGACACCACCTTCAGCCAGTCCTGGCGGGCCCCTTTCTTGTCACCGGCCAGACGGCGCAGGTTGCCCCGTTCCAGATAGGCGTCGGCACTGAGTGGGTTCAGTTCCAATGCCCGGTTGACGTCTTCCAGAGCCAGCTCTTCGGCTTCCACCATGCGATAGGCGCTGGCCCGGTAAACCAGCAGATCAGCCCGGGTTGGTGCCAGTTCGCTGGCCCGGTTGAGATCATCCAGTGCGTCCCAGTAATTGCCGGTTTCGGCCAGTGTCAGACTGCGGTCCAGCAACAGTTCCGGGTCATCCGGCCGGAGTTCCAGTGCCTGACTTTGGACCGCATAGGCTCGGTCGTAATCCTCCATGGCCAGCCAGGCATAGGCCGCCTGGGCCAGAATGTCCGGTGCCAGGGTTTTGTCCAGCTGGGTGGCCAGTTTTTCGAACTCGATGCCTGCGGCCTCAAACTGTTCCATGTTCATCAGAGCCACAGCCAGGCAATGGCTGGCCAGTTCCGCGCCGTTGTCATCCCGCCAGGCCAGAGCCGTTTCAAAGGCGCTGTCGGGCATGCGGTGGGCGAGGTTCATGCAGGCACGGTACTCAGCTTCTTCCGGGCTGGTGGAGGCCTGGGCTGTTGGTGCAGCTGCGAAGAAGCTGGCAGCCAGTCCTGAGGCAACAGCCAGCGCAGCGGGTGCGGACCAGTGGCGCAAAGGCAAAAGGCCGGGCAGTGTGGGAACGGTCAATCTGTACATGGCGCGCAGCATCGACATTTCTGGACTGGTCTTCAAGCCCCCGCTGCGCCATCTTGAGGCCATGACTGCATCTTCTCGACTCTTTTGCTTTGGCCTGGGCTACTCCGCCCTGCGCCTGGCTCGCCGCCTGATGGCTCAGGGCTGGACCGTTGCGGGCACGACCCGCAGTGAAGACTCGGCTGAAAAACTGCGCCAACTAGGCATCGATGCGTACCTGTTTCAGGACGGCAGGCCTCTGAGCGACCCTGCGTCGGCTTTGGCAGGCGCGACCCACTTGCTGACCTCCATTAAGCCGGAAGAAGGAATCGATCCGGTTTTGTCGGTTCATGAAGCAGACATTCTGGCGGCCCGGGATCTCCAGTGGGTGGGTTATCTCTCCACCACCGGTGTCTATGGCAACACCAACGGTGGCTGCGTTTCAGAGGAGTCACCGGTCAATCCAACATCGGACCGCAACCGCTGGCGGGTCGAGGCTGAAGCCCGCTGGCTGGATCTGCAGAGGGCCCGGGATCTGCCGGTTCATGTTTTCCGGCTGGCCGGTATCTATGGTCCCGGGCGCAATCAGTTCGTCAGCCTGGCAAAGGGGCGGGCCCGGCGTCTCATTCGGGAAGGCCAGGTCTTCAGCCGCATCCATGTGGATGACATCGGCGGGGCGGTGATGGCGTCCATGGCGCAGCCGCAACCGGGCCGGACCTATAACGTCTGTGATGATTTGCCGGAAAACCCCGCGGTGGTGGTGGAGTATGCAGCCAAGCTGCAGGGTGTAACCCCGCCGCCTCTGGTGCCGTTTGAAGAGGCTGAGCTCAGCCCCATGGCCCGGTCCTTTTATCTGGACAACCGTCGGGTCTCCAACGAACGCCTGCGCCAGGAACTGGGCTATGACTTTGCCTATCCGACCTACAAGGAAGGGCTCACCGCTCTGCTGGCGGAGATGTCAGACAACTGATCCCTTTGAGGCAAGATGATTGGGCGTCCTCTAGAGTCAAATCGGTTTAAGTGGAATCACTCCGTGATAACACTTAGAGCGTGAAACTCTTTTCAGTGTTTGAGAGGATGCTTCACGGTTTAGTTCAAAGCGCAGAGCGCTTCTACCTAAACCGATCATGCTCTAGAGAGAGTTTTTCTGCCGCTCGCTTCTGGCGGTCAGACAGCGGTGGCGGAACTCTGCTCCATAAGGATCCTGCAGGCCGAACCGATCCAGCCTGAAAGCCTCGGCCTCTGCCGGCGGAGCTGAGGCTGTGACCAGTGAGGCCAGCAGGCCCCCCACGCCGCTGGAGGTTGCCACGGCCTGGTCGCCTGTTGCTGTGGCCACCAGTAAGCCTTCCACTCCGGGCCAGTTGCCCAGCAAAGGCAGGCCATCGGGTGTATGCCCCTCCAGGCCTGCCACATAGAAATCCCAGTGACTGGCCAGAATGCCCGGAAAGAAATGACGCAGTTCTGCGGCGGTTTCCGCCAGGATCTGCCAGGGGTTTTCCACTTCCGCCTGGGTCAGGGCATCGGCCTCTTCGCCCAGGTGATGGGCGTTGAAGGGCAGGCTTTCCAGCTCCTGAACACTGACCAGCAGGCCCCCGCCCTCGGCAGGGCGGGTGATGGTGCGTGCTTCCGGCAGCAGGACCATGGGTTGCTGCTCCGGAAAGGCTTCGGCGGGCTGGGTGATCCAATGCTGGTGCCGCAGGGGAACGAAGGGCAGGGCGGGCAGGGGCTTTTGAGACGTGCCTTTGGACGTCTCCCCCTGGCCGATCAGCCGTTCCCCCAGCAGGCTGGCCCAGATGCCGCTGGCGTCGATCACCACATTAGCCGTCAGGGTTTCTCCCTTGGCCGTTGTCACCCCGCACACCCGTCCAGCCTGCAAGAGCAGAGACTGAACCGCGCAGTGGGTCCGGACTTCCAGCAGTTCCCCGGCTTTGTTCTTGGCCGCACGCAGGTAGGCGCTGGTCAGTCTGAAGGGATCCAGAAAACCATCGGAGGGGAAATGCACGGCCCGGGTGATCAGTTCTGTGGAAATCCAGGGCACCATCTGGCGCAGCTTGTCTCCGGTCAGCATGTCAAAGGGCTGACTTTGGCTGGCGGAATCCGCCACCAGGCCCATTAGCTGGACCAGGCGTTCCTGACTGGCGGCGGTGCGGATGGAGCCGACCTGCCGAAACCCCAGATCATCGTTCAGCTCGTCTGACAATTCAGCGGCTGTCGCACGGGTAGCCTGGACAAAGGCGGCGGTGTCGCTCTTGGCAGCGCTGGACAGCAAGAAGCCTGGGCTTCGACAGGTCGCCGCCGACGCCAGATCGTTGCGCTCCAGCACCAAGACCCGCCCGGCCTTCTGTTTCACCAGGTGATAGGCAATGGCAGCGCCGACAACGCCGCCCCCGACGATGATGATGTCAGCCTGTAGGGCCATGGGGTCACTCATAGATAGGTATAACTTCTAGATAGATAGACTCTTGCGCCAGGAGAGTCCTCTCGATGGGCGCGGGAAATCAGCGAGCTGCCTGTCTTTATCTGTCACAGGCAGTGAATTGGAGGTGATCCAACAGGGCCGGATTTTCAGCCTTCAATCTGCGCCAGCAGACGATCCAGACTGTTGGTGAGGGTTTCCAGGTTGTCCGGTTCGGAGAGGCGATGGTCGCCGTCCTTGATCAGCTGCACCTGCACGTGGTCGCCGTTCAGACGTCGGGCCAGTTTGACAGACAGCTGATAGGGCACATCCAGATCTGCCATGCCATGCAGCAGGTGAACGGGGCAATCCAGGTCGATTTTTCCGCCCATCAGCAGATGGTGCCGGCCATCTTCAATCAGCTTGAGGGTGATGCTGTAGGGTTCGTCAGAGTAGTTGTTGGGTTCTTTGTAGACCCCGTCACGCATCAGCGTTTCCTTGACGGATTCAGAAAAGGTCTCCCACATCAGGCTTTCGGTGAAATCCGGGGCCGCGGCGATGCCCTGCAGGCCGACAATGCGCTCTTTGCGCTGCAGCGCCGCCAGCAGCATGATCCAGCCGCCCATGGAAGATCCGATCAGTATCTGGGGGCCTTCGGTCAACTCGTCGATGACCGCCACGGCATCTTCCGCCCAGCGGCCAATGGTGCCTTCGGTGAAGGCGCCGGAAGACTGGCCGTGGCCCAGATAGTCAAAGCGGACGAAGGAGCGTCCCCGTTCTTTGGCGTAGTTTTCCAGGAAGGTTGCCTTGGTCCCTGTCATGTCCGACATGAAGCCGCCAAGGAAGATTAGCCCGGTTTTTCCGGCTTCTGACGATTTCTTGCTCTTCAAACCCTTGCCCAGGTGTCTGAGATAGGCAATTGTGGCGCCGTCGGGACGGTCCAGACGCTGCGGGTCGGAATTTGCGGTGGCTGGAGAAGCCTTTGTCTCGGACATGAGTTAATGTTCCTGGGGAAGTAAATAGTGACAAGCGCCGCGCAAGAGCTGGCAGCTGGCGAGACTAGCACTGCTGATAGGTCGCTGGAAGGGCCTCAGCCTGTTGTTCTGCAGGTGGTGCCCGCGCTGGAGACCGGAGGGGTGGAGCGCGGCACGGTGGAAGTCGCGACGGCGCTGGCCCAGGCCGGTGCTGTGCCTCTGGTTGCCTCCAGTGGCGGACGCCTGGTCCATGATCTGCAGCGCGTTGGAGCCCAGCATATCGAGTTGCCCCTGCAGTCAAAGAATCCGCTGGTCATGCGCCGCAATGCCAAACGCCTGATCGAGGTGATTGAAGGCTACGGCGTGCATCTGGTCCATGCCCGCTCGCGCGCCCCGGCCTGGTCTGCCTATTGGGCCACCCGGAAAACGCAGACACCCTTTGTCACAACGTTCCATTCGCCCTACGGCCTCTCAGGACCTTTCAAGCGGCGGTACAACTCCGTCATGACCCTTGGGGACCGGGTCATTTCCATCTCTGACTTTGTCACCCAGCACATCAAGGACAACTACGAGATTGACCCGGTCAAACTGCGGCTGGTTCACCGGGGGGTGGATCTGCGGTCTTTCGATCCCGACAAGGTGTCGGCCGAGCGGGTGATCCAGCTGTCCACGGCATGGCGACTGCCTGACGGGGTGCCGATCATTCTGCTGCCCGGTCGTCTGACCCGCTGGAAAGGGCAGTTGCTGCTGATCGATGCGCTGGCCCAGATGAAGCAGGAACGGCAGTTCCTCTGTCTGCTGGTTGGTTCAGACCAGGGGCGTTCGGCCTACCGTGAAGAGCTGGAAAAGGCCATCGTTCATCGGGGCCTGACGGATTGTGTGGCCATCTTTGATGACTGCCGGGACATGCCAGCCGCCTATAAACTGTCTGACGTGGTGGTCTCCGCCTCCATTGAACCGGAAGGTTTTGGTCGTGTGGTCAGTGAAGCCCAGGCCATGGGACGGCCAGTGGTGGTGTCGAACCACGGGGGCGGGCCGGAACAGATCCTGGCCGATGAAACGGGCTACCTTTTCGACAACAACAATCCCGGTGATCTGGCCCGTGCCTTGCGGCAGGCCCTGGATCTGAGCGAGAGCCAGCGCTCCGAATTGGGGCAAAAAGCCACAAGCCACGCCGCCGGAAACTTTTCCACGGCCCGCATGTGCGACAAGACGCTGGATGTCTACCGCGAACTGCTGTCTCAGTTGCCTGAGTTCACTCAGGTCTAGAGTTTAATCGCCAGGGGTGGTTAGAAGCGTTTCGCATCAGGCTTCTGCTAAACGGCCTTTTGTCCGGCTGAAAGTGGCGAAAAAGCCGCAAAAGAGCGCAAATGCTGCTTTGCGGGCAGGCCTTGCTTGACAGGCCCTTTATTCCCTCTAAATTCCCGGTTCCCTTGCCATTTCCGCCCTTTTGGCTGGAACAGCCCAAACCGTTGGGGGGAAAAGGGACACGTTTTTCAATCACTCTGGTTACGAGGAAGACAAATTCAATGGTCGCGATCACACTGCCGGACGGTACGGTCAAGCAGTTCGACGGGCCTGTGACAGGTCTGCAGCTTGCCGAATCAATCGGCCCTGGCCTGGCTAAGGCATCAGTCGCCGTCAAAGTAGACGGAGACCTCTGGGACATCACGCGGGACATCACCGCGGACGCCACCGTTGAGATCGTCACCCGAACTTCCGAGGAAGCGCTGGAGCTGATTCGGCACGACGCTGCTCACGTGCTGGCGCAGGCCGTGCAGGAACTCTGGCCCGGGACACAGGTGACCTTTGGTCCGGCCACTGAAACGGGCTTTTACTACGATTTTGTCCGGGATGAGCCTTTCACGCCCGATGATCTCGAGGTCATCGAAAAGCGCATGCGCGAAATCGTGGACCGGGACCTGCCGCTGGAGCGGGAAGTCTGGGACCGGACAGAAGCCGTGCGCCATTTCAATGAAATTGGCGAAAAGTACAAGGCCGAGTGGATCCACGAGCTGCCCGATGATGCGGACATCACCATCTACAAGCAGGGTGACTGGCTGGACCTCTGCCGCGGGCCCCATCTGGCCTCTACCGGCAAACTGGGCAAAGCCTTCAAGCTGCAGCGGGTTTCCGGTGCTTACTGGCGCGGCGACGCCAACAATGCGCAACTGCAGCGCATCTATGGCACGGCCTGGCGGACGGAAAAGGAACTGAAAGCCCACCTGAAGATGCTGGAAGAGGCCGCCAAGCGCGACCACCGGCGTCTGGGCAAGGAGATGAACCTCTTCCATCAGCAGGAAGAAGCCACCGGCTCTGTCTTTTGGCATCCCAAAGGCTGGACCTTCTATCGGGTGGTGGAAGACTACATGCGCCGTCGTCTGGACGAAGGCGGCTATGTGGAGGTGAAAACCCCGCAGTTGATCGATCGCGCCTTGTGGGAAGCTTCCGGTCACTGGGACAAGTTCCGCGAAAACATGTTCATCGCGGAAAGTGAAGCTCGGGTGCTGGCGGTCAAACCCATGAACTGCCCAGGTCACGTGCAGATCTTCAAGCAGGGTCTGACCTCTTATCGGGACCTGCCGATCCGCATGGCCGAGTTTGGCTCCTGCCACCGCAACGAACCCTCCGGGGCTTTGCACGGCATGATGCGGGTGCGCGCCTTTACCCAGGATGATGCCCACATCTTCTGCACCCAGGATCAGATCATCAGTGAAACCCAGATTTTCTGTGAGCTGCTGAAGAGCATCTATGCGGACTTCGGCTTTACCGATGTGGTGGTGAAGTTCTCTGACCGGCCGGAAAAACGGGCTGGCTCTGATGAGGTTTGGGATGCTGCGGAAGCGGCCCTGAAAGAGGCAACGGAAGCCGCAGGCGTGGCCTTCTCCACCAACCCCGGGGAAGGGGCCTTTTATGGTCCCAAGCTGGAGTTCGTGCTGAAAGACGCCATTGGCCGTGATTGGCAGTGTGGCACTCTGCAGGTGGATTTCATTCTGCCGGAACGCCTGGATGCGCATTACATCGGAGAAGACTCTGCCCGGCATCGCCCGGTCATGCTGCACCGGGCCATCCTGGGGTCGTTCGAGCGGTTCCTGGCCATTCTGATTGAAAACCATGCCGGTCGCCTGCCTTTGTGGCTGGCTCCGGAACAGGTTGTGGTGGCCACCATTACCTCTGACGCGGATGACTATGCGCAGCAGGTGGTGGAAAAGCTGCGGGCTGCCGGTCTGCGGGCAACCACAGACTGCCGTAATGAGAAAATCAACTACAAGGTCAGGGAGCATTCTTTGGCCAAGGTGCCGGTGATTGCCGTCGTCGGCCGCCGGGAAGCTGAAGAAGGCAAACTGGCTCTGCGCCGTCTGGGATCTCAGGCTCAGGAGATTCTGACCCTGGACGAGGCCTTGTCGACCCTGGCCAGCGAGGCCGCTGCACCTGACTTGCAGCGCCTGACTTCATAAACTTGCTCATGGTCCTGGCAGCGGTGGTGAGCTTCCATAAAAAGGAAGTGGCATCATCGGGCCAGGATCAGTAAACTGTTTGCAGTGGCATTGAGGCACCTGAAGGATTGATTTGCCGAGGGCACGTCCTGGATCTCGATGCTAAAGATCTGAAATTATAGGGAGATTACTCCAATAGCCCGCCGACCCATGAATGCCGAGCCGTCCCGTGACGGACCACGCGTAAACCGACTGATCACCTCCCGCGAGGTGCGTTTGGTCGATGAGAACGGAGAGAATGTAGGCATCGTATCCACTTACGATGCGCTTAAGCGTGCCGAAGAGTCCGGTCTGGACCTGGTGGAAATTTCACCGAATGCCAGCCCGCCCGTTGCCAAAATTCTCGACTATGGTCGCTTTAAGTATGAAGCTCAGAAGCGTGCCAACGAGGCTCGGAAGAAGCAGAAAACCATCGATGTGAAGGAAGTGAAAATGCGTCCTAACATCGATACTCATGACTATGACGTGAAACTTCGCGCGCTGAACAAGTTCATCGGCGAAGGGGACAAGGTTAAGGTGACCTTGCGATTCCGCGGTCGTGAAATGGCTCATCAGGATCTGGGTCTGAAGTTGCTGCACCGTGTGCGCGACGAAGTCGCCGAGACCACAAAGGTTGAGCATGCGCCGAAGCTGGAAGGCCGACAGATGATCATGGTGCTGTCGCCCAAGTAAGTTGATCGCGGGAACACCGCAGATACTTCAGCGAACGGCCCCAACCTCTGGTACGGGGCCGTTTTTCGTTTCAGCCTCCAGGATGTTGCGACACACAGGTTGTTGCGACATAAGGAAGGGCAGGCCTGTCGAATAAGCAGGTCTGTCTTAAAGGCAAGGTGGATAGAGTTCCACGACAACAGGGGCCCCGGACGGATCCAGGGCCAACAGTGAAAAGGACGAGAACGATGACGAAGAAGGTCTTTATCGACGGCGAAGCAGGTACGACGGGATTGCAGATCCGCGCGCGCCTGGAAGGCCGCCGGGATATTGACCTGGTGTCTATCGATCCGGCCAAGCGCAAAGACCCGGTGGAAAAGGCCCGCCTGCTGAATTCAGTTGATCTGGTGGTCCTTTGCCTGCCCGACGCGGCTGCCCTGGAGTCCGTAGCCATGATCGAGAACCCGGAGGTCAGGGTGATCGATGCCAGCACAGCCCATCGGGTGGCGGATGGCTGGGACTATGGGTTCCCTGAAATGACAGAAGGCCAGCAGGAGCGGGTCGCTGCCTCCAAGCGGGTCAGCAATCCGGGCTGCTATCCCACCGGAATGATTGCCCTTGTGCGGCCTTTGCTGGAAGCCGGTTTGCTGCCGCCGGATCTGCCGCTCACCGTCAACGCCGTGTCCGGCTACAGCGGCGGGGGTCGGCAGATGATCGAAACCTTCGAAGATCCGGACAATGCGGACCATCACGAAACACCGTTTTTTCTCTACGGTCTGGGCATGACCCACAAGCACCTGCCGGAAATGCACAAGCACAGCCTGCTGACCAGCAAGCCGCTGTTTGTGCCTTCTGTCGGGCGCTACCGTCAGGGCATGCTGGTGTCTATTCCTCTGCAGCTGGAAGGCCTCATGGTCACGCCCAAGCTGCAGGATCTTCACGCGGCGCTGGATGTTCATTACCGCGGGCAGCAGTTCGTACAGGTGGCCCCACTGGCAGACAGTCAGGCCATGAAACAGCTGCAGCCGGAAGCCCTGAACGACAGCAATGACATGCGCCTGCATGTCTTTGGCAATGACGACAGCGGCCAGGCTTTGCTGGTGGCTCAGCTGGACAATCTGGGCAAAGGGGCATCCGGGGCTGCCGTGCAGTCTCTCAACCTGATGCTGGATTGTGATCCGGCTGCAGGATTGCAGTCCAGCGCTGCCGCTGCCTGAACCAGCAGACCAGATTGTGACGGACGGTGCAGGGTCCATGCTATCAACCGCACGGGTGGCAGTGGTGGCTGGCGCCAGCGGGGCCGTTGGCTCTGCCCTGGTGCCTTTGCTGCAGGCGCACCCTGAAAGCTACCGCCAGATCATTCTCCTCTCCCGGCGTGAGACCGGCCTTGGGCAGCTGCCAAAGGTCCGAGAGATCGCGGTGAACTTCCAATCTTTGGATGACCTGAAAACCGCCCTGCATGGGGTGGTTTCGTCTGCAGACTGGGACCTTTTCTGTGCCGTTGGCACCACCCGCAAAAAGGCGGGCAGTCTGTCGGCCTTTCGGGCTGTCGATTTGGATATTCCTCTGAAGCTGGGCCAACTGGCGAAGGAAGCCGGGGCCCGTGCTTGCGTTGTGGTTTCCTCCATCGGCGCGTCCGCCACGTCATCCAGCAGCTATCTCAAGTGCAAGGGAGATATGGAAGAAGGGCTGCTGGCTCTCACCCTGTCGTCGCTGTCTCTGCTGCGCCCGGCTTTGCTGGTTGCTCAGCGTCCGGAAAGCCGCCCCGGTGAGACCTTTGCTCATTGGGTGTTGCTGGCGGTGACCCCGCTATTGTGTGGACCCTTGCGCAAGTATCGCCCCATCAGGGTAGAGCAGGTCGCGGCAGCCATGCTGAAGCTGGCTCATGACAGCAAAAAAGGCAGTCAGATTATCGAGTCCGACTGCCTTTGTTCTCTGGCTGGATCGCTGCGTGACGGCGCAGGGGCCGATTAGCTTCTTACCCGCTCACTCAGGCTCTTAGCCATTTCGTCCGGCGGGGTCAGGTGGGTGTAGTGGGTGATGTAAGTGCCTTCAGGGTCCATCAGAAAAATGAAGGAGGAGTGATCCATCAGATACTCTCCTGAAGATTCATCCTGCACTTTCTGGAAGAAAACCCGGTAGTTTTTCGCGGCTTCGCTGACCTGGTCCATGGAGCCCGTCAGGGCAACCAGCCGCTCATGGAAGTGGGAGGCATAGGTGTTGAGTTCTTCCACCGTATCCCGTTCCGGATCAACCGTGATGAAAATGGGGGTGATCCGATCAGCCTGATCCGGGTTCTCCTTGGTCAGGTCGTCCAGAGCCAAGGTCATGTTTTGCAGACCGGTGGGGCAGACATCCGGGCAGTAGGTGTAGCCAAAGTAGACCAGCATGTAGCCGCCTTTGTAGCTGTCCGGCGTCTGTGTCTGGCCGTTCTGATCCACCAGAGTGAAGGGGCCGCCGATGGAGGCCGCGCCCGTGCTGGTGCCTTCTGAATAGCGGGCGACCTGCTGATTGCCGCCCATGTACCACCAGCTGGCCATACCGATGGCCAGAACCAGAAGACCGACCGAGAGAATGAGAATGGCGCGTACAAAGGGAGGCATGGGCTGTCCGTCAGTATGAAGTGATAGGGAAGCTACAAGCCATGTAGCGAATGCGGGCCTCAAGAGCCAGCGACTCTTGATCAAAAATTGGTCATGTGCGGGTGTCCTCTCCCCGTTGGCGGGATGTTAAGGGTAAGTGTTTTGTTGTTAAGCCAATGAATTTCTGAGATAAATTTCCCCAACGTTGTTCTTCGGGTGGCTTCCGAGTGCCGTGAAGACGGCTCGCGACATACTGACGCGCAGTTTTTCCAGTTTCCTGCTGCAGAGACGGCGAGACGCATGTCGTTGCTGGACGAAGGCGCCAGGGGCGCTGCCAAATGTCTGTCATGAGACCCCGCCGTCTGCGGTGAAACAAGGATACGTAAATGCCGGGCGCATACGGTGCCGCCGACCCTCTCTTTCTGCTGCTGGCTGCTTTGGCACTGGAAGCCTATCTGGGGAACTTCCGCTGGAGTCAGGCGTTGGTTGCCTGGCCCCTGCGCGGGTATCTGAGGCTGGCGGGCTGGCTGGAAAGCAAGCTGAACCGTCGCCAGCGGGGCCAGCGGGCCCTGCTGATCCGGGGACTGCTGGTGGTGCTCCTCCTGCTCCTGCTGGCCTGGGCGGCCGGCGCTCTTCTGGCCATTGCCACCCGTCATTACCCCTATGCCTGGGGTCTGGAACTGCTGGTCCTGATCGGGGCTTTGCGGCAGCGGCGCAGCTGGCGGCAGTTTGAGACCTTTCGCCTTTCCCTGGCAGCCGGATCCACACAGGCAACACGCAACGCTTTGGAGAAGCTGGCCATTGGGGACATGACCGCCCGGGATCTGGACGCCTTGCCCCGATCCTTTCTGGCGCCTGCCGGACTGGCGGCTCTGGCCCGACGCTTTGCTGATTCTCTGGTCGCCCCCATTTTCTGGTACGTGCTGCTGGGGTTGCCGGGGCTGGCGCTGCAGGTCTGTCTGCGGGCGCTGGCCGGGCTTTATGGCGGAGTAACGTCACCGGAAAGCAAACGGCCGCCGCGGGCCGGGGATTTTGCCTTGCCCGTTTTGATGCTGGAGCGGGCTCTGGGCTGGATCCCTAACCGTCTGGCTGGATTGCTGCTGGCCGCTGCTGCCGCTTTTGTGCCCGGAGCTTTGCCGGGTGATGCCCTGAAACGCATTGCCGAAAGCAAAGCCGCGGGAGACTCTTCTGCGGGTTTACTGGCCGGGGACTGGCCGGTTGCCGCCTTGGGCGGGGCCCTGCAGCTGGATGATCCGCAAAAGGCAGCCCAGGCCCTGGAAGGACAGGGCACCCGCGGCAAAAGCCTCGACCGCCTGTCCATCGCCGCCTGGATTTTTGCCGTAGGCTGTCTGTTGCTGGTCGCGTTGCTGACCAACCTTTTGGTGGTGCGCCTGATGCTGGGGTGAGGTTTAGAAAACCCCATCCTTTACCCCAGAAACAAACCCAGCAGGCTTACGGCAGCTTGCTGCGCAGCAGATCCGCATCGGGATTGTTGTACTTCCGGGCCAGGACGATCTCGTCCATTTTGACGCCGGGGGCATTGTAGTAGGTGGCGTTTGCTTCTTCGTTGCTGAGCAGGGCTGCACCTTCCAGTGCCCCGCCGCCGAACAGGCCGACCGAGTCTGAATAGGCGTAGATGTCGGCATTGAAGTTGGAGGTGGTCGAGGCCCCCATGCCCTTGCCTACGGTCCCTGCTGCCACCTGCACATCACCGCCGAACTTGAAGGAGTTGGTGAGAACGGCATCAAGCGCGCCGTCGTTCAT
The DNA here is from genome assembly GCA_052078155.1 of Rhodovibrionaceae bacterium GXU_MW_A322. Taxonomy (GTDB): domain Bacteria; phylum Pseudomonadota; class Alphaproteobacteria; order Kiloniellales; family DSM-21159; genus CAXBMB01. The sequence continues at coordinate 2,525,900 of JBQJBP010000001.1, read as the reverse complement.
GATGGCGAAGACCATTTCAGATACCGAGCCGCCGATCTGCAGGCCAATGGAGCCAGCCGCCAGAGTCAGAAAGCCGGGGGATGACCAGGTGCCATCGCCGCCCTTTACCAGCAGCAGGCCGCTGCCGCCCTGTCCGCCCAGGATGAAACCGCCCTTGATGACCTGCGGCAAAATCACCACAGCACGTGCTTTGGGCAGGATGGTCTGCAACTCAGAAAACTCTTCATTGCGCAGCATGGACTCAATGGTGGTGGTTGCCCGGGTCACCCGTTCACGCAGGTCCTGGTACTTGTCGTCTGCCAGCGCAGTGCTTTCAGGCAGGGCCAGCAGGCCGGCAGCAAGGGCCAGACCGCTCAGCGCTTTCAGGCACGTGCGGCGGCCGGGGTGGGGCCCGGTAACCTGTCCGGCCCCCTCTGCACTGAGGTTAGAAATCTGCGGTGGCGTAAAGCGTGACATGCTTTTTCCTTTCTGCCCCTGGGAAGCGACTTTTCCCATCCTTATAGGGATGGCCACGTTAGCGGCGCGTTTGGCGTTAAAGACCTGACTTACCTGTCAGAACTTTGCGGCGGAAAATTGACCATGGAGACCCGCCAGGATTCTGGCTCTTCCGGTGCGTGGCTGCCCAGCGCCCCGGCAAAGTGGTCGATGCGGGTCAGAGAGACATTGTCGATGCCAAAATTGAGTGCCCGTTCCGGCGGCAAGCCCAGGGCCAGTCCCAATGCGGCCCGGATCGTGCCCCCATGGGCCACACAGATGATGTCCCGTCCCTGGTGGTTCTGGTTGATCTCGGTAATGGCTTCTCCCACCCGGGCCATCAGATGGGCAAAACTCTCTCCGTTCGGTGGCACGGAATGGGCGGGTGTCATCCAGAAGCGATGCCAGCTTTCTTCCCCCTGTTCCTCTTCCACCTCTTCGTAGGTTTTGCCATGCCAGTCGCCAAAGGACTGTTCCCCCAGGCGCCGGTCAATCAGATGATCTCCCGGGCTGCCCGGCCGGAAGTCGCAGCCTTTGAGGGGAGGATCCAAATGGTCGGCCAGGGCTTCAGCCGTCTGGTGTGTGCGCTGCAGGTGGCTGAGCAGCCAGAGCGCATCCTTGGGTAGACGCGGCGCCAGATTGGCAAAGACGGCCCGGTCACTGACGTCGGCCAGAGGATCGCTGTCCCCGTAAAGGCGACCGCCGGAATCAACAGGAGCGTGGCGGATCCACCACCAGCGGGTTTCAATCATTGTGCACTCGCAGCCACCAGGACCGCGACCTCTGTCAGTTGAATGAGCGCACCGATCACATCACCGGTGTAACCACCGATCTGCTGACGCGCCAGGAGGGTGAACAGCCAGCCGACCAGCAATGCGGCAACAGCGCTGGTCAGCGCGGTAAAGAATCCTAGTCCCAGCCAGGACAGAAGAAAAGCGAGTAAAAGGGCAGTCAGCACTGCTTTTACGGGCGGTGGGGAAAAGCCAGCCCCCAGACCGTCGCTGCGGGCTGGTTTCATGTTCTGCATCAAAAGAAAGGGCAACGCCCGTGACAAAGTCAGGGCCGCCAGCAAAGCGCCAAACACACTGACCGGATCTTCCAGAGCGGCCAGGGCTGCCGCCTTGATGCCCACCAGCAGGATCAGGCTCAAGACACCATAGCTGCCCAACAGGCTGTCTTTCATGATAGCCAGTTTGCGGGCTTTGTCCCATCCTCCCCCGAAGCCATCGGCCACATCCGCCAGACCGTCTTCATGCAGACCGCCGGTGGCGACCACCAGAACAGAAAGGGTGATCAGGGCCGCGACCAAAGGGGGCAGATGAAAAAGCCCGCTTGTCAGCCAGAAGATGATCCCGCCCAGCACAGCCAGCAAAGCCCCCACCAGCGGAAAGGCGCGAACAGCCCGTTCCAGACTGCCGGCCGGGGCAGGATCACTGGGCAGAAATCCGGCAAACGGCAGGCGGGTCAGAAAGACACCGGCCAGCAGAAAGTCGTTGATCCAGGGATGCCGTGTCTTCACGGAAACAAAGTCCTTCGCGGCTGGATTTGAATGGGCGGAGCGGGTATAGGACAGTCGCGTTTGAAAGTCGGACCTTGCCGGAACTGGTCCTGTCTGCAGCCTTGCGGTGGCGGATGGTTCTGCATAAAGGCAAAATCCGTTTCTGTCGATCACACTTGCCTGGAAAAGCAGACAAAGTGCGGCGCAGGATTGTTATCTCTGCTGCAGCAAATCTGTTTGACCTTTTTCAGCCCGCGACCTGCCAGCCAAAGAGGAAGCTGACCCCATGAGCCAGGCCACAACCATCGCCAATCTGGATGAAATCCGTGCTTTGTTGAAGGAACTGCCGGGACCGGACCTGGAAGCGGCCACTGCCGCGGCAGAACGCCAGACTCAGCTGACCAAGCCAGCCGGGTCTCTGGGGCGCCTGGAAGAAGCAGCCATCTGGCTGTCGACCTGGCAAGGGCGCGCCCAACCCAGCCTGGAACGGCCGCGTGTGGCTGTCTTTGTGGCCAATCACGGTGTGGTGGCTCAGGGGGTCTCAGCTTTTCCCGCTGATGTGACGGCGCAGATGATGGCCAACTACATCAACGGCGGCGCGGCAGTGAACCAGCTGGCTGCCCTGGTTGATGCGGACCTGCGGGTTTATGAAATGGCCCTGGAGGAGCCGACGGCTGATTTTACTCAGGGCCCGGCCATGAGTGATGAAGACTGCGCCCGGGCCTTTGCCTATGGCATGATGTCCGTGGAAGAGGGATTCGACATCATGGCTCTGGGGGAAATGGGCATTGGCAACACCACTTCCGGCGCGGCTCTCTCTGCCGCTCTCTTTGGCGGTGACGTGGCTGATTGGGTTGGCCGTGGCACCGGGGTGGACGACGCCGGACTGGCCCGCAAAATCAAAGCCGTGGAAGCCGGACTGGAAGTAAATAAAGCTGCCATGACCGATCCATTTGAAGTCATGCGCTGTGTCGGGGGGCTTGAACTGGCAGCCATTGCCGGGGCTGTGCTGGCTTGCCGTCTGGCTAAAATCCCTGTGTTGCTGGACGGCTATACCTGTACCGCCGCCGCCGCCGTTCTGTACAAAGCGGACAACCGACTGCTGGATCACTGCCTGGTGGCGCATCGGTCTGTTGAGCCGGGTCACGTCCATCTGCTGGACGCGATTGGTCAGCGGCCCCTGATGGACCTGGACATGCGTCTGGGGGAAGGCTCCGGCGCTGCCCTGGCCATCAATCTGATGAAAGCAGCTGTGGCCTGTCACAATGGCATGGCGACCTTTGCCGAGGCCGGTGTGTCCGGCAAAGAGGGCTAAAGATCGACGGCCGATCTTGGCCCCAGGATCAAAAAGTTTAAGGGAGCTGTTGAGAGCTCCCTTTTTCTTTGGCCAGAATGATCGTGTGCTCAGGTTTGTGGCAGACGAGGTCATCTGTGTCTTGTTACTGTCGATTATCGCAAGGTTGCTGTGCCCGAAAAGATCCTAGGTTGTGAACCGGAGATATTATATAAAGACAAAACTTTCATAATTAATTCGATACGGACCTGACCACGGCTTGATCAAAAAGCTCAAGGGGTGAAGGCAAGGAAAAAGGAAAGCCAAGAGCTATGGCAGCACTTGATAACACCCCCCCAAGCTGGCGTGAGTTTTTACGTGGTAAGGAACTGGCCCGTCTGGTTCTTCTTTGTTTTGGCGTCTGGCTCTATGCCGCAGACGGGTTGATGGTCGCAACCATCATTCCCGACATCATCACAGGGATTGGCGGCGCCACCTACATCTCCTGGACACTGTCCCTTTATGAGGTGGGCTCCATCGTGGCCGGAGCCGCCGCTGCCCTTCTGGCATTGCGGTTTGGCTTGCGCTGGTCTTTGACCCTGGCTGCTTTGCTTTACATGGCCGGCTGCCTCCTGTCGGCTGTGGCACCGGACATGGTGACCATGCTGGTCGGGCGTCTCATGCAGGGGCTTGGCGGCGGTGCCATGGTGGCGTTGTCATTTCTGGCAACCACGCGATTCTTCTCTGTTCGGGCCATGCCAAGGGTGATGGCCGCCATTTCCCTGGTTTGGGGGCTGTCTGCTTTCAGCGGCCCTTTGGTCGGGGGAATCTTTTCAGAGCTGGGCAACTGGCGTGGCGCTTTCTACTTCTTTGCCATTCAGGCCGTGCTGCTGGCGGCCTGGAACTTCTGGGGTTTGAAAGACCAGGGCCCGGCGGACCGGGATGAGCAGACAGAGCGCTTTCCCATCAACAGACTGCTGCTGTTGAGTGGTGCGGTGATGGCCATCGCCCTGGCCAGCATCAATGTGGAACCTGTCCGCTCCAGCCTGCTGGTGTTGACCGGTCTGGTGCTGCTGGGGCTCTTCCTGAGGTTGGACAGCCGTAAGGACGGGAACAGACTCTTGCCGCGCCGGACCTATGACCCCCGAACGGTGGCGGGATCGGCGCTGGGCCTGATGTGCCTCTTTTGCGCCGGGACCACAGCCTATTTCGTTTATGGGCCGGTGGTGATGGTCACCTTGTTTGGGGTCACGGCTTTGACCGCCGGATATGTCCTGGCTACGTCTTCCATCAGTTGGTCACTGCTTGCCATTGTTGCCTCTGGCTTGCCGGAGCGCTTTCACAATGGGGCCATTCTGCTGGGAATGAGCAGTGTGACGATCTCTCTCTTTGGCTTCATGTGGACGCTGCCCAATGGTCCGCTCTGGCTGATCGTTTTCTTTGCCTTCCTGGAAGGGGGCGGCTTCGGACTGGCGTATGGCTTCATCATGCAGCGGGCAACGAGCCTGACAGTTGATGAGGAAAAGGAGCGTCTGGCGTCCGCCCTGCCCACCATTCAGCATCTGGGCTATGCACTGGGAGCGGCTTTTGTCGGCATTGCCGCCAACGCGGCTGGATTCTCCGACAGTCTGAGCAAAGCTGTGGCCGCAGATGTTGGCTTCTGGGTCTTTGTTGCCTCGGTGCCTCTGGCTTTGCTGGGATTGACGTTGACCTGGATCTTCATCCGGCAAAAGGGCGCAACCGCAGCGGATTAATGACAGAGGGAAAGTCCGGTATCGGGTTGCGGGTCAGAGCAGGAACGCTTTGGTTAGGAACGTTGCACCTTTGTGCTTAACCCGTGGTTTTTTCATCAGGGGTGGCGGGCCAGGGCATAGGCTGCCGCCACCACGTCAATCAGGTCCAGGACCCGGGCGGCATAGTGGTCGCGTAACGTGAAGTTCCCCTGACCTTCCCGCAACTCGCTTTCCAGTTCATTGACCAGACGGTTCAGCCGCCGATGGTGCAGGCCCAACCGCCGCTGGACCGGGTCTGCCACCACCCCGGCAAAGGCTGCCGTAGCGGCACCGACGGCCAGAAAGCCGGTGGTGACCCCGACTGTGACCAGGGTTGAGGCGCTGGCTGGAAAAGCGCCGTACCAGAAGCCGCCCAATCCGGCGCCCAGGGGAAAGGTGCTGATGGCCATCTTCTGGGTTACCAGCCCGGCCACTGCCGGTCCCAGGCTGAGGGCCCCTGGTGTCCACTTCTTGAGCAGCAAGGCCCCGACGCCTGCAGAAACAATGGCATTGGCCAGGTCGCTGGCCGCCACGCGGGTGTTGGTGTAGGTGGCCAGACTGTCGGTCAGCCAGCGCCGGAAGGCGGGATCGTCCCCGCGCCGCCCGATGGTCTGCAGCATCACCGTCAGGGGGGCTTCCAAGCGCGGGTCGGACAGGATGCAGTGGGCCAGAGCGTCCCCTTCGTGGGTTCGGTTCTGACCCTTTGGCAGATCCTGGCTGTAGGGCAGTTCCAGCAGTTCAGAAAACAACCGCCACTCCAGTTCCCGGCCCACATCGGTGGCGAAAACCAGGTTGCTGCGGCCCAGGACATCGGCTGTCCGTTCCAGGCCAGCTTTGCGGCTGAGATTGGAGGCGCCGATGGTGGCCAGTTGCGGCAGGGCCAGGAGCATGTTGGCCGGGGCGCGGGCAATATCCCAGCCCAGGGCATGACGGTGCAGTTTCAGGCTGCCCCCCAGAGAAAAGTTCTGGTCGACAAACTCAGGGATGGCGTCTCGGCGGCTGTCGGCGTAGCGCCCGATGCCGTCCTCCACCGCCCGTCGGACGATGGAGCGGTCCACCACCAGTTCCCGCCCGGCCAGACTGCTGGTGCTGGAGCGTTGAAAGAGGGTGGAGACCACCTGAGGTAAATTGGATGAAGGAGGGGGAGTAGAAGAGCTGTCTTCAGATCCGCTTTGGTCAGCCGTGCCCCCGGCGCGCGTCATGTGTTCCAGTCCCTTTGCTGCAGGTGAAAACATCACCAAAAACAATGCCCCCAATGAAATGGGGGCATGGGGCTGAGTAAACCAGCGAATTTTGACAGCTTTGCGGCGCCGGTAAGGCTATATCCGTCAGGCTTGAGAGGTCTGTGGATCTAATGACTGTCGTCGAAGTTCACCCGGCTGATCAGATAGAAAATCATGAAACAGCCAAACAGAGTGATCATCAGGCCTGCCTGGTAAAATCCGGTATCCTGAGCATTGGCGGCCATGAAAAGCCCGAGCAGGGACAAAAGCCCCATCAAAAATCCAAAGATCACGCGTCCAAAAGTCGCCATGCCGGCCTTCTCCTCTTATTCAACCGATTGCAGTTTCCCAATCGGATCTGATCTATCAGCGGCATGTTACTGCCAAAACTCGGTTAGTGCGACCCCAGAGTGTGATCGGTTTAGGCGCTATCACGTAGTGAGGTGACCTGACCCGCCGTGCCTCGGTCGCACAGTTGTTTGCGGCCCCGTAGATAGATCACCGGCCCCGGACTTCCCATAGGACATCTTGTCTCTGCTGAGCACGCGCGGTTTTGAATCCCCAGTGGAAGGGTAGGGACCCTATTGTGCTGCCAGGTGAGCCGCCTGTTCTTTGGGCAGTTTCAGGTAAAATGCGGTGCCTTCATGATCGCTGCGCTCCAGCGTCAGGTCCCCGCCATGCGCCCGGCAGAGTTCCCGGGCAATGGCCAGCCCCAGCCCAGAGCCCCCGGCCCGGGTCGAACCGGAGAAAGGACGAAAAAGATTCTGCCGGGCCCGGGGAGAGAGTCCGGGGCCGTTGTCTTCCAGTCTGAGGCCGAGAAGATGGTCTTCTGTCTGTGCGGTCAGAGAAATGCGCGTGGCCCCGGCTTGCAGCGCATTCAGGCTGAGGTTATGCAGCACCCGGAAAAGCTGATCCCGGTCGGCCTGCAGGGTCTGGTCTGCCGGAACCTGGTTAACCCACTCCATGGTGCCTTCCAGGCTGGCCGGCAGCTCTTCCCCCACTTCATCCACCAGCACCGACAACTTCACTTCCTCCAGGTCCAGCACAGCCGGGCCTTCACCGGTAAAGGACAGCGTTTGGGAGCAGAGTTTGACCGCCCGGTCGATGGCCTTGATCACGGTGGAGCCGTTGCGTTTGACGTCCGGATCATCGGACTGGGCCAGACGATCCGACACCAGTTGAGCCGTCGCCAGAATGTTCCGCAGGTCGTGGTTGATCTTGGTCACGGCCTGTCCCAGCGCCGCCAGCCGGGTCTTTTGGTGTAAGGAGGCCCGCAGTTCCCGCTGCATCTCCTGCAGCTGCTTTTGGGCCAGGCCGATTTCATCCTGCCGGTTGCTGGGCTGGATGATGCGGCTTTCATCTTCCGGGTCTTTGCTGAACAGCAGCATGTTGCGGGTCATGTTGCGCATGGGCCGGACGAACAGCAAATGCAGGGACAGGAAGACCAGGGCTGCCGTAACGGCAGAGATAAAGAGGGACAACAAGAGGATGCGTAGGCCGAAGTCCAGCAGCGCGTCCTGCAGGGGGCCTTCATCAAAGATCACTTCCACCAGCGCGCTGGGGTCGTGCGGCGAGTTCCCGGCGATTTCGATCAGGCGATTATTGCTTTGGAAGAGGGTGGCAAAGGCGTCCCGAACGAGGGAGTAGGGACTGCTTTTGGCCAGATCGAAGCGGGCTTCAACCGGGCCCGGGCTTTCCACCATCAGCATCAGTTTTTTGGCGTTGTGCGGTTCACTGACGGCAATGGCGTAGGCGTTCACATGTTCCAGCAGTTCCTTTTCCAGGGCTTTGCTGACCATGTTGTCCGGTGTGGCTTCCAGCGCCAACACTGCCAGGTGAGCTGTCGCCAGTTTTTCCTGCAGATAGTCCGTGCGGAAGCGCCCGATGGAAGGAGTGAAGATCAGCACTTCTGCCAGCATGACAAAGGCCACGGTCAGAACCAGCAGGCTGGCTGACAGGCTTTTGGTCATAGGGGGCAAAGAGAAACTGGGCTTTTTCATGACTGCTGAGAACCGGACTGATACAGAAGCACTGGCATCTTTCGTCGGGACCTCTGGCCGGTAAATTGCGGCGGTCCGGACAAGAGCTACGCCAGCATGCGCTCTCCCTCCGCCCGACGCAACTCTGCAGGTTTTTTCAGGCGTTTAGAGTTGTTCATCCTGCAAGGCAATCCTTGCCAGTCAGGAGGGGGACCGGTGGTGCAGAGGAAGCCAAAGCGGTCACGGCTCCCCAGAAAATCCCAAAATCACCCAGTCGTCAGACCACCCAGTCCTCTGAAAAATCACTGGCGCCTTCGATCAGAAGGTCGGAGCCGTCCGTGAAGGTGATCACCACTCCGTCGCTGGTCTGGTTGCTGGTGAAGCTGCGGCCGTCAAAGTCCAGCCGGTCGCCCTCATCAAAGGAGAAATCTCTCACAAGGTCAGAGCCGTCGTTGGTTCTGAACCGGAAGAGGTCTGCTCCTGAGCCGCCTGACAGGGTATCGTTGCCGACATCGCCCATGACCGTATCATCTCCGGCCCCGCCAAAGACGGTGTCATTGCCTGAACCGCCGCGGACTGTGTCGGCGCCCTCTCCGCCGGTGACCGAATCGTCCCCGCCGTTGCCGTTGACGAAGTCATCGCCTTTATCTCCGCGGGCGCGGTCGTTCCCGGCCCCGCCACGTACCTGATCGTTATCGGCGCCCCCGCGCACTGTGTCGTCACCCGGGCCTCCGAAGACCGTGTCGTTGCCGGTGTTGCCGTTGATGTGGTCGTTGCCCAGATCTCCCTGGGTTTTGTCATCTCCGGCCCCGCCGCGCACGGTGTCGTCGCCCTGGCCCCCGCGCACGGTGTCACTGCCGTTGCCGCCGTCAACCGTGTCATCGCCGGTGTTGCCATTCACCTTGTCGCTGCCATCACCGCCGAAGAGGGAGTCGTTGCCTTCAGCGCCGGTCATGCTGTCGCTGCCCCCGCCGCCAGTCAGCTTGTCGTCGCTTTGCCCGCCTGTCACGGTCATGGGCTCGGTGCTGACTGTGTCATCGCCTCCCGTGGTGTCATCCCCGCTTGTCGTGTCGTCGCCTGTGGTGGTGTCGTTGCCGCCCCCACCGCCTCCTGGCAGTCCGCCACCCCCGCCACCTCCGCCACCACCTCCGCCGCCCGAGGGGGCGGTGATGGTGACGTCCCCATCGTCAAAGCGCAGGGTCTCAACCTTGTCGATGGAGAAGGAGGACGTGCGGACATTGTCCGTTACGGTGGCGCTGCCGTCCTTGTTATCGGTGACAGTGAAACTGGCCTGGAGGCCATCGAAAATCAGCAGATCGTCGCCGCTGCCGCCGTCGATGGTGGCGTCGTCGTCAAAAACAGCGAAGGTGTCGTTGCCAGCTCCGCCCAGCAGTGTGTCATTGCCGGTGCCGCTGGAGCCGGGACCCCCGCCTGCCATGACGTCAGCCAGGAAGTCATTGCCGGCTCCGCCTTCCAGCTTATTGTCGAAAGCGTTGCCGACCAGCGTATCGTCGAACGCGCCGCCACGCAGATGGTTCACGCTGAAGAAGGCGTCGCTGTCGCCAAAACCGTCGGTGCCACTGTTTTTGTTCAGCAGAACGCTGACGCCCTGGGTGGCACCGGTTTCCCGGCTGTAGTCCACAAGCCAGCCGGTCAGGGTATCGTCACCCGCGCCCCCAACCAGAGTATCCATACCAGAATCTCCGCGCAGGCTGTCATTGCCTGCCCCGCCTTGCAGCAGATCGTTGTCGTCGCCACCCAGCAGGCTGTCGTTCCCGTCGCCGCCGAACAGGCTGTCGTTGCCTGCCTGCCCCCAGAGACGGTCCCCATTGGTGCCGCCCGTCAGCTTATCGCCGAAACCGCCGCCCCAGACCATTTCGATGTTGGCCAGCGTGTCGCTGTCGCCAAAGCCATCTGTTGCCGTGCCGGTAGCCAGGTTGACGGACACCCCCTGGGTGGCGCCGGTTTCCTGTCCATAGTCCACCAGGTCCCGGGTTGTGTGGCCGCCGCCATCCAGCTTGTCATTGCCCGCACCGCCCACCAGGACGTCATTGCCGTTGCCACCCGACAGGGAGTCATTGCCGGCTTCGCCAAAGAGCTTGTTGTCCTGGTTTCCGCCCAACAGGGTGTCGCCAAAGGCACCGCCCCGGACGTTTTCGATGCTGGACAGCTGGTCTTTATCGCCAAAACCGTCGACGGCAGAAAAGCTGCCCAGGTTGACAGACACCCCTTGGGTGGCGCCGGTTTCGCGGCTGTAGTCGGCCAGATCATTGTTGCCGACACCGCCGCTGAGCGAATCATTGCCTTCATTTCCGACCAGCGTGTCATTACCGCCGCCGCCGATCAGACGGTTTTCTGTGGCGTCACCAATCAGGGTGTCGTTGTGTCCGTCCGCCCGGACGTTCTCGAAGTTGGAGATTTTGTCGCTGTCGCCAAAGCCATCAGTGGCGGTTTGCGCTGCCAGATTGACGTTGACGCCGCTGGAGGCCCCGAAGGCTGAGGAGTAGGAGAGCAGGTCCGTATCATCCCCGCCATCCAGTGTGTCATTTCCCTGGCCGCCGGACAGGGTATCGTTGCCCTGACCCCCGGCCATGTAGTCGTTTCCCGCTGTGCCCGGGGTGCCGCCAGCCAGACTGTCATTGCCGCTGGCCGCGTCCCCGAACAGCCGGTCATTGCCCGCGCCGCCCGACAGGGTGTCGTTGCCGCCAAAACCGTGCAGCCGGTTGTTGTTGCCGTCACCGATCAGGGTGTCGTTGAACTGGCTGCCGCCGACATGTTCCACACCGACCAGTGCATCTTTGCTGCCGAAGCCGTCGCTGCCTCCGCCCGTGCTCAGATTGATGCGGACCCCCAGGGTGCCGGTGGTTTCCCGGCTGTAGTTCACCTGATCAAAGGCCCCGGCCCCGCCGATCATGGTGTCGTTGCCCGCCCCCCCGACGAAGAGGGAATTGCCCGTGCCGCCGCTCAGGGTGTCATTGCCCTGACCCCCTAACAGCGTATCGTCATCATCGCCGCCAAATACATGGTCGTTGCCCTCACCGCCGAAAAGCCGGTCAAACCCGGCCCCACCCGTCAGCGAGTCGTTACCGGCCAACCCACGCAGGGTGTCGTTGCCGCCAAGGCCGGAGAGAGTGTCGTCCGTTGCCCCGCCTGATAGGGAGTTGTTCCCAGCATCTCCGGTAAAAGTGGCCATGACCCAGTGCTCCCAGCTGTTTCAGTCGTTCAACAGGACTTCCAAGGTTTCCCGTCTTGTGGGGGCAAAAGGGGAAGATGGAAGCCTCTGTGGTAACGGAAGCAGGGAAGAGGGGGCAATTGGGACAGATGTACTATAGCCTGGTGCCGGTGAATGCCTGCAAACTGCTCTATGCTGCTCGTTATCTGTCTGCCTGACGGACGGCGCAGACCGTTTTCAGGTCGGCAGTTCGTTTGCCTGACCAAGCCGCCGGAGTTGTGGCTGCGCCGGGGCAAGGCCGGGGAGCAGCGGACTAAAAAAAACAGGATCGGATTGAATACGAGCATGGGCGCCTCTTTACTGAAAACCACCGATTTCCTGGAGGACCGCGCCCGGCTTTTTGCCAAAACGCCTGAGAAGATATTCTTGGGGCACATTGCCTGCGCAGCCGCGCTGATCTACCTAGCGCAGGAAAACCTGTCATTTCCCTGGTTGCTGCTCTGGGGTGGCTGGGAGATTTTCCTGACACCCGGCCTGTTGTTCCTGCTCGGCCGGGCCGCCCGTCGGCCTGAGGCAGCGGGCTTTAGCCTGCAGCGCTGGCAGCGGCAACTGGAACTCTTGTTTCTGGCCATCGGGACCAGTTGGGGCACGTTTCTTTTCTTTAGTCTGGATGTGACAGATCCGGCGCATTTTGCCATGCAGATGGCCATCGCTGCCGGTGCGTCGGCGGCAGCGACCCGGTCACTGGGTATTTTCAGGGCGTCATTCTATTTCTACATTTTGCCGTTTCTCGGGCTTCTGGCCTTACGCATTTTCTGGGAAGGCGGCGACTACATTCTGCTGGGCTGTCTCGTTCTGATTTTCCTGGTCATGATGTGCGGTCTGGCCAGTGATACCAGCCAGGAGCTGTCCAGGTTCCTGGCCACCAAGATGGAAAATCTGGATCTGGCCGAAAAGTACCAGCAGGCGGCCCGCGAAGCCGATCGCGCCAATGCGGCGAAAACCCAGTTCCTGGCGCAGGCCAATCATGACATGCGCCAACCCATCCATGCCATTGGGCTGCTGACGGAATGTCTGCGGGATCAGAAGCTGACCCGGGAGGGGCGGGAGATCCTGGACAGCATTGATCTGTCCATCGACAACCTGGCCAAGCTCTTCAAATCTCTGCTGAACATATCCACGCTGGATGCCGGGGCCATTCGGCCTGATGTGACCGCCTTTGCGCTGGATGATGTTCTGCGCCAGATCCAGCGTCAGGCTTTGCCAGAGGCCAGGGAACAAGGCTGCTCGCTGAAGGTCCTGTCGACAGGCCTGTGGGTGGAAACGGACAAGGCGCTCCTGTCGTCAATCCTGCAAAACCTTGTTTTCAACGCCGTAAAGCATGCCGCCGGTTCCAAGATTCTGGTCGGGGTTCGGCGACGGGGGCAGGAAGTTTGCCTGATCGTTCTGGATCAGGGCAAAGGGGTGCCCGAGCATCTGCAGGAAGAGATCTTTGGTGAGTTTGTCAGAGGCAATCCGGAGGGGCCGGGGCGTGTCGACGGCCTGGGGCTGGGTCTGTCTATCGTGGCCCGGACTGCCAAGCTGTTGAACCTGACGGTCACCTTAACCTCTCAGCTGGACCGGGGCACGAAAGTCGAGGTTGCCGGACTGGCCGTGACAGAGGCCGGTGTCGCAGCAGACTTGCCGGTGATGGTGCCGGACCTGGCAGGTCAGGCTGGTTTGAAAGTTCTGGTGATCGATGACAATCCCCAGGTGCTGGAGAGTGTGAAGGCCCTGCTGAGCCGTTGGGACTACGCGGTGACCGCTGCTTTGCCGGGCCAGTCCTTGCCGGAGGAAACGGATCTCTTGCTGGTTGATTTTCATCTGAATGGGGAAGTGGATGGCATTGACCTGGCAAAGTCGATCGGCCGCGCAATGACAAAAGATCTGCCCACGGCCATCATCAGCGGCACGATCACCGCGGAGATTGAAGCCCGGGCAGAAGAGGCTGGCTTTCTGGTGCTGCACAAACCCGTTGCCCCTGCCCAGCTGCGGTCCCTGATGTTGGCGCTGGAACATGATTGCCTGAACTAGAGCATGATCGGTTTAGTTGGAAGCGCTTTGCGCTTGGAACTAAATCGTGAATCATCCTCTAAAACATTGAAAAGAGGAAAATTCACGCTTTAAGAGTTATCACGAAGTGATTCCACTTAAAGCGATTTGACTCTAGACGCGCGCTGCATTTGTCCCTGACCCGATCGTGTTCTGGCAGGAAAACAGGCGGGCTTCTTAACGGTCAGTGAAAAGAGAGGTTCTTTACAGCAGGTCGTTGGCAACGGCCACAGCGGCTGCGGCTGCGCGGGTGGACACCCCCAGTGACTTGAACAAAGCAGAGATGTGGGCCCGCACCGTAAAGGGTGAGATGTCCAGGTCCCGTGCAATTTCCTTGTTTGTTTTGCCCTGGCCCAAGTGCACCAGAACTTCAACCAGCCGGGGACTGAGGGCCGCGATGGCAGGCGGCGGTGTGTTTTCCTGATCAGCAGCGGATTCCAGGGTGAGAACCAGATCGCCCTGCATAACCGCCGCGATGGACCGGGCCATCTGCTCCGTGGTGACCGACTTGGAGATGTATCCGTTGGCCCCGGCTGCCATCACTTCGTCCGCGATGGATTTGTCATCGGTCATGGAAATCACAATCAGGGCTGTAGCCGGGAACTCCCGCCTCAGCTCTGCTACGGTCTGTGCCCCGTCAAAACCGGGAAAGACCAGATCCAGCAGCATGAGGCTCGGCGCTGGTTTCTGGCCCGCTGCCTGACGTAAAGCCGCTGCCGTGCCGACCTCCATGATCTGGCCGCCAAGGGTGCGCTGAACGATGCGGCGCAGTCCGTCCCGAAACAGGGGATGGTCATCTGCAATGATGATTCGATCGGTCATGGTGACGAAACAAACAAACCTTGAAATGAATGCTCTAACACGCTGAAAAGAGACAAATTTACGCTCTAAGCGTTATCACGAAGTGAGACCACTTAAACCGATTTGACTCCAGGTGAGCCTCAAATAGATTTTGAGCAGGCAAGAGAAAATCTTCCTTCTCTTTACTGCTTTAGCGAGGATTTTGCGACAGAAGAAGGCACTCTTTTTTCTTTTGCTTCCTTTGGTCACGCCCTGAAAGAGGATTGCCTCGGAAGCATTGGGAGCTACAGCACAAAAAAAGGCCCCCCTTTCGGGGAGCCTTTTGTGGAGCCGTTCTGCGTTGGGGAAGTCTCTTCTATGCCTTTCCGGGGCAAAGAAAGGGAGAGAGGAGGAGGGATCCAATCACACAACGGCTTCATCAGAGCCAAATCGGTTTAAGTGGTCTCACTCCGTGAGGGCACTTCAAGCGTGAAACTCTTTTCATCCTGCCCAAAAGACAGACTGGTTCCTGCTGCCAGGACTCAGTTGGTCTTAGCTTTTGGCGGCGCAGGGATTGCAGGGGTTTTTAGCTGCACAGGGGTTGCAGGGGTTCTTGGCGGCGCAAGGGTTGCAAGGGTTCTTGGCAGCGCAGGGGTTGCAGGGATTTTTAGCTGCGCAGGGATTACAGGGGTTCTTGGCAGCGCAAGGAGAACAGGAAGCCAGCTGCAACAGCCCGGAGGAGCTTTGCGACTGAGCGGCTGCAGGAAGGGCGACAGCACCAGCGGTCAGTGCGGCGACAGACAGGGCGACGACAGTTTTCTTCATCATAGACTTACACTCCCAGGTTATTGCACGGCGTCCGGTTTGTGAGAGACGCGGTGCTCATGTTGTGACTCTAAGATGAACCTTTGGGCGCCAGTTCTCGAATCACGTTCCCCCACAATGGCTCAAGTCTCTGTGAGACTTGCGAGAGCGTGCCTTTTATTCATTAAATCAAAGAATTAGGGAGTGTTTGGGCCGCCTCCGGCTTTGGTGGGCGGTCGTTACAGGCGAAGCAGCCAGGGGAAAGGAAAGGGGAAGTCACCAAGCTGTCAGAATTACAAAGAGGGGGCTGGTCCCTGATTGTATCTGAATTGGGCCAGAGCATGATCGGTTCAGTTAGAAGCGCCTTGCGCTTAAATCTTAACCGTGACTCATCCTCTAACACGCTGAAAAGAGTTTCACGCTCTAAGCGGTATCACGAAGTGAGTCCACTTAAACCGATTTGACTCCACAGCAGGGTGCAGAGCGTCAGCCCGGACCGCCCCTTTCAGGGATTTCCTATCTTACCGATGGTGCTTTGGCTTGTGACAAAAGCGGGCCCTCAACCTCCAGCAAGAAGGGCCGCTGCCTGATCCGAATCTGAATCAGGTAAACAGCGGCCCTTTTGGAAGGTGCAGAGAGCGTGCGCGGGGTTACAGGCTGGGCCGGGTCGCAGCGCTGTCGAACCAGCCAGGTGCTGCGCTTTCATAGGCTTTGGCTGCCTGGAACACCGTTGCATCACTGTAGGTCCGTCCCACCAGCTGGATCCCGGTGGGCACGCCATTGGACGCCCGGCCGGAGGGCATGGAAATCACCGGGCAGCGGCTCATGGTGTTGAAGGGCGTGGTCAGAACCCAGCCCAGCATGGCGTTCACTTCCTTGCCGTTGATTTCCACCTTGTCGTTGATCTGATCAAAATCGGCCGGTACAGCCGGGATGGCCGAGGTGGGACAGACCAGCAGGTTGTACTTCTCCAGCAGGGGACCCAGGGTCTGATACATCTGCCCGGCCACTTCCAGGGAGTTGTAGAAAGTACCGGAGCTGGATTTGGCGCCGTTTTCCGCGAACGTGCGGGCGTAGTTCGTCATCTTGTCTGCGTGTTCTTCCAGCATGGGAGCCATGGAAGCGCCGAACAGATGGGTCAGGTAATCAATGGCCGCATCGAGAACTTCATGGGTCCAGCCCAGATCCACTTCTTCCACGGTGGCGCCCAGAGATTTGAAGACCTCCAGAGCTTCCAGCGTGTTCTTTTTCACTTCCGGATCGATTTCGAAGAACCCGAGGTCCATGGAAAAAGCAATCTTCCAGCCTTTGATCGGCTTGTAGTCCTTGGGCAGGCGCAGTTTGGGCCGCAGAGAAGCAATGTCCGTGGGGTGCGGGCCGCACATGATGTTCTGCAGCAGGATCGCATCGTCCACCGTGCGGGCCATGGGACCGGTGTGGCAGTAGAAATCCAGATTGAAGGGCGGATCGTCGGGATTGCGACCGTAAGGAGGCTTGTAGCCCACCAAACCACAGGTGGAGGCGGGAATGCGAATGGAGCCGCCGATGTCGGAACCGGTGGCGATGGGGCTGGTGCCAGCCGCCAGAGAGGCCGAGGAGCCACCCGAGGAGCCACCCGGGGTGTAATCCAGGTTCCAGGGGTTGCGGGTTACCCCCCAAAGGCGGGTGTGGGTGTAACCGGCGCAGCAGAACTCCGGCGTGGCCGTGCGGGCATGAATGATGCCGCCTGCCCGCTGGATGCGTTCATTGCCCACCGAGGTTCTTTCAGCCACGTAGTCTTTCAGGATCAGTGAGCCGACAGACGTGGGCTTGCCCTTGATGTCGCTTTCATCCTTGATGCCGACGGGCAGGCCTTCCAGGGCGCGCAACCGGCCATCGGTTTTCATGTACTTGGCTTCGGCCTTCTTGGCCTTGTCCCGTGCTTCATCAAAGTGGGTGTAGGTAAAGGCATTCACCGTGTCTTTGGTTTCTTCTGCCCGGGCAATCAGCGCGTCCAGCAGTTCCACAGGTGACAGGCTGCGGTCCTTGAAGCGTTTGAGGGCTTGAGTTGCGGGCAGGTAGCAGAGATCTAAATCAGACATGTCTTAGCTCACAAATTGGGTGATGGCCTCAAGGGCCGATAAGGCGTCGCGGTTGCGCGGATTGGATTGGAACTCAGGCCAGCTGGAGAGCTTGACGGCCACAAGCTGCCGGTCGAGATCCATGTAGATGAATTGCCCAAAGACCCCGCGGGCCTGCAAAACGGCTTTGCCGGCTTTGGGAATCCAGAACTGATTGCGATAGGCCCCCTGAGGCAGGCTTTCCCGGTAGGGTCCCTGGAACAGCTGGGGGTCGGCTCCTGCCCAGCAGTCTTCAATCCAATCGGCTGGGACCAGAGATTGCCCGGCAACCCTGCCGCCATCGACAATCATCTGCCCGAAGCGGGCATAGTCACGCAGGCTGGCATTGAAACCACCGTCGGCCAGCGCATAGCCCGCCGGATCTACGGTAAAGCAGGCGCTTTCTTCGACCCCGAGCTTTGACCAGATTTCCCGACTCATCAGCTCGGCCAGGGGCAGGCCGCTGACCCGTTCCAGGCAGTGGGCAAGGCAGTCGGTTTCGATGGAGCGATACTGGAACAGTGCGCCATGCTCCCGGTCGGTGCTTTTGAGCCCGAGCATCTGATCCCAGATGCAGGCCGGGCTGGGTCGATCCTGCGGGCGGGCTTTCCAGCCTGCGGCAAAATCCGTTTGGGCGATGTCGGAGTCCGGTGACAGATAATCTTCGATGAAGCGCACGCCGCTGGTCATGTCCAGAACGTGGCGCAGCTTTGCGTCGGCCCAGGCCGTTTCTGCCAGTTCCGGCAGGTAGTGGGTTGCCAGCTGGTCGGGATCAAGTGCGCCGCGACCAATCAGAATGCCAGCCAGGGTGCCAACCAGGGATTTCGCCACCGATTGGGAGAGGTGCAAGCTGCGCGGCGTCATGCCGTTGAAGTACTGTTCGAAAAGGATCTGTCCCTGATGCAGGACGATAAAGCCGTCGCTGTAACTGTCTTCCAGCCAGCGATCGATGCTGCAGGTCTGCCCGCTGTCATCCTGGAAGGTCAGGGGACCGAGGTCCTGAGAATTTTTGGGCAAGTCGCGAACCGGCCCGGCACCGCGCCAGACCTCAACGGTCGGCAGCACCTGCCGGACATTCTGGAAGCTCCAGCGGTTCCAGGGCGCGCGGTCCCAGTTGTCCAGACTGACTGTTTGGCCGGGATGGGGCGCGTGGCTGTGTTTTTTATCTGTGGAGGTCATGTCGCCCCTGAAGAAAGTAAGTGGGGCAATCCGGCGGCCCGTGCCTGCCTGTTTGACAGAGAACGGGCCGCCGCAGAGCGATCAACCGGCTGAGCTTACTTCAGCAGATTGGTCCAGATGCGGGTGTAGAGTTCGTTGACTTCCTGCGGGCAGGGAGGAACGAAATTCACCTTGTAGTGTGCGGGCGGAGCGATTTCCGGTGCCTTGGCGAAATCCGGGTCCAGATACGCCAGGGAGCCGTCGATGCCGTTGGCATACTTGGCAAAGTCAGAAATCATCGCCGCGTTTTCCGGATCCATGATGAAGTTCTGGAAGAGCTTGGCGTTTTCCGCGTTCTTGGCATCAGCCAGCACCACGACGTTGTCCATCCAGGTGCCAATGCCTTCTTTGGGGTAGCCATAGGCGACGTTTTCGTTCTGCAGGCGCGACCGCATGGAGGCACCGTTCCAGTTGACACCGGCATGGATGTCTTCTTTGGCGAAACGTTCAACGTTGCCGTACTCCATACTCAGCCAATGGGGCTTGGCAGCCAGCAGCATGTCATTGACCTGCTTCAGCTCGGCTTTGTTGGAGTTGCAGGTATCAAAGCCCTTGTAGTAGAGGGCGGCGTTGATCACGTCGTTCATTTCCGGAACCACGTTGATCTTGCCTTTCAACTCCTCAGGCGGCTCAAAGATCACAGACCAGGTGTCCTTGTCTCCGCCATAGGTCTTGGTGTTGACGGTTACGCCGGTGGTGCCCCACTGCCAGGGCACAGAGTAGTTGCGGCCCTCATCGTAGTAGACGTCGACAAAGCCCGGGGTCATGTTTTTGAAGTTGGACATGCTGTTGGGCATGGTCTTCATCAGCAGACCTTCGTCGGTCATGATTTTGACCATGTAGTCGGACGGCACGACGATGTCATAGCCGTGGCCGCCCGCTTTGACTTTGGCCAACATGGTGTCGTTGGAATCATAGTCGGACAGCGTGACTTTGACGTCGTGTTCCTTCTCGAACTTCTCAATCAGCTTGGGATTGGTGTAGTTGCCCCAGTTGTAGATGTTGAGCTCGCCACCGGCCCAGGCTGCCGTGCTGGACAATGCCAGACTGACAGTCGTGCCTAACAGGATCTTGGTAAGTTTACTCGCCATGAATTGGGTCTCCCTATCTTCTATCCAGATGTGGTTGCCTTTTTGGCTTATTGTTGCCTTTCGACTCTGTGCCTCCCGCGCCTAGAGCTTGATCGGTTCAATTCGAAGCTCTTGGCGCTTGTACCTTACCCGTGAACCATCCCCTGATACGTTGAAAAGAGGAAAACTCACGCTTCAAGTGCCCTCACGTAGCGAGTTCACTTAAACCGATTTCACTCTAGTCCCTTTTCCAATTGAGGAAGAAGAAAAGGGTGACCAGCAAGGATGAGACCAGGAGGAAGAGGCTGGAAACAGCGTTCATCTCCGGGGTCACGATCCGGCGCAACTGGCCGATAACGTATAGAGGTAGCGTTTCTTGCCCGGGGCCTGCCACAAAAAGCGTGATCACCACATCATCCAGTGAGATCACGAAGGCCAGCATGGCCCCGGCCATGATGCCCGGCATCAGCAGCGGCAGGGTCACCCGCCGGAACGTCTGCCAGGGTGTTGCATAGAGGTCCGCCGCCGCCTGCTCCAGCGTCAGGTTCATGTCCTCAAGCCGGGCCCGGATGGGCATGTAGGCAAAGGGAATGCAAAAGGCGCTGTGGGCAGCAAAGAGATAGCCCATGCCCTGATAACCCGTCGACACCTTGATGATGGCGAAGAAGACCATCAAGGCAACGGCCGTGACAATTTCCGGCACCATCAAAGGCTGATTGATCAGGCCATAGACGAAACCGAACCCTTTGAAAGGTTTGCAGCGGGTTGTGGCCAGTGCGGCCATGGTGGCTACGGTTGTTGCGACCACGGTGGCAAAACCGGCCAGTTGCAGTGAACGGACTGTGGCCTGCTGAATTTCTCGGTTGTTGATGGCGCTTTCGTACCAGCGCCAGGAAAACCCCTGCCAGATGGCGATGGTTTCGCCGCCGTTGAAGGAGTAGATCACCAGGGCAATCATGGGGGCATAGAGCATCAGGAAGCAAAGCAATGCGACCGTGGTGAAGCCCGGCTGATAGCGCACCGAAAAGGGTTTGTTGGGTTTGCCCGGGCTGGCCTGGGAACGGCTGCCTTGCTGCTGGCCCACGGGAGAGAGTGCTGCATCAGCCATGGTGGGCCCCCTTACCGGTGGTGTTTTTAACGTAGATGAAAAGAGCCACCATAACGAAGGCCATCAACGACAGGGACAGCGCTGAGCCCAGAGGCCAGTTGCGCCCCTGACCAAACTGGAACTCGATCAGATTGCCCAGCATCATGTTCTTGCCACCCCCCAGCACGCGCGGGGTCACATAGGCCCCGATGGCTGGAATGAAGACCAGAATAGACCCGGCGATCACCCCCGGTTTGATCAGGGGGAAGATGACCTTTCGCAGCACCTTCCAGCGGTTGGCGTAAAGGTCGTAGCCCGCCTCCACCAACCGAAAATCAAGCTTCTCAATGCTGGCGTACAACGGCAGCACCATCAGCGGCAGGTAGACATAGAGCAGACCCAGCGCGATGGCGAAGTCGGTGTAGAGCATCTGGATGGGCTCTGAAATCAGACCGCTGTTGATCAGCAACAGATTGATCACCCCTTCGTTGCGGATGATCTCCATGATGGCAAAGGTCCGGATCAAGAGGTTGGTCCAGAAGGGAATGGTCACCAGGAAGAGCCAGATGTTCCGGGTCTTTTCCGGGCGTGTGGCAATGAAGTAGGCCGTTGGAAAGCCGAAAACAAAGGCCAGGAATGTGGCCAGGAATGCCAGCTTGATGGAGCGCAGGAAAATCAGACCGTGGGCTGAAGCAAAGCCGATGGTGTCGTCAAAGATATCCTGTTCCAGCAACACGTTGAACCAGGCGTCCCAGGAAAACTCCCAGACCACACCGGCGTAAGCGCCTTT
The DNA here is from genome assembly GCA_052078155.1 of Rhodovibrionaceae bacterium GXU_MW_A322. Taxonomy (GTDB): domain Bacteria; phylum Pseudomonadota; class Alphaproteobacteria; order Kiloniellales; family DSM-21159; genus CAXBMB01. The sequence continues at coordinate 2,504,570 of JBQJBP010000001.1, read as the reverse complement.
TTGGAGGAAAGAATAAACCAGCACGATCAGCAGCGGTCCGGCAGCGGCCAGACCAATCAGCGTCAAAGCCGGGGACAGCAGCAGCCAGCGATTCCGGGCCTGTGCCTTTTCCAGATCCTCTCCGGGAGAAGAGGTGGTGGGGGAGGTTACGCTGCTCATGGCGCTCAATCCCTCAGTACCTGAGCGGCCCGGTCACCGAAGGAAACCCCGACTTTCTGGCCTTCGCTGAACTGTCCTGACTCATCGCGGGTGTTCTGGGCCCGTACGATGAAGGCTTCGCCTGTTTCCAGCGTCAGGTGATAGTGGGTATCGGTGCCGAAGTAGACGATGGTGTTGAGCTGTCCCTGCAAAAGGGAGTCTTCATCAGACGAGACCAGATAGCTGTGCTCCGGCCGGATAACGATGCTGGCTTCTTTGGATGCGCCGGCGTCCCAGTCTTTTGGCAGGCTGGCCTCGATCGTTTTACCGGAACTGAGCTGAACTTCTGCCAATCCGTCCTTCTGGGACTGGAGGGTGGCGCTGAGGAAGTTGGTTTCGCCGATGAAGTCAGCGACAAAGCGGTCCGCCGGATGCTCGTAGATTTCTCGGGGCGGCCCAACCTGCCGCACCTTCCCGGCGCTCATTACCGCGACCCGGTCTGACATGGTCAGGGCTTCTTCCTGATCGTGGGTCACGAAGATAAAGGTGATGCCGGTTTCGTGCTGCAGCCGCTTCAGTTCGATCTGCATCTCTTTGCGCAGCTTCAGATCCAGCGCAGACAGGGGTTCGTCCAGCAGCAGAACTTTTGGATGGGGTGCCAGAGCCCGGGCCAGCGCCACACGCTGCTGCTGGCCGCCGGACAGCTGGCTGGTTTTCCGGTCTTTCAGGGCGGTCATCTGCACCAGCTGCAGCATGTCATCAACGCCTTGAGCGACCTCGGCTTTGGAGCGGCCCATCATTTCCAGGCCAAACCCAATGTTCTCCGCCACTGTCATGTGTGGGAAGAGGGCGTAACTTTGGAAAACCGTGTTTACCGGGCGTTTGAAGGGCGGCAGGGCCGTAATGTCGGAGCCGTGCAGCAGAATTTCGCCGCTGGTGGGGTGTTCAAACCCGGCGATCATGCGCAGCAGCGTGGTCTTCCCGCAGCCGGATGGTCCCAGCAGGGTGAAGAACTCGTTTTCACTGATGGACAGAGAGACATTGTCCAGGGCAACCACCTGGTCCTGTCCGCCACCAAAAATCTTTGTCACACCGCCAATATCGACAGCCACTTCCTGGGTTTGTGCTTTACCCTGACTGTTCTTCACCTCACCCGTCACGAGAACCCCCTGCATGCCAACCTGTTATCGGACCTCTTTTTGAGGCTTTTCTCTTATGATTATCCTGACGAGTAACAATTCGCTTGGCAATTGGTCAGTAGTACCTCATTTGATGTAAGATTATTACTTGCCTCAATTCTGGGCATTTTGCTTTATTTTTCATCACTTTATGATTTTTTCCAGAAAGGTAAAAACTTCTTTTCTTTCTTAATTTCCGGTAGAAAAGAGGTTGTTTTGACCGTTGAAAACAGGCCTCGGCAGAGGACGGGGACTAATTGTTTAGTCTACACACAAAAGAGGGGCCCCATCCATTGAGGCCCCTCCTGTCATTCCAATCTTTGCTGCTGCTTCTGCCTGGGCAGGCACAGGGCAGATCATCGCCTTCCGGCAAACCGGTCAGCCGAACTTTGCCAGGAAGCGGACGATGCGCTTTGTTTTCTCCGAGAAAAGCTTGGGCGAGTAAAAACTCCCTGCTGCCCGTTTGTTGATCTCGCTGTAGGTGGGGTAGGGCGCAATGACTGTGGCCATGGCGCCGATCTTCAGTTTGTTGGCGATGGCCAGTCCCCAGGGAAGGATCTGCTCCCCGGCTCCGTGCCCGACCAAAGCGGCCCCCAGGATTTTGCCTTTGGGGGTGATGATGACCTTGGCCAGACCTTCTGTCTGGTGTTCTGCCCGCGCCCGGTCGTTCTCCTTAAAGGGCCAGCTCAGAACCTGATAGCTTTCTCCCGCAGCCTTGGCCATGGCCTCTGTCATGCCCACGTTGGCCAGTTCCGGCTCCGTAAAGGAAACCCAGGGCACAGCCTTGTGGTCGACTTTGGCGGGCAGCCGGAACAGGGCGCTTTTGATGATGATGCCTGCGTCGTAACCGGCCATGTGGGTGAACTGGAAGCCCCCGGCCACGTCCCCGGCGGCGTAGACTTTGCGGTTGCTGGTGCGCAGACCTTTGTCCACCTTGATGCCCCTGCGGTCATAGTCGATGCCTGCGGCTTCCAGGTTCAGGCCCTCCACATTGGGCGCACGGCCCGCAGCCACCAGCAGATGGGAGCCGCTGATGTGACTTTCCTGGCCATCCTTTTCCACTGTTACCACCACACCTTTGCCGTCGGCGCCGGGGGCAACTGATTTCACCTGGGTGTTTTCGGCCAGGGTCATGCCTTCTTCCGTCAGACGCTGGCGAACCACCTCAACCAGCTCCGGATCGTCCTTGGGCATGATGGAGAACATTTCCACCACGGTCACGTCAGCCCCCAGGTGGCGATAGGCCTGGCCCAGTTCGCAGCCAATGGGGCCGCCGCCGATGACAATCAGGTGGTCAGGTTTTTCTGTCAGGGTGAAAATGGTTTCATTGGTCAGATAGGAAACGTCCTGCAAGCCGGGAATGGGCGGGATAAAAGCACTGGACCCGGTGGCAATGACAAAACGGCGGGCCGTAACAGTGTCCTCGCCGACCTGGATTTCGGTGGGGCTGTTGAACCGCGCAGCCTCGCGCAGAACCGTGGCGCCCAAACCCTCAAAGCGTTCCTGGGAATCGTGCGGGGCAATGCCGGCAATGACACCTTCAACATGGTCATGCACCCGCTGGAAGTCGATCTGAGGGGCCGGATAGTCGACACCGAAAGCCCGGGCGTCTTTTCCGGCCTTTGCAGCCTTGCCTGCGGCCAGCAGAGATTTGGAGGGAACGCAGCCATAGTTCAGGCAGTCGCCCCCCATCTTGCCTTTTTCAACCAGCAGCGTGTCTGCGCCCATTTGCTGGGCCCCGGCAATGATGGACAAGCCAGCGGAACCACCGCCGATGACGCAGATATCAGTGCTGTATCTTTTACCCATGATGATGACCGATCATTTCTAGCTGTCGTGACCTGAAGGACAGGGACTGTGGGCTGGTTCTGCCAGCGCCTGCAAAAGCCTGGCAGAGAAGGGCGGCCCTGCTCTGGCAGGGATCCGCGACCGGGTCCACTGTACACTCCAGTCGACGTGGCTGTGACTGTAGGGATGAGAGGATCAGGAACCGGGGAGAAGCTTAGCTTTTGCCCGGTCGTTTTTTGAGCTTTTTGTAAGCAACGGGAATGAGCGAGATCAGCGCCAGACCCAGGATGGGTGTCAGAACCTCGGCGGTAAAGAGCACGGAAAGGTCCGGTGTGCCGCCTTCTTCAAAGATCGCACCCAGGCCATTGCCGACGGATACAAACACAAAGGTGCCGGGAATGATGCCGATCAGGGTGCCGATAAAGTAGACGCGGGTGCTGACGCCCAGGAACGCAGGCACGATATTGACCAGCCAGAAGGGAAAGAGCGGCACCAGGCGCAGAAAGAGAAGATAGCTGAGGGCGTTTTCCTGGAACCCTTCTTCCAGCCGATGCAGCAGGTGGCCGACTTTGCTGTGAAAGTAGTCCGCAAAGGCGGTGCGGGCGGCCAGAAAGACAGCCAGCGATCCCAGGGTGGCGGCAAAGGTCACCAGGATGGTGCCTTCGATGTTCCCGAAGAGGAAACCGCCGAGCAAGGTCATGATGACACCGCCGGGGATCGAAAAGGCGACCACCAGGGCGTAGATGGCCATGAAGATCAACGCGGCTGAGACCTGGTTTTCAGCCACATAAGCCGTCAGCGTTTCCCGGTTGGACTTGAGCATCTCAAACGAGAGGTACTCGCCGAAAGCCAGCCAAAAGGCTGTGCCCCCAACAATAAGGATCAGCAGAGGCAAAATTCGTTTGAAAGAGAGTTTGGCGGGCTTCGCCGCCGGCGCTGAGGAAGAATCAGCCGAGTTGGGTGGTGAGATCTTATTGTTTGTTTTGTCCATTACACTCATCGCCTGGGAACTCTTTTGTTTTGTTAACACAGCAGTTGGCCTGTTCGCGGCTTTTTTTGTCTCGGCCAACTTGAACGTCGATTTAACTTAGAGCTTCCGGCGTTTTGTCTTTCGCCGTGCCTCTTAGCCCTATGTGGACTGATTGCTCCTCGCGAGCCAGTCACCATCTGGTGAGGCCTTTGCGAGGCAGTTATCCCACGGGCCTTTTCCTGAGCGGGTCTCTTGGGTTACTTTGGGGGAAGAGAGCCTTTGGTCCGTAGGGGTTTTCTTTGAAAGGCGAGTGCTGCGTTCCCTGCAGGACGGCTATTTGCCGGGAATCAGCTTTTCTGGCGGTTTTTCGCCGAGGGAGTCGTTGACAGGACGCAGGCCCCCTTCTATACACGCGCCTCAACACAGATTTTAGGTATGGAGACAGAGACGTGAAGCGCACGTATCAGCCCAGCGTGCTTGTTCGCAAGCGCCGCCACGGATTCCGCAGCCGCATGGCCACCGTTGGTGGTCGTCGAGTCATCGCGCGCCGTCGCACCAAAGGCCGTAAGCGCCTGTCTGCTTAAGGACGAGCATCATGCCCGAGGTAGGGCGGCTGACAAAAAGGCCGGAATTCCTCAGGGCAGCCGGACGAGGCCGATTGTGGCCAACCCGGGGCCTGGTTTTGCAGGCTTATTGCAGATCATCCCAGGAGACACCTGTCAGGGTGGTTCCCTTTGTTCGACTGAGCAAAGAGGCCTCTGAGAGCCTGTCAAAGGGACCTGCAGCCTCCTCGGAAGCAGATAACAACCTGGCTGCTCAGCAGATTCGGGTTGGTTTTACGGCCAGTAAAAAAGTCGGATCCGCCGTCGCCCGCAACCGCGCGCGGCGGCGTTTGCGTGCTGTGGCCGCTGACCTTTTGCCGCGTCTGGGCAATGATGGCACTGATTATGTGCTGATCGCCCGGGCAGGAACCCTGACCCGCGACTTTGACGATCTCACCCGGGATCTGACCAGGGCGCTGGAGGTTGTGGCTTTGCCTGAAGAGGCTTACAGAGAGCGTCAGAACAAAATCAGACGCTCGGGTCCGGCAGGCCGCAATGGCAGCCGCCAGGCTTCCCGCCGCAAAGGCGGGCGCCGTTCCGAGGGGACTGGCCACAGCCAGGGTTCCAGGCCCCGGCACAAGGCAGGGCAGGACAAACTGGCGAAGGGAGAGCAGAACCATGACACGTAAGGGGCAAAAGTCACTTTGGCTGGCCCGTTCGCTTGCCGTCATGAAAAAAGCTCTCGTGCTGCTGCTGGTGTCTCCGGTGCAGGTCTACCGCTATGGCATCTCTCCTTTGCTGCCCAAAAACTGCCGTTATGAGCCCAGCTGTTCGTCCTATGCGTTAACGGCTTTACGCCAGCATGGCCCCCTGAAAGGCGGCTGGTTGGCATTTTCTCGAATTTGCCGCTGCCATCCTTGGGGTGGTTGGGGCTATGATCCCGTTCCCGAACCGACAGCCCGATCCGGGGAAGCTGACAAAAACAGTTTCTCAGCGAACAGGTCGTCTGATCAGCTGGCCGGTCTAAAAACATCAAACCGTAATGTTTGTTGCGGTAGTCACCATTAGGAAAGCAGCCGCGCCTGTAACGGGCGCGGTCCTGTTGCCCTTGCTTACAACCCTGTGATCAACACAGCGTGGAAGAGCCGTTCCGGGCTTTCTGTTGTCTGATCTCGTTCCGCTGGAGCCACTCTGCGTAATGGAACAAAAGAACCTGATTCTGGCGATTGTCGCCTCCCTGGCTATTCTGCTGGGTTATGAGTTTTTTATCGCTCAGCCACAGCGTGACAGCCTGGCGCAGCGGCAAGCCGCGCAGCAACAGGCTGCGCCTGCCGGGCAGAACATTCCTTCTGCAGCCCCCGGCGGTGACGTGCCTTTGATCAATCAGCCGGTTGAGGGATTGCAGGCCGAAGCCATCACAAGGGACGCCGCCATCGCAGGCGCGCGTGTTGCCATTGATACGCCCACCATCCGGGGCTCCATCGCCCTTCAAGGGGCGCGGATCGATGACATTGTCCTGACGCAGTATCGTGAGACGCTGGATCCCGACAGCCCTGAAATCGTGCTCTTTTCGCCTGTCGGTGCTCCCAAGCCCTATTTTGCGGACTTTGGCTGGACCGGGGCGGACAGCGCGCTGGCTCTGCCCACAGGCGATACGGTCTGGAGTGCTGACAGCATGAACCTGACCCCTGGCCAACCGGTGACGCTGACCTGGGACAACGGGCAGGGGCTGCGTTTCAAGCGCATCTTCCAGATTGATGAGAACTACATGTTCACCGTGACGCAGGCGGTGGAAAACAGTTCTGATCAGGCCATTTCCATCTCGCCTTACGGTTTGGTTTCCCGCACAGGCATGCCGGAAACCCAGGACTTTTTCATTCTGCACGAAGGCATGATCGGGGTTTTTGAAGAAACCCTGAAAGAAGTCAGCTACGACAGCATGGTGGATGACGGCACCATCACCGCGGAATCCACCGGTGGCTGGATGGGCATCACCGACAAGTACTGGATGGCTACGCTCATTCCCGATCAGTCTGCCCAAATCAATGCTCGTTTTGTGCACACGCAGGCCGGAATGCAGGACAAGTTCCAGGCCGATTACCTGGCCAGCGCCCTGTCCATTCCGGCTGGCGGCAGCACGGAGGTGACCAACCGCCTCTTTGCCGGTGCCAAGGAAGTGACCCTGATCGATTTCTATGCTGCAGAATATGGTGTGCCCCGTTTTGACCGGGCGGTGGATTTCGGCTGGTTCTACTGGCTGACCAAACCCATCTTCCTGGCCCTGCACTGGCTCAACTCCGTGGTGGGCAACTTCGGTGTGGCCATTCTGATCCTGACGGTCTTCATCAAGGCTCTGTTCTTCCCCCTGGCCAACAAGTCTTACAAATCCATGGCCAAGATGCGCAAGCTACAGCCACAGATGCTGGTGCTGCGTGAACAGTACGGGGATGACAAGCAACGTCTCAATCAGGAGATGATGGCACTGTACAAGAAAGAAGGGGCCAATCCCGTGTCCGGCTGTCTGCCGGTGCTGGTGCAGATCCCGGTTTTCTTCTCCCTCTACAAGGTGCTGTTCGTCACCATTGAAATGCGCCAGGCGCCGTTCTTCGGCTGGATTCAGGATCTTTCGGTGCCCGATCCCAGCGGCATCCTGAACCTCTTTGGTCTGCTGCCCTATACGGTGCCTGATCTGGGCATGTTCAACCTGATCAACCTGGGCATCTGGCCGCTGCTGATGGGCCTGTCCATGTTCATTCAGCAGCGTTTGAACCCGCAGCCCACCGATGAGGTGCAGGCCAAGGTCTTCATGTTCATGCCGATCATCTTCACCTTCCTGCTGGCCAGTTTCCCGGCCGGTCTGGTGATCTACTGGACCTGGAACAACACCCTCTCGGTGATCCAGCAGGCTGTGATTATGAAACGCCAGGGTGTGCCCATTGGCCGTAAGGCTCAGGAAGCCGCCGCTGCGGAACTGAAAAAGCCTGATCCCAAAGCCGGGACCCACGCGCCGAAGAAGAAAAAGGCGGCCAAACCGGCAGAAGACGGCACAGAAGATGCCGGAGGATCAAAAGCCTCCCGCAAGAAAAAGAAGAAAACCAAGTCCTGACCTCGGGCCCTTGGTGATCTGATAGGATAGAAAGGAAAAGGGGCCGCAAGGCTCCTTTTCCCTTTTTGGGCAGGCCGCTTACTATGGGGTTTGTCCGGTAAAGAAAGGCAGGGCCAGCCATGGCTGAAGATACCCCAGTATCAGCGCACAGTGATCAGGACGGGCAGGCTGCTCAGGCCGACACGAAGGCGCTCTTCGACCCCAAAGTCAGCCGTGCAACAGATCTGACCGATGGCGGTGATCAGTCTCCCAACGAGGGGCTCAATCTGACCGCTGGCAAGAAGCTCTTTTCCGGCAGTTGTGAGTTTGTGACCTCGGCGGCCAAACCGGATCAGGTTCCTGCGTCGATCTTGCCGGAAGTTGCCTTTGCCGGACGTTCTAACGTGGGCAAATCCTCGCTGGTCAATGCTCTGACGGGGCGCAAAACCCTGGCCAGAACCTCCAACACCCCGGGGCGCACCCAACTGCTCAACTTCTTTGATGTCAGCAACCGCCTGATGATGGTGGATCTGCCGGGCTACGGCTTTGCCAAGGCTCCGAAGAAGGACGTGGAAGCCTGGACCCGGCGCACCCGTTCCTACCTCAAAGGGCGCCCGCAGTTGCGTCGGGTGCTGCTGCTGATCGACTCCCGCCACGGTTTGAAGAAGGTGGACCAGGAGATCATGGACGAGCTGGACAAGGCGGCTGTTTCCTATCAGGTGGTCCTGACCAAGATCGACAAGATCAAGCAGGGGCAGCTGCAGACCCTGATGGCAGAGACGACACAGCAGCTGAAAACCCATGTGGCGGCCCATCCGGTCATTTTGCCGACTTCGTCTGCAAAGGGGCTGGGGGTTGCTGAACTGCGGGCCCACCTGCTGGCTCTGATCGAGAGCTAAAGCTGATCGATATGGTCAGAAGCGCTTTCCGCTTGGTCCCAAACCGCGGTTCATCCTCTGTCACGGTGAAAAGAGTCTTCTTCACACCTCATTTGAAATCACCGCGTGTTTCCAAATAAGACTCTAAGTCAGGCCTTGGCATGGCTGCTGCCCGCTTTCGGCTTTGCGAAACCTTTTGCGGCCAGCCCCACTTTCGGCTTTAAAGAGACCAACAAGAAACCGCTGTCCCCGAATTGAAGGAGGACAGCCGATAAACAACGCGTTTCGGCGGGGTGATATGGTGACGATCCGGAAGAACATTTCTGAGACTAAAAACTGGCTGCGGGCAGCCCAGACCATCACTGAAGCTCTGCCCTACATGCGACGCTATGCGGCCAAGAATCTGGTCATCAAGTATGGCGGCCATGCCATGGTGGATGAAGAGCTGGCGCAGATCTTCGCCCAGGACGTAGTGCTGGCCAAGCAGGTCGGCATCAATCCCATTGTGGTTCATGGCGGTGGCCCCCAGATCGGCCAGATGCTCAAGAAACTGGATGTGGTCAGCGAGTTTGTCGATGGCCTGCGGGTCACCGATGCGGCCACCGTTGAAATTGTCGAGATGGTGCTGTCCGGCAAGATCAACAAATCCATCGTCTCGGCCATCAACAACGCTGGCGGCACGGCCATCGGCCTGTCGGGCAAGGACGGCAACCTGATTCAGGCCCGCAAGCTGCGCCGGGTCCACCGGGATCCGGAAAGCAACATTGAAAAGATCCTGGACCTGGGATTTGTCGGGGAGCCGGAAAGTGTCAATCCCCAGGTGATCAGCACGGTGGAAGAAGCCGGCATGATCCCCGTGATTGCTCCTGTGGGCATTGGGCCCTCTGGCGAGACCTATAACATCAATGCCGATACGGCTGCCGGGGCCATTGCCTCGGCCACCGGGGCGGCCCGCCTGCTGCTGCTGACGGACGTTCCGGGTGTGTTGGACAAGAACGGCGAACACCTGACCGACCTCACCGTTTCAGAGGTCCGCAGGCTGATGGCCGATGGCACCATCACCGGCGGAATGATCCCCAAGCTGGAAACCTGCATCGCCGCCGTGGAAGGCGGGGCCGATGCGGCCATTATTCTGGATGGCCGGGTGCCCCATGGTCTGCTGCTGGAAATCTTCACCGACCGCGGCGTCGGCACTCTGGTCCGCCGGGACTGATTTACGTCACCGCTGCAAGGTACTGGCTTTGAAACCAGGCAACGCCTTGCTCGTGACGCGGACTGAGCGGTCCCGACCCATAGCCGCCGGAGGCATAGTTTGCCTGCGTCCCGGTGCAGATCTCAAAATCCTCTCGGATGACTTTCAGGTTGCTTTCAATGGTCTGCCCCCGTTGGGCTGCCGTGTCGGCTGACCCATCTGCGAAATAGAAATGATAGATGAGTTCCGTGCGGTCGTGGGCCAGTGGATTGATTCGGGAGGTATTCATGCCGCCGTCGAACAGTGACAGGGTCCAGTTGGGCCACATCCACAGCCACTTGCCCTTGTAAAACAGGCCTTCGCGCGGGGGGGCGCTCATGCGCACCAGGTTGTCATGGGCTGTGGTTTCAAAAGCCTCAAACTCAATGGCCTTGAAGAACTCGGGGTGGATGCCGGGGATGTGATAACCCTCGACAAAATTGTCCGTATAGATTTTCCAGTTGGCGTCAAAGACCAGGCGCTCTTCAACGACTGTGGTGTAGCTTTCCAGCGGCTCCTCCGCCAGTTCGGGAATGGTGTCGGCGAGCTGGTCTTTGAGAGGTCTGTCGGGATCGATGGCGACAAACAGCAGGCCCCGCCAGATCTCGACGGAGACCTGTTCGAGCGGCCAGTCGGCCCTGTCAAAAGCCCCGTCATCGCCGAACCAGGGGGCCTGTCGCAGGCTGCCGTCCAGGTCATAGACCCAGTTGTGATAAGGACAGCGCAGAACCGAACAGCTGCCTGACCCCTCGTCGAGTAAGGGGGCGCCGCGATGACGACAGACATTGCGAAAGGCCCGGAGGATGCCTTTGCGATCGCGGATCACCATGACCTTGGCACCGGCAATTTCGGCGGTGAGGTATGACCGGGGCTCCGCCACCGTCTGGGCAGGGCCGAGCATTTGCCAGCTGCGCCAGAATATACGGTTGCGCTCGCGTTGATAGACATCGGGGTCGATGTAGTAAGCCGCTGCCAGATTGCGCATTCCCGTTGGCGCTTCTGTAGGGCTGCTTATGACACTCATCCGACTTTCCCCCGATCTTTGTCTGCTCCGCAGCACCCTAAAGTCTTATCGTCTTTTTTGGAATCTCTGGGTGATTCCAAATGAACCGTTTTTGGCTCTAGAACGTGATCCGTTTTGCGGGAAAATCCCACGCATTGAGCAGACGGTTGCCGGGTGCCGATGGAATTACCTTGTCCGGGGGCAGGGCCGCCCGCCGGACAAGGTCAAACGTGAGATCCCGGTCAGGCTGGCTTTGAGACCTCCGAGCACAACAGCAGAATCCAGATCGGGGCGCCATTGCGCCCCTGTCAGGACCTCTTGGCTGTCACGGCGTGGTGTTCTTGTAGATCACGCCATTCTTCATGATGATAGAGAAGTTCTCATCGTGATCGACCATCAGGTTGATGTCTTCCAGAGGGTTGCCTTCCACAAGAACAAGGTCGGCATAGGCCCCGGGTTCAATGATGCCAAGCGGGCCTTCCTGATAGGGGTTGCGCGGGCCAGACATTTCCAGCAGGCGTGCCGTGTTGAAAGTTGCCTGCTGCAGAATCTCTGCCCCTGTCCAATAGCGGCCCCGCCTCTCGAATTCCATATTCTGCATCGCCATAAGTGACGGATGTCCAAAGATATCCACCCCGAACGCAATGGGCAGGTTCTGTTTCTTGATCAGCTGGACAAAGTTTTCGACGTTATCGCGCAAGGGGGCACCCTTGGCGATGGTTGCCGGGTCTCCGGTTGCCAGCATTTCAGCATCCGGCGTGAAAATCAGGAACTGCGGGTTCAGGATCGCGCCGGCCTCCCGGATGGCGATGATCGTTTCCTCTTTGAGGATGCCGTTCCCGTGATCGATGCTTTTGATCCCGCCTTCCAAGGCCCGCATGACGGAGTCATCGTTGTAAGCGTGCGCGATGACATAGGTGTTCCAGTCTTCGGCAGCTTCCACAGCCGCCCGAATTTCTTCGAGGCTGTAGTGATTGGTGTCCAGCGGGTCATAGGGGGTTGAGTTGCCGCCGCCCAGGCTGAGCTTTACCTGTGTTGCACCAAGCCGCAGAACTTCGCGCGTCATGGCGCGGACTTCAGACACGCCGTCAGCAATGAAACTCCACTGCGATTCGAAGTTGCTGCGGTCATTTCGATTTCGATGGTGGGTCTCGTTGTAGAGGCGGAAGTCGAAATGGCCGGAGGTCTGTCCGATAAAGTGTCCTGAGCAGAAAATGCGCGGTCCGGGAACGACCTCCTCATCGATGGCTTGCGCGAGACCGTAACAGGGACCCCCGGCATCCCGGAGTGTCGTGAAACCGCGCAGGAGTGTCTTTCCGGCTTCACTGGCCGCCAAGGCTCCCGTGTAACTCCAGTGCAGACTGTAGGCTAGGGCCAGCGGGCTTTCAGCCAGCATGGTGTGGTGGTGTCCATCGATCAGGCCCGGCACCAGGGTTCGCCCGCTGCCATCGATCACCAGCGCACCTTCGGCCTCAATGTCTTCTGTAGAGACCTTTGCTATCAGGTTGCCTTCCACGAGGACGTCGGCCTTTTCGATCAGCACTGCATTGCGGCTGTCGAAGACGTCGACATTGTCAAACAGTACGCGGGAAGGCTGTTCCTGCGCGTTCCCCGCCAGGGGCAGCGCGGATCCCAGGACGGCGAGCAGGCAGGAAAGAAATCTGGCTTTTTTCACGCGGACACCTCAGCAAAGAAACAGTGTGGAAAGCATATCCCATTGAGTTCCAGCGTCGAACTGAAATCTGTGCGCCTGGCTTCCCGGGCTGTTGGACGGCGCGGGGCATAGATTCTGTTGTTGGCAAAGCTACGTACTTGCGTCGTTTCGTACTTGCGCCTCGGTCAATGCCGGACGCTCGGTCCGCCGGTTACCTGCCTCAGATTGGACCACTGGCCAGAGGTTCGACCCGTCGGTTTCCTGGATGTGGCGTGAGGGAGAGTGCTGCCCCCACCCGGGCTTAATCTGCCGCTATTTGCCTGATCGTAATTCAGATCGCCAGCAGGCGTTTCAGGCAGTCGCGCATCAGGGGGAGGTCGTGGCTGATACTGAGCGTGCGCCCCCCCTCTTTCCAGATCACCAGAACGAGCGGCGCTTGTCCCGGGGTGGCATCCAGCGCGGCCAGCAGGCTGCTGTCCTGGCTGTATTGGGAAAAGGAGCAGTCTCGGGTCAGAGCCTGGATGATCTCTGTTTTCAGATCATCGCTGAGTGGATCACCGGCTGCGGCCAGGCTCTCCAAACCCAAGGTTTCTTCCCCGGTGCCGCGCAGCAGGGCCGCACCGCTTAAATCATGGCTCCGGCAGAGAGCCGGCAGCAGCGCCCCTGCCAGAAGATCCAGATCCAGACCACGCGTCAGCTGATCGATCAGGGCATTGCTGAGCTTTTCCTTGCTGCGGGTACGGTCCAGTTCCCCCCGCAGGGCCGCCCGCTGGGCGCGGTCAAAGGTGATGTCCCGGCCCAAGAGCACCACAGCAGCGCCGTGATCCCAGGGCATGACAGACAGATCCAGAATGGTTCCCGTTTGTCCGCTGCCGCCGGGCTTGAAGGGAGAAAACTGAGCCGGACGTCCGACAAAAGCCCCTTCCACGGCGTTGCGCAGTTCTGGTGAGGCCTGGCTTTGCAGCAGATTGGCCAGATCCCGTCCGGCTTCATTGCAGTAGAGAACGGTCCGGTTGGGGGCGACCACCACCAGCGAGCCGGAGAAGTGCTCAAAAGGGCCTCCGGTCAGCAGCATCTGTGCTTCGCGCAAACTGTCTGGAATGGTGGATGGGTTTTCGAGCACCGGGACCTCTGCAATACCTGATTACCAACTGTTGCCCGGAAGAATGAGAGGCAAAAAGCATCCTTTTTCGGGGAAAGCTACTCTCTTAGCTTCCCTCCTTTGGTGCAAGGCTTGAGTTGTGACTTTCCGGTGAATTTGGCTCGGCCGTCTGACAGACCTGTCGGTGAAGGTGCGGGCCGCCGGTGCCGAGCAACAGGTCGGTTTTGACAGTTGTTTGGTTTTGGCCGCAAGAGCTGTGCCCAGATTGGTCCTATTGACCACAAACAGGCTGTGTAACCTTCAGTTTCTCTTTTGGACCCGCCCGATCTTTGCCCCCAGGTCGGACAGGCGAAAAGTCATTGCCCGTTGTTGTTCCTCCATTTCAGGACCTTGGAATGTCAGATCAGTCTCCCACCGCCCGCACAACCGATCAGGGCACTCTGCCCGCCAAAGACAGCATTGATACCTGGGTGTTTGATCTGGATGGGACGCTGTACGCTGAAAACAGCGGCATTCTGGATCAGCTGCGCAGCCGCATGGTGACCTTCGTTTCCCGTCATTTTAACCTGCCGGAAGACAAGGCCCTGGATCACCTGCGCGGCCTGCTGCACAAGCATGGTTCAAGTTTGCTGGCGCTGCAGGATCTGGGGGTTTTTGAACCAGAAGACTACGTCAACTTTGTCTGCGATGTGGAGGTCGGACACCTCCCCTATGACGAAGCACTGGACCAGGCGCTGGCAAAGCTTCCAGGACGCAAGGTGATCTTCACCAATGCCAATGCGGCTCATGCCGGGCGAGTTCTAAAGCAGTTGCGTCTGGAGCGGCATTTTGACGGCATCTACGATGTTGTTGCCGGTGAGTTTATCCCCAAGCCCCAGCCCGCCACCTACGACCGTTTTCTGCAGGTGCATGAGGTCGACCCCGCACGCGCCATTTTCTTTGAAGATACGGAAATCAATCTGAAGCCGGCCCTGGCGCGCGGCATGTCCACCGTCTGGATCACCACTCCCGGGCACCGGCACGAAGACCGGACGGAACGGGCCGATTTTGTGCAGCACCGGGCTTACGATCTGGCCGACTGGTTGACCCGTCTGGATTAGCGCTTCACTCTCTCGATCTTGAGTGTCTTGATTGAGCGAGGATCAGCCATGAGCGCAGCTGCAAAGATTACCGCCTGGCTGGTGTCAGAAGGCCGGATGCTGGGGCGCGCGGAAGCTTTGATCGAAGGCTATGTCGCCCAGTTGCGCGCTGCCGGGGTTAACCCCTCCCGAATCAACATTGCCCAGCGGGTTGCCAATCCCCTGCTGGCTGCCTGGGGCGTGGTCTGGACGCCGGCTGGAACCACGCACTATGAGGTGCCCCACGAAGTGGTTCACTCGTCGGCCAACATTGGCGGGCCTTTTGACTATGTGCGCACCCACAAACGGTCCTTGCACAAGAGCCTGGTCAATCTGGATCCTGACAGCGACCACAGCGCCTATCTGGATCAGGCGGAGGCAGGTGGGGTGGATTTTTTTGCCATGCCTCTGCAGTACGGCGATGGGTCCGTGCAGGGGGTGACTTTTGTGACCCAGGATCCCGAAGGCTTCAGTCAAGAAGATCTGAGCCTGCTGGAAGGGACCTGTCAGGGCCTGGCGGCAGCTTTGGAACCCGTTGCCATGAGGGCCTCCACTGCTTCCCTGTTGAAAAGCTATCTTGGCGCGGGTCCGGCCCAGGCCGTTCGCGATGGCAGCATCAAGCGTGGTGAGCATCGGGCTCTTGAAGCTGTGGTCATGTTCTCTGATTTGCGCGGGTTTACCCGAAAAACGGAAACCTGGAGTGAACCCCGCCTGTTGGCGGCCCTGGATGGTTACTTTGATTGCGTCGTGCGGGCGGTCCAGGCGGAACAAGGCGATGTGTTGAAGTTTATGGGCGACGGCATCCTGTCGATTTTCCCCATTGAGGAGGCCAGTCAGCGGGCGGCCCGCTGTGCAGCCGCCGTGTCAGCGGCTCAACAGGTGCTGGCGGGTATGGAAAAGCTGAACGAAACGCGTCACAGCGAGAGTGAAGACCCTCTGGCACTTGGCCTCGGGCTGAATCGGGGCGAGGTGACCTATGGCAACATTGGCAGTCCTGACCGGCTGGACTTTACCGTATTGGGGTCGGTTGTGAACGTTGCCAGCCGGGTGGAGGGGCTGTGTAAAACGCTTGATCAGCCGGTTCTGGCAACAGGATCTGTGGCGGAGCACTGCCCCGATCTCTTCTCGGATGTGGGCAACCAGGCCATTCGGGGGGTGTCGGAACCCCTTCAGCTCTTTGCCTTGCGCAGCTGAGACCTCCCAGTGTCCGTTGATGGCAAAGCGGCGTGCTGGTGGTAGTTGAGCCAACAAATGACGCGATCAGCGCAGCTATGACCGTCCCTGCAATTGACCTGCCGCCCGGTCTGTCGCATCTTCGCCGCCGACTGCATAACAATGACCTTGCCGATCTGCATTCTCTGCCGTGTTTCACACCACGCAAACAGAGGTCAGGCGATCGAAAAGGCGCGATGAGACTGGGAAGGGACCCAAATGACTGACGCCCTGAAAACCACCGTAGAGGCTGCCTGGGACGACCGGGACAACATCTCCCTCGACACCACCGGTGATGTGCGTGATGCGGTGAACGCCGCTTTGAATGGCCTGGACAACGGCAGCTACCGTGTGGCCGAAAAGGGAGAAGACGGCAACTGGACCGTCAACCAGTGGCTCAAGAAAGCCGTGCTGCTGTCGTTCCGCCTGAACGACATGCGCGTCATGCCCGGCGGTCCGGGCGATGCCGTTGCCGGGGATGCCTCCTGGTTTGACAAGGTGCCCAGCAAATTTGCCGGCTGGGATGAAGCCCGTTTCCGGGAAGCAGGGTTCCGTGCTGTGCCGAACTGCACCGTGCGCCACAGTGCCTACATTGCCCCTGGTGTGATCCTGATGCCCTCATTTGTTAACCTGGGTGCCCATGTGGACAGCGGCACCATGGTCGACACCTGGGCCACCGTTGGGTCCTGCGCCCAGATCGGCAAGAACGTGCACCTGTCCGGAGGTGTGGGCATCGGTGGCGTTCTGGAACCCCTGCAGGCCGGTCCTGTGATCATTGAAGACAACTGCTTCATCGGGGCCCGTTCAGAGGTGGTGGAAGGCGTCATCGTGCGCGAAGGCTCTGTGCTTTCCATGGGCGTTTTCATCAGCGCCACGTCCAAGATCATTGACCGCAACACCGGTGAGATCTTTGTCGGTGAAGTGCCGCCTTACTCTGTGGTTGTCCCTGGTTCGCTGCCAGGCAAGCCGCTGCCTGACGGAACACCTGGCCCGAGCCTGGCCTGTGCGGTGATCGTCAAGCGCGTGGATGCCCAGACCCGCTCCAAAACTTCCGTCAACGATCTGTTGCGGGATTAAGGCGGAGTGCTCGGTCTCTTGCGAGACCTGGTTCCGCGCACGCGCCGCACAGCCTGCGTGGCGCCTGAAGGCAATCAGCTTCCCTTTTGAACGGTATCCTTTTCCAGAGCTTGGAAAAGAGCCGCTGAAAAGCTAAAAGAGAGCCGCCCTGTCGCCGGGGTGGCTCTTTTCTTGTTTTAAGGCACCAATCCATCATGTCCGACACGACCGTTCAGCTGCTTGATCCCCTGGATCTGACCCAGCGTTTGATCCGCTGCCCTTCTGTCACCCCTCTGGAAGGCGGGGCTTTGGATTTGCTGCAGGAAGAGCTGGAGACGCTGGGCTTTGTCTGTCATCGCCTGCCTTTTTCCGAAGAAGGCACCGATGATGTGGACAACCTCTATGCCCGCCTGGGCACGGAAGGTCCCAACTTCTGTTTTGCCGGGCACACGGATGTGGTGCCGGTGGGGGACGAAGCCGCCTGGACTGCCGGGCCCTTTGACGGAGAGGTGAAAGACGGCTGGCTCTTTGGCCGGGGGGCGGCGGATATGAAAGGGGCTGTCGCGGCTTTTGTGGCCGCCGTGTCCCGTCATCTGGCTGAAGAGGGAACCCCGGCCGGGTCGATCTCTCTGCTGATTACCGGTGATGAAGAAGGCCCTTCGGTCAACGGCACCAAAAAGATGCTGCAGTGGCTGGAGGAAAAGGGCGAGAAGCTGGATCACTGCCTGGTGGGGGAACCCACCAATCCGCAGGATCTGGGGGACATGATCAAGATTGGCCGCCGGGGATCACTGACCGGCTGGCTGACGGTCAAGGGTGTCCAGGGGCACACGGCCTACCCTCATCTGGCGGACAACCCCCTGCATCATCTGGTGCCCATGCTCAACGCCATTACAGCTCAGCCTTTGGATGAGGGCACGGAGCATTTCCAGCCCTCCACGCTGCAGATTTCCACGGTCGATGTGGGCAATCCGGCGACCAATGTCATTCCGGCAACGGCCTCTGCAGCCTTCAACATCCGGTTTAACGACAGCCACAGTGGCGCCAGTCTGGAAAAATGGCTGCGGGAGACCTTTGACAAGGTTGGCGGAAACTATGACCTGCAGATCAAGGTTTCCGGGGAATCCTTCTTGTGCCTGCCCGGTACCTTGAGTGATCTGATCGTCAAAGCCGTGGAAGAAACCACCGGGCGTACCCCTGAGCTGTCTACCACCGGCGGCACGTCGGACGCCCGTTTCATCAAAGACTATGCCCAGGTGGCTGAGTTTGGTCTGGTCGGGCAGACCATGCACAAGGTGGATGAGCGCATTCCCGTGGGGGATCTGGAAGTGCTGACACAGATTTATCAGAAAGTGATCAGCGGTTACTTCAAGTAAGCCCGGGCTGGCGATAGGCTTGTCAGGGATCAGTTCAGAAAAAGGGAAGCGGAAGAAATGGCAATGAAAGCAGGGCTTTTGACCGCCGGTGTGTTGGCGTTGCTGTTGCCTGCGGCCTGCAAACCGCAAGGCAATGATCCCGACACCTTCTATCATCCGCCCACCAAGATTACCTCTGAACCCTGTTACGATCAGGCCGAACGCCTGTTGGCGGAAAAGGGCATCGACAAGGACAAGATTGCCTCTGTTGAGCGTGAACAGCTCTACACCACCATCCGAGTGGGCAACATTCCCCGCGGCACAGCCCTGTGGGTGCGCCTGAAGGGACTGGAGGGACAGCTGGTTTTTGAGTTTGCCGAGACCTGCCGTCTGCGCACGGCCTACACCACCGGTGGCCTGCAGATCGTAGGGTTTCCCAGCTACTGATTTTCTGCTGCCGGGTTTCGGACAATGAGAAAGGGCGCAACTGCAACAGCCGCGCCCCTTTTTTTGCCTTTTGAGGGAAGCTCGCTATCCGCCGGGGCCCTGACGCATGTTGTCCGGCAGGAAGGTGGCGATTTCCGGGAAGATCACCAGGATGGCCACCATCACAATCATCAGCAGGAACATGGGCACAGCCGTCTTGGCGATGTAGTTGATTTCGTACTTTGTCAGGCCCTGTAGCACGAACAGGTTGAAGCCAATGGGCGGCGTGATCTGCGCCATTTCCACCACAACCACGATGAAGATGCCAAACCAGATCACATCGATGCCGGCCTGACGGATCATGGGTTCCACCACGGCCATGGTCAGCACCACTGAAGAAATGCCGTCCAGGAAGCAGCCAATGACAATGTAGAACAGGGTCAGGGCGATGATCAGGGTTACCGGGGTCAGCTCCAGAGAGGCAATCCAGGCGGCCAGAGTCCGGGGCAGGCCGGTGAAGCCCATGGCAAGGGACAGGAAGGCGGCCCCCATCAGAATCAGGGCGATCATGGCCGAGGTCCGGGTGGCCCCCAGCAGAGACTCCGTGAAGGTACTCCAGGTCAGGGATTTCTGGGCGGCTGCCAGAACCAGGGACCCGATGACGCCAAAAGCGGCGGCCTCTGTTGCCGTGGCAAAGCCCAGATACATGGAGCCGATGACCAGCATCACCAAAAGGGTCACGGGGATGAGGAAGAGCGAGGCCTTCATCTTCTCCAGGAAGGTGGTCTTCGGCTCGGGTGGCGGAACCTGCTCCGGTTTCACGAAAGACCAGATGGCGATGTAGCCCATAAAGAGACCGGCCAGCATCAGCCCGGGCAGAATGCCCGCCAGAAAGAGCTTGGAAATGGACTCGTTGATGGTCACGCCGTAGACGATCAGTGTCAGTGACGGCGGGATCATCAGGCCCAGGGTGGCAGCCCCGGCGAGGGTGCCAATGATCAGATGTTCCGGATATTTGCGCTTGCGCAGTTCCGGAATGGACATCTTTCCGACGGTGGTCAGCGTGGCAGCCGAGGAACCGGAAACAGCGGCAAAAATGGTGCAGCCGACGATGTTGGTGTGCAGCAATCGTCCTGGCAGTTTGTCCATCCAGGGCGCCAGTCCCTTAAACATGTCCTCCGATAATCGCGTTCGAAAGAGTATCTCGCCCATCCAAATGAACAGCGGTAAGGCGGTGAGGGTCCAGCTGGATGAAGAACTCCAGATGGTGGTGATCATGGCGTCCCCGGCGGGACGACTGGTGAAGAGCATCATGCCGACCCAGGCCACACCCATCAGGGCCAGGCCGACCCAGACACCGGTGCCGAGCATCAGGAAGAGCACGAAAAGAAAGATGCCGGTCAGGGCGAAATGTTCCATGACTGGTTCCTATTCCACGTGATGGTCTTCGGCTGCGGCATCCCCGAGTTCGGGAAGGCGGCCGGACAAGAGACGAACGAAGTGATCCAGCAGGGCGATGGCCAGCACCACGGTGCCGGCTGCCATGGGCAACTGGGGTATCCACAGTGGCCAGGCGTCCTGTCCCTGGGAGATGTCGTTCCATTTGTAGGAACCGTAGGTGGCCTTGATGGCAAAGTAGGCAAAGAGGATCGCCAGGACACTGGCGATGCCAAAGCACCAGAGTTCTGCCCAGCGCCGCTTGTCCCCCAGATGGGTCAGCAGCAGGCTGACGCGGATGTGTGCGCCGTGGTTGAGGGCATAGGCCAGCGCAAAGAAGGAGGCGGCGGCCATGCAGTACCCGGCGTAGTTGGTCGAGCCGGGGAAGACCAGTCCGCTCCAGCGGAAGATCATCTGGGCGCAGATGATGCCCAGCATCAACAAGAGGTTGATGGCAGCCAGAATGCCGCAGAATAGGTAAAGGCGGTCCAGTTGTTTTCGGATCACCTGGGCGGTGCCAGCCATGGCGCAAACTCCCTTGGCTTGTCCGGCTGAACGGAACGGCGTCGGCGGGGTATCAGCCGGGCGCAGGTCGGTTCAGGGCAATGGCAGGAAAAGAAAAAGCGGAGGTTCAGCCGGGGCAGGTCTGTGCCTGTGCCTCCTCAGCCAAACCGCCGCTTTTTATCACCTCAGGCCTTATTTCATGGCCTTGTAAGCATCGACAATGGCCACGCCATCGGCACCGGCTTTGTCAGCCCATTCCTTGGACATGGTTGCGCCAATGGCCTGCAGGTCGCTCAGCAGTTTGCCTTCGGCTTCCGCCACGGTCATGCCGTTGGCGGCCAGCTGCGCCACATACCAGTCGGTCAGCTGTTCAGACCGGGCAGTACCGGCGCGTTCGGCCAGACCGGCCAGTGCCTTGACGATGTTCTGGGTGCTTTCATCCAGACCGTCCCAGGCATCTTTGTTGACGAAGACATAGTTGCGGGGCAGCCAGGCTTTCACATCGTAGAAGTGGCTGAGCTGTTCCCAGACCTTGCGGTCGTAACCGGTGGAACCGGAGGAGACGAAGGCTTCCGCAACGCCGGTGGCCAGGGCCTGGCTCAGTTCAGCGGCTTCGATCTGCACGGGCAGCATGCCGGACAGTTCAGCCAGACGGGCTGTGGCGGCATTGTAAGAGCGGAACTTGGTGCCCTTCATGTCGTCGGTGGAGTTGACCTCTTTCTTGAAGTAGAGGCCCTGGGGCGGCCAGGGAACGGAATAGAGCAGGACCAGGTTCTGTTCTTCCAGGATCTTTTCAATGGACTCGCGTGATGCTTTCCAGAGTTTATCAGAGTCCGCAAAAGACGTGGCCATGAAAGGCACGGAATCGACACCGAAGATCGGGTTTTCGTTCTGATGAGCGGACAGCAGGCGCTCGCCAATGGGGGCCTGACCGGTCTGCACGGCACGCTTGATTTCGTTGCCTTTGAACAGTGAGCCGCCGCCATGGACAACAATTTCCAGTTCCCCGCCGGTGGCCTGGGTCACCGCATCGGCAAAGGCCTTGCCGTTCTGGGTGTGGAAGTTGCCGTCAGAATAGGCCATGGGCATATCCCACTTTTCAGCGGCAAGTGCCGTGCCGGAGAGGCTGGCGGCCAGAACCAGTGCCACGGCTGTGGCGGAACTTTTCATCCAATTCTTTTTCATGATGCCATTCCCTGTTTTGGTTGGTTCAACGGATTTACTGTTTTTTGTATTCCGCTTCGTTTTTTTCTGAGGCGAAGAGTCTTGCCTCAAAATCGCTCAGCGCGATAGGGGGAAAAATCAAAATCCCTGTCCTGGCCGGTCATGGCTTCGGCGATCAGCCGACCGGTCTTCGGACCAGAGGTCAGTCCTACATGATGGTGGCCAAAGGCCAGATGCAGATTAGGGTAGCGCCGGGTCGGTCCCAGGACAGGAAGACTGTCGCTGGGGGCAGGCCGATGGCCCATCCATTCGCTGCAGCTGTCATAGGTCAGTCCGGGGAAAACCTGCTGCGCCCGTCGCAGCAGGGTTTGCACGGGGGCCTTGCTGGGCGCCGCTTCCAGTCCGCCAAATTCCACAAGTCCTGCCAGCCGCAGCCCCGGTTCCAGGGGGGTGGCCACAAATTTGCCGTCGGCGATCATCAGCGGATGGCGGATTTTGGCTGACGGGTTGGAGAGCTGAACGTGATAGCCCCGCTCGCTTTCCAGCGGAATGTTGATCCCCAGGGGTTTCAGCAAGCGGGCAGACCAGGCCCCGGCTGCAAGCACCACCTGCCGGGCAGACAGCTTCCCGCCGGAGGCCCCGCCTTTGGTGCTGACCCCGCAGATCTGTCCTTCCTCCAGGTCAAAGCCTGTCACTTCTTCACGGTAATACTGACCGCCAAGCTCCTGAAAGCTCTCTGCCAGATCCTTGATGTAGCGGTCCGGCAGGCCGATGAACCCGTGCTGATCTTCCAGGGCCACAAAACACTGATAGGCCGGGTTGATGTCGGGTTCCAGCTCCCGTGCAGCCGGGCCCTCGTGGACTTCCCAGCTGATGCCCAGGTCACGACGCAGGTTCCAGCCATAGGCGTCCCCGTCAAAGGCGGCCCTGTTGCGATAGATGAAGAGATAGCGGGACGGCTGCACCCATTTGCTGGCTTTGCTGCCATTGGACAGGGCCCGGTGCTCATCCAGGCTGTCGCCGATCAGCGGGTAGAGATGCCTGGCGATGTGCGAGACCCGGGCCGGGTCGCAGTTGCTGAGGTAGTCTTTCAGCCAGGGCAGCATTTTGGGCAGATAAGACCAGCGCAGAAACAGCGCCCCGTCTTTATCCAGCAACATGCCGGGTGCCCGTTTCAGCAGGCCGGGTGTGGTGACCGGCACCACCGAAGATGCCGCCAGGATGGCACCATTGCCGAAGGAAGCACCTTCTCCCGGTTCCAGTCGATCCACTAGCGCAACGCGCAGACCGCGCCGTTGCAGATGCAAGGCGGTGGAGACGCCAATCATGCCAGCCCCGATCACCAGCGCATCGTAGGATGACTGGCTGTTTCCTGCTTGCTGTCCTGCCGCTGGCATGATCGTTTTCTGTCCTTTGCTGTGGCCTTAATCAGGGGCTCTGGAAGGTACTGATAAACCTGAACTGGTCAGGCAATCCACTCACTCACCGGGGCGTTGGCATCCTGCAGGGGCTGGGAGATCACGTCCACCAGTGTGGGTCCGTCATGCTCTGTGGCTTCGGCCAGGACCTTGGGCAGGTCGTCTGGATCTTCCACACGCCAGGATTTGATGCCATAGGCTGCGGCCACCGCTGCATGGTCTGTGCGGGTGAAATCGACGGAGAAGTAGCGCTTGTCAAAGCCGGTTTTCTGCCCGGCCTTGATCCAGCCGTAGACCGAGTTGGAAAAGACCATAAAGGTGATGGGCAGACGCTTGCGGGCCACGGTTTCCAGTTCGCCTGAGGTAAAGCCGAAGGAGCCGTCGCCCATGACCGAAACGGTTTTCGCGCCAGGGCGTGCATAGTGGGCCCCCATGGCTGCAGACAGTGAATAGCCCAGGGCCCCGTGAGCCCGGTTGGAAATGAAGCGCCGGCCCGGCTGATCAAATTCATAAAACCCGGAGAAGTAGGGGCAGGGCGTGCCCGGGTCCGCCACGATGATGGAATCGCTGGGCAGCACCCGGTTGAGTTCCCGCACCACTCTTTCCGGCCGGATCGGGGTCTCCCCGCTGGTAGCCAGGGGATCGAATTGAGCGAACTTTTCTTTCTTCGCTGCTGCCACGCGGCTCTGGCCGCCAAAGTCTGCTGTCAGGCTTTTGTCGTCATCGAGCAAGGCGTTCAGGCTGGCCAGGGAGAGACGCAAGTCGCCCACCACCGCCACCTCTGTCTGGTAGGCGGCTGAAATCACCTGGGGGTCGCTGTCGAAGTGAACCACCCGGACGCTGGGTTTGGGAGAGCGCCAGCGCTCTGTCGTGACGGATCCGGCCCGACAGCCCAGGAAGACCACCAGATCGGCTTCGTCAATCACCTGGCGGGTGGCCGGGACCCCGCCGTTGGAGCCAACCACCCCCAGGCAGTTGGGGTGGCTGTCAGCCAGGGAGCCCTGGCCGCTGATGGTGGTCGCAATGGTGAGGTTCAGCCGGGTCGCCAGTTTTTCCAGCTCTGCCTCAGCACCAGACAACACAACGCCACCGCCGCAGACGATCACAGGGTTCTTCGCAGACAGGAGAGCTTCCAGTGCCGCCTCCACCGCTGCCGGATCACCGCTGCTGCGCCAGGCCGGGTAACGGCCCAGTTCCGGCTGAGCCCAGACATCCCGGGGGTCAACGGCCGCCTTTTGCACGTCATATGGCAGCGCCAAATGGGCAGAGCCGGGCCGGCCGGTCGTCATGGCGCGAAAGGCCGTGCGCACCATGTTGGGCAGCAGTTCCGCCCGGTCGATCACACCGTTCCATTTGGTCAGAGGCTGAAAGAGGGCTTTTTGATCCAGCTCTGTCAGGGGATAGCGCCCGCGTGACGATACGGACACGTCGGTGGTGATGGCCAGAATGGGCACAGAGGATTCGCCCGCTTCAATCAGGCCCGGTGCGATGTAGGTGGCCCCGCCGCCGCTGGGCCCTTCACAAACCCCTACCTTGCCGCTGATCCGGGCATAGCCGTCTGCCATATAAGCGGCGCAGCGTTCATCCCGTGTCAGGATGTGTTCCATGCCATGATCCAGGCGGTGCAGGGCGTCATAGAAGGGCAGGGAGGTGTCACCGCACAAACCAAAGATATGGCTGACGCCGTGTTGCTGTAACAGACGCACCATGGCTTCTGCGCCGGTCATTTCATTGCCTGTACTGGGACTGCCGCTCATGAACGCTTGCTTTCTACTGTGCCTGGAAAGGGGCGTTTGGCCGCTTTTCAAGGTGTTAGAGGCTGACACACGGTTGGGTTCCAAGCGCAGCAAAGCGCTTCTAACCAAACCCATCATTCTCTTGGGGACCGTGGGGAACATCGGCGTGAGTTTACTGAATATCACGCTGTATACAATTTTGTATTCTGTTATGCTTGTCAAGCGCCTTAAAAGGGCGCAAGTAGAAAGGAACCCTGTCAGAAGGCTGCGGACCCCTGAATGCCGGTGAGCAGTTCGGGCCAGCGGACAGCAGAAAAACGGCGTTTCTTTTTGAAGCGACAGACACAACAGTCAGGTAGTCCATTGGTGTTATCTCTATGAATCAGACAGATACTTCTGTGCTCGATGGGGCAGGCAAACCTCGGAACCCGGACGGTGGCTCTCAGGTCGATAGGCTTTATGAGTCCGTGAAATCCATGGCCGTGGGCTTCGACCTCAAACCTGGTGAACGGGTCAATGAGGTGACCCTGGCAAAGCAGTTGGGGGCCAGTCGCACCCCTTTGCGCGAGGCGCTGAATCGCCTGACCTCTGAAGGCTTGCTGGTGTTTGAAAAGGGGCGCGGGTTCTTTTGTCGCCAATTGGACCCGAAAGAGATTTTTGATCTCTACCAGACCCGGGCGGCTCTGGAAGAAGCGGCGATCAGACTGGCCTGCCATCAGATCAGTGATCAGACCCTGGATGAGCTGGAAACCTTTTTAGATCGCACCAAACCGGGGGATGCGGCCCAGGACCCTCGGGTTCTGGTGGACTATGACGAGTACTTCCATGAACAGCTGATTGCTGCCAGTGGCAACCGGGAAATGCTGCGCATTCTGCACAACCTCAACACAAGAATCCGTTTTGTGCGCTGGATTGATATGGAACGGCGGCGCAGCGAAACTCAATCAGAACACCGGAACCTTCTGGCTGCCTTGCGGCAACGCAATGCTGATGCGGCCGCGCAGATCCTGAGGGATCATATCGCTAAGCGTCAGGACCAGATCACCCAGGCAGTCCGCGAAGGCTTCTCCCGCCTCTATGTGCCGGTTCAGCCAGAGTAACAGGCAGGTTTCCCCCAGTAGGTTTAGCGGTAACGGATCAGCAACAGGTTTTTTCAATGTCCTCTTCCCATCCAAACAGCAGCGCGCACGTCATCGCCCGGGGCGGCAAGACCGTTTACGGGGCCGCTGTCGGCATCCTGATGCTTGAAACCCGCTTCCCCCGCATTCCAGGAGACATTGGCAACGCCGGAACCTGGCCCTTTCCCGTTCTTTACCGGGTGGTGCGCGGGGCATCGCCGGATAAGGTGGTTCGACAGGGGGCTGAAGGTCTGCTGGATGCCTTCATCGAAGCTGCCAGAGATCTGGTGGCTGATGGTGTGGATGGCATCACCACCAACTGCGGGTTTCTGTCCCTCTTTCAGGCGGAACTGGCAGAGGCCTGCGGGGTGCCGGTGGCCACCTCTTCCCTGATGCAGGTTCCCTTTGTGGAGCGCTTGCTGCCGCCAGGACAGAAGGTTGGCATTCTGACCATCTCAGAAAACTCTCTGAGCGAAAAACACCTGCAGTTGGCTGGGGTGGATGTTACCACCCCCATTGTTGGCACCGACCAGGGCCAGGAGTTTACCCGGGCCATCCTCGACGATGAGGAAGCGCTGAATGTCACCCTGGCCCGGCAGGACCTGCTGGCCGCCGGGGCGCGCATGCGACAGGACCATCCTGAGGTGGGGGCCTTTGTATTGGAATGCACCAATATGGTTCCCTATGCCGCTGACCTACGGGAGGCCTTTGGCGTGCCGGTTTACTCCATCTACAGCTTCGTTTCCTGGTTCCAGTCCGGTCTGCAACCGCGCGCCTTTTCAGACCGGCTGCTGGATCCCCGTGCGGCTTTCTGACCTGAGATTGTCTCATCCGAGGTCCTGCCCAGCAAAAAGACGCAGCGGCATCTTAATGGGTGTACCGTTGTTCTTTCCGCGATAACATTGACCGGATCAGGCTTCACGCTTCAAGCGTCGTCACATTGCCAGTCTGCGGAAAGCGATTGGGCTCTGGCGCGTGATTGCTTTTGGTGCGCTGTGGCTTCATCAGGTAGCGGGGGGTCCTGATTTCCTGAAATGCCGGGTTGTCGGGATCTCAGCCGCTGTTTGCGGCAGCTTTGAGAAGGTTTTTGGGGAGAGCTGGTACCGTGGCATTTGTTCCGTCTTCACGGGAGATTCTCTATGCGCTTTACGGCTCCTGGCGGTTGATCTTTGGTGATGCCCAGGCCGCCGGTTATTTCGGTGCTGACAAAGCCACCTGCTGGCGTTCCTTTTTTGCAGCCGTGCTGGTGGCGCCCGGTCATCTGCTGTTGTTGTTCCTTCCCGGTCGGGGGGAGGCCATCGACAGCCTGGATATGATGCTGTTGCACTTCCTGGCCTACGTCATCACCTGGGCAGCCTTTCCAGTGGTGATGATCCAGCTGGCAGAACCCATGGGGCGACAGCAACAGGTCTGGCGCTTCATCACGGCCTTTAACTGGGCGCAGGTCGTTATCATTGCCTTGTATCTGCCCATTGCTCTTTTGTCGGTCAGCGGCCTGATCGGGGAGGGCGGTGCGGCGTTTATCGAGCTGCTCGCCGCCCTGGCCGTACTGGGGTATTGCTGGCAGGTCTCCCGCCTGATGCTGGGCATTTCCGGAATAGCGGCCGGCGGGATTACCTTTCTCGCGCTGATTCTGGAAATTGCCGTTTCCATACTGCTGCAGGGAACCTTGTCCTAGAGCATGATCCCTATGGTTCGAAGCGCGTGGTGTTTGAAAGCAAACCGTGAATCATCCTCTGGCACGTTGAAATGAGGAACATTCACGCTTCAAGTCTTCTCACTTATTGAGACCGCTTAAATCAATGCGACTCTTGCGCTGATCCGGCTCCGCTGATTTTTCTGTCCTGCCTCCGGCTGGGCATCTGTCCGGGCGGTATCCTGCTGATTGTCAGGGTCTTTTTATGAAACCGGGTGGTCTGACCCTGATGGATCGCTGTTGCTCTTCACGATAACGCTATGAAGTAAGAGTCTTTTTTACCCTTGTATTGTCGGGAACAGGCCCCACTTTCTGGAAAGCCGATGCCTGTTTCAACCATCATGGAATCATCCATGCGCCAATACGGTAAGACCCCCTCCAACTGCCAGTCCAAGTGCCATACCCCGCGTATCGGCACCATTGCTCTGCTGATGACATTGGTTGTGTTGGCTCTGGTTGCTTTGTCCAGCTACGCCTCAGCAGCAGGTGGCGGCGGGGGCAGCGGCGGCAGTGGTGGTGATGGCGATACCTTCTTCTCCGGTACCTCTGCCGACAGTGGTTACAACAACGACCTGAAGGGGGCCGTCGCCAAAATTGACAAAGGCGCTTACGAAGAGGCCATCGGTGATCTGCGTGATCTTCTGATGCAAAATCCCAAGGACCCGGATCTCTACAACTATCTGGGCTTCGCCTATCGCAAGATGGGCCAGTATGACAAAGCCGGTCAGAACTATGACAAGGCGCTGGCGTTGGATCCCGAGCACAAGGGCGCTCTGGAGTATCAGGGCGAACTCTTCATCAAACTGGGGGATCTGGACGCCGCCCAGGGGAATTTGGACAAGCTGGATTCCATCTGCTTCTTCGGCTGTGAAGAGTACACGCTGCTGAAAACGGCGCTGAAAAAAGCCCAGTAAACTCCCGATATCGCCTCTGCGTTAATCAACTGCAGTGCGGGTTCAAAACCGGTCTGCCGGGATGATGTCGCAAAAGTCTGTCGGGACGCCAAATCCAAGATCAATCCAGTCTCTGCGCAGAACCTGAGCGTTGGTTCGGGCCGCCATCTCCTCATCCGGATGCGGATTATCCTCGATCCGCTGATCGCAACAGAGGGTAAAGCCGTCCACACCTTCTTCATCTGACATCAGGGGCAGGGCAACAGCCTCTATGACCCTTGTCTGGCCGTCTGCGTGTGTCTGCTCGATGATCGCACGGGTGGCGCAAGGCCGGTCGATCAGCAGTTCCATTGCCTGTTGGGAAGACCGACGCCGTTCAGGCGTGATGAAATCATAATAGTTTCGACCGGTTGTATTGAGACCGGAATGGCTTTTCAGTTTTTCACCAATGACCCTGACCCGACATTGACCAGGTTTGCTGACGGCAAAAAGAACGATGTTGGGCAATGCGTAGGTAAAACAGCCAATATCCAGCTGCTGTTTCGACGGGATCGCCCCCTTGTTTTCCTTGGTCAGGGCTATGTAGCCGCTGATCAGACTGGCTGCAGTCTGCGTCAGCACGAGATCTAGTGCGCGTTCCAATGTTACGGTGGACGCTGGTTTTAGATCGACCCAGGTCAAAACTTCGTCTCTTCTGGCATAGTGATCACCAAGGCATGTCTGTGGTCTACACTGAAGTGTGCCCTGCTGAAAATTGAAATTTGTTGCCGGGCGCGCTTTTGCATATTCCCTGGCCCGCTGATCCGCAGATCTATGAACAGGCTCTGCTCAGTCTTTTTCAATAGACCACATGGGTCAGATAAAGCCCCTGTGGCGGGGATGTCGGACCTGCGGCGCGGCGATCTTTTGCTTCAAGAATGCGTTTGATTTCTTCCGGTGCCCATTTGCCATCGCCGACGATCTTCAGAGTGCCGACCATGTTGCGCACCTGGTGATGCAGGAAAGACCGGGATTCGGCGATGATGTGAATCTCGTCGCCCTGGCGGGAGACCCGCAGCACATCCAGGGTCTTGAGCGGGCTTTTGGCCTGGCAATGGGAGGCCCGGAAAGACGTGAAATCGTGATGGCCGATCAGATAATCGGCCCCGGCCTGCATGGCGTCCACATCCAGATCTCTGGGAACGGCCCAGGCCCGGCCCAGATCCAGGGCCAGGGGCGCCCGGCGTGTATTGATCCGGTAGAGGTATTTTCGGCCCGTTGCGGAGAAGCGGGCGTGAAAGTCTGCGTCTACCAGCTCTACCTGCAGAACAGAAACCGGTGCCGGGCGCAGATGAAAATTCAGCGCATGCTGCAGCTTTTCGGCGGTGATGTCTCTGTCCAGATCCAGATGGGCAACCTGACCGGTGGCATGGACGCCGGTATCTGTCCGCCCTGCGCCCTGCACCAGCAGAGGAGTCTTGGACAGATTCTGCGCCGCTTCTTCCAGGGCCTGCTGCACGGACGGGCCGTCTTTTTGCCGTTGCCACCCTTGAAAGGCGCCTCCGTCATACTCGATCAGCAGACGAAAGCGGTGGGTTCCTTCCGGCAGAGGATAGGGTGCCTGGTAGGCAGCTGGGTTGGGTTTTTGCGGGTCGGCAGTCATCTGGCGGGCGTCACTCAGCAGCGGGCGCAGGTTGGGGGAGAGGTAGGACTGAGCCTGCCGGTATGGCAAAGCCGCGCAGCAGGGCATCACTTTTCATCGGGGCTTTGCCTGCCCGCTGAACCGTTACGAGCCGCAGGGCACCTTCCCCGCAGGCCACCGTCAGCTGATCATCAAGGACCTGTCCGGCCGAACCTTGCCCGGACAGCAGCTCAGCTTCCAGCACCTTGATGCGTTCCTTTCCGATGACAAAGTAACTGCCGGGCCAGGGGGTAAAAGCACGGATCTGCCGCTCCAGCGCATCTGCGCTTTTGGACCAATCCAGGCGGGCTTCTGATTTTTCCAGTTTGGCCGCATAGGTCACGCCCTCTTCCGGCTGTGGCCGGGCCGTGATCTCACCGGCATTCAGACGGGACAGGGTCGGCACCAGCAGCCGGGCCCCTTTTTCGGCCAGACTGTCATGCAGGCTGGCTCCGGTGGTGTCTGCCGTCAGCGGTACGCGCAGGTCAGACAGCATGTCGCCGGTATCCAGCCCGATGTCCATCTGCATGATGGTGACACCGCTTTCTGCATCGCCGGCCAGAATGGCCCGCTGCAACGGCGCGGCGCCCCGCCAGCGCGGCAACAGGGACGCGTGCACATTCAAACAGCCCAGGCGCGGTGCTTCCAGAATGGCCTGTGGCAGGATCAGGCCATAAGCCACTACCACCGCGGCATCCAGATTCAGCTCTGCAAATTCCTGCTGCGCCTCGTCACTTTTCAGGCTTTTGGGAGTCCGCACTGTCCAGCCCTGCTCGGCAGCGGCGGCGTGGACCGGGCTCAGCCGTTCTTTCTGGCCGCGTCCGGCTGGTCGCGGGGGTTGTGAATAGACGCAGACGATCTCATGACCGGCTTTTGCCAGGGCCAGCAAGGTCGGAACGGCGAAATCCGGTGTGCCCATGAAAGCCAGGCGCAGTTTTTTCGAAGGCGAAAGCGGCGTGGGGGAGGTGCTGTGGTCTGTCATGGGCCGGGTTCTAACACGAGGCTCTTGATGGGGAACAGGGCTTTGGAGCCAAATCGCCTCAAGCCGTCTCACTTCGTGACAAAGCCAGAGGCGAAACTTCACCTCTAGCGAACGGGCGGGAGGAGGAGGGCTGGTCTGGTTACAAGCGCAAAGGACCTTGAGCGAAACGGGTCCCGCTTCACGCAGGCTTATCGGTCCGATGACCGACCCCTTTGGTTCAGGTCTCGTCAGCCGGTGAGCTTATCGAAAAGCCGGAACCCCGGGGCGGGGTGGCGGTGATCAGGCAGCGTAGCTGGGCAGGTTGTGCTGCTTCTTGGCCTTCAGCAGCTTGCGCAGGATCATGTTGCGTTTCAGCGCGGTGATGTGATCAACGAACAGGATGCCGTCCAGATGGTCAATTTCGTGCTGCAGGCAGGTCGCCAGCAAGCCATCGGCTTCGATTTCCTGCGGGGCGTTGTTCTCATCCAGATAGCTGACCTTGACCGAGGCCGGGCGCACCACATCGCTGTAGTGTTCGGGAATGGACAGGCAGCCTTCTTCATAAGAGGCGTCGTCGTCAGACACCCAGGTGATTTCCGGGTTGGCCATGCGCAGCGGTTCTTTATCCGCCGAGTCTTCCTTGGAGACGTCCAGCACGATCACCCGGTTGAGAATGCCAACCTGGGGAGCCGCCAGACCAATGCCGGGGGCGGCGTACATGGTTTCCAGCATATCTTCCATCTGCTGCCGAATGGTCTCGTCAACCGCGTCGACGGGTTTGGCAACAGTCTTGAGGATAGGGTCCGGAGCGGTCAGGATGGGCAGAACGGCCATGGGGTCGCAATCTCTTGTTTTGCACAAAGGCTGGAGCTTGAAGCTCCCAAGGGTTGGGTTTTTGAAGCTTTCAAAAAACCCGGCTATCTCCCTTAGGTAAGGGCAAGGTTCGGTCAGGTCAAGCCGGGGAACCCGCAGGAGGCTGCAAGGCAGGACTGCTTTGGGCCTGCAAAGGTCCGGCAGGTTGTGGCGGACTGATGGGGTGAGGGCCGATGGCTGTGAACAAAGAGGGACAGACGGACTGAGAGGGGGCGGGGATGCTGGACCCGATAATTCTGCTGGTGGCCCTGGCGGCTCTGCTGCTGGGTGGGGTGCTGGTCTTTCTTCTGAGCCTGCGCCGCGGTGGTCAGGACTATCAGCAGCTGGATGCCCGGTTGCGGCAGCTGAGTGAGCTGCAGGTGGCCTTGCAAAATCAGACTCAGGACAATCTGCGCCAGCAGGAACGGGCGCTGTCGCGCACACTGGAGGACCGGCTGGGCAATCTGGGTAAGCAGGTCAGTGACCGGCTTCAGGAAACCCAGGAAAAGCAGGGCAAATCCCTGACCGATCTGCGTGAGCGCCTGGCGGTGATCGACAAGGCCCAGGCCAACATAACGGAACTGTCCAGCCAGGTGGTCGGCTTGCAGGACATCCTCTCCAACAAACAGGCCCGCGGTGCGTTTGGGGAAGTGCAGCTGCATGACATTGTCAGCTCCATTCTGCCGCCCAGCGCCTACAGTTTTCAGAAAACCCTGGGGAACGGCAAGCGGGCGGACTGTGTACTGGAGCTGCCCAATCCGCCCGGCGCCATTGTCATCGACTCGAAGTTTCCGCTGGAAAGTTATCGCGCCTTGCAGGTCTCCAGAGGGGGGCAGATGTCTGGGCCGGCACCGGATAGAGATCTGGCAGAACCGGCGGCAGGGGACGGAGAAACCGCTGCCCGACGGGCATTTCGGCGGGATGTTGGATTGCATGTAAAAGCCATTCAGGAGAAGTACATTCTGCCTGGTGAAACGGCGGAATCCGCTTTGCTTTTCCTGCCCAGCGAAGCTGTTTATGCAGAGCTGCATGCGAATTTCCCGGAAGTGGTCGAGGACTCTTATCGCGCCCGGGTCTGGATCGTTTCTCCCACCACGCTGATGGCAACGCTGAACACCGTCCGGGCCGTGCTGAAAGACGTGCGCATGCGCGAGCAGGCCGGCGTGATCCAGAAGGAGGTCGGGGATCTTCTGAAGGATATGGAACGTCTGGATGACCGGGTCAGCAAGCTGCGTCGCCACTTCGGACAAACCGAGGAAGACCTGCGCCTGATCGCCATTTCCAGCGAGAAAATCAGCAAACGGGGGGAACGCATTGAAGGCTTGCAGCTGGAAGAAGCAGAAGATCCGGCCCGGCAACTGGCTCCGCACCCGACCAAAGCTCCGGGCTCTTCTCCAGAATAGGCTTTTGGCAAAGGCGTTAATGCAGGGCCGATTTAGCTAGAAGCACTTCGTGCCTATACCCACGCCATGACACTTTCTCTAACACTCTGAATGGGGGGCACGCTTCATAGTGCACCTCGTTGTGAGTCCCCTTAAACCGATTTGACTCCAGAGGGCGGTCACTGGACCTCTGCGCCCAGACTTGATAGCAAAGACCATGGCTATCGCGCGTTCATATTCCCCAACCGGCCAGGCAGACACCGGCTCTCAGTCTTCTGACTTTGAGGGGGCCGCGCTGGATCTGCGCAGCTATGGCGGACAGGTTGCCAAACACCGGCATGCTCATCATCAGATGGTTCTGCCGATTGAAGGGCTGCTTGCCATGGAGGTGGACGGCCATGGGGGGCAGGTGACAGGGTCTGTGGAAGCCGACCTGCCGGGCTTTGCTCCCTGGGGAGAGGCGGCTTTTGTGTCGGCCAACCGCTGGCATGCCTTTTCGGCCCAGGGGGACAACCGCTTTCTGGTCTTGGATCTCGATCAGGAGCTGACGGGTCCCTCTTCCAGCCTGTGTCCGGCGTTTCGCGACAGTCTGGAAACCCAAGCCTTCCTGTCTTTGGATCCGGCATCAGCCCAGCTGATACGGTTTTTGCTGATGCGTCTGCAAGGCGGGGTTCGGAACAGGGCCGGCTTTGCCCGGCAGGCCAGTGGTCTGCTGCTGCAGTCCCTGTCAGATGGCTATGGGGGACAGGCAGAGGTGAGTCTGCCGCAGATCAGTCAGCGGGTGCAAAGGGCGCTGGCCTTTCTGGCGCAGAACTATCACCTGCCCCTGACCGTTGATCTGCTGGCGCAGCAGGCAGGGCTTTCGGTCAGCCGCTTTCATGAAGTCTTCCGGGCGGTACTGGGACGCACCCCGCAACAGCACATTCTGGCTTTGCGCCTGGCAGAGGCGGAGCGACGGTTGCTGACCACTGCACAGCCCCTGGCGGAGGTCGCGCTGGATTGCGGCTTTTCCGATCAGAGCGCTCTCACACGGGCTTTTCGCCGGGAAAAGAACATCACACCGGCCGCGCTCCGGCGACAAAAACGTCTGCACTGATCTGAAGCCTAGGTTCGGTCAAAAGAACAGGAGCCTGGGTCAAGATTTGCACCGGAACGGTTGCTAGATCACTGGCATTCCCCGGGCGGCAGGCTCTGCCGCCTCCAATCCGGACGTCAGAAAGGCAAGCCGTGGGCCAGGACCGTAGAAAACTGAAAGCAACTTTGATTGGTGGCGTTGCCATTCTGCTCTGGGCTCTCTTGGCGCTCTTTACCACCTATGCCGATGGTCTGCCCCCTTTCCAGCTGCTGGCCATGACCTTTGCCGTGGCTTTCCTGGCCTCATTCCTGTTGCTCCTGCGGCGTGGTTTTAAGGCCCTGGCCCTGTGGAAGCAGCCCTTGCCCGTTTGGCTGTTGGGGGTTGTGGGTTTGTTTGGCTATCACTTCTTTTACTTTGTGGCCCTGGGCAACGCCCCGGCGGTGGATGCCAGCCTGATTGCCTATCTCTGGCCCCTGCTGATCGTTGTCTTTTCTGCGGCCTTGCCTGGGGAGAGGTTGCGCTGGTTCCATCTGGCTGGCGCGTTCATGGGACTGGCCGGCGCGTTTCTGCTGGTCAGCAAAGGCGGGTCGATCGCGTTCGACCGGCAATACCTGCTGGGCTATCTGGCCGCTGCTGTCTGTGCGCTCACCTGGTCCAGTTATTCCGTGATCAATCGCCGATTTGGCGCGGTGCCAACGGAAGTGGTCGGGGGGTTCTGTGGCGCGGTGGCGCTGTTGGGCGCATTGAGCCACCTGGCACTGGAAACCACGGTGATGCCAGACACTGTCCAGCTTCTGGCGGTGCTGGGGCTGGGGCTGGGCCCTGTGGGACTGGCCTTTTTTGTCTGGGATTACGGCACCAAACATGGCGACATTCAGCTGCTTGGAACCCTGTCCTACGGGGCGCCTTTGCTCTCGACCCTCATGCTGATTGCCTTTGGCCGGGCGGAAGCCACCTGGGCGGTGGCACTGGCCTGTTTCCTGATCGTCGCCGGGGCGGTCCTCGCCTCTAAGAACCTGTTCGGCAGGCAAAAGGCTCAGTCTGCAGCCGGAGACTGACAGACAAAGGGGAGCAAAAACCCAGGACCGGCTCTGCTCCCCTTATTGATCTGATTTCTGTACCCACTGTTTGTGGGTCCTTGCGTCAGTTCCCGGCTTCTATCCGGGCGATGAGAATGGTCTTGCCGTTGGCCGGAACCTCGAGCTTCCAGGTGACCTCCCGGGCGCTTTCTTCCTGATGCGGATGACTTTCGCTGAGAATTTTCCATTCCCGGGGCAGCCGGGCGGTAACTTCCACCACCACCGCTTCGGATTTGGCGTTGGTGATCACCACTTCCCGTTCTGCTTCATAGCGGCGCTGGGACAGGCGGTTGAGATCCAGAAGCCGCCCGGTGGCGGAGACGTCAAAGGCCTCACCCAAATCCAGCTCCACCTCATTGCCGGCGGCCGTATGCTGAATGCGGTCTTCGCCGAGGAAGAGAGAGCGACCATTGGCCTGGGGTCCATAGACCCGAATGAGGCCGGCGGGCAGCGGCTTGCCGGTTGCTTTGTTGTCGGGATTGGTGAAGCGGGCGGACAAACGCGCCTGAACCGGCCCGATCTGATCCGGTCCTTGCGGCGACATCAGGCCGTCAAATGTAAAGCGCTTTTGCACGGGCAGGCTGGTCAGCTCTGTCAGGGTCAGCTGTTTGCGCTCCCCGGCTGCCAGGTTGACCCGTTCAGTCAGCTGATAGAGATAGCGCTCCCCCGTGGCGACCGGTGCGGATGCGCCCATGTCCGCCATGGATTTGGCTTCCGCCATCATCATGCGCGCGGCTCTGGGCTGATGATCAGCCTGGGAGCGGCGGGTGACTTCCCCCGCGACCAGCTGGACCTGTGCATCTTCCAGGTCACCACCGCTTTGATTGCTGAGGGACACACGTCCAACCAGGGTGAGCATAGATCCATCGTCGCTGAGCGTGGCCACATAGTCTGCCTGCCAGTCCAGACCATCAGCCAGGTAGGCCAGGGTGATCAGTCCATTGGTGGTTTCCCGACTTTCAATGACCAGTTTCAGGCCGGGTTTGGCGCGCAGGCCTGCGGGCAACTGCGGCAGAACAATGCGGCCCGGCGGGTTGATCTCCACTCTGTCGCCAACCTGCAGGACCGGACCCTGAGCCAGGGACAGCAGGCGGGCTTTTTCCCGGGTGTCTTCCCCTGTCTGGCTGTTTCGTGTGATCAGCCAGACCTCTTTACCCACAGCGTCTTCCAGCAGGTAGCTGGGGGTAAGGGTTGCGGGCAGACGGCTTTGCTCGACCAGGCTGAGGCCGCCCTGCTCACTGCTCAGCACCAGGCTTTCCGGGATCATGGCAGGGTTCGTGCCGTCCACGGCCAGAGTGGTCCGCCCGGCAATCAGGGGGACCCAGCGGTCATCATGGATCAGGCCCATTCCGTTTTGATAGACCGTGACGGAGAGGGCTTTGCGGGCTTCGGTTGCCAGCACCTGATCTTCGGCCCGCAGATCGTTGGTGGCCGTCAGGGTCATCAGGGCCGCACCGACGACAAGGCTGTTTCCGGCCAGCTTGACGCCTTTGCGTAAGGTTGGTCGGGGAAGAACACGTGTCAGGGATTTGCGAGCAAAAGGCATGGTCACCCTCGTTGGTCGGTTAAGTGCAGTCATCAGGTCTGCGCCTTGCCAGAGTCAGCCGGCAGCGCGCTGATCTTATCGTTTCTATCTGGCCCCTAATAGTGGCTGCTTTGGGGCGAAGTTATGAAGGCTTTGCAAACAACTGTGACGTTTGGGCCGGGTCGCGACTGCCGGGCGATAGAGAGTGGCAACAGCAGGGCCTATGTCAGGCCGGACGCCGGGCTTTGAGGGCGGCGGTTAGGGTGCCGTCGTCCAGATAGTCCAGATCCCCGCCAACGGGCACGCCCTGGCCCAGGTGGGACAGGGTGATGGGCAGACGCTCCAGGCGTTCGGCAATGTAGTGGGCTGTGGTTTGCCCCTCGACGGTGGCCGAAAGCGCCAGGATGATTTCCTTGACCTCAGGGCTATCGGCCCGCGCCACCAGTTTGGGCAGGTTCAGTTCTTCCGGGCCGCGGCCATCGATGGCTGACAGCGTGCCTCCCAGGACATGATAGTAGCCCTTGTAAGCGCCAGAGCGTTCAAGCGCCCAAAGGTCGCTGACTTCCTCCACCACGCAGATAACACTGCGATCACGGGTGGTGTCCCGGCAGTAGCTGCAGGGGGACTGGTCATCCAGATTGCCGCAGACTTCGCAAGATTGAATGGCCTCTGCTGCTTTGTTGAGGGCCCGGGCCAGGGGCTGGAGCAGAGATTCCCGCCGCTGCAACAGATGCAGGGAAGCCCGCCGCGCCGAACGAGGGCCCAGTCCCGGCAGGCGCGACAGCAGTTGGATCATCTTTTCGATTTCAGAGGCGCTCACCCTGATGGCCCTTCTTCCGTGAAACGGCGTTATTCCCCATACCTCTTTGTTGCCAGAGGGTCTAGCTGCAAAGGTCAAAGCGGTGGCATTGCAGCGTGAAAAGGGTCAGTCTGCTGACACTTCTCGGCAACGCGTAAAAAGGGCGCCCCTGCTTCATGACCTTTACGGTGACGACCCCCAAACTGAGTGTGGATTGCGTTGTGATTACGCCGCAACAAGAGGTGCTGATGATCCGGCGGGGCTGGCCACCTGAAAAAGGAGCCCTGGCCTTGCCCGGCGGCTTTGTTGAGGTGGGGGAGACGGTGGAGCGGGCCTGTGTGCGCGAACTGGCCGAAGAAACAGGGCTCAGGTTGTCGGAAAGCGCCCTGCGGCTGATCGGGGTCTATTCGGACCCTGGCCGCGACAGCCGCTGGCACACGGTAACCGTAGCTTTTGTCGCGCAAACAGAAATTACTGAATTGCAAGCAGGTGACGATGCCGCCGATGCTCTTCTGGTCCAGGACTGGCAGACGGCCGCCATCGCCTTCGATCACAAAGACATCGTCCGGGATGCCTTTGCGCTGCTGAACCTGCCGAGGGCCTGACAGGTTCAGCAATGCGTGTTTGTCAGATAACCCAGTCGTTATCGAAGGAGGTTACGCCTTCCAGGGTGATCTGGTCGTCACCATCGTAGGTGATGACCGTGTTACCGTTGCTGGTGCTAACGGTGAAATCGTTTGTGTCGCGCAGTTGAATGCGGTCACCGTCGTTACCGTTGAAATCCTCGATCAGGTCGTCGCCGTCGCCGTTGCGGAAGATAAAGAGGTCCGCGCCGCCGCCGCCATTGAGCGTATCGTTGCCCAGATCCCCCATGAGGGTATCGTCGTGGTTTTCTCCGTTAACGATGTCATCGGCCTGTCCACCGCGGACAAAATCTCTGCCAGTGCCCCCAAAGACCGTATCCTGGCCTTTGTCCCCCATAACGAGATCGTCGCCGTCTTCGCCAGCGACCTTGTCATTGTCTTTGCCGCCGCGCACGGTGTCATTGTCGCCACCGCCGTAGACGGTGTCATCACCCTGGTTGCCCTGAACATAGTCGTCACCGGCGTCGCCTGCGACGAGATCTGACCCTTCGCGGCCATAGAGGAAATCATTGCCGTTCCCGCCGCCAATGGCATCGAAATCACTGTCGCCATTGAGGGTGTCGAAGCCATCAGTGCCGCTTATGATGCCCTGGAAATCAACGTCCTGGGATTTGGCCAGATCAACGGCTGCACGCCAGGTTTGGGCATCTTCGGCTGTGTCATAGAGATCGTCAGAACTTCTTTCGACATAGTATTCCTGACCTTCGACATATTCTCTCCAGCTGTCGTGAGAAAACCGGAAGCCACGGAAGTACCAGGTCTCGATCCGGGACTCGGGCTGTTCCCAATCCAGGACAATGAAGCCGCGTCCGGCTGTGTCTGTAACCACAAGATGTCGGCCATCGATTTCACCGAACACAAAAGTCGGCTCGTAGTAATCAGTCTCGAACGGTGTGTAGGTTAAGGTGTCCGATCCCCCGCTGTCGTAGATCGTGGTGACCGAGTAGGTCGAAAGATTGTAGCTGTCGTTGCCCACACCGCCGGCCAGAAGAGAATAGCCTGAACCGCTGAGTGTATCGTTTCCCTGAAGTGCATAGATGTCGCTGTTGTACCCACTAAGAGCATCGTCACCGGTTGTTCCGAGAGTCGTCATAAAAATCGTTCCTTAGGTAATCCACTCGTTATCGAAAGAGGTGACGCCTTCCAGCGTGATCTGGTCGTCATCGTTGTAGGTAATGACGGTTTTCCCGCCGGAGGTTCTGACTTCGAATTCTTCGGTGTCGCGCAGCTGGATGCGATCGCCATCGCTGCCGTCGAAATCCTGGATCAGATCGTCGCCGTCGCCATTCCGGAAAAGGAAGAGGTCTGCCCCATGACCGCCGACAAGCGTGTCATTGCCCAGATCTCCCATCAGGGTGTCGTTCTGGTTCTCGCCGCTGACTCTGTCGTCGGCCTGCCCGCCCCGGACGTAGTCGTTGCCGGTACCGCCAAATACCGTGTCGGAGCCTTTGTCTCCCATTACCAGGTCGTCGCCGTCGTCACCGTCGATTTCATCATCGTCCTTGCCGCCACGGACCGTATCGTCGCCACCTCCGCCGAGAACCGTATCGTCACCCTGGTTACCCTGGACGTAGTCCTGACCACCCCCGCCTTTGACAATGTCAGCTCCTTCCCGGCCGTAGAGTTCTTCGTTTTCAGAACCCCCTTCCAGTTCGTCGTTCGTTTCAGAGCCGTTGATGGTCAGGTCGCTGGACCCACCATTGCCCAGGCCACCGTCGTCGCCGCTGTCGGTATCTCCGCTGTCCGTATCTCCGCCGTCGGTATCTCCACTGTCCGTATCGCCCCCTTCGATAAGCTGATAAAGGGCATCCAGAGTCCGGATGGTGTCCGCCAGTCCCCGCCATTCGTCGGCTTCTGCTGCAGTGTCAAACAGGTCGTCTGCTGAGTATTCGACGTAGTTGGCCTGGCTTTCGACGTAACCCCGCCATTCGTCGTGGGTGAAACTCCGACCTTCAATGACATAGGTTTCAATCCGGGAGTCGCTTTGCTCCCAGTCCACAATCATGAAACCGAAGCCATACTGATCGATAACCATCAGATGCTGATTGTCGATCTCCGCGTAGATCTGGGTGCTGCCAAACCAGTCATCGAACCTCAGAACATCGGTCCCGCCACTGTCGTAAATGGTGTTGACCGAGAAGGTGCCGCTGATGACGTAGGTGTCATTGCCGTAGCCTCCCATGAGGCCGGACGAACTGAAATCTGGACTTACCAGCCGATCATCACCCTGCAGGCCATAGGCATCCTGGTCGTCAGCTACCAGTGAATCGTTTCCGGAGGTTCCAAAGATGGCCATCAGGGGGCTCCTTAGGCATTACGCAGACGTGGAGATTTTGCGGAAAGATGAGACTTTGCACGCATAAATTGCTGTTGGGTCATTGGTAGTATGTATCTATTCGTTGGAACAAGAACTATTTACTTTTTCACGCTGATTCAAAGAAAATGCCCAATTTTGTATAGTGTTTGTTCTCTCCCATTTGGGAGAGTGTGTTAAAATTGGCTGGTTATAGGAAAAATATCTCTACACCAGTTTCTTTGCGATCTACACTAAATGGTTGATGGTGATTTTGCCTGCCGCTCGCTCTTTTCGGACCTCTGCCTGTTAAACTGAGTTTGGTTGCAGCGGGTTTGCTGTGTGACGAGGCTGGTCGTCGGACGCTCTTTTCGTCGGGGAAGGGGGGAGGCGCGGATTTGCCTGAAGCACATAACGTTTCAGTCGAGACTGATGATACCCAAAGGGGGCTGTTCTTGTGCTCTGCCTTGGGGCAGGGTGAACAAAAGCAAGTCGGCCAAATGGGTCCCGCCGCCCAAGGCGGTGC
This sequence comes from Rhodovibrionaceae bacterium GXU_MW_A322, assembly GCA_052078155.1. Classification (GTDB taxonomy): domain Bacteria; phylum Pseudomonadota; class Alphaproteobacteria; order Kiloniellales; family DSM-21159; genus CAXBMB01. Next base: position 2,463,072 of record JBQJBP010000001.1, on the reverse strand, counting down.
CTCTGGCGGGTCATCAGATAACAGAAAGCGAGCAAAACATGGCGCAGACAGCCAAAGAGATACACCTCAAACGGTTCCCTACCGGTACCCCGACCCGTGATGATTTTGATTTTGTCAGCCGCGATTTGCCTGCGCTGGAAGACGGCCAGGCGCTGGTTGAAAACCTGTGGATGTCTGTTGATCCCTACATGCGCGGGCGCATGTCTGACCGGAAAAGCTATACCGCCGGGTTTACCGTGGGCGAGGTGATGGAAGGCGGTGCTGTCGGTATCATTCGGGACAGCCGGTCCGACGCCTTGCCGGTCGGCAAGCTGGTTCTGTCCATGTTCGGGTGGCGCAGTCATTTTGTGGGCACAGCCGACCAGATGCAGGTTCTGCCCGACAGTGACGTGCCTGAACAGGCCTACCTGGGGGTCCTGGGCATGCCGGGCACCACGGCCTATGTAGGGTTGGAGCGGATCACCGAACTGAAGGAAGGCGAGACGCTGTTTGTGTCTGCTGCTTCCGGGGCTGTGGGCACGGTGGCCTGTCAGCTGGCGAAAGCCAAAGGTTGCCGGGTGGTCGGGTCCACAGGCTCTGCGGAAAAAGTGGCCTACCTGAAGGATCTGGGGGTGGATGCGGTCATCAACTACAAAGAAGTTGATGACCTGACCAAGGCTTTGGCGGAAGCCGCACCTGAAGGCATTGACGTCTACTACGAAAATGTTGGCGGCGATCACATGCGCGCGGCGCTCAACAACATGAACCCCTTTGGCCGGATCGCGCTCTGCGGCATCATCTCCAACTACAACGCCACCAAGGCGGAACCCTGGCCTGAGAACATGGGCCTGATCCTGATCCGCAAGCTGAAACTGCAGGGCTTCATCATCACCGATTACCCCGATGCCTTCCCTGAATATGCGGCCTTCGCCAGCAAAATGATTGCCGATGGCAAGCTGACCTGGCGCGAGACTGTCTATGAAGGACTTGATCAGGCACCTGACGCTTTCTTCGGCCTCTTTGAAGGCAAGAATCTGGGCAAGATGCTGGTGAAACTGGCTGAGAAGTAATACCGCTGCCACAGGGAGCGGTGTGACTCAAAATCTGGAAGTGACACTGACTTTGTGAACCGGAGGCTTCCTTCAGCAGGCCAACCCGGCTGCTGAGCCTCAGCACCGGATGTTCCGTTCCATCAAACGCCTATGCTTCCAGAGTTCGACAGAAAAACAGAAGGCCCGGCAAGAAAGAGCTTGTCGGGCCTTTCTTTTATCTTATTTAAGAAAGTAAGAACTTTCATAAATATACAGAGACGATAAGACTCTGTCTCTGTTGTGAGATGAGGAGAGGTGCCATGGCCCCCTTTGCCATTAAGAAACTGGATCACGTCGTGTTGCTCGCAGAGGATTTTGAAGGGCTTGTTGCCTTCTACCGGGATGTCCTGGGCTGCCAGGTGGTACGCCGGAATGACGGCGGCACCATGGCCCAGCTGCGGGCTGGCGATGCTTTGGTCGACATTTTCAAGCGCAAGGAAGGGCAGCCTGCTGCGGGGCGCAACATGGATCACTTTGCTTTGCGCATTGAGCCTTTCCATGAAGCTGACATTCGCAGTCACCTCGATGCCCATGGCATAAAAGCCGGGGCCGTGGCGGACCGGTTTGGGGCGGATGGAAACGGCCCTTCTCTTTACCTGCAGGATCCGGAAGGGAACGGAGTGGAGCTGAAAGGACCGCCGTCACAGACTGTCTGACGGCTCAAGAGCCGGAGGCGTTACGAAAGAGCGATCGACTGAAGGCAGGTTCTTTCAGTCGATCGCTCTCTTACGTTGGATGCCCTCTCTGGGATGGCGGCGCTACAAGGTATGGCGCGGTGCCCGGGGTCTAGTCAGAGTTGGGAAGGGCGTAAGGGGTAAAGAAAGACGCTGGCTGAACAATGTTGCTGCTCTGTTTTAGCAGGATGTCCAGGTCGCGCACTTTAGCCAGATAATCCAGCCAGTCCGGATCCTGCATCATGGCCGCGCGCTTTTGCGCCCGGTCTTCCACGCTCTCAAACTGCCAGAGATGAACCACCGAATTCTGTTCCCCGTGTTCGGTGACATACCAGCCAATGGGCTTGCCCAGATACTTGATCTGAACCGGGTAGCCATAGGTCTCATAGACTTTCAGGAAAGTGGGAACAGTCAGCGGCTTAAAGCTGTAAACACGGTGGTCGATGATCATGCGTTTCTCGGTTGCTTGAGGGGAAAAGCGGAAGAGGAGAGGTCAGCCTTGAGACGCCGCCCACTCCCAATAAAGATCCCGGGCTTTCTGGGCCAGCGGCCCCGCCTGATAGCTGACGTCGTCGAAAGCAGTAACCGGGGTGATTTTTGTCAGATTTCCGGTCAGGAAGACTTCATCGGCCTGACGGAAGTCATCAAAGGTGAGGACTGTTTCATGCACTGTGATCCCGGCTGCCCGCAGCAGTTTGATGTGCCGCTGGCGGGTGATGCCGTTCAGGAAGGTACCGTTGGGCACCGGGGTGAAGACCTCGCCATCTTTGGCCATGAAGACGTTGGAGGTCGCTGATTCCGCCACATTGCCCAGGGCGTCTGCCACCAGAGCGTTGCTGAAGCCTTTGGCCTGTGCCTCGCGCATCATGCGGATGTTGTTGGGATAGAGGCTGGCGGTTTTGGCATCCACCTGGGCCATGTTGAGCTGGGGCCGGCAATAACGGGTGGTGGTCAGGGTGGCCGTTGTTTCAGGCGGCGGCATGGGCACCTCTTCCAGGGTCAGGCAAAAACCTGTTGTCTGCGGATCGGGCACGATGAACCCCAGGCCCCGGTCGATGGACCAGTAGAGCGGACGGATGTAGACCGCCGCGTCCGGCCGAAACTGCTTCAGGCCCTCCAAAGCCAGATCCTGAATCTCCTGACTGCTATGGGTGGGTGTCAGGCCCATGATTTCAGCAGAGCGGTTCACGCGGGCACAGTGCAGATCCAGATCAGGCGTCAGGCCCCGGTAAAAACGCGCACCATCAAAAACCGAGGTGCCGCCCCAGGTCATGTGATCGGCTGACTTGATGACCGGCACGGATCCCTTGTGCCACTGGCCATCGTGGAAGGTCATGATGTCCGGGGATGAGGTCATGGTCTATGTCCTGCGCTGCCAGAGTCAAATCGGTTTAAGTGGACTCACTACGTGATAACGCTTAGAGTGTGAATTTGCCTCTTTTCAACCTGTTAGAGGATGAGTCGCGGTTTAGGTACAAGCGCAAAGCACTTCTAACGAAACCGATCACGCTCTAGCGGCTGTCAGGACAGTTTACGCCCCTGATCAAACGGCGGGGGAGTTTTTCCGGAAAAACTCTTTTGGGGGCGGACGAGGGTCAGGAGCCGGTCAGCTCGGCCAGCGCTTTATCGCCTTTGGCTGTGATTGTGACCCGTCGACTGTCTGCTTCCCTTGCCATCCAGCCCTGTGCTTCGAAACGGGTCAGCAAGGCCGCCCCCAAGGCACCGCCCAGATGTGGGCGCCGTTCGCTCCAATCCAGGCATTGTCGGGCAAAAGCACGCCTCTTGCTTTGCAGAGCAGGCAGATCCAGTCCGAGATCCTGAAAGAAGATTTCACCTGCCGCAGTTACCTGAAAGTCCTGGTCCAGAGGGGCAAGGTACCCCCGCTTGACCAGTGCATCGGTCACGGCCACACCTCTTTCCCCGGCCAGGTGATCGTAGCAGGTTCGGGCATGGCGCATGGCGGCGTCTCTGGGCCCAGGCAGGCGTTTGCGCGGGGCTTTCTGAGACAGAACCATCAGCGCTTCCAAAGCCTGAGCCACCTCAGAAGACGCCAGCCGGAAGTAGCGATGGCGGCCTTGCTGCTGCAGGCTCAGGAGGGAGGCTGCAGCCATCTTTTTCAGATGAGCTGAGGCGGTCTGGGGGGTGATCCCGGCAATTAGGCTTAGCTCTGTGGCTGTCAGCGCGCGGCCGTCCATCAGGGCGGTCAGCATGCTGGCCCGGGCAGGATCCCCGATCAGGGTGGCGATTTCGGCAATGTCTGGTCCATCATTCATCCTGCGATGATAGACGAAGTGTGTCTGCGGTAGAAGCCAGGCAGCGCCCTCTGCTGACATCCCCCGCCAAATCGGGGCAGGTTAGCGTTCTGTCAAAGCCAGTCGGGCCCCCAGTGCCACAAAGGTCCCGGCAAAGATCCGCCGCATCCAGGCCACCACTTTGGGTTTGGTGATCACATGTTGCCGCAGGGTGGCTGCAAACAACCCGTAGCCCAGAAAAACCACAAAGGTCATGGCCATGAAGACAGCCCCCAGCAGGGCCATTTCCTGAGTGGCCTGCCAGGAACCTTCCACTCTGTCTGCCGAGAGGAACTGGGGCAGGAAGGCCAGAAAGAAAATGGAGAGTTTGGGATTGAGAGCATTCAGCAGGATGCCCTTGGTCATGATGGACAGGAAAGAAGAGCGTGTTGCGGTGGCTCTGTCCGATCTTCCTTCCGCCTGCTCCACTTCCAAAGACAAGCCACCTTTGTCCCGCAAGGTGCTCCAGGCCAGATAGAGCAGGAAGATAACCCCGGCAATCTTCACCACCTGAAAGGCGGTGGCGCTGGTGTGCAGGACCGCGGCCAGGCCAAAGATGGCGGCCAGCAGACTGGGCAGGATCCCCAACGTGCAGGCAAAAGAGGCGATCCAGGCAGCCCGGCTGCCTTCCTTCAAAGCCATGGCCAGAGTGTAGAGAACGCCGGTTCCCGGTGCGATGACAACGATCAGGCAGGTAACTAGGAACTCCGGGGACATAAGGCCTCACAAATAGGGGGCAAACAGAGGGGTCAGAGTAACCGCTGTCTGATCATCCGTCACCCATTGCTCCTGGAAAAGGTCCTGGACATTTCGTCCGTCAGCGAAGCAATGCTCACTCGACAAAACCCTGCATCGGCGTAGTTTTGACGGCCCTAGAGTCAAATCGGTTTGAGTAGGATCACCAGGTGATAATACTTGAAGCGTGAATTTACCTCTTTTCAATAGCTTAGAGGATGACTCACAGTTTAGTTCCAAGCGCAAAGCGCTTCTGGCTAAACCGATCATGCTCTAAGGTTTCAGGGGCTGTCCATTTCTTGTGATGGCCTGCCCAGGCGAGAAAAGCAGGTCCGCAAAAGGGCTGTCGTGGAGAGAATTATGATTGCGGTGATTTTTGAAGTCTGGCCGGCGCAAGGCCAGCAGGCGGCCTATCTGGATTTGGCAGCAAACCTGCGGGAAGAACTGCTGGAGATGGATGGTTTTATCTCTGTCGAACGGTTCGAAAGTCTGACAGAAAAGGGCAAACTGCTGTCCCTGTCTTTCTGGCGGGATGAAGCAGCCGTGGCCGCCTGGCGTAACAGTCATCATCACCGTCAGACCCAGGCCGAAGGCCGGTCCGGGGTCTTTGCCAACTACCGTTTGCGGGTTGCCTCTGTGATGCGGGACTACGGCCTGGAAGACCGCGATCAGGCCCCGACAGATTCCAAAAGCTGTCACGGCTGAAGAGGGGCAAAAGAAAAGGCCCCTGCGGTTTCTCGCAAGGGCCTTCGCATCTTTGCGGGACAACGGTCCCGAAACGCAGAATCAGATGTTGCCTTCAATCCATTCCTGCAGCTGATTTTTCGGCAGGGCACCAACTTTGGTTGCTGCGACCTGGCCGTCCTTGAACAGCATCAGGGTGGGAATGCCGCGCACGCCGAACTTGGCGGGGGTGTTGGGATTGTCGTCAATGTTCATCTTGGTGACGGAGATCTTGTCGCCCAGATCGGCGGCAATTTCTTCCAGAGCCGGTGCAATCATCTTGCAGGGGCCGCACCATTCGGCCCAGAAATCCACAACAACGGGACGATCGGCATTCAGCACGTCGGCTTCAAAGCTGGTGTCGCTGACAGCGGTGGTGGTGGACATGTTTTTTCCAGTCATCAGTGGGGGGTCGACGGGCCCAGGATTAGGTCCAGGAAGGTTCAAGACTGCCCACGGGTTCGACCAAGTTAAGTTGACTCAATATGGGTGCGCCCCTGCCCCAGCGTCAAGGCATGTGAGGTCGCAGCAGTTCATCAGACAGGGGCATATAGCGGGGGCCGTCCGTCCAAAGCAGCGCGCAAAAGACCTCTTTTCCCGGGTAAACTTTGCTTAACAAAGCCTTATAGCTGGCCATTTGACGCAGGTAGCTGACCGATACTTCAGCGGGTTTTTCCGGGGCCGGTCGCTGGGTTTTGTAGTCCAGGACCAGAACTTTTTCCGAATCGACGCAGAGCCGGTCAATCTGCCCGGAAACCACCTGCCCTCCGCTGGTCGAGTCGATCAGCCCGACCACCGGTGCTTCAGCCCGGCTGTTCGGGCCAAAGAGATCCTGCAGGTCCGGCAGGGCCAGCACCGCCAGCGTTTCCCGGGCAATATCGGCCTGCTGTTCCAGGCTCAGCCGGTGGGCAGGTGTGGCGAGGAAACGGATCACAGCCGTCTCGCGCTGGTCTGCGGGCAGATCGGGAAGGGTTTGCAGCAACCGGTGAACCAGCCGCCCCCGCTGGAAGCGCTGGCCCTTGTCGCCGCCCAAAGGTGAACGCATGGGCGGATCGCTGTCGCTGGGTTTGGACGGGGCCAGGGGACGTGAGGGACTGGCTTCCGCCGGCGCACGGCGCTGAGCCCAGGCTGGCAAAAGGGCATGGCCGGAACCACTGGCTGGGAGGTTTTCCTCAGCACTCTCGTCTGTTGCTGATGTCTTTTCAGCGGTCTCTGCCGGTGCCTCCTGCTGACCGGACTGGTCTTTCAGGGCGGCAATCTGGGGCGTTTCACGGCGCCAGCCGCTGCCCTGCCAGCCATCTGCCAGATCTTCTGAGAAATCAAACTCCGTTTCTTCACCCGGTCCGGTTTTCAGGCTTTCTTCGATCAGGTGATACCAGTTTCCGGCAGGCGCAGCCCTGCGGCTGTTCCAGCCACAGACATAGAGGCGGTCTTCGGCCCGGGTGAGTGCCACATAAAGCAGGCGTCGGTACTCTTCTTCCCCCTGCTCTGTCAGCCGCAGTTTTGCGGCCCGCGACAAGGGCTCATCCAGATGGCTGCGTGGACGCCACAAGGGCAGCTTTGCGCTGCTGTTTTCTTCGAGCCAGTAGAGCGTCTCCCGGGGGCTGGATTTCTGCAGGGTGTCGGGCAGGAATACGATGGGGGCCTGCAACCCCTTGGCCCCGTGCACCGTCATGACCCGAACCAGGTCGCCCCCCACTTCCATATCGCGCTTGATCTGCTGTTCGCCTGCTTCCAGCCAGAAAAGGAAACCTTCCAGACTTGGAACGGCTTCACTTTCATAAGCCACAGCTAGGGAAAGAAACTCTTCGATTGGATCGGCGGCTTCCGGCCCCAGCCGGGTCAGCAACTGCTTGCGCCCGCCCTTGGCCAGTAGGTCCGCATAGAATTCAAAGGGGCGGACATAATCCACCCGCGCGGCCAGATCACGCAGCTGTTCATAGGCCTGAACCAGATGAGGAACTGCACCTGCCTGACTGGCTTTGACCTGCAGCTGCGACCAGAGGCTGCCGGGCCGGTCATAGGCCAGATCGAAAAGCTGTTCTTCTGTCAGGCCGATGAGCGGGGACTTCAGGACCGTGGCAAGCGTCAGGTCATCTTCGGGCAGCAGCAGACAGCGCCCCAGGGCCACCAGGTCCATGACAGCCAACTGTTCTGTCAGGATCATGCGGTCCACCCCGGCCACGGGAACGGAGAGGTTCTTCAGCTCACGCACCACCTCTTCCACGAAGGCGTTGCGCCGCCGCACCAGAATCAGGATATCCCCGGGTTTGACCGGACGGCCCTGCGCCGCCAGCCAGGAAGGTCGACCTGGCGCGGCTTTCGGATCCTGGGTCCAGTCCTTAATCCGCTTGGCGATCAACCGGGCCAGCTTGGCGCGGGGGTGGGCTTCCCCGCTGCGGCTGGTGGGCGGGGCCCAGGTTTCTTCTTCCTCCTGCTCCTCCGGGTCTGCTGGGGGCCAGAGCTCAATCAGCCCGGCCTGTCCGACCCGAACCGGGGCATGGTCGCGCCAGCGGTCACCAAAGGTCAGGCCTGCCTGGTTGTCAGTCTGGGAAAAGAGGGTGTCTACAGCCTCCAGCACCACGGAGGTGGAGCGGAAAGAGTGACTGAGGGCCACCGGAGCCCAGGGCCGGTGAGCAGCCCGGACCCGATCCCCATAGTACCGCTGCATGGCGGCGAACTGGGCCGGATCGGCCCGCTGGAAGGAGTAGATGGACTGCTTGGGATCGCCCACTGCAAAGATCGTGCGCGGCGGCGGACCTTCAGTCGTGCGATCCTCTGCCGCCCCCAGACCCGTGAAAAATTCAGAAGTCAGGGCCCGCACCACTTCCCACTGTTCCGGGTTGGTGTCCTGTGCTTCGTCGATCAGCAGATGATCCAACCCGCCGTCCAGTTTGAACAGCACCCAGGCTGAGAGACCCTGACGCTGCAGCAGATCGCGGGTGATGAGAATGAGATCGTCATAGTCCAGAAGGGCCCGGTCGCGTTTCTGCTGTTCATAGATCTGTAAGATCTCTGATCCCAGCAACAGCAAAGCCCGGCTGGCCTGGAAGAGGATCTGGGCGTTGACCTTTTCCTTTAGAGTTTCCAGTCGATCAGCCTCGGCTGTGAGGATTTGATCGATGCCGGGGTGGTCCCTGAGGGTCTTAACCGTGACCAGTTTTGCGCGGCGGGAACCGGATGCTGTGAAAAAGGCTTTCAGATAGTCCGGCCAGAGATCCAGACGCTGCTCCGGCTCTGCAGCGGTCCAGGCGGCAAGATAACTGCCGGCCTTCTGATCGTTGGCGCCGCCACCCAACAGAGCTTGGGCGGTCTCCCGCAATCCCTGAATGTCGCAGGACCAGTCCTGACAGCCCGCCAGTATCAGGGTGCCGGGCTGGTCGTCGGGGTCCACCCCAAGACGGGTAGCCAGAATACTGGCTGCTGCCGCCACCGAACCGTGGTCTTTCAACAGGCGGGTGATCTGGCTGCGCTCGCGAATGATGGCAGAAATCACCTCGGCAAAGTCCAGTTCGTTCACCAGAGCCGTGATGATCTCCAGCGCCTCCAGCAGGTCCTGACTGCCGGGCAGTCCCATACCGGCACGGGCGAAAACCTGTTCCTGGGCCTGATGCAGGCGGGCACGCGCGCCCAGATCATCCAGCAGCTGAAAGTGCGGTGCGATCCCTGCTTCCAGAGGAAACCTCCCCAGAAGAGACTGACAGAAAGAGTGGATGGTTTGGATTTTCATACCGCCGGGCACATCCAGCACCTTGGCAAAGAGCCGTCGGGCCAGCAGCAGGGTTTCGTCGGTGGGGGCTGCCCCCAGAAGCTGATGCAGCTCTTTTTCGACCTTTTCCGCTGGGGCGGTGGCCCAGACCTGCAGCTTGTCAGCCAGGCGGTTGTTCATCTCCGCCGCGGCGGCTTTGGTGAAGGTCAAACAAAGCAACCGCTCCGGCGCGGTTCCGGCCAGCAGGAGACAGAGCACCCGATCGGTCAGCACCTTGGTTTTGCCGGTGCCTGCGGAGGCGGAAACCCAGGCCGAGGCCTTCGGGTCAGCGGCCCGCCTCTGGTTGGCAGCGGCTTCCTGAATCCGGCGGCTGCTTTCGCTCTGGACATCCAGAGCGGTTGGCTGTGGCGCGTTGCTCATTCTTCGCCCTCCGCGCCACTGCTCCATTCCTTTTGCCGGGACAGGTGCAGGTAGTCATTGTAAAGCAGGGCCCAGGCCGGTCGGGGGCGGGCATGATAGGCGGTGCTTTGGTCCTGGAACGCAACGATCAGCTGGCGCAGTCCCTCCAGGGCCTGCTCAGCCAGTTCATCGGCCGGAGGGATGTTCCGCCCGGCTATGGTCTTGACCTCCCCGGCAGGATCACCGCCGGACAATCGCCAGAACACCAGCTCAGTGGCTTTGCCTGCGGGCACATCTTCAAAGCCACCGGCCTGGGCGATGGCCGCTTCCAGCGGCAGCTGCGGGGCCAGACCCCGCAACACACTGGGCGGGCTGGGCGGCTGTCCGGTTTTGTAGTCCATGATGGAGAGGCTGCCATCGGGCAGGCGTTCAATCCTGTCGGCAAAGCCAAACAGGGTCAGTCCGTCCAGCTGCAGCTCTCCGCGTTTTTCGACAAAAGTCTGCGGCTTGTGTTCCCGGCGCAGCCTTTCCTGTTCAATCACCCAGGTGGCCATGCGGCGAAAGCGCGGTTGCCAGAAGGCATAGACACCGGGATAGGCCCGGACGCTTTCCAGCTCTTCATTGCCCAGTTTCAACAGTTGCTGCTCGGCATTGTCCGGCAGGGCTGACGGGCCGGGATAGGCCAGCAGAAACCGCTCCAGCGCTTTATGGATCAGGTTGCCTTTGTCGGCGGCCCCGGGATCCGCATCCAGGGGGTCGAGGGCGACCAGTTTCAGAATGTGCCGGGCATAGAGGGCGTAAGGGTCTCGCATCCAGGTTTCAATGCGCGTGACGGAGAGCTTTTTGGGGCGCGCGGCCAGCGGTGGACAGGGGGCTGGTGGTCCCCAGGGTTTGGGTCCGTCGTCTGGCTGGTCCAGAGCGCTGGCCCAATGTCCCCACTGACTGTCCAGACGCTGCAGGGCGGCTGACTGGCCCATGGCTTCCAGCAGCGCATCCAGTCGGCGAAGCCAGCGTGAGGGAACGGCTGGTGCCCCACCTGCCCGCTCTGCCCGGGTCAGGACCACTTCTTTTGCCCCCATGGCCTGGGTGAAGTCATGGGCCGACAGGCCAATGCGCCGTTCCACCGGGGGCAGGCCAAAGCGCTGACGCATGGGACGACTCATCCAGGGGCCGGGGTCTGTTTCGCTGGGCCAGATGCCTTCGTTCAATCCGCCAAGGACCAGCAGGTCAGCCCGTTGCATCCGAGCTTCCAGAGGCCCCAGGATGGCAAGGCGGGGATGGCGGCCATAGCGGGGACGGACCACGCCACCGGCCAGCAGGGAGTCCAGCAGACCCGGGTATCCCTGAGCTGTCAGGGCGTCACCGGCCCCGCTGGCCAGACTGGCTTCGCGCAGATCTGCAAAGAAGGTGGCCGCCGCTTCCCCGGCTTCCTCCAGCCAGAGACGGTCAGCGCCGCTTTCCTGATCGCTTGCCGCCAGAGCCTCCACGAAAGCCAGATGCCCATCCACCACGTCAGAGAAGGTTCCCCGGTGGAAGGCGTCTGTAAAGGGCCGGGCCATGGCAGCCAGCTGCTCAATCCACTGGCTGAGCTCACCGGGGTCGATGTCCCGGGGCCAGCGCAGTTTGTCCTGGGGTGCCTGTTCCAGGGCCGCCTGCAAGCCGTCAAAACCGATGCCCGGACGTGGCCCCCGCAACAAGGCACGTTCCAGGCGGCGGGCTTTGCGCCGGAAGTCACCCGCCGACAGCCCCCCGGCAGCCAGAGGGTGCTTGAGAACAGACAGCAGAGCGACCGGTGCGCAGTTTTCGGCCAGCAACTGTGCGGTCAGTCGCAGGAACTGTACTGGCGGGGTTTCACTCAGAGGTACCCCGGCTGAATCATCTACCTCAATGTCCCAGCGGCGCAGCTCAGCCGCCACCCGGCGCGCCAGCGGGCGGTCTGGTGTGACCAGCGCCGCTGTCTTTTCCGGTGTTTCCAGGGCCTGCCGCAGCAAAAGCGCAATGGCCGCGGCTTCCGCCCCGGGGTCAGGCGCATCCAGGCGGGAGACCTCGGCAAGAGCCTCATGCAGATCCGCTGCATCAAAGGCGCTGGCCCCGTCAGGGACCGTCCAGCGGGCCCAGTCCGCGGTTTTGTCTGCCGTGGCCAGGGCCAGGTTGATCAGCCGCCCTCGGGACGCCGGGCTGTGGCTCAGGGAAGCAGGGGGAACCGGTGGCGTCTTTTCAGGGGTTTTGATCTCTAATGCTGAAAAGAGATCCGGAATCTGCCCCGCCTGATCAGAGATCTGGTCCGCAGCAGGGAGACGGTCAGGGTTGGGACCCTGGGATAGAGCGTCTTTTTCTGACTCTTCTGATGGCAGCCAGTCGCAGACCTGAGAGCGGGCCAGCTTCATCTTTTTCAGCAGGTTGGCCAGACCATATTGCGGGTGGGTGGGATCATGAGCCAGTTGACGCCAGGCTTCGTCATCGCAGGACCGGTCCAGACCGGGCAGCACCACCTCCCCTCTGGGCAACTGGGCAATGGTCACCAGCAGGTGGGCGGTGGAGGGAATGGAACCGGTGGAGCCTGCGGCAATGATCGGACCCGGGGGAGGCGTCTGGCGCCAGGCCTGCGCCTGTTTCTCATGCAGCAGACGCCGGCGACTTGCCATGCCGATGCAGCCCTGTTCGGCTTCGATGTCGGGCCAGGCTTCGGTGATGATGGTCAGAAACTGAAGGGTTTCCTGCCAGTGGTCCGCATAGTCTTCCGGCACCAGATCACCCAGCCGATCAAAACTCAGACCTTCCGTTTCAACCTGATCCAGCAGACGTCCCAGTTCCTGGGCCAGGCGGGCGGCCTGATCAACCGGCGGCACCTCCTGCGGAGTTTTCTGGCGATGCCAGGCCAGAATGGTCCGGGTCAGCAGCAGCTGTCTTGTCAGGGATGGCAGAGCTTCAGGCAGGTCAGCATCACCAGGTCCCAATCCCGGGCCATCCAATGCCTCCTGCTGGGTCAGCAGCAGTTCGTCGGCGTCCAGATCCCCAAGGGGAATCAAGCGGGGCAACAGCAGGGGCTGGCCGCCGGTGGCGCGCAGGAAGGCTTCCTGCACAGCGCGGCACCCCCGTCGGGTCGGCAGGTAAACCAGAACCTGTGACAGCTGCAGAGGGTCAGGAAAGCGGTGCAGAAGCCCCTGGGCCAGCGCGTCAGCAAAGCCCAATTCGGCTGGGATGGTGCTGACTGTGGCGTCTGCAGTGTCAATCATGGCGGTTGAGTCTGCCACTTATCGGCTGGCTTTCCTGGCGGTGAATTCGTCTTATGAGGGTAACGACTTGTTGCCTGCGGCGGAAGGGACAATCGCGCTCAAGGCAGGGGCACTTAACCCACCACCTTATGAATGGCCTGAGGTGCCCAGACCTCTTCGGCAAAGAGGGCTTCGACTTCTGTCAGGGCCTGAGGGGTGCCCACATGATACCAGCACCCCTCATTGTGCTGACCGTAGAGGCGCTGGGCTTCCAGGGCCTTGTCCCACAAGCGGTTCATGGAAAAGGCCCCGTCAGGTGCGTCTTCAAAAAGCTCCGGCTTGATCAGCTGCACCCCGGCATAGACGTAAGGGGCCACTTCAAACTCCAGGCGCCGCTGCAGCAGCCCCATGGGATCCATGCTAAAATCCCCCAGTCCTTCGTAGCCAACGGCGGAGTTGCTGGGATGCTGCAGCAACAAAGCGTCCATCTGCTCCGGATTCCAGGCCTGGGCCATGAGGTCAAGAACCGGGGCCACACCGTTCAGCCACAGGAGGTCACTGTTGCAGGCAAAAAAAGGTGCGTCTCCCAACAAGGGCAGTGCCTTTTTGATGCCACCGCCGGTGTCCAGCAGACTTTCTTCGCGGGAGAAGAGCACCTGAGGCTTGACCAGACCTTCCGGGTGCGGGCTTTGCTGCCAGCCTTCCACGTGGGCCTGCATTTTGTCCGCCAGGTGCCAGAGGTTGACCACGATGGTCTCCACGCCGAACTCTGTCAGCCGGTCCAGCACCCGATCGATCATGGGTTGCCCGCAAACCTCCACCATGGGTTTGGGCAGGTGATCGCTGATGGGGCGCATGCGCTCGCCCCGACCGGCAGCCAGAACCATGGCGTGGGTCGGCTTTGCCAGCGGAGTTAAGGCGGGCGTCAGCGCGGAAACGGGGGCAGCACCGTTTGCTTTGTTTTTTGCGGGCATGAAAGGAGGGCTCCTGGCTGGGCTTCTGAGTTTGGACAGTATGAAGAAGCGATCGGCCTCCAACCTTGTTGGAGACGGTCAGAACCCCTCCCATTAGGGGCTGGTCAGCTGTTCCGGCGAGACTCTGCGGGCAGAACACCATAGAGCGAAGTTTCGGCCCTTTGAAGTGCTTTGCGCTTATGGAGTGCTTTCCGGCTGAATGCGCTTTGAGTCCGGTACGTGGGCCTCAAACCAGGCTGCGACAGGAGCCAGGCAGGGCTGGGACAGCTCTTCGCCCAGCAAGCGCCAGAGGCGCGGGAAGTGCCGCAGGTACGCGGCTTTGCCATCCCGTTTCCAGAGGCGCATGAAAATTCCCAGGATCTTGGTGGTTCGCTGCGCCCCCAGCACCCAGTAGGCCTGTTTGAACAGCGCTTCATCCAACCCTGGCCGTTGGGACAGATAGTGGGCCATCATGCTGTCCTGCAGGTCCTGCTCCACATCCCGGCGGGCATCGCGCAACAGAGAAACCAGATCGTAAGCCGGGCTGCCGATCAGGGCGTCCTGGAAATCCAGCAGACCGCAGTCGGCCACGCTCAGCTCCCGGTCCAGCAGACTGTCTGTTCCGGCAGAGCTGTTGAGAACCATCAGGTTGTCCACGTGATAATCCCTCAGGACCAGAGTGGATGGCAGAGCCTGCGCCACCGGCAGAACCTCTTTCCAGGCGGCAATGAAGCTGTCCCGGACTTCGCGTTTGGGGGCGGCCCCGAAGAGAACCGGCCAGAGCCAGTCCGTGAACAGCAGGGCTTCTTCCAACAGGACCTGTTCATCGTAAGCGGGAATGCCCTTTGCCAGCGGTGTTTCCCAGCGGCTGTGCAGCTGGATCAGGGTATCGCTGGCCAGTTTGTAAAGCTGACCGGCGCAGGCCAGTTCCTGATTGTCGGTCTGGGCCCGGCGCAGCACTTTGGTAAAGGTGTCATCGCCCAGGTCTTCCAGCAGCACCAGGCCACGGGGCAGGTCGCTGTTGAGGATCGCAGGGGGACTCAAATCCAGCGATGTCAGGAGATTTGAGAGGTGAACAAACTCTTCCGGTTTTTCTTTGCCCGGCGGCGCGTCCATGATGACGACGGCTTTGTCCTGCACCACGGCCCGGTGGTAGCGCCGGAAAGAAGCATCAGCTGCCAGGAGGTCCCAGGAAGCGTCTGCCCAGCCGGATTCAGCCAGAAAGGTATCGATTTCTGACTGCCGGTCTGCAGACAGAAGGGATTTGGCGTTGGCCTGTGCTGGGGTCAAGAAGAACTCTCCGACGAAAGATCAGGTGAAGAAGGGGTAAGAAGGCGAAGGGACCCGCTGTCCGTCAAATCCTTGAGCAGGGCGTCCAGACGCAACGTCCAGTTGGACCCGCCGCTCAGTCGGGCTGTGCGGGCCTGCTGGGTGGCCGGACTGTCTTGAGATCCATGGGTCAGCACCAGGGACAGCGCCGTGGGTGGCAGATAGGGCCCCAGACGCTCCGGCCATTCGACCAGGCAAAGCGCATCGCTGAAGGCCTCTTCCAGGCCCAGCTCGATGGCTTCTTCAGGCTCTTCCAGCCGGTAAAGATCCACATGCCAGACTTCCAGGTCGGCGCGCTCGTAGGTCTGTACCAGGGTGAACGTTGGACTGGGAACCTCTTCCGCCGGCCCGGGCAGCGCATTGATCAGGGCGCGGGAGAAGGCTGTTTTTCCGGCACCCAGATCCCCGTCCAGTGCCAGAACGTCACCGGCCCTCAGCAAGGGCGCCAGATGGCGGGCCAATTGCCGGGTGGCGTCTTCATCCGGCAGGCTGATGTGCAGAGATGGTCCTGTCATCTGGTTTTTTGTCCCTGCGGGAAGGCGGCTGATCGGCTAAAACTTGTGTGGTTAACGGTCTTTATCATTCCCCGGGAATCGGGGCAATGACAGCTCCGGCTTGGGGCGAAATTGGCCCCACTAAATTTGGGGTTTTGGCGTGCTTGCATTGCCCCCTCCGGCCCGCCATTTTAAGGGCCCTTTCTGGAGCCTGTCGTCTGAACCTCAGGTTCTTCTTTCCGGTCTGTCTGGAGTCGTTTTGTGAGCGAAGAGTTTCTCACCACCGATGTGGTTGTCATTGGCGCGGGGCCCGTGGGCCTTTTCACCGTTTTTCAGTGCGGCATGCTGAAAATGCAGTGCCACGTCATCGACACGCTGGACATGGTGGGCGGGCAGTGTGCCGCGCTCTATCCTGAAAAACCCATCTATGACATTCCGGGCTATCCGATGATCACCGGACAGGGCTTGATTGATCAGCTGGAAAAACAGGCGTCGCCCTTTGATACGGTCTACCACCTCAGCCAGCAGGTGACGGAAGTCAGCAGGGTTGGCAAACGCTGGCGGGTCACCACCTCAAAAGGGGTGAAGCTGGAGGCTGCAGCCATTGTTCTGGCCGCCGGGGTCGGAGCTTTCGGCCCGAACCGTCCCCCGCTTGCCGGTCTGGAAGATTATGAAGGACAGTCCGTCTTTTACATGGTGGCCAAGCCGGAGGCCTTTCGCGACAAGAAGGTGGTGATTGCCGGGGGCGGGGATTCTGCCCTCGACTGGTCCCTCATTCTGGCTGACATTGCCGAAAAGGTTTATGTGATCCATCGGCGCCCGAAGTTCCGTGGTGTCCCTGAATCGGTGGCCCGTCTGCATCAGTTGGCCGATGCCGGTCGCATTGAGCTTGTGGTGCCCTACCAGTTGCACGCTCTGGAAGGACAGGATGGACAGCTGAGCGGTGTTGTGGTCCGGGATCTGGACGGCAATACCCGTACGCTTGAGGCGGATTGCCTGCTGCCCTTTTTCGGCCTCTCCATGAACCTTGGCCCCATCGCCGACTGGGGACTGAACCTGGATCACAACCATGTGGCTGTGGATCCCCTGACCCAGCAAACAAATTTGCCGGGTTTCTTCGCCGTTGGTGATATTGCCCATTACCCCAACAAGCTGAAGCTGATCCTGACCGGCTTTGCAGAGGTCGCCACAGCCGTTCATCAGATCTTCAATCTGGTGCATGAGGAAGAAGAGCTGCACTGGGAATATTCAACCAGTCGCGGTGTCCCGGACAAACCGGCCAGCAGCTGACTTTCTAAACACTAAAGGCGCTGGTTGAAAAGCGAGGTCAGAGACCGGAAGCGCTGTTGGGAAAAAGTCCCGGAGCGAGGGATCAGGCTGGCTCGACCATAGTTGCTCTGCCCGGGGTGGGTTCGTCACACTGCTTTGGCTGTGAGTTTCTGTTCAACAGGGTAGAGCGTAAGGAAGGTCATCTGCCCAAATCTCCGGCGTCCCTCAGCTTCCCCTTTTTTGCGCGCTTGTTAGCTCTCTGTGCCGCCGACGACCGACAGGGTAACAGGGCCTGATTTCTGACCGTTTTTCGGCAGATGGCAGGTAACTGTGGTGCCGGACTCTGCGGCTGATTCCATGTTCACCCAGCCGCCATGCAGCTCCACCAGGCTCTTGACCAAAGACAGTCCCAGACCCGCGCCCTGTTGGCGCTGACCGCCGGGATCGTTGCTGCTCAGCTGCTCAAACTTCTCAAAAACCCGCTCCTGTTCCCGGGCGGGAATGCCGATGCCGGTATCGGCGACAAAGAGCAACAGCTCGTCTTTACGCTGCCGGGCCCCCAGGGTGATGGACCCGCCTTCCGGTGTGAATTTGAAGGAGTTGGAAAGCAGGTTGAAAAGTGCCTGGGTCAGACGACGCTCATCACAGTTGAGATTTCCAATGTCTTTTTCGCAGTCGATTTTCAGTTCCAGCCCCCGTGCGTGGGCCCGTTCCTGCCACAGCTTCTGAGCGCCGGACACCAGCTCAAAGACATCCATTTCGTGGTAGTCCAGCTGCAGATAGCCGGCCTCCACTGAGGCCAGATCCAGAATGTCGTTGATCAGCGCAATCAGGCGCTGGGATGATTCAACAATGGCCTGGGAGTATTCCGCCTGCCGGTCGTTGAGCTGGCCGAAGTACTCATTCTGCAGGATTTCAGCGAAGCCGATGATGGCGTTGAGAGGCGTGCGCAGTTCATAGGAAATGTTGGCAATGAACTCTGACTTCAGCCGGTCTGTTGTCTCCAGGGCTTCGTTGCGCTCCCGCAGGGCCAGTTCCACCCGATGGGCATCGGTGACGTCGATGTAGGTGAAAAGGCTGGCCCCGTCCGGCAGGGGAATTTGGCTCCAGTCCAGCAGGGTTTGGTCCGTGCGTTCCAGCCGGCCGTAGGTGGCGCTGGGTTCTGTTGCCTGGATCACCAGATCTTCGCGGAAGGCGGGCCAGTCCTCGTCACTTTGCGGGTAGAAGTCACGGGTGCTGTCGGTCACGTCCCGCACATGTGGTGAGGTGGCAATGAAATCCTGGGTCAGGTTCCAGATGCGCAGGAAGGCCGGGTTCGAGAGTTTGATGCGCCCGTCAGCGCCATAAACCGCAACACCTTCGTAAAGGTTGTTGAGTGT
This sequence comes from Rhodovibrionaceae bacterium GXU_MW_A322, assembly GCA_052078155.1. GTDB lineage: Bacteria > Pseudomonadota > Alphaproteobacteria > Kiloniellales > DSM-21159 > CAXBMB01. The sequence continues at coordinate 2,444,832 of JBQJBP010000001.1, read as the reverse complement.
TTCGCGCTGAACCTCCAGCAGAGTGTTGTAGGTGCGTTCCAGCCGCAAGGTATCGGTGACATCTTCAACGGTCATCACCACCCCGCCCAGCGGGTGGGGGTGGGTGGTCATGCGCAAGGTCTGGTCATTGGGCAGATGCAGCAGATCTTCCAGAGGATCGATCAGGTTCTGGTAGGCCCGCAGCCGCTGCTGCTTGTATTCGGTGAAGTTGGCCTGTTCCGGCAGAAGGCGCAGATCCCGCAGCCGTTCCAGCAGGTCGCCGAGGTGGGGCAGGGTGGCAAGGTAGGACTCATCTATGCCCCGGATCCGGGCATAGGCTGCATTGAAGAACTGCAGGTTCATGTCCGGCCCGAAGATGGCAATGCCGACCCCCATCTGTTCCATGACTGCCCGGTGGGCGTCCTGATGGCGGGTCAGCTCTTTGCTGATTTCCTCCAGTTCGGTCAGGTTGAGGGCATTGCCCAGCAAACTGCCGTCGGGCAGAGGTATTTCACCGATCTCCAGGTAAGACCGCTGGCCGCCAGTGACCGCATGAAAGCGCTGATACTGGGCAGAACCGGAATCCATGGCCTTGGTTGCCAGCGCCCGGGCCGTTTCTCCGTCGCTTCCTTCGATCAGTTCGATGTTCTGCTCAAGGGCTTCTTCCAGCGTGGTGCCGACAGCTTCCAGAAAGGCCTTGTTGCAGAACTGCAGGTTGAGATCGCGGTCCCGTTGCCAGATGGGTTGGGGCAGGGCGTTGAGGAGAGCCTGGAGGTTTTTGCTGCTGGTTCTGGATTGCTCCAGCTCTTCACCCCTGCTCTCCAGTTTTTCCTGAAGACCGGTCACCTCTTGGTTCAGCTGACCGAGTTCGGCCTCTTTTGTCTTCAGGGTTTTGGTTAGTTCCTGAATCTGGCTTTCGGCCCGATCAATATGATGGCCGCGGCGGGTGGCCAGCCGGGCAAGAGCCAGGGATATCACCAGCGCGCCCACAATTATGCTAAGGACGAGCCAGAGTGAAACCATGATGTCTTGCCTTCTTTTTTTGTTGTTCTTTTGCCCGGTCAGGGACTGTCTTTGGCAGCGGATCCGGCAGAAACCGGAACATTCCGTTTTGGGGAGTTCCTGATTTTAGCAGGAGTTTCAGGCCGGTGCTTTGCCTGTCCGCGTGACAAGGTCGATATCGTTGGTGCCAAACAAAGTTAACAAACTATTGCTTTGGGCAGCAAGGTTCAGTTGTCCGGGGGACAAACGCAAAAGGCGTCCACACCTTTGTGGACGCCTTTGCTGTAACCTTCCATCGCCGTCGTTTCAGGCCAGATGGAGATGCGCTATTGCCAGATCAGTAGCGGTACTGATCGCTCTTGAAGGGGCCGGTTGTGGACACGCCAATGTAGTCTGCCTGTTCCTGAGACAGGGTGGACAGCGTGGCGCCCACTTTGGCCAGATGCAGAGCTGCAACTTTCTCGTCCAGATGCTTGGGCAGCACGAAAACTTCGTTTTTGTAGCTGTCGCCGTTGTTCCAGAGTTCCATCTGCGCCAGCACCTGGTTGGTGAAGGAGGCGCTCATGACAAAGCTGGGGTGGCCGGTGGCGCAGCCCAGGTTGATCAGGCGGCCTTCAGCCAGAAGGACGATGCGTTTGCCATCAGGGAATTCGATCTGGTCGACCTGGGGTTTGACGTTGTCCCATTTCAGGTTGCGCAGACCTTCCACGTCGATTTCGTTGTCGAAGTGGCCGATGTTGCAGACGATGGCCCGGTCTTTCATCTGCCGCATGTGATCGGCGGTGATGATGCCTTTGTTCCCGGTGGCAGACACAAAGATGTCAGCTTTCGGTGCGGCCTGTTCCATGGTGACAACTTCAAAGCCTTCCATGGCAGCCTGCAGGGCGCAGATGGGATCCACTTCGGACACCATCACACGACAACCGGCATGACGCAGGGATTCAGCGGAGCCTTTGCCCACGTCACCAAAGCCGCAAACCATGGCAACTTTACCGGCCAGCATGACGTCGGTGGCGCGGCGGATGCCGTCGACCAGGCTTTCCCGGCAGCCGTACTTGTTGTCGAACTTGGACTTGGTCACCGAGTCGTTGACGTTGATGGCAGGGCACTGGAGGGTGCCGGCTTTGGCCATTTCATAGAGACGCAGAACGCCGGTGGTGGTTTCTTCGGAGATGCCTTTGATCTCGGACATGATCTCTGCGTATTCGGGCTTGTGCAGCTCAGCGGTCAGGTCGCCGCCGTCATCCAGGATCATGTTGGGTGTCCAGCCGTCTTCGCCACGGATGGTCTGGCGGATGCACCAGTCGTACTCTTCTTCCGTTTCGCCTTTCCAGGCAAAGACAGGGATACCGGCGGCGGCAATGGCGGCAGCGGCCTGATCCTGGGTGGAGAAGATATTGCAGGAAGACCAGCGGATGGTGGCGCCCAGAGCAATCAGTGTTTCGATCAGCACGGCGGTCTGAATGGTCATGTGCAGGCAGCCGACGATGCGCGCACCGGCCAGTGGCTGTTTGCTGCCGTATTCTTCGCGCAGGGCCATCAGGCCGGGCATTTCGATTTCAGCCAGCTCAATTTCCTTGCGCCCCCAATCGGCAAGGGAAATATCCGCGACTTTGTAATCAGTGAAATCGGACATGTGAGCTGGTCCTCCAAGAAATCAGCAAGCCCCCGTTGCCGGGGAAAAAGGGTTGGCGTTTCAGAGATGAAAGCAGGGCTGACAGCTTGAGGTACAGGTGCCTTCTATCACGCGAAGAGGTGATGTAGCAGTGCACCCCTGGAACAGCAAGCATCTAGAGCAGGTGACCGCAGTCGGAAGTCACATTTGGTGTGTTTTGCCTGGAAAATTCACCCTCCGCTATCACAGGTGTTTTATGTCAAATATCCGTGAGGTGAACTCAGATTGAATAGTGTACTTTCAATTACTTACGGCTAAGTCTTTGTAAGAAGGCGTATTTTACCTGCGTCAATTTGACTTAGGAATGATTCTCATTAGCCTTGCAATCAGTTCTCAGTTGCAGTACTTGCTGGCCTGAGGTTAGGCCGCATCCCTTTGTTGTATCGATGATCAGGTCATTTGATATCGACAAAGGCAGATGCCTGATGCTGTGTCCGTCACCGACGGTGTGTTTTGTGATCTCATCAAAATGGTATGTTATAACATATTTTGTTGATATCCACATAGTGCTGCAGTATTGGCTGAGCTGAGGTTAAGCCGCTTCTCCTTGTAGTTTCGGGGATCAGAGACGCGGTTTTTTTGCATCTAAATGATTTTATCCGGAGCCGGGTTAGGTTTCGGATTGGGGAGTCCACTATGAAGAAGTTTCTTCTTTCCAGCTCCGTTTTGGCGCTGGCTGCAGCTTTGCCTGCTGCTGCTTCTGCCGAAGACGGAAAAATCCAGTTGGAAGTTGGCGGCTGGTATCAGTCCGTTGTCAGCTTTGTCTCTCAGGACAATGACAACGCCGGCCTGAACGCCAACGGCCAGATGAACGATTACAATCCCGTCAACGTCCGCCAGGCTGGCCGCATTGAATTTTCCGGCCGCACTGTTCTGGAAAATGGCGTGCGTGTTGGTTTTTACACCGACATGCGGGCGGTGACTGTGCCCGATGACCAGATCGCCCAGACCTACGTCTGGACTGAAGGTAACTTCGGTCGCGTGGAAGCTGGTTCTGCCTCGGCAGCTGCCAACACCATGTCCTATGCAGCGCCTTCTGCCGGTCTGGGTCTGAACTCACCTGATTTCGTGCTGTTCCAGGTAAACGACACCCTGGCACCGACAGGTGGTTTCCTGAACTTCACCGACGACGCCAACAAGATCACTTACTTTACGCCGCGTATGTCCGGTTTCCAGCTGGGTGCGTCTTTCACGCCCAACACGGACAACACCGATGGTGATCGCCAGACCTTTGGCCTGAACAACAGCAAAGACGTCGGTGCCTACAAAAACGCCGCGTCTTTCGGTGCCAACTTTGTTGAATCCTTCGACAGCGTTGATGTCTCCGTCAGCGGTGGTTACGAGTGGGCCAAGCTGGAAGCCAATGACGCATCTACCGGCAACAACCTGGAAGACTACAAGGCTTACAGTGTCGGTACCGAGATTGCGTTCTCCGGCTTCACCCTGGGTGGCATGTACTCTCAGAACAATGCCGGGGCTGACAACAGCGATGTGACCTGGTGGGATCTGGGTGCCACTTACGGCACAGGCCCCTGGACTGTCGGTGTCACCTACGTGGACGTGTCTGCGGAAAACGGTGCCGGTGTGAAAGACAAGCGCCGAATGGGCGAACTGGGCGCAACTTATGCGCTCTCCCCTGGCATCGACCTGATTGGCTCCCTGCAGTACTTCAAAGAAGAAAACCAGGGGTCCGGTCTGGCTGATGTGAAGGGTTATGCCGGTGCGTTGTCTGCATCCCTGTCCTTCTAAGGCAGTTTGATACACAGCCCCTGTTTTCCCGCAGCAGTTAAGCGGAGGAACGGGGGCTGTTTCTTTTCGAATGTCTGTGCCGCCCGGCAAAGACGTTCCTGAGATCTTCAGGATGGCACTGCGACAAACTGGGCGTTGAAAATGAAAGTCGTTCTCAGTTAAGGTGCCGCACATTTTTTTGGGAAGTCGCCGAGAGTTTGTTTGCGGGGTCGGCTGCTGTCCCGGCGTTTGACTTCCATTGGAGGGGAAGACCTATGAAAAAGTTGATGCTGGCTTCTACGGCCGGTCTGGTTATGGCCTACGCAGCATCCGGTGCGCTGGCCGCCACGGATAAAGCCGCTGTTCTGAACACCTACGCTGACATTGCGGAAGCCAAGTTCGAAGATTCTCTGACGACGGCCAAAGCTCTGCAGGCCAGCATTGAAAGCTTCCTGGCTCAGCCCACCGAAGACAATCTGGCAGCTGCCCGTGCTGCCTGGCTGGTGGCGCGCGCGCCTTATCAGCAGACCGAAGTGTACCGCTTTGGCAACGCCATCGTTGATGATTGGGAAGGCAAAGTGAACGCCTGGCCTTTGGACGAAGGTCTGATCGACTACGTTGATCCCGGCGCCTACGGCGAAGAGTCTGACGAAAACGCGTTCTACACCGCCAATGTCGTGGCCAACAAAACCGTGACCGTGGGCGGTCAGACCATCGACGCCAGCAAAATCACGCCGGAACTGCTGGCTGACGCGCTGCATGAAGTGGACGAAGTTGAAGCCAACGTGGCCACCGGCTATCACGCCATTGAATTCCTGCTGTGGGGCCAGGACCTGAACGGCACCGGTCCGGGTGCAGGCAAGCGCCCGGCCACAGACTACGATCAGGCCAACTGCACCAATGGCAACTGTGATCGGCGCGCAGAGTACCTTTCTGCCGTGACCGAGCTGCTGGTGCGTGACGTCACCTGGATGACGGCCCAGTGGAAACAGGATGGTGCTGCGCGTGTGGCTCTGTCTGAAAACGGGGCCGATGGTGGTCTGTCCATCATCCTGACCGGCATGGGCAGCCTGTCCTACGGCGAACTGGCCGGGGAACGCACCAAGCTGGGCCTGATGCTGCACGACCCGGAAGAAGAGCATGACTGCTTCTCCGACAACACCCACAACTCCCACTATTATGATGTTGTCGGTATCTCCAACGTCTACAACGGCCGCTATCAGCGCATTGACGGGTCCACCGTTGAAGGCCCCAGCCTGTCTGACCTGGTCAAGGAAACCGACCCGGCTCTGGACAAGGAAATGAGCGCCAAGCTGGACAAAACCGTCCAGGCCGGCGCGGCCATGGTTCAGCGGGCTGAGAACGTTGAATCCTATGACCAGATGATCGGTGAAGGTAACGAAAAGGGGAACGCCGTTGTGCAGTCCTTCGTCGACGCCCTGACCGACCAGACCAAATCCATTGAGCGGGTCGTTACCAAGCTGAACCTGAACACCATCGAGTTCGAAGGTTCTGACTCTCTCGACAATCCCTCTGCCGTCTTCAATTGATCCGGCAGCGGCTTTGACGCGATGAAAAGTGTGCGCTGCCCTATGGGGTGGCGCACATTTTGTTTGAGGTTACCGGACGGGAAGCTCCTGGCCGGTGGACCTTTCGGTTCGGCGGCAGGCTGCGGTAAAGCACCGCAGATGTGCCGACGCAATCGTGATTGTTGGCAGGTCTGAACCTGTGCAACTTTCGTAACTAGCAAGACCCAGAGATGATAATGCGGGCGCTTTGTGGAGCTTTTACAGGGCCGCCCGACCGGTAAGGACGTTGTTGTGCCCCTTCTAACCGCCTTTCATCAGAAAGCCGTTCGCTTCTTACTGCCAGCTGGAAATCGCCTGATCGCAGGCCTGGCGGCTGCCGTGTTTGCGCCCTTTGCTCTGTTGGCGATCATCGGTGGCGCAGCCGACGCGACGGCTGAAAAAAGGGCGCGCAGTCAGGCCGAAGAAATCCGGGTGTCCCGGGTGACGGCGCTGACCAGTGATTTTTCGAAGGCGGAAGGGTTCGAAGACCGTCCCGGCGGGGCCGCCACGACCTTCAAAACACTCAATGCCAATGTCTTTTCTCACGGCTCCGACAATCTGTCCTTTGAGCGGGAGTTTGATTTCAAGCTGGGCAACAGCATTTTCAAGAAAATCTGGATTTCCTCGCCGTCCGTGACAGCGTCATCCAATGGTTTGGGCCCATTGTTCAATGCCCGGTCCTGCCAGCGCTGTCACATCAAAGACGGGCGCGGCCACCCGCCCAGTGCCAACTATCCTGACGATACAGCCGTTTCCATGTTCTTGCGCCTGTCGGTTCCGGCCCGCACGCCAGAGGAAAAGGCGGCCCTGGCTGAGGGGCTGCAGACCGTCATTCCGGAACCGACCTATGGCGGCCAGTTGCAGGACTTTGCCGTTCAAGGACATCCGGCTGAAGGTCACATGAACATCAGCTATGAAGAAAAACCGGTGACCCTGGCCGATGGCACGGTGGTTTCTTTGCGTGCGCCCACTTACCAGGTAACGGATCTGGGATACGGTCCGCTTGATCCGGACGTCATGCTGTCTCCCCGTGTGGCGCCACCCATGATCGGTCTGGGGCTGCTGGAAGCCATCTATGATGAGGACATTTTGGCGCTGGCGGATCCTCTGGATCAGGACGGCGATGGCATTTCCGGTAAAGCCAATCAGGTATGGAGCTATGAAACGGGAGCGGTTCGTCTGGGACGCTTCGGTCTGAAGTCCGGCCATGCCACGGTGCCGGATCAGGTGGCCGGGGCTTTCGCCGGTGACATTGGCTTATCCACCCCTTTGATCCCGACCCCTGCCGGGGACTGCACCGACCTTCAGGTGGGCTGCCTGACCGCGCCTCACGGGGATAAGGAACTGGACTACGAAGACGAAGTCTCTCAGGAGATGTTTGATCTGGTGGTCTTCTACAGCCGCAATCTGGCGGTCCCGGCCCGCCGCGATACCTCTGATCCGCAAGTGCTGGCCGGTAAGGAAGTTTTCTATGAAAGCGGCTGTGCCTCCTGCCACAGGCCCAAGTTTGTCACCCGCCGCGACAGTGCAGAACCGGAACAGTCTTTTCAGTTGATCTGGCCTTACAGTGATCTGCTGCTGCATGACCTGGGAGAAGGCTTGGCAGATCATCGCCCTGAAGGACTGGCCGATGGCCGGGAATGGCGCACGGCGCCGCTCTGGGGCCTGGGCCTGACCAAGACTGTGAACGGCCACACCTTCCTGCTGCATGACGGGCGCGCCCGCTCGATCCTGGAAGCCATCCTCTGGCATGGGGGAGAGGCCGAGCGGGCCAAACAGGCTGTCGTTTCCCTTTCAACGGAACAGCGTCAGGCTCTGCTGGCGTTCCTGAATTCTCTCTAAAGGTCACTGCGCATGAACGCGAAACGCAACAAGGCGTCTTTTTCCCTGCCCCTTTCACGCAGGCAACTGATGGCTGGTGGTCTTCTTCTGGGGGCAGCAGGGAGCCTGCCCTTGGCTTCCGGCTGGATCGGCTCTGCGAAGGCAGCTGATGATCCTGCCCTGGCCCATCAGCGGCTGAATGAAAGCCTGCTGGAGGCGTATCTTTTGCCCCGCTATGGCCAACTGGTTACCAGCACAGCGGCTCTGCAGGAGGAGGCAACGGCTTTCTGCGCAGTGCCGTCGCCGGAGGGCCTGCAGAAACTCCAGATGGCTTTCCATCAGGGACTGGACAGCTGGATGGCGGTGGAGCACCTGCGCTTCGGCCCCGGTGAATTCCTGATGCGGCCGTTCCGCTTTACTTTCTGGCCGGACAAACGCAATTCCGTCGGTCGTGATGTGTCGGAAGCGCTGCAGGCCCAGGACCCGGCCGTGCTGGAGCAGCAGAAACTCTCCCGGTCGCCTGTGTCATTGCAGGGCTTTTCCGCTCTCGAGCGCCTGATCTTTGGCGACAAGGCCAGCAAACTGCTGTTGTCCAGCAGCGCGGAGGCTGACTACGCCTGTAAACTGGTTCGGGCCATCACGGTTAATCTGGCCACCATGGCCCGCAACATCGAGGCTGGATGGCTGACGGATGAAGGGCCTTTCGTGCAGGAAATTCTCAAGGCAGGGAACGGCAGCGTAACCTACGAAACCCCGACCGAAGCCACGGTGGAATTCTTCAAGAGCCTGCATGGCGGCTTGCAGATGGTCAGCGACATGAAACTGGCGCGGCCTTTGGGGTCTTCCTTGAAAAAGGGCAAAGCCAAGCGGGTGGAAAACTGGCGCAGCGAGCGCGGCTTAAAGAACATTCAGATAAACCTGCAGGCGCTGGAGGAACTCTATCGCGCAGGCAGTTACAGTTTTGAAGATTACCTGCGGGAGCGTCATCAGGGCGCCGAGCTGGCCGATCTGCTGGACCGGGCCTTTAAGCAGATTGATGAAACGGTAACAGCAATCAATCTGCCGCTATCCAGGGCCGTTAAGGACCCTGATACCCGTCTACAGGCAGAGGCCCTGCGGCGCGAAACCAATGCTTTGCGGGAAGTGATCGCCAAGGATCTGTCCGTTGCCCTGGATCTGCCCTTGGGCTTCAACGCCCTGGACGGAGATTGATCAACGATGGCGGCCTCTCCCCTGTTTGCCGGACTTTCACGCCGCCAGTTGCTGGCGGGAGTGGGGGGATTGCTGCTGGGGCAGGGGCTTGGGCTGTCCCTGGGGCGGGCTGCAGACAGTACCGCTATCGAGGGCATTAAAGCCACTGTCGGCTCAAAATCCAGTCCGCGGCAGCTTCTGCTGTCAGGCCGCAAAGGGGAGGCTGGCGGGTACCGGGTGACGGCGCTCACGGATGCGGGCGACCTGCTGCTGGATCTGGAATTGCCGGCGCGGGGTCACGGACTGGCCGCCTCGTCGCCGCGAAAGGAAGCGGTCATATTCGCCCGCCGTCCTGGCACTTTTGCCTTGGTTTTTTCTCTGGATCACAAGGCAGTGCGTCACACCATCATGGCTGCGCCCGGGCGGCATTTCTTCGGCCATGGTGTCTATTCTCCTGATGGCATGCTGCTCTACGCCACTGAAAATGACTATGACGGCGAGCAGGGGGTGATCGGCATCTACGCAGCCGACCAGAACTACCGCCGGGTGGGAGAGTGGCCGCTGGGTGATATCGGTCCCCATCAACTCTGCCTGGGACCGGATGGCATGACCCTGGTCATCGCCGTGGGGGGGATCCTGACGCACCCCGACCTGCCGCGTATGAAACTGAACATTCCGTCCATGGAACCGGCCTTGCTCTTCATGGATCGGCGGGACGGTAAGATTCTGCAGCGCCATCGCCTGTCACCGGACCTGCATCTGCTCTCCATTCGTCATCTGGACGTCAATGCCCGGGGGGATGTCGCTGTCGGGCTGCAATATCAGGGACCCATAAGTGATCTGGTGCCGCTGGTGGCTGTCAGTGAGGGCGGCCAGGCTTTGCGCCCGCTTGACGTGGCTGACAGCAATCTGCGGGCCATGAAGAACTATTGCGGGTCTGTGGCTTTTGACCGGTCCGGGCAGCACTTTGCTGTGTCCTGCCCGCGTGGCAACCGCGTGACCTTCTGGTCGCTGAAGGACGGTCGCTTCCTGTCTGACCTTCCGCTTGTCGATGGCTGTGGTCTGGCCCGGGGAACAGGTCAGCACGACTACCTGCTTTCATCCGGCGCAGCGGGGGTCAGAGCTGCTGGTCTGTCTGCGCTGGCGCCCTCCCTTTCCTTTACCTCAGGTGCTCTGGACGGCGTGCCCCTTGCTCAGCAATCGGCCTGGGACAACCATATGCTGGCCGTCGATCTGGAAGAGCTGTAGAGCTCCCTTTGCGTTCAGGCGGGTCAGGGGCGCTGGAAAGTAAATTGACTTCCTTTGTCCCGGTTGGGCAGAAAGGGAAGAGATGATTGCGTTCCTGATGAGTGAGATCTCCCCCGCTGATGGCCAGACATAATCCGCTTTCAGGCGTGCCCGATGAGGGGCAGTTTGTCATAGCCGATCGACGGGACATGCTCGGCGGGCGGCTGATGGCCCTCCTCAACGGGCTTCGGCTGGCTGAAAGCAGCAACCGCCGGTTTTTGATGACCTGGCGATCCGGGCAGGATGAAAGCCTGTTCGCTTTCATGACGCCTCTGAAGGAGCTGTTTAAAGGCGGGCTGATAGAGCCTTATGACCCGGACAGCGGGAACGGCACGATCATCCCGATCCGGCACCCCCTGTTGTTTCAGGCCACCGAAGACCGACGGCCTGTGCCGACGCCGGAAGAGATGGACTACGGGCTGAAACCCCTGCTGTTCCGGCCTCAGTTGAAAGACGGGCAGCCCTACAAAGTCAGCAATCGTTTTGATTATCTTAGTCTGGATGGAGAGAGCTTTAGCGAGGCCCAGCAAGGGTTGGCTGCGCAATTCCACAACCTGAGCAAAACAGCCGTTATCGAAGATACGATCGCCCAGCTGGATGAAAAACTGGCGGCGTTCGGGCGCTTGATGACCTTACATGTCAGGAGACTGCATCTGGTCAGTACATCGCGCATGGTAATGGCCCGCTTTGACTCCTATTGGTCTTTAGATTCCTGCTCGGAACTGATCCGCACCATCGAACCAGAGTGCGACCATGTTCTGGTTGGTTCCGATTCGGATTACATGGTGTCGGAACTGAAGGCGGCCCATCCGGGTAAGGTGCTGCACTTTCCAGATCTCATAGACCTGAAGACTCTGACGCCCCTGCAACGGGCATTGATGGAAATTGTTTTCCTGTCCAGGGGGCAGAAAATCTTCGGGCCGCTGAGCGCCTTCAGCATCCTGGCGGCGACCATTGGCGGCTCTAAGTATCATAACAGCCTGGCGCACCTGGCCTCCAAGGACCTGTTGAAAGGAGACCAAACCCACGCCATTGCATACTGGAAGTGCCAACAGGAAAGCAGGGTAAGCAAAGAGATGCTGCAGGCGGCAGACCAGAGGGGGAATTCCAGTCTGGCTTTGCGGCTTTTGCCGATGCTGCGGCAAAGGCAAGAGACTCTCAGTCTTGCCATCCGAACCCTGGCCCGACGGGTTCTGGAGTATCCACATCCAGCCCCGGAATTGAATTTCAACGAATATCTGACAGCCATTGAAAAGCCTGCCAGCCACATCGGCTCACCTCTGCAGGCAGAGGTGTTGCTGCTCCGTCAGGCCTTTGAAGCGGGACGCTCGGATAAAGGAGCCGCGATCTCAGAGCTGCTGGAAAAAGAAAGATCAGAAGATCGGGACCTCAAACATCTGGTTTTGGTCGCCCTGGTGCTGGAGGCCGATAAGGCGGCGATCAGAAACAGCTTCGATGAGGCGTTGCGGAGTTACTTTCAGGCGCTTGTTCTGAGCCATGAACTGGACCTGAATCCCCGTGGCCTGCTCTTGCGCCGCAGTTTTGCCGGGGCCAGAGCTGGCAACATGCAGTTCTGTCTGGATGACTGCAGACGGGCTGTGCGTGCGGATCCCGACTTTGCCCCCAGCTATCATCTCCTGGGCAAGGCCCTTGCACGTTGCGGCATGATTGAGGAATCCCTGGATGCTCATGTAACGTCAACCCGGCTGGATCCCTATGTTGCGCAGTTCTGGCGGGCCGCCGCAGATCTCAGTCAGCGCCTGGGAAAAAAGAGCGATGCGCAGATCTATCGTCGCAACGCTGAGCATTGCGATCCGACCGGTGTGGAACACCTCATGGCCGACTATTGAGGCCTTTCTGTCCTGTTTCAGTCAGGCTGTGAGAAGCCGACGTTCAGCGCGCGCAGCTTGGGATCCACATCAGCCACCCCCATGTCCACTTCATCCCCGGGATGGATGAAGTAGCTGTCTTCGTCTTCGTGGAAGGTGCTGAATTCGAAGACATCGGCATCTTCCAGAGCTTCGATCAGATGCACCTTTCGCGGGGGCACATAGTAGGAGTTGCCCGCTTCCACCAGCGTGGCTTTCATAGCGCCCCCTTCCTGGCCCAGCTGTTCATAGGCCTCCGGACTGTCACAGTGATGGACCAGGATTTTGCCCGCGTTGACAAAGAAAGTCTCATCTTTGTTTTCGTGCCAGTGCAGAGCGCAGCGTTTGCCGGCATCAAAGTGCAGCAGCTTGCCGCAGTAGAGATCCGAATTGACGATCCAAAGCTCGTACCCCCAGCCCTTGGGGACTCGTTTCATGCGATCGACCATGCCGACCTCCTTACATTCTGGTGTAGTCGATCCCCAGGGAATCCGTGAAACCAAAGGCCTCTGAAAAGACTTCCCGCTGCAGCACAAAGTCCATCACATTTTCAGGCGTGCCCAGGTCCTGAAAGTAGCTCACCGGTGTGACTTTGGTGCCGGAAAGGTAATTGAAAAGCGGGGAAATGTAGTACTCGTTGTTCACCCGAACTTCGTCCCGCACCATCTTTTCGTAGCCTTCGACAAAGCTGTCGAAGTTGCGGAAGTAGAACATGCCCGCGATCACCTGGTTGGAGATGATCTTCTTTTCCGCTGCTTCCAGAAGCGTGCCGTTGGCATCGCAACGGGCATAGCTCTTTGATTCCGGTTTTTCAACGGGCGTTACGGAGCTGTCGATGCAGGGAATGGCCTGCTCGCATTGCCCTCTGAAAGCGCTGAAATCCACATGCACCACATTGTCACAATTGACGATGACGGCTTCCTGGCCCTTCAGGGCATCGCGAACCAGATAAACCGTTTCAGCCTGGCCACCGGTGTCTCCCACAAGATGCACCTGATAGTCCTGTTTCATGAAGCCGTTGAAGAAACGGGTCAGGTCGAAATCTTTCACCTGGGATTCGTTGATCACAAAGATCACTTCATCGGCCTGCTGAACTGAGGTCAGGCTCAGTTCCAGGATGGTTTTGCCATAGACCCGGATCATCCATTTCGGGATCTCAAAACCGGCGTTGACGAAACGGATGCCCCGCCCGGCCATGGGGACCACTGCCTTCATGGGGCCTTCCCTTCCAGGTCGTCTTCCAGATCCTGCAGCAGTTTGGATGCCAGGCCGTAGAACAGCAGCGCCTTATCCGGATCCAGTTTCACCTTGAATGGCAGCATGCGGATAAACTGGCTGATTTCAAACAGGCGGATCGCGATGCGTTGTCCGGGGGTGAAGAGGGTATCCAAATGGTCGCTCAGCAGGGCATTGAAGGCTTGCAGGGCCGCGCTGGGGGTGACTTTTGCGCTCAGCCTGTTGCCGGTTGCTTCAGAAGCACTGGCATTGAGCAGTTCGTAGTGACTGCTGGCGGATTGCAACAGCTGGGAGTACTCGACCAGAGGAGAATCAATGATGTTTTCTTCGTAGGTATCGATGAAGAAAACCCGCTGGTCTTTTGGGCAAAAGAGGGTGTTCTCCAGGGTGATGTTGCCATGGACACAGCACTCCTCCACCTCTGTGTAGTAGGCCTGCATCAGATCTGAAAAGCGTGCCAGCCGGGGCCAGAACCCCCGCACGTCCTGATCGTTGAATTGCAGATTTTTCAGGTCTGAGAAGGCTGCGAAGAAGGGTTCCTGCCGGCACAGCCCCAGCTTCCGTTCAACCTTTTCGTAGAGGTAGAGATCGATGGCTGTGGGCGACGAAGCAAAGCGCCGCTGATGCATCCGCGCCAGCCCTTCCACGATGCCGTCGAAGACAGGCCTGGCGTCCTTCTCATCACTGCTGTTCTGTAGGAAATCAAAGGAGGAGACGGCTTCAGATACAAACGCGAGGTCAAAATAGGCCAGTTCGCCTTCCCGGCCATAGGCCAGGATCTCCGGATAGAGACCGGGAAAGAGATCGGCGTAGCGTTGCTGCCGTTTGAGCTGGGAATACCAGCGCTGAAAGCCAAACTCCCGGTCCGCTTCAAGACTGCATTCCTTGCGGATAAAAGTTCTGCCTGCGTCTTCAACGTAGTAGGTGCCGCTGAGGGAGCCGCCTTTAAGCCGTTTTTTTAACATCGCGATCCAACATTCTGCAGACTGCGGCGTACATGGCGTCAACCGACAGGTCCCGGGTACAGCCGAAATGCCTTGTGTGAATGCACTCTGGCTGGTTGAGGCTGAGGTAGTGGTTATGGACACAGCCCAGACATGGCAGGTCCTGAACATGGACCAGTTCGAAAGGCTGGCGGCTGCAGGCTTCTGTTGTCAGCTGGGGAAAGACAGACCCCACATTGATGACACAGGGCACCCCCAGGGCCGCCGCCACATGCATCAGCCCACAATCCCCGCCGATAAACAGCCGGGCGTGTTTGATCCAGTTCAGAGCCAGATCCATGTTGCGTTCGATGTTCTGATAGTCGGACTGGAAAACGTATTTCTGAGCCCCCGGTTCCACAACGGTTATGCCCTGGCGGGTCAGGCGCTTGGCCAGTTGCGCAAAGTGGTGCAACGGCCATTCCTTGCCTTTCCAGCCACTGGCTTCCGGGGAGATCACCACATAGTCTTCGGTGATCTTCGCAGGGCCTTCATAGCGCAACTGAGGCACTTTGCGGTCGATGCTGTCATAGGGCAGATCGCAAAGATCCGTGTAAGACTGAAAATAGCTCTTTCCCGGCTGGGGAATGGCGCGGTCCAGATCGAAGGCCAGATCAAATCCGCCTTCTTTCAGCAGTTTGGCCCCCAGACCCTGACCGGGCTCTACGGTCTGGATGTCATCAATGCCGTCTACATAAGCCAGAATGTCCCGGCAGCCCCTGTTCTGCGAGGTGATGTAGGTCAGATGGCTGTCAGGATAGCTTTGCTTGAAATGGCTGATCAGGGGTTCACTGATGATGACATCCCCCAATCCCATCAACCGTTTGATGGCGATTTTCATCGCACCGTCCCTGCTGTGCCCATGTTTGGTTTCTCTGGCCTTTATGAGTTTTGTGGCTGGTCAGGGGTGACCGGTTTGTTCGTCTTGGCCAGCCGGATGGTGTAGTCGCGCAGTTTATCCTGAATGACCAGACCTTTGGGGCGGATTTTTTGTGCCCGGGCCATCAAAAGCTTGGCCTTAGGCAGGTCTTTTCCTTCCAGTTCCATGGCTTTGTCCCTGTAGAGGTCCGCCAGAAAGTCGGGTGGGTCCTCTGGCAGGGGAGTTTCAAGTAAGGTTTCTGTTCCCCTTTGCCTGTAGGCTTCTTCAATCCTCTGTGCCTGGAAGAAACCGACAAAAACAGGCAGAGCAAAGATGCGTGCCAGATTGTCCTGCAGGCAGGCCGACAGGAGGTCTTTGTCAATCTCGGCCATGACTGCAGAAGGGTCTTGTGAAGGCAAAGGCCGGCAAAGCTGCATCAGCCAGTATATGAGAGTGACGTTCCTGTCCCTGACAAAATCCAGCATCTCTTCACTGGACAGTTCAGCCTGGAGAAAGGAATTGAGGGCGTCGTTGTGTTGCCCGCGGGCGGTGAAGTATCGGGCTCTCATATGAAAGAGACTGTTTCGCTCGCCTCTGTCTGTCTTCCTTTTCAGTTCGCGATCGATGGTTTTCAGGCAGCTGTCTTGCGAAAGGTTGTTTTGGAGCAGGCCTAACAGATCGATGAAGGGATTGATCCCTTTGACATCCTGTATTCCCAGAAGCTTGTTGGCTTCCAGCCCCAGAGAGTCAAAGCCCTGCGGCGGTTTTTCCGTCAGGCCCTGCTCTTTCAGCCAGCTGTTCAGCTCATAATGAATGTCGGACCAGGTGCCAGTCAGGGTCCGGGCAAAAAGCGCGGCGTAGCTGTCCAGAGTGCTGCTGCTGCCTAAGGCCACCACATCGTTCGTCCGGCCCGGACGGTCCCCGGAACCGGGGATGTAGATTTCCCCCTGGTCAAAGGAAAGCGTGGCGATCGAGCTGGTGAGGATGAGCTTTGAATCCGGGCGCAGCCGCATGACGGCATCGAAAGGTCCGTGGCTGGTCTCCAGTTTCTTCTTGATCTCGTTGCAGCGCCAGATTTTGTAAAGCATGCGTTTGACATGAACGTTGCTTTTGGGCTCTGGCATTTCCAGATCCATGATCTCCGGTTCAATGTCCAAAATGGCTTCTGGAAAGATGGCAGACAGCTTCTGCTGCAGGTTGCCTGCTTCCTGGTCAAGCAGACGGTCATAGAGTCCTGGAAAGTGAGTCCAGAACCCGTTTCCGTAGTAGGCACTTGGGATGATCTGTGCCAGATCCTTCTGGAAGATGCGCTCCATCTGATGCTGGCCCAGCGCGCCGTCCAGTTTGGCACCGGGCCTATCCCAGACACTGATGATGACGGTGGTTTCAACGCTGGATGCCAGGTCCTCAAGGTTTGCTTTGAGCTGCCTCAGGGCGTTGAGATCACCTCTTACCTGCCCGCTGATACAAAGACAGAGTTTCATCGATACCTTCCGCTGTTTTCAGCAGGTGCTGTTAAGAGAGGGTGAATTCGGGCACAAATAGGCATCAGTTGCAGGTTCTAAGGAGCTTGCTAACGGCACGAGAGGCGGTTTGTCCGCATAAAGTGGACAAAGAACAGGATCAGGTCACTTTCTAAAACAGCTGCTCCTGCTCAGACAGTCATGTTTCAGCGTGTGCCCTGACGCACAGGAGCAGATTTGCATGTTGTTGTCACCCGGTGGTTTTCCGGAAACGAACTTTGTCATTTCTGATCGCAGGGATTTGTTAGGGGGACGACTGTTGCCCCTGCTGAACTCCTGGCGTTTGGCGAAGGAAACGAACCGTCACTTTTTGACAACCTGGAAAGGGGGAAGCGGCGACGTAATGAGCCGGGTTAATCCTCTTTCTGATCTCTTCACTGGCGATTTGTTGTTACCCTACGATCCGGAAAGTGGGCAGGGGCATTTGCTTCCCACAGATAGTCCCCTTCTGGCAAAAGCCACCGCCGACTTCACGGCAATCAGCACGCCGGAACAGGAGCGCTATGGACAGGAAGTTGTTCTGGCGGCTCCTCACCTCTTGTCGGACCGACCTTTCGTCAATCGTCAGCGGGTTGCCCTCTTCACCGACAGAAATGAGAGTTTTGCAGAGGTCAGAAGTGGGCTGGCTGCTTTGTTTGAGCAGATCCCGAAGACCTCAGCAATGCAGGAGGCTCTGGGGCGCATGGATGAGCAACTGCGGTCTTTGGGCAGGCTGGCGGCGCTGCATGTTCGAAGGCTTCATCTGCTCAGTCACAATGACCTGCAATTCAATCGATTGGATTCTTTTGTTTCCGCCGAAGCTTCCGGTTTGTTGATTGAACACTTGCTGGAATCCTATGATCAGATCTTGATTGGTTCGGATTCCGGCTATGCCATTGCGGAACTGAAAGCGGCATTTCCCGGAAAGCTGCTGGCACTGACTGACCTGATGGATCTGAACAGGTTGACGGCTTTGCAAAGGGCCTTGCTGGGTATTGTCTTTCTGTCCCGTGCTGAGCGGTTGTTTGGGCCGCTGAGTGCTTATGGTGTGTTGGCTGGTACCATTGGTAAGGCAGGATTCAATGACATCTCTGTTTACCTGGCTTCCAGGAAACTGCTGACTGAGGAGCGGGAAAATCTGGCTCATCTGCTGCACCATCGGAAAAACCATGGTCTTGGGCAGATTTCCCTGCCTGCCGGATCTTCGCCAGGCAAAGCAGCCTTCCTGCACCGACTGGCCTGTTTCAGAGATCCGTCCGATGAGAGTTTGCGGTTGGCACTTCAGGCCTGTGTTCTGCGCTATGCAGGTCATCTGACGCCGACCTATCGCAGCGGTGACCACCTGCTGATGTTTCCGCCATTGCTCAGAATCGCCAGGCAGCAAAAATCACCTTTCCTCAAGGAGATTGAAGCGGTGTTTTCTGCCTTCATAGCAGTCCCGTCGCATGAGGAAGTGAGGGAGGCCTTTCTGGTTGAGGAGGGGGAGATTTTCGAACAGGAGGCGGAACAACCGGTTGAACGGATCTATCTCTCTCTGTTGCGGACCATCCTGAGGGCTGACTGGCTGACCAGATATCAGGAAGTCACAGAGGCGTTGACGCTTTATGACTCCTGTTTGGCGCGGATGAAAAGACAGGAGCTCAACCCAAGGGGACTGTTGCTGAAAAAGGCAGTTCTTTTGCAGACACTCGGCCAGTTCAACCCGGCTCTTGAAACCTATGAAGAGGCCATCACCTGCGATCCGGGCTATGGAGAAAGTTATTATCGTTATGCCCGCACGCTGGAGTATCGCAACAAGCCTGCGTTGGCATTCGCCGCCTTTCAGAAAGCCACCTCTTGTGAGCCCTATGCTGCTGAGTACTGGCTGGCGGCGGCACGTTTAGCTGAAAAGCAGGGGCACCTGGATCTGGCAGCAGAATACAATCAAAACGCTGAAGCCTGTAAGACTGACAATCTGGTGCCCACCTTGTCCCGTCAAATGGCGCGGTCAGGTTAAGGCTGTTCAGTCGGTGACCAGATGACCACAGAGTAGGGATTGTGGAATCGGGACCCAAAGCCGCCTTTCCACAGGGTTTCGATTTTCAGACGTCCCTTTGCTTCCTGGTCTTTCAGGAAGGGAAGATAGCCCCGCAGATAGTTGCGCTTTTCATGATAGCGGCTGGAGTACTTGTCGTAGGCCAGAGCCGGATCATACAGCTCATAGAGCGGCTCCACCTGGACCACCTTGTTAACTTTGTTGTCCAGCAGATGCTCGGTAATGGCTACAAACTGATCGCCCAGTTGCTCCATGGACAAGAAGGTGAAGACCGTCGTGTCCTTGTCGAGGTTCAAGCCGTCATCCCGTTCCAGGGTCAGCATGTCCAGGAAATAGCAGGAAATCTTTTCGCGCATTTCAGCGGGAAAGGTGGAGACGATGTTCTTTGAAGCCTGAGTCCAATCTGTCCCGGAGATTTTTGCTGACGGCACTTCTTCGTGCAGTGTGACCAGGTTTTGACCCGCCCCGCAGCCGATTTCGCACAGATGCGTGCTGCCATTGGAATGAGTCTGAATGAGGTGGCGCCGCAGAAGATCAAACAGGTGATGTTCAATCATGGGATCGCTGACAAACGTCAGCTGTCCGTTTAGGGCGAGCGTGTCATAGCGATAGTACTGGGGCACCAGTAAGGACTTATCAAAGCCTTCAGTGCGCAGGCGGTCGTAGATTTCCCCCCAACCCCTCTCCCATCGGCTGACATCGGACTCGACGGAGGCCGGCAAAGGCGCATTGATGCGGTCTTCGAACTCCTGCAACTTGCCGTCCAGATCAGCCCCTTCCAGAGTTTTTACTGTCCAGAAGCTGTTGTCCGGCAAGAGGGACAAAAGAGATTCTTCAGGGATCAGGTCTTTGAAGGCCCGGCGCGCGACGTCAAGGGTGCTCTGCGCGGTTTGGTCGTCGGATGGTGCAATCGAAGTCTGGGTCACTGTCTGTCCATTTGCTGGCTTCTGACAAGTACGAACATCTTTCGACAGCGAAAACTCTTTCAAGTCTGTGACAACACCAGGTTTCGAAGGGAGTTTCCAGTACTGAACCTACTGAGAACAACTTTGCGGGAGGCCTGCCAGTTCGCGTCGTGCGGTGATTTTTCTTGTTTGTGATAACAACGCGATCTCAATGCGTTGCAACCGTCACCTCGCTGTCTTAACGGCTAATGAACAGGATTCCAACCTGTTCTCTGAAACCGGGGGTGTTTTTTGGGGTATGGGCCCTGCATGTTTTAGCCACACAAATCACCTCTCTCTGGTCTGTTTGGACGCAGGTTGAAAGGGCCGAGCTGATCTGTTTCAGTCAGCTGATACCTTTTCAGCGGGCCTGTTTTTTACCCGGCTCCAATAGCTCTCAACCGTGGAGAGATGTTCTTCCAGCGCCTGCAGACCGCCTTCAACGTCGCGATCTCTGAGAGCATTGAAGAGTTTCAGATGATCCTGGTGGGAGCGTTCGCTTTGGCCCGGATTGTCAAAGAAGACTTCTCTGCCTTTGCGGGTGGCCAGGTAAAAGGAATTGACCAGCCGCCGATACACCTGGTTGTGCGCCGCTTCTACCAGCGTCAGGTGGAAGGTAACGTCGAGCAGGGCGATGGTTTTGCCCTTGCCAATCTCTTCCAGGCAGTCATCGAGGACCTTCTGCAGATTTTCCAGATCTTCATCCGTTCGCCGGTCGCACGCCAGCCGAAAGGCTTCCATTTCCAGAATGCGCCGGGTTTCAAGATAATCTGCGATTTCCTCTTCCAGAACGGGAACCCCGGCCTCTTCAAACATGACGATGGCATCAACCGAGGTGTCCTTGGTCATGGCCTGCAGGTAGATGCCGGAGTTGGGACGGCGCTCCACCACCCGCATGCTTTCCAAAGCTGTCAGCGCTTCCCGGATGGAATTGCGACTGGCATTGAAGCGGCTGCTGAGATCCCGTTCAGACGGCAGGCGATCGCCCGGGTTTAAGCGATGATAGCGAATGAAGGGCAGCAGTTCCGACAGTATTCTTTTGACTTCGTCCTGGCTCATGAACTCACCCCATACCTTAGAGTCAAATCGACTGAATTGGCCTCACAGCGTGAGGGCACAAATCGCGTGCATTTGCCTCTTCTCAACATGTGAGAGGATGATTTGCGGGTTAGGTTTAAGCTCAAAGCCCTAACAGCTGACCCAATCATGCTCTCGTTCTTTACCACTCACTAGCTATCGCCATGCCCCTGGCGGCGGCGACAGCGATCACCTCACTGGGATTTCAGGTAGACGCCATACCCCCAGGCAGACAAGAGCGCCAGGGCGACAACGATGACAAAGATAATCAGGACCGTCACCGCCACCCGGATCACCTTCTTATAGCTGTTTCCAGCCACGCAAAAGGGCACCAGATTGAACGCCAGTCCACCCACCACCACGCCGATACAGCCGATGGTAAAGAGGATCTTGCTAAAGGGCTGAAAGATAAAGACCAGAGCCAGCAGGCAGGCCCCGATGATGGACAGCTCCAGGCGCTTGGCCTGGGAGGCCGACATGCCTGAACTGGGGGGGGTGGTTAGATCAGTTTTTGCGGTCATGACAGCACCAACCTTTCATCTGTCCCGAAAACCAGAGCCTGACCGGGTTTGCTGACCACGTGAATGGTCTCTCCCAGCTGCAGGCGTTGGGACCGGTCAACGACAATGCGAATGTCCGTGTTATCGGCCACGGCATGGACCAGGGTTTCAGCCCCCATGGGCTCGATCAGATCGACACGGGCTGACAAGCCCTCGCCGCTGGCTTCGCTTTTCATCTCAAAAGCACGGGGCCGGATGCCCAGGGTTATGTTGCTGCCCAGTGGCAGCTTCTGCACCGCTGGATCCACCTGCAGATCAACCTCCTGGCCACAGAGCTGAAAACGCGCCTGGGTTCCGTCGACGGCCATCAGCATGCTGGGCAGGAGATTCATGGCCGGGGTGCCGATGAAACCGGCGACAAAAAGGTTGGCCGGACGGGCGAAGATTTCGTGGGGAGAGGCAACCTGTTCAATCACCCCGGCCCGCATCACCGCGATCCGGTCGGCCATGGTCAGAGCTTCCAGCTGATCGTGCGTGACAATCACCGTGGCTTTGGACAGGCCGTTGAGGATTTCCTTGATTTCCCCCCGCATGGTCTGGCGCAGGGTGACGTCCAGGCGGCTCAGTGGTTCATCAAAAAGGAAGCAGTTGGGATCGCGGACAATGGCGCGGGCCACGGCCACCCGTTGCTTTTCACCCTCGCCCAGCTGACCGGGCAGGCGGTTGACGACTTCCTGCAGCTGCAACGCCCGCAGTACCTCTTCCACCCGCTGATTGATGCTGGCTTTGTCCAGACCTTCAGAGCGCAGGGGAAAGCCGATGTTTTCGCCAACTGTCAGGGTGGGATAAAGCGCATAGAACTGAAAGACCATGGCGATATCACGCTCTGACGGCAGCAGGTGATTGACCCGTTGCCCGCCGATCTGGATGTCGCCGCTGCTTTCCTGCTCCAGCCCGGCGATCATGCGCAAGGTGGTGGTCTTGCCACAGCCCGACGGGCCCAGCAGGCACAGCACTTCGCCTTCATCGATGGACAGGCTGACCTGATTGACGGCGGTAAGGGCGCCGAATTTTTTGGTCAGGTCTGTGACTTGAATGGTGCTCATGGCTGCGGCCTCACTTCTTGACTGTACCGAACGTCACGCCGCGCAGCAGATGGTTCTGCAACATGTAGGTCACGATGAATACGGGGATCAGGAACAGGGTGATGATGGCGGCCAGCAGACCCCAGTCGACGCCCAGCTGTCCGCCCATTGAACGGGCCATGGCCACAGGTACTGTCCGGGTGTCGTTGCCGGTCAGCAGCAGGGCAAAGAGGAACTCGTTCCAGGTCAGGATCAGGGCGAAGACCGATGTGGCTGCCAGTCCGGCTTTCAGCTGGGGGATACAGATCTTGAAGAAGACCGAGATGTCGCTGGCCCCTTCCAGTCGTGCCGCATCCTCCACATCGGTTGAAAGCTCATCAAAGAAGGACTTCATCATCCAGACCGAGAAGGCCAGGTTGAACATGGCATAGAGCAGGATGATGCCCAGATAGCTGCCGCTCAGCCCCGTGATGCGGAACATCAGGAAGATGGGCACGATGACCACGATGGGCGGCAGCATGCGGGTGGTCAGGATGACAAAGAGATAGGTGTCGTTGCCCCGCAGGGGATAGCGGGAGAAGCCGTAGGCCGCCAGGGTTCCGATGATGGTGGCGAGCAGCACACCGGCACCGGCGATGAAGATGGAGTTGAAGAAGAAGAGCCCCATGCCGGTGGAGAGTTCCTCGCCAGAGGAGGTGACCCGATAAAACACCCGCACAAAGTTATCGAAGGTGGGGGTGAAGAAAAACATTGGCGGTGTGGCCAGCGCATCCTGCCGGGTTTTGAAGGCCGTCAGAATGATCCACAGAACCGGGGAGAAGTAGATCAGCCCAATGACCGAACAGATCGCCGTGTAGCCCCAGCCTGCTTCGCGCAGATTGCGTTTTTTTCTGCCAAATCCAAGCATGATCAGACCTCCTGCTCCCGGCGGTTGACGAAGTAGAGATAGAGGTTTGTCAGCACGATCACGACGAACAGCAGAATGTAGGACAGAGCCGAGGACTGACTTGTTTTGAAGAACTGGAAGGCCATGCGGTAGACGTAGACAGCGATGGTCTCCGTCGAAGTGCCGGGGCCGCCTGCCGTGATGATGTAGACCACGTCAAAGAGCTTGAAGGTCTCAATGGTGCGGAACAGAAGCGCCAGCAGCAGCAGGCCTTTGATGTAGGGAAAAGTCACGGTTTTGAAGCGTTGCCAGGTCGTGGCGCGGTCGATTTCCGCGGCTTCATAGAGGTGGTCAGGCACCGATACCAGACCGGCCAGCACCAGCAGCATCACAAAGGGCGACCACATCCAGGCGTCGGCTATCACGATGCCCGCGATGGCGCCCCATTGGGTCGCCAGCAGCACCAGCGGTTCGCCGGTGAAGTACATGAAAGCCTGACTGACCAGACCAAAGGTGGGCTCGTAGAAGAGTTTGAAGAAGACCCCGACGGCCACGAAGGACAGCATCATGGGGGTCAGGACCATCATCAGGATTTCCCGGCGCAGCGGGAACTTCTTGGCAAAGAGCAGCGCCAGTCCGAAACCCACAATCATCTGCAGCAGCACGCTTAAGGAGACGATGGTGGCTGTTGTCTGAAAGCGTTCCCAGACCACCGGGTCGGAAAGGACCTTTTCGTAATAGTAAAGCCCGGCAAAGCGCGGCGGTTTCATGGAAGAGGCTTTGTAGTGAAAAAAGCTCAACCCGAAGGACCACATCAAGGGAAAGATGTTCATCACAAACAGGAGCACAATGGCTGGCGTGACAAGCAGCGCCCCGCGTCTTTGTGGATCCAGCAACCAGTTTAAAAAACCACGCATGGGGTGATCCCAATTCCTTGATCAATGGTCAGTCAGAGACCGGCGACAAGAGCGAAATCGATGTAAGGGGCTTCACTTGTCTCAAATCTTAACAAGTGGGCTCACTTCGGGATGACGCCTGACGCGTGAACGGGCCTCTTTTGAGGTGTCAGAAGATGATCCAGGGGTGGTTCCTGGCGCAAAGCGCTGCCACCCTATGCGATCATGCTCTAAGCCCTGCCGGGGGCTTTGATCCTGCAGCAGGTCCAAGGTCGGGAACCGCCGCAAAAAAGTGCTGTAAGAGACGAACCTGTTGCCGGGGTGGGGAAGGCAGGCCTGCCTTCCCCGTGATCCCCGAACAACCAGGAGGTACCGTCCGGCTTATTCGATGCGGCCGGCTTCGGTCAGCAGTTCCTGCTGGAATGCGGCAATGTTGTCCAAAGCCTCCTGAGCAGAGATCTGACCGGTGATGGCCATGTCGTACTGCTCCTGCTGTTGAGTCAGCAGTTCAAAGAATTCGGGTACATGCCAGACGTCTTTCTGCCATTCCAGAGAGGCCACATGGGCCCGGTTCCAGGGGGCAAAGGAGTTGTACTCCGGCTTGCCCATGACAGACTGAAGGGCGGAAGAACCAGAGCCGTTTTTGGCGAACTCGGTCTGCACTTCGTCAGACAGCCACCATTTGACAACATCCAGCGCTTCTTTGATCACTTCGTCGCTGTTCCAGGTGGTCAGAACGAAGGGCTGGCCCCCGATGTTATCCCAGCGGATCATCTTGCCGTCAGCGCCGCGGGTGCCGGGAGCAACGGCAAAGGCCGTCTTGTCAGCAACCTTGGAGTTGTCGGGGTTGATGGCGGCTGCGGCCACGGCATTCCAGTTCACCATGGCGGCAATCTTGCCCTGCATGAAGAGTTCCTGGATCTGGAAGATGTCCATCTGTCCGGTTTTGGCGATGGGCGGTGCGTATTTCAGCAGGTCCAGATATTTTTCCAGGGCTGCAACAGCTTCCGGGGAGTTCACAACCCCTTCAGCCTGGGCGTTGGGCTGGTCAGATTCATCCCAGATGCTGGCCCCGCCCTGCCAGATGAAGGCGTTGATCTGCATGGAGGAGAAGTCATAGCCCTTACCGGCCTGGTAAGCGACGCCGTAGAAGTCTTCCGTCAGAGTTTCCCCGGCCAGTTTTTCCCCGGCTTTGCGGGTGAAGAACTCACCAATGTTGCCCCAGGTGTCCCAGTCAACATCTTCCCATTCCACATAGGTACAGGGCAGGGTTTTGCTGTATTTCGCCTTGAAGTCTGCGGCTTCTGCGTCGTTGCAGAAGAGATCCTTGCGATAGACCGAGACTTTGGTATCCGGCATTTGCGGGAAGCCATAGATGTTCTCGGACTTGTAGGGGTAAGTCGCATAGGCTTCGGTCAGGGCCGGGTGAACGTCCTTCAGAATGGCCTGCAACTCAGGATCTGCATCAATGTAGTCGTTCAGTTTCATGAACTGACCGCCTTCAATGAAGGTGCCAATCCACTGACTGTCAGACACCACCAGCTGATACTTCTTTTCGCCGGAAGCCATGGAAGCGGCCACCCGTTCATAGAAGCTGGGCCAGGGAATAAAGTCGATGGCCAGAGTGACGTTGTTGCCGCTGGGGGCCTTGTAGGTCTTGTCCGCGTATTCCTGCATGAAACGGGTCGGACCCCAGTCCGGTGCCGCCATCTGGATTACGATGTCTTTCGCTACTGCCGGAGCCGAAACCCCGATCATTGAGGCAAAGATGGCGCCGAGCGCAACACTTCCTCCCCGCTTAACTACCGATTTCATCATACCCTCCGTGCACATGGTGAAAGAGATCACTAGGTTTGTTCTTGTTCCGGGACGGTCACCTAATTGCCGTGCCGGTTTCCTTTGCAAAGACGTGTGATTTTTCCAGGTCAAAGCCGCAGGTCAGGCGGTCACCAATCTTGTAGGTAACGGCCTGTTCTTCCGGCAGAACCATCTTCAGGCGGGCCTCCCCCGCGATCAGATCGAGAATGACCACATCACCGAGAGGTTCGGTCAGGTGAACCTCACAATCGAACGTCGGTCCTTTGGCGTCAGCAGCGCTGTCCAGTGGCACGATCTCGTGGGGGCGAAGTCCCAGAAGGAGATCTTCCCCGCCAGAAAAGTCTTTCAATGCGGGCGACCAGGCCTGGGCTGAAAACTCGCCAAAGGGGACAGCGATGCTGGCCTGACTGTCAGTACCGCGCCGCACGCCACTGATCAGGTTCATCTGAGGCGATCCCACCATACCGGCGACATAGCTGTTGTCCGGCGTGTCATAGAGGCTGTCCGGTGTGCCGACCTGCACCATCTGTCCGTCGCGCAGAACCCCGATGCGGTCGCCCATGGTCAGGGCCTCCAGCTCATCAGGGGTGGCATAGATGATGGTGATGTTTCTTTCACGGTGGATGCGCTTGAACTCAGCACGCATGTCATGGCGCAGCTTGGCATCCAGGTTGGTCAGAGGTTCGTCTAACAGCAGAAGGTCGGGGCGGCGGATCAAAGCGCGCCCGATGGCAATGCGCTGTTGCTCTCCGCCGCTGGCGGTTCCGGGCTTGCGCTCCAGCGCGTGGCCCAGCTTCAGCAGTTCGCTGATCTCGCCGATGCGGGTTTTGATCTCGGACTCTGCCGTTTTGATCTGTCGCAGCGGGAAAGCCAGATTGTCGTAGATGGTCAGGTGCGGGTAGAGCGCAAAGGTCTGGAAGACCATGGCCACACCCCGGTCGCGCATGGGGGCGTCGGTGACATCCTGACCGTTGATTTCCACCTGGCCCGCGTCGGGCTTTTCCATGCCGCAGATGCTGCGGAAGGTGGTGGTTTTGCCGCTGGCGCTGGGTCCCAGCAGTGCAAAGAACTCGCCTTTTTCCACTTCCATGTCCAAACCGTTGATGGCCTGAACCTTGTCGAAGTGCTTCACCAGTCCGGAGATTTTGAGGGAAGACATCAGCAAGGCCCTCCCACGGTCGGTGTCTGGAAAGTGGCAAAAGTCATGACACTGCTTTCTGGTAAAGGGAGGCCGGGTCCGGGGCCTCACCGAGCAATACTTTGGCGACGTTCTGAGCCGTAAAGAGACAGAGCTCGCGGTAGGTCCGCGTGGTCAGGGCCGCAACATGAGGGGTCACTATGGTGCGCGGGTGGGCCAGCAGCGCGTTGTCCGCTTCCGGTGGTTCGCTGGCCATCACATCGGCGCTGTAGGCACCGAGCGTTCCCTGGTTCAGGGCCTCCAGCAGCGCGTCTTCGTCCAGAAGTTCGCCGCGGGCAGTGTTCACAAGAAGACTGCCGGGTTTGCACAGGCTCAGAACCTCGCGGTTCAGCAGGCCCTTTGTCTCCGGCGTCAGGGGAATGTGCAGGGAGATCACATCACTGATCGGCAGCTGAGCCTTCAGGGCGGCCATCAGCCCCGCCAGACCGTTGCCACCCCGCCCGCAGACCACGACCTCTGCCGAAAAGGCCCGACAGAGAGCGGCGGTTTTCTGACCAATGTTGCCGGAACCAATGATGCAGACCCTTTTGCCTGCCAGGTCGTCGCCGCCAAAGCTGTTTCGGGCGGCCCAGTTTCCCTGCTCCACCTCTTTTGCACTGCTGTAGCCTGCGCGCAGCGCCATGAGCATGAGCATCAGACTCTGCTCTGCCACGGCACCGGCATTGATGCCGGGGGCGAAGACCACCGGCAGGTTCTGATTCGCTGCGTGCTCAAGATCCAGGTTGTTCAGACCGGCGCCACAACGGGCGATGACCTGCAGTTTCGGACAGCGATCCATCAGGGTCTGGTCCACCCGTCCCAGACCCCGTGTGACGATGGCCGTCACCTGGTCGAGAGGCAGGTCATGGTCCAGCGCCTTGGGACTGGGAGACAGCAGGACTTTGGCTGTTTTTTTCAACAGCACTTCCGCCTCTTCAGCGATGGTTTCGAGCAGCAGGACCGTCATGACGGATCAATCACCCCGCCGGGGGTCGTTGCGACCCGATTTGAAATAGTCGTTGTCGTGAGAGACCTCGACCAGTTCGTCACTCAGGATGTCCTGATCGATCTCATCACCGGGACGACTGGCGATTTCCACCAGATTTCCTGCCGGATCGCGGGCAAACATCTGCATGGAACCGGCTGGCAGGCGGCGCACTTTTCCCCAGGGATCGTTGTCGATCACCCCGGCCGTTTTCAGGCGGCGGAACACTTCGTTGAAGTCATCCACCACCAGACAGAAATGTGCCCTGAAAGGACGCTCATCCTTGAACTCGTTCATATGGATCTGCGCGCCCTTGCCCAGCTTGAAGAACTGTGCGGGAAAATCCAGAGGCGGTGTCTTGTCCAGTTCCAGACCGATCACATCCCGATAGAAGGCCGTGGCTGTTTCCAGGTCATCGACCATGATGTTGACGTGCTGCAGAATTCTCGTACCGGTCATTTGCATCTCCTGTCGGCGCTAGACCGCATAGTCTCGGACAAAGTCCTGGTTCACTGTCAGACCCCAGCCCGCCCCCTGAGGTGGGGTGAAACTGCCGTTGACGGCTTGAATGGACTCTTTCACCAGATCGCTCAGCATGGGATTGGCACCCGAGGAAAACTCGATCACCTTGGCTGCCGGACTGAAGAAGGCCAGGGTCAGGCCCGCCATGAAGGAAAAGGCTGAACCCCAGCAGTGAGGAGCCAGTTCCAGCTGATTGGCGACAGCAAGGGAGGAGATTTTCATGCCTTCGCTCAAGCCACCGCAGATGGCCATGTCCGGTTGCAGAACATCTGCAGCGTCCCGGTCAATCAGGTCCATGAAATCGAAAGACGTGAACTCGCTTTCGCCCATGGAAATGGGCATGGTGGCGCTTTGTTTGACCAGCGACATGGCTTTGCGGGAGTCCGCAGAGACGGGCTCTTCGAACCAGCGCACGTTGCAGTCCGCCACCCGGCGGCAAAACTCTCTGGCTTCCGCCCCGTTGTAGGTGCCGTGGGCGTCCACCATGATTTCGATGTCTTCTCCCAGGGCTTCGCGGGCCGCTTTGACCCGGGCCACGGAAGCCGACACTGTGCCGTCCATCACCCCGATGCGCATCTTTACGGCTTTGAAGCCCCGGTCCACATAGGATTGCAGCTGGGCGCCGATGGCGGAGACATCAGCCCAGCCACCGCTTGCGTAGGCCTGCATGGAGCTGCGGGCCGGGCCGCCGATCAGCTCCAGCACCGGCGCGTCGAAACGTTTGCCGGCCAGATCCCAGAGAGCCAGATCAATGCCGCTCATGGCTGAGGTCCAGAGACCGCGCCGCCCCAGGATGGGAAAGGCGCGCCCCTGGCTTTCGCCGTAATGGTCGCGGGAACCGTTGTAGAGCTGGTTCCAGATGCGGTTGATCTGACCGGACTCAAGCCCCAGCAACTGAGGCTTGAGTTCCCGTTCAATGATCTGCACCAGGGCATCGCAGGAGCCCATCGAGCCGACACCGGCTTTGGCTTCCCCATAGCCCTTGCGGCCATTTCCCAGTGTAATGGTGACAAGCGTCATGTCGAAGGCATCGATCAGCCCGAAATCAGACACATGCTGATTTTCCTTGGGGATCGGATAGCGCAGCCATTTGGCTTCGACATCGACGATTTTCGTACCTGACATGAGGCTCACCGAATCAGCGGAACGATGTGTTCGCAGGAGCGCTTGACCATTTCGGTGTAGAACTCCTCACTCAGCAGGCTGCTGCCGTGGTCTTCAATGAACTTCAGCTGTTCTGGAGAGATGTCGACCGGCTTGGTTTCGACCTGGTTCGGCCATTTGGTGACCGGCGTCCGGTCCACGGGGGTGACGAACTCCAGGGTCATGGCGCCGTCGTAACCGACTTCCTTCAGGGTCGCGACAATCTCTGCCCAGTTGAGCTGACCCATGCCCGGGGGCATGCGGTTGTTGTCCGCCACATGGAAATCAGCCAGCAGATCGCCTGCTGTGCGGATGGCTTCCATGAAATCGACTTCTTCAATGTTCATGTGGAAGGCATCGAGGCAAACGCCGCAGTTGGGTCCGACTTCCTTGGCCAGGGCTACGGCCTGGTCGGCGCGGTTCAGGAAATAGGTTTCAAAGCGGTTGAGAGGTTCCAGCGCCATTTTGATGCCGTACTTCTCGGTCAGCTCATAGACTTCTTTCAGGCTGTCGAGGACCCATTTCCACTCTTCTTCCGGCGTGCCGTCAGGGGTCACTTTCCCTACCGTGGCCGGAACAATGGTCATTTCCGAGCCTTCCAGCTCATGGATCATGGTGGCCACGCTTTTCATGTAAGCCACGGTGGCCGCGCGCTGCCCTTCATCCTTGGCAGCCAGATTTCGGTCTCCCAGGGTCAGGGTTACAGAGCCCCAGCAGAACATGTCGAGATCCTTCAACAGCGCCCGGATGTCCTTGGTGTTGTACTGCTCCGGCTCACCGCTGATTTCGATGGACTGCAGACCCCACTGCTTGCCACGCCGCAAGGTGGTCTCCACGGGTTCTGCCCGCATCCAGTTGTGTGTTGATAGATGCATTGTTTCGCTCCCTTTTTCCAAAGCCGGCGCTCTTTTTCCTGATCGCTCGTTGCCTTGGGCTGTTCCTGATTTGAAACCTAAATCCTGCCCTGTTGATCCCCGGAGTGCCTCGCGTTCTGACAGCTTTTTCTCGTCTGCCGGGCGCATCTCAAAAAGGCGTTCCCCATAACAAGGTATTTTGGTTTACCAAATTGGCCCAACCAAATCAAGCAGGAGGTGGTTCTTCTTTATTTCGGAACTCAAAAAAATTAAACCTGATTATGTGAAAGAGTCACGAGAAAAATTGTTTTTGACCAAATGTTTTTGCTGAAACAGGCGACAAGAGAAGCTGGAAAAACAGGCGGTGATTTTGTTTAATATATTGATTTATAGACTAAAAATATCAGACGCGAACTGATTGATCAGTTGGGTTGTTTGTTGCCTGTCCGATGGATTGGGGAGGTGAAACGCCGCCGGTTGGATGGGCCCCATCCTGCAAGGCCGCGCCAAATCGGCAGGATAGCCTCTTTGAGTAAGGTGCCGGGGACGCGCTGACCCAAGCGGCTGTCTGGCTTTTCAGAATTTTGTGGGACCGCCCCTTGTGGGAGGCAGGGCGCGCAATTCGTGGCCAGGTAGTGCGCCGGGCAGGTCGCCTGTATCAAACAATCTGGAGAGAACCCGGGATTTCTGGGAGGGGAAGGTCTGCCGGCCCAAAGTCCCTTGGCCGCTTCAGGGCGGAGAAGCTGTTGATCTTCCGATCTGAGGGATGGCGTTCAGGAACCTTGAGTGCTGGAACCGGGCTGTACCGACATCCAGGTTTTTTTTTAAGACCCCTCGGAGTTTTGTGGCTCTGGTCGGGACAGCAGTCTCATTTCAGCGCATCAGGAAGCAGAGCCGATTGATGAGGATGACTGGTGGTGCACCTGCCCCTTCAGTCATTGCCACATCACTGTTGAGCCAAAGCAAAAGCCAAACTCAAAGCAACAGCCTGCCGCTTTTGATCTCAAGCGTGGCCAGCGCCTTCTTGATCTTAAGCTCTTTGCCTTCTGCGCAGGCCACCAGCACAGGATCGAATCTGTTGAGGTGCTCCCGGGTTGCCTTCAGCAGTATCTGGCGGGTTTGTTGATGGGTTTCGACTGAAGGATCCTGATGACACCGTTCTACCATCTCATCAATCTGGGCTTCGATTTTCCTGTAGGCGCCTATGATTTTTTCTTTGTTAGGATGATCGCAGACCCTGATGATTTCCGCTTCACGATGCAGGTGAATGCGGCAGTGTTCGGTCATTTCCAGAACTTTGGCGCCCAGATCTTTTCGCTCGATGGACAGGATGGCCATTTCATTGATCATGGACACCAGAGTCTGATGATCTCTGTCGATGGCATCAATGCCCACACGCAGGCGTTCATCCCAGATCATGCATTGCTGATTGTCAGCCAGCGGTAACAGTATCCAGAACGTGCTGCCTTGACCGGGGGTGCTGTCGAAGCCGATTTGGCCGGCCATACGTTCCACCAGGAGCTTGGCCACATGCAGTCCGATTCCAGAGCCTTCTTTGGCCAGCGTTGCGGCAGTTCCCAGACGGTGGAAAAGCTGGAAGACCTCCGGCTGTTCGCTTTTGTCTATGCCGATGCCGTCATCGCTGACGGACAGGTGCAGATACCCGTGGGAAGTGGCATGGGCCTGCAACCGCACCCGTCCCCCGTCTTTGTTATATTTTATGGCGTTGGACAGAAGGTTGATGAGGATCTGTTTGAAACGGAACGCATCTGTTTGCAGCGTAAAGGGTGGGGCAGTTTTCAGGTCGTTTTCAATATGTATGCCGCGTGGTGTCCCCAGAGGGGCCAGCTGTTCAACGCAGCTTTCGATGATATCGTTGGCGTTGACATCTTCGACGCTCAGGGGAGCGCGGTCGGCTTCAATCTCAGATAGATCGAGAATCTCATTGACCAGAGTCAGCAGATGATCCCCGCCTTCCAGGATGCTCTCTACATGCTGGTTCTGGCCGGAAGACAGAGGTTCGCGGGGATTGTGCTGCATTAGCTGAGCAAAGCCGAGAATGGCGTTCAGCGGTGTTCTAAGCTCGTGGCTCATGCTTGCCAGGAACTCTGATTTGGCCCTGTTGGACCGTTCTGCCTCTTCCTTGGCGCGCAGCAACTGGGCTTCCGCCTTGAGCTGTTCCGTGACATCCGTACCGGAAATGAACAGGAGTTTGCGCCCGGAAATCTTGATGATGTGCGCGTTGAGCAACATGTCTCGGGCGGTACCGCTTTTGGAGAATGTCTGGACCGGGTAGTTTTCCAGGTACCCTTTGGCTGCAAGATCAGCGAGGACGCGATTTCTGTTGTCCTCACTGCCCCAGATGTTGATCTCCAGCGCGGATTTGCCGATGACTTCGTGACGTTCATATCCCCGGTTGATCAGCCAGGCATCATTGACATCCACATAGCAGCCGGTTTCCAGATCGGAGATGGTGGCGGTGCCATGACTGGCAGCGAACGCGCCCCGAAACCGGGCTTCGCTGTCTTTCAGCTGTTCCTGTGCCAGTACGGTATCGGTCATGTCCTGCAAAGTACCGATGACATACTGGGCCTTGCCTTCATCATCCTGACGGTAGCGGGCCCGTTCGCGCACGTGGCGAATTTCGCCATCCGGCCGACAGATCCGATAGTCCAGTGTGTATTCCCGGCAGTCGGCCTTTGCGTCAGCGCAAACCGCGAGCATGTTGTCCAGGTCATCGGGATGAACGCGGTTGATGTAGTTGGCGTAAGTCGGATCAACTTTTTCGGGCGCGTAGCCAAGAATGCGCGAGGTTTCGTCTGACCAGTGATAGAGGACGTCGGAAAAATCGTGCACGAAACTGCCGATATGTGACAGTTCCTGTGCTTCCGCCAGACTGGCTTCGCTGACTTCCAGCGCCCGCTCAGCCTGGTGTTTTTCGGTAACATCCGTGTAGATGCTGATGAAGCCGCCGTCTGATACCGGGTTGCCGTGAACTTCGATGACCTTCCCGTTTGGCCTGACCCGCTCATAATGATGTGGCTGTTTTTTGCGGGCTTTGGCCATGCGGCGGGCAACCTGCTCTTCCACGTCGCCACTGCCATAGTCGCCTTTTTCGGCGTTACACCGGAAAACCTCTTCAATAGATGTTTTGCCGGGTACAACCAGATCTTCGGGAACTTCCAGAATTTCGGAGAAGGCCTTGTTGGCGGTTACGATGATCAGGTTTGCGTCCAGCAGGCACAGGCCCTGGGCCATGCTGTTCAAGCCTTCGCTAATGGCCGTCATCCACTGAACATCAAGACCAGCAGCAGGTGGATTTTGTGTAACTGTCAAGGTGGCTCCGAAAGTCGTCTTAAGTTCCTCCCAGGGTACTTCTATTACTGTCGAAAGGCAGGAGGAGGTTTCTTGATAAGATGCCAGAGTTAACAAAGACTATAGGCGAATGAACTCTTGTGAAAATGGCCGTTTACAACTCGTCAAAAAATTCACATTTGGATGGAGTTCTTTAGGCGCCAGTCGGGGGTCTGTCGGCCCGAAGCTCACTTTTCGAAAGCGCTAACTGCTTTGCTTTAATCACCGACTGTCTTGCCGATTATCTTTCCTTTGTTTGCCGGTCCTTTGATGTCCGATCGTACCTAAGTCTGCCAGCGTCTCAGCCTGGTTACATGCTGCACGTCCGGCAGGGAGCGGTTTTTGCATTTGCTTATGCAAAATTTCTTATTGAGAATGCTTCTCATTTTCATTATCTATAAAGCCGCCGTTTCAAACGAGGTTAGTACCGACCATGAGCCAAGCTCTTTCCCTGCCCCAAACCTGGTATCGCCACTCCAGAGCCTATGTTCTGGGGGAGGGGCGTGAAGGGCTGGCTGCTGTGCTGTCGACCAAGAAACTGCTGCTGTTGGCGCTGGCGGTTCTTTTGACCATCTTTCCGGCAACCAGAACCTTGCTGTTCCAGATGATCGGCGATGCTTATCTGCAGGTCTCGGTCTTTGTGGCCGCCACGCTGGCCATTGCCTACCTGCTGGAAAAAAGATTCGCCATTGATACCGGGGAGTTTCTGTCACGTCACAGGAAATGGCAGGTGCCTGCGGCGTCTTTTCTCGGTGCCCTGCCGGGTTGCGGCGGGGCGGTCATGGTGGTGACCCAGTATGTGCGGGGATCGCTGACCTTCGGATCCGTGGTGGCAACCTTAACGGCAACCATGGGCGACGCCGCCTTTCTGCTTCTGGCGCGTGAGCCGCAAACGGGATTGGCCATGTGGGGTCTGGGACTGACCGTCGGCATGATCTCTGGCTGGGCGGTCGATCTGTTCCATGCTCCAGGGTACATGAAAGGCATGGGGACAACGCTTCAGGAGTCAGATGGTCCGGAAGCAAAGGGTCCTGTGATTGGCTTTCTGGAGAAACTCTGGCTGGTCTGTTTGCTGCCGGGCATGGTGCTGGGGATCATGCTGGCCTTTCAGGTGGATATTGACGCCTACTTCGCGACCAGCTGGTTTGCGGACCCGGCCAGCTGGTTCGGTTTTCTCTGCGGCGCTCTCGGACTGACCCTCTGGATGGCCCGGCCCAACAGCTATGGCGTGGTCCCGGACTGCAACCAGCCGGTTGGTGCGCGGGTGTCGGCGGAAACCAATTTCATCACCACCTGGGTTGTTGTTGGTTTTCTGGCCTACGAAGTGGCTGTGGTGGTTTTTAACTTGGAACCGGCAGCTCTGTTCCAGTCTTATGGCTGGGTTCTGCCGCTGCTGGGCGTGGGCATTGGTTTTCTGCCGGGCTGCGGTCCCCAGGTACTGGTGACGACTCTCTATCTCAATGGCCTGGTGCCCTTGTCCGCCCAGATCGGCAACGCCATCAGCAACGACGGGGATGCGCTATTCCCGGCGCTGGCTCTGGCACCTAAAGCAGCCATACTGGCCACGGCCTACAGCAGTATTCCGGCCCTGATCATGGCCTACAGCTGGTTTTTCCTCTTTGAGTAGCCTGGACTAGAGGGTGATCGATTTAGTTGGAAGCACTTCGCGCTTGAAACCAAACCGTGAATCATCCTCCATTTTGCTGAAAAGAGGTAAATTCACGCTTCAAGCGTTATCACGAAGTGAGTCCACTTAAACCGATTTGGCTCCAGAAAGACGAGGTTCGGATAACAGGTCGGATTACTGGGCCGCGCAGACTGCGCCTTCCAGTTTATAGCGACCGGGGTCAAGATCTTTGATGCTGGGATCGGAGCCGCAGAGCGGGCAGTCCGGATCCGCCTTGAACTTGACGGTGCGGAAGTTGGCTTCCAGGGCATCATAGAGCAGCAGGCGGCCAGACATGGACTGGCCAATGCCCAGCAGCTCCTTGATCACCTCAACCGACTGCAATGATCCCATGACACCGGCCAAAGCCCCCATGACGCCCACGTCCGCGCAGGATTGTTTGGGGTCCGCGTCGGGCTGTTCCCCGAACAGGCAGCGGTAGCAGGGGTTTTTTGGGGTGCTCGCAGTCTCCCCATCGCTCGCGCTTCCTGCCTCTGGCTCCGCGCTGGCACTCAGGTGGGACCGGTAAGTGGAAAGCTGGCCGTCAAAACGCATGATGGCGGCAGATACCAGGGTTTTCCCGGCCAGATGACAGGCATCATTGACCAGATAACGGGTGGCGAAATTGTCAGAGCCATCGGCCACCAGATCATACTTCCGGATGATGTCCAGCGCATTGTCTGGCGTCAGTCGGACACTGTGGGCTTCCAGAGTGACCTCCGGGTTGATCCTTGCCAGATTGGCGCGGGCGCTTTCGACTTTGTCCTGACCCAGGTTCTCTTCCCCGTGCAGGACCTGTCGCTGCAGATTGGAAAGATCCACCACATCGTCATCAACCACCCCCAGCGTGCCCACCCCGGCAGCCGCCAGATAGAGCAGCAGCGGAGAGCCCAGGCCCCCGGCGCCAATCACCAGAACCCGGGAGTTCAGCAGTTTCAGCTGACCGTCTTCATCCACTTCCGGCAACACCAGATGGCGGGCGTAGCGTTCAATCTGTTCATCGCTGAGATCATCTAAAGGAACTGACATGAGTTTCGATCTTGGAGCTGGGCTGAAAGTAAGCGGACAAGGAGGGCAGATTGGCAGGCTCGGTTAGACAGGCAGACACCCGGGGACCGGCCCGAAAGCGGGCAACATCAGGGCATCTAACTCCTCTTGCTGCCCGCCCACAATGCCCAAGTGGGGGCTGTGACAAGACAGCCGCCGTTTCATCTGGCTCTTACAGCCCTTCAAACAGGGCAGTGGAGAGATAGCGCTCAGCAAAAGAGGGCAGGATCAGCACCACGGTTTTGCCTTCGTTTTCAGGTCGGCTGCCATATTCCAGACCGGCAGCGATGGCGGCGCCCGACGAAATGCCGACAGGCAGACCTTCAGCCGTGGCGGATTCCCTTGCCGTGCGGAAAGCTGTGTCATTGCCGATGCGCAGCACCTCATCAATCAGGCCGGTTTTCAGAATGGGCGGCACGAAGCCTGCGCCGATGCCCTGGATCTTATGAGGTCCGCGGTTGCCACCGGACAGGACTGGGCTGTCTTCCGGTTCCACCGCGATCATCTGAACGCTGGGTTTTTTCTCTTTCAGAACCATTCCCACCCCGGTCAGGGTGCCGCCTGTGCCCACCCCGGAGACCACGGCATCGACCGCCCCGGCTGTGTCGTCCCAGATCTCCAGCGCTGTGGTGCGGGTGTGAATGTCAGGATTGGCGGGGTTTTCGAACTGCTGGGGCATCACAGAGCCGGGGATTTCCTTGAGCAGCTCTTTGGCTTTTTCAATGGCGCCCCCCATGGCCTTTGGCCCTTCGGTCAGCACGATCTGAGCGCCCAGCAACTTCAGCATCTTGCGCCGTTCCATGGACATGGTTTCCGGCATGGTCAGGATCAGCTTGTAGCCTTTGGCGGCGCAGACAAAAGCCAGGGCAATGCCCGTGTTGCCGCTGGTTGGCTCAATCACCGTGGCGCCGGGTTTCAGGCGGCCGTCCTGTTCCATGGCTTCGATCATGGCCAGGCCAATGCGGTCTTTTACGGAGCTGAGCGGATTGAAAAACTCGCACTTGCCGATCAGGTTGGCTTTGCAGCCATGGGCCTCAGCAATCTTGTCCAGACGAATCAACGGCGTGCCACCCACGGTCTGGGTGATGTTGTCATAGATGCGACCGCGCGCCTGGTAAACTTCAGTCATGCCTTGTTCCTCTGGTCTTCTTCAGACGGCTGGACCGCCGTCTCTGTTTGCTTGCCTGCCGCTTGTTCTGTTCGGCAGGTCCATGATTTTTTAGATGCTGTAATCGATGGCTTCTTCAGGGGCTTCGCTGTTGATGCCCTCTATTCGGGCCCGTTCACAGAGTTCCTCGACCGTCAGCTGGTCAAAGCGGGCCAGCATTTCCTGCTGCATTTCAATCCAGATGGGTCGCACCACCTTGATGCCGATTTCAGAGCCATCCGGTTCACTGGCCGGATCACTGGTGCCTTCCAGCTTGCGGACAATGCGGATGATCTCCCCAACTGTGATCCGGCGCCGCTCTCTGGCCAGACGATACCCGCCCCGCGGACCCCGCTGACCGGCCAGAATGCCGTGGTGGACCAGTTGCTGCAGCACCTGTTCGAGATAGCGGCGCGGGATGCCCTGGCGCAGGGAAATCTCGTTGGAGCGCACCGGCCCCGAGCTGCAGTTGTAGGCAATGTCGACCACAGCCTCGATGGCAAAGAGGAGTTTCTTGGAGAGCCTAAGCATCAGTCGTAAACCTCACAGTTTCGCGCAGCTGTCTGTTTTTTGATCATGGTTTGCTCCTGCCCAGACCCGTGGAGCCAAAACCGCCTTCACCCCGTTCACTGCTGTCCAGTTCATCCCGTTCCTGCCAGGCGGCCTGCAGATAGGGGGCCACAACCATCTGGGCGATGCGTTCGCCGCGGTTGATGGTGAAGGGCTCCTGGGAGTGATTGATCAAAATGACTTTGATTTCGCCGCGATAGTCCGCGTCGATGGTGCCGGGAGAGTTGAGGACCGTAATGCCGTGTTTTGCGGCCAGGCCAGAGCGGGGGCGCACCTGAGCCTCGGTCCCATCGGGCAGGGCAATGGCCAGACCCGTGGGCACCATGGCCTGCTGACCGGGCCCCAGCACCAGCGGGCTGTCCACGGCCGCTGGCAGATCCAGGCCCGCTGACTGGGCGGTGGCGTAGGCCGGCAACGGCAGATCCCCGGCATGGGGCAGGCGTTTGATGGCGACGGAAACCTGTTGGCTCATTTAAGTCTGTCTTTCTTCTCTGCTGCGGTCATGTTCGCAGCCTGTCTTTTCAGAACGGCCCCTTACTTGTCAGAGGCTGTTCCAGGGTAGTGAGGCTGTTGAGGCAGGCTATTCAGCAGCCTTACCGAAATGATCGGCGATTTTCTGGGCGAGATGACCTGCCACCTCCGCCTTACTCATGCGTGGCCAGCTTTCATCCCCGTCTGCCTGGATCAGGTGAACGGTGTTTTCATCGCCGCCAAAGGTGCCGGTGGCCGGGCTGACATCGTTGGCCAGTATCCAGTCACAGCCTTTGCGGTCCCGCTTGGCACGGGCATGATCGATGACCTTTTCCGTTTCTGCGGCGAAACCCACCACCAGCTGAGGGCGTTGGGGGTGACGGGACAGGCGGGCCAGGATGTCCGGGTTTTCCGCAAAGGCCAGTTGCGGCAGCTGTTTGCCCTCTTTCTTCATTTTCTGATTGGCGGCTTTGGCCACGCGCCAGTCGGCGACAGCAGCGGCACAAACAGCAATGTCGCTGGGCAGGGCCGCTTCACAGGCAGCCAGCATTTCCTCAGCCGATTGAATGTGGATCGTTTTGACCCCCGCTGGATCAACCAGATGAACCGGGCCTGTGACCAGGGTGGTCTCTGCCCCCAGTTTTGCCAATGCCGCAGCGATGGCGTGGCCTTGCTTGCCGGAAGAGCGGTTGGCGATGTAGCGCACGGGGTCGATGGCTTCGTGGGTAGGCCCGCTGGTGATGAGCGCGGAAAATCCGGTCAGAGGTCCCAGTGCGCGAAGATCAGGACGTGCCGAGGGCGTTAGCCCGAAAAACTCCTCCACCGCGTCGGCAATTTCCAGAGGCTCGGCCATGCGTCCCGGCCCATATTCACCGCAGGCCATGTCCCCTTCGTTGGGGCCGACAACGATCACATCCCGGTTCAGCAGGGTGTGAAGGTTTGCCTGGGTGGCGGGATGTTCCCACATTCTGACATTCATGGAGGGGGCAACCATGACAGGCTTGTCTGTTGCCAGCAGCGCCGTGCTGGCCAGATCATCGGCCAGACCGTTGGCCATTTTGGCCAGACAGTTGGCGGTCGCCGGGGCAACCAGCAGCAGGTCGGCATCCCGGCTCAGTTCGATGTGGCCCATTTCTGCTTCATCGGTCAGGGAAAAGAGATCCCCGTAAACCTTGTCACCTGTCAGGGCCGACAGGGAAAGGGGAGTGACGAACTCAGCACCCGATTTTGTCAGGATCGCCCGGACCGACGCCCCGCGTTCCCGCAGGCGTCGCACCAGTTCCAGTGCTTTGTAGGCCGCAATGCCGCCCGTAACGATCAAAAGGACTCTTTTACCCGACAACATGCGGTTTTACCTCAATTCCCCCTAATTGCGGAGTAAAATTAAGGATCACCTGCCTCTTTGACAAGAGAAGGTGGGGAAAAAGATTGTGACGATTTGGTCCCTGTAGTCTTCAGGGCTCGAGTCAGGGAAGGCGGAGGCAAATCAGCAAGGAGGTCTGTCGCAACTGTGCTGATCTGTTTACGGCCCCGGCAGCCTGGGATCTGGCGGAACGGGGTGGCTCTATCGGGGATAGAAACACCGTCTGAGGACGGTCTGTGGCCTGCCTGATGGACACTTGTCCCGGTCTGGTGTCGCGTTCTGCCCTTAGTCCAGCAGCACGGCCAGCAAGGCGGCGGCAGACAAGGCCAGAGCCGCCCAGGGCACCAGCCTGCTCCACCCCCGGCCGGATCGGAACTGCCGGGCCGTTTCCGGGTGCAGTTTGATGCCGCCCTGGGTGGTGGTCTCCAACAGAGTTTCCAGATGTCCCAGCGTGGCTGGCAGGCGTTCAGCAATGCGCAGAAACTGTTCAGCTGTGTTTTCAATCTGCGCCCGGGGGCCGCGGGTTTCCTTCATCCAGTCAACGATCAGCGGTTCTGCCAACAGCCAGATGTTCAGGGTGGGATCCAGTTTGCGGCTGACCCCTTCAGCCATCAGCATGTTCTTTTGCAGCAGTACCAGCTGAGGTTGGACCGGCAGGGAAAAGGACTCGCTCAACCGCAGCAACTGGCCGAGCAGGCGGGCAAAGGAAATGCGGCTGAGGGGCTGACCGAAAATGGGTTCGCAGACCGCGCGCAGGGCCTGGGCGTAGAGATCCATGGACTGGTTGTCCGGCAACATGCCCGCGTCGGCCTGGACCTGGGCCAGTTTTTTGTAGTCCTGGCTCAGGGTGGCCAGCAGCATATCGGCCAGAAAGGCCTGATGCTTGCGATCCAGACGTCCCATGATGCCGAAGTCCACGGCCCCGATGCTGCCGTCAGCCAGCACAAACATGTTTCCCGGATGCTGATCCCCGTGGAAGAAACCGTCCCTGAAAACCTGCTTGAAGAAGATGGCGGCGGTGCGCTCCAGAACATCCTTGGTGTCGTGACCTGCGGCCAGCAGAGCCTCTTTGTCGTCCAGTCGGATGCCGGACAGGCGGCTTTGGGTCAGAATCCGCTGGCTGGTGCGTTCCCAGTCCACCTGGGGCACCTGATAGCTGTCATCATCTGCAAAGTTGGCAGCCAGTTCCGAGGCGGCGGAGGCTTCCATGCGGAAGTCCATTTCCAACCGGATGGTCTCTTCAAAAAGCTCCACCACCTCTACCGGTTTAAAGCGCTTGAGTTTGGGGTTGCCCCGCTCGGCCAGTTCTGCAAACCAGTAAAAAAGGTTGAGATCGTGTTCCACAGCCCGCTTGATGCCGGGGCGCAGGATCTTAACCGCCACTTCCCGGGGCTGGTCCGGGTCGGCGTTTTCGTCGTCTTCGCTGACTTCTTCCAGAGACAGAGGGCGGGTGACCGCAAAATGCACCTGGGCGATGGAGGCTGCGGAAACCGGCGTCTGGTCAAAGCTCTCAAACAGCTCTTCGACGGGCTGGCCCAGTTCTTCTTCCAGGGTTTGCCGGGCAGCTTCCCAGGAAAAGGGAGGCAGGCGGTCCTGCAGTTCGGAAAGATCCTGAGCCATTTCATCGCCGACAATGTCCGCCCGCGTGGCCAGAAACTGCCCTAGCTTGGTGAAACTGGGTCCCAGTTCCCTTAAGGCCCGTGCCAGCTTTTCACCGGGGCGCCCCGGGACAGGTTTCCGTCCAATCCGCCCCAGACGCCGCAGCAGACGTAAAGGCGCCGGCACCAGTCCATGCACATCCAAAGCAGCCAGCACGTCGTGTTTTGCCAGAACGGTGGCAATGCGCAGCAGGCGAAAGGGCAGAAAGAAGGTTCGCATCATGATGGCTGCTCAGATCCGCCAGCCGGAGTGGATGGCCGCAATGCCGCCGGAGAGGTTGCGATAGTCCGACCGGCCAAAGCCTGCAGCCGTTACCTTCTCCTTCAGTGTGTCCTGTGGTGGAAACTTGCGAATCGATTCCACCAGATACTGGTAGGAGTCCTTATCCCCGGCTACCACCTGGCCGATGTGGGGCAGAATTTTGAAAGAATAGAGATCGTACAGCTGATCAAAGAGCGGCAGGATCACCTGGCTGAATTCCAGACAAAGGAAATGGCCGCCGGGTTTC
Source organism: Rhodovibrionaceae bacterium GXU_MW_A322 (assembly GCA_052078155.1). GTDB lineage: Bacteria > Pseudomonadota > Alphaproteobacteria > Kiloniellales > DSM-21159 > CAXBMB01. Next base: position 2,402,426 of record JBQJBP010000001.1, on the reverse strand, counting down.
AGCACGCGATGGGCTTCCCGGAGGGCCTGGTCAATGTCGGTGACGTTGCGCAGGCCAAAGGCGATGGTGTAGGCGTCGACGGATCGGTTGGGCAGCGGCAGTTTCATGGCATCACCACAGACCCACTCCAGGCCGCTCAGCCGACCCTGGTCCAGAGCCCGGTCGCGGCCCACCCGCAGCATGTCATGGGTCAGATCGCAGACCACCACCTTGGCCGCCTTTGCCTCAGCCTCTTCCGGGCTAAGGCGTCCTTCCTGTACCCGGCGTTCGCTTTCTTCAGCCGCCCGGTCGAGGGAGCGAAAAGCGATATCACCTGTGCCGCCCGCCACATCCAGATGGACCATTCCCGGCTGAGGGTTCAGCCAGTCGATCATGGCTGACTTCCAGAGCCGGTGAATGCCGCCGGACATCAGGTCGTTCATCAGGTCGTAGTTTTCGGCAACCGAACTGAAAACCCCCTGCACCAGAGGCGCTTTTTCTTCCCGGCGAACATCGCGAAATCCAAAGTGGGTCGTGCCGTCCGTTCCTTGAGCGGAAGAGCTGGCACTGGCGGTATTGGCGGATGATCCTTGGTTCGACATGTGGCGACCGTAAACCCGATAATGGTGAAAAGCTGATTCTGCTGGCAGGTGCAGGGGTCACAGTGCAATTTTCTGGCTTTAGGTCAACTCTTTAACGGCCCGGCAGCCGGAAGTGAGGCGGTTGGTCGCCCTCCGTTGGCCGCCTAAAGGTCCCTGGCGTCATGGCGGGTTGGGTGCAATGACGCTGTGAGAGGGGGCGCTCAATGGGAGGCCTAGCTGACCCCACCTTGTTCTCGTCGTCCTGCGACCTGTCCGGGACACGAGGACGTGAGATTGACCTGCCCGATCAATCATCTGCAGACAGTCAGCCCGTCACCTGCTACAGCAGGACGGCGCAGCAAAGGGAGCGGTGTGGCTGTCATGGCCCTGAAGTCCCTAGTACAGAGGCCAGTAGGACAGGTGCCAATAGAACAGGGGGCTGCACCGACTCTTTGATCGAATAAGGTTCGGTGGCAAAGGCCGCCAGCAGGAACAAAGGAAAGAGACCGGATGCCAGAATTGCCAGAGGTGGAAACAGTCCGCTGCGGTCTCCTGCCTGTCCTGGAAGGACGCCGACTGGTGCGTGTGGCGCAGCGCCGGCCCGATCTGCGCTTTCCTTTTCCGGATAATTTTGTCGAGCGGCTGCAGGGTCAGCGGGTTGAGCAGATCACCCGGCGGGCGAAGTACCTGCTGATGCATCTGACATCAGGCGAAACACTGCTCTGCCACCTGGGAATGTCCGGTCGCATGCTCTTGCTGGATAACCCGGACAGCCAGCCGCTGGAAAAACATGACCATGTGGTCTTTGCGACCGAAGAAGGAAAAGAGGTCCGGTTCAATGATGTCCGGCGCTTTGGTTTCATGGACCTGATCGCAGCGGGGGAGCTGGACCAGTCAAAGCACCTGGCGCATCTGGGGCCGGAGCCTTTGGGCAATGCCTTTAACGGACCGGCTCTGGCCAAGGCACTGGCTGGGAAAAAAGGCCCCATCAAAATGGCCCTTCTGGATCAGAAAGTGGTCGCGGGTTTGGGCAACATCTATGTCTGTGAAGCGCTTTTCATGGCTGGATTGTCGCCCAAAAGAATCGCAGGAACCATTCAGGGGCAGCGGGCGGAGCGTCTGGCGGCTTCAGTGCGCGAAGTCCTGACCAAAGCCATAGCTGCCGGTGGTTCTTCTTTGCGGGATTTTGTTCAGGCCTCGGGCGAATTGGGCTACTTCCAGCACCAATGGCTGGTCTATGGGCGCGAAGATGATTACTGCCGAACTTGTCATGAAAGCAGTGATAAACCGCAGAAAATCAAACGTTTGGTGCAGTCAGGCCGATCAACTTTCTACTGTCCAGCCTGCCAACGGTGAGGTAAAAGCTCTAGCCATGATGACCGCAGGAACAGTGCTGAAAGAGGTCCGGACGGACAGCAAAGCAGGCCGGATGGGAAGCTTTCTCATCTGGGGTTTGCTGGTGGGCTTTTTGCTGTTCAGCGCCACGAGCCTGAAGGCGCAGAGCTTTTTTCAGCAACTGCCGGACCTGCCGCTTATGGCCGGTTTGTCAGAGCTGACGGACGCAGGCCTGTCTTTTGACAAGCCGGAAGGCCGGATCGTTGAAGCCTTTGCGCAGGGACCCGCCAGCGGCGGGCCGGACGCTCCGGACGTACTGCGGTTCTATGAACAAAGCCTGCCGCAACTGGGCTGGCAGGCGGGGGAAGACCCCAACACCTATTATCGGGAAAAGGAGAAGCTGGTTTTGCAGGTTGAGCAGGAGCAGGAACGCCTGCTGCTTCACCTCTCGCTGTCGCCGCGTTGAGCGGCAATTGCCAGAGGCTGGAGTCAAATCGCTTCAAGTGGACTCACTCCATGAGAGCATTAGGAGCATGAACCATACTCTCAGGACGCCACCTGCTGTCCGCTTTTGATTTCCCACACCTAAAACAGCTTTGTGATACGCGAGGAGCCAACCATGGTTTACGAGAACATTCAGGTAGAACAGCAGGACGCCATTGGCGTGATTACCCTGCACCGCCCGCAGGCCCTCAACGCCCTCTGTGCGGCGCTGATTGATGAACTGGGCCAGGCCCTGGATACCTTCGACAATGATGACTCTGTGCGCTGCATTGTCATCACCGGTTCTGAAAAGGCCTTTGCCGCCGGTGCCGACATCAAGGAGATGAAAGACAAGAGCTTTGCCGATGTGCAGGGCGAAGATTTCATCACCGACGATTGGGAGGTGATCGCCAAGGTTCGCAAGCCTGTGATTGCCGCAGTGGCTGGTTTTGCTCTGGGCGGCGGGTGCGAAATGGCCATGATGGCCGACATGATCATTGCCGCAGACAGCGCCAAGTTCGGTCAGCCGGAAATCAAGCTGGGAACCATCCCCGGTGCGGGCGGCACCCAGCGTCTGACGCGCTTTGTCGGTAAGTCCATGGCCATGTACCTCTGCCTGACCGGCGATATGATCGATGCGGACACAGCCTTGTCTGCCGGGCTGGTGGCCAAGGTGGTACCTGCTGATCAGCTGATGGATGAAACCATGAAGATCGCCGGCAAAATCGCAGGCATGTCTTTGCCGGTCCTGCAGATTGCAAAGGAATCGGTTAACCGCTCCTACGAAACCACGCTGGCCGAAGGTGTGCTGTTTGAGCGTCGGGTGTTCCATTCCACCTTTGCGCTGGAAGACCGCAAAGAAGGCATGGAAGCCTTTGCAGAAAAGCGTAAACCGGAATGGAAGCATCGCTAAAGGCGATCATCAGAGGTCATCAAGCCGGTTTGAGCGAGGGCCAGAAGCCCCGGTTCCGGTTCCGGCTTGAAACCTGGCTTTTATGAGCCATTTATCTGCAGGGCCTGTGTCTTGAGGCAGGAAGATATCTGCCTTGCGTCTTTTTTATTCAAAGGCGCATAGACTCAGCATTCTTCATCCTATATGAACAGGCCCTGCACCGCGCTGAGAGGCTGTCTCTTGACGAGGCGGTTTTCGCTGGTTATAAGCGCGGCCCTTCACAGTTAGCAAACAACGGGTCCCATCATGGCCAATCATAAATCCGCTCTGAAGCGGATCCGCAGCAATGGTCGCCGCGCAGAAGTCAACGGCGCACGCATCGGTCGCATTCGTACTTTCATCAAGAAAGTCGAAAGCGCTCTGGAAACTGGCGACAAAGAAGCCGCAACCACCGCATTCCGTGCGGCTCAGCCGGAAATCCACCGTGGCGTGACCAAAGGTGTTCTGAAACAGAACACCGCATCCCGGAAGATTTCTCGCCTGAACGCCCGCGTTAAAGCTCTGGGTTAAGCCAGACTTTCAACGTTGCGTGCGGCGCTTTGCTGAGACCCCGATGGATCAGATCTGATCTGACAGTCGGCCGGATCGGCGGGCAGTGCGATAAGTCAAAAGAAGAGGCCGGTATCCCGGGTGGATGCCGCCTCTTTTTTTGTGCCCGCTCAATAGAGTCTTATCGAATTGAGTAGCCGCGCTGCGTGATGCCCCCGACACCGGGCTTTGTCCTTGTTGGTGGCAATGAAGTCGAGCCAGGCGATGGCGAAAATTCAGTGCGCGTCAGCTTACCCCGGTCATGAACTGTCCGGTACTCTGCCGGTCATGACAGGTGGCTGCAAAACAGGTGCGCCTTTGCCTGTCTCTCACGGTGACTGGATAATGGGCCCGCGGAGGGCAAACTAAGGTTAAGATAGGATTGATTTCTTGGCCTTGCAAAACGACAGGTCAGACTCGTTCTGTACCAATTTGGTTTGCTTGCGGACAGATGAAGGTCTGATCAAAAAAATCTACAATCTTACAAAAAAAATTCTCGCAGCAAGGTCTTCAGGATTCTCTTATGAGTCCCTGTGGCTTGCGGGAATTTTCTGAGGAAAAGTGCGAGGCGAATCCGGCAAGTGAGGACGCGTTCCCCATTCGATCTTCTTGCCAGATTGGCCTCGGACGCGTAGATTGCTCCGCCTGCCTTGAGGGGTGGGGTTCTAAATCAAGTATTGCAAAAATCAGGTGATATTTAGACGAAATATCTTGGGTGACTTGGTTTGTGTTTCGGGGTGGGGATGTGTATTTTCCGACGAGAGTACTTTCATAAGTTTGCCCCTTTGTTTTACTTGAGTTCTTGTGGGTCAAAATAGGCAATAGCGGTCTTTTTACACCGAAAACGTGATTTTCGGAACGGGAGAACTTTGCCTGTTACTTGAGGCTAGAGAAGCAAAAAAAAATCGATGGCTTCTGCTGAGGCGGAAGTCACAGGGAACAAGTGGGGTGGGCGCTGGTGATTAGGAACGAAGCCTATCGAGGGGCAAACGTGAACGCTGGGGCAGTGGTAACCGAAGGCATGTCCGTGTCTTCATCAGAGGTAGTGGGTGTGTTGAACGAGCAGTGGGCACGGGTTCGCGGTCGCTTACGGACCGAAGTAGGTGAGGCGGCGTTCAGAAGTTGGTTGAAGCCCCTGACTCTGGTCAGTCACAAAGGCAATGTTGTTCGCATGTCTGTTCCGACGCGCTTCATGCGCGACTGGGTGAACGGTAACTATGCAGAACGCATCCGTGACCTCTGGCGCGAAGAGATCCCTGAAATCTCCGGTGTGGAAGTGGTGGTGCAGCCTCAGGCGCGCCCTGCTGCCCAGGCAGGTGCAATGGGAGCCGCCGGAATGGGTCGCACCGCAGCCCCTCTTGGAAACGGAGCCAGCTCACCGGTTTCAGAAGAAACGCCCTCTGTTACGCCTTCAGGGGCGTCAGCTGCAGGGGCTGTGAACGGGTCGCTCGGCAACGCCAGCGCGCAGCAACGCGACGGGGTGGAGATGGAGCGAGACCGTGAGATCTGCGCCCCGCTGGACCCCCGCTTTACCTTCAACGACTTTGTGGTCGGCAAGCCCAACGAGCTCGCCTATGCGGCCGCCCGGCGGGTGGCAGAGGCCGACACTGTCCCGTTCAATCCGCTGTTTCTTTACGGCGGGGTCGGGCTGGGCAAGACCCATCTGATGCACGCCATTGCCTGGCAGCTGAAGCAGCAGCAGCCCCACAAGCGCATCATCTATCTCTCTGCTGAAAAGTTCATGTACCAGTTCATCCGGGCGCTGCGCACCAAGGACACCATGTCCTTCAAAGAGCAGTTCCGCTCCGTAGATGTGCTGATGATCGATGACGTTCAGTTCATCAGTGGTCGCGAAGCCACTCAGGAAGAGTTCTTCCACACCTTCAACACTCTGGTGGATCACAACCGGCAAATCGTCATCTCTGCAGATAAGAGCCCCTCGGACCTGGAGGGCGTGGACGAGCGCATGCGGTCCCGCTTTGGCTGGGGGCTGGTGGCGGATCTGCACCCCACCACCTACGAACTGCGTCTGGGCATTCTGCAGGCCAAATCCGAGCAGATGACCACGGACATTCCGGCCAAGGTCATGGAGTTTCTGGCTCATAAGATCACCTCCAACGTGCGGGAGCTGGAAGGGGCGCTGAATCGCATCGTGGCCCATGCCACGCTGGTGGGACGGCCCATTACCCTGGAGAACACCCAGGAGGTGCTGCACGATCTTCTGCGGGCCAATGACCGCCGGGTGACCATTGAGGAAATCCAAAAGCGGGTGGCGGAGCACTACAACATTCGCCTTGCGGATATGCATTCCGCCCGCCGGGCCCGGGCCGTGGCGCGCCCCAGGCAGATTGCCATGTATCTGGCAAAGCAGCTGACGGCCCGCTCCCTGCCGGAAATCGGACGGAAGTTCGGCGGACGCGACCACACCACGGTTATGCATGCCGTGCGTAAGGTTGAAGAGCTGAAATCCTGCGACAACGAGTTTTGCGAAGACGTGGAGCTTCTGCGGCGCATGCTGGAAAGCTGACCCCTTCCAGTGCGGCCCTGCTGGAAAGACAATTACGTGTTAAGCCGTGCCGCCAAGAGGACCAGTGTAAGCCGACTTGACTGGTCCAGACTGCAAGGGTTGCTTTCGGCCTGAAGGCCCGGAAACAACAGACGGGATAAGGGAGCTGGCATTGTCGGCTCCCTTTTTCTTTTGCCGGCTTTTTGTCAGAGAGGTTCAGGCGGAAAAGCCTGCAAAACTCTGCCTTTTTCCTACCCGTATCACCTGCCTGTGCTATAGTGCGTTCCCGCATTGGACCCCGTCGAGTCGGCAACGGCCCGGCAGCCAGGCGGATTGTTAGGGGGGTAAGGTTTTTTTGCACCAGAAGGTCAGAAAAATTCTTGCTATTTCAGAGAGTTAATCTCGCATTTGAACGGTACTGAGGCGATATGAAGCTCATCATTGAACGTGCGGCTCTGTTGCGGTCGCTGGCCCATGTGCAAAGCGTAGTTGAACGGCGCAACACCATTCCCATTCTGGCCAACGTGCTCATCGAAGCCAGTGAGGGTCAGGTGAGCCTGACTGCGACGGACATGGATTTGACCATTGTTGAGCGAACGGAAGCCAACACGGTCGAGCCGGGGGCAACGACTGCACCGGCCCATACGCTCTACGACATTATCCGCAAGCTGCCTGACGGCAGTGAAGTGGAGCTTTCCACCTCCGGCGACGGCGGCCAGCTCTCTTTGAAAGCCGGGCGCTCCAACTTCACGCTGGCGACGCTGCCGCGCGAAGATTTCCCGGCCACGGCAGCCAGCGATCTGCCCCAGTCTTTCGAGCTGCAGGTGGAAGAAGCCAAGCATCTTGTGGACCGGACGCGCTTTGCCATTTCGACGGAAGAAACCCGTTACTACCTCAACGGCATTTATCTGCATGCAGCAGACGCCGCCGGGGTGGGGGTCTTGCGGGCGGTCGCAACCGATGGTCACCGTCTGGCACGCTTCGAGATGCCTTTGCCTAACGGGGCAGAAGGCATGCCGGGTGTGATTGTGCCCCGTAAGACCGTTGGCGAACTGCGCAAGCTGATTGATGAAAGCGACAGTGCCATTGAAGTGGCGCTCTCTGAAACAAAAGTGCGCTTTTCCTTCGGCCGTACCGTCCTGACGTCAAAGCTGATCGACGGCACCTTCCCGGACTATGAACGGGTTATTCCCAGCGGGAATGACAAGGTCATGGAAGTGGACTGCAAGGCTTTCGCTGCCGCTGTTGACCGCGTCTCGACCATCTCTACAGAAAAAAGCCGGGCCATCAAGGTGGTGCTGAACAACGGATCGGTTACCCTGTCCGCCACCAGCCCCGATGCCGGCAGTGCGGAAGAAGATCTGCCCATCAAGTATGATGGACCCAGCATCGAAATCGGTTTCAACTCCCGCTATCTGCTGGACATTGCCAGCCAGATCGAAGGGGAAGGGGCTGAGTTCACGCTGGCCGATGCTTCGTCGCCGACTATCGTTCGGGATGTCACAGATACCTCAGCGCTCTATGTGCTGATGCCCATGCGCGTGTGATGTTCCTGGGGGGGTACGCTCCGGCCTGTGTTGAGTTCAGAGTTGCTGTAAGGCAGTTCTTTTCTTGAAGCAGTGACAGGGCGATCAGACCCCAGAACAGGTTACAAAAAAGCCCGGATCGCTTCCCTTGCAAAGAGGGAAGATCCGGGCTTTCTGTTCAAAGCGGGAGTCTTCTTGTGGACCTTGTCTGTTTGAGACTCCTGTTTTCTCGCGGCCCTTGCCTGCTCGGGCCCAGCCTCTATCCGTGGTCAACGTCTGTTTTTGGGCGGGGGGCAAGCAGGGTAAGCCGTTAAACCGGCGGCGCCGTCGGCCAATTAGGCACTTAGAGCATGATCGGTTAGGTAAGTAGCGCTTTGCGCTTGGAACTAAATCGTGACTCATCCTCTAAAACGTTGAAAAGAGGCAAATTTACGCTTCAAGTGTTATCACGTAGTGAGTCCACTTAAACCGATTTGACTCTGGCTTGTTAACAGACTGCGCCCGCAGACATGTAGAACTTCTGGTGTTGATTTAAGAAGGAAGGCCATTTGTCCCCGCACGACAAAGCCACCTGGATTACCCGCCTGTCCGTTACGGATTTTCGTAATTTGCGGCAGGTGGATCTGCGCTGTGATCACCGTCCGTTGCTGATCACGGGCGAAAACGGGGCCGGGAAAACCAATCTTCTTGAAGCCATCTCCCTGTTGACTCCCGGTCGCGGGTTGCGAAATGCCCGAGGCGCTGACCTTTTGCGGCTGGGCAGCAGCAATCAGGCAGCACTGGCGTCATCCCAAAGCAATCAGAGAAGCGGGCGGGAAGGGGAGGGTACAGCCCTTCTTTCAGAAGGATTGCCCTGGGCCGTTGCGGCGTCTTTGGAAACACCAGATGGCCCCCGTGATCTGGGAACAGGCCTGGGTTCTGCTTTGGATCCCAAGGGGGAAAAGACCGCCCGACGGCGGCTGATCAAGGTAGACGGGGCTTTTGCCGGGACGCAACAGGCCCTGGGGGATGTGCTGTCTGCCGTCTGGGTAACGCCGCAGATGGACCGGATTTTTTCGGAAGGCCCGGCCAGCCGCAGGCGCTTTCTGGATCGACTGGTTTATGGATTTGACCCCAGTCATGCAGGCCGGATAAGCGGGTACGAGCAAGCCCTGCGGGACCGCGCCCGTCTCCTCAAGGCCGGGCAATCCGACCCCCACTGGCTGGGAGCACTGGAAGAAAACATGGCTTCGCGTGCGGTGGCCATAGCCGCCGCCCGGCGGGACATTGTCAGTCGTCTGGCCGGAACCTGCGCGGAAGCTGTCAGTCACTTTCCCCGGGCGGGCATCGGGGTGGCGGGCGAGGTGGAAAGCTGGATGCAGGACCTCTCTGCCACGGAAGTCGAGGAACGCTTGCGTGACCGCTTGGCTGCGTCACGGGAAAATGACGCCCGGCTGGGTGGCGCGGCGGTCGGGACCCATCGCAGTGACCTGGCCGTTCGGCATCTGGACCGGGGAATGCCCGCTCATCTCTGTTCAACCGGGGAGCAGAAGGCCCTCTTGCTGTCCATTGTGCTGGCCCATGGCCGGCTGGTGACACTGGAGCGGGGGACCACGCCGGTGCTGTTGCTGGATGAAGTGGCAGCCCATCTGGATCAGGACCGTCGGGACGCGCTGTTTGAAGAAGTTCAGGCTTTGGGGGCGCAGGTCTGGATGACCGCTGCTGACCCTGGTGTTTTTGCGCCGCTCAAGGAGCTGGGGCAAAGCTATCAGATGACCGACGGGCTGCTGTCACCGGGCGGCTGACAGGCCTCTCTTCACGATCCTGGCGAATGCATCCCGGCTTAGGTGTGGCCCTAAGGCTCTGCGAGCTATGTCATCCTTACTTCGGCAGTGTGAATTACACTTTTGTTTCAAGTGGTTAGAGGGGGTGGTGTCTGGGCTGCCGGGTGTGACGGCGGTGAGGCCCCGGTTGGCGCTGATTCTGCCCGTCTTTTTCGGGACTTAACACCAAGGAATCCCTTGGGAGAAAGCCCATTCAGGGCTGGCTCTTGAGGGGAATTTCCGACAGAATAGAAGCAGTGATTCTCGGATTCGTTTTTAACGGTGATACATCCAACATGAGCGATAACAATTTGCCCACAGATCCTCAGCTGTCCGACTCCCTGACTGCCGAAGCAGCAGAAGAATATGGCGCTGATTCCATTAAGGTTTTGCGGGGCTTGGAAGCCGTTCGAAAACGACCTGGCATGTACATCGGGGATACCGATGACGGCTCCGGTCTGCATCACATGATCTACGAGGTGGTGGACAACGCCATCGATGAGGCTCTGGCGGGCTACTGCGATACCGCGTATGTCGCTCTCAACGGGGATGGCTCTGCCACCATTCGGGACAACGGGCGCGGCATCCCTGTCGACCTGCACCCGGAAGAAGGGGTGTCTGCGGCGGAAGTGATCATGACCCAGCTGCACGCAGGCGGTAAGTTCGATCAGAATTCCTACAAGGTCTCTGGCGGTTTGCACGGCGTCGGCGTGTCCGTGGTCAATGCGCTCAGTGAGTGGCTGGAGTTGCGCATCTGGCGCAACGATCAGGAACATTTCATGCGCTTCCGTCATGGCGAGGCGGAAGGCCCGCTGGAAGTGGTCGGGCCTGCCGATGGCAAAACCGGCACCGAAATCACCTTCCTGGCGTCAACTGATACCTTCACCATGACGGAGTATGACTTTCCCACGCTGGAACACCGGCTGCGGGAACTGGCCTTCCTCAACTCCGGCGTCAACATCTCCTTGACCGACAATCGCAAGCCGGAACCGGAAACCATTGAGCTGTGCTACGAAGGCGGGATTGAAGCCTTCGTTCATTATCTGGACCGCAACAAGACAGCGATCATGGAGCCGCCCATTGTCATCACCGGGGAAAAGGATGACATCACGGTAGAACTGGCTCTGCAATGGACAGACAGCTACCACGAGACGGTTCTTTGCTTCACCAACAACATTCCCCAGCGTGACGGCGGAGCCCACCTGGCAGGCTTCCGGGCGGCCTTGACGCGTCAGGTCAATGGCTATGCTCAAAGCTCCGGTTTGCTGAAGAAGGAAAAAGTGTCCCTGGGCGGCGATGACTGCCGTGAAGGCCTGACCTGTGTTCTGTCTGTGAAAGTCCCCGATCCCAAGTTCTCCAGCCAGACAAAAGACAAACTGGTGTCTTCCGAGGTTCGCCCGGTGGTGGAGAATGTGGTCAACGACCGCCTGCAGCAGTTCTTTGAAGAGCATCCCAATGAAGCCAAGCAGATTGTTGGCAAAGTGGTTGAAGCTGCGCTGGCCCGTGAGGCTGCCCGCAAAGCCCGTGAGCTGACACGGCGCAAATCCGTTCTGGACGTGGCGTCTTTGCCCGGCAAGCTGGCGGATTGTCAGGAACGGGATCCGGCCAAATGCGAACTCTTCATTGTGGAGGGTGATTCTGCCGGGGGCTCTGCAAAGCAGGGCCGGGATCGCAAGAATCAGGCTATTCTGCCGCTGCGCGGTAAGATCCTGAACGTGGAGCGGGCCCGCTTTGACAAGATGCTGTCCAGCCAGGAAATCGGCACGCTGATCACCGCACTGGGCACGGGCATCGGTCCGGAAGAATTCAATCTGGAGAAATTGCGCTACCACAAGATCATCATCATGACTGATGCGGACGTGGATGGATCGCATATCCGGACTCTGCTGCTGACGTTCTTCTTCCGGCAAATGCGCCAGCTGGTGGACAACGGGCATCTCTACATTGCCCAGCCGCCCCTGTACCGCGCCAAGAAGGACAGCCGGGACCAGTATCTCAAAGACGACCGGGAGATGGAGGAATACCTCATCGGCACCGCCGTCAGAGAGGCTGTTCTGACCAACGGGGAAGGGGTGCAGTCCAGCGGTGAAGATCTGGCCCAGCAGATCCGGCTGGCCGTGCAGGCCAAACATCTGATGGAACCTCTGGTGTCCAAAGTTGGCTCCTGGGATGTGGTGGAGCAGTCGGCCATTGCCGGGGCTCTGGGGGAAGACCTGCTGAACGATGCGCAGCGTGCCGGGGCCGCGGCGGCAGAGATTGCCGAACGCCTGGACCGTATCTCTGCTGAGTATGAAAAGGGCTGGGAAGGAAGCGCAGACCCTGAAGGCGGCATGCTGTTCAGCCGGACACTGCGCGGGGTTACTGAGCGGCGGCGGGTTGATTCCGCCCTGATCGGGTCCATGGAAGCCCACCGTCTGGATGGTCTGGCAGTTGAACTGCAGGAAAACTACAACCAGATCGGTCGCCTGACCGGCAAGGACCGGGAAGCAGTGATCACCGGTCCTGTTTCTCTGGCGGATACGGCCATCGCCTGGGGCCGTAAAGGCATTTCGTTGTCGCGCTATAAAGGTCTGGGGGAAATGAACCCGGACCAGCTCTGGGAAACCACTCTGGACCCCAATGTGCGTACGCTGCTGAAGGTCAAAGTTGCTCAGGCCGAAGAGGCTGGCGACATTTTTGACACTCTGATGGGGGAACTGGTGGAGCCGCGACGGAACTTCATCCAGTCAAATGCCCTGCAGGTTTCCAACCTGGACGTGTAGTTCGCAGTAAGATGAATCTGATGCTTAGGCAGGCTGACTTTCCGATAGGAATGTTGGTCTGCCTATATTTTTGCCTGTTTTGTCGCAGCGGTTTGAGGCACAGTTCCAGGTGAGTGAGTCAGCTTGCGCATTTCTCATGGTTTTTGAGGGCCAGCCTGCTTTTCAGGCCGAGAAAAGCGGAAGGGATTCATTAAGGTTCATAACGTAATCTGTCCGTGGACGCGGACCGGTCAGTATGGGTAAGTGCTGGCTGTCGCAAAGTAACAGTTATCATACCTGAAGTAGTATTTTGTGCAGTTTTTAGCAAAGGCACATCTCGTCTGCAGCAGGTTGGGTTCAGGACGATTGCCCGGGCCCGGTTGGGGGAAAGGCGGGAACAGGAGTGTTTCAGCTAAGATTTGATCTGCGTGCGGGGGTTCATTTCGCACGAAAGATGCCGGCAGCTCATTGCGGCATGTGGGGACTGCGATGACTGAGGGAGCGCATTCACCGACAGAGAGTTTTCTCGACCAGCCGGGTATGACTTTGGCTGCGCGACAGGCTGATCTGAACTCTGCATTGCTGACGCTGGATCCAGACAATGGCACCATCCTGTCGGTCAATGAAGAAGCCTGCAGTCTTCTGAACTACGCGCGTGAAGAACTGCTTGGGAAGGCGTTCTCCTTTCTCTTTTCTGATGACAAGACCATTGCCCCCTGGGATCTTGCCAACACGGCCAGAAAGTTGCGGTTGCGTCTGGGTGACGGCGGCCGCAAGTGGTTTCGGGCGGAGCAGGGGTTTCTGGATATCCCCCGACAGCTGGAAGACGGCAGTTATCAAACCAGCAAAGTCATCCTGGTGTTGCTGCGTCAGCGCTATGAAGACGAGCGGGTGGCTGAACTGCTGCGGATTGCCTTTGATTCCTGGCCGGAAGCTCTGGTGCTCTATGATGAAGACGACCGCCTGCTGTTTTTCAACAAGGCCTATCGGGAATTCTATCCCTACATGCCCGTCTTTGAAGAGCTGAAAGGCCGGCACTTCTTTGATGTTATCAACTATTCCATTGATGCGCCGGACGTGGTCCTTGACCCCCTGGCGCGGGTGGACCGACAGGCCTATCTGCAAAAGCGCCTGGAGCGGTTGCACAACCCCGCCCCGGAGCCCTTCGAGCAGTTTACCGCCCATCAGTGGCACATCATTTCAGAGCGGCGCGTCCCTGGCGTTGGGTTTGTGTCGTTGCGCCGGGACATTACTGACACCAAGCAGATGGAAAGCGATCTGCGCGAACGGGAAGCTTTGTTCCGCGTTCTGGCAGAAACAGCGCCTTTTGCCCTGAGCATGGCCCGGCTGCGGGATGAAAAGGTGGTCTTTGCCAACCAGCGCCTTGGTCAGATCCTCAAGGTGGATCCGGAAGAGCTGACCGGACGGCAGGGCACTGATTTCTACGTGGATGTGCAAAGCCGGCTGGATCTTAGCAAACTGGTCCAGGACGACGGCACCTTCCGGGACGTGGAAATGGAGATGAAGGACAGCGAGGGCCGCCGTTTCTGGGCGCTGCTGTCTGGCTCCGGCCTGATTTATCAGGGTGAAAAAGTCCTGCTTCTGGGCATGAACGACATTTCTCACCTGAAGGCTCAGGAAGAAGATCTTGCGGCGGCCAATCACCAGTTGGAAGAGCTGGCGGAAGGGCTGCGTGTGGCCCGCAATGAGGCACTGGCGGCCCGGGCCCGATCGGAAGAAGCCAACCGTGCGAAAAGCCTCTTCCTGGCCATGATGAGCCATGAACTGCGCACGCCCCTCAATGCTGTGCTCGGCTTCTCCGAAGTAATGCGCAGTGAACTCTTTGGGGATCTGGGGGCCGACCGCTACCGCGATTATGTCGAACATATTCACGACAGCGGCTCGCATCTGCTGTCGATCATCAACGACATTCTGGACATTTCAAAGATTGAAGCCGGGAAGATGGAAACCCATCCCCAGTGGATCGCCGCAGAGGAGATGGTGAAAGTCTGCCTGCCTTTGGTGACCGGCCTGGCCGATGACCGCGGGGTGTCACTGACCGTCGACAGGATGGAGAAGGACCTTAAGCTCTTTGTTGATGAGCGCGCGCTGAAACAGATGCTGTTCAACCTGCTGTCAAACGCCTGCAAGTTCACCCAGAAGAACGGCGAAGTTGCGCTGGGGTTTGCCCCGGATCCCGAGGGTCGCCCGGGTGATGTCATGGTTACGGTGCGCGACAGCGGCATCGGCATGTCTGACGCCCAGCTGGCCATTGCCATGCAGGCCTTTAAACAGGTCAGTGATGACACCCGGCCGCGCGAAGGAACCGGACTTGGTTTGCCGCTGGTCAAGGGACTGGTTGAATTGCATGGTGGTCGACTGGCCATCACCAGTGCCCCCAATGAGGGCACCTGTGTCACCCTTTTCTTTCCGGCACCCGATGACGAAACCGGTGGCGTCTGACAGTCGGTTATGACCTTGAACTTGGATTGCTTTCAGCGGCATCACCTTGTGATCACATTTGACGCGTGAATTTGCCTCGTTTCAGTGATTTAGAGGATGGCTGACGGGGTGGTTCGTCGGACTTTGCGACGAAACCAAACCGATCATGCTTTGGTGTTTCCGACCTTGTGATTAGGGAAGGCATGGCGCAAGATTCACCGGATCGCCATTCTGGCCATCGATTAGAGTCTTGTCATTTTTTTTGGAATCACGAGGTGATTTTGAAAAAGACGTGAATTTGCCTCTTTTCAATGTTTTAGAGGTTGAGTCGCGGTCTAGGGACAAGCACAAAGCGCTTCTTACTAAACCGATCATCCTCTGGTTTTTTTCTGAACTACCACCGGGCCTCATGGCGACAGGAACTCCCAAAAAACCGGCGCGCAAAGCTGGCAAAACCGGCCAGAAGGCTGCTTCTGGCAAAAAGGCTGCCCCTGCAAAAGCAGCTGCCGGAAAGGCTGGTGCCCGTGCCTCAAAAGCCAAAACTGCCGGGAAGGCGGCCGGCGGTAAAAAACGGGCCCCGGCCAGAAAAAGCGCCGTAAAAGCCAAACGCTCCTGGGGTCTGCGCCTGCTGACCTGGGCCCTGGTGGCCATGATCTGGGGCGGTCTGGCTGTGGGTTTGCTGGTGGCCTACTACGCCTACGATCTGCCCGATGTAAGCGCCATTGCTGAGGAAACCCGCAGACCTTCTGTCCGCCTGGAAAACCGCCAGGGGCAGGTCATCGGATCCTACGGGGATCTCTATGGTGCCGCCCTGACCCTCACTGACTTGCCGCCACATCTGCCGCAGGCCTTTGTCGCCATTGAAGACAAGCGATTTTACGACCACCCGGGGCTGGATCTCATCGGTCTGGCGCGGGCCGTGGTGACCAACCTGCAGGCGGGGCGCCTGGTCCAGGGGGGCTCGACCCTGTCCCAGCAGCTGGCAAAGAACCTGTTTCTGGGGCCAGAACGCACGCTGCGCCGGAAGGTTCAGGAGCTGTTGCTGGCGTTCTGGCTGGAATACAAGCTTTCCAAGGATCAGATCCTTTCGCTTTATCTGAACCGGGTGTACTTCGGGGCCGGAGCTTATGGCGTTGACGCAGCGGCGCAGCGTTTCTTCAATAAGTCGGCCCGTGACCTGGGTCTTTATGAGTCAGCCACCCTTGCCGGGCTGGTCAAAGCACCGTCCCGCTACAATCCGGCCCGCTCTCCCGATTTGGCAGACAAACGGGCGCAGCTGGTTCTGACAGCCATGGCCGATCAGGGCTATGTCACAGCACAGCAGGCCAGAACCGCCAAACAGCAGAAACAACGCGGCACGCCGGGCACCCGCCGGTCCGGTCAGTATTTTGCTGACTGGACCCTGACCCGCCTCACTGGCTACATGGGGCAGCTGGAAGATGACGTGGTGGTCGACACCACCCTGGACCCCTTGCTGCAGCAGGTAACAGAACAGGCCGTGGCGGAAATGATGGCCGGTCCGGCCAAAGCAGGCGGGGCCAGTCAGGTCGCTGTGGTGGTGATGGATCCCACCGGGGCGGTTCGGGCACTGGTGGGCGGCAGTTCCTATCGCAAGAGCCAGTTCAACCGCGCGGTACAGGCGCTGCGGCAACCCGGGTCCTCCTTTAAGCTCTTTGTCTATCTGGCTGCGCTGGAAGCCGGCATGAAACCCGACGACCGGCTGGTGGATGAACCCGTGGTGGTTGCCACGCCGCAAGGGCCCTGGCGACCAAAGAACTTTGCCGGTCGTTACTATGGCCCGGTGACCCTGCGGGAGGCTTTTGCCCGCTCCCTCAATTCTGTTGCCGTTCAGCTGACCGAGAAGGTCGGCCCCCAAGCGGTGGCAGATATGGCTCAGCGTCTGGGCATTACTTCTGCATTGCAGCCCCTGCCCTCCCTGGCTCTTGGGGCCGATGAGGTGACGCTGATGGATATGACTGCGGCCTATGCGGTCATGGCCAATGGCGGCAGGGCAGTCTGGCCCTATGCCATTGATCAGGTGCGCAGCCGGGAAGGCCGGGTGCTGTTCAAAGCCCAGTCGGGCCTGCCGGCTGTGATCGTTCCGGCGGCGGCGCAGTCAGGTATGACCGAGCTGCTGAGAGCCAATGTGGATTGGGGGACGGGTAAGGCTGCCAATCCGGGGCGTCCGGCAGGGGGAAAGACCGGCACCAGCCAGGACTCGCGTGATGCCTGGTTCATCGGCTTTACTTCAGAACTGGTGATCGGTGTCTGGATGGGCAATGACGACGGGCGCCCCATGAAAGACGTGACGGGCGGGGGGCTGCCAGCCAAGCTCTTTAGCAAAATCGCCCGCTCTGGTCTTGAGGGGTTGCCCAGCCGACAGTTGGCGGCACCTTTGGCTCAATCGGCTTTGGAACCAGCGACCCCGGCATCGCAAGGCACCGGTGACGACAGTGAAGGGTCTCTGCTGGACCGGGTCTTGCGCAGCTTTTCCAGCGACGATGAGAACGACCAGCCCGGCCAGCGTTTGCCTCAACCCGGTGCAAGTGACCGCTAGAGTCAAATCGGTTTAAGGGGATTGCTTCCCGGTGGTGCTTAGAAGGTGAAGCCCAAAGCGCGCCCCATGCTGTAAAGGCACAGCGGGGTGGGCAGAAGCACTGTACGCCGGGAAGCGAGCGGTCGCTCGCCCTCTACCCTTAAGAAGGCCGCCCTTCCTGTCCTTCAGGTGAACTTCTTCATGCAGCTGTTGATGCGCTTGAGCGTCAAGGCACGGAGATAACAACACCTTCGCGGCGGCGATCGGCTCCGCCATCCAGACGGATGGCCTGTTCGCTGCCTGCCTTGCGGGCCCGGATGGCGTGCAAACCGGAGTTAAGACTGCGTTGGTTCACTTTATGCCCCCGGCCTTCCAGGTCCTGGGCCAGCCGGTCCAGGCCCCGGCCGTTTTCAAGATCGGTGCTGCCATTGCGGTTGGTGAAGTTGGGCAGGTTGATGGCTGCCTGGGGGGAGAGGTTCCAGTCCAGAACACCGACCAGGGTTTTGACCACATACCCGATGATCCGGCTGCCCCCCGGTGAGCCCACGGCGAGATAGAAATCACCGTCCTGATTGAAAACCAGCGTCGGGGACATGGAACTGCGCGGGCGCTTTCCTGGCTCGACCTTGTTGGCGACCGGTTTGCCGTCAATCTCTGGTCGGAAGGAAAAGTCTGTGAGCTGGTTGTTCAACAGAAAACCGCTGGCCATGAGGCGGGAGCCAAAGGCGTTTTCAACTGAAGAGGTCATGGAGATCACCCGACCGTCGTGGTCCCGAACAACCAGGTGGGTGGTGGAGGGGGGCTCCACATGGGTCGGATTGATGGCGGTGCGCTGATTGAGCAGCCCGGGCTCTGCCTTGCCCATGTCCTGCTCGTTTATGTCTTCTGCCCGCATCAGAAGGTATTCGGAATTGAGCATTTTGCGCAGTGGCACGGTGACATAGTCACTGTCGGCAACCACGGCATTGCGGTCGGCAAAAGCAAGGCGGCTGGCCTGAGTGATCAGATGCACCGCTTGAGGATCCATGGGTTTGTATTGGGAGAGATTGTAAGGCTCCAGCAGTCCCATGATCTGCAGGGTTGCCAGGCCGCCGGAGGTGGGGGGCGGCATGCCGCAGATCCGGTAGATCTGTTTTGCCCCTTTGTAGGGCCGGCAGAGATTCTCCCGTTCTTTGGCTTCGTAAGCCGCCAGATCCGCCAGGGTCATGCGACCGGGGTTTTGCGCGGCCTCGCCCTGGGTTTTGACAATGGCCTGGGCGATGGGGCCTTCGTAGAAGGCGTCAGCCCCCTCCTGGGCCATGCGCCGCAGGGTGTCGGCGTAAGCCGGGTTGGTCAGGATGGTTCCTGCCGCTTTTGGGCTGCCGTCGCCATTGTAGAAGTAAGCCCGGGTGTCCGGGAAGGTCGCCAGATGCTTATCTCGGTCAATCAGAAAGGCCAGCCGGGGAGAGATCTCAAAACCCTCTTCAGCCAGAGCGATCGCCGGTTCGAAAAGCCTGGCCCAGGGCAGCTTGCCATGCTCCTGATGAACTTTTTCCAGCAGGCGCGGGACACCGGGAACCCCGACTGACAGACCCCCGACCACGGCATCGTAGAACTTCATGCGTTCGCCGTCGGCCTTCAGGAACTGATCGTCTGTGGCCGCTTTGGGCGCCTGCTCCCGACCGTCATAGGCCTGGGTCTTCTGGGTTGCCGGATCGTGGTGCAGCAAAAAGGCCCCGCCGCCAATGCCGGACGACTGAGGTTCGACCAGTCCAAGAACCAGCTGCGTTGCGATGGCTGCGTCTATGGCAGAACCGCCTTGCCGCAGCATCTGAGCCCCGGCTTCTGTGGCCAGCGGGTTAGCAGAGGCAATCATGGCCCCGGCTTCCACCGTCGACGCGCTTTCTGCTCTGGATGTGCCCAAGAGAGCCACGGCTGCACAGAGCATCACAGTGGCTGCAAAGGGCCTTATCAAGCGTGAAGGTTTCGTCAGGTCCAACATATCTGTCACAGCGCGTCTCCCTCTTGCTTGCAGCTCTGGCTGTTCAGAAGGCCCATTGTCAGAACCCTTGGAATCAAATCGGTTTAACGGGATTCACCAAGTGAAACCGCTCAAGCGTGATTTGTTTCAGTTCGGCCGGTCAGGGAATGAGTCACGGTTTGGCCTGCTGCGCAAAGCGCCCCGCGGCTAAACCGGTCATGCCTCAACGGCAGGTTCTACAATACTGACTTCCGGCAGTCCTATATTGCTACAGCAAGGATCAGGTTAAGAGAAGTCAGATAGCAGTGGCGCTGATGAGAAACACCTTTTCGGCGAACTCTCTTGAGATACCTCTGACGTGATAAAGAGTGCCACGACAGCAGGGTGTGCTGCCTGATCTGTCATCAGGATGCAGGCAGCGCCTTACAGTAGGCATTGGCTGTTGGGATGTACCCGCTGTCCGTCAGCAGGGTGTCAAGCCAGTCAGAGCGTTCCAGGAGCTTGTCCATTTCCCCGCGGGTGTTGGCGTAGACAGCGCTGCAACCATGATCCCGGGCGCAAGTTTCCAGAGCTTGGGTCAGCTCCCTCGCAACGCTGGAACGATTGAGCAAACCGAAAGCCAGCAGGTGTTCGGTTACCAATGCGGACCCGTGAGCCAGATCGGGGATGATGTGGTAGATGGCAAGGCCTGTCAGATCCCCCTGATCATTTTCAGCGGCCAGAATTCCCGAGAGGTTCTTGTTGTTGGACAAGGCTGGGGTGCGTGGTTTGGCCGTAGGAAGCGGGGCGCAGCCTGATGCCTCTGAAGCCTGTACATGGGCCGAAACCGACACAGCGGGTGAGGGCGGCGAAGAGTGCAACTCCCGCTGCCTTTCATACAGACGATCCCAAACGATGACCTGCGTTGCATACTCCTCCCATTCGGCCAGCGTTAAACTCGGCATGGCAGCCTGGATCAACGCAAAAGCCTGATGAATTTTCTCAGGCCCAAGAGGAGAAATGTACAATGGAGCCACCGCTGTTGATCGGTTGAAAGGTCATGCTTCTCAGCGATGACACATTGTCGTATTGTCAATTCTGGTACTTTGATCTAGATCAACACATTCTGGTTTCTGGGAAGCTGGATCGAGTTGAGTGGTTATTGGAGTCTTTTGAGCGTTGGGTTAACGCAGGCGTAAGATTGTCAGGCTAACTACATGATTAAGGATGGTTGGCCCGGTGGTTTTCCCGCTGATGTCTTACGTGGTTTCGTGGGAACGAAGTGGGTGCGGTGACTTGCTTGTTGACGGGTCGATTCTTGTGCCTTGAGGAGGGCTATGAGATTGAGACATTCGGTTTAGCTGAAGGTTGGACTTAAGAATTTGCAAAATTTGAAAGCAATCTCACCCTTTGACGTGAACAACCTGCGCAGCCTGGCGCCAGCGGTTCAAAGTTCCACAAGCGGTGAACGCCCCTCTCCCTGCGCGGCTTGTTCTGTCCGGCAGCTGACCTTTTGTGCCCCTTTGGGGGGAGAGGAGTTGTCTCAGGTTTCCTCCATCGTCAATCACGTTGAAATGGGTCCGGGGGACTATCTGTTCGACGAAGGCGAAGATGCCAACAACATCTTCAGTGTCACCGCCGGGGCCGTGAAGGTTTACAAACTGCTGCCCGATGGGCGCCGTCAGATCACCGGTTTTCTCTTTGCCGGAGACTTCCTGGGGCTGGCTCACAACGAAGTCTACGCCTATACGGCCGAAGCCATTACCCACTGCGTGCTATGCCGGTTCCCTCGCCGGGATCTGGAGGAAATGCTGGTCCGCTACCCGAAGATGGAACGACGGCTGCTGGGCATGGCCAGTCATGAACTGGCCGCCGCGCAAGAACAGATGCTGCTTCTGGGCCGGAAGACGGCCAAAGAAAAGATTGCGTCTTTTCTATTGTCTCTCTCCAACCGCGCCTTGCAGCGGGGCCAGGTGGGCAATCCTGTTGCCGTCCCCATGACCCGCATGGATATTGGTGATTACCTGGGGCTGACCACGGAAACGGTCAGCCGTGCCTTTACCCAGTTGCGCAACAAAGGGTTTATTGTTCTGCATGCGGGCGGCAAGGTGGAAATTGCCGATATGGAAGGTTTGCAGGATATCGCTGAAGGTGGCTAATGCTCTTTAAGAGCCTTAGGGCGGCGGCGGTGGCAGGGCCGATCCGGCTCTAGCCTTCCAACTTGATACCTGTGGGGCGCGGACTGTGCGCAGTGGCAGGAACAGAGAGCCCTCTTTCTCACAACTCTCAAGCCAGCTTTGTCGTGAATCTTGTGCCGACTCCAAGGGGCTATCGTGAGGGTTGCGCACGGCTTTGCCTCTTCATGTTGCAATGCAACAAATTCAGGCCTATTTCTAGTCTGATCACCAGGTGGCAGGGGAGTTTTGTCTCCTGCCAGTTCTGTTGTGGGAGGCAGGAAAGACATGGCGCAGTCCGTACAGCTAAGCAACCCGATCACCAAAAGCCCCACCGGGATCACCCCGGTCGTCCGCAGTGTTGCCGACCTGCGGAATGTCGTTGCTGAATGGCGCCGGGCCGGACTGACGGTTGGGCTGGTGCCCACCATGGGGTCTTTGCACGCCGGGCACCTGTCATTGGTCACACGGGGAAAAACCGACTGTGACCGGGTGATTGCCACCATCTTTGTCAATCCAAAGCAGTTTGACCGCGCTGCGGACCTGGACGGCTATCCCCGAATGGAGGAGCAGGACAGGGCGCTTTTGACCGGGGTCGGCTGTGACCTTCTCTTTGCTCCTTCCGTGTCGGAGATCTATCCGCAGGGGTTTGCCGCCCAGGTCGCTCTGCAGTCGGCGTTGACCGGCTGTCTGGAGGGAGCGCATCGGGCCGGGCACTTCGATGGCGTGACCACCGTGGTTTGCAAGCTTTTGCTGATGGCGCTGGCCGACAGCGCCTACTTTGGCGAAAAGGACTATCAGCAGCTTCTGGTGGTTGAGAAGATGGTCGCTGACCTCAACATCCCCACCAATATCATTGCTTGCGAAACCGTGCGGGAAGATGACGGTCTGGCTCTTTCCTCCCGCAATGTGCATCTCAGCGCGGACGAACGGCAACTGGCCGTGCAGGTGATCCGACAGTTGCGTGACGTTGCGCAGCAGGTTCGCAGCACTGACGGACCTTTAGAGGGAATACTGAACGCTGCCTGTCAGGCCCTGCTCTCTGCCGGGTTTGATAAGGTGGATTATCTTGAACTGCGCCGGGCTGAAGCACTGGATAAGAGGATCACTGAGGGCGCCGAACTATCTAGGGTGGCCGGTCGCCTGCTGGTGGCAGCCTGGCTCGGCCAGACCCGCCTGATCGACAACATTGCCGTTTGAGCCGGGCCTTCCCGGTTCTCGTAAAGAAAAACCCCCTTTCTCTCAAAGGGGGTTTTTGTCGTCTCTGTGATCGGACCTGAGTTCAGCCAGCTGAACCCGGCGACCGAGATTACAGGCTGCGGCGGGCCAGCGGTGTGGCGGCCTGCATTTCCATGTCCCAGGGAAAGAGGATCCAGGTGTCCTGGCTGACTTCCGTCACGAAGGAGTCAACCACCGGGCGACCGGCGGGCTTGGCATACACAGTGGCGAAGTGGGCCTTGGGCAGCATTTCACGCACGGCGCGTGCGGTTTTGCCTGTGTCAACCAGATCATCGACGATCAGCCAGCCTTCGCCGTCTCCGGCGGCTTCGCTGGCTTTCAGCACATTCAGCTCGCCCTGCCGGTCATCGTCATAGCTGGCGATGCAGACGCAGTCGATCAGGCGGACTTCCAGTTCCCGGGCAATGATGGCTGCGGGAACAAGGCCGCCACGGGTGATGGCAACGATGCCGGTGAAGCGGTCCATGGAGAGCAAACGCCAGGCCAGAGCCTTGGCATCGCGGTGCAATTCGCCCCAGGAAACGGGAAATGTTTTGGCGGCGGCTGTATCTTCGCTCACGTGGGTCCACTCCGGCTCGTGATGATTAAGGGGGTGACGGTGGCGCGGATTAAAACGGAAGCTCCCCAAGATATCAAGCCGCCATCTCTGCAGGCCCGCCTGTCGGCCCCTTGTCGACCCACAGGTAGGATCGTTTAGGCCGCAGTCGGTCCGAGGCTGATGGTTGCCTGGGAGCGTTTGTCCAGCCAGGCCAAAAAAACACCCGCCGGTGAGGCACCGACGGGTGTTTCTTTTCTCAGATCACTTTCGGGCCAGCTTTGGCCCGGCTCGCTGAGCTTTAACGGACGTAGACATGTACTTCCGGTGTGCCCAGGCGAGGTGCTGATACGGCTGACAGGGAAACCCGGTCAGCTGGCAGGCCCATGTTGGCCAGGGACCGCAGCACTCTTTCTGCATCCCGGCGGACCTGACCGCTGTTCAGAGCAACCTGTCCCGGCTGTCCCTGACCCGGTGCCAGAGCGACCAGATCGAAGGCGGCGTTGGGACGGCGTTCCAGGGCGCGACTGACAGCGCCAAACAGCACCTGTTCATAGTCCACATTGTTGCTGTCGAAGCGGATGACCACCAGTGGCTGTTGACGGCCAACCAGAGCTGCCCCGCCACCGGGAGCCTGCGGGGCCGGGGCACCGAAGGAACGGTTGGCCAGGCTGACACCAATGTACTCGCCGTTTTTGATGGCTACGGACATGGCGTTCAGATTGTTGCGTTCAGACGACAGGAAAGCGGTCTGACGGGCGATGTCTTCGGTCAGCTCGCTCAGCAGGCGGTCAATCAGCACCGTGGTCTGGTTGACTTCATCTTCCAGAATGGCCAGCTGGCGATGATCTTCATCGATGGCACCGGACAGGCCGAAAGTCGCGCGGGTGGCCTCAACCAGATAGGTGGAGAGGGAGGCCGTGGCGCTGACCGTGTTGGCCAGATCATTCATCTCATTGATGGAGGCGTCGACAGTGCGCAGTTCCGTTTGGGATTCGCGCCACTGTGAGACCAGCTCGGGATTGCCCGGTGTGGTACCAACCTGAAGGCGACTGTTGATGGAGGCTTTCAAAGCGTGGTAGCGCGACGCGGAGGCTTTGGAAGTGTCTCGTGCCTGCTGCAGCCGCTGATTTTCCGAAACCACTTCACCCTGCAGCCGTTCGAGGCCGGACCGAAGCTCCTGCACCTTTTCGCCCACAACAGTTCCGGTCGGCTGACCCGGTGTGACACCACCTGGTTCAAAGCTTCCGGTGTTCAGGTTAAGTATTTGAACCTGCTGATTATTGGCCGGTACTTCCCCCGAAGCTTGTCTTGAACTTTGAGAAGGACCAAAAGCATCCTCACCAAAGGAACAAGCTGCGACCAACAGCAGCAGACCGTGCGATAGTACGATACGGCCTAGCAGTGACATATTGCGTTGAGACCCCAGAGATTTTTTCAAATGACGCCGCCCGCCCCGAGGGCTTGACTTAGGAAAAGCTGTCGTCATGACCGACCTTCCCCCCCTATATTTGTTGGCAGATGGTACTTGAAGGAGACTCTGGGGACAAGCTGGATTTGCCTAGGTGTTTGAGTAATGTGGACTTTTGTCCGGGTTTTTCCGTAAAGCAGCTCTCCATGAGGGTCGAAATCTCCGTAAAACAGCTCTGGAAAAGAAATGCACAAAAATCGTAAAAAAGAGCCTTGCCTTGTCGGGGGCGTGGGCGTAGGTTCCGCACCGCGCCGGGGGCAGTAACAAAAACTGCTCCGGACAGACAATAGATACTGCGCGCCCGTAGCTCAGCTGGATAGAGTACTTGACTACGAATCAAGGGGTCGGGAGTTCGAATCTTCCCGGGCGCGCCATTCTTAAGCCTCTCAGACCATCCGGTTTGGGAGGCTTAAGTCGTTTTAAGGTTCCATTTTAGGGACCCGTTTTGTGGCTCCGTTCTGGGTCTCTGTTGTGTGGTCCCTTCCGGGTCACCGTTAAGAGGCGCTGTTTCGAAGCTCTGTTGCTGTCTTTCTCTCAAATCAGCGTCTCTGCGTAACGGCCCCAGTCTTGCGACCGCAGTCAGGACTTTCCAGGACTGTCTTGCACCTTTGCCTGCTTGTCTGGTTCTTGCCGCTGGACAGTTCAGACGTCACTGCTGCCTGCTTTTGTCAGGAGTGTTGAGGCCGCAGGTGAGCCAACACTGGCATTCTCAACCCCCATTTCCCTATTCAAGAACAGATCTTTGCGGCTCTGACACAATCTGATTCCAAAGATTGCGGCCTGGCATCCAGTCCGGCCGGGACGTCTGTGCGAGGCAATAGAAAAGGGGAAACAAAATGTTCGTCGTTCTTTTGAGATTTTCCAGCAACAAGGCACAGGCCGGGCAGTTTATGGAAGGTCATAACGCCTGGTTGAAAAGTGGCTTTGACGCTGGCGTGTTTCTGCTGGCCGGCAGCCTGCAGCCCAAACTGGGCGGGGCCATTCTGGCGCACGGCCTGTCCAAGGAAGAACTGGAAGTTCGTGTCTCAGAGGACCCCTTTGTAGCTGAAGAGGTGGTCAGTGCTGAGATTCTGGAAATCAGCCCGGGCAAGGCCGATGAGCGTCTGGCTTTTCTGATGGCAGAGTAACCAGCAGCAGGTCAGGGCGGGCGGTGGGGCGTTCAGGAGCCTGTCGCCCTAACCTGCCTGTTCCCGGTGCTGCAACTGATGGTCCTTTTCCCCGTCGATCAGGGCCGGAACAGTGTTTTTGATGTAGCTGATGAAGTCGGCCAGATGTGGCTGTGACTGCTGGGCGCGGTTCCAGGTCCAGTCAAAATCAAAGGCCACCTGGAGGCCGTTTCTTGATACCAGAGGCCGGGCCTGTTCTGTTGCCAATCGCAGTTTGGCCTGCGGCAGGATGGCGGCCCCGATGCCCAGGTCGACCCATTCCTCAATGGCTTGGTAGCTTTTGGCCTGTCCCGGGTAACTCCGGAACTGCGCGTCATTCTGCTCGAACAGGCGCGTCAGTGTTCCGGTGAGGCCACAGCTGCCGTCTGTCAGGATCAACGGGACGTCTGGCAGGGACTGCAAGGAGATTGGCCCGGTCGGGGCGGGTGTTCCAGCAGTTCCCTCCCGGGGCAGGTAATAGAGCCTGTCCTGATAGAAGCCGGTTTGCTCAAACCCTCCTGATAGGGACAGACGGGGCACAATGGCCATGTCCACCTGGTTGCCGGTCAGACGCGCCGTTATGTCATCCAGCGAACATTCTTTGAAGAAAATGCTGACATCAGGATGACGGTCCCGGAAGGGCTGCAGGATCCGATCCAGCCGGTGCATGTCCACCAGCGGGGAAAAGCCGATCCTCAGCAATTTATGAACCGGATTGTGAAAGGCTTTGGCGGCTGCCAGGGCTTCATCCCGATGGTCCAACAGGCTTTCCAGATAAGGCAGCAGATACTGGCCAAATGGGGTCAGGCTGACCTGCCGGGTGGTGCGGGTAAAGAGCTTGCCGCCCAGTTCTTCTTCCAGCTGAGACAGGGAGTTGGACAGCGTCGGCTGGCTGGCGTTGCAGATCTCGGCAGCCCGGCTGAAGGACCGGCTTTCGGCAATGGCCCGAACAAACTCCAGCTGCCTTAGTTTCATTTAAAAAACCTATAGATCATATTTATTAAGATAATTTCTAAATCAGAATAGGCCTCTCTATTTTCCAGGGCAAGCGCTTCATCAGTGCTTAAGGCATCTGTCCTCCAAAGGGGAGCACCCGAGGCAAAATCGGAAAGACAGGGCCTTCTCCAGCGGCTGGCTGCTTCTAGTTTGCAAAAAAAAAGGAGCAGCCGCCGCACCCTTTACAAAAGCAACCATTGGACACATCCGATGCTCAGAAAACTAACAATCGGCTCACTTTTCGCTCTTATCTTCTCCTTGCCTGTTCTGGCGCTCAGTTCGACCCCCAGCAAGGCAGGCGGCCCTCTGGACGATCCCGCCATTTTTGCCATCTACAATCAGGTCAATTCCTTTGACATCGAAACGGCTTTGCTGGCGCAGATCAACGGCCAGTCACCAGAGGTCCAGGCCCTGGCTGAAATGGTGGCCCGGGATCATACAGGGGTCCGCAAAGCGGCATATGATCTGGCAACTGAACTGGGGGTGACCCCCCTGCTGCCTTCTGCCCGCTTTGACGCAGCCAAAAGCCACTACACGGTGTTGGCAGACCTGCAGTCCAAGAGCGGTGCAGATTTCGACAAAGCCTACCTTCGTCATGAAATCGCCTTTCATACCGCCGCCATTGAAGCCGTGGAGACCCTGTTGTTGCCCGCAGCCAAACGGCCGGAACTGAAGGCGCATTTTCAGGCTGTCTTGCCGCACTTCAAGCATCATCTGGCTGAATCCCAACGGGTCGCGGCTCTGCTGGGTGCGGTCAACTAATCCGCTTTAATTTCCCGTTTTCCCGATTGAAGCGGACGGGCGGGTGAGCTCTTCTGGAGGCTGACAGCTGTTGCCGGTCCCCAGAGGCTCACCCGTTTTTTGCTGGGTTACCGCAAAGGGGCTGCAAATCTCCTGCTGTGGTGGAGCAGGGCGATCAGCGCGAGCAGGGTCAGCAGCGCCGCTGTGCTGTGATAGGTGCCGTCAAAACCCCAGGCCGCAATGGCAGGAATGCTGATAAAAGGCGAGCAGAACTGCCCCAGGAAGACGGCGGTGGTCAGCACGCCGCCGGCCAGTCCGCGATGAGAGGCCGGGGCCAGGTGCAGGACCAGTGACACGAAGTTTGGCATGACCAGCGCAAAGCCTGCCCCAATGGCACCCGCGGCCAACAGGAGAGCCCAGAGCTGGCCGCCCAGCGGCAGAAGGGCAAAGCCTCCCGCCATCAGACCATAGCCCAGGGCAAAGAGACCCGCAGCGCCCAACACACCTTTGATGCGGCTGAACAGCAAGGCTGTCATTCCCCCTGTCAGTGTCAGAACGCCCAGAACCAGCCCGGTCATGGGGGCGCTGTCATACCCCAGTGAATCCAGAAAGAAAGGCACCTGGGTCGGCATCAGGAAGAAAGTCAGGTTGGTCAGCATCTGCAAAGCCGCCAGCGCCGCCACCAGCCAGGGCCAGTTGGCAGACACTCTTTCAGAGGACGGAGTTGCCGCTTTATTTGTCTTTGTCGGGGTGCGTAGAGGCTCCGTGATGGCGACCCAGAGGAAGGGCAGCATCAGCCCGGCCAGGGCGTAGATGGCAAAGGGCAGTCGGGGCGAATAGAGCGCCAGCCAGCCGGCCAGTGTGATAAAGGCAAAACCGCCAAAGTTGCGCGCTGACGTCTGCAGGCCCGTGATGGCGCTGCGCCGTGCCCCGACATAGTAATCCCCGATCAACGCCGTTTGCGCGGTCATGATCATGGCCACAGCAACCCCCAGGGCCAGCCGACTGGCAAAGATGCTGGTCAGGTCGGGCAGGTAGGCACCGGCGCTGCCGGTCAGCACAAACAGCACGACGCCGGTTAACAGCAGCCAGCGCCTGCCGTAGCGGTCCGCGAGCCATCCTGACAGAGGCGCGCAGAAGATGACCGTCAGCGAAGGGGCTGGCACCAGCAGGCGGGTCAGCAGTTCTGCGTTGGGGTCCTGGGCAAAGAGCGCCTCCAGACGGGGCAGGGCCGGGCTGATGGTGGCATTGGCCATCACGGTAAGACTGGCGGCCAGCAAAAGCGCAAGCGCCTGTTTTTCCCGCCATAAAGGTCCTTGGGGGGATGAGAGGTTCTGGTCCGTGCCGTGGTCCGCACAGGAGGGTGGAGCGGTGACTCCTGATTGAGGGGATGAGGCGGAGGGGAGCCGGTCGGGATCATCTGTGAGTTGGGCAGGACGGGCCGTCACCTTGCCGGGTAAGGCGGGTGATGAGGATGGGGTGGTCAAGGTCAGGATTCCTCTTGCTGAATGGAGGGCAAGACGGCACCCTACGAGTTCAAGTTAACTTGAGGTCAAGCATGAAAAATCTGGATATTGGCGAGCTGGCGGCTCAATCCGGTCTGCCTCCCTCCACGCTGCGGTACTATGAAGAAAAGGGGCTGATCACGTCCCTGGGCCGTCAGGGCCTGCGCCGACAGTTCGGCCCGGACTCCCCTTTGCGGCTGGCCTTGATCGCGCTGGGCAAGTCAGCGGGATTCTCTCTGGATGAAATTGCGGAAATGTTCGGTGAGGACAACCAGCCAAAGGTACCCCGGGAGGAACTGCACAAGCGGGCAGATGCGCTGGAGCGGCAGATCCGCAACCTGACGACACTCCAAAATGCACTGCGCCACGTGGCTGACTGTTCCGCTCCGTCCCATCTGGAGTGTCCAAAGTTTCAGCAGTTGTTGCGGCTGGCTGCTCACCATCATCCGGAGTTTCCACTGAAAACCCGGTAGAGTGTGATCGACAGTAGTAGAAGTGCAATGCGCTCCTGACCAACCCGATCCTGCCCCGGAGCTGTCACCTGCCAACGGAGTTATGCCAGCGTTTGGATCCCGTTTCCTTACTGCCCTTTGATGGCGACTTTCAGACCGTAGGTTCTGCGGTCCAGCCATCCCCCGAGTGCTGATAGATGCCTTTCGAACAAACCCTTTTGCGCCTGCTCGATTTGCGGGGGAGTGTCGGGGTTGTTGCTTAGGTCTTGGGCTTTTGGTTGCTCGGGTTCGGCAGGGGCAGACTCCGTTTCAATTTGACTTGGGATGTCCATGCTCTCGTCGAAGCGGGCAAAGGCGTAGCTGGTGCGATAGGGCGGAGGTGCGATGGTTTTGTCGGGCTGGAACTCCATTATCGCGCCAAACTCGATGGCAACATCTTTCATGTACTTCAAGGCAAACTCTAACGGGATCCCCTGCCTCTTCAGATCAGCAAAGGTCTCGTGGCTGACCACAAATTTGATTTCATGCAGTATCCAGCGGCCCTGAAGTTTGTGGGCGTGATCATCGGGGTGGATGACGCAGAAATGTTGCCAGAATAGTTCCGTCAGAAAGATGTTGTGGCCAAAAACAAAGGCCTCGCTGCTGAAGGTGTAGGGCGTCCAGATTTCAATTCTGGCACCAGGTTTGGCAATCCGCCCGACTTCCCTGAAGAAATGATCAGGAACAAACAGGTGCTCGAAAAAATGTGACGAATAGATGTGGTCTACTGAATTGTCTTCGAAAGGATAGCGGTCTTTGCTGAGGTCAAGGACGTGATCCACGCCCTCCATGGCTCTGACATCCAGACCAAGAAACCCGTCACGCTTTGCCCCACCACACCCGATATCGATTTTGATCTCGCCTGCCATTCATCTACCTCTTGGTCGCGCCTTTGATCGATCAGTCAGGCGTCAGGTTATGGGCAAAAAATGCTACAAAAAGTTGATCATTAGATTGACTGATTCGCTCGAGCATAGGGGTCTTTTCTGTTGCTGTCATAAAAGATCTCTCCCTTGCGAACCTAGCTGGATCGAAAAGCAGGCAACCCGCTCTGTCGGATTTAAACATTCAAATATTCGAATGATATAAATCAAAGACAGGAGGGGCTTGCTTTTTTTAAGTCTGGGACCCTCACGCCAAAGGTGGAAAAGGGTAACGTCTGGTGGATCTGTCTTACCTGTTGGAAGTGCTGGGGGATGATGGGGCCATCGCCCTGGCCGGATTGCTGGTGGGCCTGTTGTTTGGGGCCTTTGCCCAGCAATCTTCCTTTTGTCTGCGGGCAGCCACGTTGGAGTTCTGGCATGCCCGACCCGGTGTCAAGCTGACCATCTGGCTGCTGACCTTCTCGGCGGCTTTGCTGTCCGTTCAGCTGCTGATGGCTGATGGCGCCCTGGACAGTGACGGCATCCGCCAGATCAACCAGCCGGGCACCCTTTCCGGGGCGGTGATCGGAGGGGTGCTGTTCGGGGGCGGCATGATCCTGGCCCGGGGCTGTGCCAGCCGTCTGTTGGTTTTATCGGCAACAGGCAACCTCAGGGCCTTGCTGGCCGGACTGGTTCTGACCGTTGCTGCCCAGGCCAGTTTGCGCGGGCTTCTGTCGCCTCTGCGTGAAGATCTTTCTTCCTGGTGGGTGGTTCCGGCAGAGGTCCGGGATCTGGGGCAGCTGTTCCCTGAAAATCTGGTTCTGATCCTCAGTGCAGGGCTGCTGGTGCTGGCTCTGGCTTTGTCGTTCTGGCGTAAGCTGCCCCTCTGGACACTTGTCACGGCCCTGGGCGTCGGGGGCACGGTAGCGCTGGGCTGGTGGCTGACGGGTTTGTTGGCTGAGCAGTCCTTCGACCCCATCACCGTTCAGTCCGTTTCTTTCACCGGGCCGTCGGCTGATACGCTGATGGCGCTGGTCAACGAGCCTCGTTACCCGCTGAATTTTGGCGGGGGGCTGGTGCCGGGTGTCTTCCTGGGGTCACTTGCAGCGTCCTTGCTCACCGGTCAGTTCAAACTGCAAGTCTTTTCGCCGGAAACCGGCCTGCTGCGCTATCTGGTGGGGGCGGTGCTGATGGGGTTCGGTGGCATGCTGGCCGGGGGCTGTGCCGTCGGTGCCGGTGTGACGGGCGGATCGGTGCTGTCCCTGACAGCCTGGGTCGCTTTGCTTGCCATGTGGCTGGGGGCCGGGATTACCGACCGCCTCTTGCTGCGGCACCAGAGTAGTACCTGACTCGCGCCGCCCAAACCCGGGGCGGGACCGCTGGGGCATGCAGGGGCAGCTATAAGGGTGCAATACAGGGCTCGGAATATAGCTTCTGAGGCGGCCTCCCTCTGTTTTTGAGGAAGACTTTGACTTCCCAGACAAGAAAGACCATCTGCTGGGGGCAGTGCTCCGTCGGGGGACGGGCAGCTGAAAGATAACGGCTGCTTGGCTAGAGCGTGATGGAAAGAAGGTCAGGCGCTTTGTGCGTCGTTTCTGTCGGGACTCTCCCTCTTAACCAGCAAAGAGAGTCTTTATGAAGAGCGTCGGCTTTATCATCGGCATGGTCATGCTGGTGCAGTTTGTGAATGCCATGGATATGGTGTTGGTCATGCCCCTGGGGCCGGACCTGGCGACGGCTCTGGACTTTCCCACCAGCAAAGTGGCCTGGCTCAGCAGCAGCTATACCTATGCCGCCGCGCTGACAGCTCTGACCTTGGCCCGGTTCTTTGATCGCTTTGACCGCAAACACCTGTTGCTGATGTCTTTAACGGGGTTGTTCCTGGGGACCTTGGCCTGCGGACTTTCGGGATCATTGGAACAGATGATGGCGGCCCGGATCGTGGCGGGTATCTTCGGCGGCCCGTCGGTGGCCCTGGGCATTTCCATTGTTGCAGACAAGGTGCCGCCCCAAGACCGGGGCAAAGCCATGGGGCTGGTGATGGCGGGTTTCCCCCTGTCTTCCATCTTTGGCATTCCCATCGGTCTTTTCATTGCGGACGTGCTGGCCTGGCAATGGGCCTTTTACTTGCTGTCGGTCGTGATCCTGTTGGTTCTGCTACTGGTTTTCTTCTTCATGCCCAACTTGCGGGAGCATCTGAACAGTGGGCAGAAAGCAAGTTTTCGCACCTACCACCTTCTGACCAAACCGGTGATGGGGCTGGGAGCCCTCGCCACGGCCACCATGTTGTTCCCGGCCTTTCTGGTGATCCCCCACATCTCCACCATTTTGCAGCTGAACTTCGGTTTCCCGCGGGAATATCTGTCATTTCTCTATCTCGCCGCCGGGCTCTGCAACCTGGGGGTGATGCAGCTGTCAGGCCGCATCAGCGACCGGGTCGGGGCCTTCAAAACCTCGTTGGTCATCGCCTTGGTCTTTGCCGTCAATCTGCTGTGCTGGCTGATCCTGGAACTGCCGATGCCCTATGTGCTGGGGTACATCGTCTTCTTTGCCTGCTTCAGCGCCTACATGGTGCCGGTGTCGGCGCTGACCACCAAAATCCCCAAACCTCAGGAGCGGGCTGGTTACGGGGCCATGCAGTCCTTCATGCAGCATGTGGGCTCCGGTTCGGGTGCCGCGGTGTCCTACTTCCTGGTGGCGCAGACTCCCAGCGGGGCCCTGGCGCATCTGGACCGTCTGGCCTGGGTGGCCGGGACCGTTGTGTTCCTGATCCCCTTGCTGGCTTTTGTGATCACCCGTCTGCTGCGCAGAAGCGACCCGGAGGCCTTTGGCTCCACCGCAGGGTAGCCAAACTTTCCGGTAGACCGGCCCTTATTCAAAGATCCATTGCACAGCGCCGACCAGCACCAGATAGCGGGCCCCCTTGCCCAGGGTGACCAGCAGGACAAAGGGCCAGAAGGGGGCGCGCAGAACCCCGGCAACGAAGGTCAGCGGATCTCCGATGAGGGGCAGCCAGGCAAAGAGCAGGCTCCAAAGGCCATAGCGCTTAAAGTAGGTTTCCGCCTTGGCTCTTTGCTCGGGTTTGAAGGGAAACCAGCGACGGTCTTCAAAGCGCAGGCAAAACCGACCCAACAGCCAGTTGACACAGGATCCCAGGCTGTTGCCGGTCGTGGCCACGGCGACAATGATAGCAACCTGATCTGGATTGTTCACCACCAGGTAGCTGAGCAGGGTTTCCGAGGAGGCCGGAAAGAGAGTGGCTGCCACGAAGGCACTGACAAAGAGCCAGAAGAGAGAGGCTGCCATGTGATCAGAGGGCCGGCCCCAGTTCGATGGGGCTGCCGTCATAGAAGCGGGAAAGTCGGAACCGGCTGATATCGTGGGGCGCCGGTTTGCCCTGGGCGACGTCGGCCAGCAACTTACCCACACCCAGACCGATGCCGAAACCATGACCGGACAGGCCGGTGGCCAGAATGAGGCCTGACTGCTGGTCGCTTTCCCCCAGGATCGGCAGGATATCGGGGGTGGATTCGATCATGCCGGCCCAGCGTTCACGCAGCTCAATGCCGGCCAGTTGGGGCCAGGTGGCCGCCAGCCGCTCTTTCATCAGGGACAGGGCTTTGTCGCTGGGCGGTGGATTCAGCACGCGGGTCTTTTCGAAGGGGGTGATGTCGTCAGCCCCCCAGCTGCGCGGCCCGTGCAGATCCTTCAGGAAGGCCTGGCTGCCCAGGCGAACTTTGACTTCATGCCAGGCGGCTTTCAGGGAAGGCAGGAAGAGCTTGAAGTTACGGAAGGAATCCGGACCGACAAAGTGCTCTGAAAAATCGCAGAGCGCGACACTGTAGCCGTCATCGGCCCGGCGCCGGATGGCAATCTTGCTGGAGGCTGCCTGGCCATTGAGGATGTTGGGGGCCGGGGCAGTTTGCGCCACGGTGGAACGCACGGACAGCTGCGGGATCTTTATGCCCAGATTGGCGGCAAAAAGGGAGGTCCAGGCTCCGGCAGCCAGCACGACCCGGGAGCAGCGAACCCTGCCTTTTTCCGTCACCACACCTGAGACCTGTCCTGCTGTCTCTTCCAACGTACGCACAGCGCAGTTTTCAATGATCCTGGCACCGGCCCGCTGGGCGGCGCGGGCCAGGGCGGGGACGGCAATCCAGGGTTCGGCCCGCCCGTCACTGGCCGTATAGATGGCGCCGCCTTTCCATTGTTCCGGGCTGTCTGTCAGGATTTCTCCCACTTCCCTGGCGCTCAGCAGCTTGCTGTCCAGCTGGAACTCTTTCACCGCCTCCAGCCATTCAATGTTGCTCTGCTGAATTTCCGGGGTTTCAGACAGGTAGAGGCAGCCGGTCTGCTGGAAACCCACGTCCTCGCCAATTTCTTCGGCCAGGCCTTTCCAGAGCTTGAGGCTTTCCATCATCAGGGGCAGTTCTGAGGGATCGCGGCCCTGCTGGCGCACCCAGCCCCAGTTGCGTGACGACTGCTCGCCAGCTACCCGGCCTTTGTCGCACAGCAGGACCGATTGTCCCTGCCTGGCCAGATAGTAGGCCGTGGCTGTGCCGATTACCCCGGCACCGATCACCACCACATCACAGGCGTCCGGCAGGGTGTCTTGGAAAGTCACGGGGCTTTGGTCTGAAAAAATCATGGTCGTTGGACTTCATCAAAACGATGGAAGAGAAAGAGGCGGGCAGACTGGTAAATTGCAGTCAAAACCCTGACGGAAAGCCCGCTGAATATCCAGGCTCGGCTGGTGGCAGCTCTCTTTCCCACAGGGCCTGAAATTGCCCGATTGGTCAAAGGGAAAAGCGCGCAACTGAGGCAAGATGTTATGTTATGGTAAATGGGATCCTGAGCGCCACTCATGAGCTTTTCTTTGCGCTGTGAAGGGAAGGGCTCTGTGGGTTTGCAGCACGGGGTAGCTGAAGCGACCAGACTGTGAGGGCCGTCATGAAAACCTGGCTGAGTGATAATGAGCTGTGGGAGATCTTTGGTACCCGCGCACTGTTTGAAACCGCTTATGGTGGCGCTGATTTCGGGGAAGTGGAGCAGACCCTGACACGCATCGGCCGGGGGGACCGGGCGGATTGGCATCGGGAATGGACCGCAACGGCCAATCGGGTGGAAACGGCCGGTGATCAGTCGGCAGCGGGCGGACACCGGGTCAGTGCACGGGAAGCTTACATTCGCGCCACGACCTATCACCGAACGGCTTACTACCCGTTTTTCGGACCAACCCTCAATGACCGGCTGGCAAGCTCTGCAGAGCGTGAATGGCAGGCTTTGCAGAAGGTCTTGCCCTTGATGGATCCACCCGCCGAGCCCTTGCAGATTCCCTATGAAGATACCCACCTGCCGGGGATATTCCTGTCCGGCGGGGCAGGACGTCGACCGACGGTAATCTGTGTGAACGGCTACGACAGTTCCATGGCTGAAATGCTGGTGGAACACGGCGTTGCGGCGACAAGCAGGGGGTACCATGCCCTGCTGTTTGATGGACCAGGACAGGGCCGGGCTCTAACAGATCAGGGACTTGCCCTTCGCCATGACTGGGAAGCGGTGGTGGCGTCCGTCCTGGACTTTGCAGAACAGCATCCGCAGGTCGACAGGGCGCGTATGGTGTTGCATGGCTGGAGCCTGGGGGGCTATCTGGCGCCGCGGGCTGCGGCCTTTCATGCGGACCGATTGGCTGCGTTGGTGCCCGATCCGGGACAATGGGACATGCGGCTCAGTCTGCTGCCCTTGTTACATCTGCCGGATGACCGCAAAGCAGCTTTTCCCGAGATTGATCGGGAGGAGGTGCAGCCGGTAGAGGACTTCCTCAACAGCCCCAAAGCGCCACCTGCTTTGCACTGGAAGATGATACAGCGGGCTCAACTGGTGCACCAAACGGACAATCTCTTCGATAGTCTGATGGCGATGGACAAACTGCAACTCTCCCCTGTGGTATCGGGCATCGCCTGTCCAACGCTGGTCATTCTGGCAGAGGAAGATCCAGTGGCTGCCCAGGCCGAAACTCTGTTCAACGCCATTCCGGCAAAAATCAAAAAGCTGCAGCGCTTTACCGCGGAAGAAGGGGCGGGAGATCATACGGAACTGCGGTCCCGGCGGCTCTTTCATCAGCGCATGTATGACTGGCTGGATGATCTGCTGGGGCTATAGGCAGTGCAGGCTTGGATAAACAAAGCCCCGCAGCCTGAGCATGATCGGGTTAGATGAAAGCGTTTTGCGCTGGCACCTAACCCGTGGGTCATCCTCTGAGACACTGACCAGAGTTTCACGCACAAAGGATCTTCACAAAGTGGGTTCCCTTGGGGCGATTTAATCCTGGTCGGCTGCGGGGTTTTTAGGGCCTTTTAACGGGTCTTGTTACTCGTGGATCGACAGACCGGAAAAGCTGGGCTTAGAGTCTTTTTAGAGAGTGAGTCACGACAGAAGCGAAGCGCAAGGCGCTTCACCTCCTGTCGATCACTTTCTAGAGCCAGATCGGTTCAGTTAGCAGCGCTTTGCGCTTGGAACTAAACCGTGAATCATCCTCTATCTTGTTGAATAGAGGCAAATTCACGCTTCAAGTGTTATCACAAAGTGAGTCCACTTAAACCGATTTGACTCTAGTGGAAGGCTTCACCGGGGCGCACGCCAACCTTCTTCAGGATGATGGCCAGCGGGCAAAAGCCAGTAAAGGCGGCCTGAAACATGTTGGCCCCGACAAAGAGGGTCAGGAAAATCCAATTGGGATGGACGTAGTGGGCCAGGGCGACAGAAATGAGAACCATCAGGCCGGCAAAAGCGAGAACAATGCGATCAAGAGACATGGGGTCTTCCTTAGTGGCGCTTGCCCGAAAAGCAAGCTGGCAAGACAAGGAAAAGCCCGATAAAGAGCTCTTCCCGTTACGTTTCCACGTCCTGGCAGAAAAGCCCGTGCAGACAGCCGATCACGGCTTCTGCCTCATGGGAGGCCAGAGAGTAGAAAATGGTCTGCGCTTCCCGCCGCGTCTTGACCAACCCCGTGTTGCGAAGTTTGGCCAGATGCTGTGACAAGGCAGCTTGCCGAAGCCCCACCAGTCCTTCCAACTCTCCCACTGACTTTGGTCCTTCCAGCAAGTGACAAAGGACCATCAATCGGCGCTCGTTCGCCATGAGCTTAAGCAGATCTGTGGCCCGTTCGGCAGCGTCCTGAAAATCCTTGGCGGCACCTGAGGAGGGGGATGCGGCCTGCTTTCGGGGCGGGCTGAGAGGATCTGTGATCTGACCTTGGGTCATGGTACCAAGCTGAAAAGTTGAAACAGGCGTTCAGTCCCTCATAGCAGAGATTGGCGGAGAGGTAAAAACACAGCTGATCCGACTGCAGGTGCTCCCCTGATCTGCCGCATCAAGCCGCCGCTCACCTCTCCCCGGAGTGGCTTCGGCAAAATCAATATATTCATTGACACGAATATAAGCAAGAACTAATTAACATCTGTTTTCGCACTCTTCTTTCCTCAAAATCCTCGGGGACTGGTCCGGTTCCCCTGGCGTGGGAGGAGAGATAAGCTCTGCAGCAAAGATCGCTCTATTAAAAATCCCGACTGATGCTGCAAGAGGATCTGTCAGGTTAGAGAAAAGGGAAATTTCGCGTGTCCAAAGTTCAATCCAGGCCCCAGAACAAGCCCCAACCTCTGCTGGTTTCCTGGGCGTTGACGCGGCCGCGCGGGGTGATCTGGAGCACGGCGGTGGTGACATTTCTGGCGCTTGCCCTGGCCTTGTTGCCCACTCTGGCGCCTCAGAGTTTTCCCTTTCTGTCCGGCCTGACCATTGATACGGACCCGGAGAACATGCTGGCCGATGACGAGCCGGTGCGGGTCTTTCACCGCCAGATGAAAAAAGAGTTTGATCAGCGGGATCTGGTGGTTGTGGGTTTGTTGAACCGGCGGCATCCCGACGGGATCTTTAATCCGGAGAGCCTGAGCCGAATCCATGGCCTGGCCCGTTTTGCCCAGAGCCTGCAATGGGACGATCCTGCAGCGAGCCAGAAAGCGGACGGGACGCCGTCAGGCCCGGCAACCCTGCCGGAGCTGGAGGCCGTTC
This sequence comes from Rhodovibrionaceae bacterium GXU_MW_A322, assembly GCA_052078155.1. Classification (GTDB taxonomy): domain Bacteria; phylum Pseudomonadota; class Alphaproteobacteria; order Kiloniellales; family DSM-21159; genus CAXBMB01. Next base: position 2,363,849 of record JBQJBP010000001.1, on the reverse strand, counting down.
AGCAGAAGGCGCGCGGCGGGGTGGTGGCTGTGGATGTGCTGGCCCCCTCCACCGTGGATAACATTGAACAGGCCGGGCCAGGGACCGTGAGTTTTTCCTGGTTGATGCCCAAGGCCCCGGAAAGCCGTGAAGAGGCCCTGGCCGTCAAAGCCAAAGCTGAAGCGCTTCCGCTGCTGGCAGATACGCTGGTCAGCGAAAACGGCCAGGCTCTGGCCCTCTACCTGCCGCTGACAGACAAGCACTGGAGCTATCAGGTACGTGACGCTCTGCTGGAGCACACACAGGGGTGGGAGGCTTTTGGTGATGAAGTGCACATCACCGGCCTGCCGGTGGCTGAGGATACCTTCGGCGTGGAAATGTTCATTCAAATGGCCATTTCCGCCCCTGCGGCCATGGTGGTGATCTTTCTGCTCCTGTGGTTCTTCTTCCGCCAGATCAACCTGATTATTGCCCCCATGCTGGTGGCCATGGCGGCCTCGCTGACCACCATGGGTCTCTTGGTGGCAACGGGAAACACCGTACACATCATGAGCTCGATGATCCCCATTTTCATCATGCCCATTGCCGTGCTGGATGCGGTTCACATTCTCTCCGAGTTCTTTGACCGCTATCAGACCACGCGGGACAAACGCCAGACCTTGAAAACCGTCTTGGCTGAGCTCTATGCCCCCATGCTTTTCACCAGTTTGACGACCGTTGCCGGCTTTGCTTCTCTGGCGCTGACGCCCATTCCGCCTGTGCAGGTTTTTGGGGTGTTCGTGGCTGTAGGCGTGGCTCTGGCCTGGTTCTGGACCATCACTTTCGTGCCCGCCTTCATCCTCTTCATTCCCGATGAAAAACTCGCTGATTTTGGCATGAAAGTGAGTGGCGGTGCGGGTGAAGAAAGCTCCTGGCTGGCCCGCAATCTGCCAAAGCTGGGCCGCCTGGCCGTCGGTCGCTATCGTCTGGTTCTCCTGGCCACCCTGGCGCTGGCCGTCTTTGCTGGTGTGGGCATGAGCCGCATTGTCATCAATGACAACCCCATTCGCTGGTTTAAGGAAGACCACGCCATTCGGGTGGCAGACCGGGCGTTGAACAGTCATTTCGCCGGCAGCTACATGGCCTACCTGGCGCTGACCCCGGCAGAAGAACAGGGACTTGATCTGACCGCCTTCCAAGCCGCTGCCAAGGCCAGAGGCCAGGCGCTGGGTGAGGAGGGTATGACCGACGCCCCGCTGGCTTTTGCAGCGCTGGCCAAGGTGGCGCAAAACTTTGCGGGCGATGACCGGGCGGCTTTCTATTCAGATCTTGCCGCCTATCTGGAAGACCGTCTGGACCGGGCCGATGGCGAGGGGTATCTGGCCTGGGAAGAAACGCTCTATTTTCTCGATGAACAACGACAGGCGGGAGAGATCTTTAAGCAGCCGGACGTGCTGGACTATCTGGATTCCTTGAAAGCAGCCCTGGAGCAGCAGCCCGTGGTTGGCAAGGTTTCCACCCTCAGCGATCTGGTGAAAACCGTTCATCGGGAACTTTGGGAGGGGGATCCGTCGGCTTTCCGGGTGCCTGACAGTGCCGCAGCCGTTGCCCAGACCCTTCTGACCTTTCAGAACAGCCACCGACCCCAGGACCTCTGGCGCTTTGTCACCCCCGATTACCGGCAGGCTTCTCTCTGGCTGCAACTGCGCAGCGGCGATAACCGGGACATGAAAGAGGTGATGCAGGCACTGGAGGACTTTGTCACAGCCAATCCCCTGCCAGAGGGTCTGAGCGCCGATTGGTACGGCCTCACTTACATCAACGTGGTCTGGCAGGAAAAGATGGTGGCCGGCATGGCCAAAGCCTTCCTGGGGTCCTTTGCTGTGGTCCTGGTGATGATGGTGTTCCTTTTCCGCTCCTTCTGGTGGGGCTTGCTTTCCATGGTGCCGCTCACTCTGTCCGTTGCCGTTATTTACGGGGTCACGGGGATCATCGGAAAGGACTACGACATGCCGGTGGCCGTCTTGTCTGCGCTCAGTCTTGGTCTGGCGGTGGATTATGCCATTCACTTCCTGTCCCGGACCCGGGCTGCCTATGGTCGGCTTGGATCAGCTGAAGCTGCCTTGCAGGAGGTGTTTGGGGAGCCGGCCCGGGCCATCGCCCGCAACGCCATTGTTCTGGGTGTCGGGTTCCTGCCACTGCTTTTTGCGTCGCTAGTGCCCTACAATACCGTGGGCATCCTCATCGCCTCCATTTTGCTGGCGGCGGGGCTGACCACTCTGGTGCTGTTGCCAGCGCTTCTGATCTGGATGAAGCCGCTGCTCTTTAAGTCCGCGTCCTCTGCCTCTCCGTCTGCCTAAGAAGGGACTGATATCATGTTTAAGAAAACTGCAGCACTGGGTCTGGTACTGGCCGCTGCTTTGCTGGGTCGTCCATCGCAGGCAGCTGATCTGAGCGATGCACAGGCCATCATCCACAACGCCAACTACATGGCCTATTACCAGGGGCAGGATGGCCGCGCCCAGGTGACCATGACGATCTTTGACAGCCAGGGGCGAGAGCGGGAGCGCAAGCTGACCATCCTGCGGAAAGATCAAACAGACAGTGAAGAGCGGGCCGGGCAGGCTTATCGCAGTGACCAGCTCTTTTACATCTATTTTCACCGGCCCGCTGATGTCTCCAAGATGGTGTTCATGGTGCATAAGAGCCTTGAGCAGGAAGATGACCGCTGGCTCTATCTGCCTGCGCTGGATCTGGTCAAACGCATTGCCGCAACGGACAAACGCACCTCTTTTGCCGGATCTGATTTCTTCTATGAAGATGTTTCAGGACGCTTGCTGGAAGCCGACAGTCATGAACTGATCGGCACATCTGAAAGCTACTACCAGCTGCGGTCTACGCCGAAGGACCCGGGCAGTGTCGAGTTCGCTTATTACGAAACCTTCGTGCACAAGAACACCTTCCTGCCGGTTCAGACCCGCTACTATGATGCCCAGCATCAGCCACTGCGTACCATTGCCACCATTGAAGTGGCCGACGTGGAAGGCTATCCGACGGTGGTGCGGGCCGAAGCCAGCAACCACCAGACCGGCAGCCGCACGGTCATGTCCTATGACGAGGTGACTTACAATCTGGGCCTGCCCGAGGATGTCTTTACCGAGCGCTATCTGCGCCGGGCCCCGCGCAAACATCTTCGGTAAGTAACGTCAGGTCTGATCCCGTGCCTAGAGCTGTTTTTCTTTGTGCCTTTCTGATCGGGGCAGCTGTTGCTCTGCCTGCCCTGGCGGCGGAGCCAAACCTGCCTGCCGGGCTGGGCGGGACACCTCCTGCAAGCCTACCTGCTCTGCCTAAAGGATTGCCGGGCGATAGCAGCCCGGCGCTGCCGCAGGGCTTGGGGGCCGGGCCTGCCGTTCCTGCCTTGCCGTCGGGCTTGGGAGGTTCCGAAGGGGCGTCCCAACCGGAGGCTGAAAGTGAGGATGCTGTAACCTGGCAGGAAGATCTGGGACTGGTCTTTACCGGTTTTGCTGAGATCCGGGGAGGCGCCCGCGTGACCCATGATCCTCACGAACGGCAGGCCTCCCTGGCAGAAGGGCGCTTGCATCTGGACGCCCGTTTGCCCCGGGACCACTACGAAGTCACGCTGGTGGGGGATTTCCTGGCCGATGCTCTGGCCGACAGTCACCGCCCTGATTTGGACAGCGGCCAGGGGGTTTTTGATCTTAGAGAAGCCAACGTTGTCACAGCCCCATTGAATCAGCTCGATCTAAAAATTGGACGGCAGATCCTCACCTGGGGCACAGGGGATCTGGTTTTCATCAATGACCTTTTTGCCAAGGACTGGAACTCCTTTTTTCTGGGTCGGGACATTGAATACCTGAAGGCTCCCAGTGACGCGCTCAAAGCCTCCTATTTCTCCGAACTGGGCACACTGGATCTGGTCTATGCCCCCCGCTTTAACGCGGACCGTTATGTGGACGGCAGCCGGGTGAGTTACTTCAGCCCCGCTGCAGGCAGCATTGTCGGGCGTAACGCGGTGATCGAAACAGAGGCGCGGAACAGCTGGTTCCAGGATGATGAGTGGCATGCGCGCTGGTCTCGGGCCTTTGGATCTGTGGAAGCCGCCGTCTACGGCTATCGGGGGTTCTGGAAGTCCCCGGCCGGTCAGGATCCGGTCCTGGGGGAGGCGACCTTTCCCCGGCTGGCTGTTTATGGCGGCTCCCTGCTGGGACCTCTGGCAGGAGGCATCGCCAAAGTGGAAGTCGGCTACTACGATTCCCTGGATGACCGGGCCGGAGATGATCCCCTGGTGCGCAACTCCGAAGCACGCTGGCTGCTGGGTTACGAGCGGGAAGTTGTGGCCAACCTGACCGGCGGCCTGCAGTACTATGCTGAATGGATGCAAGACCATGATGCCTACAAAGCCGGGCTGCCCGACCCCGGCGATGCGACGGCCGAATTCCGACATACCCTGACCGGGCGGCTGACCTATCTGACCCACAATCAAACGGTCACCTGGTCCCTCTTTGCTTTCTGGTCCCCGAACGAAAAGGATGGCTACCTGCGCCCCAGGGTCACCTGGTCACTGGATGATCATGCCTCTGTGGAGCTGGGAGGCAACCTGATCTGGGGACAGGAAGACTCAACGTTTCTGGGTCAGTTTCAGCGCAACAGCAACCTCTATGGAGCGTTGCGGTACGGCTTCTAGAGCAGGGTTTTCGCTTTCCGTATTTTCAAGCCGTCTGCCCCCTCAGTGCGATTTGACCTGCGCGGGTGAACAGCTCGCTCTGAGCGGAGAGGCGTTGCACTGCTTCAGCTGTCTTTATCTGCGTCGCGCAGCGTGTCTGTGACTTTTTGCAGGGTTTGCAGGAAGGCGGAGATTTCTTGTTCTGACAAAGCGGACAAAGCCTGTTGGTTGACTGCCTGGGCGTGGGCTTTGGCGTCGCTTTCCAGTCTCCGCGCCTTGTCAGTCAGCAAAATGGACTGGGCCCGGCCATCCTGCGGGTGCGGACGGCGGATGATCAGGCCATCGCGTTCCATCCGGGTGAGGGTGTTGGCCATGGTGGCCTGTTCCACATCCAGCCGGGCGATCAGGTCCTTTTGCGTCAGGCCCTCTTCTTCCCACAGTACCAATAGCGCCATGAACTGACCGGGTGCCAGACCCAGAGGTTTCAGCCGTTGCTGCAGCGCCATGGCAAAGAGGCGGGCCATGTGGTTGGCCAGATAGCCGGCTGAGCGGCGCTTGTCGAAAGGGAGGTTTTTGTCTGAGTTCATGAGTGAAAGATAAAACTTGAATAGCCTGCTATCCAATAATATATAGCTAGCTATCTAAATTGCTCTCAGCTCTTTGAGGTGTGTCATGAAAACCCTTCACAGAACGGCCGGTGGTCTTGGCCTGTTGCTCATCATTGTCTTTTGGTCCTCCACCGTGATCGTTGAGATCTTTGGAACGACCGCACAGGTGGCCTGGGTGAAAGAGGCCATTGTCTATGGATTGTTCTTGCTGATCCCCAGCCTCATGGCGGCGGGATTGAGCGGCAGAGCCTTGAGTCCAAAACAGGTCAAGGGGCTTCTTGCAAGAAAGCAACGCCGGATGAAGGTGGTGGCGGCTTTGGGCTTGCTGATCCTGCTGCCAGCGGCACTCTTCCTTGCCTGGAAAGCCGGTGCCGGGCAGTTCGATCGCTGTTTCTATGGGGCCCAGACCCTGGAACTGCTGGCTGGGGCCGTGAACATCAGCCTCTTGTCTCTTAACCTGCGTGATGGCCTGCGTCTGCGGAAAGGGAAAGGGAAAGGGAAAGGGACAGGGACAGGAGCGAACAAGCCCTCAGCCGATGCGCAGAGTTTCTGGCGGGCCCCTTGAGTTAGTTGGGCAGGCGGACAGGGCGCAGGAGGGGATGCTGGTTTTGACCCATTTGCGCCCTTTGCTGTTCCATTGCCGACGAAAAGCCAGTGAAAGAAAAACTTCTCTGGCATCACAAAAACAGCAGGGATAAGAAGCCGGACTGCGCAAGGCTTACATTGGAAGGGAAAAGCTCATGGCGGATAAGGCTTCAGACAAACGTCCCATGAATGTGTTGCTGATTACAGCAGATCAGTGGCGGGCCGATTGCCTGTCCATCGCCGGGCATCCCATGGTGAAGACACCTCACACAGACGCCCTGGCCAGGGAGGGGGTGCGTTTTGCCCGTCATTACACCCAGGCGGCACCCTGCCAGCCCGGGCGGGCCTCACTTCTGACGTCTTTGTACCAGATGAACCACCGGGTGGGCTGGAACGGCATTCCTCTGGACCATCGTCACGACAACATTGCCCGTGCGCTGCGCCGCAAAGGCCACGAAGCTCTGTTGGTCGGTTACACCGACACGGCACCTGACCCGCGGGAGTACGCCGCCGATGACCCCGTGCTGCACAATCTGGAAGGGGTTCTTCCCGGCTTTGATCGTGTTGCCCATTGGGGCACCGGTGATGTGGGGGAAAAGTGGGCCAACTACCTGCGCAAGCAGGGCGTCGATATCTCGGACAACGACGAAGAGGCGTTTCACCCCTTTGAAGACTACAGCGAACCGCTGGACAACCGTCCTGCCCGTTACAAGGCAGAACACTGTGAATCCGCCTATCTGACCGATGCCCTGATTGAGCAGCTTGAGGCCCAGCGATCCCTGCAGAAATCCGGTCGGGGATTGCCCTGGCTGACCCATTTGTCCGTTTATCGGCCTCATCCGCCCTTCATTGCGCCGGAGCCGTTTAACTCAATGTACAATCCGGCTGACGTACCGGACTTTGTGCGGGCCGACAGCGTTGCGCAGGAAGGTGAACAGCATCCTTTGCTGGCGACCCTGCTGCAGGGCATCAACAAGTCCCATTTCTATCCGGGCGCCCCGGAAGAACCGGTGTCCAGCTGGGACGAACAGTCCTTCCGCCAGATCCGGGCCAACTACTATGGTCTGATCACCAAAGTGGATGAGCAGATCGGTCGAATTGTTGCCTATCTGAAGGAAACGGATCAGTACGACAACACCCTGATTGTTCTGACCACCGACCATGCAGAACAGATGGGGGATCACTACCTGCTGGGCAAACTGGGGTACTTTGACCAGAGCTTCAACATCCCCCTGATCATTCGTGATCCCAACCGTCGGGAGCAGGCCGGTCGGGTGGTGGAACAGTTCACTGGCACCATCGATGTGGCCCCGACCATTCTTGACTGCCTGGGCTATGAAGTTCCCCGCAGTTTTGACGGTCATTCCCTCAAACCCTTCCTGGAAGGTGAGACACCGGCGGACTGGCGCACGGAAATCTATTGGGAATTCGACTATCGGATCATTCGGGAAATGGTGGCCGATCACGGTCTGGATCCAAACATTCTGGGCCGGGACAATGACAGCTGCGCTTTGGCGGTTCAGAGGGGCGAGCGCTACAAGTATGTGCACTTTGCTGACCTGCCACCTTTGCTTTTCGACCTGCAGGAAGATCCCAGCGAACTGATAAATCTGGCGCAGGATCCGGCCTATGCGTCCGTGGTGCTGGACTGTGCGCAGAAAATGCTGGACTGGCGCATGCGCTATGCAGAGCGTACCCTGACCGAACTGCGCATTACCTCCGAAGGACCGCGTGGCGTTTACTATCAGGAACTGGATTAGGTCAGAATGTCCGAGACGACAGTCCCAGCCTCTCTCTTTACTGTCACCGGGATTGTTGAAGCGGAACTGGAAGAAAAGAACTCCCGGTTCTTTTCTCTTCTGGTGCCTTACGACCAGATGGATGCACAGCTGGCCCGAATGCAGGGCCAGCACCCCAAGGCCGGGCACCATGTGACCGCCTGGCGTTGTTTTGACGATCACTGGCGAATTCTGGAAAAAGGCCGTGATGACGGTGAACCGGGCGGGACGGCGGGGATGCCGGCCTTGAGGGTTCTGCAGGGGGCCGAACTGATTCAGGTGGGCGTGATTGTCACCCGCTATTTCGGCGGGATCAAACTGGGCACTGGCGGGTTGGCGCGGGCCTATGGGGGCGCGGCAAAGCTGGCGGTGGAACAGGCCCGGGAGACGGGCTGCATTATCCCCTTTGTCCGGCAGGGCGTGCTGACCCTGACAGCGGACTTCAGCGAAAGCGGTGCGCTGGAGCAGCTCTGCAATCAGCCGGATATCGCGATAACTGAGCGCGGCTTTACCGAACAGGGCGTAACGCTATCCCTCAGCGGGCCGGAAGACCGCCTGTCAGACCTGCAAAATGCCTGGGATAACAGGAACTACCGGTAGGGTTGCCGGGTATCCTGCCGCAAGGCAGATAAGCGACGCTTGCCGCAGCTCTGCTGGCCTTGTTACCATTGTGACATTCCCGTTAAAGCGATGTTGGAATGACGTGTTTGGTGGATGTTTCTTTGGAAAGCGGCGAATGGATCTGACGTCGACTTTTCGATGGTCTGGCTGTTTGGTCGCAGTTTTTCTGTCTGCACTGGTGAGCCTGGTTAGTTCTCTGCCGGCTCAGGCCAACGACCCTGTCTGCGATACCGTAACTGTGGCGCTGACCGACAACTACTTCCCCTTTTCCTTCGTTGATACGCAAGGCAGGGGCAATGGCATTGGTCTTGTGGTTCTGGAACAGGCCGCGCAGCGTGCAGGAGTAGCGGTCAAGACCCTGAACGGTTTGCCCTGGAAACGGCAGCTGGCAATGCTGAAAGCCAGTCAGGTTGACGCTATCCTGGCCATCAATTTCAACGAGGAAAGGGACAAAATCTTTGCCTTTTCTGACAGTTACTATGCCAACAATATCAGAGTGTTTCTTAGCAAACCTGCGCCCTTCTCCTACCAGAATTTGTCCGATTTGAAGGGCCAGCTCGGTCTGATTTCAGACGGGACCAGTTACGGCGGGCAGTTTGACAGCTATGCGCAGGAACACCTGACGATTCGAGGTGTCAAAGGTACAGAAAAACTCGTGGAAATGCTGGCTTTGGGCCGCGGAGATTACATCGTGCTGCCGGAAGATCTCGGGCGCCAGCTGGTTCAGGCCAAGGAACTGTCAGATACCATTGTTCCGGTGGGCCCCCCCGTCCAGTCAGTGCCTGTGCATCTGGCTTTTTCTCCTGACTCCACCTGTCTCAGCCTTTTGCCTCTGATAAATGAAACCATTGCAGAGATGATCGCAGACGGATCGCGGGAACGCCTGTTGGGCGAGCTCCGGAGTAACAACAAAAACTGGGCGCGTTGAGGCAATCTCCCTGGCGGGAAATCTCAAATGGTGTCTGGATTGACGGCGGTCGGTTTTTCAGTTTGTTCAGACAAAAGGTTGTTGAGGCGACAGGTTTTAAAACAAGGGTTAAGAAAAAAGGCCACCCAGTAACTGGGCGGCCTTTTCTGTTTTCGTCGTACCAAGCGCGTAGCACTCAGCTGATCTGGAGTCTTGTTCAGCTGGCCCGCTTCATGGTCCAGTTGCCCTGATCAGCGACGCGTTTTGCGGACTTTTTTCTGAAAGGACGGGCCTCCGCACCTTTGCTGGCCCCGGCTTTCCCCCCGAACTTTCCTTTGCGGGAAAGGGGCTTGTCAGCCCCGTCCTCACGCTGGCCGGTGCGGCTTGGATGAGGGTGCTTGGTGGGGGGCTTTTTGCCTTTGCGGTGCGGCTTGATGCCTTCGGCGCGTTTGGCAAAGGGGCTGTTCTCGGCTTCGCGACGTTTGTAACCGCTGCTTTTGAAGGGATCGACGTCACGGCGGTTGGGTCCGTTGTCATCATCCCGCTTTTTGAAGCCGGACTTCTTGAACTCTCCGTCACCGTCGCGTTTGGGTTTGCCCCCTTTGCTGAAGGCGGGTTTCCCACCCTTGGCGAAGGGCTTGCCGCCCTTGCCAAAACCACGGCCCTTGCCACCCTTGCCCTTCTTGGACTGGTTGTCGTTGGAGGGACGCAGGTTCAGGTGATAGGGCTGATCGCTGTCGATTTCCACCTTCTGGCGAATGGCCCGTTCCACGGCTTTCAGCAGATAGTGGTCGTGGTTGTCACAGAAGGAGATGGCCAGACCCTTGGCGCCGGCCCGCCCGGTGCGACCAATGCGGTGCACGTAGGCTTCGGCTTCCATGGGCAGGTCGAAGTTGAAGACGTGGGTGATGTCGGGCACGTCGATGCCGCGGGCTGCCACATCGGTGGCCACCAGAATGTCAAAGCGGCCATGGCGGAAGGCAGACAGGGTGCGCTGACGCACTTTCTGCGGCTTGTCGCCATGAATGGCGGAAGCTGACAGGCCTTCGTCTTCCAGGGCAGCAGACAAGAGGTCTGCGTCCATTTTCGTGCGCACGAAAACCAGTGTCCGGCCCACACCTTCCTGGGCGAGCAGGTGTTGCAGCAGGGCCCGTTTATCGCGACGAGCCACATGCATCACCTTGTGTTCAACGGAATGGGCAACCGTGGATTCACGGGCCATTTCCACCTGAACGGGGTCGTTCAGAAGTTTCTGAGCAAACCGCCGCACACCGCTGTTCATGGTGGCAGAAAAGAGGATGGTCTGGTGGGCGGGCAGTAGGTCTGCCACGCGGGTCACATCTTCGACAAAGCCCATGTCCAGCATGCGGTCGGCTTCGTCCAGAATGAAGTGGTTGCAGTCATCAAAGCGGACAGAGCCGCGATCCAGATGATCGATCAGGCGACCGGGTGTTGCCACCAGGATGTCCACACCCCGGTTGAGGGCCTGCAGTTGTGGCCGGTAAGGTGCACCACCGTAGACAACGGTGTGACGCAGGCGCAGGCGGCGTCCGAAGTCGTAGATGGCCTGGCCGATCTGCATGGCCAGTTCCCGGGTCGGGGCCAGAATGACCGCGCGGGGTTTGCGCGGCGCCGGGCGCAGATTCTCATTTTCCAGGCGCTGCAGCAGCGGCAGCAGGAAAGCACCGGTCTTGCCGCCACCGGTCTGGGCGATGCCCATCAGATCCTTGCCTTCCAGCAGCGGCGGCAGAGCGGCGGCCTGAATGGGGGTCGGCGCGGTAAAGCCCTGATGGTTGATGGCTTTCATCAGGATGGGCAGCAGGTTGAAGGGTTCAAACCCGTTGGTTTTGATCTCTTCTGCTTCTTCGCCTGCACCGGCTTTTTCTGCGCCGGCGTCTTTGGCGGCGGCTTTCTCGGCATCGGCCGACGGTTCAGAAACCGCCGTTGTGTCCGACGCGTTTGTCAGATCTTCTGCCATTTCCTGGGCAACTGCTTCGACAGCTGCTTCGCCTTCAGAGGCGACAGACTCGCTGTTTTGGTCCGCAGATGCGAGGGCAGAATCGGCGGGCACCTCGCGCACAGGCGAGGGGGTGGCGTTCTCAGGCTGGTCAGCCATTACGCGGTATTCCTTAATACTATGATCCGACAGCTTGCCTGACCGCAGGGCCTGTCGGATGTTACTGCTGATGAGGAGCCAGAACGCGCTTTCCTCATACAGGCGTTAACGCGTGAAAGGACGTTCCTTTCCCGAGTCCATTCCGTTGCGGAATGCCCGGTGCGAAGCCAACGTGGAATTCGAGTTCCCGAGGCACAAACAAAACCGGGCGGAAAAGATCCCCCGGTTCGTAAGGCGGTCATGTAATCTTGTGCGGCTAGATGTCGGCTCTGGGGGGAGGAAAGTCAAGCAAATCCCTTTGCAGGGCAGCCCTGTTCTGTGACAGTTCCTTGGTAGGGTTTTGTTAAGGGGTTTCCTCTGACCCGTTTCTTTTCAAATGGTTAGGCGACTTCTGCCTGAGCCGAAAGAAGCAAAATATCGGGTTATGGTACATCATTTCCCGCTCTGGTTTTGTGCAGTGCAAAAAAGCCCCTCGTCTTTGACCGGACAATTCTGTATGGTCCGCGCCTGCGAGCCCTCGGGCTATTTCCCAGAATGATCGGTTTTCTTGGCTCAGGCCACCCAGGCAAAGCTTCTGTTTTGTCCCGGAAGGCCGGATTCAGGCTGTTTCTGAGGTGTTTTCATTCTGGCCCCCAAGGTTGAACAACCCGGTTTTCCCGGGTGCTCAGCCGTAACCCGGTAGATGCAGCCGGATGAAAACAGCAGTGCAGTAAGCAAAGGACCCAGTGTGCAGTCGCTAACCCAGTTCTTGACCGCTGGTGGGACGAGCAAGATCTCCCCAGCCCAAATCAAAACAGAAGTCCTGTCCGGTTTGACGGTGGCTCTGGCTTTGGTCCCCGAAGCCGTGGCCTTTGCCTTTGTCGCCCAGGTTCATCCGCTGGTCGGCCTCTATGCCGCCTTCATTGTGGGGCTGATCACCGCTGTCTTCGGTGGCCGCCCCGGCATGATTTCCGGCGCCACTGGCGCGCTGGCTGTGGTCATGGTCTCGCTGGTGGTCCAGCATGGGGTCGAGTACCTGTTTGCGGCTGTGGTGCTGATGGGCATCATTCAGGTCATGGCCGGGGTTTTCCGGCTGGGCAAGTTCATCCGCATGGTGCCTCATCCTGTGATGCTGGGGTTTGTGAATGGTCTGGCTGTGGTAATTTTCCTGGCTCAGCTGGGTCAGTTTAAAGTGCCTGATGCCTCTGGCGCCTTGACGTGGATGACCGGCTTTCCCCTCTACCTGATGCTGGGACTTGTGGTGCTGACCATGGCGGTGATCTGGGTGGTGCCGAGGGTTACCAAAGCCGTTCCGGCCCCGCTGGTGGCCATTCTGGTGGTCACGGGTCTGGCTCTGGGTCTGGATCTGGATGTGCGGGCTGTGGGGGACATGGCATCCATCAAGGGGGCCTTCCCGGCCTTTCACATCCCCATGGTGCCTTTGACCTTTGAAACGCTCTGGATCGTCCTGCCCTATGCCGTGCTGCTGGCGGCCATTGGCTTGATTGAATCCCTGCTGACCCTGAACCTGGTCAGCGATATGGTCGGCGGCAAAGGCGGCGCGTCCAAGGAATGTGTGGCTCAGGGCGCCGCCAACGTGGTGACCGGGTTTTTCGGCGGCATGGGTGGCTGTGCCATGATCGGCCAGTCGGTGATCAACGTGAACTCCGGCGGACGGACCCGCATCTCCGGCATCATGGCGGCGCTCTTTCTGCTGGCCTTTATCCTTTGGGCCTCAGACCTGATTGAGCTGATCCCGCTGGCCGCTTTGGTCGGTGTCATGTTCATGGTGGTGATCGGGACCTTCGCCTGGAACTCCTTCCGGATCCTGTCAAAGATCCCGAAAAGCGATGCCTTCGTGCTGATCCTGGTGACCGCTGTCACCGTGGCCAGCGATCTGGCCGTTGCCGTGGTGGTCGGGGTGATTGTTTCGGCGCTGGTCTATGCCTGGCAGAGCGCCAAACAGATCCATGCCACCAGCAAGGCAACCGCCGAAGGCGGCAAGATCTACGCCCTGCAGGGACCGCTCTTTTTCGGCTCCATTGCCTCTTTCAATGAGATCTTTGATCCCAAGAACGATCCGGATGAAGTGATCATCGACTTCCTGGGGTCCCGGGTCTGGGACCACTCCGGCCTGCAAGCCATTGATGACCTGGCCGAGAGGTATATTGCAGAGGGCAAACAGCTGCATCTGAAGCACCTCAGCGAAGACTGTGCCCACCTGTTGCACCGCGCAGCGCCATTGATGGAGATCTCGGTCATTGAAGATCCTCACTATGGCGTGGCTGTGGACTATGAAGAGGAATACGACCAGGCGGAGAAACCGGCGACGGTTTAACGTCAGCGCTGGACATTCACAGAGGGCGGGAAGGCAGAGAGTGCTTTCCCGCCCTTTTTGCGTTCCGGGCACTGAGCCTCTGGTTCGTGGTTTGTTTGGGAAAGGAACCCGGAGCGGTGGTTTAGACCACCTGTCCGGCGCACCAGCCCGATGACCAGGCCCACTGGAAGTTAAAGCCGCCCAGGTGTCCGGTGACGTCGACCACTTCTCCGATGAAATAGAGGCCGGGCTGCTTTTTTGCCTCGAAGGTTTTGGAAGAGAGTTCTTTTGTATCCACACCGCCCAGAGTGACCTCGGCGGTGCGGTAGCCTTCGGTGCCGCTGGGGATCACCTGCCAGCGGTTCACCCGCTCGCCCAAAGCCCGCAACTGCTTGTCGGGCAGATCTCCCAAACCAAGGGTCAGTTGCGCCGGTGACAGGATCTCTTCAGCGATGGCCTGGGCCAGGCGTTTGGGCAACAAGCCGCTCAGTCGATTGGCTGCGGTTTGCTTGGGATGCTCGGCTTTGGCGGCTTTCAGCACAGCCGTGCAATCCTGTCCCGGCAGCAGGTCAATGGTGATGGCCTGGCCTTCGCGCCAGTAAGATGAAATCTGCAGGATCGATGGGCCGCTGAGGCCGCGGTGGGTAAAGAGCAGACCTTCCTGGAAAGCCGTTTTCCCTGTTTTCACCACCGCATCCACGGACAGGCCCGACAGAGCTTTCAGACTGTCCAGCAGGGCGCCTTCAAATGTCAGGGGCACCAGACCGGGCCGGGTGTCGAGCACCTTCAGGCCAAACTGCCGGGCCAGGGTGTACCCAAAGCCGGTGGCCCCGATTTTGGGGATGGACTTCCCGCCTGTCGACACGACCAGGGAGGGGGCGCGGTAGTCCCCTTGAGACGTTGAGAGCAAAAACGCCCCGTCCTGGTGGCTGACCCTGTCGATGGTGGTGTTGTCCTGAACCTGAACTCCGGCCTCCTGGCAGCCATCCAGCAGCATCTGAATGATGTCTTTGGCTGACACATCGCAGAAAAGCTGCCCCAGCGTCTTTTCGTGGTAGGCAATACCCCGGTCTTCTACACGGGCGATGAAATCCTGTTGGGTGAAGCGCTTGAGTGCAGAGATGCAAAAGCGGGGATTTTCTGACAGGAAGTTGGCCGGGCTGCTGTGCAGGTTGGTGAAGTTGCAGCGCCCGCCGCCGGATATGCGGATCTTCTCCCCCAGTCGCCGGGCATGATCCAGCAACAGCACACGCCGTCCCCTTTTTCCGGCTTCGGCGGCACAAAACAAACCAGCCGCCCCAGCCCCCAGCACGATGACATCAAAGTGGCTGCAGGAAGTGGGGGCGCTGTTGGAAGGTGTCATGGGCGGATTTCTTGGCTAGCTGCTGTCGGTGTTGGGCTGCCTTATAGCTGTCTGAAGGAGATCGGTCACGGACGCTTCGTGTTTTTGTTCGAGCCGGAATGGGTTTTTATTGCAGCCTTATGTCGGTTTTTGTTTCACTACTGTCGCCAATTGGGTGAATCTTCTTGCCAAGATCGGGTCACATGGCCTGGTGAACAGACGTGGCTTTGATTGGCAGCTCAAAACAACAAAAGAGCGCTGATCTCGGGAGGCAACAGCAGTTAGGGCAGGCGATGCCAGGGGCTGACGCAGGCGGTGGTCAGAACCGTCTGCGGCATGGATAGGTCCGTGTGGGGGGAAGAGCTTTGAGCAACGACGATGCGAGCTTGAACGTCTGCGCTGTCAGCCAGAATGGTGACAGCCAAGATCTTACGTCGTCCCATCAGCCCCGGTTCTTTGAGGGCAGGAGGGGGGCGTCCCGTCATATCGGCTTTCTTCTGGTTGACCATTTCCCCTTGCTGTGTGTCAGCGCGGCCACCGAAGCGTTGCGGGCCGCCAATCAGGCTTTGGGCTGGGAAGCCTTTGCCTGGTCATTCTACTCCGTTGGCGGGGCAGCGGCGCTGTCCAGCAACGGGATCTCCATTGATGTTGAAGGACCGGTTCTGAAGGCCACGGAAGTCGACATGATTTTTGTGGTGGCCGGGCTGGTGGTGGACCCGGCAGGGGCCGAATGCTGTATTGCCGATCTGCGCCGCTTTGCGCGCCAGGGTGTGCCTCTGGGTGCCAGCAGCGGGGGCTCTTATCTGCTCGCCCGGGCCGGGTTGCTGGACGGTTATCGCTGTACCTTACATTGGGAAGACCGGCCGAACTTTGTGGCGTCCTTTCCGCATCTGGACTGCAGCAACAGCATCTATGAAATTGACCGGGATCGTCTGACCTGCGCCGGGGGACTGGCGACGCTGGACGTTATGCTGCGGCTGGTGGCAGACGAGCATGGGCAGATCCTGGCCGAAGACCTGGCAAACCGCTTTCAGTACGAGCGTATTCGCGGCGAAGGAGACCAGCAGCGCCCCTCAGAGCTGATTGACATGGAAGGCAAGCCGGCACTGATCCGCCGACCAGTGGAACGGATGATGCAAAACATCCAGTCACCGCTTTCTGTGGCAGAGATTGCCCGTCTGGAAGGCATGAGCCAGCGCTCGCTGGAGCGGATCTTTCACAGTCATCTGGGCTGTGCGCCCGCCAAGTTCTACAAAAGGGTACGCCTGGAATATGCCCGGTCGATGCTGATCACGTCGGCAGAATCCATTCTGGAAATTGCCGTGGCCTCAGGTTTCGGTACCAGTTCCTATTTTGCCAAGTGTTATCGGGAGCATTTCGGCAGCAATCCTTCTGATGTCAGACGGGAAGGCCTGATGCCTTTGGCAGCTGATGTGCTGGAAAGAAATCATCAGGCTGCCTGATCCGCTGCATCGCAGAAGGGGATCGGGAGCCAATACGACCGCCAATCTCACGCTCGTTTTTGCGGCATAAGTCTCCTGCCGTCACTTTGGCTGGTACTTCTGGCTTGAAAGCCCCATCTTGTGCCCATGACGACATTATCCCGGCCCCCGCAGGCTGAGGCTGACTCCGTTCGGCCCCGGCCCCATATCGCTATTCTGGTTGCCATTTCGGCCATCGGACCGCTTGCACTGAATATTTTCATCCCCTCCATGCCCGGTCTGCAGCAGGAGTTTTCTGTTGATTACAGCTCCGTACAGCTAACCCTCACGCTTTATCTGATCGGCCTTGCCGTCAGCCAGCTGTTCTACGGTCCCCTGTCTGACCGCTATGGGCGGCGTCCGGCTCTGCTCTGCGGTCTGGCTCTTTTTGTGGTCGCTTCCTTTGCCGCCACCCTGGCCCCGACCATTGAATGGCTGATCGTCACCCGGATCTTTCAGGCCGTTGGCGGGGCCTCGGGCCTCGTTCTGTCCCGGGCCATTGTCCGGGATCTCTATGAACGGGATAAGGCAGCATCTGTGATCGGTTACATCACCATGGCCTGGGTGCTGGCCCCCATGCTGGCGCCGACCATCGGTGGCCTGCTGGAACTGCTGCTGGACTGGCGCGGTGGTTTCTATTTGGTGGCCCTGGCCGGAGCGGGTGTCTGGCTGGCGGCCTTGCGCTGGCTGCATGAAACCCACCACAACCGGACCGGCGGGGAAGGGTTGCTGGGGCTGCTCAGCAGCTACGGCCTCTTGATGAAGAACAGCAGCTTTTGGGTCTTTACGGCGACCCTTTCTTTTTCCAGCTGCGCTTTCTTTTCCTTCCTCGGAGGCGTGCCCTACGTGATGATGGAGGTTTTGGGGGAAACGCCCCTGGCCTATGGTCTCTGGTTCGGTCTGACGGCCATCGGCTATATGGCTGGCAATGGCATTGCGGGCCGCTTTTCTCAGCAGCTGGGCGGGGACCGCATGGTCTTCCTGGGGACAGGGGCCTCTTTCCTGGGGGCCTTAGCCATGCTGGTTTCTCTTTGGACCGGGGAACTGACCCCGGCGACGATCTTCATTCCCATGTTTTTTGTGGCCCTGGGCAATGGCATGTCCATTCCCAATGGCGTGGCCGGGGCCGTGTCGGTCATGCCCGCCATTGCCGGGGCAGCCGCCGGGCTGGCCGGGTTCCTGCAGACCGCCATTGGTGCTGTCGGGTCCCAGTCGGTCGGGTATTTGCAGGGTGACAGCCCCTTCGTGGTCTTCTATGTCATGGGAGCTTTTACATTGGCAGCCTGGCTGGTGCCGTTTCTGGGAAAACGCACACAGGACCCTGCCAAGCAGACGGCCTGACCCGATGTGGCAGGCCAGTCGGTAACTTTTTGAACCAAGAACGCAGAACAAACGCCCTGAACAGCCGCATCAGGAATCAGGGTAATGGGTAGGAAAAGGACAGATCATGAAGCAGCGTTGGAACGTTTATCTTTCCGGTGAAATTCACACCGATTGGCGGGAGAGGATTGAGCAGGGGGCCCAGGCTCTGACTTTGCCAGTGGATTTCCTTTCTCCCAACACGGACCACGACAGCAGCGATGACTGCGGTGTGACCATCCTGGGGGCAGAAGAAAAGCCCTTCTGGAAAGACCACAAGGGCGCCAAGGTCAACGCCATCCGCACCCGTCGCCTGATGGAAGAAGCCGATGTGGTGGTGGTGCGCTTCGGGGAAAAGTATCGTCAGTGGAATGCGGCCTTTGATGCCGGTATGGCAGCCGCCATGGGCAAACCCATCATCACGCTGCATGACCCCGCGCTGACACATGCTCTCAAGGAAGTCGATGCCGCTGCTTTGGCTGTGGCTGAAGAGCCGGAACAGGTGGTGCGCCTGCTGAACTACGTGATCACGGGTCGGCTGGCCTGACGACAGGCGGGGTCCAACCAATCCGATCCTGCACCACGTGACCAGCTAGGCGGGGGCTCGCAAGTTCTGCTTTGCGGCATAAGCGCTGTGCCTTGCAAGCTGCCTTTCTTTTTGGCAGACCAAAGCCATCAAGAAACAAACCGACGGGCCTGACCCACGCACAAGAGAGCTTTTAAGCTCCATCCTTCTGCGGGACAGGCTCTGACAAATTCAAAAAAAGGACTGATGGCGATCAGCCCGGACCTATCCGGCGGTGATCATCAGTCCTTTAGTGAGGAGCATGATTGTGGCCACCCTGTTTTCTGGCGGACTGGTTTTTGATGGCAAAGGCACCCTGAGCGAAGGTCTTGCGGTACTGGTTGAAGGTGACCGTATCACCAAGGTTGGCCCCCAGGCCGATTTTGAAGGCTTTGCCGGTGAAACTGTGGACACCAGCGGCGGAACCCTGATGCCCGGCCTGGTGGACTGCCATGTTCACCTGACCATGACCGGTGCGGGCGACCCCGGTACCGACCGCATGAAGATGAAAGACAGCGAAATCTCCATGCTGGCGCTGTTCCAGGCCCAGGAAACACTGCGCGGCGGTGTGACGGCTGTCCGGGATTGCGGGGGCAAGGATTATCTGGAATTTGCGGTCCGGGACTGGATAAACAAAGGCCGTTTTCAGGGCCCCTCCATCTATGCCTCAGGCAAGATGATCTGCATGACCGGTGGTCACGGCAACCGGTCCGGTCGTGTGGCCGACGGCTGTGAAGAGGTGGTCAAAGCCGTGCGTGAGCAGATCCATGCGGGCTGTGACCTGATCAAAATCATGGCAACCGGCGGCGTCATGACACCGGGTGTAAACCCGGAAGATGCCCACTACTCTCCCGAAGAAATGCGCTCTGGCGTGCAGGAAGCCACCCGCTTCCACAAACGCTCTGCCAGCCATGCCCAGGGCCGTGATGGCATTCTCAATGCAGTGCACGCCGGGATCACCTCCATTGAACATGGCATCTTCATGGATGAGATGTGCGTGCAGGTGATGATCGAAAACGGCACCTACCTGGTGCCCACCATTGCAGCACTGAAGAACATCGCCAACAACGCCGATAATGGTGTGCCAGCCTACGCGGTGGAAAAAACCCTGCGGGTGTCCGAAAGCCATCTGGCGTCCTTCAAGGCCTATCACAAGGCAGGGGGCAAGATCGCCATGGGCACCGATGCGGGCACGCCCTTCAACCGCCATGGCCAGAATGGCCAGGAACTGGCCTACATGGTGGAATATGGCATGACCCCGACCGAGGCGCTGGTCTGCGGCACCTACAACGGCATTGATCTGATGGGTTTGCCGGATCGCGGTGAGATCAAGGAAGGCAAGTTTGCTGACCTGCTGATCGTCAACGGCAACCCCACTGAAGACATTGCCATGGCCGCTGAGTCCAAGAACCACCGCGCCGTCTACAAAGGCGGTGAACTGGCCCGATAACGCAGGGGCGCTACAGAGTTTTCGGATCTGTCCGGGACCTGTTGGCTGATGAAACAGGAAAGAGGCTTTGATGGGGTGTTCCCGTTGAAGCCTCTTTTTTTATGCACTGCATAGACCTGTCAGGCCTTGAAGGCGGCGCCTGGCAAAGAGAATTTCCCCCAATCGGACGTAAAATAGATTGCGCCGCTCTCCAAGCACAGCGAAAGTGAAAGCAACAAGAGGACAAAAGAGCCTCAAGGGAGCTGACCGTGACCGGCAAAGACGGCGCGGTTGTTGGGAGGAGAGAAGGTTATCGTGGGGAATCCCTTTGCGACGCCAGAAGAACGCGTCGTGACCTCGCCGAAGGTTTCGGACGAAGTCAAAACAACCACCTGCTACATGTGCGCCTGTCGCTGTGGAATTCGTGTCCATTTGCGGGACATGGAAGTTCGCTACATTGAAGGCAATCCTGATCATCCGGTGAACCGGGGGGTGCTCTGCGCCAAGGGGTCTGCCGGGATCATGCAGCACAAATCTCCGGCGCGGTTGAGCAAACCGCTGCTGCGGGACGGGCCGCGTGGTGAAGGGCGCTTCAAGGAAATCGAGTGGGAGGAGGCGCTGGGCCTGGCCACGGACTGGCTGGGTGGTCCGCGCCAGACGGACCCGCGAAAGCTGGCTTTCTTCACTGGGCGGGACCAGTCCCAGGCCCTGACCGGCTGGTGGGCCAAGCAGTATGGCACACCCAACTATGCGGCCCATGGCGGCTTCTGCTCCGTCAACATTGCTGCCGGTGGCCTCTATACCCTGGGATCTTCCTTCTGGGAGTTCGGAGAGCCCGACTGGGAAAACACCAAATACCTGATGATGTTTGGCGTGGCCGAAGATCATGATTCCAACCCCTTGAAGATTGGTCTGGGCCAGCTCAAGCGGGAAGGGCAGGCCAAGGTCGTTTCAGTTAATCCCATCCAGACGGGCTATTCGGCCATCGCAGATGAGTGGATCGGCATTCGGCCGGGCAGTGATGGTCTGCTGGTGCTGGCCCTGGTGCACGAGTTGCTGAAAGCCGACAAGATCGACCTGGATTATCTGGCCCGCTACAGCAATGCTTCCTGGCTGGTGATTGAAGATCCCGATGGCCTGGAAGACGGGCTGTTCGCCCGCAACAAGGACGGCCGTCCTTTGGCCTGGGATGGCCGCAGGAATGACCTGGTCTCCGCGCTGGATCCTGATCTGGTGCCTCGTATGGTGGGGGAGGTGACGCTTCCTGACGGGCGCACCGCCCGTCCGGTTTTTGAGTTGCTGGCCCGGCGGTATCTGGATGACAGCTACGCCCCCGCTGCTGTGGAAGCTCGAACAGGCGTTCCCGCCGCCACCATCCGGCGTCTGGCCGCAGAACTGGCCGAGGTGGCCTTTGAACAGGAAGTGGTGATTGAGCAGCCCTGGACCGACTGGACCGGACGCCATCACGACAAAATCATCGGGCGGCCGGTGTCTTTTCATGCCATGCGCGGGGTGTCAGCCCATGCCAACGGATTCCAGACCACCCGGGCCCTGCATCTGCTGCAGCTGCTGCTGGGCTCAGTGGATGTTCCAGGCGGTTTTCGGGCCAAGGCGCCCTTTCCCAAGCCGATCCCGCCGGGTCCGCATCCGGCAGGCCGGGAGCACCGGGCCGGGGCTCCGCTGAACGGCATGCCTCTGGGCTTTACCCGGGGGCCGGAAGATCTGCTGGTGGAGGAAGATGGTACCCCCATCCGCATCGACCATGCCTTCAGCTGGGACTACCCCATCGCGGCCCACGGGCTGATGCACCTGATGCTGCGCAATGCCTGGGCTGCGGATCCTTACGAGATCGATGTGCTGTTCATGTACATGGCCAACATGAGCTGGAACAGCGCCATGAACCTGCCGGCCACCCATCATTATCTGACCGACAAGCACCCCGACGGGCGCTACAAGATTCCGAAGATCATCTATTCTGATGCTTACGATTCAGAGATGGTGGCCTATGCCGACCTGGTTCTGCCGGACACCACCTATCTGGAGCGCTGGGACTGCATCTCGCTGCTGGACAGGCCCATTTCGACCGCCGAAGGGCCCGGCGATGCCATCCGTCAGCCGGTGGTGGCGCCGGACCGGGATGTCCGGCCTTTTCAGGATGTGCTGATTGACCTGGGGGCACGCCTGGGTTTGCCGGGGTTTGTCAATGATGACGGGGCAGCCAAGTACCCCGATGGTTATGCCGACTATCTGGTCAATCATGAACGTCTGCCGGGGATCGGCTCTCTGGCAGGCTGGCGTGGCGAGGATGGCCAGGATCAGGGCCGGGGAGCCGTCAATCCCCGACAGCTGGAGAGCTACATAGAAAACGGCTGTAACTGGCATTTGGACCTGCCGCCGGAAACCCATTACCTGAAGCAAGCCAACAAGCCCTATCTGGACAAAGCGAAGGAACTGGGCTGGATTCCGACGGCTGATCCCATTTTCTTCCAGATTTACTCCGAACCTCTGGCCCGCTTCCGGCAATCCGGGCGGGGCCTGGGGGAGCATCCGGCCCCGAAAGACAAACAGGCGCGTCTGCTGGCCTTCTTTGATCCATTGCCTGTCTGGTATCCGCCCCATGAAGAGGCCCAGGGGGACACGGAAGGCTATCCGCTGCATGCGCTCAGTCAGCGGCCCATGCAAATGTACCATTCCTGGGGCAGTCAGAATGCCTGGTTGCGCCAGATCACAGCCCGCAATCTGCTGCACATTCATCCCGACACGGCAAAGGCTCAAGGTCTGTCCGATCAGGACTGGGTCTGGGTGATTTCTGCCCACGGTAAGGTCAAAGCCCAGATCAAGACCATGGCCGGGGTCAACCGGGATACGGTCTGGACCTGGAATGCCATTGGCAAGCGGTCCGGAGCCTGGGGGCTGGATCCCGAGGCACCTGAAGCCAGAAAAGGCTTTCTGCTCAATCACATCATCCCGGATGTTCTGCCCGAACGTGCGGACCGGCATGCCACCGGCAATGCGGATCCGGTCACCGGGCAGGCGGCCTGGTTTGATCTGCGGGTGACACTGGAGCCCTGCAGTGAAAAAGAAGCCGGGGAAACGGAACCGGCTTTGCCGGAACAAACCTCTCAGGCCCTGGTCAAGCGACGGCCCTTCTGGCTGCGCTACGGCGCTCAGTTCGGCAAAGAAAAAACCACAGCCGGGGCTCCCCAGGCGTCCGGATTGAAACATCGGGAGTGGCTGGGCGGTTCGGGCCAGAAATCAGGCCACGGGAAAGGGGAGGAATAAGCTGATGACATCCCTTCCCAAACTCCCCTCCAAGACCAAACTGGGACTGGTGATTGACCTGGACATCTGCGTGGGCTGTCACGCCTGTGCGGTTAACTGCAAGGAATGGAACAGCGGCGGGCACTCGGCGCCGATGACCGATAAGAACCCCTATGGAACGGACCCGACCGGGGTCTGGTTCAACCGGGTCCATTCCTTTGAGGTGTTGCACGACGACGGGCACGGCAGCCAGACGGTCCATTTCCCCAAGTCCTGCCTGCATTGTGAGGATGCCCCTTGCGTGACGGTCTGTCCCACCGGGGCTTCCTACAAACGCGAGGAAGACGGCATTGTCCTGGTCAATGCAGAGGCCTGCATTGGCTGCAAGCTCTGTTCCTGGGCCTGTGCCTATGGCGCCCGGGAATACGACGAAGATGCCGGGGTGATGAAGAAATGCACCCTGTGTGTGGACAAGATCTACAACGAGGAGCTGCCCGAGGAATCGCGGGTGCCGGCCTGTGTCAGTACCTGTCCTGCCGGGGCCCGCTCTTTCGGGGATCTGGGGGATCCTGAGTCCGGTGTCAGCCGTCTGGTGGCTGAGCGGCAGGGGTATGATCTCTTGCCCGAGCTGGACTACAAACCCACCAACAAGTATCTGCCGCCGCGTCCGCGCAAAGAAGGAACGGACAGCCAGGCCGCAGAACTGACGCCCGCTGCTGCGGATCAGGCCGGGCTGCTCGCCCGCTGGGTCGACCGCCTCCTGAGCCGCTGAGGAGCCTGACATATGCATCCCGCTAAATCAGTCATACTTTTTACCACGACCAGCGGCGCCGGTTATGGTCTGCTCTTCTGTCTGGCCCTGGCCCGTCTATTTGGCCTGCTGGGTCCTGATAGTCACACGGGGTTAACCGCCCTGCTGATTGCTGCTTTGCTGGTGATCGGCGGCCTGATTTCCTCCACCTTTCATCTGGGCCGCCCCGAGCGGGCCTGGCGGGCGCTCAGTCAGTGGCGCTCCTCCTGGCTCAGCCGGGAAGGGGTGG
This sequence comes from Rhodovibrionaceae bacterium GXU_MW_A322, assembly GCA_052078155.1. Lineage (GTDB taxonomy): Bacteria > Pseudomonadota > Alphaproteobacteria > Kiloniellales > DSM-21159 > CAXBMB01. The sequence goes on along the minus strand of JBQJBP010000001.1, from coordinate 2,339,819 downwards.
CTGCTGTCGTGAGTTTCCTTCCGGCCATCGGCCTTGCTTTGACCTGGGGCCAAAGCGGGGCGCTGCCTTCGCTCTTTGCTGTTCTGTCCATGGGGATGGCGGGGGTGACCGTTTTCTGCACCGCCATGATCTATGCCTCTTTGAAACCGGTCCCGGCCTGGAGTCACAATCTTGTGCCGATTGGCTATCTGGTGCTGGCGCTGGCCAGTGGCGCGCTGCTGTTGGATTTTGCCTTGCGCATTTCCGGGGAAGGTCAGGCGATGGTCAGCCAGCTTGTGGCCCTGGCTTTGCTGGCTGCTTTGCTGGTGAAAGCCCTCTACTGGCGCAGCCTCGCCCGGGCGGATCAGACCAGCACCATCGAAACGGCCACAGGGCTCGGTGCATTGGGCCGTGTCTCCCTGCTGGAAAGCCCGCACAGTGAAGCCAACTATCTGATGCAGGAGATGGGGTATAAGATCGCCCGCAAACATGCGGATAAGCTGCGCCGTTTTGCTTTGCTCTTCGGCTTTGCGCTGCCTGCGATCCTGCTGCTGTCCCTGATGGGGCTGCCAGGGCCCGTGGCCGCTTTGGCGCTGACCTTCGTGCTGGCCTCCCATACCGTGGGGCTGCTGCTGGAACGCTGGCTTTTCTTTGCCGAAGCCAAGCACAGCGTGGCTCTCTATTACGGTGAAAAAGCTCTGTGAAGGGCAACCGCCGCCGGTTTCGCAAGCCAGCCATTTGAAGGGGTTCGCTGTTCCCCGGAAGCAAGCTTCATGAGCCCAGCATCATTATCTGGTTGTCCGCATAATGCGGACAACCAGAAGCAGTTCGACTTTAGTTGCGGGCGGGCAGAACCTGCAGGGAAAAGAGGGCGCCGGTCGGATCTTTCAGCAGAGCACTCTGACTGCTTTGAGAGACCAGCGATCCGCCCAGCCTTTTGGCCCGCCGAATGGTGCCATCCAGATTGCTGACCCGAAGGGCCGCGACCCAGTTGGAAGCCAGAAGATCGGCACCAGTTACAGGAAGAAAAGCACCGCGGGGGACTGGGCCTTTGGTTCCATGGAAACCGCGAAGGGCGGGTAGTTTTGTGCTGAGGGCCACCACCCGGTTATGTCCCTGCTGCCACATCCAGCTGTGATCTTTAGGGCTGGAGAGCGTCCAGTAACCGGCATCTCGCAAAGAGTTTTCCAGAGACGCCAGCTCCTTCTGCTGCAGCCAGGGCACCCAGATGGACTGCCCCTTGCCGCTGTCATCCTGCTGGTAGAAGCTGGCGCGAAAGGACGGCTCCCAGGGATCAATCAAGAGGCTGTGCTGCTGCAAAAACAGGCCCTTTTTTGCGTAGTCACTGCCGGAATAAGAGGTGATGGGACGCTGGGGGCGATGGGCGGGCCAGTAGAAAAGGCGGGAATAGAAATCTCTGGCGAAGTCTGGGTCATCACTTTCCAGGCTCATCCAGACCACAGGGCTGCTCTCTAAAGACGCAGAGTTCTCAGCAGCCTGAGCGCTGGAGAGCAGCAAAACTGCACAGATCCCGGCCAGGCCTATTTTGAAAAGTTCCCTCATCTTCTGTCCCCTTTACTTCCTGCCCCCTTTTGCTTTCTGCGCCATTGTATCTGGTTTCGCGGAAAGCCTGTCCCAAATCAGCCCGGCTGCAGCGGATCGGCCTGCCACCGGATTATGGTGGATGACAATCTAACCCAGTCAGAAATGGCTGTCCTGCTGTTTTCCACCCGGCCTTTTTCGAAGTTGTCAGTAGCTTTTGCCCTGTGATCGTTTTAACAAAACAGGTGGTATGCAAGCGGTGCTATTCTCTTTTCGGGGCGCCTGCGAGATCCGGCCAGACCAGACAGAATCTGGCTCAATCAAAAGCGGCAGGTCCGGAAACATCAGATGGTGAGGAAAAGGCAGAATGGGTGATTACAAAATCAGGACGATGACCCGGGCGGATCTGGACATTGCGGTGGACTGGGCCGCAGCGGAAGGGTGGAACCCCGGCCTGCATGATGCGGAAGCCTTTTATGCTGCCGATCCCGACGGTTTTTTCATTGGCGAACTGGACGGCGAGCCCATCGCTTGTATTTCCGCCGTGCGCTATCCCGACAACTTCGCCTTTCTCGGCTTTTACATCGTCAAACCGGAAGCGCGAGGCAAAGGCTACGGTCTGGCCATCTGGAAAGCGGCCATGCGTCATCTGGAAGGTTACAACATCGGCCTGGATGGTGTGCTGGACCAGCAAGCCAACTACAAGCGCTCCGGCTTTGCGTTCCAGTACAGCAACGCCCGTTATGAAGGCTTGGGGGGCGGTTCGGGTGCTGATGGACTGATTTCCCTCGACAGTCTGGATAAGCAGGCATTGGCGGCCTTTGACCAATCCCATTTTGCCGTACCACGGGCCGCCTTTCTGGATCTCTGGATCAAGCAACCTGCCGGAACCGCGCTGGCCAAGGAAGCAAACGGCGAAATTGTCGGCTATGGGATCATCCGGGCCTGCCGCGAAGGCCATAAGATCGGTCCGCTTTTTGCCCGCGATGCCGAGGTGGCTGAAGATCTGTTCAAGGGCTTGATCGCCACAGTGCCCGGCGACAAGGTTTACCTGGATGTGCCTCTGGTGAATCCGGCAGCGCTGGCCCTGGCCAAAAGCCACAACATGGAACAGGTTTTTGAAACCGCCCGCATGTACACCGACGGGGATCCGGGACTGCCCATTGCCAACATCTTTGGCGTGACGACTTTCGAGCTGGGCTGATCCTGCAGGGCAAAGCGCTTCTACTTCAGTCGATCCTGCTCCAGGATATCCTGCTTGTAGCAGCCGCTTTCCAGCTCGCTCAGCAAACTCGGCGCGTTGGGGGTCCAGTGCAGATCCTCGCGGGCCCGTTTGGCGCGCACCCGGCTGTTGGAGGCCATGGTGTCATTGGCGGGTCCTTCGCCCCAGTGACGGGCGGCTTCTTCTGTCGTCATCTCAGTTGTTTCCCCACCCTGGCCTAAATGTCGGCTGATGGCCTGGCAGACTTCCTTCATGGAGTTTTCGCCGTTCTCCGCAAAATAGAAGCTGCCAGCCGGGGCCTTGCTCAGTGCCAGCAGGTAGAGATCGACCAGGTCAGCAATATGAACATTGGACCAGCGGTTTTCGCCGGGTCCGATATGGCGGGCTTGTCCGGTTTCACGCGCCAGCTCGATCAGCCAGGGAACCTGCATGGAGTGGGCTTTCATGCCCAGCCCCTTGCCGTAAATCAGGCTGGGACAGAGCACGACAGGATGTTTGCCCTGTCTGGACGTGGCCAGAATGTCCTGATTAAGAGCCACACGCGCCGCACGCTGAGGCGACGGTGTTAAGGGACTGTCTTCGTCATAGATCTCGTCATGCTTTTTGCCCTCTGCGCGGTTGCCGACGATGGAAGAGCCGCTGGTATGCAAGAAGGCTTGGCCGTCTTCGAGCCCGGCCAGCAAGGCAAAGGCAGCTTCTCGGTGATCGGCGTGGGCGGCGTTGACGACGGCGTCTGCCTGACGGGCTGCGTTTGTCAGCAAGTCGCTGTCGTCCAGAGAACCGGGCAGGGGATGGATGCCCCGGGTTTCCAGGTCTCTGGCTGCTTCAGCGGAGCGGACAAGGCCTGTTACTTCATGACCGGCTTCCACCAGTCCCTGGGCCACAGACCCGCCGATGTAGCCCGTTGCGCCGGTAATGAAGATTTTCATCTGCTTTGCCTTTCCCTGTTCGGAACCGATGACCCGAACGTCCGAATTTTCAATGGTTCGGGATAGCCTGACGCAAGCGGCTGCGCCGGTGAAGGGGAACTTCAGGGCCTGACCGGAACAGGTCTTTGCCCGTTATTGGGAAGGCGGTCTGGTGAGTGTTGGTCTTCTGGGACTGCGCCTCTGATATCAGGCAGATCCGCCAACCGTTCTTACCCGGCGAGCTAGCAGGGCTGACTTTATGCCGGTTGAAAAGCCAGCGGAGTCAGCGATTGTCATCCAGATAGATTTTGATGCGGTCCAGCTGGGCGAAAAGGTCGCTGATTTCCCGGTCGTCCCAATCCTGAAAGACCTCAGCCAGAGCCGGCAGGAGGGTGGAAACGGCCTGTTGGTGCACCGCCTGGCCTTCCGGTGTCATGAACAGCAGTTTGGAACGGCCGTCTTCCGGATTTGGCCGCCAGGAGAGATACCCCCGCGCGACCAGCTTCTGCAGGGTTTTGGTGATGCCGGGCTGAGGTTGCTGCATGGCACGGGCCACCCGGGTGACGGTCTTGCCTTCGTCAGGGCGATGGCTGAAATGATTGAGCAGTTGAAACTGCGGCAGCGGCAGGTCCTGGGGCGAGAGCAGACTTCCGGCCTTGTGGGTTGCCAGCTGATTGATGATGCCCACCCAGGTGATGATGCGGTAACGAGGGTCCAGCCGGGCTGGTTCGCCCGGCTGGTCATCGCTTGCCGTGGAGGTGCCTTCTGCTGGGGCATTGGGACCCTGAGGATCCTGTGTGTCCCCTTGGGGGCCCTGGGTGGGGTGGGTCTCGTCAGTCATAAGTGGGGCTTGAGTGTGGTTGTGTTGTGGCTGGTGCTGTTCCCCGCAGTTTCCGATGTCTCCCGCTGAAAAGAAAGCCTGCTGTTACACCAACAGGTCGTTCAGATCCCGCCGGGGGCTGGGGGGAACTTTATCGGCGTAGCCCAGGCGGAAGAGCATCTGCACGGTGCTGCCCTCAGGCGTGTTCGTGATCTCCAGAAACTCCCGTTGCAGCTCTGCCATTTCTTCGTATTCCTGCAAAACCTGGCTGACCGGGTGAAAGGCCAGTCCAACGGAGGTGGCGGCCAGATTGAGGCGCACAAAAGCCCGGCCTGTTTCGATCTGAGTTTCACGGCTGTTGTCCGCGGTGGTCAGCCAGCCAAAGGAAGGGGTGGCGTCGGCCCAGCCCGCAGCATAATCAATGCCTGCCTGGTAGCCAGCAGTGCCGGGAGTGGCCGCATCTTCGATGGACATCATCCCCAGGGTTTTCGCCCACCAGAAAAAGGGCCCATGCAGGTCGATGCCGTCCCGGTGCTTGGCAATCTCATCTGCGCCAATGCGGCTCAGCTTGAGGGATTCCATCAGTTTGGCCGGGGTGTGATGCTCCTTTAAGGCGGCGGCTTTGGTCAGACGACGCAGCTCTGCCGTCAGGGGACCTTTGTCGACCAGGGTCAGCTTGCTGTTGTCGCTGACGTGGGCGGATTTCAAGGCCTGGGCATTAACCGCCGTCATGGGGCGGTCCATGTCATAGGGCTCTTTGGTGGACCGGCGGTCCAGAACAGCTTTGAACAGGGGATCCCGCCGGACACCAGCCTGTCCAGCCTGCAGCGTGATTTTTGCCCAGGGCTTCGTGCCGATGGCAGAGTTTTCGTAGTGACCTTCCGGGAACAGCGTGAGGTCGCTGGCAATGCCCTGTTCTTTCAAGGCCATGATCAGAAGCTCAAGGAACGTTCCCTGGCCAATCATTACCTGGCGACCAAAGGGGTCTGTTTCCGGCAAAAGGCGGTTCTGATCCACGGAGAGCAGAATGCTGTTGTCTTGCCGCAGGTCGACCAGCCAGGACTGCAGATTGTGAGGATTGGGGGCCAGCAAGGCATATGACAGGGCAATCTTACGAGGGTCTGTCAGCTGGCTGTCCGGGCCCTTCCAGCCAGCGATGGCTTCCCGCGGCATGGAATCACACTGGCTCAGGCCGATGGCTGTCGCCGCCAAGACCGTCCCACCACCTGCCAAACGCAGGAAGGCACGGCGGGACGGCATTTTGCTCTTTTTCGGGCTGTTTGTAGCGGTGGGGGTGTGAGCTTGTGACATGGCACTGTTCCTTGAATTGAATTCCTTGGAATGTAATTTAATATTCCTTGGAATGTTTTCAAGGAAAAATCGCTTACCGTGCCTTTTCGCTGAAGCGCCGCTTGTTGAAGTTTAAATCGCTTTACGTGCAAGCAGGATGCGCGCCAAGGAAACTGATCCTGCTCCGTGCAAAGAAAAAGGCCCCGGAAAAGTCCGGAGCCTTTTGCCTCTCGACGACAGAAACAGAGCGCAAGGCGCTTTGATTTCAGTCGATCATGCTCTAACACATTGGAAAGAGGCAAATTTACGATTGAAGTGTTATCACGTAGTGATGCCACTTAAACCGTTTTGACTCTAGCCGCGGGCTTTTGCCCAGTTGCAAATCTCGGCAACCAGCTTGTCCACATCGCCTTTGAGTTTGGCGAAGTTTGCGCTCTTTTCGATGGTTTCTTCGTTCAGATAAAGGCCCCGGTTGATTTCGATCTGGATGGAGTGGCGGCCTTTGGCTGGGTCGGAGTAACGGCGAACCAACTCGACCCCTTTGTAGGGATCGTTGCGTTTGACCTCGTAGCCCAGATCCAACAGCACCCCTTCGATCATGGCGGTGAAAGCAGGGTCACAGGTTGTGCCGTCGCGGTCGCCCAAGACAAATTCAGCGCGCGGCACGGGACCATCTTCCGTGTTCTCGTTGCCCATGGCGGGCATGGAGTGGCAGTTTACATGCCAGACTTCGCCGTGACGCTCGAAGGTGCTGTTCAGAGTCTCTTCCAGCTTGCTGTGATAAGGACGCCAGCAGCTTTCAATGCGCCTGGCAATCTCGTCACGGGTCAGCGTGCGGTCATAGAGCTCATGCGTGCCCATCAGCCGGGTCCAGACCAGACCGATGCCGCGCTCGGTTTTGGGGCCCGGGGTGGTGGGCAGGTCCCAGCCCCCATCAATCAGGGCCGGGTCCAGATCTTCGGTTGAGCGGTTGGGGTCGATGTAACTGCGCGGGAAGGTCGCTGCCAGCAGGGGAGCGCTGTTGCGCGGGGCGGCATCGAAGATCTCATCGATGAAGGCATCTTCGGCCTGCCGCAGCAAAAGAGGATCCAGGGAGCTGTTGAAATCAGCCGGATAGTCGGTGCCGCTGTGAGGGCTGTCAAAAACGACAGGCAGTGCTTCGCCTTCTGCCGGATGGAAAAGGAAAGCGGGCTGGTCTTTGGCGGCAGACATAGAAAGAAAACCTCTTTTGAAAATTGGTGCCCGGGGTGCGCAGCCGTGCGGCTGTCTGATCCGGTCAGGGGAAAAGAAATGGCGAAGGGATCTGGAGGATCCCCAGGAACGGTTTAGCTGGACTGTGGCGTCATTCCCGTCGATCAGGCGTCGTCATTCAGATGACAGGCGGACAGACGTCCTGGAGCGATTTCTTTCAGCGCTGGCACTTCCTGTCGGCAGCGATCACTGGCGAAGGGACAGCGGGGATGAAAGTGACAGCCACTGGGCGGGTCGAGCGGGGAAGGGATTTCCCCCTTGATGGTGGTGAAGTCCCGGTGACGGGCCTCAATGCTCGGTACCTCTTCCAGCAGAGCCTTTGTATAGGGATGGTTGGGTTCAGCAAACAGCTCGTCAGTGCGGGCCGTTTCCACCACCCGTCCCAGATACATGATCACCACCCGGTCGGAGATGTGGCGCACCACCCCCAGATCGTGGCTGATGAAGAGGTAGGTAAGATTGAGTTGTTCGCGCAGGTCCATGAAGAGGTTGAGAACCTGGGCCTGGATCGACACGTCGAGCGCCGCCACGGCTTCGTCACAGACAATGAAATCCGGGTCGACCGCCAGGGCGCGGGCAATGCCGATGCGCTGGCGCTGACCACCGGAGAACTGATGGGGGTAGCGACGCTGAAAGGACGGGTCGAGCCCTACGCGCAGCATGGTTTCTTCCAGCTTTTCCTGAAAGATGTCGTTGGTCCAGCTGCCGTGGAAGCGGGGTGCTTCGCCGATGATCTCGTTGACCCGCAAACGGGGATTCAGCGAGGCATAGGGATCCTGAAAGATCATCTGGACCTTCAGTTTGTAATCCTTGGCCGCCTGTCCGCTCAGGCTGTCGACATCCTGGCCTTTGTAGAAAAGCTGACCGTCGCTGGCATCATGGATACCGGCAACGACCCGGCCCAGGGTGGATTTCCCGCAGCCGGATTCACCGACCAGGCCAACCACTTCGCCCTGATGAATGGAAAAGGAGACCTTGTCGACGGCGTGGACCGTTTCTTCGCGCAGGTTTGCGCCCATCAGGCGCGCCAGTTTTTCCGCCGCATCCAGCTTCTTGGTAAAGCGCTTGGAAACGTCTCGGATTTCGATGATGGGTTGATCGCTCATGCGCCGGCCCCTTCAAGATTATCGTTTGAGGCTGTAGCTGACGCGGCAGCGGTCCCGCCAATGGGCACCGGGTTGAAGCAGCGGACGAAATGCCCGGGAGCCAGTTCCTCGGTTGCCGGGGGATTGTCGCAGGCCGGTTGCGCCCTTGAGCAGCGTTCTTTGAAAGGACAGCCGTCAGGCAGGTTGAGCAGGGAGGGTGTCATGCCCGGGATCTGTGCCAGGCGGCTGCCCCGTGCATTGTGGCTGGGGACAGAGCCGATCAGGCCACTGGTGTAGGGGTGTCGCGGGTTGTCGAGCACATCATCCACCTGACCCTGTTCAGCCAGGCGTCCGGCGTACATGACACAGATCTGATCGGCCAGACCTGCCACCACGGAAAGATCGTGGGTGATCCAGATCATGGAGGTGCCGAAGTTGCGACAGAGCTTCTGGGCTTCGTGCAGAATCTGAGCCTGAATGGTCACGTCCAGGGCCGTGGTCGGCTCGTCGGCGATGATCAGGTCCGGTTTGTGCAGCAGGGCGATGGCGATGGCCACGCGCTGGCGCATGCCGCCCGAAAACTGGTGCGGATAGGCCCGCAAGCGTTCTTCCGGTGAGGGGATGCCCACCTGGGCCAGAGCTTCGACTGAGCGGCGCCGGGCTTCATCCTTGCTCATCTTTTCATGAGCCAGCAGGGTCTCAACCATCTGCGTTTCGATGCGCAGCACCGGGTTGAGGGTCATCATGGGATCCTGGAAGATCATGGCGATGCGGTTGCCCCGCAGGGACCGCAGCCGCTCTTCACTGGCATGAACCAGGTTTTCTCCCTGGAAATTGACTTCACCGCCAACAATCCGGCCCGGTGAATCGACCATGCCGATGATTGAATAGCCGGTTACGGATTTCCCGGACCCTGACTCGCCGACCAGGCCCAGGATTTCGCCGCGCTTGACGGTGAAACTGACCCCGTCGACGGCTTTGGCCAGACCGGATTTGGTGAAGAAGTGTGTTTGCAGATCCCGAACTTCCAGAGTGACGGCATCTTGTGAGGTGGGGGCGTTGCTCATCTCTATGTCCTCACTTCTGCAGGCGCGGGTTGAGGACATCGCGCAACTGGTCGCCCATCAGGTTGATGGCCATGATGGTGATCACCAGGGCAATCCCGGGGAAGAAGGAAATCCAGTAACGTCCGCTCATCAGATACTCAAAACCGGTGGCAATCAGCAGGCCCAAAGAAGGCTCCGTGATGGGCACGCCCACTCCCAGGAAGGACAGGGTGGCTTCCAGGGCAATAGAGTTGGCGATCTGCACGGTGGCAATGACGATCAGCGGCGGCAGACAGTTGGGCAGCAGGTGCCGGAACAGCAGACGGCGGTGAGGCAGGGCCAGGCAGGTTGCGGCTTCAATGTACTCCTTGCGCCGTTCCACCAGGGCTGTGCCGCGCACGGCGCGGGCGTAGTAAGCCCACTGGACGATGATCAGGGCGATGATCACCTTGTCGACGCCATTGCCGAAAATGGCCAGCAGGATCAGCGCCACCAGGATAGAGGGGAAAGACAGCTGGATGTCGACAAAGCGCATCAGCAGCGTGTCGACGATGCCGCCGAAATAGGCCGCCATCAGGCCGATGATGGTGCCGATCATCAGAGCAACAAGCACGGATACGGAGCCAACCGTAAGAGAAATGCGCAGGCCATAGAGAATGGCACTGAACATGTCGCGGCCCTGGTCGTCGGTGCCCAGCAGATAGGTGTAGCCTGCCATCATGGAGGTTTCACCGGGGGGCAACTGTCCGTCCATGATGTCCAGCTGAGCCAGATCGTAGGGGTTCTGAGGCACGAAGAAGGGCGCAAAGATCGCAGCCACGGCGATGATGATGAACACCGCCATGCCGATCAGCGCTGTGGGGGATTCGCAGAAGTCCGACACAAAGCGCTGGAAAGGTGTTTCCACCTTGACCTTGCTCACAGCCTTGGTTCCGACAGCGGGGGAAGAAGAGGTGCTCTGGCTCATTTTGCAGCCTCCGACAGGCGGACCCGTGGGTCGAGCAGCGAGTAACAGATATCAACGACGAAGTTGATGATGATGAACATCAGCACGGTCAGCAGCAGGTAGGCCACGACCACGGGCCGATCCAGATTGATGATGGAGTCAATCAGCAGCTTGCCGACACCGGGCCAGGAAAAGACCGTTTCGGTCACGACGGCAAAGGCGATCATGCTGCCCAGTTCCAGGCCGACGATGGTCACCACCGGGATCATGATGTTCTTCAGAATGTGCACAAAGATCACCCGGCGCTGGCTCAGACCCTTGGCGCGGGCAAATTTCACGTAGTCCTGCAGGGCCACTTCACGGGTCCCGGCGCGCGACAGACGGATAATCAGGCAGGTTTTGTAGATGGCCAGATTGATGGCCGGCAGGATCATGTGCTTCAGGCCGTCCCAGTTTAAGAAGGACACCTGCATGCCAAAGAGCGTGGTGGTCTCACCGCGTCCACCAGCCGGTGTCCAGCCCAGGAAGACGGCAAAGAGCATGATCAGCATCAGGCCCTGCCAGAAATTGGGCAAGGAAAAGCCGATGATCGACCCGGCCATGATGGTTTTGCCGGATGCATTGTAGGGTTTCAGGCCGGCCCAAAGACCCAGGCCGACGCCGAATGTCACGGCGATGATGAGGGCCATCATGGCGAGTTCGAGCGTGGCGGGCAGCCGCTCAAGAACAATCTTCATGGCCGGTTCATTGTGCAGGAACGACCGCCCCAGGTCTCCCTGCAGGGCATTGGTCAGAAAGAGAATGAGCTGCTCGTAAAGGGGTTTGTCCAGCCCCAGGCGCGCAATGGTGGCCTGCTGCTCCTGGATGTCAGCTTCCGGATTGATCAGAACGTCAATGGGGTTGCCGATGGCGTAGACGCCGACGAAGACCAGGATCGCCATGATGAACAGGACGCCCAGGCTTTGGCCGAATCGTCGAATGAGATAAACGAGCATGATGATACTCCACGGGGACTGCGTCTGGTCACGCTGACAGCTGTTGCCGGTTCACAGAGGTCTGAAACCATCGCTGTTCTGGCTGGCAGGTGTCGTCATCTGCGGGTTTTTCAAAGTGCAGAAGTGGCAGTCAAGCCGTGTCTTGGGGGGCGGAGATAAGGAAGGAGCCGGGCGAAAGATCGCCCGGCTCTTGTTTTCCCAGGTGAGTTACTTGGAAGAAGTTACACCGATAGCCATGGTGTACTGATCTGCACGGGCATCGTAGTTGAGGCCCTTACGCAGTGCCCAGGGGGTCACTTCGTAGTGCAGCGGCAAAATGGCGTAGTTTTCCATGGCCATTTTGGACGCATCCATCAGCAGTTTTTCGCGGGCTTTTTCGTCCACGGTCTGCAGAGCTTCGGTGATCAGAGCATCCAGGTCCGGGTTGGAGTAACGACCCCGGTTGGTGCCGCCGAAACCGGTTTCCTTGTTACGGGTGGCCACCAGGGCGCGCAGCGGAGAGGACATCTCACCGGTGCCGGAACCCCAGCCAGCCATGTAGAAGGAGAACTCGTATTTGTTACGGCGTTTGAAGAAGACCGACTTGGTGGAGGCGTCCACAGAGGTTTTGATGCCAATGCGGGACAGCATCTGAGCAACAGCCTGAGCGATCTTTTCATCGTTGATGTAGCGATCGTTGGGCGTGCCCAGCACCAGAGTGAAGCCGTCAGGATAGCCGGCTTCAGCCAGCAGTTTCTTGGCGCCTTCAGGGTCGTAACCTTCAACTTTCAGGTCCGGGTTGTTGCCGAACATGCCTGGCGGCAGCAGCTGGGCAGCGGGTTCAGCAACCCCACCCATGATGCGGGCCACGATGGCTTCACGGTTGATGGCTTTGGAAACGGCTTCGCGGACGCGGGCGTCTTTGAAGGGGTTCTTGCCTTCGCCACCGTTCACACCAGGAGTCGGCTCCTGCTCGTGATCGAAGTGCAGGTAGATCACGCGGTTGGACAGGCCTGTGATGATGTCGATGTTTTCATCAGCTTTCAGGCGTTCCATGTCCTGGGTCGGCGGCTTGCCGATCATGTCCACGTCACCGGCCAGCAGAGCTGCAACACGGGGACCGTCAGACGGAATAGGCTTGAAAGTCACCTGATCCCATTCCGGGCGGCCGCCCCAGTAGTCGTCGTTGGCGGCATAGACCAGACGGTCGCCTTTCACGAATTCCACGAACTTGTAGGGACCAGTGCCCACAGCCATGGAACCGCTGTTGAAGTCTTCTGTCTTGGGCCACTCAGGGGCTTCGCCACCGGCAGCTTTGTAGCCTTCAACGGCGGCTTCAGAAGTCTCTTTGGAGATGATGCCCAGGTTGGACAGTTCCACCGGCAACAGCGGGCGCGGGCCCGGTGTTTTGATGATCAGCGTGTGCGGATCTTTGGCGGAAATGGAGTCGATGGACTTGGTGTAGAGCGTGAAAGCCGACGGGCTGTTGGGCACGTTGGGAATACGGCCGAGGGTGTAGATCACATCGTCTGCATCGAAGGTGGTGCCGTCATGGAATTTGACGCCTTCACGCAGCTTGATTTCCCAGGTGTTGTCGTCGACCGGAGTCCAGGACGTGGCCAGACCGGGTTTCAGGTTCTGGTTGGCGTCCATTTCCGTCAGCGATTCAAAGACGTGCTTCCGGTTGGCGTTGTTCGGACCCAGGTTGTGATAGTGTGGATCGATGGAGCTGGGCTCAGACGGCAGACCGATCTTGAGATCTGCAGCCCAGGCTGCCGTGGTGCTCATCAGCCCCAGGGCAAAGGCGCTGACCAGCGCCGTGCTACGAAAGTGTTTCATTCTTCTCCCCTTAAACCTCCCGAAGGTTTGTTCAGGTTTGTCCCCGCGCCAGGCTATTACCGTCACGGAGGCGGTGCAGATAGTAGGCCGCTTTCCTCAAACCCTCTTTGGGGTTGTAGGAACACGGCTGAGGCATCTTAGCCGTTCAGCCGATCAGAGTCCCGAAAAGTCCGTGTTCTTTCGAACCCGTCCTCTCTTTCTTTTTGCCCAAGAAAAAGAAGCAGGTTTCGGTCCTGCCGCTCGGCTTACTTGCCCGGAGACTAATATGATATTAGATTATTGTCATGCCGCATTTTTATACCAAAATGGTTATATGCTCATGTCCGAGCTTTGGAGGAAGCCCAGAAAATCTGTCTTTTCAGGACTCTATCCCTTGGGCCTGCGGCGGCTGGTCACTGGTTAAAAGGACGTAATCTTGGTGAGCAAGGAAGCCAACGAGTGGCCGAACCTGCGGGAGCTGGAGATCTTCCGGGCCATGATCGAAGCGCGGAAAACCACCGCTGCGGCTCAGCGGCTGGGCATCTCCCAACCGGCGGTCAGCCGTGCTCTGGCGTCACTGGAAGCCAGAATGGGACGGCTGCTGTTTGAACGGGATTCCGGTCGGCTGGTGCCCACTGTCGAAGCCCTGGCGCTGAACAAGGAGCTGGAATCGCTGTTCGACGTCCTGGCCCGCATCAACCAGTCCAGCTGGGAAGATGCGCCACGCGAACCATTGCGGGTGGCCGCACCGCCCACCTATGCCCACTGTGTTCTGCAGCCACTGCTGTCCGCTTACATGCATGAAAATCCGGATCAGCTGATTTCTCTGGACATCAATGCCACAGACCGCCTGGTGCAGTCCGTGGCCGAATGTCATTCCGAGATTGGCTTCACCGATGCCTCCATCACCCACCGCGGGGTGGTCATGGACTGCTTCCGGGAAACCGACGCGGTCTGTGTCATGCCTGCCGGTCATCATCTGGAAGAAAAAGAAATTGTGCGTGTGGAGGACCTGGAGGGGGAACGCTTCATCATCTCCACACGGCGACACTCCGTGCGCGGATTTCTGGACCGGATTTTCCGCGAAGCCGGGGTGGAACGGGTGGTGACCTTTGAAGCCGCAACATCCCTGGCCATGTGTGATTTCATCCGGGATGGTCATGGGGTCGCCATCATGAACCCTTTCCCCATTCTGGATCAGCTGGATGACGGGCAACTGGTGGTTCGGCCTTTTAAACCCACGTTGGTTTATCGCAGCTGTTTCATCATCAACGCCGATGTGCCGCTGACCGGTGCGGCCCGCGGCTTTATCCAGTTCGTCCGTCAGCGCATTCCCAACGATGCCTATTCCAATCCCGTGCCACCGGTTTAAAGCCATAAGATTCTTGCCGGGACTGTTATGCTGATAAGCCGGGTGAACGCTCCTGACTTCAGGGGTAAAAAGAAACAAACCAAACAGCGAACGAAGAAAGAGATCACCGTGACCGCTCAAAATCTGAACTATGATGTTGAAATCGCAGCGCCTGATATCTCCGACCATAAGGAGTCCAACAGCGGTGTGGATTACATCTGGACCTTTGATTCAGGGCAGCCCGGCCCGCACGTGATGGTGTCGGCTGTGGTTCACGGCAACGAACTCTGCGGCGCGGTTGCCGTGGACTGGCTGCTGCGGGAGAAGGTGCGGCCTACCAAAGGTAAGCTCTCCCTTGGGTTCATGAATGTGGACGCCTTGCTGGCCTTTGATCCGGAAAACCCCTTCGACTCCCGCTATGTGGATGAAGATTTCAACCGGCTCTGGACGGCTGAGGTTCTGGAAGGGGACCGTCAGTCCAAAGAACTGACCCGCGCCCGCGCGGTCCGGGGGCTGATTGATACGGTGGACCATCTGCTGGACATCCACTCCATGAGCCACAAGGTGCCGCCCCTGATGATGGCCGGACCGCTGGCCAAGGGCCGGAAATTGGCCCAGGCGGTCGGGGTGCCGGAAATCGTGGTCAACGATGCAGGTCATGCCGCCGGCAAGCGCCTGCGCGACTATGCGGACTTTGCTGACCCTGCCTCTGATCGCAACGCCCTTTTGGTTGAATGTGGCCAGCACTGGGAAGCTGGGGCGGTTCCCCTGGCCAAACAGTCGGCCCTGCGGTTTCTGAAACACTACGATGTGGTTGATCCGGCTTTCCTGGCCAAGCATCTGGACCCGGCAGAGGTGCCGCCGCAGCGCTGTGTGGAAGTCACAACCGTTGAAACCATCAGCAGCGAGGATTTTGCCTTTGTTGCCCCCTACATTGGCGGCGAAGTGATTGAAAAAGCGGGCACAGTCCTGGCCAAAGACGGGGACCGGGAGATTGTCACGCCCTATGACAACTGCATGCTGATCATGCCGACACCCCGCCCGAAGGTGGGACAAACGGCGGTGCGTCTGGGCCGCTTTATCGACGGCTGAGTATTGCGCCGACCTGGCGCAGTTCCGGTTGAGTTGGAAGCGCCTGGCGCTCCGCTTCTGTCGGGCACACTCTGGTGTGTCGACTGAAAGCGATGTGACGCTCAAGATCTGATGGGAGGGGGCCTTTGGACAGGCTCCCTCTTTTTTATGGGCGCAGCTAACGTGACAGGCCGAACAGGGGGCGCAGCTGCAGTCCCAGCCAATTGCCCGGCAGGGCAGCCAGCAGCCAGACCCAGCCGTGCAGACTGCCCGAAGCGATGCCGCTGAACAGCGCGCCGATGTTGCAGCCGTAGGCCAGCCGGGCCCCATAGCCCATCACAAGCCCACCGATGACAGCCGCCAACAGGGAGCGCAGGGGAATGCGGGGATCAGGTTTTACTTTCCCGGCCAGAGCAGCAGCCGTAAGTGCCCCCAGGATGAGGGCAATGTTCATGATGGAGGTGGTGTCGGCCAGAACGGGGCGGGCCAGAGCTGCCTGTTGGAAGGCTCCGGTCCAGAACAGGCTGCTGCCCGGGTCCCATCCGGCCAAGACCGCGAGCTTGGCGCTCCAGAGGGAAAAGGCCCAGGTGATGGACCAGGGATGTCCGGCCACCAGGAGGGTGGCCCAGTTCAGCAATGCCAGGGTCAGAGCGGCCAAAAGAAACGGCCAGGGGCCCTGCAACAGACTGCGCCAGCCAAACTGACCGGGCGACCACCAAAGGGGGCGCTGAGCACGGGCGCCGGACATCCGCATGATGCCATAGATGCCAGCCAGCAAGGCCAGCTGTAAGGGCAGGGCACTTTCCCACCCCAGTTCCTGGGGCAGAGAAACAGGGCCCAGACCAGGAAAGCTGCTTTGCCACCAGGCCAGATCCAGGCTGCCCCAGAAAGCACCGAAACAGAAGAAAATCAGAACCAGCGCCATGCGCAGGTTGCCGCCCCCGGCGGTAAAGAGCGTGCCTGAGGCACAGCCACCCCCCAGTTGCATGCCAATGCCAAAGAGGAAAGCCCCGAAGGCCATGGAAGGTGAAACCGGAGCAACCGCACCGGACACGCCGTGACCAAAGGCCTCTCCCTGGGTCAGGATCGGGGCAAAAAGCAGCAGCGCCAGGGCCAGCATGACCAACTGAGCGATCACGCCGGAACTGTCCTTTTCCACCCAGGCCCGCCGATAGGCCGCAGTAAAGCCAAAAGCAGCATGATAAAGGCTGAAACCAAGCCCCAGTCCTATCAGAAAGAGCAGTCCACGCTTTGCTTCCTGATTGAAGAGAAAGAGCCCCAGTCCGACTGACGCGGCAAGAGCCAGTATCAGCCAGGGCTTTTGCACTACGGGAGTCAACAGAGGAGGAGCAGACAGGCTGGACATGGTTGGCTGGATCAGACGGCAGCGGAGGATACAAGGCGACGATGGTCAGTCTTTGCGAGACTCAAATCTCTTTAAACGGGCTCACCATAGCCAAATCGGTTTTAATGGGCTCACCAGGGATAACCCTTGGAGGGGCAAACTCTTCTTGAAGTGCTCGTGGATGGCTCACTGCTTGGATGTGAGTGCAGAGTGGATCCAACGACACCTCTCATGCTCTAGCAGGTTACTCAGCCTCTGTGGGCTGTCTGACGCAGTCGTGATTTTCTGTGTATCTGCAGGCCGTGTGACGGAGGTGTCAGGAAAGTGATGGGAGAGCCTAAAAGAGGTGGGGCCCGTCGGCGGTAATTGCCGAAGGGCCCCGGAAGCCGGCTAAAGGGGAGCGGCCGGCTTTTCTTTCGCCAACTCTGAGAGTTGACAGGTCTTTTAACTTTTCAGCCGCCGCCTTATTCGGCAGCAGCGGCGACGTGGTCCAGGATTTCGCCCCGGGCCGGATAGCCGCTTTTCAGAACGAAATCGATGGCAGGCAGGATGTCGCCAAAGCTGGGACGGGCAAAGGGCATGGTCTGAACCGTGCCGAAGTAAAGCGTCCCGTCAGGCTGAACCAGGAACAGACCTGGTTCGGCAAAGAGAGCGGGCTCTTCAACGCCGATGGAGGTCTTGCCGCGACCGGAGGAGATGTACAGGCCCCATTCGCGGGCTTTGTCCAGGCTCAGGCCATAACCAACAGTCAGCTTGTCCAGCTTCCATTTTTCTTTGGCTTCGGCTGCCCGCTCTGCGTCGTCGCTGGACAGGACGATGACTTCGACACCGCGCTTTTCAAACTCTTCAATCTTGCGGTTCAGATCGCCCAGGTACTTGGCGCAGATCGGGCAGTGAAGGCCGCGATACACCACCACCATGGTGAAGTTTTCTGGTGTGACGTCGCCCAACGTCCATTGGCTGCCGCCGACCGTCTCTACAGACAGGGCGGGCACTGCTTGGCGTGGGTAAAGGGGCGTCAAATCCGTCATTGATCCATCTTTCTAAATAGCTGTCGTTTGGTCACTGACCCCATGGGCACAAGAGCAAGGGACACAAGAGCAAGATCTGAAACAAAAACACTGGAGTGTTTCAGTTCCATCCTCTGCGCCCTCAAAAATGAGCACTGAACCGCCTGAAACCTGATCAACGGCAACGACACCATCGCGACAGGGATGAGTTGATTCTGGCAGGGGTCTTCCTGCCGACAGATATTTGGAACAGCCATTCCAAATTCAACCAACTCCGCCTGTGCGTCAATAGCCAAGAGTTGTTCCAGAGGGGCGATAACGCTTTTGAGAGGCAGCAGACGCGGGGTGCGGAAGTGGCCCATCCTCGGGAATTCAAACCGCGCAGACGGAACCCGTTAAACGAGTATATAGGGTGTAATTGTGGTGCAAAATCGGATGAAATTGGGCAAGTTATTGTTAATTAAATGATATATTTGTTTGGTGAGCTAACCTGACGGTGTGGTGGTCGAGGTTCATCTCAACCAGTACTGTTAGCATGATAAGCAATTTTTAAACAGAAAAAGCCGGTGCTTAGACCCCTGATTTTTTTTGCTCGAGGGGTCAAATTTCTGCGTTTCCCAGAGGGTTACACGGGCTGAATTTCGAGTCTGTCATTGAATGGACGTTCAATGAGAGTGGTTGTCAGGGTCAATTCAATGCAGACAGAGCCACCTCGACGGCAGCCCGCATCCGGGCAACATCTTCCGGATAAGCCCGGGTCAGCACACGCAGCCCCTGTACCTGGCAGATCAAAAACTGAGCCAGTTTCCGGGAGTCGATCTGGCTGGTGATATCACCTTCTATCTGACCGCGGCGGACCAGCTGTTCCAAAAGATCTTCAACACCTTGAACAGTCTGTTCAAGGTGGTGGTGAACCTTGTCGTTTAGGGGAGCGACTTCGACAGAAGAATTGGTAACCAGGCACCCCTTTTTGCGACCTTCTCCCAGTGCAAAGTCGACAAGAGAATGCAGGTACTTCGAGATGGCCTCATGCGCCGGTTCCGGGCTTTGCAGAAGTTGACGGCGTTTTTCTGTCTGAATGGAGATGTAATGAGTCAGGCAGGAGAGGTAGAGCTGCTCTTTGTCTCCAAAGGTACTGTAAAGAGACGCACGATTGATTGAAGTGGCGTCAACAAGATCCTGAACAGAGGTGTTTTCATACCCCTGAGACCAGAAAACCTGCATGGCCTGCTCGAGCACCTGCGGTTCGGTGAATTGCTTTTGGCGTCCCATAACCATTCCACATGGGGCTTGATCACTAAGGGGTCAAGTCTAATCAGCCTGCCTTGCCAAAAGGTGAAGAAAAGACCCGATACCGCACAAGGGGACAGGGAACCGCATGACAGCAAAAGAACATGTTTTGCCTGTGGTCTTGTTTAGGGGCTGGCGGGCAGGCGTCAGGTCTTCTATCAATTGGGCAGCCAGACGCAAAAGGAGGTCCGATTTTCCTCCGGCAAAGAGGCGGGCAATTGTGGGTCCGGCCAGGCGCTGGACGGATTGTGCCAGGGGGAAACGGCAGCTGTGATAAAGCGCGGGGGCAAAGCAGCAGAAGATGAGGCCCAGATTCGGCGCCAGGCGGCCCGGTCTCTGGCTGATGTCTTTGACCGTCTCTATGAAGGCGCCTTTGCCATTGACCTGGATGGCCGCATTTCCTGGATGAACGGCAAGTTCAAAGCCCTGATCGGCTGGAATGGTGTCGAGCCCGTGGAAGGCCGCCTGGTGGAAGAGGTGGTTCCGGATTCCCACATGCGCGAGGTGGTGGAAACGGGCGAAGCTCAGCTGCTTGATGTGTTTGTTCTGGGCAGCCATCAGCTGGTGGTCAGCCGCATTCCCCTGACCAATGCCGAAGGCCAGCTGACCGGGGCCATGGGGGTGATCCTCTATCACAAGCTTGCGGCCCTGAAGCCGCTGATCGGTAAGTTTCAGGCCATGCAGCGCGACCTGTCCGCAGCGCGGCAGGAACTGGCGCAGTCCCGGCGGGCCAAGTATGGCTTCGGCGCCATCGTCGGAAACTCCGCCGTTATTCGCCAGGTCAAGCGCGACGCCCGACGGGCCGCGGAACGCGATACGCCCGTCTTGCTGCTCGGCGAAACGGGCACGGGAAAAGAGCTCTTTGCCCACGCCATTCACGCCAGCAGCCCCCGGGCTTCCGGTCCTCTGGTTCGGGTGAACATCGCCGCCATCCCTGAGAGCCTTCTGGAGGCGGAACTTTTTGGCGTGGCGCCGGGTGCTTTTACCGGTGCGGACCGCCGGGGCCGGGCAGGCAAGTTCCAGACCGCTGAAGGCGGCACCTTGTTTCTGGATGAAATCGGAGATTTGCCACTGGCGTTGCAGCCAAAGCTGTTGCGGGTTCTGGAAGAAAAGGAAGTGGAGGCACTGGGGTCGGACAAAGTGCGTCCGGTGGATGTCCGGGTGATTTCCGCCACCAGCCGTGATCTGGCCGGGTTGGTGGAAGAGGGGCAGTTTCGGGCCGACCTCTTTTATCGTCTCAATGGTCTGCCTTTGACCCTGCCTTCTTTGGCTGAACGCCGTACGGATATTCCCTTGATTGCCGAGGCCCTGTTGGATCAGCTCCGCAATGCCGAAGGCAGGGGCGCATTGGATATCGAACCGGACGCGCTGGAGCTGCTGGCCCGGGGGCGCTGGAAAGGAAATGTTCGCGAACTGCGCAATGTGCTGGAGCAGGCCCTGCTGCGTATGGATGAAGGCGGGGTTGTTACAGCTGACCTGCTGGAGACTCTGGTGAGCCTGGACAGACTGACAGATGAAGGGGCAGAGGCTGAAAAGGCGTTCCCGTCAAGAAGTGATGTCTCACCGGAGGGGGAGGTTCCCGACCCAAGCCAGATACGTCCCCTGAAAGAGACACTGGCGGAGGTCGAGCGCGAAGCCATCCGGCAGGCTTTGCTGGCCTGTGGCGGTGTGCGCAGCAAGGCGGCCAAGTTGTTGGGGGTCTCGCGCGCGCAGTTCTATCAGAAGATGGCCAATCTGGACCTGAATGACTGAGCCCGAGAGACGGCCCCTTTCAAACCAGACAGGTCCCTGATCCATCCTGATCATTTGGGCCCCAAGTTTTGATGGGATTGCTTACAAGTCTTGACGGTGGAAATTGAGGTCGCTAGAGCATATTGAAGAGAGGCAATTTCACGCTTCAAGTGTTATCACGTAGTGAGTCCACTTAAACCGATTTGACTCTAAGGCTGGTTTCAGAGCATTGCAGCCGCCCTAATTCTTGCCCTGTCAAACCTGTCGATCAGTTTCCGGGCAGGGCCGCTGAAGGCACTTTCTAAAGATTGAACTCCTGTTGAGCTGCGATGATGGGCCTGCCCGTCGTCGGTGGCCTTGTTTCTGGTGTTTGCCATGTATGAGACGGAATACAAGACCGACAGCCTTGCGCTGGATGTGCCGGACTGGGCTGCCATTACGGCGGTGGTGTTGGGGGTGACCTCCTTTGCCATTGCTCAGGGGCTGACCTATCCGCTGATTTCCCTTTTGCTGGAAACCCGACAGGTCTCAGAGGCAATGATTGGGCTGAATGCGGCCATTTTTGCCCTGGGCATGGGAACCACGACCCTGTTGATTGGCCCGTTAACGGCCCGTCTGGCGGGTGACCATCTGATTCTGGCAGCTCTGGTGGGCTGTTCGCTTTGTCTGCTTGTCTTCTCGCTGACGGACAACCTTTGGATCTGGTTCGTTGTGCGATTTGCCCTGGGGTTTTGTGTCAGCCTGGTGTTCATGATGAGCGAAGCCTGGCTGAATGTCGCTTGCCCTGACCGTCTGAGAGGCCGGATCTCCGGCATCTACGGGGCCGGATTGTGTGGCGGTTTTGCTGCCGGTCCCCTGGCCATTCCGCTGTTTGGCAGCAGCAGCGGGTTTACCTTTGGATTGGTCAGCCTTTATCTGGCCATTGTGGCCTTTGCCACGGCCCTGCTTTGTCGTCGGGCCAGAACCCGGCCCAGCCCCTCTACACCCGGTGCCTTGCGCGGCTTTGTCAAAACGGCACCTTTGTTGCTGATCATCGTGCTGGCTTTTGGCTTTGCTGACATTGCCGCCATCTCTGTTATGCCGGTTTACTTTGTAAAACTTGGCTATGACGAGGCCTTTGCTGCCCTCAGTGTGACCGCTCTGGCCCTGCCCACCGCGCTGGCTCAGCCGCTGGTGGGCTGGTTCCTGGACAAATTCTCCCGTCACCTGGTGTCCTTCTGGTGTGCCTTTGTGGCTGCCGCTGCCTTCCTGACCGTGCCCTTTCTGAACTCCCAGCTTGCGCTGCTTGTGGCCTTTTCGGTCATCGGCATGGCCACCTTTGCCCTCTATACAGCTGCCCTTACCCAGCTGGGTGAACGCTTTCAGGGCGGATTGCTGGTGGCAGGCTCGGCGGCATTTGCCTTGGCCTATGCCTTTGGCAGCGCCATGGGCTCCACCGGGACCGGTGCCGTGATGGAATGGATCGGCCCCACTGCTGCCCCGATCAGCGTTGGTCTGGTACTGGTTGTCCTGGTCTTTGTCATCGGCCTTTGGCGCCGCCCATCCTGAGATCTGTCCGGAATGCCAGACAGATTTACAACTGTCTTGATTTTCGGACTCTATCGGTAAGTAGCTGAAATTATTACAAGATGACCAGCGCGCGTGCGATTTGTCTGGATTTCCAGACAGGCCACATGAAACAACTCCGGGATGAATTGCACGGTCTTTTTGTTAACCCTTTGATGTTGCCCGTTTTCTTGCTCTTGGCACAGCGCTTGCTATTCAGGGAGCAATAACAAGCTGGACAGGGTTTGGCGGTCACAATCGCTGACGACAGCAGCACAGATAACATCACGGCGCAGAATGTCCGCCCCGCTACAGCAGTCATTGTTCCAATGCTTGCTGATCTGCTGATTAAGGGGATGGGGAAACGGGCAAAAGAGCCAGGTGTGTGTGCTGCTGTTCAAAAGGAAGGGAGGGGGTGATCCCCTTCCTTGCGGCGCTACCCTCCGACTGGGCCTGTCTGGCATCATAAGCCGATATCAAGGAGGAATGAGGCTATGAAAAAGTTGTTGCTGGCGGGGCTGCTGGGCAGTCTTGCTTTGGCGCCCTTGAGTGCGGTTGCTGAAGAGACCATCAAGATCGGCCATATCTATGGCAAAACCGGCCCCTATGAGGCCTATGCAGCCCAAAGCCATCGCGGCCTGATGCTGGGTCTGGAGTACGCCACCGGCGGAACCATGGAAATCAACGGCAAGAAGATTGAGGTGATCGAAAAAGATACCCAGCTGAAGCCGGAAAACGGCCGGGCCTTGCTGGCAGAAGCTTACGGCGATGATGAAGTGGCGCTGGCGGTGGGTCCAGTTTCCTCCGGTGTGGCGCTGGCCATGTTGCCGGTGGCTGAAGAGTACGAAAAAGTCCTGATTGTTGAGCCCGCCGTGGCGGACTCCATCACGGGCTCCGAATGGAACCGCTACATCTTCCGCACGGGCCGGAACTCTTCCCAGGATGCCATTGCCAATGCCGTGGCGCTGGGTGCGCCTGATACGGCCATTGCCACCATTGCCCAGGACTATGCCTTTGGCCGTGACGGGGTTGCTGCCTTTAAGGAAGCTCTGGAAGGCACGGGTGCCAAGCTGGCATTTGAAGAATATGTGCCGAGGGATACCAAGGATTTCACGGCTTCCGGCCAGCGTCTTTTTGAAGCTCTCGAAGCCTCTGACGCCAAGCGCAAGATCATCTTTGTGATCTGGGCTGGTGGCAACAACCCCATGAGCAAACTGCAGGACATGGACCCGGCCCGGTTCGGTGTGGAACTGGCCACCGGTGGCAACATTCTGCCTGCCATGGTCGCCTACAAGAAGATGCCGGGCATGGAAGGGGCCACATACTACTACTATGAGATTCCCAAAAACGAGGTGAATGACTGGCTGGTGAAAGAGCACTTCACCCGTTTCAACGAGCCGCCAGATTTCTTCACTGCCGGTGGCATGTCTTCCGGTATCGCTGTGGTTGAAGCCCTGAAAAAGGCCGGCAGTGAGGATACGGAAGCCCTGATCGAGGCCCTGGAAGGCCTTGAGTTCAACACCCCTAAAGGCAAGATGATCTTCCGTCCTGAAGATCACCAGGCTTTGCAGTCCATGTACCACTTCAAGATCGCCGTGAAGGATGATGTGAAGTGGGGCGTGCCCGAACTGGTACGCGAACTGGCCATCGAAGACATGAAGATTCCGGTTCGCAATCAGTAAATGGGAGTTTTCCTCCGCTGGACTGTCGGGGGAGGAAAATTCTTGTTCTGCACCGATCCGGGAAAGGCAGGGCGATCAAGTCGTGCCTTTCCCGATCGAACCTGCCCCTGGGGGCTCTACTGAATTTCTTGCTCCTCGTCGGCTGAACGGTCACTCTGCGGGTCCTGCACCCGGGAGATGGCTGGTCAGATCCAGGGCGCAGCAAAAACAATCGCAGTATGGCAGGGGGCAGGCGACCGGGGTCGGCTGCAGAAAGAGTCAAATCGCTTGAAGTGGGCTGACTATGTGAGACCACTTGAAGCAAGTATTTGCCTCTGTTCAACAGGATAGAGGATGAGCCACGGTTTGGGTCTGAGCGCGCAGCGCCATTCATCAAATCGATCATGCTCTGGTGGAGGGGCAAGTCAGCGCAGTCTTTTGGGCGGATGTAACGGGCGCCTGAGGACCAGGGACTGGCTTGGTAAGTGAAAAAAAGAATGCAAAATCCATCAGCATCAGGATCAACCGCAGCCGGGGCCGGGCAGCCGCAGGTGACAGAATCACCGGTTCTGGAAACGGAAGATCTGACAGTTCGTTTTGGCGGGCATGTGGCGGTTAATGCGGTTAGCTGCGCTTTTGAGCGGGGAACCCTGACAGCCATCGTCGGCCCCAACGGGGCGGGCAAAACCACCTATTTCAACCTGATTTCCGGCCAGCTCAAGGCAACGGCCGGCAAGGTGCTTTTGTTCGGCGAAGACATCACCCAGCTGGGCGCGGCTGACCGCACGCAAAAGGGCATTGGCCGGGCCTTTCAGCTGACCAACCTCTTTCCCAATCTTTCGGTTCTGGAGAACGTCCGCCTGGCCGTTCAGGCCCGGGTGGGGCTGGGGCTCAACCTCTTTTCCCTGGCGATCAACCACCGGGAAATCACAGAGCAGGCTGAGCATTTCCTTGCCCGTGTAGGCCTGCTTGACCGGGCCGGGGAACTGGCCGCCAGCCTGTCTCACGGCGGACAGCGCCGTCTGGAGGTGGCTTTGATGCTGGCCCTGGAAAAAGACGTTTTGATGTTTGACGAGCCTACGGCTGGCATGAGCGTGGATGAAGTGCCTGTGGTGCTGGAACTGATCCAGGAGATTTGCCAGGACCTCAGCAAAACCATCCTGCTGGTGGAACATAAAATGGATGTGGTGCGCTCGCTGGCGGACCGCATCATTGTGCTGCACAACGGCTACTGTGTGGCTGACGGCGATCCGGCGGAAGTCATCGCCTCGCCCATAGTGCAGGAAGCCTATCTGGGAACGGGGGCCACCACCCATGTCTGAGGTCGCAACCGCTTCCAAGCCAGCCACGGCCGCGGGTTCCGCGTCCGCAGGTGCACCAGCCGGTGAACCGCTGCTGCAGCTCTCTGGCGTTCATACCCACATTGAGCAGTATCATATCCTGCAGGGCGTCGATCTGGTGGTGCCACGGGGTGGCATTACCATGTTGCTGGGGCGCAACGGGGCGGGCAAAACCACCACCATGCGCACGATCATGGGGCTGTGGCGGGCTTCCCGGGGTCAGGTCCGTCTGGAAGGGACAGATATCAACGATCTGTCGACACCGGAACGGGCCCGTCGGGGGCTGGCCTATGTGCCGGAAAGCATGGCCGTCTTCGCCGGGTTGACCGTGAAGGAAAATCTGGTTCTGGCGGCCCGTCAGGGGACTTTCGATGAAGCCAGGCTGGAGTGGATCTTTGATGTCTTCCCCGCCATCAAGACCTTCTGGGAGTTGCCGGCGGGGAATCTGTCCGGCGGACAAAAACAGATGCTGGCCATCGCCCGGGCCATGATTGAACCCCGGGACCTCCTGTTGGTGGATGAACCTTCCAAGGGGCTGGCCCCGGCCATCATCCAGTCGCTGATCGACGCTTTCCAGCAACTCAAGCTGACCGACACCACCATTTTGCTGGTGGAACAGAACTTCCATATGGCCTCTGCCCTGGGGGACAGCGTGGCTGTCATGGACGATGGCCAGGTGGTGCACAGTGGCCCCATGGAGGAACTGGTCAACAACCGCGACCTGCAGCAGTCTTTGCTGGGTCTGAGCATGGATTCCCATCAATGACGGATCACATCATCAAACCCACCATTGAGCGTAAGCCTCTGCTGGAACAGCTACAGGACCGCTTGCCGCTGCTGCTGACGCCCATTCTGGCGCTGGCGGCACTGGCCCTGATCGGACAGCCGTCGACCTGGCTGACCCTGACTGTTGCGGGGCTGGCCATGGGCGTGATGCTCTTCATCATGGCTTCAGGATTGACTTTGGTTTTCGGTCTGATGGATGTGCTGAACTTTGGTCACGGCGCCTTCATCTCTCTGGGAGCCTATATCGGGGTTACCGTCATGCTGGCGCTGGGGGGCTTCATGGCGTCGGACAGCCTCTGGGTCAATCTCTTGGCCATTGTTCCGGCCATCATGGCCGCTGTCGTGGTTTCAGGTCTGGCGGGCTGGGGCTTTGAGCGGGTCCTGGTGCGGCCCGTCTATGGCGCACACCTGAAGCAGATCCTGATCACCATGGGGGGGCTGATCGTAACCGAACAGCTGATCCTGACCCTTTGGGGGCCGGAGATTATCCCCATCACCCGCCCCACCAGCCTGCAGGGCATTTTCCTGATTGGTGACGTCACCATTGAGCGCTACCGGGTCTATGCCACTCTGCTGGGCCTTGGCATTTTCATTGCCATGCTCTGGGCCATGAAAAAAACCAAGCTGGGCCTGTTGATCCGGGCCGGGGTGGAAAACAGTGAAATGGTGGAAGCCCTGGGCTATCGCGTGGGCATCATCTTTATCGGCGTCTTCATTGCCGGGTCGGCTCTGGCTGGCCTGGGCGGTGTCATGTGGGCGCTCTATGAAGAGGTCATCACGGCCCACATCGGTCAGAGTCTGATGATCATGGTTTTCATCGTGGTGATCATCGGGGGACTTGGGTCTGTGGAAGGTGCCTTTATCGGCGCGTTGCTGGTGGGCCTGATGAGCAACTACACCAGCTATCTCTTCCCGACCATTTCCCTGGGCTCAACCATCTTGCTGATGGTGCTGGTCCTGATGTGGCGACCCATGGGGCTCTTCCCCGTGGTCAAAGTGAAGTAGGGGGCGGATCATGTTGACCTCTCTTTTGTCCGGTGATCAGCCCCGCAGCCGCCTGCTGACTCTGTTGCTGCTGCTGATCCTGGTGGGTCTGGCCTTTGCGCCTTTCCTTTTCCCTGGCACCCGGTCGCTGGAAACGGCGGCGCGGATCTGCATCTTTATCGTGCTGGTGGCCAGCTATGACCTCCTGCTGGGCTACACGGGCGTGGTGTCCTTTGCGCACACCATGTTCTTCGGGCTTGGGGCTTATGGCGTGGCCATCGCCTCGGTCAATCTGGGGCCGGGATGGGGCTCTTTGATCCTGGGCGGAAGCCTCGGGGTTCTGGCCGCCGTCCTGCTGGCCTTCCTGATCGCGCTCTTTTCTTTGAGGGTGCGGGCCATCTTTTTTGCCATGGTGACCCTGGCCGTGGCCTCGGCCTTTTTGATCCTGGTCTCTCAGCTCTACCAGATCACCGGCGGCGAAGACGGTCTGATCTACAAGATCCCGCGGGAGCTGACGCCTGCCTTCAAGCTGGTGAAGGAAAAGGTCTGGGGCGTGCGCATCAACGGCAAGTTCCTGGCTTACTATCTGGTCTTCTTCTCTTCCTTCGGATTGTTCCTGGTGATGCTGCGGGTGGTGAATTCCCCCTTTGGCCGGGTGCTGCAGGCCATTCGGGAAAATGACTTCCGGGCCGAAGCTCTGGGCTACCGCACGGTGATCTACCGGTCGCTGGCGACCTGCCTGTCAGCTGCCTTTGCAGCGCTGGCCGGGGTGATCATGGCCATCTGGCTGCGCTACACGGGCCCGGATACCTTTCTCTCCTTCACCATCATGATGGACATTCTTTTGATGGTGGTGATCGGGGGTATGGGGACCATGTATGGCGCGGTTCTGGGCGCCACCCTTTTCATTCTGGCCCAGAACTATCTGCAGGGCCTGATGGGGGCCGCCTCAGATGCCACCTCTGCCATTCCGCTGGTAACCGATCTGCTGCATCCGGACCGCTGGCTGTTGTGGCTGGGTGTGGCCTTTGTGCTGGCGGTTTATTTCTTCCCGACGGGCATTGTCGGCCGCCTGCGCCGGGGCAGATAGCCTCTGAGAGTCAAATCGGTTTAAGTGGAATCACCAGATGATAACGCTTGAAGCGTGAGTTTGTCTCTTTTCAGTGTTTTAGAGGACGGTTCACGCTGTAGGTACAAGCGCAAAGCGCTTCTAACTAAACCGATCATGCTCAGGCGTTGATGGACCAAAATCATCTGTTGCACAGGTAAAGGCCAGGTTTCTGTGAGAGAACCTGGCCTTTACCTGTCGTGTTCTTGTCGCGTGTCCCAATTGCGCAGCACCCGTCGTTTTATGGTGCTGCAATTCTTTGGGGAACGATCAGTTTTTCAGGCTGGACGCTGCCTTTTCCGTCAGCGCGCAGGATCGCAGAATCTGCGAGGGGCGGTCGTTGACCTTCCCTTCGAAGACGACTTTGCCCCGTGCCAGGGCTTCTTCGTTCAGGGCGTCGGTTGTTGAGTCCAGCAACATGATTTCATGATCGTTGACGCGCTGAATGGTGGTCACCCGTTCACGGTAGTGGCCGGGCCCAACCATTTCCGGATTGATTTCTTCCTGCTCAATGATCTGGAAGCTGGTGGGGCTGGTTACGTCGTAGCGCACAGCCAACTGTGGTTTCTTAGCCCCGGCGGTTACGCGGCGCACGAAATTTGGCGCGTAGATCCGATAGGTTCCCCCTTCTTTGGAACAGAGGCTGGCACTGTCGGCCTGCCAGCTCTTGTCGAAGAGGAAAGAAAGGGGCTGCAGCCGCTGAATGTCTGACTCTGTCAGACGGGGCAGGGCAACCTGCTGTGCCATTGCGGTACCGGCCAGTGTCATCGCCAAGCTTAAAGTTGCCAAGCCGTTAAGTAGGCGTTTGTGTGTCACCTTCTTTGTCCTTGTTACCCGATCTGACACGTGAGTTTGGGGAGCCTTGCCAAATCGCAAAGCTAAGCTCTCGTACAGATCGAACCATCACGCACAATCAGCATTCACTGATGCTGATCAGTTTTTGTTTTTCGAAGTCTTTCGGAATTGGAACAGGCCGGCACTCAAACCTGAGGCCAGCCAACAATGCAGTTAAAGGCACCTCCCCCAGGGCCTTCTTGCCTGTCAGATGTCAGAATGAATGAAACTGAATCAGCGCTCCCCTGCTTCTTCAGTCGTCTTCTTCCAATGGTCGTTCTAATTTCGTCCCGGTCTTCGTTCGGAAAGTTAGTGATATATGAATGTCTGATCGGAGATTTGAGAATGGAGCGACGGATAATCAAGGGGAGAGGTCAAAAAAAACTCGTTTCTCCTGTAACAGTAATGTTACGGCCTTGTTGTGCGTTTCATTCACAGTTTCAAGTAGTTGCTATTGCAGTGACTTTTCTGGCCGGGCGTTTCTTTGCGCCATTTTGTCTCATTCGTGTGTGGGTAGCGGTTGGCTGTTTATCTGCCCCTTATGAGGTCTTGCCTACCTCCGATTGGGTAGCAGATCGCGCTTGCGCCGACATCGGCGCTGGGGTCCTCTAGACGTCAGGTTGTTATGTAGAAAAGACAAAACCCTGACCGTAAAGAGAGGAACCATGTCAGCTCAGCAGCACGAGCATCCGCTGTCCTATTACGCCGCCACGGCAAAGCGCCTTGTTGAGCGCCCTGGTCTGGAGGGGGATCTGTCGTGTGATGTCTGCGTGATTGGCGGCGGCTTTACAGGGTTGTCGACGGCCCTGAACCTGGCCGAACGGGGATACGACGTGGTGGTCCTGGAAGCCCGCCGGGCAGGCTGGGGGGCGTCGGGTCGAAACGGCGGCCAGGTGGGCAGCGGTCAGCGGCAGGATCAGGAAACCCTGGAAAAAATGATGGGGCCTGAAGACGCCAGACGTCTTTGGGATCTGGCCGAAGAATCAAAGGCAGAGGTCAAGGCCCGGATCGCGCGCCACAAGATCGACTGCGCCTTTAAGCCGGGCATCCTGCACGCGGCTTGGAAAGCCGGGGATGTGGCCGACCTGCAGGAAGAGGTGGAGCACCTCAGCGAAGGCTATGGCTATGAGCACTTGCGCTTTGTTCCCAAAGAGGAGATGCGGGAGATGGTGGGCAGCACGGCCTATCACGCCGGCACCCTTGATACGGACTCCGGTCATCTGCATCCCCTGAACTTTGCGCTGGGTCTGGCTGCCGCTGCCGAGGAGGCCGGGGCAAAGATCTATGAACTGACCCCGGCGGAAAAACTGACCCAGCAATCCGGAAAGACCATGATCAAAACGCCAAGGGGCCAGGTGACGGCCAAACAGGTGGTGCTGGGCTGCAATGGATATCTGGAGCGTCTGGAGCCGCGCATCATGGGCCGGATCATGCCCATCAACAATTTTGTCATTGCAACAGAGCCTTTGGGGGAGCGGGCCCGCGAGATCATCCGCGATGATGTGGCCGTGGCCGATACCAAGTTCGTCATCGACTACTACCGCCTGTCAGAAGATGGTCGGCTGCTGTTCGGGGGAGGGGAGAACTATTCCCCCAACTTCCCGGCGGACATTGCGTCTTTTGTGCGCAAACCCATGCTGCGGGTGTTCCCGCAGCTTGCCGATGTGAAGATTGACTATGCCTGGGGCGGGACCCTGGCCATTACCATGAACCGCATGCCGGCCTTTGGGCGGCTGCCGGGGGATGTCTATTACGCGCAAGGCTATTCAGGTCACGGTGTGGCCATGGCGACGCTTGCCGGAAAGCTCATCGCCGAGGCCTTGAGTGGCAGCAGTGAACGTTTTGATGTTATGGCCCGCGTGCCCACGCCCGGCTTCCCCGGAGGGGCGTTGCTGCGCCATCCACTGCTGGTGCTGGGCATGGTCTACCACGCCATGCTGGACCGGCTTTAAAGAACGGCGAAAGGGACGAAGCAAACGGTCCCGTGCTTCCTGCGTTGACAGCCACGCGCCCGGCAGGCACAAGACCTGCGGTTTCATCCTTCCCAAAGACTGCAAGAAAGGCGTCACGTCATGAGCGATATGGACATCCTGTTGAAAGCCCGTGATGCCCTTAAGATTGCCAAACACGAGCCCGGCCGCATTCGCCTGAAGTTCGGCCTGGATATTCTCGACAAGGCCCCGGAACTGAAAGAAAAGGAAGGCCGCGCCAAGCTGCGCGCCATCGATGGCATTGAAGGCATCGAAATCAACCCCATCGCCTTTTCCCTGGTGGTGACCTATGACGAAGACCTGATCGCCCCGGACACCTGGGAAGCCCTGATCGACGGCAGCGAAGAAGAGGCGGAAGCCGCTGTGGCTGAGGTCATGGCCATTCAGGGCTAACCAGCCCTTTCCGGATCTCACTAGAGAGGGTCATGCGCCGAGAGTTGCGCCCGCGTGGATTTACGTCTCCGTCTTGAGGTCACGACTTTGGAGTGAGATCGCGCTAATTGATATGAGCCTAAAGATCGGGGCGCTGGATGGAGAATCCAGCGCCCCTTTTCTGTCTGACGCGCGCTGCTTCCCTCTCTTGTGGGAAGCGCTTTGACCTTAAGACCAGCCTGAAGGGGTCTGGAACCCGCCAATTTCTTCTGACAGCAGATGGGCAAAGCGGATGGCTTCGCGTTCACGGAATGGCGCGGCGATGACCTGCACCCCCAAAGGCAGGCCATCCTGGTTTTGGCCCAGGGGAACGGTCACCACGGGCAGGTCGGCCAGAGTGGCAAGCCCGGCCCAGAAGGACTGCTGGAAGAAGGGCTGTTCCTCGCCATTTACCGTACGGGTGCGGGTTTCGAAGGAGTCCAGCTTGTGCAGATTGGCGGCGTTCACGCCAATAGGGCAGAGCATGACATCCCACTCACCAAAAAACGCCCGCCAGAGATGCTGGGTTGTGACCCTTTGGCGGTCCAGCTGCCCCCAGCCGCGATGGAGCAGATCCCAGGCCCGCAATGTCATGGCCCGGCCACTGTAGTCGTCCTCTGCCGGTTCGCCTGCTGCCCGCATGGCTTGAATCTCGCCCGGAGGCGTGTCCTGCGCAAAGACCGAAAAGAGCAGGGAAGAATAGAGGCCGTGCGCTTCCCAGAGGTCCAGCTCGGGGCGGGCCTGATCATCGACCCGAACGCCCAGGCCCTCCAGATGAGCGGCCAGCTCTGACAGTTTGTCGACCAGGCTGCGGTCCACGGGTGCTGCGGTGTGGTTGCTCATCACCGCGACTTTGTAATCGTTCAGCGCGGTCTTTTCTGCTTTGGGCAGGGACAGGGACCAGGCTTGTGCTTTCAGGCCTTCGGGACCCGCCAGGATATCGAGGGCCAGATCCAGATCCCGGGCGGACCTGGCCATGGGGCCCACTACAGCCAGGTCGGTCGGCGGCATGGGAACAGGCGACAGGGTGTGTCCGTCTGAAGAAATCACGCCCTGGGTCGGCTTGAGGGAGTAGACGCCGCAATAGTGTGCCGGATTGCGCAGGGACCCACCGATGTCGCTGCCCGCTTCCAGGCCCGTCAGGCCGGCTGCCAGGGCAGCAGCGGAGCCGCCGGATGACCCCCCTGGGGTTCTTTCCAGATCCCAGGGGTTGTTGCTGGTGCCATAGACCTCGTTGATGGACTGGTAGTCCATCAGCAGGAAGGAGACGTTGCTCTTGCCCAGGATCACGCCACCGGCTTCGCGGTAGCGCCGAACCACCGCCGAATCGCTGTCAGCTTGGTGGCCGCGCCGCCAGGGGGCGCCCCAGGTGGTGGGCAGCCCGGTGACGTTGAAAGATTCCTTCACTGTAACAGGCAGGCCAGCCAGCGGCCCGACCGCTGCTTTCCTGGCCCGGGCCTCGTCGATGGCCCGGGCATCTTCCCGGGCCTGATCGAAGTTCCGCACCACCACGGCATTGGTTTTGTCGTCCAGGCTTTCAATGCGCTGGATGTAGCCTTCAGTCAGTTCCAGAGACGAAATGTCCCCTGCTGCCAGGCTTTGGCTGAGAGCTGTGGCATCTTTGAAATAGTCAATCACGCTTGCGTCCCCTTTTGAAATCCGGCCGAAGGCGGGTTGCTCGGCCAGTCGGTCCCGAAGTGGCAATATCACCTCGCGACATTTGAGCGCATTCTAATGGAACATTTTTGGCAAGCCCAAGAAAACCAGGGGCTTTTTGCCCTTTTAGGTCAAGTTTCCTGACACAAAAGCGTGTAGCGCCAGTACTGGTATTTTATTGACAGTCTGGGCATACTCGCCGCTCAAACACCGAGAAAAGGGCGTTTGGGCTCGTAACAACGAAAAATCTGTGCCCGCGCTTGTTTGGAACGAAGTGGAGAGAAAGATGAAGTTTGCTGTCAAAACGGCTGTCGTGGCTTTGATCGCAGGCCTTGCTCTGGCTTCCCCGGCGCTGGCCGAAGGGGATGCCAAAAAAGGCTCCAAAGTCTTCAAAAAATGCAAAGCCTGCCACACCGTTGAAGCTGGCGGTAAGAACAAGGTTGGCCCGAACCTGCATGGCGTGATGGGACGTGAAGCCGCAATGGTTGAAGGTTTCAAGTATTCCAAAGCCATGAAAGGCGCTGGCATCACCTGGGATGATGAAAGCCTGCGCGCTTTCCTGAAGAAGCCGAAAAAGTTCCTCAAAGGCACCAAGATGTCCTTTGCCGGTATCAAAAAAGACAAAGACATGGACAATCTGATGGCTTACCTGAAAGAAGCCACCAACTGATCACCGCAGGGGCGGGGCCTTCAGCGCCCACCTGCTGGTTTGTCTGTGACAGGAATGGGCGGTCCTCTTTGGGGGCCGCCTTTTTCTTTGTGTCGGCAAGCGGGCCAGCAACCCCGGCAACAGGGGCGCCCCCTTGGCGAGGCGCGAGGTTGCTGGCATAAGACAAAAAGTCACCTGTTGCTTTTTGGGGGAAATTGCGTGGAGTTTTCAGCTATTCAGACGCCGGCCCTGCTGCTGGATGAGCCTCGCTTGCGCCGCAACTGCGCGGCCATGAAAGCGCGGGCCGATCAGGCCGGTCTTTTGCTGCGCCCTCATCTGAAAACCGCCAAGTGCCTGGAGGTGGCTCGGTTGGCCTGCCAGGAAACCCAGCCTGCGGTCACGGTTTCCACCCTGGCCGAAGCCCGTTACTTCGCTGAAGGTGGTTTTTCAGACCTGACCTACGCCGTCGGACTGACCCCGCAAAAAGTGACAGAAGTGGCCGCCTTGTTGAAGCAGGGCATCACTGTTACCTGCCTGAGCGATAATCTGAAGGCGCTGGACCTGCTGGCAGCAGAAGCCGAACGTGCCGGGGTGGTCTTGCCTATGCTGATCGAAATTGACAGCGGCGGCGGTCGTGCGGGCATTGATGCCGATGGTGAACTGCTGCTTGCCCTGGGTCAGGCCATTGATGCTTCGGTCCACCTGGAGCTGCGCGGGGTTCTGACCCATGCCGGACACTCTTACGGGGCGCAGTCGGTCCTGGCCGTGAAAGCCATCGCCGAACAGGAACGGGCG
Source organism: Rhodovibrionaceae bacterium GXU_MW_A322 (assembly GCA_052078155.1). Taxonomy (GTDB): domain Bacteria; phylum Pseudomonadota; class Alphaproteobacteria; order Kiloniellales; family DSM-21159; genus CAXBMB01. The sequence goes on along the minus strand of JBQJBP010000001.1, from coordinate 2,305,380 downwards.
GCCGTGGTGCGGGCCAGTCAGCGCTTGCGGGCGGCAGGATTGCCCTGCCCCGTTGTTTCGGCAGGCTCCACACCGACGGCGGTTCATGCCCGCTCCTTCGAAGGGCTGACGGAAATCCGACCGGGTGTTTATTGCTTCTATGATCTGGACCAGCAGGGCATCGGCGCCTGCGGCCCTCAGGATCAGGCTTTGTCCGTCCTGGCCACTGTGATCGGACACAATCACCGCACGGGTCGAATCCTGATCGACGCAGGGGCGCTGGCCTTGTCCAAGGACATCTCCGCTGCGGACTTTTTTGACTACATGGGCTACGGGCTGGTCTGCAAGGAAGACTCTATGACACCTCTGGCGGACCTCTATGTGGCCGAAGCGCATCAGGAACATGGCATGATCGCCGCCGCCAGCGGGAAACTGCCTTACGATGATTTCCCAGTAGGGACCCGTCTGCGCGTTCTGTTGAACCACGCCTGCATGACAGCAGCGGCCTATGATCGCTATCATCTGGTGGCCGGGGCGGCCTGTCGGTCACAAGGCATCTGGACCCGTTTGCAGGGGTGGTAACCATGGCCCGGCGATGTGGGGAGCGCGATAGTGTTCCCTGGGCGTTGGTTGCAGGAGAGGGGCCAGGCAAGCGGGCTGGTCTTCGCATGGTCAGGCAGGTTAGATAGGGTCACTGGCCCGGCTGAAGAATGGCTGCGATAGGGAGTGGACGGTGCAGAGAAAACTGTCAGATGCGGATCGCAAGATCCTGAAAGTCCTGCAAACGGAAGGCCGCCTGCCAAACGTGGAACTGGCGGAACGGGTTGGCATGTCCCCGTCGCCCTGTTTGCGTCGGCTGCGGCAGTTGGAAAACGACGGCATCATCTCCGGCTACAGCGCCCAGGTGGATCGGCGGAAGGTTGGCCTCAACGTGGAAGCCTTTGTCCGGGTCAATCTGGAGCGGCACAAGGATGCGGATGCCAAGACTTTTGTGGCGGCCGTTTCTGACATGCCGGAAGTGGTGGCCTGCTACATGATGGCCGGGGAGATGGACTTCTTGCTGCGTGTCGTGGTGGCGGATCTGGATGCTTTTGGCCAGTTCACCCGGGATCAGCTGACCCGGGTGCCCTCCGTCAAGGATGTGCACACGTCCTTTGTTATTGAAATGGCCAAGGACAGCCCCCGGGTGCCTGTCGATATCATCTGACACTTCGTTTTGGTTTGGCCCCGATGACGGGCGAAAAGGATCGGCCATGTGTGGCATTGCAGGCTATCTGCGCAAAGATGGTAAGCCGGCGGAGCGGGGCGTCATAGAACGCATGACGGCGGCTTTGCGTCTGCGCGGCCCCGATGCCTGGGAGTTTCATCTGGACGGCCCCCTGGCGCTGGGACATACCCGGCTGGCCATCGTCGATCCCAGCCGGGGTCATCAACCCATGTACGGTCCGCAGCAGCAGGCCCTGGTCTGCAACGGTGAGATCTACAACTACCGGGACCTGAAAGCAGACACCTCGGGCTATGCCTATCAAAGTGAGTCGGACAGTGAGGTGGTGCTGGGCCTGTATGATCAGGCGCCGGCCGATGATCTCAGCTGGGCAGACCGCTTGCGTGGCATGTATGCCTTTGCACTCTATGACCCGACCGATCAGACCCTGGTTCTGGGGCGCGACCCTTTTGGCATCAAACCTCTTTATCTTTTTGAAACGCCCGAGCTTCTGGCTTTTGCCTCGGAACCCAAAGCATTCTATGAAGCCGGGTTGCTGCAGCCCGAGCTGGAAGAAGGTCCTTTGGAAGCGGTGCTTTGCCGGCACCATACCTTTGGAGAAGAAACGCCTCTGAGTGGGGTGACACGCCTGAAAACCGGACAGGTTCAGCTGTGGCGGCAAGGACGGTTGCTGGCCCGGCGGGACCGCCCGGCCATAGATCCGACCGCGCAGCCTCTGGCCAGTGGTCTGCCAGCCCAGATTGAGCAACTGGATGGCGTGCTGGCAGAATCCGTGCTGGCTCATCAGCCGATCAGGGAGTCCTTTGGTCTCTTTTTATCCGGCGGAGTGGATTCCTCGGCTCTGCTGTCTCTGCTTGCCCGGCAGGAGGAGCTGGATCTGGTCACTCTGACAGCCACCTTTGACACCCCCAGCGGCAAAGCGCCCGGTCGGGGGGACAAGCTGGAGATTGCCAGAAGCCTTGCCAAAGCCCATGGGGCTGAGCACATCGAAGTCCGCTTCGGCGAGCAGGATTTCTGGACCCTGCTGCCGGAGATTGCCGCCTATATGGATGACCCGGTGACCGACTATGCCATCCTGCCCAGCTGGAAACTGGCGGCCAAAGCATCGGAACGGTTCAAGGTTGTGTTGTCCGGGGAAGGGGCTGATGAGCTCTTTGCCGGTTATGGCCGATATCGCCGGGCCTGGTTGCGGAAGCTGAAAAGCCAGCTGCGCCGTTTGCGCGGGGCCGGCCCTGATGCCGGGTATCTGCTGGCCAGACCGTCAGGGGACTGGCGCAGAGCGGCCGCGCAGCCCGCAGGTTATGATCTGCCCGGCGGCCAGTCGGCCCTGCAGGACCTGCAGGCCTCGGACATCCGTGACTGGCTGCCCAATGACCTTCTGATCAAACTGGACAACTGCCTGATGGCCCACGGCATGGAAGGCCGGACGCCGTTCCTGGACCCTAAGGTGGCGGCCTTTGCGTTCAACCTGCCGGACAGTCTGAAAATTCAGGGCCGCGACGGCAAGTGGCTGCTGAAGACCTGGCTGAAGGAAAAACTGCCCAAGGCGCGCCCCTTTGACCGCAAGCAGGGGTTCACGGTTCCGGTGGGGGATTGGCTGGCGGCCCACCAGAAGACGCTGGCCGACCTGCTGCCTCGCCAGCCTCTGATCGCCCAGCACTTCAGGCCCCAGGCAGTGCGGGACCTCTATCTGAGTGATGACAAGAACAGCCGGTTTCTATGGTGGGCCTTGTTGTTCCTGGCCACCTGGCATGCCCATCGCTTTGGTGGACTGGCAGCCGGGCGCGGAGATCTCTTCGACCGTTTGTCTCAGGCGGCGGAATAAGACAGGAGCAGCTGGAAGACGCCATCTTGCTGCAGGCCAGTTGGTTTCAGTAAATGCAGTGGACCATACCAGTTGAAGCGTGAAACGCTTTTCAGTGTTCTAAAACTCAGCTGATTAGTGGGCCCCGCCGGGTGACAGGTTGGCGATTACGACACCCAGAATGATGAACCCCATGCCAACCATCTTCATGGAGCCGAAAGATTCGGCAAACAGGAAATAGCTGAGCACGGCTGAACCAACGATGCCCAGGCCTGCCCAGATGGCGTAGGTCAGCCCCAGAGGCAACTGTTTCAGGGTAATGGACAGAAGCCAGAAGGCCGCCACATAGCCCACCACAACCACCACCGACGGGACGGGGCGGGTAAAACCTTCCGACGCTTTCAGGGCCGTGGTGGCGGCGACTTCAGACACAATGGCCAGGAACAACAGAACATAAGCAAACATGGGCACGACCTGATTTCTTGGTGAGAGCCTTATCGTTCGTTTGATCCTTTGGGCTGATCCCGCCGTGAACGTTAAGAGGCCTCTTGTCGATGGGTTAGAGGAGGCTTCACGACAGCGGTGAAGCGCAGTGTTTCAGTTTCAGACGATCACACCTGAGAGACGGCGGGTTCTGTTTCGCGCGCCAGCGTGATGATTTCCAGCAAAATGCCTCTGCGTTCTTCCTTGCTCAGAGGCGGCAGACCAAAGAGCTCCAGCATCCACAATCCATCGCTGGCCAGAGAGAGGGCGGCCAGTCTTGCGAAGTCGCCGTTGCTGTCGCGCAGGCGCTGCAGGTGCCTTTCATAGGATTGCCGTAACGGATCGATCAGGTCCGGAGCCATGGCAAAGGCCGCAATCATGGCCGCCCAGAGAGCACCATTGCGCTGGGTTTCTGCGTCGCAGGCCCGGGCATAGGTTTCAACCGCCGCGCCCGCGCTGTCTGCAACGTCCTTTTCATGCTGTTCAAGAGAGCTTTCCCAGCGCGCGACCTGTCGCTCCACCATGGCACGCAGCAACGCTTCTTTGCTGGCAAAGTGATAGATCAATCCCCCTTTGGACACCTCGCCAGCCTTGGCCACATTGTCCAGGGTCAGCTTCAACAGACCTTCTTCCAGAATGACCGTTTCAGCCGCATCCAGCAGACGTTCCCGGGCGTTGTTCTTGCGCACCAAAGCAAACTCCAGCAATTCACTTAACCGACTGGTTGGTACAGTAAACTGGTTTTTCTGCGAGGGTCAAGTCGGTGATCTGACGTTACCGGTGGCTGCTGCAAGAGGAACGTTTGGCTGAATATCCCCGAAAATCCTTCAATTTGGTCATTAATGGACCGAATTTTTATGTTTGCTTCGATAATTGGGACAAAAATTGCGACAGAATGTCGCTAACCTTGTTTGAAACGCGGCAAAGACCGCGATGAGGAGAAGCACAGGCACGTCTCAGCCCAAAGAGGGATCAAAGTGCAGACACCGCAGCAGTTAAGGGACACACTCCCGTCACGCCTCTCGGCACCGCCCCGATCTTCGGTGCGCGCTGCGAAGGTCGGGACTTGCGCGGAGGGCACCCTTGATCAGGACTGGGCTGGTTACAGCGCACAAGAGCACGGGATCTGGGCGCATTTGTACCAACGTCAGTGTCGCCAGCTGCCTAAACGCGCCTGCGGTGCCTTCTTGCAGGGAATGGAGGATCTGGCTTTTGCCCGTGATGGCATTCCCGACTTCCGGCGCCTGAGTGACCGGTTGATGAAAGCCACCGGCTGGCAAGTGGTTGCCGTTCCCGGGCTGGTCCCGGATGAGGTCTTCTTCGACCACCTTGCAAATCGCCGTTTTCCGGCAACCCGATGGATACGGAAACCTGAGCAGCTGGATTATCTGGAAGAACCGGATGTCTTTCATGACATTTTCGGCCACGTCCCATTGCTGATGAACCCGGTGTTTGCGGACTTCATGGCAGCGTACGGCCGGGGCGGCCTGAAGGCGCTGGACAAAGGTGTATTGCCCAACCTGGCCCGGCTCTACTGGTACACAGTGGAGTTCGGGCTGATCAAAGGCGCTGAGGGTCTGGAGATTTACGGTGCCGGAATTCTCTCCTCCCACTCAGAAGTGGCCTTTTGCCTGGACAGCGCGTCTCCCAACCATCTGGCTTTTGACCCTCTGCGCGTGCTGCGCACCAACTATCGCATTGATGATTTTCAGGAAGTCTATTTCGTCATCAATGACTTCGAAGAGCTGCTGGCGCTGGCCGACCTGCCCTTTGACCCGCTTTATGCGGCGGTCCGACAGCACAGGGATCTGGAGCCGGGAGACCTCTGTTCAGAAGACCAGGTGCTGCAGCAGGGCAGTGGAGACTATCACACGCCACAGCCCTTTTCTCAGGACACCCCCTGACCCCACGTGAGCAGCTGCTCACTCCCCCACTTTTCATGTTTGATCTGGAGACCCACGCGATGGCCACCACTGCACAGCAAAGCCCAACATCCCGCATCGATGCCCTGAACCCCATGGGGACGGATGGTTTTGAGTTTGTCGAGTACACGGCGCCCAATCCCAAGGATTTGGAAAAGCTCTTTGTGCAGATGGGCTTCACGGCCATTGCCCGCCACCGCTCCAAAGATGTGACCCTTTACCGGCAGGGAGACGTGAACTTCATCGTCAACGGGGAACCGGACAGCTTTGCCCAGGCCTTTGCCAAAGTTCACGGGCCCAGCGCCTGTGCCATGGCTTTCCGGGTGACCGATGCGGCCTACGCTTACAAGCGCGCGCTGGAACTGGGGGCAAAGGCTGTAGAGGCCCGCGTTGGTCCCATGGAACTGAACATCCCGGCCATTGAAGGCATCGGCGGTTCTCTCATCTACTTTGTCGACCGCTACGGCAGCCAGGGCAGCATCTATGACATCGATTTCCAGCCCATCGACGGGGTCGATCAGAACCCGGCCGGCGTGGGCCTGACTTATGTGGATCATCTGACCCACAATGTGCATCGTGGCCGCATGGATGTTTGGGGGGAGTTCTACGAGCGCCTCTTCAACTTCAAGGAAATCCGCTACTTCGACATTGAAGGCAAGCTGACGGGGCTGAAAAGCCGGGCCATGACCAGCCCCTGTGGCAAGATCCGCATTCCCATCAATGAAAGCGCCGACGATAAGAGCCAGATCGAAGAGTACCTCAACGCCTACAACGGTGAAGGCATCCAGCACATTGCCATGGGGACCGATGATATTTTCGCAACGGTGGAAGCCCTGCGGAAGATCGATCTGTCTTTCATGCCCAAACCGCCGTCAACCTATTACGAAATGCTGGATGAGCGGGTGCCGGGTCACGGCGAAGACCTGTCGCGTCTGGAGCAGAACGGAATTCTTTTGGATGGTGCACCTACAAAGGATGGCGGATTGCTCTTGCAGATCTTCTCTCAGACCGTTATCGGTCCCATCTTCTTTGAGATTATCCAGCGCAAGGGTGATGAAGGCTTCGGGGAAGGCAACTTCCGGGCCTTGTTTGAATCCATCGAGCGGGATCAGATTCAACGGGGGGTCTTGAGCGAGTAGCAGCGGACCTGCCGGCAAACCAGACAGGAGATCGCTGTGACCGACAGCAATGCAAAATCCCTTTCGGCCTCTCAGGCCGCTGGCGGCAAACCCAGCCGTCAGGAAGCGGAAGAGGCTATCCGGACTCTGCTGCGCTGGGCCGGGGATGACCCGGACAGGGAAGGCCTGCTGGATACCCCGTCGCGGGTCGTGCGCTCTTACGATGAGTTCTTTGCAGGCTATCAGCAGGACCCGGTGGAGATTCTGAAGCGGACCTTTTCAGAAACCCACGGCTATGACGAGATGGTTCTGCTGAAGAACATCGATTTCCAGTCGCACTGTGAACACCACATGGTGCCGATTGTGGGTAAGGCCCATGTGGCTTACCTGCCCAACAACCGGGTGGTGGGGATCTCCAAACTCGCGCGGGTGGTTGAGGCTTATGCCAAGCGCCTGCAGATTCAGGAAAAGATGACCAACCAGATTGCCCAGGCCATCAATGATGTGCTGCAGCCCCGAGGGGTCGGTGTGGTGATCGATGCCGTGCATCAGTGCATGACAACCCGGGGGGTCAACAAACAAGGGGTCTCCATGGTGACCTCCTGTGTCTTGGGGGAGTTCCGGGAAGATCGCCGGACCCGCCAGGAGTTTCTGGATCTGATCAAAGACTGACCGCCACGGACAGGGTGCAACAAAAGAAAAAGGGAGCCAGATTGCGGCTCCCTTTTTTTGTTCCCAATGGGGGGATTCCACTCAGTTCCCGGCAGACTCCATCTTCCGGTGCGCCAGGGCTTGCTCCAGCCAGCCCAGTTCCATTTCGGGAACGGAAGACAGCAGCAGGTCCGTGTAGTCATCAAACGGGGGCGTCAGCACCTCTTCCTTGGTGCCATAGCGCTGCACACGTCCCTGGTACATCACCGCAATGGAGTCCGCGATGGCGCGTACCGTGGCGATATCGTGGGTGATGAAGATGTAAGAGACGTGCGTTCTGGCCTGCAGCCGCAAGAGCAGTTTGAGGATTTCGTCCGCCACCAGAGGATCCAGTGCCGAGGTGACCTCATCACAGATGATCAGCTTCGGATCCGCTGCCAGGGCGCGGGCGATGCAGATGCGCTGCTTCTGCCCGCCGGACAGTTCTGCGGGATAGCGATCGATGAAGCTCTTGTCCATCTCGATCATGTCCAGCAGTTCTTCCACCCGCCGGTCCCGCTCAGCGCCCTTGATGCCGAAATAGAATTCCAGCGGGCGACCGATGATGTGCCGGACCGTATGGCGCGGGTTCATGGCCGTGTCCGCCATCTGGTAGATCATCTGCAGTTCACGCAATTGTTCTTTCGTGCGGTCCTCCAGACGATTGGGCAGGGCGTCCCCTTGGAAGATGATCCGCCCGTCTTCCGGCGGCAGCAGGCCGGTGATCACCCGGGCCATGGTGGATTTACCGGACCCCGATTCCCCGACGATGGCCAGTGTCTGACCTTTGGCCACCTCCATGGTTACATCGTGCAGCACCCGCACCATGTTGCCGTAGGAGGCATTGACGTTTTCCACCCGCAGGGTGATTTCCTCTGCCGGTGGGACAGGGGGCTTTTCGATCTTGTGCAGGGACACCAGCTGCTTGGTGTAGTCCTTTTCAGGTCTGGTGATGATCTGCTCGACCGTGCCGTATTCGACGGTTTTGCCATGGCGCAGCACCATGATGTCATCTGAAACCTGGGCCACCACTGCCAGATCGTGGGTGATGTAGAGAGCCGCTGTATGGGTTTCCTCAATGGCGTGTTTGATGGCGGCCAGCACATCCAGCTGGGTGGTCACATCCAGTGCGGTTGTGGGCTCATCAAAGACGATCAGGTCGGGCTGCGAACAGAGCGCCATTGCGGTCATGGCCCGCTGCAGCTGCCCGCCGGAAACCTGGTGAGGGTAGCGTTTGCCGAAGTTATCCGGATCGGGCAGGCCCAGAACCTTGAACAGGTTGTTGGCAAAGGCCAGAGCTTCCCGCCGGTCTTTCAGGCCATGTTCCAGGGCCGTTTCGATGACCTGCTCCCCCAGCCGGTGGGCCGGGTTGAAGGCAGCGGCGGCAGACTGGGCCACGTAGCAGACCCGGCGGCCCCGGATCTGCCGGATTTCCAACGGCGACTTCTGGATGATGTCTTCGCCGTCCAGCAGCACCTGACCACCGGTGATGCGCACCCCGCCCCGGCCATAGGCCAGGGAGGAAAGGGCTGCGGTGGATTTACCGGCACCGGATTCCCCGATCAGTCCCAGAACCTTCCCCTTTTCCAGGGTGAAGGACACATCATCGATGATCACCAGATTGGTGGGCTCTTCACCAGGGGTGTAGACCGTGGCTTCGATACGCAGATTGCGAACGTCAAGTAGTTTATCAGCCATCTCCACGGCCTCCCTTCAGGCTGCTGGTTCGGTTGAGGATCCAATCGACCACCAGGTTAACCGAGACCGCCAGGATGGCGATGATGGCGCCGGGCATGATGGCTGCCGAGACGCCGAAGATGATGCCGTCTTTGTTGTCCTTGACCATACCGCCCCAGTCCGCCGCCGGGGGCTGCACGCCCAGACCCAGGAAAGAGAGGGAGGAAAGGAAGAGAACGGCAAAGGCAAAGCGCAGACCAAACTCAGCAAAGAGCGGCGTGAGGGTGTTGGGCAGCACTTCGCGGAAGATGATCCACATCCGGCCTTCACCGCGCAGGCGGGCAGCTTCCACAAAATCCTGAACCACCACATCCAGCGCCACAGCCCGGCTGAGGCGGAAGACGCGGGTGGAATCCAGGATCGCCATCACCAGAACCAGGGTGATGATGTTAGCAGGCAGCACGGACAGCACGACCAGGGCGAAAATCAGGGTCGGAATGGCCATCATCAGGTCATTCAAACGGCTGAGGCCCTGATCCAGCCAGCCCCGGACCACTGCAGCCAGGAAGCCAAGGAAAACCCCCATGAAGAAAGAGATGCAGGTGGCCGCTGCCGCCACCGCAATGGTCAGGCGTCCGCCATAGATCAGGCGGGAGTACATGTCCCGGCCCAGGTTATCCGTCCCCAGAACAAAGTTGTCAGAGGGCGGCTCCCAGACGTCGCCGACAATCTCTGCTTCGCCGTAGGGGGCCAGAACAGGGGCGAAAATCGCCATGAGGACAAAGGCTGCCAGGATGACAAGCCCGATGAGTGATGTAATAGGAATCCCACGCATGGCCGACCTCACTTAGGATGGCGCAGACGGGGATTGGCAATGATTGCCATGATGTCTGCGAACATATTGAGAAGGATGTAGGTGGCCGCGAAGACCAGACCGCAGGCCTGGACGACGGGCACGTCACGTTTGGAGACGTGATCCACCAGATATTGGCCCATGCCGGGATAGACGAAGATCACCTCGACCACCACGACACCCACCACCAGATAGGCCAGGTTCAGCACCACAACGGTGATGACCGGCGCAATGGCGTTGGGAAAGGCGTGGTGCCAGATGATCTTGAAGGGGGACAGTCCCTTGAGTTCAGCGGTTTCCACATAAGAAGAGGACATGATGCTGAGCACCGCAGCGCGGGTCATGCGCATCATGTGAGCCAGAACCACCAGTGTCAGAGTGACGACGGGCAGGGCAATGGCTGCCATACGCTCCCAGAAAGGCATGCCGTCATAGACGCTGGAGACGTTGGTCACCCATTGCAGTTCCACTGCGAAGATCAGGATCAGCAGGTAGCCGATGAAGAACTCCGGCAGGGAGATGGCGGTGAGGGTGATCACGGAGATGGTGCGGTCAACCAGGCCGTCGCGGTGGTGGACGGCCAGCAGGCCCAGACCGACGGCCAGGGGAACAGCAATGATGGCTGCCCACATGGCCAGGAACAGGGTGTTGCCCAGGCGCTTGCCCAATTGATCGATAATAGGCTGTCCGCTGGTGTAGGAGTTCCCGAGATCTCCCTGCAGCAAGCCAAAGAGCCACTCGAAGTAGCGCACATAAACGGGCCGTTCCAAACCCAGTTCGGCGCGGATGTTCGCAAGTGCCTCAGGTGTAGCGGATTGGCCGAGAATGGCCTGTGCGACGTCGCCGGGCAGGATTTCCGTGCCGGCAAAGATGACCACCGAGATGGCCAACAATAGGACGAGGCCCAGCAGCAGCCGCTGAACAATCATCCTGAGCAATGGATAAGACATAGCTTTTGTATGTTCCCCTCGCCTTTACGCCGGACTTTTGCGGTGCTTACTCAAAGCGCCTTTTCCAAGCCGTACTTTGAGTAGGGACCGTTCCTGTGAAGCCTGAGCGGTTCACAGTTTTGTCCGAAGTAGAGGTCTAGACCCCCTGTCGTTCCGCCAAACTTAGCGTGCGGTTTGACAGATCTACCTGTTCCTTTGAGTCAGCCAGACAGTTGTATCTTGACTGGTATTGTCTGTGACCCTGCCCCGCTTTTGATGCGGGTTCTTACATGAATGATACTGTTTTTGTCGCAGAAAGGCAGTTTTCCTTTCTGTTTGGCCCAAAGTTTTTATACCGTTGTACAATAACAATGAAGCAAAAAGGGCAACAAACCTCATTCCTGGGTGAGACACCGGTTCGGAAAGCAAAAAACCAAGGTCCCCCGATGAGGAAGACCTTGGTTGTTTTTTGCTAACCCACCCGACTTAGGCGTCCTTCAACCAGCAGCGCAGAGGTGCGTAGCCGTTGGACATCATGCCATTGGGGTCGCGGATATACCCGCCGACATCCGTGGAAATGGCATCAATGAAGTCATTGAACATGGGGCAGATCAGGCCGCCATCGTCGCGGACCATGGTCCCCATTTCCGTGTAGAGCTCTTTACGGCGGTTGCCGTCCAGCTCGGCACGGGCTTCGAACAGCAGCTTGTCAAAGCCGGGGCGGAACCACTTTGTGTCGTTCCAGTCAGCTTTGGAATAGTAAGCCACGGAGTACATCTGGTCCTGGGTCGGACGACCGCCCCAATAGGAGGTGCAGAACGGCTGCACGTTCCAGACGTTGGACCAGTAGCCGTCTGCCGGTTCACGCTTCACATCAAGTTGGATGCCGGCTTTGGCAGCCTGCTGCTGATACAGCACTGCTGCATCTTCGGCGCCATTGAAGGCGGCGTTGGAAGTGCGCAGCAGAACCGGGCCGTCATGACCGGATTTCTTGAAGTGGAACTTGGCTTTGTCCGGATCGTAAGCGCGCTGCTCAATGGAATCCGGGAAGTAGGGGTAGGCGGTGTTGATGGGCATGTCATTGCCCACGGTGCCGTACCCGCGCAGGATCTGCTTGACCATGGCTTCGCGGTCCATGGCGTACTTCATGGCCAGACGCAGGTCGTTGTTGGCGAAGGGACCCTTGTCACAGTGCATGATAAAAACATAGTGGCCGCGGCCTGCCGTGTTTTCGATGGAGATGTTCTTGGCGCGCTTCAGGAAGGAAATGGTCTTGGGATCCACACGGTTGATCATGTGAACCTTGCCGGACTGCAGCGCGGACATACGGGCGGTCAGATCGTTGATCACCAGCAGTTCGACAGAGTCCACATGGCCTTCGTTGGGGTTCCAGTAGTTGGGGTTCTTCTTGGCCAGATAACGCACGCCATGTTCGGCGACTTCCAGAATGTAGGCGCCGGTACCGATGGCAGCCTGCGGATCATCGAGACCACCGTTAGGCTGGATCACCAGGTGATAGTCGGCCATCAGGAAGGGCAAGTCAGCATTGGCCGTTTCAAGGTTGATCACAACCGTATGGGGACCATCGGCCTTGATGTCGGTGATGCCGCGCATGATGCCCAGAGCGCCGGACTTGGAGTTTTCGTCGGAGTGACGTTTGATGGTGGCCACCACGTCATCCGCCGTCATTTCCTTGCCGTTGGAGAACTGAACGCCTTTGCGCAGGTTAAAGACCCAGGTTTTGGCCTTGTTGGTGCCTTCGTAGGATTCAGCCAGCACCGGGGTCGGTGCGCCGCCGGTGGGTGAGTAAGCCACCAGGGTGTTGCCCCAGAGGCGCCCGACGGTGGAGTCCACGTCGTTGGTGTAGGTCGCGGGGTCGTTGGTGTCTGTGGCGCTGCCGCCGCTCATGCCCAACACCATATGGCCGCCTTTTGTCGGCGTGTTGGCCATGGCGGAAGAGGCAAAGATGGAATTGGCTGCGCCCAATGTCAGGCCTGCGCCCAGTGCGCCAACCATAAAGTCACGGCGTCCGACCCGGCCAGCGGCCAGAGCAGCTTGCAGTTTTTTGAGTTCGTCCGTCATTTGATGAGTAACTCCCTGTTCACATTAGTTTTTGTGATTATGGCATAAGAGCGTATGAAAGTGGCCCCTCCAAAACACAACCATACGCGACGTGATTTATGTAGTTCGTGTCGTTTTTCAGGCATTAGCTTACCGCTGCAATGGGACATCAGTATGACCTGCGGGTGCAACTGAAATATTTTATAGGATAGGGAAGAAAATTTTCACTTGATCGCCGCGGCAGCTTTCTGTTCGGACAAATTCCAGCCCGCAGTCTGATGCCGTTTTGTTGCCACATCCCGGATGTGAGGCCTTTGTGGAACTGTCAAACCTGCCGCCAGGTAGAAAACCACCTTCCGCGAAAATCAGGTATCTGTTTGTTTTTACAGTTTAAAACAAATTTTATGACGATCATGAGATCGCCGGGTGATTTCTTAAAGGCCTGGGGTTAAAGCGCGTTAAGAAGCTTCATGATTTGGGCGGATTCACCAGATGATGATGCTTGAAGCATGAAGTTCTTTTTAGAATCTTAAGGGAGGGGTGATGGCTTGGTTCCAGGCGCAATTGCTGCCGGCCAACCCAATTCTGCGTTGGATTGTTCACGCAAGGTTAAGCCGTTTGGACAAATCAACTGCGCTGAACCACATCCTGAAAGCATGGTTTTGCGCCATCGGGATTCTTAACTCCCGGTCAGCCCAGTCTTTGCCTGCCTTAGGATCTGACGGCTGCGAAACAGTACAGATTCGCGCCAGTTTTGATGGGGCGGCACAAAGTGTTCACGGATTGCTTTCTTGATTTTCTGGGTTTCCGGGCTGTTCCAGTCCACTGGTCCTCTGTTGTGCAGCCAATGGTCGGCGCGCAGCACCTCCATGCCCCTGGGGGGCTGATAGGTTCCATACTCCAGTGCGATGAAGGTAACTTTGTCGCCCAGCATTCGCTCCCAGCCTCTTTCGTTCAGCCCGTGTTTGGGTGGGGAGGAGGAGGTGCCCAGGCTGGGTTGGGTCACCGAGTCTCCATACCAGCTTTTGGCGCGGGCCACGTTGATGGAGTCAACTGGATGGTCGCAGATGGGCTCGCCATAGCCGTAGGGTCCCAGGCCTGTGTGGTAATCCACCACGGCAACGAGCTCCCGGTCGGCCAGCCTGTGTTCGGTAATGATGCTCTCCAGCGTGCGGCGGGCCCAGGCCGGAGCCTTTCCGCCGAAGAAAACGCCGCCTGGTTCAGTGTATTGGCCGCCGCTGCGCGCAATCGAGAAGGCATAGGCACCGTGTTTTTCCTGAAAGGCCTTCAAACGGGTTTCGCAGTCTGCAAGGTGCGCTGGATCCAGACTGTCGGGAACCAGCGCGCTGTGCAGTTCATCGTAGCCGGGGTTTTCCGGCAGGGGCTGACTGAAATCCACATAGTTGCGGTTCATGTCGATGCCTTCTTCCGAAACCCGGCGCTGCCAGGCAAAACCGTGTGGATTGACGGCATGGACCAGCAGAACGGCGAAGTCTTCCGGCTGTGGTTGCTGGCGCAGGTTGGTCAGCCAGTCCAGCTGTGCTGCTGATCCAGGAAAACCCTCAACGCCGTGCGTGGCCGACAGCATGACCAGCACTTTTCGGGCATCGGCAGGGCCATCCCAAGCCACGTCTGTTGCCAGCTCTTCGCCATGGGGCCCTGTGTTGGGATTAAGATGGCTTGTCACCTCCAGTCCGGCGGCCTCGCAGGCTGCAAGAAAACGGGCACGGGCCTCTCGGTAATCGACGGAAAAGCAGCTGTCGGCGGCGGTCAGAAGATCAGTCATGGCTGGAAGTTCTCATCTTTGTCCCGAAAAACCCAAACAGAGATCCCTCTTAAAGCAGGCCGAGGGCCCTGAGGGCCGTACAATGGTGGTTACGAGGCTGTCAGAATTGGATCTGGTCAAGTGAACAGATCCCGCCCATTCTTTTTATAGTGATTTTCCAACCCCCGTGGAATGAAGGATGGCTGAAATGGCCTTCACAGGTGAAATGCTGGTGCGCAAAGCGGTGCTGGACGATCTGCCTGCCTTGAAGGAACTGGCGGTCCTGTCCAAGGCCCATTGGGGATATGATGCCGCGTTCATGGCAGCCTGTGAGGAGGAACTGGGTGTCAGTCCGGACGAACTGGCTCAGGACCTTGTCATGGTCGCTGATCCGCTGACGGGTGAAGCGCCACTGGGGTTCGGCTGTCTGGGCGCCCTGGAACCGGGTCTGGGTGAAATCTGGAACCTCTTTGTCCATCCCGATGCCATGGGCAAAGGGGTCGGCCGGGCGTTGCTGGAAGTCCTGGTGGGGCAGGCCAAAGACCAGCAGATGACCCGGCTGCAGCTGGATGCGGATCCCTATGCACGCCCCTTTTACGAGCGCATGGGCTTTGCTTTTGAGGAAGAAGTGCCCTCCGGCTCCATTCCAGGCCGATATCTCCCGCGCATGAGCCTGGTCTTGTAGCCTCGCCATCCGGTCGCCTGATCATTCGCCTATTTCAGGTCTCATCGCCAGTAACTCTCACCGCCAAAGCCTGACAGGCTGAAGCTTGTGACGTTTCAATGGGGCTTCTGTTCCCAAAGGCAACTGGTGACCACTTGTTGCCTGTGGCAGGCTGCTGGCGATTGAGTTTTTTCGGTGATCGTTGGGTCACCTTTGGCCTGATTGAGGGCACAACAGGGGGAAGTCATGTCTGTATCTGATGGATCAGAGGTTATGGGGTCTGAACTTCAAGGCGCGTTGCAGGACGAGATTGTGGCTGCAGTGGCTGAGGGCTTTGATGAGCAGGTGGTACTGACCCAGGATTTGATCCGTCACCCATCTGTGCGCGGGCAGGAGCAGACGGCGCAGGATTTCCTGGCCGATCATTACCGGGCCCGGGGATACGGCGTGGACCGCTGGGCCCTGAACGCCGATGAAATCAGCCACCATCCCGGATTTTCTCCTGTCTCTATCGACTACGAGAACTCCTACAACGTGGTGGCCAGTCACCGACCCCGTGAGGAAAAGGGGCGCTCTCTCATCCTCAACGGCCATGTGGATGTGGTGCCCGTCGGTCCGCTGGATATGTGGACCAACCCGCCCTACGAGCCCATCATTGACGGCGACTGGCTTTATGGCCGCGGCAGCGGTGACATGAAGGCTGGCCTGGCGCTGAATCTGGCGGCCATGGATGCGCTGCGGCGCCTGGGTTATCAGCCCGCCGCCCGCGTTCACCTGCAGTCCGTGGTGGAGGAGGAATGCACCGGCAATGGCGCGCTGGCGGCTCTCTTGCGCGGCTACAATGCAGATGCAGCCATCATCACTGAACCGACCAACCATGATCTGGTGCGGGCCAATCTGGGGGTCATCTGGTTCCGGGTGCATCTGCGTGGCAAGCCGGTACATGTGCTGGAAGCGGGCAGCGGGGCCAATGCCATCGAAGCCGCTTTTGGCCTGATCCAGGCCCTGAAAGAGCTGGAGCAGAGCTGGAACGCCCGCAAGGCGGATAAGCCCTACTTCAAGGACTGCGATCACCCCATCAACTTCAATGTTGGCAAGATCGAAGGGGGCGACTGGGCCTCTTCCGTACCGGCCTGGTGTTCCTTTGATGTGCGCATCGGTCTTTACCCCGGCGAAAAACCGGCCGATGCCATGCGGGAGATTGAGGATGCTTTGCGCGCCGCCTCCCGTAAGAATCCCTTCCTGGCCAACAATCCGCCGGAAGTGGAAGTGAACGGCTTCTTTGCTGAGGGCTATGTTCTGGAAGAAGGCAGTGATGCAGAGGCTCTGCTGCAGAAAGTTCACGCCACGAGCTTTTCCGCGCCGCTCAATGCCAAGGTCATGCCCTGTTATCTGGATGGCCGGGTGTTTGCCATCTATGGGGATACGCCCTGCCTGGTCTACGGGCCGGTGTCCGACAATATCCATGGCTTTGACGAACGGGTGTCTTTGGGCTCCATCCGTCAGGTGACCACCGCTGTTGCCCTCTACATTGCCGAATGGTGCGGCCTCGAGAAGATCTAGATCACTTTGCCGCCTGAGCGTGCGTTTTGCGCCTGCAGACGGGCGCGCTTTCTGGCCTGGCCTGCCACCAAGCGGATCTTGCGGGGGGAGGCCAGCCAGATGGCCAGAATGGATACCAGGGACAGAACGGCGCAGATCTGGAAGCCCAGATGATAGCTGCCCTGGGCGTCGTAGATCAGGCCAAAGACCCAGGGACCGGCACCGGCCCCCAGGTTGCCGATCAGCGCGATGATGCTGAAGATGACCGAGAAGTGCTTGCCGCTGAAAATCTCTGAAGGCATGGAGCCATAGAGAGCAGCGAAGCCGTTGCCCAGCAGCCCCTGAAGACCAACCATGGCATAGAGCAGAACCAGAGAGCTGTGCTGCTCCAGCTGCAACAGGAGCAGGGAACAGCCGAGGTAGCCCAGCAGCGAAATGGCCCAGGCCTTTTCCCGCCCGATGCGGTCCGACAGGGCGCCCAGGCCAATCTGTCCGGCGACGCCCCCCAGCCCGACCAGCCCCAGGGCCGTGGCGGCCACTTCCGGTCCGAAGCCCACGTCCAGCAGGAAGCGGGTCTGGTGCACCTGAATGGCGTACCAGATGAACAGGCCGGTGGAAAAGCCAAGCGCCAGCCACCAGAAACGTCCAGTTGCCATGGCGCTCTTTACCGTCCAGTCCCGGGCCACCCATTCGTGATTGACGATGGGGTCGGGCTGGCTGGCCTTAGCAGAGTCTTCGTTGCTGTCGGTCGCATGCTCGCCCGGGCGGTCGCCATCGGCCAGCAGCCCCATGTCTTCGGGTTTTTTGCGGGTGAAGAGGGCGTTGAGCGGCAGAAGCGTGATCAGGATGGTGGCGACCAGCACATAACAGGCCATGCGCCAGCCATAGTCATCGATCAGCCACTGAAGCAAAGGCAGCAGCACAATGCCGCCAATGCCCACCCCGGCGAAAACCAGCCCGATGGCCAGTCCTTTGCGCCGGACGAACCAGTTGGGAATGAACATGGTGTGGACGATGTAGCTGGAGGCCATGGAACCGCAGACCACCAGCACGCCGAAAGTGGCATAGAGACCCAGCACACTGTCCACCAGTGTCATGAGCAGATACCCGCTGGAAATCAGTATGCCGCCCAAGGGGATCAGCAGCCGGGGGCCAAAGCGGTCCATCAGCAGACCGATCAGGGGCAGGAAAGCGGTCGAGGCGACAAACCCGATGGAAAAGGCCCCGGCTGTTTCAGCACTGTCCCAGCCAAACTCGTTCAGCAGCTCCGGATAGAAAAGAGAAAACCCTGTTCGGGCGGTGACGGAAACGGCCATGGTGACAAAGGCCACGGCCAGAATGACCCAACCGTAAAAGAACCGGGAATGAACAGGAGCGCTGGGAGCCGGAGCAGCTGGCATGTAACGGTTGATCCAAGACAAGAGAATGACGGCCACCGCCTGTCAGAAAATGGCCGCCCTAAAGAGAAAGCGCCCTAAACTAGCTTTAAAGTTCAGGGCGCTCACCTTTTATCTGGGCTCCAGACCCTGTCTGTGGCGCAAAGACTTGTGCTGACAGGCGAGAGTCTGATTGCTTTCCCAGGGATTAGAATTGTGAGAAATCGGGTTTGCGTTTCTCCAGGAAGGCGTTGAGGGCTTCTTTGCATTCCGCGGAGGTCAGGCATTCGGCAAAGCCCTGACTTTCTTTGTCCATCTGCTCCATCACCCGATTGAGATCCGACTTCAGCAGAGCCTTGGTCTTGCGCAGAGCCCCCGGCGGCTGTTGGGCAAGCGCCGTGCAGGCTGCGGACACCCGAGCTTCCAGGTCCGTTGCCGCGACCACCGCCGTGGCGATCCCCAGATCCAGGGCCTCCTGACCGCCAAAGGGCCGGCCCGTCATCAGCAGTTCAGAGGCCCGGGCGTGTCCCATGATCTTGGGCAGCAGATAGCTGGAGCCAGCTTCCGGCAGCAGAGCCAGATTGACAAAGGGCAGCTGCAAACGCGCATCCTCGGCGACAAAAACCATGTCACAGTGAAGCAACATGGTGGTGCCGACACCAACGGCGACGCCTTCCACCTGGGCGATCAAAGGCACCGGGCTTTGGGCAATGGTTTTGATGAAGCGATGAACGGGGGCTTCGCCGGACTTGGGCGGGCGGTTCAGGAAGTCCTTCAGATCGTTTCCTGCCGTAAAGGCCCCGGGGCCGCCTTTGAACAACACAGCCCGGATTGAGGTATCTGCTGCGGCCTCATCCAGACCGTCAGCCAGGGCTGAGTACATGTCCTGTGTCAGGGCGTTCTTTTTGTCCAGCCGATCGATTTGCAGGTGCAAGATGCCGTCCCGCACTTCGCGTTTGATGTTCTCTGTCATGTCTGCCTGTTCTTTGCCCAGTCAAAGGCGCTGTTCCGCGCGCTTCAACCGCAAAGGCAAAGCGCACGATCGTTCTCTTTAGACTGATAGCAGTAGCGCAAAATGCAGGCTGATGACCAGTGTTGCCTCAACTGGCTTTCAACTGCGCGGCGAAGGACCGGACGCTGGCCAGCAGCTGGTTGGACTGGGAGCTCAGGCCATCGGCCGAATCCTGTACCATGCCGGAAGCGCCGCTGGCTTCGCTGGCAGCGGCACTGACTTCACCAATGGACTGGTTCACTTCGCTGGTGGACTGAGCGGCCTGCTCGATGTTCTGGGCGACCTCTGAAACAGCCGCCGACTGCTGTTCCATGGACTGGGCCACAGCCGAGGCACTGTCGTTCATCTTGGCGATGTCTTTGGTAATGGAGCCCAGGGATTCCACGGTCCCTTTGGTCTTGGTCTGCATTTCCTTGACCTGGCTGGTGATCTCGTCCGTGGCCTTGGCTGTCTGGGTCGCCAGAGATTTCACTTCTGAGGCCACAACCGCAAAGCCTTTTCCGGCTTCGCCGGCGCGCGCCGCTTCAATGGTCGCGTTGAGGGCCAGCAGATTTGTTTGTTCAGCAATTTCCGTGATCAGGCCGATGACATCCCCGATCTTGTCGGCAGCATCTTCCAGGTCCTTGACCTGTTCATTGGACACTTCAGCTTTGGAGGTGGCCTGTGCTGCCAGATTGTTCTGGGACTGCACCTGGCTGGAAATCTCCTGAATAGAGGCGGTAATCTGCTCCACCGCTGCGCTGACCGTCTGGACGTTCTGATTGGCCTGTTGGGAGGCCTGCGTGACATTGCTTGACTGGTTGGAACTGCGTTCGGCTGTGGATGACATGATGCGGGCGGCCTGCTGCAGGCTGTCTGCTGAACTCGAGAGCTGTTCCACCATCGACTCAGCTTCCTGCTGGAAGGAGGCTGTGAGGGCCTGGCGCTGTTGAGCCGAGGCTTCCCGGGCGGCCTGGGCTTTCTGTTCCTCTTTCGTGTGGGCGACGGCTTCAATGCGCACCTTCTTGAAGGTTTGCAGAGCGGCAGCCATGGAGGCCACTTCCAGCGCCCCCTTCGCGGGAGGAATTTCGGCTTCCAGATCATCCTTGGCCAGGGCGGTCATGCTGTCGACCATGCCGGTAAGCGGATTGATGATCTGCTGGCGGGCATACCGCAGGATAAAGGCAACCAAAGCCAGGAACAGCGCCACCACGGCCAGCATGATCATCATGCGCGTCAGATTGGCAGCAATGGTGTCTTCGATGCCTGCCTGCAGGTCCAGATCCAGCTGTTCTGTATAGTGAACAATCAGGTCTCTGCTGGCGTTGGCTTTGTCGAGCCATTCTTCAGTACTCAGACCGTATTTGCTGCCCGCGGCACTGGCGCGGAAAAGTTCCTGGCGTAACGCTGTGTAGTTTTCGTCATAGATCCGGGCGACTTCAGCCCCGGTTTCCTGAAGCTCAGGCGATAAGCTGGCCTGACGGCGGGCCATATCGGCCCGAGCTGTTTCCACCACCCCCAGATCGTTGTGGAAGCGAGCCAGATCTTTGATGCTGATGGCTTTGTTCGCCTGTACCAAGGGGGCCATACGACCGGCTTCCCGGGACAGGTACTCACCCCAGACCCAGATGTCATCGACCAGGGCCATGGAGTTGTCCAGGTTGGCAGAAACCCGGCCGACCAGCTCGCTGTCCAGGTCCCGCCGCAGATCGGCTGTCTGATCGATGAGCTTGGTGAAAGGGCCTTCCCACTGGCGTTTGAGGGTCCGGTCCTTCTTTTTGACCTCTGGATCCAGCACTTTGTTCAGGCGTTCGCGCAAGGGTGCCAGCGCGTCATGGGCTTCCACCAGGGCCAGGACTTTGGGGTCGTCCGGGGAGAGGTGGCTTTCCGCAATGGCGACCTGAAGTGCATCATAGGCAGCAAGGGAGGCTGTCTGATTTGCCTGTGCCTGATCCGCCAGAGGGCCGGTGATTTTTTTGCGGGAGTAAATCACTGGCATGGCTGACTGGCGTTCGGCTGCCCAGGCCTGGCTGGCCGTCAACAGCGCCTGGACGACAATCGCTTCTTCTGCAGCGGCTTCAGATACCCGCCATTTGTCCCAGGCTCTGTAAGCCTCGATTCCTGACCCCAGAGTGATGAGAAGGCCTAGTATGGCCAGAACGAGTGTGATTTGTGTGCCAATGCGCATGGGAGACAGCCAGCGTTAGTGTCGTAAGGGAACATGTCTATTAGCTGGACTTCGTTAAAATCCGGTAATTGCCACCCGGCGGACTCGCAATGAAACCCTTTGGAAAGCAACGCGCCGGTGCGTCTCAGAATGACAGAGGAGGGCAGGCGATTCTGCGTTGGTTTTGTGACCATCAGGGAGAGGCGGACAGGAGAGAAGGCAAAAGAAAAGGCCCTGAACTGCAAGAGTTCAGGGCCTTCCTGATTTCACGCCGTTGGACTGATGTTTAGTTCAAGCGGGCGGTAACTTCCTTGATGGATTTGTCGGTCAGATCCGCGGCCTTCTTCTCGGTCAGGCTGCTGGAAATGAGAGACTCGGCTGCGGTGATGGCAGCGTCCACGGATTTGTTGCGGACTTCGTTGAGAGCTGCCGTCTCAGCCTGAGCGATTTTCTCCATCGCCAGCTGTTCGCGACGGGCCAGAGCGGTTTTGATATCGTCTTCCGCATGCTGGGCCATCCGCTCGGCTTCGTCCTTGGCATGGGCCAGGATTTCTTCAGCCTCTTTGATGGCGTCCCGCTGGCGGCGTTTGGATTCAGCCAGATACTTCTGAGCTTCTTCACGCAGGGCGTGGGCTTCTTCCAGTTCCTTGCGGATCTGGTCGCCACGGGCGTCCAGGGCCGACAGGATCGGACGAAGGCCTTTCCAAAGACCCAGACCAACGGTGATCAGAAGCGCCAGGGTGATCCAGGTATATTCGCTACCAAACATCTCTGGTTATCCTCCCACAGCTTCGTTGACGGCCTTTTCCACCTTGGCTTTGGTCGGCTTGACGCCAACCAGCTTCTGGGTGACCGCAACGGCGGCTTCTGCTGCCACTGTTTTGAGATTATCCATGGCTTCAGCCGTCGCGGACGCAATGCGTTCGTCGGCCTCACGGCTTTTCTCTGCCAACTCCTGGGTGAAGGCGTCATGGCGGGCTGTTGCTTTCGCAGTCAGCTCATCACTGGTCTTCTTCAGAGAGTCGGATGCCTGTTCGCGGGCGTCGGTCAAAGCTGTTTCATAGTCAGCCATGACGTCTGTCGCTTCTGTTTTCAGGCGTTCGGCCCGTGCCAGATCGTCGTCAATTTTGTGACGGCGCTCTTCCATCACCTCAGTCACGCGCGGCAGAACCATGCGAGACATGATGAAGTAGAGGGTCGCAAAAGTGACCACCAGCCAGAAGATCTGGCTGGCGAAGGTGTCGACCTGCTTGATCTGAGGCAGACCGCCAACTTCTTCGGCAAAGGCTGTACCGGTGCCAACCAGCAGGCTGACGGCCACGGTGGGTAAACTAAAGCGCATGGCCTTATTCCAACGGTTGTTGCTAGATCAACTGAGGCAGAACCAGAGTGCTGCCTCAGATTGCTTGATCGCGTTCAACAATGGAACCTTTGGTGGCTGCCCAAAAAGGAAAACCAGGCTCCAAGTCGCGAAAGGGCCGCTGAACTCTTCCCCGAAGGTCAGATGCGGCCCGTACGCTTGTTCTTAACCGAACAGAATCAGGAGTGCGACCACCAGAGAGAAGATGGCGATAGCTTCCGTCACGGCAAAGCCGATCCAGATGTTTGCGCCGATTTCGTCTTTGGAGGCAGGGTTGCGTGCGATGGCATTGAAGTAGTTGCCCCACACCTGGCCCACACCCAGACCTGCACCAATCATACCCAGGGTTGCCAGACCGGCACCGATCATCTTGGCTGCTTCGATTTCCATTGTTCTCAGCTCCTTGCTTTATCGCTGATAGCTCGTGAAAGAGAGTGACTGTTGATTTGTTTCCGCCTGGCTACAGGCATGAGCGCTGATCCGCCTAACCCCGAAGGCTTAGTGCATGTGGATCGCGTCGTGCAGATAGACACAGGTGAGAATTGTGAAGATGTATGCCTGCAGAACCGCCACCAGGAATTCCAGAGCGGTGATCCCAATCAGGGCTGCCAAAGGCACCACACCAGCTGCGCCCATCAGAAGGACGAAGCCTGCGAAGACCTTCAGCAAAATGTGTCCCGCCATCATGTTGGCGAACAGACGCATGGAAAGGCTGATTGGGCGTGACAGGTAAGAGATCAGCTCAATCGGCACCAGGATCACTGCCGTCCAGAGAGGGGCGCCGTGCGGGAAAAACATCCGCAGGTAACCCAAACCATGACGGGCGAACCCGATTACGGTCACCGCCAGGAAGACAACCATTGCCATCGCAAAGGTCACGGCCAGGTGGCTGGTGAAAGTAAAGGAACCGGGGATCATCCCCAGCAAATTGCCGAAGAGCACGAACATGAAGAGGGAGAAGATGAAGGGGAAGTACTTCCGACCTTCATTGCCCACATTGTCGCGCACCATGTTGGCGATGACTTCATAGAGAATTTCGGCGCAGGACTGCAGCCGACCGGGCACCAGAGCGCGCCCGCGCATGGCCATCACCATGAAAAGAGAAATGCAGATAACGGTAATCACCATCCACAAAGAGGAGTTGGTGAAATGCAGATCCAGGCCCCCAAGGGAGATGTCTGCTTTTGTCTGGACGACAAATTGATGCAAGGGATCGACCGGAAAACCACCGTCGTTGCCCGCGTTTTGTTGCGCCATTAGAGCCCCGTCACCTATTTACTGGCGCCGTCAGCAGATTCTTCTGCCTCAGCTGCCTTACGTTCCTTAGCCCGGCGTTCGAATTCGTTCGCCGCGCGCACGATGTTCATAAAGGCCGCCCCGGTTCCCAGCAACAGGAAAAGGATCAGCATCCAGGGCTTGGTGCCCAACTCGCTGTCCAGATACAACCCTATCGCCACACCAAGGGCAATCGCCGCCACCATTTCAACGGCGATTCGAAAACCCAAACCCATTCCGCGTGAGTCGCCGCCCCCCAGTTTCCCAGGACCTTTGCTCATACGGCCCTTCCGACGCTCCTGAGCTGTCTTAAGACGGCTCTCGAAGTCCTGAGAGGTGGACGATTGCTGATCGTCTGACATGCAAAAAGGGCTCCTCCAAGAAGGCGCCTTTGGCCTTGCGTTCAACAGTCGCGTTCCACCGGCCTCTAACGCCGGAAAGCGCGCGCACCTTACGGATTGACCTTGCTTGCGTCAAGGTCCAAAGGCAGCGACAAAATATCTCCCATGCAGGCCTGAAAATATCAATAAAAACAATTTGTTATTGAAGGTGTTTCCGGGACTCTGAGTTCTGGGCGGAGTCTTTCAAACGGGCGGCAGAGGCATTTCGCGGCGTTTTGAGCCACGGCGACCTCCGTCGACTCTGCTGTGCAGCAGGCGGGGATGTTGGGAGCGCCTCATCAGACCGGGCAGAGGTAAAGGTCACGGGCAATGCAGTGAGCCCTTCTGCAGTTTCATGGGCAGGGGCCAGAGCGGGGTTGGTTTCAGGCGCTTTCCCGGAAGCGTTCCGCCCCTTCCAGATCCACAGAGACCAGCTGGCTGACACCCCGCTCACCCATGGTCACCCCGAACAGTCTGTCGACCCGGGCCATGGTCAGCCGGTGGTGGGTGATCACCAGGAATCGGGTTTCCAGTGAGTGGGCCAGTTCCTCCACCAGGGAGCAGAAGCGATCCACATTGGAATCGTCCAGGGGGGCATCGACCTCATCCAGCACACAGATGGGGGCCGGATTGGTCAGGAAAACTGCAAAAAGCAGGGCCAGGGCCGTCAAAGCCTGTTCCCCACCGCTCAGCAGGGACATGATCTGCAGACGTTTGCCCGGCGGGCTGGCCATGATTTCCAACCCGGCATCCAGGGGGTCTTCGGATTCCGTCAGGGCCAGATGGGCCTGACCGCCGCCAAAGAGCCGGGTGAAGAGGTCAATGAAGTGGTTGTTGACCTGTTCAAAAGCCTCCAGCAGCCGCTGACGTCCTTCCCGGTTGAGATTGGCAATGCCCTGACGCAGGCGGGCAATGGCTTCTGTCAGGTCTTCACGTTCATGCAGCATCCCGGCAATGCGGGTTTCCAGCTCTTCTGATTCGGCTTCCGCCCTCAGGTTGACGGCGCCCATGCGCTCCCGCTCTCCCTGCAGGCGGCCCAACTTGCGTTCCACGTCGGGCCGGGGCGGCAGAGGCACACCCTCTTTAAGGCCGGCGACTTCCAGCAACTTAGCCACGGCACAATCCAGCTTTTCCTGAACCCGTTCGATCAGATTGGTCATGGCCTGATTGGCCTGAGCAACGGTCGACTCCGCCCGGACTCTTTCTTCGCGGGCCTGGGCCAGCACCATTTCGGCGGCTTTCAGCTCCCGGTCCACCTCGGCTTGAGCGACCTCCCCCTGGGCCAGCCGATCGGCGGCTCTTTTGCGTTTGCTTTCAGCCTCGCCGATGCCGTCGGCCAGGGCGTCACGCTGTGCCCGAATGGCCTCTGGCTTGCCGCTTAATGAGGAGAGCTCTTCGGAGATTTCCTTCTGCCGGGCCTGCAGGTCGGCCTGGTGTTTGCCCGCTTCCTGGGCGCGGCGCTGCCAGGAGGCGCGTTCCTGTTCGATGGCCAGGAGCCGCTGGCTGCGGGCTTCCCTCTCTCGGGCCAGGCGATGAAGCTGACCTTCTGCTTCACTGAGGGCCGCGCGCCGTTCAGCCAGTTCCACCCGCAGGCTGTTGATGCCCTGGCGCTGGTTCTCCAGATCCGGCAGGTCGGCCTGCTCTTTTCTGGCGTCGCTCAGGCTCCTGTCTACTTCGTTGAGTTCTTCCCGGTTGGCCTGCTGGCTTTCCAGCAGGCTTTTCTGGCGGGACTGGGCGGCGGCCAGCTTTTCCACCAGACGGGTTTTCTGGCCGCGCAGGCGATCCAGATCACCAAAGAGCGTCCGCAAGGCCTGGCGGTTGTGTTTCTCCTGATCGCCCGCCGTTTGCAGCTGGTCCCGCAAGCGCTGCATGACCTCACCGCTTTCCCGGGTTTTGGCTTCTTTAGGGCGCAGCTGTTCTTCCAGCTCTGCCAGACGATTTTTCTGAGCCAGCCGCTGAGCCGCGCTGGAAGGGGCGTCAGCTCTGGCTGAAAAGCCGTCCCAGCGCCACAACGCACCATCCCGGCTGATCAGACACTGACCCGGCAACAGGGCATCCTGCAGGTTGGCGGCCCGTTCTTCGTCATCCAGCAGCCCGATCTGGCTGAGACGTCGGGTCAGTTCATCGGGGCCCCGCACCAGCTCTGACAGCGGGGTCACACCGTCCGGCAGGGCGGGGGGCGTGGTGTAAGGGGTAAGGGGGCGCCAGAACAGGGGCGCTGACTCGTCCGCCGGCGCATTGATGTCTTCGCCCAGGGCCGCGCCCAGGGCCTGTTCAAAGCCACTGTCAACCGACACACTGTTCAGCAGCGGTTCCCAGTCGCCGCCGTCCACAGAAGACAGCAAAGCCGAAAGCGCTGAAACTTCTGCTTCCAGCTTGGCCTGGTCTGTTTCGTTCCGGCGATGCTGTTCCTGGGCACTGTTCAGCTGTTCGCGCAGGTCGGCCAGTTGCGCATCGGCCTGATCGGCGGCTTCCCGCAGGTCCTCAGCTTCAACCTCCTTTTCGCTCAGGTCAGTGCTGAGGTTTTCCAGCATGGCCTGATCCTCGGAAGTAT
This sequence comes from Rhodovibrionaceae bacterium GXU_MW_A322, assembly GCA_052078155.1. Taxonomy (GTDB): domain Bacteria; phylum Pseudomonadota; class Alphaproteobacteria; order Kiloniellales; family DSM-21159; genus CAXBMB01. Next base: position 2,278,565 of record JBQJBP010000001.1, on the reverse strand, counting down.
CGTTGAGGTCAGCCTGCTCACGGGTCAGTCGTTCCGATTGCAGGGTCAGCCGGGCCAGGCGTTGCTCCAGATCCTGAACTCGTCTGGCCAGCTCCCGTTCCAGCGCTTCGGCCTGACTGACCTCCTGGGTCAAGAGGCTCATGCGTTCTTCACAGGCTGTGGCCGCTTTAAACAGGCTTTCCCGTTCCTTCTGGGCCTGGGCCTGTTCTTCCTTTTCACCAGCAGCGGCGGCCTCCAGGCCCTGTCGCTCCTGGCTGAGGCGGTCTTCGGCTTCCTGAGCATCCTGTGCCAGTCCGGCAGCCCTGACCAGGTCGCCATCAAGCTGGCGCAGACGCTGTTCCGCCAGTTCACCGGCTTGACGGGCCTGCTGTTCTTCCCGCTCCAGCCCCTCGCGGGTCAGCAGCAGGCGTTGCAGTGCCGCTGCGGCTTCTGCTTCGGCGTTGCGCAGGTCTGGCAGCTGGCTGGCAGCCTCCGCCTGGGCAGAGGCGGCGTGGGCGGCCAGGCGGGTCTTTTCAGCCACCAGAGCCTCTGCCTCTGCCAGTTTGCCTTTGACCTCGCTTTGTCTGGATTTGATGTCCTGTGCATCCAGATGCAGCAGCAGGGCTTCCTGACGGCGCAACTGGTCGGCAATGTTTCGGTAGCGGTTGGCCTGTCTGGCCTGTTTTTTCAGGCCCTGCAGCTGGTCTTCCAGAGTGGTGATGACGTCGTCCAGCCGCTCCAGGTTGGTTTCCGCCGCCCGCAGCCTCAGTTCCGCTTCGTGCCGACGGGAATGCAGGCCCGTTATTCCGGCAGCTTCTTCCAGCAGCATGCGCCGCTGGGCAGGTTTGGCGTTGATGATGGTGCCGATGCGTCCCTGGCTGACGATGGCGGTGGAGTTGGCTCCGGTCGCAGCATCGGCAAAGAGCAGCTGCACATCGCGGGCCCGCACCTCCTTGCCGTTGACCTTGTAGGTGGAGCCCTTCTCCCGCTCGATCCGTCGGGTGACTTCCAAATCGTCGTAGTCGTTGAAAGCAGCAGGGGCCAGACGCTTTCTGTTGTCCAGGGCGATGGAGACTTCACCCAGATTGCGTTGGGGACGGGTGGCGGAGCCATTGAAGATGACATCGTCCATGCCGCTGCCGCGCATGCGCTTGGCCGAGGTTTCACCCATGACCCAGCGCAGGGCCTCGACCAGGTTGGATTTGCCGCAGCCGTTGGGGCCGACCACACCGGTCATGCCTGGCTCTATCAGCAGCTCCGTCGGATCGACGAAAGACTTAAAGCCGCTCAGCCGCAATTTGACGAACTGAACCAACGCCCCTTCATTCCCCCTGTATTCAGGTGCGAGGCGCTGTCATTCAGGGCTGGTCCGGACTGTCTGGTGACAGCCCGAACATCCCTGCTGGACCCGAACTCAGTCCGGTCCCTTGGATCTGATCCTCCAGCTGTCGGATCAGGATCCCTGATAGGCCTCGTTCAAAACCTTGGCGAACTTGTTGTAGTCCATGGCCCCTTCCACTTTTTCCTCATTGACGATGAGGGTCGGGGTGGCCTGAACGTTGTAGGTGTCACGGCCAACTTTCATGCCGGCAATGACGGCGTCCATTTCTGCTTCGTCGTTGATGCACTGATCAAAGCGCTCGCGGCCCAGACCGGCCAGCGCAGCCATTTTGGCCAGCTCATCAACGGGGTTGCTGGACCGGGACCAGGTCTGCTGGTTTTGGAACAGCAACTCGATATAGGCAAAGAAGGCCCGGTCACTTTCCAGGCAGTTGGCAGACAGTCCGGCAATCAGGGCCAGCCGATCCAGCGGATAGTGGTTGTAGATCAGTTTGGCCTTGCCGGTATCAATCCAGTCTTTCTTGATGCTCGGCAGGGTCTGGGCGTGAAAATTGGCGCAGTGCGGACAGGTCAGGGAAGAGTATTCCTTGATTGTCACCGGCGCTGCGGGATCGCCCAGCACACGAACTTTGGACTCGCCGGAAGACTGTGCCCGCGCGGAGGACAAACCGGCTGCCGGAAGAGCAGCCAGACCCGCAAGAGCGGCACCGGATAACAGGATGTTCCTACGTTTCATGCTTCACCTACTATATTTAGTGTATGTTACGGTGCGCTCTTAAAAGACTCAAGTGGACGTTATCCACAGGCGCGACCAGGATAAAGGGGCGGGGTGACGCAGCCATGACAGTCTCGCGTTTCAGGGGATGAGCAGCGAACTTCGGGCCGGGGTGCAAGATCTGCCAACGCTCGCCTTCATCTGCTGTTCAGGCGCTGGTTTCATCTTGCCGTCTTGTAACTGTTGCTGGGGGCTCTCTCCGGTAAGGATTGCAATAGAGGGGGAGGGGACCAGGAAAACTGACTGTGTTTGCTTAACGCAGAACGGCCCGGCTTGGCACCTGTGGGGCCATTAAACTTTGGTAAGGTTTGCTGAGCAGCGGGAGCTTCCTGGCGGATTTGCTTGATGTTTATCTGGGGCGATGGGTTCCAGCGCTGCAGGTTTCTCGGTCCTACTTGCGGTGTTTTCCCTTGGCAGCTTCGGCACTTAGCACTGAAGTACCGAGTCTTTCCAGCGCCTGGCGCAGGCCATCATCCGCCACCTCCTGCAGATCTTCGTTCAGCTTGGTCAACTTTTTGTCATCTGGCCGCGCCTGTCGCAGGCGTTTGGGAGGACTCTGGCTTGTGCTGGTCAAGGGGCCCTGATGGACCAGCAGGCGCGCCACCAGTTGAAAGCCAAAGTGGCTGTTGATGCGATCCATCAACTGTGTGCTCAGGTGCTGCAGATCCAGGGCAAAGGCAGGGTCAACCAGCAGGGTCAGATGCCCGGCTCGCCTCTCTTTTCGGGTGGGAAAGGTCAGTTTGCGGGGACGACTGCGGCTGGCGATGTCTTTGCCGACAATCTTTTCCCAATCCAGAACCAGAGCCGCTTCTGCAGCGCTGCGTTTCTTTAAGGCCGGTTTGGTCAGCGTGCGGGCATAGCGGCCAGCGGAGGTCAGGCCCCGAATGGTTCTTTCTGCCCGGCCGAGTGTTTGCGCTTTCTGGCTCTTTGCCTTGCCACCGGGCGACGTGACTTTGCTGCCGGCTTTGCTGTCCGTCATTGCGGTGTTTCTTTGGTGATGTCGCCGCTGAAGGGGTCGATTTCCAGTTTTACCGCCACGCCTTTTGGCGAAAGGCCCAGGCTGTGAAACTTGCCTTTTTTCCAGACTGGCGTGCTGAGCTCGCTGTAGCCTTCTTTTTCCAGCTTCTTGATCACATGCAGGGTGGCCATGGCCGGACCCGTTTGCTTGGGCGTGCTCAGTTCCTCGCCGCTGGTGGCGTCAAAGGTCAGGAGGCTGCCGTCTTCCAGGGTCACTTCGTAGAGGGTGCCGCGCAGAACCAGGCTTTTTACGCTTTTGCCCTGGGCGGTCACCTTGGCGGAGATCTCAGCTTCCGGGACCAGACTGGGTCCGCTGGCTTTGCCCTGGTCGGCCTGCTGATTGGTCATGCCGATAAAGAGAACGGCGGCCAGCACCAGCAGCAACGAAATGATGATCAACCGGACGATGGCGCGCTTCAGGGCTGGACTCATAGGGGCGTCTTTCTCCGCTGTCTCTGTCCTCAGGCCTGCTTCTGCAGGACAGATTTATCCTGACACAAGAACAATCCAGACATAAGGGAGAGGCAGGGAAGATTGCAACGCTTCTCGCAATCACCCTGATTGTTACTCTTTGGCCGAATTTGTCTGGTCAGAGGAATGTTCAATTTCCAGGACATACTTTATAGGAGGGGAGGTGGTGCTTAAAGCCGCTGATCTGCAGAGATTTCCAGAGAGATTTCCATAGATACTCCATGACAGCTTCCCCCAAAGTCATCAGCAGCAAAATACTCAACTGGTACGACCGACATGCCCGGCGCCTGCCCTGGCGGGCACTGCCCGGTGAAGAGGCTGACCCCTATCGGGTCTGGCTCTCTGAAATCATGCTGCAACAGACCACGGTGGCAACTGTTGGCCCCTATTTCGACCTCTTTACCCGCACATGGCCGAAGGTTACGGACCTGGCGGCTGCCCCGCAGGAAGAGGTGCTGACCGCCTGGGCCGGGCTGGGCTATTACGCCCGGGCCCGGAATCTGCATAAGTGTGCGCAGGTCGTCGCCGCGGACCATGGGGGGCTCTTTCCTGCGGATGAAGCTGCTCTGCTTAGTCTGCCGGGGATCGGTCCCTATACGGCGGCTGCTGTGGCGGCCATAGCCTTTAACCTGCCCAGTGCCCCGGTGGACGGAAACATCGAACGGGTGATTTCCCGGTTGTATGCCCTGCGCGATCCGCTGCCTGGGGTGAAAAAGGCCATCAAGGAAAAAGCAACGGAGCTGACCTTTCCTGAACGCCCGGGCGACCAGGCGCAGGCCCTGATGGATCTGGGAGCCGGTGTCTGCACGCCCAGGAAACCAAAGTGTCTGCATTGTCCATTGCGTGATGATTGCCAGGCCCTGTCACTGGGGATTGCCGAGGATCTGCCGGTCAAAGCGCCGAAGAAGGTCAAACCCACCCGCCGGGGCCAGATTTTCTGGCTGACCCGTTCAGACGGCTCTGTGCTGCTGCGCCGACGGGCGGAAAAGGGATTGCTGGGGGGCATGATGGAGTTCCCCTCGACCCCCTGGCTGGACAAAGACCCAGGGGCAACCTCACAAGACGCTCCACAGAAGGAGCTTGCAGGCGATGTTTCGTCTGAAAAAGCGGAGGCCGGAAGCCATGACGCAGAGGATCTGGCGACAAGTCTCGCCCTGCCAGCCGCTTTCCTTCCACAAGATATGACCCTGTTGCCGGGGCAGGTGAAGCACACCTTCACCCACTTTCATCTGGAACTGCAGGTGCACAAAGGGCAGGTGCGGCAGGAAGATCTGCCGCCTGATTGCCGCTGGGTGGCGTTTGAGGCTTTGGGGAATCAGGCCTTGCCCACGGTCATGGTCAAGGTCATCAAACATCTGGCTGCGCAGCGGGACTGAGCAGCCAGGTTGCCCTGGCCCACAGAATTCGGGCTCTGTAAGTCTGACTTTACCGAGGTTGCGGACATCAGTGGAGGCGAGACACACCAAAGGCCCCTGCCACTGAGACAGGAGCCTTTGGGTATCAGGTATCGACCGAGGTCAATCAGTTCATTTCTGAGCGGATCTGCTGACGCAGAACGTCGATGGGCACTTCCTTGCCTTCCACATCCAGATGCCAGAAAGTCCAGCCGTTGCAGGCAGGCGCCCCCTGGACGGCAGCCCCCACCTGGTGGATGGAGCCCTGGTGTTCTGAGGCGATCAGGGTGCCGTCAGCGCGCACTTTTGCGCTGAAGCGTTTTTTCGGGCCATAGAGCATGGTCCCCGGTTCCAGCAAGCGCCGTTCCAGCAGCCAGCCGAAGGGCACACGTGGCTGTTCCCGCTTGGTTTTGATTTCCACCAGATCGGGATCGGTCAGCGGCTGCACCTTGGCAATGCGGTCCCGCGCTGCCTTGATGTAGGTTTCATCCCGCTCGATGCCGACCCAGCGACGGCAGAGCCGCTTGGCGACCGCGCCGGTGGTGCCGGAGCCATGGAAGGGATCCAGGACCACCTGACCGGGCCGTGAGGAGGCGAGAATCACCCGCTCCAGCAGGGATTCCGGCTTTTGGGTGGAATGAACCTTCTTGCCTTCGGAATCCCGCAGGCGCTCATTGCCGCCGCAGATCGGCAACAGCCAGTCGCTGCGCATCTGCAGGTCATCGTTCATGGCCTTCATGGAATCATAGTTGAAGACGTAGCGTGATTTTTCCGATTTGGAGGCCCAGATCATGGTTTCGTGGGCATTGGCGAACCGGCGACCGCGGAAGTTTGGCATGGGGTTGGTCTTGCGCCAGATCACGTCGTTCAGCACCCAGAACCCCAGATCCTGCAGGATGGCTCCCACCCGGAAGATGTTGTGATAGCTGCCGATCACCCAGATGGTGCCGTTGTCACTCAACAGACGATGGGCCTCGCCCAGCCACTGGCGGGTGAAGTCGTCATAGGCCGTCAGGCTGTCGAACTTGTCCCAGGAATCCTCAACGCCGTCTACGCGGGAATTGTTGGGACGGGTCAGATCGCCGCCGAGCTGAAGATTGTATGGCGGGTCGGCGAAAATCATGTCCACGGATCCCGAGGGCAGGCTGGCCATCTGTTCGATGCAGTCGCCTTCGAGAATCTGCTCCAACGGCAGATCTTTGTGTCGGCGTGCAATGTGACGAATCACGCCGCGCTGAGTTTGCTTTTGAGCCTGTGCCACTTTCCGTTCCCCCTACGTACCAACTTAATTGGCTGAATTGAGGGCATCCTGAGTCAGGAGAGATTCGGCGTCAAGCCCCTTGAATCAATAACTTAGTCCAAGAGTCTCACGTATTGGTCTAAATGAGCGTCGATGTTCTGGAGTTGTTCCAAGCTCCTTCAAACCGGCCTGATGGGCTCTTGTGCCATACCCCTTGTTACTCTCCCATCCGTACCCCGGATATCTAGTAGCCAACCTCTCCATAAGCCGATCGCGGTGAGTCTTTGCCAGGATAGAGGCTGCAGCGATGGAAAAAGATTTTCCATCTCCCTTGATCAGAGGGTGGCAGGGGAAGGGCAGTTTGGGGGATTTGTTCCCATCAATCAAAGCTGCATCGATTTTTGACTCAATTTTTTCCACAGCGCGGGTCATGGCCAAAAAGGTGGCCTGCAGAATGTTGATCTCATCAATTTCTTCTGCTGAGGCCAGGCCAATGCCCAGTTGAAGGCACGATTTTCCTTCCGGCGCACAGCTGATTTCCAGCAGGCGATCGTGCAGCATGGCCCGTTTTTTTTCGCTGAGCTTCTTGCTGTCGTCCAGCGCAGCCAGCAGGTCTTGGGGCAGACCGGCCGGGTTCATCCAGACCGCCCCGGCCACTACGGGACCGGCCCAGGGGCCACGGCCGGCTTCATCCACACCGATGATGATGGCACCCCGATCGGCACCGAGTTCCTCTTCGTGACTGTAGTCAGGCATGTCTGTTCCGTTGCTCGGGTGACGGGTCCTGGAGGCAAATCGGCTTAAGTGGCCTCATGCCGTGTTCCTGCTGAGAGTAAAAAACTCTGTTCTCATTTTTAGAAGATGAGCCAGGGGTCAGGGCAAGTGCAAAGCGCTTCTAACCAAGCCAATCACGATTTAGGGGGCTTTGTTGCCGGATGACGCGGGTGATGAGGCATCCGCCGAATCACCAGTCGAGGCACCAGACGAGGTGTTTTTGTCTTCGGCAGTGTTCTGGTCGTCTGCTGCGGTCGGGGAGGTTGCTTCGCCGTCTTCTTGGGGCAGGGCCTGGTCCGCTTCTGTTGAAGCATCACCGGCCGTTTCAACAGTGGCGGCTTCTTCATCAGAAAATGTGTCCTGAGCCTTCGCTTCTTTCTGCTCTGCCCTTTTGCGCCGCAGAGCCTTCAGACGGTCCAGCGGGCGGGTTGCGCGTCCGGTCAGGCCGACCATCTGGTCTTCGCTTTGCCGCAGCAGCCTGGACAGGCCGCGCCAGAAGGGGGCCAGAGCCACTTGCAGGGTTTCCCGGCCGGTGGCGATGACCGGCAATCTGGCCCCGTGCAGGCGTCGGGCTACCGCCAGATAGAAGGGGGCGGTGACCAGAGACAAAACCGTCACGGCGACGATGAGGTTCTGGGCCCCCGGGCTGGCCAGACCGCTGGAGACCGCCACGGCGGCCAGCAAGAAGGAGAATTCCCCCATCTGAGCGAGGGTTACGCCAGAGATAAAGGCGGTGGGCCAGGATTCCCCCAGCAGGTGCAGGATGGAGACATTGATCAGGGTCTTGAGCACTGTCACGAAAAACAGCAATAGCAGCACCGTGCCCAGATTGTCGATGACAAAGTGGAAGTCCAGTAGCAGGCCCACAGACAAGAAGAACAGCATCATCAGGATGGACTGAATGGGCACCGACTGTTGGATCATGGGTTGCCGTGCGGTGGAGCTGCCGATGATCAGGCCCGCCAGAAAAGCGCCGTATGCCGGCGACAGCCCCAGCAGGCCGCTGACGGCAGCCGCCCCGAAACAGACCGTCAGACCGGCCAGGGGCAGCAGGTCGTGGCTTTTGCCGACGAAGGAGAGAAAGGGCAGATGGATTTTTCTTTTGTCGCCGATCACCAGGATCAGCAGGATCAGAAAGCCGACGGATAAGCCGACCTTCAGACCCACATCGAGAGCGAACTGCTCCGCCATGGCTTCGCTGTTTTCCCCGGCACTTTGCAATGCCCCCAGCGACGCCAGGATGATCATCATGGGAACAACGGCCAGATCCTGGGCCACCAGTACACCGATGGTGACTTTGCCCACGCGGCTGTTCACCTCCTGGGAATCTTCCAGCAGTTTGATGGCCACAGCCGTGGAGGAGAGGGCGGTGACAAAGCCAAAGAGCAATGCCACGGAAGGCGGCCATCCTACCAGCTTTGCCACGCCCCACATGACGATCAGGGACAGGGATATCTGTGTGGTGGTGGTCAGCAAAGCCACCCGCCAGACTTCCTTGAAGGACTTGATGGACAATTCCAGGCCGATCAGGAAGAGCAGCATCAGCACCCCCAGCTCGGCCAGCAGATGAATTGAATCGCGATCTTTGATCAAACCGAGGGCCGTCGGGCCCAGCAGGGTGCCTGCCAGGATGTAGCCTACCACCGCCGGCTGTTTGAAGCGGGCAAAAACGGTTCCACAGCCAAGGGCGCCCAGGGCAACCACGGCAATGCGTGTCAGATCAGTGATGCTTTGTTCAACGGCCATCTGTGCTGGATATTGTCCTTTGTATGAGGTGAGCGAAGTGTATGAGGTGCGTGTTGTCGCGATGGTCAGTTCTATTGCAGATCATCGCCTGCTGGTCTGCAAATGGGTGAAGTGGTCGTGCTTTGACCCTGAAACGAAACTGTGAGCCAGCCCCTGATATAGCCGGGCAGGGCAGGCGTGTGCATCTGGCCTTAGCACTTAACCCGATTTGGCTCTGAGGCGTTCTGGCAGGCATAAGCACTGACAAAATGACTCTGTCCCCACAGCATAGCCCCTGTCGGGATCAAGTTACGAGATGAGAATGGGAAGTAATAAGCAGACTATAGATTAAGCATGGGGCGAGAATATGACGGCCCTGCTTTGTGGTGCAGAGCAACACCCTGATTTTGACGCCATTTCAGAAGACTGAGCATGGGCCTGAAAGCCAGGCACAGGCGCGTAATTTTAGCCCGGAAGCGCCAAAAGCGCGGCTCTCAATCGAGAAGCCGCGCTTTTGATGTGTCTTGCTTTGGTACCCGGTTAAGACGTCCGGGAAAACCTGTTAAGCTGCCAGGCCGGGACCGTCGCCCCAGGCTTGGGTCTGCTTGCAGTTCGTGCAGATCCGTTCGCCGGACCAGGCAGACTTGAATTCGCTGCGGCACATCAGGCAGTTGCGGACCTTGGTCACGTAGACTTTGTCGCTTTCAGGTTTCTTGTGAGACTCTTTTCGATTTCTGGCCACGGGGGCTCTCCAACGTTAACTAAGCAGTCGGTGCTACGGTTTTATGAAACTGTTGTGCAGTACATAATACATTTTTTTACGAAACCAAGAAAAATCTGCTGCAGCGCAGCAATGCGGTCAAGGAATGGTTCGTGGCATCGCCGACATAAAAGTGTTCAGGCGCTGACCACAAACATTTGCCTGCAACCTGCAAAGTCTGTACCCATGATTTCTAAATGTACTATGTGCCGGAAGAACACCGGCGGGCTTATAGTACATAAATCTCATTACGAAAAGCTTTATGGGGGCGTGCTCATGGTTAACGGTAAGTCTAAATGGATTCTGGCCCTGCCTTTGGTTGCTTTGTTGTCGGCCTGTGGCGGCGGCGGTGCTGATTCCAATGCAGACGTAAAGATCAAAACCACAACGACTGGTCAGGAACTGCAGGATCTGAAAAAAGCCTACGATGCCGGTGCTTTGACCGAGTCTGAATACAACAAACAGCGCAAAGCCATTCTGGACAAAGCCAACAAGTCCTAATCAGTGGTGTTTTTGGTGTCTTGGCCGTTGTGCCTGAGATGCCCTGAAAGCACGGCTTTGTAAAAAAGGGAAATCGGGAATGTTGAAACACTTGGCTCTGGCGATGACCTTGCCTTTGGTTCTGGCGCTGGCGGGGTGCGGCAGTTCCTCAACTGTCACAGAGGAGCATTCAACCGCGACCCTGGGGCAGGAACTGGAAGATCTGCAAAAGGCATACGAATCAGGTGCGATGACCAAAGATGAATACGAAAAACTTCGCGAACATCTGGTCAACAAGAACTGATATTCTGTCATTTTCCTGCTGCTGATTTGACAAGGGTCGCTTCGTTCGGAGCGGCCCTTTTTCATGCCTGTTTTTACGCTGAATTCTGATGCGCAAGATCAGGGCCCTGTTTCCACTCTTTGCCTGTCAGCGGTCTGACTACAGCAGGGACAGTTGTCTGGCATCGGCTGCGGGACGCTGAAAGAGGTCACAGTTGAGGTCCCATTCCCGCCGGGTGAGCTTCAGTTGCTTGAGGCAGCGCTGATATCGCTGATGCAGAAGATCGGCATAGACACCTTCCCCGCGCATGCGTTTGCCAAATTCTGCGTGATTGAGCTTTCCGCCGCGGGTTTCACGGATCAGTGCCAGCACCCTGTCTTTGCGGTCCGGGTAGTGCTGTTCCAGCCATTCCTCAAACAGAGGTCCGATTTCCAGGGGCAGGCGCAGCAGAATGTAACTGGCCTGATCAGCGCCTGCTGCTGCAGCCGAGGTCATGATGGATTCCAGTTCCATGTCATTCAGGGCCGGGATCATGGGGGCGGCCATGACAGTGACCGGAATGCCGGCCTGACTCAGTTCCTTGATCGTATGGAGACGGCGGTGGGGTGTTGCCGCGCGCGGCTCAAGAAGCCGCGCCAGTTTGCGGTCCAGTGTGGTGACCGACACACAGGCTTTAAAAAGTCCCTGCTGAGCCAGGGGAGCCAGTAAATCCAGATCCCGCAGAATGCCGCTGGACTTGGTGATGATACAGAAAGGATGCCTGGCCTCTGCCAGAACTTCAATCAGGCCCCGGGTGATCTGAAGCTCCCGCTCGATGGGTTGATAACAGTCCGTGATCACCCCCAATGCCAGCGTGGTGGGGCGATAGGATCGTTTGCTGAGTTCTGCCCGCAGCAGGTCAGGGGCGTCATGCTTGGCAAAGATCTTACGCTCAAAATCCAGGCCTGCAGAGAGACCAAGATGGGCATGGTTGGGCCGGGCAAAGCAGTAGATGCACCCATGCTCACAGCCCCGATAGGGGTTGATGGAGCGGTCGAATGGGACATCCGGTGATTTGTTCTTGGTGATCAGACTGCGCGCACTGTCAGCCAGAATCTCGGTTTGGGGCACGCTGTTCTGGGGCTCCATCTCCGGAGCGCCGGAAGAGCTGCGGTTCTGCCAGTCAGTCAGAGCTTTGCCGGACAGGATTTTACCTTTCCCCTGCTGGCCCGCTGGATTGGCCAGTTCCTGAGAAGGAAGGGGCTGGGCCCAGCCGTCATCAAAGGGTTCCCGGCTGTAGCTTTCAAAACGGCCGCTGCGGTTGCTGATTGCCCCCCGGCCCTTGGCGGGACGCGGGTCTGGAAGTTGATGAGGTCCGGCAAGCTGTTTCATGAGGGCAGCTTAACAAACAAAACAGAACAAAAGAAGAACAAAAATCTGTGCGGGTTTACAGCAGGACTCAAAACGGCGCCCGTCCACCGGGGTTGGGGACGGGCGCCGAGGGAGCAAAGGGAGTGCTTTGGATCAGCCGGTTTTCAGCTTTGAGGACACAGCCTCGGTCTGGCGGGTATTCTTGTGTCCGGGATCTGCTCTGTCCCGGTAAGAACCTGATGCGCCCACCTCTGGGGGGAGCAGAAAACCGTCTTGCAGATTAGGAACAGTCCGGCCTGAAGTGATCCTCCGTCACCGCCCCTTGAAACAAGGCAACTCTGCTAATGGAACAGAGTGCCCTCATTGAGGGGCTAAGGCTCTTTGCGGCTGCCGCCCAGGAGAGTGCTCTTTCGATAAGGCCGTCTATCCTGTGAGTTTGATCTTTCAGAATGGGCGTTGCCCTGTTTCAACCGAGGCTTTTCCCCAATTCAACAGACCTTGGCCCTTAAGAAAGAGACTGGCTCTAAAGACAGTGGTCCTCAGGAAAGAAGCTGACCTTCCCAGACCGGACAGAAGAAGGGCCTGATGAGTTTGAGGAAGTCTCAATCAGAACCTCAGAGCAAAAGTGCCGCAGGGACAGGACTTCGGACGCGTTTGCGCCCTGCAAACTGCCAAAGCAACGAGAGGCACACTGTCCGAATCGCTGTGTTACTCCCGGCTTAACGGTTCACGCAGAACCGGTGCGGTCTAAGCGGGGACCATAATCAGCGCAATTCCAGTCTGATCTGCAGATCCTGGAATCCTGGGGGAGACGGGCAGGGCCTCTCGTCCTGTTTTTGACTTTGTTGCGAAAGCAACCTCGAACCAGCTGTCGAATTTACTGCTCTAGGAACCGGGCTGTTCCTTGGGTAGAGCCGCCCATCGCTGTCCGGGCAAATTCTGTTTGCAAGAAGACCCGGATGGATGCCGGTCGGCTCAGGTCAGAGACTACTCAAGAGCTGGCAGATGGTTTTTCCACGGTAAGTCTCCAAACAGCTCCTCCTTCACTCTTTTGCCAGCCTTCCCGACCTATGGAAGCGCCGGAACAGGCTCTCGCTTCTGTGGCGTCGGCCCGAAATAGCTGTGAGCTTGGGAGATCATTCAGCCGGTTCCGGGGGAAGCGATTGCAAAAAGGCTAGCAGGTCGCAGGTCCCTTGGGTGACCTATTTGTAGGAAAATACGGGCGATATCCGGGTCGTTTTTGCTCTTTGGGACTGCTTTGAGACTCTTTTCATGACCGCGCCCGGTTCGATAGGAGAAAAGAACAGATTGTAAGACCAATCAGCACCTTTGGCTGATCAAAGACGTTTCGGAAACATGACCTGGCTGGGCAGATTAGAAATGCGCCTCCAGTCCGTCGGTCGCGGCCCAGTCCTGTTGCATCAGTTTCAATATGTCCGGCGAGAGGTAGTGGGTCACCCGCTCCGCCACATGGGCGATGAGCTTGCTGTCTGTCTTGTCTGCGGACCAGTCCTGGGCGCTGAGGGCACGTTCGGCCTCGTCCTTGGCGGCTTTGCGGTGATTGACCTGCCAGAAGGCGCACCAGGTCATGGCCCGCAGCCAGAGCAGGCGGCGCAGAGGCAACAGCCAGGGGCGCAGGTCTCGCGCCAGATCATCTGGCAGCAGAGACAGGTAATGCCGATAGAAGGTACCGACGTCCTCCTGGCTGAGGACGGCTGTGGCTTCCAGGTCCCACGTGGTTGAGGAGTAAACCGTGGCATGCGCCAGATCGGTTGCCGGACTGCCATAGAGTGCCTTTTCCAGATCAACGATGACAGCATGGCAAGGCCTGTCATCCCGGGTGCTCAATCCGCCACTGGGCGAAGCCGGGTCAAGCCCCTCGCTGTTCCCGGCAGCCAGTGCACCTTTCCCCGCCACCAGGAAATTGCCCGGATGGGTATCGGTCAACACCAGCCGTTGAGGCTGGGGGCCTGACCACTGCTGGTAATCCTGTTGAAAAGCTTCTGCCCAGGCCAGTTCTTCCTTCAGCAACGCAAGACTGGCGGGGAGGAGGTCAGCCTGCGGCAGCAGTTCAGCCTGATCCAGGATTTCCTGATAAAGACCGGCAACCGGATCCCGGTGATCCTCAAGCGGGGCGCGTTGATCGGGGGCCGGAAGATCCTGGCAATGGACGGCGGCCATGGCTTGCGCCAACAAAGGAAGATCCCCTGGCAGGGACAATGGACGCCCGTAGATTTCCTCAACCAGCAGGGCCCCCATTGGCAGGGCCTGGGAGGGCGGCAGAACCAGAGCCAGACCCGGGCCATGGCCGCTGCGCTGGACACGCTCAAAACAGGCTGCCTGGTAGGTCAGATTGTCGAGAGGTGCGTAGCCACGTTGGCTTTGCTTGGGGATGCGAAGCAGCAGGCCGCTGCCCGTCAGGCGTACATGATCGTGGGCCAGCCCCTTGGGCGGGAGCAGTTCCAGGCCTTCAAAGGACAGACGCTCATCCTGTTTCAGCCAGCCGCTGAGAATTTCGAGATCGATCATGTGAATGTTGCATCCTTAACAAGGAGGATCACGCGGTGATCACGATCTTGCTGTTATCACGGCGCGCGCTGTCATGCTATGACCCGCAGACCATGACAGCACCCACTCTCTCAATTGTGATTCCGACGCTGAACGCGGCGTCCTGCTGGCCAAGCTGCCTGCCGCTTTTACAGCAGGCTGAACGGCATTGGGGAGCGGAGCTGGAAATCCTGATTGTTGACGGAGGGTCTGAAGACAGAACCCCGTTACTGGTCAGGGAAGCTGGCTATTTGCTGCTGAACAGCGCGCCCGGGCGGGGTCGCCAGCTGGCTCTGGGAGGACGGGTGGCCAGAGGGGACTGGTTGCTGTTTCTACATGCCGACAGTCTCTTGCCGGACGGTTGGTGCGACCAGTTGACAAGCTGGATGTCTCAGCGGCCTGATACCGCCCCGGCCGCGTACTTCACTCTGGCCTTCAACAGCAGATCCGGGGCGGCCCGCCGGCTGGAAGCGCTGGTGCGCTGGCGCAACGACCAACTGGCGCTGCCCTATGGAGATCAGGGGCTTTTGCTGCCGGTTGAGCTCTATCGCGCCAGCGGGGGCTATCCTGAGATTGACCTGATGGAAGATGTCGCTCTGATACGCCGCCTGCACCGGACCCGTAACGGGGGCGGAGAAAAGCGGAGGGCCCAACGTCTGCCAATGGTCATCACCACCTCAGCAGAGCGATATCACAGGGACGGCTGGATCTCCCGGCCTCTTCGCAATCTCTTGCTGCTTGGTCTCTACTATCTGGGTTGTTCACCTGATCGTCTGGCCCGGTTCTACGGCAAGAAATCTACGGGGAAAGCAGCTTGATGCAGCGTCATTTGATTCTGATGTCACGGGCGCCCCGTTACGGCATGGGAAAACGCCGACTGGCGGCCGGTGCCGGGGATCTGACCGCCTGGCAGTTCCATCGCCGCACGACAAGACAGCTGCTCTCCCGTCTCAATGGCCAAAGAGGCGGACGGCTGCGCTGGCATAACTGGCTGGCCGTCACGCCGGATCTGGCCTGCCGGAAGTCCAGGGGGCTCTGGGCGGTTGCGGACTGGCAGCTGCTGCCTCAGGGACCTGGGGATCTGGGTCAGAAGATGGGCCGTCTCCTGTCCTGGCCCGCCCGGGGACCTGTGGTGCTGGTCGGTTCCGACATTCCCGGATTGCAGCGCCATCATATTGAAGCGGCGTTCCAGGCGCTGGACCGGGCGTCCTGGCAAGGCAACGCCTGGGTGCTGGGTCCTTCCATGGATCAGGGATACTGGCTGATTGGCAGTCGCCGCCGTCCGCATTTTTCTCTGCCTGAAGGTCAGGCTCTCAGCTGGGCAAACTGCCAGGAGCTGGCAAGCTGCCTGGAAGCTCAGGAAGGCCTGTCAGTCCCTTTGCTGTCGCCCTTAAGAGACGTGGATGATCTGGCTGATCTGCAGCTGCTGAAAACCGAACCGGTTTAACCCGCTGGTATCTTGAGCGCCGACGCTCAATGTTCCCGTGCTGGAATGGGTTGGTTGGGCAGGGACATCAGCTTTTCCTGAGGCAAAGGCACGTCCAGCAACTGCGCCAGCACCAGAGAGTTACAGAGCAGGTCGGCCAGCGTATAGCGGTCCAGCACGGCCATGAAAGCATCCAGGGCTTCGTTGAAGATCCCGCCCAGACGACAGTCCGGACTGATCCGGCAATCATTGTTTTCTGCCGTGAAGCACTCAACCAGCGCCATGTCTTCTTCCGTCAGACGCACCACGCGCCCCAGGGTGATGCTCTCGACAGGCAGGGTCAGATGCAAGCCGCCGTTGCGACCGCGAACAGACGCGACCAGCCCATTCTGGACGAGCTTGTGTGCCACCTTCATCAGATGGTTTTCGGAAATGTCGTAGTGGCGGGCCACTTCCTTGATGGTGGAAAGCTCTGGAGACTTGATGCCCAGGTAGATCAGGAGCCTGAGGGAATAATCACTGTATCTGGTTAACCGCATCGCTCAGAGTCCTTGACCACTGCAATTTTCGCTAAGGAACCTGCCTTCGGCTGCTTCGCTGAGATGCGGCGGCCAAAAGTCATGTTCCATTCCTGCCTGTAGAAGAGTGATTGGGCCAGAAAAGCTGTCGGGCTGGCTCTTCAGTTTGCTGATCACTCTCGTGGGAAACTCCTTTTCCCACCGACAATTGTTTGCGGAAACTCCTTTTCCCACTAACAATTTTCTGCGGCAGAATTGAGCATTGAATCGTATACATAAAGAAGTATATCAACAGCATGTTTTGCTTTTTCAAGCTTTACTGAACAATTGTTGAATTGCTGGAAAAAGGCTCCCTTAACAAAAGATGAATAAACCCCAAGAAAAGACTGTGCTTTTTCAGGCCGACCGGTCATCAATGGCCGGGTTTTCTGCCGCAAAACGCCAGGGTGCGCGAATTGTCGCAAGGGCAGGAAAGCGGCCTGAGGCGCTCATTTGAGAGCTCTCAGAGGCGGCAATTGAGCAGCAGGTTCTGCGGTTTTACGGGCGGGTGCTGCAGGATGAGGCGCTGGGTCCCATCTTCATGAAGGCCATTCCGGGAGACTGGACTCCTCATCTGGAACGCCTCTGCGCCTTCTGGTCATCGGTCATGCTGAGCAGCGGCCGCTACAAGGGAAACCCTTTCCAGGTTCATGCGCGGCAAACGGACATCAAAGCCGCGCACTTTGACATCTGGCTGGGTCACTGGGCGGCCACAGCTGATGAGATCTTTACAAAGGAACTGGCAGACCGCTTCCAGGCAAAAGCCCGAAACATCGCTGCCTCGCTAACAGCGGGGCTCTTTGCGCTGTCACCCGAACAGATAGCCGCGACCCGGACAGGACCGGTTCCGGCCTGACCCGGGCTGATCCGGATCTGATCTGTTCGGTTGGTCTTATCGGGCGGTGTCGCGCTGATGGGGTCCGGACAAACCGACTGCTTCAGGATGCATGACCCGGAAAAGCGGGTCAGCCGGCTGACTGTAGGTGCTCGTTCAGCCGCGGCATCATATCAACCAGATTGCAGGGCTTGTGCCGGCTGTCCAGCTGCCAGCGCAGAATATCGCCCCAGCCGTCTTTGCAGGCCCCCGGTGAACCCGGCAGGGCAAAGAGGTAGGTGCCATTGGCAACGCCACCGACAGCCCGGGACTGCATGGTTGAGGTGCCGATCTTGCTGTAGGACACCCAGCGGAAGAGTTCGCCAAACCCTTCGATTTCCTTTTCCATCACTCCGGCGAAGGCCTCGGGTGTCACGTCGCGGCCTGTCACACCGGTTCCGCCGGTACTGATCACCACGTCGATGGAGCTGTCGGCAATGCACTCCTTCAGATAGGCCTGAATCTGAGGCACTTCATCCTTGCGGATTTCCCGCCGCACCACACGGTGGCCGTCGGCAGTGATCATCTTTTCCAGAGTATCGCCCGAGCGGTCGTTTTCCAGGTCGCGGCTGTCTGAAACGGTCAGCAGGGCGATGTTCACCGGCAAAAAGGGCAGATCCATATTCAGCCGTTTGCTGTGATCCTGTGGCTCCAAGGGGCATTCCTTTCAGGCTGTCGACAGAGCCATACTCCGGCCTGCAGAAACCGCAGAGCGTGCGGCGTTCGGCAGAGGAAATGGCAGCTGTCCGGAAACAGGGTACTTTGCTGCCTTTATCTGGGAGGGATGCCCGATAAAGCAACAGGAAAGAGCTGGAAAGGACTTTAGAGGATCAGTCCAAAGACTGATAGTGCGGCCAATTGCCCGAGGCCAGAGACGTCAGAGACGGCGTGTCCTGGTTCAGGCGCTGCCGGTAAATCCAGAGATTGGTCAGAACCCGTTCAATGAAGGAGCGGGTTTCATGGGACGGCAGGGTCTCGATGAACAGCAGCGGATCTTTCAGGTCATCACCGGCTTTGGCCAGCTGCTTTTCCCATTTCCGCAGGTTGCCTGGGCCCCCATTATATGCCGCAGCCAGACGGAAGAGGTCCCCCTGAACAGCCGGATTGTCCAGCAGGTACTGAATGTAGCGCTGCCCCAGATCCATGTTCAAAGCCGGATTGAAAAGCTCATCCCGACGGCCGCGGCGCAGGGAGCGGTCCTTGCTGATGTAGCTGGCTGTCGAGGGCATCAGCTGCATCAGGCCCCGGGCGCCATCCCGACTCTTGGCTTTCGGGTTGAAGGCTGATTCCTGACGCACCAGGGCATAGACCAGAGCCCGGTCGACATTGAAGCCGCCATTGGGTTGCCAGTGGGGCAGGGGATAGGCAGCAGCTGCGACAGAAGCTGGCACGCCGTCCAGAGAGGGAGATCCGCTCAGGCTGTTGGCCAGCTTGAAGGAGAAGGTGGAAAGATTGCCGCGCTGGGCCAGAACCAGCAGGGCATCGGTCTGAGCCGGATCTTTCCAGGCCCGGATGGCCAGCAGTTCTCTTTCCGCCTGCTCGTGCCAGCCGACCTGCAACAGAGCCACAGCGCGCTGGGCCCGTTCATCCTGCAGCAGTTCCACCAGAGAAATCTGGTCGTAGCTGGTTTCGCGCAGATCTTCCAGCGGCGGCAGAGCCAGGGCTTTGCGGGCCAGCAGACCATAGAAGGTGTAAGGATGCTGAGCGGCCTGGCGCAGCCAGCGGCTGTTATGCTGCGGCAGACCCCGTCGCAGGTTTGCCCGGGCTGCCCAGTAAGCACCGGCAGCCTTCATCCAGCCCGAATTGCGCGGTGCGACGGCCAGCGCTTCAAAGTGTATCGAAGCTGCGGTCAGATCATCCAGCCGCCAGGCAGCAAGTCCTGCGATCCAATGGGCGTCCGGGTAGTCGTTGCCGGAGCGCAGAGCGGACCGGGAGGCCAGTTTGTAGGCCCTTTTGGGATTGCCATAGTAGAGCCAGGCAGCCGCCACGCGGGAGTAGCCCTCGTCAATCTCCACCTGATCCAGCAGCTTCTTGACGTCCGGACGGGCCAGTAGTTTTTCGGTCACTGTCAGGCGGGTGCGCAGAACGTTGTAGCGGACTTTGCGCTTGATGTCGCGAACCGCACGGCGCTGAGAGCGGCTGCGTTTGCGGGGCGAGACATAGGAGTAGTTTTCCCGGCTGGCGGCCTGGGGCCAGGCAACGTTGAGCTTCACCGGTTTCTGTGGTGAGCGGTAGTTGGCCGGGCGCCGCTTCATGGCCAGTCGATAGATGCGGCTGGCGCCGGGGTGGTCGGCATAGAGAGACATCCACTCTTTCAGCTCCTTGTATTTGGAGCGGTAAGCGGTGGGATGCATGTAACGCTGGAACTGGACATGGCCCAACAGGCGACGGTCGTTCAGCTGGGCAATCAGATGGTCAGCTTCGGACCATTGCCCCTTTTCCTGCAGGTCATATATCTGCCGGTAAAGGCGGACATCCGCGGGGCCGAGGATACGGGGAAGGCCACTGGAGTCCAGTTGGCCCAGACGTGGCAGGGCCGCTGTTTCTTTTGTGCTGGCAGCACTCTGTTCCGTCGGGAGCAGGACAAAGCTCGCCAAGAGGACAAACAGCATCAGCAGAGCTCGACCCAGGCTGGATTGCACAGGGGTGCGGACAACAGGAACCTGGCGCGCAGACACAGCACGAACCGCCCGGTCTTCCAAGCGAAGACAGGTGGTTTGCTTTTCGTGAGCGTAAAGTCCCCTCAGGGCGCGAAGTGATCGCACCTCAGTCCCTTTCCAAATTCGTGAATTCCGACCAGCCGGGATTTTATCTGTAACCTCCTCGCAAAACCAGCCAAAGAGGAGGTGAAAAATTTATAGATTGAGACTCAAGATCTTAGATGGTTAACGTCCCCTCTTTGCTGAGAAATCAGCATAAATCAGAGCACAAATTGTGGCAAATTTGCCACAATTTGTCGGGCCTGTGTTAGCTGTCATATTTCCAATCAATTGAAATCAAAACCTTTTTTCCATTCGGAAAGCGTCAGGGGCTGTCAGGGGAATAAGGCAGGCTTGCCTCATTCCCCTAAACGAACCCGTTTGAGGCCCGATCGTTAGCGGGCTCTCTTCTTTGTGCCCGGGCTTGCCATGCTTGCTGTGGCAGTTCAGCGCTGGCGCCTTTCCCGCAAATCAACCTCGCCCCCATCGAGACAAAGCGGGCCCCCGCCTTAAGAGCCTTTTCGCCTCGATTTCAGTTAGGGCGATTTGGCTCTAGCTATTCAGCTCTGCATAAGCTTCGGGATCGGTTGCGCCTTCGGTGGCGATCAGCAGAACCCGGGAGGTGTCGTCCAGTCCCACAGCCCGCTTCCAGCTGGCCTGATCACAGATAGCCAGCAGTCCGCCCAGTCCGGCAGAGCCGGATTCGCCGGCGACGATGGCATTGTCGCTGCCAAAAGGGCGGGCCAGACGGCGCAGAGCTGAAATGGCCCAGTTGTCGTCAATGCGCAGGAAGCTGTCGGCATGGCCGGACAGAATCTGCCAGGCCAGCGGGGACGGTTCGCCGCAATCCAGCATGCCCATGATGGTGTGGCTGGTTTTCACAGCCGAGGGTTTTCCAGCCATAGCACTCTTTAACAGGCAGGCGGCAGAGGTCGGTTCCACAACAACGATCTTGGGGGCTTTGGCACCGAGGCGATCCTTGACGTACCCGGTCATGGCTGCGGCCACCCCCCCGACGCCGCCCTGAATGAAGAGATGGGTCGGCCAGGTTCCCTGGGCTTCCATGCTGTCCAGCGCTTCCTTGGCCAGCACGGTGTAACCCTGCATCACTTCGTTGGGGATTTCTTCGTAACCGGGCCAGGAGGTATCGGAAACGATGGTCCAGCCGTTTTCTTCTGCTTCACGGGCCGCCTGCCGGACGGAGTCATCGTAATCTCCTTTGCAGCGCACGATGCGGGCTCCGAACTGGGCGATGACATCTTCGCGGGCCTGGGACACTCCCTCATGCAGGTAAATGACACAGGTACAGCCAAAAAGCTGCGCGCCAAAAGCCACAGAGCGGCCATGGTTGCCATCTGTGGCGCTGGCGACGGTCAGGTCCCGGGCCAGATCTTTCAGTTCCGGGCTGTGCAGGTCCTCCGGGGCGATCTCCCGCCCCAGAGCTTTTTTGGCCCGGCGGCGCAACAGCTGGGCCACGGCGAAGGCCCCGCCCAGAGCTTTGAAGCTCTGCAGGCCCAGACGTTGCCCCTCTTCTTTCACATAAACCTCGCCGAGGCCCAGTTCTTTGGCCAGTCCGCTGAGTTGATGCAGCGGGGTGGGCGCATGTCCCGGGAACTGCGGCAGCAAAGACAAAGGCACGTCAGGACTCTGGGCAGAGATGATTGCCTGTTGCGTTGGCCCATAGCTGGTGGGGGGCTTAACGGCCGGGTTCAAAAAAAGCTCTGCAGTCGGGGTTTCGAAAGAGGTCATGGCTTAACTACTCTTGCATGAGAAAGGCCGGGAGGGGCCGTAGTGAAGGCTGGGGCTGTGCGAGAGGGTGTCTGAACCGAGGGTGGTTCTGGAGCCTGACCTTTGATCAGCTCTGACGACCAGCTCCGGGATTGGTGAAGCAAACAATAGCGGTGATTAGCTGCGGGTGTTTGGCTAAATTAGTCAGTTTGCTGCATAGTATCTGCGTCATTCGACACTTTGGCGCAGGAAATCCCCAATCATGGTTCTCGATTCCTTTGATCGCGAGATTCTCGCACTGATGCAGAAGAACAGCCGCATGACTTCAGAGGCGCTGGCTGAGGCAGTCTGCCTGTCGCCCACGGCCGTGCAGCGGCGGCTGAAAAAGCTGCGCGAAGGCGGGGTTATCCGGAAAGAAGTGGCGGTGTTGGATGCTCAGGCCCTGGGGCGGCCTTTGATGGTGGTGGCCCAGGTCTCTATGGAGCGGGAGCAGCCAGATGTGCTGGATGCCTTCAAGGAAGACATGCTGGCCAGACAGGAGGTTCAGCAGTGTTACTACCTGACCGGTGACATGGACTTTCTGCTGTTGCTGACGGTGGAAAGCATGGCTGACTACGAAGCCTTCACCCGGCAGCTCTTTTTCAGCAACCCCAACATCCGCCGGTTTACCACCTCTGTGGTCATGGATCAGGTCAAGGCAGGGTTGGAAGTCCCGCTGTAAGGCGATAGCGCGTCGCTGGCCTGTTCATGTTGATGAGGTTCTCAAAGATCTGGGAGCCGCATATTTAGCCCCTGGTCTTGGTGGGTTTGTTTCTTTTTCGCAAAATTCGGTCTCAGCCGTCTCCTTAAGGACGGGGGCTGCCGATTGATCCTATCAGACAAAGGGGGATCGGCTGCGCAGTCCCTGCGGGATGTTCTGCGGAAGGATCGGCCATGCCTGGAAAAGAAACACTGACCCAAGCCATCACCCCTGTGTTGGATCTGATGGCACCGGTTGGCAAGTCGCTGTCGTCCCGCGCGGATTTCAACAGCAAACTGGCCCCTTTCGATATCCGCCAGATGATCGAGGACTTTGAGGCCTACAGCCAGCAGCTCACCACCTGTTCCGTCGCTGATCCTGCGAGCAAGGCGCAGCTGGACCGGCTTCTGGCCATGGCCCGGGACACCATTGCCCCGGCCATCACAACGGTGATGCTGGCCAATGCCGCCAACAACAAAATGAACATTGCCAATCCCAGGAAGACCATCAGCAATGTCAGCGCCAGTCAGCAGGATGACCTTTTCGGGGATCTGCAGAAGAAGAATCAGGTTCTGATCGCTGTTGTCGAGGCTGAAGAAGCTCCCCCGGTTCCGGTTGCAACCCTGGCCATTCGCAGCATTCGGGTTACCAGCCGTCAGGTGGCTCCGGGCACGGCCAACAAGCTGCTGCAGCGCAATGGGGCAGGTGCCTACCTGCGGGCGGATGGGACTGCTATTGCCACGACCCTGGATCAGACGGCTGGCGCCTTTAACAATCTGGAATGGGATGTGGCACGCGGGGGAGCTGGAGAGCCTTTTTCCCAAACGCAAAACAGTCAGATCACTCTGGAGCTGGTCTGCCGGGTGACGGCCACCCACGGGCCGGTAACGGTCAATGGCTTCTATGGACAACTGGATGGCGCACCGGCGGTACTGGCCGGGGCTGTTATGGGACCCGCTGCCTTTACTCAGGCTTTGCAGTTGAACGGCGCTGCTGTTCCGGCTGTGGGTGCAGTGGTCAATCCCGGCGCGCCGGTGGATTTCACCTTTACCCTGGAAGGTGTCGCCGGAGCTGTCGGGGCCGGAGGAGCGCTGGCGGCCAACCTGCCTCAGGAAGTGGGCATTTCAGACCTTGGAGTGACCGCCTTTGCCAACACCACCGCGGGGGTGGCGCAGGACACGGTAGCAGCCGCCAGCCGGGTCTACCTGACGTTCGGCCAGCCGACCGGGGCGGTGCAATCACCCGCCGCCAACACATTCGCCAGAGGGGGAGCCGTTCAGGACATCACCCCGGCCCGGCTGGAGCTGGCCATCACCGCCCTGCGCACGGGCATGGCCCCCATTGCGGCCGGGGGCGGCATCCGGGGAACCTGGGGTGTTCCGGGGTTCACCTATGCCACAGCGGTGGACTGCGCTGACGCCATTTTCCTTTTCTTTAAGTCACGGGGCATCGAGTTCACACTGGGATACAACTGGTTGCCAGCGGCCAATACCACGGGGCTGGCCCCCAAGCCGGGAAATCTGGACACCTATTTCTGGATGGCCATGTCGCCGACTCCTGGCATTGCCGCTCCGCTGAACCATCCCCAGACCGAAGCCTGGGCCGAATGTCACAACCTGGCCGTGGCCCTGATCCTGGTGGCAGAGAGTCTGGGCATCGCCCCCTTTGATGTGGACTACGGATTGGGGGCCGGGCCGGAACTGGGCTATGCCCTCAATTACCCACAGGCCCGCCGCACGGATGTGTTTCCCTATCCTGCACAGGTCGCCCCGGAACATGGACTGTTGCGTACCGCCTACCAGCGGGCCGTGGCGGGGCCCAATGGGACCGTCGGCAACCAAAGCCTTTGCTTTACGGATCAGTTCAATGGTGGAAACAATTTTGAAGGCGTGACGGTGTTCAACAACCAGCGCCTCTATCCCCTGGGGGAGTGCATCCTGGCCGAAGCCAACCGCGCCCATAATGCCAACAACTACTATTGTTTCTACCCGGGCGTTCCGGACTATATCGACCAGACGATTCTGCCGGCGGTTCCTGCCGGGTTTAATGCGGCCGAAGGCCTGCAGGAACCCTGCCGCCTCTATTTCTTCGGGAACTATGTTGACTGGTTCTGGACGCCTTTTGGGGTGAACTGGGGCTGGCAGAATGGCCGCGACCCCGACCCCTATCCCGGCGCCGTCGTTGCAGCCACCACAGCCCTTACCGCCCCGGTCATGGGATCCAACCCGGTGGTGGGTGGGGCCATTCCTCAGTACTTCCGGTGGGAAAACTAGAGCGCTCAGGCGCAGGAGACTTTCATGGCTACTCAGACAGAGAAAATCGTCCCGCCCTATGATGCCCTGGGGGCGCAGCTTTGTGATCTGCCGACCCAAAAGGGCAAAACAGCCTCTACAGCCGAGGAACGCATGGCCCTGAGCAATCACGGTGTCTGGGTTGAGGCGATTTTTCAGGAGGCTTACCGGCCCAGCCTGTCTCCGGCAGATCTCTACCGTCTTTTTCCTCAGGAAGAGGGGAACTTTGATCTGGTACGCGGCAGCATGACGGGAGATGGCATCCAGTTCCAGACAGCGTCGTCCCAGTTTGTGCTGGCTGTTACGGTGGATCTGGCTGATCTGTCCCTGGGGCAGGGGGATGCCACCGCCCTGGCACAGGCAGCAGCCCGCAGCCTCTTTGCCTTGCCGTCACCCTCTTTGGTGTTTCAGGCCTTGGGGCAGGAGGGCGCCGTTCAGTACGGCATCCGGGATTTCAAAGCTGAAGGCCGTCCCACAGCGCCTGACTGGCCCTTCTGGGCAGATCTTCTGGCCTGGTTCTGTGATGGCACCCTCTTGTCCTTTGTCACCACCAAAGCCCCGGGTGGGCCAACGCAGCAGTCCATTTCGCCCGCCGCAGACCAGAACCGACTCTGGTTCAGTGCGCGGTGATCGCTCCCGGCTGTCAGAAAGTCCGGACGGTCTGCAAAGGCTGCGTGTTCTAGGAGGATATGGCCAACGGCGGGGGTGGTTTTACGTCTTGCCTTTGGTGCCTTTGATTTTGGGCTCTTCTTCACCGCTTAACACCCGCTTCAATGCCAGCAGGTCCATCCAGGTTTCGCGCTTCTGAGCTGGCTGTTTCAGCAAAAAGACCGGGTTGAACAGCGGCAGGGCCGGAAGGGGGGCAGGCAGTTTGTCGCTTTGATAGTGACGCCAGCTGCCCCGCAGTTTGGCGATGGTTTGCTGCTCGCCCAGCAGGCTTTTTGTGCTGATCCCCCCCAGCAGGATCAGATGGTCTGGTGCCAGCAATTCGATTTGCCGCTGAACAAAGGGCTGGCAGAGCAGCACTTCTTTGCGGCCCGGCGGACGATCACCGGGTGGCCGCCAGAAGAGCACGTTGCTGATGTAGAGATCGTCTGGCGTCAGGCCGATAGCGGCGAACATGGCGTCCAGCAGCTTACCGCTTTTGCCGGAAAAAGGGACTCCCTGCAGGTCTTCATCCCGGCCCGGTGCTTCACCGATGACCATTACCTTAGCCGCCGTGTTGCCCCGGTAGACCACCGTGTTCTTCGCGGTCTTTTTCAGTGCGCAGCCGTTGAACGCGCGGATGGCGTCATGCAGCTCGTCCAGTGTGGTGGCTTCGGCCGCTGCGTCGCGCGCCTCAGCCAGAATGCCATCCAGGGATTGCGGTGCTTCGGCTTCCGGCGTCCAGACAGGCGGGGCCGTATTGGGGTCGTACGCGCCCCCAGCTGCACTTGGCTGGGCATTGTTGCCGGAACCGGGCGTGCCCGGTCGGGCTCGCTTTTGTCTCTGTGCGTCTTTTTCCGCCTGGGCAGCCGCACTTTCGTAGCGGTTGATGGGCTGGTCCAGCACACCTTCATCCACCCCGGCCTCAAGCAGCCAGCTTAAGGCAGCCAGGGCAGCAGCAGGGTCGTCAGACTCCAGGATCTGGGTGGGATCAACGCTCAACATGGGCGCAAGGGTAGTCCAAGAGCACCGAAAAGGAAAAGCGTCCCTTGCTCTGATCGGGTCAAATTCCGAAGTTTGCCTTCGACCCTTGCCAAGGGGGCGGTTTCACCCCTGCAGCGAACGCGCAATCTGGAAGGTGGTATACCGGCCTTTGTTTCAGCCCCTGTCTGCGGAGGGCAACCGTGCTTGTTGGCTTTGTGATGGGCGGTCAATAAGGGCGGACTGACCGTAAAAAGCCGGGCCGTGCCCACAAGGCAGGAAAACAATAGATGCCGCCCGGGAATAATATTCTGTCTTGGATGGCTGGACTTACGCAAATTTCTTGCTACAACAGCCCCCGAAGAAGGGTTTTTCGTATCTTTAAGCTGTGTTCGCAGCGAAGTTTGCTCGTCGTTTTGCCATCTCTTCCTGTCGTCACCAGCCAAACAGAGGCTTGGTCGTTGGACTACCTTTTAGGCAATGACGTATAACTGCGCGCGAAATGCAAACAAGCAGCTAAACATCCAACTGATAATCCCAACGTAGAGCGGTAGTGAGAGTCGATGGAACGCGAGTACATGGAATACGACGTAGTGATCGTCGGTGCCGGCCCAGCGGGCTTGGCAGCGGCCATCAAACTGCGTCAACTGAGCGCCGAAAGTGGCAAGGAAATCTCGGTTTGTGTCCTGGAAAAGGGATCGGAAGTCGGCGCCCACATTATGTCCGGTGCTGTCATGGAACCGCGGGCCATGAACGAGCTGATCCCCGATTGGAAAGAAAAGGGCGCGCCGCTGAACGTGCCGGTCGGTGATGAGAAGTTCATGATGCTGTCTGAAAAGGGCAGCATGAACATTCCTGTCTGGATGCTGCCGCCGCAGACCCATAACGAAGGCAACTACATTGTCTCGCTGGGCAATGTCTGTCGCTGGCTGGGAGAACAGGCTGAAGCTCTGGGCGCAGAAATCTATCCCGGGTTCGCTGCTGCCGAAGTGCTCTACAACGACGACGGCGCGGTGATGGGCGTGGCCACTGGTGACATGGGTGTTGCCAAAGATGGCAGCCACAAGGGTGGCTACACCCAGGGCATGGAGCTGCGCGCCAAGTACACCTTCTTTGCGGAAGGCTGCCGTGGATCGCTGAGCAAACAGCTGGAAGCCAAGTTTGATCTGCGGGCCAACGCCGATCCGCAGACCTATGGCATCGGCATCAAAGAAACCTGGGAGATTGATCCGGCCAAGCACAAGGAAGGTACCATTGTGCATACCTCAGGCTGGCCCATGGACAATTCCACCTGGGGCGGTTCCTTCATCTACCACATCGAAAACAACCAGATTTACATCGGCTTTGTGGTGGGTCTGGATTATCAGAACCCGCACCTGTCTCCTTTTGAGGAGTTCCAGCGCTTCAAGCTGCACCCAGCCATCAAACCTCTGCTGGAAGGCGGAAAACGGGTTTCCTACGGGGCCCGCGCCATCAATGAAGGCGGCTGGCAGTCTGTGCCCAAGCTTTCCTTTAAAGGCGGGGCGCTAATTGGTTGCGCAGCCGGTTTCCTCAACGTGCCGAAGATCAAAGGCAGCCACACGGCCATGAAGACCGGCATGCTGGCTGCTGAAGCCGCTTTTGAGGCTCTGACCAGCGGGGATGAAGGCTACGGCGTTCTCGACAGCTACGATCAGAAGTATGAAAACTCCTGGGTTCAGGAAGAGCTCTACAAAGCGCGCAACATTCGTCCGGCGGCTGCCAAATTTGGCATGCTGGCTGGCATGGCCATCGGTGGTTTCGACATGAAGATTTTGGGCGGCAAGGCCCCCTGGACCTTCCGTCACAAGCATCACGATCATGACTGCCTGAAACCGGCCGATCAGATGCCCAAGATCGATTACCCCAAACCTGATGGGGTCTTCACCTTCGACCGCTCTTCGTCAGTGTTCCTCTCCAACACGTTCCATGAGGAAGATCAGCCCGTTCACCTGAAGCTGACCGACGACTCCATCCCCATTGAGCACAACCTGAAGATCTTTGATGAACCCGCCCAGCGCTTCTGCCCGGCTGGTGTTTACGAAGTTGTGCGCGATGAAGATGGCAGCAATCCGAAGTTTGTCATCAATGCGCAGAACTGTGTGCACTGTAAAACCTGTGACATCAAAGACCCCAGCCAGAACATCAACTGGACCGTGCCGGAAGGTGCCGGGGGACCCAACTACTCCAGCATGTAATCGCTGCTGGATAGAAAGAGACCCGAAAAGGGGAGGGCTTGGGCTCTCCCCTTTTTCTTTTCAGACAGCATTGGCTTTGGGCGGGGTTGGTCTGCTGTTCGGGCATCTGCTTAACGCCAGCCAAGACCCAGACAGGGGGAAGGCTTTGCCACCCGGAAGGCGCGCACGAAACTGTGACAAGAGACAGACGACTGGCAAAGAGGTGAGAAGGGGACGGTGCTCTCCCCTTGTACCGAAAGCAGGACCTGTTCGGTTAGCGGTGCACAGTGCCTGGTTTCGAATCGCTCATCTTCTTCTAAGGGTTTGAAAAGATACAAAATTGAACCTCAGGTGTTATCCCGGTGTGAGCCTCTTTGGCCCGGTTTTATGCCAGGGCCTGAAGCTTCCTTCTGCCGTCTGAAAAGGACCTCTGTTGCCAGCTGACTGCTTCCGGCTGTCCTTCTGAGCGAGATGATTTGCCTCTAGTGTTTCCAATTGCTGAAATCCCGCAGTAGACTGGCTGGGACACGTATTTGTTTTCAGCTTTCGGGCATTGTTCATGTTTCGATTTTTCTCAGGTTCCCGGTCCGCGCTGCTTTCGCCCGTGCCGTACATCTTCATGGCTGTCGCGGCCTTGCCTCTTGCTGCCTGCGCCGGGGATCAGGGGCATTTGGCGCAGCAATCCACCACAGAGCAGCCTGAGTCTTCGGCGGCGCCTCTGGGCTATGCCCAGCTGGATGAGAGCGGCAATGTCATGGCCGTGTCACCGGCCCGCCCGGGAAACAGCCATTACGGGGACTATCTGGTCGGACTGTCCGCCCAATGGCAGTTTGACCTGAAGAATGCGGCCACGCACTGGCAGCGGGCCCTGATGCATGATCCTGATAACCTGGAACTGATGGTCGAAACCTTCCGTCTGATGACGGCGGAGGGAGAGCAGACAGAAGCTCTGCGGCTTGCTGAGCGGGTGATTGAGCGCCGCAATGACATGAGCCTGGCCCGCCTGGTTCAGGCCGTCGGTAAAGCCGATCAGGATGACTGGGCCGGGGCCGATGAAGACCTGTCCCTTATCCAGGGTAAAGGGCTCCTGCCTCTGGTGGTGCCTCTGGAACGGGCCTGGGTGTTGCTCGGCAAAGGAGATCTTGAGCAGGCCCAGGCCGAACTGGACAAGGTGAACTCGGAAAAAGCGCTGCGTCAGATGAAGCTGCTGCACAGGGCGCTGATCTATGATGTGGCCGGAGCCAGTGAACAGGCGGCAACCGCCTATGAAGAGGCTCTGAAAGAATCGCCCACCGCTTTGCGGTTGGTGCAGCTGGCCGGGAATTTCTACAGTCGGCACGGCAAGACCGAGCGGGCCAGGATCGTTTACCTGACTTTCCTGGAGAGCAATCCCGAAACCATCCTGGTCCAGCCTGCCTTGGACGCGCTGGAGCGCGGAGAAATCCCCAAGCCCATGGTGGTGGATGCCAAGCAGGGCCTGGCAGCCGTTCTGTTTGATCTGGCCAGTTTGCTCTCGGCTGAAAGAGCTCAGAGACTGGCCCTGATGCATGCCCATATGGCGCTCTGGCTGGATCCTGAACTGCATGTGGGCCATGTGTTGATTGGTGAAGTCCTGCAACGGGTCCAGCGCCCGGCGGAAGCCATCGCCGCCTACCGTAAGATCCCGGAAAGTTCGCCCTTCTTCTGGACGGTGCGCTTGCGCATTGCCGAAGAACTGGTGGCGTTGCAGCGGACCGAAGAAGCCATTTCAGAACTCAAAGCGCTGTCTGCCGAGCAACCGGATAACTTTGAGCCTCTCTATCGTCTGGGCAATCTGTTGCGGGCGGAAGAGCGGTTTACCGAAGCTGTGACGGTCTACAATTCAGCGGAAGAGCGCCTGCCAGAACTCCTGCCCCGCTACTGGAGCCTCTACTACTTCCGGGGCATTGCGCTGGAACGCTCGAAACAGTGGGATCTGGCGGAAAAGGACTTCAAGCGAGCCCTGGAACTGCAGCCGAACCAGCCCTTTGTCATGAACTATCTGGCCTATTCCTGGGTGGATCAGGAGATCAATCTGGAAGAGGCGGAACAGATGCTGATCAAGGCCGTGGATTTGCGGCCCGACGACGGCTACATCGTTGATTCGCTCGGCTGGGCCTACTTCCGTCTGGGACGCTATGACGAAGCCGTTGACCTGTTGGAACGGGCGGTGTCTTTGCGGGCAGAAGATCCGGTGATCAACGATCATCTGGGGGATGCCTACTGGCGCACCGGTCGGCGGCGGGAAGCCCGGGTTCAGTGGCGGCGATCCTTGTCACTGGAGCCGGAGGAAGATCAGGCGGTGATGATCGAAGAGAAGATCAAATCCGGCCTGCCCAACGCAGAAAAAGACATCTAGGCTTGTCTTGTCCCAGACGGTCGGGACGGCCTTCCGGGTGAAAGGAGGCCGCTGGGATCCGGCGGTGGGTCCGGGCCTGGCGGCGGTCCAGCGGGCAGTGCTGTCCAGAGGGCTCTGTTTCCCTGAGGATTTGCGTTCCAGAGGACCTAGAGTCAAATCGGTTTAAGTGGAATCACTAGGTGATAACACTTGAAGCGTGAATTTGCCTCTATTCAATGGTTTAGAGGATGATTCACGGTTTAGTTCAAAGCGCAAAGCGCTTCTAACTAAACCGATCATGCTCTAGGCTGGTCCGGGACAAAAGCCAGATCGGTACAAGCGGACTTACTGCGCGATGATCCTTGAGGCGTGAGGCTCTTTTCAGAATTTTCAGAGCATGAGCCGCGGTTTGGGTAAAAGCGCAGTGCGCGTCCAGCTAAACCGATCATGCTCCGGTGAGCGCTGGTTTTAAGGGGAGGGTGTATGGAACTCGAGGCGGAATCAGCGGTGCCTAAGGCGGTCGGGGATGGGGCGGTTTTTGTTCAGGCAGCCCCGGCGAAAATCAATCTCAGTCTGCAGATCATCGGCAAACGTCGGGACGGGTACCATCTGCTGGATTCCCTCGTGGCTTTTGCTGCCGTTGGCGATGACCTGTCAGTGGCTGAGAGCGATCAGTTGAGTTTGGCAGTCAGGGGGCCGTTTGCCTCCCTGCTGGAAAATGAAAGCGATAACCTGGTCTTGCGGGCCGCCCGTCTGCTGGCCGAAGTCGCCAACCGACCGGCCAGAGCGGCCATCACCCTTGAAAAACGCCTGCCGGTTGCGGCCGGGATCGGCGGCGGTTCTTCCGATGCAGCCGCCGCCCTGCTGGCGCTCAACGACCTCTGGCAACTGGACTATTCTCTGGAAAATCTTATGGACCTGGGCGCGGCATTGGGTGCGGACGTGCCCGTATGTCTCTATGGCAGCCCGGCGGTCATGCGGGGCATTGGCGAAGACATTCAGGCCGCCCCGATCCTGCCGCCTGCCTGGTTACTGCTGGTCAATCCCGGGGTGGGGCTGGCCACGGCGACGGTCTTCCGGGCGCGTCCGGCTTTGTTCAGTTCACCGCCGCGCTGGCGTGAAATCAATGGCTTTGACACGGTTGCCGATCTGGCTGATGGCCTGTCTGATGCCGGAAACGATCTGGAAAGCACCGCAGCCAGCCTTTGCCCGGAAATTGATGAAGTGCTGTCGGCTCTGGCCAGTCTGCCGGGCTGTGAGCTGGCCCGGATGAGCGGGAGCGGTGCCACCTGCTTTGGTCTGTTCGGCGGGGGTGAAGATGCCAGGCTGGCTGCTGAGGCGCTGCGATCCTTGCGTCCCAACTGGTGGATTCAGGCGTCTCCTCTGCTGGGCCCGCGCGCCTGACACGCGCCAAATTCAGCTTTTGCTGTTTAACCGGTGCAGATCTTTAGCGGGTTTTCGCCATAAGCCGCTTTTCCCCCTGTTAGAGGATGGTTCGCGACAGAAGCAGCGCGCGAGGCGCTTCTACTTCTGTCGATCACACTCTGATGCAGAAGCTGAAAAAATTTTGCAAAAGGGATGTAAGAAGCCATTGCCCGGCAGGAGCAAGGTGGCTATGTTTTGCGCCTCGCTGAGCCAAGCTGGCACGCGGGACTGCTGGGGCGTAGCCAAGTGGTAAGGCATCGGTTTTTGGTATCGTGTACCGTAGGTTCGAATCCTACCGCCCCAGCCATTTTCTTTTTCCTGAAAATTTTTTGATCTGACCGTCCCTTCCTTGTAAGGAGGGATGGATTTCTGCTGTGGTGAGTTGGTCCAGGCTGGTATCAAGCGGTCACGGAGTTTTCACTTTCCCGCCAGCTAGAGAAAAAATCACATATTTTCAATGGATTAGAAAGAGTTTTCCGTTTGATTCTGGCAGGAAAATACTTCTAACTGACTGGTTTCTGTTGTAGAGTTATGGGACATTTCTCCTGGAGGATCGTGCCGTGACAAGACTTGCTCTCCTGCTCTCTTCTCTCTTTGTAGGCGGTGTCCTGAGCGCTGCCCCCGCTATGGCAGCAGATGGCTTTGATCCAAAGACCGAACAGCCAATCATTGATCTGTTCCGCGCCAATCCTGACTCCATTCCTCTGGAGCCGCGCGATCCCAGCCGGAACCTGACCGAGCTTTACATTGACTGCACGACGCTGGAGGGCCGTGAGCCTGGCCCCATCAACATTCAGTCCACCATCGGCGGCACGGCAAAGATGGGCATTCCCACCTTCTTCCGTGCGCCGGTTGCCATGTGTCCGCAGGATCTGGTCGCAGGCGAGGTGGATGTGGCGATCATTGGTGCGCCAATTGACATGAGCACAGGGATGCGGGGAACGGGCTTCGGCCCCATGGCCATGCGGACGGCTGAAGTGAGCTTGCCCTGGGGATCAATTCTGAGCGTCGCCCATCCAACGGCTGGTTCCATCGATTTCAACAATGTGCTCAAAATCGTCGATTACGGGGATGCGATCGTTGATAACTGGTCGGTCGAGCGAACGGTTCTCTCTGTTCACCACCGGGTTAAGGAAATCGCTGAAACGGGAACCATTCCCTTTATCGTCGGCGGTGATCATTCCCTGATGTACCCGGATGTGGTGGCGCTGACGGATGTTCACGGCAAAGGGGAGGTCGCCGTGGTCCATTTCGATGCGCACTTTGATGGCATTCCGTTGCTGTTTGGCCATTACCTGACCCATGGTGCCATGGTCCGTCGGCTGATCGATGAGGGGCATGTTAAGGGCGAGCACTTCATTCAGATTGGTCTGAACGCCGGCAAGCCGGGGAAATCAGACATTACCTGGATGCGGCAGAACGGCATGAAGTTTCGCTTCATGCATGAGGTGGACCGCAAGGGATGGCGGACTGTCCTAAAGGAAGTTCTGGCTGAACTGGAAACCATGGGTGTCGACAAGGTGTTTTTGTCTCTCGACACCGATGTCCTTGATCCGACCTACTCTGCGGGCATGGGGACGCCCGAGCCCGGTGGCATGACAATTCGGGAGCTCTATCCAATGCTGCGGGGCCTCACGGCTGCGACCAACATCGTGGGGATGGATATTGTAGAGCTCAATCCCCTGAATGATCCCAGTTACCGCAGTAAACTGGTGGCTGTGCGGGCCATGCGCGAAATGCTGACCGGCCTGGCCATGCGCAAGAAAGGCATTACGGATCCCTTCTATGTGGATCCTCTGTGGGGTGAATGGAACAACGGCGCGTCGCTCGATTGACTTGAGAGCTGCAACTGTCGCGGCACAAATCTGATTTGTAAGCAGCTGATAGATTTTGCCTGAGTGCATCATCGATCTCAATGGAAGAGCATGGTGTTTGCAGACAACCGCCACTCATCCTCCGATATCTTGAAAAGATGCAAGTTCACGATTGAAGCGTTTTCACGCAGTGAGTTAACTTAGATTGATTTGACCCTGGTAAAGAGCGGCTGATCCCAAAGTGCGTCCCACGCATCTGCCGGGTAACCAGGCCTTTTTCAGTTCTCTGAACTCCCGTGCGCGTCAGTAACGAGCGATTCAGCAAACACAAAACCAACAACAGTGTTTCCCAACAAACTGCTTTGCATATTGTGTTTCAAACAAACCTATCGCTATTGTGTACGAATGAGTATTTCGTCAATCGATCAGTTCAGAAACTGTTTCCGCAACGAAGGTGTTGACCGGATTTACATCAAGATTCTCGCGCCGAAACAGGATAATGAGAAAAATCAGATCGTTCTCGCCAACCAGCTTGAAGGGTTGGTCAACGCGTTCCCGGCTCAGGAACTCCGCCTGCGTGAACCAAGCAGCAGTACAAAGAAACGCAACTCAGCAACCGGCCGGCCGATTGAAGAAGCACATCTGAACTTCTTCTGGCTGGATGAACGCGGCAACCGGTTCCATGCCCCGGACACGAAGCTGATTGAGTATTTTCAGTATCCGGAAACCCGGTTGTCGGGATTCATAAAAGGGTGCAAATGGGTACCCGCTGCAATCCGACGGACGAGACAAGCCGAGTTTGGAAAACGCATCCTCGGGATCGGGGCTAACCGGGCTGGTGAAGTTTTTGGGCTTCTACTCACGGAATGGGAGGACCCGCTTGTCGAAGGCTTCCCGGAACTGCCACCTTCCGGAGTTTCCGGTGTTCTTGGCATTCTGAATGTCACCGGACAAACAAAGGCAACCCCTCAGGAACTGCTGACAGATGAACTCCGAAGGATCGTTAAAGGAGGCTGGCACCCATCCATCAGAAACAAGGGCGGTACCATCGTTCCGTTTAAAGGCAACCAGGGCGCCGGATACACACTGGAGGCCCTACTTGGTGTCGAGACCAATGCCCTAAAGGAACCCGATGCGTATGGCCATGAAATAAAATCCTTTCGAGGTGACAAAATCAGCCTGATGACGCCGACAGCGGACATGGGTGCCGAGGGTGACCTGACGTTTCGTGACTTCATGATGACTTATGGTTGGGAGGGGAAAAGGGGAGACGGCTCTTTTCGCTTCACTGGCGTGCATCGCGCGGGAAAGCGAAGCAACTCGACAGGATACCTGCTCGGGGTCTCAGGATTTGACCCTGCTAGCAAGGAGTTCAGCGATAACCCTGATGAGATCTTCGTTGGAATTTCAGATCCTGACACTGGTAGTTTGATTGGAGGCTGGTCTCTTGAGAAACTTGCCAATTCCTGGAACACAAAGCATGCGCTGGCAGCCTATATGTCTGCTGGGTTCCGGGAGGATCCAGCTGGTGGGGGTGATCAATACTGTTTCAGCGCTCCATGGTTTATGTGTGAAGGCACAGATGTTTGGCGCTTGCTACGCGCGATAGCATCTGGTCTGGTGTATTATGACCCTGCACACACAATCTATGCAGACGGGAGCGCGAAGGTCCGGCCACAATGGAGGATCGGGACATCTCGCCTAGAAGCGGCGTTGCGGGAACTTTACGCGAGAGTGTCTAAGGTCTCTTGACCTTCGATCATATAGTCCGCTGCATTCCCTTCGAGCCAATCGCCGAGAAGACCCAGAACGTTTGTTGTCTGAAGACGGTGTTTCCCTTTCAGCGCGCATTCCCAAACGATACCGATACGCCAACCTGATGCTTTCAGTGCAGCCTGGTTCCTCTTATCCCGCTCTACGTTCCCGCCAATCTTGTCCCGCCAGAACTCCTCCCGGGTTTTTGGCCATTTGAACAGCGGACAATGGTGCCCGTGCCAGAAACACCCGTTCACAAAGATTACGGCGCGGTATTTGGACAGAACCAGATCTGGCCTCCCATGCAGTTTGCGATTGTGCAGGCGATAGCGAAACCCGCGGGAATGGAGCCCACGACGGATGATCAGTTCTGGTTTGGTGTTTGTGCCTCGGATTGCCGCCATATTGCGGCTGCGGGTTTCTCTGTCGTGTACATCAGCCAACTTTGCGAACCGGTTCGGCCTCCTGAGCCGTCAAGATCGACCGAATATGTGGCTCCATCACCCGCGCGACTTCGGCGAAGACCGGCACGGCCACCGAGTTCCCAAATTGCTTGTAGGCTTGTGTATCTGAGACTGGGATCCGGAAGCTCTCAGGATAGCCCATCAGCCGGGCGCATTCGCGCGGGGTCAGTCTGCGAGGGTTGTTACCTTCGCCACGACTAACCAGAATTTCAGATCCATCTTTGTAGTACCGTGCGGACAGAGTTCTGGCGATGCAGTCACCGTCCACCAAACCAAAGCC
Source organism: Rhodovibrionaceae bacterium GXU_MW_A322 (assembly GCA_052078155.1). Taxonomy (GTDB): domain Bacteria; phylum Pseudomonadota; class Alphaproteobacteria; order Kiloniellales; family DSM-21159; genus CAXBMB01. The sequence goes on along the minus strand of JBQJBP010000001.1, from coordinate 2,242,200 downwards.
AAACCCGTTGCCTTTGGCTTTGTGTTTCGCGGCATAGTCCTGAAGATACTTCCACAGTTTGTCAGTCAGAGTGTATTTATCGCTAACAGTGGCGTAACTGCCCAGCGTGTAGTGCCCTTCCGGGTTTTCAATACCATTTTCAGGGTGCAGAACATCCCGCAACCGGCGTTCCCGATGGGGTGGTAGCAAAACATCATCAAAACTGAACGGTACGTCTTCGCGGAATCCGACAATAACAATGCGCTCCCGGTGTTGCGGCACAAAATGGGCGGCATCAATGACCCGGGGCTCGGGTACATGATAGCCGAGTTCATCCTGAAGTTTGCGCATGATGACCTTAAAAGTACGTCCCTTGTCGTGGCTTCGCAGGTTCTTCACATTTTCGAGCATAAAAGCTGCCGGACGGTGGTGCTTTAAGATCCTCAAGACATCGAAGAATAGCGTACCTTGGGTTTCGTCATTGAAGCCGTGAGCACGGCCAAGTGCATTCTTTTTCGAGACACCGGCAATTGAAAACGGCTGACAAGGAAAACCAGCGACCAGTACGTCATGTTCCGGAATATCTTCAGCTTTGATTTTGGTGATGTCACCAGCGATGGGGCGGTTGTCAGAGAAGTTGGCATCATAGGTCTGCTGAGCAAATCGGTCCCATTCTGAGGTGAACACGCAGCGACCACCTGCGCTCTCCATAGCCTTTCTCAGGCCTCCGATGCCGGCAAAGAGATCGATGAAGGAATACGTCGATCCGGCGGTGTTAGGTTGCCTCGCTGTGGCTTCCCTGCGCAGGAGATTCATCACGCCATCACGTGGTGTTTCATCGCCGCGTTTCCAACGATAAATATGACTTTCGGAGTAGCCGAGAAGCTCCGCAGCTTCAGAAACTGAATGGCCGGTTTTTTGTAGCAATATTTCAAATTCGGTCATTCTTCTGATCCTTTGTTCCCAATGTTAGATTTTTCAGGGACTTTTTTTGCCATCATGGCGATGGTTTTCCCTAAAAGCAAGAACAAATTGAAAACATTGTGATGATCATGAGACTAACAGTAAGCGGTAGCCCTATGTTGAATTGCGCATCCCGGCATTCTGCTTTTTGAAAAAAATTCCCACGAGGGTGCGTTTTACGGAAGAAAAAAATCTGAAAATACTTGATAGTTTGTGAAACGAACCAATTTGCTTTTGCTGAATTTACCAGTTTCTTAGAGTCTGTTTTCTTATAGATCTAAACAGAGGCACAATTGGAATGTAGTTCTTACTTTTCGCTCTGTCATCTTTGCGGGTCGCTGCTGTTTTCAGTTATCGAAGAGCTACATGTGTTTCTCGCTCAAACGCCGGCAAAAACGCTACTAATTGTCAAATACGAGTTTAACCTCCGGCAATTTCTCGAAAGCAGGGCAGAGGAAAAAACCTATTAATACTTGTTCTAAATCATCAAATTGGCCTCTTCGTAGCCATCAAAAGATACTTGTAGCCCCCTGGGTCATACGCTGAGATGCAAGATAATAGGTTAACCATTGGGCACCTCTTAATTCGGTTTAAGGGTACGTTTGTTGCCTTATCCCATATATGCGAGGACTGGAGCACGGTGTCTGTAAGTCACTGTAGATTAACAGAGGGCTTGTTGTTTCGAACTTTGATAGACGCTGAATGACCCCAGTTACCGCAGTAAACTGGTGGCCGTGCGGGCCATGCGTGAGATGCTGACCGGCCTGGCCATGCGCAAGAAGGGCATTACGGATCCCTTCTATGTGGACCCTCTGTGGGGTGAATGGAACAACGGCGCGTCGCTGGACTGACCTGCAATCTGGAAGCGTGGCTGCATCAAAACGATTGAAAAGCAGCAGATGTCACAGAGCAAAGGCCCGGCCTTTATCAGCTCTCTGAGCCCCCGCTGGCTCTTTAGGGAAGCGGGAGCGCTGTAATTGCACCTGGCTGATCGTCAGCCAAAGTTCAGCAGGGTAATTGAGACAATGGCCAGGACCAGGCCGAAAGTCTGAAGCTGTGTCGGTCTTTCCCGTAAAAACAGGATTGCCAGGAAGATGGTGGCGGCTGGATAGAGCGACGCCACGGCGGAGGTTTCCGCCAACCCGCCTGATTCAAAGGCGCGGAGCAGAAAGATGTTCGCCACGCCATCCAGAATCCCAGCCGCAAAAGCCAGGCCGTTGCCGCGGCCAAGAAGCCTGCCTTTGGGCCCTGCCATGGCCACAGCAATGGCCAACAGAAGAGCAATGCCGCGGACGACTGTCAGCCCGGACAGGCCGCCACCTGCCTCTTCCACTCTTTCCAGTCCAATGTAGAAAAAGGCCAGGCAGGTGCCTGCGCCTAAGGCCAATGCCAGCACCTGTTTGGGAATTGCCCGGGATTTTTTCTGTCCGGCAACGCCTGAAAGCAGAACGACGCTGACAATCGTCGCCACCAGACCGGCGATGGTCAAAGCTGAAAGCGGTGTGCCCGTTACAGCATCCACCAGGGCCGGGATTGCAATGGCAACAGCGGCTGTGATGGGCGCAACACTGGTCATCATTCCTGCGGCCAGGGCACTGTAGAGCAGGGACATCCCAATGAAGAAGTTCAGGCCGGTAAAGAGGCACCACCAGAGCGGAATGTCCGTTGTCACCTGTGAGGTGGCCACCGTAGCCCCGGCCATGACCAACAGGCCCGAGCCCATGGCCACAGCGATCACCCGTCGCCAGTTCTCATTTCGAATGGCCAGGCCACCCAGAAAGTCACCGGCCCCGAAGGCGGCTGCTGCGGCTGCGGCCGCTGCGATGCTCATGCGCCGGGGCTCGTTTTTGCATCAAGGCGGTGCGTTTCCAATCTGGCCCCCGGTGACAGCTGGTTGATCTGAGTTGTGAACTGCGAGAGGGCCTCGTCCAATCGACCGTCCGACAATCCATCCAGGGCTTCCAGAATGAACCAGAGGTCCGAGGCACCTGGCAGAATGCGCGTACGGGTTCCCTGACGCCAGTTCCAGCGTCGACAGGTCACGCCGAGGTCGTCCCGCCAGACCACTTCTCCGGTGCTTGGGTATTCTGTTGCCTCCGCGCCTTCTTTGGTCAGAACAAAGGGTTCATCCCCTGTCGCGCGGGTCAGTCTGGGCAGGCCTGAGTAAAGGCTGCGATCTTCCCCGCCAACGGGCAAGCCATGCAGGATGCTGACAGCGTTGTAGACATCCACCAGGGGATTGATCCGCGGCAGTTCCCCATCTCTGATGACCCTTTTCAACAGTGCTTCGGCTGAACAGGGGGTACGTTTGGGTTTGGCCCCGAAAGCGCGATAGGCATCTTTCCAGCTGGTCAGATGGGCATCACGCTCTGGGTCTGCGAGCGCTGCACCAGCTTCAGCCGCTCTGACAAACTCTTCAGTGTCAGATCCGTCTCCACCCGACCAGTCGAAGCCGGACACGGTGATGCTGACAAGCCGAAAATCCGGCCGCAGGTCAAAGATCGTGTTGTCGATGATAGGAGAAAAGTGATCGGAAATCGGAGTGCTCTCAACCATTACAGGCCTTGCGGTGGTGCGGTTGTTATCATTGGCCGTGTAACGCATCGTTTTTGATTAATCAACAGGATGGGAAGCCCCGGCTCTGCTCTTGTCAGGGAGAGTTCTGTCCAGTGATTGCAAAAGCACAGCTTTTCGATCGCGCAAATAGACCTGTAGGATCTTTTCGGTCAGCCGTCGTCAGGAGTCGCGACCGGGACCGAGCAGGGCATCGATGAAGCGGGAGAAAAGCTCGCCCTGAGAGCGGATCCGGAGTTTTGAATAGATGTTGCGGCGGTGGATGCGCACGGTCCCCGAGGATATGCCCAGAATACGCCCCACGGCATCTGCCGAATGGCCTTTGAGGGTGTATTCCACCACTTCCTTCTCGCGGGGGGTCAGCAGGCCTTCATCAAATTTCTCAAAGGCTTCATCCACATTGGGGATGCGTCCGCGGGCCGGGCCGTCCCGGTCTGACTTCTGGCCGAACTGTTTGGCCAGTTCATGCCAGTGATTGCGGCAGGCTTCGCTGACCAGAGGCCAGGCTTTCCCCAGCTCTCTGAACTCCCGCGCCGAGAAAGCCTTTTCAGAGCGCATGAGGGACACGCAGACCGTGGCGGCCTCTGGCAGGTTGATGATGTAACAGATTTCCTCTGCCAGTCCGGTCTGGACATAGTAGTTGCGGAAGTACTCGCCCTGATAAAAGCGATCCGGGGCCAGGTCGCGCAGACGATACAGCCCCGGTTCAACGGCAGTCACGCTGGCCAGATAGAAGGGGTCCAGCAGATAGGGGCCGACCTGATAGTCCTCCACCATGATCTTGCGCTTGGTTTTCGGAAAGTTGTCATAGAGGTCGATGGGACGGGCAGAGCCGAGATAACCGAAGACGACGGTGTAGTCGAAAACCGCAATTTCCTGCAGTGCGGTTGAAAGGTTGCGGGCGAAGATATCCTTGCCCATCCCCGCAATAATTGTCCCAGCTGCTTTCGGCCAATCAGCCACTTTTCCATCCTACTCCAAATTTAATATCACATTCGTGATATATACAAGATTTGCGCCTTTTCATACGATGTTGGTCAATTGGGTGGTATGCATAACGGGCGGGTAGTTTTCTCAAAAATGTCTAATGTAGAGTATATCGCTCAGTCGGGAAAATCCAAGAGAAACGCCATTGCGGAGCTCCGGGGGGTTTCCAAGAGCTTTGGAAGCGTGCTGGCGGCCAATGATCTCAACCTTGAGATCATGGAGGGAGAGTTCCTCTCTTTTCTGGGGCCGTCCGGCTGCGGCAAAACCACGGCATTGAGAATGCTGGCGGGTTTTGAAAGCCCGACCAAAGGCGATGTTTTGCTGGATGGTGAGGTTGTGAATGCGCTGGATGCCCATCTGCGACCGGTCAACATGGTGTTCCAGCACTATGCGCTTTTCCCCCACCTGACAGTGGCTCAGAACATCGGCTATGGCCTGAAACAGCGGCGCCCGAAGATTCCAAAGGCCACCATTGCCCAGAAAGTTGAAAAGGCTCTGGAAATGGTGCGTCTGGAGAGTTTCGGGGGACGGCGCATCTGGGAAATGTCCGGCGGACAGCAGCAACGGGTCGCACTGGCCCGGGCCATCGTCAACGAACCCAAGCTGTTGCTGCTGGATGAGCCGCTGGCGGCTTTGGATCGCAAGCTGCGCAAGGAAATGCAGATCGAGCTTCAGAACCTGCAGCGCAGTCTGGGCATCACCTTTGTCCTGGTGACCCACGATCAGGAAGAGGCCCTGTCCATGAGTGACCGCATTTGCATCATGCGCGATGGCCAGATCGAGCAGGTCGGCAGCCCTCAGGAACTCTATGACCGCCCGGCCAGCCGCTATGTTGCCGGGTTTGTCGGCACAACAAACTTTTTCGATGGAGAAATCACTGAGCTGCAGGGCGAGACGGCCCAGGTTCAGCTGGCCACAGGCCAGGCTGTGACCGGCCAATGTCAGCCGGGCCAGCGCATTGGTGATGCCGTCAGCTTGAGTGTTCGTCCGGAACAGATCCATCTGAGTCGCAGTGCCAAACAAGGCGAGGATCTGCCGGTTACGGTTTTGAACCGCATTTTCCTGGGGGAACACACTGAATACCTGGTCAGGCATGAGGCGCTGGGAGAATTCCTGGTGTTGTCACCTCGCCAGGCTGAATTGAACGAGGGGTCGTTCAATGTGGATGAGAGGCTTTTTGCGTCGTGGAGTGCAAGCGGAGTCCTGATCCTTTCCCGAGACTAGCAACCAAGCCAAACAGGGAGAAAAATCATGAAAAAGACACCGGACCACATCTCGAAGAAGAAGTTCATGGAGGAGCTCTATCGCTACAAGCGGGGCTCTGTCAGCCGACGGCACTTTCTTGCCGTCACCGGCCTGGGGGCCGCAACGGCTGTTCTGGGATCGGCCATGCCCGGCCTGAAAACCCGCTCTGCGCTGGCCGCCGGCGACATCGGTGACCGCGTGGTGCTGGCCACCTGGCCCAACTACCACGATCCGGACAATTTCGATGCCTTCACCGAAGCCACCGGCGCCCATGTTCAGGTGAACGTCTTCGGGTCCAATGAAGAAATGCTGGCCAAACTTCAGGCCGGGGCCACGGGCTGGGACGTTTATGTGCCCACCAACTACACCATCACCACCTATGTCAGTGAGGACCTTATTGAACCTCTGGACGTGTCGCGCCTGCCCAACTACGACGCCTCCGCTTATGATCCGCGCTACGCTGAAGCCGGGTCTGTCGACGGCAAGCTCTATGCTGTGCCCAAAAACTGGGGCTCAACCGGCTTTGTTGCCAATACCAAGCAACTGAAAGGTGCGCCCACCCCGACCAGCTGGAAAGAGTTCTTCGATCTCACCATGGGGGACCTCTCCGGCGGCACCATCGTGCATGACTATCAGCTGACCACCATCGGCAACGCGCTCAAGTACTTCGGCTACTCCTTCAACTCTGTTGATGAAAAAGAGCTGGCGGATGCCGAGAAGCTGCTGATCGACTCGAAACCTCACCTCTTTGCCATTTCCTCTGATATTCAGCCCTCCATGCGCAGCGGCGATGCCACGCTGGCCATGGCCTGGTCCGGGGATGGCAAACAGCTGAACACGGACATGCCCGAGGTGATGTACATCCTGGGCAAAGAAGGCGGGGAACTCTGGAGCGACTACTACGCCATTCCCAAAGGCGCGCCGCACATGGATGCCGCCTATGCCCTGATCAACTTCATGCTGGACCCGGCAGTGAACGTTAAGGAAGTCCTGGCTCACGGCTATCCGACAGCCGATGCCACGACAACCAGCATGCTGCCGAAGGAATTGCAGGAAGACCCCATCCTCTATCCGGCACAGGAACTGCTGGATGCGCTTGAATTCGGGGCGGCTGTGACGCTGACCGACCCGAACCGTGCCGAACTGATGGCGCGATTCAAGTCTGCGTGAGTTTGGGTGTGTTGAGGTGAGAACAAGATGACGCAGAGAGTTCGTAACTGGCTGTTGCTTGCGCCGTCAGGGACCTGGTTCCTGGTGATGCTGGTGCTGCCGCTGTCGGTTGTTCTCATCTTCAGCTTTGGGGAGCGGGCCGCATCCGGCGGTTACGTTCCGGCCTTTACGCTGGACCAGTACGCCAACCTTCCGGCGCGCTGGACGGCGTTCAAAAACACGATGGTGCTGGCTCCGGCCGGCACCATCGCGGCTTTGCTGATTGCCTATCCTCTGGCGTATTACCTGGCAGTGCGGGTGGACCCGAAATGGAAGACCGTGCTGCTGGTGCTGGTGATTGTTCCCTTCTGGACGTCCATCCTGATTCGCAGCTATGCCTGGATTTTTCTGCTGGGTGGCAGGGGTATTCCTGAGCTGCTGGCCTGGTTTGGAATAGACGGCGTCCGGTTGATCAACACACCTTTTGCCGTGCTGGTGGGCATCGTCTACGGCTATCTGCCGCTGATGGTTTTCCCGATCTTTGTCAGCCTGGACCGTCTGGACAAGCGCTTCCTGGAAGCGTCGTCCGACCTGGGCGCGCCGCCCCTTCGAACCTTCTTTCAGGTGACTTTGCCGCTTTCGCTGCCGGGCGTGGCGACCGGCTGTCTCCTGGTCTTCATCCTGCTGATGGGGGAATTCCTGATCCCGGCTCTCCTGGGCGGCGGTAAGGTCTTTTTTGTCGGCAATGCCCTGGTGGACCTGTTTCTGCAGTCACGAAACTGGGCCTATGGCTCAGCGGTGGCCGCGACCCTGGTGTTCATCATGCTGATCTCGGTCACTCTCTACATGCGTCTTATCTCGCGGCTGGGTCACCAGCGCGAAGACGTCTCGCTGATGTAGGGGGTGGGCATGCGACTCTATTCACTTTGTGTCTACCTCTTCCTCTACATTCCCATCGGGGTGATTGCGCTCTTCAGCTTTAATGCCGGACGCCACGCCAGCCAGTTACAGGGCCTGTCGACCAAGTGGTACGGCAAAGCGCTGAACAATCCCTTTGTGATGGATGCCCTGGAGACCAGCCTGATCGTGGCCTTTGTCTCTGCCACTCTGGCCTCTGTGTTCGGCACCATGGCAGCCGTGGGCCTGCAGGGCATTCGCGGGCCGCTGAGGGCCGTCTTCGACGGTCTGATTTATGTGGCCATCATGATCCCGGGCATTGTCATCGGTATCGCCACGCTGATCGCCCTGGTCAGCGTTTTCAACTTCCTAAATCCCGTGCTGGCCTCCGTCTGGCCGGCGGACCTGGTGCCGCCCAAACTCAGCATGGGACTGGGGTCGTTGATTGCGGCCCACACCATGTTCACCATGGCTTTGGTGGTCATCATTGTCCGGGCCCGGCTGGCAGGCACAGACGCCACCCTGACAGAAGCCTCGTCAGACCTCTATGCCACGCCCTTTGGAACCTTCTGGCAGGTCACCTTGCCCCTGATCTCTCCGGCGATCCTGGCCGGGTTCCTGCTGAGTTTCACCTTCAGTTTCGACGATTTCATCATCGCCTTTTTTGTGGCCGGGTCGGAAACCACGCTGCCCATCTACGTGTTTTCTTCCATCCGGCGGGGTGTAACCCCTGAAATCAACGCCATTGGCACCATGGTTCTGGCGGCGTCTCTGGTCCTGCTGATCGCAGCACAGATCCTGTTGCGGCGTGGAGAAAAGAAGAAAAAATGAGCAAGATGCAAACTGTTAAATCTCCTGCTGAAATGACCTCCCTGCAAGGCCGGGTGGCTTTTGTAACCGGCGCCGGTTCCGGGATAGGCCGGGCCGGGGCTCTGGCAATGGCCGGCTGCGGAGCTCATGTGGTGGCAACGGACCTGGTCGGCTCTATGGCCCAGGATACAGCCCGGGAGATTGCTGCCACTGGCGGGTCCGCTGAAAGTCTGGATCTGGATGTCACAGATCAGGCCGCACTGGAACAGGCCATTGAGACAACCATCGCGGCTCAGGGTCGCCTGGACATTCTCCATTCCCACGCGGGCATTCAGGTGGAAGGCACGCTGGAGCAGGTTGACCCGAAGGGCATGGATGACAGCTGGCAGCTGAACGTGCGGGCACACTTCATAGCCGCCCGCGCGGCTGTCGGGCAGATGCGCAAACAGGGGGGCGGCAGCATCATCATCACCTCATCCAACTCCGGTGTGCAGTTTGATCGCGAGATGATTGCCTATGCCACGAGCAAACATGCGGTGGTGGCCATGGTGCGCCAGATGGCGGCGGACTACGCCAAGGACAACATCCGCTTCAATGCACTGTGTCCCGGTTGGGTGGATACGCCCTTCAATGCAGGGTTCCAAACCCAGATGGGCGGACGGGCTGCCCTGGAAAACTACATTGCCGAGAGCATTCCCATGGGCCGCTGGGCTGACGCGTCGGAGATCGCTGATGCCATTGTTTTTCTGGCGTCTGACATGTCGACCTTTGTGACCGGCCATGCGCTGGTGATTGACGGTGGTGAGTGCATCTAACAGCGGGAGAAGATAATGAGCAGCAACGGCAAACTTGCAGGAAAGACAGCAGTCATTACCGGTGGTGCCCTGGGGATGGGGCGGGCCACAGCGCTGCTCTTCGCCCAGGAGGGGGCACGGGTATCCATCTTCGATATCAATGAAGTCGAAGGTCAGAAGACGGTTGAGATGATCCGGGAGGCAGGAGGCGAGGCGGCCTTTTTCAAATGCGATGTCACCAAAGCGGGGGAGATCGATGCCGCCTTTGATGCCTCGGTCGCGGCCTTTGGTCCCTATAACGTGCTGTTCAATCACGCCGGATCGATCATCGTAAAGTCTCTGCACGAAACCTCGGAAGAGGAGTATGACTGGCTGATGGATCTGAACGTGAAGTCAGCCTTTCTGGTCTGCCGTCGGGCGGTCAAGGAAATGGCAGCTAACGGCGGTGGGTCCATTGTCATCACCTCCTCCATTGCCGCCGAGTTGGGCTATGCCCTGGAGTCTGTCTACTGCATGTCCAAGGCGGCCGTGCTGCAGCTCTCGCGCACCATTTCCACCGAATACCGGGAAGACGGCATACGCTGTAACGCCATCTGCCCGGGCTTTGTGGAAACGGCCCACGGTCTGAAGGAAATTGCTGAGCTGGATGCCGCCGGACAGGCCTGGGAAGAAAGTGGCATGGCCGCGACCCAGGGCCGGATCTGCTATCCCGAAGAGGTGGCCAGAACCGTGGTCTTCCTGGCGTCTGACGATGCCAGCTTTGTGAACGGGACCGCCACCTATGTGGACAATGGCTGGCACGCCAAGGGGTAAACCCACCGCTTGCTTAGCGCAGGGTCAGAGCAACGTACTTCAGCCTCTTTTCAGGGGAAGGTCGTAGCTGTCCAGTCGGTCCCCCAGGAAGGTGTAGTCCCGCCGGGCCTGATCCAGGGCCGCGCGTTCCAGGGTGACGACTTTCAGATCTTCGGCCTGCGCGTCAAAAGACAAAGGCCGGATGCTCTCATCCTGCCAGGGCTGGCAAAACAGCGAATCTCCATAGTGCTCTCCGGCCCGATTGAGGGAGAGAAAATAGATCTGATTTTCCAGTGCGCGGGTCACAGCAAAGGCATGCCAGGTGGGAAAGGAAGGATCCCGGTAATAGGCGCCGCAATGCAGGATGGCATCCACCTGATGATCCAGAGTGAGGGTGCGGCATAGCTCCGGAATGCGAATGTCGTAACAGATGATCGGTGCCAGCCGGAACCCTTTGACGGTGAAGGTGAAAAGCTGGCCGCCCCGCCTGAAGTATTCCTTTTCCATGGACGCGCCGTACTGGGCCAGATGCAGCTTGTCGTAATGGCCGACCAGCTGACCGTCCGGCCCGACCACTGCAATGGAGATAAAAGGGCCGTTCGGGTCTTTGCGCGGGAAACTATAAGAGACAAAGACGTCGTTCTCCCGGGCGACCTTTTGCCAGGCCTGAAACGACGGGCCCTCCAGATCCTCTGCCAGAAGATCCAGACACTCGAAGGTTTCCCGCGCATAGTCGACGCTGGACAGTTCCGGCAGCGCCACAAGATCCACCGCCTCGTCTTTCAGCTTGTCCTGCACCTTCTGCGTGGAATTTGCCAGATGATCGTCCCGTTCCTCCGCCTTGGTCATGGGCGGGATGGTGATCTGGCAGGCCAGCAGGCGCAGGTCGTCGTCGGAGGTCATGGATGAAACTCAGCTGTGATTGCTTGACTGGAGGGGGCGGTTTTCCTGCCTGCCTTCTTATCAGGTTTGAGACGGGGAAGAAGCAGAAAGCCACAGATAGCCCGGCAAAAGAGGTCGCTCAGCAACAGTGGTTACTCAGCAACAGTGGCCATCTTTCAAAACAGGTGGCTCTCTAAAAGTTGTGCCGGGCCCAGTCTTTTAACCTGCTAACATCTGCAAGACCGGCCATGTGATGACGGAGAGTGGCAGATGCACCGCAGACGTCAGGAAAGATACAGGAACAGCTTCAGTCGGCGACAGGTGATGTTGGCGGCTCCGTCATTGCTTCTGCCTGGTCTTTTGCCAGCCAGGACCGCGCAAGCTGTCTTGGCGATGACACCTGCGGGCCCGGAGGGCCCCTTTTATCCCACCAGGATCCCCTGGGATGACGACGCAGACCTGCTGTTTGTCACCGGCCAGGAAGGTGAGGCCCCGGGGGAGGTTCTCTACCTTGAAGGACGGCTGCTCGATGCCAATGGCCGGCCCTTGCCCTCTGCCCAGATTGAAATCTGGCAGTGTGATGTCGACGGCATTTATCGTCATCCAGGTGACCCCCGGTACAAGCAGCGTGACAGCCGGTTTCAGGGGTTTGGTCACGCCATGACGGATGCGATGGGCCTTTTTGCTTTCCGGACCATCGTGCCGGTGCCTTATGGCAGCCGAACACCCCACATTCATGTGCGGGTGCTGATCAAGGGGCGGCTGCTGCTGACAACGCAGCTCTATCGCCGTGGCTTTGACCAGAACAGATCAGACTTTCTGTTCAATCGTCTGGAGCCGGGAGAACAGGAACGGGTGCTGATGGACATCAAAGAACTTCCGGGGCTGGCCCGTCCCAGCTTTGAGACCCATGTGGATCTTGTCGTTCTCGACGGCTACTAGAACCAGGTGGCTGTCAGAAACGCGGGCATAGCTGCCTCACCACCCCTGGTCGTCAGTTCCCGGATGCGTATCCGCCCCTGTTCAGGGGCGTTGAGAGACGTCACTTCCAGCAACAGGCTTTTTCCGAAAGGCAAGGTCCAGCCGTCTTGCAGCAGCTATGGATTTCCCTTTGACTGTTTGACTACGAAAAGAAGAACAAAGACGGGCAGGGGTGAAGTCAGGGATGGAAGCAGGTTCAGGTCAGTCAGGCAAAGGGGCAAAGGCCACCAAGTCCTCCTTCATTGACGGTCCCATCCTGCCGCAGGTGGCCCGTCTGGGCCTGCCCAACACTCTGGCCAACTTTCTGCTGATGACGCCTTTGATGGTGGAAGCCTGGCGTCTGGCCGAGCTTGGCTCAACGGTTCTGGCTGGGGTGGCTTTGTCTTTTCCGCTCTACATGTTGACCACCATGTGGTCCGCCGGGGCTGTCGGCGGCGCGGTCAGTGGATCTGTTGCCCGGGCCATGGGGGCAGGAAACCAACAGGAAGCTGAATCCGTTGCTCGCAGTGCTGTCTTTCTGGGCCTTTGCGGCGCGCTGGTTATGGCCACCTGCGTCTTGCTGGGCGGGCGAGCCCTGTTTGCCCTGTTGGGTGGCACGGGCGAGGTGCTGGAGATCGCCTGGACCTATGCCAGTACATTTTTCAGCTTCTGCGTGACAGTTTGGCTTTACAACATGTCCGGCAGCGTGTTGCGCGGGGCCGGGGATATGGTTCGGCCCATGATTGCCGGGGCAGGCATTGCGCTGGTTCATCTGCTGGCGTCCGGACCGGTTATCATTGGCAGCGACCAATCTCCCGGTTACGGCGTGGAGGGGGCGGCGACGCTGATCGCATTCTCTTATGGCCTGGGGCTGATCATCCTGTTGTTCTTTTTGCTGCGGCCGTCCGCCAAAGTCCGCCTGCGGCCCGGACCCATCGACTGGGCCCTGACCGGTCGGCTGCTGCGCCCGGGCCTGCTGGCTGCGACACAGTCGCTGATGACCATCGTCACCAGTCTGATTCTGGCCGGTTTTGCGGCCCGTCTGGGGCAGGATGTGCTGGCCGGTTATGGCCTGGGCTCGCGCATAGAGCTGCTGATGATCCCCATGATTTTTGGTGTTGGCGGGGCTTCCCTGGCCTTGAGTGGCGCGGCCACCGGGGCCGGTAAACATGACCGGGCCGTGCGCATTGCCTGGATTGCCTCGACCACAGCGGCAGTGGTCGTCGGCAGCATCGGCCTTTTGCTGGCAACCTTTGCAGAAAGCTGGGCCACGATCTTTGGGGCCAGCCCTGACGTGACGGCTGTGCTGATCAGCTACATCACCCGGGTCGGGCCTTTCTTTGCTTTCTTTGCCCTGGGACTGGCGCTGTTCTTCAGCAGTCAGGGCATTGGCACGCTGTTTTTCCCGGCCATGGGCACCTTCGTGCGCTTGCTGGTGATTCTGGCCGGGGGATACTGGCTTTTTGCCAAGCCGGACGTGACCGCCAATGATCTCTTTCAGGTGGTCGCGCTGGCCATGCTGACCTACGGTCTGTTCATCTCTCTGGCCCTCCGGCTGGGTCCCTGGAAAAACCGCGGTGCACGCTTAAGAGCGAGAGCCTGACCGGCACCCCTTAAGGCGAGAACTTACGGGAAAAGGAGCCTCTTGGCTGTCCCTCTCCCTTTCTCACATCGCCGCCTTCTCACTCCTTTACCGTCCCTGCCCATGATTTGCGGCGGGGTGAGGATCAGGCCGCCTGTGCGGCCAGCTGCTGCAGAATGGCCGCATAGCCTTCTTCGCCCCGGGCGCCCGTTACCAGATGTTCGCGCTGGAACACCATGGCGGGGACACCCTGCACGCCGTTGCTGGTCCAGAACTGCTCCTTCTGTCGCACGACCTCTGCCTTTTCCCCCTCTTCCAGCATCTTGGTTGCGTCATCAGGGTTCAAGCCGACCTGAGCAGCAATGGCAGCAAGCACCTTGATGTCGCCCACATTTTCCCGCCGGGTGAAGTAAGCTTCAAAGAGAGCCAGTTTGGTGTCATGGGCTTTGCCCTGATCTTCGGCCCAGTCGATCAACTGATGGGCGCGAAAGGTGTTCCACATGCGCATGTCATCGGTGAAGTTGAAGGCAAAGCCCAGGGAGGTTCCCAGATCTGTCAGTTTCTGGCGCGCCTGAACGGAATCGGCTTCCGAGATGCCGTATTTGCCCATCAGATGCTCGCGCAGGTTCTCCCCGTCTTCGGCCATCTGGGGGTTCAGTTCAAAGGGATGCCAGTGGACGTCGATGGCAATTCCAGTCTCCTGAGCGGCATTGGCCAGCTGGTTGTAGCCGACGGCACACCAGGGACAGACGACATCAGAAACAATGTCGATACGGATGGGGTCGGTTTGGCGGCTCATGACAGTTCCTTTGGTCAGGCGACAGGGCTTTTGAGACGAAGAGGCACAGCTCTTCCGGCAAGCCTTCGATATCAGTGGATTGGTTACGTGGTAGATTGGAAGGCTAAGCCCCAAACGCAACAGATGGCCGGTTCATGGTCTCTTTCCGTTTGGTCTGTGATGACGACCCGCGATGAAACACCCCGCGATGAAACCTGCTGTGCGAGTGCCCATGCCGGAATTGCTGCCCCGCCTGAAACCTGACCCTGTGCCAGCGATACACCCTGTGCCGGAATACGCCGCACAAGGCTCACTGCTGGCCTGTTACGAAAAAACAAAAGCCGGTTTGGGCGTCCCCTGGATGGGGGTGGTGGCCATGGCTTTTGCGCATTACCCCACCTTTTACGACAGGCTGTGGTCCGCCCTGCAGCCTTTGGTCGGGCGTCAGCGCTTTCATCAGGCCTGTGACGACCTGCGGGAGCAGGCACAACAGCAGGCGGCGACGCTGGGGCAGATTTCGCTGCAGGGCCCTTTGATCGAGCGGGGCTATGACTCCGCCGAACTGACGGACGTTCGTGCCTGCATTGAAGTCTTCTCCGCAGGCAACATGCCCTACATTCTGATGGCCACCCTGGCGCGCAGATTGCTGGAAGGTCATACCTGGACAGGCGCAGGTGATGCCGGGCCCCTGGAAGCCCGGCCGCAGCACGCCAAGCCGCCTTTAATGGAGGCACATCATGCCGATGGGGCGACGCAGGCACTCTATGAAGATCTCAAAGCCACATTGGGGTTGCCCTTTGTGAACACCGACTACCGGGCTTTTGCCCGCTGGCCCAGCTATTTTGATCTGGCCTGGCCTGACCTGAAGAGCAGGGTTCTGCAGCCGGGATACGCACAGGCGGTAACGCAGGTGCATGAGACAGCCCAGACCCTGCTGCTGGAGCTGCCAAACCTGGAGGGCCTGAGCCCGGTCGACCTGCAGCAGGCAGCCGAAGCAGACGCCTCCCTTGAAGAGGTGCTGGCGGTGGTGCGGCTTTTCCAGTGGCTGTTGCCCGGTCTGGCGGTCAACGTGGCCTGCCTGCGCGCGCAGCTTGAACCGGCTTAGAAGTCTGTTACTCACCGCTGGCAGTGGGGGGCATGGCGGGCACGGCAGGGGAAGAGCTGTTGGCCTTGGGAGACTGGAGCAAGAACGGTTTAGTTAGAAGCGCGTAGCGATTCCACTTAAAGCGATTTGACTCTAGGGACCTGTCCCGGCCTGGCCTGCCCGGAACTGGCTGGGGGATTGACCGTAGAGGCGTTGAAACTCGCGATAGAAGTTGGAGCGGGTGAGGAAACCTGACTGCTCGGCGACCTTGGTGACGCTGTCTGTCTGCTCAGTCAGCAAACGGGCCGCGTGCGCCAGACGCAGATCATTCACATACTGAGACACGTTCTTGTTCTGGCTTCTGTTCACGGCGCTGGACAGGGTTTTGCTGGGCAGGTGCAGGCGTCGTGCCAGCCGCTGCACGGTAATGTTCGGATCCAGATAGAGCTGCTCCTGCTCCATCATCTGCGCCAGCTGTGCCATCACCTGCCTGTCCTGCTCTGTGCCTTCGACCACAGAGGGTTTGGCTTTGGCACGAGGGGCGTTCAACCGGGGAATGGTCAGAAGAATGATCAGCAGAATGACCAGCAGGGGCAGGGTGCCATAGGAAATCAGGCCGGGCACGTTGGCCCCTCTGTGAAGGGCAAAATCCAGTGCGATCAGGCTGTCCATCAGCAGGACAAAAGCCAGCAGGCCCATCAGGCGCAGCAACCAGTCGGACAGGCTGCCCGCAGCCTCCAGCCGCGCATGGGTCAGGGCATCGGGGCCTTTGCGCCAAAGCTGAAACAAAACACAGAGATAAAAAAGATAGCTGGCGCTGATCAGCCAATCCAGCTGCCTGAGATCCCCGACGCTTTGCCAGAAAAGCCCCAGGGCGACAAAGGGCGCGATGAGGTGAGCAAAGGCGATGCGGCGGAACCCCGGTCTGTCGAGGGTCAAAGAGGCAAAGCCGAGATACATCAGTGGGCCCAGGAACAGCGGCAGGCTCCGCTGCAGAGGGATGAGATCCACCACCCCATACCCAAAGCGGATGCCAACCAGGAAGGTTTCCAGTGCACAGAGGGCAAAGAGCAGGGTGAAGGTGAACTTGGCCCTGAGGGTGCCCAGATCCAGGCGCCAGATCATCAGCGCCAGCAGGCCGCAGAGCAGGGAGCTGATCATCGGCAGGGGAAGGCTGAGCAGCATTGGATCCTTCATGGGCGTTTGCTTTGTCCTTTGCCGCGTCGGGAGCTGTCCATTTTCCTCCCCTGCTGTCCTGCATCTGGTTTCAGGACAGGTATAGACGGCCCCCTGCATTGTTTCAATTTGCCAGGCCCGCCAGGTTTCAGATCTTCGTTACATCACAGGGGATCACCGATGAAATCACTTCTGCCTGTCATGGCATTCTGTCTGTTTGCGCTGGTCAGTGTCGGTCGGGCACAGGCCTTTGAAGCAGGAATGACGACGCTGCAGATACCAGAAAAGGACGGGCAAAGAGCCCTGGAGGGCCTTCTTTGGTATCCAACCGACGCTACCGGTCCTTTGAGCCCGGATGTTGTCAGCAAAGTCTGGCTATCCAATCTGGTGGTCAAAGAGGCTGAATCCGCCCCCGGACCCTTCCCGCTGGTGGTTCTGTCCCACGGCATGTATGGCAATGCGCTCAATCAGGCCTGGCTGGCAGCTGCGCTGGCCCGAAAAGGTTTTGTCGTGGCGGCCATCAGTCATCCTGGGACGTCAACCTGGTCGCGGGACCCGGATCTCAGCCGCCAGTTGTGGGAGCGTCCCAAAGACATCACAAAGGTGATCGACCATCTGACACAGGACCCTGTACTGGCTGACCGCATCAGAGCCGACAGGGTCTACATGGCCGGGCACTCTCTGGGCGGCTTTACCGCGGCCCTTCTGGCCGGGGCGCGCTACGATGCCGACAAACTCCAGCGTTTTTGCGCTGGTGCAGAAGGGGATCTGGCCTGCAGCATTCTGGCTGGCTGGAAGATCGCGCAGACAGCTGAAGACCGCAGCCAGATGGAAGCCGATCTGTCCGATCAGCGGATCCGGGCCTTTGCCCTGTTTGATCTGGGGGGCACTCAGAGTTTCTCAACAGAGTCTCTGGTCGCAATCTCCCGCCCCCTGCTGGTCTTTGGTGCTCCGATCATGAACTCGGGCCTGACGCTGGATCGGGAATCCCGGGCGCTTGCGAAAGCCGTTCCTTCGGGATTGGTGCAGTATGTTGAACCGGAAAAGCTCTCTCACTTTGACTTTCTGGGCCAGTGCAAGGAAGGCAGCAGGGTGCTGATCGCGCAAAGGGATCCCGGCGATGAGATCATTTGCGATCAGGGTGGACCAGCCCGGGCCGCGCTGCAGGATCAGATCATCGATCACGTCTCCCGCTTTTTTCAACAGCGCTGAGTTGATCCGTGATGCTTCGGGGTGGTCGCTCTATCCCAGGCTTTTCAGAACCTCAGCGGCAATCTGGAAAGAGCGCTTACGGGCGCTGTGTTCGTGGATCTGTCCGGCCAGGATCACTTCATCCGGCTGGTAGGTTCGCAACAGGCCATCCAGATCCCGGGCAATGCTGTCCGGTGATCCGGTGGCCGAGCAGGACAGGGCATAGTCCACGCTTTCCAGGAGATGGGCGGGCAGGCGCTCTTCCAGATCTTCTGCCGGTTTGGGCAGCAAGCCGGGGCGGCCGCTGCGCAGGTTGGCAAAGGCCTGCCGGGCGGAGCTTTTCAGGAACCGGGCCTCTTCATCGCTGTCGGCGGCAAAGACATTGACGGCCAGCATGAAGGTTGGTTTGGCGAGCTGCTGTGAAGGGCGGAAGGTATGACGGTAAAGCTCCAGCGCCTGTGGCAGGGCCGCCGGTGCAAAGTGGGAGGCAAAGGCATAGGGCAGGCCCAGGTCAGCTGCCAGCTGGGCGCCGTAGAGACTGGACCCCAGGATCCAGACGGGGACTTTTGTTCCGGCACCCGGTACCGCCTGAACAGGGGAGCCATAGCCCGGAGCTTCGAAATAGCCCATCAGTTCCTGAACATCGCCGGGAAAATCATCTCCGGAGGTCAGGGTCCGGCGCAGCGCCCGGGCAGTGGTCGGATCTGTGCCAGGAGCGCGACCCAGGCCCAGGTCAATGCGATCGGTAAAGAGTGTGGCCAGGGTGCCGAACTGTTCGGCGATCACCAGCGGCGCATGATTGGGCAGCATGACCCCGCCGGAGCCGACCCGGATGCGCGCCGTTCGGGCCGCCACCTGGCCGATCATGATCGACGTGGCGGCTGAGGCGATCCCCGGCATGTTGTGGTGCTCCGCCAGCCAGTAGCGATGGAACCCCAGGTCTTCCGCATGCACCGCAAGATCCAGCGTGTTGGCCAGGGCATCACCTGTGCTGCTGCCGTCCGGAACGGGGGCGAGGTCTAGAAGGGAAAAGGGGATCACGGAGAGGCTCCACAGGCGTTCGAGGGATCATCTTGTCTTCCCGAACAATAAAGGGAGCCTCTGTGATCATTTTAGTGATTTGATGTCGTGACTCTTTTGCTGCTGAAGAGTTTTTGCTCCACAGCAGTCCAGGACCGGGCAGGTCAGATCACTCAGGTCAGATCACCATCGAGGCCGTGGTGTTGTTGAGGATGGCATGGTCCCCGGCAGCGGTGATCTCCGCAATCTCCAGCTTTTGCTCTTCTGACAACAGACCGTCTTTCGGGGCCGCATCAATCAGAGCCAGAGCCTTATCCCGGGCCTCTTCAAAGGCGGTGCGCCGGTCAGAGGCTTCATAGTCATCGCGCCCCTGACGCAGGAAGACAGCCGGCAGGTGCTGATCCCGGCAGAGAGCCAGGGTGTGGCCGCTGTCCAGGAAGTGGCCGCCGGTACGGATGGAGGAGATTTCCTGCCAGTTCAGACTGCTCTCGCTGACGTCAGGGACCTGAATGAACTTGCGCAGCATGGCCCCCACTTCGTTGTCCAGCACCGCCTGAACCGGACTGAAGACCGTGGCGCATTCCAACTGGCCGATGCCACCCAGAATGTCCGCACCGGAGGTGACAACCGTTTGTCCCAGCAGAGCCCGCTCCGCCATGGACTGCACATCCACATCCGGCGTGTCAGAACCGGATCCGTAGGTGTGGGTGGGCAGGCCGAACCCTTCTTTCATCACCTGCACGGCCATGCTGACCGCCTGCAGGGTTTCCGGGCTGGACTGCAGAGCACTGCCCGTGCGCATGTCCAGGCTGAACATCAGCGGGGTGGCGATCACCGGCGTACCTGGTACCGTCACATGGGTGATTGTGATCATGGCCAGGATCTCTGCGGCGGCCATCAACACCATGCCTGCTGTGGACAGCGGTGCCGTCCCCCCGGCCGAGGGCAGGCTGCAGGCGTGCAGCGGCAGGCCATGGCGTCCGGCCTGCAGGATGACTTCGGAGTCCATGTACTTGAACTCCAGGGGGGAGAAGGAGCAGGTGATGCAACTGGTCAGAGGACGCTCTTTCAGGGCCTGTTCCCCACCGGCGGCCACTGCGGCGATCTTCATCAGGTATTCAACGTTTTCCTTGCCGTAGGGCTGCATCCAGACGTGCTTGTCCGTGTGCTGGATCAGGGTGCCGAAGGAATGGATGTCAGCGGTGATTTCCGGCACGCCGGCCACAAAGGGATGGGCGATGAATCCCACCTGTTCCAGGCCGCTGGCCACGGCCCCCATTTCGGCGATGGCGGTCAGATCCAGATCCCGGTAGAGCGCCGTTTTGGGGTCCACGTACCCGTGCGCTCCGGTGCCGGTGCGCATGATGAACCCGCCGTCCGCGCGGGGGATCTGCAGCTTGTAGGCGGGCTTCTTGCCGTAAAGCGTTATGTCCTTGGGGGTGGCATCCAGCGCTTCTGTGACCAGCTCCCGCGGCAAGCGGAGCCGGTCCTTGTCACCGGTTTCACTGGCCCCGGCTTTCTTGAGGGCTTCGGCCACCACGGGGTGAATGATCACCACGCCATAATCTGCCAGCAGGTCGAAGGCGCGGGCCTTCAGTTGCTCCAGGGCGTCTGAGTCCAAAAAGCCGAAGCGGGGCCGCCGGTTGTAGCCTGTGTGCAGGGTGAAGGCGTCGGCCACATCCCGGCTGGGCCGGGGGGTGCCGCGGCCACGGCGCTGACTTTTGCGCGCGGGATTTGCGCGGGATTTCTGGGACGACTCTGACGCTGAAGAGGGATGGGGGGTGTGTTCCTGTTCCACAATTACCTCCAGAAACAAGTTTCAGGGACAATCATGGCACACACCTATTAGGCTCACTGCCTGCCGACTTGAGCTGTGTTATGGCTAACGGGCTTTTTGAACAGCGTCAAGCTGCCTGTGACGTCACAAACAGGACATTGAGGCGATAAATGGAGGCCTAAGTCAGGCAGCTGGCGATTTCCCGAGCCGCCCGAATGCCGGATTTGTAGGCCCCGTGACAGCAACCTTGATCGCCGACAGTGGCGGCTTCCCCGGCAAAAAACAGCCGATTTTCCAGAGACTTGGCCAGCTCTCGGCGTTGATGGCCGTGACCGGCCAGAGCACCGCTGTAGGATCCTTTGGTCCAGGGGTCCGTGGTCCAGGCCGTGACAATCGACCGCGTTACATGCTTTCGGATGTCATTGCCAAAGGCTTCCGCCACCCGGTCCAGCGCAAAAGCGTGCCCTGCTTCCTGGCCTTGCTTTTCAAGCCAGGTGCCATGACGCCCTCCGGTAAAGACTATGGCGGTGTTCTGCCCCATGACGCTGGCTTCAAAGTTTGCCACCTCGCCGTCGTCGTTCCAGACTTTGTGAGAGCCGCGCCCGTCAGGCCCAAAGACATCTTTGTCAAAATGCAGGCAGATTTTGTTGGCTGTGCCGGTGGGCAGGCCATGGATGGCGTCAAACTTCCAATCGGGCAGATTGGGGGTAAAGGCGATGTCGTTGGCCGCCAGAATGCCGTTGGAAACGGTAGACAGCACCGCGCGCCCTTTCAAGGTGCCTTTGGCTGTTTCAACCGCCACGCCGGGTCCTGACCAATCAATGCGTTCTACCCGGTTATTGAGGGACACGGGTACATCAGCGCCCCAGGCGGAGACCAGCGAGCCATAGCCCTCCAAAATGGGCACATCCGGGCCGTCTTCAAAATCTGCGGCATCCAGAATGGATTGCTGATCCACGTCCAGGGTGTTCACGACAGCTGTCAGGTAGATGTAGGGCAGGGCGTATTCATTTTCCAAGTCGACGACCTCTGCAACGGCCCGATCATCACCGCGCTTTGCGGCTGCATCAATGGTCGCATACCATTCCTCACCGAAGCCGATATAGGCCGCCATTTCCTCGGCTGTCAGAGCCACGCCGTTCTTGCTGGCCTTGGCCTTTTCGGAAGAAAAGATGTTGCCGAAATCCCTTCCCAGGGTGAAACCCAGATCGTCGGCGATCTCAATGAAGGGGTTTTGCTGGGCCTGGTGCAGGTAGCTGCACCCCAGATCAAACCAGACACCGGGGGCGATTTCTTCGCTGTAGGCCCGGCCGCCGATGCGGTGGGATCCCTCCACCACCTGGAAGCTGACGCCCTGTTTACGGAGTTCCTTGGCCGCTGCCAGGCCTGCTGCCCCGGCACCAATGATAATCACGTCGGGATCTGCGGCCATGGGAAAGAGCTCCTTGTCTTCAGGGTTATTGTGTGTAGGGCAACAACTTAACACGGGCGCCGGATCTGCGGCCTCCCACGTTTGCGGTAGGCTGTTGGGGGGCGAAGCCTCACTCTGCCACGATGGGTTGGGAGAGGATCCAGAGGCTGACCATGGTGTAGGCCACCATCAGCACCAGCATGGGCAACTGGCTGCGCAGGGCCAGGCCCCTGTCGGGAAAGACCCGCAGCGCCATGACGTGGCCGATGTAGACCGCCAGCACATGGCCCATGACAATGGCGCTGACCGCCAGATACCAGACCATCTTGGCGGAAACCACGGAGATATCCACCCCGTAGCTGCGGGTGCCAAAGAGGTCCCACCCCCAGCCGAAGGGGTCCGACAGTAGCGGGATGATGTTCTGCCCGGCGATCAGCAGGTAGGAGAGATAGTGGGCCAGATGGTAGGCGATGGCGATGGGCACCAGGGACAGGATGAAGGATCCCGCCACGACCATCAGCCGAACCGACCCGCCCCCGGCTAAGGCGATGGCTTTGCTGGCCAGAAAATAGATCAGCAGAAAAAACAGCGGCGCCAGCAGCAGGGCCAGCGTTTTGATCACAGCGATCAGATCAGCACCGGCTTCCTGCAGACTGAGCAATAAAGGACGCAAGCCCTGGCTTTCGGCGATCCAGTCCAGCGTGCTGGCCCACAGGGGCGTTTCCAGCAGCCCGTCAAAGGTGACCGACGTCAGCAGCAGCAGAACAAAACAGATGCCCGAAAAAGAGACCGGATCCCGACAGAGCAGACCGACAGCCGGTGGGCGCAGCAGCCATCTGTTGCCCTCGCCATGTGTCATGGCAAAGCGGGCCAGCAAAGAAAAGACAACCGAGAAGACTGCCCCCCGGGCCAGCCAGCTGTCCTTGCCATAGCGCAGCATGCCCGCCCAGGTGAGGGCGGAGTAGAGCAGGATCAGCAGCCCCAGCGTGGGGGGCTGCTCCGTCTGTTCCGCAATCAGCTCCATCCAGATGAACAGCAGAAACAGCAGCAGAGCCGGCCAGTGGCCCAGCTTGTCAGGATAGGCAACCGGTGCCGGGCGGTTCGGCCAGGCCTCTTCGAGCCAGGTGAAGAGGATTTTCCAGGGATTGACCAGGTCCCAGAGGTTGCCCAGCAGGACCGATACAAAGGCCATGCCGACCCACCAGATGACCCAGATGAAGATGGGGGCCAGATTCTCAAAAGGGTCTGGGGTGCCCCAAAAGCAGGTGGCCAGCAACAGCAGGAAGAGGGCAACGGACAGGCCGCGTATGGTCGCGAGGATCACGGGGCTGCCCAGGATTTTCAAACCGGGCAGTTTCAACAGATCGAGATGAAAGTCTTCGATTCTGTCTGTGCCCCTGCGCAAGGTGACGGCCAGGATGACAAAAGACAGGGCCACGGCGGCCCCGGCCCCAACCAGGTAGAGCCAAAGCGGCAGCGGCAGGTCATAGCGCATGCCAAAGGCATGGGCCTGGGCTGTGCTGGCGGGCAGGCCCAGCAGCAGGACCATCCCCAGAAGAGGTAAGACATGGTGGCGGGCAGGTGCAAAGGCCATGGAAGGAAGGTCCGCTGATCTGCTCAATCGGGATAGATTTCCAGATACAAAAGAGTTGCATGGCCAAAGTTGTGGGCCGAAAGGGGAAAGCGTCCGGCAGTGTGGGCCGTGAAGGTCATGGTCAAGGGGGTTTGCTGTGTGACCGTTGCCTTCAGGTCATAGCCATGCAGGTGCAGGTCCACGTCTTCGTCGGCTTTCCAGATCAGGGTGACCTGGTCGCCCTGGGTCAGTCGGAAGGTGTTGTCGCTGGCCGTCAACTGGCGTGCCTCTATTTCCAGATTGATCACCCTCTCTTCTGCCTGGAGGGAGGGCACGACCTGCAGCCAGACACTCAGCAGCACGGTGAGAAACAGCAGGACCTGAACGCCCGTGATCTCCGGTTGTTTGACCAAAAACAAGCTGGATGAGTGACGCATGGAGTCTTCTTTCCTTTATCGGGCCGGTCGCAGATGTCACTGGAAAGATTATGGTAAAAAAGGCATTATCGGCCAGAGGATAATTCGACAGTTTGGGGATTTTCGAAAACGATCTACTTTAGGAGACCTGGACATGAAACGCCTACTGGCCTGCCTGACGGCGGTGTTGATCGCCGTTGCCCTTACTCCCGGTTCTGCGAAATCTGAAATCCTGGCAATGCTCAACTATGAGAGCAAGCCGGCGGACTCCCTCAAAGCCCTCAAGTTATCCGGCCCGCGTGAGCGTGAAGAGGGCATCGCCATCATGGATGTGGATCCTGAAAGTGCGAACTTCGGCAAAATCCTGATGAACATTCCTCTGCCGCCTGATCTGGTGGCGCACCACATCTTCTATGACCGCAAGATGGAAAAGGCCTATGTGACGGCGCTGGGCCTGCCGGTGCTCTATGTCTTCCGGATGGATGAGTATCCTTACCGCCTGAAGGAGATTTCTGTTCCCAAGTGCATCATGGGCGAAGATGTGATTTTTTCTGAGGACAACAGCACCTGGTACCTGACCTGCATGGAATCAGGAAACGTCTATGTAGGGGAAACGGCCACGGACAAAATCACTGGCATCATAGACATCCCGGGGACCAACCCCCATGGGCTGGCGGTGTTGAGTGACATTGATCGGCTGTTGATTACGGACACCATCACTGGTGATCTTCAGACGCCCCGTGAAGATCTGATTGAAGTGAAAGCCAGCACTCTTGAAGTGCTGGGCACCATCAAGATGTCAGACAAACCCTCCCCCTCCGGCGAGGCCCCGGTTGAATTGCTGAGGGTCCCCGGATCGGACCCTGCCATCGTCTATTCCACCAACATGTTTGGCGCAGCTCTCTGGACCGCGACCTGGAATCCGCAAACCCAGTCCTTTGATGCAGAAGAAGCCTTTGACCTGGCCCCGATCAATGGCGGTGTGCCGCTGGAAATGTACTTCCTGGATGAAGGCAAAACCCTGCTGTTGACCACGGCCAATCCGGGCATGCTGCACATCTTCGATCTCTCGGAAAATCCGGCCAAACCAAAGCTGGTGAAGTCCATGGTGACCGGGGAAGGGGCCCATCATGTGGGCATCACCAAAGATGGCCGCTATGGCTTCGTCCAGAATTCCTTCATCAATCTGCCGGGCATGCGTGACGGCTCCGTTTCTGTCGTGGACCTGCAGGAACAGAAGGTTGTGGCCAGTGTCGATACCTTGAAGAACATGGGTTTCAACCCGAACTCCATCGTGCTGTTGCCCGAATGGAATGATCTGGCCGGGCACTGAATCCGGCGGGTCGCCTCAGCAGGACCAAAGGCAGATCGGTCAGCGTCCTTTTCCGGTTTACCGGGAAGGGGCGCTGTCCTTTTCGACTTTCTGCGCCCAGTCCTTTGACCAGTTGCCCAACGGCACCAGCAGGTCATAGAGTTCGCGCCCCTGGCCCGTTACTTCATAGCCGTCACCGCTATGATGGATGAGCCCTGCCCCCCGCAGTTCCTTGAGCCGTGTGTTGAGAGAGGCTGGGGAGATATCGCCGGTTTTGTCCTGCAGCTCACGGAAGGTACAGGGCCCGGCTTCTGCCAGTGTCCAGACGATGCCCATGGCCCAGCGGCGGCCCAGCAAATCAAACAGCGCCATGATGGGGGCACCGCTGCGCGAGCCTCGAACGGGTTTACCGGGTGTCGGAAATTTCATGGTCGTCATTTCTGCCTTGATTGCTACAAAAAATATAGCAATGATGTGTAGCTACAAAATGAATAGCACGTCGCTTTGAAAGGTCAAGCCGGACGTCGTTCTGCTGACAAGGAGCCGGACCTGCAAGAAGCATATGAGGTTAAGTGGAAGCACTTCGTGATCACGCTTGAAGCACGAATTTGCCTCTTTTTACCCTGTAAGGAATGGGTCACGGGGTGGTTTCAAGTGCAAGGTGCTTCTGCCCAATCCGATCCTGCTTTCGGCGACCTGCAACCTGACGCGAAAATGAGGATGATGATATGGCGGAAGCCGATTTTGAGATTCTGGACCCCAGCTTTAAAACCTGTGTGAAAACCAGTGCCCAGGTGGAGCAGCTCTGGACGGGGGGGCGGTGGACGGAAGGCCCGGCCTATTTTCCCGCCCACCGCAGCCTGGTGTTCAGCGACATTCCAAACGACCGCCTGCTACGCTGGGATGAAACCACAAGCCAGGTGGGGGAGCTCTGCAGTCAGCAGGGACGTTACATCAACGGCAATACCATAGACCGTCAGGGCCGCCTGCTTTCCTGCGAACATGGCGGGCGTCAGGTGGTGCGCTGGGAACACGACGGATCCGTGACCCCTCTGGTCACGCACTATGACGGCAAGCGGCTGAACAGCCCCAATGACCTGGTCGTGAAGTCAGATGGCAGCGTGTGGTTCACGGACCCGGCCTACGGCATTGAATCCAACTATGAGGGTTATCAGGCCCCTCAGGAGCAGGCCGGGGACTATGTCTTCCGGCTTGACCCTGTAACGGGTGAGTGTCGGGTGGTGGCCGATGACTTTGTCCGCCCCAATGGTCTGGCCTTTTCATTGGATGAAAAGAAGCTCTACATCGCAGACAGCGGCGGCACGCATTTTCCCAGTGGGGAAAAACATCTGCGGGTATTCGATGTCTCAGATGACGGAACCCTGTCAGGTGGTGAGGTGATCGCGACCTGCGGCAACGGGATCTTTGACGGCTTCCGGCTGGACGACCAGGGTCGGATCTGGACCAGTGCCAGCGATGGCGTTCATTGCCTGACAGCTGATGGGGATCTGATCGGAAAAATCAAAGTACCGGAGCGTGTCTCCAACCTTTGTTTTGGCGGCCCGAAACGCAACCGCCTGTTCATCACCGCAACGAGTTCGCTCTATGCCGTGCTCCTGCCGGTCAATGGCGCCAGGCTGTTGTAGCTGAGCCACAGCTTAACGGGCCTGGGTTTGGTTCCTCGGGAGGGGGACGAAAACGCCACTGTATGTTCTCGTTCTTCTTCCTGTACTTGTTCAGTGTGACCAAAAAAGTACCGCCTAAGCCGAAAGGCTGTAGGCGGTAAGTCTGTGCGAGCTGTACTCATCACAGGGGAGGCATAGAGGAAGAGAAGAGTTTCACGCACTAGGCGTTGTCACGCAGTAAAGCGACTGAAAGCGATACAACTCTTTTCTATGGGTTAGAGGATGATTGACGGTCTGGATAAAAGCGCACAGCGCTTCTAACTGAACCGATCATGCTCTGGGGGAGGAAGCTTGGGGAGCGATGCCTCATTTCTTTTCTTATTGTCCTTTCGTCCGGATAAGACCTTTGTCTAGATGCCCAGGGTAGCCAGTTTGTGCACCAGCTGCGGCTGCCGGTGGCAATCGGTCTTCTGCAGGATGGCCTTGATGTAGAAGCGGGCGGTTTCCTTGGTGATTTTGCGCAGAGATGCCACTTCCTCGGCGCTTTTTCCTTGCCCCAGCAGCAGGGCGACGGCTGCCTCGGTCGGGGTCAGGTTAAAGGCTCTTTTCAGGCTTTCCGGAGAGGGCTGTTTGCTGTCCCGGCTGTCTTTCAGCACAAGACGTACCAGTGATTGCTGAGCAGGGCTTTGCTGTGTCGAGGCTTTGCTTTTCTGAGGCTGTGCGTCGAACAGGGGGGCAAAGTCCACAACCAGATGGCTCTCGCTTCTTTCACAAATCATGAAGGTGCTGCTGTCGCCGTCCTGTCCCTGTTCTTCGGGCTGAGGATCTTCCAGGTCTGCCGGTGTCGCCACGGTCAGGTTCTGTTTGAGCAGTTTGTTGTTCTTCGGATCTTTGGCAAAGAGCTGGCCATTGTTGAGCAGCAGACCTTCCCGCTCTTCCAGACAGGCTTTGGCATAACGGTTGGAATAGATCAGCTGCCCTTCTTCGTCTGCCAGCGCGAGGCCTTGCGGCAGACTATCCAGTGTTTCTTCCAGATAGCGGTTCTTTTGCGTCAGGTGGCTGGTTTGCGCATGCAGAGCCACGGCCCGCGACAGATGGGGCAGAACATGCTGCAGCAAATCCAGTTCGCTGTTGGCCAGATCACCCTGTCCCATGGGTCGCACCAGAATGAAGAGGCCGCCATTGTCCTGATTGGTCAGAGGAAAGAGGCAGTGGCGCCGTTTGTTGCCGTTGGGGTGGCTTTGCTCTGCAGTTTCGGAAGTCTCGGCGCTGTTGTTGTCGCTTGTATCAAACGAGAAGGTCGAAACACGTTCCAGATAAGGAAAGGCCAGGAAGGGGGAAGGGCGGTCGGTTGCGCGCCCCCGTTGCTGGTCGAAACGGCGCACTTCTTCCAGATAGCAAGCGGTTGCCTGCTGGTTGTCCAGAGAACTGCCGATGACCTTGTAGCCTGTGTTTGTCCCTGCGCCGCTGGTCAGGAAAAAGGTCTGCTCTGCAGCAAAGACCTGCGCCAGCCGGGTTGAAAGCTGATCCCAGGCCAGACTGTCCCCAATCGCATCATAGCCTTCGCTCATAATGGCATCTGCCAGTTCGTGATCGAAGGTTGACCGGGTGGAAAGGTGCGCCAGGGTCCGGCTGTTAACTGAAGACGTTTGTGATTCCCGGTGTGTTTCCAGGGTATGGCCGGAAAGAATGACTTGTCCCATGGTCCTATCCTGAACGGCGTTGAGGTTCTGACTGCCGGAACGATTTCCGCTGTCCAGCATAAGAGGAGCCTGCTTGGCCAATGTGGCTCGTCCCGGATCCGTGAGATCCTGGGGAGCGTGATGGGAAGAGGCGGTGCTTATGACAGACACGGTTTGGCTCCGATTGACTGGGCGACTGCCTGATAAGAAAAGCGGCAGCGCTTTTTGCGTTGGGAGCCTCAAGATGACGGCTGGCTGTCAGCCGCTTGTGAATTCTCTGTGAAAAACGCGCCAAATCGTCATTCACAAGCGAACTTTTTTCGCGCTTTTTCCTTTTCCATAGGCAAGGCTGGCTGCAGCAAAATGCTGAAAAGCAACCGGGAATTGCAAACTCCCCTTGTTCGTTTTTGTTCATTTTCATTCGTCAGGTCATAGGTGCTGAGCACTTGCGCCAGTTCCTCCCCAAAATGGGAGGTGCGGCTAGAGCAAAATCCGACTTTCATGTCTGAGTTAGGTGCAATCTTAGGGTGTTGAGATGCTTTGCGGTGCCCGACGATGCCCAGCTGCCCCAATTCGGGTGCTCTGTTGATCCAGCAGATGAACCTGGGGGGTTAGCTGTGAATGAATAACCGTTAACAGTCGTGATGGGACGTGCATTTGTCAGATTTAGTAAGACAGCCAGAACAGCCTAAAGGATGGCCTGTATCCATCGGGCCTTTGCCGCACCCGCTTAACGAAAACCACACAGCCTCGTTGCTGGAGGTTCTATCGCAGGGAGAAGGTGAGAAGGTGGCGGACGATCAGGACGGTGACATGAAATCTCTGGCCGTGCGTGATCTTGTTTCATTGCTCTATGCGACCAAAGCCAGATTGGAGAACGAGCACTTCTTCTGTTCTCTTTCTTATGATGATCAGGCCTGGGCTTTGGATCTGCTGGATGAAATGGTTCCCCAGATCATGGAACTGGAGAACAACCACAGCTTCGCCCTGCTGGATCAGGTGAATTTGAAGGAAGCAGAGCTGGCGGCCGGACTGGACAAGGTCCGGCACTATCTGGATCACGTTGGCAATCAGCCGGAGTTTTTTAAAGCCACAGAAAGCTTCCTTGCTTTGCTGAATGACTTGCTGGCACCGGTGCGCGGCCCCTGCCTTCCCTAGCGTCAGATCGCCTTAAACAATATCACCGGGTGGCCATTACCCAACAGACAGACTCTGTTGCATCCTGTCAGAGGCCAATCGCTTTGGTATTTGACTGAAGCTATGCACCGCCTGGCCTGTTCGGCTTCAACCGCCATGCCTCAACCCTCACTGAATTTATGAAGGTGGCTCTGTTGCCGCTGAAAACTGCCGGGTCTTTCCCAGTCGACAACACGAAAAGCGTCGTCTTGCCGCAGGAGCGTTTCGGTGTCCTGTACAAGGATGAAAATCCTGCAGGCGCTGCCCATATCCTGTATGATAACCGGTGAGAATTAAGCCCGGATTTGGGCTGTTGACCCGACCTGTCCAACCCCCAAATGGTTGCAGGAGGGCGATTTCAGGCGGATCATCGCAGCCGGGTGATTACAAACAGGTGATTGTAAAAGGAAAGTGCAATGATTGAAGTCCTGTCCAGTCCTGCGCATCTCGTCGCGCTGAAAGTCACGGGCCGCTTGGAAGCCAGCGACATTGAAGCGGCTGTTGTGGCCATGGAAGGGGCATTGTCAGAGCTGCGGAAAATCTCCCTCTTTTTTGATCTGAGCGAGATGGAAGAACTGACCTTTGAGGCGGTCAAAAAGGACATGAGCTACGCCTATCAGATGCTCTCCCACCTGGGCCGCTACCACCGGGGTGCTGTGGTCACTGACCGGGAATGGATCGCCGTTGCCACCAGGGTGGAGGATTTCCTCCTGCCGGGTCTGGATGTGCGTTCCTTTACCCCGGATCAGCGGGATGCAGCCTTTGCCTGGGCCTCTGAAGAGCCACCTGAGCAAGGGGATGCCGAGGTCGTGGAAAAGGCAGATCCGGCGCCTGCCAGCATGAAACTGCTCGAAACTGACAACAAGGATGTCATTGCGCTGGAAGTCGTCGGACGCATAACCAAAACCGATCTGCCAATGGCAGAGCAGCTACTGGATGATCTCATCGAGCGGGAGGATCAGGTCAATCTGCTGGTCAAGGCTTCAGATTATGACGGCTTCGATTGGGATATGATGTTGCAGCACGCCATGCTGGAGAAAAAGTTCAAAGCCATGGCGAAAATCAGGAATTATGCCCTGATTGATGCGCCCGACTGGATGGGCAATCTGGTGCGTTTCACAAACCCGGTCACACCCATGGAATGCCGGACCTTCACGGCAGATCAGGAGGCCGATGCCTGGCGCTGGGTTGAGGCCAAACCTCTTTAACCGTCCGGGCGGCTGGCTTTGCAGCAAACAGAAAAAGGGAGCTGACAGCAGCTCCCTTTTTTGTGCTTAGTGGCGTGTCTCTAGAGTCAAATCGGTTTAAGTGGAATCACTACGTGATAACGCTTGAAGCGTGAATTTGCCTCTTTTCAGTGTTTTAGAGGATGATTCACGGTTTAGGTACAAGCGCAAAGCGCTTCTAACTAAACCGATCATGCTCTAGTGTCAGGCCGCTTTGCTGTGGGCCAGCGGCTCCAGGGACTGGTCCAGATCGGCCAGAATGTCATCTGCCTCTTCCAGTCCCAGAGACAGACGGATCAGACCGTCACTGATGCCATGGACCTGCCGCTCTTCCGGGCTGTAGGTGGAATGGGTCATGGAAGCCGGATGTTGAATCAGGCTTTCGGCATCTCCCAGAGAGACCGCGCGGGTGATGAGGGACAGATTGTTCATCATGCGCAATCCGCCTTCAAAGCCCTCTTTCAGTTCGAAGGCCATGATGCCGCCGAAATCGGCCATCTGTCGGTTGGCCAGTTCATGCTGCTCAAAGGACGCCAGCCCCGGATAGTAAACCTTTGAGACCGCCGGATGGGCCTCCAGCCAGCGGGCAACGCTGCCGGCCGTTTCACAATGGCGGGCCATGCGCAGCTGCAGCGTCTTGAGACCGCGCAGGATCAGCAGGGCATTGAACGGCGCCATGACAGCCCCGGTCATGTCTTTCATGCCCACCAGGCGAATGTTGCTGATGTCTTCGGCAGATCCGGCCACCAGCCCGGCCACCAGATCCCCGTGGCCGCCCAGATATTTGGTGGCTGAATGCACCACCAGATCGGCTCCCATCTCCAACGGCCGGGTCAGCAGCGGTGTGGCGTAGGTGTTGTCCACCACCACTTTGATCCCGGCGGCTCTGGCCTGCTGAGAAATGGCGCTGATGTCCACCAGCCTCATGTTGGGGTTGGCCGGTGTCTCAAAGTAGATGACCCGGGTGGCCGGAGTGAGGGCCCGGTCCAGGTTGGCCGGGTCGGTCAGATCCACGTGGGAGACGGTGATGCCAAATTTCTCCAGCCCATGCCGCAGATAGGAGAAGGTGCAGCCGTAAAGTGTCTTGTCGACAATCACCTCATCGCCCGGGCTGAGCAGGGTCCAGAGAACGGAGGTGATGGCCCCCATGCCCGAAGCCGTGGCCAGTCCGGCTTCCGCACCTTCCAGATCGGCAATGCGCCGCTCCAGCAGGTCCGTGGTGGGGTTTGAAATGCGGCTGTAGACATGGCCCTGACGCTCGCCGGCAAAAAGCTCACCGCCTGCCTGGGCGCTTTCAAAGGCAAAGGTGGAGGTCAGATGCAGGGGCGGAGTCAGGGCCCCCTGCTCGTCCATGGGGTTGTAGCCGAAATGGATGGCCCGGGTGGCAAAGCCCTGCTCGCTGTTGCGGCCCCTGTTCATCTGATCCTTATCCCGGTCGGACGATCCTTGTGCTGAAACGGATGAGGTCGGGGTGGAAGAGGACATGTCAGGGCTCCCTGTTGGCGATTTCTTTCCGTTAAGTTATGCCAGTTGGTGCCGCAATATCTTGCAAAGTTGGCCGAATTATCGCTTCATCTTAGCAATTACTGCCACGATGAGGTCGATTCATGGATACCAAAGATCGTCAGATTATCCGCGAGCTGCAAAAGGATGGCCGCCTGACCAATCAGGCTCTGGCGGAACGGGTCAACCTGTCTCCCTCGCCCTGCCTGAGGCGTCTGCGCCTGCTGGAAGAGGCGGGAACCATCACGGGCTATACGGCGCTGGTTGATCAGAAGGCCTATGGGCTGCCGGTTACGGTCTTTGTGCGCATTCGCCTGCAGGAGCACAGCAAAGTCTCCGTAGAGACCTTTGAAACAGCCGTGCTGGCCATAGATGAAATTGTGGACTGCCATGTCATGACCGGGGATGCCGACTACCTCTTGCGGGTGTTGGTGAGGTCATTGGAAAGTTATGAGGATTTCATTCGGGGCAAAATCCACCCCATTCCCGGCATCGCCTCCATTGACACCAGCTTTGCCTATGGCACGGTCAAGCAAACAAGGGTTTATCCGACCGTGTCTTCTTCGACCTCTTCCGCGGTGTCCGGCGACTGAGGCGGATCTGAGGATCGAAAGAGTGATTCGAACAGGTTTCAAGGGGACCGATAAATGGAGCGGGCAAGTGCAGCCGACTGGTATGACACGCGGAAGATGGGCGACGATGTCACCCACATTTTTGAGCCCTTCATCACCGATTACTACCGCTGCAACATCTGGCATGTGCGCGGACGCGACCGGGATTTGCTGGTCGACAGCGGGATGGGCGTGGTGTCGCTGCGCCAGCAAGTGCCTCTGGTAACGGAAAAATCCTGCCTGGCAGTGGCCAGTCACAGCCATTTTGACCACATTGGCTGTCACCATGAGTTTGACGAGCGCCTGATCCATCAGGAGGAGGCTGAGATCCTGGCCCGGCCAACACGGGGCAACACGCTGGCCGACTGTGTGGAGGATGCCGAGGTCTTTACCAAACTCCCGCCGGCTCCCTACCGGGCTGATCTCTATGCTGTCCAGGCGGCCCCGGCCACCCGCTTGCTGCAAGCAGGCGATGTTCTGGACCTGGGGGATCGATCCTTTGAGATTATCCATACGCCCGGCCATTCGCCCGGGTCCATCATGCTCTATGAAGCCAGTCGGGAACTGCTGTTTGCCGGGGACACCATCTATGACGGCCCGCTGGCTGACGATCTCTATCATTCCAATCTGGACGACTACATCGCGTCGCTGGAACGGATCGTGGACCTTCCGGTCCGGGTGGTTCACGGCGGCCATTTCCCCAGTTTTGACGGCAAGCGCTATGGGGAGCTGATCCGGCAGTTTCTCCGCTCTAAAGCATGATCGGTTTGGTCAGAAGCGCGTTGCGCTAACGGGAGGTTCATCCTCCAGTGTCTTGATCAGGGGCAAACTAATGCTTCACCTGTCTGCTCGGAGTGAGGATCGCTTCGATCAATTTCACTCTTAAGGATGGGGTTCTCTGGCGGAATTGGACCCTAGATTGACGCTTCCAGGTGCCCGGATCGGCTCTGGTTTGTTTACTTTATTTGCAGTCAAATCATGAAGCGGTCACAGAGGGTGCCGGGTCCCGTTTGGCAGGGTGGGCTTTGCAGGGAGATTCTGGCAGTTTTTGCAGGGAACTCTGCCGAAATGACGCCGCTGGCAGTGGGCCTTCCCTGTGCTCTCACTGGGCCTTCTATGCGATTGTGTATACTCCTTGGTAGGTATTGCCTCGCTGTCAGGCCAAGACAATGATAGGTCTGGAGGCCGTTGCGGTTTCAGCCGCGGCAAAAACAAGAAATTCACGTGGACCGGCAGGACGGTCCTGAAAATTGGGTGAGATTGATGCGTTATGAAGTTCCAGAAACCCTGGAGGGGGCAGTCTCTCTGCTCGCCCAGGAAGAGGGGCTGACCCGGGTATTGGCGGGTGGCACCGATGTGTTGGTGCAGCTCCGGTCAGGCTTGGTAGAGCCGGACCTCGTGGTTGATATCAAGCGGATTCCCGGTGTCCGGGACATTACGCCGGAAGAGGGCGGCTTTCGGATCGGGGCCGCGGTTTCCAGCGCGGAACAAACTGAACACGCGGATCTCTGCGCGCAGTGGCCCGGTGTGGTGGAAGGCGCTGAGCTGATCGGCTCCACCCAGGTTCAGGGCCGTGCCACCATGGTCGGCAATCTCTGCAATGCGTCACCTGCCGCTGACTCTGTTCCCGGCCTGATCGCAGCCAATGCGACAGCCCGTGTTGTCGGCCCCAACGGGACGCGCGACATGAAGGTGGAAGATGTGCCCGCCGGTGTGGGGCGGACCAGCCTTGCCAAGGGTGAACTCATTGAATCCCTCTACCTGCCCGCACGCCCGGCCAACTCCGGCGATGCCTACCTGCGCTTCATCCCGCGCACGGAGATGGACATTGCTGTGGTCGGGGTTGCTGTCAGCCTGACCCTGGATGATGCAGGGATCTGCACCGATGCCCGCGTCGGGCTGGGCGCTGTTGCGGTTACGGCCCTGCTGGTGGAAGAGGGCGCTAAGGCGCTGATCGGAACTGCCGTGGATGACGCCGCTCTGGAGAACCTGGCAGCCGCCACCTCCGCGGCCTGCCGCCCCATTGATGACAAGCGCGGCACCATTGAGTTCCGCACCAAAGTTGCAGGTGTTCTGGCCAAACGTGCGGCCAGCATTGCCCTCCAGCGCGCACGAGGTGAATGATGTCCGGTATTGCTGTTAAGACGACCATCAATGGCGATGAGGTCGAATTCCTCTGCCAGCCCGAAGAAACCCTGCTGGACGTGCTGCGCGACCGCCTGGGCATGACCGGCTCCAAGGAAGGCTGTGGTTCCGGTGACTGCGGGGCCTGCTCCGTCCAGGTCGATGACCGCCTGGTCTGCTCCTGCCTGATGCTGGGCGCAGAAGCGGAAGGAACCAGGATCGACACCATCGAAGGCATGGCCAACGGTGACCAGCTGCACACCTTGCAGCGCAAGTTCCTGGAGCATGCCGCTCTGCAGTGCGGTGTCTGCACCCCCGGCTTCCTGGTGGCGGCGGAAGCGCTGCTGAAAAAGAACCCGGATCCGACAGAAACGGAAGTGCGTTTCTGGCTGGCAGGCAACCTCTGCCGCTGCACCGGTTATGACAAAATCATCCGCGCTGTACTGGATGCAGCCGCTGAAATGCGGGGAGACGCTGCTCATGTCTAAAGGCACGACAAAAGACACCTTCAAGGTGGTGGGAACCCGCCCGCTGCGTCCGGACGGGGAAGATAAGGTAACGGGCCGCGCCCGCTTTGGTGCGGACGCCAACGCACCGGGCATGCTGATTGGCCGCTGCCTGCGCAGCCCTCACGCCCATGCCCGCATTCGCAGCATTGATGCCTCCAAAGCCGAGGCGCTGGCCGGGGTCAAAGCCGTTGTGACGGCGGCTGATTTCGGTGAGGTCAGTGAGGAGATGCGCGACACGCTGCACAACTCCATGGCCCATGGCAAAGCGCTCTACGAAGGCCATGTGGTGGCTGCTGTCGCGGCCTCCAGCGCGGCTGTTGCCCGCAAGGCCCTGCGTCTGATCGAGGTGGATTACGAGGTGCTGCCCCACGTTACCGACGTGGAAAAGGCCATGGAACCTGATGCGCCGCTGCTGCATGAGGAACTGATCACGGTCGGGGAAGATCCGGCCCCGAGCAAACCTTCCAACATTGCAGCCCGCCACGAGTTTGGGCACGGCGATGTGGACAAGGGCTTTGCAGAAGCCGACATCATTGTCGAGCGGACCTTCCGTACGGAAGCAACACACCAGGGCTACATTGAACCCCATGCCTGCCTCGCCAACTTCAGTTCCGACGGCTATGCCGAACTCTGGGGCTGTACCCAGGGGCACTACATGATCCGCGACGTCTGCTCCGAACTGCTGGGCATTGATGTCTCGCGCCTGCGGGTGACAGCTTCTGAAATCGGCGGTGGTTTTGGTGGCAAGACGGTGGTCTTCCTGGAGCCGGTCGCTCTGGCTCTCTCCCGCAAGGCCGGTCGTCCGGTGAAAATGACCATGAGCCGGGAAGAGGTTTTCAAGGGCTCTGGCCCGACCGCGTCTTCCTGCAACTGGGTCAAGATCGGGGTGACCAAGGATGGTCGCATCACGGCGGCAGATGCTCTGCTGAAGTATCAGGGCGGGGCCTTCCCGGGCTCACCCGTTGAGTTCGGTGCCATGGCCACCTTTGCCTGCTATGGGCTGGAGAATGTCCGGGCCGTTGGCTACGACGTGGTTTGCAACCGCCCCAAACAGGCGGCCTACCGGGCACCCGGCGCGCCCATGATCGTCTTTGCCGTTGAAAGCGTGATGGACGAACTGGCAGCCAAACTGGACATGGACCCTGTTGAGCTGCGCCTGAAAAACGCCGCCAAGGAAGGGGATAAGTCCTCCTATGGTCCGCGCTATGGTCAGGTTGGTCTGGTGGAAACGCTGGAAGCAGCAAAAGCTCACCCGCACTACTCTGCCCCGCTGGGCCCCAATCAGGGTCGCGGCATTGCCGCCGGGTTCTGGTTCAACTTTGGCGGCATGACGGCAACCAATCTCTATGTCTCCGGCGACGGCACCGTGACTCTGGCGGTCGGGACGCCCGACATCGGCGGCTCCCGTGCCTCCATGTGTCAGATGGCAGCGGAAGAGTTTGGCATCCCCTATGACAAGGTGCGGGCCGTGGTGGCCGATACCTCGTCGCTGGGCTACAATGATGTGACCGACGGCAGCCGGGTAACCTTCTCCTCCGGTCTGGCCACCATCAAGTCGGCCCGCCAGGCCATCGCTGACATGTGCCGCCGGGCGGCCATGATCTGGGGCATTCCGGAAGACGCTGTGACCTGGGAAGATGGCTGCGCCAAACCCTCTGGTGCCAATGCCGGTGATTTCGAGCCCATGACCATGGCGGAAATTGCGGAAAACGCTGCTGAGACGGGGGGGCCTATTGCAGGTCACCATGAGGTCAACGCAGATGGCGCCGGGGTGTCCTTCGGTGTGCACATCGCCGATGTGGAAGTGGATCCGGAAACGGGCCGCCCCACAGTCACCCGCTATACCGTCATTCAGGACGCCGGTAAGGCCGTTCATCCGGCCTATGTGGAAGGTCAGTATCAGGGCGGGGCGGTGCAGGGCATCGGCTGGGCGCTGAACGAAGAGTACATCTATGGCGAAGACGGACGACTGCAGAATGCAGGCTTCCTGGACTATCGCATTCCGGTGGCTTCTGACCTGCCGATGATTGATACCCAGATCATCGAAATTCCCAATGAGGGTCATCCTTACGGGGTGCGGGGTGTGGGGGAAACTCCGATCGTGCCGCCGCTGGCAACCGTTGCCAACGCTGTCTCCCATGCCATCGGCGTGCGCATGGAGCAATTGCCCCTGTCCCCGCCGCGCATTTTGCGGGCCATCGACAGCCGGGACATGAATGAGGCGGCTGAGTAAGAGCCACGTCTTTTGACGCTGGTATGCTATGCTGAAGGGGAGGGCGAGATCATTGCCTTCCCCTTTGTGCTTTTGTTGCGCCGGGCCTGGATGTGTCCTGCTGAAAGCGAGTGAGAGAAATGGCGAAAATTGTCTTGTGGGGAGCGCTGACCCACGCAACGCAGGGACAAAAGGAACTGCAGCTGGACGTCAGCAATGTGCGCCAGCTGTTGCAGCAGTTGGGCCAGGACTATCCGGCCATGCAGCCCCAGCTGAAAAAGGGCGTTTCCGTTGCCATCAATGGCGAAGTCTTCCGGGACAACTGGTTCGCCCCCATTCCCGCCGATGCAGAGGTTTTTGTTCTGCCGAAACTGGCCGGGGGGTGAAAAACGGTACGGTGTGCGGCTAAAGAAATGACCTGTATTGCTTAAGATATTGTTTTGCCAGTTCTTAAAAAACGCTGCTCAAAGTTAATGAAATTGGCCGTTTTCTTTGCTTACTGATAAAGAAAATTTTTTTACCTCATAAGTACAGTTTTTAACTGTTTTCGCCGGTTTGGTTACCTGTTTTTGTTTTGCTGGCTTTGGTTACTCACGCAGGGTCATTTGTTTTCTGACAATCTCTTCCATATGATTGCACCAGAATTGTACCGGCTTCAGAGTCAAATCGGTTTAAGTGGAATCACTTCGTGATAACGCTTAAAGCGTGAATTTGCCTCTTTTTAACATGTTAGAGGATGACGGCTGGGGCTGGTCTGGAACAATGGAGAACAGAGGTGTCAGAACAGATGTTGGTTGAGGAAGTAGAGAGTATTGGCGGGCGCATTACCCAAGCGCGTGAAGCACAGTCTTTGTCCGTGGCTCAGTCGGCCCGGCGCCTGGGGGTGAAATCCGTCACCTGGTCTAACTGGGAAAACGACCGCTCTACGCCCCGGGCCAACAAGCTGCACATGTTAAGCGGCGCGCTGGGTGTCTCGCCGCTCTGGCTGCTGACCGGGGAGGGCAACGGCCCGGTCGATACCAACTCAGATGAAATCCATCTGCTGCGTCAGGAAATGGAAGCCGTAACGGCGGAAGCCGCGGCTTTGCAGACCCGTTTGCAGGAAATCTGCACCCGCCTGGCTTTTCTGGACAGGTAACCCGAGAAACCGTCCCTTTGGACAAAAAAAGGCCGCAGCTTTCGGGTTGCGGCCTTTTTTGCATTCAATAGCAAGGGAGAGGGCTCAAGCGGTGAGCGCTTCTTTTAAAGTCTTACAGTGTGATCGCTTTGGCGTCAGGCAGGACGTTTCTTGATCAGATAGCGATGCGTGCCTTCGAAGACCAGCTTGTCTTTCTGATTGTGGATTGTCGCCCGCATGACGATGACACCGGTGGTGTTCTGCGGGATCAGTTCGACAATTTCCAGCTCAGGATAGAGAGTGTCCTCACGGTACACCGGGCCTAGAAACTTGCCGGTTACCTCCAGCATGCCAATGAGAGAGTCGCCCACTTCGCTGGGGAAGGTCCCGGCGCCTGCTGCCGACTGGATCATCACCTGCATGCCATGGGCAAGCATGTCCTGATGGCCCCGTTCACGGCAGTACTCCACATCGTAATGAATGGGGTCATTGTCGCCGGAAGCGGCCTGGAACATGGCAAAGAGGCCGCCTGTTTGGGTGCGGGAGGGAATGAGATAGCTGTCCCCGACCGCAAAATCCTCAAAGTACTTTGTCGGGGCGGTGCGCGCCTTCCGGCCTTTGCTTTCCATGGGTTTTCCTGTTCTCAGTTTTGTTTTTTCAAGATCTCGTCGTTGCTGGCGCCGGCTGCAGGAATGGTCGAGCGCAGATCCGGTCTTTTTCCGTCGAAAGACAGGGGCAGACCAATGAAGCGCAGGTCCGGAGAGTCAGCCGTGGATTGCAGAATGTCGAGAGCCTGGGTTTGTGGATGATCCAGCGCCTGAGGAACCGACTGCACCGGACTGCAGGGCACACCTGCCTCCTTCAAGCGGATCAGCCAGTTGTCGGTGGTGTCCTTGTGCAAGGCGGCAGAGATGATCTCCTGCACCTCCTGACGATGTTTGATCCGGGTGCTGTTGGTCTGGAACCTCGGGTCGTCCATCATGGACTCGCACCCCAGAACTTTGATCAGCTTTTCAAAAAGACGGTTGTTCCCTGCCCCGATGATCAGGGCCCCGTCCTTGCTGGGGAAGAGACCGTAAGGCACCAGATCGGGATGACCGTTGCCAATCCGTTGGGGGGGCTGGCCCTGCGCCAGATAACCACCGGAGGCCACCAGCGCCCAGTTGAGACCCGTTTCAAAAATTGAGGTGTTGATGA
Source organism: Rhodovibrionaceae bacterium GXU_MW_A322 (assembly GCA_052078155.1). Classification (GTDB taxonomy): domain Bacteria; phylum Pseudomonadota; class Alphaproteobacteria; order Kiloniellales; family DSM-21159; genus CAXBMB01. The sequence continues at coordinate 2,201,866 of JBQJBP010000001.1, read as the reverse complement.
CGCAACCCTGACCGGTCTGCTGGCGCTGGTTGAGGGCCGCAAGCACCCCCAAGGCCAGCCACATGCCTGAGCCGAAATCGCAGATGGAGGGGCCACTGCGTACGGGCATGCCGTCAGGATCACCGGTGATGCTCATGATGCCGGAGAACGCCTGCATCAGGATTTCATAACCGGCTTCGGATTTCATGGGGCCTTTGTGGCCGAAGGCCCCGATTTCCGCATAGATCAGGCGGGGAAATTTCGACCGCAGGGTTTCGCTGCCCAGGCCCAGACGTTCGGCAGCCCCTGGCCGCATGTTGTGAATGAAGGCATCAGCGCTGCCGATCAGCTCTTCCAGCGCCGCCTTGTCCCGGGGGTCTTTCAAGTCCAGGACCACAGACTTTTTATTGCGGTTGACCACATGAAAGGTGATGGAGGCCCCGTCTTTGAACTCCTGGCCCCAGCTTCGGGTGTCGTCCCCGCCCGGGCGTTCGATCTTGATAACCTCTGCCCCCAGGAAGCCAAGTATCTCCGCCCCGAAGGGGGCGGAAAAAGCTTGGCCGATTTCGATGACACGCAGGCCCGTTAACATGGGGGCTTCCTATCTTTTCTTAACTTGGTGTTTCGGATGGGGTGGCGGCTCAGCCGATCCTGTGGCGCTTTTCAAAGCCGCTGAGGAAGGAAACCAGATTGTCCCCCAGGGAGTCGCAGAGATAACCGCCTTCCTGAACAATGACGCTGGGCACCTGCAGGCTTGCCAGGGTTTCCCCAATGCGGCCAAAACCTTCTGTGGTGACGGCCAGGCCGCCGAAGGGATCATCCTGGGAGGCGTCCAGCCCCAGAGCCACGACAATGGCATCAGGGCAGAATGCTGCCACCTGATCCAGGGCTCCTTCCAGTCCGGCAATGAAATCATCATCGCCGGAGCCCAGCGGCAGGGGAACGTTGAGGTTGTAGCCCAGACCGTCACCGTCACCCCGCTCCCCGGCATAGCCGACAAAGAAGGGATAAAAGTCAGTCGGGTCCGCATGGACGGAAACCGTCATCACGTCTTTGCGGCGGTAGAAGATGCCCTGGGTGCCGTTGCCGTGGTGCAGGTCTACATCAATAACAGCGACCCGGTCATGGCGTCTGCGAAGTTCCTGGGCCGCAATGGCTGAGTTGTTGAGGTAGCAGAAGCCCCCGGCTTTATCGGCGTAGGCATGGTGCCCCGGCGGGCGGGAAAGGGCATAGGCGGCATCGTCGCCTTCCAGTACGGCTTTGGTGGCGCTGACAGCGCAGTGGGCGCTGGCGATCACCGCCTGATAGGTCTCAGCTGAGATGGGACAGGCCGTATCGGCCATATGATAGCCTGCCTGACCGATGGGGGATTTTGGATACTGGCCATCGCGCGGGTCCAGATGCACGTTGGGGATCACCTCGGCGGAGGCACCGGGAATGGCCTGCCAGCGCTGGTAGATGGTTTTGAGAAAGGTCAGGTATTCCGGTGTGTGAATGGCTGCAATGGGGCCCATGCCATGATCGTCCGGGGTCAGAGCTTCACAGCCCATGGCCGTGGCAGAGCTCAGCAGCCGTTCCAGCCGTTCCGGCTTTTCCGGATTGCCAGCCTGGCTGCCGCTTTTCAGGAAGTTTTTGGGGTAATGGGATTTCTGAATGTCGGAGCAGTACAGTTTCATGGTGGTCTCTTTGAGTCCGTCAGAATGTAAAAATGAAATCAGAAGGCGACCTGGTCGCCGCCTTTGAGGCCAAGCCTCTCGCGGGCTTCGTCCGGGGTGGCGATGCTGTGGCCCAAAGCCTCCAGGATCTGCCGAATCTTAGCTACCTGTTCGGCGTTGGAACGGGCCAGCTGCTTGTGGCCAATCTGCAGGCTGTCTTCCAGTCCGACCCGCACATTGCCCCCCAGAATCGCCCCCATGGTGGCCAAAGGCATTTGCTGACGCCCGGCGGCCAGAACGGAGAAGTGGTAGTTTTCCGGCCCGATCAAGCGGTCGGCTGTGGATTTCAGGTGCATCAGCTGTTCGGGCGAGGCGTCGATGCCGCCCAGTACGCCCATGACGAACTGCAAAAAGACCGGCCCTTTGATCAGGCCTTCCTTGATGAAGAAAGCCAGGGTCTGCAGGTGCCCCACATCATAGCATTCAAACTCGAAGCGGGTGCCGCAGCCTTCCCCCAGATTGACCAGAATGTGCTCAATATCCGCGAAGGTGTTCTGAAATATGCCGGAGCGTGTGGCTTCCAGCAGATCCGGTTCCCACTGGTGCTTCCAGTTGTCATAGCGCCTGGCGAGGGGAAAAATGCCGAAGTTCATGGACCCCATGTTCAAAGAGCACATTTCCGGCTTGGCTTGAAACGCCGCCTTGGTGCGGTCTTCCACGGTCATGAGGGACGAACCGCCAGTGGTGATGTTGATCACGGCGTCACTGGCCTGCTTGATGCGGGGCAGGAAGGCCATGAAGTCTTCCGGCTTTGCACTGGGCCGGCCGTCCTGGGGATCACGCGCATGAAGGTGCAGAATGGCCGCCCCGGCTTCAGCGGCCTCAATGGCCTGGCTGGCGATTTCGTCAGCGGTGACCGGCAGGGCATCGCTCATGGTCGGGGTGTGGATGGAGCCGGTGACGGCGCAGGTGATGATGACAGAGTCAGCCATGTCAGACGCTTTCCAGGTTGGCTGGACGGGGCGCTGACGGTCCGGTGGGCAGGTTCAGGGCATGGGCAACCGCTGCCAGACTGTCCGTCAGTTTCTCAATGATCTCGTCCAGATGTTCGTCGGTGACGATCAGCGGCGGGCAGACCATGAAGTGATCGCCGTCCAGGCCCCCACGGGTGCGGCGCGGGTAAATGATCAGGCCCCGCTCATAGGCTTCCTCGGTCAGGCGGGAATGCAACTGCAGTTCTTTGGGCAGTGGGTTCTTGCTGACCTCGTCTTCCATCAACTCAAAGGCCAGAAGCAGGCCCTTGCCGCGGACGTCACCGATGAAAGGGAAGGGCTCTTTCAGCGCCTCCAGGCGGGCTTTCAATTTGTCGCCCTGGCGTTCAGCATTGCCCAGCAGGTCCAGGCGTTCCATTTCCTCCAGCACCGCCAGCCCGGCTGCACAGGCCAGGGGATTGCCGGCGTAGGTGAAGCCATGGATGAAACCGCCGTCGTCCAGCACCGCTTCCACCATGTCGTTGCGAGCCACCATGGCCCCCAGGGGGGCGTAGCCTGCGGCAAGGCCTTTGGACAGCGCAATGAGATCCGGTTTCAGATCCCAGTGCTGGCAGGCCAGATAGTGGCGGCCCGTACGCCCGGCCCCGGTCATGACCTCGTCAGCGATCAACAGCACATCAAATTCGTCGCAGATTTCCCGGACCCGCGTGTAATAGCTGTCAGGTGCGACCAGCGCCCCGGTAGAGGCCCCGCCGACGGGTTCCATGAGGAAGGCCAGGACGGTTTCGGGGCCTTGCTTCAGGATTTCCGCCCGCAGTTGCTCGGCGTACTTCAGTCCCCGTTCCTCATGGCTCAGATCGTCTTGGTCCAGATAGCAGGTGGGGGAGTCGATCTTGGGCATTTCCTGCAACATGGGGGCAAAGGGCGCGGTCATCTGTGTCATGCCTGTCACGCCCAGCGCGCCGAATGTGCCGCCGTGGTAGGAGGGAAAGCGGGAGATCACCCGCCACTTGCTGGCTCGGTTGGTGGCCAGCGCCCACTGCCGTGCCATCTTCAAACAGCTTTCCACCGCTTCCGAGCCGCCGGAAACGAAGAAGACCTTGTCCATGCCCTCCGGCATCAAAGAAGCCAGTTTGGACGCCAGGTTTTCTGAGGCTTCCGTTTCAAAATGCAGACGGTAGCCGAAAGTGGACTGATCCATCTGCTTCTTCATGGCGGCCAGCACATTGGGATTGGAATGCCCGATGTTGGAGACCATGGCCCCTGAGGATCCATCCAGATAGCGTTTGCCGTCCTTGGTCCAGTGATACACCCCTTCAGACCGGTCGAGGACCGGGCGACGCTGGCGGGATTGATAAAACAGGTGGGACGGTTTGTGGGACACCGGAAAAATCTCCTGACTGGGGCTCTAGGATATCAAAGAACTGCCTGCAGCGGACTGTGCAGAGCTGCAGTTTTTGGCCAGTGGCAAAATATATCAATTGATTAATGAGGGAAGCTGGCTTCTGTAAATGACATAGACTTGTGCCGCGTGCGCAGCCGTCGGATCTGAAACATTTCTGGAAATTTAGGGGGATGCAGGCCTCGCCTTGCGATGGCGAAGCCAGGCAGACTTTCGAACCTCAGTCTGCTCATTCAGCCACGGTGGTAAGAAAACTCTCTGCGGCTGTGGCCAGGTCATTTTGATCTGCGTCGGCGCTGTTGAGAATCAGGTGACGGCGCGGGGCGAAGCGCTGCAGGGCGGCTTTGCTGTCTTCGTAACTGTAGCTTTGGCTCTCGCTGGCAACGATGGCACGGGCTTTTTCCAGCTTTTCATTTTTTGCAGATGCGGGGGAGCTTCCAAGCCCGTCAAAAGTATCGCCGCGCCCTGCCAGTCGGGCAATGCGTGTGTCATCATCCAGACCCAGCAGCAGGAACCGGGCGTTGGGCAGCGCTTTTGCCGCGCTTTCCACCTCGGCGCGCCCGCGTAAACCGTCGAACAGCAACAGTGGTTTGTTGGGCAGGGGGGCTAACCTGAGGCGAAGGGCGGAAAGTACCGCCGCCATTCCGCCGGGATAAGTCGATCTGAAACGGGCGGTGGCGGCAAAACGGTCCTGTCGGGTGAGGCTCGCAACCGGCTGATCGCTGGCGACCGGAAGAATGACCTGGTCGGTCAACTGCCGCCGGTCAGGCAGTGTCAGTCGGTCGGGGGCTTGAGAGAGGTTCGCCAGCAAGGTTGTTTTGCCAGCGCCGGTCAGGCCGACCAGAATCACAAGAGGCAGGTAGGCAATAGTTTGCCAGTCTGTTGAGGGCGATTGGCCCAGCCCCAGACTGTAGTCGCCGGTCTCCTCCAGCAGGCGAAAAGGCTGATCAGACAAGGGCAGTGTACCGGGCATGGGCCGTCAATCCTGTGTTTCTGTTCCAGGCCCAGTTTCAGGCTCTGCCAGTTGTCGCAACAGACTATCCAGTTCCTCTGTATCCAGGGCGCGGTGCGCGGAGGCATCCTTGACCCGTCGGGCGGCTTCCCGGGCTTGGTCGCCTGAAAGAGACAGGCCCAGGGCCCTAGCCCTGTCAGCCACCACATGGCGACCGGTCAGGTGGTGCCCGGCCAGCAGTTGCCGTGTCAGGCCGAAGGTTTCCGGTGCAATGCTCTCGTACAACGCCGGATCCTTCAAAACGGCAGAGGTGTGAATGCCGGCTTTATGGCTGAAGGCTGTTTGACCAACGACGGGGGTGTTGAACGGTGCCTCTATGCCCAGACGATCTGTCAGCGTGCGGCAGGCCCCGGGCAAGGCTGGCAGATTGTAACCCTTTGCCAGCTCGGCCCAGTCGCTGACCAGGAGGCGCGCCAGGAACCCTTCCAGTCCAGTGATGCCATTGCGTTCGCCAATGCCCAGTAAACTGACGTCGATGCGGTTGGCCCCGGCCTTTAAGGCCGCATAAGCATTGGCCACGGCACAGCCCGTATCATTGTGGCCGTGGAACTCAAGTTCACAGCTAAGGTCTTTGCGCAGATGGGATACCACCGTATGCACCTGAAAGGGGTCCGCATCGCCGCGTGTGTCGGAAACGCCAATGCAGTCCACCAGTTTCAGCCCGTCCAGTTCTTTGTAAGCCGCAAGTGAGTCCCCAACCTGGCTGTTCAGCAGCCCTTCCGATGAAAAGCGGAGTTGCCAGGCCGGACGGCTGTGCCGCAGATCCTGCAGCAGGTCCTTTGCCCGGTTCAGAGCCTCCTGCGGGGATAACCCGTGGGAAAGGGCGGCTCGGTGACCGTCCAGCGCAATGGTGATGTTGACGCCGGCCAGCGGCAATTCCATGGCACAGGCAATGTCATCCGGATGGCAGCGCAGATGGGCCAGGAATTGGGTTTTGCTCCCGCTGAATTTTTTCAGCAGACGGCGGTTGTCTTCCAGGGCTGTGGCAGAGGCAAAGGGGTTGGGCAGCTCGATGTAATCCAGGCCCAGGTCAATCAAGGCCTCGCAGAGAGCCACCTTGTCTGCGTAGGTGAAGTTCGCAAGGGCACACTGCTCACCTTCCCGCAGGGTGGTGTCGATCAGTTTTAAGGGGAAGGGCGGTGTCATAAAGATCCTGAAGCGTCGTCCACAAAAATCAGACCACCTTGAGGAAAAGTTCCTAAGCTGGCCTCTCTCGCTATAAGAGGTTGAAGGTTATGATTCCACTTAAAGCGATTTGCCTCTAGATATTGTTTGTCTTTGTGTAATCTCAACAGATGCATTTTTGGAACAGCTCCTCGCCGTGTCACAGGTGAGGACCTCAAAAACCGGTATGTCCTTGTCCAAAGTTCTGTCTCACCTGCCTGTCACCATTCTGTTCGCTGCCAGTATGGTCGTCCTTACGCTGGTCGCCTGGGGAGATTCAGCCCGGGTTTATCTGGGGTTGCGGCTGGAACGGGCTGAGACGCTGGTTCAGGTGGTCACCGACCAGTTGGTGATTTTCTCCGAAACCGGCCTGCCACTGTCTCAGTTCAGCGGGTTTGAGAATCAGGCCCGAACCATCCTGGCTACGGAACCTGCGGTGCTGCGTCTGAACCTCTACAATGAAGCAGGGCAGGTGATCCTGAGCTATGGCGTTCAGGACAGGACCGACGCGGAAGGCAGCAGCGAAGATATCTCTTCCGGCGACATCCGGGCGGAAGATTTTCAGCCGGTTTCCCTGGACTATGGTCCCAAAGCAGATGTCGCCAGCTCAGGGGACCTTTACCGGCTCTCCTCCTTCCTGACGTCCCGCTACGGCAGCGACCTCCTGGTGGAGGTTCTGCTGGAACGTCGCCTGCTGGACCAGCCTGTGCGGCAGGCTTACTGGCCTTTGGTCATAGCCATTCCTTTTGTCACCCTTGCCCTGCTGTTGCTGGCCATGTTCCTGGGCAAGGGCGGCGGTTCGTCTGAAAGCAGACGGGATACCTGGCTGTTCGGGTTGTCATTCTGTGGGTATGCCCTGGCCCTGATCGTCATCACTCTGAAGCTTTTTACCAGCGGCATTGAAAGCCGCATCGATGGGCTGTCCCATTCGCTGGCAGAGCGTTTGTCTGCGGCAACTGAAATGGGCCTGGACCCCAGAGACATGCGCGGCGTGACAGCTCTTTTTGACAGCTACCGGGTCGCCAATGGAGACATCAACTGGGTGGCTTTGGTCTCTGATCAGCAGATGGTGCTGCACAGCGATCCGATCAAAGTGGGCCGGGCCTACGAAGCCGAAGCTGGCAACTTCATTTCCCTGGTGCCCTTGCGAACCCGCGAGGCCTCGAACCTGCCCGACATGGAGGTGGCTCTGGCCGTGCCCTACTGGGCTTTGGCTTCCGCCGCACTGAACAGCACCAAAAACTTCGCTGTGCTCTTCATTGCCTGTGGCGTGGCGGCTTTTATCATGATCTCGCTCGGCCAGAGTTTTTCCGTGCCGCCATCGGTTTCTGATCTTTCAAGCCGATTGAAAATGAAGGTGGCCTCCAGCCCCTCCCGCGACAGCCACGGGCAGTTGGCCCGCATTCGCGCGGCCTACTTTCTGGGGGTTTTCATCGATTCTCTCGCCATCTCTTTCCTGCCTCGCTACAGCACCAGTCTGGCTTTGGAAAGTGGTTATGGCGCAGCAGCAGGATCCTGGCCTTTCACGGTGTTCTTCATTCTCTTGTCGCTGGCGCTGGTTCCGGCAGGCTCTCTGGCCCGCAAAGGCAGGATGAAAGAGCTTTTTGTGATCGGCCTGGGGCTGGCCACTGTGGGCCTGTTGCTGTTGGCCGTAACCAGAGATTTCCATCTGTTACTGTTCGCCCGGGCCCTTTCAGGGGCAGGTCAGGCCTTCCTCCTGGTGGCTGCGCAGGCCTATGCCTTGCGGCTGACCCATGCCGGGCGCCGCACAGAGGCTGTTGCCTTGCAGATCTATGGCTATAACGCGGGCCTGCTGGCCGGTGCGGCCATTGGCGGCCTTCTGGCCACCTTTACAACGCTGGAGGTGGTCTTCGCCTCGGCGGCTGTCATCGGCCTTGCCACCCTGTTGCTGGCTCTGCTGGTGCTGCATGCGCTGCCGCCCGAACGCAAAGGGGCGGACATCTCCACCAGCCAGGCTTTTGCCCTGACATTCAAAGACCGGGGATTGCTCGTCACGCTCTTTTCCGTCGGGCTGCTCTCCAAGTTCATCTTGACCGGTGTGGTTTTCTTCGCCCTGCCGTTGTTGTTGTCGGGCGCTGGTTTCTCCAGCAACGACATCGGTCAGCTTTTGATGGTCTTTGCCATTTCGACACTGTTGCTGACGCCCTTTGCTGCCCGCTGGAGCGACCGCAGCCGCAACCCCAGATCCATGCTGATCTTCGGGGGGTGCTTGTCGGCGCTGGGGGTTTTCCTCTTTGCGGTAGCTCTGGGCGGGGATCCGTTCCAGCTCATGGAAAGCGAACTGCTGGTGTCCGCTTATCTGGTGCCCCTGGTGTTGCTGAGTGTCCTGCTGCTGGGGGCCGGACAGGGCCTGGTGGCCGCCCCTCTGGTCTCCCAGGTGACCCACAGCAGAACCGCGCAGCTGCATGGGGGGCAGACGGCCTTGTCGGCCTATCGCATTCTGGAGCGGGGGGGACATGTGGCCGGGCCCATTGGGGTGTCGCGCCTTTTGCAGCTGGGCAGCAGTTCATTCGCGGGGTTGCTGACCATCTGCGGGCTGACTCTGGCCGGGTTGTTGGTCTTTTCTCTGTTTGGGGAACGGCCTGATAAAGCAATGGACGGCCAGAAAAAGTCAGAATGATGGGGAAACAGAGGGCAGGTCACTGCCAGAGAATGATCGGTTTTGGACAGAAGTGCTTCGCGCATTCATCGTTATCACCAGGTGGTTCTGCTTAAACCGATTTGACTCTAAGGAAACTGAAGGTCGGTGAAATGGGAGCTGCCCGATAGCTTCTTTTTACCCGGCTGGTTAGAATGGTATTCGGGCCACCACCGGGACGCGTGAACTGGAGCGCTTGAACTGGGACGCTGGAGCCGGGGTGTTTGAAGAAAGACGGTAAGGGTAACGGAATGGCTTTTGGGAAAATGAACAGGCAGGGAAACAGGGTGCTTCGGCTCTCGCTCTTTCTTTGGCTGTTGGTGGCTTTGGTTCTGGCGGTTCCGGTGGGCGCTGGTCACGGTCAGGCCCGGGCGCAAAGCCAGGACCTCTATCAGCCCCGCCCGGTCTTTGACTGGGTGGACTACGACACCTCTCTGGAAGCTTACTATACCTTTGAGATGAACGCCGACGGGGACAGTGCCCGTCACCGGGTGACCTCTGTTGCAACAGCCGAAGACGGCAGCCGCAAGCACCTGATGTTGCTGCTGCCCAAGAAGAGCCGCATTGCCTACTCCACCACGCTCAACACCACCCTTTTTGCCTTTCAGGAGCGGGGGATGCCGGCTCAGTTCGATATCTGGTTTTTTGACCAGATTCCGGAAGTGGCCTTTGAGTCCATCCGCTGGGCAGAAGAGCAGGAGGTGGATCTCATCCTGTCGATCGGTTCCGTTTCAACTGCCTTCCTGCATGAAAATTACAAGGGCGGAAAACTGCCGGTGGTGACCAGTGCATCCAAGGATCCGGTGCAGCTGGGTCAGATGCCGGACTATGAACAGGGCAGCGGCACCAACATTGCCTATACCTCCATCAATGTGCCCATTGAATCCCAGATGATCTATCTCTTCCGGCTGCTGCCGGAGCTGAAGAACATCTGGGTGCTCTATGCGCAAAGCAACACCAGTGCGGTGCAAACCCAGGTGTTGCCGTTGAAAGCCGTTGCGCCGCAGTACAATCTGACCGTGGGCGAGGTGGCTGTCCGGAACAAAAAAACGGTGCTGGAGGACCTGACCAAAGGCATGCCGGAGGCCGTGGCCAAGATCAAGGAACTGGACCCGGATCTGAAGCACTCGATCTTCTGGGTAACTGGGTCAACCTCGGTCTATCGCAACATCGGTCTTATTGACGATCTGTCAGGCGGTGTTCCCGTCCTCGCGGCCTTGCCGGATGTGGTCCGGCCTGGGCGCATGTCGGCGGCAATTTCAATTGGGATCAATCAGTCCAGCGGTTCATACATGTCTGCGGTCTACGCCATGCAGGTGCTCTCCGGGGAAGTGGATGTCGGTGACCTGCCGGTTGGTGTGGTCAGTCCCCCGGACATTGCCATCAATTTCATGAAGACCCGCAACTATGGCATGACCGTGCCTTTCTCCTTCTTTGAAGCGGCGACTTTCATTTACGACTACGACGGCCGCATGGTCCGAAGCATGGGACACGGCATTGACCTCATCAACTGACGGTTCTGAACGCAGCCCACAGACCCCGGCTGCGCCGACGTCCGAAACAGCCGCTGGCGCGGGCAAACGAAAAGCCGGAAGCCAGACCCGCGCCTTTTTCGGACGCTATCGCCTGATCATGCTCAGTGCCTATCTGGGGCTGGTGGCGGTGTCACTTGTGGTCTTCTGGGCGGTTTTGTCAGCCCGTCAGGAAGCGGAAGTCGAGCTGGTTCAGGAACGTCTGAAAGAGCACGTTCTTGTGGTGGATGTGCTGGCCAAAATCGGTGGAGACGCTGCCGCGGCTGTGGCCCGATCCCTAGCGGTGCAGCTGGAACAGCAGGACCTTTTGTCAGATCAGGCCGGCAACCAGGACAAAGATCGCTCTGCCGCGACAGGTCAGGAAGGGACCCAGCAGCAACTCCCTGATACCCCACAGATCACTCTGCCCGCCCAATGGCCGTCTGACCTGATGGAACAGGGATATCGGACCGCCCGCCAGCCAGGCGGGGCAGCACGAGGTGTCGGGTTCCCGCAGCGCATATCCGGACCCGACTGGCCTGATCTCTGGAACAATGAGCAGGGCCGCCTGGAGGATCTGCAGCTGGATGCCTTTGCGTTGGGGCGGGTGGCCCCCGGGCTGGCCAATCTGGCTTTTGTCAGCAAAGGAGGGTTGGTTGCCAGCTGGAAAGGTGATTTTGCCAACCGGGCCAGAGATTTGCAGATCCAGATCGAAGATGTGCTGACGCGCGCCGGTCCCAGACGCAATCCCACCGGATCCATTGTCGTGTCGACGGCCCAGTCGTTGTCCGGCGGGCATGACGAGGTTTTGTCCATTCGCTTCCTGGCACCGGTGACAGGACCTGAGGGGTTCATGGGGGTTGTGCTGGCTGGCTTCAGCCCGGTGGATCTCAACCGGGTGCACCGGAACTTCTATGTGGAAGGGGGGCTGACCTTCGCTCTCAGTCCGGAGAATCATGTTCTGGGGCTTCCCGGAGAGGCCCAGACGGTGACCGGACGTGCCGTGCCTCATGTGGATTATCATGAGGTGGTCACTCTGGAAAACGCCGCCTTCCTGACCGATCGCCAGCGTGAAGTCATCTCGGCCCGGCGGGAACTGCCGACCGGCGAAATGATCACCAGTCTGGATGATGGCTATGTCTACTTTTTTCAGGGCCTGACCTTTGCGCCCTGGTCCGTGGTGTTTGTGGGCAGTCTGGATGCCATTCGGGCCCCCTTGTTTCTGGAGACGGCCTTGTTGGTGGGCGCGTTGCTGGGTGCTTTGACCTTGTTGCTGGTGATCGCCAACAAACTGACCCGGCGGGAGTTCATCGATCCGACCTACGCCCTGGTGGAACATCTGCGCCGGGGAGGGCGTGCGGAGGCCCGGTCTGAGGGGCGGCAAACCAAAAAACGCACCGAAATTCCGGACGGCTGGCGCCCCTTCTTTGAGACAGTCACACAGGTTTTCGAGGAAAACTCAAAGGCTGTGTCGCTGCGTCAGGAACTGGAAACCGCCGCTGACATGCAAGCCTCCATCCTGCCGGAGCCACTGCCTGACCAGCCGGACCTTCAGCTTTTTGCCTACAACCGCCCGGCCAAAGAAATGGGCGGAGACTTTTACGACTACTTCCCCATTGATGACCGCCGGATGGGTTTTGTCATGGCGGATGTCTCAGGCAAGGGGATGCCCGCGGCCATTTTCATGGTGCTGGCCCGTACCCTGATGAAAGCCACAGCCAGCAACGGAGCACCGCCGGCGGAAAGCCTGGCCAGGGTCAACAAACTCCTGGAGCAGGAAAACAAGGCGCTGATGTTCGTCACCCTGTTCTATGGCATTCTTGATCGCGCCAGCGGGCGGGTAACCTATGCCAACGGGGGCCATAACCCCCCTTACCTGTTGCGTTGTGATGGCAAGTTGGAGGCGCTGCCTCAGACCGATGGCATGGCTCTGGGGGTTTTCGATGAAGCGGATTTTGAGGAAGGGGAGCTGCAGCTTAATCCCGGCGACCAGTTGTTCCTCTTCACCGATGGCATCACCGAGGCCTTTTCTGCCGCCAAGGAAGAGTTCGGGGAGCCTCGGTTGGAGGCCCGCTTGTCAGCTCTGATGGAAGGGCCAGATCACCTCAGCCTTCGAACCGTTGAGGATATCACGCTGTCGGTGGTGCAGGCTGTTGACGATTTTGCTGTAGGCACGGAACAGTTTGATGACATCACCTGCCTGACCCTGCGCCGTCCGCTGATAACCTAACAGCTCTGGTGCTTTGGCAGTGGACCGCCTGCGGGCACAAAAGATCGCTCCCGCGTTGCCAGGTTGCATGACGCGGTTTTGGGGAGGTTCGTTGCTGGTTCCGGTTTCTGATTTGAATCGCCACAGGTGCAAGCTGTCTCTTGTCCAAAGATTGTTGCTTCAAAGCGACTGGCTTTTTGACCCCGACATTCATACATCCAGTTAATCCACTTCAACATTTCGACAGCGGAGAAAATCATGTCAGGCATCAGATCCACTCAGGGGCGGGGGCGTTTATTTGACTCCGTGCTGGACACCATCGGCGATACCCCAACCATCCGCGTGAACAATCTGGGGCCGGATGGCGTGCGCCTCTACGTTAAGGCGGAAGCCTTCAACCCTGGCGCATCGGTTAAGGACCGTCTGGCGGTCAACATCATCGAAGCGGCAGAGCGCAATGGCAGCCTGAAACCGGGCCAGACCGTGGTGGAAGCCACCAGTGGCAACACGGGCATTGGCCTGGCCATGGTCTGCGCGCAAAAGGGCTACCCTCTGGTGGTCACCATGGCCGACAGTTTCTCGATCGAGCGGCGCAAGCTGATGCGCATGCTGGGCGCGAAGGTGGTCTTGACGCCCCGGGCGCAGAAAGGCTTTGGCATGTACCAGAAGGCCGTGGAACTGGCCGAAGCCAACGGCTGGTTTCTGGCGTCCCAGTTCGAGACCAATGCCAACGCTGACATTCATGAAAGCACCACCGCCAGAGAAATCATGGCTGATTTCGAAGGGGACCGGCTGGATTACTTCGTGTCGGGTTATGGCACAGGCGGCACGCTAACCGGTGTTTCCCGTGTGCTGCGTAAAGAGCGGCCGGAGACCAGGATTGTGCTGTCTGAGCCCGCCAATGCGCAGTTGGTTGGCAGCGGTGAAGGACAAGAGCGCACGGCCTCCGGGGCTCCGGCCGTCGGCCACAGTGCGTTTGAACCCCATCCCATTCAGGGCTGGACACCGGATTTCATCCCAAAAGTTCTGCAGGAAGCCATCGACAACAATGGCTATGACGACCTGATTCCGGTGCCCGGTCCCGAAGGGGTGAAGTGGGCCCAGCGTCTGGCTGCCGAGGAAGGCATTCTGACGGGGATCTCCGGCGGGGCCACCTTTGCCATCGCCATGCAGCTGGCCGAACAGGCTGCTCCGGGATCTGTGATCCTCTGCATGTTGCCTGATACGGGGGAACGCTACATGACCACCCCCCTCTTCGAGTCAATTGGCGAGGATATGGATGAGGAAGAAACAGCCCTGTCCAAGTCCACACCCGGCTATCAGATGGACTGAACGGGACGGCTTCGGGCGGGCCGCCCGACTTAAGGAACCGATCCTGACGCCATAAAGGGGTTAGAGCGCCTCACAAAAAGACTCTAGACGCGGGCGAGCAGACCAAAGCGGTTTCTGTACTCGCCCGCTGTCAGGCCTGTTGAGTTTCGGAACACCCGGCTGAACGCGGACGCGTCCTGATACCCTACTTTCCAGCCGATTTCACTGACCGGAATGCGCGTCCGCTCCAGCAGGCCCCGGGCCTTTTCCACCCGCAGGTTTTGAAGGTAGCTGTTGGGGCTGTAGCCCGTTGCCGCCTTGAAACGCCGCAGGAATGTCCGGTCAGAGAGGTTGCTGCGCTCCGCCAGAGCCGTCACCGTAATCTCTTCTTCGGCATGACTTTCCAGCCAGTGCTGAAGGGCCAGGATGGTCCTGTCGCCGTGGGTCAGCGGAGGCTGAAAGCTGCGGTAGTTCTTTTGCTGGCGGCCATTGGGGTCGATCAGCATGGTGCGGGCCGTGGCGGATACGGCTTGCGGTCCCAGCCAACGGTTGACCAGGAACAGCCCCAGATCCAGCCAGGCCATCAAGCCGCCGGCGGTCACCAGGTCATGGTCGTCGATCAGGAGCAGCTCGGCATTGACCTGAACCTTCGGAAAGAGATTTTGAAACTCTTCTGCCAGAGCCCAGTGGGTGGTGGCCGGTCGGCCGTCCAGCAGCCCGCTGTGGCCCAGCCAGAACGCACCGGCACAGACGGAGCAGAGCAGACTGCCCCGGGCATGTTGTTCTTTTAACCAGTTATGCAGGTAAGTATCTTTCTCTCCCCGGGCGTTGCTTATGTTGGGCGGCAAAATGATTGCGTCCAGCCGCTCGTCTTTCCAGACAGCAATCTCAGCTGGCGTCACATCCCGCAGGGATATGGCCTGCGCACCCTTTGGCTGTGCTGAGGAGTTGGCCAGGGTGAAAAGATCCTTCAGCCCCAGCACGGCAGATTCCTGAACGCCCTCATAAGAAACAAGAGCGACAATGGGAGAAGTGTTGTCTGTCATTATTTGGCGAAAATAGCACAATGATTGTCATTTTCGCCAATTCAAAAAAAGGGAGTGCTGGCGCATCTTTTGGGAAGCTTTTCAGAAAGACCCCTTCACACCCAAAGACCTTGAGGATTGTTCATGCCCACGTCTGCTTTGATCTTGATCGACATTCAGAACGACTACTTCAACGGCGGCCGCTGGCCCGTTGCCAAGATGCAGGAGGTTGCCGCCAACGCCGCCAAGCTGTTGCAGCAGGCCCGTCAGTCCGGCCAGATGATCGTGCATGTGCGCCACGAGATTCCCTCCGACGAAGCGCCCTTCTTCCGGCCGGGTTCTGAAGGGGCGCAGATCCATGCTGCTGTCGCCCCCCAAGGTGAAGAACCGGTGATCCTGAAACATCACGCCAACGCCTTCCGCGACACCGATTTGAAAGCGCAGCTTGATGCGGCCGGCATCACCGATCTGGTGATCTGCGGTGCCATGAGCCAGATGTGTATTGATGCTTCAACCCGCGCTGCCGCTGATCTCGGATACAAGGTCGTGCTGGTGGAAGACGCCTGCGGCGCCAAAGAGCAGTCTTTTGGTGGCAGGGATGTGGCCGCAGCTGATGTGCATGCCGCCTTCATGGCACCTTTGGGCATGAGCTACGCCCAGGTAACAACCACCCAGGATTTTCTTGCTGCAGACGGCTGATCGACCGACGCCTTTGCGGAAGATCTCGTTTCCCCGACGCGAAAGGGGCTCGGAAATTCCGGGCCCCTTTTCTCTGGCATGTGCGTGCTGGCTGGTCAGGCGCTCGGGTTCTTCTGGCGGCGCAGCCAGTCGGCCAGACCACGGCCGATTTCATGGGGATGATCTTCCTGAATGAAGTGGGTGCCCGGCCCGACATAGTTCGTTTCGATGTTCTTCAGGTTCTGTGCCAGAAGACTGGCCACAGGTGGCGGTGTCAGTGCGCCAGGCTCCGCATAAAACAGGATCTTGGGAATCTCGCTTTCCTGCAGCCAGCTTCCGTTGCGGGTCACCACGTCAGTGGTCAGCGCCGGGTCTCCGCCAATGGGGATCTCCCGGGGCCAGACCAGGGTGGGCAGGCGGGATTTCTCGGTTTTGTAAGGGGCGCGATAGGCAGTCATTTCAGCCTCAGACAGGGACCGGACCACGCCCATATGCGGCAGGATCTGCTCTACAAAGAAATTGTTCTTCAGCACCATGTCTTCCCCGACACCGGGCGTGCGCAGGTTTTTGAACAGCTCCCCGAAACCGCCCATGGCTTCATAGCTTTCAAACGGGAGCACAGGGGGAATGATGGCTTCCATGAAGGCCAGTGCTTTCACCCTGTCCGGGTTGCGACGGGCATAATCCATGCCCAAAGCAGATCCCCAGTCATGAACCACCAGGGTGATGTTGCTCAGCCCTTTTGCTTCAATGAAAGCGTCCAGATACTCCCGGTGGGTGGCGTAGCTGTAATCCAGCTCTGGCTGGTCTGATTTGCCCATGCCAATCAGGTCCGGCGCGATCACACGGCCATAGGGCTTGGCGTATGGCAGGATGTTGCGCCAGAGGTAGGAGGAGGTGGGGTTGCCATGCAAAAAGAGGATCGGGTCGCCGTCGCCCTCTTCCACATAGTGCATCTTCGCGCCCTTGACTGTGATGTAGCGTGATTCAAAGGGAAAATCTGCGGAGATGGCGGGGCCCATTTGCGGTGTCGCGCTTTCCTTTTGTCCTCCGGTCTTCTGCCCGTTGCTTCCGCCATCGGTCGCTGCCTGACCCGGACCGGCAAAGGCGGTGAGAAAGGGCAGAGTGGCCCCGCCGAGCGCGGCGGAGCGGAGAAAGGTTCGTCTGCTGGAACTGGTCATGGTGCATCCCTGTCTGCTGTGATTATCGGGGAAGGAGTTTTGTTGAGATAATTATATATGACCAGTCGTCTTATTTTTATTACACGTTTCTGTGATGAGTGTCGAAACCCGCCTGACAGCGAGCTGGTTTGGTGACGATCCTTTGCCGAGCCAGCCGAGCCAGCCGAGCCAGCCGAGCCAGCCGAGCCAGCCGAGCCAGCCGAGCCAGCCGAGCCAGCCGAGCCAGCCGAGCCAGCCGAGCCAGCCGAGCCAGCCGAGCTATCAGGTCAGTAAGATTGGGGGGCAGAAAGGACAAACCAGGCGTGAAAACGCACAGACTTGTTCGGATCAAGAACCTAAATAGCGGTCAAAAATCTGGTCGAGGAAATGCTCGAAGGGACTGGTGTTCCTGAGGGCCTTGGCTCTGAGGGTGGCCCCTTGCCAGGCGTCGTAGATCAGCGAGGCCAGGCTGTCGGTATCCTGCGTTGCAGAGAGTTCTCCGCATTCCTGAGCCGCCCGCAGAATGGCTTTGTAGTAGTGCAACATGCGGGGAAACTCGTGGGCCAGCGCTTCGCGCACTTCCGGATGGGTGTTGGACAACTCCTGAGACAGGTTCCCGGCCAGGCAGCCTTTGGCCTCCATCTCGGGAAAGAACTGACAGCTCCAGGTTTCAAAGAGCCGGCGGAACCGCGCCAGCGGGCTGCCGGGCCCCTGCATCAGATTTTCTTCCAGGTAACCGGTAGCCCAGTCCGTGTAGAGGGCCAGCACCTGGGTGACGAAATCCTCTTTACTGGCGAAGTAGTTGTAGAAGGATCCTTTGGGGACCCCCGCATGGCTGGTGATTTCCTGCACGCCGGTGGCGCTGAAGCCCTGCTGGTAAAACAGGGTCAAACCACTCTCCAGCAGCTTTTCTTTGTTTTGGCCTCTGGCCATCTGCTCTTTCCTGACACACTCCCGCCAAACATAATGACCGGTCATCTTGTGGCAAGATAAATCTGTCAGTGTTGCGGGTGGCAGGTGCCAGTCCGGAACGAAAAAGAGACCGGGGCAATGATGCGCCCGGCCTCTTATGACGTTGCTTCAGAGTGGGATCGTCAGAAACAGAAGCACCTTGCACCCTGCTTCTGTCGTGACTCACCTGCCAGCAGATATGGCGGCGCTGTCGTTACTCTGCTGCAGCAGAGGTCTGCGCCGTTTCATCCAAAGACCCGGCCAGATGATCGACGGCGGCGCGCAGACCGCCGGTGCCATGGGGGACTTTCAGCACCGTCATGGCCGTTTCCACGGCTGCCAGGCAACCCAGAATCATCGGCTCGTTGATGTCGCCCAGATGGCCGATGCGGAAAGCCTTGCCATCCAGTGCTGCCAGGCCACCCCCCAATGCAACATTGAGAGTGTTGCGGGCATAGTCGCGCAGGGCGTCGGGATGAAACTCTTCGCTCATGCGGATGGTGGTGACAGAGCGGGACCGCTCAGCTGCCTTGAGTGCCTGAAACTCCAGCGCGCCGCCTTCAGCCCAGTGACTGACGGCCAGCTGTGTGGCTTCGGCAATGCGCTTGTGGCGGGCAAAAACGGCGTCCAGACCTTGTTCCTTGATCATGTCCAGAGCTTCGCGCAGAGCAAAGAGGCCATGCTCCGGCGCGGTGCCGCAAAACAGCATGTAGAACTGATCGCCCAGCCGGTTTTTCCAGTCCCAGTACTGACGGGGTGCCGGGTTCCTGGCAGCAACCTCGAGCGCTTTTTGATTGGCGGCAACAAAGGCCAGACCCGGAGGACCCATGAGGGCTTTTTGGGAGGCGGCAATGGCCACATCCACGCCCCAGGCATCCATGTCAAAAGGCGTGGCGCCCAGTGAGGCAATGGTATCGGCGACCAGGAGGGCCGGATGGCCTGCTGCATCAATGGCGGCCCGCAGAGCCTGGATGTCGCTGGTGATGCCCGTACCGGTATCGGTATGGACCGCCAGCACGGCTTTGATCTTGCCGTCTTTGTCGGCTTTCAGGCGGGCTTCCAGGACCGCCGGGTCGATGGCTTGCCGCCAGTCCCCGGGCAGCAGTTCGGCTTCGATGCCAAAGATCGACGCGTGGTTGGCCCAGGCGTTGGAAAAGACACCCGTTTCAGGAACCACCACATGATCACCAGGACCAAAGAGATTGGTCAGCGTGGCTTCCCAGCCGCCGTGTCCATTGCAGGAGTAGATGAAGACGTCGCCTTTGGTCCCAAAGATCGTCTTGAGATCATCGTAGCAGGCAAAGGTCAGGTTCTGCAGCTTCGGATCAACCAGATCGAGCGCCTGGCGATGCATGGCTCCCAAAACCCGATCGGGGATGGGAGAGGGGCCGGGCGTGTGAAGAAATTGGCGACCAGCGTCAGCCATGAAACGTCTCCTGAAACAATGATCCCAGCTCTTTGCATAAGCTGGGAGGGGCAAGTCATGATGAAGCTGCATTCCTACGTCAGCAGGCGTTACTGTCAAGCCCTCCTCAGGCATGACATTCTTTCGCTGGAAGCATGATCCAGGACCGATTGAAAGGCTCCCGGCGAAAGCGGTGAAATCTAAGGCGTTCTGATCCGCTGGCTTCCTGGTCAGGCCAGGGGCAGGGTTACCTTGAAGGCCGCGCCGGTATGCGGTGTCGACAGCAACTCAATCTTGCCGTTCAGACGGTCAACAATCTGATGGCTGATGGCCAGCCCCAGGCCGGTTCCACCGGGCTGGGTCGAGGCCCAGCCGCGGGCGAATTTTGAGAAGATCCGGTCGCGGTCTCGTTGCGGGATGCCGGGGCCGTTGTCGGAGATGATGACTTCAAAACGTCCGTCGCGCTGGCGGCTTTCCACCGTTACCCGGGGGTCCGGGTTGTTGTTATACTTGATGGCATTGGTCATCAGGTTGATGAAGACCTGCTGCAGACGATCCGGGTCCGCCTGCAGAGTGGCACCTTTGCTGCGCCGCAGGTTCATGATCTTGACTTTGGACTTCTGGGCCAGCCCCTCGCAGGTGCTCATGGCCCGGTCCAGAACCTCTTCGCCTTTTACATTGCTGACGTTCCAGGACACTTCCCCCCGTTCCAGCAGGTTCAGATCCAGAATTTCGTCCAGCAACCGGGTCAGCCGCAGGCTTTCTTCGTTGATGATGTTGTGGAAGTGGTGGCGCTGTTCAGGCGTCAGGTCGTCGTTTTCCAGAAGAACTTCGGAAAATGAGCGGATGGAGGTCATGGGGGTCCGCACTTCGTGGCTGACCAGGCTGAGGAAATCGTCCTTCTGCAGATCCAGCAGTTTCAGCCGTTCGTTGGCCTGGCGCAGCTGGTCAGCTGTGATTTCCAGCTGGCGTGATTTGAGCTCTGCCTGCTGGCTGTATTCCATCAGCTGGGCTGTTTCATCTGCAATGCGCATCAGCTCATCCAGCGAAATGGTCTCCCCGCTGGCCACCTGGGAGATCATGGCCCGGGCAGAGCCGGACCCGACCGCCCCGGCCAGGCGCCGCTCCAGGTGGGAAATGAAGGTATCGGTGGCTGCGGGCAGAGCGCCCTTCATGCCCTGACGGCGGGCAAAATCCCTGAACAGGGTGTGGGCTTCGTCTGCCCCGAGAATCCGCTGGGCCAGAGAAAAGAGGTCTTCTGTGGTGGCGCTGCGCTGATAGTAGCGCAGTTCGTCGTCAATTGGGGTTCTAAAGGCATTGACGAAGAGGGTGCCCTGCAACTGCTCCAACGGCCGTGGCATGCGGGTCATGGACACGCCAATGAAGAGCAGGCTGTTAACCGCCAGAGACCAGAAGAGGGCATGCACCAGGGGATCCAGTCCTTCCAGGCCAAAGAGTGCTTCAGGGCGCAGGTAGGACAGGCCAAAGGCCCCCTGTTCCAGGATTTCCGGTGTCAGCAGAACGCTGCCGCCGAAAGAGGGCAGGAAGAGACAGTAAGCCCAGAGCAGGAAGCCGGCGATCAGTCCGGCCAGTGCCCCCCGGCCCGTGGCATGGCGCCAGTAGAGACCGCCCAGTATGGATGGCAGAAACTGCGCCACGCCGGAAAAGGCGATCAGGCCAATGGCCGCCAGGGCATCGGATTTTCCGCTCATGCGGAAGTAGAGAAAGCCCAGGAAGAGGATGGCAACGATGGAAATGCGGCGGCTGTTGAGCAAAAGACGGCGCACATCACCGCTGCCTTCCAGCGACATCCAGGGCAGGCGCAGCGCCAGAGGCATAACCAGATGGTTGGAGACCATGGTGGACAGCGCAATGCAGGCGACGATCACCATGGAGGTGGCGGAGGAAAAGCCGCCCAGAAAGGCCAGCAGCGCCAGCGAGTCCTGATCGACCGACATGGGCAGGGTCAGGACGAACATGTCCGGATTGGATCCGGCGGGCAGTTCGGTCATCCCGGCAATGGCAATGGGCAGCACAAAGAGGCTGATCAGGAAGAGGTAGAGGGGAAAAAGCCAGGAAGCTGTGTTGAGGTGCCGCTCGTCCGCATTCTCCACCACCGTCACCTGAAACTGGCGGGGCAGGCAGATGATGGCCGTGGCGGAGAGGAAAGTCAGGGCGATCCAGCGGGGGCCGAAAACCTCTTCCACATTCAGGAAGTCTGCCGAGGTTTTCTGAAAGATGTCGCTGGGGCCATCGGCAATGCCATAGACGGCAAACAGACCCACGGCCAGCAGAGCGATCAGCTTGACCATGGCTTCCAGGGCGATGGCAGCCACCACCCCGTGATGGCGCTCATTGGCATCAATGTTGCGGGTGCCAAACAAGATGGTAAAGAGCGCCATGCCAGCTGCCACCCAAAAGGCCATGCTGAAATTCTGATCCCCGTCCAGCAGGCCGGTGAAATCAGAACCGACAGCCCCGCCCATGACCTGGAAGGAGTTGGTCACGGCCTTCAGCTGCAGGGCGATGTAGGGCGTCGTGCCGACCACGGCGATGATGGTGACCAGCGCTGCCAGAGAGTTTGATTTGCCATAGCGCGAGGAGATCAGGTCGGCGATGGAGGTGATTCGGTGTACCTGGCCAATTCTGACCAGTTTGCGCAGCAGGTACCACCAGCCGATGAAAACCAGGGTGGGCCCCAGGTAGATGGTGACAAACTCCAGTCCGTTGCGGGCCGCGGACCCGACAGCACCGTAGAAGGTCCAGGAGGTGCAGTAGACCGATATGGAAAGCGTGTAGATCACCGGGGAGTGGATCCAGCCGATCTTTCCGCCCCGGGCTTTGCGATCGCCGAGATAGGCCACCAGAAACAGCAGGGCCACGTAGAGCAAACTGGCGAAAACAAGAAGGTTGGTGGAGAGCATGGCCGGGCGCTTTAGCTTTGCGGGTCCGGGTTGGTGCTGTTGCCCTCATCATTGGGGGTCAGGTCTTTCAGGCGCAAGGAGAGCCGATAGGCCAGATAGATCAGCACCAGCCAGACACCAAAAATGTAGAGCACGATCAGGGGCACGCCGGTCAGGGCCGTGGCGTTGCCGAACAGGCCGATGGCCGGGGGCATCAAGAGGAACAGCCCCAGCAGCGGCAACAGAATGGCCGCGTCTCTCAGCTTGCCTGCCTCAATGGGGCTGAGCGCCTTGCGCTTCACCCTTCTATCAGCCGTCGGACGTTTTCGACGACTTCCTTGTTTGAAAAGGGTTTAGTAATGAAGAGGCTGGCGCCGATGTCCAAGGCTGTCTGACGGTCCTGGGCCTGACCTTTGGCCGTCAGCATGATGACCGGCAGCTTGTTGAGTGTGGGGTGCGCGCGAACCTGCTTGAGAATCTCAAAGCCATTCAGTCGGGGCAGCATCACATCAAGAACCATGACGTCCGGCGGGTCGGCCTTGAGCTGATCCATCGCATCATTGCCGTCCATGACCGCCGTGACATCCCACCCTTCACGGCTGAAGATGAACTTGAGCGATTCGACGATGTTGGGCTCGTCTTCCGCAATCAGCACACGTGTCGACACGTCGCGCTTCCCCCTGTGGCAAATGTTTTTTGAGCAGAGCTTTTGCGCTCTTGCCTATTTGCTTTTGCGGCAAGTCTAGCTTGCCGGGGTGTGAGACACAATTTTGAAAATGCCGCAGAGTTGTCTGACAGAGTGTCGACCGACAGAAAGATGGTTACCTGGCCAGGCTGTCAGTGGCAGGCAAGGGGGATCATTGCTGCCAAAAAGAGTTTAGCCGTGAATCACCGGTTCTTCCTGGCGGTAGGCGCAGCTGTCCCGCAGGCAAAACCGACAGGCTGGTCCCACTTCTTCCGCCGGGGCCCGACTGGAAAAATCCATGCCGTCCCCGTAGATCACCTGGTCGGCGTGCAGGGCGTCACAGGCCAGCATGATGGCCAGCTGATGCCGGGGCTTGTCGAAGGTGGTTTCAACCTTGGTGACGGTTTTGGCGATCATCAGGAACTGGTCGCCATTGGGGAACTCCGCCAGCTGCCGGGCGTAGTCGCCGCTGTTCTGAAAGGCCCGGTAGATGGCCCAGAGCGGGCAGCCGCCTCCCTGACGGGGCAGCGCCAGGCCCGGCAGGGGAAAGCGCTTTGTCAGAAATCCTGACGGGTCGGCCCGCATAAAGGCGAAAGGCACCCCTTCGGCCTGAGGTTTGCGCAGGGTGACCAGCCGGTGGCAAATCTGCTCCATGGACCCGGCATATTTGCGGCGCAAAACATCAATGTCGTAACGAACACGCTGCGCGTCCTCCAGAAAGGCATCGTAAGGCAGCAGCAGAGCGCCGGCGCAGTAGGAATAGAGGGCCCCTTTGGCTTTTTCACGGGCCTCATTGCTGGTGAGCCCGGCGGCCAGCCCTACCTCCTGTTCCACCACGTCCTGGCACAGCAGCCGGGCAAGCAGCCGGGCCAGAGTGAACCGCCTGGACGGAGTGGGGGCGGTGTCGAGAATCTCCAGATGTTTGCTGTCGGCGTCATAATGGGCGTGATGGCGGTAGCCGTAACCCCCGTTGGCTTGCAGACTAAAACTCTTGGAGAGGGTCTGATGGCGGGCAACGGTGACGCCAAACTGCTCTTCCAGCACCTCCACCATTTCCCGTTCGGACGGATGCGAGGCAAACCCGAATTTTTGGCTGAGATCACGGGCCGCGGTTTCCAAATCCGCAAAGAAGCTGCGTTTTTCCACCAGAAAGTCATCGACTTCTGCTGCCGGGGTCAGGGAGTGGGTTTCTTTGTGATCCTGGCCAAAGAAGTCCGCCAGCTCCGAAGCCACGTCCGACAGGCGGCTGCTTTCTTCCAGCAGGATTTCGTGAAAGCGGTGTTGCTGTGCGGCTTCCAGATCATCAACAGACTCGAGGATCTCGGAGGTGGAGCGCAGCGCAGCAATGTTGGTCAGCATGCGGTGAACCACATCGCTGAGGAATGGATCGTTGGCCAGGCGATTTGAGAGAGCGGTGACAGCCTGGGCCCGATCTCTGTAGGCCCGGTGCAAGGTGACCATGGCTCTGGCCCAGGTGGGATACTGCCCGACAAAATCGTTGGCGTCCTGGGGGGACAGCTTGAGATTTGCCAGCAAGGCGCTGGTGGAAATCTCCTGCAGGTCCGACAACAAACGACGTTCGGTCGCGCCTTCCAGCCAGTCATTGGACACCTGGAGTTCCCGGGCGATCTGATTGAGCAGGCGGCCGCCGATGTTGCGTTTGTTGTGCTCAATCAGGTTCACGTAAGACACGGAAATGTCGAGCCGTGCTGCCAGATCTGTTTGGGTGATCCCGAGGGATTTCCGGCGTTCTCTTACTCGAAGACCGATGGGCGCGCGTGTCATGTTTCCTACCGATTTCCGTTGTTTATTTTGCAGTGCAGCGTAAAATTTTTACAAGTATCGCAAGTGCACAATAGCATTTTTTACAAAAAAATCCAGCAGTTTCAATATATTATTGATTCATTGACTGATTTTGCATAACGATTTTATCAAGGCAAGTGACAAGGTGTGCGCTTTGTCATGCCCGCCTTACGTCCAAAAGGGCGTGAAAAAAAATCCCAAGGGAGGGCTTTCATGAAAGACGTCATCAACAAAGGTTTCAGTCGCCGTGGACTGCTGAAAGGCGGCGCTGCGCTGTCTGTCGGTCTTGCTGCGCCACAGATCTTTACCCGAGACAGCTGGGCATCTGCGTTCCGCAATGATCCGGCCAACAAATCCACAGTGACCTTCGGGTTCAATGTGCCGCAGACAGGTGCATATGCGGACGAAGGTGCCGACGAACTGCGCGCTTACAAGCTGGCCATCAAGCACATCAACGGTGAAGGTGACGGCGGCATGCTGAACACCATCAAGCCTTTGGTGCTGAAAGGTGAAGGCATCCTCGGCAAGAAGGCCGACTTCGTGACGGGTGATACCCAGACCAAGTCTGATGCGGCCCGCGCCTCTGCCAAGCGCATGATCGAAAAAGACGGCGTGCTGATGTTCTGCGGTGGCTCGTCTTCCGGTGTGGCCATTGCACAGCAGTCTCTGGCTCAGGAGATGGGCATCATCTTCATGTGCGGCCTGACCCACTCCAACGACACCACCGGTAAAGACCGCCGTCGTTATGGCTTCCGCCATTTCTTCAACGCCTACATGTCCGGCGCTGCGCTGGGCCCTGTGCTTGAAAAGGAAATGGGCAAGGAACGCCGTGCGTATCACCTGACCGCTGATTACACCTGGGGCTGGACTCAGGAAGAGTCCATCAAGAACACCACCGAAGGTCTGGGTTGGGAAACGGTCAACACCGTTAAAACCCCGCTGGGTGCCGGTGACTTCTCTCAGTACATCACCCCGGTTCTGAACTCCGGTGCTGACGTTCTGATCCTGAACCACTACGGCAAGGACATGGTGAACTCCCTCACCCAGGCCGTTCAGTTCGGTCTGCGTGACAAAAACGTCAACGGCAAAGACTTCCAGATCATCGTGCCGCTCTACTCCCGTTTGATGGCACAGGGTGCCGGTGAAAACGTGAAGGGCATCTACGGTACGACCAACTGGAACTGGTCTCTGTCTGACGCAGGCTCTCAGGCCTTCGTTAAGTCCTTCGGTCAGGAATACGGCTTCCCGCCGTCCCAGGCTGCACACACCTGCTACGTCCAGACGCTGCTCTATGCCAACGCCTGTGAAATGGCCGGTACCTTCAACCCAGTTGAAGTGATCAAGGCTCTGGAAGGCTTCGAGTTCGACGGTGCCGGTAACGGTAAAACCCTGTACCGCGCTGAAGATCACCAGTGCTTCAAAGACGTGCTGGTGGTGCGCGGTAACGCCAACCCGACCAGTCAGTTCGACCTTCTGGAAGTGGTGCAGGAAGTGCCCCGCAGCCAGGTTGAGTACTCCCCGACTCTGTTCGGCGGTGAGCTCGGCCCCTACGAGGTCTAATCTCAGTACGACAGTTAGTTGCCGACCGCCCTCATTCCGGGGGCGGTCGGTTCTTTCGGCTCTCCAGTCCAGTGTAACAACCCCAGCTGCCTTGCCCGTAGCAGCCGGGATGCCAGGTAACCACCCTCTGCCGGGATAGCGGCAGGTTTCTGATCCGGATCAGTGATAAGGGGTGGGGAGAGTTTGCGACAAGCCGGGGGGGATGTTCACCTTGGAATCGATCATTCTGCAGCTACTAAACGGCCTGGATAAAGGGGGCGCCTACGCCCTGATTGCCCTGGGCCTGACATTGATTTTTGGCACTTTGGGCGTGGTGAACTTCGCTCACGGTGCCCTCTTTATGCTGGGGGCCTTTTGTGCGGTCTCTTTGCAGAAACTCCTGACCATTTCGGTCAAGGTCAAAGACGAGAGCATCACCTTCTTCGAGGCCTACAAAGAAATCCCCTACCTGGAGCTCTGGTGGGGAGACGCGGGCAAGGCCATCATCGATATGTCTGTGCCGCTGTCCATTCTGCTGGCCATCCCGGTCATGCTGATCATTGGTCTGATCATGGAACGCGGCCTGATCCAGTATTTCTACAAGCGGACGCACGCTGAGCAGATCCTGGTGACCTTCGGGCTGGCCATTGTGCTGCAGGAAATCGTCAAATCCATGTTCGGAGCCAATCCGGTGCCGACACCGGCGCCTGAGGTCTTTTCCGGTACGGCAGCTGTCGGTTCCTGGTTCGGACTGAGCGATGACATTGTCTATCCTTACTGGCGGATGATTTACCTCTTCTTCTCGCTGGTCGTGATCGGCGGGGTTTTTGCCTTCTTGCGATACACCACCTTCGGCATGGTGGTGCGTGCGGGCATGGCGGATCAGGAAACTGTCGGCCTGCTGGGCATCAACATCCAGCGCCGCTTTACCATTGTGTTTGGTCTGGCTGCTGTTGTGTCGGGTCTGGCCGGGGTGATGTACACCCCCATCGTGCCGCCTGATTATCACATCGGCATGGAGTTCCTGGTTTTGTCCTTTGTGGTGGTTGTCGTTGGCGGCATGGGGTCTTTACCCGGTGCTGTGGCTGCCGGCTTCCTGCTGGGCATCCTGCAGTCCTTTGCTTCCATGAACGAGGTAAAAAGCATCATCCCCGGCATCGACCAGATCATCATCTATCTGGTGGCCGTTGTTATCCTCTTGGTTCGTCCCCGTGGTCTGATGGGCCGCAAAGGCGTGATGGAGAGCTGATCAGATGGAAAGAAGAACCCCAAAAACAGATCTGGTCTTTTTCGTCGGCTTTGCTGCGGCGGTCCTGACCATGCCCATCTGGCTGGCTCCTATTGGCGCTGGCTATCCTGACCTGCTGCAGAAGTTTGCCATCTTTGGCCTCTTCGCAATTGGCTTTAACATCCTGTTCGGCCTGACCGGCTACCTGTCCTTCGGGCATGCGGTCTTCCTGGGTGTGGGCTCATACGCCGCAGTCTGGTCTTTCAAACTGTTCACCATGAACGTGATCCCGGCAGTGCTCTTTTCCGTCGCTTTTGCTGCGGTGTTTGCCCTGCTGATCGGCTTTATCTCCCTGCGGCGGTCGGGCATCTACTTCTCGATCCTGACGCTGGCCTTCGCCCAGATGAGCTACAATCTGGCTTATTCGGTGCTGACCCCCATCACCAACGGGGAAACGGGATTGCAGCTGGATCAGTCTGATCCCCGCATCATCGACAACCTCTTCATCACAGAGGTGCAGGAAGGTCTGCCGATCACCAACCTCTTTGGCTTGCCCATGAGTGGTTACTCCGGCTTTTACTTCTGTGCGGTGCTGCTGATTCTGGGCTTTTACCTGGCCCTGCGCATCACCCGCTCGCCTTTTGGCATGATGTTGAAAGCCATCAAGTCGAACCAGACCCGCTTGAACTACACCGGGTTGAACACCCGTCCCTACACCCTGGCTGCCTTTGTTATTTCCGGCATGTATGCCGGTCTGGCCGGGGGGCTTCTTGCGGTGACCGATCCCCTGGCCGGGGCAGAACGGATGCAGTGGACAGCCTCTGGTGAGGTGGTGCTGATGACCATTCTTGGCGGTGCCGGAACGCTTCTGGGGCCTGTCCTGGGGGCGGCCATCATCAAGTACTTTGAGAACATCTTCTCCGCTTTCAACGAAACCATCCTGCATGACATTTTCTCCTTCCTGCCGGATTGGCTGGAAGGGGCCGTTGTGGTCATCAGCAGTCAGTTCGTTGGCGAAGGCTGGCATCTGACACTGGGCCTGCTCTTCATGGTCATCGTGATCTTCCTGCCCGGTGGCGTCATCGACGGTATCCGCCGTCTTTGGGACCTGCGCAGCCGTTCCGGCAAAAATCAGCAGGGGGGAGGCAGTCCCGCTGCCACCTCTACGCAACAAAAGCCAGCGGAGTAGGAGAGCCTCATGTCCCTGTTGCAAATTCAAAACGTCAACAAGTCCTTTGCAGGTCTCAAGGCGCTCAATGCCGTCAATCTGACAGTTGAAGAAGGCTCGGTTCATGCCATCATCGGCCCGAACGGAGCAGGCAAGTCCACCTTGCTCAACTGCCTGATTGGCAAGCTTCATCCGGATACCGGGTCCGTTACCTTCCAGGATCAGTCTCTGCTGGGCCTGCAGCCCCATGAGATCAACCAGGCGGGGGTGGCCCGGGTCTTCCAGACACCGGAAATCTTCAGCGACCTGACGCTGCGGGAGAACGTCATGATCCCGACGCTGGCCCGGCGGGATGGCGCCTTTAAGGTGAACTTCTGGCCGCGCGTCGACGCTCAGGCGGAGATCGGCGACAAGGCGGATCACCTGCTGGAAGACGTGGAGCTGATCGACAAGAAAGACATGCTGGCCGGGAGCCTGTCACGCGGTGACAAGCGACGCCTGGAACTGGCCATGTGTCTGGTTCAGGAACCCAAGCTTCTGCTGCTGGACGAGCCGACTGCCGGCATGTCCCGGGCAGATACCAACAACACCATCGATCTGCTGAAGAAGATCGGGGAACGCGGCATCACCAAAGTCATCATCGAGCACGACATGCACGTGGTGTTCTCTTTGGCGTCCACCGTCTCCGTTCTGGCCCAGGGCACCGTTATTGCCGAGGGCGCACCGGAAGAAATGAAATCTGATTCCAGGGTTCAGGAAGCTTACCTCGGAGGGGCCCACCTATGAGTACTCAATTGAAAGCCCCCACCGCGGAAGGGGCCAGCAACGTCGGCTCGGCACCTGCATTTTTCTCTGCCTGGGACCTGCATGCTTACTATGGCGAGAGCTACATCGTTCAGGGTGTCAGCTTTAACATCCACGAAGGTGAAATCCTGGCTTTGCTGGGGCGCAACGGGGCGGGCAAAACCTCAACCCTGCGGGCCATCGCCCGTCTGGATGATCCGATGCTGACCCATGGTGAGGTCTGGTTGGATCACAAGCCGCTGCATGAGATGCAGTCTTATCAGGCGGCCCAATCCGGCCTGGGTCTGGTGCCCGAAGACCGGCGCATCATCCCCGGCCTGACGGTGGAGGAAAACCTGCAGCTGGCCCAGATTGCTGAGCCAAAAGGCTGGTCGCTGGAGCGCATCTACGATCACTTCCCGCGTCTGGGGGAACGCCGCAATCAGGAAGGCGTAACCATGTCCGGTGGGGAGCAGCAGATGCTGGCGGTGGCCCGGGCCTTGTCCCGCGACGTCAAACTGCTGCTGCTGGATGAGCCTTATGAAGGTCTGGCACCGGTGATTGTTCAGGAGATTGAAAAGATCCTGGAAGAGATCAAGAAGCTGGGCATGACCTCCATCATTGTGGAGCAGAACGCCATTGCCGCCCTGCATCTGGCCGATCGAGCAATCATCCTGGACATGGGCCAGGTGGTGTTTGATGGCACAGCCCAGGACGTGCTGGACAATGAGGATTTGCGGCAAGAGTACCTTGCCATCTAACAGGCAGGCATAAGTCCGCGATCCAGCTTTAAGGAATGGTCATCCTGTTCCCCATTCTTTAAGCCGTGGGCCTGTTGAGGGCGCGCAAAGACTTTCTGGAAAACAGAAAGTGGCTGTGCGCCCTTCCTTTTTTTGGGGGGCTGCCCGGTCCCTTCCTGGGTTTCGGCTTGGGTTTGACCTCAAGCTCTGGGGGTGGTTTTGGGGATTGAGCAGCGCTTGGGTGCTGGGGGACTCCAAAATCATTGACCGAAAGGTCAGGAAAACTGCTCTATCCCCAGCTTTTGGGGCTTTTCGTGAAGTCTTTTCTGTATTTCAGACGAAAATGGAATTAAGTTCCATATATTGGAAGTGGCCCGGCTGGGAGTCGCAAAAGACAAGGCGTCTTGCGGTGTATCTACCTGGAGGGTGAAACCAATCTGGTTGCGGTGAGCACCAGTTAGCAAAAACGAAAACGGCAGGCAGCAACCTGCGGACAAGGAGAAAAATCGCGCGTCACGAGCTGGTACGTCGTGATGTCACTGAAGGCGATTTGACTCCAGGTGAGGGGTGGCATGGATAAAGACAAGGAAGGCGATCGTAAGTTTGCGACAACTCTGGCCCGGGGCCTGAGTGTCCTGCGGGCCTTTCGCCCCTCTGATGGCCCGATCGGCAATCAGGAAATCGCAGAACGCACCGGCCTGCCCAAATCCACGATTTCCCGCCTGACCTATACCCTGACCATGCTGGGCTATCTGGATCACCTCAAGAACATTGAAAAGTACCGTCTGGGGCCTGCTGTCCTGACTCTGGGGAATGTGGCGCGGGCAAACCTGCCTTTCATGGATATCTCCAGTCCGATCATGCAGCAGTTGGCTGATGAAACAGGCACTCTGGCGGCGCTGACGGTGCGGGACGGACTGGGCATGCTTTATGCTCATTGCTGGCGGCCCCGGGATGTGGCCTCCATCTGGCTGGAGGTGGGGCGTCGAATTCCGGTCTACGGCACGGCCTCGGGTCTCTGTTATCTGGCCTGCATTCCTGACGATGACCGGCAGCGGCTCTATGCCGAACTGCGCGACAGCGGCATCAGTGCCAAAGAGCTGAAAACCATCGAAAGAGATGTTGAGCGGTCACAACAGGATATGATCACCCGAGGGTACGTGACCTCTGTCGGTGGCTGGGTAAAGACCATCAACGCCGTGGCCGTTCCTTTCCGCAGCCGGGAACTGTCTCAGAGTTACGTTTTCAACTGTGGTGCTTTGGCTGATTCCCTGTCAGAGCAGCAATTGCATGACTCCGTTGGCCCTGCTCTGGCCCGCCGGGTGCGGGAACTGGAGATGACCATGGGACAGACGCCTCTGCAAAGCGGCTACTAATGTGTGGCCGGTCGATGCAGAGGTTTTATGCGCCTTTCGTCTGACCTGAGCCTCCCCGGAACACCAATACTCGAGTCTCAACGCTACAAATGGCGGTTTGTGTCTCTCCAGCCCTGCGGGCCCGGGGGCTGTCGTCATGCCTGCTGTCATGTTTCTTGATTGGTTTAATGCCTGAAACATGATCGGTTTGGATGGAAACGCAGAGCGTTTGAAACAGCGCTACGACCCATCCTTTTAAACACTGACGAGGGAGCCTTCGCGCTTCAGGTGTCATCGCGTCTTCTGCTCTCATGCGTTGGGAAGCTGTTTAGGGTGCCCCGGTCCGAAAGAATGATCCCGGAATCCGGCTGGTTTTGATGACCAGAGGAAAGAAGATTTGTTCCGCAGTGTGGAATGGGTTTTTATATATTGGAATTTTTCACGGCAGCCGCTATCTTCGCGCCTGCAACAAACGGGAGAGGTTCGGCCTCTTAAATGAACAGATGGCCGGGATCGATCCAGTGGTCTGATCGGGCGGCTAATCCGCAAAACCGGGGACGGTGCTTAAGGACTGAACACCCGGACAAGCAAAGAGTAGGGACGGAAACATGAGCGAAGTGGTTACCTTGGAACGTCGGGGCGATGTGGCACTGATACGGGTCAACAATCCGCCGGTGAACGCTTTGTCCCAGGCTGTGCGTGCCGGTCTGGCCTCTGCTGTGGCGGAGCTGGAGCAGGATGCGGACATCAAGGGGGCCGTTCTGTGGTGTGAGGGGCGGACCTTCATCGCCGGGGCAGACATTCGCGAGTTTGGCCAGCCCCCGCAGGCGCCGCACCTGCCGGAAGTGATCGATCACATGGAAATGTCCGCCAAGCCCGTGGTGGCAGCCATTCATGGTACGGCCCTGGGCGGCGGGCTGGAAGTGGCGCTGGGCTGTCACTATCGGGTGATGGATCCGAAAGCCAGAATCGGCCTGCCTGAAGTGACCCTGGGCATCATTCCCGGTGCCGGCGGGACACAGCGCATGCCCCGCCTGGTGGGTGTGGAAGCGGCTGCAGAAATGATCACGAGCGGTGCCCCCATTGGCGCACAAAAAGCACTGGCCATTGGGGCGGCTGATGCCATTGCCGAGGGAGATTTGCTGGACTTCTGCCTCGACTTTCTGAAGGCGCGTCTTGATCAGGAACCGCCCCGCCTGGGCCCCAAACCCAGCCCGGAAGTGCCCAGCGATTCCTTCTTTGCCGAGATGGAAAAGAAAGTCGCCAAAAAGGCACGGGGCCAGATGAGCCCGTTGCGGGCGCTGGAAGCCATCAAGGTCGCCACGGAAGTGGATTTTGACGGCGGCATGGCCCGGGAACGCGAGATTTTCCAGGAACTGCGGGTCAGTCAGCAGTCCATCGCCCTGCGCCACGCTTTCTTTGCAGAGCGGGAAGTGGCCAAGGTGCCGGAAATGAAAAGCGGTACCCCCCGGACGCTGGAGAGCATTGCGGTCATCGGTGGCGGCACCATGGGGGCGTCCATTGCCGTGGCCATGCTGACCAATGGCCTCAAGGTCACCATGCTGGAACGGGACGCAGAAAGCCTGGAGCGCGGCGTTGCCAACGTCACAGGTATTCTCAACGTTGGCGTTAAACGGGGCAAAATGAGCGAAACTCAGCGGGATGCCCTGCTCAGTGACTCCTTTTCCGGTGCCAAGGAATACAGTGATATCGCCCAGTGTGATCTGGTGATTGAGGCTGTCTTTGAGGACATGGAGGTCAAAAAGGCTGTCTTTAAACAGCTGGATGCGGTGATGAAACCCGGCGCGGTTCTCGCCAGCAACACCTCCTACCTGGACATCAATGAGATTGCGGCCCAGACCCAGCGGCCGGAAGACGTCATGGGCCTGCACTTCTTTGCACCGGCCAATCTGATGCGTCTGCTGGAAATCGTGGTAGGGGACAAAACATCCGCTGATGTGGTGGCAACAGGGTTTGCGCTGGCCAAGAAAACCCGGAAAGTCGGGGTGCGGGCCGGCGTCTGCGATGGCTTTATCGGCAACCGTATTCTGGCAACCTATCGCCGTCAGACGGACTACCTGGTTGAAGACGGGGCGTCACCCTATGAGGTCGATACGGCCCTGCGGAATTTCGGTCTGGCCATGGGGCCCTTTGAAGTCTCCGACCTTTCCGGCATCGACATCGGTTACTTCACCCGCCGCCGCCTGGACGCCACCCGCGATCCCCGCGAGCGTTATGTGGCTGTGGCAGACCGCTTGTATGAAGCCGGTCGCCTGGGGCGCAAGAACGGCAAGGGCTGGTACAACCACGAAAGCGGCAAACAGGAAGAGGATCCCTTTACCCTGCAGGTGGTTGATGAAGAACGCGCCAAGAAGGGGATCACAGCCCGCAAGATCAGTGAGGAGGAAATCCAGAACCGTTACATGATGGCCATGATCAATGAAGCGGCCAAGGTTCTGGAAGAAGGCATCGCCCTGCGTCCGCTCGATGTGGATCAGGCGCTGCTGCACGGCTATGGCTTCCCGCGCTGGCGGGGCGGCCCCTTCTGCTATGCCGACTCGCTGGGCATCGACAAGGTGGTGGCCGACATTCAGAGCTATGCCAAAGAAGATCCCTACTTCTGGGAACCGGCGGCCCTGCTGCTGGAGATGGCTGAAAAGGGTGAAACCTTCGCTGATCGCAACAAAGCTGCTGCCGGTTAAGCAGTCCCCTCAGAACCAAAGGGCTGAGGTGCCCTGCTGAAACAAGGAAGAAGAACATGAGAGAAGCTGTCATCGTCTCCACTGCCCGGACGGGCATCGGTAAAGCCGGACGCGGGTCTTTCAACAACACCCATGGCGCCGACCTGGGCGGACACGTGATTGCCGAAGCGGTCAAGCGGGCCGGAATCGAAGGGGCAGAAGTCGAAGATGTGATCATGGGCTCTGCCAACCCTGAAGGTGCAACCGGCGGGAACATTGCCCGGCAATCTGCCTTGCGCGCCGGTTTGCCGGTGAGCACGGGGGGCACCACGGTCAACCGCTTCTGCAGTTCTG
Organism: Rhodovibrionaceae bacterium GXU_MW_A322; assembly: GCA_052078155.1. Classification (GTDB taxonomy): domain Bacteria; phylum Pseudomonadota; class Alphaproteobacteria; order Kiloniellales; family DSM-21159; genus CAXBMB01. The sequence goes on along the minus strand of JBQJBP010000001.1, from coordinate 2,167,514 downwards.
GTCTGCAGACCATTGCCATGGCTGCCCAGCGGGTGGTGATGGATCAGGTGCCTGTCATGGTGGCAGGGGGGCTGGAGTCCATCTCTCTGGTGCAGCCCAACATGAACAAGGTGCGCTTCCGCAATGAGTGGCTGGATGAAAACAAGGCCGCCATCTACATGCCCATGATCGACACGGCCGACATTGTGGCGGAACGCTATGGCGTCAGCCGGGAGCGGCAGGATGCCTATTCTCTGGAAAGTCAGCGCCGCACCGCCGCTGGGCAGGAAGCTGGGTACTTTGACGATGAAATCGCCCCCATGACTGTGACCATGGCTGTCACGGATAAGGAATCGGGCGAAGTTTCCTACAAAGAAGTCACCGTGACCAAGGACGAGTGCAATCGTCCCAGCACCACTCTGGAAGGCTTGTCCGGCCTGAAGCCTGTGATGGGTGAAGACAAGTACATCACGGCGGGCAATGCCTCTCAGTTGTCTGATGGGGCTTCGGCCTGTGTGGTGATGGATTCCAAGCTGGCGGAACAGAAGGGTCTGGAGCCGCTGGGTGCATTCCGCTCTCTGGCCATTGCCGGCTGTGAACCGGATGAAATGGGCATTGGTCCCATCTACGCGGTGCCCCGTCTGCTGGAACGCAACGGCCTGACCATGGATGACATTGATCTTTGGGAGCTGAATGAAGCCTTTGCCAGTCAGGTGCTGCGCAGCGCCGATGTGCTGGGCATTCCCGAAGAAAAACTGAACGTCAACGGCGGCTCCATTTCCATTGGTCATCCCTTTGGCATGTCCGGCGCTCGGATGGCCGGGCACGCGCTGATCGAAGGCCGTCGTCGCGGGGCCCGCTATGCCGTGGTCACCATGTGCATTGGCGGGGGCCAGGGCGCAGCCGGTCTTTTTGAAATCTTCTGATCGTCAGACTGCGGCGGCCTGTGCCCGATAGGTTCCGGCCGCCGCGTCAACGAAGCAACGAGGCTATCCCAGATGGATATGAACTACACGGCCGAAGAACAGGCCTTCCGGGAGGAGGTTCGCGCTTTTCTGAAAGCAGAACTGCCGCCGGAAATCTCCAACAAAGTGCGCAACAGCATCACCTTGTCAAAGTCGGACATGGAACGCTGGCACGCCATATTGAACAAGCAGGGCTGGCTGGCCGTTTCCTGGCCGGTTGAGCGGGGCGGCACCGGCTGGGATTCCGTGCAGAAGTTCATTTTTGAAGAAGAGTGCTGTGCGGCTTACGCGCCCCGGATCATTCCCTTTGGCCTCAACATGCTGGCCCCGGTGCTGATGAAGTTCGGCAGCAAGGAACAGCAGGATACCATTCTGCCCCGCATTCTGGATGGGACAGACTGGTGGTGTCAGGGCTATTCGGAACCCGGTTCCGGTTCGGACCTGGCGTCACTGAAAACCCGGGCGGTGCGCGAGGGTGACCACTACATCGTCAACGGACAGAAAACCTGGACCACCCTGGGCCAGCACGCCGACAAGATTTTCTGCCTGGTGCGCACCGATACGGAGTGCAAACCCCAGGAAGGCATTTCCTTCCTGCTGATCGACATGGACACGCCGGGCATTGAAGTGCGCCCCATCATCCTGTTGGAAGGCCGGCATGAAGTGAACGAGGTCTTTTTCGACAACGTGAAGGTGCCTGTCGAGAACCTGGTTGGTGAAGAAAACAAAGGCTGGACTTACGCCAAGTATCTGCTGACCCACGAACGCACCGGTATCGCCGGGGTGGGCTTTTCAAAGCAGGCCGTGGAACACATCAAGTCCGTGTCCAAAGTTCAGAAGAAAGGCGGACGGCCACTGGCCGAAGATCCTTTCTTCAATGCCCGGCTGGCGCAGGTCGAAATCGATCTGATGGCTATGGAAACCACCAATCTCAGGGTGATTTCCGCGGCCAAGAAAGGTGAAGCCCCGGGGGCGGAAAGCTCCATGCTGAAGGTCAAAGGCACGGTGATCCGTCAGGAACTGAACGACCTCCTGCGGCGCACCCTTGGCCCCTACGCCATGCCCTTTTCCTCTGAAGCGCTGGAAGAAGGCTTCAACGAAGAGCCCATTGGTCCGGACTATGCCGCACCTGTGTCTGCGGATTACTTCAACAACCGCAAGCTATCGATTTTTGGCGGCAGTAACGAAATTCAAAAGAACATCATCTCCAAGATGATTCTGCGACTCTGAGGAACGGCGACCATGGACTTTTCTTTAAACGATGATCGCCGGATGCTGCAGGACACCCTGACCCGCTTCCTGCGCGACAGCTACGATTTTGAAACCCGGCAGAAGGCGTCCGGCAGCGATGAAGGATACTCTGCTGACCTCTGGAAGCAGTTTGCCGACCTGGGGGTGATTGGCGCGCTTTTGCCCGAAGAAGCCGGGGGCTTCGGCGGGGAAGGTGAAGACCTGATGGTGGTCATGCAGCAGCTGGGTCGCCATCTGGTGGTGGAGCCCTTTGTCTCGACTGCTGTGATCAGCGGCTCTCTGCTGACCGCCTGTGGCACGGATGAGCAGAAAGCCTTGTTGGAGCAGGTCATCGCCGGTGATCTTCTGCTGGCCTTTGCCCACGGCGAACCAGACAGCCGCTATGACCTCAACTCTGTTTCCACCACAGCCACCAAAACGGACCAGGGCTGGATCCTGCAGGGGCGCAAGGCCGTGGTTCTGGGGGGAGATCAGGCGGACAAGATCATTGTGTCTGCCCGGACCGCCGGCGAAAGCGATGAGGAGCAGGGCATCAGCCTCTTTATCATCGACGCACTGACCACAGGGGTCAGCCGCCGTGGTTATCCCACCATCGATGGCTGGCGGGCTGCCGACATCGAGCTGGATGGCGTTGTGGTGCCGCAGACGGCTTTGCTGGGGACGGAAGGGGAGGCCTATCAGGCAATCGAGGAAGCCACGGCACGCGGCATCATGGCCCTTTGTGCCGAAGCCGTCGGTGTCATGGAAACGGCCCGTGATCTGACCTTGGAGTATCTGCAGACCCGACAGCAGTTCGGACAGCCTCTGGGCAAATTCCAGGCGCTGCAGCACCGCATGGCGGAGCTCTTGATTGAGATTGAGCAGGCCCGCTCCATCACGCAACGGGCAGCCGGCTATCTGGGTGAAGATCGCCTGCTGCGGGAGCAGACCGTCTCTGCCGCGAAAAACCTGATTGGCCGGGTGGGGCGACTGGTGTCTGAAGAAAGCATCCAGTTGCATGGTGGCATTGCCATGACCTGGGAGTACGCCTTGCCGCACTATGCCAAGCGGCTGACCATGATCGATCATCAGCTGGGCGATACGGACCATCATCTTGAGCGCTACATGGCTTTGGGTCGGGGGGCTGCGTGAGCGAGCACTTTCCGCCTTACGTGATACCTGAGACCAGTTGGCTGGACCGGGAGCGGTTGTCTGATGGCACGCCCGTGGAGAGAATTATCGACTCTTCCATGGGCGTGCAGAACACCTTTGGATTCCTGGTGAAGGTCTCTGCCGGGGACATTGAATTGACCATGACCCTGGCGGAAAAGCACCTCAACATCGCCGACAACATCCATGGCGGGGTGGTCTGCACGCTGCTGGATGCAGCCTGTTCTTATGCCGTGGCCCGTCAGGCTGACTCCGGAATGAAGACACCCGTGGTCACCCTGGCCCTGAACACTCAGTTCATTGGAACGGCACAGCAGGGCCGTTTGCTGACCCGCGCCCGGGTGATCGGCGGCGGCCGCAAGACTCTCTTTGCTGAAGGGGAAATCTACAGTGAGCAGGGTCAGTTGCTGGCGAAAGCAAACGGCAACTGGAAAGTTATGACCCGGCGGCCAGCAACGGAAATGAAGAAGGTGGGCAGCGAAGAAGCCCGTTCCCTTGGCTAATTGGGAATTTTACCGGAAGTCCGGGATTTCGACCGGCAGGACAAAAGAAAAGGATAACAAACCATGCCTGAGGGCATCTCTCTAGAACAAGACGGCTCTGTCCTGGTGATCGTCAATGACAACCCAGCCACCCGCAACGCCCTGACCCCTGAGTTTTATGTCCATTTTCGCGAAGCGCTGGAACGTGCGGAAAGTGACAAGTCCATTCGGGCCATCGTCCTGACCGGGGCCGGCGGGTTCTTTTGTTCCGGCGGCAACCTTAATGGGCTGAAGGAACGCACCAAGCTGGATGATGCCGGGCGGCGCTCCAGCCTGGAAAAGCTGCACGGCCTGATCCGTTCTATCCGCGGCTGCTCTTTGCCGATCATTGCGGCGGTGGAAGGTGGAGCCGCGGGTGCCGGTGTGTCTCTGGCCCTGGCTTGCGATCTGGTGGTCGCGGCCAAAGAGGTTCCCTTTTCTGTCGCTTACGTGAAGATCGGTCTTACGCCCGATGGCGGGGCGACGTCCTATCTGGCTCAAAGCCTGCCCCGGCAGCTGGTAACAGAACTTTGCCTGACCGGACGGCCCATTTCCTCAGACCGGCTGGCTGAGTTCGGGCTGATCAATCAGCTCACGGAAGCTGGATCTGCGCTGACCGCGGCCAAAGCTATGGCAGAAAAACTGGCCCAGGGGCCGCGTCGATCCCAGGCCCGCATGAAGCAGCTTTGTGAAGTTGGCGGCAGCAACAGCTTGGAAGCGCAGCTGGACATGGAAGCTGATTTTATGGCCGAGGCCCTGGGCGGCGCTGAAGGCGCCGAAGGCATTCACGCCTTTCTGGAAAAACGAAAAGCTGATTTCAGCAAGTTCTGATCCGCGATTCGTCTTGTAAAAAAGAACGATCGTGCGTTAAATGCTCAGCCACAGCGGCTCAGCGGTAAAGGAAGCAAGTAAGCATGTTGGATCAAGTCACAGCCCCGGTTCTGAAAACCCCCATTACAGACATGTTTGGCATTGAGACCCCCATTGTCGCCGGGGGACTTCAATGGCTGGCAGACGCCGATTATGTGGCGGCTGTTGCCCAGGCAGGGTCCATTGGCTTCATCACGGCAGCGTCCTTTGCGGAGCTTGCTGAACTGCGGGATGAAATTCAGAAATGCCGGGAGCTCTGTGACGGTCGGCCCTTTGGCGTCAACGTTTCCATGCTGCCCAAACTGGTCCAGGGCGACCGTACAGAGCAGGTGTTTCAACTGATCCTGGATGAAGGGGTCAAGTTTGTTGAGACCTCTGGTCGGAACCCAGAGCCCTATCTGCCGCCATTGCAGTCCAAAGGGGTGAAGATCATCCATAAGGTGCCGGCGGTGCGTTATGCCGTTAAGGCCCAGTCTGTAGGGGTGGATGCCGTGTCTATCGTCGGCGTCGAATGCGGCGGGCATCCGGGCATGGATATGATCGGCTCTTTCGTCAACAGCGCCATGGCGGCGTCTCAGCTGACAATTCCCTACCTGATCGGTGGGGGCGTGGGGCACGGGTCGCAGATCGTTGCAGCCCTTGCCATGGGGGCCAGTGGCGTCATCATCGGCACGCGCTTCCTGGTGGCTGAGGAGCTTTGGGCCTGCGATGCCTACAAGCAGGTGATGGTGGATGCCACGGAACGGGACACGGTTTTGACCATGTCTTCTGTGCGCAACACCATTCGCACTCTGAAAAATGAAACCACCGATGCCGTGCAGAAGATGGAACAGGAAAACCCCAATGTAGGCATTCAGGAGCTGATGCCGCTGGTGTCCGGCAAGATTGGTCGCAAGGCTTATGAAACAGGCGACTGCTCCAAGGGTTTGCTGTCTATGGGCCATTCCGTGGTGTTTGCGGATCGCGTGACCACTCTGAAAGAAATCATCGGCCAGATGAACCGGGAAGCAGAAGAGGCCATGCAGCGGCTTGCCCGCTGACAGGTCGCGTGTTCTTGCCGGTGCAGTCCAGTCACACGGCGGGACGACCTGATTGGGTCAAGTAACGCTCAACTGGTCGCGATTGTGCAAAAAAGAAACCGGGAACGGGGCAGGCCTTATGGGTCTGCCCCTTCTTGTTTCTGGAGGCGTCTGTTTCCCGCGGTCTTTTGGGGCCAAACAGTTGGCCTTGTTTCTTCCGGCCACCTTCTTTATCCGGAAAGGGCAGGATTTCTGCTTCTGATTGATCGCTCGGCGGCTCTTAAATTGAGGGTCTTCACGTTATCTTTGGACTCTTAGAGTCTCATCGTTCTTTTCGATGGTTTAACAGGTGATCGACTGGAGCATTAAAGTCTGCCTGAGGCCATGTTCAGGGCCGAGACAGGCCAATTTGCCTGATCATATCAATTGCGCAGCATGTGGGGGCTGCAGACATGGATAAGCAGCAGTCTCAGCTACTGGAGAAGGCGCAGGCGTCAGGCGAACTGCTTCCGCTCATGTTCTCCTCTAGCAGTGATCTGATCGCGATTACCCGTGCAAGTGACCAGGCGCTGGTAGCTGTAAACCCTGCATGGCAGCGGGCCATTGCTTATTCAGAAGAAGAAGTGGTTGGCCGATCGAGTGCTGAGCTGAATCTCTGGGTCGACCCCCAACAAAGACAGAACTTTGTCGAACTGCTGGAGCGGGCAGGTTCGGTAAGCAAGTTCGAGTGCCTGTTTCGCCGGAAGGATGGCAGTCACGGAACCTGTCTGATCACGGCCTGTGGGTTTGACAGCAATGGGGAGAAGTACTTCTTCTTCAGCAGTCAGGACGTAACGGCGGGGCGGCAAGCAGAGAAGACGGTCTTGGCCTCACGTGCTCTGCTGGTCGATGCCATTGAGAGCATCAACGAGGGATTTGTGCTCTATGACGCAGATCGCCGCCTGATCATCTGTAACTCCAAGTTCCGGGAGTTTTACGGTTACAGCGAAGAAGAAGCCGCACCGGGCGTCAGTGGGGTGGAACTGGGGCGTCTGGATGTGGTGCGCGGGCGCGTGCTGTTGCCGGTCCGTGAGCGGGCCGACGAATATATGAACCGCCGGAACAACCTGCGTCCCAAAGAGTCCAAATTCACTGTGGTGCAACTGCGCGATGGCCGGTATCTGCTGTTAAGTGACCGGCAGACCGACGGCGGAGGCATCGTTTCCATCCAGACCGACATCACAGAGCTGAAGCAGGCTGAAAAAGAGCTGGCGAAGCTGCGCGATGATGCGGTGGCTGCCAATCGGGCCAAATCCGAGTTTCTGGCGCATATGAGCCACGAACTGCGAACGCCCCTGAATTCTATTCTTGGCTTTTCACAGGTCATGAGCGAGCAGCTCTTTGGCGCGCTGGGACACAAAAAGTACAGTGACTATGTGCGCCTGGTTCTTCAGTCCGGGGAACACCTGCTGTCTCTGATCAACGATGTGCTGGACCTGTCAAAGGTTGAGGCCGGGGAACTGCTGCTGGATGAAAAACCATTCGATCTGTCTGAGGCTCTTTCCTCTTCGACTCAGATGATCACCGGGCGCAAGGAGGGGGGCAGATGCATCCCGCGTCTGGATGTTGGTGATGACCTTCCGCTCTTCCTGGGAGATGAAAGGTTGATGAGGCAGATTCTCCTGAACCTGCTCTCCAATGCCGTGAAGTTCACAGACCCCGCAGGGGAAGTGGTGGTTTCAGTCGACTGTTCCCTGCAGGATGGCTGGCGCATTTCGGTCTCAGACACGGGCTGCGGCATGACCCCGGAAGATATCCCAAAAGCCCTGGAACCATTCGGTCAGGTTCGCAGAGGGGCCCACCAGTCTCACGAGGGAACCGGGCTTGGCTTGTCGCTCAGTAAAAAGCTGACGGAACTGCATCAGGGACAGCTGGAAATCACAAGTGAACTGGGCGCTGGAACTGAAGTGGTTCTGACTTTTCCAAAGAGCCGGGCTCTCAAGTTGGCCCGGGACCCCTCCCCGGGGGCGTCCGGCAGTCAGGAAACTCTGTGACAGGCTGCTGCCTTTAGCTTGCCTCGAAAGCAATCGCGCCTGCACCGGTTAAGAGATTCTTACCTCTTGTTTACCATTTCATGTCCTTATGGAAGGCTGTGACCTTATCTTGATAGTCCTGCCGTAGCTTTTTGAGTTTTAGTGTTTGCCGTCCTATAAGTCTTACTCTTTAGAGTTTTATCGTCCTTTGTCGCGTTGCAAAGTCACCCAGGGGAGAACGTACAAGGCCTTTTTTCATCGATCAGTTTCCAGAGCCTGATCGGCTGAGTTCACCGCGGTTGGCGTGTGAATCTAAACCGCAAAGGCTCTTTTGAAGTATCCGAGAAAAGGTAAGTTAACGCCCTGATCCCCCTCGCGATGTGATGCCACTTAGTGTGATTAGACTCTAGACATCTGACCTGCCGGAGCCTGAACTGGCGCTGGGCTGCTCATTCAGCAGCCTTTGGGAGACCGCTACCGATGAAAGAGCTGTTATCAGATTTGTTGGATCCGGATCTGGATCTTGCGGAGCTCTTTCCCATCCTCTTTGCTGCCTGCAGCGACCTCATCAGCATATCCCGCGTCAGTGACAATCGCATTCTTGCAGTGAACCCGGCCTGGCTTAAAGCGCTGCGCTTTTCGGCCAAAGAGGTGATTGGCAGCACGGGTGTCGATTTAGGGTTATGGGATGACCTGACCTTAAGAGAACGCTTTATCGAGCATCTCGGGGCCAGCGACCTGAGTGAAGGTTTTGAAATCAGCCTGCGGCGGAAGGATGGCACTTACTGCCATTGCCTGATGGTCGGGCGTCGGTTCAATCACAAAGGTGAATGCTGTTACCTCTTTACCGGGCGCGATATCACGGCTGACAAAAAAGCACAGCAGCGCATTCTGGCGACCCAGTCCCTGCTGGTGGATGCTGTCGAGAGCATCAATGAGGGCTTTGTGCTTTATGATGCCGATGACAGTCTGGTGATCTGTAACTCGAAGTTTCGCGAGTTCTATGGCTACAGCGAAGAAGAGGCTGCGCCCGGAGCCAACGCCATTGAACTGGGCTGGCTGGATGTCGAGCGTGGGGCCGTTCTCCTGCCACCTGAGACCAGCGGCGAGGAGTACTCTTTTCGCCGGGACCTGTTGGAAACTGGTCTGTCCAAGTTTGTGACGGTGCAGTTGCGTGACGGCAGGCACCTGCTGTTGAGTGATCGCAAGACGGACAGTGGCGGTGTTGTCTCTATTCAAACTGACGTGACAGAACTGAAGCGGGCAGAGCGGGAGCTGTCTCGATTGCGCGACGAAGCTGTTGCCGCCAATCGCGCGAAGTCAGAGTTTCTGGCGCACATGAGCCATGAATTGCGCACGCCTCTAAACTCCATTCTGGGGTTCGGCCAGGTGATGAATGAACAGCTGTTCGGCAACCTGGGGCATGAGAAATATCAGGACTATGTCGGACTGTTGCTGCAGTCTGGCGAGCACTTGCTCTCCCTGATCAATGACATTCTGGATCTGTCTAAGGTGGAAGCCGGTGAGCTGGGGCTGGATGAAAAGCCGGTCGAGCTGCAGAAAATCCTCGAGTCCTGCATTCAGATGATCTCAGGTCAGGATGATAAGGAGATTTGCGAACTGACGCTGGAAGTTCAGGCGGGATTGCCTTTCTTCCAGGGTGATGAGCGTTTGTTGACGCAAATCTTCCTGAACCTCCTGTCCAACGGCGTGAAATTCACCGATCCAAACGGACTGGTAACGGTAAAGGCAGCCTTTGATAACCAGCAGGGCTGGCGCATAGATGTGCGTGACACGGGCTGCGGCATGTCCAGCAGCGACATTCCCAAAGCACTTGAGCCTTTCGGACAGGTGCGCAGCGGATCTTTGCAGGCGCATGAGGGAACCGGTCTTGGGTTGTCGCTCAGTAAAAAACTGACAGAGCTACATGGTGGACGGCTGGAGATCGAAAGCGCAGTTGGCAAAGGCACAACGGTCACCCTGTCCTTTCCTGCGATTCGCGCACTTCGAGTGGCCAGTGTCATTCCCTGATCTGGTTCAGCAGCCAGGTTTTGAACAGCTGGACAGGCGGGGAGTCGCTGCGGTCCTTGGGTATGACCAGGTAATAGGCCTGCTCGCTTTCGATGGGTCGGTCCAGAGGGCAGATCAGATCCCCCCGTTCCAGTTCACTGCGCACCAGAAACTCCGGCAATAGAGCCACACCCAACCCGGCTACCGCCGCCTGGGACACCAGGGTGTACTGCTCAAACTGCATGCCCGCATCTTCGCCGGGGGTCAGCCCCTGGGCGGCGAACCAGCCGGCCCAGGCCAGGGGGCGGGTGGCGATGTGCAGCAAGGGCATGTTCAACAGGTCTTCGGGTGAGCTGATCTGACGGTCTGCCAGAAAAGAAGGCGCACAGAGCGGCAGGGCCGTCTCCTTCATCAGGAACACGCAATCGGCGTCGGGCCAGTCGGGGTCACCAAAGTGAATGGCTGCGTCCAGATTTTCCCGGCTGAAATCAAAGGGGCGCACATGGGTCACAAAGTTCAGGGTGATGCCCGGATGGGTTTCCAGAAATAAGGGGATGCGCGGCACCAGCCAGCGCATGCCAAAGGTCGGCAAAATGCCCAGATTGAGCACGCCGGACTTCGGATCGGTCATGATGTGGAGGGCCGCAGACCTCAGGTTTTGCAAGGCGGTGTTGACGGAGCGGGCATAGGAACGCCCTTCCTGCGTCAGGGTGACGGCCTGTTTCTCCCGGGTGAAGAGGGCGACGGCCAACTGCTCCTCCAACGTCCGGATCTGACGGGATACGGCGCCCTGGGTCAGGTTCAACTCCCGAGCGGCAGCGGAAAAAGAGCCGGTGCGTGCGGCGGCATCAAAGGCTTGCAGCGCTGACATGGAGGGCAGCAATCGACGGGGCAGGGGCATGGGCGTTCTTTCCGGTGTGGGCAGGAAGGGTCATTACCATTTCTCATGACCTTTGGGAAAAATAGTCGTTTGCTTCCGGGAAGAAAAGAGGCGAAAGTCTGCGGCGATTGAACAACCTGCCTGCCTCTGGAGTGCCGGGATCGGCGGGCTTTGTTTTGTCCTTATCTTCCCTGATGGCTTTCTGGTGAGCCCCGATCCAAGGAAACAAGACCCCATGACTGCAGCTGAGAGCTCCTTCCGCAAGGCCCAGCGTCTGCAAGGCATCGAACTGTCGATGATTGTGCAGATCACCGAAGCCGCCCGCGCCCGCAAAGAAGCCGGGGCCGATGTCATCACTTTGGGCACGGGGGAGCCGGACTTTGATACGCCCGATCATGTCAAGCAGGCAGCACAGGACGCCATGTGGGCCGGCGATACCAAGTACACGGCAACCTCAGGCACCGCTGATCTGAAAAAGGCTGTGCAGGAAAAGTACCGTCGGGAGAACAATCTGGACTTCGCCGCCAATGAAATCCTGATCTCTGTCGGGGCCAAGCAGGTGTTGTTTAACGCCTTCATGGCAAGCATTGATCCCGGTGATGAGGTGATCATCCCCGCCCCTTACTGGACTTCCTACCTGGACATCGTAAAGGTCGCCGGGGGTGTGCCTGTGGTGGTGGAATGCAGCTCTGACACCGGCTTTTTGCTGACCCCCGATCAGTTGCGCGCCGCGATCACCCCGAAGACCCGCTGGCTGCTGCTGAATTCGCCCGGCAACCCTTCCGGCGCAGCCTACGACGCAGAGTCCCTTCGGGCCCTGATGGATGTGGTGGCCGAGCACCCGGACCTTTGGGTCATGAGCGACGACATCTACGAGCATCTGGTCTACGACAACCACGCCTTTGTCAGCCCCTTGCAGGTGGCACCTGAACTGCGCCATCGCTTGTTGTCCATCAACGGTGTTTCCAAAGCCTATGCCATGACCGGCTGGCGCATTGGTTATGCCGCTGGTCCGGCCGACCTGATCAAGGAAATGACTGTGGTTCAGGCTCAGGCCACCTCAGGGGCCTGCTCGGTATCCCAGGCCGCGGCTGTTGCGGCGCTCAACGGGCCCCAGGATTTGGTGGCAGAGCGCTGCGCCGCCTTCCAGGAGCGTCGGGATATGGTGGTTTCCATGCTCAACGCAGCTGATGGTATTTCCTGCCTGACGCCCGAAGGGGCCTTCTATGTATTCCCCTCTTGCGCCGGTGTTCTTGGCAAAAAGACGGCTGAAGGCCAGGTGCTGGAAACGGACATGGACTTCTGCCAGTTCCTGCTGGCCAACGTTGATGTCGCCACCGTGCCTGGCAGTGCTTTTGGTTCGCCGGGGCATTTCCGCATTTCCTATGCCTACGCCAAAGCCGATCTGGAAGAAGCCTGCCGCCGTATCCAGAAGGCCGTTGCAACCCTGACCTAAGGTCCGCTGCCGCGCGGCCCGCCGCTGTTAATTGAACGGCAGGCGGGGCTGCGCTGATCTTTGCGGACTTTCTCAAACAAGACCCTTTTCAAAAGAGGACAGTTACATGACCGGCCTGAAAGCCAAAGACTCCCCGACCCTCAGCTCGTTCGACTGGGAAGATGCCTTCAAGATGGACAGCCAGCTCACCGAAGATGAGCGCATGATCCGTGACGCAGCGAAAGCCTACGCCCAGGATAAGCTGCAGCCCCGCGTGCTGTCGGCCTATCGCGAAGAGCGCTTTGATCGCGAGATCATGAACGAGATGGGGGAAATGGGTCTGCTGGGCCCGACCATCCCCGAAGCCTATGGTGGCCCGGGCGTGTCTTACGTGGCTTATGGCCTGATCGCCCGTGAAGTGGAGCGGGTGGACAGCGGTTACCGCTCGGCCATGTCCGTTCAGTCCTCTCTGGTCATGTACCCGATCTATGCCTATGGCAGCGAAGAGCAGCGCATGAAGTACCTGCCCAAGCTGGCATCGGGTGAGTACGTGGGCTGCTTCGGCCTGACGGAACCCGATGCAGGTTCTGATCCCGGCGGCATGAAAACCCGTGCCGCCAAGGTCCAGGGCGGCTATGTGCTCAATGGCTCCAAGATGTGGATCTCCAACTCTCCCGTGGCCGATGTCTTTGTCATCTGGGCGAAGTCGGAAGAGCACGGCGGCAAGATCCGCGGCTTTGTGCTGGATAAAGGCACCAAGGGCCTCAGCGCTCCCAAGATCGAAGGCAAGCTCTCCCTGCGTGCCTCCATCACCGGGGAAGTGGTTCTGGACAATGTGGAAGTGGGCGAAGATGCCCTGCTGCCCAACGTGGAAGGCCTGAAAGGTCCCTTCGGTTGCCTTAACCGGGCCCGCTACGGCATCGCCTGGGGCGCCATGGGTGCTGCTGAATTCTGCTGGCATGCAGCCCGCCAGTATACCCTGGACCGCAAACAGTTTGGCCGTCCGCTGGCTCAGACCCAGCTGGTCCAGAAGAAACTGGCCGATATGCAGACAGAAATCTCTCTGGGTCTGCAGGGCTGCCTGGCCGTTGGCCGTTTGATGGACAAGGCCGAAGCCGCGCCGGAAATGATCTCTCTGATCAAGCGGAACAACTGCGGCAAGGCGCTGGACATTGCCCGTGTGGCTCGTGACATGCACGGCGGCAACGGCATTGCCGATGAATTCCACGTGTTCCGCCACATGGCCAACCTGGAAACCGTCAACACCTACGAAGGCACGCATGATGTGCACGCCCTGATTCTGGGCCGCGCCCAGACGGGTCTGCAGGCCTTCTTCTAAGGGCTTCGGGATGGCTCCGGCCTGCTTGCTTTTAACGGGGTGAGCGGGTCGGAGTTTGCTTTTCTATTGCTATCAAGGTTGTTGAATGACCGACGCGCAGACAGCCTCAGCCCCTTTGGACGGGCTGAAGGTTTTGGAACTGGCCCGCATTCTGGCAGGGCCCTGGATCGGGCAGACCCTGGCGGATCTGGGGGCCGATGTGATCAAGGTGGAAGCCCCGGCCGGGGACGACACCCGCAAGTGGGGGCCGCCTTTCATTGAAGGGGAAGATGGGGAAGATCTGGACGCGGCCTATTTCAACAGCTGCAACCGGGGAAAACGCTCCATCACCGTCGATTTCCGGACCCCTGAGGGGCAGGAAATTGTCAAAGCGCTGGTCAAACGTTCAGACGTGCTGATTGAGAACTTCAAAGTCGGCGGTCTGGAAAAGTACGGCCTGGATTACGACAGCCTGAAGAAGATCAATCCGGGTCTGATCTACTGTTCCGTGACAGGCTTTGGACAGGATGGTCCTTATTCTCACCGCGCCGGATATGACTTCATGATCCAGGGCATGGGCGGGATCATGGACCTGACAGGCGACCCCGAAGGTGAACCCCAGAAGGTCGGTGTGGCCTTTGCCGATATCTTTACCGGGCTTTACGGGGTTATCGGCATTCAGGCAGCGCTGGCCCAGCGCGCCATCACCGGCAAGGGTCAGCAGGTGGATATGGCTCTGCTGGATTCCATGACTTCCGTTCTGGCCAATCAGGCCCAGAATTATCTCATTTCCGGCAAAGCCCCGACCCGCATGGGCAACGCCCATCCCAACATTGTGCCTTACCAGGTCTATCCGTCTTCTGACGGTCATCTGATCATTGCCACCGGCAGCCAGGCCCAGTTCGTCAAGCTGTGTGATGTGCTCGGGCTGGAAGGACTGCCGGAGGATCCGGATTTCCATGACAACCGCGCGCGGATCAAAAACCGGGATCGTCTGACGGTTCTGATTGAAGAAAAGACCACCGCTTTTACCCGTGATGATCTGCTGGCGCGCCTGGAAGAGGTGCATGTTCCAGCAGGCCCCATCAACAAAGTGGATGATGTTTTTGCCGATCCTCAGATCCAGCATCGGCAGATGGTCAGCCAGTTGCCCTCTACCGGGGCCAAAGGCGGCACGGTGCCCACCCTGCGCAGCCCCATTGTCTTTTCTGACAGCGCCCTGAAGCTGGAGCGTGCCGCACCGCGCCTGGGTGAACACACCGACGAGATTTTAGCAGAACTGGGCCTCGCCAAGAGCCCTGCAGGAGACTGAAGAGATGACCGACAAAAGTAACTCAGCCCGCACCGGTGGCCAGTTGATCGTTGATTGCCTGGAAGCCCAGGGAGTGGACCGGGTCTTCTGTGTGCCGGGCGAAAGCTATCTGGCCGTTCTGGACGCCCTGCATGATTCGCCCATCGAAGCCGTGGTGGCCCGCCAGGAAGGGGGCGCGACCATGATGGCTGAGGCAGACGGCAAGCTGACCGGACGACCTGGCATTGCCATGGTCACCCGGGCGCCGGGCGCCACCAATGCCAGTTCCGGGGTCCATGTGGCCCAGCAGGACTCCACCCCCATGATCCTTTTTGTCGGTCAGATCGGGCGGCGCATGCGCGGGCGTGACGCCTTCCAGGAAGTGGACTACACCCAGTTCTTCGGGGGCATGGCCAAATGGGTCGAACAGATCGATCAGGCTGACCGCATCCCGGAGATCATTTCCCATGCCTTCCACATTGCCATGTCCGGCCGTCCCGGGCCGGTGGTGCTGGCCTTGCCGGAAGATATGCTGCGGGAATTGGCGCAGGTTCAGGCCGGTCTGAAAGTCGAGGTGGCTGAACCGGCTCCCAGTGCGGCGGATATGGATCGTCTGGAAGGGCTGCTGGCCAAGGCCAAGAAACCGTTCCTGGTTGTCGGCGGCTCCCGCTGGTCTGAAGAGTCCGTTGCCCAGATGGCTGACTTTGCCCGTCGCTGGAACCTGCCGGTCGGCGCCTCTTTCCGTCGCCAGATGCTGTTTGATCACCTGCACCCCAACTATGCCGGTGACGTGGGTCTGGGCATCAATCCGAAACTGAAAGCCCGCATTGCCGACGCCGATCTGCTGATCTTCCTGGGCGCGCGGTTCTCAGAAAACCCCTCTCAGTCCTTCAGCCTGCTGGAAATGCCGGAAACCCGCCAGACTTTGGTGCACATTCACGCCGGACCGGAAGAGCTGGGCCGCATCTATCGTCCGGATCTGGCAATCAATGCCACGCCGGGGCAGTTCCTGAGCCTGGCTGAAAAACTGGACGCGGGCAAAAGCGCTGCCGCACCTGACGCCGTGGCTGAAGCCCATCAGGACTATCTGGACTGGTCCGCCCCGACCATGACCACACCTGGAACCCTGCAGATGGCGGAAGTCATGCAGCAGCTGGAAGAAATCCTTCCTGCTGATGCCATCATGGCCAACGGGGCGGGCAACTATGCAACCTGGCTGCACCGTTTCCATCGCTTCCAGCGGTTTGGGACACAGCTGGCCCCGACCTCCGGGTCCATGGGGTATGGACTGCCCGCCGCCGTGGCAGGCGCTTTGCGTCACCCTGACCGGCCTGTCGTGTGCTTTGCCGGTGATGGCTGTTTCCAGATGACCTGTCAGGAATTCGGCACGGCCATGCAGTCCGGCGCGAACATCATCGTGCTGGTGATCGACAATGGCATCTATGGCACCATCCGCATGCACCAGGAGCGGGACTATCCTGCCCGCATTTCCGCAACGGAGCTGGTCAATCCTGACTTTGTGGCTCTGGCCAGAGCCTATGGCGGCCACGCGGAGAAAGTTGAGCGCAGTGAAGATTTCACTGCGGCGTTTGAGCGGGCCCGGGCGGCTGGCAAACCGGCTTTGCTGCATTTGCAGATTGATCCGGAAGCCATTTCCCCTGCCACGACCCTGAGCAAGATCCGCTCTGCGTCCCAATCGTGAGATCCGGCCAATGACAGGGCTTGAGATGCAGTCTTTTGGACCAGGTACCCGCACTCATGGGGCCTGGGGGGCGTCGGCTGAAGCCATGCCGGTTCTGCCATCGCTGGACGGAGAGATCGTCGTTGATGTGGCAGTGATCGGGGCCGGGTACACCGGACTGGCCGCCGCGCTGAAACTGGCTGAAAGCGGCACGTCGGTTGCTGTTCTGGAAGCCCAGCAGGTTGGCTTCGGCTGCTCCGGGCGAAATTCCGGGTTGGTTAATGCCGGCTTGTGGTTTGCCCCTGATGATGTGGTGGCCGGGCTGGGGCCTGAGGTCGGCGAGCGGCTGAACGAGGTTCTCGGTGGCGCGCCGGAGCGGGTGTTTAATCTGATTGAACAGCATCAGATGGCCTGCGAACCCCGGCGCAACGGCACGCTGCATTGTGCCCATTCACCTGGCGGTCTGAAGGATCTGGAACGCCGACAGGCCCAGTGGGCGGCCCGAGGGGCGAACCTGGAGGTTATTGACCGGCCAACAGCTACAGAGAAGATCGGTTCTGACCGCTTCCACGGGGCTTTGTGGGATCACCGGGCCGGAACCATTCAGCCGTTGGGCTATGCTCAGGGACTGGCCAAAGCTGCTCTGTCGGCAGGGGCGGCGCTCTATTGTCAGTCTCCTGTGGAAAGGCTGGACCGGGAGGCACAGCGCTGGCGCCTTTCAACCCCCAAAGGCCGGGTCCGGGCCGACAAGGTGGTCATGGCCACCAATGCCTATTCGCAAGGGGCGGGGGAAAGTCTGCAGCAGGCGCATGTGCCCTTCTACTACTTCCACTTTGCAACGGACCCGCTGCCAGAGAAGCTGCAAAAAGAGATCCTGCCCGAAGAACAGGGCTGCTGGGATACCCACACTGTGTTGACGTCCTTCAGAAAGGACGCCGCCGGGCGCCTGATTTTTGGATCCGTGGGCCAGCTGGAGGGCCTGGGGACGAACATTCACAAGGGTTGGGCACGCCGCACCTTGAAGACCTTCTTTCCCCAGGCTGCAAAGGTCGGTTTTGCGGAAAGCTGGTGCGGGGCCATCGGCATGACCCAGGATCACCTGCCGAAAATCAGCGAACTGCAGCCCGGTGTGGTGGCGGCCTACGCTTTCAATGGTCGCGGCATCGGGCCCGGCACGGTATTCGGCCAGGCGCTGGCGGATTATCTGCAAAGCGGTGATGCCACTCTGTTGCCCTTGCCCCTGGTGACCCAGCACAGGGAAGGCCAGCGGGCACTGCGGTCTCTGGGCTACGAAGTCGGGGCGCGCGCCCATCACTTCACCAACCGCCGCTTCTAAAGAGGCAGACACGACAGACAAGAAAAGGGCGGTGACCTCAACGGCACCGCCCTTTTTTCTTGATCAGATCACGCTGACCTTACAGTCAAATCGGTTTAAGCGGATTGGCTAGCCGATCCACTTGAGGCGAAAAAGCTCTAGTCAGTCTTTTAGCGCAGACCTCGCGGTTTAGACCTTTTCGATCACCAGAGCGATGCCCTGGCCCCCACCGATGCACATGGTGACCAGTCCGTGGCGACCGCCTGTGCGGGCCAGTTCGTAGAGGGCTTTGACGGTCAGGATGGCGCCGGTGGCGCCGACCGGATGCCCCAGGGCCACAGCGCCGCCGTTAGGATTGACCTTGGCCGGGTCCAGATCCAGGCCGATGTTGACGGCACAGGCCTGGGCAGCAAAGGCTTCGTTGCTTTCAATGACATCCAGATCATCGGTCTTGAGGCCTGCCCGCTCCAGAGCCTGCGGCACGGCATGGATGGGCCCCAGTCCCATGACTTCCGGGTCGACACCGGCATGACCCCAGGAGCGAATCTTGGCCAGCGGCGTCAGGCCTTTCTTTTCCGCCTGTTTGGCGGACATCAGCACCAGCGCGGCGGCACCATCGTTGATGCCGGAGGCGTTGCCTGCGGTCACGCTGCCGTCTTTCTTGAAAGCCGGGCGCAGTTTGCCCACGTCTTCCATGGTCAGACCGGGGCGGACATGCTCATCCTGCTCGAAGACGCTTTCGCCTTTACGGGATTTGATGGTGACCGGAACGATCTGTTCCTTGAAGTAACCAGCTGCAATGGCTCGTTCAGCGCGGTTGTGGCTTTCCACGGCAAAGGCGTCCTGCTTTTCCCGGTCCAGATCATACCGCTCTGCCACGTTTTCTGCCGTAATGCCCATGTGACCATGACCAAAGGGATCATGCAGGGCTGTCAGCATGGCGTCCATCATCTGGGCGTCGCCCATGCGCTGACCCCAGCGGGCTGCATTCATCACATAAGGGGCGTTGCTCATGGACTCAGCCCCCCCGGCGACGGCCGTGTCGACTTCACCCAGGGCGATCATCTGTGCGGCTGACACAATGGCCTGTGCACCGGAGCCGCAGAGACGGTTCAGAGTCATGGCGGGGGTGGCGGCAGGGATGCCCGCATCCATGGCTGCGACACGGGACAGGTACATGTCCCGAGGCTCGCTTTGGATCACCTGGCCCAGCACCACATGCTGGACATCGCTGGCCTCTACGCCGGCGCGCTTGATGGCTTCGCTGATGGTCAGAGCGCCCAGCTGGGCCGGACTCTGAGTTTTCAGGCCGCCGCCGAAATCACCGATGGCTGTGCGGGTGCCGCTGACAATGACCACTTCTTCCATGTCTGCCTCTTCCTATCTTGGCTGTGCTGCTGCTGCAGGTCGGATCAGCCGGACCGGGCAGCAGAGGTTTCGCTGTCAGAATTCTTGCGGGTCAAGCAACGCAGGTCAGGGAGCCGATTTCTGGCCTTATCCCAAATTTCTGCCCCTGGCTGGTCGTTGACCTCTTTTTCCGGAATGTTGTAAGTTCCGAATGTCCGACAAACGAACAGAGTGAGCAAGGGAAAAGCCTGACTGTCGTTAGATTTTTGCCCTGGATGGCACCGACATGGGGGCCGTTGGGTGCATTGCGCACCTTGGGGTCCGTTAACGCCCTCAGGTCGAACATCTCTCTGAGTTCAATCAGCGCCCTTTGTTCGGCGAACTCTCTGGGGGTGTTTAGATTACGGGGGGTGTTCAACTCACTGGGGTCGTTCAACTCACCGGGGTCGTTTAACTCACTTGGGTTGTTTCGCTCTCTGCCTCGGCAGAGGGATTGCCGGACGAAAAGCACCGACAACAGGGTGCGAGCAAAGGATGGGCTATGGGGCAAACCTTCGAACGGCTGGATGCACCACCAGCCTACAAGCTGGTCTATGAGGCCATTGAACGGGAGATCATCGCCGGTAACCTGAAACCGGGCGATCAGCTGCCGACGGAAACCGTGCTGGCGGAGCAGTTTGGGGTGAACCGCTCAACAGTACGCGAAGGCATACGGTCACTGGAACAGTCGGGACTGGTGGGCCGGGCCGGAGGGCGGCGTCTCTTCGTCACCCTGCCTCACTACAAAGAGCTGGCCACACGCGGATCGCGGGCGCTGGTGATGCACCGCATCACTTTCCGGGAGCTGTGGGAGATGACCATGCTGCTGGAGCCATCTGCCGCCGAAGCCGCTGCTCAGCGCATTGATGCGACCACCCTTGAGAAAATCGAACAGAATGTGGCGCGGACACGCCATGCCGTCGAACAGGACGGTTCGCTGATTGCCCTGGACATCGAGTTTCATCAGCTGGTGGCGGAAGCCACGGGCAACCGGGCTCTATCCCTGGCGCGCGAGCCGGTGTCCCTGTTGTTTTATCCGGCGCTGAAAACACTCTTCAATCACTCGAAGACCAGTGACCGGGCAGGCAAGCGCCTACTGGTGGCTCATCAGTACATCTTTGATGCCTTGCAGGCCGGAGATTCTGAGGTGGCAAGAGACTGGATGCGTCGCCACATCATTGACTTCAAACGGGGCTATGACGTCTGCGGCCTGGATATTGACGGCAAAGTGGACCTGATCCCCATTGACTAAAGAAGATTGAAAGAGGCTTTGCCTGACCAGAGCCTGGCTCAGAAATCTATCAGACCCGGAATTTCGGCGAGACTTTACTGAAGAGTCGGTGGCCGCTGAAACGCCAACGCGAGAAGAAAGTTAGAATTGTATGTCTCAGGAAAACGATGCTCCTCTGCGGGAGAACACCCTGTCCGAACACGGACCTGTCAGCTACGGGCGACTGGAAAACATCGGGGTGATCCGGGTGGCGAACCCGCCTGTTAATGCCTTGGGCGAGGCGGTGCGCGCCGGTCTGTGGGCCGCCATACAGGAAGCCAGCGCAGATGACGAAACCGTGGGTATTGTTCTGATCGGAGACGGCAACAGCTTTCCGGCCGGTGCGGACATCAAGGAGTTTGGCCAGCCCATGGGTGGGGTGGACCTGAATGACATCAATGCCCTGTTTGAACAGGCCCCCAAACCGGTCGTGGCGGCCATTCATGGCACAGCCTTGGGCGGCGGGCTGGAACTGGCCTTGTCCTGTCACTACAGAGTGATTGCCAAAGGCAGTCGTCTGGGCTTGCCGGAAGTGAACCTGGGTTTGCTGCCCGGGGCAGGGGGCACGCAACGACTGCCCCGCCTGGTCGGACAGCGGGCCGCGCTGCAGATCATGACCAGCGGTAAAGGTCTGAGGGCGTCGCTGGCGGTGGAAATGGGCATCGCCGATGAGCTGATTGAAGGCGATCTCTTGGAGTCAGCAGGCGCCTTTGCCCAGGAAAAGGCAGAGCAGGGGGAAGAGCTGCCGGTCCTGTCCCAACGGACTCTGGCTTCCGCACCGGATGTGATTGAGGCATTTCAGGAACAGCTGAAAACCTGGCGACCTGGCGCTGCCGTGGCCAGCAAGCACATTGTCGAAGCCGTCGCTGCGGCGTCTGACCGGCCTTTTGAAGAGGGCTTGGCTGAAGAGCGGCGTCTTTTTGAACTTTGCCGTCAGTCACCTCAGTCACCGGCCCTGATCCATGCCTTCTTTGCAGAAAGAGCTGCCAGGAAAGTCCCCTTTCTGGGGACAGGCACACGTCCCTATCTGGTCAACAAGGTTGGTGTGATCGGCGGGGGCACCATGGGGGCTGGCATCGCCATTGCCTGCGCAGCCAATGCCTATGATGTGGTGCTGGTCGACTCCTCGGAAGAGGCCCTGCAACGCTGTGAAAAGGCGGTTGAACAGCACTTCAGCCGCTTGGTCGAAAAGAAGCGCATGCCAGCAAAGGCTGCGGAAACTGCCTGTCAGCGCATCAGCCTGGCGGATGACCTTCAGGCTCTGGCCGATGTTGAGTTGGTGATTGAAGCCGTCTTTGAGGATATGGATCTCAAAAAAGAGATCTTTGCCAAACTGCCGGGCATTGTCGGTCCCGATTGTGTGCTGGCCAGCAACACCTCGACCCTGGACATTGATGTCCTGGCTGAAGCTTCTGGTGTCCCAGACAGGGTTCTGGGTCTGCACTTCTTCAGCCCGGCGCCTGTGATGCAGCTGCTGGAGGTGGTCAAGGGAGACAAGACCTCGCCCAAGACGCTGGCAACGGGCCTGACCATTGCCAAATGGCTGAAGAAAACAGGCGTGGTCTCCGGCGTGTGTGACGGTTTCATCGGCAACCGCATGATTGACCGCTATCTGCATGAAGCCACCATGATGCTGGAAGAAGGCGCTCTGCCGCATGACGTGGATCAGGCCATTCAGAAGTGGGGCTTTGCCATGGGCCCCTTCACCATGAGTGATCTGGCTGGCAACGACGTGGGCTGGCGCATCCAGAAGCAGCGCGGGCCGTTGCCGCCTGAAAAAGGCCGCACCTCGAACCTGCTCAACAGACTCTGTGAAGAAGGGCGGTTTGGCCAGAAAACCGGCAAAGGCTGGTACGACTATCCCGAGGGTCCCCGCAAACCCAAACCCAGCACCTGGGTGGCGGAGATGATTGAGGATGAAAGTGCCCAGCTGCAGATGGAACGGACGTCTTTGGATGCCAAAGACATTCGCCAGCGGTTGCTGTTGGCTCTGATCAACGAGGGGCTGCAGCTGCTGGATGAGGGCATCGCCATCAGGGCCTCTGACATCGATCTGGTTTACCTGACCGGCTACGGTTTCCCTCGCTTCAAAGGCGGCCCGCTTTACCAGGCAGAAGTCTGGGGATTGCCCGCTGTCTTAAACAAGCTGCAGGACCTGGAAAAACAGTTCGGCAGTCGCTGGAAACCCGCACCTTTGCTGGAGTATCTGGTAGCGCAGGACAAACCTCTGTCCGCTGTTTTGGAAGGCAAGCGCCCCTGATGAGGTCTTGCGGGAACAGTCAGCTGAACGAGAAAGGGGGAGCCATGAGTGGCTCCCCCGATGCGGCTGTTTCTGAACAGCTTTTTTCCGCTCACCTGTCGCCTCTTCACAAGAGGGCTGCCCAGGGCTCGACCTTCGTGACGCTACATGGCCAGAGAGATGGTCATGCCGCCATCGGCGACAATCTCAGTTCCTGTGACATACCTGGAGGCGGGCGAGGCCAGGAAAAGGGCCACGCCGGCGATGTCATCGGGGTCGCCCAGCCGTTTCAGACAGGTGGCCCGGATGGAAGGTTCGGCGACCTTCGGGTTGTCCCACAAGGCCTGGGCAAAGTCGGTTTTGATGATGCCGGGACAGATGGCGTTGACCCGGATGTTTTTTTCTCCCCACTCAACAGCCAGGTTGCGGGTCAGGCCCAGATCGGCGGTCTTCGAGATGCCATAGGCACCGATGCTGCTGTTTCCTCTCAAGCCAACAACAGAGGAGAGGAGGATCATGCTGCCGCCGCCCCGCTCAGCCATGCCTGGCAAAACCAGGTTGGCCAGCCAGAGGTTGGAGCGCAGATTGGCCCCCATGATTTTGTCCCAGGCAGTGTCATCAATGGTGGACAGCGGGCCGTAGTGCGGATTGACCGCTGCGTTACAGATCAGGCAGTCAATGCGGCCCCAGGCGCTGAGGGTCTGACCGACGAGATTCTCGAGCGCTCCCTTGTCGGAGACGTTGGCGGCAATGGCCAGAGCCTCGCCTCCCTTGGCCCGGATCTCTTCAGCAACCGCGTCGCAGGCATCCTGTTTGCGGCTGGAGATCACAACCTTGGCGCCGGCTTCAGCCGCCCGTTCAGCAATGGCCCGGCCGATGCCTCGGCTGGAGCCGGTGATGAGTATCACCTGTCCCTTGATATCAAACATCGTTCCCATTCTCTTTTGCGTTGTTTTGGAGACTATAGGCAAAAGAGGTTTGTGAATTCAACCAACGATCAAGTTGTGATCACCTGAATTTGGAAAATGCTCATGAATAGAGATATAGATTTTCTAATGTTTGATTGGTTGAATTTGAATTCTATTTCAAATCGACCCGACTTTATTTCATTTGATCGGGAAACAAGCCTGTCAATTATTTCAACAGCAATGGAAGTTGCTCGAGATCATTTTGCGCCTCACAACGCCCTGGCCGATGCAAATGAACCTGATGTTGTAAACGGCAAAGTGGTCATGCGGCCTGAAGTTGAGACCGCCTTGAGCCAGTTCATCGAGGCTGGCTTCATGGGGCTCTGTGCACCGGAAGACTGGGGTGGTTTGCAGCAGCCCTTTACCTTGCAGATGGCCGTTGGGTCGGTTTTTTCGGCGGCAAACGTCTCCACCATGGGATATCCCTTCTTGACCATGGCCGCCGCCAATGTGCTGGAGTCCTTTGGCAGCGATGAGCAAAAACACCGCTTCATGCAGCCCATGTATGAGGGGCGCTTTTTCGGCACCATGGCCTTGACGGAGCCTCAGGCCGGGTCGTCACTGTCAGACATTCGAACCAAAGCGGTGCCCCAGCCTGACGGCAGCTATCGTCTGCAGGGCAACAAGATCTTCATTTCCGCAGGTGACCACGAACTCAGCGACAACATTGTGCATCTGGTGCTGGCGAAGATTGAAGGGGCTCCTGCGGGTGTGAAGGGGATTTCCCTGTTCATCGTGCCAAAATTCCTGGTGCAGGACGATGGCAGCCTGGGGCCGCGAAACGACGTGGCACTGGGGGGATTGATCCACAAGATGGGCTATCGGGGCACCACCTCCACCCTCCTGAACTTCGGTGAAAACGACGGCGCGGTTGGCTATCTGGTCGGGGAACCGCACCAGGGACTGCGCTACATGTTCCAGATGATGAACGAGGCGCGTATTTCTGTGGGCAACGGGGCCATGGCCCTGGGGCTGGCCGGTTATCAGGCCTCCCTGGCCTATGCGCGTGAGCGCCTGCAGGGCCGCGCGCCGCTGAACAAGGACCCAAACAGCGCCCAACAGCCGCTCATCGCCCACGCGGACATCCGGCGCATGCTGCTGGCCCAGAAAGCCTATGTGGAGGGGGCGCAGGCCCTTTGTCTCTTTGCCGCCAGCTTGGTGGACGAAGAAAAGAGTGCACCTGAAGAACAGGCGCGCACCGAAGCAAACCTGTTGCTGGAACTGCTGACCCCGATTGTTAAGTCCTGGCCCAGTCAGTGGTGCCTGGAAGCCAACGCTCAGGCCATCCAGATCCACGGCGGCTACGGCTACACGCGGGACTATCCGGTGGAACAGATCTACCGCGACAACCGCCTGAACCCGATCCATGAAGGCACCCATGGAATTCAGGCCCTGGATCTGCTGGGTCGTAAAGTTCACATGGCCGGCGGCAAAGGTTTTTCTCTGCTTCAGCAGCGGGTATCGAAAACACTGGACCAGGCACAGGGTCTGCCGGATCTGGCCGGGGATGCAGCCACGCTGGCGAAAGCCCAGTCAGAGATCCAGACGGTCACTGAACTGCTGTGCCAGAGACAGGCTGATGGTCTGGTCAATGAAGTGCTGGGCAATGCCTCTCCTTATTTGGAAGCGCTGGGCCACTATGTGATCGCCTGGATCTGGCTGGACCTTGCGGTGCTGGCAGAAGAAATGCTGGCGGACAGGGATGGCGGGGAACTGGGCCAAGAGGAGCTGGCCTTTCTGCAGGGCAAGCTGTCGGCCTGCCGCTATTTCCTGCGCTGGGAACTGCCGAAGTACGACGGGGCGCTGGCACAGCTGAAAGCACTGGATGACAGCTGGTTCGCGGCGCCGGAGGATATTTTCTGACCCGATCCAAACTGCGAATGGACACAGATGAGGCGGGTGGAGATCAATTGGTTCGTAACCGGGGATGCCCCTTTGAAGAGATGAGGAAGAAGCAGCTGTGGCAGCTGCTGAAATAGCTGCCCGGCAACTGGAGCATGATCGGTTTAGTTGGAAGCATTTCGGGCTTGAAACTAATCCGTGAACCCTCCTCTGGAACATTGAAAAGAGGCAAATTCACGCTTCAAGTGATGTCACGTAGTGAATCCACTGAAACCGAGTTGCCTCCGAGAACAGGTATGAGGACACAAGAAGATGGCAGTGGAAAAAGTAGGCGTGGTCGGTGCGGGCATGATGGGCTCAGAAATAGCCCTGACCTTTGCCATGGCAGGGCATCCCACGATCCTGACAGACAGCAGTGACGCCACCCGTGACAAGGTGCTCGATCGGCTGGAAGGGCTGTTGGACAAGGCTGTCACGCGGGGCATTTTCACTGCGGAACAGCGTCAGACCTGCCTGGAAAACTTGGCGGTCGTTGAAAGCCTGGCGGCTTACCAGGACCGGGACCTGATCATTGAGGCCGTCTTTGAGCAGGAAGAGATCAAAAAGGCCACTTTTGAAGAGCTGGATGGCATTGCACAGGCCTCCTGTATCTTTGCCTCCAACACCTCAACTCTGCCCATCTCCAGCCTGGCATCAGCGGTGTCCAAAGAGCGACGCAGCCGCTTCCTCGGAACCCATTTCTTTTCGCCTGTGCACCGGATGAAGCTGGTGGAGGTTATCCCGGCCTTTGAAACAGAGGCTGCCATCGTCGATCAGGTGATGGCCCTGTGCGCGGCGGCTGCCAAGGAGCCGATCCGGGTGAAAGACGTGGCCGGATTTGCGGTCAACCGGGTGCTGCACGCTTTTATCATTGAGGCTGTGCGTCTGGTGGAAGAAGGGGTCTGCAGCCCCGAGGAAGTGGATAAAGCCTGTGAGCTGGGACTGGGCCATGCGGTGGGACCGTTCAAGCTGATGGATCTGGTTTCCAACCACCTGACCCTGGAAGTGCAGGAGATCCTTCAGGAGTCCTATGGTCCTCGCTTCATGCCCCGGCCTTTGCTGAAACAAAAGGTCGCCGCCGGGCACGACGGCCGCCGGGCCGGCCAGGGCTGGAAAAGCTACGAGTAAATCTGTGGCGGGTGCAGTTTGGTGACATCACCTTCTGGCCCTGGCCGCAACAATCTGGAATAGTTTGATCCAAGTAAAAAAGAAAAGCCCTGACGTCAGCCGGGAATAGGCTGGTCGTCAGGGTCATGTAACAGGAAGGAAACCCATGCTGGGATTGATGCAAGACCGCCCCCTGATGATCTCCTCGCTGCTGACCCATGCCGCCAAGCATCACAGCGATGCCGAGATCATTACCCGGACCACTGAGGGATCCATTCACCGCTACAGCTACGCTGATGCGGAAAAGCGGGCCCGGCGGCTGGTTCGGGTTTTGCAGAAACTGGGCATTGAAGATGGCGACCGGGTCGGCACGCTGGCCTGGAACAACTATCGCCATTTTGAGCTGTACTACGCCGTGTCAGGCATGGGCTCCGTGGTGCACACCATCAATCCGCGCCTGTTCCCGGAACAGCTGACCTACATCATCAATCACGCTGAAGACAAAATCATTTTTGTCGACAACACCTTCGCCCCTTTGATAGCGGCTCTGGCACCGGCCATTGCAGGCAATGTCAAAGCGGTTGTCATGATGACTGATGAAGCGCACATGCCCAGCATTTCGCTGCCCGATGGTATGGAGTTGCTCTGTTACGAAACACTGATGGAGGCCGCTGACGACGACTACGTCTGGCCGGAGTTTGATGAAAACAAAGCCTCTGCGCTTTGTTACACCTCCGGCACCACCGGCAATCCCAAAGGGGTGTTGTACAGCCACCGCTCAACCATTCTGCACGCCTATGCGGTCAATATGCCTGATGCCATGGGCCTGACCTCGCGCCAGCGGGTTCTGCCGGTGGTGCCCATGTTCCATGTCAACGCCTGGGGCATTCCCTATGCTGCCCCCATGGTTGGGGCCACGCTGGTGATGCCCGGGCCCGGCCTGGACGGCCCCAGCCTGCAGGAGATGATGGATCAGGAAAAGGTCACCTTCGCCGCCGGTGTGCCGACCATCTGGCTGGGTCTGCTGCAGCACCTGCGCAGCAGTGGCACCCGCATCGATACGGTCAAATCCCTGGTCGTTGGCGGGTCGGCCTGCCCGGAAATGCTGATGGAAGCCTTTGAGTCCGAGTATGACGCCCACATCTATCATGCCTGGGGCATGACCGAGATGAGCCCCATCGGGACCTACAACACCCCCAAAGGCAAGCACCAGAATCAGACGGCGGCGGAACGCCGTCAGCAGGAACTCAACCAGGGCCGCATTGTCTATGGCGTGGACATGAAGATCGTCGACGACAATGGCAAGGAACTGCCCTGGGACGGGGTGGCTTTCGGGGCGCTCTATGTGAAAGGGCCCTGGGTCTGTAATGACTACTTCAAGCTGGAAGGGTCCGCAGGCAGTCACGATGCCGAGGGCTGGTTTGACACGGGGGATGTGGCCAAGATCACCCCGGACGGCTACATGGAAATCACTGACCGGACCAAGGATGTGATCAAATCCGGCGGGGAGTGGATCAGCTCCATTGAGCTGGAGAACATTGCCGTTTCCCATCCAAAGGTTGCCGAAGCCGCCGTCATTGCCGCCCACCATCCCAAGTGGGATGAACGGCCCCTGCTGATTGTTCGTCTGGCCGACGGCGAAAGCCTGGAGGAAGCGGAAATGCTGTCCTTCTATGATGGCAAGGTCGCCAAATGGTGGATTCCCAACGGCGTGGTGGTGACGGAAGAACTGCCACACACGGCCACCGGCAAGCTGCTGAAAACCGCCTTGCGGGACACCTATGGCAATCACTATCTCGACAATGCGGACTGAGTCAGTCCGGCAGTCGACAAAAGAAAACGGCCTCCGATCAGGGGGCCGTTTCTGCATGAGGGGCCTTGTTGGCCCGGCTTTTCAGTTCTACGAGCTGGCGTCTGTTACCTGATCGCCGCCTGGGCTCTGGTGCCTCAGAGTCAAATCGCTTTAAGTGGGATCACTACGTGATGACGCTTAAAGCGTGAAACTCTTTTCAATGTGTTAGAGGATGAGTCACGGTTTATGTACAAGCGCGAAGCGCTTCTAACCAAACCGATCATGCTCTGGCAGGCTGACCAGAGAGTCGTCAGTTCTTCTGACTATCCCATGACCTGGGTGACGTTTTCCGCGACCAGGGCCGGGCGGTCGCTGCCGTCCACTTCCATCATGGAGGCAAAGGTCAGGCGAATGTCCTTTTCCCCCAAAGCCTCGGCTCCTGTGAGGGTGCTTCTCAGCCGAAGACGAGACCCCACGACCACGGGCGCGGTAAAGCGGACCTTGTTGGAGCCGTAGTTGAGGGTCGCTGATTTCTGTTTGATGTTCAGCAACTGAGGCATCAGGCCGGCAATCAGAGCCAGAGACAGGTAACCGTGGGCTATGGTCTTGCCACCGGGTAACTCGCGGGCAGCCCGTTCCGGATCCACGTGGATCCACTGATGATCTCCGGTGGCGTCGGCAAAGGCGTTGATTTTCTCCTGAGTGATTTCCACCCAGTCGCTGACACCAAGTTCGGTGCCGACTTGCTCCAGCAGGTCATGAGGGGTTTCAACGATGAGCATTCAGGTGTCCTTCGCCCGTTGGCAGAGAAGAAAGCGCCCGGACATAGTAAGGAAACTCTGTCCGGGCGCGGGGATAGGGTCGCTATTTTAAGCCCTTAATACTCGGCCTTTTCAAGTACTTCTGGCGGGGTCAGGAAGACAGCTGACTCGTTGTTGCCTTCTGCCTGCTTGATTTCCCGCCGGGCAATGGTGCGGATGTGGACCTCGTCAGGGCCATCGACGATGCGCAGAGCCCGGCCCCAGGTGTAGATGAAGGCCAGCGGCGTATCCGGGGTCAAACCGGCTGCACCAAAGAGCTGAATGGCCCGGTCCGAGATCTGGCACTGAATGCGCGGCACAATCACCTTGATCATGGAGATTTCGTGCCGGGCGGCTTTCGCCCCTCCCTGATCAATCAGCCAGGCAGCTTTCAGCACCAGCAAGCGGGCCTGTTCAATTTCACAACGGGTCAGAGCAATCCAGTCCTGGACCGCGCCGTGCTCATGCAGATGCTTGCCGAAGGTCTTACGTTCGCGGGCCCGCTGCAGCATCAGTTCCAGGGCGACTTCACACTGCCCGATGGAGCGCATGCAGTGGTGAATGCGGCCCGGACCCAGGCGCGCCTGGGCCATGGCAAAGCCGCTGCCTTCTTCGCCCAGCAGATTTTCTTTTGGCACCCGCACGTCCTTGAAGAGCACCTCACAGTGGCCTTCGGGATCCAGCTGGGACAGGATGGTGATGTTGCGCTTGATTTCCAGGCCGGGCGTGTCACGGGGAACGATCACCATGGAATGGCTGTTGTGGCGTTCGCCGTTGGGATCGCTGACACCCAGCACAATGAAGACTTCACAGCGTGGATCAGCAGCGTTGGAGATGAACCACTTGCGGCCGTTGATCACGTAGTCGTCGCCGTCACGGGTAATGCGCGTGGCGATGTTGGTTGCGTCAGAAGAGGCCACATCGGGCTCTGTCATGGCAAAGGCAGAGCGGATTTCCCCGTTCAGCAGAGGTTTCAGCCAGCGATCATACTGATAGTCAGAGGCGAACATGTGCAGCAGCTCCATGTTGCCTGTATCTGGTGCGTTGCAGTTGAAGACCTCAGCCGACCACATCATCCGGCCCATGATTTCGGCCAGGGGAGCGTAGTCCAGGTTGCTCAGTCCGTGACCGGGTTCATCTTCGCGCAGAGAAGGCAGGAAGAGATTCCAGAGACCTTCGGACTTCGCCAGGTTTTTGAGATCTTCCATGAAGGGGGGCGGAAAATCCCCCTTTTCGGTTGCCGCAATATAGGCTGCATTGCGCGGCACCACATGTTCTTCGACAAAACTGCGCAGCTTCTGCTGCATGGCCTGGGATTTGTCACTGAAGGCAAAATCCATCTCTATGTCTCCCTGTCTCTTCTGTCGGTCTTCAGGTGCGGCCTGAAACCGGGTGTTCTCTCTGCTCTCTAAATCATGAGGCACTTGCTTAGGTCTCAACGGCCACTCTTGGCTCATTCTACCGGAGAGACCCTCAAAGGGGTTTGTTCTGAAGCTGGCCCATGGGTCTGAGTCGCCATAGGGACTGGTTGTTCTCCCGACTGGATCAGTCCAGCTGGCGGATCATATCGGCCCCCTGTTTGGCGAAAGATGCAGCCAGTTGCCCCACCTGATCGGCATTGTCGGCTGACGCATTGCCCTTGGCAGCCCGACCGGCGATGCCTTCAAGGATCAGCGCAAAACGGAACAACGCAAAGACCAAATGGAAAGGCTGAAGGCTATTGGGTTTGCCCCGGCGCTCAAAGTATCGGGTGACGTACTCTTCTTCCGCCGGGATGCCCAGTTGCTGCAGATCCAGGCCGTTGATGCCACCGTAATCTTCGGGGCGCATGCGCCAGAACATCATGTTGTAGCCCACATCCCCCAGGGGATGCCCCAGCGTGGAGAGTTCCCAGTCGAGCACGCCGAGGATCTCCGGTTTGTCCGGATGGAAGAGCAGGTTGCCCAAACGGTAATCCCCATGAATCAAACCGGAACTTTCGGTCGCTTCTTGCGGTTGGTTTTTGGGCAGCCAGTCGATCATCAGCTCGACATCCGGCAGATCGCGGGTGCGGCTTTCCTGATACTGGCGCGACCAGCGCCCGATCTGCCGGGAAAAGTAGCTGCCGGGTTTGCCAAAATCAGACAGGCCAACAGCAGCCGGATCGACTTCATGCAGGTCGGCCAGAGTGTCGGCCATGGCGCCGTAACAGCCAGCGCGGTCCTGCGGTGAGAGTTCAGGCAAGGCGTTATCATGGAAAACACGCCCCTCCAGACATTCCATCACATAAAACAGCGTGCCGGTGACGTCGCGGTCTTCACAGAGCAAGAGCATTTCCGGGACCGGGACCTTGGTATCAGCCAGGGCTTTCATCACCCGGAACTCACGGTCCACCGCATGAGCCGATGGCAAGAGCTCTCCGGGGGGTTGCTTGCGCAGAACCAGTCGGCGTTCACCAAAGGTCAAAAAGAAGGTCGGGTTGGATTGCCCGCCGGAGATGGGCTGGACAGAAAGGGGACCGGTCAACCCGGGCAGACTGTCCCGCAGGTAACCATCAAGGGCGTCCTGGTTGAATCCCATACGCTGCAGCGGCGTCTGTGCTTCGCTCACTCTTTACATCCCTGTCCGTCATTTTTATCGATGTCGGTTTGTCGGACAAAGTGTCGCCGGGGTGACTTCAGATGTCAATTGTCCTGACCTGGCATTGTTTTTTTGCCGCAGACAAGGACCTGTGATCCTGAGGCGCTTGAGTGTCTTAACCGGTGGCGGACGGCCTCTGTAGTCATGCCTGATAACCGGGTGAAGTTCTTTGGTGAATTCTTTTAAATTATTGATATTTATATGCTTATCTATGCTTCTCTCTTCGTGAGAAGCGGGCGTTGCCACAGAGCATGACTGATGATGGAGGCTCTTATCTTGCACAGTGTTGCCCGGACTGCCTAAGCGGTCGGTGCACGAGGGTCTTGTTGACGCGCAGGCGAATTGTTTGCGGATAAAAGAACTGAGGTCTGCTATTAAGTCATCAAGCTTTGGCACATAGGATCGCCAGCTCTTGTTAATGAGGGCAAAGAGGAACGCCGGACGGCGGCCTTTATGAGTTGGCAGGGTATTGTTTAGCCCTTGCTCAATCGGTGCGATCCGATCAGCCAGTCAAACAAGAAATCAGGACCAGATGAGAAGCCTGGCAGCTTCCGGGTCCAAAAATGCTATGGGGATGGACGTGGTAAAAGATCTGGGGACCTTTGATTACATTGTTGTCGGTGCGGGCAGTGCGGGCTGTGTTCTGGCCAATCGCCTTTCCGCCAACCCGGATGTTTCTGTTCTGCTGCTCGAAGCCGGGGGGCGGGACAACTACCACTGGATTCACATTCCTGTCGGTTACCTCTATTGCATGGGCAATCCGCGCACGGACTGGTGCTTCAAAACCGAACCGGACAAGGGCCTCAATGGGCGCTCCCTGGCCTATCCCCGTGGCAAGGTTCTGGGGGGCTGTTCGTCCATCAATGGCATGATCTACATGCGCGGTCAGGCCCGCGATTACGATACCTGGCGGCAGATGGGCAACCAGGGCTGGGGCTGGGACGATGTCCTGCCGCTGTTCAAACGCTCGGAAGATCATTTCCAGGGTGGGACGGACCTGCATGGCCAGGGGGGCGAATGGCGGGTGGAGGAACAGCGGCTGAGCTGGGAAGTTCTGGACGCCTTTGCCGATGCCGCGGAACAGGCCGGTATCCCAAAGACCGATGATTTCAACAGCGGCGACAATGAAGGGGTCGGCTACTTCCAGGTGAACCAGCGACGCGGTGTCCGCTGGAACACCTCCAAAGGCTTTTTGAAGCCGGCGGAAGGGCGCAGGAACCTGACCGTTGTTACCCATGCCCAGGCCAAAAAGGTGATCCTGGAGCAGCAGGATGGCCAGAAGAAAGTAACAGGTGTTGAGTTCTGGCTGGACGGGGCGGATGCCAAAGCCTCTGTGAAAACCGGCGGCGAGGTGGTGTTGTCTAGCGGTGCCATAGGCTCCCCTCAATTGCTGGAGCTTTCCGGCATTGGCCGGGGCGAGGTTCTGCAGGCGCAGGGCATTGCCGTGGATCATGAGCTAAAGGGTGTTGGGGAGAATCTGCAGGATCACTTGCAAATCCGCACCATCTTCAAGGTGGAAAACACGGTGACGCTTAATCAGCGGGCCAACTCCCTGGTGGGCAAGGCCATGATGGGACTGGAGTACCTGCTTTTCAAATCGGGTCCCATGACCATGGCACCCAGCCAACTGGGGGCCTTTGCCAAGTCCAACGAGGCCCAGGAAACCGCCAATGTGGAGTTTCATGTGCAGCCTTTGAGCCTGGATAAGTTTGGCGACCCCCTGCACAACTTCCCGGCCTTTACCGCCTCTGTCTGTAACCTGCGGCCTGAAAGCCGGGGGACGGTTCACATCACCTCTGCCGATCCGCGCACTCAACCGGCCATCAGTCCCAACTACCTCTCGGCAGAGGTCGACAGACAGGTCGCGGCAGAATCCATCCAACTGGCCCGTCGCATTGCGGCACAACCTGCCATGGCCCGCTTTAATCCGCAGGAATACAAGCCCGGTCCTCACATCGCCAGCAATGAAGATCTGGCAACCGCGGCTGGCGACATTGCCACCACCATCTTCCATCCCGTTTCCACCTGTAAGATGGGCAGCGACGACATGGCCGTGGTCAGTGATCGGCTGAAGGTTCACGGCATTGACGGGCTGCGGGTCGCCGACGCCTCCATCATGCCCACCATCACCTCCGGCAACACCAACAGCCCCTCAATCATGATCGGTGAAAAGGCCGCTCAGATGATGTTGGAAGACCGGGCAGGCTAACTGAGGGAAACAATTATCAAGCCAGGCGGCGGAGGTATTGCAGGGAGCTTTGGCGGTCTTTCTGGTTGCGCAGCTGCGAGGGGGAGGTCTCGTAGACCTCTCTGAAGGCTCGGGCGAAGTGAGAGACATTGACGAAGCCGGTGGCCATGGCGATGTCGGTGATGGGCATCTGGGTTTGTGACAGCAGGCGGCGGGCCTGCTCCAGACGCAGGTTTCTGTAAAACTGGGCCGGTGCTTCCTGGAAATGAGCCGCGAACAGCCGTTCCAGATGGCGGACGGAAACACCCGCAGTTTCTGCCAGTTCCCGGTTGGACAGGGGCGCGTCGATGTTGGCTTCCATGGCATCCAGACAGGCCGACAGCTTGGCATTCTGCGCCCCCAGCCTCTGGGAGAGCCCGGCGCGCTGCTGTTGGGGACTGCCCCGTTCGCCTGGGTCGCGGGAGCGGTCCTGAGCCACGGCTTCCGCCAGTTCCTTGCCCTGGTTCTGTTCGATGCGGGCCAGCACCATTTCAAAGACCGAAGTGCCACGCCCACAGGTAAAGAGGCCTTTGTCCAGGGCATAGGTGTCGCGCAGGTCGACGGGAATGCTGAAGGTTTCCCGGAAGGCTCCGGCATAGGGCCAGTGCAGGGCCACGCGTTTGTCTTTCAGCAAACCGGCTTTGGCCAGGACCCAGGCTCCGCAATCCACGCCGCCCATTTCCGCGCCGAAACGAACGGCACGCCTAAGCCAGGCCAGAACCTCCCGGCTGTCATAGGTGAGCGCTTCTTCAGCGGCAAAAATCACAATGCAGTCGAAGGGCAGGCCTTCTCCGGCGACAACCTGAACCGGAAGAGAGATGCCGGAATGACTGGTGACCGGTGCTGCGTACTCTCCCACCACTTTCCAGTCGTAGAGAGTCTCGCCTGCCAGATCGTTGGCGGCCTTGAGCGCATCCACACAGGTTGCAAAGGACTCCAGGTCAAAACCTTCGATCAGCAATAAGCCGTAACGTTCCACGGGCCCACCTCACTCTTTACCCCTGTTCCGGTTCTTGTTTGGGGTTTGACCAGATGAACCGGTTTGATGTGTGCCTGACTCCGTCGCCAGGAAGGCGTGGCACAACTTGTTTTTTTTATCGCCTGCCAATCAGCCGACAGTGTCCGGCTGCTCAACTGAATTTAGCTTACTCTCTGTTTCCAACAGAGGCGAACAGGGATTTGCTCCTTATAGGACCTCGACTGTTCTTTCGGCGACAATTGAAGATCAAAGGTGACGGGAACGGACCAGCGGCCTGGGCAGATTCAGGTGAGATTTTGCATAACTCATCAAGCCGCACCTGCCCTTTCGCACAGGGGATCTGATTTGTTAGAGTGCGGTCGAACTCAACGGATATCATCCGGATCGACGTTTGGGCGCCTGGAGCATGCTGGTCTGGCGCGTTCTGGCTTGAGGGGGAGTTTCCAGGTCGGTTTGTGTCTGAAGATCAGACTGCCAAACCTGACTATGGGTGACCGATCAGCGGGTTCGAAAGTGTGAAAGTAAAAAAGGGGGCTGTTTTGTCCTGGGAACAAGTTCTGGATTTTTGGTTTGCGGCTGAGACGGCGGAAAAATGGTGGGTAAAGGATGAAGCCTTTGACCAGCAGGTCCGCGAGACGCTGGGGGAGCTTCACCAGCAAGCTGCAGAGTGGAAACTGGACTACTGGCGGGACACAGCTGAGGGCTGCCTTGCTTTGGTCATTCTGCTTGATCAGGTTCCGCGCAACATCTATCGCAACGACCCGCGCAGTTTTGCCTTTGACGCCGCCGCCCGGGACATCACCAACCATGCTCTGGAAGTCGGTTTCGACATGTTGTTGTCTGAAGAGCAGCGGCAGTTCATCTACATGCCTTTGGAGCACAGTGAAGTCCTGGATGATCAGGAACGCTGTGTCGAACTGATCGGCGCGCTGGGCAATGAAAACACCACAAACTATGCCATCGCCCACCGGGACATTGTTTCCCGCTTTGGCCGTTTTCCCCATCGCAACGCGGTTCTCGGCCGGGAAAGCACAGCAGAAGAAACGGCATTCCTGAAAGAACCCGGCTCCTCTTTCTGACCTGGAAATCAGGGCATGACCGGTTTGGCTGGAAAAACTCTGAACCGCGTCTGTCTCCTGACTCTTTTCAATGACGAGGGGAAAGAGCCGTGCAGGCCAGGTGCTGTCATCTGACCAATTCACATACGGCGATTTATTCCTATGGGTCCGGCTGGAAACAGCGCCTGACTTCAGGCTGTCTCAGCTCAGGGACTGAATTGCGCTGCCATGAACCCTGTGGTGCTGCTTAACAGGTCTCTGCTGGAGTGGTCAGGGGGTAACCCATTGGGCCGTGCAAGACTCACCGGTCCAGGAGAAGTGAGCTCTGCTGTGCTCCTTTCGACCCAGCAGCAGCCAGTCCAGAGATTCTATGGACACATCAATGGCGGCAAAGTTGTCTGCAGAAGCCAGGGCGTGATTGCTGTCATCCTGCTGGCTGTTTGTGTCCTCTCCCGCTTCCCGGTCGAGTGGGCTGCCGGGCGCCTGACGGGTCAGATAGTTGAAGCGGCCTGACGTGGGCAGACTGTTCCACAGCTCAACCAGATCATCGTCCCCCAGTCTGATTCTGGCTTTTCCCCTGAAGCGAAGCTGCAGGCCTTCCTCCGGTGCCATGAAAACCAGACAGCAGCTGGGGTTTGTCTGAAGCTGCTGAATCTTTGGGGCCCGGGCATCGCTGAAAAAGCTGAGTTGGCCCTGTCCATGGGAGAGATTGCGCAGCACCAGCGTGCGGGCATCGGCTTCGCCCTCCGGACTCAAACTGGCCAGGGTTGCATAACGCAGACTATCGGTCGGGTCTTTACAGGCCGCTTCCAGAGCACTCTGAACCTCGCGCAAAACCCGAAGCAGATGGAAGTCTGCGGGCAAGGGAAGAGAGAGAAAGCTGTTGGCGGGATGATGGGGCACGGGCTCAGCTCGCTGTGGTCATGACTGGAAACTTTGCGCGTCCAGCTTGTTTCTGTCCAGAGGGAATTCGCCTCAGCTGCTGTGGGAGCAAGACGGGGAATTGCGCATTGTTGGGAGTGTCTTCAAGGTGTTAGCTGAGTTTTCCAGTGCCCTGGAACTGATTGGTGAGGGCGCGGTTTCTGGCGGGCT
This sequence comes from Rhodovibrionaceae bacterium GXU_MW_A322, assembly GCA_052078155.1. Lineage (GTDB taxonomy): Bacteria > Pseudomonadota > Alphaproteobacteria > Kiloniellales > DSM-21159 > CAXBMB01. The sequence continues at coordinate 2,130,400 of JBQJBP010000001.1, read as the reverse complement.
GTTATCTCTTTTGGCAAGACCGGGATTTTGAGGGAGAGGCCCTAACCTTGGTGGCAATCATCGAAGTCTCGCCGTTTCTTTTCTGTTGCAGGCAAAGCGGGGTAATCCCCGGTGTCAGAGGGGGCAGGGCAAAAGTCCGCCGTTTTTACCTGGCTAAAGGAGAGAGCAGGGGAGGAGGTTAAAATGCCAGAATGCGGCTGGCCGGACCGGTCATGCATCAGTTTGAGACCCGGCAGGTCATTTGCAAAAATCAGTTGGCTTCAAAAAAGGTTGCGCCAACCAGCCAGACAAGACTGCGATCATCGTTCCACACCGGCAGGGACATGGTCTCAAACTCTCCTGTAACAAGAGAAGAGTTGGACGTGCTTTTCAGAAAAAGCGGTTCCTTTGAGCGTGCGACCTGATTGGACAAGGCGATGCAGTTCTTTGCCACTTCAGGCTGGTAGATCTGTGTAAAAGGCACGTTGCTCTGGGTTGCATTGAACAGCAGGGTGATGTCGCTTCCCATCAGGCGGTACTGCCAGTCTTTGCCCCCGTCCAAAGGTTCAATCACAAAAAAGACGCCCAACAATCCGGCGTCCTTTAACAATTCAATCGTGAAATCACTGCGAAAAGGCAGGTCTGTTTTCGGTTTGTGAGAAAGCCAGAGATCGTAGAGACGCTTTGCGCCGTCACATTCCGGCACTTCGATGGCATTCAAGGTACCATCAATCAGATTTTCGTTATTGGGCGTCTGCCATCTCATGAACTGCCTCGGTACCTAGCAACAAATGTCCCCCGCGTGCGTGAGAGCAATGAGGTTCCCGGTGGAAAATTCAGATTGGCTCAGGCAATGGGTACGTCGACACATACATTGTGGCGACGAGCAAATCTACGCAATCCAGCTGTCAAAATCCAGCGCCTTGTCGGATTGGCGGAATTCCAGCCGGTTCAATCAAAGAATATGAAGGGAATTTTCGTTAAGCCATGAGGAGATGAATGCAGACGAAGGGGCACCGCAAAGTGCCCCGACTTCCGGCATTCATCCTCTGTATCGGCTTCCTACAGGGTTGCTCTGTCATGGGGCGCCAGGAAATCCAGCTCTGGACCGAGAGGGACAATGGCGGTCGGATTGATGGAAGCGTGGCTGCCATAATAGTGCTGTTTGATGTGGTCCAGATGGACAGTCTCTGCCACGCCCGGCATTTGGTAAAGATCCCGGCAGTATGCCCAAAGCGCCGGATAATCCACCAGCCGCCGGAGATTGCATTTGAAGTGCCCAACATAAACCGGGTCGAAACGGACCAGTGTGGTGAAAAGGCGCCAGTCGGCCTCGGTCAGCCGGTCTCCCAGCAGGTAGCGCTGGGTGGTCAGCCTTTCCTCCAGGATATCCAGTTGCTGGAAGAGGTCCGTAACCGCTTCTTCATAGGCTGCCTGAGTTGTGGCAAAGCCAGCCCTGTAGACGCCATTGTTAACCCGGTTGTAGACCGCATCATTGATCAGATCGATGCCCTCCTGCAGGGCCGGCGGATAGAAATCCAGATCTGCATTCCCCCAGGCATCAAAGGCAGAGTTCAACATACGGATGATCTCGGAAGATTCATTGCTGACAATGCAGTCCTGCAGCTTGTCATAGAGGATCGGCACGGTCACCCGGCCGCTGTAGGTGGGGGCGGAGCGGGTGTAGATCTGGTGGGCAAACTCCGACCCGAACAGAGGGTCCTTGTAAGGAGCTGAAAACTCCCAGCCATTGCTTCCCATGTGCCAGTGTACGGTGGAGCTGGAAATCACGTCTTCCAGTCCTTTGAGTTTGCGCAGGATCAGGGTGCGATGTGCCCAGGGGCAGGCAAAGGAAACATAGAGGTGATAGCGGCCGGGCTCAGCTTTGAACCCGCCGACGCCACTGGGCCCGGCAGAGCCATCAGCTGTAACCCAATTGCGAAACCGCGACTGATCGCGTTGAAAGTTACCGCCGCTCGACTTCGTATCGTACCACTGATCGTGCCAGACCCCGTCTACGAGCAATCCCATTACGTCTCTTCCTTTCTTGTTCAGTCAAGTTGCGGTCGGCTCTGACACAGAGCCGGATCAGGCATCATCGGTAACTGGGTCCTTCAGGGAGATCAGCCAGCAAGATCTCGCTGTCCGCCAGCGCTTTGAGCGTGACGTGCTGACTGTCTGTGATGACGGCTCCGTCACGGCTGCTGAGGATTTGAGTGGAGCCTGCAGCATCTGTGATCTCCAGATGTCCGCTGGCGACCACCAGATAGGCCTGACGATCCTTGCCAAACTGGTGCTGCGTTTCTTTGCCTTGGAGCAGGGTGGCTCCCAAAATGGCGGCGTCCTGATGGATGGGCAGGGCGTCGGTTTCCCGGTCTTCGGCCCGGCCCGATGCCAGAGGGGTGAGGAGGCTGTGGTGGCCCTGCTTTGGAAACTGGCGTGTTTCCCATCGAGGCGGGACTGACGCTACGGCCGGAGCAATCCAGATCTGGTACAGCAGGGTTTCTTCGCTTTCCCGATTGAACTCCGCATGGTTGATGCCGCGGCCGGCACTCATCACCTGGACGTCTCCGGCCTCTGTCCGGCCCAGATTGCCCAGGTGGTCCTGGTGGGTAATGGCCCCTTTGCGCACATAGGTGATGATTTCCATATCCCGATGACCGTGCAGATCGAAACCGCGGTCCGGCGCAATGGTGTCGTCATTCCAGACCAGAAGGGGGCCAACCCCCTGACGATCCGGCGCGTGGTAATGAGCGAAGCTGAAATGATAGCGGGCCGACAGCCAGTCGTTGTCAAACCGACCCAGGCTGCTGAATGGACGATGGTCAATCATGATGAAACTCCTGACACCTGATCCCCTTTGCTGACGGAACCCGGGCGTCCAGTGATTTGTTGCTTGAGAGATAAATGGGAGTTTTTCCTGTGAACATTATATGCCATTACTGCAGCAGATTGTTTCTACAGGGAAACGGTGATGCAGCCTGATCTTTTACCGGCCATGGTGATTTTCGTCCGTGTTGTGGAGCTGGATGGCTTTTCCGCCGCCGCCCGGGAAATGAACCTCTCCAAATCAGCGGTGTCCAAGCAGGTGTCCAGGCTGGAGGACCGGCTGGGGGTGAGGTTGCTCAATCGCACCACCCGCAAGCTGTCCCTGACCGAAGCCGGAGAAACCTACTTTGAAGGCTGTCGGCGGGTTCTGGATGAAGCCGAACTGGCAGACCTGGCAGTCAGCCGGTTGGCTGAAGAACCGAGGGGACAGCTGAAGGTCAATGCCTCCATGTCCTTCGGCATTGCCCATCTGGCACCGGCCCTGGGCATCTTTCTGGCCAACTATCCCGAACTTTCGGTCAACCTCAGCCTGGAAGACAGGGTGATTGATCTGGTGGAAGAAGGGTATGACCTGGCATTGCGTATCGGGGCTCTGGACGATTCCAGTCTGGTGGCACGTCGCATCTGCGCCATGCGCTCGGTCATCTGTGCCTCGCCTGCCTATATCGAAAAACATGGTGCGCCGGAGCATCCGGATGATTTGGTGAACCACAGCTGCATCAACTACACCTACACCCGCGATCCCGGGGTCTGGCTTTTCAAGAAAGGCGATGAAACCCGGCGCATCCGTACCTCAGCGCGTCTGTCCATCAACAACGGCGATGCCATTATGCAGGCGGCTCAGTCTGGGCTGGGGATTTGTGTGGAGCCCACCTTCATCGCCGGGGAAGCACTGCGGCAGGGCAAGCTGGTGCGTTTGTTGCCCGATTGGGAACTGGGGGTGGACTATGCCATGTATGCGGTTTATCCGGCGCGCCGGAATCTGCCGCCGAAAGTGCGGGTCTTTGTCGATTTCCTGATCAATCATTTCGGCCCCAATCCCTATTGGGATGAGGGGATCGTGAAGTAACACCTGGGGCCACTTTGCTTCGTCGCTGCCAATCATGATTGGCAAAGAGGAAAACCCGTGATAAAGAAAATCACCTCTTTCTTTGCTTTATGAGAAACGCCTTGGCGCCTCTTGCTTTGACATCGGCTTTGCAGCCAGCCATCCGACGACGACGACGTCCGGTCTGATCACCGTCGTCAGCGGCTCCTTGCGCGCGAAACGACAGCTGCCGATGGCTGATTGCTTTGGGAATGAGATGAATTTCCCCCTCTGGCAAACAGCTGAAAAGAAGAGATGAACTCACCAAACAGATTTGCTCTTACTGCCAGGTATCTAGCTGGCGAAAGGTCTGGAGCGCAGGTGAGATAAGAGGCCCCGTCAATGAAACATCAACTGATCCAGGAACGGCCCCAGGACGCAGAGCTGATTGAAGCCCTGCATGACAGAACTTTTGGCAAAGACCGGATTCAGCGCACCGTGTACAGCCTGCGTACGCCAGGTCATTTTGTGCCTGACCTTAGCTTGGTTGCCATAGATGATGACGGTGAGCTGCTGGGCAGCATTCGCTACTGGCCTTTGAAAATCGGGGAAAGGGACGCCATCCTGTTGGGGCCGCTTTCCGTGCAACCTCACCTGCAGGGGAAAGGGATTGGTAAATCCCTGATCCGAAACAGTCTGACGTCCGCGCGCCGTTGCGGCCATGACCTCTGCATTGTGGTGGGCGACCCTGACTACTATGCGGTCTTTGGATTCCAGGCAGCCAGCGCCTTTGGTCTGATACTGCCGGGTCCTGTTGAGCCTGCGCGTTTTCAGGTCTGTGAGTTGCGGCCCGGTGCGCTCGACGGGGCCACCGGACTGATCTCCAGTGCCTGTATGCCAACGCAAAGCAAGGCTCAAAAACACGGCCTTTCAGGACATTAATCAGCTGTAATTTTGGCCTTTGTGTCATTTCTGTGCGAATTGGCGCAGGAAGCCGATTATCCGTGCTTTCGCCTAGCCAGAAGGGTGGAGGGCAAGCTATCCTTGCAGAAATGACCAGTTAGCACACCATTGGCTTTAGTGGAAGTTGTGCGCTGGTTCGCCATTGCGCCCCAGAATTGCCATTCTCCATACCTGATTTTGGCGAAATTACCTGGCAGTTTCAGACGGCAAAGGCGGTTTGTACGTCTTTTTGAACCCAGCTATTGGATTGAGTTTGTCGCCTAAGCCCTCTTCCCGCCTCACCACAATCAAGCAGGTTGGCAGCCGACTGGTTCGTCCCAGTGGTCTTCTGGCCCTGGATGATGGTGGGTTGCTGGTAACCGATAACCGGGGCGGTGTTACACATATTCAGGCAGACGGACGCCAGGGGTTTCACCTGGCACAACAGGCAAACGAAGGGGCCTTTCGGCCCAGCACACTGGGCCTGATGGCTGATGGCACCTTTGTTCTGGGCAATGCCAGTGCCAAAGGGGGAATCTGGCAGTTGGATAAAGACCGCAGCCTGACTTTGCTGCACGACACAGTCGAAGGGCTGCCCATCCCGTCGGTTTCTGCCTTGATGGTGGACCGGAAAGACCGGATCTGGGCCACCATTGCCACCTTTTGCGAACCCATCGAACTGGGCTTTCGGGCGGATGTGGCCGACGGGGCATTGATCTGTATTGAGGACGGGCAGCCAAGGCTCGTGGCTGATGGCCTGTGCTTCCCCTCCGGACTGGCTTTGAGCGCGGATGAAAACTCTGTCTTACTGACGGAGATGTTCGGTCGCCGCCTGATGTCTGTTGATGTGACCGGCGCGAAGAACGAGGTTCGTCAGATTGCCGGCTTCGGTCCCGGTGATTTTCCCTCCGGCGTTGCCATTGATGAAGCCGGCGGTATCTGGGTCGTCTCCAACCTGACGAACCGGCTGTACCGGATTTCACCGGATGGCCGCAAAAGGCTGTTGTTGCAGGATGTCAGCAAAGCATCTCTGCAGTCGCTGGAGCAGCAGTTCGAAAAGGGCCAGATCACTCGTCAGACCTTCGCGGAGGACTATGGCAGCAGGCTGGGCTCTTTGACCTCGCTGGCTTTTGGCGGGAAAGACCGCAAGACCCTCTACTTCGGATCTCTCCATGCCAGCGCCATTGCCTACCTGCGCTGCCCCATTGCCGGGCTTGCCCCCAGCCACTGGCAGCGGGCACCAGCAGATTAACGGCAAGCTTGCCAACCTGTGATCAGCAAAAAACAAAGGCCGCCTCCCGAGAAGGAAGCGGCCTTTGCCGTATGACAGTCTGGCTGGATCGGGGTTTCTGACCGGAGAGACAGAAACCCTGACCCGGATAGCCTGAGGGATGGGGCGATTAGAAGCCCATGCCACCCATGCCGCCCATGCCGCCCATGCCACCCATGTCGGGTGCGCCACCGGCGGGTGCTTTGGGCTCAGGCTTGTCAGCAACCATGGCTTCGGTGGTGATCAGCAGACCAGCAACGGAAGCGGCGTCCTGCAGAGCAGCGCGCACAACCTTGGTCGGGTCGATGATACCAGCAGCAACCATGTCGACGTATTCACCGTTCTGAGCGTCGAAGCCCTGGGTGGCGTCGGAGCCTTCCAGCAGCTTGCCAGCCACAACAGCACCGTCGAAGCCTGCGTTTTCAGAGATCTGACGCAGCGGAGCCTGCAGAGCTTTGCGGACGATGGCCACGCCAACTTCCTGATCGCTGTTGCCGGCTGTCACGCCTTCCAGAGCGCCGATGGAGCGCAGCAGAGCTGTACCACCGCCGGGCAGAACGCCTTCTTCGACAGCTGCACGGGTGGCGTGCAGAGCATCGTCAACGCGGTCTTTCTTCTCTTTCACTTCCACTTCAGTGGCACCACCAACGCGGATCACGGCAACACCGCCAGCCAGTTTGGCCAGACGTTCCTGCAGTTTTTCGCGGTCGTAGTCGGAAGAGGTTTCTTCAACCTGTGCACGGATCTGGTTGCAACGGGCTTCGATGTCGTCCTTGGAACCCACACCGTCGATGATGGTGGTGTCTTCCTTGGTGATCATCACGCGCTTGGCGGTGCCCAGCATGTCCAGAGTCACGGACTCCAGCTTGATGCCCAGATCTTCGCTGACGGCGGTGCCGCCGGTCAGGATGGAGATGTCTTCCAGCATGGCTTTGCGGCGGTCGCCGAAGCCAGGAGCCTTAACAGCAGCCACTTTCAGGCCGCCACGCAGACGGTTCACAACCAGAGTGGCCAGTGCTTCGCCTTCGATGTCTTCAGCGATGATCAGCAGCGGACGGCTGGACTGAACAACAGCTTCCAGGATCGGCAGCATGGGCTGCAGGTTGGTCAGCTTCTTCTCGTGGATGAGAATGAAGGGATCTTCCAGCTCGACACGCATTTTTTCGGTGTCGGTCACGAAGTAAGGAGACAGGTAACCGCGGTCGAACTGCATGCCTTCAACGGTTTCCAGCTCGGTGCCCAGGGACTTGGCTTCTTCAACGGTGATCACACCGTCGTTGCCAACAGTCTGCATGGCTTCAGCCAGGATTTCACCGACTTCACGGTCGCCGTTTGCAGAGATGGTGCCGACCTGTTTGATTTCTTCGTTCTGAGAAACCACTTTAGTGCGGGAAGCCAGATCAGCAACAACAGCTTCAACAGCCAGGTCGATGCCGCGCTTCAGGTCCATGGGGTTCATGCCAGCGGCAACGGACTTGACGCCTTCACGAACGATGGCCTGAGCCAGAACGGTGGCAGTGGTGGTGCCGTCACCGGCGATGTCGTTGGTTTTCGAAGCCACTTCGCGCACCATCTGGGCGCCCATGTTTTCGAACTTGTCAGCCAGATCGATTTCCTTGGCGACAGACACACCGTCCTTGGTGATGCGAGGCGCGCCGAAGGACTTGTCCAGGACCACGTTGCGGCCTTTGGGGCCCAGGGTCACTTTTACGGCGTCAGCCAGGATATCGACGCCGCGCAGCATACGGTCGCGCGCGTCGGTTGAGAATTTTACTTCCTTAGCCATAGTAAGCTAGCTCCTTGAAAGGATAATTAGGCGAGGACGCCCAGGATGTCGGACTCGCGCATGATGAGCAGTTCTTCACCATCGAGTTTGACTTCCGTCCCGGACCATTTGCCGAAGAGGATCGTGTCGCCTTCTTTAACGTCCAGGGGAGATACTTCACCCTTGTCGTTTTTGGCGCCGTTGCCAGCAGCAACGATCACACCCTGAGAGGGTTTTTCTTTGGCAGAGTCGGGAATGATGATCCCACCCGCGGATTTTTCGTCCTCATCAATACGACGAACGAGTACGCGGTCGTGAAGCGGCCGAAGGCTCATAAAGCTTCTCCTGAAATTCCACAGTTTTGAAAACGGGCGACCCACGTCGCCCCGCTCTGTTAGCACTCCCATCTGGCGAGTGCCAAGCGCATAGGGATGTACGCTGACCGGCAGGTGATTTCAAGGGTGCTCAGCCAAAAAAGTGACTCTTTTTCAGGCTGTTCAGCTTGCAGATGACCTCCGGCGCCAGCGCGCAGGAGAGGGTGCAGAGCCTTAACCTGAGAAGCCTTGACTTGCCGGGGCAGTGTTTCCTCTATCCCAGAGCCAAGTGGGCAGCCATTGAGGCAAAAAGGGGGCGCAGACGAGGCCAGCCTGTGAAAGACGCACTTTCGTGAGTTTATTTGGCCGCCTTCAGAAGGCCGGGTCATCTGACCAGATCATGCTTAAAGCGCTATCACGCAGTGAGTCCACTTAAACCGATTTAAACCGATTTGGCTCTAGGAGCTGATCTTGCGAATGTGTTCGCGGTGGAAGATGTAGAGCCCGGAGCTGACCAGAATGACCGTCCCCACAATGGTCCAGAGATCCGGCAGGTCGCCAAAGACCAGAAACCCAAAAAGTGTGGCCCAGATCATGTTGGAGTAGGTGAAAGGCACAACAGAAGAAGCAGGGGCAGCTTCAAAGGCTTTGATCAGGCAAAACTGGCTTACCCCGCCCAGCGATCCCATGGCAGCCATGATCAGCCAGCCTTTAAGGTCCGGTGTGATCCAGTCAAAAGGGGCTGCAATGCTGGTGAGGATCATGCCCACCAGGGCCGTGTACAAAAGGGTGGTGATGGGCCCGTCGGACCGGCTGAGCATGCGGGTGGTGATCTGATAGAAAGAATAGAGGCAGGCGGCCGCCAGCGGGAAGAAGGCCCACAGCTGAAACAGGTCACTGCCGGGCTTCAAGGTGATCACGGCACCAATGAAGCCGACGAAGATCGCCAGCGAGCGGCGAATCCCGACCTGTTCCCTGAGGATCACTACGGACAGGACCGTCACCAGCATGGGAGAAATCAGCATGATGGCGCTGGCGTCGACCAGTGGCATGCCGCTGATGCCAAAGAAGAAGAAAATCGTGGTGCCCACCAGAATACAGGAGCGTATCAGCTGCAAACCCAGACGCTGGCTGCGCAGAAGGCTGGGGATGCGGCGATTAAACAGGACCACCAGCAAGGCCATGTGAAAGAAGTAGCGGGCCCAGACAACCTGGGTGACCGGATAGTCCTGGGTCAGGTACTTGGCCAGGGAATCCATCGACACAAAAAGCAGCATGGTCAGCAGGATCCAGGCAATGCCACGGGGCACGGAATGGCCTTCTTCGCTGCCTTTGACGGCGTTGAAGGATGTCTTAGGGGCGGCGGCGTTGCTGGCTTTGTTTGAAGAAGTACTCAAGTTCTGCTGCTTTGAAGTGGGGGCTGTCAGGAAAACAAAACTCCCCACTTAGAGCATGATCGGTTTTGTCAGAAGCGCTATGCGCTTGTACCTAAACCGTGACTCATCCTCTAACACAGTGAAACGAGTTTCTCGCTCTAAGTGTTATCACGTAGTGAGTCCACTCAAACCGATTTGACTCTAAGGGAGTGAAACGGGGGGCTGCAGAAAAACTGAAGGAGCTTTCCAGCAAGCCCAGTCAGGTAATAAGAGATAAAGCAGCAGGGGGGAAGGCTTTCATGGGTAAGGCTGCTTTGCAGTTTTGGGGACCCAGGCGGTCAGTTTTGTGACTGATCAAGAAAATTCTGATAGCTAAGAGAGCAGGAAGTCGTCGCAGGGAGGGCATGAAATCCTGAGACTGGGTAACGGTCTGCTGCTGGAAAAGCGCTTCTTCTGTTTTTATTGCCATGCTTTACCCTTGTTTTGTCGGGGGGGCTAAGGCCTATAGTTCAGCCATGCACGTAATCGATCGCTATGTCATTCGTCAGATTGCCGGTGCCACGGTTTTCATGGCTCTTGCCCTGACCTTTGCTGTCTGGCTCACCCAGTCGCTTCGGCTGTTTGACTTTATTGTCAACCGGGGGCTTCCGGCTGACCGCTTCCTGGTCTTTGCCGGCCTGCTGATGCCCTACTTCATGGGCATTGTTCTGCCCATTGGCCTCTTCGTCTCCGTGCTGTTCATCTACAACAAGCTGCTGGCTGACCGGGAACTGATCGTCATGCGTGCGGCTGGTCTCAGTCCCTGGCGCCTGGCACGCCCGGCCATCTTCATGGGGCTGATCGTGGTGCTGATCGGCTATTCCATTTCCATGTATCTGCAGCCCACGTCTTTGCGGTCCTTCAAGGACCTGCAGTGGGAGCTGCGCAACGACTACTCCACGGTTTTGCTGCAGGAAGGTGTCTTTTCGGAAGTGGAAGACGGGGTCACCCTTTATGTGCGTCAGCGCAATGATAAAGGCGAACTGCTGGGTCTGATGGTCCACGACACCCGTGATCCGGATGCGCCCGTGACCATGCTGGCTAAAAGTGGCGCTCTGGTGAACGGCGAAAACGGGCCCACTGTGGTGATGCTGGAGGGGAACCGTCAGCAGATTGACCGGAAAACCGGCCAGCTCTCCCTGCTGCGTTTTGACCGCTACACCGTTGAGCTTTCCCAGTTCACTGGGGAGGGGGAGACCTGGCGCTGGCGCAAGCCCAATGAGCGGTACATGAGTGAGCTCTTTGGGGAGGCCCAGTCGGAAGAAGACCGGCGCTACCGTCCGGAACTGATCGTTGAGGGGCACCAGAGGATTGTCGGTCCCCTCTACACCCTGGCCTTTATCTTCATTGCCCTGGCGTGTCTGTTGTCCGGGGAGTTTAACCGGCGCGGGCAACTCAAACGAATTCTGCTGGCCGTTGTTCTGGTTGGCGGGATGGAGGCGGCCAAGCTGAGTGTGCAAGGGCTGGTGATCAACACACCGGACCTCATCTTTGTGATGTATCTGGTGGCCCTGTCTCCCATTCTGATCTGCAGTTACGTGCTGCAGTTTGATCCTTTGCGCAAAAAACCGGGACGCCAGCAGGAACGGCTGGCCGCCAGATAGGGGACAGCGTGCAGCGCCTGGAGGATTTTCTGGCTGACCCCCGGAGTTTTGGACTGCTGGCTGAGGCCTGCGGTCTGAAAGCCGGGGCCCGCGTTGAACTGATCGAAACCCATGCCGCGCAGATTTTTCTCTGCGGTGAGGTGGCCGTGAAGATCAAGCGCGCCGTCAGATACTCCTTTCTGGATTTCTCTACTCTCGACAAACGCAAATCCGCCTTGCAGCGGGAGCTGGAAATCAACAGTCGCGGGGCCGCCGATCTCTATCTGGGACTGGTTCCTATTGTTCAGTCCAGCGATGGAGATCTGGGTTTTTCTCCATCGGAAGACGGCCTGGCTGATGGTCCAGGCTCCCCGGATCTTACAGCTGATGCGGTCCTGGAATGGGGTCTGGTCATGCGCTGCTTTGATAACCAGCAGCGTCTGGATCGGCTCTGTGAACGCGGAGACCTGGACAGCACCTGTTTGCGCCAGATTGTCGATCAGGTGCACAGCTACCACGACAGCGCCGAAGTGCGCGGGGCGCCATATGGCGGCGGGGCGGCGCTGGAGAAGATCATTCAGCAAAACGCCCGGGATTTTGCCCAGTGTCCGGGTTTGTTCAAAGAGCAGCGCATTGAGGCATTGCTAAGCAGTCAGAGACAGGCGCTGGCTGCGGTGCAGACACAGCTGGATCTGCGCCGGGACAGCGGCTGGGTGCGACGGGGACATGGGGACCTTCATCTGGCAAATCTTGTGGTCTGGCAGGGCCGACCCATCCTCTTTGATGCCATTGAGTTTGATGAAGAGATCGGAACGGAAGATCTTCTTTACGATCTGTCCTTTTTGCTGATGGATCTCGTTTATCGCGGACAACGGGTCCTGGCCAATCAGGCTCTGAATCGGTTTATGGGGCGGCGTGGCGGTTATGAGGGGCTGGCGGCTTTGCCCCTGATGCTATCCTTGCGGGCCGCCATCCGGGCCAAGGTGGGGGGGCTGACCGGGCTTCGCCTGCGTGAGGAAAAGCAAATTCCCGATCTTGTTGAAGCGGAAGAGAGCAAAGGTCTCAGTTACCTGCAGCTGGCAGAGGATTTCCTGACGGTAAGTCCTGCGGGACTCGGCGAACAGGAAACTCCCTTGCTTTTGGCTATCGGCGGCCTCTCCGGGTCGGGGAAATCCACGCTGGCGCAGGCTGTGGCACCTGATCTGAGCAGCACAAAGGCGGTGACAGTCGGGGCTATCCATCTGCGCAGTGACATGATCCGAAAACGGCTGATGGGGGTGGAGCCAGAAGTGCCGCTGGGTCCGGACGCCTACACCCCCGAGGTCAGTCACCGGGTCTATCAAACGCTCTTCAGTGAAGCCAGGGAAGCCCTGGCGGCGGGGTATCCCGTGATCGCCGATGCCGTCTGGGCCAGGCCCGGTGAACGGGCGGCGCTGGAGGAAATAGCACGGCAGGCTGGTGTGCCCTTCACAGGCATCTGGCTGGAGGCCCCGCAGGAAGAGTTGTTGAGCCGGGTTTCCGCGCGCCGCGACGATGTTTCCGATGCGGGGCCCGACGTTGTCCGCCAACAGGCTGACTACGATCTGGGTGAGATCACCTGGGAAAAGGTCGATAGCCGGGATCGCAGGCTGCTGCTGCAGGTTACCCGGCAGCACCTCCAGCAGGCATTAAACCAGGAGGTATCAAACAGGTCTGAGCCTCTCTGAAGACCAGCTGGCTCACCCGTTTGACCTGTTCCGACGCCAGATCCCAGGATTTCCAGTAAAGCCTGACCGGCGGTACTTCCAGATCAAGAACAATCAGCTTTTGCCGATCCGGCAGTCTTTCGTACAACAGCCGGGGCACCGGTGCCCACCCCAGATCCTGTTCAATGGCTTCCAGGATCACCTGGGAGTTGGGGATGAAGTGTTTGGGCGCGGATTCATAAGGAAAGGCCCGGGCCTGAAAGATCTCTGCCACGCTGTCGTCATCGTGGTCGAAGACAATCACCGGCGCTTTTGTCAGGCTTTCCGCCGTCAGACCCTGGTTGAAGTAACGCTCATGGAAGGTTTGTGAGCAAAGAGGCAGGTAGTCCAGAGCACCCAGTTCCCGACTGCTGCAGCCAGGGACGGGATCGGGATGGGCGGTGACTGCCGCGATGACCGTGCCGTCTTTCAGCAGTTTTTGCGTGGACAGGCTGTCGGTGGTTTTGATGTCCAGCAGCAGGCCGGTTTCCCGGTTGATCCCTGTAGCCGCTTTGAGAAACCAGCAGGAAATGGAATCCTGATTGACGGCAATGGGCAGGGTGGAAAGTACCGAGGAATCTCCCTGCGCCAGATCCGCCATCATTTCCTTTTCCAGCAACAGCATCTTGCGGGCATAAAGCAGGATCTGTTCGCCGGTCTCGGTCAGGCGAGGTGGGGTGCTGCGCACCAGAACCGGTCGGCCCAGAAGCTTTTCGATACTCTGGATGCGCTGGGAGATGGCCCCTGTGGTGACGTTCAGCGCCTCGGCAGCGGCCTTGAAACCGCCTTCATCCACGATGGCAGTGAGGGCCTGTAACTCCCGATGACCCAGCATGATCAGCTCTCCGGCCCGATTTTCACATGAATTTAGTTTTTGTAAAGTTAGTTGATAATTTTTAGATTTTCTAACTTTTAGTTTCGCGACACACTTCCATGGCTTGATCGGTTTCACTGGAAGCGCTTTGCCCCTGCTCCCAAGCCGTGACTTATCCTCTAGGCCTCAGAAACGAGGAAAATTCACGAGTGAAGCCTTGCTCCTGATGAGTCGGCTTAAACCGATCTGCCCGCAGCTATGGCTCTGCTTGCATCAGCCAGTTCATTGTTCCACGGCTTAACCGGAAGAAGATAAGCAATGTCATCCCAACAGCCTGCCCCCAGCGCTCCTCTGGCACCAACCTCATTGCCCACCCGGGCCTTTCTGGACTGGCCTGTGCTGACCAACCCTGCCGACTGGTCCGGCAACGTGGCCCTGATCGGGGTGGCTCGCAGTGAATCCTATCACGGCGAGCCCATTCCCAACGATCAGGCCAACGCGCCCGATGCCATTCGCCTGCAGTCCTATCAGTTTCAGGACGGTGCCGATCATTGGGACTTTGATCTGGATTGCACGCTGTCGGAGCTGAAGGCTGTCAAAGCCATGGACTGCGGCAACATCACCTATGAAGGCAGAGCCTATGAGCCCTTTGCCCTCTGGCAGCAGCAGATCTTTGAGCAGCTTTGGCGCAACAATACACAGATCTTCATGCTGGGCGGGGACCATGGGGTCACCATCCCGGCATTGCAGGCGCTACATGTGTTGGGGGAACCCGTGCATATCGTGCACATCGATGCCCATCTGGATTGGCGCGACGAAAAAGAAGGGGTGAAGGGAGGCTACAGCAGTCCTTTCCGCCGGGGCAGTGAAATGCCCTGGATCTCCGGTATGACCCAGATCGGCTTGCGAGGAACCGGCAGCGCCCGTCGCCCGGAAGTCGAGGCAGCCCTGGCCTGGGGTTCGGAGTTGATCCCGGCAGCGGAAGTTCACGCCAAAGGCCTGGAGGCTCTGCTGGCGCGTCTGCCCAAAGGACGTAAGGTCTATCTCTCGGTAGATGCTGATGGCCTTGACCCCTCCCACATGCCGGCTGTTCTGGGCCCGGCACCGGGCGGGCTCTATACAGAACAGGTGAAAGCCATCATTCAGCAGCTGGCCCGGGAAAACGATCTGGTGGGCATGGACATGGTGGAGATTGCACCCTCCGTGGACTATGCCAATCAGATCACCAGCATCACCGCCGGTCGATTGATCCTCAATGCACTGGGGGCAACCTGGAAAGATCGATAAAGGCGATCTGCCTGAACAAAGGAAGAGGGGAGCTGATGGATCAGCTCCCCTCTTTGTCTTTGGTGATCTCCGGCTTCGGGATGGAAACCGGCTAAACCACTCTAGAGCGTAGGCCTGTTACTCAACGCCGTTTACCAGATCTTCGTAGGCATGCCAGGTGGCATGGGCGATCAGCGGCATGGTGATGATCAGACCCAGATAGAAGGTGAAGAACCCGGCAATGGTAAAGAGGGCAATCAGGCTGGCCCAGACCACCATGGGGAAGAAGTTCTGATGAACGGTTTTGATGGAGGTGGCGATGGCCACAACCACGTTCACGTCCCGGTCAATCAGCATGGGAATGGACACGGCCGCAACGGAAAACACCAGGATGGCCAGCACGGCGCCGATGGCGGTACCTGTCACCAGGAAGGCCCAGTTCTCTGGATTGAGGAAGACTTCTTCAAAGAAGTTATCCAGGGTGACGTACTGATCCGAAAAGAAGAGAGCGAAGATCAGGAAAGCCAGGCGGGCCCAGGCAATCCAGAACAGCAACAGGACCACGCCCATGAAGCTGACCTGGCTGAGGTTGTGCTGCCAGGCGACCAGCGCTGTTCCCATGGTGACATTTTCACCGCGGGCGATGTGGCGGCTGACTTCATAGAGACCGACGGCAAGGACGGGGGCCAGCAGCAGGAAGCCTCCGGACAGCGGCAGAATCCAGGCCAGATTGCCCTGGGTGTAGGTAAGCGTCGTGATGATCAGGCCAAAGATTGCAAAAATAGCCCCGTACCCCAGGCTGACTCCTGGTGCTGCCCTCAGGTCCTGCCAGCCTTTTGCCAGCCAAACCCAGGGCTGATCAACGGTGATGCTCTTGATCTTCGGCATCTGATTCATCACCGGCTGTTCTGTCGTCGTCTGTCCTGCCACGTTTCGTCCCCTTGTTACCATCTCTGTTCATTGTCTTCTGACCTCGGAGTCTGCTGCCCCTCTGGCGGTCAGTTGTTTTGCGCGCATTTTGCGCTTTGATTGTGTGCAAGGGACGCGGTGTTACGGGACTGCGCCTTTAAAATTCGGGCGTACCAAATCCATCCCCTGTTCCGGCGCTCTGGCAGCTCTGCAGAGTCGAAATTCTGCTGCGCTGTTATGTGCGTATTTGCCACACGTGCGCTTCTGACACAGTGACCGGAGCCGGTATTCTGGCAGATAACGAGCCGCGGGGGGAGAGTTTATTGACTCAGATCAATGTCAATTCTCTACCGCTCTGTGATCGTATCACCTGTCGGACCGTGCGTAGGACGCGGTGTCGGTGATCTCGTTTGGGCAAAAACGTATATAAGTAAACGCTTTTGCACAGGCAGTGTTCGGTCACCAACAAAGAAAATTTGATTAAAGTTAGAGAGGGCGATCCATGGCCGTATCGGTCGCTGCAGGCGGGGCTGCAGAAGATACCCGCTATCATGAGAAAGCTGTAAAGCTCTTCATCATCGCGACGATGTTTTGGGGAGTTGTTGGCTTTCTGGTGGGCGTTGTCATTGCGTTTCAGCTGGCCTTTCCACAGCTGAACTTAGATTTGCCATGGACGACCTTCGGGCGTTTGCGGCCGTTGCACACCTCAGGGGTCATTTTCGGTTTTGGCGGCAGCGCCTTGATCGCAACGTCCTTCTATGTGGTGCAGCGTACCTGTCGCGCCAAGCTGTTTCTCGGAGAAGAAGGCGGTCTGTTCGTTTTCTTCGGGTATCAGTTGTTCCTGCTGATGGCAGGGTGGGGCTACGTGAATGGCATCACCCAGGGTAAAGAGTACGCAGAACCGGAATGGTATGTGGATCTCTGGCTCACCCTGGTCTGGGTGGTCTATCTCGTGGTGTTCCTGGGCACGCTGATCAAGCGTAAGGAACCCCACATCTATGTGGCCAACTGGTTCTACCTGGGCTTTATCGCCACCATCGCCATGCTGCACATCGTCAACAACCTGGCGCTGCCGGTCAGTTGGACGGGGGCAAAAAGCTACATCATCTACTCCGGTGTTCAGGATGCCCTGACCCAGTGGTGGTATGGCCATAACGCAGTGGGTTTCTTCCTGACTGCCGGCTTCCTGGGCATGATGTACTACTTCATCCCCAAACAGGCTGAGCGTCCGGTCTACTCCTACCGCCTCTCTATCGTGCACTTCTGGTCTCTGATTTTCCTCTACATCTGGGCCGGTCCGCACCACCTGCACTACACCGCGCTGCCTGACTGGTCGCAGACCCTGGGCATGACCTTCTCCGTCATGCTGTGGATGCCCTCCTGGGGCGGCATGATCAACGGGATGATGACCCTGTCCGGTGCCTGGGACAAACTGCGCACCGACCCGGTTCTGCGCTTCCTGGTGACTTCCGTTGCCTTCTACGGCATGAGCACCTTCGAAGGCCCGCTGATGTCCGTGAAGCCGGTCAATGCGCTCAGCCACTACACAGACTGGACCATTGGTCACGTGCACTCCGGTGTTCTGGGCTGGGTCGCCTTTGTCTCCTTCGGCATGCTCTACTTCATCGTGCCGAAACTCTGGAACGCGCAGCGCCTCTATTCCATGAAGCTGGTCAGCTACCACTTCTGGATCG
The DNA here is from genome assembly GCA_052078155.1 of Rhodovibrionaceae bacterium GXU_MW_A322. Classification (GTDB taxonomy): domain Bacteria; phylum Pseudomonadota; class Alphaproteobacteria; order Kiloniellales; family DSM-21159; genus CAXBMB01. The sequence goes on along the minus strand of JBQJBP010000001.1, from coordinate 2,112,869 downwards.
GGACCCTGGGTATTGTTCTCTACATCACCTCCATGTGGGTGAGCGGGATCATGCAGGGCCTGATGTGGCGGACCTACGATGCACTTGGCTTCCTGCAGTACTCCTTCGTGGAGACGGTTGATGCCATGCATCCCTTCTATGTGATCCGTGGTCTGGGCGGTGTGCTCTTCCTGCTGGGTGCGATCATCATGGTCTACAACCTGTACCGCACCATGCGCGGCGACGTCCGTAAACAAGAGGCGTGAGGAGAGGCGATATGTTTTCCCATTCCATTATTGAGAAAAACAGCATCCTCATGCTGGTCCTGATTCTGCTGACCGTCTCTATCGGCGGTCTGGTGGAAATCGTCCCCCTTTACACCATTGAGACCACCATCGAACGGGTGAAGGGCGTGCGTCCTTACAGTCCGCTGGAACTGGCCGGGCGTAACATCTACATCCGGGAAGGCTGCTACACCTGCCACTCCCAGATGATCCGTCCTTTCCGGGACGAGGTGGAACGCTATGGTCATTACTCTCTGGCTGCTGAGTCCATGTACGACCACCCCTTCCAGTGGGGGTCCAAACGGACCGGTCCTGACCTGGCCCGTGTGGGCGGCAAGTACTCCAATGACTGGCATGCAGCCCACCTGATCGATCCCCGTGAAGTGGTGCCTGAGTCCGTGATGCCGGGCTATCCTTTCCTGGCCACCACAGCCCTGGAAATGGATGACATTGCTGAGCACCTGAAAGCCAACCGGGCCGTGGGTGTGCCTTACAGTGATGAAATGATTGCCATGGCTCTGGAAGACATGCGGGCCCAGGCCGATCCCGATGCGGATTGGGATGAGTTCCTGGAACGCTATCCGAAAGCCGCCGTGGGCAACTTTGATGGAAATGCTGCCACCCTGACTGAAATGGATGCGCTGATTGCATACATGCAGATTCTGGGACGGATGGTGGATTTCTCTGACGTTAACCCGGAAGACCTCGTGCAATGAGCAACGAACTTTATCAGTTCCTGCGCGAGTTCTGGGTGGTCTGGCTGATGGCCATATTCATCGGCATTTTTGCCTATGCCTTTTGGCCCAGCCGGAAACGCAAAGAAGAAATGCAGGACCACGCGAATATTCCCTTCCGCGACGATGACGTGTCATCGACCGGAAACGGGGAAAAGGGGAAATCCTGAACAATGCCTACGAAAAAAGAAAAAGACGCAATCTCTGGCACAATGACCACCGGGCACGAGTGGGACGGCATCAAGGAACTTGATACCCCCATGCCCCGTTGGTGGCTCTATGTTCTCTATGCCACCATCATCTGGTCGTTTGGCTATTACATCTTCTACCCAGCCATTCCCGGCATCACGGGCTACACCAAGGGTATCCTTGGCTACAGCTCGCGTGTGGAAGTGGCGGAAAAACTGGCTCAGGCAAAAGCTGACAGAGCTGTTTTCTATGATGGTATCGCCAGTTCCACGCCGGAAGAAATCACGCAGAATCAAGACCTGCTGAGCTTCGCCCTGGCAGGCGGCAAGGCTGCTTTTGCTGACAACTGCGCGCCGTGTCATGGCCCGGGCGGGTCCGGTCAGAAGAACTATCCCATCCTGGCTGATGACGCCTGGATCTGGGGCGGTTCCATGGACGAGATCCAGGCCACCATTGAGTATGGCATTCGCTGGGAAGCCAACGAAGACACGCGGCTGTCTGACATGCCGGCTTTCGGTGAAATGCTGGAACGCAGCGAAATCAACGAACTGGCTGAATACGTTCTGTCTTTGACGGGCCGGTCCGAAGATGACGCAGCTGTTGCTGCCGGTCAGACCCTCTACGTTGAAAACTGTGCCTCCTGTCACGGTGACAGCGGTGAAGGTCTGGCAGAACTCGGCGGACCCAGCCTGAATGACCACATCTGGCTCTATGGCGGTGACAAGGCCGACATCGTTGCCCAGATCAGTCAGCCCAAGATGGGTGTTATGCCTGCCTGGGAAGGTCGCCTGGATGAAAACACCATCAAGATGCTGACTGTTTATGTCCACTCTCTGGGTGGCGGTCAGTAAAGACACTGCTCTCCGATGAATTGACATCGGGAGAGGATGAAACAGACCCGGATTGGGCAGCGCCCCGATCCGGGTCTTTCTTTGTCTGTCCTCCGGCTTATGCCTTTGCGTCTGCAGAAGCGGATCAAAAGTTCCCTCAAAGATAGCGCTTTGTTTTTACACGCATAATGTCCTTGACCGGGGTCAAGTAAAAGAAGCCAAAATTCTGCGTCATTTCGTCCTGCGCGGGGTCACCACAGGGCCTATTGATCTGTCGCAATGTAAGGTCCGGGATCATTTGGTTAGAGTGTATGCACTGGGTAACGGCCAAAGGCTTCCCGGCAGGGATCTTTGTTGCCGTGTCCCCTTTGCCCAGAGGAGACGTACCAACAATGACCGATCAGACGGTCGCTTCCCCCACAGGGAAACCTGCTGCGAAGAAGGAAAGCCTTTACGCCGCCCGGCAGCAGATTTACCCGCGCAAAGTTTCCGGGCGGTTTCGCCAAATCAAATGGACGGCTTTGATCGTCCTTTTGGCCTTTTATTACCTGGCTCCCTTCATTCGCTGGGACCGGGGCCCTGATGCCCCCAGCCAGGCCATTCTTATCGATTTGACCAACGCCAGGGCCTATTTCTTTTTCATCGAGATCTGGCCGCAGGAGGTTTATTACCTGACGGGACTGCTGGTTCTGGCAGCCGTCGGGCTGTTTCTTGCCACCTCTCTGGCTGGTCGTGTCTGGTGCGGCTATGCCTGCCCTCAGACCGTCTGGACCGATCTCTTCATGTGGGTCGAGCGCCTGGTGGAAGGGGATCGCAATGCCCGGATGCGCCTGGACAAGCAGCCAAATTCCGCCAGCAAATTCGTCAAAAAGACCAGCAAACATGCCATCTGGCTGTTGATCGCCTTTCTGACCGGCGGTGCCTGGAGTCTCTATTTCGTCGATGCGCCTACTCTGATCAGCGAGTTTTTTGTCGGTCAATCGTCTCTGACCGTCTATGCCTCAGTCGGTATCCTGACCACCACCACCTATCTGCTGGCTGGCCTGGCCCGCGAACAGGTCTGTACCTACATGTGCCCCTGGCCACGCTTTCAGGCGGCCATGTTCGACGAAGACACACTGGTGGTGACCTACCAGGACTGGCGCGGCGAACCCCGGGGCAAGAAACCCAAGCCCAGCGAAAGCTGGGAAGGCCGCGGGGATTGCATTGATTGTATGGCCTGCGTCCATGTCTGCCCCACCGGCATCGACATCCGCGACGGGGTTCAGCTGGAGTGCATTTCCTGCGCGCTCTGCATTGATGCCTGTAACGACATCATGACCAAGATCGGGCGGCCGGGGAACCTCATCACCTATGATACCGAGGCCAATCAGGAAGCCCTCAATCGGGGTGAGAGTCGGCCCAAATACAAAATCCTGCGCCTGCGCACGCTTTTCTACACCATGCTGTTCATCGCTGTCGGGGCGCTGCTGCTGTTCCAGCTGCTGGTGCGCGATACGCTGGACATCAATGTGCTGCATGACCGCAATCCGCTTTTTGTCACCCTGTCAGATGGCGATCTGCGCAATGGCTATACGGTAAAACTTTTGAACAAAACCCGTGAAGCTCGTACTTTTGATCTGACCTTCAAGGGCTTGCCGAACAGCGAAATGAAAATCGTCGGACATGCGGACCAGGGAGGGGACAAAGTGCAGCTGTCTGCAGCCCCTGACTCTGTGGCCACTTACCAGATCCACGTTCGGGCTGACCGCAATGATGTAACCGACAAAATCATGCCCGTGTACTTTGAGCTGAGCGACCCTCAGCGCGGGGAGACGGTGGTGCATGAAACGGTATTTAGAGGACCAGGACGTTGAGTTTGATGGACAACACCCTTGTTGCCTTTTTCAAGAAGGACCAGCGATGGATCCCAAGCATGTTCTTTGGGATGTTCGGGATCATCTTCATCGTCAACGGCATCATGGTCTATGTGGCTTTCAACAGCTGGACCGGCTTTACCGAAGATCACTACCGCAAGGGTCTGGCCTACAACAAAGTGCTGGATGCCACTGCCGCCCAGGAGGCGCTGGGCTGGCAGAAAACCCTGGATCTGACGTCCGGTGACGGGGTGCTGACCGCCAGTCTCCTGGTCAAAGACAAACAAGGGGCCCCTTTGGCCGTGGACAAGGTGGCCGTGGAGTTCATTCGGCCGACCAACGTGGGCTATGACTTCGCAGACAAGCTGCAGGCCCAGGGTGAGGGACAGTTCAGCGGAGAGTGGAAAATGCCGCTGGCCGGGAACTGGGACCTCAGGATCTACATCTACAGCGGTGAGGATCGTTATGTTCTGAGCCAGCGGGCCTTCGTCAAACCTGATTCCTGAGTCCTTTCACACTTGAAACCCCGCTGATCCGATGGCTCTGCGGGGCCTTCGGAAACTAAACTAAGTTGGAGTTCGCCTTTGACCTGCTGTGGTCCAGGAATGTTGCCGCCGGAAGCCTTTATGCGGCCCGCCCCCAAGCTTTTGAAACAGGCTGAACCGGGCAAGGTCTCTGTTGCTTCGCGGACCGCAGCTGACACCGCTGCCGGTGCCGCGACTGCAGCCTGTGCCGGCCAGCCCCAGCGGGGCGGTCTGGCAGCTCTTAAAGCGAGGCTTGAAGGGGTTCTGGCTTCCTTATCTTTTACCAGCCGCAAAGGACTTTGTTCGTGAGCAGTGCAGAGCCACTGGCTGAGTCAGCCATTGACGTCAACGCCTATGTGGGGCTGGAAGACGACGGCAGCCGTGCCCTCCATCTGTTGGTGGAAGGGGTGCACTGTGGTGGCTGTGTCCGCAAAATTGAACGGGGCCTGAACGAGCTGCCGGAAGTGGACAACGCCCGCCTGAACATGACCACACGGCGTCTGGCCATCACCTGGAAAGGGGCCAGAGAGCTGGGCAGCACTTTTGCAGCCAAGGTGGAGTCCCTGGGCTACAAGGTGGTGCCTTACGAACCCTCCCGCTTGAGCGACCAGGACAGCAGGCAGGAGCGCGAGCTGTTGTGGTGCATGGCCGTGGCCGGCTTTGCCGCCGCCAACGTCATGCTGCTGTCGGTGGCCATCTGGGCGGGACACAGCCAGGGCATGGGACCGGCCACCCGCTCCCTGCTGCACTGGTTTTCCGCCCTCATTGCCCTGCCGGCTCTGATCTATGCCGGGCGACCCTTTTTCCGCTCAGCCTGGACGGCCTTGAAGGTGCGCAGCACCAACATGGATGTGCCCATTTCGCTGGCTGTGGTTCTGGCGTCTGGCATGTCTTTGTCGGAAACCATCATGGGGGGGCGGCATACCTATTTTGATTCCGCCATTACCTTGCTGTTTTTCCTGCTGCTGGGCCGCTATCTGGACCGCCGGGCCCGCGGTAAAGCCCGCTCGGCTGCCGAACGTCTGCTGGCGCTGGACGCCCAGTCCGTAACCGTGGTGCTGCCTGAAGGCGGGCAAAAGCGCCTGCCGCCCGATCAGGTTGAGCAGGGGATGACGGTTCTGGTCGCCAGCGGTGAAAGAATTTCTGTGGATGGTCAGGTCTGTCAGGGCTGCAGTGAGGTGGACACCAGCCTGATCACCGGGGAGAGCCTGCCCCGGCTGGCCGAACCGGGCAGTGACGTTTTTGCCGGGACGATCAATCTGTCGGCCCCGTTGCGTCTGACCGTTTCTGCTGTGGGTGAAAAGACCCTGCTGGCGGGAATTGTCCGCCTGATGGAAGTGGCCGAGCAGAAGCGCGCGCGCTTTGTTTCTCTGGCAGACCGCCTGTCCCGCGTTTATGCGCCGGTGGTTCATCTGGCCGCTCTGTTGGCTTTCCTGGGCTGGTGGCTTGGGGCCGGGCTGGAATGGCAGCCTTCGTTGCTGATCGCTGTTGCCGTGCTGATTATCACCTGCCCCTGTGCCTTGGGTCTGGCTGTTCCGGCGGTGCAGGTCATCGCGTCAGGTCGCCTGATGAGACAGGGGTTGTTGCTGAAATCCGGCACGGCGTTAGAGCGTTTGGTGCAGGTTGATACGGTGGTCTTTGACAAGACCGGCACCCTGACACTGGGGCAGCCTGAACTTCGCCTGGACGGTCAGTTGCCGGAAGCTCTGAAACTGGCCGCGTCGCTGGCGGCCAACAGTCGCCATCCTCTGGCCCGGGCTCTTGTCGCAGCAGTTCCCGACAGTGTGGCTTTGGAAGCGGTGCAGGAACTGGCAGGTCGCGGCCTGCTGCGCCCGGCGGACCCGGACACTCCCGGGAGTGCAGAGATCAAACTGGGCAGCCGCGCCTGGTGTGGTTTGCCGGAAGATGTCAGCGCGCAGGGGCCTGAACTCTGGCTCTGTGACGGGGACAAGACGCCGGTGCGCTTTGCCTTTGAAGACCGCCTGCGCAGTGACGCGCTGGCCGTGGTGCAGCAGTTGAAAGCTGAAGGTAAGAGCGTTGAACTGCTGTCCGGTGATCGTCTGACCACCGTGTCTGATACAGCCAGGCGGCTGGGCATTGACCATTGGCAGGGGGCGTTGAGCCCTGCCGACAAGGTGGCGCGTCTGGAAGCTTTGGCAGCCGACGGTCGGCAGGTATTGATGGTGGGGGATGGCCTGAATGATGCCCCGGCTTTGGCTGCAGCATCCGTCTCTCTGTCGCCTGCCAGCGCATCTGATATCTCTCAGGTGGCTGCAGATGCCGTGTTTCAGGGAGAGCGGCTCTATCCTGTACTGGAAGTCATGGAGGTGGCCCGCCGCTCGGAAAGTCTGGTGAAACAGAATTTTGCTTTGGCGCTGCTCTACAATCTCTTTGCCGTGCCTCTGGCCATAGCCGGGTTTGTGACCCCGCTGGTTGCGGCCATTTGCATGTCGACGTCGTCCCTCATCGTCATTGGTAACTCGTTGCGCCTGACTTTGGGCAAGACGGGGCCCACCCTGGCAAAGGGCACCGAACCGCATGCTCCTGGCACTTTGACAGCAAAGGCGGCGGCTGAATGAGTTCGCTTCTCTATCTGATCCCCATTGCCCTTTTTCTGGGACTGGCTGGTCTGGGCGCCTTTATGTGGGCCCTGCGCTCCGGCCAGTTCGACGACCTGGATGGGGCCGCCCACCGCGTCCTCTTTGACGAAGAGGATGAAGTAGCGGCAGACAGCGTCGCTGACGAGGCGTCAGCCGGGGATAAAAAGACCGCAAAAGAGCAGAGCACATCAGACACCACATCTTCGTGACACAGAGGTGCTTACCCCGCTGTCGTGTCTGGTGTTTTGCCCCAAACTCTGCCCAGGGGTTTGCCTCGGAGGGGGGCCAGGCTTTGCTATCAGATGTTGTTAGCGTCAGGCCCAGCAGTATCCCTGGTGCCCTGATGGGCAATAGGGTTGGGGCCGAAGCGATTTTCGCCGTCTTCGCTTTTCAGGCAGAAGAACACCAGCAAGACAATTGCCCCTATGACGGGGATGAAAATCAGCAGGATAAACCAGCCTGATTTGCCAATGTCGTGCAGTCTGCGAATGCTGACCGACAAACTGGGGATAAACAGCGCGATACCCAGTATGGCGGAAAACATGCCGAAGCCGGTTTCAGGGTCAAACAGCCCCAATCCGACGTCTAATACGGTTCCAATGAGCCCCAGAATTATGTAACTCAACTGGAACAGCCAATACTCTTTCCGTCTCGCCCGACCGCTAAAGTCGAAGTACTTTTTCGTAAGCGCTGAAACGACCAGATCCATTTTCCACCCCATAAATGTGCTGGTTGTCAAATCATAGTAAACTTATGATTGTCTAGATCAATACCAATTCGACGGAAGACGCAACCAGGAGGGAATCGACCTTAGGCGAGCTCTTTTTGCGCCTCTCTCCAGCCGATTTTCACCTTCTGATGAGTAAATCCGGTGTTGGCTAACTGTCGACGCAAAAAGGGCTGCCGATAGGTTCAGGCAGCCCTTTGTTCATTTCTCAAGCGAGCCGGCTTCGTGAGGAGGCCAGGTGCAGCCCGGGGATACGTCAGGCATCCGTTTTTGGTCGGAAAGCCCCTCTGTCCAGCTGGCGGCGCAGTTCTTTGTTCAGGCCATCGACGGAGCCCTGCTTCTGGATCACAGAGGCAAACTCTCCGCGCAGGGTGATGACCAGGCTGATTTGTTCTGTTTTGATGTCCAGAATGTCGTAGTCGCCATTCTCGTCATCATGGTGAATGCGCCAGTCCACTTTTAGCTGTTTGCCACCGGGCAGTGGCAGCTCAGAGGCCACCCAGGAAATGGAGGGGTTCTTTTTGCTGACGGTTACGCGCTTGGTGACCACGCCTTTGCCTTCGTATCCGGCAAACAAAGGCGCAAACCGCTGAGCCAGATACTCCTGGAACAGGCCGATAAAGGTCGTCCGCTCTTCTTTTGAGGCCTTACGCCAGTTCTTGCCCAACACAAAGCGGCTGATGGCCGGAACGTTGAAACCCTCCACCAGCAGCTTGTCAAAACGGGCTTCGCGTTCTTCGTTGCTCAGGTTTTCATCGCTCAGCTGGGAAAAGGCCTTGGCAGCAAATTCACTCAGGAATTTGTCCGGCTCACCAGGGGTTTTTTCAGCAGCCCAGGCGGGGCTTGTCAGGCCTGTGGACAAAGCCGTGAGTGCCAAAGCGGAAAAAGAGACAGCCAGCAAAGTACGTCGCGTTGTTTTCATTGGTAGAGGGTCTCGTTTGTTCCGTAGCAGAAAGGGGATGATCAACAAGATTTAGGAATCTTGATGTTCTCTTCAAGTAAGCGCAGACGTCGAGTATAGCCTTAAAGCACTCAACAAAGGCATAAAACTGTCCGTGATCGGACGGGACTGTGGTGAGAGTCCCGATAAGAAAAGGACAGAGGGCAGGCGATGTGCCGCCCCGGCCGACAGTGTCATGGCTTTTGCGCCAAGCAAAGCCGGGGTCTACTTGTGGATGATTTCACTTTGCTGAAGGGTTTCGTCTTCTGCCTGGAAGTACGGTGTTTCGCCGGAACGTTTTTCATCATTGCGAATCAGCGATTCACGGAACTGCAGGTACAGCGACCGGAAACGCGCGTAGTCGTCAATGGCATCGCGGGAGATTTCATCCTGCGTTTCCAGGTTCTGCACACGCCAGTTCAGGCCGAAGAGCCCGGCACGTCCCAAAGTGAAGTAGAACTGGGAGTTCTTGGAGATGTAGTTGTAGGGATCTCCGTAGAAGCTGACCAGAATGCCCGCGCCGTCACGAACGGTGCTGGGGCCGATGATGGGCAGCATCAGATAGGCACCGGGTCCGGCACCATAGTGTCCCAGTGTCTGGCCGAAATCTTCATAGGTGTAGGGCAGCCCCATGCCTTCGGCCGGGTTGAAGAACCCAAAGCCAAGGGCGGTGTTGGTCAGGAACCGGCCCATGGTGTCGCCAGCGCCGTCGACGTCGCCCTGCAGCACGTTGTTCACCAGCGTCCAGGGTTCATAGAGGTTGTTGACGAAGTTGTTGACCGACGAGCGGAGAAGATCCGGTGCCAGATCCCGCCAGGTAACAGCAGCCGGGCGGTAAAGGAAGGTATCGATTGTGGTGTTGAGCGCCCACATCAGGCGGTTGAAGCCTTCAAAGGGATCCACGTCGGCAGGATCGTACCCCAGGCCATCTTCTTCACCGTAATCGGAGAAGAGATCTTCGTCTTCTTCATCTTCACCAGCAGCAGCCACGGCATCGCTGGTAGCGGACTGGGCCAACTGGCGATTGGTCAGGGCTGAAATCTGGGTAGGGCCACGGGGGTCCAGAAGGTCGGTGCTTGTGTCGGATGTAAGGACTTCTGCCACTTCATCCTTGGTCAGGCTGGTTTCAGCGACCTGTGCAATAAGCACGGATTTGTTGGCTCCGGCACTTAGGTGTGCCACGGGTTTTTCGGCATCCTGGAGGGTGCAGCCGGTCACAAAAACACTAAGCACAGACACTGAAATGAGAGTCTGTAGCTTTGATTTCTGTTGCAGGCCGATGTTGTTACCCCTGAACATCTGACGAGAATTTCCCCTAGCACTTACAAAAAAACCGGTAGGCAATCCAATGCCGACCGCAGTCCAACCTACCCCGACGTCCTGCCAGGACATCACCGGATTGACTGGCCTCCAACAACTCCCCATTGGGAGGTCTGACAAATCCGATACCAATAGAAGGCCGTTTCTATCCGAAAGCCTGTTAGGATTCGGTTAGGGCCCAAGCTCTTCAATCAAGAGTGCAGAACCGGTCAGACGTCACACCCTGGTGACTCCCTTACGGCCTGTCAGACTTCAGAGAACCAATCAGTTACTAAGTTATAACGGCAGTTCTATGGCAGGTAACACAAGAATTGAGGTGTTACCAGTAAAGCCACAAGTGGGAGCGTGCGCATTAAGGCAGAACTGTGGCAAAAATACCTCATAGTTTGAAGTGGATGAAAAACTGAGTCTCTTTTTAAGGGCTTAGAAGCCAACGAGTCGCGACGCAGGCGTCACTTTTTCGGGGTTACTTCGCTGTTTGTTGAAACAGGAAAGTTTTCGATCAACCGCCGATAGAGCGGCAAAACAGTGACGGGAATGGTGTACATGGGCACCTGAGCGACGGCGAAAAAGAGGGCAATATCGGGATCAACCTCGCCGGACATGGCCGCCAGCAAAAGGCCCATGTTGCAGTTGCCCGACATCAGGCCCGCCGTCAGCGCCCGTTTGCGTCCCATGCCCCAGAAAGCCATCGCCCCTAAGACCTGTAACAGAGGGTTGGCGATCATGGCAGCCAGCAGCCAGTAGAGCACCTTCAACGGATCTGCAAGCAGGGCGTCGGTCACCCCGTCCATGATGGCGATGGCGAATACCAGCATGGTGATCACCACCATGCCGTCCAGCTGCTGGCCATAACTCTTGGTCTTTTCCACCCCGAGAAACCGACGGATGAGATAAGCCCCCAGGAAAGAGGTGGCGACCAGTATGGTCAGGCGCAGCATGAACTCGCCGAGAGCCAGATCCAGTTCCAGACCCAGCAGCCCCAGCGCCAGGGGAGGCACGGTCAAAGGGGTGAGCAGTGTGGATGCCAAGCCGACGACCACTGCCAGGGCTCCGTCGAGACCCAGCAGCATGGCAATGGCGGTGGCCCCCAGGATCGGCGGGGCTGCGGCCATCAGGATCAGTGCTGTTTGCAGGGATACCGGCAGGTTCAGCAGATGGGACAGGGCCCAGAAGATCAGCGGAGAGGCCAGCATCATCCAGCCGATCATCAGCAGTGCCTTGCCGGGGCGGCGGGCATAGTTGGCCATATCGCCCCAGTCCACACGCAGCAAAGCCAGCAACAAGAGCAGCACCACGGCATAGGCCAGTGTCGGACGCAGGAAGGAAGCCAGCTGCGGCAGGAAAAGGCCGAGAAAGACTCCGCTGGCCAGGAACTTTGGTCCATGGCGTCCGACAAAACCCAAGAGCGCCTTCATCATTGCTTCCTTATCGGTCGAGGCCGGCTTTTGGACAGGGCGTCTGTTGGGCGCGCTGTTGGACAGGCAGGCGCAGAATGACAGGGCCAAAAGAGAGGGGGCCAAAGAAGAGGTGGAAAACAGACTGGTGCGCCGGGCTTGTCGTATTAGGCAAGGAAAATGGCTGACGGCCTGTTGCGTCCACTGAACTTTGCTTTTAGGTAGCAGTCCTGAGCCAAAAGGGCTACCGCTAGAATAGGCTAGGGTCGGCACAGACTTACTTCCGCTTAGTTGGCTATCTCAGTCCGCAAAGCCTGAAGTAGTCTGGTCGACACGATGGAAAAGACAGAGGAAACTGAGGCCATGACCTTCCCGGCGCCATTGATCCATAACACCACCGTTCAGGAAGAGTGGATTGATTTCAACGGCCATATGAATGTGGCTTTTTATGTCTATGCGTTTGACCGGGGCTATGACTTTTTCATGGATGCCATCGGCATGGACAAAGCCTATCGGGAAGCCACTGGCGGCACCATTTTCACCGCAGAAGCCCATGTGGCGTACAAAGGTGAGGTCAAACTGGGCGATCCCTTGCGCATCGAAGCGCAGCTGATCGAGTTCGATCGCAAGCGCATCCGTACGTATCAGCGCATGTATCACGGCACAGAAAACTACCTGGCCGCCACCGTGGAGTGGATGTCTCTCTATGTCGACCTGAACACACGAAAAGTGGCTGAAATGCCCGATGTGATTTACGGCAATCTGGAGCAGATGCTGACAGACCATCAGGTTTTGGACCGGCCGGATGACCTGGGCCGCGGCATTTCCATGCCGTCGAAAAAGTAAGCCGGATCGGGGTGAGCCAAAAGGTCGCTCGATTATTGCAGCAGAAACTCAGGAAAGGGGTTGCCCTTGAGGGCTTAGGTGCCAAATCATAGACCTATGAAATGGATCACACCGACGATGACTTTCCCTTTTGACGCCAGGGGCGTCTTTTCGCGGGCTTTTTATCAGGCCTTTGCTACTTCCAGAGCCCTTGTTTCTCCCAGGGTGACTGGTTTTTCCAGTGTGCCGGTTGCGGCTTTGCTTGTGGGCGCGGGGCTGGCTCTGTCCCCTGACCGGGCCGAGGCGGCTTGCACTGATCCGCCTGCTCCGGGGGTCGACTGGCAACGCTGCAGCCTGGATGGTCTGGATTTGTCCGGTGAAAACCTGGAAGGGGCCCGTCTTCGGGAGTCGACCTTCCTGCGGGGCAAACTGATTGAAGCCAATCTGAAAAAGGTGTCTGCGCACAGGGTCAAGTTCATTTCAGCGGATCTCACCCGCATTGACCTGACCGGAGCCAACCTGTCTCGGGTTGATTTCACCAAAGCTGATATGACTGAGGCCAATCTCTCCGGCGCGGACCTGCGGGATGCCAAACTCTTTCGGGCCAATCTCACTGGGGCCAATCTCAGTGATGCCCAGATGCGCGGCGCGGATCTGACCCGGGCGGATTTTTCCGGGGCGACCTGGACCGACGGCAAACGCGTGTGCAAGGAAGGCTCAATCGGCCGCTGTAACTAGAGCATGATCGATTTGGTTAGAAGCGCTTCGCGCTTGAAACCAAATCGTGATTCATCCTTTAAAGCACTGAAAAGAGATTCACGCTCTAAGCGTTATCACGTAGTGATTCTACTTAAACCGATTTGATTCCAGGGTTCGCCCGCGTCCGTTGTGATTTTGCTGTCAGGCCCCTTGTTGTGGCGTTGCTTCCAGCAAGGCCTGCATCTTTTCCCGGCTGAGAGATTTGTGCAGCCATTGTTCATCCAGTTCAAAGCCCAGTTTGTTGTAGAAGCCCCGGGCCGGGTTGCTGTGCAGGACCGCCAGATCCAGGCGCACGCAGTTCTTCTCAAGGGCAATGGCTGAGAGCTTCTTGATGATGATTTTGCCGAGCCCGAGGCCGCGGGCATTTTCCGTCAGGAAGAAATCTTCCAGGTAGAGGGCCGGGCGGCCTGAAAAGGTGGAGTAGGTGAAAAAATAGAGCGCCATGCCCAGAGGCTCTCTTTGGCCGTCCTGATCCCGTTCGGCAATCAGGGCTTCAAACTTCGGTTCCTGACCAAAACCATCGCGCCGAAGATCTTCTGCTGTCACCACAACATAGGGCAACTGACCCACGTAACTCGCCAGGCCTTTGAGGAATTCGAGCAGCAGATCACAGTCGTCTGCTGTGGCTTTGCGAAGAACGATGGTGGACATGGTGTTTCCTGAAACGAATGTCTGTGTGGTCGTGGTGCTTTGTTCAGCAGGTCTGCATGCTTCAGCCAGATTGCCGGGCGGAGGCAAGAAAGCTGCGGAATGAGACTCTGCAGCCGGTGGAGTCAGCCAGCCGGAGACGGGTAGGGGTATGAGGCATACCGCCGGGTCCGTCCATACCCGACTGGGAGGCTCCAGGCTTTATCTTGCTCTTTGTCTCACAGCTATTTTAAGCGATGAGGCCTTTCATAAAATCCCAAATCATGACAAAGCTTTATGCGGAGATTGCTGTTGTTGGATTAATCGCCCGCTTCTTGCCTCTTGCGTCTTCCCTTTTGGGTTATGGCAACCGGTCGGGCCCAGCGGCTTTCTGTTCGCACAGCCCCTGACTTGTCATGCCCCATTCGCCAAGCCTGAAGAGTTTCTTTTCCCGTCGCAGCCTGCGCGTGCGCCTGGTGCGGTTCCGCCGCAATGACCAGGTCATTCTCTTCTTTCTGGCTGTGCTGGTCGGGTTGGCTGTGGGTCTGGCGGCCATCGGCTTTCGCGACCTGATTGTTTTTCTGCAGGGGCTGACCCTGGGCTCGACTGAAGAGCGCATCGCCAGCCACGTGGCGCAGTTGCCCTGGTGGCGCGTTCTTCTGGTGCCGACGCTGGGCGGGCTGTGCATCGGGATCTTCGTTTATCGCTACATGCCGGACCGGCGCCCTCAGGGGGTGGCAGATGTGATGGAAGCCTCTGCTTTGCACGGAGGCCAGATGTCCGCGCGCAATGGATTGAAAGCCGCCGCGGTTTCGGCAGCCTCCATCGGCGTGGGGGCTTCGGTCGGCCGTGAAGGGCCTTTGGTTCATCTGGGGGCTGTTCTCGGCTCGCTGACTGCACGACGTCTGCATCTGGGGCGGCGCCTGATCCGCACTCTGTTGGGCTGCGGCGTGGCCGCCGGGGTGGCGGCCTCCTTTAACGCCCCCATTGCCGGGGTCTTTTTTGCGCTGGAAGTGGTGATCGGCCACTATGCCCTGTCGGCCTTTGCGCCGGTGGTGATTGCCGGCGTGATCGGTACGCTGATCACCCGTATGCACTATGGCGATTTCCCCGCCTTTATCCTGCCGGTTCACCACAACATCGCATCCTTGTGGGAGGTGCCGGCTTTCGCTCTGCTGGGCGTGGTGGCCGCGGTGATGGCCATCATCTTCATCTATTCTGTGGCCATTTCCCAGAAGGTGGCGCGGGAAATCCCGGTGCCGGCCTGGTTGCGTCCGGCCGGGGGAGGCTTGCTGGTGGGGCTGATCGCCCTTTGGTTCCCGGAAGTGCTGGGGGTGGGCTATGAAGCCACCGATAATGCCCTGTCTGAAAACTATGGCCTGTGGTTTCTGCTGGCCCTGATTGCGGCCAAGACGGCGGCCACGGCCATCTCGCTGGGCGCCGGGTTTGGCGGTGGTGTCTTTGCCCCGTCTCTTTTTCTCGGGGCCATGATGGGCGGGGCCTATGGTCTGATCGCCGGGTCCGTCTTCCCGGAGCTGGCCAGTGACCAGGGGGCTTACACAATTGTTGGCATGGCGGCTGTGGCCGGGGCGGTGCTGGGGGCTCCCATCTCCACCATCATGATTGTCTTTGAGATGACGGGCGACTATGCGTTGACCATCGCCTTGATGGTGGCGACAGCCATTGCCTCGGTCATTGTCGATCAGGTGGGCTTGCCATCCTTCTTCTCCTGGCAGCTGGAAAGCCGGGGCGTCAACGTCAAGCGGGGCCAGGAAGTGGGACTGCTGCATGACATCAAGGTCCGCACCTTGATTGATCGCAACTACACAGCAGTGTCTCCGGACATGCCCATTCAGCAGGTCCGCGAAGCTCTGGTCAAAGCCCCCTTTGGCGAATTGCTGGTGGTCGATGGCAACGGCGTTCTTGTGGGCACCATCACGTTCGCGGATCTGGCCCAGGCGGCCTTTGATTTCTCCCACGACGATGAACTGTCGGCCCAGTCGGTCGCCCGCAAGAAACCCCCCTTGCTGCAGGCCGATGATGATCTGGAAGATGCCACTAACTTCTTCCATTCCGCCGGTGAGCCGCATGTACCTGTGGTAGACGACCGCAGCCATCGCAAGCTGCTGGGGCTGGCTCATGAACATGAAGTGATGGCCGCCTATCATCGGGCCCTGGTGCAAGCGCGAGCGGAGGAGCGCGGCACCTGACAAGGTTCGCAAGCGCGAGCGGAGGAGTGCGGCACCTGACAAGGTTCGCAAGCGCGAGCGGAGGAGTGCGGCACCTGACAAGGTTCGCAAGCGCGAGCGGAGGAGCGCGGCACCTGACAAGGTTCGCAAGCGCGAGCGGAGGAGCGCGGCACCTGAATTGTTCCGGCAGTGCAGATTATCTACAGCTGTTGATCTTCATGGCCTGTATCGTGACCGCAACAGAGGGCGCGATCAGAAGGAGCTTTCCAGCTGCAGGAAATCGTTGCGGTAGGCCGATTGGATGCGGACTTCGCGGGTGCCCCTGGGGCCGGTCAGGGTCAGGGGAACTTCAACACCGGCAGATCCCAGAGACCAGAGATCCTGATAGAATTGCCCCAGACTGGTCACCGGTTGGCCCCCTAGTTTGGTGACAAAATCCCCGGATTGAATGCCGGCTTTGTTGGAGGGCCCATTGGGCACCACGGTGTTGACCCTCAGACCTGCCTTGAAGTTGGTGGACTGGCTTTCTTCCAGATAGAGACCCAGCCAGGGATTGGGGGGACTGGCGCGCCGACCGTTGGTCTTCAGATCCTCCAGAATGGCGGGCATGTCATCCAGAGGCACAAAAAGGTTTCCGGGCAGAATGATCGGGTCGGGTTGGCCCCTCTGGCCCAGACTGTCGCCAACCACCAACAACCCCATGCCCACAAGATTGTTGCTGTCATCCACCAGTGCGGCGCCGCCAAAAGCGCCAATGGGAGGCGTGGTGTAGATGGCGCTGTCCAGATAGTACTCCCACCAGCCGGCAAAGGGACGACGACCGGCAATGTAAACCGACTTGGCTTGCAGTCCCTGGTCATAGATGACGGCACGGGCTTTGGTCTTGGTCTTAAGGCTGTCGCTGGTGGCGATGGGCAGTTCTGCCGGGGGCAGGGGAGCCAGGGATTCCAGCAGACCCAGCCCTGATTCGAAATCGTAGGCCAGCAAGTTGGCGGGTAACCGCCGTCCCCCCTGCAGTTCCAGTTCAATGGCTGCTGCTTCAATCACCAGATAGCCGGTGGTCAGGATCAGGCCTTCTTCGGCATCAATCACCACGGCTGAGCCGCTGCGTTCTTCGCCCAGGGCTTTGGCGGTGCTGGCCTGACTGGGAACGAAGGCGTGGACACCAATAACGGCATCCAGACTGGTTTCGCTTGTCGGGGGAAGGTCAGTGTCGCTGGCGCAGGCTGGCAGGGCAAACAGCAGCGCAAGCGCCAGAATGCTGGCGTTGTAGCTTTTTATGACCGCAGAAACATGTCCCATAACATGCATTAGACGCAGAAAGGGAGACCGGGGCAAGCGGACTGACTTCACAGTTTCTTGGGAGGGCTGTTACTTTTCTTCTCTGTCGAGGGGAACGCAAAACAGCCGGGCAGTAAGCCACTGACCCGGCTGTTCTTCTGGAAAGTTAAGATTGAGGCTTGGAAAAGCTCTAGTTCTCCAGCAGACAACCTGTGCGGTGGGCAAGAGGCTCTGTGCCGACAATTTTGGCCACCGCGCCGCCAGACGGGGCGTACTTGGCGGTTTTGCGGGACAGCATCAGACCATCGGTGGCCGAGGTGATGGGGGTGCGGGCCTGGTTGGGGTCTTCGGCGGCCGGGTCTACCAGTTCTGCAATGATCTGGCCCTTTTTGATCTGGTCGCCGATGGAAACGCGGTAGGCCAGAATGCCGGAGGCATCTGTACGAATGGAATCCACCGCGGCCAGATCAGCGGCCACATAGTGGGCCTTTGGCAGAGGTCCGGGATCGCCCGCAACCATCCCCCGGCGTTTGAGGGTGCGCAAGATGGCTTCCGCATCTTCCAGGGCCAGTTCATCGAAAACATCGGGATAACCGCGCAGTTCCACCGTGGCGGAATGACAGGCCGGGGCGATGGGGTTGTCGGGATAGCGTTCGGCCAGACGGGTCCAGGGTGTGGAAAAGGCTTCATCGAAAGAGCCGCCGCCTGAATCGGCGCAGAGCATCACGGCATGAGCCCCCAGATCGCAGGCCAGATCCTCAAACGTGGGCCACTGGGCCGGAATGACAAAGAGATGCAGCAGGGATTCATCATCACAATGCACGTCCAGCAGCAGGTCAGCGTCATAGGCTTCTTTGGCCAAGGTAATGCGCAGGTGCTCCAGATCCGTGGCAGGCTGCAGACCATCCAGGGCTGATTTCATGGCCTGGCGGATCGTGGTGGTGTTGGCCACTTCGTCGTCGCCCAGTTTGCCATCCAGTTCATCGCCGACCAGGGTGAAGAGATCCGGCCAGTTTCGATTGAAGTTACCGGCGCCGGAGGCATCATAGCGGCCACTGTGGTTGCCGTTGTGAAACTGCGACAGGCCAATGGGGTTGGCGTAGGGCAGGATGACGATTTCCCCGGTGATGTTGCCTTGAGCTGCTTCTTCATCCAGCAGCCGGACCAGGTGATGACACATCAGCAGCGCCGGGATCTCATCGGCATGAAGTGACGCCTGAATGTAAGCTTTGGGGCCCTGACCAGCTGTTCCGTAGCGGTGCTTGAGCAGATGCCGCTCCGTTCCTGGTGTGTTGCCGGCCAGGGGCAGCTTTTCGGTGGTGCGTTGCATTGAAAAAGCCTTTTATGTCGTCAAGGGGGGCTGTAGTCTGCAAAAAGAACAAAGCGCGAATCCCGGCTTTGCTGCAGCCACAGGGTCTGGCAGGGATCCCCGTCAGACCTTTTATGTGTTTGTTCCCTTACGACTAGCCCCATTCAAGCGATAAGAAAAGCATGAGTTCAGACCTTTTTTCCGACAGTCCCTCGCCTGTTGAACCTCCTTACCTGACCGGGCTGAACCCTGAACAGCGGGCCGCGGTGGAAGCGCTGAACGGACCGGTGCTGATGCTGGCAGGGGCGGGAACGGGTAAAACCCGGGCTCTGACAACCCGTTTGGCGCATCTGCTGGTGACCGGAACGGCTGTGCCAGCCCAGATTCTGGCCGTGACCTTTACCAACAAGGCGGCTGCTGAAATGCGTGAACGGGTGGCGGCACTGCTCAACCGCCCTTCAGTTGATGGCTGGTTCCTGGGAACCTTTCATTCTCTGGCTGCCCGGATATTGCGGCGGGAAGCCGACCGTGTGGGGTTGACCAGCAATTTCACCATTCTGGACCCCGATGATCAGCTGCGGCTGCTCAAACAAATCCTCTCGGCCGCCGCCATCGATGACAAGGCCTGGCCCGCCAAGGTTTTGCTGGCCATGATCGATCGTTGGAAGGACCGGGGGCTGACACCGGACAAGGTGCCTGCCAGCGACGGTGCAGATTTTGCCAACGGGCAGGCTCTGAAGCTCTATCAGGCCTATCAGGCCCGGCTTCGCGAACTCAATGTCTGTGATTTTGGCGATCTGCTGCTGCACAATCTGACCATCTTCCAGTCTCATCCGGAGGTTCTGGCCCAGTATCAGCATCAGTTCCGTTACATCCTGGTGGACGAATATCAGGACACCAATGTCTGCCAGTATCTCTGGCTGCGGCTTCTGGCGTCCCAGCATCACAATCTCTGCTGCGTCGGGGATGACGATCAGTCCATCTATGGCTGGCGCGGTGCCGAGGTGGGCAACATCCTGCGCTTTGAAACGGATTTTCCGGAAGCCAAGGTGATCAAGCTGGAACGGAACTACCGCTCCACCCCCCGCATTCTGGCGGCTGCATCAGCCTTGATCTCCCACAATGAAAACCGCCTGGGAAAAACCCTGTGGAGTGAGGCGGAGGAGCTAGGAGAGAAAGTCCGGCTGCGCGGACTTTGGGATGGTGAGGCAGAGGCCCGCTTCGTCGGGGATGAAATTGAAAGCCTGCAGCGCAAAGGCCACGACCTGTCGGAAATCGCCATCCTGCTGCGCACAGGCGCTCAAACCCGCGAGTTTGAAGAGCGCTTTATCACCCTGGGGCTGGCTTACAAGGTTGTGGGCGGTGCCCGGTTTTACGAGCGAAGGGAAATCCGGGATGCCCTGGCGTATCTGCGGGTTGTGTTGTCCTCGGCCCATGACCTGGCGTTCGAGCGGATTTTCAATCTGCCCAAGCGCGGATTGGGGGACGCCACCTTGCAGGCCGCGCAAAAGCTGCGACGGGAAAGAGGCGTTTCGCTGTTTGATGCCAGTCGGCTTCTGGCAGACAGCGACCAGTTACGACCTCAGGCGCGCAAATCCTTACGGGCGCTGACAGAGGACATTCTGCGCTGGCAGCAGATGTCTGCTTCCATGGATCACCGGGATCTCTGTGAAATGGTGCTGGAGGAATCCGGCTACGTGGAGATGTGGCGCAATGACAAGTCCATTGAAGCACCAGGGCGTCTGGAAAACCTGCAGGAACTGGTGGAGGCCCTGAGCGAGTTTGATACGCTGGAAGGCTTTCTGGAGCATGTTTCGCTTGTCATGGAGAACCTGGAAGACAGTGGCAGCGATCAGGTGACGCTCATGACCCTGCACGCCGCCAAGGGGCTGGAGTTCAACACGGTCTTTCTGCCCGGGTGGGAAGAGGGCCTCTTTCCCAATCAGCGGGCACTGGATGAACAGGGCAATCGCGGTCTGGAAGAAGAAAGACGTCTGGCCTATGTGGGGCTGACCCGTGCAAGGCAACGCGCCATCATCTCTTTTGCTGCCAACAGACGGCTGCACGGGTCCTGGTCGGCGGCCATTCCATCGCGTTTCATCGATGAACTGCCGGATGATGAGCTGGAGCAGGAAAGCGATCAGGGGCTTTACGGCGCCGCCCAAAACGCCTGGGGTGGCAGTTCCTTCGGCCAGTTCGACGCCTGGGGGGACAGCCGGACCAGTCCGGGTATGCGTCGGGCGCAACAGCAGCAGCAAAGCCCCAAACCCTTTTTCGAAAGCCCCACCAAGGTGGTGGAGGCCAAAGTGGCGTCCGGTGGCGGCTTTGCTCTGGGCGAACGGGTGTTCCATCAAAAGTTCGGATACGGCACCATCACATCGGCGTCAGGCGATCGCCTGTCGGTGGATTTCGATCACGCGGGGGAGAAGAAGGTCATGGCCAACTTTATCAAGCCCGCTGCCCAGGCCGGGGACTGATCAGGCAGAAACAGTCACCTGGCTGATCCTGTCCCAACACGCTTCCCCTGACAGACCGTGGGGTGTGCCGGTCCTGCCAGGTTCTTGTTGCAGCAGGGCGACAACGGGTTGAGCCGGTTGCCGCTCTTTGCGTCCTGTCCCGGCGACTGCTGTTTGACTGTGATCTGAACCACAAATGGTCGGCTGTCAGTTACCGCCGCTGCCATCACGGGCCCAGAGAGGCACCGGATCCGCCGGTCCATAATCCAGCCAGCAACCCGGCGGGGCGCAGTAGAGAATGCGGCCCTGATACTGAACCCGTTCGCCGACGGCATAGGTGCTGTCATCCAGAACACAAACCGGGCCCGAAAAACCCTTGGGTGCGGTGGCATCTGTCTTATCGGATGTGCCGGTTTCTTTACCTTTGGGCGGAGAGGAGGCACCGCTGTTCTGATTGGAGTTTTCAGCCATATCGTAGCTCCCTGTCGGCTGCCCAAAGGGGCAGGGGTTCGTTCAGTTTGGGGTCCGATCGACGACTGTTGGCATCGCCTGTTGTCATGCAAGGCCTTGCAGACGGTTTTGTCGTCGATGGTATCGATGCAGTGACAGGGGAGCCCTGTGCGGCGATGGCCTTGTCATTCCATCAGTGACATGGCATGTGGTCACCGAAGTCAAACAGGCTGGATCACCAGAAAGGCGGCCCCCTGGCGTGCCCCGACTGCCCGAGAAAGCTTGTTCCAATCAGGCGGTGATACGGCTTCCTCTGGCAGGCGTGACTTTCCTTAGACCTCTGTCACCGGGGTTTTGTGAAATTTCCCGCCGTTGCCACTGGAGCATGATCGGTTTAGTTAGAAGCGCTTTGGCAGGGCAGCTGATCCACCAAGTGCCCTCTAAGGTATTGGAATAAGGTGAGTTCTAGCTTCCAGTGATGCCGCTAAAAGAGTCTGTTTGAACCGGTTTGAGTCGAGAGTGTGATCGAGAGAAGTCGAAGCCTTGCGCGCCGCTTCTATCGTGATTCACCCTCTACCAGGTTGAACTGAGTCTTATCGTCTGACCTGAAATCACCTCGTGATTCCAATTAAGACTTTAAAACTCTAGGGATGAGCTAGTCCTCACCCAGAGAAAGATGACCCACAATCCCTGCCCAAAAAGGCCGAAGTCCATGAGTGCTGATCCCATTTACGTTGTCACCCTGAAGGTGTCTGAAGACCTGGCGGATGCCTATGAAGCGGCGCTGGAATCTCTGGGCGGCGCGTTGGCCATGGGGTTGCCGGACAGTCAGAGGCGGGTGAAGTTCCAGCTTTATCTGGGCGATGAGCCCAGCCATCAGGAGGTGGCCACCCTGCTGGCTGTTGCGGCCAAAAGTACAGGTAGCCAGGAGCCGGATTTTTCCTGTGAGCTGATGCCGGAAATGGACTGGGTAGCCGAAAGCCAGGCTGCCTTGCCACCCATGCAGGCCGGACGCTTTTACGTCTACGGCAGTCATGTCACCGATGCGCCGCCCGCCGCTTCGATCCCTTTGCGCATCGATGCCAATGTGGCCTTTGGCACCGGTCGGCATGAAACCACGCGCTGCTGTCTTCTGGCACTGGGAGATCTTGGCAAGCGCTACGAAGCCGCGCGGGTTCTGGATCTGGGGTGCGGGTCCGGCATTCTGGCGCTGGCGGCCGCCTGTTTGTGGCGCAAAGCACGTATTGTCGGCAGTGATCTGGATGGGCCGTCCGTGCGTCAGGCCCTGGTCAATGCAAAGATCAATCACATGCCCCACCGATTGCAGGCCGTGGAATCCATTGGCTATGCATCAGCCCGACTGGGCAAAGAAGGGCCCTACGATGTCATTCTGGCCAACATCCTGGCCAAGCCCCTTTGTGACATGGCGACAGACACAGCTCGTCATTTGGCCCCTAAAGGGAAAGCCATTCTCTCCGGCCTGTTAACCAACCAGGAACAGGAGGTTCTGGCCCGCCATCGCAACGCGGGTCTGGTGCTGGAGCGGCGCTATCGGCTGGGGGACTGGTCTGCTTTGGTCCTGCGTAAAGCCTGACCCTCTGCCCTTTGCTTTTTCCTCGCAGATTAAGAGCATGATCGGTGCCGCAAAAAAAAACGGCTGTTCCGGGGGGAACAGCCGTGTGCAGTCGATAGGGAGGAAGTAAGTCAGAAAACGGGTGTTCCCCGGAAGGAAGGGGAACAGCTATCTCTGGCTGTGGGCCCTTTCGAAAAAGGACCTGGAGCATGATCGGTTTAGTTTGAAGCGCTTTGCGCTTGTACCTAAGCCGTGAATCATCCTCTAAAACACTGAAAAGAGTTTCACGCTTCAAGCGTTATCACGCAGTGATTTCACTTAAACCGATTTGACTCTTGGAGCCATCAGGCAAGGTAACAGATCGATTAAGCTGCCTTTGCAGGAGCTTCGGTCTGAGGAACGGGGTTGCAGTTGGCAGCCTGCAGCTGGTCGCTGGCCGGTTTGACCAGTACGTTTTCCAGAGGCTGAGCAACAACAGTGTCTTTCTTGACAACTTCGTCTGCTTTGACGGAGCCGACAGCGGCGTCAATGTCGCCACGGGTCAGGCCGATGTCTGCCAGGATGTGGTTGTCCAGGGCCAGCAGCTGGCTGCGGGTTTCGTAGCGGCGGCGGGCATTGGCCAGATAGTCCACGAAGTCACCCAGCAGGGAAGTGGTTTCAGGAGCGGCTTCAACGCTGGCAGCTTTGGCGGTGAATTCCATTTCGCCGAAGTTCACGCCGATGTCGCGCAGGATGCGGTTGTCCAGATCCTGCAGTTCAGCCAGGGTCTTGTGGTAGACGTAGCTGCGCTTCAGCCGGGCGGCGACGGAGTTGATACCAGTCAGGTAGCCAATTGCTTTGGCGCCTTTGGCAGCCAGATCAGCAATGTAAGCACTCTGGAGGTGTTGGGCCCGCACCTGGATGGCGAGCAGTTCGGAACTGGTGAGGGTGTTGTAGGCGACGGTCATTGTCTGTTCTCCGGTGTTTGACCGACTTCTACGTCGTCGCGTCTCTAAAGGACTGGGCGCTGGCGGCGGAGGATGTCGTTAAAGGTCATATGTCTGTGGGTGCCGAGGGGTCGGCTGTTCTTGTCTCGAACAGACATAGTCCTCCTTTTTGAGAAATATAATTACTATTGTTGCGCTGCAGCAATGCGGTCTCTGCATGTCTTGCAAGGCTGGGGGAGCAGCCCTGCGTCCAGAGCTTGGCAGGCAGTTTTTTCTTTGTTTTTCATAAACATAATTAATGGAAAATAAAGGAATGAATTTCCGCTCTCTTTCCATAAATCAGTTTATGGGCTGAGGTTCTTGCCGTTGGGCAGGGAAGAGGAAAATGCAAAGTTCACTAACAGTGTCTACTAACAATGTCCGCGCTCTCGTAAAGCTGTTGCTTTGCCGTGACCAGATG
This sequence comes from Rhodovibrionaceae bacterium GXU_MW_A322, assembly GCA_052078155.1. GTDB lineage: Bacteria > Pseudomonadota > Alphaproteobacteria > Kiloniellales > DSM-21159 > CAXBMB01. Next base: position 2,088,634 of record JBQJBP010000001.1, on the reverse strand, counting down.
ACGAAACAGGCGGTGAAGGGAAAAATGAACGGGACCTTTTCCTTCCGGTCCAATCAAAAGGCCCGGATTAGGTTTGGCTCTGCTTCAGACTCGCTTTAGCTTGGTCAGCAGCATTTCTCTTTCGACCTTCTGTCTGGAGCTTCAGGTGTCTGATACAGCCTCACATCCCTCTTCCGTTCAAACTACATCGCAGGCCCGGCGGGTCTCGGCGCTGCGCCAGGAAATGGAAAAGCAGGATCTGGACGGCTTCCTGGTACCTCGGTCCGATGAGTATCAGGGAGAGTATGTGCCCCCGTCAGCAGAACGGCTGGCCTGGATCAGCGGATTTACCGGCTCTGCCGGTCAGGCCTGCATCCTGAAGGAGCAGGCCGCACTCTTTGTTGATGGCCGTTACACCATCCAGGCCCGGGATGAGGTGGAAGTGCCGCTGTTCGAACTGCGGCACATCTCCGACCAGCCTTTGTCTGCCTTTCTCGATGCCAACCTGAAAGGGCACGAGGGCCGCAAAGCGCGTTTAGGCTATGATCCACGGGTTCATACACAAGGTCAGATCCGCGCGCTGAAAAAAAGCTGCGCGGCAGCCGGGGGACAGGCTGTGGCCTGCCAGGACAACCCACTGGATCTGGCCTGGACGGACCGCCCCGCCGCCCCGCAAAGCCCGGTGGCCGTTCAGGAGCTGCAGTACAGCGGTCAAAGCTCACAGGATAAGCGGCAGGCTCTGGCGCAGGAGCTGCGTCAGGCAGGGCTGGATGCTGCCGTGATTGCCTTGCCGGAATCCATCTGCTGGATTTTGAATGTACGTGGCGGTGATGTGCCTTGTACCCCCTTTGTCCTGTCGGCGGCTCTGTTGCATGCGGACGGTCGCCTTGACTGGTTTGTTGACCCGGTAAAGCTCTCCCCTGAGGTCAGAAGTCATCTGGGCAATGAGATTGCTCTATATGAGCCAGAGCAGTTGGGGCCCCAACTGGATCAGCTGGCGGGCAAAAAGATCGCCATCGATCCGGCCAGCGCGTCTGCCTGGCATTTTGATCGCCTGGAAGGCGCGGGCGCTCACCTGGTGGAGCGCGAAGATCTCTGTCAACTGCCCAAGGCCGCCAAGAACAGCGTGGAGCTGGACGGCATGCGCCGCTCTCACCTGCGCGACGGGGCCAAGCTCAGCCGTTTTCTGGCTTGGATGGATCGCGAAGCCCCCAAAGGCCATCTGGATGAAATGTCTGCCGCTGCAAAGCTGCTGGAACTGCGGCAGGAAGATGCGCTCTATCGGGACCTTTCCTTCGATACCATATCCGCCACCGGTCCCAACGCCGCCATCTGTCATTACCGGGTGAATGAGACCAGTAACCGTCCCATCGATCCACAGGATGTTTATCTGGTGGATTCCGGTGGCCAGTATCTGGATGGCACGACTGACGTTACCCGTACGATTGCGGTGGGTCAGCCTTCTGAAGAGGTGCGCCGGCGCTTCACGCTGGTGTTGAAAGGCCACATTGCTCTGGCACGGGTGCGTTTTCCTGAAGGCACATCAGGCAGCCAGCTGGATGCCCTGGCCCGTCAGTTCCTCTGGCAGGAAGGTCTGGATTTTGACCATGGCACCGGTCATGGCGTCGGGGCCTATCTGTCTGTCCATGAAGGTCCGCAGCGCATTTCCAAGATGCCCAACAAGGTGGCGCTGCTGCCGGGCATGGTGGTCTCTAACGAGCCGGGGTATTACAAAACTGACGCCTATGGCATGCGCATGGAAAACCTGCAGGCTGTGGTCAAGCTGGACAAACAACCGGGTCAGGATCAGGCCATGCTGGGCTTTGAGGTGCTGACCTTCGCCCCCATTGACCGCAAACTGATCGATGAGGACCTTCTCAGTGGTGAAGAGCGGGACTGGCTGAACGACTATCACCAGAAGGTGCTCAGCCTGCACAAGGACAAAGTCGATCCGGAAACCGCGGCTTGGCTGGATGAGGTCTGCGCACCCTTGTAACCAGGGAATGACCCTGCAGATAAGCTGTAACTGCAGTCATGGTGCTAGTGTTTATCTGCTTCCTGACGTCATGTGCAGGCGCTAATCCGTGTCAGCGGTACCAGGATTAGCTTCTTGCTGCGCAAGCAGAAAAAGCCCTCCGGAGATAAGGAGGGCTTTTGCTTTGGCACCGGAAGGGTGCTGATCTGGCAGCCGCCTGGAGTGTGATCGACAGAAGTAGAAGCGCCTTGCGCTCGGCTTCGGTCGTGACCACCCTCTAACAGCTTGAGAAGAGGCTTTTTCACATCCTATCTGAAATCACCTCGTGGTTCCAAGTAAGACGATAAGACTATAGGGCAACAAATCCCCAGGCTGCCTTGCAGTTTGTCCTGCGGGCAGGACGATCTTAGCTGGCTTTTGCGAAAGCCTTGACCAGACGCACCAGCTGGGTTTTGACGCCTTCGTCTTCAATGGAGTTGACCGCACGGGCCAGTTCCAGGGTCTGACGGTCCAGTGCGCGTTCGCTGGCGCTGCTTTCGACACCGTCTTCCAGGCCATCAAAGAAGTAGGCAACGGGAGATTCCAGTACAGAGGCAATATCCCAGAGGCGGCTGCCGCTGACCCGGTTGGCACCGCTTTCGTACTTTTGTACCTGCTGGAAGGAAATGCCGAGCTTTTCTGCCAGTTCAGACTGACTGAGGCCCAGAGCAATCCGACGCTCCCGCAGGCGGCGGCCGATGTGGATGTCTGTTTGATGATACATATCTACGTATTCCTATTGCATCAATTTCGGTTCATTTTCCCGTCTTTGCGGATGAACCTCTGGTTGGTCTGATGTTGACCGCCCTGTGTTGTGTGTCCTGCCTCTTTGGTTTCTGTGGTTTTGGTTTTCCCACAGACCTCAGCGGGCAAAACGATCCGACTATTTACTATGCCGTGCTTTGTTTTTGTTGCATCGAAGAAAGAAGCTTTCGCCGTCTGTTTTTGGTGCAAGTCTTAAAACACAACCTGTCAGCCCGTTATGAGGGAGCCGCGTAAGAGCCATATGTCTCGTTTGGCGGGAAGTTGTAACGAATTGCAACTTTTTGTTTTCTCCTTACATTGGCGTCCAGGTTGTCTCCAGAGACATGTTTCAGACACACCAATTTGTAGCAAAAACATCTTTCATATGAGGGTTGCTATACAGCAAGCAGCAAGTGTTATCCAATGAAAAGTAAGGTTAACATTACCTGAACAAGTCGTGATCAAAAGGAAGGAATATATGCGCTATACCGGCAAGTGAATTGCCGAGCGATTATTCAATACAATTGTGTATCCTGCTGGCTCTGCGATAGATTTTTTAGTTTTTTCCTGGCCGCAGGGCTGAAGCATCTTTTATTGGGAGAGGGGGGCAGGGCGTGCGCCTTCTTGCCCCGGCACTCCTAAGTTCAATCCGGGCTTCGGTTTTCTCTCTCCCCTCGCGATAGGTGAATTCCCATTGCAGGAGAGCGTGCAACCAGATTGGTTCAACCAATAAAAAGGTTTTCGGAAAATATGCTACTGCCCCTTGCATTAGACGGAGAGAGATTTTCGTATCTGCAAAAACGGGTTTTTGGCAGCTTTTCTATTTCTGGCTTTAGGCGAGAGTAAAGCGGTTCCTGTTCGTCATTATCAGGAGGGGCAGCGTGCGTGTCGCTGGACCTGCTGCCTGCGTTGGACTGATTTAGTGGCTTTCTTTCCGCCAGGCGATCAGCAAACTGGTGAGCAGGAGCACAATGGCCAGCAAACCGGGGATCAGGCTGGTTTTTTCGATGCCGGTGACCTGCTGTTGCCCCAGGTCTTTGACACCCAGCCAGCTGTCGCCAAACAGCCGGCGGTCCCCTGAGATCTTTCTCAGGTGCCAGGGCGGACTATTTTCAAGGAAGAAATGCCCGCCGCCGCTGGCTTGGAGCAGGGGAGCCAGAGCCGCAGGACTGGAGCGCAGGTCCTGGTATTCTCTTGGGTTCAGGGTGCCGATGGCGGTCAGGGCGGTGTTCTGCCCATCGCTGACCCGATAGAGGCCGATCTGACGAACGGGTACCCGGGCCAGGGCCTGACCGTCGCGATCCGGCTGCAGCGTGAGGTTCTGGGTTTCGCCGTTTGGCAGGGTAAGGGTCAGTTCGGGAAGCTCATTGTCCAGGGAGTAGCGGCGGACCTCCAGATGGGCTTTGTCCAGCCGCGCCGTTAGGCGTTCTTCCTCCAGTTCCGGCTCCCGCATCAGCCAGTGCGCCACCCGACGAACCAGCTCTGCGTTGGGGCCGCCACCTTCGAAACCTCGCGACCAGAGCCAGATCTGCTCACTGGTCAGTTGGGCCACCCGGCCTTCGCCCTTGCGGTCCAGTATCAACAGGGGCAGATCGTTCAGGCCTTTCATGATGACCTGGCCGCTTTGCGGATCGGTTTCCACCTGACGGAACCAGCGGCCCCAGTCGGGCAGGGGCTGGGCCGCGCCCTCCACCGACAGCCTGGGGCTGCCGGGCAAACCAGCCGTCACGGGATGACGCTGGCCCAGATCTGTGACCTGAGGATAGAAGCCCCCTTCCACCACCTCGCCCGTAGGAACGGTTGGCAGGGTCCGGGACAGGGGCGTGCGATAGAGAGAGCGGGGTGTGGCAAAGGCCGGGCCCAGGGCCCCGAACAGAGCACCTCCCTGTTCCACATAGCGGGCGACGTTTTCCAGGTAGATGGATGGCAGAACCCCGCGCCGCTGATACCGGTCAAAGATGATCAGGTCGAATTCATCCAGTTTGATCTCAAAAAGCTCGCGGGTGGGAAAGGCGATCAGGGAGAGCTCATTGATGGGAGTGCCATCCTGTTTCTCTGGCGGGCGCAGGATGGTGAAGTGCACCAGATCGACGGCAGGATCAGATTTCAGAATGTTGCGCCAGCTGCGTTCACCGGGATGGGGCTCTCCCGAAATCAGCAGGACCTTCAGGCGATCCCTGACTCCGTTGATTAGCAAGGTGGTCAGATTGTTAACGTCGCTGAGCTCTCCCGCCAGCGGGGCTGTTTTCAGTTCGATGTAGTTCGGGCCGCGATGGTCCAGCGTAAAGGTCACTTCCTGGGCCTGACCGGTGGTCAGCAAGAGTTCCTGTTTAACCTCTCCATCGATGCTGAGGGTGACGGGAACCTGCTCGCCGGCTTTGGCTCTGGCCTGACCACCCGCAAGGTCCTCCACCAGCACGTCGAATGTCACGGGTCGACCGACAATGCCAAAGGAGGGGGCCTGGTCAGTGCTGATCCGCCTGTCCAGTTCAGCTGAAGCACCACTGCGTAACAGGTGAACGGGGGCGTCGATGCCAAGACCAGACAGGTCTGCGGGCACATCGTGTACCTGTCCGTCACTGATCAGGAAGACCGCAGCCAGACGGGTGCGGGGGATTTCGCCCAGAGCCTTTCTGACTGTGGCAAAAAGCTGAGTGCCTCCCTTTGCCAGGTCCTGAGCCTGTTCTTCAACCTGATAGAAATGAACTTCTGTGTTCTTGAGCAGTTTGAGCTGATCGGACAGCTGGGTCAGAGCCCGTGTCGCCTGCTCAGGACGCTCCCCCAATCCCTGACTGGGGCTTTTGTCGAGGATCACCAGTGCGACATCGGGCAGAGCCAGGCGCTGCTCCTGAACCAGCGACGGATTGGCCAGCAGCAGCAGCACCAGTGTCAGGAAGAGGGCTCTTGGTAACAGGGACCAGCCGGCCCTCCGCCACCAGGCCAGACAGATCAACAGCAGGGCCACAGCCCCCATAACGGCCAGAAGGGGCCAGGGGACCAAAGGCGACCAGGAGAGGAGGAAGCTGTTCATGGCTGTGCTCTGTTCCCCATAGCCTATTGTCCCAGACGTTCGAGAATGAAGGGCACATGAACCTGATCGGCTTTGTAGTTCCCGGTCAGCGCATAGAGCGTCAGATTTACCCCCACCCGGTAGGCCTGTTCGCGCTGCTGTCTGCCCCCGGGGACAACGGCGTAGAGGGGACGGGCCATGTCATCCATGGCCCAGGCGGCTGCAAAGTCATTTGCGGTGATGATTACAGAGGACACCCCGTCATGATCCGTTTCGGCAGGCTGTTCGACCCAGAGCGTGGCGTTGTTGTATCGCCCGGGAAACTCCTGCAGCAGATAAAAGGTCTTGGTCAGAACGTGGTCGGGGGACAGGGGGGCCAGGGGCGGAATGTCCAGACCCTGGGTCAAACGGCGCAGAGCCTGCTGACCGGGACTGGTCTCTCCCAGGAAATTCAGGCGGGAGGAGGGCTCCCGCAGATCAAAGATCAGTGTCCCGCCATTTTTCAGGTAGGTGTTGACGGCGGCCCGGGCAGCACTGTCCAGATCCCGCTGGTCATTGTCGATCGGCCAGTAGAGCAGGGGATAGAAGGCCAGCTCATCTTCCCCCAGCGTGACGCCTTTGGGGCTGGTGGGTTCCACGGCCGTGCGCAGAGTCAAAGTTCGGCTTAGACCGGCCAGACCGTCGTGGCTCAGACGATCCAGATCGGGAATGCCGGTTTTAACGTAAGCCAGGCGGGTGTTGCGGGCTGAGGCCAGAGCCGAGCGGTCGTCAATCAGCTTGCCTTCCTGGGCTTGGGCCGGAGACTGGGACAGCAAAGCCGCCAGAAAGGCAGCCGTCAGCCCGGGCAGCAGCAGAGCACCCGCTGCGGTGCCAACGGCCCGGTTGGGCAGCAACAGACCGCGCATCCACAAACTGATGATCAGATCCAGCAGTGCCAGCACAAAGGCCGCCAGCAGCAGGCTGCTGCCCAGTTGCTGTTCGTCATGGGGGGCATAGCTGGCCAGGCTGACGTTTGCCGGTGGCGCTGGCAAAGGTGTCAGCTCCTGCAAGCCATCTGACAGATTAAGCGCTCTTTTGTCGGCCAGACTGCCATAGAGGCCCGGTGGGTGCTGAGGGCTGACCCGGCCTGTGTTCAGATCTTCCGGGCTGATGGCCAAGCTGCTGCTGGTCGGCAGTTGCAGTCGCCCGAAAGCATCCAGACTTTGTAAGGGAGGCAGGGACAGGCTGACCTCGCCGCCGCCGTCTTCCACCCCCTGGCTCAGCACCACCAGCTTTTGCAGCACCTCAACAAACAACCCGGAGAGCGCAAGATTACTCCAGTCTGTGTTGGCGCTGGTATGCACCAGAACCAGCCAGCCCTGACCGCGGGCTTCAGCGGAGATCAGGGGCGTGCCATCCTCCAGCCGGGCCCAGGTTTTGCTGTCCAGATCCAGCGAAGGCTCTGCCAGAACCTGGCGCGAGACAACGACGTCGTCTGGGATGGCGACGCCAAAGAAGGGGGAACTGTCAGGAAAGGCAGCCAGTTTGGCCGGACGGTCCCAGGTCATGGCACCTCCCAGGGTTCGGCTGCCCTGACGCAATCTCACCGGCAGCAGATCGGGGGCCGCATTGGTCATGTCCGGTCCGGCAAAACGCAGCAAGAGGCCTCCGGCGTCCATCCAGGCCGCCAGCGCCTGTCGGGTTTCGTCGGGAATGCGTCCCAGATCCGGCAGTGCGATGATGGCCAGCCGCTGTTTCAGCAACTCCGCCAGAGGGGCTGTGGTGATTTCCGTGAAGGGACTTAAGGCGCGGTGCAGATAATAGTGGTCTGACAGCAGTGGCTGGGCCTCTTCTCCGCCTTCGGCCACCGCCAGCCCCACAGGGCGTCGTCGCCAGCGTTCATCCACCAGCAGGCTGGTGCCAACCGTGTCCTCACCTTCCAGTTTCAGGCGTGTGATGCGGTTTCTCAGTTCCAGAGGCAATTTGACCGAGGCACTGGCTTGTTGTTCGCCATCTTCAAAGGTCAGGGCGATCCGTTGCAGCACGCGCTGTTCATCATCCAGGGCGCGAACAAACAACTCTTCCCGGCCTTCAGTGCCGAAGCGCAGCAGTGAAAGCTGAAAATCCAGACCCTCGGTTTCCACAGGCAGCAGCAGGCGTGCTTTCTGGTCGTCGCTGTCCAGATGAAGGGTTACAGGGCCCAACCGTTGTAACTGCGTCAGGAGATCTTCCTGGGCCTGCAGGGCCGTTGCCGTTGTCTGGTCTTCCTCAGACAGCGGTGGCAGGAGGCCGTCGCTCAGCCAAAAAACCTTGCCGCGCTGAGGGGGCGAGAAATCTGCCAGCGCTGCTGCCAGGCGACCATAATCGCTGGGCCAGGGACGGGGCTGGAACAGGCTGAGGTCGGATTTCAGATCTTCGGGACGCTGCAGGCTGAAAAGAGGGCCTTCAGAGCTGCCGGGATCGGGTGCCGTGGGCAGCAGCAACACCGGCCGGTTCTGCCGTTCGGCCTGAACCAGCAATCGGGACAGCAGGGCCTCCCGTTTTGACCAGCCCCGGGCTGCTGACCAGCCATTGTCCACCACCAGCACAACAGGTCCGGGGGAGCCATCGACTTCCGTTTCCGGATTGAGCAGGGGTTTGGCCAGGGCCAGGATCACCAGAGTGACCAGCAGCATGCGCAGCAGCAGCAGCCACCAGGGGGTGCGGTCGGGGGTTTCTTCCTTCGGGTCCAGGCCGAACAGCAGCCGGAAAGCCGGAAAAGGCAGACGGCGCGCTTTGGGCGGCGTGGCTTTCAGCAGCCACCAGAGCAAAGGCAACAGAACCAAAAACAGCAGCAACCAGGGGCTGGCGAAGGCGAGGGGACCCAGCGTCAGCATCAGGACACCTCACCGCTGCGGGGGGTGCCTGTGGCGCTCGCTGCGCCGGAACTGACGGGACCGGCCGGGGCCAGGGCCTGATGGTTCAGCGCGGAATAGAGAGACAGCAATGCGGCCTTGGGGGCGTGGTCACTGCGGAAGGTCACCAGGGTCCAGCCGATTTTGCGGGCCAGTGTTTCCAGCCCTTCCTGCTGCAGAGCCAGCCGTTGCAGGTAGCTTTCCCGCACCCTTTCCGTCCGGCTCAGCAGCCAGCCCGTTTCCCCCCTGAGATCTTCAAAACGGATCCGCCCGCGATAGGGCAGGCTGGCCTCGGCAGGGTCGAGGATCTGGACCAACAGGCCGTTCAGGCCCTGTTTGGCATAGTCCCGCAATCTGCCTTCAATCTCTTCCAGTGGCGACAGGAAGTCGGAAAACCAGACCGTTTGTGCGTACCTGGGCAGCGCGGTCTGAGGAGGTAGAGCGACGTGGGACGACCAGATCTTCTGGGAGGGTTTGCTGCTGGACCTGGGTTCCTCGCCGCTGTCGACGGCCAGCTGCAGGGCCATGTTGGCTAGGGCGTGCTTGTCGTTGCGCGGTGGTTGCCCGCTGTCCAGAAGAGTGATGCGCTCTCCGGCCCGGGTCAGCAGGACTGACAAGGCCAGCAGCAGGTGATCCGCAAAGGCGCGTTTGCTTGGCAGGCCGGGATCGGATGTCCAGTTCATGGAGGCGGAGTTATCCCGCCAGAGATAAACGGCCTGCGCGGCTTCCCACTCCATTTCCCGGACAAAGGTTCTGTCGCTCTTGGCGGTCTGTCGCCAGTCAATGCGCTGGGGATGGTCACCGGGTTCGTAAACCCTGAACTGCCAGAAGGACTCACCTTGGCCCACCCGGCGGCGTCCGTGCACCCCCTGAATGATAGAGGAGGCCACCCGTTCTGCAGCCAGCAGAAGCGGCGGAAAGTTCCCGGCCAGTTCCTCTGCATCCAACTGCAGGTTCTGTGCGTGGGCCCCCCGCCCCAGGATGGCGGACCTTTTGGTCCTGCCGGCAGGAGGGGGCCGGCCATCTGCCTGATCTTTGTAAGGACCCGCCATGGCTGGCTTACCTGTGATCACTGCAAAGACGTTCGATGATGTCATCGACGGTTACCCCGTCGGCCCGGGCAGAGAAGTTGAGGGCCATACGGTGGCGCAAGACCGGTCCGGACATGGCAATCACGTCATCCAGAGAAGGCGAAAAGCGACCGTCCAGCAGGGCGCGGGCCCGAACAGCCAGCATCAAAGCCTGACTGGCCCGTGGACCCGGTCCCCAGGCCACCTGTGCCTTGACCTCGGGCAGGTCACTTGTAATGGGGCGGCCGCGCCGCACGATGGACAGGATGGCCTCGACAACGGCGTTCCCCACCGGCAGGCGGCGCACCAGTCGCTGAGCTTTGATCAGGCCCTCTGTGGTCATGATCTGCTGAGGCGTTGTGGTCTGTGCCCCGGTGGTTGCCAGCAGCATCTGCTGTTCTGCCGCTTCGTCCGGATAGCCCACATCGATCTGCAGGAAAAAGCGGTCCAGCTGGGCTTCCGGCAGAGGGTAAGTCCCTTCATGCTCCAGCGGGTTCTGGGTTGCCAGGACATGAAAAGGCTGAGGCAGGTCATGTGGTTTACCTGCCACGGAAACCTGATTTTCCTGCATGGCCTGCAGCAGGGCCGACTGGGTTCGGGGGCTGGCCCGGTTGATTTCATCGGCCATCAGCAGCTGGGTGAAAATGGGGCCGGGAATGAACCGGAACTGGCGTTTGCCCTGTTCCTGTTCCTCCAGCACCTCAGACCCCAGAATGTCTGTGGGCATGAGGTCCGGCGTACATTGCACCCGATTGCTGGTCAGCCCCATGACCGTTCCCATGGTTTCCACCAGAAGGGTTTTGGCCAGGCCGGGAACCCCGATCAGCAGGCCGTGGCCGCCTCCCAGCAGGGTAATCAGGGTTTGATCGATTACATCCTGTTGGCCGAAAATAACCTCGCCGATGGCGGCGCGAATCCGCACCAGTTGATCGCTGAGTGCCTCGATCTCTTCGGCTAGCTTGACGGCTTCAATCTCAGAAGGAGGAGTGCTGATTGTTGTCACGTTACGCTTCCTGCTGGTTAAAAACAGAAGAGTCTCAGGGTCTAATCACTCTACCAAACCACTGCGCCAACCTGTTGATTCGGCGCTTTTCCTGCTGGTGCCCCTTGTGAGATTTCTTCAAACAAGGGATGCCACCTTTGTGCAACATGTTGGTCTTGCAACATGCTAGACTGATGGTGATCAGGACAGAAGGAAAGACCCTCTGGCTGATCATCTAGATAGTAAACCGGGCCGGTTGCCTGGCCTTTAAGAACTGTAGGGGATCACATGCGTCCTGGCGAGTCATCCGAGATACCAACCTTGCCCTCCTGCGGCGATTTTGACATGCGAATTGCTAAAGACGGAACCTGGTTCTACCGGGGATCCCCCATTGGCCGTTTGCCCCTGGTTAAGCTCTTTTCCACAGTATTGCGGCGGGAAGATGACGGTCAGTTCTGGCTGGTCACCCCTGTGGAAAGAGGTTTGATTGAGGTTGAGGATGCGCCATTCATCGCTGTTGAACTTCTCGTGAAGGGCTCCGGAAAAGACCAGGAGTTGCATTTCCGCAGCAATGTGGATGACTGGACCGTTCTGGATGATGAACACGGCCTTAGAGTCGCCCATGACCCTGAAACCGGGGAGCCGAGACCCTATATCCATGTGAGACGAGGGTTGGAGGCACTGCTGGTGCGCTCGGTTTTCTATCAGTTGGTGGAACTGGCCGAGCCGGAAGATGACAGTGACACCGCCCGCATGGGCGTCTGGAGCAAGGGCTGCTTTTTTCCGCTGGAAGCCAGCGCCTGACTGTCCCAACGCCCGAATTGAAACAGCCTGGAGAGAGAGCCACCGTGATCATCAGTGATATCAAACATCTGCTGGCCCAGCATCAACCAGGGGCCCGCGGTGCTCCGGGACCGGAAGGACACCCCGGGCAGATACAGCGCGGTGATCACGACCTCAATCCCGATACCTTCCGCCCCACCCGGCGCCTGACCGGGGCCGCCGTGCTGGTGCCACTGGTCCAGCGTCCCGAGGGCCTGACTGTTCTGCTTACCCGGCGCACAGATCATCTGCACGACCATGCCGGTCAGGTGGCCTTTCCCGGGGGACGCATCGACCCAGAAGACGAGAACGCCATTGCCGCCGCTTTGCGCGAAACGGAAGAAGAGGTGGGGCTGGCCCGACGCCATATTGAGATCATTGGCCGTCTGGACACCTACATCACCCGGACCGGGTTTGATGTGACGCCGGTGGTCGGGTCCGTGACCCCGCCGTTTGATCTGGAACTGGATGCCTTTGAGGTCGCTGAGGCCTTTGAAGTGCCCCTGTCTCTCTTTCTGGATACCAGCAACCGTGAGATCCAGACCTGGGTCATTGATGATGTGGAGCGCTACTTCTATGTCTATCCCTATCAGGATTATTTTATCTGGGGGGCCACGGCGGGAATGCTGAACAATCTGGCGGAGATCCTGACCGTTGAGACAGTCAGTTGATTGCGCAGGCTCCGATTGCACTGGCCTTTGGGGTTCTCGAGCCAAGTCGGTTCAAGTGAACTCACTGCCTGCTGACCGCCAGAGCGTTAGACTCTTTTCAGCAAGGCAGAGGATGAACAGCGGTTTGGTTCCATGCGCAAATGCCTCTAACTAAACCGATCATGCTCTAGTGGAAAAGCAGGTGCCATGCTGCGTAAGTTTCTTACTCTTGTACTTCCCTTTCTTCTGCCCTTCCTCATTTACTGGGCCTATCTTCTGCTGGCGCGCTGGAAAGCCAGACGGACGCAGCAGGGGGATTTGCCCGGTTGGGCGGATGCGCCCTGGGCAGCCATTATTGGCTGTGGGGTGGCGCTGATGTTTGCCTCGCTGCTGTATTTTCGGTTTGTGGTGGAGGAGAAGGTGACGCCCCCCCAGCCTCCCATTGAAGTGCAGGATCCGGGCTTGCCGGCCGGCCAGGGATAACCCCGCTCTCTGACCAGCAGTTGGAAGGCTTATAAGACTTTGGGCGGATCTCTTTGGGCCGATCTTTTTGGATGTCGGTTCTCACAGGGAGCACAGGATCGCTGGTACAGCCATTGTCAGGTACAGCCATTGTCTCGGGCCAAAGCAGACAATTTTCTTTCGTCATAGGTGGTTTGCACGAAAGACAGTTCACCCTGTAAGGAATTTAGGTCAGCATTATTGCCGTAATTGTGTCCGTTGTTTCTGTCGCCCAATGGGAAGACAGTAAAGGTAGGAGATAAAAGCCATGGCAATGAATCTTTGGGCGTTGCTGAGTTTTGCTCTGGTGGCCTCGATCACTCCGGGTCCCAACAACGTCATGCTGACCGCTTCCGGCGCGAACTTCGGATATCTGCGCACTCTGCCGCATATTTTTGGCATTTTCATAGGGTTTGGCACCCTGATCATGCTGGTTGGGCTGGGGCTGGGTAGTGTGTTTCAGGCTTACCCTGCCCTGCATGAAGTGCTGCGTTATGTTGGCGGGGCTTACCTCCTGTATCTTGCCTGGCGCGTTGTCGGGGCTTCTCTGAAAGGCGAGGCTGACAAGGCCCGGCCTGTGACCTTCTGGGAAGCTGCCAGCTTTCAGTTTGCCAACCCGAAAGCCTGGGTCATGGCCATCTCGTCCATCACCACTTTCACCACGCCCGGCGGGTCTGCCATCCTGGAATCAGCCGTGGTGTCCGGCAGTTTCATGGCCGTCTGTGTGGTCAGCACTGCCGTCTGGACTCTCTTTGGCCAGACCATCGGGCGCTTCCTGACCACAGAGCGCAATCGCCTGCTGTTCAACGGCACCATGGCCGGGTTGCTGGTGCTTTGTGTGATCGCGTTGCTCTTTGCTGATCTCAGCTAGCTTTTCGAAGGGCTTTGGTTAAGTTCAGGCGGTGCAGCTTTTGCTGCACCGCCTTTTCTGTGTCCTGGCTCCGGGGCTGATGCAGAAACGGGGGAACGGCACGGGGCGTTCAAGAACCAGACCGTTGTTCACTTCTCCTACTGAAAAGAGGCAAGTTTACGCTTCAGGTGCTATCACATACTGGCCTTCGTGCTCTCTGTTGACTCAATCAGATTTTCCCAATGACCGCAGAAACCTTGCTTCCCCTTCAGTCCTGGATGACAGCGCCGGAAACGCAGGCCGTTGTGGCCGCGCTGACGGGGCAGGGACAGGACGTGCGCTTTGTCGGCGGCTGTGTGCGTGATGCGTTGCTGGGATCACCGGTGCATGATCTGGACATCGCCACCCCGGATGTTCCCGACAGGGTCATGTCGCTTCTGGCAGCGGCTGAAATCAAGGCTCTGCCCACGGGTATCAAACACGGCACCATCACCGCCGTGATCAATCACCAGCCTTTTGAGATCACCACGTTACGCGAGGATGTGGAAACAGATGGGCGCTGGGCGACAGTTGCCTTCACTGACAGCTGGGCCCGGGACGCCGCGCGCCGGGATCTAACCATCAATGCCTTGTCCTGTCGGCCTGATGGTCGGGTGTTTGACTATTTTGACGGTCTCTCGGACCTGAAGGCCGGGCGGGTGCGGTTTGTCGGCAAAGCCGCAGATCGCATGGCAGAGGATTATCTCCGGGTCCTCCGGTTCTTTCGGTTTCACGCCCGCTTTGCCAAAGGTCCTGTTGATCCCGAGGCGCTGGCGGCGGCCAGAGAGTCCGCCCCCGCCTTGCTTCAGTTGTCCGGAGAGCGGGTGCGCAGCGAGTTGCTGCGGCTCATGGTCTGCGCAGATCCGCTCCCCACGGTGGAGGTGATGCAGACGCAGGGCATTTTGCGGGACCTTCTGCCTGAGGCCCGGAACCTGAAGGCTTTGGAGAAACTGCTGGCTCTGCGGCCCGATGCCTCAGCGCTGCTGCGGCTGGCTGCCTGGCTGGAGGGCTCGATCGAGACCGCACAGGATCTTTCGGAACGGCTGAGGCTGTCCAATGAAGAGACCCGATTGCTGTCTGACTATCTGGCATCACCCCGGCTTGACCCAGCTGCCTTAGGCGAAGCAGGCGATCAGGCTGCATTAAAACTGCTGTTCTATCGCCGGGGTGTTGATCACGGGCTGGATCTGTTGGCTCTGCAGCTGGCGCGGCAAACGCCCCCGTTGGATCAGCAGCAATCGACAGATGTCTGGCAGCAGGCGCTGTCATTGTCCCAAGGCTGGCAGATGCCGGTCTTTCCGGTGACAGGCGCAGACCTGTTGGCGCAAGGGCTGACGCCGGGCCCTGAGATAGGGCGCATGTTGCGCAAACTGGAAGACTGGTGGATTGCCCAGGACTATCAGCCGGACCGCCTGGATTGCCTGGCCCGGCTGTCAGAAACCTGACAGTCCCGCTTTATCGCTGACGCCAGCACTTTCAGGTTGGATGTCTTCAGGTTTTAGCCCGGTGTCGGAAGAAGCCCTTGAACAGCAGCCAGGCACCCAGGCAAGCCCCGGCCCCAAAGAAGCCCAGCAGGCTTAGGCCCTGATGTTCCATGACCGGGCCCATGACCCCGGCGATGGTTACCCCCAGGTAGGTGGTGCAGGACATCATGGCCAGAACCGAGCCGCGGGCCTGCTCGCTGCAGGCTGTCGCCAGGGTGGTCAGGCAAATCAGGGCGCTGCCCTGTATCCAGCCCCAGAACAGCAGGGCGATGGCGATCATCCAGAGGGCTGGCAGGAGGGGGATGGTCAACAGCAACCCGCTGAGCAACAGCAGGCAGAGTTTCAGGGCTTTTTCTTTGCCCAAAAGGTCGATGGCTCTTGCCCCCAGGGTCGCGCCGGTCAGGCCCAGACCATAAAAGAGGACAAAGAACCCGGCCTGAGAAGCGGTCAGATCAAAGAGATCGCGCAGATGGCTGCCCAGATAAATGTAGACCGTATAGAAGCTGAACATGTTCAGCAGGTTGGCCCCCAGCAAGGGCAGAGCGCCGGGGGCGAGAATCCCTTCGCGAAACAAGGACCAGGGTGAGGAAAGCGGCAGGTTCCCCCGGTTCTTGCGCCGGGCCAGTTTCAAGACGAACAGCAACAGGGCGACCCCGGCGGAGAGGATTGCCAGCAGCCCAAAGGCCCAGCGCCAGCCCAGATACTGCCCGGCCAGCGCGCCAAAGGGCACGCCCAGGATCAGGGCAATGGACCAGCCAGACGCCAGCCACCCCATGAACTTGGCCCGCTGCTCATAGGCGGACATGTCGCCCACATAGGCGTAGGCGTTGGGTAGATAGGCCCCGACAGCCAGCCCGGTGATGCCACGGGCCAGCAGCAGTTCTTCATAACTGGTGCTGAGGGCCGAGCCGATCCCCGCCAGCGCAAAAAGCAAAAGTGACAGCCGGAGCATCAGCACGCGGGAGAAGATGTCACTCAACAGGCCCGCCAACGGCGCTGTTGCGGCCAGCACCAGTCCGTAGACAGCAACCATGGCCCCCATGTCACCGGTCGGCACGGCAAAATTCCGGGCGATGTCAGGCAGCAAGGGAGATATCACCAGTGAATCCGCCCCAACCAGTGTGAGGCCAAGCATGAAGGGCGCCAGCCGAAGGAAGGTCAGCTGGCCATCATCCGTCTGTGCAGCCTGCTGCCCCTTGCCGGATGCGGTCGCGATTGCCTGCTGGGCCTGGCTCATGAATTCTCCATTGCAGTATTGAATGAATTTGATTAGGTAAAATTAGAAAATCACAGAATACAGTTCTTATCAAATGCCTAATTGCAAGGCGTTGTTAAAAACAGATGCTGTTCGGCAGATGATGGGTGAAGGAGAGGGAAATGGATGATCTGGACCGAAAGCTGTTAGGTCTGCTGCAGCAGGATTCCCAGCAAAAGTATGCTGATCTGGCCGATCAGCTGAACCTCTCAGCCCCGGCTGTGCATGAGCGGGTGAAGAAACTGAAAAAGGCCGGGGTCATCAAACACTACACTGTGGAGCTGGATGGCGAGGCCCTGGGGTTTCCGCTGACCTCCTTTATCTCTGTGTTCCTGAAAGGGGCCAGCTGCGTGGATGTGATGCCCGCGCTGGAGGCCTTTCCGGAAATAGAAGAGTGTCACTCTTTGGCCGGTGAAGCCTGTCTTTTGCTGAAAGTGCGTACCGCCACACCAAAGGAGCTGGAGGCTCTGTTGGTTGCTCTCTGGGCCGTGCCAGGCATTGAAAGCACCACCACCAATCTGGCTCTGGACAGCTATCTGCGCCGGGGCACAAGGGTGGCTTGAAACTGAGGCCGCTGTGATTGGGGTGATTGTCGTTGCAGGTGAGCTGAGGATAGAGAGCGAACTCCCGCCGAAGCGCTTAGAACTAAACCGTGAATCATCCTCTAAAACACTGAAAAGGGGCAACTCGCAAAGAGGCACACTGATGTCTAAAGAGGCACGCTGGTGTCTGTAGAGACCAATCGCACAATGCCTAAAGCAAGTCGTCCCCTCACACTAAGGAACAACCTCATACTAAAGGGTGGCGGATGACTGATGTAGAGAGAACTCAGTCCTGATAACCGGTCGACTTACGGTCCAGCAGACGGCGCAGGGCAGGCCAGTTGTCAGCGGCTTTGAGAGGCTTGGCTGTTGGCGCCAGAATGTCCCCTGCCAGGGTGGGTTGGGCAATCGGCAGGCCCACCTGCTGGGCGGCCAGCTGCAGTTTGCAGGCCCGGTCCAGTCGCTGGATCATCAAGAAGGCTTCCGGTGCGGAGTCTGCCAGCAACAGCAACCCCTGGTCTCGAACCAGCAGAGCCGGGGCTTCATCCAGATCTTCCAGCAGTTTCACTGTTGCCTGCCCATCACTCATCAATGGCAGATGGCTGTAGTAGACCTCAAAGGGCACGCCGGCGGCGTTTCTGGCCTGGGCGGCCAGACGCTGTCCCATCAGTGCGAGGGTGAGGGCGGCATCGCTGGGCAAGACAACCACTGCGCCACAGTCCGGGCGGGCAGCCAGGACGGCTCGGGCAAAAGCAGATTTGTCTTCATCCGCACCGTGGTCACTATCTGACAGCACCTCGCCTTCGGCCGACAGGCGCAAGAGGTCAGAAGCGCGGATTTCTTCATGAAAATGCCCGTCAGGTGCCAGAATGACCTCGCTGGCCGTGTCCTGGTTGCGAAGTGCCAGCAGTCCGTCGCCCAGCGGGGCCAGATCAAAAGCGGCCAACAGCCGGTGGGCGGCGGCCAGATCCACGCGCTGTTGCCACTCGGCATCGCTGACGCCCAGGGGGTTGTTGCGGGTGGGGGCAATGGTAACGACCGACATGATGAAACGCCTGTGACTGAAAAGAGGTTTCTGCTTCAGAGTCATAAAAGGGCAAACCGCCTAGAGACTCTGAGACTGGCACGGGAAGAGACCCTGCCTTGCCGGGGGAGGTCCGGCCCTGCTCTTTGCGGTCTGCTTTGGCCGGAAAACGACTCCCGCCTTCTCTTTCAATAGGGCTGGCAACCGGACAGGTTAGGGCCAGATGGCCTCCGGCGGCAGGGACATGAGGATGGCTTCCGGATTGCCGCCCGTCATGAGGCCAAAGCGGGTGCCCCGATCATAGACCAGATTGAACTCCGCATAGAGGCCCCGATAGATCAGCTGAGCCCGGCGCTGTTCATCCGTCCAGGGTTCTTCCATATGCCGGCGCACCAGCTGGGGGTAGATATCCAGAAACGCGCGGCCCACATCCTGGGTGAAGTCAAAATCCTCCTCCCAGTTTCCCCCGTAGGGATTCCGCTCCGGCAGGCCTGCCCCCAGATAATCGTAGAAGATGCCCCCAACGCCCCGGGCCCGTTCCCGATGCTTGATGTAAAAGTACTCGTCGCACCAGTCTTTGAAGCGGGGGAAGTAACCGGGGTCGCGGAGATCGCAGACGGCTTTGAAAGCGGCGTGAAAATCTTCCGTGTCCTGCTCAACGGGCAGGGGGGGATTCAGGTCTGCGCCGCCGCCAAACCAGCCCCGGGTGGTGACGATGTGGCGGGTGTTCATATGGACAGCCGGCACCAGTGGCGAGTGCATGTGCGCGACCAGAGAGATGCCTGCCGCCCAGAACCGTGGATCCTTTTCTGCGCCGGGAATTTCCTTGGCAAAGGCTGGCGAGAACTGGCCGTGGACCTGAGAAATGTTGACCCCGACCTTTTCAAAGACCCGACCCTTCATGATGGACATGGTCCCGCCGCCGCCGGGCTGCTGGGTGGTTGGGTCTGTCCGGTCCCAGCTTTTCCGTTCAAAGCGACCGGGTTCCTGATCGCGCAGCTCTGACAGGCGGTCCCCGGCCAGGGCTTCACTGCCGATCAGGTCATCTTCGATCTGTTCAAAAGCTGCGCAGATCTGGTCACGCAGGCTTGTGAACCAGGCCACGGCCCGGGTTTTGCCTTCTTCCAGATCGTGGCTATTGTCAGATGAAGCGGTGGGGTCAGCAGAAGTAGACATGGATTGTACCTTCACGGGGTGGCAAGGGGCTGGTGGGGGAACTGTTCAGGTGATCAGGCCGGATCCATGGGCGGAAAGGTCTGGGTCTGGCGCAGCGCTTCCCCCAGAACCATGGCGGCAGCAACGGCGATATTGAGCGAGCGCAGCCCGGGCTGCAACGGCACAATGACCCGGGCGTCCACCTGTTCATGCACATCATCGGGCACCCCGGCGGATTCCCGGCCCAGCAAGAGAGTGTCTTGCGGCTGGAAGGCAAAGTCTGTGTAGGCGGTGGTGGCTTTGGTGGTCAGCAGCACCAGACGGCCTTTTGGTGCCTCCCTGTAGGCCCGCCAGGAGATATGTCGCTGCAGGTCGGCGGCGTCCAGATAGTCCATACCCGCCCGCCGCAGGCGCTTGTCATCCAGCACAAAGCCGCAGGGTTCGATGATGTCCAGTCCCACACCCAGGCAGGCGGCCAGGCGGATCAGGGTGCCGCAGTTCTGGGGAATGTCGGGTTCATAGAGGGCAAGACGCATGTTTTAAAACTCTGCAGAAGGCTCTCCGATCAACCGGAGAAGGCAGTGGACAGGCGAAGCTGTAAGCCTGCCTATGGGATCGGGCTGGGGGATTTCAAGGGCGAGTCGCAGGGCATCGGGTCGGACCAACAAGAGGAAGGAATGCCGGGCGCAGCTGGAAAAGAGGGTTTTTTAAGATTTATTGCGCAATTTCCCTGTGCCTTGGACTTTACTTTGACCCGGACTTTCTTCTATATGCAGGCCGTCGTGCAAGTTGTTTGCGCTGGGCCTTGCGGCCCTAAGTCGCACTGCCCGTAAGGTCTTGCAAGGCGTAAAAGAGACCCAAAGATGTGCCCCCCCAATGTCGGTGGGAGAGAGTGGCGGCGTTTTTTGCTGCCATAATGACAGACAAGGGACATGTAAACATGTCAGACAGCGCGAATGCTGCACAGGGCGTCGATGACGAATCGCGCCGTGATTTCCTCTACTTAGCCGCCGGTGCCATGGGTGTTGTCGGGACCGGTGCCTTTGTGTGGCCCCTGGTCAACTCCCTGAACCCTTCTGCTGACGTTCTGGCTCTGGCCAGCATTGAAGTTGACGTCAGCCCCATTGAAGTGGGTCAGGCGATCACCGTGATGTGGCGCGGTAAACCCGTTTTCATCCGCCATCGCACGCCGGAAGAAATCAAGGAAGCCGAAGAGGTTCCCTTGGATGTTCTGGTCGATCCGCAGACGGATGCCGAACGTGTCATCAAGCCCGAGTTGCTTGTGATGGTTGGGGTTTGCACCCACCTGGGCTGTGTGCCTCTGGGTCAGAAACCCGGTGATTCCAAAGGTGAGTACGGCGGCTGGTTCTGCCCTTGCCATGGGTCCCACTATGACACCTCTGGTCGAATTCGTAAGGGTCCTGCACCTCTGAACCTGGAAGTGCCTGGTTACGAGTTCAAAAACGACACCACCATTAAGGTCGGGTGAGGAACGGTAGAGCCATGAGCAACGGATTTAATACAAAGTCGGGTGTGGTCGGCTGGATCGATCACCGTCTTCCGATCTTCTCCTACATGAACGAGCATGCAATTGACTATCCTGCTCCCAGGAACCTCAATTACATGTGGAACTTCGGGTCCCTGGCCGGGATCGTCCTGGTGCTGATGATCATCACCGGCATTCTGCTGGCCATGCAGTACACCCCGCACGTCGATATGGCTTTTGCCTCTGTCGAGCGCATTATGCGTGACGTGAATGGTGGCTGGCTGATCCGCTACATGCACGCCAACGGCGCGTCGTTCTTCTTCATTGTGGTGTACCTGCATATTCTGCGCGGTCTCTACTATGGTTCCTACAAGGCGCCCCGTGAAATTCTCTGGATCCTGGGTGTGATCATCCTGATTCTGATGATGGCTACCGCCTTCATGGGCTACGTGCTTCCCTGGGGTCAGATGTCCTTCTGGGGCGCCACGGTTATCACCAACCTCTTCTCTGCCATTCCCTTGATTGGCGAGAACATTGTGACCTTCCTCTGGGGTGGTTTCTCGGTTGATAACCCCACCCTGAACCGCTTCTTTGCCCTGCACTACCTGCTGCCCTTCGTGATCTTCGCTGTGGTGTTTGTTCACCTCTGGGCGCTGCATCGCTTTGGCTCCAACAACCCCTTGGGTATCGACGCCAAAGGCCCGCAGGACAAGATCCCGTTCCACCCTTACTACACGGTCAAAGACCTCTTCGGTCTGGGTGTGTTCATGATCATCTTCGCGGCGGTCGTGTTCTACGCCCCCAACATGATGGGTCATCCGGACAACTACATCGAAGCAAACCCGCTGGTGACTCCGGCACATATCGTGCCTGAATGGTACTTCCTGCCCTACTACGCCATGCTGCGGGCCATCACTTTCGATATCGGTATTCCCTTCACCGACATCGTGCTGATCCCTGCCAAGCTGGGTGGTGTGATCACCATGTTTGCGTCCCTGATCGTGCTCTGCTTCCTGCCCTGGCTGGACAGCTCCCCGGTACGTTCCGGTCGCTTCCGTCCCGTGTTCAAGTGGTTCTTCTGGATCCTGGTTCTGGATCTGGTGGCCCTGACCTATCTGGGCGGCAAGCCAGCGGAACAGCCTTACGTATGGATGGCGCAGGTCTGCACGGCCTTCTACTTCGCCTACATGCTGATCATCCTGCCCTTGCTGGGCAAACTGGAACGGCCAAAACCTTTGCCTGCCTCAATCAGCGAGTCGGTGCTTAAAGGTGGGGGGACAGCCTAATGAAAAGCTTGACCAAATTTGCGGCTGCTGCCTTAGTCACGCTGGGCTTGGCCTCTCCGGCTCTGGCCGCAGGTGACGCCATTGATCTGCCTCAGCAGAAATGGTCCTTCAGTGGGATCTTCGGGACCTACGACCGGGATTCTCTGCAGCGCGGTTACCAGGTCTACTCCGAAGTCTGCTCCGGCTGTCACTCTCTGAACTATGTGGCTTACCGGAATCTGATGGATCTGGGCTACAACGCGGACGAAGTGAAAGCCATTGCGGCTGAGTTCGAAGTGGAAGACGGTCCCGATGACGAAGGTGAAATGTTCACCCGTCCGGCTCTGCCTTCTGATTACTTCGTGGCTCCCTTCGCCAACGAAAATGCTGCCAAGGCCTCCAACGGCGGGGCTTACCCTCCTGATCTGTCCTTGATGGCAAAAGCCCGTGCTGACGGTGCCAACTACATCTACGCACTGATGACCGGCTATCTGGATGAAGCACCTGCCGGTGCTAAAGAAGTTCCGGAAGGCATGTACTACAACGCCTACTTCCCGGGTCATAACATCGCCATGGCTCCGCCTCTCGGGGAAGACGCTGTGGAGTATGCAGACGGCACCGCGGCCACGACCTCGCAGATGGCTCATGACGTAACTGAATTCCTGATGTGGGCTGCAGAGCCCAATCTGGATCAGCGTCACAGCACGGGTCTGGCTGTTCTGATCTTCCTGACGGTTTTCACGGCCCTGCTCTATGCCGTGAAACGCAAAGTCTGGTCCAAACTGCACTAAGCAGTTGGCGACTGAATATTGAAAAGGCCGTCCTTCCGGGCGGCCTTTTTTTGTGGGATCGATCCGACGGCTGACCAGGGGAACTTTGTTGTGCCCTGCCGGTCTTTCTGCTGTGCCGTTGCTGCCCCTTCTGGCTAAACTGTACCGCAACAGGAAAAGGCAAAGGCAGGTGGAGTCTGCCCTGTGGACTCCAACGCCGGCCCCCTCCCGATCCCGACAACAGTCAATTCAGTTGAGGCAAGATGACAAATTCCAACCCGGCACCGGTTATCGGTGTGATTGGTGGCAGCGGCGTTTACGACATTGAAGGCCTGACCGACACCAGATGGCAGGCGGTGGAAACACCTTTTGGTCGTCCATCCGATGAGTTGCTGTTTGGGAAACTGAACGGCCAGCAGGTGGTTTTCCTGCCGCGTCACGGTCGCGGGCATGTGCTCAATCCGTCAGAGATCAACTACCGCGCCAACATCGATGCCATGAAGCGATCCGGGGTGACGGAACTGCTGTCTCTCAGTGCGGTGGGGTCTTTCAAGGAAGAGTTGCCGCCGGGCACCTTTGTGCTGGTCGACCAGTTCATTGACCGGACCTTTGCACGGGAGAAGTCCTTCTTCACCGATGGACTGGTGGCCCATGTGTCCCTGGCACACCCCATCTGCGGGCGTTTGGGCGAGGCCCTGCTGAAAGCCGGTGACGAAGCCGCGCTCACTCTGGTCAAAGGGGGAACCTATCTGGCCATGGAGGGCCCTCAGTTCTCGACATTGGCGGAGTCCAATCTCTATCGCTCCTGGGGGTGCGATGTGATCGGCATGACAAACATGCCCGAAGCCAAGCTGGCCCGTGAAGCCGAACTTTGTTACGCCACGGTGGCCATGGTGACCGATTTCGACTGCTGGCATCCGGATCATGACAACGTGACGGTCGAGCAGGTTGTCTCGGTTCTGCTGAACAATGCGGACAATGCCCGGGCGCTGGTCAAGGCGGTTATCCCCCACCTGGCAAAACGACAGGAGCCCTGCAGCCAGGGCTGCCACCATGCTCTGGACGCGGCACTGATCACCCATCCTGATAAGCGGGATCCTGCCGCCCTGGAAAGACTGTCGGCCATTGCCGGACGGGCTCTGGCGGCGCAGGCCGGTTGATCGGGTTTACAGAAAAACAAGAAAGGACCGGCCATGAGCCAGGGGCGCAAGCACAAGAGAACCATCTGGCTGGGGGCGGACGGCCAGACCGTGGAGATCATTGACCAGACGGTCCTGCCTCATCGCTATGAAGTGGTGGGTATGACGACGGTTGAAGATGCCGCCCACGCCATTGCCGCCATGCAGGTGCGCGGCGCGCCTTTGATCGGCATCACTGCTGCCTATGGTATGGCACTGGCCCTGCGTCAGGATCCGGGCGATGGCAACCTTCAGGCGGCTTATGATCAATTGCTGGCGACCCGACCCACCGCCATCAACCTGCGTTGGGCTTTGGAGGAAATGCGCCGCTATCTGCTGCCTCTGTCCCTGGAGGACCGGGCAGAGGTCGCCTATGCCAAGGCCGCACAGCTGGCAGATGAAGACGCGGAAATGAGCCGTCAGATTGGCCAGCACGGGTTGGGCATCCTAAAGGATCTTGCCGCAAAGAAGGGGCAGGGTCCGCTCAACATTCTCACCCACTGTAATGCCGGGTCACTGGCCACCATTGAATGGGGTACAGCCACAGCCCCCATCTATGCGGCGCACAATGCCGGGCTGGACGTCCATGTCTGGGTGGATGAAACCCGGCCCCGTAATCAGGGGGCCGCTTTGACGGCCTGGGAACTGCAGCAGGCCGGGGTGCCTCATACGGTCATCGCGGACAATGTAGGCGGGCATCTGATGCAGCACGGCATGGTGGATGTCTGTATCACCGGCACGGACCGGACCACGGCCAGCGGTGATGTCTGCAACAAGATCGGTACCTACCTGAAAGCCCTGGCGGCTCGGGACAACGACGTGCCCTTTTATGTGGCCTTGCCGGGGTCGACCATTGACTGGACCCTGAATGACGGGGTGGCGGACATTCCCATTGAACAGAGGGACGGGCGCGAGGTCACCCACCTGACCGGACGTACTGATGACGGTCGTCTGGAAACCGTGGACATTGTCTCCCCCGGCTCTCCGGTCGCCAACTACGCCTTTGATGTGACGCCGTCTCGCCTGGTAACGGGACTGATTACCGAGCGCGGTGTGGCCCCCAGTACGGCTGCGGGCCTGCTGAGCCTCTATCCCGAGCAGGGGTGACAGGGGCGGACACCACAAGGGCGAATGACGGAAATGCCGCAGCAGAATGCAAAAACGGATCTGAAGGACAGCCTGGTACAGGCCGCCCGGAAGATGAATGCCCTGGGCATCAACCAGGGGTCTTCCGGAAACCTGGGCCTGCGCTTGCCGGCGGAACTGGGGGAAGGCTTGCTGGTCACCCCTTCGGGCCTGGACTATGACCTGATGGGTCCGGCCGATATCGTTGAAATGGACTTTCAGGGCCAGTGGCAGGTCGAAGCGGCGGACCGGAAGCCGACCAGTGAATGGCGATTCCACCGGGACATTCTGGTGGCCCGGCCGGAATTCGGGGCCGTTGTCCACACCCATGCGGTCTTTGCAACGACCCTGGCCTGCCTGGAAAAGTCCATTCCCGCCTTCCACTACATGGTTGCCATTGCCGGGGGAAAGGACATCCGCTGTTCATCCTATGAGACCTTTGGCTCGGAGGAATTGAGCCAGGCGGTACTGGCCGCACTGGAGGGACGCAAAGCCTGTCTGCTGGGTCACCACGGGCTGATTGCCTGCGGAAAGGACCTTGCAGAGGCTTTGAAAATCGCTGTGGAGGTGGAAACTCTGGCGCAGCAGTACTGCCAGTTGCTGCAGCTTACCCCGAACCCGCCTGTGCTCAGTGACGCGGAAATGATGAAGGTGCTTAAGAAATTTGAAGCAGGCTATGGCTATGCTTCAGGGCCAGAGAAGGCCTGACCCTTTTTTCAGGGTGCACCGGACTGCTATTGGAAAGAAACCCATGAACTCTTCTATCGTAGGTCTGGACCATACTCTGGTCGGTGTCCATGACCTGGAAGCTGCCCGCAAAAACTGGAACCGCCTTGGCTTTCATGCCTGCCCGCGCGGCCGCCACATCGGCTGGGGAACAGCGAACTACTGCCTGATGTTCCCAAATGACTACATCGAGTTGCTGGGGATCGTCGATGCCAGCAAATTCACCAACAATCTGGATAAGTTTCTGGAGCAGGGGGAAGGTTTCCTGGGGCTGGCTTTTCGCAGTGACGATGTGGAGGCCACGGCGGCTTTCCTGCAGGCACAGGGACTGACGGTCGACGGACCCAAGGATCTCAAACGGATCATTGAGCTGCCGGAGGGTGATGCGCTTCCCGCCTTCAAACTGGTGCATCCGGAGCGCGGCGGCGTCCCGGGACTAAGCGCTTTCTTCTGCCAACATCTGACCCCCGATCTGGTCTGGCAGGATTCCTTCCTGTTGCACCCTAACGGAGCTGTCGCTGTTGCCGGAGTGATCACGCTGCATGACGATCCAGGGTCTCTGGCGCAGCCCTACGGCGCGTTGCTGGGACAGGACAAGGTCGCGGTCTGTGATGGCAAGGTGACGGTCCAGGCGGGCGACTGTCTGCTGACCTTTGCCACGGCGCAGGCTCTGTCCAATGGCCTTTATGAAGGGGTTCTCAACCTCGCCTCCACGAGCAGTCCCACCTCACTGGGTATGCAAATTGCGGTCAGCGATCTGCAGGCAACGGCCAGTTTCCTCGGGGGTGCAGGGGTGCCCTACCTGCGTCGGGACGACAGCCTGCTGGTGACCCCGGACGAGGCCAATGGCGTGCTTCTGGAGTTTCTGCCAAACTCTCGTTACCAGTCAAACTCTGGGCCTGAAACCCAAAGCCACAGGATACTTAATGAATCTTCAGGATCTTGAAAACAAATATCCAGAGTTAGTTAAGCAAATTCTATCTCGTGCAAGTGGACAACTTGGCGAGTACCTAGTCTCTGAGCAGTTGAGAGCACTAGGGTGTAAAACAGAATTTACGAAAAACAAAAGTGAGCTAGATCTGTATGTAACAACGCCTGCGAACCAGACTGTAAAGGTTGAAGTTAAAACAGTGCGCCAGAAGACATCTTGGTTTGTTAGGAAAAGGCCACACAGCGCTGATGCTTGGGTGTTTGTTCTAGCTCTAGAGACAACTGATTTCGTTCCTACTGCAGATCAGATTACTTACTGGGTTTACACTCAGGGTGAGGTGCAAATGCTGTGGGACAAGAACCCTTGGAATATCAATAATCCAACAAATGGTGACATTCGTCAGGCTCAAATGATCCAGTCTGCACAAGAAGCTTGGGACAAAATTCTCTTGTGGGAAGAGTAAGTTGAAAGCACTGAAGCAATAGTTTGCGATGCATTAGTGTTTAGGGCCTAACTAGATGACGATTGTATCGGGGTGCCTTTTTCAAGTTGGTGATTTTGCATATGAGTGCCTGATCTAATCGGTTACCGGTAGTCCTTCTTCCAGGGCAGCTTTCAGCTTTTGCGGCAACCAGACCCGGTTGTCTTTGCCTTTAATGTGGTCGAATGAGACACCGACAGCGTCCAGTGCCGAGCGGTGAACGCTTTCGTTCAGGCCAGCTTTCGGCTTTTGAGTTGATCCGAACTGTTTGGGGCCGATCTCCCGATTGTATTTCTTGGCCCCCAGGCCGTGTAACACCGAATACATGAAGCCGTAGGATTTTTCGATGCGTCCCTTTTCGGCCGGCAAGGTGTTGTTGTTCTTTGTGCGGGGGTCCAGCGCCAGACCGTGACGTGCCGCCCGCTCGCACATCCAGGCCAGGGTGATGTCGGACAGCACCGTATTGCTGTAGGAACCGCCGATATTGGAATGGACACCGGCAAACCAGACCTGCTCCACCGTTTGATCGGTGCCCTGGGCTTCTGTCCAGAGGTCAGGGCTGAAGGGTCCCCGGCGTTCATCGATGGCCAGGGCGTGATAGGCGTTCTGGATCGACTTGCCCAAACCTGTGTCATGAAAGCCGACTGATTTGGCGGTAAAGCGACGCAACAGCGGGGTGGGCGCCCCCAAGGCCCCCACCGTATCCCAGACCCCGATGAATTTGATGGGAACATCTTTTCGGCGTCCTTCAGGAAGGCTGTCCAGAAGGGTCAGGTGCTGGGAGAGAGGGCGCAGTTTAATGGGCGTGCGGTAGTACTGGTAAGCTTCCGGCACATAGGCCAGATGCTGCTTTGACAAAAGGCCTGCGGCGCCAATGAAGCCAGCCAGCGCCCGGGCGGTGTAGGCTCCTCTGGAAAAGCCGAAAAGAAAGATCTCATCTCCCTCGGCATAGTTGTTCGCCAGAAAGCGATAGGCCTGCATGATGTTCAGGGAAATGCCCTGACCAAAGCCACCACCAAAAATCTTGTCCAGTGGTCCCTGTGTCCCGACACCCGTGTCGTAATAGACGATCTGATCGGCGCCATCTTCGGCACGAGGCAGGACCGCCCGGACCATCTTCAGCACATTGGTGGCTTCGTTCTTCTGGCCATCCTTTGCCAGCTGTTCCGGTTCATTCCAGGTGCCATCCAGACACAGGACAATGCGCCGAAGAGGCGGCGCAGCCGCGCGCTTTTTTGAAGCTGAGGTTGTTTTTGTCTGGGGCTTGGCGCTGCTCTTGGCCCGGGCTTTTGTTTGGTTCTTGGCCTTGGCTTTTTCCTGAGACTTGCCCTGAGCGCTGTTTCTCTGGCCCGGGGATGAGCCCGCTGCCTTGCCTTTGGGGGGTGTTGCTGCACGTGCCATAGCCAGTTCCCTTCCTTTGCGCCTCTGGCGTTATGGAAAGAGTAGCGAAGCGGCTGAGCGATTGCAATTTTCAGGAGAATGCTGGGCTCTGACTGACCTGCCGTATGGACAGGCAAAACCCCCGGTGACCAAACACCGGGGGTGAGCATAAAAGGATCTGACTGTGTCTGACGTGCGGATGTCAGACGTTAAAGCGGAAGTGGAAGACGTCCCCGTCTTTTACCAGATATTCCTTACCTTCCGCGCGCATCTTGCCCGTGTCTTTGGCGCCTTGTTCGCCATTGGCTTCGATGTAGTCGTCATAGGCAATGGTCTCAGCCCGAATGAAGCCATGCTCGAAATCCGTGTGGATCACCCCGGCAGCATTGGGGGCCTTGGCCCCGTCACGCACTGTCCAGGCGCGGGCTTCTTTGGGGCCAACGGTAAAGAAAGTCAGCAGATGCAGCAGGCTGTAGCCTGCGTGGATCAGGCGGGCCAGGCCGGTTTCTTCCAGCCCCAGAGTTTCGAGAAACTCCTGCTTTTCCTCATCGCTGTCCAGGGCGGCGACCTCTGCCTCGATGGCGGCGGAAATGATCACAAACCCTGCGCCTTCGGCCTCTGCCATCTGCCGGACTTTTTCGCTCAGTTCATTGCCGTCGGCGGCTTCTTCTTCTGCGACGTTGGCCACATAGAGCACCGGCTTGGCGGTAAGCAGGTTGAGGGATTTCAGAACCGGCTGCAGTTCTTTGCTGACCTCAACCGTGCGGGCCATCTGGCCGTCAGACAGGGCGGCGATCACCGGCTCCAGAACCTGCACCCGTTCTTTGGCTTCCTTGTCGTTGCCGCGGGCCCGCTTGTTGGCGTTGTGCAGCTGTTTCTCACAGCTTTCCAGATCTGCCAGCATCAGCTCTGTGTTGATGGTTTCTGCGTCCCGGATGGGGTCAACGGACCCGTCCACATGGGTCACTTCGCCTTCAAAGCAGCGCAGCACCTGAATGATGGCGTCTGTTTCGCGGATGTTGGCCAGGAACTGGTTGCCCAGACCCTCGCCCTTTGAGGCGCCGCGCACCAGACCGGCAATATCCACAAACTCCAGCTGGGTGGGGATGATCTTGGCGGAACCGGCGATTGCCGCCAGCTTGTCCAGGCGGGCATCCGGCACAGCCACGCGCCCGGTGTTGGGCTCGATGGTACAGAAGGGATAGTTGGCTGCTTCTGCAGCGGCCGTTTCCGTCAGGGCATTGAAAAGTGTGGACTTGCCCACGTTGGGCAGGCCGACGATACCGCAATTGAAACCCATCTTAGCTGTCGCTTTCTTTCTTCTTGCCGCCAAACTTGTTCTGGGCGGCTTTCAGGGCTTGTGCCAGCAAACCTTCCGGCTCGTTCTGGCGGGCTTGAATGGACTGAAGCGCTGCATCGCCCGGTTCCGGTGCTTTAGGGGACTGCCCCCCTGCAGGCTCCTGGTGGTCTTTGTTCTTCTTTGAGGCGGCCGTCTGAGAGTTGCTCTGTGACTTGCCGGATGCCTTATCCCCTTTGGGCTTGTTCGGGCGCTGAGGGAAAATGGCCTGATTGACCCTGGACATAAAGAGGCTGTCGCCCTGAGAGGTGTTTTCCACCAGGGCAGGGGCCTCAAACACCAGCGCGTCCATCAGACGCTCCAGCCAGTCCTGATCGGCCTTCGCAAAATCGCCCAGGACATGACCATGAACCCTGGATTTGTCGCCGGGGTGGCCGATGCCAAGGCGTACACGTTTGAAGTTTGCTCCCAGGTGCGCGTCGATGGAGCGCAGGCCGTTGTGCCCGGCTGCGCCGCCGCCTGTCTTGAGCTTTACCTTGCCAGCCGCCAGATCCAGTTCGTCATGAAAGACCACAATGTCAGACAGAGGGATCTTGTAGAAGCGGGCGGCTTCCCCAACCGCGCGTCCCGACTCGTTCATGTAGGTCTGGGGTTTGAGCGCAATGACCTTCTGGCCAGCGATCTTGCCTTCAGCCACTTCCCCCTGGAAGCGCTTACGCCACGGCTGAAAACCGTGGCGATCTGCAATGGCATCCAGGGCCATGAAACCGATGTTGTGGCGGTGTTTGGCATAGCGGGGGCCGGGATTGCCGAGCCCAACCAGCAGCAGCATCTGATGACCCTCTGTTTCCTAAAGAACGATCGGTCTGGGATCCTGCGCACAGCGCCTTTGACAAACCGATCACGCTCTAGCCTGAAAACAGCTGGACGGACAAAGAGGGGTCAAATGGGGGACCGCCAGTCTTTGTCCGTCCTGCTTGTGCCACAGGGCTGGAGACTTATGCGTCTTCAGCAGCAGCTTCTTCTGTTTCACCTTCAGCAGCTGCTTCTTCAGCAGCGGCATCAGCGGCTTCGGACTTGGCGCCGCTGGACGCCACGATGGTGGCGATGGTGAAGTCACGGTCCGTGATCACCGGCTCTGCGCCTTCGGGCAGGTCGATGACGTTGGAGTAGTGCAGGGAATCACCCAGATCTGCTTTGGACAGATCCACCATGATGTGCTCGGGGATGGCGTCAGCGGAAACGATCATTTCCACGGTGTGACGGGTGGTGTTCAGCACGCCACCTTTCATCAGGCCCGGGCATTCTTTTTCGTCGGTGAAGGCGACGGGGATGTCGACTTTCACTTTGGTGGTCTTGCCGACACGCAGGAAGTCGATGTGATCCGGCCAGTCTGTGACGGGGTGGAAAGCGATGTCACGGGCCAGAACCCGATGGTGCTTGCCATCCACTTCGATGTCGAAGATGCGGGTGAAAAAGCCCGGCTTCTTCAGCTCAATGACCACATCACGGTTGGCCAGAGAGATCATCACAGGGTTTTGCTTGTTGCCGTAGATAACGGCAGGGACGCGGCCGGCACGACGTGTGGCACGGGCGGCCCCCTTCCCGGCCCGTTCCCGCACTTCGGCGGTCAGCTTATGGATTTCAGTCATTGGACGTAGCTCCTTAGGTTGTCCAAGCGAACGAACAGGCTGTCCGTTCGAGGTTATGACCCAACCTCCAGGGGTGTTGGGTCAGGAACCACCTGCCGATCAGTTGGCGGGCGGCTGTTCAAAAAGGCTTGAAACCGACTTGGCCTCGCTGATCCGGCTGATGGCTTCACCCAGCAGCGGCGCGATGGACAGCTGGCGCATGTTCTGGGACACGCGCATGGCTTCGGTTGCTTGAATGGAGTCGGTGGTCACCAGAGCTTCCAGCGGGGAAGAGGTGACGCGGGCCACAGCGCCGCCGGACAGGACCCCGTGGGTCACATAGGCGCTGACTGCGGTGGCTCCGGATTCTTTCAGGGCGCCGGCTGCGTTGCAGAGGGTCCCGGCAGAATCGACGATGTCATCGACCAGGATGCAGCGGCGGCCGCTGACGTCCCCGATGATGTTCATGACTTCGGAGACCCCGGCGCGCTCACGGCGCTTGTCGATGATGGCCAGGTCGGCGTCAATGCGCTTGGCAATGGCCCGGGCGCGAACCACACCCCCGACATCGGGAGAGACGATGGTGATGGGGTCGTTGCCGTAGCGGTCCTGAATGTCCTGAACAAAAACAGGCGCGGCAAAGAGATTGTCGGTCGGAATGTCGAAGAAGCCCTGGATCTGTCCGGCGTGCAGATCCAGTGTCACAACGCGATCTGCGCCAGCGGTGGTGATCAGGTTGGCGACCAGCTTGGCGGAAATGGGTGTCCGGGGGCCCGATTTACGATCCTGGCGGGCGTAGCCGTAGTAAGGAAGTACGGCCGTGATGCTGCGGGCGGAGCCGCGCTTGCAGGCGTCGATGGTTACCAGCAGTTCCATCAGGTTGTCATTGGCGGGAAAGGACGTGGACTGGACGAGGTAGACATCTTCGCCACGTACGTTCTCGTGAATTTCAACAAAAACTTCCAGGTCGGAGAAGCGACGTACAGAGGCGTTCGTCAGCGGCAAATTCAGATAAGCTGAAATTGCTTCAGCCAGAGGCCGATTGGAATTTCCGGTGATGATTTTCATTTGCCGAGGGTTCCCGTGCCATGCGCGCAAGTAAAGCGGTTCGCGGGGGTGATGACCCCTCGCAAGCGGGCGGAACATATCAATGGTGCTCCCTCCTGTAAACGCCTTAGACACCGATCATCAGAGGGAATTCACGGCTTTCAGGGCAGCCATGCAATGAATCTGCCTTACTTCAAGATATTAGCGTCATTGCAATGGTTTGTGGTCAGGCAAAGATTCAGTTTGTCTTAACCGTCTTCACCCGTCTTCGCGCTGCTGGCCTGCCTGGAACAGCAGGTCCTGCACCCCCTGGAAAGCCGCTCTGGAGATCTGGTGGGCAAGACCTCCCCAGCGTCCGTTCAGGGCGCCGACCGGAATGGGGTTGGCCTGAGAGATTTCGCCCAGCACTTCGCCTTTGTCCGCTTCCAGACCCGGCAGGGCCGGATCCAGATAGGTTACCCGCCAGGTAAGGGTCAGCAGCTGCTGATCGTCCTTCGGTTCGCCCAGGGATACGTCACAGTTCACCAGCAGATCGCCTGGCTGGGGAATGCTGGCAATTGGCAGATCGGTGTTGGCCAGGACCCGCTTGAAGGCATTGTCCAGGGATTCATCACCGTCACCCGGGGCGCCCGTTACCCCGGCCATTACCAGGCGTGCCCCCGGAAAGCCCGGGAACTTCACCTCCTGAAGCGGCGGGCCCAGAAGCTGGTTGGCCAGTGGAATGGCGGCTTGCTGCGCCACCGCCTTAAAGAGGGTGGCGTCCCCGTGGAGCCAGAGGTCTTGCGGGATCACCAGTTCCTGCTGGTTGCGTGCCGCCGTTTCCCCGGCCTCGTCCACCACCAGCCAGTCAATGCGCAGCACCGTTTCCTGAACGGACAGAGGCAGGAGCTGCGCGGTTGACCGGAGATGCAGTCCTTTGGAGCTCTCACTGCCACCGCTGCCGTTTCGCACCAGCAGGCCTTCTCCCACCAGGGCTTCTTCCAGTTTGGTTTCCAGCAGATCGGACTGGCCCGGAACATCGCCCGACATGGGGTCGATGATCACCATGGAGCTTTCTGCCAGCAGACGAAGGTTCAGGTCTTCCTTTCCGTCCGGCTGATAGGGCTGGGGGAGTTGGCCACAGGCCGCAAGTGTCAGGACAAGGAACAAGCAAGCCACGAGCAGGGGCAGGGCCGGGAACCGCTTGGTAGAGCAACTGGGAAATGCAGAAGGGGGGAAAGACATTAACGGCAGCATGTTCGGGCGAAGGGAAAAACCGGGGTGGAAAACAAGGGGCAGGATTCTGCTCGTTTCTCTGTGCTGCCAAGCATCAGGCAGGCGGCAGTCAAACTGCCTGAGCACACAGATGAACAGCTGTGCAGGTTACATGGCGCACATGGCCAGCAGTCCCAGAAGCGATGCCAGCAGCAGCATAACGATGTAAGGCACGGCCAGTCCTTTCTTCTGACGAGGCGCAGGCTGTCACCCAGGTCTGCAGCGGCCAGGGCCGCAGGCCTGAGCGGCCATGGGTTAGAGGATCATCATATCCAGCGGGGCTCTGGAGAGCGACTGGGGACCACTGTCGGTCACGATCGACGTGCGGCCCAGGGACATGGCCACACCGGTGTCGCTGTCGAAAATGATGATGTGGACGAAGAAGACCATGCCCGGCTGCAGGACCACCGGATTGCCGTGATACAGCATGGGCCAGTCCATCCAGTTAGGCGCATAGGTGGTGCCCAGGGAGTAACCGCAGGCATTCATGCGGTGATCCTGGAACCCGGCCTGATCCAGAACACGGGCATGGGCGTCAAAAGCCTGGCCCACCAGATTCCCGGGTTTGAATTCCGCCTCGACGGCCAGCAGGGCTTCGTGGGCGGCCTTGTGCATATCCAGCTGCCGTTGAGGCGCTTCACCAATGGAGATGGTGCGCATCATGGCGGCGTGGTAGTGGCGGTAGGCGCCCGCCCACTCCAGAGTCAGCTGGTCATCTGGGTCCAGATGGCGGCGGCCGGTGTAGTAGCGGCAGAGCAGGGCCTGGGGCCCGGAACCGATGATGAATTCATTGGCCGGGTCATCACCGCCGCCGCGGAAAATAGCCCCCTGCATGGCGGCCAGGATGTCCCCCTCGAAAGCGCCGGGGCGGGCTTTTTCCAGAGCTGCGGCATAGGCGTCGTCTGCCAGTTCACCGGCCCGTTTGACGTATTCCAGCTCTGCCGGGCTTTTGATCACCCGCAGTTTTGAGACGAGATAGGAGGCATCGTCCAGACTGCAGAAACCCTCCAGTGCGGCATCCAGTTTTTTGCTGTTGGCACCTGTCAGGCCATAGGCTTCGTATTCCACGCCCAGTTTCTGCCCGCTCGCACCATACTCTTTCAGGATGTCGCGCAGTTCATCTGCCGGGCTGGCGTCGGGGCGGTCTACCCAGACACGAATATCCGGCACAACAGAGGTCTGCTGGGCCTGGCGCAGGTCCG
This sequence comes from Rhodovibrionaceae bacterium GXU_MW_A322, assembly GCA_052078155.1. Lineage (GTDB taxonomy): Bacteria > Pseudomonadota > Alphaproteobacteria > Kiloniellales > DSM-21159 > CAXBMB01. The sequence goes on along the minus strand of JBQJBP010000001.1, from coordinate 2,053,867 downwards.
GCGCACGGGTCAGCAGGACCATGCGGCCGTCGGCATTCAGGTACAGGCATTGGAAGAAGACGTATCCAAAGGTGTCGTAGCCCGTCAGGTAGAACATGGATTCCTGGCGGAACATCAAGAGGCCATCAAGACCGTCCTCTTTCATGGCGGCACAGGCACGCGCGCGGCGCTGTGCCAGTTCTTCTTCAGAAAAATGCAGGGGCATGGCCAGCCTCTATTCCTTGTAAACCTCTGTCTTTGACAGCCTGTTTTGGGAGAAACCAGATCACTCTTTGAGACCGCATTCTGTTCGGGAGCTCACCTTGTGAGCCCGCGTTACATGCGCCGATGTCCCAAAAACCTGCTCCGGAACCAAGCCAGACTGACAGGAAGATAGGGGGGCAAAGACCGGGGGTCTAGCTTTGTGATGGCACAGGTGACTTTTTCAAGGAGGCCAGGCCGAACTGTGGCCCGAATGCGGACTTAAGGCTCGAGATAGATCAGGGAGAGACCGCGCCCGTAATCCCCTTCCTGGCGGTGGCAGGTGCGGCGGTAGCTGAAAAAGCTCTCCGGGTCTGCATAGGTGTCGTGGGGCAGGCAGCCGATCCGGGATAAACCACAGCGCTCCAGCTGTTTGCCGACAAATCCCTTCAGGTCAAAATGGGGTTTTCCCCCTGACTGTTTAGGCCAGAAGTAACTGGCGTTGTCGGGGTTATCCTGTAGGAAAGGTTTGGGGAAATCGGGGCCAACTTCATAAGAACTGTGGGCGATGCAGGGGCCGATGGCGGCCACAATGCGCTCCCGCTTGGCTCCCAGATCTTCCATGGCAGACACGGTGGCGGCCAGCACCCCGCCGATGGCCCCTTTCCAGCCTGCATGGGCCGCGCCAATGACCCCGGCCTGGGCATCGGCAAAGAGCACGGGGGCACAATCTGCTGTCAGCACCCCCAGGGCGATGCCTGATTTGCGGGTCACTGTGGCATCGGCTTTGGGAGAGGCGTCCGGTGCCCAGGGCGTCGTCACTTCCACCACATCGGGGGAGTGAATCTGGTAGCAGGTCAGCAGGTGGCCGTCCGGCAGGCCCACCCGTTCCAGCGCAATCTGGCGGTTGGCGGCCACATCTTCCTTGCTGTCGTGGGAGCCGAATCCACAGTTCAGCCCTTCATAGATTCCCCGGCTTTTCCCGCCTTTGCGGGTCAGAAAGCCATGGCGCACAGCCTCAAGGGTTTGCAGTGTCGGATCGGTCAGCATGGCAAAAGCCTATCGCACAAAAAAAGTAAAGGGAATCCCCGCAGGGGAATTACCGGGGTCAGACGCACCTGGAGCATGATCGCTTTAGTTAGAAACGCTTCGCACTTGGAACCAAAGCGATTTGAACCTAGTGGAGAAAACCAAACTGTGATCGTCCTCAAAAGAGACTGAAGAGAGTTTCGCTTTCAAGGAACGGCACCAGATGGACTGGCACCAGGTGGATGGGCGTTAGAGGTCACCTGAAGTAAACGAGAGCCGGAAGCTCAGGAGCTTCCGAAAGCTTAGGGTCTTTGAGCGTCAGTCCGCCTGGGGAAACCCAGCCAGATCGGGGCCTTCTTTGGTGGTCAGGGCCAGAGCTTTGAAAAGCTGCCCCATCTCTGTGTCCTTTGTAAGGCGGTCGAGAGCCTGATCGATATCTGTGCTTTGCCGGGCATTGGCCTGGGCTTTGAGTTGCTGGGCGCGCTGTTCGATCCCCAGATGCCTTAAAAGGTCGCCTTGTGTCACCGGGGGCAGGGGGCGGGCGCCGCCTGCGGCTGCGGCCTGAGCCAGAGCCTGAAAGTTGACATGGGCCGTGATGTCGGCTGTGCCAGGATCTTCCAGAACCGGATGAAACTTGTGGGCTTTGAGGGCCTGCAGACTGTCTCCTGCCTGAGTTTTGAGATAGCCGTAATCGATGATCAGAGCGGCCCCGCCCTGATCGCTCAGGCGCAGGCCAATCTGCTGGGCGATGGCTTCGGCTGCCGGGCAGAGCTCTGCTATCTCTCCCGGTTTTGCCGGGGGCAATCCCAAAGCGCTGTTCCCGGGCAGGGGGGCGGCCAGACCAAAGGTCAGGTCATTGCCCTCATCGGTCAATCCCACCAGCCGTTCTGACCAGCCCTGGTCCGTGAACTGGTACTGCCGGATGGGCAGGGCATCGAAGAACTCATTGGCAATGAAGATGAGAGGCCCGGTGTCGGGCAGGCTTTCCAGAGTGTCGTGCCAGGTGACCTTGCCTTCGGGCAGCCGTGTGCGCTGCTGGCGACGCAGGCTGGGGCTGACCTCCACCAGATGAATGCTCAGGGCGTCATGGAAGGCCGGCAGGCCTTTGGCTGTGCGCAGAATGTCACTCATCAAAGTGCCGCGACCCGGCCCCAGTTCCACCAGATGCACCTGCGCGGGAGAGCCCAGGTTCACCCAGCTGTCGGCGCACCACAGACCCAGCAGCTCCCCGAACATCTGGCTGATTTCGGGGGCGGTGATGAAATCCCCTTTGCGCCCGAAAGGGTCTTTCGCGTCCGATTGTTGGCGGCTGTAGTAGCCAAGCGTCGGATGGGTCAGGGCCAGCGCCATATAGTCGGCCAGGCTGATGGGTCCATCCTGACGGATGCGTGTGGCCAGCAGGTCAAAAAGAGCCGTCATGACAGATCAATCACGGCAGTTTATGGGTGCGTGACCAGTGAATGAGGAAGAGCCCCCCCAACACCATGGGCAGGGACAACAGCTGTCCCATGGTGACCGGTCCCAGAATGAACCCCAGATGGGCATCCGGTTGGCGGAAAATCTCCCCAACCAAACGGGACAGGCCGTAACCCAACAGGAAGAACCCGGACATCATGCCTTTGTGGGCCAATGCCCCGCCCCGGGCCAGAAAGAAGAACAACACGAACAGCACCAGCCCTTCCAAGCCGGCCTGATAAAGCTGGCTGGGGTGCCGGGGCTCCGGCCCGCCGGTGGGAAAAACCATGGCCCAGGACACGTCGCTGGCCCGGCCATAAAGCTCCCCGTTGATGAAGTTGGCGATACGCCCCAGACCCAGGCCAATGGGCGTGGCACAGGCGCAGATATCGATCACCCGGAAGAAGGAGATCTTGTGCTTTCGGGTAAAGAGCAGAACAGCGACCACGACCCCCAGGAAACCGCCATGGAACGCCATGCCGCCTTGCCAGACGTAGAAAATCTCGATGGGGTTAAAAAGGTAGTATCCGGGCTTGTAGAACAGCACGTAGCCCAGACGTCCTCCCAGCACCACGCCCAGGGTGGCCCAGAGCAGCAGGTCGTCGATCTGAACGGCAGTCACCCCGGCGCCGTCTTTGCCGAAGTAATCCTTGCGCGTCAGCCAGCGGCAGTACTGCCAGCCCAGAACCAGACCGGTGACATAGGCCAGGGCATACCAGCGAATGGCAAAGGGCCCCAGCTGCACGATGACCGGGTCAAAGTCAGGAAAGGCCAGGGCGGCCAGAGAGAACGACAGGGAAAGGGCCTCCATGAAGCGGTCCTATCTGTTGGGTTGCAGCGTCGTGCCCGCCTGTTCTCTTGCCACCGTCAGATGGGGAGCAAAGACAACAAGCTGGCAAAATAAGGTGTAAACAAAGGCAGGCTCCCTGATCGGCTGTCCCCGCAGAGGGCGCCCCTCATGCGGGGAATTCCGTGCCCGGGATCAGCGATAGGGGTCGTCGGTCATCAGGTAGTTGCGAAGATATCTGGTTATGCCGTCTTCTAGACCGGTGAACTCGCGGTCGTACCCGGCGGCGCGCAGACGATCCATGTTGGCTTCGGTAAAGTACTGGTACTTGGCGCGGATGGATTCCGGCGTTGGGATGAACTCTATCTGTTCCGGCTTGTTCATGGCTTTGAAGACGGCCCGTGCCAAATCGTGGAAAGAGCGGGCCTTGCCTGTTCCGACATTGAAAAGTCCTGAAACCTCCCGTTTGTCAAGCAGCCAGAGCACCACCTGCACCACATCATCCACCCAGATGAAATCGCGCAGCTGTCCGCCATCGGCATAGTCGGGATGGTGAGACTTGAACAGGCGGGCTATGTCCCCGGCGCTCAACTGGTCGAAAAGATGCAGGGGAACGGACGCCTGACCGCCTTTGTGGCCTTCGTTGGGGCCGTAGACGTTGAAGAACTTCAACCCGGCCCAGGTCGGCGGTGCCACGTGCCCGAGGTCCAGGCGGCGGGCCACCCAGCGGTCAAAGAGATGCTTGCTCCAGCCATAGCCGTTTAGCGGGCGCAGTTTGGCCTGATGCTCCAGTGACGCGTCGTCATCAAAGCCCTGGCTGCCATCGCCATAGGTGGCGGCGGAAGAGGCATAGATGAAGGGCACACCGTTGGTGGCACACCAGCGCCAGAGCTTCTGAGAGAGGTTCAGATTGTTTTCCACCAGGGCATCGCCATCGCTCTCCGTGGTGGCAGAGATGGCCCCCATGTGGATGACCGCCGTGATGCCGTAGGTGGTTGCCATCCACTGGTCCAGGTTCTGAGGCGAGACGATTTCTTCGATTTCATGTTTGGCGATGTTGCGCCACTTGTCGCCGTCCTTCAGCCAGTCGCAGACCACAACCCGCTCGCCGCGATCGGCCAGGGCCGCCACAATGTTAGATCCGATAAAGCCTGCGCCGCCTGTGACCAGTATCATGCTCTTCTCCTCTTGCTTGCGTTTCTTATAGGGCTTGGCCCCCACTGTGAAAACCAACTTTCGGTGACCAGTACAAAATGACCCCTTGGCCGGGAGGCCTTCCGCAAAGAGGTAAAGTAGGAGGCAAACTGGCGGACTTTGTCGCAGGCCTTGCTGAGGCCAAAAAAGGGTGGCTCCTCAGGCGCTGGCGTGATTTAGTCTGGCCCTGACGACAACTGCTTGATTCTCCCTGCTGAACCCTGCTTGCACTGGCGCAGTCGATGGCCAGAAGGAACAGAGTTCGGCAGCCAAACCGCAACAGGAGCTTCCCGCGATGCAAACGCAAAACCGACTGCTTGATGATGTCGCCCGTCTTTTCAGCGGCGCTGTCGGCATGGCCAGTGGCATGCGCGGCGAGGTGGAAGCCCAGTTTCGCCAGCAGTTCGAGAAGATCCTCAGTCAGATGGATCTGGTCACCCGCGAAGAATATGAAGTGACCCGCGACATGGTGGCCAAAGCCCGTGAGGAACAGGAGCAACTGCTGGAGCGGGTGGCAAAGCTGGAAGAAGCTTTGGCGGCAGCCCAGAAAAAACCAGCGGCGAAACGGGCTGCCAAGCCCCGCGCCAAGGCCACAGCCAGCAAATCTGCAGCAACCAAATCCACTGCCGCCAAATCCACCCGAGCCAAGGCCGCTGGCAGCAAAAGCACGGCCAGCAAGGCAACGGACGATAAGGTCAAAGCTGACCCGTCCTGATCTGCTTTATCTTGTCTCAGACGAGGTGGATTGCGGGTCCTTGCTGTTGACCAGCCAGACCCCGGCCAGAATGAAGCAGATGCCCAGCAAAGCCTGAGAACTCCAGTTCTCCCCGAAGACTCCCAGCAGGTTGGCCAGAAAATAGACCAGCACGTAGCTGATGGACAGCAACGGGTAGGCCAGGGAGAGGGGCAGGCAGGCCAGCACGCCCAGCCAGGAAATCATCGAAAAGACATAGGCGGCCAACCCGGCAAAAATCCAGGCCATGGCGGGAACCTGTTCGACAAAGAGATCCCACCTGCGGGCAAAGGCTGTGCCTTCGGGCAGAATCAGCAATCCCCATTTCATGGCCAGCTGGGCAAAGGTCACCAGAAAAATGCTGACGGCGACATAAAAGTACCCCAGGTTTTTGGAAGGGGGAGCCAGGGGGTCGCGAAGGTTTGTGCGTTGGCGGTCGCTCATGCGCTGGCTCCCAGGACTGCCACACCCAGAATGATCAGACCCACCCCCAGCCAGCGGCGCGCGGAGATGGTTTCCTTGAACCCGAACTTTGCCACCAGGGCCATGATGGCAAAGTTGCTGGCCAGCAGAGGGTAGGCCACGCCGACGGGAAAGGCTTGCAGGACCGCAAGCCAGAACAGGGCGCCAACACCCAGCAGAAGAATGGCGACCAGCAGCCAGGGCTCGACCAGAAAATGACGCCCGTCGCCGCCCTTTCTGGCCTGTTTCATGGATTGCACAGCAATCTTCTGCGCGACCTGACCACCGGAGGTGCAGGCCAGAGACAAAAGCAGCCACAACCAGGCGATCAGGGTGATCTCCTGGGGGGCGCCCGCAACGGGCGTTCCGGTGCTCAGACCTGCGGCTTCTGCGATGATGTCTGCGTAGTTCATCTGTGTCGTTTATCTCAGAAAATCACGGGCTCTGTTTGTAAAGATACAGGAAAAACCGTCCCTGATGCTGCAGCAGATCCGGCGCCGGAAATTCCCCGTCTTCTGGTTGGTTCTTACGGCGGATCAATAGGGCAACGTCCGTGGTCTTGCGTTTTTCTTCGATGGCGCTTGTGATGCCTTCCGGCGGGATGTAGCGGTGGGCGGCGTCGGCATAGCCCAGGCCATAATCCACCTCTCCTTTCCCGCCCCAGATCAGGATGTCTGCTTTGTTGTACTGCCAGGCAATGGCCCCGGCCAGACCCACATTGTTGGTGATGATCTCTGTCTGGGGGGTGATTTCCGGCGCAATCTGGCTCAGGAAGCGCTGGGGGGATTTGATGTCGATGGTGATTTGGGGCACCACCAGCGGCATCAGCAGCATGAAGGCCAGGGGCATGGCGGCCACCTGGGCGACAGCCCATTCAGGACGCTTGAGCAGCCACCAGGCCAACCCTCCCCAGGTACCGACAACCACCAGGCCCAGGATCGGTTTGTAAAACTCAGACCAGGTGAAAAAGAGGGATTTGCTGACCAGTCCGGTTGAGATGACCAGAATGCCAAGTCCGGCAACCACAGCAAAAATCAGGTTGCTCCAGCCCAGTCCCTTCAGGATCCGGGCATCAAAGACCGCTTCTGCTGAATCCAGAAACTTCTTCATCCCGGCCCCAAAGAAAATGGCCAGGGGCGCAAAACAGGGCAGGATGTAAGTTGGCAACTTGCCGCTGGCGTAGGACAGAAGAGCAAAGGGCAGGGCAAACCATAGCGCCAGATAGAGATAGAAGGCCCGGTTGTCCTGCCAGACCCGGGATTTGATGGCCGGTACGATTGCCAGGGCCCAGGGCATGGCCCCCAGCAGCAGCCAGGGCAGGTAGAACCAGAAGGGTTCGGCGTGCTGGGCATCGTCACCGGAAAAGCGTCGAATGTGTTCTTCCCAGAAGAAGTAATGCCAGTAGTCCGGTTCCTGCAGATGCACCAGGATGGCCCAGGGGGCGACCAGAACCGCAGCAAAAACAACAGCCAGCGCACCGTAGAGGATCAGTTCCAGCCAGCGGCGCTGGATCAGCATGAAGGGCACCAGGGCAATGACCGGCAGGGCCAGCCCGATGAAGCCCTTGGTCATGAAGGCGGCGGCACACAGCGCACCAAACAGCAGATGCCGGGTCAGTCGCTGGCGCGGGGTTTCAGCCAGAAAGGCCCAGTAATAGGCGCAAAAAGCTGCGGTCAGCCAGAGGGCCAGAAAGGAATCCAGCACCGCAAAGCTGCCCATCATGTAGACAATGAAAAAGGTCAGATAGATGGTGACAGAAAAGAGGGCGGTGCGTTGGCAATCCAGGGCCCGGCGCACCAGCCAGTAAATCAACAGGCCGGTCAGCAACGCCGAAAAGGCAGAAAAACTGCGCACGGCAAAGTTGGTCTGGCCGAACAGGATTTGTCCCAGATTGTTCATCCAGTAACCCAGCACCGGCTTTTCGAAATAGCGGAGATCGAGGAAGTGAGGGACAATCCAGTTGCCGCTGGCCAGCATCTCCCGGCTGATTTCCCCATAGCGCGCTTCATCGGGAATCCATAAAGGACGCAGCCCCAATGGCAGCAGGTAGATGGGAAGCATCAGAAGGGGAAAGATCCAGCTTAACTGTTTGGGCACCTAAAGATCTCCTGTTCGGGTGCGGTCTGCGGTACGCGGGTTACGTCGGTTGGCCAACGGGAATTCTGTCGGTCAGCTCCGGCAATCAGGCCAGGCTGCTTTCCTGCCAGCCGACCCAGCCTTCGCGGCCGGGAAGGTCAGCCATGATGATACGGTCGCGGGGCAACTCTGGGGAGTCTTCTATCAGCTGGCCCAGCGGCACAAAATCAATGTTCTGTTCTTTGGCTCGGGTCAGCAAGCGGTCGAAGGCGTCGGCCATGATGCCGCCTTCCACTTCTGCATGGATGGTGTAGCAGTGGGACCGCCCCGGTGTCATTTGCGCCAGAATGTAGTCGTTGTATCCCTCAACCGTGGTTTCCCGCCCCACCACCTCATCAAAGGTCGGCAGGTTGACCGGAATTTGCGGGGTGCCGGTCTTGCCGGAGGCCAGCAGAGGGACAAAGGGGTGGTCCCCCCGGCTGTCGCTGTTGTAGCGAAAGCCGAACTCTTCTTTCAGATCCACTGTTCGGGTGTCGCAGCGCCAGCCTGCCACGGCGGAACAGTCCGGCTGGCGGCCGATGATGTCCCCCAGGCGCTCCACCCCCAGCTGGATCTGCTGGCGGGCCTGGTGATCGCTCCACTTTTCAATGTGGCTTTGCCAGGCGTGGTGATCCCAGGCGTGCAGGCCGGTTTCATGGGTCCGGCTTGCTGCTTTGATGACCGGGGCCAGCTTTTTGCCGATGTCCGGCCCGCTGCCGATGATGCCACAGAGCAGGATGTCCCAGCCATAAAGCCCGGGCGCATTGGACAGCAGCATCTTCTTCAGGAACTTGGGATTGAACAGCCGCCAGATGTGACGGCCCATGTTGTCCGGACCCACGGAGAAGAAAAATGACGCCTGAATGCCGTGCTTGTCTAAAGCGGCCAGCAAAGACGGGACCCCCTCTTTGGTGCCGCGAAAGGTATCCACATCAATGCGCAAGCCGACTTTGGTTGCTTGGGCCAATTGCTTTTCCCTCAAGCTGGATCCTGCCGGAAGCTAGTGGTTCTCAACTTCTGTTTCGAGGAAGAAGTTGAGGGTCTTTTCTACAGATTCCTCAATTTCGATGGTGGGCTCCCAGTCCAGCAAACGCTTGGCGTTCTTGATGCTGGGTTTGCGGTGCTCCACATCCTGATAGCCTTCGCCGTAGAAGGTATGGCTTTCCACCTCGATCAGTCCGGCAAACGGCGGGAAGTGATGGCGCAGGGGATGGGCCTCAAACTTCTCCAGCAGCAGTTCCGCCAGCTGTTTGATGCTGGCTTCATTGTCCGGGGCCCCGATGTTGACGATCTGCCGGTTACAGAGACCATCCTTGTTCTCAATGATGCGGAACAGAGCCTCGACGCCATCGCTGATGTCGGTAAAGCAGCGTTTCTGCAGGCCCCCGTCCACCAGTTTGATGGGGGTGCCTTCCACCAGATTGAGGATCAACTGGGTGATGGCCCGTGAACTGCCCAGACGGGCTGAATTCAGACTGTCCAGCCGGGGGCCCATCCAGTTGAAAGGCCGGAAGAGGGTAAACTCCAGGCCTTCTTTCTCGCCGTAGGCCCAGATCACCCGATCCAGCAACTGTTTGGAGACAGAGTAGATCCAGCGTTGCTTTTCGATCGGACCGACAATCAGGCGGGATTTGTCCTCATCAAACTGCGGGTCATCACACATGCCGTAAACCTCGGAGGTTGACGGGAAGATGATGCGTTTCTTGTACTTCACGCAGTAGCGGACAATGCGCAGGTTTTCTTCGAAATCCAGCTCGAACACCCGCAGCGGATTGCGGGTGTACTCGATGGGCGTCGCGATGGCCACCAATGGCAGCACCACGTCGCACTTCTTGATGTGATACTCGATCCATTCCGTGTGAATGGAGATGTCACCTTCGACAAAGTGGAAGCGCGGATGGTCGATGAAGCGTTCAATGGCGGACTTGCCAATATCCAGACCATAGACTTCGTACTTGTCCTGGGACAGCAGCCGTTCGGTCAGGTGATTGCCGATGAAGCCATTGACCCCCAGGATCAGTACCTTGGTCTTTTTGCTTTTGTTCAGCTGGGTGGAAACCTGGCTGGCCAGTTTCATGCCTTCCACCAGATTCATGTCGCGGGCCAGCTGTGCACCGTTGGCGTAGAGGCCCTTTTCCGGCTGTCCCGCGTCGATCTGCAGAATGCCCTCTTTGCAGGCCACCTGCAGGGGGTCGACAGACAGGATGGTGCCGGGGGCCTTTTCACTGCTGCCTTCCAGAGCCTGGCTTTTCCAGACCAGCATCTTGCGGTCGCCGCTGAAGGTAAAGGCACCGGGATAGGGATTGGTGACGGCCCGCACCAGATTGTGCAGTTCCCGGGCGGAACGGCCCCAGTGCAGCTCGCCATCGGCGGGGCCCCGGCGGCCGAAGGTCGTGGCCTTGCTGTGATCCTGTTCGGTCAGGGTCAGGCTGTCATCCAGGAAGCGGGGCAGGGTGGTCGCCAGCAGCTCGCCCGCTGCGTCACGCAGCTTGTTCTGCAGGGTCAGTGCGGTGTCATTGTCATCGATGGCAACCTTCTGCTGGGCGGCGATGGCTCCGGCGTCTGCCCTGGCCACCATCTTGTGCAGGGTGACACCTGTTTCGCTTTCGCCTTTGACCAGCACCCAGTTGGCCGGTGCCCGACCGCGATAGCGCGGCAGCAGAGACCCATGCAGGTTGAAGGCCCCTTTGGTGGGAACGTTCAGGATCTCGTCGCACAGCAGGTTGCGGTAATAGAAGGAAAAGACAAGGTCCGGAGCCATGTCCCGGATGCGCTGTACCCACAGGGGATGATTGACGTCTTCCGGCGCAAAGGTCGGCAGATCGTTGTCAGCGGCCACCTGAGCCACAGAATCGAAAAAGCGGTTTTCGGTCGGATCATCCAGGTGTGTGAAGACTGCGGCGATTTCAATGCCGCTTTTCAACAGCTGGCGAATGCCTTCACAGCCAATATCACTGTAGGCGAAAACAATGGCTTTCATCTTGGTTCCTGCGTTTGAGCACCTTGGGTCGGCGGGTCTCAGTGATCCTGCCTGTAGCACAAGTTAGAGCTCAGGTCTTGGCTTTGCGGGCCGTGGCTTTCTTCTTAGTGGCAGCTTTTTTGCTGTCGGCAGGCTCGGGCGCCCGCAAGACCTGCTGCACGAAGTATCGGGGACGGGCCCGGACATCGTTGTAGATGCGCCCTATGTACTCCCCCAACAGCCCCATGCCAATGAACTGGGCGCCGATAAACATGAAAAGGAAGGCAAAAATGGTGAAGACACCATCGCCTGCCCATTCCGGCCCGAAAATCAGACGTGTGGTCAACAGCAACAGCCCGAAGAAAAGCCCCAGACCGGCAATGCCAACGCCCAGGATCGACAGAAAGCGCAAGGGGGCGCTGGTCATGGAGGTGACCATGTCGAACATCAGGTTGATCAGGCGCAGGAAGGAGTATTTGCTGTCGCCGTGTTCCCGCTCGCTGTGGGCCACCGGTATTTCCGTCGCCCGGCGGGCAAAGGAATTGGCCAGCACCGGGATAAAGGTGGAGCGTTCATGACACTGCAGCATGGCGTCGATGATATGGCGGCGGTAGGCGCGCAACATGCAGCCGTAGTCGGTCATGTCGACGCCGGTGGCCTGGCGCACTGAGACATTGATGGCCTTGGAGGCCAGTCGGCGAAATAGGCTGTCTTGTCGGTTGACCCGCCGGGTGCCGACCACATCATAGCCCTGCCGGGCCGCTGCCAGAAGGTTGGCGATCTCTTCCGGCGGATTTTGCAGATCAGCATCCAGTGTAATCACCAGGTCACCGGTGGCTTCTGCAAAGCCGGCCATCAGGGCTGAATGCTGGCCGTAGTTCCGGTTCAGGAAAATGGCCACCACCTTGCTGTCCGGTGCCTTTGCCGCCTCAGCCAGCAGTTCCGGACTTTTGTCCCGGCTGCCGTCATCCACCAGGATGATCTCATGGTCGCAGTCCAGCTCGGCGCAGGCCGTTACGGTCCGGCGCAGCAGTTCCGGCAGGCAGTCTTCCTCGTTGTAGACGGGGATGACGACGGAAAGGCTGGTGATTTCTGTATCAGTCAACATGATGTCAGGCCTGTTTCAGTACCTGGTGGATGGCGGCGATGACGCGGTCCACGTCACTGAGAGCCATGTCAGGAAAGAGCGGCAAAGAGCAGATGCGCGCGGAGTTCCAGCTGCTGTTGGGCAGGGCGTCGCTCAGATCGCCGAAGCGTTCACGATAGTACTTGTGGGTATGGGCGGCACGGAAGTGAATTCCGGTACCAATGTCGAGTTCCTTGAGTTTGGCCATGAAATCATCACGGGTCAGGCCGCAGATTTCTTCTTCGACACGCACAATGAAAAGATGCCAGGCGTGCAGATAGTCATAGCCTTCAGGGAATCCAAGGGGGGTGATGCCGGGAATGTCCGACAGCTTTTCCTGATAGAGCTGGGCGATTTCTGCCCGCTTGTCATTGATGCCCGCCAGGCGCTTGAGCTGAACCAGCCCGATGACGGCATTCATGTCTGCCAGGTTGTACTTGTAGCCCGGGGCCAGCACCTCTGCCTGGGGGGCACGCCCCTGCGTCTTGCGGTCGAAGGCATCCACCGCCAGCCCGTGAAACCGCAGTTGCCGGACTTTGGCGGCGAAGGCTTCGTCATCGCTGGTTACCATACCCCCTTCGGCGCAGGTGACGTTTTTGATGGCATGGAAGGAAAAGACGGAAGTGCCGCGCTGGCCAACATGGTGACCTTTGTAGTGGGTGCCAACAGCATGGGCGCTGTCTTGGATCAGCGGAATGTTATGGGCATCGGCAAGCTGGAAGTGGGCATCCAGATCCAGGGGAGCGCCGGCATAGTGCACCAGCACAATGGCTTTGGTGTTGGCGGTGATTTTTTCTGCCACCGCTTCTGGCTGCACCATCAGGGTGTCCCGGTCCACATCGACAAAAACCGGCGTGGCCCCCAGCAGGCAGATCAGATTGATGGTCGACACCCAGGTCATGGAGGGGGTGATGACTTCATCGCCCGGACCGATGTCCAGCGCGGCCAGACAGAGATGCATGCCCCCCGTTGCCGAACTGACGGAGACAGCATGTTTGGCCCCGACGGTTTCCGCAAAAAGTGTTTCCAGCTCGGCGCATTTGGGGCCGGTGGTGATCCAGCCCGACCGCAGCACCTCGGCCACAGCCTCGATCTCTTCTTCCGTCACATTGGGACGGGAGAATGGCAAAAACGTCATGACTGCGCTCGCTCAGAAAAGGGGAGAAAAACAGGGGATGGTGCGGGGCTCTTCCGCGCGGCCCATTCAAACAAATGTCTCAGGAAATTTCCATGCAGGATTTTCACCCCTTTTCCTAACCTTTCTTAACAAGGCGAAGGGGCGGAAAGACCAACAACTTTAACTGCTGGCTAAGGACGGAAATGAAAAAGGTCAGGCGAAAATCAGTTTGAGAGACTCGAGCGACTCCAAAGAAGACTCCAAGATTTTGCTGGACAGTATTTCTGGTGTTCCTCTTCAGCAGATCTTCCTCAAAGGCGAGAAAAGGAAGAAGAGGTTACGCAAAGCTGTCACAAAATCAGGTTATTGAGAGACTGGAGCCCTTGTTTCTTTTTCGTGCCGTTGGTGAGCAATCGCCGAGTCTCATGACGGAAATGAGAAAAAAGGGCTCATTCCGGCTGGTTTTTGCATGAAGCTGTTGCACCGCGATTCCGAATAGGGCACGCTACATATCGTAGGTAAGGTGATCTCTGGACCGATATGCGGGGGTTGAGCCGCAATTGGCGAGATTGTCCGATGAGCCCCAAGATTGGTCCTTGGGCGCGCCTCTGGGGAGGGACAGGCCATGGAATTGCTGACACAAGATCAGGCGAGCATTTCCCACAATCCACTCGATGTTCTGGAAGAACTGGTTGCGGCCAATGATTGGGTGCACGACCGGGCCAGCGACCGGGAACTGGTGGTCCAGATCAAAGGCAAATGGGCAGATTACAATGTCTGCTCTTTCTGGCAGCCCGAAGTGGGGGCCATGTATCTCTCCTGCCAGCTGGACATCAAGGTGCCGGCTCCACGCCGGGAAGCTCTGAGAGAGGTTCTGGTTGCGGCCAACGAACAGCTCTGGATGGGGCACTTTGATTTCTGTCAGGACGAAGATCTGCTGCTTTTCCGCCATACCATTCCCCTGCGAGGCACCAGCGGTGTTTCTGTGGAGCAGCTGGAAGATATGATGGACACGGCCCTGATTGAATGTGATCGTATCTACCCGGCCATGCAGATGGTGATTTGGGGTGGCCAGAACGCCACCGACGCCATTGCCGTGGCCCTCATGGATACGGTTGGAGAGGCCTAGAGTTTTCTAATGTCTTTATCGGGTTCGCTGCTGCTGATTGGCTGCGGCAAAATGGGTGGCGCGCTTCTGGCCGGCTGGCTGAAGCGCGGCATTTCTGCTGAACAGGTGCATATTGTCGATCCCTTTCTGGAACCGGTAAAAGCCGGGTTTCCGGGGGAGGCGCTCAATTACTACTCTGCGCTGGATGATTTGCCGGATGACCTGGCTCCGTCTCTGGTCATGCTGGCTGTCAAACCGCAGATGATGGACGAGGTCATTTCACCTCTGGCTCGGTTTGCCAGCGAAACCACGCTCTTTTTGTCGGTGGCGGCGGGCAAAACCATCGGTTACTTCCAGGAACACCTGGGAGCAGAGGCCCTGATCGTTCGGTCCATGCCCAACACCCCCTCGGCTGTCGGCCGCGGCATGACGGTGATGGTGGCTAATGACAAGGTCAGCGCCGAACAGAAGAACCTGTGCAGCGAGTTGCTCAGTGCGGTTGGCGAAACGGCCTGGGTTGACGACGAAGACCTGATCAATCCAGTCACTGGGTTGTCCGGTGGCGGACCGGCCTACGTCTTCCTGCTGATTGAAACCATGGCAAAAGCCGGGGTCGAGGCGGGACTGCCGGAAGAGCTGGCCATGAAACTGGCCCGGTCCACTGTGGCCGGGGCCGGAGAGCTGGTGCATCAGTCCAGCGAAGAAGCGGCCACCCTGCGCCAGAATGTTACCAGCCCCAAAGGAACCACTCTGGAGGCACTTAATGTTCTGATGGCCGATGATGGTTTGCAGCCGCTGATGACCAAAGCCATCGCTGCAGCGTCCAACCGCAGCAGGGAACTGGCCGGGTAACGGATACAGGTTGCAGGAGGGGCCAGGTGCCCCTCTGAACATGTAGACCCTTGAAAGGGAGCGGGCACGCTCCCTTTTTTATTGCTGAACTTAAGGGGGTAAACGATGAGTGACGGATTGAAAACCTCGGCCCAGCGGGTCCAGGACGCCTTGTCGGCGCAGGGCCTGGACCTGACCGTTAAGGAGTTTCCGGCCGGCACCCGCACGGCAGAAGATGCAGCGGCGGCCATTGGCTGTTCCGTGGCCCAGATTGCCAAATCCCTGATCTTCCGGGGTAAAGAGAGCAACGCCTCGGTGTTGGTCGTGGCCTCCGGCGCTAATCGGGTCGATGAGAAGAAGGTCTCCGCCCTGCTGGGGGAAAAGATCGGTCGGGCCGATGCTGACTTCGTTCGGGATAAGACCGGCTTTGCCATTGGTGGGGTGCCACCGCTCGCTCACAAAGAAGCCCCCAAGGTTCTTCTGGATGAGGACCTTCTGGCATTGGGTGAGATCTGGGCGGCCGCCGGAACCCCTCAATCCGTTTTTTGCCTTCAGGCCGAAGACCTGCCGCGTGTAACCGGGGGTGCCTTTGCGAACCTGCGCAAGGACTGACCGGTCAGACCCCTCTGGTCCTTTGTCGTTCTGTAAGTCTGTCAGGGTTCAAGATGGGCTCTTTCGGGGTCGTTGCAGGGCCTTTGAGATGATCTGGCCGCTATCGCCCAACGTAGAAAAACCACAAAGCGCTTCTGCCCAAAGCAATCCTGCTCCAGAGACGGGCAACAAAATTCAGCGCTGTGTTTTGTTACCCCGCTGATTGCCGTTCTGAGCTAGACTGCCCAGATCCAGGGGGTAACAGCAGCGCGGGCGATCAGGGATCC
This sequence comes from Rhodovibrionaceae bacterium GXU_MW_A322, assembly GCA_052078155.1. Classification (GTDB taxonomy): domain Bacteria; phylum Pseudomonadota; class Alphaproteobacteria; order Kiloniellales; family DSM-21159; genus CAXBMB01. The sequence continues at coordinate 2,037,893 of JBQJBP010000001.1, read as the reverse complement.
CCGCACCGCACAGACCCAAGAGGAGATACGTGACAATGGCCACACCCAAAAGCCGGAAGAAGAAAGACCCAGCTCTGGAGATTCAGGCTGCCGCGCTCCGGCTGGCCGAGCAACAGAAATGGGCTGACGTCAGCCTGCGTGACATCGCAGCTGAAGCCAGTCTGCCGCTGTCGGAGGTTTATCCCCATTACCGCAGCAAGGTCGCGATCCTGCGGGCCTTTACCGATCGCATTGATCTGGAGGTTCTGGCCCAGGTGGAAGCTGAAAAAGCCGCGACCGACGGGCAATCAGAAGGGCGTCGGGACCGTCTCTTTGACGTTCTGATGATGCGCTTTGAGGCTTTGCAACCCCATCGGCTGGCGCTGGCTTCGATCGCCCAGGCGCAGCTGAGGAACCCCTTGATGGGGCTCACCACCTCCTGCCAGCTGGACCGCTCCATGAACTGGATGCTGGAGGCCGCAGAGATCGATTGCCGTGGATTGGGTGGTTTTGTCCGCCGCAAAGGCATCCTTGCCGCCTATCTGGGAACCCTGCGGGTGTTCCTGAAGGATGACAGCGAGGATCTGGCGAAAACCATGGCCACGCTGGACAAGTACCTGCAGCGCGGTGAACAGGCACTGGATCGCTGCAGCAGCTGGTTTGAGCGACGGGGACGTCGCCATCAATCAGACGACAGTGGCCCGGTCGACGGCAGTCAGGCTGCACCGGCGTAAGGTGATTTAGCTGCTTTGTAGTTGGGTTTAAATACCGCTGCCGCGAAGGTTCCTCGCTCTCGCTACGCAGGGCTCCGCTATCGCTGCGGGCGCGCGTTCGCGCTTGCCTCGCCGCTGACGCAGCGGGCTTTATCGCTGCCGCGAAGTTTCCTCGCTGCCTTTCGGCAGCGAGGTGTTTCGTTCAAACGCCACGCAGGCTTTACCTCGCATAAGCTCGGGCGGGCGGTCGCCCTTGCCTCGCTGCTTTCGCAGCTCGGTACTTGTGGCCATAAACCAGCTCGCTAGTGCTTGCGGCCGGACGCAGGCCAGCGATAGCTGGACCAGGACTAGCGCCATTGAGGCGCGCAGCCTGCGCGGCGCTTGAGCGCGGCTAGGCCCGCCAGGGCCGTAAGAAAATTTCCCGCCCTTGCCTCGCTGCTTTCGCAGCTCGGTACTTGTGGCCATTCGCCAGCTCGTTGGTGCTTGTGGCCGGACCCGGGACAGCGATAGCTGGACCAGGACTAGCGCCATTGAGGCGCGCAGCCCCTCTGCGTGAACGCGGATAATCGGGGCGGCGCTTGAGCGCGGCTAGGCCCGCCAGGGCCGTAAGAAAACTTCTCGACCTTGCCTCGCTGCCTCACGGCAGCGCTGATTTTCTTTCGCTTCCGCGAAGGTTCCTCGCTCTCGCTTCGCAAGGCTCCGCTATCGCTGCGGGCGCGCGTTCGCGCTTGCCTCGCTGCTTTCGCAGCTCGGTACTTGTGGCCAGAAGCCCGTTCGCTGGTGCTAGTGGCTGGACGCAGGCCATGTTCTTCGTCTTAAGAAATGAAAAAGGGCGGTCCCCGATGCTTTGACGCACTGGGGACCGCCCTTTTGTTTTAGCGCTGTGATCGGGTGATCAGGCGGCGGAACTGGCGGCAGCTGCCGCTTTTTTGTCGCCACGGGCCACGAGGTCGTCGTAGGCATTCAGCAGCTTGTTGGTGATTTCACCGGGGGTGAATTCATAGTCGCCGATGGAGCGAACCGGGGTGACTTCCACGGCCGTACCGGTCAGGAAAACCTCCTGAGTGTTGGCGAACTCTTCGGGCATGATAACCCGTTCAATCACCTCGTAGCCGAAGGACTTGGCCAGATCGATCACTGTGCGGCGGGTGATGCCGTCCAGGAAGCAGTCCGGGGTCGGTGTGTGGATCTTGCCGTCCTGCACCAGGAAGACATTGGCACCGGTCGCCTCAGCCACCTGGCCGCGCCAGTCCAGCATCAGGGCGTCATTGTAGCCGTTGGCTTCGGCTTCATGCTTGGAAAGCGTGCAGATCATGTAGAGACCGGCTGCTTTGGAGTGCACGGGGGCGCAGGCGGGATCCGGGCGCTGGTACTTGGCAAAGGCCATCTTGATGCCCTGCATGCGGGCTTCGGGCGAGAAGTAAGCCGGCCATTCCCAGGCGGCGATCGCCAGGTTCACCTTGTTCTGCTGCCCGGACACACCCATCATTTCAGAGCCGCGCCAGGCAATGGGGCGCACATAGCCGTCCACAATGCCGTTTTTGGCCAGCAGCTCGTTGGTGGCCGCATCGATTTCCGCCACGGAGTAGGGGATCTCAAAGTCCATCAGTTCAGCGGATTTGTGCAGACGCTCATGGTGTTCAGTCATCTTAAAGACCTCACCATTGTAGGAGCGTTCACCTTCGAACACGGCGCTGGCGTAGTGCAGACCATGGGTCAGGACGTGTACCTTGGCGTCCTTCCAGTCCACAAATTCACCGTTCATCCAAATGACGCCGTCACGATCATCGAAAGGAAGCATGGAACAGGCGGGTCCTCCGGCCCTAAAAAACATTCCGTTACAGTTTGGTCGGCAGGGAGTCGCCTTGCTATGCTCTGTCCCTGGGGGTGACCAACTGCCGGTTTTGCTGGTTTCGAAAGTGCCATCAGAATCTTTCGTTACTGATGACGGGGCAATTTTGTTACTTTCTGTCGCTGCGAACAAGACCTAGGTAACAACATGACCAGAATATGTCAACATGGCTGACTTAAAATCTAACGTGAATCCGCTCTTTCTGAGGGAGGAAGAGCTGCGTCAGGGCATTGAAATGCTGTTCTTTGCCTATCGGGATTTTACGGCTCAACCCGATGAAATACTTGAAGAATATGGGTTTGGGCGAGCCCATCACCGGGTGATCTACTTCGTTGGGCGCAACCCAGGTATGCCTGTCAGTGACCTCTTGCAGATCCTGCGGATCACCAAACAGTCCCTGTCCCGGGTACTGGGACAGATGGTGCGGGAGAACTTTATCGAGCAGCGAAAGGGAGAGCAGGATCGCCGCCAGCGCCTGCTGTATCTGACCGACAAGGGCAAGGAACTGGAAGCCCGTTTGACAGGCGAACAGCTGGACCGTTTTGCCAAATCCTATCGTAGCGCCGGTGCAGAAGCCGTTGAGGGCTTTCGAACTGTGATGATGGGGCTGATCAATGATCAGGATCGTCGTCGTTTTGATCCTGACCCCGCCTTGCCTCCCCGTGTCAGGCTTAAGAAGTACTGATCCGTTTTCTGGCCTTTTCGGGCCACCTCTGAGGCAGAGGAACCCAAACAATCCGAGCGGTAATTTCGTAATAATGGGAAGCAATTTGTGATTCCCAATCCCTCTTTTTGACTCTAGGCGGGACCGGATGGGGAGCCTATAGTTCCTGAATGGCACCTGAAATCTCTCCGCATATTCTGGTCGTTGATGACGACACGCGACTGCGTGATCTTCTGCAGCGCTTTCTGACCGATCAGGGGTTCCTGGTATCAACGGCCCATGATGCTGCAGACGCCCGGTCCAAACTGGCCGGGATGGATTTTGACCTGCTGGTGCTGGACATCATGATGCCGGGAGAAAACGGGCTGGCGCTGACCACCTCTTTGCGGGAAAGCAAAGAGGTGCCAATTTTGCTGCTGACCGCCATGGATGAGGTGGAAGACCGCATTGCCGGGTTTGAAACCGGGGCCGATGATTACCTGACCAAGCCTTTCGAACCGCGGGAACTGGTCCTGCGCATTAACGCCATTTTGAAACGGGCTGGTGTGGGCGGTGACAGCAGCAACGGTCAACAGCTTCACTTCGGTCGGTTTGTCTTTGATTTGAAGCGCGAAGAACTGCGGCAGGGCGATGCCTTTGTTCGTCTGACCTCCGTGGAAACCTCTTTGTTGCTGGCGCTGGCCAGGACAGCGGGCGAGGCCGTCAGTCGTGAAGAACTGGCCGCTGCCAGTCCGGAAATAAAGAACAGCCGAACCATAGACGTCCAGATGACCCGTTTGCGTCGCAAGATTGAAGAAGATCCCAAGTATCCCCGCTACCTGCAGACTGTTCGCGGGACGGGGTATGTGCTCTTACCTGATTGAGCTGGAGGGCAGGTAAGGTGTCTTCAAAAAGCAGCAGTTTGGGCCGTGGAGCGGATCCGGGCGATCCGGCAGAAGCCATAAGGCAAAGCCAGAAAAACCTGGGTGCCGCAGACAGCAAAAGTGCCGGTGGCAAGCTGGCGGAGGACTATGAAGCCGCGGCTGCCGGCTTAACCGGCTCCCCCAAAGCAACCGAGATTGAGGGGAGCGGTTCCTACGCTCAGGAAAATGCCGCCGCTTTCGAAGGCACCGCTTATGACGGCAGTGCGGAAGCCTCGGCCCAGTCGATGATTTCGTCGCGCCCCTGGTGGAAGAAGATCCTGCCCCGCTCGTTGCTGGGGCGCTCGCTGTTGATCATTCTGGCCCCCCTGGTGCTGGTGCAGGTTATTTCCACCTGGGTCTTTTATGATCGTCACTATGATCATGTTACCCGCCGCCTCAGCCAGTCTGTGGCTGGGGAGATTGCCGCGCTGGTCGAAATCATGAACCGCCCGTTCCCGGACTGGCAGGATTGGCTGGTCTACGATCTTGCGGCCCGGCGTCTTTGGCTGGATATCCGTCTGGAAGACAGCGCGGAACTGGCCCCGACCCCGGAGCCTTTCTTTCCCTCTATCCTGCATGACCGCTTGATTGAGGCCCTGAAGGAACGCCTTGGGGATACGCCCTTTTCCGTCGATATTCTGCGCGACGATGACTATGTGCAGATTCAGGTAGATATGGGCGAGCAGATCCTGGACGTGCTGGTTCACCGGCGGCGGCTCTTTACCTCTACCTCTTACATTTTCATCATGTGGATGGTGGGCAGCTCGATCATCCTTTTCATCGTCGCGCTGCTTTTCATGCGCAATCAGGTGCGCCCGATCCGACGGCTGGCCCAGGCGGCCGAGAGCTTCGGCCGCGGTGTGGATGTCAGCGATTTTAAACCGGAAGGCGCACTGGAAGTCCGCCAGGCGTCGGTGGCTTTCCTGCAGATGCGTGAGCGGATCAACCGCCAGATCCGGCAGCGCACCACCATGCTGGCCGGGGTCAGCCACGATTTGCGTACACCGCTGACACGCATGAAGCTGGAGCTGGCCATGCTGCACAATGCGCCGGAGGTGGAAAGCCTGAAGGTCGATGTGGATCAGATGCAGCGCATGATCGAAGGGTATCTGGCCTTTGCCCGCGGCGAAGGGACAGAGCAGCACCGGGAAACGGACATTGCCGATCTGTTGCGGCAGGTGGTCATGGGGGCTGAACGGGAAGGGGCCAGGATCGATCTCCATATCGAAAAAGCCCAGGTCATGCCTTTGCGTCGGGAAACTCTGCGCCGCTCTCTTGCCAATCTGATCAACAATGCCCGGCGGGCCGGAACGGAGATTTCCATTCTGGCCGGTCCCCGCAAAGGGGGCTATGAGATCTTCATTGACGACAACGGACCGGGCATTGCCGCCGATATGCGCGAGGAAGTGTTCAAGCCCTTTGTGCGCCTGGAGGAGTCCCGAAACCTGGACTCCGGTGGGACGGGTCTGGGATTGACCATTGCCCGCGACGCGGTCCACGGACATGGCGGGACGCTGACCTTGCACGATGCCCCGACAGGCGGTTTGCGGGCCCGAATCTGGCTGCCGACCTGAAGTAGAGGGTTGCCACGACAGATGGCGGGGCTGTGTGCTCTCGAATTCTTGACGAGAAATGAAGCCCTAGCCCGCCCTCATTCTGCAACAGTAGGGACCGAGATGGCCTTTGTTCTTTTCTGGTTGGTGACAGGCAGAAGAGCGGAAGACATTTGCAGCCTCTGTCCAACTCTATGGAATCACTGCAGAATGGAAACGCTTGCGAACTGACCTCCGGCTACCAAGAGCAGTTAACTGAGGTAGAAAGCAAGCAGACCGGGATTGTACTAACCAGTTACAGATAAATGGATTTTCCGATGCCCTCCTTTCTCCGATTTTCGTCTATGCCCCTGGCTGTTTTTTGTTTTTTGGCTCTGGGCCTAGGCGCAGCGGATAAAGCCGCCGCACAGGTGGAGATTTCGACCTGCAGCCCGGAAGTGCGGGCAGTGCTGGCCAGCATTGGTGTGCCCTATCTGGATGTGGTCAAGAGCACCACAGGTGATCTGCGCCGGGACCGGCGGGGTGGTTCCTACCGGGTTGGCTATCAGGTTTGGCTGGAACTGGCAGATAAGCCGGGGAAACTGGTCATTGAGTTTGACCTGCGCTGCCAGATGAAACAGCGCTACACACGCGGTGGACTGGAATTGCCCGGTGTTGAGGCCTACTAAATGGAGCCTGTTATGCGGGGTGTTTGGCAGCGAAGACGATACTTAGGAGGAGGAGCCGTCTGTGGCCTCCTGGCCTGGGGTGTTTTGATGTCATTGGCCGCAACAAGTGCGCAGGCGGAGCCATCCCCGTCACAAATTGACAGCCTGCCCTGCTCGGCTCAGGTCACAGCGCAGTTGGCCGCGCTATCACTCAGCCCTGATGACATTGAAAAAAGCACCTTTGGCTACGACTGGTCTGTGGGCCGGGGCGGCGGATCGATCTCCGGCGTTCAGGTTTGGCACAAACTAAAGGGGCAGCCGGGAAGCCTGGTCATGGTCTTTGGCCGGGGCTGCGGTCTGCGGCAGCTGTACACGCGCGACGGTTTGGATATCCCCGGCGTCGATTGTTAGGCGGCCTGTCAGAACAGCCGCCCCCCGTTGGGAACCTTCAGGCCCGGTTCCAGCAGAACCACGCCACCGTCTGCGTCGGGAAAGCCCACCACCAGGATTTCACTCATGAACTTGCCGATCTGCTTGTCGGGGAAGTTGGTGACCGCGGCCACCTGCCGGCCCAGCAGGCTTTCTGGACTGTAGTGGGTGGTCAGTTGGGCAGAGGTTTTCTTCACCCCCAGAGGCTCGCCAAAATCCACCCAGAGTTTGATGGCCGGACGACGGGCTTCTGGATAAGGCTCGCTGCGCACCACCGTGCCGACCCTGATGTCGACTTTCAGAAAGTCGTCGAATGAAATCTCCGGTGAAGGGTCGTTGCTGTGGCCCATGCCCAAATCCGCCTGTTCCTGTCGTTTGAAGCTGCAAGGTATCAAGCAGATGGCGGAGCGCAAAGCGCCAATAAAGGTATGCTGGTCAAGACAGTGATGACAGCAAAAAGGCCGCCCTTAAGAGAGCGGCCTTTTACATCTACTGGCGTCTGATCCTGGAGGAAGGATCAGATCAGACTGTGCAGAGCTGAGTGATTAAGCAGCTTTGGCAGTCTTGGTGGTTTTGGAAGCAGCTTTAGGGGTTTCCACAGTGGTGATCACGGCGGATTTAACTTCGTCCAGACCTTCAGAGATGCGGCTGTTGATCAGTTCCAGAGCGTCACTGTTGGACTTGGCAGCCATTTCAGACAGCTCGCGAACGTTGGAAACAGCAGCTTCGAAAGTCTGCTTGGCAACTTCAGCCTGTTTGGCCAGAGATTCCTGAGGGGCGCTGACGGCAGTCAGGTCCTGCAGGGAGCCGGTGAAGTCTTTAACTGCGGACTGCAGAACTTCGGCCTGACGCTGGGCGATGGCCTGGGCACCTTCGATGGTCAGCTTGTTGGCCTGAGCGATGGCGTCCAGGTTTTTGCGCTGAGCTTCGAGCACAGACTGCATGTCAACGCCGGGCACTTTAACCTGCTCGGTCCATTTGCTCATGTCAGCAAAGTCGAAGTTGGTGAAGGGGTTCTGAGCAAAGATGTTCTTGGTCATTTCTAGGGTCCTGACTCTCTAGCGAGTGTGTGGCCCGTTAAACCTGATCAGTATGAGAAGAACGTTTGATCTTCCCGTCCGACAGCGCAGGCCTGAATGATGTGGTGCAACACTTTGTTGCGATGCAGCATAGATAGGCTGTCCCTTTACCCGGGTCAAGTGATTTTTGTGCAGCGCAACATAAGATTATTGAAAATGACTCGAAATCTTGGTTAATCTTATTGAAATCAAAAGGTTGAATTTTGAGTTGGAAGATGAATTTCGCGAATCTGTTGCCATAATGTTGCAGTTTTTTGCCGCGATAGAACCAGGTTGACGGTAGGTCGCGGAGCGTGTGCAGGTGCGGAATCCATAGCCGAAAACCGCCTCAAATCTGTTCCAACTAGCCTTCAGGCTATCATGCGTTGGCCAGACAGGTCCGCAGCATCAGTATCCACCTGTGCACAGGACGCTGCTCAGCTGGTGGCTGTGAAAGCGCGTAACTGAGAAACTGGGTTACTTGGATGTGGTCCAGCGTGCGGCTGCTTCATCGTCGCTGTCGCGGGCATCGACCCAGGTGCTCTTGCCTTCTTCGCCCTCTTCCAGTTTCCAGAAGGGTGCTTTGGTTTTCAGCCAGTCGATCAGGAAATGACAGGCATCGAAGGCCGCTCCCCGGTGGGCGCTGGCAGCGGCGACCAGGACAATCTGCTCGCCCGGTTCAAGGCGGCCATAGCGGTGAATGATCAGGGTGGCATCCAGTGGCCAGCGCTCGTGCGCTTCCGCCTCAATGCGTTCCAGCATCTTTTCGGTCATGCCCGGATAGTGCTCCAGCGTCATGGCTGTAACCGGGCCATCAACCTGTGGCGCCATATCGCGGACCAGGCCGACAAATGAGGTCAGGCCGCCGATCTGGTGCTTGCCGTCTGTCAGGGCTTTTAGTTCTGCGCCCAGATCAAAGTCTTCCTGCTGAACCCGTACCGTCATATCAGCCTCCGGTGACCGGTGGGAAAAGAGCCACCTCATCGCCTTGTTTCAGGCTGTCGCCGGGGCGGGCATACTCCTGATTGACCGCGACCCGAATGGCTTTGGGATCGGCCAGAGCTTCAGCAAAGCCGGGCCCCCGGCTGGGCAGCCAGGCCATCAGGTCGGCCACCGTCGTGATGTCCGCTGGCAGGTCGATGTCTTCTTCAGCACAGCCGGTTTTGTTTTTCAGCCAGGCAAAATAGAGCAGCTTCATGGGTACGTTAGGGTCCTTAAAGGCGGCGATCCGGGCAGCCGCCGGGTGGGGGAAAGAGAAAGATGGGCAAGAACCCGTCTTTTGCCAAGGCTATTTCAGCAGTTCACTGAAAGGAAGGAACTCGACCAGATCCCCTTCATTCAGGGCTTGGGCGTCTTTGGCCAACACGGCCAGGCCGTCGCTCTGTACCATAGAGCTGAGCACGGAAGAGCCCTGACGAGGGAACTTCTGCAAGACAGTTTTGCCGCTTTCATCCTGACTTAGGTGCACGCGCAGCCATTCCAGCCGCCCGGGTTTTTTATCAAAGTCAAAGCCCAGGGGCAGGGGATAGCTTTTGGGCTCGGTTTCTATGCCGCCCATCAGTCGCAGGATCATGGGGCGCACGACATTCAGGAAGGTGACCATGACGGCCACGGGATTGCCGGGCAGACCGACAAAAGGAATGCGCCCCACCTGTCCCAGGGCCAGCGGACGGCCCGGTTTAACGGCCAGTCGCCAGAAGTGAAGTGACCCCTGGCTCTCGACCGCCGGTTTGACGTGATCTTCCTCCCCAACGGACACGCCGCCTGAGGTGATTATCAGGTCATGATCCCCGGCAGCTGTGGCCAGCGCTGCCTGCACGACCTCCAGCTTGTCTTCCAGAATACCCAGATCGGTGACCTGACAGCCGAGGCCTGTCAGCAGGGCTGTGGCGGTGAAGCGGTTGGAATCGTAAATGTCCCCGTGGCGCAGGGCGTCGCCGGGGTTCTGCAGTTCGTCCCCGGTGGAAAAGAGAGCCACTTTCAGCGGTTTGGAGACGGTCAGCTGGCTGTAGCCATTGGCAGCGGCCAGACCGATGTCCTGGGGCCGCAACCTGCGGCCAGCGGGCAGGATCAGGTCATCGGTTTTGGTGTCCTCGCCCCGGCGGCGACGGTTTGCCCCCCGCTTGATGCCGGCGGGAAAGGTGATAAGGACCTCACCGCTGTCCGGGTCTTCCGTGCGAACCACATCTTCCTGCATGAAAACCGTATCCGGGCCGTCGGGCATGGCTGCACCGGTGAAGATGCGTACGGTGGTGCCTCTTTCTGCGGGATGGTCCAGAGGATGACCGGCGCTGGAACGCCCCTGAAGCTTCAGGCGGGTTTCCCCGTCATCCGACAGGTCGTCGAAATTGACGGCGTACCCGTCCACGGCGGAGTTGTCATACTGCGGCACATCCAGTTTGGCGTGCAGATCTTCGCTCAGGATTCGTCCCAGACAGGAGGCCAGCGGCAGGGTTTCATCTTGGGTAACCCGCGTCACGCGCTCCGCCATGATTTCCAGAGCACGGGCCAGTTCCATCAACTGTTGGTCCGGCGAAAAGCAGCAATCAGATAACTGGGTCATTGGGCAGCCCCCGGCAGAGGAGCGGCTGGTGACGCGCTGCTGCCTTTTGTGAGTTGGCAGTGTTCGATGATGAAATCGGCCACCAGTGCAATGTTGTTCAGGTCGAGAACCGGGCGCTGGGTTTCCGGCACCGCCCCATCGCTGAGCACAGCCACGACTTTTTCATCCTCGCTGGCGAGCAGGGGTTTGTTGTTGTCCCGCCGGAAGACCTCCAGCTTTTCATGGCCTTCGCGCTTGAAGCCTTCGACGATCACCAGGTCCACGGCGCTGAGTTTGGGCAGCAGGTCCCAGAGTGTGGGCTCGGGGGCCCCCCGGTTTTCATGCATCAGGGCCCAGCGATTGGCCGAGGTGACCAGAACCTCTGTGGCTCCGGCAGCACGATGTTCGTAAGAATCCTTGCCGGGCGTATCGACATCAAAGGCATGATGGGCGTGTTTGATGGTGGAAACCCGGTAGCCCCGGCTGGTCAGCTCAGGGATCAGTTTGCACAGCAGCGTGGTTTTCCCAGAGCCGCTCCACCCGGCCAACCCGATTACTTTTGGCTGGCCATTGTTCTGCGTGGTGTCGATCACTTCCAAGGTCACTTTCTTCTTTCCCCCCCAACAGTCCTTGTTCCGGGCCTGTCTCGCCGCTGCCATCTGGAAGCGGCAACTTCCTGCTTTGCGCCCTGACAGGCGCGGTGCAAAAAGGGGACTTACCAAAAAGTCACTGACCGGGAGCGCTGGTCATTCGGGCGTCTGTTGTGCGCCCGTACCGTTCCTGCCCCCAAAATCAGGTCTGTCATGCCTTGCTGTTAAAGAAGCCTCAGCAATACTGCATTGATCCACCGCAAACCTGGCGGGTCAAGCCACCCCCGATCCAAAGGACTTTGTCGCAGGTGATCACTCAGAAAGGGACAATCGGTGCTGTCCGGCTCTGTCTGGCGCAGACCCGGAGGTCAGTCACCAATCATGTGCTTGAGGCCGTGTGACAGATAGTCCCAGCCGGTGATGGCGGTCAGAATGGCGGCCGACCACAGCAGGATTTCGCCCGGCAAAAGGATCTGGGGAATAACGGGGGCCATGATGAAGAGGCCCAGGGACACCATCTGGGCGCCGGTTTTCCATTTCGCCAGCTTGGACACAGGCATGGAAACGGAGATTTCCGCCAGGTACTCCCGCAGGCCCGAAACCAGAATCTCCCGGAAGAGAATGACCAGTGCGGCCAGAACGGTCAGGCCCGCGATATCCCCAGAGGCGATCAGCAGCATCAGAATGGAGGTCACCAACAGCTTGTCCGCAATGGGATCAAGGAAACGCCCCAGAGGTGACACCAGACCCCGGTCGCGGGCCAGTTTGCCGTCGTAGTAATCGGTGATGCAGGCCAGGGTGTAGACGGCCAGGGCCGACCAGCGCGCCCAGGGGTCTGCGCTGTAGAGCAAGGCGACCACGAGGGGAATCGCGCCAATCCGGGCAAGGGTCAGCAGGTTGGGAAGATTGGTCAACATGCAGGAAATCCAGTCGGGGACTTAGAGCGTGAAACTCTTTTCAGTGTTTTAGAGGATGATTCACGGTTTAGGTACTAGCGCAATGCGCTTCTAACCAAACCAATCATGCTCTAGTTGGGGGCCGGTCGGTGGCCTCTTGTATCATGGGCAATGGCACGCGCCTATGAAAAGCTCGGTATCTGGCGTGAAAGTTCATGTCTGGCGGGGAACAACTCTAAATCAGCGACCAGAGTCTGATCGCTTCTGGGGGACCCATGCCGTGATACCAGTCGAAACCTGCAGATCTCTCCAACAAAGCAGGAAAAGATCCGCGGTTGTGTTCAAAGCGCTAGTGACCGAACAAATCCAGCTCTGGCAGGTGCAGTTAGGGTCAACCCTGTGACGCAAGAACCTCCTGACGCAGAAGGGCGGCTTTAGCTTCTGTCGTTGTAGTGGTCGAAGATCTTCTGGGCCACGGTCTTTGAAATGCCTTCCACCTTTTCCAGATCACTGAGGGCTGCCCGTTCCACCTGCTTGGCAGAGCCGAAGTGAAGCAGCAGGGCCTTTTTCCGTTTCGCCCCGATGCCATCGATGCCATCGAGAGAGGAGACCAGGCGGGATTTGCTGCGGCCGGCCCGATGGGTGCCAATGGCAAAGCGGTGGGCTTCGTCTCTCAGTCGCTGAATGAAGTAGAGGACTGGGTCCTGTGGCGGCAGTAGAAGGGGCGCTCTGCCCGGCAGGAAAATGCGCTCCCGCCCGGCATCCCGGTCGGGTCCTTTGGCCACGGCAACAATGGGGATGTCTTCCAGGCCCAGATCAGCCAGAACTTCCAGACCGATGGTCAGTTGCCCGCGCCCGCCGTCCAGCATCAATAGGTCAGGCCAGGTACCGGACTCCCGGTCCGGATCCTCTTTTTGGGCGCGCGAGAGGCGGCGGGTCAGAACTTCCCGCATCATGGCGTAATCGTCGCCGCCGCGCGCCACCATATCTTTGGGCTTGCGCTCCAGCTCTTCGTTGTCCTGTTCCGCCAGCCTGGCATGGATGGCCTGGGTTTCAGCAGTGGGCTTGTTCTTGATGGAGAACTTCCGATAGGCGTTCTTGGTGAAGCCCTCGGGTCCGGCGACGATCATGCCGCCGTAAGCATCGGTGCCCTGGGTGTGGCTGTTGTCGTAGACCTCCACGCGCAGCGGCGCACTGTCCAGACCCAGCAGGTCACCCAGCCCTTCCAACAAGCGGCGTTGGGCGGATGATTCAGCCAGACGCCGGGCCAGTGCCTCGCGGGCATTTTCGAGAGCCGCTGTGATCAGTTTGCGCTTGGCCCCTCTTTTGGGGTGTTGCAGCTGAACTTTGCGCTCGGCCCGCAGTTCCAGGGCTTCTGTGATCAGAGTCTGTTCCGGCAGGTCATGGCTGACCAGGATCGTCCTGGGCACAGGCTTGTTGTCATAGAACTGGGCCACAAAGGCTGCCAGAACCTCATCAATGGCCAGCTGTTTGTCATGGCTGGGGAAGTAGGCGCGGTTGCCGTAGTTGCGCCCGGCCCGGAAGAAGAAGACCTGAATGCAGCTTTGCCCGCCTTCCTGATGGGCGGCGATGACGTCTGCGTCTTCCACCCCCTCCACATTGATGTCCTGATGGGACTGGATATGGGCCAGGGCCCGGATACGGTCCCTCAGCCTGGCGGCTGTTTCGAAATCCAGGTCTTCGGACGCCTGCTGCATGCTGGTGGCCAACTGCGCCTGAACCTGGCTGGACCGGCCTGTCAGAAAATCATTGGCTTCCTTAACCAGCTCTTGATAGCCGCCGTGGGAAATCCGGGCCACACAGGGCGCAGAACAGCGTTTGATCTGGTACTGCAGACAGGGACGGGTGCGCTGGTTAAAAATGGCGTCGGAACAGTTGCGCAGCAAAAAGGCCTTTTCCAGCGCCGTGATGGTTCGGTTGACGGCACCCGCCGAGGCGAAGGGGCCAAAGTACTTTCCCGGTCTTTTCTGAGCGCCCCGGTGTTTGGTGACCTGAGGATAGTCGTGATCCCCGGTGATCAGAATGTAGGGGAAGGACTTGTCGTCCCGCAGCAACACGTTATAGCGCGGCATGAAGCGCTTGATCATGTTGCTTTCCAGCAGCAGAGCTTCCACCTCACTTTTGGTGGTGATGATCTCCATCTGCAGGGTTTCTGACACCATGCGCTGCAGTCTGCGGGGCAACTTGGGCACCTGGGTGTAGGAGGTAACCCGGCGCTTCAGATTCTTGGCTTTACCCACATAGAGCACATCGCCCTTGCGATTGAGCATGCGGTAGACCCCGGGCCCGCCGGGCAGGGTCTTGATGGTTTTGTTCAGGACCTCCAGCCCGCGACTGAGACTGGAGTCATCCTGGTCTGTGGTCTCGCTTTCCTGCTGTTGTTGGGCGGCAGATTCCTGAGGGGTGTCATCAGACCCTAAAAGCTTTTTGGGCGCCCCTTGCTCCACCCCGTCTGTGCCGACTTCATTTGCAGAGGCTTCATTCGGTGCTTTTGATGGCGCACGTTCACCTTCGCCTGCCTGTTCAGAGCCAGAGCCAGAACCAGAGGTCGGGTGATTGGTAGATGAAAACGAAGACGCGGGTTCCTTCAGAGCAAAAAGGCGCGGCTCCGCCGTTTCATAGTGGGCTGCAAAATCTTCGGGACGGTTGGGCGCACGCTTGCCGCCGGCGGTTGGATCCTGCCGGGTGTTCTTTTTTCTTGGGCGGCTGCGTTTTTTGTCGTTTGTCATCAGGGGCTTTCTGTCGCTGGGTCTTCCGGATTACAGGGCCGGGCCAGGTAAACCAGGTGGATGCTATCGAGCGGACAGATCTTCATTGGGGGGCTGTGTAGGTCGCAGCCCCGTGCTGACTGGATAAAGGGTGGATTTGGTTAAGGAGCAGTCCGGGCTGAAAAGGAGTCTCCCAAGCTTACTGCCCTGCGTCAATGTGCCGGAATGGAGTCGCGGGCTGTCATGACCTCACTCCTGACAGCTTGATAAAAGGTCGCGGGCGTCCACAGCTCTGCCATTTTGTGAAAATACCCGTATGTGTGGTTTTACTTTGAGGGCTTCTCTCCAGCGAAAAAGCTGTCAACAAATTTGAATCCCGTTGATTCTCAAGGACTCTGAAGACTTTCCACTATTCCTGTGGATAACCTTGTGATTAAAACAGCCCCTCCTGCCATCAGCCCAAGAGAATCAAGGTGTTTACCTGTTTGCCTAAAAAATAGGCAACTTTTTTAAGCAACTGATATTAATAGAAAAAACCAAAGTCAACTGTAAAGAATTCGTTACATTGTTATTACCATAAGGCTTTGGGCTCTTCGGAGCACCTCCTGGAAAGTGGTGTGCAAAACTTTTTGGGAAACTTATCCAGTCAAGCGAAAAATGAAGGACATTCTGCAGGAATTTATCTTGACGAAAGGAAGACGTCTGCCTGCTGGAGAGATAGATTAAAACGCGAGTATCTTTGAAAGGCCGGTCTTATGGTTTGTTGGGGTCTGCTGGCGCTTTTTTAGTGAGAGCTTGGATCACTGAAAGCGCAGGGAAGGCGTTTCTCATAATGCTGGCAATGATTACTTGAACAACTGTTCTGGTAAATTGTTGAGTCGGTCCCTTTCTGCTTGAATCAAAACCCAACGAAACAGAAAAGGCGAAGGCGACGACAATGCGCTGCCCAGTGTCTTTGTGAAGACTGCAGCAGGCAGCTGGCTGGTGTGCTCAACACAACGCTTGCCCACAGGCGTGATGGAAAAAAAGAGGCCGCTGCGTTTCATGCTGCGGCCTCTTCATCAGGTCTTGTTTTGGCAGTGTGCCTGCCCTGTCTTTTAGGGACGTTGCCTCCTGGTCTTAACTGCGGCGACGTTCCAACTCGATGCCCAAGCCGCCCAGTTCGGCATAGCGGTCCAGCTTTTCAATGCGCAGTTTGCCCCCCTGGACCCGCTCATCGCTCATGCAAACCCGCAGGATGCGATCCCCCAGTGTTTCCAGCAGCAGCGTGTCGTTTCCGGCGACAACACGACGGATCTGGCCGAGAATGGCGCCGTAGTCCACCACCCGCTGAAAGTCGTCGTCATAGACTTCGGGCTTGTCCACATCCAACACCAGGTTGAGGCAGAGGCGCTGCGGTTTGCGCCGTTCCCCGTCACTGACCCCGATGGAACAGGACACGGTAAAATCCCGGATGATGATTTTGAGACTGTCGTGTTGGGTCACGGCTTTGTCGTCTTGCTGGTCCATGGAGGCTGCCTTGCGTTTTGTTCTGTTCGGTTAACTTTGCCGTCGGACTGCGGTCAATCCGTTCGCGAAGAGGTGGGGTGATCTAGCGGATCAGGAGTAACAGGTCGGTGGGTAGTAACGGCTATTGAGGTTGGTCTTTGCCGGGATTTTAGGGTTTCCCCGCGCAAAAGACTACGGTGGGAATGGCTCACAGGAATCTGGGGTCCGGTTGGTCTGACTGTGCCCAGGCCAGATGCTGTCCGCCATCCAGGGCGATCATCTGGCCGGTCATGGCTTTTGCCCGCAATATGTAGCGCAGGGCCTCACAGATTTCCTGAGGCGATGTGCCCCGCTGCAAAGGCATGGCCAGCGCCTGATTGTCGAACTGTTCCTGGGTCTGATGGATGGACGGCAAGGTCGGACCCGGACCGATGCCGTTGACCCGGATGCGTGGGGCCAGAGCCAGAGCCATGGTTTGGGTCAGGGCCCAGAGACCGGCCTTGGAGACGGTATAGCTGACAAAGAAGGGGGTCAGGTTCCAGACCCTTTCGTCCAGAATGTTCAGCACCATGCCCTGCCTGTCTTCCGGCAAAGCCTTGGCCAGGGCCTGTGTCAGGACAAAGGGAGCCCGCAGATTGGGTTCAATGTGCCGGTCCCAGCTGTCGCGGTCGGCGGTGTCCCACTTGTCCAGCTCAAAGGTGGAGGCGTTGTTGACCAGCAGGCCGATGGGGCCCAGGGCCTCCTGAGCCTGTGGCATCAGCTGGACCACGTCTTCTTCTTTTGAGAGATCCGCCTGCAACGCACAGGCCTTGCCGCCCTTCGCGGTGATTTCTGCCACCAGACTTTCAGCCTCTGTGGCTGAACTGTTGTAGTGGGCCGCAACGGCAAAGCCCTGCTCTGCCAGATCCAGGGCAACAGCCCGACCGATGCGTTTGCCAGCCCCGGTGACCAGAGCGGTCAGGGGGAAGGTGTCAGGAAGCGGGGAGCCGGAGGACGAGGGCACTGCAGTCATGGGATCTCTGATGGCTGGTCGTGAAAGGATGTCTACTGTGCTTCGGTACTTAAGGTACCCAAAGCAATGCCGCAAGCCGCCGGGCGGCCCGAAACGGCCTGACAGCGTCCTCAATGATCACTGGACAGGCGCGGCAGGCTCTTTGGCTTTACCTGTGACTTTGTCTATGGTTCTGCTTTGAAACGCTGGGCCGGAGCCAGAGGCCCCGTCGTGGCAGGTCGGGCTCACAGACCGATGGTGTCGCCCAGGTCGTCATAAAGCAGGAAGACAAAGAGCAGGTAGAGCGTGGTCAGGGCCAGCCCTGTGGGCCAGCGCAAAGTCACCCTGAACAGTAGCAGCAGATAAAGCAGTAGGGTAACAGTCAGCAGGGCCCAGATTTCAAAGTCGACAAAGCTGGCGGGAACGGCAAAGGGCGATACCAGCGCCAGCGTCCCCATGATGCCCAGGATGTTGAAAATGTTAGAGCCGATAATGTTGCCCAGAGCCACGGCTGAATGGCGGCGCAGGGCCGCCACAACGATGGTGGCCAGCTCGGGCAGGGAGGTACCAAAAGCCACCATCGACAGGCCAATGGTGGCTTCCGAGACGCCAAACTCGCGGGCCAGATCAATGGCCGAGCCGACCACCAGCTCTGCCCCGAACGCCAGGGCCGCGCCGCCGAGGATCACGTAGACAATGACCAGCGGCAGGGTTTTGGGGGTGGTGGCCAGAGTGTCTTCCACTTCTTCGGTCGTTGAAGACTCAACGTTGCTTTTTCTCTCCTGATAAAAGCACAGGAACAGGTAAGCAAAGAGGCTGCCCAGCATGATCAGGCCGTGCAGCCAGCTGAGCTGCCCGAAGAAAGAGAAGATCACCAGAAGCAGGGTGGCAGCGAACATCACCAGGCCATCGCGTTTGGCCAGGCCCCGCTCTGGCACCAGTTTGACCAGCAAGGCCCCGACACCCAGGATCAGAAGGCTGTTGGCCAGGTTGGAGCCGATGATGTTGCCCAGTCCCAAAAGCGGCTTGCCAAGCAACCCCGCATGAACGGAAACAACCAGTTCGGGCAGAGATGTGGCAAAGGAAACGACCGTCAGGCCGATGACCAGCGGTGACAGGCCAAATCGCCAGGCCAGACCGACAGCCCCCCGCAGCAGCAGTTCACCACCGGCAACCAGTACCAGAAGGCCTGCGCTCAAAATGAAAAGGGGGATCAGAAGATCCAAGGTCGCTCCTCGCCTTGCCTCGCAGTGACTCCGGTCCCAGTGATTCTGGTCCCAGTGCTCTGGTCCTGGTGACTTTTATCTCAGTCACGCGTGTCCCAGGGATTGGGGTCACAGTTTATTGCGCTTTTTCCTGCCTTCTGCTTTGCAGGAAAAGTTGTTTATAGCGTTTGTTTTACCAGTTTGTGTCAGCTCGACTTCCGGATGCCTTTGCCTGTGGTCCCTGGCAACAGCCCTGTGGTTCCTGGTAGCAACAACCGAGGGCCAGTCTTGTTTACTGCCAACGCCGACCTCTAACGCCATGGCGTCCAAGATCATAGCCTCGAAGGCGATTGCCCCCAGGACGATTGCCCCCGGGACGATTGCCTCAAGATAGACATGTACAAGTGGCGTGAAACTTTCAAGTGAAAGTCAAAATGTTCGGAAATTTTCTCCCTTCGTCCCTAAGCAGCGATCTGGTTTGAGCCAACCAGACAAGCTTTGGGAATGGGGGTCAGCTTTCTTTCGGCTTGAAGGTCATGGCAGCTGAATTGATGCAATAGCGCAGACCCGTGGGGGCCGGTCCGTCAGGAAAAACGTGCCCCTGATGGGCCCCACAGTTGGCGCAGTGCACTTCAGTGCGTTTCATAAAGAGCTTGCGATCGGACTTCTCACCGATGGCCGTGTCATTGATCGGTTGATAGTAGGAGGGCCAACCGGATCCGCTGTCATACTTGTGGTCGCTGGAAAACAGCGGGCTTTCACAGACCACGCAGGCATAGGTACCCGTGGCTTTGTTGTCGTTGTACTCGCCACTGCCGGGGCGTTCTGTGGCTTCTTTCTGGGTGACGGCAAACTGTTCCGGCGTCAGGTGGGAGGTGTCGAAAGTCTTGGGGTCGTTGTTGCTCATTTTTTCTCCCTCAAGGGGTGTTGCGCGGGAAGAGCAGAAGCGCTTTCTGCTTGAATCTAAACCGCGATTTACCCTCTGGCTCAGACGGTGTTTCTGTCATCTGCATATGGCCTTGCCTGAAAGATCGCGCAAGGGCTTTCACCCTTCCGTGACCTTCATTGATAAAAAGACATGAAGCCAGGGTCGTTGATAGATTGCATATAGACAGAGTGTCCATTTTTAGACTATTTGTCCAAACATGGAATATCTGGAGCACTACAAAAGAATGGCCGATGGGGTTGCTGCCTTGATGCACCCCCGGGCGGAAGTCGTGGTTCATGACATCAAAGCCCAGCGCATTGCCTATCTGGTCAATGGTTTTTCCAACCGGGAGATCGGCTCGCCTTCCGCTATTGAAGAGGTGGAGTTCGCCCAGGGCGAAAGGGTGGTGGGGCCCTACCGAAAGCTCAACTGGGACGGCAAGGTTCTGAAGTCCGTGACCATTGTCATGCCCAATGCTGCCGGAGACCCGGAAGCCCTTATCTGTATCAATCTGGATCTTTCGGAGATGGATCGTCTGCACCAGGTTCTCGGCTTGATGCTGGATGCGCCGGCGGAGAACAAAAGGTCGGAGTTTCTGTTCCGCGATGACTGGTACGAGCGCATCAATCACATCATTCAGGCCTGGCTGCATGAGCGGGACCTGACCTTACAGGCCCTGACACGACTGGATCGCCGCGACCTGGTGGTGGCTTTGAACGATAGGGGCGCCTTTGAAGGGCAGGGCGCTGTTGAATATGTGGCCCGCTGTCTGGGGCTGGGACGGGCCACCATTTACAAGTATCTGAAAGAAGCGAGAAGCTGACCATGGAAGACCTGCCAAAAGCGATTCTGGCTGCCAATGACCGTATCAAGGCTGTCGCAGGCGGCCCCAGGGAAACGCCTCTGGAGTACTCCGGGGCCTTTAGCCGGCGCACCGGGGCACAGGTGTATCTGAAAAGTGAGCACCTGCAGCGCACAGGATCCTTCAAAATGCGCGGGGCCATGAACAAAGTGCTGAGTCTCAGTGCAGCCGATAAGGCCCGGGGCATCGTGACAGCCTCTTCCGGCAACCATGGCATGGCGACCACCCAGGCGGCCAAGGTCGGCGGGCTGGAGGTGACCATCTACCTGCCGGAAAATGTCTCCGCCTTGAAGCTGGAGAACATGACCCGGATGGGCGCAAAAACGGTCCTCGTACCGGGGCATGGCGTTGAGGCAGAGCTTGCCGGTCGGACAGCGGCTGAGGAAGCAGGGCAGGTTTTCGTCTCCCCCTATTCTGATCTGGACGTGATTGCCGGTCAGGGCAGCATTGGCGTGGAACTGGCGGCACAGTGTCCTGATCTGGCCGCCGTCTACATTTGCGTTGGTGGCGGTGGCCTGATCGCCGGGGTCGGGAGCTACCTGAAAGCCCAGTGTCCGCAGGTCGACATCATCGGCTGCTGGTCAGAAAATGCGGCTGCCATGCACCATTGTCTGGAGCAGGGCGAAATCTACGACGCGCCGGAACGCGATACCCTGTCTGACGGTTCCGCCGGGGGCGTGGAGCCGGGTGCCCTTACCTTCCCGCTCTGTCAGCAGGTGATCGATCGCCACGTTCTGGTTACGGAGCAGGAGGTGGCGGCAGCCATGCGAGATATGGCGGCCAGCGAGAATTTCATCATCGAGGGGGCTGCCGGTGTGGCTCTGGCGGCCGCTCTCAAAACGGCCGGTGATTACGAAGGCAAGAAGGTGGCGGTGGTGATCTGCGGCCGCAATGTCACCCTTGAAACTTTTCAACAGGCCCTGACGATGGCCGGTTCTTCTGCCGAGGAATAGGACAGGAAGACAGCAGAGGATGAGCCACGGGAATACCGTGATCACCAAGGGTGTCCGGTTCAGGCATTTTCACCGCACTACCTGGTTTTGCCCCTTTCAGAAAGTTGCTTCATGACGTCGATTGCTGTTTTCACTCTCAATGACATTCAGGCCGTTCTGTCTGAAGACGAGGTTTTGCAGGCCACCAAAGGGGCTCTGATTGCGCAAAGCCGGGGCGAGGTGATCTCGCCGCCACCGGGCATGTTGCAGGTCAGTGATCCGGAGGGGGAATGCCATATCAAGTATGGCCATGTGAAAGGGACGGAGACTTTCGCCATCAAGATCGCCACGGGGTTTTACGACAACCCGCGACAGGGTCTGCCCGCCAGCAGTGGTCTGGTGGTGGTGGTTTCTGCAAAAACCGGCGTGCCGCTCTGCTTGCTGGATGACAAAGGCTGGCTGACCAATGTGCGCACAGCCGCCGCCGGGGCGCTGGCTGCCCAGGCGGGAGCACCTGACGGGGCATTGAGGCTGGGGATTGTCGGCACGGGTGAGCAGGCGGAACTGCAGGCACGGTGGACATGCAGGCTCCTGGGCCTTTCGGCTTTGACCGTCTGGGGGCGCAGCCCGACAGCTGTCGAGAGCTACGCAGCCCGTATGGAAATCCATGGCATCACGGTTGCTCAGGCCGCTGATGTGTCCGAGCTGATGGCCTGCTGCAATCTGGTGATCACCACCACCCCGGCGACCTCTGCCCTGATTTCGGCGGATGTGGTGCGATCCGGCACCCATATTGTGGCCATGGGATGCGATAATCCGGGCAAGCAGGAACTGGCACCGGAGATCTTTGCGTCAGCAGGCGCGATCATGGTCGACGATCTGGATCAGTGCGTGCATCACGGGGATTTTAGCTATGCGGTGCGGCAGGGACTGTGCCGTCCAGATGCGGCAGTGCCTTTGGGCGCCGTTCTTGCCGGGCAGGCCGCCGGCCGCAGCGGTTCTCAGGACATCACGGTGGTGGATCTGACCGGCATTGCGGCGGAGGATCTGGCTTTGGCGACACTGGTGTGGCAGCGCCTGGGGAAAGCCGCCACCTAGAGCATGATCGGTTTAGTTAGAAGCGCTTTGCGCTTTGAACTAAACCGTGAATCATCCTCTATCTTGTTGAAAAGAGGCAAATTCACGCTTCAAGTGTTATCACGTAGTGATCCCACTTAAACCGATTTGACTCTAGAGTGTGATCCATGGAGGCGCTCAAAGCACAGAGCGCATCGAGCCAACGCGATCATGCTTTAGGCAACGCGGCGTGGCATCCGTCTTCGCTGGAAAGGATTAATCCGGGAAGCCGACAAAGCGGACGAAGCTGTCGTTGGGTTCACGGTGAGACTTCACCTCATTGGCGGCAAAGCTCTCGTCGGGATATCCCATGGCGATGCAGGTCATGATCACCTCATCGTCCGGAATTTCAGCCACTTCGCGCACAATGTCAGAGCGCATGATGCCCTGGCCGTTGATCACTGTGCCCAGGCCCCGCGACCAGGCGGCCAGACAGATGCCGTAGGACAAGGCACCGACATCAAAATGACAGATGGTGTCGGGGTCCAGAACCTTGTCATAGGTCAGGACCAGAGAAACCGGTGCGTCAAACTGGCGGAACCCGCGCAGCACCCAATCCTGACGTCTTTCTTTGTCGTGTCGTTCAATGCCCATGGCTGTGAAAAGCTGGACGGCAATGTCGATCTGACGCTGGCGATGTTCGCCCTGATAGCCTTCGTGAACAACGATGTCGCGCTTGGGTTTGGCGCCCCCCATCATCTCTTCCATGTTGCGGCGGCGCACTTCATCCAGCGGGGCACCGGTCAGGACATGAACATTCCACGGCTGGGTGTTCATGGAGGAGGGGGCTCCTTTGCCAACCTCAATGACCTCTTCAATCAGGGCTCTGGGAACAGGATCCTTTTTATAGCCGCGGATGCTCTTACGGGTCTTAACCAGGGTGTCGAAATCCATCAGTTCCCAATGCTCTCTTTTTTGTGCGAGGCAAGGGGAGCTTTACCCAACTTGCGGCACTCTTGTTTGTTTGACTTCCGTCTTTTTTAAAGAGCGAAACCCGGCAGGAGAAGGATTTTGCCTGGAAAGCTCTTGTGACCAGTTCTATCAGGGGCTTGTTTACCTGCTTTTGATTTCGGCCTATTCTTCGTGGCGGAGCTGAAGTGGGAGCCGCTCCGTTTGACAGGCCTGGGCCACTGATTGATGCGCTCAATTGAACATTTTGCCAATTGAGCGGCCTTGCCTGAAATCCAGATGATTTTGATTTGTTGTCAGCCTGCAAAGGGCTGCAAAGAGTTTCTTAAAAGGCTAAGCGCCAGAGTGGCTTTAGATGATTAGTTAGACAGCGCGCTCATCCGGAGCAGAGGTTATTTACCCCGTCCGGATCTAAGGAAAGAACAGGCGCGCCAGGAGGCGAACATGGCTGTTGCAGACATCGGTGCCACGACCCGTACAGGCAATGACTACATTGATGCGATTCTGGGCGATTCGATCTGGGCCAATGCGGGCGGCGGTTCACCGGTCAATCTGACCTATTCCTATCAGACCGGTCCGATCCGCATTTTTGGCGACAACTACAATGGCGCCTCCTGGAACAGTTACGAAACCAATGCTTTTGACGCTGCCTTCGAAAACTTTGAAGCCGTCATCAATGTCACTTTCACGCAGAGCAGCGGCAACACCGATCTGCGCTTCTATTCCATTGTCGAAAACAGTTTTCTTGGGGCCCACTACGGACCGGAAGGCAACAGCAACGACGGCCTGGGGGTGTTCAGCAACATCGGCACAGGCTGGAACGCCCAGGGTCTGCAACCCGGCGGGTATGGCTATGTCACCGTTATCCATGAACTGGGTCACGGCATGGGGCTGGGCCATCCGCACGACACTGGCTTTGGCACCATCCGTTTTCCCGGCTTAGGCAACAACGGCGCTTACAACACGGGCGAGCACGGCCTCAACCAGGGCATCTTTACGGTGATGTCCTACAACTCCGGCTGGGATCAGGCCTCTTCCAACAGTTACAACTACGGCTATGAAGGATCGCTGGGCGCATTCGACATCTACGCTTTGCAGCAGATGTATGGGGCCAACACCAGCTACAACACCGGCAACAACAGCTACCAGCTGATCGACAGCAATGGCAGCGGCACCTTCTGGTCCACCATCTGGGATGCCGGGGGATCGGCAGACGCCATTACCGCAGTAGGCTCGTCGGTTGATTCTGTGATTGATTTGCGGGCGGCCCCGCTGACCGGCGTTAATGCAGGCGGCTATATTTCCCGGGCTGGATCGACGCTGGGGGGCTTTACCATCGCCCATGGCGTGGTGATCGAGCAGGGGCTGGGTGGCTCCGGCAATGACACCATTACCGGTAACACCGCCGCCAACCTGCTGGATGGCAACGATGGCAGCGATAAACTGGCAGGCGGTGAAGGCAATGACACCCTGCGGGGCGGGTCAGGCCAGGACAGTCTGTCCGGTGGCGATGGCGACGATCAGCTGAGCGCCGGGTCCGGCAATGACAGCCTGCTGGGCGGTGACGGCAATGACAGCTTCACCGTGACCAATGCGGGCAACGCCACCATCCGTGGCGGGGATGACAGCGATACGCTGGTACTGGATGGCAACCAGGCTGATTTCACCGTCGGTGCGGTAGGTGGCGGCGGTCAGGTGACCATTACCCACACCTCCGCTGGCGGCTCGTTCGACGTTCGCGGCGTGGAAACCCTGCGCTTTGATGATGGAGACCAGGCCATCGACACCAGCGGCGGTGACGATACCTCCGGCGGGGGTGGCTCTGGCGGTGGTTCTGGCGGTGGCTCGGGAGGTGGGTCCGGTGGCGGATCTGGCGGGACGTCAGGTCCGGACACGCTCAACGGAACCGGCGGAGATGACCAGCTGTCCGGGGGCGACGGCAACGATTTCCTGACCGGCGGTGATGGCAATGACACCCTGTCTGGTGACGCAGGCAACGATACCCTGTGGGGGTACGGGGACAATGACCTGTTGTTTGGCGGTTCAGGCGACGATCTGCTGAGTGGGGATGGCGGCAGTGACACCCTGCGCGGCGGTGTCGGCAACGACACGCTGGATGGAGATTATGGCGGCGGGGCTGCTGATTTGCTGGAAGGTGGTGATGGCAATGACCGCTTGCTGGGGGAAATCGGTGATGACACTCTTTCCGGCGGTCTGGGCGATGATCAGCTCTTCGGGGGCTCCGGCAATGACCGGATGATCATCACCGATGGCGGCGACCGGGCCAATGGCGGCAACGGCACAGACACAGCCTTTTTTGCCAATCTGGCTGCCGACGACGTGACCGTGACCCAGTCAGGCACGACCACCACGGTCCGGGAAAATGCCGATGGCACGACCCATACCCTGATCCGGGTCGAAGTTCTTGAGTTCGGCGTGGTGCCCCCACCCAACAGCGACCCGACCGGCAGCGTCACGGTCAGCGGAACGACAACGGAAGGTCAGACCCTTACCCTGGATGCCAGCAGTCTGGCTGACGCCGACGGTTTGGGGACGTTCAGGTATCAGTGGCAAAGTTCAGACGACAATGGCGTCAACTGGACGGACATCGCCGGGGAACAGGGCACCAGCCTGACTCTGGGCTACGACATGTCAGGTAAAAGTGTCCGGGCGACGGTCAGCTATACCGATGGCAACGGCACGGATGAAATGGTGTCCTCCAGCGGAACCGTGGCCATTGCCAACGTCAACGCCGCACCAACCGTACCTCCGTCGATCCTTGGGGCCGCCGCCGAAGGCGAAACCCTCCGGGCGGATGTCAGCACGCTGGTAGATCCTGACGGCATCAGCGGCACAGGCATTTCCGGGATTGTCGATGCGGCCTTTGCCGGGGCCGGAAGTGTCGGCCAGGGAACCGCCGGGAATGACCGGCTGAGAGGCAGTAACGGAGATGATTTCCTGCAGGGACTGGCAGGAAATGATGTGATCCTTGCCAAAAAGGGCGATGACGTGGTCAGCGGCGGTGACGGGGATGATCACATCAGAGGCTCGCGGGGGGATGACCTCTTGGCCGGCGGAGCCGGACAAGACACGTTGTTGGGTGACAATGATGACGACACCCTGTGGGGCGGTGCAGATAACGATCTGCTGGACGGTGGCCGCGGGAACGACCTCTTTGTTTTCGGCGATGGCGGCGGGCAGGACAGCCTCAATGGCATACTATCCTTCGGGAACGGGGCGGTCGATGTGATCCGCATCGAAAGCAGTTCTGTGACGGATTTTTCCAGCCTGCAATCCCACGCCCAGCAGGTCGGCAACAACACAGTCATCACCCTGGATGACGGCTCAAGTCTGACACTGACCGGCGTGTCCTTTTCCAGTCTGGTGGCAGATGATTTTGTCTTTTCGCCACCGACCTTCACCTATCAGTGGCAAAGCTCTGATGATAATGGAGCAAGCTGGTCAGATCTGGTCGGGGAAACGGGCAGCAGCCTGGACCTGGGATTTGACAGCTCTGGCGATCTGGTCCGGGTTCAGGTGACCTACACTGATGATGGTGGCACCCGGGAAACCGTCACGTCTGATCCAACATCTATGGTGACAGACGCACCGACACCGCCGTCCACCGGGGTGCTGATCATCAGCGGAACTGTGGCGGAAGGGCAGACGCTGACCGTGGACACCAGTGGCATCGGTGGCGCCCCAGGATCTTTTGAAGCGACGGTAAATACAGCCTTTGACGGCGCGACAACGATCATTCAGGGCAGCAGCGGTGACGACCTGGGCCGGGCCAGGGTCAACGGCAGCAATGGCGATGACTTCCTGCAGGGTTTGGCCGGGAATGACTACCTTTTGGGCAAGAAAGGCAATGATGCTCTTGATGGCGGGGCTGACAATGATCAGCTGCGCGGGGGCAAAGGTGAAGACCAGTTGCTGGGCGGTGACGGCGATGATTACCTGCGCGGCGACAATGACAACGATACGCTGTCCGGTGGAGCTGGGGATGACCGGCTGGATGGCGGGCGCGGCAATGATCTTTTTGTCTTCGGTGATGGAGACGGCAATGACACCGTGGTCGGTCGTCCGGATTTCGGCAACGGCTCTGGTGATGTGATACAGATCGAAAGCGACTCCATTGTCGATTTCAATGACCTTCTGACCCACGCCTCACAAGTGGGCAGGAATACGGAAATTACGCTGGACGATGGATCGACACTGACCCTTGAGCGGGTCAGTCTGAACAGTCTCGCCGCTGATGATTTTGTCTTTGTCGGGGACCCGGCCTATCAGTGGCAAAGCTCCGCCGACGGCGGGTTCAGCTGGCAGGATATAGCCGGGGAAACGGGCAGCAGCCTGACGCTGGATCATAACAGCGCGGGCCTGGAGATCCGGGTGACCTTTCCCGGTGATTCTAGCCTGACGTCCGACCCGACGGCCCCGGTGGTGGACGTGCCGCTGCGGGTTGAAGGCAAGGTAAGCGGTCTTCAATCAGACCAGTCGTCTGACAATCTCACGCCCGACGATCTTAACCTGGGCGACGACTGGCTTTTGTGAGCAGCAGAGGCTCTTAGTTTTAAGCTGATTTCCTGCGTGTTGACACGCCAGGGGTGATCCTCTTGTCCCTTGATTGGGAATGAGGGGGCGCGTCCTTCGGCCCCTCTGCACCCCTGCTACCTGTTTCTTTTGTTTTTTGGCCTGTCGCAGCAGGATTGCTGCACTTTTCCTTTTAGGGCCCTTTGCGCCGTCGCGGTTTGGCCCGCTTGGATTTTGAAGCGGCGTCGGCTCCGGCGATGGCGGCGGCGAAGTTACCGGGGTCTGTTTTCAGCACCCGTTTTTCCCCTTTGGGAGGGGCCGGGCGGGCGCCTTTGCCCCCCTTCTTGCCACCAGATCCGATGTCGCCGGTGCCATCCCAAACGGCACGGTGCGGGATTTCGATTTCTGAATCCTGCAGCTTCTTGATTTCGTCGCGCAGGCGGGCGGCTTCTTCGAACTCCAGGTTCGCCGCGCTTTCGCGCATGCGTTTTTCCAGATCCTCGATATGGGCCTGCAGATTGTGGCCCACCAGATGAGGGGTGTCCGCATCGCCGGTGCCGACGGTCAGGTGATCCTTTTCGTAGACGGACCCCAGGATGTCGGCGATTTCCTTGCGCACCGTTTCCGGCGTGATGCCATGCTCTTTGTTGTAAGCCTGCTGCTTGCTTCGGCGGCGGTTGGTTTCCCCAAGGGCGGCGTCCAGGCTGTCGGTCATCTTGTCGGCATAGAGAATGACCTTGCCGTCCACGTTTCGGGCGGCCCGCCCGATGGTCTGGATCAGAGAGCGGGTGGAGCGCAGGAACCCTTCCTTGTCCGCATCCAGAATGCAGACCCGTCCACACTCGGGAATGTCCAGACCCTCGCGCAGCAGGTTGATGCCCACCAGGACATCAAAGACTCCCAGACGCAGGTCACGGATGATTTCAATGCGGTCCAGCGTGTCCACGTCGGAGTGGATGTAGCGCACCTTCAGACCGGCGTCGTGCAGATACTCTGTCAGGTCCTCGGCCATGCGCTTGGTCAGGGTGGTGATCAGAACTCTGAGACCCTGCTCGATGGTCTGGCGGCACTCCTCGATGACATCATCCACCTGATTCTCTGTCGGGCGGATAATGCACTCCGGATCAATCAGGCCGGTGGGGCGGATCACCTGTTCGGCAAAGACACCACCGGTCTGCTCCATCTCCCAGTCACCGGGGGTGGCTGAGACATAGACGGTGCTGGGCCGCATGGCGTTCCATTCGTCGAATTTCAGCGGCCGGTTGTCGATGCAGGACGGCAGGCGGAAGCCATATTCTGAGAGCGTGGATTTACGCGCATAGTCTCCCCGGTACATGCCATTGAGCTGACCCACGGTGACGTGGCTTTCGTCCACCACCAGCAGGGCATTGTCCGGCAGGTACTCAAAGAGCGTGGGCGGCGGTTCACCCGGTGCCCGGCCGGAGAGATAACGGGAGTAGTTCTCAATACCGGCGCAGGAGCCGGTCGCCTCCATCATCTCCAGATCAAAGGTGGTGCGCTGCTGCAGGCGTTCAGCCTCCAGAAGTTTGCCCGCCGCAGTGAACTCTTCCAGCCGCAGTTTCAGGTCTTCTTTGATCTGTTTGGCCGCCTGGATCAGGGTCGGGCGCGGCGTGACGTAGTGGGAGTTGGCGTAAATCTTCACCGCTTCCAGAGTGCGGGTGCGCTCCCCGGTCAGCGGATCGAACTCGTGAATCTCTTCCAGATCGTCACCGAAGAAGGTCAGGCGCCAGGCCCGGTCTTCATAGTGGGCCGGAAAAATCTCAATGGTGTCGCCCCGCACCCGGAAAGTACCCCGGCCAAAGGCCACGTCGTTGCGCTTGTACTGCAGCTCGGTGAAGGATTTCAGCAGATCGCGGGGGTCGTAGCTGTCCCCCTGGCGCAGGATCTTCACCATGCGCGCATAAGTCTCCGGAGCACCAATGCCGTAGATGCAGGAGACCGAGGCCACAATGATCACGTCGTCCCGTTCAAAGAGAGCGCGGGTGGCGGAGTGGCGCATGCGGTCAATCTGCTCATTGATCGAGCTTTCTTTTTCCACATAGGTGTCGCTGCGCGGCACATAGGCTTCCGGCTGGTAGTAGTCATAGTAGGAAACGAAGTACTCCACCGCGTTGTTGGGGAAGAAGGTCTTCATTTCCGAATAGAGCTGGGCGGCCAGGGTCTTGTTGGGGGCCAGCACAAGGGTTGGGCGCTGGGTCTCCTGAATAACCTGAGCCATGGTGAAGGTCTTGCCGGAGCCGGTAACCCCCAGCAGCACCTGATCCCGCTCTCCCTGGGTCAGCCCGCCCAGCAGATCTTCAATGGCCTGGGGCTGGTCACCGGCCGGTTTGTACTCGCTGACCAGTTCCAGCGGGCGGCTTTCATCCAGCACGTCTGTTTTGGCAGCCGTGGCGGGCAGGGCGGTGGCATCGGCGGACGGGGCGCTGGACATGAATACAGGTCTCTTTGCTGACTTCTGGAGCACCCCGTTCAGGCGGGACATACAAACGAAGATATCTCAATCTGGGAGCGCTCTATCTGTTGTTAGTTTAGGGACTGTGACAGGCGGGAACCAGCCCTCAGATGACCCCTTACTGACAGGAAGCTGTCAGGAGGTGCTTTCGCTGTTGACCGGC
Source organism: Rhodovibrionaceae bacterium GXU_MW_A322 (assembly GCA_052078155.1). Lineage (GTDB taxonomy): Bacteria > Pseudomonadota > Alphaproteobacteria > Kiloniellales > DSM-21159 > CAXBMB01. The sequence continues at coordinate 2,007,739 of JBQJBP010000001.1, read as the reverse complement.
GCTGATCCGGGCGCGGGTTGCTGCTGCGCGGGGGCTGTGTCGCCCGTGGGCGCAGGAAAGGGGGACGACGGGCTTGCGGCGACTCCTGCCGATGACGGACAAGAGGGGCGACTTTCTAATCTGCTGACGCGGGAGCTGCCCCATGATCACTCTTTACGGCATCAAAAGCTGTGACACCTGTCGCAAGGCTTTGAAGTGGCTGGCCGCGGAAGGGCTGGACCACAGCTACCATGATCTGCGGGCCGATGGCCTGGAAGAAGCTCTGGTGGCGGACTGGCTCGCGGCTCTGGGCTGGGAAAAGCTCCTGAACAAAAGCTCCACCACCTGGCGGCAGCTGGACCCGGCAGACAAAGAGGGGCTGGATGACAGCAAAGCTCTGACGCTGCTGATGGCCCATCCGACCCTGATCAAGCGCCCGGTGTTTGTCCGGCCAGGAAAGGTTCCGTTGGTGGGCTTTCGGGACGCACAGAAAGCTGAGCTGAAAGGCTAATCTGACGTCCCGCTGGCGGGGCGCGCACAGCTCTAAATCCAGGCCATCAACCTCGGTGTGCGTTGGGGGCTTTCCAGCGGTTGATATTGCGTCTTTTCACCACAGTTTTTTCTGTCGGCAACCGGCCCATACTTGATGCCTTCGGGTATCAGATCGCTTCGGCCCAAATCGAAGTGACTTCACCATAATTGAAAATATAAGTGATTTAATTCGGCCTTTAGGGACGCTTTTTAAAATCATTCAAAAAAGAACTTGACCCCGATCAGTCGCCGCCCTACCTATAGCTCAGTCAGGGACGCACAGCGGCACTGACCCCGAAATTCAGCAGCTTATTGATCGGATCGGAGAGGCGGTGTCTACCGCGGCCTGTCGGGTCCACACCTGGGACTGCGACCGGCATGCCAGAGCATCTCTGGCAGGTCAGGTTCCAGAGGCTGGAGATCAGCAAGCTGCAGAGAGCAAAACCAACTTTTGTGTAAAAGCACGATCAAGGAGATCATTGATGCTCACCATTGGCGATAAGTTCCCCCAGTTCAACCTGCAGGCTGTTGACGCAGGTCTGCCCAAGAACCCCAGCGAAGCTTTCTTCAACGTCTCCGACGAATCTTACGAAGGTAAGTGGAAAGTCGTCTTCTTCTGGCCCAAAGATTTCACCTTCATCTGCCCCACTGAAATCGCTGAGTTCGGTCGCCTGAACGACGAGTTCGCAGACCGCGACGCTCAGGTTCTGGGTGTGTCCACCGACAGCGAATTCGTGCACCTGGCCTGGAAGCGTGACCACGAAGACCTGCGCGACCTGCCGTTCCCCATGGTTGCTGACATCAAGGGTGACCTCTGCAACCAGCTGGGCATTCTGGACGACGCCGAAGGCGTTGCTCTGCGCGCCACCTTCATCGTTGACCCCGATGGTGTGATCCAGCACGTCTCCGTCAACGGCCTGAACGTTGGCCGTAACCCGGCTGAAACCCTGCGCATTCTGGACGCTCTGCAGACAGACGAACTCTGCCCCTGCAACTGGAATTCCGGTGAAGAAGTCATCAAGGTCGCCTAACAGGCTCTCCTTTTTGCGATGACGAAACCGTCAGAAGCGGCGAGGGGGTTTGCGCCCCTTCGCTGCCTCTGGCGGGGTCTTCCGGCCTGGGTCCGGCCGGTCAAACAACAGACCATAACGCTCCCAAACCTGATACTTGCGGCCAGTTTGCCGCTGACCCGGACGTTCTGACTTTTCCGGACCGGCGAAGCTTTGCCCGCTGTCTACTGTCTGTCCTGTTCGCTCAACGGTTCCTTGCCCCCGGGGCCTGTAACAAAGGAAACACCACATGTCTCTCGACGCCCTCAAGGCCCGCATGCCGGCCTATGCCAAAGACATCAAGCTGAACCTGTCCGGTGTGATGAACTCCACCACCCTGACCGCTCAGCAGATTGCCGGTACGGCACTGGCCTCTGCCCTGGCCACCCGCAATGCGGAAGTGATCCGCGAGATCAATGAGGAAGTGGCCGACAAGCTGAGCGACGACGCCAAGACCGCAGCCAAAGCCGCAGCGGCCATTATGGCCATGAACAACATCTACTACCGTTCCGTTCACCTGCTTTCCAACAAGGAATACATGACCATGCCGGCAAAGCTGCGCATGCAGATCATCGGGAACCCGGGTGTCGACAAGGTGGATTTCGAGCTCTGGTCTCTGGCGGTGTCCGCCGTCAATGGCTGTGGCATGTGCCTGGAAAGCCACGAAAAAGTCGTGCTGAGCAAAGGCGCCAGTAAAGAGGGCGTGCAGGATGCGCTGCGCATTGCTGCAGTCATTCACGCTGCTGCCGCCATTCTGGACGGGGAAGACGCCCTGGCCGGATAAGCCCGCAACAGGCTGAAACAGGAAAGAGCCCGGTGAAGAGACGCCGGGCTCTTTTTTTGTCTACTGCAGTTCAGATGGGGGCTGGCTCCACTGGGGGGCTGGCCCTGCTGACATTCACGGGGATCAGACCGACATTGATGGTTTTTCTGGTAGGCGGCGCTTAATGCGTGAGACCCGTTCCCACCTCCAGGTCTGTTACAAGGCAGAGGAGCGGCCAGGGGGCAAGGCCTGGGCCCAGACGGCATAACGCTGCGGCCCGCGCGGGATCAGGCTGTCAAAGGGGTAGCAGGTTGTCAGGATCAGATGGTGCCCCTGGCTTTGATCCGCCAGCTTCAGTTCCGGGGTTGGCAGGATCTGGCTTTCCTGAACCCGGTAGAGCTGCCAGCGGCCATGGGGGCCTTGCAGCCTTATGTCATCTCCGCTGCGCAGCTGTTGCAGAAAGCTGAAATGGCTGTCCCGGTGACCGGCCAGCACCGCCAGGCTGTGATCAGCCTCCCTACGCCCACCTTTGCCGCCATCAGGAGATTGGCTGGCCAGCACCTGGCCGGGGCCGAAAGCCAGACTTCGGCCAGAGGCGTCTGAGAGAACATAGAGATCTTCACCTTTAGCCTGCAGGCGCGCCACCGGCCAGGCATCAGCCCAGGGCCAGGGGCGCACCTGCTGCTCCCCTCCCAGGGTTTTTTCCCAGGCGCGAGCCAGCAGAATTTGAGCCGTCCAGGCTTTCGCAGGCAGGTAGGCCGCCCAGGCCAGGGCTGCAAAACCCGCCAGCATCAGGCTCAGGGCCAGCAGCCTGATCTGCTGAGGCAGAGAAAGAGGCAAGCTCATGGCAGGTTCCAGCGCTGGATGCTCAGGCGGCGCTGCTGGCGCTTCTGCTGCACCAGGCGTTGCAGCAGGGCCAGCAGACCCAAGGCCAGTGTGATCAGGCCAATGCCCAGAACCAGAGCCAGAGGGGCGGAAGTTGCGGTGCGGGGCAAGGCAAGTGTCTGATGACCGTTGCTGGCTGCCAGTTTCAGCAAAGGAGTTCCCAGGAAGGTGTGGACGGGGGCAGGCGGTGCCGCCTGACTGTTGGGCGCATGACCCGGGCCAAAGACTTTGTTGGGATCCCATCCCTCGGGCAGGTGTCGAGGAATGTCATGGCGGACCAGGTCCTCGTCTTGTGACCGCAGCTCCTCCTCATCTACCGCCACCAGAGAGGTGTAGCGGCTGACCAGTTGGTGTTTCAGCGCAATCTCGACGGCTTTCTGGCGGACAGTCTCCGGGTTCTGGCCGCGGGCCAGTCCGTCGGTCACGTCTTCCAGCGCGGCCCGTCCCCACAAAGCGGCGATACCCGGGGCATCTGTCAGGTCCGCCAGAGATAAGGAGGCCTGCCACTGCTGAGCCTTGGGCCGATAGCCCTGCAGCCCGCTCAGGTTCAGCTGGCCCTGAAGCTCGGCCAACGGAGTGTCGGGGACGCGCAGCAGCAGCTCCAGAGGTTCACCGGCATAAAGATCTGCTGGGCGCTCTGGGCGTTGTTCCAGCTTATCTGCAAAGGGCAGGTCCGACGCGGCAAGAGAGAGATTGATGAGCTGAGGGGAGACCAGCTTGTTGAGCAAAGCGCCCATTTTTTCCTGCACGTCCCCTACATCCCCGATGTAAGTGAAGGTGCCACGCCCTTGTTCTGCTGCCTGGCGCATGAAGTGGCCGTTGGGGGCACTGCCAATGCCGACGGTGAACAGCCGCGCATCATTCAGCTGATGGTTGATGATGCCAAAGAGCTCATCCTCATTGCTCACTGCCCCGTCCGTCACAAAGACAACCTGGCGCAGGAACTCCTTTGGGGCCGGGGCCCGTAAAGCCTGATAGAGCGCCGGGGCCATCTCCGTGCCACCTTCTGCGGTCAGCTGCTCTACATAAAAGCGTGCCTCAGCGAGGCTGTCCGGTGACACCGGTCGGCTGGTGTGGAACAGTTGATAGGGTTGGTCGTCAAAGTGCAGGATCTGCAGTCGGTCCCGGGGAGACAGCTTCTGCAGGGCCAGAAGGACAGCCGCTTTTGCCTGCTCCAGTGACTCGCCGTGCATGGAGCCGGAGGTGTCGATAACCAGCACCAGTTCGCGCGGCTGCAGGACGGGGGTGGCGGAGGTTTTGGTCGACGGCAGGAGGCTGAGCAGGAGATAGCTGTCCCCGTCAATTTCCTCTGCAAACAATGTAGGCTGCGGCTGCTCGCTCTTTCTGGGATGCCAGCGCAGGACGAAGTCCTGATTGGCTGCGACGGTCCCCTCTTGCAGGGACACGGTCATCAGGCCCTTGTCTTGTTCTTTCAGAGAAATCTTGTGGCTGGGGGAGGAGACAGAGGCCAGCGGCATTCCTGCATTGAGGTTTACCGTCAGCCGCACCGGGTTGCGGGGCAGCGGATTGTCCTGCGCTGTCGGATCGATGGGGCCGAAGATATCCCCGGCTGGTGTCGTGCCAGTGACCGGCAGGTGGGGATGGACTGGCTGACCGTCAGGGTCGACGGTCTGAGGAAACTTGACCATCTCCAGCGGTGGTTTGGGGCTGTAGCGGTGGGCGACCACCAGAGGAAAGCGCAACTCATAGCCCTGGGCGGAGTACTCCAGGGTTTCCTGAAACTCGATTTCCACCACCAGAATGTCGTTGGGCGGGATGTTGGCGACAGAGGTCCGGAACACGTTGGGACGCTCGCCTTCCAGCAGCGAGGCGCTTTGTCCCTGAGCCTTGGCCTTTTCATAGGTTTCTTTGGCCTTCTGCTTCTCCTGAATGACACCACGAATGCGTTTGTCGCCGACTTTGAAGAACAGGCGATCAACCGCCGTATCATCGGGCAGGGGAAAGATGTAGGTGCCTTCGGCCCAGCTGTCGCTGGGGTTCAAAAAATGCTGGCGCAGCTTGGTACGGGCCAGGGGGCCGCTGACCGAGATATCAATTTCGGTGGCCAGCAACAGGGCATCCTGCCCCTGACCGTTGCTGGAGATTTTCAGACCAAAGCCCCGTTCTTCTGATCGGGCCTGAACACCACTGACCGCCAAGAGAGCCAGGGTGAGGACCACAAGAAAGGTTGGGGCCCAGAGTCCCGATCCTTTGGTCCTTCTGAGCCGACCGCTGACACGATGAGGTGCAACGGAGGCAGCGGGCGCAGCGGACCTGAAGGATCGAGACATCTGTTTTACTCCCTGTTCGGTGTTTTTGTTGTGTCACCTCACAGGAAAGCGGGGAAATGGGACCGCGGCTGGCGTGCTTTTAAGTTAAAAAATGGCAATGTTCGGGCGGCAGGGAGTGTTTCTGCCTTAATGGTTACGATACTGGGCCTCGGTTCCCCGTACGGTTTTCCAGAGTTGTTCACTCGTGACGTTGCTTCTTGGGTGGGGTTCTAGCAGGGGCGCGGAGGACAGTTTCCATGTGGCTCCTTAATCTGAGCCCCTTTGTTCAGGGGCTGTGCCTGTTTCTTTTCGTTTGTCCAGCCACCCCGGGGGACCGAAAAGCGTGCCGAAAACCTCTGCTGAGTTTTCAGTCCGGCGAAAGTCGCGGATCAGGACCAGCAGTTCAGAGGTCCAGACTTTCAGGGGATTGACGCTGTTGATCGGCACTGTCAGCCCATAGGTCGGCCGGGCTTCTTCGGCCTGATAACTGCCAAACAGCCGATCCCACAGCATCAGAATGCCCCCATAGTTTTTATCCAGATAGAGCTCATCGGAACCGTGATGGACCCGGTGGGCCGACGGGGTGTTGATGACCCCCTCCAACGGACCCAGCTTGCCGATGGCTTCCGTGTGCAGCCAGGTCTGGTAGACCAGAACAACTACCTGCCCCAGAATGACCAGCAGAGGATCAAAGCCCAGCACCACCAGGGGCGCGTGAAACAGCAGGGCGACGAAGCTGTCCAGTGCGCCAAACCGGTAAGCCACAGCAATGTTCATTTCGGGGGAGCTGTGATGGACCGCATGGGTAACCCAGAACAGCCGAATGCGGTGGCTGGCCCGATGTTCCCAGTAGTAGGCAAAGTCAGCGGCCAGAATGACCAGCAATACCGTCCAGCCGGTGATGGGAAGATCAAAGAGCGCAACGGTCTGGCTCAGGCCGTAGTAGATCAGCAGCAGGGCGGTAAAGGAAACCACCTCAATGGCCAGGGACGGGACCTGTGTCGACAGGGAAGCCAGCTGATCCAGAAAGAGGTTCTTCGTCAGCCGTTTGCTGAGCAAGATCCACAAGAACTCCAGGCCCAGCAGACCAAAGCCCAGAATAAAGCTCCAGCTGTCCAGAACCGTAAGCCAGCTTTCCAGGGTTGCAGGGCTGATAAAGGCATCCATCAGGCTCTATCCATTTAAATTTTCATATCTGACAATAAACTAAGGATGGATTGTAAATTTTCAACACTGAAAATATATTTATTGTGCCTGAGTAGCTCGGCGTGACCGGTTTTGCTGGAGGAACTTTGCGGGTGCAACAAAACCGTGCCCCCGTATCTTCTGGCGAGAAAACGCCGGGTCACACGTCACGTAACGCAGGGTCAGGCGCTGTCACAAAGCGTGTTTCTAGAATCCGATCTGACTCTGACAAATCTGGAGAAACGAATGGGGCGACCCTCCCTCAAAGCTCAGCGCAGCAATGAAATTCTGGATGCCTTTGAGCGCTGTATTGCGCGCTATGGGCTGGAGGGGTCTTCGTTGGAACTGATTGCGGAAGAGGCGGGCGTCAAACGCACAGTGTTGCGCCATTTCATCGGCAATCGTGATGACTTGATTGAGGCCCTGGCGCAGCGTCTGGGCGCGCGCTATGCCAAGGAACTGGCAGAGTACCGGCGTTATGTTCCCCGAAACGATCAGGGCCAGGGGATGCTGAATTTGCTCTTTCCAGCCGGTGGGGCGCAGGCCGATGACTCGGAGCAGGTTTTTGAGGCTCTTTTGTCTGTGGCCGATCGTTACCCTGCGGTTCAAGCGGTGTTAACGACAGCGTTGGAGAACTTCATTCAGGCCAATGAGGATCTGCTGACAGAGCTTTTTCCAGAGCAGCCTTCAAGCAGGATCCAGCTGGTGGCCTATGGATTGGCTGCCCTCAATCAGCATGAAGAAGCCCTGGTGGCTTTGCCTCTGGCCCCGCGATTCCGCTCCAGCGCGCGGGACACGGCGGCCCTCCTGCTGGACAGCCTGAAGCAAAGCGATTAGCTCACCGACACCCGGGATTTAGCGATCTGAGTTCTGGCTGGTTTTGGATGCAGGACGGCCGGTCCCCAGCTTGTCTTCGAAGTAGATCAGAACGTTGCGCAGTTCTTCAATCACTGCCCGGGTGTCTGAACTGTCGATGACCTGGACCTCCACATGGTTTCCGCAGTGGGAAAGGTCCCGGCGCTTCTGGCGGTGCTCTTTTGAGCGGAAGTCTTTCACCTGGTAAGTCTGGACGGGACGGGAAAAGCCCCGTGGGGTGACTTCTGAAAAGGGATCACAATCCAGATGACTGTGCACCAGATCGTAGGTGGATTCAGTCATGAGGATCTTGCCTGGAGGGGCCAGAGACTGCAGCCGGGCGGCCAGGTTCACCGGACTGCCCAGCACGGAATAATCCAGCCGCTGTTCAGACCCGAAACTCCCAACCGTGCAGAAGCCGGTGGTGATGCCCATGCGCACTTTCAGGCCTTTGTGGGCCCCCAGCTTCTTCCAGTGGCTTTGCAGTTCGGTGGTACGCTGCTGCATGCGCAGGCCCATTTCTATGCATTTCAGCGCATCTTCTTCCTCGCCCTCACTTTCAGGGTCTCCGAAGAAGACCAGGATGGCGTCGCCAATGAACTTGTCGATGGTGCCGCCACAATCAATGGCGATGCTCGACATTTCCGACAGGTAGTTGTTGACGATGGCCGTCAGCTGTTCCGGCTCCAGCGTGTCCGAAAGGTCGGTGAACTTTTCGATGTCTGAAAAGAAGATGGTGAGGTTTTTGCGGGTCGTGGGGGCGAGGCTGTCTTTGGTGTCGGCAAAGATGCTGTTGTAGATCTGGGGCGACAGGTATTTGGCCAGCCGCTTGGCCAGATGTTCCAGATGGCGGCTTTTTTCTTCGATGATCTCCCGGTCGCGGATCTTTTGCTCCAGCAGTTCTTCCCGCTCCTGCCGAAGGGACCACTCAGCCGTGCGGTCCACGAACTGCCCCTGTATGCCTCTTAGATAGGAAAAGTTCTCATCTTCGGTACTGGTGGACAGCAAAGAGTACACGCGGGTATCGCCGTTTCTTTTGATCTTGATCTCCGGAATCAGGACAAATCCTTCTTTTTGAATGCCGGTGATCCAGTTGTCGATCTGCTGTCCCGGCAGTCCCAGCTGTTCCAGGATGTTTGGAAAGTAAGCCTGCGTGACATTGCCCAGAATGGGAAAGAAGGTCTCAAAATTCTCGTTTGTCTTGAGGACTTTAAAGTCCTGATCCGCGAAGTAAGCGGCAGTAATGGCGTTGCGGAAATTGAAGAAACTCAGGTCGATGATGTTGTCCCGATTGAACAGGTCCTCTGAGTTCATTGCAGCTTACCCCCTGCTGTCGCCGCTGTTGTTTTTCGTGCAGCAGATTACTGCCTGAAATTGTTTTTCGCGACAGCTTTCTGCTCTACCAGATTGGTCGTTTCTTTTCTCACGCACAATGCGGTGCGCCAGAGGGGCTGAAGCACAGTTGGCCCCTGCACAAAGCTGGCCATTGCAGGAACAGAACAAAGTGGTTCGGACAACGCAAAAGGCCGCGGCGTGAAGCCACGGCCTTTTCCTGTCGTTTCAGGGATCTGTGCGGGTCTTAAGCGGCCCGGACGTTGTTGATGAACTGGTTGACGGCGTTGCGCAACTGTTCGGAGTTCTGAGACAGGTTGCTGGAAGCCGTCAGCACATGATTGGCCGTATCATCCGTTTCTCTGGCAGCTTCAGTGACTTTGGTAATGGCCGTTGCCACAGTTTCAGTGCCGTCGGAGGCCAGGTGCACAGAGCGGTTGATTTCCTGGGTCGCGGCGGACTGTTCCTCCACCGCGGTGGCAATGGTGGCAGCAATTTCATCAACCTGGGTGATGGTCTGGTCGATGCGGCGCATGGCATCAACCGCTGATTCGGTAACGTCCTGCATGGCCACAATCTGACCGGAGATTTCTTCGGTGGCTCTGGCGGTCTGATTGGCCAGAGACTTCACTTCATTGGCCACCACCGCGAACCCTTTGCCGGCTTCCCCGGCGCGGGCCGCTTCAATGGTGGCGTTGAGAGCCAGCAGATTGGTCTGTTCCGCGATCTCTTCGATCAGTTTCAGCACATCGCCGATTTTCTCAGCAGACTGGTGCAGGGTCTGAATGGTGACGTCGGTACGCTTGGCTTCATCCACGGCTGTGCGGGTGATGCTGGTGGTTTCGGTGGTCTTGACCCCAATCTCGCTGATGGAGGCCGTCAGCTGCTGGGTGGCGCTGGCCACTTCCTGAACATTTCGGGAGGCGTTCTGCCCGGCATCGGCCACTTCGGCAGCCTGGGTGTTGCCGTTTTCGGCGGCAATGTGCAGCTGGTCTGCGTGGGTGCGCAGGTTGTCTGAGGAGGAGGTCACCACGGAGACAATATCCATGATTTCGCCTTCAAACCGGCTGATATGCGCTTCAACTTCCTTGGCCCGGGCTTCCTGGACGGCCTGTTCCTGTTCCTTTTCCTCGATCATGCTTTTGCGCTGTTGAGCAGAAAGCTGCCAGGCGGCGATGCCACGGGCCAGTTCCCCAATCTCATCATGGAGATCCTGACCGGCGACTTTGACGTTCAGGTTCCCGGCGACCAGCTCTTTGGCGGCAGCCGTCAGCTTGTTGACGGGAAGCACAACCCGGTAAATGTTGGCCCAGACCGTGCCGCCCATCATCATCAGCATGAAGATCAGAACCACCACCGTTACGACGATCAGGCGATTGCCCACATCCTGAAGGTTGGCTTCCATCGCTTCTGAATCAGCCAGCCCTTTTTGCTCCAGAACCTCAACCAAACTGCCCAGGGCCGCCACAGCCGGTCCATCGCTCACCGAGGCGATCTTGTCTCTGGCCGCAGCATCGGCACCGCTTTCGATGGCTTGCTTTACCGGCTGAACTTTCGACAGGTATGTGTCGATCATGTCATTGATGGCGTTCAGCGCTTCGGCTTCCTGAGCTGAGATGTCCAGAGCCCGGTAGCTGGCGATGGCGGTTTTAGCCGCTTCTGCGCGAGCTGTGATTTTCGGTATGCGTTTGACCTCACCCCGTAGCACGAAGTTCTTGAACTGGTGGATCATCCCGCCGTAGCCCAGTTCCGCCCGCAGGGTAGAGAGAGCCTGGGCGCGACCATTGCGATCGCTTTCCAGCGTGGTCCAGGCCTCTTCGGCTTTCGTCAGGCTCTGAAGTGAGAGATAGCCGTTGACGGCAAAGCCCACGCTGGCCAGAGCAGTGAAACAGATGAAGATAATGCCGAAGGTTTTGATCCGGAAAAGATGCAATAGGGACATGGGGGATACCCTGATGGTCACTGAAAATCTGAAAGCACGGGGCTGTGTGGGCCGTCGTGGGCCTGAAACGAGCCGAAACAGGAACTGTTCGCAAGTATCAGAGGTTGCACCATCCTAAGGAGGGGAAGATTAAGGAGTTGTGAATGAAGTGAGGCTGTGCCTTGCGTCAAGCTGTCGCTGAGATTTTAATCCCACTACATATGCGTGCATAAGCAAGATTTTTTAGGCAAGATTTTCTTTGCTCCATAATTCCGGAATTAAAATAGTAAAATCAATAAGTTAGCGATGGTGGAGCTTGAAATGTGTGCTGAGGTTTTGCTGAATTTCCTGATGAAATCATCTGTTGTCAAATGATTTCTGCAGCCATGAGTATTCCTTGCTGCAACGGGATCCGGGAATCCGCCCAGGTTTACCCTGGTCCAGCCCGGTCTGCCCCGGTTCAGCCCGGCTCGCCTGTCCAATCCATAGAGAGCCAAAACAGCACCGCTTCCCAAGCACTGCCTTGCTAAAAGCAGTGCCCCGTAAATATCGCACCTTGCCAAAACTCGGGCTCTGTCCGGAATGGGTTTTTGTCAGTGGATCGGAAAAATCGGGTCAGCCTTCGAAGTCAGGAGGCAGGGCAGATCAGATGGGCAGCGACCCTTGAGCAAATATCATCACGGCGGCCAGGGCGGCCCCTAAAAGGGTCAGCCAGAAGAGCATGTTGGCATGGCGTTCGCGCCGTCGCCGACGGCGTCCCAGGTGCGTTTCGTAACTGAGGAGTGTCAGATAACCTTTGCGGGGCGGGTCGTTTCGCACGGGAGGCCTCTTTGCGTTGTCAGCCTGTTTCAGGAAGAAGAAACCATCTTATTGACGAAGGCTTGGGCGGGGCTGTGACTTTTTCAGGTCAAAACCAAGGCGCTGAAGACCTTAGGGTCAGGGACCGCATAGCTGCCGGGGCGGAGGGCGCCTGATGTCCTTTGGGGCGGCAGGGAGTTTTTGGCAGCAAGGGGGCGAAACTGCCCGTAAAACCGCAAAAGCAGCGGGCCGCCATGCAGGATTTAGGCGGCTCCAACTGTTGCAGTCCAAAGAGGGCTGATTTACCGTGCGCGGCGTTGTCACACTTTTTACATCTTTTCAGGAATTCGGAGCCTAGCGCCATGTCGCTAATTGCTGAGCGTCTGTCTCGCATCAAGCCTTCCCCCACCATCGCCGTTACCTCGAAAGCCCGTGAGCTCAAAGCTGCCGGTGTCGACGTGATTGGCCTGGGGGCCGGTGAGCCAGATTTTGAAACCCCCCAGAACATCAAAGATGCCGCCATCGCAGCCATGGCTGCAGGTGATACCCGCTACACAGCTGTGGACGGGACCCCTGCACTCAAGGAAGCCGTGATTGCCAAGTTCAAGCGTGACAACAACCTGACCTATGAAGCCAACCAGATCACGGTTGGCACCGGTGGCAAGCAGATCCTCTACAATGCCCTGATGGCAACGGTGAACCCCGGTGATGAAGTGCTGATCCCGGCACCTTACTGGGTGAGTTACCCGGACATGGTGCTGCTGGCTGAAGGCAAACCCGTCGTGATCGACTGCCCGCAGAGTGCCGGTTTCAAACTGACTCCGGACGCGCTGGAAGCCGCCATCACGCCGAAGACCAAATGGCTGATTTTCAACAGCCCGTCCAACCCGACCGGTGCCGGATACACCTGGGCGGAAATGGAAGCTCTCTGTGAGGTGCTGCTGCGGCACCCGCAGGTGCTGATCATGACCGACGATATGTATGAAAAGCTGGTCTATGATGACTTCAAATTCTGCACCCCGGCAGAGGTTGAACCCAAGCTTTATGACCGGACCCTGACGGTCAACGGTGTCTCCAAAGCCTATTGCATGACCGGCTGGCGCATTGGTTTTGCCGGTGGTCCTGTTGAGCTGATCAAGGCCATGGCCAAGATCCAGTCCCAGTCCACCTCCAACCCCAGTTCCGTGTCCCAGGCTGCGGCTGTGGAAGCGCTGAACGGACCGCAGGACTTTATTGACGAACACAACAAGGTCTTTGCGGAACGCCGTAACATGGTGGTCCAGGCTCTGAACCAGATGCCCGGTCTGGACTGCCCCATGCCGGACGGTGCTTTCTACGTCTATCCGTCCTGTGCCGGAACCATCGGCAAGAAAACCCCGGATGGTAAGACCATCGAAACCGATGAGGACTTCGTCACTTACCTGCTGGAAAGTGAAGGTGTGGCTGTGGTTCAGGGTTCTGCCTTCGGGCTGGCTCCGCATTTCCGCATTTCCTATGCCACCGCGACCGAGGCACTGGAAGAAGCCATGAAGCGCATTTCCCGCGCCTGTAATGCACTGACTGATTAACTTCTGCTGGCATCTTGGCAACGGGGAACGCCGTATCCGGCGGGCCTGTTGTTGAAGAAGCTGCAGCGTTGACAAGAAAGGGAGGGACGAGGATGGTCTCTCCCTTCTTTTTTTGATGGTTTCTGGTGAGGTGTTTTGAGGATGGCGTCCATGCGAATTGCGATTATCGGAGCCGGCGGTGTTGGCGGATATTTCGGGGCCCGCCTTGCTGCCTCTGGTCAGGACGTGGTGTTCGTGGCACGCGGAGCGCACAAGGCGGCCATGGAAACCTCTGGCCTCAAAGTTATCTCGCCTGTGGGTGACCTGCATCTGCCGCAGGTGAATGTCACCGATGATCTTTCTACATTGGGTGCCTGCGATGTGATTCTCGTCTGCACCAAGCTGTGGGACAACGACAGTCTGGCAGAGGCCTTGAAACCAGCTGTGGGACCTGAAACGGCTGTTATCTCTCTGCAAAACGGAGTGGAAGCTGAAGATCTCTTTGCAGAGGTCCTGGGCGAAGGCGCGGTGATGGGGGGTGTTGCCCGGATTTCAGCGCTGATCGAAAGCCCCGGGATCATCCGTCATAACATTGAACTGGCTCAGCTGATTTTCGGGGAGCTGTCCGGCGGCGGATCGGACCGGGCAGAGCGGTTGCGGGCTGCCTGTGACGCCGCAGGCTTTGATGCCGAGGTCGCTGAGGACATTCGCTCACAGCTCTGGCAGAAATTCATCTTTCTGGCCCCCAATGCAGGCACGGCCTGTTATTTCCGGGAACCCTTGGCCGAAGCCTTTAAAAAGCCGGAAGCCCGAGAGCTGTATCATGCAGCGCTTCTGGAAGCAGGGGCTGTAGGGCGGGCGCTGGGCATCAATCTGCCGGATAATCTGGAAAAGGACATCTATGAAGGCTTGCTGGCCCGCACCAGCAGCGTCAAGCCCTCCATGCTGGTGGATCTGGAGCGGGGCAACCGCTTGGAACTGAACTGGCTGACCGGAGGCATTGTCCGCTTGGGTGAAAAGGCGGGTGTGGCAACGCCAGCGAACGAAAAAATCCTGCAGACCCTGCTGCCCTTTGCTTTGGGTGAAGCCAACTGAGCCTCGGCTGTGGCGGACTTTTCCGATGCCTGAGTACAGAGGTCGGAAGCCGGCTTGCTGCAGCCATTCTGCCGCTTGGCCGTGATACCATTGCGGGTCTGATCATTCTCCTCGAAACAAAGTGGTTCCGCTTTAGCGGGCTTTGCTCTAGAAGGCGGGGTGGGCCTGTCGGCTTAGAGTTAAATCGGTCTAAGTGGAATCACTTCGTGATAACTCTTAAAGCGTGATTTTGCCTCTATTCAGTGGTTTAGAGGATAAGTCACGGTTCAGCTCAAAGCGCAAAGCGCTTCCAACTGAACCGATCATGCCCTAGTGACCTGGTTTCCTTGTCAGTGGCCCTAGCCGCAACAGCGCAACAGTTTGGTGACCGAAGAGAGATTTCCTGTGAGCAGCGACAACAACATTCCCGACCCGGTCGAGCAGCAAAACGGTTCTTCCGGCGGTGAACCTGCCTGGCTGAAACCGGTCACGGACTATGTGCCCCTGGGGATTTTCCTGGCCGCATACCTGCTGTCGGATATTCTGACCGCCACGGCCGCGCTGATCGCTGCCACGGTTGTTGCGCTGGCTTTGTCCTGGGGTATGGCCCGTCGGGTGCCCTGGCTGGCGCTCTTTGCGGCCATCCTGCTGGGCATCTTCGGGGGGCTGACCCTGATCTTTGAAGATTCCTTTTTCATCAAGATCAAACCCACTGTGGTGCAGATCCTCTTTGCCGTGGTGCTGTGGGGCAGTCTGGCGCTGGGCAAACCGGTCCTGAAAATGGTGATGGGGGCGGCCTTTCCGCTGACGAGCGACCGGCCCTGGGCCACGCTCACCCATCGCTTTGCCATTTTCTTTCTTGTTATGGCCGGAGCCAACGAAGTGGTCTGGCGCACCCAGACGGAAGAGTTCTGGGTGGCCTTTGACACCATTGGTCAGATGATCATCACCTTCATTTTCACCATGTGCCAGGTGCCCTTCCTTTTGAAGCACCGGGTGGAAGAAGAAGACGAAGACTGACACCTGGCTCCTGGCCCTGTCGCGCTCCTTCTAATGGGAACTCTCCATAAGTCGTGCGAATTGTCACGGCGCCGAATAGGCTTGCCAGAGCGCCCGAAAGTCTGTGAACATGATGCATCGTAATGGCCCGGGGAAGACCGGGCAGGTGGCGCTTTCTCGTCCCGAGATCCCTCTCGTACCGAGACCAAAGCCTTTGAACGTTAGCCTGTGAAGGGTTTAACAAGGCCGGGTCGACGCAGCGCCGACCTTCTCATGAGCTGGATTGTCTCCGGCAGTAAGAGACCACCGGAGACGGTTGATCCGCTTCTTGATGAGGCCGACGCGACCTAAGGCCCCGGGCAGGACAAAGCCCGGCACAAAGATCTTTCATTGGCCGAAAGCCGGTTGGCTTTCCAAGGGTTGTTGCACCCTGGCTGATCTTCCTGAAACGGGCCCCACCTCAGGCCACGGGGAGACAGTTATGACCAAAAATGGAGGACAGGCGCGCTGCGCCGTCATTCTAGGCCCCTACACCAGCGGAAAAACCACTCTTTTGGAAGCACTGCTGCATTCAGCTGAAGCTGTGCCGCGCAAGGGAACAGTGGATGATGGAACGTCGCTGGGAGATGCCTCACAGGAAGCGCGGGCGCGTTCCATGTCCGTGGAGCCCAATGTCGCTCACTGCACCTTCATGGGCGAAGACTGGAGCTTTATCGACTGCCCTGGCTCTGTAGAGCTGCAACAGGACAGCCGCAGTGCCATCATGGCCGCCGACATTGTGATCGTTGTGTCAGAGCCGGAAGCCGACAAGGCGGTGGCTTTGTCGCCGCTCTTTAGGATGCTGGACGAGCTGCAGATACCCCATCTGTTGTTTGTCAACAAGATGGATCGCTGTGCTGCCCGCGTCAGAGACCTGCTTTCAGCTTTTCAGCAGCATTCCAGCCGACCTCTGGTCCTGCGCCAGGTTCCCATTCATGAAGGTGACAGTGTCACCGGGGTGGTGGATCTCGTCAGTGAACGGGCCTGGAAATACAAGGAACATGAAAACTCTGCCCTGATCCAGATCCCGGCCGAACTGGAAGAACGGGAAGCAGAAGCCCGGCAGGAAATGCTCGAATCGCTCGCCGATTTTGACGACGGCTTGCTGGAGCAATTGCTGGAAGATCAGGTGCCGCCCAGTGAAGAGGTTTATCAGCAGCTGACCACTGACCTGCAGGGCGATCTGCTGGTTCCGGTTTTCCTGGGGTCTTCATTGCATGACAACGGTATCCTCCGGCTGTGGAAGGCTCTGCGACACGAAGCTCCCGGTGTTGAGCAGACTGCCGAACGGCTGGGCCTTGCCAGCTCTGGCGGACTGCAGGCAACGGTGGTCAAAACCTATCATCTGGCCCATAGCGGCAAGGTGTCCCTGGCCCGCGTCTGGGACGGGACCCTCAGTGAAGGCAGCACCGTTGCCGGAGATCGCTTGAGTGGCCTTTCTCAGATGCAGGGAGGCAGCCTGGACAAACTGAAGAGCGCCAAGGCCGGCGATCTGGTGGCGCTGGGGCGCATGGACAGCCTGCAGACCGGTGACCTGGTGACCGAAAGCAGCCATGGCGCGGCAGAAGACATGAACTGGCCGGCGACTTTGACACCCGTCTATGCGGTGGCGCTGGAACCGGCCAAACGGGAAGACGAGGTCAAGCTCTCTGCTGCCCTGCACAAGATGGTTGAAGAAGACCTATCCCTGAGCATTGAGCAGAACCAGGACACCCAGCAACTGTTGCTATGGGGTCAGGGCGATATCCATCTGAAGATTGCCGTGGACCGTCTGCGGAACCGCTACAAGGTGGAGGTGGACGCCAGAACCCCCACGCCTGCTTACAAAGAAACCATCGCCAAAGGCACGGATCATCACGCCCGCCACAAACGACAAAGTGGCGGTCATGGTCAGTTTGCGGATATCAAAATCAAGATCAAACCTCTGCCTCGGGGTACCGGTTTCCAGTTCGAAGACAAAATCACCGGCGGGGCCGTACCCCGGCAGTACATTCCAGCCGTGGAGCATGGCATCCAGGAGTACCTGCACAGGGGGCCGCTCGGGTTCCCGGTGGTCGATCTGGCCGTCACACTCTACGACGGGCAACACCATGCGGTGGACTCTTCGGACATGGCTTTCAAGACCGCCGGTCGGATCGCCATGACCGATGCCCTGCCTGACTGTGATCCCGTGTTGCTGGAGCCGATCTATCTGGTGACCATTCATGTGCCCAACGATTACACCAACCGGGTTCATTCGTTGATCTCCGGGCGGCGGGGCCAAATCCTTGGCTTTGACGTGCGGCCCGGCTGGGACGGCTGGGATGAGGTCACAGCCCACATGCCACAGTCTGAAATCCTGGACCTGATCATTGAGCTGCGGTCCCTGTCTCAAGGGGTGGGAACGTTCCTCTTTGCCTTTGATCATCTGCAGGAACTGCGCGGCAAATCTGCCGAACGGGTGGTTCAGCAGCATCAGGAAGCAGCACAGTAATCCTCAGCGGCTATTCCCGCTTTTCAAAAGGGCCCTTCTGGTTTCACAGACCGGGAGGGCCCTTTTTCGACGGGACAAAGACTGAGGATTGCTGTGGAAAGGGAACTGATCAAAAAAAGGGGCTTGTTTCAGGTGCAGGGCTGTGGATGGCTCACTCCGGTAACGATCAGAGGGAAAAAGAATGTCTTGGGAACTTTGGCTGGCCTTTGTGGCGGCGACCTCAGTTTTTGTGTCCATTCCCGGACCCGCGGTTCTGGTGGTGGTGTCCCAGGTCCTGCGTCAGGGGGTGCAGTCAGCCTGGCCAACGGGACTGGGGGTGCTGATCGGGGATCTGATCATCATGGGGGCGGCCGTCTCCGGCCTGGGCCTGTTGCTCAACCTCTCGGCGGATATCTTCACCTGGCTGCGCTGGGCCGGGGCGGCCTACCTGATTTATCTGGGGGTGCAGGCCTGGCGGGACAGCGGTTCAGAGGCGCAGGATAATGACAGCGCGCTGCTCCAGACCGAGGGGGCAGAGGCGGCGCTGAAGCGCACGCGTGGTTTCTGGGCCCGCTGTACCACTGGGCTCGTGGTCAATCTCTCCAATCCAAAAACCATCATCTTCTTTCTGGCTTTCTTTCCCCAGTTTATGGACCCGCAGGCCGCCGCGGCCCCGCAGCTGGCCATTCTCACCCTGTCGTTCCTGTTCCTGGCAGGGATATCTCTGGTGATTTTTGCCGTCCTGGCCGGGCGGCTCAGCCGCTGGATGGTCAATGCCCGCGCCCGAAAACTGCAGAACCGGCTGACAGGCTCCTGCCTCATTGCTGCCGGGCTGGGGCTGGCCGTGGCCGAAGAAATCTGAACCGGTACCGAAAACCAGTTTGGGCAGAATGACGTGAGACTGACAGGATAAATCAGCATGGCCAGTTACAACCGGCTTCAACGCAAAAAAGCACTGTGCAAGGAAGATTTCATGAAGGGTGATGAGCGTCTGGTGGCGCGCCTTCTTGCCGCCCGTCGAGCGGGGCGGGCAGTGGAACAACCGCCTCAGGGCATGCAGTTGGAAGAGGCCTACCGTTTGCAGAAACTGGCGGCAGTCACTAGTGGCAAGCAGCCCGTCGGTTACAAACTGGGCGCCACGAGCCAGAAAGCACAGGCGTTTCTGCAGCTGGAGGGGCCCTTTTACGGACGGCTGTTCCAGGAGAGTTGCCATCGTGATGGCGTCAGCCTGCCTGCCGATGACTTTATCTTTCGCCTGATTGAGCCGGAGTTTGCCTTGGTGTTGGGCCAGGATCTGCCGCCGCGGGAAGAAGCCTATGCAGAAGACGAAGTGGCCGAGGCGGTGCAGGCGGTCCGGCCAGCCTTTGAGATTGTTTGTTCAGCTTATGGCTCGCCTGCCTGGACCACAGCCGGTGCCCCGGCTCTCATTGCAGACAATGGCGCACACGGGGCCCTGGTTTTGGGGGAAGAGACGAAGGGGTGGAACCTGACAGCCCTGCAGGGGCTGGCGCAGGCCGAGGTCACCCTCAGCGTGGATGGAAAGGACATTGGCTCAGGGGCTGGTGCACAGGCGTTGGGAGGTCCGCTGCTGGCGCTGACCTGGCTGGCCAATGAACTGCGCCACGGGCCGGGTCTGAAAGCCGGGGAGATTGTGTCCACCGGCGTGGTCACGCCATTCTTGGAGCTGGCAGCCGGACAGGAGGCACTTGCGGATTTCGGTTCTCTGGGACGCCTGAAGGTTTCTTTTGTCTGAAGTCCGACACGAGGTTTTCACAGCCTGCTCGCGGGCAGTTGAATTGGCGTTAGCGGCTGCGGGTACTAGATTGAGGTCAGGTAACATAAGGACTTCCAATCTATGCTCATCAAAGTGCGTCGAAGCTGGGAACTGCGGGAAAATCAAGTCACTGCAGAAAGCGATTATCACAACCGCCGGGCCTTTCTGAAGAAGGCTGCCGGAGGGTCTTTGTTGTTGGGGGCCGGTGCTATTCTTGCGGCCTGTGATGACACCCCGGCCAACGCCAGCCAGAAAAAGGCGGGCGAAGCCGCGCTGCAGCTGGCCGAAGCACCGGCGGACCCCTCTGCCCATCTTTATCCCGTAAAGCAGAATCTGGCCTATCGCATCGAGCGCCCTTTGACGCCGGAAGAAGATGCCACCACCTACACCAACTTCTATGAGTTCGGCTCGTCAAAGAACATCTGGAAGGCCGCCCAGGCCCTGCCCATCCGCCCCTGGACCCTTTCGATCACCGGCATGGTCGATAAACCCTTTGAAATCGGTATCGATGACCTGCTGGCCAAGATGCCGCTGGAAGAACGGCTGTATCGTCACCGCTGCGTAGAAGCCTGGTCCATGACCGTGCCCTGGTCGGGCTTTGCTCTGTCAGAGCTGGTGAAACTGGCGCAGCCCAAAAGCGGCGCGAAGTACGTGAAGTTTGTTACCCTGAATGATCCCAAGGTGATGCCCGGACAAAAGGCTTCCTGGTATCCCTGGCCCTACGTGGAGGGGCTGACAATCGAAGAAGCCACCAATGAGCTGGCGTTCATCTCCACCGGGCTGTACGGCAAACCCATCCCCCGCCAGAACGGCGCGCCCCTGCGGGTGACGCTGCCTTGGAAATACGGTTTCAAATCCATCAAGTCCATTGTGGAGATTGAGTTTACCGACACCCGCCCGGTTTCTTTCTGGGAGGAAATCAATGCCGGGGAGTATGGCTTCTGGGCCAATGTGAATCCGGAGGTGGATCATCCCCGCTGGAGCCAGGCTACCGAACGGGTGCTGGGCACCAATGACCGTGTCCCCACCCAGCTCTACAATGGCTATGGCGAACAGGTGGCCGGGCTCTATGCCAGCATGAAGAACGAAAAGCTCTTCAAGTAAGCCGGTTCACGCCCCTGATCTGTTTCAGGTTTGTTTTTGTGCAACCCCTCAGTCCTGCCGGATTGAGGGGTTGTTTTTTGTTGGCAGGAGGGGAGCTGCCGGCCCGGGAGTGCCCGAATTGGCTGAGTCCGAATTCTTCTGTTAGTCGCGTTGCAGACTTGGTCTAGACTAACCCTTCTCTCTTCTATCAACAAAGACAGGGTCGTGATTTGGCAGAGGACAGCAACAGCGCTTCAACAGACAGCCAGACCGGGGGCAGCGATCCCTCCCACAAGCGCAAGCCGGGTCGTCGGCCCCGCTGGCTGCTCTGGGGTCTGGGGCTGCTGGCCAGTCCCTTTCTGATTTTTGCTGCGCTGGTTGCGGCCATTGCGCTGTTCGGCTTCCGGCTGGATCTGGATTTTCTGGCCCGGGAGCTGGAAAAGGACATGACGGCTGCTCTGGGCCGGCCGTTGGTGATTGAAGGAGGCGTCAGTGTCGCCGCCAGCCTGCGCCCGTCTGTGACCGTCCGGGGCCTGCGTTTGGACTCTCTGGAAGGACCAGAGGCACCTGCGTTGTTTTCCTTTGAAACCGCTGAAGTCCAGGTAGAGATCCTGCCTTTGCTGAGGGCCCGCCAACTGGTTGTTTCCAACCTCTCGGTTGATGGCATGACCGTCCGGGTGAATGAAGAGCTGGCCTCTCTGGCCGACGCCGGGGAAAACGACAGTTCGGCCACAACTCAAAACACCACTGACCAGAACTCCGGCGAAGGGACTGCAGAGGAGACCCAGAGCCAGGACAAGGGTCCACAGGAGCCGGACAGTCTGGAGTTTGAGGGGGCCGGGCAGGAGGGGGTCGTCGCCGGCCTGACTTTTGGTCTTGAACATCTGTCCATCACCGATGCCACGCTGAGTTTCGAACGCAAGGGTCAGGCTGCCGGACGCCCCTTACATTTTGAAGAAATCAAAGGCCGTGCACCGGTTGATGATGCTCTGGCGCTTTCGTTGCAGGGGCGGCTGGGTGAGGCGCCTTTGTCAGCCAAACTGGCTGCCGGACATCTGAGTGACCTGTTTCAGAAAACTGATCCCTGGCCGCTGGATCTGGTGCTGGAAAGCGGATCTGTCAGCACCACGATCAATGGTCATCTGATTGACCCCCTGACCTTTGAACAGGGACAGCTGGATCTGTCGCTGACCAGTGGTGACATTGAAGACCTGAGTATTCTGCTGGGCACGGCCCTGCCTCATTTCGGGCAAATCAAGTTCAGGTCCAGGATCGTTCTGGAGGGACCTCTGCGCCGGCTGGAGAGCCTGGAACTGGAAACTCCGCACCTTGTGGCCTCCGGTCAGGCAGAGCATCTGCAGGGCAGAGACCGCCCGTCTTTCAGCGGCAGCCTGATTTTCTCGAAAGCTGAAGTGGGGGCCATGCTGGATGAGCTGGCCGCCGAACGGGCGGAGGAAGCAGACCCATCCTCGCCTGATCCTGCGGCTGCAACGGACAGCGCAGCAGAGGGGCAAAGTGACCCGGCGGCAACCACTTCACGGGGGACGCAGATTTACCTGCAGGAGTTTCCGCTGGCCTGGCTGCACAGTTTCAATCTCGATTTCGATATGAAAACCGGCCCGATAACCGGCCTGGCCTTGCCGGTGGAATCCAGTGATCTGCGCTTGCGGTTGAACCAGGGGCGGCTGGAAATCTCCCCAGCCTCCCTGCAGATCGCGGAAACCAGAAGTCAGGCGCACATCGTTCTGGATGGTCGGGCCAGTGAACCGGCTTTTGATCTGACTTTAACGGCAGAGGGCTTTGACGCGGCTCATCTTTCCGGGCTGATCACTCTCAGTGATCTGGAAGGGCGTCTGGATCATTTCAAACTGCAGGTGCAGGGCAAGGGAAACACGGCGCCGGGCATCATAGAAAGCCTGACTCTGGATATGCTCGCCCGCAATGGCAGCCTATCCTGGGGAACCGCCCAACAGCTGATCCAGCTTGAAGAAGCCCGGCTGAGCAGTGCCAAGAACCAGCGTTTGAGACTCACGGCCAACGGTCAGTATCTGGAGGAGCCTTTTTCGCTGAGCCTGGAGCAGTCGGTGGTGGATACGGAGAATCTGCTGCCGGACAAGATTCGCCAGCGCCTGGAGCGGGGGGAACAGGTACTGCCGCCTCAGCAGGTCCTGCTCGATTTCCGGCTGGCTCAGGCCAAGCTGTCCGCTCATGGCACCTGGCGGCGGCCGGGCAGCCAATCCGGCCCTGAACTGCTCGTCTCCGGCAGTGGCCAGGATATGTCCCGTATGGCTCTGCTGGTTGAGGGGCTGGAGTTGCCGCAGACCGCCGGCAGTTTTAAGGCGGCACTTCGGCTGTTCGAAAAGGAAGCCCGCCTGGACGATCTGGAATTGAAGGTTGGTGAAAGCCACCTGCTGGGCAAGGCCACTTACAGCTGGCGCAACTCCGACCCCCTGCTCAGCGTGGATCTGTCCTCCCCTTATCTGACCCTGGCTGACTGGCAGTTCGCCCGCTCTGGCGCCCGGAACACCGCAGGATCAGACGATGACAAGTTCACCCTTACGACCCCTTTTCTGCAGGAACCCATGCAGTTGGATGACATCGATTTTTCTCTGTCGATGGCAAAGGTTGAGGGGCTCGCGTTGCCGTTCGAGAAGGTCTTTTTGAAAGGGCAGGTTCGCGAGGGGCGTCTGCCGGATTCCCCCTTCGGGTTCTCGACGCTGCAGCAGGATTTTACAGGGGTTCTGGCGCTGGATCTGACCGGCACTCTGCCCAAGGCGCATTTGGGGCTGGAGGCCAGGGACGTCGACCTGGGAAGTGTTCTGGCCCAGCTGCAGGTGGTGGAAGGACTGGAAGCGAAAGGTGACAGGTTGTCTTTGGATATCAAAGCCAGCGGCAACAGCGTGGCAGGACTGTTGGGCCGCTCCAGCATCAAAGCAGCAGCCCAGGGTTTGCGCCTGCAGCTGCGGGCTGCCGGCGGGGAAGACGAAGCGCTGTGGCTGGAATTGCCAGAAACAGAGGCGACAATCGCCAGAGCAAAACCCCTTGAGATGCACAGCAAAGCGGTGTTCCGGCAGGTGCCATTTGAAATCTCAGTTGTGTCAGAGGAACCGCTGGCTGAGCTGACAAAAATCAAATCCCTGCCTTTGCGCACCACCGTAACCGGCAGTGCAACCCGGGCTGTTTTGAAGGCCGACCTGCCCTTGCCGCTCAGATTGGTCGGTGCCCACTTCAACAGTCGGATTGAAGGCGAGTCTCTGGCCTTGCTGGGGCCTCTGGTTGCCGAAGAGCTGCCTCCGCTGGGTCCCTATGCCATCACGGCGGCCATGGACATCAGCGAGCAGGGCTATCATTTGAGCGATCTGGTGGCAAAGCTGGGTGAAAGCGAAATGACCGGCAAAGCCGATCTTCGGCTGGATGGAGACAAGCCCGATCTGGCTTTGTCCCTGACGGCTTCGCGCCTGCAGGTGGATGATTTCATTCCGCCACCACCCCCGCCTCTGGGAGAGGAACTGGAAAAGGCAGGGGCCGCTGTACTGGAGCCGAAAGAGCATGCTGAGGAAGACAAAACGCTGACCCATGACTGGCAGGCCATTCGGGACGCGCTTTATCTGGCCGATGGGTTCAGCGCCCGACTGGATCTTGATGTACAGAAGGTCGTCAGCGGGGATGAAACCTGGGGGCAGGGCCAGCTGCAGGTCCGTGCCGACGACAGGTCCATTGATATCGAAAAAGCCAGCATTACCCTGCCCGGAGGATCGATGGATTTCACCCTCTTTCTGGCGGATCAGGGAGAAGTCATGGAGGGCCGCCTGACGGCCGATGCCGATCAGTTCGACTATGGCATTCTGGCCCGGCGCATTGACCCTGATACCAAGCAGGAAGGCACCCTTTCCATCCAGATGGACCTGAGCTCATCACCGCCGAACTGGCAGCGGTTTCTGGCGGAAGCCAATGGCCGGGTTGATCTGGGGGTCTGGCCCAAGGATCTGGGCGCAGATGTTTTTGACATCTGGGCGACAAATCTGCTGATTGCTTTGATGCCGAGACTGGATAGCAGCCCCAGATCCCACTTCAACTGTCTGGTTGGTCGCTTTGATGTGAAAGACGGGGTGATGACCGACAACCTGTTGGTGGCCGACACCACGCGCATGACGATCGCGGCAAATGCTGACATCAATTTCAGGACCGAACAGATTTCTCTGGTGGCCCGTCCCATTGCCAAACGCCCGCAGTTTTTCAGTGCTCAGACACCCATCAAGGTGGAAGGGTCGTTCAGCGATTTCAGTGCGGGTGTATCCACAGGTGAGATCCTGGTGACGGTGGTACGAATGGCCAGCTCCATTCTGTCGGTGCCGCTGGAGAGGCTGTTCAGCACCTCGCCCCCGCCTGATGGCAGCCAGTACTGCGAAAACGTCTTTGAAGGCCGCGCGACAACGGAACTGAACTAGCTGGTTTGTGAAGGAGGGCAAGGGGACGTGTTCACTCAGCGAATGGCGCAGTTGCGCCAGCTACTTGGTGAAAAGGGTCTGGATGTGGCGGTCATCACCGATGACGACAACGTCTATTACCTCACCGGCTATTACGACTATCTGCATATGGAGTTTGGGCGACCGACGCTTCTTCTGGTGCCGCGAGACGGGGAAACCCTGCTGATCACCCCCACCATTGATGCAGCCAGTGCTGAGGCCACGGCCCAGGTGGATCGCATTGCTGCCTGGAACGATGGAGCCGGGGAGGAATGGCGGGCGGAACTGCCCGGTGCCTTGTCCTCAGCCGCCAGGGTTGCCATTGAGCCCCACCATATGCCGCCCCCGGTGCGAGAAGTCATTGATAAGCTCCTTGATCGGCAGCAGCTGGCAGACGTGACCCCCGTGCTGGCCCAGATGCGGATGATCAAATCACCTGAAGAGCTTCAGCTGGCCCGCCATGCCGGTGAAGTGGCCGGGGCCATGATGCAGGCTGGCCGGGAAACCATTGGGGATGGTGTTCCGGAATATGAAGTGGCCATCGCAACCTCCCAGGCCGGGACCCGCAAGGCCGCCGAACTGCTGGAGGCCCATTACGACGACGCCCTTATGTCTCCCAACACGCACTTCCTGCAGATCATGGCGTCAGGTCGGGAGATCGTGAAAACCCACCACCGCGCCACCACCCGCATCATGCGCCGGGGGGAGCCGGTGTTCCTCTGTTTTTGCGGCATGACGAACTTTCACCGGTTCAAGCTGGGTTTTGACCGGACTTTCTGGATCGGTGAGGTCCCGGATTCCCGGCAGGCCGACATCTACAGGGTGGCTGTTGAAAGCCAGCGGGCGGCGCTTGAGGCTTTGAAACCGGGCGTAACTGCAGAGACCGTGCACCAGGCCTATGCGGAGGTCATACAGGGGGCGGGATTTGATTACCCCTTCCGCTGTGGGCGGGGGACAGGGTTCAGTTTCCTGGAAGCCCCGCAACTGGTGACCGGAGACCAGACCGTTCTGCAGCCCGGCATGGTCCTGGCGGTGGACGGTTCCGTCGCGGTGTCGGACTTCCGTGCCCAGGTGGGCGACAGCTTTGTGATCACTGAAGACGGCTATGAGCAGATCACGCAGCATCCCAAAGCGCTGGAAGAAATGATTTTGTAAGGACAGCTCATGTTTCAAAGCGGACAGCAGGTTACATCAAAGGACTGGCCAGCCGAACTGGATGCGGGTCGGCATCACCGGGCCCGTCTCGGGTTTATCATGATGTCCACGGACCTGGCCGGAGAGGCCGATTTCTATGACATGGTGCCCGAGGGCGTGGCCGTCCACATCACGCGTCTTAAGACAGACGACTACACTACCAACGAAACCCTGTCCCGCCACATTGACCATATGGCTGATGCAGCGGCCCGCCTTCAGCCAGACACAAAGCCCGATGTCATCAGCTACAGCTGCACCAGTGGCTCGATCGTCATTGGGGAGGAGCGGATTTTTGCAGAAATCAAAGCGGGCGCGCCCTGGGCGCAGCCCATGTGCCTGGTGAGCGGGGTCGTGGATGCCTTACGAGAACTGCAGGTCAGCAAGCTGGTGGTGGGAACGCCTTATCTGGATGAAATCAACACGGCAGAAGCGGAGTTTCTGCTGAGCAAAGGGTTTCAGGTCCTGGACATCCAGGGGCTCAATCTGACCACAGGGATCGAGTTCGGGCAGGTGACCCCTGATTACTGGGTTAAGTTTGCGCTGGCCATCGACCAGCCGGAGGCGGAGGCTATTTTCCTCTCCTGTGGGGGGATCCGTGCGCTGGAAGTGGTGGAAGAGATTGAGCAGCGGGCGGGCAAACCGGTGATTACCTCCAACCAGGCGCAGTTCTGGAGCTGCCTGAGGCGGGCGGGTATCAGAGATGAACTCGAAGGCTTCGGACAGCTGTTCCGCCACCAGCTGAGCCAGACTGGCGACTGAAGACCCGCTCACTGCCGGTTCTTGCAGCTTCGGTCAGGATCAGGCCAACCTGAAGTGGCTGTTGGGTCGGTGTATCACGCAGAGCGCCAGCGCGGGGCCCGGCGAATCTATTGGATGGAACGGAGGAGCCTTTTGGGTCTTTCGGTCAAAGCGAAGCAAACAGACGAGAGGATGGTCAAATGCTTAAGATCGAGGTGAACGACAGCAAGAACTACATCCATCTGAGTCCCGATGGTCCCCTGTCGCAAGGGGATTTTGAGCAGGCAAAGCAGGCTCTGAACAGCTACATCAATGAGCGGGATTCTCTGCCATCCATCATGATCGAAGCTGATCAGTTTCCCGGGTGGGCTGACTTCTCCAGCTTTGTGAAGCACATGAAACTGGTCAGCGATAACCACAACCTGATCGCCAAGGTGGCCATTGTCGGCGACAGTGCCGCCCTGACCATCATGCCGTCCATCGTCGATCACTTTACGGCAGCCCGGGTCCATCATTTCGCGTCGGCTGACAAGGACAAAGCTGAAGCCTGGCTTGCTCTCGAAGACCGGAAGATCGGGGAATTCGAAATTCTGGAGGGTCTGCCATCTAATGTGCTGGGGCTGCATTTGAAAGGCATCATCACTGCAGATGATTACAGGGACACCCTGATCCCTCTGGTCAATGAGAAGCTGACCCGTCACGACAGCCTCAATGGGCTGTTCAAGGTATCAGATGACTACCTGGGCTTTACGGTGGGCGCCGTGATCCAGGACGGCAAGATGGGACTGACCCACCTGCATGACTTCAAGCGCATTGCTCTGGTGACCGATTCCCAGTGGTTCACGCGCCTGGCCCATCTCTTTTCCGCTTTGATCAAGGGGGAAATCCAGGTCTTTGCGTCTGATGATTTTGACAGCGCTGTTGACTGGGTAAAGCACTGACGTCTCCAGAGTATGGCCGGGGCAGGCAGAAGCGCTTTCTGGCTGCTTCCGATCCGTGATCTGTCCTTTAGAGCCATATCGGTTTAAAGCCATCCCGACGTGCCCTCATCTCACGCGACTGGATTGTAGGGGACGACCCACTCCTATCCGGGGGCCTGAACCAGCAATCAAGTTTGCTCCCTGACTCCGGGCACTCTCTGTGTCCGGGCAAAAAAAATGCCCGGAAGATATACTTCCGGGCAAGTTGAACAGGGAGGCTTCACGTCTGGGAGACGTCGGAGACGCTGCGCGGGAGGCGCGCTCGCGTACCCGGGGGATCAGTCGGCCAAAAGGGAGGGTGCCGACGATCCGGGGATGCTGCGATGCAACATCCATGAGCAAGAATTTGGTGCTTCGCGTCCCTGATGTCCACCGCGAATGTCGGATTGCACCCATGCGACTGTTGCATGGCTACACCTCTGTGACAATAATGCACCATAATCAGCCGTTTTTGAAAGATTATTAGCGAGCGTTCTGACAAACGGTTTTTTATTGCGCGAAATCCCTCTTTTGCTGGAATCGCCCTGAAATCAGGGGAAAACGAACGACTTTTCTTTTCAGATTGAAAAGTCATATTTTTGAATCGAGAGGCAACCCAAAGGCAATCCGGTGTGAGTTCGTGGTGCTGGAAAGGCGTTGCACAGAAGACGCGCTGCCCATTTGTCTTGTGACTGATTTGGGGCAGAGGGCTGCCTAATACGTGACCTTTGCTCTTGATTGGTGTGCCCTGCGGCTGACGCCGGGAAACCGACGGGGCGGGAGAGCAGAAATCTGAGGTCCTTAATCTGTAGACCTTCTATCGACCGGGATAAAGAAAAGGCCGCCGGGGCACTGCCAGGCGGCCTTTGATTTCCTGAAAGAGATGTCCCGAGAGGGACAGTCAGCTCAGAATTTGGCTTCTGCGACTTTGCGCAAGAGGAAGTCCCGGAAGACTTCGACCCGGCGGGTGCCGCGCAGTTCTTCTGGATAGCAGAAGTAGGCATCGATGCGTGGGCCTTCTTCATCGGGCAGTACCCGCACCAGATCGCTGCCTTTCTGAATCATAAATTCCGGCAGAGCGCCGACACCGCAGCCATTGGCGACGGATTTCATGATGGCGTAGACGTTGTTGACTGTCAGGGCCGCCTTGCGCATCTGGTTACTTTTGCGGCCAATGCGCAGCAGCCAGTTTACATCAGGCACAGGCGGACGGGTGTCCTGGCCGTAGACCACGATGGGATGGTTATCCAGCTCTTCCACACTGCGGGGCTGGCCATTGCGTTTGATGTAGTCCGTAGAGGCGTAGGCGTGCATATGCACCGCCAGAATATGGCGCTGGATCAGGTCGGCCTGACGGGGAGGGGACATGCGGATGGCCACATCGGCTTCGCGCATGGACAGGTCCAGTTCCTTGTCAGAAAGCACCAGATGCATCTCGATGTCCGGATAGATCTCCAGAAACTCGCGCATGCGCGGTGCCAGCCAGGTGGATCCGAAGGCAACGGTGGCTGTGACCTTCAGAACACCGCGGGGCCGGTCTTTGCTTTCGGTCAGCAAGGCCTCGGTCATGGCCAGCTTGCCAAAAACCTCGTGGGCCGTGCGATAAAGCAGTTCGCCCTGTTCTGTCAGAATAAGTCCGCGGGCGTGACGATGAAACAGCGGTACCCGCAGGCTGTCTTCCAGGGCCGAGATCTGACGGCTCACCGCCGATTGACTGAGATTGAGTTGCTCCCCCGCATGGGTGAAGCTGCCAGCCTCAGCGACGGCATGAAATATTCGCAGCTTGTCCCAATCCATGTTTTTTCTTTACCCCTAGGGTCTTATGGCCTTTCCGAAACTCGGTGTCTGTTTTCGGTACTTGGCCATAAAGCCTCTTTTCAAAGAGTTAGAGGGTGATTCACAACAGGGGCAGAAACGGTCTTTGTTTCTGCCTCTATCGATCACACTCGTGCTGGAGTCGCCACAGCGACGTCCGAATCGCTCAGCAGGATAGCGAAAAAACCTTCCAAAGTCTTGATCAGTACAAGGTTATTTTCCACTGAAAGGAAAAAAACAGGCCTGGTGTTACCCAGACCTGCTTGTACCGGAACGATTTAAGCATGTTGCTTCACCATTCCTGCCCAGAACATGATCGATTTAGTTAGAAGCGCTTTGCGCTCCGCCTCTGTCGGGACTCACCCTCTAACAGGTTGAAAAGAGTCTGGCCGGAAAAGACGGTGTCCAAATGTCAGTTTCGGAAGTAGGCGGCCACCAGATCAACCATCTGCTGCAGGTCTTCCCGGGTGACATCCAGGTGAACCACCACCCGGGTGAAAGGTTCCTGCAAACCCAGGACAAAGCCCTTTTCGCCCAGATGGCGGCAAAGCGGGATCAGGTCGGCGGGATCACTGGTGCCCATGAAGAGCATGTTGGTGGCTGCAGTGGCACTGCCCAGCCGGATCTGAGGGATCTTGCTCAGCTCGTCCGCCAGGAACTGGGCATTGGCGTGATCGTCGGCCAGACGGTCAACGTTGTGCTCCAGAGCATAGAGGCAGGCGGCCCCCAGAATGCCCGCCTGGCGCATGCCGCCGCCCACCAGCTTGCGGTTGCGTCGGGCCAGATGGATGAAGTCTTTGGGACCGACAAGGACGGACCCTACCGGGGCGCCCAGACCCTTGGACAGGCAAAGTGAAACCGTGTCCACGGGGGCGCAGAGGATTTCCAGTGACAGGTTTTGTGCCACAGCGGCGTTGAACAGCCGTGCCCCATCCAGATGGACGCTCAGACCAGCTGACTTTGCCGCCTCGGCCAGGGCCACAATCTCGTCCTGGGGCTGAACCTGACCCGAAACGGTGTTTTCCAGGCTGAGAAGCTTGGTGATGGCGCTGTGTGGATCATCCGGCTTGATGGCCCCCAGCACCTGATCCACTGACAGACCGCCGGTCTCGTTGGGTGTCAGAGGCCAGGGGGAGATGCCTCCCAGAACAGCCGCTCCGCCGGCTTCAGCTGAAAAGATGTGATAGGGGGTACCGGCCAGATACTCTTGGCCTCTGTTACAGTGACTGAGCAGGGCAATGAGATTGCTTTGACTGCCGCTGGGCAGGAAAAGCCCAGCTTCTTTGCCGGAGCGTTCGGCCAGCACGGCTTCCAGGCGATTGAGTGTCGGGTCCTCCCCATAGACATCGTCGCCAACCTCGGCAGTGGCCATGGCCTGACGCATGCCCTCACTGGGGCGGGTAACGGTGTCACTGCGCAGGTCTACAAGGTGCGCGCTGGGGGCATGGGCGCGCTGTTTGTCCATTTGGGCATACATAGGGCTTCGCACTCCGATTGATGGGGCTTCCGACTCGAGAGTCAAATCGGCTTAAGTGGACACACGACGTGATTACACTTAGAGCGTGAGACTGTTTTTAGAGTATGGGGCACCGATTGAGTTGAAGCGCTCTGCGCTTCCGGCTTTCCCGATCATGCTCTAGTGGGAACTCTGCTGCACTTCAATTGAAAACATGAATAAGACTTTTGCGTGACGAACAAGCTATCGCAAATGTCTCTCAGGAAGGTTTTCAAAAGGCAGGTGTCGCCTTTTCGCCTGGTTAGGGGACGAGGGCGGCGACAAGGTGAACCCGGTGGTGCAGACCGCCATTGAGGGCGGTGTGATAGCCGCGTGTATCGGTGAAATAGACGGAACCGTCAGCGGGCAGGTGGGTGCAGTGGTTGTTCACAATGAACAACGAACCCGGATTGCTGTGAATGGGGATGTGCAGGCGTGGTTCCGGATCCCGATGCCAGGAGTTGCAGTTGTAGAGGCCCTTGGACAGGATGCGCACCCGGCCAATGGTAAAGCGGGCCGTAAGGGCTTTATGAACCTCTTCAAAGTAGGTGCCTGAAAAAATCGGATCCAGTTCAGAAAAGGCAGCTTCATCCACCAATTCTTCCATGGCTTCTTCCACATAGCGGTCATCAGCGCGCAGCCAGTAACGGCCGGAAAGATCGTTGGCGCTGGCCTGCTCAACCCTGGGGCGGCGGGTCATGGGCAGCGCTGCGAAGCCTTCATCCTGCATGTCGCCCTGATAAGAGGTGCGGGTCAGAACCTCACTCAAATCTTGTTGCAGGCGCGCCAGGTCAAAGTGCAGATCCAGTTTTTGAATGCCGGGTCCCGGGACAAAGCCCGCAACCTTTTCCGTATCAGGATGGTCGGACATCCAGGTTTTGACGGAGAGTTTGTCTTTGGCAACTGAGGCAGAAGAATCGCTGTGCATCATGGCGGGGGACTTTGCGGAAAAGGAGCGGGAAGAGACAGAACTTCAGGGCCGATATGGTGGCGCAGGATCTAAGGAAAGAAAAAGGGTCATTTTTCACCAGTTAATTCGAAAAAGTAATTAACTTGTTCATTGGTACGGGTATTCTGCTAAAAACCTGAATAAAAAATCACTTTTAGTCATGTAGGTGTTTCATGCGTCGGGTTTTGCCCAGCACCAGTGCCTTGCAGTGTTTTGAAGCCGCCGCCCTGTTGGGCAGCTTCACCCAGGCAGCGCAGGACCTCAACCTGTCACAGTCAGCAGTCAGCAAGCAGATTCGGGTTCTGGAAGATCTGCTGGGCTTGCCGCTGTTTGAAAGAAAGCGTCAGCGGGTCTTCCTGACACCGGCGGGGCATCACTATCTGTCTCAGATTCAGCCGCTGTTGCAAAAGCTGGAAGGCGAAACCCTGGCACTACGGACCTACGATCAGGTCACCGGCGCTTTGAATTTTGGCTCCTACCCCACGCTGGCGTCGCGCTGGTTGCTACCTCATCTCATGGCTTTCGGCGCGGCGTTCCCGGACCTGAACTGCAACTCCATTACCTATCAGGACAACAGCCAGCTGGATCCGGCCAGCATTGATATCGGCATCGTACAGGGGCTGCCCCCCTGGCCCGGCTGGCGGGCAGATTTCCTGATGGCGGAAGATCTGGTGGCTGTTGTGTCACCGTCTTTACTGCCAGCTGCCCTTTCAGACCCGGATGATCTCTTCAGATTTCGCCGTCTGCAGCACACCACCCGGCCACGAACCTGGGACATCTGGTTTGAAACGCTGGGGCGCCGGGCTGAGGACCGAGGGGGACTGCTGCTTTTCAGCCAGTTCGAGACGATCATTGAGGCGACGGTGGCGGGTCAAGGCATCGCCATTCTGCCCCTGCTGCTGGTTCGCCGGGAACTGAAGGACGGGCGGTTGCTGCTGGCCCATCCGCATGTGGCTCGGCCCCCGTCCGGATATTATCTTGTAGCACCAGAGGCCAAGGTCGGCAGTCCCAAGGTCGAGGCCGCCCGGGATTGGTTTCTGCAGCAGGCCTCTGACCCTCAGTCTCCGTCTGCATAACCAGGAGAGGCACTTGGGGGGGAGCTTCAGCCTCTTGCTACAAGGTGCCCGTGCAACTGCCGTCCCGTGCAGTTGTCGGCGAGCAAAAAAAGACCCGCCTCCGAAGAGGCGGGTCTTTTTGCAAGCGAGGGCAACAGCCTTTCTGCCGGATCAGTCGGCGGCGGCAGCCTGTCCGTCTTCTTCTTCTGCCAGCAGCCGTTCGGCTTCCAGCGCAGCCATGCAGCCCATGCCAGCCGCAGTGACGGCCTGACGATAGGTTTTGTCTTTCACGTCACCGGCGGCAAAGACACCGGGAATGTTGGTGGCTGTCGAATCAGGGGCCGTGATGATGTAGTTCTCATCATCCATGTCGACCTTGCCTTTGAACAGCTGGGTGGCCGGATCGTGGCCGATGGCGATAAAGACACCATCAACGGCCAGATCGCTGCTTTCCCCGCTCTTCAGGTTCTTGACCTTGATGCCGGTCACGCCCAGCGGATCTTCCGTTCCCAGCACCTCTTCCAGGGCAGAGTCCCAGAGAACCTCGATCTTGGGGTTCTTAAACAGGCGGTCCTGCATGATCTTTTCCGCCCGCAGGCTGTCCCGGCGATGGATCAGGGTGACCTTGCTGGCAAAGTTCGTGAGGAACAGGGCCTCTTCCACGGCTGTGTTGCCACCGCCCACAATGGCCACTGGTTTTTCGCGGTAGAAGAAACCGTCACACGTGGCGCAGGCTGAGACACCAAAACCCTGAAACTTGCTTTCGCTTTCCAGCCCCAGCCAGCGGGCCTGAGCCCCGGTGCAGATGATCAGTGTGTCGCCCATGTAGATGTTGCCGCTGTCGCCGGTGGCTTTGTAGGGGCGTTGGCTGAAGTCCACATCCACGATGGTGTCGAAGTGCATTTCCGTGCCGACGTTCTTGGCCTGCTCGCCCATCTGCTCCATCAGCCAGGGACCCTGAATGGGATCGGCAAAGCCTGGGTAGTTTTCAACGTCTGTGGTGATGGTGAGCTGCCCACCCGGTTGGATGCCCTGGACCAGGATGGGTTTCAAGGCTGCACGGGCGGCATAGATGGCGGCGGTGTAACCGGCAGGGCCCGAGCCAATGATCAGGACTTTGGTGTGGTGGGTTTCGGCCATATCTCAACACTGAAGCTGGAGGGAAAAAAGCCTGCCCTGAGGTCATGGGCAGCAGGGGACTAAAGATAGGGCTCTGCTCTGGCAGGCGCAAGGTGCGCAATGGTCCTGTGACCGGCTGTGCTTAATCCTGCTGCACCCTGCTGTAAGCTTAAGGAAAAGACAGCAAAGAGGGCTGAAGCTTTTCTGCGTCAGCCCTCTTTGATCGCGCAACTTTGATCGGGGAGGTTTGTCTTCAAAGACCTGGTCAGGGCTTTCGTTCAGCCAGCCAGAACATGCTGCTCGTGTGAGGTCACAATTCGGCTAAGGTCACAGTTCGGCGCCGAGTCGATCCGCAAAGGAGGCGATGGCTGCCTGACAGTTGGCCGTTAAGCAGACTTTGAAAAAGCCTTCACCAGTTTGACCACCTGCTCCTTAACTTCGCCTTCCGGAATGGAGTTGATGGCGCGGGCAAGTTCCAGGCTTTGGCGGCTCAGGGGCTGTTCTTTTTCAGCTTCCACCGTCTTGACCTTGTTGGGAGAATCCAAGCCTTCAAAGAAATAGGTCACCGGGGTGTTGATGGCTTTGGAGATATCCCACAATCGGCTGCCACCCACACGGTTGGCGCCACTTTCATACTTTTGAACCTGCTGGAAGGTGATGCCCAGCTTCTCTGCCAAAGCGGCCTGACTGAAACCGGCGGCAATGCGCCGCTCCTTTATCCGGCGCCCGATGTAGATGTCGGTAGGATGATACATTTAAACCCGCCCCTGTTTTTGGTGTTCAGCCTACGGTTATCTGCTTGTTAGATCCGCTGCTGTCTCTGGTTTTTTAGTTGTGGCCTTTTGCACGCCACTTAGCTTTCTTTAATGCCTATGGAGTGCATTATATTCGGTGTGGCGTCAACCGGATTGCGCGTCCAGGGTGTGACCGATTCTCGATTGCTACCAGGGATATTTTTACGACAGCAGGTCACTATACTATTAGGCGTGTTTACACCGCTTTATTGCGAAGCAAACCCCAGGTTTTCACCCAGGGGTTTCGTTAATCCAGCACACCTGACTGACGAATCCGTCGTTTTACCTCTTTTGCAACCCGCGCTGTCTCGTTAAGGGGCGTGTAGCTCCAGTGTTCCAGCTCCCCGTTGAAGGGGCGGGTGATTCCGGCCTGGGCCAGGCTGTTGTGAAAACGGCGGAATTTTGCAGTCCCCCCCGGCAGGTCCACCAGATGGACCGGCTTGCCCGTAAAGGCAGCCTCGCAAAGCATGTTGACGGAATCGCAGGTGACGACCAGCGCATCGGCCACCCCCAGAAAGGCGAAGTAGGGATTTGCGCCCTGTCCGTCCCAAAAGACGCCGGGGAGATCTTTAAGAGCCGAGCGGAGAATGTCTTCGTTGGCCTGCCCTGTGCGTCGCGAGGTGGTGATGAGCGCGGAGCCGCCGGAATTTCGGATGGCGTCAGCCAGCTGGGTGGCAAACCTTTGCATGTGATCAGCAGGCATTGAGTGCGCTTTGCTGGGCCCGCCGATCAGAACCGTGGTGAATGGGCGGGGCAGGTCAGCTAGCTGGTCCTGAAAATCGACGACCGCCTTGTCCAGTTTGTCCTGCGTCAGGCGGTTGACCGACCCAAGGGTGGTGATGACATTGGGGCCTGTCAGGCCATCGTGTTCGGGGGCGATCACCAGATCCGCCCGGGCCGGGTTGATGCGGGGGTGCTGCATCAGGATGACAAAGCACTTTCCCTGGGCGGAGCGGCGTGCCGCCAGGGCCGGGGCGATCACCCGGCGGCCTGTGGCGATCATCACCTGTGGCCAGGGAGGGGAGAATTCGTTCTCCCGGGGGGACAGGGCATCCAGGGGGGAAGGCCAGAATTGTGGCGGCAACCACCGCCAGGGTAAACGCACACTCAGGCGTTTGATCGAAGGGCGTTCACACAGCGCTTCTGCCAGTCCCAGTGACTGTGATTCCATGCCGGCCCTGCCGTCGCTGACGGCCCAGCAATGTGTGATCTGGCTTTGCTCTGTCATCCTGTCGCCCCCTGCTTGTGACGCTCATTAATCAACAGGCTGAAAAGAGGTCCGGGTGCCTACCTAAAAGATGATCCTGTCCTTGCCTGCGTCCGAAGGCAGGTCTTTCTAAAGGATCAGCTAAAAGGCTTACGCGCCTTGGCGGGCTGTGACAAGAAAAGGGTTAACAGCATCGCACCAATCCCTCCCGCTGAGGCAAAGTCTGGCCCCGGTTCTGGCTTTTTGTTCAGGCCTTTGTGACTCGCGCAGGCTTATGCTCGTGAGCAACGAAAGAATCTTGCGCAATCAAGGGAATCAGATTACAACCCGGCAATATCCTTTCGTCTTCGGGCAGGAGTCGGTTTCTTTCGGGCAGTTATGCTCTGCGATTTTGCATAAATCGGAAAGATTCGGCCGTTGCGGTGAGGTTGAACGGCCTGCCTTCCTTCAGGTGAGGAGGGGCTGCTTTCAACAACGCTGCGGCATCAAAAGCCCATTGTTCTTGAGAGAGGAAAAAGGAGCGCAGCTTGCCTGAGTTTCAGGGAAACTGCTGCACCATTTACAAAAGCTTTGGGAAGGAAACTCTATGCGCCGGGTCAAGTTGGATCAGATCGATCTTCGTATTCTGAAAGATCTGCAGGCCGAAGGCCGCATCACCAACGTCGAACTGGCAAAGCGTGCCGGAATCTCTGCCCCTCCCTGTTTGCGCCGGGTCCGGGCACTGGAAGAGGCCGGGTTCATCAAGGGCTATCACGCCGAACTGGACGCTGAAGCGCTGGGGTTTGAAGTTACATTCTTTGCCATGGTTGGACTGGACAACCAGAGTGAGCAGGTGCTCAACGACTTTACCGAAGCCGTGGACAGCTGGTCAGAAACCAGAGAGTGTTTCATGGCACGCGGTCAGCATGATTTTGTGCTGAAGATGGTGGCCCGGAACACCCACCATGAAAACGAACTGACCCACCGGCTGACGGCTCTGCCGCACGTCTCCACAGTTCTGACTGTACAGGTCATTGATTCGCTGATTTACCGCTCCGGCGTGCCGGTGGAAGAAAGCGACTACGACACGGGTGAAAACGGCGACGAATAGGTCAAGACCCAACTGATCTGTTAAATCTCCGCCTCCCCTCAAAAAAAACACGCCGACGGAACATCCCGACGGCGTGTTTTTTTGTTTTGTCTGCTGTCACCGGGTCGGTCTGGACCGGCCAGAGACCCCGATCGGCTTCAATGGATTGACGTCTTGATCAAACTCAGAGTTTGATAACACTCAAAACGTGAATTCAGCTTTTTTAACAGGGAAGAGAATGAAGCAAGGGCCGCCGTTGGACGCAAGGCGTTTCAGGCCAAGCCCATGTTGCTCAATCCCGACGATCAGATGAACTTCACTTCCAGGATCTCGTAGGATTTGCCGCCTTTGGGGGTGGCAACTTCCACGGTATCACCCGCTGTCTTGCCGATCAGCGCACGGGCCATGGGGCTGGTGATCGCAATCTTACCGGCTTTCACATCAGATTCGTCCTGGCCGACAATCTGGAAATCAGATTCTTCGTCGGTTTCTTCGTCAGCCACGGAAACGGTCGCGCCAAATTTCACGGAATCACCGGACAGCTTGGTCGGGTCGATGACCTGGGCGCGGGAAATCTTGTCTTCCAGCTCGCTGACACGCCCTTCGGTAAAGGACTGGCGTTCACGCGCAGCATGATACTCCGCATTTTCAGACAGATCGCCGTGCTCACGTGCCTCGGCAATTGCTTTGATAATCTCGGGACGCGCAACCGTGCGCAAAGTCCGGAGTTCTTCTTCAAGCCGGGCGAAACCCTCGGCGGTCATAGGAACTTTGTCACTCATACCTTCGGCACACCAAATTTCTTTGGCCCTTGCAAGTCTTGATTTTTAACGGAGGTTCGGCAGAACCGTATTAATCAGTTCTGGTTAGAACGATCCACTAAAATAGGACTGAAGTGGCGCAACTTCAAGTCGCTCCGTTTTCAGGGCGGTGACGGCTTGCACCATCGCGTCCGCGCCTGCCATGGTTGTATAGTAGGGAAGGGCATTGGTCAGCGCTGTTCTGCGGATTTCAAAAGAGTCCGCAATGGCCTGCTTGCCTTCCGTCGTGTTGATTACCATCTGCACGCCGCCGTTGATCAGGCGGTCCAGAATGTTGGGCCTTCCTTCGTGAACTTTCAATACCTGTTCGACGGGCAAACCCTGTTCTTCCAGATAGGCGGCCGTCCCGTTGGTCGCGATCAGGCCGTAGCCCAGGTCAACCAGCTTGCGGGCCAGACCGGCGGCTGTTGCCTTGTCCGCATCGCGCACGGAGATGAAGATCGTGCCTTCTTCCGGCAGATTAACGCCAGCGCCCTGCTGGGCTTTCAAGAAGGCGCGGGAGAAATCCTTGTCCAGACCAATGACTTCGCCGGTTGACTTCATTTCCGGGCCCAGCATGACATCGACACCGGGGAAGCGGGCGAAGGGGAACACGGCTTCTTTTACGGCCATGTGGTCCTGCTTCTCGCCGTTCAGGGAGAAGTCGCTCAGCTTGGCGCCTGCCATCACTTTGGCGGCAATCTTGGCAATGGGCAC
This sequence comes from Rhodovibrionaceae bacterium GXU_MW_A322, assembly GCA_052078155.1. Lineage (GTDB taxonomy): Bacteria > Pseudomonadota > Alphaproteobacteria > Kiloniellales > DSM-21159 > CAXBMB01. The sequence continues at coordinate 1,968,826 of JBQJBP010000001.1, read as the reverse complement.
ACCCGTTGCCTTGGCCACGAAAGGAACGGTCCGGCTGGCGCGGGGGTTGACCTCCAGAATGAAGATCTCGCCGTCGCGCACGGCAAACTGCGTGTTCATCAGGCCCACCACACCCAGGGCCTTGGCCATGCGGGCTGCCTGTTTGCCGATTTCCTCAATGACGCTGTCATCCAGGCTGTAAGGCGGCAGGGAGCAGGCGGAGTCGCCGGAATGGATGCCGGCTTCTTCAATGTGCTGCATGACCCCGGCGATGTAGACTTCATCACCGTCGCAGACCAGATCCACGTCCACCTCTGTGGCGTCAGACAGGTAGCTGTCCACCAGCACCGGGTTGCTGCCGGACACCTTCACGGCCGTGGCGATGTAGTGCCGCAGTTCTTCTTCACTGCGCACAATTTCCATGGCCCGGCCACCCAGGACATAGGAAGGCCGCAGCAGAACCGGGTAGCCGATCCGATCGGCTTCTGCCAGAGCCTCTTCCAGGGTCCGGGCAATACCGTTGTTGGGCTGTTTCAGATCCAGGTTTTTCAGAAGTTCGGCAAAGCGCTCCCGGTCTTCCGCCAGATCAATGGCGTCAGGGGAGGTGCCCAGAATGGGCAGCCCGGCTTCTTCGAGAGACTGCGCCAGTTTCAGCGGTGTCTGACCGCCGAACTGAACAATGACGCCCAGCAGACTGCCTTTTTCCTGCTCGCCCCGTGCGATCTCAATGACGTCTTCGTTGGTCAGAGGCTCGAAGTAGAGGCGGTCGGAGGTGTCATAGTCAGTGGAGACCGTTTCCGGGTTGCAGTTGACCATGATGGTCTCGACGCCGGTTTCCTTGAGCGCATAGGCGGCATGGACACAGCAGTAATCGAACTCAATCCCCTGACCGATGCGGTTGGGACCGCCACCCAGGATCATGACCTTCTTGCGGTCTGTCACCTCGGCTTCGTTGTCGGGCTGGTTCCAGCCGTCGCCTTCATAGGCCGAATACATGTAAGGGGTGGGAGAGGGGAACTCAGCCGCGCAGGTGTCGATGCGCTTGTAGACCGGGTTCACGCCCAGCGCCCGCCGCTGCTTGGTCGCGTCGGCTTCAGCAATGCCTGCCAGTTCAGCCAGACGGTTGTCGGAGAAGCCGAGTTTTTTCAGGCGCAGGAAATCGAGGTAGGTGTTGGGCAGACCCTCGGCCTTGATCTTGTTTTCAGCCTCAACCAGCTCTTCAATCTGACGCAGGAACCAGCGGTCCACCCGGGTGGCGCGATAGATCTCTTCCACAGTCAGGCCAAAGCGGAAGGCCTGGGCAATGGTCAGGATACGATCAGGGTAGGGCTTGGCCAGATAGGCCATGATGCCTTCCTTGCTGACCTGTCCGCCTTCCAGTGCGCCGGGGATCTCCACTTCATTCAGACCGGTCAGACCCGTTTCCATGGACCGCAGGGCTTTCTGCAGGGATTCCTGGAAGCAGCGGCCAATGGACATGGCCTCACCCACGGACTTCATGGCTGTGGTCAGGGTCGGTTCGGTGACCGCAAACTTCTCAAAAGTGAAGCGCGGCATTTTGGTGACCACATAGTCGATCGTCGGTTCAAAGGAAGCCGGCGTGACTTTCGTGATGTCGTTGTCCAGCTCATCGAGCGTGTAACCGACGGCCAGTTTGGCGGCCACCTTGGCGATGGGGAAACCCGTGGCTTTGGACGCCAGCGCGGAGGAACGGGAAACCCGGGGGTTCATTTCAATAACCACCAGGTCGCCGGTGTCCGGATTGACAGCAAACTGGACGTTGGACCCGCCGGTATCGACGCCGATTTCCCGCAGGCAGGAAATGGAGGCGTCACGCATCAGCTGGTATTCTTTGTCGGTCAGGGTCAGAGCCGGGGCAATGGTCACCGAATCCCCGGTGTGGATGCCCATGGGGTCGATGTTCTCAATGGAGCAGACGATGATGCAGTTGTCCGCGTTGTCGCGCACCACTTCCATCTCGTACTCTTTCCAGCCCAGCACAGACTGTTCAACCAGGATTTCGTTGACCGGGCTGGCCCGCAGACCGCTGCGGCAGATTTCTTCAAATTCGTCTTTGTTGTAGGCGATGCCGCCGCCGGTGCCTCCCATGGTGAAGGAGGGGCGGATGATGGACGGCAGGCCGACAAACTCCAGCGCCTTCATGGCCTCGTCCAGCGAGTTGACCAGGCGGGAGGATGGAGACTTCAGGCCGATCTTGTCCATGGCATCGCGGAACCGCAGACGGTCTTCGGCTTTGTCGATGACGTCGGCATCAGCGCCGATCATCTCGACATTGTACTTCTCAAGAATGCCTTTTTCGTGCAGCGCCAGGGAGGCATTGAGGGCTGTCTGGCCTCCCATGGTGGGCAGCAGAGCGTCGGGACGCTCGCGCTCAATCACCAGTTCCAGATATTCCGGCGTGATGGGCTCAACATAAGTGGCATCTGCCAGACCCGGATCGGTCATGATGGTCGCCGGGTTTGAGTTCACCAGAATGACTCGGTAGCCCTCTTCCCGCAGAGCTTTACAGGCCTGGGCACCTGAATAGTCAAACTCGCAGGCCTGGCCGATAACGATCGGACCAGCACCAACAATCAGGATGGATTTGATGTCGGTTCTTTTGGGCATGGGCGCACTCAAATGGCGCGAACACCGCAAGGGCGCCGCGCTGGGACCAGATTAAGACAGGCAGAACCTGGATTGATTCTACTCTGCTAGCTTAATCAACACATAGGGTTAGGCCAACAAATCCGCACCCCTTCGGGCGCAGGTTGGACCTGTTGGCAGATTCACTTTTCGCTGAGGCAAGCTAATTGCCACGAGTGGGCCTGAATTGAAAGGACAAAGGTGCAGTGAATGGCCGCTATTTGGTCTGGGAATGGCTGAGAAAAAATGTAGTCAAACAATCTGTCTCAGCTCCCTCGGTTGCCAGCGACCGGCAGGGCTCCGACAGGTTCAGGATTTTCGTTCCACAATGCCGCTGAGGCAGCCCACGGCGCCGGCGGCTTTTGTCAGTTCGTTGGCCTCGACGGTCACACAGGTGATCCCGAGTTTTTCATAGAATTCCTGTGTTTCATCGTATCCGGCCATCATCAGGATTTTCCGGGGTGCCAGGGTGACAAAGTTGAACGCCGTGTACTGGCGGGTGTCGGCTTCTGACGGCAGGAAGACGACTTTATAGCCACGCTCCCGCAAGGCCTGAACCAGGCGATAGGGGGTGCGCCGGGCCCAGGCCAGAGCCAGGTCGCCATCAACAATGCGCAGCAGACCCATCAGATGCATGGCTCCGTAGGGCATGTCGCAGAAGATGGTATCGACGCCCAGTTCGCTCAGCGCATCCGCCACCTGCAGGCCGCCTTCATCGTTGGTGCGTGGCCCCAGGCCAACAGCCACGGTTTTTTCATCCAGCCAGAGTGCATCCGCCCCTTCGAAAGTCCCCGTGCCGGTCAGGGTTTTCAGAATGGGGACGCCCAGGTCGGCCAGCCGGCGGGCGACAAATCGCTCTTCACCTGCGCGGACGGTGGAGGCAGGCCGGGCCAGAATGGCGCCGCCGGGGGTCATGGCAAAGAGGTCGGCGCAGAAAATCTGATTGGGGGGCGGGGTGCGGTCTGGCTCTACCAGATGAACAGTGACGCCATTGTCCCGGTAAGCCTGGGCCAGGGCGTCATGTTGCTGGGCGGCCAGCTCCGGAGAGACAGACGCCAGCATCTGCACGGCATCGGGATCATCCAGGCCCGCCAGTTCCCCGCCCGGGCGATGCAGCAGCACCTGTTTCAGGGGCGCAAATTCGTTCTGGATGCCACAGGCCCCCCAAAGATCAGTCATTTCCGCCAGATGGTTGGCCAGTCGGGGAGAAAAGCCATCGCCGCCATAGGCGGCGCTGTCGAAGGTACTCTTGGCGTGAATTTTCTTCAGGGCTTCGTCCACGGCCTGCTCTCCATCCTGGTTGTTTCCTGTGCTGCAGGTTTCTTACTGCCAGGATTGCAGGGCCGCAAAAGAAAACCCCACTTGCGCGTGCAAATGGGGTTTTCTTTTGTTTCTGCCGGAACTGGCAGAGTTTTAGGCCACCTGCTCGGCTTTGCTGGCTTCAATGTTGGCGACAAAGCGCTTGAAGAGATAGTGGCTGTCAGACGGACCGGGAGAGGCTTCCGGGTGATACTGTACTGAGAAGATCGGACGGCCTTCCACGCTCAGACCTTCGTTGCTGCCATCAAACAGGCTGACGTGGCTTTCACGGACACCTGCAGGCAAGCTGTCCTGGTCCACCACAAACCCGTGGTTCTGACTGGTGATTTCTACCTTGCCGGTCTGCAGATCTTTGACAGGGTGGTTTCCGCCCCGGTGCCCCAGATGCATCTTCTTGGTTTTTGCCCCCAGTGCCAGGGCCAGAATCTGGTGGCCCAGGCAGATGCCGAAGATGGGCAGGTTCTTGTCTTCCATCAGGCTTTTGAGTGTGTCCACAGCGTAGACCCCGGTGGCGGCAGGATCGCCGGGACCGTTGGACAGGAACAGGCCGTCGGGCTGGTGCGCCAGAATTTCTTCGGCGGTGGCGCTGGCCGGCACCACCGTGACGTCACAGCCTTCTTCAGCCAGGCAGCGCAGAATGTTGCGTTTGGCGCCAAAATCCACCGCAACCACCTTGTACTTGGGCTGCTCCAGCTTGCCGTAGCCTTCCCCCAGCGCCCAGGTGGTTTCATCCCACTGGTAGGTCTGACGGGTGGTGACTTCCTTGGCCAGATCCATGCCTTCCAGGCCCGGCCAGTTCTTGGCAAAGTCCTGCAGGGCGGGCAGATCAAAGACGCCGTCTGGCGCATGCACCAGCGTGCCATTGGGGGCACCCAGGTCCCGGACCCGGCGGGCCACCTGGCGGGTGTCCACACCCATGATGCCCGGCAGGTCGTGTTTCTTCAGCCAGCTGTCCAGGTCTTCCACGGCCCGCCAGCTGGAGGGCTCGGTCACTTCGGCGCGCAGGATCAGTCCCAGAGCCGCCGGGTTCACCGTTTCAATGTCTTCCGGGTTGGTCCCGACATTGCCCACGTGGGGGAAGGTGAAGGTGATGAGCTGACCGGCGTAGGAGGGATCGGTCATGATTTCCTGATAGCCGGTAAGCGAGGTGTTGAAGCAGACTTCACCGACGCTGTGTCGGGCCGCACCCAGCCCGCGACCCCAGAAAATGGTTCCGTCTGCCAGAATGAGGGCGGCGGTGGCTCCTTGCGGGATCTCCTTGGCGGAGACATCGCGCAGGTCGGCTGTTCCAGCGGCCGTGGGGGCGGTCTTGGCGTCGTCGCTCATCGCGGATCTTTCCTTAGCTATCGGTTGTTTTGCCCGAAAAAAACAGGGGGGACAGTGTTTTTCCCGGCAAGGTATCTTCGACCTTATGCGGCCAGGAAGGTTGCCCCGGCAGCCACCTTCGGCTATAGGGCGGGTCCGTTCGGCAAGCCGTTGTCTGCAAGCAACCCGCAGGCACAGCTTTCCCCTGGCAGGCGCATTTATGCGAATCGCCCCCCCGGGGTCAAGGACCAGCGCGGAGCTGACTGGGCTGTAAAAAATGCAGCCCTGGCCCCCTGGGACTGGAAAGCAGCCGACACAAGATCGTAAGTTGGCCCTCAGTCGCCGCCCAAGGTTGACTTTCGGCCGGCGGCCTCGAAGGGTGCGGAGCACCCGGGCCAAAACCATAGGAGAAGCAGCAATGCTGCGGACAGAGTTGAAAGACGCCTTGAAAGAGGCCATGCGCAATAAGGACAGCCAGACCACCAGCACGGTGCGCCTGATCATGGCTGCCCTCAAAGACCGCGATATTCAGGCCCGCAGTCAGGGCAACAGCGACGGCATCAGCGATGATGACCTGCTGGAAATGCTCGGCAAGATGGTTAAGCAGCGCCGCGAGTCCATCGCACTTTATGAAAAGGGCGATCGTCAGGACCTGGCGGAACGGGAAGCCGGTGAAATTCAAGTCATCGAACGCTTTTTGCCCAAAGCGCTGAGCGAAGAAGAATCGCAGGCCGCCATCGAAGCCGTGATCGGCGAACTGGAGGCCAGCTCCATCAAAGACATGGGCCGGGTCATGGGCGAGCTGAAAAGCCGCTACCCCGGACAGATGGATTTCGGCAAGGCCAGCGCTCTGGTGAAACAGAAGCTGGCTTAGCAGAGTCTGGAATTTCAGATGCGACAGAGGCCGGGGAGCTTGTTTCCTCGGCCTCTTTCATATGGTGCTGGCCATATGATCCACAGCTTTTCCACAAGCCTTTCCCAAGACCTTTCAACAACAAGATCACTCTGATGATCGAATGCCGGTTTGTTTCCTTATTTTTTATGCTTAGAGCTTACAAAAACACGTTACTCTTACCCCCTTGCCAGGTGATCCGAAGGAAGGTCGCTACGGCATGATGCAGAACAGGGGAAAGAGCAGCGGCATGGGTTTCACGCCGGAGTTTCTGGACGAGCTCCGCGCCAATGTCTCCTTGGTGGACTTGGTGGGGCGACAGGTGCGCCTGACCAAAAGAGGCCGGGAGTTCGTTGGCCTCTCGCCGTTCAACAAAGAAAAATCTCCCTCCTTCTATGTCGTCCCGGACAAGGGCTTCTATCACTGCTTTTCTTCCGGCGAACATGGTGACGCCATCGGCTGGGTGATGAAGGTGGAAGGCCTGAGTTTTCCCGAAGCCGTGGAAAAACTGGCCGGGGAAGCCGGACTGCAGGTGCCAAAAGCCACCCCGGCCCAGCAGGCAGCGGAAAAGAAGCGCGCCAGCCTGCACGAAGTTCTGGAAGCAGCCACCGCCTGGTACCAGCAACAGCTGACCAGTGCTCAGGGGCGGGGGGCGTTGGAGTATCTGGAAAACCGTGGTCTGAGCCGGGGCACCATTGCCCGATTCCGACTGGGCTATGCGCCCAACCAGCGGGGGGTGCTGCGCAAGGCGCTTAATGCCCGGGGCATCGATGACCAGCTGATGGTGGACGCCGGACTGCTGAAACGCCCTGACGATGGGGGTCCTTTGCGGGACTACTTTTTCGACCGGGCCATGTTTCCCATTACCGACCGTCGGGGCCGGGTGGTGGCCTTTGGGGGCCGGGCGCTCAATCCAGAGTCAAAAGCCAAGTACCTGAATTCACCGGACAGTCAGGTCTTTCATAAAGGCAAGATCCTTTACAATCTGGCCAACGCCCGCCAGGCGGCCCATGACGGGGCCGAAGTGGTGGTCTGTGAAGGCTATATGGATGTGATTGCCCTGGCTCAGGCAGGCTTTCCTGCCGCCGTTGCCCCGCTGGGCACGGCTGTAACGGAACAGCAGATCACAGAGCTTTGGCGCATGGTGCCTGAACCCATCATTTGTCTGGATGGGGATGCCGCCGGGCAGCGCGCCGGTCAACGTGCGGCCGAACGGGCTTTGCCTCTGCTGCGACCGGGTCAGTCCCTGCGCTTTGCGACCCTGCCTGCCGGGGAAGACCCGGACTCACTGGTCCAGGCCCAGGGCACGGAGGCCTTTCAAGCCATCCTGGACCGGGCGCGCCCCCTGTCGGATCTGATCTGGCGCTCTGCCCTGTCCGGGGGCCGGTTCGACACGCCGGAGCGGCAGGCCGGGCTCAAGAAAGAACTGCTGGACAAGAGCGACCTGATTGAAGACGCCTCGGTAAAAGAAGCGTACCGTCGGGCCCTGTTGCAGCGCTATGACGAGGCATTCGGTTTCAAGTCCAGAGGCTGGCAAGGCAAAGGCGGGCGGTTCCCGGCCAAAGGCAAGGGGGCTGGGGGGCGCTTTGGCGCGCGTGGCCCGGCGTCAGGATCCGGGCTGCCAACACCGCCGCGGCAGTCACCTGTCTTGCTGCAGCAACGACCTGAACAGGTGCTTCTGGCCCTGGTGATTAATCACCCCGCTGTGTCCCAGGATCATCTGGAAGAACTGAGCGGTCTGGCCTTCTCCCGCCCCGAGCATGAACGCCTGCTGGAGAGCCTTGTCGACGGCCTTTTGCGGCTGCCGGACCTTGACAGGTCAGCTGTGAAATGTCACCTCTGCGACCTAGGTTATGCTGAGCTGCTTGAAAAGTTACTGAACAGGTCCATCTATCTTCATGAACCCCTTGCCCGCCCCGATGCGCCAATCGCGGAGGTGCGCAAGAGATTTGGCTATTGGGTTCAACGAGTTAGGGAAGCCGTTCGGCGACCGGAAGAACAAGAGGCAGTGCGTCGGCTGGCCGAGGAAACAAGCGACGAGCAGTTGGACCGGGTTCGGGCCGAGCGAGCAATTCACGAAGAAAAGACAGCGCAGCAGCGCGTCATTGAGCGCTTCGAAACGGCGAATACCGGAAGAAACTAGCGGACAGGAAAACGAGTTGATTACCTCTCGCGTGCGAACGCGTGGGTGGTTTTTTCGTGGTGCGTAAACAACGAGAGTTCGCAGGATAAGATAGCTGATGGCAACCAAAGCTAACGAAAACGCGGAAGCAACTGAAAACCGTGAAGAAACAAGCGGGAGCGTCCTTGAGGACAGCTTGACCGCAGCGGTCAAAAAGATGCTGGCGAAAGCCAAAGAGCGGGGCTACGTCACCTACGATGAGCTCAACCAGGTTCTGCCGCAGGACAAGGTCTCTTCCGAGCAGATTGAAGATGTGATGGCTCAGCTCTCTGAGATGGGCATCAATGCCATCGAGAGCGAAGAGCAGGAAGAAACCGAAGAAGCCGAAGGCGAAGAACGCTCTTCACGGGCTGCCGGTAACCTGGATGATGAAGACGTCGGCCGCACCGACGATCCCGTGCGCATGTACCTGCGTGAAATGGGGTCTGTTGAGCTGCTGAGCCGTGAAGGCGAAATCGCCATTGCCAAGCGCATCGAAGCAGGCCGGGAAAAGATGATCGGCGGGATCTGTGAATCCCCCATGACCATCAGCGCCTTGCTGTCCTGGCGTGATTCTCTGATCGAAGGCGAAATCCTGCTGCGGGACATCATTGATCTGGACGCCACCTATGGCGGCGGCCCCAGCAATGAAGAGATCAATGAAGAAGATGATCAAGACGGCGAACTGAGCGAAGACGAAGCTGAAACCGAAGCTTCCGACGACAGCGATGACGAGTCTTCTGACGATGAAGAGGGCGAAGGCCGTCCGTCTGAAGACGACGAAGAGGACGATGAGCCCACTTTGTCTCTGGCCGCCATGGAAGAAGCTCTGCTGCCGGAGGTTCTGGAGACTTTCGCCGACATTGCCGCGACCTTCAAAAAGCTGAGCAAAACCCAGGAAAAACGCCTGGCCAAGCTGCAGGCCGGTGAAAAGGTGCCGCCGCAGACTGAAACGGCTTACAAGCGCCTGAAGGCTGAGCTGGTGGACCACATGGAAAAGGTTCACTTCAACAACGCCCGGATCGAACAGCTGGTGGACCAGCTCTACGGCCACAACAAGCGCCTGCTGAACGTGGAAGGCAAGATGCTGCGTCTTGCCACCAAACATCGGGTCAAGCGCGAAGACTATCTGGAATCCTACTTCGGTCGCGAGCTGGAGCCCAACTGGCTGGAAGAAATGGCCAAGAAGCCGGGTAAAGCCTGGCCGAAGTTCCTGGAGCGTGAAGGCGACAAGATCGCCGAACTGCGGGTCCAGGTGGCTGAGACCGCGGAACTGGTGGGCCTGCCCATCACCGAATTCCGCAAGCTGGTCAATCTGGTCAAGAGCAGTGAACGTGAAGCCAGCAAAGCCAAGACCGAGATGGTTGAGGCCAACCTGCGTCTGGTGATCTCCATTGCCAAGAAATACACCAACCGCGGTCTGCAGTTCCTGGATCTGATTCAGGAAGGCAACATCGGTCTGATGAAAGCGGTGGACAAGTTTGAGTACCGCCGGGGTTACAAGTTCTCGACCTATGCCACCTGGTGGATCCGTCAGGCCATCACCCGCTCCATCGCGGACCAGGCCCGGACCATCCGTATTCCGGTGCATATGATTGAAACCATCAACAAACTGGTGCGCACCAGCCGTCAGATGTTGCATGAGATCGGTCGGGAACCCACACCGGAAGAACTGGCCGCCCGTCTGGTCATGCCTTTGGAGAAAGTCCGCAAGGTTCTGAAAATCGCCAAGGAGCCCATCTCCCTTGAAACCCCGATCGGGGACGAGGAAGACAGCCACTTGGGTGATTTCATCGAGGACAAGAATGCGGTCATTCCTCTGGATGCCGCCATTCAGTCCAACCTGCGTGAGACCACAACCCGGGTGCTCGCCAGTCTGACGGCCCGCGAAGAGCGTGTCCTGCGGATGCGTTTTGGAATCGGCATGAACACGGACCACACTCTGGAAGAAGTGGGGCAGCAGTTCTCCGTGACCCGCGAACGTATCCGTCAGATTGAAGCCAAAGCTCTGCGTAAGCTCAAACACCCGAGCCGTTCTCGCAAGCTGCGCTCCTTCCTGGATACCTGATGACCTGACACGGCCGGTCAGGTTATGACCGCCTCAGTGTGATCCCTTGATGCAAAAGGCCCTGAACCGTCGGCAGGCGGTGGCAGGGCCTTTTCTTTATCCTCATTGTTTCCTCTAGGAGACAATGAGTTGTTGCTTTGAGCAATTGTTTACTGGGCTTCTTCGACCCACATTCCCTCCAACAGCGCGCTCAAGGATAAAGCGCCACCCCAAAAAACCGCCGCATCCCGGCGCCTGTGTGAGGAAAGACCATGACCAACGTTTTGATCATCACTGCCAGTGTTAACGGCGACAGCAGCAAGAGTCGGGCTTTGGCAGAAAGCTACGTGAAAGGCCTGGAGGCCAAAGGCACCACCGTTGAACTTCGCACGGAAGATCTGGCCAGTGACCAGCCCCCCCATGTAGACGGGGCCTTTGTCGGGGCCATGTATACCCCGGAAGCGCAGCGCTCATCTGAACAACAGGAGTTGCTCACCCGCTCGGACGGCTACGTTGCCAACCTGAAATGGGCTGATCTGGTGCTGATCGCCAGTCCCATGTACAACTTCTCCGTTCCCTCCACCCTGAAAGCCTACATTGATCACGTGGCCCGTGTAGGGGTGACGTTCCAGTACAGTGAAAGCGGCCCGCAGGGTCTGCTGACCGGAAAGAAAGCCATTATCCTGGGGTCCCGGGGGGGAGCCTATGGCCCCGACAGTCCGGTGGCTTTCATGAACCATCAGGATACCTATCTGCGTACGGTTCTCGGCTTCATCGGGATCACCAATGTGGAAACCGTGATTGCCGAACGTCTGGCCAGCGGTGAAGAAGGGTTTGAGGCTGCCAAAGCCCAGTTGCCGGGCTTGCTGGCTGCCTGATCACATCGCAGTTTCAGGCGTGGCAGAAGAGGGCTCTCTGGATGAGAGCCCTCTTTCTTTTTTGGCGGGGATGTCAGCTTGGCTTACTTGATCCCGGCGCGCAGGAAGGATTGCACAAACTGACGCTGGAACAGCAGGAAAGCGATCAGCAGTGGAGCCACCGACAGCAAAGTCGCAGCTGACAGCAAGGCCCAGTTCACCCCTGTTTCCGGGGCGGCAAAGATCGCAAGCCCCACAGTCAGCGGACGGGTTTCCACTGAATTGGTGATGACTAGCGGCCAGAGGAAGTTGTTCCAGTGGTGGCTGACAGATACCAAAGCATAGGCTAGGTAGACCGGCTTGGCTGCTGGCACATAGACCCGCCACAAGACCCCCATCCAGCTGCAGCCTTCAATGCGGGCGGCTTCTTCCAGTTCGCGGGGCACGGATTTGAAGGTCTGGCGCAGCAGGAAGATGCCAAAGGCACTGGCCATGTAGGGCAGGGCAATGGCGGTGATGGTGTCGACCAGATTGAGGTCAGCCATGGTGCCGTAGTTCTTCACGATCAGCACTTCGGGCGTGATCATCAACTGAACCAGCACCAGGGAAAAGGCGATGTTGCGACCGGCAAAGTCAAAGCGGGCAAAGGCAAAGCCTGCCAGGGTGCAGAATACCAGCTGGGCAATCAGCAGTCCGCCGACCAGCACAAAGGTGTTGAAGTAGTAGCGGGCAAAGGGGGCCTGGGACCAGGCCTCCACAAAGTTCTCCAGCACCAGGGGGGCGGTGAGGTTGAAGTGAATGGACTGGCTGGCCTCGTGAAAGGCTGCCCAGAAGGCGTAAAGCAGGGGCAGGATCCACAAGAGAGCCAGCAGCCAGGCCGCCAGGCCCTGCAGGGTCAGATTTCGGGCGCAGAAGGCCAGCAGCTGGCTGGTCAGGGACCGGGGCCCCGCGGAGGAGGTCACAATGCTGCTCATTGGTAGTGCACCTTCTTGTCAATCAGCAGGAACTGGACCAGGGCCAGCAGGGCCAGCAGGGACAGCAGCACCACGGTCAGGGTGGCGGCATAGTTGGCATCCAGGAAAGAGAAAGCTGATTCGTAGATGTAGTAGAGCAGCAGATTACTGGCGTTGTTGGGGCCGCCCTTGGTCAGGATGAAAAGATGGTCAACCAGCTTGAAGGCGTTGAGCAGCGCGTTGACCAGAATGAACAGTGTCGTGGGCATCAGCAGGGGAAAGGTGACGCGCCGGAAATAGGTCCAGGCAGGGGTGCCTTCCAGAGCGGCGGCCTCTTTCAACTCCGGCGGCAGGGACTGCAGAGCGGCCAGATAGAAGATCATGAAGAAACCGGCTTCTTTCCAGATGGTCATGGCCATCAGAGCCGGCAACACAGTCGCCCGCTCGCCCAGCCAGTTGGTGGAGCCGATGCCAAACAGGCCGAGGGCCTGGTCGAGCAGGCCGATTTCGGGGGTATAGAAAAACAGCCAGATGTTGGCGGCCGCCACCATGGGCAGCACGGTGGGGGTAAAGTAGGCCAGACGCAGGAAACCTTTACCGGCAATCTTGCCGTTGACCCAGATGGCCATGATCAGCGCCAGCCCCATGGAGGTGGGAACGGTGCCGATGGCAAACCAGAGATTGTTGATGGCGGCTTCCCAGAAGACCGGGTCTTCAATCAGGTACTGGTAGTTGTCCAGGCCGATGAATTTGCTGGGCCGGATCACCGTTCCCTGAGAGTAGAAACTGGATACAAAGGTGGCCACGGCCGGATAGTGGGTAAAGCCCACCAGCAGCACCGCAGCGGGAAACAGCAGCAGCCAGCCGTAGAGATTTGCTTGGGTCTTTGTCATGCGTTCCCCTGTACCTAACTGCACAGATGCCAAAAGGCCTGTCTGGACCTTCCGGTTGCCGGAGGCTTGTAACCGGATGGTTTTTGTTTCAACCCAGTCAGCGCTCCCCCACCTGAGGGCGGGAGAGCGCGGCTGTTGTCCTCACCGGGAGGATCCCGGTGATTGCTGGCAGACCTTACTGGTAAGGCTTGAGCAGGCGTTCTGCCTGGCTCTGGGCTTCACCCAGGGCATTGGCAGGAGATTTGTCGCCGGTCAGTGCTGCCTGAATGGCGTCGTCCAGCAGCTTGCGCACCCGACCGGTCTGGTAGGTTGACAGCTCAGCTGTTGCAAACTTCAGCTGATCGCGGGCCACAGCAGCAGGCGGGAAAGAGGCCACGTAGTCCTGCAGAGCCTTGGTGTCGTAGGAGGCCTGAGAGATGCCTACGTAGCCGGTCTTGATGGACCACTCAGCAGAGCGTTCGGGAGAGGTCATGAAGCGGATCAGCTTCATGGATGCTGCGCGCTCTTCCGGGGTGGTTTTCTTGAAGATGTAGAAGTTACCGCCGCCGGTCGGGGTGCCACGGCTGACTTTGGCGGGCAGCATGGCCACGCCGAAATCGAAGGTGGCGTTCTTCTTCACGGTGGTCAGGTTCCCGGTGGAGTGCCACATGATGGCGGTTTTCTGTTCCAGGAAGTTCTTGCGCAGTGTGCCCCACTCGATGGTGCCTTCGGGCATGACCTTCTCGGTGCTGCCCAGGCCTTTCCAGAATTCCAGAGCTTCCACCACTTTGGCATCGTCAAAGTAGGTTTCGGTGCCGTTGCCGTTCATCAGGACCTGGCCGTTCTGTTTGGTCAGGGCGCCGAACATCCAGTAGGGGTAGCCGGTGGAGGGGATCATCATGCCCCAGCGGCCGTCTTTGGTCAGCTTTTTGGCGGCGGCAGACAGCTCGTCCCAGGTGGCAGGCGGTGTTTCAGGGTCCAGGCCCACTTCACGGAAAGCGTCTTTGTTGTAGTACATGACGATGGTGGAGCGCTGGAAGGGCACGCCCCAGGTCTGGCCCAGTGCCTGACCGTTTTCCATCAGGGCCGGGTAGAAGGAATTCAGCCAGGCCTTGTCGTCGTCGCTGCTGGCGACTTCCTCAAAGGAGACAATGGCGTCCTGTTCCAGCAGATCGTAAGTGTCGATGGAGAACATCACGGAAAGCTGGGCGGGCTTGCCAGCTTTCAGGGCTGCCAGTGCCTTGATACGGGCATCGTTGTAGTTCCCGGCATAGATGGCGTTCACCTTGATGTCGGAGTTCTGGCTTTCAAAATCATCGACCATACCATCAACGATTTTGGTCAGCGGTCCACCCACGGCAACGGGGTAGTACATGGTCAGTTCTACGGGGGCAGCGGCAGCCGAAGCGGCGAGGCCGGCACCCAGGACGGTCGCTGCGGCGACGCCCTGAAGGGTCTTGAAGACGCTCATGTTGCTCTCCTGGTTCATCTCAATCGCTAGTCTGAAGCAGCCAACCACTGGTCTGCCCCTCACACCTCACAACCGCTGCCACGGGCAGCCGTTATGTCTCCCAGGGGCAGGGCTGCTGAAGCTCCAGCCGCTGCCCGCTGTCTCTTGAAAAAAGATGCTGATCTTCCTGACGCCAGCACAGGCTGACGCTTTCACCCACGTTGGGCAGGTGTGTCCCGGGCAACTGCCGCCCGGCCATTTTCACTTGAACACTGTGATCCCCGATGCGGGCCGTCACGACGGAGTCCGCGCCGTGATACTCGGCGCTTTCAATGACGGCGCTGCAACCCTGTTCCTCATTGCCGGCCAGACTGATGTGTTCCGGGCGCACGCCCACCAGTAAGTCGGACTGGTTCGTAAAGAGATCCGGCATCAGGTTCATGGGAGGCAGGCCGATGAAGCGCGCCACGAAGTTGCTGCTGGGCGCTTGATAGAGCTCTTCCGGGCGGCCTTGTTGTTCAATCCGTCCGTCCCGCAGCAGGATCACCCGGTCGGCCATGGCCATGGCTTCGACCTGATCATGTGTCACATAGACCAGGGTCAGACCCAGGCGCTGCTGCAGATCGCGGATTTCCCGCCGCATGGAATGGCGCAGGGCCGCATCCAGGTTGCTGAGCGGTTCGTCCATGAGACAAATGGGGTTGTCTGCCACCACCGCCCGGGCCAGAGCCACGCGCTGGCGTTGCCCGCCGGACAGCTGGCTGGGCTTGCGGTCCAGATAATCGGACAGACCCACGAGGTCGGCGGCCCAGCGGAGTTTTTCTTCTCGTTCTTTGGTGGGCACCTTGCGGACCTTCAGACCGAACTGGATGTTCTCGGCCACGGAAAGGTGGGGAAAGAGCGCATAACTCTGGAACACCATGGACAGACCCCGGTCTTTCGGCGGGGCAGTGGTCACGTCCTTGCCACTGATCTCAATGGTGCCGCCTGTGGCTTCTTCCAGCCCGGCAATCAAACGCAGGGTGGTGGACTTGCCACAGCCTGAGGGTCCGAGCAGCACCAGGAACTCTCCCTTTTCAACGGAAAAGGAGAGTTCTTTGACGGCCTGGAAAGCCCCCCAGCTGCGGCTGACACGGTCAAAAGAAATGATGCTCATGAAGAGACCTCGCTGGTCTCTGCGACCTGATTTTCGGCGGGGAAGACGGTTTGTTCGACAATTTCCACTTCGGTACCTTTGCTGGCCGCCAGAGCTTCCAGTTCCGGATCCAGCGGCGCATCGGTGACCAGCAGGTCCACGTCGGAAATGAGCCCGCCCCGCACCAGCGCAGATCGGCCGAATTTGCTGGCGTCAGCCACCAGAATGGAAAAGCGGCAGTTCTTCAAAATGGCCTGCCGGGCCCGGACTTCGTTTTCATGGAAGTCCAGCAGGCAGCCGTCGGCATCGATGGCACCCACACCAAAGACGCCGATGTCCACTTTGTAGGCGGCAAAGAAATCTTCTGCTTCCCGACCCACCACATCGTGGTCGTCGTTGCGCAGGCGCCCGCCGGCCACAAAGACCTCAAAGCTCTCTGCCCGGCAGGCCATGGCCGCCAGGGGCAGGTTGTTGGTCAGGATGCGCAGGTTGCGGTGACTTAGCAGTTTTTCCATGACCAGAGCGGGGGTTGTCCCGATGGAAAACGCCATGGAGGCCCCGTCCGGTACGCGTTTGGAAACGGCGTTGGCGATGGCCAGCTTCGCCCGGTGGTTCAACAGGGTACGTGTCTGGAAGTTCAGGTTGCCGCGCAGGGTAGGCGGCCGTTCAACGCCACCGTGGCGACGCAGCAGGGTGCCCATGGCGCAAAGTTCATTAAC
Organism: Rhodovibrionaceae bacterium GXU_MW_A322; assembly: GCA_052078155.1. Classification (GTDB taxonomy): domain Bacteria; phylum Pseudomonadota; class Alphaproteobacteria; order Kiloniellales; family DSM-21159; genus CAXBMB01. The sequence goes on along the minus strand of JBQJBP010000001.1, from coordinate 1,952,490 downwards.
GTCCCGACGAATGGTCTGGGTGGTCAGCTTGAAGCGCAGGGCCAGACCTTCAATGGTCTGAAATCCCTCTGCACGAACCAGTTCGGCAATCAAAGCCTGACGATCACTGAGTGACATGGTGCGCCTTCATTTGAATAGTGATTAGCCCAAACCAAGCGGTAAAAGCAGCCTATTGGGCGATTGTTACATTCATATTACCATGTTTTTATGCTCATATGAACATTCATTTGCTGATCAGAAAATCGCTCCTGGGGATAACTGCCCTTGAAAAGGCCCGTTTGTTGCGACCATCTCGCAGATGCAAAAAGCCCTAAGAAAGGCTGAAGGCCTGACCAAACTGGTCCCTGCGCAGTGCACGATTTTGCATTGCGGGAGAGGTCATTTGCAAAATGTGGGGGCGGGTGAAATTGAAAGAGACTGCACCTTCTCCGCAGGTTTAACGGTTGCTGATCGGCAGGGATAAGGCCGCAATGTCGGAAAGGGGGAGCAGGAGGTGTTGCAGGTTATGAAGGCGGTGCCTGCTGGTGGTGGTGGGTACAACGGGAGAGCGCCGGAAACCTGAGCTGGGGTGTGCAAAGAGATTTCAGGAAAAGCCCTGGGAGCGGGTCTTGAGCAATTGAACGGGCGCGGCAGAGAATTTATCTCTGTGAAAATGAAAATTGCCGCTCAGGCCCTTGCTCTTTCAGGCGGGAAAGGCAAAATGCCCGGCGTTGTGATCCTGATTGTCGGCGGAGTCTTACCGACGCAAATCTCATCAGGATCAAGGAGGATCAACGGCGGCTATCGCTAACATCCTCCCTACGGTGGGCCCGTAGTTCAGCTGGTTAGAACGCGCCGCTCATAACGGTGTTGTCGCGGGTTCAAGTCCTGCCGGGCCCACCATTTTCTCCGTTTACATCTGTAAGTCTCGCAAACGACCTGGCCGCAAACAGCTGCCGAGGTTGGTGCCCTGGCCTGGTCAGGTCGTTGAGAAGGCGCCATGCATCGTCATTCTTTCTCCGCTGGCTCAAGTTTCCGCTATCCAAAAATCGCCACACCGGCAAACTACCCTGCAGACTTTGATCTTCAGGAGGCTGATGTGCTGAAAGCCCTGTTCCTAATGTCCGATGCGATCCTGCTGGCGGCTTGCTCGGTGAGCAGTGAAAGCGAGAGACCCCCGTCGGCGAATGAGAGAACTCTGGCCTATCGGTGTCAGGACGGGCAGGTCCTTGAACTGACTTATGTTCCGAGTGGCGAAGGCCCAGAAAGCGTCCGGCTGATGCGGGAAGATGAGGCCCTGACCTTGCCGCGGGTCATTGCCGCGTCAGGCGAGAGGTACAGCGACGGCACCTTCACCTGGTGGGGAAAAGGCAAGAATGGCGTCCTGATGAAAGGGGAGGCCTTTCTGGCGAAAGACTGCCAGCTGGTCGAGTGAAACTGGACCGATCGGGGGTGGGAACAGCCCGATTTTCTGATACTCGGCAATCCATCCTTACGGTTGCGGAGAGTCCGGGCTCGTGGGGTAACCGTCTTTGCCTGGGCGGAGAACCTTCTCTGTCAGGCGGAAAGTTGCCTGTGCTGTGAACCAGAAAGAGGAGCCGTCCTGAAGGGGTTTGGCAGCCTGAGACTACTCAGTTGAAGGCTGCGTCCTTTGTGCAGTGGCTCCGTCGTCAACCTCCCCCTGACCTGTGAGAATCCGGTCCGTAACTGCGGGGAGCACCACCAAGGTAACGATTTTTTCCCTCTTTCTTGACCCCGTTATGTGCCTATCCGCTTGATGCAGAGGCCGCTGCCTTATCTTTGCTGTCGAGCTTGGGGCTGGCAGTCTGCGCCGCGCTATCGTTGGTGCCTGATCCACCGGAAGAGGAGGGAGCTGGCTGCCGGGTCGTTGAGGTGGTCTGATCGGGGCCTTGCTGTTCGCTTTTCCTGGTGAAATATGCTGTTAGTTTTTCGCTTTGGGCTTCGAAAGCGGCATAAACAGGTTTGACGGAAAGTCCGGCAATGAAAGCGGCAGAGGCCGGGCCGAAGGTAAAGTTCCCCAGAGTTTCCACATCGGCGGCCTCCGGAAAAAAGAGCACAACCACCACCACACCCAGCATGGCCCCCAGGAAGATCCGGGTCATGTCACCTTTGACCTTTGAGCTTTCATAAGCCTGGTCAAAAAGCTTGTCGGACAGGCGTTTCATCAGAAACACGCAGGCTCCAATTCCGCCCCAGACTGCTGGCAGCAGAAAGGTCATCAGGGAGAGATCGACGGCATAGAGCAACCGTTTCAAAGGGCTGTTCAACTGGCTGTCGCTGTTAATCCCGGTCGCCCAGTTCGCCAGCAGCTCCAACCCCATGGCGCCGATGAACAGCAGAAACCCTATGACAATGGGGCGGTAGCGTGCGCTGCGGAAGAAAAAGAAAGAAGAAAGCACGCCCACCTTTTCCTGAGTGTTCAGTATGGTCCGGCCATTCACCTGGTTTGCCTGATAGGTGATGGCTGTTACCTGTCGGTAAGCCCCGTGCAACGCGGCCCAGTTGCCTGCTGACTGCTCTGCCCTAAAGTTTCCAATGGCTTCCAGGAGTCCGGCGTGCAGGGACGACTGGTCCTGCGTCAACACATTACCGTGCCGGGAAACATAAAGCGCCAGAGCTTCTGCCTCCGCCAGCAAAGCCGTCATTCTGTCTTCGTCGTTCAGAGCTTCATTGTTCTGCCACCCGTCAACCATCGAACCACCCTTTTATTGTGCGATTGTCTTCGTTAGGGGAACACTACTTAACGGTATTGTACGCTATTTTAGTGCAATTAGCGATCGCGGCCAATATGTGTTGTTTTTCAGTGATTTCTTTTGCCCTTTCTTTGCTGTTAACCCAGTTCATTCTTTGGATTACTGGCTTGATGTTTACCATCGAAGTTTTTGCGCGTAGAATGATTAACCATGAAATCGGGATTACTTCGTAGCCCTGATGCGGTTGGTTGAACTTGTGTTGCGAAAGACGACGCAAGCGGACTCTGACCTTTTGTTGTGAAGCCATTTGTTTTGATGCCATGGCCCCCTGGCGTGCTGTAGGAGGACTGAAATGATGTCCAGCCTGTCGATGAACTGGGGAATAAGCAGAGTGAGTGCCGCGCTGCTTGCGAGCGGTGTGGTTTTTGCAATGGCTTCGGCCAGCGCGCAGACAGCTTCCAGCAATCCACCCACGGCCAATTCCCAACCCGTCACCTCCCAGCTTGCCAGTTCCCAGGGATCTGAAGCGGCTGCAAAGTCCGCTGCCAGCAATCTGGTGTCGGATTTGCAGCGAAAGGCCGGGACGGAACTGACCGATGGCTCCGGAGCCGACTTTGCCGAGTATCACTACCGCGTGGATTGGGGGCCGGTCACTCTGGCGGCCCTGAGGGTCTACTTCTCCAAAGGAGAAAAGACCCGCGCGCTGGCTGCCGAAGGAGAAACACTGGGCGTACTGTCCGTTTTCAACGACTGGACCTTCTCTCAGGCCATGGTGACGGAAGAAGACAAGATGACGGTCTTCTCCTCCCAGTCTTTCAAGGATGGTGACCCGCAGGCGGATTTCGAAGTGGTCTGGGCACCGAGCGATCCTGAAGTGAGCGGAAAGCTGGGCAAGCAGGCGGAAAAAGAACTCACCCCCATTCCCATGGGCGAACTGAACGACACCATCAGCCCCTATCAACCCATCTTCCATCTGGCGGAGAAACTGGCCGACGGCCAGAGTTGTGATCTGGAAGAGCGGATCTTTGACGGCGTGCGACGCTACAACGTCAAGGTGGTGGAAGTGGCGCGCGAGGAACTGGAAGCCGACCGGGACTGGACCTATGGCGGCCCGACAGTGAAGTGCCAGCTGATTTTTCAGAAGATTGGCGGGTTCTCCACAGAGGCGTCATCCTGGACCGTCAAGAAGGAAAGCGATGTGGAACGCATTCTCTGGCTGGCCCGCCTGCGGGAGGACCTCTGGATTCCCGTCCGCCTGAAAGTCTCTTCCCCCCTTGGCTACGCCACCGGGCGGCTTGTCACCGACCCGGCTGCTCTGGCCGCCCAGGAAAAAGCCGGTGACGACGACAGCTGGTTCTCCTTCGGTAATGAGGACAAGTAAAAGCGTGTGCTGAGCCTGGACTGGTCTGTTGGAGCAGGAAGGCGGCTTTGACCCGGGTCAGCTGTCAGGCGTCTGTTCAGGTTGTTTCGGCGGCGGCAAGAGGTAGGCGCCCAGACCGGCCGACGCACCAACAATGAAGATGGCCAGGCCAAAGATCGGGAAGACCGCGCCGGCCAGGGTAACCACCAGCAGGCAGAGCAGCAGAGCCGCCAGACGGCGCAGCAGGGACGGCGTGCCCCAGCAGAGCGCCGGTTGTCCGATGAGGTGCAGTCCCGCCCAATAGGCAAAGCCCAGGAAGGCGATGATGCAGCCCCCCCAGTAGAGCGGCAGGATCATCATGGCAAGTGGCAGTGCCCAGAGGCTGATCGCCAGGAACAGCATCACCACAGGCACCCCGCAGAGAACCAGAGCCCCGACAAAGGTTGTCTTTAAGGGGTGGCTTTCAATGGCGCAGGCTGGCCGGGTCATGATGTGGGGCACCGCAATCTGCAGACTGCCCCCCAGCAGGAAGACGGAGAGCATGACAGCGGCCCAAACAGCCAGTCCCATCAGGAAGACCACCATGATGGAGGGCAGGGTCAGATGGGGCTTAACCCGCTGGACATCGCCCAGTACAGTCGCGCCGTCCTGCACCTCGACTTCCTGCAGGCTGCGATAGCTAATGTTGCCATGAATGACAGCGGCGGGGGCGATGGTGATCTTCTCTGCCAAGATGCGCAGATTGCCGCTGATTTCTCCGTTCAGCGTGACTTTCCTTGCCACGACCACCAGGTCGCCCAGCAACTGTCCCTGCTGAAGGAAGTTGGCGGCAGCGACCCTCAGACGTCCACCGATGATGGTTTCAGGCTGTAAGGTTATCCAGCCAGCAGCCATGGCCAGATCGCTGGATACATCGCCGCCGAAAGTCAGGCTGTTGCCCAGCAAGAAGCCCTGACGCAGAGACATGTCCTGCATTTTTGCGAAGCCGGAAAAGAGCAGCAGGTTTTCTGTGGTGATGTCGGTCATCTTGACCCGACCGGCAGCCACAGCAAGATCTTCCAGGGTCAAACGCTCCAGCTTACTGCTTTGCGCGGCGACCAGAAGATCACTTGCTTCATGATCAGCCACATCAACATGGCGACCTGTCAGCACCTCTTCGTTGCCCTGCAGATGGCGTCGTTCAGAAGCCTGGGATGCGGTGGCTCCAAGCAGCGGCAGCAGCGCAATCGCCAGCAGGCAGCAAACGACGGTCAGTGTCCAGAAAGACGGAGTGGGGATAGCAAGGCGGCGGAGCCGCGTGACAGGATGATTACCGTGACTGTGACCAACCAAAGTTCTTCCTCCCGCATGAGAGTATGACCGCCTGCAGGTGAAGCTCTGGGCTTCTACTCTGTTACGGATCACGCTCCACATCATTGAATAGAGACCTGTCTGCGTTCTTTTCGGAACCTCATGAAAAGGCCGTACCAGAACTTAGGTCTCTCACGCCAATGACCAGCCGACCTGATGCACAAATCAGGGGGGGCAGTTTCAGGCGCGGACCCTGTGACCATTCCGTTTTGTGGTGGCCCAGCGTCTCATTTTTGTCCCTGTGGGGCTCACTATAGCGTGGAGTTGGCGAGAGTGGGATAGTTTTCCTGCATACAGGGGCCCAGGCGTGACGGCCTGCCGCAGGACAGAGTTAGCCTGTTCACAGCTTTATCAGAGGCGGTTAAGCGGTCAGGCCGGGTCAGCTGGTCAGCAGCATGGCGTCTTCCTGGGTCCAGGAAACCCAGACGGACTGACCAATGGAAAAGCCCTCTCCCTGATGGCGCTGGGCGTTGGGGATGTCCACCATGATGGGGTTGCCGTTGCCCAGATCCACATAGAGGTGGGAAGAACTGCCATAGTAAGCCAGGTCACTGATGGTGCCCTGGGTTGTCAGTTCACCATTGTCCGGACGGGCCAGGCTGATGCGCACCTTTTCCGGTCGGATGGCCAGGGTGACACTGCCCTGATAGTGGCCGGGCAGTTCCAGCGTTGGCAGCCCTTCGATCAGCAGGCGGTGGTTGTCGCCTTCCAGAGCTTCGGCCCGGCCGTCCAACAGATTGATCTTACCGATGAAGTCAGCCACGAAGCGGCAGTTGGGATGCTCGTACAGTTCTTCCGGGCTGGCCACCTGTTTCACCTGACCGGCTTCCATCACGGCAATGCGGTCGGCCATGGACAGCGCCTCGGCCTGATCGTGGGTGACGATGACAAAGGTAATGCCCACGGCCTGTTGCAGGCGCACCAGTTCCAGCTGCATGGCTTCGCGCAGCTTGGCGTCCAGTGCTGACAAAGGTTCATCCAGCAGCAGCACCTTGGGTTCTTTCACCAGCGCGCGCGCCAGGGCGACACGCTGGCGCTGCCCCCCGGAGAGCTGGTCGGGTTTGCGCGGGCCATATTCGGCCAGCTTGACCTGTCCCAGAGCCTTTTCCACCTTCTCCGCAATCTCATGCTTGGGCACACCGTCCACCTTCAGACCATAGGCCACATTGTCGGCCACGGTCATGTGGGGGAAGACGGCATAGGACTGGAAGACCATGTTGATGGGGCGGCGATTGGGGGGCACACCCGCCATGTCCTGGCCATCAATGATGATCTGGCCTTCGGTCAGGGTTTCGAAACCGGCCAGCATGCGCAGCAGGGTGGTCTTGCCGCAGCCGGACGGCCCCAGAAGGGCAAAGAACTCGCCCTTTTTGATGGCCAGATTGGCATCGTTCACGGCTTTGACCGAGCCACCGTAAACCTTGGTGACCTGGTTGATTGAAATGAAAGAGTCGTTTCCGCTCATGCTCAACAGCGCTCCTAACCGGCCAGATTGCCGCCTTTGCGTCCCTGCAGACGCATGGCAATGGCGGTCATGATGATGGTGATGAGAATCAAGATGGTAGAGGCCGCATTGACTTCTGGTGTGACCGAGAAGCGGACCATGGAATAGATCTTCACCGGGAAGGTCACTGTGTTCGGACCCGAGGTAAAGAAGGTGATGACAAAGTCATCCAGTGACAGGGTAAAGGCCAGCAACGCCCCGGCGATCAGTCCCGGCAGCAGGAAGGGGGCGATCACATCGCGCAGCACCTGCCATTCGGACGCCCCCAGATCCTGAGCGCATTCCATCAGTTCCCGGTTGAAGCCTTCCAGCCTGGCCCGGACCACCATGGTGACAAAGGGGAAGCTGAACGCCACATGGGCGAAGGTGATGCTGGAGAGATTGAAGGGCCAGACCATGTCGGTGGGCCAGCCGATGCGGGTGTAAAAGGACATCAGCGCCACCCCCATGCAGATCTCCGGGATCACGATGGGCAGGGCCAGAGCACCGTCGTGGGCGGCTTTCAGGGGAAAGCGGAAGCGCCACAACAGCAGCGCCGCCAGGGTGCCCAGAATGACCGAGATGATGGTGGAGATCACGGCGATGGTGAAGGTGTTGCCAAAGGCCAGCATCAGCTCGCTGTTGGCAAAGGCCTTTTCATAGTACTTGGTGGTGAAGCCCCGCCAGACCACGTTGCGCTTTGAATTGTTAAAGCTGAAGACCACCAGCACCAGGATCGGCGCATAGAGGAACAGCAGGGTGCAGGCCACCCAGGCCCGCATCCAGAACAGCCTGTGCAGTTCCAGCGGGGCGATTTCTTCCCGTCGACCGATGAACGGCAGCCAGGACAAGAGAGAGGAAACTCTGTTCATGACGGGCTACCTCCGGCCTGCTTGCTGACGGTTGGACAGGACGGACCGCAGCGCCAGGGCAAAGAAGGTGGCGTACATCAGAATGAAACTGAGGGCGGACCCAAAGGGCAGGTCGTTGGCGGATTTGAACTGCCGCTCAATAACGTTGGCGATCATCTGGCTTTCTGTGCCGCCCAGCAGGTCCGGTGTCAGATAGGACCCAAGGGAAGGAATGAAGGTGATGATGATGCCGGAGATGATGCCCGGCAGAGCCAGGGGCACGGCGATGTTCTTGATGCTGCGCAGTCGCCCGGCCCCCAGATCCAGGCTGGCTTCCATCAGGGATTTGTCCATGCGGTCCAGGGCGGCAAAGAGAGGCAGCACCATGAAGGGCAGGTAGACAAACACCAGACCGATCACCACAGCGCCGTTGTTGTAGAGCAGCTCCAGGGCTTCGAATTTGCCGATGGTAAAGCCGAAGAACTGGAAAACGGCGTCAACCTTCAGCCAGATCCATTCAAGGGCGAAGTTCAGCTGGCCGCGGGTCCGCAGCACGGCAATCAGCGCATAGGTGCGGATCAGCAGATTGATCCAGCTGGGCAGGATGACCAGCATCAGCAGCCAGTTGCGGGTTTGCTGCGGAGCAAAGGTAATGGCCAGAGCAACGGGAAAGGCGACGATCAGGCAGATCACCGTTGTCAGCCCCGCCATCCAGAGGGATTTCCAGAGAATGCTGAGATAGAGCGGGTCCAGTGCACGGGCATAGTTGGACAGCGTCCAGGTTAGCTCGATTTCCGTGATGCCCAGTTTGTCGCTGAAGCTGTAGCCCCAGATCAGGGTCAGCGGGATCAGGAAGAAAAAGAGCAGCCAGGAAATGGGCGGCAGGTAAGTCGCCAAAAAAGCGAGCGGGGCTTTGCGCCAACTTTCCATGAAATTCTCTGAAACGGTTTGGGCAACGGCTGGGGCCATTGCGGGGAATGTCTGTCAGTGAGGCGGGGCCCCAACTGACCGGATTTGGGGAAACGGTGCCCTTGGTTGACAAAAGCAGAGTTCGAAAGTGCTGGGTCGGAAGAGAGGGTCCCAGGCCTGGAAGGATACAGGCTTGGGACCCGAGAGCTTCCGCTTAGGACGCCAGAACCTTGGTGTAGGTCTGGTCGTAGTACTCAACGATGTCTTCGCCCAGATAGAGGGCTTTTTCAGCCTTGGCCAGATCGGCTTCCGGCGGATAGATCGCTGGGTTGTCCTTGTATTCGGCAGGCATGCCTTCCGCAGCCGTTTTGTTCGGCGTGGCGTACTGGATGTATTCCGCGATTGAGCGGTTCACATCCGGCTCATAGATGTAGTTGATGAAGGCATGGGCGTTGCCAGGGTGCGGCGCGCCTTTGGGAATGCACAGGGTGTCTTCCCACAGCAGTCCGCCTTCCACAGGCATGACATAGCCCACGTCATCGTCTTCGGTCATCAGCTGGGCAATGTCGCCATTCCATTCCATGGTCAGGTCCACATCACCAGCGGCCAGCAGATCCTGCCCGTTGTCTTCGGCAAAAGCCTTGATGTGCGGCTTCTGCTTGATCAGCAGATCGGCTGCCGCATCGATTTCGGCCTTGTTGGTGGAGTTCAGGGAGTAGCCCAGATACTTCATGCCCATCTGCAGCGCGGTCTGCGGTTCTGCCAGAATGGCAATTTTGCCGGAGTACTGATCAGAATCGTAGAGGTACTTCCAGCTGGCAGGGGGCTCAGACACTTTGGACTTGCGATAGCCGATGCCGATGGAGCCCCACATGTACGGCAGGGAGTGTTTGCGCCCCGGATCGAAGGGGGCTTTGTCCATGAAGGACGGATAGAGGTTGGACATGTTGGGGATCAGGCTGTGATCCAGCTCTTCCAGCATGCCGGCGGCAACCATGCGGGCAACCCAGTCATTGGTCGGAACGATCAGATCGTACCCCGGATTGCCATCGCGCAGCTTGGCAAAAAGCTCGGCGTTGTCCGCGAAGAGGTCCATCTTCACTTCGATGCCGGTGGCATCCTTGAAGTTGTCCAGGGTGTCTTCGGCGATGTAGGTGTCCCAGTTGTAGAAGCTCAGCTTCTTTTCTTCGGCGGCAGCCAGTTTGGGCATGCCGGTCACGGTCAGACCAACCGCGGCAACCCCTGCGCCTTGCATAAACTGCCGACGAGAGATGGCCTGCAACAGGCCGGAAACGCCTCTTTTAGATTTTCGTGTTCGCATTCTTTTTGCCTCCAGTTCATTTTTCTTGCGCAACTGCTGCGCTGATCAGTTGAGCGACAGCTGCCTGACAGGCAGCTAAGGCTGGCAGTCTTGTTCCGGCTTCTGCCTCATTAATCTCGGGCAGAGTGTGCCTGCGGAAGCCACCCCGCATCTCCAGCCTGGAAGTCCAGTAGGTATGTTGACCAGACTCGTGATGTTGCTCAAGCGGAATAGCTGCTGACGGGGAAAGTTATTCGTCCCTGGGTCCTCCCTGATCCCAAGTTTCCCTGCGGCATTTTGTTTCCGCCTATGTTAGGGACTAAGCTGTTTTCGGCCTGGTTCTGTAAATCCATCAAGTGAGGTATTTGTGACGTAAGGTGCAAAGTCCTGCTGTCTTTCCAGCGTTCCCCCGGTCTGAACAGGGACCCTGAAGCGGTCCGGTATGGAACGTAAGTAAGTCATTGTTTCAACAGTTTAGAGAGTGGTTCGTGGTGAGGTAACCGCGCAACGCGCTGGGGCTTCTGCCTCTCACACTCTAGCGTTTGGAAACACAATCACGGCGTTAAAAAAGAGTCATTCTGGAAGGACGGAAAAAGGGGCAAAGACACAGGAGGGATCAATGTCGTTAAAAACAGGGCGCAGAGTGGTCTGTCTGCGGCTCAAACAGGGCGCTGGTTTCACAGTCGTTCTATTACTGCTTTGTGCCGTTGTTGTCCTTGTTGCTCTCGGGAGCCCAAGCCGTGCCACCGCCATGCAACTGGCTCAATCCTCTACGGATGATGCCGCCGCCTTCAAGCGCGGACAGGATATTTCCGTGACACACTGTACCCGCTGTCATGTGGTGGAGGATTTCAATCCCTACGGCGGCATTGGCTCATCTCCATCCTTCAAGCTGCTGCTTTCCCTGGGAGACTGGCTGGAGCGCTTTGAAACCTTCTTTGAACGGCAACCTCATCCTGTGGTGGTCCGTATGGAAGGTGTCTCTCCCTGGACCGAGATTCCCAGTAACGTGGCCACTTTCGAGATGACGGCAGATGACCTGGATGATCTGGTGTCCTATGTCACCCAGCTCAAAGGCCAGCAGTAGAGGCGGGTTGACTGGCGCGTTATCGGTTTTGTCAGACGCGTTTTGCGCTTTGAACCCATCGGCGAGGTCCCTACTTTTGAGTTGAAAAGAGGCAGATCCGGGGTTTGAGCGCCATCGTAAGGTGATTTTGCTGAGAGAGTTCTATCTCTGTCGAGAATCACTCTCTAAGACTCGATTTCCCTCAAAGACTCTAAGCCCTTGTTCTGTGCCGATGGGCGGGGTAGGCAGAGGCCGAAAGCTAGACTTCTGCTCTTTCCGCCTTAAACTTTACGATAGAGACCGCTTATGACCATCAAAGGGTACCTGGCCATTCTCCTGATCAGCCTGGCTGTGCTGATTTACATTGGCTTGATGGTCTACATTGGCGTGACCTGGCTGCCGCAGCACTGGCTGGCGGAACTGATTTTCTATCCCATCGCCGGGCTGGCCTGGGTTATTCCGCTGCGACTGACGATTTTCCGCAAGCCAAAGCCTCCCACCCCTGATGATCAGGGCGAGTGACGGCCCTTTCTCCAGTGGTCTATTTCCCGGTGGTCTTTTTCCTGGAGGCCTTTTCCCTGGCGATTTTTGAGGCTTTGTTGAAGTGTGGGCCGGTGGTTGCGGTACCGGTGGGTCCGGTATCAGCCGTGCGCAAAACTGGGACCAGCGGATGACTTTGTCACCGGGTTCTGTTTCAGGTTCTCCACCTCCCGCTTGATATCCTTTAACAGGAGTTTAGCCAGATCCCGGCTGACTCCCCGACGCACCAGGATGCGCTGCACCACCGTGTCTTCGCGATCCGACGGCAGAGGATAGGAGGCAATCTGCCAGCCCCGCATACGCACCCGCTCTGACAGATCATAGAGCGAGAAGCCGTGATCACCGTCTTTGAGCTTGTAGGTGACGCAGGGAAGTGCCCCTTTGCCGTCATAGATCATCTCGAAGATGTCGATTTTTGACAGCTCCTTGGCCAGCCAGTGGGCATTGTCGGCGCAGGCTTGCTGAATGGCCCGGTATCCTTCGCGCCCCAGGCGCAGGAAATTGTAATACTGGGCGATGATTTCCCCGCCAGGGCGGGAGAAATTCAGGGCAAAGGTGGGCATGTTGCCACCCAGATAATCCACATTGAACACCAGCTCTTTGGGCAGGTCTTTTTTGCTGCCCCAGATGGCCCAGCCCACCCCCAGTGGCGCCAGGCCGAACTTGTGCCCGGAAGCATTAATGGATTTGACCCGCTTCAGCCTGAAGTCCCACTTCAGGTCCTTCTGGATAAAGGGAGCGATAAAGCCGCCGGACGCGGCATCCACATGGATCGGAATGTCCAGGCCCAGATCCTCTTCCATGGCGTCCAGCTCTTTGGCCAGAGCTTCGACAGGTTCGTAAACCCCGGTGAAGGTGACGCCCAGCGTTGGCACCACACCGATGGTGTTTTCATCGCAGAACTCTCGCAGGTCTTTGGGTTCCAGCCCCAGGGCGTCACCGCGCAGGGGAACTTCCCGCAGTTCCACATCGAAGTAGCGGGCAAACTTCTTCCAGCAGATCTGCACCGGACCGGTGACAATGTTGGGTTTGCTGCTGTCTTTCCCCGCGGCTTCCCGCTTCTTCCGCCAGTTCCATTTCATTGCCAGTCCGCCCAGCATGGCCGCTTCACTGGACCCGGTGGTGGAGCAGCCAATGGCGTGCCCCTTTTTAGGGGCGTTCCAGAGGTCGGCCATGATGTGAACGCAGCGTTTTTCAATCTCAGCTGTTTGCGGATACTCATCCTTGTCGATCATGTTTTTGTCGACGGCATGACACATCAGCTGCTGGACTTCGTCTTCCACCCAGGTGGTGCAGAAGGTTGCCAGGTTCTGCCGGGCATTGCCGTCGAGCATCAGTTCATCGCGGATCAGATTGTAGACGGTTTCCGGTTTTGACAGCTGGTCCGGCATCCGGTGTTTGGGAAGGCCCGTTTCTGACAAGGGGGAGGTGTAAACATCTTCCAGTGCCGGGTTGCTCATGTCTTCAGTCGGGTGGATGGGCATGGCTGGGTCTTTCCTTGAAGCTGGACCGCCTGGGAAGATTCAGGTCTTCGCAGGCGTATCAAAACACTGTGCATCATAAATGGAATAGGTAGGCGAACAATTGCACCAGCGGTTAGCCATGAGCTTATAACGCCCGAAGAAGCACAGGAAGCTGAAAGGTGGTTTTTTTCAGAACATTAATGAAGGTGATGGCTGTTCAAGGCTTCGCTTTTCGCTATGCTGTCGACAGAACATTCATTTCAGGTGCACAAGAAAAGAAAAGTCAGCACCTGAGCAGCTGCTGGCATGACTTAGGAGTTGGGTGATGAGCCTTCCGGGTCTGATTGTCGCCGCTGTTGTGATTTTGGGAGGTGATGGCCTGTAACGGGTGAATCCGGCTTGTTTGGGGAAGGGCGTGTGGCTGCTTCTGACCCCCTGAGCCGTTACACGCAGCAGGTTGCGCCGACGAAGAGTGAAGGGGACTAAGGCATTGGTTAAGAAACTTCTTTTGACTTTGGGGGGAGGTGTTCTGGCCGCAGCGCTTTCCGGTTGCCTGCCTGAGGATAACAAGAATGCCGCCGCCCCTGCTGCCCCCCCTGCCAGCGTGATTGTTGCGAAGGTCGAAAAGCAGAAGATCAGTCCCAGCACCAATTTTGTGGGACAGACAGAAGCCATTGAATCTGTCGATCTGCGTGCCCGCGTTGAGGGGTACATTAATGAGAGATTGTTCCGGGAAGGCGGACTTGTTGAAAAGGATCAGCTGCTTTTCGTTCTGGAAAAAGACGCCTATGTGGCCGCTGTTGAATCCGCCAAAGCCCAGGTAGCGCAGGCCAAAGCAACCCTGACCAAAACGGAACAGGATCTGGCTCGGTCTCAGTCGCTCTTCAAGCGGGGCAACGTGTCCCAGGCGACTTTGGACGACAACACGGCTGCCAAGCTCAGCGCCGAAGCTGAAGTCCGGGTGATGGAAGCGGCGCTTAAAACCGCTGAACTGGACCTGAGCTACACGGAAATCCACTCTCCCATCAAAGGCAAGATCGGGCGGGAAACCTACTCGGTCGGCAACCTGGTGAGCCCCTCCAGTAATCCACTGGCCAATGTGATTTCCCAGGATCCCATGTATGTGACCTTTTCCATTTCAGAGCGCCTCTTTACCGAGTCAAAGCTCAAGCAGGTGGAAGAGGGGAAAACCGACATTCGTGAATCAGACGTGGTGCCCAGCCTCAGGTTCGCAAACCATACCTTCTACTCCTATGTGGGGGAGCTGGAGTTCATCGACCCCAGGGTCGATCAGACCACAGGCACGGTGCGGGTGCGCGCCACCTTCCCCAACCCTGACGGGGTGTTGCTGCCCGGTCAGTTTGTGACCGTGGTGCTGCAGCTGTCGGAGCCGACAGATACACTGCTGGTACCTCAGGCTGCCGTTCAGGAAGACCAGTCCGGCCGCTTCGTGCTGGTGGTTGATAAAGACAACAAGATTGAAGTGCGGCGCATCACAGTTGGCCAGCGCGACGGCATTTACTGGGCCGTTCGGGACGGTGTAACCGAAGGCGAGGCTGTGGTTTACCAGGGCATCCAAAAGGCCCGTCCGGGTGCCGTCGTCGATCCGGTCTACAGGGAACCGGCCTCTCCGGATAAACCCGCCAGCGGTGAACCGAAAGAAGGGGCCTCTAAATCATGATCAGCGCCTTTTTCATCAACCGACCGAAGTTTGCGCTGGTCATTTCGACGGTCATCGTGATTGCCGGTACGATGGCGCTCAGGGCGCTGCCAATTGAGCAGTACCCTGACATCACGCCGCCGGTTGTTTCGGTCTCAGCTACCTATACCGGGGCAAACTCGGAGGTGGTGGAATCGGCGGTGGCACAGCCCCTGGAGGAGCAGGTCAACGGCGTCGATGACATGATCTACATGGAATCGAAGTCTGCCAACGACGGCTCCATGTCTTTGAACGTGTCATTCGAGGTTGGCACCAATCCTGACATTGCGGCGGTGAATACCCAGAACCGCGCCTCTATCGCCACGCCGCGCCTGCCAGAAGATGTGAAGCGGGTGGGTGTGACGGTGCAGAAGCAATCGACCCAGATGCTTTTGATCGTCAACCTGACCTCGCCAAAAAGCACCTACGACGCCCTGTTCCTGTCCAACTACGCCTCCATCAACATCAAGGATACCCTGGCCCGTCTGCCCGGTGTGGGTAAGGCCTCGATCCTGGGGGCGCTGGATTACGGCATGCGCATGTGGCTGGATCCCCAGCAGCTCGCGTCGCTCAGCATGACCGTGACGGATGTGGTTGCTGCGATCCAGGAACAGAACGTCCAGGTGGCTGCCGGCCAGGTGGGGGCGGCGCCCTCAGCACCGGACCAGCAATTCCAGTACTCTTTGCGCACACAAGGGCGGTTCTCTGATCCTGAGCAGTTCAAGAGGATCATTGTTCGCGCCAATCCCGATGGCTCTGTGGTCCGGCTGGCCGATGTGGCCCGCGTTGATTTGGGCGCGCAGAACTACTCGTCCTACGGCCAGTTGAACTCCTCTCCCACCACGGTGCTGGCGGTCTATCAGTCACCGGGAGCCAACGCTCTCGACGTTTCCCAAGAGGTGCGCAGAACCCTGGCGGAACTGTCTGAGCGCTTTCCCGAAGATGTCGAATACAAGATCCTCTACGACATCACGAACTTCGTGAAAGCCTCTGTTGATGAGGTGTACGAAACCCTCTTTATCGCCATCGCCCTGGTTATCGCGGTGGTCTTTATCTTCCTGGGTGACTGGCGCTCCACGCTTATACCCTCCATTGCTGTTCCGGTCTCTTTGATCGGGACTTTTGCGGCATTGGCGGCCCTGGGTTTCTCCATCAACCTGATCACACTTTTTGGTCTGATCCTGGCCATTGGGATCGTGGTGGATGATGCCATCATCGTGGTGGAAAACGTCCAGGTGAAGCTGTCCGAAGGACTGTCACCGCAAAAGGCGACCTATGCGGCTATGGAGGAAGTCTCCAGCCCGGTCATCGCCACCACCCTGGTGTTGCTGGCGGTCTTTGTACCGGTGGCCTTCATGCCCGGCATCACTGGTAAACTCTATCAGCAGTTTGCCGTGACCATCTCCGTGTCGGTGATGATTTCCTCGGTCAATGCGCTGACGCTGAGTCCGGCTCTGGCTGTATTGCTTCTGAAGCCCCCCAGCGAGAACCATTTCTTCCTGATCAAGTGGTTCAACAAGACCTTTGAAAAGGTCCTGGGTGGCTACATGCACGGGGTGAGGTTCCTGGTGCGCCGGGCCATCATCGTGCTGTTCCTGGTGGGCGGCATGTTTGGGGCGACCTACTATGGCTTCATCAATCTTCCCGGCGGCTTTCTGCCGACAGAGGATCAGGGCTTTATCATGGTGGATGTGGCCCTGCCCGATGCCGCGGCCCTGGCCCGAACCACCAAGGTGGTCAATGAGGTTGAGGAAATTCTGAGATCAGATCCGGCCGTGACGGATGTGATTTCCGTTGGTGGTTACTCCCTGCTGTCCGGTTCGGTGTCTTCCTCCTCGGCCATGGAAATCGCCATCATGAAACCCTGGGAGGAACGACAGACACCTGAGCTGAAACTGGACGCGGTTCTCGGACGTTTGATGGGCAAGTTCAGCCAGGTGCGTGAAGCCAATGTCTTCGCTTTTGTGCCGCCGGCCATTCCGGGTCTGGGCAGTACAGGCGGCTTTGAGTACAAGCTTCAGGACCGGGGGGGCGGGACGCCACAGGATCTGGCAGCAGCCCTGCGGGCCTTGTTGTTCAGTGCGAACCAGAGGCCGGAGCTGCAATCGGTTTACTCGACCTACCGGGCCGATGTGCCGCAGATTTACCTGGATGTGAATCGCGACAAAACCAAGAAGCTGGGCGTGCCTTTGTCGGACGTCTTTACCACGTTGCAGGCTCAGCTGGGCTCGCTCTATGTGAACGACTTCGACAAGTTTGGCCGGATTTTCAAGGTCTATGTGCAGGCGGATAAAGAGTTCCGGGCGGAACCTGAAGACGTCTTCCAGCTCTATGTCCGTAATGAAGCCGGTGAAATGGTTCCCTTGAGCACCCTGATCAGCACCTCGCCGATCCTGGGCCCTGAATCTCTTACCCGGTTCAACATGTTCCGGGCGGCGACGGTTAATGGCTCTGCGGCAGCGGGCTACAGTTCCGGTCAGGCCATTAAAGCCATGGAGGAGGTGTCTGCAGAAGTTCTGCCGCCTTCCTTCGGTTTCCAGTGGTCGGGTATTACGCTGCAGGAGATCAAAGCCGGATCGCAGGGACCGATCATTTTCGCTCTGGCGATTCTCTTTGTGTACCTCTTCCTGGTGGCGCAGTACGAAAGCTGGATGTTGCCACTGTCGGTGATCCTGGCCGTGCCGCTGGCGGCACTAGGCGCCATCACCGGTTTGATGTACGCGGGCATTCCGCTGGATGTCTATGCCCAGATTGGCATGGTCCTACTGGTGGGGATGGCCACCAAGAATGCCATTCTGATCGTCGAATTCGCCAAGCACCGTCGTGAAGAAGGCATGAGCCTCAAGGATGCGGCCATCACTGCAGCCCATCAGCGTTTCCGCGCCATCATGATGACGGCCTTCTCCTTTATCCTGGGGGTGATTCCTCTGGTCATCGCCTCCGGGGCCGGGGCGGCCAGCCGTCAGTCCGTTGGCGTGACTGTCTTCTCCGGGATGCTGGCTGCAACGGTGGTCGGAACCTTCCTGGTGCCGGTCTTCTTCCTGCTGATCCAGTCCTTTGTGGAAAAGGTGACCGGTAAGACGCTGGTCAAACCCAAAGACGGAGATGATGAAGACGGGGCGGGCGGTGCCAAACCGGCTCCCCAGGCGGGAGAATAGAAAGCCGGAACGCTTATGAAGTGGATCGCTTTAAAAAAAGAAAAAGGGGGCCTGAATGGGCTCCCTTTTTTCATGGTGAATCCACGGTCTGACCCCCATATGGCCATAAGGCAGAGATCATAGAGGGGGCAGTTTTGGCAGTGGGAAAATTGACATCAGGGGTACTGTTGGTTGCTCTCTTGATGACGGGCTGCATGGCCGGGTTTTTCTATGCTTTTTCAATCACCGTGATGTGGGGATTGGACGCCGGAGACCACTTCGTTGCCATCGCTGCCATGCGGGACATCAACGGTGCGGTTCGCAACTTCCCATTTTTCGTCACTTTCTTTTTAACCGGCCCGGTGATTTTGACTGGAGCCTGGCTGGCTTTTAAAGGCGGTGGCCGACAGATAGCAGGTTGGCTGGGGACTGCGGCGGTGGCCTACATCATCGGCGTCAACCTGGTGACCTTCACGGTAAATGTCCCCCTGAACGATGGCCTGGCAGCTTTGGTTTTGCCGCTGTCACCAGAGGCTGCCCATCAAGTCTGGCTGGACTATTCCGGCGTCTGGACAGATTGGAACCATGTGCGCACTCTGGCCAACAGTCTGTCTCTGCTGTTACTTGGCTGGTCGCTTTTTCTCTGGGGACGGCACCACAAATCTCTGTCTCAATAGCGCCCGGAGATTGAAAGGGGTCGGGCCAGTCAGAACCTGGGGCTGGGCACTTTCCAGATCACCACGGCCATGCGGGTAAGAAATGCACCCACGACTGTAATCATCACGGCAAAGAAGATTTCTCCACTCGGGGTCGTGGGACCCCAATACCAGATGAACAGGGACAACAGCAGTCCCCAAACAAGCGGAATCTCCGCATAGAACGAACTTTTGAGAGAGGGATTGTTTTTGTCTGCCCTGACCACATCCCGGATGATGCCGCCACCGGCCGCCGTGAAGGTGGCCAATAGCGGCCCCCAGAGCCATAGGGGATCGGTGTCCATGATGCTGGCCACATAAACCCCGGTGATGGTGAAAGCCGACATGCCTATGGCATCGAAAACCTGAAAGAAATTCCCCGGTTCTACGTAGCGTTTGACCTTCTGCAGCAGCAGGGCAATCTCATAGGCAATGAGGTGCTGTCCGTAGGTTTTGCGGATGAATATGTTGATCAGATAGCCCAGCAAAACCGTCCCGATGACCAGCAGCAAAGGCAGGGGGCTTTGCAGGATGCCAATGGGTTGGCGCCCTGTCAGCAGGTCCCGCACAACCCCGCCGCCGACAGCTGGCAGGGCGGCCAAGACCAAAGCGCCGAAAATGCTGTAGTTCTCCTTGCGTGCCAGCAGCACACCGGAAATGGCAAAGGCGATGGTTCCAATGATATCCATGGCCTGGAACCACCCACCGCTCAGGGCGTTGGAAAAGTGAATGGGGGTGATGTTGGCCCGCTGGATGGCTTCATAGCGGCCGTCTTTCTTTATCTTCTCCAGTGCATGGTTGAAATCTGCGATGACGGACTCATCAACGGACTTCTTTGAGAACATGGCGTGGATGGGGCCTTCAAACACCAGAATTTCATGGCGGGAGATCTTGCCTTCTACGCTCAGATCAAAGATCGCGGATTCCGCAACAAACTCATCGGCGATCAGGGCGCCGATGCCGTTGGTGGAAAGAGCGGTGATGGCTTCTTTGATCGAGCGGAATACAAGCCGTTGGTGAGGTTTTAGCTGGTCCAGCAGGGCATCGGCTTCCTCCCCGTAGGAATAGCCGTGCAGCACGCCGATGTGCAGATCCTGTTCGACCGCGATTTTGAAAAGCTGGTCAAAACTGCTGACTTCTTTTCCGATCTTGCTGTTCCTGGGCAGGAAGATTTTGTCTTTCTCGGTGCGGTAAGGAGCCGAAAACAGCGCAAAATCCTCTCGCTCGTGCGTTTTGAACGCCCCCAGAGCCAGATCGATTTTCCCGACCTCCAGGTCCTTTTGAATTTGCGCCCAGTTGGATGGCTGGAAGGTCACCACATAGCCGGCGGACTCCAGAATCTCACGGGCCAGTTCGATGTCCAGACCGGTGACCTTGTCGTTGCCACGGCGCGTGTCGAAAAACTGGTAGGGCTCAGCGGGATACCAGGAGGCCACAATATGGCGAGAGTCGCTGACCCCGGCGCTGGACGATGTGAAAAGCGGGAGCAGCAGAACCATGACCAGGCCAATGGAAAGAGTGCGGCTTAAGATAGAACCTGGTGTCATCGCGCAAAACTCCCCCTGATTTCCGGTCTCTATGGAACAGCGTCACAGAACGGTGTCACGTAACAGTATCCTGCGAAGCCGCCAGTGCCTCATCCCTGTCGGCAAAGGTGGCAAAGAGCCGGATGAAGCCGCTCATTTCCAGCACATCCCGGACTGAGGGCTGCAAACTGCAAAGCATGAGCTTCCCTTCACGCTTTTTCAGCTGCTTGGAATGAATGAGCAGCACTCTCAACCCGGATGAGGCTATGTAGGAAACTCTGCTCAAGTCCAGCAGAATGACGGTCTCACCTTCATCCAGATGTACGCTGATTTGATGATCCAGTTCACTGACATTGTCACCGGTGATGCGATCAGAAGGGCTGAGGATCAGCAAGCCCCCAACTCGATTTTCCTGTAATCGGAGCAATTTACTACCTGTTAAACGTAATGATGCCGGTCCGGCCTTGCTGATCGCGATGGATAATAATGGGCGACAGCAAGTCTAAATTACTTTGTAGACGATAGATTAATGAACTGCTCCGGAAGTGACCAGTCTAAAGACTGATGACCGCTGGTTGATTGGATCAGAAAATCCGGCGATGGCAGAGCAAAGGCCGTTGCCCCCGGCCGGAATGGCTCCGGATCGTGTGCGACCTTCTCATTCTGGCGAACAAACATTGACCTGTCAGATGCGCCTAGTAGGATGCGGGCCGAAGCGGCTTTTTCTCTCCGTCCCCGAGCGGGCAGGAACAGCCCGGAGACATTTCAGACTGATTAAATCGCGCGTCCCGGTTTCCCTGTTTTTGAGGTGAGCCTGTTCCCTTGGCGGAATTGAGTGATGCCAGGCGATTGATGAAAAGGAACGACTAGACCATGGCGTCTTACCAGTACGTCTATTCCATGCAGGGCCTGTCCAAGACCTGGCCCGGCGGCAAACAGGTTCTCAAGGATGTGCATCTGCATTTCCTGCCTGGCGCAAAAATCGGTGTTCTGGGCCTGAACGGCACGGGTAAGTCTACCCTGATGAAAATCATGGCGGGCCTGGATACGGAGTTCAACGGCGAAGCCTCTGCAGCCAAGGATGCCAAAGTGGGCTATCTGGCGCAGGAACCGGAACTGGACCCCAACAAGGATGTGGCTGGCAACGCCATGGACGGTCTGGGTGACCTGAAGGCCTATGTGGATCGCTACAATGAGGTTTCCAACCTCTTTGCCGAGCCGGATGCCGATTTCGATGCCCTGCTGGCTGAGCAGGCGGAACTGCAGGAAAAGATCGACGCCGCAGATGCCTGGGATCTGGATCGCCGGGTTGAAATTGCCATGGATGCACTGCGCTGCCCGCCGGGCGATGCGGATGTGACCAAACTGTCCGGTGGTGAACGCCGCCGTGTGGCCCTGTGCAAGTTGTTGCTGGCCAAGCCTGACCTGCTGCTGCTTGACGAACCGACCAACCATCTGGACGCAGAATCCGTGGCCTGGCTGGAACGTTATCTGGAAGAGTACCCGGGCACCGTTGTGGCCGTGACCCACGATCGCTACTTCCTGGACAATGTGGCGGGCTGGATCCTGGAACTGGATCGCGGCCGGGCCATTCCTTACGAAGGCAACTACTCCGGCTGGCTGGAACAAAAGCGCAAGCGCATGGAGCAGGAAGCCAAGGAAGAAAAGGCCCGTCAACGGACGCTGGATCACGAAGCCGAGTGGATCAAAGCCTCCCCCAAAGGCCGTCATGCCAAAGCGAAATCCCGTGTTACGGCCTACGAGGATCTGCTGCGGCAGGCTCAGGACAAAGCACCGGAGCCCGGCACCATCTCCATTCCGGCGGGTCCGCGTTTGGGCTCCATGGTCATTGAGTCCGAAGGGGTGAACAAAGGCTTTGGCGATCGCCTGCTGATCGACGACCTCAGCTTCAAGGTTCCTGCCGGGGCCATTGTCGGCATTGTCGGGGCCAACGGTGCTGGTAAGACCACACTGTTCAAGATGATCACCGGACAGGAAACACCGGATTCCGGTGACTTCCGGGTCGGGGAGACCGTGCAGCTGGGTTACATTGACCAGTCCCGCGACAACCTGGATCCCAACAAATCTGTCTGGGAAGAGGTGTCAGACGGCCTGGATATGATCCAGCTGGGCAAGAAAACTATGGCCAGCCGTGCCTATGTCGGTGGCTTTAACTTCAAGGGCACGGACCAGCAGAAAAAGGTTGGTCAGCTGTCCGGTGGTGAGCGCAACCGCGTACACCTTGCCAAGATGCTGAAATCCGGCGCCAACGTGCTGCTGCTTGACGAACCCACCAACGATCTGGATGTGGACACCCTGCGTGCTTTGGAAGAAGCCCTGTTGGAGTTTGCCGGCTGCGTGATGGTGGTGAGCCATGATCGCTGGTTCCTGGATCGCATTGCCACCCATATTCTGGCCTTTGAAGGCGACAGTCATGTGGAGTGGTTCGAAGGCGCTTACGAGGACTATGAAGCCGATCGGAAGCGCCGTCTGGGTGCCCAGGCTGATCAGCCGCACCGCATTAAGTACAAACCTCTGGAACGCTAAAGGGGCGAAGGCAAAGGGATGGACGGTGAGAGGGCTGAGAGCCACTCTCTCCGTGACCGGAGCCTGATCGGTTCAGACAGTGCTTAACGCATGACCGCGACCCGAGTTACCTCTGTCGACAGAGCGATTTAAAAAAGGGCCTGTTTCCATCTGGAAGCAGGCCCCTTTGCTTTTAAGGACAAGCGCAGGCTCCCAAGCCAGGAAGCAAAAGCTTAGAGTATGCTCTAGTGTCGGGACTCAATCAGTCTTTCTGAACTAAAATCATAGCCCAGCCGTCCAGGAGTTGCAGCGCGGGTCAGTCCCTTGAAATTCACCGTGTTCCAGTCCCAGGTTTTGAAGATGTTTTCAAAAGACCTGAAGTTCCTCTGGTTGATCTGGGGCAGATCGTACCGCAGTGCTCCCCGGAAATTTGCCCGAATATCGTTTGCCGGATCATCGAAAAGCTGATCGTCAGGAGAGGTCAGGATGTCACTGTTGGCGAAATCCAGACCGTCATGATAGTCGCTGAGCATCACCAGGGCGAAGGCACCGGCCAGGAGGTGACCGCCAACGGCCATGCCGATGGATTTGTCACGGATGCCCTTAATACTGATTTCATCCCAGCCCAGGGTGACGATCAGGTTGCGGTTGCCGGCTTGTTCCCCCACATCGCTCAACCCCTGTACAGCGCCCTTGGCGATGGTTGGGTCCCCGGTCCAGACAGCCAGAACCTTTTCTTTGTCGGCAAACTCCCGGGTCAGTTTCCGGGCCCGAATGCCGGACCATTGCACCGGTACCGAGGCGAGCAGAAAAAGGCGGTTTTCGCTGACCTGGATGCCGAACTTCAGGCCTTCGCGCAGCTGAATGTTCTCCGGTGTGCGCAGGTCGCCGGGCATGGCCAGAACACCAACCCGGAGGTTGCGCTTGAAGTTGCCGCGCTTGATGCCGTTTTCGAAGTGGGTTTCAACATAGCGGGCCATATCAAACCCGGCTTCTCTATAATCCCCGGAAACCGATCCCAGGGGCACACGATAAGGTAAAGCAAAGCCGTCCAGAGTCCGCTGTTCCTCCGGGCTGATGCCGCTGATGATGGTCATGGCCGGGATGCCTGCCCGGGTCAGAATGACCAGTGCCCTGGCGGCCAGCTTGTTCAGATTGGACAGCAACACATAGTCCGGTTTGTCCGGCCGTTTTGCCAGTTCTTCTGCCCGTCGAACTAAAGCACCGCGCCCTTGCCCTGTCAGGAAAACTTCAAGATCAATATTGAGATCTTTGGCGGCAGCCCGCATGGGGCCTGTGATCTGTTCATTAAGGGCCTTGGGGCCGCTGGGGCCGATATAGGTGACCTTAAATCGCGAGGTTGAGGCACTGGCCTGGTTTTCCTGGCTGTGCGCCAGAGGCAGGTGAAACAGAAAGATGCCGAACCAGAGGCCGAGAAGGAGAAAGCAGCGAAACAAGATGAGTTTCCTTGGCTGAATGGGCATAACCGGAAAAGTGCTGTTGCCAGATCAGTTTAACATCCGGGGCCGGTTTTTGAACCAGTTCTGCTGCTGGTCTTTGACTTGCGAACCAATTCTGCAGATCAACTGGTCTTTTCTCTGGCGCTCAGCAAGCTGTGGAACCGCGACAGGAAAGCTGCTTTGGCCTCGTCGGGGGGCAGGGGTGTCAGGCGCAGTTTCTCGATGGAGTGAGCGGCTTTTCCCCGGGGGCGGGGAAAGGTCTTCTGCGCCACCTCCAGCTCAAATCCGGCGAGCTGGGTTGCTTCCAGATAGGCGGCGGCCAGATCGGCGCGTTTGACCAGCTTCTCCAGGGCGACGGAGGGGGCAGGCGGCAGGGAAAAACGCAGCAGGATGGCGGACATCAGGCGGTTTTCCAGCGCTTTGTAGTTGACCCCGACAGCCGCCTTGAACGGGGAGATCAGGTCCCCGACCACAAACTCCGGCGCATCGTGCAGCAAGGCAAACAAGCGCTCACGCAGCAGCAGGTCCGGTTTGATCAGGGCGGTGATTTCTTCCACCAGCAGGCTGTGCTGCGCGACGGAGAAGGCCCAGGGCCCCTGGGTCTGTCCGTTCCAGCGGGCCACCCGGGACAGCCCGTGGGCAATGTCTTCAATCTCCACATCAAAGGGGCTGGGATCGAGCAAATCAAGACGACGGCCCGAGAGCATTCGTTGCCAGGCTCTGGGAGCACTGGCGGGTTTTTTCTTTGCAGGCTTTGTCGCGTTTCCCATGAGGCCGGGACTTCCTATGCTTGTCTTATGAACGGCAGGAGGAACTGGAGGTGAATGTGGGGAATGGGGCTTCAGCTCTTCTCATTTGCCTGTTTGAGCAGCTTTTTCATCTCCTGCAGCAAACCGTTCCTGGCTGATTGATCCGGCGCTTTTTCCAGGGCCTGGCGCAAATCGATCTGCAGTTGGGCCCAGGCATTGTGCCAGTCCAGCCCGGTGACAGCGTCTGCCGGCAGCCGGGGGGGCAGAGCCGACGCGGTTGCAACCGCCTGGCCGCTCAGCAGGTCCACTTCCTGATCCATGGCTGGGATGGTGATTTGCTCTGCGGGCAGAACATCCGGCACCAGGCCGCTTTGCAGGGCCAGGATCTTCTTTTCCTCACCGTGAGTCAGAAAGAGTTTCCTGGCGATGGGTTTCCTGTCTTTCAGCCAGTCGATCAGCTCTTCATGATCGGCGTGACCCGAGTAACTCTCCAGTTCCCGGATTTTGGCCTTAACGTCGATGATCTGTCCCTGAATGCGCACAGCCTTTTTGCCTTGCAGCAGCAAACGCCCCAGGGTGCCTTCGGCCATGTAGCCCACCATCAAAACCGTGGTTTTGGCCAGCCAGAGACGGTCCTTGAGGTGATGGCGGATGCGACCGGCGTCACACATACCGCTGGCCGCGAGAATGATGGCCCCGCTGGCGATGCGGCTGATGGCTTTGCTTTCTTCCACCGTTTCCGTAAAGCGAATGTTGTGGTTTTTGAAGAGGTTGGCGGCCCCTTCCAGACCTTCCAGGACCTGGGCGTTCTTGGCAAAGGCTTCTGTGGCCCGCAGAGCCAAAGGGGAATCGACAAAAATCGGCAGGGAGGGAATGCGTCCCTTTCCCTGCAGAGCCGAAAGATCGGCCAGCAGTTCCTGAGTTCGTTCCACGGCGAAGGAGGGGATCAGCAGCAGGCCGTCTTTGGCCAGGGCTTGGTTCACTTCCTCCGCCAGGGCGTCTCGGCGCTGCTCGACAGTCAGATGGACTCTTTGCCGTCCGCCATAGGTGCTTTCACAAAAGACATAGTCAAATCCACTGGAGGCTGTCGGGTCCGGGTGAAAGAGTTTGTGGTCGGGGCCCAGGTCGCCGGAGAAGAGCAGCTTCAGCTTGCCGTTTTCCAGTCGATCATCGCGCAACTCCAGTTCCACAGAGGCCGACCCCAGAATGTGACCGGCGTTCCAGAAGCGCACCCGTACGGTGTCATTGAGTGTCAGCCAGGTTTCATAGTCCTGGGGCGCAAACTGGCTCTGGCAGCGTTCGGCATCTTCGCGGACGTAAATGGGGGTGACGGCGGGAATGCCCTTGCGGCGATTGCGCTGGTTGAGAAAGCGGGTCTCCGTTTCCTGAATGTATCCGCTGTCCGGCAACATGACCGACAGCAGGTCGGCGGTGCCGTTTGTCATGTAGATTTTGCCGCGGAAGCCCTGTTTACAGAGTTTGGGCAGGAGGCCTGAGTGATCGATGTGGGCGTGGGTCACCAGCACAAAGTCAATCTTCTTCGGGTCAAAAAGGAAGGGGTCGTAATTCAGCTGCTTGACTGTTTTGGTGCCCTGAAACAGGCCGCAGTCCACCAGGAATTGGCATGTGGGGGTGCGAAACCAATAGCAGGATCCGGTTACTGTGCGCGCGGCCCCGCAGAAGGTTACCGACAGTGTCATTGCGTGCCTTTCCTTACAACAGATGTGCAGGCGTTAAGTGTGAGGTCTGCGGGCTGATCCGTCCAGACGATGTTGTGGCTGGTCTGGGTAGAAGAGGGCAGGCAAATCGACACAGGGGCTTAAAGGGGTCGAGGTCCTGTCACTTTCGTGAGAGCGCTCTGGCAGGTGGGCTACCCTTTGATCATAGTAGCGCTGAATTCCGGGTTGGGTGAGGCAATATAAGAGATAAGAGGGGGGACTATGACCAGCATTACCGGGGAGTGTTTTTGCGGCGAGATCAGGTACCAGATCTCCGGAACTTTATCGCCAGGGCGCTCCTGCCATTGTTCCCGCTGCCGAAAGGCCTTCAGTGGAGCCGGTTCTGCCATGACCATGATTGATCCTCAGAGCTTTTCCTGGTTGCAGGGACAGGAGAGTATCAGCCGATACATCAACAAGGCCGGAATTGGCCTGGGGTTTTGCAGGATCTGCGGTAGCACACTTTGCGCCTTCAATCAGGGGGATGTGATGGGCATCACTCTGGGCTGTCTGAACGATGATCCGGCTGTTGAAATCGCTGATCATATCTTCGTCGGCTCGAAAGCCTGCTGGGATGACATTGGCGGCACCGCACCGCAATACGATAGCTGGCCCGACGACAAGACCGTGGATGCTCCGCAATGATTGTTTTCTCGGCGGCGTGAGAGGGAGTGCAGGGGGGGCTCAGGTCTGGTTTGCACGGCTTGGCCTGACCGGCAGGCCCCGTTGGTTTTGGCCGGTCAAAAGGACAGTTGATCTGCTCCGCTGTCACTTAGTGATTCCACTCCAGCCCGTTTGGTCTTAGAGTCAAATCGGTTTAAGTGGAATCACTTCGTGATAACACTTAGAGCGTGAATTCGCCTCTTTTCAACGTGTTAGAGGATAGTTCACGGGTTGGGCTTCGTCCCACAATCAGAAGACCTGCCTCGACAGGCCCCTGCCCCCTAATCAAAGAGTACAGCCAGACATGTCCAAGAACTCCTATGACAGCGGTCGTTTAAATCTGCCCTTCGTCGGGCATTGCACCTTCGGCAAGCAGCCAGCAGCGCTGGATTGGGACGCCATTGATGCGGACATCGCCATTCTGGGTGCTCCCTTTGATATGGGAACGCAGTATCGAGCCGGGGCGCGGTTCGGTCCGCGGGGCATCCGTGAAGCTTCCACGCTCTTTTCCTTTGGCCACGGCGGGGCCTATGACTTTGAAGACGACGTGACCTATCTGCCCACGGACAAGGTGCGGCTAGTGGACATCGGGGACGCGGACATCATTCATACCGATACCATTCAGAGCCACGACAACATTGAAATTGGTGTGCGCAAGATCCTGGCCGCGAACGCCATGCCGGTGGTGCTGGGCGGTGACCATTCAGTGCACATTCCCTGTATCCGGGCTTTCAACGATCAGGAACCGGTCCACATCATCCACATTGACGCCCATCTGGACTTTGTCGATGAACGTCACGGCGTGCGCTATGGCCATGGCAATCCCCTGCGCCGGGCGTCTGAACTGAACCATGTAACCGGCTTTACCCAGCTGGGCATTCGCAATGTCTCCTCCTCCAACAAGGATGACTATGACGCGGCGCGGGCGGCCGGATCAGATATTCTGTCCGTGCGTGATGTACGTCGGCTGGGCACGGAAGGTGTTCTGGCCCGTGTGCCTAAAGGCGTGCGCTATTACCTGACCATCGATATCGACGGATTTGATCCCTCCATTGCGCCGGGCACTGGCACGCCCAGCCACGGGGGCTTCCTTTATTATGAGGTTCTGGAAATCCTGCAGGGGCTGACCAAGCAGGGGGATGTGGTCGGCATGGATCTGGTGGAAGTGGCCCCGGATTATGACCTGTCCGGGTCCACCTCTTTCCTGGCGGCCCAACTGCTGATGAACGTGTTGGGATTTATCTTTCATGAGCGCGATCAAAAGGGCGCTTAACGGCGTCTGATCCTCGCCCCAGAGTCAAATCGGTCAAAGTGGACTCACGACGTGAGAGCACGTGAAGCGTGAACTCTTTTCACCGTGTTAGAGGATGAGGCACGGATTGGCGCAAAGCGCGCGGCGCTTCTATCTGAACCGCACAAGCTCTGGTGATGGGATAGCCCTTTACCTGTCAGACCAGACGGCCAGTTCATTGCCGTTGGGGTCCTGAAAGTGAAATCGCTTGCCGCCGGGAAACTCGTAAATGGGCTGCAGGATCTTTCCCTTGGCGCGCAGGATTGCCTGCTGGATCGAAGGCAGATCCTCAGCATAGAGCACCACCAGCACACCGGGGGAGTGGGGGGACGCCTCCCCCGATCCATCAAAACCACCATCGATACCGGCCCCGTCAAAGGAAATGTACTGGGGCCCCCAATCGGTAAAGGTCCAGCCAAAAACCCCGCCATAAAACGCCTTTGTCGCCTCAACGTCTGTCATGGGCAGTTCAATGTAATTGATGCTTTTATCCTGGGCGGCCATGGTGCTGTCCTGTCTGAAAATGCGGGAAATTCTTCTGCTGATCCGGATCGGAAATCGATGCGGATATTCATGGTTTGTTCTTACGGTCTTGTCAAGGCGGAGCAGCCGATCACGAGCAAAAACCGCTCAGATCTGCAGGCGAGAGGCCAGTGAATCGGTGATGTCAGTCGGGTGCTGCAGGATGGCCTCCAGCCCCAGTCTGACAGCCTGGGCAGAGGTCTCCAGGGACATGGAGGGTGCGCCAAGATTCTGCTCCAGCGCTGCCACTTCCGGCAAATGGGGCAAGTGGATCCAGCCTGCACGGATTGGCGATGCTGTGACCGAGAGGTGGTGCAGGATGCCATACATCAGGTGATTGCAGCAGAAGGTGCCGGCCGCGTCGGAGATGTCGGCGGGAATGCCATGCTCCCGCATGGTCTTGACCATGGCCCGGATCGGCAGGGTGGCGCGGTACGCCGTCGGGCCCTCAGGCTCGGTCAGGTCATCCTGCAACAGTTTGCCTGCGTTGTCCTGCAGGCCATAGCGAGCCCCGTCATTGAGGTTCTGGGCCAG
This sequence comes from Rhodovibrionaceae bacterium GXU_MW_A322, assembly GCA_052078155.1. GTDB lineage: Bacteria > Pseudomonadota > Alphaproteobacteria > Kiloniellales > DSM-21159 > CAXBMB01. Next base: position 1,922,955 of record JBQJBP010000001.1, on the reverse strand, counting down.
GCGTTCCACGGTGACCAGAGCGCGCCCGCCATATTCGCCCAGCATGATCACGGCTTCGGGTTGCACCTCATCGATGGCCGCTTTGACCACCTCAATGCACTCAAAGAAATTGTTGGGCAGGACCCGGCCTGTCACCGTGGCGTCTGCTATGGAAGCCCCGTCCAGCATGCGGGCCACACCTTCTGCCGGATTGACAGGGGTGGTGCCGAAGGCTTCAAATCCGGTCAGGAGAAGACGGCGCATGGATCAGGGGTCTCCGGTTTGTGCTTTGGGACATCTAGCCTAACTCAGACTCTGCACTTGCGCATTATCTCCAGCGCAGGAAGTAACGCTCTGCCCGGCCGATCAGCCAGGAAACCGTCAGGCCCATGGCTGATAACAGGGCAACGCCTGCGATCAACTGGTCTGTGGCCATCAGGCTGCCCGCCAGCAGGATGTAAGCGCCCACGCCGTATTCCGCCCCGATCATCTCTGCGGCCACCAGCAGAATGATGGCGATGGAAGCGGAGATGCGAAAGCCTGAGAGAATGGCTGGCAGGGCACCTGGCAGGATGATCTTGCGGATGATCGACCATTTGCTGAGACCAAAAGACTGGCCCATGCGGATCAGACTGCGATCCACGTTGTCCACTCCGCCGTAGGTGGCAATGACGGTGGGAAAGAAGGAGCCGAACAGGATGGTCGCAACTTTGGATCCTTCCCCAATGCCAAACCAGATGATGAAAAGCGGCAAAAGGGCAATCTTGGGGATCGGGAAAATGGCGGAAACCAGGGGGGAGAAGGTGGCGCGCCCCAAAGAGGAGAGGCCAATCAGAAAGCCGATTGTTATGCCCAGCGTTGTGCCTGCAGACCAGCCGACCAGCAGCCGATAGAGGGAGGCGCTGAGGTGCTGCCAGAGATTGCCTGAAACGACCAGGTCCCGAAAGGCTTCAAAGGCCTGGGACGGGGCAGGCAGCACCAGTTGAGAGATGAAGCCCTGCTGGGATCCCACTTCCCAAAAGGCAATCAGTGCAAGGAAGACCAGGGGAGAGACCCAGCGCAAGGGGCGCAGCACAAAGGACCCGCCGCGAAAGGGAACAGGGATGGCTGGTGCCGAGGAAGCGGTTTGCCGGTTGTGATCGCCTGATGATTTAGGGGTGAGGTCAGACATGGCTCAGCTCCTGATCAGCGGCGGCGGCTTCTTCCCGCATCAGCTCCCACAGATGGGTCTGTTGGTTCTGAAGATCTGCCAGATGATTCCGGCGCTCTTCCAAAGGAATGTCGATGTCCACCACGGTACGGATCTTCCCGGGGCGTCGGGACAGCACCACGATGCGGTGACCCAGACGGACCGCTTCGGCCAGATTGTGGGTGACGTAACAGGCTGTGAATTTTTCCCGCAGCCAGAGATCCTGAAGGTCATCCATCAGAAGTTCACGGGTCTGGCTGTCCAGGGCAGACAGGGGTTCATCCATCAGCAGGGCTGCCGGACGAACGGCCAGGGCCCGGGCGATGGCCACCCGCTGTTTCATGCCGCCGGACAGCTGGCGGGGCAGAGCCTTGGCGAAATCCAGCAGCTTGGTGCGGCGCAGGACGTCGGTGATGATCTCCTGCCGCTCTGCTTTGGACAGAGGGTGGTCTTCCAGAACGAGGGAGATGTTGCGTTCCACCGAGTACCAGGGCAGCAGGGCGAAATCCTGGAAAACATAGGTCAGGGGATTGAGAGAATCTGCGGGCGGCGGGCTCATCTCCAGCACCTGTCCCTGATCCGGCTGTTCCAACCCGCCAATGAAGCGCAGCAAGGTGGACTTGCCACAGCCAGACGGGCCGATCAGGCAGACGATCTGACCGCTTTCAATCTCCAGCGAAATGTCCTGCAGGACCTGGGTGTCACCATAGCTGTGACTGATGCCGTCGAGCTTGAGTTTCATGATCCCCTCGTACCCGGAAAAGAAACGGCGGAAAGGTTACCCCTTCCGCCGCCTCATTGAAGAGATGTCGAAACTTAGTAGGTTTCGACGTAGGAGCTGTCCACCAGATCTTCCATGGTGACATCTTTGGAAATCAGCCCTTCCGACTGGAACCAGGCCAGCTGGTCAGCCACGCTGGTGACATTCAGCTTGGCGTTCTGGTTGATGCGCATGGCGCCGTTGCGGATGGATGGGGCGGCCTTTTCATAGGGGCGATCCACATAGACGTACTTGTGGATCAGCTGCACCATGGCTTCGGCTGCGTCGTCTCCGGCTGTTTTGTCAACCAGGGCGGCGTTGAAATCAGCGGCACCCATGGAGAAGGCTTTCAGGAAGCGCTCCACCAGATCCCGCTTGTTGGCGGCATTGTCGGCGGAGGTAAAGACCGTGGTCACCTGGTAGTCGGGAATGTAGTCGGAAATCTCGCCGATGATGGTGACTTTGGGAGATTTGTTCAGGCCCTTGGCGATGTGGGGGACGATGGACCAGGCGTCGATCTGACCGGATTTCAGCGCGCCGATGATCGCGCCGACTTTTTGCAGCGGCTTGGTTTTGATTTCCTTGCCGTCGAACCCTTCCTTCTGGGCGATTTTGTGAGCCATGTAGTGGAAGGAGGAGCCGGGTTGGGTGATGCCGTATGTGCGGCCTTTCAGTTTGGCAGGGCTGGTCACGCCATCATCATAGGCGGCCTGAGAAACCAGGATCATCTGGCCATCAATGCCAGGTTCTTCCTGCAGGGCACCGCCCACCACCTTGATGGCCCCTTTGTCGGCCAGATTGATCAGACCACCGGAGATGGCCGTGACACCGAAATCCACATCACCGGAAGCAATGGCCACTGCCATGGGCTGAGCGGCCTGGAAGAACTTGAATTCAACTTCCAGACCTTCCTGGGTGAAGTATCCTTTTTCATAGGCCACGAAGCTGGCGGCGTGGGAGGTGAAGCGCAGGGCACCTACCGTAATTTTGTCTTCGGCCCAGCTTTGCGCAGCGCTGCCGGCCAGGAGGCTGAGCGACAGGACCCCCAGTGCCAGAGATTTCCCCAAAAGACGGCGTGTGATGCCGGTCATGTGCTTTCCTCCCAATTGGATCAAGACGGTCATGCTGCGGCTTTCTGCGCAGAGAGCTGACGGTTGTTTTTCTTCAGGTCAGCCACTTTCGACCAGGTTATTGCTTCGACTTCTAACAAAATAGAAAGGCTTGTGCAGCAGCTTTTCAGCTTTCACAGACCTCAGATCAGGCGTCGTAGGTCTGGGGCATTTTCTCCAGCACCAGGCGCAGGTTCTTGTCGGCTGATTTGACCGCCGTAGAGTCCGCCAGCAGTTCCTCATAGCGGGCGCGGCCAGCCTCGTCGTTGGCGGGCAGGGGGCCGACGATTTCCTCTACGGCCCGGCGGTAGGCCCCGACATGGCTGACCTCAACAGGGTCCTTGCCAGCGCGGCGTTCATCCATGTCGACAATCAACTGAGAAAAGGCCCGCAGCCAGGCAAAGCGCGGATCTTCCGTCAGCATCTTCAGAAGCTGATAGGGGTTTCCTGCATGGCCTGCCTTTTCCGCTTCCAGATCGATCAGCACCTTGTGAGTCTTCATCAGGGCAGCAGAGAGCTTTTTCAGCACTGTGCGGCGGCCACTGTCATCTGAACCTGAAGAAGCGGGTGTGGCGGAAGGGTCTGCTGGGGTCATGGCTGAGAAACTCCGGGGGATAGACGGCTGGTTGCAGGTCCTGCCTGTCTAGGACGAAGCAGCCCTTTTGCCAAGCCCTGGCAAGGCGCAGGCGCCATCATGCCAGAGTTGTTCGCAATTCGGGAAACTGCTGTGCGGTAAAGATCTTTGCGATTTTCGCCCTGAACCGCTACCTCTATCTAGCGGTTGCGCTTGCCTGCGGGTGACTGTGACGGGGAGATTCCCCCTGGAGCAGGAGCGGTTTGTTTGGAAGTGTTCTGCGCTTTCAGCGAAGCCGTAAATCACCTTCTGACAATCTGAAATGACCTTCCCGGTTTGAGTGTCATCACACAGTGAGACCAGCAAAACCGATTTGCCTCTGGCATTGTTTGAGAAAGAGTAAACTTGACCCAAGCGACCAAGAAAGAAATGGGGTTTGCTGAATTCGTCACTCTCATGGCGTTGCTGACCTCTCTGATTGCCCTGTCCATTGACGCCATGCTGCCTGCATTGGATCGCATCGGTCTGGATCTGGGCGTGACAGATCTGAACGATACCCAGCTGGTTATCGGGATGGTCTTTTTTGGTATGGCGGTCGGGCAGATCTTTTACGGTCCCTTGTCTGATTCCATTGGCCGGAAACCAGCAATCTATCTGGGTCTTCTGGTCTTCATGGGCGGCAGCGTGATCTCTTTGGTGGCGCAGGATTTTGAGACCATGTTGCTGGGGCGTTTGCTGCAGGGGCTGGGGGCGTCAGGCCCGAAGGTGGTGACCATCGCCATGATCCGTGATTGCCACGAAGGCCGGGCCATGGCGCGCATCATGTCCTTCATCATGGCGGTTTTCATTCTGGTGCCAGCCCTGGCCCCCAGTTTGGGCCAGGGGGTTCTTTATGTCTTTGGTGACTGGCGCAGCATCTTCTGGTCCTTTCTCGTGCTGGCAGGCATTGGCATCATCTGGTTTGCTTTTCGTCAGCCTGAAACTCTGACGGCCGAAAACAAGGTTCCGCTCCAGATCAGCCGCATCTGGGAGGGCATCAGGATTGTCTGCACCCATCCCATCACGCTGGGCTACATGGTGGCAGCCGGGCTGGTTTTCGGGGCGTTCATCGGCTACCTATCGACCGCGCAGCAGATCTTTCAGGGGATCTATGACACCGGGGAGCATTTTGCTTTCTACTTCGGGGCCCTGGCCATTTCGATCGGGGCAGCGTCCGTGCTCAACGCCCGTCTGGTCATGCGTTTGGGGATGCGTTTTCTCTCCCAGAAAGCCCTGCAGGTGATGGTCGCCACTGCGCTGACTTTCCTGGTCGCTGTGGTGGCTTTTGAGGGACAGCCGCCGCTGTGGAGCTTCATGGTGTATGGCGCTGTTACCTTCTTTAGCCTGGGACTGCTGTTCGGCAATTTTAATGCACTGGCGATGGAACCCATGGGCCACCATGCGGGCATCGCTGCTTCAGTGATCGGTTCCTTCAGCACTTTCATTGCCATGGCCTTGGGCGTGGCGATCGGCCAGACCTTTAACGGGACGCTTTATCCGCTGGTTCTGGGGTTTGCTGTGCTGGGATTGGCGTCGCTGGTGGTGATGTCCGTGACCGAGCGGTACAGCGATAAGCCGGCCATTTCCTGACGCCTGTGAGAAACCGCCCCTCTTTCAGAGCAATTTCTTTCCGTCCTGATTTGTGCCCAGGAAGGCTGACTTTCTCTGCAAAGCAGGTTAGGGAGTCTCTGTCCCGTCTTTAGCAGTTGAGGAAACGGTGGATCTTCTAAAAAAGGTGCAGCAGTTAGTCCGCTTCCGGAAGTTCTCCGTGGGCATGGAAAGACCTTTGGTCAAAAAGGATCTGGAGACCGCAGAGTTTTCAGATCACGATCACATGCGGCTCAGATACTATCTGGGGAACTTTTATGAGGCGCCTCAGGTTATCCGCCTGTCCAAGGATGACTACACACGGGACGCTCAGTACAACCGAGTGCTTTTGACCACCCTGGAAGGTCTGATCCCGGAGCTTTTTCTGGACCGCCTCCACGCTGAGTACTGCTTTCCCCTGGTTCATAGCCTCAGCCTGCTTCCAGATTCTTATGAAACCAAACCCTTTCTCACGCAGTTGGGCGACGTGGATCGGCCCGTCAGGTGTAAAGGTGTGATCGCGCAGGCCCGCCAGTTGGGTGACAGCAACGTGGTTCTGCAGAAGTTTCTGCCAACCCGTTTCTGGAAAGAAGCCTGGACGGTCAAAGACCTGGATGTGCGCCCTTACCAAGAAAAGAAGAACCAGGTGGTCTGGCGCGGGGCAACGACAAACAGTGACATCAAATCCGGCCAGACGAGGCAGGCCTGTGTCGAGCGCTATCACAAGGAAACAAAGTTCGCCGACATTGGCTTCAGCGCAGTGGTCCACGGTCGCGACCATCTTCAACAGCTGGTCAAGCCCCGGTTGAGCGTTGAAGAGCAGCTGCAAAGCAAGTTCCTGCTGGCGCTGGAGGGCAATGATGTGGCCAGCAGTCTGGCCTGGATGCTCCGCGCAAACTCCGTGGTTATGATGGCCCGGCCAACCGTTACAAGCTGGCTGATGGAAGACCAGCTAGAGCCTCACGTCCATTATCTGCCGTTGCAGCCCGACTTTTCTGATCTGGAAGAGACGGTGAACTGGGCGCTGGAAAATGAAGAAGCCTGTCTGGAGATTTCCAGTCAGGCCTCTCAATACGTGGCGCGCTTCATGACCGGACATAAGGAAGTCCTGCTGGAATGTGAGGTCATGCGACGCTATCTCGACAATGCTGTCTTCGAGTTTGATCACTGAGGAAACAGCTGGGCCGATATTTCTTCGGACCCAGGAATCAAATCGGTTTAAGTGGAGTCACTAAGTGATGACGCTAAAAGCGTGAAACTCTTTTTAGTGTTTTAGAGGATGAGTCACGGTTTAGTTCCAAGCGCAAAGCGCTTCCAGCTAAACCGATCATGCTCTGGGGCTGGTTACCGGCCGGGCGCTGGCCGTCAGTCCCTTTCCAGGGGAGCAGAGGCAGTCCAGGCCGGTATCTGTGCCAGCAGTTGAGTGGCGATCGTGCCGATCCGCTCCAGACAGAAGGGATTGCCGTCTTTTTCCAGGGAGCGGGCGCTTTTGGTTTTTCTGTTGCGGTTTTCATAGGAACTGCGCAGGTGTTCCGCTGCATGCTGGATGTTGGCGTCCGCCCATTTCTGGCCCTTCCCGAAGAAGTAATCACCTTCAGCCAGTTCCTTTAACCGGTAACGGACCGGGTAGCTGTTGGTCTCATCCAGGAAGTCCACATTGCCGCTGTAGTCTGTTGCTATGACATCTTTGCCAAGCAAAAAGGCCTCCGCCAGGGTGCGCCCGAAGCCTTCTGAGCGGTGCAAAGAGACCAGGGCATCGCAGGTGTTGATCAGGCCCAGGACCTTTTCTTTGTCCATTGTTTCTGTCTGGAAACTGATGCGGGGGTCTCCTGCACAGCGCCGTTGAAAATCCAGCCAGTGCCTGTTGTCCGGTTTGGCGTTCTGAACCTTGAAAACCAGCCTTACCTTTTCATGGTCCGCTGGTTTTTCGCCTTCTTTGGGCGGCGGAAAGGCCTGTTGGAACGCCCGGAGGACGGCCAGCGGATTTTTGCGGCTCATGAAGCTGTTGAAATCGAACATGAAGAGGAAGCAGTAGTCTTCCTCAGGCAAGTCAAAGGCAGCCCGGGGAAGATTGGCGACGGTTTCGACAGTGACGCCCAGGGGCAGATAGCGGACGGGTATGTCCGTTGCGGCTTTGTATGCGCCCTGCGTAAAGGCACTGGAGGCCCAGATCTCATCCATCAGATCAAACACCGGCAGCCAGGGCTCCGGCCACTCAGCCAGTTCCCAGGGCCAGTAACCAATGTTGTACCGGCCCTTGAACAGGCCGTCGCCCTGTTCTGCATAGAGCCGGGCTGTTTCAAACCCTGTCATGCAGAAAATGTTGATGGCGTACTTGCCCGTACGGGAGATCAGATGGTCAACCGATTGATCCGCCTGGCGAATTTCACCCGGCAGAGGAATGTCTACGATGTTAACGGCAATGCCTTTTTGTTCCAAAGCCAGAGCCAGAGTACGCACATCTTCCCCAATGCCAATTTCCCCGCGGGCATAGCCGACAAGATTGACGCCCTGTTCATGGTTGCCTTCATCCCGAAGAACCTCGGTGGCTGTCCGCTGCCTTTGAGCTGCCAGCTTCTGTTGCAACTGTGGAATGTCACCGATGCTGCGTTCCAGAAGCCAGTTTTTCAGCTGTGTGGGGTTGGTGCTGGCCATGTGACCAATTTCACGCTGGAACTCCGTCCCGCCGCTCCACAAGAGAGGCAGGAAACGTGAGTCTCCTTTGATCCCGTTGCCTGCTTCCAGCGTGGCAAGTTCACTGGCCCAGTGCTGTGCCAGCCAGCCAAAGCAATGACTTCTTTCCACGCCATAGCTGAGCGTCCAGTCCAGATAGGCTCGCTGGCCAGCGGGATGATGCAGATCGAACGCTTTTTTCAGTTCGGGGTCGGCGCGCCAGAAAAGCAGCGCAATTTGCGTCAGGTAAGGCCCTGAGACTGGCAGAGGCTGCTGAGCCCGTTGTTGCTCAAACTCATCATCCAGCCAGAAAGGCTGTAACAGAAGCTTCTTCATGGAGCTGCTGAAGAGTGAACGTTCGCCGCGCTCTGCCAGAGTTTCAACGCCGTACATCAGGTACCAGGTTTCCAGAGAGTCAGCAAAATTGCTCTGGCTCAAGGGGATCGCTTGCTGCAGGTGAGATTCTGTCAGCCAGAGGTCCCGAAGCGCCTTTGGCACCTCGTGATAATGATGATCATCTTTCAGGGGGACCTTTTGCCATTTGATCTCGCTATAGAGATCTTTACCCAGCCGGTCGGCGCCATACTCACTGTCTGCGTGCTCACTCCACCACTTGAGAAAGGACTCGATCCCCCGCGTTTCCCCTATTGCAAGGTTGTCGCGAAGATCGGCCCGCAGCAGGTAAACAAAATAGGCCTGAGGGCAGGATGTCAGGTCAGCAAACAAGGACACAGAAGCGGGACTCCGCAATATTGGGAAGGGAAACTTGCCATAGTTTCGATCTCGCGGGAACTATCCGTGTAAAAATCGAAGAAATTTCCCTTGGAAAGACCTTTGTCTTTCTCACCGATGATCTCGATGCAATCGATCTCTATTTTGCTCAAGGGTGTTTTGAAGTGTAATGCAATTATAAGTCTGTGTTTTATTTGATTCTTATCAACTGAATGGTGTATCAGGGTGCTTAATGAACCGCTGTTCTCCTGCTGACAGGAAATCTTGCTAAAAGGAACGCGGTTGTTGCGTCATTTTACACTCTATTCATTTTTATTCATACGTTTTGCCCCTGCGTTTGAAATCGGAGCTGAATTTCAAAGAAATGAGAAAACCTCAGAGCAGGTGAGGTAGTCTTTAAGACGCGGCAGACGCAAGGCCGCAAAACCACACTGATCTGCTTCGACGCTGAGTTGAAGTTTGGGCAGTCAGGCAGCGTTCACAGTAGGTGACTGTACACTCCGCCACTGACTCTGAGATCAAGACCGGGAAATGTCGTTTTGGCCGAAAATCCTTATCACCTTTTGCCACCCAAAGCCTTCTGGCGCACAGCAGTAGCCGAGGCGAAAGATCCGGTTCCCGAGGGTCTGTTCACGCCCAAATGGCCCATTGCCAAAGACCAGAAGATTGCGACTGCTGGAAGTTGCTTTGCTCAACACATTGGCAAATACCTGTTTTATCAGGGCTTCACGGTTCTAGATAAAGAGCCAGCCCCCACGGGCCTGCATCCCGATGACCATGCCGATTTTGGCTATGGGATCTATTCTGCCCGCTACGGCAACATCTATACGGTTCGGGGATTGCTGCACCTGGCCCAGGAAGCTTTCGGCCGACGGCCTCAGCAACAGAGCGCTCTGGAAAAGGCAGGGCGCTTCTATGACCCCGTAAGGCAAACCATTGAACCTGAAGGGCTTCCCAGTCCCGAACTGGTGCAAATCCATCGGGAGCGTCATCTGTCCCGGGTTCGGGAGATGTTTCTCGAGGCCGAGGTTTTGATCTTCACGCTGGGATTGACGGAAGCCTGGCTGGACAGAAAAAGCGGTTCGGTTTTCTCCATTTGTCCGGGCATTGTCGCTGGGAACTATGAGCCAGAGGAGCACCTCTTCAAGAACTTCCGCTACAGAGAAATCTATGAGGATTTCCTGGCGCTCATGTCTTTGCTGGAGGAGGAGCGAGAGGGACAGAAACTTCGCTATCTCCTGACGGTTTCCCCTGTTCCTTTGACGGCCACTGCGCAGGACAGGCATGTGTTGGTCAGCACCATTCATTCCAAGTCGGTGTTAAGGGCGGTGGCCGGGGATCTGGCAGCAGAATTCGAGGACGTGGATTACTTTCCCTCCTATGAAATCATTACCAGCCCCTGGTCAGGCGCGAATTTTTACGAAGCCAACAAGCGCTCAGTTGCCAAACAAGGGGTCTACTCAGCGCTTAACACTTTCAATGCTGCCTACGGTGATGAAGAACCGGCCGATGAAACACCTGATCCGGCAGAAAAAACGGATGCCCAAGCGGCGGAGTTAGAGGAGAAACTGCTTGAGGAAGACCTCCGAATGCGGGTGGTCTGTGATGAAGAGTTGCTCAAGGCGCTCGGGGAGTAATCCTGTGAGAGTTTTACTGCTAGGCACATCCCAAGCCGAGAGTGTCTTGGACGCCTACAGGAAAAAGCCCGACTCTCTGGGACAGGACTGCGAACTGCACGTCTGTTTGATCATGGGGGCCTCTGGTCCTTTCGTGAAAGCAGAAAATGACTTTCTACAGCTGGACATTCCCCGGGAAGGAATCAGGAGCGTTCTGCTGCCGGAAGGAACTCTGGATTGGCCCCTCAGTTCCTACGATGCGATTATCGTCAGTGCCTTGGGGTACATGGATGGGGGCCACATGTTCGACAGTCTGATACAAAGACGAGGGGTCTTGCCGGAGTTTGGCCCGAGAGCAGATTTTGCAACAGGCGAAGTGATTTCCGATGCCTGTATGAAACGCATTGTCAAAAGCGTCTGGACCCGAGGACACAGAGGTTTCAAGCTCATCAAGGCGATGAGAAACACCTACAGCGGACCAATCTTTGTCCAGCCCTATCCCCGACTGTCCAGTTGCATGCAAAATCAGGAAACCTGGCGCCTGCGGACCTACTATGATGATTACCTGGGGGCTCACGCATTTTTCTGCCGGATCCAGCAGGACTTGCTCCGTGAGCTCAGTCAAGAACTGGATTTTCACCTTCTGGCTTATCCTGAAGAAGCCCTGGATCCTGACAATCGTGATTTCTCCAAGGTAGAGTTCATGAACAAAGATATGCTGCATACCTTGCCAGACTATTCAGCCTTTCACCTGGATGAAATCGCGCAGAAACTGGCGCCACTCAGTTAGCGGCTGAATGCAGACAACAGGGTTCTGGCTGCCGACGTGCCGGAAAATGAAAACACCTCCTGATGGACGTTCTGGTCAGAAGGAAAGGTGGGGCAATGGCTGGATGACTTGGGGTGAGGCTGTCAGTTGAGGACCCTGAAACAGGAGGGGGATCTGAGTTGAAGAAGGTGCTTGTTCTTGGGAACTCCCAAAGTCACTGCATGATTGCTGCGAACCACAACAAACCGGCCATTCTGGCAGATGTTGCTCAGTTAAGCTGGCTGGTTGTTGCAGGGGGGGCAGGGCCTTATCTGAAGATCGAAAACGACTTTGCCGTGCCGACCCCCCCAGTCGAAAACTGGCCGGTTATTGTCGAGCCCGAAAGCGTTCTGGAAACGCCGGTCAGCTCTTATGATGCGATTATTGTGGGCGCACTGGGATTTATGGACGGTGGGTGCGAGTACAACAGTTTGCTGCAGGGCTATGGCGTTTTGCCTGAGTTTCGCCCCAAAGATGACTTTGCCCAGGGTGAGTTTATCTCGGACCGCTGTACGAAGGATCTTATTCGCAGCGTTTGGCTGCGGGGACACGAGGGTTTCAAGATCATCAAGGATTTACGCCAGACTTTCAGCGGCCAGATTTTTGTTCAGCCCTATCCGCGTTTGTCCAGTGAGATGCAGGAACAGGAAACCTGGCGGCTTCGGACCTACTATCACGACTATCTGGCTGCCCATGACTACTTCTGTGATCTACAGGTGGAACTGCTGCGTGAATTGAGCGAGGAGATGTCGTTTCATCTCCTGGATTACCCGGAAGAAGCGATGGACCCTGAGAACAGGAACTTCACCAGCCGGGAGTACATGCAGCCCTGTATGCTGCACGGAACACCGCAGTATGGGGAGTTTCAGCTAAAGGAGTTTTCGCAGCGCTTGATGCAGTTGGGATAGAGGGGCCTCGGTCCGGACTGAGATCCCTGAATGGCAAGACCTGAAGGGGCGCGACACAGGCGTTACGGCAATAGCCTTGCACCAGATGCCACAGGCTCTTTCTTCTGCGACAAATGATCCCGATGACCGGGCTCTGGGGCTAACCATAAGGGTTTCGGCTTGGCGGGGGCGGGCCACTGGCTTAAGCAATTGCGCGTCTTTTGCTTCGATCGCTGATCCTGAGAGTCAATTCGCTTTTAGTGGACTTACCAGGTGATAACGCTTGGAGCGTGAATTTGCCTCTTTTCAATATCTTAGGGGATGATTCACGGCTTGGTTCCAAGCGCAAAGTGCGTCGAACCAAACCGATCATACTCCTGCCCCCAGGTGCCCCATGACCTCCTCACTCAAACCGGCGTCCTCAGGCGAGGCCTGCCGGGACAAAAGCCCCAATCCTGACTCTGCTGGCGATCCTGCAGGGGCAGTGAACCCGCGCCGTTCCGAACTACTGATGCCCGCAGGCAACCTGCGCAAGCTGAAGATGGCCATTCTTTACGGCGCGGATGCGGTCTACCTGGGGACGCCCGATCTGTCCTTGCGCACCAAGTCGCAGTTTTCTCTGGAAGAGGTCATCGAAGGGGTCGAGTTCTGTCACGCCCATGGTCGCCGGGCCTACCTGACGCTCAATCTCTTCTCCCACAACAAGGACATCCCAAAGCTGGATGAGTACGTTGAGACCGTGCGCCGGGTGAAACCCGATGGTCTGATCATCGCCGATCCCGGGGTCTTTCAGTATGTGAAGGAGCGCGCGCCGGAGCTGAGTTTGCACATTTCCACTCAAAGCAACGTCAGTTCCTGGCTGTCGGTGAAGTTCTGGCAGGCTCAGGGGGCGGATCTCTGTGTGCTGGCCCGCGAAGTCTCTTTTGCAGAACTGTCAGATATCAGGGAAAAGTGCCCGGACATCAGGCTGGAGGCCTTCGTGCACGGGGCCATGTGCATGACCTATTCGGGTCGCTGCCTGCTGTCCAATTTCATGGCAGAGCGTGGGGCCAACCAGGGCAACTGCGCCAATTCCTGCCGCTGGAACTACGGCGTGCGGCTGCGTCTGAAGGATGGCACGGTCCAGCCCCTGGATATCAATGAAAACAACGCCGATCTCTTTGAGTTCCTGCTGGAAGAAGGTTGCCGTCCCGGTGAGTTGATGCCCATCGAAGAAGACGGGCGCGGGTCTTACATTCTCAATTCAAAAGACCTCTGCATCATGCCCAGGCTGGATGAGTATCTGCGCATTGGCGTGGACTCTCTCAAAGTCGAAGGTCGGGGCAAAAGCGAATACTACTGCGCCATTGTTGCCCGGGCCTACCGCATGGCCATTGATGACTATTATGCCGATCCGGAAAACTGGGACCCCAAACCCTACCTGCGCGAGCTGGAATCCGTCGGCAACCGGGGCTACACCCTGGCTTTTCACGACGGTCGACTGACCAACTACGCCCATGACTACGAGCATACGGCATCGCTGGCTCAGTGGGAGTATGCCGGCGTGGTCACGGAGGTCACCGACGACGCCTTTCTGGTGGAGGTGAAAAACAAGCTGGTGCCCGGGGAGGTGCTGGAGTTTGTCTCCCCCATCAGCCGGGAAACTGTCCTCTTGCGGGCCTACAGCTATGAGGTGGCCAGGGATGGTGAAGTGAAAGAGGTCATCCAGGGCGGCAGTCAGAGTGTGATCCGTTTTCCCTTTAGCCTCTTCGACCAGGAAGATCAGGCAGGCCTGAAAACCCGCTTCCCGGCCTATTCTGTCCTGCGCAAGGAAAAGGCCCTGACAGAGGAGCAGTGGGCCCGCGTGCGCTTCGATAAGCTGGCCCAGTCCCTGGAAATCAAGCAGCGTCAGGATGATCCGGCCTATAACCGTCAGAGAGAGCGATTGGTGGCCGCCATCGAAGACGGCGGGCAAACGCGGCGCTTCAAGACCAATCGGGTCGGAACCGATGGCTGCTGTGGCAAAGGCTGCAATGGTTGCCTGATTTTCTGGCAGGACCCGGCCTATGCCCGCGCCCGGGAGATCCTGCAGAAACGCAAGCAGGGGGAACTGCTGAGCAAAGCTGAAGCCCGCGAACTGAAGATTGTCGAACTGGGGCTGTCAGCAGACAACCCGGAGACCGCACCAGCCGTTGAGCAAGCCCTGGAACTGAATGACAGGCCTGCCAAATCAGCTTGAGGACAATCGGGCTGGCCAGTGACCTTGCCTGACCAGATCCCGCGTCACGGTGATCAGGGTCTGTTCAGCAAAACCAGCCAGTCGGCTGGCGGGGCGGTCTGACGGCAGCGAGAGCATCAGGCGGCGCAAAGGAACCGGGTGGTGCAGCGGGGCGTGGCTGAGGCGGCCAGCGGCAATTGAGTCCTGAATGGGAGCCAGTGGCAAAATGGTCATGCCGTGGCGGGCCGCCACCAGGTTCTTCAGCGTTTCGAAACTGTCGGCTTCCACCTTCACAGTCAGCTGAATGCCGGCCTTGCGGGCACATTGGTCCAGCAGGCTGCGCAGGCTGTGGCCGCTGCTGGGTAACAGAAAGGTCTCACCGGCCAGATCTGCAAAGTTTACGGGCTGCCCAGCCTCAAGTCCGGCATCGGCGGGCCCGACCAGATGCAGGTCTTCTTCCAGCAACGGCGATGACCGCAGGGAGCGGGCCGACTTGCTTTCGAAGAGAATGGCCACGTCCACTTCCCCTTTGTGCAGCCAATCCAGCAGGTAACTTGAATAGGCGCCAACGATCCGCAGGGTGACGTCGGGGTGACGTTCCTGAAACACCGACACCAGCGGCACGGTCAGTATGTCAGCCACCGTCGGCGGCATGCCGATGGAAACATGGCCGCTTAAGGGCGCGTTTTCATCAGCCACAGCCGCCCGGATGTCCTGCAGCTCTGCGGTGATGCGGTAAGCGTGGCGCAGCACTTCCTGGCCTCTGTCATTCAGGGTCATGCCGCGGCCGTGACGGTCAAACAGCTGTCCCCCCAGTTCGGCCTCCAGCAGGCGTATCTGACGGCTGAGGGCTGGCTGGGCGATATGCAGACGGTCTGCGGCCTTGGACAGGCTGCCCAGTTCCGCCACGTGGATCAGGGTGCGCAGTTGGGAAAGTTCCATAGCTATATAACTTCGCTATAGCTGAACAGCAAAAACGATCGATGTTGTTTAGCTCAAAAGAAGCTACACCGGAAGGAAGAGAATCAAAGACAGTCAAGCAAGGGACAGAACACCGTGGGATCTCATGCCGGGAAAACGGATGCCGACGAGGCCAGGGCAAGCGACGACTGGCCGCTGGCGATCTATGACAATCTGAAAGCAGCCGGGGTTACCCGGATGTCTTATGTGCCGGATGCCGGTCACGCTCGTTTGATCAACCTCTTTGCGGCTGACCCTGAGGTCATCAGCACCGTGCTGACCAGTGAAGAAGAAGGGATCGCCCTTGCCACCGGAGCCTGGCTGGGTGGTCAGCGCAGCGTGGTTCTGATGCAATCCTCTGGGGTTGGCAACTGCATCAACATGTTGTCTCTGCCGGTCCAGAGCCGCACGCCTCTGTTGCTGTTGGTGACCATGCGCGGCGAATGGAACGAGTTCAATCCCTGGCAGGTGCCCATGGGACAGGCGACCCAGACCTGCCTGGAGGCCATGGGGCTGCAGGTGTTGCGGGCTGATAGACCCGATGATCTGGTGGAAACAGTTGATCAGGCCACCACCATGGCCTTTGACGGCGATGGTCAGATCGCTGTGCTGATCGGACAGCGCTTGTTGGGGAAAAAGAAATGGTAAGCGACTTGGAAAACCGGACGATCGACCGCCGTGTTGCCGTGGCAACGCTGATGGCACACAAAGGAGAGGCCCTGGTGGTGACCGGGCTGGGCTCCCCCAGTTACGACGTTCACGCCGCTGGCGACAGGGATGAGGTCTATTACCTCTGGGGGGCAATGGGCGGCGCGGCCCTGACCGGCCTGGGACTGGCCCAGGCGCAACCCGACAAGAAGGTCATGGTGATCACCGGTGATGGCGAAATGCTGATGGCTTTTGGGTCGCTTGCCACCATCTCTGTTGCCTGCCCCCGCAATCTGGACATTGTCGTGCTGGACAACCAGCACTTTGGGGAAACGGGCATGCAGCAAAGTCACACGGGGCAGGGCATTGATTTTGCGGCCGTGGCCCGGGCCAGCGGATTTGCCGACACCCGGGTCCTTCGGGAGCTGGAAGAGGTGGAGGAGCTTTGCCCGCAGCTCGCCCAGCCCGCAGAGGGCCCCCGTCTGTTTGTGCTTAAGATCAATGCGGATCCTTTGCCCCGGTCACTGCCGCCCCGGGATGCTGTCTTTATCAAGAACCGTTTGCGTGGACATCTGGGCTTCGCCCCCAACTGACAGGCCAAGGCGGACAGGAGCAAGAGGGGAGAGGCCGTGCAAAAGGTTCTAATTGTCGGCGGTGGCATTCTGGGCTGTTTCTCAGCCTGGTTTTTGCGTCGGCTGGGGTTTGAGGGACAACTGACGGTTCTGGAGAAAGACCCCAGCTATCAGTATTGCTCCACCGCTTTGTCTGCAGCCAGCATTCGTCTGCAGTTTGCCACGGCCATCAACATCCAGATGAGCCTTTATGGCGTGGCCTTTCTGCGCAACATCACGCAGCATTTTGGGGCCGATGCCGATCTGGGTTACCGGGAGCAGGGCTATCTGATCCTGGGGCAGGAGGCGAACCGTGCGTTGCGTCAGGCCCAGTTGACCCAGCAACAGTCATTGGGGGCAGAGATTGCATTCTTGAACAGCCAGGAGCTGGCAGAGCGGTTTCCGCTTATGGCGTTTCAGGATGTGGACTTTGGAACTTTGGGACAGACCGGGGAAGGCTGGTTTGATGCCTGGAGCCTCCTGACCCTCGCCCGACGGGAGGCGCGGCGTCTGAATGTCGATTTTCTGGAAGCCGAGGCGGCCCGCGTGGTGGTCGAGAAGGACCGGGTTAGCGGCGTGGTGCTGACAGGCGGCGAAGTTGTGCCGTGTGACAGTCTGGTTATGGCAGCCGGAGCCTGGTCGGGGCGCCTCATGGCGTCAGCGGGCATTGATGTGCCGGTGGTGCCGCGCAAACGCAGCGTCTTTTCCTTTCGCGCGCCGGTCGCCGCAGAAGGCCTGCCCATGTTGTTTGATACCTCGGGCATCTGGATGCGCCCGGAGGGCGAAGGCTTCATCGGCGGCCTGGAGCCTCCGGCTGAGGAAGATCACGACGCTGATGGTGATTTTGAGCCCCATCATCATCTGATGGAAAGCACCTTCTGGCCTGCCTTGGCCCAGCGTATCCCGGCCATGGAACAGCTTCGGCTGGAACGGGCCTGGGCCGGGCACTACGAGGTCAACACTCTGGACCACAATGGGATCATCGGTCCTCATGACGGCCTGGGGAATCTGATCTTTGCCACCGGCTTTTCCGGCCATGGGGTGATGCATGCCCCCGCCATCGGGCGCGGGGTCGCCGAACTGATCACGACAGGCAGCTATCAAAGCCTGGATCTGAGCCCTTTGTCCTGGAACCGCATCCCCGCTGGTCAGCCGCTGGTGGAGAGCCTGGTCTATTAGCTCGGGCAACCTGTCGCTCCGGCAACCTGACTTCTGCGCATTCGTGAGGTGTGAGCGGGGGAGCCTGAACCAGATCGGATTGGGAAGGGCGTGCGGCGGACGGGCTCAATGGCTCAGGCGCGGGCGGGCAAGGCGCCACCTGGTCCTTTGATTTTCCAGTAGAGCGCGGCAACGACCATCAGGTTCAGCACACCCGTCAGAGCCGCGATGCCATAGGACAGGGCATAGTCTGTTGTCAGGTCATAGAAAAAGCCGCCCAGGAAGCCGCCGTTGGCGTGACCGAACCAGCCGAACATCATGATGATGCCCATGGCAAAGGCCCGGCGGGAGGGGTCTGTGTAGGCGGCGGCTGTGGCCAGAACGCCGGTCATGACCCCGGCATAGCCAAAGCCGTAAAGCGGGGCGTAGAGATAAAAGACCGTCAGGTCATCTATCAGGATGAAGCCGTAGATCAGCAGTGTCATCCAGGCGGTGGCTGACATGTAAGCCGGGATCGGCCCGATCATGTCTGCCAGCTTGCCGAAAGCCACCCGCCCCAGAACACCGACCATCAGCATGATGAAAATGACACCTCCGGCTTCATCGGCGCTGAAGCCCTTGTCCTGAATGTGTGGCACCAGGTGCATCAAGGGCACGGACATGCAGGTGCAGCACAGCAGGATCGCCAGGCACATGGTCGGCACCACCAGCCGGAAGGGCGGATAGGTTTTGTTCTGCACCCCGGCAGCAAGGGAGGTCTGGGCCGCATCGGCGGGTTTGAGCAGAATGGCCAGGGGGATCAGGACCAGCAGCATCAGCCCGCCGGTGAGAGCGAAGGCCCAGGAAACGCCGTAGGCTTCAATCAAAAAGGCGGACCCGAAGGGCACCCCCCCTTGCCCCAGGGCCTGTCCGGCTGAGGCAATGCCGATGGCCAGCCCGGCACCGACAGGAAACCACTTTCCAACCAGGGACATGATGGGCGCATAGATGCCGGCGGCGCCAAAAAAGCCTGCCAGAAACATCAGCGTGTAATACTGCCAGAGCTGATCTGCCAGAGAGGAGGCCAGATAAGTCGTCCCCAGGACCGCACTGCCAAACAGGACAACGGGCCGGACACCGATCCGGTCAGCCAGAGCCCCCATGGCCAGTCCGCCAAAGGCAACACCGACAATGCCGGCAACGTTTATCAGGGAAACATCGGCCCTTTCCCAGCCATAGAGCTGTTCCAGCGGAACCAGATAGGCCGAAAGGCCATTGACGATGGACCCCATGGCCAGCGCAAAGATCAGGGCCCCAGAAAAGACGATGACCCAGCGATAGGCAGGTAATTCGACAGTCTGCTGACTCATGCTGTGGCCTCGTTTTCAACTGTTATGCGGCTGACAGTACTGCAGGTTCACCTGTCTTGCCGATAGGAAACACAGTGAGGGAGTGGTTTAGCTGAAAAACCAATCTAACAACCCCTGGCAGAAAAGGAACAGGCCTGCTGGCGTTAGAGCATGATCGGTGGGCAGCGATCTCGTGACGAAACCAGCAGCTGAATCCCTTGTCCGTTATCACCCGGCGAGATGTGGTCGTCCTATGGTGTTCCTTCAGGATTTCAGGCGCAGGTTTTCCGGGTCGTAAACATGAGGGCTGTGGCGCTGTGCCGCCCGCAGTTTGCCAAAGATCAGTTAGTCTTGAATTTCCTTCTTTGTATTGATTATTGCCCTGTAACTAATTGCGGGCATTGGCGCTTTACGGCATTCTTATGGTGCTTGCAATCTAACCTGTAACATAAACTTTATGCACCTTCGAGTTGATCAACTGATGAAGTTTAAACGCCGTAGTCTTAGTGAAATTGCCGACATGATTTGTGGTAATTTTGACAGTGAAACATCAGTATTTCAGTATCGCAGTAGTTCAGCGCTGACTGATTTCTTTGCGGATGCAGATACGGATTTTGTTCACGATGGATCGACTCGCAAGAGATGGGTCGCTGAGACTCTTGAGACAATTTTAGACCAACCTTCTATTAGTCCCGACCTTCCGCCGGATACTTTTTTAAGAGTTGTAAATACACTTATGGACCAAGCCGATGCATTTAACGAAGACAGATACAGGTCAAAAGCTCTTGGGATGCTAAACAATGTGCTGTCGCGAGAGGGATTTCAAGCTTTCTACGGGGAGGACAATAATTGCTACCTATTAAACAAGGGCACAAGCCATAGATTGTTGCCACAAGTAAATCCTCACAGGCCCTTATCTGAAGGCGAATTACTTCGCCGAAAACAGTTTGAAGACTTTTTAGAGATTTGCACTGAGGATCAGTTGATAGAAGATGTTCTTGTGCCGCTTTTCCGTCAACTTGGTTTTAGTCGTATCAGTGTAACTGGCCATAAAGATAAGGCTTTGGAGTATGGTAAAGATTTATGGATGCGTTACACGCTACCTACTCAACACCTGCTTTACTTCGGCTTGCAGGCTAAAAAAGGAAAGCTCGATTCATCGGGACGATCTATCGGTTCGAACTCAAACATTGCCGAGATACTAAACCAAACAACGATGATGCTCGGGCATGAAATTTTTGATCCAGAAGTCTCGAAGCGAGTGCTAGTAGATCATGCCTTTATCGCGTGTGGGGGTGAAATCACCAAAGCTGCAAAAAACTGGCTTGGCAATCGGTTGGATGCAAACAAGCGCTCACAGGTGTTGTTCATGGATCGTGACGACATCGTAAACCTCTGCATTGTTGCGAAAATTCCCCTTCCAGCTGATTCTGAGGCATCGGAAATCACACCCGTTGATGATTTTCCTTTCTAAACAGGTGCTTTAGATAGGATTCTTGTGTTGCAGAAGTTTTCGTAGCTCTTTCTGGTGTTCAATCAGAAAATTGCTTCTTTTGTTGGATTTTCAAGGAACGAATTCCGCGTCTTTTCAACGGCGACGACCTATCGAGTCTAAGATTTCAGGCGCAGGTTTTCCGGGTCGTAAACATGAGGGCTGTGGCGCTGTGCCGCCCGCAGTTTGCCAAAGACCTGCAGGTGACAGGTACCTTCCTCCGCCAGGCTTCCCCGCTTGATGTAGCCCAGTGCCAGCAGCTTGCCTGTGCGATAGCCCTCTGTTGCAGAAGTGACGTAGCCGATGACCCGGTCATCAACCAGGATGGGGTCAGACGCCAGAGGCTCGGGCCCCGGGTCCGTGATTTCCAGACCGATGAACTGCCACTCTGCGTCTTGGTCGGCTTGGGCCAGGACGGCGTTGCGGCCCAGAAAATCCCCTTTTTTCAGGTTGGCAAACCGCGCCAGACCCGCGTCATAAAGCGTGTACTCCGTACCGAAATCCGCACCCCAGCCGTGATAGCCCTTTTCAATGCGCATGGCGTTGAGGGCATAGGATCCAAAATTGCAGATGCCTTCTGCCTGCCCGGCCGTCCAGATGGCGTCATAGAGCTTTGTCAGATGCTCTGAAGCCACATGAAGTTCCCAGCCCAGTTCCCCGACATAGCTGACCCGGAGAGCCGTGACCTCTATGCCCGCCATCTCCAGTTCAGCCAGGCTCATCCAGGGGGCGGCGTCGGCACTGAGGTCAGCGCGCGTCAGGCTGCTGAGAACCCGGCGGGAGGCGGGGCCCATGACCAGCAGGGCACCATCGTGGGCATGGCCCTTGGTCAGGGTGACGCCGCTGTCCGGCAGTCGGCTGTGCAGCCAGTCGAAATCCCGGTCTACGGCCAGGGTCGGGCCGCAAAGCAGAAAACGATCCTCTGCCAGACGGGCCACCGTCGCTTCCGACCAGATGTGACCTTTGGGGGTCAGCAGGTAAGACAGGCTGACCCGGCCAACTTTGGGCAGTCGTCCGGTGATGAGCGATGAGAGGTAATCTGCGGCACCGGGTCCTTCGACGCTGTACTTGGTAAAGCCGCCGTGATCCATGATCCCAAGCTTGTCGCGCACTGTTTCACATTCGGCCTTTACTGCCGCGTGCCAGGGTTCCTCATGGAAGCTCAGTTCGCCGCTGTTCTGGCCTGTTTCCTGTTCAAACCAGAAAGCCCGCTCCCAACCGCCGATTTGCCCCATGACCGCCCCCCGGTCGCAAAGTTGGTCGTAAAGCGGGGTGCGCTGGACAGGGCGACCGGAGTCCAGGATGCGATGGGGAAAGGGAATGGCGTACTGCAGGTCGTAGTGCTGGGCGGCGCGCCTGTTGGCATAGTCCAGGCTGGCCCAGTCGCCGAAGCGGCGGGGATCCCAGGCGCTGAGATCCCATTCCGTTTCGCCTTCGCTGAGCCATTCGGCCATGGCCTTGCCGATGGCGGCAGAGTGGGTGATGCCGATCTGAACGCCCGTGGCGTGATAGAAGTTCCTGACGCCGTGAGCGGGCCCAACCAGCGGAAGGGCATCGGGCGCGTAAGGAATGGGGCCGTTGACGAAACGCTGGGCCCCGGCCTGAGCCAGCAGCGGCACGTGCGCGATTGTGGCCTCCAGCACGGACATCATGCCCTCAACGTCATCCGGAAAGAGCTGATGGTCAAAGTCCGCAGGGACTCCGTCACGCCAGACCGGTCGGCCTTCATGAGCGTAAGAGCCCAGCAGCAGCGAGTTGCGTTCCCGGCGTAGATAAAAACGGATGTCCGGATCACGGATCAGCGGGAAGAGAGTGTCGTCTGCTTCCAGTTCCGGCAGCGGACTGGTGACCAGATACTGATGTTCCAGGGTAACGACGGGGGTGTGCAGGCCAGCCAGAGCCGCGATGGCCGCCCCGCTGGACCCGGCGGCGTTGATCACTGTTTCTGCGACCACCTGTCCCTGATCCGTTTCGATCTCCCACTCTCCCGTGGGGCGCTGGGAAAGGCCGGTGACGCGGGTAAAACGGGCCACCTCCGCCCCTTTTGCCCGGGCATGAGTGGCCAGTGCCTGGGTCAGCTGGCTGGGATCAATGTCTCCTTCATAGGGATCATAGATGCCGCCCAGCACCGTCTCGTCGCTTTGCCAGAAAGGATGACGGGCTTCGATTTCGCCTGGCGTGATCATCGAAAGATCAAACCCGGCGGAACGGGACACGCCACAGAGGTGCTGGAAAAGCTCCATCCGCTCGACCGTGTGGGCGGGCCAGATGGCCCCGGTGTGGCGATAGGTGATGGGGGCCGCAGGGTCCAGAGCCAGATCTTTGTAAAGCCGCCAGGCGTAGTTGCCCGCGCGCATGCCGAGCCAGGAGTTGGCATAGGTGGGAATGTTACCGGCGGCATGCCAGGTGGACCCGGCGGTCAGCTCGTTCTTTTCGATCAACAGCGTGTCGGTGATGCCTGCTTCTGCCAGGTGCCACAAAATTGAGGCCCCAACGGCCCCGCCGCCAATGATGGCAACCTGCACAGGTGTTCGCATTCAGTAGTCCTCCAGCAGACGACCGTAGCCTTTCAGGCTGTCGGTCAGACCAAGTGTTCTGAGGGTTTGCCAATAGAGCGCTGCATTGCAGGCGACGATGGGTTTGCCCAGATCCTCTTCCAGTTCCGCAAGCAGACCCACCACCGGCAAAGCCGTGCCCACCTGCAAAATGGCGTCACAGTCGCTGGCGGCCACCTGCCGGAACACCTGCCGAATATCATCGGGCGTGGTTTCGCAGATCTCCGGCAAGGAGGGGGCCGCCGTGCCTTTTATGGCTGTCACGGTAAAGCCTGCGGCCTGCGTGTTCGCCGCCACCACCTTGTCCACTTCTGTTTTGAAGGGCGTAACCACCGCCACCCGTTTGGCCCCCAGAGCTTTGAGTGCGGCGTAGTCGGCAGATGAAGCATTGAGCACAGGCAAGCCCAGGGTGCGGCTCAGTTCCTGGCAGCGCCGGGCCAGGGCTTCCGGGCCACCTGAACCGGCATCTGTTGTTAAGCCAATGGCCAGAGCCCGGGGGCTGCAGTCCAGCAGTTTGGCCGCTTCATCATCCAGATCATCGGACAGCTTGTCACCGCCCAGCCGGAAGCGCTGCATCTGATTGCTGACGCCGGTCGGTCGCAGCAGCTCCAGCTCCGGCTGTACGACGGTATTCATGGCGGGTGTCATCACGCCGATGATGGCGCGGGGCGCGAGGGTGTCTGCCATCCTGCTTATCCCTGATCCTGAAGATAGCTGTTCAGCCCGGTCATGGCGGCGATGTAGATCTGGTCGCCGACAATCTCTTCCATCTGGGTGGCGTCTTCCGGGGCGCAGTCAAACCGGCTTTCCCAGATGCTCAGGGTCTGATTGCTGTGGGTGACGGGCAGGAAGCGATGGCTGGAGATGTAGCTGCTGACCGGCAGGGGGCAGTCAATGATGTCGTAGGTGTAGAAGTGCTCCAGATCGGAGTGGGCCAACAGGGTTTCGCGGAAAACGCTGCCGTCGGCAATGTCCAGATGCCGGACAGAGCCAACGGCCGTTGCCGTCCCGCTTTCCATCCGGGCGCTGGTCACACCGGGGTTCCACGCCGCGACCCCATCAAAGGCCCGGACCGTTGCCCAGACCTGTTCCAGGGGGGCGTCGATGATCATGCTGCGAAAAACCTGCATCAGTCGTCCTGTTCCTTCAGTCGAATGGGGAAGGCGGCGCGGATTTTAGCCTCCGCCTCTGAGCTCAGGTGGCGGGGGGGCGGGCTGGCCAGGATTTCTCTGACCCGGCTGCGGGCTTTGTCCCAAAGGCTCTGCCGCCCGCTCTCTATCCAGTCATCCACGCTCTGCCGGTCCGCCAGGGCCGGGTAGAGGTACTCGCTTTTCATGCGTTTGAGGGTTTCTGATTCCGCCAGATAGTGGCCTTCCTGAGTGACCACCCGTTCAATGGCCGCCAGATCCAGACCTTCGGGGGAAATATCAATGCCCTGAATGCTGCGCAGAATGGCCCCGCACATGTCATCGTCAATGACCAGAGCCTCGGGGCTGGCCACCATGATCGAGCCCAGCATGCCGACGGAGAGATTGATCATATCCGCCCCGGCCTGGCCCGCCGCAGAGATGGTGTAGCCTTTTTCGTATCCTGCCTGCACGTCCTGGGTCTTGGCATCTGTCATGCCCGCAGACACGGTGGACGGCAGACCAATGTGGCTGAGCAACTGGGCGGCGGCGGCATTGGCGACGGCTGCTTCCCCGCTGCCGCCAGTCATGGCCCCTGTGCGCAGATCGGCAATGAAGGGCATGAAGGCATAGATGCAAGGGGCTCCCGGTTTGATGGCATCGACCAGCACCAGACCAGCCAGACTTTCCGCCAGACCCTGAGCCAGGGCACCCGCCAGGCTGGCGGGGCTGGTCGCCCCTGCCTGACCGGCGGAGCAGATCTGGGGAATCATGCCGGCGGTGAGGGCAGCCTCCAGGGTCTCCACACCTTCCTCGGCAAAGCGCAGCGGGGGCACCACATGGACGATGACAGCCAGGCAGAAAGGCCGCTCGGCAAAGCGGCCGGGGCCACCCAATGCCATGTCGAACAGATCTGTGACCGCTGTGACGTGGCTGGGGTCGGAAAAGCTCACCCCGATGGGTTTGGCCGTGGCTTTCAGGCAGGCAAAAGCGGTGTTGAGATCCAGCTCCAGGGGGGAGGACAGATCCCGGGCCACCACCGGCCGCACGCCGTAGTGTACGTTTGGGGAGGCATCCAGCACCCGCATCAGATCATACAGATCCTGCAGGCAGGTGTCTTTGTAAGCCCCCGTTTCGCTGTCCAGCACCTGGACCGCCGCGCCGCCCGTTCCGATGTGGACTCGTCCCCCGCCAATGCGCAGGTCCTGATCCGGGGTAAAACCGGGCAGATCCACATGTCGGGGGGCACGAGCCAATGCGCCTGCGACCAGGTCGCGGTCAAAACAGATCCGGCCATCCCGGCGCTGACGGGCCCCCAGGGACTGGAGCTTTTGTGCCATCCTGTCCGGCAGTCCGGACAGACCAATGGTTTCCAGAATGTCAAAGGCACAGTCGGTGATTCGCCTGACATCTTCGTCAGACAGAGGACGGAAGCGTCCCCCTTGAGCAAAGACAGGACGCAGCAAAGGGCTCCGGGCGTCGGCTGAGTTATCCAGGCGGTTGCTGCTGCGTCTGCCGCTGCGCCGTGCCATGCTGTGCTCCGCTATTTGACGAGGGCGTGTCTGCACTGGCAGTCCGGCCCCGTCTCATTGCTGTGAACCTTCATGATCCGGCAGCACAGGCGGTCTTGTCTTGCCCAGCGGGACCGCCGGGATGTCGTTTTCGGTCTTTTCTCTAACTTTCTGCTGGATAAGGGAAAAACCTTTTTGTCCGGCGGTCAGTCTTTCGGCCTCAGAAAGAAAACCTTGGCAACAACCTGCCAGCGGTCTTCGTGATGCAGCAGGGTCAAGCTGTCGTCAAAATGCATACCCAGCCAGATGTTCTCCACCTGCACCGTGGCCACATCCCCGATGACGTTAATGCTGTTGATTTCGAACCAGGGATCGGGATCCGGCTCTTTAACAGCGCTTAGAACTTCGCCAATGAACTCTTCTGTTGAGGCCCATTCCAGACTGCCGTCAAAGTGACCGATGCAACTCATGCGCGGATGGAGGGCAGAGCGCAGTTCCTCGGCATCGCCCCGGCACATGCCGTTGACGTAAGTTGCCACCACGGCGGCGATGTCCTGATGCAGGGTTTCGGTCATGGTGTCGCTTTCCTTTTGCATGTGGGGACACCACCTGACGCCTGAATCTTGCCTGGGGTCAAGCAATCCCTGCAGTTTTCACTCTTTCAAATCAGCTTTTCGCTTTGGGCATTTGGCAAAGGCGGCGCAAAAGACTAGATAAAGCCCATGCTTAAGCCCGTTCCCCATAAAGCTTCCCAGGAAGCTCTGCCTGACGCGTCCCTGCCGGGGCGCCGTCTGTCCGTCGCCCCCATGATGGATTGGACGGACCGGCACTGTCGCTATTTCCTGCGGCTGATTTCCAGGCAGGCCTTGCTTTACACGGAAATGGTGACCACCGGTGCCGTGCTCTATGGGCCCCGCCACCGGTTTTTGCGCTATGACACCACGGAGCATCCCGTGGCTCTGCAGCTGGGGGGCAGCGATCCGGAAGCCCTGCATGAAGTGTCCGCCATTGCCGATGCCTATGGCTACGACGAGATCAATCTCAACGTGGGCTGTCCCAGTGACCGGGTGCAGTCGGGGCGTTTTGGGGCTTGCCTGATGGCCGAACCTGAATTGGTTCGCGACTGTATTGAGGCCATGGGACGGGCCAGCAAAGCGCCGGTGACGGTCAAATCCCGCATCGGCATTGACGACCAGGAAGACTATGAAGACCTGGTCCGCTTTATCGAGACCGTTGCGCAAAGCGGCTGCCGGTCTTTCACCGTTCATGCCCGCAAGGCCTGGCTGCAGGGCCTCAGCCCCAAGCAGAACCGGGAAATTCCACCGCTGCGCTACGAACTGGTGCACCGCCTGAAAGCGGACTACCCCCAGCTGGAAATCATCATCAACGGCGGCTTCACCTCCCTTGAGATGGCGGAAGAGCATCTGGCCGGAAATGCCGAGGGGCTTCATCTGGATGGGGTGATGATCGGTCGGGCGGCTTATCAGACACCTTATCTGCTGGCTGATGTGGATCAGCGCTTCTTCGGCTCTACAGAACAGCCCCGCAGCCGAGAGGCCGTGGCTGAAGCCTTCGTGCCCTATGTGCGCGACCAGATGGAGCAGGGCGTGCCGCTGAAATCCATGACCCGCCACATTCTGGGGCTGTTTAACGGCTTGCCCGGGGCCAAGGCCTGGCGGCGTCACCTCAGTGAAGAAGCCCACCTGCCGGGCGCAGGTGCAGAGGTCATTCTGGACGCCCTGGCACGCTGGCAGGAAACCCAGGCCCGAAAGCGGGTGGCCTAGGTTTTTTTGCAGGTGGTTTTTTCGCTGGTGGGTGTTTTCGCTGCCGCGAAGCTTTACCTCGCATAAGCTCGGGCGCGCATTCGCGCTTGCCTCGCTGCCTCCTGGCAGCTCTGTTTTTCTTTCGCTACCGCGAAGGTTCCTCGCTCTCGCTTCGCAAGGCTCCGCTATCGCTGCGGGCGGGCGGTCGCCCTTGCCTCGCTGCAGGTGCAGCTCGGTACCTGTGACCAGATGCCCGCTCGTTGGTGCTTGTGGCCGGACGATGCCCTTCAACCCGTCAGGGGTTGGAGGGTTAGGACTAGCGCCATTGAGGCGCGCAGCATGCGCGGCGCTTGAGCGCAGTCAGGCCCGCCAGGGCTGTAAGAAGAGTTTTTTCGCTGCCGCGAAGGTTCCTCGCTCTCGCTTCGCAAGGCTCCGCTATCGCTGCGGGCGGGCGTTCGCCCTTGCCTCGTTGCCTGTCGGCAGCTCGGTCATTTTTTCCATGCTGTTTCAGGGACAGCTGACCATCAGGTCTGCTTTTGGCTGCGGAACTGGCTGGGGGGCAGGGAAAAGCGCTTCTCAAAGGTGCGGGCGAAATAGCTGCGGCTGCTGTATCCCACCATCTCTGCCACCCGTTTGATGGGAATGTCAGAACTTTGCAGGATGACGGCGGCTCGTTGGAGACGGATTTCGATCAACAGTTCGTTGGGACCAAATCCGTAAATCCGGTGGAAGCGCTCAGCAAAGGTGGTTCGGCTCATGCCGGCACTCTCTGCCAGGCTTTCCAAGGTGTGGGGCTCTTCCGGTTTGTCGAGCATGACCTGCAGGGCCGTCCAGAGCTTTTCATCCGCCAGACCTTCCAGCCAGCTGAGAGACGGGTCCCCCGCCAGATGGCGGCGGCGCAACAGCAGGATCACGCACTGCTGCAACAGGGCGCGGGCCAGCGCCTTGGTCCCAACCTGGGGATTGGCCAGTTCCAGCACCAGCTCATCCATGGCCAGGCGAATGCGGTCCCCTTCAGCCAGATGTTCAAAGACCGGTCCCTGCAGCAGGCTCATGGTGCCGGCCAATCCGCGGTAAGCCACATCAAACCGCCCACAGATGGCTCTCAGGCTGCAGGAGTCCGGAGGAAAAGCCGGATCCACCTGTCCATCCACCAGATGAACCAGCCCCACTTCCACCGGCTGGCAGACCGGAAGGGGGGTGCGCGCATGACCTTCACTTTTCAGGGCGTGTTGTTTGTGGGCCGGGGCCAGGACGATTGAGCCGGGCCCGACCTGGATGGGGGGAGCCCCGGCAATGGTGACTTGGCCCTGTCCCGCCAGGATGTAATGCAGCACGGCAAAGGGGCGGCTGCCCAGCCCCAGAGTGGTCTGGCCGTGCAGTTCACAGAGCGCAAAGGGCTCCATGGAAATGTCGAGGGAGTCAAAAATCTGATCAAGCATGGGATCGGGATATTGTCTGCCGGGCTTCAAGAGGAAAAGTCAAAAAATGAGCGAGAGAACCGTTCCCGGACGATAAGGCACAGGCCGCCACTTAGCTATCACTGGAGCAAAGTTGTTCCCTCATTGATTGCCTAAGGAGCTTTATCATGTGCCAGTCTCACACCCACGGTCCCTCCCATGACCATGACCTCGAAACTCATGCTGACGATGACCGGGTTCTGAGCCGTCGGTCCATTCTGAAAGGGTCGGTCGCGGCTGTTGCTGCTGCCGGGGGTGTCACGGCGGCCGCCTCTGTTGCCTCTGCCGGATCTGTTGCAGACGGCAGCTATGAGGATCCGGCCAAGCCTGCCGTGCCGCAGATTGATGTGACCGTGACCAAAGAGGATACCGCCCTGGTGGTGGTGGATCCGCAAATCGACTTCCTCAGCCCTCAGGGCGTGACCTGGGGTGTGGTGGGTGAGTCTGTCACCGAACACAATGTGGTGCCCAATATTGGACGATTGTTCAAAGAAGCCAAGGACGCCGGTCTGACTGTCGCCATTTCCCCTCACTACTACTACCCCACTGACAAGGGCTGGAAGTTTGAAGGGCCCCTGGAAAAACTGATGCATAACATCGGCATGTTCGATCGTAAGGGTCCGCTGGATCTCGAAGGGTTTGAAGGCTCCGGCGCGGATTTCATGCCCGAGTACAAGAAGTACATTCTGGACGGGGAAACCATCATCGCCAGCCCCCACAAGATCTATGGTCCCCAGAACAATGATCTGGATCTGCAGCTGCGCAAACGCGGCGTCAACAAAGTGATTCTGGCGGGCATGTCCGCGAACCTCTGTGTCCAGGCGCACCTCTATGACCTGCTTGAGCGGGGCTATGAAGTGGCTGTGGTGCGTGACGCAACAGCTGGCGCCAAGCTGCCGGAAGGCGACGGTTATCAGGCCGCGCTGATCAACTTCCGTTATGTGGCCAATGCCCTTTGGACCACCGATGAAGCTCTGGGCCGGATCGCAGCGGTGGCCTGAGCGTCG
Source organism: Rhodovibrionaceae bacterium GXU_MW_A322 (assembly GCA_052078155.1). GTDB lineage: Bacteria > Pseudomonadota > Alphaproteobacteria > Kiloniellales > DSM-21159 > CAXBMB01. The sequence continues at coordinate 1,893,185 of JBQJBP010000001.1, read as the reverse complement.
TTGAGCCTGGCCGTCAGACGGTCGGGTTTCCTGATCTAACCCGCACGTAAAGGACAGGAAGGCCGGAGCCCGGTCTTCCTGTTCGCTGTTTTCAGCAGGGGGGCGCCCGGTGTACCCGCCTGGACCTTCTGCCTGTCGAGAGCATCGCTGCCTCAGGTGGCTAAGCAACGTTATGATTTTCTTCCACAATTGGTTTTCTGAAAGAGGGGCTCCCGAGTGGTTCGGAACCGTACCAGGAAAGCGGCCTTTGGCTCTGATGCTACTGGTTTCGGTGCTGCTGCTCTGGCCAGTCAGCAGCCGGGCTGCTGAGGAACCCGTAATCAAAGTTGGCGTGGCTGATGTTGCACCCTTCGGGTTCGACTGTGTGAAAGGGAGCCATGCCGACTGGTGGCGCGCGCTGGCTCAGCGCAGCGGGGTGACCATCTCTTTGCAGCTGCTTCCCCTCCGGCGGTTAAGGCAGGCCCTTAACCGCGGTGTCATAGATCTGGCCATCTACGGACCTGCACCACATCCACAATCCGGCGTGGCTGACCTCTTCTTCCACCAGCAGGTTTTCTTTTCTCTCTACAAGTCCAGAGACCTTCTGGCCGAAGGAACGGGTCTGAAAGGCAAGGTGGTCGGAGCGTTGCGTGGTGCCACGGGCATTGAGACCCTGGCAAGAGAGCAGCAGTTTGCCTTCTATCCTTTGTCGTCCTATGCCAACGGCATAGCCATGCTGGCCCATGGGCGTATTGATGCCCTTTATGGGATTGAGCGGGGGGTGACCTATACCTACCGGACGCGCTCGGCGCAGGAACTGGGCCAGAGCTTTGTCTTGCCGCCCCCGGTACCCGTGCGGTCCTACTCAAATCTGGTCCGGGCGTCTTCGGCCTTTGCTGCCCGCCATCCTGAGCTGATCGCCAGGATCCTGGCTTTTGGGCAAGAGCTGCCGCCGCTGGATCATCAAGAGGCCCTGACCGATCTCTATGATTTGACTTTCAACTGATGGGCTGCTTGACCCCGGACAGGCAAACAAAGTGCTGTTATCAGGGCGATTAAGTAATTTTTTAGCCAGACGGCTCCAACTAGGTTAGCTTGCAGCAAGATTTCAGTTTGAGGACAGTTTTCCATGCCTATTAAGGTCCCTGACGACCTTCCAGCCCGGTCAACGCTGGAAGATGAGGGGGTACTGCTGATCGGTGAAAAGGTGGCGCAGCGCCAGGACGTGCGCCCGCTGGAAATTGCCCTGCTGAATCTCATGCCGGAGAAAATCAAGACGGAGCGGCAGATCTCCCGCTTGCTGGGCACCACGCCTTTGCAGCTGGAACTGACCTTGCTGACCACCTCCAGCTATGCGCCCAAGAACACTTCCGCCGAACATATGATGGCCTTCTATCAGCCCTGGGAGGCGGTGAAGGATCGTAAGTTTGACGGCTTGATTGTCACCGGTGCGCCGATTGAAACCCTGCCTTTTGAAGAGGTGGTTTACTGGCCGGAGCTGACGGACATCTACAACTGGTCCCAAAGTAATGTGCAGGAAACCTACAGCATTTGCTGGGGCGCGCAGGCGGCACTGCATCATTTCTATGGCATTCCTAAGTACCAGCTGCCGCAGAAGATGTTTGGCATCTATCCCCATCGGGTGCTGGCCGGGCGCAACGGGCCGCTGCGGGGCTTTGATGACGTGGTCACCATGCCGGTCAGCCGCCATACGGAAATCCGCCGGGAAGATTTGCCCGCCAACGAGAACCTGCGGGTCTTGCTGGAGTCTGAGGAGGCCGGGCTGTGCCTGTTGCGGGACAAGTCTCTGCGCCAGACTTTCATGCTGAACCATCTGGAATATGAAACCCAGACGCTGGCCGATGAGTACTTCCGGGACAAAGAGGCCGGGGCGGACATTCAGCTGCCCGCCAACTATTTCCCCTCGAACGATGACAGCCAGGCCCCGGTCAACAGCTGGCGTGCCCACGGCAATCTGCTGTTCAGCAACTGGATCTATGATCTGTACCAGTCCACCACCTATGATCTGAACAGCATTCCCGCCCTGCAGGAAGGCTAAAGTCAAAACGCGTTAGGCAGAGTCACAATGCAATGATGCGTAAGGCGTGAACCTGCCTCAGTTCAATGTGTCAGAGGATGGGCAACAGGTCAGGTTCAGCGCGAGGCGCTGCTGACTAAACCGATTGTGTTCCAGGGCTAGCTCAGTTTCAGGTCAGACAGCAGGCCATTCAGCGCAGTCTGGGTTTCGGCCAGCGCCTGAGAGTGGCGGGTCAGAAACTTCTGTGCCCGTTCGGCCTGGGCCACGGCCTCTTGTGGGGCTGTCAAGAAGCCAGCCAGCCGCTGTTGCAGATCCTGAGGGTCGCTGACCTGAACAAGAGCCTGATCAGCCTTTAAGTGCGCCACCATCTCAACAAAGTTGTGGCTGTGGGGACCGATCAGAACGGCACTGCCCAGGCGCGCGGGTTCCAGCGGATTTTGCCCGCCGTGGGGCACGAGGGAGCCGCCAATGAAGGACAGAGGGGCCAGGCGGTACCAGAGCCCCAGCTCTCCCAAAGTATCTCCGAGATGAATGTCTGTGCTGGCGTCCGGGCGCTCACCAAGGGACTGGCGGGTGACGGTCAGGCCGGCGGACGTCAGGTCCCGGGCGATATCGCCTCCGCGCTCCGGATGACGGGGAACGATGAACGTCAGCAGGCCGGGACGAGCTGTCTTCAGACCCATATGAACCTTCGCCAGCAGGGCTTCTTCGCCGGGATGGGTGGAGGCCGCCAGCCAGCAGGGGCGGGTTCCCAGATCCCGGTGCCAGGCGACCAGGTCGGCTTCATCACAGGGCAGGGGGCTGGCCGCATACTTCAGATTGCCAACGGCCTGTGCTGCCGGGACTCCCAAATCTCTGTAGCGCGCCGCGTCTTGTCTGCTTTGTGCCAGCACCAGGCGGAAGGGCGAGAGCAGATGGCGGGCGATGGCACCGGTCTTTTGCCAGCGCTGGAAGGATTTTTCTGACAGGCGGGCATTGAGCAGGGCCAAAGGAATTCTGCGCTGTTCGGCCTGATGCAGCAGGTTGGGCCAGAGCTCCGATTCCACCAGCAGGCCCAGATCCGGTTGCCAGTGATCATAGAAGCGGGCCACTGCACTGGGATGATCAATGGGCAGGTACTGATGCAGGATTCCTTCCGGCAGGCGGTCTGCCGCGATCTTTGCAGAGGTGACTGTGCCGCTGGTGACCAGCAGAGTGAGGTTGGGGTGATCCTGACGCAGGGCCGCCAGCACCGGCAGGGCTGAGATCAGTTCCCCCACCGACGCACCGTGCAGCCAGACCAGCTTGCCCGCTGGCCGGGGCAGGGACGCCTGGCCCCAGCGTTCCGCTATTCTGGCCGGGTCTTCCTTACCCCGGGCCAGGCGCTTGTTCATGTACCCCTTCAGCCAGGGGGTGCCCAGTTGGCAGATCAGAGACCAGCCGCCAAAGGCCAGAGCGGTCAGCGGGCGGCTCATTGTCCGGCCTCGCCCGGAGTGGCGAAAGAGGCCACCAGCCCCTGCTCCAGCGTGTAGGGGGGCTGCCAGCCGGTAAAGCGGCTGATCTCATCATTGGGCGCCAACTGATCCCCGACCAGGCTATCATAGCTGCGCAACCGTCCGGTGAGCAGGGCGGCCAGATAGAGCAGGACTTTTGGACAGGGAAACAGGCGCGCAGAAGCGCCCTGAGCCCGGGCCAGCTGTCGGGTGAAGAGAGCAGTGGAAACCGCAGGGCCGTCGCTGAGCGTGAAAATACGGCCAGCGGCGCCGGGATGCTCCAGACAAAGCAGCAAGGCGTCCACCAGGTTTTCCAGATAAAGGAAACCGCGCCTGTTGTTCAGGCTCGCAAAGGGCAGCGGCAGGCCCTTGGCGACGGCACCGGCCAGCGTCCTGAAATTGCCGGGCGCGTTGGGTCCATAGATCAGCGGAGGGCGCAGGATCACCAGCTCCAGACCAGTTGCCTCGGCAACGTTCTGCAGCGCCTCTTCCCCGGCCTTTTTGCTGCGGGCATAGAGACTGGCCCGCGGGCTGTCCGAGGTCTCGGCCAGAATGGAGCTGACGTGCAGAAAGCGCCGGACCCCGGCCTCTGCTGCCTGACGGGCCAGTTCGGCTGTGCCACTGACATTGACCCGCTCCAGTTCCGCTTCCAGGCCGGGTTCTTCCTTGCCGATGTGTACTCTGTTTGCCAGATGGATCACCGCCTCTTTGTCCTTCAGCAGAGGCCGGTAGTCGCTGTCCGGGGCAATGGAGCAGGCCTGGAAGGGAGCTTTGCCGCTTTGGCTGCAGCCCAGATAGGTCCGTCCTTCCTTGTCCAGACGACGACAGAGAGCCTTGCCGACATAACCGGACGCGCCGGTTACCAGCAGACCGTCTGCGGAAGAAGAAGGGGAAGAGGTCAAAGGTGAACTTCTTACAGCTGGGGGATGAGGATCAGGTCTTCTTTAAGCAGAAAAACGCTGTAAGGGGAATCCCAACAGGCTTTCCAGCGTACGGCGCGCGTAGATTCTGTCCAGGTTGCTCAGGCCCAGATTGTACATGGCCAGCCAGTAAGCCAGGCTCCAGCCCAGATAGGCCAGCAGGAAGGGCACCAGCTGGGTGGTTAAGCCCAGCCAGACAAAAGGAAATAGCAGCAGTCCCGGCACCACGCCAACCAGGATCAAGCGGGCCAGGCGGCTGAGCAACAGCCCGGACGGGAGTCCGTATTCGTGACAGATGCGGATCAGCAGGGGCAGCGTAACAGCGGCCTGGGTGGCCACCAGAGCCAGGATCACACCGGGGGTGCCCAGCAGATAGATGGTCAGGGGAATGCCCAGCAGGAAGGCCAGCGTTTGCCCGAGGTAAATCCGGTTGAGCGCGCCCAGGCCTTCCCGGCGGGCCGTCAGCACCGCTTCCCCAAAGAGCGTCAGAATGCGCAGGATCGGCCAGACAAAGGCCAGTGCCATCCAGGGTGCGTGTTCGATGTATTCTGCGCCCAGCCAGTGGACGATGATCTCCTCCGAAAAGATCACGCCCCCCATCAGGATCGGCAGAAAGAGACCAAAAGAGAAGGAGGTGCCGCGCAGTACCAGCAGCTGCAGGATGGTTTCTTCCCCGTCCCGATCCAGTTTGGCGGAGACAGGCAAAAGGGCGGAGTTGGCATAGGTGACCGCAATGACGAAGAAGCGCGGCAGGCGCATCAGGGCTTCGTAGAGGCCTGTTCCGCTGGGTCCGCCGGTGAGGATCGGAATGATCAGCGGAGGCACCTGGCTGGAGAGATGATCGAGAGACTTGCGTTGCCAGGTGGCAAAGGCATAGCGCAGCTCTTCGCGCAGAGACCAGAGCTGGGGCCAGCGCCAGCGAAACCGGGGAGCCGCCAGAAGCAGCATCATCACGGCCCGGGCCAGCTGAAGCCCCAGAAAGAGGTAACCGATGCTTTCGTAACTGAGACCTTGCTGCGTGAAAACCACCGTCAGGGTCAGGTTGATAACGGCCAGAACAACATCCACGCCGCGAATGAGATCGAAGCGCTCAAACCCTTTAAGGATCCCTTCGCCGACCATGCCGGGATACAGCACCAGATAGGAAAAAGCGGTCCACTGCAGCAGTTCGATCAGGCCGCTTTGATGGCCCAGGCTTGTTTCGAACAGATCAATGGTCAGCCAGCTTGAGCAGGCGTAAACAAACGCCAGACCAATGAGGGACAGAAACACGGATAGCAACAGCAGGGACGTGGCAATGGAGCCCTGGCGAGCCCGGTCCGCAGCCCCGCCATCCTTGCCGGACAGGGACGCCATGTAGCGGGTGGCCGCATCCGGCAGCCCCATGTCCAGAATGCCCATGACCCCTTGGGGTACCATCAGCCTCAGCAGAACCAGCAGGCCAAACTCTTCCAGCCCGTAAGCGCCTACCAGAATGGGAACCTGTACAAGGCCCACCACACTGATAATGCCAAAGGCGCCAAAATTGATGGCGGTGTTTCTGATTAATGTACGCATGAAAAAGGTGTCTCACAGGCCGGGAGTCTTTTAAAGGGTTAGCTGCAAAACCCGCGGATTACTGCTCCGGTGACTGGCCTGTCTGAAAGATCAGCCGGAGTGAGGGGCCCCACCTGAGATAGCTGAAATCTCCTCTTATCAGGAGAACAGAGGAGCTGTCGCGGGCTGGTTTTAAGGGCAGGGCGCGCTCATCCAAATGGATCATGCCCTGGGGCGGGGACTGGGCAATTTGTGAAAAATGTCTGTTTTTTGTCACGGGCTGTGACCTTTGCGAGCAGGTAGGCTTCTGCCCGAATGTGAGTCATTGATGGTGGGACCGGCGGCATTCGCCGGGAAGGAGTAGGGAGCAGGCGGGTGCCTGAGTTGGAAAAGGTCCGAAAAGGGGGCTAGTCTTGGAGTGTGTTGGCACGGATAATTTTCTGGTGCCGGTTCAAGGCAAAAGAGGCTGGGGAGCGAGAAGATGTGGGTGGGTCGAATAGCAGGCGTTCTGTTGGTGTTGGCTGTCCTGAGTGGCTGTCAGACACTGAGCCCTGAAAAACCTGCTCCGGTGGTGTCGGAAGGCCCCACGCCGGCGCCTCTTAAACCCCTGGAAGACGCCCGCTTGCGCCCAGAAGGCCCGAGTCCGGCCCGTCCTGCGGATTTTGGTGTGCAGGAGAGTGCCGCAACCGCCCTGGAGGCGGTGGAAACGGCGGCGCTGCCACCTGACGACCTGGAAGAAGAGATACCCGATCAACAGGCAGCGGTGACAGAGGTCGATTTGAAGGCCGAAGGTCCCCAGGCTTTGGTGGGCCGGGATCAGGAGTGGATTGAGGGACAACTGGGCAGTCCCACGCTGCAGGAGGTGCGGGCACCAGCACGTGTCTGGTCCTACAACGCGCCTGACTGTGTGATTTCTCTGTTTTTCTATCCCAAAGTCGCAGGCGGATCCTTCACCGTTCTGACCTATGAAGTGGCTCCTGAAGCCAGCGATCCGGAAGCGGACAAGCAGTGTCTGGACCGGCTTTTGGGAGAGAAGCAGTCTCTGGCCCAGTCAGGCTAGAGCGAAGGTGGTTTTGAGCAACAAAAGGAAAAGTCTGTGAGTGGCAGTGTCGCAGTGCAATTGGATCCCCAGCCTAAGGTTCTTCTGGTTGATGACGACGAGTTGTTTCGGGAGTCTTTGGGACTGAACCTGGAAGAGGAGGGCTTTGACATCCTGCCGTTTGAGCGCGGAGAGGATGCTCTGGCCTATCTGCTGGCTGGACGGGGCGCCGACGCGATTCTGCTGGATTGGCGGATGCCGGGCATGAATGGCCTTGAGGTGCTGAAAAACCTGCGTGAAGCCCAGTGCGAAGTCCCGGTGATCTTTCTGACGGCGCTGGGGGAACAGGTTTATGAGGAGGCGGCTCTGAAATTCGGGGCCGTAGACTTCATCGAGAAATCCCGGCGTTTGTCGATCATACTGCAGCGCCTGCGTTTGATCACCCTGGGCAGCAAGGCCCTGTCCACCCAGGTGGATGAACCGCCGCAATCCATCATTCTGGGGGAGCTGGAACTGGATACAGGCATCAAGCGCGCCAAGTGGCGGGGCGACGCCATCGATCTGACACTGAGTGAGTTTTTCATCGTGCATTACCTGGTCAGCAACCGCGGTCGGGATGTGACCTATCGCCAGATCTATGATCTGGTCCGAGGTCGGGACTTCATCGCCGGAGAAGGGGATGAAGGATACCGGGCCAACGTACGGGCCTTTATCAAGCGCATCCGCAAGAAGTTCCGACTGGCTGACCCGCAGTTTGAAGGCATTGAGAATTATCCCGGCTATGGCTACCGCTGGCAGGATCCCGCGGGTCGCCATTGAGCAACACTGGATAGGTGACCCGGGGGCAGAAAGGAGGTGCCTGAGTTGTGGCTATGATCAGCGCCTCGCGCGCATCAGGAGATAAATCTGCCCGGCCCTCTCTGCTTGCCGGACTCTGGGCCCGGTTGCGCCGGCTGACCGATTCCCTGGTTGGCAAGCTTGCCATTCTGGCCATTGTCATGGTGGTGGTGCCCAACATTGTCTATTGGGAGCTTGAAGAGGCGGACTCGCAGAAAAATCAGCTGCTTCTGGACGCCGTGCGGGAACAGGGACGCCTGATCTCCCTTAACCTGACGCCCTTGCTGACGCGAGAAGACCCTTCACCACTTCTTGATCTGCCCGGTGCGGTGGAAACGCTGGCGACGGACAACACCGGTGTGAAGGTGCTGTTCCGTCCCAAGAATGTCTATGGCTCCGGCCAATTCTTCTTTGTGGCTGCAGAGCCGCCTTTGCCTCCGGCCCGGCTGGCGGAAGAACGGGACCGTCTGGTGGAGCAGGGCGTGCTCAGCAGCCTGAGTGATTCCTGTGCCGGACAGCTGCCGATTGCGTTGCGGCATCAGTCCAGTGACGGCTCCATCCAACTGCTCAGTTCCATCACGCCGGTGACTACGGGGGCAGGCTGCTGGGCTGTGGTTACCAGCCACTCCAGTGGCGATTTTCTCGGCACCTCCATCGGCAAACCCTACTGGAAGACCCTGGAAATCCGCTTTGCCGCCTGGAGCTATGCGGCCATGGTTGTTCTGACCTTGCTGCTGTTCTTTACGGTCTGGCGCAATCTCATGCGCTTCCGCGAAACGGCGCGCCGCATCCGACAGGGCAAGTTCCGCGACAGCGACTGGCCGGAAGCAGGATTCGTCGGGCAGAACCGCGTGCCTGAATTGATGCCCGTTGCAGCCGAGTTCGATCACATGACCCAGGCGTTGCGGCAGTCGGCAGATGATCTGCGGCAGGCCGCCGAAGATAACTCCCACGCCTTTAAAACCCCCATCGCCATCATGCGCCAGTCCATGGAGCCCTTGCAGCGGGCCCTGCCGGCGGAAGACCGCCGCGGACAACGGGCCCTGGAGGTGGTGGAAGCCTCCATTGAGCGTCTCGACCGTCTGGTGTCCTGCGCCCGGCAGCTGGATGAAGGGTTGGCCGAACTGCTGGATCCGCCGCGCGATGCGGTCAATCTTTCTCAGCTCACCACCCGGTTGCTGGAATCCTATCAGGAAGCCGCCCGCCACAGAGACATTCGCCTGCGCCTGCAGATTGCTGAAGGGCAGGTGGTCCGGGCTGGCGAAGAACTGCTGGAAGTGGTCATCGAAAATGTCATGGACAATGCGCTGGAAGCCTCGCCCGGCGGGGACCGCGTTGAAGTGGGGCTTAAGCCCCAGGGGGACTGGGTGGTGCTGACCATTCGGGATCGCGGTCCTGGGGTCGCGCCCGATCAACTGGAGTGGATTTTTGAGCGCTATGCCTCTTTGCGGCCGCGCAAGAAGGAAGCCCAGGCTGAAGCGCAGGGGGCACATCTGGGGATCGGCTTGTGGATCGTTCGCCGCAATCTGGAAGCCATCGGTGGCAGCGCCACGGCCAGTAACGCCCCGGATGGTGGATTGGTGATTACCCTGAGGTTCCCTAAGGCTCAGTCCTGAGGCACTGAAGCTCAACCTCACATGTCGAGGTGCCGCTGCAGTTCTTTGTGAAAATGCACCAGGGCCTTCTCATAGCGGCCGAATGTAAAGTGGCTGTTGGCCCGGGTGCTCAGGCCTCTTTGCACGGCGCAGGCTGCCTCCCGGTCCTCTTTTAAACCGTGCTTCATCGTGAAATCCGCCAGGCGTTTTATCTTCGCCGGGCTCATTTTGCTGTCCGGGCCACTCAGGCAGTAAATCACCCAATCGGTCTCTTTCGGCGACACGGGCTCCAGAATGCTCAACATGGTGATGTTGGTCTGGGTGGAGAGGTTGCTGTTGGGAAAGAGCTGATAGACATAGGTGGCTTTGCCGACGATCGAGCGCTCTTTTTCGGGAAGAGACCTCTGGTCTTCGATTTGCTTGAAAGGGAAAGTGACGCGGGCATTTGATCCCTGTGTCTCGATCACGTTCAGATTGTCAAAACCATAAGTCAGAAACGATCGGGAATGCAGGGGTTTGACATGATAGCCCTCCATGGAGGTTTCACTTAACAGCTTCCAATTGGCCTGATCAGAAACCCGGTAAGTGGCGAAAACCTGATGGCCGGGCGTCAGCAATTCGGGCAGAGCATCCAGCGCGCCATTGGCAAGGGGTGTGTCCTGGGTCACAAAAACCAAACCGCCCCGTTCCTGCACAGTCACAGGGATCAGATTGTGCTCGTCCCGCTCCAGATCCGGAAAGCCCTCTTGACCTGCGGCAGTCAGCAGCTTGCCATCCAGGCCATAGGTCCAGGCATGGTAAGGACAGACCAGAGTCCGGCTGCAGCCTGTTCCCTCGGCCACTGGCATGCCCCGGTGTCGGCAGGCGTTTCGAAACGCCCGGACCACTCCGTCGTTGCCCCGCACCGCGACCAGGGCTGTACCCGCTGCAGTACGGGCCAGATAGGAGCCCTTTTCCGGCAGGCTGGCTGAAGGACAAAACGGCACCGGCAAGCGCCGAAGGAGGGTCATTTCTGCGTCAAAACGCGCCTGGGACAGGTAGTGTTCCGTCGGCTCCTGCCAGATTTCATCGCCCAGATCTGTGGAGTTGTGATCAATGTGATGCAGGATGCGGTCGATAACCTCGGCATCACTCATGAACGGATTCATTAACGGGCGCTTTCTTAACCTTTTAAACAGACCGAACTTATCGTTCCGGAAGGACTCTGTCTATTTTCAAAAGGAATGTTTTCCCTGCCAGTTTTTGTCAGGATGAACAGCCTGTGAGGGGTCTTTCCGGTTGGGCCTGGTGGGGCATGGCACTATCTTGTCAGGAAGAAAAAGCCAGATGACGGACAAACGGGGTAGGGCAGTGCGCAGTTACGAAGAAATCCTGGAAATCGTGGTGGACCGCAAGGGCAGCCTGGCTGCCGTCGAAGAGGCGATGGGCACAGCCAATTATGGCGGAGAACCGGAAGGCTTCAGCGATGATCGCTGGCTGGCCTGCATGACCAAGTGCATCTTCCAGGCAGGCTTTAACTGGAAGGTTGTGGACAGCATGTGGCCCGGCTTTGAGGCGGCCTTTGACGGCTTTGATCCGGGGCGCTGTGCCATGCTGCACGACGAGGATTTTGAGCGGCTGGTTTCAGACAAGCGCATTGTGCGCCACGGGGCCAAGATCCGCACCGTCCAGCACAATGCGGTCTTTATCAATGAACTGGCAAAAGAGTACGGATCGGCGGACAAGGCCTTCAAGAACTGGCCGGGTACTGACTATGTCGGCTTGCTGCAGATGATCAAGAAGCGCGGTGCCCGATTGGGGGGCAACACGGGCATGTATTGCCTGCGCTTTATGGGCGTTGATAGCTTCCTGTTGTCGCGGGATGTAACGGCACGGCTGATCGCTGAAGGTGTGGTGGACAAAGCGCCGACCTCTCAGAAAGCTCTGCAGGCCGTCCAGGAGGCTTTCAACAGCTGGCAGCAGCAATCGGGGCGCTCACTGACAGAAATCAGCCGCCTGCTTGCCATGAGCACGGGCTAACCTGTTCTCCTGTGGGCAGGCGGTCCCCTCTGTGGGGCATTGCCGGTAGGGGCTCGTCTCTTGTCAGGTGGCCTGCTCCTGGGACGGTTTGCTTGCCTGCCCGGCATAAAAGGTTGCGGCGGCCAGGGCGGCGGCACAGAGCGCAAAGGCACCGGCCAGACCGAACATGTGCTGCCAGGACAAACTGGCTGCAATCCCGGCCAGCAAAGCCCCAAAGGCCCCGATGCCATCCAGCAAAGCAAAGGCAAAGCCCAGTGTTGCGCCCTCGCGATGATCGGAATGGTCAACCGCGCCCGCCAGTACGGTCGCCCGGATGGCGTCCAGTCCGGCTATGGCAGCGATCATGGCGGGCACAATGACCCAAAGGGACGACAGGAATATGAGTAGCAGGCAGGCCAGTCCGGCAGCCAGACAGCCGGTAACCACAACAGGCTTGCGGCCGATGATGTCTGACAGGTTGCCGATCCAGGGCTGAACCAGGGCGCCGATGACCAGCATGGCGGAAAAGACCAGCCCAACCACCCAGGGCTCCAGCTGATGAACGGAGGCCAGATAAAGCGGAATCATGCTGAAGAGAGCCATCAAAGCCATGTTGTAAAAGCAGATCATGGCCATCATGCGCAGGCCATTGCCTTTGCGCCAAAGGTTCAGCAGGTGCAGCAGATCGTGGCGCGTGACGGGGTTTTTCTTCACCGGCGGGATGGCACGGGCCACCCAGATAAAGCAGACGCCCAGCATCAGGGTCGGGACGGCGGACAGAGCCAGTACCGCCCGCCAGTCCAGATAGGCCAGCAAGACACCGACAACAAGCGGGGACAGGACCTCGGCCATGGAGCCGCCGACTGCATGGATGCCCAGCACATAGGCCCGACGGTCCCGGTTTTCCCGGGTCAGGACCGCTGTTGCGATGGGATGCCAGGCGGCATCACCCATGCCGGCAATGGCCAGCAAAATGGCCAGGCTCCAGAAATCCGGGGCCATGGATGCCAAGAGATAGCCGATGCCGACCCACCAGAAGGTGAACAGCAGCAATCGTCCCCTGTTGGACACATGGTCTGTCAGGATGCCAGCAGGCAGATAGGCAAGAGCAGCCCCGACATTACAGATGGTAAAGAGCAGTCCCACTTCCGTCGGTGACAGGTCCATGACGATGCCGACAGCCGGGACGATCAGCCAGAGTGCCCCCACGGGCCAGTCATTGGCGAAATGGCCCAGCATGAACCAGGTAATCAAGGTGCGGTTTTTCATGGCGGCGGGAACTCAGAGGATTCTGACTTAAAAAATCAGGGGACGAGTGTGATTGCTTGATCAGATTAGCTCAGCTTGCTATGTCTTTCAGTCGACGAGAAGGCAATATGGATCGAGAATTCGTCAATTGTCATGACCCATCCGGAACATCACCCCCTCAGCAAGCCCGTCGGAAGGTCAGCGCCGCGTTATCTTGGCGAAACGGTTTGGCCGCAATCGGGTGAAAGCTATGGCTGGCACAGTCATTCTTTTGGCCAGCTGATTTCCGCGGCTTCCGGATCCATGTACGTGGGCACACCCGGACGCGTGTTGCTTCTCAGCCCGGCGGTGATCCTCTGGATACCTCCCCATGTGCAGCACTGGATGCGCTATGGGGCGAAGAATGAAATGCGCTATGTGGATGTGGAGGAAGTGGAGGCCCGGGAAATCGGGACAGAGTGCCGGATCCTGACCATGACCCCGCTGATCAACGCCCTGATTAGCGGAACCATGCCGGACAAAACCCCCGCACGCACAAGCCGCCACAACAGCACGCTGTACGACCTGTTGCGCCATGAACTGGCAGCCGCCCGGGATGTGCCTTTGTCTCTGGCCATGCCTGAGGATGAGCGCGTTCGCCAGGTGGCAGAGGAAGCGCTGGTCAATCCGGGGCAGATCGATTCCGTGGATGCCTGGTTGGCACCGGCCCCTGCCAGCCGAAAGACCGTTGAGCGGCTTTTCATCGCAGAAACAGGCATGCCGCCGTCAATGTGGTTGCGCCATGCCCGGATTCTTCACGCCATTTCAAAGCTTGCGGCGGGTGAGAAGGTAAGCTCTGTGGCTTTCGACATGGGCTACCGCTCCACCAGTGCCTTCAGCTACATGTTTCGTCGCATACTGGGGCAAAGTCCCAGCGATTTCTGTGCCTGATGTCTCTTCAGACGGCGAAAACACGCATCCTTTAAACCACCCTGTCACACCAACGGTGATACGGCTCTGGGACCGGCCTGTCACAACTTTGGCACAACACAGGCGCACCAGCCCCGGCTAGTCTCTTCTCATCGGGTAGCAGCGAACCCCCAGCTCACTGTTCCCGATCATGAGGATGACCTGCAACGTAGGGGAAAGCCCGTGTTTGCTTACCACGACCGCCGTCAGGAAGAAGGGGAGGAGCCCCGTGTGACCCCGTCCGGAACGATCCAGCCACGGATCAATCCGGAACCAGGGCCCCGGGACTATGTCCCTTTCCTGTCCGTCCCTGCTCCCTCGATGCCCTGTCTGGACGCCGGGACATCGCAGGAGTCTGGTCATCTGTTGCAAGAGCGGCAAGGGCACGCCCTCGTCAAGCAGCGCTCTGACGCGGCAAGGCCGCTGTCAGCGGGTGTTTCAACATCTTCTGACAGCGGTCTGTCTGCCCGCCATCTCCCGGCCCTGCTTGGAGAGTTGTCGTTCAGCCGCTCCCTTGAGCGTCTGGCCGGGTTCCGTCTGCCCGTCACACTTGCCTATCTGCCCTTGCCAGCTGCCGGACAGGAACCCTATCTGCGGGCCCTGGGACAGCAGCTGGAAGATCAGGGGCAGCAGGCCGATCTGCTGGCTGGTCAGGCCTTAATGGTGTTGTATCTGGGCCCCCGGCTGCCCAAACAGGGCTGTCGGGCGGTGGAGCAGCTGCTGGCCAGTCAGATCAACAAGGCTCAGACGCAGCTGCCGGGTAAGAAGCTGATGCCTGACTCCGGAGCAGGCCGCGACCTGCTGGTTGGATGGTTGCATGGAGAAACGGATCTCTTTTGCGACTGGCAGTCTCTGGCTTTGCAGCTGGCAGATCTGTCTTTGTCCCCCCTGTCACAGCATCCTCCGGCCAACTGACAAAGCCTGATAGTGAACAGACTGTATGTCCTGAAAGATCAGGCGGGATGAGCCGCCGGGGCGATAGATCTCAACAGAGCCGGGTAGGCCACAAGCAGGGTTCCTCCGCGTGCCGCGAGGAACAGCGTCAGGGACAGCCACAGCCCGTGATTGCCCATCAGCGGGACAAGCAACCAGGCAAGGCCCAGGTAGGCCAGCAGGCTGACCACCATGGCGTTGCGCATGGCTGTTGTTCTGGTGGCCCCGATGAAGATGCCGTCCAGCTGATAGGCCGCCACCGAAATCACCGGGAAAAGGAACATCCAGGGCAGATAGGTTTGCGCCGTCGTCAGGGTGCTTTCCTGATTGGTAAAGACGGTCAGGATCAAAGGGCCAAACAGCCAGAAAACCAGACTGAGACCTGCCGCAGTGACCAAGGCCCAGAAGCTTGAAGCCTTAACCGCAGCAGAGAAGTTCTTCTGGTTCTTTTCCCCCACGGCTCGCCCCACCAGAACTTCAGCGGCATGGGCAAAGCCATCCAGGCTGTGGGCAATGATGGCCGTCAAGTTCCCCAGAACAGCATTGGCCGCCAGCGTCACGGTATCCATGCGGGCGCCCAGGGTTGTGAATACGGCAAAGGCGGTGGTCAGGCAGAAGGACCGGATCATGATGTCCGCATTGACCTTCATGGTCGCTTTCAGTTTTTCGGCGGAGAGGATCACGTCCCGCTGCCAGGGGGCTGGATGCAGGGCCAGCAGCCGCAGGCCGTAGAAGAGGCCCAGTGCGAGAGACAGGTACTCAGCGATCAGGGTTGCCAGAGCGACACCGTCAACAGTCATGCCCAGTCCCAGCACAAACACCAGGTTGAGCAGGATGTTAATGCCATTGGTGAAAATCTGCAGGATCAGCAGGGTCCGCACCTGTCCCAGGCCCAGAAGCCAGCCAAACAGTCCGTAGCTGAACAGTGTGGCAGGCGCTCCCCAGATCCGGATAGAAAAGTAGGTTTGAGCATGCTCTGTCACCTGGCCGCTGGCATCCACCAGCGAAAAGGCCAGTGCCGCGATAGGGGCCTGCAGGGCCAGGATCAGCAGGCTGATGAAACCGCCGATGAGAAAGGCGCGGGCCAGAATGGCACGCAATTCGACCGTGTCTTCTGCCCCTTTGGCCTGGGCGGTGAAGCCCGTCGTGCCCATGCGCAGAAACCCGGCAAAGGACCAGTAGAGGTAAGAAAAGACCATGGAGGCAACGGCTACCGCCCCGATGTATGCCGGGTCCGGCAGGTGACCCATGACTGCCGTGTCGACGGCCCCCAGCAAAGGCACCGTGACATTGGACAGGATCATGGGGATGGTGAGCTTCCAAACCCGTTGATTCCAGCTGCCCTGGGCGGCTGGGTCGCGGCTGGCGGGTTTTTGTGAGTCCGGGTGTTCCGGCGCTGAAGGGTCAGGCCGGGTGTTGTTGACAGCTTTGCTCACGCCGCCTCTCTCCTAACTTACCATCCCCTTTTGTGGTGCCTCCTGCCCTTCGAGAGATCTCAAAAGGGGGGCAATAGGGGCTTCGGCAGTGAATAGGCATCAGGGCAGGCTAAGGTGCAACCCTCATTTTTGAATGGGGCGTGCTCAGGCGGCTGATCTTGAACTGAGTGAGTGAACGACAGGCTGAAGACGCTCAGTTCAGCGCAGCTCGGTTCAGCTCAAGCTGGCGGGATCGCAGTTGGCTCCGCACACGAGAATTCCCAGCTGCTCGCCCTGCGCCGGCTTGTAACGCCCGGAGATCACGGCGGCCAAAGCGGCCGCGCCGGAAGGCTCCACCATCAGGCGGCAGCGGTCCCACAACAGTCGGCGGGCCGTGACGATCTCATCATCTTCCACCAGGATGCGTTCCAACTGGCCGGACGGATAGGCCTGGGCCAGGTCAAAGCTGATCTGCCCCACCTTCCGGGCTCCCAATGCATCGGCGGCCACTCCGGCTACGGTGACGTCACAGGGGGCGCCAGCTTCCAGGGCGGCGTTGTAGGCCTGAGAGGTGCGCGGTTCCACTGCGATCACCTTTTTGCGCCCGCCCAGCCAGGCCAGGCAACCGCCGATCAGCCCACCGCCACCGACAGCGATGAAAAAGCTGTCGACCTCCGGCGCATCAGCTTCAAACTCCTTGGCAACAGTTCCCTGCCCGGCCAGCACGTTCGGCTGATCGTAGGCGTGGACTTCCAGAACCTCTTCACCCTGTTGCTCAATCTCAGTTTTGCGGATGTACATGGCCTCCAGGGCTTCGGCGTAATCCTCGCCACCCTGATGAACCCTGGCTCCCAGTTCCTGCAGGCGCTGGACCTTGGCGGGGGCGGAAATGGACGGCACAAAAATCTCAGCGTCGATGCCCAGTTCACCGGCCGCCAGAGCGACGGCGATGCCGTGGTTGCCGCCAGAGGCCGCGATGACCTTGCCGGGACGCTGGGGGGCGGCCAGCAAACTGTTGAAGGCGCCCCGGGCTTTGAAGGAAGCCGCTTTTTGCAGCTGTTCCAGTTTCAGCACCAGTGGCACATCACAAAGTTCCCCGGCGGCCAGGCGAAGTAACGGTGTGTGTCGGATGCGGCCCTGCAGGCGCTCGGCAGCTTCAGATACCTCCTGTGCCGTTACCAGTGGCTGTGAAGTGATCTCTGAAACGCTCATGATTAACTGCCCTTATCTGGTCGGCCGGTTGTGGCCGTGTGAACTTAGAATGACACCGGGAAGCACCGACACATGACATGGTTACGCTTACGCCGCGGAACCTGATGCTGTGTTTTAGAGAATGAAGTGTGGTTCGTTGTCGAGCGTACAGTCCGTCTGACGAAATCACTCATGCTCTAGGAATTGTCTCGCTGTCCGATCTTTTTGCTGGCTGTCTTCAGGGCAGGTTAGGCCCCGGCTGAACAGCCTGTCCTCTCCTACGCCACTGTCTCCTTATAAACCAGTCGGTATTTTTCATTTGTGCCCGTTTGGACAAGGGCTTTTCAGGTGCTTTCTGTCGGCGACAACACCTTTTTTAACAGCATGATTTTTCCGCTCAGCTTCCTCAAAACAACAGAATCTTCTGTTTCAGCTTCACGGCAGTTCTGACTTCAACTGAAATTCCTGGCAAACCGCCGTCCGGCAGGATGATCCTCTTTTTGACTCTCTGGCCATGGTTTATAAGAGACGGCTTTTATTTTTCGACCTTTGTGGAACAGAACCATGGCTATTCAGCATCCCTACCTGCTTTTCCTCGGCGATGCCCCCGACCAGTTGGCGGCGAAAACGGCAGCCGGTGTGGCTCACTGGCGACCGGAATGGTGCCTTGGTCAGTTGCGCTTTGACGACTGCAAAGCCGATCTGGGTTTGACCGACATGTCTCTGGAAGAGGCCTGGGAAGCCGGGGCCCGAACCCTGATCCTGGGCGTGGCCAATCGCGGCGGCCTGATTTCTGAAGCCTGGATGGCCGTTCTCGAAAAGGCCCTGATCATGGGCTACGACATCGCTTCCGGTCTGCACAACAAGCTGACCGAGATCCCTGCACTGGCCGAACTGGCCAAAGTTCACGGTCGCCTGCTGGTGGATGTCCGTCATCCCACCGAAGACTATCCGGTGGCCAGCGGCAAGGTTCGCAGCGGCAAGCGCCTGTTGCCTGTGGGCACGGACTGCTCCGTCGGCAAAATGTACACGGCCCTGGCCGTGGAAGCTGAAATGCACAAGCGCGGCATGAAGGCCACTTTCCGGGCCACTGGCCAGACCGGCATTTTCATTGCGGGTGAAGGTGTTTCCGTTGATGCCGTGGTGGCAGATTTCATCTCCGGTGCGGTGGAAACCATCTGCCCGGCCAACGATGAAGACCACTGGGATATCGTGGAAGGTCAGGGCTCGCTCTTCCACGCCTCTTACGCAGGTGTGACCATCGGTCTGATTCACGGTGCCCAGCCCGACGCCCTGGTGCTGTGCCACGAACCCTCTCGCCCGCACATGCGCGGTCTGCCTGACTACAAGCTGCCTGAACTGGGGCTGTGCATGGAGCGCAACCTGCAGGCAGCCCAGCTGACCAACCCTGATGCCAAGTTTGTCGGCATCTCCGTCAACACCTCTTCCATGAGTGAAGCGGAAGCTGCGGACTACCTGAAAGGCCTGTCAGATCAGTTCGGCCTGCCAGCGGTCGATCCGGTCCGCAACGGTGTGGCCAGCATTGTTGACCAGCTGAGCTAAGAAATACAGCGGCAGGTTCTCAGCAAGAGCCTGCCGCTGTTGCTTTCTGCTGTATTATCATTTGACCACCTGATCCTGTTTTAGAGCCAGATATGACAAGCGATTCCTCCCAGGCCATTACCCTGACCGTCCGCGATGATGTTTTTCCCATGCGGGGCACTTTCACCATCTCCCGGGGCAGCCGGACAGAAATCCATGTGGTGGTGGCGGAATTGCGTCAAGGATCTGTGGTGGCTCAGGGGGAGTGTGTTCCCTACGCCCGCTACGGGGAAACGGTAGAAGGGGTTAAGGCCGATATCGCCAAACTGGCGCCTGCCTTTGCCGCGGGGGAAATCACCCGTGAGAGCCTGCAGCAAGTCATGCCTGCCGGGGCGGCTCGCAACGCCATGGACTGTGCGCTCTGGGATCTGGAAGCCAAGCGCAGCGGCAAGACCATTGCCGAATTGGCGGGCCTTGCCCCGCTGGAGCCGGTGACCACGGCCTACACCATTTCTCTGGATACGCCGGATGCCATGGGCAGCAATGCCGCAGACAACGCCCATCGGCCTTTGCTGAAGCTGAAACTGGCGGGCCCGGAAGATCTGGATCGGGTCCGGGCGGTGCGCGAGAATGCCCCTGACTCTACACTGGTGGTGGATGCCAATGAAGGCTGGACGGTCGAGGATTATCTGGCGCTGGCTCCGGACCTGAAAACCCTGGGTGTGGCAATGATCGAGCAGCCCTTGCCTGCTGCTGATGATGACGCACTGCGCGGTGTGGAGCGGCTGGTGCCTCTCTGTGCTGATGAATCCTGCCACGACAGTGCGACGCTGGATCAACTGATCGGTAAGTACGATTTCATCAACATCAAACTGGATAAAACCGGAGGTCTGACTGAAGCCCTGAAACTGAAAGCCAAGGCTGAAGCTGCGGGTTTCAAGATCATGATTGGCTGCATGATGGGTACCTCGCTGGCCATGGCACCGGGTGTGGTGCTGGCTCAGGGGGCCCAGGTGGTAGATCTGGATGCGCCGTTGCTGATTGCCAAAGACCGTGAAGAAGCGCTGCGCTATGACGGCTCGTTGCTCTATCCGCCGCAAGGGGCGCTGTGGGGCTGATACCACGGTCGAGAGTCAAATCGGTTTAAGTGGAATCACTACGTGATAACACTTGAAGCGTGAATTTGCCTCTTTTCAACCTGTTAGAGGATGATTCACGGTTTAGTTCAAAGCGCTAAGCGCTTCCAACTAAACCGATCATGCTCTAGTCACGTCTAAGAAAAAGGGCGCTCCCGGTTGGGGCGCCCTTTTTCTTTTGAGGTTGCTCAGGGGAGAAAACCGCCAGAGTCAAATCGGTCTAAGTGGACTGACGGCGTGATAACTCTTCAATCGTGAACGAGCCTCTTTTCGATATTTTTGAGGATGGGTCACGGTTTGCTTTCTAGCGTAAAGCACTTCTCCCAAACCCGATCACGCTCCAACTCGAAGGTCCTTACCACAAGGCCCGGTTGAGATCCCCCAGGGAGCTTAACTGCCTGCCATCGGCGTCGAAATTCTCAGGCTTCAGCCAGCTTTCGAAGTTGGCTTTAACTGCAGGCCATTCCTCACTGGTGATGGCATACCAGGCTGTGTCGCGGTTTTTGCCTTTGGAGAAATTGTGGTTGTAGAAGGTTCCTTCATAGCGGAAGCCCAGGCGCAGGGCAGCGCGACGAGAGGGCTCGTTGGCAGCATCACACTTCCATTCCAGCCGACGGTAAGCGCCCTGGTCCATGATGTCCGACATCATGAGATAGAGAGCTTCGGTGACGATGCGGCTGTTCTGAAAGGGTTCGCCGAACCAGATGTGCCCGATTTCGGCAATGCCGGGGGCAGGACGCACTTCCATGATGGAGGCCTGGCCTGCCAGTTTGCCGCTTGCCTTGTCACGCAGAGCAAAAAAGGCGGGATCGGAAGAGCCGGCACACCCGCGCAGCCAGCCTGTCATGGCATCCAGGCTGTCGAAGGGACCATAGGGCAGATAGCGCCAGACAGTTTCGCGTCCGCTCCCTGCATGGCCCACCTCAAAAAGCCCTTCTGCGTGCAGATTGGCGTTGGTGGGTTCCAGACCGACATAGCGACCATCCAGCGGACGGCGGCCCGGGCGTGAGCCAAAGGCGGGTTGTTCTACAGGGCGTTTGTCGATGGCACGGCGATTGGTTTGACTGAGCGTATCTTCAGGCAGGGACATGGGTGTAACTTTCCGGGTCTTACAGGTCGTATCAGGGGGGCGGTCAGATCTGACCTCGAACTCACAGAAAACCCTGCCGCCCGCTTAAAGGCTTCATATGACAGGATCTGGTGAAAGCAGAGGCAAGTGTTGTGGCGTTGACAGAACGCGGCACCCCAACTGTGTTTCTTTTCAGCTTGGGAGGTGTTTCACACCTCCCAAGGACGTCCCGGCAATCTAGGGAAAAATTGGACCTTGGTCAGGTGCCAAAAAAGAATTTTGAAAGAGACCAATCTGCCAATTTCAGGGTTTGACGAACTTACGGCGCGCTATTGGGCTGGAGGTTTTGGCATGTAACCGTTGGCAACCCGGTCGGGCATGGCATCAGCTGCATAGGTAAAGGTGCCATGGTTTTTGACCTCTTCCGCCGCCCGGAAAAAAGCGCCGAGAGCGGCGCGTGCAAAGGATCCGCCCACAGAGATCCGCCTGACACCGGCTGCTTCCAGATCGGACACGCTGAAGGGTTTTCCCGCCAGGCCCATCACCACGTTGACCGGTTTGTCGACAGCCTCACAAACCTGCCGAATGCTGTTCAGGTCGGTCAGGCCAGGGGCGTAGAGCACGTCGGCCCCGGCTTTGGAGAAAGCCTGCAGGCGCGCGATGGTGTCTTCCAGATCTGGCCGTTTGTAGAGGTAGTTTTCCGCGCGTGCTGTGACCAGAAAGGGCAGGCCGCGGGCCGCTTCACAGGCCGCCGCAACCCGTTCCACTGCCAGATTGAACTCGATGATGGGGGCGACCCTGTCGTTGCTGGCGTCCTCTATGGACCCTCCGACCAGTCCGACCTGGCAGGCTTCTTTGATGGTTTGGGCGCAGCTGTCCGGAGACAACCCAAAACCATCCTCCAGATCGGCTGAGACGGGCAGATCGGTGGCGTCGACAATCTCCCGCGCGTTGGCCAGGATTTCCTCCCGGCTGATGCTGGCTGTGGAATCGCGGCGACCAATTGCAAAGGCAAAACCGGCGCTTGTCGTGGCCAGGGCTTCATACCCCAGCTCGGTCAGGATGCGTGCACTGCCCGCGTTCCAGGGATTGGGCATGACAAAGATGCCCGGGCCTTCATGCAGAGCTTTAAAGCGTTCAAACTTGTCTTGTTGTGTCACGGACATCAGCCTCTCCCTCTTTGCTGTCCCGGTTGCACCAGTATCTGTTACCGGGGATTTGGAAAGTTAGCAAAGGCCGAACCCATTCCTGTCAGGAGAGGTTCAGGAAGCGGTCTGTCACTCACCTTTCGGCTCTTGGCTTGCCTGTTGGCTCAGCGCATCCAGTTCGTCAGCGCTGCGTTTGCTGCGCCAGCCCCCTTGCCGTCCGCCCCGGCGCTTGGGTTTTGCATTGGCCGTTTCACGCAGCAGATGAATCAGGCGATCGCAGGGACTGTCCCCCAGGACGCGATCCTGAAGGTCATACTTCTCTAGCAGGGTGGCCGCCGCCTGTCTGCTGTCCGTCGTCAGGCCTAAACGCAAGGTCCAGGACAGCAAGAGGTCCTCAGCCGGGCCTGGAAAATCGTCGCCCATTTCAATGGCCTGATAGATCAGACCGCCTGGATCCTGGGGGCTGCTGTGCGGTGAGGTGTAGGTGACGGCCATGGCTCTTAACCGGTTGCTGTGGTGTTTTTTTGCGGCCCCTGCTTTGGTTCGGTTGCTTGGCGGGCCTTGTTTGACGTGGCTTCAAGATTGCGAAGGCAGGTTCTGCCTGTCTGTCTTAAAAGGGACCTGAAGGCGTCGGCTTTTTCTGTTTTTGCCCCCTTGGTGCCAAATCGCTTTGTACGCAGCGCTGACAAGATAACACCTGAAGCGTGATTTTGCCTCCGGTCACCTGTCCTGCCCGTGTTGCGTGACGCAAACAATGCCCGGTTGGCTTCAAACTTCGGCAGTCTTTCTCAGGCTGTTGCTCAGTCCACGCGTTGCAGCAGGTTGACCCGCATGGGGTTGTCGAAAGCCATGCCGCGTTCGCCTGGCTGGCCCAGTCGTTCAAAGGTCTCCAGCAAGCTTTCCTCCTGGGCCTGAAAGAGGCTGCGTCGGGTCGGATCCACATCTACCATTTTGGTGCGGAAATCCGCGAAATCCTTGTAGTAGGCAGGGGATTTGTAAGTCACTTCCTGAAGGTGCCGGAGCTTTGTGCCGTCGCCGGCAGCCTGCAAAGCCTCATAGGCCAGACGTCGGACTTCCGTTTCATCATCAATGGGACTGGTGATGGCGTGCAGCGGCCCCTCTGCAATGGGTTCGGCAATATAGAGATGCCCGTGGGGTTTGAGCAGGCGGTGGCTTTCTTCCAAAGCCTGGGCCATTTCATCGATGGGCAGATGGTGCAGGGAGTTGAAAAACACCACCAGGTCCATGGACTCATCGGGCAGGGGCAAACTACTGCCGCTGGCCTGCATGTAGGTTTCTGCGGCCACCTTGTCCCGGGCTTCGGCCTGGGCGATCCGCTCCGGCGTGACTTCGACACCAACACAGATGGCCTGGCGCTTGGTCAGGGCCCGCACCAATGCCCCGTCGCCGCAGCCGATGTCGAGCACATGCAGGTTGGCGACCGAGACAAGCTCATCCAGGACATCCATGTGTCGGCGGGGCGGATAAAGGGTCATCGTACTACCTTTGGACAGGGTCATTCTCAGGCTGACAGAAACAAGATGTGTGTGGCTTAAAACTCGTCGTCAGTCAGTTTGCCACCGCTTTGAATTGACGCCAAGATTTGATAGGCCACCGAAAAACTGAGGGATGGCCGGGATCGATGGCGCTTCGGGTTACTCTAATGTCAGGTCGTTCAGTTCGGTCAGAGCGTCTTCAAAGCCCTCACAGAAACGGGCTCTTTCTTCTTCCCGGCCCACGGTGATTCTGACAAAACGGCCGAGCTTCGGCACACCGGGCCGGCGGATGAAAATGCCTCGTTTGTCCAGCAGCTCAACCATTTTTAGAGACCGGGCTTCGCTCTCCAGATCGATGGCCACGAAGTTGGTGAGAGAGAGGATCTTGTTGAGGCCCAGGCGGTCCGCCAGGTCTTCATAATCGCAGCGCCCCTTTGCCACCTGATCCATGACTGAAGCCACAAAGGCGGGGTCATCCAATGAAGCTGTCGCGGCGATCTGGGACAGACGCCCGACACCAAAGTGAGAGCGGATCTTGTTGAAGTCAGCGATGATCTGCTCGTGGGCGATGCCGTAACCGACCCGCAGGCCCGCCAGGCCATGGGCTTTTGAAAAGGTCCTAAGCCGGATCACCCTGGGGTCTGTGACATCCAGCGGGGCCAGGTCGTCCTGTGGGGCAAACTCCACATAGGCTTCATCAAATACGAAGAGGCAGTCGGCAGGCAGGTTGTCCAGCACGTATTCGATGACTGACTTGCCCAGGAAGGTACCGGTGGGGTTGTCCGGGTTGGCCAGATAGAGCAGCTTGGCCCCCGTCTCGTTTGCCTTGGCTACCAGTGCTTCCACATCGTTGTGGCAGGAGGCTGTGTAGGGCACCAGCTCCAGCTGTCCGCCGTATCCGGTGACATGATAGTTGAAGGTGGGGTAGGCCCCGAGGGAGGAGACCACCGTTTCCCCGGGGTTGAGGAAGGCCCGCACGATCAGGCCCAGCAGGCCGTCGATTCCTTCGCCGATGATGATGTTGTTCAGGCTGATGCCGGCCTGATCCGCCAGTTTGCTGCGCAGGTCAAAATGCTCCGGGTCGCAGTACCAGGCGTTTTGTTCCAGTTCTCGTTGCAGGGCAGCAGTCACCAGCGGGGACTGACCAAAGGCACTCTCGTTGGCCCCGATCCGGGTTTCGTAAGGAGCACCCCGTTTCCGCTCCAGAGTTTCCGGCCCGACAAAGGGCACGATGGCGGGCATCTCTGCCAGCAAGCGATTGTAGGGCACAAAGGAACGGGATTGGGACATGGTTCGAATTCTCAGGCGCTGGCAGAAAGGGCTCCCTGCCCTCTGCAGGGGAGTCAGGAGCTTCTTCATAGAGCATGATCACGTTGGTTAGAAGTGCTTTGCACTACCAGCCAATCCGATTTGACTCTAGTGGGGAGGGAGGTGGCTTCTGGGGGTGAAGTGATAGAGAGCAACCAGCATGTTCACCTGGTTTTCACCATCTGACAAAGGAAGCTGGATCGAGGTGTAATCGACCGGTTTGCGGCCCTGCACCTGGATCTGTCCTTTGGCAAAGGTAACCCGCCGCTCCCGTATTGTTTTGCTGTGAGCTGACAGGTTCAGGTCTGCTGTCCCTTCAATCTGCAGGTCGTCCAGCCATTCTCCCGTGAGGTCCCGGCCCAGATGCAAGGCGAGATGAGTGCCCATGAGCCGGAAGCGAAGGCGGGTCGCGTGACCCTCTTGTGAAACCACTTCGATGAGCGCCAGGTCAGCCAGCAGATCAGGAATATCAAGAGGATCAAGGTCTTCGCGCCGGGGCAGGTCATTTTCGTGATGCTTGGCCAGCCAGTAGCTGTAGAGCGGTTCAAAGCAACGCCAGTCTGCGGAACTGACCTCTTGCTTGTCGATAAAGCTGGGCAGATTGGGGGTCATGAGGCATCCCCCTGTGTCCTATCGGAAACACAACCGGGGAGGATCAGTTCTTCCCCGGCCGCTGATGCTGTCTGGTTTTCTACTCCAAACAGTTTTGCAGACCATGACGCGGCAAACGCAGCAAAGCGGCAAAAAGGGGCGTCTGATTTTTGGCCGCCGGTAAGACCGGGAGCGATCACGCGGGGATTTCCTCCAAAGGGGCTCTCGGGCCCGGAAAAAATCACGGAAAGTAACGCTCTACGTTGGCACAAAAATGTTAATCTTGCGTTAACCTTTGCGCGGAGGCTTGGTCGTTTAACTGCGCAAACACTGTTGTTAGGGGTGAGCCAGAGCCTGTTTTAGGGTAGAGTATGTGGCACGCTGATCTATAGGAGAAGTTGGCGTCCAGGGGTCTTTAGGGCGGGTTGCAGCCGCTGGCTTCTTTGCTGTGAGAAGTTGCTAATCCTGGCGTTGCTGCTATGAATGGCGTTGAGGAGAAGGCCGATGGTTCGCAGGCCTTTTTGGACAGGCTAAATTCTCGGGGATGATGATGCTTCTGCCGATCTCTTTTAGAACGGTGTTTCTGCCGTTACTGGCCCTTTTTGCCGTGATGTTTGTCCTGGCGCAAAACGCCCAGGCAGAAGAAGACCTGCATGATCTGGTGGTGCCAGAGCCCTGGATCGGTGACATGGATGGCATGATTGAACGTCGCCAGATCCGTGTGCTTACCGTTGTCGCGAAAGGACAGTACTTCCTGGATGGCGCGCGGCAGCGCGGGATCGTTTACGACATGTTCAAGGAGTTCGAAAAGTCCATCAACAAGAAGTATCGCAAGAAAATCAGCCAGGAAAACAATACCAAATCCCTGCGCATTGAAGTGATCTTCATTCCTGTTCGACGGGACCAGCTGATTTCCGGCCTGCGCGATGGCATTGGCGACATTGCAGCCGCCAATCTGACCATCACCCCGGATCGCCTGGAAGAGGTGGATTTCACCAATCCCCTGGGCAAAGGCGTTAAAGAATTGCTGGTGACTGGTCCCACAGCACCGGACATCAAAACCCTGGATGATCTTGCCGGCGAAACAATCCTGGTCCGTCCGTCTTCCAGTTATTATCAGAGTCTTCTGGCTCTGAACGCCCGCTTCAAAGAAGAGGGTAAAAAGGAAGTCAACCTGACTGAAGCCGATGAGTACCTGCAGGATGAAGATTTGCTGGAGATGGCCAATGCTGGCCTGATTCCCCTAGTCATCGTGGACAGCCACAAGGCAGAACTCTGGGGAGCGGTTTTTGAAAACCTCAAAATCCATGAGGATATCTATGTCAGGGACGGGGCGGAAATTGGCTGGGCCATTCGCAAAGACAGCCCCCTGTTGGCCGAAGATCTGAATGCCTTCGTCAAGGAAAACAAAGAAGGCACCCTGCTGGGCAACATTCTGATCAAGCGCTACTACAAGAACACTACCTGGGCCAAAAACGCGCTGGCAAAAGGCGAGCGTGACAAGTTTGAAGATATGGCCGAGCTGTTCCAGAAGTACGGCGATCAGTATGATTTTGACTGGCTGATGGTCATTGCCCAGGGTTATCAGGAATCCGGCCTTGATCAGTCGGTACGCAGTTCTGCCGGGGCCATTGGCGTGATGCAGCTGCTGCAGTCCACCGCAGAAGATCCCAATGTGGGCATCTCTGACATTGATGTGGTGGAAAGCAATATCCATGCGGGCACCAAGTACCTGCGCCACATCCGCAATACCTATCTGGACGACCCGGAGATTGATGAGGTCAACCAGACGCTCTTTTCCTTTGCGGCCTACAACGCCGGGCCCAGCCGTCTGCGCTCCCTGCGCAAGAAAGCTGCGAAGGCCGGGCTGGATCCCAACCTCTGGTTCCAGAACGTGGAGATCATTGCCGCACGCGAAATTGGCCGGGAAACGGTTCAGTATGTGGCCAACATCTACAAGTACTACGTGGCCTACCGCCTGTACGAAGAGCATGAAAAGAAAAAGGCAGCACTGAAGCAGTCAGCTGAGTAACGCAGCAGGTTTCAGCACTGATTGAGCAGCCCGGCCTCCTGCAAGGATGCCGGGCTGTTTCTTTTTGCGCTGTTCCGAACGACGGATGGCCGGGGTTTGAACAACGGATCGCCGGCTGGCTATCGCAGCAAGGGATTGCGTCCCTGTTGAGGGGCAGGGATGCGGAGGGTTTATCGGGGCGTGCTGGGGCGCTTCTTGGGGGCGCAGGCCGGGATAGCGCCTGAGGCCCAATCCTGAGGCTATCCGGTCGCTTTTTCAGGATAAAACGTCAGGGTGACCTTGAGCCCCGGTTTGTTGTCGCTGAGCTCCAGTTTGCAATGATGCATCTGGGCAACGGCAGCGACCAGGGCCAGACCCAGACCACTGCCCGGCAGACTGCGGGACTTGTCCAGGCGAACGAAGCGGGACAGAACCTTGGCACGGCTCTCTCTGGGAATGCCGTCGCCCCGGTCGGCCACAAAGAGCACCACCTTGTCCCCCTGTTGGCGGATGTCACAGCTGATGTCGCCTTTGCCGTACTTCAGGGCATTGTCAAAGAGATTGGACAGGGCCTGGGACAGCAACTGTCGCTGGGCGGAAACCAGGATGCCAGCGTCTCCGTTGTTCGGCTGACAGGTCAGGTGCAGACTGCGTCCCTGTTCTTCGGCCACCGGCTCATAGAGCTCCGCCAGATCCTCCAGCAGGGGCCGCAGGTCCAGAGGCTGCATTTCCTCATGCCGCAGTCCGGCTTCAGCCTTAGCGATGGCAATCAGATCATTAAAGGTGGTCTGGATCTGATCGATGTCTGTGTTGGCCTGTTCCAGAGCCTGGCGCAGTTCCTCTTCACTGCTGTCTTTCTTGATCAGCGCCAGTTCAATGCGGCCTTTCAGCCGGGTGAGGGGGGAGCGCAGGTCGTGGGCCAGACTGTCGGTTGCCAGGCGCATGCCGCTCATCAGGGAATCAATGCGGCTGAGCATGTGATTTAGGTTGGCTGAGAGGCGGTCGAATTCATCGTTGCGCCCGGCCAAAGGCACCCGGTGACTGAGGTCTCCCTCCATGATGCGGCGGGTGGTGTTACTGACGGCGTCCACCCGGCGCAGCAGACCGCGGCTGATGAAATAGCTGCCGCTGAGGCCAAAGAAGAGCGTCGCGGCCAAGGCCCAGATCAGCGCTTCAATGAGATTGGCACGAAAGGCATCGCTGACGGCCATATCCCGTCCCACCAGAATGCGGTAACCACCGGGCAGTTCAAAGCCCCGCGCGCCAATCAGCATGACGGAGCTGGGCTGGCCGGGGATTTCCACCTGGAAGCGGGTCCATTCGCCATTGGGCAGCAGATTGTGGGGCCATGCGGAGAGATTGCCGGACAGACGCCGATTGCCGGGGGAGGACAAAAGGTAGATGCCTTCGCGATTGTTCTGGTCGCGGCTGCGTTTTTCCACGTTGGCCAGCAGGCCGGGCATGCCGTCCGTGCCATAGCTTTCGGCCAGTCCGCGCAGCTCTGCTGCCACGGTTTCAGAGACCTGGTCTTCCAGCACACTGACTGTCGAGTAGTAGATGAAGCCGGCCAGCCCGACGGTGATAAAGGTGAACAGCAGGGCGTAGGTGAGGGCAAAGTGAAAGGTGGCGCTTCCAGTCACGCTTTCACTTTGATCCTGGTCGCTTTCGGAAAGCGCATCGCCCTCTGCAGACAGCTCTTCGGGAGAGTCAGTTACCTCGTCCCCGGTCCGACCTTCCACCCTTTCTCCCAGCAAAGACTGCAAAGCGGGCTCTCCAGCCTCATTTGGCGGAGGGGTCAGATCTGTGTTTGGGTCGGACGAGGGGGGGGACTTCATATCAGGTGTCAGCGCTCAGCCGGTAGCCAGCCCCGCGAACGGTATGCAGCAGGGGGTGGTCGAAGTCCTTGTCGATTTTGGACCGCAGACGGCTGATGTGCACGTCGATGACGTTGGTCTGGGGGTCGAAGTGATATTCCCAGACACCTTCCAGCAGCATGGTTCGCGTGACGGTCTGTCCCGCGTGGCGCAGCAGGAACTCCAGCAGGCGGAACTCACGGGGCTGCAGGTCGATCTTCTGACCCGCGCGCACCACCTTGCGCGACAGCAGGTTCATGGTCAGGTCGCCTTCACTCAGCGTGGTTTCAACACTGCTGGCAGAGCGGCGGCGCAACAGAGCGTCGATGCGGGCCTGCAGTTCTGAAAAAGCAAAGGGCTTGGTCAGGTAGTCGTCGCCGCCGGCCGTCAGGCCCTGGACCCGGTCGTCCACACCCGAAAGTGCGGAAAGAATGAGAACAGGCGTGTTGACCTCAGCGGCCCGCAGCGCATTGAGCAGGGACAGGCCATCCAGTTCCGGCAGCATGCGGTCCAGAATGATGACATCATAGTCGCCGGAACTGGCATGGAAGAGGCCGTCACGGCCGTTGGTTGCCTGATCCACCGTATGGCCGCTCTCGGTCAGGCCCTTGGCCATGTACGAGGCGGTTTTGGTGTCATCTTCAACAATCAGGATGCGCACTTCTTTTGAACCTTCATAAGAGAAGAACCGGGGACGGCTGTTGGACGTCGTTTCCTGTAACGGTTGCTGGGACATTTTATGGCACCTCCCTGCGCTGGCGGCAATTGCCGTGGTGATCCGGGGTGGGATTGTGAGGATGGAATGAACAGAGTCTGAAACAAAAAGCCCTTCCCTGACCTTGAACTCAGGCCTTCCATCTTTGGGGGAGCAGTGCCTGTCCTTGGCAATGACGGGCACTTAGGAACAACCATCAAAGATCAGGGAAGGGGGCGCTGTGGGGGTGCCGGGGTAAGCAGATTCCCACAGCGCGAGGTAACTGTGCTCCTGGGTTAGCTGATCAGGAGCGTTGGCGGGATCAGGCCGTGCCCAGGGGCAGGCCGACGAAGAGATCGCGACCGTCACGGGTCACCAGCAGCAAGAGAGCCTTTTTGTCTTCCTTGATTTTGGCATCGATCAGGCCGTTGATTTCCTTGGGCTGACTGACGTCTTCGCCATCAATTTTGCGGATGACATCTCCGGCCCGCAGACCCTGCTTGGCAGCAGGTCCCTGGTTTGACACTTCCTTGATCAGCACGCCTTCTGCCTCTTCAGGCAGGCCCAGCATCTTCTTGGACTGGTCATCCAGCTTGCTGAGGATGGCACCCAGTTTTTCCGATTCCAGACTGCCTTTTTGCAGGTCCGGCTGGACCATTTCAGCCTTGGCCACCTGCTGGGGTTTCAGCAAACCGATTTCCACCGGCAGGCTGATTTCTTCCCCATTGCGCCAAACCATCATATCGGCTGACTTGCCAGGATCTGTCTGGGCAACAAGGCGCGGCAAACTGCGCATCTTGTCGACGGCTGTTCCTTCGAATTCGACGATCACATCGCCCTGCTTCAGGCCCGCACTTTCAGCCGGGCTGTCTGCGGTCACATCGACCACCAGCGCACCCATGGCTTTTTCAAGACCCAGCGCTTCGGCGATGTCGTCGTTCACCGGCTGGATCTGAACGCCCAGCCAGCCCCGGTCGACCTGCCCGTCATCCTTGAGGTCGGCAACGATGGTCTTGACCATGTTTGCCGGGATGGCAAAGCCAATGCCCACAGAGCCGCCGCTGGGCGAGAAAATGGCGGTGTTGACGCCCACCACATCCCCTTGCAGGTTGAACATCGGACCACCGGAGTTGCCCCGGTTGATGGCCGCATCAGTCTGAATGTAGTTGTCATAGGGGCCGAAGTTGATATCGCGTCCCCGGGCTGAAACGATGCCGGAGGTCAGGGTGCCGCCCAGGCCGAAGGGGTTGCCGATGGCCACCACCCAGTCGCCGACCAGCAGGTTGTCGGAGTTGCCCAGATCGACAAATGGCAAGGCTTCATCGCTGCTGATTTTCAGCAAAGCAATGTCGCTCTTGGCGTCCCCGCCGATCAGTTCTGCATCAAAACTGCGGCCGTCCGACAGTTTCACTTCGATTTCATCGGCCCCGTCGATCACGTGATTGTTGGTTACAACGTAGCCATCAGGATCGATCAGAAACCCTGATCCCAGAGACTGCAGAGTCTGCTGGGGGGCAGGACCGCTTTTGCCCTGGTTTTTGGGCGCCTGGTCATTGGGGGTTTTGCCGAAGCGTTCCTGGAACTGCTCAAAGAATTCATTGAAGGGAGAGGAGCCTTCCGGTCCCATGGCGGTGCGTTCTTTGGCCACCTTCTTAATGGAGATGTTGACCACTGCCGGACTGACCTGCTGGTTCAGCTGGGCAAAGCTTGTAGGCAGGGATGACCCGCTGTTGCTGGCCGCGGGCAGGGGGGCTGTGGCTTGAGTAGAGGCTTCAGAACTGGTGGTGGCCAGAACGGTGCCTGCCAGAAGGGCGCCTGCGAGCAAGGTCAATGCACTGCCCTTGATCCAGCGCCCCTGCCTGACCAGCATCCTTTGGCGGGATGAACGTCTGTCCTGATCGTCTGCACGGGGGGGAACGGGGGGGTGAAAGGCTGTCATGGCAAGTGTCTCCATCTGTCTTAGGACTGTCTAGCTCGGGACCTATAAGGTCTCCTGCTTTTCCGCTGCGTTGGTTCTGGCCGGAAAAGGCTTTGGTTTTCTGTCCCTTAACAAATGGCAGACCTCGCCTTACCACCGCTTTTCCTGAAGATGAAAAATTCTTCATGGAACAGGGAATGAAAGGACGCAAATCGGCCTTACTCTCTCCACATTCTCCGAATCCCGTTCGCTCAAAACGATCAGGAAAAGCTGGTTTTACCCTTATGAGGCGGAGGGCGTGTTGGTGGATGGTCAACTTTTGAGCAGTTGCAGCAAAAAAAGTAAGCAGATCTGAAACAAAAGAGATTTCTGTTAATCGATTGATCTTAAACAATAAATTCACAAACCCGTTACAGGTTCGCGCACGATTCGCAAAAAAAATGTGGTAAATCGGTCATAATTTAACTTTTAAACCAGAAATTCTTCTGCATCATGTTGCAACTGCGAAATTCGTTTTTGCCGAGAGCGGCTGCCAGGAAGACAGAATTCCAACTTGGGTTTTCATTCTTGATACCGCCGGGCTGGATTGGATTTTTTGCCCCTTTGTTCAATTGCCCTGGATGCCTTCATGATCTCCCTTTACCGGTTGTATGATTTTCAGAACACCGCCCTGATGCCCTGGCGCATGATGGGAGATCTCACAAAAGATGTGCTTAGCCACCCGCTGGTCCCTCTGGCTTACACGCCCTTCGGAAAATCTGTTGTCGCCGGACTAGAAGTGGCTGAATCGGTGGTTTGTAAAAGGGGCAAACCTGCCTGGAACATCCAAAGTGTTGAGGTTGATGGCAAAAGCCTGCCCGTTTCAAAGAAACTGATCCGGGAAAAACCCTTCTGCAAGCTGGAGCGCTTTGTGCGTCGGGGTGGCGCAGGGAAACTGCCCAAAATTCTGTTGGTTGCACCCATGAGCGGCCACCATGCCACCCTGCTGCGCGGTACGGTACAGGCGATGGTACAGGATCATGAGGTCTATGTAACTGATTGGGTCGATGCTCAGCTTGTCCCTCTGTCTGACGGCGATTTTGGCCTGGATGAATACATCGATTATCTGCTGGAGTTCATGCGTCTGCTGGCGCCCAATCTGAATGTCATGGCTGTTTGCCAACCCGCCCCCCTGGTCCTGTCAGCGGTTTCCCTGCTGGCCACGGCAGACGACCCTGCCCAGCCAAAGACCATGACCCTGATGGGGGGACCTATCGATACCCGTGCCGCGCCAACACAGGTGACAGAGTTTGGTGAAAGCCAGCCCATTGAATGGTTCCGCAACACCGTTCTGTCGGAAGTTCCCAGCTACTACCCAGGCGGCGGGCGGGAGGTCTATCCCGGTTTTGTGCAGTTGAGCAGCTTCATTTCCATGAACGCGCCCCGCCACATGAACGCCCACGTCAATATGTTCCATCACCTGATCGAAGGGGATGGAGATTCAGCCGAAGCCCACCGCAAATTCTATGATGAATACCTGGCCGTGATGGATTCTCCGGCGCGCTACTACTTGGAAACGGTCGAAACCATCTTCCAGACCCACCTGCTGCCCAAAGGTCAGTTCAAATGGCGGGACATTCCCGTGCGTCCGCAGGACATCAAGAAGACTGCCTTGCTGACAGTGGAAGGGGAGCTGGATGACATTTCCGCTCCCGGTCAGACCACCGCAGCACATACGCTCTGTTCCAACCTGCCGGACTCGATGCAGGCCGATCATCTGCAGCCCGGTGTGGGCCACTACGGTATTTTCAATGGCCGTCGCTGGCGGGAAATCATCAAACCCCGCATTGCCGCCTTCATTCAGGAACACGCCTGATCGACCTGCTTTACTGGCGCGCTAAAAGACCAAGGCCCCATCGTTGATCGGTGGGGCCTTTTTGCTGCGGTTGGACGACAGGCTGGATCAAAACCGCTTACCGTCCAGAGGAAAGTCACTGGGCGGGGCTTCAATTTCAACCACCCAAAGGTCCGGGTCCCGTTGAACGGCGCGTTCAATGTAGGCGTCGGCTTCGCTTTCCGGCGCGTCATCGGATTTCAGCACCGACATCCAGCCCAGATTGCCGTCCAGGTCGCGCTGTTGGATGTAAAGAGCGGCCAGTGAGCGGCCATAAACCAGTTTCAGCAGGACGAGACCGCCGTTTTGTTCTCCCTTGTTCAGAACATAGGCGTGCTGGCCCCGGTCATTGCATTGCCGCAGGGCAGCGGTCAGCCAGAGGTGGGTGGGCAGGCGCTCTTCAAACATCAGCAATCAGGCCTTTGAAGCAAGGGGCATGTGGTGATCGGTTGGAGGATCCGTTACCGATCTCTCAGACAGGACAGGGCAGCCATTGGGGCCGTGGGTGAAGTTGTTGGGGCGAAGCAACGTCAAAAGGCAGGTCCTCTGGTTATCCGGTTTCCGTTTTGCCGCGCTGGTGTGTTGCCCGACACGGCAGGACAGTGAGATAGTCCGCGGGTGCCTCTTTGTTCCTGAACTGCCGGGACACTAAAAGAGGGGATCCTCCGTTTAAAGCCGAAAGACGCATTGTGTCCTCAGATTCTCAGGTGAATGAAAGCGACAAAGCCGCGCTGGCCGAACTGGAAAGGACGCTGGCCTTTGAGCGTATCGAAGCCGCGGTGGCTCTGGCTGAGAAGATCTTTGACCGGAAAGTACGGGGCTATGCGGAACCCGGAGGTCGGGGGCGTCGCTCCTTCCGTTTGATCTTTCAAGACGGGGAAAGTGTGATTGCGACGCGTCGCCAGTCTTTGCGGCGGGCGGATCTGGAAGTCCGGATTTTACGGACGTTAAGGGAACAGGGGGCACCGGTCCCGTCAGTTCTGGCGTACAAAGAGCAATGGCTGTTTCAACAGGATTTTCAGGGTCCCCGGCTCTCACAGGTACTGGCTCGTTCTCCGCAAGACCGGGTCCGCCACTGTCTGCTGCCAGCCCTTGATTCTCTGGTTCGATTGCGCCGGGCAGCGGATCAGAGCGATCTGTCCAGGCAGTTGCCTGTGATGGGGGGAAAGAAGCAGTGGATCACCAGCTTGATCAAATCCACTGCCGCCCTGCCTGACTTACCCATGCCGCCTGCCCCCATGCTGTCGGTGGAAGAGATCGCCGGGCGTCTGGCTGTGCGCCAGCCCAGGTTCATCAAGTGGGATGCCCGGCCCGGCAATGCCATCATGATCCGCGACGGTTCTGTCCAGTGGGTGGACTGGGAGCAGTGTGGTTGCCGCAATCCTCTGGATGATGTGGTCTGGATGCTGTCGGATGAATACACGCCCGATGATCCGGAAGGTGAGACGCTGTTGCTGAAGCACTATCTTCCTCTGATCGATCCCGAGCTCTCTTTGGAAGAAGCCCTGTCCTACTTCTACCTCTATGCCACCTTCCACAGTGCGGTACGGTTGCGCCTGATCCTGAACCGGAAAGGGGAAGGGGACTGGTGGGATCCGGCTGCCTGTGTGGCGCGGGACCGGGTGGGGGTGACCCTGGAACATGCTCTGATGCTCTGTTCCCGGGCGGAACGCTGGGCCGAAATGAACGGGCCAACCCGTTCTCTGGGTCTGTGGTTCCGCAAGATGGCGGAGGTGATCAAAGACCTGAAGCCTGTTGAGGGCGTGGCCAAGGGGCACTGGCGCAAAAAAGGCTGAGATCGGGAGGCGTCGATGTTGACGTCTGCGCTAAGATTTCCTTCCAGTGCCCTGGAACAGACTCTCTTTAGCTCAAGGCGCCATAAAGCAGGCCGCAGATTATGACAGCGGCGATGACCCCGACCAGATCGGCGGTCAGGCCCGCAGCAAGAGCGTGGCGAATGCGGCGCACCTGAATGGCACCGAAGTAAACCGCCAGCACATAGAACGTGGTTTCTGTGGATCCCTGCAGGGTGGAGACCAGATAGCCGGTGTAGCTGTCCGGGCCGATGGCCGGGTCTTCCATGATTGAAGCCATCAAGCCGTAGGCGCCGGAGCCTGAAAGAGGCCGCAGCAAGGCCATGGGCAGGGCTTCCGCAGGCAGCCCCACCAACGACGTCACGGTTCCCAGAGGGGTGATGATTACATCAAGGGCACCGCTGGCCCGGAACATGGCCACCGCCACCAGGATGGCGACCAGGTAAGGGATGATCCGCAAAGCCACCTGGAAACCGTCTTTGGCTCCCTCCACAAAGACCTCATAAATCCTGACTTTCTTGACATAGCCGAACGTCAGAAAGGCCATCATGAGACCGGGAATGATCCAGGGGGCGATGGTTTTGCCGTAAAGAACCGTGATCGGGATCAGCCCGGCAATGGCCAGCAACACCGTTGCAGAAATCCAGAGAGGGTAAGCACTGGTTTCCACGGCGGATGTTTCGGGTTTACTGGCGGCGTGACTGCCTGCAGCAGAGGAGGTGGCTGCAGGGTTGCTGGCGCTTTCGTTGTCCGGGGCCACCAGGTCAAGACTGGAGGCTTCCCCATCACCGGAGGAGGTTTTGGGAGACACGGGAAAGAAGCGGGACAGGGTCTTGGCCGTGATGATGGCCAGGGTGGTGGAGGCAATGGTTGCCACCAGTGTCGTGGGGACAATGCCTGCCGGGTCATTGGACCCCAGGGCTGCGCGCAGGGCAATGACCCCGGTGGGCAGCAGGGTGACGCTGGAGGTGTTGATGGCCAGAAAGAGCACCATGGCATCTGTTGCCGTTCCCTTGTGCGGGTTCAGCTTGTCCAGCTCTTCCATGGCACGGATGCCAAAAGGGGTGGCGGCATTCCCCAGCCCCAGCGCGTTTGCTGAGATGTTCATGATCATGGCCCCCATGGCCGGATGATCGGCGGGGACTTCCGGAAAGAGCCGGACCATGAGGGGTCGGACCGTCTTGGCAATGATGGTCAGCAAACCGCCGGCCTCAGCGACCTTCATCAAGCCCAGGAACAGCGTCATCACACCGACCAGCCCCAGGGCCAGTTCAACAGAGGCACTGGCGGCCTGGATCATCTCCGAGCCCAAAATGGACATGGGAGAGAACTCTTCTTCACTGGCCGGAGACCAAAAAACCTGCCGGCCTGCGGCAACGAGAAAAGCGATGGCGACCAGAGCGAAGAAGACGAGATTCACGGCGGACCGGTCCTTGAGAGTTTATTCGACCACAGATGGCATCTTTTCATAACGGCCGCAGGGAAGAAATCAAGAACTCAGCATTGGCCTCAGGTTCTCTGGATTCTCACACTTTCTTTTGGCGACGCCCGTCCGCTTTTCCTGTACATTTTTAGCGATTGTTAGGAGTCGTTTGCTTCCGGAGCTCTGTCATGACGTACAGGCAACGAGGCAAAGGTGTCGCTCAGTAATCACAAGAGCAACGGGCAAAAGGGGTAATCCCTTTGGTTGAATGGCAGGCCGGGCGCAGCAAAAACATTGCCAGCGCGTCTTCTTCCAAAACCGAGACCAGTCCTTTGTGGAAAGGACAGGCCCGGCGCCGATTCCTGCGCTCCCCTCTCCTGCCGCTTTTCTTCCTTGTCCTGCTCCTGACCCTGTTGTCGGGCAGCCTCTTGTTGACGGCAGCCATTGGCCAGAACCGGCTGGCAGCGGAAAACTCTCAAACGGAACTCTCCAGCGAACTGGTCAAGATGGATGCCCGCATGCGGGAAATTCTCATCGACAACATCTGGTGGGACATGGCGACGGTCTCTGCCTTCGAAAAACAGGACTGGTACTGGATCGACGAAAACCTGGGCACCTGGCTGCTCAATGCCAAGGGGCTCTATGCCAGCTATCTGCTCGATGGCCAGGATCGGGTTGTCTTCTCTGCCGTAGATGGGCAACGGGTCCTTTCTCCAACCCTGGAAGGATTTGGGGATGGACTGCAGCCTTTGATCGATGAGGTGCGGGCCAACAAAGGCCTGGAGCCGAGCCTGGCGACGGGTTGGTATCTTTACAACGGCCGGGTCGCGCTGATTGCTGTGGGCGATTTCACGCCGGAGTATGAAGACGATCCGCCGAAGGTTTTGAGTGACGCCTCGGCCCCCCGGCCCTTGCTGGTGATTGTCTGCGCTCTGGAAGAGCCGGTGATTGCCAATCTCACGGCCTCGCCGCTTATTCCCAGTCTGGACGTGGTGTCCGGTGAAAAAAGCGACATGACCTACAGCCAGGGATTCAATTACCCGCAGGTCCAGATGCCGCTCTTTTCCAACGATGGCGAAGAAATCGGCTACATGAGTTGGTATCCGCCGCGACCGGGCAGTGAACTGCTGCAGCGCATCGGCTGGCCTCTGGGGGGTGTCCTGCTGATTGGCGTGGCTCTCTTGTGGATGATCGTGCGCCGCATTCAGGATGCCGAGAAGTTCAAACAGGCCGGGGCCAGTAAAGTGCAGGCTCTGGACGAAACCGGTCAGGCCCTGGAAGGGTCTTTGCGCACCGTCATGCAGTCCATCGACAACGGCATTGCCGTGTTTGATGAAAACCGGAAACTGGTGCTGTGGAATGAGCGCTTTTTGCGGTTTACCGGCTATCCGCGCGAGATGGTGCATCCGGGAACAGCCGCAGACTCCCTCGTGCGCTACCTCTATTCACAGGAAAACATCTCTGCCGGTGAACTGGAAGAGAAGGTGGAAGAAATGATGCGCCCCTTCAATCATCCGGGGCGCTTCAGTTACGATATGGTCACGCCGGAAAACAGGGTGGTCGAGGTGCGGCAGTCCCGCCTGCCTGATGGCGGGCTGGTGCGCAGCTATCTGGATGTGACGCAACGCCGTCAGGCCGAAGAAGAACTGCAAATCAGCGAATCCCGCTATCGGGCTGTGGTCGACAATCAGACGGAGTTTATCTGCCGCCGCGACAGCCAGGGCCGCTTTACCTTCGTCAATGATGCCTATTGCAGTTTCCTGGGCCAGAGGCGCAGCGACCTCCTGGGCGTTCGGGCCCGCCAGGAAATCCACCCGGATGATCAGGCGGAGGTGCGTCGGCGGGAGAAAGAGCTGGGTGTCGAGTGCCTGGCGGTCACCTACAAGTATCGGGTGAAGATCAAGGACCGGGGCTGGCGTTGGCTGGAATGGAGCGACAAGGTTCTGCTGTCCGACAGCGGTGAGATCGAAGAGATCCAGTCGGTCGGGCGGGATGTCACAGCGCTGAATCAGGCTCAGGAAGAAGCCCTTCAACTGACCAAACTGGCGTCCATCGGGCAGGTGGTGGCAGGTGTCGCCCACGAAATTACCCAACCGCTCAATGCCCTGGCGATGGCTGCGGAAAATGCCATGGTTGCCTGCGAAGCTGCGCAGGAAGATGCGCAGGAGTACATGTACCAGAAGCTGGAAGGCATCTACGGTCAGGCTCAGCGACTGCATCGTATTGTTGAGCACCTGCGTCAGTTCAACCGCAAAGACCAACCCGCCCGTTCCAGTCTGGAGCTGGTCTCCGTGGTTCAGCAGGCGGTGGGACTTGCCCGGCGACAGGTGCCTCTGGATGGCATCGAGCTTGATGTTCATGTGCTGGATCGGACCTGCCCGGTTCAGGGCTGGGCCTTTGATCTGGAGCAGATCCTGCTCAACCTGATCACAAATGCCCGCGATGCCATTGTGGAACGCCATCATCAGGAAACGGCGCAGACTGAAGGAAAATCCATCAACCAGTTGCAGCCGGAGTTTCTGGAGAACCTGTCCGGGCGCATTGTGATTGAAATGGAATACCAGTTGCCCTCTGGCAGTCATCCCCCTGATGGCTTGAGGGAGCGGCGGCGTAAGGAACGGACCATCAAGGGGCAACCCACCTTTGTGGTCCGCGTCAAAGATAACGGCATTGGCTTGCCGCAGCAGGCCGAAAGTACTGTTTTCGAACCCTTCTTCACCACCAAGGCTCCTGGCAGCGGCATGGGCCTGGGACTGGCCCTGTGCCACAGAAAGATCCAGGCCATGGGAGGGGATATCTTCGCCCGCAATGATGAAGAGGGCGCTGTTTTTGAAATCCTGTTGCCTGAGCAGGTGGCTTTGCCGGAAGATGAACAGCCTGAGGACGTGGTGAACACAGCCGCATCCTGAGCAACCCCGGCATTGCCTGAATTTTTGCGTTTTTGAAGATCCGAACGAGGCCCAATTCATGTCCGATACCCCTGATGTCATCAATCAGATTGACAGCGAAGAAGTGGACGTCATCGTCGCTGACGATGATGAAACTCAACGCCGCGAGATTGTTGAGTTTCTGGATCGTCTGAACGTCAGTTCTGTTGAGGCGGGTGACGGGGCTACGGTGCGCGAACTCTTTTTGCGCTACCGGCCCAAGCTGGTGCTCATGGACATCAACATGCCCAGAATGGATGGTCTGGAGGCGTCGCGCTGGCTGAGGGGACAGCGAGGCGGTCCCAAGATTGTTCTGATGTCCGGCTATATTGATCGGGTTCGTGAAGCCAATGAATCAGACGACATGGGCTTTGTGGTGATTGAGAAGCCGGTGCCTTTGCGCACCCTGGGGACCTTTGTAAAAAGCGTTATCAAGGACAAGCAGGAAGGCTGACAGAGACGCAGCCGGGGGAAGCGATTGATGATGGGATCTCTGTCCAGAGGGGGACAAGGGCGTTTTCGGGCACTCCGCTGGCTCGGGCTGGGGGTTGGGCTTTTGGCCCTGGCCGGTTGCACCAGTGAGCCAACGCCAACCAATCCTCCTAAGGCCATGGTCGCGTCCCTGAAGGAAAAACGGCAGCTGGCGGAAGGGCGGGGGCAGAACTATCCCCCAACCCGTCTGGTGTCGCTTTGTTACTCCGCCCAGGTGGATCGTAAGGACCAGATCGAGAGTTACCTGGCCAACCGCTGCCCGGCATCTGAGAAGTGGCAGATCCGTCTTTACGGGGAGGATCAGCTGGGCACCAATTGCCCGCTGCTGCAGGGCGTCCGTATTACCTTTATCTGCACCAAACCCGCCGGGTAACGAAGCCATAGAAATCTAAGATCGAGAGTTTAGGCTGTAAATCAAGAGGCGCGCCCGTTTTGCCACTCCTGGCGTACCTGGTCGTCCTCTTCCCCAGGCAGATGAGCTTCGCGCAGGGTTTCAAATTTTCCATCATCTATCAGCTGTGCCAGCGCCCAGACAGCCATGGCCCGCACCAGATTGCTTTCATCTTCCAGCAGAGGAACCACCCGGGGAACCAGGCTGGGTTCGCCTGAGTTGCCAATGGCGATCAGCACATTGCGTACAAAGCGGTTCCGGCCAATGCGCTTGATGGGGCTGGCGGTAAAAACCTGCCGAAAGCCCTGATCGTCCAGACCGACCAGGTCCGCCAGTTTGGGCGCGGTCAGTTCGATGCGCGGCAAAAAG
Organism: Rhodovibrionaceae bacterium GXU_MW_A322; assembly: GCA_052078155.1. Lineage (GTDB taxonomy): Bacteria > Pseudomonadota > Alphaproteobacteria > Kiloniellales > DSM-21159 > CAXBMB01. The sequence goes on along the minus strand of JBQJBP010000001.1, from coordinate 1,851,981 downwards.
GCCGCTTCATCGGTAGGGGTTGCGAACTTGTTCCAGGGACACACGGCCAGGCAATCGTCACAGCCATAGATCCGGTTGCCCATGGGACGCCGAAACTCCGGCTCGATATGGCCCTTGTGCTCGATGGTCAGGTAGGAGATGCAGCGCCGGGCATCCACCTGATAGGGGGCGGGAAAGGCCTGGGTCGGACAGATATCAAGGCAGGCCCGGCAGGAACCGCAGTGACTGACCTCTGCCTCGTCCGGAGGCAGTGGCAAGGTGGTGAACACCTCGCCGAGGAAGAACCAGTTGCCCAGATCGCGGCTGAGAAGGTTGGAGTGTTTGCCCTGCCAGCCCAGGCCGCCAGCCATGGCCAGCGGTTTTTCCATGACCGGGGCTGTATCAACGAAGACTTTGACCCCGCAATCCATTTCCTGGTGGAGCCAGCGGGCCAGGGCCTTCAGACGCTTCTTAACCGTGTCGTGGTAGTCCCGGTTGCGGGCGTAAACGGAGATGTTGCCGCGCTCCGGCATCTCCAGCAGCTTCAAAGGGTCGACTGCCGGGCCATAGGTGGTGGCCAGCACGATAACAGACCCTGTCTCCGGCCACAGGGCCCGGGGGCTCCAGCGCCGTTCCAGTGTGTCAGGCATCCAGGCCATGGAGCCGTGGAAGCCCTGATCCACGTAACTCTGCAGGTTGGCCCTGTCTTGCAGACTGAGATCCGGGGGGGCAAAGCCTACGGACTGAAAGCCAAGTTCCAGGGCCTGTTGCCGGATGGTCTCTTTGATCGCCAGCAAGTCCTCCCGAGACGGCTCCGGCTGAGAGGCCGTCTCTTGCTGTTCCGCTGGCGGGGGGGCTTGCCTGGTCATAAAGGAGGTTAACCGCGTCCGCGATAGGTGGGAACACCCTGATCCGGCAACCAGAGACCGTCCGGGACGGTGCCGGACTGATAGAAGACATCAATGGGAATGCCGCCGCGCGGATACCAGTAGCCGCCAATGCGCAACCACTTGGGTTTGAGAACTTCCTCCAGCCGCTTGCCGATGCCCACGGTGCAGTCTTCGTGGAATGCTCCGTGATTGCGGAAGGATGTCAGGAAGAGCTTCAGGGATTTGCTTTCAACAATCCAGTCGTTGGCCACGTAGTCAATGACCAGATGCGCGAAATCCGGCTGGCCGGTCACAGGGCAGATGGAGGTGAATTCCGGGCAGGTGAAGCGGATCAGATAGTCGGTGCCCACGTGGGGATTGGGCACGGCATCCAACTGGGCTTCTTCGGGGCTGGCGGGGGCCGGGACGTCTTTGCCAAGCCCGGTGAGGGTCAAATCGTCTTGCTGCATGTCTTCTCTCTTGCTGGCCCGGTCATTCGGGGGATTGGCCGGTCACACCAAAGGTTCAGAGTTCCTTCGGGGTCGGATGGGTTAGGCAGTGGCTGAACCGAGTTTGACCATCATACCGCACCGGGGGAGGAATGGTCAGAGCGGATCAATGTCACCCTGGTTCCAGTCGCTGTAGAACTTATCACTGAAGGCCGTCAGTTCCCCGGCCTCAATGGCACTGCGCATGCCGGCCATCAGGTTTTGATAGTAGTAGATGTTGTGCTGGGTCAGCAGGACCGCCCCCAGAATCTCTTCGGCTTTGAAGAGGTGATGGACATAGGCGCGGGAGTAGTCCCGACAGGTCGGGCAGGAACAGGCGCTGTCCAGCGGACGGGGATCGTCCTTGTGCCGGGCATTTTTGATGTTGATTTTGCCCCGGTGGGTAAAGCCCTGTCCGGTTCGTCCGCTGCGGGTTGGCATCACACAGTCAAACATGTCGATGCCCAGTTTGACGGACTCAACCAGATCCGACGGTGTGCCGACACCCATCAGATAGCGGGGGCGGTCAGTCAGCATGCGCGGCAGGGTGTAGCCCAGCACTTTCAGCATCATTTCCTGACCTTCACCCACGGCAAGTCCGCCAACCGCATAGCCGTCGAAGCCGATGTCTTTCAGGGCATCCACAGAGCGGTGCCGAAGGTCTTCAAAGGTTGACCCCTGAACGATGCCGAACAGGCCATAGCCGGGGCGCTTGGTGAAAGCTTCTTTGGAGCGGGCGGCCCAGCGCATGGACATTTCCATGGAGGACTGGGCCTGCTCGCGCGTGGCCGGGTAGGGGGTGCATTCGTCCAGCACCATGGTGATGTTGGAATCCAGCAGTTCCTGAATTTCCACCGACCGTTCCGGCGTCAGGAAATGCTTGGACCCGTCAATATGGCTGGCAAAGGTCACGCCCTCTTCAGTGATCTTGCGCAGGTCGTTCAGGCTCATGACCTGAAAGCCGCCGGAGTCTGTCAGAATGGGATGGGGCCAGTTCATGAATTTATGCAGACCGCCCAGCCGGGCCACCCGCTCTGCCCCGGGGCGCAGCATCAGATGGTAGGTGTTGCCCAGCAGGATCTGGGCGCCGCTGGCTTTTACCTGTTCCGGCAGCTGGCTTTTGACGGTTCCCACCGTGCCGACGGGCATGAAGGCCGGGGTATCAATCTCCCCGTGGGCGGTCGTGATCCGGCCGCGGCGGGCTTTGCCGTCCTGGGCCATCAGGTCAAAATCGATGCCGTAGCTCATAGCTGCTTGTCTCGTGTCTTGCGTGCAAAAGGGAAGCGGGCGCTTTTCAGCGCTCAACGCCGTTCCAGCAGGGAGGAGTCCCCATAGGAGTAGAAGCGGTACCCCTTTTCAATGGCACTGTGATAAACGCGGGCCATGGTTTCTTTGCCCGCAAAGGCGGAAACCAGCATGAAAAGGGTGGATTTGGGCAGGTGGAAGTTTGTCATCAGCAGATCCACTGCCTTGAAGGTATAGCCTGGCAGGATAAAGAGCCGGGTTTCGCCTGACCAGGGGGGCACCGGACCGGCCTTATGGTCCGGGTGACCTGTGTTTTCTGTTAGGGCTTTATCGGGATCGTGACCATGAGCCGCGCTTTCCAGCAAGCGCAGGGAGGTGGTGCCCACCGCCACGACACGGCCCCCGGAGGCTTTGGTTTCTGCGATGGCCTGGGCGGCCTCGGTCGAGATTTCCCCCCATTCGGCATGCATGCGGTGGTCAGCCAGATCCTCTACCTTCACCGGCAGAAAGGTTCCGGCGCCCACATGCAGGGTAACGGTGGTGGTCTTGATGCCGCGGGCTTTCAGCCGGGTTATCAGCTCCTCAGTGAAGTGAAGACCTGCGGTGGGTGCAGCCACAGCTCCCTTTTCCCGGGCAAAGAGGGTCTGATAATCCTCCTTGTCTTTGTCATCGGCCCCGTCTTCGCGCCGAATGTAGGGGGGCAAAGGCATTTTGCCCTGGGCTTCCAAAGCCGCAAAGAGGTCTTCTCCCGCGCAGTTGAAAGTCAGGGTGACTTCACCGCCGTCGCCTTTTTGCGTGACCTCGGCATGAAGATCCGGGGACACGTCAAAGCGATCTCCCAGCTTCAGCTTCTTGGCAGGTCGGGCAAAAGCGCGCCAGGAATCCAGAGTCTCGCGCTTATGCAGGGTGACTTCCACCCTGGCTTCGCCCCTATGGCCAAAGAGACGGGCCGGGATCACCTTGGTGTCATTGAAGACCAGCAGATCGCCCGGGTTCAGGAGGTCGGGCAGATCCAGAACCTGACGGTCCCGCATCTCTTCTCCATCGCCTGACAGACTTACGTGCAGCAGTTTGGCTGCATGCCTGGGCGAAACAGGGCGCTGGGCAACCAGTTCCTTGGGCAGTTCAAAGTCAAAATCACTCAGTTTCTGGCCTGCCGCAAAAGCTGGCTGTTCTGCGCTGTGGGCAGCGGGCTCCTGTGAGGTTTTGATGCCGGTGGCGTGGGGCTGAGAAGGGTGCTTTTCCATCATGGCCGCTGTCCTATCATTGCTGGGACTGGCAGGAAAGCCTGCTGGAGAGCGCACCAGCGGGGATCACCTCTGTTCTGGCTGCATAGGGAAGAGGTTACATCGTCTTGTCGTAGCGGAAGCCTAGGCAATAGCGATCCTCATCGACCCGGGTAACCGCGTGAAAAGGGCGGTCGTCGTCAGGCTCAGTCAGCTCAATGCTTTTCAGCCCCTGCTGTGTCCCAAACTCTGTGCCGCGCAGCAATATCAGACGGCCCGGCAGCAAGTCATAGTGAACCACGCTTTCCTGGGCTGCACGATCCCTGCTGGTGATGAAAGAGGCCTTGCCGCTGAGGGTCAGCAGCAGGATGACCCCGGCAAAGCGGGTCATATCCCGATGGGGCGTGATGCCCTTGCTGCCGCTGGGATAAAAGAGCGCCATGTGATCGTTGAAGGTGAAACCGGCAGGCAAAAGCCTTTTGCTGGTGAGTTGCTGGGCCTTCTGAAAGAGATCTTCCAGCTCTTGCTTCAAGGCCGTCACGGGAGAGGTTTCGGGCCAGTCTGCCGTCAGGAGAAAATCCTGGTAGACGGCCTTATCGCCGCTGCCGACCTGATCTTTTCCGGCCCGGTAGCTCAAAGCCTGGGCTGCAGCTGTCAATTCAGCACTCTGGCCGGCAGAGAGAAGATCCAGGCTTACAGCCGGGGCATTGGTCCGGTCCATCTCCTGCAGGCTGTTTGTCAGGTGTTGCGCGTCGATTAACAAGGAATGAGGGCCCCTAGAGTCAAATCGGTTTAAGTGAAATCCCTACGAGATTTCGTACAAGACGATAAGACTCAAAATCACAGGTAACTGCCCTGACGAGCTAAAGGCCACGGAATCGAGGGCGCACCCGTCAGGGGATTTCCTGGTACCTTAAGACCTGCTTTTTCTCCGTGTCATGCTTTTTAGCGACCTGCAGGCCGGGGCAGACGACACACAAGCCAGCATGTCCTTAGACCAGGGCCGTTTCGGAGAGTCAGGTCAGACGCAAATTGTGCTGAAAACTGTAGTGTGCTGCAGCCGGTCAGGCGTTGGGGCTGAGGCTTTTAAGCAGGTCCACAATCTGGCGTCGAACCACCGGATTTTCGATCTGGTGATAAGCCCGCACCAAAGAAAGGGTTTCCCGTTCTGTCATCATGTCAGACAGGGATTTGGCCGTGCCATTAGTCGTGTCGTGATTTTCCTGCGCCGCTTGAGTCTCATCGGGCAATTCCAGGAAGAAGTAGCCCACATCGATTTTCAACACCTTTGCCAGTTCAAACAACCGGCTGGCGACGATGCGGTTCATACCCCGTTCGTACTTCTGGATTTGCTGGAACGTAATCCCAATGGCTTTCGCCAGTTTGTCCTGGGTCAGGCCAACTGCAACACGGCGTTGCCGCAATCTGTTGCCTACATGGATGTCGATGGGATGGGCGGCGTCTTTGACTTGTTTGAGCGCAGGGGACGACAAAAGGAAGCTTCCTTGATCGAAACTGATACTTGTATAATCGCGGCGAGCTTACTGAAGCTTTTGTAAGCTAACAAGTGAATTAGGCACTTTTTATGTAAACCTTGGTCTAGTTTAAGTTTGAAATTTCGCTTTCTTCTCCAATAGGTTGGACGGTGTTTTGTTTTCTCTCTAATCTGTTTTGTCGAATGCTGTTTGGTACACTCACCAGTAGTGGTTAACGTAAGTCAGATCATTTGACTGCTGTCGTATTCAGCCACCGGGTATGTTCCATTGTTTTTTGCAGGAGGCTGGGTTGACCTAAGGGTGAAGCTGCTGGATTGGCGTTGTCTACAGGCTGTTCATTTTGCAAAGAAATTTCCTATTGGAACAAATTTCGATTGAGATGAAAGAGATGCTCAGTGGGCAGTGAATCTCTGAGACTGTCATGTTTCCATAATATCGTTTTGCTTAAGAAAAGGCCTGCAGGTTCACCGACTTTTGGTGGGGGAAATGGTATGCTGGGCCTACTGCTTGTTAAACTTCAGCAGGTCGTCTTCTTTTTGTTGTTCTCGTTAGAGGGGTGTTGTGTGTGGCCAAGTTTTTCATAGTTTCTGCATTTAGCGGCTTCCTGGCTGTTGCCATCGGTGCATTTGGTGCCCACGCCTTTCAGGATGTTCTGGTTGGAAAACGAGCAGGCTGGCTGGATACGGCTCAAAGCTACCACTTCGCTCATACCCTGGCGTTGCTTGCGCTGTGTGTTCTGTCCAACGGGCTGGCGCGGTTCGAGTCGCGATCCATCCAGCGCAGCATAAAGATGGCCGCCTGGGCTTTCCTCACCGGGATTCTGCTTTTCTCCGGCACCCTCTACGGCATGGCTTTGTCCGGCAGCACAGCGTTGGTGGCCCTGGTGCCCATTGGCGGTTTGTCTTTCCTGCTGGGCTGGGTTTCCCTGATCTTTGCCGGTGTTGCCTGGCGGCGCCACAGCAATTGAGAGGATAGACGCCGGGGGTGGGACGATTTGCAGATTGCTTGCCTGCCACAGGGCAGATTAAGCTCCCGCACGCTTACTAACTTTTTCCTGTGGGATCATTGATCGCTCTGCGGTCAGGCGTCCAATGAGGGGGATCATGACAGAAAAATCGTTGCTGGATGCCAAGGGGTTGAAATGTCCGCTGCCGGTACTGAAAGCCCGGAAGGCGCTGAAATCACTGGCCGCAGGTGACTTGCTGGAAGTTCATTCCACGGACCCCAGCAGCCAGCAGGATTTCCCGAACTTTTGTGAAACCACCGGACATGAACTGTTGGACCAGCAGCAACAGGCCGATGTCTTTGTTTTCACCATCAAGAAAGCAGATTGACCCAGCAGGTGCAGGCTGTGGCTTTATCGGGGCGCCAACACAGCTGGCCTGATGGAGTGGCGCAGCCCCGAAGAATACAGACGACCCATCAAAAAGAGCACAGTCAAAAAGAACTGTGCGAAGGAACAGTGGCAGGACAGCTATGAAAATTGTTTCGGAGTTTCCTCATAAGATTACCGTGCAGGATACCGTCTGGATCACGTTGAAGGACGGCACAAAGCTGGCCGCCCGTCTGTGGCTGCCGGAAGGGGCTGAAGAAACTCCCGTTCCCGGCATTCTGGAGTACCTGCCTTATCGTCGCTCGGAAAGCACAAGGTCCCGCGATGACCGGACCCAGGCCTATCTCAGCGGCCACGGATATGCCTGCCTGCGAGTGGACATCCGGGGTAACGGAGACAGCGACGGCCTGATGGAGGATGAATACACCGCCCAGGAACTTTCGGACGGTGTTGAGGTTATTGAATGGATGGCGGCCCAGCCCTGGTGCAGCGGCTCTGTTGGTATGATGGGCATTTCCTGGGGTGGGTTTAACGCTCTGCAGGTGGCGGCATTGCAGCCGGAGGCTCTCAAGGCCATTGTCACCGTCTGCTCCACCGATGACCGCTATGCCGATGACATTCACTACATGGGCGGCTGTCTGCTGAACGACAACCTGACCTGGTCGTCTCAGATGCTGGCCTTCTCCTCGCGCTCTCCCGTTCCGGCAACTGTGGGGGAAAACTGGAAAGAAATCTGGAAGGCCCGACTGGATGCTCAGCCTCTGCTGGCGGTCAACTGGCTGAAACACCAGCATCGGGATGCCTTCTGGAAGCACGGCTCAATCTGTGAGGATTACAATGACATCCAGGCGGCGGTTCTGGCGGTTGGCGGCTGGGCCGATGCCTACAGCAATGCTGTGCCCCGCCTGCTGGAAAACCTGACAGCGCCCTGCCGGGGCATTGTCGGCCCCTGGATCCATAAGTATCCGCACATTGCCTATCCGGAGCCTTCCATTGGCTTCCTGCAGGAAATGCTGCGTTGGTGGGATCAGTGGCTGAAAGGTCAGGACACGAGGATCATGGAGGAGCCAAAGTATCGCGCTTTCCTGATTGAAGGCCTGCCAGCCACCACCCACCCGACCGAGGTGCAGGGACGCTGGGTGGCCGAAGAAGACTGGCCCTCTGCCAACATCAGCTGGCAGGACTTTTGCCTTTCAAAGACCGGGCTGGCTTCTGCCGGGGCTGCCGCTGTGACCCTGAGCCAGGAAGATGATGTGGTGACGCTCTCGACACCGCAGACTTTGGGGGCTGATTGCGGGTCTTTCTGCGCCGGCATGCGCAATGAACATGAATATCCCGGAGATCAGAAACTGGATGATCTGGACGCGCTGGTGTTTGATACCGCGCCTCTGGAGGAAGACTTCAATCTGTTGGGCGCGCCGATGGTGGAGTTGCAGCTGAAAAGCGACAAACCCCAGGCCATTGTTGCCTTGCGGATCGGCGATGTGGCCCCGGACGGGCGGGTCACCCGCGTCAGCTACATGCCCTTCAACCTGACCCATCATTTGAGCCACGAACATCCGCAGGCACTGGTGCCTGATGAGATTTTTGAAGTGGCCATCCAGATGAACGATGCGGGCTATGTCTTCAAAAAGGGCCATCGCATCCGCCTGTCGCTGTCCAACAGTTACTGGCCGATGGTCTGGCCCTCTCCGGAAAGCACGGAACTGACGCTTTTCCTTTCCGGTTGCCACCTGCAACTGCCCAGCCGGGCGGATCGGGAAGAAGATCAGGCCATCGTTTTCCAGGAAACCGTGACGTCGCCAGACTCTCCGCAGGAAAAACTGCGGCCTGCTTTTGCTGAAAAGAAGGTTGTTCGGGATGTGGCCACCGGCAGGGTGACGGTCACCACAGAGGATGATTACGGCGCGGTTCGCTTTTTGGACAACGGCCTGATGGAGTCCAATGGCATTGAACAGCGCTTTTCCATTTTGCCGGACGACCCGAACTCTGCGGAAGTGGAGGTGACCTGGGTTAACGAACTGTCCCGGGGGGAGTGGCACACCCACACAGAAACCTGGAGCCGGATGACCTCAGACGCCACCACCTTCTATGTGGAAGCCCGGGCCACAACCTTCATCGATGGCGAGGTCTTTCACGAGAAAACCTGGCAGGAAGCGCTGCCCCGGAACCTGGTCTAGAGCCATATCGCTTCAAGTGGGCTCACCAGAGCCCTGGTGAGTTTTCGTGGACCCAGTCTTTGGGAACGCCTGAAGCGTGACCCGCTATCCACCAGGGCAGGGGCTTCACGCAAGAGGTGCTTCACGGCCGAGTTCAATGCGTGACCTGCTTCAACCCAGATTGACCCTGTTTTAGGGGATGAGAAACCAAAAAGGGGGCTGGAAACCAGCCCCCTTTTTTGTGCGTTCATTCCGCTGCGGCGTCGCGGGGTTTGCCCGGCTTGTCGCTGACCTCTTCATCGCCTTTTGTCTCGCCTTCATCCCCCCTGTCGTCGGCCATGTCGTCAGCCGTATCTTTGCCATCGGGAATGGCACTGATCGGGCTGAGGCTGATCTTGCGCCGCTTCTCCCGGGCCTCCAAAGGCAAGACCACCAGGCTCAGCATGGGAGGAACGATCAGCAGTGTCAGAATGGCTGACAGGGCCAGACCACCTACCACCACTGAGCCCAGGCCCCGATAAAGCTCAGACCCGGCACCGGGGATGATCACCAGCGGCAACATGCCAAAGACCGAGGTGGCGGTGGACATGTAGATGGGACGCACCCGGTTTCGGGTGGCCTCCAGGATGGCTGCCGTGGCTTCCATCTTGTCGATGCGCAGGTGATGCAGGGTCTGGTGAACCAGCAGGATGGCGTTGTTCACCACGATGCCGATCAGAATCACGAACCCCAGCAGGGTCAGCATGTCCAGGGGTTGGTTGACTTGCAGGTTGACCAGCCAGAGGCCGGCCACCCCACCGGCGGCTGCCAGCGGCACGGACAGCAGGATGATCAGCGGATAGAGGAAGGACTCAAAGAGCACCGCCATCACCAGATAGACAATGACAAGGGCCAGAACCAGATCCAGGACCATGGCCTCCCAGGTCTGGCTGAGTTTGTCGGCCGTCCCGGAGAGATTGAGTTGAATGCCGGCGGGCAGCCCCCCCTCGACCATGGGCTGGATGACCTCAGAGTTCAGCTTGTCGACGGCAGCTTCCAACGGAATGTCATCACGCGGCCAAAGCAGCAGCTTGATGGTGCGGCGTCGCTCGCTGTGGAACAGTTCCGTGGGGCCGGCTGTGAATTCGACAGAGGCCAGCGAGGTCACCGGGAGGATCTGCCCGTCACGGGTGACCACCGGCAGGGCCCCGATACCCTGGATCTCATCGACCTGATCGACAGGTCCCATGACCCTGAGATCGACACGCTTGGTGCCCACGGTCACTTCAGCCACCCTGACCCCGTCATTGAAGGCCTGGACCGTATCGGCCAGTTCGCGCGCCGACACACCGGCATCTGCCAAAGCCAGGCGATTGGGGATGACGCGGACTTCCGGGGAGCCCAGTTCCAGTCCCGGTTTGGGGCGGAACTGATTTCCCTCGTGTGGCGGGAAGGCACGCACCAGCTGTCCCATGGCCTGCTGGGCCACGGGGATGATGTCTTCCAGGGTGTTGCCGGAGATCTCCAGATCAATCTGTCGGCTGCCGGCATTGCGACCAAACAAAGAGCGCTGGCGCACTGAGGCAAAGGTGCCAGGCTCATCGGGGATGGCTTCCTGGATGACCTTCTTCATCTCCTTCACCTTGCTGGGGTCCTTGGCAATGATCCCCAGGATGGTGTTGGCGCGGAAAGCCACAAAGAAGAAGCGCTCGATCAGCGGGCCGTTCGGTCCCATGGTTTCTGTGCTGTCCTCGGCAACAATGCGGGGCAGCAGATTGGCTTCAATCTCTTTGGCGATGCCAACCGTGGTGTCCAGGTTGTAACCGGGCGGGGGCAGGAGGAAGCCGATCAGAAGATTGCGGTTGCCGTCAGGCAGGTATTCCAGTTTCGGCAGGGCCGCCCAGGAGCCGACCACTGCCAGCACAGAGACACCGGCGACCAGCCCCAGGGAGCGCAGCGGTTTGGCAATGATCCAGCCCTGGAACTTCATCAGGAATGCCATCATGCGGTCGGCGATGTCATCGATTACCGGCAGGCGCAGACGGGTGACAGAGTCGTTCCCATCTCCCTTTTTCAGCAGACGGCTGGCCAGTGCGGGAATGACGGTCACCGCCACCAGCAGCGACAGCAGCACCGAGACGGAAATGGCCACGGCGATATCCCGGAACAGCTGGCCGACCTCCAGATCCATCACCAGAATGGGAATGAACACCATGACCGTCGTCAGGGAGGAGACCAGCACGGCCCCCCAGACTTCGGAGGCCCCTTTGTAGGCCGCTTCCATGGCGGAGTGTCCGGCTTCCCGGTGCCGGAAGATGTTCTCCAGCACCACAATGGCGGCGTCCACCACCATGCCGATGGCAAAGGCCAGCCCAGCCAGGGAAATCACGTTGATAGACCGACCCAGTGCCGCCATGGCGACAAAGGCCCCGATCACGGAAACGGGGATCGCCAGGGAAACCACCAGAGTGGCCCGGCCGGATCGCAGAAAGAGCAACAGAATGATCGCTGCCAGCGACCCGCCGACATAAATGTTCTGGTTCACCAGCTCGATGGAGGAATCGATGTAGACGGTTTCGTCATAGACCTGTTTGAGGATCAATCCCTGTCGGGCCAGCTCGTTATCGCTGAGATCCTTAACGGCGGCACGAATGCCTTCCATGGTTTCAATGACATTGGCCCCGGTTTCGCGCACCGTGTTAAGGGCCAGCGCCGGGTTGCCGTTTTGTCGGATGAGAGAGGTTGGTTTCCTGTACCCCCAGCGGACATCGGCGATTTCCTTAACCGTTACACGGGCCAGACGGCCATCGGCGCTGCGCAGAGAGCGCACGACAATGTCCCGCACTTCGCTCAGGCTCTGCAGCTCGCCTTCCGTGCGCACCACATAGCGGCGCTTGCCTTCGTCCACATCGCCAGCGGAGGCGGAAACATTGGCCTGACGCAGGGCCGAAACCAGATCGCTGACAGTCAGGCCATAGCGGGCCATGAGGGCGGGCTCCACCACCACCTCAATCTGCCGTTCGGAGCCGCCATAGAAGTTGACGGCAGCCACCCCTTTGACCCGCTCCAGCTTGGGCGCGATGACGTCCTTTACGTAATCGCCGTATTCGTATATCGGGCGGTCATTCCCTTCTGCCCGGATCAGCTGGAACCAGGCAATGGGGTCGTCATCGGAACCTGAGGTGTCCAGCGTGGGCTCGTCGGCTTCGTCCGGATAGCCACTTACCCGGTCCAGCCGGTTGGCTGTGAGCAGGAGGGAGCGGTCCATATTGGTGCCCACCTCAAACTCCAGGGTGATGCGGGCCCGCCCCGTCTGGGAGGAGGAGGTCATGGTGACCAGCCCTTCCAGCCCTTTGAGGACTTCTTCCTGCCGGTTGGTGATCTCTCGTTCGATCTCTGCCGGGGCGGCTGTTCCCCAGACAGTGGTGACAGAAATCACCGGTCTGTTCACATCAGGCGTCAGCTGAATGGGGATGGATTGCAAAGCCACCAGGCCGAACATGATCACCATGAAAACCGCAGCGATAACGGCGATTGGGCGCTCAATGGAGGCGCGGATCAGGTTCATCCCTGGCCTCCGCTGATGTTCAAGGCCGCGCCGGGGCGCAGGCGCTCGTTTCCGCGGATCACTGCCTGGTCACCATTGGTCAGTCCGCTGAGAACTTCAAAGCGATCCCCCAGGGCGTCGCCCAGCTGTACCTTACGCGGTGCCGCCTTGTAGACCGTTGCGCCCTCGTCGTTCTTTTGGGCTTCCGCCACAAAGACGATGCTGCCGTCGGTTTGTGGCACCACCGCATCTTTCGCCACGGTCAGTACTTCGCGGGAAGAGCCGACCGGAACCTGCAGAGTGGCACTTTGTCCGGGGGCCAGCCCCATGCTGGTGGCTTCGAAATTGGGGGTGAAACGCACGGCACGGGTCCGGGTCAGCGGGTTCTCATCCGGCACGATGGCGCGCACTGACGCGGAATGGCGGCTGCCGTCAGCCAGTTGAAGCTGCAATTCGGTTCCCGTGCGCACCCCCCGCAGCAGTTTGAACGGCATGTCGGCTTCAATTTCCAGGTCGCTGTTGGATACCATGGAAACCACCGGGTCGCCCACATTCACGTAAGCACCGGAAGAGGTGTGCTTGCGGGTGATGATGCCGGGGTAGCTGGAGCGCACTTCGGTGTAAAAGAGATTGAGCTCGGCAAGGTCCAGTTCCGCCTTGGCCTGGGTCAGAATATGCTCCACCTCGATCAGTTCGGCTTCTGCCTTGGCGACGGTCGCCTGTTGATCCTCAAAACGGGCCTGACTGAACGCGGCAGAGGATTTCAGTCCCTTGATCCTCTCCAGCTCCTGACGCACGATTTTCAGGCCCGCGCGGCGGGAACGGACCGCGGCCTCAGCGGCGGATTGTTTGGCTTCGGCCAGATCCCGGCGGGCCGCGATGACGGCATCATCGATCAGCGCCAGCACTTCTCCTTCAGCCACTTCCTGCCCGATAGAGACATAGACCTTTTCGACAGCCCCACTGATGCGCGCGGCCACTTCCCCGCCGTCCTGGGCCACCAGCCGGCCGATAACAGGAGTGGTCTGCAGCAGGGGGGCCATGCGCACTTCATCCACCACAACGTTGCTTGCCCCCTGTGCCCAGCTTTTCTGGGACAAAGCAGCGGTCTGCAACAGCAGGACAGCCATCAGGAACAGACAGCTGCGCAGCGGTGCAGACAGAGATTTGAGGCTCAGCAGAGTGCTGACAGGGGCAGCGTTACGAGCGGGTGAAAGGAAAAACCGGGGGGACAGGGTATCTCTCCTAATAGAAAAACGGGACCGGGCCGCACTCGGCGAGTCTTGGTTTCGTCGTCAGGAAGGGGGGCGGCTTCCCTTTTGTCAGACATTCACAGAAATGTTGGTTCTCTGCCAATAAAACAAGTTGCTTTGTCCCAGAACAGTGAGTTGAACCAGGGGCACAAAAAGCTACTGTTCGGCAGGTATTCTGCTGCCCTTCTTCTATGGTTCCCCTAATTTAGAGCTTTTTCAGGGCATACAGAAGCGCTTTGCCTTCACGTTTCTTCGACCCGCTGGTTTCTACGATGACCAGTGGGTTTTGGATGAGGGCAGAGAATTTTCAGCTGGAGCGACAAAGCGCCTGCATAAGCAAACGGCATTACCTATATGAAGCACACTGTCCCGGCAGGGCCTCGTGCTAGGGGGAACGATCCCTTCTTTTTTTCTTGTCTGCAGGATCACGCAGAGGCCCTGACCAAAGCCTGCCCCACCCTTCCACAGGATGAATTTGTGCTTCAGCCCACTTTGCAACAAGCCATGGCGCTTCATCAGCGCGGTAACCTGAAACAGGCGGAACAGCTTTATCGTCGGTTTCTGCAACAACAGCCGGGCCAGCCCCAAGCCACGCATTATCTGGGATTGTGCCTCTTTCAGTCGGGCCAGCGCGAAGCCGGGTACAAGCTGGCCCGCAAGGGATTGACCGCCCGTCCGGGCGATCCGGAAATGCTTGGCAATCTGGCGCAGATGCAACGGATGGCCGGGGACCTGGCAGGCATGGAGGAAAGCTACCGGGCTTTGCTTGCCGTGCAGCCAACGCACCCTCAGGCTCTGTTTTCGCTGGCCGAGATGCTGCACAACCGCCGGGATTTCAAGGAAGCGCTGGATCTTCTGCATCGCTTGCAACAGGCCCATCCCCAGGATCTTTCGGTTCAGATGGCAATGGGTTCTACGCTGGTCAGTGCCGGGAGACCGGAAGATGCTCTGGCGGTTCTGCAGGCGGCAGCAGCTGATCCGGGACTGCGGGCGCAGGCTCAGCACAACATCTCAACAGCGCTGGCCGATCTGGGGCGGGTAGAAGAGGCCGAGCAGGCCTGTGATCTCGCTCTGGACGCTGACCCTGGTTTGGCCGTTGCGGCCTGGCAAAAGGGGCTGTGCCGCTATGATCTGATGGATTTTGCCGGGGCTGAAGCCTGTTTCCGACAGGCGCTGGAGATCGACCCGGCGCTGGGGCTGGCCCGGGTTTATCTGGCCGTGTTGCTGTCAGAACAGGGACAGGAAGAGCAGGCCCGACAGGAGGCCGCTCAGGCCCCCCATCTGGAAGCTGTCTGGCAGGCCCAGTGTTATCGCCGTCAGCAGGAAGATCGCCAGGGACAGAGCATTCCGGGAACGGGCTTTAAAACGGCACTGCTCAAGCGCAGCTATGACGCATCCGAACCGGTGGAAGGGCTGGTTCTGGAGTTTGGCGTCTATACCGGGCGCTCCTTGCGACAGATCGCCGGGTGGCACGCAGGACCTGTCTTTGGCTTTGATTCCTTTGAAGGTTTGCCCGGACACTGGTTCGATGATGTGGGGCTGGATGACTACAGCACATCCGGGGTTCGACCCAAGGTGCCCGATCATGTCACCCTGATTGATGGCTGGTTTGACGACAGTTTGCCGGGGTTCGTGCAGGCCCAGTCGGGTCCGGTCAAGTTCATGAACATTGACTGTGATCTCTACAGTTCAACCCGCACCATCTTTGAGCACCTGGGGGATCGCCTGCAGGTCGGCTCCATTTTGGTGTTTGATGAGTATTTTGGCTACAAGACCTGGGAAGAGCATGAGTACAAGGCCTTTCAGGAACTGGTCGCCCAGCGCGGGCTGAGCTACGAGTATTTGGCGCTCTGTCCCTTCACCCGTCAGGCAGCGGTTCGCATTACCGGCCTGTAGGGCTTTATCCACTTAGACCTGAAGCATTTCTCTTTTCAGGGCGGGGGCAAGGTCGCCCTTGTCAAAAACTTCGATCCTGGGCAGGCCCAGCCATCGGGCAAGCTGCTGCAGTTCCGTCGTCAGTCCTGCCACGACTTTATCGCTCTTGGCCTTCGGTTCCTTGTGGCTGGCCAGAACCTGCAGGGTACCGTCTTGCCTGTGGGCCTTCAGATCCAGGCGGGCCGCCATGGTGTCGCCCTGCAGGAAAGGCAGAACATAGTAGCCATATTGCCGCTTGTGCGCCGGGGTATAGATTTCAATGCGGTAGTGGAAGTCGAACAGCCGCTCACTGCGGGCGCGCTCCCACACCAAAGGGTCAAAAGGGGACAAGAGCGCAGCGCAACTGGCGCGGCCCGGCAGTCTTGAGTCCGGCCAGAGATATGCGGGTTTGTCCCAGCTCTCCACACGGACTTCTTCCAGTTCTCCCTTTTCCAGCAGTTCGGCAATGTGGGGTTTGGAATCCGCTGGCGACAGGCGGTAGTAGTCCCGCAGGTCCTTTTCGGTCGCCACCCCCAGGGCTTTGGCAGATTTACGCAGCAGCTCTCGCTTGGCCTCAGCCGGGGAGGGGGTCGGCAGCGCCATGATGTCACCGGGGATCACCCGTTCCGGCAGGTCATACAGACGCTCGAAAGACCGGCGGGAGGCAGCGGTGATTTGCCCGGTCCAGAACAGCCATTCCAGGGCGATCTTACCGCCGTCCCAGCCCCACCAGGGGCCGTTGCGCTTGTCCTTCTTTTCCAGGTCCGATGTGCCAAGAGCCCCGCGCTGTTTGATTTCCTCCAGCACCAGTTTGACCTTGTCAGGATTTTCATCGGCAAAGCGCTTGACCCCGCCCCAGACATAGTCGCCCCGGTGGGCACCTTCCATGCGCCAGCGCAGCAGGGGTTGGCTTTCCACTGGCAGGATGGAAGCCTCATGTGCCCAGTACTCGAAGTAGCGTTTGGGGCCTTTGGCCGAAAAGGCGGCCTTGTCCAGCAGGTCATGCGCGTAAGGCCCCAGCCGGGAATAAAGCGGCATGTAGTGGGCGCGGGCCAGGACGTTGACGCTGTCAATCTGCAGCAGTCCCAGTCGCGACAGCACTTCATCCAGATGCCGGCGGTCTGGGCGTTTGAGCCCCCGTCGGGAGGGCAGGAAGCCCTGCGCGGCCAGGACAAGCCGGCGGGCTTCTTTGATGCTGAAGGTCTGGGTTGAGCGGGGGGAGGTCTGATCTGTCATGGTCCCAAGACTACTGCCCGGGCTCATTGCTTCCTAGTCCGCTTCGGGTGAGGATCTGTTTCTGCTGACAACCGCTGCCTTTCGCCCCCTCTGCCAAGGGGCTGCAGGTGAATCGGATTGGCCCAAACAAATCCGGCAGGCTCAGGTGGTCTCTGGATTGGCAAAGGCATAGAGGCAGCGACAGACCTCCTCGCCCACGGAGAGGCAGGCGTGGCGCATGCGGCCATCGTAGTAGAGGCTCTGTCCCGCCGTCAGCCTGACGGTCTCGTAGCCTTCGCTGTGGAACTCCAGTTCACCGGAGAGCACATAAAGAAGATCTTCCGTTTCATGGCTGTTCCAGGGGCCAAAGTCCGTCAGATCAAAACAGGTGAACTCCACCACAAAGCTCTGCAGCTTTTTGTCTTTGAACTCTCTGGCAAGGGGAATCAGGCGATTGTTGGCGTCGGTGAGTCTGGCTTCGCCATCGCCCCGGTCGATGCACAGGCGTCCGGCCAGGCCAGGTTTGGGATCGCTGGCCAGCAGGGAGGTGATGTCCACCTCGAAGCCTTTGGCCAGCTTCAGCAGAATTTCAAAGGTAGGCGACAGCTGACCGTTTTCAATTTTTGACAGGGTTGAGCGCGCAAAACCTGCTTTTTCCGCCAGTTCGGCCTGGCTCAGGTTCCGCTCCCTGCGCCATTGCAGAATGCGCTGGGACAGGGCGGCATGTTCCAGATCGTGCTGCCGCTCCCGGCTCAGGTCACTCGTCAGGGCGCTGTTGGCAGCCTTGTTTGCGGCTTTGTTGGCCGTGGAGCTGGCAGTGGGGTCTTTGATGGAAACTGTCACAGGCACCTGATCTTCATTTAGGGGCAAAAAAGAAGCTTGGAGTTCGCTTTTGCCATAGCACAGCCCACAGCACAAAGAAACGAATAGTTCTGATTGACAGCTTGATGTTCCTATAATAACAATTTGTGCGGATTTGGTTTCACCGCAGAGATTTCTTCAACAATTGGAAGCTGTCTTCGAGGTGGAACAGGCTTTTCAGAAGCGCGTTTCAACAACGCGCCCCAATGAGGATTGATGACGATGGCGGAAGCAGGTGGCGTTTCCCAGGCTCTGTTTGAGCGGGGCATGAAGGTCTTGGTGGAGGGGGTGTCTTCAGCCTCCCGTGGTCCGGCGGCTTTCGGCACCACACCACGCTACATGTCCCACGGTGAGGGCACCCGCCTCTATGACGTGGACGGCCGGGAGTACATCGACTGGATGATGGCTTTTGGGGCATTGCCGCTGGGTCATGCGCATCCGGCCATTGTTGAAACGGTCACGCGGGAAGTCGCTCGCGGCACCCACTTTGCCACGGCGCTGGAAGTTGAAGTGGAGGTGGCCGAGATCCTGGTCAACCTGCTGCCCCATGTGGAAAAGATTCGTTTTGCCAACACCGGAACCGAAGCCGCCATGGCCGCGTTCCGGCTGGCCCGCGGCCACACGGGCCGTCGAAAGATCATCAAGTTCGAAGGGCACTATCACGGCTGGTCAGATGCTGTGCTGCTGAACAGCAATCCTCAGCCGGTGACTGCGCTGGGGCACCCCAATTCCCCCATCCGCATTCCTGACAGCTCCGGCATTCTGGAAGAAACCTGGCTCGACACGGTGGTGGTGCCCTGGAACGATTTCGAGGCCCTGGAACGGGCCATGGAAACCCACGGTCGTGATACGGCCTGTGTGGTGACTGAAGGCGTTATGTCGAACATGGGGGTGATCCCGCCCAAGGAAGGGTATCTGCAACGCATGCAGGAGCTTTGCCGAGACCACGGCGCGCTTTTCTATCTGGATGAAACGGTGACAGGCTTCCGGCTGGCAGCGGGCGGCTGTGCCGAACTCTATGGCCTGACACCGGACATCGTGACCTATGGCAAAGCGCTGGGCGGTGGTGTGCCCATGGCGGCCATTGGCGGGTCGGCGGAGATCATGGCGGGCCTGGAGTGGGGCAAGGTGCTGCACTTTGGCACGCACAATGCCGGTCGACTGGCTTTGCACATCTGCAAGACCATGCTGACCACCATGCTGGCTGACCAGCAGGCAGGTTTTGCCAAGATCAAGGATCTGGGCCAGAAAATGACGGCTGAGATCCAGAAGGTTGCGGCGGGCAATAACAAGCAGAAAGTGGTCTGCCAGGGGGTGAACTCCATGTTCCAGATCTTCTTTACCGATCTGGACGAAGTCACAGACTACCGGGATTTCTGCGGTCACGTGGACCGGATCAAGTTCCGTGATTTTGCGCTGCGGCTGTTCGACAAGGGCATCTACATGAACCCCTCGGCCACTCTGCATTCGCTGTCTTCCATTGTTCACACCGAAGAGGAGATTGCCATTACCGCCCGCGCCATTGCCGAGGTGCTGGACGAAATGCCAGCCAAGTGATGGGGCAACTGGCCTAACGTGATGAGATTAGGGGAGCGGTCAGGTGGGAGCAGATCAGCAAAGGGCGTTCGGAGCCGGTCCGAAAGGTGGTCAGACAGATGGATTTCCAACTGTCGGCTTTCTGGGGGTCGGACATTTAACCGAATTCCTGGTAAAGGGCCTCATTCATAAACAGGCCCCTTACCGCTATCTGCTCTCCCCCCGCAACAAGGTGCGCTCGGCGGCTTTGGCCAGTCTGCCAGCTGTAGAGGTTGCCAAGAGCAACCAGGCCCTGGTGGCCGGGTGTGATCTGCTGTTGGTCTGTCTGCCCCCTGCCGGCGCGTTGCAGGAGTTGTCCCGGCTCTCCTTTCGGCAGGATCAGGTGGTCCTTTCGGCTATGGCAGCCATCGGGCTGGAGCCGCTGCAGCAGGCAGTTGCGCCGGCCAGGGTGAGTTGCTGCATGATGCCAGGGCACGCAAACGAACTGGGGGTTGGCCCCAGTCTGATCTATCCCGATGACCCGTCCTGTCGCACCCTGCTAGGTTTTCTGGGGCCGGTTTATTCCTGCCAAAGTGCAGCGCTGTATGAAAAGGCTGCCGTGTTTGGAGGGCTGTCCGGAGCCAGTTTTGTCTGGATGGCTGCCATCACGGACTGGTTCGTCGAACAGGGATTGCCACAAGACATGGCCCGCTCTCTGGTGGCTCAGACCCTACGCGGCAATGCGGAGGTGATCCTGCAGTCGCCTGAACCTCTGCAACAGATTGTCGAAGGGGTGGCGACCCCTGGCGGCATCACCCACCTCTGTGTGGATGAGGTGGCCCGTCGGGACGGCCTGCAGGCCTGGTCGCACGCTTTGGATGCCATTCTGGCCCGGATGCAGGGCCACTGCTGACAGCTTCTGTCAGCTGGCTGCTTCCCTGGACTTGGTCTTTGCGCCCGAAAGCGCGTAGGACAGTGGGATCAGCAACTGCAGATCTGACATAGCGCCGTGGCAACTCACAAAAACCCATCAGGTAAGGACCGGGACAGCCTGTCGAAAGACTGGGGGACAGCCTTTGCCAACCCCGCTGTGGCAAATGCCTTTGACTCTTACGCCCCGGCCCAGCAGGCCACTTTGCTGGCTTTACGGGAGCTGGTGTTTGACGTGGCCGCCCAGACACCGGGCGTCGGACCGTTGGATGAGTGCCTGAAATGGGGACAGCCCAGTTATCTGACAACGGCCAGCGGTTCGGGCAGCACCCTTAGAATGGGCCCGACGAAAGACAGGGGCCAGGTGGCGCTTTTTGTCCACTGCCAGACCAAACTTGCTGACACTTTTCGTCAACATTACGAGGGCGAACTGGCCATTGAAGGCAAACGCGCCCTGCTGCTGGACACGGATAAAGACCTGCCGGAAGCGCCGCTGCGCCACTGTATTGCTCTTGCCCTGACCTATCATCAGCGCAAGAAAGCCTGATCCACCTTCATTTCTTTTTGCCTGATAGGGCAAGGCTTCAGCGGCTCTGGTGCATGATCGGTGGGGTTGGCGGCGCTCTGCGCCTGCACCCTCAGACAAAGAGTCTCCTCATAGCGATTCGACTCTGGCTTGCTTCCGCGCAGCAGGGCGTTACCCTGAAGACTGCTTATCAAAAACTCGGGGAAAATCGAATGAGACTGGCAGGTAAAGTGGCGTTGGTGACAGGGGCAACCAGCGGCATCGGTCGACGCACCGTAGAGCGGTTTCTGGAAGAAGGAGCGCAGGTCGCCTTTACCGGACGACGGGCTGCTGTAGGAGCAGACGTGGCAGCTGCCACAGGCGCGACCTTCATTGAAGCAGACGCCGGTCGCGAAGAAGATGCGGAACGTGCCATTAAGGAAACCCATGACCGTTTCGGCCGCCTGGATATCCTGATGAACAACGCCGGGGCTCCGGCACCGGGCGGGCGCATCGAAACCCTGCCCATGGACGGCTTCGACAAAGCCATTGCTGTACATGTTCGCGGGGTCCTGGCCCATATGAAACATGCCACCCCTTTGATGAAAGCGCAGGGCAGCGGCTCCATCATCAATGTGGGGTCCGTGGCAGCCCACCGTGCGGGCTATACCTCTTCCATCATCTACGCCCTGGCCAAAGCCGCCGTGGTACACCTGACGCGCTGCGCGGCCATGGAACTGGGGGAGGACCGTGTGCGGGTCAACTCCATTTCCCCCGGCGGCATCGCCACCGGCATCTTTGGCAAGGCCATGGGGCTGGACCCGGAAAAAGCCGATCAGACTGCAGAGAAAGTCGAAGCGGCGCTGGCCGGGTTTCAGGCTCTGCCGCAGGCCGGGTTGACGCAGGACATTGCCAACGCGGCGCTCTATCTGGCGTCCGATGAAAGCGGGTTCGTCAATGGAGAGGACATTGTGGTGGACGGCGGTCTGATCTGGGGTCGGCGCTACTCAGAAGCCAATGCCGGGGGGCATGCCTGGAAGTCTCTTTTCGACTGAGGCTGAAAAAGGGGAAACTAAGCGACACCGAAGTTTGCTTTAAGCCCCCTGCTGATTGCGGTGGGGGCTGGGTCCGGTGCAGCGATCAGGTGCTTTTCAGCCGATCGCTGAACTGGCGTTCTTTCTCGCTGAGCAGCTGCAGATCAGTCGGGGAAATTTCCTGACCGCCCCAACGCAAACGGGGCATGCCGATGGTGTAAATGGTGCCATCGTAGGCGTTGAAGACCCGCCCATCCTGCGCGGACTGGAACATGGCGTCGATGTCATTGTCGGCGATGCCCAGTTTGTCGAACTCTTCCTTCACCACAAAAATGCCGTTGATGGCCGTGGCACAGGCCAGTTCATAACCTTTGCGCTTGCCCAGAGTGATCAGGGCCATCAGGGAACAGCCCTGGTTCACCTCCGGATCTTTGTCCTGCACGAAAATCACATCGTTGGGCACGGTCGGATTGAACTCCACCACCACTACACGGGGGCGGTAGTTTTTTAACGACTCCCAGACGTGCCAGTCATTGCCGTCGATGTCGATGGACAGCAGATCGAAGGTCTTCGGGATGTCGGTTTGGCCCAGATAACTTTCCAGGTGGTTGTCTGCATCAAAGCCTACAGCACCACAGAAGCAATGGGCGCGCTCGTTGTCTCCATAGGTCACTTCCAGGTCACCGAAGCGACTTTTGTCGCCTTCAATCAGTACGCCCTGCCAGTTCTGGTTATGGATCAGGTTGTAGGTGTTTGACAGATTCTTGCCATCCCAGGCCCCGAACTCCACGCACCATTTGTTTTCAGTGCCAATGATCTCAAAGAGCTTCTGAAAAATGCCATCTTCACCAAACTGGGAAACAACATCGTGACTGTGATCGAGCAGAAAGCGGCTTTCGTCTTTCAGCCGATTATGTCTGATTTTGTGAATCCAGGGCATCCGGCAAAGTCCCTTATGTTAATCTAAAATAGGGGCAGTTTAACCAGGCGTCAGCTTTGCAAGGAACAGCTTAACAACAGGTGAGAACTCAGTCCCAGGCCTTGAAGTGCTTGGAGAGGGTCAGTGCCTGGGCATGGTAATTGGAGCCAATGTCTGCGCCATAGATTTCATCGGGTCGTTCGAGCAGTCGGTCATAGACCATGCGACCGACAGCCTGGCCGTGTTCCAGCAAAAAGGGCACTTCATGAGAACGGACTTCCAGTACCGCGCGGGTGCCGCCGCCGTCCTGGCTGCCGTCCGTGTCCGGTGACCAGCCAAATCCCGGATCAAAGAATCCGGCATAGTGGACCCGAAACTCGCCCATGGACGTGTCATAGGGCATCATTTCCGCAGCATAGTCGGGGGGAATGCGTACCCGTTCCCGCGAGGCCAGAATGTAAAACTCATTGGGGTCCAGAATCAGCCGCCCGTCGGGATCGGCGGGAATGGCATCCCAGTACTCGCGCGGATCATAATGGCCGATCTTCGAGACATCGATGACGGCGGCATGCCGCTTGGCCTTGTATCCCGCAAGTTTGTCCGGCCCGATGCCATTGAGGTCCACGGTAAAGAGCAGGCCTTTGTTGATCTGGGCCGTATCCCGGGCGCTGCCCACCAGACCGGTTTCATCATGCAGCTGCTGCAGATCCTGATCGGTGACGGTAGGGGTGCCCTGTCTGAAACGAACCTGGTTCAGGCGCACACCGGGGCGCACGAGGATTGAAAAGGCGTTGGGGGCGATTTCTGCGTAGAGCGGCCCGTCGTATCCGGCTGGCACCCGGTCAAATTCTTCGGCACCGTCGACGATCAACCGTGTAAAGAGGTTGAGGCGGCCGGTCGATGATTTGGGATTGGCCATTCCGGAAATCTGATCGGAAAGATGCAGGCTTTCCATCAGGGGGACGATGTAGACGCAGCCCACCTCCAGAACCGCACCCTCGCTCAGATCGATCTTATGCATGGACAGGGCGTCAATGCGGTCGTGGACCGTTTTGCCTTTGCCCGGCAGGAAGGAGGCCCGCACCCGATAGGCGGTTCTGCCCAGGCGAAGGTCAATAGAGGAGGGCTGAACAAGGCTTTCAAGATCGGGATCGCTGGACCGGATCGCGCCATCAGCAATCAACCGGCGCACGGCCTGTGACGGCAAAATGCCGTTGTCGAGCGCCTGGTCCTGTGTTGCTGTTGATTCGCTCATGGTGAAGCCTGTCTTTGTGCGTCGCTGTTGCGGGTTGCCTGCCCCTCTTCAACCTGTCAGAGGATGAGCGTCAGCTTGGGTTTTAACGCAAAGCGCTGTCAACCAAAGCAAACAAGTTTTGAGGCAGTATCGCCTGCTGGAAAGCGACTCCGGCAGGGCCCGTAACTTAATTGCCTTAGTTAGCAGTGCCAGCAGCCCCTCGCAACGAATAGTCGTTCAGACCGGCTCTGCCACGTGACCGGGCAGGCTGGTTGAAGCTGCAGGCAGACTGCCCTGCGGGAATTGGTCGCGCAGAAAGACGGGGCCTTTGCTTGAATGAACCGCGGGCAGCGCCCTAGAGTCATGTGCTTCTTTGGTCATATGGTTCTTTGATGAATCACGATGTACCCCTACAAAGAACGTCAACAAGCCTCTGAGCACTGATTGAAAGTGGGAAGAGGGGGTAAAGTGTCGACAGCTTTTTGCATTGGGCCCGTTTGCAAGGGTGCCAGAGGTGAGGCTGTGACCAAAATACTGGCAGGATGGGAGACAGAATTCGCATGAGCACATTGCTCTTCAGCCACATGGATTGCTTTGGCCACGACATGGGGCGGCTGCATCCCGAACAGCCGGCCCGTTTGAAGTCTGTGCTGCATGCCATGGATGCACCGGAATTCATGGGACTGCTGCGTTGTGATGCGCCGCTGGCAACGTATGAGCAGCTCCTGCGGGTGCACCCGGCTGAACATATAGATTCGATCCTGAACAACATTCCCAGCAGTGGTCTGTATCCCCTGGACGGCGACACCTCCCTCTCGCCCGGGACCGGTCAGGCTGCCTTGCGCGCCGCAGGTGCGGTTTGCGCCGCCGTGGACGCGGTCATGGAAGGCAAGGGGGACAACGCTTTTTGCGCCATCCGTCCCCCGGGACATCATGCGGAACCAGACACCGCCATGGGCTTCTGTTTCTTTTCCAACGTGGCAGTGGGCGCGCTTCATGCCAGAGAGGTGCATAAGTGCCACCGCATCGCTGTGGTGGACTTTGATGTGCACCACGGCAACGGCACCCAGGCTGCCTTCTGGGATGATCCGGACCTGCTGCTGATCTCCAGCCATCAGGTGCCGCTGTATCCGGGCACCGGCATGGCCGGGGAGCGCGGCGTGGCCAACAACATCATGAACCTGCCCATCGGCCCCATGGGGGGCTCCGAGGAGTTCCGGGAGCATATGAACAAGGTGGCCTTGCCCCGGCTGGCGGCCTTTGATCCGGATTTCATTTTCATCTCCGCCGGTTTCGATGCTCATGAAGATGATCCTCTGGCCAGTCTGTGCCTGACCGATGAGGATTTCGGCTGGATCACCGGCGAAATCAAACGCATCGCCCTGCACGCCTGTCGCGGTCGGCTGGTATCTTCGCTGGAAGGAGGTTATGACCTGCATGCCCTGGCCAGCGGTTCGGCGGCCCATGTCCGTGCGCTCATGGAAACTTGAGCGCAAAGGGGCTGGGGTCAGGCAGGTAAACGAGGTAAGCTGGTCGAGGTTCTTGAAGGATCCGAGGCAGAGGCATGACCTCTGAGTATCTAAAGATTGAGGCGAAAATGAACGAGCAGATGCAAGCGTCCAAGCCGGTGGCTGACCTGTCCTTTGAAGAAGCTCTGGAAGAACTGCGGCGCTTGGTCAACAGTCTGGAATCCGGTGAAGGCAAACTGGATCAGGCCATCGAAGCCTATGAACGCGGTGCGCAGTTGAAAACTCACTGCGAAAAGAAGCTGGCTGAGGCCAAAGCCAAAATCGAAAAGATCCAGTTTGGCCCCAATGGGGTAACCGGCGCTCAGGCATTTGAAGAATCCTGATCATCTCTCTTGAGTTAGAAAAGCAGCAGGCCCAGGCGTATGCCCCAAAGTCAGTCCCTTTTGCCCCAGCAGCCTCTTGAAGATGGTGGTCCGGAAACCGCTTCTGCCTTTTCTGCTGCCCTGACGGCCACAGCTGCTGAGGTGGAAGCCGAACTGGACCTCTTGTTGCCGAAAGTCTCGACCCCCCGAGGGCGGGTGTTGTCAGCCATGCGCCATGCTGCCCTTGGCGGTGGCAAACGGCTGAGGCCTTTTTTGCTGATCCAGACGGCTGCGCTGTTTGACGTGCCCAGAGCCCGGGCGCTGCGGGCCGCAGCCGCCTTCGAGATGCTGCACTGCTATTCTCTTGTCCACGATGATCTGCCAGCCATGGATGACAGCGATCTGCGCCGCGGACGGCCCACGGTACACAAGGCTTTTGACGAAGCAACCGCTGTGCTTGCAGGCGACGGTCTGCTGACGGAAGCTTTTGCGGTTTTGTCCCAGGAAGCTGTGCATCCGGATCCGGCCGTGCGCGGGCAGCTGATTGCCGGGTTGGCCGAGGCTGCGGGGCCGGCGGGGATGGTCGGCGGTCAGATGATCGATCTGTCCCCGGACCGGGATCAGCTGGATCTGGCGGGCGTAACTGAACTGCAGGCTTTGAAAACCGGTGCTTTGATTATGGAATCCTGCCGTGCCGGTGCCTTGCTGGGGCAGGCCGGACAGGCGGAAATCGATGCCGTGGTGCACTACGCCAAAGACCTGGGTCTGGCTTTCCAGGTGGTGGACGATCTGTTGGACCATGAAGGGGATGCCGCACAACTGGGCAAACCAGCCGGTCGGGATGCTGAGCAGGGCAAGGCCACCTTTGTTGGTCTGCTGGGATTGGCTGCAGCGCGGCAAAAGGCTGTTGAACTGGTGGATTCTGCCCAGGCGCGGCTTGATATTTTCGGTCAGAAGGCCGACCTTCTAAGAGCAACGGCCACTTTTGTCCTGCAGCGTCGGTCTTAAACAGCACAGATCAGACTTTGATCTGGCTTTGCCTCCTGGGGGGCAGTCGTGGTTTGCTAAGTCAGGCCGGGCCACGTAAAGAACCGGTTGGCTTAAAGCCTGTTGTTGCTTGCCTTTTGGCCTGCTTTGGAAAAAGAGAAACTGTGACGCTGTCGCTGTCTTCTTTTTCTGTCTGTTTTAGCGTGTTCTGCTGCCTGCTGATTGCCTGCATTCAGGGGCTATGGCTGAAAGCGCATTAAGAATGAAACCTGGTGTCTGGTGTGATGAGCAAAACGCCCCTTCTTGATCAAATCGAAACGCCTGCTGATCTGCGCGGTCTGGATGAAAGCCAGCTGCCGCAACTGGTTGATGAATTGCGTCAGGATATGATTGAGTCCGTCTCGCGCACCGGCGGTCACCTTGGGGCCGGACTGGGTGTGGTTGAGCTGACCGTGGCGCTGCACTACGTCTTCAACACGCCCAAGGACAAGCTGATCTGGGATGTCAGCCACCAGTGTTATCCCCATAAGATTCTGACCGGCCGTCGTGAGCGCATGAACAGCCTGCGCCAGGGGGGCGGTCTGTCCGGCTTTACCAGCCGTGCGGAAAGTGAGTTTGATCCCTTTGGTGCAGCCCATTCCTCCACGTCGATCTCTGCCGGTCTGGGGTTTGCTGTGGCGCGGGACCTGCAGGGAGAGGATTTCAACGTCATTTCAGTGATTGGTGACGGATCCATGTCTGCGGGCATGGCTTATGAAGCCATGAACAATGCCGGTGCCAGCAACTCGCGCCTGATTGTCATCCTGAATGACAACGACATGTCCATTGCGCCGCCTGTCGGCGCCATGAGTGGCTATCTTTCCCGGCTGATTTCCTCCAAGTCCTTCCATACCATGCGGGACCTGGGCAAGCAGCTGAGCGACCATTTCCCCCGGCCTCTGCGCACGGCGGCCAAGCGGGCTGAAGAGTACGCCCGTGGCATGCTGACCGGAGGAACGCTGTTTGAGGAAATGGGCTTCTTCTACATCGGCCCGGTGGATGGCCACGACCTTAACCATCTGCTGCCGATCCTGAAAAACCTGCGTGACCGTGAGTATGACGGGCCAGTGCTGATCCACGCTGTCACCCAGAAGGGCAAGGGCTATGGTCCGGCAGAAGAGGCCTCTGACAAGTATCACGGTGTCAGCA
Organism: Rhodovibrionaceae bacterium GXU_MW_A322; assembly: GCA_052078155.1. Taxonomy (GTDB): domain Bacteria; phylum Pseudomonadota; class Alphaproteobacteria; order Kiloniellales; family DSM-21159; genus CAXBMB01. Next base: position 1,824,274 of record JBQJBP010000001.1, on the reverse strand, counting down.
AGTTTGACGTGGTCACCGGCAAGCAGTCCAAAGGCACGCCCAAGGCCCCCAGCTACACCTCGGTCTTCGCCAAGGCCCTGATCAAGGAGGCCGAGCAGGACGACAAGATCGTCGCTGTCTCCGCCGCCATGCCGTCTGGCACGGGACTGGATCTTTTTGGCAAGCGCTTTCCCGACCGCACTTTTGATGTTGGCATCGCCGAACAGCATGCCGTGACTTTCTGTGCCGGTCTGGCCTGTGAAGGCTACAAACCTTTCGCCGCCATCTATTCGACCTTTCTGCAGCGGGCCTACGACCAGGTGGTCCATGATGTGGCCATTCAGAAGCTGCCGGTGCGCTTCGCCATCGATCGGGCAGGGATGGTTGGTGCCGATGGGGTGACACACCAGGGCACTTACGATCTGGCCTATCTGGCCTGTCTGCCAGGCATGATGATCATGGCGGCTTCTGATGAAGCGGAGCTGAGCCATATGGTGGCAACCCAGGTGGCTTTCGATGAAGGCCCCTCAGCTTTGCGTTATCCGCGCGGGGAAGGGACCGGTGCTGCTCTTCCGGATCAGGCACAGGTGCTGGAAATCGGCAAAGGCCGGGTGCTGCGGGAAGGCAGTAAGGTTGCCATTCTGTCCTTGGGAACCCGACTGGGTGAGGCTTTGCAGGCGGCTGAAGATCTGTCGGCCCGCGGCCTGAGCACCACAGTGGCCGATGCCCGTTTTGCCAAGCCGCTGGATGCGGATCTGGTCCGGCGCCTGGCATCTGAGCACGAAGTTCTGATCACGCTGGAAGAAGGCGCCATTGGCGGTTTTGCCAGTCAGGTGATGCACCAGCTGGCCAAAGAAGGCCTGTTGGATGGTGGCTTGAAGTTCCGTCCGCTCTATATGCCGGATGTCTTTATCGACCATGATAAGCCGGAAGTGCAGTGGGAAAAGGCGGGACTGACCTCACCGGACATTGTCACCACAGCCCTGACGGCTTTGGGGGCCAACGATGTGGGCTTGCGGGACATTCGTGCCTGACCGGGCATTGCCTTTCCCCAACAAGCCCCTTCACAGGCGCTTTTTCACAGCTGTAACGACCTGATCTGCAAAATTGGGCCTTCTCTTTCCTGGGCAAGTTCCCCAGAGTGGCGGCCATGAAATTCACGAATTTGTCTCCTTCCCTGCAAGCAAAAGGTGCGGGCCCTTGGCTGGGGGAACTGCGCACAACCTTGATGCTGGCTTTCCCACTGATCCTGACTCAGCTGGGTCAGATCGGCGTGGGGACGACCGATGTTTTGATGATCGGTTGGTTAGGACCCCAGAGTCTGGCGGCCTCGACCCTTAGCTTTACGGTTTACTTCACCATGTGGATCGCCTGCATCGGGGTGTTGCAGGCTGTGGCTCCCCTGGTGTCGCAAGCCATCGGGGCCGGAGATTTCAGGGGGGTGCGGCGTACGGTGCGCCAGGGGCTTTGGGCCTCGATCCTGCTGTCTGTCCCCTGCATGATCGTTCTTTGGTACTCCAAGGACGTGCTGCTGCTGCTGGGGCAGGAGGAGACGACCTCCAGCCTTGCGCAAGAGTATTTGCGGGCGTCTCTCTGGGGCTTTCTGCCCAGCTTTGGCTTCATTGTGCTGCGCAGCTTCCTGGCGGCCATGTCCAAGCCCAACGTAGCGCTGGTGGCGACTTTCTGCCTGTTGATTTTCAATGCCGCGGGCAACTACGCCCTGATTTTTGGCAACTTTGGTTTTCCCAGGCTGGAGCTGGTGGGCGCTGGCATCACCTCAGCCCTGGGCCAGTGGGGCAGTTTCCTCGGGACCCTGATCTACATCCTGTTGCATGGCCGACTGCGGCGGTTTCACATTCTGGTGCGCTTCTGGCGCCCGGACTGGGAACGTTTCCGCCTGCTGTTCAAGGTGGGGCTGCCCATTGGCGGCACCATGCTGGCTGAATCTTCGCTCTTTTCCCTGGCGGCCATCATGATGGGCTGGCTGGGGACCACCCAGCTGGCGGCCCACGCCATCGCCATCCAGATCACAGCCACAGCCTTCATGATCCCGCTGGGCCTGGGGCAGGCGGCAACGGTCCGGGTTGGCCTGGCTGTAGGGCGCAAGGACAGGCTTGGCATCGCTTTGGCAGGCTGGACTGCCATGGGGCTTTGCCTGGTGCTGATGTTCACCACAGCTTCACTGTTCTGGATCTTCCCTGAAACACTGGTCGGGTTCTTCCTGGACTTTGACAATCCTGTGGATCAGGCCGCAGCCCAATTGGCGGTGTCGCTGATTTTTGTGGCCGGGGTATTTCAACTGGCCGACGGCGGCCAGGCGGTGGTGACCCATCTGCTGCGCGGTCTGAATGACACCCGCACGCCCATGTTTTTCTGCTGGTTCGGCTATTGGGGCATTGGTCTGACGTCAGCCCTGCTCTTTGGCTTCGTTCTGGAGTTTGACGCTGTGGGGATCTGGTATGGCCTGGCGGCCGGGCTCTTTGTGGTCTCCATCTGGGGTGTCATTCGGTTTGCCCGGCGGGAGAAATTGGGCTTGGTTCCAAGCTATGAAATGAGTAGACCCTGACGGTCCTCCCCCTGACCTAAAGCACAGGGCACAAGCGTGTTGAGTGTCTGGGCCGCAAGGGAGAGTGTCTGTTTCAGGGAACAGAACCAGCTTTACCGTTCAGCAGAAAGACGCGACCGTGACCGCAACGTCGACCGGCAAAAAACGACTTGATCAGCAACTGGTCGAACAGGGGCTGGTGGAAAGCCGCGCCAAAGCGCAGGCCCTGATTTCGGCGGGCCTGGTCGAGGTTGACGGAGAGGTGCTGCGCAAGGCCAGCATAAAGGTGGCTGCCGAGGCGCAGATAAAGGTACTGGGGCTGGATCATCCCTGGGTGTCGCGCGGGGGAATGAAGCTGGCCGGGGCTCTGGACCTCTTTCCACAGGATCTCTCAGGGGCGGTCTGCCTGGATCTGGGGGCTTCTACCGGGGGATTTACGGATGTTCTGCTGCAGGCGGGTGCCGGCAAAGTCTATGCCGTTGATGTGGGGCATGATCAGCTGGCCAGCAAGCTGCGCTCGGATCAGCGGGTAATCAGTCTGGAGGGGGTCAACGGACGCTATCTGGACCAAGCCCTCGTGCCCGACCCGGTGGACCTGCTGGTGTGCGATGCCTCCTTCATATCCCTGAAGAAGCTGCTGCCCCAACCTTTGTCGCTGGTACGGTGCGGCGGGGCCGCTCTGGTTCTGGTCAAACCCCAGTTCGAAGTGGGCAAGGGCCGTCTCGGCAAAGGCGGGATTGTAAAAGACCCCGCCTTGCATGAGGAGGTGTGTCAGACTCTGAGCGACTGGTGGAACGACCTGCCCGGCTGGTCGGTATCTGGCCTGGCGGACAGCCCCATCCTGGGCCCGGATGGCAACAAGGAGTTCCTCCTGGCAGCAATCAGGAACGGCCCGGACGTCGCCAGTTAGATGCTTGTCGTTATGACCTCAAAGGCAAAAAGCCTTCGGCCAAAGCGATCATGCTCCCAAGGTTACCGGGTCTGCTGTGACAGCCGGTGCAGAACCGGATCGCTGACCAAAGACTGCCGTGGGTCCTGGGACAGTGTTTGCAGCTGTTGAACCGCCGGATCCTCCAGCAGCCAGACAAGCTTCTGCAGGACGCCTAACTGGCGCAGGGAAGCAGACAGGCCACCGCCCATGAACTGCTCCAGGAATGCCTCCACCGGATGCTGCTGAGGGGGATAGGTCACCAGATCCAGCTTTTTGTTGGCTGGCAGGCCGGCCAGTTCACGGGCTGCCGCCATGGCTTCATGGAAACCGCCCAGTTCATCCACCAGCCCAACACGTGCGGCATCACGACCGGACCAGATCCGACCTCCGGCAACCTCTTTTGTCTGCTCAGGGGTCAGGTTCCGGCCAGTGGCAACCTTGTTCAGGAAGTCGCTGTAGGCCGTATCCAGGAAGGTGTTGATGACCTGCTTCTGGTAGGCCGTCATGGGATTGGTGCTGCTGAAGAGATCGGCATTGCTGCCAGCCTGGACGCCATCGACGGCGATGCCCAGTTTATCCAGCAAGCCTGAGATCTCCGGTTTCATGAAGATGATGCCGATGGAACCGGTTATGGTTCCCGGCTGGGCCAGGATGTGGCTAGCCGGGGCGGAAACGAAGTAGCCCCCGCTGGCTGCCAGATTGCCCATGGAGATAATGACGGGCTTACCAAGGGTTTTCGCCCGCTCGATCTCCCGCCAGATGCTGTCAGAGGCAACATAAGAGCCGCCGGGGCTGTCCACCCGGAAGATGATGGCGTCCACATCGGGATCATCAGCGGCTTCAGCCAGGGCCGGAACCACCCGGTTGGCGGCCATGGCCTGATCGCTGAAGGCGCCACCTTCAGACTGCAGAACCACCGGGCCAACGCCGTAAACAACGGCGATCTTGGCCGGGGTCACACCCTCCTGAACCGGGGCGCTGTAACTTTTGGCGTAATCGTCCAGATAGACCCAGTCGCCGGGCAGGCCTTTGCGGTCCAGTTCTTCGATCAGCTGATCATAATACCCCAGGCGATCCACCAGCTTTTCGCTGACAGCTTCATCGCTCAGGACAATGCCCTGGTTGACCAGTCCCCGGGCCCGCTGTGGGGTCAGGTCCCGTCGTTTGGCGATGCCTTCCACCAGGCTGGCCAGTTGGGAGTCTACCAGCTGCTGCAGGTTTTCCTTTACCGGCAACGGCATGGATTTGTGCATCAGGCTGTCGGCGGCGCCTTTGTATTCTTCCCGCTGGAAGGCCAGAGGTTTGATGCCCCAGTCATCCAGGACTTCGCGAAAATAGGGGCTGGTCACTTGCAGGCCCAGCAGCTCCACCATACCGGACGGCTGCAGCCAGAGTTCATCTGTGGCGGTCCCCAGGTAGTAATGCAGCAGACCGTTTCCAGCCTCCCCGAAGGTTTCAGCAAAGCCATAGGTGGGCTTGCCCGCATCTCTGAAGCGCAGAACGGCGCTGCGCAGTTCTTCAGCCAGTGCCTGATTCAGTTCACCGCTGCCCAGACGAACCACCAGGCCATCCACGCGGGGATCTTCAGCCGCGTTTTCCAGCGCCACAACCTGATCCAGCAGGGTCGCTGCCCCGAAACTGGAGAAATTCAGGGGGCGGGGCTCTGTCACCACACCATCGGCCAGATCCAGCACCAGCAACATGCGTTCTGGCAGGGTTTCCGTGCGTTTCAGTTCTGCAGCCTGTTTGCCAAAGAGCACCAGCACCACAATCAGTGATGCAATCACCAGACCCAGAGTGGCCAGTACCCCAACGATGCATTTCAGCAAAAATAGAATAACGCGCATGGTCGCCCTTATCGCGGAACTTGAAAAAATGAGGATCAAAGAAGTCGGCAGCCATGATCGCGGCTCGCCTGCTCTTAAATCCAGTGACATTTCAGTTAACTACAAATAGGTCGTCTTTCAACAAAACCAGCGTAAAGATTGCAAGGGGAGCAAAAAAGACCGCTTCAGCAGAAACTTCAGGCTGACGAACCAGGTTGGCCAGCCTGAAGTTGGTCGAATTCATCGCGCCATGCTGTGGTATTCGGGATTGGGCATCATATCGATGCCGGAGGCCATGCGGTTGGACATGTTGTAGAAAGCGGCGGTGGCGGAGATGTCGAAGACATCGCTTTGGTCAAAGCCCACATCATAGAGCGCCTGCCGGTCCGCATCTTCAATCTCGTTGGGCTTTTCGGTCAGCTTGACGGCAAAATCCAGCATGGCCCGCTGGCGGGGTTCCAGTTCTGCCACCCGGTAGTTCATAACCAGCATTTCCCCCAGTTGAGGGTCTCCGGAAAGCTGACGAACGGCTGCGCCATGAGCCACCAGGCAATAGTAGCAGCGGTTCACAGAGGAAACGGCGACGGCGATCATCTCGCGCTCCAGCTTGCTCAGGCCCGACTCTCCCAGCATGAGGTCATTGTACATGGCGGAGAAGGCGTTGAGCTTTTCCTGCTTGTAGGAGTAGGCCTGCAGGACATAGGGCACCAGACCCAGCTTTTCTTCACAGACCCGGAAGAACTTCTGCAGGCCTTCATCCAGTTCCTCGACCGGGGGGACTGGCATTTTTGAGATGTGGCTGGGTTGTGGCATTGTCGGTTTCCTTGACGATTTACACAGGCGGCTCTACCTCAGTGGATCTTCCGGACCGATCCGGGGACTAAGTAAAGAGCCGTCACAAAGGTTGCTTGGGCTGGTAAAGCCCTGGCAAGCAGGCTAGTAGCTTGCCAGACGGGCAGAAAGTCCAAAAAAAGAAAAGAGTGTTGAGATCGATGCGAAAGCGAGCCCGCAAAGGTGGCGGCCGTCAGGCTGAAGTGGAAATTTCCTCCATCGGAGGACAGGGTGACGGCGTTGCCCTGCTGGATGGCCGACCGGTTTTTGTGCCCCTGACTGTGGTGGGGGACCGTCTGCGGGTCCGCATTCTGGGCGAGACCACCGGGTCCTTCCGGGCAGAATCCATTGAATTGATTGAGCCGGGACCGGACCGGGCAGACCCGCCCTGTTCCCACTATGGACCCTGTGGCGGCTGCAGCCTTCAGCACCTGAGCAACGAGGGCTATCTCAGCTGGAAGAGTGGACTGCTGAAAGAAGCCCTGAAACGACAGGGCTTTGACCCGGCACTGGTGGCCCCTATGGTGATGATACCCCCGGGGCGTCGTCGTCGCACCACACTGGCAGCGCGCCTTGCCAATGGTCAGGTAAGGCTTGGCTTCCACCGCAAAGCCTCTCCCCAGCTGGTGGATCTGCAGGAATGCCACATCCTGACGCCGACGCTCTTTGCAGCCTTTCCGGCTTTGCGCCGGGGACTTGCCCCCCTGCTGGAAGACCGGGAAACGGCAGACCTGACCCTGACAGAAAGCGAAACAGGCATCGATCTGGCCATCACGTCCCGCCGGGCCCCGGATCTGGCGGCGACGGAAGCCTTAAGCGCGATGGCCGAAGACCTGGATCTTGCACGCATTTCCTGGGCACAGCGCGGGGAAAGCCTGGCGCCCTTGCTGGAACGTCGCGCCCCGCTCTTTACTTTCGGCAAGGTGGCTGTGGTGCCGCCTGCTGGTGGGTTTCTGCAGCCCACGGCCGAGGGGCAAAAGGCCCTGGTTGAGGCCGTTCTTGCCGCCGTACCTGATGGCACCAAGGCTGTGGTGGACCTCTTTTCTGGGTCCGGCACCTTCACCTTTCCTTTGGTGGACAAAGCGTCGGTGCACGCGGTGGAAGGGGATGCAGCTGCGTTGCAGGCTTTGGCGGCCGCAGCCAGCAAACAGGGACTGGTGGGTCCGGTCACCCAGGAAACCCGAGATCTGGCCCGGCAGCCGCTGCGGGCTGAAGAATTGAACCGGTTCGATCTGGTGGTCTTTGATCCGCCGCGCAACGGCGCCAAGGAGCAGTCAGCTCATATAGCAGCCTCTGCGGTTCCCACTGTCGTGGCGGTATCATGCAATCCCACCACCTTTGCCCGGGACGCGCGCATCTTGAGGGAAGGGGGCTACGACCTGGTGACGGCCACCCCGGTGGATCAGTTCCCCTGGACAGCCCATCTTGAACTGGTAGCGGTTTTCAAGAAGCAATCAGCTAAACAGCCGCAGCACAGTGGGTTCAGTTTAAAAGAAGGCTGACGGCCTGAAAGTTTGCTGTCCGATAGAAAAGGCGCTGCAGGTCAGTCGAAGATCGCTGCGTTGGCCATCAGATCCTCGCCATCAAGGATGTAGACGTCCTTGTTGACCTCCCGGCTGCCTTTGATGGCGCGGTAGAAGCGCAGGGCTGAATAGTTGCGGCGGTCGACGGTCCAGACCAGGCGGGGCCAGCCCCTGTCCTTTGCTTCTTTGGACAGGGCAGACATCATAAGTTTGCCCAGGCCCAGCCCCCGGGCTTCCTGCAGGATGAAAATCTCCTTCAGGAAGAGCGCGATTTCACAATCGCTGGTCCAGAATACCGGGGCATAGATGGCATAGCCTACCGCTTCGCCTCTCACCTCGACGATCAAAGCTTCAAAGCCGGGGCTGGCCCCCAGTTTGCTGCGCAGTTTTGCCGTGATTTGCGAGGGATAGTGAGGGCCGCGGTCGCCGTAATACTGATAGGTGGCGATCAGAAGCTCTGCCAGCAGCGGGCAGTCTTCCTCCAAAGCCTGGCGGATGTGAACGTCAGCTGCCAATGGGACCCAAAACCTCACCTGTGGCCAGGTTCACCCCGGTCTGAGCCCGGTGGCGCAGAAGATGGTCTGCCAGCACCACAGCCATCATGGCTTCTCCCACCGGCACAGCACGGATGCCAACGCAGGGGTCGTGACGACCCTTTGTGATGATGTCAGTGTTCTCACCGCTTTTGCTGATGGTGCGCCGCGGCTGCAGGATCGATGAAGTGGGTTTGACCGCAAAGCGGACGACAATGTCCTGGCCGCTGCTGAGTCCGCCCAACACGCCGCCAGCTTTGTTGGAAAGGTATTTGACCTTGCCGTCTTCCATGCGGATTTCGTCGGCGTTTTCTTCACCACTGTACGCGGCAGCAGCAAAGCCATCGCCGATTTCCACGCCCTTGACGGCGTTGATGGACATCATGGCCTTGGCCAGGTCAGCGTCCACTTTGTCATAGACAGGTTCACCCAGGCCGGCCGGGACGCCAGAGGCAACAACCTCCACCACCGCGCCAAAGGAGGAACCATCCTTGCGCGCCTGGTCCAGTTTTTCAGCCCAGAGTTCAGCCGCTTCAGGATCAGCGCAGAAGAAGGGGTTTTGATCGACCTGATTCCAGTCCCAGTTGTCCCGGTTGAGATTGTAGGGACCCATCTGCACCAGCGATCCCCGGATGATGACCTTATCGGGCCCGCCCATCACATGATCGATCACCTTGCGGGCGACCCCCCCGGCAGCAACCCGCATGGCGGTTTCCCGGGCGCTGGAGCGTCCACCGCCCCGGTAATCGCGGATGCCGTACTTCTGCCAGTAGGTGATATCGGCATGGCCGGGCCGAAACTTCTCGGCAATTTCACCGTAGTCTTTGGAGCGCTGATCGCCGTTTTCGATCAAAAGGCTCAAAGGCGTCCCGGTGGTTTTGCCTTCAAACATGCCCGACAGGATTTTCACGGCGTCTGCTTCACGGCGCTGGGTGGTAAAGCGGGACTGGCCGGGTTTGCGTTTGTCCAGATGAACCTGCAGATCAGCTTCGTCGAGAGCGATCTGCGGGGGCACGCCGTCGATGACACAGCCGATGGCTGGTCCGTGACTTTCTCCCCAGGTGGTGAAGCGGAAGGCTTCGCCGAAAGCATTGCCCGGCATGGTGAATATCCTAGTTGTCAAAGGGCCCGGTACTGATCTGCACCGGGCCTGAATAGAATCGCTGCGGCGGGCGCTTCCATAAAAACCAGTTCTTCGTCCTGGTGCTGAGCCCGCCGATCCGGTTGTCCGGTCTACTCCTGGGGATTGAACCCTTCAAGAAGTTCGCGAATGGCCGGGGCCGCATCCACGGCCATCATGCCGACGGTGTGATACCCGGCGTCCACATGGTGAACTTCCCCTGTCACGCCGCCAGAAAGGTCGGACAACAGGTAGACACCTGCGCCGCCCACCTGATCGATGGTCACGTTGTTGCGCAGGGGTGAATTGACTTCGTTCCACTTCAGAATGTAGCGGAAATCCCCAATGCCGGAAGCTGCCAGGGTCTTGATGGGACCGGCAGAGATGGCGTTCACCCGGATGCCTTCGCCGCCCAGATCAGCTGCCAGATAGCGCACAGAAGCTTCCAGCGCGGCTTTGGCCACACCCATGACGTTGTAGTGTGGCATAACCCGTTCGGCGCCATAGTAGCTCAGCGTCAGCAGCGAACCGCCTTCGTTCATCAGCGGCACTGCCCGCTGGGCCACGGCCGTGAAGGAATAGCAGGAGATGTCCAGTGAGCGGACAAAGTTCTCCCGGCTGGTGTTCAGGTATTTGCCTTTCAGTTCGCTTTTGTCAGCGTAGGCAATGGCGTGAACGACAAAGTCCAGCTTACCCCATTTTTCTTCAACGGCCTTGAAGACAGCGTCGACGGAGGCATCATCGGTTACATCGCAAGGATAGATCATGTCGCTGCCGATGGACTCAGCCAGGGGGCGTACACGTTTTTCCAAGGCTTCACCCTGAAAAGTAAAGGCCAGTTCCGCACCTTGTTCGCTGGCGGCTTTGGCAATGCCCCAGGCAATTGATCGATCATTGGCAACACCCATTACGATGCCGCGTTTGCCGGCCATGAACCCTTGCTGGTTAGTCATTCTGTTCTCACTCTAGTAAACCCAAGCGAAAGCCCTGGACCGGACTTCCGCCAAAAGATTAACGAACATTCAATTGGCGCGCATCCTACAACAACCCACCGGGGGGTCAAAGCCACCTTGGGGCCTTATCCCCATGAAATGCGCCTCTTGAGCCGCTTTTATGGAATTTGCCGGAGCTTTTCGGGGTCAGACTAAGGCTGTCAGGCTGCTTCAACTCAGGATATGCTGTGGCAAAGCCCGACTCTGGCGGGCGGATCTGGAGGCAGGCGGTTGCCAGCATTGGGGAAAAGAGTGGAACAGACAAAGGGCAGCGACCGGGGCGAAGAAGGGGGCGGCAAATCTCTGTCGGCTTCAGACGGCAAACCCGCGCTGCTGCGTGAAGGCGCAGCCTTTCTGCTTTATGTGGTGCAGCGCTTTGGTGCCGATGGCTGCACCCGCCAGGCCGCGGGGCTGAGTTACGCATCCCTTCTGGCTCTCGTGCCTTTGCTGGTCATTGGTCTGGCCGTTTTGTCCGCCTTTCCCTCCATGGCGGATTCAGAAGAGCAGATCAAAAAGCTTTTTTATGAACTGCTGACCCCGACTGGGCAGGAGGAACTGACTCAGTATCTGGACAGCTTCCTCAGCAACGCCCGCCGAATGACCGCCCCGGGACTGCTGGCACTGGGCGTGACGGCCCTCTTGCTTTTGTCCAACGTAAACGGCGCGCTCAATGCTGTCTGGCGGGTCAGCGATCCCCGGCCCATTGCCATGCGCTTCCTGGTTTACTGGGCGCTTCTGACCCTGGGACCGGTCCTCATCGGTGCATCCCTGACCATCTCCTCCTTTGCTTTTGCATTGGTGCAGCAGGCCGACAGTGTCGTGCCGGGCAGTTTTATCCTCTTGCAGCGCCTGCTGTCGGTCGGACTGACGGCCGGGGGACTGGCCCTGCTTTACTATCTGGTGCCCAACCGGAACAATCTTCTTAGCCACGCGCTGATTGGCGGTGTTTTTGCCGCGCTGTTGCTGGAGCTGCTGAAGTTTGGTTTCGGACTCTATGTGGTGAAGTTCCCGTCCTATCAGGCCATCTACGGGGCTCTGGCAGCCATTCCGCTGTTTTTTATCTGGATGTACCTGGCTTGGTCCGTGGTGCTGCTGGGCGCTGAGATGGCCGCCGCCGTGCCGGAATGGTCGGTGGCCCGGCGTCTGGAAAGAGGGGCCCAGGAAGGCAACCGGAAACTCTTGCTGGCTTTGTCTTTGCTGGCGCGTCTGCGTGAAGCTTCCCGTCATGGCAGTCAGGGGCTGAAGCCCATCAAGCTCCTCAAAGGACTGCCCGCCTGGCCGGAAGAGGCCGACCAGGTTCTCTCCAAGCTGCGTAAGGCCGGATTTCTGACCCGGACCAGTCAGGGTGCGCGGGTGGTTCTTTCCCGGGATCTATCCACCGTTACCTTGGGAGAGCTTTGCACCACCGTGGGACTGGGACTGGACAGTGGCGCTGACTGGCTGCCGAAAGCTCAGGCTGTGATGGCGGAGTTTGGTGAGATTACAGAACAGTGGCGCAATCAGGATCTGGAAAGTCTGCTGGCCGACAGGGATGGTTCGGCCTGAACTGTTTCTTCATGCCGCCGGAGATGTCTCTGTTTCCTCAGGCCCGTTCGGCTGTCTGGCTGAACTGTTCTACCGCTGAATGGCTGGCCCAGATGTTGGCAACCGGGGTGAGGGTTACCTGCTCCAGGATGACTTCCAAGGCAGCCATTTCCTGGTTCATTGCGACTTCCTGGTCCGGGCCCAGCAAGGTGATGCCAATGACACCTTCCGGGTTGCTGTGATCAGCTGCCAACGGCAGGGAGATCCGGTTGGTGGTGCGAAAGCGCGCGTCTGTTGGATACATGCGACCGGTTGAATGCAGCAAAATCTGATCGTTGATGATCCGGTTCCAGTCCCGGAACATGCGCTCATAACTGGAAGCCGGAAAGACCTTATCCAGACGCACGTTCAGCAGGTTTTTGCCCCAGCTGTCGCGGATGGAATCTCCCATCAGCCGAAAGGCAAAGGACTGATCAACACGCTCCAGAATCCAGATATGTGGCAGCAGTCCCAAAGGCCCCAGAATCAAGGGGTCCAGTTCCCTGCGTGTTGGTGTTCTGGCGTGATTTCCAAACCCGGACCAGCAGCCCAGAAAGGCCTGTTGCAGGGGATCACAGACATGATCCAGCAGATCGCTGTTGGTTTCCGAGGGGGCTGGAGAACTCAAGAAGATACCTGTGGGTTGCCGTCTGAACGTCTGCGCGGACCTGCCGGCCAGGAAAAGTCAAACGCTTGGTGCTTGTAACTCCTGGGCTGGAAGCCGCGCAATGTTAGGTCAGTCGATCGAGCGATTCCACAACAACTCAAAGGAAAATTCGAAAAGCACTAAAATGTTGCAAGCTGTGATTGCGTGAAGCCTGTTCTGGAATAGCCAGGGGGGAGATCCGCCGCCGTGGAACCGGATTCTTCCAGGAGGAGCGGCCTGTGTCTTACCGTATCCGATCTTCCTGCAGGAGGCATCTACTGCAAGATTGCCAACGAACATCTGCTCGTTGATCCCCGAGGTGTCTGGCCGCTGGCCCACAGGTACAGCGCTATCCTTAAATGAAAAAACCGCCCGCAAAAGCAGTTCAGGCACCGTGAATTTTTGAAAGCTGGTCTTCAAAAATCTGGCGATGTTCGTGAGGCAGAGTCTGGACGGCTGAGCGCACTTCTTCGAGAACCTGACGCAGGCCGTAAACCTGATCGAGCAGATTGAGGACCACCGGCAACGCTTCATCATTAACGCCCATGTCTTCGCGCAGTTCGATGATCAGTTTGATGCGGGCGGAATCAACGTCGTCAAAGAAGTAAGTCCCTTCTTCCTCAAGGGGCAGGATCCAGCTTTGCTGCACAAAATGCGTCACATCGCTTTCTCTGACTTCCATGCCCTCTTCCCGAATACTGAGGACCAGTTCGCTGAGGCTTTGCATCATCAGTCTGTCATCCCGGCTTTTTTGCGCGGATCGTAGGTGTGGTCCGGTGCCCAGGCTTCCAGGAACGATTTCAGATCTTCGTCGATGCTGTCTGGCAGAACCACTTTCAGTTTGATGTACTGATCGCCCTGCTGGCCGTTTTTCCTGTCCAGGATGCCCTTGCCCTTTAACCGCAGAGTCGTCCCGCTGTTGGCACCGGCGGGGATTTTCAAGGTCACTTTGCTGTTGATGGTCGGGACCTGCACATTGGCGCCCAGAATGGCTTCCTGCAGGGATATCGGAAGTTCCATATGCACATCGAAGTTCTTACGCTCAAAGTAAGCGTGCGGCCGGATGTGGACTTCAAAAAAGGCATCCCCCGGACCGGCCCCGCCAATCCCCGGCATGCCCTGACCTTTCAGGCGCAGGGTCTGGCCTTCTTCTGTTCCGGCAGGAATGTTCACGTTCAGTGTCTTGCCATCGCTCAGCTGGATCCGTTTCTTCGCACCATTGGCGGCTTCAAGAAACTCGACATCCACTGAGTAGGAGACGTCTACGCCCTTTTGATGGGGTGTCCGGCGGCTGCCCTGACGGGAGCCAAAGCCGCCAAAGAGGTCTGAGAAGATGTCCTCTACATTCTCATCACCAAATTCGTAGTGGCTGTAACGATCGTTGCGGCCACCGCCGGCATGACTGCGGTAGAACCCGCCACGCCGGGGGGTATCCTGTCCGGTCGCGTCGATCTCTCCGGCGTCATACTGCCTGCGCTTTTCCTTGTCTGACAGGATGGCATAGGCCTGAGAGACCTCTTTGAAGCGCTGCTCAACGGCTTCATCTCCCGGGTTCAGATCCGGATGCAGTTTTTTCGCCAGCTTGCGGTAGGCCTGTTTGATTTCAGCCTCGTCAGCCGTGCGGGATACATCCAGAGTTTTGTAGAGGTCAGCCATTACAGTGATTTTGTACCAAAGAGGATAGGGCGGTCAGCACGTCCGTGACGCTTCTTGCCCGGTTCGGAAAAAGGATATCTTCCTGACCTCTAATGTAAAGGGAGGAAGAGGGACAAAGCTGGTCACGTTCTTTTCTGCGTCGGTCCTCTCTCTGAAGTCCCGACATAGAAAACGCTGCTTCGCAGGTACCAGACCCACCAAGCAGCGCTTTCTTACGCAAGCAGGCGATCAGTTGATGCGCCAGGTTCCGTCAGGCTGGCGGCAGGCGGTGCCATAGGCAGACTCTTCCTTACCACCGATGACGACAGTTTCCTGGAATTCACGGCATTGGTTGCCGTCAGAGGAGGTTCCGTCCCGCACCGGGGTGACCGAGCCGGAGTTGCCACTTTCCGGGTTGTCCCAGGTAATTGTCTGACCAATTGGGGCGGTGGTTGCCTGCTGCTGTGCAGCCATGGCTTTGTGTTTGTCGTTTTCGTCCAGGGCGGCACCAATCTGGTTACCAACCATCATACCGATGGCTGTACCTGCTGCGGCGGCTGCGATCTGGCCGGTGCCGCTGCCGAACTGGGCGCCCAGCAGGCCGCCGATTACGGCGCCGCCGACAGTCCCTACTGTTTCTTTCGTGCCGGCATCATTGCTGCAACCTGTCAACGCAAGTACCGCCAGGGATGCTGCGCCCAGTGTCATCTTCAGTGTCATTACTTCGCCTTTCTTTCGCATTGGTCAGGAAGCTTGTTCCGGCTTTCCTTGCTGCAGATGTGGTTTGTTTCCGGCTGATGTTCTAGTTGTTGTATCAACGAGTCGGAGACGCGTCAGCTTCTGGTCATACCTGATAGCAGGTGAGCTAACCAACATCTGCAATCCACATCCTAATGAGGGAATGATAGAGAGAGAAGTCTTTTGCGCGTTGCAGGCATTGGAAAGATCTCCTGCAGGTCCCTAAAGTTTTCTTGGGAAACACTTTGTTGAAGCCTGCACCGGAGATTCTGGCTGATCGCAAGAATGGCTGACCCAGTCAGGGCATAATCGAACGAAAATGAGGCGTATTTATGTTTGGCGATGACGCGGTTCGAGATCCGTATGAACTTTTTGCTGCCTGGTTGAAGGAAGCTGAAAATTCGGAACCGAATGATCCCAATGCCATGGCACTGGCAACGGTGGATGAAGAGGGGATGCCTGCCCAGCGCATGGTTCTGCTGAAAGGCGTCGATTCGCGCGGCTTTGTCTTCTACACAAACTACAACAGCCGAAAAGGCCGGCACCTGCTGGGCCATCCCAAGGCCGCGCTGTTGTTCCACTGGAAAAGCCTGCGCCGACAGGTCCGGGTAGAAGGTCTTGTTGAGCAGGTAACCGCCGAAGAAGCAGATGCCTACTACGCCACCAGAGCCCGGCAAAGCCAGATCGGTGCTTGGGCCTCTGACCAGTCCCAATCTCTTGAAAGCCGCTTTGCTTTGGAAAAGCAGGTTGCCAAGGTGGCGGCCAAGTACCCAATCGGGGAGATTCCCCGGCCACCACACTGGTCCGGTTTTCGGGTGCTGCCGTCCTATTTCGAGTTTTGGAAAGACGGTGCTTTCCGCTTACATGACCGCTTGGTTTACAAAGCCAATGGGGAAGACTGGGAAACCGACAGACTCTACCCTTAAGGGGTCTGTCTGCGCCAATTGAACAATCCGCTGCGCCCGGTGATCCGCAGACCACTCTGCACCTCATGGATTTTCTGCTAAAATCTAAGGATAAACAGCAGCAGCGGAGCTGTCAGGTTCGTGGAGCAGTATCAAGACAAAGCCTCCCCTGAGGCACAGGAACAGGGCAACCGCCTGATGCGGTGGGCCAGTCTGGCCTCGCTGGCGACGGCTGTTGCCCTGATTTCGGTAAAGGCCGTTGCCTGGTGGTACACGGGATCTGTGGCTTTGCTGAGCAGTCTGGCTGATTCCTTTCTGGATGCCTTTGCTTCGCTGATCACCTTCTACTGTGTTCGCAAGGCGCTCATTCCAGCCGATGACGACCACCGTTTCGGCCATGGCAAGGCGGAAGCCCTTGGCGCACTGGCCCAGGCCGGTATCATCTCTGCGTCGTCAATCTTCATCGGTTTGCACGCCATCGACGCCTTCTTCTCCCCGAAAGAAGTCAGCCACGGGGACTGGGGCATTGCGGTCATTCTCTTTTCCATTCTGGTGACACTGGCCCTGACCCGGTTTCAGGCCTATGTGGTGCGCAAAAGCGGCTCAGTGGCCATCAAGGCAGATGCCCTGCATTACACCAGTGATCTCCTGATGAACCTGGCCGTTATTGTGGCGCTCGTTCTGGCTCAGTTTGCCAACATGCCTCTGGCCGATCCCATCATCGCTATGGGGATTGTTCTCTGGCTGCTCTATTCAGCTTCGAAAGTGGGGCGTCAGGCCCTGGACATGCTGATGGACAAGGAACTGCCCGACGACAAACGCCGGGAGATTGCTTTGCTGATCCGCAGCGAACCTGATGTCATCGGCTTCCATGAACTGAAAACCCGGCAATCCGGTCGGGATCTCTTCATCCAGGTGCATCTGGATCTGGACGGCAAACTCAGCCTGACCCGGGCCTGGGAGGTGGGAGCCGCCGTTGAAAAGAAGATCCTGGACGCCTTCCCTCAGGCTGAAATTACCATCAAGAAAGACCCGGCAGGTGTGCAGGAGGTCAGGTTCTTCGAAAGTGATGATCCGGGCCAGGCGGGGCAAAAGGACGCAAGGGGTCCATTGAGCTAAATCAAGGCCTTGTAACCGGTCCGGTGCCATCCTTCATGTAAAGAGCGGACCCCAAAACTCCGCACGTGATTTGCCCCACAAACCTGAACCTGAAAAGGAGCCTGATTGTGACCATTGCCTCTATGTTAGCCGTTGTGAACGGTGATGAAGGTTGTCTGGCCACCCTTAACACAGCCTTCAGGCTTGCCCGCGCTCAGGATGCTTATCTTGAGGTGCTGCATGTGGCCAATGACCCCAACAACAACATTCCTCTGATTGGTGAAGGCATGTCCGGTGCCATGGTGGAGCAGGTGATGCAGGATCTGCAGCAGGCCACCGATCGCCGGGCCACGGCAGCCCATCAGGTTTATCTTGATGTCTGTAAAGACCATGACCTGGCCCCGGTGGAGGCCAGCACCCAACACGCGCCGGGAACCTTCATTCCCGCTTGGCGGCAGGTTGTCGGGCAGGAAGAACAGATGGTGGCCCGACTGGCGTTGTTGAAAGACCTCGTGGTGGTCTCCCGTCCGGATAATTCAGACATTGGCGGTTACATCCCGGCGCTTGAAGCCGCGCTTTTTGATGCCTCGCGACCGATCCTGGTGGTCCCGCCCACCCAGATTGACTCCGTCGGCACGCGGGCGGTGGTGGCCTGGAATGGCCGCAAGGAAGCAGCCAAAGCCCTGATGGCCAGCTTGCCCATCCTGGCCAAGGCAGAAAGCGTGACCCTGATTACATTGAATCAGGAAGCAGATCGGGCGGATCCGCAGGAGGCCTGTGCTTACCTGGCCGCCCACGGTATCGAGGCAAAGGCCCGGCAAATCGACTGCAGCGATGCCATTGGCACCAGCCTGCTGGCGGAAGCCGGGGATCTGAATGCCGATCTCCTGGTCATGGGGGCTTACGGTCATTCCCGATTGAGAGAGTTCATTATGGGCGGTGCCACCCGCTCGATCCTTCATTCTGCAGCGATCCCCCTGTTGATGGCTCATTGAGTCTGACAGCTCCCTGAGAAGGCCCGTCTGGGGTTTTGGTATTCGCTGTCGTCCTTTTTTGGATGAAGAATCTGGAAAGGGGCCGGTTTGCCTGGAAGCGCGTTGTGCTTGCACTCAAACCGGGGCGCATCCTCTGCCACAGTGAAAACGCTTTTCGCTTCACGTGTTGTTTCGCCGAGCGTTCGCTTAACCCGATTAGACGCCAGGTCCTTTTGACACCTGCCGCTGCTCCCACCCGGGAGCCCGG
Source organism: Rhodovibrionaceae bacterium GXU_MW_A322 (assembly GCA_052078155.1). Lineage (GTDB taxonomy): Bacteria > Pseudomonadota > Alphaproteobacteria > Kiloniellales > DSM-21159 > CAXBMB01. Next base: position 1,806,167 of record JBQJBP010000001.1, on the reverse strand, counting down.
AATACATGAGGTACAATTATGAGTTTGATGTTTATCCGCATGGAATTGGCCCGCAGCCAGGCTCACCCGCAGGGCAGTTCAGATTATGGCTATGAGCTGATTGCCCCGCTGACCGCAGACGGGCACATCGATCTGGACGTCTGGCGTAACCACAAAAAGGCCTGCACTGTGCGCCGTTTCTGGCGGGGCGAAGAAGATGAAAAAGGACATCTTGTGCGCAACCGGGGCGGACATTGGCTCTTTCACTATGATGTGGAAGGGGATCCGGACGAAGATGAAGCCGGTTTTCACTTCTCCAGCCACGTCTTTCAGACCGGCGAGTATCTGTCCCTTGTTGAATCCGATGGGGATGAGCACACCTTCCGGATCGTGCAGGTAAGGCCGCAGGTCATTTAACGCGCTGGCCATTCATCGCACTGGTGAGAACACTCGGACAAAGACGGAGTGTGGTGCGCCTTCAGGCGGACGGCGAACCGGGATATCAATGACAGTTTGGGTCACCCCCTCTTCGCCATTTCGGCCTGATAAGGGGGCTTATTGCTTGCCTGTAGCAGGGTCGATGTTAAACCGACCTGCTCCGGTCTGAACAAAGGCAGCAACTTCTGTGTTTCCGCCTTTGTTCAGACGGTGTCAGCGCTTTATGATCACCTCGGAGATAAGTCTGTAACAGGCTTCAGGGATTGGAACGGGTTTCTATGACGGATGTTAGAACTGTGGTGCTGACCGGCGCCAGCCGAGGGATTGGCCACGCCACTGTACAGCGCTTCACCAAAGAGGGCTGGCGCATCATTACCTGTTCCCGCGAAGCCCCCCCGGCTGAGTGCCGCCGGGATCGCAACTGGGCCCATCACATCAAGGTTGATCTGGGGGATCCGGAGGACATCAGCCGCTTCATCGGTGAAGCCAATGAAATCCTGGGCGATGAACCCATTCATGCCTTGGTCAACAATGCAGCTGTCTCTCCCAAAACCTCTTACAAAGAACGCCTGGGGTGTCTGAATGGGGACATTGCCGGTTGGCGTGAGGTCTTTGAGCTGAATTTCTTTGCTCCGCTGGCCCTGGCCAGGGGCTTTGCCATTCCTCTGCGTAAAGGCAAGGGGGCGGTGGTGAACATTACCTCCATTGCCGGGCACTCCATTCATCCCTTTGCCGGGTCTGCCTATTCCACCTCAAAAGCGGCTTTGTCGGCCCTGACCCGGGAAATGGCTGTCGAGTTTGCCGATCTGGGTGTGCGGGTGAACGCCGTAGCCCCGGGAGAGATTGAAACGGCCATGATCGGGCCAGAGTATGAAGCCCTGATTCCGCGGATCCCGATGCAGCGGATGGGCAGTCCGGAGGAAGTGGCCGGCGCGGTTTTTCAGCTCTGCAGCCCTGACTTCAGCTATGTGACCGGAACCGAAGTCTTTGTGACCGGCGGTCAGCATCTGTTCTAGAGAGTGATCGGCTGAAGATAGCAACAACCAGCGCCCCCGGTGATCTCACCTGAAGGTCTGGGCCTTTAGGCCTTATCCCGTTGTGTTTTGGGAAGCCCCGCATTGTTGCGAGCAAGAGACTGCAGAGGCAGGAGAAACCTGTCAGTCGCTCAGTTTTTTCAACTGAGCGCCGAACCAGTCCAGACGGCGGTTGGTCTGGCCGATTTCAAATTCCAGCCAGTCGACCAGAGCACCCGGTTCATCGGCGTGGTGACCACGCAGGTCTGTCAGTCGGGCCAGTTCCTGCTCAAAGACATCCACCAGCATCTCCAGCTGCAGGCGCTGGGCCTTGCCGTCCAGCAGATGCAGGAAACGCACTTTCAAGGCCACGATCAGCTTGCTGAGGTCATTGACCTGAGGCCGCAGGTTCGCCGACAGCAGTTTGGTCAGTTCTTCACGACCGCTGTCGGTGATCTGCATTTCTGCTTCGTCGGCAGGCACACCGGCATCAACCGGTTCGATCAGCCCTTCCAGCCGCAGCAGTTCAAGAGGCTGCGCGACCAGTTCCAAAGAGGGGCCCACCATGCGACCGGTGAAATGCCTGACTTCACTGGCTAGGACGGCATAGTGCAGCGCGCCGTTTCCAAGCAGGCCAAGGGCCAGCAGTCGGACGGCTTCACTGGGCATCAAACTGTTGTCGCGGTACATGGTTTTGTTTCCAGCTTTGGTCTGCCCGGAAAGGACGGAGCAGACGACTCCCTTTGCCCTATTAAGATAGGGGGGCTGGGGGCGTTTGTCCAGTGTGTGAGATTGATAATCGTTCTTAATTAGAGGCGGGCAATATCAAGTAGCAAGAAAAAAGGACCGATCGCAATGACCGGTCCTTTTTTGGTGAAATCGTTTCTAACGTTTTCTTGTTGGCTGGGTGTTGGACCCTGCCATGCTGCCTCGGGAGTTGTGATCAGCCCGGTGACATGCCCCGCATCTTTTCAGAGCGACGGCGCAGCAGTTCGATGACGGTCATCAGAACCACGGAGAAAGCAATCAGCAGCGTGGCCACGGCCAGGATTGTCGGGCTGATTTCCTCGCGGATACCGGCCCACATCTGGCGCGGAATGGTTTGCTGTTCAACCGATGCCACAAAGAGCACCACCACCACTTCGTCAAATGATGTGACGAAGGCAAAGAGAGCGCCGGAGATCATGCCTGGTGTGATCAGAGGCATGATGATCTTGAAGAAGACCGTGGTTGGTGAGCCGCCCAGCATCAGACCGGCCCGCGTCAGGGAGTGGTCGAAGCCGATCATGGTGGCCGTCACAGTGATCACCACGAAAGGCGTTCCCAGAGCCGTGTGAGCCAGGATGATGCCCAGGAAGGACCCCGTCAGACCGACAGAAGCATAGAAGAAGTAGATGCCAGCTGCGGTGATGATCAGGGGCACGATCATCGGAGAGATCAGCAACCCCATGATGAAAGAGCGGAAAGGCATTTCCGGCCGGGCTAGACCCAGAGCCGCCATGGTCCCAAGGGTCGTGGCCAGCAGGGTCGAACAGACAGCCACCAGCAGGGAGTTCAGGATGGACTCCCGCCATCTTTCATTGGACAGGAAGTCATCATACCAGCGCAGCGAAAAGGCCTCTGGATCAAAGGACAGCATGCCCGGGGTAAAGGTGAAGTAGGGCTCAGCATTGAAGCTGAGAGGAATGATCACCAGGATCGGCGCCATCAGGAAGATAAAGACTGATGCGCAGATGATGATGAATGCGTAGTGCCAGATCCTTTCAGCCGGTCCGGCGTAGCTTGGAAGTGCCATCGTCGTTTATCCCAGCTTGAGGTTTTCGATGCCAACCAGCTTGCTGTAGAGCCAGTAGAGGGCCAGCACACCTGCGAGCAGGATGCCGCCAAGCGCTGCAGCCAATCCCCAGTTGAGGGACTTTTGCATGTGGAAGGCAATGAGGTTGGAAATCATCTGGCCGTCTTCGCCGCCGACCAGGGCCGGGGTGATGTAGTAACCAATGGCCAGAATGAAGACCAGCAGGCAGCCCGCGCCGACACCCGGCAGGGTGTTGGGGGCGTAGACCCGCCAGAAAGCGATGAAGCGGTGGGCACCGAGAGACTGGGCGGCCCGCATGTAGTTGGGCGAGATGGTCTTCATCACGCTGTAAAGCGGCAGGACCATGAAGGGCAGAAGGATCTGTGTCATCGCAATGACCGTGCCTTCCGCGTTGAATATCAACTGAATGCGCCCTGCGTCATCGACGATGCCCAAGAAGACCAGGATGTCGTTTACCACCCCCTGGGTTTGCAGCAGCACAATCCAGGAGGTTGTGCGCACCAGCAAGGAGGTCCAGAAGGGCAGCAGCACCATGATCATAAAGAGGTTGGACAGGCGAACCGGCAGGGTCGACAGCAGGTAGGCGATGGGATAGCCCAGCAACAGGCAGGCAATTGTCACCACCACGGACATCCAGAGGGTCCGCTCGAACAGGCTGATGTAGATCTGTCGATCTTCGGGCTGGCTGACAATCTCTCCGGCTTCATTGGTGCGCAGGTCAACTGCGGCCAGATACTGAGTGTGGGTCAGGCGGTTGCCCAGGCGTTTGATGGTCGACCAGGGTTTCGTGGTTCCCCAGATCTTGTTGGCCTTGATGATCTGTTCCTTGTAGGGCCCGGCCTTCATCTTGGCAGCTTTACGGGCCGTTCTGGTGATCACAGAGCGCAGGCCAGATGTTTCAAAATTCAGACGCGTTGCCACCCGGCCAACAGTTTTTTCTTTCTTGGCGTGCGCCAGGTCCATGGCCAGAGCAGCGTAGGCTGCTTCATCGGGCAACCCCGTACCATCCCATTCCTGCAGCGCTACCACGGTGTTGGGCAGATTGTCTGCAATCACCGGGTTGTCGATTGACCGCCACAGCATCAGGCCGATCGGGTAGAGGAAGGTGATCGACAGGAAGATAAAGAGAGGGGCTACGAGGCCGATGGCGCGGAGACGGCGATGCCGTTCGGCGCGGGCCAGTGCCTGCTTGAGCGGTTGACCATCGGCTGTGGTCAAGGCTTCTGGTGTCGTGAGGGTATCAGCCACGGAGGCCATGCGCGCTTGTCCCGTACTTGGATCGGGTGAAGGGGCGAATAAGTATTGAACTTAAAAAGAGGCGAGGGGGCTTCTCGCTGTGAAAAGCCCCCTCTTCACCTTTAGACGTTACTTGGCGAGCCAGGAATTGAAGCGCTCGTTCAGTTCGTCGTTGAAGTCAGCCCAGAACTCGAAATCGTTCTGCAGAGCTGTCTTGAAGTTCTCCGGAGCTGTCGGCATGTGCGGAGCCATCTCTACGCCGGTTTCAGCATGGGTGCTGACCAGAGCGTTGGAAGACTGACGCACGGGACCGTAGGAGATGTATTTGGCCTGATCAGCCAAACGCTGGGTGTCCGTTGCGAACTTGATGAAGTCCAGGGCGGTTTCCTTGTTCGGAGCGCCTTTGGGGATCACCCAGAGATCCAGATCCCAGACCTGACCATCCCACACGATGGGGAAGTTCTTACCTTCAGCCACCTGGGCGTTGAAGATACGGCCGTTGTAGGCAGAGGTCATGGCAACTTCGCCGTCAGCCAGCAGCTGCGGAGGCTGAGCGCCAGCTTCCCACCACACAACGTGGCCTTTCAGGCTGTCCAGCTTGGCGAAAGCACGGTCCACACCTTCAGGTGTCGCCAGGGTTTCGTAAACGTCGCCAGGAGCAACGCCGTCAGCCATCAGAGCCCATTCCAGGTTCACTTTCGGGGTTTTGCGCAGACCACGCTTGCCCGGATACTTCTTAACATCGAAGAAGTCGTTCAGGGTTTTGGGGCCGTTGTCGCCAAAAGCGTTGCCGTCATAAGCCACGATGGTGGACCAGACGATTTCACCAATGCCGCAATCGGTCAGTGTACCAGCCAGGAAGTCGTCCACAGCAGGTGTGCCGTCCGGAGCAGGCGGCAGCATGGAGTGGTCGATGGTTTCCAGCAGGCCTTCGTCACAACCGCGAACGGCGTCGGAAAGCTCCACGTCGACCAGATCCCAGGTCACGTTACCGGCTTCCACCTGGGCTTTCACCTCAGCCAGACCGCCAGAGTAGTTTTCAGACAGAATGTTTGTGCCGGTTTTGGCAGTGTAAGGCTCGTGATAAGCCTTCACCTGGCTGGCAGTGTAAGCACCGCCCCAGGAGACAACTGTCAGGTCGTCGGCTGCAGCGCCCGTGGCCATGCCAGCAACGGCCAGCAGAGCAGCAGCAGCTGTCGTGGATTTGAGTGTTTTCAGCATAAGATAGCTCCCTGTAGCATTTTTCTTACTTAAAGCTAGATGAGTGACACGTTACTCGTGTTCTTCCTCCTTTTACCCCGGGACTCAGTTCCAGGATTGCCGGAGGCATTATTGGTTTACGTTGAAAAGCTGTGGGTCACAGCTTTCCTCGTTCCTCCTCAGGCATCGAGGGCACGACAGTCTTCCAGGCTCCAGCCCAAAGAAACGTCGGCACCTTCTTGTAGCAGAGCATGGCCCTGTGAGTTCGGGACCTTCACCACAAAGTTATCGTGGCCCGCAATGGAGCAGCGGGTCCGAATGTGGTCGCCCAGGTAAATCAGTTCTTCAACGCGGGCGTTGAAGATGTTGGGCAGTGATCCGCTTTCCGGATTGATGGTCACCCGTTCCGGGCGCAAAGACAGCGTTGTGGCGGAGCCCTGTCCGGCAATGTTGACGGGCAAGGCACGAACCATCCCGCCGCCGCCTTCCAGGGCCACTTCGCAGCTGTCAGAACCGGACACGGCCTGAACCGTTCCGTGCAGCTGATTGTTTTCGCCGATAAACTGAGCAACGAACGCGTTTTGCGGTTGCTCATACAGCTCATCTGGCGGGGCCAGCTGCTGAATGATGCCGTCTTCAAACACGGCCACGCGGTTGGACATGGTCAGTGCTTCTGACTGATCGTGGGTCACATAGACCACCGTCACGCCAAGCGACTCATGGATGTGCTTGATTTCCAGCTGCATGTGTTCGCGCAGCTGCTTATCCAGCGCCCCCAGAGGCTCATCCATCAAGATCAGCGTGGGTTCAAAAACCAGGGCACGGGCCAGAGCCACACGCTGCTGCTGGCCGCCGGACAGCTGACCGGGGCGGCGGTTGCCAAAGTCACCCAGCTGCACCATGTCCAGCGCCCGTTTGACTTTGGTTTCGACCTCAGCTTTGCCCATCTTCCTGACTTGAAGAGGAAACGCGAGGTTCTCACTCACTGTCATGTGAGGAAAAAGGGCGTAGTTCTGAAAAACCATGCCGATGTCACGCTTGTGAGGCGGCACATTGTTCAATGTCCGGCCTTCCAGCAGGATTTTCCCGTGGGTCGGCGTCTCGAAGCCTGCCAGCATCATCAGGGTGGTGGTCTTGCCGGAACCAGACGGCCCCAGCATGGTGACGAACTCCCCTTTGGCAATATCGAGATTGAGGTTCTTTACGACCAGCGTTTCACCGTCGTAACTCTTCTGAACTTCCGTAAATTGAACGTGGTGTTCGTTCCCGTCGGCCATCCTTGTCCCGTTCGCCTTGTTGTTGCGTTTGTTTGGCCAGCGGGTGAGCAATGCAATACTTGCAGGGCAGCCACGCGAGCCAGGGAATGCTAAGTCATAGAATTGTAAATTACGAGTCAGTTTTATTTTTCATTAAGCAAAGGGATGTCGTTTTTAGAGGGGTGAAAACGAATTGCCTGGTTCCGCTTCTTGGCCGTAACGGAGTTTTTTGGCTGATGAAACCGGGGAATTTTGTTTTCCGAAACCGTCATATTGCGGCAATTCGAAATATATCAGATGGATGAATCGTCTGAAAAAGAGTGAAAAATCAGAGCTTTCCTTTAGGAAAAAATCACGACATAGAGGGCAATTTTTCGACAGTTTTGCTCGTTCTTTTCCTCTCGTTTGCCCATAACTTCCTTTTGCCTAACGTTTATTTGGTAAAGGAAACAGATCAGTGCCCGGATCAGGGCCTGTCTGGTGAATGTTCGCGGCCTGCCAAGACAGCCATCCCCATCACAGGGGTATGCCTTGCCAGGCCTGTGTCGTTTTTTGGCGGATTCATGGGGGCCCCCACCAGAAGGCACGACCGGTTCCAGACGGGAAGGGCCTGCCCTGGCGCAGGAGATTTGGTCTGCAAACGCCGGAAAATTCAGACCAGATAGACAGTCAATGAATGAGAGTTTTGGTCGCAGGTCAGGCGAATTGACCGAAAAAAGGAAGACTCGACTGCTTAATCTGTTGAGCAACGTCGGTTTCGTTACGCCGGTTGCGCAAACAAAACAGCCATCAGACTCACACCTGCGCGTGGTTCTGATGGCTGCTGTTTGTATCCCTAAGAGGAAGGTAAGATCAGAAGGAGAGTTTGGTCCCCAGAGCCAGGCCCCAGCCCTTGATGTCGGTACTTGAACCGGCTGTTTCCTCTTTCATGTACTGACCGGAGCCGACAACCGTGATGCCGGGTGAGAGCTTGTAGGACGCTCCCAGCTCGAACATGTCCCGCTTGTCTTCACTGCCACCTGCGGTGAATTCGTTTTCACCCCGGGCATAGGTGAGGGAGGCTTTCCAGGGGCCGCTGCCATACTGCAGACCCACATCGTAGAAGATCTGTTTCTTGTTGCCGGCCCCAAAGCCTTCTATGTCGGCGTTGGCGTAAGAACCACCGATGGTAAAGCCGGAAAAGCCGACAGATGCCCCGACTGACCAGGCGCTGATGTCATCAAACAGGCTGGGACTGGCGGCACTGTTGGCCTGAAGGGCGGCCTGCTCGTAACCCGCACTGATGGCGATGTCGGCTGCGTCAAAGGACTGCACAAAGTTACCCCCGATGGAGATGACCTTGTCGTGTGCGCCAACATTGTTGTCGGTGTTCAGACCAAAGGTCTGGCGGTCACCGCTGCGGTTGTCGATGTTGGGCGTATAGGATGCGCCCAGCTGGAAACCGGCCATACGCGGGGTGAAGTAAGTGATCTTGTTGGCGTCAGACGGAATGTTCAGGAAACCCGATGTCGGCGCCGAGTTCGTGGTGGAGAAGATGAAGAAGTTCGGCGAGTTCAGGCCCAGACCCGCAGAGGGGGCGGAGTAGGACATCAGGTAGGGCGCGGAGTTTTCAGACCCAAGGACAGCCCGGCCCCAGTTGCCGGAGAACCACATGTAGGTTTCATCCATCTGATCCGACTGGGTGATGGCTTCCAGCTGAGCGTCGAAGCCAACCTGCAGGCCGTTGTCCAGCGTTGTGGTGCCTTTGAAGTGGATTTCGCCTTCATGACGCACGTTGATCGGGTTGTAGTCGTTCAACTGACCGTTGGCATTGAGCCCGGCAGCATCATTGTCCTGGGAAACAAAGGACAGGAAATTCTGATAGTAGCCGCCGACCGAGAGGCTGATCTTCCCATCTTCGGCAAATGCCGGTCCGCCAACCAGGCCGACTGCGGCAAGCGCGGAAGAGGCCAGCAGTGTTTTCTTAACAGGCGTCATTGTCATGGGTCTTCCCCCTATCAAATCACCGTAAAGAGCATTCTGTTCCTCATTGCCGGGACAGAGTGACTGGAAAATCTGGGGGTCGTTGCTCCTGTCAGATCACCAGTCGACTGGCCAATGGCAAGGGTTATGGAAATTACGCTAGCCGATAATTGGAAGGGAGAACAGCAAAAGCGCTGCAGTTCACAAGCCTGCCAATGAAAAATTTTTTGTGATCAGATCGAAAGAAAGTCAAGGAAACCCGGGAGGTGTCCGCTTCGGTCAGCCCTGTTGAAACGGATTTCACAGCATCCCGCATCACCTGTTCCCAGAGTCTTATCGTCCTTTTTTGTCTTATCGTCTTTTTTGGAATCACGAGGTGATTTCAAAACGGAAGCAGAGCGCAAGGCGCTTCTGCTTCAGTAGATCACACTCTAAGCGGTGACCCATCTAGTGCGCCTTTGCGCCAGAGGTTTTCCTTGTCACAGGCTTTGCCAAACAGGGGCCATAGGCCAGGGACCAGATCAGGTCGAAGGCTGCTTCCTGGCCCCTGTTTGTGATTATGTCAGGCTTTAAGCGGCTTTTTTCAGTTCCAGCAAAGACCAGACATCTTTCAGACCGGCGATCAGGGCGTCCATTTCTTCGGCGCCGTGTTTCGGGCTTGGGGTAAAGCGCAGCCGTTCGGTCCCCCGCGGAACAGTGGGGTAGTTGATGGGCTGTACGTAGATGTCATGCCGCTCCAGCAGCAGATCGCTGGCCCGTTTACAGAGCGCTGCGTCGCCGACAAACAGCGGCACAATGTGGCTGACTGACGGCATCACTGGCAAACTGGCGGCGGCCATACGGGCTTTCAGTTCGGCTGCGTGGGCCTGCTGCATTTCCCGCTCAGTGCTGGAGGCTTTGAGGTGTTTGACAGAGGCCAGTGCCCCGGCGGCAATGGCCGGAGGCAGGGAGGTGGTAAAGATAAAGCCACTGGCAAAGGAGCGAACGAAATCGACCAGTTCGCTGGAGGCTGTAATGTAGCCGCCCATGACACCAAAAGCCTTGCCCAGCGTGCCTTCGATCACATCCAGTCTGTCCATCAGACCTTCGCGTTCGGCAATGCCCCCGCCGCGCGGCCCATAAAGACCGACGGCATGAACCTCGTCCAGATAGGTCAGGGCCCCATGCTTGTCAGCCACATCGCAGATTTCCGCGATGGGAGAGATGTCCCCGTCCATGGAGTACACGGATTCAAAAGCGACGATTTTCGGACGGGCAGGGTCAATCTGGCTGAGCTGCCGGTCCAGATCTTCCGGGTCGTTGTGCTTCCAGATAAAGCGTTCTGCCTTGGAATGGCGGATGCCTTCAATCATGGAGGCATGGTTCATGGCATCACTGAAAATGGCACAACCTGGCAGTTTGCTGCCCAGGGTGCCGAGAGCAGCCCAGTTGGACACATAGCCCGAGGTAAAGAGCAGAGCCGCTTCCTTGCCGTGCAGGTCGGCCAGCTCCTGTTCCAGCAGGATGTGCTGATGCAGCGTACCGGAGATGTTGCGCGTGCCACCGGCGCCTGCCCCGTTTTCCATGACCGCTTCGCACATGGCATTCAGCACGTCCGGGTGCTGCCCCATGTTGAGATAGTCATTGGAGCACCAGACAGTGACTTTGCGGGGGCTGCCATCTTCGTGTTTGAGAGCGTGGGGGAAATCACCTGTCTGCCGATCCATTTCGGCAAACACCCGGTAGCGACCTTCAGTTTTAAGGTCATCCAGGGCTTTGGTGAAAAAGCTCTTGTAATCCATCTTCCTACCCGTGGCCTGTTGGCCGCTGACGAGGTCTATTGTTCTTAGCCGCATTGCGTCACCCTTTAGCCTCTGCCCGGATGACAGGAAAGTCCAGCTTTAGGGGACATTTCCCCTGCATTTATCACCCCGTTCCCCGAACAGCCATCCACAAAACGTCATGCTGGGGTGGCGAATAGACACAGGCCAATTGCAAAGCCTGCGGATGGGGGAGGCGAAAGCCTGGCCGCTCTGGCCAGTTACTAGCTGGGAATCCGGGGTCTGCTCGTCCTTCAAAAGTCCTCTGCGGGCAAAGTTTCGGCAGATAGGGGAAAGGCAATAAGCCCTTTTGCTGCTTCACCTTTTGGCCACTCAGAAGTGTTGCTCTCCTGTCACTGTGGCTTCACCCTAGTAGGGAGTTGATTTTGTTTCTTTGACCGAAATCAATCATCATGAATAGATGATTTGCCGATTTCCTGTATCGAGGGCGATCCGCCGTTGATTATACAAGGCCATCTGACCAGCTTAAGCGTGGTTTTTTGGGTTTGGATAGGGCAAAACACAAGGCAGACAGGCAAGGGATTCGATGCCTGGACAGCAATACCGGGTGATGTGTGAGTGGTAACCTCAGGGATGTTTTTTCGATCCATTCAGCTTTTTACGGCTGTGCTGGTTTTTTCTCTTTCCTGCACTTCGTTGCGAGCTGAGGAGTCCTTTTTCGATCAGTTCATCGACGATGACGGTTATCTCGATACCAGTGATTGGCTGGACCGCGGGGGCTTTCTGCCGGTACCCATCATCGTAACAGAGCCAGCTGTCGACAATGGCCTGGGGGCCGCAGCTCTCTTCATTCATCAGGATGAAGATGACCCCGAGCGTAAACACCCCCCGTCAATTACTGGCGCAGCCGGCTTGCTGACGGGGAACAACTCCTGGCTGGCGGCGGCCTTTCACCGGGGTATCTGGTTCGAAGACAGAGTGCGCTACACTGGGGCGCTGGCACAAACCTCCATCAATCTGAACTACTATGGAACCAGCGAAGACCCGATTGTTGGCAATGAGGGCTTTTCCTACAACATGGATGGCTTCTTTCTGTTGCAGGACATTCGGGCCCGGCTTTGGGACAGCAATCTCTTTCTGGGCGCTGACTATCAGCTCTTTTCGTCTGATGCCTCTTTCAAGTTTGCTGACGATCCCCCAGGCGTGACGCCGAAAAGTCTGGACTCAACCAATGCCGGTCTGGGCGCTGTCCTCTATTATGACAGCCGGGATAACATCTTTACGCCCAATCACGGCTGGGAAGCGAAGCTCAATACCAGGTACTATGGCCCGGCTGTCGGCGGTGATTTTGACTATCTTAAGCTGGAGGGGGTCAGCAACGCCTACTTCGACCTTGGGGAAGAGTGGAAGCTTGGCTGGCAAGTTAAGGGTGCGGTTGTGGGTGACGATGCGCCCTTCTTTGCCCGCCCTTTTATTGAGTTGAGGGGCATTCCCGCTGTTCGCTATCAGGACAATGCGATTGCCCAGACCGAAGTGGAAGCCAGATGGCAGTTTCATCCCCGCTGGGCCGGAATTGCTTTTGGCGGTGTGGGAACAGCCGCCAACGATGCCAGTGACTGGTCCAGCAGTAAAAGGCGTTACACCAAAGGCATGGGCTTTCGCTATCTCATCGCCAAGGAACTGGGGTTACAGGTTGGCGCTGACGTGGCCAAAGGACCAGAAGACACGGTCTTCTACATTCAGATTGGCAGCGCCTGGGCTCGATAAAACCACACTATCTTTGATAGCTGCCCTGCGGGATCGCGTGTGGAGCACCCGGTTACAGCTCCTGCAGCTATCGTTTGCATAGAAAAGGCGGCCCCAAGGGACCGCCTTTTTTCATGACTGCGTCAGATTCTCGTGCGCGGGTCAGGCTCTTCCCTGACAGCTATCAAGGTTGTGCGCTATTCCGGCAGCTGAGCGGGCCTTAAAGGCCTTCAGCCTTCACGAAAGCCGTGGTTTCGTCCAGGGCTTTGCCGAAGCGAACCAGCATTTCATCGACCTGTTCAGCGGAGATAATCAGTGGCGGGCAGAAGGCGATGGTGTCGCCCAGGTTTCGCAGAATGAGGCCGTGTTCCTGTGCTTTGTTGAACAGGAAGCCGCCGACTTTGCCAACGGGATCAAAGGGCTTCTTGCTGGCTTTGTCTGCGACCAGTTCCACGGCAGCGATCAGGCCCACACCACGGACTTCACCGACCAGCGGGTGTCCGGCAAACTTGCGCAGGCCGTCCTGCAGGTTCGGTGCCACACGCTGGGCATTGCCCACCAGATCACGCTCTTCAATGATCTTCAGGTTTTCCAGCGATACAGCGGTTGCCACGGGATGTCCGGACGCTGTGAAACCGTGACCAAAGGTGCCGATCTTGGCGGTGTTGTCTGCCACGGCCTGATAGATTTCGTCGGTGAAGACAAAAGCGGAAATGGGCATGTAAGAGGAGGACATCTGCTTGGACATCACCAGGATGTCTGGCTGGATGTCGTAAGTGTGGGAGCCGAACAGTTCCCCGGTGCGGCCAAAGCCGCAGATCACTTCATCAGCCACCACCAGAATGTCATACTTACGGCAGACCTTCTGAACCTTGTCCCAGTAAGTGGCAGGCGGCACGATCACGCCCCCGGCGCCCATGACCGGCTCGCCAATGAAGGCGGCGATGGTTTCCGGACCTTCTTCCATGATCTGCTGTTCCAACTGCCCGGCCAGACGGCTGGCAAACTCTTCTTCGCTTTCGCCTTCGTAGGCAAAGCGGTAGTGGTGCGGGCAGGCCGTGTGCAGCACGTTCTTGATGGGCAGATCAAAATCCGTGTGATTGGCTGGCAGGCCGGTCAGGCTGCCGGAGGCAATGGAGATGCCGTGATAGCCCTTGATGCGGGAGATGAATTTCTTCTTTTCCGGACGGCCCAGGGCGTTGTTGTAGTACCAGACCAGCTTCATCACCGTATCATTGGCTTCAGAACCGGAGTTGGCGAAGAACACCTTGCCGCCGTCGATGGGCACCATCTGGTTGATCTTTTCAGCCAGATCGATGGAGGGGTTGTGCGCTTTGTGGGCGAAGCTGTGGTAGTAGGGCAGCTTTGCCATCTGCTCGGTGGCAACCTTCACCAGACGTTCTTCACCGAAACCCACAGCCACGGACCAGAGGCCGGCCAGACCTTCGATGTATTCCTTGCCCTGGTCGTCGTAAACGTAAACGCCCTTGCCGTTTTCAATGATCACGGGGCCGTTTTGCTCGTGCAGGCGGGCATTGGTGTAGGGGTGGAACTGGTTGGCAATATCGCGTGCTGCCGGTGAGTTCGGGCGGATGGCCATGGCGGGTCTCCTCTGCGTCTTAGCAGGTCTTGGGGCCAATAGGGCCAGCCTGCGGATTATGGCTGCGTCTGCGTACAGCAGAGGGGATCATGCGATCCCTTTTTGGGCAGCTGTCTTGTAATTTACCAACCCGGGAGCAGCAGCAGGTGAGTGCTGTTACCTTAGAATTGACTGCTTCTCGAGTCAGAGAAAATGATCGAGCCTCAGTAGTGTCGGAAGGCCTTGGTCCGGGTCAACAGGTCTTTCCTCAACCCTTCCCATCTTAGAAGAAAGGGAAAAATTCAGAGGCCTTTTCAGATGGAAATTTTGAGCCGGGGGCCTGCAGCCTCATATCCTATCCGATTGTAAAAAGCATAGGCACGTTGCGCCCCATCGGCGGTTTCGTCGGGTGCCGTAAGTTCCAGGCGGGTCCAGTTCTGTGCTTTGGCGTGCTCGACAGCCTGATCCAGCAGCTTTTCCCCGACCCGGGCGGACCGCCACTGGGGCGTGACATAGAGCTCGGTCACTTCACCAAAGCAGCCCAGGGCAAAAATGGCGCACATTTCCGTTAAGGTCAGAACGCCAACAGCTTCACCTTCCTGAGTTTCAGCCAGGTAAGCTGCAAAGCCGGGGCCTTTGTCCCAAAGCTCGAGGGCCGCGGCCTGTAACTCATCCTTTGTCCGGAGTTTATCAGCAGGCATGATTTCGCTCAGCAACTGATAAACCAGTGCGGCAATGGCAGCTGAATCACTGGGGCCGGCGGCGCGAACCACGATCTCTTCGGACATGGGGACTGTTCTTCCTCACCATAGTGCTTGTCGGTGGCGTGACGGTCAGAATCGCCGGGCGTCTTTGTAAAAGCCTTTTGCCCGACAGTTCTGGGAAAAGGACAGAAGTGTCGACCCGGCACAGGAGTATGACGACTGTCATGCCGTTGCTTTTGGCAACCTACAGGCCTCTATCACTTGCCATTGCTGTTTGGCAATCGCTGGTGGGGGAATTGGGGAGAAAAGCCTAGACTAAGATTTTTGACGGCTGAGCTGATAGCTGCAGAAGACGATCAGGAGAGCGCCGACCAGCGTTTCCGGCCCCGGCACTTCACCGAAAAACAGAAAGCCATAAAAACTGGCATAGATCAGCGAGACATAGGTCAACGGGGCCAGTTGCGAAAGAGGGGCCAGGCGCAGGGACACGACAGAGCAGAGTTGCCCCAGAATGGCGATCGGCCCCAGCAGTGCCAGCAGCCACCACTGCTCCTGAGAAAGTGATTGCCAGCTCAGGACTGCCGGAAGCAGCAGCAGCGCACTGGCCAGCAGGTTTACCAGAAAGACAATGCGCTGGCCCGGATCTCGGCCCGACAGGTGCTTCAGGAGATTGCCTTCAGCAGCCATGCAGAAGGCCGACCCCAATGCTGCCAGAGCCCCCAGCAGGTAGTTTTGGCTGTCGCTGCCGGGGGCCATCTGCCAGGGGGACAGGATGATGAGTGCCCCCGCCATTGCTCCAAAAATCAGCAGCCACCCTTTCGGTGACACACGTTCGCGCAGAAAAAAGATGGCCAGCAGAACCGTAAAGATTGGTGTGGTGGAGCCCATGGCTCGGGAGGCGCCGAGCGGCATGAGTGAGGCGGAGTAGAACATCAACACAACAGAGCCCACCCCCATGGAGGCCCGCACCAGATGCAGCCAAAGGGGAGCGGGGCCACGGCCCTGCCCAGCCTCGCTGTTTTGGCTTCTGCGGTCGCTTCCAGCCAGCAGATGGGAAATCTGCTGGCGCAGGATCAACACCACCAACAGACCGCCAAAGTAGCGGAGAAAGCCGCTTTGCGCGCTGGGAATGCCGTCGCCAGCCAGTTTCGTGAGCGATGGCATCAGCGTAAAAAGCGCCCAGCCGAAGAGATAGAGACCCGCTGCCACAGCTGCCTGCAGGGAGGCAGAAAGCGCCGCTTGTCCCCCCTCCGGAGCATCAGATACCAGCGGGGATTGGGCCTGCAGGGATGGCGTGAGGCCATCGGAAGCCCCCTTAGAGAGGGGGCAGGTGCTGCTGGACAATGGGGAAGGAGGTTTTTGCATGAGAAGAGTTTGTGGCTGGGGAGCGGGCGGAAGGGCACCTGGGACCAACGAGGTCTTTGTTGGCTGTAGGGAGAGTTGAAAGAAGGGTATGTATTCTTCTTTTCAATGGTTTAGTGGGTTTGTCAGGCGGAGTGCAGAAAGGACAGTTCCTGCAAATCCTCGCCATTCAACCAATGTCAGGTGAATTGTTGAGAATGAGAAGCAATTAAAACGCAGAGGCGCTATTCGTTTATGATTGCCATTCATTGTTGCGCCCGCCCGGGTGTTGATTTTGAATGAGAACTGTGACGGAAAGGGCGGAACAATGACCAGTATTCAGGATTGGGAAAACCTCAAGGTTTTTGGCGCGGTGGCGCGCGAAGGCAGTCTGACGGCTGCTGCGCGCGATCTGAAAAGCAGTCAGCCAACGGTCGGCCGTCGTTTGCGGGCCCTGGAAGACTCCATGGAAGTTCGCCTGTTTGACCGTCTCCCCGAAGGTTTGCGCCTGACCCAGGCGGGGGAGCAGCTGTTGCCGCTGGTCCAGCAGATGGAAGGCATGGCCTCTGCCTTGGACCGGCAAAAGGAAAGCCTGGCCGAAACGGTTTCCGGTTCGGTGCGCATTTCCCTGGCAGAGTGGGCAACGGCCTTTGTCGTTCAGCATTCGAAAGCCCTGAAAGAAGTGCTGCCCGACGTCTCTTTTGAACTGGCCGGGCATCATCTGCTGGCCAATCTCAGTCGACGAGAAGCAGACCTGGCCATCAAAGAATGTTCTCCGGACTATGCCGATGTGGTGACCCGTAAGCTGGGAGAGTTTACCCACGGCGTCTATGGCCAGCGGGCGTTTCTTGAGCGCCAGCGACTGGTGGACCGCGAGCAGCTCTTTGCCACCGGCCCCTGGGTCGATTTCGATGAGGATCACGCCCATTTTCCGGTCAGCCGCTGGCTGGCCAACAGCTATCCCGATGCCAATCGCGCCTTGCGCACAAACAACGGTCTTATACTGCGGGACAGCTGTGCGGCGGGTCTGGGGCTGGCGATCCTGCCCTGTTTTGTCGGCGATGCTCATCCCCAGCTGATGCGGCTGGGTGATCCCATTTCGGACCTGCAGAGTGACTTCTGGCTGTTGGTTCACCGGGATCTGCTCAAGACACCCCGCATCCGTGCCTCTGTTGATGCACTGGTTGATCTGTTCAAAAAACACCGGGCTGATCTGGCAGGCCAGCCGGAGCGGCAGGCCGCAATTTTAACGCCCGTTGGCGAGGAAGTACCTGCACGGAAGGCGTCCTGACCGGGGCGCTTTCACGGTGGATCAGGATTTTGATTTTTCCCTGAGTTGTCCTGCTTTCTGGGCTAGCTCCCCCTGGGACAGCTTGCTAGACTCAAATCGGTTTCAGGGGACTCACTGTGTGATGACGCTGAAAGCATGAGTTTTCTCTCTTCAACATGTTAGAGGATGATTGACGGACTGGTTTCAGGCGCAGAGCGCTTCTAACCAACCCGATCATGCTCTATAGAGTGAAGCCGTAAGCTGGGGGATCGATCCCCTTCGGCAAACCAAGAGGCAGGGAACCAGCAATCCTGCCGATGATAAGAAGCGTCTGCCCTGATTTCTGGGGCTGAATTGGGGAGATCTGATCGGCGTGGTAAGTGCCCTGCTCATTATCAAGGCGATCCTCACCGGTTTCATCGTGGCGCTGCCCGTTGGGGCTGTTGGCGCAATCTGCATGCGCCGCGCCTTTGAGGGGCGCTGGATTGTCGGGGTGATTACTGGGCTGGCAGCCGCAGCGGCTGACACCTTTCTGGCGGCCGGGGCCGTTTTCGGCCTCTCTTTGATCACCGACCTTTTGCTCAACAACCAATTCTGGCTGCGCCTCTTTGGCGGCATTTTCCTGCTGGGCTTTGGCTGGCACATGATCCGGCAGGCCCATCGGGTGGGGGACAAGGCCGAGGAACTGGTTTCTGCGGAGGCTGTGTCACAAACCAGCCCCGGGCAGGTTTTGTCTGCCATTGTCACCGGCTTTGGCCTGACCATCATCAACCCTGCCACCTTTCTGGCCTTTGCCGGTATCTTTGCCTCCGTTGGGATCTTTGTCGATCATGACATTGACCGGATCTCCGGCCTGACGCTCCTGCTCGGGGTCTTTATCGGATCGGGGCTGTGGTGGATGACCCTGGTGGCCGGTTCGCTGGCCATGCGGCGCAGGGCTTCTGACCATCTCCTGCTCTGGATCAATCGGGGTCTGGGGGGGCTGGTCATGGTGGGGGGCGGCGTGTCCCTGGCTTACGCTGCCGGCATTGTCAGCTGAAGCCTGTTCAGCGCTTGCAGCCTTCAGGGCCGGCATTTTGGAATGACAGTCGGCAATGGCAGGAGAGGACCCTAACATTATCCCCGCCTGTGGAACTGCTGCTGTTCGCGTCAAAGGGTGCCTCTACCCTGCCGAAAAGAGTAATCTGCTGTCAGAGCGATCTTATGTGGTGATGGGTTTTTGTGCAGGGCACAGCATCGCCACACCTTTTTGGGCCTGTTGATTTGGGCCTGCCGCTCTAAACACCTGAAGCCTGTTTCAGAGATCTGTTGAGTTAAGAGCCTGCCGGATGCGGGACCTTACTGCTGGGAAACACCTGTTATGACCGTCCAAGAAACCCCTCATTGGTGGCGCAGCCCCTACATCGTTCTGCTGGCGGCTGGGATCACCATGGCCATCAGCATGGGGGTGCGCCAGACGCTTGGATTGTTTTTGGATCCTCTCAGTCAGGCGACTGGAGTCAGTCTGGCGTCAATTTCTCTCGCCATCGCCTTTCAGAATCTGATCTGGGGGGTGGCAACCCCAATGTTCGGTGCTCTGGCTGACCGTTATGGGGGTGCCCGGTTTTTGCTGTTGGGCAGCCTGCTCTATGCCCTGGGGCTGGTCATCACTGCTTACGCTGATTCCGGCTTCATGATCCATCTGGGGGCAGGGGTAACCATCGGATTTGGTGTTGCGGCCATGGGCATGCCCTTGGTGATGTCTGCGGTGGCACGGGTGGCTCCCCTGGAAAAACAATCCTTGTGGCTGGGCATTGCTTCCACAGGCGGGTCCGTCGGCCAGTTTCTTTTGTTGCCCGGTTCACAGATGATGATTGAGCGCTTTGGCTGGTCACTGGCGCTGGTCGGCCTTGCCCTCATTTCACTGATTGTTGTGCCTCTGACCGCTTCCCTGGCGGGGAAGGCGGTCAGCAAATCCGCGACAGCAAATGACCAGAGCCTGTCAGAGGCTGTAAAGGAAGCCAAAGGCCATAGCGGCTACTGGCTGTTGACTGCCGGTTTCTTCGTCTGCGGTTTTCATGTGTCTTTTGTGGCCACTCACCTGCCGGGCTACATCGTGTCCTGCAACCTGTCAGCCGCCGTCGGGGCTCAGGCCCTGGGACTGGTGGGATTGTTCAATATTTTCGGGGGATTGCTGGCCGGCTGGCTGGGGGGAATCTATCGCAAGAAGTATCTGCTGACCGGGATCTACTTCGCCCGCGCGGTGGTGATTTCCCTGTTCATTCTGGCGCCAAAAACCGAGCTGGCTGTGTACCTGTTTTCCGCGTCTTTTGGATTGCTCTGGCTCTCAACCGTGCCTTTGACCAGTGCGCTGGTCGGGCAGATCTTCGGTGCCCGCTATCTGGCAACCCTCTTTGGTGTGGTGTTAATGGGCCATCAGGTCGGCGCTTTCTTCGGGGCCTGGTTTGGGGGCATTTCTGTCGATATGACAGGCAGCTATGATTCGGTCTGGTGGATCTCTGTTGCCTTGGCGCTGTTGGCTGCGGCGCTGCACTGGCCCATCACCGACAAACCTCTGCGGGATCTGGCACCTGCTTGATCTGAACTGATCGGATTTGGTTCGGATTGGATCGGGGGTCGTTCTTCGGGGGTGGCCCTCAATCGGAAAAACTGAGGTCAGGGGCGTTCCCGGCCTTTTGAATTGGCGGGTATCTGAAGTCGAGACCGCCAACCAACGCTACCTGTTCCTATTGCGAAAGTTCTGAAATGTCCTCCATCAGCGGCCCGGCCCTCGGGCTCATTTATGCACTTCTGGCCTACTTCCTGTGGGGCATTTCTCCGCTTTACTTCAAGCAGCTGTCAGAGTTGCCGGCGGTCGAGTTTGTGGCCCACCGGATTTTCTGGTCCGTCATCCTGCTGGTGGTGATCATCAGTCTGGGACGCAACTGGTCTGCCGTGCGTCAGGTGATCCGGAACAAGAGGGCGCTGGCCTGGTTGTGTGTCACCACTGCGCTGATTTCCGTTAACTGGCTGGTTTTCATCTGGGCCATCGCCAATGACCGTATTCTGGAAGCCAGCCTGGGCTACTACATCAATCCGCTGGTTTCTGTGGTGCTGGCGCTGATCTTTCTGAAAGAACGGCTGGGGAAACTGCAAAGCCTGGCTGTTGGTCTGGCCACGCTGGGTGTACTGGTTGCTGCCTTTGCCGGGGATGGCTTTCCCTGGATTTCACTTCTGCTGGCGCTCTGCTTTGGCTTCTATGGCCTGATCCGAAAGACCATTTCCGCCGGGGCAGTGGATGGCCTGTTTGTGGAAACCATGCTGATCCTGCCGTTTGCGCTGGGCTATCTGATTTATCTGGACCAGCAGTCCTTCGGGGCCTTTATGCAGCAACCCCTGGAAAAGGACCTGCTGCTGATCCTGTCTGGCGCCATGACAGCTTTGCCGCTGATGTTCTTTGCCGCTGCGGCCCGGCGCATGTCTTTGTCTCTGGTCGGGGTGCTGCAGTACGTGGCGCCCTCTCTGCAGTTTCTGATCGCAGTCTTTATCTACGATGAGCCGTTCGGCCTGCGCCAGTTGGCGACCTTTGCCTTCATCTGGGCCGGGCTGATCATCTTTTCTTATGCCAGCCTGGCGAACCGGCGCCGGGAGCTGTCTTTGAAAGCCAGTTAGAACCGGAGTGGCCTGGAAAGGGCCTGGAGTTAAAGAGGCACAGAAAAAGGGGCCGCCAGATAGGCAGCCCCTTTTGCGTTTTACACTACGCCTCACTAGAGCATGATCGGTTTAGTTTTAAGCGCTTGGCGCTTGGAACCAAACCGTGAATCATCCTCTAAAACACTGAAAAGAGGCAAATTCACGATTGAAGTGTTATCACGTAGTGATTCCACATAAACCGATTTGACTCTAGGAAACGATGATGTCAGCCGCCCACTTCTGTAATGCGCAGCACATTGGTTGCCCCGGGCGTTCCAAAGGGAACTCCGGCGGTGACCACCAGTTTGTCGCCGTCCCGGGCAAAGCCGTCCTTGGCCGCCAGTTCCTGGGCAATGGCAACCATTTCCGAGAAGTCAGTGGCGTCTTCGGTATGAACAGAGTGGGCGCCCCAAAGCAAAGCCAGTCGCCGGGCCGTTTCCAGTTTGGAGGTCAGGGACAGGATCGGGGCCGTTGGCCGTTCCCGCGCCGCCCGTAACGCTGTGGAGCCGGAGGTGGTGAAGGTTACAATGGCGGCAGCTGACAGGGTTTGGGCCACCTGGGCTGCGGCAGCAGAAATGGCATCAGCAGCCGTGGGTTCCGGTGTGGCATGCAGGGCATCAATGATGGGCCGGTAGGTAGGGTCCTGCTCCACATAGGAGATGATGCGGCTCATCATGGAAACGGACTCGACGGGATAATGTCCGGCGGCTGATTCTGCAGACAGCATGACCGCGTCCGCACCGTCGTAAATGGCCGTTGCCACGTCGGAGGCTTCAGCCCGTGTCGGGGCGGGGGAGTTGACCATGGAATCCAGCATCTGTGTGGCGACGACAACTGGTTTGCCAGCCAGACGACAGGCTTTGACGATTTCCTTCTGACGTCCGGGCACTTCTTCAGGCATCAACTCAACACCCAGATCGCCCCGTGCGACCATGATGGCGTCGGACAGTTCCACCAGTTCACTCAGACACTCCAGCGCGGCTGGTTTTTCAACCTTGGCCATAACCGGGACCCGGCCATCCACCAGCCGACGAATCTCCAGCAGATCTTCCGGGCGCTGGACAAAGGAAAGAGCCACCCAGTCCACACCCAGCTCCAGGCCGAAAGCCAGATCCTCACGATCTTTCTTGGTGAGTGGGGACAGGGGCATCACCACCGCAGGCACATTGACACCCTTGCGGTTGCTCAAGGGGCCTTCTGTCTCCACTTCGGTAACGGCGTAGCCGTCTCCGGTTTCTGTGACCATCAGGCGCAGTTTGCCGTCATCCAGCAGAATGAGGGTTTCGGGCTTTAAGGCTTTGAAGATCTCAGGATGGGGCAGATTGACCCGCTGCTCATTGCCCGGCGCTGGGTCGCTGTCCAGACGGAAAGCCTGGCCACGCTTCAGGTTCACCACGCCCTCCTCAAAGGTCCCAATCCGCAGCTTGGGACCTTGCAGGTCCTGCAGGATGGCAATGGGGCGACCGGTTTCTTTTTCAATGGCCCGGACAATGTCGTACCTGGCTTTGTGCTCGGCGTGGTCACCATGGCTGAAATTGAAGCGGAAGACATCAGCCCCGGCGTCGAAGAGGGCGCGAATGCTGCGCTCGTCCGAGCTGGAAGGGCCCAAAGTGGCGATGATCTTGGCGTTTCTTTCTCGGCGCATGGGCTTAGGCTAACTCCTGTTAAAGACAGCGATATGACAATCAGATCGGCAGTCTGTGATGTTTGGCAGCATTCCTGCTGGTGTCTTTGGATGCAAGGCGATCAGGCAAAATGAAAAATCTAGCTTTCCGGCAAGATCAAAATAGCGCGAAAGTCGTTTACGTTGGTGCGGGTTGGCCCGGTCACCAGCAACTCATTCATAGCCTGGAAGAAGGAATAGGCGTCATTATCGGCCAAATAGGCCTTGGGGTCGAGCCCCTCTTGCCGGGCCCGGGCCAGCAAATCGTCGCTCAGGAAAGCCCCCGCGTTGTCTTCGCTGCCATCAATGCCATCCGTATCGCAGGCGATGGCGTGGATGCCCTCCCAGCCGTCCAGGGCAACAGCCAGGGCCAGCAGGAATTCCGCATTGCGTCCGCCCCGGCCCTTTCCTTTCAGGGTCACCGTCGTCTCGCCGCCTGACAGCAACACAAGCGGGGCGGCTGCAGGCTGGCCGTGACGACGGACCTGTTTTGCGATACCAGCTAAAACCTGGGCCACTTCGCGGGCTTCGCCTTCCAGAGCATCTCCCAGGATCAGACAGTTCAATCCCTGCGCCTCTGCAGCTTTGGCTGCAGCCTCCAGAGAATCCTGAGGCCGGGCAATGAGGACCTGCTGACTGCGAGACAGTCGCCGGTCACCCGGCTTGGGATTTTCACTGGCCGGGTCCTTCAGGTGGCGCAAAATCTCGTCCGGGACATCCAGGTCGTATTTTTCCAGGATAGCCAGCGCGTCCTGGCTGCTGGTGGAGTCAGCAACGGTGGGGCCGGAGGCAATAACCGAGGGATCGTCGCCCGGCACGTCCGAAATGCTGAGGGTCACTACCCTGGCTGGGTAGGCTGCCGCCGCCAGCCGTCCGCCCTTGATGGCCGACAGGTGCTTGCGCAGACAGTTCATTTCATCAATGGGGGCGCCGCTTCGCAGCAGCGCCTTGTTGATGGCCTGTTTGTCCGCCAGGGATACTCCTTCTGCCGGCAACGCCAGCAAGGAGGACCCGCCGCCGGAAATCAGGCACAGCAGCAGATCATCTTCGCCCAGGCTTTCGGCCTTTTGCAGGATGCGGCGAGCTGCCTCCTGACCGGCGGCATCGGGCACGGGATGGGCGGCTTCAATGACCTCGATTTTCTCGCAAGCCAGGCCATGGTCATAACGGGTGACAACCAGTCCCTCCAGAGGTCCTTGCCAGTGATCCTCAACAGCTTTTGCCATGGCTGCCGCCGCTTTCCCTGCCCCCAGGACAAGGGTTTTGCCTTTGGGCGGCTCTGGCAGGTAACCCGGCAGAACCTCTAGCGGGTCCGCGGCCCCCAGGGCTGCATCAAACAGAGAACTCAGCAGAGACTTGGGGTCGGTCCAGGCAGCGGGGTCGGTCATGTAAAACTCGGATTACAATCAACAGATCAGGCGGGGCAGGCGGTTCTGGGCCTCTAAGCCGGTGCAGGCTTGTCCAGGGCAGGAACGGGGGAGTCCCTGTCTTCCTTTTGCAGGCTGCTTTCTTTTTCCAGTGAGGACTTAACCTCGACCAGGACATGCTCCAGGTGGTCTTCCATGGCCTGCTCCGCCGCATCCGGGTCGCCCATGCGAATGGCCACAGCAATCCGGTGATGCTGCTCCAACAGGGTCAAATCCTGGGAACTGGGCCAAAGGGTCATGCGCGTAAAGGTAAAGGAGCGTTCCAGCGCATCCCCCAGCGCCGACAGCAGGTGCAGATACATGGGGCTGTTTGCCGCTTTGGCGATGGCCAGATGAAACTTCATGTCGTCATCGGCTGTGTCGCGTGGCTTGCGTCCCTTCAGACTCATGGCCGTCAGGTGCTTCTGAATCTCTTCGATCTGCTCTTCCGTCGCGTTTTCTGCCGCCCGGCGGGCAGCCCAGACTTCCAAGCGACTGCGGATTTCCATCAGATCCAGCTGGTTGCTCAGGTTGCCCCGCGCCAGTGAGACCAGGCTGGGATTAACCTCACTGCTGGCCGCGACCACACGGGTGCCGCCGCCCTGAACAGCGGCCACAAGACCCTGTGCTTTCAGTTGCTGGAGGGCCGCGCGCACAGACACCCGGCTGACATTCATCATATCGGCCAGCTGACGTTCTCCGGGCAGACGCTCCCCGGGGGCAAGCCGTCCTGACGAGATCAGGCGCAACAGTTCCAGGGCCACCCGGTCAGAGACTTTCTCCCGGGGAATTTCCTGAAAACGGCTATCTCCCGTCGGATTTCTTTCTGCTTCGCTGGTCAGCGCGGTCTGATCGGTCACAGCAGTCTCGTTTCCCTGATGTCATTGGCCGTTGTGTCCGTCGGTTTCAGCGATGAACTCAGGCCGCCCCTCTCGTGAATTTGGAGTGGGAAGTGGTATGAACCGTAAAAATGGTATAGTGGTATTACCACATAATGACGCAGTGCCCAAAGAGGGTCAAGACGACCGAGCCTGAGTAAGACGGGATTGGTTTGACGGAGTTTGCAGGTCGCTTTTCTCGCAATCCACCTGGCCAACAGACAGGCAGTTTCCGTGACCCTTTTGGCCAAGCGGGACAAACCGGGCAGGGGGGATGGAACAAGGTGGCTGACGTCAGGGGAAAGCTTGAGAGCGGTTCTGTCCAACGGCTTTAAAGGAACAGGCTGCGTGATAGGCCTGGACGCAAGAATTCGCCTCTTTTTCACAAGGCAGAAGACAGCCTTTGTTGGGGCTTAAGCCCACAGCGCTCTACTTCAACCGATCATGCTTTACAGAGATAGGTGGTCTGCCAGGTCATCGCCTGCCGCAGGCAGTTGAGGCAATCGGGGCCAGTTAACGGCCTCCTGAGCTGATGCCGGGTCTGAAAAGGTATGTACCGACAGCAGATGGCTGACGGTCTGTCCGTCGTCAGCAAAGGGCAGGGAGAGGATCTCAACTTTCTTCAGCGCGCCATCTGACAGATGGAGAGTGCCGCGCTCGCGTCCCAACAGTCCTTGTTCTACCAGGAGGGACAGGTAGTTGGCTTCCCGGGCTCTGTCATGATCACTGACGGCTGGCAGATCGCTGGCGGCGGGATGGGGATCCAGTGGATCTGCCCCGGCTTTATGGCCAAAAAGCCGATTGGTAATCTGGGGCTGTGGCAGCTGTCCGTTTTGCCAAATGGCGATGGCCCCCATCCAGCTTCTCAGATCTGTCGGATCGAAGTCCCGCCAGGCAGGCAAAGCTCTGTCCTGTTTTTTGCTGCGCCAAAGGGAGACGAGAGAGGTGAAGATATCAAACTGAAACGAAGGCGTTTCACGCAGATAGCTCTCGTAGGACCAGCTGGACAGGTCGGGTGTGACAGCAAGCGAAGGGCGCAGCAACATACTCATACTCAAACAAACAACTAAGGTTTCCCGAACTTACGCCCTGCTTCTTGCCAGAGAGTTAAGAAAAGTTCTCAGGTGCCCCGGAAATATTCATAAAATGCTGTTTGATTCCAATTTGTTATAGTTAACGTATTATTTCCGGAATTTTCGTATAATCCGGTTTCTCGTGGGCCGCGCCTTTTTTGGCATGTCTTCGTTCATCATCTGCCTGGCGTGCTGCCGAGCCTGCCTGGAATAGACCAAGAGAGAAAGCCGCTATGGCTTGCGTCGGCGGAGCGAAAGAGCTACTTCCAGAGCATGTCCAATCACTATGTTATTGACCCACCTCTCTCTCAGCTTTTTACCGCGGGAGGGCAGGGTGACCTTTTGACCGAACAGGACCCTGATCCGGTCAAATTCGCCTGTCTGGATGGCACGGCTCCCCTGATCCTGATCTGTGATCATGCGGCCAACTATCTGCCGGGCGCAGTGGGGGATCTGGGCATTGATCATGCCGCTCTGGCCCGTCATGTGGCCTGGGACATCGGCGCTGAAAAGGTGACCCGCAGTCTGGCCCGGCGGCTGGGGGCTCCGGCGGTCTTCAGTCATTTTTCACGCCTGGTCATTGACCCCAACCGGGTCCTCTCATCAGCAGGCTCCATTCCCAAAGTCAGTGATGGACTGACCGTTCCCGGCAATCAGGCCCTGGACGGAGATGATCGCCAACGCCGGGTCGATTCTCTGTTTAAACCCTACCATGGTGCTGTGGTGCGGTTGATTGAGGCCCAGCTGGCCCGGGGCATCACGCCAGCGCTGGTCTTTATGCACTCTTTTACGCCTGTCATGGAGGGGTTTGAGCGCCCCTGGGAAGTCGGCCTGCTATGGGACCAGGACGATCGCCTGACCCGGCCCTTGCTGAACGCTCTGGCGGCCAAGGGAATCTGTGTGGGCGACAATGAGCCCTATTCAGGCCGTTCGCTGGAAGACTATAGTCTTCATGCACACGCTGAATCCCGAGGCCTTCCGTACTCGCTGGTTGAAATCCGGCAGGACTTGATTGACCGGCCCCGTGGAGTGGAGCATTGGGCAGCTGTGTTTGAAGAGGTGCTGACACCACTGTTGGAGGATCCGGCGGTGTTTCAGCCATTGAAAGAGAGAAGCAAAGGGGCGGCCTGACAACGCTTCGGTCTCTCTTTCTAAAACCAACGGCAACAGTCCGGTTGACTGCTGCTGATGATCAGGGGGAGACGGGGCTGTGCTGACTGAACCAAGCTTTACCATCGGCATGGAGGAGGAGTACCTCCTCGTGGACAAAGACAGCCGTGCCCTGCTGACGGAACCCACCAAAGAACTGCTGGCCGACCTGAACGAGCATGTGCCCGGCGGCATCATGCCGGAGTTCCTGAAAAGTCAGGTGGAAATCGGCACCAGCAAGTGCAGCAGCCTGAAAGAAGCGGCGCTTGAGATCAAGCAGGCCCGGCGCAAGGTGGCGGAAGTTTCAGCTCAGCACTCTGCCGCGCCCATCGCCGCTTCCACCCATCCCTTTGCCATCTGGGAAGACCTGCGCCATTCCGAACAGGAACGCTATGTCACCCTGGCGCGGGACCTGGAAGGCGTCGGCCGACGCATGGTAATTTGCGGCATGCACGTGCACGTGGGGCTGGACGACGACGACCTGCGCATGGATCTGATGGGGCAGGTGACCTATTTCCTGCCGCACCTGCTGGCGCTTTCAACCTCCTCGCCCTTCTGGCGCGGCAAGCTCTCGGGCTTGAAATCCTATCGGCTGGCTGTCTTTGATGAACTGCCCCGCACAGGTCTGCCGGAAGATTTTGAATCCTGGGGCGAGTATCAGAGACACCTGAACAGTCTGATCGACGCAGGTGTGATCCAGGACGCCACAAAACTCTGGTGGGACCTGCGGCCTTCCACCCGCTTTCCGACCCTGGAGCTGCGGATCTCTGACATCTGCACCCGGGCGGAAGACGGCGTGGCTGTGGCCGCCATCTACATCTGCCTGTTGCGTATGCTCTACCGCCTGAAACGCAGCAATCAGCGTTGGCGTCGCTATGCCAACATGCTGGTTCAGGAAAACCGCTGGCGGGCCCAGAGGTACGGCATTGATGAAGGGCTGATCGACTTCGGCAAGAGCCAGGTGGTGCCCTACGGCGAACTGCTGGAAGAGATCTTTGAGCTGGTGGCTGAGGATGCTGACGCCCTGGATTGCCGGGATGAACTGCTTCATGCCCGAACCATTCTGAAGCGGGGAACCTCCGCCCACCGGCAGGAAGCTGTGTATCACGCAGCCCTGAAAGAGGGCGCGTCCAGTCGTGAGGCGCTGGAGAAGGTGGTCGATTTCCTGATTTCCGAGACTGTGGCCGGAGTATAACGGCGGTCGACGGCGGACCTGGCCCCTTGGGCAGATACCTCTCAATCGAAAGTGATCCGGCACCAATCAGGCGTTTGCGGTTGCGTCGGCGACGGGGATCGCCAAAATAGCCCAAAAGCAAGGCCCAACCTGACCGCAAAAAGAGTCGGGGGGCACCCAACAGAGACAACAAGCGAGAGAAAGATGGATCAGGCTCAAAAGGAAAAACTGGAGGCTGCGGCCTTTCGCCGACTGGTGGCACATTTTCAGGAACGTACCGACGTACAGAACATCGATCTGATGAATCTGTCGGGTTTTTGCCGAAACTGTCTGAGCCGCTGGTACATGGAAGCAGCCAACGCCGATGGCATTGATATGGACAAGGATCAGGCCCGCGAGATCGTTTACGGCATGCCCTATAGCCAGTGGCGCGATAAGTACCAGACCGAAGCCACGGACGAGCAGAAGGCCGCCTTTGCCAAAAGTCATCCGGACCACAACTGAGGTCACCTGACGCTGCGGCAGTCTAAACATCAAAGGAAGCCGGTTGGATCTTGTCTGATCGGCTTTTTCCGTCAGCAACCGGCCAACCTACCGGAACGAAAGGGAGCTTTTTGACAGTGAAAACAGTGCTCTTTGCCTGGGAGCTGGGGCAGGGGTTTGGCCATGTGGGCCGGCTGCTGCCGCTGGCTGATGCGCTGAGCCGTCGCGGGTATCGCTGTCTCTTTGCCATTCCCTTTCTGGGGGCAATCGCCCAGCGGGTCCGGGACAGGGGGCATGATGTGGTACAGGTGACCCGCCGACCTCCGCAGTCTGCTTACAACGGTCCCGACCTGGTCGGATCCTACGGCGATATTCTGGAAGCCTGTGGCTTTGCAGACCCTGATCGCCTGTCTCTCTCTCTGGCCGACTGGGATCAGTTGATCGACAGGGTTCAGCCCGCTTTGATGATCGCTGACTACGCCCCGGCCGCCCAGCTGTCTGCCCGGGGACAGCTGCCGGTGGTGGCCCTGGGAGACTGGTTTTCCTTGCCGCCGTGCGAAGACAAAACCTTCCCGCCGTTCCGTCAGGCCCCGCCGCGCATTCCCGAAGCTCAGATTCTGCAGGTGGTGAACGCGGCCCTGCAAAAAAGAGGACAGACGCCCCTGGCCCACCTGCCACAACTGCTGCAGGCCGACGCCAGTTTCATCATCACGCTCGACCTGCTGGACAGTCATGCCTCCCAGCGCAGTCAGGCGGTTGTTGGACCTTTGGAAGCACTGCCTGCGCCCTGCCATCAACAGATCCCGACAAAAGACTACTTTGCCTATTTGGGACTGATGAAAGGACCGACCCCGAAAATCCTGAGAGGCCTGGCCCAGTCTGATTATGAAGGCAGTGTCTTCCTTCGCGGTGCTGGGCCCAAAGAGCTGGCGTTCTGGCGGGCCAAGGGGCTGACCATCCACAATGAACCGCAGGATCTGGCCGCCATGGTGGCCGAGGCGCGCTGTGTCATTCATCACGGAGGGCTGGGAACGCTGGAAGCGGTTCTGGCGCTGGGCCGACCACAGCTTTTTGTGCCAAGCCATATGGAGCATCAGGGCAACAACCGCGCCGTTGGTCCTTTGAAAATCGGCGTCAGCATGACCAGCAGTGGCACCTATGTTGCTAAGGACTTTCTTCGGGCACTGAGCCATCTGCTAAGCGAACAGAAATACGCAGATAATGCGGCTCAGGTTGCCGATGACATTGCCCGACAGGGAACCGGCCAGGGCCTGGATAAGGTGCTGAACCGGATCGAGAGCCTGCTTTCCTGACAGAGGCCTGGGGGAGAGGCTGAAGTTGTCTGATGCGATGAATTTCTCTGGCAGTCCGAAAAGCTGACGGTCATTGGCAGGACAGCCGCCGCCTGTAAAAAGCAATCATTGCATTCGAGGGGAAAGTGGCATTAGGTTCGCCCCTCCAACCCGGTATTCACATCCCGCGGGTTGATCCCGATCCCTTGTCCTGACCGACGCGCCGACCCTGTCAAAGGCGGCACGGGCTGGACAGCCAGACAAAAATTGCAGCTAAGGAGCATGAAGGCATGAGCGATGTCGCCGAAACCAACGTGACAGAAACCAATGACGTTGGCGGTATTGCCGGAGAGCGCTTGCGCTCCTTCATTGAACGCATCGAACGTTTGGAAGAAGAAAAAGCTGCCCTGGCTGCGGATGTTCGTGAAGTCTATGCCGAAGCAAAAGGCGTTGGATTTGACACCAAAATCATGCGCCAGATCATCAAGCTGCGTAAGATGGATGAGAATGATCGGCAGGAAACAGAATCCCTGCTGGACGTCTACAAGCATGCACTGGGCATGGAATAAGCACCACAGCTGTCTGTCTGCTCAGGGCAGATCGTCATCTCCGGCCCCATAAGGGGCGGAGGCAGAGCAAGGCCGAAGAGACTGCTCTATGGGAGGCTCCCCATGGAAGTTTCTCTTGGCCTTTTCTTTTGACCACAGGGACCCTTTCATCTGATTTTGAGGGGTTTGATGGCTTTGGGCGCAGTCAGGCGACGTAAATCCCGCTCCAGATCCCGCACAGAGTTTTTTTCAAGTGATGTCCTTTGGTGGGTCAGGTGACATGATTTGCCTCCCGCCAGCTGCATCAGGGTTTTGACCGCTCCTGGTTTTGCGGTAGCAATAGGGTCTGCCATCTGTCTCTGCAGTTCCTGTCAGCCTGATTACAGAAAGAAAGCCCTGTCATGCCAAGACCGCCG
Organism: Rhodovibrionaceae bacterium GXU_MW_A322; assembly: GCA_052078155.1. GTDB lineage: Bacteria > Pseudomonadota > Alphaproteobacteria > Kiloniellales > DSM-21159 > CAXBMB01. Next base: position 1,775,113 of record JBQJBP010000001.1, on the reverse strand, counting down.
GTTCTGGAACCGGAGATTGCCGCCCAGGCCAACCTGAATTTACGCCAGCAGAGGATCCTGCAGCGCATTCAGGATCAGGGCTTCGCCACCATTGAGGAGTTGGCGCTGGCTTTATCGGTCTCTGCCCAGACCGTGCGGCGGGACATCATTCATCTGCACGGGCTGCGTCTTGTTCAGCGCTTCCACGGTGGGGCGGGGACTTTGGGGCCCCAGTTGCGCCGGGAGCAGAAACAGTCACCGGATGCTGAAGATGACCTGCGGCTGATTGCGGAGCAGGCCGCAGCGCTGGTGCCGGACGGTGCCACCTTGTTTCTTGATGTCGGGGCGACGGTTGAAGCGGTCGCGCAGGACCTGTCGCTGCGACGGGGGCTGACTGTCGTGACCAATAGTCTGAAGACCGGGCTGCTGTTTGATCCCTCGTCACATGATGTCTTTGTGGTGGGGGGGCAGGTGCGCCCGTCAGACGGCGCAGTGGTTGGGGATCAGGCCCTGGCGGCGGTGCGCCAGTTTCGCTTCGATCTTGCCATCATCGGCTGTTCAGCCGTTGAAAAAGAAGGGGCTGTCATGGACTACGATTTTCAGAAAGTCGAGGTGAAGCGGGCGGCCCTGGCGTCAGCCCACAGTGCCATGCTGGTGGCCACTCACAGCAAGTTCAATCGCTCGGCCCGGGTGCGCATTGGGGATCTGACTGATTTTGACCACGTGATCACGGGCAAGGCGAACTTTGTGCCCTCTTCAGCAAGATCTGACAGCTGACCGTCCATTGCGGGGATGCGCCTGCTGCTGCCAGAGTCAAATCGGGTTAACTGGAATCACTGCATGATAACACTTCAATCGTGAAACTCTTATCCGTGTTTTTGAGAAGGGTTCACGGTTTGGTTCCAGGCGCAAAGCGCTTCTAACCAAACCGATCATGCTTTTGGGTTCGCAAGAAGCGGATGGCCGATCCCGGGCCGATGACGGCATAACAGGGGAAGCCGCTCGTGCGAGTGCGGCTGAGTTGATCTTTATTCTGTTCAGGTTGTTTTTATGTCCCAGTCGTCTGTTCCCGCATTGGATCTCAATGGTTGGATCCTGCTCTTTGCCCTGGCCTTTGTCTGGGCCGGTGCCTTCTATTTCACGGAAATCGCCCTGGAGGGATTTGGCCCTTTCACGGTGGTCTTCGGGCGGGTGGCTGTGGCGGCGATCACCCTCTTTGTCTGGATCACGCTCAGGGGCAAACGGCTGCCCGGGGACCTGAAGACCTGGGGCGCCTTCTTGATCATGGGGACCCTCAACAACCTCATTCCTTTTTCCCTGATCGTCTGGGGACAGACCGAAATAGAAGCGGGGCTGGCCTCTATTCTGAATGCCACGACACCGATCTTCACCGTCATCCTGGCGCACTTTCTGACGGCGGATGAACGCCTGACGCCGGGTCGGTTTCTTGGGGTCTTGTTGGGCTTTGCGGGTGTGGCGATTCTGCTGGGTGGACCTGAGCTTTTCCTCTCAGATGACCCTGTGGATGGTCAGGCCAGGGACTGGCTGTTCATCCTGGCTCATTTCGCTGTTCTGGGCGGAGCCTGCAGCTATGGCTTTGCCGGCATCTTTGGGCGGCGGTTCCGCGGGCTGGATACGGAAGTGTCGGCCTGCAGCATGCTGGTGGCGTCCAGCAGCCTGGCGCTGCCTCTGGCTTTCCTAGTAGAGACGCCGTTAAGTGCCACGCCGGATCTGTCGGCTGTGCTGGCCGTGGTGATCACCGGCGTGGCTGGTACGGCAGTGGCCTATTTGATGTATTTTTCGCTGCTCAAGCGGGCCGGGGCCACCAACACTCTGCTGGTGACTTTCCTCATTCCACCCGGGGCGCTCGTGCTGGGTATCTTCCTGCTGGACGAAAGGCCCGGACTCAACGCCTGGATCGGCATGGCTGTGATTTTCGCCGGGCTCCTGGTGATCGACGGCAGACTGTTCAGGCGGCAGAAAACAAGTGTGGCTGCTGATTGACCTGGGCCCAATCTTCCAATTGAAAGGCCCCGTCCTTTAGCAGACGGGGCCTTAGTATTTTTTGCAGTCGAAAGGAAGGTGTGTTGTCAGCTGAAAGTCAGCAGCAGGTCCTTGGCGTCCACCTGCTGACCGGCTGTGACCAGCAGTTCGGCGATTGTGCCGTCCCGGTCTGCATGCAGCACCGTTTCCATCTTCATGGCTTCCAGGGTCAGCAGCACGTCGCCTGCCTTGATCTTCTGTCCGGCCTTGATGGCAATGGTGGAGATCATGCCTGGCATGGGGGCGCCCAGATGGTCTCCATTGCCGTCTTCGGCCTTACGGGCGGCAACGGCACTGCCGCTCAGATCCCGATGGGCCACCCGGACCATACGGGGCTGACCATTCAGCTCAAAGAAGACTTCGACCGTGCCATCTTCATGGGGTTCCCCGATGGCCAGGCAGCGCAGGGCCAGTGTTTTCCCCTTTTCCAGTTCAATGGAGGTCTCCTGACCCGGTTGCATGCCATAGAAGAAAACAGGGGTGGGCAACATGGACACTGGCCCGTTTTCCCGACGGAAGGCCGCATAATCCTGAAACACCTTTGGGTACATCAGGGCCGAGGCGAAATCGAAGTCGTTGAGGCTGCGCCCTGCTTTCTTTTCTGCCGCTCCCTTTTCGGCGCTCAGGTCGGCAGGGGCCAGATGCAGACCGGGCCTGCCTTCGATGGGTTTTTCCCCTTTCAGGATTTTCTTTTGCAAGGCTTCCGGGAAGCCGCCTTCCGGTCGTCCCAGATCCCCTCGAAAGAGGGAAACAACTGATTCAGGGATGGTGATGTCTTTGTCCGGGTTTGTCAGATCGGCGGTGCTTTGCCCGGCGGACACCAGAGACAGGGCCATGTCGCCCACCACCTTGGAAGTGGGGGTTACTTTGACGATGTCGCCAAAGGCCTGGTTGACCTCTGCATAGGCGCGGGCCACTTCATGCCAGCGTTCCTCCAGACCCAGGCTGCGGGCCTGTTCTTTCAGGTTGGTGAACTGGCCACCGGGCATTTCATGCAGATACACCTCGCTTGCCCCGGCCCGGGTGTCACTTTCAAAGGCCCGGTACTGCAGCCGCACCCCTTCCCAGTAGTCGGAAAAGGCCCGGATGGTGGCTGGGTCGAGGCCGGAATCCCGGGGTCCCCCTTTCAGTGCTTCTGCCAGAGACCCCAGATTGGGCTGGCTGGTCAGGCCGGAAAAGGAGTCCATGGCCGCGTCGATGGCGTCGACCCCTTCTTCCACGGCCGCCAGCAAGGAGGCGGCGGCGATGCCGGAGGTGTCGTGCATGTGCAGGTGAAGGGGCAGAGATGTTTCCTGCTTCAAGGCGCGCACCAGTTCGCGGGCCGCCCGCGGCTTCAGCAGGCCGGCCATATCCTTGATGCCCAGAATATGGGCCCCGGCAGCTTCCAGCTCCCGGGCCATTTTCAGGTAGTAGTTCAGGTCGTAGCGGGCCCGTGCCGGATCGTGAATGTCCCCGGTGTAACAGATGGCCGCTTCACAGATCTTGCCGCTTTCCTGAACCGCATCCAGGGCGACCCGCATGTTTTCCACCCAGTTGAGGGAATCAAACACCCGGAAGACATCCACCCCGCCTTCTGCAGCCCGGGCGACAAAATGCTGGACCACATTGTCCGGATAGTTGGTGTAGCCCACGGCGTTGGAAGAGCGCAGCAGCATCTGCAGCAGCACGTTGGGCACAGCTTCGCGCAGCCGGGCCAGCCGCTCCCAGGGGTCTTCGTGCAGAAAGCGCAAGGCCACATCAAAGGTGGCACCGCCCCAGCATTCCAGACTGAACAGCTGCGGCAATGCCCGGGCATAGGCCGGGGCGACCTCCAGCATGTCATAGGTCCTGAGGCGGGTGGCCAGCAGGGACTGGTGGGCGTCACGCATGGTGGTGTCCGTAAAGAGCACCTGCTTCTGCGCTTTCATCCAATCAGCCACAGCCTTTGGACCTTCGGCCTCCAGCAGGTCCTTGGTTCCTTTTGGCGGTGCGTCTGCCATGGCAACGGGCGGCAGGGAGGGTTTGGGAGCCGCGCGCGGCTTTTCCCGGCCTTTGACTTCTGCATTGCCGTTGATGGTGACATCGGCAATGTAGCGCAACAGGCGCGTGGCCCGGTCCCGCCTGCGGGTGAAGCGGAACAGTTCCGGCGTTTCATCAATGAACTTGGTGGTGTAGGCCGCCGCCCGGAACGTGGGGTGATTGATCAGTCCTTCCACAAAGGTCAGGTTGGTGGCCACGCCCCGGATGCGAAACTCCCTGAGGGCCCGGTCCATCCGGTCGATGGCTTCTTCCGGGCTGGGGGCCCAGGCTGTGACCTTTTCCAGCATGGAGTCGTAGTAGCGGGTGATGACGGCCCCGGAATAGGCCGTGCCGCCGTCCAGGCGAATGCCAAAGCCGGTCGCGCCGCGATAGGCGGTGATGCGTCCATAGTCAGGGATGAAGTTGGCTTCCGGATCTTCCGTGGTGATCCGGCATTGCAGGGCATGGCCGTTGTGGCGGATGTCTGCCTGTGGCGGCACGCCAGAGGCGTCCTTGCCCTCCAGCAAACCGATCCTGGCCCCGCCAGCTATGCGGATCTGGGCCTTGACGATATCGATGCCGGTGATTTCCTCCGTGACGGTGTGTTCCACCTGGACCCGGGGATTGACTTCGATGAAGTAGAACGCCTCGGTGTCGGCATCCATCAGGAACTCTACGGTTCCGGCATTTTTGTAATTGGCGGCCCGCAGCAGTGTCAGAGCGGACTGGCAGATGTCCTCCCGTCCGGCTTCATCCAGATAAGGGGCAGGGGCCCGTTCGACGATTTTCTGATTGCGGCGCTGGACGGAGCAGTCCCGCTCAAAGAGATGGACCAACTGGCCGTGGCTGTCCCCCAGAATCTGGACCTCTACGTGGCGGGCGCGCCGGATCAGCTTTTCCAGGTAAACTTCGCCGTTTCCGAAAGCTGCTTCTGCTTCCCGTCGCCCGGCCATGACTTCGGCCAGCAGCTGGTCTTCGCTTTCAATGGCACGCATGCCGCGACCCCCGCCACCCCAGCTGGCTTTCAGCATCAGGGGATATCCGACAGCAGCGGCCAGCTCCTTGATTTCCGCCTCATCGTGGCTCAGAGGCCCGGTGGCGGGAACCACGGGAACCCCGACTTCTTCGGCCAGATTGCGGGCAGAAACCTTGTTGCCCACCCGTCGCATGGTTTCCGGGCTGGGGCCAATAAAGGTGATGCCGGCCTGCGCACAGGCTTCGGCGAAATCCGGATTTTCGGACAGGAAGCCGTAGCCAGGATGAATGGCGTCCACCCGGGCCTGTTTGGCAACCCGCAGGACTTCGTCGATGGAGAGATAGGCCTGAACAGGGCCCAGTTCTTCGCCCACCGGATAGCTCTCGTCGGCTTTGAAACGGTGCAGAGCCAGTTTGTCTTCTTTGGAGTAAATGGCAACGGTTTGCAGGCCAAGTTCATTGGCGGCACGCAGAACACGGATGGCGATTTCGCCGCGATTGGCGACAAGCAGGCGCTTAAACATACTGCTGGCGGAGCTCCCTAATCAGATCACAAACAACAACCAACGACCGTTGGTCTGACCAGAATCGACTTTCCTGTCACAGAGTGCTGCGTCAGACAGAGGCTCATCCCTGAGGCTGAAGTTCTCTTGTTTTGCGGTCCGGTTTGTCCGGATTCTCAAGGAAATTCAGTCTGGGCACTGTCTGAAGGGAAAGGACTCTTCGCGTGATCCGGCGCTCCCGCGTTCACCGAATGGCGAGGGTGTATCATCCCCGAAGAGAAATGTCGAATTCTCTTGGTCAACTATTTGGTCAAATGTTTTTAACGCAGCGTTGCTGCGGTGAACTTGGCTGGTGGAGGCGGCAAAAATCCCAGTCGCGACACAGGTGATCGCCTGCCAGCCAGTGCTGGATTCGCCTGTGAGCCGCGCTCAATCCGAGGTTTCTGAGAAACAGGATCTCGAATCTATAGTTCGATGGTTTTCCCCAGCAGACGGGCGATGGCGTTATCCTGCAGGATGAACTGGTGTTTCAACGCCGCGCTGAGATGAAGCAGGAACCCCAGACTGAAGGCACACAGACCCGCCCAGAAGAGCAGGGACAGAACCAGCGCCAGCGAGAGCGACGGGGCAAGTAAAGTCGGCAGGTGGATTTCAAAGACCAGGGGGGAAAGCCCCTCCGCCGATAGCTTAAGCCAAAGCAACAGAGGCAGGATCACTCCGGCCAGCAGCAAGCCGATTGCGATGGCGCGGCCTACCATGACAGCAAGCGGCGAGGGGCTGCCCAACGGCAGAGGATGGTGGTGCCTGAAACGCCAAAAGAGCCGGAAGGCAAAGAAAACCGCCAGAGGCAGCCCCAGTGACAGGCAACTGGCCCAACGGTCGGCTTTTGCCTCTTCGCTCAGGAACACTGTGCTGAAACAGAGCAGCGCAAAGAGGGGCAACAGCAGTGCCCCCAGCCAGTGATTGATCATGGTGACCAGGCCAAATCCCAGGGCGGTATCTCTGAACTGCATGGGCCTCTCCTGCTGCTGTTGACGAACAAGTCTAGGAAAGGCCGGCGGTTGTCGCATAGAGAGCAAATTGAGAAGGTGGCCTTCTCATTCGGCGATGACAGGGTGCGCGCCCGAGCCTGCTTCTGGTTTCGATTTGCCGTCGGAGAAGGTGAAAACAGGCTTGCTGCTTGCCGTGACTGTCCCCGTATTCCAGCGTCTAGAGGGTGAACCACGGATCAGTTTCTGGTGCCAGGCGCTCTCAGTTCAAACGACCATGTCCTGATTGGTGATCTGCCACGATCGTCTCGACAAACGCCGACACCGCGCCGTTGGCCGGGGCAGTGCGATTGTGCAGAGCCAGGGTGTCGATGAAGCGGTCCGGATCCGGCAGCTCATGCAACGTCAGGAGAGAGGCATGCTGGCTCTGTTCAATGACCGAGCGGGGCAGCAGGGTGACGCCGACACCGGAGGCCACACAGCCCAGAATGCCTTCCAGCGTTCCCAGTTCAATGATCTCATTCGGGGCCAGTCCTGCCCGCTTCATCCAGCGCTGGGCATAGTCCCGATAGGAACAGCCCGGTTTGAAAACCAGCAGGGGCTGGCCCTGAAGTTGTCGCGGCTGAAGACCGTTTAAGTCACTGACCAGCAGCATTTCTTCGGAAAAGACCACTCGACCGTCCAGATCCGGATGTTCATAAGCCCCGCCAACAAAGGCCAGGTCGATGTCTCCGGCCAGCAGAAGCTGGACCAGTTCCTCTGTCGGGCCGGAGCGCAGCCCCAGTTTGACCTGAGGGTGGGTCTTGCGAAAGGCCGCAATCTGGCGGGGCAGGCGAATGGCCAGGGTCGACTCCATGCTGCCCAGCCTCAGAAGCCGCACGGTGCTGGAGAAATCCTGCAGCGCTGCCAGGGCACTGGCCTGGCTGTCCAGCACCGCCTGGGCATGATCCACAAAAAGATGCCCGGCAGCTGTCAGAGCCATCCCTTTTCGGCTTCTGCTGAACAGGGACACCTGCAGCTCTTCCTCCAGTGCCTTAATCCGGGAGGTCACGTTGGACTGGACGCAGTTCAGGCGTGCCGCAGCCTGGGAGATGGTGCCTGTCTCCGCCACGGTCAGAAAAGTTCTAAGAGACCGGATCTCCATTTATATTCTCATTTTCAGAACGTAATACTCATTTATCATCATTTTACAAGAAAGATAGGATGCCTTCTACTCTCTTTATCAAGAGCAAACGCTCAAAGCTGGGCAGGGAGCTGCAGATGGATCAGGAAAAGATGTTCGACGAGCAGGGGCAGGCGGGGGCTGGTTCAGGCTTTGACGGCAATGCTGCCACCCGGCTGTGCGGCATTGATCTTCCTGTTTTTCAAGCCGGCATGGCGGGGCTTGCAGGGCCTGAACTGGTGGCGGCTGTCAGCAATGCGGGTGGTCTGGGGCATCTGGGTGGCTTGCGGGTGCCGCCAAAGGTGTTGCGGGGCTGGATCAGACAAACCCGCGATCTGACGGACAGGCCTTTTGGCGTCAATCTGGTGCCTCAGTATGGCGGACCGGAGCTCTTTGAGGCGAGCCTGCAGGTGGTGCTGGAGGAACGCCCCAAAGTCCTGTCGCTCTTTTACGGAGAGTTCGGCGATACCCTGCCTCGGGTCAGGGAAGCCGGGATCGTTACAGCGGTGCAGGTCGGATCGCTGGCAGAGGCCCGGCGGGTGGTTCAGCAAGGGGCGGACATGGTGATCGCGCAGGGCATAGAGGCTGGCGGGCACATCCGTGGACGGGTGGGATTGATGGCTTTGCTGCCGGCGGTGGTGGACGTTGCGGACGGGCGCCCGGTTCTGGCAGCCGGTGCCATTCACGAAGCCCGGGCCGTTATTGCAGCGCGGGCGCTGGGCGCCCAGGGCGTCTGGTGTGGCACGGCTTTTCTGGCGAGTGACGAATGCAACAGCCAGGAGGCTTACAAGGACGTCTTGATTGCTGCCGATACCGATGCCCCGAAGTTCAAGACCGGCTATTCCTACGGCTGGCGGTTCGGCACGCCCCACCGGGCCATCACCGGTCGCGGGGGCTGGAACCTCCTGCGGTTTATGGGCGGAGGATTGCGGCGGGAAGATGATGCCAAGCTGGCGTCCAGGCTCAGCCTCTACGCGGGCCAGGGGGTGGGCTTTGTCAGGGAAAAAACACCGGCTGCCAGGGTGCTGTCTGATTTGGCGGCGGGGTTTGTCGATCCCTGAAGGTTTGTCGATCTCTGAGATTCGGGGGCGAGGCAGCCCTTCGTTCACCCCCCAATCTATGCCCTGAGGGCTGGCCGAGGTCGGTTCTTTGCTCACGCCTGGAGATGAAGCGCCGTCTAAGGAAAGGAGGACGAGTGTCGTCCTTTTCTTAAAACGGAAGGAATTGCCATGAGCGAAGAGACAATCAAGGTCCCTTTTGATCTGACCCATCCCGACAGTCAGGAAAACGGCACGGGCACACGCAAGGGCTGGTTTGATGTGCGCAACAACGACCCGGCGGCAACAGCCGCGGTTGAAGTGTTCCTGAACGGGAAATCCCAGGATACGGTTCCGGCGGGCCAGAGTGGCGGCGGCTGGACCTTCAAGGCGGGGGACAAGGTAAAGCTGGAAACCACCGAAACCGGACGGGCCAAGGGGGAAACCCACTATCACGCGGAGGCCTGACGGAGGCCTGGAGTTTTATCGTCTTAACTTGGAATCACGAGGCGATTTCAGATAAGGCGTGAATAAGCTTCTTTTCAACCTGCTAGAGGGTGATTTGCGGTTTGGCTCCAAGCGCACCGCGCTGCCAAGGAAACCGATCATACCCCAGAGCCAAATCGCTTTATTAGGTATCCGGATAAAGCAAAATCCGGACACACGAAAACGCGGCCCAAAGCTGGACCGCGTTTAACCGTGGCTTGTCGAGTACTGTTGGATGCTCTCTTGGATCAAGTGAGCATCCCGCAGACTGTGGCCTAGTAGCCTTCGCGCTCCAGGCGCTTGCGCAGAAGCTTGCGATGACGACGCAGAGCTTCAGCCTGCTCGCGCTTCTTGCGTTCGGAAGGCTTTTCGAAATGACGGCGCAGTTTCATTTCACGGAATACACCCTCGCGCTGCAGTTTCTTTTTCAGCGCGCGCAGGGCCTGATCGACGTTGTTATCGCGGACGTGAACTTGCACGGGCGATCTTCTCCTTTTCTCAACAAGCCAGTTTGTAACGAGACAACACTTCGTCGGTTCTGAAAGATCCGCGAAGTGGTCACCAGCTAACAAATGAAATCGGCGTTTGTTTGGAAAATTCCGCACAAACTGTTGGCTTTAGATACCACGTTGCCCGGCTGCTGTACAGGTCACCCCAACAGGCCCGGTCAGTTTTTACAAAAACAGCCGGACTCCGAAGGTGCCTTTACCACCGAACGTGAGGGGTACATATAGAGGCTTCCTGGGCATGGCAAGGACTCTTTTTGCTAAAGTGCAGGACACAGGAACACAGCAATGCAAAGGCAGTACTATGGCCATTCTGAAGATCGCCCGCATGGGGCACCCGATCCTGCGTCGCCCGGCCGATGATGTGGTTGATCCAACCGCCCCGGAAATCCGTAAACTGGTGGAGGATATGGTGGAAACCATGGAGGATGCGCCGGGCACCGGGCTGGCTGCCCCACAGGTCCATGTGCCGTTGCGGGTCGTGGTCTTTTTTGTGTCGCCTCAGCGGGCGGCCCGGGAAGCGGAACTGGACGGTTCAGCTGGAGACTCGGCAGTGTTGGAGGGCGTTCCTCTGAGCGTTCTGATCAATCCGGTGATCGAACCGCTGTCACGGGAGACGACTCTGGGCTGGGAAGGCTGCCTTTCTGTACCGGGACTGACCGGTGAAGTTCCCCGCCACAGCGCCATTCGCTACCGAGCTCTGGATCTGGAGGGTCAGGAGATTGTGCGGGAGGCAAGGGGATTCCATGCCCGGGTGGTGCAGCATGAATGCGATCATCTCGACGGGGTTCTTTATCCCCAGCGAATGACAGATCTGTCTAAGCTGATGTTCACGTCGGAACTGCATCATCTCTCAGACGGATGAGGGAGGTCCTCTGGCAGGAAAAGAGAACCTTCCCCATATCTTCAGATAGCGGGCCTGACGTCTGTTCTGGATGACCTGTTGGGCAAAAAGGCCGCAAGCCGTTAAAGGGGCTGGGAAAGTTCTCTTCAGGTGTTAATCTCGCAATCAGCAAACTGCCCCCTTTATCAGGGCCCGTCGGAAAGGAAGCGTTATGTCACTGCAGGAAGATCGCCAGGCTCTGTTGGAAGCCGCGCTGGCTCACGTGCCTTTCGATGGCTGGGGCGCTGCCGTGTTGCAGGCCGCAGGCGATGACCTGGGGTGGGATCCGGCCCGGGTTAAAAACACCTTTCCATCGGGCCCTCGCGAACTGATCGAGTGCTTCAGTGATCGGATCGATCTGGAAATGCTTCAGTCCCTGGAGGCAGAAGATCTCGAATCCATGAAAATTCGTGACCGCATCACGCTGGCTGTACGCCGTCGCCTGGAACTGCTGGAACCCCATCGGGAAGCCACCAGCCGGGGGCTGTCATTTCTTTCGCTACCGCTGAATGCCCCGCTGGGGGCCCGGCTGGCCTGGCGAACCGTGGACGCCATCTGGTATGCCGCAGGCGATACCTCCACCGACTACAACTACTACAGCAAACGCTCTTTGCTGCTGGGGGTCTATTCTTCCACTCTGCTGTGCTGGCTGAACGACAACAGCGAAGGCTACGCCACCACCTGGGCTTTTCTGGACCGGCGCATTGAAGAGGTGCTGAAAGTAGGCGGACGCTTTGGCAAGGGCATGAAACGCCTGATGGACCTGCCTGATCAACTGTGTCAGCCCAACAGTGAGTTGCGTCGTCGCTTCAACCGCAGCCCTCTGGCCCGCACGCCCGGCGGTTTGCGGCGCTAGAGCATGATCGGTTTAGTTAGAAGCGCTTTGCGCTTGTACCTAAGCCGTGAATCATTCTCTATCCTTTAGAAGAGAGGCAAATTCACGCTCTAAGCGTTATCTCGAAGTGATTCCACTTAAACCGATTTGACCCTAGTCAGGCGCTTAGCTCTCATCGGCCGGTTTGAGGTCGAGCAGGCCGCTGTAGGAAAGCAGGGGGCCTATGACAGGCAAGCTGAAGCCCACAAAAAAGCGGTAGCGACCCTGTTCGATTGACTTGTAGGCCGTGGTTTTGGGCAGCAGCCACAGGGGCAGCGGGATACCCCGAAGCGTCATCTTCTGACACCGCCAGTGCCAGCCGCCCTCTACAATGTCGACCGTCAGCTGCAGGGTGATGTCACCTGTCGTTTCCAGCCAGTAGCCGTTCGTGCGCGTCCCCACCGGAACAAAAAGGGATTTCATAACCTGATCTGTGTTGAAGGTTCTGTCCCACTTCAGCCCTTCATTGCCCGGGCGAATCTCGACAGACAGGCTGTGCTGGCCCGCGGCCGGCAAACCAAGCTTTTTGGCCAGATGCCGCCCCATAAATCCGGCAAGGCCGCGGCCATATGTCAGCGTAACAAGACCGGACAAGATACCGCCTGTCTGGTGCAGGTTTTGTAACTGCGGGTTCAGCTGGCTGAAATCCTCCTGGAACCAGTCTTTTACCAGGTGTGCGGTCATGGCGGTTTGTTCAGACCTTACAGCTCTTCAAGGTCCCGGAGGGTGCGGGGATCATCGTTGTTGCCGGTGTTGATCGTGGTGGCAGGTTCCATCAGCAGAACTTCACAGACACCGTCCAGTGCGACCGGGCAATGTTCCACCCCACGGGGAACGACAATGAACTCGCCCTGCCTGATGATTTCTTCGCGATCACGGAACATCATCTTGAGGGTGCCTTTGTGGACCAGGAAGAGCTCATCTTCCCTTTCGTGGTGATGCCAGATAAAGGCGCCGTCAAACTTGGCCAGCCTGAGCTGCATGTTGTTGACCTGAGCGGCGATTTTGGGCGTCCAGGTTTCCGAGAAGCTGTCAAACAGACGGCCGAGGTTCTTCGGCTTGTGGGGGGAGATGTGTTTGTTGAGCCCGGCCACATCCCGTTGAATTGAGCGCAGCTGGCTTTCCAGTTCCGGACTGTCCGCAGCATAGTCACCATCCAGGGCAGCAGTGCCGATGGTGAAACCGGCCGCCCCTGACTTCCGGACAATTTCGATGCGCTCGCGTGTGCCGATGGAACCGGCCATGATCACCGGCTTGTCCACGGCAGCGCAGACCGCCGCCATCAGGCCCGTGACATTTTCTGTTGATCGATAAGCCAGCAGGTCCAGACCGTCCACCCCGTCGCGGGCGGCCAGTTCTTCCGCACTGGCGACAATTTCATCAATGGAACCCGCCAGCACACTGGGGTGTCCGACGATTCTGCCGGGAAAGGGGAAGTAAAGGATGCCGCTGTTCTTCAGAATAGGCAGCACGGCATCAACGTTGGTGCCCCCCAGCAGTATGTCGACCCCGATGTCCACGGCGGCCTTTGCAGAGGCGACTTCACTTTCCCGGTCCAGAGAGACCACCTCCAGATAACTGGTCGCCCCGCCTTCTTTGATTTTGCTGTTGAGCTGTTTCAGCTCGGCAAAGGGCAGGCCAACATCTTTGAAACCGATGTGGTGAACGCCTGCAGCCAGAGCCGTTGCCAGATGCGTGTCTGCGTCCGGCACCGTTTCATCATTGCGCGTCAGCATGAAAATGAAGCGCACACCCATCAATCACTGTCCTTTTCTGTGGCGGTCTTTGTGGCGATCCCTGCCGTAGTTCCGGTTGGATAGTACCTGTTTTTTTTTCTTCGTGAATGCCGTCTTGTGCCTTGGGCGGGCAGTTTTTTCACCCATAGACAGGCGCGAAAACACTCGGCCTCAGGAAACGTGGTCTGGAGGAAAACTGAAGGACTGCCCCTTAGAGTCTTATCGTCTTATTTGGAATCACGAGGTGATTTCAAATAAGACGTGAATAAGCCTCAATTCAACCTGTTAGAGGGTGATTCACAACAGAAGCGGAGCGCAAGGCGCTTCGACTTCTGTTGTGAATCACCCTCTAGCTGGTCAGCATGTTTTTACCCTGACGACCTGCATGAAACGGCCCCAGATGCGGACAGTGCGATGCGAGTTCATCATTCCGGCAGGCATATCCCGGAGAGCCAGAGGCTGCTCAAGCAATAGGGACAGAGGGGCGACAGGCGTTGGTTTTCTCTGCCTCTGTCCTCTTCGATTATGCAGCCTTAGAGTCTCAGCGGATTAAGTGGGCTCACTCTGTGACAAGACGTGAAGTTCGAATCTGCGTCTTTTAAACTTATCAGAGGATCGGTCACGGGGTCGCTCCAGGCGTAAAGCGCTTCCTGCTCAACCGATCATACTCTAGCGGTCCTTGCGCGGGGTCATCCGGTTGACGTGGCCCATCTTGCGGCCCGGGCGGGCTTCGGCTTTGCCATAGAGATGCAGTTTGGCACCGGCGTCGCTGAGGATGTCCTGCCAATCATGCGCTTCGTCCCCGATCAGGTTCTTCATCACGGCGTCGCTGTGCCGCTCCGCCGTGCCCAGGGGCAATCCGGCGACAGCGCGGATAAACTGCTCAAACTGGCTGGTGGTGCAGGCGTCCATGGTCCAGTGACCGGAATTGTGGGGACGGGGTGCCAGTTCATTGACCAGCACGTCTTCGTCAGGTGTCACGAACATTTCCACCCCGATCAGGCCCACCAGATCCAGGGCTTCGGCAATGTGCCGGGCAATGCCTTCGGCCCGGTCAGCGGCCCGGCTGGAAATGCGGGCCGGGGCAATGGTGAGGTCCAGTATGTGGTTCTTATGCTGGTTTTCCACCGGCACGTAGTTGGCCATGGAGCCGTCCAGACCCCGGGCAATGACCACGGAGATTTCCATGTTGAAATCCACGAAGCCTTCCAGAATGCCTTTTACGTTGGGGGCGTGCCCGGCCATGGTGGCCCAGGCCGCATCAAGGTCGCTGTCCGGCTTGATCATCACCTGACCCTTGCCGTCATAGCCGAACTCAGCGCTTTTCAGCACGGACGGGGCCCCGATGTCCCGGACGGCGCGCGCCAGAGCTTCCGGATCACCGACTTCGGCATAGCGGGTGGTCGGCACATCGATGGAGGCAAGAAAGTCCTTTTCGCGCAGCCGGTTCTGGCAGATGTGCAGCACCTTAGGGTCGGGCCGAACAGCCACATGCTGAGAGAGAATTTCGCCGCAGCGTGAGGGCACGTTTTCAAACTCGAAGGTGACCACATCCACCTGCCTGGCGAAAGCGGTCAAAGCCTTTTCGTCGTCGTAGCTGGCCACGGTTACCAGGTCTGTCACCTGGCTGGCCGGTTCACCGTCACCGGGGCAAAAGATGTGACTGCGGTAGCCCAGATTAGCTGCAGCAAGTGCCGCCATGCGCCCCAGCTGGCCGCCACCCAGAATGCCAATGACGGAGCCGGGCGGCAAAGGTTGCGCCGTGGTCTTGATGTCAGACTCAGGTGTTTTGTTAGACTCAGACATGGGCCGAGCCCTCCTCAACCGGTTCTTCAGCCACAGAGGCCGTTTGGGCTGCGCGGAAAGCGTCAAGACGCTCAGCCAGTCCGTCATCCTGCAAAGCCAGCACGGCGGCAGCCAACAAAGCCGCGTTTTTGGCTCCCGCATCGCCGATGGCCAGAGTGCCAACGGGCACACCTCCAGGCATCTGGACGATGGAAAGCAGAGAGTCTTTTCCGCTTAGGGTCCGGCTTTTGATGGGCACGCCAAAGACCGGCAAGGGGGTCATGGCAGCGGCCATTCCTGGCAGATGAGCAGCGCCACCAGCACCAGCGATAATGACCTGCAGGCCCCGTTCCTTTGCGCTTTTGGCATAGTCATAGAGCCTGTCTGGTGTCCGGTGGGCAGAGACAATCTTGCTTTCATGGGGAACGCCCAGATCTTCAAGAATGCCTGTGGCCAACCGCATGGTGGGCCAGTCCGACTGGCTGCCCATGATGATTCCAACAAGAGGCTGCTCGGCCATGGTTTTTAACGCTCCCCTGAGGACTGGGCTGCACCCTGTTCGGGCCAGGGTCAGCCAGGTCGTGCTTTGTCTAACGGTTGCCGGGTAGGGCGGTGTTCTGAACCACCATCAGGCAGGTGGCAGGGTGATCGCCTTGAGATCGGAACCCCGGCTCAATTTGACCGGCGCGCATTATCGGGCCGCCGGGGGCAACAAACAAGCCCAAGCCGCAGAGGCATTTGCCCTAATCCTGGCGTCACTTCGTTTCAAGAGGAGTCACCAGGTGAGAACAGGTCAATCATGAGCCTCCTTAGAGAGTTATGGAGGATGCATCGCGGATTGGCTTTAGGAGCAAAACGCGTCCCACTCATCCGCCTTTGCTCAGGCTGGCACTTTGGCTGTGATCTTTTGAAGGACTTTGGAGTAAGTCGACGGTCGGTTCATAGAAAACCCAAAAGCAAGGCCGCATCGGTCAGGAGCAAAAAAGCCGCTTTAATCAGTGAATTGGATCTTATCGTTTAGCATTTCTTAAAGGGAGATCTTTAGAGTCGCAGATAGGCTACGCAGGAGTCTGTTTTTCGCCCGGTGCCGCCTTCCTTTGACTTTTCGACAAGGGGCAGAAGGCGGGAGTGTTTGCCGTACCCGGACAAGGCGACTTAAGATGTCTTGCTTGGTATTGTTTTGTAGAGGCAGGAGTTGGAATGAAGATTGGCAGCCCGTCAGGACCGCGATCGACCGCCCCTGCAGCCAGAGCCACCCGGGCGACGGCTGCCGGCGGGACTTCCTCTGTTTCTGCAACCTCGGCCACTTCTGCCGCCGCGCCTGTCGATACGGCCTCCATTATGGGCATTCCGGAGGCTGAACTGACTTCTTCGATCCGGGCGGCCCTGGGGCAGCTGATGACTGAGGTGCAGACCCTGCGCCAGGAACTGAGCCAGGCCAAAAAACGCATCGCTTATCTGGAAGATCTGTCGGATCAGGACCCTTTGGTTCCTTTGCTCAACCGGCGGGCTTTTGTGCGAGAGCTTTCTCGCTTCATGGCCTTTGCCGAACGTTATGGGGTGGCCGGATCGGTCATTTACTTTGACGTGAATGGCATGAAGGACCTGAACGATACGCTGGGCCATTCAGCGGGCGATGCCGCGTTGAACCATGTTGCCGCAACGCTGGTGGCTTCGGTTCGGGAATCGGACATTGTCGGACGTCTGGGCGGTGATGAGTTCGCCGTTATTCTGGCTCAGGCCGATGAAGCGGTGGCCACACAGAAAGCTCAGGAACTGGCCGAAATCGTCGGCAATTCTCCCTTTGTCTTTGAAGATCATTCCATCACGGTGCGGGCTTCTTTTGGTGTCTGTTGCTTTACCGGTGCTGAAGGGGTGGAAGCTGCCCTGGATGCAGCAGACCGGGCCATGTACGAGCACAAAAGGAACAGTTCCTTCCGGGTACGTATTGAGCGGCCGGACGGTACGCTGGCAGTGGCTAAGCCGAGAGAGGCTGCCGGGGCGGATTCAACAGATGACAAGGCACAGGCACCCTCCGAAGCGGCCGAGACTGCGGCAGCTGCACCAGCTCAAAACCCTGCGCCTTCAATGACCCCTCCGTCTGTTTCAGGCGGAGCGGGAGTGCCCGTTACCCCAGCCACCCCGGCTGGCGCGCCGCAATCCGCTGTTGGTAAGGTCATGCCAGCCGGACAGCTTTTTGCGGCAGAAGGCGCTGCCCAGGAAGTTCAGCAAAGAGCAAAGGCTGAAGAAGCTGCACCGGAACTCGACCCCTCGGGTCTCCCGCGTTTGCGGTCTGACAACTGAGCCACTGATCTGGACCTGGTTTTAGCTGGCGATGGCCTTGCGAAAGGCCGTTGGGGTGGTGCCCGTTCCGGCTTTAAAATCCCGGCTGAAATGCGCACTGTCTGAAAATCCCGCACAAAAGCCAACCAGAGTCAGGGAGTTTTCCCTGTCCTGAAGCAGACGACAGGCTTCTTGAATGCGCAAGGCACGCACCAGCCCGGAAAAGCTCCAGCGGGCCTCGGTCAGGCGACGCTGGAACGATCGCTGTGACACACCCAGCTCATGGGCCAGTTCTGCCACTTTCCATTGCCGCAGATGATCTTCAGCCAGCAATCCGGCGGCTCTTTCCACAAGGCGACGGGTGGCTGCCGGGCAATCCTCTGGCAGCGGCAGGTCTGCGGCGTCCTCATCCTTTTTGCTGGCGGGTCGCTCACAGCGCGTCCAGGTAAGTGACCAGCTGTTCAGGTCGTTGCCAAGGGCTTCGGCAGTTTTCTGATTGAATTGCCCCTGTTCATAAAGAGCGATTGCCGGGCCGCTGGTTTCAGGCAGACGGCAAACCAGATCTTTGCAGCCAATCTTCTGCAGCAGGATGATCACCAACCCGCAAATCAGCAGGTTCTCCGCAAAACCGGGGGCAGGTGCATCTCCCACGCTGTAGCGCTGACAGAGGACTGAGGTCACTGATTGCTGGTCGAATGCCAGGCGGTTGGTGGAGTGGGCATAGCCTTCCATGCGTCGCCAGCCCTTAAAGAAGATCTCCGGAGAGCGCGCACGCACGGCCACCTGCCACAAGGGATCGAAGTCACCTTCCATCAGGCCCTCACCAATGGACAGCACAGCAAGCGGCCCGGCCTTGTCCAGCAGGTGGTCCAGCAAGGCCCGTTTGACGCTGGCCGGACCTACGGCCTGATGCAGGCTGTCCCTGGGTTTCTCGAGCCCGGCCAGCACATCAGGGTGGCTTTTGCTCACCTCCCGCCTGACGAGGTTGGTTATGCTGGTTCGGGCGAAATCCGCGATGATCTCTCTCCTGCTTGTGCGACGCGGTCGTCGGATTAGAGGTACAGTTTTTCTGCCTGCAGCGGAAGGTGCCGCTGGCGCACACCGCTGGCCGCAGAAACGGCATTGGCAATGGCTGCCACGGACGGGGCAAAGGCAGATTCACCGACGCCGCTTGGCGGGGCTTCGGGACGCTGCATAAGCTCCACCTCTATGCGGGGGGCTTCGCTGTGGCGCAGCAGTTGGTAGCTGTCAAAATTTACCTGTTCCGCCTGTCCATTGCTGAAGGTCAGCTGCTCCTTCAGCGCCATGCTGCAGCCCCAGATCAGATTGCCCTCAACCTGGTTCTTAACCTGATCCGGATTGATCACACGCCCAGAGTCCTGAACGCACCACAGCCGGTCAACACGGATATCCTGCCTCTGCTCGTCTAGGTTCACCCTGGCGACCACGGCAACCGGGGTCTGTTCCTTGTAGATGGCGCAGGCCACGCCCAGCCCCTGTCCTTTTTCCAGGGGGCGCCCCCAGCCGCTGAGTTGGCCCACGCGGGAGACTACAGCTGCAAGCCGACCTTTTGTTCCATCGGTTTCCGACAAATGTTGCAGCCGGAAAGCGAGAGGATCTTTTCCGGCCAGCAAAGCCAGTTCATCCATCATGCTTTCAATGGCAAAGGTGTTGGGGGCCGCCCCCAATCCCCGCCAGGCCCCGGTTGGCACATCGGACCGAAGGTCGGAATAGCGGATCCTTTGCTTACCCACGGTGTAGGGGATAACCGCCCCTCTGGCTGTGCCCTTGTCGGCCATAAAGCTGTCGAGGATGCCCGCCAGTGATTTCGGGGCCAGACCGAAGATGATCGGCGCGGAAACAAAATCATGCCGCCATTGCTGGATCTGACCGTCTTTTGTCAGCTTGGCCTGAATGGCGTGGGAAAACCTGGGTTGAAAGTAGTTGTGCTGAAACTCAGTTTCCCGGCTCCAGTCTACGCGCACAGGTCTCCCCACTTCTGCTGAGAGAAGGGCGGCTTCCTCGGCGGGCTGGCACAGCACCCGACCCCCGAAACCGCCCCCCATACGCAGAGGGTGAACCTGGACCGTCTCCTTGTCCCGGCGCAACAGGGCCGCGACCCTGTCACGAACAAAGAAGGGGTCCTGGCACCCGCACCAGATTTCGACGCCAGTCTTTTGCACCCAAGCCACTGCCGCCCGGGGTTCCATCGCCGCATGGGCCATGTAGGGTGTGCTGTACCGGCGGTTCAGGCTCTGGCTGGCAGGTGCTGACGCGCCTGATGTGGCCTCTTTATCCAGCAGCGTGTGTTCGAAATCGTTGGCGACCTGGTGGGGCACCACATCAAGGTGATCGGCCGGCTTTGCCGCTTCGGGCGCTGACCAGGTGGCAGTCAGACGGTCGGTGGCCGCTTGCAGGGCAAAGGGATTGTCACAAAGGATGCCGAGAAAGTTCCGGTCCTTATCATGGACGATCCGTTTGACGCCGGGCAGAGCACTGGCTTCTTCTTCGCTGACCGAAAGCAGTTTGGCTCCAAACCACGGGGGGCGGACAACCTCTCCATAGAGCATATCCGGGAGGTGGATGTCCCGGCTGTAGAGTGTCTGGCCCGTTACGATGGCGTTGAGTTCCGGGGAGGGCCAGCTTTTGCCAACCGCTTGAGCTGAGTGTTCGCGGCGATGAAAGTACTGGGGCACGTCTTGCGCCTCGAAATCCTCCGTCCTGGCGAACAGCACCTGGTTCTTTCCGGTGATCAGACTTTGGTAGGTGATGAAGTCTCCGGCGATGTCAAAGCCTGACCGGGCATCCGACACCTGCGCCTGGTCCACATCATACTGTTGCGCTGCCTGGGTTCGGAGAAACTCCCGCAGATTTGCCGCGCCAAAGGACACAGGATCGGAGAACAGAGCCAGACTTTCACTGCCGACGGTCATTTTGAAGGCTGGAACCTGACTGCTGTCCGGGATCACACATTCGATCCGGGATTGGGGCAGGTTCATTTCCTCAGCCACGATCTGGGTCAGGCCAAGCGTTGCGCCTTGTCCCATTTCCATGCGCGGACAGTAAAAGCGCAGGCGTCCATCCGGCAACAGCTGGAACCAGGCCAGGGCGTCATCTTTATCTGGATCACCTGTCGTGGGCAGGACCGGGATAACTCCGCTGCAGGCGGTCAAAACCGTAGCGCCGGCCGCCAACCAGCCGCTGTTGGTCAGGAATTTCCGGCGGCTGACGGAAAGAGAGAGGGGGAGAGCGACCATGTTACTTCACCTCCGAATGGGGGGAGGAGAAAGACCGGGCGGCGCGGGCAACAGCCCGATGGATGCGCGGGTAGGTGCCGCAACGGCAGAGGTTGCCGTCCATGCCATCCCGGATATCCTGCTCGCCGGGGGCAGGGTTTTCGGCCAGCAGCGCGGCGGCGGTCATGATCTGTCCGGCCTGGCAGTAGCCGCACTGGGGAACCCTTTCGGCAATCCAGGCCTGCTGCACAGGGTGGAGGTCGGCGCCTTCGTATTGATCTGCCAGCCCCTCAATGGTCGTGACCGCCTGTCCGGACACCTCTTGGGGTGTGAGCTGACAGGCCCGCCGGGCCTTGCCGTTCACGTGCAGGGTGCAGGCCCCGCAAAGCCCCTGTCCACAGCCATACTTGGTGCCGGTCTGGCGCAAGTGGTCACGGATGAAGGACAGCAGGGAAACCTGTGCTAGCTCTTTGGGAATGGTGACGGGGATGCCGTTCAGCGTGAACATCGCTACCTCCTGGAATTGGGAACTGCCAGGAAGATAGGGAGGCTGGTCAGGCGTCGTTATGATGATCGCGCCAAAAACTGCAGGAACCAGTTTTTGGCTAAACGTCAGAGCCAAACGGCGTTAAGCGGGCGCAGTTCATGAAGCCCCTAACTCGTGAAACTCACTTCACAAGGCAAACTCAGAGGGCTGGCCGTCGTGCCTGGCCTGTCAGGCAATAATGTCGGGGATCAACTGGTTTTCCAGCGCAATCATCTGGTCTTTCAGGACCAGTTTGCGTTTTTTCAGGCGCTGGATCTGAAGTTGATTGAAAGGAGCATTTTCGCTCAACCGGGCGATTACATCATCCAGATCCCGGTGTTCGGTCCGCAAGCTTTCCAGCCGTGCCAGAATTGCCTGTTGCCGTTCGTCGAAGTTGGGGTCGTCGACGCTCATGGAAACCTTACTTAGTCATTCAAAAGGTTGCGGGCTGACGTCACGCTCGAGATCGTTCAGCCAAATCGGAGTATAACCCGGAAAAGGGTTGTCTGGGTAGCCTGCCTTGCCGGGAGGTATCAGGGGCATTTTGACACCCCAGCCAGGCATTTGACTGTTTTTCGAAACTAAAAGAGGTGTTACCAGTCTGGCAAGGTAAACTGCTGCACAATCAGGGCTTTGCAGGTCTCCCCAGCTTGAGGCGCAGAGCTGACGGACAGCGGGAAGATCTAAGGTCATGTCGTCCAGGATCTGCTGAGAGGCATTTGGGGTTGGAATGAAGAAAATTGGGTTGCTGACATCGGGCGGAGACTGCGCCGGACTGAATGCTGTTTTGCGGGCCGTGGTCCATCGGGCCATCGAAGGTTACGGCTGGGAAGTTGTTGGCCTGCACAAAGGGACAGCCGGTTTGCTGGTGGACCCACCTGAACTGGAACCTCTGACGCTTTCTCTGTTTGACGGGTTTTTGTTGCGTCAGGGCGGCACCATTCTGGGCACCACCAACAAAGGGGATCCATTTGATTACCCTCTGCCCGACGGCAGCCGCAAGGATCGTTCCCGTGAGGTGGCTGATGCCTTGAAAAGGCTGAAGATCGATGCCCTGATTGGTGTCGGGGGGGACGGCAGTCTGGCCATTCTGCAGCGTCTCTGTGCCCTGGCAGATATCCCCATGATCGGCATTCCTAAAACCATCGACAACGATGTGGTGGCCACTGAAGTGGCGGTGGGCCATCAGACAGCCGTGAATGAAGCCGTCCACGCACTGGACAACCTGCAGCCCACGGCAGCCAGCCATGACCGCATCATGTTGCTGGAAGTCATGGGGCGGGATGCCGGGCATTTGGCACTGTCGGCGGGGATTGCCGGGGGCGCGGATGTGATCCTGATTCCGGAGATTCCCTACAGTATTGAGGCGGTGGCCGGTAAAATTGAAAGCCTGCGGCAGCGGGGGCGCAACTTCGCGCTGGTTGTGGTGGCTGAAGCCGTTCTGAAAGAAGATGGTCAGCCGGTCTTCCAGGCCCAGAGTGGCGGGCGCGAGACCTATGGCGGCATCGGTCATTATGTGGGCGCGCGTCTGGCAGATGTCACCGGTGCAGAGGTCCGGGTATCCATTCTGGGGCATGTGCAACGCGGCGGCACCCCGACAGCCAGCGACCGGGTCATGGCCTCTGCCTTCGGGGTTCATGCAGTGGATCTGATCGCCCAGGGCTTTAAGGATCGGGTGGTGATCTGGCAGGGCCGCGAAGTCGGCTCTGTGCCTTTGGCGGAAGTGGTGGGGCGGCCCAAACTGGTTGATCCGGCTTCCTCTCTGGTGGCAACAGCCCGCGGACTGGGAATCTGTCTGGGGGATGACGAACCATGACGCCTCCCCCGAGCGGCGATTTCTCACAAAGTCTGACCCAGGCGGACGGCAATCTCTTTTGGGCCTTTTCGCTGTCATTTTACGGGCGGCCCCAGGTGCCGGACGCCTGTTTGACCCTGCAGGCTCTGTACGCTGCAGACGTCAACCTGCTGCTGTATGGTCTGTGGCGGGGACAACGGGGGGAAACCCTGTCGTCAACGGAATGGGATCGACTGCTGCAGGCCGTTGAGGGCTGGCACCGGGAAGTTGTGCGTCCTCTGCGGGCTGCCCGCAGCTGGCTGAAAACCCAGGAAACCCTGCCGGCAGAGCGCGAAGGGAGCTTGCGTCAGACCATCAAGCAGCAGGAGTTAATCGCCGAAAGACGAGAGCAGGATATCCTCTTTGCCTGCCTGCCAATCCCGCCCGGAGATGAAGCTCTCTATCCCCAGGGTCGCCGGGCCGCTGAAGCAAACAGCCGGGCCTATCTAAAGCGTCTGTCAGCCGTAAAGGACGGGGGATTGGATGCCCAGGGGCAGCAGGCCCTGGGCCTGTTGCTGGTGCGCCTCTTTCCGGACCAGCGGTAGTCGACCCTTTAGGGTCTTTTGTCGGCTGAGCGGCAGGAGAGTTTCCGGGCCAGTCAGAGGGCATTGTTCAGGGCATGAGTCTTCCGGCAGACCGGTTCAAGCGGACTGACTGCGCAGGAGTACCGGAATCAGGCAGTCTTTTCAGTCGTTTGGGGAACGGGTCAGGGGTTAGGACGGTTCCTTCCAGCGTTTGACCAGGGGACTGTCCAGATCGAAGAGGTCCAGTACCCGGCCCACGGTCTGGTTGACCAGATCATCCAGATTTTCCGGATTGCTGTAGAAGGCGGGAACGGGCGGGGCAATGACGGCCCCCATATCCGACAGAGTCAGCATGTTGCGCAGATGGCCGGAGTGAAGAGGTGTTTCCCGCACCATCAGCACCAGCCGACGCTGTTCCTTCAGCACCACATCCGCCGCCCGGGTCAACAGACTGGAGGTCACGCCATTGGCAATCTCAGCCAGCGACCGGACGGAACAGGGGGCGATGACCATGCCCATGGTTTTGAAAGAGCCGCTGGAGATGGCTGCCCCGATGTCGCCAACGGGATAAACCACATCGGCCAGGGCCTGAACCTCTCGCACTTTCAATCGGCTTTCATGCGCCAGCGTGACCTCGGCTGACTTGCTCATCACCAGGTGGGATTCAACCGGGAGTTCCTGGAGAGCCTCCAGCAACCGAATGCCGTAAATCACCCCGCTGGCACCGGAGATTCCAACGATGAGACGGAAGGTCGCAGCCATTTTCGTTCCTTTTGTTAAGTCGGCCTATTGTAACGCTTTTTGCCCGTAACCAAATGAATTTTTACCCAGAGAATTGTTGCATCAATCGCTTGGCCTTTGTTGTCATATAGGCGTAACATCATCTGGTACAGAAACAGGAATGGAGATGAGTCCAATGAGCATGCAGGACCATATCGTAGCTCTTCAGAAGAAGCACGCCAGCCTGGATACGGCACTTGAGCAAGAGAATTTACGTCCCCATCCGGACGACATGGTGATCCACGACCTCAAGCGTGAAAAACTAAAAATCAAGGACGAGATTGCCACTCTTTCCAATGGATCCATGGGGACCCATTAAACCCTGATCTTTCGCGGGCATTCTCCCGCATTCATACCAGATTTACTTTGTGGCAACGGCTGACTTTAAAGCCCGCAATCAAAAGATCTGAATTGCCATACAAGAACACGCCGCTAGAGGCAGAAGCCCGGCGAGGTTCCTTTTAAAGAGCAAGCAAACCGGCGTTCCTGATTTGGGACGCCGGTTTTTTGTGGTGCAGACATCGTGAATTTTTGTTGCAGAGTGCTGCCTGTTTACACACCTGTCTTCTGTGCTGTGGTTTGAGTGCGTTAAGGTTTTGTTAATAAAATTTCTCAGATTCCCTCTCTCTTGCAGCATTAGAACCCAGAGAGGCGAAAATCGGCAAAAATTCATTAACGATACGTAGGCATTAGGAATATCAGGCAGGAAATTTGAAATCTTTTCCTGCGCCTGTTTTCCATCCGACAGCACAATGATGTCGTTTGATTTCCGGTTCCGGCCTGAACGGCAGGCGGAAAACTCACGCCGAGCAAAGAGGAGGGTCAGGTCTCTGCCCACCAGACCGTGCAGATTCTATCCCCGGACCCTTGTACCGGTCTGCAGGCCTGCCGGAGGTGGGCACCTCTTTAAGCTGTAGATCGGATCTGCTGGCGCGGAAGAGGAGACAACCTGTCTCGCTTTGCTGGCAGGTGTCGTTTTTTGTCCCTTTGCCTCTGTGTTGAAGGTGGGAGCTGGAGGCAGCTCAATTGAGCTGAGCGCTTCTGCTGTGTCGTGCAAAAGCACGCGCAGGCGTCGCATCACCTCCGCTTCCCTGACCCTTCTTGGGCGTGACGGAGCTATTTGTCAGACCTGTTGGCGCAGAACGAACTTCTGAATCTTGCCGGTGGAGGTTTTCGGCAGGTCGCCGAAAATCACCGTGCGCGGGCATTTGAAGTGGGCCAGATTGTCCCTGCAAAAGGCGATGATCTCTTCAGCAGTTGGGCTGTGGCCGCTTTTCAGCTCAATGAAAGCACAAGGGGTTTCGCCCCATTTTTCATCAGGCTTGGCCACCACGGCGGCGGCCAGGACGGCAGGATGCTTGTAGAGCAGATCTTCAATTTCAATGGAGGAGATGTTTTCCCCGCCAGAAATGATGATGTCCTTGGAGCGGTCTTTGAGCTGGATATAGCCGTCGGGGTGCATGACGCCCAGATCGCCAGTGTGATACCAGCCCCCTTTAAAGGACTCCTCCGTCGTTGCGGGGTTTTTCAGATAGCCTTTCATTACGATGTTGCCCCGGGTCATCACCTCTCCAATGGTCTGGCCATCGGCGGGTACGGGCTGCAGGCTGTCCGGGTCTGCCACCATCAGTTCTTCCTGAACGGCATAGGCCACACCCTGGCGGGCCTGTTTGGCGGCCTGGTCTTCAATCGACAGGCTGTTCCAGTCCTGATTCCAGGCGCAAACCACAGACGGTCCATAGGTTTCCGTCAGGCCATAAACATGGGTCACGTCAAAGCCGTTGGCTTTCATGTCCGCCAGAACCTTTGCAGGCGGCGGGGCCGCAGCTGTCATCATGTTGACCGTGTGTTCGAAGGACGCCTTCTGCGCCTCGCTGCCATCCAGCACCATCTGCATGATGATGGGGGCACCACAGAGGTGCGTCACTCCCCGGTCGGACAGGGCAGCGTAGATGTCATCGGTGGAGACCTTGCGCAGGCAAACGTGAGTGCCTGCCTGGGCCGTGATGGTCCAGGGGAAACACCAGCCGTTACAATGGAACATGGGCAGGGTCCAGAGATAGACCGGATGATGTGGCAACTGCCAGGTCATCACATTGCCCACGGCATTCAGGTAGGCCCCGCGGTGATGATAGATCACCCCCTTGGGATTGCCGGTCGTGCCAGAGGTGTAGTTGAGCGCGATGGCGTCCCATTCATCGCCGGGCATCTGCCAGTCAAAGCCGGGATCGCCTGACGCCAGGAAGTCTTCGTAGTTCACGCTGCCGAGCCGCTCACCCCCGGGGCCTTCGCTGTCTTCGATGTCCACCACAAGGATGTCGTGGTCCACCAGCTTCAGCGCCTCGGCAATGACCGCATGAAATTCACTGTCCGTCAGCAGCACCTTGGCTTCCCCGTGATTGAGGATAAAGCCAAGGGTGGCGGCATCCAGCCGGACGTTGAGCGTGTTGAGAACCGCGCCTGCCATGGGCACCCCATAGTGGGCTTCCCACATTTCCGGGGTGTTGGGAGCCATAACTGCGACCGTATCGCCTTTGCCGATTCCTTTCCTGCTCAGCGCCGAGCCGAGCCTTTTGCAGCGCTCATAGGCTTCAGACCAGCTGTAACGGCGCGCACCATGGACCACCGCCGGGTGATCCGGATAGGTGGCTGCGGTGCGCGGCAGGAAAGACAGAGGCGACAGGGGGACGTAGTTGGCAGCGTTTTTTTCTGGAAGATCGTAACTGCTCATCGAAGACGCGGTGGGCTGCTGATTGGACATGAATGGTGTCTCCCAGGGGTGTTTTTGTAAGATTATTCTGTTGTTGGGTGGATTGTGTAACGAAAATTATTGTGCAGTGCAACATAAACCGATGGGTAGGGGCAACGCAGAGGAATTGACTGTGGGTTGTACGTCAGCTTGTGGCGGCGGATAATGGGAAAAACGACAGCTCCTGTTCCAATCCACCCGAAAGGGTGTGCGGCTTTCTGGAAAGCAGAGGAGGTGTTGAGGACCGTCGGTTAGAAGGAAGCAGAGGTTTTGGGGGGAAGACATACCATCGGCATCACCGCAGGGCTTTTCCTGCTGGTGATCATTGGCTTTGCTTTTGTGTCGGGTGGCGACGGTCCGGTGATCCTGGATTGTCAGGCCCCGCGGGCCCAGTGGTCAAAAAGCAGTCCGCCGGTCAATCTCACCCATATCTTCTGTGGCGAAGTCAAAGCCAGCGGCAAACCCACCGGCTATCATGCGCTGGCGAAAGAGAGAACGGCAGGGGAAGCGCTGGTGGCCCGGCTGCTGGCAGATCCGAATTCGGCCGGTGTCTACAAAGCGCGGGTGTGCATGGGACCTGAAGCTCCCAAAGCCGGAGAACCGAAAAGTGAAACCGGCGCCTGCAAGTTTTCCTCCATGTTTCCGGATGACTGGGATCAGGAAAAGGTCCTGACGGCCATCCTCCATGCCTATGAAACTTCTGGAAAGGGGCAGGGGAAAGACGGATTGCCAAAAGGGAAGTGGCGTGGCAAATCCGGCCAGGGCTTCCTGATCGAAGGCTGGCTGCTGCCCAATGCAGAGCGCATCAATACGGCCTATCCCCTCTACGAGTAGGCTTTGGTTGACTGAACCCCGCAGATCAGAATTGCTGGCGGAGCGCTTGCTTCGCCCGGACGGTTGTCGACCTCAGAAACCTGGTCGGACACGAACATTTTCACCAAACCAGAATTTGTTTGCGACTTTTGGCGGCGGAAAAAGAGCTGACTTTCCGTAATACGCAAAGATTTGTTTGGTTTACAGGCCACAGGCCCCTTGGCAAACTCCCCTCCAACTGACGGCCCGGCTTTGGGGCCACAAAACAGCAGTATTTGGGAGGATTAGGTTCATGGGGCGCTTTGACGAAGTGCATGCCCGTTCACTGGCAGACCCGGAGGGATTCTGGGCAGAGGCCGCACAGGGCATCGACTGGATAAAACCCTGGGATAAGCTGTTTGATGACAGCGACGCGCCCCACTATCGATGGTTCACCGGCGGCGAACTCAATACCTGCTACAACGCGCTGGATCGTCATGTGGAAAAGGGGCGGGCCGATCAGGCCGCGCTGATTTACGATTCGCCGGTCACTGACACCGTCAGAACTTACAGCTTCCGGGAACTGCGCGATGCCGTGGCCAAGCTGGCCGGGGCCATGAAGGCACAGGGCGTTGGCAAAGGTGACCGGGTGATCATCTACATGCCCATGATGGCAGAAACGGCCATGGCCATGCTGGCCTGCGCCCGTCTGGGGGCCATTCATTCGGTTGTGTTTGGTGGATTTGCCGCCAATGAACTGGCGACCCGTATTGAAGACTGCACTCCCAAGATGATCCTGTCGGCGTCCTGCGGCATCGAACCCGGACGTGTGGTGGCTTACAAACCCCTGCTGGATCAGGCCATCGAGCTGTCAGCTCACAAGCCGGAGCATTGCATCATCCTGCAACGGCCCATGGAAGAAGCCCCCTTGGTGGCGGGGCGGGACCTGGACTGGAATGACGTGGTTGATGCAGCCGAACCCGCTGACTGCGTGCCGGTTGCAGCCACCGATCCGCTGTATGTGCTCTATACCTCGGGCACCACAGGCCAGCCCAAAGGCATCGTCCGTGACAATGGCGGTCACGCTGTGGCGCTGAACTGGACCATGAAGAACATCTATGACGTGGAGCCGGGCGAAGTTTACTGGGCCGCGTCGGATGTGGGGTGGGTTGTGGGACACAGCTACATCATCTATGCCCCGCTTCTGGCCGGAAACACCACCGTGCTTTATGAAGGCAAGCCGGTCGGGACGCCTGATGCCGGTGCCTTCTGGCGGGTGATTGAGCAGCATAAGGTGGCGGCTCTCTTTACCGCCCCCACAGCTTTCCGCGCCATTCGCCAGCAGGACCCGGAAGGTAAGTTCCTGGCTGACTACGATCTCAGCCAGTTCCGCACTCTCTTCCTGGCGGGTGAACGCTGTGACCCGGATACGCTGTTCTGGGCGCAGGAAAAAATGAAAGTCCCGGTGATTGACCACTGGTGGCAGACAGAAACCGGCTGGTCCATCGCTGCCAACTGCATGGGTATTGAACCTCTGCCGGTTAAGGCAGGCTCGCCGACCCGTCCGGTCCCCGGCTGGGATCTGCAGGTTCTGGATTCCGATGGCCATCCGGTGAAGCCGGGCGAGATCGGCAGCATTGTGGGCAAACTGCCCATGCCGCCGGGCACGTTCCCAACACTGTGGAATGCGAAAGAGCGCTATTTCGACGCCTATCTGGCTGAATTCCCCGGTTACTATCAGACGGGAGACGCCGGAAAGATCGACGAGGACGGTTACGTCCACGTCATGGCCCGCACCGATGATATCATCAATGTGGCCGGGCACCGTTTGTCCACCGGGGCCATGGAAGAAGTACTGGCCAGCCATCCCGACGTTGCTGAATGCGCGGTGGTCGGCGCTCATGATGCGCTCAAAGGGCAGTTGCCGCTGGGCTTTCTGGTGCTGAACGCCGGGGTCAACCGACCCCATGAAGAGGTGGTGGCAGAAGTCGTCAAACTGGTGCGCGAGAAGATTGGCCCGGTGGCGGCTTTCAAGCAGGCCACGGTGGTTCAGCGCCTGCCCAAGACCCGCTCCGGCAAGATCCTGCGCGCCACCATGCGCAAGATTGCCGACAGTGAAGAGTTCAAGGTGCCCGCCACCATCGATGATCCCGCCATCATCGACGAGATCACCGAGAACCTGCGTGACCTTGGCTACGCCAAGGAATAGAGCGGAGCCATCTGCTCCATGGTTTTGAAAACCCTGGTCTATCAGTCAGCCCCGGCAGAAGGGCAAAGGCCTGCCTGGATTGGGCGCTGTCTGCGGTCCGTTGAAAACTGGGCCAAGGACCAGGGTTTTACCTATCGCTTCTATGATGACCGCTTTCTGGAGCTTGTGCCGCAGGACCTGGTGCTGCGGGCGAAAGGGCGTCTGCAGATGGTGGCCGATGTGGCCCGCCTGCTTCTGGCCCAGCAACTGCTCCATAAAGAGGGCTGGGAGCGGGTGATCTGGGCGGACGCGGATTTTCTGATTTTTGATCCTCCGGCGCTCCGGCTGGATGCAGGCAGGCAGCGACCACCGGATCTGTTGGACAGCAATCTTTCGGATCAGGAACAGGGCGCAGCGACGGACCACAGACTGGCGGCTTACGCCTTTGGTCAGGAAATCTGGGTTCAGCCGGGAGTCTCCACTACAGCCGGGGCCAGGAACTCAGCTTCTCAAAAGGGCGGTTGGAAAGTCCGCCACAACGTTCACAACGCTTTCATGGTTCTGGGGCGGGATAACCCCGTGCTGGATTATTACTGCCATACAGCGTGCCGTCTGCTGGCCCGACAGCCCCTGGAAGGGGAGGCCCGGGTGCCGCCGCAGTTTCTGGGCCCCAAACTGCTGGGTACCCTTCACAGTCTGACAGAGTTTCCCCTTCTGCCGTCTGCCGGAGCATTTTCGCCCGATGTGATGGCGGATCTTGCCAAAGAAGAGGGGACGTCCGGTTCGGCTCTGCAGGCCTTTTCAACAGCCATGACAGCGCCTCTGGGCGGCGCAAACCTCTGTGCCTCCCTCTGGCCGAAAGATCAGGCCGAAGCGCTGGTTGATAAGGTCATTACCCGTTTGCTGACGGAACAGCAGCGGCTCTTTAACGGAGAAGAAGATAAAGAGACTGGAGACCTAACGGCCTGAACTGGCCTTGCGACCGCCAGCGGCTGTATCCCAGGGGTTCCGACTGCGGCGCGGCTGCTGAGGTCCGCGGGCCAACCCTTTGCGGCGACGCTCTTCAGCTTTACGGCGCTGGGCTTCCTGGTAGCTTTTGATTTCGCCGCGCATCTTCAGTTTCTGCGCAATCAGGTCCTGCAGGGGCAGTTGGGTGATGCTGGCGATTTCCGAGAGAGGAAAGTCCGTTTCGCGCATCAGTGTGCAGGCAAAGTCGCGGGGAGGAACCCGGCGTCCGTTTTTTTGCTGGCGGCGATTGCGATGATAGGCGTCGGAAGCATCCTTTTTTGCCTTGTCTTCCGCATCCCAAAGTTCCTGCTGACGCTGGCGGGAGGCGGCGGCGTCTTCGGAGGTGTCTCGTTTGAAGGCGGAATGGAAGCTTCGGGCCCAGTCACTGTCTTTTTCTTCCCGGGCGGTAGGCTGGCGCTTAGGTGCCTGACGCGGCTCTTCGTCCGGCTCCCGACACAGCCGCGCGGCTTCATCCAGCGTCATGTCGCAGCCTTTGGCCAGACGTTCGGCTGCTGCCAAAGCTGCTTCCTGTTCCCCTTTGTAAGGGCTTTCGGCTGCAAGCAGCAGAAGCTTGCTGAAGCGTTGGCGCAGGGCGGTGGTAAAGACGTTGGACATAAGCGTTGAAGTGACTGGGTTGTGATCAGGTTCTGCCGGATGTCCCCTTAAGTCACCAAGAGCAGACCGACAGAAAACGAGATGCTTTGCGCTTCCTTCCCGTCGAGACGCACCCTGTAATCTACCGGAGAAACTCTCCAGAGACTCCAAAAGAGGCACAAGCCGCATCTCATATCATCTTAGGCGGCAGGAGACGACCACTTTAGGCATGGTGACGGTCAGTGAGTCGCCGGAACCACTGAAGCACTTTGCCAGAAAAGGATTAAGCAGCTCTTGCAGCCGGAAGGAGAGGCCGACTTCTAAACTGACTGCTGCCGTCACATCGATATCAGTTGACCTAGAGCATGATCGGTTTAGCTAGAAGCGCTTTGCGCTTGTACCTAAACCGTGAATCATCCTCTAACACTTTGAAGAGAGTTTCACGCTTTAAGCGCCATCACGCAGTGATTCCACTTAAACCGATTTGACTCTAAGACATGATGACACCTGAAGCGTGAAACTCCTTTCAGGATATCAGAGCATTTCTGGATTAGTTCAGATGGAATTTGCCGTCGGGCCGGAAGGCATAAAAGACAAAGGCAAAGGTCAGATCGTAGACCCGGTCCTGCCATTGTCCCTGGCTGTCCTTTTCCTGCACCACCACATTACCCAGGTCCCGGCTTTCGGCGATGGCCCGTTTGTCCAGAGCAGAAGACAGACCCGGGGTCCAGGTCATCCTCAGGCTGTCTGTTTCAATCTGGCCGGCAGCCTGCAGGCGTTTTAGCGGCCAGGCGTCATCCTCAATGGCGATGACATAGGCCATGGGCTCAATGTCCTTTGGCAGATCGCCTTTATAGAGGAAGGGGTAGGCTGCGCTGTCATAGCCAACATAGGGATTGGCTCCGTAAGGCCGCATGTCCGGGTTGTTGGGCACCAACACTTCCGATTGAGGCAGGCGCGTACGGAAGCTGTCCCAGCTTTCCAGGCGGGCGGGCAGGAGTGTCAGCTCTTCGCCCGTCAGCTCCCCGACGATGCCCCGTCCCAGAAACTGCTGCCACCAGCTTTGCGTCTGACGATCATACATCACCAGGTCGGAGTTGCGCAGCTTGCCGGTGGTGCCGAAGTCCAGAACCTGATCTCCCAGGCGGCGATCAAAGACCAGCGCAGCATTGCAGAGGGGGCAGTAGGTAACCGTTACCGGAACCCCGCCCAAGGTGTCGTTGACGATTTCATGCCAGGTCAGAATGCGCAGCGGATAGGCCCGGGAATGGCCGTTGACTGTGAGACCAATGACAGGTTCCGTTCCGGGCAACTCCACTTTCGACACATGCTTGAAGCGGGGCTTGTCTATGGAGGGGATACCGTCTTTGGGCGGCCCGCCGGACAGGATCTCTTTGAAGTCGACGCTGTGTTTGTTGAAGTCGGTTTCCGGCCATTCACTGGCCCAGCTTTCCGGGGTGGCCTGAGCCTGAGGCGGAGAAAAGACGGCAACCAGAATGCCCGCCAGCAGGCAAAGCAGCCATCGGGATGGCTTAAGCTGGCGCTCAAAGAAAGGCCTGAAAGCGTTCAATGAAAGTGCGGACATAACTCAGCTTGCCCGCAAAAGCTGTTTCAGAACCAGTCAAAAGGCGATCACAAGCGCGTGTGTCAGCGCTGCGGCAAGGTCTCGTTCTCCATCGGGGTAATCAGAATATCCGGACGTTCAGATCCCGGCAGGCAGATACCTGGGTGCACAAGGCGGTTAGAAACTGAAAGCCTGGTTGAGCCGGGCACCCAGTTGAGCCGTGTCGAAGCCCTCAGGCAGAGCCAGCAGGTGGGTTTTGCAGCTGCGACAATCGCTGGAGCCAAAGCCGGGGATGGGCTGGCTTACCCTGTTGTCTTTGATGAGACAGGCAACGATATCGCATTCCTTGCCACCGGGCAGCGCCACCGCCCAGGACACCCCGGCGGCAACTGTCAGATGATCCACATGCCAGCGCAGGGATTTGTCGCGTCGGGCATGGCGGGCGACCCGGGCCTGAATGCCACCCGGACCATAAGCACTGCCTGCATAGAGGTAACGCCCCGGTTTCAGGCTTTGAATTTCCTTTCGACCGGCGGGCACAGCAAGGGGGCGGTCCAGGTCTATGACCAAGGCATAGGCACCACCTTCGCGCGGCAGACTTTCCAGCCCAATGGCACTGGACAACCGGGTGACATGATCATCAGGAGAGGTTTCTTTCGGGGATCGGACAGGGCGCGGGGACTTGGACATGAAACACTCAAACATACCTTGCAACGGCCCATTGCTAACAGCCTTGAGGGGCTTTTGCACCCCTGCACAAGTCTGCTGAAAGGAAAGCAGGTTACAAAGCTTGTTCCGGCAAGATTCTCGTGGCAGCTTGCGCCCGTCCAGGTCCTGTTGCTTCTGGCTGGTTCTGACAGTCCTTCCCGATAAGAAAAGGCGGGAACCCCATCAGGAAGCAGCAGCAAAAGGCCGCTCGGACGGAAGGCGCCGCCGTTGGAACTGGTGTTCCCTGGGGAATGAAAGGTCAAAGGGCTGAGCTGCCGGATATCCGTTTCGTGGCACATAGCTGGGCAGGAGAAGCATAGGGGAGGCACAAGGTGTCCGCCCAAAACTACCAAGCAAGAGGAAATCCCATGCGTCTTAAAGATAAGGTCGCTGTTATCACTGGTGCGGCTGCCGGTATCGGTCTGGCCTGTGCGAAGGCCTTCGCCAAAGAAGGTGCCAAGGTGGTTCTGGCCGACGTGCAGGACGCCCGCGGCGAACAGGCTGTGGAAGAACTGCAGGCGGCTGGTGCTGAAGCTCTCTATGTCCATTGTGATGTAGGAGAAAAGTCGGAAGTCGACGCCCTGATGGCCGCTGCTGTCGCCGCCTATGGCCGGATTGATATCTGTGTGCCCAACGCGGGCATTGTCCACGCCTGTGATTTCCTGGATCTGGCTGAAGATGATTTCGACCGGGTGCTGCGCGTCAATCTGAAAGGCGTGTTCCTGACCGGTCAGGCGGCTGCCCGTCAGATGGTGAGCCAGGGTGGTGGCGGTGCCATCATCAACATGTCTTCCGTCAATGGGGTCATGGCCATTCCGGCAATCACGCCCTATGTGGTGTCCAAAGGCGGTGTCAATCAGCTGACCAAGGTCATGGCCCTGTCCCTGACTGACCACAACATCCGTGTGAACGCCGTAGGCCCGGGCTCCATCAACACGGAGGTTTTTGCGTCCGTGGCCGACGACCCGACGAAGATGCACGGCATTCTTTCCCGTACCCCCATGGGACGGGTGGGCGAGCCTTCTGAAATCGCCTCTATCGTGGTCTTCCTGGCCAGTGATGATTCAAGTTACATGACCGGCCAGACCCTTTATGCCGATGGCGGGCGCATGGCTCTGAACTACACGGTGCCTGTGAAACAGGACTAAACCCCGCTGGGTTTTGAAAGCAAAAGGGGCAGACTGCATTTCAGTCTGCCCCTTTTTTATGACTTCTCTGGCGTTCCGGCCTGGATTTGGTTCAGGTCTCGTCCAGCAGGCTGTCGCCATAGGCAAAGAGCGCCGGCGTGCCCCCGCTGTGCAGGAACAACAGAGCCCGCTCGGCGTCACTGGCACGGGCCTGCTGCAAAAAGGCCGCGAAGGTTTTTGCGGTGTAGACCGGGTCCAGCAACAGAGCTTCACAGTGGGCTGCCAGTTGAATGGCTTCCCGGCTGGCTGCGTTGAGCTGACCATAGCCGGGAGCAAGAAAGGCGTCTTCCAACAGGATTTCTCCATCAGCCACCGGGTTGGTGCAATCCAGATGGCTGGCAATCTGCTGGCAGCGGCGGACCAGCCGAGGGGCCTGGGCCTTTGCGTCTCTGCGGACACAGGCCCCGGTCACAACAGACTGGTTGTCCAGCGCCCGCAAGCCAAAGAGGAAACCGGCATGGGTGTTCCCGCTGCCGGAAGCGACCACCATTTCATCAATGGTCAGGTCCTGGGCAGCCATTTGGTGAACCACTTCCCGCGCAGCGTCGATGTAGCCCAGAGCGCCCAGGGGCGGATGGCCCGGGGCCAGATGAATGACATAAGGCGACTTGCCCTTCAGCCGCAGATCCTCTGCCAGGATTTCCAGCTGCTGGTCGGCCCCGGCTTCATCTTCCCCGTGCGGATAAGAATGAAGGGTCGCACCCAGGACCTTGTCCAGCAGGACGTTGCCGGAACTGCGGTACAACGGATCCTGTTTGGCCACCCTTTCTTCCAGCTGGATGTGACAATCCATGCCGCGGGTGCGGGCTGCTGCGGCTGCCAGCCGGACAAAGTTCGACTGAACGGCCCCTGTGATGATCAGAGTGTCTGCCCCCTGGTCGACCGCTTCGCCGACATAGTACTCCAGTTGCCGAACCTTGTTACCACCCATGGCCAGACCGGTCAGGTCATCCCGCTTGACGTAGAGCTTGGGTGCCGGGCCTCCTCTTTCGTCTGCCAGATAGGCCTCCAGGTTGTGCATCCGCTCCAGAGGGGTAGGGGATTGGCCCAGGCGGGCTCGGGGCAGGTTGTCCAGGCGTCCCAGGCTTGAAGGGGTCGCGACAAGACCGGGGGAAAGTGAAGATTCAGGCATGAAAGAGCACTCCGGTGGCTTTGCTCAAAAGGCTAAAGGCTGTCAGCAGCAGCAAGAGGAAAATCAGGCGCTGAAAGGCTTTCTGGCTGATCCGTTGGGCCAGAAGGCGGCCCAGCCAAACCCCGAGAAGGGTGGCAGGCAAGAGGGTCAGGCTCAGGTTGGCTGTGCTGTTCTCAAATCCGGCCCAGATCACCTGTACGGCCATGGCCGCTGAATAGGAAAAGACAAACAGTGCCAGAATGGTCGCCCGGATGACTTCTTTGGGGCGACGTTGCGCACTCAGATGAGCGGCGACCACAGGGCCAGGCATGGCCAGGCTGCTGCTCATGGCGCCGGAAATCAGCCCGATCAGAAGGTCACCCCGCGTTTGCTTTCCGCTCTGCAGAGCCTCGCTTTCCACGCCTTCTTTGAGGGGGGTAGCGGTTCCGTTCAGAGCGGGGGCAAAGACCAGGGGGCGCAGCCGGGCCGTCAGCCCACTGCTGACCAATGCCAGGAACAGCACAGCCAGTCCGGCCAGCAACATCAGACTGGACAGACTGACCTGGCTGAAAACCCAGATGCCCAGGGCCAGTCCCGGAAGCGTCCCGATGATCAGCCGTTTCAGCAAGGGGCGGTCAATGTCGTGGCGCAGGCCGGGCAGCAGCACCAGTGCAATGGCGAAACTCAGCAAAATGGTTACCTGAACAGCAGAGCTGCTGTTCAGACTCATCAGCAAAACCGGCCCGGCCAGCACGCCAAAACCAATGCCGCTGGCCGCTTGCAGGAGAGAGGCGACGAGTACTGCCAGATGAAGAAAGATAAAGCCGTCTTCCATGAATACCCGGATCTGACGAGGGGAAAGGGAGGGGAGGTGCTGGCCCGATCCCAAGGGTTCCGAACCAGTCGGGCCCCTATTGAACTAAAGACAAATCGGAACTGGTGGGCACAGCCTGTGAAGCCGCTTGTTGCTCAAAGTCGTCCCATATCGAGACGCCAAAAAACGAGCTGTCGCTTCACGGCAGGCTTGTTGTGCTGTCAGCTACACCGATCCTGCTCTAGAGCTACGACATTTCAGGTAAAACATCTAATCGCTTTTTTATCGTTTTATATGCAAAAATATTATATCACTGTTTCAGTTCCTGTCAGGTAGGTGGCTTGGCAGGCGGGATAACTCCAAATGTGGAGCGGGGACCCTGATGAATCACCGGCAAGTCGAGGCCTTCAGAGCCGCTTTTCAATTGGGATCTGCATCAGCAGCGGCGGAGGCACTGCATGTGACGCAACCCGCGATCAGCCGCCTGATTGCAGATCTGGAACGGCAGGTTGGCTTCTCTCTTTTTGAAAGACGGCAAAGAGGCCTTCATCCCACACAGGACGGCCAACAGCTTTACGCCGAAGTGGAGCGGTCGTTTCGCGGAATGGACTTGATCATGGAGGCTGCGGAGGCCATCCGAAGCCACGGGGTCGGGCGCGTGCGCATCATCGCCATGCCAGCCTATGCCGACGGTGTGCTGTCCAGCGCCATCGGAGCCTTTGTCGCCCGCTATCCCGGCATTCGGGTGGAGCTGGAGTCCGGGCCCAAAAAGCTGGCAGTGGAACGGGTCGTGTCGGAGCAGTTTGATGTGGGGGTAGGAATTCTGCCCCTGCCGGAACAGGCTTTGAATATCTTTCCGCTGGGCGACAATGACGCGATCTGTATTGCTCCCCTGACCCATGGGTTGGCCGGGGTGGATTCCGTGGACCTGGCGACCCTCGCCGGACAGCCCTTCATTGCCCTGGCCCAGGGCAGTCCCTTTCGGGCGACTGTGGATCGGCTGTTTCAAAAGTCCGGAGTCTCTCCCAAGCTGGTGGTGGAGGCGCGGACCCAACGAGGTATCTGCAACATGGTCGCTGCCGGGGCCGGGCTGTCGATCATCGATTCCTCCGTCGCTCGGGAATTCATGGACAAGCCTTTTGCGATGATCTCATTGCGTCCGAAAACACGCTGGTCTCTGGCAGCTTTCACGCCGCTGCGGGTAGATGCTTCTCAGGCGACTAAGACCTTCCTGGCGTTTTTGTCAGATTACCTCGCACAGGAGCGATCCTGACAGAGAAGCAACGACACTGGTGTAGCTGGCTGCAAACCGCTTTAGCGGTTCGATTTGTTCGTTCTCCTATCGATGGGATCAGGCGGAGTGATAATCTCGCTCCCGTTGTGGCGGTCGAAATGATCCTGGTATAATGTTTGGTAATATTTACCCCTCATTATTGAACTTTCCATCCTATCCTATTTTTGCCAGCATGGCGGCCTCATAACAAAAAATTCAGTGGAGGCTGAAATGCTCAAAGGAATGATCAAGGGGGGCAGCCTGGCGGTTCTGGCCGGCTCACTCCTGTTGGCTGCGGGCGGTATGGCCCAGGCACAAGAGAAGAAATTTATCTCCATCGGCACCGGTGGTGTGACGGGTGTTTACTACCCCGCTGGAGGCGCCATCTGCCGGATGGTCAACAAGAACCGCAAGGAACATGGCGTGCGCTGCTCTGTGGAATCCACTGGTGGCTCTGTCTACAACATCAACACCATCCGCAATGGTGAACTGGATATGGGTGTGGCCCAGTCTGACTGGCAGTACCACGCCTACAACGGCACCTCCAAGTTCAAGGACCAGGGTCCTTATGAAGGGCTGCGCGCTGTATTCTCCATCCATCCAGAGCCGGTTACCATCATTGCCCGGGCTGATGCAGGGATCAAAACCCTCGACGACCTGAAGGGCAAGCGGGTGAACATCGGCAACCCCGGTTCCGGAACACGCGGCACCTGGGAAGTGATGGAAGAAGCTCTGGGCTGGGATCGCTCTGACCTGAAACTGGCCACTGAGCTGAAGTCTGCCGAAATGGGTCAGGCTCTATGCGACAACAAGATTGATGCCTACTTCTGGCTGGTGGGTCACCCCTCTGGCAGCACTCAGGAAACCATGGCGTCCTGTGATGCCGTGCTGGTGCAGACAGATGGTCCTGCCATCGACAAGCTGGTCGCTGACAACTCCTTCTACCGCACAGCTGTGATCCCTGGCGGCATGTATCGCGGCAACCCTGACGATGTGAACACCTTCGGCGTGGGTGCAACCTTCGTGACCTCTTCCGATACGGACGAAGAAACCATCTATCAGGTGGTCAAAGCCGTGTTTGAAAACTTCGAAGCCTTCAAGAAACTGCACCCGGCCTTTGCCCATCTGAAAGAGTCAGAAATGGTGGCCGATGGCCTGTCTGCCCCTCTGCATGACGGCGCCATGCGCTACTACAAAGAGCGTGGTTGGATGTAAGGTCTGACCTGACAGACAAAAGGAAAGGGGCCCTCCGACCGGGCCCCTTTTTTTTGCTCTTGTCTCAGCCGGGAACAAATCGAAGGTTCCAGCCGGAAGAAATCTGTTAGCTCTGCCGATTACTCCGGCAGTTTGAACATGGACAGGTCGCGGCCCGGGTTGGTCGGGGATTGCATGGGTGCATCGTCTTCAGACTGAGATTCCCCACCCCAGGAGCCGGTGTGCGGCTCAATCACGCGACCGGACTTTTCAGCTTCCTCGCGGGCTTTTGCGACCATCTGGTTCAGTTCGGACTGACGGCTCAGGCCCAGCAGAACAGGGTCACGGGGACGGATGTTCGCCGTGTTCCAGTGCGAGCGATCCCGCACGGCCTGAATTGTGTTTTTGGTGGTACCGATCAGCTTGCCGATCTGGCTGTCCTTCAGTTCCGGATGGTTGCGCAGCAACCAGGCAATGGCGTCCGGCTTGTCCTGGCGTTTGGCCACAGGTGTGTAGCGCGGACCTTTGGTGCGCTTGGCAGGCTGAGGCAGATCCTGTTTGGCCAGGCGCAGTTTGCGGGCCGGGTCCTGCTGGCAGAGTTCCAGCTCTTCTTTGGTCAGCTGGTTGTTGGCAATGGGGTCAAAGCCCTGAATGCCGGCTGCAACTTCGCCGTCCGCAATACCTTGAATTTCAAGGGGATGCAGGCCAGTAAAGTCAGCGACCTGCTGAAATGTCAGGCTGGTGTTTTCGACCAACCATACGGCTGTGGCCTTCGGCATGAGCGGCGAATTGGACACAATAACCTCCTCTTTGGCCCCGAGGGTATCTTTCACCCTCCCGAAGCCGCATCACCGAGAAATCGAGGATGCATTTGGTTTGTTGGGAATAGAAAACACTATAGCCCTCTTGCCCGGACGAAGAAAGCCGCTTTTGCGTTTAGGCGTGCTGCAGAGGGTGCGCAGCTGCTTTGCTGAAAGCGCCCAGCAAAAACGGCAGGCCCCGGGGTGGGATGCCCGCCGTTTGCATGCTTGGGTGAACAGACCGTCTGACAGCCTGCCTGCTCAGAGCCCTCAGGTGGTCAGCATGATTTTGCCGATATGGGTGGAACTTTCCATCAGGGCATGGGCCTCTGCCGCCTGCTCCAGAGGGTAGGTCCGGTGGATCAGTGGTTTGACCTGACCTGATTCCAGCATCGGCCAGACCCGGGCCTGAAGCTTGGCGGCAATGGCAGCCTTGAAGGGGATGTCCCGGGCCCGCAGGGTCGATCCGGTGATCTGCAGCCGCTTCATCATCACCTTGCTGAAATTCACCTCGGCTTTCGGTCCGCCCAGGAAGGCGATGAAAACCAGACGCCCTTCCGGGGTCAGCAGGTCGATGTTGCGTGGAATGTAGCTGCCGCCCACCATGTCCAGAATGACGTCGACGCCGCGTCCGCCCGTGGCGGCTTTACTGGCTTCGACAAAATCTTCGTTGCGGTAGTTGATGGCAAGATCCGCGCCCAGATCCCGGCAGACCTGGCATTTATCATCGGTTCCGGCTGTGGTGAAAACCGTTGCGCCGAAGGCCTTGGCCAGTTGAATGGCGGTTGTGCCAATACCGGAAGAGCCACCATGTACCAGAAAGGTCTCGCCCGGCTTGAGGTCGCCACGATCGAAAATGTTGGACCAGACGGTGAAGTAGTTTTCCGGCAGTCCTGCGGCTTCCAGAGCGGTGAGGCTGTTGGGGACCGGCAGACACTGTGCAGCGGGGGCAGCGCAATACTGGGCGTAGCCGCCACCGGTCACCAGTGCGCACACCTGATCGCCCAGCTGAAAGGATTCGACGCCGTCGCCCAGCGCCACAACCTCCCCGGCCACTTCCAGACCGGGAATGTCAGAGGCACCCGGCGGCGGGGGATAGCCCCCTTTGCGCTGCAGAACGTCGGGCCGGTTGACCCCGGCTGCGGCCACTTTGATCAGGACTTCGCCCTGTCCCACGTCTGGCAGAGGACGCTCACAGGGTTTGAGGAC
Source organism: Rhodovibrionaceae bacterium GXU_MW_A322 (assembly GCA_052078155.1). GTDB lineage: Bacteria > Pseudomonadota > Alphaproteobacteria > Kiloniellales > DSM-21159 > CAXBMB01. Next base: position 1,733,783 of record JBQJBP010000001.1, on the reverse strand, counting down.
AGAAGGTTCACCCGGTTCGGTGACCTCAATGGCCGTCATGGTCTGGGGCAGCGCGTGGCTCATTACCTTTGGTCTCCCTATCGCCGTTGCGGGCAGCTGATCCTGGTTACTTTCCGAATCATCGCGAAACACTGCCCCTTGTTTGACTCTAGTGGAATAGGGGAAAGTCCCACAGAACGGCAAGAGCAGTGAAAGGAAAAAGCCCATGGACACAGACGATCTAGAGCCCCGGAAAGCCCTTGAAAAGCCGAAAGATCTGGATCTGATGGGGGTGGCGGAACTGGAAGATTATCTGGCAGAGCTGGAGGCTGAGGCTGAGCGCGTGAAGCAGAAAATCGCCAGCAAAAGCGATTACAAGAGCGCAGCAGACGCGTTTTTCAAAAGCTGAATTGCCGTAAAAGGGGAGGGCGTTGAACATTTATTGCATTGCAACATAAATCCCTTTGTAACTCGCTATCCCTTTATTCTATCTTGCGGGGCAGATTGTTCAGAGGGCGGCCTTCCGGCACGAGAGCCACAGCGAACGAAGTGGATTTGCAACGCAAACACACTTGGAGCGCGACACTCTCAGTCAACAGGCCAGAGGATGAATCTGGCTTGGGTCGCAAGCGCTAAGCGCTGCCGCTCAAAGCGATCATACTCTGGCACCAGAAGATTGCGCCTGTTTCACAGATACTCATTTTGGAGGAAAAGATGGTGCAGTCGCTCAAAGGCAAAAATGCAGTTGTAACCGGTTCAACCAGCGGGATTGGACAGGCCACGGCAGTTGCTTTGGCCGATGCCGGGGCCAATGTGGTGATCAATGGTTTTGGGGACGCCGCTGCCATTGAAACCCTGCGCCAGGATCTGGAGCAACGCTCCGGCGGGAAAGCCTTCTATATTGCGGCGGACATGAGCAAAGCCGCCGAGATCGAGGGCTTTATGGCGCAGGCTACGGAGAGCCTGGGGTCAGTAGACATTCTGGTTAACAACGCGGGCATTCAGCACACGGACCGGATTGAAGATTTCCCGACAGAACGTTGGGACGCCATCATTTCCATCAACCTCTCCGCTGTTTTCCACTGCACCCGTCTCGTGCTGAAGGGCATGGCCGACAAAGGCTGGGGCCGGATCATCAACATCGCCTCGGTTCACGGGCTGGTCGCTTCTGTTGAAAAATCTGCTTATGTGGCTGCCAAGCACGGTGTGGTGGGCCTGACGAAAGTGACGGCCCTGGAAACCGCCAAGCAGGGGATTACCTGTAACGCCATCTGCCCCGGTTTTGTCCTGACCCCCCTGGTTCAGGCCCAGGTCGATGCACTGGCCGAAAAGGAAGGGCTGAGCAATGACGAAGCCAAGGCGCGCTTGGTCGGTGCCAAAAGCCCGTTTGAGTCCTTTATTGAACCGGAGCAAATCGGTGCCATGGCGGTTTTCCTCTGTTCCCCGTCTGCGGCTGGTATGACCGGTGTGCCGATGACATTGGACGGCGGCTGGACTGCCCAATAGACAGAGATCAGTCGATTTTCCCGGTTTCGCCGCTGTGAATTGACTGGTTTTGAAAAAAAAAGTCGTAGTCTCTTCAGATAGGCCAGTTTGCCGGTCCAGTATGAGTGAGTGAAAGGGGAGGGTGCCTGTGCCCTCCCTTTTTTTTATGGGTACTTTCCGAACAACGCTAAAAAAGATCTGGAATACGAAGCATTTAACTAAATTGCACTTGTGTAGGAATGAATACAGTGCTGATGGATAGTAAAGGCTAAGTTGTTTTCTGAAACATCAGGATACATACATAATTCTCGACCCTGTCAGGCTGTAAAATTCGCCGGAATGAAGAAAGTTTTTTGTTTTAACCTTCTTTTTAGACTTGCGGGGTTATGGTGATTATCACGAAGCGAACCATTCGCCAGTCTTCTCCTACATCCCCCCTGGAGAATTGACGGCTCTCCCGGTTCCTCGTGAAGCCTCCCTGTTCAACTTGCCGCCGGTTCTCCGGCGGCAATTTTTTTTGCGCCCATAATGCTATGTTTTCTGCGGGTTTTGGAAAATTTCGCCCATAAGATGTTACAGCTTTTGTTACAATCTCTTGACCCGCGTAAAGAGTCCCCCTAGGGTTCGTCTCGCAAGTTGATAGGGTGAGGCTTCAAAAACAAAGAGAGGGCCGCGGTTTCCTTAAGGAAGCGAGCGGCCCTCCGTTTTTTTACTGCCCCCGACATTTTTCTCTTCATTTGAACTTAAACTGTTTTTGCGTGCTGGGTCTTTTGCCTTGGCGCCACTCGACAGGGTTGCGCTCTCTCTGCTGAACAAAAGGCATGTGTGTTGGGGTGAGGCCCGAAAATGAGGCGCGAAATTCAGACCCGGTGGTCACGGCCCTGTGAGGTCCGGCTGGACAGGCTGGCGGGCCTCAATCAGGCCTGTTAAAGAAGAGCCGCCGCCATTAAAAAGCAAAGCGGCAGGATTAAGAGTTTAGTTGTTTTGAGCGGGCGAACTGGGTGACCTCGTGCAAAACGCAGAAAGAACTCTCTTCAATAGTCTGGAACGTGAAACACGGCAAAAGGTGAAGGGCCAAAGGCGTCACCTTTAAGGATTCACTTTCCAGCGACAGGGTGAGCAAGGAAGCCATTAGATGAAAACGATCGATTACTACTATTCAACACGCTCCAATTTTACCTATCTGGGGGCAGCCCGCATTAATGCCCTGTCCAAGAAGTACAATCGCAAACTGGTGCATCGCCCGATCCTGCTTTCTGAAACCATGCCGCCCATTGGCGGGATGGGCTTTGGTGAACGGCCCACCATGCTGCGGGCTTACGCCATGACCGACGCCCTGCGCTGGGCCGACCATCTGGGGATCTCGCTCTTGCGTGAACCCATCCATCACATGGGCCCGGTCGAACTGCCGTCTGGGATTGTGATTGCCGGCCAGCGCGCGCAGGAACGGGGCGAAGACGGGGATGTGGACCAGCTCAGCCTGCTGGTGTTGCAGGCACTCTGGCGGGACGATCTCGATATTGCAGACCCGGGCATCGTCAGCGGTCTGTGCGATGAAGCTGGCTACAAAGACCCCAAGGGTCTGTGTGAAGAAGCCATGAGTGAAGCCGTTCAGGCGGAACTGGCCCGGAACTGCACAGAAGCCATCATCCGGGGCGTCATCGGTGCTCCCACCTACTTCATTGATGATGAGAACTTCTATGGTCAGGACCGGCTGGAGCTGGTGGAAGCCAAGCTGGCCCGCGGCTGAGTTTGCTTGAGCCTAATCGCTTCAAGTGGAATCACTTTGTGATGACACTTGAAGCGTGAAACTCTTTTCAGTGTTTTAGAGGATGAGTCACGGTTTGGCTCCAGGCGCAAAGCGCTTCTACCTAAACCGATCAGGCTCTAGCCAGGCCAGGAAAAGCTCTTGGCCGAGCGGACCATTGCCATCACAGCCGGGCTGAAAGGTCGGCCCGGCACAGAAACCAGGGAAATTGTTCGACTGACCTCCGGGTCTGTCAACGGCCGCTGCAAGAGCCCTGGTTGCGTGATGGAGTACTCCGGCATGAAAGCGAAACCAATTCTGGCCAGCACCATGGCCTGGACCCAGTCTTCTCTTTCGGAACGGAACCGGGCGTAGAGCTCAATATCCCGTTGCTGACAGACCTCCATAACGATCTCCCTCAACTCGCAGGCCAGCCTGTCCACATAGGGTTCCCTTGACAGGTCAGACAGCTTTATGGCGGACAATGCACTGAGCTTGTGGTCAGGCGGAAAGACGACCACATAGCGTTCCTTGTAGAGGTCGTGGACATTGTAGCTGTCGGTTAACCCGTCCAGGGCATTTGTCACCGCAAGATCGATGTCGCCCTTGTCCAGGGCGGTTTTCAGGTCCTCGACACTTGCCTCTGTAACCGCCACTTCCACGCCCTCAAACTCATCCTGGAACTTTGCCAGAAAGCGGGACAGGCGCAGATGTCCAACAGTGGACAGAATGCCCAGGCGGACCGGGACCTGCTTCAACAGCCTGAAGTTATCAGCCAGCGTCCGGGCCACCTGTGTTTCATCATAGATCTGCTGCAGGTGGGGTATCATGGTCTGGCCGAACTCGCTCAGCAGAATGCGTCGTCCTTCACGATGAAACAGGGGGGTGCCCAGATCGGCCTCCAGTGTTTTTATGGCTTTGGTAAGAGCGGGTTGGGAGACGTTGCATTCCGTCGCGGCTTTGGTGAAGTTGAGCGTCTTGGCCGCTGCCAGAGCGTATTTGATCTGAGACATCTCCATGACAGAATTTCCCCCGCTGTTTTGTTCATTCCTTATGGTTATGGGAAAGCATACACCATTTATCGATAACCGGGAGTTGTCTAACCATAGCCAATAGATCGTTCTGCAGGCTTCTGTTTTGCGCTTAGCTCTTGTGTCTCTTCATCAGACTGGAGTTAGTCACAATGAGCACCTTTATGGTTGAGCGAAATCTCAAGGGAATCAGCATGGATGATCTGGCTGCCGCACAGCAGGTGGCCATCGGCAAAGCGGCCGAAATGACGGCCCAGGGAACGGATATCAACTATATTCGCTCCACCTTTGCGCCCGGCGACGGACGCTGCATATGCCTTTTTGAGGCAGGGTCCGAGGCCGCGGTGAAACGCCTGAATGATGAAGCGGGTATCCCCTATGACCGGGTGGTGGGAGCGCTGGATTTGAGCCCCGGCGGGTAAATCTCGCTCTTGAATTTGCGTCAGCAGGGATTGAAACCAATAACTAGTAGTGGAGCAGACCGTCAGTGTCAGCTCCGCTTTTTTTGTGTACCTCAACTGAGCCCCCCGTCCGGTTACCTTTGGTTTCAGTCAGCTCTGCGAGCCAATATGATCGTCCTGTAGACAATTCGGTTGTTTCCACAGGTTCCCGCGTTTGATAGAGAAGCAGCTGCAGTTTTTCCCCTCCGTAACTCCCAGAGAGAGTGGCACCAATGGCTGACTCCCCTTTTCTGAAATTTGACACCCTGGCTTTGCATGCCGGTCAACAGCCGGACCCGGTCTTCGGTGCCCGTGCCGTTCCCATCTATCAGACGACCTCTTATGTCTTTGATGATGCGGATCATGCGGCAGCTCTCTTTAACCTGGAGCGCCCCGGCTATATCTACAGCCGCATTGGCAACCCGACGGTGGCTGTACTGGAGGAGCGGGTGGCTGCCCTGGATGAAGGAGTGGCTGGTGTTGCCACAGCTTCCGGACATGCCGCGCTGGTGATGGCCATTACCACCCTGATGGGACAGGGGGCTCATATCGTTGCCTCTGCCAATCTCTACGGCGGGTCGATCAATCTCTTCACCCACACCCTCCCGCGCTTTGGCATCTCCACAACTTTTGTCGACCCGAGAGACCCCAAAGCCTTCGAAGAAGCCATCCGGCCGGAAACCCGTCTGCTCTTTTCCGAACTAGTGGGCAATCCGGGTCTTGAAGTGCTCAACCTGCCAGCTGTGGCGGAGATTGCAGAGCGCCACAAAATTCCACTGATGATCGACAACACCTTCCTGACACCTTACCTGGCCAAGCCGGTGGATATGGGGGCCCATCTGGTCATGCATTCTGCCACCAAATGGCTGGGCGGTCACGGACTGGCCATTGGCGGCCTGTTGATCGATGGCGGCAATTTCGACTGGGAAGCTTCCGGCAAGTTCCCGACCCTGACGGAACCCTATGCAGGCTATCATGGCATTAACTACGCCGAAGAGTTTGGCCCGGCCGCCTTTTCTCTGCGCGCCCGCACGGAAGGCCTGCGGGATTTCGGCGCGGTGATGGCCCCTCAGACGGCGTTTTACATTCTGCAGGGGGTTGAAACCCTTTCCATGCGTATGGAACGCCACATGGCCAACACTCACGCTTTGCTGGAGTTCCTGCAGGGCAATGACGCCGTATCCTGGGTCCGTCACCCCAGCCTGCCCGAACATCCAGACCACAAACTGGCACAGGAACTCCTGCCCAAAGGGGCCGGTTCCATCATTGCCTTTGGGGTAAAGGGCGGGCGTGAAGCAGGTCGCAAGTTCATTGAGGGCTGCCAGCTGGCCAGCCATCTGGCAAACGTGGGCGATGCCAAGAGCCTGATCATTCATCCGGCCAGCACCACCCATTCCCAGATGTCTGCGGAAGAACTGGAACGCTCCGGCATTGGCGAAGATACCATTCGCTTTTCCGTGGGTCTGGAAGACGCAGACGATATCAAGGCGGATCTCAAGGCGGCCCTCAAGGCCTCCCAGCGCGGTTAAGGGGGAAGAAAGACAATGGCATTGGAACTGATGGTCGACGGCAAAAAGGCCGTCGCTACCACGGGCGGTCGCCCTTTTAATCCTGCTGATCCGGTGGTGGTGTTTGTGCACGGTTCTGGCATGGACCATACGGTCTGGGCATTGCAAAGCCGCTATCTGGCCCATCACGGGCGGTCGGTGCTGGCCGTTGATCTGCCGGGCCATGGTCGTTCGGACGGTGACGCGCTGACCTCTATTGAAGAGATTGCTGACTGGCTGGTGCGACTGCTGGATGCAGCAGGTGTGGAACAGGCTGCCATGGTTGGCCACTCCATGGGGGCCATTGCGGTGCTGGAAGCCGCTGTGCGTCATCCAGCGCGTGTCCGCGCCCTGGCACTTTGCGGCGTGGCTCAGGCCATGCCGGTGCATCCGGCTATGCTGGCGTCTGCGGAAAAGAACGAGCAGGGTGCCATCGATATGGTCAACGGCTGGGGGCACGGTGGCAAGGCTCACCGAGGCGGACACATGCTGTCCGGCGCCTGGATGGTTGGCGGGGGCAACCGCCTGCTGCAGCGGTCCCGTCCGGGATCTCTCTATGCTGACCTGAAAGCCTGCAACGACTGGCAGGGGGGCGAAGCCGCCGCTGAAAAAGTGACCTGTCCCACGCTGGTGCTGATGGGCAGTGCCGACAAGATGACCCCGGCGCGGGCCGGATCAAAGCTGGCAGCAGCAATCACCGGCGCCAAACCGGTCGTGCTGCCCGGCATTGGTCATATGATGATGTCAGAAGCGCCGGACGCCACGCTGGCGGCGCTGAAAGAGGTTTTGTAACGCTGCCCAAACCATGTGCGTGACCAGCTTGCGCAGCAAAGCGACATGAGATCACTTAAAGCGACTCCTTGCGAGGAGGTTTGAAGGGGGGCTTCGGCTCCCCTTACTCTTTCGGGGGTCCAGAGTCAGGTTGGGGTCTCTGGAATCGAGGGCGTAACGGTCACGTTCTGGTCGATCAGATGGACGGGTCTGCCTGTTGGCGCAGCCGCTCCATCAGGCGGGCGTTTTCAATGGCAATGACGCTTTGGTCTGCAAACATGCGCGCCAGATGCAGAGCGCGCTCATCAAAAGGACGGACCTGTTGCCGATAGATGGTGAAGGCACCGACCAGGCGGGACCCGGCCATCATGGGAATGGCTGTAAAGGATCTGGCTTTGCCCAGCTCCATGGTGGCTTTTCTGATGGGGTCCTGGCTGCGGGCCAGAGACTCTGACTGGACATCCATGATGTTGATCAGTTCCCTGCTGCGGGTCATCCGTCCCAGGCCGGTCTGTGGCCCTGGTTTAAAGTCTCCCTGCTGCTGGAACCAGGTTTCAAAGGCTGGTGGAATGCCGCGGCTGTAGGTAATCCTGAAATGATCCGGCGGCACTGAGGTGAAGAGTATGCCGTACTCGGCTTCACAAAGTTCCAGCGCGTACCCCAGGATGGCTGCAATAACCTCGCTGATGTCCCCGTCCGAGCCACTGATGATGTTCAGAACTTCGCTCAGGGCCCGTTCCCGACTGAGGGCCTCCTCCAGGCTTAACGCCAGTTCTGAAATGATCGCTGCCTGATCTGTCTGGTTTTTTGGCTCCGGGTCTGCCCCCTCCAGCACAGCATGAAGTTCCAGCTTCGAAGAGACTTCCAGTTTCCGGTAGATGGTTGCCAGATGAGTCCTGACCGTCGAGGGAGCGATGAAAAGGCGCTCAGCAATGCGCTGATAGGTATCGCCACTGGCATAGGCCTGGGCGATCTCCAGTTCTCTGGGACTCAAGCGCGGATCATCCATTGCCTAATCGTCCTGTTTCATCGTCGGGTCGGCCGGATATGGACAGATATTTGAGCTTTTTCTCAGTCACTTACCTTTGGTCATACTGCATATGCTGTAGGGGGGCTACCGCAATCCTGCGGGAAAAATACAACAGCTGCCCGATACCCAGGGGTGGACACAGCTTCTAATCTTCTTCCCGTAAGAGCGGCGTTTGTTCCTGCCGCCCCGCTTCTGGAAAGGACTGAAAGATGGCTGTAACTGATGTTGCCAGAGATTTTTTTGATGCCTGTGAAACCGGCAAAGGCTGGGACGTCTGCAAAAGCTGGTGCCATGAGGGGGCTGGCTTTTCCTGCCAGGCCGATGCTTTGGCCGAGGTGACAAGCCTGTCGGGTTACACGGAGTGGATGAAAGGCCTGCTGGGGCCGATCTCAGACGGGCACTATGAACTGAAAGCCTTTGCCCGGGACGCGGACAGCGGTTCTGTTGTGGCCTTTGCCGTGTTTCACGGCACCCACAATGCCGATGGCGGGCCGATGGCACCTACCGGTAAGACCGTTGCCGCAGACTATGTCTATGTCATGGATTTTGACGGCGACAAGATCTCCCACATGACCAAAATCTGGAACGATGGCCACTCCCTGAAAGCGCTGGGCTGGGCCTGAGTTTTTCGATTTGTGACTGAGTTCACAGGACTGCGTGAGGGTCGGAAAAAAGGCGCTGTTTCCGGGCGTTGATAGGTCGCCGCCCTGAAGTCAAATCGGCTTAGGTGGCCTCATTAAGTGATACCGCTTCGATCTTGAATGTGCCTTTTTTCAAAGCCTTAGAGGGTGATTGACGGTAGCGGCAAGTGCAAAGCGCTTTTGACTAAACCGATCATGCTCCGGCTCTCTCACGCAGTCTGATTCCTGCTCCATCCCGCCAGATTATTGGCGCTACTGAGATTGTTAGCGCTATCAGGAGACAAGATATGGCCTGGACGACAGACAGCCCCTCGCAGATGACCGGGCAACCTTCTTCCCAGAGCTTGTTTGCCAATCGCTGGTTCGTCCTGGCTGTCCTGTTTTCTGTCCGCGTTACCATGGCCTTCCAGTTCCAGGCCGTGGCGGCGCTTTCCCCTGTCTACGGGGCCAGCTTTGGGTTGGAGCTGGCAGAAATCGGCTATCTGATCGGGATCTACCTGGCCCCGGGTCTGATTTTTGCCTATCCGGGCGGCGCCATTGGCCGACGATTTGGGGATCATCGTGTCATCTCTTTTTCTCTGCTTCTGATGTTGGCAGGGGCCTTGCTCATGCTCTGGAGCCACAGTTGGGAGGGACAGCTTGCCGGACGGTTCCTGGCCGGGATCGGTGGCGTCTTGCTGAATGTCCTGATGTCCAAGGTGGTGGCGGATTACTTTGCCGGCCGGGAGATCGCCACGGCGATGGGAATTTTCGTGAACTCCTGGCCGGTTGGCATCGCCCTCGCCTTGCTTGTCCTACCGGTTGTCGCCACCCAAAGGGATCTTGAAACGGCGCTGATCCTGGTTGTGCTGGTGGTGCTGGCGGGGTTGCTGGCTTTTGTCTTCGGCGTCCGGCCGGTGGCGGTGACCGCCAACACCAGTGGAACACGGAGGAGGCTGACCGGACGGCCCCTTGCCGCTGTGATCGTCGCCGGCACAATCTGGGGCTTCTACAACGGAGCCTTGAGCATGGTCTTCAGCTTTGGTCCCAGCCTGTTGATCGAGCGGGGCTGGACCCTGACGAACGCCAGTTCAGTCACCAGCCTGACTCTCTGGATGGTGGTGATTTCCGTGCCGCTGGGGGGATATCTGTCAGATCGCTTCAATCAGCGTGATGGCGTCATGCTGGGCAGCTTTGCGGTGTTTGCGTTCCTGCTGGGACTTGCGGCCCACAGCGACTGGGTGGTCGGGATCTTTCTATTGCTGGGCCTGGGCGCTGGTCTGGCAGCCGGTCCCATCATGTCCCTGCCTGCGGCTGTTCTGGAGCCGGACAATCGCGCAATGGGGATGGGGCTCTATTTTACCCTCTCCAACATCGCAACGGTCTTTTCACCGATCCTGGCGGGGATGCTGGCAGATTGGCAGGGGTCGGCCACAGTCACCTTCTACCTGGGTGGCGGCCTCTTACTGCTTTCGGTTCCGGCTTTGCTGCTCTTCCGTTTTTTGACAGGCGAGACGACAGGCCCTTTGGCAGAACAAAAGTTAAGATGAGCGTTCAGGCGCTGCCGACGACCGTACCGAGCCGCGCCCAGTCAATGCCCATGTAGTCTTCGACAGCAATGCAGCGATTGATCCGGCGGCCGTTGCTGGACAGGGGGAAGATGGCCGATTCATAGTGGGCCACTGTGCTCTGATCCAGGCGCAGAGGAACCAGGGCCGCGTGGGGCTGCTGGCTTTCGATCACCTTGCTGTACCCTGCGAGGAAATAACCGGAATCGGCCGGCGGGGAAAACGTCAGTTCATCAAGATAGCGCCCGCTGAAATCCTGCCCGGATACCCGCTGAATTTCCTGACCTACCATGCGATAGCGCACGCGCTGAGGGTCTTCCTCAATATCCACCATGATCATGTGGGGCAGCAGGTGATGCAGATCGGCGGGATCCAGGTCCGCCCGGGCGGGGATTGCATGGCGACCTTTTGCCTTTTCCCAATAGCGCTGAAACTCAGATACCAGGCGGGAGGCGGAGGGAGCGGTCAACGGGCTGTAAGACATGGCGGGTCTCTCGCGCTAGAGTCAAATCGGTTTAAGTGGAATCACGACGTGATAACACTTGAAGCGTGAATTTGCCTCTATTCAATGGTTTAGAGGATGATTCACGGTTTTGTTTCAAGCGCAAAGCGCTTCCAACCAAATCGATCATGCTCTAAGGCGGGTGACTGGCAGGCAGGGCTTGGCGTTTCGGGGCATTCTGCTTGCCAGCGTCTTTAGACGGGTCGTCTGTGTCTTTGTGGCGCAAAGCACCTGTACTGGCAAAACCTTTCTGTCAGGACTGGCGGGCGCAATCCCGGCAGAGAGCAGCAAGGGAAAATCAATCATGCCACTTGTGAAAGCGCTGCCGGTGGACCCTGAAAAAGCCTCTGTGTTAGGTCAGAAGGGATCCTAACGGGTCCGTGTTAACTTGGGAGTGCTGCTGTGTCTGAAACCGTGTCATCTGAGGCCCAACCAGAGTCCCGCTCGGCTTATCCTCATTTCCTGAAGATTCCGACCCGCTGGAACGACAACGACACCTATGCCCACGTCAACAATGCGGTCTACTACTACTATTTCGACACGGTGATTAATGAGTTCCTTATCAATCACGGTGGACTGGATATCTATAAGGGCGAGGTGATCGGGATCACCCCGGAAACCTTCTGCCGCTTTATGGATTCCTTTGCTTTCCCGGAAATTGTCGACGCCGGGTTGCGGGTGGTACGGCTGGGAAAGAGCTCCGTCAAGTATCAGGTGGCGCTCTATAAGGAAGGGGCCGAAAAACCGGCGGCCCTGGGGCATTTTGTGCATGTGTTTGTCACTCGGGAGAGCATGACGCCCAGTGAGGTGCCTGCTTCCCTGCGACAGGCCTTGTCCGGTCTGATGGCCGCTGACTGACGCCTTCCTTTGACACTCCGAATTCTGAAGGACCCAAAGATGTGGCAAAAAACCAAGCTGACAGAGCTGTTGGGTATTGATCTGCCGATTGTTCAGGCTCCCTTGGCTGGCGGCTTTTCAACTCCGGAACTGATTGCAGCTGTATCGGCGTCCGGCGGACTGGGCTCCATGGGGGCGGGGTACATGTCGGGAGAGGCCATAGCCGCGGCCAGTGCGGAAATCCGGCAGATCACCGACCGGCCCTTTTCCATCAACCTCATGGTGCCGCCAGCCGATGCCCCAGATGGGGAGCAGGTGGCGCGGGCCAACAGGAACCTGGGCCCCTATCGCCAGAGGTTGGGGTTGGAAGCCGAACCGGCCTTGCCCAATCGCTATGCAGAGCCCTTTGATGAACAGGTAAACGCAACGCTGGCGGTGGTCCCGGCGCTGGTGACCTTCACGTTCGGGGTTCCAACGGCAGAGGTGATTGCCGCCTTCAAAGCCAAAGGGGTGCTGTTGGGCGGAACGGTGACCACGGTGTCAGAAGCCCGGGCCTTTGAAGCTGCCGGTATGGATGTGCTGATCGCCCAAGGGGCGGAGGCTGGTGGTCATCGCGGTACCTTTGATGGCGGGCACGAACAGGGGCTGATCGGAACCCTGGCCCTTGTCCCACAGATCGTCGATGCCGTCTCTTTGCCCGTCATTGCCGCAGGCGGCATTATGGATGGGCGGGGCATTGCTGCAGTCCGGGCACTGGGCGCTCACGGGGCGGCCCTGGGCACGGCTTTTCTGAGCAGTGACGAAGCAGGCACCAACGCCACCTATCGCCAGGCCTTGTCAGCCGGGCAAGCCAATGAAACGACTGTGACGCTGGCTTTCTCCGGCAAGGCTGCCCGGGGCCTGCGCAACCGCTTTACGGAAGAAATGGCAGACCGCGCCGTAGAGGTGGCCGCTTATCCGGCACAAAACGCCCTGACCCGGGGCCTGCGTACGGCAGCGGCCAAGGCGGAAGATCCCGACTATCTGTCTTTGTGGGCCGGGCAGGGGGTGGGCATGACCCGAAGCCTGCCTGCTGCCGATCTGATGGCTCAACTGGTTCGGGAGACTGATCAGGCCTTTGACTTGGGGTGACCTGTTTTCCGCACGTCCCTGTAAAAGAGAGGGATCAACAAAAAAACGGTCAAGTCGGGGTAGGGCCGACTTGACCGTTAAGACATCCTCACTGCGTGATGGAACAATTGGAGGATGCAGGGTCTCTTAAGTGCTGACCTTCAGGAGGTCAGGAAACATCAGGCGGCTGCCTGATTTTCAATCACCTTGGTTTCAGCAGCTTTGCCGCTGTCGATGGCGATGGTCCGGGGCTTCTTGGCCTCCGGCACTTCACGCACCAGTTCCACATGCAGCAGACCGTTTTCCAGGCCCGCACCGCTCACCTTGATGTGGTCGGCCAGTTGGAAGCTGCGCTGGAACGTCCGGGTGGCAATGCCACGATGCAGGAAGGTCGGGGCGTTCTGCTCGTCTTCCTTGGCTTTCTTGCCTTCCACTTTCAGGGTGTCTTCCTGAACGGTCAGGCTCAATTCGTCTTCACTGAAGCCAGCGACAGCCATGGAAATGCGGTAGGCGTCCTTGCCGGTCTTCTCGATGTTGTAAGGGGGATAGCTTGGTGCTTCATCCAGCCGCTGATTGTTATCGAGCATGTTCATCATGCGATCAAATCCGATGGTGGCGCGAAGCAGGGGGGAAAAATCTTGAGTACGCATATTATCCGTATCCTCTTTGAGCGATAGGTCTGTGCGTGTCGATCGTCAGGAGCCCATTAAGGGACTGGAGGCTGTCGCGGGGAGCTTTCATCTGCCAAGCGAGAGCTGCTTTCCAATCTGGAGTCTCAAGAGACACCAACAAACGATACGCATCTGATAAAGGTTCACCGCAGGGGTCGAACCCGTTTCACCGTCCTGATTTGAACCCGCTAGGCAGCATTCAATACGTCCGGTCTGTAAGGTAATTGGGTGCACGGAAAGGATTTTTCAAGACTTTGGGCGGGAAGATGTTATCCGTCGATTGGTATGAGCTTTTCTGCAGAGAGATTGACGCTGAAGAAGTCAGACCGTTACCTTTGAGTTGTTCCGCGCTGTTCGAAGTGTCCTGATGGATTGCTGGTAGGAGCTGGCAACGGCGGAGGTCAGCGGTTGTGACGGCAACGCCAGTGTTTTGAACTTTAAGCAGAACTCTTGCCGCCAGAACCGGATCAGGATCCGGTAAGTAAAGAAGCCGGGACGCGAAAAAAAATCAGGGGTGACAGAGCTTTAGCAGCTGCCCCTTTAAGATGAGCGCCGAATAAGTGGAAGAGTTGTTGCCTGACAGTTCCAAGACCATAACGCTTTTTGACCGCACCTATCATGAGGCCTTGTCGCTGACAAAGGCTGCCCGTGATTATGTGGCCCACCAACAGCGCATTGATCGACGGAACCTGAGTGAAAAGGCACAGCTGGCCACGTCCTGCGAATCGCTGCGTCTGACCGCGCGCATGACCCAGATCATGGCCTGGCTGCTGGTTCAGCGGGCTGTGCATTCCGGTGAAATCAGCCGGGAGGAAGCCTGTGAGGCCCACTGGCGCCTGTCCGGCCAGAAAGTCTGCCAGCGCTCAGAACCCCATGGGGAAGTGACCTGTGAGGAACTGCCCCAGCGCCTGAATGAACTGCTGGTTCAGTCCCTGTCCCTGTATGACAGGATTTCCCGTCTCGACCGGCAGCTGGACAGCTAGAGCCTGATTGACTGGGCTGGCAGCGCGCTGCGCCTGCGTCCAAACCGTAACGCATCTCCTGGACCTGTGAGACGCCTTTCACGCTTCAGACTTCAGCACGCAGTGAGTCGACTTAAACCCCTTTAACTCTAGAGCGCGTTCCCCGCGTCAGATTGGCAGGCCACGCACGACAGCGGGAACCGGCGTCGCAAAGCGGGATCAAGAAACGCGAAAAGGGCGACCCAAAGCCAGCAGCTTTGGAAAATCGCCCTTGCGAAACCGACGGCTTTTTAAAGCCGCCGATGCCTTCGGTCGCGTTGCCGGAAGAGTTACTCGCTCTTCAGGCCCAGGTTTGCGAAGCGTTTGTTGAACTTCGCCATCTGGCCGCCACGATCCATGATCCGGTGCACACCCGTCCAGGCAGGGTGAACCTTGGTATCGATTTCGAGGCGCAGCACGTCACCTTCTTTGCCCCAGGTGGACCGCATCTTCAGTTCGGTGCCGTCGGTCTGGACAACGGTGATGTCGTGGTAGTCGGGATGAATGTCTTTTTTCATAGCGCTCTGGCTCCTTGGGAGGCGCGCTGTATACCTAACCTGACGGCCCTGTGCAAGCCCATCAACGCAGGTTTCTTGCAGCAGCGGATGAGCTATGCCATGTAAGGGGCACTTGTCAGGCAGGAAGGCCCCGCGCGCGGTTGTTCCATGGGCCGGACATTTAGTTCATTTACCGCAGCTTGACCAGCCTTTAGAGGGGCTGATTCCGGATTCTTTTGTCAGAAATGGCAAAAATTTGATCAAGCTGTCGAAGAGAAAGTCGTTTTTGGGGATTCATGGCCAGTAAACAACAGCCACAAGGCAATAATGATGTGCGCGGACTGGGCCGCGACCCCAGCCGCAACATTCAGGTCCTGAGTTACCTTTGGCAGTTTCTCCGTCCCTATCGTCTGCAGATTCTGGGTGCCCTGACCGCGTTGGTGGTGGCCGCTTCGACTGTGCTGGTTCTGGGCTTTGGCCTGCGTAAGCTGGTGGATGAAGGCTTTTCCGGAAACGACAGCCAGCTGCTGGACCAGGCGGTCCTGGGATTGGTCGGGGTGGTGCTGGTTCTGGCCATTGCGACGTACAGCCGCTACTTCCTGGTTTCCTGGCTGGGTGAACGGGTGGTGGCCGATATCCGCCAGGCCGTGTATTCTCAGGTTCTGAAACTCTCCCCTGCCTACTTTGAGACCACGCGTACCGGCGAAATTCTCAGCCGCCTGACCAGTGATACCACTGTTTTACAGGTGGTGATCGGGTCTCAGGCTTCTGTTGCCCTGCGCAACATCCTGATGTTTGTCGGCGGCATGGTCCTGCTGATCATCACCTCTCCCAAGCTCACCGGACTGGTTTTTCTGGGGGTGCCCGTTGTGGTGCTGCCCATTGTGATCTTTGGGCGCAAGGTTCGCCGCCTGTCAAAAGACAGCCAGGACCGCATTGCTGATGTTGGTGCCTATGTTGAAGAGTCGCTGGGGGCCATTCGGACGGTCCAGGCCTTCAACCACGAGGATGAAGACCGCCGCCGGTTCGGCAATCGGGTGGAGGAAGCCTTTGATACCGCCGTGGCCCGCATCCGGGCCCGGGCTTTGCTCACGGCGTTGGTGATCGGTCTGGTCTTTGGGGCGGTGTCCGCCATTCTCTGGTCGGGCGGCCATGATGTGTTGTCTGGCCGCATCTCCGCCGGGGAACTCTCTGCCTTTGTCTTTTACGCCATTGTGGTTGCGGGCTCCCTTGGCTCTCTCAGCGAAGTGTACGGTGATTTGCAGCGTGCAGCAGGGGCCACAGAGCGCCTGAGCGACCTTCTGACAACAGAGCCTGACATCGCCGCCCCGGCGGCACCGCTGGCCCTGCCGTCGCCTGCCCAGGGTGATATCTCCTTTGATCAGGTGGTTTTCCACTACCCGGCACGACCGGATCAGCCGACGCTCTCCGGCTTTGATCTCTCCGCCAGACCGGGGGAGAAAATCGCACTGGTAGGCCCGTCAGGGGCGGGGAAATCCACCGTCTTTCAGTTGCTGCTGCGGTTCTATGATCCTGAAGCCGGGCGGATCACCCTGGATGGTGTGGAACTGCGGGAGGCTGATCCTGAGGTTCTGCGGCAGCGCTTTGGCCTTGTGGCTCAGGAGCCGGTGATCTTCTCAGAAAATGCACGGGAGAACATCCGCTACGGCCGCCCCACGGCCAGCGATGAAGAGGTGATCGAAGCGGCCCGTTTGGCCAGCTGCCTGGAGTTCATCGAAGCTCTGCCAGAGGGCTTTGATACCTTCCTGGGGGAAAAGGGTGTGCGGCTGTCCGGTGGCCAGCGTCAACGCCTCGCCATTGCCCGGGCTATCCTGAGAGACCCGACAGTCTTGCTGCTGGACGAAGCCACTTCGGCGCTGGATGCAGAGAGCGAAAAACTGGTTCAGGATGCCCTGGATGGATTGATGGAAGGCCGCACCACCATCATGATTGCCCATCGTCTGGCGACGGTTCTCAAAGCTGATCGGATTCTGGTCATTGACCATGGGCAGGTGGTGGCGCAGGGCACCCATCAGGAACTGATTGCCGACCCCGGCAGCCTCTATGCCCGTTTGGCTAAGCTGCAGTTTGATCAGCGGGTCAGCAATGAAGGCCCCCGCGCCGCTGAATAGGGCAGACACTCTGAAGTATGCAGGTGCCCTGCAGCAGGATCGGTTTAGTCAGAAGATCTTCACGCTTTCAGCGTTCTCACGAAGTAAGCCCACTTAACCCTGTTGGGCCTAGGCGCAAGGGATGTCACCCGGTGCGTTCAGCAAAAAACAGGTAAGAGCCTTCTTCACCGGTTGAGTTGTCCAGAACAACTTCCAGCGGCTGGCAGCTGTGTTTGGCCATCAGGTTGAAGATGTGCACCATCGGCAGGGCATGCATTTCCATCTGGACGGCTTCTGACTGCAGGTAACTGTCGGCTTCAAAGCTGTACTCTGGTCGGGAAGTCGGGATCTGGAAAAGGCAGAAGCCCCCCTTGTTCAGGCGCGCCAGCAGCTGGTCCAGCATGTAGTACTGGATGGGGGGCGGATTGTGCTGGAAAACGATGGTTGAAAAGAGGAAGTCGTAGTTTTCCAGAGTCGCGTAGTCTTTCGGGGAGCGGATCAGTTGGGTTTCGACATTTCTTAGGCCGGCTGCTTTTATCCGCTCATTGCAAATTCGCAGGTTGCCATCGGAAATATCCAGGCCGATGACCTTGTCAAACTTCGGGGCGAGAAACTCGGTCACGCGCCCCACGCCACAGCCCAGTTCCAGGCAGGTGCCCTTGGGAATCTCTTTTCCGGCGCGTTCCAGAAAAAGCTCAACCATTTTGGCATCTCTGCGACCCGAGACGCTGAAGGTTTTCTGGTTCTCGTCGATGTTCTTTGCCAGAAACCGGTCAGACGTCAGTACGGACCAATAGGGTTCCTCTTCCCCCATTTTGATCCACTCCTTGCTGATGCGCTGGAACATTTGTTCCAGGATTTCGGCATCCACCTGGGTATCGATTTGCCGGAATTTCCTTTTGCTGAGGTTGCTTTTGGGCGTCGTGATTCTGCCAGAGAACTCTTCGCTGTTCATCATGGCGTCCCGCAGTTGAGCCAGATTGTCGGTGTTATCCAGTTTCTCCTGAATAACCACTTCGTTCTCCGGCTCCCGACCCAGCAAAAGGCGATAGGCCCAGATGACTGCTTCACGGCTCAAGGACATAACTGCGTGACCCTTCCTTGGGGTGTTTCGGAACCGATCGGTTGTAAGGAACTCACCGCGGAGAACAATGCACTAAAGGCAAAGCGTATCACACCAAACTGATCGTGTTCTGGTATCGAACTGTGGGGAGCGGCGCACCGCCCGTTCTTCATTGAAAGAGCGAGGGAGCAGAACTCCAGTCTCAGCTCTTCGCTTTAGCGCGTTGTGAGCTTGAATTCAATTCGACGGTTGCGATTGTAGGCAATTTCATTTTCAGCTGAATCAATGGGTTGAAACTCACCAAAGCCAGCGGCCACCAGTCTGTTTGCGGGCAGCCCCTGGGCAATGAGGAACTTCACGACGGCAATGGCGCGTGCTGATGACAGTTCCCAGTTGGACGGGAACTGAGACGTGGCGATGGGGCGGACATCTGTATGGCCATCGACCCGCAGCACCCAGTCAATATCGTCAGGGATCTTAGACGAGACATCCAGAAGGGTCTGTGCCAGCTCAGCGATCTGCTCCTCCCCATAAGGGTCCAGGAGTGCCTGACTGCTGGGGAAGAGAACCTCCGCCTGAAAAACGAAGCGGTCGCCGACAATTTCGATGTTGGGATTGGCGCCCAGCAATTCGCGCAGCCGGCCGAAGAATTCAGAGCGGAAGCGCGCCAGCTCCTGAACCTTGCTGGCCAGGGCCACGTTCAGACGTTTTCCCAGATCGATGATCTGGACCTGTTGCTCACTGTTGCGCGCCTCAGAGGCCTCCAGAGCCGCATTGAGGGAGGCCATCTGACGGCGGAGGGACGCCATCTGGCGATTCAGCAGATTTAGCTTGCGGGTGGCCTGTTCACTCAGCCGCAAAGCCGCAGCTTTTTCTTCGTCAGAGAGGTTTTTGTCCTGCTGCGCCTGAGCGGCCAGCTGTTCGGCTGCCTTTTGGCTTTGCAGGGCCAGAGCGGCCTGCTGTTCGGCCTCCGCCCGGCGTTGCTGCTGCTCTAGCGCAAAGTCCTCGGTGCTGGACAGGCGGTTGGCCAGTGCCGTCAGCTCTGCCTCCCGGTTGGCCAGACGGGCGCTGAGGTCCGCCTGATCGGTCTGGCTGTTGCTGAGGTCCTGCTCCAACTGTTCTTTTTCTGCCGCCAGAGCTGCCAGCAGGCGCTCGCGCGTGGCCAGTTGCTTGTCCAGCTCATCACGCAGCTCCCGCATGATGGCCAGTTCGGTCACCTGAACCTCAATCTTCTCTTTGTCGGCCTGGATGGTGGTGAACGCCGCTGCCAGCTCATCGCGCACCGTCGCCAGCCGTCGTTTCAGCGCCAGTTCCCGGGCTTCCGCATCACTCATCTCCCGGGCGGCCTTGGACAGATCATCTTCCAGATTGAGAATGTTCTTCTTTAACCCCTGGGATTCATCTTCCAGGGAGGAAAGGTCGTTTTCCATAGTCGACAGCTGGGAGTCGTTTTCGGCCAGGCGGGCATTGCGGTCGCCCAGGTCAAACCGCAGGGTCTCGCGCTCCAGGTTCAGTCTGTTCACCTGGGCGGCCAGACTGTCTTTTTGTGCCAGCAGCGTGGAGAGCTGATCGGTCAGGCTGGCCTGTTCGCTCTGCAGGTCGCTTAGCTGATTGCTGATGTCATCCTTGGCAGCCAGCGTATTCTGTAGCTCTGACGACAACTGAGTGATGTTGATTCGCAGTTCCGCATTTGCGCTGCGTTCCAGTGCCAGCAGTTCGCCCAGCTGGATCAGCTGCTGGTCCAGGTCTGACAGTTCCTCATCTTTGCCGGTCAGAGCCGTGGACAGGAAGAACTGCGCCACCATGAAAACCATGAGCAAAAAGATGACCACCAGCAGCAGGGTGGAGAGGGCATCGACGAAGCCCGGCCAGATGTTGGTAGAGCGGCGCTGATCCCTGCGGCTCGTGCTGTACATGATTGAGGGTTATCCCTCTTCTTCGGCCAGCGCCGCAATGGTGCGGGCCAGCAGCCGAACTTCGCTGCGAACCTGGGTGATGATCTGTTCGCGCCCGTGCTCCATGGAGCTGGCAATCTGGCCCAGCTGGCTGTTCATGGTCCGGATGTGGTCGCGCGTGGCATCGTCCATACCACCGGTGTTCATCCCTCCTTCTGCCAGTTGGCTCAGGATGGGTTTCAGTGCCACATGAGTTTCAGCCAGGCGTTTCATGACCTCCTGTTCCGTGCGCATCTGGTCTGTCATCAAGGACAGGCGCTCGGTCAGCAAAGCAAGATTGGCCGTCGAGGTCTGGCGGTCTTCCTCACCCCGGGCGATGGTGCGTTGCAGGCTGTCGAGAGAGTCTGCCGTTTGCTCCAGCAAAGCCTGAAGATAAGCAGGAACAGAGGCTTCTCCGGCGTCCAGATTTCCCGGACCGCCACCGGTCAGCTTGGTGATGCCGGCCAGCCATTCCTCCAGTTCGTTGAGGAAGCGGTTATGGGCCTGACTGGACTGCAGTTCCAGGAAGCCGAGCACCAGGGAACCCGCCAAGCCAAAAAGTGAGGAGGAAAAGGCCGTGCCCATGCCGGACAGCGGCAGGGCCAGGCCCTTCTTGAGCTCTTCGAACATCAGGGCGGGATCACCGCTGCCGGCAGAAAGTCCGCTCACGGCATCAGCGACGGCGTTCACGGTTTCCAGCAGGCCCCAGAAAGTGCCCAGCAGGCCCAGGAAGATCAGCAACCCGATCAGATAGCGGGAGATGTCATGGGCTTCATCCACCCGGGTCTGGATCGAATCCAGCAAGGTTCGGGTGGTCAGGGTCGACAGCGTGACCCGT
This sequence comes from Rhodovibrionaceae bacterium GXU_MW_A322, assembly GCA_052078155.1. GTDB lineage: Bacteria > Pseudomonadota > Alphaproteobacteria > Kiloniellales > DSM-21159 > CAXBMB01. The sequence goes on along the minus strand of JBQJBP010000001.1, from coordinate 1,713,001 downwards.
CCCTTCTTTTCCCGCAGCATCTTTGCCAGGGGGCCCAGCAGGCCACTTTGATGATCGCTGGTTTCCTTATCGCCCGGAAACACCAGGCCCCCGCTGCTTTCACGCCGCAGCTGGTTCAGAAAGTTCAGCTCCCGGGGCAGCTGCAACACCTGTCGAAAGGAGTAAAGAATGCCAATCAGTAGCACCCCAAGGATCATGCCGTTCAAGGGCGCATTGGCAAAAAAGGCATCGGAAAGCTGGGGGCCCAACACCACCACCGCAACGCCAACCAGGGCCAAGAAGATCCCCATTCTCAACAGATAGATCTGTGGTCGAGTCATGCGGTTAGTGGACCTCTTCTTTTACGTCTTACCCGCTTGGGGTCTGTGCTTGTCGGAAACCAGATTTCTGGGAGTGATCGTTGAAGATCGATCAAAGGAATGGCGGAAAAGTAAGCGGGCAGTGAGGCAGAATTTTGACCGCAGTGGCTTTTCTTTCTGCCGGGCGGAGAAGGAACTGTGTGACCCGGGCAAAAGAGTGAACAGTGCGTTCATTTCGATGGCCCGGTCACAGGCTCAACAGCTTCTCATCAACGGCGGGCGGCTTTCACGTCAACCCGATCCAGAGATCCTCCGTCAACGGCTTTGCCCAAGGCCCGCACATCCATGCGGTTGGCCCGAATGTCCTGATCCAGCAGATAACGACGAACCGCCAGAGCCCGTTTCAGGGACAGGCGACGGGCCTGGTTGACGGACAGGTTCTCGCCACCGGCGTAAGACAGCAGCTGAATGCGCATGTCTTTGTCGGCTTTCATGTCGCCAATGATCTTGTTCAGACTGGTTTTCATGTCGTCTGTCAGCGCTTCGTCGCCTGGAGCGAACAAGAGCGTGGCGAAATTGTCATCGACAGGCGCGGTTGCAGATACGGCCGCCGTTTGAAACGGTTCAGCCGGTTTTGCCTCTGTTTTGGGCTCAGGCTTGTCTTCCATTTTCGGGGCCGCAGGCGGCTCCGGTGCTTTGGCCATCTCAGTGCTGCCGCTGTCGCTGGGGGCGGGGGTCACAGTGGGGGGCGGCGGCGGAGTCTGGCTGCTGCTGGCCTCTGCAGTCATGCTGTTGCCAGCAGGATCTTCTTCCGGCGCTTTCATTTCAGGTCTTGCGACTGTCTGAACCGGCTCTTCCATGGTCTTCTTGACCGGTGGTTTGGCAGGCAGGGTTACCGGTTCAGGCGGTTGGCTGCTGCTGACTTCTGTCATGCTGTCTGAAGTTTTTGTCGCCGGGGCCGGTGTGGGGGCCGGGGCTGGCGGCGGCGTGGAACTTGCCATCGCCGTGCTGCCGGAAGAACTGGTTGGGGCCAGAGCCGGGGTACTGGCAACCTTTGGCTTGGGTGCGATGAACTGGCTTTCAGGTTGCTGCTGGCTGCTCAGGGAACTGGAGCTGGGCACCTGTGCCGGGCTGCTCATCCGCGCTGGCGCAGGCGACCCCTGAGGGGAAACGACGACAGAACGGGGATTGTCTCTCGGCGGGAAGAGCAGGGGGTAGCTGGGCAGAACCACGGAGCCTTCCTGAGTTGGGAAGACCTGATAGGGGGAAACGGAAGCAGAGCCCGCGCCCCGCGGGGCACCAATGGCGGTGGTGGGGGCAACGGCCACTGATCCGGCACTGTAGGCACCGTAGTTGCTGGCAACCGGCGGCTGACCGGTTCCCAAAGCATTGAGAACCCCTTCATTGACGGTAACGGCACCACCACCAAATGAACCAGCCAGAGCAGCTGGCGCTGCCAGCAAACCAGCGCTGGCAAAAGCAATCATAGCCAGTCGGGTCGTTGTTGCTTTCGGACGCATCTTCTGGCTTCCCCGATTACGCAGACTTTGATCTGCGATGTTCTTCTTCAGCATTTTCTTCCAAGCCCCCGCGGAAAATCTACCTAACTGTAAGATTCTAAGGCAAAAAACTCAACTGCTTTGGCGGCAAACAGAGGCTGAGGAAAGGGCCGCATTTCCCTCGAATCAGGCGTAAGCGCAAAAAGTGATTCTCAAACAAGGACCTAGCGTCGTCTCCGGCCGCAACTGCGGGGAAGAAAAATCTGCGCCAGCTCTCCCAAAAAAGGCGGAAATTCTTTCCAATAATGAAAAACCCCTCGACCAGATACCTGGTGCGAGGGGTTTTTAGACTGTTCAGCGCAGATAAAGACGAACAGGCAGTTGCCTTATCTTGCCTGAAATTCTTTGGAGTCGCTTTGATTTCTGACCGTTCCGGCGGCCCTCAGGCGACATCGCTGCCCTGTCGGGTTTTAGACTTCGTCGGCCTGACGGGGTTTGCTGCGTTTGGCCTCATAAAGTTCTTTGTTCAGCTTGTGATGCAGCTTGGAATTGCCGACCACCAGACTGCCGCCGTCCAGACGCAGGGCCCGACCGCCAATCTCGGTCACAATACCACCGGCTTCTTTGATCAGGATGACCCCTGCGGCAATGTCCCAGGCCGAAAGGTTGCGTTCCCAAAAGCCGTCGATACGGGCAGCTGCCACATAGGCCATGTCCAGAGAAGCTGTTCCCCAGCGACGAATCCCGGCAGAGCGGGCCATGACCCGGCGCTGTTCAGCCAGTTGCAGTTCGTGCCCGGGACGCCCCATGAAGGGCACACCGGTGGCAAAGAGAGAATCTTCCAGATTGGTGCGGGAAGAGACACGGATGCGGCGATCGTTCAGGAAAGCGCCCGCGCCTTTTTCTGCCGTGAACATCTCTTCCTTGATGGGGTCGTAAATCACCCCGGCAACCACTTCGCCCTTTTCTTCCAGGGCAATGGAAACCGCGAAGTGAGGCAGGCCGTGCAGGAAGTTGGTGGTGCCGTCGAGCGGGTCGACAATCCAGCGGCGTTGTGCCGGGTCGCTGCCTGCGACTTCCCCGCTCTCTTCCATCAGAAAGCCGTAGTCGGGACGGGCATGCGCCAGTTCTTCGTGAATGACCTTTTCAGCCTTCAGGTCTGCATTGCTGACGAAATCTGCAGGGCCCTTGCGGGAGACCTGGAGGTTTTCGACCTCACCGAAGTCGCGCTTCAGGTGGCGGGCTGCTTTACGGGCAGCTTTGGTCATCACAGTCATGTTGGCCGATTTGATCGACATGGCAATAGGTCTCTCTTTGCAGCAGAGGGGGAAGGCATCAAACGTGTCAAACAGCAGTGCGCAGAGGGTCCGGCGCACAAAGAGTCTCACTAAAGGGGACCCGGAAACCGACCTGTTTCCATGGGGAGCGATCGGTTTGAACTAAGGAGCCGCTCTGTTAGCGAGAGGACCCAAAAGATAGGGCCTCAGGCCGAAAAGAAAACGGCCTGAGGCATGTTACTTTCGCAAGGGCGCTTTGCCCCTGGCGAGGCCAGATGAACCTGCCGGTCACTACGGGCAACCCCAACGGGCCAACCTGCAGGTAAGGGGCAGGGGTGCTGGTCGCGCCCAGCACCGCAACGCATCAGTCTTTGGCGCGTTCCACGTAAGTGGCGTCAGCGGTGTTGACCACCACGCGCACGCCAGCTTCGATGAAGGGAGGCACCATGATCTTCACGCCGTTGTTCAGCACAGCGGGCTTGTAGGAAGCGCTGGCAGTCTGACCTTTAACCACAGGATCGGCTTCCACCACTTCGCAGGTGGTGTGCTCCGGCAGGGTGATGGAGATGGGGCTGCCTTCATAGCTTTCCATGGCGATGGTCATGCCTTCGGCCAGGAAGGGCAGAGGTTCGCCCACCAGGTCAGACGGGACCGAAACCTGCTCATAGCTTTCGTTGTGCATGAAGGTCAGCATGTCGCCGTCGGCAAAGAGGAACTGGTAGTCCTCCTGATCCAGGCGAACGCGCTCTACCTTGTCGTCAGACCGGAAGCGTTCGTTCAGTTTGGTGCCGTCGCGAACTTCTTTCAGTTCCACCTGGGCAAAGGCCCCGCCTTTGCCGGGCTTGACGTGCTGCAGCTTTACTGCGCGCCACAGGCGGCCTTTGTGTTCGATGATGTTACCGGGACGAATAGCGTTGCCGTTGATCTTCATGTGGACCTGAGTGTGTCAGTCAAAATGGAAAAGCGCGCGGACCATACCCAAAGCCCGCACAAAGGGCAACGGCTGGCGTTGCCTCCCGTGAGGGGCTGCCTATTTCAGAACCCTGATTTGCTTCTAATCAACAGGGTAAGGGGTGAGGCTGGGTTGGGGCTCAGAGTTCGCCGGTCCGGGCCCCGCCATAACGGCTTTCTTCTTCATAGTAGTCATCAAAGCCGACAATCTTCCGCAACTCGGGGAAGTCCAGCAGCTGTTGAGGATGGCCCTGACCTTCCTTCATGGTGAGCAGGGCCTGCTGCATGGCTTTCATGGCCGCGCTGAGAATGGTCAGCGGGTAGGCGGCGATGGAAAATCCCAGTTCTTCCAGGCGGGCGGGCGGCAGCAGAGGTGTTTCGCCGCCTTCCACCAGATTGGCCATCTTCCAGCCGGGGAGTTCCTGGCAAACCCGCGCCATTTCTTCTTCGTTTTTCGGAGCTTCCACAAAGAGAATGTCGGCCCCTTCGGCGGCAAAGCGGGCCGCCCGTTCCAGCGCTTCCTCAAGGCCGTGGCCATGGCGGGCGTCGGTGCGGGCCAGGATCAGAATGTCTGTGCCTTCCGTGCGGGCATCCACCGCCGCCTTGATCCGATCCACGGCCTCTTCACGCCCGACCACTTCCTTGCCTTTGGTGTGACCACAGCGTTTGGGGGCAAGCTGGTCTTCGATCATCACGGCCCCGAAGCCTGCCCGGGCGTAGCCTTCCACCGTGCGTTTGACGTTCAGCGCGTTGCCGTAGCCGGTGTCGCCGTCGCCGATGACGGGAATGGAGGTGGCCGCGCAGATGTTGCGTCCCTGGTCCAGGATTTCGCCATAGGAGATAAGGCCCGTATCCGGCTGCCCCAGACGGGCGGCGGAGACGGCAAAACCGCTCATGAAGGTGAGGGGGAAACCGGCCTGTTCAATCATCTTGGCAGACAGGGCGTCATAGCAGCAGGGCATGACGGTCAGACCACCCTGGCCCAGCAGAGCGCGCAGTTTATCGGGTGCGGATTGTTTCATCGGGGTTTCCATCGGTGTTGAGTTTAATGTGCAGCGGGGCAGAGAGACGAAAAGACGGTCGGGTCAATCCAGATCCGCACCCTCTTTGGCCAGTTTGGCTATGGGCTCCCTGTGGAGTTCCATGATGAGGGCTTGAGAGTCTTTACCTTCCAGAGACTCATAAAACTTGATGCCCCGGGCATTGCCGTTGAAGACGCCCCAGGCCAGAGACGCCGCATTGATCTTCTCCCCCAGTCGGGCAAGTGTGGCCACCAGCTTGCGGCCCACCCCGGCGGAGCGGGCTTCCGGCACCACATAAAGATCGTACATGAAGTAGCCGCGCCCACCTGCAATGCTGTCATAGGACGGCAGGTAAAGCAGGTAGCCGGACACTTTGCCCTGCCATTCTGCCAGCAGAACCTTGAAGGCGGGATCTGCGCCGAAACCGTCTTCACGGACTTGCTCTTCAGTGAAGATGTGGAAATCCGTTTCGTCTTCCACGTTAAAGGCATTGATCAGACGGGTAATCTCGGCGGCATCTTCAGCGACCGCCCGGCGGATGATGAGGGATGGGTCAGACATCGTTCCTGATCTCAGGTCAAAGCTTGAAAGGGATGTAGAGGGCGATGTCCGGGAAGAGGAAGATCAGGAAGACCGTGACCAGCATCAGCAGCAGGAAGGGCCAGACGCCGGCTGCCACCTCCGACATCTTGGCTTTCCCCACGGCTTGTATGACGTAGAGATTGAGCCCCACCGGCGGGGTGATCAGGGCGCATTCCACCATGATGACAAAGAAGACCCCGAACCAGATGGGGTCGATGCCCAAAGCGAAAAGCGAGGGCGAGAGTACGGGCACCATGATCAGCATCATGGACAGGGCTTCCAGGAACAGGCCCATCAGGACCAGCACCAGAGCCACCACCAGTACGAAGAGCGCCGCGCTGTCGATGTTGGCGGCGATCATGGCCGAAATGTCCTGGGGAATGCGATAGAGGGTGATGGCTTTGCCGAAGACCTTGGCCCCGGCGATGATCAGCAGAATGGCGACGGTGGTGACCATGGCCTCGACCACGGCTTCGCGCAGACCTTTCCAGGTCAGGGTGCGCAGTACCACCGCGGTGATCAGCAGGGCCACAGCAAAACCGATGCCGGCTGCTTCTGTCGGGGTGAAGATCCCCGTGTAGATGCCGGTGATGATCACCAGGGCCAGAACAATGGTCGGCAGGGCACGGATGGATTTGTGAATCCGTTCTGACCAGTCGGCTTTCGGCGTGGGGTCATAGTGACCGCCGAAACGGGCATAGACCATGGAAAAGGCGATGAAGAGCCCCACGAGCAGCAGGCCCGGCCCGACGCCTGCCAGGAACAGCGCGATGACTGATTCTTCCAGGATGAAGCCGAAGACAATCATCGGGATGGAGGGTGGAATGAGGATGCCCAGGGTTCCGCCGGCCGCCAGCAGCCCCAGAACGAATTTACGGGGGTAGCCGCGGGCAATCATTTCAGGAATGGCAACGGTGCCGATGGTGGCGGCGGTGGCCACCGAACTGCCGGAAATCGCCGCGAAGATGGCACAGCTCAGGATCGTGGCAACGGCCAGCCCGCCGGGCCAGTGACCAACCCAGGCCTGGACGGCAGCAAAGAGGTCTTTTCCCACGCCGCCTTTCAGCAGCACGTTGGACATCAGCAGGAACAGCGGCACCGACAGCAGCAGAAAGTTGTCGATGGTGCTGAGCAGACCCGTTGCGGGCATCAGAGGGGAGAAATCTTTGTAGAGCAGCATCAGGCTGCCCAGCCCCCCCAGAGCAAAGGCCACCGGAATGCCAACCAGCAGAAGCGCAAAAAGGCAGATAAGGACAATGACAGTGACCATGGAAGAAACTCGCTAGCGGCAGTCTTTTAAACGGGAGGCGGGAACCAGAAGGACAGAGAAGGCAGTGTTAGTGGAGCGACTCAGCTTCATCGGGCTCGGGCGGCAGCTGGCCGGCGGCCAGGCGCGCAAACTCCACCAGTGCCTGCAGGGTAAGCAGCGCAAAACTGACAGGGATCACCACTTCGCTGTACCAGTTTGGAATGTTCATCATGGTCCCGGTCGAGCGGCCCCTGACCATGGAATCATAGGCGATTTCCCAGCCGAACCAGGCAACCTGTGCAGCAAAGGCGGCAATGAACAGGAGGGAGAACATTTCGGCCCAGCGGCGCCCCTGGGGTCCCAGATGGGCCAGGATCATGGTGATGCGGATGTGCTGGCGGCGGTGCAGCAGCAGAGCTGCGGCCAGGAACGTGCCCCAGATCAGAGCCAGCTGGCTGAGTTCCGCAGCCCAGATGGTGGGCGCGTTAAAGAGATACCGGGCAGTGACCTCATACGTGATCATGGCACCGGTCAGGAAGAACAGCCAGGCAGAGACATGGCCCAGGAGGGTGCTTAAACGGTCGATCAAACGCATGCCGGTAACTCCGGTGGGATAGACAAAGAGGTCTTGAGGAAGAAAGACGGGTCGCCCCTGCGTTCCGGTGTGGAAAGATTGGGCGACCCGGTCTTGTGTGCTGACGTCCAGTCGGGGAAGGGATTACCCCGGCTGCAGCTGCAAAAAAGAGTGCTCTCTTCTGCGTCGTCAGGTTCGGTTTAGTTCAGCTTCTGAGCTGCATCCAGAACCTTGGCGCCCAGATCACCGGACGTTGCTTTGTACTGCTCCAGAACCGGGGCAGAACCGGCACGCCAGGCAGCCACTTCGTCTGCGCTGAGTTCGTAAACAGTCATGCCGTTTTCTTTGGCTGCAGCGTAGGCTTTGGCTTCGATGTCGGACACCTTATCGCGTACGGTCTTGTCAGCCAGGTTGGCGGCGGCGGTAATGATGTCTTTCTGGTTCTGGGGCAGGCCCTGCCAGAATTTCTCGTTGATCACCACGATGAATTCGATGTCGGCGTGGTTGGTAACGGTGATGGTGTCCATCACTTCCCATAGAGAGCGGGATTTCACGCCGGATACGCCGGTCATGCCCACATCCACGGTACCGCGCTGGTAGGCGAGGTACTGTTCGGAACCGGAGATCAGAGTGGGCGCACCACCGGTGGCTTTGATGAATTCACCCAGAGTTTTACCGAAGACACGGACTTTCTTGCCTTCGATGTCTGCCGGGGTTTTGATCGGACCGCCATTGGACAGCATGATGGCGCCGCCGTAAGCCTGCCACCACAGCACGCGGCTGCCAGTGTCCAGAATGGCTTCATCGATCAGACCGCGTACGGGGCCGTCTTTGGCCGTTGCTTTGCGCACAGCATCTTCAGAATTGAACATGAAGGGCTGGTAGAAAATGTCCACGGCTGGGATGTCGCCGACATAGCGGGTCAGAGAGGCAACACCCATTTCGATCTGACCAGACCCGACAGCCTGCGGAACTTCTTTGTCTTTGTAGAGCTGAGCAGAATCGTAGATTTCAACGGCGATGTCGCCATTGGAGTTCTTTTCCACTTCTTCTTTGAACAGCAGAAGGTTTTGGCCCAGGTGGCTCTTCAGCGGCAACTGGAGGCTGATCCGCAAGGTGGTGTCAGCAGCAGAAGCAGGCAGAGCAGCCAGGGTCAGCGCCCCGATGCCAGCCAGTGCGGCGGCGAATTTTTTCATGGTTTTCCTCCCAAATGGTTCGCACTGTCCAACTGGACAATGGTTCATTCCAGCGATCAAAAACGACAAAATCTCCTGCTGAGAAGTTGTGGTTAACTTCCCCGGTGATCAGCCTTTTTTGAAAAAGTTCTTTTGCTAAGACTCTTTCGTTGACCAACAGGCTAAACCAGCCCGGGAGTGTCTCGCAAGTGGGGGAGGCGGTGAGTGAGAAAAGCAGGTGTGCTAATCATTATTCAGGAACAGACCAGCGACGCGGTTGGTAAAACAAGCCTGCCGGCGGTTGTGTGACAAAAAAGTTAATGCTGCCAAAGGGTAAGTCTTTCTTACCTAAATTGTCCGTCGCGCATAAAAGTAGAGCGAAAATTTCCCCAAACCCGCAAGGCGAGCAAGAAAATTTTTTTGACCAGCGAATGATTTCCACGAATCATTTATCCGCCGGACTTTCCAGAAGGCTGATTTTGGCAGGAAAGGTCAGTGCTGACGGCTGGTTTTTCTATCCTGGAGCAGCGCTGCGTCAGGGTCGACCCAGACTTGCGGAACCTGGGTCCGGCAGGCTGGTTGGGTCTTGTCGGACTGTTGTGTCACAGGCTGTTTTGCGCCTGACACTGCCTCGTTAGGCCTCATCGCCTTCGGGCGCCAGCCGGTCCATGATTTCGTTGAAGGCCTGTACAGCTGCGACGGGACCTGCGCCATGGGTCCAGACCGCGTCTCCGACAGCCAGGAAATCGGCACCGCTGCCAATGATCTCAGCGGCGTTGTCCAGAGAAACGCCGCCCCAGGCAACTGAGGGCACTTCCATCATTTCTGCCCACCAGGACAGCAGCTCTGAATCCAGTGCATCGAAACAGACGTAGTCGGCGCCCAGTTCCCCTGCCACCATACCCAGATGGCGCGACTGGCCGCAGTCTGCGCCGACAATCAGGTCATCCCCCAGGGCCTTTCTGAGGGCTTTCAGACTTTTGGCTTCTGCCGGAACATGCACGCCATCACAGCCCAGTTCCCCGGCCAGATCTGCCCGCCCTTCCACCAGGAAAGCCGCATCCGCGTCCTGAACCATTGGACAGAGAGTCACCACAGCGTCGCGGATGGCCGCTTCACTTCCGCCTTCGGTCTGCAAAAGAACCGAGGCCACATCAGCGGCTGCCAGAGATTTGATCAGGTCTTCCGAAAAACGGCGCAGGTCCCCCTCGCCAGTGACCAGATCAATCGGGGTTACCAGGAAAAGTCGGCTGCGCAAGGAAGCGGGCTCCTTCAGTTGAGCAATGGGAGGCTGAAAGCCCCCGGCTGCCCGGAAAACTCATGTGGCTTCTGCCCTTCTTTACCGTCAATAACCGACAGTCCCGGGAAAGGCAATTGCAGCAGACCAGAGTCAAATCGGTTTAAGTGGAATCGCTACGTGATAACACTTAGGTCGTGAAACTCTTTTCAATGTTTTTGAGGATGATTCACGGTTTAGGTACCAGCGCAAAGCGCTTCTAACTAAACCGATCATGCTCTAGGGGGAGTGCGTGAGACCGCTGTGTCTTGAGAGGTTCAGCCCCGTTTCATGCCTTTGAGGTGATCGGGTCGCTGTTGCTTTCCAGCCAGGTGAGCACCCGTCGCTGGCCCGCTTCACGGCTGGCTGCGGTGAGTTTCACCAGATCAATCTGGCTGAGGTCAAAGGTTCTGAAGCGCTCTGCCAAAAGGGTAGCTCCCTGATCTGCTGCTAAGAGCTGCAAACTCTGCAGGGCGGGCCCCGTTCCGGTGAAAATGATCTGGCCGCAACCTTTGTTCAGTGCTGTGGCGGCTTGCCCTGTTGCGTCGTCACAATCCAGCCAAAGAGGGGAATTGCCTGAGTTGTGTTCGCCATCAGCGTCAGGCGTGACGAGGCTGTCATCAATGAGCCCTTCTTTGCGCAGCTGTACTTCGGTGGCCAGAAACCAGCCCACGCCCAGATAAGCTGCCGCACCGGGAGCTGTAACAAGGGGCAAAGAAACGGAATTATCTTTACAGAATTGCAGCCCAAAACGGGCCTGGTCCAGCGAGTGAAACAGCAGGGCCAGACCCTCTGCCGGGGAGGGGTCGACAGCAGTGGTCACAGCCAGCCCGCTTCTTTCAAACTGGCCCGATGGGTTTTGCCGACCGGAACTTCCTGATCCCCGGGCAACTTCAGGAACACGCGATTGCCGTCCTTACGCATGCCCTGAACGGCCTCTTCTGCCACCCAGTAAGACCGGTGAACCCGGCGTCCCAGGGTGGCCAGTTCATGGGCGGCGTCGTCCATGCGGCAGAGAATCAGATCGCTGCCCTGATTGGTATGAATGCGCAGATAATGGTCTTCCATGGCCAGAAAAATCAGGTCGCCCTGCAGCCCTTCCGGCCAGCGCCGGGCAAAGGCAGGCGGCAGGTCCTTTGTGCCCGTTTGCGGGACCGTCCCCGGTTCGTCTGTTCCTGTTTGGGGCGATACTGTCTGTTCAGATGACGATGTTTTCTCAGAGACAGAGGACTGCTCAGGGATAAGGGGTCGCTCTGGATCAGCGGCTGCTCCCAGCTCATCCTCCTGCTCCTTAAGCTTGTCCAACGCCTGATTGAGTGCAAAGCCGGGAATGCCGATGGCAAAGCAGATGATCAGCACATAGACCAGCAGCTCCAGAAAGTTGTCGTCCGCACGTTTGGACCCCACCAGGGTGAACAGCCAGAAAACCACCGCAGTGGCGGGCAGGGCCACCAGTAAAGAGCCGGACAAAGGCAGGATCAGTCCCCTGAAGGCAAAGCTCTGGGGAGTTTTGTCCACCAGGATCCGCGTGGCAATTTCCACCAGCAGCCAGTTGATCAGCACGGCTGGCACCCAAAAGAGCAAGCGCTTGTCAAAGCTCAGCTCTTCAAAGGTGCCATAAGGCCCCAGAACGGCCAGCAACAGCCCCACCACCAGTGGCGGCAGGCCGTATCGCAGCACTGGTCGTAGGATCGGCGGCATGGAGCACTCGCAACTGTGAAAGAGTCAGGCTGGCTGTCAGGTAAAGGGTCATGGGGCTGGTGTCTGGGCGACAATGTAGGGGAGCCTTCCTAAGGAGAGCAAGTGGGCGTGGTTTCTGTTGTCCTGTTGCCAGCCTGTAACCGGCAGATGGGGAGGCAGTGGGGGGTGTCGTCGTCGCAGAACTTTCCTGAGGGACTTTTATGGACGTGAGCCTGGATAAGGTTTGGAGACCCTGCAACATCATGTCGCCCGTTCTTCAGTCGGGGCTGCCTTGTAAAAGCTCTCTGGATTGTCCATCTGCTGTTTATCCAGGGGTCCCTGAAGTATGCTCTCCTGCCCTGCCCATTGGCCGACCCCGGCAAGACTGGTGGTTCATGGCCAACTACAAGATTGGTGCTGTCTGATGGCTCTTTCGATCAAATCTCTTAAAACATGGCGACCGGTGATGTTGCCGGCTGCTCTGGCTCTGCTGCTGGCAGCCTGTCAGACCACTGGTCAACCGGATGGCTATGCCGTGCCGGATCCGTCTTCGCTCTATGGCAAGACCTGGGTTGCTGAGTCCATCTTTGGAAAGCCGGTGGTTGATGCCAGCCGCTCTTCCATCGAATTTCAGCCAGATGGCAAGGTAAACGGGCGTGGCGGCTGCAATTCCTACTTTGGCACCTACGAAATCGACCAGGGCATTTTGTCTTTCGGGCCTTTGGGCGCGACACGCATGGCCTGTGCTCCTGCCCTGGATGATCAGGAAATGCGTTTCTTTGATGCGCTTAGCCGGGGATTGGACATCAAAACCAAGAACGGCGGCTTGTACCTCTTTGCCGAAGGAGAATCCGCGCCTGTTGTGCTCTTCCCACAAAACTGAATTCAGCAAGCAGATCCGCGTATCTCTGGTGCGGGCCAGACCGCGGTGTGTAGAGGAAGTTTGACCGATTACCCGGATGCGGCTGCTGTGGCAGACCGGCAGCTTGGTTGGCTGTCTGTTCGGGGGGATCTGCCCTGCCGGCATCATGACCTGGCCGGCCCTGTCGGCGCTGGTACCGATCCTCTGTGACGTCTGCTTTGTAAGCGAGAACGGCGCCCTGTCCTTGATTTGAAACCTTTTGACCGGGGTGGGGACTTAAACCTCTTTGTCTTGGGAGTTTCCGATTCTTTGACGAAGCAGCGTGCCGTTGACGCTTCGTGAACGGCTAACTCCTTGCCTTGACGGATAAACCGGCCGCTTTGACGAAGCCGGGCTTGGTCTTGTCAGATTTTGGGCAACCTCTGTCACAGGCCCCGGGAGCGTCCCGGGCAGTGTGGCAACAACAGGGGTTTCCGACATGACAGAAGTCACTTCACCAAGGCAGCGGTCCTTTGCGCCTAAATGCAGACAGGTTACTGGCGTCGGGGCGGCGCTTGTTCTTTTGAGCCTGACGGCCTCTCCCGGACTGGCAGCAGATCTGACGGTTTCAGTAACCGACCTGCAGCCCGGCGCAGGGCGGCTTTACGTTGCGTTGCATGGGGAAGCCGGAGCCGATGCCTTTCCAGGCGGTGACGGCATCATGGCGGGAAACTGGAAGCTGGTGACCGCTGATCAGACCAGAGTGGTCTTCAGCGATCTGCCGCCAGGCCGATATGCGGTGGCCGCGTTCCATGATCAAAACGGAAATGAAGAACTGGACAGCAATCTGCTGGGCATTCCCACAGAAGGCTATGGCTTTTCAAAAGGGGCTTCCGGTCTGGCCGGCCCGCCTTCTTTTGAGGATGCTGCCGTGATGCTCGGTCAGGAAGACCAGCAGGTTCTCTTGCCGGTCAGCTATTGAGGAGAGAGGCCATGACTTACGTTACCTGCAATCGCCGCTCCTTCCTCAAAGGATCTGCTGCTGTGGCACTCGGGCTCGGGATGGGGACCACTGCCGGTTCTCTTTCTCACGCAGCGACCCCGACCTCCTGGAAGCAGGCCTTTGATCAGGCCCTGACGCAGGACGCACGGCTGCTGGGCTGGAAGTCTGTCGATAAGCCGCAGATGCGCTCAGAGCCGGTGCAATGGCAGGGACGCCTGCCGGAGGGACTGGTTGGGCGTCTCTACCGCAATGGCCCGGCCCTGCATGACCGCTTTGGTCAGCGTTATCATCACTGGTTTGACGGTGACGGAATGGTCCAGGCTTACAGCCTGGGACAGGAGGGACTGGCCCATCAGGGGCGGGTCATGGAAACGCCAAAATATCTGGCGGAAGAGCAGGCCGAGCGCCTGCTTTATCCCGGCTTCGGCACGGACATCGACGGCGGTGCCGCGGTGCGTCGTCCGGATGATGTCAACGCAGCCAACACCTCCATCCTGGCGCACAACGGGGAGATCATGGCTCTTTGGGAAGCGGGATCAGCCACTCTCTTTGATGGCGAAACGCTGAAAAGTCAGGGCTTCAAAGCCTGGCAGAAGGATCTTGCCGGGCTGCCCTTTTCCGCCCACCCAAAGGTGGAGCCTGACGGCACCCTCTGGAACTTCGGCTACTTCATGGGCCGTAAAAGCAATCTCGTGCTCTATCACATCAGCCCGGCGGGAGAGGTGATCAAGACGGGGCTGCTTACGTTTGACCAGTTGGGATTTGTACATGATTTTGCCGTCACCGAGCGGCATCTGATCTTTGTGCTGCCGCCCTTCAACTATGATGCGGAGTTGTCTGCCCAGGGCCGGTCTTTCCTGGACAGCCACCGCTGGCAGGGAGATCTGCCCACCCGCATCCTGATGGTGGACAAAAACGACTTCAGCAAACAGCGCTGGGCGGAGCTGCCAGCAAACTTCTTCTTCCACTTCGGCAATGCCTGGGAAGATGCAGACGGCACCCTCCATTTCGATTACTGCCCCAGTCAGACGGCTGACTTTGTCACTGGTTTGCTGCGGGATGTTATGAAAGGCGGGATTGATACACGCGGAGACATTCCTCAACTGACCGCCGTGACCGTCTACCCGGATGGTCGGGTGTCCAGTCAGGTGCTGGCATCTCCTGTGGAGTTTACCCGGGTGGATCCGGGCGTGGTTGGTCGCCGCCATCGCTGGCTCTATGGACTGACCGGTTCTGATCACCCCGATCAGTGGCCCTTCAGTGCCGTGGCGGCCTGGGACCTGGAGACGCAACGCATGCAGAGGTTTGACTATGGGCCTCAGGTTATCGCAGAGGAGCATGTCTTTGTGGCCGACCCCGCCGCCAGACAGGAAGGAGACGGCTGGCTGGTGGGCAGTCATCTGGATGTGGCCAAAGGTGTCACCGGTCTGGCTGTATTTGATGCCCGCCGGGTAGAGGAGGGGCCACTGGCCCAGGCGCAGCTGCCTTATGCGTTGCCGCTGGGTTTTCACGGCCAATGGGTGCCCGGCTAGAAAGAACGTTCTTTACGGGTGCAGCCCAGCTTCCTCAACAAGGGGGCGGGCGCTGGACGCGCTGAGATTTGGACTTACAGCAACAGCGGGGAGCAGAGGGCAACTTCTCTCTTCGCTGTTTGTTTGAGTACTGATCTAGATATGCGTTGGCTGCGATGCTGGCATGGGAAATCACCCGGGAAACTGCCCAGAACTGGCCTTATTTAGTGAACATATTGAAGCTGTTAGCTGGGGGATTTGTACCTGTTGGGGGCTTTCTGTGGTTTTGACGAAGAGTCGTTAAAATGAAAACTCTGTTGCTTGGCAGTGCCGTGATTCTGGTCGCTGCGTTCATCACAGCTTCTTTCGTTCGTGCTGAGGAAAAAACACAGCCTCTGTCGCTGTGTTTGCCCGAGTTGGCTGAGCAGGGCATGTCCTGCCCTGAGCCAGGCGTTGTGCCACAGCAGGATCTTTCTTCTCTGCCGCTGGATACGCAAAACAACCCGCCCAAGCTGGGAGACGGCCCCATAAATCTGGGACCTATAGGGGCCGTTCCGAAGAACCCGGGCAGCAGCATTATCGGTGACGCCAAACAGCGGGAGCGACAAGACCTGCTAGCGCTCAAACAGGGAGGCCTCAATCTGGGGCTGGCTCTGGATGAAAAGCGGGACCTCACTTCGTCACAGGCGGAGCTGGAGGCGTTGCGCTCCTCACCACTGGACAAGGGGCCCAACTTGCCTTCTGCACCTGGTGAGCAGGGGCTGTCCTTTAACTATCTGATGGACCGTCAGGACAAGGCTGATCTGGAAGTCAGCGGTCAGCTGAACCTGGCACCCGGTGATGACCTCTTCGCCAGCCTGCGCAGCCGGGAAAAAACCACGCTTGATGCCGATGGCAACAAACAGCGACCGACCACCTTCTTCCTGGGGCGCCGGATGGAGTTCTGATCGCAGAGCGCCTGGCCCAGGCGTTTGAGCAGGATTGCTTTGCATAGCGCAGGATCGGTTTTGTCAGAAGCACTGTGCGTTTGGGGCTAAATCGTGAAACATCCTCTAAAACGCTGAAAAGAGTTTCAGGCGCCACGTCGTGAATCCACCTAAATCCCTTTGGCGCTAAGTGTTGTCACGCAGTGGGGGCGTTTAAATCGATTTGAATAAAAAAGCGGGACCGCAAAGGGTCCCGCTTTTCGCATGTGGTGTTCTGTCTTACTGGATCAGATGACCCACTCGTCAGAGAAATTCTCCGCGCCCTCCAACAAAACTGTCGAGCCGTCGTCGAAGGTGATGACGACCCCTTCAGCCGTTTGCTCTGTTGTGAAACTGCGGTCGTCCAGATCCAGGCGATCACCTTCGTCAAAGTTGAAGTCCTTGACTTTGTCCTTGCCGCTGCCGGTCCGGAAGATGAACTCATCTGCACCAGCACCGCCTGATAACGTGTCGTTTCCGGCGTCACCAAAGATCTTGTCATTGCCCAGGCCACCGGTGATGAAGTCGTTTGCCTGACCGCCACGAACGGTATCGTTACCGTCGTTGCCCTCGACCGTGTCGTTGCCCTGGTTGCCGTTGACAAGATCGTTGCCCTTATCGCCCTGGTTCTTGTCTTCGCCTTCACCGCCTTTGACCGTGTCGTCGTCAGATCCGCCCCGAACCGTGTCATTGCCGGTTCCACCGCTCACTGTATCATTGCCTTGGTTGCCGTTGACGCGGTCGTCACCCTTGTCGCCGCTGGTCTTGTCGTTCCCATCGCCCCCTTTGACGGTATCTGACCCAGAGCCACCGCGAACAGTATCTGACCCGGTCCCACCGTCCAGAGTGTCATCCCCCTGATTGCCGTTCAGGCTGTCATGACCCTGGCCGCCTTTGACCGTATCGTCGCCAGTACCGCCTTTCATGCTGTCGGCGCCCTGACCGCCATCCAGGCTGTCCTTGCCGTCGGCCCCATCCAGGCTGTCCCTGCCGTCGCCGCCCATAACGGTGTCTGAATCGCTGCCTCCCTTAAGAGAGTCATTGCCAATGCCGCCGTCAATGTTGCCGCCGCCACTGGTGCTGTCCTGTCCGGCATCGATGGTATCGTCGTGGTTTTGGCCGCCACCGCCGTTGTTTTTGGTCAGATGAACCGTTGCGTCTTTAAAGACCACGGTTTCGATGTTTTTTAGGGTAGAGGGTCCAGCTGATTTACCAACAGCGCCGTTGAAACTGATGGTGGCCGAACTTGATGTTCCGGATATGGTGTAATCTTTAGCCAAACCAGCGACCATAACGCTGTCGTTTCCACTGCCACCGTCCAGGAAAACCTGCTGATTGATGAACAAAAAGCGATCGTTACCTGCCCCGCCGTAGGCATAGTCGTAATGAGAGGGCGCGTATTCCGGGGTGGGGGCAATTTTGCGCTTAAATGGATCGCCAGTGGATATGAAATCGTCGCCCTCTCCACCATACAGACTGTCTTTGCCAGATCCGCCAAAAAGCGAATCGTCGCCTGTACCTCCGACCAGACTGTCGTTGCCAATCCCGCCAAACAGGCTGTCGTTTCCGTCAGCACCCTGCAAGGTGTCGTTGCCACCGTTGCCCGCCAGGGTGTCATTCCCGAGGCCGCCCATCAGCAGGTTGTCTTGAACCCCGCCAATCAACATGTCATTTTCGGCGCCGCCCATCACGTCTTCGATTTGGGTCACGAATAGGGTTGATACCCCTCCCGATACGGAACCTGTGGAGAGATTAACATGCAGCCTGACGTCGTCTCCCGGAGTGGAATCTGAAAAGTCCAGCAGGTCGTCCCCGTTGCCGCCATAGACGGAGCCGATGTTGCTTGCGCGTGAGCCAAAGTTCTGAAGGCTGAACGTGTCATCGCCATCGTCGCCGTAGGCCAGGAAGTTGTTCTGGTTGCCACTGTTCGTCAGGAAATCGTCGTCGTTTCCGCCATAGAGGTGATCAGAGGCACTGGAATCATTGCCGGATGAAATCAGGGTGTCGTCACCATCTGCGCCATGCAGTGTGTTGTTGCCGTTGGCCCCATCAAGGACATCGTCACCGGCACCGCCATAAAGCGAGCTGTTGCCTGCACCGCCGATTAGCGTGTCGTCTCCGAGTCCGCCGGTTTGGCTATCAGCTAAAGACATGGTGATTTTCCCCTCGAATGCTGCGCAAAATTCTCTGCGTCTGTTTTGCAAAACTGCTTTTAACGGAACTCTTCATACTGGAAGAGCGGATCAAATTCTGAGTGACGCGACCTATAGAAAATTCTCTCAATGGAGAAGAATTGCGTGGCCCGACGGCGATCCTGTTAACTCTTTGTTAAGCAGTTTTTATTCCTTTCGCTATAGGAAAATTGTTATTCTTTTGGTGCGGCCAATGAACCTGATTTAAATCAGTCGCTTACTACTTGGATGAGAGTTTCTGATGAAATCAAGACCGGGTGGGACAGGGAGTCAGGCCTGTGGAGTCTCAGGGTTTTGCTAAGATCTGAAGTAGTTTTTCACGTGATCGAAAAGGATCTTTTGTTGGAGGAGATCCCTCTCTGACCTTGGAGACCGGCAGGCGGACTGCGGTCCCATCCTCTTTGCCTTATGGGGTGGGGCATAAGCCGCCCATACCTTTTTTCCCATTTGTTACGACTGGCAGTGGCGGCACGATCTGCTGACCTCTTCTCTCCAATTTCGATGGTGACTTTTATGAATTTCAGGATGCCCCTGTCAGGGTCTCGGTCTAGCCCCTGAAAGTCACAAAAAACAGCAGTAAGTGCCTTTGTATCGCCAGTTTCAAAGGGATGTCGGGAACTTGGCTTCCAGCGAGAATAGCGCTTTCGTCTGTCCGCAAGGGGATGCTGACTGAAGGCCGAGATTCTTGTGCTCAGTGCTTGCTGGCCCCTTTCACGAAGGTTCTTGTCAGCCAGGATCTGTCCCAAAGAAGATTCGATTCCCATAAAACTATGGGTGAATTTTCCGCAAGGCTGTGCGTAACTGTCCCGGTGGAAACAGCAAATGGCGCCATCACGGTTCGATCAATCAAGGAACCGATGCCTGGCTAAACAAAAAAACGCAACAGGGTAGAGGTTGATCTCCTATGACACGTGACCCCCGGTATGATGTCCTTTTTGAGCCCGTAAAGATCGGTCCGGTCACTGCCAAGAACAGGTTCTATCAAGCGCCGCATTGCAATGGGA
The DNA here is from genome assembly GCA_052078155.1 of Rhodovibrionaceae bacterium GXU_MW_A322. Taxonomy (GTDB): domain Bacteria; phylum Pseudomonadota; class Alphaproteobacteria; order Kiloniellales; family DSM-21159; genus CAXBMB01. The sequence continues at coordinate 1,693,901 of JBQJBP010000001.1, read as the reverse complement.
TGGGGCGGACCTTTCCATCAAGTATGGCCGCAATGCGCGGTGTGAAGGCGGAAGGGGGGTGGGCGGTTGTGTCCACCGAACAGATCGATATCCATCCGTCTTCAGATATCACCCCCGGCACGGAGGGGCGGTTGTGGTCCGACAAGGACATTCCTTATCTGGCGCGAATGTGTGATGCGGTTCATGAGCACGATGCCCTGGCCTCCATTGAGCTGGTTCATAACGGTATGTGGGCTTCCAATCTCTATAGCCGCGAGGTGCCTATTTTTCCCTCACATATGCCCAATCCGCACCACGGCATGCCTGTACAGGCGCGGGCCATGGACAAAGCAGATATCAAGGCTTATCGCCGCTGGCATCTGGATGCAGCAAAACGAGCCAAGACCGCCGGCGCGGACATCATTTGCTGCTATGCCGGACACAATCTGTCTCTGGCCGGCATGTTCATGCTGAACCGCTACAACTTTCGAACCGATGAGTACGGCGGAAGCCTGGAAAACAGAGTTCGGTTGTTTCGGGAAATCATCGAAGAAACCAAAGAGGCCGTTGGCGATTCTCTGGCGGTGGTGGTGAGGTTTGCCGTCGATGAACTGCGCGGAGAACAGGGCCTGGAAGCCGCGAAGGAAGGCCGCGAGATCGTTGAAATGCTGGCGGAGCTTCCTGACCTTTGGGATGTCAATGTGGCCGAGTGGGAAAATGACAGCATGACCAGTCGGTTCGCAGAGGAGGGATATCAGGAACCCTTCATTGATTTTGTCAAAAAGGTAACCAGCAAGCCCGTCGTTGGTGTGGGCCGGTATACCTCGCCCGACCGCATGGTTTCTGTCGTAAACAAGGGCATCATGGACATGATCGGGGCGGCAAGACCTTCCATTGCCGATCCCTTTTTGCCGAAGAAAATCGAAGAAGGCCGGATCGAAGACATTCGGGAGTGCATTGGATGCAACATCTGTGTGGCCTGGAACAACATGAAAGCGCCGATGCGCTGTACCCAAAATCCCACCAAAGGCGAAGAATGGCGCAAAGCCTGGCACCCGGAGCGAATTGCGCCGAAATCGGACGACGGGTCAGTGCTGATCGTGGGAGCCGGACCGGCTGGTCTGGAAGCGGCACTGGCTGCAGGCCGGCGCGGCTATGACGTGATCCTTGCCGAGGCTTCGGAAGAGCTGGGCGGGCGGGTGACACGAGAAAGTCGGTTGCCAGGCCTGAGCGCCTGGGCGCGCGTGCGGGACTATCGCACCTATCAACTTTCGCAAATGGCGTCAGTGCAGGTGTTCAGATCCAGCTTACTGACAAAAGAACAGATCCTGGAGTTTGGGGCGGAGCACGTGGCGATCGCAACGGGAGCCCGCTGGCAGCGGGACGGTTATGGCCGGACCCATCAGTTTCCCATTCCCGGTACCTCCGGGCCCAATGTTCTGACGCCGGACGACATCATGGACGGCGCCACACCCACAGGGTCTGTACTGATCTATGATGATGACCATTACTACATGGGGTCGGTCATTGCGGAAAAACTGGTTGCAGAAGGCTGCCAGGTCACCCTGGTCACTCCACAGGTGGATGTCGCTAACTGGACCAACTTCACCCTGGAGCAGCACTTCATCCAACAGCGTTTGATGGAGCTTGGTGTCGAAATCATCACCAGCCACCAGATGCAGGCCATCACGCCAAACTCTGTCGATGTAAGCTGTGTGTATTCCCAAACCATCCGACGGGTCGAGGCGGCGACGGTTGTGATGATCGTTGCCCGCTTGCCGGAAGATCGCCTTTATCAGGAGCTGACTGCTGAGCCAGACAGGCTAAGCAGCGCGGGAATTTCAACGCTCAGACGGATTGGGGACTGCCACGGTCCTGCGACCATTGCGGCAGCCGTTTATGAAGGCCACCGGTTCGCCCGCGAGCTGGGTGAAGAGGTGCCTGAAATCCCCTTCAAGCGGGAAGTCACCGAACTGAGCGAGGCCTTCAGTCTGCCGTAAAGCCAGATGGTTTCTGCCCGGGACTATCCCGCGAATCATCCTGTAAGTCATTGAATGGGCGAAACTTTGCGCTTCAGGTGTTCTCACGTAATAAGTCCACTTAAACCGCTTTGATTCTAAGTAAAGCGGGATCGCATCAGGTGTGAGGCTTGTTCCCTATGCGATGTCTTTTCCTGGCGCTGATTTTTGGGGCGGGTCGTGCTGTCACGATCTGCAGGAACCGGAAGTTACAAAAAAGGCGCGAGCTCCGGATGAGCTTCGCGCCTTTTTCTGTCCAGCAGGCCGGTTGATCAGCGTCGCGGCTGACCTGTCTCAGACTGCCAATAAGCTTGTTAAGCCAGAAGGGCTTCGGGCATTAGAGCAGTTTGCCCCAGGCCACAGCGGTATCGGACATGCGGTTGGAGAAACCCCATTCGTTGTCGTACCAGGTCATGATCCGCACCAGGGTGCCGTCGATGATCTGCGTACCGGTCAGATCGAAGATGGAGCTGTGCGGATTGTGGTTGAAGTCGCTGGAGACCAGCGGTTCGTCGTTGACAGCCAGCACACCTTTGAGGCGGCCGTTGGCAGCTTCGGTCACAGCAGCGTTGACTTCTTCAGCGGTGGTGGCCCGACCGGCGTCGAACTTCAGATCCACCAAGGAGACGTTGGGGGTCGGCACGCGGATGGAGGTCCCGTCCAGTTTGCCTTTCAGTTCCGGCAGAACCAGACCCACAGCGCGGGCAGCGCCTGTGGAGGTCGGGATCATGTTGGCGGAAGCCGTCCGGGCCCGGCGGGGATCGGAGTGCAGAGTATCCACGGTGCGCTGGTCACCGGTGAAGGAGTGGATGGTGGTCATGAAACCACGCTCCAGACCCACCAGTTTGTTCAGCACGTCAGCCACAGGCACCAGGCAGTTGGTGGTGCAGGATGCGTTGGAAACCACGGTATGATCAGCAGACAGCTGGTCGTGGTTGATGCCATAAACAACGGTGATGTCAGCATCGCCGGAAGGGGCAGAAATCAGCACCTTCTTGGCACCGCCCTGAATGTGGGCGCTGGCTTTTTCCTTGGAGGTGAAGATGCCGGTGCATTCCAGCACGATGTCCACGCCCAGGTCACCCCAGGGCAGGTCAGCCGGGTTGCGCTCGGAGAAGGATTTGATGGAGTGACCGTCAACCACAATGGTGTCGTCAGTGGCAGAAACCTCGCCGGGATAGATCCCGTGCACGGTGTCATACTTCAGCAGGTGCGCGTTGTCTTTGGGGGCACCCAGGTCGTTGATAGCCACAAACTCGATGTCGGTGCGTTTTGCTTCAAAAGCAGCGCGCAAAACCAGGCGACCAATGCGACCAAATCCGTTAATGCCAACACGTACAGCCATCTGTCGCGTCCTTCCTTCCTTTTTGGGGTCCTCCACCCTGTCAGCCGACGGCAGACAGTAAGCAGAGGGTCATGTCAAAAAATTGCCCCCACACCTTATCGGGTATGGGGGCAGGTTTTTAGAGCCAATCCTGAACAGTTTTGACAACCGATTCAGGTGTAATTTCGAAGTGTTTGTAGAGCTCGTCTGCGGGACCGGAAGCACCGAAGTCCTTCATGCCGACAACCGCGCCGTCCAGGCCGACCCAGCGGTGCCAGCCAAACCAGTGACCGGCTTCCACAGCGACACGCAACAGACCCGGGCCCAACACCTCTTCACGGTAGTGGCCAGGCTGTTCCAGGAACAGTTCCCAGCAGGGCATGGAGACCACAGCGGCGTGGATCCCTTCGGCGGCCAGTTTTTCCTGAGCGGCGATGGCGATTTCCACCTCTGAGCCGGAAGCCAGCAAGGTGCACTGACGCTCCCCGGCGGCCGGACGCAGAATGTAGCCGCCATAGGCGCTCCAGTTTTCACCCAGGCCTTCGCCGCGCAGAGTGGGCACCCCTTGGCGGGTCAAAGACAGCACAGACGGGGTGTCTTTGCTGCGCAGAGCCAGTTCCCAGCATTCCGCCGTTTCGATCAGATCGGCCGGGCGGAAGACATTGAGGTTGGGCATGGCCCGAAGGCTGGCCAGATGTTCTACCGGCTGGTGCGTCGGACCGTCTTCACCCAGACCGATGGAATCGTGGGTCATGACATAGACAGCCCGCTGCTTCATCAGAGCGGCCAGGCGGATGGAGGGACGGCAGTAGTCCGTGAAGACCATGAAGGTCCCGCCGTAGGGAATGAAACCGCCATGCAGGGCCAGACCGTTCATGGCAGCGGCCATGCCGTGTTCCCGGATCCCGTAGTGCAGATAGCTGCCGTCGTAGTCGGGCGCCTGAACCACTTTCTGGCCACCGGCCTTGGTCAGGTTGGAGCCTGTCAGGTCGGCAGAGCCGCCCAAGAGTTCCGGCGCAACCGCCGTAATGGCGTCCAGAACCATCTGGGAGGCTTTGCGGGTGGCGACCTTGGGACGTTCTTCCGTGGCGGCGCGCTTGACCTCATTGAAAGCATCGGTCAGGGCCTCAGGCAGTTCGCCTGCCATGCGGCGCTCGAACTCGGCTTTCTTCGCCGGATCCAGATTGGCCAGACGGTCGGCCCAGGCAGCAGCGTCCGATGCGCCTTTGTCGCCTACGGCTTTCCAGGCAGCCTGGATATCAGCGGGAATTTCAAAGGGGGCGTAGGGCCAGTTCAGTTCTTCGCGGGCCGCAGCGATTTCCGCGTCTCCCAGCGGCGCGCCGTGGGTGGCCGCTGTCCCCTGTTTGTTGGGGGCACCAAACCCGATGACCGTTTTACAGGCGATCAGGGTCGGTCGGGTTTCATCCGCCTTTGCTGCTTCCAGAGCCGTTGCAACCGACTCTTCGTCATGGCCATCAGCGGACAGGGTCTGCCAGCCGTAGGACTCAAAACGCTTGAGCACGTTGTCGGAGTTGGCCAGGGCCACATCGCCGTCGATGGAGATGTCGTTGTCATCCCACAGCACGATCATCCGGCCCAGCTTCCAGTGACCAGCCAGCGAGGCGGCTTCATGACTGACGCCTTCCTGCAGGCAACCGTCACCGGCGATGACGTAGGTGTGGTGATCGACGACGTCTGCACCGAATTCTTTGGCCAGCAGCCGCTCAGCCAGAGCCATGCCCACAGCTGTGGCAATGCCCTGACCCAGAGGGCCTGTGGTGGTCTCAATGCCGCTGGCATGACCATATTCCGGATGTCCGGCGGTTTTTGAACCGAGCTGACGGAAGTTCTTCACTTCTTCCAGCGTCATGTCCTGATAACCGGTCAGGTGCAGCAGAGAATAGAGCAGCATGGAGCCGTGGCCGGCTGACAGCACAAAGCGATCACGGTCGGGCCAGTTGGGCTGTGCCGGATCAAACTTCATAAAGCGGCTGAACAGGACAGTGGCAGCATCGGCCATGCCCATGGGCATACCGGGATGGCCGGAATTGGCCTGCTGAACAGCATCCATGGAAAGGGCGCGGATGGCGTTTGCCATGGCGCGGGAGGTGACGCCGGACTGGGCGACGTCGCCGGAGGAGCGGGTCGTCATGGGTGACGGGCTTCCTGCTTCGAGTTCTGACAAGACACTCCTCCTTCACATGAAGGAAAAGTTCTGATTGAAGGGATCGTCACACCGGCGGATCAAACGCTCCGGAGAGGGATCGGCAATCCCGGCATGACTTTCGCGCGCGCAACATGCCGTTCAGGCCCGCTTGGGTCAACCTGCAAGTGGCCACAAGAGCCGCAAGCCAGACCAGCAGAGTCCTCATGTCATGGCCCCCTCTGCTCTTTGGGACGGCAATGAGAACCTGGGCTGAACGAAAGCGACTCTGGCCGGGCTGCTGGTCACAAAGCTCTCACAGCGCGCGCCTGTACTTTTTGCCTTTTCCGTAAGCTGAAGAATCTATTGCATTTTTTGGCTGCGAAATGACGAATTGATGACAAAGGGGCCTGTGCGTCTGGTTGACCATGCCAAGGAGAGCCGCGTAGGCTTTGCTCCGAATGATGCCTGTTGAGCGACGCAAGGAATAATCCCTTTATGTCTCAATTGATCGAAGCGAGTCAGCGCCTGGACGCCGCCTTGCAGCGACTCGATGCCGCTTTGTCGGACCGCGGAGTGCGGGAAAAGGAACTGCAGACGGCTTTGGATGAAGCCAAAGCGGAGAACCTGACCCTGCGGGAACTGACGCAGGTCGTCTCACGCAGACTGGACAGCACCATTGAGCGTTTGAACGCCGTGATGGAGGAATAGCCATGGCGCAGGTAACGCTGAAGATCAACGGACGCTCCTATGTCATTGCCTGTGACGACGGGCAGGAGGCGCACCTGACCCAGGTGGCAGAGTACCTGGACCGTAGGGTGACTGAGCTGGCGGCGGGCGTCGGGCAGATTGGTGAAGCCCGCTTGCTGGTCATGGCTTCGTTGCTGGTGGTGGACGAACTGCTGGACAAAACCCAGCAACTGACCGAGGCCCGGGATCAGGAGGCCGTGGCTCTTGAGCAGGAAAGCCAGAATGAAACCCTGGCCTTGCTGGATCAGATGGTGGGTCGTGTTGATGCCCTTGTAGAACGGGCCCAAGGCGCTTAAATAGGAAGCGCGGCCAAGAGCCGCCAAGGGTTATCGCTGCTGCTCGCGTCAGGTCATGACTATTCCTGGGGCTATAAGTATCTCTAGGGAGCTGTCCCTGCCGGGACCCTGGTCCCGATATCACGGCGCCCACCTGTTTTAAACAGGCCGCAGAGAATGCTACGATCAACGGTTCTGGTGGCTGCCCTTGTTGAACAAAAGTCAGGTTATGAACCTGCGTGAAGGTCTTGCTGAGTACTGATCGGCAAGGCCTTTTTCTATGGGCGTGGTTATGTGGGCTCTCAGCCGGCAGATGTCGTTTTTTCCGGAAAGTTCTGTCGGTTTGGGAGCGGCAGCCGGAGGGCGCCCGGTGCAGAGTTTCTTTCTATTCCACGCGCTTGAGTTGGGGGTGGGGCATCGCCGCCAAGCCGTGATTACTGCTATAAACAAGGATCAGTTCGGTGACGCAGCAGGTTCAGCAACAAATCTCTCCCAACGAGCAAGACCTGAATGTCATGAAAGACGGAGCCAGAAAATCCGCACGGGCCGCGCGCAAAGCGGCTGCTGCTGCCAGTCCACAGGCCGCCCAGGACATGGCAGCCCGGTTCCTCTCGCAGGTTCCTCTGCGTCAGGGAGCCGTGGTCTCCGGTTACTGGCCCATTCAGAGTGAACTTGACCCCCGGCCGTTGCTGCGGGCGCTGGCAGACAAAGGGCACCGCATTTGCCTACCGGTCATCGTCGAAAATCACCAGCCGCTGATTTTCCGGGAATGGCATGAGGGCGATGATCTGGAAAACGCCGGGTTTAACACCTTTGAGCCGAAAGCAGACCGCCCGGAACTGCTGCCCGAGGTTCTGCTGGTTCCCTTGCTGGCGTTTGATCGCCAGGGCTACCGCCTTGGCTATGGCGGGGGATTCTATGACCGCACACTGGAGAAGCTGCGCGGCATGGCTCACTCCAACCTCGTGCACTACCCGCACAAACCGCAAGCCATTGCGCTGGCCTATGAAGCGCAGGAAATCGACCAGGTGCCCACCAATTCAACGGATCAGCCCATGGATCTGGTGGTGACAGAGCAAAGCCTGCATCGCTTTTCTTCTCTGTAACGTTTTTGCCTTGAGCGTCTCAGCTCCCAGCGTTTCAGTCCCAAGCGTTACAGCCCTCAGAGTTTCAGTCCCCCGCGTGCCCCCTGCTTTGTCCGAGATCCCTGGTGCCGGTCTGTGGTCAAAGCCCCTATGGCAGCCTGTCTTATGTCGTCGACAGGCGGTGAAAACCGGCTTCTGGTCGGCCGGTGCTGGCCTTTGCCTGTCGGGGCTGCAATAACAGGGAGGAAACCTGTGTCCAATTGAAGGCAGCAGGTCTGTTCTTGTTTCTATTGGCTGGATTGAGACTTCATGCGTTTGCTTTTCTGTGGCGATATTCTGGGCCGTTCTGGTCGTGATGCCGTGGTGGAACATCTTCCCGGGCTGCGCAAGGAGCTGAAGCTCGATTTCGTGGTGGCGAACGGGGAAAACGCCGCCGCTGGTTTCGGCATCACCCAGAAGATCTGCCAGCAGCTGTTTGACGTTGGGGTGGATGTCATCACCGGCGGCAATCACAGCTGGGATCAGCGCGAAGCTCTGAACTTCATCAACCAGGAAAGCCGATTGCTGCGCCCCCTCAACTTTCCGGAGGGAACGCCGGGCAGCGGCGCAGGTCTCTATCGCCTGGCAACGGGACAGAAGGTTCTGGTGATCAATGCCATGGGGCGGCTGTACATGGATCCGCTGGATGATCCCTTTGCGGCAGTTGAAAAGGAACTGAACAAGCATCGGCTGGGAGCAACTGTCGATGCCATCCTGGTGGATTTTCATGGCGAGGCCAGCAGCGAAAAGATGGCCATGGGCCATTTCCTCGACGGCCGGGTGTCGCTGGTCGTTGGCACCCACACCCACGTCCCCACGGCTGACACCATGTGCCTTGAAAAGGGCACCGGCTATCAGACTGACGCGGGCATGTGCGGCGATTATGATTCCGTGATCGGCATGGACAAGGCGGCGCCGGTTGCGCGCTTTGTCAAAAAGCTGCCCGGCGAACGCCTCAGCCCGGCCATGGGGGAGGGAACCCTTTGCGGTGTCTTCGTCGAAACCGATCGCACTGGCCTGGCCAAACGCTGCGAACCGGTGCGCATCGGTGGCAAACTCAGCCGGTCAGTGCCGACGCTCTAGAGTCAAATCGGTTTAAGTGCGCTCACGACGTGATAGCACTTGAAGCGTAAAACTCGTTTCAGTGTTTAGAGAATGAGCCACCGGTTAGATGCAGGCGCAAAGCAACTTCAACTAATCCGATCATGCTCCTGTCCATACAGCCGCTGTTGCTTTGATCCATTTATCAGATCAGCAAGAGACTTTTTTCAGAGAACATTCGGCAGAATGATGTTCTGGGGGCCTGCTGAAAAAGCTCAGGCGCTGCGGGTCAGGCTGAGGAAGCGGTTGATTTCTTCATCCAGCAGATCGCTCTGGCTGTTGGTTTCGGCTGCCAGGGTCGAGGCTGCGTCAGCCGACTGGCGGCTGGCGGGTTGATCGGCCAGCTCCAGCAGAGCGTCCAGATTGGGCAGAGCCGCCTGTTCCGAGAAGTCCATTACCAAATCAGCCGCCTTGCTCAGATGCTCTGGCGAGGGCGGATTGTTGGTTTCATGCTTGATGCGGTCAAAGAGTTCAGTGGCGCGCGACATGCAGACGGACTTTCATGACTTGGTTGGTTTTTTAGCACAGTGACTCTGGCTTGTCTGTGCTTAACAAGGGGTTAACGGAGCCTGCTTTCAAGTTTCCTTTTTGTCATCTTTCGGCTGACTTCAGCTCAGGTCCCCAGACAGCGGGGAGTTCCAGCCAGTGCTTTGGAAATCCTCTGCCTTCGCCAAAAGCCTCCTGCTGATGGGGCGTTGGTGCCTGGATGAGTCACTAAAGCCTGTCAGGACAGGCATAGAAGTCGCGGCAGGCTTTTCCAATGGCCCTGTACCTGCTAGAAGGCGATGTTTCAACCGAACTGGTGAACCGGATAACCGCAGGATACAGGATCCCGACCCCATGGCAGGCCATAGTAAATTTAAGAACATTATGCACCGCAAAGGTGCCCAGGATAAAAAGCGCGCCAAAATTTTCGCCCGCTGCTCCCGCGAGATCATTGTTGCGGCCAAATCCGGTATGCCTGACCCGGCGGACAACCCGCGTCTGCGTGGCGCCATTCAGGCAGCCCGTGCCCAAAACATGCCCATGGACAACATTGACCGGGCCATCAAAAAGGCCATCGGCGGCGGCGAAGGGACCGATCTGGAAGAAATCCGCTACGAAGGCTACGGCCCTGGTGGTGTGGCCGTGATCGTTGAGGTTCTAACCGACAACCGCAACCGCTCCGCCAGTGAAGTGCGCGCTGCCTTTTCCAAGGCCGGTGGCTCCATGGGGGAAACCAACTCCGTGTCTTTCATGTTTGAGCGCGTTGGGCAGATCATCTATCCGGCAGACAAGGCATCTGATGATGAAATGTTCGAAGCTGCCGTGGAAGCCGGTGCTCAGGATGTGATTTCCGACGGATCCAACCATGAAGTGATCACCTCCCCGGAAGAATTCGGCACGGTGCGGGACGCGCTGATCGAAAGCTACGGCGATCCGGAAGAAATGCAGCTGACCTGGAAGCCCAACACGCTGGCGCCTCTGGATGAAGACAAAGCCAAAAGTGTGCTGAAGTTCATTGATGTTCTGGATGACAATGATGACGTTCAGACCATTTCTGCCAACTACGACATCTCCGACGAGATCATGGAGAAGCTGATCAACTGAGCTTGATCACGCGGGTCCTTTAGCAGCCTGGAGCTGGGGTTCTTTTTCGTGACCCATGGCTTCAGGCTGTTTGATTCCGGGGTAATTGAATTTGGGGTGACTGCACCAGGCAATTGCCGTTTCAAGCCCGCCCTTTTGCCTTTTCCCCCGACTCTGGCGGCCATGCTAGAAGTGACACAAGGAGAAGACGTTGCGAATTATTGGACTGGATCCGGGACTGCGAAACATGGGCTGGGGCGTCATTGATGCCCAGGGCAGCCGCCTGCGCCATGTGGCCAATGGCACGCTGCACAGCGATGCGTCCTGTGATCTGGCTGATCGTCTGGTGCAGTTGAAGGAAGGGCTGGAGCGGGTCCTGGGTGAGTTCAACCCTTCCGTGGCGGCGGTGGAGGAAACCCTTTCCAACCGCAACCCGGCCTCCACCTTGAAACTGGGCATGGCCCGGGGGGTGGCCTTGATGGTGCCCGCTTTGCATGGCATGCGAGTGTCTGAATACCTGCCCATGATCGTCAAAAAATCTGTGGTCGGGACGGGACACGCCAAAAAGGAGCAGGTCTCTATGATGGTGGAGCGCCTGCTGCCGGGCTGTGACGCCGCCTCAGCAGATTCCGCCGATGCTTTGGCGGTGGCCATTTGCCACGCGCACCACAGTGCGACGGGTCAGGCCTGGGATAAGGGAGTGGCTGATCCTTTGGCAGCCAAGCTGCAGAGCCATCTGGCTTCAGAAAGTGACGCTCAGGCCTTGACGCCTGCCCAAAAACAGATTCAAGAGGTACTGCGCGAGCAGGCCCTGACCAAACAAAGGGCCGGGGCAAAGGCCAAGGGGATAGGGAGACGCCGATGATCGGCAAACTACGGGGATTGGTGGACAGCCAAGCCGAAGGACATGTGATTCTGGACGTGCAGGGTGTGGGCTATCTGGTTCACTGCTCCGGGCGCACCCTTTCTGCTCTGCCGGGCCGGGGGGAGGAGATGACCCTTTGGATCGAAACGCTGGTCCGTGAAGACCTGATCCAGCTGCTGGGCTTTGCCGACCAGGGGGAGCAGGACTGGTTTCGTCTGCTGTCCACCGTTCAGGGTGTCGGTGCGCGCATGGCTTTGGCCATCCTGTCGGTTCTGCCACCGGAAGAACTGGTTCAGGCCATTGCCGCACAGGACAAAAAGATGCTGACCCGGGCCAATGGGGTCGGCCCCAAACTGGCCCAGCGCATTGTCACGGAACTGAAGGACAAAGCCGCCAAAATGTCCTTTGGCGGGGGGCTGTCAGCGTCAAGCGATGGCGCTGTCTCCAGCAGTGGTGGCACTGCTGCGGCTGGGGCGGCGCCATCAGGCGCAGAAGATGCCATTGCCGCGCTGGAGGCTCTCGGCTATCGCCGCACGGAAGCCTTTACCGCAGTCATGGAGGCCGCCCGCAAGCTGGAGGGAGCCGCCAATACGGAAGATCTGGTTAAGGGCGGCTTGAGGGAACTGGCATCGTGAGTGATTACGAAGACCCTTTCGATGACGGTTATGATGAAACGGGGGAACCCCGGCTGGTGTCCGGCGAACCTGCCGCCCAGGATCTGGAAAGCCAGTTTCGGCCCCAAACCCTGGATGATTTCATTGGTCAGCCTAAGCTGCGCGCCAATCTGAAGGTTTTTGTGGAGGCCGCTAAGGCCCGCGAAGAGCAACTGGATCATGTGCTGTTTTTCGGCCCGCCGGGGCTGGGCAAAACCACTCTTTCTCAAATCGTTGCCAAGGAAATGGGCGTGGGGTTCCGCGCAACCTCCGGTCCGGTGATTGCCAAGGCAGGTGATCTGGCTGCGATCCTGACAAACCTGCAGCCCAATGACGTGTTGTTCATTGATGAGATCCACCGCTTGTCGCCAGCGGTGGAGGAGATCCTCTATCCCGCCATGGAGGACTTTCAGCTGGACATCATCATCGGCGAAGGGCCGGCTGCCCGCTCCGTGCGCATTGATTTGCCGCCTTTCACGCTGGTGGCAGCCACCACCAGGTCAGGCCTGATCACAAGGCCGCTGCGGGAGCGATTCGGTATTCCGCAACGCCTGGAGTTCTACTCACCGGAAGAACTCCAGCTGATTGTCTCACGCGGGGCGCGGGTGCTTGGCTGTGGCATGACAGATGAAGGGGCGGCGGAAGTCGCCCGACGCAGCCGGGGCACACCGCGTGTGGCCGCCCGTTTGCTGCGCCGGGTGAGGGACTTCGCGCTGGTGGACCGGGTAGAGATGATCGATGCGGAACTGGCCGACCGGGCCCTGCGTCGCCTGGAGGTGGACGCCAACGGTCTGGATGCCATGGATCACCGCTACCTGCGCTGCATTGCTGAAAACTACGGCGGGGGTCCCGTGGGGGCGGAGACCATTGCCGCCGTGCTGTCAGAGCAGCGCGATGTGATCGAGGAAGTCATCGAGCCCTATCTGATGCAGCAGGGCCTGATCCAGCGCACACCGCGGGGCCGCATGCTGACGGTCAATGGCTTCCAGTACCTGGGGTTGAGTGCACCCAAGGCCCTGAGTGAGCAGCTGAGCCTGTTGACCAATACCCCTGCCGGGCCGGAGGGATCACAGCCGTGACACAAGACAGCTCTTTCCCCTTTGCGGCGGATTTCTCCTCCGGGCGCATCGTCGGTCAGGATCACCTGCTGCCGGTGCGCGTCTATTACGAAGATACCGATACGGCGGGCATTGTCTACTACGCCAATTACTTGCGTTTTGCTGAGCGGGGCCGCACGGAACTCCTGCGCTGTCTGGGGATAGACCAAAGCAAAATGCGCGCCGACAGCGGTCTGGTCTTTGCCGTGCGCAACGCGGCTGTGGACTACAGATTGCCCGCCAAACTGGACGACGTGCTGCTGGTGCGCTCGCGTCTCACAAAAATCTCTGGCGCCTCTTTGAGCATTCTGCAGGAAATTGAGCGCGACGGGGTGATGCTGGCCAGCGTGGACATTCGGGTGGCCTGCCTGAAACCGGACAGTGGTCGGCCAGCCGGTATCCCGGCTGACATCCGTGCCGCATTGCTGCCTTATTGCCAAGGCATGCCTAGTGCCTGAGGTCAGGCCAGCAGGTCTGCCGCGGGGGCGTGGCTGCTTGATTAAACACGGAGGGCTGCGTTACCAGAACAGGGTGCGCTCCTTTCGGAGTCGGAAAAGTTATGGGAGTGGAAGATAAATGGAAACCACTGCGGTAGATGCCGCTGTGCTTGCTGGCTCTGTCCAGCATGATCTCTCGGTCTGGGGCTTGTTCATGCAGGCCGATATTGTGGTCAAGCTGGTCATGCTGTTGCTGCTGGCTGCCTCCTTCTGGTCCTGGGCGATTATTTTCGACAAGATTTTCCGGCTGCGCCGTCTGAAGAAGAAAGCCGCCGAGTTTGAAGAGGCTTTCTGGTCCGGCGGATCCCTGGATCAGCTCTATGACCGGGTCGGCGATCAGCCACCAGATCCTCTGTCTGCGGTCTTTGTCTCTGCCATGCGTGAATGGCGTCGCTTTGCGGCCAAGGGAGGACAGCTGTCCAAAGACGGCGGCGGGGCCCTGCGTGACCGTATTGAGCGGGTCATGGGCATTACCATCGGTCGGGAAATGGACCGTCTGGAAAAGCAGATGATATTTCTGGCCTCCGTCGGTTCTGCCGCGCCTTTCATCGGGCTGCTTGGCACCGTCTGGGGGATCATGAACGCCTTCACCTCCATTGCTGCCTCCGCCAACACTTCTCTTGCCGTTGTGGCCCCGGGGATTGCCGAAGCGCTCTTCGCCACGGCGCTGGGGCTGGTGGCGGCCATTCCGGCCACAGTGGGCTTTAACAAACTCAACAACGACATTGGCCGTTACGGTCAGCGTCTGGATGCCTTTGCCGGTGAGTTCGGCGCCATCCTGTCCCGTCAGATTGAGGAGAGCCACTGACCATGGCCGGTCCCATCATGCATCGCCGGGGGGAGCGGGCGCCGGGCTTCAGGCCCCGTCGCTACCAACCCGTCAGTGACATCAACGTCACGCCCTTTGTGGACGTGATGCTGGTGCTGCTGATCGTCTTCATGGTGACCGCTCCTTTGTTGACCGTCGGGGTGCCGGTGGATCTTCCAAAAACCAAGGCCCAAACTCTTTCGGAGCCGGTCGAACCGCTGGTGATCTCTCTCAAGAACGATGGAGAGATCTTCATTCAGGAAACACCGGTTTCTCTGGAAGCCCTGGTGCCGCGCCTGCTGGCCATTACGGAAAACAACCCCGAAGCCCGCATATATCTGCGCGGGGACCGGCGGTTGCCCTATGGACAGGTCATGCGGGTCATGGGGCTGGTTAACTCCGCCGGTTTTGCCAAGGTCGCGCTGATTGCTGAATTGCCTCAAAAGGGCAAAAGCAGCGCGGCCAGCAACTAGACACGCAGAGGATTTGTCTTGGTTGCGCATTCGGTAATGTCATCAGAAGTGGGAGGGACCTCGTTAGGTCTGTCCGGCGGGCTGCATCTGACCGTTCTGGGGCTGATGATCTTCGGATTGCCTGCTTTGTTCCAGGCCGATCCAGCGCCCATTCCGCTCCCTGTTGAGATCGTCAATTTTGATGACCTGACTGAAGTTACCGAACTGGAAGCCGTCAATCCGGTGCAGGAAGCCCCTGAGGTGGAAAGCAAGGAACCGGAACCCGAGTTGGTGGAACCCTCCCAGCCGGCTCCGCCAGCACCAGCCACGCCGCCAACGCCTGCTCCCGCTGCGTCACGGCCGCAGCCTTCAGCCCCGCCGCCACCGGCCCCGCAGGTGGCCGATCAGCCTGCTGCTCCGGTAACCCCGCAGGTGGCTGAGTTGCCTCAGGAATCACCAGATCCTGTGCAAAGCCAGGAAGCGCAGCCGGAAGAAGCCCCGGCAGCCATTCCTGAACAGACAGCTGCCGTTGCTCCGGCACCTGAGCCGGAGCCGGTAAAACCGCCTGAGGTCAAAGAACCTGAAGCTGAAAAAGACAAGCCGCTGATGGCCAACGTATCGGTCCCGGCCCCCCGGGCCCGCCCGGTGGCGGCCGCGCCGAAAGCTCAGGAAACCTCCGCCGTTAAAGTCAAAGCGACCACGCCGGAGCCGGAGAAAACCCAGGCGCTGGACCCCTTGGCTTCTGTTCTGCGCAATGTGCAGCGGGACCTAAAACCCCAGGCGCAGCAGCGTCAGCAGGAAGCCGCCAAAACCCAGGCAGCTGAGGCCACTTCTTTGGATCAACGCCGCAAAGCTGACCAAATTAAGACGTTAATTCAACAGCAGGTGCACGCCTGCTGGCGGATCGACGCCGGGGCAAGCAATGCACAAGACCTCATAGTGCCCGTTCGGTTCCGTTTGCAACGCGACGGACGTGTGATTGGTCAACCCGAGTTTCAGGACATGCCCAGCTATCTGGGCAACAGCTTCTACCGGGCCGCCGCTGACAACGCGCGCCGGGCGATTTTGGACTGCCAACCGTTCAATTTACCTGTAGAAGACTACGACATCTGGAAAGATCTGATTTTGAATTTCAATCCCGCGGAGATGTTTTGATCATGACAACAGCACTGTGCAAAACAACGCCTGACGTCAAGGCGGCACTGGCTTTGCCGGACCTGTCATCTTTGGCTGTCGCTTTCACTGCTGCCTTTGCCTTGCTGTGTCTGTTGCCTGCCCAAGCCGCGCGGGCGCAGCTGGCTGTTGACATTACCCAGGGGTTTGTCGAGCCGCTGCCCATTGCTGTCAGTGATTTCCATGCGGAGCAGGGCGATCTGGCCGGGCTGGGCACCGATATGGCCAAGGTCATTTCAGACAACCTGGAACGCTCCGGCCTTTTCCGGCCGCTGGACAAGCGGGCTTTCATTCAGGATCCGGCCTCTTTGCGGGCGGGACCTCGCTTTGCCGATTGGCGTCTGCTGAACGCAGAGGCGCTGGTCAGCGGGCTGGTCGACCGTCAGGCGGACGGGCGAATCCGGGTGGAGTTTCGTCTGTGGGATACCCTGGCCGAGCAGCAGATGGTCGGGTTGGCTTACATGACCAAGCCATCCAACTGGCGGCGCATTTCTCACATCATTTCCGATGCCATCTACAAGCGCCTGACCGGGGAAGAAGGTTACTTTGATACCCGCATCGTCTATATCTCGGAAGAGGGGCCTCAGGGCCGTCGGATCAAGCGCCTGGCCATCATGGACCAGGATGGGGCCAACCATAAGTTCCTGACAAACGGGGATGATCTGGTTTTGACGCCGCGCTTTTCACCGACCACCCAGGAAATCACCTACATGTCCTATGCGGGCAATGTGCCCCGGGTCTACCTCTTCAACCTCAACACCGGGCAGCAGGAAGTTCTGGGGGATTTCCCGGGCATGACCTTCGCCCCGCGCTTCTCGCCAAACGGCAACAAGGTCATCATGTCCATGGCGCGTAATGGTGCCACCAACATCTACACCATGGATTTGCGTACCCGTGAGGTGCGCCAGCTGACCAACTCCTCTGCCATTGATACCTCGCCCTCCTATTCACCGGATGGCAGTCAGATCATTTTCAACTCTGACCGCGGGGGCTCACAGCAGCTCTATGTGATGAATGCCGACGGCAGCGACGCCAAGCGGATTTCCTTTGGCAAGGGGCGCTATGCAACCCCTGTTTGGTCTCCGCGTGGTGATCTGATTGCCTTCACGCGCATGTACAAAGGTACATTCTACATCGGTGTTATCCGGCCCGACGGAACCGGAGAACGTATGTTGTCGAGCGGCTTTTTGGTCGAGTCGCCCACCTGGGCGCCCAACGGTCGGGTTCTGTCCTTCTTCAAACAGGGGCGAACTGATGCCCGCGGAAATGTCAAAACTCGCCTCTACACCATCGATTTGACGGGTTTCAACGAGCGGGAGGTTTCCACGCCGCTCGATGGGTCTGATCCTGCGTGGTCCCCCTTGATTCCCTAAGGGGAGCAACGTATAGTCCGGCTTCCTTCGTAAAGATTTCGGCGGCCGGCAGGAGGGGCTGGTTTTCGTGCAGGTGCGACCGGATACGAAGTTTTTTGTGATTCGGGATTCCGCCCCGAATTGGGGTGAACGCAAGGGGATCATCTATGCGCCTAAAGTTTCTATCAGTTATCGCCGCCTCTCTGCTGCTGGCTGCCTGCACCACCGATCCGGAAAGCAGTGCCGGTTCTGATTCCGGCGGTTCCAGCACCGGTTCTTCTTCCAGCACTTCTGTGATCTCCGGCCCTGCTGCCGGCTCTCAGGAAGAGCTGCTGGTTGAAGTTGGTGACCGCATCTTCTTCGACTTTGACAAATCCGACATCCGCGCTGATCAGCGTGCAGTTGTGGACAACCTCGCTGCTTGGCTGAATGCCAACCCGCAGGTCGTGCTGACCATCGAAGGTCACACGGATGAGCGCGGCACCCGTGAGTACAACCTGGCTCTGGGTGAACGTCGTGCGAATTCTGTCCGTGAGTATCTGATCGCTGTGGGCATCGCACCGTCTCGCTTGAACACCATTTCCTACGGCAAAGAAAAGCCTGCGGTTCTGGGGTCCAACGCAGCTGCTTACGCACAGAACCGTCGTGACGTGTTCGTCGTTCAGTAAGCCCTCAAAGTCTTAGCTGAAAAAAGACCGCTCGGAAGCCCGGCTTTCGAGCGGTTTTCTTTTGCCTCCCTGTCAGAGGGCAAAGGATAA
The DNA here is from genome assembly GCA_052078155.1 of Rhodovibrionaceae bacterium GXU_MW_A322. Lineage (GTDB taxonomy): Bacteria > Pseudomonadota > Alphaproteobacteria > Kiloniellales > DSM-21159 > CAXBMB01. Next base: position 1,675,963 of record JBQJBP010000001.1, on the reverse strand, counting down.
GACAAGCATTGAGCCTACGCAGATTACTCCTATCCAAGCCGATCACGCGATGATGCCGAGGGCACTGCCTGCCGAATTGGCTCTCGCACTGGCACCCAACAGCGTTGGCCCCATTTTCGCCATGACCCGGTGATCTACTGGGCCGGAGTTTTCTCGTTCTCTGCCAGTTGATGGAGTGGTGGCGCAAAGAAACTGTTGAAGCTTCCTTTGAGCGCTGCATTCCAAAGAGAAGCCGACAAAGACAGTGTGCGTCTTCATCAACGGAGCACGCTTAAAGCACTTTTCCTGGCAGGAAATGAGAGCTTTTTCTTGCCCCTTGTTCTGGTTCCTTTAAAAGCTTGAACAAGAACGACTTAACCTGCTGTCTGCGGGATCCCGGCGGCATCTGTGATGCGTGGATCTCGTCAGGCCGATGAAAGACACCCTCATCTGGTGAAGGATGGGTTATCCTGCCGTTTCCAGATGTCGATTGGAGCCCCTGAACATGTTGTCCTGCCGGTCCTCTTTTCTTTCTGTTTCTTTGAAGCCTGTTGTGCAGCAGGTGGCTCTGGCAGCCCTGATCCTGGCCTTGCCTGTAACCGGCGGCCTGTCCGACCTTGCAGCGCAGGAAACATCCCTCCAATCCCTGTCTGACCGCCTGTCACGGCTGCAGCGAGAAGTCAGCGACCTGCAGCGTCAGGTGGCCACCGGCGGCGGTGCGGGAACCTCTGCCGGCGCCCCCACTGCAGTATCTGATGCGCCTCTGCCACCGGATCAGGCGGGACGTCTGAACCTGCGCCTGTCCCGACAGGAGGAACAGCTGCGCGGCATGACCGGTCAGATGGAAGAACTCAACCATCGCCTCAATCTCTTGTCCCAGCGTCTGGAAGATGTGGTGGCCGACATTGATCGTCGCCTGTCTGGCGGTCAGGTTCCTGTCGCTCAATCTGGCGGAACCAGTGGGCAGGCTTTGACAACCGGGACTTCAACTGCGGGAACACGCCAGCCGGGAACGGCGGCGGCCTCTGCAGCGGTGACGGGCGGTGCAGATGACGGCAAAACAAAGGTGCTGGGCTACATAAGCCAGGGCACCGCTGCACCGGTGGAAAGTGCACCGGTTGCCAGCCAGCCGCTGACCACTGCGACCGTGGACACGCAAACGGTGACCACAGGGACCGCTTCGGCTGCCACGGCCGAAGATGCCTATCAGCAGGCCTTTTCATCCCTGCGCCAGGCCAATTGGTCAAAAGCCGAGGGCGAACTGGTTGGGTTCCTGAACGCCTATCCCACCCATTCACTGGCTGGCAACGCTCAGTACTGGCTGGGAGAAACCTATTACGTGCGGGGCGACTTCGGGACGGCTGCCACCATTTTTGCCGAAGGGTTTGAAAAGTATCCTGACGGTGGGAAAGCACCGGACAACCTGCTTAAGCTCGGTATGGCTCTAGGAAATCTGGATCGCAAACAGGACGCCTGCGACACCTTCCTGGCCCTGCAACAGCGTTATGCCGATGCCCCGGCCTCTTTGCTTACCCGCAGCAAGCGGGAACGCCAGCGTCTGGGCTGCTAAGCCCATCACAGCCGGACCGGCACCAGTGATGAAGACAGGGTGTCCAAAGAGCAACCGCGCTTTGCGCGCTGTCGGCTGGAGCATGATCGTTTTGGTTAGCAGCGCTTTGCGCTCGGATCGGATTTGGAGCGCTTGGAGCTGAAGCGTGTCTCATCCTCTATCCTGCTGAATAGAGGTCAAAGGCTACAGGCACCGCAGGGCTTTCACTTCAAGCCTTTTGGCTCTGGAAATTCGGACAGGCAATTTGCGATCTTTACCGCCGCAGACGGGTGAGCCCGTCACTCAAGGAGAGTTCGAGCAGCTTATGGAACGGCTGGGGCCGCTGGGACCTGCGCCCAGACTTGCCTGCGCTGTTTCTGGGGGCAGTGATTCTCTGGCCTTGCTGCTGTTGCTGGATCAATGGTGCCGGGACCGGGGCGGGGCAGTTCTGGCGTTGGCCGTTGATCACGGCTTAAGACCGGAAGCCCGCGACGAGCTGGCCTATCTGTCAGGCCTGTGCCGCAGCCGGAACATCTCTTTTCAGACGCTGGACTGGACGGGCCCCAAGCCGAAAGGGGCCATGCAGGTCGCGGCCCGTCAGGCACGTTATGACCTGTTGGAAGGGGCCTGCCGGGATGCAGGCATTCTGTACCTCGCAGTGGCCCACCATCAGGATGATCAGGCGGAGACCTTTCTGTTACGCCTGGACGGGGGCAGCGGCGTGACGGGTCTTTCCGCCATGGCTTCCTGGCGCAGTCGGCAAGACGTCTGTTACCTGCGCCCGCTTTTGACGCTGCCCAAAGAGCGCCTGCAGGCTTACCTCCATGAGCAGCAGGTCAGCTGGTGTGAGGACCCCAGCAATCAGGACAGGCGCAACAAACGAGTGGCCTGGCGGCAGGCCGTTCAGCCTCTTTCAGCTGTGGGCCTTACAGGCGCTCAAATCACCGACCTGACCGACCTTTACGGCCGCCTGCGGGGAGAAATGGATCGGCATCTGGCGCAGTTGCTGGCCCGCAGTGTGGATCTGCGCCCGCAAGGTTATGCCTGGCTGGCGTTAGAGCAGATGCTGGTAGCGCCTGAACCCTTGGCTCAGGCCGCTTTGTCCCGGCTGGTGACCTGCCTGTCAGGATCGCTCTATCCGCCCCGCCAGGCAGCTGTTAAGCGTTTGTTGTCTCGTTGGCGGCATGATGAAACGGCAGAAGACTTAGAAGCAGGGCAGGGAGCGACCCTGGGCGGATGCCGCCTTTTGCCCCGGCGCTGCGGGCAGCTGCTGGTTGTTCGTGAAACAGCGCAGATTAAAGAGGCAAAGTTTTTGCCTGGGGAAAAAGGCCTGTGGGATGGCCGTTTTGCGGTCAATCTGGAGAAGCTGCATTGGGGGGCGGTGGGAAAAAATCGCGCCTTTTCAATCTCTTGCTTGGGGGAAGATGGCTGGCGGCAGCTCGTGGCCAGGTCACCTGGCTTGCGAAAAGGCCCAATTCCGCAAGCCGCAGCGGTGACTCTTCCTGCCGTTCGGCATCTTGATTCATTGCTTGTTGTGCCCCACTTGGAGTATCGACAGGAGCAGAATCTGTTTGCTGGGGGAAGCATCCGCTTCAGCCCGCGACAAGTTCTGGCCGACCCTGCCTTTACATGAGGTGGGGCGGAGAGGCACACTGGGAGTCTGTATTGGCCTGCGGCCGTCTTGCGGGGAAACCTCTGCAAGGAACCGGAAGCAGGCTTGGTGACGAAGGAAAGAGTCTTTGAATATCAGCCGTAACGCTGCGCTTTGGATCATCATCATTGTGCTGATTTTTGCGCTCTTCAACCTGATGCAGGGTGGAGGATCTGGCGGAAAAGCAAATGAACTGGCTTACTCTCAATTTGTTGATCAAGTTGAAAGCGGCCAAGTCAGGCAAGTTGTCATCCAGGGTCGGAACATCACGGGTGAACTGCGCGACGGCATCAAGTTTAAAACCTACGCGCCCGACGATCCCACTCTGATCGAAACACTGCGCAACAACGGTGCGGAAGTGACGGCTGCCCCCGAAGAAGCGGTCAATCCTCTGCTGTCCATCCTGATTTCCTGGTTCCCCATGCTGCTGTTGATCGGTGTGTGGATCTTCTTCATGCGCCAGATGCAGGGCGGCAGCGGCAAAGCCATGGGTTTTGGCAAGTCCAAAGCCAAGCTGCTGACTGAAAAGCAGGGCCGCGTGACCTTTGATGATGTGGCCGGGATCGACGAAGCCAAACAGGAACTGGAAGAGGTTGTGGACTTCCTGCGTGACCCGCAGAAGTTCCAGCGTCTGGGCGGCAAGATCCCCAAAGGCTGTCTGCTGGTGGGCCCTCCGGGCACCGGTAAAACTCTGCTGGCCCGGTCCATTGCCGGTGAAGCCGAGGTGCCTTTCTTCACCATTTCCGGCTCTGATTTTGTGGAAATGTTTGTCGGTGTGGGTGCCAGCCGCGTGCGCGACATGTTCGAGCAGGGCAAGAAGCACGCGCCGTGCATCATCTTCATCGATGAAATCGACGCTGTGGGCCGCCATCGCGGTGCCGGTCTGGGCGGCGGCAATGACGAGCGCGAACAGACCCTCAACCAGTTGCTGGTCGAAATGGACGGCTTTGAAGCCAATGAAGGGGTGATCCTGATTGCGGCCACCAACCGTCCTGACGTGCTGGATCCGGCTCTGCTGCGGCCCGGTCGTTTTGACCGTCAGGTGGTGGTGCCCAACCCTGACGTCATCGGTCGCGAGCGTATTCTTTCCATCCACATGCGTAAGGTGCCTTTGGCCCCCGATGTGGAAGCCAAGACCATTGCCCGAGGCACCCCCGGTTTCTCCGGTGCCGATCTGGCCAACCTGGTCAATGAAGCCGCACTGCTGGCTGCCCGTTCCGGTAAACGGGTGGTGACCCAGGACGACTTTGAAATGGCCAAGGACAAGGTCCTGATGGGGGCCGAACGCCGCTCCATGGTGATGAGCGAAGAGGAAAAAGAGCTGACGGCCTATCATGAAGCCGGTCACGCGCTTATTTCCCTCTTTGTCAAAGGCAATGACCCGCTGCACAAGGTGACCATCATTCCCCGGGGACGGGCGTTGGGTGTGACCATGAGCCTGCCGGAACGGGATCGTCTGGGCTACAAGAAGTCCGAGATCCATGCCCGTCTTGCCATGATGTTCGGTGGCCGTGTGGCTGAAGAGCTGATCTACGGGGCTGAAAACATCACCACCGGTGCCGGCAATGACATTCAGCAGGCCACCAACCTGGCCCGGTCTATGGTGACCGAATGGGGCATGAGTGAGAAGCTCGGTCCCTTGCGTTACAACGACAACCAGGATGAAGTCTTCCTGGGGCATTCCGTGGCCCGTCATCAGAACCTTTCTGAAGACACAGCCCGTCTGATTGATCAGGAGATTCGCCGGATCATTGAAGAGGCTGAGGTGCTGGCCAAGCAGGTGTTGACCGATCACATGGAAGATCTGCACACCCTGGCCAAAGGTCTGCTGGAATACGAAACCCTCAATGCCAACGATGTGGACAAGCTGCTCAAAGGCGAGCCGCTTGACCGGGATGAGGATGATTCCGGGGCGGCCAAAGATGGCGGATCTCGCTCCACCATCCCCAGCTCCGGCAAAGTCTCCAAGGACAAGCCCAGCGGTTTGGGGCCGGAACCTGAGCCGGTCTAGAGCATGATCGGTTAGATGATGAAAGCCCCGTCGTTTCTGGCGGGGCTTTTTTCGTTGCCAGAGCTTCTGCGGCATGGTCGGGTGAGGCAGAAAGGTTGTGCGCTCGCAGCGCTATATTGGATCACCTGCTAACCAGCAAAAGAGGGTTTTTGCGAGGTTTGCGGAGTTAAGCAGTCCATCCAGTCCAACCGATTTGATCGCAAAGGGCGCTTTCTGGAAGAAAGCGTGGTTCTTTGGAAGAAGGCAGAGCCGATGAGTGATGAATTTCTGTTGCAGCCTTTGGCCCTGCACCGCATTCCCCAGCCGGGGGATTTGCCGCTGGCAGGCGGGCCGCTGCGCTACAGTGCCTGTGATGTGATCCTGCGGCAGGCCAGCCATCAGGAGCCGATCCGTGAAACCCGGCTGCTGTCGGACCTGCCTTTTGGGGCGGATCGCCAGCTCAAGGCCTTGACCGCCCCACGGGCCGATTTTGCCGGGCTGTCCTGCAGCCAGCCGCAGGTCATGGGCATCATCAATGCCACGCCGGATTCCTTCTCAGATGGTGGTGACCGCTACGACGCCGGACGGGCCGTTGCCGATGGCCTGGCCATGGTCGAAGCCGGGGCAAGTCTTGTTGATGTCGGGGGGGAATCCACCCGTCCGGGCGCCGAACCGGTTGGCCTGGAAGAAGAACTGCGCCGCACCATTCCAGTGGTCAAAGCACTGGCAGATCAGGGGGTGAAGGTATCCATCGACACCCGTCATGGCCCGGTAATGGCTGAAGCAGCGGCAGCCGGGGCTGCAGCCATCAATGACGTTACGGCGCTGAGCGGGGATGAGGACAGCCTGAGACTTGCGGCGGAAACTGGTCTGCCGGTCTACCTCATGCACATGCAGGGCTCACCGCAAACCATGCAGCAGAATCCCAGCTATGTGGACGTCAGTCTGGAGGTGCGCGATTATCTCGCTGGCCGGCTGGAGGCCTGTCAGGACGCCGGTATCCCGCTTGAAAAACTGGCTGTGGATCCCGGCATCGGTTTCGGCAAGAGCCTTGCCCATAATCTGGAACTGATGGACCGTCTGGCCTTGCTGCACGGTCTGGGCGTGCCGTTGCTGTTGGGGGCCAGCCGCAAGTCGTTCATCGGCAAACTGTCAAAGGCTGAAGCCCCGAAAGACAGGTTGCCGGGATCTCTGGCTGCGGTTCTGGCCGGGGTTGCCCGAGGGGTGCAGTTCTTCCGGGTTCATGACGTGGCGGAAACGGTACAGGCCCTGCGCGTCTGGGAGGCCATGGACAGTGGTGGCCTGTAGTGGCCTGTTCCTGGCAGAGAGGAAGCTCACGGAAGAGGCCGCAGTTTGCGGCACGGATAACAGCCCGGATTCTGATTTCCGCCTCCTTCTCTCATTGAGGGTGTTTTCAGATTAGATTCTCGTTCTATTGGTGGGCTGTCCGCTTTTGATGCCTGAGGGTGTCGATAGGTTGATTGCTATCTTTGTAAATGTTGGTGAATATTTGACCGCTCACTTATGCTTATTTGGAGATGGTTAAGCTTTCCAGCGGCAAAGTACCTGGGATTTGGGCCTGCAGGTAAAGCTCTGATAGTCTGTAGTTTCCGAGGATAGATCGAAATAGTTTCAAAAGGGCATACACTTGAAGGGTCGCGTTTTAATCATTGCCGGATCGGACAGCAGCGGTGGGGCAGGAATTCAGGCTGACATCAAAACCGTAACCGCTCTGGACGGCTACGCCATGACAGCCATCACTGCTCTTACGGCTCAAAACACCCAAGGCGTCCAGGGGGTGGTCGGGGTTGATCCTGACTTTATCAAACAGCAGATGCACAGCTGCCTTGATGACATCGGTGTGGATGCCATCAAGACGGGGATGCTGCATTCCATTCCTGTCATTGAAGCTGTGGCGGAAGTGATTAAGGAACGCTGTCAGGACATTCCTGTGGTGGTGGACCCCGTGATGGTGGCCCAGAGCGGAGCCTCTTTGCTGGATCCAGCGGCCGTCAATGTCATGAGCCGTGATATGGCACTGGTGGCCGACGTGCTGACCCCCAATGTGCCGGAAGCAGAAAAACTATCCGGCATGACGGTGAAATCCCCGGAAGACATGCGCGAAGCCGCGGACATGCTGATGACTCTCGGCCCCAAAGCGGTGCTGTTGAAGGGCGGGCATCTGGAGTCCCTGAAAAAGGTCACCGATGTACTTGCCAGCGACAGCGGTCAGATTGTCTTTGAAGACGAGCGCCTGAAGGTGACGGAAACCCATGGCACAGGCTGCACGCTGGCCTCTGCTCTGGCAACGGGTCTGGCCCAGGGCATGAGTCTGAAACACTCTGTGGTCAGGGCCCGTTCCTTTGTTCAAGAAGCGCTGAAGGCCGCCCCAGGATATGGCAAGGGGCAGGGCCCTTTGAACCACTGCCACAGTGTTGGAATTTTCACCGGCAACTGATCATCTTCTGTCTTTGGGCGAAGGCGTAACAGCTGTCAAAGAGCCGGCAGATCCAGATCCGGCTCCCGCTGCAACAGGTCGGCCAGGATCAGCAGAGCCCTGCTGAGGTCCTCCCGATTGCGGGCAGCAGACAGACAAACCCGCACGGCATCGTCCACAGGTTCCCGACCAACAGCAAAAATCTCAGCGGCCGCGACCCCGACGGAGTGACGGAGCGCGGCTGAGGCAAAGGACTCACTGCGCCATTGCTCCGGCAGTTGCAGCCAGAGATGAAAGGCACCGGGGTCCCCGCGCAGGCAGGCATCAGGCAGGATGTCCCGGGCCAGGGCCTGACGCGTTTTGGCTTCCTGAGCCTGGATGCGGGCGAGGCGCACCGCGCTGCCGTCTCTGATGCAGCGGGAGGCCACCTCATGCATGAAGGCGTTGCTCATGGTGCCGAAGGCCCGCAGGCAACTGGCCATGCGCTCCAGATTGCGTGCAGGCGCTTTCATGTACCCAACCCGCAGGCCCGGTGAGACGCTTTTGCTCAATGAGGTTACATAGACCGCGCTGTCTGGCAGATACTCGCTCAACGGAGCCGGGGTCTGGCCGGGAATGTTGTAGACGTCATCTTCAATGATGGTCACTCCCTGGCGGTTGCAGACTTCCGTCAGAGCCTGCCGCCTTGCCTGGGACATGACGGTAGCGGTCGGGTTCTGGAAAGAGGGCACGCAATAGAGGACCTTGGAGCCTGTGGCCCGGCAGGCTGTGTCCAGTGCGTCCGGGCGCAGGCCATCCTCATCCATTTCTACGCCATAGAGGCGCAAAGACTGGGCTTTGGCAGCGGCTTTTACCCCGAAAAAGGTGAGCTTTTCCGTCAGAATGATGTCGTTGGGCTGAGCTAGGGCAGCCAGAGCGACAGCCAGTCCGTTTTGCGCCCCGTTGATGGGCAGCACCTCGTTTTCATGGGCTGTGAGACCGCAGTGCTGCAGCCAGGCAACGCCAGCCTGTCGGTGCTCCCGCCGTCCCTGAGCGTGACAGTATTCCAGGTGGTACTGAGCGGAGCTGTCCTGGGCCAGGGCCACAATGGCGGCGGTGATGGCCTCAGCTTCGTCAATGGGGGCGGGCCAGTTGACCGCCAGGTTGACCATGGCGTTGGATCCCTTGAGCCGATCCAGATGCTCCGGCGAATCCGGCCCCTGGGGTCGCACATAGGTGCCACGCCCCACTTCCCCGACGATCAGTCCCCGCCGCTCCGCCTCGGCATAGGCACGGGTTACCGTTCCCACCGTCACCCCCAGTCGCCAGGCCAGATCCCGGTGGGTCGGCAGACGGGTTCCGGCTGCAAGCACGCCTTTGCCAATGTCCTGGGACAAGGCGTCCGCGATGGCCTGATAGCGATGTCCCCTATCCGGCAACTGGGGATTCCAATTTGTCATCATCACAATGTTTCCATTGATTCGTAGATTGTTTCGCACAAATCTAATCACAATGAAGACAATCAGCAAGTGTTCTAAAAATTGTATCGATTAGGATCAGGAAAATGGAGACAATATCAAGGCGTCCTCTCACTTCATCTTTAGGTGCCGTGCTTTCAGATAAAGAGTTGAGCAATCTGAATGGTCCGGAATATCTCGGGTTCTTTGCCGGACTGGGCCTTTCTCTGGATAAGGCGTTGGCGCGGGCCTTTGCGGCCATGATGGCATGGCAGGGTCGGCAGATTGAAAAGGCACGGATGGAGACAATGTCCCGGCGCAGTCTGCAGGACGTGGGCCTGGAAAGGGACCGGGCGGGTCGGCTTGTGCGCTGTAACCTTTAGATTGATTCACGTGACCTTTAACGACAGGTGAAAAGTCCCTCTCTGCGCCGGGCTGTCATAGGGCGCCCTTAGAGTCTTATCGTCTTGCTTGGAAACATGAGGTGATTTCAAAAAAGATCTGAAAATGCCTCTTTTAAACCTGTTCGAGGGTGTTCGTCACAGAATTGGGGTGCAAGTCGCTTCGGCTTCTGTTGATTACACTCTGGCGCTCAGAACTGCTGCCCATCAGCCCCATTAACAGTGGCAGATTTTTCGACTAAAACCCCTCAACTCTGCCCTGGCGCCTCCTCCGCCATTCAATCTTAAGGACAAATTCATGCAGCGCCTTCCTCTTTACCAAGTAGATGCCTTTACCAACGAGCTTTTCGGCGGGAATCCGGCTGCTGTCTGTCCCCTGGACAGCTGGCTGCCTGAAGCGCAGCTGGCGGCCATTGCCGCAGAAAACAATCTCTCGGAGACGGCCTATTTTGTTGCGAAACCAGACGGCAGTGACGGCCAGCCCCATTATGATCTGCGCTGGTTTACTCCGGCGGTGGAGGTGGATCTTTGCGGCCACGCCACGCTGGCCTCTGCCTCTGTGATCTTCACCCGGCTGAAGCCGGAAGCAACAAGCATCACCTTTCATACCCGGTCCGGGCCTTTGGTGGTGACGCGCGATGGGGAAGGCTACGCACTGGACTTTCCGGCCCGCGTCGCCGACGCCTGGGAGGATGGCGGACGCATTGCAGAAGCACTGGGTGTTGTGCCTTTGGAAACCCACCGGGCATTCAAGGCTATGGCGGTGCTCGCAGACGAAGCTGCGGTGCGGGCAATCGAGCCGGATATGGACAAGGTTGCAGCCCTGGACAGCGACGGTCTGATCGTGACGGCCCCCGGTGACACTGTCGATTTCGTTTCGCGCTACTTTGCGCCTGGCAGCGGCATCCCGGAAGACCCGGTGACCGGATCTGCCCACTGCACCTCCGTACCCTATTGGGCCGAGCGGCTGGGCAAAACCCATCTCACAGCAAGACAGATCTCAGCTCGCGGCGGGGATCTTGTCTGTGATCTGAATGGCGAGCGTGTGCGCCTTTGGGGTCAGGCGGTGCTTTATCTGGAAGGCACCATCCTGCTGCCGCAGGCCTGATCACCAGCCTTTCCTGTCTTTCCTTTGTGGCTGCTGTGCCTTCTTTGACTTAGAAGGCGGGCAGCCATTTTTTTGCCGGGGATGGCTGAACTGCGGAGAGAGCGCTTGACCTGATCCCCGGGTTGAGGCGCTTTAGGCTCTCTGGAGGCAAATCGCTTTAAGTGGACACCGGAATTGCGGGCGCTTGAATCATTGATTTGGCTCTTGTCACCGATTTGTCGATGATCACAGTTTTAAGAGGAGATCACACTCGTGTCAGACGCACCGACCTCTGCCAGCCCTGCAACCGCTTCCCCTCGCAAGCCGGGCGGGGACTACTTTTTTGACGACTTTGAGGTCGGTCAGGTTTTTACCACCCGGGGCGCTACTCTGACCGAGGCGCAGATTCTGGACTTTGCCTGGACCTATGACCCCCAGCCTTTTCACCTGGATAAGGTGGCGGCAGAGGATTGGGGCTATGGCGGTCTGATCGCCAGCGGTTTTCAGACCCTGGCTGTGGGATTCCGGTTGTTTTACCAGGAAAAGATCATCAACGCCTGTTCTCTGGGCTCGCCCGGCCTGGATGAGCTGCGCTGGCTTAAGCCCGTGCGACCGGGTGATACCCTGCATGTGGTGGTGGAGGTGCTGGAGCTGCGGGCGTCCCGCTCCAAGCCCGACCGGGGCATTGCTGTTCTGGCTTATGAAACCCGCACCCAGAGCGGGGATGCTGTTCTGACCTATCGCTGCACCCATATCTTCCGGCGCAATCCGGAGCTGGTGGCTCAGGAAGGAGGGGCGTAATGCTGGACACGACCTTGCAGCTACCAAGCCATCGCGGCCCCATTTACCTGCTGCGCCACGGCGAGACCTTCTGGAATCGGGAACGGCGGATGCAGGGACGGCTCAATGCCGACCTGACGCCCCTGGGGGAAGCCCAGGCCAGTGCCATGGGGCGCTGCCTGAAAGATCTCCTGGCCAGGGAGCCAGAGGCTCCTCGCTTTTTGGTGTCGCCTTTGGGGCGCACCCGTCAGACGGCTGAACTGGTGGCGGAAACCTCCGGGCTGAGTATGGCGCTGGCGGAGTTCGAACCGCGGATTCAGGAAATCTCCTTCGGGCGCTGGGAAGGCATGACCTACGATGAGATCGATGCCGCCTCGCCGCAACTGTGGGCGCAGGTGCGGGAAAACCGCTGGCATCTGGCGTCGCCGGACGGGGAAAGCTACCGGTCCAGTGCCGAGCGTGTGCTGGAGTGGTTTGTGGACATCGCCGAGGAGACCCGCCCCCTGGTGGTGGTGTCTCACGGAGGCATCGGGCGCATACTGCGCGGGCTCTATACGGGGGTTGTGCCGGAGAAGATTGCTGATCTGGAGGTGCCGCAGGATGCGTTATTCTGTCTGCGGGCCGGTCAGCTGGAGCGCTATGAGACCGACATCCACGAACAGGTTTGACACTGTGGTGATGTGACAAAGGGGCGGCTGCTTGAGCCGCCTCTTTTTTTTATCAGCAGGTCAGACCGGCCAGATCCACAGGATGGCCGGCACGCCGACCAGCAGGATGAGAGCATCCAGCGGCAATCCCATGCGCCAGTAGTCACTGAAGCGGTACCCGCCTGGCCCCATGACCAGCAGGTTCGACTGATGCCCGATGGGGGTCAGGTAGGTGGAAGAAGCTCCGACGGCCACGGCCATGAGGAAGGGGTCAATGCTGACGCCCAGACCCTTGGCGATGGTGGCCCCGATGGGCGCCATCAGCACCGCTGTGGCCGCGTTGTTCATCACGTCGCTCAGCAGCATGGTGATGAGCATCAACAATCCCAGCAACAGCCAGATGGGCACGTGGTCGGAGAGAGCCAGTATGGGGCTGGCGATGGTCGCGCTGCCGCCCGTGCTGTCAAAGGCCAGGCCCAGAGGAATCATGGCCCCCAGCAGGACCACGATGGGCCAGTCCACAGCCTCGTAGATATCCCGCAAAGGGTTGCGACCCAGAACCACCATGGCCACGGCTGCGCTGACAAAGGCGATGTGGGGCTGCAGAAAACCGCCCACCACCGCCAGAATGGCGATCAGGAACACCAGGGGCGGAATCAGGTTGATGTCCCGCCGGTTGCTGCCGATCTCCAGTTCCCTTTCTGCCAGCGGCAGGCAGCCCAGACTGCGCAGGACATCCGGCAGAGCCACGCGCTCCCCATGCAGCAGCAAAACATCCCCCACATCCAGACGCACCTGGCCCAGACGTTCGCGAATGGGCGCCCCCTGGCGGGAGAGGGCCAGCAGGTTGACGCCGTAGCGGGTATGCAGGCGCATGGCGTTTGCTGTGCGGCCATCCAGCCGGGACCCGGGCGCAACCACGGCTTCCACCAGGGAAACCCGGTCTGAATGCAGGTTCTCCTGGGAGAGTTCGGCGGTCCCCACCATTTCCAGCCCGGATTTCTCCACCACCTGTTGCAGGGTGTCCGTGTCAGCTTCCAGGATCAGAATGTCATTGGCGTTGAGGCGGAAGAAGCCGCTGGGAGCAAGAATGCGGTCCTTGCCTCTGACCAGAGCCACCACCGACAAACTGCCCTGACCCAGATTTTCAATCTCGATCAGCCGCAGGCCGACAAAAGGGTTGCCTTCGGGCAGGCGGGCTTCGGTGATGTACTCATCCATGATCAGCAGCGGGGCGGTGGCGCTGTCGGCATCGTCTGTGTTGCGGTTGGGCAGCAGGCGCCAGCCCAGCAGCGCGACAAAGGCGACCCCCACAAGGGCCAGCAGCAAACCGACGGGGGCAAAGGCGAACATGCCGAAGGCAGTGCCTGCTTCCGCGGCCCGATAGTTGGCGATGATGATGTTGGGCGGGGTGCCGATGAGTGTGATGAGGCCGCCCAGCAATGACGCGAAGGATACGGGCATCAGAACCTGACTGGCGGGCCTTTTGGCTTCCTTGGCAGCATGGATGGCGATGGGCAGCATCAGGGCCAGGGCCCCGACATTGTTCATGAAGGCCGAGGCGGCGGCCGTGACCCCGGCCAGAGCCACTACCTGCAGCGTGGCGCGTCCGCTCAGGGGCTCCAGAGCCTGCCCGGCAAACTCAATGATGCCGGAGTCTTTCAGCCCGCGGGACAGGATCAGAATGGCGGCCACGGTGACCACTGCCGGATGTCCAAAACCGAAGAAGGCTTCGTCGGCCGGAACCACGCCGGAGAGAACGCCGACCAGGAGTGCGATGACCGCCACCAGGTCATAGCGCAGCCGCCCCCAGATAAAGAGCAGCAGTGCGCCGCCCAGAATCAGGAAGATGGCAATCTGGTCAAGGGGCAGGTTGGTCACCAATCGTCCTCTCTGTTTCCTTGAAAGAAGGGGCAGGTGCGTTCGTGACGGGGCGGAAAGGTGCAGTCGTTCCTGGATCTGTGCTGCTCGGCCAAAAACCGGGGACGACAAACTCTTTAGGGGTGAATTTTCCGATTTTCTCAACCGCAAACGGCCAGGAAGCCGGAAGTTGCGACAAGCTGTCGCTGTCATTCTTTCTCAACCTTGCCGGAGACGCAATTTCTACGCGCCGGACCGGGAGAATAGCCAGCCGTGCTTCGATGCCCCCCGGTGTGACCTGGGGTGAATGGCCTTGGATACCGCCGTTTTGCAGGCGCGGATCGATAAAGAAGGGTCGCTTTTGAAGGGCTTGCTGTCAGTAATTTTCCATTTTTATGTGAGTTTTTCTCTCATTGACCGTTTATGTGTCTCTGAATAAATTCCCGGAATACAGCCTATTCAAGGCGAGTAACCTGTTTCTGGAGCTTGAGAGAAATGAGTATTTCTCACGATATATCACCAAAGCCCGACCTGCGGCCTGCTAACCCGAACTTCTCTTCAGGTCCCTGTGCCAAACGGCCGGGCTGGTCGCCAGCGGTTCTGGCCGATGCTTTTCTCTCCCGCTCCCACCGTGCCAAGGAAGGCAAAGCAAAGCTGGCGGAGGTGATCACCCGGTCGAAAGCCATTCTGGGCTTACCCGACGACTGGCGTCTGGCCATTGTGCCTGCCTCGGATACCGGGGCGGTGGAACTGGCACTCTGGTCTCTGCTGGGGGCCCGCGGTGTGGATATGCTCGCCTGGGAATCCTTCGGGTCCGGTTGGGTGAGCGATGTGCTCAAGCAACTGAAGCTGGAAGATGTCCGACAGTTTGACGCGCCCTACGGACAGCTGCCTGATCTGGCACAGATCGACCCGGCGCGGGATCTGGTGTTCACCTGGAACGGAACAACGTCTGGTGTCTGCGTTGAAGACGCGAACTTCATCGCTGCCGACCGGGAAGGGCTGGTCATTTGTGATGCCACCTCTGCGGCTTTTGCCATGGACCTGGACTACGACAAACTGGATGTGGTGACCTGGTCCTGGCAGAAGGTCCTGGGGGGAGAGGCTGCCCATGGCATGCTGGCGCTCAGCCCCCGGGCCGTCACTCGGCTGGAGAGCTACGCCCCGGACCGACCCCTGCCGAAAATCTTCCGCCTGACAAAAGGCGGCAAACTCAATGAATCGATTTTCCAGGGGGCGACCATTAACACGCCGTCCATGCTGGCTGTGGAAGATGCGCTGGACGGACTGAAATGGGCCGAAAGCATCGGCGGACTGTCGGCTTTGAAAGCGCGCAGTCAGGCCAGCTTGAAGGCGGTGGAAGCCTGGGCCGCTGGAACCAGCTGGGTGGACTTCCTGGCAGAAAATCCAGCCCATCGCTCCTCCACCTCCATTTGCCTGAAGATTGTCGACCCCTGGTTCCTGGCTCTGGACGACAAAGCCCAGGCCGCTGTGCCCAAAGCCATGGCGGCTCTCTTGGAAGCTGAAGGCGTTGCCTACGACATCAACGGTTACCGCGATGCCCCGGCGGGCCTGCGCTTGTGGGGCGGTGGCACGGTCGAGCCTGACGACATGGCGGCTTTGCTGCCCTGGCTGGACTGGGCTTTCGCACAGGTCAGGGCTGAAGCCTGATCTCCGACCCGCTCCCTATGACCAGTGCTTCACTGGAATGACAGATCAACAGAATGGCCGACAGACTGTCGCCGCTGACTGGAAAGACAAGACAATGCCCAAAGTACTGATTGCCGATAAAATGAGCCCGCTGGCTGCTGAGTTGTTTGCTCAGCGGGGTGTTGAGGTGGAAACGGCTGTCGGCCTGTCTCCGGAAGAACTGATTGCCCGCGCTGGCGAGTTCGACGGTGTTGCCGTGCGCTCTGCCACAAAAATGACCGAGGCTGCTCTGGTGGCTGGCGCTGAAGGAAACCTCAAGGTGGTTGGCCGGGCCGGGATTGGTGTCGACAACATTGACCTGAAAGTGGCATCTGCCCAGGGCGTGGTGGTGATGAACACCCCCTTCGGCAACGCCGTGACCACAGCAGAACACGCCATCACCTTGATGCTGTCTCTGGCCCGTCAGATCCCGGCGGCGGACGCCTCTACCCAGGCAGGCAAGTGGGAGAAATCCCGTTTCATGGGGGTAGAGATCACCGGGAAAACCCTGGGCGTGATCGGCTGCGGTAACATCGGCTCCATCGTTTGCAACCGGGCTCTGGGCCTGAAGATGAAGGTCAAAGCCTACGATCCCTTCCTTTCCCCGGACAGGGCCGATGATTTGGGTGTGGAAAAGGTGGAGCTGGATGAACTGCTGGCAGACGCAGACTTCATCACCCTGCACGTGCCCGCCAATGACCAGACGCGCGGCATCATCAATGCAGCGGCTCTGGCCAAGTGCAAAAAGGGCGTTCGGATCATCAATTGCGCCCGTGGGGGGCTGGTGGTGGAAGCCGACCTGAAAAGCGCCCTGGAAAGTGGTCAGGTGGCAGGTGCCGCGCTGGATGTTTACGAAGTTGAACCGGCCAAGGACAACCCGCTCTTCGGCATGGATAATGTGGTTTGCACCCCGCATCTGGGGGCCTCCACGTCAGAAGCACAGGAAAAGGTCGCCGTTCAGGTGGCAGAGCAGATGGCAGACTTCCTGCTGACCGGGGCCGTAACCAACGCCATCAACATGCCCTCTTTGTCGGCCGAAGATGCCAAACACCTGGGCCCCTACATGAAGCTGGCAGATCAGCTGGGGTCCTTTGTCGGGCAGTTGACCCGCTCTGGCCTCAAGAAGGTCACCATCGAGTATGAAGGCCATGTGGCTGAAATGAACTGCCGTCCGCTGACCCAGGCCGCTTTGGTGGGGCTGATGAGTCCGGCCCTGGAAAGTGTCAACATGGTCAACGCCCAGATCATTGCCCGTGAGCGGGACATTGAAGTGGCGGAAACCAAGTTTGAGCGGGATTGCGACTACCAGACCTTGATCCGCCTGCGGGTGGAAACGGACAGCCAGGTCCGCACGGTGGCCGGGACCCTCTTTGGCGGCGACAAGCCCCGGGTTGTGGAGATCAAGGATATCCAGGTGGAGGCGGAACTGGGGCAGCACATGCTCTATCTGACCAACGAAGACACACCCGGTGTCATCGGTGCCCTGGGCGGTGTGCTGGGGGAATCCGAACTGAACATCGCCACCTTCCACCTGGGGCGAGCCAGCCAGGGCGGTCAGGCCATCGCCCTGATCGAACTGGACGCAGAGCCCGCTGCTGAAGTCATGACCCGCATCACCGCTTTGCCGCAGGTTAAGCGCGCGCAGTATCTGGCCTTCTAGCGGTCGTTTAAGGTACAGGCTGAGCCGTTTTTTCCGGTCGCATTCAGGAACCGATGGGGAAAAGCGGCTGAGGGATGGAGGGGTGAGGGACACCACAGCCCTCCCAAGGAAAAGGGGAGCGATTGGATCGCTCCCCTTTTGTCCGTTTCAGCAGCCAGTTGGCTTTGTTTCTGCTCAGCCTAGTCTTGTGCAGTAGGCGGACGGCAGAGTTGTTGCGCTCAGTTCCCTGCCGGGACAGGCAGGGGTCGGCATTGCACTGGCCACAAACTCCTCAGGGGCGCAAAAACCCAGCTTTGTCGTGACATTGCTGGCTTCCAGCTCTGAACCAAGGCAGGCCCAGGTCGGCGTTGAGGTAGCTTCCAGCTCAGTTGACCGACAGCCCATCGGTTTGGTCACGCTGGGCTGACGGGTGTTGCTCAGTTCAACTGAATTCTCACAGAAGCCCAGCTTGGTTGTGACGTTGCTGGCCTCCAGCTCGGTGCTGCGGCAGGTCCAGGTCGGAGCGGCTGTGGCTTCCAGTTCAGACGACACACAGCCCATAGGGTTGGTAATGCTGGGCCGCCGGCTGTCACTCAGGTCAATTGAGTTTTCACAGAAGCCCAGCTTGGTTGTGACGTTGCTGGCCTCCAGCTCGGTGCTGCGACAGGTCCAGGTCGGGGCGGCTGTGGCTTCCAGTTCCGGGGCACTGCAGCTGCCATTTGCGGGCGCAGAGGTTGGCATATGGCTGGCGTCGAGGCTGTTGCTGCGGCAGGTCCAGGTGGGGGCAGCGGTTGATTCCAGTTCCGTGCTGCGGCAGGTCCATGTCGGTGCAGCAGTTGCTTCCAGTTCCGGTGCGCTGCAGCCCCATCCTTTGACGGTGGGATTTTTGCTGTCACTCAGGTCGATGGCTTTTTCGCAGACGCCCAGACGTGTTGTCGCCATTGTTGCGTCCAGATCCGTACTGCGGCAGGTCCAGGTGGGGGCAGCAGTTGCTTCCAGTTCCGGTGCGCTGCAGCCCCATCCTTTGACGGTGGGGTTTTTGCTGTCGCTCAGGTCGATAGCGTTTTCACAGAAGCCCAGTTTTGTGGTGACATTGCTGGCGTCCAGATCCGTGCTGCGGCAGGTCCAGGTA
Organism: Rhodovibrionaceae bacterium GXU_MW_A322; assembly: GCA_052078155.1. Taxonomy (GTDB): domain Bacteria; phylum Pseudomonadota; class Alphaproteobacteria; order Kiloniellales; family DSM-21159; genus CAXBMB01. The sequence goes on along the minus strand of JBQJBP010000001.1, from coordinate 1,657,686 downwards.
GGTGCAGCAGTTGCTTCCAGTTCCGGTGCGCTGCAGCCCCATCCTTTGACGGTGGGGTTTTTGCTGTCGCTCAGGTCGATGGCTTTTTCGCAGACGCCCAGACGTGTTGTCGCCATTGTTGCGACCAGATCCGTGCTGCGGCAGGTCCAGGTAGGTGCAGCGGTCGCTTCCAGTTCCGGTGCGCTGCAGCCCCAGCCTTTGACGGTGGGGTTTTTGCTGTCGCTCAGGTCCAGAGCGTTTTCACAGAAGCCCAGTTTGGTGGTCACGTTTGTGGCCTGAAGGGTGTCTTCAGCCACAGGTGCAGGGACGGCCTTGCATTGGTTCGCTTTTGCCAGATGACTGTCTACCTTGGCCAAGGAGGAAAGATCACCTCCGCTTTGAGCCCAAAGGTCTCTTAGTTTCTGTGAAGAGGTCTTAGCTTGCTTCTTCTGCACGGTGCCTGCTCCTGAAATGATAAATATGTTTGTGACCGGTTAGGGGCTTATTGCTTAACTCTTATACCATTAGTCACCATAAAGACCCTTGGAAACGCGGGTCAAGATACGGGCATAAATTGTATAGACTTGTTGCAGATTTTTAATGCTGGTGGTGGGGCTTATGACCAACCGGTAAGATTGTAAGGGCGGGTTGCCGTTTCTTAATGATCTCTGAGGTCAGGTCAGCAGATCGCGGGGGTCCGATGCGGGGATCCTGAAATGGTAGATCCCTTCAGTGCTTTCTTCCGTCAGGCCCAGGCGCTCAACAAGGCGACGGGAAGGGTGGTTTGTTTCTTCGATAAAGCAGTGGAGGCGCGGCGAGCCGAGGTCTGCTGCCAGAGCAATGGCGGCGCTGCCCAGCAAATCTGAGGCTCCGCTGCCCCAGTGCGACCGGTCAATCAGTATCTCATCCACATAGAGGGCATTGACGGACTGCCCATCTTCTTCAACAACGCAGCCGCACAGTCCAACGATCTCCTCGCCCTTCCATAGCAACAGGTGACGAAACACCGAGAGGCTTAGATTGCGCTGCAAAATCTCTTCGTCGATCCTGTCACCGCCACCGCGCGGATCAAACAGGCGATTGTGCAGATCAATCATCCGCTGCCCGATTTCAGGTCTGGACGTCACTTCCTTCTGACTGGTTTGCCGAACCTCATACCCGCGTTTGGCAGCGCGTTTAACAAAGGGCAGTTCAGACAAAATCTGGTCAATGCCCGGTTCGGGGGCGATGGCGTAGCCCAATAGGCGCCGGTGCAGATAACAGCCCAGAGATTTCAGCCAGTCCTCTTCCTGACTGCCGTCCTCGATGCCATGAAAGATCAGGGTGCGCGGGTCCGCTGAAGCCTGTTGTTGGCAATAGGTGATCAGGGCTTTCTGTATCTGAAACTGCGTTGCATCGGGCCGACTTGGGGCATCTGTGCGGAAAATCTTCGGGAAGAGCATCCGTCCGGGTTCTGACAGCAAGGACCGTTGGGTTATCAGGATGACGCAGGTCACGCCCTGGTCCCGGCCTGTGGAGAGAACGCGTCCTTCTTTCAGGTGTTCTTTGAAACGATCCGGTTCTTCAACCACAAAGCGGCCCATGTCCCCGCCATGGGTGTCCATGAAGCGGAACAACTCATCAAAGGCCTCGGGATGTTCTCTTTGTAACTGCATGGAGGAAAACCCAAAAGTCCGGTTGGGCTGTTTGCGGCCCGGAAAACGAGGTTGGCCAGATAGCTGACCTCATCCTCTTTGCCAGATCAGGCGGCAAAAAGCACCCGGCCTGACAAAAATGTAATCGCTGGCACCTGAAATTCTCTTGTCTGAACTGCCGCAAAAGAAAAAGATGAACCCGGAACTTTGGCGAGAAAACGGCCGAAGAGAGTTTCCTGCTTAGAGGATTTCATGCTGGATTGGCGACTGATGGCAGCCCGGGCTGCAACCCTGGATGAGCGCCTTTCCGGACAGTATCAAGCTCTGGCCCCAGCTGAAGAGAAGGCAGGAGGCCCCGACCGCTCCCTTGCTGATACGCGCCTGCGACTCTGGTGTGACAGCGTGGCCCAGGGGGACTGGCAGGTATTTCAGCGACGTCTCCATCGCGATGGGTTGGACCTGAAAGAGGTTCACCGCCTGTTGGGAGATCTTCAGCTCAAACCTGATGAAGAGTTGCCGGTCTGGGTCGGAACCGGGCAATGGCTGCTCGAGGCGCTGGTCGACGGGATCGACCCCCAAGGCGTGGAACTGCCGTCCGACTGGCTGGAGGAGGAGGCGTTCGCTGATCTGCTTTGGCCCGTGGTTCAACAGGCCAGGATCCAGCGGGACTGCGGTGACGCCAAAGGGTCTCCGGCCACCTATCTCAAGCATGTCACCGCCAAGGCCCTGCTTGATCTGGACAGAGTGCTATTGTCTCAGTTGTCCCAGCTGGCCGGGCTGACGCTGTTTGAGAGCTTTAACTTCTATCGGCTGACGGATCCCGAGCCTCTGAGCGGTGCCCCGGAAGGACGGGGGATCTATCTGGCCTTCGTTGAGGCTTTGCGGGCGGGGCCGCTGGTCAATCTGGTTGATCAAAAACCTGTGCTGTTGCGCCTCTTGGCCGTCAGCGTGGATCAGTGGATTGAAAACACCCGCCTGTTCCTGATGCGGCTGGAGGCTGACAGCCTAGCCCTTGAGCGGCGGCACAGCCGGTCGAGCCCACCAGAGCAGGTTGTGTCGGTTAAAGGGGGCTTGTCTGATCCGCATTTTGGCGGCCAGTGCGTCTTTCAGATCGCCTTTCAAAGTGGCGAAAGATGGCTCTACAAGCCTCGGGACCTGGCGCTGGATGCCGCCTGGCACGGGCTTTTGGGCTGGTTGTCCCAACAGACAGAAGATGGGGAGGGGGCATTTGCATTGCCCGCCGTTCAGCCCCTCTGTCGGGAGGGTTATGGCTGGCTGCCCTTCGTCCCTCACGATCTTGATTTGTCAGTTAATCAGGTACCTGCCTATTTCACGGCGCTGGGGCAGGTCCTGGCCGTGATGGAGCTGTTGTCGGGCAGCGACATGCATATGGAAAACATCCGTGTCGCCGACGGCCTGCCCGTTGTGATCGATCTGGAAACCCTGCTGCAGCCTGATCTGAAGGGGCGGCCAGCGAGCGCACCGGAACTGGAGGCGGAACGGGCCGTCACAAGGGAACTGCTCGATACGGTCCTGCGGGTTGGTTTGCTGCCGGAGTGGCTGCCTGTCGGTGGCGCCATGATGGGCATGAGCGGTCTCTCACCCAAAAGCGAGCAGGGTTACACGGCCTGGCGACTGCAGAGCCTGAACCGTGATGACCTGTCGGAAGACCGGGTTCGGGTGGAAGAAGACAGTCCCAGCCTTTTGCCACTGGTCGACGGGCAGGAAATCAAACTCAGTGATCAGGTGGAGCATCTGATTTCCGGTTATGACAGGTCCGTTGATCTGCTGGTGGCCAACAAAAGTGATCTGCTGTCCGACGGGGGCCCTTTGTCTGACTTTGCCGACCAGAAGGTGCGCGTGGTGGTGCGGCCGACGCTGCGTTATGGCGCGCTGCGTCAGGCAGCAACCTGGCCTGCCAATCAAAGCGACGGGGTTCAGTGGTCATTGCGGTTTGAGGATCTGGGCCGGGCCTTTGTTTACGACCGTCCTGAGGATCCCATGTGGCCTCTGTTCAAAGCCGAGCGCCTGGCCCTGAGCCGAATGGATATTCCCGTTCTGCAGACCTCCAGCAGCGCCAGCGGCCTGCAGGTCGATGGCCACGAACTGGAGCTGGAAGACAGCCTGTTTGAAGACCCGGCGTTCGACACCCTTGTGGCTCGGCTGGCCCGGATGGAAAGCCGGCGTGCAGAAAACCAGGCCATCATTCGGCAAACGGCATTTGATCCACAAGACAGTAACTTCGATCACAGAAACTGGCCCCAGAAGGTCGCTGACTTCCAACCTGCCGAGGCTGAAAAGCTGGCCTTTTCCCTGGCCGAACATCTGGCGACGCAGGCACAGCATCAGAAGCAGTCCCTTGCCTGGCTTGCGGCCAATGCACTGGATGACGGGAGTGCCCTGAAACTGGGGCCATTGCCCGACAATCTCTACGAAGGCCAGATGGGCCCTGCGTTGTTTCTGGCGGCCTGTTATGCCGTCAACAAGGATGAAAAGTGGCGTGACCTGGCGCTGGACAGCCTGGCGGCGACGCAGCTCAGGATCTCCAGCCCGGAGGGCGCCCGACAGCTGTGCCAGCAGATCGGGATCGGTGGTTTTGCCGGACTGGGATCTCTGGTCTATGGCTTCTGTCAACTGGCGCGCTTGCTTGAGAAACCTGATCTGCTGGTCGATGCCAGACGGGCGGCGATGGCGTTAGACGCCCGCACCATCGCTTCTGACCGGATGCTGGACATTGTGGGTGGCGCAGCCGGGGCTTGCCTGGCCCTGCTGGCTTTGGAACAGGCAACAGGAGAAACCGAATGGCTGGGTCGTGCCCAGTTGTGTGGCCTGCGCCTGCTGGAAGCCTGGCAGGAGCAGGAACCCGAAGGGTGGCGGGGTGCGGGCGACGCTCCGCTAACCGGGTTTTCTCATGGTGCAGCTGGCATCGGCCATGCCCTGTTGCTGCTCTACAATCGCACCGGACAAAGCCTCTTTCGACAGGCAGCAGAGCGCGGCTTTGCCTGGGAAGAGCAGCAGTTCAACCCGGAAAGAAAGAACTGGCCGGATCTTCGGCAGCCGGAAAAGCCGGTCTATCTCTGCCAGTGGTGTCACGGTGCCGGCGGCATCGCACTCTCCCGCGTGACCGCTCGACAGCTGTCGCAGACCAAGAGCCTTGATGAAGGTCTCTCGGCAGCCATTGACCGCCTGCTGGAGTATCCCGATGCGGGGCCTGACCACCTGTGCTGTGGAACCACAGGGCGCATTGCCATGATCAGCTACCTGAGCCGCGCCATGCAGAATGACCAATTGCGTGCTGAGGCACAGGCCCGGATGTCAGCGTTTCTGGCGCGGGTTGACAGACTGGATCAACTGCTCATCGGTTTGCCTGAGCCGAAGTGGCGCTTGGGCTTCATGCAGGGGTTCAGTGGCATTGGCTATTTTCTGCTGCAGGAAGCGCATCCGGGACTGCTGCCGGACGTTCTGCTGTTGCAGTGAAGAAAAAGTGCCTTACGGGGCAGATTGAATAGTGGGGAAAGCGTGATGGGTCACCGGCCTGGAAAACACTTATTGCTCAGAAGGCTGCTGCCACGTGTCGGGCAGGGGCCTTTCGCCCTGTTGATCCTGCTGTTGTTCAGTTCTGCCTCTCTGGCCGCTGAGCCCTATCCGCAACAGGGTCTGGAATCACAGGGCCTGAAACTCTGGCTGGACAAATCTACTTCGGGCGGCGGCCTGTCAGGCCGGGCGCTGACATCGGAAAAGGCAGAGGTTTTAGGCCCTCCCGATCCTGAAGCGCTGCCGGATGGTTGGGTGGCACAGGGCGAAGGGGCTGTTCGGCTGGCCTACCTGATTTTCCCGACGGATCGCTATGGACATGCCGTTTTGGGAGACGGGCTGGAGGCCGCAGGCCTGCGGGTCGTGACGTCACAAGGTCAGAAACTTGACTACCAGCTGCCAGACCAGTCTGTGTTTGAGGATTTGCGCCCCCGTTTGGCTGATCTGGATGGGGACGGTCAGGACGAGATCATCCTGGTGCGCTCTTACCAGGATCGCGGGGCGGCGCTGGTTGTTCTGGGATTGGTGGGGAATGAGATCAGAATTCTGGCTGAAACCCCGGCCATTGGTCTGTCCTATCGCTGGCTCAATCCGGCGGGTGTCGGAGATTTCTCGGGCGACGGGCAACAAGAAGTTGCCTACGTGGAGACCCCACACATTGGCGGTACCTTGAGGTTCTGGCGCTTCGAACGCACTTCAGAATCACAGGGTCGTTTGCGGCAAATTGGTTCTCTCACCGGTTTTTCCAACCACGCCATTGGTTCCCGGGCGCTGGGGTTGTCGTTCGTGCTGTCTGGCAAGGCGGGTGAGGCGGATCGCCTGATCCTGCCGTCAGCAGATCGTCAGCGGTTGCAGGTGGTCGGCTGGGAAGATGGCAAGCCACAGGTTCTCGCTACCCAAACTCTGGAAAGTCGGGTGGTGAGTGACTTTACCGCCCCCGCTGCTTCAGCCGAGACGGGAGAGCTTTTTTACCTGCGATTGGCGGATGGTCAGATGATCAGGGTTACCGGTAAGCCCGGCAGCTAAATCAGGCCCCTAAACGACAAGTAAGGCGTTCAGGTTTTCCCTGCTTTGCTCTTGGAACGATGAAATCGCCGGTGCTTATTCGATTTGTGTGGCGTCTCTTTGTCACGACTTTATGTGCGGGACCTTGCCTCTTTTCAAAAGGATAGAGGATGATTCACGGTTTGGTTTCAAGCGCTAGAGTCAAATCGGTTTAAGTGGAATCACTATGTGATGACACTTCAATCGTGAATTTGCCTCTTTTGATTGTTTTAGAGGATGATTCACGGTTTAGTTCCAAGCGCAAAGCGCTTCTAACTAAACCGATCATGCTCTAAGCGCTTCTGACTAAACCGATCAGGCTCCAGGCAACCCCGTCAAACGCATGGCCGACAGGATGATTCTTTCCTTTCAGGTCCGCTGAAAAAACGCTAGTAACGGCGCGTCCCTGCTGGCGGGCTTTGCCCATCCAGCGGTTTTGGCATGCCGTCAGGCAGAAAGCTGTGGCTTCTAACAGAGCGATCCAGATGAGCGACGCGACGCAAAAGACGACCGAAGACAACACGCCCAAGCCCGCAGCAGCCTTGTTGCCTGCCGGTCTGGCCGATGGCTTGCCACCGGAAGCTGCCCACGAAGCCGGGGTGATTGAAGCGTTGATCGCCTGTTTTGAAACCCAGGGGTATCAGCGGGTCAAACCGCCGCTCGTTGAATTCGAAGAAACGTTGCTGGCCGGTCCGGGTGCTCAGGTGGCCCCGCAGACTTTTCGCCTGATGGACCCTGTCAGCCAGAGAATGATGGGCTTTCGCGCTGACACCACGCCCCAGGTGGCGCGCATTGCCGCCTCCCGCCTTTCCAGGAGCCCCCGACCGCTGCGCTTGTGCTACGCCGGGCAGGTATTGCGGGTACGTGGGTCCCAGTTGCGTCCGGAACGCCAGTTCGCCCAGGTTGGAACGGAATTGATCGGCGGGCAGGGCCCGGAAGCCGATACAGAAGTCTCTCTGCTGGCTGTTGAGGCGCTGACGGCTGTTGGGGTCAAAGGCCTGTCCATTGATTTCTGCCTGCCGACGCTTGTGGGGTCGGTCTGCGCCGATCTGGGGCTGGATGCTCAGACCAGTGAACAGCTGAAGGATCTGCTGGACCGCAAGGACGCGGCAGGTGTTGCGGACATCTGTGGTGATCACAAAGAGCTCTTTCTCGGCCTTTTGCACACGGCAGGCCCTGCGGAGTCTGCGTTGCAAAAACTCGACGAGCTGCCTTTGCCAGCCTCTGCCCGCGAAGCTGTGGCTGAGTTGAAGGAAGTGACGCGGCGGGTGGCCCAGGCGCAGCCTGATCTCGCCATGACCGTCGACCCGGTGGAGCATCGGGGGTTTGAATATCAAAGCGGCCTGTCCTTCACCCTCTTTGCCCGCAACGTGCGCGGTGAACTGGGCCGTGGAGGCAGGTATCTCTCTCCTGGTATCAGCGGTCAGGAAGGCGAGGATGCCATCGGCTTTACGCTCTATATGGATTCGCTTTTGCGCGCGGCACCCGCAGCACAAAGCAAGCCCCGGCTCTTTTTGCCGCTGGGCACAGACGTGGCGCGCGCCCGCGATTTGCGCGCACAAGGATGGATCACCGTTGCAGCACTGACCGCCGGTGGTTCTGTGGAAGAGGAAGCGCGGCGCCTGGGTTGCAGCCACGCTCTCATCAATGAAGAAGTTAGCCAACTGGAGGGCTAAGACATCATGGCGAACGTTGTCGTCGTTGGGTCTCAATGGGGTGATGAAGGCAAAGGCAAGATCGTTGACTGGCTCAGCGAACGTGCCGATGTGATTGTGCGCTATCAGGGCGGACACAATGCCGGACACACCCTGGTCATCGACAATGTCACCTACAAGCTGTCCCTGCTGCCGTCTGGTGTGGTGCGGTCTGACAAGATGTCCGTCATCGGCAACGGTGTCGTGGTGGACCCCTGGGCACTGCTGGCTGAAATCGAGCGCCTGCAGGAGCAGGGCGTGGTCATTACCCCGGACAATCTGAAGCTGGCCGAAAATGCCGCTTTGATTCTGCCGCTGCACGGGGCCGTGGACCGGGCCCGTGAAGCTGCCCGTGGCGATGACAAAATCGGCACCACCGGCCGTGGCATCGGCCCGGCCTATGAAGACAAAGTCGGCCGCCGGGCTGTTCGGGTCTGTGATCTGGCTGATCCTGACCTGCTGGCAACCCGCGTCGATTCTTTGCTGGTGCATCACAACGCGCTGGCACGGGGTCTGGGCATCGAAGAGTACGACCGGGATGAAATTGTCAACGGTCTGCTGGAAATCGCCCCCAAGATCCTGCCGTTCGCCGATCGTGTCTGGGAACGTCTGGACGAAGCCCGCAAGCTGGGCCGTCGCATTCTCTTTGAAGGGGCGCAAGGTACCCTTCTGGACGTGGATCACGGCACCTACCCCTTTGTCACCTCCTCCAACGTGGTGGCCGGCCAGGCCTCTGCCGGGGCCGGTGTCGGGGCGTCTGCACTGGATACGGTTCTGGGCATCACCAAGGCCTACACCACCCGCGTGGGCTCCGGTCCTTTCCCCACTGAACTGTTCGATGACATCGGCCAGCGTCTGGGCGAACGGGGCCACGAGTTTGGCACGGTAACAGGACGGTCTCGCCGTTGCGGCTGGTTCGATGCTGTGCTGGTGCGGCAGGCCATCAAGGTGGCCGGGATTGACGGCATAGCCCTGACCAAACTGGACGTTCTGGATGGTCTGGAAGAAATCAAGGTTTGTGTCGGCTATGAACTGGATGGCGAAACCATCCAGCATCTGCCGTCGCTGCCTTCGGCCCAGGCCAAAGTCAAACCGATCTATGAAACCATCGAAGGCTGGTCTGAGAGCACCTATGGTGCGCGCAGCTGGGCCGACCTGCCTGCCCAGGCCATCAAGTATGTGCGCCGGGTCGAAGAACTGATCCAGGCCCCGGTTTCCCTGCTGTCCACCAGCCCGGAACGGGATGATACCATCCTGATGCGTGATCCCTTCACCAGCTGATCCTGGATTTTAAGGTCACGTCGATCGTGATTCTTTTCAAAAAAGCCTTCGGTTCCTGACAGGGGATCGCAAGGCTTTTTCTTTTTCCGGACGAGAAACGGAGAGATTTTGCTTCTGTTGCAATCGAGATAATTGCCCGCAAGTTCTGAGTGGTTTTGGAAAAATCAGCGACCTATAACAAAACTGCACGTAGGCGGTCTTTGGGAAAAAATTAACCAAGTCTTTTCGATCTTTTTGCTAAGTTAATGGTGATCCGAAACATCAGGCCAGCAGTGGTGAAGCCCCAACCATGAGTCAGCTACTACAAGATGCACTGTCGTCGTCCCAAGGGGGGGAAATTATCCCCGGACAGGGCGATTTCGTGGCTGTGGGGAACCATCACACCGTTGACAGTTCCCAGCCTTTGCCCGGATTGGATCAGCCCCGCGCCCAGGCTTTTCATGCCGTTCACAACGGGGCAGACGATAACAGCTGCTTCGCTCTGGTCTGCGATCCGGACTACGCCCCCAGGTTGGGGCTGCTGACCACCATGAGCCGCATGGATCGCCTGCCTTTGATGGTGCCGAAAGCCTGGGGGTCCGTTTTCTGGCCACCGGCCAATGCCGTTCGGGTGGTGATCATCTTCAACCGGCCTTTGGGCGGTCGTGTTCAGCAAAACTACGACAGTGAATTCCCCATCTTCAAAGAAGATGACCTGATGGAGAAGGTGGTCGAGCCGCTGATCGGCTTGATGCAGGATCTGTTGGGCCGGGGCTTTCAGCATCGTAATATTCGCGCGACCAACCTTTACTGGGCCGATGAAAATCAGCAACAGATCATGCTGGGCGAATGCATTACCTCTCCGTCCGGTGTCGATCAGCCCCTGCTGTATGAAACCATCAACTCCGGTCTCGCCATGCCGGAAGGCCGGGGGCGGGGCACACCGGCGGATGAGCTCTATGCCATTGGTGCATTGGTTGCGACCTTGATCACCGGACATTCACCCGGGCGTGACATTGATGACGAAACGCTGTTGCAGCGGAAGATTGAAAAAGGCTCCTACGCGGCACTGGTCGGCAACAGCCGTGTTACCCTGAAAATTATGGAGCTGCTGCGCGGTGTTCTTTGCGACGAGTTGATGGAACGCTGGAACATCACCGAGCTGGTCAGCTGGATGGAGGGGCGTCAGCTCAGCCCTAAACAGCCGTTCCTGCCCACCAAGGGTGCACGCCCTTTCCATTTCGATGGCAAGGACTATTCCAACTGCAAGTCATTGGCGGCGGCTTTCAGCAAGAACTTCATTGCGGCTCGTGAAGTGCTGGGGTCAGAATCCCTGCCTCACTGGATTGAACGTTCCATTGGGGACGAGGCATTGGCCACGGCTGTGACAACAACCATCAAAGCCAGTGGAGCCGGAGGAGAGCAGTCGGTCAGTGACAGCCGGTTGGATCGCATGGTCACCCGGTTGATCTCAACCTTGGATCCGCCAGGCCCTCTGCGGTTCAAGGAAGTCGCCGTTGATGTGGAAAGTTTGCCTCAGGCCCTGGCTTTACGCTTCCAAGACAAAGAGTTTGTGGCGCTGTTTGCCAATATGGCCAACTACCGGTTGCCTCAAACCTACGTAGAGAGCTTGTCTCAGACCCGGGTTGATCTGGCATCCTTGCGGCCCATGTATGACAACATCACGTTCAATCTGACCCGTCGTCGTCCGGGCTATGGCATTGAACGCTGTCTCTATCAGTACAACGATCATTTTCCCTGCCTCAGCCCCCTGGTGCAAAACCAGCAGATCCGAACGGCGGCAGAAATTTTGCCGGCGCTTGAACTCTATGCCGCCAAAGCCGGTCCGGATGAAGAGCCGATCGATACCCATTTGGTGGCTTTTGCAGCAGCCCATACCAAAAGCATGTCGGAGCGTGTCCTTCAGGCCCTGGGCAACAAGGATCAGGAGGTGATGCACAATCTGGGCATCATTGCCTTTTTGGCTACGCTGCAGGACAGCTATGGCCCCGCCCAGTTGCCAAACCTGACCCAATGGGCCGGGCGCTTTACCGGGCCTATTGTTGAATCCCTGCATTCGCAGAAACTGCGCAAAACTCTGACCAAAAACATAGACAAAGCACTGGCTGCCGGAAACCTGGTTGGTCTGCTTCAGGTTGTCGATGATGGCAATCTGCGGGCGCGGGATGAAAAGGGATACGCACTGGCCCGACAGGAGTATGCGACTGCTGTTCAGGAGATCGCCTGGCTGCAGCAGGGCGGGCTGACGCATCCGGATAATGTGAATGAAAAGAGCCGGGGGGCGGCTGCGGTTGTTTCAGGTGTTTTGTCGGGGATTGGCTTTTTGCTCATGACCCTGGTGTTTCTGTTTTAGCGCCCCGGGATTGGAAACCGGGATTTAGACCAGTGATGACGAAGGGGCCGGACGCCCGTTAAGGCACCGGCAGAGGAAACGAAGAGAATGGCGGCAAAAGAAAAACAGCAAGCAGTAGCCACATCACCCTGGAAAAAGGTGGTCTGGATTCTGCTGATTTCTGTGTTGCTGTTGCCTGTGCTTCTGCCCACCTGCCTTGTTCTCTTTGTGGCCATGTTGCCAACTCTCGTGGCCTACATTGTGGATCGCCATAAGGACAAGTATCTGGCCAGCACAGTCGGTTTCATAAACTTCTGTGGTGCCGTTCCGGCCATCGCAACTCTGTGGATGACTGGCCACAATATGACCACCGCCCAGAAGATCCTGGGCGATGTCTTCCTCTGGTTGGTGGCCTATGGAGCCGCCGGGTTCGGGTGGTTGATCTTTATGATGATGCCTGCCTTGGTCGGGGCCTATTACGCCGTCTATACCCGTAGCCGCCTTGAAACTCTCAAGAAGCAGAATGATGAACTGCTGGAGTTCTGGGGCCAGGATCTGGCTGACGGGATTGATGTTCCTCAATACCCCTCGCCAGGGGAACCGGATAATGATGACTAGAGCCAAATCGGTTTAAGCGGACTGACTTCGTGATGACGTTTGAAACATGAAACGCCTTTCTGTGTGCTGGAAGGTGGTTTGCAGCTTTAAGTAAAATTTCAAAGTGCTTCTGACGAAACCGATTATGCCCCAGAACACAATCGGTTTCGTTGGAACTGCCTGCGCCTGAATCCAAATCTATCATGCGTTGATTTTGAAGAAGGGAGGCGTCGACTTTTGCGATGCCTCCCTTTTTCGTTTTGCTTCAATCATACGAATGAAAACTCAGCTCACTTCTAATTATTCCTAAAATCATCGTTAATTTCCTACAAAAATATTGAACTACAAATGATAGTGCGGCATAGGAGTAACCGCTCCTTGCAAGCGAAAACTGTTCTAATCCTCTGCTTTGATTCAGTTATTTGAGCGCTGACTTGCTGCCGCCTCTATGAAAGGATTTTTTTCATGGCCAGTTTTACCGGTACCGCAGGTGCTGACATTCTCAACGGCACGGCAAATGACGACACACTTTCTGGTCTGGGCGGTCCGGATACCATCTCCGGGGGCAGCGATGGTCATGATCTTGCCTATGGGGGCGAGGGGGACGACAACATCGCACTGGGCGGTGGCAACGACACGGCCTATGGGGGGGATGGTAAGGACTCCATCTATGCGGGCAGCGACCATGATCTAGTCTATGGCGGGGCGGGAGACGACAGGCTTTATCCCACCGTCGGCAATGACACCATGATCGGGGGAGCCGGCAATGACACCATGATCGGAACTTCGGGTTTTGATCTGGTCGACTACAGTCTGGAAGCCGGGGCCACCCAGGGCATCAATGTCAATCTATCAAGTAATTCAGCAACAGATGGCTTTGGAAACAGTGATTACATGCTCAGTATTGAGTATGTGAAAGGTGGCGGGTTTAACGACACCATCGTTGGGGACAGGAAAGCTGAGTTATTGGTCGGCGGCGGTGGCAATGACCTGATCAGGGGGCTGGCGGACCAGGACACGCTCTCTGGTAATGCTGGCAATGACAGTCTGTTCGGTGGAGACGACAATGACATTCTGAGAGGCGGGGACGGAAACGACTCCCTCAATGGGGACGGCGGCAATGATCAGCTTTTTGGGGGGGACGGTAACGATACCCTGTCAGGTGGCTTTAGTAACGATACTCTTGTCGGGGGTAACGGCAGGGATTTTCTGATCGGTGGTACTGGCCTTGATTGGGTGGACTACGGCCAGGAAACGGGTGCGACCAAAGCCTTAGATGTAAATCTGTTTTTCTCTTCTGCGACCGATGGATTTGGCAACGCTGATACGATTTCGGACATTGAAAATGTTCGGGGCGGGGGCTTCAACGATAACATCTTCGGCAACCTGCAGGACAACCACCTGATTGGGGCTGGTGGCAACGATACCCTGGCCGGTAGTGACGGTAACGATACCCTGGACGGAGGCGACGGGGCCGATACCCTTTATGGCGGCAAGCAAAATGATCTGCTTGTTGGCGGAGCTGGCAGCGACAAGCTGGTCGGCGGCGATGGCAACGATACCCTGGCTGGCGGTGATGGCATCGATAACCTGGATGGCGGGGCCGGGATCGACTGGATCGACTACAGCCTGGAGACCGGGGCGACCAAAGGTGCCAGCTTTTTTCTTTCCACCAGCAACGGCAGTGATGTCTTTGGTCAAAGCGAAAATGTCAGCAACATTGAAAACCTCCGGGGCAGCAGTTTTGGCGATACTCTGTTCGGAGATGACAATGCCAACGACCTGGAAGGGGGTGCCGGGCAAGACCTGCTCGGTGGCCTGGGCGGAAACGACAGCCTGTCTGGCGGCGCTGACAACGACACCCTGATCGGTGGGGCCGGCAACGATATTCTGGATGGGGGCAGTGGCGTTGACCTCGTTGACTACAGCCTGGAGACGGGCGCCACCAAGGGGGTTTCTGTCGATCTGGCGACCGGCAAAGCTACAGACGGCTTTGGTAACAACGATACGCTGAGCAATGTCGAGAACATCAAAGGCGGGAGCCTTGCCGATACGATCGCTGGCGATGATTCGGTCAATGCACTCCTGGGGGAAGGCGGCGACGACACGCTTGGTGGAGCCGGTGGCAACGATACCCTGTCAGGCGGGGCTGGCAATGACAGCCTGTCCGGTGGCAGCGGCAATGACAAAGTCATGGGCGGTGATGACAATGATCTGCTTTTGGGTGGGACAGGCGTCGATTTTGTCACTGGTGGTAAGGGCAACGACACGCTTGTCGGCGGATCTGGCAATGACACTCTGGCCGGGGGCGATGGCTTTGACTGGGCGGATTACAGCCAGGAAAGCCTGACGACCAAAGGTGTGAATGCAAGCCTGACCACGGGCAAGGCCACAGATGGCTATGGCAACAGCGATGTTCTGACGAGCATCGAACATCTTGCCGGCGCTCATCTAAACGATACGCTGAGTGGTGATGCCTCGAACAACGAACTGGTCGGGAACGCCGGATCGGACAAACTCTCCGGCATGGGCGGAAATGACACTCTGGTCGGGGGGAACGGCAACGACAGCCTGACCGGTGGCATTGGCAATGACACCCTGGTTGGCGGGGCTGGCAACGATCAGCTGTTTGGCGGGACCGGCCTGGATATTGTCGACTACGGCCAGGACACTGGGGCCACACAGGGGGTTTCCGTTGACCTGAGATCCGGAGTTGTAACGGATGGCTTCGGTAGTACCGACTATCTCAACGGTATTGAAATTGTCTCAGGCGGTGGGTTTAACGACACCCTGCAAGCCTCCGCTGTTGGCAGGACATTGAGAGGTCAGGGAGGTAACGACCTTCTGCTTGGCGATGTCGTTGGAAACGATGACCTGTTTGGGGGCGAAGGTGATGACACGCTGGTCGGCTTCAGCGACAAAGACACGCTGGATGGCGGCAAAGGCGTTGACCTGGTGGACTATAGCCGAGAAACGGGGGCCACGCAGGGGGTGCAGGTCAACCTTGGGACCGGTAATGCCACCGACGGCTTTGGTGACAGCGACAGCCTCATTGGCATTGAGAATGTTCGCGGTGGCTCTTTTGCAGACACCTTGTCTGGGGGGGCAGCAGCCGACCAATTGATGGGCGGCGGCGGCGACGATGTCCTGCTGGGAGGCGGGGACAACGACACCCTTTCAGGGGATGGCGGCAACGATACGCTGGTCGGCGGTGACGGCATGGACTCACTGTCCGGTGGTGCGGGCAACGACACCCTGTCAGGCGACGCAGGCAATGACACGCTTGTGGGCGGCGACGATCAGGATTGGCTGTCTGGTGGGACCGGCAAAAACGTTCTCATCGGCGGTGGCGGCAATGACATCCTGATGGGGGGGAATGACGACGATACGCTCAGCGGCGGCAGCGGGGATGACAGCCTGCTCGGCAGCAATGGTCAGGACAGTCTGTTGAGCGGCAGCGGCAATGACACGCTTCATGGCGGTGCTGGTGCCGATACCCTGCGAGGCGGCGGGGACCATGATCTGCTCTTTGGTGGCAGTGGTGACGACACGGTGGGGGGTGAATCCGGTAACGACACCCTGGTCGGCGGGGTTGGCAACGATAGCCTGGTTGGTGGCGGCGGATCTGACGGGGTGGATTACAGCCGGGAGCTTGGGCCGATCCAGGGGGTGGTTGCCAACCTGAACACGGGGCTTGCCACAGATGGACATGGCAACAACGACACTCTCTCTTCCATCGAACATTTGCGTGGCAGCACCTTGGGTGACAGCCTGACTGGAGACAATCAGGACAACCAGCTGCTTGGCCTGGACGGTGATGATTTCATCGACGGCGGCGGCGGCAATGACACCCTGTCTGCAGGCAGCGGCAATGATACCCTGCTGGGTGGAGCGGGGAATGATCTCTTCACCGGGAACTTTGGCAACAATGAAATCGATGGGGGTGATGGCGACGACACTGTCGCGTTTGCAGGAAACAAGAGCGACTTCAGAGTCAATCAGCAGGGTTTCGGGGCGGCAAAGGTCATACACATAGCTTCTGGCAGGGAGTCCATCCTTACCAACTCAGAGGTTTTGCGGTTCACCGATGGCGACATCACGATCAAGCAAGGCAATGCTGGCGGTGGCAGGGATGACAATGTACAGGTCCAGGGCACCGATGAGCCGGACCGGCTGGAGAGCGGATCAGGCAACGATACGCTGCGTGGGGAGAATGAGGACGACACCATCAAATCCGGTGACGGTCACGATGCGGTCTGGGGCAACGATGGCAATGACAGCATCAATGGCAACCAGGGCCGCGATAAGGTCTTTGGTGACAAGGGTAATGACACCCTGCGGGGCGGCTCGGAGGACGACACGGTTCGGGGCGGTGCTGACAGTGACCATCTGCGTGGTGATCTGGGCAACGACCACCTGAATGGCAATGACGGCGACGACACGGTCAAAGGCTCCAAGGGCGCGGATACGGTCCGGGGCGGATCTGGCAATGACCGGGCTGTCGGGGGCCAGGGCAATGACAAAGTGCACGGTGATCTGGGCAACGACTACGTCAACGGCAACATGGGCGAGGATACGGTCTTTGGCGGTGACGGTGACGATACGGTGCGCGGCGGCCGCGGCAATGATTCAGTGCTGGGCGGTACGGGTGACGACACCGTTCGCGGGGATTTGGGCGACGACACGCTGATTGGCGGAGAGGGCGCAGACCTCTTCTTTATCCGTGAGGGGGATGGGTCGGACCTGATCCTGGATTTTGATTTCACAGAAGGGGATCGTTTGAGCTTTGACGGTCAGGCTTTCAGTACGGCTGAAACGGCAGAGGGCGTGGTGGTGACCTTCAATGATGGGTCCAACCTGCTGATCGAAGGAGCCAGTGGCTTCAGTGAAGACTGGCTGATCTAGAGCATGATCGCTTTAACTGGAATCACTTCCTGATGACGCTTAACGCGCGAAGGTGCCTTTTTCTACAGGACAGGGGATGAGTCTCGGCTGGGTTTTGGCGTAATGCGCGAGGACCTAACCCGAGGCTGCTCTCGTTCTGAAAGAACCGGAGTAACCCAAAAAGAAAGAGGCGGTTGCTGCTGTGGCAACCGCCTCTCTTTATGAGATTATGTATCTTTTTCCGTTACTTACGGATTGGACAACCGCTCTTCCATCGCGGCGTTGCGGATGGCCTTTTGCAGTTTTTCAAAAGCCCGGACTTCAATCTGGCGGACCCGCTCCCGGCTGATGCCGTATTCCTGGCTGAGATCTTCCAGGGTGGTGGGGCTTTCCTGCAGGCGGCGTTGGGTCAGGATGTGGCGCTCCCGGTCATTGAGGTTCTCCATGGCCGTGGCCAGCATGACCCGGCGCTGGTCCAGCTCCTGCTGGTCGCCCAGCACAGCTTCCTGGCTTTCCTCTTCATCCACCAGCCAGTCCTGCCATTCCCCGTCGCCATCCATTTTCAGGGGCGCGTTGAGGGAGTGGTCCTGGCTGGCCAGGCGGCGGTTCATGGAAACCACGTCCTGTTCCGGCACGTTAAGCGCGGTGGCAATGTGGGTGACATGCTCCGGCTTCAGGTCGCCTTCTTCGAAGGCCTGAATCTGGCCCTTAACCTTGCGCAGGTTGAAGAAGAGCTTCTTCTGAGCCGCGGTCGTGCCCATTTTCACCAGCGACCAGGAGTGCAGGATGTATTCCTGAATGGAGGCGCGAATCCACCACATGGCATAGGTTGCCAGACGGAAGCCGCGTTCCGGGTCAAAGCGTTTGACGGCCTGCATCATGCCGACGTTGCCTTCGCTGATCAGCTCTGACACCGGCAGGCCATAGCCGCGGTAGCCCATGGCGATCTTTGCCACCAGTCGCAAGTGGCTGGTGACCAGCTTGTGGGCCGAGTCTGAGTCTCCGTGTTCTGTCCAGCGGTGGGCCAGCATGTACTCTTCATCCGCTTCCAGCATGGGAAACTTGCGGATGTCCTGCAGGTAGCGGCTGAGATTGCCTTCTGCAGAAAGGCTTGGAAGATTGGGGGAGATGTTTCCGGCCATAGCCTGGTCCCTCATTCTTGTCCCACCCTCTTAGGAGGCATGGGAAGGTGGCGCCTCTCCGACGTTGGACGAGGCAAAAATGTGGTGGTGCTGTGTCGGAAAAGTCCCCTGGTCCCCACCCTGATCTTTTAGATGGGGAGCCTGTTAAGGTTTTGCCACTGAACTTTTTGTGACCATTCCCGCTCTGACAGCACGACCCTTTACACTAAAGGTCACAGAAAAGTATTGATCAAGTCTTGAAGAGTGCTTGGTAAATCCCTTGTGAAGAGCAACTCTTCTTCTGTGACAGGGTGTTTGAAGCCGAGGACGCGGGCATGCAGCGCCTGTCCTGGCAGGGCTTTGACTTTTGCTTGCGCCGCCGACGGCAGCTTTTTCATCAGCGTCGGACTGCTGCGCCCGTAAAGCGGATCGCCGAGCAGCGGATGGCCCAGATGGGTCATGTGCACCCGAATCTGGTGGGTGCGCCCGGTTAGCAGCTTGCACTCAATCAGGGAGACTGCCCCGCCGCAGAAGGACTCCAGCACCTTATAGCGGGTGATGGCAGCTTTGCCGTTGCGGCTGACCACCGCCATCTTCTTTCGATTTCTCGGATTGCGGCCAACGGGGGCGTCGACTTCTCCTTCTGTCGGTTTGGGCAGACCCCAGACCAGGGCCTGATAGCGCCGCTGGATAGAGCGGCTGGAAAACTGTTCGGTCAGGTCCTGCTGTGCGCGGTCGCTTTTGGCCGCGATCATCAGGCCGGAGGTATCTTTGTCCAGGCGGTGGACAATGCCAGGGCGCTTGACCCCGCCGATCCCCTGGAGGCTGTCGCCGCAGTGGGCCAGCAGTGCATTGACCAGGGTGCTGTCCGGATTGCCGGGTGCAGGATGCACCACCAGTCCCACCGGCTTGTTGATCACCACCACCTCGTCATCCTCGTAGACAATGTCCAGGGGGATGTCCTGAGCCACCGGTTCAGCCTCTTCAGCTTCCGGGATGATGATGGCGAAAGTTTGTCCGCTTTTGACCTTTGTCGAGGCCTCCGTTATCGTCCCGCCCGATCCTGAGATCAGCGTCACTGCCCCCAGTTCAATCAAGGACTTGAGGCGGTTGCGCGAAAAGTCGCTCAGGCGCCGGGCCAGCAGTCTGTCCAGCCGTTCACCCACCTCGCCCTCTGCGATAGAGATCACGTGGCGTGACGCAGCGTCATCGGCTGGTGAGTCCGGGGACTCGCCGTTGGTTGGGAAGGAACTGTCGTTTTGGCTCATGAGAGCAAAGGACCGCAAAGTCACCGAATGATCAAGACCCTGGTTGCCGTGCTGGGGGTGGTTATTCTTGTGTTGATGGGGTTTGTGGTCTGGGGGGTGGTGCGTCAGGCGGAAAAGCTGGACGCTAAAATCCAGGATCAGCCGGGCGAGGCTGCGTCTAAAGCCGCTTTGCAGGCGCAGGCTCTCAAACAGCGGGAGAAGGTGCCCGCACTTGTCGGTTTTCAGGAAGGCGATCTGGACATTCCTTACGGCTGCCGGGTTGAAGCTGCCGAACCGCTGGGGGAGCATTATGCGCTGCTGCGCATCGACGGATCTCTGGCCAAGGGCTGCAAGCAGGTGCTGGTGGTGGATCTGAAGACACTGGAATCCCGCGTGCGATTGAACCTGCCCCGCAAAGCCGGAAAAGCCGAAAGCGACTAGCCCGACGCTGGCTTCTCTTTACTCATTTTTCTCTACATCAAGGACGACCCAGATGAGCAATTTCGCATCTGACAATGTGACCGGGGCCAGCCCGGAGATCATGGCTGCCTTAATGGCTGCCAATGAGGGGGCGGCCATGCCCTATGGCAACGACCCCTGGACAGCGTCTGTTGCGGACAAGCTCAAGAAGGTGTTTGAAAAGGATGATCTGGTGGTACATCCGGTGGCGACAGGTACCGCTTGCAATGCCCTGGCGCTGGCCTGTCTGACGCCGTCGTTCGGAGCGGTCTATTGTCACCGTCTGGCCCATATCAATGTGGATGAATGCGGCGCGCCGGAACTTTTTACCAATGGTGCCAAACTGGTAACCATTGATGGCGCGGAGGGAAAGCTGGATCCGGAAGGTCTGGCCGGTGCCATCAGCGGGAAAGGTGTGGTGCACAATGTGCAGCCGGCAGCCCTGTCTCTGTCGCAGGTGACAGAAACGGGATCGGTGTACAGCCTGGCGGAGATCCAGGCCCTCACAGAGGTGGCCAGAAGCCAGGGATTGAAAGTCCATATGGATGGCGCCCGTTTCGCCAACGCGCTGGTGGCGCTGGAGTGCAGTCCGGCGGAGATGACCTGGAAGGCCGGCGTGGACGTGCTGTCTTTCGGTGGCACCAAGAACGGCTGTTTTGCGGCAGAAGCCGTTGTCTTCTTTGACCCGGATCTGGCACGGGATTTTGGCTTTCACCGCAAGCGCGGCGGCCATCTCTTTTCCAAGATGCGCATGGTTTCCGCCCAGCTGGACGCTTACCTGGACAACGACCTCTGGCTCAAGAATGCCCGCCAGGCCAACGCCATGGCCCGGCGACTGGCGGAGGGGCTGACGGCCCTTGGTCTGCCATCGGTTTTCGAACTGGCTGCCAACATGCTCTATGTGAAGCTGCCAGCGGACCTGTCCCGGTCTTTACGGGACGAAGGTTTTGTCTTTTATGACGGAGAGGCTGGTGGGGCAGGGGCGCGTTTTGTCACCGCCTGGAACAGCAGCGACGCAGAGATCGACGCGTTTCTGGCCGCTGCAAAACGGCTGCAGGGATAACCTGTTCCAGGGGTCTTCGACTTAACGGACCATGAGGGTGTCTGAACTGATGCGAGCTGTCGCGCCAGGGGGGCACCCGCTTTTCTTACCCCAGCCAATCACTTTCGAAGGCCACTGCCCCTTCGATCAGGACATCCGAGCCATCATCGAAAGTGAGGAGCACGCCCTCGGAGGTGACACTGTCGATGAAGCTCTGGCCGGAGACATCCAGCTGATCTCCCTGGGCTTCGTTGAAATCTTTGATCACGTCATGTCCGTCACCCGGGCGGATGCGGAACAGGTCGGCTCCTGATCCGCCGGTCAGCGTGTCGTCGCCAAGATCGCCCATCAGGGTGTCGTTGCCCGCTCCGCCGCTGATCCGGTCATCGTCGAGCCCGCCGCGCAAGGAATCGTCATCGGCGCTGCCTTCAAGAGTATCGTCACCGCTATTGCCATTCCCTCTGTTCGCTGATGAGGACACCTCGCTGGAGCTTTGCGAAGCTGTTTGCGCCGGATCTGCGGACTTTAGTGTTTCCTCGTCGATGGAAAAGACCAGATGGTCATCGCCGGATCCCCCCATAAGGGTATCAATCCCGCCCATAGCTTTCAGGGTGTCGTCGCCAGCATTGCCAAAAAACTTGTTGTTGGTTTCATCACCGGTCAGGAGGTCCCTAAAGCGGCTTCCGGCCAGATTCTCGATGCCGTCAAAGACATCTTTCAGACTGTCGCTGGAGGGAAAACTGGCGCCTGTCAGATCCAGAGTCAGCACGTCATGGGGACTTCCGCCATTGTTGTAGTTGGCGTAGTTGGCCCAGTCGTTTTCGCCTTCGCCCCCGTAGAGATGATCTGTCCCTTCTCCGGCATAAAGAATGTCGTCACCGTTTTCGCCAAACAGGCTGTCATTGCCGGCTCCACCGATGAGAATATCGTTGCCGCCTCCACCTAAAAGGACATCATCCCCCAGTCCGGCGGACAGGACATCATCACCGGACCCGCCAGTCAGCAGATCATCTCCTGTATCTCCAAGAATGATGTCATCACCCGAGGTGCTGAGAACTATTTCCGTCCCGTTTTCTGCGACAATGATGTTGGTGCCATCGCCAAAAGCAAACTCGTTCCAAAAGGGGTTCATTGTGATCCGTAGTTTAGGGCCAAATCGGGTGAGGTAGATTTACCTGATACCACTAAATGCGTGACTTTGCCTCATTTCCTAAAAGGAAGAAGGTGATCCACTGACCGGATGCTGATGCAGCGTCATCCGCCGCAAGGAATCATGATCCCTCAGCGCTCCTGTTCTAAAGCGCGTGCTGATACCGCGCATCCCGGTGAGTTCAGATACAAGACGCTATGGAAATGAGGGAGCAGGCTTGTAAGGATTAAATCACCCAGTCACTTTCGAACGCGGTTGCCCCTTCGATCAGAACATCCGAGCCATCATCGAAAGTGATGAGCACGCCGTCGGAGGTGACACTGTCAGTGAAGGATTGGCCGGAGAAATCCAGCCGGTCGCCCTGGGCATAGTTGAAATCTTCGATGACATCATGACCATCACCCGGGCGAATGCGGAACAGGTCTGCGCCGGAACCGCCCACCAGTGTGTCGTTGCCCAGATCGCCCATCAGCGTGTCGTCACCGGCTCCGCCCGTTACCCGGTCGTTGTCCTGACCGCCGCGTAAGGAATCATCGCCGCTGTCGCCTGAGACGATGTCGCTGCCCTGATTGCCGTTGACGCTATCGTCACCCTGGCCACCACGCACCGTGTCGTTGCCGTCACCACCCGCGACCGTATCATCACCCCGGTTGCCGTTGATCTGGTCGTGGCCGCTGTCGCCGGAAACGGTGTCGTTGCCACCGCTGCCTTTGAGGGTGTCACCGGCGATGTCACCGGACATGCTCTCCGCCGCGTCACTGCCAGTCAGTGATTTTGAGGCGGGAGTTCCCTCGGGCGTATAGGAGCCATCGGAGAACTTCAGGATTTCAACATTGGAGAGGGTGAAAGTATTGCCGGTTGCGGTTTCGGTGACAATGTCGTTTGACCCGTTGTTGGACCGGGAAAACTCAGAAAACTTGAGGGACCAGAAGGCAACGGTATCGTTGCCACTGCCGCCATCTATGGTCGTGTTGCCGCTGCCCCCGCGATTGTAGATGATGAGGTCGTCCCCATCACCGCCCGTGAGGGTGTTATTGCCTGCGCGGCCTTCAAGGGTATCGTTGCCTGCCCCACCCGTCAGGGAGTCATTACCGGCACCGCCAATCAGGGCGTCGTTGCCGGACCCGCCTTTTAGGGTGTTGTTGCCTTCACCACCTGTCAGGGTGTCATTTCCAGCGCCGCCGTAGATCAGGTCATTTCCGGCAACGATCTGCTCGTCCGCCACGCCGCCAAACAGCACGTCGTTGCCGTCCCCGCCACTGAGCGTATCATCTCCGGCCCGTCCCCAGAGCACGTCCTCTCCCGCAGCGCCGACGAGCTGGTTGTCACCGGCTGTGCCCTTAAGGGTGTCCTTGAAGGCACTGCCCCGTGCATTTTCAATGGACACGAGACTGTCCGTGCCGCCCAGGCCGTCGGAAACGGACCCCTGGGTGAGGTCGACTGACACGCCGACGGTCGCGTTGCTGAAATCAACCCAATCTTTGTCACCCGAACCGCCGTCCAGCAGATCGTCTCCGAGACCGCCCTGAAGGGTATCATTCCCGTCACCGCCCTTTAGTGTGGCGTTTACGCTGCCTCCGGTTATCGTGTCATACCCTATTCCGGCAATGAGGCGATCATCACCGTCTCCGCCAAAGAGCAAGTCGAAACCCGCCCCTCCCGACAGGGTGTCGTTGCCATCACCTCCCGTGAGTGTGTCATTGCCTCCTTCGCTGACTATGCTGTCGTTGCCCGCACCACCCAACACGCTGTCATTGCCTGATCCGCTGAGCAGCTTGTCGTTGCCTGACCCACCATAGAGCCGGTCGTTGTTTCCTCCGCCATAGAGGATGTCATCGCCGGTGCCACCCCAGAGCTGATCTGCGCCGCCAAAATCAAAAACGGGTCCGAGATCGGCATCCAGGACATCATTGCCGTCCCCCCCATAAAGAAGGTCATTTGCTACGGCTCCGTAGATCCAGTCATTGCCGCCGTTGCCATACAGCGTGTCGTCGTTTTCACCACCTGTTAGGTGGTCGTTGCCAGCGCCGCCTACCAAAAGAACCATGTTTAACTCTCGGTCTTTTTGCCCTGTGGTTCAGTTTTTCTTCGGTTGGGTGTTAACCCTGTGACCTGTCTATCTCTGCATGCCCAGGGCCAGAACGATTGTTCACGAGTTGGTATTGAGCGCACAGCGATGCCAACCAAACCGACCCTTCGCTAGGAAATAAATCTGTTTTGTCACCATAACGAAAGAGCAGGTCTGAGAAACAGTGAATAATCCGCAATGAACTGAGCTCTTGGTGATCAGCGCTTAGTTTTTGTCGAGATTCACTGTTTGACTATCTGGGAGGAGATTCAGCGTTCCCGCCACCAGTCACGCAGCTGGTAACTCCAGTAGCTGAGCTGGATGGCAGCGGGCCCAACGGGGCCTCCGTTCCAGGTCAGGCCGTAGGGTTTAAAGAGCTTCCAGCGGTCATCCCCCTCAGCAATGGCCCCGGCGATCAGTTGCCCGGCCACGGCCGTGGTGTTCATGCCATGGCCGCCAAAGGCGGTGCCATACCAGACGCCTTCCTGCAGCTGTCCAATCTGGGGCATCTTATGACGGGCGTAACTCATCAGGCCGGACCAGGCTGTGGCCACTTTCACCTTGCCTGAGAGCTGGGGATAGACAGAGAGCAAATCTGCCAGCAGCAGGTCCTGCAACTGGCTGGGTTCCTTGGTCATGGCCGTGATGCGGCCGCCCCAGAGGATGCGGTTGTCATCCAGCCGGCGGTAGTAGTCACAGGCCAGACGATCATCGGAAATGGCGGCTTTGCTGCTAATGGAAGCGTCCAGATCCTTTTCCGCCAGGGGCTCGGTCACCATGGCATAGGTGGCAATCGGCAGGATGGCCCGTTTCAACCTTGGCTCGACGGAGGTGCTGTAGCCCCCGCCGCAGAAAACCACGGCGCTGCTGGTAACCTGACCCTCGGCTGTCTTGACGCGTTTTCGGCTGCCTGTCAGGTCGCAGTCCGTTACCGCCGAACTTTCGAAAATCTGCCCGCCCAGACGTTCGATCTCTCCTGCCAGTGCCTGCCCGTAGTTCAGAGGATGAAAGTGAAAGCCGGTGGGGGAAAAGACCCCCTGGTGATAGACCTCAGACTGAAAATGGCGGCGCAGTTTTTCCCGGGACCAGACTTCCTGGGGATCGCCCCCGGTTTTTTCCAGCCACTCAGCTTCTTCCTGAGCTTCCCTGGGCGCATCAAACCGCAAGGCGTGAAGATGTCCTTGCCGCTTGGCCGGGCGCGGCAGGTTCAGCTGCCCCATGGTATCCCAGACATAGTCGACCGCCTGGCTGGAAAGACGATAGAGGGCCTGGGCATCCTCCAGGCCGGAGATCTTCACCAGATCATTCAATCCCCGGGCATAGCCGGCGGACACAAACCCGCCGTTGCGACCGGAAGCGCCCCAGGCCACTTCCCGGGCTTCCAGCAGCACGACTGATTTACCAGCCCGCAGCAGCTCCAGGGCTGTGGTCAGCCCGGCCAGACCGCCGCCAATGACCGTGACATCCGCCTCCAGTGCTGCCGTCAGGCTGGCGCGGGCGGCCTGGTTGTTTCTCGTGCGGGCATAGTAGCTGTCTATGTGATGGCTGGTGCCGGGTGACGGTACGCTTGAGAGAGACATGAACAACTCAAATGACTGAAAGAAGCAGAGGACGTTTTGCCTGCTTAAAGCAAGCTTTACAGCGCGGCGAGCCCCATCTTGTCGCAAGTGCCTTTCTTGTGGCGCTCACATGTCTCTTTGCCAAAGAAACCCGGCTTTGGCAGAACTAGAGACCCGGCAAGTTCATTGTGGCTTGCGGTGCAGTCGATCAACCCTGCTTTAGGCAAAGTGTCCTGACAATGTCCGGTAAAACAAAAGAAGACAAACTGACCGAACTGACCTGCGATTTTGTTGGCGGGGCTGTGGGACATCGGCATCGCTATGGCGGCGGGCGCGGGCAGGCTTTGCCTAAAGCCGTCGGCATGAAAGGGGGCAAGACGCCTTTTGTGGTGGACGCAACCGCGGGGCTGGGACGGGATGCCTTCCTGCTCGCCTCCCTGGGGGCCTCTGTCACCCTGATCGAGCGTTCGCCGGAGATGCACCGTTTATTGGCGGAAGGGCTGGAGCGGGCGCGGGAGGCCGGGGGCGAGGCGGCTGAGGTGGTCGCGCGCATGACGTTGCTGTCAGGCGATGCGAAGGACCTGCTGCCGACCCTGGCGCCGGAGGTGGTGCTGGTGGATCCCATGCACCCGCCGCGAAAAAACTCAGCCTTGGTGAAGAGGGAGTTGCGACAAATCCGTGAGATTGTCGGCAGCGATGAGGATGCGCTGGAGCTTATGCAGGTGGCTCTGGCCAGCGCCAGCCAGCGGGTGGTGTTGAAGTGGCCGCAAAAGGCAGATCCCTTACCCGGCCTGAAAGCGCCCTCCCATCAGATCACCGGGAAATCCACCCGCTATGATGTCTTCATGCAGCCAAATCCTGATCACCAGGGGACTGCTGAATAGACGCGATGATTTGATAAGACGGAATGCGGTGCCAGCCCTGTTGCCGGTTTAGAGGTCTGTCAGGAAGCTCAGCAGAGCCTCTGTAACCGCGTCCGGTGCTTCCTGCTGGGTCCAGTGGCCGATGCCGTCTATCACCACCAGATCCCTCAGATTTGGGCACAAGAGGGGTGCGATATCTAGCAGAGTGTGTCCGGGGACGGCTTTTAGAACTGGGTCCCGGCCCCCGACAATGTAGAGTGACGGCTGGGTTACCGGAGCTTTGTGCAGCTGGGGCAGGTTCTGCCAGTCCCGCTCAAAATTGCGGTAGCGGTTGAGAGGGCCGCGAAAGCCAGATGCCTGAAATTCGCCCACATAGTAGCTCAGGTCTTCCGCTGTCATGAAAGGGGAAAGGTCTGGCGGTAGTGGCAGGCTGTCCAGCAGGTTGGCTGATCGGTCCTTGTCCGGCGGAGAAAAACTGCCGGGCCTGGCCTGACCGCTCAAAGCCCAATAGATCTTGCGCAGGCTGATGTCGACATTCGCTTCCAGTTCCGCTTCGGCTTTGCCCGGTTCCTGGAAGTAGAGCATGTAGAAAAACCGGTCGGCGTAGAGCGACTTGAAGACCTGCGTTTGCGGGACCTTGGGTCGGGTCATGTGCGGCACGGAGAGGCCAGCCACGGCCTGTACCTTCTCCGGATGCAGGATGGCCGTGGTCCAGACAAGAGGCGCCCCCCAGTCGTGCCCGACAAGCACGGCTGTTTCATAGCCCAGAGCGTCAATCAGACCGGCAATATCTCCGGTCATGCTCTCCAGATCGTAGGCGGCGATGTCCCCTGGTTTGTCACTGCCGCCATAGCCACGCAGATCGGGGGCGGCAACCCGCCAGCCGACCTGTGCCAGAGCCGGGATCTGATGGCGCCAGGAGTACCAGCTTTCCGGCCAGCCATGGACCAGAACAACCAGGGGGCCGTTTTCAGGCCCGGCCAGAGCGCAGCGCTGGGAGATGCCGTTGGCGGGCAGTAGCTGAAGTTCGATACCTGGGAGGTTCATGAGTTGGGTTTCCTCTGACCCCGGATCGGATAAGTGGAGTCACAATGTGACAACTTACGTGACAACGCCTGGCGTGTGAAACGCGTGTCAAAAGCATCGGGGGTGAGTGACGCACTCATTTCAGGCCCGAAGCCCTGCTGATTTATCCGATCATGCTCTTGTCTTGCGGGGCGTCAGGATAACCCAGGCAGCAGCCCTTCCCAAGGTGATCGGAAATCAGTTGATTGCCATGCCTGGGGCGCAGCATACCCTGGAAGAGGGCATGAAAAAGGAGGTCGCGGCGCGGCCGGACCTCCTGATTCTATAGCGTTTTTGAGGCGCGGGACGTTACGCGGCCCGGATTTTCTCGATGAAGCTTTCCACTTCCACTTTCAGCATTTCAGACTGCTGTGACAGATCCTGAGAGGCCGACAGGACCTTGCCTGCCGCTTCGTCGGATTCTGAAATGGCATGGGAAACGCCGGAGATGTTGCTGGAAACAGAGCTGGTCCCTTCGCTGGCCTGACCCACATTGCGGGCAATCTCCTGGGTGGCCGCCCCCTGCTGCTCAACGGCTGCAGAGATGGAAGAGGCGATCTCGTTGATCTCTGATACCGTTTTGCCAATGTTGCGAATGGCTTCTGCGGCATTGCCCGTGGAGGACTGGATGTCGGAGATCTGGCTGGAAATTTCTTCGGTGGCCTTTGCGGTCTGGTTGGCCAGAGACTTCACTTCCGACGCCACAACAGCAAAGCCTTTCCCGGCTTCACCTGCCCGGGCGGCTTCAATGGTGGCGTTCAGCGCCAGCAGATTTGTCTGCTCCGCGATGTCCTGAATCAGGGTGACAACCTCGCCGATTTTTTCGGATGAAGCCACCAGCCCTTCGACCAGCACATTGGCCTGCTCTGCCCCTTTGAGGGCGGACTGAGACACGTCTGTGGAGTTGGAGACCTGGCGACCGATCTCCTGAATGGAACTGGTGAGTTCTTCAGCAGCGGCCGAGACGGTCTGGACATTGTGGGAAGCTTCGGTCGAAGCATGAGCCACGGCATTTGCTTTGGTGGTGGCGTCCTGCACAAAGCCGGTCATGGACTGAGCCGTACCCTGCATGTCGCGGGAGGCATGGTTGACGCTCTCCACCACCCCTTTGACGGTCGCTTCAAACTGACCGGCCAGATCGTTCATGGCCTGCTTGTTGGCTTCCTTGTTGCGGCTTTCGGCTTCCAGTTTTTCCTGCTGCAGGCGTTGCTGCTCGCCAGCGGTTTCTTTGAAAACCATGACGGCTTTGGACATGGCCCCCAGCTCGTGACGATCATTCTGACCCGGCACGTCGACGGAAAGGTCACCTTTGGCCAGGGCATACATGCAGGTGCTCAAGCCGTTCAGCGGACCGCGGATGGAGCGGGCGATCAGCAAGGACAGCGCCACGACAATCAGCAGGGCAATGGCTGCCAGAGCCACGACCAAAACGGCCTGCTTGTTAAAGGCAGTTGTCACATCATCCACATAAAGGCCGGTTCCGACCACCAGTTGCCAGGGCTTGAACAGCTGGACGTAGCTTTCTTTTGCAACGGGTTCTTCGCTGCCGGCACGGGGCCAGAGATAGGAGAGATAGCCTTTGCCCGCGCTGTCGATCATCTTGTTCATGACTTCGAAGATGCGGGTCCCGGCGGCGTCTTCCAGATCATCCAGAGGCCGGCCCAGGATTTTCTTGCTCACCCCGTGGGCAACCATGACATTTTGCCGGTTGTTGACCCAGAAATACTCACTGCCATTGTAGCGCAAAGCAGTGATGATGCTCAGGGCCTGAGCCTGGGCGTCATCTTTACTCAGCTGTCCGTCCGTTTCCAGTTGCTGGTAGTGGGCCAGAACCGACAAAGCGGTGTCCACCTGGGATCGGATTTCCTGCCGTTTGGCATCCATCAGGTTGCTGTGCAGGTCGTTGAGAGTATAGGCGGTCAGGGCCAACAGGCCGATTGCAAAGAGGGCAATCAGTGCATAGAGCCGCTGGCTGATGCTGAGAAGGGATAGCATTGTGGATTTCCTCTAGAGGGCGATGACGCATAGTCAAAAGCCGAATTGAGGCCCTTCTTAAGGTTAATCTCATAATGAAGATTTAAAATTTCTAGAAACACATATGATATTCTGTCGGTCTTCCGGGATGAGAAAAGAGAGTCCTTCGGTCAGGAATTTTTAGAGGCCTCAATCACCCGGAACAGGCTCCTCATTGAGTGAGGTTGAATGGGTCAGTGCAGCAGGCACCACAAGGCCAACAGCGGCAGGTGCGTCGACTTCATGGCGTGCCAGACGCCCGGTTCATGATGAATGAGATCGCCGGAGTTCTTCGCTGAAAAGTGACGGCCTTCCTGCCACCACTCGCCCGGTGACAGCACAATGTAGATTTCTTCAGGCGGGTGGCGGTGACGGGGATAATCTATGCCTGGAGCCACCAGACTGACGCCGATTGTCACATCCTGACGTTCTTCCAGGCCGCCGTCGCCCACGATGATAGCGTTGGCGTGTCCGTCGTAAAAACGATCGTCATTATCTGACGGCTGACCTGATGGCGCAGTTCTGCGAGTCCAGGTCAGACTCCTCTCCAGATCAGCAAGTGCACTGGCCAGGGACGGGATGGGTGCTGGTCCTGTTTGAGCCAGCTGGCAGGCGGGGGTGAAATGCCGACACACCGGCAGGGCATGGGCACTGCGCTCTGCTTTGGGGGCACCGGGGCATTGCAGAACCTCAAAAACCCGGTCGGTGATTTCCTTTGCCTCCGGGGTTCCCGGCAATTTGTTGCGAGTGGCTGTTTCGAGATTTTCAATGAACGTCTGCAAGGCAAGAGAACGTGTGGCCATGGGGAACTTCTGCTGCGCGTGAAGGAAGCGCAAAGTCTGGCGGTCCGCTTCAGAGATAACAACAGATTTCTGGCTCTGTCCTGCCAGCGAAAACCGACCCCGGCCATCAGGCCTTTGTTGCCTGTGGAAGCATCGCTGATAGGCTTTGTCTCTATGGGTCTTTGGCGGCAAACTGTGCCACCTTGTCGGGACATGCAGAAAGTAGGGGCCGCAATCATGGCAAAGAGTGAGCAGGCAGTGGATTGGTCTGACTGGATCGGAAAAAGTGAAACCCTTGAGGATCTGATTGATCTCAACCGGGCAGCCGCCATGCGGGCCACGGTTGAGAGCGAAGACCCGGCCTTTTCCCCTGGAGATGGCCTGCCCCCCCTGTGGCACTGGTGCTACTTCTGGTCTCTGGCAAATCAATCGACCCTGGGGCCGGATGGCCATGCCGCCCGGGGAGAGTTCCTGCCGCCCATTGAGTTGCCGCGCCGCATGTGGGCGGGGTCCCGTGTTTCCTGGCACAAGGATCTGCCGGTTGGCGAACAGGCCAAAAAGATCAGCACCATCAAAAACGTCAGCCTGAAAGAAGGGCGCAGCGGGCCTCTGGCCTTCGTCACGGTGGAGCATCAGGTAGAGGTCAATGCCGAGGTGGTCCTGACGGAAGAGCACGACATTGTCTACCGCGAGGCGGCCAAACCAGGTGACAAGGCCCCTGATCCGGTTGCAGCACCGGCTCAATCAGACTGGCGCCGACAGATCACTCCGGATCCCGTTCTGCTGTTCCGCTATTCGGCGCTGACCTTCAATGGTCACCGCATCCATTATGATCAGCCTTATGTGACGGGCGAGGAGGGCTATCCCGGCCTGATCGTGCATGGGCCTTTGCTGGCCACACTGATGGTGGATCTGGCGCGGCGGAATGCCAAGGGGCGGCGCATAGCTGCCTTTTCCTTCCGTGCGCTCAGCCCGGTTTTTGACCTGGCACCCTTTGTTGTCTGTGGTGATGACAAAGACAGCAGTGCTGATGTCTGGATCGAAGGCAGCGACGGGCAACTCTGCATGAAAGGCGCTGTGCAGTACGGATGAAAAGAAATTAAAGAACTAGCTAGTTGTGTGGTGCTGAATTGGCCTATCTTTTGATAGTTTAATTTGCGATGTAGTGATTTGTTGAAGGTGAAATCTTTGGTATTGGGTAGTTTTTACTTTATATTAGAAAGACACAATTGATTCTTTTACGATCTCCAGATTGTATCTGAAACCCTGCCACTGTTTCCGTTGTGCAATCGATGAGAGCGGTTTTCTAGGCTCAAACAACTCAGGTGTTTGTAGGTCCGCTGGAAGATAGTAGATTTTGTGTTTTCTCAGATTGTGTTTATCAATCAACACTATGAATAAAGGGAAATATATTCCAGCATCCATTCTTTCTTTTTGAGTTTTCCACGCTGCGCCCAGAATGGATTTTGGCAGTTGTTCAATATTTGTTGTTTTGGATGTTTTTACTTCTGCTAAGTAACCACAGAAATCGCATATTATGTTTGCGCATTTAAAGTTGTTCGGCAGTGTTTTTAATGTTTTGTTGCGCTTGCATTTTGGGCAAGGGCAGGAATTTACCACTGATTTTTGACCAAAGTTTCCAAGCTTTTGCTTGTCGCTAGCCATTTTGCTGCTCCATTCGCCGCTTTGTGCTTACTTTTGGTTGTAGGTCTATATAGACCGCAAGGTCAACTGCCGCGAGAATGAATGGGTCTAACAATTGTTGTTGACCTCTTCCTTCAGCCAGGTGAGCAGGCGGTTGTGGCTGTCGCTGGCTGCGAATTCAGCTGTGCAGACCAGCCAGTATTTGCTGGTGCTGGGGCGACGGGGACCGGCAACTTTCAAAAAGCCGGCCGCCAGATCCTGTTCAATCAGCAAAGTACGACCCAACGCCACCCCCAGGCCGCTGGCAGCTGCCTGTATCAGAAGATCAGCCCGATCAAATGAAAGGTGAGGCGGAATGGGGGCGCTTGGAATCAAATCGTCTGTCAGATAGCTGTCCCAGTTGTAGGCCGTTGCATCGGCCTCACCCCGCCGATCCGCCAGCAGGGGTAGCTCTCCGCTTTGCGGCCTGTCGAAGTAATCGTCCGGCAGGTCGGGCAGACTGGCTGACATGACGGGTGTCAGATCACAGGGACATAAGAAGCTGGCATGCAGGCCGGGATAGGGGCCTGGCCCGAACCGGATGGCGGCATCCGCTTCCTGCCTGTTCAGGTCTGCCAGATGATCGCTGGCATCAATCGACAGGCTGAGGTCAAAGTCCCTGGCACGGGGCAAGGCTGGCAGCAGCCATTTCATGGCCAGTGACGAGGGCAGGGTAAGGCGGATGTGGTCCGAGCGTTGCTGCCGCTGAATGTCTTGCAGCGCCTCGGCCCAGATGGCGCTGCTGTCGGCCGCAGCCTTGCTGAGCGTTTCCCCGGCCCGTGTAGGGGATAAGCGGCGGGTGGTGCGATTAAAGAGCGTTAAATCGAGAGCCTCTTCCAGCTGTCTGATGCGATGGCTGACCGCCGACTGGTCTATGGCCAGTTTCTCTGCGGCTTTGGCAAAGCTGCCTTCTTGGTGAATGGCCAGGAGAAAGGGGCCGGCTTTGGCCAGCAGCAAGATCTTGTTGGCATCTGTATTCATGAATTTTCTTCACCATCATATGAAGAGGTAACGCTTCGAATCACCTAATTCTTGGGCCATTTTAGCTGAAAGGCGGATGAATTGGAGAAAAGAAATGAATGAAAATCATGAAAAATCACGATCAATCGAAGCGCATGTTGTAAACGGGTTTGTTCAGCAGGGCCACGGCGGCAATCCGGCAGGCGTGGTGTTGAATGCCGATGGCTTGAATGACGCGGACATGCTGTCGATTGCGGCCCAGGTGGGACTATCAGAAACGGCTTTTGTCTCGCAGTCGAAAACAGAGGGTTTCAAGCTTGATTTCTTTACCCCGAACCGACGCATCGCTCACTGTGGCCATGCCACCATCGCCACCTTTTCCTACCTGGCCCAGGAGGGCGTGGTTCAGGAGGGCTGGACCTCCAAAGAAACTGTCGATGGCCCGCGCAAAATCCTGATCAAGAAGGATATGGCCTTTATGGAGCAGTTGGCGCCGCGCTATCGGTCTGCGGCAGATTGGGAAAAGAACGATGTCACGCTGGCAGATGTTTTGCGCTCACTTGGTCTGTCACACGCCGATCTTGATCCGGCGTTGATGCCGGAGCTGGTGAATACGGGAAACAGCTTCATTGTCGTGTCCGTCAAGGACAGCGAAACCCTGCGTTCCATTCAGCCCGACCTGACAGCCATCACAGCCATCAGTGAGAAGCTGGACCTGATTGGTTACTACGTGATCAGCCGATCCCCCGAGGGAGCTGACAGTCATGCCACCACCCGCATGTTTGCACCGCGTTACGCCATCGCTGAAGAATCAGCCACCGGCATGGCAGCCGGGCCGCTGGCCTGCTTGCTCTATGATCGGGCCGGGCTGCGTCTGGATACCATGGTGATTGAGCAGGGGCATTTCATGACCCCGCCGTCCCCCAGTGTCATCACCGTGGAACTCTCGCTGGAACAAGGAAAGATCACCGGTCTGATGGCGGGGGGGCAGGGCAAGGTGATGCGGTCGCTTGAGGTCACTCTATGAGGGACTTCTGGCGCCGTCTGATCGGAAAAGTGACGGGGGGAGTGGTTTGGTCGTCCTTCCGCCCGTCTCTATTCTGTCTTTGCTGGTCAGCGGGTCAGGCCCGCCAGGGCTTCACAGAAACGATCCAGCTCTTCTTCGCTGTTGTAGTAGTGCACAGAGGCCCTCAACAGCATGGTCAGGTTGCGGCGGCTCATGTCCACCAGGCTGGAGCGGTGGGAACTGGTCGAGGTGTTGAACCCAAGGGGGCGCAGTCTGGCTTTCAGATCAACCGGGTCATGCCCCTCAACGGTAAAGGTGCAAATGCCGCATTTTTCCGCCCCCAGATCGCGCACCGTAACACCAGGCAGGTCTGACAGGCGGTCCCGGAAAGACTGGGCCAGGGTCTTCACCCGCGTTTCAAGGTTCTGCAGGCCCCAATCCAGTGCATAGTCCGCGGCGGCTCCCAGGCCCAGGACAGCAGCGTAGTTGAACTCCCAGTTTTCAAATCGACGGGCGTCGGGGCGCAAAGTGTAGCTGTCCAGGCTGGTCCATTCCGCGCCGTGGTGATCCAGGAAGGCAGGCTCCAGGTGGTTGAGCAGGTCTTTTTTGACATAGAGGAAGCCGCTGCCTCTGGGCCCGCGCAGGTACTTGCGACCGGTTACCGACAGCAAGTCACAGCCAATGGCCTGAACATCAATATCCAGCTGTCCCACGGACTGGCAGGCGTCCAGCAGATAGGGAATGCCATGCTGGCGGGCGATTTTTCCAATGGCCTGGGCCGGGTTCACCAGACCGCCGTTGGTCGGAATGTGGGTGACAGAGATCAGCTTGACCCGCTCGTCGATCATCTTCTCCAGGGCCTCGACATCCAGCTGTCCCTGCGCATCGGAGGGAACGACTTCGACCTTGATGCCTTTTTTCTTGGCCATCTGGAGGTAGCTGATGAAGTTGGCCCCATACTCTGCCTCTGCGGTCAGAATGCGGTCCCCTTCCTGCCAATCCCAGGAATAGAAAGCCTGCTGCCAGGCGACCGTGGCATTTTCCACCAGGGCAATCTCTTCCGGCTGTGCATTGATCAGCCGGGCCAGCGAGCGATAGGTGCCTTCAATCTCCTCACGGGCTTCATCGGCGGCTTCGTACCCTCCGATCAGAGCTTCCCTCTTCAGATAGTCGAGCTGCCGGTCCAGCACCACCTGGGGCATCAGGGCCGCCCCGGCATTGTTCAGATGAACCTGATTGTCCACGCCAGGTGTTTCCCGTCGCGCCCGAGCCAGGTCGAAGTCAGCTGGTTTGGCGTGTTCAACAGAAGCAGGAGAAGACAGCGTATCAGTCATGAAGCGACGAAATCAGACAATTCCTTAAAGGATCCGTCTGCCCTTTTGATTTGAGATAAAAAGCGGAATCGCCAAGGCAGCGCGCTGCTGCCCGGGAGCTTTGTTATAGGTCCATTGCTTTGAAAGCAGCAAGATGAAGCAGGGGGGATGATCTGAACCTTAGCCATTCAGTTTTGAATGGCCATCTTAGGTCGGGGACGGGGAATGTTGGAGCCGGGAAGGAACAAGGGATAAGGGCAGGGGGGGAAGCAAGAATGCACCGGTCACCGATAGATCGGTCAGGTTAACCCGATACCTGCTGTTGCGATTTGGCGTCTGCCCTTTTGGACCTGGCGGCGTCTCTCAAGGCCTTTCTTTTGGCACGAACCCTTTCGGCCTCTGCGCGTTTTTCTTCCTGCCAGGCCTTTCGGACTTTGACTTTGTAGCGGATGGCGTACTTGGGTGTGGCTGAGTGATATCGACCGATGGCCCGAGTCCAGGAGCGCTGTTCCTGACGCAGTTTTAGGAGAAAGGAGGCGGCATACGCCACGTTAAAAGCGGGATCGAAAGCCTGTTCCAGATCCGTGAAGGCGTCGCCGTGGTAATGCAGGTTGATCTGCATGCAGCCAACATCAATGTTGCGAATCCCTCGGGCCTGCAGGGCCTTTACCTCTGCGATGGCTTTGGCTTTGCTGGGCAGATAGCGCCCTTTTCCTTCCGCCATCACCGTCCAGGGCCAGGAAATTCTTGCCTGGTGGGCTTTGCTCCAGCGACCGGATTCGACCGAGGAAATCGCGCTTAGCAGGTGACGAGGAATGGACACCAGCTTTTCAGCCGTGACCACATGCTGGCGACAGGTGGTCCAGGGGTCAAAAGCTTGTTCTTCTGCTTTTTCAATGGCTTGTGTTTCTTCCGCTGTGGCTGGAGACCAGGGCAGCAGTAAGACAATCAAGCAAAGAAACCGGATCAGGCTGGTCAAAACAAAGGCTCCGCAAGAGGGATGGGTGATGCTGGCATCTCCTGGTTCCCCCCTTTGCTTTCAGTTGATGCACGGAGAAGTAAAAGCAAAGGCTGTGCCAGAAATCAGGTGCCAGAGCACGATCGGTTTAGTTAGAAGCGCTTTGCGCTTGGAACCAAACCGTGACTCATCCTCTAAAACACTGAAAAGAGGCAAACTCACGCTTGAAGCGTTATCACGTAGTGATTCTACTTAAACCGTTTTGACTTCTAGCCGCTGTCTCGAAAATAACTGTTAGCAGGCACTTGGTTTTTCCTTCTGCGGATAAAGTGCTTTGCATCAGCGTCGGGGGTGACCCTATGGGTGCTCACAAAACGCACAGGATTTTAGGTGCGATGCACAATTTGAAAGCAGAATGATGAAGGTTTAATCAGTTGATGTTAAATTTTTATGTTTAAAATCAATATGTTCAATGATTTTTCTCTGGACTCGCAATCTGCAAATTGCCAATATTGCACTGCAGCATACATCAAGGTTTTTGATACATGCCGTACGTCTCTACAGACGTTTCCTCCCATAACTTTTCGGGCCGCACCTGGTGCGGCCCTTTTTTTATCTGCGTCCTGAAAGCGCGTGATGGGTTGTGGTGACGCGTTGCAAGCTTTGCCGCTCGTCTCAGCCAGGAGCGGCGATCAGCCTAACGAACGGCTCTGTTCATGCCGCCGTCGGACAAGAGGCTCTGGCCGTTGATGTAGCGGGCCCCTTCTGACGCCAGGAAGACACAGGCCTGACCAATCTCTTCAAAAGTCGCTGGGCGTTGAGCGGGAATGGACCGGCGGGCCGTTTCAGACAGATTTACGTTCTCGCAGAAGCCGGGCAGCAGATTGTTCATGCGAATGTTGTGGCGGGCATAGCGGTCACCGTAGAGCTTGGAGAAGCTGTGAAGGGCACCTCGTAACATGCTCATAGGATAGGGGGCCCGGGGCTCAATCGTGTTCATGGAGGAGATGTTTACAAAAGCACCGCCTCCCTGCTCGATCAGAAGCGGGGTCACAATCCGGGCGATCTTGACCACGTTCAGGACGTACATATCCAGGCTCTCGTGCCAAAGATCATCGCTCAGTTCCAAAAGGGGACCTTCGAAGTCAGGATCGAAGCCAACCGTCGTAATCTCTTCTGGCACACTGCCGCCGTGGCCCATGTTGCTGACAATGGCGTCAATTCTGCCATAGCGATCCATCGTGTCGGATACCATTGCCTGCAGATCATCGCTGTCCAGAACAGATCCGCGCCGCCCGATCCCGCCGAGCTCCTTTGCCAGATCGACAGAGCGATCTGACGGAGACATGAGCGATACCTTATAGCCCGCTTTTGCCATTTCTATGGCGCAGCCTCTGCCAATACCCTGTCCCGTACCGGTCATCAGGGCGACTTTAAGTTCAGACATGGGGGTTCCTTCTTTCCGGCTCTGGTTGCTCAGTTGTGATGTGAGTGTTTTCTTGTGGTGCTTGATGCGAAAGCAGAGCTTATCAGCAGAAGGCAGCGATTTTGCATCGATACTTTTGCGCTATGATGTTAGATTTACTCACATCATGGAGAATCTACGACATCTTCGGGCCCTTCAGGCTTTCAACGAAACCGCAGCACATTCGAATTTGAGCAAGGCGGCGGATACTCTGAACGTGACGCATGGCGCAATTAGCCGTCAGCTCAAACAGCTGGAGCAGTATCTCGGTGTCGCTCTCTTTCACCGCCGCACCAGCGGTGTTGAGTTGACCGAAGCAGGATTGAAGCTCTTTCAGTCCACAAGGCCGGCCTTTTCGTCTCTGCAACTGGCCGTGCAGGATTTGCGGACCCACCAGCAGAAAAGGCCCATTACCGTCTCGCTATCAACTTCCCTGGCATTGAAGTGGTTTGTTCCCAGAATGCCTTTGTTCCGACAGCAGTTTCCTGATCTTTCACTGCTGCTGGATACCAACGACGGGCTGGTGGATTTCGATCGCTCGGACGTGGATGTGGCCCTGAGATTTGGCACGCCGGGATGGGGCAGCCTGCACCATGAGAAGATTGGCGCGGAGGATCTGGTGGTGGTGGCGTCTCCCTCGCTACTCTCAGGAACCAGGTTGCCGTTGTCGCCCGACGCGATAGCCAAGCTGCCCCTGTTGTACGATGCCTTCAATGTCGGCTGGGAAGACTGGGCAGACAGTGTGGGGCTGGACAGGACAGCCGTGTCGACAGAGAACACGCGTTTTGTGGACAGCGCTGTTTTGTTGGAGGCAGCTCTGGATGGCCAGGGCGTGGCTTTGGCACGAAGTCTGCTCGCAGCAGACGATATCCGTTCCGGACGCTTGGTCCGTCTTGACGAGAGCCGGATCAGTTTGGATCGAGGTCTCTATTTTGTCTGCCGCCGGGGCGATCAGGAGAAGAGTCCGATCAAACAGTTCAGAAGCTGGCTGTTTGATGTGGCCAAGTCCTGAGGGGAGGCGCTTTGCCCCTCAGGCGATTTTGCGTTACTCGGCGGCCAGCTGTCCCAGATCCAGCTGCCCCAGGTCCTGAATCAAGCGGGTGAAGCTCTTGGCCAGATCTTCCAGTCCGGCGGTGCGGCGGTAGCTGCTTTCTTCCATGTAGAGCTTACGGTTGATTTCTATCTGCAGCACATGAACGTCCTGTTCAGGCCGGCCATAGTGGCGGGTCACAAATCCGCCGGCATAGGGTTTGTTGCGCAGGCAGCGATAGCCCATGCCGGTCAGGCTGCTGTGGGCGAGGTTGCTCACCATCGGGTCGCAGGAGGTGCCGTGGCAATCGCCCAGCACCATGTCGATCGCTTTGGCGCCAGGACGCAGCATGCCGCTGACTGAATTGGACGGCATGGAGTGACAGTCGATCAGCAGGCAAAAGCCAAACCGCTCTCTGGTTTCTTCTATCAGCGCTGACAGGCAACGGTGATAAGGCCAGTAACACTGGCGCAGGCGGGTTTCAGCTTCTTCGAAGGTCAGCAGGTCGCGGTAAATCTCCTGCCCATTGCCCACCACCCGGGCCAGGGTGCCCAGGCCCGCACTGACCCGGGGCGAGCGG
This sequence comes from Rhodovibrionaceae bacterium GXU_MW_A322, assembly GCA_052078155.1. Classification (GTDB taxonomy): domain Bacteria; phylum Pseudomonadota; class Alphaproteobacteria; order Kiloniellales; family DSM-21159; genus CAXBMB01. Next base: position 1,618,343 of record JBQJBP010000001.1, on the reverse strand, counting down.
CTGTTGACGAAAGTGGGCAGGGGGCGGTCGAACATCTTGGGGTCCAGCTCATAGGGCTCCCGGTTGACGTCCACATAGGCCCGCGGGAAAAGGGCCTGCAGAAAGGGAGCACCCAGGTCCGGGGCCTGGCTGAACAATTCCTCCACATAGCAGTCTTCAGAGCGGCGCAGGTTTTGTGCATCCAGCTTTGATGCAGCGATGAAGCTGTCGGGGTAGTCCCGCCCGCTATGGGGGGAGGCCAGTACCAGCGGCAAGGTCTGTCTTTTGGGCCTGGTCAGGCGATAGGATTCGCGCGTCAGGAAGGCATTGGCCAGTTTGTCTGGATTGCGGGTGTCATCAGACGATGCAGCAGGTTTTGGGGGGACCATGTCGCTGATCTGAGGGGGGAAGCGGCCTGCATTTTTTGATGACTTTGTCATGCACTCAACCTGTTAAATGCCCCTGTTGGTTATCTGCGATGATCGATCGTCGAGCCGGTGTGGTCGACTTTCGGAAAGCCCTCGCCGATTTATCGGCCTTGCTCCAGAGCATGATCGGTTAGTTAGTGGCGCATTGCGCTTAAAACCAACCTGCGACCCATTCTCCAGAACAGTAAAAGGAGGCAAGTTTACGCACTAAGCATGATCACGTCGTGGGCCTGCTTAAAGCGATATGTCTCCCGCGTATGGTCGAAAACTCCTGAGATCAGCAGACAGGTTTCAGGGGCAAATCAAAGGCTAAAGGATCAGGAACCTTTTTGCCAAGCCCTGCCCTGTTTGATTCATGTATCACGAGGTGGTGACCAAGCAGATTTGCGCGGTCAAGCAGGCCAGAAACTCAAGGCCACGACCAACAGGAAGAAAGGCGACTCGGCGGTCGTTTCGTCAGCAGCTCCGGGTTATGGGGAAGTTCAGGGCGACAAAGTGTTTGGTGTAGAAATGAACAAGCCGGGAAAGTGGCAAAAAGGTCGGAAATTGGCCGTTAACGATAACTTATCTCTGGCGGGGGTCTGGATAATTGCCTATCTCTAAAGGGTGAGGATTCACATCTTTCAGGCGAGTCGAGTTTGACTGGTAAGAAAGATTGTTTCACGGGCGTAATGCTGTCCTTCGCCGGATCATTCAGATGCGCCCGCTTTTCGAAGGTGTTTGTTGTTGGTGCAGTTCTTCCTGCTAGTGGGGAGAGCCGAGGGGAAAAGGCAGGTATGGCACGCATTCTAATCGCTGAAGACGATCCTAGTTTGCGAAAGTTCCTTGCCAAGGCGTTAACCAAGTCCGGCCATGAAGTACGGGACGTGGGTAACGGCGTGGAAGCGTTGAGCCAGTTGGGTCAGGAAGAAGCCGACTTGCTGCTGGCTGATGTCGTTATGCCGGGGTTGGATGGCATTGAACTGGCCCGGCGGGCCGGGCGCCGGTATCCGGATCTCAAGGTCATGTTCATTACCGGCTTTGCGGCCGTGGCGCTGACGGCGCGTCAGGAAGGCCTGCCCACTGCCAAGATCCTCTCCAAACCTTTCCATCTGCGTCAGCTGGCCAACGAAGTGGAAGCCATGCTCGCCACACCGGCCAGCGTCTGATCGATTCTTGATCTCGACAGATAGCGCCGGGGCAGAAAGCGCTGGGGCAGGTAGCGCTTGGACAGAAAGCACCAGGATAAAATGCGCTGAACCAGAGAGCACCGGGGACCGCAGTTGCGGTCCCTTTTGTCTGTGCGCTTTCTTTTGCTGCCGAATTTGCCCTGTTCTGGCTGGCCTTTAAGAAGGCCTGGGACTTCTTCGTTCTTCTGTCCGACGGTCTGGCTGAAATCCAGCCTGCTTCCCTGGTCTGTCGGTCAGGTTGGTTGGGTGGCTGACACCCCGGTTTGACCGGTCAGAGCGGATTGGCTTCAGAAGGCGGCATTTCCTCGAAGGCTGGCAGGGCCGGATCAGGCTGGTCCCAGGAGGCTGCCCGGCTGGCATAAACCACCATGGCCGGGGCGGCCACTTCCAGATCGTCCAGGCTGGAGGCACGGGGGAATACCAGGTCCGGCATCCCGCTGTTGGTGGAATAGACCGCCGCGCCACAGGTGGGGCAGAAGGATCGCTCCACCATGTTGCCGCTGTCGGTGGCCTTTTTGTAACCTTTCAGCTCACCACTGACGGAAAAGGCATCTTTGGGTAGCACCAGATGGGTGCAGTGGCCTGTGCCACTGCTGCGGCGGCAATCTTCACAGTGGCAATGGGCAGAAACAACCGGGTCCGCGGAACTTTCATAGCGGACCGCCCCGCAGAGGCACCCGCCGGTAAACTTTGCTGACATCTTGTTTGGCTCCTTTCATCTCTGTGTTTAGCACCAGAGCGGCTAGGCTTGAGACAGCTGCGGTTTACGCAGTGCTTTGGCCCGGATTGCTGCCCTGTTTGTTAACCCTGGCTTGTTGACCTGATTTGTTGAGCTGGGGCTTCGTCGCTTTCTTCCTGAAGTCACGGTTGCTTTCTTGCGTGACAGCAGGCTTCCGGAAGGGGATTAACGAGCCCAGTTGTTGAGTTGCCTCAGGCTTGACTTTCTTGGTTTTTCCAGGTCACTTTCATTATGAAAGTTACTCAATCTAATGAGGGTGACTTGCAAAATGCAAGTGAGTCGAATGCAAGATGTCTGATACTCCTGACAGTCTGTTCAGATCTGGTTGTCCCATTGCGACCACACTGGATCTTTTTGGGGACCGCTGGACGCTGCTGATCCTGCGCGATCTTCTGACGGGAAAGCGCCGCTTTAAGGAGTTTCTGGAGTCTCCGGAGGGGATCCCGACCAACATTCTCAGCAGCCGGTTAAAGCGCATGGAACAGGATGGACTGCTGACAAAAGTCCAGTACCAGAACAGGCCGCCGCGCTATGAGTACCAACTGACCGCGCGGGGCCAGTCGATCAAGCCTGTCTTGCAGTCGATCTGCCGTTGGGCCAATCAGGAGTTTCCCCAGACCTGGACTCCCCCCGACTCTTTCATGCAGCCGTAACTTCCCCTGAGGTGAATCGCCGCCGCGCGGGTCGGGCTTCGGGGGCGGTGGAACCAGAACAACCGGGATGGCTTCAGGCTGCTATCACGCCAGATAGGCCATGTTATGGAAGCTGCGGAAAAAATGCAGGCCGAAGGTCAGAAATCTGTCATTTTGCCCTTGTCAAAGGCGCCGCCCGCTGGTACTTCCACAGCCCTCGACAGGGGCGGCCCACTCGCAGGCTTCCCGAACGAATGATCGAGTAAAGGGCGCGTAGCTCAGCGGGAGAGCACCTCGTTGACATCGAGGGGGTCACTGGTTCAATCCCAGTCGTGCCCACCATGAAAACCCCCAGGTATCCCCTGGGGGTTTTGCTTTTTCAGGCCTCTTTGGTGCTTGGCAAATGGCCATAACCGGCCTTGCCGGACCTGCGTTGCGCTGGTTCAAAATCGCGGCTCCTCCTTTATCATCTTGAAATTGGTCGAATTGAGGCCTCAAGTGTCATCACGTGGTGAGTCTGCTTTGGGCAATGAGCTTTCAGAAGTCTGGGCTCTCTGATCCACGGGCTTTCTGATGATAAGGATTGGACATGACCGGAACACCGAACGACCGCTATCAGCTCCGCGAGGGCCAGCCTGCCATGACGGCTGTGGTGACAACCGGCAACGGCGGGTACGACAAGCTGGATGTGCGGCAGGTGCCGATCCCCGCCCTTAAAGACGGTGAAGTTCTGCTGAAGGTGCTGGCCGCTGGCATGAACAACACGGAAATCAACACCCGCCTGGGCTGGTACTCCGCCTCAGTGACAAGCAGCACAGAAGGCGCGGCTGAAGAAGAAACAGAGCCGACGGAAAACAAGGCCGATGGTGGCTGGAATGAGAAAACGCCCTTTCCGTTCATCCAGGGCACAGACTGCTGTGGCGAGGTGGTGGCGCTTGCCTCCGATGTGGAGCAAGGGCAGGGCGGTGAGTTGCTGGGACGCCGTGTTCTGGTGAGGGCCTGCATGCACCTGGAGGGGTTTGCCTCGCCAGAGAATGTCTGGATGGGGTCAGATTTCGACGGAGCCTTCGCGCAGTTTGTTGCCGTCCCCGCAACAGAGGTCTTTCCGGTGGCATGCGCCTGGAGTTCCGCGGAGCTGGCAACCATCCCTTGCGCTTACGGGACGGCGGAAAACATGTTGCACCGGGCCGCAGTTCAGGCAGGGGAACGGGTTCTGGTGGCCGGAGCTTCCGGCGGGGTGGGGTCGGCGGTACTGCAGCTGGCCAAACGACGGGGCGCCCATGTGATCGCCATCGTCAGCCAGGGCAAACAGGATCAGGTGCGGGCGATGGGTGCGGACCGGGTTGTGGATCGCAACGCTGACCTGGTGGCCGAGCTGGGTAAAGACAGCATCGATGTGGTGGTTGATAACGTGGCAGGTGCGGCGTTCCCCCAGATGCTGGAGGTGATGAAGCGGCGCGGGCGCTACGTATCATCCGGGGCCATTGGCGGCCCTCTCGTTACCTTGGATATGCGCAGCTTCTACCTGAAGGACCTGACCCTCATCGGCTGCACCGGCTGGGATGCACCGGTCTTTCCAAACCTGATTTCCTACATTGAACGGGGGGAAATCAGGCCGTTGTTGGCCAAGACCTTCCCTTTGGCGCAGATTGCCGCTGCTCAGGCGGAGTTTCTGGAAAAGAGGCACGTTGGAAACTTCGTGCTGCTGCCCTAGAGTCAAATCGGTTTAAGTGGAATCACTACGTGATAACGCTTAAATCGTGAATTTGCCTCTTTTCAACATGTTAAAGGATGATTCACGGTTTAGTTTCAAGCGCAAGCGCTTCTAACTAAACCGATCATGCTCTAGAGGGTGATCGACAGAAGCAGAAGCGCCTCGCGCTCCACTTGTGTCTTGAACAAGCCTCCAGAGCCGCCGCGACAACTCAAGCAGGGACAAGTCCCAGGAAAGGGCCTGATTCTCTGCACACTCAATGCAGAACCAGTGTGGTCAGGGCGTCGTGATAGGCAGCTTATCAATCTGCTGGTGAGGGAAGTCCGCGTTAAGGCTTACTTCTGAATCCACTGGCCATTGGCTTGTTTGAACCAAGCGCCTTTGGGCAGTTTGTTGAAGATCTGTTCTGCGTAGACTTTGCCAACCTGATCCACTGACACGCCCTGTTGCTTGGCGCGTTTCTCATACACGGCTTTGCGCTGCTGATTGATCTTGGCGACCGCTGCTTTGGCGCTGCCGTCGCGGGCTTCCATGTATCCGTCAAACCGCTCCCCGGCCTGACCGGAACTGCGCAGGTTGTCGGCGGATTGGGCAAAGGCCGGTGCAGACAAAGAGCTGGCCAGAACCAGTCCGGCAGAAACCGTCAGGCCAAAAGCAAGAAAACGGCGACGGGTGAAAAGCTGTGCGGTCATAAATCTGCTCTCTTGCCTTTAGAAGATGTTGTCCAGCTGTTCGATGTCTTCCTGGGCCTGTTCTTCCAGGCGAATACGGACATCAGCTTCCAGTTTGATGTTCAGATTGATGGTGATGGGCTCGCTGGGGGCTTCCACCTTCACCGTTGGCTGACAGCCGGACAGGGCCACAGCGGCCAGCAGTACTAATGCGGGGCCAAGCATCAGCTTGTTCATCGAACCTTGTCCGTCACCTGAGAAGTCCATCACCTGGAAGTCCATCACTTGAAAAAGTCGGCGTCAGTTTAGATCAGCTTTCGCAGAAAGAGAATCCCTTAGAGTCAAATCGCATTAAGTGGAATCACTACGTGATAACACTTGAAGCATGAATCATCCTCTAAAGCCGAGAGTCAGCTGCTTGTTAACAAGCAGGCTAAAGGTGTCGAAAAGAGGGCAGAGTGATAGTCAGCGGTTTTGGACGGCTCTTTTGATCATTTCGTCATAGAGGCTGGAGCCGGTTGCCAGCGCCGACAGCAAGGGCGCTGCTGCGGTTTCCAGGTTGAGATTGAGGGAGAAGGGATAGCCGTCATAAAGGTCCGGGTTGCTGCCTTCCATCTTCAACAGAACGCGGCTCTGGCCGTCCGGGGCTTTATCCAGTTCCAGCAGCAGGTCCGTGTAATGGAAGTTCTCCAGAGCACTGAGCAGCAACTGGACATGATCGCCCCCGGTGCTGAGCGCCTGATCTGTAGGGGGGGAGGAAAAAGCCAGGCGTCCCGGGCGCTCTGCCCGCAGATGCGCACCGTCTATCACGATATCACCATTGCGCAGTTCCAGGGGGATGCGGCCTTCCAGGTCCCCGGTGCCGGTCAGCCCCTCTTTGCTGATCAGCGACAGCACGGTGACCAGATCCAGATCTTCAGCCGTCAGCAGCAGACTCTGGTTTTCATCCAGAGGATTGAAATCGCCGGGGCCAAGGTTCAGCTGGCCACCCAACAGTCTCATCCTGGCTTCCGCAACCGAAAGAACCGGCAGAGGGCTTTCCCCACTGGGCTGACGGGTCAGGTGATACCTGAGGAACAGGTCTTCCAGGGCCAGTTCCTGGCCAAAGCGATCCAAGGTGATTGCCTGATCAGGGGCGCTTTCCAGTGGCCAGAGGGAGGTCAGAACCAGCGGCACCGAAAGATCGCTGATCTGCCCATAGGGGGTGGTGGCTTCATCCAGCTGCAGGGTGATTTCTGCCTGACTGTCTCCCAAGCCATCGGGTGAAATCTCGGCCGTTCCGGCAAGTGACAGGCTTCCTTCAACCTCGCTCAGCGATGCCAGCAAAGGGTGCAGGTCACCGGGCTGCAAGCCTGGATCGAAAATCAGGTTCTGCAGGTCAAAACTTGTCGTGCCTTTTTTTCTGTCCAGCTGGTAATCGGCAAGCAGGTTGAACGGGGTGTCGTCGGCCTGTGGCAGGCGTCCGTCCAGCGATAGAAAGAGTGTGTCGCCGGTCAACTCGGTCTTGCCTGAAAGATGGAGCTTCGGAAACCTCGATGGGGAAGAGAGGTCTTGCAGCTGTGCTTCTGTCAGGTTCATCACTAAAGCCCCGCTGTCATTGCGGCTGAGGGTGAAAGAGGGGCTGGTGATCTGGATCTGAGCTTCTGTTGCCTGCGCTTGGCTGAAGGAGACGCGGGCCTCTCCCTCTTCCTGACTGGCCAGATGAAATTTGGCCTGTCCCGCCCCCAGCTCCAGGGTCTGGCTGGGGTGTCGGATGGTACTGGGGGCCAGAGCCACCTGCAGGTCGCTGGTCAGGCTCATGCCGGCGATCCGGCCGCTTCCTTCCTGCAGGGTCAGCAAGACGGGGCTGATCCGGACTTGATTGGCGGCTTTCAGGTCCTTTAGAGCCAGGGTGGCCTGCCCGGTGTGCCAGAAGACCTCCTGCAGACTGCCAGAGGCAGAGACAGGCAGATCCAGTTTGACGGAGCGGGCGGTCCCCTGGGGCAGGGTGAGCTGATCTGATGTTAGCTCAGCCTTGAGGTCTCCGGTAAAAAAGTCAGAGAGATAACTGGCCGATCCGGTCACAGAGACATCTGCGCTTCCATAGGGGCTTTGCAGGGCGGTGCTGTGCACCTGAAGGGCGGGAAAGTCGAGCAGCAGGTCTCCATCAGCTGTTTTGTCGCCGTTGGCCTGAAAACTCAGATCCAGGTTTTGCCAAAGTGGACTGCTCAGCAGAACGTTTGCCTGGCTGCTGAAGCTGAAACTGTCCGGTTCTAAAAAGAGCTTGAGCAAAGGCTCCGATCCGGACGGGGAACTGGCCGTCAGCGACAGGGGAAAAGGTTGATCGCCAAGCGAAAATTGATCCAGAACCTGGTTCAGCTGGGCCAGCTGCTCCGGCCAGTGCGCGGGGTCGCTGGTTACTGTCAGATGATCCAGTTGGCGAAGTTCCAGCAGGCTGCCGTGCTGGTCGTGATGGAATTGACCTGCCAGATCCAAAGACAGATCCGTCAGTCCGGGCCAGGGGGCGGGCAGGTGCACTTGTCCTTTCAGATCCGCATCGGCCCAAAGATCCTGTGATAAATCCAGACTGGCGCTTCCTGACAGGGCCAGGCGGTCACCCGCCCCGTCGCTGGCCAGAAGGTTCAGGTTGTCGAACCGGGCTCTCTTGGCGGCTTTGTCCAGCAGCAATTGAGACAGGGCCAGGGTGACCCCTTGCCGGACAAAGAAGCCTTGCGGCAGGCGGGTGCGGATTTCTTCCGGAAAAAGGCGCCCTTCCGTTTCTTGTGCGGAGAAGGTCAAATCCTTGCTGGGCCGCCAGAGGTATCCGTCTACCTCAGCAGTCTTTGTCAGCTGTCCGGCCCAGGAGGCATCTGCGCCTGTCACAAAACCCGGCCAGGTCAGGGCCTGGCTGGAGACGTCGATGCTCAGGTCCAGGGCCTCTGGTTGCGGATCCGCGAGCTTGAGATTTTCCTCAAGGGCCCAGGTGCCTGACCCATCCAGCGACAGGGTGAGGGCTCCCTGGGCCGTTTCCGGCAGGATGTGCATAAGCAGCCCTGCCAGTTGCGGCACTTTCTGTGCAAGCGTGCCAAGGCCCCGACTGTCCAGCTGGCCTTTGCCGCTGCCCGTGATCTTGAGGGACTGCGGTTTGACATCAAGCTCGCTTTTCAGGCGCAGGTCAGAAGCTGGCAGCGGGGAGCGGGGCGCGTGCTGGGCTTCCAGCCAGAAAGTGGCCTTTGTCGGCTGATTGTTCTGCAGGTCCAGGCTGAGTTTCCCCTGACCGTTGAGACCAAACCCTTTGAGGTCAGCCTCAGCCGTAACTTGCCTGGGGCTGCTGGCGGCCCCGGTGATGGCTGTTTCCAGTGTAACTGTGGCCTGCTCGTCACTTGAAATCAGCAGAACCTCACCGGACGAGATGGTAAGGGGCGGCAGCAGAGGCAACTGATCCCACAGAGAAGGGGACGGGTCCTGGGCAGGGGAACTGGCAGGAAGGTAGGCCTGCAAGGGCCAGAGAGGGGCTTTGTCCAGGGTAAGGGTGACTTTGGGCTTTTGAACCTCAACCGCCAGCAGTTGAAAAGCCGGGGGCCAGGGGGTGACCAGCCATTGGGCGGAAAGGCTGTCGACCTCCAGGCCGGGTAGGGCAATGGTGCTGACCTCCAATCCATCGATGTCCAGCCTCTCAACCCGCAGATGGCCCTCGATTTCACGCTCTGCCAGCAACAGGGAAATGGCCCAATTGGCCAGAGGAACGCGCAGCCCATAGGCCAGGACAGGCAAAAGCACCAGCAACAGGAGGGCTCCTATTGCCAGTTGCAAAGTCCGTCTGCGTTTAGGGCCTTTGTCTGTCATGGCGACAGTCTGCCGTAGAGCGCGACCAAAGATAAAGAGGCAGAGCCTGATAAAGGAAAGGCGTCAGGGCAAAGATGCTGATACTCTGATCTCAATATCCGTGGGAACACGCGTCTCAATGTTGGCGTCAGCCTGACAGAACCGGTGAGATCAGAAGGACCAAAAGGCGACTTTGAAAGTCGTTTGAGCCTGGTTTGAGAGTCGGGTCGGCTTAAGGAGCTTGGCGAGCAGACAACCGGTGACGCGTGACACTCTTTTCGGTGGGGCAGGGCGTGATCGTTTCAGAGGTCCCGGCTCATCACGTGATTCTCTGTGCCACGGTAGAGTTCGGTCGCCATCAGATGCCAGCCCAGTTTCGCATAGAGGCCCTGCTGGTCCGGGGTGAAAAGATAAAGGCGGGTAAGTCCCTGTTCTTTGGCGAGAGCTTCAATGCCGCGCACCAACAATCTGGCAATGCCCTGGCCTCGAGCCTCCGGTTTGACAAAGACATCGGCCAGCCAGGGGCTCAGTTCCGGATGGCTGTCCATGTCCTGAGCCAGCAGTGAGGCGGTGCCCAGAGCGACCTGGCCCCCGTCTGTTTCTGAAACAGCCACAAGGGTGCTTGGCACCGCAGGTGTCCTGCAACTCTCTTCCAACAGCTTTTCCACATCCGCCTGGGTCTTTGTTTTGTAGACACTGTACCACTGTTCAAAGATCCAGCTGGCGACCTCAGGCAGGGCCCAGCGAACCTCCTGCAGCGGCACGAGGCGAAGGTCTGTCGTTTTCGAGGGCGTCGTTGCGGTCATGGAGGTCAGATCTTCCTTTTTAAGGGTGCGAGCGGATGTTTGGGGTATCGAGTCAAACGGCGTCTGGTTAAACGAAGGACGAAGGGTTTCAACATGTCCAATTCGTTATGAAAAGAAGCTTGATTGTAATTTTGAATAACCAGCACAGGCGATTAAGCTGGCTGAAAAGTCGCACCAGCAGATAAAGTCGACTTTGTCCTACAATAGCTGAGATGAAGGTGCTAGGGCAGTTTCTCTGGCATTGGCATAACCGTGAACAACAGGTCACCAGAAGCTGACGGTTGTGCTGAGATCTGCGCTGGACTTTGAACAGATACGAATGCGCGAGGGAGGTTCGTCTATGTCGTTCGCTAAGTTTGCCAAGCTGGGTCTTGGTCTTGCTGTGGGGGCTTTCATGCTGTCCGGGACAGCTCAGGCCGCTGAAGTCACCCTGAAAATTCACCACTTCCTGCCGCCAAAGGCACCGGCCCAGACCAAACTTCTGGAGCCCTGGGCCCAGCGCGTTGAGGAGCAGTCCAACGGGCGCATTGAGGTGGAAATCTATCCCTCCATGACCCTGGGCGGAAAACCACCCCAGCTTTACAAGCAGGTGCGTGACGGTGTGGTGGATCTGGTCTGGACCGTGGCGGGGTACACCTCCGGCGCGTTTCCCCATACCGAGGTCTTTGAATTGCCGTTCGTGCATGTGAATGATGCAGTGGCCACAAACCTGGCCATTCAGGACCTGATGGCTGAAGAGCTGGCCTCTGACTTCAAAGACATCAAACCCATTCTGGTTCATGTTCACACGGGCCAGGCTCTGCATATGGTGGATACCCCGGTGCGCAGTCCTGAGGACATGGCGGGCAAGAAGATCCGTATTCCCAGCCGCACCGGTGGCTGGATGCTGGAAGAACTGGGCGCCAATCCCGTTGGCATGCCGGTCCCTCAGCTGCCCCAGGCCCTGTCCAAGAAAGTCGTGGACGGCGCGATGATTCCCTTCGAGGTGACCTTGCCCCTGAAGGTGCATGAACTCACCAAGTACTCCACCGAAGGCCCAAATGGGGAACGTTTTGGCACAGCCGTCTTCATCTTTGGCATGAACCAGGATAGCTATGATGCCCTGCCGGATGACCTGAAGGCGGTGATTGATGCCAACTCCGGCATGAACATCGCCAGGGAAATGGGTGAAACCTGGAACAAGGTGGAAGAACCTGGCAAAGCCGCCATGCTGGCGCGGGGCAACGAAATCATCCAGCTGACCCCGGCAGAACTGGACGCCTTCAAAACCCGGCTGGAAAAGGTCAATCAGCGTTGGGTGAAAGAGGTGACGGCCAATGGCATTGACGGTCAGGCCTTGCTGGACAAAGCCCGGGCGGCGGTTGCCAAGCACAGCAGCAACTGATCGGAAGTCTTGATCAAAGGCGGCGGTCCCATCTCTATCCAGGGGCCGCCGCTTTTCTGTCTGGAGCCAGCAGTTGAATGGGGTGAAGGTCAGCTTGATGGCGGATCTTGCGGGGGGCTTTGACCTGGGTATAGGCAGTGGCGACCTCAGGGCAGGGAACTGAACTTTGTCTCTCTGTCGTGGACCTTGAGTCGGGGTTCCAGTGTGGTGGTCACTGTCACCTGGTCCCAGTTTGGGATTCCCCGGTGTCGTGGCCTCTGCTCAGAGGTTGAAGATGTGACCGTCTCTTGCCCCGCTTTAGGCGGCATGGTCAAAGTTTGTTGGATAAGAGCATGACCGGTTTCGTTAGAAGTGCTTTGCGCTTGAAACCAAACCGTGAATCATCCTCTATCTTGTTGAAAAGAGGCAAATTCACGCTTCAAGTGTGATCATGTAGTGAGTCCACTTAAAGCAATTTGACCTTAGTAAAAGGCGCAGTGTGGTGTCGGACATTTCAGAGCAGCAAAAGGGGGAAAGTCCCTCGCCGGGGGTTAACCAGCCAGCCTGGCCCTTTCGTCTGATGCGGCAGGCGGTCGTTGCCTGGGCCTTGCTGGGCGGCGTGTTGCTCTTGGCTTTAATGGCTGTTACGGCGCTGTCTGTTGTTCTGGATCTGCTGTTCGACAAACCGCTGGCGGGGGATTTTGAGCTGGTTCAGCTGGGCTGTGCTCTGGCGGTGTTTGCTTTTTTGCCCTACTGCCAGATGACGCGCGGCCACATTGCCGTTGATATCTTTACCATGCGGGCTTCGCGTCCTTTTCAGCGCGCTGTGGAGATTCTCTCTCTCTTTCTGATGTTTGCCCTGGGCCTCCTGCTGCTCTGGCGCATGTGGTTGGGGGGCTGGGATTACTACGACCCGACCTTTGCCGAATCCACACCGATCCTGGGCATCGCCATCTGGCAGGTCTTTCCACCCATTCTGCTGTCCCTGCTGCTGATGACCTTGGTCACAGCCGTGATGCTGATTGAGGTGATCACCGGACGGGACCTGGGGTTTGAGGGCCCGCGTCTCTTTGGATCAGGGGGCCGGTCATGAGCGCTATGATGATTGGCATCCTGGGCATGGTGGCGCTCTTCGGTCTGATCGCGCTGCGCATTCCCATCGCGCTGGCCATGATCGTGGTGGGGGCTCTGGGCACGGTGGTGCTGTCCGGTCATAAGATCCTGCTCTTTCAGCTGCAGGATCTGGCCTATGCCCAGTTCTCTATCTACGACCTGTCAGTGGTGCCGCTTTTTGTTTTGATGGGGCAGTTCGCCAGCCGCTCCGGTCTCAGTCGGGATCTCTTTTCCGGGGTTAATGCCTGGATCGGGCGCTATCGCGGCGGCGTGGCCATGGCTTCCATCGGGGCCTGCGCAGGCTTTGGGGCGGTTTGTGGCTCGTCTCTGGCCACCGCCTCGACCATGGGGCAGGTGGCTCTGCCCGAGTTGCGGCGGTTGAAGTATGCCCCGTCGCTGGCCACCGGCACCCTGGCGGCGGGCGGTACCCTCGGCATCCTCATTCCGCCGTCGGTCGTGCTGGTGATCTATGCCATCACGGTGGAAGCCAATATTGTCACCATGTTCAAGGCAGCCCTGATCCCCGGGCTGCTGGCCGTGGCCTTTTTCATGGGGGTGATTGCGCTTTACGTGCGGCTTCATCCTGAAGCCGGCCCCAGGGGCGAGGCTGTGCCCTGGAACGAGAAGCTGCGCCTGACTGCCAAGCTGGCGCCGGTTCTGCTGGTTTTTGCCGTGGTCATTGGCGGCATCTACTTCGGCCTGTTCAATCCGACACCGGCAGCGGCCGTCGGGGCTCTGCTGGTGGGGCTCTACGGTGCGGGTCTGCGGCTCTTTGGCCTTGGGGATCTGGGCTGGCAGGGGCTGAAAGAAGCCCTGCTCAGCACAGCCAGCACCTCGGCCATGATCTACATGATCCTGTTCGGCGCGGAGCTGCTGAAGATCTTTCTGTCCCGGTCCGGCCTGCCCATTCTGGCGGCTGAATGGGTCGGGGCCAGTGGTCTGGATCCCTATCTCATCATGGCGCTGATCCTGATCGTTTTGATCATTCTCGGCTGCATGATGGATTCGCTGTCCATGATCCTGCTGGCCATCCCCTTCCTCTGGCCCATTGTCTCGGGGCTGGATTTCGGACTGGGCGAAGAAGAACTGAAGGTCTGGTTCGGCATCATCGCCTTGATCGTGGTGGAGCTGGGACTGATCACGCCCCCGGTGGGGCTGAACGTCTTCATCATCAATTCCCTGGCCCGGGATATTCCCATGACCGAGACCTTTCGCGGGGTGATGCCGTTTTTCCTGGCGGAGATCCTGCGGGTGGTGCTCTTGATCCTCTTCCCCGCCATTACGCTGTTCCTGCCCAGAATGCTGAGCTAGCTCGGACCGCAGCGCCAGGGTCATACAGGTTTAAGTGGACGCGCTCCTTGGTAACGCTTGAAGAGTGAGACTCTTTTCAATGCCTTAGAGCATGATCAGACAGTCTTCTGCTGCTCCTGGGCCACGTCTCTGACGGCGTTGATGAAGAGGCGCAGGGCCGGGCTTGGCTCCTCATCGGCGCGGGCCGACAGGCCCACAGGCCCCAGGGTCTCGCTGGTATCCAGATCCAGTTCCGCCAGATTGCCTTCAGCCACATCCAGGGCCACCACGCCACTTGAGATGAACCAGACAGCATCTGACTGACGCACGAAGGCCCGGCCGAAGGCGTTGGACACCGTCTCAATACGCTCCGGCAGGTTGCCGATCCCCTGGGCGATCAGCAGGGCTTCGACCATGGGGCGGATGGCAGCGCCTTCATTGGGGAAGAGCACGGGATAGCTCACCACTTCCTCCAGCTGCAGGTTCTTCACGCCCGCCAGAGGATGCCCCCGGCGGACGGCCAGAACCACTTTTTCTGAATAGAGCTGGGTGAAGGTCAGGCCAGTCATCTGTTTGATGGCCCCCATGCGCCCGATCACAAGATCCAGATGACCGTCGCGCAGCTGGTCCAGCAGATAGGGGTTGGGGCCGGTGACCATGTTGATGACGGCTCCGCTGGCACTTTCCTGAAACCGCAAAGTGGCCTGTGGCACCACCTGGGCCGCAACAGACGGCAGCACCCCAATGCGGATGAAACTCTCCCCGGCCATGCGGGCCTGGGCAACGGAATCAAACCCCTGGCGGATGGCAGCGATGGAGGCCCCGGCGTAGTGCAGAAAGACTTCCCCAATGGCGGTCAGAGCCACGCCGGAGCGGCTGCGTTCCAGCAATCGACCACCCAGGATTTCCTCCAGCTCGCTCAGGGTCTTTGACACAGCCGGCTGGGTCACATTCAGGGCTTCGGCGGCTCTGACCACGGATTTGCGACGTGTGACCTCCAGGAAACACTGTAAGTGCCGGAATTTGATGCGGCGATCGATCAAGCGCTCTGACATGAAGACCTCAAATGGGTTACGCTGGCTGCAGGAGACGGAGGGAGATCTGTCCGCCAAAAAACATAATCAAATGGCTATGGATAGGCCCCTGTATATCATTTTACATAAGCGAATGACCAAGGCAGTCTGATCAAAAAGCAGGACAGCCCTGGCCTGTCGTTGGAGGGAAAGAAGTGAATTTTCAAAAAGTCGGCCCGGCGGGCAATGAAGCCGTTTTGCATTACCGTGATGAAGGCGGGGCCTCGGCCCTGACGCTGGTTTTCTCCAATTCACTGGGCACGGATTTCCGCATCTGGGATGTGCTGATCGGACGTCTGAAAGAAACGCTGGGCTGCCCGATCCGCACCATTTGTTACGACAAGCGTGGTCATGGCCTCTCTACAGCCCCGGAATCGCCTTATGAAATGGCCGACCATGTGGGGGATCTGGAAGGTCTGCTGGATTATCTGAATGTAAGTCAGGCCGTGGTCGTGGGGCTGTCGGTAGGCGGTATGATTGCCCAGGGATTGGCGGCAAAGCGCCCTGATCTGGTTAAGGGGCTGGTGCTCTGTGACACTGCCGCCCGCATTGGCACGGTGGAAATCTGGGAGCCGCGTATTGCTGCGGTCACGGCGGGCGGCATCGACAGCATTTCCGACGCCATTCTGGAGCGTTGGTTTTCTGAAGATTTCCGCGCCAATCGCACTGATGAGCTGGCCGGTTACCACGCCATGCTGACCCGTACGCCCAAATCAGGCTATCTGGGCACCTGCTATGCCCTGATGAACACTGATTACTCCGACAGCACGCGGAACTTGAAAATGCCGACTCTCTGCCTGGTGGGCAGTGAAGACGGGTCGACACCGCCGGATCTGGTCAAGGCCACGGCGGACATGATCGACGGCGCATCTTTTGCTGAGATTGAAGGCATTGGTCATCTGCCCTGCCTTGAAGCGCCGGAAGCGGTGTTGCTGTTGCTGACAGACTATCTGACGGAAAACGGTTTTGTCTGATACGCGTAAGAAATCCGGGGCGGCCATGAACGAGCGTTTGCAGAAGGGACTTGAGACCCGCCGGGCCGTGTTGGGGGATGATCACGTGGACCGTGCCCAGGCTGCGCAAACCCCTTTTGACGAGGCTTTTCAGCAATTCATCACTGAAGGGGCCTGGGGGTCGGTCTGGAGCCGTCCGGGCCTCAGCCGCCGGGACCGCTCCCTCTTGACCATCACCCTGCTGGCTGCCCTGGGCCATCAGGAGGAACTGGCCATGCATCTGCGGGCCACCCGGCGCACCGGTGCAACAGAAGATGAAGTGAAAGAAGCTCTGCTGATGGTGGCCGTCTATGCCGGGGTGCCGGCTGCCAACACCGCCATCCGCATCGCCAAATCGGTCTATCAGGAAGACCTGCAGGAAAGCTGAGACATGACGGCCAAAGGACCTTATCAACCGCGGGACCGCTCCGTTCATCCCGCACCCTACTTCCCGGACTACAAGACAACGGTCTTTCGCTCTCCCCAGCGTCCTCTCCTGTCCTTTTCGCAATCCCTGAGCGAGGTTACGGGTCCGACCTTTGGCCAGCAGGACCTGGAGGCACTGGACAACGATCTGCTACTGAATGCCCAGGTGGACGCCGCCCCCATTGGTGAGCGGATCATTGTGCATGGCCGGGTTCTGGATCAGAACGCCCGACCCGTGCCCGACTGCCTGATCGAGGTCTGGCAGGCCAACGCCAGCGGCAAGTACCGTCACGTAAAGGACGGTTATCTCGGTGCCCATGACCCTAACTTTTCAGGCTATGGTCGCTGTCTGACCGATGCTGAGGGACGTTATGCCTTCCGCACCGTCAAGCCGGGCCCCTATCCCTGGCCAAACGGGGTGAACGACTGGCGCCCGGCCCACATCCATTTTTCCCTCTTTGGCCCGGCTTTCGCCACGCGGCTGGTCAGTCAGATGTATTTTGAGGGCGATCCTTTGATTCCTCTGTGCCCAATTGTGCAGTCGATCTCTGACCAAGAAGCCGTGGCGCGTTTGGTCGCGCCTCTGGACATGACGGAAAATGTACCCATGGATTGTCTGGCTTACCGCTTTGACGTCGTGCTGCGCGGCCGCAAGCAGACCTTCTTTGAAAACAAGCCGGAGGGAGCTTGAGCCATGGCGCTGGACAACTCACAGGCCAATCAGTTGGGAAAGCTGAACGAAACAGCCTCCCAAACAGCCGGACCTTTTCTGCATATTGGTATGTATCCCTCAGCAGCGGGCCTGCCAATCCGTACGCAGGAGCAGCCAAATGTGCTCGTTACAGCGGGGGTGAAGGGCGAGCGCATCCGCCTGGAAGGCGTTGTCTATGACGGTCAGGGGGCACCGGTGAAAGACGCCCAGATTGAAATCTGGCAGGCCGATTCCCAGGGCAAGTACAATCACCCCGACGATCCTCAGGATCTGACGCCCGATCCTGGTCTGTGTGGGTTTGGGCGGGCTGTCGCTGACTTCGACAGTGGCCTGTGGTGGTTCGAAACGGTCAAGCCCGGTGCGGTTCCGGGCCCCCGGGGGGCGAAGATGGCACCGCACATCTCCCTGTTGATCTTTGCCCGGGGCATCAACATCCATCTGCACAGCCGGGTCTACTTTGAAGACGAAGCCGAGGCCAATGCTCAGGATGCTCTGTTGCAGCGGGTCGATCCGGCAGAACGGCGAGATACCCTGCTGGCCCGCCGCCGGGAAGAAGAGGGGCAGGTTGTATACCGCTTCGACATCCACCTTCAGGGGCCGCAGGAAACGGTTTTTCTGGATATCTAGGCTGATCTCCCGGCTCCGTCTGACAGGAAAGCACCTGTGCCAAAGCGGTGATTGAGACCGGCTGCGCAATCGCGCTAAAGCTGGGGCCTCCTGGAGTCAAATCGATTTAAGTGGACTCACTCCGTGATAACACTTGAAGCGTGAATTTGCCTCTTTTCTACCTGTTAGAGGATGAATCACGGCCTGGGTACAAGCGCAAAGCGCTTCTGGCTAAGCCGATCATGCTCTAGACCTTTTGTTTTCAAGACAAGACTGGAAAGACGACCATGACCGAAGCCTTCATCTGCGACTACATCCGCACTCCTATTGGGCGCTTCGGCGGCAGCTTGTCTTCTGTGCGCACGGACGATCTGGGGGCCCTGCCCATCAAGGCGCTGGTGGAGCGTAACAGCGGGGTGGATTGGGATGCGCTGGATGATGTGATCTATGGCTGCGCCAACCAGGCCGGGGAAGACAATCGCAATGTGGCCCGCATGGCCCTGTTGCTGGCCGGGCTGCCGACCTCTGCGCCCGGGGCCACCCTCAACCGCCTCTGCGGGTCTGGTCTGGATGCGGTCATGACCGCGGCGCGCGCCATCAAAGCAGGCGAAGCAGACCTCATGCTGGCAGGCGGTGTGGAATCCATGTCCCGCGCGCCCTTTGTCATGCCTAAAGCGGAAACGGCCTTCTCCCGTGCAGCCAAGATCGAAGACACCACCATCGGCTGGCGTTTCGTCAACCCGTTGATGGAAAAGCAGTACGGCATCGATTCCATGCCGGAAACGGCAGAAAACGTGGCTGAAGACTACAAGGTCTCCCGGGAAGACCAGGACGCCTTTGCCCTGCGCAGTCAGCAAAAGGCCGTGGCAGCTCAGGAAAATGGTCGTCTGGCCCGGGAAATCACACCCGTGTCCATTCCCCAGCGTAAGGGCGACCCGTTGGTGGTTGATAAGGATGAGCACCCCCGGGCGGGAACCACATTGGAGGGGCTGGCCAAGTTGCGGGCGCCTTTCAGGGCCGGCGGCACGGTGACGGCGGGCAATGCCTCGGGCGTCAATGACGGGGCGGCAACCCTGATCATCGCATCCGAAGCCGCAGCAAAACGCCATGGCCTGACCCCCATTGCCCGCGTCCTGGGGGGGGCAACCGCCGGTGTGGCCCCGCGCGTCATGGGCATGGGGCCGGCCCCGGCCAGCCAGAAACTCTGCCAGCGCCTGGGCATCAGCCCTCAGGACTTCAGTGTCATTGAGTTGAACGAAGCCTTTGCAGCTCAAGGACTGGCCTGCCTTCGGGAGTTGGGCATTGCTGATGATGCCGCTGCGGTGAACCCCAATGGCGGCGCCATTGCACTGGGCCATCCGCTGGGGGCCTCGGGCGCGCGTCTGGCCGGGACGGCAGCTTTGGAGATTGCAGGCAAAACGGGTGAAAAGGCCCTGGCCACCATGTGCATCGGCGTGGGCCAGGGCATCGCTATGGCCATGGAAGCTGTCTGATTCCCTCCACGACCATCCGGCCCGGGTGATCAGAGACAGAGGTGTCTGGTCACCCGGGCTGTCGGTGTTCGGGACCCTTTGGTCTCCAGGATTCCTAGCCCTCTTGCCCAATTGCTTTCCGGGGGCCTTAGCTCTTAAAGGCCACCCGGTGGTGAGGGCCATCTGGTGAAGGAAAACAGCAAAGGCTATAAGAGAACGCCTTTGCCTTAAAAAGGATCCTTGCCGGATGACCCTGTCGCTGTTCGATTCACCGCTTTATGGGGCGTTGTTCTCTGACCCCAAAACCCGGCATTTCGATGATGGGGCCAGCCTGCAGGCGCTGATGCAGTTTGAAGGCGCACTGGCGCGGGCTGAAGGGCGGCTGGGGGTCATCCCGGCAGAGGCAGCAAGGCGGATTGAAGAGGTCTGCAACAATCTGGACCTGGACCCGGCGGCGTTGGCCCCGGCAACGGCGCGGGCTGGCAATCCTGTGCCCGCCTTGGTCAAAGTTCTGCAGGAAGCTGTGGGCGGGCAGGAGGCCCAGTATGTTCACTGGGGTGCGACCACACAGGATGTTATCGATACGGGTCTGGTCCTGCGCCTGCGCAGTTTTTTGAATGAACTGGAAACTGAGCTTGCCCGCTGCATCGACGTGTTGGCGGCCAAAGCAGAAGCAGAGCGCGGGCAGGTCATGGTGGCTCGCACCCGCTCTCAGCAGGCGGTGCCCACAAGCTTTGCCTTGAAAATAGCAGATTGGCTGGCCCCCTTGTTGCGCCACAGAGCCCGGCTACAGGAATTGAAGCCCCGCCTGTTTGTGCTGCAACTCGGTGGAGCTGCCGGGACGCTCTCTGCCTTGGAGGACCGTGGCCTTGAAGTGGCTGAGGCGCTGGCTGAGGAGCTTGATCTGACTTGCCCGGCCATGCCCTGGCACAGTCAGCGGGACGGGCTGGCGGAGCTGGCAGGCTGGCTGTCGCTGTTGTCGGGCTCACTAGGTAAAATGGCGACAGATCTGATTTTGCTTGGCCAGTCGGAAGTGGCGGAAGTCAGCGCCGGAGAAGGGGGCGGATCCTCCACCATGCCGCAAAAGGCCAATCCGGTTTCTGCGGAAATGATGCTGTCTTTTGCCCGTTTCAATGCCGGTTTGCTGGGCCAGCTGCATCAAAGCCTGCTGCATCAGCAAGAGCGGGACGGCGCGGCCTGGTCGCAAGAGTGGCTGCTGTTGCCTCAGATGGCCGTTGCCACGGCGGCCTCCCTGCGTCACGGGCTGGTGCTGGCAGAGAGCCTGACGGCAAACCCACAGGCCATGGCCCGCAATCTGGCCGCCAGCAACGGCTTGGTGATGGCAGAAGCGGCCGCCTTTGCCTTGGCCCGGCATCTGCCAAAACCAAAAGCTCAGGCACTTTTGAAGGCCGCTTGTAGAACGGCACTGGAAGAACAACGGCCTTTGCAGGATGTGCTGGCGGAACAGGTCGATCTGCCACTGGACTGGCCTGCAGTTTTTGATCCTGCCGGTTATCTGGGTAGCGCTGATGCCTTTGTCAGCCGTGTCCTGAAAGATGTGTAAACAAGGCAGCATTCATTTTTATGAACGCTGTTCAAAAGGCTTTTCTTTCCCGATACTGACGGGGGCTTTGTCCGGTTAGTTTTGTAAAGAAACGACTGAAGTAGGCGGGATCTGAAAAACCCAGGGAATAGCCCACTTCGGCAATCGTGAGCGTGGTGTAAACCAGAGCGCGTTTGGCCTCCAGCAACTGGCGTTGCTGCAGAAGATGGGAAGCAGGCTGGCCTGAAACCTCCCGGCATATGCGGGAGAGATGGGTGCTGGAGACGCCCAAACGCCGGGCGTAATCCCCGATGCCCAGTTGGCTGCGAAAATGATCTTCAACTTCCTGCTTGAAACGCTTCAGCAGGGCGAGCTTGCGGTTTTTGTTGTCTGCAGGCCTGGTTTGCTCCGTGACAGTCATGTCCTGCTGGCGGGCGAACCAGACAGCAAGAAGCCCCAGCCAGGACAAGAGCGCCAATGGGCGGTCGCTGTCCTGGTTGCGATGTTCCTCTGCCAGCGCGTCAAAGAGCCGGACACCTCGCCGACGCTGCGGGTCATCTACATGCAGTGCGGTATGAAATGGGGTGCTGAGACTGTTCAGTGCGCTTTCCCCTTGCCCCTGTGACCTTTCGTGCCCCAGAGACCTTTCCAGCTGAAAGCGGGGCGCGGTTACCACCCAGCCCCGTGTGTTGGCGGCAAAGGTGAAACCGTGCACGGCAAATGGCGGGAGGGAAAGGACGGACCCGGCAGGCAGGGTTAGCTCTTCCCCGTCTAGCTGCAGGCAGGAGCCGCCCGACTCAATCCAGAAAAATTGGTGCAAGTCCGGGTGGTGATGAGCCTTGATGGTCCAACCCAGCAAAGCCGAGCGCCGATGGATGGACTCACAGTGCAGAACATCTGGAAAGAGGTCGCTTTCACCGTAAAGGGCATAGGCAGGAATAAGGGACATGCGAGGGCTCTGATCAAAGACTTGATGTTCGAATTGTACAAGAGTTTGAAGCCTGCTGTCATTCCCAAGCGAAAAGCTGCGTCTTAGTTTCTGAGGGTTGAAACCATCAGGGACGCTGTTGTGATTCTGCGAAAACAAGACACCCAGGTCGGCATCATCGGGGCCGGACCGTCAGGACTGCTGCTTTCCCAACTGCTGCACCTTCAGGGCATTGAGTCAATCGTACTGGAACGTCAGACCGCCGCCCATGTTCTGGGGCGTATTCGGGCCGGTGTGTTGGAACAGGGCATGGTCGATTTACTGCAACAGGCCGGTGTCGGTCAGCGGCTGCAGCGAGAAGGCCTGATCCACGAAGGCGTGAACATTGCGCTGGGCGACAGGCTGCACCGAATTGACCTGAAGGGCCTGAGCGGTGGCAAGTCCGTCACGGTTTACGGACAAACGGATATCACGCGGGATCTGATGGAAGCCATTCAGGCCCGCGAGGGACAGGTGGTCTATGAGGCTGAGGAGGTGGCTATCCATGACCTGCAGAGCCCCAAAGCCCGACTGACATACACAAAAGACGGGCAGAGGCATGAAGTCAGCTGTGATTTTGTGGCGGGCTGTGACGGCTTTCACGGTGTTTCCCGCCAGGCCATGCCGGAGAAATTGCTGAAAACTTACGAACGGGTTTATCCCTTCGGCTGGCTGGGGTTGCTTTCCGATACACCGCCGGTGGCAGAGGAACTGATCTACAGTAAACATGACCGCGGCTTTTCTCTGTCCAGCCAACGCTCCCTGACCCGCAGCCGCTATTACCTTCAGGTGCCGTTGAGTGAAAAGGTGGAAGACTGGTCCGATGACCGTTTCTGGTCGGAACTGACCCGCCGACTGCCCGCCGACGTTGCCGGTGATCTGGTGACCGGACCATCGCTGGAAAAATCCATCGCGCCTTTGCGCTCTTTTGTGGCGGAGCCGCTGCGATACGAGCGGCTTTTTCTGGCCGGGGATGCCGCCCATATTGTGCCCCCCACCGGGGCCAAAGGCCTCAATCTGGCGGCTTCAGATATCTACTTTCTCTGGCGGGCGCTGACGGACTTTTACAAAACCGGCAGTCAGGCGCGGCTGGACAGCTATTCGGCCTCCTGTCTGGCCCGGGTGTGGAAAGCCCAGCGCTTTTCCTGGTGGTTCACCTCATTGCTGCACTCCTTTGAAGAGGAGAGCCCCTTCGATCTACGGGTCAAAGAGGCCGAACTCGCTTATCTGCTGGGGTCACAGGCCGGGCGGTCAACCATTGCAGAGAACTATGTCGGTCTGCCTTATGAGTAACAGGTCGCGGCCTTGGATCCTGTTCTGATCTGTTCTGGGCTGCTCTGATCTTGGTTTTCGTCTGAACAGGGCGCCTGAGTGGGGGAACGGAACGAAAACAAAACTTGGTCCGGGTTGGTCTGCAGGCTATCATTGGAGAGGTATTGGGGACGTCAGGCGGCGACTCCGCTCGCCTCCGGACCTCCGGTGTCTTTCTGACAGTTTTCGGTCCTTTGTTTCTCCGGCCACGGGTTTCTTGCGATGCGTTTTCTCCATACGTCAGACCTGCATCTGGGTCATGAATTGCATGGGTTTTCCCGGGCGTTGGAGCATGAGGTGTTTCTGGACTGGCTGGTTGAAACTCTGAAAGCCCGCCAGGTGGATGTTCTGCTCATTACCGGGGACATCTTTGACACCACGCAGGCCAGCAACGCCGCCCTCAAGTGTTTCAACGACTTTCTTGGCAGGTTGGATCGGGAGCTGCCCCGACTGCAGTCGGTATTTATCGGCGGCAATCATGATTCCCCCGCCCGGGTCGAACTTCCCCGACCCTTTCTGACGGACAAGCGGTGTCACCTGATTGGCGGACTGCCCCGGCGCGAGGGCCAGCCTGATCTTGACGCTTGTCTGATCCCTTTGCGGGATGAACAGGAAAAGGTGGCGGCCTATTGTCTGGCTTTGCCCTATCTGCGTCCCGGCGACCTCCCCCAGATCTCTGCTGCGGAAGAAACCGGCAGCCCGGATGGCGCGCTGGCCGCGCTCTACAAAAACGCCATTGATCTGGCCCGTCAGAAAGCCGCTGGGGTGCCGCTGATTGCCACCGGTCATCTCAACATGAGCGGCGGTCAACTGTCAGAGCAGAGCGAGCGCCGGATTGTTATCGGCGGGGAAGAAGCCCACTCCAGCTCCCTGTTTTCGGAGGATCTCGCCTATGTGGCTCTGGGGCACCTGCACCGTCCCCAGCAAATCAAAGGACCTAGCCTGATCCGCTATTCCGGCACGCCCTTTCCCATGTCCATGGCAGAGAAGGACTATCGCCACTCTGTGGTTCTGGTGGATGTCGAGGCAGGCCAGGACAGCCAGGTCGAGCTGCTGGAAACGCCGCGGGCCGTTGACTTCCTTCGGGTGCCGCAAGGGGCAGCTGGTGATCTCGCTGCCGTTCTGGCGGAACTGGAGGATCTGCCTTTTTATGACGGACCTGCGGAAACCCAGCCCTTTCTGGAGGTGGTGGTGACCCTGGATGCCCCGGAACCACAGCTGCGCGCCCGGGTAGAGGCTGCGCTGGCGGAAAAAGGCTATCGTCTGGTGCGCATTGAGCGGCGGGTTGGCGGCGCAGCCCGGGGATTGGGACATGGTGCCAGTGTGGTTCGGGAACTTAGTGACTACAGTCCGCAGGAGGTGTTCAAAGCCCGCTATCAGCAGGTCTATGATCAATCGCCGGAACCCGCCCTTCTGGCCGCTTTTGAGGAAGTCTTGCAGTCCGTGCAATCGCCTGAAGAAACAGAGACAAACGAGGGGGAGCAAGGGGCCGAGCTAGGGTTCGTCAAAAGCGAAATCGCGGAAACCCCGCCAGAGGCATCTGACCGACTGCCTGCCGACAGCCCCTCAAAAACCGGTCCGGCTGAGACCCCCTCATCAGAAACCGCCGTTGCTGTTCCGGGAGAAGAAAAGGTCACGGAGCAGGGGCAGTTGCTATGAGATTGTTGGCGCTGCGCGGTCAGAATCTGGCCAGTCTGGCCGATGCCTTTGAGGTGGATTTTGAAGCCGAGCCTCTGCGGAGCTCCGGTATTTTCGCCATCAGTGGCCCCACAGGGGCAGGCAAGTCGACCCTTTTGGATGCGGTCTGTCTGGCTCTCTACGATCGCCTGCCTAGAATGGTGGCCGTCTCGTCACGGGAAGGCCGGGCCGCCGGCCAGGATGATATGGCCTACAACGACGTCAAAGGGGTTTTGCGGGCCCAAAGCGGCGGTGGCTTTGCTGAGGTGGATTTTGTCGGGCGCGATGGCTTGCCTTACCGGGCGCGCTGGCAGGTGCGCCGGGCCCGGGGCAAGGCGGAGGGGCGTCTGCAGAACCAGACCATGAGCCTGACCGACCTTTCAACCGGGGACCGTCTGGGCGACAAAAAAACCGAAGTGCTGGCGCTGATACAGGAAAAGGTGGGGCTGACCTTCGACCAGTTTCGTCGCTCTGTCCTGCTGGCTCAGGGGGATTTCGACAACTTCATCAAGGCCGAGAGCAAGGAGCGCGCCCAGTTGCTGGAGCGCATCACCGGCACGGAGATCTACAGCGACATCTCAAAAGCTGTGTTCGAGCGTTTTCGGGAAGAAGACCGGGCGCTCAAAGAGCTGACGGTGCGCCATGGCGATCAGTTGCCGCTGGAGGAGGAAGCCCGACAGAAAGCCGAAGCAGAATTGAGCGAGGCCCGGCAGCAGGACCAGGTGCTGGAACAGCAGTTGCTCATCCATCAGCGCGCGCTTGACTGGTATGAGCAAGAGCAGGCCTTGCAGCAGGGGGTGACGCAGGCGCAGGCCAGCAAGGAGCATGCACGTCACGCGTGGGAGGTCGCCAAATCCCGCCGGGAAGACCTGGCCCTCGCCCGAAACGCCTTTGCTCTGCGTGCTGAAGTGACGGCCCTGAAGGGAGCAGAGCAACAGTGTGACGCGCTCGTGCGGCGGAAGGAAGACGGCCAGCAGGAAGAAGAAAAGCTGGCCGCTCAGGAAGCCCGGCTGCGTCCCCAAAGCGCCAGCAGCGAAAAAGCAGCCAGGGCTGCCAGAACAGCCTACAACGACATCGGCCCGCAGCTGGATAAAGCCAAACAGCTGGACACGGAGTTGCAGGCACTCTCTCAGGAGGTGCAGCAGGGGGAAACCGATCAGGATTCAGTAAAGGCCGAACTGCAGCGGCTGGAATCCCGCCAGTCGGCCCTGATGGCGCAGCGCCAGAAACAGGAAGAAGAACAGAAGACCCTGAAAGCGCGTTTGGCCGGGCTGGAAGGGGTGGACCTGCTGGACCGTGACCTGCCGCAAGTGGAACAGGAACTGCTGGATTTCAGCAGACTTTCCGGCAGTTTGGGTGACTTGCAGGAAAAGCTGCGGGACTGGCCGGAGATGGACACTTTGGCCGACCTTGGTAAGCCGGGCCGCTGGCGAGAGGCGTTAGTTCATCTGGAAAGCTCAGCGACGGAACTGGCGGACAGACTGGCGCAGACCAATGCGCTGGAGCTGGACGAAACATCCGGGCGTCTGGCGGCTTTCTACCGGGATCTGGAACGGTTGCAGGATGCCGCCCGTGGATATCGCAAAAGTCTGGATGATCAGGCGCGTGCAGAAGCGGAGCAGGAACGGCTGGGCCAGCAACTGGCGTCCCACAGCAAGATCCTGACGGAACTGGCGCGGGAGATTCCGCTGGCTCTAAGTCGCCGGGAAGATGCGCAGGCTTTCTTGAAACGCTGTCAGGACAGCCAGTCGGAACAGGCTGAGTTTCTGCGCATGAATCTGGCGGCGGGTGAACCCTGTCCGGTGTGTGGGTCAAAAGACCATCCCCTGGAGCAGTTGGGGGAGTTGCAGCAAAGCCAGCTGGCGGTCGAGGTGGCGCGACTGGAAGAGCTGACAGCCGAGCAGGAAAGGCTGCAGGCAAAGAAGCTGGAGATTGAGGCCCGGCAGGCCGCCGATCGTCGGGCCCTGCCCGAATGGGAGGCCCGGCTGGCGACTGTCCGCCAGGAAGCGCAGGATCAGCAAAGAACCTGGCAGCGGCACCGTCAGCCACCAGAAAAGCTGCCCGGTCAGTTGCTGCAAAAGCTGAGCGCCCTTGCCGAGGACCTGCAGCCGGCCTCGCCTTTGCAGGCAGATCACCTGAAAGAGGCCCTGAAGGCCTGCGCCACAGCGCAAAGCCAGGTGGCTCAGGACCTGCGTCAACGCCATAGCCAGGAGGAGTTGCATAAGCTGCTGGCGGAGGGCGCGCGCATCCTGCGGGATCTCCTGCGGCTGGAAGGCACCCTTGATCGCCATTTGGCAAAGATCCTGCCGGACTGGATAGAACAGGACGCAGGCAAGATCCTGCAGCACTGCAAAGATCAGGTTCAGCTCTGGCAGCAAGGTCAGCAGCGTCTGGAAGAGCTGGCCGAACTGCTTGTTGAAGTTCAGCGGGAGAGTTCGGTGCTGAGCAGTCAGCAGGCAGCGGCTAAAGAACGCCAGCAGGCTCTTTCCCTGACCTTGTCCCAGGCCAGGGATAAACGGGATAGCAAGACCGCAGAACGTCAGGGTGTGATTGATGGACAGCCCATTGAGGATGTGCGCACGCAGTACCGACTGGCGTCGGAACAGGCCGCCACAACTTACGAGACTGTCCGTCAGGAACTGGAAAATGGCCTGAAAGAACTGGCGGCCTGTCGCTCGCGCCAGACTCAGGTGCTTGCCGATCTGGCGCAGCAGGAGAAACAACGGGCCCTGCTGGCGGAAGATTTGTCTGCCAAGTTGGCTCAACGAGGCTTTTCCCGACCCGATGTGGAGGCGCAGCTGGCCCGCGGTGAAGATTGGCTGAAAACCGAGGAAGCTGAGCTGCAGGATCTGGAGAAAGCCCTTTCCAGTTCTGCCACTTTGCTGGCCGAACGTCAGGCCCAGCTGGCCCGCCACGACAGCAGTGATCGAAAACCTGAGGCGTCTTTGGAGGCCTTAACATCTCAACGTCAGGAACTGACGAAAAACAAGGAAGCGGCCCGAGAGCTGTTGCTGAAAGCCCAGGCTCTGTTGCGGGAGGATGATGGGCGCCGTCAGGCGGTTCTGGCCTTGCAGCAGGAAATTGACGCGCGTCAGGAGAGCCATCGGATCTGGGGGCAGATGAAGGAACTGATCGGTGCAGCCGATGGGGCTCTGTTCCGCAATTTTGCCCAATCGTTAACGCTGGATCATCTGATTGCTCAGGCCAACCAGCATCTGGCGGATATCTACCCGCGCTACGAATTGCAGCGGGTTACGGGCGACGGACTGCTGTTGCAGGTCATGGATCATGATCTGGCCGATGAACTGCGCGGCGTTCACAATCTTTCCGGAGGCGAGCGCTTTCTGGTCTCCCTCGCCCTGGCGCTGGGACTGGCGTCCCTTTCCAGCGGTCAGGGGCTGCAGATTGAAAGCCTCTTTATTGACGAAGGTTTCGGCTCGCTGGACCACGGCAGCCTGGATCTGGCCCTTTCCGCTCTGGAAGGCTTGCAGGCCTCCGGTCGGCGCATCGGCGTGATCAGCCATGTGGAAGCGCTAAAGGAACGGATAGCCGCGAAGGTTCTGGTCCTGCCACTGGGCAGCGGCAGCAGCCGGGTTCAGGTGGAAGCCGCCTGATCTGACCGCCACTGCCACGGTCAATTGGTGCCCTAACTATTTGGTTCAAATCAGTTGAAGTGGAACCACTTTGTAAAAGCACTTGAAGCGTGAAACTCTTTCTAGAGTTTAGCGTAGGGTTCATTCCCGGTAGGAGGGGTCCCTGCGATCGAGTTGGGCTTTCAGTTGGGCAAAGTGGGCAAAGGCCGTATCCCGATAAGCGTCCCAGTCGCTGGCGGTTTTCTCCGCCAGATCATCGGGCATGATGTTGAGCGGCTGACCCGAAGCATAGGCCAGCATCATGGTCTTGGCCGCCCGTTCCAGGAAATAGAGGTCTTCGAAGGCTTCAGCGACGGTGGGGGCCGCGGCTGAGACACCGTGATTGCCCATCATCATGGTGGTGTGGTTGCCCAGGCAGGTGGCAATGCGCTCACCCTCAGCGGCATCATCAGCAATGCCGCCAAAACCGTTGTCGATGGCAATGCGGTTGTAAAAGCGGGCCGTGTTCTGGTCGATGGGCTTGATGGTGGGGTCCTTCAATCCGGCCAGAGCCGTGGCGTAGGGCGGATGGCAATGCAGAACCACGCGGGCATGGGGAACCTGACGATGCAAGGCGCCGTGGATGCACCAGGCCGAGGGGTCGGGCGGGTTGTCGCCCTTCATGGTGTCAGGATCATCTGCCTTCAGGTTCAGCAGATCACTTGCCCTGATGTCGGCAAAATGCTGCCAGCGGGCGTTGAGCAGGAAACGGCTGTTGTCTTCCGGCAGCACGGCGCTGAAGTGGTTGCCGACGGATTCATGCCAGTCAAACTGGGCCGCCAGGCGAAAGGCGGCTGCCAGATCTTCCCTCAGCGCCTGTTCGTTCTGGCGATCCTTTTCCCTTTCAATGATCGGCGCGACGGCAAATGCATCGGCTTTTTGGGGCGCGGAGGTTTGTTCCAAAGGCATGGGGCATTCCTTTTCGGTCGGGCAGCCAGCGGCAAAGCTGGCGGTCATTATAGCAGGGCCGGGATCTCTCTTTGACCTCACAGTCAGGCGTGACCGGTTCTTGTGAAGTGATCCCCAGGGAAGTGATCCCCTGGAAAGTGATCCACTGGGAAGGGTTCTCCTGAGAGGTATTCCCTGACAAGGGTTCCCCAGGCAGGGGCTCCCCCGAACTCCGCTTTAAAACCAAGCCATCGCTGGGAGGCGCAGTTCTGGCTTCCTGCTTGTCACGGCCAGCAAAACTGTACAAACAAGAAATTCGATCTTATTTCATAAGCCAAACTTATGTATGTCTTATGTACAGGTGAGATTGGCCATGTCACAGACCAGAAAAGCCGGGTTGCCGCCGCTGAACTGGCTTCGTGCCTTTGAAGCTTCGGCGCGTCTGCTGTCCTTTACCGGGGCCGCCAAAGAGCTGAACATGACCCAGCCTGCCGTCTCGCAGCAGATCAAGAACCTGGAAGGCTTCTTAGGCAAAGCACTCTTCTATCGGCGGGTGAGGGCGCTGGAGCTGACAGAGGCCGCCAGACTTTACCTGCCCACCGTCCAGCAGGCCTTCGAAACCCTGGCCCAGGGGACACAGACCTTTGTGGGCTATGACCGGGGGCAGAGCCTGGCGGTACAGAGCAATCTTGCCTTTTCAATCTATTGGCTGGCGCCGCGTCTGCCCGATCTTTATCGCAAATACCCCTGGATCTCGCTGGACATAACCACAGCCTTGTGGATTCCGGAGGAAAGTCGGGCGGATGTGGAAATCCGTTTTGGCCGCAGCGCGGGTGACGGCGTGGCGGCAGAAAGACTGACCGAAGAAACCTGTTATCCGGTTGCCAGCGTCAGTGACCCCGAAAGGGCTGAGCCGTTTGATTTGCAACGTCTCGCGGATCAGCAGCTGTTCGACTGTGCGGGGCTGTCGGTTTCCTGGGTTGACTGGTTTGCCGGGCAGAACTTCGTTTTGGCTGAGCAGAAGCGGATCAACTGGGCCAGTACCTTCTCTGTCACTTTATCAGCTGCCCACGCGGGGGCGGGGCTGGCCTTGGGGCATGACACGCTGGTGGCGGGTCTGTTGAAGGAAAAGCGGCTGCAACGATTGGGGGACTACACCCTGCCAATGGCGGAGGCCTACTTTCTGCTGCGTCCTTCCCCGGCGGAGGAAACGCCCGCCAGCAAAGCCTTCGCAGACTGGTTGCTGATGCAGTTTAATCCGTGAAGGCGGGCAGGGGCGGATCGTGCTGACTGGCAGAGGGGAAGCCAGGATCACCTGCTATTTCAGCAGAGTGAGTTTATCCATGGGCAGAGGGGCATCTTTGATGGCTTTGGTCACCACGTAGGTGAAGTAGCGCTGCACACCGATCTCCGCAGTCAGCATGTTTTCCACCATGCGCTGGTAGTCTTCCACAGAAGAAGCGATGACCTTCAATAGGTAGTCGAAACCGCCGCCGACACCCCAGCACTCCAGAATCTCCGGGATGTCCTGAATGCCGTCTTCAAAGCGCTGGAAGTCCTGGCTGCGGTGGCCTTCCAGCTCGACCTGGACAAAAATCAGGGTGACGTCAACAAAGGCTTTCAGGTTGATGCGTGCGCCATAGCTTTCGATGATGCCAGCCTTTTCCAGGCGCTTGAGACGCTCCCAACAGGGTGTCGGTGAGAGGTTTACCCGCTCAGCCAACGCCGCTTTGGTAATGCGTCCTTCCCGCTGCAAAATGGCAAGGATCTTCAGATCCCGATCATCTAGTTTGGCCCGTGCGCGCATTGCCCACCCATTGAGACAAGAACCATAGAAAAAATGACGAACTCTGGCTCGAATAGAAGCCTGCAAAAAAACGGTGAACTGACCCCGTCAGTGATTTTACATCCCTGTCGGCCCCCTCGGTTCCTCCCGTTACCAAACTATTTGCCGGAAAAAGTGGGTGGTTGTCGAGCCTCCATCTTGTTTAAGCATTGAGAAAAAGGATCTTTTTCTCTGCTGGAACGAGCAGGAAGCGGTCCTGCTCTTTCAAATTCCTGTCTTTGCCTCCAGTCTGCAGTCAACCAAACTGAACCGCTTGTCTGATGAGGAAATGACCATGGTGACCCTTCCCGCTGTAACCGACGCCAGCCTGACTTTGCAGGACAGAGTGGCGGTTTTGACCTTTGATCGGGATGATCTGCGCAACGCCCTGACCGGCACGACTTTGATTGAAGACATTCTGAGCGTTGCCGCCTGGGTCAATGCGGAACCGGCAGTTTCTGTTCTGGTGCTGACCGGGGCTGGTCGAGCCTTTTCCTCCGGCGGCAATGTAAAGGAAATGCAGGACCGTGACGGCATGTTCGGCGGGGACGTCGGGGAAGTGGCCCGCAACTACCAGACCCAGATTCAACGCATTCCTCTGGCGCTGGATGACGTGGAGGTGCCGATCATTGCCGCCGTTAACGGCCCGGCCATTGGGGCCGGCTGTGACCTGACCTGCATGTGTGACCTGCGCATTGCCTCTGAAAAAGCGCTGTTCGGGGAGACCTTTGTCAATCTGGGCATCATCCCGGGCGATGGCGGCGCCTGGCTGTTACAGCGCCTGATTGGCTATGGCAATGCGGCTTCCATGGCCCTGACCGGTCGCCTGGTCCGTGCAGAAGAAGCCCTGAGCATGGGTCTGGTGCAGGAAGTGGTGCCGGCAGATCAGTTGATGGACCGCACCCTGGAGCTGGCCGCAATGATGGCTGCGAAACCTCCCCAGGCTCTGCGTCAGGCCAAACAGCTGATGAAAATGGCTCAACGCATGGAAATGCGGGACTTTCTGAAACACTGCTCGGTCATTCAGGGCATGTGCCACAATTCCGATGAACATATGGAAGCGGTCACCGCCTTCATTGAAAAGCGCCCGGCTAAATTCGACTGATCGGGCTTTTTTCTCTCAGCGTTTGGAGAGAGGCAAAAGAAAAGGGGACCGCATGGGGTCCCCTTTTTAGTGTCCCATCGATAGCTGAAGATGGGCAGGGTGAATTACTGTTTTTTGTGCGCCCGGCGGGCGTCGATGGAGACGTGTTTGGCCAGATAGTCCAGCACCAGTTTGTGGTCTTCCGGTTCCATTTCCTCCATCTCCTGCTCATCAATCATCCAGGTGATGGTTTCCTCCCAGCCGTCGCGGTCCAGGCCTTGCTGAACGACCAGACGCAGGGAATGACAGGCGCTGCAGTAGATCTCGACTTCGTCTCTGCCGGTATCCGGCGGCAGGCCAATGGCCGTCAGTTCATCTTCTTCTTCGGCCAAGAGGGGGGCAGCAAGGGGCAGGCTGGCGAAAGCGGCAAAGAGCGCAGTCGCAAGCAACCGCGCAACAGGGCGGGGGAGGCTGTTCATTTTGTTTCTCGGGAAAAGGGGACCGGGTGGTTTTCAGGGGCTGTGAGGGATCGGCTGCCTAGAGCATGATTGGTTTAGTTAGAAGCGTTTTGCGCTTGTACCTAAACCGAGAATCATCCTCTAAGCCATTGAACAGAGTTTCACGCTTGAAGCGTTATCACGTAGTGATTCCACTTAAATCGATTTGACTCTGGCATCCAGGGCCGACCCCCCACTCTGGCAACAGCCTCTTTTAGACAGAGCGCACGGCAATGCGGTGCAAAGAGTTGTTGAGATAACCCTTGGGGTTCCAGGCTATGGCGTGCGGCTGGGCGACACCTTTGTCGCTGGTCGCCCGTGCCCAGATTTCATAGTACCCCTTCTGCGGCAGGGTGACCTCGGCGTCGAAGTTCTGCCAGGCATAGTCGTTGACCGGATCGGCCAGCTTGGCCTCCATCCAGGTGGCCCCGAAATCCAGCGAGATCTCAACCTTGGCGACCTTGTCATCACCGGCCCAGGCATGGCCGTGAACCTTGACTTTTCCATCGCTGGTTTCACTGCCCGTTGCCGGGGCGGTGATCAGTGATTTCACCGGCATGGCGTGGATGATTTCAAAGTCCTTCTTGTCGACTTTTTCGCCGGGCTCTACAGGGCGGTTGGGCACCCGATAGGCCTTGCCGGTCATCTTCGGACCGTCGTGGACCTGATCACGCAGGTAAATGCGGGTCAGCCATTTCTGGGAGCAGGACCCGGGCCAGCCAGGCACGACCAGGCGCAAGGGCGCACCGTTCATGGGATGGATGGGGGCGCCATTCTGCTCAAAAGCGATCAGGTTGTTGGGGTCCATGGCTTTTTCGATGGGCACACCGCGGGAGATGGGCAGCTTGCCTTCTTTCCCGGACAGGTGGGTATCTGCACCTTCGTGGGCCGTGTAGATGGCACTGTCCTTGACCCCGGCGGCTTTCAGCACATCGGCCAGCCGAACCCCGGTCCAGTTGGAGCAGGCCACCGCACCCAGTGTCCACTGGTTGCCTTTTGCAGGCGGATCAAAGGCACTGCGGCCGTTGCCACCGCATTCGATCACCAGAGCCTGGGTGACCACTTCGAACTGACTTTTCAGATCGGCGATGGTCAGGGTCAGGGGCTTGTCCACCAGACCGTCGATGGTCAGCGTCCAGCTCTGTGCATCCATTTCATCGGGGGGCATGCCGTTGTTGCGGATGAAATGACGCTTGGTCGGTGTAATGTCGTCATTCAGCAGATGCGCGGGCGTTTCCGCGTTCAAGGGCCGGTCGTTGAGGACGGTCAGGCCATCTTTGCCTTCCACCATTTCCTCTTCCGCCAGGGCCACGGGGATAAAGCCCGATGGCATATTGGCTGCAAAGGGAATGGCACCGCCAACCATGGCGGTCATGGCTGTCAGGCCGGCCCCGCGCAGGAAGCCGCGCCGGTCCGCGTTGGCAACGCGACCGAAAATCAGTTTGTCGGCTTTGTCTGAATCTTCGTCATAGAGCTGAAACAGGCCCTTGGGATCGTCCCCGTTCATTCCTCACCCTCCGGTTTTCTTGATCTTTGCCGTCACCTTTTGGACGGCTCAGAGTCAAAAACGGATGAGGTCGCGGTTTTATTCCCTCGCCCCTGATTTTTTTTCGGTCTGGTGGAACAATCAGGCCAGACAGGGCTGGCGGGCGTCCATCAGGGCGGTGCGGGTCTGGTCTTCGAGATTGGTGCCGTTGCTGCTGGCTTCCTTCAGAGCAGCGGCAATCACCCCAAAGCGGGTGCCGTCCATTTGCCGGGCCACCAGCAGGTAATCCAGAGCCCCGGCGTTCCAGCGTTCGACCAGTGTGCTGGACGTCAGATCAGCTTTGATGGCCTGTGCACCGGATTCCCTTGGAAAAGCAAAGAGGGAAAGGCGGCATCCCCGGCTGCCAAGATAGGTAATCTGAGCCGCAATGGTCGTTCCCAACTGCACCTTGGGATCAAAGGACGAGAGGGTGAGACCTGCGGTGGTCAGATCTGGAATGACCAGGGCAGAGGGCAGAGAGGTCAGTTGAAAACTCGCCAGACCGTTTGACGGGGCCTGAGCAGGCTGTGGCTGTCGGTCGTGGTTCTGCAGGGCTGCTGTGATCAGATCAGACTGGCTGCTGCTGTCTGTGAGGCTCAGGCCAGAAATCAGCGCGGCAGAGGCGATCAGGACCACCGCAGCAGCAGCGGCGATCTTTGTCCGGACTTTGGGAGTGGCTTTGAGAGGCTCGCTGCTGACGCCGTCTGTTGGAAAAGCCGCCTTCAGGCCGGATTTCATGGCGCTCAGTTCCGCCACGATCTGAGCAGCTCTTTTGTCCGCGGCAATGAGGGCGGCAACCTCTGCTGCTTCACTGGCAGAGAGCTCGCCATCCACGTAGGCGTTCAGCCTTTCCCGGTTTATCTGTACTTTACTCACGGCGCTTACTGCCCTTTGCGCAGAGAAAACTCCACGACGTTATCTTGTGTCAGCCGGTTGGCCAGAGCTTGTCTGGCGCGGCTGACCCTGCTCATGACGGTGCCGATGGATATCTGCAAGATCTCGGCTGTTTCACTGTAGCTAAAGTCTGCGATATCGACGAGTGCCAGAACGTCGCGGTGATCTTCACTCAAAAGCGTGAAGGCCTGACGCACGGCCAGCCCGTTGACGACACCGGTTTCGCCACCTGTGGGGGGCTCCCAGCCGTCAGACAGACCGTGGACGGAGACTTCGTTGCGAACGGAGCTTCGGCGCAGGTGATCCAGCCAGAGGTTGCGGATGATGGTAAAAAGCCAGGCTTTGTAGGCGCTGTCGTCTTTGGGTGCCTTGCTGCCACGCAGGACCCTTACGGCGCAGTCCTGAACCAGGTCGGCTGCCAGTTGCGGGTCATTGCACAGCGCTGTTGCATAGGCCAGGAGCGCGCCTTGATGGGCGATCAATCGCCGTTTTTTACCCATCCCAAAGAAGGTCACCCACTGCTCCTGTTTTCAGTCCTTTGGTCACGCATAAAGGGTGCGCATAAGCCCCCGGTCAGGTCAATGCTCCGGCGATGGGCCTTGTTTTCTGTGGTTTTTCCGGTCCAGCAGCGATAGGAAGAAACGATCGAAAGGCGTTTTATTGTTGAAGGGGGTAGGGCTTTGCTGAAGCAAAAGGCCGGTTTTTTGTCACCACTGTGTCTTCTGGCTGCTGTGGTGCTTCTTCTGTCTGCCTGTTCACCGGAAGTGGGCAGTAAAGAATGGTGCGAAGACATGAAGAATAAGCCAAAAGGCGACTGGACGGCCAACGAAGCCACCGATTTCGCCAAGCACTGTGTTTTCTAAGCGGGTAACAGGTTAACCCCTGCTTTTGGTTGGGAGGGTTCATCCAGTTGACAAGAGTTTCATGCTTTGAGCCTCTTCAACTGGTATGTCGCGCTTCAAGCGTTATCCCGTCGTGAGTCCACTTAAACCGGTTTGACTCTAGCCGGCCAGAAGGCGTGCGACGACTTGATTGAAGGGCGTCATGCTTCCTCTGGCGCGGGCCAGAAGCAGGGCCCCTTCCAGGCTGGCCACACAGGTTGTGGCGGCGCTGGCCGGGTCTGCGGCTTCCAGCTCCCGATAAACGTCTTCCAGCCAGGCTTCGCAGCGGTCAAAGAAGGCCTGCACTTTCTGACGCGCCTCATCGCTGAGCAGTTCGGCCTCCGCCGACAACATGCCGCAAAGGCACATCTTGTTGCCGTCTTCCAGAGCAGTGCGGAAGGGCCTGGTGAACGCTTCCAGTTTTTCCTTGGCAGGTGCCAAAGCCACGGCTTCGTCTTCCAGGATGTCGAAAACGGCATCGCTGTAGGCATCGATCAAGGCTGCGATCAGATCATCCTTGCCAGGGAAGTGATAGTGAATGCTGGCGGATTTGATGCCCAGCTCCTGGGCAATGTCGCGGTAGCTGAAGCCGCCATAGCCTCTTGTTTGGGCCAGACGACGGGCCTGTTCCAGAATTTGTTTCCTGGCATCTGACAATTTCGGCATGGCCAACCCTTGACGTCATCGAGTTTCAGTTTATCTATCTACTGATAGGTAGATTGTAGTTTATTCCTTCCCGAGGCCGCGGGGATCATCCACGAAGCCTGGGAGTTAACCTCACAGCAAGAGCAAAGACGGGTCATGAAACTCTACGAATACGAAGCCTTCCCGAACCCCCGCCGCGTCCGCATCTTTTTGGCTGAAAAGGGCCTGGAGGTCGAGAGAGAACAGATTGATGTGCCGGGTGGGGCCCATCGCCAAGATGATTTTCTGAAGAAGAATCCATTTGCCGGTGTTCCAGTTCTGGAACTGGATGACGGTAGCCATCTGGGGGAAACAACTGCCATCTCCCGCTACTTCGAAGCGCTGAAACCCAGCCCTGCCCTGATGGGAACCAGCCCGCAGAAGATCGCGGAAGTGGACATGTGGCAGCGCCGCATTGAGCAGGGGCTGCTCGATAAGCTACTGGCCTATTTCCATCATGCCACTCCGGGATTGGGGGAGCTGGAAACCTATCAGAATGCAGACTGGGGCCATCATTGCCGGGAATCTGTCACTGGAATGCTGGAAAAACTGGAACAGGCACTGGAAGGACGGGATTACATTGCCGGAGAGTTCTCCGTCGCTGACATCACCGCGCTCTGTGCTCTGGATCTGGCCGCTTTCCTGGAGTTCGACCTGCCGGAGGATCTGGTCAATGTCCGGGCCTGGCATGCCCGTCTGGCTGCCCGACCCAGCGCCCGGGCCTAACAGTTTTTAGGCCAGCGGCGGCTGACTGGCTTGCCGCCGCTGGTCTTTCTGGCAAACAATGGGATCAGGATGGTGTGCGCTGTCCGTCAGGAGAAGATCATGGAACTGAACGCCGATTACAGACAACGGGCGGTGGTGCAATCCGCTGAAGAGCCCTGGATTGACTCTCCTCTGCCGGGGGTCAGCCGCCGTCTGCTGCACAGACTGGGCGGGGAAGTGGCCGTCGCCACCACCATCGTACGGTATGAACCGGGCAGTTATTTTGACCCCCACGTGCACAGCGGCGGGGAGGAGTTCTTTGTGCTGGAAGGCACTTTTTCGGATGAACATGGGGACTATCCTCCCGGCAGTTATGTGCGCAATCCCGTGGGGTCCAGTCACAAACCTTTCAGCAAAGACGGCTGTACCATTTACGTGAAACTCCAGCAGATGGAACCGGAAGATCAGGACTATGTGCGGGTCTTCACGGATCAGGAAAGCTGGTCGCCTGGATTGGTGCCGGGCCTGGAGGTCATGCCGCTCTTTTCCGGGGCGGGAGAACAGGTGGCGCTGGTGCGCTGGGCACCCGGAACCCAGTTCAATCCCCATATCCATCCCGAGGGTGAAGAGATCCTGGTGCTGGAGGGGACCTTTGAGGACGAGCAGGGGCAGTATCCCAAAGGGACCTGGCTGCGCAATCCACCCGGCTCGGTCCATCATCCTTTCAGCAAGGAAGGCTGTACCATCCTGGTCAAGACCGGCCATCTGTCCCGTCTGATTGCTGAAAGCGCTGCCTGATCTGCCGTAAAGCAGCCTGAGGCGGTGGGGAATGGGCTCGCTTTTGCCTTGCTGCCTTGGGTCCGCACGGGCATAAGATAGAAATATGGTTTAGCTGCTTGACTATTTTTGTTTAGCAACTATACAATCGCCACAACGAAGGTAAGAAGCCCCCGATGACCGCGCCAGATTTTCCTCAGTGTAGCTCGCAGGAAAGGGAGGAAGCCGAACGGTTCTTCATGGCCTTTCACTTTCTGATGCAAAAAATCGATGCAGTGGATGCCAAACCAAAGGAGTTTGGAACGGGCATGAAACTGCATCGCTCAGAGATCCATGGGGTTCAGGCCATCGGGGCCCTGTCAGGGCGCAACATGATGGCTTTGGCGGACCACCTGCAGGTGACCAAAGGGGCCGTATCCCAGTTGGTCAGCAAGTTGGTCAAAAAGGGATTGGTGCGGAAGGTTCGACGGGAAGACAACGCCAAAGAGGTGCTGCTGGAACTGACTGACCTGGGGTGGACGGCCTATCACAAGCATGAAGAGTTTCATGCACTTATGGCCCGTATGGTCAAAGCGCACTACGGCGACGAGGTGTTGGAAAAGACAAGGCAGGCCCGGATCGTGCTGGAGGATCTTCTGGCCATGGCTGAGCTTTATGAGGACCAGACACTGGATTTTTGAGGGGGGAGCCCTCAGCGCGTCTGGTGGATTAATCCATATGCGTGGCTGGTTATGAGGCACAGTCGGTGTGTGGTAGTTGGAAAGTGAAACAAGCGGGTGCAGCAGCGCCCCCTTTTTTAACTCATTGGTTTAGTTGCTAAACTAATTCTTCCTCAGGTGAAAAGAGGAGGGATGATTTGAAGGGATGTGGAGCATGTCACACCAAAATTCTTACCTGCTGGCTGGGGCTGGCATGGTGTTGTTGGTTTTGTTGTTTGGTTCAGAGCAAACTGCCGATTGGGCTGCAGTGGTCGAGGCTGTGGAAGAGTTTTGGCACCGCATGGCTTTGGACGTATTCCTGTGACCGTCAGGCCAGCACCCAGCAATCTGTAATCCCACCAGCCGTCGACCGGTCTCAAGAAAGACAGATTAGGAGTAAGATCTTGAAACGTTTGCTGCCGCCCGTCCTTTTTCTGCTCTGTGGCCTGGGGATGATCGCCCTCCACAAGTTACTACCTCTGGCACACTGGATGGTCTGGCCCTGGCGCGGACTGGGGGTGGTACCGGTGGCATTGGGGCTGGGCATGATCGTCACTGTGGCTCTGACCTTTCGGCGGGTTAGAACCAACATTCACACCTTTCGGAATCCGGACAAACTGGTGACCGGAGGGCTCTTCAGAATCAGCCGGAACCCCATCTATCTGGGCTTTGCACTGGCGTTGCTGGGCGGGGTGCTGTTGTCAGGCAGTCTGTCGGCCCTGTTGGGGCCGCTGCTGTTCTGGTTTGTCGCCGACCGCTGGTACATTCCCTTTGAAGAAGACAGGTTGCGGGCGAATTTCGGCGCAGACTATGACAGCTACTGTCGGCAGGTTCGTCGCTGGCTGTAACAGAGCAATCAAACAAAATAGCAATCAAGACGACGCCTGGAGGGCCCGGGCAATCTGCTGTCCGGGGGACTGGTCCAGGAAGCCCGGTGGCGCAGAAAACCAGTAGCCCCGCTCTGAACAGAGAGGCGGTACCGGCAGATTGACCAGAGCCCCGGCGCTCAGCAGATCTGCCACCAGATCCCGGCAAATCAGGGTTACACCAGCCCCCAACAGGGCCTGATGGATGGCCACTCCATGGTTGGTGACAGACAGAGCCCGGGCGACGGCAGGGGCGTTCGGGGCCATCTGGTCACGCCAGTCCTGCCAGTCGTACCAGCGGTGCTGCGGGTCTTCCAGGTGGATCAGCGGTCCTTCTGATATCAGCCTTTCCGGGGACCAGCCTGCCAGATCCCGGGCCAACTGCGGGGAAGTCATGGGCAGGACTTCTTCTTTGAACAAGGGAAGGGACTCCCAGCCCGGACGCCCCTGCAGGCCAAAGGTGACGCAGCAGTCCACCTGGGAGAGTTCCAGATCTTCGTCCCGTTCTGCGGTCAGAACCCGGACATCCAGCGCCTTGCTGCTTTGTCGCAGCTGATTCAGGCGCGGCAGGACCCAGTAGGCGGCCAGACCGGGATAGGTTGCCAGTGTGAGATTGTTTTCTTCACTGGAACGGCGCAACCGCTGGCTGACAGCACTGATCGCATTCAGCGCCGGGGCAATGGTTTCATAGAACGCGTCGGCTTCTGCCGTGGCCCGGATGCTTGAGCCCTTTTTGACAAAAAGCTGGCATCCCAGGTCTTTCTCCAACATCCGAATTTGATGGCTGATGGCGGGTTGTCCGACGTTCAGTCTTGCCGCTGCCTGGGTGTAAGAGCGCAGGCGGTAACAGACTTCGAATGCCCGCACGGCGCGTAAAGGGGGAAGATCGGTCATGGCATTATCAGTTTTTTCGATGATGACATGAATCTTATAGCCGTTCTCATTTGCTTTGGCTTGCGCTATTTAGCGCGAAAATCTGCGCTTTAGAGACAAATCGCTTTGGCAGGCCTCACTTCGTGACGACGCTTGTGGCGTGAAACTCTCTTCAGCCTTTTAAAACATGAGTGACTGAAAGGGAGCTGCCACAGGCCGCAGTTTGCCCCCGCAGTCCGCCTTTCGTGTTTCCTTGAGAGCCAACAGTCAGGAGTGGCGATGTCTTCCCCAACCTTATCTGCCAGTACCCGCATTCGCCGTACCCCCTTTTCCAACCGGATCGAAGCTCTGGGGGTGTCCGTTTACACCATCTACAACCACATGCTGCTGCCCGCGGCCTTTAAGTCGCTGGAAGAGGATTACGAGCACCTTTGCAATCATGTGCAGCTGTGGGACGTCTCCTGTGAGCGCCAGGTGGAGATTGTTGGCCCCGATGCCGCCCGTCTGACGCAGGCCATGACCTGTCGCGATCTCTCCAAAGCCCGCCAGGGCCGGTGCTTCTATGCGCCGCTGGTGGATGAGAAGGGCGGCATGGTCAATGACCCCATCATCCTGAAGCTGGCAGACGACCGCTTCTGGCTGTCGATTGCTGACTCAGACGTGGTGCTCTGGGCCAAAGGGCTCGCCTACGGTCTGGGTCTGGATGTGGAGGTCTTTGAGCCGGACGTCTCACCTCTGGCGGTCCAGGGGCCAAAAGCCAATGACCTGATGTTGCGGGTCTTTGGCCAGGAAGCCGTTGATCTCAAATTCTTCGGATTTGCCTGGCTGGATTTTGACGGCCATCCCTTGCTGGTTGCCCGTTCAGGCTGGTCCAAGCAGGGCGGTTTTGAAATCTATCTGGATGACTCGTCTCTGGGTGAAAAACTCTGGGATGCGCTGTGGGAAGCCGGTCAGGACCTCAATGTCGGGCCGGGTTGTCCGAACCTGATTGAACGCATGGAAGGGGGGCTCTTTTCCTATGGCGGGGACATGGACCTCAGCCACACGCCCTTTGAAGCGGGTCTGGAAGAGTATGTTGACCTGGATGCCCCCATTGAATTCATCGGTCGCAAAGCTCTGGAAAAAGCCAGGGAAGAAGGGCCGCGCTGGCTGATGCGGGGCATGGTTTTTGAAGGCAACTGCCCCACCATGCACGCGCACTGGCCGCTGGCGGCTGTGACAGGTGAAGCCATTGGCCGGGCCTCTGCCGCCTGCTGGTCGCCCCGTTTTGGCTGTTCTCTGGCTTTTGTCATGGTCAGGACGGACCAGGCCAACGACGGACAGGTGGTGATGGTTCAAACCCCGGAAGGCAAACGGGCAGGGGTGATCCGGCCTTTCCCCTTCCGTGAAGACTCTCTGTTGGGTGAGCAGCTGTGCCGTGAGGTCAGCTAGTTTTTATCAGGCAGTCTGTTACTCTGGGCGAAATCATTTCGAAGCGTAAGGAAACATCTATGGCCTTCAATGCACTGGTTGTCGAAAAAGACGACGAGGGAAACACTTCCGCCTCTGTTCAGAGCCTGGATGACAGTCGCCTGCCTGCGGATGGCGATGTGGTGGTGAACGTCGAGTATTCGACGGTCAACTACAAGGACGGTCTGTGCCTTGGCAAAGGCGGCGGGGGGCTGGTTAAGACCTATCCCCATGTAGGCGGCGTCGACTTCTCCGGTGTGGTGGAGTCTTCAGAAGACGACCGCTACAAGCCCGGCGATAAAGTGGTGCTGACCGGCTGGCGTGTCGGGGAGATCTGGTGGGGCGGCTATGCCCAGAAAGCCAAGGTCAAGGCCGATTGGCTGGTGCCGCTGCCGGAAGGTCTCAGCACCCGTCAGGCCATGGCTGTGGGCACTGCCGGATTCACCTCCATGCTGTCTGTCATGGCCTTGGAAGATCATGGCCTGACCACAGACAAAGGCCCGGTTCTGGTGACCGGGGCTGCGGGTGGTGTCGGCTCAGTTGCAACGGCCATTCTGGCCAAGCTGGGCTATGAGGTGGCCGCGGTGACCGGACGTCCGGAAACTGCCGACTATCTGAAGGATCTGGGGGCCAGCCAGATTGTGCCCAGAGACGAACTGAACGAGACAACCAAGCGACCTTTGGAAGCGGAAAGCTGGGCCGGCTGTGTGGATGCCGTTGGCGGTGCCATGCTGGCGCGGGTTCTGGGCCAGATCAAATATGGCGGCTCTGTCGCTGCTGTTGGCCTGGCTGGTGGCATGCAGTTGCCCGCCACGGTCATTCCCTTCCTGCTGCGGGGGGTGAACCTGCTGGGTATTGATTCGGTGATGCAGCCCTATGAAAACCGCGTGCGGGCCTGGAACCGTGTGGTGACGGACCTGCCAATGGACAAGCTGGAAGAGATGGTAGTGCCTGCCAGCCTGGAAGATCTGCCAAAACTGGGTGCTGACATTCTCAAAGGTCAGGTCAAAGGACGGGTGGTGGTGGAGCTGTAAGCTCTTATCGAACCTGTATCGAAACATGGGGATCAGGCCGCGCGCCTGCATCCCCATTTTTCTGTCTGGCTTCCGCCGGGCAGGGTGCTTCCTTCGCAGGAAAAATGACGGCCTTAAGGTGTTTCCAGAGTCATGGTCAGGCCATCGACCTGGATCACCGGGACAGCAGAGATATCGGCATCATCCAGACAATAGACATTGACGCCAAAGTGATCCGGGGCGGCGCGCTTGCGGTGAAAGGTGTAGATGCCACAGTGCCTGCAAAAGTAGTGTTTGGCTTTGCGAGTGTTCCATTGATAGAGGCCCAGAGCGTCTTCCCCTTTCAGCAGGGTGAACTGGCTTTCGTGGACCTTGGTCATCACGGCATTCTTTTTCACACAGAGGCTGCAATCACACTTCGTAAACTCGGTAAAGACGGTTTTGA
Source organism: Rhodovibrionaceae bacterium GXU_MW_A322 (assembly GCA_052078155.1). GTDB lineage: Bacteria > Pseudomonadota > Alphaproteobacteria > Kiloniellales > DSM-21159 > CAXBMB01. Next base: position 1,575,120 of record JBQJBP010000001.1, on the reverse strand, counting down.
TTTGGAACTCGATGGCCTTGCAATGGCAGGTTCCTGTGTAGGTTTGCATGGTTTCCGTCCTTTGGCACTCAGCGCTGGGTTAGGGATGGCTCAGACCGCCGCAGCAGGGGGGCGGGTGGCATTGTAGCGCAAAGCCAGGGGGGTCAGCAGGCAAGCCACAGCCACCCAGCCGACACAGCCCAGGGCCAGCAGCCGAACCCCGCCGCCTGCGTCAATGGCCAGTCCCATGACCGCCGGCGACAGGGCGGTTGAAAAGACCATCAGTGCCATCCCCAGGGATTTGATCGCCCCCAGGTGTTTCAGGCCATAGAGCTCGGGCCAGAGCGCACCCATGGCAACGGAAAAGAGGCCTGTGCCGAACCCGCTGATGGCCATGAAAACCATCAGGGTAAAAGGCTGGGTAAAGAGACCCAGAATCAGCAGGGCCAGCCCCAGGGGGTAGAGGGTGAAAGGAAAGAGCTTCTGGGCTGAGAGGCGGTCGACAACCGGACCCGCCACCAGCGTACCAACCAGGGTGCTGGCAGCATAAACCACAAAGCCCAGCGCAAAGAGGGTCAGATCCCAGCCCCGGCTTTCCGCAATAAAGACCTGATTGAAGAAGATGCCTGTGGTGATGAAGCCGGGGGCCAGCATGGCGGGAAGCAAAAGATAAAAGCGCAGATCTCTCAGGACGTCCCGGCGGCGCCAGTGCAGCCGGTCTTCCGTTCGCTCTTCAGCTTTGCCCTGCGTGTCTGTTTCCGGCCGCGACAAAGCCGCTGTAAAGGCCGTGTGACGGGCCTTCTGACCCTTGAGCAGCCAGAGAGCCAGCGGGATCAGCCCCATGGCCAAAGCCAGACCAATCTGTTCCCAGGTGCTTTGCCAGCCAACGGTGGCAACCAGGGTGACAGCCAGCAGGGGAAAGACGGCTTCACCAGCAGCAAACCCCAGAGACGACAGGGAAAGGGCCCGCCCGCGTGTGCTGTCAAAGTAACGTACCATGGTGGTGGCGGAGGTATGGGTCATCAGACCCTGACCGGAAAACCGCAGCAGCAGTATGGCCAGATAGAGGAACAGTACCGACCCGGATGGAATCCAGGCCATGTAAAGGCAGGCTGTGATCAAGAGCAGGCAGACAGCCACTGAAAAGAGCCGCAGGTCCACCCGGTCAATCAGGGGCCCTGCCAGCAGCATCAGACCAGCGGAGGTCAGCGTGGCCATGCCGTAGATGGACCCGAACTCTCCATGGCTGAGATCGAACAGGGCCCGCAGCTCGCCGGAAAAAATCGAGATGAAAAAGGTCTGACCAAAAGAGGAAAAGAAGGTCAGAACAAAGCCGAAGGCCAGCAGGCGTGAATGGGACAGCAGAAAGGAGAGGTAGGACAAATAAGGCTCATCTAATGGAGAACAGCGGTTGCCAAAAGGGCAGGCCTGCTCTCTTTAGCTTGTTTTGCCCTTTACGGGTGAGAGAATTCCAAAGCAAAGCTCTGGTGGAGCTGTGGAATGAGTGCCTTTTTCCCCGGTCTCTGAAAAAGGGATCAGGCTTTTGGCGTTCTCACGAGGAAAGTCTGCTTAAACGGGTGACCCCTGGGGTTCAGCCCGCCCAGTAGGCCAGCGCCGCTGCCAGTTCTTTGCCATGAAACTCTGACGCGGCAGCAGCAGAGCCATCATTCTGAAAACGGCCGGTGCGCTGGGCGCAATCAAAAAAACCCGGGGCGGGCAGGCCGTTGCCACGCTTGCTGACCACCAGGGCAGCCAGGAAAGGCCGGTCTTCCGCCAGATCCTCCCACATGGTCAGCTCCAAAGCCTGGGTCACCTGATGGATGGTGTGGGGGGGAAGCAAGCGCAGCTCCCGGGCGACAGCCTGGTAGCTCAGAGTTTCTCTCTTTTTCGCCTGGGCGATCAGCAGTTGGCGCAGTTCCTGGCTCATGGCCTGCTCTTTCCTGTTTGTGGCCCTGAAGGCCGCTTCCTGCTATTGCGACGGCAAAGCTGGGCGGTTCGGTTGATAAGGTGCACCTGCTCCAGCAGTGTTGTTCCCAACGGACTCCTGTCACCGACAGCAGGCTTGTCGTAATAAGGCGGGCAACCAACGGGAAAGCAAGGTCACTTTTGATGAGCAGCGACGGCAAAGCCCAGAGCGATCAACCCATTTTTGCGGCTTTGTTGATTGTCGGCACCTACTTCTTTCTGGCCTTTCAGGATGCCCTGATCAAAACCATCAGCAGTGACCTGTCGCTCTGGCAGTTCATGATCCTGCGCGCCGGACTGAACTGCGTGTTCTTTGTCATCATTGCGCGGATCTTCTGGCGCGGCGAATCGCTTCTGCCCAAACGCCTGTGGGCCGTGGCGCTGCGCTGCGCCTTTCTGGTTGGGGCGCTGACGCTCTACTTCGGTGCCATTCCCTTTTTGCCACTGGCTGAACTGGCCGCGGGGCTGTTTGTCTATCCTCTCTTCATCGGACTGCTGTCTGCCCTCTTTCTGGGGGAAAAGGTTGGACCGCGCCGCATACTGGCAATTCTGGCAGGCTTGGGAGGCACACTGCTGATCCTGAAACCGGGCAGTGACGGGTTCACCTATCTCTCGCTTTTCCCCGTGGCCTCCGGCTTGTTTTTTGCTGCCAACATTCTGACCATCCGGCGTTTGTGCCGCCAGGAGTCACCCTTGGTTCTGGCCTACTCCGTTTCTCTCACCTACCTGCTGGTGGGGTCCTGTGGTCTGGTGGCGATGGAAATGCTGGACTGGGGCAGTCTGACCACGGACTGGCCCTACATCTTTACCGGCTGGCATGAGCCCGGACTTTGGGTGCTGGGCATCATTCTGCTGTGCTCCTCCATCAACTCTGTCACCAACATCGCCATGGCCAAAGCCTATCAATCGGCGGAATCCAGCTGGTTGGCGCCCTTTGACTACAGTTATCTGGTCTTTGCCACAGCCTGGGGCTATCTGCTGTTCGACAGCATTCCCGATGCGCTGAGCTTCCTGGGCATGGCCCTGATTGCCGGTGGCGGCGTCTATCTGGCCTGGCGTGAAAAGCAAGTGGCGAAAAAAGCACAGGCCTGACAGTCAAAAAAAACGGCGTTTTGGGGACAATCCAAAACGCCGTAAGGGACATCTGCGATAACAGGGTAGGGATCGCAGGGAGTGTTGCTGTGTATGTGGCTGCCCGCCTTACTGTCAGGGCGAGCACTAGAGGCAATTCGGTTTAATTGGACTCACTGCGAGATAACACTTGAAGCGTGAACTTGCCTCTAGTCTGGTGTCGAGGTTTTTTGTGGCGGGTTGTAGAAGTTGTTGGGCACCACCCGGGCCTGGGCTTCAACCCGATCCTGCGTGATCTCCTTGACGTAGTAGATGTCCACCATCAGGTTCTGCCCCAGGTTGGCGTAGGCCGCGTCCACATTGGCCAGAGCGATGTTCTTCTTGAGCACCGGGGACCACATGGCCGACATGATCTGGCCCACTTCCTTCTTGCCATAGTAGATCCAGGAGCCGTGCGCCGGTTTGCGGCCTTCAATGTCCAGGCCCACGAGCTTCTGCTTGGGGCCACCGTTCTGCCGTTCACGCAGCAGGGCGGCCCGACCGTTGAAGTTGGCTTTGCGGAAATCCACGGCCCAGTCCAGCCCGATGGCAGCCGGGGTGCGGAACTGGGACTGACGCAGGGCTTTGTTGGCGGCCACGTACTCTACATTGACCAGGACAAAGCCAGCCTCAATGCGCACCTGGTTCAGAGCCGTTGACCCGATGGGACGGACGTAGCGTTCCAGTTCCCGGCTCATCAGCCGATCCCAGAGTGCCGGGGCCTGTTCCGGCTTGACCCAAAGCTCATAGCCCAGATCGCCGGTGTAGCCGGTGCGGGTGATCATGATCTGATCGCCCTCGAAATCGAACTGTCCAATCTGGAAGAAGCGCAGTTTTCCGGCCTCTCCCAGGCCGATATCTTCCAGCAGTGCCCGGCTGAGGGGCCCCTGCAGGGAGAGGCCGGCCAGTTCGTCACTCATGTCTTCGATCGTACAGTCGTAGCCCAGAGCACACTGTTGGAACCAGTGGAGCTGATGTTCGGCGGCGTTGATCTGAAAGAGGTTTTCCTCCAACCGGAAAATGGTGCCTTCTTCAATGATTCGGCCCCGGCCGTCACACCAGGGGGAATAGAGCACCCGGCCCACCTTCAGGCGATCCACGTCCCGGGTCATGATCCGGTTGACCACTTTTGCAGCATCGCTGCCGCTTACCCGGTACTTGATCATGGGGGAGATGTCGTAGAGAGAACAGGAGGCCCGCACGGCGAAGTACTCTTCTGCTTCACTGATCAGCGTGGTGGCCGTCTGATAGCCGTTCCAGCGCTCCCAACCCTGCAGCAGGTTGCGGTCGGCGATGCGCTCATGAAAGGGCGTGGTTCTGGTCATTTGCAACATGATGGTTCCTTACCCTTTCAGATCTTTGAGAGCCTGGCGGGCGGCATTGGCACCGGGACGGCCCGTCAACCCGCCACCGGGATGACTGCCTGCCCCGCAGAGATAGAGGCCTTTTAGAGGGGTGCGGTACTGAGACCAGCCGGGCAGGGGGCGCAGCAGGTACGTCTGATCCAGCCCCAGTTCCAGATGATGCCAGTGGCCGCCTGGCGCGCCACAGGTGGCTTCATAATCTTCCGGCAGCAGCAGGCTGTGGGTCTCCACAAGACCGCTGATGCCCGGCATGTGATCTTCCAGCTGACCCAGTACGATTTTAACCAGGGCATCCCGGTCCCAGTCATGGCCGCGCAGTTCGTGGGCGGTGTACTGCAAGGTAAGGGACAAGACCTCTTTTCCGGCAGGTGCCAGACCCGGTTCCATGCGACTGGTGAAGAAGGCTTCCAGACCAAAGGCGTCCGGCACTTCACCGTATTTGGCTTTGTCAAAGGCCCGCTCCAGAAAAGCCGGATCCGGGGCGATGACAAAGCGCGTATTCGCCAGGCTGTTTTCTGTCCCTTCTGGTACTGTCGGCATTCCGGACAGCAACAGGTCCAGACGGGCCGTGATGCCCTGGCTTTTGCTGTGATGAACATTGTGGATGAAGTCTGCATCCAGATGTTCACGGGGCACCAGGTTCATCAGAGTCTGTTTGGGATGGGCAGAAGACAGCAGCAGATCACAGGTGATGCTGTCTCCGGAAGCCAGAGTCACTCCTTTGGCCTGACCATCTTCCACCAGGATTTCGGCCACTGCTGTGCCGCAGCGGATGTGAGCGCCGGCCTGATGGGCGGCCTTTTCCAGCACCGCGATCAAAGCTGCTGCGCCGCCTTCGATCCAGCCACGCTGTCCCTGCTGGCCTGCGACCTCGCCCGCCAAGCGGTGCAAAAGGGTGTAGACCGTGTTGGGAGACCGGGGGCCGAAACGGGTGCCCAGCACCGCATCAAAGGCCAGAGCGCCTTTCAGTTCCGGGCTTTCAAAGGCATCTTCCACCAGATCGTAGGCATTCATGGCGATGATGCGCAGCAGTTCGCGCATGTCCTTTTTGCCCAGCTTGCGGATGGACCAGCCCAGCTTCAAAAACTCGAGCCGGTTATCCCAGTCCGCGCCGATCTCTGCCGGGCTGCGATCCAGGAACGGTGCCAGCGCTGCTGACAGCCGCAGCAAGCGAGCCCGAAACTCTGGATAGCGGTCTGCATCCTTGACGGAAAAACGGCTGATTTCCTTTTGGCTTGCCTCTGGATCACTGTCGTTCAGGCGGAGGGTTTTGCCGCCCGGCAAGAGAGAAAGAGTCTCCAGGTTTGTCTGCCGGTAGCGCAATCCCAGCGCTTCCAGGCCCAGATCCTTGATCACTTGCGGGGACAGGCTGTGGACGCTCAAGGCAGAAGAAACGGAGAGGTTCTCACTTAACTCAGCACCACGGGCCATGCCGCCCAGCTGGTCGCTGGCTTCCAGCAGCAAGGTTGTTTTGCCTGCCTTGGCCAGACTGGCTGCCGCCACCAGACCGTTGTGACCGCCGCCGATGACCACGGCGTCATAATGGGTTGTTGTCACTGGCTTGCTCATGCGGCGGCCCTCTTCATATCGGATAGAATTTCCCGGGCCGCGTTGGCACCGGGGGCCCCCATCACGCCGCCGCCGGGGTGGGTGGAGGAGCCACACATGTAAAAGCCCTTCATGGGACCGCGGTACTGGGCATAGCCCGGCAGAGGCCGGTTGAAGAGCAACTGGTCCATGGTCAGTTCGCCCTGGAAGATGTTGCCTTCAGTCAGGCCCACTTCGTTTTCAATGTCCCAGGGGCTGCGGACCCAGCAATGCTGAATGCGATCTTTGAAGCCCGGACTGTAGGCTTCGATGGTATCCAGCACGCACTTGCCAAAGGCATCGCGTTTCTTGTCGTCCCAGGGACCGTCGGCCAGGAAGGGCGGCACATACTGCACAAAGACGGACATGAAGTGCTGGCCGGGCTGTGCCATGGTCGGGTCCAGAACGGAGGGAATGGTGATGTCCAGGAAGGGCTTTTGCGACCAGGTGCCGTTCTTCCAGTCATCATAGCCCCGTTCCATGTACTCCATGTCTTCAGACACCATCATGCCGCCGCGCATCAGCAGAGGCTCGTTGCGCAGGGACGGGATGTCCGGCAGGGAGTCCAGGGCAATGTTGAGCTTGCCGGAGGATCCGCGGATTTTGAAGTTCTCCACCTGCTCGACAAACTCCTGCTCCAGGGCCGACCGGGGCATGACCTTCAGGTAGCTGCGCTTGACGTCCAGGTTGGAGACGACGGCCTTGCCGTAAATCTCTTCGCCGTTGCTCAAGGCCACACCGACGGCCTTGCCGTTTTTCAGGATGACTTCGGAGACCTCTGCGTCCGTGCGGATGGTGGCCCCGAAAGACTGGGCAGAGGACGCCAGGGCGTTGGAAATGGCCCCCATACCGCCAACAGCAAAACCCCAGGCTCCGACCACGCCGTCCAGCTCGCCCATCACGTGGTGCAGCAGCACATAGGCGGAACCGGGTGAATAGGGCCCCAGGGCAGTGCCGATGATGGAGCTGCCGGCCAACAGACCTTTCAGGCGATCGTTTTCGAAATAGCGGTCCAGGAAGTCAGCGCAGCTCATGGTCCAGAACTGCAGGGCCTGGTGGATGCCTTCTTCGCCCAGCTGGGCAAAGGCACCGCCCAGTTTCATAAACCCTTTCAGATCCTTTGGGCTGAGGCTGGTGGGATCGGGCGGCGTTTCCAGCAGCAGCGGGCGGATCATGCGGCACTGGCGATACAGATCGCGGCCAAATTCTTCGTAAGCAGCGGCATCCCGGTGGCTGTGCTGCGCGATGGAGCGCAGGGTCAGGTCGTGATCCGCGTAGAGGCCCAGGTGTGTGGCATTGGGATCGTCGGTCCGCGCCAGAGAGGTGGCGCTTTCCATGGGAATGATCTTGAGGCCATGACTGGGCAGATCCAGCTGGCGCATGATTTCCGGCCGAAAGAGCGAGCACACATAGGAACAGGAGGAATAGAGCGTGCCGGGGTGTTTTTCTTCGCTAATGGCCGCGCCGCCGACTTTGCCTCGTCGTTCCAGCACCACCACCTCCAGGCCCGCTTTGGCCAGATAGGCGGCAGCGACCAGCCCGTTGTGCCCTCCGCCGATGATGATCGCATCCCATCGCTTCATGCTTGTTCTCCCTGACCTTTTCCCGGTTTGCCGCTCTGCGCAGGGCCTGGAAACCGGGTGCTTGTGAGGTCTCTTCATAGATAGTTTGACTAAATGCTTATTCAGAAAATATCTGTTATCTATTGAAAAAACTACAGAAAATTGTCAGAGTATGAAAATTAGTTTGATTGAGTAATCAGAAGTCATTGTGTGAAAGGACAAAACCATGGCTGCAGAAACGCTGACTCAGGCACCTCTTGCGACGGAGGGTGGCAACGACCACCTGGAACTGGCCGCACGGCGTCACCTGATCCAGCCCTGGGAAGCCATGGGGTCTTTGGGGCAGGATGTGCGGACCTTCATCGGTCAGGCTCAGGGCATCTATGTGAAGGACCGGGAAGGTCGTCCGCTGATTGACGGCCCGGCAGGCATGTGGTGCGTGCAGGTTGGTCATGGCCGGCCGGAGATTGGCGAGGCCATGGCAAAGCAGTGCATGGATCTGGCTTACAATTCCCCCTGGAACTCCACCTCCAGCCCGGTGGCTCTCCTGGCGGAGCGTCTGGCCCAGCACACCCCCGGTGATCTGAACCACATCTTCTTCACCTGTGGCGGATCTACCGCCGTGGATTCGGCTCTGCGCTTTGTTCAGTTCTTCAACAACGTGCTGGGACGTCCGGAAAAGAAACTGATCCTGGCCCGAAACAAGGGCTATCACGGCAGTACCTATCTTTCGGCCTCCTGTTCCGGCAAAGACCGGGACAAGAACTTCTTCGACTTCACCACAGAACTGGTGACCCATCTGTCCTGTCCTGATCCCTTCCGTAGGCCTGAGGGCATGTCCGTGGAGGCTTTCTGCGATTCCCTGATTGAGGAAATGGAAGCCAAGATCCTGGAGCTGGGCCCGGAAAAGGTTGCGGTGTTCATTGCCGAACCCATCCTGGCCTCCGGCGGGGTGATCGTCCCACCCAAGGGGTACCATCGCCGCACCTGGGAGCTTTGCCAGAAGTACGACATTCTCTACATCTCCGATGAAGTGGTGACGGCTTTCGGTCGCCTGGGGCACTGGTTCGCATCGGAAGAGGTCTTCGGCATCACGCCGGACATCATCACCTTTGCCAAGGGGCTGACCTCCGGCTATGTGCCCATGGGTGGCATGGCTCTGTCAGACAAGATGCTCAAGCGTCTGGATGGGCAGGCTGCGACCTACTCCAATGGCTATACCTATTCCGGTCATCCGGTGTCCTGCGTGGCGGCTCAGGCCAACATGGACCTGTTCGAGCAGGACAACCTGCTGGCCCATGTGCGTGACATTTCCCCCTACTTCCAGGCCAAGCTGAAGGAGCTGGAAGAGCTGCCCATCGTGGGCGAAGTGCGGGGTGAGGGCCTGATGGCCTGTGTCGAGTGCGTCACCGACAGCGGTGATATGGATGCGCTGACCATGGACTATGAAGTGGGCAACCGCATCGATCACCATTGTCAGGAAATGGGATTGATGGTGCGTCCGATCATCAACATGTGCGTCATGTCCCCGCCGCTGGTCATCACCCGGGAGGAGATCGATCAGATGGTCGCAATCCTCAAGCGCGGCATCGAAGCCACCATGGCAGATCTGGAAGCCGAAGGCCTCTGGTCCGCCAAGAGCTAAAACCGCCGGGCAGAACGTTCTGAAAGAGAAAAAGGGGGCGCTCCATCTGGAGCGCCCCCTTTTTGCCGTGCTGTGTCTGACTGAAGGTCAGTCACTCATCTGCAGCATTTCCTCTTCCCGGCGGATGCGTTCCTGGCGGCGCATGATCCAGGCTGCCAGGAAAACACCGACAGCAACCAGCAGCACGATGATGGTGGCCAGGGCGTTGATGTCGGGCGTCAGACCCAGCTTGACCTTGGAGAAGATTAGCATGGGCAAGGTGGTGGAGCCGGGACCCGAGACAAAGGAGGCGATCACCAGGTCATCCAGAGACATGGTGAAGGACAGCAGCCAGCCGGAGATCATGGCCGGAGCAATGACCGGCAGGGTCACGTCCCAGAGCACCTGCAGAGGGCGGCTTCCCAGATCCATGGCCGCTTCTTCCAGGGAGGAATCCATGGAGGAAAGGCGGGACTGGATGATCACGGCCACATAGGCCATGGAGAAAGTGATGTGGGCCAGGGTGATGGTGGTCACGCCACGGCCATCGGGCCAGCCGGTCAGGTCTTCCAGGGTGATGAAGAGCAGCAGCAGGGACAGGCCCGTGATCACCTCCGGCATCACCAGAGGTGCTGTGATCATGCCGGTAAAGAGCGTGCGGCCTTTGAAACGTCCCAGACGGGCCAGCGCCAGTCCGGCACAGGTGCCCATGGCCACGGCAAAAGTGGCCGAGACCACGGCCACCTGCAGTGACAGCAGGGCCGCGTCGATCACCAGATCGTTTTCCCAGAGCTTGCCATACCACTTGGTTGAAAAGCCGCCCCAGACGGTGGCCAGCCGCGCCGAGTTGAAGGAATAGAAGATCATGGAAAAGATCGGCACGTAGAGGAAGGCAAAGCCAAAGCAGAGGGCCGAGAAGAGGAAGGTGGAGCGGGGTTTCATGCCTTGCCTCCTTCCGCTTCTTTCATCTGGTAGTGCTGGAAGAACATGATGGGCGCCACCAGACCAATCAGCAGCACAATGGCCACCGAGGAGGCCACGGGCCAGTCGCGGTTGGAGAAGAACTCATCGAAGAGCACCCGTCCGATCATCAGTTCATCGGGGCTGCCCAGCAGGGCGGGAATCACATACTCCCCGGTGGCCGGAATGAAGACCAGCAGGCAGCCGGCGATGATGCCCGGCACAGACAGGGGCAGGGTGACATCCCGGAAGACCTGGGCCGGTCGGCTGCCCAGATCCATGGCGGCCTCCAGCAGGGAGCCGTCCAGTTTCTCCAGGTTGGCGTAGAGCGGCAGGATCATGAAAGGCAGGTAGGTGTAGGTGATGCCCAGGAAGACGGCGAACTGTGTGTGCATGAAGCCGATGGGCTCGTCGATGATGCCGAACCAGATCAGCACAGTGTTGATCACCCCGGATTTGTTCAGCATGCCCATCCAGGCATAGATGCGCAGCAGGAAGGAGGTCCAGAAGGGCAGGATCACCAGCAGCAGCAGGATGTTGCGCGTCGTCTGTGGCGCGCGGGCAATGCCGTAGGCCATGGGGTAGCCGACCAGCAGGCAGGTGAAGGTGGAAATCAGCGCCAGCTTCAATGAGTTCAGATAGGCCATCCAGTAGATTTCGTCTTCCAGCAGGAAGAGGTAGTTCTCAAAAGAGATCCGGATGTTGAGGATGGCACCGTCCGCCCATTCAAACAGCGGCGTAAAGGGCGGGCGGGCAATGATCATCTCTGCCACGGAGATTTTCAGGATGATCAGGAAGGGGATCAGGAAGAACAGCAATAACCAGAAGTAGGGGATACTGATGATCAGCTGTCGCCAGTTCTGTTGCAGGCGATGGCTCAGACGGGTCAGCAGCGACGGGCGTTCCTGCTCCATCAGGCTGTAGTTGTCGTCGGCTGTGGACATGATGTCTGCCTCCCCCTTTACTGCGTCAGAGTGATGGCAGAGCTGGCATCCCAGCTGAGGTAAACGGGATCGTCCCAGTCAATCTTATCCGGGTCGTCCTGGCTGTCGCTGCGTTGTTTGTTGGACTGGGTGGTCTGGATCATCTTGCCGCTGTCCAGCTGGATGCGGAACAGGGAGTGGGTGCCGTAGTAACCGATGTCGTGGACGATGCCGCGCAGACAGTTTTCCGGTGACCCCTCGGGTTCAGACTTTGTCACGTTGATTTTCTCGGGGCGCACGGCCAGCCAGGCGGTGCTGCCGACCTGCAGGCCCAGACCATTGTGCCCGCAAAGCTCCCCGCCTGCTTCGTCGGACGTGAGTTTGATGCTGGCGTCACCGCTTTCAGTCACCCGGCCTTCGAAGATGTTGATGGTGCCGATAAAGTCGGCGGTGAGGCGAGTGGAAGGGGTTTCGTAAACCTGTTCCGGGGTGCCGATCTGGGCAATCACCCCCTGGTTCATCACGGCCATGCGGCTGGACAGGGTCATGGCTTCTTCCTGATCGTGGGTCACCACGATAAAGGTGACGCCCACCTTCTCCTGAATGTTCATCAGCTCGAACTGGGTCTGCTCGCGCAGCTTTTTGTCCAGAGCGGCCAGGGGTTCATCCAGCAGCAACAGCTTGGGCCGTTTGATCAGGGCGCGGGCCAGGGCGACACGCTGGCGCTGTCCACCGGAAAGCTGGTGAGGTTTGCGCTGTCCGAAATCACTGAGCTGAACCAGGTCGAGCATTTCTGCGACCCTCTGCTGAATTTCGGACTTGCTCAGTTTGTCGTGTTTCAGGCCATAGGCGATGTTCTTGGAAACCGTCATGTGCGGGAAAAGCGCATAGGACTGGAACATCATGTTGACCGGGCGCTCGTATGGCGGCAGGTCGGTCATGTCCATGCCATCCAGCAGGATGCGGCCCTGGGTCGGTGTCTCGAAGCCCGCCAGCATGCGCAAAAGGGTGGTCTTGCCGCAGCCGGACCCACCCAGCAGGGTAAAGAGTTCGCCCTGATAGATGTCCAGACTGACGTCATCCACAGCGGTGAAGGCACCGAACTGTTTGGTGACGTTCTGAATCTGAATGAAGGGCTTGGCGCTGGGGTCAAGCCAGGGGGTGTGGGACAGTTGAGCCTGGGAGGCGCCTGTGGATACGGGGGTGGCCCGGGGGGAATCAAGGGAACTCAAGGGGCGTACTCCTGGGCTAGCGAGGCTTGGGGCTAACGTTGCAGTCAGCTGATAAAACTTGGATCTGATGGGCCGGGATCTGCTGACTGACAGATGCCGAAGGGAGTTCTATCGGCCTGGTCAGGGCAGGGATCACACGGATCAATGCTGCCGAAATTTCTGGGTAATTGGCCAAGGGTTTGGGAATGGTAGACCGGAAAGGAGGAGCGCCTCAACCTTGGCGTGCGCCCCTCCTTCCGGACTCAGTCCTTAGCTACCGGTCTTGATCTTGCTCCAGGCGCGGGTGCGTGCCCGTTGTGCCTTGGGTGTCAAGGTGGTGGCTGTCCACATGTTGGCTTTCAGCTCATCATCGGGATAGACGGCAGGATCATTGATGATGTCTGCCTCCACCAGCTCATTGGCCGCCAGATTGGCGTTGGCGTACCAGGTGTAGTTGGTGGCCCCGGCGATGACGTCCGGACGCATCATGAAGTCCAGGAACTTGCGGGCATTTTCAGGATGCGGGGCATCGCTGGGAATCAGCCAGACATCAAACCAGGCACCAACGCCGGTTTCGGGGATGTAGTAAGCCAGGTTGACGCTGGAACCTGCTTCTTCTGCCCTTGCTGCGGCCACGGCGTAGTCGCCGGACCAGGTCATAACCATGCAGACTTCTTTGTTGGGCAGGGCGTTCAGGTAGTTGGAGGCGTCAAAGGTGGTGATGTACTTGCGGATGGGTTTGAAGAGCTCCACAACCGCTTCGTAATCTTCTTTCTTGTTGGAGTTGGGATCCAGACCCAGATAGGCCAGCGCCATGGGGATCACATCCGTGGGGGATTCCAGGACGGAAACGCCGCAATCAGCCACTTTGGAGATGTATTCTTCCTTGAAGAACATATCCAGGGAGTTGAGCGGCGGATTGGGGATGCGTTCCTTGATCATGTCCATGTTGTAGGTCACCCCGACGGTGCCCCACATGTAGGGAACGGTGTAGACGTTGCCCGGGTCCCAGTTTTCCATGATTTGCAGAATGGCCGGGTCCAGGTTTTTGTAGTTGGGCAGCTCGGCTGCCTTGGTTTCCTGGAAGATACCGGCGGAGATCAGAGGCGGGGTAAAGGACCCGGCGTGGATCAGAACGTCATAGCCGGAGCTGCCGGCCAGCAGTTTGGCGTCTACTGTTTCGGAGGCATCGTAGGTGTCATAGACAACTTTGATGCCGGTTTCCTTTTCAAAATCGGCCAGTGTGGTTTCGCCGATGTAGTCGACCCAGTTGTAGACATTCAGGACTTTTTCTTCTTCAGCGGTTGCGAACGAACCACTAAAACTCATGGTCATGGTAAGTGCAAAGGCGCTTACCACTGCGCTTCTCAGTGTCTTGCGTGTAGCTGACATGATTGCTTCCCTTATTTGGTTTCCTGTTCAATCTTTCCTCGTAGTCTGACGCGATCATTGTTTTGGTTCGGACCATCGCGCAGCTTAGCTGTTCTTTTTGCTTTTAGGCAGGCCGATTTGCCGAAAGGGGCTCTGGTTCCATGGGATGAAAATCAGGCCGAATTCTTAAGTGTTCCCTCTTTTGCTGTCGTTCCCAGTTCTTTGGCCTTGTAGGCTTCGATGACCTCGCGGTGATCGGGGAACTGGGTCAGCAACGTGCGGTACATGATCCGCAGTGCATCTTTTCGTTTGAAGGTGCTGTGTCGCAGCAGCAATCGGGTCCAGAGGCCGTCGCTCAACCCATCGATTGAATCGGCAATGGCTCGGGCGTCTTCTGCATCCGCGCCTTCGTTTTCTGACAGCCGGATCACCTCCTTGACCATTTGGTCGTAGCGTTCTTCATCCTGCCCCCCGCAGAGTTTCATGTAAGTGGGGCGAGCTTTGGACTCTCCCCAAAAGGCATGCCAGACAGCGAGAGTTTTGCGGTTGCAAATGATAGGTTTGAAATCGGCGTTGACCATAACGCAAATGCGGGAGATGGGATCCAGCGGCGCGGCCATCAGGGCCGATTTCCAGGTTTCCTGATAGAGATTGGTGAGGTGCGTTAAGACTGCCGTCAGCAGGGCTTCTTTGGTCTTAAAGTGAAAAATGAGGCTGGCTTGCGAAATGCCGGCCTCTTTAGCCACCGTTGCCAGTGTGGTGCCAGAAAACCCTGCCTTGTTGATCGATTCGATCGTGGCTGAAATAATCTGTTGTTGCCGGAATTCCCGTGTCATTTCCCGGCTTCTTTTGGCGACTAGCGGCTTCTTTTTGTTCACAAATCACTCTCACTGTTCGTTGCTTTTTTTGTGATTTTATCATCAATCACAGGGATTTAAAGAAATAAATTGAATGAGTGGTTAATCAAACTTCTGGACAGGAGTTTGAGGATTATGGCATTTTGGCCCTTTCTGGATGGGAAAGGAAGAGGCGCTGCTGATGATGGGGCCTTTGACAAGCAAACAACAGATCCCCCCTTTTTTGCGGGGCGTAACCCGGTCCCGCTGGCGGTCCTTTTCAACCTTGTAACGGGCTGACCCCTTGCTGATGGCACAAATTCCCTTTCCAGCGTAACGAAGGTTGGCAAAGGCAGGTGCTACAATCGGTGCTGCGGCAAACGGCCTGATCAGGACAGCAAGTTTCTTCGTTCCAGCAATATCAAAAAAAATCACTTCAGCGAGAGATAAAAAGATGCGAAGCGCAACCGCCAAAACCGACCTGTTTCCCCAGGGCGCACGGGGAGGCCTGCCTGCCTGGGCTTATGACAATGAAGAGCTGGTGGCCCTGGAAAAGGAAATGGTTTTCCGGCGCAACTGGATGATTGTCGGCCATGTAAATGAAATTCCCAACGCGGGTGATTTCATGACCTTTGACGCGGTGGATGAGCGGGCACTGGTGGTCCGGGGCAGTGACGGTCAGGTACGGGCCTTTCATAACCTGTGCCGCCATCGCGGCTCGCGCGTGGTGGCTGAAGACAGAGGCAACTGCGGCCGTATGATCACCTGTCCTTTCCATGGCTGGAGCTATGGACTGGATGGCTCTCTGCGAGGCATTCCGGCGGTTAAAACCTTTCCGGATGTGGATAAGCAGACCATGGGGCTGAAGCCGCTGGAGTTTGAGATCTGGCGGGGGCTGGTCTTTGTGCGCTTTGTCAAAAGCCCGGGTCTGTCCATTGCAGAGATTATGGCACCGGTGGAAGAGGAAGTGGCTCCTTACCGGATTGAGGACATGAAGCCGGAAGGCAAGCGCTGGCGGCAGGAGTTCGATGTCAACTGGAAGGCCATGATGGACGTGGACAACGAGGGCTATCATGTGCCCATCGCCCACCCCAGCCTGAATGATCTCTATGGCTCCACCTACTTTGATGAAACGCTGGAAAACGGTTTGAGCCGGTCCTTTGGCACCTTCGGTGACAAGCCGGCCCGGCTTTGGTCCGTGCGCAACTACATCAAGCATGTGCCCGAAGCGACCCATCTGCCGGAAAGCCACCGGAAAGCCTGGCTTTATCTGGGGGTTTTCCCCAACTCCATCATCACACTGTTCCCGGACATGGTGGATTTCTATCAGTTTGTTCCCATGACCCTGACCCGCAGTGCCATGTGGGGCGGACAGATTTCCCTGCCGGATAACCGCCGGGAGATGAAGGTCGCACGCTATCTCAACGGCCGCATCAATGAGATGACGACTGAAGAAGATATCCAGCTCATCAAGTGGTCCTGGGAGGGCATGCGTTCCTCCGCATTTGATGACATCTTCCTGTCGGACCTGGAAGGCAATGTGCGCAGCTTCCACGATGAACTGCGTGAACGGATACCGGTTCTTAACCTGAAGGAAGCACCGGCCCCCGGAACCTTGAAACAGGTAAACAAAGAGATGGGTGGTGAAGACTAGAGCTTTCTCGGTTCAGGTGTGTGCTCCCGCTGTGAGCATCGGGCACGCACCTGAACCGGGCTCCCTCCCATCGTGCTGTGGAAAAGGCTGATCCCGGTTCAGGTACAGGCGCAAAGCGCTTCTGACTAAACCGACCATGCTCTATTGCCGGGAACCCCCGGTCCATCCTCTCCTCACTCTCTCACTCCACGGCCTGCTTAAGCCCTTCTGCCGGAGCGCCTGACCTGTGACTGACAAACGTTACCTGCCGCTGTTTGAACCTCTGACACTGGGGCCCGTAACGGCTCCCAATCGCTTTTATCAGGTGCCTCACTGTTCGGGCATGGGACACCGGCGTCCCAATACGCTGGCGGCCATGCGGGGAATGAAAGCGGAGGGCGGCTGGGGCGTCGTCTGTACAGAGTATTGCTCTTACCATGAGACATCCGATGATACGCCCTATCCCCATGCGCGACTGTGGGATTGTGACGATCAGAAGGCCCAGGCCCTGATGACCCAGGCCGTGCATGAGCATGGGGCTCTGGCAGGGGTTGAGCTGTGGCATGGCGGCAGCAGCTCGGCCAATACGGTGTCGCGGGCGACGCCCTTGGGCGTGCGCACCACACCTGCGACGTCCGGGCCCAATTTCCCGGTGCAGAGCCGGGCCATGGACAGGCAGGATATCCGCGACCTGCGGCGCTGGCATCGGGACGCGGCCTTGCGGGCGCTGGAGGTGGATTTTGACCTGGTCTATGTCTATGCCACCCATGGGTATCTGCTGCATCAGTTCCTGTCTTCTGCCACCAATGACCGGCTGGACGAGTATGGTGGGTCCTTGGAAAACCGGGCCCGGCTGGTCCGAGAGCTGTTGGAGGAAACCCGGGAAGCGGTGGGGCACAGGATGGGGCTGGTCTGCCGCTATTCTTTGGCAACCGAGGACGCCTGCAGCAATCTGGAACCGGAAGAGTCCCGGGATCTGCTGGCCTATCTGGCTGAGTTTCCGGACCTCTGGGATATCACCATCGATGATTACTCGTTGGAAATGGGGGTCTCACGCTTTGTGAAAGAGGCCGAGCACGAAAACCTGATCGCGGAGGCCAAGGAGATCACAGGCAAGCCAGTGGTGGCTGTGGGGCGTTTTACCTCACCGGACACCATGGCGCGGGTGATCCGCCAGGGGGTGCAGGACTTTATCGGCGCGGCCCGTCCCTCCATCGCCGACCCCTTCCTGCCGAACAAAATCAAGGAAGGCCGGGAAGACGAGGTGCGCGAGTGCATCGGCTGCAACATCTGCTATGCCCATGACAACAATTCGGCGCCTTTACGCTGCACGCAGAACCCGACCATGGGGGAAGAGTGGCGGCGCAGCTGGCATCCTGAAAAGGTTGCCGCATCCCCGACTCCTCAGTCTGTTCTGGTGGTTGGCTCTGGCCCGGCCGGGCTGGAAGCGGCCCGCTGTCTGGGACAGCAGGGACATCAGGTGACTTTGGCTGAAGCCGGCAGTGAATTGGGCGGACGTGTCACACGGGAAAGCCGCCTGCCGGGGGTGAGTGAATGGGCTCGGGTTCGGGATTGGCGGGTTGGCCGCCTGCAGCAGATGGCCAATGTAGACCTCTATCTGGAAAGCGAGCTAGGGGCAGAAGAGAGCCTTGCTTTCGGGGCACAGCAGATCATTCTGGCAACAGGTGCGCGCTGGGACCCCAAAGGGATCGGGCGCTGGCGCAGCTCTGCCTTTACAGGCTGGGATCTGCCGGGTGTGGTGCTGGCGGATCAGATACTCGACCACCTCGCCGGTGAGGACCTGACCCTGCCGGAAGGGCCCGTGGTGATCTTTGATGACGATCATTACTACATGGGAAGCCTCCTGGCGCTGCAACTCAGGCAGATGGGGCGGGAGGTGAGCATCGTCACCCCAGAAGCGGCTGCAGGTACCTGGATGAACCAGACCTCTGAGTTCTACCAGAATGCTGCACGGCTCATTGAATGCGGTGTGACAGTGCTGCCGTACAAGTCACTGGAGGCGTTTGACGGCCAGCAGGTGACCTTGAGCTGTTGCTTTACTGGCAAAACCTCTGTTTTGCCTGCCGGGGCCGTGCTGCCGCTCAGCCGCCGCTTGCCACAGGATACTGTCTTTCAGGGGCTGATGGCTCTGCGCGATAACTGGCAGGACGCCGGCTTGCAACGGGTGCAAAAGATCGGCGATGCCGATGCACCGGGATTGATTGCGGCCGCTGTCTATGCTGGCCATAAAGTGGCGCGGGAACTGGAACAGTCTGAGGTGCCAGCCGCTTTGCGCGAGCAGATCCGCCTGGTGTCCTAACGTTAGTGCTCAGGATGTCTGGTGCTCTGGAGCCAAATGGCCTGGAGCCCGATTTCCGTGTGCCCGAAACTTTTGGGAGCTGAACCGGGTTCGTAAACAGGTCGCTCTGCTGTTAAGAAACTGATAACACACACTCTGACCTGTCGAACAAAGCAAAAGGGGAGAGCCTGGCTCTCCCCTTTTCTTGCGCGGTGACAGCCCCGGGTTATCCGGCGCGTTTCCATTGTTTGGCGGACATCATTTCCCGGGGAAGCTGGATGGGGAAACGGTCGCGAATGGCTGCGTCTGTTGTGCTGTCCAGATGGCTGGGGAAGTGGCTGGTGAGGATTTCCTCTGCTTTTTCCTGGGCGCGCTGCAGCATGTCTTTGCTGCCGTTTTGCTCCCATTGGCCCGGCGGGCTGCGATCAGCCAGATCGGGATAGAGGAACTCGCTTTCCATGCAGCCGATTGTGGCGTCATGGCCCAGGTAATGGCCGGGCCCCAGAACCACCTCTTCGATCACACCGACCGACAGGGTTTCTTCGTTGACTTCGATGCCTTTGAGAACCCGCTGGCTCATGCCCAGCATGTCGTTGTCGATGACCAGTCCTTCAAAGGAGCACCCCATCAAACTGCCCAGCATGCCCGCGGATTCCAGAACCCGGTTGGCCCCGGCCAGGCCCGCCAGCGTGGCGGTAATGCCCTTTTCATAGCCCGCCTGGGCATCGGGGATCTTTGAATCGCTCATGGAGGCGGCGACGGTTGTCGGCAGGTCATAGAAACGCCCCAGTTGCGCACAGGCGGCCATCAGCAGGGCTTCCTCGCCGGAGCCGCCGGAGAAGGACCCGGTGCGCAGATCGGAAACGAAAGGCCAGATGGCAAAAGACATGGGACAGCCGGGTGTGATCATGTTGACCACGGCCAGGCAAGACAAGCCTTCAGCGACCACCTGCACCAGTGCCCCGGCCAGATGAGCGGGCGCCGTCGCCCCGGCCTGGGGAGCAATGGCGATGTCATTGATCATGCCCCGTTTGGTGGTTTCCACCAGAACATCGAGGTTGTCGGCGCCAAAGCGCAGAGGGGAGACAATCGGGCAGCCGCCAAAGGACAGGTAAGGCCGCTCCTTAAACCGGCCTTCTCCGCCCAGGACCATGTCATAAAGCTCAATGGCCGGGGCGATGTTGGCCACATCGTTGAACGTCATCTCGCCGGGTTTTTGCGTCCCCGCAGATACGGCGTAAGCCACGTTGAGATCGTGTACGTAAAGATCGGTCAGTTCGGTGGGGACCACGGTTTGCCCGAACTGCTGCAGGTGGGGCAGGGCGTCTACCAGGCGGGCGCAGTCATAAAGGTCCTGCAGGGTGGAGGCCCGGAAACTGCGGCTCTGGGCGTCAAACATGGAAACGGCTTCGCCCGACGTGGCGTAGTGCACCCGATTTCCGCCCACCTCGATATCCCGGTGGGCCGGGTCACGGCTGTAAATCACGTATTCCCGTGCGGCGCCGGTGAGCAGATCTTCGATCAGGCTTACTGGAAAGCAGAGCCTGCCATGTTCGTTGAGGTGGCAGCCTTTGGCGGTCGCAATCTCAGTTACTTCTTCAGACGGATCGGCAATGCCAATGGTGGCCAGGACTTTGAGGGCGGCGCGATGAATTTGCTGAATGTCGTGGTCACTGAGCGGATTGTACTGTCCCCCGGTGATCGGTCCGACGGACCTTGGCTGGTCCTGGCTTTGCTGTCGTAAAGCCTGACGGGCGGCGCGGCCGCCAGAGCGGCCTCCGGCACGTTCTCTTGCACGACCGCCGCTGCCACCTTTGCCTCCGGCTGAACTGGTCGACTGCTGATCAATGCGCATGAGAAACCTCTTTCTGAGCCGCCCGTAAACTGGCCCGGGAACGATTTGGGTGGTCGGTCTGGAGACACAAAAAGCCCCAGATCAGGTTGTCAATTTAGGGGTTTTGCATGAAGTCGTCAAGAAAATGAACGATCATTCATTTTTTAATTGATTGCTCTGCTCTACCTCCTCGGCTAGGCAAAGAGAAGAACGACAAAACACGGTAGCAGAACATGATGGCCGAAAGGACTGAGAACTCTGGCAAAGCGCGCCCAACCGGACGGCGAGAGGAAAAAAAGGCGCGTCACCGTCAGATGATTCTGGATGCCACTGTGCGGTCCATCGCAGAAGTGGGTTTGGCCGGGACCACTGTGTCAACGGTGGTGGCTGCTGCTGGCCTGTCGCGGGGCATGGTCAACCTGCACTTCACCACCAAGGAAGCCCTGTTTCAGGAAGCGCTGGCCATGCTGGCGGACCGCTATCGCGCGCTGTGGGAAGGGGCGGTGTCAGAGGCCGGACCCGGTGCTGAAGAAAAGCTGCTCGCCATCCTGAGAACCGACCTGGGACCGTCCGTGCTCAACCCCGAGATGCTGGGAGTCTGGGTGGCTTTCAGGGCCGTGGCGGCACAGCAAAAAGATCTGCTTCCACTCTATGACACCCGGGACAAAGACAACCTGGCAGCAACTTACCGCTATTGTCTGGAGCTGCTCAGGGAAAAAGGGGTGGAGGGAGATCAGGAAGCACAGGCGGCCGACATCGCCGCCGGGCTGGCCGCCATGGTTGAAGGCTTCTGGGTTGAGTGCCACCTGCATCCCGACAATTTTGATCATGAGCGGGCGCTGAAAATTTGTCGGAGCTATCTGCGAACCAGCCTTTCTCTGTGATTTTCAGAGAGGGGGCAGGCGCTTAAAGCAGGTTGTCATCCAGGTAATGACGATGCGAACTGAGGGGTTTGCACTCAGTTCCGCGGGCACAAGAACCCAGTACTCCGCCCGAAGTGCCTCAATGGGGGCAGACAAGCGGACAAGGCTTGCATCGGCGTCCCCCATAAAGCAGGGCAAAACCGCCACCCCTACATTCTCCCGGGCCGCGGCCATCATCAGATCACAGCTCATCAGGCGGGCGGCTGGATCCGGCTGTTTCATGTGGGTCCGCAGCCAGTCCATGGTGATGTAATGATCCTGGGCTTCAGCGAACCCCAGCCAGGGAAGTTTGGAGATCTCTTCTTCAGATCGGGGCCTCGCATCCGGTGGTGCGAAGCGCTCTCCTCCATAAAGGGCACTTTCAACCTCGCCCACCTTGCGGGTGGTCGCCGTGCCGTCTTTGGGCAGGCCATGTTGCAGGATCAGATCCGGAACCTTGGAGGCGGCTGGGCTTTGGTGACCAGATCCTGGTGCACTGATCAGCAGCTCGATCTTTGGGCCCCCCTGCAGCAACGCCAGCCCGCGGGTCAGAACGGCGGCGGCGGTTTCCCCTGCCTCAATGCACAGGGTCTCTCCCAGGTTGCTGCTTAACTGCCTCGCCGTCTTTTCAAGTCGCTGGGCAGCACGGTTCATGGCGTGCGCAGCAGGCAGGAGTTCCGCCCCGGCGGGGGTCAGTTGGTGACCGTCCCGCCGCCTTTCAAACAATGGCAGACCCAGGTCTGTTTCCAGGTCCTGCAAATGGCGGGATACGGTCGGCTGTGAAACCCCAAGCTGACGGGCTGCCTGGCGCAGGCTGCCAGCTTCAGCGACGGCCAGAAAAGTGCGGAGATTGGACCAGTTCATGGCACAAATTTGTAACACCTGATCCAGCTTTGGGGAATGGGCTTTTGGGAACCGGCATGGAACCTTGTTGGCAATTGTAAAAGGGAAGAACTGCCATGCCAACCACCTGGAGTGTTACCGCCGGAGCCGTCATCAGCTGGGCCTTGTTAAGTGTGATCAGCCGCATCTTGCTGCTTCAGTTCCAGCTGGACCCCTGGTCTTTCAGCTTCCTGCAGCTGGTAACCGGCGGTTTGTTGTTGCTTGCCCTGAGCGGGGGCAGAGGATTGGCTGTTGCCAGCTTTCGCCGTCCCATGACCTGGGTATTGGGTGGGTTGCGGGTTCTGTCGGCGTCAATCTACACAGCCGTGCTAGCCTGGTTGAGCGTCTTGGAGGCTGGAACGGTAGGGGCCATGAGCATCCCCCTGGTGGCGTTGGCTGCCTGGTGGGGTCTTGGCCAGCGACCGGCTCGCGGAGAAGCGCTGGGGCATGGCCTGATCCTGCTGGCGATTGGGTTGCTGTTTCTGGGGTTGGAAAGGGAACTGCAGGGGCCGGTGCTCCTGTTCATGCTGCTCAATGCCCTGTCGCAGGTTCTGATTTCCATTCTGGCAGAGCGTCATCCAGACAACATCAGTGACAAGCCGGGCACCCGCCTGGCCTTTACCGGGGCGGTTCTGCTGGTGACAGCTGGGGTCTTTCTGGTCGTCCGTTTCTGGCAGGGACAGGTTGAGAGCCTGGAATGGGACGGAGCGCTGTTGCTTTGGGGGGCGTTGATTGGCGTGACTCTGCGGGCCCCGGCCATGTTCCTGGCCTTCTGGTCCGTCAGGTTGATTGGCGCGCGCAACTACATGGCCGCCGTTGCCTTTCTGCCCATTACCGGGATGGTGTTTGAACAAATGGCCTGGGCAGCGGGCCTGATCGGCCAGTCGCGCTTTCATCCCCAAACGCTTGCCCTGTCCCTGGGTGTGCTGGCGGGGTCCTTTGTGATCTTCCTGGCCCGCAGACGCAAAGCCGGTTCTGAGTAGCACCAGCGGGACACGCTCAGGGGCTGGTCAGGTCAGCGCTGGCAGGTCCTCACTAAAGACACCTTTGGCCTTTAGCATGTCATCGGGATGGGGCCAGCGATGGTAGGCCTCATTGAGGGCCGACTGATAAGCCTCGTCTTCCAGATCCTGCGGCAGACCGCTGTAGGTTCGGGCCAGTTTCGACCACCAGGCCTTGGACATTTCAACGTCCCGCACAGCTTTGATTTCCAGCGTTTCAACATTGCCTACAGCAATCTTGACGGGACCGGTTTCGTCTTCATCCCAGTTTTTGATTTTGGCGGCAGCCGTCAGCATCAGCTCCGGTTCCGGCTCCAGGCAAAGCGCCATCGGCGCATCCAGGGTAAAACCCTGGAATTTTGCGGCGATGAACAGCAGGGGAGAAGCCGGAACAATGGCCAGCTTGGCAGCGCCCTGGGTCAGCACCCGGCGTTCCTTGCGCGACGGGGCTTCCAGGCCGATCAGCAGGGTCAGGTCCAGACCCCGGTCCGTCGGCAGGAGGGAACAGAACATCCCCAGATCCAGGTCGATGGGGGAGGGTTGGCCGATTTCGTAGCTAAAGGTCATGGGTCTTCTGCCAGCTGTCACGTCAAGAGGTCAGGGATCATCCTACCCCAACTGTGTCAGAACCTGACCTCTTGGCGGGCATTTGGCAAAGACAATTCTCATCCAGGCTTGTTTCCTCCTGATGAGCTGCTGGCCCTCAGGGTTGTGCGGTCACGCCGCCATCAACAATCAACTCTGTACCAGTGATGAAACCGGCCCGGTCGGACAGCAGGAAGAGGCAGGCCTCCGCCATGTCATCGGCCGTGCCCAACCGCCCCAGTGGAATGGCTTGAGCCACCTGAGCCTGTATATCGTCCTTTCCTTCCCAGCGGGCCTGCAAAGGCGTCATGGCCAGACCGGGCAGCAAAGCGTTGGAGCGAATGCCGTCGCCGGCGAACTGGACGGCCAGGGATTTCGACAGCCTGATGACTGCGGCTTTTGAAGCCCCGTAGGCATCCTGGGGTTTGCTGTCGCCACGCAAGCCATCGATTGAGGCAATGTGCACCATGGCGCCGCCGCCAGCCGCTTTCATGTGGGGCAGGGCCGCCCGGGCACTCAGAACATGGCTTTTCAGGTTGATGGTCATCACCTGGTCCCAGGTCTCCATGTCCATGTCCAGAATGGACCGGTCCCGGTCAAACCAGAGAACACCTGTCGCATTGACCAGCAGATCCAGTCGACCGAAGGCGTCAACCGTCTCTTCAATGGCCTGGTTGACAAAGCTTTCCTGAGCCAGATCACCCTGTCGATAGAGGCTGTCCGGGCCGTCGACCGGGAAGCTGTCGGGTCGGTCCTTCAGATCTGCAGCTGCCACTTTGGCGCCCTGTTCTCTCAGGCGCTCTGCAATGCGCAGCCCCATACCGCCGCCGGCGCCGGCGACAAAGGCAACTTTCCCGGAAAACTCTCCTGTCTCACTCATGCTGCTATCGGCCTGACGACCGCCCCTACATTCCTAAACTGAGTGTCTGGCTCTATAGCGGCTTTTTGGTAGATGCAGGCAGGAATCTGTCTTTGCCCTGCCAGAGTGTGATCGGCTGAAGTCGAAGCGCCTTGCGCTGCGCTTGAGTCGTGAATCACCCTCTAACAGGTTGAAAAGAGGCTTATTCACGTCTTGTTTGAAACCACCTTGTGGTTCCAAACAAGACGATAAGACTCTATGCATCACGACAGTGTTTCTCAGCAGGACAGGACGCCACGACGGCAAGGGGCACAGGACCAGACCTTGCCGGAATCGAAAGAAACGAGCCGGAGGGGGGCTTGATCGCTGCCTTTTAAAGTTTGAAGCGCTCTGGCAGAGGGCGCGGCTTAAGGTTCGTTGCCGAAAGGATTGTCGATGGAGGGGGAGGGGGTGGTGAACCACTCCGGGCCGTCTTCGGTCATGTAAAAATGATCTTCCAGCCGAATGCCAAACTCTCCCGGCAGGACCAGCATGGGTTCATTGGAAAAACACATGCCTGGCTCCAGCGGTGTTTCGTTGCCGCGCACCAGATAGGGCCACTCATGAATATCCAGGCCCACGCCGTGACCGGTTCGGTGGGGAAGGCCCGGGGTCTGATAGTCAGGGCCCAGACCGTGGCGTTCCAGGTAGTCGCGGGCAGCCTGGTCGACTGAAGCGCAGGCTGCGCCCACCTGTGCGGCGTCAAAGGCGGCCTGTTGTGCCGCTTTTTCAATGGCCCACATGTCCCGATGTCGCTGGCTGATGGGGCCATAGACGTAAGATCGGGTGATGTCGGAGTTGTAGCCCTCCAGCTGACAGCCGGTGTCAATCAGCACCACTTCGCCGTCTTCCAGAGGTTTGGGAGTTTTAACGCCGTGGGGGAAGGAAGAGTCTTCCCCAAAAAGAACAATACAGAAGTAAGAGCCGCGCGTAGCCCCGACCTTGCGATGGGCCTGGTCGATGAAATTTGTGACTTCCTGGGCGGTGATGCCAGGGCGCAGAATACGGGCTGCGGCCTTGTGCACCTCCAGGGTCATGGCCTTGGCCTGTTTCAGCAGAGCAATTTCAGCTTCCGATTTGATGCGACGGCAGCCTGCTGTGATTGCGGTGGCGCTGACCAGCTGCAGATCGTCGCTCAGCAGATCCAGACCATTGCTGATGAAAAAGGGTGTGGCTTCATCGATGGCCAGGTTGCCAGACGTCACCCCGTGATTCTTCAGGGTGTTCAGAGCCAGCACATAGGGGCTCTCGTGTTCCTGCCAGGTGACAATCTCGCCGGGAACCAGCGACTTCTGGGCAAAGGTATCCCGTTCAAAATAGGGGGCAATGTAGATGGGATCCCCGTCCGGCAGCAAAAGCGCACCAACCATGCGCTCGCTGCCGTTCCAGGGAGTTCCGGTGAAGTAGTTCAGGTTGGTTCCGGCGTTGAGATAGGTGGCCATCACCCCTGTCTCACGCATCAGCCTTTGGGCCTTTGCAATCCGGTCCTGATACTCCGACAGGTCAATGGGCGTAACGTCGCCCGTCATGTCGCTCAGTTTTTCCAGTTCAATCTCAGCACTGGAGCCGCCGATGCCGATGGCCATACTTTTGTCCTGTCATTCTTCGGTCGTGAGGCCTGATCTTACTCAGCGGCAAGGGCAGGCAAAGTGGGGCGGGTTGCGATCGCTTCGGCGATGATGGCTTCGACCCGGGCGCGGTGATCACCCACCAAAGGCTGGCGCGGGGCGCGAACCCGATCGTTGGAGCCAATGGCTGCCACTTCGATCATTTTGATCTGTTGCACAAGATAGGTGCTGACGTCCAGATCCAGCAGAGGGCGGAACCAGCGATAGATGTCACGGGCTTCCTCGTAGCGGCCAGCCTGCATCAGGTTGTAGATGGCGACGGTTTCTTCAGGGAAGGCAATGCCGGATCCCATCACCCAACCAACTGCCCCCATGGCCAGGGCTTCGTACGCCAGATTGTCCACACCGGTGAAGACGGCATAGCGGTCGCCCAGGGCGTTGATGATTTCCGTGGTGCGGCGGATGTCGTCGGAGCTTTCTTTGACTGCGACGAAGCGCTTGTCGTCGGCCAGTTCTTCCAGCATGGGGGTGGTGACGTCGACCCGGTACGCCACTTTGTTGGAGTAGATCATGATGGGCAGATCTGCAGCTTCGGCCACAGCCCGAAGGGTCAGAACCGTTTCGCGGTAATCGGAGTGGTAAGTCATGGAGGGTACGACCATCAGGCCGTCCGCACCGGCTTTTGCTCCCATTTCAGCCAGCTGGCACATTTCCCAGGTGGAGGAACCAGCCACGGTCAGCAGGGAGGGTTTGTCACCGGAGCTTTCTTTGCAGAGCTTGAGGACTTCGATCCGCTCATCCAGAGACAGCATGGGGCCTTCGCCCAAGGATCCGCAGGCAATCAGGCCATGGCAGCCGGCGTTCATCTGGATGTCGAAGCAGCGCTTCATTTCCGCAGGATCAAGTGCACCGCTTTCCGTGAACTTGGTGGTTACAGCCGGCATAATTCCGTGCCACATGCGTCTTCTCCTAAAGTTTCTTCCCGGCTGCGTCACTGCAGGGTAGGGACTGTATCACAGGTTGCGCTCTTTCTGACGACCTGCAGTACTTTTGTCAACAACTGATATATCAATTTTCAAAAGGCAAGCGAAACTGGTCCTTTACCCGGGTAGACAGTCGGGTTCGTTAAAATGCCGCTGATGGCAGCTCGGGTTCAGAAGGTCGTGGAGCTGCGGGCGATGCCGGAGAGATAGTCCATCAGTTCCGTCATGCGTGCTTCTGCGCCGGGGCCGTCCTGCCGTTCAATGGCCCGCATGACTTCCACATGCAGTTTGGCGGATTCTTCCGGACCCCCCTTGGCCCCAAAGCGGAACCAGAAGCGCCGGGCGTGAGTCTGCAGAGGTGCCAGGGTCGCAGAGACGAAGCGGTTGGGGCAGGCTTCCCGCAGAATTTCGTCAAACTCCTTGTCGGCAGCCAGGAAGCCGATGGTGTCCTGATCCCGGGCCCGATCAAGCATTTTTTCGGCGCAGGTCGCCAGGGCTCTTCGGCTGTTGGGGTCTGCGTAAAGGGCAACGGATCGGGCCAACAGAGGCTCCAGAACCGAACGCGGTTCCATGATCAGGCAGTAATCCTCGGAGCGGATATCAGAGATTTTGATGCCGGAGCGGGGGCGGACTTCTATGAGACCGTCGGTCTGGAACCGCTGGATGGCTTCGCGCACCGGTGTGCGTCCCAGGCCGACCCGCTCAATCAACTGCTTTTCTGTCACCACACTGCCGGGTTTGAGGGCCAGCGTAACCAGCTGCTCTTCCAGCAGAAGATAGGCTTTGTGCGTTTGGGACAGAGGGGCTTTGGCCATGAGTTAGACGTCCTGATTGGTTGGCTGGTTACAGGCGAATTGATGTATCCGGCAGGTCACTTATGCCATTTGGTCACCGGCGTGAAGCTTAATGCCTTAAGTCTCTACTTATCAACAGGTTAGAGGGCATTTTCTGTGGGTAGGCCACGCGATCACTCTGCGTGCCTAAGACCGGCCGGCATTGGCTGAACGGCCATCACAGAGCTTGACAGCCTGCTAACATCACGTGATATATCAAGAATATATCAAGCTGAAAAGCGGCCGGTCAGAGCCGCAGTCCGGATGTTCCGGGCAGGAAGAAGCAGTCCGTTTTCTTGTACTCAATGGTTTGTTTTTGTTCAGTTTTTTAGATTCTGGCTGGGTTCCTCTTATGAGGAATGCAGGCCAATCAGAGGAGATGTTAAACCACCCGCATCTCCCCAAAAATCCAACAGAGGTGGTGGCACACAAGGGGAAGCACATGATTGGGAAAAACAACAGCCGTCGCCTGCGGGCGACTTTGGGCGGTCTTGCCATGACCCTGGCCCTGGCCGCAGGCGCTCAGGCCGCAGAAGTAACCTGGCGCATGCCAGCCTCCGTTCCGGAAGGATCCTTCTTCTACCAGAACTTTATGGAACGCTTTGCCAACAACGTTGAAAGCATCACCGGCGGGGATGTGGACGTTCAGCCTTACGGCTCCGGTGTCCTGGTCCCGGCCTTGAAGGTATATGAAGCCGTGCAGGACGGGGTCGTCGAAGCGGGCCACTCCACGCCTTCTTATCTGGTCAACCAGGACCCGACCAACGCCATCTTTGCCTCCTTCCCGGGTGGCATGTCCGGTGAAGCCACCCTGACCTGGCTCTATGACGGGGGCGGGGCTGCCAAGCTGAATGCCTTCCGTGAAAAGCAGATGGGTCTGCATTCACTGGTCGTGGGCGTGGGCACCAGTGAGGTGCTGGCGCACTCCAACAAAGAAATCCGCAGCCTGGAAGACTTCAAGAACCTGAAGTACCGCACTTCCGGTGCCTGGGCCGCTGTTTTGAAGGAGAACCTGGACGGTGTGCCCACCGTGGTTCCATCCGGTGAAATCTACACCCTGCTGCAGCGCAAAGGCGTGGACGCCATTGAGTGGGCCACTCCCGGATCCAATATCTCCGAAGGTTTCCACGAAGTTGCGCCTTACATGATCTTCCCGGGCGTGCATCAGCCGACCTTCGTCTGGGAAGTTGTGGTGAAAAAGGAAACCTGGGACGCTCTGTCTCCGGAACTGCAAAAGCAGATCGAGCTGGCAGCCAAGCTGACCACTTATGAAGGTTTCACGCACTTCCTGAACGCTGACATGAAAGCCATGGAAGATTTCGCCAAAACCAAGGTTGAAATGATCGAGCTGAAGCCGGAAGTGGTGGAAGAACTGCGCGAACTCGGCCGGACCTGGGCCAAGAACAAAGCCGCAGAAAAGGCCAACGCCGGTGATGAAACCATGCAGGACATCCTGGCCGATTACCTGGCTTTCCAGGCCCGCTGGGCGGCAGGGTCCAAGTACCTGATCCGTGACGGTGGTTAAGGCCTGCTGATCATGATGGGGTGGCCCCTTTGGTTGCGGGCCACCCCTTTTTCTTTTTCCGGTGGTTGTGGCGGGTTTTATGCGATTTTTGCTTTCATTGATTGATCGGCTGGCGAGCCTGTCAGGGGGGCTGGCCATCGTCATGCTGCTCTGTCTGGTGATCTCCATGATCTATGAGGTCTGTGCACGGTATGTTTTTGATGCACCGACCCTTTGGGCCTTTGACATCTCTTACATGCTCAATGGCTCAATCTTTTTGATCGGGTCGGCCTTTGCGTTGCGCGCCGATGCTCACGTACGCATCGATTTTCTTTCTACCCGACTGCCGGAAAGGGCTCAGCAATTGCTCAACGGGGTGGTTTATCTCTGCGTCCTGCTGCCGATCTTTGCCTTTTTCTCATACGTTTCTTTCAACAAGACCTGGCGCGCTTTTGAGCGTGGCGAGGTTGAGATGGTGTCGCCCTGGGCTCCTTTGGTCTGGCCATTTTATGCGGCGATTTTTGTTGGCCTTCTGCTGCTGACACTGCAGCTGTTTGCTGAGGCTGTGGCCTTCCTGGCTGGTCATAAGAAGCCGGGTGACAACTCTGGCGAACTGGCGGATGTGACCCTGGTTGACGATCCGCTGTCTGACGCTCCCTCTCATGGGGAGCGCCGCTGACATGTCTATGGCTCCTGTTTTGATGTTTCTGGCACTTTTTGTGCTGATCTTCGCCGGTTTGCCGGTGGCCTTTGCCCTGATCATCATCGCCGTTGGCTTTGGCTTCTTCGCATTTGGCGACCTGATTTTCCTGCAGCTTTACGGCTCCGTCCTGACCACGGCGTCCAACTTCACCCTGGCGGCCATTCCGTTGTTCGTCCTGATGGGGGCCTTGCTGGAGCAGACGGGCATTGCACTCCGGCTCTTTAAGGCATTGCAGCTCTGGTTCGGCAGATTGCCGGGGGGGCTGGCCGTGGCCACCATTGCCATGTGCGCGGTCTTTGCCGCAGCTTCCGGCGTGGTCGGGGCAGTGGAGATTGTGGTTGGCATGATGGCCATCCCGGCCATGCAGAAATCCCGCTATGACATGGGGCTGACAGCCGGAACCATCTGTGCCGGCGGCTCTCTGGGGACCATCATTCCGCCCTCCATTGTGGTGGTGATCTATGCCTCCATAGCCCAGCTGTCCATCGGCCAGCTCTTTGCGGCCTCCATCCTGCCGGGCGCCCTGATGGTAATCTTTTTTGTTGGCTATGTGATCCTGCGGGCCTGGTTGCGTCCGGAAGACGGCCCACCCTTGCCCGCCGAGGAACTGGACGTTCCCTTAAGTGAGAAACTGGCCATCACCTTTAAGGCCCTGATCCCGCCCTTGCTGCTCATTGTTGCGGTGCTGGGGTCGTTGCTGGCCGGGGTTGCTTCCCCGACCGAAGCGGCAGCTGTGGGCGCGCTGGGCACTTTCCTACTGTCTTTCCTGATGAAGGAACTGACGCTGGCCGCCTTTAAGTCGGCTCTGGCTGTAACCATCAGGGTAAGCTGCATGATCATGTTGATCGTGGTCGGTGGCACCATGTTCACCAGCATCTTCACCGTCACCGGTGGGGGCAGTCTGGTGCGGGATCTGGTCAACAGTTCAGGTTTTGGCACCTATGGGGTCGTGGCCTTCTTCCTGTTGATTGTCTTTGTCGCCGGCTTTGTTCTCGACTGGATCTCCATTGTGCTGATCTGCGTGCCCATCTTCACGCCGGTGATCAAGGCGCTGGGCATTGATCCTGTCTGGTTTGCGGTTCTGGTCATGGTGGTCATCCAGACGTCCTACCTGACGCCGCCCATGGCTCCCTCGATCTTTTATCTGAAGTCCATCGCGCCCCCCTCCATGACCTACGGGCATATGTACAAAGGGGTGATCCCCTTTGTGATTGCCCAACTGGCGGTCTTGATTGCGGTGTTGCTCTGGCCGGCTCTGGCAACCTACCTGCCCTCCATCATGGTGGGATTGTGATCACACAGGTGGCGTATTGCGGCTTTAACAGCTGCAGCTGATAGAAAAGGGGGACGACCTGCTGGCCGCCCCCCTTTTTCTTTTTCGCAAATCTTGGCGCTTGGCGGTTATCACCACCATTTGACGTAGCGCGGTTCCGGATTGCGGTCGTTGTAAGCAAATCGCCCACCCCATCTGACAAAGTTGTAAATGGTGCTTAGAGAATCCGGTTTAACATTTGCGGCCTCCATGCTGGCTTTCATCAGGCGATCGGCAAACCGCCGGTCCGCTGCCCGGGCGGTGTTGGATGGGAGATCTTGCCAGGCAACATAAAGAAAGTCGTGAACGACGGAAGCTTCCAGGTGCGGCCCGGACTCGCTGATCAGAGACCTAACGGGGGCCGGAATTGAGGCCAGGTCCGTCAGCAGTCCTTTGGGTACGGTCAACTGTCTGTCTTCCCCATCCAGTTTGTAACTTATCCTGTATTCCTCGCCGACGAGAAACTCACCATTTTCTCCGGTTCGATTGATTACGTCTTGTATGTTTCGGCGCAGAATCAAGTCAGTTTCATAACGAACATCAGTGATATGTTTCCACTGGCGATCCGGATAGGGATCAGGAAATTCAGGGGTGTACCCGGGATAGGCAGGCATGGCGCTGTTCCTGTCTCATTACGGTGGAAGTAGAGGTTTACTCTACACTAATTTGGCGATCTGGTGCAGAGGCGCTTGTTTGTTTGCCCGGGCGGCCAGCCGGTATCATCTGTTTTCCTATTGGTAGGTTTAAAGAACACTTGTTCAATTAGGAGCTTGTTGTTATCTGAAATGCAGACAACAGCCTGGACAGGCTGATGGCTGCTACACAAACAGGGGCACCAAGGGTTTTAGAAGCCGAGGCGCGCCGTGACCCTGCGCCCATAGGAACCTGCGCTTATGACAGCACGCTTGATAGACGTTCAACAGACTGAAAATGTTCTGGAACTGAGCTTTGAAGGGGGCAAGGCAGGCCGCTTTCCTCTCTTCTGGCTGCGCGATCACTGTGGGTCGGCCGAAAGCCTGAACCCGGATACCGCTCAGCGGGAACACGACACCACTCTCCTGGCAGCCGCCCCTCAGATCACAGCGACCGCCCTTGAAGATGACGGCAGGCGGCTGGTCATCACCTGGTCGGATGGTCACGCCAGTCCCCTGGCTGCGGATCTTTTGCTGCGTGTCCTGCCCAGTCATACCTCTCTGCCAGAGAGGATTTTCTGGTCCAGTGAGGACCTCAACCATGACCCGGCCAAGATTGGCGTGGCCTATGAAGCGGTGATGGACGGCGATGAGGGCTTACAGCGTTGGCTGGAAACCATCTGGCGCTACGGATTTGCCTTTGTGCTGGGCACCCCGGCAACCGGCGCCGCGACGGAAGAACTGATCCGGCGTATTGCCTACATCCGTGAAACCATTTTCGGCGGGTTCTGGGAATTCACGGCCGATCAGAAACATGCAGATAGCGCCTACAGCAACCAGGAACTGGGGCTGCATACTGATGGGACTTACAGTCACGATGCACCAGGTTTGCAGATGCTCCACTGCCTGCATTTTGACGGGACCGGCGCGGAAAGCGTGATGGCTGATGGCTTTCGGGTTGCCCAGGACATGAAGGCGGAAAATCCGGCTGGCTATGATCTTTTGACGAAAGTTGAAGTGCCGGGACGCTATCTGGGTGATGGTGTCCACCTGGAAGCCCGCCGTCCGGCCCTGCGGCTCAACCCCAAGGGTGAGCTGCTGCAGGTCAGCTACAACAACTACGATCGGGCACCTTTCTTGCTGCCAGAGGCGGAAATGGCGGAGTTTTATGATGCCTATCTGGACTTCGGTCGCCGCCTCAAAGACCCCAAGTATCATTTCGTGCACACCCTGCGCCCAGGTGAAGCAATGATCTTTGACAACTGGCGGGCCCTGCATGCGCGCAAGGCCTATCAGGGACAGCGCCGCCTCTGCGGTGCCTATCTGAACCATGAGGATTTTGAAAGCCGCCTGCGCTTGCTGGCCGGTTAAATCATGACCTCATTGGTCCAGACTGGGGCCGCCTGCGATCACCTGAGGGCAGAAGGCAGCAGGCTGAGAACTGCCGCGGGAAAACAAGAAAAGGAGCCTCAAAGCGGTTTTGAGGCTCCTTTTCCTTATGCATCAGTGGAAGGCGTGGCCAGACCGGTTCTGGCAGATTACAGGCCTCTGGCCCATTCGGGGCGCAGGTTGGCCCGTTCAGGGGCAATAAGGGCACCGCGAATCTGGGTCAGCAGTTTGTCTTTGTCCTTGCCCAGAACCCCGGCCAGGGTCAGGTAGTTGGAGGCGTGGTTGGACCGGAAGATGGTTTTTTCCAGCTCCAGCGTGTCCAGCATCAACTCCATCTCCTGAAACAGGCCTGGCAGGTCCAGTTCCACAAAGCCTTTGTCTTCCGGAAAGGGTTCGGCAAAGCGGGCCGGGCCGCCGGGAAAGGTCACCACCAGCGTAGACAGGAAGTTGGGCTGGCCTTCGTTCATCAGCAGCGCCGAATTGACCGCATGCTGTTCCCAGTAGTTCTGGCCCCCGAGGCCGTTCAGAATCATGACAGAGGTTTTCATGCCGGCGGCCTTGGCCTTGGTCAGGGCTGAGAGCGAGGTTTCGAAGGTTTCCCCCTTTTCAATCCAGTCCAGCAACTGGTCGTCGCCCGTTTCACAGCCCACATAGATCTGTTTCAGGCCCAGAGACACCAGCTGCTCCAGGTCTGTGACAGACTTTTTCTTTACGTTGCGGGGCAGGCAATAGGCTGACACCCGGCGGACGGATGGCAGGTAGCGGCGGATGCCCTCCAGAATCTCCACCAGCCGCCGCATGGACAGGGCCATGGCGTCGCCGTCAGCCAGAAACACACGCTCGAAGGCATAACCGGTCGCTGCCAGCGCCTGCAGTTCCTTTTCCAGATCCTCCTGGGCTTTGGGACGGAACTTCTTCTGCGGGGCGGTGTACATCTCACAGAACGTGCAGTTGTTCCAGGAGCAGCCGTTGGTGACCTGCAGGATCAGGGAACGGGCTTCACTGGGCGGTCGAAAAAGCGGTTCAATATAGTTCAGCATGGGTATGGAGGGGGCTTTCTTGCTCAGGCTACTTTGCTGTTCACTTAGCTGATTTTATCCTATTTCTTACTTAAACCTTCCGGAAAACAAAAGGCCAGCGCATGAGCACGCTTTACCATCCCAGCCTCTATGCCGACGACAAACCCGTTGAAAGCTACTGGGAGGCCACTGCACCGCAGATGACGGAAAGCTGTGCGCCGCTGACGGGAGAAGAAAGCTGTGAGATTGCGGTGATCGGCGGTGGCTACACGGGGTTGTCGGCTGCGCTGCATCTGGCCCGGGATCACGGCGCAGACGTGCGATTGCTGGAGGCAGGCTATCTGGGCTGGGGGGCCTCGGGGCGCAATGGTGGTTTCTGCTGCCTGCCTGCGGCCAAGCTCTCCATCGAGCAGTTGATCAAGACTTTTGGCCAGGAAGAAACCAAGCGCTTTTTTGATTGCCAGCAGGAGGGCGCCCGTCTCAATGATGACCTGGCTGCGTCAGAAGGTTTTGATTTTGACAAGGCAGGCAGTGGCAACTGGGAAGTCGCCCACCGTGCCAAGATGTTCCCCGGATTGGCGGAATACGGTGAGGCGTTGTCTCAGTTTGGCATCAAGACAAAAGTCTACAGTGCCGAAGAGTTCCGGGAAGTCGGCCATGATTCGACCGAACAGTTCGGGGCCCTGCATATGGACTACGGCTATGGCCTGCATCCCCTGAAGTTTGCCCGGGGGCTGGCCGATGGTGCCGTCCGGCGCGGCGCAAAACTCCATCCCAACAGCCGGGTCGTTTCCTGGTCTAAGGAGGGGGGACGTCACCTGCTGGTCTGTGCAAACGGGGCCAGACTGTGGGCGGACAAAGTCATTATGGCCACCAATGGCTTTACCCGGGAGGATATGCATCCCGGCTTCAAAGCCCGCACCATCCCGGCAGTTTCAAACATCCTGGTCACCCGGCAGATGAGCACGGAGGAACTGGCCCGGCACAGTTTTCTGACCCAGAGCCCCATCTGTAACAGTCGTAATCTGCTCTTTTACTACCGCCTGCTGCCCGACAATCGTCTGCTGTTTGGAGCCCGGGGGGACATGACCGGCAAGCCGGAAGACAGCAAGAAGATGGGGGCCTGGATGACCAGGCGTTTTTACGAGGTTTTCCCCAACTGGCAGGACGTGGAAATGGAGTACTTCTGGCGCGGCCTGGTCTGCTTTACCTACCGCCGCACACCCTGTCTCGGGGCTCTGCCGGAAGATCCTTCGGTCATCTATGCCTTTGGGTACCACGCCAATGGGGTGAATGCGGCCCCCTGGGCCGGGCGGGAAGTGGCAGCCCTGGCGGTCGGTAAAGGAGCAGGGGAAGCGGGCATTCCAGCCCCCTTGCGCGGCCTGTCCCCCAAAGTGCCCTTTCCGTTCCTGAGGCCCCTTGCTTTGCGTGCGGCCTATCTGGGCTACCAGTTGCAGGACGATGTTTTCTGACCCACAAGGGAGCACCTGTTCCTCTGGGAGGGGAAGGTTGGCGACTGTTCCCAGACACAACCTGCTGTCGTTGAAAGCCAGCAGTCTCAGGAGCCAAGTTGGTTTAAGTGGACTCCCTACGTGGGTCCACCTGAAGCGTGGGCTTGCCTCTTATCAAAATGTAAGAGGATGCTTCACGAGATAGGGCCAAGAGGAGAGTGCGGCCATCTAAACCGGTCTGGCCCTGTGGCCAGAAACCGCCGTGTCAGAGACCTGCTAACGGTTCAGCTTTGTGCTGCGCTGACCTGCAGCGTCAGAACCTGATTGTTGTGAGGATCAAAAGCGCATTCATAGCGCCGGGCGGACCACTGGCCGTTGCTGCCCTGAACTTCAAAGCGGCTGCCCTGATAAACCACCTGTCCGGCCTCTTCATTGTGCCAGCGGAAGCTGTCGAATTTGGGGCTGCCGAAACTGTGGGTCCAGCGGAAGGGACGGGCGGTCTGCTGTTCAACTGCGGAGTTGCAGTGGAAAGCTGCCTGCATGCTGTTGCGCCCACCCCAGCACTCCAGATCCTCTCGGCAGCTGTCATCGGTTACAGCTGAAGTTTTGAGGGCCAGAACCGTTGGCGTTTGCAACAGGTTGTTGTCCGCCGTCAGGGGTGTGCTGCTCTCGGCAGATTGATCGGTTTCAGTCGGCGAGGCAATGGCAGGACTTTCAAACTGGCTGATCATGTTCGGACCAGTTTCTTCTTCACCGGGCAGCAGGAAAAGCCCACCGATACCCACGGCAAAAGCCAGCAGCGATCCTAAAATCACCTGCTTGCCCTTTGCCCGAGTACTGGGCGCTGCAAGAAATAGTGTGACGCCAGCAACAAGAGCAATGAAGGCTCCCAAAAGCGTCAGACCGATGAATGTTTGCACCTACTGTCTGCTCCCTGTTTCCAGGGCCCCTTCTTTTGCCAAATCAATATCTAAAGAAATCAATTAGTTCTCTAGACTTAAAGATGTAGTGAATTTCCAGCAAAAAGCAAGACTTAGTGGCTACTTTGAAAAGCGTTTCATTTCTGAGTTGTGTGACCAGTGTCCAGCTATAGTTTTTGGACATCTTCAGGCTGGTTTTCCTCAGAGGCATGCTCCTGCCGGGTTCACCAATGCTGATCAATACGACAAAAAGGTAAAGAAGCCGTTTTTGCGCTTGATGTCGCTATCCTGACGCCGTTTTTGCTGTTTGATCCTTGTGTTTGATCAAAGACATGTCGTTTTAGACAGTTACTTCTGCCGGGAAGATTGTGCTCAAGGCTCCTCGGCTTCTCCAGAGCATGACCGGCTTGGTTGGAAGCGCTTTGCGCTTGCACCTAAATAGGGCCTCATCCTCTAACAGATTGAAGAGAGGCAAATTCATGCTTCAAGTGTTATCACGTGGTGTTTCCACTCAATCCGATTTCACTCTAGAACAGAGAAGTAGCCGGAAGGCAGGGGGGATGTAAGACGGCTCCCGACGGAGGCTGATCATCGCATCAGTTCAGCTGGAAGCCACCGCCACCTGCCCGGCAAACCGCAAACTGCGACCAATCGGTCTGGCCATCAGAAGGACACCGACACCATGAGTTTTTCGCGCATTGAACCCAGAGAGCAGGGTTTTGATCCAGAGCGTTTGGCGCGAATTGGTGACTGGTTGCAACGCTACATCGATGCCGGAAAGCTTCCCGGCGGTCAGGTGCTGGTGTCTCGCAACGGCAAGCCGGTCTGGCTGGAAAACCGGGGCTTTAAAGACGTGGCTGACCAGCTGCCTTTGGAACGGGACAGCATCTTTCGCATCTATTCCATGAGCAAACCGATCACCATCGTAGCGGCCCTGACCCTGTTGGAAGAGGGGCGTCTGGGTCTGGGGGATCCGATTGAAACCTATCTGTCGGAAATGACCGACATGACAGCGGCGGTCAACGGGGATGTGGTGGGGATGCAAACGGAACCGGTCAGCGAACCCCTGACCATCCGAAATCTGATGATGCACACAGCGGGCTTTACCTATGGCCTCTTTGGCGCAGACACCCCCATTGCCTCTGCCTACCGGGATCAGAAGCTTGATTTTGCCCCTGGCGGTCCGAGCAATGATGAAACCATTGCGCGTCTGGCAAAGGTTCCCCTGATGCACCAGCCCGGGGCCCGTTGGAGCTATGGTGTGTCAATTGATGTCCTGGGTGTCGTGCTGGAACGCATCACAGGTCAGAATCTGGGGGAGATTTTCCAGGAACGCATCTTTGATCCTCTGGGCATGACAGACACCTTCTTCCAACTGCCAGCTGACAAAGCCGAGCGCTTTACCACTCTGTACGAGCGCGATAGCAAGACCGGCGGCATGAAGGTGAAAGACAAGAGGCTGACCTCCACCTACCAGAAAGAGGTCACCTGCCGGTCCGGCGGGGGTGGTTTGCTGTCCACGCTGAGCGATTACTGGCGCTTTGCCGAGATGCTGCGCCGGGAAGGGGAACTGGACGGAACCCGCATCCTGGGCCCCAAAACCGTCGAACTCATGTCCAGCAATCACCTGGAAGGGGATCTGGCGGCCATGGGTCAGAAGACCTTCAGTGAAACCAGCTTTGAGGGCATCGGCTTTGGCCTGGGGGTCTGGGTGGTGCTGGACCCGGCCCGCGCCGGGTTGATGACCTCTCCCGGCGAGTTTGGCTGGGGGGGAGCCGCCAGTACGGTCCATTGGATTGACCCGCTGGAAGAAATCTCTGTGGTCTTTATGACCCAGCTTCTGCCGTCCGATGCCTATCGGCTAAGAGCGGAACTGCGTAATCTGGTCTACCAGGCGCTGCTGGATTGATCCCAGTCCCTTGCAGGTTTGTTGAGGCGGGGGCGTTCTGATGGTCCCTAGAGTCAAATCGGTTTAAGTGGGATCACTACGTGATAACAATTGAAGCGTGAATTTGCCTCTTTTCAACGTGTTAGAGGATGATTCACGGTTTAGTAAGGAAGGTCCCAGGTTATCAAAGGACCTTCCTTTTTGTTTAGCTTTGAGGTTTTGGGCCAGCCGCCGCAGCAGGGTCATCCCGCCTTTCGTTTAAGGTTCTGGGAGGCGGCTTTGCGCTGGGCGGGTTGTTTTAGGGGGCCGAGGCTGTCCAGAAACTCTGACGGGGCGGCCGCTGCGTTGTAGGCCGGGAACACCAGTTCGCGGTCTCTGTAGGACTTGAGGGGCTGTCCCAGTCCCATGATGCCCCGTTCTCTTTCCCGGCGAACCCGGTCCAGATCCAATTCCATGGGGACCGTTTCACTCAGCTCGCCAAATTCATGCAGGCTTTTGCCGTCGGGGCCCACCATCAAAGACCGGCCGACCCCCAGAGGCCCGCCACAGGTGTTGACGT
Source organism: Rhodovibrionaceae bacterium GXU_MW_A322 (assembly GCA_052078155.1). GTDB lineage: Bacteria > Pseudomonadota > Alphaproteobacteria > Kiloniellales > DSM-21159 > CAXBMB01. Next base: position 1,535,833 of record JBQJBP010000001.1, on the reverse strand, counting down.
CGATGACGTAACACTGGTTCTGTGCCGCCGTGGCGCGGATCATCGCGTGCTCGGCATCCCGGTCCGCCGTGTTGGTGAGGGAGGGATGCAGGATCACTTCCGCCCCAAGGGCCGTCAGGGAGCGGGCTGTTTCCGGGAACCAGATGTCATAGCAGATGGACAGGCCAAAGCGGCCCACCTGAGGCACGTCAAAGACCAGAAACTCGGAGCCCCCCTCAATGCCCACTTCATAGGGGGTAAAGGGGTAGAGCTTGCTGTAGCGGCCAACCACTTCGCCGTCGGGATTGATCACCGGACTGGTGTTGTAGACCTTGCCGTCGCGCAGTTCATAGAGCGAGCCCGGAATCAGCCAGATCGAGAGTTTGCGGGCCAGGGCGGCAAAGAACTGCTCTGCCGGTCCCGGCAGCGGCTGCGCTGCTGCCGGGTTGGGACCGAAGGGAGCCAGTTCAGGAAAGAGCACCATGTCCACCCAGGGAAAGCGGGCGATGGTCAGTTCACACTGCCGGGCCATGGCGTCCAGATTGTCCCCTGTTTGCGGGGCAAACTGTATCCCGGCGATTGAAAAATGGCTCATCTCAGGACTCCTGGTCGTGGTCTGGAACGGAAGGGGATAAGGGGGCAGCTGCGGGCGTCGAATGCACTGTTTGCACCGTTTGGGTCCTCTGGGCCTGTGCCGGTGACAGGCCGTCTGTCAGCAAGGGATGGTGGCAAGCTACCAAGCGACGAGGGGACAGCGCTGCTCCCGGCGCGGAATCAGTTTCAGCGGTCAGCGACGGGGCAGAGGTTCGGCACGTTTGTGTGGCAGAGCCACAGCGGCTGGCAAAGGCACAGCCTTGAGGGTGAGACAGCGGTGACGGGAGGTCGCCCTGGGGTGGTTTCAACCGCCCGCGCAGGGCTGGATTGAGCCGGGGCAGCGAGTCCAGCAGGGCCTGGCTGTAGGGATGCTGCGGGCGGGTCAGAACCTCAAGGGTTGGCCCCTGTTCAACGATCCGGCCCAGGTACATCACCAGGGCGTTTTCCGCCAGATGGTTCACGATGGCCAGGTTGTGCGTGATGAAGAGGTAACTGAGGCCCAGCCTGGTCTTCAGATCCGCCAGGAGTTCCAGAACCTGCGACTGCACGGACACGTCCAGGGCAGCGGTGGGTTCATCGAGAACCAGCAGCTCCGGCTCCTGAGCCAGGGCGCGCGCGATGGCTATGCGCTGACGCTGGCCGCCTGAAAACTCATGGGGAAAGCGCTCTCCCTGACTGGCAGAGAGGCCAACGGATTCCAGCAGTTCAGCCACACGTGTCCGTCTGGCTTCTTTGCTGGGGTAAGCGGCTTTCAGATCCTTGTGCGCCAGCAGAGGCTCCCCTACCAGATCCCGCACGCGCATGCGTGGATTGAGCGAGGAGTAGGGGTTCTGGAAGACGATAGACAGACGCCGGCGCAGCTTGTGCAGGGCACGAGACGACAGGGTTGAGAGATCTTCACCCTCAAAGATCACCTGACCAGCTGTGGGTTTGTCCAGATGCAGCAACGCGCGGGCGATGGAGGATTTACCGCAGCCGGATTCCCCCACCAGCGCCAGAGACTGACCCCGTTCCAGGGTAAAGGAAACCTGGCGTACCGCCTGCAAAGGCCCATAGACCGTCGGATAGGTCAGGCAGAGATTCTTGACGTCCAGCCAGGCGGTCATTGCGGCTCTCCAACAACTTTCAAGGAGGGGGCGTCTTGCCCCTGGCCTTCGCGTGCAAGGGGGTGATGACAGGCCAGCGACCGTGTTTGAGCTGGCGGTTGCTCGGCGGTTTCATTCCGCCCAGCACTTTCCAGAGAGCTTCTTTCGGGGCCTGTGTCTTCCTGGCGCAGGCGGGGTTTTTCCTGTGCACAAAGGGAACTGGCCTGGGCGCAGCGCGGATGAAAGCGGCAGCCGGTGGGCAGGTCGCTCAGGTCAGGGACTCGGCCGGGGATGGTACGCAGGCTCTGTTGCCCCAGTTCAGGTGCTGTTTCCAGCAGAGCCTGACTGTAGGGATGATGGGGATCCGCAAAGATGCGCGCGGTTTCTCCCTCTTCCACAATGCGCCCGCCGTACATCACGGCCACCCGATCACAGAGTTCCGCCACCACCCCCAGATCATGGGTGATAAAGAGGACTGTCAGATCCTTTTCTTTAACCAGTTGGCGCAGCAGCAGCAGGATCTGGGCCTGAACCGTTACATCCAGCGCTGTGGTCGGTTCATCAGCAATGAGCAGCCGGGGCTGACAGGACAGGGCGATGGCGATCATGACCCGCTGAAGCTGACCACCTGACAGCTGGTGGGGGTATTTCTTCAGCTGGGTCGGGCCGTCTGGCAGGCGCACATCCTCCAGGGCCGCGGTGGCAATGGCGACTGCTTCTGCTTTGCTGACAGCTTTGCCGTCTGGGTCTTTGCGGTGTTGCCGTACAATGTCGGACATCTGCCGCCCAATGGTAAAGTAAGGGTTCAGGGCGGCCATGGGGTTCTGGAAGATCATGGCTATCTCCCCGCCGCGCAGAGCCCGAAGCTCCTTGTCTGACCGGCCCAGCAATTCGTGGCCATCCAGCTTGAGAGACCCGCTGACACGGCCTGGTGGGGGCACCAGGTCCAGACAGGCTGAGGCGGTGATGGATTTGCCGCTGCCAGATTCTCCGACCAGCCCCAGAACTTCGCCGCGCCGCAGGCTGAGCTGGCAGTCTTCCACGGCTTGCACCCAGCCGTTTTCCACGGGGAAACTGATGGCGAGATCCCTGATCTCGAGCAGGGGGGCACGGGAGCTCATTGGCGCCTCCTGAATTTGGGATCCAGGGCGTCGCGCAGGCCATCTCCCAGCAGGTTGACCGACAACACCGTGACGAAAATGGCCAGACCCGGGAAGGTGGCGGTCCACCAGTAGTCCAGAAAGAGCGAGCGGGCGTTTGCGACCATCAGTCCCCATTCAATGGCCGGGGGCTGTGCCCCCATGCCGATGAAGCTGAGGGAGGCCGCTGCCAGAATGGTGTAGCCAAAATCCATGCTGGACTGCACCAGGGTGGGGGTCAGGGCGTTGGGCAGGGCATGACGCAGCATGATCCGCCCGTGGCTGACGCCCATGGCCCGCGCGGCTTCCACATAGAGTTCGGCGCGTACGGCGAGAACCGACGCCCGCATGATCCGCGCGTACCAGGGAAACCAGGAAATGGCGATGGCCAGCATCGCGTTGAACAGGCCCGGCCCCAGTGCAGCAGTGATGGCCAGGGGCAGCAGCAGAGGAGGAAAGGCCAGAAAGATATCGCTGAAACGCATCAGGACACTGTCCAGACGGCCGCCGAAGTAACCGGCGATCAGTCCCAATGGCAGCCCCAGACAGATGGAGATCAGCACCGCGGAAAACCCGACGGACAGGGAGGTCCGGGCGCCGAAGAGTACCTGGCTGAAGATATCGCGGCCCAACTGGTCAGTGCCAAAGGGATGGGCCCAGGACGGACCGACCAGTTTGTCAGCGAAGTTGATGCCTGTGGGATCATAGGGGGCCAGCCAGGGCGCCAGCAGCGCCACCAGAACAATCAGGGTCAGTGCCGCCAGGCCAATGGCAAAGAGCGGATTGCGTTTTAGCTGCTCGCGGAACCGGCGCCAGCGTTTCTGGCTCTCGGTTTCGCTGCTGGGCGCACCGGGGATGGAGGGGAAAGTGTCTTGCGTGCTCATGCCACGGACAGCCTCGGATCGACCCAGAAGTAGAGCAGATCCACCAGAAGATTGACGAAAAGGTAGGAGGCGGACAGGACCACGGTCGCGCCCATCACCGCCGGGAAATCGTTGGTAAAGAGCGCGCCGACGATGTACCCGCCCAATCCCGGCCAGTCGAACACGTACTCAACGATGACTGAGCCCCCCAGCATGTAGCCGTATGTCAGGCCGACAATTGTCAGGAAGGGAATCAAGGTGGCCTTGAAGGCATAGCGGTAGTGAATCAGGGCGGCGGGCAGGCCATAGGCCCTGGCGGTGCGGATGTGGTCGCTGGCCAGCACCTCCACCATGGTGTTGCGGGAGACCCTGACGACGATGGCCAGGGTGGCCAGGGTCAGGGTTAGAACGGGCAGGGCCAGATGGGCCAGAGCCGAACCGAAGGCCTGGAACTGCCCGGCCAGCAGGCTGTCGATCAGGTAAAACCCGGTCACTCTGGGAAAGGCATGATCCAGCAGGACCAGGGAATCGATGCGTCCCTGAAGAGGCAGAAGATTGAGCCAGCCGTGGAAGAACAGTTGCAGCAGGATGGCCAGGAAGAACACCGGGGCGGCGACCCCGGTCAGGGACAAGCCACGGGACAGGTGATCCACCGGCTGGTTTCGGCGCACGGCGGAGGTGATCCCGATGGGCAGGCCGATCAGAACGGCCAAGAGGATGGACAGGGTCACCAGTTCCAGGGTGGCGGTGAAGCGCAGAGCCAGATCTTCTATGACCGGCTGGCCGGTTTTCAGTGACTGGCCAAAATCGCCCTGCACCACCTGCCAGATGTAGCGGGCAAACTGCTCCCAGATGGGTTGATTGAGGCCCAGAGCCGATTCAGCGGCAGCCACCTGCTCCGCTGTGGGTTTGGGACCCAGCATGGCGGTTAGGGGAGAGCCGGGCAGAACACGCGAGACAACGAAGGTCACCGTCAGCACGCCGATCAGAATGGCGAGCAGCAGCAGGACACGTTGCAGGAAATAGCGTTTCATGACGCAAAGGGCCTCTTGTCGGGAAAGGCTGCTCCCTGATTAACGGGGGCTTTTCCCAGAAACTACCGGATTGTTTTGAAAAGGAACCCAGGAGGGGGCGCAGCATAAGGGGCGCTGAGACAGGGAAACTGGCCGGATCTGGCCCCGTTCCTGGGTGTGCCAACCAAGGTTAAGAGATCTCGGAGATCTTCTGGTCCTCGTTGGAAGGATCTGTTCGACGATCTGTTGGGATCCGATCACCGGGGAGGGCCTCAGCTCCCCGCCTTTGCCAGTGACGGCGGCGGGCAGGGAGCTGTTGCCTGGCTCAGGAGCCGGTTATCGGGACAGCTTGTAGAAGAAGGTCGTGGCGTAAGCCGGATTGGGTGTGACCCCCTTGATGTCGCTGCGGTGGATCAGACGACCTGCCAGATCGGCATAGAAAACAGCGGCGGCGTCATCCACCACGATTTTCTGAGCTTCTTTGTATTTGGCAATGGCCTGCTCCCGGTCTGTCACTTCCAGGGACACAGCGTCGGTGACAAGGTCGTCAAACTTGCTGTTGGAGTAGTGCGACAGGTTGAACAGAGCCGGTTCTTCTGTCCGGAACAGGCCGATCAGCCAGTCAGACGGGGTGGGGTAGGTGGGCCACCAGGCCATGGATTGAACGTTGGGAGCTGTTTCCAGGTTTTTGGCTTCATCCCAGATCTTGGCCCAGGGGCCGGGACGCAATTCCAGTTCCACACCGATTTTTGCCAGATTGGCTTGCCACAGCAGGGCGGAGTTTTCGTAGATGTTGGAGGTGGCGACATAGGCCATGGTGATCTTGCGATCTGCCGCAGGCACACCTGATTCTTCGAGCAGAGCCTTGGCAGCTTCCAGGTCAAAGCCGGGCGTTTCGATGTCGTCGTTGTGTCCCCACATAGAGGCAGGGATCGGGCCTTTGGCCACCTGACCGCCTCCCAGCATCACATTGTCTGCCACCGACTGGTAGTCAAATGCCATGGCCAGAGCCTGGCGGAACTTCAGATTGTCGGTGGGGTACTTGGAGGTGTTCAGCAGGAACTGATAGTTGGTCCAGGACGGGCTGAAGTCCACGGTAACGTTGGCGTCATCGCGCAGACCGGCGACCACTTCAGGCGGCACCTGGGTGACAAAATCAGCTTCACCGGATTTGATCATCTGGACCTGGGTTGCGCTCTCGCCAACCACTTTGACAATCACGCGATCAAACTGGTCGTCTTTCCAGCCACCCCAGTAGTCAGGATTGGCTTCCAGAACCAGTTGCTGGCTTTTGTCCCACTGGCGGACTTTGTAGGGCCCGGTGCCGGCGGCGTTGCCCTGGTTGAACCACTCGGTCCCTTTTTCTGCAGCTTTGGGGGAGTAGATGTAGGCGGCGTACTGAGAGGATGCGATGATATCGATGGGTGCCGGAGATTTGGCTGTGATCACCAAAGTCAACTCATCGGGCGCTTCGATTGAGGCAATCTGACCCCAGATGTAGGAGGCGCCTTTGCCCATTTCGATGGTGCGGTCCAGTGCAGCCTTTGCGGCGGCGGCTGTGAGTTTTTCCCCGTCATGGAAGGTCACGCCTTCGCGCAGCTTGAAGGTCCAGACCGTGCCGTCGTCGTTGCTGGACCACTCGGTGGCCAGAGCCGGGGACAGGATCTCATCGCTGCCTGGCGGGTTGTACCAGACCAGGGGTTCGTAAACGTTGGCCAGCATGACGATTTCCAGAGAAGCGGCAACGGCCGGATCCCAGTCCTTCACATCATCATACATGGCATAGACCAGGGTCTCGTCAGCGGCTTTGGCCTGGTCAGCGGCGGTACCCAGACCCAGGCCCAGACAGAGGGCCAGCGCCGTAGCGGTGGAGAATTTCTTTAGCAGGTGCATCTTGTCTGCCTCCCTTGTTCAATAGGGACCTGTCGTCTTGGCTGGCCCCTTATTGTGGATCCTTGAAAACAGGATGGCGGGGCAGATCAGGTCGCGGTGCCTTAGGCTTAGCAAGGGGGATGCCAAGTTTGATAAAATTGTTTTTCTGTTTGTTTTCAGATGATTAAGTGAATTTTGAAAAGGGTGTGTTGGGACGATATATCCACAAACAGATATTTGAGAGTGATTTTTATTCAATATTGAATATTCAGGCTACTTTGCCGGATCGATCGAAGGGTGGGCTGAATCAGCTCGCAGACCGCGCCGTAATCAGCCCGTGTTTCTTGAGCAATCTGGCGACCGACGCCTGAGAGATTTTCAGATCATCGGCGATATCGACCTGACGGTCACACCTGGATTGGCTTTGGCTCAGCAGGCGGCGTTCCACCTCATCCATGGCTTCTTTCAGCCCCATCTGCTCGAAAGAACTGGGCAGCAGTGGCAGGCTGCCGTGCCCGCGGACCTCCGGCGGCAGGTCCTGTGGGGCGATGGCTTTGTCATTACTCAGCACCATGGCCCTTTCAAGAATGTTCTGCAGTTCCCGCACGTTTCCGGGAAAGGCGTAGTCGCACAGCAGATCCAGTGCCTCTCCGCTGATGCGGATGTCCCGGCCATGGCGCTGGTTCATGCGCTTCAGGCTGGCCCGTACCAGAGGCGGGATGTCACTGGGACGCTGGTGCAGCGGCGGCAGGGAGATGGGAAGCACGGCCAGCCGGTAATGCAGGTCTTCCCGGAATTCGCCAGCAGTCACCTTATCTTCCAGGTCTGCGTTGGTAGCAGTGATCAGGCGCACATCGACGGATCTGGGCCTGCGTCCCCCGACGCGAATGAAGGACTGGGTATCCAGGAAGGTCAGCAGCTTCACCTGCAGTTCGAGAGGGAAGGAGTTGATTTCATCCAGAAAGAGCGTTCCGCCGTCAGCAGCTTCAATCAGACCCGGTTTGCCCTTGGGATCTGCCCCGGTAAAGGCGCCGGGCTCATATCCGAAAAGCTCGGCTTCGATCAGGTTGAACGGCAGCGCCCCGCAGTTTAGCGACAGGAAGGGTTGATCCTTTCGGGGGGAGGCCTGGTGGATCAGCCGGGCCAGCATGGATTTGCCTGTGCCGGTCGGGCCATTCAGCAGAACTGTTGTATCGAAGGCCGCGGCCCGCAGGGTCACTTCCAGAACCCGGGCCATTTCCTCACTTTCCGCCACCACATCTTCAAGATCCAGTTCCGCCAGCTTCAAAGCCAGCAGTTCAGACCGCATTTTTTCGATGGTGGCATGAGATTCCTCGACCTGTCCCCGCAGCAGGTTGAGCTCTGTGAGGTCCCGTTCTGTCCCCACCACGTAGATGATTTTGCCGTCTTCATCGAAAACCGGGACCCCCTGGACCAGCAGAGCGCGGCCGGTTTTGACCTGTTGGTTGATGACCATGGCCTTGCGGTTGCGCAGGACCTTTGTGGTGACGTCGCTGTCAAAGTTGCCTTGCCCCAAGAGGCTGGCGACGGTTTTGCCGCAGACTTCCTCCCGCCGGATGTCATTCAGTTGCTCGCAGGCCCGATTGATGTAGAGCAGACGGGGTTCTGCATTACAGACCCAAACACCGTCGGACGTGGCGTCAAAGATGGCCAGCAGCTGCCGGGCAAGGTCGGCGCCAAACGGCAGGGCCTCGCCATCTGGTGTGCCGGCTTCCTGCGACAGCCCCAAAGACCGCAATAGCAGAGCATCCGGTTGTTCTGGCAAGGGAACCGCTGACTCCGAAGGGGGCTGGTCTGGTGACTGTGGGGCGTCTGTAGTCATGGGCCTGGTCTTTGTTTTGACGTGGGTCTGTGTTGTCGACGTGGATCTGTGTTTTTGGCGTGTTTCTATGTTCCTACGTGGGTCTCTGTCGTCGCTTCAGATCCCAAGATGGAGTGGATCTTTACCTTGGCATTAGTTCTTGCTGCCGCTTGGCTCCTCTCTTTTGCCCTCAAAAGGCAGGTGACTGGGAACCAAAGGGGGCGGTTTGATGAATAGAGCAGGGCGCAGAAAAGACGGAAGGAACTCACCACAGTTCTTTGTAATGAGTCCGCTGAAGGAGTTTATCCAAAAATGAATAATGCAGGGCTTTTCTGATTTTGCCAAGCCCGTAGCCGGGCCAACACTGCCTATCCAGGGGCATGAGGTTGATTGACCTCTGGCAACGTTGTTGCAGGTCAATGCCTGGAGCGAGAGCTAGTATGATCAGGGGGGTGGGGCTGGTCGCAAGCCCTGGTTCGCCCCTCATGGACGCTTGGTCTTTTGGAGCCTGAGCGGCACAGCAAGAACAGGACTGGGTTTAAGGGAAAAGCGGTCCCTTCAGAAGCCAACCGCAATGCCTTTGCTGGCGCCCGAATAGGGGCGGCAGGCTTTTGGCGATGTTTTGGAGTAAGGAGGCTTAAAAGGACTGGGGGTGCAGGGGGCTCTCGCAGCAGAGGGATTGGGAGAGGTCTGGTACGGACCTGGCACGGGAGGTTGAGTCCGCTTGCTCTTGTTTGTAGGGATTCAATTTTGAGTCGGTGTTGACTCCAAGGTTAGGTGGCAAGTCCATGAAAGGACTCATGAATACCAGCTGGGGCCAGATGCTGGGCTTCTGAGCTTTTCAGCGGCAATCGGGCAACTCTGTAAGGGGCGCACGACTCTAATCTGCCGCCAATTTCAAAGGATCTTTCGCTGTTTGCTCAGCTTCAGGTTTCTGGATTTCCTTTTAAAATATTGATTAATAACAGTTTTGTTTCCTTTTCAGCGACCTGTCTTCTGTCGCCGGGCACTTGAACTTTGCTGTGATTCTTTCGGGTTAAAGGCCTGAGAAGAGGAATTTCAGACGGTTTTTGACGCCGGAATCGGCCTTTTGAGTGTCATAAACTGTGACATTTTTGGCACAAAAATTCGAAACCTGTGCCTTTGTTGTTTCTCTCAAGCGCACGCCCAGGCACTAGACTTAGTGTGCGCTCGTTAACAAAACAGATACTACTTATTGGGGAATTTGATTGGCTATTTGGACTCTCTGGTCTGGCATTTCGTGGTCGCTAAGGAAGCATTAACCATGATGCCGGTGTCTTCGAACACCTATGAAAGGAGGCGGCTGATGCTACAATATCTAGTGGGATGATTTGGGTTGGCTACAAGATAGGAATCAATTGAATCAAACAAAAGCAAATCTAAATTGGGTCAAACTTGCATAAAATTTTAGCTAAATATTGGACTCGCGTTGAGCGAGTCTTGATTCCGCAAGACTTGCCTATTGTTCATAATGACAAACCCCAAGATATAGAAAATCACAGCGAAATGTATTTTTAGCGATTCCAATGAGATAGCGCGTTTTTCTATTGAACTCCTTTAATAAGTTGGTTTTTCATCATGGCAACTGAAGCCCCGGACCGGTCCGCTGGCCTGAGGTTCTTCAGCAAGCAAGAACTTGGTGGACTACGTCCTGGGAAACATCGTTCAACCGGGAAGAAGAAGACCGGGTTTCAGTGGTTCTAATCGTGAGAACAACCTTATCTGGGGGATAGTAAAATGAAATCTCTGATTCAGAAGTTCATCCGCGAAGAAAGCGGCGTTTCTGCCATCGAATATGCTCTGCTGGGCGCAGCCGTTGTGGCTGGCATGGCCGTCGTTCTGGGCTCCACCGGTGAATCCGGCACGGGCCTGATGGCTGCTATCGAAGAGCGCTTCCAGGCAATCACTGACGGTGTCGGCACCGGCGGTTAAGCTGAGAATGGGGAGCGTCGCGATGCTGACGGGACTGGTGGTTCTGGCAATACTGGGAATGGCCCTGGCGGCCTGGTGTGATCTGATGACACGCCGCATCCCGAACCTGCTTTGCCTGGCCATAGCTGTTCTCTTTGGTGTCGCGACGCTCTTTTCTCCGCTTCAGGTCTCCTTTGTCGACGGCCTGATGGTTGCCCTTCCGGTTTTGGTCGTCACCTTCGCAGCCTTCGCCCATGGGTCTTTGGGGGCGGGAGATGCCAAGTTGATGACAGTTTGCGCCCTCTGGGCGGGCACCGGTCACGCCATGGATTTTTTGCTGGTCACCGGGCTGACCGGCGGCCTGATGGCGCTGATCGCGTTGATGACGCCGTTGCGGGTGTCTTTGGGACATCTGGCCGGTGTGGTTCTTCCTGAAAGTATGAGCCGCGGGCTGACTGCGACGGGCCTGCCTTACGGGCTGGCCATTGCCACAGGCGGTGTTTACGTGCTGACAACGCGTTTTCTGGTTTGAATTCAGTAACTTGAGTTGGTGAAAATGTCCGTTCAGGCGGGGGAGCTTGAAGGACGGGCCGGGAGAGGGGGATTTCTCCCGGCCTTTTTATTGCGTGTTCGGGGTATTGCGTGATCAGGGCGCGGGTTCCTGCGGTTGGAAAAGAGAGCAGCCGCAGCTCAGATCAGAGCCAGAAAACAGGAAGCTGGTAGCAGGCAGCGGGCAGGGGGATAGAGAGCGGACATGAAAAAGCGCAGAGTATCTTTGGTAATTGTAGCTGTGGCGGTTGCTGCGCTGGCCGGTTTGCTGGCCCGGGCGCTGACCACGCCGGCTCCCGTTGCCCAGGAAGCAAAGACAGAAGCGGTAGAACCGGCCCGTGATGACAAGCCCCATGTGCTGGTGGCTTCCCGGGATCTGGCGGTTGGCTCCTTCGTGACGCCGGAAGACATGCGCTGGATGGCCTGGGAAGGCGAAGTGATCCTGTCTCAGCATCTGATCCGCGGTGCCAGCAGCAAGTCAGACATCGTGGGATCCGTGGTGCGGGAAACCTTCACGGAAGGTCAGGCCATATCCTGGGGACGGATCGTCCGCCCAGGCGAACGGGGCTTTCTGGCAGCGGTTCTGCGACCCGACATGCGGGCTGTTTCAGTCCCGATCGACAAGGTCACCAGCCATTCTGGTCTGATCCTGCCGGGGGACTTTGTGGATCTGATCCTGACCATGGAAGTGGGCGGACGTGAAGAGGGCCTTGGCCAGCGACTGGTCAGCGAAACCATCCTTCAGGGCGTGCGGGTGATCGCCGTGGGGCAGGAGGTAGAAAGCCTGTCGCGCATTGGCTCTTCTGCAGACGATATTCCAAATGAAGGAACCGCGACGCTGGAAGTCTCAGCCGGTGATGCGGAGAAAGTGACGGTCGCAAGCCGCATGGGGGGGCTGTCCCTGGCCTTGCTCAGCCTGTCTGACAATCACATGGGCACGCAGCTGGCGGCCAAAAGCAGCCCGACCTGGGCAGCAGACGTGGCCAGTTCTCTGCAGGCGCAAACTGCCCCGCTAGACTTGCAGCTGGCAGCAAAACCACGCGGATTATTGCTGATGCGCGGCAGCAACAGTGAAATCGTTAACACTCAGTAAATTAAAGCTTGTGCCGACTCCTTGCGACAAGGCAGTAAACACCTACTATATTTGGTGGGGTTTGGCCCGTGCGACTGAGTTCATCATTAGCTTTGGCCGTCGTACTTTTGTTGGCGTGCTTTGCTATTCAAGCCCGTACATTTTCCGCTGTTGCCGCCACGAAAGCAGAGGATTATGTGCAGGTTTTCCTGCGCGCAGGTGAATTGATCAGTCTGCCCCGCCCGGCAGCCTCCATTTTTGTCGCTGACCCCGATGTGGCCGATTTTCAGGCCCCCAGTTCCCGCTCCATTTTTGTGATCGGCAAGCATCCCGGGGTGACGACTCTCTATGCTCTGGACAGTGAAGACAAGGTGATCCTGCGCCGCCGTGTTCTGGTCAGCCATGACACGGAGAGCCTGACACGTATGGTTCGTCGGCAGCTGCCCAACAGCAATGTGGCCTTTTCTTCCACCCCTTCAGGCCTGGTGGCCAGCGGCGGGGTGCGCAACAGCACCCAGGCGCAGCAGGTGATGGCGCTGGCCAGCAGCTTTCTGGCCCCCGAGGAAAAGGTGATCAACAGGCTGGCGGTCACGGCGCCAACCCAGGTCAACATCCGCATTCGGGTGGCAGAGATCAGCCGGGCTGTGTCGCGCCAACTTGGTTTCAACTGGAATGCGGCCCTGAACATTGGCAACTGGTCCCTGGGACTGGCCTCCGGCCGAGCCATTACAGATGTCGGCGGGGGGCTGATCACCTTGCCAAATGCGTCCGGTATCACCTCTTCAACCGGGTCAATCGGGGCAGGCTTTGAAAGCAACAGTGCATCGGTAAACGCGATCCTCGACGCCCTGGCGGAAGAGGGGCTGGTTTCTGTTCTGGCTGAACCTAACCTGACGGCTGTGTCGGGTGAAAATGCGTCGTTCTTTGCCGGCGGGGAGTTTCCTGTTCCTGTGGCGGCCACGCAGGACCGCATCACCATTGAATTCAAAAAGTTTGGCGTGCTGCTGGACCTGGTGCCCACCGTGCTGTCACCCGGCCGCATCAGTCTGAAGGTGCGCCCAGAAGTTTCCAATCTGTCGGAATCCAGCGGCGTCGTGTTGGAAAGCGTGGCCGTCCCTGGGCTGGAGGTCCGGCGGGCGGAAACTACCATTGAGCTGGGCAGTGGCCAGTCCTTTGCGCTGGCCGGGCTGCTGCAGGACACGAGCAATTCCGCCATTTCGAAGTTTCCGGGTCTGGGGGATCTCAGTGTTTTAGGGCCTTTGTTCCGCTCTACTTCTTTTCAGCGCAACGAAACGGAACTGGTGATCATTGCCACGGCTTACGTGGTGGAGCCGGGCAATCCCAGTGACTACGGCACACCTCTGGATGGCTTCAGACCAGCAACGGATCTGGAGAGGATTCTGGAAGGACGTTTGACGGCCCAAACCGTTCCGCCGGGACAGGATGTTGATGAAACCGTCACCAGTAAGCCCCGGCTGATCGGGCCAGCCGGATTTTACTACTGACGGTCGGATAAGACCCCGTGGGATCGACGCCTGGGGGGCGACGAAAGACACGCTCTTTAGGGAAAGGGCACTCACAGGAGAGCCAGCAAAGCCGAGAGAGCCGGTGATCCAAAGCAGGGATGCAGATGAGGGAGGCAACAGGCATGGGGAAACTGCGAGGCAGAGAAGCTGGCTTTGGCAGAGGCGTGCTGCAGGCCCCGGCTACCTGTCGAGCCGCCCTGTTGCTGGCCGCTTTACCCTTGCTGGCGGGCTGTTATGAACGAAAACACGTGGCCGCCGTTGTCCCGCCAGTGCAGGAGCGTCTGTCGGTCCAAACCATCAACCAGGATCTTCTGCTGACCCTTGATCAGAAAACCCTGCAGCCCGGACAGGCAGAAGGGGCCCGTTTGTCCGCCTTCTTGTCGGAACAGGGCAGCAAGGAAGCGCTCTACGTCACGGTTCAACCCATTTCAGGCTGGGGCAAGCTGGCCCTGGAGAGCATTGCCGACCGCATTGTCACAGCCGGGGTTCCTGCGTCTCAGGTCACGGTGACGCCGGTTTGGACCGGCGGGCAGGGCGATGTCCTGGTCTCCAGCCGTCGCCAGGTGGCGGTTAGCCGCGAATGCGGGGATTTCCGCGGCACCTGGATTGATGCTTCCGACCTCAACACGCCGAACTTTGGCTGCGCTGACGACAAAAACCTGGCGGTGATGGTCGCCGACCCCAAGGAGCTGAAAAATCCGCAGGGACTGGCGCCAGCCCCGGGCACCACGGCTGTGGGGGCGGTCGAGAGGTACAACAAGGATGAAACCAAACCCCTGCCAGATCCCGACACCACCGGGACAGTTGTGGGGCAGTGACCATGAGCTGGCGAAAGAGATCCACCGTTCGACCTGAGGGAAAGTCGCTATGTCTTTGAATGTGGTACGGGACTACAGCCAGGACGCGCTGGATGGAAAACGGCGCGTTGCTGCCTTTGTGTCGGACAGTCAAAGCCAGGAAGTTCTCAAGCTGGCGCTGACCCGCTTGGATCTGGGAAACGAACTGGTTCAGAAGGGCACCATTCGGGACGCCATCGAACATTTTTCCAAACATCCGTCACCACAGCTGATCATTGCCGATGTGTCCAATCTGGAAATGCCGGTTTCGCTGATCAACGAACTGGCCAATGTCTGTGAACCCGGCACCCATGTGGTAATCGTCGGCGACCAGGAATCTGTCGGTCTGTTCCGGGAACTGGTGCAGCTGGGCGTGACCGATTATCTGGTGAAACCGCTGCCGGAAGACCTGCTGTTGCGCGCCCTGCACCGGGCGGTGGGTGATGAAGCTGCCCGGCGCCGGAGCCAGCGTGCCGGACGGGTGATTTCCGTTTATGGCACCGTAGGCGGTGTGGGGGCGACCTCTTTGACCGCCGCCCTGGGCCATCAGCTTTCCGGGCGACTGAACCGGCGGGTGGCGCTGATCGATCCTGATCTGCACAACGGGGATCTGGCCCTGCACCTCAACGTCAATCCCGGCAATGGGCTGCTGGAAGCCTTGAGCGATGTGCAGCGGCTGGACACAGTCTTTCTGGAGAGGGCCACGGCAAAACGGGGGGAGCGGCTGTCGCTTCTGGCCTCCGAGCAGGATCTGAAAGAGCCGGCTCACTTTGCCAGTGACGCCATGGAGAAGATCACCGACCTGCTGGCAAATCAGCATCACTTTGTGGCGGTGGATGTGCCGCGTTCGCCTTCAGATCAGGCCATCAGCATCATGAAGGATTCCGACCTGCGGCTGCTGGTGCTGGAGCCCAGTCTGGCCAGCCTGCGCATGGCCGCCCGTTGCCTCAGAGCCCTTGGTCGGGATTTGGATGGACGGCGCAACCTTCTGATCCTCAATCATCCTCGCCATGGCAACAAAACGGTGATGAGCCGTGCCAAGATCGAAGAGGTGCTGGCCCGCTCCATCGATTTTGTTGTGCCCTATGCCAAGGAACTGCCCCTGGCTGCCGACTATGGGGACCCGGAGGAAACGCCGGGCGCTGCCTTCCGCCAGGCAGTCAGTTCACTGGCCAGTGAACTGGTTGGAGAAAGTCCGGAACGGGCCAGTGGCTGGCGACGCTGGCTGCGGAGGGGATAACCCATGTTCGGACGTAAAGGACAAGGCCTGCAGCCAACCGCCCCGACAGATGCCCTGGATCTGCTGCAGGCGGATGATCAGGGCACCCAACCAACCTATCAGGTTGTGCAGCCTTCATCGGGTCCGGACCGTACGGCCGAGCGCCAGGAACGGACAGACAAGGCCTGGCGGCTGGTGCGAGAGCGATTGCTGGCCCAGCTGGACCCGACTGTTGCGGCCCGCATGCCCCGGGACCGGTTGCGGCTGCGCATTGCCCAGTTTGTGGCGGAAACGGCCACCAAGGAACGCCTGCAGCTGAACAAGGCTGAGCAGGAGAAGATCGCCAGTGACATTTTCGATGACATGGTGGGCATCGGCCCCATCGATCCCTTGCTCAACGACGAAGAAATCACCGACATTCTGGTCAACGGCCCGACACAGATCTATGTGGAACGGCGAGGCATTCTGGAACTGACGGACCTGCGGTTCCGCGATGAAAGCCATGTTCTGCATGTGGCCCAGCGCATTGCGGCGTCGGTGGGGCGCCGGGTTGATGAATCCAGCCCCATGGTGGATGCCCGTCTGCCGGACGGCAGCCGCGTTAATGTGGTGATTCGTCCTTTGGCTCTGGCCGGTGCCTGCATTTCCATTCGCAAGTTCGCGTCCAACCGGGCATCGCTGGATGTGATGGTCAAGCAGAACAATGTGTCGGCTGAAATGGCCAAGGTGCTGAAGATCGCCGCGGCCTCCCGCCTGAATATCCTCATTGCCGGGGGAACAGGGGCGGGCAAGACCACCATGATGAACGCCATGAGCTATCTGATCTCGCCCAAAGAGCGGATCATCACCATTGAGGATGCTGCAGAGCTTCAACTGCAGCAGCCCCATGTGGTGCGTATGGAAACCCGACCCCGCAACACGGAAGGTCAGGGGGAGGTCAGCCAGCGGGATTTGCTGCGTAATTCCCTGCGCATGCGGCCGGATCGTATCATCATTGGTGAGTGTCGCGGTGCCGAAGCCTTTGACATGCTGCAGGCCATGAACACAGGCCACGACGGCTCCATGTCCACCATCCACGCCAACACGCCCCGTGACGCCCTGATCCGTCTGGAGAATATGCTCTATCTGGGGGAATTCAATCTGCCTGCCATTGCATTGCGGCGTCAGATTGTCGGGGCCATCAACCTGATCGTGCAGATGGAACGCATGCGCGACGGGGTGCGCCGGGCCACCCGCATCACTGAGATTGTCGGCATGGAAGGCGACATCATCGTGACGGAAGACCTCTTCCGCTATGAGTATGACGGAGAAGATTCAGAAGGCCATCTGCTGGGGCGCTTTACCTGTACGGGGGTACGTCCGCGCTTCATCGACCGCGCCAAGTACTTCGGTCTGGACAAAGCTTTGATGGAGGCCATGCGGTGTCAGGAATGAGCCAGGCCGATCTGATCGGGCTTCTTGTCTTTGCCGGTTCTGCCGCCCTGATCCTGATCGCGGTCCCTTTGCTGGGGCTGCGTCGGCAGCGGCAGGAGTTCCTGCGCAAAAGACTGACCCTGGCCCTGGGAGGCTCGGCGCCGGAGCTGGCCGCGCTCAAGGAAGACGAGCGGCTTTTCCGGCCCGAGGTGATGGTCCGTTCCCGCATTCTCTGGTTCAACTCGCTGCTGGAAGAACTGGACCAGCAGTTCGCACTGGCGGGCGGCGTCCGCATTCTGCCTCAGGTGATCCTGGTGGGACTGATCTTCGCCTTTATCAGTTTCGTGGCCTGCCGGATCTACTTCTTCTGGTCCTGGGGAACATCCATGGCCTTGTCCGGGGCGGTACTGGTGCTGGCGGCCTATTCGTTGCTGGCCTTTTTGGACCGGCGCAAGAAGATGGCTTTCCTGAAGCAGTTTCCTGTCGCCATTGATCTGGTGATCCGGGCGGTGCAGGCAGGCATTCCGGTCAATGAGGCCATTCAGAACATTGCCAAGGAAGTTCCCAATCCGGTGGGACGCGAGTTCAAGACCATTGCCGACAAACTGGTCATCGGTGTGCCCTTCGAAGAGGTGCTGGAGACAGCCATGAAGCGGCTGCAGTTGGTGGAGTTTCGCTTTTTCGCCGTGGCACTGATGCTGCAACGGGAAACCGGGGGACAACTGTCGGAAACCCTTGGCAATCTGGCGCTGGTGCTTCGCAAACGTCAGGAGCTGAAACTGAAGGTACGGGCTTTGACGTCGGAAGCCCGGGCCGGGGCCTACATCATCACTGCCATCCCCTTCCTGACCATCACAGCGCTTTACTTTATCCGGCCGGATCTGGTGAACCTGCTGTTCTTTGATGAGACGGGGAAGAAGATCCTGGCCTACGCCGCCAGTTCCGTTCTCTTGGGCCTCATCATCATTCGCTTCCTCATGCACCGGGTGGAGAAGAAATGATGGAGAGTTCCTTCACCGACCGTCTGCTTGCTTTTCCCGCAGAGCTGCTGGCCTGGGCGCAGAGGGACCCGTCCAGCGCCTTTCTGGCCGTTTTGCTGATCGCTCTTCTGGTTTATGGCCTGCGGCTTAGTCAGCGTGGCGAACTGGACAGCCAGTTGGAAAGACGGCTGGATGAGGTTCGGGCTTTGCGGCACGACGAAAGTGCTGAGGGAGGCGATGGCAAAGAGCGTCTCAACCTCTCGACCATTTTTGAAGATTTGCTGGTGGTGTTGCAGGACTTTGCCAGCCGGTTGCCACTGATCGGGCAGGAAGACCGCCGTAAACTCCAGGTTCAGCTGGTGCATGCGGGATTTCGATCCGAAAATGCCCTGAACCGGCTGCTGATGATGAAACTTTTCAGCGCCATTGCCTTCGGCCTTCTGACCTATCTCTACATTCAGGTCCGACACCTGCTGCTTGATCAGGATACTCTGGTGGTCTTTGCGGTGGTGATCGGGGCCGTGGGCGGCAGCCTTTTGCCGGAAGCCTATGTGCGTCACCGGGCCAAGACCCGTCGTGCGACCATCGCCCGCTTTGTGCCCGATGCCCTGGACCTGCTGGTGCTCTGTGCCGAAGCTGGGCTCACCCTGGAAAAATCCCTGCGCCGGGTCTCAGAAGAACTGCGCCATATTTCGCCTTTGCTGTCCCGGGAACTGGAAATCACGGAATCAGAGCTGCGTGTGCTGTCCGATCGCCGCCAGCCTCTGGACAATCTCATCGCCCGAACCGGCGCAGAAGATCTCAAAACCTTGGCCGTTACCCTGATCCAGGGAGAAAAGTACGGGACGTCCCTGGCCCGGTCCATGCGCACCATTGCCAATTCCTCGCGTCAGGAACGGATGCTGACCATTGAGGCGCAGGCTGCCCGTTTGCCCGCGCTCATGTCGCTTCCTCTGATGGTTCTGATCTTACCGCCGGTGATCACGCTGATCGTCGGTCCGTCAGTGATGCAGTTGTTCGATGCCCTTTAGTTCCTCTCAAAAAGCCAAGCACAGGCAGGCAAACTCCATGCCCTTATCCCGCTCCGATTTTCTTGCTTCAGCCGTCTCTCAGCCTCGTGATGATCAGCAAAGCCTGCTTCTTCGTCCTTCTGTCTGGCGAAAGCTGGGGCCAGTTGCACTGGCAACTCTCTTGCTGGCTGGCTGTGCGTCGTCCGACCCGACCGAAAGCGCGAGCAAATCAGAAGGCGATCAGGCAGAGCAGCTGAAATCCAGCCTGAAGATTGCTGCTGCGACCCATGAAAGCGGGGACCTTGAAGCAGCCCAGCGCCTCTACAGCCGCCTGATCAAAGCCTTCCCTGGGGATGTGGAACCGCGTCTGGGCAAGGCAGGCAGCCAGTTTGATGCGGGCCTCTTCACCGACGCCAAGGCGAGCTATGAAGAAGCGCTGGAGCTGGAACCGGGCAACATTGAAGCGCGGATCGGACTGGGCCGGACCCTGCTGGCCCTGGGCAAGAAGGAGGCCGCCTTGGCGTTCTTTTCCGGTGTCCATCGGGAGCAGCCGGAAAACTACTGGGGACTGAATGGCAGTGCCGTGGCGCTGGACATGCTGGGACGCCATGCCGAAGCACAGGGCATCTATCAGATGGCTCTCAGGACCTTTCCGGGCAATCAGATGTTGCTGAGCAATCAGGCGCTGTCCTACAGCCTGTCAAACCAGCCTCAGCGGGCGGTGGGCATCCTGACGTCGCTGGGACCGGCAGCAGATCTGCCGCCCCGCATTCGACAGAATCTGGCGCTGGCCTATGGCCTGACCGGTAATGAAGACAAGGCCGCTGAAACCTCCCGTATGGATCTGGAAGAAGGGGCCGTCGAGAACAACCTTCATTACTTCCGGAATGTGGCGCTGGCACCAACCCCTGCAAAGGTAACGCCCAGCGGATACGGTCAAACGGTTCCTTTGCCTCAGGCCGCACCTCAGGCCGCGATATCGATGTCTTCAGATGTTCGTCAGGATCGCCCGGCCATTGCGGTTGAAGAGCTGTCACAGCCCAAGGCCCCGGCCCGGCTGGTTTCACAGACCGCTTCCGTTCAGCCTCTCAGTCTGGATGACCTGCCAACCCAAAGCAGCCATCTGCCCCTGCCGGAAAGCGCCCTGGCGCGGCTGTCTCATCTGACCAGTGGCATGGAGCCATCGGTGCTTCTGGCGGGTTTTACGGCCTGCCAGGATGCTGCGGGCAGCCAATTGACCGACTGCCAGGAACTGGCACGGCGCTAAAGCTGGTAGCGAGGCAATGCAATGACCGGCCGGTCCCCACGCACAGATGAAAAGGCGGCGCCTGCACAGGGGCTGTTCGGCAGGCTACTTGGCGGGAGAGCCTGCAAAGCAACCAAGGCCGGACGGTTTGCCCGGCAAGACGGCGGATCTGTCGCCATTGAATTTGCGCTGGTGTCCTTTGTTATTGTTCTGGTCTTTTCCCTGATCGGCGAAGTCGCGCGCTTTCTCTACGTGGACAGCCTGTTGAAAGAAGCTGCCTATCTCGTGGCCCGAGACAATCAGGTAACCCTGACTGACCGCACGGCTGAGGCGCTGAATGCCCGTATGGAAGAGCTGGTTACTTCTTTGGATAATGGCTTTCTGGATGTGGAAAAGCTGGAGTTCTCCTATCAGGTTTTCAGTGATCCGGCGGCATTGATTGCGGGCAGTGCCACAGCCGACCCGACACCCGGCGGGGACAAAGACGCCTTTGTGCGCATGAGCATGGTCTATCACCTTAGTTACTACATGCCGCTGGTGTCGGATTTCATGTCTGGCAATGAATGGTGGCCCTCTGCGGAAGTGACCTTGCAGAATGAACGCTGAGGGCCAGACTTTGATAACCGTGCTGAAACGGGCGCTGGCCAGATGGGCGCGCCGGGAGACTTCAGTGTCCTGGGGGCTTTTGCTTACCCGTTTCTGGCGACAATCCCGGGGCGTGGTGGCCATTGAAACGGCCTTTGCTCTGCCGGTTTTTCTCGTGCTGACTTTGGCCTCTGCAGATGTCTACCGCTACATCAGTCTGAAAGATGAGGTGCGGCGGGCAGCCTCCACCGTTGCCGATTATCTGTCGCGCAAAGAATCGTACAGTGAGCAGCAGGTTGCCGATGCTCTGGTAATGGGGGCTGATATCGCGCAGAGCAGCGGGGGACGCGGGGCGGCCAGTCTGGTCTTGTCGGCGGTGACCCGCAGCGGAACGACAAGCTCCATTGCGTGGCAACGCCGGTTTGACAGCAGCAGTGACGGGCAAACCGCCACCTCCTGCAAGCGCATCGGTGATGAAGGGGCATCGCCCGGGTTTCTGTCCGGTTTCAGTTTGCTGGATGGGGAGACGGTGATCGTTGCCGAGGTGTGTTTTCTGGCCGCCGGTTCCATGTTCCTGACCGATGAACTTTTTTCCACCCTGGTGGTGGGGGAGGAGCTTTATTCGCACGCCGTTTACCGCACCCGCCATGACTTTGTGCCGGAGCTGATGTGATGACCAAGTCACCGGCTCCAGACAGGTCTGACACCCGGCGCAAAGGTTTGCTTCGCCGCTTTGCAACAGGACGGCGAGGCTCTGCCACCATTGCCTTTGGACTGGGCGGTCTGGCCATTGTCGGCGGCCTTGGGCTGGCAGTGGACTATGCCAACATCAGGACCTGGCGCACGGCCCTCCTGACGGCAGGCGATGCTGCGGTTTTGGCAGTGGTCCACGACATGGACGACAAGCTGTTGCCGGAGTTGGAAGCCGATGCAGAGCGGTTCGTGCGGGGCAATCTGCCGCCTTCCTTTCTGGACAGTCTGGGGGCCAATGATCTGGAGGTGAAGGTATCCCTGGATGCGCCGGAGGTTAAAGCCACCGTCCGGGTGACGGCAAAAGTCGATACCCTGATGCTCGACTGGCTGGGCAGCGCCGACAGCGCGACCCTTGTCAGCAGTTCTGTCGGGCATAAGGAGGTGAGGGGGCTGGAGCTTTCTCTCGTCATGGACAACACCGGCTCCATGAACTCCGGCGGCAAGATGGATGCCATGAAGGCAGCGGCCTTTGATCTGTTGCAGCTGGTCTACCGTGAGGAGACCTCTATCGATACCCTCTGGGTTGGCGTTGTTCCTTTTGTGGCGTCGGTCAATGCCGGGGGGGACAAGACCAGTTGGCTGGCGGGCTACAATTCCGGGGATTTCGGATCCGCGGGCTGGAAGGGCTGTATGGAAGCCCGCCCCGCCCCTTACGATCAGGATGATACGCCCCCTGATGAGCAGCCTTTTGCGCCCTACCTCTGGTCTTCCACCTCAGATCAGTTTCAGGATGTGCGCCGCTGGGGCTACTACGGAGATAATGACTGGCCGCCGGTCAGTGAACTAGCCGGATCGCCCAGCAATGCCAAAGGCCCGAACATTGGCTGCCCCACGCCAATCCAGCCCCTGACCCATCAGCGGGCTCAGGTGGAATCTGCCATCACACAGATGCAGCCCTGGTTCCGCGGCGGGACCATCGCCAGCAACGGGCTTTCCTGGGGCTGGCGGGTTCTGTCGCCGCGCTGGAAGGGTCTGTGGGGCGATCCCCAGGGGCCGTTGAACTACGGTGAAGCGCTCTATGACAAGACGGTGGTCTTGTTGACCGACGGTGAAAACTACGTCAGCGACGGCTATGGCCTGCCCGGCTCTCCTCTCTCCTTCTGGTATCCCGGCACAGACTACACAGCTTATGGCCGGATCACCGAAGAACGGCTGGGACCGGGCATCAATACCCGCAATGAAGCCGTGACCGAGATCAACAGCCGCCTGGCCAATACCTGCGAACTGATCAAAGCCCAGGGCATCAAGCTCTACACCATCACCTTCCAGACCAGCAGCAGCCTTTATCCGCTTTATGAGGCCTGCGCCACCTCACCGCGCCATTTCTTTCCGGTGGTGAGCAACGACGAGCTTAAGCGGGTGTTCCGCAAGATCGCCAGCCAGCTTTCCAACATTCGAATTGTAAAATGAACTCCGTTCAATAATTTGAACAATATTTGTTTTACAGGTGCTTCAGGTAAGCCTGCGGGTTGTTCAGAAAGGCGCGTGTAAAGGTGACGTGCTCGATGTCATCGAAGGCACTGGGGTGGACAGCCCCTTCTTTCAACAGCAGGATTTCTGCGTCCGGGGCCGCCAGCAAAATAGGGGAATGGGTTGCGATGATGAACTGGCATCCCTCTGCCACGGCTTCCTTTATCAGGACCATCAGGGCCAGAACCCGCTGCGGTGACAAAGGTGTTTCCGGTTCATCCAGGAAATAGAGACCTTTGGGCTTTAACCGGGATTTGAGCAGTGCCAGAAAAGTCTCCCCATGGGACTGGGCATCAGGGTCTTCACCATAGCGCTGAATCAGGGCCTGACGCTGCCCTTCCATCATGCCTGTGGCCAATCGCTGTCCCCAGGAGCCGTCTTCCAACTCTTCCTTCAGGGCATCGCGTTCATCAGCCAGATCTCTGGTCTCCTGCTTCAGGCGATTGACGTAACCAAAGACGTCTTCTGCCCGCAGAAACAGTCTGCGTTTGGGGGAGCGGCGGCGGGAAAAGCGGTACCCTTTGGCAAAGGCGCGGGCCGTGGCGAGACTGGGATCGCGGGAGAGGTCCTGCTGGCCCATGGCAACGGCGGACATGCCGGCCGCCAGTCCTTCCAGCATGGTGGATTTGCCGGAGCCGTTTTCCCCCACCAGAAAAGTGATCGGGGCGGTAAAGGTCAGTTCTTCCAGTTCCCTGAACAGCGGCAGGGTCCAGGGAAACTGGGTCGTGTCCACGCCTGCTTCGTGGCGTCTGATGGCATCCAGATACATGACAACAGTTGTCCTGGTCAGAGTGGTATTGGGGGCAGGCAAACAACAATGTACATGATTTGTTCTGGTGAGCAAGCCCTCCCTGAATTTCTGCAGGGCAGGCATTATGGTCCAAGCTTTGCAATTCCCCGACCCTTGGGTTAGACCCCGCGGTGAACATGGAAAGATGGAACTGTCACCGCCCCTTAGAGACTGATCAGTTTAGTTAATAGCGCTGTGCGCTTGGAACTAAGTCGAGAATGATCCCCTAAAACACTGAAAAGAGTTTCACGCTTCAAGTGTTATCACGTAGTGATCCCACTTAAACTGATTTGACTCTGGATGACGGCCCTTTCTCAACTGGACTGGAAAAAATGACGACGAGCAACGACCGTGCCCTGGTGCTCTTTTCCGGTGGTCAGGATTCCGCCACCTGTCTGGCCTGGGCTCTTGAGCGCTTTGCCCGGGTGGAAACCATTGGCTTTGACTACGGCCAGCGACACGCTGTGGAACTGGCGTGCCGCAAGACGGTGGTTGAGGCTTTGTTAGAGGTTAAACCCGAATGGGCCGAGCGGTTGGGCGAAGACCATACCATTGACCTTTCGTCACTCGGGGGCATCAGCGAAACGGCCCTGACAAGAGAGGCCGAAATTCAGTTCGAAAGCTCCGGCCTGCCCAACACCTTCGTGCCGGGTCGCAATCTGCTGTTCTTCACCTATGCCGGGGCTCTGGCCTATCGGCGGGACATCCGCCATCTGGTGGGCGGCATGTGCGAAACCGACTATTCCGGCTACCCCGACTGCCGCGATGACACCCTCAAGGCCCTGCAGGTGGCTTTGGGATTGGGCATGGATCGTTCCTTTGTCATCCACACACCGCTCATGTGGCTGGATAAGGCGCAGACCTGGAAGTTGACGGAAGAGCTAGGAGATGAAGCGCTGGTCGAAGCGATCCGCCGGGAAAGCCACAGCTGCTACCTGGGCGACCGCAGCCAGGAACATGCCTGGGGCTATGGCTGTGCGGACTGCCCCGCCTGCGACCTGCGCTCAGAAGGCTGGTCCGGTTATCAATCCCTGCGCAGCGGTGGAATGTAAGAGAGTCTGCGGCCATGACTTATTCCGTGAAAGAACTCTTTTTTACCCTGCAAGGGGAAGGGGCCAACGCAGGCCGTCCGGCGGTGTTCTGTCGCTTTTCCGGTTGCAACCTCTGGACGGGGCGGGAGCAGGACCGCGCCAGTGCCATCTGCCGGTTCTGTGACACGGACTTTGTCGGTACGGACGGCGAAGGCGGTGGAAAGTTCAAAAGCGCCCAGTCTCTTGTGGAAGCCATCGAACAGGCCTGGTTGCAGAACAGGGCCGAAGATTCTGCGGCTGAAGAGGCCGCCCGCTTTGTGGTCTGCACCGGCGGTGAACCGGCCTTGCAACTGGATGACGCCCTGGTGACGGCCCTGCATGGGCGTGGCTTTACCATTGCCATTGAAACCAACGGGACCTTGCCCCTGCCGGACGGCATCGACTGGATCTGTGTCAGTCCCAAGGCAGGGCAACCTCTGGTGATCACCCGGGGACAGGAACTGAAGCTGGTTTATCCTCAGGCCGAAGAAACCGCCCAGCCGGAACACTATCAGGACTTGGCTTTTGATCACCATTTTCTGCAGCCTCTGGATGATGCCGACCAGATCGCCCATACCCAGGCGGTTACGGCCTACTGTCTGGCTCACCCGCGCTGGAAGCTGTCCTTGCAGACCCATAAGCTGATCGGTATTCCCTGACCGCCACCTTTTCAAAGGTCGGTTAAAGATCGATTTGGGCTGCGCGCCTGCCTGAAGCCTGTTCCTGCTCCCCCTTCGGGAACCATGCGAGAGAAAAATGACCCAGTACCTCATCACCCGCAAGATCGGCATCGACGCCGGACATCGGATCATGGCCCACAGCTCCAAGTGCCGCCACATCCACGGTCACCGCTATGAGGTGGAAGCCACCTGCCGCGCCCAGCGTCTGCATGAAAGCGGGGAGCAAACCGGTATGGTGCTGGACTTTGCCTTTCTCAAGGAAGAGATGATGAAGGTCATCGATGTGCCCTGCGACCACGGCTTTATCGCCCAGCTGGCCGATGGCGAGGTGCTGGAGATGTTCTGCCCGGCCGACAGTGAGTTCATGGCCTGGCATGAAGGGCTGAACCGGCAGATTGAGCAGCAGGGTTTTGCCCTGACTGAAAACACACGATTGCAGACCAAGCTCTACGTGGTGCCCTTCACTCCCACCGCAGAAGAACTGGCCCACCACTGGTACGAACGGCTGGCCCCAGCCGTCAGAAAACGCAGCGAAGGCATCGCCGAACTGGCCCGCCTGCGTGTCTGGGAAACCCCCAACAACTGGGCCGAAGCGGGCGAACCAGCGGAGTAGGGCGAGGGATCTGTTTGGATTGCCAGCGGAAGCTTCTTTCCGGATGCCCCTGGATCACAGCGCTTGCGAACAATATTTTCGTTAAAATACAACTGGTTATCGCTGTGTCATTTCCGCGCTACCTGTTGCACAGTATCCCTTCTTGGTGTCATAGTTTGCACCAAGTAACTGGCCCTGATCCTTCTCCAAAGGACACTCCGGTAACGTGAGAACATGGAGGCTGAAGGGCATTTGGCGTCGAAAATCCGCCGGGCTGAAAGGGCTGACTTTCACGCTTGGGTCGGAAGAAATGAAGCAAACGACGTGAAGATATAGGTGGGGAGAAACCATGTCCGGGTCATCACAAGCGCGTTCTTCGCTGCGTTTGCCAGGCGGTGCTTTGGCGCTGTCTGCTTTCGTTTCATCCTTGTTTGCCACGAGCATGTTTGCCACGGGTGCGCTGGCAGAAGGGGATCGAGGCAACTGGCGCAACCTGCTGGATGATGCAAAGCCGGTCTTTGATGTACGCTACCGCTATGAACATGTGGACCAGGCCGGGGTGCCGCGCACCGCAAATGCCAATACCGTGCGGACCCGCGCCGGGTTAGAGACAGGCAAGGTCTACGGCATTGGGGCGGGCTTTGATGCCGAGTGGATTCAGGCCATCGGCGGGGAGCGTTTCAACAACACCATCAACGGCAAAACCCGGTATCCGGTTGTAGCTGACCCGGATGACCTGCAGGTCAATCAGGCTTACCTGGTCTTTGATGACACCATTCCCGATACAAACCTGAAGGTTGGGCGTCAGCGGATCATCTGGGACAATGCACGCTTCATTGGCAATGTCGGTTTCCGCCAGAATGAGCAAACCTTTGACTCCTTCAGGGGACAGGTCACAGCCATTCCCGATACCACGCTGGAATATGTCTATCTGGATGAGGTGCATCGCATCTTCGGGACAGATTCACCGCAGGGCAAATACGACCTGAACAGCCATGGCCTGAGGGCCCAGTACAAGGGCTTTGAGGCCGTCACGCTAACCCCCTTCGCCTTGCTGCTGGATTACAAAACCTCTTCTCAGGACGGGCTGGACAGCCAGACCTTCGGTGCCCTGGCTTCCGGGTCTCACGCCTTCAACGACGACTGGAGCCTGCTCTATGCCGGTGCGCTGGCCTATCAGGGGGACTATGCGGACAATCCTGCAAACTTCGACCTCTGGTACTATCAGATCGAGCCGGGCGTGGATTACAGCGGCGTGAAAGTCAAACTGGGGTACGAGGTGCTGCAGGGCAATGGCCGAAACGCCTTCCAGACTCCTCTGGCCACGCTGCACAAGTTCAACGGCTTTACCGATCAGTTTCTGACAACACCTGCAGACGGTCTGCAGGACCTTTACTTGTCCCTCAATGCGCCTCTGCCCGGCGAGGGCTGGCTGTCAGGCCTTACCGTCAAAGCCGGATACCATGAGTTTTGGGCGGAAAACGGCGGCAGCCACTATGGTTCTGAATGGGACGCCGGGATCTTCAAGAAACTGCCAACAGATTATGGCGCCTTTAATCTGGGGGTGCAGTATGCCTCCTACAACGCCGACAAGTTTTCTAAAGACACGGACAAGCTTTGGCTGACCCTGCAATTCACCATCGATCCGAAGCCTTTCAGCGCTTACTGATTGTGGCGTCTAGCGTATGGCGTCTGGTGTCTGGCTCTGACGCAGCGCGCTGGCGCCTGAGCGCTTTGGTTAGAAGCACTTCTCGCCTGTGCCCAAACCATGACGCACCCTCTAACACCCTGAAAAGAGATTCACGCTTCATGCGTCATCGAGTGGTGAGCCAGTTTAAACGAATTGACTCTAGTGCTTGCGTCGCAGGCGCTTTTCAATCTGGCGTTTTTCCCAGTCGTCACCGAAGAGATTGACGATTTCGAACACACTGAGTCCATGGATGGCGAGACCGATGCCCCAGCCAAGTGCGGGCCAGATCACCCAGAAGTAACCGGGGCTGGTGACCAGATTGATGATGGTCAGGCCCACCATGACCAGCCCATATTGCAGGGCGTGGTTATAGAAACCTTTGATGTCGCGCACGTACTCCATGGCTTCCTGTTCTTCCGAACTGAGTTCCGGGGCGGCCTGCGTGTCAGAGGTAAGCGGGCTGGGGACGCTGTCGGATGGCATGGGCTGTTCCTCTTTCAGGTCTGAAAAATCGACTTCCAGAACAGCGGCAAGACACTTCAGGGTTTCCGGACTGGCTTTGGCCCCTCGCTCAATGCGTTGCAGGGTCCGGGTGCTTATCCCGGCCATGCTGGCCAGTTGTTCCTGGGACAGGCCCTTGTCCATGCGGAGTTTTCTGATGATCACTGAAGGTCTTCCTGCGGTTCGTCTGAGGCACAGATGGCATTCCTTGCTCAGGCATACCACGACAGCAGCCCGACACAAGCCCGACAGGTGAGGAAAGACAAGGGAATGTCGTGTCGCTGTCGTCCTTTTGTCGCCATCAGAGCATGATCGATTTGATTTCAGTCCAGGGCTTCGGAACAGGACTTAAGCGGCCTATCAGGTTGTGGAGCAATGGCGCTCGGCTGACCTGACGAGCCAAAGAGCTGGCTCTGTTTCTTCTGGACGTCAAACTGGCGTCCATTGGCTTAGACTGGTTTGTCTGACCTGGTTCAACTGCGGCGAGCCAACGCAGGAAGGTATCGTGGAAAAGCGTTTCTGCGGGCAATCATCGGTGATAGCTTGAAACCAATCCCCTGGCGCACCTGCGTTGGTTGCTGGCCACGGTCTTGATCAAATGTGAGTGACTTTTTGTATGACCGGTGAAGATCTCTCCTACACGCAGGACAACAACTTCCGGGAAGTTCTGCGGTCCCCTGCCAAAAGCCGGTCGCAGTTCAAGACAAACACCTGTGGTGAGATTTTTGACTGGTACCAGTCTTTTGCCCCGAACAGGCCCCGCAGGGACCAGTTCGACATTCTGGACCATGTGGACAAAGCCCCGAACATCTTTCTGGTGGCCGTGCTGGGAGACGGGCGGTTTGAATACCGGCTGCACGGAGAGGAAGTTGCCCGGCTGATTGGCAAGAACAATGCCGGAGTGTTCTTCTCACCCAAAGGTCCTGACCTGGATCTCAGTCGTTTTGCCCGCTATCTCTCCGAACTCTGTCATGACGGCATTGCCATGCACAGCTACGGAACGCTGTCGGAACTTGGTAAGGCCTTTCTGACGTTTGAGGCGTTTGATTTCCCTCTGGTCGATGAGCAGGGCAACATCACCCATGTCCTGGGCGTGATTTCCCTGACCTCGAAAGACGCCGAAACATCTCACTTGCTCTGAAAGCCGACAGCGTCCGGCTAACCCTCTTGGCATCTTTACGTCTGTGAGCGCGTGCCTGTTTCCTGTGAGAGTGCCTGCCTTCAGAAACGACAAAGGGACCGCTGCCATTGCAGGGTCCCTTTGTTTGTGTCCTATGACCTATTGATGTCTTGTAAGGAGGTGGCAGTCAGCAGGCAGCTGCGGCGCTCCTAATAGTCCTCTGACCGCTGGGCACAGATATCAGGCTGGTTCAGGAACCTTGCGCCAGGCCTGGGGGCCGGTGGTGTGCAAGGAGGTGCCGTTGGAATCCACGGCCACCGTCACCGGCATGTCGACCACGGTGAACTCATGGATGGCCTCCATGCCCAGATCTTCAAAGGCCACAACCTTGGCCTCCCGGATGGCCTTGGAAACCAGGACGGCGGCCCCGCCGACAGCAATCAGGTAGGTGGACTTGTGCTTGGCCAGACTGTCGATGGTGGCCTGACCCCGTTCGGCCTTGCCAACCATGGATAGCAGCCCTTCGCCCAGCATCATCTCTGTGAAGCTGTCCATGCGGGTGGAGGTGGTGGGGCCGGCCGGACCGACAGCCTCATCACCCACCGCATCCACAGGCCCGACGTAGTAGATCACCCGGCCATTGAGATCGATGGGGAAGTCCTTGCCTGCGGCTTTCAGATCCGCCAGGCGTTTGTGGGCGGCATCCCGTCCTGTCAGCATCTTGCCGTTCAGCAGAAGGGTTTCGCCGGATTTCCAGCCCGCCATTTCTTCACGGGTCAGGGTATCCAGATTGACCCGGCGTGCCTGTGGGCCGCCCTGCTGGCCGTCTACAGTGGGCCAGTCGGACAGGTTGGGCGGGGTCAGGTAGGCAGGACCGGAACCATCCATTGTCACATGGGCGTGGCGGTTGGCGGCGCACTGGGGCATCAGGGCCACGGGCTTGGAGGCAGCATGGGTCGGATAGGTGGCCAGCTTGACGTCAACCACCGTGGTCAGGCCGCCCAGCCCCTGGGCGCCAATGCCCAGATTGTTGATGCGCTCGTAGAGTTCGACCCGGAACTCTTCTTCCTTTGTCTGGGGGCCGCGCGCCAGCAGATCCGACATGTCGATGGGATCCATCACCGCCCGTTTGGACAGCAGCATGGCTTTTTCGGCGCTGCCGCCAACACCAATGCCGATAACCCCCGGCGGGCACCAGCCGGCACCCAGGGTTTTGATGGTGTCGATCACCCAGTCGCTGACGGAAGCCGCAGGGTTGAGGACGGTAAAGCGGGCTTTGTTTTCAGATCCGCCGCCTTTTGCCGCGATCATCAGATCCAGCTTGTTTCCGGCGACCAGCTCGATGTGGGTTACAGCAGGCGTGTTATCGCGGGTGTTTTTCCGATCAAACATGGGGTCGGCAACCATGGAGGCGCGCAGTGGGTTTTTGGCGTCCATGTAGGCCAGACGCACCCCTTCGTTAATCAGCTCCGGCAGGGACTGGTCTGCTACGATTTGAACCGACTGTCCCACCTCTGCAAAGACCGTCACCATGCCGGTGTCCTGGCACATGGGCCGCTGGCCCATGGCGGCCAGGCGGGAGCTTTCCATGATCTGGGCCATGGCAGCTTTTGCGGGCACGCTCTCTTCGCGCTCGTAGGCAGCGGCGAGATGGGCCAGATAGTCTTTTGAGTGATAATAGGAAATGAACTGCAGGGCGGCCCGCACCGTTTCAATAATATCGGGGCCGCTGATTTGCACGGGTTTCATGGACTGATCTACCTCTTTGGGGGGCAATCCCGACAGAACTGCCGGGACAAGAAGATTTCCTATTTTGGCAGACCTGCCCGGCCTGTTCACGCCCTTTGTTTAGTCTAGATCCTTCCGCACCGGTTCATGACCCGCCATGATCTGTTAGTGGCAGTGGTAACCCCCGTTTTTGTGATCGTTATGACAGCCGGCACTGTTGGTTCCACCGCTGTGGGCGACCGCGAGATTGCCTGCAAGCATCACCGCAAAGGCCAAAACAACAGAAAGGGTCATCGTCACTGCGTTTTTCATGAGTTCATTTTACCTGTTTGCTGATTCAATCATTTGGAGAATAGCACGAATTTGGCTACTCTTAATAGAAAAACGAGCAGTTTCTCGTCATCGAGATCTGGTGAATCAATCCTCTTTGAGTTGTTGTGTCGACAGCCAAAACTCAGCTGGCGGGAAGAAGAGTTGCTTAGGCCGGGTTCAGTGCGCGTCTGCTCTTGACGGCCAAAGTGGTTAACAGGCTTACTGATCCGGCGTTTGGTCACGTACAAGAGAATTTACTTCTGAAGGTGGCCTTTTCAGTTCCATTGTTCCGGCAGGAAGAACGGCCGTCTCGGTAGCTGGTGATACTCACAAAGAATGGCTTACAAAAACCTCACCTCTGAGAATCTCAGTTACAACAAAGATAACAATTTCGTTCAGGTCTATCGCTCCCCTGCCAACGAAGAAACGCACTTTCATTCCAGTACCTGCCGGGAGGTGTACCACTGGTGGCGAACTTTTGCGCCCAACGGACCGCGCAGAGACCAGTTTGATATCCTGGAACATTCAGACAAGGCTCCGCACATCTTCCTGATCGAAGTGCTGGAGCCCGGCATCTATCAGTACCGCCTGCATGGCGAAGAAGTGGTTCGACTGGTTGGACGCAACAGCGCCGGACAGATTTTCTCCGTTGAGAGCCCGGACGAAGACTTTTCCCGCTTTGCCCGTTACCTGACGGAGGTCTGCAAGCTGAACACGGCCTTGCACAGCTATGGCACGCTGGAAGATCTGGGGCGGGCGCACATTCAGTACGAAGGCCTGGTCTTCACCATGAAAGACGACGCGGGTGAGATCAGTCATGTCATGGGAATTTTGGCCCAGGTTGAGCAGCCGATCATCTGATCGACGGTTGCCTGCCGCATCTGACAGTTCTGAGTGAGGTTTATTGAGCGATCAGGTGCTGGTAAGACCCCATGACCCGGCCCACACGCAAGCCCGAAAGCCCCAGGGACTGGTCTTCTGCATCGCAGGTGTCAAACAGCCGCTCCGCCTGTCCCGGTCCAACAGCTTCTTCGACAATGGAGGCATAGTGGAACTCGTGCCCCCGCAGTTGCGCCCTTTGGTCTGAGCCATCCAGCCAGGGGGTGCCGGGCAGGGGGGAGAGCTTGCGGTAGCCCAGGTGCAGTTTTCGGGTGGCAAAGGAGGTGGTCAGTGGCAGCAGCCCGGCCATTTCGTGTCGACCACCTTCCGCATCGATCAATCCTTCTCCCAAGGTCATGAAGCCGCCGCACTCGCCGTAAATCAAGGTGCCGCGGCCTGCAGCCTCTTTCAGTCCGCTCAGAAACCGCCGGTTGCCTGCCAGCTTGCCTGCCTGCAACTCCGGATACCCGCCGGGTAGAAAGAGGGCATCGCTTTTGGCATCGGGTGCATCATCGGCCAGCGGGGAAAAGAAGGAGAGTTCCGCCCCTGCTTCCTGCCAGTCCGCCAGCAGGTGAGGATAGGCAAAGGCAAAGGCCCGGTCCCGTGCGATGGCCACGCGCTGGCCCGGGGGCGGCAGACAGAGGGAGGTTTCGGCAGAGTCAGTGAGACTGGGGGGCTGAGCCAGACTCTGCAGCAGGTCAAGGTCCAGATCGCCTGCAAGTCGCTCGGCAGCCTGGTTGAGGTAGGCCTCCAGATCTGCTTGCTCCTCCGCCTGTACCAGCCCCAGATGCCGCGAGGGCAGGCTGAGGTCTGATTGCCGGGCAACAGACCCGATGATGGGCAGTTCCAGGGGGGCGAGTGCCCGGCGCAACAGTCTGTCGTGCCGGGGCGACCCCACTTTGTTGAGAATGATCCCGGCCACCCGGCAGTCGGGACGATGGTTGGCAAAGCCGGACACCAGAGCGGCGATGGACTGGGACTGAGAGGCGGCGTCCACCACCAAAATCACCGGCAGCCGCAAGCGGGCGGCCAGATCCGCTGTTGAACCTGTGCCGTCAGCCGCGCCATCGAACAGACCCATGACACCTTCGATGATCAGCAGATCGCTGTCCTGGCATTGCTTGGCGGCCAATGCCTGCAGCTGGCCGGACGTCATGGCCCAGGGGTCCAGGTTGATGCAGGGCCTGCCGGAGGCTGCAGCGTGAAAGCGGGGGTCGATGTAATCCGGCCCTACCTTGGCAGAGCTGACCGCTGTGCCCCTGTTGGCCAGACGCCGAAGCAGGGCCAGGGTTACCGACGTCTTGCCGGAACCGGAGGCCGGGGCCGCCAGAATCAGGCCGGGTGTGGAAAGCTGGGGCGCTGAAGGGGAAGGCATGGCTGGCGGGGTACCCGGCTCAGGCGCTGTCGGCGAGTTTGCGGGTGCCCAGAGGGTCCGGGTCCAGGGCTTTTCCAGCCAGGGCTCCCTGCCAGTCCAGGGCGGCTCGCAGGGGCACAACACCGCCGATAACCACC
Organism: Rhodovibrionaceae bacterium GXU_MW_A322; assembly: GCA_052078155.1. Taxonomy (GTDB): domain Bacteria; phylum Pseudomonadota; class Alphaproteobacteria; order Kiloniellales; family DSM-21159; genus CAXBMB01. The sequence goes on along the minus strand of JBQJBP010000001.1, from coordinate 1,502,001 downwards.
AGGGCTGGCGGCTGCAGATCCTGTTCCGCCACATCCTGCGCCGCTTTGGACAGGGTGGTTTCCAGCACCCGCTGATCGGGCAGGGAGGCATTGGTGACCACAGCAACCGGTTCAGCGGGGCTGCGGCCAAACTCCAGCAGCTTGTCGGTGATGCCGGCCAGATGCTTGATGGCCATGTAGAGCACCAGAACCTGGGAGCCCTGGGCCAGTCCCTTCCAGTTGATGGCGCCAGGCATGGAGCCTGTGGAGTCATGCCCGGTGACGAAGGTGACTGACTGGTTGATCTCGCGGTGGGTGACGGGCAGGCCAGCATAGGCCAGTCCGCCGATACCAGCGGTGATGCCGGGCACAATGCGGAAAGGCACGCCCTGCTCCACCAGTTTCAGGCCTTCTTCACCGCCGCGGCCAAAGACAAAGGGGTCGCCGCCTTTCAGGCGCAGCACCCTCTTTCCTTGCCGGGCCAGTTCCACCAGGCGCAGCGATATGTCCTTTTGCTGGGCAGAAGGACGACCGCCCCTTTTTCCGGCGTATTCCAGCGCGCAATCGGCTCGGGCCAGTTTCAGAATGGAGTCATTGACCAGCGCGTCATAGACGATGACATCGGCCTGCTGCAGCCCCTGGACAGCCAAGAGCGTCAGCAGACCGGGGTCGCCGGGGCCGGAGCCAACCAGCCAGACGGTGCCGGGCTCAAAAGGGGCAAGATCAATGTCATTCAGATCCATGGGACGTGCTTTGCTTGACGGTACTGTTTAACGGAGCCCGTGAAGGGGCTTTAGGATACCGGGCCGGAAGGGGGCTTGACCAGAACCGAGTGTTTGAGTGCTCGCAGAGTGTTTCACGCTGGAAAGGAGGTTCTGGACGCTTCACCTTCTGTTGGCCATACTCCAGAGTTTTGCTTAGGCCTGTCGGGCGTCAAGTGCAACATATAGGGCGTTTCCTGTCTCGTTTTTACTGAGGGCTGGCCCTATAAGAAAGCATGGCTCGTATCCCAGAAGGTCCTTTACGGCGGGGCTGGACAACAGGCGCCTGTGCCACTGCCGCCACCCGTGCCGCTTACACGGCGCTGGTAACCGGGGAGTTTCCCGATCCGGTGAGCCTTGTCTTGCCCAAAGGCGACCAGCCTTCCTTTGCTTTGGCCTTTGAAGGCAAGTCTGCTGTCATCGACGCCATTGATCTTGAAAGCGGTGCAGGGCTGGCCAGCCGCGCCCACTGGGCACAGGCCGGGATCATCAAAGACGCCGGTGACGATCCGGATGTCACTCACGGGGCCCTTGTGCTGGCAAAGGTTACTGCCCTGCCAGCCGGACAGGGCATTCGCTTTGTCGCTGGAAAAGGTGTGGGGACCGTCACCTTACCCGGCTTGCCTATTGAGCCGGGTGAAGCCGCGATCAACCCTGTTCCCCGCCGCTTGATGCGCGAACAGATTGCCCAGCTTGCACAGGACCTGGCAGGCCCTGCGGATGTGGAAATCGAGATCTCCATTCCCGATGGTGAAGCACTGGCCCAGAAAACCTGGAACCCAAGGCTGGGCATTCTTGGGGGACTGTCCATCCTGGGCACCACCGGCGTGGTGCATCCCTTTTCCTGCTCCGCCTGGATTCACTCCATTCACCGCGGCATTGATGTGGCGCGGGCCACGGGCCTCACGCATGTCGGTGGGGCCACGGGGTCCACTTCTGAGGAGGTGATGCTGGCGCGTCATGGCTTTTCGGATGTGGCAGTGCTGGACATGGGCGACTTTGCCGGCGGCTTGCTAAAGTACCTGCGCGACCACCCTGTGGCACGACTTACCCTGGCCGGGGGCTTTGCCAAGATGACCAAACTGGCCCAGGGGTTCATGGACCTGCACTCCGGACGGTCCCAGGTGGATTTCGACTGGCTCGCTGAAGCGTTGGCGGCCTTGGGGGCCCGTCAGGAAGATCAGGACCGCACCCGTCAGGCCAACACAGCCATGCAGGTTCTCGGTCTGGCCCGTGATCTGGATCTGCCGCTGGGGCAACTGGTGGCAGAGCGGGCCCGGGACTTTGCCCTGGACGTGCTGCGCGGGGCACCGGTGGAGGTGGAGATCCTGGTGGTGGACCGGCAAGGCCAGCAGGTGGGATTGGCGGGCGCTTTGCCAAGGGCTGAACCTGAAACGGGAGGATCGCCCCGATGATTACTTCCCTTCTGATCCTGGGCGGCACAGGCGACGCCTTCAATCTGGCGCAGCGGCTGGCCAGAAGTCATCCGGCCTTGCGGGTTGTTACCTCATTGGCCGGGCGCACCGACAGGCCGCGATTGCCGGAAGGTGAAATTCGTCAGGGTGGATTTGGCGGGCCGGAAGGCTTGGCTTCTTACCTGCAGGAAGAACAGATTGAGGGGCTTGTGGATGCCACCCATCCCTTTGCCGCTCAGATCTCTGAGAATGCCGTAGAGGGTGCGCGCCTGGCCGGGATTCCTCTGGTGCGACTGGCCCGCCAGGCCTGGCAGGCGGAGGAAGGTGATCTTTGGGTTGAAGCGGAAAGCCCGGACGATGCCGCCGCACTCTTGCCCAAGGGCGCGCGGGTTTTCCTGACCGTCGGACGGCAGGAACTGGATGCCTTTAGCCAGCGCAGCGATTGCTGGTTCCTGGTTCGATTGGTGGACCCGCCCAAAGATCCTCTGCCCTTCGGGCGTTATGAAGTTGTTCTGGGGCGCGGGCCCTTTCGCTTGAAAGAGGAAAGTGACTTGCTGGCCCACCACGGCATTGATGTGGTGGTTACAAAAAACAGCGGGGGTATGGCGGCCAGCGCCAAGCTGATGGCCGCCCGGCATGCCGGGCTTCCGGTCACCATGATTGCCCGACCTTCTCTGCCCGCGTGCCATACGGTCAACAGCCTGGAAGATGTGCTGGTCTGGCTCAACGAAGTTTAGGTTTTACAAGACACCGGCAAGGCAGCCTTGGTCTCGCCGAGAGTACAAAGAGCTCCCAGCCAGACCAGGCAGATCTCAAAGGGATCAGGCAGTCCTCAAAGGGATAAAGAGGCAAAATAGCGGTCCGGGCTGTCTGACTCAGACAGCTTTTTCTGCTCTATGGATAGGAAACGCGTCCCCACTTCCCGGACAAAGCTTCTGTCGTGGGAAACCAGGACACAGCTGGCCTGCTTGGCTTTGATTTCACCGGCCAGAGCTTCCTGGCCAGCAATATCAATGTGGTTGGTTGGTTCATCGAGCAGGTAGAAATTGGGCTCGGTGAAACGTAAGGCCAGCAGGGCGAGCCGAGACCGCTGCCCCAGGGATAGGGTGCTGATTGGCCGCCGTTGCCAGTCAAAGGCAATTCCGGCCGATGCCAGGGCGGCTCGACTGCGCGCGTCGCTGATATCATAGCGTGAAATGACATCGAACGGGGACTTGTCCAGCGGGATGTCTGATAGCGCCTGATCCAGATAGCCCGTGACGAGGGAGGGAGTCGCCTTGATGCCCACTATTTCCTCACCTGCAATCAGACAGCGGTGCAACAGCCGCACGAGCGTGGTTTTTCCCACACCGTTTCTGCCCAATAGAACGATACGGTCGCCCTGAAAGAGGTCCAGTTTTTCGATTTTGAACAGCAGGCGCCCGTCGGGTGTCGACAGGGTCAGGTTCTCAATGCGCACCAGGGCTTTTGCGTGAGTTCCCCGGTTTGCCAGGCGGATTTCCCCGGACCTTTCCTTGTGGAGGTCATTAAGGGTCTCTTCGATTTTCTCCGCCCGCTCGCGCAGTTGTTTTTGCTTTTTCTGTAACAGGTCGCTGCCAGAGTTAAGGCCAATGTTCTTTAGCTTGGCGCTTTGCCGTCTCAACTGCCCGGCTTCTTTCAACTGGCGCTCCTGTTCCCGCTCCTGACTGCTGTCCACATTTGCCAGTTCTGCTTTGGCGGGGCTGTAGGGCAGGGGAAACTGCAGGGACTGACGGGGCCTCAGGAACAGGGTCCGGTTGGTGACCTGATCCAGGAAGCTGCGGTCGTGGCTGGCGACCAGTACGGGCACCTGACCGATCCAGGTGTTCAGCCAGTTTTCAAGCAGCAGGATCTTTTCCAGGTCCAGATGATTGGTCGGCTCATCCATCAGCAACACATCAGGGTCAGTGACCCAAACGCGGGCCAGCAGCATCAGGCGCTGCCAGCCGCCGCTGAGATCTGAGACTTTTGTGTCGTGCAGCTCCGGCGGGGCATCAAAGCTGTCGAGCACCATGTCAACGCGCCAGCTTTCACTCTCCTGCTGATCCTCCGGCAGGGCGGTGAGAACGGCCTGACGCAGGCTTTTGTCCAGCAAATCCGGTGCGACTGCCTGCGCCATAAAGCCAATGTGCAGTCCCCGCGAGCGGAAGAGTTCCCCGCTGCTGAGGTCAAGGTCGCCAGCCAGGCACCGAAGCAGGGTGGATTTTCCGGCCCCGTTCTGTGCGACCAGGCCAATGCGATCGCCGCTGTTGAGAGTCAGGGTGAGGTTCTGGAAAAGGTAATCCTGGGCAATATAGCCCGCATCTTTCAGAGACAGGAGAGTCATGGTCGTCTCGCAAATTGCTGCACCGGATAAAAACCTGATGCAGGCAGAAGATCACGCCATCACACCCTTTCAGGGCGCAAGGACACGAGCAGGACGAACCATTCTTTGAAACGGAGATATTCAGCAGTGTTTCTTAATGGTCAGCCCTGCAACAGAGTGTGCTGCAGAGCCAAACCGGGGCCACGTCGACGCTGCTGATAGTAATTCACTTTCATGACGTAGCCCTCCTGTCTTCTTGGGTTAACCAGACCGGTACTTTAGAGGCCAAATGACCAAAGGGGAAGCACTTTGCGTTTCGCGTCTGCCGCCCCTCGATTTGTGATCCTTAGGAGGCTGCTTTGGTTTTTGGCCGCAGCACGTGGACCTTTGTGGCGTCATACAAAGCCGAGTCCGTGAAGTCTTCCGACGCCAGCGCCGGGCCCACCAGGATCAGGGCCGTGCGGGTCAGTTTGGCCTGCCGGGCTTCTTCGCGCATGGTGGTGAGGTTGGCCCGGATGATCTTTTCATCAGGCCAGCCCACCCGGTAGGCAATCACCACCGGACATTCAGCCCCATAAAGCGGGCTGAGCTCTTCTGAAATGGCGCGCAGATTGCGCACGGACAGGTGGATGGCCAGTGTTGCACCGGACTTGCCAAGAGTGGTCAGGTCCTCGCCTTCGGGCATGGCTGAGGATTTCATGGCCGTGCGGGTCAGAATGATGGTCTGGGCCACATCGGGCAGGGTCAGTTCCTGACCTATGCGCGCGGCGGCCGCAGCAAAGGCCGGAACGCCGGGGGTCACATCATAGGGGATGCCCAGGGCCTTCAGATGCCGGATCTGTTCGGCAATGGCGCCATAGATGGAAGGGTCGCCGGAATGAACCCGGGCGACGTCGAGGCCTGCCTCATGAGCCGCTTTGATTTCGGCCATGATTTCTTCCAGATTCATGGGGGCCGTATCCAGCACCCGCGCGCCCTGCGGTGCAGCAGCCACGATTTCTTCCGGCACCAGGGACCCCGCGTAGAGGCAGACCGGGCAGGATTCGATCAGCTTGAGCCCACGGACGGTGATCAGGTCCGGTGCACCGGGACCGGCGCCGATGAAATGGACGGTCATTGGCTCAGTTCCTTCTGACTGTTGGTGGCCTGTTCAGCCCGGATTTCCGCCTGCACGTCATCGTGCTTTTTGGCGTAGCCTCTGGGGGTGTAAACCCACAGGCGGTCGTCGGATTTGTGTTTTGTGCGGGGCACGCATCGGGTCTGGTTGTTGCCCACCAGAACCAGGGTCAGCATGTCCACTTCGTCAATGTCCAGGGAGGCCAGGGTCCGGTGGCGCACCTGTTCGGTTGGCCGCCCCAGATTTGAGGCCAGGATCACCGGCGTGTCGCCGCTGCGATGGCCCAGCAGAACCTCCTTGGCATAGGCCAGTTGGGTCCGGCGGCGTTTGGACACCGGATTGTAAAAGGCGACAATGAAATCGCCCTCAGCGCAGGCTTTCAGGCGCTGCTGGATGGTTTCCCAGGGGGTCAGCAAATCGGACAGGGAGATGGTGCAGAAGTCGTGGGCCAGAGGGGCCCCGACCCGCGCGGCGGCGGCTTGCAGAGCGGAAATGCCGGGGGTCACGGCGATGTCGACCCGTCGCATGGCATCCCAGTCGGCGTCGTCGCGGTAATGGTCCAACAGCTCAAAGACCAGGGTCGCCATGGCATAAATGCCTGCATCGCCGGAGGAAACCAGGGCAACGTTCTTGCCTTCAGCAGCCAGCTTCAATGCATAGTCAGCCCGCTTTTCTTCATCTCCCAGCGGGAAATCATGGCGGGTTTTGCCTTCTATCACTGGCCCCAGAATGTCCAGATACAGACCATAGGCCACGAGATGATCCGCCTCCGCCAGGAAGCGGCTGGCTTCAGGGGTGCGCCAGCCATCCTGTCCGGGGCCGATGCCGACAATGGTCAGGCGACCACGGGCCTGGCCGATGGTGGCTGGGTCCAGGGGGGAGGCGGCGCGGGCCAGGGCGCAGGTGGCCTTGCTGGTCTTTTGCTTCGGCAGGATCAGGTCGCTGTCGGTACCAGCAGCGGCCAGAGCCGCCCCTTCACTGACGCCGTGGCACCCCACTTCCGCAAAGACCACATCGGACGGAGTGGCCAGCCGGTCTCTTTCTTTTTCAAGGTCTGATGCGGGGAAGAAACGGGCCGGGACGCCCAGATGGGCGGCCAGGTCATGAACGGCGGTTTCGTCGGCTTTCAGGTCGATGGACGTGACGCAGGCGATGGACTGGGGCGCCAGATTGGCCTCCGCCAGGCTGCGCTCCACCAGATCGATCAGCTCGTCAGACGGGCAGCCGCGCTCGCAGCCAACGCCCAGCGCCAGGGTGGCGGGGTGATAGATCAGGGTCTGCTTGTCCCCGACGTCCAGTTGTTCTGTGGCGCGGGCGGTCAGCTCTGCCTGGTCGCACAGGTTTATGCGACTGTCTTCCAACCAGGGCAGGGCTCCATCCAGCTTCAGGGAGGCCCCGGCCAGAAGGGCTGCGGCCACAGGTTTTGCATCGGCAGGATTGCCCAGCAACCAGCCGGGAGGCGGAGAATCCAATGCCACGCCAAAGCGCAGATCTCCGGCGGTTGTTATGGCGGCGGAGCCGGCCAGGATATCGGCCAGGTGCCGTGCCAGATCATTGGCCCCGTGATGCCCGCCCAGCAGCGGCACCACAGCACTCCCGTCCTCGGCAAGCGCCAGGACAGGCGGTTCGCTGAGCTTGTCAGACAGCAGAGGGGCGAGGGCTCTGATGACAATGCCGCTGGCAGCCAAAGCCAGAATGGGCCGACCGGCCTGGAACAGCTGTTTCAAATGGGCTGTGGTTTCTTCAAAGACCACCTCGCCAGCTTCAACCCGGTCCAGGCGGGTGTGCAGTTCTGCTTCCGGCAGACCAGCTTTGATTTTGCGGGCCGTTTCCAGACCACCGGGACTCAGGACCAGCAGAGCAGGACGCAGGGGCTGGTCGGCGGACGGATCGCGGGGCGACGTTGGGGCAGTTACAGGCTCCATGCCTGGCCTCTCCGATGCATAAGAATCATGGAAAAATAGGGAACGGTACCCAGGGGCACCTCTTTGAGGGGCAGGACGCGCTGGTTTTCCAGACTGGCCCGCTCCACATAGGTGGCGAAGTCAGTCAGGCCCAGCTCGTCAAACAGCTTGCGGACCTTCGGGAAGTTGCGGCCCAGCTTCATCACCACCGCTGCATCGCAGCTTTCCAGTTTGGCACGCAGTTTGTCCTCCTCCATGGGGGCGGGCAGCACTGTCAGGGCATCATTGCGCGCAGACAGCGGTGTGCCGATGGCGGCGGCACAGGTCATCATGGAGGAAACCCCGGGCACCACCTCGGTCGGGTAGCGGTCAGCCAGGCGGCCGAAGAGATACATGAAAGATCCGTAGAAGAAGGGATCCCCTTCGCACAGCACCACCACATCCTGACCCTGGTCCAGATGGGCGGAGAGGACTTCTGCTGTCTTGTCATAGACATCCTGCGCCGGAAACCGCTCCACCCGCATGGGGATGATGATGGGCACTTCGGCCAGAGGTGGCTCTGTGCGGGCGTCCATATGACCGGCCACGATGGAGCGGGCAAAGGACGGGCCGTCGTCCGGGGCCGGATAGGCCACCACAGGGGCTGTTTGCAACAGGCGCAGGGCTTTCAGGGTAATCAGCTCGGGATCGCCGGGGCCGACGCCAAGGCCGTAAAGGGTACCGGTCATTTAGGAATCGCGATCTTGCTCAGATGAAGAATGATAGGGTTTGCGCAGGGCCCATTGGGTCACGGTCATGGCCGGACGCCAGCCCTGAAAGGGGCCAATGGGTTCGGCGTGGGATACGGCGATTTTGGTAAGACTGCCCCCCAGCGCTTGCTGCAGGGCGAGCACCCGTTGTTCTCCGTCCAGAGTGACGACATTGGCCACCAGCCGTCCGCCGGGTTTCAGGGCCTGCCAGCAACGTTCAAACAGGCCGTCACAGGTCAGCCCACCGCCAATGAAAATGGCATCGGGAGCCGCAAGGTCTTCCAGAGCCTCCGGGGCCTTACCTTTGACGATTTTCATCAGGCCAGCCCCCAGGTTCTGGGCATTGTCTGCCAGAAAGGCCAGGCGCTTGTCCTTGTGTTCGATGGCGATGGCCTGGCTGTTAAGGGCGGCGCGCATCCACTCCACCGCCACAGACCCGCAGCCAGCCCCAACATCCCACAGCAGCGCCCCGGGTGTCGGGCCCAGAGCTGCCAGGGTGGCGGCCCGGACCTCCCGTTTGGTGATCTGTCCATCGGCCCGAAAAGCGTCATTGGGCAGGCCGGGGCTGCGGGGCAGCAAGGCTCCTTCGGGATCGCTCTGGCAGTCGATGGCCAAAGTGTTGAAGTCCGCGCAAGGGGCATCGGGCCAGTCTTTGGCCGAGGCAGAGAACATTTCTTCTTTCGTGCCGCCCATGTGAGCCAGCACGGTGATGATACTCTCGCCATAGCCGTTGTCACAGAGCAGGCGGGCCGCCAGAGCCGGGGTTTGGCCGTCGTTGCTCAGGGCCAGAATTTTGTTGCCGGGCTGCAGCGCCGGTTGCAGCAGACCCAGGGGGCGGCCGTGCAGCGTCAGGCATTCCACCTGAGCCAGCGGCCATCCAAGGCGGGCACAGGCCAGGGAAAAGGCAGAAGGAGATGGCAGCACCAGCATCTCCTGCTCCGGAATCTCGCGGGCCAGGGTGACAGCCACGCCGAACCAGAGCGGATCGCCCGTGGCCAGAACACAGACCCTCTGACCTTTGCGGGCCTTGATTTCAGAAACCAGGGCAGAAAGGGGAGAAGGCCAGGCCAGACGCTCCCGCCTGTCAGCTTCGTCTTGCGGAACCATTGCCAGATGGCGGGCCCCTCCAACCAGAACCTCGGCGCTGTTGACAAGGGACAGGGCAGCCGGGCTTAGGCCGTTCAGGCCGTCTTCTCCGATTCCCACCAGAGACAGCCAGGGGGAAGAGGCTTGGCTCATGGCCTGGTTCCTTCCATGCCGGATCCGCGGGCAATTCCCCCGGCCAGGGCGTTGACAGCGGCGGAGGCCAGAGCTGATCCGCCGCGGCGTCCCCGCAGAGCCACAAACTCCAGATCAAGCGCGTTCTCGGCCAGTGCGTCCTTGGACTCCGCCGCACCGACAAAACCTACGGGAAAGCCCAGCACCACGGCTGGTTTCGGGGCACCGTCGCGCAGCATTTCCAACAGACGAAAGAGGGCCGTCGGTGCATTGCCGATGGCCACAACGGCCCCCTCCAGTTGATCACGCCACAGTTCAACCGCGGCGGCAGAACGGGTGTTGCCGATTGCTTTGGCCCGATCAGGCACCTCGGGCTCGTTGAGGCTGCAGAGGACTGGGTTTTCGGCAGGCAGAAGCCGCGTAATGATCCCGGAACGCACCATTTCGCAGTCACAAAGTACCGGCTTGCCTGCTTTCAGCGCGGCGGATCCCGCAGCCACTGCCCCGGCACTGTAAGCCAGATCCGCCACCAGATCCGGCATGCCCACCGCATGCACCAGCCGTGTGGCAAGCGGGTGGAAGGCTTCGGGTAGGCGCTCCAGCCCGGCCTCCTCCGCCACAATGGCGAAGGAGCGGGCATAGATGGCTGCCGGATCTTTGATGTAGTCGTAACTGCTCATGGCGCTTTCGGCATCCCTTAAGGGATCTTGGGGTCCAGGGAATTGGGGCCCAGAGGATGATCCGCGTGGGGGTAAGGATGATGGTGGTGGTCATGATCGTGATCATGGTCATGGCCGTGAGAATGACCGTGGGAGTGGCTGTGCCCATGATGATGGTCGTGATGATGGCCATCACCGTGGTCGTGACCGTGAGAATGATCGTGGGAGTGGCTGTGGTCTGAACCTTCCTTGTCATTCAGGCCTTCCACGTGGTGGTGATGGCTTTCCTGCGCCAGACCCACTTCCGCTTCAAAGCCCAGCACCTGCTCACGATATTTGCAGAGCTGACAGTTCATGTTGTTGACGCCGTCCTGGATCTCCTGCAGCCGGTCGCCGAAGGTTTCAATCACCAGCGGATGGTCATTGAGGTAGGGGGCTTTGATAAATTCAATGTCGGGATGGCGGGCTGCTACCTTGTCCACATAGGCATAGATGCGTTCCACCAGCACCCCGGTGAAGAGGAAATAGGGGAAGACCACGATGCGCTTGTAGCCCAGGCGGGTGGCGTGTTCGAGACCGGGCTCCACCAGCGGGAAGGTCACCCCGCTGTAGCAGGTTTCCCCCCAGCCGAACCCCATGCCTTCCCACAGCATGCGCATGACCTTGGCGACGTTGGAATTGGCGTCGGGGTCCGATGCCCCGCGTCCCACCACCATCAACAGGGTTTCTTCCATCGGAACCTTGGTTTCGGCACTGTCCAGAGCCTGCTGAACCCGCTCCCCGGCAGCCCGCATCATCTTCAGATCGATGCCCAGTTCCCGTCCGTAGGCGATGGTCATTTCCGGATGCTGGGCCTGATAGGTGTTGAGGACCGAGGGAATGTCATTTTTGGCGTGACCGGCGGCAAAGAGCATGCCCGGCACAGCCAGGCATTTGGTGACACCCTGTTCGCGCAGGCGGTCCAGCCCCTCGCGGATGATGGGGGTGGCAAACTCCAGGTAGCCGTAATCCACCGGCAGGTCCGGGTGCAGCTTGCGTACGCCCTTGGCAACCTGTGCAAATTCATCAACGGCTGCCTGGCTGCGGCTGCCGTGGCCACAGACCATGACGCCCAGTTTTTCGGGAGTCTTGGGATTTTCTTGGGTGGGGGTCTTCATGTTTTTTCTGCCTGGACTGTCAGCCCCTTACCCTTGAGGGGTAAGAAGCGGGATAAATACGAGTCGAGACGGAAAAGTGATCTGAGCAACCAAGGGGTTGCCTCCGTTCTCCGGGCGAACCGGACAACAGAAGAACCTGAGACAGCAACGGACTTGGCCCCCGATCTGGGTCAGCCGCACCGCAATCACTTTCATCCCCTAAGAAGTTGACTTCCAAAAGAGAACTGATGGTGTTTCACCAGATCTTCCCTGTCGTTCAACGTCTGCCCGGAGCATCCGGGCCAGGGAACCGTCTGCCGGCACGCTAGGCGCGATGGCCGCTTTGGGTCAAGCGTCCTTCTCACTCCTTTTGCACCGACGGCTCTGTTCGTAAAAGCAAAGGGTCGCCTCCACTATCGTGATTGCGACCCTTTCTGATGATCTTCTTTTGAATTTCCGCTGCCGGCTTAAGCTCTGTCGGTCACCGGGCAGGTCTCAAAGAAGGTGCTTCTGTGATTAGCTGGCGGCGGCAAAGACCACGGAAGAGGCTTCACTGATTACCAGCGCGCCCAAAACAATGGTGGCCGTGCCGACGGCGCCGCGCAGCAGGTTGTTGGCCCAGGTCAGCTTCTTGGCAGTGTGCACCAGCGGCAGAGCGATGACAGCGGAAAGAGCCGCCATGCCAAAGATGGAGCCGACGCCAAAGAGAGTCACATAGGCAAATCCCCAGGAAAGGTCGGGCAGGGTTGTGGCGGTCAGGACCATCAGGGCAGCAGAACCGGCCAGGCCATGCATCATACCAACCAGCAGGGTGCGCAGCAGCGGCGGATGTTCATGCTCATGGCTGGAGTCGCTGTGCTCACCGGTTTCGCCTTTGTGGGAGTGGGCGTGGAAGTGCACCACCCCGTCGCCGTGACGGTGCAGGTGGAAGTGCACTTTGTCCCGCCAGAGACGCCACAGCACATGGATACCCAGACCCACCAACATGACCCCGACGATGCCTTCCAGCCATTCAGCCAGTGTGGGCGGCAGTTCAGTCCCAAGAGTTACCACGACCCCGGCAAAGGCCATGAGAGTCAGCGTGTGACCCAAGCCCCAGACAGCTCCGCTGGTGATGATTTTCTTGACGTTTTTTTGCCCGGAAGCGATGGAGGCCACGGCCGCCAGGTGGTCAACTTCGAGGGCATGCTGCATGCCGATCAAAAGTCCGAGAAGCAAAATGGTAAACACGGGCTGAAGTCTCTTTCGATTGAACAATCAAAGTCGTGACAAAGGGTGCTGGCTTTGATTTTTATAACGGGGACAAGGCTTTAGTAGCCTGTTTTCTGTTTCTCTTTGGCCGGGCCCATCCTGAACCCTAAGCCAAAAGTCCGACACTGACCACCTCAGGCTGGGGCGACGCGGCGGTGATATAGAGCTTTTTCTGCTTTTAGGGAAAGCAGAAGATTATTTTGAAAGCAACACCTTTTAAAAACATTCGCAAAAAGTGAGAGATATCAAAGGTTCACCGGCTGGCAGCCGCAGCTGGAGGGACTGTTGGGGCCGCTGATCATCATTGACCCAGCTTGGGCTAGTGCCTATCGTCGCTCTTGTCGTGACGGGGTTGTCCGGTCGGTTGCTGCAAACTGCGCGCTGCCGGGCACTCAGGGAACACGGGCGAGGTTGACCCAACTCGGGAACCGGAACCGTGGCTGCCCCCGCAACTGTAACCGGTGAGCCGGCTTTCACTGCCACTGGCGGATCCATCTCGGGATCGGCTGGGAAGGCGAAGGTCAGGTGTTGGAGCCGGAAGCCAGGATACCTGGCCCCGTGGTACTTAACTCAGTACTGCTCACGACGCATCCACCGGGCGGGGCGATCCGGGGAGGCGAGGGGAGACGTGGGCGATCAGAGCCCTTCCCCCAAAGTCCTTTCCTGTCGCGCTGACCTACTTTGTTGCTGTTCAAGCTGCAGCCTTTTTGCTGCTGTTTCTTGGGCGTGAGGAGTCTGCTTCGTGACCCTGCCTGCTGTCACTCTGGTCCTTGGCGGTGCCCGTTCGGGCAAGAGTGCCCATGCGGAAGCTCTGGTGGAAAGCCAGAGTGGTCCCTGTGGTTACCTGGCAACCGCCCAGGCCCATGATTCTGAAATGACAGCGCGCATTGCAGAACACAAAGCCCGTCGTGGCCCGCGCTGGCAGACTTTGGAAGAGCCACTGGATCTGGTGGGAAGCCTGAAGAAACTGGCCCGGCCAGACGGAGCGGTGCTGGTGGATTGTCTGACCCTGTGGGTCACCAACCTGATGGTGGCCGAAAAGGATCTGGCAGCGGAAGAAGCAGCCTTGCTGCAGGCCCTGCCACAATTGACCGGCCCTGTCGTTTTTGTCAGCAACGAAGTCGGTCTTGGTATCGTTCCGATGAACAAAATGGCGCGAGATTTCCGCGATCATGCCGGGCGGCTGAACCAGGCCGTCGCACGGGTCGCCGATCGGGTTGATTTCATGGCGGCCGGATTGGTTATGCCTTTGAAAACTCCCCGGCAGCCGCCCGGTTAGCGGGGGGCGAAGCGCTTTCTCTTACTGGCTTTCGTCAAAAACTCTTCAGGTCCCTTCTTTCCCTAACTTTTCCCCCTACCCCTTTTCCTCCAATGGATGTCGAACAAGCACATGAGTGATCTTTCAAAAATCCCCGCCACGGTCATCACCGGCTTTCTGGGCGCTGGCAAAACCAGCACCATTCGGCATCTGCTGGAAAACGCAGGTGGTAAACGCCTTGCCCTGATCATCAACGAGTTTGGTGATCTGGGCGTGGACGCGGAAATTGTCAAAGGCTGTGGCATTGAAGGCTGCGAAGAAGAAGACGTGATGGAGCTGGCCAACGGCTGCATCTGCTGCACCGTGGCTGACGATTTCCTCCCCACCATCCAGTCTTTGCTGGATCGGCCCAATCCGCCCGATCACATCATCATCGAGACTTCGGGTCTGGCCATGCCCAAGCCGCTGGTCCGGGCGTTTAACTGGCCGGAAGTGCGCACCCGCGTGACCGTGGACGGGGTGGTGACCCTGGTGGACGGACCGGCTGTGGCCGATGGTCTATTTGCGCATAACCCGGACGCGGTGCAGAGCCAGCGCGAAAGCGATGAAAACCTTGATCATGAAACGCCGTTGGAAGAGCTGTTTGAGGAGCAGATGCTCTGCGCTGACCTGGTGGTGGTGAACAAAGCTGATCTGCTGGATGATGCGGACATGGCCAAGGTGGAGGAAGCGGTGAAACCGGACCTGCGCCCTGGAGCCAAGATGATCCGGGCCAGTCACGGCGCCATTGATCCGGCTGTCCTACTGGGTCTGGAAGCTGCCGCCGAGGATGATTTGGACAGACGCCCCTCCCATCATGACGGGGTGGATGATCACGACCACGACGATTTTGATTCCTTTGCCCTGTCGTTGTCTGAAGAGATCGACAGCCCGGCAGAGCTGCTGAACCGTCTCAAACCCGTCATTGAAAGCCATGGGATCCTGCGCCTGAAGGGCTTTGCTGCTGTGAAGGGCAAGGATATGCGGCTGGTGATCCAGGCCGTCGGCCCCCGCATTCAGCACTACTTTGACCGGGACTGGCAGGCCGGGGAAAGCCGGGGAACGCACCTGGTGGTGATCGGCGAAAAAGGCCTGGAAGAAGACAGCATCCGGGCTGCTCTTTCAGCCTGAGGACAGTCCCGAAAGGCAGGCCCCTTCTCATGGCCTGCCTTTCGTCTGATGACCCGCCGTTTCCAGTTCGTATTGTTTTAGAGAGTTTGCCCCATGCATCTTCTGGCCGCACAGCCCGGTGCCATTGCCGACGGATCGGAAGCCGTTGATCTCGGCCAGACCCCCGGTGACGTGGTGGTGCTGTCAGCAGCTGACACGGAACTGGCGTCTCTGTCAGAGGCCCGGGGCACCTTTGCCGGGGAGTTTCTGGAGCTGCGGCTGGCCAATGTGATGCAGCTCTCCCACAACCTGTCGGTCGACATCTATCTGGATGAAGTCCTGCGCTCGGCAAAACTGGTGGTGGTGCGCTTGCTGGGCGGGGCAGGGTACTGGGCTTACGGCTTTGAACAGCTGCAGATCCTGGCGGAAGAAGAAGGGTTCCAACTGGCGTTTCTGCCGGGAGACGATCAACCCGATGCGGAGCTGGCAGCAGCCTCCACCTTGTCGGGGGAGAGCTATCATCGTCTGTGGCAGTATCTGGTGCAGGGCGGCCCGGACAACGCAAAGAACTTTGTCGCCTACGCAGCCAGCCTGATTGGCAAAGACAGCGACTGGCTGGAACCGGTGCCTCTGTTGCGGGCCGGGCTGCACTGGCCGGGGCTGGTGCAGCCGGATTTGGCAGCCGTAAAGAGCCAATGGATCGATGGGGCTCCCGTTGCCGCCATCACTTTCTACAAAGCGCTTGTGCAGGCCGGAAACCTGGCTGTCATTGATCAGCTGGTGGCGGCATTGACGGCTGCAGGGGTCAATGCCCTGCCGGTCTACGTTTCGTCTCTCAAAGATCCGGCCTCTGCGGAGCTGCTGGAAGCGTTTCTGGCGGAAAGCGGCGCGGGACTGGTGCTCAATGGTTCCGGTTTTGCTGTCTCCAGCCCGGGCGCTGCCCGCAAAGCGACGCCCTTTGACAAGGCAGATTGCCCGGTTTTCCAGATCGTTTTTGCCGGCTCCACCCGCGAAGCCTGGGAAGCAGGAGACAATGGCCTGGCCGCCCGGGACATCGCCATGAACGTGGCTTTGCCGGAAGTGGACGGTCGGCTGATTACCAGGGCCGTGTCCTTTAAGGGAGAGGCCCGCTTTGACCCGGCCACGCAATGCTCGGTCGTGGCCTATGAGCCCCACCCGGATCGGCTGGCCTTCGTGGCCCAACTGGCCGCCAACTGGCTGAAACTGAGAAGCCTGGCCCCGGCTGAGCGGCGCGTGGCCCTTGTTCTGGCCAACTATCCCAACCGGGATGGACGTTTGGGCAACGGGGTCGGGCTGGACACGCCTGCGGGCACGGCTGAGGTGCTGAAGGCGTTGGCCGCTGACGGTTATGAGGTGGGTGACCTGCCTGCCTCGGGCGATGAGGTCATCGACTGGATTGCCAGCGGTCCGACCAACGCGGCTATTGATGGCCGGGAAATCCGCGAGCGTCTCACCCTGGAGGCCTATCAGCGTTTCTTTAGCACCCTGCCTGAAAAGGTCCAGAGGGAGGTTACTGAGCGCTGGGGGACGCCTGACAAGGATCCCTTTTTCATGGAGACCATGCCAGCAAGTGATGCTGGTAATCCTGGTGAGGGCCCTGGTCATCCTGCTGAGGGCTCTGGTCATCCTGCTGAGGGCTCTGGCTTTGCCTTGCCACTGTTGACCCGCGGGAAGACGGTGATCGGCCTGCAACCGGCCCGTGGCTACAACATCGATCCCACCAGCAGCTACCATGACCCGGACCTGGTCCCGCCTCATGGCTATCTGGCTTTTTACGCCTGGCTGCGCGGCGCGGGCGGGCCGGAGCAGGCCGTTCAGGCCGTGGTTCATCTGGGCAAGCACGGCAACATGGAGTGGTTGCCGGGTAAATCTCTGGCCTTGTCTGCCGACTGTTATCCAGAGGCCGTGTTTGGGCCGCTGCCCCATCTTTACCCCTTTATCGTCAACGACCCCGGCGAGGGCACCCAGGCCAAGCGCCGGGCCCAGGCCGTGATCATCGACCATCTGACGCCGCCACTTACCCGGGCGGAAACCTATGGGCCTTTGGCCGATCTGGAGCGTCTGGTGGATGAGTACTATGAGGCCGCGGGCGTGGACCCCCGCCGCCTGCTGGTGCTGCGGGAGGAAATCCTGGAGCTGACCCAGTCCATTGGTCTGGACAAGGACATCGGCATTGTCGAAGACGACGGGGAAGACGAAGCCCTGGGCAAACTGGACAACTACCTCTGTGAACTGAAGGAACTGCAGATTCGTGATGGTTTGCACATCTTCGGCAAATCCCCGGAGGGAGATCAGCTAAATGACCTGCTGGTGGCTCTGGTGCGGGTGCCCAGAGGGACCGGGCTGACCGGCGAAGACAGTCCCGGTGACGCCTCCCTTATCCGGGTGCTGGCGAAAGACCTCGGTGTCTCCGAAAACGGGGATGCGCCTTTCGACCCGCTGGACTGTCAGATGTCAGACCCCTGGGGGGGCAAGCGTCCGGCGGTCCTTAAGGACGTGCTGGATAGTCCCTGGCGCAGTCAGGGCGATACGCTGGAGCGGCTGGAACTGCTTGCACTGGATTTGGTGACAGGTGAACGCGGCCCCGATCCAGCCTGGGAACAAACACGGGCGGTGCTGGCGGAAGTTGCAGAGCGGGTGCGTCCGGCGGTCGAAAGCTCCGGTCAGGCTGAACTGGCGGGCCTGCTGACGGGGCTGGACGGACGCTTTGTTGCCCCCGGTGCTTCTGGCGCGCCAACGCGCGGGCGACTGGACGTTCTGCCGACGGGTCGGAACTTCTATTCCGTAGACAGCCGGACTGTACCGACACCAGCTGCCTGGACGCTGGGCTGGAAATCGGCCACCCGCTTGCTGGAGCGTCACCGGCAGGAGCAGGGAGAATGGCTGCAGTCTGTGGCGCTGTCGGCCTGGGGCACCTCCAACATGCGCACCGGCGGGGACGATATTGCCCAGGCGCTGGCCCTGATGGGGGTGCGCCCCACCTGGGATGCGGCGTCACGGCGGGTCACTGGATTCGAAGTGCTGCCTGCCGATGTTCTGGGGCGTCCCAGGGTCGACGTGACCCTGCGCATTTCCGGCTTCTTCCGCGATGCATTCCCCAGCCAGATTGATCTCTTTGATTCAGCCGTGCGGGCCGTGACCGCGCTGGACGAACCGGCCAGCCAGAACCCGCTGGCGGCACGGGCGGCAAATGAAAGCGCCAGACTGGTGGCAGAAGGAGTGGAGGAGAAAGAGGCCCACCGTCGGGCGGGCTTCCGGGTTTTCGGCTCCATGCCGGGGGCTTACGGTGCGGGTCTGCAGGCCCTGATTGATGAAAAGGGCTGGGAAACAGAGGAAGATCTGGCCCGTGCCTATGTGGCCTGGGGCGGCTATGCCTATGGAGCCGGTGGTCAGGGGAAGGCCGAACATGGCCTGTTCGAGCAGCGTCTGGGTCAGGTGCAAGCGGTTCTGCACAATCAGGACAACCGGGAGCACGATCTGCTCGACAGCGACGACTACTATCAGTTTGAAGGTGGCATGACGGCGGCGGTCAAGGCGCTGTCCGGGCAGAAACCCAAGGTCTATCACAACGATCACTCCCGACCGGAAAGACCTGTGGTTCGAACCCTTGAAGAGGAAATTGCCCGCGTGGTGCGGGCCCGTGTGGTCAATCCCAAGTGGATCGCCGGGGTGATGCGCCACGACTACAAAGGGGCGTTCGAGATGGCGGCGACGGTCGACTATCTCTTTGCCTTTGCTGCCACCACAGGGGCCGTGGCTGATCATCACTTTGATGCGGTCTATGAAGCTTATCTGGAAGACAGCCAGGTGCGGGAGTTTTTGGAACGGCACAACCCGGAAGCCCTAAAGGAAATGGCTGCGCGTTTGCAGGAAGCACTGGACCGCGGGCTCTGGCAATCCAGGTCCAACCGCGCCCCGGCTCACTTGATGGAATTGCAGCAACGCGCCAAAGCCAGCTAGACTCACTGGCAAATCCACAGTTGCGCGTCTGATCGACCTTGGAATTTGGCGGACGCGGCAAGAAACAAAGACACCAAGACACCAAGACATCAAGACACGAAGATAAAGACGCAAAGTTAGAAAAGGGATGGCCCGATGAAGACCGACGGCATGACAGAAGAAGAGATCAACGCCCGCCACGCAGAGAAAATGCGGAAGAAAAAAGCGGCACGGGATAAAATCATCGCCACCAAAACCATCGAAAAAGGCCTGATCATCGTCCACACGGGCAAAGGCAAAGGGAAGTCAACGGCGGCTTTCGGCATGATCTTCCGGGCTCTGGGGCATGGCTTTAAGGTCGGTATCGTACAGTTCGTCAAAGGCAAGTGGGAAACCGGTGAACGCACCGTGCTGGAGAAGTTTGACGACCTGGTGACCATCCAGTCCATGGGGGAAGGCTTTACCTGGGAAACCCAGGATCGTCAGCGCGACATCGATGCCGCCCGTCAGGCCTGGGAAAAAGCCAAAGCCCTGATCAATGACCCTTCATACAAGATGATCCTGCTGGACGAACTGAACATCGTGCTGCGCTATGATTATCTGCCTCTGGAGGAAATTCTCGATACGCTGCGCAACAAACCGGAAGACACCCATGTGATCATCACCGGGCGCAATGCCAAAGAAGAACTGATGGAGCTGGCTGATCTGGTTACCGACATGACCATGGTCAAGCACCCCTTCCGGGCCGGAGTAAAAGCACAGATTGGTGTTGAGTTCTGATCTTGAGAAATCTCAACTGATCATGAGCAAGCGCACGCCCGCCATCATGTTTCAGGGCACTGGTTCTGACGTGGGGAAATCCCTGCTGGTGGCCGGGCTCTGCCGGATTTTTGCTCGCCAGGGGCTGACCGTGCGGCCCTTCAAGCCGCAGAACATGTCCAACAACGCGGCGGTAACCGCTGACGGCGGCGAGATTGGCCGGGCCCAGGCGTTGCAGGCGAGGGCCTGCGGCGTCCCGCTGAGCGTTCACATGAATCCGGTGTTGCTGAAACCGGAGAGCGATCTCGGCTCTCAGGTGGTGGTGCAGGGCAGGCGGGTCGCCACCGTCAAGGCCCGGGACTATCACGGCATGAAACCCCGCTTGCTGGCCGCCGTTCTGGACTCCTTTGCCAGACTGGAGGCTGAGGCTGACCTGATTCTGGTGGAAGGGGCGGGCAGTCCGGCGGAGGTCAATCTGCGGGCCGGGGACATCGCCAACATGGGCTTTGCTGAGGCGGCAGATCTGCCGGTCATCCTGATTGGCGACATAGACCGAGGGGGCGTCATCGCGTCTTTGGTCGGGACCCATGCCGTGATCGAAGAGGCAGAACGTCAGCGCATCCGGGGCTTTCTGATCAACAAGTTTCGCGGGGATGTTTCCCTGTTTGATGAAGGGCTGGAGATCGTGCAGCGCGCCACTGGCTGGCCGTCGCTGGGGGTGGTTACCCATTGTCCTGCCGCCCGGCGTCTGCCTGCCGAAGATGCCGTCAGTCTTGATCAACCCCAGAACCAGAATGACCTCAGCCAGCCGGAGGCTGGAAATGGTACGCGGGTTGCCTTGCTGAAGCTGTCACGCATTGCCAATCACGATGATTTTGACCCTCTGCGGCTGGAAAGCAGGGTCGACCTGGTTCTGGTGCAGGCAGGTGAGGCCATTCCCGGTGATTGTGATCTGGTGATCATACCCGGATCAAAATCCACCATTGGTGACCTGGCATTCCTGCGGGCACAGGGCTGGGACGTCGATTTGCAGGCGCACCTGCGCCGGGGAGGACGGGTGTTGGGCATCTGTGGCGGCTATCAGATGCTGGGGCACCGGCTGCATGATCCAGAAGGCATTGAAGGGCCAGCCGGATCAGTTGAGGGTCTGGGCCTGCTGGATCTGGAAACCACCATGACACCGGACAAAACCCTGACCGAAGTAACCGGCGAACTGGCCAATGGCGGCGCAATGGTACAGGGCTATGAAATGCACATCGGACGCACGGACGGACCGGACCGGGCCCGTCCCTTCCTGCGCTTTGGCAATCACAGCGACGGTGCAGTCTCGGCCGATGGCAAAGTTGCAGGCTGTTACCTGCATGGCCTGTTCGCCTCCGATTCCGCCAGACAGGCACTGCTGGCAGAACTCACGGGCCACGAGGAAAGCGGATTGATCTTTGAACGGGAAGTGGAGAGCGCTCTGGAGGCGTTGGCCGATCATCTGGAGCGGGAGATTGATACCGCAAGCCTCCTGAAGCTGGCCCGCGCGCGCTAGCTAAATCGGGCGGACTAAAGTTCCCACCAGGCCAAAGCCAGGACTAGTCCGGCCTGGATCACAAGTGCCCCCAGATAAACTCTCAGGGCCCGGTTGATATCTGCGGCTGTGGCTTTCTGTCGGCCGCCTCTGTTCATCCAGACATCGTCCACTTTTTCACTGCCGTACTGGCGGGGCCCGGCCAGGGCCAGACCCAGCGCCCCGGCCATGGCCGCTTCGGGCCAACCGGCATTGGGGGAGCGGTGCAGCCGGGCATCCTGAAGTACCGCGCGCAGCGCACCCCAGGGTTTTCCAAGTGCCAAGGCGGAAAGAAAAATCAGAGCGGCGGTCAGGCGTGAGGCGGGCAGGTTGATCAGGTCGTCAAAGCGGGCGGCGGCCCAGCCGAATTCCCGATGGCGCGGGGTTTTGTGCCCGATCATGGAGTCTGCGGTGTTGACAGCTTTGTAGATCAGCAGGCCCGGCAGTCCGGCCACGGCATACCAGAATAGCGGGGCTACAATGCCGTCAGAGAAATTTTCGGCCAGGGATTCAATGGCGGCGCGGCAGATCCCTGCCTCATCCAGACTTTCCGGATCGCGCCCGACGATGCGAGAGACAGCCAATCGTCCCCCGGCCAGACCACTGTCCTTCAGGCCGCTGTAGACTGCTTTGACGTGCTCGTAGAGGCTGCGCTGGGCCAGAAAGACTCCAACAATTGCCACTTCCGCCAGCCAGCCATGGGGAGTTTCAGCCAAACCATAGGTCAGGGCCAGTCCCAGCAGTCCGGCGCCTGTTACCAGGCAGACAAGGGTGAGGATGCCTCTGGCCCGGCGGCTGTTGGGGGTCAGGCGGTCATCGTTCAGCTTGGTGTCAAAACGATTGATGATCCCGCCAATCCAGACAACTGGATGGGGCAATCGGCGCCACAGCCAGTCCGGGTCTCCGATCAGGCCATCGGCCAGCACGGCCAGAAACAAAAGCCAGAGGTGGCTGTCCGGGCCAAAGTCACTGCTCAGCCAGTCTGCCATGATCAGGCCTCAGCCGACTGCGGCTGCAGGGCCGGGCAGTTTTTCAACGCGCCTTCCAGTCGGCTCAGGCTCTCTTTGCTGCCCGGCAGTCCAAAGCGCAACCAGCGCGGACGTTCGGGAAAGGGGCGCAGCAAGATGCCCTGTTGGCAGAGCTGGTCAAAGATCTGACTGGCCCGGGCGTGGCGAGCCAGAACAAAAAGGTCTGTGCCGCCGATAACGTCCAGATCACAGCGGCGCAGCGCAACGATCAGTGCATTGGCCTGGGCCTGCATGTCCAGGCGTCGGGCCTGCTGCCACTCTCTGTCCTGCAGGGCGAGGCTGGCCAGATCCAGGGCCGGGCCGGACAAAGCCCAGGGCCCCTGGGCTACAGAGAGAGCCGAGACCAGCTCTTCCGGGCCAAAGAGAAAGCCCACCCGCAGACCTGCCAGACCATAGAATTTCCCCAGCGACCGCAGCACCAGCAGGCCGGGTCGCGGGCAGTGTCTGACCAGGGACAGGTCTGGTGTCAGGTCGCCAAAGGCTTCGTCCACCACCAGCCAGCCTCCCTTCTGGGCCAGCAGATCTGCGGCCTGCAGCAGCAGTTGCGGGTCGTGCGTGCCGCCGTCCGGATTATTGGGGTTGGCCAGCACCACGACTTTATGATGATGGGCGGCAGCCAGCAGATCCTGGGAGCCGTTTTCAACTTCTGTGACCTCGTGCCCTGCCAGGCGCCAGCAGTTGGCGTGCTCTTTGTAGGTGAAACCCAGCACGGCGACTGTCAGGCTCTGTTCTGCCTCCTCCCGAACGACACGCGGAAGCCACTGAATGGCAGCCTGGGAGCCGGGGGTGGCCAGACAGGGGGCGTCTGGTAGCGCGCCATAGCCATCTCGCGCGGCCAGCAGAAGTGCCTCCAGTTTGCTGTTCCCGGGCAAGGCCTGCCAACTGCTCGCCTCTATAGGGCCCACTGGGTAGGACCAGGGACTGATCCCTGTGGACAGATCCAGCCAGGTCTCCACCTCAGGATAGCGCAGCCGCACGGCATCCAGATTGCCACCGTGGTAGATGGGCGCAGCTTGCTGGGAAAGGGTTTCTGCCGTCATGGGATCCTGGTGAAAACTGCTAAAATCAGGAAGCTAAAGAGGAAGGGACTGTTTGCGGGAGATGGCGAGAATGGCATTAAAGTCATCCGCCTCGACGGTGCGGTTGCGCCCTTCAAATCCGCAGCTGCGGCATTTGTGTGTGATGATGTAGCCTTTGCGGCCTTGCTCGACAGCCACGGGTTCCATCATGCCCTGACAGTCAGAGGCCCGGTCCCCGGGGTTGATATCCACGTGGCGGGACCAGAGGCAATGGGGACAGTGATTGGTGTAGCCACTGCCCGTGACCTCCTGCCCGCAGTTGGCGCAGGTGAAATCCTCTGTGCGTCGTTGAAACTGGCGACTCATGTTCGAGGGCCTCAAGAGAGCTCAGACAACATCAAAAAAAGGGAGGGTGCCGGACCCTCCCTTGATTTACTCACCCTTGGGGTCAGTGGTCTTTCCGGGACAATCAGGCAACCGGGCGTTCGTCCAGATAGTAGCGATCCACAGGCTTAAGGTCATCGTCCAGCTGGTAAAAGAGCGGACGGCCTGTGGCGATTTCCACAGACAGGATGTCTTCATCAGAGACCTTGTCGAGGAATTTCACCAGCCCGCGCAGGGAGTTGCCATGGGCGGCGATTAGCACACGCTTGCCGCTTTTCAGGGCAGGGGCGATGGCCTCATCCCAATAGGGCAGCACCCGCTCCACAGTCAGCTTCAGGCTTTCAGTGGCCGGCAGCTGCTCTGCCGTCAGCTCCCGGTAGCGCTCCTCATGGCGGGGATGCCGTTCGTCATCCAGGGCGATGGCCGGCGGCGGTGTGTCATAGCTGCGGCGCCAGATTTTAACCTGCTCCTCACCGACTTTTGCAGCCGTTTCTGCCTTGTTGAGGCCTTGCAGGTCGCCATAGTGGCGTTCGTTCAGGCGCCAGGACTTTTCCACCGGAGCCCAGAGGCGGTCCATGTTTTCCTGGGCCAGATGCAGGGTCTTGATGGCGCGGGTCAGATAGGAGGTGAAGCAAAGGTCGGGTTTGAGATCATGTTCGGCGATCAGTTTCCCGGCGGCTTTGGCTTCGCTGACGCCCTGTTCACTGAGATCCACATCTTTCCAACCGGTGAAGCGGTTTTCTTTGTTCCAGACCGATTGACCATGGCGCAACAGCACGAGTTGGGGCACGGAAGACCTCCTAAAGACGTTCGCAAAAAAGGGGACGAATCTTGCGGCAATCTCTGCCTTGCCCGGCCCGATAAGTCAATGGAAAGAGGGGAATGGCAGGCCTGCTGAATGGGAATTGGGCAAGGTTGCTGGCGGCTGCTTCATCCGTTGATTTTCCCATGAATTCATCGTCCCTGCCGTGCATCACGGCTGCTTCTTTTCTTCCCCCGGTTCGCAAAATCAGTCAGTCTTCCACTCTGGGACGCGCGCAGACCTCACTTCCAAACAGATCGTTCTGCGAAATCTGAAGTTCCACAAAACCAAAGAAAGCCAAATGAAGGAGGGTAGGCCATGTGGCCCTGTCGGCGTTTATGTGACCTGCTGAAGATCGAACATCCCATCATTCAGGCTCCCATGGCCGGGTCGGCGACGCCGCAGCTGGCTTCTGCTGTCAGCAATGCAGGGGGTGTGGGGTCGTTGGGCTGTGGAGAGATGACTCCGGAAGAAATCTCTGATGTGGCCGGGCAGATGCGCAGTGGCACAAACAGAGCCTTTAACCTGAATTTTTTTGCCCATGAAGCTCCGCGTCAGGATCCGGCAGTTTTGTCGGACACCCTGGCGCGGCTGGCTCCCTATTATCAGGAACTGGGGTTGGAGCCGCCAACAGCAGACTTGCCCGAACTGGGGCCTGGGTTTGATGCAGACAAACTCTCGGCTGTGCTGAAGGCCCGGCCTCCGCTTGTTTCGTTTCACTTTGGGTTGCCGGAGCCCGAGGTGATCAGCGAATTGAAGGCCGCTGGCATCGTCCTGATCTGTTCAGCCACCACCGTGGCAGAAGCCAGATATCTGGAGGCGCGCGGGATCGATGCCATCATTGCCCAGGGTTGGGAGGCAGGCGGGCACAGAGGGTCCCATAAACCCACCGGACCGGAAGAAGGTGTCGGCGGGCTGTCGCTGGTGCCGCAGATCGCCTCGGCTGTTGATCTGCCGGTCATTGCCGCCGGCGGCATTGCCGATGGTCGCGGCATTGCTGCGGCTTTCGCCCTGGGGGCCAGTGGGGTGCAGATGGGCACGGCGTTCCTCTCTTGCCCCGAAGCAGGGACGGATGACGCCCGGCGGGAGATTTTTCGTCAGGGGACAGCTCCCGATACCATGGTCACCAATGTCTATTCCGGGCGTGCGGCCCGGGCCGTCCGATCACGCCTGGCTGATGATCTGGATCAGACCCGGCAGCGCCTGCCTGATTTTCCGGCCATGTATGACCTCAGTGGTCCTTTACGGAAAGAAGCGACAAAGCAGGGATCCGTTGACTTCAGTTTTCATCTGATGGGCCAGTCTGCAGCCCTCAACCGGGAACTCCCGGCTGCCGAGCTGCTGGCGGCGCTGGTTGCAGAAACTGCAGCCGTCTTTGATCGTTTGGGACGGGGCAACTAAAGGGGAAGCTGAAGCTAGTTGCTGTAGGGCCCGGTGGGCTTGAGCACCGGATCCAGCAGGCGGGCGAGCGTGCCTTCTTGTTGCAGCAAAGCCAGGCCGCGGTTGAACTTCTTGATGTAGTAAGGGCCTTTTTCGATCTCTTTAGAGATCAGCAGGTGAGAAACCCAGGCGTACTGAAAATCATCCAGGTGCGAGAACTGGGTTTTGTCGATGCCTGAGGGCAGAGCATTGATGGCGTCGTAACCGCTGTTGATCAGTTCCGGAACAAAATCAACCCGACCGGACGCGAGCATTTTAAACAGCGTTTCATTGGTCGGCACGGTGATGACGGACAGCTCGCCACTGCGAATCAAACCATCAAACTGTCCGCCAAAGGCACTGGAGTGAATTCGCCCCATGGTCAGGCCGGAAAAGTCTGCAAGTTTGTTTGCTGTTATCGGGCGGTTTTTTGAATAGTAGATGACCTCGTTCAAGACGATTACCGGGTTGCTGAGCAGAAAATTCTCCCGCCTTTCCGGTGTGGCCACCCAGAAAAAAGTGCCATCCCAGCGGCCTGTCTTGACCAACCGCATGGCCCGGTTCCAGGGAAAGAACCCAAACTCCACATCGATGCCAACCTTGGCAAAAGCCTGCTGTGCTACCTCGGAGTAGGGGCCGTAGTTGGGCAATTCCTCCGATTGATAGGGCTTCCATTCACCGTTGGTCAGGCGAATGGTCTCCTGGGCAATCGCAGCCATTGGAAACAGAAGCACAAGCACACTCAGGAAGAGCCAGATGAGGCCAGATTTGCGGCTTTTGATTACCCGTGGTGCTCGCGTCAACAAGGCTTGCTCCTGCTATGAAGAACGATCCACGTCGGGGCGGGATCGTTTGTCTTCTGACGCTCAATTATTGATGAGGGAGAGGAACAAATCCATAGTTATCGAAAGCTATTTGGAACCAGATTGGTTGCTCAGGGGCTTTCAGCAATGAGAAGATGAGCGTGACTTAAACAGTTTCAATGGCTTGGCAGGCTTGGGGTTGGCCTTGGCCTTGGCTTAACACGCAGTTTTGGAGACAGATCCCCATCGCAGCCTGAGTTTCTGTTGGGTCACGCTGGCCAGACTGCCTGCCCTTTGCTTGCGAAGCCACAGTTGCCTGTAGCTCTTGGGGCAGGTCTTCAGGTTGCTCTTCTGTCTTAGGCAGTAGGTGGCACTCAGGCGTCGTTCATGTGGGCGGCGGCGTAGGTAATGGCATCAATGGTCTGAGAGATGTCGTCATTGGTTAGGGCCAGGCTGGGATAGACCTTGCCGGGCGCTTTGAAGATGCCCTGTTCCCTCAGGATTTTGTTGAAGGCGGCAGATTTGGCGGTGTTGCCTTTCAACACGTCCCGATAGTTGGCAATGGGACTGTCTGTAAAGACCACGTCAAAGAGAGTGGGGTCCCCGATGATCTGATGCGCTTCCCCGGCTTTGTTCAGCTGTTCTGTCAGGGCATCCTGCAACGCAGACCCCAAAGCGCGCAGGCGCTCATATGACCCGGGGCGTTTGAGTATCTCCATGGTCTTCAGTCCGGCGACCGCAGCCACCGGATTGCCGCTGAGCGTACCCAGCTGCATCAGGAAGCCCTCGTCACCCACTTTGCTTTTGTCAAAATGCGCCATGATATCGGCCCGTCCGGCAACAGCAGCCAGCGGAAAGCCGCCTCCGACGATTTTTCCCAATGTGCAGAGATCCGGTACCACGCCATACAGTTCCTGGGCGCCGCCGTAGGCCAGGCGGTATCCGGTGACGATTTCATCAAAGATCAGAACGATGCCGTGTTTGCTGCATTCTTCACGCAGCGCTTCCAGAAAGCCGGGAGCCGGGGGAATGATCCGCTGCAGGGGTTCCACGATCAGGGCAGCGATGTCCCCGGCATGCTCTGCCATCAGGGAGCGGGCAAATTCCAGATCGTTGAAGGGCGCAATCAGCATGCCGTCGCGGACGGCCTCGGGGATTCCGGCAGAATCGGGAACAGCCATGGGGTAGTTGACCAGTTTTTGCGGGGCGAGGCTCATCTGCGCTTCGGCGGACATGCCATGATAGCCGCCTTCAAACTTCATGATCTTGCTGCGCCCGGTAAAGGCGCGGGCCAGCCGCATGGCATACATGTCCGCTTCCCCGCCTGACGTGACGTAGCGGACCTGCTCCGCGCAGGCGACAGAACTGCAGATTTCCTCGGCCAGTTCGATGCCACGGGCATTGTTGGCAAAGAAGGTCATGCCTTTGCTCAACTGTTCTTCGACAACTTCCAGCACCTCCGGATGGCCGTGACCCAGCAGCATGGGGCCGGACCCGATCAGATAGTCAATGTACTCCCGGCCATTCTCATCCCAGACGCGTGAGCCTTTGCCTTCGCGAATGATGATGCCCGGATCAAAGTTGCCAAACCCACCGGCGGGTAGAACTTTTTGAGCGCGGTCGATGAGGTCCTGCTGGGTCATGGTCGGGAGATCCTTGGGGTTTGAGGCTTCTGGGAGCTAGCGGTTTCCGGCGACAGCAGTTTAGCGAGGCCTTTGAAGAGGCTGCTGTCTTCGCAACGACAAAGTTATCGACAAAGAAAGTCGGCGCTCGAGTTTAGTCGAGAATGAGAGCCGGGCTGCCCAACTGGTCCGGGTCCGGCTGCAGTCCAAGACCGGGCAAACTGGGTGGTGAGATGTGGCCCTTGTTCCGGCTGGGACCGGACGGGGCTAGGCGCGGCTCCACATAGCCGGACAGGTCACAGACGTTCATCAGGGCTTTGGGGGCGGTGGCTGCACCCAGGTGCAACAGCGCTGCGGTGGTAATGTCGGATCCCCAGGTATCTTCAATGCACATCCTGGCACCCAGGTACACACAGAGGTCTCTGGCCCGGCGACTGGCGCTCAGACCACCGAACTTCGAGAGTTTGATGGCGACGGCATCCAAACATCCCAAGCTGTGGGCCTTTAGCAATGAAGCGGTGTCATGGGCTGATTCATCGATTTTCATGGGCAAACCAGTGGCCTGACGAACGGCGGCGCATTGCTCCAGCGTGGCGCAGGGCTGTTCGAGCATGATGTCCCTGTCTGCCAGAGAGCGGCCAACGCGGGTGGCGTCCAGCTGGCTCGCCCCGCAGTTCCAGTCCCCATAGACAAGGGGGCCGGGACCGACGGCTTCGCGGACTTTGCGCAACCGGGCCACATCGGCCTGCCAGTCCTGATCCGCGCCCAGTTTGACCTGAAACTGGGTTATGCCGCTTTGATGGGCCTCGCGGGCCTGCCGGGCCATTTCCTCCGGCGCGACACAGGTCAGCGAATGATAAAGCGGTAATTCAGCACAGCGTTGCCCGCCCAACAGAGCTGAGAGTGGCAAGCCGGCAACCTGGCCAGTCAGGTCCCAAAGCGCTGTGTCGATGGCAGATTTTGCGTAAGGGTGGCCTGGTAAATAGGCGTCCAGACTGTCCATCAGGGCTTCCGGGCCCACAGGGTCTGCACCCAGCAGAACCGGTGCCAGCTCCTCCAGTGCCGGTCCAACACCTCTGGCATAGGCAGGCAAATAGTGGGGGATTGGGCAGACCTCCCCCCAGCCAGACAGGCCGTTGTCACAGTCCAGCCGGATCACGGCCGTTTCCACAGACTCACAGGTCTTGCCGTCGGACATGTAGTAGGGCCTGTGGCTGGTCAGCGGCAAATACCAAAGGCTTACACGGGTGAGTTTCATTACTGAGGCACTCCCTGCAGGGCCGGGGCTGTCAACTCTTCAGGCGCTTTGCGTTCCTTCTGGTCAACCCGTGGCTTCAGGCTTTGCGGGTCGTAAACCGCCTCAGCCAGCACTTCTGCGGACCAGGGCTTTCCGGCGATGATAACCTCCAGCCTTGTGCCGGCTTTCGCGGCTTCGGGTTTCAGGTAGGCAAAGGCCAGAATCTTGTCGACGGTGGGGCTGTAAGCGACCGAAGCCGTTGCGCCCACCACCTGCCCCTCTTGGAGCACAGCTTCCCCGCCATGGCCGTCTTCCAGACCATCGGGATCGATGGCCAGATAGCTGCAAATCCAGGGCAGGGGGCTATCCAGGCTGGCCAGAGTGGCTTCTTTGCCCAGAAACTCGCCTTTGTCCAGTTTGACAAAGCGCAGAACGTCGGCTTCGCGCAACGTGACTTCGTTGGTCAGTTCTCCCGCACCCTTGAACATCTTTTCCATGCGCAGGACGTTCATGGCGAAGGAGCCGTAGTCGGCTATTCCGTGACCCTGACCTGCAGCCCAGAGCGCATCATAGACTGTCAGCATGGACTCTCTGGGGCCATGAATTTCCCAGCCCAACTCTCCGGCATAGGAAAGGCGAAACGCCCAGACTGTCTGCCCCGCGATGCTGATCTCCTGAGCTGTCAGCCAGGGAAATCCCTGGTTGGACAGGTCTGCCGGGCTTTCGCTGGCCAGCACCTGCCGGGACAGAGGTCCTTGCAGGGTGAGCGCAGCCCAGTCGTCGGACAAGAGCCTTACTGTCAGGTCTTCGGGGTGTCGGTTGTGCCGCAGATGATCGAGCAGGCGCTGTTCGAAGAAGGCGGCGCAGACCAGATAGAAGCGATCTGGTCCCAGCCGCACCACCGTCACCTCAATCTCAATGCGCCCCCGGCGGTTGAGCAGGTGGGTCAGGATGATGCCGCCGGTTTTGCGGGGCAGGCGATTGGCAATCAGCGAGTCCAGATATGCCTCGGCATCAGGGCCGGAAACTTCAACCTTGGTAAAGGCTGTGATGTCCATGATGCCAACCCGCTGGCGGACGGCCTGAACTTCGGCGTTTACCAGGTCATGCACTGCTGTGCGCCGGAAGGAGTAGTGGTCCTTCTGGGCGACGCCGTCTTTGGCAAACCATCGGGGCCGCTCGTGGCCATACACCTCCTCATAGACCGCGCCTTTTTCTTTCAGTCGGTCATAAAACGGGCTGGGTTTGACCGGGCGTCCGGCCAGTCTGTTGAAATGAGGAAAGGGGATCTCGTGGCGCAGGCAGTAATCTTCCTTGGCTTTGATGATCTGCCAGTCTTTGTCGGCATAGGCCCCAAACCGTCTGGGATCATACTCCCGCATGGAAATGTCGGCGGCCCCATGGACCATCCAGCGGGCCAGTTCACGGGTCAGCCCAGGTCCCCAGCCCAGTCCGATCTGGGTGCCGCAACAGCACCAGTAGTTTTTGGCACCCGGGGCCGGGCCGATCAGGGGATTGCCATCGGGCGGATGGGAAATGGCGCCATGAACCTCCCGTTTGATACCCAGTTCGGCGAAGATCGGCATGCGTTCCAGTGCGTTTTCCAGCCAGGGCATGACCCGGTCATAGTCCGGGGCAAAGAGCTCATTTTCAGCTTCCCAGGGGCAATGGTCCTCCCAGACGCTGTTTGGATTTTCCTTCTCGTAGATGCCGATCAGACCGGATTTCTGTTCCATGCGGATGTAGCCGGAGACCAGCCTGTCATCACGGATCACCGGCAGTTCCTGGGCTAAGTCGCGGAACTCCGGCACGGTATCCGTGACGAAGTAGTGATGGGTCATGGAGGTCATAGGCAGTTGCAGGCCACTCCATTCCCCCATCTGGCGGGCGTAGGTACCGCCCGCATTGACTACATGTTCGCAGAGGATGTCCCCCCGCTCTGTGGAGACCAGCCACTCTCCGCTGGCCTGTTGCTGGATGTTGGTGGCGCGGCAGCGACGGATGATCCTGGCGCCCAGTTGCCGGGCACCCGTTGCCAAAGCCTGGGTAACGCCGGAGGGGTCAACATGGCCGTCATCAGGCGTATGCAGGGCCCCCTGAACACCGTCCAGATTGTAAAAGGGGTGGAGGGCCTGAATCTGTTCTGGCCCGACCAGATCGATGTTGAAGCCAAGCGCCCGCCCCACACTCAGGGTATGGCGCAGCCAGTCCATTTCATCGTCGCTGTAAGCCAGTCGAAAGGACCCGCAGCCGTGCCAGGTGACGGACTGGCCTGTTTCTTTTTCCAGCGCGCCGGAGTAGAGGCCGATGTTGTAATCGACCATCTTTCCCAAGCCATAGCTGGAAGTTGAGTGCGTGATCTGGCCCGCCGCATGCCAGGTCGAGCCGGATGTCAGTTCCGCCTTCTCCAGCAACACAACATCCCGCCAGCCTTCATGGGCCAGATGATAGGCAAGGCCGCAGCCCATAACCCCGCCGCCAACGATGACCACCCGGGCGGTGGAGGGAACTTTGTCAGTATCTTTGGACGCCACCGGACGCACCCCTTTTGGCTGATCGTGTGAAAAGTCTGTTGACCCCAATATGGTACGTTTGTACTACTGTCAATCATGAAAAGTTCAAATGTACCATTGCAAACAGATTCGGCTCCTTCCCTGATGCTGGATGAACTGGCGGCCCACCTGCCGGAGATGACACCGGAGCTGCGCAAGGCCGCGACCTATGTGCTGGAGAATCCCAATGATGTGGGCGTCAGCTCGATCCGGGAGATCGCTCAGGCAGCCCAGGTCAAGCCCAACACCTTCATGCGGATGGCACGATCAGTGGGCTTTGAAGGCTATGATGATTTTCGCGAACCCTTCCGCGAAGAAATCCGGCAGGGGCGGGTGACCTTCCCGGACCGGGCGCGCTGGCTCCAGTCCCTGTCCAAGGGCGGTAAACTGGCCGGGCTTTATGCGGACATGGCGTCCAGTGCCATCGCCAACATTGAAAGCACCTTTGGCGGTACGGATGCCGACAAGATGCAGGCCGCTGCCGACGCGGTGGTGGCCGCCAGGCGAACCTATGTGCTGGGGGTTGGGGTGAACAATGCCCTGGCACAGAGCTTTGCCTATCTGGCGGACATGGCACTGGATACGGTTGAAGCCATTCCCAAGAGCGGCAGCACGGCCATCGACGATCTGTCCCGGGCCGGGGAGGCAGATGTGCTGATTGCCATGACCTTCAAGCCCTATCGGACGGAAGTTCTGGAGGCTGTGCGTGTTGCCCGGGACCAGGGGGTCAAGATCATTGGCCTTTCCGACAGCCCGGCGTCGCCGCTGGTTACCGGCAGTGACTTTGGGTTCACGGTTTCATCGGACACGCCGCAGTTCTTTCCGTCGACCGTGGCAACCATCGCCTTTCTGGAAACGCTGATGGCCTTTGTGATCGCCGATGCCAGTCCCGATGTCATCGCCAGCATTGACCGCTTTCATCAGCGTCGCCACGCGCTGGGCATCTACCATGAGGAAGGGGAGAGTGGAAAATGAGTGATGCGAGGGAGATCGTGCGCTCTCTGGACGCCCGCTATTACACCGACCCGGAGGTTTTCAGGGTGGAGCAGGCCGGGTTGCTGGCGCGGACCTGGCAGTTCGCCGGGCATGCCTCCCAGATCAAAAAGCCGGGAGACTATTTCACCTTTGAAGTGGCCGGGCAGAGTCTCTTTTGCATTGGAGACAAACAGGGGGGCATTCAGGCCTTTTACAATGTCTGCCAGCATCGGGCCCACGAACTGGTGTCAGGTGCCGGACACAAAAGGGCACTGGTCTGTCCCTACCACTCCTGGGCTTACGAGTTCACCGGAGAGCTGCGCAATGGGCCCAATCTGGAGTCTGTTCCCGGTTTTAAATCGGAAGAGATCTGTCTGACATCTGTGCAGCTGGAAAACCTCTTTGGTTTTCTGTTTGTCAATCTGGACCCTGACGCCCGCGCTTTTGATGACTGGTTTCCGGGCGTGCGGGACGAGCTGCTGGCGTTTGTGCCGCACATAGAGCAGCTGGAACCGCTGGAGTGGGTCAGCGTGGCGGAAAAGTGCAACTGGAAGGTTTCAGTCGAGAACTATTCAGAATGTTACCACTGCCGCACCAACCACCGCACCTTTGCGACGGGGGTGATCAAGCCCGAAACCTATGACATTCAACCTCAGGGACACTGTCTGCGCCACACCACTGAATGCCAGAATCTGGACAAGATGAGTTATGAAATTGACCTCAGCGCCAACGCAACAGCGGGTCAGTATTCCTCCTGGTTCCTTTGGCCCATGACATCTTTCCAGGTCTACCCGGGCAATGTGCTGAACAGTTACCATTGGCGGGCCGTGGATGCTGATCATGTAATGGTCTGGCGCGGCTGGTACAGCATTGGCGGGCAGGACTCCGAGGCTATCCGCCAACTGGCCCGTCAGGACCGTGAAACCACGGTGGAAGAGGACATCCATCTGGTGGAGTCTGTTCAGCGGGGTTTGCGAAGCAAAGGATACAAGCCCGGCCCTCTGGTTCTGGATCCCAAAGGCGGGGTCAATTCAGAGCATTCCATTCAGGCTTTGCAGCGCTGGATGAAAGAGGCGGTGGATGGCGAGGCCGGGCAAGCCTGAACTGGCTTTGCGCTTGGAACTAAACCGTGAATCATTTTCTAACATTTTGAAGAGAGGCAAATTCACGCTTCAAGTGCCCTCACGTAGTGAGTCCGCTTAAACCGATTTGACTCTAGAAGTGAACAGGAGAGGAAAACAGCATGGATCAGGACCTTTTTGACAAGGGGCTGGCAAAACGCAAGGCGACGCTCGGGGCGGCGTATGTCGAGAAGAATCTCGCCGCTGCCGATGATTTCACTCTGCCGTTTCAGGAGGCGATGACCGCCTGGTGCTGGGGCTTTGGCTGGGGGGATGAAACCATTGATGCCAAGACCCGCTCCATGATGAACCTGTCGATGATCGGGGCGTTGGGGAAGATGCATGAATGGGAAACCCACTGTCGCGGCGCTTTGAACAACGGGGTCAGCAAGAAGGAAATCCAGGCCATCATCCATGTGATCGGCATCTATTGCGGGGTGCCGCAAAGCCTGGAGTGTTTTCGGGTGGCCCGCAAGGTTCTGGAAGAAGAAGGTCTTCTCTAGACGGCTGTCTGGTAGGGGGCGTCCACCGCCCTCCGATACAGTGGCTTCAGAGTGTGATCGACAGTAGCATCTTGCGGCGGCTCCAAAACCAGCTTGACTGTGGATCGCGGGGCGAGCAGGTCAGGCCGCATCGCCCGTCATAAGACCTTTTGCCGCAAGCCGGCAGGCTGATTTTGCCATCAGAAGGCTTGCAAGCTGGTGGCAGACAGGCAAAAAAAGAGGTGGACCTCGTCATGAGGCCCACCTGTTAGTTTTAGAGACAACGATCCGAACAGCCCACTGCGCGGCTTAAAGCCTGCCCGGGGCGGTGATCAGGGGCTCACTCCCAATCACCGACCGGAGAGACAGGCCACCGCACAGATTGGAGGAGGCAACCTCCCGGGTGATCTGACCGTGGCGCATGGGCCTTCCTGCAGCAGGAACGGCCCATGTTTCTTTTGGGCTGCTGGCTTTCTTGCCGCAGCCCGGAACCTGTGACCTCTGACTTACTCAGCTTTCTTTTCTTTTTTCATGGTCCCGTGATTCATGGTTCCGTGGCTCATGTTGCCGTGGTTCATCCCCGCAGCGACTTCACCGACGGTCACTGTGATCTCAACTTCACCAGCCTTTTCGAACATCAGGGTCACCGGGAAGCTGTCGCCTTTTTTGAACGGCGCGTGCAGGCCGATGTACATGACGTGCAGACCGCCCGGCTGGAAGGTCACCATTTCACCGGCAGGAATTTCGACAGGCCCGGCAGGACGCATTTTCGCCACGCCGTCTTCCATCAGGTGGGTGTGAATGGATGTCGTCTTGGCTACGTCAGAACGGGCGCCGGTCAGCACATCTGCGCTGCTGCCTTTGTTCATCAGCATCATGTAGGACGCACCGGCTTTGGCGGGGCCAGCTGAAGCCCGGGCAACCGGTTCCTTGATCATGATGTCCCCAGCCATCACCGTCTGCGCTTCGGCCTGCTGTGCCACGGTGATGGGCAGGCTGGCAGAAAAGAGGGCCAGGGAGAGAGCCAGAAGGCTGCGTTGGAGGAAGGTTTTCATCTTGGATTGTTCCTTATGAAAAGGCGTTCCGGCCTGGTACCGGTCAGCTGAGTGAGATGAGGGGCAAAGCACTTCGTCAGACCTCTGCACAGGGGGGACCCACGAGGATGACACCTTCAGAACAGAGACAAAGACG
Source organism: Rhodovibrionaceae bacterium GXU_MW_A322 (assembly GCA_052078155.1). Classification (GTDB taxonomy): domain Bacteria; phylum Pseudomonadota; class Alphaproteobacteria; order Kiloniellales; family DSM-21159; genus CAXBMB01. Next base: position 1,466,173 of record JBQJBP010000001.1, on the reverse strand, counting down.
GTCTGTCAGAGCGGTGCGGTCTTATGCTTTGAAGAAGGGGGTAGACCAGAACAGAGGCCGGGGGACCTGCACAGGACCTAGTTCAGGGCAGGCGCAGGCAATCGGATCAGATGACTGAAACCGTTATGCCTGGAAAAGAGGCGGGGCCCGACTGTGCAGCTGACCATAAACCGCGGCGGGGAATGCCTGGTCATGAGCCAGGGCAGGCGGAGCCAGGGTCAGCTTGGGAAAGCCAGTGGTCAGTGCTGTGGCGGTAACGACGGCCAAACCAGCCTGAACTGCTGGAATACAGACCGGGCAATCCGGCTGACCGGACAAGGGATTCCCTTCAGCCAAAGCGGCGCTGTCAGACAGGGAGATCTTTTTCAACCCGTCAGGCGTGCACACCACAATGTAGCTGCTAAAGGGAGTGCTCTGCGTCAGCAGCTTTTCAGCTTCTGCGTTTTGATCTGCACTTTGAGAGATCTCGGCAGAACGCTGATCCAGGTTCTGGATCGCCTGATCTGCCAGACGGGCCTGTGCCTGACCCAAGCCGACAAAGGACTGGGCCAGAAGAGCCAGAATGGCCAGCAGATGCGTCATCCGGCGGGGCGTCAGGCAAGCGACAGCTGCCGCGGGGGAGAATTTGCCCCGACGGTTGCTGCGGCTGGTGCCAGATTTATGGACTCGCAGATAACGCATGTCGCAGAGCTTATCCAACTCAAGACAGTTGGCAAGTCGGCTTTTGTCGGATTGCAGGCTTTTGCATCTGATCGCGGCGATCCGTCGCGCCCTTTTGCTGAGGTACTGCCAGATGGCCCTGGATTCTCTGTCCGGCCGGGCTTCCGCAAGGTCTGTCTGGTTCCACCCGGGAGCCTGTCAAGTCGCACGGGGTGGGAAGGCACACAGATGAGGCGGCGCACCGCAAGAACAGCGATGGCTGTTTTCAAACTGTCAAAAGGGATGTTGCGGTAAAGGTAGGTCCCGGGACCAGGAACGGCTTGCCCCCAAATCACTCCTGGCCCCGGGACACTGCGGGCTAACGTTGAGGGCCCGCAGCTTCTCTGTGTCTTTGTCTTTCAGCAGGTTGCGTCCTGCTGGGGCACCAAGGGTGCCGAGGGGTCGGCTTCAGGCCTGACCCGCGATAAGAAAGGGCGCGCTTTGCTCTGCTGCCACATCCTCCGTGCGACTCTGGGGAGGATTGGTCCGCAGATCGAACGTCATGTTGGCATCAAGGAAGCACTCAGCCAGCAGGCGGCACTTCAAAGCCGCTTCCCCGCAGTAGCTTTGCTGCACCATGAAGCGCCAGGACAGCTCCGCACTCTCTTCTTTCATTTGCGTCAGAGCGAGCAGGTTCAGCAGGCGAACTTCATCGCTGCTGAGCTGGCCGGAGGAAGCCCTGTTCAGAAACAGCGTGCGCTTGGCGTGATGCCGCAACAAAGACAGCAACTGTTCCAGAGCCAGCAACGCTGTCGGCCCGGCCTTCTGGCCCAAAGACAGAGCGTACTCCATCTCCACAGCCTTCCACTGTGGCTTGCCTGACAACCATCTCCGGGACGCCCAGACCAGCAGTTGCTCCCCATGGTCCAGATCCATCAAGGAGTATCCGGAGAGGCGCTGGTACGGATATGAAAGCGTGCGGTGGCAGGTCATCGTGACCCCTTGTCCTGATCTTCTGGTCTTCGTTCACTCTGCTCCGGCCATGGCAGGTTCACTGCCTGGGCTGGAGGGTCGCCGAAGTAACTGTCTGTCGGTCAGACTGTTCATCCGGCTGTGTTCGTGTCGTGGAGAGAGATATAAATGAGAATGATTATCAATAGCAAGATTTAAATTGCCTCTGTGAAGATTTTTCTTAAAGTGCCCTCGGGCTGTTTGCCTTCCACCGATTACAGGTTAGGTTAACACCGCAATCAAACAGAGCCTTCCGGCAGGTCAGGCCATGATGGGCAGGTATGCCCATCCGGCTGGCAAGACCTCACCGTCGGAAGCCAAGACTGAAACGGGAGTGGCCAGAGGCTGGCACACAAAAAGCAAACAGCCCTGGACAGTCATGACGTATGGAACATGGGAGACTAGTGATGCGGGTGCGGCGACTTATTGCTGTTGTGGGAGCAGCCCTTTTGCTGGCAGGGCAGGCGGTTGGCGCCTCTGCGCAAAGCAGTGCTGACAAGACCATCACCATCGAACTGAACAAACTCGAGCAAAGAGATGGCGCCTGCCGAACCTATCTGCTCTTTGAAAATGCTACAGATCAGCAGCTGGACCCTTTTCGCCTCGATTTGATCTTCTTTGGTTCAGACGGGGTCATTACCCAGCGTCTTGTTGTTGATGCGGCCCCGCTGCGGGCAGGCAAGTCGGTGGTGAAGCTCTTTGACCTGGCGGGCCAGCAGTGCGCAGATGTCTCGCGAATCCTGCTCAACGACGTCTCACCGTGCGGGGATGCATCCGGGGAACGGGACGACTGTGTCGATCTGGTAACCCCTCAGAGCCGCAGTGAAGTGGTGTTCTTCAAGTAAGCCCGGTCAGGATCGGCCCCCTTCAGGTTTTGGACGGGGGCAATCGAAAGGCTGTTGTTTTGTCTGGTTAACCCGGGACAAAACAACAGCCTTTTTCTTGTCTGCCCGGCGTCAGGATGCTGCGCAGAAGGGGAGCATAAGCGGATTGACCCCTTTTCCCCTGAGATTTCCAGATCAGACAAATTAACACTGAATTTACCACTTCTTATTAGTGTCACGACAAACGGACATTCCTTTGACGCCCCGACCTTTTGTCCTGGGGCAGACTGGGTGTCCTCTTGGAGACTCTGGAAAGTTGTCTGATCTGAACCAGGGAAGTGCTGCTGATCGCGTGCATATCCCGTTCAAAATGCGGTTGAAGGCCTGGTGGGGCGGCTACGAACTAAAGGTCAAAGAAAGACCTGTCGTCGCTGAACCTGTTGGTGAGCCTGAAGATGACGCCGTTTATCAGCTGGATCCCAACCTGCCGGAATGGGAAACGGCCAGGGTTCACATTGCCCAGAAAGTCTGGGGTGATGGTTTCAACATGCCCGGGCGCGAAGAGCATGTCCTGGATCTGGTCAAGCCGTTCGGTCTGGATGAAACGAAGAAGCTGCTGCACCTCGGCGGTGGGCTGGGGGGTGGCTCCCGCGCCATTTCCAAAGAATTCAATACCTGGGTGTCGGCGTTTGAGGCTGACGAAGAGATTGCCACAGCCGGAAAGGCTCTGTCTGAGCAGGCGGGTATGGTGAAAAAAGCCCCCGTGGGTCTGTGCAATTTTGAAGAAATGGAACTGGAAAAGAAGAGTTATGACTGCGCGCTGGCAACGGAGATTTTCTTCGGTGTCAGAAACAAGGAAAAGCTCTTCAAGTCCATAGCCGGTAGTTTGAAATCCCAGGGCCACTTCATGTTCACCGACTTTGTCGTTGAAGAAGGGGTGGAGCACGCCGAGCAGATCGAAGAGTGGACGGCCAGTGAGCAGAGAAAGCTCTATCCCTGGAGTCTGTCCAATTACGAACACCTGATGCGTGATGTCGGTTTTGATGTGCGTGTGATGGAAGACATTTCGTCCACCTATGCGCCTAAGGTGGTTGCTGGTTTCAAGAACTTCATCAGCCATTCCAGGGAGTGCGTCAGTAACAAGAAACTGGCGGAAATCCTGGTGAATGAAGTGGAACTCTGGACCCGGCGCAGCGCCATCATGGAAAAGGGTGCCATCAAGCTCTACCGCTTCTATGTCATCGGGCGCAAAGAAACCAAACTGATGAGCGACTGGTAGAGGCGTTCAACGGTTTCCACCTGCTGCTTTTCACATTCGCGCAGACTTGGGATGCAGCCTTGCGGCAGTCGCAGATCCAATCCGTGAGAGGCTGGGCCACTTAAGGCTGCGAGTCGCCCCTGTTGGCGGGGCCGTTATCCCGCCAAAAATCAGCTTGATCTTTATAGCTATTTCAAGGGATTAACCCTCGAAATCACTGGGGAGGTCGATTGAAGTCCGGCTGCGTGGAAATCTCCTGGAAAAGTTGGGCAGGGGTGCATTGACAGAGTGCAGAGGCCCCATTATGTTCCGCGCTGCAATTCGGGCCGGTTCGGGCCGGCAACTGAGGAAAGAAAAATGAAAGTCATTAACTCTCTTAAGACCGCCAAGCTGCGCGACAAAGGCTGCCGTATCGTGCGCCGCCGTGGCCGCGTATACGTGATCAACAAAAAGAACCCCCGTTTCAAAGCTCGTCAGGGCTGATTGAGGCTGCGCTGATCTTCTGCTGAAGATCGCCACCGGGTTACAGGAACAAGCCGCGCTCTCTTCGGAGACGCGGCTTTTCTGCGTTCTTCTCCCGAGATCGTGACCATTTTGGTCTGCTGGCAGGGCTGTCGGTTACCTGTCTTGAAGGCGGGTGACCCCATCAGGCTGAACCCGGACTGTCCCTGCTGTGTCATATTCGCTTTTCTCCGGAGCGAAAAATTGGTAATACCACTTTGACAGTTTGAAAACGTCAGGCTGAAAATCGCAGAAAACAGGGCCTGACGCAGGAGAGATCATCATGCGAATGCCGGATCCGGACCAAGAGGTCATTGCCCGTCGCCGGGAAATTGCCGAAGACCTGCGCCAGTTGGTGCCGGGTGAAGGGGTGATTTTCGACGAGGATGAGCGGCGCGTTTACGAGAGTGACGGGCTGACAGCCTATTCGGCTCTGCCGCTGCTGGTAGTGTTGCCGGAAGATACCGCTCAGGTATCCGCAGTTCTGCGGTACTGCCATGAAAAGGGCGTCAAGGTCGTGCCGCGGGGCGCGGGAACCTCTCTGTCCGGCGGGGCTTTGCCTCTGGAAGACGGCATTTTGCTGGGGCTGGGCAAGTTCAACCGCATTCTGGATGTGGACTACGAGAACCGCTGTGCGGTGGTTCAGCCCGGGGTGACCAATCTGGGCATCACCAAAGCGGTTGAAGCCGATGGCTTCTATTATGCGCCTGACCCCTCCAGTCAGATTGCCTGCACCATCGGCGGAAACGTGGCAGAGAACTCCGGAGGGGTGCATTCCCTGAAGTATGGCCTGACCACCAACAACCTGCTGGGCGTCGAAATGGTGATGATCGACGGCACGGTTATCCGGGTGGGCGGCAAACATCTCGACAGTGAAGGTTATGACTTCCTCGGCTTGATCACCGGGTCCGAAGGACTGCTGGGGGTAGTCACAGAAGTGACGGTGCGTCTGTTGCGCCAGCCACCGGTGCAGCGGGCTCTGCTGCTGGGATTCCCAACCAGCGAACAGGCCGGGGACGCTGTGGCTGCCATCATCGCTGCGGGCATCATCCCCGGCGGCATGGAAATGATGGACTCTCTGGCCATCAAGGCCGCCGATGACTTTGTGAACGCAGGCTATCCACTGGATGTGGAGGCCCTGTTGATCGTGGAGCTCGATGGTCCTGCTGTGGAGGTGGATGATCTGATTGACCGGGTCAGCACCATCGTTGACGGGCAGGGGGCGAGCTACAAACGCATCTCTGAATCCGAAGAACAGCGCGCCACCTTCTGGGCGGGCCGCAAAGCGGCTTTCCCGGCAGTGGGCCGTATCTCACCCGACTATTACTGCATGGATGGGACCATTCCCCGCCGCCGCTTGCCGGAGGTTCTGGCCCGCATGCGCGAGTTGAGCAAGCAGTACGATCTGCGGGTTGCCAATGTCTTCCACGCCGGGGACGGCAATCTGCATCCTCTGATCCTCTACGATGCCAATGTGCCCGGTGAACTGGAAAAGACCGAAGAATTCGGTGCTGAGATCCTGAAGCTCTGCGTTGAAGTCGGCGGGGTCCTGTCCGGCGAACATGGGGTGGGCGTTGAAAAACGAGACCTGATGAACACCATGTTCACGGACGCAGACCTGAAGCAGCAAAACCGGGTGAAATGTGTGTTTGATCCTGATGGTCTGCTCAATCCCGGCAAGGTCTTCCCGGAACTGCACCGCTGCGCCGAACTGGGTCGCATGCACATTCATGGGGGCCAGATGCCCTTTCCCGACATCCCCCGATTCTAAGGCCTTCATTTATGGGTGATACATTCAAACCGGAAAACTGGCAGCAGCTGCAGGACGTTGTGAGCTGGGCCATCCAGGAAAAGGCTCCTCTGGAAATTCTGGGGAGTGGCAGCAAACAGGCTCTCGGGCATGCCGTTCAGGCGGAGCACAGTCTCTCGCTGGCGGGGTTTCAGGGCATCAGCCTCTACGAGCCGGAAGAACTGGTGCTGTCTGCCCGGGCGGGGACGTCCCTGGCTGAGATCAAATCTGCCTTGGGTCAGAGCCGCCAGGAACTGGCTTTTGAGCCTCTGGATCTGGGGCCTCTCTATGGCCAGCCCGCCGGTGGCGGAACTCTGGCTGGCACCATCGCCTGTAATCTGGCGGGACCCCGGCGGATCAAGACAGGTGCAGCCCGAGATCACTTTCTGGGATTCCGCTGTGTCACGGGCCGCGGCGAAGAGATCAAATCCGGCGCCCGAGTCGTCAAGAACGTCACCGGCTATGACCTCTCCAAAATCATGGCGGGCTCCTATGGCACCCTGGCAGTGATGGGGGAGGTGACCCTTAAAGTCCTTCCGGCGGCTGAAAAATCCTACACGGTGATGGTCCTGGGGCAGGACATTGCTGCGGCCGTCAAAGCCATGAGCCAGGGGCTGAATTCCCCCTATGACATTTCCGGCGCAGCTTATCTGCCCGCAGAAGCCGCCGCCCATTCAGAAGTGTCTTATGTGCGCGAAGCGGGGCGGGCCGTGACTTTCCTGCGGTTGGAGGGCACCTCGCTGTCGGTCAAAGACCGCTGCCGCTCTCTTCGTGATGAGCTGTCTGACTTTGGCGAAACCGAAGAACTCCATACACACAATTCGCGCCTTTTCTGGGATGAACTGAGCCGCATCAATCCGCTTTGCCAGGATCAGGAAACTGCTGTCTGGCGTTTGTCTGTAGCCCCCACTCAGGCCCCGAAGGTCGCAGATCTTCTCGCCAGCGTACCCAATGCCTTGTACTATGCAGATTGGGGAGGTGGTTTGTTGTGGATTGCACTGCCGCCTGAAGGAGATGCCGGGGCGAGCCTGTTGCGGGGGGCTGTCGCAGAATTGGGTGGTCACGCCACATTGATGCGGGCCGATGCGACGCTGAGGGAACAGGTACCGGTGTTCCAGCCGATGGATGCGGGATTGGAGCTGTTGAGCCAGAGATTACGGCAGAGCTTTGATCCAATGCAGCTTTTTAACCGTGGCCGCCTCTCCTTGAAAATTGACTGATCGGGGATCAAGGATGTTCGGGGTGTTTCTTCTGTTACTGGCCTTTTTGGCCACGGCTTTCTGGGGGCTCTTTGCCTATCAGAACCTGACCCTCATTTTCGGGTTGGAGTCTCTGGCACACTTTCTGCCGGCTGAGCAGGCTTTTCTTGCGGTAGCGGTTGTTTCGCCGGTGCTGTTCATCTGGACCTTTGTGGCCTGGCGCCGCTCCCGTCGCCAGTTGCACAGGCTGGAGATGTCCCTGCGCTCAGATAGCCAGCGCCTGGCCATGGAAAATGAAGAGAACTACTTCCAGGGCTACGAGGAAGAAAGCTACGAAAGTCAGCCTGAAGCCCAGCCCCCGCAGCAGCAGGCCTTTCAGGCTGAAGAAACGGACGATCCGGAGACACCGCTGGAAAGGCATCGCTACCGCGAAGAAGCCAATGCGGCCCGTGCCCGTGTGGCACCATCCATTGATTTGCCCAAACCTCTCGATGACGAAGCCGAACAGCAGAGGTCTGATCCCTACGGCTATGCCGGCAAGGAAGAACGGACCCTGGCAGGTGAAGGAGGCGCGCCTCCCTCTGTTCTGGGGGGGAAGGTCAGCCTGGACGATCTGATCCGTGAGAAAGAAGAACAGGACGCCCGGGAAGCCAACAAATGGGAAATTGATCCGGAACATCCCTTCGCCGATAACGTTCCCTCCAACAAGCCTGAGCCGGCCAAAGTGTCTCTGGCAGATGTCATTGCCGAAGAGCGGGCTGAAGAACGCGCCATAGAACAACAGGCCACCTTCCACAGCTCCTCTGAAACTGACGAAGTCAGACAGGCACCTGCCCAACAGGCAACACCTCAAAGATCGCATGCTTCGGCTGCACCGGCGCCTATCGTTACCGAGCAGGAAACGGCAAGCCGACAGGAAACAGTTGGGCAGCAGGAGCGGGCAGTACAACAGCAAGCCACTGAAGCTCTCTCGCCTGCAGCGCCTTCTGAGCCTGCTGCTGCTCACCCGGCCCCTGCTCAGGATTCCGCAGTCACGCAGGATGAGGCTGAGGTTGCAGTCCACAGAGATCAGCCAACGGCGGCGTCTGCTGTGCGGGTGCCACCCCCGGCACCGGTTCTTTCACCAGTAAGCGTTGAAGAGGAACCGGACCCGATCCGCGCGGAAGACCTCAAGCTGCCACCCCATCCTTTTGAGGTGGAAGCCAGTCAACCCAAGAGCCTGTCAGCCGAACAGATGGCCAATCTTGAGCGGCGGGTGCGCGGTGAACTGAATTCCATTGCCATGGATCTGGCCTCCGTCATTTCCGCGCCCGAACGCTATGACCATGCCTTTCAGCACTACAACGGCGGGGCTGAGGACGCCTTTTTCCAGCTGGTGTCTCAGGACCTGGTGCGCGGGCAGGGTCCGCAGATGAACCAGCAGCTGAAACTGCTGGGTGGGGAAGCCATGCTGAAATCCTTTGTGGAGAAGTATCAGCATCTGCTGTCCACCGCCAAACTCAGTGATCCCAGCGGCCAAACCACCCATCGCCTGTCTCATTCCGGCATGGGTGAAGTCTGCCGGGCCTTGCTGGAAAGTCAGCAACAGGATGCAGCGCACTGATCTGGAACGGCTCCCTGTCTGGGGGTCTCCGCTCCTGACCAGTCTTTGCGTCCTGAAAAGAAACAAACAAGCCTGAGTGGGTCTATCGGGTCGCTCAGGCCAAGGAGACGTTAGAGCTCCGCCACACCTGGATGGAAAGACCGGTCTTGGGCCACTGCCTTTGTTGCAGCAGTCCTGTCGGTTTTTCGCGAGAGATCGATAAGGACTTTGTTGTCGGATGCAGACCAATTTTTCGCTTGCCCAACTGGCAAACCCGGACTTGCAGGAAGCTGAGAAGATTCTGCGGTCCTGCGTTCACTGTGGCTTTTGCACGGCGACCTGCCCGACCTATGTCCTGCTGGGCGACGAACTGGACAGTCCCCGGGGCCGGATCTACCAGATCAAAGACATGCTGGAGAATGACAAACCGGCGCCCGGCAAGGTGGTTAAGCACCTGGACCGCTGTCTGTCCTGCCTGTCCTGCATGTCCACCTGTCCGTCCGGCGTTCACTACATGCATCTGGTGGACCAGGCCCGCAGCTACATTGAAAAGACCTACACCCGGTCCTGGGGTGACCGGACCTTGCGGAAACTTCTGGCTTATCTGCTGCCCCGGCCTCAGATCTTCCGTCTGGCCTTGCTGGGGGCTGTGGTCAGCCGCCCGGTGAGCCGCCTGTTTGACGGTGTTCTGCCACCTCGAATCCGCGCCATGCTGGCACTGGCGCCGGCGACGTTGCCGTCTCCCTCTGCCGTCGACCGGCCCCATGTGGCTGCAGCACAGGGGCCCCGCCGCAAGCGGGTGGTGTTGATGACAGGCTGTGCCCAGCAGGTGCTGGCACCCGACATCAACGAGGCCACAGAACGTCTCCTGACTCGGATCGGGGTTGAGGTTGTGGTGCCGAAAGGAGGGGGCTGTTGCGGCGCACTGACCCATCATATGGGGCGCGACGATGACTCTCATGCATCTGCAAAAGCCAACGTGGATGCCTGGATTCGGGAGCTGGAGGGTGAGGGACTGGACGCCATCATCATCAATGCATCGGGCTGCGGCACTACGGTCAAGGACTATGGCTATATGCTTCGGGAAGACCCGCACTATGCTGAAAAGGCGGCGCGGATTTCTGACCTGACCCGGGACATCAGTGAGTTTTTGAGTGAGCAGGAGGACCTGCAGCCCCGACGCGCAACGGGCCAGCGGATCGCTTATCATTCCGCCTGTTCCCTGCAGCACGGCCAGCAGGTCAAGGAACCGCCCAAGCAGCTGTTACGCACGCTGGGTTTTGAGGTTGTGGAGCCCATTGAAGGCCATCTCTGCTGCGGTTCGGCCGGAACCTACAACATCATGCAGCCAGAGATTGCCACGCGCCTGCGTGACCGCAAGGTCGAAAATCTGGAGCGTCTGGCCCCTCTGGCAATTGCCGCCGGGAACATTGGCTGTCTGACACAGATCGCCAAGGGCACCGGAATTCCGCTGGTTCATTCTGTGGGTTTGATCGACTGGGCACTGGGGGGACCCTTGCCGAAGGCTTTGACAGATCATGAGGCTTTTCAGTCCGAGACTGACGGTGCCTTGGCTGACAGCACCCCCATGGCGGCTGAGTGACCTGAAAGACCGGTTTTCTGCTGAAGTTGCTTTGGGTCGTTGATGCCTGATCGAGTGACAACCGTAGAAAGCTTGCGAGAACCTACGACTCTTTGGGCAGACTCAAAATAGCCCTCAACCCACCTTCGGGTCTGTTTTCCAGCACCAGATCCCCACCCTGGGCGCGGGCGATGGTGCGGGAGATGGCCAGTCCCAATCCAATGCCGCCGGTTTCCCTGTTGCGTGAGGAATCCAGGCGGAAGAAAGGCCTGAAGACCTCTTCCAGCTGGTCTTCTGGAATGCCCGGACCTTCGTCTTCAATGACAATTCTGATGGCGTCTGTCTGTTCCTGCACCCGAACCTGGGCGGTGTGGCCGTAGAAACAGGCATTGCTCATCAGGTTGCGCAGCGCCCTTTTCAGGGCCATCGGCTGGCAGGTGATCAGGACGGGGGCCTTTGTCTGAAAAGTGATCTCATGTTTGAGGTCAACCAGGTCATCGACCAGGGCCTGCAACAAGGCGTTTAAGTCCAGCTTCTGGCTGTCTTCGCGCTTGGCTTCCTCGCGCAGGAAATCCAGGCTGGCTTCGACCATCTGCTGCATTTCCGCCAGGGTTTCCAGAACTTTGGCGCGGGTTTCCTCATCTTCGATGAACTCGGCGCGCAGACGCAGGCTGGTGATGGGCGTGCGCAGGTCGTGGGACATTGCCGCCAGCATGGCCGTACGATCCTGCACAAACCGTTGCAGGCGCGCCTGCATGTCATTGAAGGCACGGGTGGTTCGCCGCAGTTCCTCTGGTCCACTTTCCGCATCCAGCACAGGCGGTGTTTGCCCGCGCCCTAACGCATCTGCTGCCTCAGAAAGACTGGCCAGCGGACGGGTGATCCGGCGGATCATCAGGATAATGATGCCGGAGAGGATAACGGTAATCGTCAGATAGAAGGACAGAACCGGCAGGGCGTGGGGACGGGGCGGCACAGACAATCTGCTGGAAATGTTCAGCCACAGCCCGTCCGGCAGCTGGATGGACAGTGCCAGTTTGAACTTACGAGACAGCTCTTTGAAGCGCATGTGCTTCTTGACCACCTCTTCCATGTCATCTGACAGGTCGTGGTGATCGTCATCGTCATCTCTGCCGTCTCCGCGGTCGTGATGATCCTCGTCGTCGCGCGTCCGGCTGAAGGTTTTTGAATGATTGCGCTGGAAATCGAACCACTTCTTGCGCCAGAAGTGTTTCATCTCCTCCCCGTGGGCCAGAACCTGCCGCACACCACTGTCTGACAGCTCATCGGCCACTTCTTCTGCGGTGCGCCGGTCAAAGTCGCTCATGCGCTGGCTGCTCAGTCCCGGCAAAGGGTCATCTGACAGACTGAACTGGAGGCGGCGGTCGCTCAGAGCTTCCAGCAGATCTTCGCGCACCTCCGGATCGGGGGTGGCAATGGTGGTGCGGGCGGCAGCCGATGCCCGGTCGAGCAATACCTCCCGCCGCAGGGCCTGTTCCATCACCCGGTTATCATCGGACACCACCCAGAGGGTAACCCCCTGAGCGATAAAGACGGCCAGCAGCACAAGCAAAATGGTCTGACCGGCGAGACTTTTGGGCACCAGTCGGCTCGCCAGCAGGCGCAGCTTTGCCAGTATAGGGGCTGGGGAGGTGCCGGTCATAACTCAGACACCTCCGCCCCAAACCGGTAGCCGCCGCCCCAGACCGTTTTGATCAGCTCAGGGGCTTTTGGATCTCTCTCGATCTTTTTGCGCAGTCGGCTAACCTGGTTGTCGATGGAGCGGTCAAAGGCTTCAGACGCGCGACCACGGGTCAGATCCATCAGCTGATCCCGGCTGAGCACTCGGTTGGGGTGTTGCAGGAAGGCGGTCAACAGCTGGTACTCAGCCGTGGAAAGGGCGACCACCACCTCCTTTTCGTTTAGCAGCTGGCGCTGATCAACCTGCAGAATCCAGCGGTCGAAAGCCAGCTGGCGGCCTCCCTGGGATTCCGGCAGTTCTCCGCGCTGAGGTGGCAGGCTTTCGGCCCGTCTGAGCACAGCTTTGATGCGGGCCAGCAGTTCACGGGGATTGAAGGGTTTGCTCAGATAGTCATCGGCCCCCATCTCCAGCCCGATGATGCGATCTGTTTCTTCGCCCATGGCGGTCAGGAAAATGATCGGCACGCTGTCGTGTGCCCGAATGTCCCGACAGAGTGTAAGGCCGTCTTCACCGGGCATCATGATGTCCAGGACGATCAGATCGATGCTCTGGCCTTTAAGCGCCTGCCTCAGTTCCTGACCGTTCTTGGCAAGGCTCACCCGATACCCCTGCTGAGACAGGTATTTGCCCAGCAGGTCGCGGATGTCCTTGTGGTCATCAACGATCAAGAGGTGAGGGGAGGCAGCGGTCGTCACGTTGTCAGATCTCTATTCAGCAACAGTCTCTTGAAAGTGGCGGAGAGGGAGTGTCCTCAGCCTTGCTTGTGCCAAGCTTGACCGGGATCGACGGGTCCCGCACCCCCTAAAATGTATCAAAGTATGTCAAAGCCCGGGCTTGAGAAAAACGGAGACACTTTTCCAGGCTTTCTGACGAACTTTCGCGACATCTTTCCGCTTTACTGACCGGGCATTCAGGAGAAACCGGCCAGAACAGCCCCCCTGACCGGACTGAGGCAAACCTTGAATTTGACCTTTATGAAGGAAAACGAACATGAAAGCGCGCAGCAAAGCTATGATCACTGCCGGTTTGATTGCTGGCATGGGTATGCTGGTCTTTGCCTCTGTCGCACCAGCAGGTGGTTTTGGCGGGAAAATGGGTTTCCACGGCTGGGGCGGTGAACGCGAGACCCCTCTGACTGTTGAGCAGGTCCGCACCCTGGGGGAGGCTTTCCTGATCCGCCGTGGCAATGAGAACCTGAAGATCGGCCAGATCACGGAAAAAGAAGGCAATGTTGCTCTGGTTCAGATCGTCACCAAAGACGATTCTCTGGTCAAAGAAGTTGAAATCAACACCATGACCGGCTGGCCCGTGGGCATGGAAAAACGCATGAAAGACCGGCACGGCAAAGGCAAGTGCGGTCGCGGATATGGCCATGGGTACGGTCATGATCATGACGACGACGATGATGACAAAAGCTGATTGGCCCGGACCTGAGCCTCTGCTCTGACCGGTAAGCCAAAGAAAACAGGCGGCCCCAAGGGAGCCGCCTGCTTTTTTTGTTCTATCAAGTCGTAGCCCGATACTGGGTCCTGATCTGATCCTGGCAATCTGCCCGGCGCACCTTACTGCATGACAATGCGTGGACCACTGCTTTGCCCGGCTTTGGCGGCCAGTTGATCGCGGACAGCTTCAGCCATTTGCAGATAGATTTTGGCCGAAGCGCTGTCCGGCTGGCTGACGACAATGGGCTGTCCGGAATCAGATGTTTCCCGAATGACCAGCTCCAGCGGCACTTCGCCCAGGAAAGACAGGCCGGTTTTTTCCGCTTCGGCCCGGGCGCCGCCGTGACCGAAGATATGGCTTTCATGGCCACAGTTGGGACAGTGGAAGAGGCTCATGTTCTCGATCAGGCCCAGCACGGGCACGTCCACCTTGCGGAACATGTTGAGGCCCTTTTTCGCGTCAATCAGGGCAATGTCCTGGGGAGTGGAAACAATGACCGCGCCCGACAGGGGAACCTGCTGGGCCATGGTCAGCTGGGCGTCGCCGGTGCCCGGTGGCATGTCGACCACCAGCACATCCAGTTCCCCCCAATCCACATCACGCAACATTTGCTGCAGCGCCGACTGGACCATGGGGCCGCGCCAGATCATGGGGGTGTCTTCCGCCACCAGGAACCCCATGGACATGACTTTCATGCCGTAGTTTTCCATGGGTTTGAGGGTTTTGCCGTCCGGTGATTCAGGCCGTCCCGAAATTCCCAGCATGCGCGGTTGTGAGGGACCGTAGATATCCGCATCCAGCACCCCTACGGCCAAACCGAGGCGCGACAGAGCCAGGGCCAGATTAGTGGTGGTGGTGGATTTCCCCACGCCCCCCTTGCCACTGGCCACGGCAATGATGTGTTTGACGCCAGGTACCATGATTTTGTTCTGGCCCTGCTGCTGACCGGCAGCTGGGCTTTGACCCGCCTGGGGGGCTTGCTGGGGGGGTGTCTGACCAGCGGCTTTCTCAGCTGTCAGAACGGCAGTGACGGACAAGACGCCCGGCAGGCTGTCTACAGCGTCTTCGGCTGCTTTGCGCAGAGGTTCCAGCTGTGGCCCGCGTTTGGGGTCAACTTCGATGGCAAAAAAGACATTGCCGTCTTTGATGGTCAGGCCGCTGATCATGCCTGCAGAAACCAAGTCTTTTCCGCTGCCAGAATCGACAACTTTCTTCAGAACGTCCAACACGGCGCTCTCTGTGACGTCACTCATCCTTGATTTCTCCAAGATTCTTACGATATCGACTTCAGACCTTTGAGGTGCTGTTCTTGTTTGGGTCCACTTGATATAAGGCCCTTTGCGTGGGAAAAACAGCACCCATATCGAACAACGCTCAAGGAGTAGAGCGAATATGCCATGGCAATCATCTGGCGGTAGCGGCGGCCCTTGGGGCGGCGGCGATAAAAACAGCGGTTCTGGCGGCGGTGGCCCCTGGGGTCAGGGCGGTGGATCCGGTGGCGGCGGCCAGCGACCTCCCGATATTGAAGAAGCCATCCGCAAGGGGCAGGAACGGCTGAAGTCAGCCATGCCCGGTGGATTTGGCAGCGGCAAGGGTCTGTTCCTTGTCCTGGTGATCTTGTTGGGCCTGTGGGGCGCGACGGGTTTCTATCGGGTCCAGGCGGATCAGCAGGGTGTGATCCTGCGTTTTGGCCAGTGGGTCAATGAAGGCAATCCAGCCCTGCCCGGTCTTCACTGGCATCTGCCCTATCCGATTGAAACGGTCTACACGCCCTCTGTTGAGCGCCTGAACGCGCTGGACATTGGCATGCGGACCACCGGTGGCACCCGCTCGCGAGACATTCCAGAAGAAAGTCTGATGCTGACCGGTGACCAGAACATCATCGACATCGACTTTACGGTGATCTGGAAGATCCGTGACGCCGGACGTTATCTCTTCAACATCCGCAACCCTGAAGGCACAGTGAAAATCACTGCCGAATCAGCCATGCGTGAAATCATCGGCCAGACCGACATTCAGCGTGCGCTGACGGAATCCCGCCAGACAATTGAGATCGAAACGCGGGATCTGCTGCAGAAGGTGCTGGATGAGTATGAAGCCGGTATTGAAATCACTCAGGTTCAGCTGCAGCAGGTGCAGCCGCCTGCGCCGGTGAAAGCCTCCTTCGATGACGTTCAGGCCGCCCTGCAGGATCGGGACCGTGCCCGGAACCTGGCAGAAGCCTACCGCAACGATATCCTGCCCCGTGCCCGTGGTAACGCCCAGCGCGTGATCCAGGAAGCCGAAGGGTACAAGGAACAGAAGCTCAATGAAGCCCAGGGTGAAGCCCAGCGCTTCCTGAAGGTTTACGAGGCCTATCGCAGCTCTCCTGATCTGACGCGTGAGCGTATGTATCTGGAGACCATGGAACAGGTTCTGCAACGGACGGACAAGGTGATCATGGGGGATCAGGGCCAGGGCGTTGTGCCTTACCTGCCTCTCAATGAACTCAAGTCCAAAAGTTCCAACTAAGCGGTAAGGGAGAAAGAGACATGAACAACAAATTTCTTCTGCCGCTGGCCGTCCTGGTGCTGATTGGCGGGGTGCTGCTTTACAGCGCGACCTTCATCGTCCGTCAGACGGAACAGGCCATTGTGCTGCAGTTCGGGGAGTTCAAATGGGCGGAAACCACGCCTGGTTTGAAATTCAAGATGCCGTTCATCCAGGACGTTCTTTACTACGAACGCCGGGTGCTCAATCTGGATCCGCCCACCCAGCGTGTGCTGCTGAGCGACCAGAAACCCCTTCTGGTGAATGCCTATGCCCGCTATCGCATCGTTGATGCTCTGCGCTTCTTCCAGCGTGTGCGCAGCGAAGCCAACGCGGAAACCCGGCTGGACACCATCGTCAATGCGACCATGCGTGGCGTCTTGGGTAACGTGAACCTGACTGCGGTTCTGTCCGATGAACGTGTGAAGATCATGCAGGACATCCAGACCCAGGTGAACGCGGAAGCCGAACGCCTGGGCATTGCCATTGTGGACGTCCGTATTCGCCGGGCAGACTTGCCTGACGAAACCAGTGAAGCCGTCTACAACCGAATGAAGACCGAGCGTGAACGGGAAGCTGCGGAGTTCCGCGCCCAGGGTTTCGAAATGTCTCAGAGCATCAAAGCCTCTGCCGACAGGGAAGCCACGGTGATCCAGGCTGAAGCGGAAAAAGAAGCCGAGATCCTGCGCGGTGACGGTGATGCTGCCCGGACCACCATCCTGGCCGACGCCTATGGCAAGGATCCTTCCTTCTTCGAGTTCTATCGGTCTATGCAGGCCTATGACTCGGCCCTGGACGGGGACAAATCCTTGCTGGTCCTGCCGCCGGACAGCGATTTCTTCAAGTACTTCAACAAGGTTGATCAGTAAGGTCAGCCCGATTGAACAGCAAAAGGGGCCGGGCCTGTTTCCGGCCCCTTTTCTTTTCTCCTCTTTCTTGATCGCCTTTTAGAACACTGAAAAGAGTTACGCGCTTCAAGTGTTGTCACCTGGTGAGTCCACTTAAACCGATGTGACTCTGGCTTTTCATCGCTTCGTGGGGGCAGCAGGCTCAAGTGAATGACAGAACTTTTTACGGCTCTGGCCCTCATTCTGGTTATTGAAGGCCTGACTTTGGCAATCTCCCCAGATACACCGAAAAAGGTGCTGGAGATGCTATCACGCATGGCACCCGATAAACTGCGGTTTCTGGGGGTGGGGGCTGCCAGCCTGGGCGTCTTTGTGATCTGGCTGATAAAGGGATGATCAGCTCCGGCTAGGGAGCCGTGTTCTGTAAGTTTTTGGCTCTGCCATAGCATCTTGCCACAATGTTGCTTTCTTCTACGCACAGGATTGTGAAGGGATAAAGCCATGCTGAGCGCGGGATGTGATAGAATTTGTGTTTGTGACACAGCTCAGCCAGCCTATCTGTTAGAACAGCCGGGATTGAATGGAGCGCACTGCTGAGGCTTATGATCCAGTGGCCGTTTAGTGGCGTAGGACTATTGGCGGCCTATCAGTGAGCCTTATTGGCAGGTGGAAGAGACAACAGTCAGCTGAAGAGATAACAGCCAGCTCTTGTCGCGTGACGCAAAACCGGGATGCCATCCCTGAGATGGGATGGGATGAGAAGGCGAAACAAAACAAGAGATCGCGGCATCTGGGTCTGGCGACCAGGAGGCCGGCGATCCGAAATCAAAAACGGGACTTTGAAATGCACGATCAAAAGCCTTCAAACCGAGGCGTAAAGGCGAAAGCCGTGGCGGTTACCGCCCAACGCGGCCTTTTGCCCTGGGTGTTCACTCTGGGCCTGCTTGCCATACTCCTGGCCTGGGCCCAGACAGCCGCCGCGCGCGCCGCGCCGGAGAGTTTTGCGGATCTGGCGGAACGGCTCCTGCCAACGGTTGTGAACATTCACACCAGCCAGGTTGTGGAGCGTCCCCAGGGCAGTGAGCAGTTTGAAGAGCTGTTTAGAGAATTTTTCGAACGGCGCGGTGGCGGCGGCAACAACAACGGGACGCCGGAGCGTGAACAGCGCCGGGTGTCTTCTTTGGGCTCGGGCTTTATTATCGATCCCAGCGGCTACATCGTCACCAACAACCATGTCATTGACGGGGCCGACGAGATCTCCGTCCGCCTGTCCGATGACACGATCTTGGAAGCCAAGCTGATCGGTGCAGATGAAAAAACCGATCTGGCCCTGCTGAAGGTCGAAAGCGATACCCCCCTGGTGGCCAACAAATGGGGCGACAGCAATGCCATTCGTGTCGGCGACTGGGTGATGGCCATTGGTAATCCCTTTGGATTGGGAGGGACCGTGACAGCCGGCATCGTTTCTGCCCGTCAGCGCAACATCAACTCCGGTCCCTACGACGATTACATTCAGACCGATGCCTCCATCAACCGGGGCAACTCCGGTGGTCCCATGTTTAACATGGACGGTGAAGTGATCGGGGTGAACACCGCCATCTATTCCCCCTCCGGCGGGTCGGTCGGCATCGGATTTTCCATTCCCTCTTCCATGGCCGCCAACATCATTGCGTCTTTGAAGGAATTCGGCGAAGTGCGCCGCGGCTGGCTGGGCGTGCGCATTCAGACTGTGACCGAAGAACTGGCTGAAGGGCTGCGGCTGCCGGACGCCTCCGGTGCACTTGTCGCCTCCGTTACTGAAGGCGGGCCGGCTGAAACCGCCGGAATCCTGCAGGGTGATGTGATCCTGACCTTTAATGGCCGAAAGGTGCCTAACATGCGCAATCTGCCGCGCATGGTGGCAGAAACGCCTGTCGGCCGCGCCGTGAATGTTGTGGTCTGGCGCAAAGGCAAAGAAGTGACGGTCAAGGTCGATCTGGGCAAGCTGGATGATGCCGTCGTGGCTGGCCTGCCGCCGAAAAAGGCGGAGAAAGCTGAAATCGAAAAGGGCCGGGTTTCCGAACTGGGGCTGGATCTGGCTAAGCTCTCCCCGCAGCTTCGGCAGGAGTACCAGCTGGACGACAAGGTCAAAGGCGTGCTGGTCACCGAAGTGGATCCAGACGGCACAGGGGCAGAAAAGAACCTGCAGCCCGGGGATCTGGTGGTGGAAGTTGACCAGGAAGAGGTCAACAGCCCCGATGAAGTAAAAGAGCAGGTGAGCAAGGCCCGCAAGGAAGGCTATCGCGTGGTAACACTGCTGGTGTTCCGTGGTGGTGAGTATCAGTGGATCGCAGTCCGCCTGAAAAAGGACGAGGGTTGATCCGTCTTAAATGACGAGCCGAAAGTCATGGCTTGTCAGGCATAAAAGAAAAGGGGGAGCAGACCAACGTCCGCTCCCCCTTTTTCGATGCTGCACATCCGGCGATTCAAAAGACAAACTCATACAGGCCCCGGTCTGATGGGGAGGCCTTACTCGCCGACGAATTCTTCGCGGGTGAACCCCTGCAGATACAGCAGTCCCGTCAGATTTGCGTGATCCAGGCGGAAGGGGGCCGCCGCACGGACCAGCGGTTTGGCGTGGTAGGCCACGCCCAGTCCGGCTGCGCGCAGCATGGACAGGTCATTTGCCCCGTCACCAACGGTTGCGGTCTGCGAAAGGTTTAGAGACAGTTCGCTGCAGTAGCCTTCCAGGGCTTCCAGCTTGGCTTCCCGACCCAGGATGGGCAGGCCGACCTCACCGGTCAGCTGGCCATCCGCTTCCAGCAGGCGGTTGGCCTGGTGATAGTGAAAGCCACAGATGGCAGCGATCTTTTCCGTGTAGAAGGTAAAACCACCGGAGACCAGTGCAGCCGTGGCGCCGTTGGCGATCATGGTCTGAACCAGTTGCCGGGCGCCCGGATTCAGCGCCATACGGGCGCTTGAGTCTTCCAGAGTGGTTTTGGACAGGCCTTTGAGCATGGCCACCCGTTCTTTCAGGGAGGCCTCAAAGTCCAGTTCACCGCGCATGGCCCGGCTGGTGATATCAGCAATCTTATCCCGCAGCCCCACGGCATCGGCCAGCTCATCCAGCATTTCCTGGCCAATGATGGTGGATTCCATATCCGCCAGCAGCAGCTTCTTGCGCCGGCCCTCTGCAGACTGGGGACCCAGATCAATGGGCTGGTCTTCAAAGGCAGGGCGCAGGGCCACCAGAACGGCTTCCGGTGACAGGCCCTCGTAGGTCAGATCACAGGCAACGCCAGATTCCAGCCAGGTACTGGTGCCAATCTCTGCGCCTGTCCGCTCCAGGCAGCGGGCCGCCTGATCCACATGGGCCTCGGTCAAGCCAGCTTGGGCAGGATCGGTTAACAGGGTGAGGACCTGGGTCATCGGGCATCTGTTCCTTTGCTGGACGAAAGCGCTTTTAAGTGAAAGCAATGACGGGCTGTGTTCAGGTGCCGGGAGCTGTCTTTTCCAGATTGGCTCTGTTCAGCCGTCGCTTTTGTGCTGTTCTTGACGTAATAGAGGGGAAGGCTGGGCCACCACAAGCAGGAATGGGAAGATTTCCTTGGGATCGGGGAAAAGAGAACAACCAAAGTCGCAGACACCTGCAGCAGGGAGCGCTGGCGGGCAGGAAAAATCACTGCCGCCTGCGGTCATTCTGGTAGGCCCCACAGCCAGCGGGAAGTCAGCGTTGGGACTGGCGCTGGCCAAGGCATTCGACGGCGTCATCATCAATGCCGATTCGCTGCAGGTCTATGAGGACCTGAGGGTGATCTCGGCCCGGCCTGACGACGCGGACCTGGCCCAGGCTCCCCACCGGCTTTACGGCACCTTGCCCGCCCGCGAGGCCTGTACGGCGGGCCGTTGGCGATCACTGGCTCTCAAAGAAATGGCTGAGGCATCCGCTGCAGGGAAGCTGCCGATTCTGGTCGGGGGTACCGGCCTCTACCTTTCCTCTCTGGTCGATGGCCTGTCTCCCATGCCGCAGGTGCCGCCTGGCGTGCGGGAGGCGGCCCGGACCCGATTTGAGCAGCTGGGGCGTGAAGCCTTCATCGAAGAACTGAGAGAAAGAGACCCGGTCAGCGCGGACCGCCTTCATGCCAATGACACCCAGCGGCTCTTGCGGGCCTGGGAGGTCTTTGAAGCCAGCGGAGAGCCCCTGTCGGCCTGGCAGGAAAAAGACCGGGTCGATGCAGCGCCCTATC
Organism: Rhodovibrionaceae bacterium GXU_MW_A322; assembly: GCA_052078155.1. Taxonomy (GTDB): domain Bacteria; phylum Pseudomonadota; class Alphaproteobacteria; order Kiloniellales; family DSM-21159; genus CAXBMB01. Next base: position 1,445,040 of record JBQJBP010000001.1, on the reverse strand, counting down.
ACTTCCTGTGGCTGGCCATGATGCCGGATCGGGATCGGCTTTATGACAACTGCAACAGGCGCTTTGAACAGATGGTGGAGCAGGGGGCTCTGGAGGAAGTGCGCGCGCTGATCGCCCAGGAACTGCCGGAGGACTGCATGGCGTTGCGCGCTCTGGGTGTCCCGGAACTGGCTGATTATCTTGCAGGACGCTGTGATCTGGACGAGGCGGTGGCGGCAGCGCAGCAAAGCACACGGCGCTATGCCAAGCGCCAGCTGACCTGGTTGAAAACCCAGGTGGTGCAAAAGAGGTCCGACAACTGCGTCACTATCTCGCAACAATCGGAAAGTTTGGAGCAAGAAATCTTTCCAATTATTCGCCAAATGCTATTGACCCACCCGACCACCCGTGCATAGATGCGCCTCCGCCGCTCAGTGACGAGCGGTTTTTCTTTCTCTATGCCGGAATGACGGGGAGCTGCCCCGCCGGTTTTACCATCAAGGACAAGAGTAATGGCGACGGAGACGGCCAAAGATACCGAACAACGCACAGGTGCGGAAATATTGATCGATGCGCTGATTGAACAGGGCGTAGAGGTCGTATTTGGCTATCCTGGCGGGGCGGTACTACCGATCTACGACGCCCTATTCAAACAGAACTCCATCAAGCACATCCTGGTGCGTCACGAGCAGGCTGCGGTTCACGCGGCAGAGGGTTATGCCCGCTCCACCGGTAAGGTTGGGGCTGTTCTGGTGACGTCCGGTCCCGGTGCCACCAATGCGGTGACCGGTCTGACCGATGCCCTGATGGACTCCATTCCGCTGGTGTGCCTGTGCGGCCAGGTTCCAACCCACCTGATCGGCAACGACGCCTTCCAGGAAGCCGACACCACGGGCATTACCCGGCCCTGCACCAAGCACAATTATCTGGTCAAGGATTCGGATCAGGTTGCCCGTGTGGTGCATGAGGCATTCTATGTGGCCCGCAGCGGCCGCCCGGGTCCGGTCGTCATTGATCTGCCCAAAGACGTTTTGCAGACCGCCGGGACCTACACTCCGCGTGCCGAAGTGCGCCATCGCAGCTATCGCCCGCAGACCCAGCCCGGCGCGGGTCTGGTCGAACAGGCTCTGGACATGCTCAGCCATGCCAAGCGACCGGTGATCTACAGCGGCGGCGGCGTCATCAACTCCGGCCCGGAAGCCAGCCAGTTGCTGACAGAGTTTGCCCATATGACCGGCGTGCCCATCACCAACACGCTGATGGGCCTGGGGGCTTTCCCCGGCAGCGATCCGCAGTTCATTGGCATGCTGGGCATGCATGGCACCTACGAAGCCAATCTGGCCATGTACAACAGTGATCTGGTCATTGCCATCGGCGCCCGCTTTGATGACCGGGTGACCGGACGCATTGACCAGTTCTGCCCCACGGCCAAGAAAATCCACATCGACATCGACCCCAGCTCCATCAATAAAAACGTGCTGGTGGACCTGCCCATTGTCGGTGACGTCAGGGAAGTGCTGGCGGCCATGGTTGAAAACTGGCGGTCACAGGGCCGTTCGGTTCATCAGAAGGCGCTGGATAAGTGGTGGGATCAGATCAAGGAATGGCAGGCAACGGACTGCCTCGCCTTCAAGCAGGAAGGCGACGAGATCAAACCTCAGCATGCCATCAAGCGTCTCTACGAACTGACCAAGGACCGCAACCCCTACATCACCACGGAAGTGGGGCAGCACCAGATGTGGGCGGCCCAGTACTTCAAGTTCGAAAGCCCGAACAAATGGATGACCTCGGGCGGGCTGGGCACCATGGGCTATGGCCTTCCGGCTGCGGCAGGCGCTCAGGTGGCGTATCCCGATGCCCTGGTGATCGATGTGGCCGGGGAAGCCTCCATCCTGATGAACATCCAGGAACTGGGTACGCTGGCGCAATATGGCCTGCCGGTGAAGATCTTCATCGTGAACAACCAGTGGATGGGCATGGTGCGTCAGTGGCAGGAACTGCTGCACGGCTCGCGGTTCTCGGAAAGTTACTCCGAAGCGCTGCCTGACTTCGTGAAACTGGCTGAGTCTTTTGGTGCCGTGGGCATCCGCTGCACGAAAGCCAGCGAGCTCGACGAGAAGATCAAAGAGATGATCGATACGCCGCGCCCCGTGATCTTTGACTGCTGTGTCACCAAGGATGAAAACGTCTTCCCCATGATCCCCTCAGGGGCAGCACACAACGAGATGCTGCTGAACGCCGAAGACAAGGCCGCCAAGCCCATCTCCGAAGCCGGCATGGTCCTGGTGTAAGTCAGTCCTTAGCCCCTGCAGCCCCATCCGGTGCCCGGCACCGGTGGACGATCAGATTTGCGGACGCCGAAAAGCCCGGCAAAAGGGTCTTCGGTTTCTGCGCAAAAGAAAAAGACCCAGAACGATGCCGAATTTGAACGACACTTCCATTATCTCCAGCACCATCGCTGTCATTGTCGACAACGAACCGGGTGTGCTGGCGCGGGTCATTGGTCTCTTCTCCGGCCGTGGCTACAACATTGAGTCTCTCACCGTCACCGAGGTCGATCCGGCGCACAATCTCTCACGCATCACGGTGGTGACCAGTGGCACGGCGCAGATCATTGAGCAGATCAAGGCTCAGCTGGACCGGCTGGTGCCCATTCACAAAGTCTCTGACCTGACCCAGTCCGGCCCCTACGTGGAGCGGGAACTGGCGTTGATCAAAGTGGTGGGAACGGGTGAAAAGCGGGTTGAAGCTCTGCGGATTGCCGACATCTACAATGCTGAAGTGGTGGACGCGGGCCTGGATTACTTCGTTTTCCAGATCCAGCATCGCAGCGACAAGGTTGATCGCTTCATCGAACTGATGCAGCCCCTGGGGTTGGCCGAGTTGGGTCGCACAGGTGTTGTTGCCATTTCCCGGGGAGCACAGACCATCTAGTTCCCCGGATCCTCCTTGGGGGGCAGAGGCCACTTGATCCTGGTTCGTGCCAGGGGTAAGGGTCTCGGAATTCAGCCCTCAAAGAGCTCTTTTCCCTGTGGGATTCATAGCCGCTATGCCCTGGTACCTGTTGCACCCTGAGGCAGGGACGGTTAGAACGCCCGCGCAATTCCCTTCCGGAAGTCCCTACGGCCCGGAAAGATCGTGACAAAAAGGAACCTGATAAATGCGCGTTTATTACGACCGCGACGCCGATGTGAACCTGATCAAATCCAAGAAGGTTGTCATTGTCGGCTACGGCAGCCAGGGCCACGCCCATGCCATGAACCTGCGCGACAGCGGTGTTGCTGACGTTCGCATTGCTCTGCGTGCCGGTTCCGGTTCCGCTGCCAAGGCAGAAGGCGCTGGCTTCACCGTCATGACCCCTGCAGAAGCTGCTGCCTGGGGCGACGTGCTGATGATCCTGACCCCTGATGAAAATCAGGCCGATCTCTACAAAGACGATCTGCACGCCAACATGAAAGAAGGCGCTGCTCTGGTTTTCGCCCACGGTCTGAACATTCACTTCGAACTGATCAACGCCCGTGATGACCTGGACGTCTTCATGATCGCACCTAAAGGCCCCGGCCACACCGTGCGCAGCGAATACCAGCGTGGCGGCGGCGTGCCCTGCCTGATCGCAGTTGACCAGAACGCTTCCGGCAACGCCCAGGAACTGGGCCTGTCATACGCCTCTGCCATCGGTGGTGGCCGTGCAGGCATCATCGAAACCACCTTCAAAGAAGAGTGCGAAACCGACCTCTTCGGTGAGCAGGCTGTGCTCTGTGGCGGTCTGTCCGCTCTGATCAAAGCCGGTTTCGAAACCCTGGTTGAAGCCGGCTATGCTCCCGAAATGGCTTACTTCGAGTGCCTGCACGAAGTGAAGCTGATCGTGGATCTGATGTACGAAGGTGGTATCGCCAACATGCGTTACTCCATCTCCAACACAGCTGAATACGGCGACTATGTCACCGGCCCGCGCATCATCACCGATGAAACCAAAGCGGAAATGAAGCGTGTTCTGGAAGACATCCAGGACGGCCGTTTTGTGCGTGACTGGGTGACCGAATGCAAAGCCGGCCAGCCCTCCTTCCGCGCCATCCGCCGCAACCAGGCTGCTCACGAGATCGAAGAAGTTGGTGGCAAACTGCGCGCCATGATGCCTTGGATCGCTGCCAACAAGCTGGTTGACAAAGAAAAGAACTAAACACCTCTGTTTAGTCTCACTGGTGAAAGGCCGGACCCTCTTGGGTCCGGCCTTTTTCTTTGCCTGACCGCTTCGGCTTGGTCGCTGTCACGAAGTTTGCGGCCACAGCGTCTATTAGCCAAATCACGTCCTGCGGGCAGGTGGGCTGAGAACGGCTGCTGTCCGGTCCTATGCAAGGAGGCTCATGGCCGCCATGACCGATACCTTCCAACAGCTCTATGGAATCCAACGCCAAAGCCATGCCTCGGCCAGCCCGGTGCAAAGCGATGGCAAGCCCTTCCGACCCAGCGATGCCGCCGACAAAGTGACCGCGGCTTTGGATGGATATGGCAAGCAGATGGCAGCCACCGACAAACTGCTCAGTGGAAAGGACGCTCCGGATCCGCTGACGGCCAAGGGTCAGGTCGCCCTCAATGATGCCAGCCAGAAGGCTGTTGCTGCCGCCCTTACCACCGCGCAGCAGGCCGATCAGGCCAAGATGGAGGCCAACAGCAAAAGCCAGAGCAGCAATAGGGTTTATGCCCAGCGACAGGCCAGCGCAGACAAGGCTCTGACGGACAATCTCACCAGCACCACGAAGTTGGCGGCTTCTGCGCTTCTCCCCACCAGTACCTCCCAGCAAACGCCTCAACAGGAAACGGGATCGGGAAGCAAACAGACCAACAACTCCGACCAGCAGGTTTCGCTGGACAGTCAGGACGCTCAATCCAGTCTGGGCCTGTTGAGCACTGAACTGCGCCATCTGAAACCCAGGGAAGATCCGGACCTGGTGAAGGAAATGAACGATCTCAGCGGTGCTGCTGAACCGGAAGATCTCTGGTGACCGGGCAGGCGAAGATGACGACCAAACAGGGAGATTTCTGATGAAAAGCTCGGCTGAATCTTTTGGAGATTTTGCAGATTCCGTCTGGAACTATCTCAACGGCAGCTTCACCTCTGATGTGCAGAAGGAAATCAAGTACCTCTACAAGCACGTCTACAGCAGTTACAACCCCGGCCAGTTGCCGGCCAAAACGGCGCTGACCAGCGAGGCGTTGATCACCGCCATGGGCCAGCTGATTGACAACAGCGGCAAGCATGTGGTGCGCGTTCAATCCGACAGCTGGAGGGTGATGGACAAGACCAACCTAAAGCAGAGCTACAAAGCCCGTTTGGACTACTATCAGAACAATCGCCAGGGCAAACGGCCCAAGATAAAGGGTCAGGCGGATAAAGCCCGCAGCAGCTATTTGCATATCTATCCCGATGGCAGCACCCTGGACGGCCATCACATTGTGCCCCCCCAGAACCGGGCCAAGGAAAACAACTGGCGTCTGGGCATCAACGTCAAGCCAGCCGACATTCCTCAGGCGGTCAAAGATCTCTGCCCCATCGTGGATCAGTACAGTGACATTGATCACTTCAAAGTCTCGGCACCCGGCACAGCGGGCAAACCGGACTCGGTGATCATCTATATGAAAAACGCGTCGGATACCTACGAGATCATCAAGGGGGCTGTGTGGGACAAGTTCAAAAGCTATGACCTGCAGAAGACCTTCTCGCCCATCTGGAACGAGATTGAAGAGGGTTTTGCCGAAGCGTCGGAACCGCCAAAGGGTGGCAGCTCTTTCGGCACTTATCGCTGTCTTCTGGCTTATCTTTGCTACTGGTGGCTCTACCGGGAGGAAAAGACCAAGCCAACCAAAGATGACTTCCTGTTGTGGCTGTCAGCAGTGCTGGTGTCCTTTGGCATTGATCCCGACTTTCCGCACCTGCAGGAGAAGCTGACAGAGCCGCCCTTTGGAAAGGAGGAAAACAAGGTCTTCTTTCAGTTGATGGCGCTCTACAAGGGCAAGTCACCGGATTTCGCCGGGGCTTACCTGATGGACCGCGTTTAACAGTCCATTCTGAAACGGGACCTTTGGACAGCGAGAAACGTCCGCCAGCGCGCAATCGAGTTAGAGGGCTCACACCGTCAGGTGATGGTTTGTGGCCCTTTCCGGGACAGGGCAGGGCAATTTGGTGAAAGGCCGTGCAAAGCAGCACTGCAGCTTCACCTCTCGACCCCTGCCGCAGGGGCCAGTAGATAAGTAGGGCACGTTGTTCTTACCGCAAGAAGGTTGCCCCGCCATGTCCCATTCGACCGATAACTCTTCCTCCGCCAGTGACCGGCCCAATGCCCCGGCCCCTCTGAAGGCTGGTCATGCCGTTGATGAAGCCCGTCTCTGGGACCGGTTGATGGAAATCGCGAAAATCGGGGCAACAGAAAAGGGCGGGGTCAATCGTCAGGCTTTTTCTGCTGAGGATCGGGCGGCCAAACGCCTTCTGGCGCAGTGGGGTCAGGCGCTGGGCCTGGAAATGTACAGCGATACCGTCGGAAACTTCTTTCTGCGGAAACCCGGCAGCGACCCTGACGCTGCGCCAGTCATGGCCGGAAGCCATCTGGACAGCCAGGTAACCGGCGGTAAGTTTGACGGCACATACGGCGTCATGGCTGCATTGGAGGCCGTCCAGGCCATCCATGATGCGGGCGTGGATCACAAAAAACCCATTGAGGTCGTCGCCTGGAGCAATGAAGAAGGCTCTCGCTTTACCCCCGGCTGTATGGGGTCTGAGGTTTTTGCCGGGGTGCAGCCGCTGGAGGCCTTTTTGGATGTGACCGACCCTGAGGGCATCCGCATGGCTGACGAACTGGCGGTCACACTGGATGACATGACCTACGCCAGTCCACGCGATCCCCTCATTCCGGCAAGCTACTTTGAAGCTCATATTGAGCAGGGGCCACGTCTGGAAAAGGCCGGACTACCGGTTGGTGCCGTGACCTCCATTCAGGGCTCACAACGCTTTACGGTGGAAGTGCACGGGGTGGAAGGACATGCCGGGACCGTGCCGCGGGCGCTGCGCCAGGATGCCCTGTCTGCCGCCGTTGCCATGGTCAGTGCCCTGGAAAAGCACTTCCATGATCCAGAGGATGTGGTGCGCTTTACCGTTGGGCGGTTCCAGGTCATGCCGGGCACACCCAACACCATTCCCTCTTTCGTCCATTTTTCCATCGATTTCCGCCATCCAGACAACGAATTGCTCAACCGTTTGGGTGGGGCTGTGGAGTCCGTTTGCCAAGCTGTGGCCGGACCCTGCCGCGTTGAGGTGGAGATGGTGGACAACAACGGCACCATCGAATTCCCGGAAGAGCAGGTCGGGGCTGTCGAAGGCTGGGCAAAGGAGCTGGGCTTGCCGGTCATGAGGCTGCCCTCCGGGGCGGGTCACGACGCCGGACATGTGGCCCATCTCTGTCCCACAGGCATGGTCTTTATCCCTTGCGAAGAAGGGGTCAGCCACAACGAAGCAGAAAGTGCCACAGCGCCGGACTGTGCTGCCGGGGCCCGGGTTCTGGCCGCCTGTCTGGTGGAGGCGGCGAACCGCTGAGCCAGCACCCCCTCTGTGCAGCGTTTGGCCCGCACTGTGAAACCTCTCTGGCACTGCAGTCCTGAAAACCGGGGGCAGAGACGGCTTCTGTCCCCGATAATGGCCGTCACAGGAAAAGCACTTCTTTCCCTGCCTTAGGGCTTGTGCTGCGACTTTTGTTAGGGTTAAAAGGAATTGATCTCGTCGGAACAGAGCTTCCGACCTCTTTTGTCGAACGGAACCACAGACTCTCATGACGTCTTTGGCACAGCAGATTTCCTTCCAGGCCGACGCTGCAGTTTCTGCCAGCGCGCCTCAGCTGCTGCTCGACCTAGATCTTCTCCTACTGGACGAGGCACTGCTCCTAATTTGCCCCTGATCGCAACCGCTGCATCTATGCGGCAAGCGCGCAGGGGAGGAGAGCACATTTTTTTCGGCAGGCGTATGAGGAAATCCGCCGCCATCTCGCAATCTAAGAAACGAGACCAGATATGAGCAGCGTCACAAAAACCAATGAATCCAACCGCGTAATCATCTTCGACACCACCTTGCGTGACGGGGAGCAGGCACCGGGCTGTTCCATGAACCTGGAAGAAAAGATCCAGGTGGCTTTGCAGCTTGAAGCCATGGGTGTGGATGTCATCGAGGCCGGTTTTGCCATTGCCTCCAATGGGGATTTCGAAGCGGTTAATGCCGTGGCCAAGCGGGTGAAGAACTCCACCATTGCCAGCCTGTCCCGCGCGTCCCGAAAGGACATCGACCGGGCCGCTGAAGCCATCAAACCTGCTGCCCGCCAGCGCATTCACACCTTCATCGCCACCAGCCCATTGCACATGAAGCACAAGTTGCAGATGGAGCCGGAACAGGTACTTGAAGCGGTGCAGGATTCCGTTTCCCATGCCCGCAATCTGGTGGAAGACGTGGAATGGTCCTGTGAAGACGGCACCCGCTCTGATCACGATTTCCTTTGCCGCGCCATTGAAATCGCCATCAATGCCGGCGCCACCACCATCAACGTGCCGGATACCGTGGGCTACACCATTCCCGAAGAGTATGCGGCATTGATCACCATGCTGCGCAACCGGGTGCCCAACATCGACAAGGCCATCCTCTCCGTCCATTGCCACAATGACCTTGGGTTGGCTGTTTCCAACTCCCTGGCGGCTTTGGGCGCCGGGGCCCGTCAGGTGGAATGTACCATCAACGGCATTGGCGAACGCGCCGGCAACTGTGCCATGGAAGAAGTGGTCATGGCTTTGCGCACCCGTAAAGACGTGATGCCCTTTACCACCAACATTGAAACGACACAGATCACCAAGGCCAGCCGTCTGGTGTCGACCATCACCGGTTTCAGTGTGCAGCCCAACAAGGCCATCGTCGGGGCCAATGCCTTTGCCCATGAGTCTGGGATCCACCAGGATGGCATGCTGAAAAACGCCGAAACCTACGAAATCATGACCCCGGACTCCGTGGGCCTCAACCGTTCCAGCCTGGTCATGGGCAAGCACTCGGGTCGTCACGCATTCAAAGCCAAGCTGGAAGAGTTGGGCTTTACCCTGGACGGCAACCAGTTGCAGGACGCCTTTATCCGCTTCAAGGATCTGGCCGACCATAAGAAAGACGTTTACGACGAAGATCTTGTGGCACTGGTGGATGATGCCGTGGTGCGTCACAACGACACCATCAAGTTCCTGACCCTGGGGGTGAACTGCGGGTCCGAAGGACCTCAGACTGCCAAGCTGGCCTTGGACATTGACGGCGAGCATTGCCAGACCACAGCCCACGGCAGTGGCCCGGTTGACGCCCTCTTTACCGCCATGCGGGCTCTGGTGCCCCATGAAGCCGAACTGAAGCTTTATCAGGTTCATGCCGTGACCGGTGGGACGGATGCCCAGGCCGAAGTGACTGTCCGCCTTGAAGAAGAGGGCAAGACAGTGATTGGGCAGGGCGCAGATTATGACACGCTGGTGGCTTCAGCCCGGGCCTATGTGAATGCCCTGAACAAGCTGATGGTCAAACGCAACAAAAAGGCTCCGGAGGCCATGAGCGCCTAAGGTGTCGAAAAGTGTGCGCGCCTGGCGCGCGATAGTTTAGCAATGCTCAGTGCAGGTCCGGACAGTTCCTGATGCTGCTATGAGTGCAGATAAAGACAAGCGGGCACCTATGGCGGGTGCCCGCTTTCTTTTGCCCTCATTACAGGCTGGCCTATTGCTGTCACAAATGTTTCGATCTCTTTCTTGATACGATAAAACTAGAAACTGAACTGGAGGAGAGAGCGCCGGTGGGTGACGCACTAGCAAACATGGAAGTAGAACAGCACAATCTGGGTCAACGGGTGCGCGAGCTGCGTAAAGCGCAGTCCCTGACGCTTGAACAGCTGAGCAGTCGCTCCGGCATTGCGCCGTCGACCATCTCCAAGGTTGAGAACAATCTCATGTCTCCGACCTATGACGTGCTGCGCAAGCTTTCAGCCGGTCTCGACATGCAGCTGGTCGAGCTGCTGGCGGAGCAAAAAGCCCCTTCGACGGCGGATCCGCGGTACACCATCACCCGCGCGGGTGAGGGCCAGCGCCGGGATGTGGACCTGCTGAACCATGAAATGCTCTGCAGTGAGGTGACGGATAAACCTTTTCTGCCATTTGTCACCCGCATTTCGACCTCTTCCCTGGAAGAACACGGTCCGTTGCACACCCACGGCGGGGTCGATTTCTTTTATGTTCTGTCCGGCTCCTGCACCGTACTGACTGAACAGCACCCTCCGGCTCACCTGGAGGTGGGAGACTCCATCTTTTTCGATGCTTCCATGGGGCATGCGTTGCTGAAACGCGGGGAAGAAGATGCGGTGGTGCTTTGGGTAGCGAATGCCCCTGAATGAGGGTGAAAACAGCGATTTTTTGTCACTAGATCGCATTCATGTAAGATTCTTCGTAGCCTTGCCTTGAAATAGTCACTTCAGAAGGCTATTCGCTTATCAGTGACAGTTTTTCTGTCATATGCAGCGCCCAGCCATCATGGGGTCTGCCGGTCTCAAGAGGTAATCTCCGGGGACGTTGGCCGGCATAGGATCGGGGCGGTGCAGCGAACAACATCTTTTTGGTTACACTGGGGCTAGGGGCGAACCTTCATATGCTAGCGCGCTTACTCGGCATGTTGTCTGCAGACATGGCCATTGATCTCGGAACAGCGAACACCCTGGTTTACGTGAAAGGCCGCGGTATTGTTCTTAACGAGCCTTCCGTTGTTGCCATTGCCGAGATCAAAGGGAAAAAGCAGGTGCTGGCCGTTGGCGATGAAGCCAAAATGATGCTGGGACGTACGCCCGGCAACATTCAGGCTATCCGTCCTTTGCGCGATGGCGTGATTGCGGACTTTGAAGTGGCTGAAGAGATGATCAAGCACTTCATCCGCAAGGTCCACAACCGTCGCTCCTTCGCCAGCCCGCAAGTGATCATCTGCGTGCCCTCCGGCTCCACAGCCGTCGAGCGCCGCGCCATTCAGGAATCAGCAGAAGCTGCCGGGGCCCGTCGGGTTTTCCTGATTGAAGAACCCATGGCTGCTGCCATCGGCGCCGGTTTGCCGGTCACCGAACCCACCGGTTCCATGGTCGTGGACATCGGTGGTGGGACCACTGAGGTGGCCGTGCTCTCCCTGGGGGGCATTGTCTATTCCCGGTCCGTGCGCGTGGGCGGCGACAAGATGGACGAAGCCATCATCGCCTACATCCGCCGCAACCATAACCTTCTGGTCGGGGAAGGCTCTGCCGAACGCATCAAGAAGGAAATCGGCTCTGCCTGCCCGCCGGAAGACGGCGAAGGCGCGACCATGGAAATCAAGGGTCGCGATCTGATGAATGGCGTGCCCAAGGAGTTGATTATCTCAGAACGTCAGATTGCTGAGTCCCTGGCTGAACCTGTCGGAGCCATCGTGGAAGCCGTCAAGGTGGCGCTGGAACACACCGCGCCGGAACTGGCTGCAGACATCGTGGACAAAGGCATTGTTCTGACCGGCGGCGGGGCCATGCTGGGCAATCTGGACTTCGTCCTGCGGGCCGCCACTGGCCTGCCCATTTCTCTGGCTGACGATCCCTTGAGCTGCGTGGCACTGGGCACCGGCCGCTGCCTGGAAGAAATGAAAACCCTGAAAAACGTCCTCATCTCCATGTACTGATCTGCAGGAAGCCGGGGGACTAATAGTCCCGGCGAGGTGACACAGCGACAAACAGATAAAGCGCGGCCTTTAGGAGGCCGCGCTTTTCTTTTGAGCTGATGCAGATTTGCTGGCGCTACTTGCCGAACACCAGATTGGGCAGCCAGAGGGAGAGCTCCGGCAGATAGGTCACCAGCATCAGGAACAGCAGCATCAGCAGCATGAAGGGCAGGGTGCCTTTGATGACCTCTGCCAACGGTGCTTTGGTGATGGAGGTCAGGACAAAGAGGTTGAGCCCTACAGGGGGGGTGAGCAAACCCAGCTCCAGGTTCACCGTCACCACCACGGCAAAATGAATGGGATCAATGCCGAGGGGTTTCAGCAGCGGCAGCACCATGGGCACCACCACCAGCAGGACAGCAAAGTTCTCCAGAAACATGCCCAGGAAGATCATCAGGATGTTGATCAGCAGCAGGAACTGCCAGGCTGACAGGTCGTACTCCAGAGCCAGCTCCACCAGAGAGGCTGCAAAGCCGGAGCCGGTGATCCAGTGCCCGAAGGCAAGTGCCATCATGATGATGAAGACGATGGTGCCTGCCCGTTTGATGGACTCCACCATGGTCGGGATGACCTCTGACGGTCGGCATTCGCGGTAGATGAACACACTGACCAGAATGGCCACCAAGGCGCTCAGAGCCGCCGCTTCCGTTACGGTGACCAGGCCACCATAGATGCCGCCAAGGACAATGACCGGCAGGCTGAGGGCTGGCAGGGCACGTACATTGGCCTTCAAGAAGCTGGCGCGGTCCAGGGCAGGCTCTTTCGGGTAGTTGTGTTTTCTGGCGTAGAACAAGCTCCAGGCGATAAAGAGGGCGGCTTGAATCAATCCGGGGATGACCCCGGCCAGAAAAAGACGGGGCACGGACTGTTCGGCGATGATGGCAAAGACGATGAAGGCCATGCTGGGAGGAATGAGGATGCCCAGCGTACCGGAAGCACCAACAACGCCGGTGGCAAAGCTGCGCTCATAACGCCGTTCCATCATGGCCGGAACCAGAATGGTGCCCATGGCCATGGCTGTGGCAACGGAGGAGCCACAGATGGCCGCGAAGATGGCTGTGGCAACCACACAAACCACCGCCAGACCACCACGGAAATGCCCCACCCAGGCGTTGGCGCAGTCCACCAGGGCCTTGGCCACACCACCCTTTTGCATGAAGGTAGCGGCCATCACAAAGAAGGGGATGGCGAGAAAGGTGATGGAGTTGAGATGATCGACAATCATCTGGGGCAGGGCCACCAGCGGGGTGCCGTCCTGCCAGAAAAGCAGGACGCTTAAGAGGCCCAGTGCCAGGAAGATCGGCATGCCGCTGGCCAGCAGACCAAATAGGCCTGCAAAGATTGCAGGGAAGTACATGAGAGGGCTCCTCTTGTCCGCAAGAGCGTGATCGAAAGGGGGGGGCGCCATAACTGCCTGGTCCAGAGCCGTGCGTGTCCCTCAGTTCCTTTGGAGGGAGGACGCCATCACGCTCCAGAGGATGACCGGTATGATTAGAATCGCTTTACGCCTGGATCTAACCTGTGAACCATCCTCTCAGGACGAGGTCGCTTTTGTTCGGATTGGCGCCTGTGGGCTTTGGATGGCTGTCAGTCGAGACTGTTGGCAAAGGGGTCCGGGATCGGCTCCACCGGGGCCCTGAAGTGCAGCACCTGCTGACAGAAATCTGTCAGATAGTGCAGGAACATCAGGCCGAAACTGACGGGGACGATGCTGTAGTAGATGAAGACCGGGAACTGCAGGGACGAATCACTGCGCTCGTCCAGCCGCAGGGCGAAATCGACAATCTCCAGGCCGCGGTCGAAGAACACCGCGCAAACTGCCAGTCCCACCAGCGTAAAGCTCAGATCCAGAAGCCGCTGAGTCCAAAGTGGCAGCTGACGAAACAGGAAGTCCGCCCGGATGTGGCGTTTTTCAGACACCAACAGACCGCCAGACAGCAGCACGGCGCTGGTGATGAAGTAGACCACCACTTCAGCAGTCCAGTCCGGTAACTGGCGCGGCAGATAGTATCTCAGCACCATTTCGATGACCGCGAGAACCAGGGAAAAGCCTGCCAGAAGAGCCATCAGCCATTCTTCCAGCAGCCGAAACAGATGAAATATGCGTTGCAAGGTTAAAGCCTCCGGTGAGCCCGGTGGAGAAAACAACAGGGAGGAAGGTTCTCTCCACCGGGTTGGGGATCAGCTGCTGGCTTCTGTGATGGCCTGTTCAACACGATCCGCAAAAGCAGGGTCGATGCGCAGTTCCTCAATGACTTCGGGCTGGATTGGCATGAGCTTTTCTCTGAGGGCTACCAGGTCGGCAGGGTTGGCGTCCGTGACTTCGACGCCGTTTTCAATGGAGATCTTGCGCGCTTCGGCATCGCGCATGGCGGTGTACTCGCGCTGTGGGTCCACAGTCTCCTCCCAGGTGCTTTCCATCAGGGCCTGCAGATCCTGAGGCAGGCTGTCCCAAAGCTTGCGGTTGATCATGGGCACATACTGGTGGAATGCGTGTTGATCCACGTAGGCATAGCGGATGCCGGAGTCCCAGAGCGAAGCACTGCGCACGGACTCAAAGGCTGTCATGACCCCGTCGACCATGCCGGTTTGCAGAGCCTGGGGAACATCGGGCCAGGAAACTTTAACGGCGTTAGCCCCCAGGGCTTCATAGCGGCGGGCATGGGCCGCGCTGCCGGCAATGCGGATGCGTTTGTCGGCGTAGTCGGCGGGGGTCTTGATGGCCCCTGTCTTCATGAAGGTGATGGCCCCACCGATATCGATGAAGCGGCCGATGATTTTGACGTCCAGTTTGTTTTCAATCTGCTTCACCAGCTCTGCCCCCACCGGACCGTCCATGACCTGATAGGAGACATTGCGGTCCCGGCCAAAGAACATGGGCAGGAAGATGACGCCGAAGTTGGGTTCAAACTTGGTCAGGTGCCAGGTGCCGGGCACGCCCATGTCGAGGGTTCCCTGGGCCAGGGCTGTTGGCACGGCCGAGCCTTTGAACTTGGATGCGCCTTCATAGAGTTTGATCTCCAGTCGCCCGTCGGAGCGTTCGTTGACGGCGTCAGCCCACTTGCGCACAGAGATGTTGCGGATGTGGTTCGGGCCGGTTTCCAGAGAAAGATCGATGGTGTAGTCGGCGGCTTGTGCGGTGGAACCCAGAGTGGCTCCATAAAACAGCGCAGCACCGGCGCTCAAGGTCATCAGGGTACGTCGCGTAAACATAAGAAACCTCCTTGTTGATTTTGTTGTGTTTTTACTGACTGGTTGAGGAAAGCAGTCCGGTGGTTTTCAGACCGGAACGGCGGTTCTCTGGCTCTGGCTGAGCAGAGCTGTGATTTGCGTTAGATCCTGTTCCTCCAGAGCCCAGATCCTGGCTTCCAGCTCGATCGTCTCTTGCTCCGACAAGCGCCGCTGGGCACAGGTTCGGAATTTCTGGGAGAGGTCATTGGGGCTAAGTGGCGCTGATAAGGAACCAACCGGCTGCCGGACTGCGATTTCCAGAGAGCGCCCGTCGTTCAGAGCGACACGGGTCACTGCCGGCTGATCCCAGATGCCCCTGGCCTGTTCCTGCGGCAGATCCAGTGGGCCCGCACTGGTCATGCGCACCTTTGGCAAAAAGGCGCGCAGCGCCGGGTCTTCCACAACTGAAGAGGTGAAACCGTCCAGATTTACCCGGCCATAAAGGGCGGCCAGTGCCAGACAGTGGTGCAGGGAAAAACGGGCTTCTTTCTCGTTCTCCGGCCTGTGAAAACGCAAATTCTGGTAGTTGGAGTCCGGAAGTATGGCGTGGACCTGGGCGATGTCGGCTCCCGCAAAGCCATTCTGAGCCTGGAGGGTGAAAAACCCGTCCAGGGTGCGATGGGCACTGGCGCAGCAAGGGAACCGCTTTTGCGTCAAACCTTCCGTCAGAATGGCCAGTCTTTCGCTTTGTGGATCGGGCTCTTCAGCTTTTTGCGGGCTTTCTCCCTGGTAGAGAGAAAGAAAGCCCCAGGGGCCGAGCAAGGGTTCCTGGTTGGCCTCCACTCCCTTTTGGGCCAGTCGTGCCGCGATGATCCCGGCGCGGGCAGCCAGGCCCGCATGCAGCGGCTTGGTCATGGTGCCGAATTGGACCTTGGACCCTGCAGCCATGGAGGTGGCGATGCTCAGCGCCGCGCAGCTTTGATCGGCTGGCAGCTTGAGCAGACGGGCGCAGGCTGCAGCGCAGCCGATGGCACCAAGGGTGGAGGTGGCATGCCAGCCTGCAGCATAGTGTCCGGGAATGCTGTGTCGTCCCAGCCAGGCCTGGGTTTCCAGGCCAATGATGTAAGCGTCCAGCGCATCGCTGCCTTTGAGGTCGATTTCTTCCCCTAGCGCCAGAAGGGCGGGCACCATGACGGCTGAGGCGTGGGTGACGGCAGGCAGGAAGTTGTCATCAAAGTCCAGACAGTGCGCAGCGGTGCCATTGATCAGCGCGGCATACTCACTGGGCAGGTTACGGGCTGGCCCGCTGACCGCTGAGGAACAGCCAGCTGCATGTCCTGTGAAAGCCGAAGCCACTCTAATGACGGCTGGATCGTCTGCCCCTGCCAGAAGGCAGGCCAGAGTGTCGAGAAAGGCCGCCTTGGCCCGTTGAAGGGCCAGCGGGTTGCGGACAGGGGCGCTGTCGGCAATCCAGAGGGCTAGATCCTGACTGGTTCGGAAGGCGGGGCGCTGGTCAGTCATGCTGCGCTCCCGGTCCTCGAAGTCTGGTTTTCCTGCGACAGCAGTGCGATGAGCCTGGTCAGGAAATCATCGCAGGCGGCCAGTTGAGACAGTTCCAGGTACTCATTGGGTTGATGGGCTTGTTCGATGCTGCCCGGGCCGCAGATGACCGTTGGAAACCCCTGTTGTTCAAAAAGGCCCGCCTCTGTGCCGTAGTTGACGGCTGCAAAGCGGTTCGTGCCGGTCAGTCTGGTCAGCAACGCCAGTGCTGTGGATTGGGAGTCCGCCTTGAAGGCAGGATAGGCGGACAACGGGTTGATTTTTGCGCCTGCGCGGCTGTCCCTGGCTGACATGGCGGCCCCAAGATCCCGCACAACAATCTGTTCCAGAACCTCCGCGATACCCTGGTCCAGAGATCCGGGGGGATAGCGGCATTCCAGATCAAAGGAGCAATGATCCGCCACGATGTTGACGGCCTTTCCCCCCTCAATGCGCCCGGTGTTGAGAATGGGATGCGGGGTTTCAAAGCGCTGGTCGCTGGTTTCGCAGTCCATTAGCGTCTGGCCCAACTCCGCAATTCTGCGAAGGGCCTGGACGGCATAGTCGATGGCATTGACCCCTTGCGGCGCCAGGGAGGAATGCAGCGCCGTTCCGTGAAAGCTGCAGCGGAAGGCCTGCTTGCCACAGTGGGCGCTGACCGGTTGCATGTTGGAGGGTTCCCCCACCAGACAGGCCCGTACCGGCAACTGGCGGGCCGTAAGGTCATTCAGCAGGGGGGCAATGCCCTGACAGCCCACCTCTTCATCGTAGGAAATGGCAAGATAAACAGGGCAGGGGAGATTTGCCGCGGCAATGGCTGGGACCGCCGCCAGCACTGAGGCCAGAAAGCCCTTCATGTCGCAACTGCCGCGCCCGTAAGCCCTGCCGTCTTTAATCAGCAGTTTGAAGGGATCGCTGTCCCAGGCCTGCCCGGTCGTCGGCACCACATCGCTGTGGCCAGAAAGGATGATCCCGGGCGCACCGCCGTCACCGATTGTTGCAAAGAGAGTTGCCTTGGTGCGGTCGGTATTGAAGTGCAGCTCAACGGAAACAGAGAAGCTGGCAAGGTATTGCTCAACAAACTCAATCAGATCCAGGTTCGATTTGCTGCTGGTGGTATCAAAGGAAATCAGATCCGCCAAAAGCGCGAGGCTTCTGCTGCTGTTGTCTGAACCACTGTTTGCTGTTTGCGCGTTGGCCACGGGGATTTCCTTCTTCTTGAAACTCTCCCAGAGGTAGCGCTGTTGTATCTTTGCTCAAATGCAGTAAGGTTCTTTTTGACTTTAGAAAAACTAATGATGTGAACTCTTGGACCAGCTTCCTCCCTTAACGGCCTTGAGAGCCTTTGAGATGGCGGGCCGCCATTTGAATGTGGCGCGGGCAGCGCAGGAGCTTGGCGTTTCTCCGGGGGCGGTCAGTCAGCAGATTCATGCTCTGGAAAAGTGGCTGGGCTGCCGGTTGTTCCGCCGCAGTAACCGCGGGCTGGCCTTCACCGACGCCGGGGAGAGCTATCATGCCGCCATTGCAGACTGCTTGATGGGGGTGCGTCGGGCAACACTGGCGGTCAGTCGCCCCGATGTGCGCAAGCAGTTTGTGATATCGGCCACAGCCTCTTTTGCAATGAAGTGGCTGTTGCCGCGTCTTTCCCGCTTTCGCGAGCTTTGGCCCGGCCTGGACATCAGCCTGTCAACGGTCGAGCTGATCGGGACCTTTTCTGCGGCCGACGGGGACGTTGGTATCCGCTATGGCATGGGGGATCACCCCGGGATGAAAAGCTGGGAAGTCATTTCCGATGATTTGATTTTGGTGGCTGCCCCGGGTTTGCTGCCCAGCGAAGAGCAGAATGTGCTGTCGCAAGACCTTCTGTCACAGGAGTTGCTGGCTCATCCTCTTTTGGTCGACCGCCACTCGAAACTGATTGCGGACTATCCTTCCTGGGAAGAGTATCTGAAGTCCCGGGGGCTGACCCTGTTGCAGTCTTTGAGACAGCGGGAGTTTTCCCAGCAATGGATGGTCATAGAAGCCGCCATCAATGGTGAGGGCATTGCCCTGGTGAAATCCTGTCTGGTCGCCGAGGATTTGAAGCAGGGTAAATTGCAGCAGTTGTCTGACGACAAGCTCAGGCTGCTGTCGGGCTACTATCTTGTCTGTCTGCCGGAAAATGCCACGGACCGGGTACTGCAGTCTTTCCGCAAGTGGATTGCACGAGAGTGTGGCCACCAAGAGTAAAAGCGTCAGAGCATGACCGCTTTCGGTGTGGGGGCTTTCAGCGCGTTATCTGAAGAGGACCGTTACTTTCCGGTCCAGTTGGGTTTGCGTTTTTCATTGAAGGCGCGGCGGGCTTCCAGGCTGTCTTCGCTGCTGAAGGCGGAAGACACAGCGTCCAGAGCAGCTTCAGGGACCTCGGCAAAATCCATGTCTTCCAGCTGATACATGAAGGCGCGGGTCCGCGAGAGAGCCAGTGGGGACATTGCGGCCACTTCCTGAGCCAAAGTCAGGGTTTCGTCGCGTAGGCTGTCCTGCGGCACCACCCGGGTGATCAGCCCCATACGGTCAGCTTCTGCGGCAGAGATGGCCTTTCCGGTGTAAATCAGTTCTGCAGCTTTCATCCGCCCGATCAGCCGTTGCAGGATCCAGGTGTGCATGCCCGGAGGGGCGGCGAGATTGGGAACCCCGGGATAACCGAAGGTGGCATCGTCAGAGGCGATGACCATGTCACAACCGAAGGCCAGTGTGCAGGCTCCCTCTCTGGCATAGCCGTGAACCATGGCGATGATGGGTTTGCTCAGGGCCCGGGTTTTCCTGATGCTTTCCACATAGAAAAGCCGCAGGAAGGCGTGCATGTCCTCTGCACTGAACTTCTCCAGCCATTTCAGATCGACGCCTGCCGACAGGCCTTTGCCATTGCCGGACAAGACAATGACCCTGACATCGGGGTCCTGGTCTGCCTGATCGAGTGCAGCGAAATACTCGAGTGTCAGTTTCTCGTCGAGCAGGTTCAGCGGAGGGCGGTTTAAGGCAATCTCGGCTATCTTGTTTTCGACGTGATAGCTGACCAGTTCAAATGACATCTTAGGCCTCATCCCTCTTGGAACCGATTGAAAACAGGGCTTTCTAAAAGTGTTTGGCTGAGGTCTACGGCAAAGGCGACACGGGGGGCAACAGGCAATATCGCATCCACAGGTCTCTTTCCCTCAAGGACCAACAGGCCATGAGCTTTAACCCTGCTGGTTGATGCGGAGGCATAGGTTCCCAGATGATTGGCCTGATAACGAGGGACAAGAGCCATCTTATCTGCAGGTACTGATTGTTGTGGGGATGTCGGATTTTTGAAGACAGAGAAGGAGGACAGCGAAGATTGTGCAAAGCGGAAATCTCAAATGCGGCATGACAAAGGATCAAGGAATGAACTGAAACAGCCAAAACTTTGTTGCAGGCTGAATAGATAAGCCGGTTTCCCAGTACAAGGACCTTCGTGATGTATAATTCAGCGTCGTTTTTCTTGGTTTGACGCGGTTTTAGTTTTTAAGCGCTTGATTGCAGTTGATTCTGCTGGGTTGATTTTTACTTCGGACAACTCGTTGCAAATTTGTTTCAATAAAATGACGTTGTCGAAATTTCTCTCCAGAATCTACGGCTTAAGCCAGGAGTCTTGCCTTATTCTTGCCCAAATTCAACGTTCTCATTTTGTTCTGCGATCTGAGTTAATTGCTCTGTTAAAACCTGCGAATATTGTGATTTGGACTTAAGTTTTGCTTTATTTCTTGAATCTCATCCTTTAGATTCTGACCTGTGGTTACAGTAAAGCTGTGGGGTTCGGGAACCCGCAGATGGAGGGGAACAAGTGACTAAGCGGGAAAATTCTGTCCTGCATCTGGCAGCGCCGCTCAAATATTGGGCGCAGCGTTTTGCTCTTGCTCTCCTTTTCAGTGTCACCGTTGCTCTTATGCTGTTTGGTCGGACCGATGGGGCCATGGTGAATTCCGTGCGTGACCATGTGGTCGATGCCATGTCCCCCATTCTTGGATTTGTGTCTCAGCCCGTTCAGTCGGTGAACCGCGCCATTGATAATGGCCGCGAACTGGTTGGGGTCAAACACATCAACGAACAGCTGCGGGCGGAAGTGGCCCGTCTGTCGGAATGGCATCAGCGGGCTTTGCGCCTGGAAGGGGAAAACGCGGCCCTGCGGGAAATGCTGAATGTAAAGCAGGATCCGGGGCTGCGCTTCGTGACCGGCCGGGTCATTGCGGATCAGGGCGGTGCCTATGTTCGCTCCGTTCTGGTGAACGTGGGTTTGAACGACGGGGTGAATCGCGGACAGGCGGCCATGACAGGTGAAGGCTTCGCCGGTCGTGTGGCCTCAGTCGGCAACAAAGCCTCCCGGGTTCTTTTGATCACCGACATCAACAGCCGCATTCCTGTGGTGGTTGGCCCGGCTCGGGACCGCGCAGTGCTGGCAGGTGATAACAGCAACCGGCCGGTGCTTGAATATCTCTCTCCCGCCACCTCCATCAGTCCCGGCGATACGGTCATGACTTCCGGCCACGGCGGTGTCCTGCCCGCCGGACTGGCCGTCGGGGTCGTGGTGTCCTCCGATGATGGGGGGGTGCGTGTGCGGCCCTACGTGGACTGGGATCACATGGAGTACCTGCGTCTGGTCGATTATGGCCTGCCGGGCATTCTCAAAGAACTCGAATAACTTTTCCGACGCGCCTGCTCAGGATCTGGTTCTCAGAGTGTTTTCGGGCGCTGTTTCCCCTACCAATCCGACCGGTTCCTTTTCTCCAGGTGAATGTTCTCACTCTGCTGCAGCCTGCTTTTTCTGACGGAAGAGGGTGCGGCCTGGAGCTTTTGCTTCATGATGGTGAAAGACCTTTTGTTCTTCCCGACCAGTCGCTAAACAGAAAGCCACCGGCTGGAAGCGCAGCGCCGCCGGGCGATCAGTTTTCAGGAGAAGGGCAGTAACGCGGTCATGATGAAGCCAACGATCTGGCAGCGCTGTGACAATCTGGCTCGGGCCGTTTCGCCCTTTGCCATCACATTTCTGCTGGTTCTTTTTATGGCGGTGCCTCAGCGCTCCCCAACTTTGGCGCCAGTGATGCCAGCGCTTAGTATGGCCGCCATCTACTACTGGACCGTCTTTCGCCCGGATCTCATGCCCCTGGGGGCCATTTTTCTGATCGGCCTTTTTGAGGATCTGTTGCTGGCCGCCCCTTTGGGCCTGGGCACCATGACCCTGCTGCTGGTCTACCTTATCGTTGCCTCCCAGCGGCGGTTCTTTGCTGTTGCCAGCTTTGTCATGCTCTGGCTGGCATTCTCCCTCATCGCCGCTGTCGTGCTCCTGGTCAACTGGCTGCTCGCCAGTTTGCTGCTGGAGGGCTTGTTGCCCATGGGGCCTGTCATCCTGAAGTATTTCACCACCATTGCCATCTATCCCTGTCTGGCCTGGATGTTCGGTCGGGCCCAGCAGGCGTTTTTGCGCTGAAATTTGCGGGCTCCGTCGGCCATCTGGTCTTTTCCTTATCGCCCGGAAGGCTTATTCTCTAAGCCGCTTCTGGCGGGTGAGACTCGGGTGGGCCTGATGTCCTGCTCGGCACCGCTTTGATGCCTAGAGTCAAATCGGTTTAAGTGGAATCACTAAGTGACAACACTTGAAGCGTGAATTTGCCTCTAAGCGATATCTGAGTGCAGACGGCGGGTGAAGGCTGCGACCTTGGCGCTGCTGTCAGCAAGGAAAAGGGCAGAGAGTGATTTTCCGCAAAGGGCGCATACCTCCCCGTCGCTCTATGGTCCAGCAGCGCAATGAAGAGCAGGACCGGCAAAAGAGCTTTACCCGTCGAGCCATCGTGCTGGGGGGCGCACAGCTGCTGCTGACCGGGGTGCTGGTGGCGCGGCTGCAGTACCTCCAGATCAGCCAGTCCAAAAAGTACAAGCTCCTGGCAGATGACAACCGGATCAACATTCGTCTGCTGGCCCCGCCTCGCGGCCGGATTGTGGACCGGTTCGGGGTTCCTGTTGCGGTCAACCGGCAGAACTACCAGGTGCAGCTGGTCTCTGAAAATGTGGGGGATCTGGATGAGGCCCTGAGCCGTCTGGGCGGCATCATCTCCATTGATGATGATGACCGGAAACGCATCAAACGGGATGTGAAACGCAAGCGCTCTTTTACGCCCGTTACAGTGCGTGACAACCTCACCTGGAACCAGGTCGGCAATATCGAGGTCAACAAGCCCTATCTGCCGGGTATCGACATTGTTGAAGGCCTGACCCGGGATTATCCCTATTCCTCCAGCATGAGCCATGTTCTGGGCTATGTGGCATCGGTCAGTGAAAAGGAACTGACTGGGGACCCGGTGCTGGAACTGCCCGGTTTCCGCATTGGGAAGTCGGGCATCGAGAAAATTCTGGATGAAGACCTGCGCGGAAAAGCCGGCAACAGCCAGATTGAGGTCAATGCCTTTGGCCGGACCATCCAGGAACTCTCCCGCAATGAGGGGCAGTCCGGTAACGAGGTGGTCCTGACCCTGGATGCGGGACTGCAGCTTTACACCCACCAGCGTCTGATGGGCGAACGCTCTGCCGCAGCGGTGATACTGGATGTGGCCACTGGCGGGGTGCTGTCCCTGGCATCAGTGCCCTCCTACGACCCGACGCCCTTTAACGTGGGGCTGTCCCGTGACCAGTGGCATGAACTGATCACCAACCCGCTGACGCCCCTGACCAACAAAGCCATTTCCGGCGTCTATGCGCCGGGGTCCACCTTCAAGATGATTGTGGGGCTGGCCGCCATGAAAGAAGGGATCGGCGCGGGAACCACCTCCTATTGCCCCGGGTTTATGGAGCTGGGCAATCACCGCTTCCACTGCTGGAAACGCTGGGGGCACGGCAAGGTGGACCTCAACCAGGCCCTGACCCAGTCCTGCGACGTCTATTTCTATGACCTGGCCCGTAAGGTCGGCATTGATAAGATCGCTGATATGGCCCGCCGCCTGGGCCTGGGGGATCAGACCGGCATTGATCTGCCCAACGAAGTGTCCGGCACCATCCCGACAAAAGCCTGGAAGCAGGCGGTGATTGGGGAGCGCTGGCAAATGGGCGAATCTCTGATTGCTGCCATTGGCCAGGGGTTCGTTCTGGCCACACCTGTCCAACTGGCTGTGATGATGGCGCGCATTGCCAGCGGTCAGGCCGTCAAACCACATCTGGTGCGCGGACAGCGGGGACTGGAAGGGGATGTGCTGAATGTGGCCGCCCAGCCGCTGGACCTGGGCATTCCCGAAGAGCATTTGCGGGTGATCCGGCAGGCCATGGATGATGTGTGCAACTCACCAAAAGGCACCGCTTACAACTACCGCATTGAACAGGAAGACTGGGCCATGGGCGGCAAGACCGGGACCAGTCAGGTGCGCCGGATCACGGCAGCCGAGCGTGAAGCCGGTGTGATCAAAAACGAAGACCTGCCCTGGCGCCGCAGGGATCACGGTCTCTTCGTGGCTTTTGCCCCGGTGGACAATCCCCGCTATGCCTGCGCCGTGGTCGTTCAGCACGGCGGTGGTTCTAAATCCGCCGTTCCCATTGCCCGGGACCTGATGCTGGAAGCCCAGCGCCGGGATCCAGCCAAGGCCGAGGCGCTGCCTCTGGCTGCCCGCCCCCAACCAGCAGACGAAGGCTAAAGGAATGTCCGCTCTTGATGACATGACATTGCGGCGGAACCCCAGCCTGACCATCGGTCAGAAGTTCCTGGCAATGAACTGGTTGCTGGTCCTGCTGATCTGTGCGGTCGCCTCTGTCGGTTTTGCCATGCTCTATTCGGCTGCCAACGGCAGCTACGATCCCTGGACGTCCAAGCAGATGATCCGCTTTGCCATGGGGCTGGTGATCATGTTGACCGTGGCGCTGGTGGACATTCGCTTCTGGTTCCGTGTGGCCTATCCCCTCTACTTCCTGGCCCTGGGGCTTTTGGTGGCGGTGGAGGTTGTGGGGTCCGTTGGCATGGGGGCCCAGCGCTGGATCGATTTAAAGGTCATTCAACTGCAGCCTTCCGAACTGATGAAGGTGGCGCTGGTTCTGGCTTTGGCCCGCTACTTCCACTCGGTTCCGCTGGATGAGATTGGCCGCTTGCGCCACCTGCTCATCCCCTTCGTTTTGATCGGCTCGCCTGTTGTGCTGGTTCTGAAACAGCCGGATCTGGGCACGGCCCTGATGCTGGTCATGGTGGCCGGGGCGGTCTTCTTTGCCGCCGGGGTCCGGATCTGGAAATTTGTTGTGGTGGCCGTTGGCACAGGGGCTGCCATCCCCATCATCTGGAGCCAGTTGCGTCCTTATCAGCAGCGTCGTGTGCTGACCTTCCTGGATCCCGAAAGTGATCCGCTGGGCGCGGGCTATCACATCACCCAGTCAAAGATCGCGCTGGGCTCTGGCGGGCTTTTCGGCCGGGGCTTTTTGGAGGGCACTCAAAGTCACCTCAGCTTTCTGCCGGAAAAACAGACGGACTTTATCTTCACCATGCTGGCCGAGGAATTCGGCCTGATCGGTGGCATTGGCCTGATGGTGCTGTTTCTGCTGATCTTCGTCTATGGCTTTGCCATTGCCCTGCGCAGCAACAATCACTTTGGACGCCTGCTGGCGCTGGGTCTGACCTTCAACCTTTTCTGTTACTTCTTCATCAACATCGCCATGGTCATGGGGCTGGTGCCCGTGGTCGGTGTGCCTTTGCCGCTGATTTCCTACGGAGGCACGGTCATGCTGACGGTCATGCTGGCGTTTGGCCTGACGCTGTCGGTGTCGGTCCATCGGGACCTGCGCATTCCCAGACGCGGGCCAAGGGAAGATATCTAGCTGCCTGTTCAGCGAGGATGCTGAGGACAGCGCTGTATCTTGAAGCGCACAAGACCAGCCCCCGCTGTTGTCAATCTGTGCTGGACAGGCTTTGGTGGGGCGATTATACAGGGCGCCCCACGGGTGAGGCGGTCTTTTGATCCAGCCAGTCAGCCTGAGGATGGGCGTATAGCTCAGTTGGTAGAGCAGCTGACTCTTAATCAGCGGGTCCAAGGTTCGAGCCCTTGTACGCCCACCATTCTAACCCCTTGAAGGCCAACGCCTTTGAGGGGTTTTATTGTTTGCGCTGATCGTCTTTGCATTCCCTGAAACGCTTTGTGTTAACAGGGCGAGTCAGGTTTCCAGACGGACAAACTGGTAGATCTCCTCGGACCGGACGTCAGGGCAAAAGCCGTTGTGCAGCTGGATCAGTTCCAGGCCGCAGGCCTTTGCGTGCTCCGCCATCTCCTTTTGATCAATGGCCGCATAGATCATGCGGTGCTGCTGCTTCAGGCGGGTTTGCCCGGCTGTCGTCAGTTGCGTGGTGAAGGTGACCTCGGTGCTGTTTTTTTGTCTGTCGAAGACAAAGCCATCGACCTGTTGTAGCAGCACTAGCGGCTGCAGGCTGCCGTCAACAGATACCTCACCCACAGTTTGCCGCGATGTCATGGCTTTGATTTCCAATTCGGGAACCTCCCGGGTCAGCAAGCTGTGGCTGGGAAGGTGGACCACCAGGGAGCCTCCCGGCCGGACCAGCCGGGCGAGATTGGCCAGTGACCGGCGCCGTTCATCAGAGCAAAGCACATAACTGAGGCCGTAGTAGCCCAGGATGCAAAGATCAAAGGAGTGTGGCGCCTGAAAGCTGTCGAATCGCGCTTGGGATAGCTCTATCGGACCTGCCGGCGGTGTCTGCCTGAGGAGGTGCCGGAACTTCTCAATAAAAAATGCGGAAGCATCAAAGGCGCTGATTGCAAGATCTGGTTTGGCCAGTTGTCGCGTCAGGCGACCGGTACCACAGCCGGCATCGAGAAGACGGGTGACGGACTCTTGCCTGCACAGGGTCTCATAGAACGTCCTTTCTCCGGACAGAGAGGCAACCGGATTGGAAATCTGGTCGTAGAAATTGGTGAAAATGGAGTTCTCTTCGAAAAGTGTGCCTGCAACTCCCGCTCTTTCCTCTTCGTTTCTATGCATCGGCGAATGGTCTCGCTCAAAGGCTGGCAGGCACGGATTGCTGTAAACAGCATATGACCAGCAGGAAGAGCCTGTTCGGACAGCTTACCTGTGACGACGGCGAGAAAACAAGTCGCGACACCTCAACAGGTAACAGGGTGGTAAGGCGCTGGGAACAAAGCGAAAATCCAATGGCCTTTCCCGTCCTTTTTTACTGTTCCAGACCCCGAAGTCAGAGTGCGATTTTTTCGCAATTTTATTTGCATAGCTGTTGTTAAACGCAGTTTCTGGCCCTACCGTAGCTTCTGCATGACACGAACTGTTGTTTGTCGTTTTCTGACTTTTCTGGTTGCCCCCACAGCCATGTTCACAGGGTAGGCATTTGCATGACAACGAATCTTCCGGTTGACCTCCTTCACTGGTCTCTCGCCATTTTTCCCATGGTTTTGCTTTTGGTGCTGCTGGTGTTCTATCGCTGGAAAGCCGCCGAAGCTGGGGCCCTGGGTGTGCTCTGTACGCTCCTGACAGCTGCACTGGCCTTTGAAACCTCTTTCGATGACATCGCGGTTGCCGGCGCCAAAGGCGCCTGGGATTCCATCTACATCCTTTATGTCATCTGGCCGGCTATGATTCTCTATCTGCTGGGCAAAACCTCCGGTGCCTTTGATGCCCTGGGCAAAGAAATCGTTCACTTCAGTAAGAACGAGTTCTTCCTGGTACTCGGATTCGGCTGGGTGTTTGCCTCCTTCTTCCAGGGAATTTCCGGGTTCGGCACGCCGGTTGCCGTTGCAGCCCCGATCCTCGTGGCTTTGGGGGTCAAACCCGTCTACGCCGTTGCCATGACCCTGATCGGTCATGCCTGGGCCAACATGTTCGGCACCCTGGGGGTCAGCTGGATTGCCACCAACCAGGTGGTCAGCATTGATGACCCCATGACCACGGCCTTTCAGACCGCCTTCCTGCTGGGCATCGTCAATGTGGCCGGCGGGCTGATGCTGGCCTGGCTTTATGGTCGCTGGGCTGCGGTCAAGCACGGCCTGCCGATGATTCTGATCATCGCTTTCATTCAGGGGGGCGGTCAGGTTCTGTTGAGCGGCGTCAATCCGGTGCTGAGTAACTTCGTTCCGGGCACGCTGGCTCTGCTGGCGCTCTATCCTTTGTCAAAGTGGCAGCGCTACAGGGATCCTATTCCTGCGGACCTTTCTCACCGTCCGGCCATGGATGAAGACAGCAATCTCTTCACGGCGGAGCGGGATGCCAAGGATGCGCCGGTCATGTCTTTGGCCATGGCACTCTTCCCCTACATTCTGCTGGCAGCCATTGCCATTCCCATGCTGACCATCACCCCGGTCACCAACCTGATTTCAGCTTACAGCTTTGGGTTCCCCTTCCCGGCCATTGAAACGGGCTACGGGGTCGTGCGGGCGGCCGAAGAAGCCTATTCACCCTTACGGCCTTTCAACCACCCGGGCTTCTTCCTGCTGATCACTTCCGTGATCACCTGGCTGGTGTTCCGCTCGAAGGGGTACTTTGAACAGTGGGCGCAGAAAGTGGAGGTTCCCGCCTTCGGCCCAGAACTGGTGTCGGCGGCTGTGCCCACCTCCATGGCGGTTGTCAGTTATCTGATCATGAGCCGGGTACTGGATCACAGCGGTCAGACCTCTGTGCTGGCCTTCGGCATTCAGACCTTCACGCCGCCTCTGGTCTTTGCATTCTTTGCAAACGGCATTGGGATTTTCGGGGCCTTTATGACCTCCAGTAACACGGCGTCAAACGTGCTCTTTTCTCAGCTGCAAAGTTCGATTGCCGAGCTGGAAAACCTGCCTCAGTCCTCTGTCATTGCTGCGCAGAGTGCAGGGGGCGCCATTGGTAATGCCATTGCGCCTGCCAACGCAGTGCTGGGGACCAGCACGACGGGTATCGTCGGCAAGGAAGGGGACATCTTGCGCCTCACTCTGCCCTGGACTCTGGGGATTGCGGTCATCACCGGGATTCTGACGGTCATTCTGGTTAATCTGGCATAGGGAGCAAGATGATGAACTGGATAGCTAATCTTCCACTGTTCCTTTACCTCGCCACCATTCCTCTGGTGAGCATGGGAGCGTCTTCCGGGCAGGCAGCCCTGACCTGGCTGGGATTGCTGTCGGTGCTCAGCGCCAGCCTCATCACACCGGCTTTGAAGTTCCGGGAGAATGTGCGCGAACCTGGAGCCTCTACGGAGTTTGATCACAAGGCAGGAGAGGACAAATGAGCCATCCGAACGGACCCAGAACCGGTCGTCCCCCGACCTATGGCACCCGGGGCATGGTGGCCACGTCCCATGTGCTGGCATCCAGTTCCGGTGAGCGCATGTTGCGCCGGGGAGGCAGCGCAGTCGATGCGGTGATCTCTGCCAATGCGGTGCTCTGTGTGGTCTATCCGCATATGGCCGGGCTCGGCGGTGATTCCTTCATGCTGATACATGATCCGGCCAAAGGCGGCGTTCAGGCCCTCAATGCCAGTGGTCCGGCTGCCAAGCTGGCGACCCGCGACTACTACCGGCAAAGAGGGCATGAGGACGTTATCCCGGCCCGCGGTGGCCTGGCGGCACTGACCGTTCCCGGGGCCGTGGATGGCTGGCGCGAAGCCCATGAACGTCACGGCAAACTGCCCTGGGCAGAGCTGTTTGAAGATGCCATTCACTACGCCCGCAATGGCTTTCCGGTCAGTCGTTCCCTGTCGGACTGGTCCCACACGGATGTACCGGTGCTCAGCCAGTTCCCCCTATCTGTGGAAACTTTCCTGCCTGGCGGCAAGCCCCCCAAAGACGGAGACCGTCTGGCCTTTCCCCGTTTGGCGGAAACCTTTGAACGGCTGGCCAAGGACGGGCCGCGAGCCGGCTTCTACGAAGGCGAAACGGCCCGCGTCATGTGTGATGCTCTGGCAGCCATGGACTCGCCGCTCAGGGCAGAGGACCTGGCGGATTATCGTGCTGAGTGGGTTGATCCCATCTCTACGGACTACCGGGGCTACACAGCCTATGAGTTTCCTCCCAACACCCAGGGGTTTGCGGCGTTGCAGATCCTCAACATCATTGAAGGCTATGATGTTAAATCCTGGGGGGACAACACGGCCGACTTCTATCACTTCATGGCAGAAGCCACGAAGCTGGCCCTGGCGGATCGCAATGAATGGCTGACCGATCCAAAGCACCAGTCCATTCCGCTCGACAAACTGTTGTGCAAGGACTACGCGGCCGAACGGCGGGCCATGATTGATCCGCTGAAAGCTGCTGTCATGGGCGAGGTTCCGGCGGGCATTGCCTATGACGGGGCAACGGCGTCTCAAGGCGCTGAAGGGGATACCTGCTACTTCTGCGCTGTTGATGGCGATGGTCTGGCCGTCTCCATCATTGAGTCGGTTTACCACGACTTTGGCAGCGGTGTTATTGCTGGTGAGACGGGCATTCTGATGCAGAATCGCGGCTCTTTCTTCTCGCTGGATGATAAGCACGTCAACCGGCTGGAGCCGGGGAAAAGGACCTTCCACACCCTCATTCCGGCCATGCTTTTCAAAGACGGGTCTCCTTACCTGGTCTATGGCTCCATGGGCGGGGAAGGCCAGCCGCAAACCCATGCAGCCCTTGTCAGCCGTATCGTTGATTTCGGCTATGACGTCCAGCAGGCCATTGAATCGCCGCGCTGGCTGATGGGGCGGACCTGGGGCACTTCGGTCAGTGACCTGTCTATTGAGGCCCGGGTCGGGGCTCAGGTAGCCCGGGAGTTGCTGCACCGGGGCCAGCCGGTGAAAATCCAGTTCGATTACAACGATAATCTGGGACATGCCCAGGCCATCCGGATTAACCGGGAAACCGGATTTCTGGAAGGTGGGGCCGACCCCAGAGGGGATGGGGCCGCCATTGGCAGCTGATGGCTGCCAGAGCGTCAGAGAAAAGAGGAAGGGGTGCCAGAGTCTTATCAACCTGTCAGAGGATGATTCACGGTTTGGTTTCAAGCGCGAGGCGCTTCTAACTCAAGCGATCATGCTCTGGGGCCGGTGTTGGTTGGACCGGGCTGCACCCCTTTTCTGATGGCCGGTGCTTCCTGTCGGAATCCTGACTTGGGCAAAGCTGCAGGTTGTCGGTAACTCAAGTGATTTCGGTTTCTTACGCCTCAACCAGTTCCGCTGAGATCAGACCAATGGACAGCGCGCGCTGATCGCCGCTGGTGGGCACTGAGGGCTCAAAATCGGCAAAGGTCAGCAGGAGCTTCTGGGGACAGCGCTCGGGCAGATCCAGAACCAGACGGTGAGCACCGACACCGAGTTCTCCCTCAAAGATAACGTTATCCCGGTTGTAGATGGTCAGATCCTGATTTGACTGCAGGGTGTCAGCGACCACCACTTCTAGCAGCAGTTTCTGGCGACGGCTGTCAGGAGGTGTGGGAAAGTGAAGCGCCAGGCTGGCGGGCGCCTGACGAGCCCAGAAGATGTCTTCGCTGTAGTCGAACCAGCCCTGGAGCAAGGGGTCATAACTGATTTCAAGCGCGCCGAGATGCTGCGAGGGAGCAGGGGCCTGGCTAACGGACAGACCAGGCAAGAGCCCCAGAGCCAGTTGCCGTGAATCACCTGAAAGCGGCGGCGCAAGCTGGTAACCGGAAAACTCTATCCAGACAGCGCCTTGTTGCCTGCTGTCACTTCTTAGCTGAAGTTTGTGACTTCCCAGGGAAAGAACTTCATCAAACACCAGCTCCTCCCCAATAGAGATCCTCAGCGGCTGTTCCGTGATTTCTGTTTCTGCAATGACCAGGGCCAGGTCGATGATGACAGGACCGGACGAAAGCCCGGGGTCAAGCTGAAAGGAAATCAGAGCCGTTGGCTCGCTGGCCCAAAGAACTGTTTCGTTTTCGCTATACCAACCGGCAAAGGCAATTTCTTGCAGATCTGCTGTTTCGCCGGGTGACAACAGCGGTCCGACCGCAGGCAGCCAGCCTGGCAACCGGTCGTGAAGCCACCAGGCAATGATTTCATCTGTCAAAGGCCGTTGTTCCAGGGCGCTATGATAGATAAACGCAGATTGCTGTGCGGCTTTCAGGAGGTCATCACTGCTATCAGCAGCCTCGAGCACCGCTTTACTAATGCTGTCCACATCATAAGTCTGAAAGGTTGTCTGAGGGGCACCCAGCCGGTCTTGCTCTTCGCTTAACCAGGTGTTCGCGGGAACCACCGCCAGGCTGCCAGCCGCGATGATTTCCAGCAAAAGTCCGGAGGATTGGTTGGCGTAGATCTCCGGGTCGTACCCTAAAAGCACAAGTTTGTGTCTGGCCAGGTGCTGTTCAAACTCCTGGCGAGGCAAGTAGCGGTCAAGGATCGTCAGGTTTGAGTTCTGCCCGGACAGGGAACTTAACCGTGCCAACTGGTCCTGAACCCTTTTGTCGGCCGGGTCGCTGGTGACCTGCACTGATAAGGTCCAGTCGGGCAGGGCCTTCAGCAGGGTTTCAGCCAGAGCAGGGACCAGATCAAAGCCCTTTTCCGGCCGGGCATCCCCCAAAAACAAAGCAATGGAGTTGCTTTTGTCTTTCAGTTCAACCGGCGCGCTGAGCGGCAGGTTCAGATAAGGAACCAAGCTGCTGGTTGCTGCCATGTAACTGAGAGCATGGGCTGTGTTGCTGGTGAAGATCTGGCAGTGATCGCGATAGGGACTGAGGCGCGACCAGGCCAGCTGCAGCAGCAGTAAGGCAATGGGATCTGTCGTTTCACTTTCAGCAGAGGCAGCGGGTTTTTGAAGTCCACAGGGCATCATTGCCAGCAGTGCTATGCACGGGGGTTCCGGGGTCCTGGATAGATAGGCTGCCACTGCGGAGATAACGGCGGGAGTGGCTGTCGGGAAAAGCAGCAGATCATTGGCTGAAATGTTGGCATTCAGCAGGCTGCTGCACAGGGCCTGGCTGCAGTTCTCAAAGGTCTCCAGACGCCTGAGGGGCATGTGCTCCTGCCGGTCAAAGGGACTCCCTGCCAGGACGGCTTCAATCTGTTGACCGTCAAGGGATGTCACAGCGCCCCCAAGCTGGCCCAGAAAGCGAACGGACTGCGTTGTCAGAAACTGCGGTTTCAGGATGGCCGATGCCAAAGACGCTGAATGGCCTCGTTGTGTATTCATGCCATGGTCAGCGATGATCAGGGCCATAAAACCTTCCGCTTTCTGTTCTCTGTTTTGGGGCAAAGGTGACTAAGAAATGATAGGCTTTTCAGGCAAAGCTGTGGAAGGATGATTTGTAGCAAGTACCTAATTGATTTGTTTCTTTTTTTGATCAAGTTGTCAAAAAAGCTTGCGGCTATCTCCGTCTGGTTGCAGTAGTATCCGAGCTGAAACTGACGGTGCTTTCAACGAAGCCTGGCAGACAGAGATTAGATTGGCTGCGCCACCATATTGCGGGCGTTGGCATTATCCTTTATGTGGTTGAGTTGTGATCAATAAAGCAAAAAAATCGACGCCTCAGGTGTTGGAAGAAGCAAATCAGTCTGAGGATGACGCTGCTTATGCCGCGTCTATGCTGAGACAGGAGTACGCTGCTTTCTCGTCTCTGATTCAAGCCGCACTGGTCGGTGAAAAGCAGCCTGAGAAACAAGTGGCTGTTCTGTCAAAGGTTGTGGCAGAGCAACTCGCTATCCTCTCCTCACGAATGACTTTGCTTGAAACCATATTGCTGGAAGGTGGAGCAAAGGAAAGCAGTGTTCCCAAAGCAGGACGGCCTGTTCAGGGCAGCAAGCCAAAGAGGCCGGTTGTTGGCAGCAAGAAGGTCGTAGAGTTCGCCAAACCCGGCATTCTTCTGACAGCCAAACAGCTTTCGGAAATCAGCAACACCTACAGCCTGGAAGGCGAAGATGAGGGCGCCCAGTTCTGCTGGTCCGGGCCATTGCCGGTCACCCGATTCCTGGTAAATGTCGCGCGGGAAGACGTTCGCCGCTTTGCTCTCCATGTGGTTTCTTTTGCGTCTCCGGATATGAAAGAGTCGCTGAAGGTTAAAATTGACTCCCGTGAGGTTGAGCACGAGTGGCTGGACCGGCCAATTGGCAGCATCCTGACCTTCTGTGCTCCCAAAAGCAGGCAGGCTCTGGGCGGAAAAACTCAAATTTCTATTGAGCTGGCAAGCACTTACTGTCCCGCTGATCACAGCGAATCTTCCGACGTTCGAAATCTCGGAATGGCAATGACCCATCTTGTACTGACTGAATAGAGCCAATTGATTTTGTTGCTGAGTGAGGCCGTGTGTTGGCATGGCGCCAAGAGCTGGAGAGTAGCGTGCCTAGGGTAATCGTGGTGAATTTGACTGGCTTTGAGGGCGAAGACTGTCGTCGCCTGTTCTCGCGCCTGTCCGGTTTTGATCTCGCTGAACGTCCTGGCCTCTCTTCGGTTTTGCTTGCCTGGGAAAATCAGATCAGGAAGCAAAAGGAAAGCGCAACGAAACCCGGTTCAAAGAGGCCCAAGACCCGGTTTTCGGTAAAAGGGCTTTCCAGGATCAGTGCTCTTCAAGATGGAGAGAAAGGAAACGCGCCTGATTTTGAGTACCTTTTGGTGCCTCCGGGCCTGTTGCCTGTCGTTCGCGACCTTTACACAGCTCTGGACTGTGACAGCTGTGCTGTTTTGTTGGGGGATCCGGAAGATTGGATTGCAGCGCAGCGACAGGCCAACCTGGCAGACGCTGAAAAGCACTGGCAGGATGCGGCAGATCTGCTCTTGAAGTTCCATGCTTCGACCCCTGACGTGGTGTCCATTTTACCTGCCCAGACGTTGATGACCCTTTCCAGTGAACTGCCGGAGGGATTGCTCAGAGTCTCCTGGCTAAAATCTGGGAAGGCAGACAAGGCCCGCATCGATACCGGGGCTTCGCTTGATTGGGCGGGAAGCCTGAGAGAGCTTCTGGAGCTTCAGGGCAGCAGGGCGCTTGAGAACAGATACCTCAAACTGAGAAACCTGCTGGTGAGCGCTGAGGAGTGCCATGACGGCAGCTGGAAATCGCGCCTTTTGTTCAAAGTCAGCCAGCTGTCTCAGGCTGCTAAGCAAGATGAGCAGGACGTTCTGCCAACCTCGCTGCTGCAAGAACTTGGAGCGCTTCGAACCGACAATCACATATTGCAGTTGATTGTCGCTCAGTTGAAAGAAGAGCTGGAAACGTCTGCCCAAACCGGCATTCCCTCGCTGCCCGTCACCTTTCACAGAAAGCTCAATCCGCAGATTGTAAGGATGGCCAGAGCGGTCAGAACCCATTGAGGGCCGCGGAAGGTGCGACCATGATTTTTCGAGAAAGTCCGATGTGATGAGTTCGTCGCTTTACAGTACTTTTCAGGCTGCCAGACAGGCGAGCAAAGAGCAGAACTGGAAACTTGTCACGACTTTGCTGGGGTCGCTTGACCGCCAGACCCTGATGCCTGCAGCACGTGAACTCTATGACGGTTTGTGGGAGATCGTCCCGGTACAGGAGAAAAGCAGGGAGCCAGTTGCCCCCTGGGCAGGCGGTCGTCTCAGTGACTTGGACAGCAACGATATTCTGCCAGGCTGCAGCATTGTCAGTTGCTGTATGAATCGAAACGACAACCTCAATAGAGCCATCACCAGCTGGCTTCAAACGGATGTGGATGAGATTGTTGTTGTCGACTGGTCTTCGCGGTTGCCCGTCAGCCGAACATTGGATTGGGTCAAGGATGACCGACTTAAGATCATCCGTGTGGACGGCGAAGAAAAGTGGATTTTAACGGCTGCCTTCAACGTGGGACTGCGGCTTGCCAGCTATTCCCGGGTGTACAAACTGGACGCTGACATTGTCGTGTCGCCAAGATTCACAAAAGACAATGGCTTTTCTACAGGTCAGTTCGTCCGCGGACACTGGCGCGATGCACTGGACTCCGGATTGCATGACCAGGTTTACGTCAACGGTTCATTCGGAGCCTTTAAAAGCGATCTGCGCCAGGTGGGGTATTACAACGAACTGATCCGGACCTATGGGTGGGATGATTCCGACCTATATGAGCGCTTGTCTTCCCACTTGGGCCTGGGGTGGAAATCGCTGGCTTTGAGTTCCATCAGCCACATGGAACAAGACCAGGAAGACCGAACCAGAAATCAGGACGTAAAGCCCCACTCCTTTTTGGATGCGGTCCTGCCAACGGACTTTCAGAACAGGCGGAATCAGTTCATCGGCCGAAACACGGACTACTGGACCCTCAATCGCCTGCAGGATTACGAAGTTGCCTTGGAAGGCGAGAATTACTGGTCTGCCCGACGGCTGACCAACTACATCTCCAGCCCCCACTACTTTCTGCAAGATGCCAATGACTATGCAGCGCTCAGCTACATCTGGCAGAAGCAAGCGACTTTGCTCCATGGCAGCAGCAACCCAAAACTCCTGGCTCGGTTTATCCATCTGGAGCACGAAGGGGATGTCGAGTTCACTGAAACCCAGGCGGTTCTCGGACTGGCTGAGACACCGGGAAAAACCGTTGTGTTGCCCAGGAGCCGGGCCTCTCTGAAGTCCCAGCTCACAAAACTGGCTGCGCAGGTTGACGATGACGAGGTCAGCTGCCGGGTTCTGGTTCTGAGTGATGGGTACTGGCGCCAACAGGCTTTCATTGATGGGGTTGAGCTCAATCTGATCGGCCTGGACAAGGATTTGCTCACACAGGTTCTGTTGCGCCGTAAGGCAGCCAGATGCACTGACCCGGAAGTGAGTACGGCACGAGAAGTGGATCAGGCCGATCTGGCCAAGGCGCTGAAGGAGTACCCGGTTACCTCGGGCCGCCGTCGGATCTACATTGATGCGCAGCACGGGTTGGGAAATCGTCTGCGGGCGATTGCGTCAGCAGCCGTTCTGGCCGAAGCAACGGACCGGGATCTGGTGGTGATCTGGGAACCGGATCATCACTGTGATTGTGAAATCAGTGAACTCTTCGACTACGACGGCCCTGTGTTGAAGCGGGCTTTCCCGCAGGCTTGCCAGGCCCGGAACATTGATTTTTTCAACTACATGGAAGCCGAAACAGGGGCAAAAAAGAACGCCTTGATTGAGGTCCGGGAGCATGACGTATATGTCCGCTCCGCTTTTGTTCTGACCACAGCAGTCAGTGATTGGAGTAAGGAGAATGACTTTCTCCGAAAACTCACACCAGTCAAACAAGTGCGGGACCTGGTTAAACCTTTCAAACTGAAAAAACATGTTGCCGTCCACGTCCGCATGGAAGGCGGGGCCGGACTGGATACTCACGCTTATGAAACGCCGGAAAACTGGACTGAAGCTGACCATGAGCAGCTTCATTACTGGCGGGAAAAAAGTAACTTCAAACACTTCATCAAGCGTCTGGATGCCCTGATTAAGGAAGAACCTGACATCAGGATTTTTCTGGCTACGGACCGGCAGGAAACCTACGACATCTTCAAGAAGACCTTCGGGGACCGCCTGTCCTTCCTCGAGCGCAGGGTTTACGACAGGTCGAGAGAACAACTGATTTATGCACTGGCGGACGCCATTTTGTTGAGCCGTTGCAATCGGTTGCTCGGCAGCACCTGGTCTTCCTTTACGGAAATCGCCCGGCGGCTCACTCCTGGATACAGCTCGATCGAGATGAGCGGAGAAGATTTCTAGTTGCCTCGAACTCGCAATCTGATCTACGCCAGTTTGATGGAAGATGTTGGCTAAGTTCCGATTGGTTTCTGGCGAAAGAGCAGTGAACTAAACTGCTGGTATGCGGGCAGACCAAAGCGTGGTTTATGTGATCGCCGTTCGGTCCGTCAGCACAGGCAGGGTGCCGGACGTAAAGGGGCAGCCCAGGGTGACGACGCACCCAGTTATCTAAGTGAGGGACTAAATGCTGGTTAGATACTCGGATTTCATTGACGAAGCGGCCTTGCGGGATAATCCCGCCATCACCCTTTCAGATGATCTGTCAGTGGAAAGAGAGTTTGCCGGTCTGCCTAAAATGAAGGGCGTCTACTTTACGGCTTCCCACCTGTTTGCCGGGTTCGTCGATACCTATAACCGCATGGAAGTTCTCTACAATCTGATTGAACAGATAAACGATATTTCATTTCAGTTTCCGGCCTACCAGAACCCGCATTGCCGGGAACTGGATTTCTTCGAATTGTATGGCCTATCGAAGCTCAACCTTCCTCAGGATGCGCTGCCGGAAGAAAAGGTGGACATCACCATCAATGAGTTTGCTTATTATGTTTTTCTCCAGCCTGAGTTCTTCAAAGAGAATGTTCTCTATGACATCCACCTGAATGACTTTAAGGCCTTCGTACGGCTAAGAGATCTGAGCAAACATGTGGAACTGGACACGGGAATTTTGTGGTCCCGCATTGATTATCGACCAGATCCGACTGCGAGTGGCACCTTCAGTGATCAGGCCAGCAAGGTTGTGCTGCATTTACGCCGGGGTGACACCCTGGGAAAAATCGTCGACCCAAAGGCCGAATTTGGGACAGTCCAGAATGGCATGGCAACTTTCCCTGTCCTGCGCCTGTGCCACGTGCCGGCGATCCTGAAAGACCTGCCTCTGGAAGAAGAGATAGAAATCATCCTGGTTTCTGACGGCATCAGTTCGCGCGAAACAAACCGCTTTCGTAATGACGAGCGGATACTGGAAGAGTTTGCGGAAATCAGCCGCGAAATGGTGGAAGATGAAATCGACATGGAAGGCGTGACGATCATCAAAAGGCTGATCGGGCGCGAACCACAGCAAACCATTGAGACGATGACCCACATTTATGAAGCTGACTATGTTATTGCTATGGCGTCGTCTTTTTCCTCTGTACCGGCTAGACTGGGCGGCACCAAATTCGTCTTTGCCAGGAATTACATCGAAGGTTAAGCGCCGATGGATGAAGAAAAACGACTGCCCTCAAAGATCAGCAGCCTTAGCACGCTCAAGAACTACGGCTTGAAGGTAAAGACGATCCTTGACGTTGGTGCCCAGTATGGAACGCCCGAACTGAAAAAGGTTTTTCCTGGTGAAAAACACGTCTTGTTCGAGCCCATTGAAGAGTACTGGGAGCCCATGAAGCACTATTACCGGAACTTCGATTTCGAATTGATCGAAGGGGCTGTCTCCAACCAGAACGGCACGGGGGAACTGACTGTCCAGATTCAGGATGGAAACATCACTCACAGCAGGCTGGCTTTTCAGGGCGGTGGAGAGAAACGGACGGTCAAGACACTGACCGTCGCTTCTGTCGTCAAAGAAAAGAAGTATGAAGGTCCGTTCTTGCTGAAGATTGACATTGATGGCCACGACCTCGAAGCCTTCGAAGGGGCCAGGGACATCTGGGATGATGTGGCCTGTGTGGTCATTGAAGCACCGATCGACAAAATCGGACCTCGTTTACGGGCCATCGAAGAAGCCGGGTTCGTGCTCTGGGATATTGTTGATTTATGCTACTATTACAAAAACTTAAGTCAGGTTGACCTGGTTTTTGTGACGCCGGAATTGAAGAAAATCCACGAACTGTCTCCCTGGGAGCACATGCCCTACAAGCAGGAAGAGTGGGTGGATGTGGCACGCGTTATCGAAAACTGGTGACCTTCGCTGTCCCCCGGGTTCCGGCCGCTTTTGCTGAACTCAGAATGGCCTGAGATTTTTGCCTGCT
This sequence comes from Rhodovibrionaceae bacterium GXU_MW_A322, assembly GCA_052078155.1. GTDB lineage: Bacteria > Pseudomonadota > Alphaproteobacteria > Kiloniellales > DSM-21159 > CAXBMB01. Next base: position 1,405,975 of record JBQJBP010000001.1, on the reverse strand, counting down.
GGGCCGAATAGATCTGGACTTCCTTTATGGCAAGGGTAGCTGACAAACCTGTCAGGTGATTGTGCAGTGACTGCTTTTCTGAGGGTGGATGATTTCGATTTCTGTCCGGATGCGTCCTCCAGTTGATCCGGCTGTTGCGTGACCTTTGGGGCAAGAGCGGCAGAACAGTCTCAAAGGATGCCATGCGAAGGGGGAAGCGTCGCATTGGCTTCCAGTTTACAACTGTGCTTTGCATAGTGTCTCAATCAGACCCGGTCGGCTGTCGCTCTGACCAACATTTGGTGTTACCTTTAAGAACAAAACAAGCAGGGAAGGTTTTTTGTGATGGCAGCTGGGGTAAGCAAGTCCGTTCCGCAATTTCCGGATGATTATTACATCGTTGATGCCGGTATGAATGACGGTAAGGACTCTGACTACTACGCCAGGAGAGGGTTCTCCGTCATTGCTTACGAAGCCAATCCTCAGCTTTGTGAAGAAGCCGATCAGCGTTTCAAAGATGCCGGGTTGAATGTGGATGTGCGAAATCGGGCTATTTCCAACGTGGAAGGGACCCTGGATTTCTACATCAATCAATTTGCATCGGAATGGTCGTCTCTGAATCAGGAACTGGGAGAGCGAGTCAAGGGTGCTGAGGTTATCAAGGTTAAATCCTGCAACCTGGCTGAAGATCTTTGGGATATCTGCGATCGTCTGCATTACGTAAAAATCGACATTGAAGGCTATGACTTTGTTGCTTTGGAACAACTCCTGACATTGCCAACACTGCCCACATACATCTCTGTTGAAAACGGAGATGTCGTCATGCTGGAGACTTTCAGGAGAGCCGGTTACACCCGTTTCAAATTCTCAAATCAGCGGAATGTGGAGTGCCAGACGATCCCCGGTAACAGCCCTCACGGGCACCAGATATCCTACAATTTTGAGCTGGGATCCTCCGGTGTGTTTGGCGAAGACACGTACGGGCGGTGGATCAGCTATGATGAAGCAATGCAAATCAATGACGGCATGGTTTACGGCCGGACCCATGCACCCAACAATCTTTGGGCGGAATGCGTTGGCTGGTTCGATCTCCACGCAGCTTTGCCCGAAGACGTCTGACGGCCGGTAAACTTGGAGTATGATCGGTTTAGGTAGAAGCGCTATGCGCTTGGAACTAAAGCGTGAATCATCTTCTAACACGTTGAAATAAGTTTCACGCTCTAAACATCATCACGCAGTGATTTCACTTAAACCGATTTGACTCTGGTACCCTGCCGGGAACTTCTGGCTCAAAATTTGTAACGGTCATACAGCAGCTGCACAAAATCAGTGTTGTAGTGGTGCTGGTCGTCCGCCATGAACCTGCTCTTGCTGAAGAGCTCCTCCTCCAGTGTTTCCGGGGGCTGCTCCATGGAGATACTGTCAAACATCCGCTCATGCTCTTCATAGACGGCTGCTTTTTCCAGCAGATGCAGTTTGCGCCAGACTATTGGGTAATGACGTTGCTTGCAGGTTGGAAGCACTGCAGGTGCGATGAAGATTTTGAGCTCCGGCGCGGCCTTTCTTGCGGCCTGAAGAAAGTTGTAGGAGTGGATGAAGCGATCTTTGTGGATATCCAGAAAGGCTGCGCGGGAGATGGCCTGGGTCAGCTCTGCTTCTTTGAAAAGTTCGGCTGACGGCTGTGTCAGGACGCCAAATTTTCGCTTGAAGAGATAGGTGAAGCTCAAATCCCAGAACAGCAAAGGCGTGGTGAAGACCAGGTGATCATATGTTGAGAGATCCAGGGTGAAGGATCTCATTGTGCCATTCCGATGACAGCCGTCACCATGAAACTGGTGGTCCTGAATGCCATGAAACGGGGTCTGAATTCGGAACTTTCTTGGAAAGGTGATGCAGCTTTTTTTCTGCGTGAATGCCTTTTTTGCCATGAGCCAGGATTTTAGCCAGTACCCGCCATGGACCAAAACTGAGTCGCAGTGACCGTCATAAATCTTCTGTCCCTGCTTTTCATACCAGGCGTTATAAGCCCAGGTGAGAGAAGAGCCAAAAAACAAAGTACGAGCCATTGTTCAATCTTCCCCTGAAGTTTCTGGTTTTGTCCTCCTGTAACAGCCTGTTCTGTTGCTGAAGATTCCCAGAAATCGTTGTCGTGATCTGACAGTGTAAGAGTAAATGAGTCGCGAGAACATGCGAAAGAGTCAAAAGAATCTATTCAATTCTTGATGGTTGTTTGTCCTTTTGATTCTCGGTCTGACGACCCGCTTTTGACAGGATCTTCAGAAGTCATACTGCTGATTTAACAGCTCCACAAAGGCAGCGTTGTAGTGATGCAGATCGTCGGCCATGTAGGTTTGTAAAGTCTCAAACTCTGCTGACAAGGTTTGGATGGGTTGTCGCATTGGAAGGGTTGAAAAGAGCTTTTGCTGTTCCTGGAACACCAACTCCATTTCCATTGAGTGCAACTGGCGCCAAACAGGGGGCAGATAAGATTGGGCTTTAGGCGGCAGCACGGCAGGGGCGACCAGTATTTTTAACTCCGGATGGCAGCACCGCGCAGCGGAAAGAAAATCATACGCGATCCCAAACAAGTCCTGATGCAAGGCCAGGAACGCGTCTTTGCTGATGGGATAGCGCAACTCAGCCTGTTGGAAGAGGGCTTTGCTGTCTTCAGTCAGTAGGCCAAAGCCCTTTGTGAAGAGGCGTTGATAGCTGTAGGCCCAGAAAAGCTGAGAGGAGGTGAAGACCAGGGTGTCGTATTGTTTGATGTCAAAAGCCAGACCATCGCCATCCCGGAATTTGGCCACACCGTCGCCATAAAACTGTTCCTGATGCAGGTCGCCAGCGTCGTCGCGAATGTCGAAGCGCAGAGGAAAGCGAAACAGGCTGCCGTTGCGCTCATAAGCCAGCGATTGCTGCAGCGCGCTGGGCAGAAAAAAGGCCCCGTGACACATCAGAAAATCGGCATTCTGCGATCTTTCTTCCTGACCTTCCTCCTGGTGCCAGTCCCAAAAGGCGTTTGTCAGAGAGGAGCCGAAGTAGAGAGACTTAGTCATCACCAAATCGGGCCAGCATTTCTTCTTCGCAGTTTACAAACATGTCGACTTCCTCTTGAGGATCGCCCTGCTGATCTGCCTCGTTGCCTTTCAACGCCTCATGCTGGGAAAAGAAGGTCTCCATCACTCGGTTAACGCCTTCTGCGGTCACGGTACGCAGATTGTCATTGTAGTGAGAGGAGCGGGCGGCGGGGTGCGTTACAATTTCAAAAGAGGGAAAGTAGTCCACATGGGGCTGGTTCTGGGCAATCTGGCCTACGACGGCCCGCAGAATGGCTTTTGAACCAACCGTTGAAACCAGTACATGGCGGTCTTCATAGGTTGCCGTCAGCGGCACAGGGGATACCGTCAGGATCACCTTGAAGGGCCGGTGGTTTCTTTGTTGAAGCAACAGCTGCTGAAAGGCATTGAAGTCCCCGATGACTTCATGGATAGCCGCATTGCGAAACTCATGACGTTCTTCGTCGTAATCACCGGCGATGGTTCCCGGGGCGACCGGAAGCACCAGTTCAGAAACCTTGTCGTACCAGTGTTCTGTCAGACCCAGAGTGAAAATCAGAACATCCATCTTCAGAAGAAGATCACGGACGTGGGTCAGATGAAGCTCCCGGTGCAAGAGCATCTCTTCGTGACTGGAAAAACCGTCCGGTTCAATGGCCGGGCGCAACGCGTCGTAGTATCGCCCCTTGTGTTCCCACACCGGCAGTTCCGGGGTGATTTCCCTGAAGGCTTCAAGCCCCAGCTGCAGAAGCTGTTGAGTGGTGTAGATGTTGCCGTAGCGTGCCGAATAGAGTCCGTAGCCGAAGGCCGCGGCCTGCTCTGCCGGCAGACCGGGCGGCGTGGGCTCCATATCCAGAACTTTGTAGTTTGCTGCTCTTAGCCGCCGGTCAATGTGCTGGGCAAAGCAGCTGCCGGCTGTGGCGATGGCTTCATCAGGCCCAATTTCAAATTTCTTTTTATAGAGGCCATCTAGGTTGGGGAACGCCTTCGTAACACCTGAATTCCAGAAGGCATGAGAAGGCAGACCTTTGTAGGGGCTTTTCACCAGGTGTTTCCTTCTTAAGGACAGAATCAAACGGCAAAGAGGAGATAGTCTCGACTGTGCAACAGCTTAGAGACCTACTCTATGGCCTGTTGCAGGCGTGATCCAAGTTATTCTGTCGACACTATAGGTCTTGAGGGTAGGGCCGATGCAGGCCGTTGCAGTGATGGTTGCGGCCTTTCGCCGTCTCCGACGGGGCTCTGAGGTGCATCGAATGCGTAACCTGTCTGTCTTCCTGCCTGAGTGAAAGCAGGCTCTGAGGGGGGCTGGGAGGAAAATGAAAGGCTCAAGCCAAGGCTATATGCCTGCTTGCTGCGCATCTGCTCATCCCAAGGCGCTCAGTTTTCCAATGCGTGTTTTGCCTTAGGATGGTTCTTCAGGTTGACATATTCCGTCTCGCCAAGCCTGCAGATCAAACGAGGAAAAGAAGATGACAGGGTAATAAGGTAGTCCGCATCGTACATCAGGGTCATGGTGTCATAGGTTTCTTCAGGGCCACGACCAATCACCCGTCCAACAACCCTTGTGTCCGGATAGGAAATCTCTTCTTCCGTCAGTTCTCGTTCCAGTTCCTCAAAAGCTCGGGTTATCCGCTCATCTTTGGCGTAGCGATGTTTTGTCTGTGGCATGATCCCGTCAGACACAAGAACCACCTCCACCGGTCCTTGCAGCTCCAGCGCCTCAAAAACCCGGGGCAGTTCCTTCACTTTCAGCAGCCGGTGCGTGGACAGTCCCTGGGCCTTCGGGCTGCGTTGGCCATATTTGACGGTTGGGTCAACCACGCTGCCGACAACATCCCCCCGCCGCAAATGCACAACGACCTTTTGGGTCTCTGTTGCAAAGGGCGTCTTGAATCCAGGTTTCCTGGTGAACTTCAGTTGGGTATAGAGCTTGCTCTGATCGATCTTCAGCAGCCGGACCAGATTGCGAAAAGCCACATGGTGCTGAAAGTTGTTCATTTTGATTTCATACCTGTTGCCAGGCTGAAAGAAATCAATCTGAAAGAAAACCAGATACAGGAAGTCGTTCAGGGTCAGAGTGATAGCCTCCCCCTCAAACTCCTCTGGTAGCCGGGTCTTTTCCCGGATCTCGCCAAGGCCAAAAATCTCGAAGAAATCCAGCTCCCGGCAATGAGGGTTCTGGTAGAAGGGAATGCTGATCGGGCTTTTGTTCGTGGCTTCGTTGAAATTGTATAGCAGTTCAAATCGGTTGTAAGAATCCGCGAAGCCGGCATTAAACGCTATGGCGTTAAGGTCAATGCCATCCAATCTGGGAAGTTCCGCCAGTTCCTTTTCGAAACTCAGGCCCTCGGGTACGGAAAAAAACGGGTTCTCTTTCAGAGAGTCCGGGTCAATGAAGTCTAGAAAGTTAACCAACAATATCCGTACCCCTGTTCTTCCGCCGCAAGGCCCGGGAGGAGGATCAATCTAAGAACCTGTGATTGCCTGGTCAATCGAACCGAGTTCGGCAAAAGGCAGCGTAGGGACCGGCCCGCTCATGCCCCGCGGGATTTCATCATGGACGGGGGCAAAGAGTGGTCCTGAAGGTTGCGGATCATTTGATCTGAGGGACGTTTTACGACGGGATCTACATGTCGCATTGGATAGTTGAACCTGGCGAAGTCGTCCGCGTAGATCTTGTTCACGATTTCAGTACAGATGTCTGAGTAGTAGGTTTTGACCTTCTTGGACGCATCCATGGGCGCAAACTGAATGGCCTTTTGTGTCGGCAGTTCAATATCGCACCCCATGATCTCAAGCAGCTTTGGTGCGTCTTGGTCGATGGTTTCAAACCGTCCGGTGAAGTCAAAGTCCACCTTGTCAATCGCCAGCAGATTGGATTGGGTGCGCCAGTGTTCATTTTGCGTCAGCCAGCTGCCACTGTCTCTCAGCCAGTAGAGGAACACTTCAAAGGTGATTTCAGGAAACTGGATCGGGTTGAAGCGCTGCAACCTGAATTCGTCCACCAATTCAGTGATTCTGACGAAATCAAAGGTGTCACTCTTGTTGGTGCCGATCTTGGGAATGTTCTCTTCAATCTTGTTCAGATAGGCAGAGAGCAATCGACTGTAAGGATCGCGCACAAAGGTGAGCTTCTTGATGCCCGGATCAGCGAGAAGCTTCCAGGATTCTTCGTCGTCTGCCAGATAGGTCAATCCGGACTGTTTCCTGTTGTGCAACAGGCGGGGGTCCAGATAATCATCACACCCTGCCAGATAGCGCATGACCGCTTTCCAGTTCGAGCAGGCGACTTTTGGGGCGTACGCAAAAACGAAGCCCCGTTCCTTGTTATATAGGAAGTTTCGAAGATCGGGTTGCACCTGCAGATCCTTAAGTCTCGACAAATCAATGTTCAGCAATTCGGCGCAAGGTTCTGTTGCTGAATGAACGGACTGGAGGTTCAGGCTTCGTGCGCCCCCTGCCACTTCTTCAGTTTTTTAAAACACTTGCAGAAAAATTGCACACAAATATTCGAAGGAAGATCATTCCGGTGGAATGGAATGGTTTCCTTCGTTTGGCAGAAGAAATCCTGGTCAGATAGACCTGGTCAGAGAAACCAGGCTAGAGACAAAGGTCATCCGTCCTGACGCCCAGGTTGGTCGATCATCTGCTGAATGCTGCGCCTTATGTCATTCCACTGCGCTTCCTGGTCGACATATTCCGGAAGCTCCAGGATTTCAGCGGTGTTTTGAGCCATTTTGAGCGGGTCATTTTTCAGCACCTTCGTAAAGGTGGTGGTCAAAACATCCGGATGATATTCGAGATCCAGAAAGCGAAGTGTTTGCCGCAGCGATGCTTCCGTGTCGTCGACAAAATCCTCATGATAGATGTTGTGCATGGGAACACCTGCCGCTGAAAAAGCAGATAGCATTGAGTGGCGACGTCTGTAGTTCCTCAGAAACCGTTCGGCGATGGGCCAGAGCAACTCAGGCACAATGTCAAAGCGGATGCCATTCAAAGCGCTTGATAGTTCCTTCTGCTCCTTCTTGTTGGACTGGGCCATCAGAAACTGAAAATGTGAAGGCGCAAAGGTCGCGAAATCCGGAAATTTCTTGGTTTCAACGGAAGTGATGTAGTGGCTGAAAATCAGATTTGAAAAGCTGTGGCGTTGGATGTTCAGCAGTTTGACGTCTTGCTGAAGGAAAACCTCTGCCAACTCTTCAACGTTGCCCCAGATCCGCCATTTGAACCCCACTGCGCTGCCGGACAGGTCTTCTGAGGCGTCATCAGCTTCAAGGCCTTCCAACAGGGTTTCAACATCGTAGTCACCGGTTCTGAAGACCTTGCCAACAATCTTGGGCAGCAAGGGCTCCACTGCACCAGGATCGTAGCTCTTGGCAACAACGTAGCGGTCAAGTCCTTCAAACATGGGAACGGTGACGTGGGGGTGGTTTCCCAAGTGACTCATGTAGGCTGAGCTGCCTTCTTTGCCGTGAAACAGCATTACAAAGTTGTGAGCCATGAGTCAGTAATTGCCCCTTATTCAATTCAATACTTGTTTGTTTAAACCGGACAACCCGATCTGCAAACAGCCTAAACACCCAAAATCACTGTTTGGGGCATGGAAGCGAAATTCTGGTGTCAGTACAAAAGCCCAGCCTGTCGCTGGCCTGGATTGGAATGCGCGGGCGCTGGCTTGGTATGACGAGATAGAAACAGATACAGATGCACAACAGCAGGGGTCCTGAAACAAAGACCTCTGGTTTGATCTGGCTTTACCCAGCTCGGTCAGAGCAGGCCAGGATACGGTCGCGCAGGCTGTTCCACTCAGCTTCGAACTCCAGAAACGCTGGCATCTTGAGAACTTCCTGGCTGTTGTTTGCCATGTCCAGCGGGTTGGTTTGCAGAACTTTCTGAAATTCGGTTGTCATGACATCGGGATGAAACTCGTGACCGAGAACGTGAAGCGTATCGGTCAGGGATTTTTCAGGGTCATCCACGAAATCTTCGTAGAAAATGTTGTGAACAGGCACGCCTTTGGCCGATAGAGCTTCGATAATCCCGGTCCGTTCCTGGTAATTGGCCAGGAAACCCTGTGCGATCTTCCAGAGACTGTCCGGCTCAATGTCAAAGCGAATGGCTTTCAGTTTGCGCCAGATCTTCTGTTTTTCAGCTTCGCTGGCGCTGGCTATGATGAACTGAAAATGTGAACTGCCAAGGTGTTCGAGTTCCGGCAGTTTTCGGGTTTCGACAGACGTTACATAATCGCTGAAGATCAGATTTGAGAAGCTGCGCCGCTGGATGTTCAGAAGAATGACGCGCTGCCGTCTGAAAACATCAGCCAGCAGGTCCAGGTCCCCCCAAATCCGCCATTTGAAGCCGACAGAGGTGCCAGCAAGACCACTTTCCTCCAGGCTGGGCAGCGGGGTGTCGTCAAAGAGGGTTTCGAGGTTGTACTTTCCGGTTGCCAGAACTTTTTCTGCTGCCAGGTGCATCTGCCCAAGCCGGGCATTTACATCATGCTTCTCTTTGACCAGATACCAGTCCAGACCCTCGAACATGGGCACCTCGATACCGGGATGGTTCTTAAGGTGGCTCATGTAGGAAGAACTGCCTTCCTTGCCGTGGAACAGCATGACGAAGTTATGGGGCATCTGTTGGGCCTGACTCTTAGAAGGTTTCAAAGCGTTTCTATTGTTGTTGATTGGCTTGCAGGGCTCGAACACAGCCAGCCGCCTTCAAGAGGCAGCCAGACCAACTGGTCATCTCTCTGGTTGCTCCTGAAAATCATGATACCCCTTAGCTTACGCGGCCATAGGTCAGAATCTGATCACGCAGCAGATTCCACTCAGTTTCTTTTTCCACAAATCTGGGATGATTGAGAACCTCTTTTACATTTTCAGCCATAAGAAGAGGATCCTGTTCCAGCACAGGGGTAAGCCCGGTAAACTGGACATTCGGATGATACTCCAGTCCCAGAACCTGCAGCGTCCTTTTCAGAGACTGTTCAGGATCCCTGGAAAAATCCTCGTGAAAGATTGTGTGGCTGGGCAGTCCGGCAGCTGAAAAAACCTCCAGAGCATCCCGGCGAAAACGGAGGTTTTCCAGGAAGCCGTCAGCAAAACGCCAGAGTTTTTCCGGTTCCAGCTTGAACTTCAGGCCGTTGATCGCCTCCGACAGCTCTGCGCGCTCTTGATTGTTCGCGGCAGCCAGCTCGAACTGCAGCAAGGGGGCTCGGTAGGGTTGCAGTTTCGGACAGTTGTTTTTTGCGACTTCCGTGACGTAGATGCTGAACATCAGATTGGCAAAACTGCGGCGCTGAATGTTCAGAAGACAGACATTGTGCTGCTTGAACACGGGGATCATCTGCTTTGGGTCACCCCAGATCCGCCATTTGAATCCTACGCTTGACCCTTGTTCCCTGTTGGTTGAACGCGTGCTTTTCGATCTGTCTTCGAACAGTTTGGTGGCGTCAAACTGTCCTGTTTCAAAGATCTGATCGATCGCCTGAGGCAGTTTTTCTGCCACGTCTTCCGGAACGTGTTTGAGGCCAACCCTGTAACGGTCCAGGTCTTCAAACAAAGGTATGGTGATTTGAGGGTGGTTGCTCAGGTGACTGATGTAAGCCGAACTGCCTTCTTTGCCAAAAAAGAGCATGACAAAATTATGGGGCATCAAATCGCGCACCTTTTGAGTAAAAGTTCCTATCAGCAGTACTTCCCTGAAGCCTGTTTGTCATCATCGGGTTTTCCGGAAACACACTGTCGGCTAGTGAGCCGGCGGTTGCACCCTGGTGCAGTGGGTCCGTTTTCTTTTCTGACTTCGCTTGTCTTTAAGCCATCAGGCATCGTCTCCAAGCCATCAGGCATCCGCAGGAAAGGTGGAAAGAGGCAAAGGCGCCTTTGACAAATTTTCAAGGTGCGAAGGCAGGCGACAACTTCGACTTCAGGGTATTCTTGCGGCTGTAGTACGGTGGCTCAGTTAGAATGGTGTCGGGCCAAAGGAGCTTTGGAGCTTTAGGGTCCTCAGAACGAAGAAAGCAAACGGTGAGGCGAGATGTCAGGGCAAGACAAGGGGTTTTCGGCAACGGTTGTCTATGGTGCGTTGGGGCTGCTGCCTCTGGCCGTGGTGCTTTATCTGCTATCCATGCTCTTTGCCTTGCTCGAGGAACTGGCTGAACCCTTTGATACTTATTTCAGTGCTTTTCCCTATCTTGAAACTCTGATCCTTCTTGTTCTTTGCCTGCTGATTTTCTCTTTTGTTTGTTATGGCGTGGGGCTGCTTATCCGCACCCAGCTTGGGTCCTTGTCCCACGGAAAGTTGGAAGGCTGGCTGAGTGATTTGCTGCCCGGCTATCAGATCATCTCCAACCTGTTGCGCGGTGTGGCGGGTAAGAAAATGGCTTATCCGGCAGCTATGATCCGCCTGTACGGGCCAGGTACAGCGGTTCTGGGCTTTATCATGGAAGAACCAGAGGCGGGGGTGAGCGACGACCCGGCTCAGCAGTGGGTGACTGTCTTTGTGCCGACCTCCCCCATGTTGACGGTAGGAACGGTTCATCTGGTAACGGCCGACCGGATCGAAAGGCTCCCCGGGTCCAGTCTGGATGCGGTGAACTGTATCTCTCAATGGGGTGTCGGGCTGACCGATCTGCAGACAGCTGCTGAAAGGCAGAGTGAACTGAAATAAAGATGCACTCTGCAATGCCGGGGCAGGGGGCAAAACAACGCCAGACAGGCCGCCGCTGGCCCTTGGCAGGCCTCGGCAAATTGGGGGATGAAGAGTCGCCGAAGCACCACGCCTGAGCTTCGCCCCTAGACACCTGGCCCAGACACCAGGCCGAAGCACCAGATCTAGCCACCAGGCCTAACTACTCAGTGCTGGCCGGGAACGGGACACCGGGTGACTTGGGTTTTTGTGCACTTCCCTGTCATGAAGATGAGCGTCATGGTTTGACTTTGCGGCGGTGCTGGCGGAATAAGATCAGCAGCTGCCCTCGTTTACGCATTGATTGTTGTGAGGATTCCATGCCTGCCAAGAAAAACCCCCTCAAGCTGAACAAACTGCAGTTGCGGACTCTGGTTCTGGCGCAGGTCCTGGCGGCAGATGAAGACAGCGCGCATAAGGATGAAGCCAGCGGTGATGTCACGCTGACACGCTTGCCACATCCCCATGGCAATCACGTGCACGTCGGGCCTTATGTGGTGTCCTCCAAAGAAGCCAGTGGCTTTGCCAATCCGGCTGTTTGGGTGGCGCTGACCAGAAAAGGTCTGGCCCGCAATGACAATCCGGCCATGCCGGTGCTGACAGCTGAAGGCGTGGCTTACGACACAGGCCTGGGGCATTTGCTGGCCCAGTCAGATCACTAATCAAGTCACGCTCTGAGGCAGAGCCTGCGCGCTCACAAAGTCAGGACAATCTTCCCGATGTGTCGCTTCTCCAGGAAGGCGGCCTGAGCTTTGGCTATGTCTTCCAGAGGATAGGTCTCAGCCACCAGCGGCTGGATCTGCCCCTTTTCAATCCGGTCGACCAGATTGCCAAAAACTTCCGGTTCCAGGACCGTGCAGCCAAAAAAGCTCAGGTCTTTCAGATAAAGGGTGCGGACGTCCAGTTCCACCAGCGGTCCGCCAATGGCCCCGGCCACTCCATACCGACCACCCGGTTTCAGGATCTCCAGCAGGGCGGGCCAACCAGGCCCAGCCACCAGATCTATCACCACGTCGACAGAGTTTTTGCCCAGACGCTCTATCAGGTCATCCTGCCGGGTGAAGCAATCCACTGCCCCCAGCGTCTTTAACTCCTGCGCTTTTTCCTTACTGGTAACGGCCAGCGGTTCGGCTCCGCGGGCACGCAACAGCTGGATGGCTGCAGACCCGACACCGCCGGATGCGCCGGTTACCAGAACCCGTTCCCCCGCGGTGACGGCGGTTCGGGTCAGCAGGTTTTCCGCAGTTGAGTAGGAACAGGGGAAAGACGCCAGCTCCACATCACTTAAGCTGCTGTTGATCTTGTATGCATGGCGGGCGGCCACCCGGGCATAGTCGGCAAAGCCACCATCGCATTCAGAGCCGAAATACCAGGCCTGCGCCAGTTGCTGGCCGTTGGCTTCACGCACACAGGGTTCTATCAGTACCCGCTCGCCCACACGGTCTTGCGGAACCTCTGAGCCAACCGCGACAATCTCTCCGCACACGTCGGCACCCTGAATTCTGGGAAACCGCAGGGCAGCGCCTGCCCAGCTGGCATCTTCGGTGCCGCCTTCTTCTTTGGCATACCAGGCGGTGCGGGTGTTGATATCGGTGTTGTTGACGGCAGCAGCCCCTACCTTGATCAGCACGTCATTGTGGCCAGGTGAGGGCACAGGGGCGTCCTGGCGCAGTTCCAGGCAATCAAAACCGCCATGTCCGGTCAGCCAGATACAACGCATCTGGGTTGGAAGATCTTTCATGGCCGTTTCCTCGTTGTGGTGGGGCGAAAAGGACAGCTGGCATCGCTCAGCTAGAGCATGATCGGTTTTGTTGGAAGCGCTTTGCGCTTGTACCTAACCCGTGGATCATCCTCTAACACCTTGAAAAGAGTTTCACGCTTCAAGTGTGATCACAAAATGAGTCCGCATAAACCGACTTAACTCCAGGCCAGTGTCACCTGAAGGTTAACTGCCTTGCACGAGTGTGGTTACCCTGTCGGAGACTTGCTTTGTCTTTCTGGAGAGCGTCAGGGAGCTTTCTTTGCTCTGTTGCTTTCGTATCGTCCGCTGTCCAGGTACCAGCGGGCGAAGTCTTTTTTGAAAGTTGAAGAGGTCAGTGGGAAGGCCTTCTGCAGATCCGGTCTCGACTGCCAGATATCCCGCCAGAGGCGCGGAACATCGTGGCTGCCGTCGTCGCTGGTCAAAGCAACGGTTTCTCTGTCGAATTCCGGCAGGAGATCCAGTCCGGCCCGTGCTTTTCCAAAGTGCTTTTCACCTTCCCGATCCCACCATCTGATAAACACCTCGACGCCTGCTGCATCGCCGATGTCTGTGTCTCTGCGCAGGTCTGGCCTTTGCAGATAGATCAGGAAGGCCTCCGGGGCTTGTTTCAGGCGGTGGAACCAGTTGATGGGTCCGGATGTCGTCTCTTTAGACGCCGGGGTACTGAAAGTCGTGGCTGAATTTTCATCCTGTGACGGGTAGTTCCGGTCCAGCAGCCCAGCATCGAACGGCGCTGTTGAGTCGGATTCCGTGATGCCCATCAAGAGATACCAGGTTTCAAAGTCCTTCCGGAACGTGGGGGATGCAAGTGGGAAGCGGTCCTGCAGATCCGGTCGTTTTTGCCAGATATCTCGCAAGAGTCGGGGCAGCTGAACCTTTGAGCCGGCCGCTGACAGCTCCACCTCCTCCCAGTTGAACCGTGGCAGTTCACAGAGGCCTTGACGGTTCTTGCCCTGGGTTTCTTCTGCATACAGATCCCACCAGCGCCAGAAGACTTCTACCCCCCTGGGGTCACCAACTGGCCGCTCCTGGCGCAGGTCGCTGCGCAGGTAGTAGGACCGATAGACCTGCGGGTAGTTTTGCAGAACCGACAGCCAGTCACGGCCGCTGCTTTTCCTGCTTTTCTTTTTTGTGCGCCCCAGATCCGTCAGACGCTCGACCACATCGGCGAAAACCGGACTGTCCGGTGAAAACTCATTGATCCCGTTGAAAAGGTACCAGATTTCGAAGTCTTCACGGGTTACCAGTTCTTTACCCCGCTTTTCCCGGTAGTCAGGCGGCCGGATCCGCCAGGCGTTGCGCAGAAAACGGGGGAGCTTCAGTCTGCGTCCGTTATGGAGGTGTTCCACTTCCTGCCAGATGCTCTCCCGGTGACGGGTCGGGGGACTCTGGTGGTCAGGAGGCGGCTGCTTGTTGAGCCTGTCTTTGATCTGCAGCATGCGTTTGTGCTGCCGGAAATCCTTTTCCTGCAGGCGGCGCAGCAAGGCTTCTTCTTCAGCGGTGATTTGGTGCTTTTCACCCCTGGCGCGATTGCGCGGCTGTCGAACCAGATACTCGGCGTTGATCAATTGACCAAACTGCGCAAGGTCCCGTTCGTAGTCTTCTGACTCCCCGACAAAAACAAAATTTTCATCAGGTACCTTTGCCAGATAACGTGACAGGACGTTGTGCACGGTGGAGTGGGCGATGAACTCTGCGAAGGGGAGGTCGCCGGACCGGATCTGAGCGCTGATGTTGTCCGTCAGGGACAGGTCGCCCTGCGGACCTTTAAAATGATAGTCGGACAGGAGGCGCTCGATGGGATCCCTGATCCAGGTCAGTACAGGGAGTGTCGGATCAATGCGCAGGTACTTTTCCGGCAGGAAGTGTCCGAACAAGGCCTCATATCCACGATCGCTGAAGAACGACATGTCCTTGCGGTCCTGTGCCCAGAAATCGTGAACGACCTGGCTGGTCCAGTGATGGTTGAAACCATAGTCGTAGGCCGTTTCAAACTGATCAGAAACGGTGGGTTTGAAGGTTGTGCCAGCGGTCTTTTCAATGTGGACGCACAGGAGCGGTTTTTTCATGCTGGCAGGTCCCATTTGGGCGGAACCGGCAGCGCTGTCTCGGGTTGTTCGTTGACCCCGTTTTTGAGAAACCACTCCTGAAACTTCTGCGGAAAATCCAGCCGTTCCAAGGGAAATGCCTTTTGCAGATCAGGACGGGCCAGCCAGAGGTTCTGCCAGAGCCGGGGAAAGATGATTTCCTTGTGCAGAAGATCAAAGTGAATGGGTTCCCACAAAAAACGATAGATCAGTTGCTTTCCACGGGGTGGGGTTTCGAATTGTTTGAGACCTTCGTTCGCCCACCAGTTCAGAAAATTGATGACGCCTGCTTCTTCGCCGATGCTCATGTCTTTGCGCAGGTCCGGGCGCTGCAGATAAACCAGACACATTCGCGGCACCTGCTTCAACCTGTCAAACCAGGTAGAAACCAGCTGTTTATCCTCTTCAGGCATCGGTTTTTGCCTAAGGTTTCTGCTGGGGTAGTTCCTTTCAATCAGATCTGGAATGGCCGGGGCACTGGTTTCTGTTTCTTTGGCTCCCAGCAAGAGAAACCACTTTTCAAAATCTCCCAGGAAGGTGGGCGAGGCCGGATCAAAACGTTTCTGCAGGTCAGGCCGCTTATGCCAGAGGTCACGCAACAGCCGGGGCAGATGAACATCGTCATCGCCTTTGATAAGAGGGACAAACTGCCAGTTGAACCAGGGAAACAACGTTAAGCCCTGCCGCTGAGGTCCGTGACTGTGCAGAGCTTTGCTGTCCCACCAGCGCAGGAAGGCGTCAATTCCTGCTTCGTCGCCCAGAGCAAAGCCTTTGCGGAGATCTGACCTTAGACAATAGGCAAGATAGACCTGCGGATGCTGCTTCATCATGCCCAGCCATTCGTAGCTGCAGGAGCTCAATTCCGGATAAAGGCTCTCGGTGAAGCGCATGACGATTGTTTCGTAGACCGGATCGGAAGGATCGAACTCGTTGATCCCGTGATAGAGGTACCAGCGCTGAAAATCCTGAAGGCTCTTTGGTTGATCTTCTTCAAACTTTGAGGGGTGCTGGCCTTTCAGCCTCCAGGCGTTGCGCAGAAAATCGGGAACGATGATTTGTTCACCTTCTACCGTCAGCGGCTTGTCAGTCCAGATGCTGCTGGCGTGATCTTTGGGCTTCCGGGCTTTCCCTTGTGCAGTAGTTTTCCCCGGAGCTGAGCCTTTGCTTTTTAGCTGCTTTGCAGTGGCGCGCAGTTTTTTGTACAGCCCGAAGTCCTGGTTGTTCAGTTCTGTCAGCAGAGCCCGTTCTTCTGCGGTGGGCAGGTACTTTTCATTATTGTTCTGATTTTTGGGCCGACGGGAAAGAGGCAGGCAGTTGAAGATCTTTCCGAAAAGGGCCAGGTCATCAGCGTAGTCTTCCGTATTGCCGATAAAGGCAAAATTCTTCTGTGGCACCTTTGAGAGATAGCGGGAAATCACGTTCTGAAAATTTGGCCGCTGCAGATAATCCTGGAAGGTGAGCTTTCCTGACTGGATGTCAAAATCGATGGGACTGTCGGGAATGTCGTTGGGGCGGCGCCGAAAATTGTAGTCAGAGACCAGCCGTTCCTCCGGGTCTCGAATCCAGGTGATCACAGGCAGATCCGGTTCAAGTGCCAGGTACTTCTCCGGCGGAAAGTGACCATAGATCGCCTCTATGCCCCGGTCGCGAAAGTACTGCAGATCTTTTGGATTGGTTTGCCAGAATGCAGCCAGGCGTTTGCTGGTGGAATCACTTATCGCGCCATAGTCAAAAACCGTTTCAAACTGGTCCAGAACTGAGGAGCGAAACGACGTGCCGGCTGTCTTTTCCACATGGATGCAAAGGTAGGGGCCTTTAGCGCTGCGATCGCTGGTTTCGGTCTTTTGAGTGCTTTTTGGCGCAGCGCGTTTTTTCTTCTGCGGCATTGTGTCTTTTGTCCCTGTGCGCGGACCAGTGGTCGCGTGCTTCTTTGGTGTTTGATCGCATTTTACGGGATCATTGCTTTGGTTAGAAGAGGGGAAAAACAAAAGAGCGAGACCGCTCAACCCTTTAAGTCTTTGAAAACAAGACGGCCTTGCGGATGTCCGTTCGCAGGAAACCGGGGCATTGCCTGAACGGGCCGGGCGTTAAGCTGTGATCTGCGGCAAGGGGATTGCGGCAAAAGCGGCGGCCTCAACCAGATCACCTCCGCCCTGTTTCACTAAGTCGTCCGTCTGCCAAGGAAACGCTGTCTGGCGAAATAGAGGGCTGGTCGTGTCTTCTCAGGCGCGTTTATGGTCGCGGCCATGATCTCAACGGCTTCTTCAGACAGTGCAGTCCCGTCAGGGCAGAAACCGCTCTCGCGGCTGGACCTGCTGTTCGCACTTTGTGTCAGTCTGCTCTGTTTGTCAGTGATCGTTGAAAAGCTGACCGACAGCGTCTTGCTGGGGCAGGTAACGGCGGCTCTGTTTGTGCTCTTTGTGGTTCTGGGTCAGGGCCGGGTAAGATTGCGGGAGCGGTTTTTGCTGACCATTGCCCTGGGGGTGAGCGTCGCAGCCTTACTTTTTCATCCGGCAAGCCACCAGCCATTCGATACGGCCTCCATCGATCTGGTGGTCGGCGGACTGGCACGGGCGGGCTATCTGGTCGCCTTCATGATCCTGTTATCTCTGCTGCAGGTGGGCGCTGGCATTTCGCCATCGATCCTGACCTTGGGCCGTTATCTGACGGAGCAACCACCTGGACGACGTTATCTCACCTTGCACGTGGGCGGACATTTCTTTGGCGTTTTGCTGAATTTCGGGGCCATTTCACTGCTGGCTCCCATGATCCAAAGAGGGGTTAAAAGCCAGTCGGTTGGTCGACCGCCTTTGACCGCAGCCTATCGGGAGCGTCGCCAGCTTTCAGCACTGACCCGGGGCTTTTCCTGGTTCAACATCTGGGCACCGACTTCCATTGCCCAGGTGGTGGTGCTGGCCACAGTGGTTGAGTCCAGCGCCCTGATTGTCGGACTGAGTGGCGGGGCGATTGCCCTGATCCTGGTGGGTGTCGGCTGGTATCTGGACCGGCAAACGGGCAAGCAGGTTCACAAAGAACTGGTGCAGGGGGGACTGACACCAGCAGAGCTGACCTACCAGCCGTTCCCTTGGTCTGCCTTTGGACGGTTCCTCGGCGTTGCCTTTTTGCTGGTCGCAGGCGGTGGCCTGGCCGCCTTTGTCTTTCACCTGCCTTTGGTGACCGCTGTGATGGTGGTTGCGCTGCCCATCACCATCGGCTGGATTCTGTTGCTTTGTCACGCCCGGGCCGATGGCAGAAGCCTCCGCCGGGAGAAGATTCGCGGCCTCTTTCTGCAATCGGCACCCGCCGGTAGTCCCGAAGCTATGACGCTGGCTACCGCCGGCTTCATCGGTCTGGTTGGTGCCGGACTGGTGGACGGGGCCTGGCTGGCCGATGGTTTGAACCTGCAGAACGTGCCACCGGTTCTGATCTACATCCTGGTGGCGGCCCTCCTGCCGCTGGCGTCCAGCATTGGACTGCCGCCCATGCTGATGGTCACCTTTCTGGGCTCCCTGCTGACCGGTCTGGAAGGGACGCCGCTCAATCCCACCTGGCTGGCGCTGGCCTTTCTTTGCGGCTGGTCGATGAACCTGACAGGGTCGCATTTTGGGGCAACCGCGTTGGTCCTGGGTCGGGTGGCCGGTGTTGCCGGAACTACCTATGCGTGGCGCTGGAATGGCGTCTTTACGCTGGTTTCTTTTTTGGTCACGGCACTGGCGCTTTGGGTTTATGGAACGAATTGGCCATGATCTCCGGGGTGTCTGTGCGCTTGGGGAATAGAATTGATCTCCGAGAGGCGCTATTCCCTTGCTGACTCTTTTGGGCTGCGTGCTATGCTTGCGGCTTGG
The DNA here is from genome assembly GCA_052078155.1 of Rhodovibrionaceae bacterium GXU_MW_A322. GTDB lineage: Bacteria > Pseudomonadota > Alphaproteobacteria > Kiloniellales > DSM-21159 > CAXBMB01. Next base: position 1,387,560 of record JBQJBP010000001.1, on the reverse strand, counting down.
CAAGGACGGGAAAAAGACCCTGAAGAAGGTTTTTTGCCGTCTGACGCTGTGATTCACGCCTCTGGTCCGGGTGAAGGTTCTTTGGCCATTGCGTTGAAATCACAGCGATAGATCGAACAGAAAAGGTCGATTCGTATCGACAAGGGCTGGTAAGACCTTGTGCGAACGACTTTGTTGGACATCAATTTCCCTGCATCAGGCAGGCATTAGGGAGGAACAGGTGCATGAAAAAACACCTTGGTAAATTTGTGGTAGCTGGCGCACTGCTGGCTTTCATGGGCGGCGAAGCCCTGGCAGCAACCACCTGGAACGTTTCCACCTGGGGTAAGCGCCGGGCGTTCACCGAGCATCTTGAAAAACTGGCGGAACTGGTCGAAGCAAAGACCAACGGCGATTTCAAGCTGAACATCAGCTACGGCGGTCTGTCCAAGAACCGTGAAAACCTCGACGGCATCTCCATCGGTGCGTTCGAAATGGCACAGTTCTGCGCCGGTTATCACCGGGACAAGAACCCCACCATCACTGTTCTGGAACTGCCTTTCCTGGGTGTCCGGAACCTGGAAGAAGAAGTGAAGGTCTCCAACGCTGTTTACAGCCACCCGGCAGCTCAGAAAGATCTGGCCCGCTGGAACGCCAAACTGCTGATGACCTCCCCCATGCCACAGTACAACGTGGCGGGTACCGGTGATGCCCCGAAAACCCTGAATGACTATCAGGGCATGCGCATCCGTGCTACCGGCGGTCTGGGTAATGCCTTCAAAACCGTTGGCGCCACACCGACCTCTGTGACCGCAACAGAAGCTTACAACGCGCTGGAAAGCGGCGTGGTTGATTCTGTGGCGTTCGCTCAGCACGCTCACCTGGCCTACCGGACCATCGATGTGTCCAACTGGTGGACCACCAACCTGAACCCCGGCACCGTGAACTGCCCCGTGGTGGTGAACATCGACGCTTACAACGCTCTGTCTGACGCCAATCGCGCCGCTCTCGACAGCTCTGTTGACGAAGCCATTGCCCACTACCTGGACAACTACGGCAAACTGCTGGCCAAGTGGGATTCCATCATTGATGAGAAGAACATCACCCGCATCACCTACACGGACGAAGAAATTGCTGCTTTCCGTAAAGCCGCAGCTGACCCCGTCCGTGAAGCCTGGCTGAAAAAGATGGAAGAAGCAGGCGTTCCCGGTCAGGAACTCTATGATCTGGTTATGAAAACACTGAACAACTAACTCAGTGTCGTTATGAGCACCGCGTAGACCTCTTTGCAGGCCTTCGCGGTGCTTTTTTATAGAGCGGTGGTTTTCTGAGGCAGGCAGCAGGGCTGTCCTGCGGCACGTAAGCAAAGCCGCTCTTTATCGCAGTGGCGGAGACTGGAAGGCCTGTCCCTATCAGGACCTCTATTCACCGGCAGTGTGAACAGGACTTTAGGGGGGAATCATGTCCTCAACTGCAAACGTCAAGCTGGACGACAGCCGTCTGTCTCGCTTGGACCAACAGCTCTTTCGCTTTGAAAGCGGGCTGAATCTGGCAGCCGGTATTGTGGTGCTGCTGCTGATGCTGCTGGCAGTGCTTCAGATTTTTGGCCGCAAACTCTTCAACATTCCCGTACCCGGGTTCATCGACATGGTCGAGCAGGCCATGGCGGTTTTTGCCTTTCTGGGCATTGCCTACTGCCAGCGTCTGGGCGGCCATATCCGCATGGACATTCTGGTCGGTCAGTTGAAGGGCCGGGCCCTGTGGTCGGCGGAAATGATCTCCACCTTTTTGATGCTGCTGGTTTCTCTGGCTCTGACTTACGGCTCCTGGATCCACTTCAAGCGGGCTTATGACCTGGGTGACAGCTCCATCGACATCGCCATTCCCCTTTGGCCTGCCAAGTTCATGGTGCCGCTGGCCCTGACCCTCTTGTCCCTGCGTCTGCTGATCCAGCTTTGGGGCTATGCCCGTGCCTTGCGGCGTGGTGAGGAGTTCCCGGTTGCAGTCCCCTTGATTGAAGATGCTGCCCATCAGGCTGCTCACGAGGCTGAAGCCCTGGATGATGATATTGATGGGGGGACAGCCAAATGAGCTTCTTTACCGAAACACTGATGGCCATGACCCCTTACGAGATTGGCATCTGGCTGTCAGGCTTGATGGTGGTCTTTGTGCTGTTGGGCGTCCGGGTGGCCTTTGCCGCGGCTTTCATCGGCTTGCTGGGGCTGATCCTGATTTTCACCCAGAAGATGGGCTTTGAACGGGGGTTCCTGGTGGCCCTGAAACTGGCAGGGACCGTGCCTCATTCAAAGGCCACCACCTACGCCCTGTCACTGATCCCCACCTTCATTCTGATTGGGTACCTGGCCTACTATGCGGGCCTGACCAAAGCGCTTTTTGAAGCGGCCAAGCGCTGGGTCGGTTGGCTGCCCGGTGGTCTGGGTGTGGCGACGGTTTTTGCTACAGCCGGTTTTGCAGCCGTCTCCGGCGCATCGGTTGCCACCTCCGCCGTCTTTGCCCGCATCGCCATTCCCGAGATGCTGAAGCTGGGCTACGACAAACGCTTTGCTGCCGGTGTGGTGGCTGCAGGCGGGACGCTGGCGTCCCTCATTCCTCCCTCCGCCATTCTGGTGATCTACGCCATCATCGTTGAACAGTCCGTGGGCAAGCTGCTGCTGGCTGGCTTCCTGCCCGGGGCCGTCTCGGCTTTGATCTATGCGGGCCTGGTCATCTTTATGGCCAAGACCCGCAAGGACCTGGGCCCGCCGGTCAGCGGGTTCAGCTGGAAGGAACGCTTTGAGGCGTTGCCGGGAGCCTTTCCCATCTTCGCGGTGGTGCTGATCATCATCTACTGCATCTACTTCGGTTGGGGCACGCCAACGGAAGCCGGGGCGCTGGGCGCTTTTGTGGTTCTGGTCATGGCGCTGAAACGCGGCATGAAATGGGGTCAGCTGAGTTCTGCCCTGATGGAAAGTGCCAAGCTGACAGTGATGATCTTCTCCATCATCTGGGGCGTGCTGCTTTACGTGCGTTTCCTCGGGTTTGCAGATCTGCCGGGTGCCTTTGCCGAGTTTATTGGTGGTCTGGATCAGCCGCGCATCGTCACCCTGCTGATGATCCTGGCTGCCTACGCCATCCTTGGGATGTTCATGGATGCCATTGGCATGCTGCTGCTGACCTTGCCGGTGGTTTATCCGGCGGTGATTGGTCTGGGCTATGACCCCATCTGGTTCGGCATCATCGTGGTGAAAATGGCAGAGCTCTGCCTGATCACCCCGCCGATCGGACTGAACTGCTTTGTGGTGGCCGGGGTCAGACCGGATATCTCGGTTCAGGACGTCTTCCGGGGGGCCTCGCCCTTCTTTATCGCAGACGTGCTGACCGTGGGTGTCCTGATTGCCTTCCCGGAAATTGTACTGTGGCTGCCCAGTCTGATGACAAACTAGAGTCAAATCGGTTTAAGCGGAATCACTTTGTGATACCACTTGAAGCGTGAATTTGCCTCTTTTCAACGTGTTAGAGGATGATTCACGGTTTAGTTCCAAGCGCAAAGCGCTTCTAACTAAACCGATCATGCTCTAAAAGACTGAGGTCTAACGAATCAGAGGGGCTGTTTTCCACCAAGGAAGACAGCCCCTTTGCTTTCGGTCAGGCTGGAGCCCGAAACGCATCCGGGTGGCGAAGATTCTGGCAGGGAAAGGAAGAAAAAGGGTGCCGTGTTTTGTCTATCTGCTGGGCAGTGAAGGGGGCGGAGGTCCCAAAAGTTACGTCGGCTGGACCAATGATCTGGACCAGAGGCTGGTACGGCACAACAGCGGCCAGGGGGCCAAGTCAACGCGGGGGCGCCAGTGGGTCTTGCTCTATGCAGAAAAGTATCAGACCCGTGGCCCGGCCATGAGCCGGGAATGGCACCTGAAGCGCGACCGGGCTTTTCGCAAACGGCTTCTTAGTCAGGTTTTCCCGCCAGGAAATAGAAAAGAGCAGCCCTGACGGCTGCTCTTTTCGCACCCTGCGAGGGAGACGCGAGAGGTAACTGGGGCGCGGGCGGGGTCACCAGTTGATGTGCTGTGCCTCAGAGCATGTTCGGGTTAGCTGGACGCACTGCGCGCTTGCTCCTCAAACTTGCCCCATCCTCAAAAGCAGTGAAAAGAGATTCACGCTTGAAGGGTGATCATCCAGTGAATCCACTTAAACCGCTTTGTCTCTAGACCTGGGCGTTGCGGTAGGCCTTGGGGCGTTGTTTGGCCCCGTCCAGGAGGAAGGTTTCCTGGGCTCTAAGGACTTCTGCATGGAGCGCTAGATCAGCCGGGGCAAAGGTTTCCTGTGGTGGTGCGATGTTGATCCAGTTGCCCACGTCGTCCCGACCGCGCACCAGCGTGGCAAAGCCTTTCGGACCTTCCACCTGGCTCAGGTCCGGCGTGATGTAGCGGATGACCACGCCGATGCGCCGGTCATCTGAGGTGTTGGCGCCGGAGGCATGGAACATCTTACCATGGTGCAGGGAAAACTGCCCGGGCTGGAGCTCGACAGCGCTGGCTTCATTTTCATCCACCTCCACAGCCAGTTCCTGCCCCCGGGACAACAGGTTGTCGTCAGCAAAGCTGTCGGTGTGGGGCTGGATGGTCTGCTTGTGAGAACCTGCCAGAAAGCGCATGCAGCCCGATTGCAGGGTCGCTGGTGACAGGGCGATCCAGGCGCTGACCAGATTTTCCGCTTCGCCCAGTCCCCAGTAGGTCAGATCCTGATGCCAGGACACATAAGGGGTGCTGCCCGCTTCCTTGATGAAAAACTCGCAGGACCAGACCATCAGGTTCGGGCCCAGCAGGGATTCAACGGCATTGAGAATGGCGGGTTCCTGGCTGAGTTGGGCGGCAAAGGGCAGGACATAGTTGGTGTTGCGGCGAAAGAAGTGGTCCAGCGGCAGAGGCGGGGCTTCTTGTTCAAAGCGGGCTTCCAGATCTTCCAGGCTTTTGCGATAGGCCCGGGCTTCATCGCCTGATAAAGCCGGCAGCGGAAAAAGGAAACCATCTCTGTGGTATTGGGCAACTTGGTCGGGAGTAAGGGAACCAGTCATGGGGGCCATCTCTGTTGCGGGAAAGCGGTCTTGCTGGAAACAGATGTAGGCCTGGTTTTAAAGAACATAAACCTGTACTTCTTGGCTCTCAGGATAAGTTCAGCTTAATCTGGATAGATGGCAAAACCACAGATTCCTTCTTTGAACTGGCTGCGGGTGTTTGAAGCTGCGGCTACACATGGCTCCTTCGCACGGGCGGCCAGAGCTCTAAACATGAGCCCTCCTGCCATCAGTCAGCAGATCAGGGCACTGGAAGGATATCTGGGAACTCCTCTCTTTTTTCGGCAGGCGCAGTCCGTCACCTTAACTGATGAGGGGAAGGCATTCTTGCCCTCTGTGCAGCATGCCCTGGGCATCATCGCCACCTCTACTACGGCTGTGTTTGATCGCAGCGATCAGCAGGAACTGGTCATTCAGGTGACGGCGCTTTTTGCCTACAGCTGGCTGGCGGCCCGATTGCAGGATTTTGCCGACTGTTATCCTGATATCAGGCTTCATGTGCACCTCGGCGAATACACGGAAGATTTCATCCGCTACAAAACCGATCTGCAGATTTCTTATGGCCCTGGTCCCTGGGAAAAGGCCTACAGCGACCGCCTGTTTGGCGAGGTGATTTTTCCTGTCGCCCTGCCTGAGGTCTGTGCCCGGATCACGGAGCCGGAAGACCTGCTGGCTTTTCCATTGCTGGAGGTACAGCAGCATAATCTGGGCTGGTTTCAGGCATTGCAGAACCTGGGCCTGGCCAGCCGTCCGGAACCACGCTGGCGCTTTGTGCAGAATACGCCGCTGGCCTTTTCCTTCGCTGCGGCCAGTCCGGCAGTGGCGCTGGCCCGCGCCCCGGCTTCCGATGAACTGCAGGAGCGTTATGGTCTTCGGCGGTGTTTGAAAGACCACCCGTCACTACAGGGGCTGCATGAATACAGCCTGCGCCATGCAGGGGTTGACCGGCTGTCCCCGGCCGCGGCTGTTTTTCGGGACTGGTTGCTGGCCCAGTTGCCACATTAGGGCACCTGCAGGCCGAAAGGCAGGCAAAAAGACGCCCTTAAAGAGTCCGTCCAGGTTGAGGCAGTGGTGACGCTTTAATCAGGTGTCATTGTCTTTGTAACTGTCGGCCTGACGTTCCATGGCTTGTTTGAACAGTGTGAAGCCGCCCGCCAGCTCCTGGAACTGGCGTCGCGCCAGGCAGGTGACCAGCACAGGAGTCAGACAGCGAATGTCTGCCGCCCGGGGGGCCCCGGTCAGCAAGGCCAGTTCACCAAAACACTGTCCTTTGCCCAATCGGGCCAGTTCCTTGCCATCCACTTCGACCGCCACTTCACCCGACTGGATGAAGTAGGCGCTGTCACCGGTTTCCCCTTGGCGAATGATCAGATCGCCTTTGGCATAGTTGGATTGCAACAGCGGGTCACTGCGATCCGGGGCCAAGGTGACAATGTCGTTGGCAAAGACCAGGTCCAGCAGCCAGTTCAGGGCCACGCGCAGGTTCTTCTCAAGCCCCGGCAGCTGCGCCAGATAGGCGACGCGGCACTGTAACCAGGCCAGCGGACCGCCATAGACCAGCGGACCAAAACTGGCGATGGAACTCTGCCCCATGTGGAAGATGCCGAACCAATGGCGGTGAGGATCCAGAGGTTTCAGGTCATAGCCCTGGCTCTCTGCCCAGGCGTTGTAGCCATGATCGGCCCCCAGCTGGTTGAATTGCTGCAGGTCGGGAAAGAGCCCGTCGTCACAAAGCTGACGGGCCGTTGCATGGCGGATTTCGGAGAGTGGCTGGTTTTTGTTGTCCAGCGTCAGGGGCAGCTCCGGCTGTTGCAGGCGGCAGTTGATGATGGTTTGGCAGAGGATGTCCTCTTGCCCTTCCAGCTTGATGCCTTCTGGGGTCAACGCTTCGATGGTGGCCTGACGATGCTGCGTGATGTGGGCTTTTTTGAGCAGTTTGTTTCTGGCGATGATCAGGCTGGAGTCAGGCAGAGGGTCTGCTTCAGAAGGCGCATCCAGCTGATGAATGATGAAATCCCTGGGCAGCAGGCCCGGATAAGCTTGCCAGGCCGTGTTCAGCAGCCGCCGCAGTTCCAGAGCTGTGCCTGCGGCCGTCTGATTGCTGCCAATCACAGCGAAGGTCAGCAACGCCTGGCGATGGGGATCGTCTGAGGGCAGCATCTCCGCCGCCGCCAGACGGGTCAGCACCAGTTTCTTCAGATAGAGCGCATCCCCGATGGTGTGCAGTGGATGGCTGTGTTGCAGCAGGCCCGGCAGGTTATCCAGATTGGGCTGACGTTCCTGAGCAGAAATCAGCTGATCATAGGGCAGGGTGCGTTCCTGGCCGCTCAGCGTAGTCAGGGTGACGGTCTTTTCAGCCGGATCGACGCTGTTCAGTTCCGCCTGCAGCACCCGAACTCCGGGCAGGAGACGGCGCAGGGAGTTGACCAGACCACCTGGCTGGATGCCGCCGCTGAAGACTTCCGGCAGCAGGGGGCGGTAGATCAGATCACTTTGTTGGGCCACCAGGGTCAGGTTGATGTTGGAAACGGCCCCCTTCAGCTCTGCAATGCGCATGGCCGCGGCCAGGGCGGCAAAGCCATCTCCCAGGATGATGATGTTCGCTGCCTTGTCCTTGGGCTTAGGCCGACGCCATTGGCCGCCACCGTTAAACAGGAAGGTCACCATGATGCCGTAGTAGAGCATATGTGCGGTGAAGGTCTCTTCCAGCACCGAGGAAAAGAAGAGAAAGGCCAGCAGCAGCACCACGGCAATGGGGCGCATCAGCACGCCCAGGATCAGGAAAGTCCCGGCACAGATTTCCACGATGGTCATCAGCAGCACAAAGAACTGCGGTGCCAGATCCAGGATCGGCACGTCGTGGTCCAGGATGATTCCATAGACCAGATTTGGCTGCATCAGTTTGAAGAACACACCCAGGAACAGCAGGTTGAGACCGGTGAAGACCCGCAAAATCACCTGAACCTGCGGGCGCGGCAGCTGAGACAACTGATCAACGGTCGTGCGCAGGAAGGCGGGCAGGGGCAAGGGCAGGAAGAAGGTGCCCGGTCCCTGGAAAATCAGATAGAGGCATACCCCGGCCATGGAGGGGTAATAGGCCAGCATAGGCTCGCCGATGACAAAGAGCGCCAGCGTGCACAGCGCCAGACAGGCAGCGGCCTGCAGGCGCACGTACCAGCCCAGCAGGAGAAAGACAGCAATGGCAATCTGGGCTTCCTGGAACCACTGCCACCGGGCAGGCAGCTGATCGATAAACAGATCAGGCGCCAGGAAGGTGGGGCGCTCGAGAAAGCCAATGGCTGCGTGGGTTTCCAGGGCCAGCGCTGCACCCAGAAGCGTCCAGGCCAGACAGAATCGCAGCACCAGAGAGGAATAGTGGGCTTTGGCTTCCAGACGGGCGCGCAGGTCGGGAAAGAACTCCGCTGCGCCCCGCTGGTTGAGTTTGTAGAGCAGCAGAGCCAGAACCAGAGCCACGGCCAGCACCACCAGATTGGTGGCTGTAACGTTTGCCATCAGCTCCAGACGCGGTTCGGCGGACCAGCGATTGATTTCTTCAGGTGTCAGGATCCAGCGTTCATGGGCCTGTGCGGTTCCGGCCAGAAGGAGTCCCAGACCTGTGATCAGAGGGGCAATCAACAGCCACAGGGGGAAGGCCTGAAGGCGCGAAGGTGCAGAGGGAGAGGCAGCAGCGCCTTCGTTCAAAAATCTCCTGGAAAATCCATTGGTCATCTTTTTGCCGCCCCCCGGACCTCACTGTACTTTCTGTCTCTCACCAGGTGATCGGACTGGCGATCGTTGTGATGGTGATCCCGGCGCTGGCAGGCAGTCCACTTGATAGTTTGCCTTAAGAGGCATGGGACCAGAGCTTGGGGAGACAGTGAAAGCTTGAATTCCTAACCTCTCTGTTTTTGTTGCGAAAATCAACAAACAGAAACGGCGGGGACAGGCCCCGCCGTGTTCTTTTTTCATTCCCGGTGGATAACTCCCGGAACCGGGATGCGTTTTGCAGTTGTTACTTGCCGTCCCAGGAGACCAGCGCGTCTTCCTTCATCTGGCGTTTTTCTTCCGTGCTCAGCCCGTAATTGAAGCCGTAAGCGCGGGATTCCCAGGAGCCGTAAGTGGGATTGGTGATGACAATCCACTCTTTGCCGAACTTGTCGGCATTTTCTTTGTAGAAGGTGTCGATTTCCGCCTGGGTGCCTTTGTACTTGTCGGTGAAGTCACCAAGGTTGTCACCCAGCAGCAGCAGGATGCGATGGTTGGCCCCGACGGCTTCCCGGCGAACGCCTTTCTTGGAAGACTTCCATTCCGGCTTTTCTTTTTTCAGCAGCACGGTGTCTTCGCTCTCATCGATGGGATAGCCGTACTTCTTCAGATTTTCACGGGTGGCGTCTTCCAGATCTCCGGTGCGGTTGGAGACATAGAAGACCTTCACGCCCTTGGAGACGGCATAGTTGATGAACTCGAGAGAGCCGGGGATGGGCAGGGAGGAGACGGAATTGACGAAGGGCCCCCAGGTCTTGGAGCTGAAATTCTTGTCGTTCAGCACCATCCAGGCCTGATAGAGGGAGTTGTCCAGAACCGTTTCATCCACGTCCAGGATGATGGCCGGGGCCTTGTTCTGATAGTCACCGGTCTGCTCAGGTGAAGCTGTCCAGTTCTTGTCGGCCAGGGCTTCGTCCAGGCGCATTCTCGCCAGCGCATAGGCCCCGATGGCATTGCCTTTGAATTCAATGGACTGCTGGGTCCAGAGGGTGGCGTTCAGATTGTCGTTGGGTTTGGGTCCTTCGGCGCTGGCGCTGGCCAGCGTCAGGCTGAGGGCAGAGGCGGCCATGGCCTTGATGGCAAAGGCTTTGACCAAAGATCGTTTCGCAGTCATGAAGCTATCCCTTCGTTTTATCTGCTCGTGTCTTACCTACTGTCTTTTGTGCCTTTTCCCGGGGTGAGCTTTACCCGGGAAAGGAAACAGGCGACGACCGGTTACACCCCGTGGTTTGTCGTCGGGACGTCAGGCTTGCTGCCTGTACGCCACTTGTTGCTGTCGCTCAGGTGGTCAGCTGACGCACCAGTGCAGGCAGTTCTGTAATAGAGTCCAGGCGCCGGAAACGGGGACTGTCCGGGTCCTCCCGATGGCGCTCGAAAACCGCAGTCAGTTCATAGGGGATGTGAACCGCGTGTCCCCCGAGATCCAGGACAGGCTGAATGTCGGAGGGGACAGAGTTCCCCACCATCATCACCTCTTCAGGTTTCAGCGCTTCGCTGTCGAAAATTTCCTTGTAGCTTTGGCTGTCCTTTTCAGACACCACCTCTATCCGCTGGAACAGGCGGGCCAGACCAGAGCGATCAACTTTGTTACGCTGATCCAGCAGATCTCCTTTGGTGATGAGCAGCAGCGGATAGTCCCGGCCCAGATCGTTCAGGACCTCTTCAACGCCATCAAACACCGTCATGGGGGCATCCAGCATGGTCTTGCCCAGCATGATGATTTCGTGGATTTCCGCAGCGCTGATCCGGTTGTTGGTGATTTCGATGGCCGTTTCGATCATCGACAGGGTGAAGCCCTTGATGCCATAGCCGAAGAGCTTGATGTTGCGCCGTTCCATGTTCTGCAGTTCCGCCTGCACGAAGTCATGGTCGGCATGCTGATCAAGAATCTCTGACAGCCGTTGCTGGGTTTCCTGAAAGTACTGTTCGTTGTGCCAAAGGGTGTCGTCGGCATCAAAGGCGATGGCGCGCAGCATCAGCAGCTCTCCCTCTGTTCTGACCAGTCGGTTAGATCCTGCAGCAGGCTCTCCTTGATTTCCTGCGGGGCAAAGGAATCTTCCAGGGCCCAGCGGGTGACCTGGAGCAACTGGGAATCTGTCAGGCCGAATTCCCTTTGTGCCTGTGCATATTCGCCAGCCACGCTGGACTGGAAAAATGGTGGGTCATCGCTGTTGAGGCTGAGGCGGCATCCGGCGTCCAGTAAGCGGGGCAATGGGTGGTCCGGCAAGCTGTCATAGATCTTGAGCGCCAGGTTTGAGGTCGGACAGACCTCCAGGTGAATGTCCTTTTGGGCCAGTTCCTTTAACAGCGCCGGATCTTCGGCACTGCGCACGCCGTGGCCCAGGCGGCTGACGGGAAGGTTGTCCAGCGCATCGCGCACGGAGTCCGGTCCACCCACTTCCCCGGCATGGACCGTAGTGGCGATCCCGGCTTTGTCGGCCAGATCGAAAGCCGGACGAAAGTCCCGACAGCTGCCTTTCAGTTCGTCGCCGCCCATGCCGAAGCCCACCACGTAGGGGTGGGGGCTCTGCACCATCTGTTCCGCCACGGCCAGAGCCCGCTCCGGCCCCAGGTGCCGGACACAGGTGACAATCAAGCGGCAAACAGCCCCTCCGGCAGCCTGTGCCTGGTCAATGCCCTGGCTGAGCGCCTCCAGCAATTCGCTGTAGCTGATGTTCTTGGCAGCGGCATGTTCCGGTGAGATGAAGAACTCCACATAGCGGACGCCCTCGCGGGCGGCCTGCAGCAGGTAATGCTCAACCAGGTCGATGTAATCCTGAGCCTGAGACAGGGTGGCGCTGACCTGGTCAAAGCCTGCAAGGAAATCCAGAAAACTGCTGTGGCGATAGCCCTGACCATCTTCGGTGATCAGCCCCGCTGGCAAGGTCTGTCCGTTGCGGGCGGCAAACCGTTGGGCCAGATCCGGTGGAATGGCCCCTTCCAGATGGCAGTGCAGCTCTGCCTTGGGCAGCTGACTGTCAGCCTGTTGTCTTAAGGAGGAGTCCGCCGCCGCCTGGGTCATGCTCATGGTCATGGCAAGGCCCTCACCGGGAAATCGGCAGGCCGCTGTAGCCAGTTGTCCGCGGGATAGTCACAGGCCCCGTCGATGACGTGCAGCGCATAGGCTTGCCGAGATTTGGCAGAGCGGTTGGCGCCGCTGAGATGGGGCAGCTCCCCGTGCAGCAGAACCAGACTGCCCTGCGGCACCTCCAGGGGAACGGCCGCATCGTTTTCCCAGGTGAGGGCGGCTACCTGCTCCATTTTTGCGCCGTCCGGCCCCTGATGCAGGCGTTCCTTGAGACCTTCCTTGTGGCGGCCGGGCAGGGCGTAGAGGCAGCCGTTGTCCACGGTGGCGTCTTCCAGCGCGATCCAGAAACCAATGACGGAAGTGGGGTCGCTGTAAAGGAAGGTGCTGTCCTGATGGCAGGTGACCTCCCCGCCGATGTGGGGGTGCTTGAAAATCATCATGGACTGCAGGGCACGGGGGTCTTTCTGGCCTGCATCCCGTGCCAGCCGTCCAATGCGCGGATCGTAGGAGCTGCGTTGGAACAGCGGGTCCAGGTCATGCAGGGCATGGCCCATCTTGTTGATGGCCCGCTCCAGCGGCACAGTCAGCTGGCCGTCCTCATTCAGCGCCTCGTCTTCAAAGAAACAGCGGATTTTGTCTGCGGATTCCAGGAAGTAGCTTTGGTTTTGCTGTTGGCGTTTGGTGGTGGAGAAAACAGTCATCTGATCCAGACTGCCCTTTTCCTGCACCAGCTGGGCGGCCCGATCCATCAGGGCCTGACAATCGCCAGCCAGCAACCAGTTCTCCAGCACCAGCAGACCATCGGCCTGCCAGGCCTCACGCATGGCCGGTGTCATGCGGCCATCGGCCGTGGCCGTGAAGCGGGGTGGGAGGGGGGCGCTGGCAGCTGTCATCTCTGCTGTCTTTCCTTCATCCATTGAAACAGGCGGTGCCGTGAGCCAATGGGGCAATGGCCAGGTGGCTGGCCAAAGTCTGTCCCATGTCCGCAAAGCTCGACCGCTGGCCCAGGTTCTGCCCTTGTTGCGCCTCTGTAAGGCCAGGTCCGAAGAAGAGAACCGGCACGTGCTCGCGGGTATGATCGCTGCCTGGCCAGGTCGGGTCACAGCCATGATCGGCGGTGATCAACACCAGATCTCCGGGGTGCAAGAGCGCCTCCAGCTCAGGCAGACGGGCATCAAGGGCTTCCAGCGCCGCTGCATATCCAGCCACATCCCGGCGGTGGCCATACAGCATGTCAAAGTCCACCAGATTGGTGAAAATCAGGCTGCCGTCAGGGGCGGTGCCCAGTTCATCCAGCGTGGCGCTGAAGAGGGCGTCGTTGGTCGGTGCCTTGATCTTTCGGGTCAGCCCGCGCTGGGCAAAGATGTCGGCAATCTTACCAATGGAGATGACATCCCGCCCGGCGGCTTTCAGTTGATCCAGCAGGGTGTCTTGCGGTGGCGGCGTGGTCAGATCCCGCCGATTGCTGGTCCGCTGGAAGGTGTCGGCGCTGTCCCCGGTAAAGGGACGGGCGATGACGCGGCCAATGTTGTAGGGCTCGGTCAGGACTTTTGCGGTTTCACAGAGGTCATAGAGCCGCTGCAGGCCAAAGTGCTCTTCATGAGCGGCGATCTGGAACACAGAATCTGCGGAGGTGTAGATGATGGGCTTCCCGCTTTTGACGTGCTCTTCACCCAGATCTGCAATGATGGTGGTGCCGCTGGCATGGCAGTTGCCCAGAATGCCCGGCAGGCCCGCCTGACGGATCAGGCTGTCCAGCAGCTTCTGAGGGAAGGACTGCTGGGGCGCTTCAAAGTAACCCCAGTCCTTGTGCACCGGCACCCCGGCAATCTCCCAGTGGCCGCTGGGGGTGTCCTTGCCTTTGCTGACTTCTGCAGCGTGCCCCCAGGCCCCTTCGGGCCGCTCTTCCCGCTCCAGGCCAGCAGGACGCTGACCAGAGGAGCCCTCTGCCGCATGGCCCAGGCCCAGACGGGTCAGATTTGGCAGGCTAAGGGGGCCCTGGCGCAGGCCGGGTTTGTCCGCCTGACCAGCGGCGCAGGCGGCGGCAATATGGCCCAGCGTGTTGCTGCCTTCATCCCCGAAGCTTGCTGCATCTTCAGTGGCTCCGATGCCAAAGGAGTCCATCACCAGAATGATGGCACGGCTCATGATGCCTCTCCTTCTTTTTGCAGACTTTCGAGGGTGATCCGTCGCTGGATCATGGGGGAATGCTTCGCTGAAGGCTGTGCGCTGATCGTTACAGCCTGGCGGATCTGGGCTGCAGCGGCCTGAGCCGCGCTTTCTGATGCAGCATGAACCATGGCCAGAGGCTTATCAGGGCTGGCTTCTTCACCAACCTGTATGACGTCAGACAGCCCCACACGGGCATCAATGCTGTCGCTGGCTTTGGCGCGTCCGCCACCCAGCGCCACAACCGCCACCCCCATGGCCCGGGTGTCCATGGCGCTGACAATGCCTGTTTCCTGAGCAAAGCAAGGGGTGATGATGGGGGCGGCAGCCAAATGCTGATCGCTCTTGTCCAGGAAATCTGCCGGACCGCCCAAAGCCGTGACCATTCGGGCAAAGAACTCAGCCGCCGCGCCGGATGCCAACGCGTCGTCGGCTTTACGTCGGGCACTGTCCAGATCCTCCGCCAGTCCCCCAAGCAGCAGCATTTCGGCCGCCAGTGCCAGCACCACTTCATGCAGGCGCGGGTCCCGCTTGCGGCCGGTCAGATAGTGGACGGTTTCCTGAACCTCCAGGCCATTGCCCACTTCCCGGCCCAGTACCTGGTTCATGTCGGTGATCAGCGCCGTGGTGGGCAGTCCGGCGCCGTGGGCCACCTGGACGATGGAGCTCGCCAGGTCTTCCGCCATGTCCAGGGTGTCGCAGAAAGCGCCGTTGCCCACCTTGATGTCCATGGCCAGGCTGTCGAGCCCGGCGGCCAGTTTTTTGGACAGAATGGACGCAGTGATCAGCGGCACAGATTCCACAGTGGCTGTCACATCCCGTGTGGCGTAGAACCGCCGGTCTGCCGGTGCCAGATCTGATGTCTGACCGATGATGGCGCAGCCAGCCTCCTTGACCACCTTCCGGAAGAGGTCGAGATCCGGTGTGGTGGTGTAGCCGGGGATGGAATCCAGCTTGTCCAGGGTGCCGCCCGTATGGCCCAGGCCCCGTCCGGATATCATCGGCACGAAGCCGCCGCAGGCCGCCACCAGAGGTCCCAGCATCAGGCTGACCTTGTCACCCACGCCTCCGCTGGAATGTTTGTCGACAATGGGGCCGGGCAGATCCAGATCCTGCCAGGTCAGCACCGTGCCAGAGCGGGTCATTTCCCGGGTCAGGGCCACCCGCTCTGGCATGGTCATGCCCTGGAAGAACACCGCCATGGCCAGAGCTGCGATCTGCCCTTCGCTCAGACTGTCTTCTGTGATGCCTTTGACAAAGAAGGCCACTTCCTCGTCGCTCAGCGTCAGGCCGTCGCGTTTCTTACGGATGATCTCTTGCGGCAGCATCTGGCTTAACTTTCTATCTGGCTGGCGATGAGGGAGAGGGATCGGGTCAACAGCGTTTTCACCGATTGCGCGGCCTTCTGGGCATAGTGCATGGTCTGTTCGTGGCTGAGTTTGGTGGGGCTCATCCCGGCGCCGTAATTGGTGATGATGGAGAGGGCAGCCACCTTCAGGCCCAGTTGCCGGGCCAGAATGACTTCCGGGACGGTTGACATCCCCACCGCATCTGCGCCCAGGATCTTTGCGGCGCGAATTTCAGCCGGTGTTTCGAAGTTGGGTCCGGCAAACCACATGTAGACGCCCCTGTGCAGCGTGATGTCGTGGCTGTTGGCAGCGTCCTGAAAGATCTTCTGGAAGTCCGGGTCATAGGCGGCGCTCATGTCCACGAAGCGCTCATTTCCTTCCTGACCCCAGAGGGGGGAAGCCCCGGTGAAGTTGATGTGGTCGGTCAGTTGCATGACCGATCCGGGGCCGGCCTCTTCGCGCAGACTGCCCGCCGCGTTGGTCAGGATCAGGCTTGTGCAGCCAGCCGCAGCCAGGGCCCGCACGGGGGTTGCCATCACCGCTGCATTGGCGGCTTCGTAGTAATGCGCCCGCCCCTGCATCACAGCCACAGGCAGGCCGCCGACCTTGCCCAGAAGCAGTCGACCGGCATGACCGGCGACGCCGGTGCCCGGGAACCCCGGCAAATCCTCATAAGGGACGGAAACGGCCTCTTCGACAGACTCCGCGAATGACCCCAGGCCGGACCCCAGGACCAGGCCGACTTTGGGAATGGCCGGGGCCCGTTCCCAGATGACGGCGGCGGCCGCTTGGGCATCGGCTTGTATCTTTGTCCAGGAGGGAAGAGATGACTCCATGAGACTCTCGCTTTGTTCTCGGTCCTCAACGACAGGCAAACCACTGGTCATTTTCACAAAACTCAAAAGGTAACGGCGGAAAAGACGAGTCTTCTCCGCAAGCAAACAAGGTCAGTCCAGATTGTCCGGACCGAAGGAAACAGGCAGCAGCTCCTGCAGGGTGAATGTCTGGCGCAGACCTTCCGGACCACAGATGTGGATCGGAGTGTCCGGGGCGGCAAACTCGCGAAGGCGCTGACGACAGCCCCCGCAGGGCGTCACCAGGGCGTCGCCTTTGCCCATCACGACGACTTCTTTGATGCCGTCGCCCTGGCCCATGACCAGAGCCGCAATGGCTGACGTTTCTGCACACCAGCCTTCCGGGTAAGCTGCATTCTCAACGTTGCAGCCTGAATAGATCTCTCCGTTTTTGCCCCTAAGTGCCGCGCCAACGGGAAAGTTGCTGTAGGGCGCGTGAGCCCGGTCCATGGCCTGACGGGCGGCATCGATCAGCGGCTGGAGCTGGCTGTTGGCTTTGCTGCTCATCTCCTAACGCTCCTTCACGTAAGGGATGCCGATGGCTTTGGGCGGGGTGGCTTTGCCGATGAAACCGGCCAGCAACACCACTGTCAGCACATAGGGCAGCGCCTGGATCAGCTGGACCGGCACTTCCCCGATCCCTGCGATCTCCACCCCCTGCAGGCGGATGGCAATGGCGTCGAGAAAACCGAACATCAGGCAGGCAGCCAGGGCCCCTTTGGGATGCCACTTGCCGAAAATCATGGCCGCCAGAGCGATGTAGCCCTGACCGGCGGACATGTCGCGGGAGAAGGATGCGTTCTGGGCAATAGCAATGTAAGTGCCTGCCATCCCGGTCAGCAGCCCGCACATCATCACGGCCCGATAGCGCAGGAAGGTGACTGAAATGCCTGCGGTATCCACAGCCTGCGGGTTTTCACCCACGGCACGCAGCCGCAAGCCAAAGCGGGAGCGGAACAGCACCCACCAGGCAGCAGGCACCGCCAGCAATGCCAGATAGACCAGCAGATTGTGTCCGCTGATCAGGTCAAAATAGACGGGTCCCAACAGGGGCACCTCTTTCAGGCTTTCAGCCAGGGGCAGATTAAGGGGCATGAAACGGGCGTCTGAGTCGAGGAAGGGGGTCTGGCCGCCCTGGGAGAACCAGGCAATGGACAGCACCGCCGTCAGGCCCGACGCCAGAATGTTGATGGCCAGGCCGGAGACCACCTGGTTGCCCTTATGGGTGATGCAGGCAAAGCCATGCAGCAGGGCCATGAGTCCGGCCACCAGAATACCTGCGGCCAGAGCCACCCAGGCAGAGCCGCTATAGTGAGCCATGACCGCAGCAGCAAAGGCCCCGGCCAGCATTTTTCCTTCCAGCCCAATGTCGATGATGCCGGAGCGTTCAGAAAATATCCCGGCCAGGGCGCAGAGGATCAGCGGCGTGGCGACGCGAATGGTGGCATCCAGTGTCAGGATGGCGAGGGTCAGGATCTCTTCCATCAGGCGGCCTCCTGCGCTGGGGTCGCGGGCCGGGAGAGGAAGGCAAAAGCCCTTTCCAGCCAGGGCCGGGCCATAAAGGACAGCGCCCCGGAGAAGAGGATGACCAGCCCCTGAATGGTCACCACCATATCCCGGGTCATGGAGGGCATTTCAAACGCCAGCTCTGCGCCGCCCTGATACAGCACCCCGAACAGCAAGGACGCCAGAACAATGCCGACCGGATGGTTACGCCCCATCAGCGATACGGCAATGCCGGTAAAGCCATAGCCTGCCACAAAGTTCAGCAGCAGGTGATGGTGGACCCCCATGATCTCGTTGATGCCCACCATACCGGCCAGCCCCCCCGACAGCGCCATGGTCACCATGATCACCTTACGCGGATCGACCCCGGCATAGACCGCCGCCTGCTCATTGAAACCCACGGTTCTGAGGGTATAGCCCCAGCGGGTGTGCCAGACGTAGATCCAGACAAAAACAGCGGCTGCCCCGGCCAGCAGGATGGTCAGATTGAGCGGTGTCTGGGCCGTGGAAATGCCCAGCCAGGCCAGAACTTCATGCATGTAGGGGATGGTGGCGCTTTCGGCGAATTCCCGGCTTTTGGGCACCATGGAATTGGGTTCGATCAGCACATTGACCAGCAGGTAAACCATCAGCGCTGTGGCGATGAAGTTGAACATGATGGTGGTGATAACAATGTGGCTGCCCCGGTAGGCCTGCAGATAGGCCGGAACCGACGCCCAGGCGGCGCCGAAAAGGCAGGCAAAGACCATGGCCAGGGGAATCAGCAGCCAGGCAGGCAGCACCATGTCGAGGGCCAGGATCACCAACCCGGCTCCCAGACCGCCGATATAGGCCTGTCCTTCACCGCCGATGTTGAAAAGCCCGGCGTGAAACGCCACGGCCACAGCCAGACCGGTGAAGATAAAGTTGGTTGTGTAATAGAGTGTGTAGCCAACGCCTTCATCGTAACCGAAGGCCCCGTTCAGCATGATCTGCACGGCTTCAATGGGGCTTTCCCCCACAGCCAGAATGATCAGGCCCGAGGCAGCCAGCGCCATGACCAGATTGATCAGGGGCAGGAGGCCATAGTCAGCCCAGCGGGGAAGGGGGGCAGCAGGGGCACTCATGAAGGAACACTTTCGGCTGCGGGGTTGGAGGTGCCAGCCCCGGGGGCGGGCATATCTTTGGCGGGCGTCGCCCTATCGGTGGGGAGATCGTCCCGGGCATTGGCCATCATCAGGCCAAGCTCACGTTCATTGGTTTGCGCAGCCGGCACTTCACCGACGATGCGGCCCTCAAACATAACCAGGATGCGATCGGCCAGTGAGAGGATTTCTTCCAGCTCTACCGAGACCATCAGCACGGCACAGCCCGCGTCCCGCCGGGCAATGATCTGGCGGTGAATGAATTCGATGGCACCGATGTCCACGCCGCGGGTGGGCTGACCAATGAACAGAACCTTGGGGTCCTGGGAAAGTTCCCGGGCGATGATCAGCTTCTGCTGGTTGCCCCCTGACATGTTGGCGGAGCGAATTTCCGGATCACGGGGGCGCACATCAAACTCTTCCATCAGGTTGCCGCAGTTTTCCACCACAGCCTTCTGGTTGAGCAGCAGGCGTCCGTTGTAGTCGGCGGAGTTCTGGTAGCCGAGAATGGAGGATTCAGCGGCGTTGAACCGGGTGACCAGGCCCAGGCGGTGGCGGTCTTCTGGAATGTGCGCAGCCCCCAGGTCCCGCAGGTCGGCGGCGTTAAAGGGCGCCTCAGGTGAAACAGCGCGTCCGGCCAGCGTAAAGTGACCCTGGCTTAAGGGGCGAACACCGGTCAGGACTTCCAGCAGTTCACTCTGGCCATTGCCCGAGACACCGGCGATGCCGACAATTTCACCTCTGCGCAGGGACAGGTCGACAGCGTCCAATCGGGTTACCCCCTGGCTGTCCACCACCGTCAGCCCCTTTGCATCCAGCAGGGTTTCCCCTGGCTTGGCGGGGTTTTTGTCCATCTCCAGCCGGACTTTTCGGCCCACCATCAGTTCCGCCAGCTCTTCTTTACTGGTGGCGTCCGTCTGGCGGTGGGCAACCATCTTACCGGCCCGCATGACCGACACACCGTCGGTGATCGCCATGATTTCCTGCAGCTTATGAGTGATCAGGATCACCGTGACGCCTTCCTGACGCAGGGCATCAAGAATGCGGAAAAGCTGGTCTGTTTCCTGGGGTGTCAGAACGCCGGTGGGTTCATCCAGGATCAGAATGCGCGCGCCCTTGTAGAGGGCTTTCAGGATTTCCACCCGCTGGCGGTCCCCCACCGTCAGGTCACCGACCAGGGCATGAACATCAACCTGCAGGCCATAGTCGTCAGCCAGGCGCTTCAGCGCTTCTTCAGCGGTTCTGCGTCCCCGGGCCAGCAGGCCACCGCCTTCGCTGCCCAGCATGATGTTTTCCAGCACCGTGAAGGTGTCCACCAGCATGAAGTGCTGGTGAACCATGCCGATCCCCTGGGCAATGGCGTCCTGAGAGGACTGAATGGAGGCGTTTTTGCCCGCCACTTCAATGTCGCCACTGTCGGCTTCGTAGAAGCCATAGAGGATGGACATAAGTGTGGATTTGCCCGCGCCATTCTCGCCAATGATGCCGTGAATGGTGCCGCTGGGAACCAGCAGATCAATGTTCTGGTTGGCCTTAACCGCGCCGAAGGACTTGCTGATGCCTTTCAGTTCGATGGCCGGGACCTGTGCGGTGTCTTGCGCTTCAAGCATGAACGCGGGTTCCACAGTTAGGAGTCTTTGTCTGGATTGCTGTAACAGGCGGGGCGGGAACAATGATCCCTGGTCAGGTCACATTGCCCCCGGCCCGTTGCCTGCTGATCAGCGCAACCGTACAGACTTTAGTAGGTGCAGCTGTTGTCGCTCATGTAGTCATGAACGACGATCTTGCCGGAGATGATGTCGGCTTTGGCCTGTTCTACCGCGGCTTCCATTTCGGCAGTGATCAGGGGCTTGTTGTGCTCATCCAGAGCCCAGTCAACACCGCCTTCAGCCAGACCCATGACGGTCATGCCGGCTTCCCAGTTGCCGTCCTGGGCAGCTTTGTAGGAGTTGTAAGCGGCCAGATCGACCCGCTTGACCATGGAAGTCAGCATTGTGCCGGGGTAGAGATGGTTCTGGTTGGAATCCACGCCGATGGCCAGCTTGCCGTTGTCTTTGGCGGCCTGGTAGACGCCCACGCCGGTGCCACCGGCGGCGGCATAGACCACATCAACGCCCCGGTCGAACTGACCACGGGCCAGCTCACCGCCACGTCCCGGATCGTTCCAGGCGGAAGGGGTGGTGCCGGTCATGTTCTGGATCACTTCGGCATTGGCGTTAACGTGCTTGGCGCCCTGTTCATATCCACAGGCAAAGCGCCGGATCAGAGGAATGTCCATGCCGCCGACAAAGCCGACCTTGTCGGTTTCGGAGGCCATGACAGCCAGCAGACCCACCAGGAAGGAGCCCTCGTGCTCTTTAAAGACCACGGACTGCACATTGGGCAGATCCACCACGGAATCGATCACTGTCCAGCGGGAGTCCGGGAATTCCTTGGCCACTTCCGTCACAGCGCCACCCTGGGTGAAGCCGACGCCCACGATGGGGTTGGAGCCGCGCTGGGCAAACTTGCGATGAGCCTGTTCGAACTGGGTTTCGTTGGTGGTTTCGAACTCACGAACCTTAATGCCGGATTCCTTGGAAAAGCGTTCGACACCGTTGAACACGGCTTCGTTGAAGGATTTGTCGAATTTGCCCCCCATGTCATAGACCACGGCTGGCTTGACATCTTCAGCACTGGCAGCAGAGGCAGACAGCAGAGCTGCCACGGCGCACATGGATTTCAGCAGGTATTTCATTTTTGTCTTCCCTTCTTTTTAAAGGTGTCCCTGTTCGGGCAGTTTGGAAGTCTTAACCACTGGTGTTTGCAGCTTCGGCTTCCTTGCTGCCGATAGCGCAGTCCGGGCCCCTATTCTCCGTAGGGGACCCAGATGTTCTTGACCTGCGTTGCTTGTCGCAGGAATTCCCGGCCTTCGCCTTGGTCTGGATCAAACCAGTCACGGCGTTTGCCATAGTTGACCCAGCAGCGTTTCAGGTTGCCGACAGAGGCTCTTTCCACCTGGGTGCTGCCGTCTTGCGAGCCGACGTACCACAGGCCATCCACCTCATCATGAGCTGCCAGCGTTTGGGCCAGGCTGTCGCGCGCGCCGGTGACGATGTTGACCACACCGGCGGGCAGATCTGAGGTTTCAAAAACCTGATACAGATCCGTCGCCGCCAGACCATGGTGCTGGGAGGGCACCAGGATCACCCGGTTGCCCATGGCAATGGCCGGGGCCATCAGAGAGACTAGCCCCAGCAGCGGCAGGTCATCGGGGCAGAGCTGCCCAATGATGCCCAGCGGCTCGTTCATGGCCAAAGTCACGCCGCGCAGAGGCGGGTTGTGAACGGCACCGTCGAACTTGTCGGCCCAGGCGCCATAGCTGAAGAGACGCTGGATCGCTGCATCCACTTCCCGCTGGCTTTCTTTCGCTTTTGCGCCGGTCATGCTGCTCAGACGGTCTGCAAACTCGTCGCTGCGGGCAGACAGATTTTCCGCCAGATAGTAGAGAACCTGCGCTTTGTTGTGGCCACTGGCCTGAGACCAGCCGGCGGCCTTGCGGGCCGCTTCCACGGCGTTGCGGATGTCTTTGCGATTGCCGTCACCCACTTCCCCGATCAGCTGACCTTTGGGGGAAAGCACCGGACGGGCATAGCCACTGTCTGGCCGGGCCTGTTTGCCGCCAATGTAGAGTTTGGCTGTGCGGTCCAGAGTGGGAAGAGACAGGGGGGAGCCAACTTTGGCGGCGCCCGGTGCGGCTTTGGCCGGGGCAGCTGTCTCTTTGTAGGGCGGCAGTTTCGTTTCAAAGGCCGGGGCCAGATATTCATAGAGCCCCTCTTTCCCGCCTTCACGACCAAAACCTGATTCTTTGTACCCGCCAAAGCCGCAGGCCGCATCAAACTGGTTGGTGCAGTTGACCCAGACCACGCCTGCACTGAGCTTGGGGGCCTGATCGAGGGCCAGATTGATGTTTTCCGTCCAGACCGAGGCCGCCAGCCCATAGCGGCTGTTGTTGGCCAGCGTGACGGCTTCGCCCGGTGTGCGGAAGGTCATGGCTGCCAGCACAGGGCCAAAGATCTCTTCCTGGGCAGCGGTGGAGGCAGGCGATACAGAGGTCAGTAAGGTGGGCGGGTAATAGCAGCCTTCACTGGGGCAATCTTCCAGTTGCCAAAGCTCTGCCCCTTCTTCCACGGCCAGATTAACCAGACGGCTGATGCGTTCCTGCTGCACAGGGTCAACGATGGCCCCCATGTCGATGGCTTTGTCCAGCGGGTCCCCCAGGCGCAGGCTGGACATGCGGCGTTTCAGTTTCTCCAGAAACCGCTCGGCAATGCCTTCCTGCAGCAACAGGCGCGATCCGGCACAGCAGACCTGGCCCTGATTGAACCAGATGGCGTCCACGACCCCTTCGACAGCGCCATCCAGATCGGCGTCTTCAAAGACAATGAACGGGGATTTACCCCCCAGTTCCAGGGTCAGTTTTTTGCCGGAACCGGCCGTCGCTTCACGGATGGCGCGCCCCACCTCGGTAGAGCCTGTGAAAGCCAGCTTGTCGATGTCCGGGTGGTTGACGATCATCTCGCCAACAGCTCCATCCCCGGTGACGATGTTCAGCACCCCGGCGGGCAGTCCGGCCTGCTGGCAGAGCTCGGCAAAAGCCAGGGCCGTCAGGCTGGTGTATTCGGCGGGTTTCAGGACAACAGTGTTGCCAGCCGCCAGAGCCGGAGCCACCTTCCAGGCCAGCATCAGAAGCGGGAAATTCCAGGGGATGATCTGCCCGACCACGCCCAGGGCCTGATAGCCCGGAAATTCCTGATCCTGCAGCTGAGCCCATCCGGCATGGTGGTAGAAGTGCCGGGCCACCAGAGGAATATCACCGTCGCGGCTTTCACGGATTGCCTTGCCATTATCCAGGCTTTCCAGCACGGCCAGCAGGCGGCTGTGCTTTTGCACCAGACGGGCCAGGGCATAGAGGTGCCGGGCTCGGCCATGTCCGCCCAGGGCCTGCCAGCCGGACTGGGCCTTGCGGGCGGCAGCGACGGCTGCGTTGATCTGATCTTCGCTGGCCTGGGTGATACGGGCCAGGTCTTCGCCATTGGCCGGGTTGCGGCTGACGAAACCGGAAGACGGATCCTTGTCACTCCAGTTTCCGGCGATAAAACAGCCAAAGGACCGGTCATGATGATCCAGCCAGGCATCCGCTTCGCTGCGGCTTTCCGGGGCTGGGCCGTACTCCATGCTGTCGAAGATTTCTGCAATACTCATTGAATTCGACTTTCCAGTCCTTAGCCCAGGGGATGACGGTTGCCGGCGGAATAGCGGCCGGTTACGTGGTGTTCCAGCTGGCGCTCAATGTCGCCCAGCAGGCTGGAAGCACCGAAGCGGAAGAGGTGAGGGGAGAGCCAGTCGTCCCCCAGTTCTTCCTTCACCAGGGCCAGATAGTTGAGGCTGTCTTTGGCCGTGGAGATGCCGCCTGCAGGTTTGAAGCCGACCTTTTCACCTGTGCGTTCCCAGTAGTCGCGGATCAGGCGCATCATCACCAGAGACACCGGCAAGGTGGCGTTCACCGGTTCCTTGCCGGTAGAGGTTTTGATGAAGTCCGCCCCGGCCATCATGCAGACGGCTGAGGCCTTGGCCACATTGCGCAACGTGCCCAGCTCGCCGGTGGCCAGAATGGTTTTCATGTGTGCCGGGCCGCAGGCCTCGCGGAAGGCTTTGATTTCCTCATAGAGGGCAGGCCAGTCTCCGGTCAGGGCCTGACGCCGGGAGATGACGATGTCGATTTCCTTGGCCCCGGCTGCCACGGAGGCTTCGATCTCCTTGATCCGCAGGGGCAGCGGCGACAGACCGGCGGGAAAGCCCGTGGAGACGGCTGCCACGGGGATGCCGCTGCCATCCAGGGCTTCGACCGCCGCAGGCACCATGTCGTGATAGACACAGACCGCCCCAACCGTGATGCCCCGATCGGCCATGCCCAGAGCTTCCAGCAGATCCCGGCGCACCGGCTGGCGGGCTTTGGCGCACAGGCGCTGCACCCGGCCCACGGTGTCGTCACCGGACAGGGTGGTCAGATCAATACAGGTCAGGGCCTTGAGCAGCCAGGCGGCCTGCCAGTCTTTTTTGACGGAACGGCGTCCCGGCAGGCTGGTAGCCCGGCGTTCTACAGCGCTGCGGTTGACCTGCAGGCTTTCCACCCAATCCAGATCCAGAGCCGTGCCGGGATTGTGGGCCTCTTCATGGTGGCCGTCCCCGGCGACTTTCAGGGCGGCCTTCGGTTCTCTGCTGCCACTCCAGGCCGGGGCGGGATCCGCCGGGGCCCTGACGGGAAGGGGAGAGGTGATGAGGCGCATGGTCAGGTCCTTCGCATTCATCAGGCCGCTAGGCCCAGGTACTGGTCGACCACCAACGCCGCGGTGGCCTCGTCAATGATCAGATCGGTGATGATGCCGCTGTTGAGAGCGGCCAGTATGGCGCGGGCTTTGGCCTGTCCCCCCGCCAGGGCAACCACGCGGGCACCGCGCAACTCCTCCATGGACAGGCCCACAGATTGCTGATTGATGGCGGAGTTCACCGGGCGGCCGTCTGCGTCGATAAAGGCCCCCATCAGGTCTCCAACGGCCCCCTGGTCGCGCAGCTCCAACAGTTCAGTTTCTGTGATCATGCCGGTCTGGCGGATGTGGGCGTCCGTCTCCAGCGCCCCGATCCCAACCGCAAAAAAGCGGGCTTCGCGGGCATGGGCCAGCAGCGCCTGGACGGAGGGCTGACCAAGCAGCACTTCTTTTTCTTCAGCGCTGGAAGCCAGATAAGGCACGGGCAGGAAGTAGCCTTCGCCACCGGTGCGCTCCACCAGTTTGTGAATCACATCATAGGGGTTGGCGGCCAGCGAGCGGGTCAGGCTGCCTGATACAGCGGCAAACTGCAGGTCCGGCCGTTTGATCTGAGGCATCCGGTCGACAGCGGCAGAAAGGGTACGGCCCTTGCCGACGCCTATGATGGCCAAGTCAGGGTCTGACAGCTGCTGATGCAGGAAACGGGCCCCGGCGGCAGCGACAGCCTGCAGGGCCGCCTGCCCTTCGCTGTTGCCCTCTGCCTCCTGATCATCACTCAGGGCCGGGGCAACAATGCAGCTTTGCAGATCAAAGCGGCGCATCAGGGCGTCTTCCAGGGCAATGCACTCAGCCGGTTCACCTTCCACGAAGACCTTCACCAGTCCGGATTGATTGGCCAGGGCGATCAGGCGGTGGGCTTTGGCCGGGGAGACTTTCAGCCGCTTGGCAATTTCTCCTTGCGTATAGCCGCCAATGAAAGACAGCCAGGCAGCCCGGGTCGCCAGGGAGAGTTCCTGATCCGCGTTTTTGTCTTTGCTGCCGTTTGCCGCTTTGGCCATTGCCCACTCTGATTTGCTGCTGTGCTTTTCTCCCCCTAAATCCGTCTGCCGACATCAGAGGAATGGAAAAAATCTCACAACATGAAAATATTTTCAAATGAGTGTCCGTGAGTCTCTTCCAAGAGTCAAGAAAGAGTCCGTTAACGCTCTCGTTGGGGGGGCGGAGGGCGTTTGGGATGCAGAAGTCGGGTCGGCACAGGGCTTTGCTTGGCGGGAGCTTCATTGGGGAGAGGTGCCTCTGATAACTCAACAAGGAGAGCTCGTTGTTTGCTGCTGATGTCGGCAAGATTTGCGTGCACCTCAAACGGGGGATGTGCCGATCCAGTCGAGTTGTTATGGAGAATTTGATAAGTTTGCGTTGATGCTGAAATTGCGGCGGGCAGGGAAGGTGAGACCGATGAAAGCGATGGAAGGAACAAAACGCGTTTGGCTTACCCTGGTTGGCTGGCGGCCTTTCCGGGGCACCCCTGGTTTTGCACTTCTGTTGCTTGTGGTGTTGACCGGCTGCACTGTTGCTTTGGAGCCGCCGCACGATAAAGAGATCCTGGCTGAAGTAGAGGCCCTGACAAAAGACACCCAGATGCTCTTTGCAAAGCTGGGCCAGGAGAATCCGGCCACTGGATACGCCGACAGGAAGGATCTTTATCTTTCTTTGGAAGCCCGGGCCCGAACGATCAAACTCTATGCCAATGCCCGACCCTCTCCCAGCGGCAGGGTTGTTGATTTCTTCTCCAGCAGCGCTTCAGCGGTGCCTGCTCCGTCAGTGGCTGCAGCTGAAAGTTCCGGCAGAACCACGGGATCGCCGGAGGGGGAGCGCTACGGAAAAGCCACTGTCGGCTACATGGATGATTACCTGAGCAATCTTGCCAGACTATCGGCGCGGGACCGCGAAGAAGCCAGAAAGCTTGGGGGCGACATTGAGAGTTTCGAGGCAGAGCAGGCGGCCTATCTGGAGGCTCTCGAAACCTACAGGTTGGCTTATCTGGACTGGATAAACGGTCAGGGCAGCAAGCCAGCACCTCTTGCGGCTGCACCTGTCGCCCCAAAAGGTGGGCTGTCCCGCAATTTCATCGAAAGGCGTCAGCTTGTGCTGGAGGATATCCTGCTGGATGCCCTTTTCTACGAACGCGAAATTCTCAATCGCAACA
Organism: Rhodovibrionaceae bacterium GXU_MW_A322; assembly: GCA_052078155.1. GTDB lineage: Bacteria > Pseudomonadota > Alphaproteobacteria > Kiloniellales > DSM-21159 > CAXBMB01. Next base: position 1,360,201 of record JBQJBP010000001.1, on the reverse strand, counting down.
GATGAGAAAGGTCCGTAAGACATGTCGTTACCCAATGTGGATCAGATCCTGAATGACCTGACGGAGTCTATGACGGCCATACTGAGCACGGACGTCAAACTGCTGCGCGGGTATTCCCAGACGAAAGCCAAAACCATTGCCCGTTTTACCCGTTTGATTGCCGAGGGCGTGGCAGAAGGTGAAATCTCTCCTGCCGAGCTGGAGGATGAACTGGATGAGCTGGATTTTATGATTGAGAGGTTTGTCCGAAACATGAAAGCTCTGGCGCTGACGACCATAGAACGGTTGATCAAGGTGGTGACCGGTTCACTTTATGGCATCGTCAAAGGGGCTGCGACGGCGGCCGGTGTGCCGTTACCGGCGCTGGATCTGGCGAGTGAATAAAGACCTGCTTTGGACTCTGATCCAGGCGCCGCTGGCGTCTGAGCGGAGGAAGCGGATGGCGAGTTGACGGGTGATAAGGGCACCATCGGGCAGGTAACAGACCTGCCCGATGACTGCTTTCTGTCGTTCTTTGTCTGAAGATCTTCTGCAGAGCCGTGTCCTGGAGACCCCCGCTTGAGATCTCCCCCGCATAGGAGGCCGTCTGAGGTGGTTTAGGCGGCGATCCCGGGTGCTTTGTCCTGGTCAGGGGCCAGCTCTGGATCTACCCCAGCTTCTTTAGCTCCCGACGCATGACTTTCCCGGTGGTGGTCATGGGCAGGGCCTCAACAAACTCCACTTCGCGGGGGTATTCGTGGGCCGCCAGGCGGGTTTTGACGAAGTTCTGGATGTCTTTTGCCAGGTCGTCGCTGCCTTCCCGGTCTTCTTTCAGCACCACGAAAGCTTTTACCCGCTCGGTGCGCAGCGCGTCAGGAATGCCGACCACACCGGTCATGGCTACAGCCGGATGGCGCAGCAGACAATCTTCGATCTCACCCGGGCCGATGCGATAGCCGCCGGAGGTGATGACATCATCGTCGCGCCCCACAAAGGTGAAGTACCCCTCATCGTCCATCACCCCCTGGTCACCGGTCAGCAGCCAGTCGCCCACGTACTTGTCAGCGGTGGCCTGCGGGTTGTTCCAGTATTGCAGGAACATCACCGGGTCCGGTGCCTCAATGGCAATGTTGCCCTGCGTGCCAGCTGGCAGAACCTGCCCGTCATTGTCAACGATCTGGACGTTGTGACCGGGCACGGCCCGACCAATCGACCCCGGTTTTGTGGGCATCAGCTCATCGCAGCTGGAGACCACCAGATTGCATTCGGTCTGGCCGTAAAACTCGCTCATGGTCAGGCCAAAGGTTTCGCGTCCCCAGTCCAGCAATTCCGCGCCCAGACTTTCCCCGCCCGAGCCGAGAGACCGGAGATTGTAGTCGTGGCGATCCATGGGCCGGTCGATGGTGCGCATCATCTTCAGAGCGGTGGGGGGAATGAAGGAATTGCGAACCTTGAAATCTGCGAGCAGCTGGAAGGTTTCTTCCGGGTCAAACTTGGGGAAACGATAGGCCAGAACCGGTTTGCCGTGATGCAGGGAGGGCATCAGCACATCCAGCAGTCCGCCGATCCAGGCCCAGTCGGCAGGGGTCCAGAACAGATCGCCTTCCTGCGGGAACAGCCCGTGCGGCAGCTCCACACCGGGCAGGTGACCCAGCAGAGCCCGATGACCGTGCAGTGCCCCCTTGGGCTGGCCTGTCGTGCCGCTGGTGTAGATGATCAGCGCCGGGTCATCCAGGGCTGTATCCACGGGAGAAAAGTCCGCGCTGGCTTTGTCCAGTTCCTGGGGCAGGCCGAGGGCGCCTTCTTCCGGTCCCGTCACACAGAAGATGACTTTGAGGTCCGGCAGCTCATCTTTGATGGCGGCGATCTTCGCCAGGCCATCCGGGTCTGTGACCAGGGCCCGGGCGCCGCAGTTGCCAAGGCGATAGGACAGGGCCTCCTCACCAAACAACCCGAAAAGCGGCACCGAAATGCCCCCCATCTTGTGAACGGCGATATGGCTGTAGGCGGTTTCGGGGGATTGCGGCAGCAGCACACCCACCCGGTCGCCGCGCACCACACCATGGCCCAGCAGGGCGTTGGCCAGCTTGTTGGAGAGGGTCTTGAGCTGATCAAAGGAATAGTGATCCACCCGTCCGTCCAGGTGTTTGTGGATCAGCGCCAGCCGGCCGCTGCCATCAGCCCATTTGTCACAGACATCCACCCCCATGTTGTAGCGGGCGGGCAAATTCCAGGCGAATTTGGCACGCACCTCATCATAGGATTTTCCGGTTGGCAGCATGGGCTTGATCTTTCTTCAGGTAACAGAACTCCGGCCCCTTTTATGCCCAGCAAGACCGGAGAAGAAAAGCCAAGATCTGTCTGCTGTTCTTTTGACCGGATGACGGTAAGCTGGTGGTCTGGAAACGCGGTGGAATGATCAGGGAGTGCAGCGAATGTTCAAAGACGACCTTCTGGCGGGAAAGCGAATTCTGGTGACCGGTGGTGGCTCGGGACTGGGTCTTGCCATGGGCACACGTTATCTGGAGCTGGGGGCGGATCTGATGATCTGTGGCCGCCGGGAAGCGGTGCTGAAAGAAGCCGCCGAAGGCCTGAACCAACGGTTCCCCGGCAAAGTAACCTACCGCGCCTGTGACATTCGCGATCCCAACCAGGTTCAGGAGATGGTGGATGGCTTCTGGCAGGACGGCGGCATTGATGTTCTGATGAACAATGCAGCGGGCAACTTCCTGGCCCGGACGGAAACCCTTAGCCACCGGGCGGTCGACACGGTTCTGAACATCGTGCTGCATGGCACCAGCTACGTCACCATGGCAGTGGGCAAGAAGTGGCTGGAGGCAGGACAAGCGGGCAACGTCATTTCCATCGTAACCACCTATGCCTGGACCGGATCGGCCTTTGTGGTGCCTTCAGCCATGGCCAAGGCCGGGGTGCTGGCCATGACCCGCTCTCTGGCGTCGGAATGGGGCCCCAGAGGGATTCGTCTTAACGCCATCGCCCCGGGGCCTTTCCCCACCGAAGGGGCCTGGGAACGCCTGATGCCCAACAAAGACATTCAAAAGGCGTTTGAGGAGCGTATCCCTCTGAGGCGGGTTGGCGAGCATGACGAACTGGCCAATCTGGCGGCCTATCTGGCCGCTGATGGCTCCGGCTACATCAATGGTGAGGTGGTGACCATCGATGGCGGTGAATGGATCGGCGGGGCCGGGGAGTTTAACCCCATGCACAAGCTGGACGAAGCCACCTGGGAAGCCATGGCAAAGCGGGGCCGCTAACGCCCGTGGTTTTTCAGCAGTAAGACTGAAACAGCAAAGGCTGGATACCAAAAGTGGCGTCCAGCCTTTGCTCATGAGGGGCGGGTGTTCTGGCCCGGGAAATTGTTGGCTGGCTAACCGGAGACCAGCCAGAGCGAGAGCATGGGGAAGGCCACCAGCAGGGCCAGCCGCAGCAGGTCCATGAACCAGAAGGGCAGAATGCCTTTGAAGATGGTGCCGATGGAAACGTCGGGCAGCACAGCGGCCAGGACAAAGACATTCAAGCCAACCGGTGGCGAAATGAGAGAGATCTCCGTTACCACCACCACGATGATGGCAAACCAGATCACGGCCATTTCAGGGTCGGAGAGAATGCCACTGCCAAAATCCAGCTCATAGAGCAGGGGATAGAAGATGGGCACGGTCAGCAGAATCATGGACAGAGATTCCAGCACACAGCCCAGCACCATGTAGATGGCAATGATCACCACAATCACCAGGAAGGCGTTGATCTCCAGATCCACCACCCAGGCCGACAGCGCATCAGGCAGGCCGGCGAAATTGATGAAATTGGTGAAAACCTCTGCCCCGATGATGATCGCAAAGATCATGGCGGTGGTCTTGCCGCTCTGCAGGATCGCATGCCAGAGGGCAGAGGCGCTGAGCGCCCGCTGAGCCCCGGCCAGCAGCACAGAGGCCCCGGCCCCGATGCCGGCGGCTTCTGTCGGGGTGAAAAACCCACCGTAGATGCCCACCATGATCAGGGAGAAAAGGCCAAGTACGGATAGCAGGCCCATCAGGTCCTGGCGGGTAAGAGGGGCCGGATCGGCACCTTTGTCCGGTGCCAGCTCCGGCTTGATCCGCACGGCCAGCATTACCGCCAGGACGTAAAACACAATGCCCAGGATGCCGGGAATAACACCTGCCAGGAACAGCAGGCCGATGTCACTTTCGGTCAGGAGACCGTAGATGATCAGCACCACCGAGGGCGGGATCAGAATGCCCAGGGTGCCGCCTGCGGCGATGGACCCGGTGGCCAGAGAATCTGCGTAGCCGTAGCGCCGCATGGAAGGCATGGCGACCTTTGACATGGTGGCGGCGGTCGCCAGGGAAGAACCGCAAACCGCTGAGAAACCTCCACAGGCCACCACTGAGGCCATGGCAAGGCCCCCTTTGGAGCGGCCCAGCAGGCGATTGGCCCCGGCATAGAGGCCCTGAGCAATGCCGGAAATGGCCAGCACGTTGCCCATGAAGACAAAAAGCGGCACCACGGAAAGCGAGTAGGACAGGCCGGTGTCAAACACAGCCTGTCCGGTCATGGACAGGGCCGGATCGACGCCGCGCAAAATGGCAAAGCCGCCAAAGCCCACCAGGGTCATGGCAAAAGCAATGGGCAGGCGCAGGAAAATCAGCAGCAACAGCAGGGCAAAGCCCAGAAGCGAGGCAAACATGGTCTCTGTCAGGCCCTTTTCAGGTTCAGGGCCAGCAGGCCGAATGCGCTGGCGGCGCAGGACAGCGCGGCCAGATAGGCGATGGGGTAGATGGGCAGGCTAAGGGCGTCAGTCGCAGCCCCGTCTCCTGCCAGTTTGAGGCCGTGCTTGACCAGCAGGACCGCAAAGACCCCCAGGATAATGGCTGTCACCAGATCCATGACGATCCGTAACTTTGCGAGCAGGGGCGGTGTCATGAACTGGGCCAGCAGATCAACCTCCACATGTTCGCGGCCCAGGGTGGTCAGGGGCAAGGCGGTGAAGATCAAAGCCCCCATGGTCAGCTCCGTCAGTTCAAAAGCGCCGGGCAACGGACTGTCGAAAAAGTAGCGGGAGACCACGTCGATGCAGGTCAGCAGGGTCAGGAAGGCAAAGAGCAAAGCCATCAACCCGCCCAGGACCCCGGTGACATCCAGCCGGGACCAGAGGCCCCGGCTGTTATTGCCTGCCGGATCAGATTGTTGTGGATCAGACATTTCTGAATCGGACATGGTCAGATCTTGCTGCCGTTTAGTACTGAACGTTGGTCATGTCGCGGAAGGCTTTGAGGGCTGCAGCCCCATCATAGCCATCTGCAGCCAGTTTTTCAGCCCAGGCCGCTTCGGCATCGGCAGCCAGTTCCTTGATCCGGCCCATGACAGCCGGGGAGGGACCGTAGACCTCGACCCCTGTCTTTTTGGCCAGCTTGGTTCCCGCTGCATCGGCTTTGTCCCACGCAGCGCCAGCCAGCTTGGCAAAGGCTTCGCCGGAAACACCTTCAATGGCCTTTTGTTCCTCGGCACTCAGGGCGTTCCACTTGCCTTCGTTCATCACCAGGAACCAGGAGGTGTTGTAGAGTCCACCAGGTACGGACAGGGCGTATTTGATCTGCTTGTTCAGTTTGAATGACTTCAGGGTCTCAATGGGGAAGGTCACACCATCGATCACCCCGCGCGATAGCTTCTCGTAAACCTCGCTGGGGCCCATGAACTGCGTCGTCGATCCCAGATTGTTGACCAGTTCAGCGATGTAACCGCCCGGGGTGCGGATCTTCAGGCCGGAAAAGTCAGCCGGATCGTTGATCTTGCGCTTGGCGTTCTGATAGAGGCCGGGGCCATGCAGGAAGAGGCCCAGCAGTTCCACCCCTTTATGTTCTTTCTGGGCTTCCAGCTGGCCGCCGTAGACGTTCCAGAAAGCCACAGAGGCATCGGTTGCTGTGTCGCCCAGGAACGAAAACTGACCAATGCGGGAGCGTTGGAAACGGTCGTCGCGGGTGAAGGAGTGCAAGCCGTAGGTGATGTCTGCTACGCCATCAACGGCCATGTCATAGTGGGCCGGTGGCGGGCCGAGCGGTTTGGAGAGCACCCGCACGGTAACCGAACCGCCGGTGGCTTCTTTGACCTGTTTGGCCCAGGGTTTCATCACCTGGGTGACGATCGGGTGCTTGGGCGGCAGCCAGGACGACAGGACCAGTTCGGTCTCCGCCAGGCTGGTTGTGGCGCTGGCCGACAGGGCAACAGCGGCCAGGCCGACACCCAGACAGAGTTTTTTTAAGGTCTTACTTTTAATCACGGTTTTGCTCCCTTGCGTGGTTGTGCCCTCTTGATTGGGGCGTTCAGTTTCAATTCTGATTAGGTCGATGTGTCCTGGTCCAGTTGGTCCAGGCTGGCATGTAACTTGGCAAAGATGCGGTCCAGGGCCTTGCTGTCTTCCGGCCCCAATTCACTCAGGAGACTGTCCTGCAGGCCAGTGGCCAAAGGAGTCATCTGTTCGAAGAGTGTCCAGCCGGCAGGAGTCAGCGATATGGACATCAATCGCCGGTCCCGGGCGTCCACGGTTTTTTCGATCAGGCCCTTCAGTTCCAGTCGCTGCACCGCTCGCGTGACAGTGGAGCGATCCAGTTCCACCTTCTGGCCAATGTCGCGAACCGAGATCTGTTCTTCTGCTGAGAGGTGGGCAATGACTCGCCATTCCGGCATGGAGAGATCGAACTGGGAGCGATAACGCTCCGCAAAGACCCGGCTTAAGCGGGCTGCCAGCAGGTTGGCGCGGTAAGGGATGAAACTGGAAAGCTGGAACGCTTTTGACTGATCTGCGGCCATGGGGGATTTGGCAGCCTCATCTGAAGGGGCAGAAGGAAGGAAAAATCGTTTCAGTGGCAATGATCACATTAAATGTTGCGCAAAGGAAAGCAGATTTTTCCATTTGCTGCGCTTGAAAGAGGAAAGAGTACCTGTTGTTACCTCTTTTCCGTAACACCGCTCCAGCGCCGGTTCGTTGCCACCGGTTTGATGCTGCGGGTTCGACTCCGCGGGTTCGACTCCGCGGGTTCGACTCCACGGGTTTGACGCTACGGGTTCGACACCACGGATTTGACGCCGCCGGATCGACGTCGCCGGTTCAGCGCCAATTCGGCACTGTTTCCTGGAGCAACAGTGTCAGTCGTGACCGCTCTCCGCCTTTCAGCTGTGGGCTTTGCTGACAAGGCGGAGGCAGCCAAGCGCGGCCTGGGTCCGGTGATGAAAATCCAAAAAGGAAGGTGCCTCAACAGAGATCAGAGCCTGCCTTCACCGGAACTCGGCCCGATGGTTACTTTCCCTGAAAGGCCTTCAACGTGAAGTCAAAAGCTTCTTCCCAGGGGCCAAAGGCGCTCTGGCTGTGCAGGTGATCCACCACCTTTTTACTGAAAGTGCCATCAGTGGCGATCTGAGAGGTAATCCGGCCCAGGCTTTTGGACTGGTCTTCGTTTGCCACCACCGTGGCCCCTTTGGCCATGGCTGTGACCAGGGCTCGGGCTGTTTCCGCGGGCAGGCCAGCGGCGGTGGTTTTTGCCGCCAGTTGGTCCTGCAGTGCAAAGAACCCAGCGTAAATGCAGGAGAGCACGCCCCCGGCATCAAATTCTTCTTCCGTGTTCACTGCAATGGCCTGGCCGCAGTGATTGAACAGCGCTTCAACCGCGGGGTTGGGCGGGTACATCAGGGTGGCGGAAGCGGAAAACTCAGCCGAGGTCACCGGCAGGGCGCGAACAATGGCGCCAACCGGCCCTGCTTTGGCCATTAAGTCCGCCATGGGCAATCCAGCCACCACGCTGAGCAAGGTCTGGTCTGGCCGCAGGCTCAGGTCGGCCAGCGCCGCCAGGGCCTGAGGGGGACGGGTCGCCAGGGTCAGAATATCGCTGCGGTCAGCCAGGCTTTGGTTGTCGTCAACAATCTCGCAGCCGCACTCACTGGCAAGTTTGGCCGACACCTCGGCGTTGCGCCTGGTCAGCAGAATGTCGCCCTGCCAGCCGCCCCGGCGCAGACCTCTTACACAGTAGTCGGCCAGATGGCCGGCTCCGATAAACCCGAGCGTTGTCATGTTGTGCTGTCCTCTTGCCGTGTTGCGGTCTCTGAATCAGGGCCGCGCACAAGGTGGCGACAACAGCTTCTTCAGGCAAGGGGGGAAGGAGGAAAGACAGTCATTTCAAAAGACCGGAAATCAGCTTGTCCACTTCCTTCTGTATCTCTTTGGGGTCTTTGCCCTGCAGTTCCTGGAGTTTTTTCGCCGTATCGTTTTTGGCCTTGGTTTCGGCTGTTTGAGATCTGTTTTCGTACTTCTGTTTTTCTGAGCCCCGAATCATCGTCACCAGGGTATCAGCGATGCGATTGAGAATGGCGACCACAGATTCAGCAGAAAAACTGCCGACAATGGCAAAAACAACCAGACCAACCTGCCCGATCTCCGTGTTCGGTGGATCAGATTTCTGAAGAAAGGGAAGGTCCTTGGCGATCAAGGCCAGAACAGTCCCTGACAAGGTGCCGATGATGAACCGCAACCAGTAATCCTGCTGGTAAGAGAGATCAAATGTATGGTTCCTCAGGTAAGGCCGGGCTTTCACGAGTGTGTAGAGAGCTGAACCAATCAGGGCGCCGCCAATAATGTTGAGAAGGTCGCTGGTCGTTACGGGTGTGCGGTTTGTGTCGCTGTTGTCTTGGCCCTCTTTTGGGGATGATTTATCGGCTTTGACCGCTGATTTCTTTTGGCCACCAGAAGCTGTTGCATTGGGTGCCTCAGGGGCGGGGGCAGGTGCTTGTGTCTCTGAGATGGTGAGTTGAGGGGCGGTAAGTTGTTCCTTGGTCTTGGTGGGATCCGCGCTTTGCCACAGGCCATACAAGCAGAGGATGCCGCCGAGGACGCCAGCAAAGATGATGGAAAGCAGCGTGAGGTTTCCCTTGAGTTCACTGGCCCTCAGCGAGGCTGCTGTCACAGGATGAAGAAGTTCTGTCAGTTCCTGATGAAGATTCTGAACCAGTTCCAAATCGTCTTCTTTAGATTTGTCCTCGGTCTCACCTGAAACCTGCGTTGGGGCTGTTTGGTTTTGCCTTCTTATCAGCCTCAGCAGGATTTCCTTTCCATGATCCGACAGGGAGAGTCCTTTCTGGCGGACATGGTTCAGCATTACCGGCAGGTCTTCTTGTTCCTGATTCAGGCTCAAAGCTTCCAAGGTGGGTTTTTCCGACATGGATTTGGTCCTGGTTTGATGAGCGGTTGTCGTAGCGGTGTTTTTTGATGAAAACCAATGCAGCAAAACTCATGAACCTGGGTCACATAGGGTGTGGTTTTGCTGCGCCTGTTACCGGCCGTCGGGTCCTGTTTCAGAAAAACTCGACGGAGTTGTCTTGGGCTGTATTCTGTCCGTTATAGTTGCTATCGGATTATGGTGAGTCAAGGAGGTTGCAGCCGTCCTGCTTGCCAAGATCTGCCTGCTGCTCTGATAATGAGCTTTCACTGATAAACTGGACCGATGAAAAAACTCTGGGCGGGCATAGGCGCGGCACTTTTTGTTGCGGCGGTCACGGGCGGGACCTGGGTGGTGGCCTTGGACAGTTACCTGAGTGATCTGCACGAGCGCGGGCAGAGGACCCAGGATCTGACGGTCACAGCCCTGGACAGTGAACTTCAGCGCTTTCGGGTGATGCCTCGTCTGCTGTCTGACACCGGTATCTTTCAGGCGTTAACCCTGACGCCAAACCCGGAAAGAGTGGCCGCCGCCAACGAGTTGTTGGAGCGGGTCAATGCGGTCAGCGGGGCTTTGGACACCTATGTGCTGGACAGCGAAGGCCTGACACTGGCGGCGTCGAACTGGTCGGAATCTTACAGTTTTGTCGGCAAAAACTATGCCTATCGCCCCTATTTCTATGAGGCCATGGAAGGGCGTCTGGGGGTCTTCTTTGCGCTGGGCATCGCCTCCAACAAGCGGGGGATTTACTTTGGCTCAGCCATCCGGGCGGGACGCGTGCCCATCGGTGTCGTCGTGGTCAAGGTGGATGTGGAAGCCATTGAACGGACCTGGGAAGACAGCCCGAATGTGAACTATCTGGCCGATGCCAATGGCGTCATCTTCATGGCCAACAAACCCGGGCTTCGCCTGCGGTCGCTCGGCCCTCTGTCTCCGGAAGCGCGCGAGCGCATTGCAAAGACCCGGCAGTTCTCAGACCAGAAGGTGGAAGAGCTGCCGCTGTTGGAGGAGCAGTCCTTTGGCAACTGGACGCTGCTGCGTCCCAAGGATGATGCCTGGCTCTATTTCGGTTTCCGGGCTCAGGAGTTCCTGAAGATCAGCCGGGATCTGCCCAGCCTGGAACTGCAGGCCAACATTCTGGTGGATACCACAGAGGCCCGCGAAAGCGCCCGTCTGGCGGCGGGTGTCGCCGGTCTGATTGCTTTGGTCGCAACGCTTTTGCTGGCCATTGTATATGTGCGGCGCAAGTCACTTCTGGACCGCAGAGCTTACGAAGCCCGTGCCCTGGCGGAACTGGAACAGCGGGTGGTGGAGCGCACCCAGGCCCTGACCCAGGCGAACAGCCAGCTGGTTGGTGAGGTGGCGGAGCGCAAAGCTGCGGAAGCGGCCTTGCGACAGGCCCAGGATGAATTGGTTCAGGCCAACAAACTCAAGGCTCTGGGGCAGCTGTCCGCGGGCATCAGTCATGAACTCAACCAGCCCTTGTCGGCCATCGGCTCCTATGCCGAAAACGCTCGGATTTTTCTGGATCGGGACCGCCCGTCAGAAGCCCAGGACAACCTGGGTAAGATTGCCGACCTGACCCAACGCATGGCCCGCATCATCAAGAACCTGCGGTCCTTTGCCAGAAAAGAAGGCGAGCCTGCGGTTGAGGTGGCATTCGATGCCATTGTCGAGCAAGCATTGCAGCTGCTGGAAAAACCGCTGGAGGAAGGGGCGGTTGAAGTGATCTGGCAGCGCCCACTCCAGCCGGTGTTTGTTTTTGGCGGGGAAGTCAGGCTGCAACAGGTGCTGGTCAACATTCTGACCAATGCCCTTGATGCCATGGAAGGGCAGGATCACAAGAAGATCGAAATCTCACTCGGTGCAGAACCTGATCAGGGAGTGGTGGAAATCCGGGACAACGGCCCTGGTCTGACCCGGGAAACGGAAGAAAAGCTCTTTGATCCCTTCTATTCGACCAAGGCCATGGACAAGGGGCCGGGTCTGGGCTTGGGCCTGTCCATCTCCTATGGCATTGTTCAGTCGTTCAACGGCACCATCCGTGGGTTTAACCACCCAGACGGCGGCACCGTTTTCCGCATCTCCATTCCCCAGAAAGCCCGGAGGGCTGCGTGATCACAAAAGTTCTGCTGGTCGATGATGAAGAGAGCCTGCGTGACTCCCTTCGTCAAAGCCTCGAGTTGGCCGACTTTGAGCCGGTGGTGGCTGCGTCTGTCGATGAAGCGCTGGGGCACCTGGACGAACATTGGGCTGGTGTGGTGCTCAGTGATTTGCGCATGCCCGGGAAATCCGGTTTTGATTTGCTGGAAGCGCTGCAGTCAAAGGACAGCGAACTGCCGGTGATCTTGCTGACCGGCCACGGGGATATTCCCATGGCCGTGCAGGCGATCTCCAAAGGGGCCTATGACTTCATTGAAAAACCCTGCCCGCAGGATCGCTTGCTGGACGTGTTGAAGCGGGCCTGCGAAACCCGCCGGCTGGTCATGGAAAACCGGCTATTGCGCCGCCAGCTGCAGGCCAGTCATGAGGATGAGACGGGGATACTTGGCAACTCTTCAGCCACACAACTCTACCGCAGCCGATTGCAGGCCATCGCTCAGGCCGATGTGGATGTGCTGATTGAAGGGGAAACGGGGGTCGGCAAAGAACTGGCCGCGCGCGCCCTGCATAAGCTCTCTGCCTTCCGGGAGGGGCCTTTTGTTGCCATCAATTGCGGTGCCTTGCCTGCCGATCTGATCGGCTCGGAACTTTTCGGTCATGAAAGCGGCGCATTTACAGGGGCCGCATCGGCCCGTCAGGGAAAGTTTGAACACGCCAATGGCGGCGTGATCTTCCTGGATGAAATTGAATCCATGCCGCTGGACCTGCAGGTCAAGTTGTTGCGGGTGCTGCAGGAAAGGGAAATCGAACGGCTTGGCTCCAACAAGAAAACCGCGCTCAATCTGCGGGTGGTGGCTGCCACGAAAGAGGATCTCCTGGCCGCAGCCCAGGAAGGACGCTTTCGCCAGGACCTCTATTACCGCTTGGATGTGGCCCGATTGGCTGTACCGCCTCTGCGCGACCGCTTGGAAGACGCCCACCTGCTCTTTCAGCATTTTCTGGAGCTGGCCGCTGCGCGTCAGAACAAGCCCGCCAAAGCTTTGTCGACGGAGCTGACAACGGAACTGACGGCTTACGACTGGCCTGGCAATGTCCGCGAACTGCGCAATACGGCTGAGCGCTACCAGTTGGGCCTGGGCCTGACCCTGGGGGGACAGACCCTGCTGGAAGCTGTTGAAGAAGGGCGGGTGCCTTTGCCGCAGCGCATGGAAGCTTACGAGAAGCGCCTGATATCCGAAGCTCTGCAGGAAGCAGCGGGCCGGGTGACTCTGGCCTGTGATCTTTTGGGCCTGCCCCGAAAAACGCTCTACGACAAGCTTAAGAAACACGGGCTGTCTCGCAGTGATTTTGTGGAGTGAGCAGCCAACAAGGCAGGCGCTGGCTGACCTCGTTGTCGTTAGGGACCTGTTGTGACGAGTCACCGCAGTTGAGAAAACGTTGAAATTCTGGCCTGTTCATGGGGAGCCTGCTTTTGCTAGGTCAAGGGGACTGAACAGCGAGTTAGTTTTCTAAAGGACGTAGGTGTGAAGCTTTTGGTCTTGGCGTTCTTGCTTGTCTTTGCAGGCGGGCAGGCGCTGGCGCAGGAAAGTGTAAAGGTGATGGGGAAGATCATTCCCCAGGTGCTGACCGACCAGTCGGACAGTTTCTTTCAGGCCATGCTCAGAGAAATAGCCCTCCGGGCGGATTTTGAGCTGGAGGTGGAAGTTCTTCCTGGCAAACGGGCCCTTAGCCTTTTCGATCAGGGCCAAGGCGATGTCTTTGTGCCGGCTCAGCTCGAGCAGATTGCCAGTGGTATGTTTCAGCACCCCGTTGTCTCCAGCGAACCGGTTTTGGATTTTCAACGCTTTGTCTATGTAAAGGCCGGGCAGAAAAACCTCACCTCTCTGGCTGAACTGTCCGGCAAGCGCATTGGGCTGGTCAGGGGCTACAGCTATGGACCGCTGATCGACAAAAACGAGACCTTTGCACCTGTCTATGGCACTGACGTCAGCCAACTGATCAAGATGCTCAATCGGGATCGCATTGACGCTTTCATCGCCTTTCCCAATTCTGTCTACCGGCTGACAAAATGGTCCGATGAAACTGCGCCGCAACGCGACGCTATGGCACCCATTACCCGAAACCGCATTACCTTTGCTTTCCGCGACACTCAAAAGGGGCGCGAGCTTCGACGCAAATTCAATCTGGCGATTGAGCAGATGAAAGCGGACGGCTCCTTTAAACGGCTGATCGCTCCCTTTGAGCCCGAGTTGGATAAGTCGTCTTTTCGACCGGGCTGTCAGAGCAACTGCCTGGCCAACACGCAGGTTTGTGTGGATTTCCGCACATGTTTGGAGCCGGATTTGTGGAAGTCCGCTCATTTTCCTGGAGGGTAAAGAGCGAGGCAAGTGAGAGAGTCAGTGTGCCCTGTTCATATTTTGTTAAGAAAAACATAACCTTAAAAGCAGATTGTCTTACAGAACTTCTGATTTCTCCTTTCTGGCATAGCTTTTGCGAAAGTCGTGGCAGGTACGCAGAAAACTGCGACCCCACAATCCTTTTGGGAGGAACATCATGAAGAAGCTTCTGATCGGGGCAGCCATTGCTGCTCTGGGTTTCGCTGCCACCACCACCGGCAGCAGCTCCGTTGCTCAGGCCTCCGAAGCCTGCCAGCCCGGCGAAATCGTCATCAAATTCAGCCATGTGACCAACACCGACCGCCATCCTAAAGGCATCGCCGCTTCCCTGCTGGAGCAGCGCGTCAACGATGAGATGAACGGCAAGGCTTGCATGGAAGTCTATCCGAACTCTCAGCTCTACAATGACAACAAGGTGCTGGAAGCTCTGCTGCTGGGCGACGTCCAGATGGCTGCGCCTTCTCTGTCGAAGTTCGAGAAGTACACCAAGAAATTCCGCATCTTCGATCTGCCCTTCATGTTCAATGACATTGCAGCTGTTGAGCGCTTCCAGGCGTCCGAAGGCGGTCAGGCTCTGAAAAACTCCATGCGCAAGAAAGGCCTGCTGGGTCTTGAGTTCTGGCACAACGGCATGAAGCAGCTGTCTGCTACCAAGCCGCTGCTGGTGCCTGCCGACGCTGAAGGCCTGAAGTTCCGCATCCAGGCTTCTGACGTGCTTAAAGCTCAGTTCGAAGCCGTTGGCGGCAACCCGCAGAAGATGTCCTTCAAGGAAGTCTATGGCGCTTTGCAGACCGGCGTGATTCAGGGCCAGGAAAACACCTGGTCTAACATCTACGGCAAGAAGTTCTTCGAAGTGCAGGATGGGGTGACCGAGTCCAACCACGGCATCATCGACTACCTGGTTGTGACCTCCACTGAATGGTGGGATGGCCTGCCTGGCGATGTCCGTGACCAGCTGCAGACTATCCTGGCAGAAGTCACTGCCACCCGGAACAGCGAGTCCACGGCCATCAACGAGCAGAACAAAGAGCTGATCATCAAAGCCGGCGGCACCGTTCGTCAGCTGACCCCTGAACAGCGCGCCATGTGGGTTGAAGCCATGAAGCCTGTTTGGGCCCAGTTTGAAGGTGACGTGGGTGCAGACACCATCGCCGCCGCTCAGGCTGCCAACAAAATGTAAGACCGGCCTGAGTTCTGCAGTTCAAGTCCGCTGAAGCTGCGGGCTGGGCTGTGGAATCTGGCACCTTACGACGCAAAAGGGCCATCCAGAGATCGCTTGCCTAACAGCGAGAGGATGGCCCTTTTCTTAAACCAAACTCCCACAACCTGATTTTGTCTCTTATCCCGGCCCTCGGGGGGCCGTTCGGGTGGCAAACCTGTCTGTGCGGATTTTGTTGTGCTGATCTGCTAAAAGAAATCCTGTCGAGCTGCTTGAGCAGCCTGTGGGAGGGGGAAAGCAATGAGACGCATCGGCGAGATCGTCAACACGATTGAAGAGGGGGCCATTGCCCTGCTTCTCGGTTTGATGACCGTGATCACGTTTGCCAACGTGGTGGCGCGTTATGTCTTTAATGACAACATTCTCTGGGCCTTGGAAACCACGGTGTTTCTCTTCGCCTGGATGGTCCTGCTGGGGGCCAGTTACTGTGTGAAGATTACAGCCCATCTGGGGGTAGACGCCCTGGTGGCTCACTTTCCGCCGCACCTGCGCAAAGCCAGCGCCCTGGTGGCCGCCGGTTGCTGCATCGCCTTCGCCGTTCTGCTGTTCATTGGCGGCTGGAACTACTGGTGGAAGTTCGCCACCACTGCCTCTTTCCTGGAGGTTGATGACATCCCCATGCCGGACTTCATGCAGTTTCTGGCTGTCTGGATGAACGATGGGGAAGACTACGAAAAGATCCCCCGTTACATCCCCTACTTTATCCTGCCTCTGTCCATGGCGTTACTCATTTTCCGCTTTGTGCAGGCCGCCTGGAACATTCTGCTTGAAAAACAAACGCTGCTGATTGTCAGCCACGAGGCCGAAGAGATGGTTGAAGAAGCCAGCGCCGCCCTCAAAGAAAAGAAGGAGGGCTGATCCATGGAAGCCGCTTTGCTTTTTCTGCTGGTCATCATCCTTCTGGTGATCGGTGTTCCCATTGCAGTGTCACTGGGTCTGTCGTCTGTTCTCTTTTTGCTGGTTTACTCGGATGCCTCCCTGGCTTCCGTGGCAAACACGCTCTTTTCTGCCTTTGACGGCCACTACACTCTGCTGGCCATTCCCTTCTTCATCCTGGCCTCCTCCTTCATGTCCACCGGTGGGGTGGCCCAGCGCATCATCCGCTTCGCCATTGCCTGTGTCGGGCATTTCAAGGGCGGACTGGCCATTGCCGGTGTCTTTGCCTGCATGCTCTTTGCGGCCCTCAGCGGGTCGTCTCCGGCAACAGTGGTGGCCATCGGGACCATCATCATCGCCGGGATGCGCCAGGTAGGTTACACCAAGGAGTTTGCAGCCGGGGTGATCTGTAACGCCGGGACCCTGGGCATTCTCATTCCGCCGTCCATTGTCATGGTGGTCTATGCTTCTGCCGTGGATGTCTCCGTCGGGCGCATGTTCCTGGCCGGGGTTATTCCGGGCCTGATGGCCGGACTGATGCTGATGATCGGCATCTACGTGGTGGCCCGCATCAAGAACCTGCCGGCCCAGCCCTGGGCGGGGATCGGTGAGATCTTGGCCTCGGCCCGGGATGCCTTCTGGGGTCTGATGCTGATCGTCATCATCCTGGGGGGGATCTACGGGGGTGTTTTCACCCCGACAGAAGCCGCCGCTGTGTCTGCCGTCTATGCCTTTTTCGTGGCCAACTTTGTCTACCGGGACATGGGCCCCTTCAAAGAAAACGGCGGCGACCTTTCTCTGCTCCAGAAGGCCTGGATGGCGGTCGGAACGCTTTGGCACCCGGACACCAAGAAAACCCTGCTGGAAGCCGGCAAGCTCTCCATCATGCTGATGTTCATCATCGCCAATGCCTTGATCCTGAAGCATGTCCTGACGGAAGAGCAGATCCCTCAGTCCATCGCCGCTTCCATGCTGGATGCCGGTTTTGGTCCGGTGGTGTTCCTGATCATCGTCAATGTCATTCTGCTGATCGGTGGCCAGTTCATGGAGCCTTCCGGTCTGATCGTGATCGTGGCTCCGCTGGTTTTCCCCATTGCCATTTCGCTGGGCATTGATCCTATTCACCTGGGCATCATCATGGTGGTGAACATGGAAATCGGCATGATCACGCCGCCGGTGGGGCTCAACCTCTTTGTCACCTCGGGGGTGGCGGGCATGCCGGTTATGGGTGTTGTCCGGGCGGCCTTGCCCTGGTTGGCGATCCTCTTCGTCTTCCTGATCCTTATCACCTATATCCCCTGGCTCTCCACGGCGATACCCAACGCCCTGATGGGGCCGGAGATCATCACTTACTAGCGCGGATCACTGTGCATCAAGAAAGGGGGAGGGCCGCTAGAGTCAAATCGGTTTAAGCGGAATCACTACGTGATAACGCTTGAAGCGTGAATTTGCCTCTATTCAACAGGATAGAGGATGATTCACGGTTTAGTTCCAAGCGCAAAGCGCTTCTAACTAAACCGATCATGCTCTAGGTCCTCCCCCTTTTGCTTTGGCTTCCGCCGTTGGAATGGCGGGCTGGCGGGGCAAAGACTCTTTCCTGCCATGCTCAAAAGGCGGGCTTTGTTCGCTTGCTCTGACGTCGCTGGCTTTCTAGAGTCCGGGCATGCCCCTGGATGATAAAAAAACAGCCTTTCCCCATTGGGCGCAGTCTGCCTGCCCCCATGATTGCCCCTCCACCTGCGCGCTGGAGGTGGAAGTTCTGTCGCCTGAGCGCATTGGCAAGGTTCGAGGCAACCGCGCGCACCCCTACACCGAAGGGGTAATCTGCGCCAAGGTGGCCCGCTACCAGGAACGCATCCACCATCCCGACCGTCTGATGACCCCACTGCGCCGGGTCGGTGACAAGGGAGTGGGGCGCTCTGCCTATCAGGAAATCTCCTGGCAGGCGGCTCTGGATGAAATCGCTGAAGGTCTGTTAAAGGCGGAACAGCGCTACGGGGCAGAAGCCGTCTGGCCCTATTTCTATGCCGGCACCATGGGACAGTTGCAGCGTGACGGGATTGAGCGTCTGCGCCACGCCAAAGGGTATTCCCGACAGTGGTCAACCATCTGCACCACGCTTGCAGAAACCGGCTGGCTGGCCGGGGTCGGGTCAAAAGAAGGCATGGATACCCGGGAAATCGTGGAGTCCGACCTTGTGGTGGTCTGGGGCGGCAATCCCGTCAACACCCAGGTCAATGTCATGTCCTGGATTGCCAAAGCCAAAAAGAGCCGAGGCACCAAGCTGGTGGTGGTGGATCCATACCGGACGGGCACGGCCCAGGCGGCTGATCTGCATCTGGCCCCCAAACCCGGCACGGACGGGGCCCTGGCGGCAGCCGTCATTCATGTGCTGTTGAAAGAGGGCTATGCCGATCGGGATTATCTGGCGAGCCTGACCGACTGGTCAGCAGAGATCGAAGCCCACTTTGCCCAGAGAACGCCGGACTGGGCCGCCAGGATCACAGGCCTGTCCGTGGCGGAGATTGAAGAGTTTGCCCGCCTGTACGGTCAGACCAAGCGCAGCTTTATCCGCGTGGGCTACGGCTTTTCCCGGTCCCGCAATGGCGCCAGCAATCTGCACGCCGTCAGCTGTCTGCCCGCTGTGACGGGGGCCTGGCAGCACCCCGGCGGCGGGGCTTTGTGGGGCAATGGACGGATCTATGGGCTGGACAAGACACTGATTGAGGGGCTGGACCTGCTCGACCCCAATGTCCGGCAACTGGATCAGTCCCGTTTCGGTCCGGTCCTGACCGGTGACAAGCGGGATCTGGGGGAGGGGCCGCCGGTCACCGCGCTTTTCATCCAGAACACAAATCCGGCAGTCGTCTGTCCGGAAAGCACCAAGTGTCTGGAAGGCCTGAACCGAGACGATCTCTTTGTGGCGGTGCATGAACAGTTCATGACCGACACGGCGGCCTATGCGGATGTTGTCATTCCGGCCACGGCATTCCTGGAGCACGATGATTTCTACACGGCCAGCGGCCACACCACTTTGCAGGTTACCCGCAAAGTGATTGAAGCGCCCGGCCAGTGCCGTTCTAACCATGAAGTCATTCAGGAACTGGCGAAACGGGTCGGTGCTGAACACATTGGTTTTGATCTGGATGCCTGGAGCATCATTGAGCGCACGCTGGAGGCTTCTGGCTATCCACCTGCAGCCGAAATTGCAGCTGTCGGCTGGACAGACCGGGCCGATGACAAAGACCGCCAGCACTTCAAGACGGGCTTTCCCCAGGCTGATGGCAAATTCCACTTCCGGGCTGACTGGGCGGCTCTGGGGTCCGATCATCAGGACATGCCGCCTCTGGCCGATCACTGGAACGCCATTGATGCCCAGGATGCGGACAAACCCTATCGCTTGATCGCCGCCCCGGCGCGCACCTATCTCAACACCTCCTTTACGGAAACGCCCGGTTCCATCAAGCGGGAGAAGCGCCCGACCCTGATGCTGCATCCGGAAACGGCCAAGGCACTGAACCTGTCGGAAGGGGATAAGGTTCGTATTGGCAATGAGCTGGCCTCAATCCTGTTGCACGCCACGCTCTTTGACGGCTTGCAGCCTGATGTGATGGTGGTGGAATCCATCTGGCCGAACCGGGCTTTTGAAGAAGGCCTGGGTATCAATGCCCTGGTCTCAGCCGAACCGGGAGCGCCGCGCGGTGGCGCCGTGTTCCATGACACGGCCATTTGGGCGCGCAAGGAAGAGGTTGCTCCGGAAACGAAAGAGCTGGAGTCGCTGGAGGCCGATTGATTTCCAAAGCCCCCGAAATGCGGGCGTTGGGAAAACAAAAGGGGAACTACCCCTTTTCTGTCACAGCAGAGAAGGGTAAAGGGATAAGACGTTAGAAAGGCCCTCTGTCGAATCGGGGGGCTGCTGGACCGCCTGGAAAACCGGGCTTTGGAAAGTGGCCGCGTCTTGACTGAATTTGCTCAAAACCCTTCTGTGAAAATCACAGGCAGCGGCCCAGAAGGTCGCCGTTCGAAACGGGCCAGCGCCCAGCCGCGCCCGCGTGTTGTGGTGCTTGGCAATGAAAAGGGGGGCTCCGGCAAGTCCACCACGGCCATGCATTTGATCGTCGGGCTGCTGCGCCAGGGCAAAACTGTTGCGGCCATTGATCTGGACGCCCGCCAGGGGACACTCGCCCGCTACATCGAAAACCGGGCCCGCTTCGTGGAAGAAAGCGGCAAGGCGCTGCCCATGCCCCTGCTCAAGCCGGTGCTGAAGTCCGAGCTTCCCGGCGAAGAAGGGGAAAAGGATGATCGCAAGCGTCTGATGCAGGCCGTGCAGGAGCTGGTGGATCATGACTATCTGGTGATCGACACCCCCGGCAGTGACAATCACCTCTCGCGTCTGGGCCATACACTGGGGGACGTGCTGATCAGCCCCATGAACGATTCCTTTATCGATCTGGATCTGCTGGCCCGCTTTGATGCCGATGGCAAGACCGTGGTAGGGCCGTCCGTCTACAGCCAGCTGGTCTGGGAACAGCGCCAGCAGCGGGCCCGTATGGGCGGCCAGCCGGTGGACTGGATTGTCATGCGCAACCGCCTGAGCCATCTGGATGCCCGCAACAAACAGAAAATCGGCCAGTTGCTGGAGATCCTGACCAAGCGCATGGGCTTCCGCCTGGCACCGGGTTTTTCTGAGCGCGTGGTGTTCCGTGAACTTTTCCCTTCCGGCCTGACTTTGCTGGATCTGCGTGACATCGGCCAGAAAATGACCATGAGCCATGTGGCTGCCCGTCAGGAAGTCCGGGACCTGCTGCGCATCATCGGGCTGGAGCCTGTGGAAGAGGAGTGATCCTCTGGCAGGTCTTGGCCGTAAAGCAGGTCATCAGCGTGATGAGGGCAAAGGAATCTGAGGCAGGCTGAAGGGTCTCGTGAATCCATTCTCTTAAAAAGTGGCGTCAGGCGGGGCTGCGCACTATCTTTTAAACAGCCGTATTTCAGTGATTTCAGTGGAGACAGCCGCCCCGTGGGTGATGACCGGAAACTCCCCAGCAAGGCCAGCACAGACAGCCAGGAAGTGGCTGACTTTCTGAGCAAGGTTGCGGCCATTCCCAACAGGACGGCGCCCGGGCGGCGCGGCCGTCTGATCTTTTCCCTTGATGCTACAGCGTCACGCCAGCCCACCTGGGACAGGGCCTGCCACATTCAGGGGGAAATGTTCCAGGAAACCGAGGTGCTGGGCGGGCTGGACGTGCAACTGGTTTTTTACCGGGGCTTCCATGAGTGCAAAGCCAGCAAGTGGTACAGCCAGTCAGCTCCCTTGCTACGGGCCATGACAGGCGTGGACTGTCTGGCCGGACGGACCCAGATCGGACGGGTCCTGCGCCATGCCAGGAAGGAAACAGGGCGGCAACAAGTGAACGCACTGGTCTTCGTCGGTGACGCCATGGAAGAAGATCTGGATGAGCTGGGGCATCTGGCCGGGGAACTGGGGCTCAATGGCCTTCCCTGCTTCTTCTTTCACGAAGGCGCTGACCCGATCAGTCGCCTGGCCTTTGAGCAACTGGCCCGATTGAGCGGAGGGGCCTGCTGTCAGTTTGATGCCTCTTCTGCCCGGCAGCTGCGCGACCTGCTGGCGGCTGTGGCGGTTTTTGCGGCAGGTGGATTGAAAGCCCTGGCGGATTTTTCCAGCCTGCGCGGTGGAGCCACCCAGCTCCTGACACACCAACTTCGTTAAAGCAGGGAGAGCCGGGCTTTGCCCTACATCATTCTAGGACTGACCCTGCTGATTGCCGTTGTTCTGCTGGTTCGCTGGTTTCTGACGGCCGATCCCAAGTCTGTCCTGCTTGCCCTGAAATGGCTGGCGGCCCTGATTGGGCTGGGGCTGGTGCTCTTTGCCCTGTGGGGCGGAGCCAAGCAGCTGTTGTTTTTTGCGGCGGCTTTCCTCTTTCCCTTTCTCTCCCGGGCCTGGCGGTTTTGGCAACGTTACCGAGCCGCCACAGGACCGGCACCGGGGCAGAGTTCCAACGTCAAAACCCGCTTTTTACACATGACACTGGACCACGACAGCGGGGCCATGGAAGGCACCGTGCTGGAGGGTCCCTTTCGCGGCAGCCGCCTGACGGAACTGCAGGAGGATCAGTTGCTGGCTCTGTGGCGGGATTGCCGGACACAGGATGCCCAGTCCGCTGCCGTTCTGGAGGCCTATCTGGATCGCAATCACGGGCCGGCCTGGCGGGAGGCTGCCGGGGCGGGAACCGGCGGGTATGAGGAAGCTCATTACGAAGCGGGCCATGACGCCGGGCAGGAGGGGGCCAACGACAACCGAGGTTTTCAGGGAGGCGGCCCCGGTGGCTTTGGCGGCTCAGGTGGCTCTGGTCGGGGCGGCGGGAGACCCGATGGTCCCATGGGCAGGGATGAAGCCTGTGAGATTCTGGGCGTCAACCCCAACGCCACTGCCGAGGAAATCCGCAGGGCCCACCGCCGATTGATGCAGCAGGTTCACCCCGACCACGGCGGCTCCAATTATCTGGCAGCCAAGATCAATCAGGCCAAGGATCTGCTGTTGAAGGGCAAAGCCTGAAGCCCCGCTGGCGCTTCTCGCCCGAATGGGGGAAAAGCAGGTCTGTCTGCGGTTGTGGAATGCGCAGCCCTGTGGCAAGAGAAAGCCCTTACAGGGGTCATTTTACAAAGAGATCGATTTTATGACGCAACGAATTCGCAAAGCTGTCTTTCCCGTCGGGGGGCTGGGGACGCGGTTTTTGCCTGCCACCAAGGCCATGCCCAAGGAAATGCTGCCGGTGGTGGACCGCCCCCTGATCCAGTACGCTGTGGATGAAGCGCGGGCGGCCGGCATCGAAGAGTTCATTTTTGTCACCGGTCGCGGCAAGGCCGCCATTGAAGATCACTTCGACCATTCCTCGGAACTGGAAGAGACTCTGCGCCTGCGTCAGAAGGACGAGATGGTGGCGATGCTCGAGGATCTCCTGCTGCCCCCCGGTCAGGTCACCTACACCCGCCAGCAGGACCCTCTGGGTCTGGGACATGCGGTCTGGTGTGCCCGCCGCCTGATTGGCGACGAGCCCTTTGCCGTGCTGCTGGCCGATGATCTGGTGATGGCCGAAAAACCCTGCCTGCAGCAGATGGTTGAAGCCTACGATGATCTGGGCGGCAATCTGGTTGCGGTCATGGACGTGCCCCGGGAACACACCAACCGCTACGGGGTGCTGGACGTCACCAGCGATGACGGGCGTCTGGCCTCCGCCAAGGGCCTGGTGGAAAAACCGGACCCGGCAGAAGCCCCCTCGACCCTGTCCATCATTGGCCGCTACATTCTCGATCCGCAGGTCTTGCGCCAGCTGGACAAGCAAAGTCAGGTGCCGGTCAGCAAACACGGACCGGAAATTCAGCTGACCGATGCCATGGCCGAAACCATTGGCGACCTGCCGTTCACCGGCCTGCGGTTTGACGGCAAGCGTTTCGATTGCGGCAGCAAGGAAGGGTTCCTGGAAGCCAATGTGGCCTTTGCCCTGCAGCGACCGGATCTGGGAGCCGCCGTGGCAGAGATTCTGGAGGGATATGGCGCGCAGATTGAGGCGGTGAAAAAGCGCAGCCTGTCATAATCTATTCGCTTTTGTTGCCGGGGACGCTGGCCTAGAGTCAAATTGGTCTTGCTGGAGTCACATTGTGGCGCCGGCTGACGCGAGACTATCCTCCAACCGGAGAAGGGGAGAGCGCAGGGTTCGGTTCCCGGTAACAGGGGCATTAAGCTCAAGATACCTTGCTCGGAAGAAATGACGCTGAGGGATCTGGATTTTCTGGCTTCTGCCATCTGACAGGGGCCTGCCGGAAACGAGAAAGACAGCCCGGTCGCAGCGCATTGTCCGCCTACGGTTGGTCCCGGTGAAAGCGGTTTGACTCTGCTCCGGCGCTGGGTACAAAAAGAGGTGCTTTTCCCTTTGGCTGTACAGCACGCCAGTTCACCTGAATTTCGAGGGGAAACCTCTTTCAGACACTCAGGGCGCGGTTCCTGGGAAACAAGCCAATCACTGTCGTTCTTCCAGCCGGACAGAGCGGCTTTCTAACCCACCCAAGGTGCCCTGGAGCGCGGCCCGCTGCCGCCCGGGGATGAGGAGTAGTTCATGCGGATCTCGATGATCGGAACCGGCTATGTCGGACTGGTTTCTGGAGCCTGTTTTTCCGAGTTCGGAACCGATGTTGTCTGCGTTGATAAAGACGCCGGAAAGATCGAACGCCTGCTGCAGGGGGAAATCCCCATCTTTGAGCCGGGCCTGGATAAGCTGGTGGAAAGCAATGCCGAGGCCGGTCGCCTGAAATTCACCACCAACCTGACCGAAGTGGTGGGCCAGTCTGACGCCGTTTTCATCGCCGTGGGCACGCCCTCGCGCCGGGGCGATGGTCACGCCGATCTGTCCTACGTTTTTGCCGCGGCAGAGGAAATCGCCCAGAACCTGCAGGGTTACACCGCTGTGGTGACCAAATCCACCGTTCCCGTTGGCACCGGCCGCAAGGTGGCCGAAATCATCACCAGAACCCGCCCGGACCTGACCGAAGGGGTGGACTGGGATGTGGTCTCTAACCCCGAGTTCCTGCGTGAAGGCTCTGCCATTGAAGACTTCATGAGGCCCGACCGGGTGGTGATCGGCACCGCCGGCGACAAGGCCCAGGAAGTGATGCGCGAGCTCTACCGCCCGCTCTTCATCAACGAAACGCCGATCCTCTTCACCACCCTGGAAACCTCGGAGCTGATCAAGTACGCCGGCAATGCCTTCCTGGCGACCAAGATCACCTTCATCAACGAAATCGCCGACATCTGTGAAGAGGTGGGCGCCAACGTTCAGGTGGTGGCCCGTGGCATCGGTCTGGATGGCCGCATCGGCGGCAAGTTCCTGCATGCCGGGCCCGGCTATGGCGGGTCCTGCTTCCCCAAGGATACGCTCGCGCTGACCCGCACCGCCCAGGAAGTGGGCAAACCCATCCGCCTGGTGGAAACGGTGGTTGAGGTGAATGAAGACCGTAAAGCCAACATGGCCCGCAAGATCATCAACCATCTGGGCGGTGATCTGACCGGCAAAACCATTGCCGTGCTGGGCGTGACCTTCAAACCCAACACCGATGACATGCGCGATTCCCCCTCGCTTGTCATCCTGCCCATGCTGCAGGAAGCCGGGGCAAGCATCCGCGCCTTTGATCCCGAAGGCATGGCCGAGGCCAGGGAAATGATCCCCGGGGTCACCTGGTGCGAAGACGCCTGGGACGCCATGCAGGGGGCCGATGCTCTGGCGCTGGTGACAGAGTGGAACGAGTTCCGCAACCTGGACCGCACCCGCATGAAGGAGCTGCTGAACAGCCCCGACATCATCGACCTGCGCAACGTCTATGACCCTGCTGAAATGAAAGAGGCGGGCTTCAACTACTGCTCTGTCGGGCGCCCAACCTCCTGACAACCTCATTTCAGGCCCTGGCTTTAGGCAGCCGGGGCCTTTTGCTTTTGACTGCCTGCGTTTCAAACCAAGAAAGACCGAGACCAT
Organism: Rhodovibrionaceae bacterium GXU_MW_A322; assembly: GCA_052078155.1. Classification (GTDB taxonomy): domain Bacteria; phylum Pseudomonadota; class Alphaproteobacteria; order Kiloniellales; family DSM-21159; genus CAXBMB01. The sequence goes on along the minus strand of JBQJBP010000001.1, from coordinate 1,334,865 downwards.
GAACAGCGATCTGGCCCACAGCTTCCACCCCACCTTGCTGCGCGAATACGACGCCCGTGGCATTGTTGACGAGACGCTGTTTGAAGCCGATGCGCTGGCCCTGGGCCGGGCGGTGGGCACCACGCTGGTGCGTGACCATCAGGCCACCCGCGTGGCCGTCGGCTATGACGGACGCCATTCCTCCCCGATCCTGGAGGCCGCTCTGGTCGAAGGCCTGATGTCCACCGGTCTGCATGTGGTGCGCGTCGGTCTGGGCCCCACGCCGCTGCTCTACTTTGCCGTCCATGAAGCCAACTGCGACGGCGGCATCATGATCACCGGGTCCCACAACCCGCCCAACTACAACGGTTTTAAGCTGGTCTATGGCAAGAAAGCCGCTTACGGCCAGCAGATCTATGACCTGGGGCCGCTGGCTGAGCAGGGCAACTTTGTGCGCGGCGATGGCAGCGAGGAAAAGCTGGACCTGATGGACCGCTATGTGGACCGTCTGGTGCGCGATTTTACCGGCGACCGGGATCTCAAGATCGCCTGGGACGCAGGCAATGGCGCAGCCGGGGAGGCCATGCGCCGCATCACCGACAAGCTGCCCGGCACCCACCATCTGCTGTTTGAAGAGATTGACGGCAACTTCCCCAACCACCATCCCGATCCCACCGTGGAAAAGAACCTGGTGGATCTGAAGGCCAGGGTGGCCGAAGAGGGCTGTGATTTCGGCGTGGCCTTTGATGGCGACGGGGACCGTCTGGGTGTGGTGGACGGCCAAGGCCGGGTGCTCTGGGGCGATCAGATCATGCTGCTGCTGGCCCGTGATGTGTTGACCCGCCATCCCGGCGCTACCCTGATCTCTGATGTCAAGGCCAGCCAGGTGCTCTACGACGGCATCGCTGAGCTGGGTGGCAAGCCCTACATGTACAAAACCGGCCACTCCCTCATCAAAGCCAAGATGGCTGAGCTGGGCTCACCCTTTGCCGGGGAAATGTCCGCCCACATCTTCTTTGCCGACGGCTTCTACGGCCACGACGACGGCCTCTACGCCGCCATCCGTCTTGCCAATGCCCTGAAAGTCTGGGGCGGCACGCTGGCCTCCTTCCTGGACAGCCTGCCCAAGCTGGTCAATACGCCCGAACTGCGCTTCAACTGCACGGAAGAGCGCAAGTTTGAAGTGGTTGAAGAAGTCAAAACCCGCCTGGAAGCCGCGGGTGCCAACGTCAATGCCATCGACGGCGTGCGCGTGCAGACCGAAGATGGCTGGTGGCTGCTGCGCGCCTCCAACACCCAGGCCGTGCTGGTCGCCCGCTGCGAGTCAAAGACGCAAGAGGGGCTGGAACGCCTGAAAGCCAGCCTGGCGGAGCAGATCGTCGCCAGCGGCCTGGAACAGCCGGACTTCGACGCCGAGAACGCTGGGCACTGATCTTAGGGGAGCAACAGGTTTTAAGTGTCGTCCGGAGCTTGGATATTGAAATGATGCCCAAAAGATGCATTTTTAGAATGACATACTACAAGGATTTGGTTCTGTTTCTCAATGATGGGGAACTTCGATCTAAGAATCATCCTCACCCGCAGTTGTGCCATCAGACTTCTTATTCAAGTATTGTAAACCGGCGTAATGAAGATGCAATGAGAGTATCGAATGATAGCGTCGTTAATGATTATGTTCCTTTTTATTTTTCCCCGATAACTGCGATGGCTTACGCTATCCACATGAACAAAGTGGATTTAAAGGCACCTAGTGGTGAAGTTCTTGGACGAGCTACTATGGACAACCGAATTTTTTTTGTTTGTAAAACAGAGAATTTCGTAGGTAGCGATCTACAATACTTTTTTAGTGATTTGGCATGCAATTCACTTGCCCCACTGCCAAGTTATCAAAATGATTTGGGTACGTTAGAATCACATGTTAATTGGAGTTTGTTCGATGATGAGCCAATTGTGGGCAGTATTCCTGAGATAGGATACAATGGTGTTTGCGGATGGTTTCATGATAGAGATAATCCTGAAAAACATCAGAATCGTTCTCGGCAAAGGATGGCTGAATTTTTAGTACGGGACCAATTGCCGCTCGAATTTGTTGACTGTATTGTTGTGAAAACAGAATCTCTTAAAAAGGAAGTGGATGATTTTATGACTGCTTCATCTTGGGATATTCCAGTTTTGGTTAATCGAGGGTGCTATTTCTAATGGCCTTGATTTTCAAAAACGGCAATTTGTTTTCTGAGCCAACTGAAGCCATCGTTAACACCGTGAATTGTGTAGGAGTGATGGGGAAGGGTGTTGCGCTTGAATTCAAGAAACGCTGGCCAGAGAATTTTGAACAATATCGTATAGCTTGTGAGGAAAAGAGACTCAAGCCAGGGAAGATGTTTGTTTTCGAAAACAGGGATATGTTTACCGAAAATGGTCCAAAGTTTCTTATTAACTTTCCAACGAAAGACCATTGGCGATCAAAATCAAAAGTTGAGTACATCTCAGATGGTTTAGATGATTTCATTGATCAACTGCGAAATCATCAAATCAAATCTGTTGCGTTGCCTCCACTGGGGTGTGGAAATGGTGGGCTAGAATGGAAAGTTGTAAAGCCGCTGATTGAGTCTAAGCTCTCTGCAGTTGAAGGTATTGACTTTATTGTCTTGGAACCATTCTACAGTAACCAAAAACCTGAACATGAAGGTCCTCTGACTAAGATGACTTTCGAACGTGCTGTTTTGCTCAAGACTGCGTGTGAATTTGAAAAGTACTTTGGTGGAAGTTTGACAAGAATAGTCACTCAAAAGCTAGTTTATTTTTTGCAAGCACTTGGTGTTAAATACAATCTGGTTTTCTTAAGGAATCAGTATGGTCCATATTCGGATACGCTAAAAAAGGCTTTTTTGGCGATGGAAAAACAAGGACTTCTAACCGGATATAGCTCAGATGACAGGAAGATCAACATATCTCCAAGTGGTTACTCTCAAGCGGAAGAGTTTTTGGCGAACAATGGATTGAGCACGTCTATGGATGTGATCAAACGTCTTGATCGTTTGGTGAATGGTTATGAAAGTCCTTATGGAATGGAGTTGCTATCTTCAGTGCATTTTTTAACTTCTGAAGGGAACGCAAATTCAGTCAAATTGGTAATTGAAGCAATGCAAGACTGGACTGTGCAAAAGGGTAACAATTTTAGCCCAGAAGTAATTCAGGCTGCATATGATCGATTGGAAAGTGATGGTTTGATACACTGATTGTCGCCTATGCTAAGCAGTCTGTGCACAATTGGTCTTACGCAAACCATACAGCAGAAACAATACAGCAAGTATCAAAACGACCAGCTTGTGCTACTCAATAAGTTCCAGAACTTGGTGCTTGTAGGGGGCTCGCAGCCGGGTTGTTGTGTCGGGCTTCAGGGCCTTGTCGGCGGTAATGAGGACCGGAGCGCCCTTCATCAATTTCTGGATCACAGCAAAGCTGTTGGCATCGAGCTCGAAGCTCTCTTCCTCCACGGACAGATAGAAGTTCTCGGGGGTCCCGCTGGTGACGGGGATCTTCACGTATTCAAGTTTGATCAGTTTGGTCGTTCTGCCAGCAGCGCTTGAAGGTCCGCAAAGGAGAGGGGATCTTCGCGCTCCGTCCGGGAGCAAACTCTGTATATCAATCCGTGGAGCACTCACAAGATGCCTGATTTTATGAAGCAATTTTCTCATGTTGTTTTTGAAAAAGATGAATTCAAACGGGTTCCTAGTTTATCATTTTCTGAAATCTATGAGTTTGAAAAAAAGTGATAATCTTAACAAAAAACCACAAGTGAGTAGCAATCGCTTTGTTATCTCCCACATGAGTTTGATTTACGAGGGGAGTTAACGAAATTCTACTTTTCCTTCCTCTTCACTGCCAGGAACGCCCATGTCCGCCATCTATGACACCATCGGCATCAACTACGCGGATCTGAGGCGGCCGGATGCGCGCATTGCGGCGCGGATCGGGGCGGCGCTGGGGTCTGCCGAGACGGTGCTGAACGTGGGCGCTGGCGCGGGGTCCTATGAACCCCGGGACAGGCAGGTGACAGCGCTGGAGCCTTCCGCCAAGATGATTGCCCAACGCCCGGCCGGGGCGGCTCCTTGTGTGCAGGGCTTTGCTGAGGACTTGCCGTTCGAGGGCGGGGCTTTTGATGCGGTGATGGCTGTCTTGACCGTGCATCACTGGAGCGATCAGGCCAGGGGTCTCAGAGAACTGCGGCGGGTGGCGCGGGGGCCGGTGGTGATCCTGACTTTCGATCCTGATTTCCAGGGCTTCTGGCTGGCCGACTACCTGCCCGAGTTGATTTCCCTGGATGATGCCAACATGCCCAGTTTGAACGCGTACGCCCCCCATCTGGGGCCGGTGGAGATCACCACTGTGCCGGTGCCGCACGATTGCAGTGACGGCTTTCTGGGCGGCTACTGGCGACGGCCCGCAGCCTATCTGGACGCCCGCGTGCGCAGCGCCATTTCCTGCTTCTGGTCCATGAATCGGCTGGAGGAGGGACTGGCCAGACTGGCGCAGGATCTGGAAAGCGGCGGCTGGGAACGCAAATATGGCGAGCTGTTAACCCGCGAAGATCTGGACCTGGGGTACCGCCTGGTGGTCGCCCGGGGGTGATGCCTACCGGGCCTGAGCTTGGCGGATCGGTGGCTTGGAGGCTGGGTGGCTTGCTGTCTCAGGGCCTCAAAACTCAACGCCTTAGCGTCTCAGTGACTTAAGGGCGCAGCGCTTCCGGGACTCAGCTCTCCAGTAGCTTGCTGGCTTCGGCCCGTTCTGTTTCCGTCATCAGGCGCTCGATGCGGCTGCGTTGTTGTGCGGCCCACATGCGGCCCTGGGCAGCGGCCCGGCTCAACCAGACCCAGGCTTTGACCCGGTCCCGGGGCAGGCCGTGGGCCCCGCGGGCGTAGTAGTCCCCGATGTTCAACTGGGCCACCGCATCGCCCCGCTGGGCGGCATCCAGAAAAAGGGCGATGGCGCCAGCCTGGCTCAGGTCCGGTACCAGGTCTGCCAGGGCCAGATCGGCCAGCGCGACCTGGGCGCGCAGATCTCCGGCGGCGGTGGCTGCCTTGAACTCCACAATGGCCTGGGCCAGTCGGTGGTTGTCCAGATGCTCCACCGCCCTGGCATAGTCCGCCCGCAGGGGAGTGGCGGTGAGAGTGATCACCAGAGCGAGGGCGGTGGCGGAGAGAGGGGCGTGGTGCATGCGTTCAATCGTTTCTGCTGTAACCTGGTCTTGCCTTTGTCACAGGGGACAGGTCATCCCAAGACGGCAGCTGGGGGAGGCCGAAACCTCCCCCAATTGCACTTACCGGGTGCGGTATTCTTCCGGCAGGAAGAAGAGCGAGTCCTGCTCCTCATCAACCGCCATGTGGCAGTCGGCGCAGAAGGTGACATTGGCACTGCCCGGTCCGTTGGTGGTGCCCACCACCTGACCTGACGGCATGATCATGGTGTAGCGCCAGTCGCCGCTGTCGGCGTTAAAGCCCGCTGCCATCTTCTCCATCAGGAACAGGGGACCAACGGCCCCATACCCGCCTGGAGAAGCGGTGAAGCTGGGCTTGGCCAGGGCCGCACCGACGGGCATTTCGCCGGCGCTTTCAAAGTTACCGTAGGCCCTGGCCAAAGCATTGCCCTGGTTGACCACATAGCGTTCGCCATGGGTGCCCGACTGGTAGGGCTGTTTGGAGTAGTACTGCCAGGAGGCATAGCTGGCGGCCAGCGGATTGTCAGACTTGGCATAAGCCGCCTGCATTTCCTTGTTGATGCAATCGAACAGGGCCAGTGCCTCTGCATCGCTCAGCTCTGGAAGAGAGGCCGCGCCGCAGGGGCTGCAAGGTCCGCAGGGATTGGCCGCACAGGGGTTGGCCGCTGCACAGGGATTGCAGGGGTTCTTTGCGGCGCAGGGGTTCGCTGCACAAGGATTGCAGGGATTTTTAGCCGCGCAGGGGTTGCAGGCATTGGCCACGGCGCACGGATTCTTGGCGGCGCAGGGATTTGCCGCACAAGGATTACAAGGGCTGCAGGCGTTCGCGGCACAGGGGTTCGCTGCGCAAGGATTACAGGGGTTCTTTGCCGCGCAGGGGTTGCAGGGGCTGCAAGGGCTCTTGGCAGCACAGGGGTTTGCGGCACAGGGATTTGCCGCGCAGGGGTTTTTAGCCGCACAGGGATTGTGAGCGGCGGCTTTCAGACGCGGGACATAGCAGGCCGTGCTGACAGCCCCGGCTGACGCAGCGCAGGGGTTGCAGGGATTACAGGGATTGCCTGCCGCACAGGGATTTGCGGCGCAGGGGTTTGCCGCACAAGGATTGCAGGGGTTCTTGGCGGCGCAGGGATTTGCCGCACAAGGATTGCAGGGATTGCAGGGATTGCAGGGGTTCTTGGCGGCGCAGGGGTTGGCCGCACAAGGATTGCAGGGACTGCAAGGGTTCTTGGCCGCGCAAGGATTGGCTGCACAGGGATTGCTGGCCGCGCAGGGATTTTTGGCGGCGCAAGGGTTTGCAGCGGCGCAGGGGTTACAGGGGTTCTTGACCGCGCTGGGGGCGCAGGAGGCTCTGGCAACCGGCGCGCAGACCGCCATGACCAGAGTGGCCGTTCCCATGGTGGCACCGGCCAGAAGTACAAAGGGCAAAACCGCTGTACTGGTTAAGAGCTTCTTGCGCATGTCCGATCTTTCCTCTCTACAGGTGTTGATCACCGTTTGTTTGCTGTGCCCTGGCAAGACCCGGAGAAGCCGTGTGTGCTGAGTTTCCGGACGTTACCTGCTGGCCTGCAGTGATGATCAGGTTGTTGTTTTTGGTGAGAGAGGCTTGCTCCACTGTCCGGCTTTTGCCGGTTCCCTATCCGCAAGACCTCTCACAGAATTTCTCCTGTAAAAGGTAAAGGCTGGGGCGATTAAGAGGAGTCACGGGTCCTCACAACTGCGTGTAAAAAGGGGACCGGTTTTGTGATCGGCGGATGACAGAAAAAGGCGGCCGGACCGCAGCCTTCCGCGGTCTCCGGGACGGTTTTCCCTGGAGACCCTTCTGGAGCGGCTTTACAGGCGTATTTGGGGTCAGAAGTTTTCTTCTTGCTGGGGCAGTCGGTGAATCTCCGGCAGGAAAAAGAGGTGGTCCTGCCGGGCGACAAGGGCATGGCAATCGATGCAAAAGGCAACCTGAGCGGCCCCAAGCCCAAGGGTTTCGCCCAAAAGGGAGCCATCGGGCATGATCATGCTGTAGCGCCAGTCACCGCTGGGCGGATGAAAACCGGGCTCCATTTTCTCCATCAGGAACAGCGGCCCGGAAAAGACCTGGCCTTCGTCCGTCACCGTAAAACTGTCCTTGGCAAGAATGGAGCCGGGGGGCAGTTGCTCCAGTTCCTCAAACAGCCCGTAATCGCTGGCCACGTCGTTGGCGTAGTTGTTGACAAAGCGCCGGCCGTGCTGGGCAGAACGATAAGGGGCGGAGTTGTAGCGCTGCCAGCTCTTGTAGTCGGTCGATACGGAAAGCTCTGACAGGCCGTATCCCTGGGTCATGGCAGGCAGCAGCTTCTGATAAAGCATCTCCGCATCCAGACCTTTCAGCAAAGCCGGATTTTCCACCGACGGGTGCCCGTCCAGCAGGGTCTTGCTGTCCGCGCCATCCTGGGCCAGCAGAGCAGGCGGGGCCAGAAAAAGAAGGGTCAGCGTGCCCATAAACAGCAAGGTCAGCAGGGCAAGGCGCAGAGACCCGACAAGGGATTTCTGGCGGCAGCTTATGCCCCCCGGACTTGGGGCCGGGGTTCGGGAATGGTCTGTCGGGTAGGGGAATCTCTGTGGCGTATCCATCGGGTTTGCTTTCGGGGCTGCCGAGACAGGCCGGGGAGGGACCCAACCTTTCGGCATCACGTCTCTGATTGGTCACTTGGATCAGACAGGCAGAACCGCTTTCTGTGCTTCCGGTTCTGTGCAGGTCTGTGGCAGCCGTGTCATGCGGCTGGTCTTCAAGAGCTCAATGATCGACTGACGGGGGCTCATTTTGGGCCTGTTGTCAGTCTGCCCCGACGCTGGAGACCGCTTCATATGGCGGGTGTTTTTTTCTCCGGATCTTCAAATAGGGATCCCTTTGGCAGATTTAAATCGCGTTCGAACACTTTTTTGCGAGGAAGACGAGGTGTTTTTGCTCCGTCCGATGGAAGGGTACCGCCAATAACAGATGAATTGTTCCATGATGGCGGAAAGTTGGTGCCGTTCTTTACGCACGGTTAACCATGCACGGCTAGGCTTCCCATAAAAGTGCCCCCGGTGCGCCCTGAACCACAGGAACCGGATCGGGCTGGTAACAAGTTTCAGGAGGAAGTGTTGAGTAGTCCCACGGCCAATGACGAACTGATTTCGCAAATCGCTGAGACCGCCGGTGAACTCTCTGTTGAGGTGGTGGATATTGCTGGCAATGTGGATCAGGTTTCCGCTTCGGTAGAAGGGCAAGCCAGAACCTTCCAGGATCTGATGGGCAATGCCGCCAGCGTGTCTGAATGTAACCAGCGTGTGGTGTCCGCTGCCGGACAGGCCCAGGAAACCACCAGCCGGGCGAGTGAAGACCTGAGGGGGTCCGGTGAAGCCGTGCAGTCCTCCCTGACTGACATTCATGAACTGGTGCAGTCCGTGACGGCCATGGAGGAAAAGCTCTCCAATCTGCAGGTGGCGCTGAAAAATGTCGCAACCGTAGCCTCCAGCATTGATGCCATCGCCAAACAGACCAACCTGCTGGCTCTCAATGCCACCATTGAAGCGGCCCGGGCCGGGGAAGCCGGCAAAGGCTTTGCGGTGGTGGCCGGTGAGGTCAAATCCTTGGCGGATCAGACCAGCAAGGCGACAGCAGAGATTGACAGCACCCTGTCGGAGCTGACCGATCAGTCGGAAGTCCTGCGGGCTGAAAGCGTGCAGAGCTCAAAAAGGGCGCAGGCCGTTCAGGAGGGGACCCGCACCATTGGTCAGGTTGTGGAAACCGTATCCGGTGTGATTGGTGAAGTTGCCAGCAATGCCCAGGCTATCTCTCAGGCCGCTCAGGAAATTGACCGTCATTCCGGCGTATTCGTGGGCACCCTGGAGGGGATGAGCCAGGACGTGGCTGTCTCCAGTGAAACCCTCGGACAGGCCCGTGACCGGGTGAACGCGCTGATTGGGAAAAGCGAGCAGATGGTGCGTCTGAGCGCCAGCAGTGACAGCAATGGTCAGGACCGGCGCTTCATCGACCATGTTAAAGCCATGGCGGAAGAAGTCGGTGCCATGTTCGAGGCCTCAGTTGAGGTCGGTGATGTCACCATGGCGCAGCTCTTTGATCAGAACTATCGACCTGTTGAAGGCTCAAATCCGCCTCAGGTGGTGACAGATTACATCGATTTTACGGATCGCATCCTGCCCCAGCTGCAGGAACCGGCGCTGGAGTTTGATCCGCGCGTGGTCTTCTGTGCAGCCGTGGATACCAAAGGCTACCTGCCGACCCACAACAACAAGTTCTCTCACCCCCAGGGAGAGGATCCCGAGTGGAACAATGGCCATTGCCGCAATCGCCGGATCTTTGATGATCGGGTGGGACTGGCAGCCGCCCAGAACACCAAGCCTTTCCTGCTGCAAACCTACCGGCGCGACATGGGGAACGGGAACTTTGTTCTGATGAAAGACGTTTCCGCACCCATCATGGTTCAGGGCCGTCACTGGGGTGGCCTCAGGTTTGCCTACAAGCCCGACTGATTCCGCCGGATCACGCGGGAGCGCCGTCAGGAGTTGGCTGGCGACCAGCAGTCTGGAACGAAAGAGCCCCAACAGCTTAGGTAAGCAAAAAAAGGGACGCTGGTTGCCAGCGTCCCTTTTCATTTAGATCTGTAGACTGCCCGGAAAGGTCAGGAAGCCTTGTGCCGGATCACCAGGCAATTGACGGCTTTCTTCTCCAGCTGTCGACAGGCGTTCCGGGCGGTGCTTTCGCTCAACCCCACCAGACGCGCCCGGTAAAGGGTGCCATTTTTGCTCTTGCGGGGCGTTACAGCCACCTGGGCGGTGTTCATGATATCAGGCACCTTGCCAAGGGCCTGAATGGCCCGCTGCTTGGCTGGAGCCGCTCTTTTGTAGGCGCCCACCTGAACGGCCCAGGGCCCCTGGCTCGCCGCTGCTGGTGTTGGTTTGGCCAGGGCCACCCGCATGCCTGACAGGCTGCTGGTGCTGTCGGTCTTGGATACGCTGGCCTGGGCCTGGGATACGAGAGATACCGAGTTCACGGTGGCCACCAGACGGTCCAGCTGCTGGCGCTGGCCGATGGCGCGGGCCAGTTTCAGCGGTTTCGGAGCCGCCAGTTTTGTGGGGTTTACCTTGTTGTAAGCCACAACGGTTTTGGCAAAACCACGGTTCAGCAGCTTCATCATCTGTTTGTCTCGGCTGCTGCCTTTGCGACCGCCGAAGACCACGGCAACCAGACGGCGACCGTTACGCTTCACCGATGCTGCCAGATTGAAGCCGGAGGCCCGGGTGTAGCCGGTTTTGATGCCGTCCGTTCCTTTGTAATACTTCAGCAGTTTGTTGTGGTTGCCGTAGGTGCGCCCGTTGTAGGTGAACTTCTGGGTGGCAAAGTAGTGATAGAAGTCTTTGTGATCGGTCAGCAGAGCAATGGACAGGCGGGCCATGTCCCGGGCGGTTGATCGCTGAGCGCGGTTCGGCAGACCGGAGGCATTGCGGAAGGTCGTGCGCGTCATGCCCAGGTCATTGCGGGCTTTTTTCGTCATCATCAGGGCGAACTTGGATTCGGTTCCCCCCATGGCTTCTGCCACCACCACGGCCACATCGTTGGCGGACTTGGTGACCAGCGCAAGGATGGCGTTCTTTACTGTGATGGTCTGTCCGCGCCGCAGGCCCAGCTTGGACGGGGCCATGCCTTCTGCCCGGCGGGAGACTTTCAGCTTGCTGTTCATGGTGTACTTGCCGGCCTTAACGGCGTCGAACAGCATGTAAAGCGTCATCATCTTGGTCATGGAAGCAGGGCGGTTGAGTGTGTCGGCCCGATACTGGCTCAGCACCTGACCGCTTTCAAAGTCAACCACGATGGAAGAATACTGTCGCGCTGCTGCCGGCCCTGCCAGGCTCAGCACCAGTCCTGCAAGAAGCAGGGCCGCGACCAGATTCTGTAAGCTGCCTAAAGGCTTTAGCGGCTGAATCACAATGTTCCCCCGAAGCAACAGCCGAAAAGTACTTGATTCATATAAGAATCTTACGCAATTGCGTGGACTCTGTCTAGAGTCCCTTTTTTCAGGCTCACTTGCGTCTGCTGGCGCTTTGCACTTAGTCTCTCCTGCGAGGGAAAAATCCCTTATGTACCAGAGTCCTGGCCTGTCAGGAGAGATCGAATTCATGATCCCCAAAAGGCTGAACAGGGCGCAAATCAATCGGTGAGAGCGTGACTCACTTTATCGATCCTGGGGCGCGATGAAGCCCTTTCGAGACTCTCTGGAGGATGACAGAATTTCATGAAGAATATCTTTTCACGCGGGAGCGCCCTCAAGAGTTTGCTGGCGACAGCTGTTATGGGCCTGGCGTTGGCCGGGTGCAGTTATGACGGCAGCGGCATTGAAAAGCCCTTCACCCAGAAGGTCGCCTGGTTCAGTTTCCTGAACGGTGATGACATCCGAAAATCCTGTAACGCGGGCAGCGTCAGTCGCTATCGACTGGTCTACAATGGTCGCTATGACGAGCAGGTTCGTACCTACGAGATTGCAGGGGATGCCCTCAACGGCGGGCAGATCGTCTCTAAAGTGCGCGGCAATCAAAGCCTCACACAGATCAGCAGCGACAACCCCCTGGGGCCGTGGAGCTGGCAGGAAAGCCGGGTCGATCTCTCGCCGGAACAGATGCGGGGCTTTGAAAAGGCTCTGGTGGATGACGGTTTTTTTGCAGGGGCACCGGAAGGGTTGCGCCTCAATTCACGTGGCTTTTACTGGCTGGCCGTGGGCTGTCGCGACGCTAAGGTCTACTTCCATGCCTGGTCCTATCCCAGTGCCAGCTACAGCAGCCTGACGTTCCCGTCCGTGCTGGCCAACTACGACCAGACGGGCCTGGCCTTCAATGCGGCTCGGGACCTTCCTGTAGAAGTGCTGCAGCAAAAGCAGGATCGTCGCGGCAAGACCTTTAAAGACGACAACAACAACTTTGACATGACTGTGGGTGAAAACGGTCTGCGGGGCGTCTTCACGCTCTTCTGAGGACTGGGGGCGTCAGCTTGAACGGGCACTGAATGATTCTGTCGGCTCCACGAAGGTGTTTTTGTGGGTGAACGGGGAAACCACCGGAAAGCTGTTCCACGCGATCACTGACGAAGATTTTGGGCCGCCTGTTTTTTCGCAGGCGGCCTTTTCTTTCCGCCGTGTTTTGAGACGTCATTCCAACGGTGGCAGGGCCGGTCTTTTTGGTGTTGGCAACACATCGTGGGGCCAATGGCAGTGCGGAAAGAGGCGGAACTGTTGCTGGAGCGCAAAGCAGCTTCAGGCTGTGTCACTTTCGAGCTGTACCCGTCAAATGGGACCTGCCGTCTGGGCACAGCACTTTTCTTGCCATTTTTTTCTGTTAAGGGATGAAACGAAAGGCAACACTTCCGATATCTGGAATGCCAAAAACCCGTGAGAGCGGTTATACTAAAAGCAAAGACAGGTAAGTGCGTGTGATAACAGGCGATAATAGATGAGTGACGAACGAGATAACGACGGCAACAGGGATGGTGACAGCGGTGTTGTGCTGCAGTCCAAACCCAAAACCAAGAAGCCGTCGCTCTACAAAGTTTTGATGCTGAATGACGACTACACTCCCATGGAGTTCGTTATTCATGTCCTGGAAAGCTTTTTCGGAAAGACTCCTGATGAGGCCACGGAGATCATGCTCCATGTGCATCGCCGAGGCATCGGGATTTGTGGCGTTTTCACTTATGAGATCGCCGAAACAAAAGTGACCCAGGTGGTTGAGTATGCCCGCAAGCATCAACACCCCCTGCAATGCACTCTGGAAAAGGAATAATCGGCCATGTTGTCGGCTAACCTGGAACAAACGCTGCATCGGGCCCTGGCCCTCTCCAACGAACGCAGGCACGAATACGCCACGCTGGAGCATCTCTTGATGGCGTTGAGCGAAGATACAGACGCCATTGCTGTCATGCGTGCCTGTGGCGTGGATATGGAACGCCTGCGCACAGAGATTTCAGACTACATCGACAACGAACTTTCCAACCTGATCAACGTACATGCCGGCGAAGCCAAGCCGACATCCGGTTTCCAGCGGGTGTTGCAGCGGGCCGCCATTCATGTGCAGTCCTCAGGCCGTGAAGAGGTCACCGGTGCCAATGTCCTGGTGGCCATGTTCTCTGAGCGTGAAAGCCACGCGGTCTATTTCCTGCAGGAACAGGACATGACCCGGCTGGATGCGGTCAATTACATCAGCCACGGCATCGCCAAAGTGGCCGGTTTCGAACAGAGCAAACCTGTTCAGGGCACGGAAGAAGAAGTGGTCAACGGGGCTGAGGGCGCAGAAGGTGGCAAAAAGAAAGGCCACGAAGCGCTGGATGCCTATTGCGTCGACCTGAACAAAAAGGCGCTGGAAGGCAAGATCGATCCCCTGATCGGCCGTGAGAATGAAATTGAACGCACCATTCAGGTGCTCTGCCGCCGCACCAAGAACAATCCGCTCTATGTGGGCGACCCCGGCGTGGGCAAGACAGCCATTGCCGAAGGCCTGGCCAAGCGCATTGTCGACAAGCAGGTGCCCGAAGTTCTGGCCGAAGCGACCATCTACTCTTTGGATATGGGCGCTTTGCTGGCCGGAACCCGCTACCGGGGGGACTTTGAAGAACGTCTGAAAGCTGTGATGACGGAGCTGGAAGACACGCCCCATGGTGTGCTGTTCATCGATGAAATCCACACGGTGATCGGCGCCGGTGCGACTTCCGGCGGGGCCATGGATGCCTCCAACCTGCTCAAGCCCTCTCTGCAGAACGGGGAGCTGCGCTGCATCGGCTCGACCACGTACAAGGAATACCGCAATCACTTCGAAAAGGACCGGGCGCTGGTTCGTCGATTCCAGAAAATCGACGTCTATGAACCTTCCATCGAAGATGCCATCAAGATCCTCAAAGGCCTGAAACCCTATTATGAGGAGCATCATTCGGTCCGTTACACCAACGAAGCTCTGCGCACGGCTGTGGAGCTGTCCCATCGCTATATCGGGGACCGCAAGCTGCCGGATAAGGCCATCGATGTGGTGGACGAAGTCGGCGCGGCCCAGGCGCTGAAGGCACCTTCCAAGCGTAAAAAACTGCTGGGGGTCAAGGAAGTGGAAGCGGTGGTTGCCAAGATCGCGCGCATCCCGCCGAAAACCATTTCCCGCGATGACAAGCAGTCCCTGAAGAATCTGGAGCGGGACCTGAAGACCATGGTCTTTGGCCAGGATCAGGCGATCACCGCTCTTTCCGGAGCCATCAAGCTGGCCCGCGCGGGTTTGCGGGAGCCGGAAAAACCCATCGGCTGCTATCTGTTCTCCGGTCCGACCGGCGTGGGTAAAACCGAGGTCGCCCGTCAGCTGGCTCTGTCACTGGGTGTGGAGCTGACCCGCTTTGACATGTCTGAATACATGGAGCGGCACGCCATCTCCCGGCTGATCGGGGCGCCTCCGGGCTATGTTGGGTTTGATCAGGGCGGCATGCTGACCGATGCCGTGGACCAGCACCCTCATTCTGTCTTGCTGCTGGATGAGATTGAGAAGGCCCATCCGGACCTCTTCAACATCCTGCTGCAGATCATGGACTACGGGAAGCTGACGGATCACAACGGCAAGACCGTCGATTTCCGTAACGTCATTCTGATCATGACGTCCAATGCCGGGTCTGCTGATATGGCCAAACCGGCCATGGGCTTTGGCCGGGAAGAGCGGGTCGGCGAAGACAAGGAAGCCATTGAGCGGCTCTTTACCCCGGAATTCCGCAACCGTCTGGACGCGGTCATTCCCTTCGGCGGCCTGACTCTGGAAATCGTTTCTCGGGTCGTCGACAAGTTTGTCATGCAGCTTGAAGCCCAACTGGCGGATCGGGGTGTCTCCATCGAACTGAGCGACGACGCCCGTGACTGGCTGGCCCGCAAAGGCTATGAACCGGCCTACGGTGCCCGTCCGCTGGGACGTGTCATTCAGGAGTACATCAAGAAACCCCTGGCTGAGGAACTGCTCTTTGGCAAACTCACCAAAGGGGGCCTGGTGCGGGTGGAAATCCAGGAGGACAAGCCTGTCTTTGAATTGGTGGAAGGCGGCAAACCCTCCAGCAAGGATGGCGGCGGTGATGACCGTCCTTCTGCACCCAAGGACAATGCCCCCAAGGGTGATTCCGGTGACGGTGACGAGGACGATGGAAAATCCAGGAAAGAGCCGGCCTTGGTCGATTAAGGATCTAAAGAATCTGGCGTTTGAAAAGGGCAGCCTGCGGGTTGCCCTTTTTCGTTTTATGGGCTTGCCTGAGATTTCCTGAGCGGCATACCGGGTGATGTCGGGACTGCGTCTGCTGTCTGGACCCGGATCTGTTCAGGGCAACAAGCGCTTGCTTGCTTGATTTCGGCTGCCCGGACTGCCAGACCGGACCGGTCACACAACAAAGAAGGGGAAAGGCTGTGCTGTCAGGGGTGCGGGTAGTTGATTTGAGCCAGTGGTTGCCGGGACCGGCTGCCGGTCAGATGCTGGCGGATCTGGGGGCAGAGGTGGTTAAGGTGGAGCCTCCCCAGGGTGACCCCATGCGCCGGATCGGACAGCTGGACCCTGATGGCATCTGTATCTGGTACAAGCTGGTCAATGCGGGCAAAAGCGTGGTGCGGCTGGACCTGAAAACGCCTGAAGGACAGGCCGATTTCGCGGCACTTCTGGCCGGGGCCGATGTACTGCTGGAGTCCTTTCGGCCCGGAACCCTGGACAAACTGACCTTCACAAAACAACGGCTTGCCGACATCAATCCGAAGCTGGTGCATTGTGCGCTGTCCGGGTTCGGCCAGACCGGTCCCTATGCGCTGAAGGGCGGGCATGACAACAACTACCTGGCATTGGGGGGCAATGCGGCCCTGTCCGGTTCTGCCGCGCGGCCTGAGCTGGTCTATCCCCCGGTGGGGGATCATGCATCCTCCATGCAGGCGGTGATCGGCATTCTGGCTGCACTCTTTCGAAAGGAGCGGCAAGGCATCGGGGCCTATCTGGACCTCTCGATCATGGAAACGGTCCTGGCCTGGCAGGCCATTGCCCTGACCAGTGAGGTGCGAGACGGCGGTGAAGCCAAGCGGGGCGAGGGCCTGCTGACGGGCGGGGTTGCCTTCTACCGGATCTACGAAACGGCTGACGGGCGCTTTGTTTCTCTGGGGGCCATTGAGCCAAAATTCTGGGCGGCTTTCTGTGAAGCTGCGGGCCGCCCGGACTGGATTGCGCGTCAGGCCGAGCCCTTGCCACAAAAAGATCTGATAGCGGAAGTGGACATGCTGTTCCGGTCCAAAACTCTGGACCAGTGGAACGCGTTGCTGGAGACGGTCGATTGTTGTTATGAGCCTTTGCTGGAGGCAGAGGAAATGCTGGCCCATCCGCATCTGAAGGCCCGAGGTCAAATCGTTGCCCATGCCGCCGACCCTGCCAGCGGTCGCGGGGCCTTTGTTGAAACCCTTTTTGGCGGCTGGATTGATGGTGAGGCGCCGAAGAAGCGCCCGGCGTTTCAGGAAGAAGAGATTTCAGCCGTTAAGTCGCGCTGGGGGTAAGGAAAAAGTAGGCGAGGAGAGGGGGGGAATGGCGACTTAGGCTTTCCCGTTGCTCTCCAGAAAGCCCTCTTTGTAGGGCAGCCAACTGGTGAGTTGATCGATTTCCCGCTGAACCTGACGTTCTTCCTGGGTCAGGAAATGAGCAACGGCATCCTTCAGGCCAGGGTCGAGGATGCGGTGGGCGGAGTAGGTTTCCACAGGTTCATAGCCGCGCTGGATCTTGTGTTCGCCCTGAGCCCCTGCTTCCACCTGCTGCAGTCCGTGGGCAATGGCATAGTCCAGGGCCTGGTAGTAACAGGCCTCAAAGTGCAGAAACTTGTAATCGGCTGAGCAGCCCCAGTTTCGGCCATAGAGGGTGCTGTCATCGCGCAGATTGAGGGCGGCTGCGACCGTATTGTCGTAAGGGTCTTCGGCCACCACCAGCACCACCTGGTCGGCCATGCGCTCGCCCAGTAAAAAGAAGAACTCCCGCGTCAGGTAAGCCTGACCCCATTTGCGATCGCTGGTGTCCCGGTAAAAGCGGTAGAAGGCATCCCAATGCCGTTCTTTCACCTCCCTGCCGCTGAGAGCCGTGAGTTTAATGCCGCTTTCTACGACTTCCCGCCGTTCCTTGCGGATGGACTTGCGCTTGCGGGAGGTCAGGGTCGCCAGAAAATCGTCGAAGCTGTCATAGTCACGGTTGTGCCAGTGGTACTGGCGGCCAATGCGTTGCAGGAAACCGCTCTCTCCCAGATCGTCCCATTCATCTTTCTGGGGAAAGGTGACATGGGCCGTGACTGTCTCATGGCGCTGTTGCAGCTCACACAGGCCAGCAATCAGGGCCTGACGCACGGCTTTGGCGCTGGCGTCAGGATGGACCAGAAAGCGGGGGCCTGTTGCCGGTGTGAAGGGGACGGCGGCTTGCAGCTTGGGATAATAGCGTCCCCCTGCGCGTTCGTAGGCATCGGCCCATCCCCAGTCGAACACATACTCTCCATAGGAGTGGTTTTTCAGGTACAGAGGCAAAGCGCCGATCAAGCCCAGTTCAGGATCCTGCAACAGCAGATGCTGGCCCAGCCAACCCGTTTCCATGGTGGCGGACCCTGAGTCCTCGGCAGCACTCAGAAAACCATGCCGCACAAAGGGATTGTCACCGGCACAGAGATCCCAGGCCGGGGCTGAAACCTCTTTCAGGGAGGTGATGACCTGGATCTGGATGGCATCGGAGCCGTCAGGCATGAACAGGGGAACTCACTGCAGTCGGGGGATAGCTACATCTTGAAAGTTTAAGGTCTCTTTGGCTGTGGGTCGAGCAAAGAGGCCGACCTGAGCGGTAAACAACTTTGTGAACCAAAAGGGCCTGATCAGGTTGATCGGGGGTCCTGGTGCAGGCTTTCCAGGTTCTTTCCGGTCGTATCGATGCGGCAGCGCCAGGTGACATAGGCCCCCAGCAGACAGCAAAGGATCAAGAGGTACAGCAAGGGGGCTGTTCCGATGCTGTCCAGCAACAGCGGAAAGATAAAGGCTGTGGCCACGGCCCCGATCTTGGCAAAGGAAGCGGCAAAACCCGCCCCTTGCGCGCGCAGGGATGTTGGGAATACTTCCCCGGCAATCAGGTAGGTCTGGGCGTTGGGGCCCAGATTGGTCATGAAGTTGAACAGCATGAAGCCGGCGATAATTAAAGGCAGGTGGCCGTTGCCGCTGGCCGAAGCTCCCAGACTGGCCAGAAAGAGCCCGGCCGCACAGCCGATGAACCCAAGGATCTGCAGGCGGGTACGGCCAAACCGGTCGGTCATAAAGACAGCGAACAGAATGCCGACAATCAGTAGCAGGTCGATCAGAGCTGTACCTTTGGTGGCCAGCAGATCGGCGTGAATGATCTCTTTCACGCTGCCGCTTTCCAGTTTGTGGTGTCCGAAGGAAGCAGCCAGGATGGTGGGGGTGAAGATACCGATGCCATAGGTTCCCAGGTCCTGAAGGAACCAGGGTACAGCCGCCAGGATTGTTGCCCGGCGAAAGGGTTTTCTGAACAGCAGTTTCCAATTGGGTCGGAATCTGTTTGGTGTGCTGGAGCTTTCGGCTGCCTCCTGGTCCGCTGTTGCCGCCAGGCTCAACTGGCTGGGGTAGGGCGGATCGCGGTGCAGCAGCCGCAGCAACGCCGTTTCAGCGGCTGCCTGGCCCTTGTGCCGCAACAGCCAGACCGGGCTTTCCGTGACAAAAAAGCGGGCCGCCAGGACCAGCAGGGCCGGCACCAGGGCTGAGGCATACATCCAGCGCCAGGCGGTCAGATCCTGAACCTGGGACAGGATGAGATAGCCCAGAGCCGTGCCGCTTAAGGCCCCCACGGCCTGAAAGGCAAAGGCCCCCAGCACCAGTTTTCCGCGGCTTTTGGACGGCACGCTTTCTGACACCATCAAGTGGGCCGTGGGGTAGTCAGCCCCTAATGCCAGTCCCAGTCCAAAGAGGCACAGAAGCAGCAGTGGGAAATTGGGGGCCAGGCTTAACCCCAAAAGGAAAAGGCAGAAGAGGGCCATTTCAAAGATGAACAGCGGGCGACGGCCCAGACGATCAGCCAAGCCACCCAGGGCGCTGGCGCCGATCAGAATGCCGGTTAAGGAGGCGGCTGCCACCAGGCCGTGATCACCAGGTGACAGGCCAAACTCCTTGCCGATTAAGGGCAGAGCCACACCGGTCATGAACACCACCAGTCCTTCAAAGAACTTTCCGGCAGCAGTCAGCAGCCAGATGCGTTTTTGCATGGTCGTCAGGGGGCTGGCCGGTGCAGGTGTGCCATCAGGCCAAAGAGGCTGTTCATCAATGTAATGCTGTGCGGTGCTGCCCGACATCTTTCCCCCTGTGATGTGTATTCTGGCTGCAGATGATTGCCGTTTGTTTTCTGGCCCCTTGGCAGGAAATCAGCGCATGGTCTTGTGCGGGTAACCTTGTCCGTCCGCAAAGCAGGAAGCGTTTCTGGTACCTGCTCGCCGGGCGAGAGACACAAACTCTAGGCTCAAATCGGACCCAGTGGAATCACTATGTGATGAGGTTGCAAGCGTGTATTCCGGGCGGTGTTTTGCAGAATGTTCCGGGCTTTGGTTTCAAGGTGCTTTGGCTTTCGCGGGGAGCCCGTTCACTTTCCAGGGAACCCGGTCAATCTCAGCTGCGTGGCGAAACTTCTGCGAGTGTCTTCTGGTCAACGGCGCTTGGTCTCCTTTGGGGCTGAGGCGGACAGAATCATCGATGAGCCCTATCGATAATGGTAAAAACGTTGATCTGATAAATTGGATAAAATATAAAATAAGCGGTATTCGCTTGGACAGCCAACTTTCAGTTTCTACTAATTGTTCAAGTGTTCTGTAAGGTTTTTGCCGGTGTGTAGAGCGCAAAAAGTGTTTTGTATCAAGTTGGTTTGGGGAACGAATTTGCAGAGAACTGTTGCTGTGGCCAGTCGTTCCAGCTTAAAAGAAAAGGCTGCGGAGAGGCCAGCGCTTCTTTCGTTGGATTTTGGATACAATCACCCCACCTCAGGAGCAGCTCTTGGCCCCCAGAAGACTGGCCCGCAAAACCACAGCCATGTTGGTCGCAGACGAACTGCGGGAGAGGATTGTCTCCGGGCAGCTGGCAGATGGCGAACAGATTCGCCAGGATGCCGTGGCCTCCGACCTGGGGGTCAGCCGAATTCCTGTGCGCGAAGCTCTCAAACAGCTCGAAGCAGAAGGTCTGGTCAATCTGGTCTCCCACAAAGGGGCGGTGGTTGCCGAACTCTCCACCTCGGAAATTGCCGAACTCTTCGAGCTGCGGCTGCTGCTGGAATCCTGGTTGCTGGGCCTGGCCATTCCCCGCATGACAAAACGGGATCTGGACAAGGCAGAGGAACTGGTCGAGCGGATGGTGGCTTACGACCAGATTTCCGAATGGGGAGTGTTGAACCGCCAGTTTCATCAGACGCTTCTGAGACCGTCCGGGCGCAGCAAAACCCTGGAAATGCTGGAACGGGTGCACGCCAACACAGACCGCTATGTGCGCATGCAGATTTCCATGACTTCCGGGCAGAAGCGGGCGCACGAGGAGCATCAGCAGTTGATTGCTCTTTGTCGGGAAAAGGATACCGCGCGGGCCATTCGATGTCTGGAGCAGCATATCGATGTGGTGAAGAACCAGTTGCTGGAGAAGTTCGCGCAGCTGGACGCTCAAGCCGACACATGAGCGAACCCGAAAGGGGGAGGTCTCCGGAGGGCTTGTGCTCTTTGCTGCCGCCAGCTGTGTTTTCCAACAGATTGACCTGCCGGGACTGATCGCTCATGACTGATTCTCCCATCAAATCTGCTTCTTCAGATCCAGCTGTGGCAGGGATAAAACCTGCCACAACGCCTGACCTGCCGGATGTTCTGATCATAGGGGCCGGGGTGATCGGTCTCTGTTCAGCACTGGAGCTGCAGGCGCGGGGCCTGAGCGTGACCCTGGTCGACCGGGAGGGGCCCGGCACCGGGGCGTCGCGCGGAAATGCCGGTCACTTCGCAACGGAACAGGTTCATCCTCTGGCGGCTCCGGGTATCCTCAAATCGGTCCCCGCCATGCTGACCGACCCTTTGGGGCCTTTGTCGCTGCGCTGGCAATACCTGCCGCGTCTCTTGCCCTGGTTCGCCCGCTTTATGATGGCGGCCCGCCCGAAGGCTTTCGAGCGGGGCACGCAGGCTCTGGTTGCCTTGAACAACCGAGCCTTCGACGCCTGGGAGCGTTTGGCCGCCCGGCAGGGGTTACAGGCCCACCTGCGCCGGGACGGGTCTCTGCTGGTTTTCGAAACTGATGCGGCCTGGCGTTCGGCGGAAGCCGGCATGGCCGAACTGTGCCGATGGAATGTACCTGTGGAAAGCTGGGATGCCGGGCGCCTGCGGCAGGCCCAGCCCGCCCTGAGCAAAAGCCTGGTCGGCGCGCTCTTCTTCCCGGATACCGGCCATACGCTGAATCCTTTTGACCTTTGCCAGGCGCTGGCGGGGCAGGTGATCCAGCAAGGGGGACAGATCGAAACCGCTGAAGTGTCGGAGTTGTCTCTGGAGTCCCGGCAGGTTCAGGCCAGAACCGGGGACGGTCGTTCTTTTCAGGGGCGGCGCCTATTGGTTGCTGCCGGGGCCTGGTCAAAGCCTCTGGCCAGACAGCTGGGGCGGACCGTGCCCCTGGATACGGAGATCGGCTATCACCTGATGCTGCCAGACCCCGGTGAGGTGCCCACCATCGCCGTGACCTCTGGCGAGCGCAAGTTCATCATGACCCCCATGCGCGGCGGGCTACGTCTGGCGGGAACAGTGGAGTTTGCCAAACTGGGGGCCGCACCTCGGTTTCAGCGGGCTGAAAAGCTGCGTGAGCATGCCGTTCACCTGTTGCCGGAACTGGACTGTCAGGATGCGGTGCCCTGGCAGGGGTTTCGCCCCACGCTGCCGGACTACCTGCCGGTCATTTCCAAAGATCCGGAAAGAGATACTCTCTTCTGGGCTTTTGGCCATCAGCATCTGGGCCTGACCCAGGCCGCGTTGACCGGGGAAATCATGGCGGATCTGATCTGCGGTAACAACCCGGTGGTGGATTTGACGCCCTATAGAATTGACCGGTTCTAGAGCCGCGGTGACATTTGTAGCTGTTGTGAACTGCTTGTCGAGATGCTGCTGCCAGAGACCGTGAAGCCGGATCAGGCCGGTGGCAGGGGCGTAGGCGGCGTGACCACCCGTTCCAGGGCCAGATAGACCAGCCCCAGCAGAATGCCGGGAATGACCGCTGCTGTCATTTCATCGCCCTGTTGACTGAAGGACCAGCCCAGCGCGACCACTGTCAATCCCAGGAAGATCAGAGAGTAGCGGCGGCACTTGGCAGGATCGGCGTCCTTGCAGCTGTGAAAAAAACCACGGGGGGAGCGCAGCAGATAGCCCAGAATGGTCAGCGCAAAAAAGGCAAAAAGGGATGATTCTCTGAGAAACTCCATGATGCCCGTCAGCACGGGAACCCCGGAATGCAGCAAACCAGCGGCCAGAATCAGCCAGAGGTCATAGGCGGTCCAGAGAGGGTGTGGGGTGCGTCGGACTAGTGCCAGGAACAGCAGAATGACAATGGCGGCAATGGCCCCCCAGGTAAAGCGATCCAGATAACTCAGATCCTGGTCCCGGGTTTGCACAAAGAGGATCAGCGGGATCACCTGAACGAAGTTCACAAAGAACTCAAAGAACCGTTTGGAGGGTTTTTCCATTTGGTTGTCAGGCAGGTTGTCAGTCATGACAGGGCGCTCGCAGAGGCTAAACGAAAAGACGGAATCTGAGGGGCGGTAAGATCGGCCAGATGGGATCGGTCAAATGGGACCGGCCAGACGGGCAGGGCACAGTCCCCTATTGACCCTCGGCTGGCAACAGAAAAGACCTTCTGACAATCTGGCAGTGGGCTCTGGAATCCATCAGATGGCGACCGGGCCTTTGCCCGGCCGCTCTGATGCTTGACCAGACGGGAGGAAATGTCTGGCTGCTTCTCCCTGCCCGGTGAACCGGACAGGCTTCCGGCGGGGTGTGGCCCGCCGAAACCGGAGGCCTTACGCGACGGTAAAGCCGTGAGCGTAGGGGTCACGCTCATCCACAAAAATGGTGTTCAGGCCGGTGATGCGTGCCCAGCCTTTGATGGATGGCCGCAGGGCTGGTTTTCCAGCCAGAGTCAGGGTTTCTTCAACGCGGCCTTCGAAGAGTGATCCGATGATGGATTCATGGACGAAACTGTCCCCCAAGCTTAGCTCACCCCGGGTCAGTAACTGTGCCATTCTGGCGGAGGTGCCGGTCCCGCAGGGGCTGCGGTCAATGGCTTTGTCGCCATAAAAGACGGCATTGCGGGCATGGGCTTCCGGCTTGGTGGGCTTGCCGGTCCAGAGCACGTGTGAGACGCCCTGGATGGTTGGGTTTTCCGGATGCTGGCAGGTGACGGCTTCGTTGAACAGCCGACGCAGAATGGGAGAGTAGCGCAGGATGTGATCGGCGCTGATGTTCTCCAGACCCGGATAGTTCTTCTGTGGCTCGACAATGGCGTAGAAGTTGCCGCCGAAAGACACGTCAGCGACAATTTCCCCCAGACCCGGGCAGTCCACTTTGACCTCCGTTTTGTCCAGATAGGCGGGGACATTCTTGATCCGCACCCAGTCGATGTACTGGCCGTTTCGGCCGAACTCGGCCGTCACCAATCCGGCAGGTGTTTCCAGCTTCAACAGGCCTTCGGTTTTGGGGCGTACCAGTCCCCGTTCCAAAGCAACCGTGACTGTGCCGATGGTGCCGTGGCCGCACATGGGCAGGCAGCCGCTGGTTTCGATGAAGAGGATGCCCACGTCATTGTCCGGATCATGGGGCGGATAGAGGATGGAGCCGCTCATCACATCATGGCCGCGGGGTTCGAACATCAGCGCGTTGCGCACCCAGTCATGGTTCTGCAGAAAATCCTGGCGATAGTCGCTCATGGACTGACCCTTCAGGACGGGACCGCCGCCAGCCACCACCCGCACGGGGTTGCCGCAGGTATGGGCATCAACACAGAAAAAGGTGGAAGGGGGATCTTGGAAAGGGGCCTGCTGGGACATCTGGGAAACTCAATCGGAATGCAAGAATTGGATAATATATACATTTGTCGATCTGCCGAGCCAAGCGCTGACTTGTGCTTTCTCTTTGCCGTTGGTTGATTGCTGACAGTGCTGGCAAGCCTTGCCAGCAACGAACTCTTCGGGCTTTTTAAAGTTGATTTTCGACCAACCTGATCCGCTTCTCCAGATCCTTTGACCGAGGGGGGTATCCGGTCCAGCGCGGGTCCTTTGATAAGAGGTTTGTATCTTGGTCTCACCAGTGGGTTCGTCCTATCTGATCGCCAGCGTGGCTCCGCTGAAACCCGGTTGGGGACACCTGGGCATTGCAGCTTGCCCGGGTCTGCGTCCATCACAGTCATCCGACAAGCCCGCAGACCACCTGAGGGAAGACCTGCAGGCCATCAAACAGTGGGGGGCTGACGTTGTTCTGACCTTCATGGAGAGCGAGGAACTGGACAAGCTTGGTGTTGGGAAGCTGCCCCAGGAGGTCCGGGATTTGGGGATGGTCTGGCTGCATTTGCCCATTGCCGATTTCGGGGCACCGCCGCCGGACACGCAGGAAAGGTGGTGGCAGGTCTTACCGGACCTGCGGCGGCGTTTGGCAGACGGTCAGTCTTTGTTTTTCCACTGCCGCGGGGGGCAGGGGCGCTCGGGCATGATGTTGGCTAAATTGCTGGTGGCAGAGGGGCTGGCGCCAGTTGAAGCCATGTCTCTTGTTCGCTCGGTACGGCGCGGAGCCATTGAAACGGCAGGGCAGGAAAACTGGGTTGAGGCGGGCGCTGACGAAGGTTAAGCGCCAACCTTTGCCCTAGAGTCAAATCGGATTAAGTGGAATCACTTTGTGATGACACTTGAAGCGTGAATTTGCCTCTTTTCAATGTTTTAGAGGATGATTCACGGTTTAGTTTCAAGCGCGAAGCGCTTCTAACTAAACCGATCATGCTCTAAAGGTCGACATCGGTTTTGAACTTGATGAACCAGAGCAGGTAGAGGTGGATGCCCAGAATGGCGATGCCCTGGCCCAGTGATGCGGCCAGGGTGCCCAAAGACGGGACCAGGGCGTAACAGACCGCCACGTTGATCAGCACAGCCACCAGAGTGATAGGGGCCAGTTGTTTCTCGTGCCCCGCGGCAGCCAGCAAAGGCCACAGGGGCTTAAGAATAATGATACCGAAATTGAACAGGCACAGAGCGACAAGGGCGTCGTAGCCCTTGGCAAACTCCGGTCCGAACCAGGCCAGGATCGGGTGGCCAAAGAAGATGATCAGGAAGGTAATGGTGCCGGCTGCCAGCGCCACCAGCGCCATGGTCGTGCGGACCAGTTTCTTCAGGCCCGCCTTGTCTCCGCTTTCCAGCAATCCGGGGAAGTGGGGGATGATCACCGGCAGGCAGGCCAGGGTGGGGATGGCGATGAACAAAGCCGTTTGAGTCACAACGGCAAAAACACCCACATCCCGTTCGGAGCCGATATCCTCCAGGATGAAAAGCGACACCTGGTTCAGCAGCAGGTAGAGGAAGCCGCTGGCCAATAAGGGGCCGCCAACCTTGATCCACTCTTTGCGGTCGCGCTTGGTTTCAGCCTGAAACAATCCGGCGGGCAGGGCTTTGAAAGAACTGCGCAGCAGGAAGGGCAGCACCAGGATCAGGCCGCCGACCCAGGCCCAGAGCATCTCCGTATCCTGCAGTTTATCGTCACCATAGAACTCAAACCCTGCCGCCAGCGCCAGGGTCAGGCCGGGCCAGATCAGCAAAATCAGCGTGCTGGAGGTCAGGGGGCGGTGGCTGGCCAGCAGCAGATTGCCGGAAAACTCGCCGACAGCGATCAGCGGCATGGCAATCCAGATCAGGCCGATGGGGTGTTCAAGACCATCAGGTTGCAACAGCAAAAAGAACCCATAACCGGACAGGGCGATGACAAAACTGAACAGCATGATGGCGCTGAAGTTGTCCTGCAGGAACCCTTTGATCTGTGAGACTTCCCCCCGGTGCTGATAGAGCGGCAGGAACTTTGGCAGGGTCTGCAGGGTGCCAAGACCGGCCAGATTGGCCAGCACCAGCGCCAGGGACTTGGCGACAGACCAGTCGCCCAGGTCTGCTGCCCCCAGCCAGCGAGCCAGCAGCAGGTCGGTCAGATAGAGCAGCAGGAAATTACCGATGATGATGGCTGCGCCCAGCAGGGAGCTTCGTAGCAGATTGCTGTCATGGGATGCCGGTGTTGCCGCTGTCATCGTCGAGGAGCTCCCGGTTTTTCTCTGTGTCTGCCAGCTGTCAGTTTGGCGAAAAAGAACCCACTTAAACCGATTTGACTCTAGCCCGTCAGAGGAAGTGTTTCTGACGGGGTCTCTGGCCGGATCTTGGCGCACCGCGCAGAACCCCTAGCAGCCCTGCCTTAGAATACCAGATCGGTCTTCTTCCTGGCATAGTAGAACAGATAGAGGTAGATGCCGAAAATGCTGACCGACTGGCCCAGTCCTGCTGCCAGGCTGCCCAGACTGGTCACCAGGGCATAACAAAGCCCGACATTGACCAGAAGGGCAACCAGTGTGGCCGGTACCATCAGGCGGGTTTGTCCGGCGGCGGCCAGCAAAGGCCAGACCGGTGTCAGCAGGGCAATCAGGGCATTGCCGATCGCGACCACCACCAGGGCGTTGTATCCGACCACAAAATCAGCACCGAACCAGTTCAGAATGGTGCGGCCGAACAGCAGGATCAGCAGAGTCATGATCCCCGCAACGCTTCCCACGCCCAGCATGGTGTTCCGCACCAGCTTTTTCAGGCCGGCATGATCCTTGTCTTCCAGCAGTTTGGGAAAAAGAGGCACCACCACCGGATAAGCTGCGGCCATGGGCAGGGTGATAAAGAGGGCCGTCTGATTGACGACGGAAAAAACACCCACATCACTTTCTGCGCCCACATGTTCCAGGATGTAGAGCGCACACTGGTTGAGCAGCATATAGACAAAACCGCTGACCAGCAGGGGGCCACCTGCTTTGATCCAGTAAGTACGATCCCGCGCAACCCGTTTGGAAAAGAGATCCGTCGGCAGGGCTTTGCGCGTCAGATAGAACATCAGCGGCAGCATGATCAGCAGGCTGAGGCCCCAGGACCAGAACATCTCCCGGCTTTGCAGGCCGTCGCCCTGAAAGAACTCAAAAGAGGCGGCCAGTACAAGCGTCAGCAAAGGCCAGAGCAACAGAGTGAGGATGGTCGAGGAAAGCGGGCGGTGGGCCGACAACAGGGTGTTGCCGGTAAACTGACCCAGCGCCACCACCGGCAGGGCCAGCCAGACCAGCCCCAGAGGATGGGTCAGATCTTCAGGTTTGATCAGCAGATAAATGCCATAGCCAATGGAGCCGACAACAAAGCTGGCCAGCACAACAGCCAGCAGATTGTCCTGCAGGAACCCGCGCGCCCAGTCATGGCGGTTGTTGTCCAGATAGAGCGGCAGGAAGCGTGGCAGGGTCTGCAGCGTTCCAAGGCCCACAAGATTTGCCATCAGCAGGGCCAGGGACTGGGCCACCGACCAGTCCCCCAGATCCGCCGCCCCCAGCCAGCGGGCGAGGAGAACGTTGGTGCCATAGAGAATCAGCTGATTGCCCAGCAGAACCAGGATGCTGTAAGTCGAGGTTTTCAGAACCTTGGGGTCCTGAGGGACGGTACCGCTGCTGTCTGTCATACGCTCAATCTGTTTCTTGTCGTCTGCTTTTCTTGGTTGGGCAGAAAAGACAGCTTTCCTCTTATTCGCTGCCCAGTTCAAGTGGCGCTGTTACATCCGCCATTCTGAGCTTCCAGTTGTCGATGCCTGTTCCTTCGGTCGTCAGGTGGCTGGCGAAGGAATGCAAGCGGGCCGTTTCGGGACCACCTTTGCCGATTTCAAAGCGATCGCGCAGGTAGTAGGGCGGAATGGCCTGATAGTTCATCGACAGCTGTACCTTAGCGGCCCCGGGAATCTCTGACAGAGGGATGCGGTAGATCAGTTCATCCCAACCGCCTTTGCCCGGATGATAGGCCGGGTCATCCAGAGGCTGGCAGTCTTTGCTGCCGCTCAGACGCTGGCAGGGCTTCATGGCGCGGTACTCTTCATCGGTCAGACGACCGCTGTCAGCACCCCGCCAGCCTTTGGGCAGCAGGCGGTTGTCTTTGACCTCCTGGTCCAGTGCCAGGAAAGATGTGGTCAGGTGATCGGCGGAATTGAGATGCCGCTCTTCATAGATTTGCACCTGGTCCTGGCGGGTGATGACGCTGTGATGGGGTTGCCACTCGGTCAGGCTGAATTCCGTCTCCAGAGGCTGACCCTGGCCGTCCAGAATGACCCCCAGGCTGTTGCTGGCACCGGAAGCCCACAAAGGCTTGCCTGCCTTGTCGAGCACTTCCAGGGTCAAGAAGGCGCGGCGGAACCCGACACCGGAAGGCAGTTTGTGACCCACCAGGCTGGTGACGCGGGTGGTGACTTCCAGGTTGCCTTCACGGGTTTCGGTGTTTGTGATGGCCAGGCGCACAGAGCGTTCCTGGGCCTGGAATTTGGTTGCCCTTGCTGTCAGCTCCAGCGCCGGCAGGGCGTCTTCATAAGCCGAGATGTTGGGGCTATCCGGGTTGATGCCCAGCGGTTCGTGGAACTGCTGCAGCAACTGCTGGCCAAAGAGGTTGGCCCCGGCCAGCGTGTGACGGCCGTAGTCCTCCCGCACCTTGATTTCCCGGTCTTTGGCGTCTGTTTCGTTGGCAAACTCCGGATAGTCAGAGTCCTGAATGTTGGCCACTTTAAAGGACAGCTTCAGGGGTTTGTCCGGTGAGCCGGGCGCAAATTCTGTAACCACGCCGGTCATATGGCAGGACTGACAGCTCTGGTTTTTCTCCGGATTGTCCGGTGCATTGAAATCGCTGTTCACCCATTCCAGATAGGTGGTCTGCTCGTGCCCTGTCTGGGTCTGGGCAAACTCTTCTGCCGTGTATTTCTGATCGGTTTTCAGGATCGGCAGCTTGATGACGTGGCAGCTGGCGCAGAGCTCAGACGAATTGAGGTGATCGCCCATCTTCGGGGTCATGCCCAGGCCGTTTTCCATGGCGTAAGGGGCCACATCATCGTAGGGCCCGAAGATCGCTTTGCCGTCGTTGACCTGGAACAGGCCGGTAAAGGCACTGCGGGCTGCCATGTCCTGCTGGGGAATGCGGTGGCAGGTGGTACAGGAAATGCCGTCCCGGGCCAGGGCTCCATAGCGGCCTTCCGGGCTGTCGCCGGTCTTGTAGAAGAGGTCATGGGTAAAGAGCTCTTTACCGTCGCTGTCGGCTTCCAGTTGCCGTTTGCCCATGACGCCGTGGCAGCGGGAGCAGGTGTTGTCGATCACATCTGCCAGCTCCGGATGCAGGCGCCGTTCTGATTCCAGCTGAGCATGGAAAATCGGATCCCGACCGGCCAGCCCCATCATGGAGGTGGACCATTCGCCATAGGGAGACAGGTTAACGTTACGCCCTTCCAGTTCCACCATCATGTTGGGGCGCAGATTGGCCAGCAGGTTGTTGGCATCATGGCAGCCCGAGCAGATGTCGGAGGTCACAAAGTCCTCTGAATGGTGGGGACTGGGTGGCACGTGGTCGTTCGTTTGATTGGGGAAGGTCTTGACCTTGGAAGGATCCAGGGCGGCGAACTGCGGGAAGAGGTCCAGAAACGCCGGGTCCGGGGTGCTGCGGGGTTTTTGCAACTTGGCAGCGGCCAGGCTCCGGGCGGAGGGTGCATCCTCCTGGGCTTCTTCGTGGGCCGAGGCGACACCCTGGGCATCGCCCAGTTTGGAGGTCCCGAAGGCTTCGGGCTTCCAGCCGGTCCAGTCTTCTTTTTCATCCGGCGGCAGCGGGCGCTGGGCCACAAAGGTCAGTTCTTTGTTGTTGGCAACGGAATGGCAGGCAACGCAGTAACCGGTAAAGGCTTCCAAGGTGTCCCATTTGGTGGTGCCTTCGCCTATATAACCCCACAGCCAGCCGTCATAGGAGGCGGCCTGCTGCTTGTACATGACTGTCCAGCCAGCGGCTTCGCCCGGTTTCGTGGTGCCGGGTTTCCAGCCAAACTGCTTCTTGATGATCAGGGTGCCATCGGACAGTGGTTTGTCATCGGGACGCCCGGCTTTCATCCAGTCTAGTACTTCCTGGGTGTAGTGAACCTGTCCCCAGTCTTCACCATGGACACCGTAGTACTTGTCGTCGTAGACCGGCCCGATCATGCGGGGTTTCGGGTCTTTCGGCCAATTGAGTTTGTCCGGGCAGCCCGTGTTCAAAAAGGCATTGAGATCGGCTGTGTTGGGACCGGGATAAACGCTGCAGTCCCAGCTTTTGCTGCTGTCGGCCTGGGCCGTGGTACTCTGAGCCGTCAGTATGCCTAGAGCAAGGGGCAGTGCCAGCATAAGGCCGGCCGCCTGCAGACGAGAGCGTTTGAAAGAAGCTTCGGGTTTCGTCCAGGTCAGTGAGAGCTGGTGCAATGGGGGCAATTGCATGACGGCCTCTTTGATTGTTTTTCGATCCCTGTTTGCAGGAATTTACTCCGTTTTTGTAAGTGAGGGAAGCAATCCTTGGTTAATACACGCCACGCGGGACCTTTGAAGGCGGCAGCAAGACCTCCTTTTTCCGTGGAAAACCTGCAGGAATATCTGGCCGGAGACTGGCGATTTACGCGGCAGGTTGAGGATGACCTTCACGGGGCGTCGGGCCACATTATTGGCCAGGCCTTATGGCGAAGAGAGCAGGAAGGGCTGGCGTACTCGGAACAGGGCGTTTTCCAGAGACCGGGGCAGGGGGATCTGCCTTGCAGCCAAAGCTACCTCTATCATCTGCCCGGCCCGGCCGTCGCAGAGGTTTGCTTTCCGGATGGCCGGTATTTTCATGATCTGGATCTGCGCAGCGGCAGCTGGCGGGCTGAGCATCTCTGTGTCGAAGATTTTTATTCTGGCAGCTTTCAGGTGCTGTCAGCTGATAGCTGGCGCATGGTCTGGCAGATCAAAGGGCCGCGTAAAGACGCTCGGCTAACGACGCTTTTTACCCGGCAGCGGCAGGGATAAGTCCGGCGGGCGGGAGGCTTTTGCTCTCAGTCCTTGGCCAGACGCGCCCGCAGAGCCGCGAGCGCCCGTTCGGCCTCGTGAATTTCCTGTTCAATGGCCAGTCGTTCGCGATGATCAATGTGCTGGTCGGCTAAGCCGTCATCCACGGCCCGCAATACCGAGGCTGCTTGCAGCACATAGCGGGCGGCCCCTTGATAGACATCGCCTTCCACGGACCCATCGCTGTCAGGCATTGAGCGGTCCACGGCAATGTAGGCGCTGTCGGTCAGGAAGTAGTCAGCCAGACGCTTGTCCCCGACCGCGGCAATCAGGGCACGGATTTCGTGGGCGCGGAAGGGAACACGATCTCTGATCCGGGCGTAGAGCATGTCATAGCTCATCCCCATGGCCTTGGCTGTTTCTTCCACAGAAGGGGATTTCTCCACCACCAGCAGGCTGTAGATCAGGTCATTGAAATCGCGTTCTTGGCCGGACACACTTTTCCCCTTGCTTGCTTGTCAGGACGGGCAGCCCCGTCAGGTCGCCGCCTGCCCCACAGGATCTGTCAGGCGCTTTTGCGCTCGCCTGCCGAAAAGAACTCGTCTGCTTGCTGGTCTTTTGCTGCATTGTACTCCACCAGTTTGGGATAAACCCGTTGAAAGGTGGAGAGAATCTCTTCAGCGGGAAAATCAGCAAAAAAGCCGTGGTCTTTCACATACTCCATGTGACGCCGGTCCTGCTGATCAAACTCATGCAGCAGCGCATCCTGCTCACCGTCGAACTCCAGTGTTTTGACCTGAGCTTTCTCGCAGAGGGACTGGTTGAAGGCGCTGGAGGCTTTGACCCAACGGCCATCCAGGTAAAAGGCCACATAGCCATGATACCAGAAGAGGTCCGTTTCCATCAGTGCCGCCAGTTTCGGGCTGTTCAGGTGGTTGCGCACATTGGCGAAGGCCAGGGCTGTGGGAATGCCAACGGCCCGGGCGGCAGCGGCCAGCAGAATGGACTTGGTGATGCAGTTGCCGCCTTCTTCTTTCAACTGAAGACTGGCTTTGTAGTCTTCGGGATCGCAGGACACCTCAAAGGGCGTGTACCACCAGCCTTCCCGCACGGCATAGAACAGCGCCACCGCCTTTTCTTTGGCGCTCTGCCCTTCCTGGGTATGGCTCAGGGCGAACTGGATCACGTCTGGATGATCGCTGTCGATCGTGGGGGTGGCGGCTAGGCATTCTTCAGGGGAAGGGGTCACGGTGTCACCATGTGTCTGCTAACTGTATTCCTCCAGCAGACATGGCCTTCGCCCGGCAGCTTGTCAATCGTCGCGAGGCTCAGCGGCGATCTTTTTCAGCGCACAGACACGTCGGCCAGCCAGTGTGACCGCCAAACTGTCACGAACTTCTCTGTGGGACAGACGTTCTTCTCTGTGGGACAGACGTTCAACTCGCCAAAGACAAAGACGTCACGCTGTCGGAGCGCATTTCGCTTTTGGGCAGAAGAATGTCGAACTGCTGGCGCAGTTCCTGATCCAGGCTTTCAGGGATGATCTCCGGGAAGTGACTGCTCAAAACCTGTCGGGCATGGTCTCTTGCTCTTTCCCGGGTGTCCTGGGCACCGGCCTGTTCCCAGTCGTCGCGGGTCTGGCGGTTGAAAAGTTCGGGGTAGAGGTATTCGCTGTTCATCAGTTCCAGCGTTTGCGTGTGGCCCAGGAAGTGATTGGGGCCGTTGGTGCAGACATCATGGATCACCTCAACAGCCAGACTTTCGTCGGTGACTTCTATGCCCCGCACCAGGCGCATGACCGCCCCATTTACATCATTGTCGATGACATACTGCTCGTACGCGACGGTCAGAAGGCTTTCCAGGAACCCGGCGGAATGGTGGATGTAGTTGGATCCCGCAAGTGCCGCTGTGGCCGTGGTCAGACCCTTTTCGAACCCGGCCTGGGCATCGGGGATCTTTGAATCGGAAATGCCGGAAGAGTTATAGATGGGCAGGTTGAGATAGGTTGAAATCTGGGCGCAGGCGGCGTGCAGCAGGGCAAACTCGGCTGACCCGCCGGTAAAGGCGCCGGTTCTCAGATCTGCCTGCGCGGGGACACAGCCAAAAAGCAGCGGAAAGCCGGGTTTCTTCAGATTGACGTAGGTGAAGCCGGAAAACTGCTCTGCCACGATCTGGACCAGTGTTCCTGCCAGGGAGGCGGGGGACGTAGCACCGGCCTGCGGGGCAGAAGAGAGGGCGGTGGGAATGTTGTACTCGATCAGCTGGTCGAGGATCTCCACCGTTTCGGTGGCATAGCGCAGCGGGCTGACGGTCCAGCAGTTGGAGCAGGAGATGAAAGGCCGGGCATCAAAGGCCTCGGCCCCTCCGGCGATCATGTCGGCCATGGCCCGGATCTTGGCCCCGTTCTGGGGTTCATAAAGATTGACCATGACGTGTTTTTTTGTCGCCGCCAGACAGGCATACAGCTGATTGACGTCCAGATCCTTGTTGGCCAGATCCCGCGGAACCACCGGGCGCATATAGAAATGGATGTGTTCCAGCGTGTCACACAGGCGGCCGATGTGATAGTTGTCGGTCATGCGGGTTTCGCGGACCTGTCCATCCAGATCCAGCATTTTGACGGCCTGTCCGCCTGTGCCCATGTAGACCCGGTTCTGGCTCAGCGTCATGTCGTGTTTGGGGTCACGACCGGCCAGCAGCACTTCTGGTTTGGCGACCTTGCGGGCTTCGTCAATCAGATGAGCCGGGATGAAGACCCGGTTTTTGTCGCTGTCGATCCGGCAGCCAGCCGCGCGAAACACCTCCCGACAGGGGCTGTCTTCCACCTCAATGCCGGTTTCGGCCAAGACCACATAGGCGGCGGCAATGATGCGGTCGATCTGGTCTGTCGTCAGGGGCTGGTACTGACCACCAGACAACCCGGCGGGAACAACCGGGGGCAATACTTTGCTCGGGGTTGCCTGGGCGCGCCGCCGCCGCCGTTCCGTCTTGGCCATGAACTCTCATCCTTGTTTATCGGCTACCTGTCACAAGTAAGCGTCCTGAATGAGACAGGTAGCTGTCCAGAACGGGACCTTGTCTGTCGCGACCTGATAAGAAGAAAAGGCATGAACCGTGGCTGAATAGCTGGGATTGGGAACAGCTTGGGTTGTTGAGGCCGAGTAGGACTGTTCTGCCTGGGTCCTCTGATCCCGGTGTTTCCCTGTTGTCAGTAAGGATGAAACGAAGCCGATGGATGGTGCAATCAAAGCGGCGGAAGCGGGGCCATCCCGACC
This sequence comes from Rhodovibrionaceae bacterium GXU_MW_A322, assembly GCA_052078155.1. Classification (GTDB taxonomy): domain Bacteria; phylum Pseudomonadota; class Alphaproteobacteria; order Kiloniellales; family DSM-21159; genus CAXBMB01. Next base: position 1,300,249 of record JBQJBP010000001.1, on the reverse strand, counting down.
AGCGGATCTGGTGACCTTTGGCTTTCTGTTGCTGCCGGGGGTTTCTCTGCTGGGGGTGATTTCAGCCATTGATGTTCTGCGCAACGCCAACCGCTTTGGTGAGCTGGAGCGCTATTCCTGGCAGACCTATTCATTGGACGGCAACGTGGTCAAAACCAGCAATGGTCTGGTTGTGACCCCTGATGCGGCGCTTGAGCAGGGGGACAAGCTGGACTACCTCTTCGTCTGCGCTGGTTTCCATCCGGAACGCAGCTGCAGCCCGGAGTTGCTGTCCCATCTGCGCAATGAAGTCCGGCACGGGGTCAATATCGGGGCCATCTCCACCGGCAGTTACATCCTGGCCAAAGCAGGATTGCTGCAGGGCCGCTCCTGCACCATTCACTGGGAAAACGCGACGTCCTTTGCCGAACTTTTTCCCGATGTTGATCTGCGGAACCACCTCTATGTCATTGACGGCAATTGCTTTACCTGCTCCGGCGGGACCTCGGCCCTGGATCTTTTCCTGCACATCACCGCCGCGGACATCGGGGCTGACACGGCCATTGCCATTGCTGAAAGTCTGCAGTTGGACCGCATCCGTGGCGACGTGGATGAACAGGCCCGTCTGCACCGCATCGCTTTGTCGGTGAAGTCAGAAAAACTGGCCACGGTCATCGCGGCCATGGAAGCCAATCTTGAGTATCCTCTCAGCTTGTCTGATCTGTCCGCCCATGTTCGCCTGACTCGCCGGCAACTCCATCGCCTGTTCCGGCGCCACACGGATCAGTCGCCTTCTGATTATTATCGGGATCTGCGCCTGCGTCATGCCCGTCAGATGTTGACCCAGACCCCGGCCCGCATTCTGGAGGTCGCCATTGCCACGGGCTTTGCCACCCATTCCCACTTTACCAAGTGCTACAAGGCGCTCTTTGGTCATTCCCCCAGTGAAGAGCGCCGTAAGCTGATCTGATCGTTAGTCGCCCCGGCCAGGATCCCGATCTGTCTTTGTGAACTTTGTCGGGATCAGCGATCTTTGGCGGACCCCTTGTTGCGGGTGTCCAGATCGTTCGCCAGAGCCAGTAAAGCCTCTGAGAGGCGGAGATCCATCCGGCCAAAGAAGGCTGCAGCGCTGGTCAGCAACTTTCGTTCCTGTGCAATGTCCAATTCTGCTGGGGTCGTCTTCACATCCTCACAGGTGTGCGCAATGGCTCGAAGCAGCGTTTCCACATCCTGCTTCTGCCAGTCGTAGCTGGCTTCTACTGGGTAGTCGCTGAAATCCAGGCCGAAGATGTTGTCGTGATCCGAGATTTCCAAAGATCGGTTCAGGGCCAGATTCCCTTCATGGAACATCTGGTAGAACTTGACTGCGCTGCGCCGGTCCACGGTTAACGGACGGCTGTCCTGAATAGCCCGACCCAGGCGGTGCAGCAGGCTGCCGTGCACGGCCAGCCCCTGGTCGATCAGATCGCCATGATACTTGCTGCGTTCAAAGCCGAAAGTGCGGTTGATTACCGGTGCCGGGTGGTCGATCTCCGTGCCAAGGAGATCCTGGAAATCGCTGATCGTATTGCCGCCCACCAGCTGTCGCTTGTCGTAAACCCGGACAATCAACGCGTCTTTGCCAAAGGCAGTGGCGAAGGAGCCCAGCCGCGCGTTGTGGTTCAGGTATTTCATGGCATTGGGCGTCAAGAGGGGCAGCGGGCTGCGGTTCTGCCGGTCATAGAAGGTGCCCTCTACGCTGTAGTTCTTGGCACGCTGGGCAAAATGGGAAAGGGCCAGGTGGTCCTGCCTGCGTAGGTAAAAGACGATTTTGATCTCGTCGAAGATCGCCCTTAACTCCCGCGCCAGTTTCTGGATCTCTCTTTCACTAAACACCAAGGACAGGGCTTCACTGGAAAAGATGACGGTTTTTCCGCTTTCAGCCAGCCTGGCCAGCATGGGAAACAGGCCTTCACGCAGGGTCCCGCTGTCATGATTGAGACCAGCCAGGTCGACCCAGGAGCCCAGGTTTCGAAATCTGTAGGTGTCTCCGTGGTTTTCTGTTGCCACCCGGTAGCCACTGGTAGCCAGTTCTTCCTGCCGGTCAAAGAGGAAGTCCTGCAGCGCTGTGGTGCCGGTTTTATGTAGCCCGCAGTGCAGGATCAGCTTTTTCATGACGGGGATGACCGAAGGACGGAAGAAAGAAGATTCTTGTAACGCCTGTTGCAAGGGGGGCCAAGCAGCTCGTGTTTACGGATTTGCGGCGCCGATATCCTGAACGTGGCTTTTCTGCTATCATACAGCCTGTCCCGACAGCTTCATTGGCACGGCAAAGGGGAAACAAGATGACTGGAAAAACACCAAACCCAGAAACCCCAAACACAAAAATCCCTGATACAAGTGGTCCAGGCAAAAGAACCAAAGCCTCGCGGGGAAATGATCTGCAGGTGGCATCCGGTTCTGGATCGCAGAGGGAGCGCCATTTGTCGCGCCGTGCCTGGATCTATCTGCGCAACAAGATGGCCTGTCAGACCCGGGCCGCGAACAAACGCGCAGCTCTGGGGGTCTACGAAACCTCACCGGGCCACTAATCCCGAAATCTTGCGCTCTCCTGACGGCCTTATGGCAGGAGAGCGGGCTGCAGGCCCGGTCCAGCTCTTGCCTCTCTCCTGACAGAACAACAAGTTAACTCTCAGGAAGCGGACGCCAGCGAGCGCGCCCTTCCTCCCGTCAACAGAGGAAAGAGAGTTGCCGTGCCAGACGCTTTCAAGAACTTCTTTAATCCGGAGATGATCGCCCTGATGGGCCGGCACTTTAAGCGAGCCTGGCCGGGGTTTGATGAGCCGGGGTTCGTGGCGCTGGCCACACGGGACATGGAGAAACTGGAGCTGAAGGAGCGCAGCGATCAGATCAAGGACGCCATGCGGCAATGTCTGCCACAGTCCTTTGCTGAAGCCGCGCCGGTTCTGATGCGCAGTTTGCATCCCGTTGATGATGTGGATCTGTCCAACCTCACCATGGATGAAGACGGCATTCGCGGCTGGGCCACCATGCCCATGACCGACTATGTGGGGAGCTATGGCCTGGAAGACTTTTCCCTGGGCCTGGAAGTTCAGCGGGAAATCACTAAACGCGGATCATCGGAGTTCGGTGTCCGCCCTTTCATTGATCAGGACCAGGACAAGGCCCTGGGTATCATGGCTGACTGGGCAGAGGACGGGAACTACCATGTGCGGCGGTTGCTGTCTGAAGGCACCCGTCCGCGTTTGCCCTGGGCCATGCGTCTGCCAAAGCTGGTTGCCGACCCGACCCCGCTTTTTCCGTTGCTGGAGAAACTCAAAGACGACCCCAAGGAATACGTGCGCCGGTCTGTGGCCAACAATCTGAATGACATCGCCAAAGATCATCCGGACCGGGTTGCTGACGTGGCTGGTCGCTGGCTAAAGGGCGCTTCGCCGGAGCGGGGAAAGCTGGTGCGTCATGCCTGCCGCTCTCTGGTCAAAGCCGGTCATCAGCCCACCCTGGATGCGCTGGGCTTCAAAAAGCCGGAGATTGAGATCCGGGCGCTCAACGTAACGACACCCAGTGTGACCTTTGGCAGTGAGCTGCAGTTTGATCTGTCCCTGGCCTCCCGCGCCCAGCGGGAACAGAACCTGGTGATCGACTTTGTCATCCACCACCGCAAAGCCAATGGAAAGACCAGCCCGAAGGTTTTCAAATGGAAAACCCTCACCTTGCCCGCCGGGGCGGACCATCAGGTTGAAAAGAAACATGCCATCAAGCCCATCACCACCCGGGTGTATTATCCCGGCCTGCATCACCTGGAAATCAAGATCAACGGCCAGTCCTTCGGCCAGAAGGACTTTGAGCTTGTGATGCCCGACAGCTAGGGCCCCAGAGGAATGAGTGGAGAGGCGTTACTCTGGGATGTTCAGGGGACTGTCTGGGGCTTCTCTTTGGACCGGTCGAGAAGAAAGTCTGGTCACAGAGCCAGGCGGTGGTAAAGCGCCGGGCAGGTCCCCAGAACGATAGGAAGAGGCCCGAGCCTGTCACGGCATGGCTGGCTTCAGGATTTAGGCTTGAACCTGCGCGTTGTCCTTAATCTGGGAGCCTGACCTCATGGCCGGAGCCAGCCGAAAAACCCTCAATGCCGGGACCCTGCCGGCACTGCATCGCTTTTTGACCACCTTGAGCTGGGGACAGCTGTCAGGGGAGGTGCAAAAGCAGTCGGCTTTGCTGTTGCTGGACACCCTGGGGGTGGCGATCGCCGCCGAGAATCTGCAGGCAGGTGTGATTGCCCGCAACACCGCAGCCGCACTCTATGCCGCTGGCCCCGGGGCTGACAGTGCCCGCTTGATGCTGGACGGTCGGGCGGTGTCTTTGCCTGGTTTTGCTTTTGCTCTGGCCAGTCAGACTGACAATCTTGATGCCCACGACGGGTTCAATCCGGTTAAGGGACACATGGGTGTGGTGATCCTGCCCACCCTGATGGCATATGCCCAGCAGGGGCGGGAGGTCTCCGGTAAAGAGGCACTGACAACTCTGGTGGCGGGCTATGAGATCGCGTCTCGTGCCGGACTGGCCCTGCACGCCACGGTGCCTGACTATCATACCTCAGGGGCCTGGAATGCGCTGGGGGTCGCGGCCATGGGGGCACGCCTTCAGGGGCTGGATCTGGCCCAGCTGCGCAATGCGCTGGGCATTGCCGAATTTCATGGACCCCGCAGTCAGATGATGCGGGAAGTGGATGACCCGTCCATGCTGCATGACGGCGGCGGCACCGGCGCGTTGGCTGGTTTGTCAGCGGTCTTTATGGCAGAGCAGGGCTTTACCGGCGGCCATGCCATTACGGTGGAAAGTGAAGAGGTGACGGCTTTCTGGGCTGATCTGGGGCAGACCTGGCTGACGCTGGAGCAGTACATCAAGCCCTATCCAGTCTGCCGCTGGGCGCATGCGCCCATTGACGCCGCTTTAGGTCTTAAACGCCAGCACGGCTTTACGGCTGATCAGGTGGACAAGGTTGAGATCATCACCTTCCATGAAGCCACCCGTCTGTTAAGCGGCATGCCCGACAGCAGTCCGGCGGCTCAGTATTCATTGCCCTTTTCCGTGGCCAATGCCCTGTTGTTCGACCGCGTGGGCGTGGCGGAAATCACGGGGGATAATCTGAGCAATCCGGAGGTCGCGCGGTTGGTGGCCCGGACCCGGTTTTCAGAAGACCCACGCCATAATGAGCTGTTTCCCGCCAAACGCTTTGCCCGGGTCAGCCTGACCTTGACCGACGGTCGTGTCCTGACATCGGAAGACCGCGAACCCCTGGGCAGCCCGGACATTCCTCTGTCGGATGCCCAGATGCTGGCCAAGTTTCAGGATCTGGTAGGACCTGTATTGGGAGACCGTCGGGCAGCGGCGCTGGCCCAAGCTGTTTTGTCCCTGGGTCAGGAAGGGGCATCCTTCACCCAGCTGGTGGAGGAATTGCTGGATCCCCTCCCGGACATGGCGGCCGTCGCAGAATAGGGGCGTCAGGCACAGGGCCGTCAGTTTCGGGGCAGTCAACAAAAAGGGTGTCGGTTAAGGGGCCTAACCCATCTGACTTATTGAGACGGGGACGATCCCTCTTCTAGGCTTTGTGGTAACAGCAGGCTTCAATCGAAAGAAGAGGGTGTGTCATGTCATCAGGCGTAAACGCTGCAGAGCTGGGATACCGCATGCCGGCGGAATGGGAACCCCATGAACGCTGCTGGATGATCTGGCCGGCCCGCGAAGAGGTCTGGGAAGACATTTATGACGCCACCAAGCGCAATTACGCTGAAGTGGCCAAAGCCATCGCCCGCTTTGAACCCCTGACCATGGTGGTCCATCCCGATCAGGTGGCTGAAGCCCAGGTCCAGTTGGGCGAGGGCATCGATATTCTGGCCCTGCCGGTCGATGATTCCTGGGCTCGGGATTCAGGCCCCAATTTTCTGCTGAATGACAAGGGTGAGTTGGCTGCCACGTCCTGGACCTTCAATGCCTGGGGGCAGACCTACGAACCGTTCGATCAGGACGCCCTGATGGGGCGTCGCATTCTGGATCATCTGGATCGCCCCTGTTTTCTGTCAGAACTGATCGCCGAAGGCGGCGGCATCACCGTGGACGGGGAAGGCACGGTCATCACCACGGAATCCTGCTTTCTGAATCCCAACCGCAACCCGGGTTGGAGCAAGGAAGAGGTGACGGAGGAGCTGAAGCGCACGCTGGGGGTCACAAAGGTGATCTGGCTGCCCGGCAACCCTCTGGAAGAGGAAACAAACGGGCATGTGGATGGCATTGCTGCTTTTGTGCGTCCGGGTCTCGTGTTGATGTCCCGCAATCAGGACGATCCCACCGACCCCTTCGCCGAAGCCTATGAGCGCAACATTGCCGCCATGGCCGGCCAGACCGACGCCAAAGGACGGCCCCTTGAGCTGACCTTCATCGGTGATGCCAATGACTACGACGGGGATGAGCGCACCTGCCTGTCCTACATCAACAGCTATCTGGCCAACGGCGCGGTCATCATGCCCCATTACGGCGTGCCCAGTGATGACGAGGCCCGGGCTGTCTATGCTGCCCTCTATCCGGATCGGGAGATTGTTCAGGTGCCGATCCACGAAATCGCCACCGGCGGTGGAGGCATCCACTGCATCACCCAGCAGCAACCCAAAAGCCGGTGAGGACTGAAAAAAGACAAAGGGCCGCTGATTGGTTTCAGCGGCCCTTGCTATTTTAGATGTGCTGTGAAGGTCAGCACTTTACCCGGGTCATCTTGGGATCGTAGAGCGGTGCCAGTGTGACTTGGCAGGCGTGGCGCTCGGTGGCGACCTCCAGTTCATAGGAGCCGGAGAGCACATAGTCTTCATCCACACCCTCGGCACAGCGCACATAGCCAAAGCCGATGTTGAGGCCCAGGTGGTGGCCGTAGCCGCCGGAGCTGAGCCAGCCCACCCGCTCACCATTGCGGTAGATGGTTTCCCGGCCCATCAGGATCACCTCGGGGTCATCGATGGTAAAGCAAGCCAGCATCTTCTTGATGCCTTCTTCGCGCTGAGCCTCGATGGCTTTTCGGCCTTTGAAGTCGATGTTCTTGCGCAGTTTGACGGCCCAGCCCAGCCCTGATTCCAGAGGGGTGTGGTCGGGGCCGATGTCAGATCCCCAGGCCCGGTAGCCTTTTTCCAGGCGCAGGGATTCGATGGCCCGGTAGCCTGCCGGGCGTAAACCATGGGGAGCCCCGGCGTCGTTCAGTGTTTCATAGACTGAGACGGCATATTCTGCGGGCAGATGCAGTTCCCAGCCCAGTTCCCCGACGTAGGTGACACGCAGAGCCATGACCGCAGCCCCGGCGATGCCAACGGTCTGGACCTTGCCAAACGGGAAGGCCTCGTTGGAGACATCGTCGCGGGTGACAGCCTGCAGGATGTCGCGGGCTTTGGGACCCATCAGGGAGAGGACGGCATAGGCCGAGGTCACGTCAACAATCTGAGCGTTCATGCCCTCTGGAATGTTGCGTTTGATCCAATCGAAATCGTGGGTGGCAAAGCCGGTTCCCGTGACCAGATAAAACTCTTCCTCTCCCAGACGTGCAACGGTCAGGTCACACTCGATGCCGCCGCGTTCATTGAGCATCTGGGTGTAGATCAGAGAGCCAACGGGTTTGGCCACATCGTTGGCGCAGATCCAGGACAGCGCCGCTTCTGCGTCGGGCCCCACAACCTTGTATTTGGCAAAGGAGGACTGATCGAAAAGCACGGCATCTTCGCGGGCGGCCTTGTGTTCGTTGGCCACGTTGGCAAACCAGTTCTGGCGACCGAAGGAGTAGATGTCCTTTGCTTCCTGGCCTTTGTCCAGATCGGCAAACCAGTTGGGGCGTTCCCAACCCAGCTTTTCGCCGAAGCAGGCACCGGCTTCTTGCATCTGGCTGTAGAGCGGGGAGCGGCGGCAGGGGCGGCCACTGTCGTGTTCTTCGTGGGGCCAGGCCATGGTGTAGTGCTTGCCATAGGCCTCCAGCGTGCGGGTGCGCACCCAGTCCGTGTCATAGTGGGGGCGGCCAAAGCGACGAATGTCCACGGGCCAAAGGTCAAAGGCAGGCTCGCCGGAGTGGACCCACTCAGCCAGCGCCATGCCGGCACCTCCACCCGCGGCAATGCCGAAGGCATTAAACCCGGCCCCGACAAAGAAGTTCTTCAGTTCCGGTGCTTCCCCCAGAATGAAGTTGCCGTCGGGGGTGAAACTCTCGGGACCGTTGATCAGTTCCTTGATACCGGCGGTTTCCAGAGCGGGCACCCGGCCCATGGCCAGCTCCACCATCTGGGAGAAGTGGTCGAAGTTGGAGTCCAGCAGGGAGTAGTGGAACCCTTCGGGAATGCCGTCCACAGCCCAGGGAATGGGATTGGGTTCATAGCCGCCCATCACCAGACCGCCCACTTCTTCCTTGTAGTAGGTCAGGCGATCGGGGTCGCGCAGGGTCGGCAGGTTCTTGGGCAGGTTGGGGATCTGTTCCGTCACCATGTATTGGTGTTCAACGGAGACCAGCGGCACGTTGACGCCAACGGTTGCCGCCAGAGCGCGGGTCCACTGTCCGGCGCAGCAGATCACCACCTCGCACTCGATGCGTCCCTGGGCCGTCACCACGGCGGTCACCTTGCCGTTGTTGGTTTCGATGGACAGCACCGGTGTGTCTTCGAAAATGGAAACACCGGACTGGCGCGCGCCCTTGGCCAGTGCCTGGGTGATGTCACTGGGGTTGGCCTGACCATCTGTAGGCAGGAAAGCCGCCCCCACCACGTCGTGAATTTCCATGACCGGGAAGAGGTCCTGGGCTTCCTTGGGGCTGAGCAGTTGCATGTCCAGACCAAAGGAATGGGCGGTGGTGGCCTGGCGCTTGACCTCGGTCCAGCGCTCTTCATTGCAAGCCAGTCGGAGGCCGCCGTTCATCTTCCAGCCGGTGGACAGACCCGTTTCTTCTTCCAGCCGGTTGTACAGGGCCACGGAATCGCCCAGCAGCTGGGTGATGTTGGCATTGCTGCGCAACTGCCCGACCAGACCTGCTGCGTGGAAGGTGGTGCCGGAGGTGAGTTTGTGGGATTCCAGCAGGACCGTATCGGTCCAACCCAGTTTACCCAGATGATAGGCTGTGGAGCAGCCGACGATGCCGCCGCCGATGATGACGGCTTTTGCTGAAGTGGGAAAATCACCCATCTTTTTTTGTCCTTAAGTCTCGGGTAAAGGGTTACGCAAAGGTGTCGTAGGCTGACCGGTAGCGGGTCAGGTTTTCGGCGGTATAGGCCTGAAAATCGAAGTCCAGTTCAGAGTGGATCTCTGAAATCATGGACCAGAGGGTTTCCCGCAGCAGGGAGGCGCATTTCATGGCGCCATAGCGCTGGCGAAGTTCATCGGTCACCGTTTTTTCAAAGTAGTTTTCCAGCAACCATTCTTCCTGGGTCGGAGACAGGCCGTTGTTGGAAGCCAGACCGCCCAGATCAAACAGAGGGGAATTGAAGCCCCCGTAATCCCAGTCGATCAGCCAGATCTTTTGCCCGTCATCGATGAAGTTGGCAGGCAGCAGATCATTGTGGCCGTAAACCAGATCGATCGGCCCCACGGCCTGCTCCAGTTTTTCGGCCTGGGCCATCAGTTCCGGCAGTTTGTCCAGATGTCGGCTCTTGCCGTCTTTCAGGCTGGCGGCGTAGTCCCTCAGCACGTGAAAGACCCAGAACACCAGGGCGGGACCGCGGAAATGCTTGGGCAACTCGCGGTGACAGCTTTTGATTACCGGCAGAATGCGGGCCAGACGCTGGTCATCGCGCACCTCTTCTTCACCCAGCGTTTGGCCGTCAACAAAGTCCAGTACCAGAGCGCCGGGCTCGTGATGCACCACAGCCGGGGAGAGGCCTGCGGCTTCTGCTGCGCGACTGGCGGCCAGTTCATTGAAACGCATGACCTGATGAACGGGAATGTCCTCGCCAATGCGCACCACATACTTGCGGCCTTGGTCTTCGACGACAAAGTTAACGTTAGTGATGCCACCGCTCAGTGGCTCCGGGCTCACCGGGCCGGACCAGCAGGGCAGGGCGGCTGCCCGGGCTTTGGGGGACAGCAAGGGGTTTTCTTGGCTCATAGGCTGCTCTCCAGTCCCAGGCGGTTCTTGGCACGACGGGCGGCGGCCCCGATCATGCGGTCGGCGATGATGGCAATGCAGGCAATGGAAACCCCGGCGATGATGCCGCGGCCGGTGTCGGCGCGAGTCAGGGCGATGTAAACCTCCTGACCCAGATCGCGGGTGCCAACCAGAGCGGTGATCACCAGCATGGACAGGGCCAGCATGATGGTCTGATTGATGCCCAACATGATTTCCGGCAGGGCCATGGGCAGTTTGACCCGCCACAGCAGTTGCCGCTTGGTGCAGCCCGATACAATCCCGGCTTCAACCAGCTGCGGATCAACCGACTTGATGCCATGGGCTGAGTAGCGGACAGCCGGGGCCAGAGCATAGAGCACCACGGCAATCATGGCGGAGAAGTCACCGACCCTGAACAGCATGACCACCGGGATCAGATACACGAAGCTGGGCAGGGTCTGCAGGGTGTCGATGATGCCGGCAATGACCCGGTCTGCCCGGGGGCTGAGCGAGGCCCAGACGCCCAGGGGAATGCCGATCAGGCTGGCCAGGATCACTGAGACACCACAGAGATAGACCGTGATCATGGCTTTCGCCCACAGGCCGTTCACTACAATGAACGCTGTTAAGAAAAACACCAGCAGCGCCAGTTTCAGCCGCCCCAGCTGCCAGGCGGCGATGGTCAGCAGCAACATGACCCAGGGCCAGGGCAGGCCCAGCAGAAAGCGCTTCACCGGGACCATGAAGGTCACCAGCATGAAGGTCTTAACGGACTCGATCTGGTCGAAGTAATTGACGTTGATGTACTCCACCAGCTTGGCCCAGAAGTCCCCGGTGGTGACCGTCAGGCTCTCAGGATAGCTCTGCAAAGCGGGCAGGAACATGCCTGCCAGTCCGGTGCCCAGGGCCACCAGCAGGCAGGTGAGGACCCAGGGATGGCGTTTGACCAGTGAGGGCACATCGTCCTGGTGCTCGGGTGGTTGACGGTTGGCAAAGGCCTGGCTCAGACGGTCCAGGGCAATGGCCAGAACAACAATGGCCACCCCGGCTTCCAGGCCAGCGCCGATGTCCAGGCGGCGCAGGGACGCCAGCACGTCATATCCCAGACCACCGGCGCCGATCATGGACGCGATGATCACCATGTTCAGGGACAGCATGATCACCTGATTGACGCCGACCATCAGGCTGTGAGTGGCGGACGGCACCAGCACTTTCCACATCATCTGGCGGTCCGTGCAGCCGGCCATCACCCCGAATTCTTTGATTTCTGACGGAACGGACTGCAAGGCCAGGGTGGTGATGCGGACCATGGGGGGCATGGCGTAGATCACCGTTGCAATCAGAGCCGCCACCGGGCTGAAGCCGAAAAGAAAGAGGATCGGGACCAGATAGGCGAAGATCGGTACGGTCTGCATCAGATCCAGCAGAGGCGTGGTGATCCGGGCAAACCAGGGCCAGCGGTAACTCAGTACACCCAGCAGCAGCCCGCCGCCCACGCCAATGGGCACGGCAATCAGGATGGATGCCAGGGTGACCATGGCGCTGTCCCATTGGCCAAAAACCGCCAGATAGCCAAAACACAGCCCGACAAAGACCGCCAGCCGCCAGCTGCGGGCGTAGTAGCCCATTGCAAAAATGACGGTGATCACAGCGATCCAGCTGAGTGGCGGCAGGATTTGTACCGCCTGCTCTCCCAGGCCCTGGACCCAGCCGGTCACCAGCAGAGCCTTGACCAGCAGGTAGGGCTGTTCAATCAGCCAGGAAAGGGCCCGGGTCAGGTCCATGAAGGTGAAAAGACCGAAGGTGGCATCTTCCACCAGCCAGGTCATGAAGTTGGAAACGTCGCCCTTCATGGGCAGGCGCAGGTCCCGCGGAACTTTCATCAGCCACTTGGCACCCAGAGCCTTTGACCAGGCTTTGCCGTTGGCGGCCAGCAGCAGGGACAGGCCAAAGGCTGTCAGCCAAAAAGCCAGTCGGGGACTGAGACGGAAGGGAAGGGGCGGCATGGATCAGCCCTCCCGCCCGATCAGGACATCGATAACTGCCTTGCGGCCCAGGGTGCCCACCTGTTTTCCATCGTCGTCCAGCACGGCAAAAGGTTTGTCGGCGGCTTCGACCTGATCGGCAATGTCCTCAATGCGGTCGTCGGCGTTGACCTGACCGGCCACATCGCTGCTGCCGTCTCCGGCCTGCATGACGGCTTTGGCGGTCAGCACCTTGGCGCGGGGGATATGGCGGGTGAATTCAGCCACGTAATCCGTTGCCGGATTGAGCGCCAGTTCTTCCGGCGTGGCGATCTGGATGATTTCGCCGTCTTTCATAATGGCAATGCGGTCTGCCAGTCGAATGGCTTCGTCGAAATCGTGGGTGATGAAGACGATGGTTTTTTTCAGAACCGACTGCAGGCGCAGAAACTCGTCCTGCATCTCCCGGCGGATCAGAGGATCCAGGGCGGAAAAGGGTTCGTCCAGGAACCAGATTTCCGGCTCGACCGCCAGGGAGCGGGCAATGCCGACCCGTTGCTGCTGTCCGCCGGACAGTTCCCGGGGGTAATAGCTTTCGCGTCCGGCCAGCCCCACCAGTTCGATGACTTTGCGGGCCTGGGTTTCGCGGGTTTTGCGGTCGATGCCCTGAATTTCCAGCGGAAAGGCAACATTCTGCAACACCGTCAGATGGGGCAGCAGGGCAAAGTGCTGAAAGACCATGCCCATCTTGTGACGGCGGATGTCGATCATTTCCTTTTCGCTGGCTTTCAGCAGGTCCTGATCTTCAAAGAGGATTTCGCCGCCTGTTGGCTCAATCAGGCGGGAAAGACAGCGCACAAGGGTGGATTTGCCAGACCCTGACAGGCCCATGATGACAAAGATCTCGCCCTGATAAACCTCCAGGTTGGCGGCGCGCACAGCACCGATCAGCCCGGCCTGATGAATTTCGTCCAGACTTGGAGAAGAGGCGTGGCCTTCCAGAAAGCTCTCAGCGCCGGGGCCAAATAGCTTCCAGACATTCTTACAGGCCAGCTTGATCAAACTGTTACGCATCATTCAGATCCAAGGGATGAAGGTCGGTGGGTCGTCGGCCAGAGCAGGGGCTTTGCGGGGCGGGCTGCCGTCGTTTTACAGGGACCGAACGAGGGACCGGGGTAACGGAAAACTCTAAAAAAACGCCGGATAGCCTGAAGAGGTGACAAGACATCGTGGTAAATCCCGCTGAAAATCCCGCTGAAGACTGTGGAGACGATCGCTTGGGGTTTTGCTCAACATCATAACATCTCTCGAAAGACCAGAAGGACCAAACCTACAGGGAGGCCTGGTCCTCCAGGCTATCCGGCGTCAGGAAGACGACTTACTGAATCCAGCCTTTCCAGGTGGATTCGTTCTTGCTGATCCAGTCGGCAACAACAGCGTCCAGGTCTTTGCCGTCCAGATCGACAGCGGCCACCATGGCGCCCATGTCATCGTTGGACACGGTGAAGTTCTTGATGGCGCTGTGGGCACCGGGCCATTTGTCTTTCACGCCAGACCAGCCCACTTTCCAGATTGGGCCGCGCGGCTTGCCGCAGTCATAGGCCATGTCCGGGTTTGTGCCCCAGGCAGGGTCGCTGTAGCAGGCCGCTTCGTAGGCCGGGAACTGGACCCATTCACCGTCGAACTTGATCGGGGCCCAGTGCGGGGCATAGACCCACAGCAGGACCGGTGCTTTACGCTGGTAAGCGGATTCCAACTCGGCAAAGAGAGCCGCGTCCGTACCGGCATGGACCACTTCAAAGTCCATTTCCAGAGCTTCTACCCGTTCGTCGTCAAAGCCACCCCAGGTGACCGGACCGCCCAGATAGCGGCCGTTGGGGGCCGTTTCAGGCGTGGAGAATTCTTCTGCACATTCGTTCAGAGCTTCCCAGTCAGGCAGACCCGGGCAGACCTCTTTCATGTAGGACGGATACCACCAGTCTTCGATGGCCTGCATGCCGGTTTCACCCAGGTTTTCCACCTTGCCGGTGCCTGTGGCTTCGTCCATGGCTTCGCGACCTGTGGTTTCCCAGATTTCCATGGCCACATGCAGATCACCGGTTTTGAGGCCGGCAAACTGGGCGATGTAATCCGCCTGCACGTATTCCACGTTGTACCCGGCTTTTTTCAGCACTTCACCCATCAGCTTGGTGGTGATCAGCTGACCGGTCCAGTCGTGCAGGGTCAGTTTAATGGGATCGCTGGATTCGGCGGCCAGCGCGGAACCGCTTGCTGCCAAACAAAGTGACGCGACGGCCCCAACAGCCATCGCCCGTAACCGCTTGTACTGCATTGTTTTGCCTCCATCCTGTTCTCAGGCTGCGGGTGTTTTTTGGCCCGCGGTTTTTGCTGCTTGCCCTTTGGCTGGTCCCTTAAAGCCAGGGGCAGCGATTTGGCCGCAACAGTTCTGAGTATGACTTTTGGGGATTCCTGGTCGTCTGTCAACATAACTTTGTGCGATTTTGTGTGAATATGTGGCTTTTTGTTGTTTTGTCTTTGCGTTTGCGCCATCCTGTTGGAAATGGATAGGGTCACGCCCGCCTCTTGTCTGTCACAGTCAAAAGAAAAGTGATGCACTCAACCCAACGCCAGATGGAAATTCTCGATGAGCTGCGCCTGACCGGATCCTGCCGCATTCAGGATCTGGCAAAACGGCTGCAGGTTTCGGAGGAAACCATCCGGCGCAATGTCCGGCAGCTGGCTGCTGCCGGGTCTGTCCGGAAAGTCCATGGCGGCGTTTATCTGCCCGACCACAATCTGCAGGAACCGACCTTTCAGCAGCGTATGGGGGAGCAGCGGGAGGCCAAGCAGCGCATTGCCCGTGCCATAGCGGGCATCATTCATGATGGCGATTCCCTGATCCTGGACATTGGTTCCACCACTGCCTTTGTGGCCCAGGCCCTGCGCAATCACAGCGATCTGTTTGTCGTGACCAATTCCCTGGACGTGGCCCATAACCTTGCCGCCCGCAACAACAACCGGGTTTTTATGGCCGGGGGGGAACTGCGGGCCCATGATGGGGGCAGTTTTGGCCATGAAGCGCTGAGTTTTGTGCGTCAGTTTTCGGTCCAGCATGCGATTTTGTCGGCCGCAGCCATCAACGCGGAAGACGGGTTCATGCTGATGGATCTGCAGGAAGCCGAGTTCACGCGGGAGATCATGCGCCGCGCCCCGACAAACATTGTGGCAGCCGACGCCACCAAGTTTGGCAAAAGCGCGCCGGTTCGGATATCAGATGCCAGCGAGATTGATCTTCTGGTGACAGACGCTGCGCCGCCTGCGGAAATCGCCGGTCTGCTGGACCGTTCCGATGTCGCAGTCCAGATAGCAGAGTAGGGCGTTCTTCTTCAGCTTCTCCTGCAGATCTTTTCCAACCTCGTTCTCTGTCCTCCCTTTTCCCCTTTATCTGTGGATTTTCACCATGAGCGGTCTTCCTTTGGATGCCTGGCTGTCCCGGGCCAACAAAATTGCGTCAGACGCCTCCCGCCTGCCCATGCGGTACTTCAAGCAGTCGCTGGCCATTGAGCGCAAAGGTGATGAGTCTCCCGTCACCCAGGCGGATCGCGAAACTGAGCAGTTCATTCGGGCGGAACTGCAACAGGCCTTTCCGGAGCACGGACTGCTGGGGGAAGAGTTTGGCACCATAGGGGAGGATCGCCGTTTTCTCTGGGTGGTGGATCCCATTGACGGCACCAAGTCCTTCATTTCCGGCACACCTTTGTTCAGCACCCTCATTGCCCTGGTGGATCAGCAGGAAAACGAAACCCTGCTGGGCTCCGTTACCTTTCCGGGGCTGGGCGAGCAGTATTCTGCCGTTCGGGGGCAGGGGGCCTACTTTGATCTGCAGAAAATCCAGGTTCGGGCAGGCTGTGCGCTAAAGGATGCCATGGTCTATGTGAACGAGGGAGATAAGCTGCTGCGGGAAGAGGAAAGCAAGCTGAAGCGCCTGAATGCGGACTGTAGCATCCTGCGTTTTTCTTACGATGCTTACTCCTACGCGGTTCTGGCGTCCGGCCAGGTGGATGCCCTGATCGACTATGACCTGCAACCCTACGACTATCTGGCGGTCGCGCCCCTGGTGGAGGAAGCCGGTGGAGTGATCACAGACTGGCAGGGTCAACCTTTGACCTTGAAGTCTGATGGCCGGGTTGTGGCAGCATCCAGCCCGCAGCTGCACGCTGAATTGCTGGAACTGTTCGCCTGATACCCACAGAACCTGAGGCAGGCAACCGTGACCTTTGTGTGGCGGGGTGGCGTTTCGTCCATTCTTGTTCCGCAGCAGGCCTCCTGAAGCCTGCGGGCATGTCGTCGGCTCTGAGCAGAGGTGGAAAGCTTCGCTCTTGAGCGGCTGTCAATCATGCCAGTGAGACGAGGTCTTTCGTTTGCCAACAGACGGGCATTTTTTCTCGCCTCCGATCCGACTTTGCCGCTAAGCTTTGCAGCAGAAATTTCTCTATCTGTTCAAATGCGTCGGCGACTCTGCTTTCGGCATAGATGGAATCCAGGAGATGAGAAGAATGATCAGCAAAAATGCTCTTTGTCTTTCAACGGCGCTTCTGGTGGGCGGCACTCTGTCCCTGTCAGGGGTGGCAGCAGCGCAAAGTATCGATGCGGAAACCCTTCGCCAGATGCAGGAGCTGATACAAGCGCAGGCCGAGCAACTGAAAAAGCAGCAGGAGCAGCTGAAGGAACTGGAGCTGAAGATGAAGGCTCTGGAAATTGTGGCAGAAGATGCAGCAGAGGCTGCAACTGAAGCCCAGATGACAATTGCGGTTCAACAGGATGACCTGAGCATTGCTGAGCAGGCGGCGCAGGATGAATCCTCCATGATCACCTCAGGCAACAGAAATGTGGAACTGTCCATCAGCGGCCACATCAACCGTATGGTCAACGTGGCCAATGATGGTGAAGACACCACCGTTTACCACGTGGACAACAGCGCCTCGCAGTCCCGGATCCGCTTTGTCGGAGCCGGAAACATTGATGAGGACAAGAAGGTCGGCACGGTGATTGAGCTGGGGCTGTCAAACAACCCCTCCAGCAAGGTCAATCAAATCAATGAAACCCAGGCTTTCGATGTCACAGGCCGTAAGATTGAGGCCTATCTGGAGAGCAAAAAGTATGGAGCACTATGGATTGGCCAAGGGTCCTCAGCTTCTGACTCAACGGCAGAATACGATCTGTCCCGGAGTGGGGTGATCGGTTACTCCAGTGTTTCCGACTTTGCCGGGGGTGTGCTTTTCCGCCAGAGCGACGGCACGCTCAGCAACGTCAGCGTCAGTTCTGTCTTTTCCAACTTTGATGGTTTGGGGCGTATCAGCCGTGTGCGTTATGACACGCCCACTTTCTATGGTTTCACCGGCAGTGCTTCTGGCGGGGAAAAGGGTCAATGGGACGTTGCCCTGACAGCCGGGGCTGAAACCGGTGGGTTTGATCTGGCAGCCGCCGTGGCCTACTCCAAGCCGGAAAATCGCAAGAACCGGGTTAATGGGTCAGCATCCGTAAAACACATGGATACGGGCATCAGCCTCTCCGGTTCTTTCGGGCGGGATTCCGTTAAGGAAGACGGAGAGAGTGATCCCAATTTCTGGTATCTGAAGGCGGGCTGGGACGCCAACCTCTGGGATATCGGCAACACCTCCTTTGCCGTTGATTACACAAACGACAAGCACGTGGGTGGAACAGGCAACGAGTCCAAATCCTGGGCCATCTATGGTGTGCAGCATCTGGCTGACTATGGCACCGAATTCTATATCGGGTATCGCAACTACAGCCTGGACAGCACCAGTACCAGCTACCAGGACATCGGGGTCGGCTCTTTGGGGGCCAGAGTGAAATTCTGATCCCCCGCCGGACCAGCCCCCTTATGCTTGCCTGATGTGAGAAAGACCTTTTGACAATGCAAAAAGAGCAACAACTTCACAGGAAGTATGCCATCGGGCCGGTGGCACTTCTGTTTGTCAGTGCATTGATTCTCTCGGCCTGCGACTGGAAGGGTACAGGCCCTCAGCCCGAAAGCGGTGCGACGCCGGAAGGCCCCGGGCTGCTAAGCGGAAAAGACGGCAAGTTCGTCATCATCGGTGATTGACCCCGCCGGGGTCTGACAGCCTGATCTGAAAGGTTCCGGTTAACGGTCTGGTCTTTGCAGGTTGGGCAGATAAGGGAGTTTCCAGAGCAGCGGAAAGATCAGAACCCCGGCAATGAGACCGCCGCCATGGGCTGCCCAGGATATGTCGACAGGTTCACCGCTGGGCAGGCCGCCGCCGATATAGGCGTAAGCCACGTTGATGGCCATCATAATGGCCGTGAACATCAGCAGTTTGCGCAGGCGCTGGGGCGGGCTGTCCCAGGGTTTGACCACAGCAATGTGCCCCATGGCGCCGATCATGCCGAACACCCCGCCGGAAGCTCCCACCAGAAAAACCGGTGCGTTCCAGGCCACAAAGGTCTGGGCGAGTCCCCCGGCGATCACCGAGATGAAAAAGAGCAGCAGAAACTTCGGACCACCCAAAACGCGGTGCACCAGTGTGCCGATGGTGGCCAGCCAGAAGGCGTTGAAGCCAAAGTGCAGCCAGCCGTCGTGCAGGAAGGCACTGGTGATCAGTGTGTAGAGCCGGTCCCAGAGAAACTGTCCCTGGTAGACGAGAAGCAGCGACCCTCGGAACATCAGCTCCGCGTCCATATCCGCGGGCAGGGCCCCCCGCAGGAACTGAACCACAGCCATGATTGCGATCAGGGCGATGATGGTTTTGGGCATGTTGAGAGCGGGTTGCGAACCGCCGTTCCCGTTCTCGGGACCGCCGTTGCCTTTCGGGCGGCCAAAGGGGTCACGCTCGCCACCATTGCCGCCAGATCCGTCTCCGCGATGACCACCGCCCCAACCCCGGTTGCCCTGTCCCTTGCCGTCTTTGCCACCATTTCCGTTGCCGCCACCGGAGTCCGGATGGCCGGGGCCAGGCACAACCTTGAAAGCGTTGGGGACCGAGCCAGGATGAGCGCTTGAAAAACTCTCGGCAGACACAACAGAAGCTGAGGGCAGGGACATTAAGGAACTTTCCTGTTCGCGTTACAGGGCGCGGTAGAATGGCTAGAGGCAATTCGGTACAAGCGCAAAGCGCATCTAACGAAACCGAACATGCTCCAGGCTGTCTTTTGCTGAAACATAAGCAAGGGGGCAACCTCTTCCAAGCTGAAAGGCTCTGGATCGGCAATTGATCTTCGGCGCCGGGCTGTTTTGGTTCGGTGCGCGCTGCAACTGAAAACAATCTGAGTATCTTTGTCCAAGTTTTTGAGGAAAGGCAGGTTTGCACTCCAGACGTCATGATGGCGTGTGGCCATTGCCCCCGGTTTGACTCAGGGTGATGACCTGCTGGTGAAAAAACTGAAGCACGTTGCTGGGTGCGCGTTGCTAGTGCCTTGCAGTTTGCGGATGAATGGGCAGACTGAGGACCATGAAAAGACAGATTTTCTCCGCACTGGTTTTTGCCCTATCTGCTCTGCCTCTGGTTTCCGCGACGGCGGAACCGGTCGGGCCTTCACCGTTCAGTTGGTCTGCACAGATTGATCGTGATCATCCGGCTGTCGGACAGGTGACGTTTTTCCCGGCTGATGGCAGGGAAGGCGCTGAGGTTCTGGATGCCGCCGGGCTGGACAGGCTGCTGCTGGAAGCCGAAGTTGTTCTGCTGGGGGAGCGGCACGACCATCTGGATCACCACCGGCTGCAGGCCTGGGTCATTTCCCGAATGGCGGATCTGGGCCGGCGCCCCACGGTGGCCTGGGAGATGCTGCCCCAGGATCGCACAGCAGCCTTGAAGAGCTACGACGGCTCGGCGGCTGACCTGGGAAAACACCTGCGCTGGAAAGAAGTCTGGGGCGACACCTGGCCAGCCTATCAGGCCATTGCGGAGGTGGCGCTGGCTCTTGAAGCCCCCATGGTCGGGGCGGATCTGACCAGAGCGGAAAAGAAACGTATCGGTAAAGAAGGGGTGGCCGCCCTGGGTCCTGAAGAAGTTGAGCGGCTTGGCCTGAACAGGCCTTTCCTCGAGGGGGCGCAGGAAAGGCTGAATGAAACCATCGCCGTGTCTCACTGCAACATGCTGCCAACCGTCATGCTGCCCATCATGTCCGCTGTCCAGAAAGCCCGCGATGCCGCCATGGCCGATGCCATTCTTAAAGCGCAGCAAACCCATGGCAGCCCTGTGGTGCTGATTGCCGGGAACGGGCATGTGGTGCCGGACTATGCGGTTGGCTGGTATCTGGGGCAGCGTGCACCTGACCTGTCGGTGCTGGCTCTGGCCTTTTCCGAAGTCAGTCCTGGCTCAGAGGCTAAAGCCGAGGCGGGCAGCCCAAAGAACAAGGGGCATTTTGCACCGGCTGTTCGCTGGCAGACTCCCGTCTGGGATGACGAAGATCCTTGCGTTGCCTTTGCTGAGAGCCTTAAGAAAATGAAGAAATCCGCAAAAGAGTAATCCGGTTTTTCCTGCTTCCCTTTTTCTCTGCTGGTTACCGGCGATACAGCTCCCTCTCTTTTTTTAAGGCACGACAACAACACCAATGGGCAAACGGCTTTTATTCGTCGTCAACGACGCTGGTTTTTTCCTGTCCCATCGTTTGCCCCTGGCAAAGGCGGCAGCGGCTGAAGGGTGGACCGTTGCGGTTGCTACACCGGCAGACCCCGCGCAGGAGCAGATCAAGGTAGAAGGCTTTGAAAGCTATGCTTTTCCCATGGGGCGGTTTTCACTCAATCCACTCAATGAACTGAAAACCATCATGCAGCTGCGGGGCATCATGCGCCGCTTCAAGCCGGATCTGGTTCATTCTGTGACCTTGAGGGCCGTGTTGCCTGCGGCCATTGCGGCGCGACTGGCCTGGGTTCCGGCCCAGGTTTTTGCGGTAACGGGCGGGGGCACACTTTTTACCAAGCAGGGCACTGTGGGAGAGATACTGCGCTGGACCCTGCGCACGGTGCTGAAAACCCTGGCCAACCGGCGCACACGCCTGATTGTCCAGAACCCGGAAAACAGGGAGGTTCTGGCACCTTCTGGCAGCTGGCGCGATCACTGTGTCCTGATCCGGGGGTCGGGCGTCAATCTGGAGGACTACCAGGTCAGGCCTGAAGGGAAACTGCCCGCTGCCGTGCTGCTGGCTGCCCGCCTGATCAACAAAAAAGGCATACCGGATTTTGTGGAAGCCGCCCGGTTGCTAAAGGCCAAGGGCACCCGGGTACGCTTTTTGCTGGCCGGTGACCCAGATCCCGGCAATCCGGACTCAGTTACACAGCAGGAGCTGGAGAACTGGCAAAAGGAAGGGCTTCTGGCCTGGCTGGGCAAGCGACGCGACATGGCAAAGGTGATGGCCGAAAGCCACATTGTCTGTCTGCCCAGCGCCTATGGCGAAGGTGTTCCCAAAGTTCTGCTGGAGGCAGCCGCCTGTGGGCGGCCAATGGTGGCAACAGATATTGCCGGCTGCCGGGAAGTGGTGATTGAAGGGGAAACAGGTCACCTGGTCCCCCCTCGTGATGCTCCGGCCCTGGCTGAAGCCATTGGCTCTCTGGTGGCTGATAAGGCCAAACGCCAGGCCTACGGGGCTGCTGCCCGTCGGCTGGCGGAAGAGGAATATGGCGTGGAGAGGGTCAATCAGGCGACCCTGGCTGTCTATCGGGACATCTCCGGCTAGACACTTTCTGGCGGGGTTTTGCGCGGGGTGGCATCAATCCAGGTCCGCATCCAGAGTTCCTGCATGACCAGCGCCCAGATGCGGTTTTCATTGCGACGCCGTCCTGACAGATGGTCCTCCAACAGCTGTTGAGCATAGGTGGGATCGATCAGACCGCGTTCCCGGCTGCGCTGACTGAGCAGGGCGTCCCGGGCCAGTTCTTCCAGTGGGCCTTTGAACCACTGGGCCAGGGGAACATTGAAGCCCTGCTTTCGGCGATCAATGATGCTGTCAGGCAGCAGGCCTCTGGCAGCTTCCTTCAGCAGAACCTTCGCCGTGCGTCCTTTAAACTTCAGATGGGTCGGCAGGGCAGAAATCCACTCAACCAGCTCATGGTCCAGGAAAGGCGCGCGGGCCTCAAGTCCGTTGGCCATGGAGGCAATGTCTACCTTGGTCAGGATCACATCTGGCAGGTAGTGATGAAAATCCGCCCGGGCGGCAGCCACTTCAGCCGGACGACCTTCCTTGAACCAGGGAGCCAGCAGCTGGGGTGCAGGCGGTGACAGACCTTCCTTCAGGGCCGGACCAAAGGCCTGGGCCTTTTCCTGCTCGGTCATGAAGCCAACCCAGGCCACGTAACGGCTCAAAGGATCGCTGCCCAGATCGGCCAGAAAACGCCCGGCGCGCCGGACCGTCAGGTTGCTGTGCGCCTGAAGGCCCATGAGTTTTTCGATGGATGCTGCCGCCCCGATCATCCCCCGAGGCAGCCGGTCGGCAAAACCGGTCATGCGGCAGGCCAGATAGCGGGGGTAGCCCATGAATAGCTCGTCCCCGGCATCGCCGGACAACACCACTTTCAGGCGTTTTGCGGTGAAGCGGGAGAGCAGGAAAGTCGGAATGGCGGAGGGGTCGGCAAAGGGCTGGTCGTAATACCAGGCCAGTTGGTCAATCCAGGTTACATCGCCGGGTTTGAGGACGGCCTCGTGATGGGTGGTGCCCAGCACCTTAGCAACCTGTCGAGCTGAGTCTCTTTCGTCCTGTTCCGCCTCTTCAAACCCCAGAGTGAAAGTTTCGACGCGGCCGCCAGCCAGTTGCTGCATCTGGGCCACGATAGAAGAGGAATCCAGTCCGCCGGAAAGGAAGGCGCCCACCGGCACATCAGCCACCAGCTGACTGCGAACCGCTTCTTTCAGGCGCTCGCGCAGCTCCTCAACCGCTGTCCTGCGATCGATGCTTTGCTGTTCATTTGGGGCAGGCAGGGACCAGTAGCGCTCCAGCTGACTGTTGCCCTTGGAATCAATCACAAGCTTATGGGCCGGAGGCAGAGCCGAGATGCCCTTGTAAGCCGTGAGCGGTGCAGGAACGGCCTGATAAGAAAAGTAATGGCTGAGAGCTTGGGGATTGGGTTCCCGAGGCAGATCAGGCCAGGCAAAGAGCGTTTTGATTTCGGAGCCGAAGAGCAGCTTTCCTTGGTGCCAGCCATAAAAGAGAGGTTTTTGACCAGCCCGATCCCGGGCAATCAGCAGGCGATCCTGACCTTTGTCCCACAGGGCAAAACAGAACATACCCCGCAGCCGGTCGATGATGCCGTCTCCCCAATAGCGGTAACCCAGCAGAAGGGTTTCCGTATCGCCGTGGCTTTGAAACTTGGCGCCCAGGGCAATCAGCTCGTCGCGCAGGTCCTGGTAATTGTAGATTTCGCCGTTAAAGACCAGAACGTTTCCCGTTTCCGGATCAATCATCGGCTGCTGGGCGTGGTTGGAGAGGTCGATGATGGCCAGCCGGGTGTATCCCAGTCCCAGGCGGCCGTCGCTCCAGCCCTCAAGGTCATCGGGGCCGCGGTGCGCAATCATGGCAGCCATCTCGCGGACCCGCCGGGTCATGGCCTCTGCACTGTCCAGGGCACCAGGGGCCCAAAAACCAACAATCCCGCACATATTGTTAGCCCCTCCCGTCCTGTCCGGCAGTGGCTTCCTTCGCAGGGCGCGCGAGGTAGGCGAAGGCGGCAGCCAGGAAGAGGTTGGCGATCCACTGGCCCTGCCAGGCGCCGTAGGCGGTCATCAGGATCACGACCGACGTCGCCATCAGGGCCATTTCAGCGCCGCCATCTTCCGCCCCCGGTCGCAGGGACTGCCAGATGCTCACAGCGATCAGGGTGATCAGCAAAAGGCCGGGTAAGCCCAGTTCGCCCAGAACCTGCAGGGCAAAGTTGTGGGGGTGTGAGGGAACCGGGTGTTCCAGGCCCTCACTGAAGGGCGGGGTGTCGCCCACAGGCAGCGCTTTTGAGGCATTGAAGCCCCAGCCCAGAACGGGTTTTTCCAGCCAGCGATCTGTAATGAAGTTCCAGATGTAGACCCTGTGACGCAGGCTGTATTCAAAACGCTCATCCTGATCCAGACCCATGGCATGCATTTGCTTGGTCAGCACGGGCGGTGTCAGCAGCGCGATCAAAAGCCCCAGCAACAGCAGCAGCCGGGCCAGTTTCGGGCCAAAGCGGGCAATCAGAAAGAGCAGGGCCCCGGCGGCAAAGCCCACTGTGGCGGCCAGGCTTTCAAAGAAACTGAGTGTCACCAGCAAGCCGGCCACCAGCAGCCAGGCAAGCCAGGTCAGGCCTTTGCGTTGCAGCAGGATCACAACAGGCCAGGCAAAGAGGGCCAAACCCGTTGCCCCTCGATTGAGACGGCTCATGGGAAAGCCCCAGTCCCGCGGTTCGCCAAAGGTGTACAGCAGCAACCGGCCACTGGCGCCTTCAAAAACCAGAACGGCCAGTCCCAAGGCAAAACCAATCAGCAGCAGGTTTTCTGCCTTCTTTTTCTGCGCAAGCGAGAGACTGGGCAGGCCCGCTGCCAGAAAGAGGCCAAACAGCGGAATAAAGGCCAATCCCGCCAAGTGGGTGAGGCCACCGTCCTGCAGCGTCCAGGTCAGGGTAACTGCCGCCCACAAAACAAAGGCCGTAAAGAGAGCTGACAGAGGAAGGGGCGGAACGCGCAACCTGCGGTCTTTCAGCCAACAGCCCAGCACAAAGACCAGAGATCCGACCAGCATCAGAGGCAACAGGCCCTTGGGCACCAGCACAGTAAAAACCGGGCCGAGCAGCAGAAGGCTCCCCAGTCCAAGCTGTTGCAAAAGACCAGCTGCTTTGCCGTGAGCTTTACTTGCCTCCGGAAAAGGGGCGGGGGTGCCGGTTGTCGATGCGTTAGAAGTCATGCAGCGCAGGTGTCTTTCTGGGGCAAAGCACCGATACCTGATCAATGAGACGGGCAGGGCCTGTCATGCCATTTGATCAGCCGTCGTTCTTTGTACAATGGTCGTGGCGCCGTCAGGGTGCGGCTTTCGAGACAAATCGCTTTAAGCGGTATCACTTAGGGATAGAGCTCAAAGTGTTAGTTTGTCTCTTTTTATCAAGATAAAGGTTGCGTCACGGTTTGGTTTCAAGCGCGAAGCACTTCCAGCCAAGCCAATCATGCTCTAATGCCATGAATGGGCCTTTAAAGAAACCATCCTTGCAGCCGGATCCGGCATTTCTCTGGGACAAAAATGAGCGATTGCTCCGTTCCCGTCTGCAAGCGGGAGAGGGAATGACGCAAGAAGGAACATTGTTGTTCCTGCGCCAGTGTGCGACCTAACGGGTGTATAGTTTTTCTTGATCTGCGATTCCTGACTGCTCAGAGGTCTATTCCCGGCAATGGTCCAAGGTTCACCTTTTTCTTCTGCATCCTTTGGGGACAGCGGCCCGACGGTCGATATTGTGATCGTCACCTGGAATGCAGGGCTGCAGATCAGGGAGTGTCTGGAGGCGCTGGCGGCGAGTGACTGGCAGGGCATGGTGCTCAATAAAGTCGTGCTCGCGGACAATGGCTCGAGCGACGGGTCTCTTGATTCCCTGCAGGATATCAACCTGCCGCTTGAGGTTTTGCAAAATGGCGCAAATCTAGGGTTTGGCCGGGCCTGCAACAAAGGGGCGGCGCTGGGGCAGGGGGAATTTGTCCTCTTTCTCAATCCAGATACCAAAGTGACACCCTGGGCCGTGGCTGCTTCGGTGAAGGAACTGGCCCGGCCGGAAAACGATGACGTGGCCATTCTGGGTGCCCAGCTCCTGAACGATGACGGCTCGATCGCCCGTTGCTGTGCGCGATTGCCGTCGGCAGGGAACTTCTGGTCGATGGTTTTTGGGCTGCATCGCCTTTTTCCGGCTCGGGCCGGGGGCATGCTGATGACCGACTGGGATCACGCCAAAAGCCGCGATGTCGATCATGTCATGGGGGCCTTCTACCTGGTACGTCGCCGGTTGTTTGAGGGCTTCGGTGGTTTTGATGACCGCTTTTTCCTCTACCTGGAGGATCTGGATTTCTCGGCGCAGGTTGCGGCTGCAGGATGGCGCAGCCACTACTTCGCCAAGGCCAGGGTGGCCCATGCTTCGGGCGGGATTTCTGCCCAGATCCCGACGCGTCGGCTCTTCTTGTCGTTGCAAAGCCGCCTGCTCTACAGCTTCAAGCATTTTTCTGCCCCGGCTGCCTGGTCCGTGCTGCTGGGCACCTGTCTGTTGGAACCCTGGCCGCGGCTGCTTCTGGCGTTGTTGCATCGCTCGCCCAAAGAAGCGGGCTTTGCCCTGGGGGCCTTTGCCCAGCTTTATGTCAGTCTGCCTGGAATATTCATCACTGCCCGCAGGGCCGGGGGGGTGAAGCCCGTTGCGGAGGCGCTGAAAGCCCCGAAACCGGGCAGTCAGCAAAGGACGGCCCCATGAGAGTTCTGGCGCTGACCCGCTACAGCCGAAAGGGTGGCAGCAGCCGTCTGCGCTGTTTTGATTTTCTCCCATTTCTGGAAGCCGATGGCATCGAGGTGACGGTTTCCAGCCTGCTGGATGACGCCTACCTCACCCGGCTTTACAGCGGACAACCCAGTGACAAAGGGGCCATTCTTTCGGCCATGGCCAGGCGGGTTTTTCAGGTGCTGGGAGCACGGCGCTACGATCTGCTGTGGTTCGAAAAGGAACTGCTGCCCTATCTGCCCTATGGCTTTGAACGTCTGCTGCTGGCTTGTGCGCCGCCCTATGTGGTGGACTTCGATGACGCCTGGTATCTGCGCTACAATCAGGCGTCCTCTTCGCTGGCCAAAGGTCTGCTGGCAGGCAAGCTGGAAAAGATCATGGCTGGCGCCGCGCTGGTCGTTGCTGGCTCCCCCGTGTTGGCTGATCA
Organism: Rhodovibrionaceae bacterium GXU_MW_A322; assembly: GCA_052078155.1. GTDB lineage: Bacteria > Pseudomonadota > Alphaproteobacteria > Kiloniellales > DSM-21159 > CAXBMB01. Next base: position 1,273,304 of record JBQJBP010000001.1, on the reverse strand, counting down.
TGCCCGCAGCGCCGGTGCCAAGGCGATTGAGCTGGTCCCCACCGTGGTGGAAGCCGCCCGCTATCCTCTGCACGATTACAGCACTGCAGAGCAGGCCGCCGGTCAGGAGGAGCAAGACACCGGTCAGCCGGTCAGGCTGGTATGGATGGGGACGCCGCTCAACACCCGATACCTGGAGTTCCTGCAGCCGGTCTTTCAGAAGATCTGCCGGGGCGGGGCTGCGGAACTGGTGCTGGTGGGGGGCGATGGCCGGGACTTCAATGGTTTGCCCGTGGTGCATGAACCCTGGACAGAAGCGGGAGAGGGCGCGGCCCTGGCACGCTGCGATATTGGTCTGATGCCCCTGCCTGACACGCCCTTCGAACGGGGCAAATGCGGCTACAAGCTGATCCAGTACATGGCCGCTGGTTTGCCAGTGGTTGCGTCGCCCGTGGGGGTCAATGCTGACATTGTGATCCCGCAGGTCGGGTTTCTGGCCAGCGATCTGGCTGCCTGGGAGCAGGCGTTGCAGCGCCTGGTATCAGAAGCTGAACTGCGCAAAACCCTGGGTCTGGCCGGGCGCAAAAGGGTGGAAGATCACTACAGTCTGGAGCATTGGGGCCCCCGGTTCCCGGCCCTTTTGCGGCAGGTTCTGGCCGCGCAACAGTAGGGTGATTCCATCATTATCTTTAAGCTGCCGCGGGTGCTTTGATACAAGAAAGCAGCCTTTACTTGAGATTACTTCCTTGCCCGCAAATGGCCGCCAAATTGGTTAACATAATTGGCCCCCAATAGCCTTGAAGAATTGGCAGGTATTTTTCTTGAAAAGGACAGGCAAACCGCTTGTTTCCACAGCCCGAAAGAGCTAAAACCTTGGCGGCTGGCCTGTGCCTTTCTGTTAAGGAATTCGCGGAGTCTTCTGCGAGATATCCGGGGTAGGACATCCGTTGTTGCAAACGGAGGTGCTGTATGGGCCGGAGGAGAAAAACAGTACCGCTGGACGCCTCTTTTGAGGTTTCTTTCTAATCGTTTCAATGTTGCTTCCCATTGAACCGTCGAAAGCAGTTTGGCTGAGGGGACAAAGGTTCCCTTCCAGGCGAGAGACTGTGCTCGCGTTGTGGCGAAGAACTGGTGCAGAAAGTGGTCCGTTGTACTGTTTCGAAAAAACAGATGACGAAAAAGCAGCCTGACGGGCTCTCTAGGGGGATTACAGATGGAAGTCATTTCGACCGCCATTCCTGACGTGAAGATCATCAAGCCGAAAAAGCACGGCGATCACCGGGGTTTCTTCTCAGAAACCTACAATGCCAAGGCGATGAAAGAAGCCGGCATCGACATCGACTTCGTGCAGGACAATCAGTCCCTGTCCGTTGAAAAAGGCGTCATTCGCGGTCTGCACTTCCAGACTCCTCCCTTTGCTCAGGATAAGCTGGTGCGCTGTGTGCGCGGCTCTCTCTTTGATGTGGCCGTCGACCTGCGCAAGGACTCTCCCACCTACGGCCAGCATGTCTCTGCCGTGATCAGCGCCGATGAGTGGAACCAGATCCTGGTGCCCATTGGCTTTGCCCATGGCTTTATGACGCTGGAGCCCAACACCGAGGCCGTCTACAAGGTTTCCAACTACTACGGTCCCAAAAATGATTTTGGCATCAAATGGGACGATCCGGCTCTGGGCATCGAATGGCCGCTGGATCCCGGTGACGTCGTGATCTCCGAAAAAGATCTGAACCAGCCTCTGCTGGCTGACATCGCCGCAGACCTGCCTTTCTAACCAAGACAATGAACCCGGTTCCCTGCCAAGGGAGCTGGGTTTTCCCTTCTCAAGGTCCTTTGTGACCTTTGGACAAAGCTGAGCGAAAGAGGTTCCTCTCACATGAAACGCATTCTGGTAACCGGTGCAGGTGGTTACATCGGCAGCACTCTCGTCCCCATGCTCCTGGCTGAGGGCTATGAAGTCCGCGCCATTGATCGGTTCTTCTTTGGCCGTGAAATGTTGGAAAACCATGATCGCCTGGAGTTCATTCAGGAAGATTGCCGGAAACTGCGCCCAGAACATTTCGAAGGTGTGGACGGCGTGATCGATCTGGTCGCCATCTCCAATGATCCTTCCGGTGAGCTCTTCCAGGAACCCACCATGCAGATCAACTGGCAGTCTCGCGCGAAAACCGCGAAAATGGCCAAAGAGGCCGGTGCCACCCGCTACGTTCTGCCCTCTTCCTGCTCCATCTACGGTTTTCAGGATCCCGATTTCATCGCCGATGAAACCTCTGCCACCAATCCTTTGACCACCTACGCCAAGGCCAACGAAAAAGCAGAGCACGACACTCTGCCGCTGGCTGATGAGAATTTCTGCGTGGTGGTTCTGCGTCAGTCCACCGTTTACGGTCTGGCGCCGCGCATGAGGTTCGACCTGGCCATCAACGGCATGACCTTCGGGGCCTGGAAAACCGGCAAGCTGCCGCTGATGCGCGATGGCAAGCAGTGGCGCCCCATGGTGCACGTCCGTGATACCGCCCGGGCCCAGATGTTCATGCTGACGGCTCCGGCTGACAAGGTGAACGGCCAACTCTTCAATGTGGGTTCCGCCGAAAACGTTTATCAGCTTGGCCCGCTGGGTGAACTGGTGGCCAATGAAGTGCCCCGTGATGTGGCCGTTGAATGGTACGGTGACGTGGATCACCGCTCCTACCGGGTCAGCTTCGACAAGATCGAGGCTCTGGGCTACAAGGCAGAACTGACCGCCGAAGACGGTGTGCGGGAGATCTGCGAAGCTCTGGACGCCGGAACCCTGGACAAGAACGACAAAACCATCACGCTGGAATGGTACAAGAACCTGGCCAGCTGGCTGGATCAGGTCCAGCAGAGCGGTGAAGTTTCCGCTGAAGAACGCCGGATCGTTGAAGAAACCGTCATGTATGATGGGATGCTGAAAATATGAAGGCCCTTCTGCTCGGCCCCAACGGGCAACTGGGAACGGACCTGACTTCAGCTGTCGCTTCCGGCAAGCACGCGGGGATCGAACTGATCCCCTTCGGGCGCGCCCAGATGGATGTGTCCGACGTTGAGTCCATTGCGCCTGCTTTGGAAGGCCAAGATTTTGACGTGGTGATCAACTGCACCAGTTATCACAAGACGGACGAAGTCGAAGACAACGCGGACATGGGCTTCAAGGTGAACGCCTTTGCCGTTCGGCGACTGGCTGAGGTCTGTGCTGAAAAGAAAGCACGGCTGGTGCATGTCTCCACCGACTATGTCTTTTCCGGCCGGGGGCAGTCCAAGCCTTACGTGGAAAGCGATGGGGTGGGGCCGCTCAATGTCTATGGCGCGACCAAAGCCTGTGGTGAAAACCTGGCGCTGATTGCCGATCCCGACAGCATTGTCCTGCGGGTCGCCTCGCTCTTTGGTGTGGCCGGGGCGTCCGGTAAGGGCGGCAACTTCGTGGAAACCATGATCAAGGCCGGCACGGCCCGTGGCGAGCTTTCGGTGGTGGATGACATCACCATGAGCCCGACCTCCACCGAAGACATTGCCTGGATGATCCTCTCCCTGCTGGAAAAAGAAGCTTCCGGCGGCATCTATCATGGGGTGAACTCCCGCCAGGCCACCTGGTACCAGTTCGCGGCGGAGATCATTGAGAAAGCCGGGGTGAAAGCCACGGTGTCTCCCTGTGACAGCAATGCCTTCCCGACCAAGGCTCAGCGCCCGGAATACTCTGTGCTGGACAACAGCAAGCTGGCCAAGGTGATCGGGGAAATTCCGACCTGGAGCGATGCGCTGGATCGTTATCTCAAATCCAAAGGCCATACGGCCTAAGAAGCTGAGACAGATGTCAAAGCCCTGGGGACAGTTCCTCGGGGCTTTTTCTTGATCCACAGGAAGACGGCGCCCGGGGCTTGCACTGACCAGCGTCGAACAGGTAGTGGTCTGAGAGATAACAAGTTCGTCTGACTTGAGAAAATGCGTTTGGACAAAGCCTGAAGCTGCCAAACGCCAAAAAGGATTGAAAAAGAATGCGTGGCATTATTCTCGCCGGCGGGTCCGGTACGCGGCTTCACCCCATCACCCGGGCCGTCTGCAAACAGCTTCTGCCTGTCTACGACAAGCCGATGATTTACTACCCGCTGTCCGTTTTGATGTTTGCCGGCATTAAGGACATTCTGATCATCACCACGCCGCACGATCAGCATCTTTTCCAGGAACTGCTGGGAGATGGCAGCAACTGGGGCCTCAACCTGTCTTATGCTGCCCAGCCCAAGCCGGAAGGACTGGCCCAGGCTTTCATCATTGGCGAAGAGTTCGTCGGCAACGAGTCCTGCGCTCTGGTGCTGGGCGACAACATCTTCTATGGCCACGGTCTGCCTGAAGCGCTGTCCGCCGCCGCCAAGAAAGATGATGGGGCCACGGTATTTGCCTATTCCGTTGTTGATCCGGAGCGCTACGGCGTGGTGGAGATGGACAAAGACGGCCTGGCCGTCTCCATCGAAGAAAAGCCCAAGGTGCCCAAGTCCAATCTGGCTGTCACCGGCATCTACTTCTACGACAACGATGTGGTGGACGTGGCCAAAGGCATCAAACCCTCCTGGCGGGGCGAACTGGAAATCACCGACGTCAACAACCACTATCTGGAAGCAAAAAAGCTGCATGTGGCCCAGTTGGGTCGCGGTCATGCCTGGTTTGACACCGGCACCTGCGACTCCCTGCTGGAAGCTGCCGAGTTCGTGCGGGTCCTGGAAAAACGCCAGGGTCAGAAAATCGCCTGCCTGGAAGAAATCGCCTTCCGCAATGGCTGGATCGACGCCGAACAGGTCATGCGCCTGGCTGAACCCCTGAAGAAATCCGGCTACGGCCTCTATCTGGAGCGCATCGTTCAGGGTCGGTAAAGCTCTAAAATCTCGCGGCCTGCCAAAGGCCCGAGACAGATCAAAGAAATAGCCCGGCAGGAACCGTCCTGCCGGGCTTTTTGTCGATCACACTTTGGGGTCTTTTACCGACCCAGTGGAAATCAGATGGGCAGCTGGATGTGACCGCTGCGCTTCAGGTAGTCCACCACCTGCTCGGCCAGTTCCTCGGCGCTGTACTTGCCGGAGTCCAGATGGATTTCCGGGTTTTCCGGGGCTTCGTAGGGCTGGTCGATCCCGGTAAAGTTCTTGATCAGACCTTCACGGGCTTTGGCATAGAGACCTTTGGGATCGCGGCTTTCACAGACTTCCAGAGAAGCATCCACGAAGATCTCCAGGAATTCATCCTCTTCCACCAGAGAGCGGGCCAGTTCGCGCTCACTCTTGAAGGGAGAGATGAAGGAAACCAGGGTGATCAGGCCTGCGTCGACAAAGAGACGGGACACCTCACCCACCCGGCGGATGTTCTCCACCCGATCGGCATCGGTGAAGCCCAGGTCCCGGTTCAGGCCGTGGCGCACATTGTCCCCATCCAGGGTGTAGGTGTGGCGGCCCAGGGAGTGCAGGCGTTTTTCCACCAGGTTGGCGACCGTGGATTTGCCGGCGCCAGACAGACCGGTGAACCAGAGCACACAGGGTTTCTGACCCTTGAGGTTGCCATGGGCGGTCTTGGAGACCTCCAGCTGGTGCCAGACGATGTTGGACGCCCGGCGCAGCGGGAAGCGGGCCAGACCGGCGGCGACCGTCGCGTTGGTGGTGCGGTCGATCAGAATGAAGCCGCCCATTTCCCGGTTGTCGTCATAGGCATCAAAGTTGATGGCCCGGTCCAGGGAGATGTTGCAGCGACCGATCTCGTTCATTTCCAGGACCTTGGCGGCCTCGTGCATGCCCGAGTTGATGTCGACCTTGTACTTCAGTTCCGACACCGTGGCGTTGGCGGTCTGGGGACCCAACTGCAGCAGGTAGGGACGGCCGGGCAGCAGATGCTCACTGTCCATCCAGATCAGATCTGCCGACAGCTGGTCCGCATGTTCGATCTTGCTTTCTGTGGGCACCAGCACGTCGCCGCGGCTGACATCGATTTCCCGGTCCAACACCAGGGTAATGGCGGTGCCGGGCGTGGCCTGGGTCTGGCTGCCGTTGAAGGTGACCAGATCTTTGACCAGAGCTTTCTGACCCACGCCAGCGACGGTGATTTCGTCTCCGATGGAAACAGGCGCTCCCAGGACGGTGCCGGAGAAACCGCGGAAATCCAGGTTGGGGCGGTTGACCCACTGAACCGGCAGACGGAATTCACCGCTTTGACGGGCAATGGAGGGCGCTGCCTGCTCCAGGAATTCCAACAGGGTCGGGCCGTCATACCAGCCCGTGTTGTCATAGCGCTTGGCCAGGTTGTCCCCGGTCATGGCGGAGACGGGAATGGAGGTTACCTCCAGGCCCAGTTCCCCAGCAATTTCGCTGTAGGTCTGTTCGATGGCCCGGTAGGTGGCTTCGTCGTAGCCCACCAGATCCATCTTGTTGACCGCGAGCACCACCGTTTTGATGCCCAGCAGGGAGACAATCAGGCTGTGGCGGCGGGTCTGGGTCAGAATGCCCTTGCGCGCATCAATCAGCAGCACGGCCAGGTCGGAGTTGGAGGCCCCGGTTGCCATGTTGCGGGTGTACTGCTCGTGACCCGGTGTGTCAGCCACGATGAACTTGCGCTTGTCCGTGTTGAAGAAGCGGTAGGCCACGTCGATGGTGATGCCCTGTTCGCGCTCAGCTTCGAGGCCGTCCACGAAGAGGGAGAAGTCGATGCCTTCCGGGCCGGTCGGGCGACCGACACTCTGGCTTTTTACCTGCTCCAGCTGATCATCAAAGATCAGGCCGGCGTCGTACATCAGACGGCCAATCAGTGTGGACTTGCCATCGTCAACGGAACCGCAGGTCAGAAAGCGCAGCAGGTCACGGTCGATCTGGGCGGCGGGGCCGGGGGTGGATGTTGTGGTCTCGTCGCCGCGCATCAGAAGTAACCTTCCTGCTTCTTACGTTCCATGGAGGCAGAGCCGTCGCCATCGATCAAACGCCCCTGGCGTTCGGAAGAGCGGCTCAGCACCATTTCATCAATGATCTGTTCTAGGGTTTCTGCAGAGGAGTCGAAAGCGCCGGTCAGCGGGTAGCACCCCAGGGTGCGGAAGCGGACTTTCCGCATTTCTGGGGTTTCGCCCTCGTTCAGGGGATAGCGTTCGTCATCCACCATGATCAGCGTGCCACTGCGGTGAACCACCGGACGCTCCTTGGCGAAGTAGAGCGGCACCAGCGGAATGTCTTCGTGCACGATGTAGCGCCAAACATCCAGCTCGGTCCAGTTGGACAGCGGGAAGATGCGCATGGATTCACCCTCAGCCAGGCGGGCGTTGAAAACCTGCCAGAGTTCCGGGCGCTGCTTTTTGGGATCCCAGCGATGGGCGGCTGTGCGGTGAGAAAAGACGCGCTCCTTGGCACGGGATTTTTCTTCGTCCCGGCGGGCCCCGCCGATGGCTGCATCAAAGGCGTGGTGATCCAGTGCCTGACGCAGGGCTTCGGTTTTCATGATCTGGGTATGAACTTCAGAGCCGTGGCTGACAGGGCCGATGCCTTCGGCTTTGCCGCGCGGGTTCTGATGGACAATCAGGTCCAGGCCGTAACGTTTGGCTGTTTCATCGCGAAACTGGATCATTTCACGGAATTTCCAGCCGGTATCCACGTGAAGCAGCGGAAAGGGTGGGACAGAAGGCCAAAAGGCCTTGCGGGCCAGATGCAGCAGCACAGAGGAGTCCTTGCCGATGGAATACATCATCACCGGCTTACGGAACTCAGCGGCCAATTCACGGAAAATGTAGATGCTCTCTGCTTCAAGCGCCTGCAGGTCGCGCGGCAGAGGATTGGACTTGGGCATGGTCATACGACGGCGATCATCAGCTCAAACAATAGTGGACCCTGACAGGACCGCGTGTCCTGCCAGCTTTAAGGTTACACCTCGGGACCTCCCGTCCTGGAACAAGAGGTGGAGATCCTCGTTGTGTGCCTTGGGAAACACCAAATAGGGTAAAGACTCGCAGAGTCTTCCCCTTTGGTAACCGAAGTGCCAATGAACCCTTGTAGACCCTCAGGGTCAAGCACAAAGACACGCGGAATGACGATAATTCCACAACAGAAAAAGTGAAATTGATTAATTTACACTTATTTCTTTGGAGAATTTGCCTTTAACGGTCCCCGAGGACGCGGCGCAGAGGCTCTATGTATTTTTCATACCTTTGCCAGCGGGCGGTGGAGGATTTGTAGATGGGCTGGCGTACCTGCAGGGAACTGGCGGTACGCACCTGTCGTTTTTTCTTGTGAGGTTCGAGACAGGCGTCATCCCAGGGCAGACCCGCAAAATCAATGATCCGGGGGATTTCCTGCTCCGGGTCGGCGACCGTCTGCTCATAAGTTACCTCCAGCAGAGGCAAAGGCAGAGCCTTGCGCCAGTGAGCCATGTATTTCTCATAGCCCAGATAATAATGGGCGATGTCTTCCAGGCGGTGGGCGTAAGGGTGATGACCGACAAAGTTCTGGAAGTAGATGGACAGGCAGACATCGTAGGGATGACGCTGACAGTGGATGACCCGGGCCTTTGGGAACATCAGGCTGGCTAGGCCGATCAGTCTGAAGTTCACCGGCAGTTTGTCCGTGACGCGGGTGATGGTCGGATCCTCAGGGATCCAGCGATCGCGATAGTATTCCGCCCGGGAGGTAATAAGTTCCCGGGTGATCTTGCCCATGCAGGTCGGGAAGGGATCCTTTAACCGCGCCGCCAGATACCTTTCGATCTGGGGCATCTCCCGCCGTTCTCCACCGGCAAAGACAGCCGGATGTGCCGAGAGGATCTGTTCGGTCAGTGTGGTTCCCGATCGGGGCATGCCCAGGATGAACAGAGGGCGTTCATCATCCAGACCTGCTCCGGCATACTTCCGGAAGGTCTCCTCCTGAAAGTGGCCAATGATATCCTCAACCATGGAGTCATTGTTTTGGGCGAAGTAGATGTACTCGCTGCCGCTGAGGCTGTTGCCCCGGCGATAGTGAGCAAAAGCTTCATCGTAGTCGCCGAACTGGTCACGCACCTTCCCCAGGGTAAAATAGAGGTGCATGCGTTCGCTGTCCGGGATGTTGGACTGCACCAGCTCTTCCATCCGTTCCAGCAGAGGCTTTTCTTCTTCCGAGAGCTTCTTACACAGGCAGATCTGTTTGAAGGCATTGCTGTTGTTGGGTTCAATTGCCAGCAGCTCTTCAAAGTGCACGAGGGCTTCATCGATATAGCCCTGGATACGTTTGACGACCCCCAGGTTGAACAGCAGTTCGGTCTGTTCGGCTGTGTCTTCCGGATCTTTCAGCAGTTCCTCGAACAGCTCTTCCGCTTCTTCCAGCTGTTCTTCATTGAAGTAACAGCGGGCCAGCTCCTTGGCATACCAGCGATCCTTCGGCCAGGTCTCATGGGAGCTTTTCATCAGCGCCAGCAGTTCCTTTTCAGCGCCTCGCCGTCGCAGCAGAGGGCCAAGGAGTTTGCCGACTTGGGCATTCTCGCTGTCTAACTGCTGACACTGCAGCAGCCGATATTCCGCATCCTTAAAACGATTGGCGCGGATCAGCTCCCGACCCAGAAGAAACAGCACCTTGGCGTTTTCCGGTTCCTGATTCAGGGCAGCCCGAAAGCAGGTTAGTGCGGCTTCGCCCTGATTTTGCTTCGACAGCTGCAGGCCGACATCCAGTTTCTGTTCAAGTGTCAGCTTTGCAAGATCGATGGATTTCTGCCTGGGAGCCGGATCGGAAGACATGTGGATCAGGCTTTCTTTTTCAGCACAACGACCTTGCCGACTGTTTCGGTCCGCTCGTAACCGCCATCGGCCAGCAGTTCCTCAATCAGTTTGAAGGGACCGATTTCCTCATCAACGGCGTCGTCGAAGACCACGGTGCCACCAGGCACAAGATGAGGCAGCCAGCACTCAGCATCACGCTTTACGCCTTCATAAGAGTGGTCTCCATCGATGAACAGCAGACTGATGGGGTCTTTCCAGCCCGGGGCAATGATCTCGCTGGAAAGATTGATCAGGCGGACGGCCTTGTAACAGCCGGTGCGCAGCATGTTCTGGTAGAAGTGGCCGCGGTCCTTGGCCCCAAACTCACCGCCGTAAACACCGGTGAAAGGCTCATGGGGATCGACGGCGTAAACCTTGATATCCATACCGGCGTCGAGTGTGGCCAGCCCCATGGCTGTTGAAGAGCGCCCGCGCCAGGATCCAACCTCCAGAATGCAGCCTTTGGTGACCTGACTGGCCAGGCTGTAAAGCAGCTCAGTTTCCGCCGGACTCATGGAGCCACGGACAGAAAGAATGGTCTTGCGATGGTTCTCAAAAAGCATGGTGGTCAGTTATCCTGGTTGGCTGAGTTTTGCCTCTGCATAATTGAAGCAGGAAAGACAAAGTAAAGAAGAAAGTTTAACGGACCCACGGCGGTCTTTGTCGCGGCGGAAAAGCAAGCGACAGGTCGGTGGCGTCCAGTGTCAGATTTGGGTTGTAGTAGGGGTCCCGTCGCAACAGATGCCCCCAGGTGTCTTCAATGATCCGGACCTCCCGGGCGAAGGCCATGCGGCGTTCCGGCGTTTCATCAGGCACCCGTGTTGCTGATTCCAGATGGTAGAGCTCTGCATAAGGCGTCCAGAGCACACGATACCCTGCCCGGTGCAGCCGCAGGCAGAAATCCACGTCGTTGAAGGCCACGGCAATCTCTTCGTTGAAGCCATCGACCTCCAGATAGATGTCCTTGCGCAACACCAGACAGGCGGCTGTTACAGCGCCAAAATTCTGCGTCACAAAGGCGCGACCGAAGTATCCGGGGAAGGAGCGGGCTTCGTGTTTGTAGATGTGCCCGGCAGTGCCAGACAGACCCAGAACCACCCCGGCATGCTGCAGGCTGCCGTCTTCGTAGTAAAGCTTGGCTCCGACGCCTCCGATTTCCGGGCGCAAAGCCTGAGAAACCATTTCTTTCAGCCAACCCCTGTGGATGACTTCAACGTCATTGTTGATCAGACCAACAACGGACCCTTTGGCTTTCTGCACGGCCCAGTTGTTGATGGCGGAAAAATTGTAGGGTTTTTCATAGTGCAGCACGCTGACCCGGGGATCGGCGACGACTTCTTTGAAGTAATCCAGTGTCTCCTGCTTATCGCTCTGGTTATCGACGATGATGATTTCCAGATGGGGATAGTCCGTCCGGTTCAGCAAGCCATCCAGGCAGTTGCGCAGCAGGGGAAGCTTGTCGCGTGTCGGAATGATCAAAGAGACCAGCGGCAGATCTTCGGGCAGCTCGTAAAGCACCCGGTGGTAAGGGACGCCCGGGGCCTTGGTGACCGTTGCCTGGATCTCCCGGCGTTTCAGATGCTCCCGGATGGCTTCCTGGGCGGCTTCAAACGGGTAGTCCTTTTCGTCCTGCGAGAGTGCCGTTGAGCCGGGAATGGCCCGCCAGTGGTAGAGGATGTGCGGGATGTGACGGATCTGGCTGTCTTCCAGCTTGTCAATCACCCGCAGGACCAGATCATAGTCCTGGGAGCCGTTAAAGGCTTCACGCAGACCGCCGACCTCTTCAATCACACTGCGGCGGATGGCGGTCAGGTGGTTGAAGTAGTTCTGGCTCAGCAGCAGATCATAGGACCAGTCCGGCTTGAAATAGGCGTCATAGCGACGGCCCGTTTCATCCATCTTGTCTTCGTCGGAGTAGATCAGGCCCGCGTCAGGGTGGGCATTGATCTCTTCAGCCAGGTAATAGAGTGCGTGTTCTGACAGCTCGTCGTCGTGATCCATGAACGCCACGAATTCGCCGCTGGCCAGGGCAAGCGCAGAGTTGGTGGCCGCAGAAATGCGTCCGTTTTCTTCCCGGAAGGTGTATTTGATCCGTTTGTCTTCCCGGGCCAGTTCCTTGATCAGGGGACGCACCGCCGGATCGCTTGAACAATCCTCCCCAATGCAGAGTTCCCAGTTGCTGTAGAGCTGGCGCTGCAGGGATCGCACGGCAAGACGCAGCCATTGCTCCGGCGCGTTGTAGACCGGCATGACGACCGAGATCAGCGGCTTGTTTTCCATCACATCAATGGCGGCCTGGATCAGCACCTTGTCTGAGGTGCTGAGGTCGTCAAAGCGGGTGATCCATTCATCATAGTCATTGGCGCTGCGGTAGGTCCGCAACAGTCGCGCTTTCAACAGGCCCAGCCCGCCTTCGCGCAGGGTCAGCAGCAGGCGGTTTGCCAGAGAAAGGATGGAGGTGGGATGGCGCAGAATGAGCTTCATGCGCGGCCAGATCAGGCTGGCGGCCAGGGCAAGCGTGCCCAGTTCATAGAGCCGGACTTCTTCCAGTTTAAAATGGCCGGCGCGGGCCACGGGTTTCAGATGCAACTCTGGTGTGGGGCTGGGCAGGGGGAAGCGGTGGCGGATGTCGCCGCTGAAATGACGTGCCAGCGTCAACGGCATGTTGTGCTGATTTTCTTCACAGCCGTTCCACAGCAGCCGGGGCACAAGGGCCTGTTCTTCCGTGTCAGCCCGGTAGCTCAGCATCACCCAGCCTTTTGGGGTCCAGGAACGATGGGGCACCAGCCGAAAACAGGCATTCTCGCTGTAGGCACACCACTTGTCGCCATCCAGTTCCAGATCCTGCTGTGGCTCCAGGTGAAGGTGGTAACGGCGAAAGCGTATGAGTTTGCGAAAGAAACCCAACACAGTCGAAGTGCTCTTGTTTTTATTGCCCTTTACCTGAGGTTGTAGGGGCAGTGCCTCATTGTTCGACATGTAAACTCTGACTGTGCTCGCGAGATTTTCGTTTGAAAAATAGCGGTTTCGGTCCCAAGGGGAAACCGTCTTGACAGCACCTCTGTGCAGAAAATGTCAAATCTTTGCGTATTTTTGGGATTTTGAGGACTTTGGAAGGAATGAATGCTCGTGCACGGTCAGTTTGCCCTCTGTCAGACTGTCAGATCCGGATGTCTGTGATGGGGCGATTCCCTCACCTGCGTTGCTGACTTATGCAATCATAAGACATCTTTTGCTTGGCTGGTGATAACGGGCCCGGATGCAGTGCCTTCTTCACCCGGCTGGCGCCTTCAGCTCCCCGGTTTTTCCTCAGCAGAAGGCAGGAAATCCTGCCAGGGTTTGTCCAGACGTGGCGGAAAGGCGTAGCCGAACTCATCCACGATGTAACAGAGGTTGGGATTGTAGTGGGGGTCCGTATGCAGAGTAGGGCCCCAGCGGTCTTCCATGACCTGAACTTCCCGCTTGAACCGGTCGATTTTCTCTTCTTCCAGATCTGATCCGCGCGACGCCGATTCCAGATGGTAAAGCTCTGCATGGGGCGTCCAGATGATCTTGTGCCCGGCTTCCCGCAGCTTCATGCAGAAGTCCACATCATTAAACGCCACTGCGAAGTTCTCTTCATCCAGCTGGCCAACCTCGAAGTAGAGGGATTTCTTCACCAGCAGGCAGGCAGCAGTGCAGCAGGAAACTTCCCGGGTCAGGCCCAGCCAGCCCATGTACCCGGGGTCTTCATGCTGCCAGTAGCGAAAGACGTGCCCGGCCACGCCGCCCATGCCGATGACCACTCCGCCGTGCTGGATGCTGCCATCACCATAGTAGAGCTTCGCCCCGACGGCCCCGACATCGTCGCGCAGCAGATGACTGACCATTTCCTTCAGCCAGTCTTCGTGCATGACCTCAATGTCGTTGTTGATCATCCCGATCAGGTCCCCTTTAGCCTGACGGGCGGCAAAGTTGTTGATGGCGGAAAAGTTGAAGGGCGCATCATAAGGCAGCACCTGGACACGGGGGTCTTCGCGCAGGGCCTCGAAGTAGGCCAGTGTTTCCGGTTCTTCGCTGCCGTTGTCGACGATCAGGATCTCCAGCGCAGGATAGTCGGTTTTGTGGCGCAGCCCTTCGACACAGCCTTTCAGGAGGTCCACCTTGTCGCGGGTGGGAACGATCAGGGAGATGAGAGGCCAGTCCTGAGGCCAGGCTCGCTTTACCCGGTGATAGCCGGGGGACAGGGGGGCTTCTTCTACGCTGTCCAGCTCAACGGATTTCAGTTCAAGGTGTTCGCGCAGGGCCTGCCGGGCCGTGACCCGTGCTTTGTCCTGCTGGGTGATCGAAAAGGTCCCGGCAGAGGAGAAGTTGCGCCAGTGGTAGAGCACTCGGGGAATGTGGCGGATGCGGTCTTCGTGGGATGCGCCCACCGCCCGCAGGGCCAGGTCGTAGTCCTGGCTGCCTTCGAAGCCCAGGCGGAAGCCTCCGATCTCACTCAGCAGACTGGTGCGATACACCCCCAGGTGACTGATGATGTTCTGCCCCAGGAAAAGCTCGTAGTTCCAGTCGGTTTTGAAGTAGGGCTCGTAGCGGCGCCCCTCTTCGTTGATCTTGTCTTCGTCGGAATAGATGATATCGACGTCAGGGTGATGATTGATTTCCAGCGCCACAAAATACAGAGCATGGTCAGGCAGGAGGTCGTCGTGGTCCATCAGCGCCACGAACTCGCCGTTGACCAGATCCAGAGCGCTGTTACTGGCTGCCGAGATGTGGCCGTTTTCCGGCCGGAAGGTCACCTTGATGCGTGGATCCTTGGCTGCTTCTTCCCGCAGGACGGCCTGGGTGGCTGCATTGGTTGAGGCGTCATCTGCGACGCAGAGTTCCCAGTTGTCGTAAAGCTGGCCCTGCACGGACTGGATCGCAGCCCGCAGGTGTTCCGGGTCGGCGTTGTAGACGGGCATCACCACAGAAATGAGAGGCCGCAGGTCAAATGTAGCCTGATGAGCGGCGATGGCCTGGCGGTCGTCATCGTTGCGGGTTTCGTGATGTTTTACCCAGAACCCATAGGCATTGGCGGATGTAAAAGGTTCTTCGAACCGGCCTTCGGAGGGGGGCAGTTGGCTGGGTGCGGCCCCCGTTAAGGCCTGCAGAGAATTGATGCCGATGATCTTTTGCCGCGCTTCGTAGAGTTCCAGCCCGCCGACTTCGCGCATGACAACGTCGGTCAGCCGAAAATCACCCAGTCCAATGAAAGGGTCCAGGCGCAGGCCCAGTGTGGGGGTCGGCAGCCAGACATACTGGGACAGGTTTCCCTCTTCATCGGCAATCAGCGGAATGATGCAGTCTTCTTTGTAGCCTTCACCGGCGTTGTAGGCCAGTTGGGCCATCAGATTCCGGCTGCCGCTGTACTTGAAAGAAAGATGCACCCAGCCCCGAGGCAGCAGGTCCTGATCCGTATCCAGACGAAACTGGGGAACAGCCTGAACCGCGCGATAGTAGGGCCTGTTGTTGCTGTCCTTTAACGTCACGATGTCCAGCACCGGCACTGCTGTCATCTGGTGCGTTTTTTGGTGCCGCAGATTCTCGTACGTGGTGGTGGCCCGTTCCCAGTGCTTCAGGACACTGGCCAGGACCCAGGTTTTGGAGTTTTTGATTTTATCAATTTTGGCCTGAGCCTGCGCAACGTTGGCGCTGCGTTCTTTGATCTGCAGCTCTGCATCACGGCGGCGGTCCAGAAGGTTGGCCCGTTCGTCCCGCAGCCGGGCATGCTCCAGCGCTTCCATGTTTTCAGCTGTCTGACGGGGTTTGCTGTCAGGGCTCTGCTTGGATGCGTCGGACGCTTTGCTTTGGCGGGACATCGTGTTGGGGCTCATCTTTTGGTCGTCACAGGAGGCAAGGCGGTTTCAGACAGTCGCGCAACTAGGACTCTTCCGACAGGAAGGGGCGCCAGGGACGCTCCAGCCGGGGTGGACAGGCGTAGTCCAGCCCTTCTCCATGGGGAACGAGATAGGGATTGAAGAACCTGTTCTCAGCAATCTCATGCGTCCATTTGCTGACAAAGGCGCTCTTTGACTCCTGACTGACGGTCAGGTCTGACAGCGCCGGGCGCAGCGGGTGAGACTCGCGGTTGGGCAGCTTTAGGCTGGTCTCCGGTGTCCAGAGCAGTCGCTGGCCGGCCTGCCAGATACGCAGGCAGAAATCGGCGTCGGCCAGGTCATCTGGGAAGGTGTCAGCGTCGAACCCACCCAGGCTCAGGAACAGTTCTTTTTTGATCAGCAGGCAATCCCAGCTTAAAGCCGAAACGTTGCGAGGCAGACCCAGCCAGCCGTTGTAACCTTCGTCGCTGTTATCGGCCCCGCGGAAGGGTGCTGTCAGGACCTCGTTCTCGTCCAGGCAATAGCCAGCAAAGAATACGGTGTCCTTGGTATCCAGCAAACGACCGCCTGCTGCAGCAACACCCGGCCGATGCGCCTGGGACAGCAGGTTGTTCAGCCAGGCCGGATCAACCTGTCTGGCCGTTGGGGCGATGAAGCAGAGGTAGTCCCCGGTGGCCTGTTTCGCCAGCTCATTCAGGGCGGCGCTGCGTGCAAGCTCCGGGTCCAGCGGAAGGGATTGATTGAGGGCCTGTCCAGCAGGCTCGCTGGCAGGAGAAGTGTTTGAAACCGCCCATAAGCTATCCAGATTTGGATAGGTTGTTTCGGCGCACAATAACGTCAGGGCTTCTTTGTCACTGTCGTTGGAGAAGGGACGGTTGGGCAAAAGGGTGATGGCAGGAAGTGGATCGGGCAGCGGATGATGAATGGTGTGGAAGATGGGGCTGAAGGACGCCTCTTCCACAGTCACATCGCGTCCGTGGGTTCTCTTTTCGTGATCGATCAACGCCTGACGGGCCGTGGCCAGAGCCCGGCTTTTCTGGGTTGTTGAGAAGGAACCGGAGCTGGAGAAAACCCGCCAGTGATAGAGCACATCCGGGATGTGGCGCACCTTGTCATGGCTGGTGGCTTCCAGGGCGCGAATGGCCAGATCGTAATCCTGGCTGCCTTCATAGCCCAGCTGAAATCCGCCAATCTTCTTGAGCAGGGAGCTGCGGTAAACGCCCAGGTGGCTGACCATGTTCTGACCCAGGAAGAGGTCATAATTCCAGTCTGGTTTGAAGTAGGGCCCCCAGCGATGCCCTTCCTCATCTATCTTGTCCTCGCCGGTATAGATGATGTCCGTATCCGGGTGCTCCTGCAATTCCAGCGCCAGGCGATAGAGTGCGTGCACGGGCAAGATGTCATCATGATCCATCAAGGCGGCAAACTCGCCTTCCACCAGCTCCAGCGCACTGTTGGTGGCGGCTGAGATGTTGCCGTTTTCTTCCCGGAAGGTCACCTTGATCCGGGGGTCTTCGGCCGCATAGCGGCGCAAGACCTCTTTGCCTGCCTCTGATGGCGAACAGTCATCGGCAATGCAGAGTTCCCAGTGGGGATAAAGCTGGGCCTTTACTGAATCGAGTGCTGCAGCCAGATACGCCGGGTCACTGTTGTAGGTGGGCATGACCAGTGACAGCAGCGGTTTGTGGTCAAAGGTGTCAATGTGCCGTGTGATGGCGGCGTGATCTGCGTCGTTCAGGCTGTCAAACCGGTCTGCCCAGATGCGATATCCGGCTTCTAGGCCGTCCCTGATCGGGGCCAGCAAGTCGATTTTGGCCTGATAGATGCCTTTGGTCAGGACCAGTTTTGCCGCGCCGAACAGCCCGCCGGATTGGTACTTCAGCAGTTGGAGCAGCAATTGAATCTGGCCAAGCTGACTGGCTTTGAGGGAAGAGAAACGCAGGCTCTCCGACCCCTGGATGTCCAGGCGCAGCTTGTCGACCCGATGGGGCAGGCGGACCAGGTGCTTGCTGTAGCCCTGGGGCAGTTTCCCGATGGAGAACATGCTGTGCATGGAAAAGCCCAGCGAGTCATCGCTGACCACCACCACGTCAGGCTCTCCCTGGCAGTCTGAGACCTCTGTTTCCAGTAAGATCCAGCCGGTTGGCAAAGGCTGGTCATCCAGGCAGGACAGGTAGATCCGGGGATGGCTGCCTGACAGGTCTATGGCGTCCTGTGCCAGGCTGGCGTCTTCAACACTGCTGACCCCGAGAAGGCGGATGCCGGTGCGCCAGTATCGGCTGACTTTTCTAGCCGCCCAGTGCAGAACGACGTTGGGGTTGCGCAGGTCCACAACTGTTTGTCTGAAACTGACTGCCCAGCGCCAGGAAGGGGAGTTGATCAGAAGCTCATACTGCTGTTTCAGCAGTTCCTGCTTGCTCTGCAACTGGCTTGCTTTGATTTCCAGAGCTTCCGTTTCAGCACGCAGTTCCGCCACCTGCTTGCGATGTTCAAGCGGTGTAAGTTCTTCTGGAGCAGGAGAAGCAGAGGGCTGCGATGGGTCTGACGTAGCGGACATAAACAGAGGGTACTCGGTTGGCTGCGGTTCTAAAGAAGAGATCAGACAGGGGAGCTTTCGGACCGGAAGCTTCGGATGTTTTGCAGGTGGGTTTTGATCAGAGGAACCGGGATTTAAAGTAAGCGATGGTTTCCTTCAAACCCTCTTGCAGCTGTGTTGTCGGTTCCCAGTCCAGATGTTTGCGCGCCAGGGTGATATCTGGCTGCCGCTGCTGGGGATCATCCTTGGGCAGAGGCTGAGTTACCAGTTTTGACTTGGTGCCGGTCAGATGGATGACCTTTTCTGCCAGCTGCCGAATGGTGAATTCATTCGGATTGCCGATGTTAATGGGCCCGATGATCTGGTCGTCCGCATTCATCAAACGCACCATGCCTTCCAGCAGGTCGTCCACATAGCAGAAGCTGCGGGTCTGGCTGCCGTCACCATAGATGGTGATGTCATCGCCGCGCAGGGCTTGCACGATGAAATTGGACACCACCCGGCCATCGTTGGGGTGCATGCGCGGGCCGTAGGTGTTGAAGATCCGCATGACGCGAATGTTCGTTCCGTGCTGTCGGTGGTAGTCGAAGAAAAGTGTCTCGGCGCAACGTTTGCCTTCGTCATAGCAAGAGCGCGGGCCAATGGGGTTTACATTGCCCCAGTAGCTTTCCTTCTGGGGATGTTGCGCCGGATCCCCATAAACCTCTGAAGTGGAGGCCTGCAGAATCTTGGCGCCTGTCCGTTTTGCCAGTCCCAGCATGTTGATGGCGCCGTGAACGGAGGTTTTGGTCGTCTGCACCGGGTCGTACTGATAGTGGATTGGAGAGGCCGGGCAGGCCAGATTGTAGACCTCATCCACTTCCAGATAGAGGGAGAAGGTAACGTCGTGCCGAATCAGCTCGAACCGGGGATTGTCCATCAGGTGCAGGATGTTGGATTTGTCACCGGTGAAAAAGTTATCCACGCAGATGACTTCATGTCCTTGATTCAGCAGTTTTTCACAGAGATGAGATCCCAGAAAACCGGCGCCCCCTGTTACCAGTATCGAACTCATTCACTTTTCCTTCTTGTCCAGCAGCAACTCTTGCCAGTGGTCTGATCAATTGTAAAAACTGGCGGCCCGCTTCTCGACGCGCCGCTGTTCGACGTACTTGTTTTCAGCGCCTGGAAACCAGCGAGTGATTTATCGGGTTCGATTGCCCCGGTTTCTACCCGCTTTTATGATCCTTTTACCCGTTGTACCAGCCAGCGCAAAGGGGCTGTTAGCTTCCAGGAAGTAGAACTCTGGAAGTGTTGTAGGCGCAGATCCAGCTCATCTCTTTTACTTTTGAGCTCGGCAATTTCTGCGGCTCGTTGCTCGACGGTGTCTTTTTCCCGGGAGAGAGCCTGATCCAGGTCACTCACCCGGTCCAGCAGGCGGCTTTGCTCCTGACCCATGTTGGTGATCATCAGCTGCTGTCTGGCCAGTTCCAGTTCCAGTTCGTGGGCCCGCGGATAAATTTCCAGATGGGCTTTGCGGTTGTCTTCTGTCAGCTGCGCCAAAACCGGATCGAGAGCCTCAAACACCAGGGCGCTGGCAGCCTGCAGTGAGTCCAGTTCAGCAAGCGCAGCAGCGTCATCGTGTTTTACGGAAAGGTTCAGCAAGGCTTTGTAAGCCCTTAGAACCAGGCTTGCGACTTCAGGGGCCTGTTCCAGGGCAGAAAGGTCTGCTTTCTGGTGCTGCAGATCGCTGCTGAGGAAGGCACTGACCTGAGGGCGGACATCCGCTGGCTTCTGAGCCCAGGTCAGGCCCATTTCCTGCCCAAGCCGGGTCATGGTAGTTTCCCAATCCCCCATGATCTGCTCGTAGGTAACAAAGGCCCGGGCCTTGCCCCGGGAGAGCGCTTCTGCCGATAAACTGTAGCGCAGCCACAAGAGTAAACCCTGCTCCAGCGGCAGGGAGTTCCGACGCTTGAGAGAGCCGGCAACTTCCAGGGGATTGCGCAGAGTTATCAGGCAGTGGACGCGGCTTTCTTGCTGCAGGGCAAGCTCTTCCCACAGAGGCAACAGCAGGCTGAGGCGGGGGTCTTTCACCGCCCAGAACGCGCTGTCTGAAAAATCCCTGTCCAAGACCTTAGTAATCTCACTGCGCACACTGGGCAAAATGGCGTTGTTGATCCAGTTCTCCGGCAAAGCAGCGGGATCGTTCCAGGCCCGTCCCAGTTCGTTGAGCAGGCTTTCGTTGAGCGCAACCAGGTCTTCGTTTTCCCAAAATCCCCGCTCGTTATCGCTTTGCGCGGGCAGGAGATTGCTGCCCAGATCGGCGCCCAGAAGGTTGCACAGGCGGGTCAGGGCGGAGGTGCCGCTGCGGTGCATGCCCAGAATGAACAGGGCTTGCCGGTCTGTAGGCTTGGTCTTTTTCTTGCGGCCGCTTTTTGTCCTCTCTGGAACCGGGGCCAGCCAGTCACTGAGGTCCCATCCCAAGGCTTCTTCCAGGGGTTTAATCTGCGGAGTATAAAGACGTTGCAGGGCCGGGCGCAGGGAAGGGCGGACAGCTGACTGACCCCCGGCGAAAACGGGGTCTTTCAGTTTGTCTTCAGGGATATCCTGAAAAGGAGCCGGGTCTAAGCCCAGGTGCTCTGCACAGCGTGTCAGCAGATCTGAGGGACTGTTCGTCAGATCATCAAACCGCAAGACCAGCAGCTGTTCGGATGGATAAACACTGCGCCAGGTGTTCAGTGCCTGCAGATAGTCTCCCCGGTTTCGCGATCCCTGAGAGCGGAAGTGATCCAGGTACCACTGATCTGACGCTTCTGCAGAGGATAACTCTGCCCGCCGCCGGGCCATTTCTGCTGACGACCAGGCCCGGTCGATGGGGTTTCGCAGGATGAAGATGAGCTTAGCGGCCGGGTAAAGGCTGTAGAGTTCGCGAATCTTTTCGACCGGCAGATAGGCATAGGCCGGGGTGATGTCGCCAAAAAGAAGGGGGGTGTCGGTGCCTTGAGAGGTGTCGCTGAACAGGCCCTGATACCAGGCTGTGCCTTTTTCATAGTGCTGGTCCCAGAAATGCACCTCTTTACCGCCGGGAAATGCGACCTGTGGATGCTTGCTGAGCTGTTCAAACAGCCAGGTGGTCCCTGCCTTTTGCGCCCCGATGCCGATAAAATTTAGCATTCTTGTTTCAATCGGATCTGCGTGAACCGATTGTCCCCCTTCGTGTATTTCGGCCGATGTCCCGACTGGTATCAGAACGGCAGAATAGCCTAAAGCTCACCCTGTGGGCAGACTATTGGCATGTCTGGTCGTGCAACGACAAGCCTTTGATCTCTGTCGATGAAGTCGCGGTTCAAAGATATCCGCAGGCTTTCAGGTCATCTGTGATCAGCGCGAGAGCTTCTGCCGGGATGTCCGGAGCAGCGGCTTTTTCGCTGACGATACCCTGTTGTTTGTAAAAACTGGGAATTTTGGGCGAGTTGAAGCCCTCCAGCATTTTAACATCGAAGGGCAGACCCAGATAATCACAGATCTTCTGAAGTTCGTTTTGCGGATCGGCCAGCAGGTCTTCGAAGCGCAACAGATGGCACTCTCTGTGAGTGTCTTTCAGATAGCGATAGCACAGAACGGAAAAGCGCCAGCGCCAGCAGGCTTCTTCGATGGAGCGGTTGGCCCGCTGCATCTTGGACAGAACAGCGGCCCGGCCATCGCGCAGCACAAAGATGAGTTTTCGCTGATCAACTACCTGATTGAGGAAGGCCCTGAGAGTTTCTTCAGCGTTGTTTTGACGGGAAAAATCCTGTTCAGCGGAGCGGAAAAGGTGCTCCGTGGTCAGTTTGTTTCCCCAAATCTTGCCCGGGTGTTTTTCGGCTTCTTCTTTGCAGATCTTCAGGAAAGACGCCATTCGTGCGTCCCTCTCGCCGGTCGTGCTGCTGCCGCTGTCCCGGGGGGCTGCCAGATGGCTGCCAGCAAAGGCCTCATACCCCACTTCCAGCTGGGGGTGAAAATCCAGCAATCCGGTCAGCAGGCTGGTGCCGCCGCGCCCGGCGCCAAGCAAAAAGAACTCAACATCACTGGCGGATGATGGGGAAGGGACCGTCATGGCTGTCCTAAGATTTTGGAAAGTTGGGCCAGTTATCAGGGACAAAGCCCAGATCGGCAAGGCGGGAAACGTCAGGTGCGTAGTATTGACCGAGAGCTTCCCTCAAACCCTGGGACAAGGAGATGCGTGGTTCCTGATTGAGCTTGCTGTTGAGCTTGCCCAGACCTTTTACCCGGTTTTCCTCCGGCTCATGTCCGACAATGTTCATGGAGCCATCAAAGCAGAAGCGGCTTTTTGACTCGACCCAGGACAGCAAACAGGCCTCCCAGGTATAGCGGCCTTCATTTCGGATTTTCAGATCCAGATTTTCAGGTGCCGTGACCCCCAGATGGGCAAAGGCGCTGTCAACTGTCGCGCGGGAACTGCCAAAGGACTCGAACTCCATCAGGTGAATCTGTTCGGCAGGAAACCGCTCCAGAAAGACGCTCAGGAATTGATGGTAGCGGCCGTAGTTCAGGATTTCCTGGTACTTTGGCTCCAGTGTTGGCTGGTTCAGGACCAGCCGCAGTCCCTGTTCCGGATGCAGCGGGGAGATCTGCCCCTGGCGCAGAAAGTGCAGGTAAGACGACAGAGCCCGATCTACGGGGTCCCGTAGTACGGCCAGCAGGCGCAGGTCCGGGTTGTAGCGATAGAGACGCTCCGGCACTTCGGCCCGTCCCAGATAGCTGGGATGTTTGATGCCGATCAGCTGCCCGGGGCGGGCCTTGCTGGTTTCCTGCTGCAAGGGCCGGAAATCCGGATAGAAGGGGTCACGGAAAGAGCGGACTTCCGCTTCCGGGATGAAAAGGGCTGGGTGACTGTCCAATACCCGTGACAGGAAGCTGCTGCCGGCTTTCTGTGCGCCAATGATGACGAAGTCCAGGCGACTGGGGGGAAGCTCGTCAGAGCGTGTCATGCCTCAGGCCTCGCTCGCGTCAGCGTTTTCCAGCTGATCCGGACGTTTGAGCTTGCAGTCGCTTTCAAAAGCAAAGTTAACAATGCCGTTGGCAACCAGATCCAGTTCGGGAAGCACAGTGAACATCAAGGCGTCTGCAATGCGATGCAGGAAAATCTGCTCCCCATCTACAATGGCCGAGACACCGGCATTCACAAAGTAGGTTCCTTCCAGCAGATAGCAGGTGAACTCGTGCCGGGACGTGACCGTTTCGCCCGCATTGACAAAGTCCATGGGGCGATTGGCGCGACGGGTTGAGGCGCCGCCTACATTGATGCCATCCAGGGTTTTCAGGGCCGTGCCGAAGTTCACCACCATGGCCGGTTTGGAAAAGTAGGTCTCATACTGGATGGCATAGCGTTTGCCGTGCTGCAGAATGTTGACCGGTTTGCCTTCCAGTGTAGTGAGCCGGACGTTTTGCAGTTCAGCCCCCAGGCTTTCATAGACCAGAGTGCTCTCCGGCTTCATGCCGGGGTCGTAGCTTTCAACGCTGCGATCAATCTCCTCGTCCGCCCCTTCAGACTGCTTTTCGCTTTCCGTTTTCTCGATCAGTGCCGCTTCTCCCTGCTCCAGCAGGTTTTCGCGGAAGGCCTGAGCTGCTTCTTTGGGGCTGTAGAGGAGCTTGTGATAAGCCGAGACGACTTTCTTTGGATCGCCGATCAGCAGGGTTTCCCCCTTGTCCAACAGCACAGCCCGGTCACAGATCTGCAGGATCTGACGGGCAGAGTGGGAGACAAAAAGGATGGTCGTGCCTCTTTCCCGCAACCGGTCAATGCGGGCCAGACACTTTCGCTGGAAAGATTCATCGCCCACAGCCAGGGCTTCGTCCACAATCAGGATGTCCGGATCCACGTTGATGGAAACGGCAAAGGCCAGGCGAACCACCATACCGGTGGAGTAAGTCTTAACCGGCTGGTCCAGATAGCGACCAATGTCAGCAAACTCGACAATCCGGTCAAACAGCTCATCCATCTCTTCTTTGGAAAAGCCCAGAATGGCGCCGTTCAGGTAGACATTCTCCCGACCGGTGAAATCGTGATTGAAGCCGGTTCCCAGCTCCAGCAGGGCGGAGATGCGGCCGTTGACATCCACAGAGCCGTCGCTGGGCTGCAGGGTGCCGGCAATGATCTGCAGCAAGGTGGATTTGCCACAGCCATTCCTGCCTATGATGCCGACACTTTCTCCCTGCTTAATGTCCAGGGAGATGTCTGACAGGGCCTTGTATTCTTTGTAGTAGCGCTTGCGACCCCGAACCAGCATCTGTTTCAGGCGATCCTGCGGGCGCGAAAAGATCGGGTAACGCTTTCCCAGGTTGGAAATGCGGATGGCGGTGGGCAGGGACTGTTCTGCAGCACCTGTGTCCGGAGTCGATGGCCCGGCTTGTGTCATGGCATCAGAGGACATCAGCAAACCCCCGGCGGGTCAGCTTGAACCAGGCAAAGCCCAGGAACATCACACAGAAAGCCCCGATCATATGCAGGCCCCAGCCTTGCCAGTTGGGCTGCTCACCCCAAAGCACCACCGCCCGGGCTGCGCCGACCGTAAAGGCAATGGGGCTGATTTCCATGACCAGTCTGAACTCTTCCGGAACCCGGTCGACGGGATAGAAGATGGGCGTGAGGAACATGAACATGGTCACCAGGATGCCGATCAGCTGACCGATATCCTGCAGGAAGACACCCAAGGCGGACAAAAACCAGACCAGTCCCAGCATGTAGATCACCAGGGGCAGCAACATCACGGGAAAGAGCAGGGCGGTCAGTGGGGGCAGTCCAATGATGAAGAAATGGGCGACAAACAACACCAGGCTGCTGATGGTGGTGTGAAAGAGGGCCACTGACACCAATACCCAGGCAAAGACCTCCAGCGGAAAGACCACCTTCTTGACGTAGCTTACCCGTCCCCGGATCTGGGTTGGTGCCCCTTGGGCGCAGTCGGCAAAAAACCAGAAGCAGATCAGGCCGGTGAACAGCACCAGGCTGAAAGAGCCTGTGTCGCTGACAGCTTCGTTCCAGCGAACCTGAAAGATCACGCTGAAGATAAAGGTAAACACCGCCAGGAGAAGCAGAGGGTTGAGGAAGGCCCAGAGCATACCGAGCGCGGATCCGCGATAGCGGCCCTCGATTTCCCGTTTGGTCATCTGCCAGGTCAGATCTCGATTGCGCCAGTAGCAGGCAAAAGGTTCGATCAGCAGGGCCCCGATACCCTTGTTTTTAAGGGTGTTCATGGGATGGGAAGGTAAGGCGCTCAAATACAGTCTCCTGACCCTGGCCTGGTCTCCAGGCAAAGGCTATCGCTCGACGGCGGCTTTCCAGAGGAGAAAGCCAGCCTTTGCTACCGTCTCTTGTAATCTCCCGGCTTTTACCTGTCTCTCAGACGGAGTTCCAGAAAAAGACGAGAAGTGGGTGATCTTTCCAGAGGCAAATCGCGCCTGAGGCAAATCGCGCTAGTTGGGCTCACTTTGTGACAAGGCTTAAACCGATTTGACTCTAGGGGCGGTCCTTTAGAAAACGCAGCGAACATATACTGGCAGGCTGATTGACGGGACAAAGGCCCGGTGAGGGCATCATCGGGCCTTTAGTGTTTTCCGGTCTCTTGTCTTTTCAAGCGATCTGGAAGCCAGTCCCGCCAGATTACTTGATATCGCCCAAAACCCGCATCAGAGGCGCCAGCTGCTTTTCGTAGCGCCGCCAGCGTTCAGAAGAGGTTTTGTAGATGGGTTGGCGAACCTGCCAGCTGGACGCTGTCATGATCGGGCGCTTGGTGCGATGGGGCTCCAGGCAGGCCTCATCCCAGGGCAGACCGACGTAGTCGATCAGTTTGGGGATATTGGTCTCAGAATCGCCCACCAGTTCTTCGTAAACGCTTTCATAGACGCCGCCTGGAATGACCTTCTTCCAGTGCTCCACCAGGCCGTGATAGACGGTCATGTAATGGCCCATGTCTTCCATGTTGTAGGAGAAAGACAGGTTATCGGAGAAGTTCTGGAAGAAGTTCGACAGCGCCACATCATACAGAGAGCGCTTCGTATGAATGAACTTGGCTTTCGGGAACATCATGTAAA
Organism: Rhodovibrionaceae bacterium GXU_MW_A322; assembly: GCA_052078155.1. Taxonomy (GTDB): domain Bacteria; phylum Pseudomonadota; class Alphaproteobacteria; order Kiloniellales; family DSM-21159; genus CAXBMB01. The sequence continues at coordinate 1,247,107 of JBQJBP010000001.1, read as the reverse complement.
GCCAGCCCACACACCAGAAGTTAAAGGGCATCTTGTCTGTGACCCGAATGACCCTCTGATTGTGGGGCAGGACAGCCGTCAGGTAACGGGCGGCCATGTTCCGGCAGATCTCCGGGCTGACGTCCTGAGGGAAGTTCTCCACCTTGTTGCGGGCCATCCGTTCCAGTTGACGGCCTTCCCGGCGTTCGCCTGTCCCGATGGCATCCGGGTGGGAGGCAATGATCTGCTCGGTCAGGGTGGTGCCGGAGCGGGGCATGCCGAAAATGAAAACCGGGGTTTCTACCGGCAGGCCGTGTTCCTTGCGGGACTCCAGGAAGTCTGCAGTGAAAAGTTCTTTGGTCTTTTCTGCCATTTCTTCCACTTTGGCCGGATCGTAGGGATCTTCACCAGCCGCACGGATTTCATTGGCGATTTTGTAGTGATGGAAAGCCGTCGGGTAGTCCTTCTGGTCATCAGAAGCTTTGGCCAGAGCAAAGGAAATAGCGGTTCGGGCATTGGGGCCCAGCTCCGGGTTTTTAACAACTTCCCGAATCTTGTCGATCATGGGATCGTCACCGGTCAGTTTTTGTACACCGGTGTAGAGCTGGAGAGCGTTGGGCTCGGTGGGCTCCAGTTCCAGGATCTTGTGGGCCATGGACTTGGCGGTGTCCATTTCTCCCATAGATTTGTAGGAATAGGCTTTGTTCAACATCACCCGGACGTTGTTGGGCTTCAATTCCAGGGCCCGATCATAGATCTCCTGCGCTTCTTCATGACGCTCTGCTTTGGCCAGGCACCGGCCGAGTCCCAGATAGGCTTGTAGGTAATCGGGTTTTAGCTCGATGGTCTTTCGATAGTACTCTTCGGCCTTGTTGTGCTGGCTGCGTTCAGCCAGCAGTTCCCCGAAATTGTAGTTTGCCAGAATGTGGTCCGGGTCAATTTTCAGGGCTTGCTGGAACCGCTTCTGGGCATCTCCCAGGCGATCCATGTCTCTGAGAGCATTCGCAAGAATGTTCAGCAGATCAGCCGATTCCGGTTCTATCTTGAGAGCTTCCAGCAGGATTTCACGGGCCAGCTCAGCCTGCTCGCTGCGGCGGGCATACATGGCGGCTGATTGCAGTGATTCAACATCACCGCCTGCCAGTTCAGAGTGCTTCTGAAAGGCCGTCACGGCAGAAGCCATGGCCTTTTTGTCCTGCTCTCTTTGAGCAGCCTGAGCCGATTGCTGAGCAATTTCCGAAAGAAAGGCCAGGTTTTCCTTATCCAGTTCTGCAGCCCTCAGTGCGTCCTTCAACGCAGCAGACAGCTTGTTCCTGTTGCGGTTGCATCGGGCCCGTGCAACGAGCAGGGAGGCGTCTTCTGAATCAATGTAGAGCGCTTCAGAATAGGACTCAGAGGCATCACGATACTGCTTGAGCTCCCACATGACATCGCCCAGCGCAACCCAGCTTTCTTTGTCCTTGGGGTTCTTCACCAGGGCTTTCCGCAAAGACAATCCGGCTTTGCGCCAGTCGCCGCTTTTTTGCAGAGCCAGTCCTTTTAGTTTTAGATAGTCAGGTTCTGACTTCGTCGTTTCGTCGACGCTTTCAAGCAGCTCGAGAGCTCTTTCATAGTCAGCTTCCAAAAAGGCGGCCTGACCTTCGTCGAATTTTTTGTCTGAAACGAGACTCATGAAGTTGCTACGCTTTCTCGTGCTTCTGCAGGGACAAGGCAGTTGCGGCGGGTGACGAACTGAGGTGAGTTTGTTGTGCCCTCAATGAGGTGTTCGCCAGCGTGTCCCGATGGCGTTCTTTGAGAGATGCTGAGCTCAAAGGCCACAGAGGGGCAAAGCCACAAACCACTGTGTGAATTTCGGCTGAGAACAATAGGCAAATCTCCTATCTGTGCAAGGAAATTTGCGACTGACGCATTGTCCTGTAAAAGAGGTGTCTTGCTCAAGATCGTGGGAAACCTTAGATAAGGCAGATCAACTGGTCTGGTGAGCTCTGTTGAGATGATGAACTGATCACTCCTGACTTTGGACCAGACAGCCGCATCGGTGTGCTGGTCGGATTCCTTTCTGCCGCGATTTCCTTGGCAAACTGACACAGACAGGGACTGTGTTTTTCCGGGTGCCAATCCGGGTGTCACAGGGAAACTGGCAGTCTGATGCAGCTGATTGTTTTCAGTGAGATCATTCGCCCTTCTTTTTACGCTGCGCAACTGTTATTGCTCTCCCACTGCTGCTGAACAAACAAGGTTCTTTATGGCCCAACAAAGCAACGCAACGCCTCAGCTCTTCAAACTCTGCCGAGCTGAATTGTTTTCCGCGTCCTTTTTTTCCCTTTTCATCAATCTGCTCATGCTGGCCATGCCGCTTTACATGCTGCAGATCTTTGAACGGGTGATCACGACGGGAAATCTGGCGACCTTGGCCTACCTGACGGTTATTGCGCTCTTTGCCTTTGTTGTGATGGGCTTCTTGATCACTCTGCGCAGTCGTATTCTGACGTCCGCCGGCGAGCGGTTCGACAGCAACACCAGTCCGGAAGTCCTCAAAGCGCAGTTCAGCAGTGTACTGGCCAGCAGCAAATCCCGAGATGCGCAGCCGTTGCGCGATGTCCAGTCTGTCAGGAATTTTCTGTCCGGCAGCGGCATCACGGCACTGTTTGATGCGCCCTGGGTTCCGATCTTCATCATCGCAATCTTCTCGCTTCACCCTTATCAGGGGCTTGTTGCACTGGTGGGGGCGGCGCTGCTGTTTTTCCTGGCGCTGTTTAACGAGTGGTCGAACCGTTCTGCCATTCAGGAAACCAATAACTCTCAAAGTGCGGCTTTGAACGAGGCGCAGGCTTATCTGCGAAATGCAGAAACCATCGTTGCCATGGGGATGACACCTCAGGTGCGCAACAGTTGGGAACAGTCCCATGCCAACATCTCCCAGAAACTCCTGTCCGTTGGAGATCGCACGAGCATCTTCACCGGCTTGGGGCGAGCCATTCGTGTCAGTCTGCAGATTTTGATTCTGGCTGTCGGGGCCTGGCTGGCCATCCGGGGAGAAATCGGACCGGGTTCCATGTTCGTCGGGGCCATCTTGATGGGACGTGCGCTGGCTCCGGTTGAGCAGGCCATGGGGGCCTGGAAAGGTCTGGTCAACGCCCGGCAGGCCTATGGGCGCATTACGACACTGCTTGCAGAAGCCGATCAGGGCGGCGAGGGGCTGGCACTGCCACAGCCATCCGGTGAATTGCGGGCAGAACAGGTTATCTACTACGCTCCCGGCACCCGTAAACCGTTGGTCAAACAGGTTCAGTTTCAGTTGGCTCCAGGCGAAGTTCTGGGGATTGCCGGCCCCAGTGGAGCCGGGAAAACCACATTGGGCAAGCTGCTGATTGGTGCACTTAAGCCTCAGATGGGCACGGTTCGTCTGGACGGTGCTGACATCTCGGCGTTCAGCCCGGGCGACCGGGGACGGTTCCTTGGCTATCTTGCGCAGGAGATTGAACTCTTCCGGGGAACCATTGCCGATAACATCGCCCGGATGGGGGCGGTGGATGACGCAGCGGTGGTGGAGGCGGCACAGCGGGCCCACGTCCATGATCTGATCCTGTCTTTGCCGGAAGGGTATGAAACCAAAGTCGGACCCGGTGGTGTGATGCTGTCCAATGGCCAGCGCCAGCGCATCGGCCTGGCGCGGGCTCTTTACGGTGACCCGGCGCTTATCGTGCTTGATGAGCCGAACTCCAATCTGGATTCCGAAGGCGATGTCGCGCTCATTGAAACCATCAAGGAGCTGAAGGCTGCGGGCAAAACCGTCGTTGCCATTGCCCATCGCCCATCCATCCTGAATGTGGTGGATCGTTTGCTGGTGTTGAAAGAAGGTGCCATTGCCGCCTTTGGGCCAACCCAGGAAGTGATGCGGCAGCTTAATCAGGGGCAAAAGAAACTGCCTGGTAAACAGGGCGCTTCCGGGGGGAAAATGACCCCGCGACGCCTGACCATGCAGCGCGGTGCAGAGGCCGCTGGTAAGGAACAAGGAAAACCAGAGTCCGCTGGCGCGACCTCGCCAGCAGAGCAAACTGGAAAAACGGCGGCACAGGCTGCGGATACCAAGCCTGCTGGCAGGGCAGGCAACGTTGGCAATTCCGACACTGACACCAAGCCAACCGAAGAGAGCAAAGCCTCAGAGAGCACTGAAGCAGCGAAGGCAAACGACGGCGATTGAGCCTTCCAGGTGGGATCGGCGTATGCTCTTCAAATGCCTAAGGACATGGTTTGGGACCGGATTTTCCTGTCCGACGCCATTACCTATCGTGACTTTTGATCTGTCGGGTTTCCTGCGATCTCTGATTGTTGTTCCGGCAGATAGCGGGGGTGGCTTTTCACTGGAATGCGATGAAGTGATCCAGTGATCCAGTGATCCTGTCCCTTGCTGGTCTTGTCTTCGAACTGAAGAGATGGTGCGTGCCGGGCTCAATCCGGACCATTGGGCTCTCTACTCTACCCGGACATCCAGCCCTTTGCCTGCACATCCAGCCGTGATCCGGTTCCAGGCTCAAATTCAGTACAGGCAAGGACAGATCAGCTCCGTCTGCTTGTTCTCGGGATAAGCCCCTTTGTCCATCGCCTGTTTCCCATGTCGGTTACGCTGTTTTGCCGTCGGTACCGTGCCACATAGTCTGGTTTGGTTAACGGTGTCTGGTTCGATTAACGGCCTGGCTTTTCGGGCGCTTTCATGGGGCTGAAAGAAAAGCCTGCCGTGTCATTTTTAAGCGTCTTTGCACGACGATCCCTTGAACGGCCCATGAAAGGCCGTGAGTTCGCCCAGAAGTGTTCTTGCTTCTTTGCTCGTTACTCGAGAGGGGGAGGGCGCCACTAATGGTGAGATTGAGAGTTCTTATCGAGTTGGCTTCTTCTCCAGCCAGAGACAACAAACACAGACCGGGCAAAGCGGAGAGCACAGCCCCTCTCCGATCCGCTTTATCAGGTCGATGCCAAAGGATAAAAGCTGGATTCCCCCGAATCTGGTGTGAGCCTTGTGCGATTTCAGTGCGTTGCTTGCCGGGCCTCATTTGACAATGTCGATTCTTGCTGTGGCAAAAAGGCAACAATCTTTGGAAATTGTGCAACAGTACCAGTAAGCTCTTTGTTCCGAATTACAGAGTATTTCGCATTTTGGAACAAGTAGTGAAGGCGGTAATCGATTTAGTCCTGATGGTCAGCGCTCTTTGTAACAGTGTGGCGGAAGCACTAGTTCTTTTGGTTTTACTGCGCCAACACCGATTGCTCACTGTCCCGGTTACCGATTAGGTGTGAAATCTAAAGGTGACTTTGAAAACAAAGGGGTTATGCGTTCATTTGTATCAGGAAACATGCGGCTTTCCACTTGACCCTCGTTTCATTTGTGGGTAGCAAGAGGTGCGGTTTCATGAGGGGATTCACCATGGAACCCAAGACGTTACTGTCCTGTGGCGAAGCAAGATTAAGAACCCAATCCTTAGGGATTTGCGAAAAGGGTCTGACTTGAATTCACGCATGGCTAAAGCGGTAAACCTCTTGCATAGGCTTGAGGTGCTGCGTACGCTGAACACGAAAGAGTTTGGGGTACTACTTGATTTTGGGGGGCGACGGCGTGGCGTTGACGTCTGAGTCCCTGGTTCGGTAACTACCGATGACTGGGAGTCTCTAAGGAGTAATAATCATGGCAACATTTGTTTTTGACGGCACGTCGAGCCTTTCGACCGCCTTTGATCCGACAGCAGATGTGGTGGTTGTCACCGCAAACTCTGCTCAGGATTTTGTCTGGTCTGAATCTGGCGGTAACGTTGTCGGTACGCTGTCCGATGGCACCACGCTGACCCTGGAAGGTGTGACCCGTAAAGGTCTCGCTGTGACGAACTTCCAGTTCGTAGACGGTTCCGGTCTGCAGTTCGGTGACGGCACGACCAACACGATCGCTGATGATCTGGCCAACTCTGCCACGACCGGTACCGGTACCGCTGGTGGTGTGTTTGTCGGCTTCAGCGGCGTTGACAGTTTCGCTGGCGGTAAATCCGGGGACAACAATGTCCAGGGTAACGCTGGTAATGACGCACTGTCCGGTGGCGGGGGTGCTGACACCATCCGCGGCGGTCAGGGCAACGATGCGATCACAGCTTCTTCCGGTTCCACCGGTGACATGCTCTACGGTGACAAAGGCAACGACGTCATCACAGCCGGTTCCGGTAACGATACCATCTTCGGCGGTGTGGCCGGGGACACAGGTGCCGACGCCGATATCATCAAAGCTGGCTCTGGTAACGACCTGGTTCAGGGCAACCGCGGGAACGATTCCATCGTTGCCGGGTCTGGCAGTGACACCGTTCGCGGTGGTGCTGGCAACGACACCATCATCGCCTCCGGTACTGGTTCCAACCAGCTGTACGGTGACAAAGGCAACGACTCCATCGTTGGCGGCACAGGCAACGACACCATCTTTGGCGGTGTGGCCGGTGTGACCACTGCTGACTCTGATACGCTGATTGGCGGCTCCGGTTCTGACATGATCCAGGGTAACGTCGGCAATGACTCCATCTCCGGTGGGTCTGGTAACGACACCATGAAAGGTGGCGCTGGTTCTGACACCATTGCTGGTTCCGCTGGCAAGGATGTGATCTTTGGTAACAAAGGTGATGACTCCATTCTCGGTGGCAAAGGCTCTGACGTCATCGACGGTGGTACCGGTGATGACACCATCACAGGCGGTTCCGGCTCTGACGTGATCACCGGTGGTGATGGCGACGACTCCATCACTGGGGGTAAATCTTCAGACGTTCTGTCTGGTGGTGCTGGTAACGACACCATCCTCGGTGGTTCTGCTGGTGACCGTATCACTGGTGGTGACGGCAATGACTCCATCACAGCTGGTTCCGGCAACGACGTTGCGGACGGTGGCGCTGGCAATGACACCATCTCTGCAACAGCCGGTCAGGACATCATCCGCGGCGGTGAAGGGTCAGACATGATCAGCACCACTGTTGATGGTTCTGCTGATACCCTGCGTGGTTCTGGTGGTGATGACACCATCTCCGCCAACGACAGCTCTGATGTGGTTCGCGGATCTTCCGGGGATGACGTTTTCCGTCTGACCCAGACCGGCTCTCAGGCTTCTGTGGCTGACTTCGACGCATCCGGTGAAGATGCCTGGGGTGCTCAGGCTACGATCTTCCTGTCTGGGGCAACCGTAACTTCGAAGCCTGGTCCCAGCATCAATACCTTCGTTGTTGCGCTGACTGGTCAGTCTTCAGCGGGTTCTGCTTCCGTGAAAGCCATCTCCATCGGTGGCGGGTCCACGAGCAATGCCTTCCAGGGATCTTTTGCCAGCCTGGCAGCCTTCAAGTCAGCGCTGTCTGGTACGGGTTTGTTTGCGGCAACCTCAACTGTGGCCTTTGCCTGGGCCGTCAACACCGCAGGGACAAGCCTGTGGATGGTGACTGTGAACATTGGCACCACAGCTGCATCCTTGAGTGGTACCAACACCATCACCGGTACCAACCTGGACAGCGCCAGCGACCTGGTCCTGTTCTAAGGTACTTCGGTATTGAAATGAAAAGGGCAGCTTCGGCTGCCCTTTTTTTTTGCGCTATTTCCGATTTTGATCAGTGCCGGTTTCCCATTGGGACGGCGAGGATGCTTGGTATGCCGCGTGAAGAGTTTTTCCTGTTTGTTTTCTAAAGCGGCCTTTTCAATTCGCTGTTTTAAACAAGCCATGCAATGGCGTTGAATGAAGAGCTAAGGTTTCGCAAAAGAAGTGTCCTGTCATAGGGAATGAGCCTGCTTTTGCTTTTTTCTCCGGACGCCTTGGTGTATCTAGCTGTGGTCTGACATTCCCAAGCAGGAAAACTCTCTATGTCCCTTTCTCTATCCAAAATTCGCAGCCTGCAAACAACAGCCCAGTTCAATGATGCTCTGGAGCTGATTGACAGTGAGGAAGGCCGGAAACTGACCCCTGCGCCTGAGCGTAATTTGGTGCGGGCGGTGCTTGCCTCCTTTTTGGGGCAAGCTGATGAGGGAGAGTTAGAACAGGCGACGAATGTTGAGCCTGACACCAATGCCTGGCGAAGTGATCGTGGTCTTGCCTTTATGCTTTTGGGGCGCATGGATGAGGCAAAAAAGGAGTTTTACAACGTCATCGAAACCGGTGACGCTGATGCCGTAACCTATGGCCGCTTGGCCACTCTCTGCACATCTTTGGGTGAGGTTGAAGAAGGTGAGCGTCTTTACCAGGAGGCCATTGCCCGGGAGCCCGAACGCCCGGAATGGCTCAGCAATATGGGCGGTGCAAAAGTCCGCTTGGGGAAGTACGAAGAAGCGCTTGAACTCTATGAACGCGCTCTTGTTTTGAAGACTGAATTCCTCCAGGCGCAACAGGGCCGTGAACGCGTTTTGTTGGCACTTTCTCGCGCCGAAGATCTCATTTCTTCTGTTAAGAGTGAAATTGAGCAAGATCCTGGTAATGCTGCACTTCAGGTCAAACTGGCGCGTGTACAGGATCATGCGGGCGAACTGGATGAGGCCATCACCAGTTTGAAAAAAGCCCAGGAACTGGATCCTGAAAACGCCAACATTTACATTGATGCGGGCCACATTTTTCAGCGCAATGGCATGGCCCCCCGGGCATTGCAGGCCTTTAAGAAGGCCATGGAAAGCGATCCTGACAACCTTCAAGCCCTTAGCCTTGTTGCTGCGAGTCAATCTGAAGTTGGAAATGGCAAAGAAGGCCTGAAAACCATTGACCGGGCCATCGCCACTCACCCCAAAGCCAAACAGCTGAAAGTGGTTCGTGGTCGTATTCTGGCTGATTTGGACCGCTACGAAGAAGCCGAAGAAGATTTACGCAACGCTTTGGAGGCTTATCCCGGCGATGCTGCAATCATGATTGCTTTGGGTGGGGTTCTTAGTTGGATTGGAAAGATCGATGAAGCCATCGAGCTTTATCGGCAGGCAGCCAAAGTCAATCCGGCTGCTCTCTCCCACGCGCTGCAGCATAACTGGCAACCAGATGACCCGGCGGAGATTGAGTTGTTGGAGAAAATTGCCTCTAACAAGCTGGTGGTTGAAGAGCAACGCGCGACATTGAATTTTGCGTTGGCTGACTACTATGAGCGGCAAAAGAACTACCCGCGCGCTTTCAAGTGTGTTGACGAAGCCAACAAGATTTCCTGGAAAAACACCCGCTTTGACAATGAGCGCAATACAAATCAGACAGATCGCTTGAAGGAAGTCTTTACCAAGGAGTTTTTTGCTCTGCGTGAAGGCTGGGGACATCCCAGTAATCGACCGATCTTTGTGTGTGGCATGCCCCGGTCCGGGACGACATTGACTGAGCAGATTCTCTGCACCCACGATGACGTCTTTGGAGGCGGGGAGTTGCCATATATTGCAGGCATGTTCCGGAAGCTGACGCGCAATCAAAAGCAGGACCAGAATCTGGGCCCCCTGCAGGTCCTTAAGGCGATGAAGGAAGGCCAGGTCTGGAACCTTGGCTCTAACTACCTCAGCCAGCTATCTGAACTGGATGACGAACACCGGTTTGTCGTTGATAAAATGCCGCACAATTTTCAACGCATCGGCATGATCAAAATGATGCTGCCGAATGCGAAGATCATCCATTTGAAGCGCGATCCTCGCGACGTGGCTGTTTCCAATTACTTCCAGAACTTCAAAGCCCGTCATGGCGGGTTGGGCTACGCTTTTGATCTGGAATCTCTTGGCAAACACCTCAACGATCATGAACGCATGATGCAGCATTGGCATGAAGTGCTGCCCGGACAGATCTTTGAACTGGATTACGAGAAACTCACGACCGACTTTGAGACAACAGTTCGCGAGCTTTTGGAGTTTGTAGGACTGGACTGGAGCGACAAGCTGGAAGAGTTCTACAAAACTGAGCGGGCGGTGAAGACTGCTTCCGTATCCCAGGTTCGCCAGCCATTGTATCAGCACTCTGTGGAGAAATGGCGCCGTTACGCGGAATGGCTGGGTCCGCTTAACGAAGTGCTGGACGCAGGTGCGGTTGGCCCGGCTCCGTCAGAATCCTGATTTTTGTAAGATTAGAAAGGGGAAGCGTTTGAAACTATGCGCCTCCCATTCTCAGATCGGTTGTATCCTTTGATTCTGAAAGGCTCTTTGCAAACACGTCGCTTGTAAAGCGCTTCTACTACCGCCGATCACACTCTAGTCTTGCTACGTAAAATTGTTTGCTCTCTTGCCTGGCTCTCACGAGGGTCCTGGTAACCAAAGAGCAGAGAATGTCTGGGATAGATCAGCAGCCAGTTGGAATGGACAAAGTATGAAGATCCTTTTTATTCATCAGAATTTCCCGGGACAGTTCAAACATCTGGCGCGTGTTCTGGCCAGCGACAACCGTAACCAGGTTGTTTTCCTGACCAAAAACACGAACTACGATATCCCCGGGGTAAAAAAAGTTCTTCATAAACCCACGCGTGATCCGGGCAAACAAACCCATCCTTATGTGGTGGGCTTGGAATCTGCTGTGCTCTACGGCCAGTCCGCAGCCCGCCAGGCTCTTGAACTGCGCAAACGCGGCTTCAATCCCGACGTCATTGTCGGTCACTGTGGCTGGGGTGAGACGATCTTTATCAAAGACATCTGGCCTGACGTGCCCCTGTTGAACTACTACGAGTTTTTCTACAGGGCCAAGGGGGCGGACATTGGCTTTGACCCCTCAGTAAAAGTTGAAATCGACGATATCCTGCGCATGCGGGTGCGAAACTCTGTGAACATGCTCTGTCTGGAGAGCGGGGACTGGGGATTATCCCCCACCAAATGGCAGCATTCTCTCTATCCGGAAGAGTACAAACCGAAGATTTCGGTTATCCATGAAGGTGTGGATACGGAAAAACTGCAGCCCAACCCGGAAGTTCGGTTCACTTTGCCCAATGGAAAGACCGTGGGCAAAGACGATGAAGTCATCACCTACATTTCCCGCAACCTCGAACCCTATCGCGGCTTTCATATGTATGTGAAAGCCTTGGAAGACATGGCGCGTCGGCGTCCCAATGCGGAGTTTATCCTGATTGGCGGCGATGATGTCAGCTACGGCCGTCGTCCCAAGGATGGTAAATCCTGGCGTGAAGTGCTGATGAAGGACATTCAGGTGGATCTGGATCGGGTTCACTTTGTCGGTCGGGTGCCTTACGCCGACTTCATGAAGATCATGCAGGTTTCAAATGTTCATGTTTACCTGACCTACCCCTTTGTTCTGTCTTGGTCTGTGCTCGAAGCCATGTCCATGGGTTGCTGTCTGGTGGCCTCCAATACCTCTCCGGTTCAGGAAGTCATCACGGATGGTGAAAATGGCTTCCTGGTGGATTTCTTCAATCCGCAGGAGATTTCAGACAAGGTAGAGGAAGTTCTGGAAGATCCGGATCAGATGACGCACATCCGGGAAAACGCCCGGCAGTTTATCATCGACAATTACGACCTTAAGCGCATCGCTTTGCCCAGTCAGTTGGCAGTGATTCAGGCGTTGATCGACGGAAAGACCCCGCCATTGGTGGCCAGTGCTCACGAACCTGTGCTGGCTTAGAGTCAAATCGGCTTCAAGTGGCCTCACGATGTGATGACACTTGAAACATCAGTTTGCCTCGATGGGCGAAAAGCAAAAAAAGAGGGGGGATCAGGTCTAGCTGATCCTCCCTCTTGTTGTATCTGGACCGCATAGAGGCCCGATTGTCCGTTGTTGACGTCCCGCTGCTGCCGGGGAATGGCCGGTCTTACTGTTCTGTAAAGGCGGACCAGAGCGAGGACGTCAAAGGTGCCAGAGCATAGTCCATCACCGTCCGTTCTCCGGTTTTGATCATGGCGTCCACTGCCATACCAGGATAGAGCTTTACGTCTTCCCCCAGGGCAGAAATGTCTTCTGCTTCCACCTCAAGATGGGCTTCATAGTACGGCATTCCGGTGGCTTCATCGACCTGACGGTCGGCCGAGATGTAGGTGAGGGTGCCCGGTACCGTGGGAGTGCTGCGGGCGCTGTAGGCAGTCAGCCTGATTTCGGCTTCCTGTCCGGGATGTACAACGTTGATGTCCTGCAGAGAGATCTTGGCGTTGATCTTAAACTCGTCCAGGTTGGGAACGATGTTGAGGATCGGTTCACCCGGGCGGATCACACCGCCAGGTGTGTGATGCTCGAGGTTCAGCACGTAGCCGGACTGGGGTGCAATGATATCGGTCCGTTCCAGAATATCACGGGAGGCTGCCAGCCGGTCCTGGGTTTCGTAAAACTCATCTTTGATCTGGCGGAGATCCCCCACGACCTGTGTTTTGAAGTCGGTGGAAATCTGCAAGATGCGCTGCTCGGATTCGGCGATGCGCTGGCGGGAGCGGGCGATGTTGGCAATGAAGTTGCCGCTTGAGCCTTCCAGCTCTACCTCGCGACGCTGAAGCGCCAACACTCGCGGGCGACGCTCCAGTCCCTTGTTGAACAACACCAGCGCGTCGGCGACTTCTTCTTTGATATAGTTAAGCTGCTTATCTACGGCAGTTTTTTGAGCTTCCAGTCCCACAATCTCGTGGTTCAGCTGCTCAATCTGCTTTTTCAGGATTTCTGTTTCGCCTTCTTTGGCGGCGCGTCGTTCCTTAAACAGACGCTCCTGACCTCGTACCAGTTCTTCCACCTGCGGGTCGGCAACCATGGCTTCCATAAGCTCATCGGTCAGTTCCATCTCCGGCAGGTCGTCTCGTTCTGCCAGCAACCGGAGGCCCGTTGCCAAAGAGGTCCAGTAACGTCCTTCGAGCAGTTGCACCTGGGCGCGGGCCTTGGTCTTGTCCAGGCGCACCAGAACGTCGCCCTGTTCGACCAGAGAGCCTTCCTGGACCAGGATCTCCGAAACAATGCCGCCTTCCAGATGCTGGATGGTCTTGTTGGCACTGGATACCATAACCGACCCCGGTGCGATGGCGGCTGCTTCCAGTGGTGCTGTTGCAGCCCAGACACCGACCCCACCGAACAACGACCCAACCACGACCACGCCGGCTAAAATCTGTCGCCGGACACGTTGATCAAGATTGCTTCCCTGAGCCTGGGTGGGAAAGGAGGCATCAGTCAGTAGTTTCATTATCGGGTCGGTCCTGTATTCGACTGCGTTCAGTGATGAACTCGTTAGCGCTGGGGACTTTACAACTCTTGACCTGTCGCTTGACAGTCAATTTTTCAAGAGAAGGCGTGACCTAAAGCTGGTGTTTCGTGGGCGGGATCAAGGTCAGCGGGTTATCAGTCTGTTCCGTAAAGCCGATCCACCTTGGGCATTTCGGGAATTTGGTCTGCGAGCGTGCCAGGTTTCAGGCGGTTCAGATCAGCTCGACGGCTGTCATCTTCAGCGTTTTGCCCGCGTTGCGAGATGATCCAGCGAATTCTGAATGACGAAACCTGCTGTCAACCCTGATCCTGACCTTATCATATTCGTTTGTTAGTCAGGGGGGGATCAGAACTGAGGTGATCAGTTCTGTCATTGCCTGCCTTTGATTTACTTCTGTTTCCTGGGGTCTAGCAAGTCCAATAACTTGAAATTACAGCAATTTTATGACCTTTGGAGAGAGGCTGTGAGCGATGAATTGATTGCTGTGCCTTCTTAGTTTTCCTCTTGTCCGCATGGTTACCTGTCGCCCTTTTTGCATTGCTCAAGAAGCCGGGCGTCCCTTTTCAGCCGCTCTGAACCCTCTGTGCCCGCAAAAATCCAAGAAAACCTTGATTTTCCTGCGTTAACACTGGCAGAAGAAGAGCAGTTTTGGGGCTGCAGACCGAAGGTCGAGCAGGGTTTCTGACCAAGGGCTAAAGAGGGGCTTCCTTTTGGCTTTTTGAAACAGGCCCGGACGAGAATATGAATTGACGTCGGTCAGGCACGTGCACAGCTGCTCAGTGAGTGGGCGCGGGCCTTCTAACAAGCAAAAGAAGCGGGACGAATGGACAATCAGCAGTATCGGCAGCAGGCAGAGGCCATCCAGGCACTGCGGGAAAAACAGCTGTTTTTTGTAATGGGGGCACCCAAGTCCGGTACCACCTGGCTGCAGCGTCTGCTGGATTCTCATCCCGAAGTGCTTTGCTCCGGTGAAGGACATTTCGCTGACACCTTCGCGGCTAAACTGAGCAAGCTCTACGAAGAGTACAACAATCAACAGGGCATTGTCCGGCGCCAGGTTTATGACGACAAACCCTATTACAGCCCTGCCAATGCCCAGTCCTTCAATTTTCTGATGATTTCCTTCATTTCCATGATGTTGGGGCAACGGGAAATCGGGCCGGAAATCAAGTGCGTCGGGGACAAAACTCCTCGTTCTGCCCTCTATCCTGAGTTCTTCTACAGGGCCTTCCCCAATTGCAAACTTGTCCACATAATCCGCGATGGTCGTGACGTGGTGGTTTCTCAGCTGCACCACGCCTATCGGGCTGGCTATGAAAAAGCCATTGATCCTGCCACGCCAGATCACCTGGATTTTGTTGATCGCTACATCAACATGTGGGCCAGCAACGTAGAAAAAGCCCGTGGCTTTGGTGACAACCATCCGGACAGCTACATTGAAGTGCGCTACGAGGATTTGCATGCCCGACCCGAAGAGGAAATGGCGCGCATTTTTGACCGCCTTGGCTGTGATGCTGATGCTGAAGTTGTAAAGGCCTGTGTGGATACGGCTTCCTTTGAAAAACTTTCTGGCGGGCGCAAGAAAGGAGAGGAAGACAAGCAATCTTTCCTGCGCCGCGGCATGGTCGGGGACGGGGTCAAAGACCTGAAGGATGAAGCCATTGGCATCATCAATCAGCGCGCCAAAGGCCTGCTGACTTCTTTGAACTATCTTTCTGCCTAAGGCGCCATTGTTTAAGCCATAGGTGCCCTGCTGTTCTATTCTGAGGGAAGGGAGAGGCGGGGCACTCTGGCTTAAGGCATTTTGACGATTGGACTGCCTTTCCTTATCGCCCTGTTGTAATCTCATCGCGACAAGTCAGGCGTCTGACGGTCTTTGTAGACAGCAAAAAACCGGATGAGCGAGTAGAGCATGAGCGGACCTCATAAAATCCACCCAGTTATTCTGGCAGGGGGAGCTGGATCGCGGCTCTGGCCCGTTTCACGCTCTCTTTTTCCCAAACAGTTTCAGGATCTGGTGACGGAAAAGTCTCTGTTCCAGGAAACGGCTTTGCGGGTGTCCGGTGACCTCTTTGCCCCGCCTTTGGTGATCGGCAATGAGGAACAGCGTTTTCTGGTGGCCGAGCAACTGCGGGAGCTGGGCATCACGCCGGCCGCGATCGTTCTGGAGCCTGTCGGGCGCGGTACGGCCACGGCGGTTGCCGTGGCTGCGGCCTATCTGGCGGACAAGGGAGAAGAGGGCGCTCTGCTGGTCCTGCCGTCGGATCATGTGATGTCCACGGGTCAGGCCTATGAAGCGGCGTTGCAGGCCGGTTTGGCGGCGACAGACAAGGGCTGTCTGGTGACCTTCGGGATCGAGCCAACCCGCCCCTCAACGGGGTATGGCTACATCCAGCGGGGGGCCAGTCTTGGCGCGGCACCAGAGGGGCAGGTCAGCAGCTATGCCATTGACCGCTTTCTGGAAAAGCCCAATGAAACCAAAGCTCAGGAACTGATCGACCAGGGAGATACCTACTGGAACGCAGGCATATTCCTGATGGGGATTGCCGACGTTCTGTCTGAATTGCAGGCCCATGCTCCTGAGGTCCTGGCAACGGCCAAAGCCGCCCTGCAGGAAGGCGATGCAGACCTGTCTTTCCTGCGTCTGGGGCGAAACGCCTTTGAAGCCGGACCAGATGCGTCTTTCGACATCGCGATCATGGAGGCCACAGACAAGGGGGCGGTTGTGCCCCTGTCTCTTGCCTGGAACGATCTGGGGTCCTGGGACGGCCTGTGGGAAGTCTCGGACAAGGACGACGCGGGCAACAGCAGCCGCGGCGACGTTCTGTTGCTGGACAGCCAGGAGTCCTTTGTGCGCAGTGACGGGCCCTTTACGGCGGTTGTAGGGGCGCAGGATATGGTTGTCGTGGCAACTGAGGATGCCGTTCTGGTCGCTGACAAGAGCAAGGTCCAGCAGGTTCGACAGGTCGTCGACTGGCTAAAGAGCAAAGACCGGAGTGAACGCAAAACCCATGCTCAGGTTTACCGGCCCTGGGGTGGGTACAAATCTCTGGCCACAGGTGAACGCTATCAGGTCAAGCGCATCCTGGTGCTGCCAGGTGAGCAACTCAGCCTACAGTTGCATCACCACCGTGCAGAGCATTGGGTTGTGGTGCGCGGGACGGCCCAAGTGCAAAAGGGTGAAGAGCAGCTATTGCTCCAAGAGAACCAATCTGTATATATCCCGCTCGGCGTAAAACACCGTCTCAGCAATCCGGGTAAGATTCCCCTGGAGTTGATTGAAGTTCAGTCAGGCGCCTATCTGGGCGAGGATGACATTGTCCGCCTGGAGGATGTCTATGGACGTAATGAAGGCGATTGAGGCGATTTCGTAGCGTTTCAGGGACGCTTCCTTCGGGAAGGTCACTGCAAGGAACCACAGAACCCCAGGGGTTTTGCCGGATCCAGGATAAAGGCCGGAAGACCGGCCCCGGGAGCATGATCGGTTAGGTTTGTCACGCCTGGCAGGACAAACTTAACCGATCGTGCTCATAACTGTAGCAACGAGGCAGATTTGAACGTTGGTCGGCAACACCTGTGAGGTGAAGCCTGCAGAAATCTGACTCAAGTAGTTGATCTTAGTCGAAGAGACAGAGAACCATGGACATCAGTAAAATCCCCGTTGGCGACAATCCCCCTAACGACGTTAATGTCATCATCGAAGTTCCCATCGGGGGCGATCCGGTGAAGTACGAACTGGATAAGGACTCCGGTGCCCTTTACGTGGACCGTTTCCTGCACACCGCCATGTTCTACCCCTGCAACTATGGCTTTGTTCCCCATACACTTTCCGGCGATGGCGATCCCGTTGACGTGTTGGTTGCCGGTCGCGTGCCTGTGGTTCCCGGCTCTGTCCTGCGGGCCCGTCCTGTTGGCGTTCTGGTCATGAATGACGAAGCCGGACAGGATGAAAAGATCCTGGCCGTTCCCGTTGACAAGCTGCACCCCTATTACACCAACGTGAAATCCTGGCGTGATCTGCCCCGGATCCTGATTGACCAGATCGGCCACTTCTTTGAGCACTACAAAGATCTGGAGACCGGCAAGTGGGTTGAAATCCAGCATTGGGGTGAGCCCGGCGAAGCTTCTCGCATGATCGAAGAAGCCATTGCCCGCTACAATGAAAAAGAAAACGCAGCTTAACAGGTCTGTCGGTTCCTGCGGGGCGGATGATCTGTCCCGGCTAAGAACCTGGTCGACACGACTCCAGCTGTTCGGAAAGGCCGTTCTCTGATTGAGGGCGGCCTTTTTTGTGCTCTTTGTTCGCAAGCAGCCGTTTTACGCAGGGCTGTGTCCATTTGTCGCACAAATGAGTCGAAAATGCTGCAGTGCAACCAGGAGGTGCGGCAAGCATTCTGGTGAGGAGAGTTTTACCCGGTTTTTATGAGCACCAATTGCGCAAGGCGCGGATTAGCTATCAGGTTGCGGCCAGATATCCTGAGACAGAGGCAGGTAATAGTGAGGGGGGAAACCGGCCTCCAGGCGACCTTCTTCATTGAAAGGCGGTTTAATCTGGCCTTTGAAGTACTTCCTCACCAGCTCCTGGAAGGTTTGAACCGGATCGATCTTCTGTTCCTGGCAGGACCATTCAAACCAGCGTCGACCAGCTGCCACATGGGTGATTTCATCTTTGTAGATGACCTCAAGCGCCGCTGCGCTTTCTTTGTCGCCAAAGGACTTCAGGCGATCGATGGTTTTCGGCGTGATATCTACGCCGCGGGCCTCCAGAACCATGGGGACCACGGCCAGACGGGCCAGCAGGTCATGGGCGGTGACTTCAGCGGCCTGCCACAGGCCGTCGTGCGCAGGCAGGTCGCCGTATGCAGCTCCCAGATCTGACAGGCGATCCGCCAGCATCAGGTAGTGTTTAGCTTCATCGTCTGCCACCATTACCCAATCGTCGAAGAAAGCCTCCGGCAACGCCTGGCCGGCGAAGCGGGCAATGATGTCCCAGGCCAGATCAATGGCGTTCAATTCAATATGGGCCAGGGCGTGAAGCAGGGCGATGCGTCCTTCCGGGTTGCTGTTCAGGCGGCGCTTGGGCACGTCTTTAGGGGCAACCAGCAAAGGATGATCTGGGCGGGCCGGACGGGACGGCGGCAGGCTGTCGCCGAT
The DNA here is from genome assembly GCA_052078155.1 of Rhodovibrionaceae bacterium GXU_MW_A322. Lineage (GTDB taxonomy): Bacteria > Pseudomonadota > Alphaproteobacteria > Kiloniellales > DSM-21159 > CAXBMB01. Next base: position 1,228,853 of record JBQJBP010000001.1, on the reverse strand, counting down.
GCCCTGCAACCGCTTGGCTCGCCAGTCAGCTGCCGCTGCCCGGCTGCGACGGGCTTTGACCACAGGATCGGCTTGATTGAGGACCGAACAAGCGGCGGCTGTCAGGGTGAATTGCATGGGGATCTCTGAACAAATCGCAGGCTAGAGTCAAATCGCTTTAAGTGGAATCGCTACGTGATAACACTTGAAGCGTGAAACTCTTTTCAGTGGTTTAGAGGATGAGTCAGGGTTTAGGTACAAGCGCAAAGCGCTTCTAAGTAAACTGATCATGCTCTAAAGGAAAAGTCAGCAGCAGCTGACATCTTCTGCTGAGCCCGGTCTGGAAGGGTGTTTCCAGCTTTATCGCTCAGCAAAAAATCTGCTTTTTTTTTACAAATCTGCCGCGCTCAGGCAAGGCCTGAGGAGGGGACTGTTTCAGCCTAAGATAGCTCTGTTTGTCATTCAGGGTCTCTGAAATGAAGCCCCAGGTTCCCTTTCAAGAGGGTCATCGGCTGAACGAGAAGCAAGCTTGCTCTTTCCTCCAGCCGATGACTGTCAAAACAACCAGACAGACCTTGGGCTTCAGGCGGTGCCACCTGTTGAGTGCCCTGAAGTTACCTTACAACAGACCCTAGAGCTCTTTGGCTGCCTCCAGCACGGCCTCCACATGGCCTTTGACCCGAACCTTGCGCCAGACCTGCTGGATGGTTCCCTCTTTGTCGATCAGGAAAGTGCTGCGTTCGATGCCCATGTAGGTGCGGCCGTAGTTCTTCTTTTCCACCCAGACGCCATAGGCTTCGCACAGGCTGCCGTCTTCATCGGACAGCAGAGTAAAGGGCAGGTCATGCTTGGCCTTGAACTTGTCGTGACGGGCGACGCTGTCTTTGGACACGCCCAGGATAACGGCATCTGCGGCACTAAAGTCCGGCAGGAGATCACGGAAGGTGCAGGCCTGGGTGGTGCAACCTGGGGTGTCGTCCTTGGGATAGAAGTAAAGGATAACGTTTTTGCCGCGCAGATCAGCCAAAGAGATTTTGCCGTCGCCATCGCTGACAGCGGTGAAATCGGGGGCTGGGCTTCCGGTGGTAAGGTCGGTCACGTTTTATCTTCCTGTAAGAAATGAGTTTTCAGAGCCCAGAAATGACAGGGCAAGGTCCTGGACCATGATAGTCCATTCCGGGGCAAGTAGAAGTTCCTAAAGTGGATACGGATCAGACGCCCGGGCAGATCATATTTGACTGCTCTGCCGCCATCTGTGGCGTAGCTGACGATCGCCCCCTTGAAAGGCAAAAATGCTGGCCTGAAGGAAGGACGAGTGCCGGGCGTCATCAACGCTCAGTGCTGTCCCCGGGGCGATAATGGTACTCCCAGGTTCCTTCGCCCTGTCGGTCTGGTCAGGATGGGCAGCACTGCTTCTGACTTTCTACACCCGCTGACGGTGAGTGGTAGGCGCGATCAAAGTGCTGTGTGAAAAATGCCCATTTCTAAGAGCTGCTGAGTAAACCGTTTGCATTCCAGTGACTTAGAAAGAGTTGTTAGTCTGACGCTTTTGCTTCCAGTTTCTGGGCAGGCTCGCGGATCATGCGGCCATAGAGTTCCGACACAACGGCAGCGTTTTTCTCAATATTGGCTTCCAGGGCCTTGAAGCTCTCGAAGCCTGATACCTTGGCCAGTGTCGTCAGGTAGCTTTCGCCAAACTGCTCCGGCTCCTGACTGCCGGCAATGGTCAGGCGAAGGAAGTTCTGCACCCGTTGCCAGAGGATCGTTGTGTATTTCAGTTGCTCTGCTTCGGCTTGAGACAAATAGCCCAGGAAAGCTGCCTCTTCGAAGGTTTCAATGGAACTGTGGCAGAGGATTTCCGGTGTCTCGGCCGCATGGCGCAGCTGCAGGTACTGGGCCAGGAAATCAATGTCGTAAAGCCCGCCTGAGCGGTACTTGGCATCCCACAGGCTTTTACCCGGAAAGGCCGCACGAATTCTCTCCCGCATGCTGGAGATGTCGGTCAGCAGGGCATCGTGGTCCCGCGGTGCAGTGAGCAGGGAACGGATCTCCTGCAGAATGCGGGCGCAGAACTCAGGGTCTCCGGCGACCACGCGGGCCTTGGTCAGGGACATGTGCTCCCAGGTCCAGGCTTCCTCACGCTGGTAGCGCAGGAACCCGGCCAGACTGAGGGCGATGGGGCCGTCACTACCGGACGGCCGCAGCCGCGGATCCACTTCATAGAGACTGCCTTCGCTGGTCTGTGCGGAAAGTGCAGTGATCAGGCGCTGAGCCAGCCGTCCGTAATAGAGACTGGGCTCAATGGGCTTGTCGCCATTGGAATAGGAGACGCCCTCTTCGCTCTCATAGAGGAAAACCAGGTCCAGGTCGGAGGAAACGGTCATCTCCTGCGCCCCCAGTTTCCCAAGGGCCAGAACGGCCATACCGCTGCCGGGGATCGTGCCGTGTTTGAGCGCCAGTTCCCGGTGGGTATCAGGCAGCAGGCAGGATACCGCGGCATCTGCGATGTCAGAGAGGTTCTTGCCGCTGGTTTCAATGGAAACTGTCTGGCGCAGGATGTGCAGGCCGACCTGGAAGCGGCGGTCGTTGCTCCAGCGACGGGTGATGTCCAGAACATCCTGGTAGTCGCGGGCCTGCAACAGCTGGTCGTCCAGTTCCTTTTTCAGGCTGTCAAAAGGCGGCAAAGCCGCAAAGAAACTCGGGCTGAGCACAGCTTCGAGCAAACCGGCCCGGCTGCTCAGCCGTTCGGCCAGGGCCGGTGCCTGGCCCATGATTTCAGCCAGCATTTCCAGCAGAGAGGGGTTTTGATAGAGCAGGGAGAAAACCTGCACACCGGAGGGCAGGCCCTCCAAAAACGCATCAAAGCGGATCAGCGCCTGCTGCGGATCCTGCCCCTTGGCAAATTCCTGCAGCAACTGCGGCATCATCTCGGTCAAGAGTTCGCGCGCCCGCACCGATCGGGTGGAGCGGTAGCGGCCATGATGCCAGCCGCGAACCAGATTGAAGACCTGCTCCGGATCGCTGTAGCCCAGCTCTGTCAGCGTTTTTGTGGTGTCCGGGTCCGGTTCCGCGCCGGTAAAGACCAGAGAACCGCTGTCTGACAGGCTGGGCGCTTCTTCAAAAAGCTCTGCATAGTGATTTTCCACCCGGCGCAGATGGGACACCAGATCCTGGCGGAACCGGGCGCTGTCGTCATAGCCCATGAATACAGCCAGGCTATCCACTTCGCCTTCTGCTTCAGGCAGGCTGTGGGTCTGCTGATCGTTGATCATCTGCAGACGGTGTTCCAGTGTCCGCAGGAAATGATAGCTGTCTTTCAGTTCCTCTGCAGTACTGGCCTCCATTCGGGAAGCCGCGACCAGGGCGTCCAGCGCATCAAGCGTGCGCGAACTGCGCAGTGCCGGGTCCCGCCCTCCGTAAATCAGCTGCTGCGTCTGGGCATAGAATTCAATCTCACGAATGCCACCGCGCCCCAGTTTGATGTTGTGGCCTTCAATGGCCACGGTCGAGCCGCCTTTGTGGGCGTAGATCTGCCGCTTGATGGAATGCACATCCTGGATGGCCCAGAAATCCAGATGCTTGCGCCAGACAAAGGGGGTCAGTTCGTAGAGAAACTCTTCCCCCAGCTTGATATCCCCGGCACAGGCCCGGGCTTTGATCATGGCCGCCCGCTCCCAGTTCTGGCCCTGAGATTCATAGTAGGTCAAAGCCGCTCCGAGAGGCAGAGCCAGCGGTGTGGCTCCCGGGTCGGGGCGCAGGCGCAAATCGGTGCGAAAGACGTAACCTTCGGCCGTGCGTTCGTCCATCAGGCGACAGATGTCCCGTGCCACCTTGACCATGGCCTCCTGCAAACTGCGACGCCCCTGGTAGTCGAACTTGGCAGGTTCGTAGAGCAGAATGATATCGATGTCGGAAGAGTAGTTCAGCTCTTTGGCGCCATACTTTCCCATGGCCAGGACTGTCAGGCCGCAGTCCTTCAGGGGCGTGTCCGGGTGCGGCAGCACAATCTGGTTGCGTTCAGCCAGTTGCTGCAGCAAGGCCGTCAGTGTCCGGTCCAGGGCGGCATCTGCCAGGTCGCTGAGAGCCCGGGTGATGGTCATCAAAGGCCAGCTTTGGGAAAGATCGGCAACGGCGGTCAGCAAAGCGACCCTGCGTTTGGCGACTCTCAGTTCCAGGCTGATCTGTTCCTGACGGGCAGCAGGCGGCAGGGGCTGTCTCAGGCCTGCCAGCACCTCTTTCAGACAGTGCTTGGGCCCTTTGTCCACCAGGGTCAAAAAGAACTCTGCTTCCCTGCGCGCCAGGTTGCCGAGAAAGGGGGAATTGCCAAACAGGGCTGCCAGCAGGTCCCGTCCGTTTTTTTCCTGCAAAAGGGAATCCGCAGCCGCTGCGGTATCGCTGTCTTTGGAACGGCAGCTGTCAATCCAGTCCTTGATCCCGTCTTGTGCCAGTTCGCTGTCAGCAGGAGCTGGCAAGGTCTTGATCTTGGATAGAAAATCGAAAGTCATGGCCTGGTGACTGTCCTGCGGCGGTAAGGAAAAAGGAAATGGAAGCTGAACACTGCTTGAGGGGGCAGGGTGGGTCAAGCCAGCTTGCTGAAGCTGCGACAGAATGAAAAGTTTGCTGTTACGGGAAGGAGGCTTCTGCCCTGTTTCCTTAAGAGGTACAGTGCTTTTGATAAATCCCCTGCGCTACGGCGTCTTTTGGACAGGAATGGGCAGGAAGGTGATTTCTGTAACCACATGTGAACAGGTCTGTTTTGGTTTTGTTTTTCGGCAAAAGTGGGTCCATTGTAGGAACATCATCTGAAACGTTGTCAGAAGCGCGCTGACACAAAAGACGATCGACAGAAAAGGCGCAGTCTTGGGATTGAATCTAACCTTTTGCAAACGGGACAAAGCCCATGCTGGCTCTGATCATCCTATCTCCCAACTAGCTTCGTTTTTTTGCCGCATTTGTAAGGGTTATAACCAGCTTTACTGGAACTGCACCTCCGGGTCTGTAAGGACGAGTGCCTCTTTATGTTAGTTCGAAGCACCAAGATAATCTTGGAATGCCTGATCGGTCTGTTTGTCCTGCTGGCTGTCCTTGTTGGTGTGGCTCTGTGGCGGTTGTCTTCTGGCCCGGTGCAGGTGAACTTTCTAACGCCTTATCTGGAAAATAGCTTCGCGAGCATTTCTCAGGGCTTCAGCATCTCCATTGACGAGATGGTGATCGCCTGGCCGTCTTACCAAAAGAGCCTCAAGCTTCAGGCGCGCAACTGGAAAACCCTGGACCCCAACGGGCAGGTCCTGGCTTCTGCGCCGCTGGTCGATGTGTCTTTGTCCCTTCCTGCGTTGGTCCAGGGCGTAATTGCCCCGACAGAGATTGGAATTTACGGCGCAGAACTGCTGATCACACGCAATGCGGACGGTCATTTTGTATTCCAGCGTCACAGAAGCATGGGCGTCCAGTCTCCTGAGGTTGCGGAAGCACAAGACGAGCTTGCCCCCTCGACTCCGGCGGCAGGCACGGACACCGGCCTGGAGGTCGTGCTGCCCGGTTCCACTGCGGAAACAGAGGGTGACAGTTCTGCTGATGCCTCTTCGCCGGGAGCAACAGGTATTGAGTTGCCGGAGATTACGGACGAAGACGGCCTGCAGGCAGGAGACCGGGTTTACTCCCATTTCGTTCGTCAGATGCTTGACCAGATCAAGGCGGCGCCAAATCTCGAAAACCCGGCATCATTCCTCCACGAAGTGAATTTTCAGGGCGGCCTGGAGTTTGTCGACAAACAGATGGACATCATCTGGCAGGCCCCGGATGCGGAGCTGTCTGTGCGCCGTCAGGGAGAAGATCTGGCGGCAGATGTGAGCCTGCAGCTGGATATGGCAGGGGTGACAACCTCTGCCGAGTTCGGTCTGCTTTACAATGATACCACCGGCATCATGGATGTGGTGCTGACAGTGGACGATTTTGCTCCCAACTTCCTGGCTCAGATTGATGAACAGCTGAAGGTTTTGCGGGGGGTGCAACTGCCTCTGGACGGGCGCTTTTCCTTTCAGATTGACGATGCCAAAGGTCATCTGAGCGACCTGTCCTTTGATCTCGTTGGTCATGCCGGGCGTATTGTCCTGCCAAGGGAGCTGGAACGGCCGCTCGGGGTTCAGAGTCTGTCTGTCAAAGGGCACTATTCAGATGAAAAGAAACTGCTGGTCCTGGAGCAGGCCAAGACGGTTTTCGCCTCAGAGACTGAGCACAAGCCCCATGTAACCATGTCCGGACAGGTGCAGTTTTCCGAACAGGCCACTGATCTGTCGATCAGTGCGGAGGTTCAGGATCTGGCAGCCGATGAACTGGCGGCTTACTGGCCGCTTAAGGCTGTCGAGGGCGGGCGGGCCTGGGTTACCCAGTTCATTCGTCAGGGCACGGCGGACCAGGCCTGGGTGAAACTGGATATGAGCCTGCCGACGGATGCGGAGACAGAGCCCGATATCAAGCTGTTTGAAGGCGGAGTGAGTTACTCCAATCTCCTGGTTGATTATCTCAATCCCATGCCGCCAATCACCGGCGTGTCGGGCACCGGCACCTTCGCGCTGGACGAACTGACTTTCTCGCCCGTCGATGGGGTAGCCGCCGGAGTGGGCGTTCCGAAGGCCGACGTCCGGATCTTTGATCTGAACGAAACCCCCAGGATAGGCATCACCTTTACAGCCGCCGGGGATTTTAAGTCAGCGCTGCTGCTGCTTAACCATCCAAGGATGGCGTTGGTTGAGCGGCTGGGAATTGATCCGGCCGGGGCGTCCGGCACCGCCGAGATGGTGACGGAATTGACCTTTCCGTTGATCAAAGATCTGGGGTTTGATGACCTGGAAGTAACGTCCAAAGGCAAGCTCAAGCAGGCAGGTCTGAAAGAGGCTGTGCTTGATGCGGACATCACTGAAGGCGACTTCCAGCTGGAAGTGAACACTGATCGCCTGATTCTGGAAGGTGAGGGCAAACTGGGGGGGGTGCCTCTTACCGCCCGGTGGACGGAGAGCTTCGCAGCCGATGCTCCCCTGCGCACGGAAGTCTCAGCTCAGGTGCCACTGATCAATGATCAGCAACTCGATACTCTGGGCATCATTCCGAAATCAGATTTCCTGGACGGACCGGTCTCTTCTGCGCTGGAAATTGCGCTGGACCCCGGAGGCAACGGTCAGATCAGAACGGCCAGCAATCTGACGTCGGCCACGATGACACAATCAACCTTGGGCTGGTACAAGGCGGCGGGTGAGGCCGGGCAAGCCCATGTGACCCTGGAAATCAGGGACAATGATATCGTGGGGCTCTCCAAACTGGATCTGAAAGCCGGAGACCTTCAGTTTAGTGGGTCGGCCCGCTTCCCGGACGATGGCGTTCTGAAAGCCGAATATGAACTCGAAGAGATTTTCCTCGGGAACTCCAACCTTCAGGGGCTGCGGGTCAAACAACAGAAAAACGGCGGGCTGGAGATCGATGTTGCGGCCGGTGTGCTGGACATTGGCCCCTGGCTGGAAGAGGACGATCTGGCTCCGGAGGAACAGACCGAGCCAGATGCCGAAAGCAAGCCTGAGCAGGAAACCACGCCTTTGTTGCTGCATGCGGACAGGTTGTCTCAGGTTTATCTTGGTGACGGTCGCTATCTGTCGGATGTGGCGCTTGACCTGCGCCGCAGTGCCTCGGGCTGGGAAAGGATCAGCATCAACGGTCGGGTTCCTCCTGAATGGTCGACCCACCGCTCCAGCAATGCTGAAACATCGGCTAAGAGCTTTTCCTTTGATTACAAACCCTCCAGCGATGGAGGCTACTCGCTTCTCATTGAGGCAGAAGATACCGGGGCCGTCGCCCGCGCCTTCGACTGGGTGGATACCATTGAAGGGGGGCGCCTGGTGCTGAAGGCCACCATGCCGGGCCGACTGCCGGAAGCGCCGATCACCGGCAGTGTGGAGGCTGTCGACTACCGGCTGGTTGAAGCACCGGGACTGGCCAAGATGCTTTCAGTTGCCTCTTTGACCGGCATTACCAATGTGCTCAATGGGCAGGGCCTGACCTTCGACCGGATGTTCGGTGACTTCACCTTTGAAAAGGGCATCATCACGACGCCTTTGATCCGGGCGCACGGCGACTCGCTGGGACTGACCACAAGAGGGACCTTTGACACCAACGCAGATGAAGTTGATCTGGTCGGCACTGTGGTTCCTGCCTACTCCTTCAATGCCGTTTTGGGCAGGGTGCCTTTGCTGGGGCTGGTTCTGACAGGGGGGGAAGGCGAAGGACTGCTGGCGTTCACCTACCGGCTGAGTGGGGCGGCGGCAGACCCAACGATCACAGTCAATCCTCTTTCAGTTCTGGCACCGGGGTTTCTGCGCAATCTCTTAGGCACACCCAATGCCAGCGATGGGGCAGAAGAGCCCACGGCGCTGCCGCTGCAACCCAACAACGAGCGCTAGAGTCAAATCGGATTGAGTGGAATCACTCTGTGATAACACTTGAAGCGTGAATTTGCCTCTTTTCAATGTCTTGGAGCATTCGAGGTTGTGTGACCTTTGCAGACTGTTTTAGGTAACTGATAGATAAGTAAGCGGGACAGGGGCTTCTGACAGTCCTTCAGCCCATGATGGTTCCGTTCGGGGGAAAAAAGAAAACACGCATGAGCGAAGAAGAAAAACCGGAAAATGCTGGCCTGCTGACCCCCCGGGATGCGGAGCATCACTATTCGATGCGGGTTGAACATGAGCATACGCCTGCGAGTTACCTCAACAAACTATGCGACACCTACGGGACCGACAAAGGGGAGACCAGCTCTGAGGGGCACCCCTATTCCTGGTTGAGCCACACCTATACGGATGTCTATCAGCTGCTCTTTCAACTGAGCCGGCGTTACGTCAAATCTGTCATTGAATGCGGTGTGGGCACCAACAACCCGGACCTGACATCCAGCATGGGGGTTGATGGAAAACCCGGGGCCAGCCTCAGGATGTGGCAGGAGTATTTCCCTGCGGCCCGGATCATTGGTCTGGATATCGACAAGGATATTCTGTTTCAGGAAGACCGCATCGAAACCTATCACTGTGACCAGACAGATCCAGACAGCATCAGGGCTTTCATTGAAACGGCAGGCATCAAAGCAGGCAGTATTGACGTCATCATCGATGACGGCTGGCATGTTTTTAAGGCTGGCAGTTGCTTCTTCGCGAACATGATTGACCTTCTGGCTGAAGACGGTTTTTACATCATTGAGGACGTGTCGGCGAAGGACTGTGAGCGTTATTTTACTTTCTTTGAACAGTACAAATCCACGCTCAGGACCTGGTACTTCGATATGCAGCGTCCGGGCCTGTTTCAGTTCAACAACCGGATGATTGTCATCAGTCATCTCTGACGCTGCCGGGGCCCCGGTAAAGCGATAAAACTCTTTTCAACCTGTTAGAGGGTGCTTCACGACAGAAGCGGAGCGCAAGGCGCTTATGCTTCCGTCGATTGCACTCTTGGGCGTCTGCTCAAGCCGGTTTGATCCCAAGGCCAAGTCTCCGCCTGAGAATGTCTGCGGGCCTGAATTGTGAGCTGGGGTGAACGGACCATGTCCCGCCCGACAGCTCACAACCAGCTTGCCGAGCCTGTCAGACTGGTGGATCAGGCCAAGCGGATCAGGGCGTGCTTTTTCTTGCCCGCAGACAGCTTGATCAGGCCGTCTTCGGTCAGGTCGGCTGTGCTGACGTTGCGGCTGTCATCGGCGATCTTTTCATCGTTGATCCGGGCACCGCCGCCCTTGATCAGACGACGGGCCTCGCCGTTTGAGGCGCAAAGTCCTGCTTCGTTCATCAGAACAAAGGCGGGAACCCCTTCTTTCAAGCGCTCTTCAGCCACTTCAATGGTGGGCAGATCTGTTGCCAGTGTGCCTTCCTCGAAGGTTTTCCGGGCCGTGGCTTCCGCCTGTTCGGCAGCCGCCAGACCCCGGCACAGCCGGGTGGTTTCAAAGGCCAGAACCTTCTTGGCTTCATTGATTTCCTGACCCTGAAGGGCTTCAAGCTTGGCAATTTCATCCAGCGGCAGTTCTGTGAATAGCTTAAGGAAACGCCCTACATCGGCATCTTCCGTGTTCCGCCAGAACTGGTAGTAGTCATAGGCACTGAGGCGCTCTTCATTCAGCCAGACGGCACCGTTGGCAGATTTACCCATCTTCTGGCCGCTGGCCGTGGTGATCAGATTGGTGGTCAGGCCGAAGACTTCGCCTGCGCCTTTGCGGCGGGTCAGTTCGATGCCGTTGATGATGTTGCCCCACTGGTCAGAGCCACCCATCTGCAAACGACAGCCATAGCGCTTTGACAGCTCCATGAAGTCGTAAGCCTGGAGAATCATGTAGTTGAATTCCAGGAACGTCAGGGGTTGCTCCCGCTCCAGCCGCAGCTTGACGGAATCAAAGGTCAGCATGCGGTTGATGGTAAAGTGGGGGCCAATCTCCCGCAGCAGAGGGATGTAGGACAGCTCGTCCAGCCAGTCGGCGTTGTTGACCATCAGGGCTTTGGAGAGATCTTTTGGGTCGTCGCCGAACTCGATGAACTGCTCGAAAATCTTCCGGATGCCTTTGATGTTCTCGCTGATGCCTTCGTCATTCAGCATCTTGCGTGATTCGTCTTTGCCGGAAGGATCACCGATCTTGGTGGTGCCACCGCCCATCAGGACCAGCGGGCGATGCCCGGTTTTCTGCATCCAGCGCAGCATCATGATGGAGACCAGAGAGCCCACATGCAGCGAATCAGCGGTGGCGTCATAGCCCACATAAGCCGTCACCGGTCCTTCCATCGCAAGCGCATCCAGACCTTCCAGGTCGGTACACTGGTTGATGAAGCCGCGCTCTTGCATGACGCGCAGGAAATCCGATTTGGGTGAGCTCATGGGTCTGTCTCTTGGACTGGAATTGGTTCAATTCTTGAAAAGGCCGCACAGGCGGCGGCTGTGACTAACATAAAGCCACTGCCGGAACAACGTGGAGGGGCAGGGAGGTGAGTCTATTGTCCGTCTCTTGCCCCCTTACCTGAGCCTGTTGCCAAGGATCTGTTTCGGCAAGGTCGATTGAGCTGTCTGGCCGGGCAGCTTGGCAAAAGACTGGATAGACTGGAAAAGAGTGATAGTCTTTCTCCTGGCCTGGGTGACGAAAGGAAGCGGCAATGGCGCTGGCGATTGGCTTGATGAGCGGTACGTCTCTGGACGGCATGGATGCCGCCTTGCTCGAGCAGGATGAATCCGGAGCCCTGATCTCTCGGGGTTTCGTCAGCCAGCCCTATGATCAGACCTTCAGAGAGGCCCTGCGCAGCACGTTCGGTGGTAAAGGGCCCATTGCTGCAGTGGAGGAGGATCTGACCCGCCGTCATGCCCAGATTTGCCAGACCCTGCTGAGGGAAACAGGCGTCGAGGCCCGGGACGTGACGGTCATCGGATTTCACGGTCAGACCATTCTGCATGAACCGGAAGCTCAGAGAACCTGGCAGATCGGGGATGGTAAGCTGCTGGCCCAGCTGACCGCCATCGATGTGGTCAACGATTTTCGCAGTGCCGATGTGGCTGCAGGCGGGGAAGGCGCCCCGCTGGCGCCGCTCTATCACGCCGCTTTGGCCCAAAACCTGGAGGGGCCGCTGGCGGTTCTCAATCTGGGTGGTGTCGGCAATGTCACCTGGATCGGGTCTGACGGACCAAGCCCGGATGGCTGCATCGGTCAGACGCCCGCCTTGCTGGCTTTTGACACGGGACCGGGCAATGCCTTGTTGGATGACTGGGTCAAGGCTCGCGCGGGCATCCCCTGCGATCTGGACGGCCGCCTGGCCTTTGCGGGGGCGGTGGAAGATGAGGTACTGGCCCAGTTGCTCAGCTCCCGATACTTCCTGCGACAGCCCCCAAAATCCCTGGATCGGGATGCGTTTGATCCCCAGCCGGTGCAGAGCCTTACCACCTGCGACGGTGCCGCCACTTTGACGGCGTTCAGTGCCGCTGCCGTGGCTCTGGCTCAGAACGATTTTCCGGCACCGGTTAAACGCTGGCTGGTCACGGGGGGCGGCCGGCACAATCCGGCCCTGATGCAGGAACTGGCCTCTCGTCTGGATGCGCCCGTCTCGGCGGTGGAACAGGTGGGCTGGAACGGAGATGCCATTGAGGCTGAGGCCTTTGCGTATCTGGCGCTGCGGTCGCTGGCTGGATTGCCTCTTTCCGTGCCGGGCACCACGTCCGTTCCGGCTCCCCAGACCGGAGGAGCCCTGCATCACCCGGAAGCGGCCTGATCCCTATCGAAGTCATCCGATTTTGGGGGAGTCGTGTCAGCGCTGGGTGCCTTCACATAGTTTCCAGCTAACCTGCTGTTTCCTGTCGTTTCAGCACCTTTTCCAGCCAGGTGACCGTCACTTCAATACGGGCAAGATGCCTGTGTTCCCGTGGCAGCAGCAGCCAGAGATCCCGCTGCAGTTCCGGTTGCGTGCTTAGACAGTGAAATCTTGGGTCCTGCCGAACCAGGTAGTCCGGCAGCAGGGTTTTCCCCAGTCCTGCCAGGGTTGCCTGGCGCAAACCTTCTGCATCATCGACCCTTATCTGCAAAGGCTCCCGGCTGTCGCGGTGGCGTTCTATCCACTCGGCCTGGGGCAGGTCTGGATACAGAGCGTCGTAGCTGACCCAGGGCAGGTCGGTATCTTCCAAGCCTTTCAGGCAATAGAGTGAGTAAGACAGCTGGCAGATCTTCCGGCAGAGAAGATTGGGCGCAGCCCGTCTGCTGAAGCGTAAGGCAAGGTCTGCTTCGCCCCGATCCGGCTCCAGATTATGACTGGCGGCTTTGAGGTCGATCTGCAGATCAGGATAGGCGGCCGTCAGCGGTTTGACGTGATGCATCAGCAGATTGTTGATCAGGGTCGGGACAGCGGTGATGCAGACCCGGCCGGCAGGGCGTTGCTCGCTTTGCTGAACGGCTTCCTGCAAAGACAGCGTGGCACTTTCCACTTTCTCGGCATGCCGCAGGCAGGTTTCCCCGGCTTCGGTCAGGATCCACTGACCGTCCAACCGCTGAAACAGCCGGGCGTTCAAAGCCTCTTCCAGTCGGCGCAGACGCCGGGACACGGTGGTGGCGTCAACCGCCAGCCTCTTTGCGGCCAGGGACAAACGCCCGGCTCGTGCCATGGCGAGAAACAACCTCAAATCGTTCCAGTTTACTTCCATATGAGTGCATCTTTTTCAGGTAGTTGACCGGGGGAGGCTCCTCTTTGGTCGGGTGCTTCTAAGGCCAGCTCTTCACCGGAAGGGAACTGGCAAACCAGGGTGTCCTGCAGGAAAGCGTGGTCAGGTACGTATGCTGCGTTTTTGCAGTTCGTGTCTGCAGTTTAACTTCTTTATCGGCGAATTTGCACAGGTTAAACAGAGGGCAAGGAGTTTTCGTGGTTTTGGCCGACCCTGCCTTCAAGGGTGGTTTGCTCGCCCGGCAAGTCCTCTGAACCCTGCTTATTGGCCTCAAAACAGGTTGGCGGGGCCTTTTCAAAAAACAAACAAGGAATTCTGCGGCAATGTCCTTCTTTGTCCTGCCTTCGTTCAGTCTGGAAGAACTTTTGATTTTGACCGTCAGTGCGGCTTTGGCAGGCGTTGTGCGGGGGTTTTCCGGGTTTGGCGCCGCCATGATCTTCCTGCCACTGGCCTCGATGGTCGTGGATCCCAGGGTGGCGGTGATCACCCTCTTTTTGGCCGATCTTCTGATGAGCCTGCCGCTCTTCTGGCGGGCTTTGCCCCACTGTGCCTGGCGCTCTGTTCTCTTGCTCTGGGCCGGGGCGGCGCTTGCAGTGCCCTTTGGTACCTACTTTCTGGCGACCATTGATGCGGTGCTGCTGCGCTGGATACTGGCGACCATCATCCTGGTGCTGGTGGCGGTACTGATGACCGGCTGGCGCTATCAAAAGGCGCCTTCCTCGCCCATGACATTCGGGGTTGGCGGAATGGCGGGGGCCATGGGCGGGCTGGCGGGCCTGTCAGGCCCTCCGGTCATTCTCTTCATGCTGGGCGGACCGGTGGCCAGCACGGTGGTGCGGGCCAACATGGTGGTGTTTCTGGGCTTGTCGACCCTGACGTCGGGCGGGGCCTACTACTGGCGTGATCTCTTTACTGCAGAGGCCTTTTCCCTGGCGCTGGTTCTGGGGCCACTCTATGGCCTGAGCCTTTGGGCTGGGGCCCATTCTTTCGGCAAAACCAATGAAGAGCTTTATCGGCGGGTGGCGCTGGGCATCTGCGCGGGGGCAGCTTTGTTGTCCCTGCCGCTGTGGGATCTGCTTGGCTGATCACTGCAGTTGTGCGGTTTTCGTCAACAGAATTGGCCACCCGGACTGTCCACCTCTGTGAGGCAGGCATAAGAAAAGCCGCTTCAGTGGCAACGCCGAAGCGACTTTTCTCTGGAAACCCGCTTTCCCGGAGCAAACCCACACGAAGTGCGCTCTCTCCAAGAAAGCGGGGAGGCTCGGTGCCTCAGCTTTTCTTAGATGTCTTCGTCCTCTTCGGTGGTGAGGTCTTCGTCATCATCCTCTTCAGGGGGCAGGGCCATCTTGGCTTCGGCTGCTTCCTTCAGGGCTTTTTCCATGTAGTCGTCGACCAGCTCATCCAGCGTTTCCAGATAGCCTTTGTAGAAGTGGTTGCAGCCTTCCACGACGCGGTAATCAATGGAGATGTCGCGCTGGTGCTGCAGCTTGTCGACCAGTTTCTCGACGGAGGCTTCCGGCACCAGTTCGTCTGCTTTGCCCTGAATCACCAGACCGGAAGAGGGGCAGGGAGCCAGGAAGGAGAAGTCGAACATGTTGGCAGGCGGAGATACGGACACAAAGCCGGTGATCTCCGGGCGGCGCATCAGCAGCTGCATGCCAATCCAGGCGCCGAAGGAAAAGCCGGCGATCCAGCAGGTCGATGCGTTGGGGTTGTAGCTTTGCAGCCAGTCCAGGGCGGCTGCTGCATCAGACAGTTCGCCTTCCCCCCGATCATGCGTGCCCTGGCTGCGGCCAACACCCCGGAAATTGAAGCGAAGGACGGAAAAGCCCCGACGCACGTAGTTGTGGTAGAGGGTGTAGACCACCTTGTTGTTCATTGTCCCGCCGTGCTGCGGGTGGGGATGCAGGATCAATGCAATGGGTGCATTGGGGTCTGTGCCATGGGTGTAGCGGCCTTCGAGGCGTCCCTCTGGGCCATTGATGATAACGTCAGGCATCTTCTTGCAGTACCCCTGTAGTTGTGATGCAGCCTCAAAAACAAGACCGCAAACATAAGACCTGTTCCGTCTGAAGGATAGATCCTTTGAATTTCATACCCATATGAGACAAAGTTGACCTCTGGACTCGGATAAGAAAAGCGGGTTTATCTACGCGCTCGCTCATCAGTCCACCGTGAAGACAACTTGTCCCGGTCGCTGTGACCGCGGGAAATTATCTGACGGACCTAGCTATGTTCAAGACATTCCGTGCCGAAATCGACGCCGCCATCGCCAGAGACCCTGCTGCGCGCTCCCGTTTTGAGGTGGCAACCTGTTATCCCGGCTTCCAGGCGGTCATGGTCTATCGCATGTCAAACGCGCTTTGGCGACGGCGTTTTTTCTGGGCAGGGCGATTTCTGTCCGCCATCGGGCGCTGGCTGACCGGCATTGAGATCCATCCGGGCGCAACCATTGGCAAAGCCTTCTTTATCGATCATGGCATGGGTGTTGTGATTGGGGAAACGGCGATCATTGGTGATGAGGTGACGCTCTATCATGACGTGACCCTGGGCGGGACCTCCCCCAGTGAAGACAGCGACAGTCAGCGCTGTGTCAAACGGCACCCGACGTTGGAAGACGGCGTGATCATCGGATCGGGTGCGCAGATCCTGGGGCCCATCACGGTCGGTAAAAATGCCCGGGTCGGGGCCAATGCCGTCGTGACCAAAAATGTGGCCCCCGGCACCACCATGGTTGGGGTGGCAGCACGGGCTCTCAACAAAGCCCGGGTGAAAAAGGAAGAGCCGACTTCCTTTGTGGCCTATGGGACGCCCACCGGCGAAGGCGTAGATCCCTTTGCCCGAACCCTGGAAGGCCTGTTGAATGAAGTCCAGTCCCTGCGTGCCCGGGTCAACGATCTGGAAGGCCAGCAGAGTTCGAAAGACTACAACAAAGGCGTGCTGACGGCCGACAAGGGGGACGATGACGGGGACAGTGACAGCGCCCCCGGGAAATGCTGAGGAAACGCGCCCCGCGCGTCGGTTTGAGGATTTGACAAGGTGAAGCTGAGCACCAAAGGCCGTTACGCTGTTATGGCTCTGGTTGATCTGGCCGCTTACAGCAAGGGCAAGCCCCTGGCCCTGGCGGAGATTGCCGAGAGGCAGGAGATTTCCCTGTCTTACCTGGAACAGCTCTTTGCCAAGCTTCGCCGGGCCAATCTGGTTTCTTCCCTGCGCGGACCGGGGGGCGGCTATCAGCTGTCCCGTTCTGCCGAAGATACCACCATTGCCGAGATCATTCTGGCTGTAGATGAGAACATTCGCGCGACCCGCTGCACCCCCGGCCAGCCTCTGGGGTGTCGCGGCAATCAGTCCCGCTGCATGACCCATGACCTCTGGGAGGAACTGGGCAACCAGATCTACCTTTTTCTCAGTGCGGTTTCTCTGGCCGATGTGGTGGAGCAGCGCGTGGTTGGCATCTCGGGGCTGAGTGCTTATGAAGACGGAACGCTGCGCCCCAGCCGAAGCGGGCAGGGTGCTTGTGTTGCCAATGGCTCTTCTTCGGCAGCAGAATAGAGTTCTGCCTTGCCGCCCTTCCGTTAATGCTGCGCGATTGCCGTCATGAAGAAAACCAGCTGCTATCTTGATTACAATGCCACGGCGCCTTTGCGTCCGGAGGCCTATGAGGCGTTCTGTGCCGCTTTGCAGCAGGTTGGCAATCCTTCGTCCGTTCATGCCTATGGCCGGGCGGCCCGCAAGAAGGTGGAACAGGCCCGTCAGCAGGTTGCGGCTCTGGCCGGTTGCTTAACGACTGAGATCGTGTTCACCGGTGGCGGGACAGAAGCCAACAACCTGGCACTAACCGGCCTGAACAGTGATTTTCTGCTGGTATCGGCTGGGGAGCATGATTCGGTCCTGCAAAGCAATCCAGCGCGCGAGCTTCTGCCGCTGCTGCCGTCTGGCCTGCTGGATCTGGACCATCTCAGGGCCAGATTACAGGCGCTGTCCGGCAAGGGTTCGGTTCTGGTTTCGGTCATGCTGGCAAACAACGAGACCGGTGTTCTTCAGCCTCTGTCTGAAATCGCGGCAGTGGTAAAGGAGTTTGGCGGGTGGCTGCACTGTGATGCCATCCAGGCCGCCGGAAAAATCCCCTTGGATTTTACCGCCCTCGGATTGGACCTCATGACCCTGTCGGCCCACAAGCTTGGGGGACCGCAGGGGGTCGGGGCTCTGATCTTTAAGGAGGCCCTGCCGCTGAAACCCCTGGTAAAAGGCGGGGGACAGGAAAAGCGCCGCCGGGCTGGCACTGAAAACGTTGCCGGCATCGCAGCTTTCGGTGCCGCCGCTGCCGCTGCGCTGCGGGATTTGCCAGAGGGTGATAAACTAGCAATCTGGCGTGACACCTTTGAGGCCGACCTCCTGGCCGCCGCCCCCTTGGCTCGGGTGGTCGGAAAGGACAGCCCGCGCCTGCCCAACACTTCCTGTGTCACCATGGCCGGAGTGAAGGCGGAAACCCAGGTAATCGCCTTTGATCTGGCAGGATTGGCTGTTTCCTCCGGCTCAGCCTGTTCCTCGGGCAAAGTCACGGTGTCTCATGTGTTGAGCGCCATGGGGCTGCCCGAAGAAGAGGCGGCATCGGCCCTGCGTATTTCCCTGGGCTGGGACAGCCGGGAAGAAGATCTGCAGAATTGTTTGAAAACCTGGCTAGAGCTCTATCACCGCAAGGTTGAGGCGGCCAAAGACCAACGAAAGACGGCATAATGGTCGATCGCTCTGTTTCTTCGTCCAAATCCGATAGTCCGACCAGCCACGCCAACCGGGCGGCGGACTGCATCTATCTGGACAATCAGGCCACCACAGCCTGCGACCCGCGGGTGGTTGAGGCCATGTTGCCCTTCTTTACGGAGCGGTTTGGCAATCCCCATTCCGTCAGTCACAGCTTTGGCTGGGATGCGGAAGAAGCTGTGGAGCGGGCCCGTAATGAAATGGCCCGTCTGATCGGTGCTGAGGCGCGGGAGATTGTCTTTACCTCAGGTGCGACGGAAGCCAACAACCTGGCCATCAAAGGCGCCTATCGCTTCCACAGGGAGCAGCGCCCGCACCTGGTCACTTTGGCCAGTGAACACAAGTGCGTGCTGGAATCGATCCGGGCTATGGAGCGTGAAGGTGCCGATGTCACCATTTTGCAGCCATTGAGCAATGGCATGGTGGATCTGGAAGCTCTTGCAGAAGCGGTGACCGAGCGCACGGCTCTGGTGTCCATCATGGCCGCCAACAACGAAATCGGGGTGATCCAGCCCCTGGCGGAGATTGGAGACATCTGCCGCAAGATGGGCGCTTACTTTCACTGCGACGCCGCCCAGGCTGTTGGCAAGATCCCTCTGGATGTGCAGGCCATGAAAATCGATCTGCTGTCTGTCTCCGGCCACAAGTTCTATGGGCCCAAAGGCATCGGTGCACTCTACGTTCGGCGACGGCCCCGGGCGCGTCTGCTGCCGCTGATGGATGGCGGCGGGCAGGAGAGGGGCCTTCGGTCCGGCACACTGGCCCCGCCTTTGTGCGTTGGTCTGGGCGAGGCCGCCCGTCTGGCCCGTGAAGAGATGGAAAGCGACGATCTGCGCATCAAAGATCTGCGCGACCGCTTTCTGGCCGGCCTGCAGGAATCCCTTGCAGGCGTGCGCCTGCACGGTGACCGTCATCAGCGCCTGTCCGGCAATCTCAACATCTCCTTCGACGGTGTGCTGGCCGAAGATCTGATCAAAGCAGAACCCCGCCTGGCCATGTCGACAGGCAGCGCCTGTACGTCGGCTTCTGTTGAACCCTCTTATGTGCTGACGGCCCTGGGGCTGGATGATGCCACGGCGAATGGTGCCGTTCGGATTGCCTTCGGGCGTTTCAGCACAGAAGGAGAAATGCAGCATGCGCTTGCTCTGCTGGTGGTCGCTGTCCAGAGCCTTCGACAGAAAGAACGCGCCGCAGAGTAACAGCCCTGCTGTTCCCGAATAGGTCCCCGCACTGAATGACACTGGAAAATCACGGCGGAAGCCTCTAGAAGGCAAGGCCAAAGTTGAGCCAATACCGCTGCCGTTTTTGCTGTTCTCTGGTTCCTGCAAACAGGCAGACCGGATAAACGACGGACGAATTAGGAGAGAGTTTCTGATGCCCAAGATGGTCTTTATTGAGAGGGATGGGACCCACAAGGAAGTGGATGCACCCGAAGGTCTCTCGGTCTTGGAAATCGCCCACCGGAACGATGTGGACATTGAAGGGGCCTGCGAAGGGTCTCTGGCCTGTTCCACCTGTCATGTGGTTGTAGAGGAAAGTTGGTTTAACAAGCTGCCGGAACCCAGTGAAGACGAAGAAGACATGCTGGATCTGGCCTTTGACTTGCAGCGCACCTCCCGACTGGGCTGCCAGCTGATCATGGACGATGCCATGGACGGGCTGGTGGTTCGCCTGCCGGGCGATGCCCGCAATTCTCTGCTCGATTAGATTTCAGATTATCAGGGCTTTCAGCAATGGATTTCGGTTCTCCTTTCTTTGCCGCTTTGAAAGACAGCTGCCCCACGGTTTGGCAGGATTATGTGGATCATGAGTTTGTGCGCAAACTGGGGGACGGCAGCCTGCCGGAAGCCTGTTTTAAGCACTATCTGGTGCAGGATTACCTTTTCCTGCTGCATTACAGCCGGGCCTATGCTCTGGCCGTAGTCAAGTCAGAGCATCTGGATGATCTGCGGGACAACGCGGCCGCGGTCAATCTGCTGCTGAACCATGAAATTGCCCTGCATGTGGAGTTTTGCGCGCAGTGGGGGCTGAGTGAAGCTGACATGGCCGCAGTTCCGGAAGCCGACCCCAACCGTCTTTACACCCGCTATGTTCTCGATCAGGGCAACAGCGGTGATTTGCTGGACCTGCTGGTGGCCTTGTTGCCCTGTTCTCTGGGCTATGCGGAAATCGGGGCCCGTCTTGCCGCCAGTCCGCAAACCCGACTGGAAGGTAATCCCTACCGCGCCTGGATAGAAATGTACTCCGGCGAGGAGTTCCAGAACGGGGCGTATTCTGCGGCTGTGCAGCTGGAGCGCGTGGCCAAGCGTCGGGGCATTGAAGGCGATCCGACCAAATCTGCCCGCTGGTCTTCTTTGGCCAAGAATTTCCAGACCGCCAGCCAGTTGGAAGTCGGCTTCTGGGGCATGGGCATGAACCCCTGATCCAACCCGGCTGCTTAGACTCTTATGGTCTTACTTGGAATCACAAGGTGGTTTCACTTCTGTCGATCACACTCCAGAGCAGGCCTGACGGAATTGAGATCCAAACAACCTCTGCTGTCTGATGGGCGCAGGGGTTGTTTTTTGCCCGCTTTCAGCCACCAGGTTCTGATCTTTCCCCGCTGCTTATCCAGTCGGGAAACAAATCAGGTTACATGGCCTCACCGGAGCAAGATCGCTGCGTCTGGAGGCGCTTTGCGCTTGCCTCCAATTCTTGAATTCCCCTCTAAACCAATTTGATTATCGCGGCGGGCCGAAAAAGCCTGATAGAAGCAGAGGAAAGATCTGCTGCCCAATCAGGCGGGACGATCATCAAACAAGAAGGGGCGATAAGGTCCCGACCAGAAACCCCGTGAGGTGCCGCAGGTCTGTAGGCTCTGCGGGCAGGAGAGAGTTATGAGCCGAGATCCCCGTTACGACATCCTTTTTGAGCCAGTGCAGATTGGCCCGGTCACGGCCCGGAACCGCTTCTATCAGGTGCCTCACTGTAACGGCATGGGCCATGAACTGCCTTCCTCCATGGCGGCCATGCGGGATGTAAAAGCGGAAGGGGGCTGGGCTGTGTTGGCGACGGAGGAGTGTGAAATCCATCCCTCCACCGACATCTCTCCGTCTGTGGAAGCGCGTCTGTGGGATGATCAGGACGTGCCGGCGCTGGGGCGCATGGTTGAGGCCGTACAGCGTCACGGGGCGCTGGCGGCCATTGAACTGGTGCACAATGGTCCGGCCACCGGCAATCGCTACAGCCGGGAAGTGCCTCTGGCCCCCACAGCCCAGGTGATCAACAACAATGATCCCATTCAGGCCCGGGGCATGGACAAGCAGGACATCGCCGATTTCCGGCGCTGGCACCGCAACGCGGCTCTGCGGGCAAAGGACGCGGGCTTTGACATTGTCTATGTCTATGCCGGGCATAACCTCTGCCTGCTGCAGCATTTCCTCTCTGCCCGCTACAATCACCGCAACGACGAGTACGGCGGCAGCCTGGAAAACCGTGTCCGGCTGATGCGCGAGGTGATTGAAGACACCAAGGAGGCCGTGGGGGACCGCTGCGGTGTGGCTGTTCGACTGGCCGTGGACGAGCTGCTGGGGCCCAAAGGTATTACCAGTGAAGTCGAAGGTCGGGAGGCCATCGAAATGCTGGCGGACCTGCCGGACCTCTGGGATGTCAACGTGGCCGACTGGGCCAATGATTCTCAGACCTCCCGCTTTGCCGAGGAAGGTTATCAGGAAAAGTACGTTTCCTTCGTCAAAAACCTGACCAGCAAGCCGGTTGTGGGCGTTGGGCGCTTTACCTCGCCTGACGCCATGGTCAGCCAGATCAAACGCGGCGTGCTGGACATGATCGGTGCGGCCCGTCCATCCATCGCTGACCCCTGGCTGCCCCGCAAAATTGATGAGGGGCGGGTGGATGACATTCGTGAGTGCATCGGCTGCAACATCTGTATCGCCGGTGACATGACCACCGTGCCCATGCGCTGCACCCAGAATCCGACAGTTGGTGAAGAATGGCGGCGCGGCTGGCATCCGGAGCGCATTCCGGCCAGAGGCAGTGACCGCTCGGTGCTGATCGTCGGGGGCGGGCCTGCCGGCCTGGAAGCTGCCCGGTCCCTGGGCAACCGGGGCTATGCCGTTACCCTGGCAGAGGCCGACGCGGACCTGGGCGGTCGCGTGTCCTTGGAAAGCAAACTGCCGGGCCTGTCCGCCTGGGGGCGTGTCCGGGACTACCGCCTGCACCAGCTGCGCCAGATGGCCAATGTTGAGCTCTATCCCAGTTCACCGCTGGATGCTCAGGCCGTGCTGGACTTTGGATTTCCGGTGGTTGCTCTGGCTACCGGGTCCCGCTGGCACCGCAACGGCATGGGGCGCACCCACCGTCTGGGGGTGGAGATTGATCCCAACACCTCTGTCTTTACCCCCGATGACCTGATGGCGGGCAACCTGCCGACCGGCGAGGTACTGATCTTTGACGATGACTATTACTACATGGGGTCTGTCCTGGCGGAGCTTCTGGTCCAGTCAGGCTGTCAGGTGACCTTTGTGACCCCTGCAGCCGACGTGGCCCCTTACACCCATAACACGCTGGAGCAGGGGCGCATTCAGACCCGTTTGCTCGAGCTTGGGGTGCGCATTGTGCCCCACCGCAGCCTGGTATCCCTGTCACCGGCCGGTGCAAAGGTGGCTTGTGTCTTTACGGAACGGGAGGAGGAGCTTGCAGGCGATGCCATTGTGCTGGTGACGTCGCGCCAGCCCCGCGATGAGCTCTATCAGGATCTGCTGGCCCGCAAGGATGACTGGGCAGCGGCTGGCCTGGAAGAGGTCAAGCTGATCGGTGATGCAGAAGCACCCGGTGCCATTGCCCTGGCCACCTACAGCGCCCACCGCTTTGCCCGTGAGCTGGATGATCCGCTGGCTGCGGACAAGGACAGAGTCCCCTTCAGGCGGGAACTGCGGGATCTGGGTGTCTGGCCCATGGTGGAGCAGCAATGACCAGACAGGGCGCCCGGTCCTGCGGGCTCTGTGTCCGGTGAAAACCTGCCCTGCATTGCTTTCCGGCTGAGACATCCTATATTCCGGCCATGAACTCACTCGGTTTCGATAAGGCCCCTGAGGACACCCGCGTGGTTGTTGCCATGTCTGGCGGCGTGGATTCCTCAGTGACGGCGGCCATGCTGGCCCAGGAAGGCTATGACGTGGTGGGCGTGACCCTGCAGCTCTATGACCATGGCATGGCCCTGGGCAAGAAGGGCGCCTGCTGTGCGGGTCAGGACATCTATGATGCCTCCCGCGTGGCCGAGCAGATGGGCTTTCCCCACTATGTGCTGGACTATGAAAGCAACTTCCGGGAATCGGTAATCGACGATTTTGCCGACAGCTATCTGCGCGGTGAAACACCGATCCCCTGCGTGCGCTGCAATCAGACAGTCAAATTCCGCGACCTCCTGGCCACGGCCAAGGATCTGGGCGCTGAAGCCATGGCTACCGGACACTACGTGCGCCGGGAAGATGGGCCGGGCGGTGCGGAGCTTCATGCTGCCAGCCATGAGGGCAAAGACCAGAGTTACTTTCTTTTTGCGACCACTCAGGAACAACTCGATTTCCTGCGCTTTCCCTTGGGGGGCAAGCCCAAGTCGGAAACCCGGGCCCTTGCGGAAAAACTGGGCTTGCCGGTGGCCGACAAACCGGACAGTCAGGACATCTGCTTCGTCCCCAACGGCAACTATGCCTCTGTGGTGGAGAAACTCCGCCCCGGAGCCATTGATCCCGGTGACATTGTTGATCTGGATGGCAAGGTGGTGGGCCGACACAACGGCATCATCAACTACACCATTGGTCAACGTCGCGGCTTGGGCATCGGCGGGACGGCAGAGCCGTTGTATGTGGTCAAACTGGACCCCATCAAGCATCGGGTGATTGTCGGCCCGAAGGCCGCTTTGGGCCGGGATCTGGTGCGCCTGAAAGAAATCAACTGGCTGGGGACTCACCCTCTGAGCCAAGAGCTTTTGCCGGTCACCGTAAAGCTGCGGTCCGTGTCCTTGCCTGTTCCTGCCCGTGTGCGCCGGGCTGAAGACGGCAGCATTGAGATCATTCTGGACCAGCCAGAGTTTGGCATCGCGCCCGGCCAGGCCGCTGTTTTCTATGATGGCAGCCGCGTTCTGGGCGGTGGCTGGATTCACGCGGCAGAGACGCTGCCGGATTGAGTCGCTGAAGCACACGCTGTTTCAGTGAACGCGCTGGAAGTCTGAGCCGTCTCCAAAATTGTTCTCCGGAACAGGGGGCAAAGGTAAATCCAGCTTTCATGTGGTGTTATGCGGTGATTTCACCTTAACTGACTTACCTTTGGCTGGTCTGTCTTTTCAGCTTCAGGGCACTGAGCTTGCCGCGACATAAATGGACCAGACGTAACAAGAGTCACATCGGTTTAAGTGGACTCACTACGTGATAACACTTGAAGCGTGAAACTCTTTTCAGTGTTTTAGAGGATGAGTCACGGTTTAGTTCCAAGCGCAAAGCGCTTTTAGGTAAATCGATCTTGCTCCAGGAAAATCGGTATTTTCTTTGCGGCCTATCTTATTTATGTATGTTTGCAAATAAATAATCTGAGGGTTGGTTTCCATGAAAAAGATCGGTGTCATTGGACTGGGTGTCATGGGGCGGCGGTTGATCAATACCGTTTCCCAGCAGGGGGGGATGCAGATCTATGCAGCCTGGGATCCCTCTGAGGCCGCCCGCACGGATCTGGCAGCCGACCGGCCTGAAATTCATCTTCATGATTCCGCAGAGGCTGTGGCAGCTGACCCGGCCATCGACTGTCTTTATGTGGCCAGTCCGCCGACGAGTCACGTTGCCCTGGCTAAGCTTGGCCTGCAGGAAGGCAAGGCGGTCTTTTGTGAAAAACCGCTGGCGGTCAACCTGACAGAAGCCCGTGAACTGGTGGCTTTGGCAGAAGAGCAGCGCTTGCCCAATGCGGTGAATTTCCCCTTCGCGTCGTCTCTTGCCACCCGTCGCATTGCGGGCCACCTGCGCGATGGCAAGCTGGGCGAGCTGAAACGGCTGGAGATTGAGCTGGCCTTTGCCACCTGGCCCCGAGGCTGGCAGTCCGCGGCAAAGGGCTGGCTGGCTGAGCGCATTGAAGGGGGATTTGCCCGCGAGGTCCTGTCTCATTTTGTGTTTCAGACTCAGCGGCTTTTGGGCCCTCTTAGCCTCAACTCCGTTGAGGTGGACTATCCTGAGGATGGCATCAGCGCGGAAACGGGCCTGCGCGCAACCATGACGGCGGGGGATGTTGCCGTGATGATTGAAGCCTCCGTGGGGCTGACCGATCAGATGGACGTCAATGGCTGGACCCTGACCGGAACGGGCGGGGTGCTGCGCCAGCACGACTGGTACTCTCTGGATGAAGGTTTTAATGGCGGCGCGCTGCATCCCGTTGACTTTGGCCGGGTTCCAGCCAGAGAGCAGACCTATCTGGCACAGATTGATTCTCTGCAGGACTGGCTGGAAGAAAAGCCGCATGCTTTGCCTGATTTTGCCGAGGCACTGGCCGTCCAGGAGGTCATTGAAAACCTGCTGCAGCAAGGGGCTGAGGCTCGCAGTTAACCCCCGATCAAAAAGGTCACTTTGCCAGCAGATATCCTGAGCCCTTGAAGGCGGGCGCGAAGGGTTCAGGTCTCTTTGGGCAGGGGCATGTCCGGAACCCAGAGATAGCCGTCTGCATCCACCAGATAAGCTTCGCGCAGGCCGTGGGGTTTATCCAAAGCCCCGGCCAGGACGGTGTATCCGGCTTTCCGGGCCCGCGCTTCTGCTGCATCTGGATCACAGCCGTGCAGGCGAATTTCCAGCCCCAGACCACGGATCATGCCCTGGGCGTCCTCCCCCGTCAGGCTGCCGGACAAGGGGTGATCGCTGTAGGTGTGGTCAGCGTGCAGCATCCATTCCGCCCCATAGCCACGCAGGACGGCAAAGTCAGGGTCGCTGTAGACCACGTCTGCCTGCAGCACCTCTGTTTGAAAGTGCAGAGCCTTTTCCATGTCGGGTACCAGCAGGTTGATGCCCAGGCCGTTCAGGCTGCGGCCATAGTCATCGGCGCTCATCCAGGGATCGTTGTTTCTTTTGCTGACCATGAGTTTCTTCTTGAGGCAGTTAGGGGGCGATGTGCTCAAAGGTTCTAAAAGAGCTTCTCCGGGAATCGGCTGACAAGCCAGAGCCAATTTCTGTCAGCGGACCAGACCAGCAGACGTCTTTTCACCCATAAGGGCGAAAGTCATGGTCCTCTTTCCCTCTCAGGCCACCGCTTATGGAAAAGGGACAATTTTTCTGCGTTTTGAGGCTTTTCCGGCGTTGACAGTCCGCCGTTACAGCCGTATTAAACCGACCTCGTTGCGGCGGGGTAGCTCAGGTGGTTAGAGCAGCGGAATCATAATCCGCGTGTCGGGGGTTCAAGTCCCTCTCCCGCTACCAATTCAAAAGGCCCGGTTTCAGTCAGTCTGAAGCCGGGCCTTTTCTTTTTGGGGCCGTCCCCAGGCGTGTGCCGGGGCCGTCACTCATCAAACTGCACGCTCAGCCCGATCACGATATCAACAGTGGCACCATCCGATGAGGTGGGCACGAACAGGGTATGATCTTTGACCGGCGGGTAGGGAGGGCGCTCCATTTCCGTGCCGTCGAAGAGATAGCTCTTGCTGTTGAATACATAGATGTAGTTGTCGAGAGCGATCTGGGGATCTGTGGCCGCACAATGATCCTTCACCAGCCGGCCGGTCGGATCGAAGCGGCGCAGTCTGACTTCATTGGTCCCCACCAGCCGATAGCGGAATTCACCTGACGATGGGTCAATATCGACCATGAAGATGTAGGGAAGAAGCTCGATCATCTCTTCCGGCGAGAAGTCGGCACGGCGCGGCAAGAACCCTCTTCGTTCCTTCTTCTCAAGCCAGAGATTGTAAAAGAACTCAATCCGGGGTTCGCAGATCTCCAGGAAAGATTCGTCCCTGATCAGATTGCCCGGTTTCAGCTTGTCTGCGCCTTCTGGAAACTCGCGTCCAAACATCAATAGAGAACATCCAGATGCTGTTGATTACAAACAGGTTTCACGGTCTGCAGGCCTTCTTTGCAGACAAAAATCCATAGTCGGTTGGGATAGTCATGTTGAAATGCTCATGGGGGCGGTAACCACTCTGTCAGTCAAACTGCACACCTATTCCAATGACGATATCTACTGTTTTGCCATCTGATGATGTTGGCAGAAGAAGGGTTTGATCCTGAATGGGCGGATAGGGTGACCTGTCTATCTCTGTGGAATCATAGATCAGGCCCTTCTGGCCAAAGACGTAGTCGTAGTTATCCAGAGCCAGTTGAGGGTCGATGGAGGCGCAGTGGTCTTTGACCAGTTTTCCGGTGGGATCAAATCTGCGCAGCTGCACTTCATTTGTCCCGACCAAACGGTATCGGTAATCCCCATTCACGGGTTCTTTATCGACCATGAAGATGAAGGGCAGAAGACTGGTCATCTCTTCCGGCTGGAAATCAGCTCGTCTGGGCAGACCGCCGGGCTGGGATTTGCTTTTCCAAAGGTCGTAGAGCTCGCGAATACGATCATCGCAGACCTTCAGAAAGGCTGTATCCCTGATGATGTTTCCGGACTTTAGTTTGTCTGCGCCCTCTGGAAACTCACGTCCGAGCATTATCCGTTACTGTCCGATAGGAAAACCAAGGCCACCAATATGAAAGGTCGGCGCGATTTTGTACAGCAGGGCAATATGTCTCTGTCAGGCCATGGGGCGTCTCAAGTCGGTTCTGCCACCTTTGATTCCTCTGCCGGGAGCGATGACAAAACAAAGATTTTCTTGCCGGGTGCCAGACGTTCAGGGGGATAGGGGAGCCATGAAGGACATGCCGGGCACCACAATGCCTCCCCGGTTTCCGATGGTGGTGGTACCAAAGCGCTCGGCAAAGACAGAGGGCAGGGGACGGTCATCAGGGACAGACAGCCAGAGGCGCAGTAGATGGCGGCGCTGGCTGTCTTCCGGCCAGTCAACAAATCCGGTCCTGTCATGCAGCAGGCTGTGATTGTAGACGAACTGCATGTCACCGGGTGCCAGACGCATGGTCATGTTCAGCTCTGCTGAATTGGCCAGTTCGTCAAACAGATCAAGTGCCGCCACATGGTCTGCGGTCAGACGCGGGGCGTCCGCAAAGCGCTGGGCAGCGTCTATGTACTGGCGCTGGTAAAGCACGGTGAGGTGTTCCTGGAACCAGGAGAACACCGGAATCTGGAAATAGGGTTTCATGCCTTCGGGGATTTCACCCCGGCGATCGGTTGCGATGGGATCGAACAACCGAGGCAAAAGGTCGGGGCGGCGTTTGAGAAACTCGTTGTAGATGGTCAGGGCGCTGACCAGCAGAGAATCTCCCCCCTCCTGAGCCTGCTTCAAACAGAGCAGGCCGACAACATCCGCTGAATCCGTATGGAAGGACTGTCGTTCCTTGGTCTGGTAAATCCTGACGTTGGGGTCGCTGCTTTGCAGACCCAGGTCTCTCACGTGCCCAAGAATATGCCCTTTGGCGTTCTGGGAGCGTGGATGCCCTATGTAGCGCCCCAGGCCATAGAACAGGGCAGCGGCTTGCCAGGTGCTGAATTCCTCAATGGGCAGGCCTTTGATCAACGCAAAGCCGATGCCTTCAACCAGATCCCGTTGCAGATGCCGCAGTTTCGGTCCCAGTGATGGCAGGACAAACGTGTCCTGATTCAACTCTGTGATATCCAGTCTCTGCTTTTCTGCAGAGTTCAGTGCGGCTTTGAGTTCCCCTACATCCTGGCTGTCCAGATGAAACACCCAGCGATCAGGCTGGGCCATCATGGCGGGCCCGTACCAGGCCGTCGCGTGCGTTTGCACCGCAGGGAGTTGGATATGAGGTTCAGACATCGGATTTCTGGTCACTTGCTTGAGGTGGGCTCCTGGTTTGATCCTTACAGGGTGTTCTGCAAGTCGTCTTTGGTTATCTGCCCGGAGGGCTCCGTTTCATCAGGATGTCAGGGATCGACACATTGCTCTCAAAACAGGCTTGTTTCCCCATATAACGGAAAAATGTCCTTACTTTCCAAAGGGCGACTCGGAATCCACTGGACAGGAAGGCTCGGTCCGGGGTCTTATCTCTGGCAGACAGTTTTTAGTGCCGTTCTATGAAAAGCTGTGGGCACAACGCGGCAAGCCTTTAAGACAGGCGGGCGTTGTTCCGGGGTTGGTCGAAGCGTGGCTCTTGCAGCTGTTGTTTGAAGCTCTGTCGAAAAGGTCTGTGGCCAGTCATGAGTCAGACCTGAATAGAGAGGGTTTCTTTTTGAAACAGGTGCTGTAGCTGCACGTCGGCAAGAAGGTCGACCCGGGTTATGGCGCTGGAACGGCGGAAGGAGCCGCTGTTCTGTCCAGACGACAAGTCGAAGGAGGCCCCAATGGCGACGGGCACAGTCAAGTGGTTCAACTCTCAAAAGGGTTATGGGTTCATTCAACCAGATGAAGGCGGCAATGACGCATTCGTTCACATTTCAGCGGTTGAGCGCTCGGGGCTGAATGGTCTCAACGATGGAGCGAAAGTAGAATACGAGCTGGTCGAAGGACGAAATGGAAAGATGGCCGCAGAAGAACTGCGCCTGCTCGACTGAGTTTGCCGAAAGGGCGCGAGTGGCCCTTTGACTTTGGGTGGCTTTGAGGGCTGCCCCTGCCAGAAACAAAAGGAGCCCGCTTGGATCAAAAAGCGGGCTCTTCCTGTTTGGTGCGTTGTGTTTGCTCTGTCCTGCCGAAATGACTCTGGGCATTACCGTTTCGTGAGTTTCTTCAGAACGGATAGGCCTCTGGGTGTTTGCCGCACGTTCAAAGCGCCGGGATCAGACCCTGGGACAGGATCATGATCACACCTGCGGTAACGATGTAGCCTGCATCCACAGCCAGAGCGGTTGAGCTTTTCTGAATGAAGCCGCCGGCGGAAAGTGAAAAGGCTGCTGCCATCGCAATGACCAGCAGTGCCAGCACCAGCGCGTTCTGTGTCTCGGTCAGCCCCAGGATCAGCGACAGCAGAAACAGAGCCATCACCTGGCTGACCATGGCGACAAGCGGCATTTTTTCTGCCCGATCCAGTGATACCCCAGAACCAGCCGCCCATTTAAGCCCGAACAGCAGCGGACTGTACCAGGCCCAGCCGGCCAGAAAGGCCACGACCGTGCCGATCACCACGGCCAGCCAGTTAACACTCGCAAAATCTTCCATTTGTTTCCCCCTTGTCTCGGAATTGATCCGCTTCCAGATCCAATTCCTGTTCGCCAAAGCTGATGGCGTGAAAAGCCACATAAAAACTGGCTGAACAGCAGCAGTAAAAAAATGCAATCTACAGGGGTGTGGCGGGCTTTGTTTTCACCATTTTGTGATGAGGAGCCGCAACTGCTTTGCGGGCTGCCGGATCGCAGAATTGGATAACCTGCAGGTGGGGCTTTCAGCGGGAGGGCGACAGAAGCGGGTGTTTGACCCAGTAGAGTCTTTTCGTCTCATTTGGAACTACGGGGCGATTTCCAACAACACGTGAACAAACCTCTTTTCAACCTGTTAGAGGGCGAGGCACGGTTTAGGTACAAGCGCAAAACGCTTCTTAGCAAACCGATCATGCTCTGGGTCGATCATCCTGTGGGTCGATCATCCTCTGTTGAAGTTCAGCAAAGACTGATCACTGCCGGAAAAGGCCAGGCGCAGGAAGGCGCGAAATGCCTGGGCCGCGGGGACCAGTTCTTTTCCTTCCTTCCAGGCCAGCCCCACGTCCATGGTGGGAATGGGATCGGACACTTCCCGCACTTCGATCCGGTGCCCCTCCAGAGACCAGGGGCGATAGACCATGTCGGACAAGAGGGCGATGCCCATGCCATTGCCAACCATGGACCGCACAGCCTCTACAGAGTTGGTTCGGAAATAGGTTTGGGGCCGATAAGGCGTACGGTTCCAGTACTTCTGCGCGGTGTTGGATGCCTCATCCACCGTCAGGGTGATGTAGGGTTCTTCCGATATCTCCTGCAGTGACACAGCCGGGCGCGACAGGAAGTGGTGATCCGTGCAGACCCATAGCCGCCGCCGGGACCGCAGCAATGTCTCAAAGCCGATGTCTTCCTGGTTGACGATGTTGGAGGTCAGGAGGACCGAGATGTCATAGGTGTCGGCAATCAGCCCCTCTTCGATGTAGGCCCTGTCCATTTCCTCCAGTTTGATTTCCACGTTTGGAAAGGCCCGGGCGAAGCGGGCGAGGTAGGTGGGCAGGAAGTAACCGGCCACCGTGTAGGTCGCGGCCACCCGGATCGTGCCTTCCACCTGCTCGTGGGAGCGGCTTTGGATGCGCATGGCTTCATCGACGGAGGAGGAGATGTGCAGGGCATGCTGATGAAACTGATGCCCTTCGAAGGTCAGGCTCACCCCGTTGGAATGGCGGTCGAACAGTTTAGTGTTCAGCAGTTCTTCAAGGTTTTTAATGGCTGCGGTCACGGCTGATTGAGAGACATTGAGGTTCTTTGCCCCCTGAGAAACCTGACCCGCTTCTGCCACGGCCAGAAAGTAGTGGATTTGCTTGAGCGATAAAGACATCTGAAATCCTGATATCTGATGACAAAAATTTCGAAGAGAGTTGGCCGTTAGAAAAAGCTCTTTTGTGAAGCCAAAGGCGCGGTTTGATCCATCTCGTCAAGGTCTTACCAGCGGTGTTCGATTTCATCATATTGTTTTATTTATTGTTTTTAAGATCCTGGGTTTTTCATTCTGCCGCCACATCCATCGAAACTTCAACATAATGGAAATCAATCCATATATCCATAAAAACGATATTGGTCGGCTAAAACTAATATTTTACATGGATGAGCCTTTCCCACCACACTTTTGACCAGTACCGGGAGCGGAGATCTGCCGGAGCGCTCAGCTGATGTTCAGCGAAAAAAGGAGCGCCGGACGGACTCCGAAAGGATGGATCAAAGAGAGGGAGGGGCAAGATGTCCTCATTCAAAAAACAGGCGCTGGCGGCAACGGCAATTGTTGCAACCGCAGCGTTCGCCAGCGGTGCCCTGGCAGCAGACAAGTGGTTTCCGTATGAAGTCCAGGTCTGGACACCGGCATTCAACATGGATTCACCGCGTGAGGACTTTCAGTACTCACCGGTGGAAAAAGCCAGCAAGGCCTGGGACATCTGCGTGTCCTTCCCGCACATGAAAGACGCCTACTGGATGTCTGTGAACTATGGCGTGTCTGCAGAGGCTGAACGCCAGGGTGTCAAAATGCAGCTGGTTGAAGCGGGTGGTTACACCAACCTCAACAACCAGATCTCCCAGATCGAAGACTGTGTTTCCCGCGGCTCTGACGCCGTGGTCATCGGTGCCATTTCGTTCGATGGTCTGAACAATGTGGTCCAGGAAGTCAGCTCCAAAGGCATCCCTGTGATTGATGTGGTCAACGGCATGTCGTCGTCAGATCTGACCGCCAAATCCCTGGTCTCGTTCGGGGAAATGGGCTTCAAGGCTGGTGAGTACATTGCCAAGCTCCATCCCAAAGGGGCGGACCCTGTCAAGGTCGCCTGGTTCCCCGGACCTCCGGGCGCCGGTTGGGTGGAAGCGGGTAATGCCGGGTTCCAGGAAGCCGTTAAAGACAGCGCCATTGAAGTGGTCGAAACCAAGTACGGCGATACGGGTAAGGAAGTTCAGCTCAAGCTGATTGAAGACACGCTGGAAGCCCACCCGGATGTGGACTACATCGTCGGGACTGCCGTGACGGCCGAAGCGGCAGTGGGTCTGCTCCGTGCCCAGGGGCTGCTCGGCAAAATCAAGATCATGTCTTACTACTTCACGCCGGGTGTCTATCAGGGCATCAACCGCGGCCAGATTCTGGCGGCACCCACAGACTCTGCTGTGATCCAGGGACGCATTGCCATCGACCAGGCGGTGCGGGCGCTGGAAGGCAAAGACTTCAAGAAGCACGTGGGCCCCAAACTGGCCGTGGTGGATTCCAACAACATCAAGACCTTCGATCGCGACTCGTCGCTCGCGCCTGACAGCTTCAAACCGACGTTCTCGGTCAACCAGTAAGCATCGGGTTGGAGTAAGGTTGATGGTGTTGCATCGGCAAGACCGGGAGGAGGCATCCGCTGCTCAGGCGGCGGATGCACCCCTTCTTCAACTGCGGGGAATCCAAAAGAGGTTTCCCGGGGTCCTGGCTCTGGATGATGTCTCTTTCGACGTCAAAGCCGGGGAAGTCCATGTTCTGTTCGGCGAGAACGGGGCGGGTAAATCCACCATGATTTCCATGATCGCCGGCGTCTATCAGCCAACCGCTGGGCAGATCCTTTTCAAAGACAAACCAGTTGAGCTGGATTCCGTGCATCACGCCCGTGCCATGGGTATCAGCGCGGTCTTTCAGGAGTTTTCCCTGGTTGAGCAGTTCACGGTCGAACAGAACCTTTTTTTGGGGGCTGAGCAGACCCGCTACGGTCTGCTGAACCGCCGGGCGCTGCACAGCGAGGCTGAACGCATTCTTCAGGAACTGGGCTTTCCCCTGAAAGCCAGCCAGAAGGTTGCTTATCTTTCCCGTGCGGAACAGCAGATGGTGGAGATCGCAAAGGCCTTTCGCTCTGAACTTTCCGTATTGATCCTGGATGAACCCACCGCCTCCCTGACGGAGCGCGAGACGGATCGTCTCTTTGAACTGGTGGAGAAGGTTAAGGCCCAGGGCGTAGCCGTCATCTACATCACCCACCGCATGGCCGAAATCAAACGCATCGGTGACCGTATCACCGTGCTGCGCGATGGCCGGTTCATCAAAACAGTCCCGGCACAGA
Source organism: Rhodovibrionaceae bacterium GXU_MW_A322 (assembly GCA_052078155.1). Lineage (GTDB taxonomy): Bacteria > Pseudomonadota > Alphaproteobacteria > Kiloniellales > DSM-21159 > CAXBMB01. Next base: position 1,195,074 of record JBQJBP010000001.1, on the reverse strand, counting down.
CCAGTACGGAAGATGATCTGGTGCGCCTGATGACGGGCCGGGTCATCGATCAGATTTTTCCTGACATTTCCTCAACGCCGGGTGAGGTGATGCTCAGCATCGACAATCTCTCCACCGCGGACGGGCGGGTGGATGGCGTGACGATTGAGGCGCGGCGCGGTGAAATCATCGGTCTGGCCGGGTTGGTTGGCGCCGGGAAGTCAAAGCTGCTGCGCGCTTGTTTTGGTCTGGAAGACGTGGCCGGAGGCTCCGTTGTCTTTGATGGCGAGGAGGTCACCGGGAAATCCACCCGCGACATGCTCAACCGGGGGTTCTTCTACAACCCGCCGGACCGCAGGGCCGAAGGTCTGGTCATGGTGCGTTCCTGCCGGGAGAACATCACGCTGGCGTCGCTGGATACCCCGAGCTTTCAACGGGGTGGTTTCCTCAATCTGGGCCATGAAGCCCGCAAAGCCCAGCACCTGGCGGAACAGCTGCAGTTGCACCCGCTGCGGGTGGAGCGGGAGGTGGATCATTTTTCCGGCGGCAATCAGCAGAAGGTGTTGCTGGCCAAGTGCCTCTCCCGTGACGTGAAACTCTACGTTTTTGATGAACCGACCGTCGGGGTCGACGTGGGGACGCGGGTGGAGATCTACAAGTTCATTGCCGACCTCTGCCGGGCCGGGGCTGCGGTTGTCCTGGTGTCTTCAGACCTGCCGGAAATCCTGCATCTGACTCACCGGGCTTATGTCATGCACCGGGGCAAGCTGCAGGTGGAACTGACCGGTGATGAGATCACTCAGGAAACCATTTTGAAGCACTTTTTTGATCAAGAGGCCGCGTAATGTCTGACAGTAACTCAACAGAAAACCTGCAGTTGGACCGGGCTGAGGCTGCCCCCCGGCGTAACGCGCTTCATTACCTGCAACTGATCTTCGTAAGGCTGGGGGTGTTGCCCTTCTTGCTGCTGGTGGCGCTGGTGGTCTTCACGTCGCTGTCCGATAACTTTCTGACAGGCCGCAACCTGATGAATGTGGTGCGCCAGTCGTCTTATCTGACTTTGGTGGCCGTGGGACAGATGTTTGCCCTGCTGACCGGCGGTTTCGACCTTTCCGTTGGGACCATCGTGGCGCTGACCTCGGTGGTTGGGGCAACGGCCATGGCTGCAGCGCTGACTGCCATGCCTGATGCGGTGTGGCTGGCCATCACTCTCGGTATCTTTGCCGGGGTAGCCGCCGGGGCACTGATCGGTGCCATCAACGGTGCCGGCGTGGCCTTGCTCAATGTTTCGCCTTTTATGATGACGTTGGGCATGGCCTCTGTGGGCTTCGGCATTGCGCTTTACATGACCGGAGGCACGCCGGTCTATGGCATGCCGGTGGAGTTTGGAGACCTCTTTGGTTTCGGCAACTTGCTGGGCATTCCGACCCCGGTGTTTGTCTCGATCCTGCTGATTGCCGGGCTCTACCTGTTGGTCACCAGAACCACCCTGGGCCGTTACTTCTATGCGGTGGGCGGCAACCTCAAAGCGGCCAACCTTTCCGGCATCAACACCAAGCTGACCCTCTTTCTGGCCTACCTGCTGTGCGGCGGTGTGGCGGCTGTTTCCGGCATGCTGCTGACGGCGCGACTGGATACGGGCGAAGCCAACATTGGCTCAGCCATGCCTTTGGAATCCATCGCGGCCTGTGTGATTGCCGGGGTCAGTCTGCGGGGCGGTGTCGGGCGTCTGGAAAATGTGGTGCTGGGCGCTCTGTTCATCGGCCTGGTTCAAAACGGCATGAACCTGGCCCGGATCGAATCTTACCTGCAGACCGTCGTCATCGGTGCCTTGCTGATCATTGCTGTGGTGGCTGACCAGGCCCGACTGCGGATCATGGCCAACCTGCGTGACTGAGGACTGAAACATGAAAATGACAAGCCAGGGGCGGGAGTAAAGCCGAATGACTGTAAGTATCAACTGTGACATGGGCGAGAGCTTCAGCCTCTACAAGATGGGCGATGACGAAGGCATGATGCCCTTCATCTCTGAAGCCAATGTGGCCTGTGGCTTTCACGGATCCGACCCCAATCACATGCGCAAGACCGTGGAACTGGCCAAGGCGCACGGCGTAAAGGTCGGGGCTCACTTTTCTCTGCCTGACCTGGCCGGTTTCGGCCGCCGGGAGATGAAAATCAACCGGGAGGAAATGGCCAACATCATCATCTATCAGGTGGGGGCATTGCGGGGCTTTCTGGAAGTGGCCGGCATGGAGCTTAGCCACCTGAAACCCCACGGGGCTCTCTACGGTATGGCGGCCAAGCAGGAACATATCGCCCAGGCTGTCGCCGATGTGGGGGAGTACTTCCGTGTGCCCATCTTCGGCATGACAGGCACGTTGCATGAAACGGTCTATGGCGCCCGGGGGCTGGAGTTCCGCTCTGAATTCTTTGCCGATCTGGATTATGCCGCCAATGGCGACCTGATCATTTCCCGTGAACATCCGGAAGTGGATGTGGCCGATGTGGCCGCCCGCTGTGTTCGGGCGGTCAAAGAGGGAAAGGTGGCGTCTGTGGAGGGCTCAGATGTCGCGGTGTCCGTGCAAACAATTTGTGTACACTCAGATACCCCCAATGCGGTGGCGGTTGCACAGGCCGTGCGCACGGCCCTGGACAAAGAAACCTGAACCTGACCGGGCGCTGCCGGATCATCGCTGCAAATCAGAATCAAAAAGAGGAAAAATCATGTCGAACAACGAAGTTCTTTCCCCCTTGCCGGGCACCTTCTATCGCCAGTCGGCCCCGACCGAACCGCCTTACAAAGCTGAAGGAGACAGCGTGGCAGAAGGGGAGGTGATCGGATTGGTGGAGGTGATGAAATCCTTCCATGAAATCAAAGCGACCTGCAGTGGCACCATCGCCAGATTCCTAGTGGAAAACGAAGCTGCCGTGTCGGCAGGCCAGCCGCTGCTGGAAGTGGCAGATTGAGCCGGATTGAAGGGGCAGGCGGGTTGTTATGACCATTAAAAAACTACTGATCGCCAACCGGGGGGAGATTTCGGTTCGCATCATCCGGGCCGCGCAGGAGCTGGGCATCGCAACCGTTCAGGTCTACAGCGATGCTGATGCTGAATCCCTGGCTGTCAAACTGGCTGATGAAGCGGTCAACATCGGACCGCCCCAGGCGGCGAAATCCTACCTCAACAGCGAGGCTATTCTGGCGGCTGCGGCGCAAACCGGAGCCGACGCCATCCATCCCGGCTATGGCTTTTTTGCTGAGAACGCGGAGTTTGCCGATCAGGTCACAGCGGCCGGATTGACCTTTGTCGGCCCCAGTGGCGATGTCATCCGACTGATGGGGGACAAGGTGTCCGCCCGGCAGGTGGCGGCCAAGGCCGGGGTGCCCACCGTGCCAGGCAGCGCGGGGCGTCTGGAGGATCTGACGGCAGCCCGCAAGCTGGTGGAAGAGATCGGGTTCCCGGTCATGATCAAGGCAGCCGCCGGAGGGGGCGGGCGGGGCATCCGTATCGTCTCCTCAATGGAAGAGTTTGATCGTCAGGCCCCGCAAGCCAGTGCCGAAGCCCAGGCGGCCTTCGGTGATGGCGGCCTCTACCTGGAAAAGGTCATCACCAAAGCGCGCCACGTTGAAGTGCAGTTGCTGGGCGATGGGGAGCGGGTGGTTCACTGTTATGAACGGGAATGCTCGTTGCAGCGCCGTCGGCAGAAGGTCTGGGAGGAAGCCCCGGCCCGGGCCTTGCCGGAGCCGGTGCGCGCGCGCCTTTGTGCGGCGGCTGTCTCTCTGGCGCTGGCCGTGAACTATCGCGGTGCCGGAACCGTCGAGTTCCTCTACGACGATGACAGTCAGGAATTCTACTTCATTGAAATGAATACCAGAATCCAGGTGGAGCATCCGGTCAGTGAACTGATCACGGGGCTGGATCTGGTGCGCGAAATGATCCTGATTGCTGGCGGTGAACCACTGCGCATGACGCAGGAGGACATTGCCATCAAAGGGCACGCGCTGGAGGTGCGGCTCAATGCCGAAGACCCGACCCAGGGCTTTATGCCTTTTCCCGGCGTTGTGGGGGATCTGCGGCTGCCGGGCGGACCAGGGGTGCGGTTCGACGGCATTCTTTATCCCGGCTACCAGATCCCGCCCTTTTACGATTCCCTGCTCGGCAAACTGCTGATCTGGGATGAAGACAGAAATGCCGCCATCGAGCGCCTGCAGCGGGCGTTGAAGGAACTGGAAATTGGCGGCCTGAAGACCACCAAACCGCTTTTTGAGGCGCTGTGCCGGGACAAAGACGTCCGCGCCGCTGCCTTTGATACCCAGTGGCTGGAACGTTGGCTGGACGACAACGCCGCAACCTTAACCCATGAATAGAGGGGAGCAGAGATGAAGACCCGCTACGCCTTTGGAGGGGACGAGCACATCTTCGTCGAAACCGATGAGGAGATGTCGCTGGAGGCTTTTTTCAAAAGCCTGTCCATGACCACGGCGGTCAGAGACAAGAAAATCAAGGGGGTGACCGAGATCTGCCCGGCCAATGCCTCCTTCCAGATCAAGTTTGATCCCGACGTCATTGCGCCCAATGACCTGCTGGCCGAACTGAAAGCCATTGAAGCAGGGGCGGAACAGGCAGAAAGCGTGCTGGAAACCCGGATCATTGAAGTGCCGGTCTACTACCAGGATCCCTGGACCCATGAGACCCTGATGCGGTTTCGCGAGCGCCATCAGGATCCCAACGGCACCGACCTGGATTATGCCGCCCGCATCAACGGCTATGACAGTGTGGCTGACTTCATCGAAGCCCACTCAAACTCCCCCTGGTTCGTTTCCATGGTGGGCTTCGTAGCCGGGCTGCCGTTCATGTATCAGATGGTGGAGCGGGAACGGCAGATTGAAGTGCCCAAGTACCTGCGGCCGCGTACCGATACCCCGAAACAGACGGTGGGCTATGGCGGCTGTTTTTCCTGCATCTATTCGGTGCGGGGTGCCGGGGGCTATCAGATGTTCGGCGTAACTCCCATGCCCATTTACGACCCCCAGCAGGAAATCAGCTACCTAAAGGATTTCATGGTCTTCTTCAATCCGGGCGACATCGTGAAGTTTAAGCCCGTGGACCGGGAAGCCTATGACCGGATCCTGGCCGAAGTGGAGGCCGGTACCTTTGAACCGCTGATCAAGCCCGTGACCTTTTCTCTGGCTGACTTCAATCAGGACATTGGGGCTTACAACAAGCAACTGGAGGATCGGCTCTATGGGAATTAACGTTACAGCTCCCGGGCTGGCCACCACGGTACAGGACCTGGGCCGCCCCGGTTACTATCACCTGGGCATTCCCCTTTCCGGCGGCATGGATCGTTTTGCTCTCAGGGCCGCGAACCTTCTGGTCGGCAATGATGAAGGGGCGGCTGTGCTGGAGGCCGTCTTCCTGGGGCCGGAGCTCAGCTTCAGCCGGGATGCGGTTGTTGCAGTGACCGGCGCAGAGCTGGTGCCAAAGGTTGATGGGCAGCAGCAACAGACCTGGACTTCCTTTGCGGTCAAAGCCGGACAGGTGCTGTCCTTTGAATTTCTGACTGCCGGCGCACGGGCTTACATCGCCGTTTCCGGCGGGATCGACGTCCCGCTGGTGCTGGGCAGCCGCTCCACCTATGCCCTGGGCGCCTTGGGCGGCCATGAAGGCCGGGCATTGGCCGCAGGTGACGAACTGCCTCTGGGTAAGGCGTCGGGTCGTGCAAAGGTGGGGCTTGAAGTGCCGGCAGAGCTGCGTCGCGGGCCCGGTCAGCCTGCTGAATTGAGGGTTCTGCCCGGCATCTACTGGCACCGTATCACCGAAGAGTCCGGCAAGGCATTTTTCAACGATACCTGGAAAGTCGCGCCTGAAGCCGATCGCATCGGCTACCGATTCCGGGGCGGCCAGGCGCTGGATTTTGTTGACCGGGAGCCACCCTTTGGGGCCGGGTCCGACCCCTCAAACATCGTGGACGGTTGCTATCCTTACGGCTCCATTCAGGTGCCTGGCGGGACTGAACCCATCATCCTGCACCGGGATGCCGTTTCCGGCGGTGGGTACTTCATGCTGGGGGCTGTTATCTCTGCAGACATGGATCTGATCGGTCAGCTGCAGCCCCACACCCCCACGCGCTTTGTCGAAGTGGACATGGAGGGGGCTTTGGCGGCCCGCCACGAGCGTCAGCTGTTGCTGGATAAGCTGCGCAGCCATCTGACCGGTTAGTCAGGGCGCACTTTCTGTCTGGTTGGGGAGGAACGATGTTTTTCGTTCCTCCTTCTTTTTTTGGCTCAGTCCCGCCAGGAGGTTGGCCGCACATCAAAGGCGATGGCTATCCGTTCGCGTGTGCCATCGAAGGGAATGGTGCGGTGATAGAGGTGGGAGGGGAAAAAGAACGCCACCCCTTCCTGGGTTTCGCAGAGCCGGACAACCGGGTCGAAGGAGACATCAAAGGTATCCTCAGGACGGCCGAATTCGATCCAGCCTGCCGTTTCTTCCTTCTGGGCTTCGGCATCGGGCAACTGGACGTAGTAAACACCACTCAGCCAGCCGGTGGGATGCACATGGGCGTGCTGATAGCCCTGGGACTTAAAGACAGTTGACCAGATATCCAGTTCCCAGTCCTGAGGCAGGCGGTCCAGCAGCGGGTGCCCCTGTTGCCGTGACAGGGTCTCGATGTATCGGGTCAGGGCCTGAATCAGGGCACCGTGAAAGGCCCGGATGGATTTGGTGGGGTACTGCATCAGGTTGAGGATGTCCGAGCCGCCGGTGGTGGCGGTCCCCAAAGGCTCCCAGGTCAAAGACCGGTGGCTGAGCAGATCTTTGGCCAGATGCCGGTTCAGGTCTGCCAGATCACTGTATCCCTTTGGTGTTTCCAGATGCTGAGGATTGATCCAGTCCTGAAGCTCCCGGGCCACGGCCTCTTTGTCCTGTAAGCCCAGTTCCCCTGTGGCGATCAGGCGGTAAGCCAGGCCGCGCCGGTCCATGGGGTCTAAGACGAGACAGTGGTCAAAGGCTTTAAGGGCGGCCTGAGGGTTCTTGGCAGCCATCTCAGCCACCCCCAGGTTCAGCCAGTAGTTGGGTACCTGATCGTTCAGGTCCAGGGCCTTTTGGTGGGCTTGGGCGGCCTCAAGCGGACGTCCCAATCCCTGCAGGGCAGAGCCCCGGTTGTTATGGGCGGGGGCATAGTCCGGAGCCAGCTCCAGAGCCTGCTCATAGAGGCTCAGAGCCTCTTCCTGTCGACCTTCCTGCTGGTGGATGTCAGCCAGGCGGACCAGAGCAGAAACCCGCTGTGGCTCCAGTTCCAGGGCCTTGTTCAGGTGGCTGATGCCCAGATCGATCTGCTTGTTGGTCAGCAGGGCCACCGCCAGAGCCTCCTGGCGGGCGGCCTCGTTGGGGCGCAGAGCCGCCGCCTTCTGAAAGGCTTTGATGGCCGCGTCTTTTTTGCCCAGAGACTGGCGAATGACACCCAGGTCATGCAGATAGCTGGCGCCATCCGGCTTGACCTTGATCGCTTTCAACAACAGCCGTTCAGCTTCCTTTGGATTGTCCTGCTGAAAGCGCAGCATGCCCAGCAGTTTCAGGGCGTCACTGTGCCTGGGCTGCCTGGCCAAGACCTGTTTCAGCAGGCTTTCTGCCCCGTCCAGGTTTCCCTGTTGCTGTTGCTGCAGGGCCGAACGGAGCATCTGCGGAATGTCGAAGCTGTTGGATGTGAACATGCGCGAACTCAGAAGCCTTGGTCTGTCTTAAAGTCTCGTGTCTCTCAGGCTCTTTGCCTGTGATCAGAAGGCTGTTGCTGACTGGATTTGCCAGCAAGGCCCCAAGAGTCAAATCGGTTTATGTGGACTCACTGCGTGATACCACTTGAAGCACTAATTTGTCTCTTTTCAACAGGATAGAGGGTGATTCACGGTTTAGTTCCAAGTGCAAAGCGCTTCTAACCAAACCGATCATGCTCTCAAGCCTGGCCCCTTCGGTCGAATGCAAGCGACACCCACAACCAAGCTCTGCATCACCCACTATCATCATGAATGGCAGCCTGTTCAGGTTTTTTGTGGTGACATTCTGTCACGCTGCAAAGATGACGGGGCCCCTAACTGCCAGTCTTAGGGTTCAATGACTTCGAAACTGTGGGTGATTTCAGCGGCTTTGCCCAGCATGATTGACGCAGAACAGTACTTGTCAGCGGAGAGTTTGACGGCCTGTGCCACTTTGCTTTCGGACAGTCCTGTCCCCGTCACCTTAAAGTGCAGGTTGATTTTTGTGAAAACCTTGGGGTCTGTTTCCGCCCGTTCAGAGGTGACATCCGCCACCACATCTTCCACGTTTTCCCGCATCTTCTGCAGGATCATGACCACGTCGATGGAAGAACAGCCACCAACGCCCAGCAACAGCAGTTCCATGGGGCTGGGGGCTACCTTGTCGTCAGCACCGTCGATGACAATGCCATGTCCTGAGGCGGATTCTCCCAGGAACTTCATGTCCTCAATCCACTTAACGCGCGCCTTCATTCTGGGTGTCCTTTTGTTCTTATGACAAAGCCAGTGCTGTGATCAGGCTGTATCTAGCCATCTGTATCCGTCACATAAGCCTTTTTATCGGGCCGCCGACAGGACGAATGTCCTGCTTCGTCTGCCCGGTAAGGGCATAGTTCTTGGCAAAGGTGGTCGAACTGTCAAAGCAATTCCGCTCTGTCATCCACTGTTGTGCTGAGACGACTTCCCTCCATTTCCCTTGGAGGCGGTTTGGTTTCCCGGGCGCTTGCTATCTTTGCGAGAAAAGCTTCGATAATCGTGGTAATGCCGTGACTTAATGGGAAAATACGCTATTATTATGCTTCTAATGCAATGGCGCAGAACCTTGATTGAAAGCGCTGATTTTCCAATTCTTTCATCAGATTAGTTTATTGAATGACTGAAAATACAAGCAAGCATCTGGCAACGGTAAAATCCTACAACGCAACGCGTGGCTTTGGTTTTGTGCGCGTAGAAGATATCGATATAGACATCTTTTTCCACCGCTCAGTTATGGATGATGCCGGGATCAGTCACCTTCAGGGCGGCGATCAGTTGCAATGTGAAATCAAACCTGTGCCACGGGGCTATCAGGTCGTGTCCATTGCTTCTGTGTCTAATGGTTTGCAACAGGGGGTGGAACAGGATCTGGAATTCGCGCCCCTGATACGCCGGCGTCCTCTGTCCCCGGTGGGGGCAACGAATGTCAGGCCCAAAAATCTCTGGGATTGGGGTCAGCGCAGTTCCGATCAACCTGACTCTCCCTTGCTTGGCCAACCTGCCTACCCCTTGGGAGGCGGTATGCGCTTTAGCGAGGAGAGTGGCGGTCAGGAAAGCTATGATCAGCCTGCCGCTGCGGCTGTTGCGTCACCACCGGCCGCGAACCGTCCGGTTGAGGCAGAACTGCGGCCACCTTTGAGTGAAGAAGAAAAAGACGACCTGGATCATCAGGGAATTCTGAAGTGGTTTGACCGCACCAAAGGGTTCGGTTTCATCGTCGATGATGATACGGGCCGGGACGTCTTCATGCATGTGACCGCGTTCACCCGTTCCGGTTTTGACATGGAAGATATCCCGGAACCCGGCACGGAAATGATCTTCAGCGTCAAACCTGCCCCACAGGGCATTCAGGTCGATTGCTTCGCCTATTTGTGACGGTGACGAAGAGTGACGTGGTCAGGGCCAGGACAGGGGCTGACTTCAGTCTTTCTTTCAGCACGCTGTTTTGCAGACTTTAGAGACAAATCGCTTTAAGTGGACTCACTGCGTGATAACGCTTGTAGCGTGAAATTGCCTCTTTTCAACGTGTTACAGGATGATTCGCGGTTTAGGTACAAGCGCTCAGCGCTTCCAACCAAACCGATCAAGCTCTGGCGCTCCAGCGACCAGCTTCTCAGCGATCAGCCTTTCAGCACATGGTCGGCGACGAAGGGATTGCTGCGCCGTTCCTGACCAAAGGTCGAGGGCTGACCGTGACCAGGAATGAAGGTCACATCATCTCCCAGCGGCCAGAGTTCTTCCTGAATGGACCGCAGCAAGTCTGCGTGGTTGCCACGGGGGAAGTCTGTTCGACCAATAGAGCCCTGGAACAGCACATCACCAACCAGTGCCAGATTGCTTTCCGGGTGAAAGAAAACCACATGTCCCGGGGTATGACCGGGACAGTGGCGGACATCCAGGGTGATGTTCCCAAAGGAGATCTGGTCACCGCCTTCCAGCCAACGGTCGGGTGTGAAACGCCGAACGCCCTCAAAACCGTAGTTCTCGCCCTGGGCTTCCATCTTGTCGATCCAGAACTGGTCGTCTTTATGCGGGCCTTCAATCGGCACGCCAAATTGTTCTGCCAGGTCAGCTGCGCCACCGGCGTGGTCCAGATGGGCGTGGGTGATAAAAATCTTTTCCAGCGTTGCACCGCTTTTCTGTAACACCTCCTTGAGGAGTTTCAGATCGCCGCCGGGATCCACAAAGGCTGCCTTGTTGGTTTTCTGACAGACCAGAAGGCTGCAGTTTTGCTGAAAGGGAGTAACCGGGATCAACTGGGCGGTCAGGGGCAAGGACTGAGAAGCGCTCATAAAAGCCTGGCTTTCGCTGTCATGGTGGGGAGGAAACAGGCCATCGGTCGCAAGGCCTGTTGAGGTGCCTTTTTCTATCTCTTTGTCGTTTCTGTCAATCGCGGGCCAGTCGTCGAGAGGGCGCGGTAGCTGTGGCCTGTGGACCCACTCCAGTTACCCCTGGGATTGGCAGCTATCATGTCAAAACGACTGCTGGTAGAAGAAGAGGTCTTTTATGTGCAGGAGTCGATCATGCCCCTGGCCCGGGAGTTACCTGGTGATGCCGCAGCCCAGCCGGCCTTGGCGCATTTGTCCAAACTGCTGCACATCGTCGGCGTCGGTGTCGAAAAGAGCGGCAGTTCGACAGTACATGACCTCTTGGCGAGCGCAGCCGACGTTGCAGTCCCCGTCAACAAAGAGACGGCCTTTTTCAACGAAAACCTGGAAAAAGGGGCACAGTGGTATGCCCGTCAGTATCGCTTTATGGGCCACGAGCGGGCCTTTCTTGACTTTACACCGGGTTATTTTCGCGATGCGGAGGTTCTGGAGGCCATCCGGGAGTTTCCAACGGAAAAGCGCATCATCGTAATGCTGCGCAATCCGGTAGAGCGTGCCTTTTCCTTCTATCACCATGACATTCATCAGCATCTTTGCCGGGGGGAACCGGTAAAACGACGCCAGAGGGTGTGGCAGCTTTTTGAAGAGCCGGAAATGGCCTTTTCTTTCGAAAACATGTGGCACCTGCGCGTGCCCTATTACTTTGGCCTGATGGCAACACGCCTTGAGACGATCTATCAGATGTTCGGCGCAGACAAGGTGATGGTTATCCCGCTGGAAGCTCTGGTGGCTCAGCAGGACCTTTGGCTGGACAAACTTGAGGCCTTTTTGGGTGTCGATCTGTCTGAAGCCAAAAACCGGCAGCTTCCCCATGCCAATCCGGGGCGTTTGGCTCAGTTTGAAAAACGGCAGGGTGAGGGGAAAGACGCGCAGCTCTTTCTCATTGAAGAAGGTGAAGCCCGCCTGATTGCCACGCCGGATGAATCGGCTGTGGATGCCGCCCTGTCACTGCAGTCCGGCTGGACCAGGGAGTTGGACCCGGATTTTGCCAACGAGGTTTTCCATGCCCGTTTCAGGGAGGATGTAGACAGGATGGCGGACTTGACCGGACTGGATTTGTCGATCTGGGAAAAGCAACTGAACCCAGCCGGGGTGTCCTGACCAGGGCCTGAGAAATTGGAACGAAAGGGGAGATGAAACACCACCGGACTTGCTGTAGACAGGGATGGCAGGTGAGGCGCTTCCGAGTCCGGACAGTGCCCATTGAACACAAAGACAGCGATTTTTCCCTGAGGTACCCTTTATGGCTTTTTCCCCCACTTACAGCGCTGAAGAGCGAGCCGGAACGGCCTTAACGCAGTTTGGCTCCCTGCTGCACATTGTCGGTGTGGGGATGGAAAAATGTGGCAGCTCCACAATCCATGACCTGCTGGAGCTGGTGCCGGACGTCGCCACCCCGTCAGAGAAAGAAACCTATTTCTTCAATGAGCACCTGATGAAAGGGCCGGACTGGTACCACGGCCTCTACAGTTTCACGGGGAAAGAAAAGGCCTTTCTCGATTTTACGCCGCTTTACTTCCGCGAACTGGGGGCTTTGGAAGCCATCCGCGAGTTCCCGACGCAAAAGCGCATCATCATGATGTTGCGCAATCCGGTAAAGCGCGCCTTTTCCTTCTATCAACACGACATTCGGATGCATATGTGTGAAGGATCACCGGTGCACCGCAGGAAGAAAACCTGGCAGCTCTTTGAACCGTTCGAGCTGGATTTTTCTTTTGAAAACATGTGGAAGCTGCAGCCGCCTTATTATTTTCATCCGCTGGCCGGTCGGCTGGAGACCATTTTTCAGCTCTTTGGCAGGGACGCGGTGATGGTGATCCCTCTGGAGAGTTTTTATGCGGACACCGACAGCTGGCTGGAAAGGCTGGAGATGTTTTTGGATGTCGATCTCTCGGCGGTGAAAGGGCGGCCTCTGCCTCATTCCAACAAAGGCAGTCTGCCGCTCTTTGAAAAGCGAAAAAGCGGATTTCTCAAACGCACTTGCGAACTTTATCTCACAGTGGATGGCAAGGAACGCAAGGTGGAGGCCCCCAGTGAACAGGCCATGGATAATGTCCTGAAACTGCAGGCGGGCTGGACGGAGAAACTGGACCCGGCGCTGGCCCACGAGATTTATCACAGCCACTACAAAGAAGACGTGGCTCGACTGGAAGATCTGGCGGGCCTGGATCTGTCGCGTTGGGAAGAGGATCTATCGCTGTCTAAAGCGTAGGTTTAAGTCTGACGGAAAGGTCTGCTTTTACTCTTAGAGAAGAGTTTCATCCTTCAAGTGTCATCACATCGTGAGTCCACTGACACCGATTTGGCTCTGGAACTCAGACGCTGAATAGAAAAACGGGAGCCAACTAGAGCATGATCGGTTTAGTTAGAAGCGCTTTGCGCTTGGAACTAAACCGTGAATCATCCTCTATCCCGTTGAAAAGAGGCAAATTTACGCTTTAAGCGTTATCACGTAGTGATTCCGCTTAAAGCGATTTGTCTCTAGAGCTCCCGTTTTCTTGTATACCTCTGGTCCGGTTAGGCCCGCAGAGCTTCGTTTTCCGGATCATAGGGGCTTTCTTCAATGATCCGCGCCGGGCGGCGCTGATCCAGAACGCGGACTTCGCATTCCGTCCCCGGTTTAGCAAACTCGCTTCGGACATATCCCAGCATCAGGGATTTCTTGACGTAGTGGCCGTAACCACCGGCCGTGCCACGTCCAACCACTTCACCGTCAATGAAGATGGGTTCGCTGCCAAAGGGATCCGCATCGTCCGCATCGATTTCGATGGTCACAAACTGGTTGGGCACTCCAGCTTCCTGCTGACGAACCAAAGCATCACGGCCAATGAAGTTCTCTTTGTTCAGGCGAACAAAGCGATTCATGGAGGCTTCCAGAACGGTGTTTTCGGCGTTCAGATCGGTGCCCCAGAGGCGGTAGGTTTTTTCCAGACGCATGGAATCCATGGCCCGCATGCCCACCAGGGAGATGTCGAACTCTTTCCCGGCTTCCATCAGCGCATCATAGAGATGGTTTTGATACTCGATGGGGTGGTGCAGTTCCCAGCCCAGGGAACCGACAAAGTTCACCCGCAGGGCCCGGACGTTTGAGGCGAAGCCAACAGGGATTTCCTGCATGGTCAGCCACTTGAAGGCATCGTTGCTCAGATCCGCATCGGCCAGCTTTTGCAGGACCTTGCGGGCATCCGGACCGGCCAGCACGAACACACCGTACTGGGTGGTGACGTCGCGGATGAAAACGGAGCCATCGGTGGGCACGGTTTTCATGAACCAGTCCCAGTCGATGTCATGGGCGGCACCAGGGCCGACCACATAGAAGCGCTCGCCAAACAGGCCGTCGCTCATGCGGCTGATGGTGTATTCGGAACGCACGGAGCCGCTCGGGAAGAGAGAGTGGCAGAGCATCATCCGGCCTTCGCCTTTGGGGATGTTGTTGGCCACCATCTGATCCAGCCAGGCGCGGGCGCCAGGGCCTTCCACTTCGTACTTGGCAAAGGAGGACAGCTCCATCAGGCCTACACGTTCACGCATGGCCTTGACTTCGCGGCCCACCGGCTCGAACCAGTTGGAGCGGCGGTAGGACAGCACGTCCTTGCGCTCTTCACCGTCAGCGGCAAACCAGTTGGGGCGTTCCCAGCCAAAGCGGGCTCCCCAGACAGCACCAGCCCGGTCCAGACGTTCATAGCAGGGCGTGGTTTTTGCCGGACGGCCAGCTTCGCGCTCTTCCATGGGGTAGTGGTTGACGAAGACATGCTCGTAGGCTTCTTCGTTTTTCAGCTTGGCGAACTGCTTGGTGGTGACACCAAAGCGGCGCGGATCCACACCGTTCATATCCACGGAAGGTTCGCCTTCGACCATCCATTCTGCCAGCTGCCAGCCAGCGCCGCCGGCTGCGGTCACGCCAAAGGAGTGGCCTTCGGAAATCCAGAAGTTCTGCAGACCAAAGGCCGGGCCGACCATGGGGTTCCCATCGGGTGTGTAGGAAATGGGCCCGTTGGTGATGTCCTTGATCCCGGCGTTTTCGAAGGAAGGGACGCGGTTGATACAGGCTTCCACATGGGGCAGCAGGCGGTCCAGGTCGCCGGGGAAGAGGTCTTTTTCGAAACCTTTGGTGACGCCGTCCACAAAGCAGGCCGGGGCGTGTTTCTCGTAGGGGCCCAGGATCCAGCCGTTGCGCTCTTCGCGCAGGTAGTAGCTGGAGTCTGATTCACGCAGAACCGGCAGCTCAGCATGACCGGCTTCGCGGTACTCCTTCAACACCGGATCCACGTCGGTGACGATAAACTGGTGTTCGACGGGAATGGCGGGGATTTCCAGGCCGACTTTCAGAGCCGTTTGGCGGGCATAGTTCCCGGTGGTGCAAACCACGTGTTCGCAGCGGATGGTGCCTTTGCTGGAGGTCACGACCCACTCGTTGCCGTCCCGCTCAATGGAGGACACTTCCGTGTGCTGGTGGATTTTGGCGCCCAGGGTCCGTGCGCCCTTGGCCAGAGCCATGGTGATGTCCACCGGCGCAATGTGACCGTCGGTTGGATGCCAGAGGGCCCCCACCAGACCGTCGGCATTGATCAGCGGCCAGAGCTTCTTGATCTCTTCGACAGAAACCAGGTGAGACTCAACGCCGATGGTCTCTGCCGTACACTGATACAGGCGATACTCATCCATGCGATCCCGGTTGGTGGCCAGGCGCAGGTTGCCGGTGCCGTGGAAGCCAACGGCTTGTCCGGTTTCTTCTTCCAGGCTCTTGTAAAGCTCTACGGAGTACTGGTGCAGCTGGCCAACGGAGTAGCTCATGTTGAAAAGCGGCAGCAGGCCGGCAGCATGCCAGGTGGACCCGGCCGTCAGTTCCGTCCGCTCCAGCAAGACAGAGTCCGTCCAGCCCTTTTTGGCCAGATGATAGAGTGTGCTTACGCCATTAATGCCGCCGCCGATAACGACAACCCGTGCGGTAGTCTCCATGTCCAAGTCCCCATGGCCTTTGTAGGAAGAAGCCGCGACAGGTCGCAGCCGTCGAATAAGTCACCGGTGAACGGTGAGAACAGACGCAGTGCTTTTGCCAAACCCTACTTGTTTTAAGACATTTTGCGCCTGTGAAAAGCTAGCCACAAGATGGCAAGGCAAATGACAAAGCTCAGACCAGATTGCGACACGCCCCTTGGGGTTTGCGACATGTCGCAAAAAGAACCTTCCTATTCAGATAAATGGAAGAACAAGCGCCGGTTCTTCTGCCGTTCAGGGCAGCGAAAGCCAAGGTAATCCTGGAGTTTGGCTTGTGCACAGCTTTGGTCGCTCTTTTCCAGTGTTTATCTGACGCAGACCGGAAACCCGACAGCAAAATACAGGTTTAACGGTCAGAGCGACGCGGAACGACATTTGGCCGTCGCTTGTGCGTAAGCGGGATTTTCTTGCTGAGCGACAAAAGAAGCATCCAATTATGTTGTTGTCCCATAGGAGCGGGTCATGAGTGAGCAAGCTGTTGAACAACGCGCCGGTCGCGCAGGCCGCAAAGGGCGCAGTGGCGGCGGGGCAGGGGCCCGTCGGGCAGCCCGACGCAGCGGTCCTGTTGAGCAGCTTAAGTTCATTCAGCGCCAGATTCCCACGTTTGAAGTGCTGAACGAAGAAGCGCTGGAAATCATCGAGCACAATGCCGACACCATTCTTGAGGAGATCGGGCTCGAGTTCCGGGATGATCCTGAAGCGCTGGAAATCCTGAAAGCCAATGGTTGCGACGTGCAGGGGGAGCGGGTTCGTTTCCCCCGGGGCCTTTGCCGCCAGCTGATCAAGGATCATGCCCCTTCCATGATCACGCAGCACGCCCGCAATCCGGAGCGGACGGTGGAAATCGGTGGTGGAAACACGATTTTTGCGCCGGTCTATGGCCCGCCTTTTGTCCGGGATCTGGATGGGAACCGCCGGTATGGCACCATCGAAGATTTCCAGAACTTCGTGAAACTGGCCTATATGCTGCCGTCTCTGCACCATTCCGGCGGCACGGTTTGCGAACCTTGTGATATCCCCGTGAACAAGCGCCATCTGGACATGCTTTATGCCCACATGCGCTTTTCCGACAAACCCTTCATGGGATCCGTGACCGCGCCGGAACGGGCGCAGGATTCTGTGGATATGGCGTCGATCCTTTTCGGTGAGGAGTTCGTCCAGAACAACACGGTGATGATCTCTCTGATCAACGCCAACTCACCCATGGTTTGGGACGACACCATGTTGGGGGCGCTGAAGGTTTATGCCCGCAACAACCAGGCCTGCATCACGGCCCCCTTCATCCTGGCCGGGGCGATGTCGCCCTGTACCGTGGCGGGCACCATCACCCAGACCCTGGCTGAAGCCATGGCGGGCATGGCTTTTGCCCAGATGGTGCGCAAGGGTGCGCCTGTGGTCTTCGGTTCTTTTGCCAGTTCCATGTCCATGCAGTCCGGCGCGCCGACCTTCGGCACACCAGAACCTGCCATGGTGCTCTACGGCGTGGGTCAGTTGGCCCGTCGTCTGGGTGTGCCGTTCCGTTCCGGTGGATCGCTCTGTGGCTCCAAGGTACCTGATGCCCAGGCCGCCTATGAAAGTGCCAACACCATCACGCCGACCTTGATGGGCGGGGTGAACTTCTGCCTGCATGCTGCCGGCTGGCTGGAAGGTGGCCTGGTGTCTTCTTACGAGAAGCTGGTGATGGATGCGGACCAGTTGGGCATGCTGCAGACCATGGCTGGTGGCGTGGACATGACCGAAAACGGCCAGGCCATGAGCGCCATTCGCGAAGTTGGCCCCGGTAACCACTTCCTGGGGGCAACCCATACCCAGGCGAACTTCGAAACAGCCTTCTACCGCTCCAGCGTTGCAGACAACAATTCCTTCGAACAGTGGGAACTGGATGGTTCCCTTGATACCCAGCAACGGGCCAACAAGCTGGTGCGCGAGCTGCTGGATGGCTATGTGGCACCGGAGCTGGATCCGGCCATCGATGAAGCTCTCAAGGAGTTCATGCAGAAGAAAAAGGACTCCATGCCTGACGCCTTTTCGTAACGCTGATTGCGAAACCGAGGAGCATGACGACAAAGTCCTATGAAGCATAGCTTTTAGGGCAGAACAGAGAAGGGAGGGTCGATACGGTCGGCCCTCCTTTTTTGTTTGTTTCCAAGGGGTAATGAGAAATCCTGGGCGTTGGCTGCATTGAAGCAGATGAAAAGGCAGAGGCGCAGAAAGAGTCGCCGGGAGTTGCAGATTGAAGTCTTTCTAAAGAGGCACGTTAAAAGATTGTTTAGCATTCCTGTGGGATTGTAACGGGTAGTTCCGACCAGATGGCCGCAGAGAGAAGTATGGAAAGCTCGCTTGAACGCGAACTGAGAAATGAACGCGACAGATACGTCCTGTTGGCGTTTGCAGCGGCAGATCTCTTTCTGGAGGTGACCCGCGATGGCGAGATTGGGTACGCCATGGGGGCCGTTTCTCGCTATCTGGGAGTCAGTGCAGACAAGATTGTCGGTACCTCTCTATCTGATCACCTCTCCGAAAATGCAGGTCGACTGGTGTCCAGCTTGGTGGATGGCTGTCTGCCCGGCCACCGTTTCGGTCCTTTGTTGCTCAGCGGTTCCGACATCAATGCCGAATTGAACTCCATTGCCGTGCGTGGTTATCGGATCCCCAACAAGTCCCAGGTCATATACCTGGCTTTTTCCGAGGTCTCCCGGGGCGCCGATGGACCGATCGTACTGGATCAGAAGGGGTTTTCAGAAAGAGCCCGATCAATTCTGAGCGGGTCCGAAAAGGATCTGAACGTTACCTTCCTGGAGTATGATCCACAGATTGAAGAGGTCTCTCTGGAGAAGGACAACTGGCTGGATGACGTGGTAACAGACTTTGCCCGTTTCATTCAGGCTGCCGCGCCGGGTTCCGGTGAGGTCGGGCATGTGGCAGAGGGTAAGCTGGCCATCCTGCATGATCATTCCGTCGACAAGGACGGGCTGTCGACCTCGTTCATGGACATGACCAAGGCTGCGGATCCGGAAGGCCAGGGCGTTGCCGTAGAAACCGGAAGTCTGGACCTGTCCAACAAGGAAGATGCCAGTCAGGCTTTGTCTTTTGCCATCAGCAAGTTTTCTGCACCGCACAGCGGTAAGGTGGATTTGGACGATCTGGCACAGGAGTACAAAGGCCTGGTGGAAAACACCACCATCCGCATCGCTGAAAGCCGGGCTATTCTGACGGAAGGCAGGTTGAATTTTGCCTTTCAGCCCATCGTCAATCTGCTGGATCGAAAGACCAAGCGATACGAGATGCTGTCACGCATTGATGGCATGTCATCGCCCTATGAATTCATGGTCTTTGCGGAAGAAACGGGCTTCATTACAGAGGTGGACCTGCATGTCTGCAAAGCCGCGATCGAGCGGCTGAAAAAGGATCCTCTTCTGACAGGTAAGTCTTTGTCCGTGAACCTTTCCGGGCAGTCGCTGCAAACCCCCAGGTTCGTTGAAGAGCTCTTTGGGGTGCTGGATCAGGCCACCAGCATGTCACGACGGTTGATTTTTGAAGTTACGGAATCTGCCAAGCTGGATGACATGGCTGCAGTTGGCAAAATCATCGAGCGCCTTCGAAAACGGGGATATCAGGTGGGTCTGGATGATTTTGGCGCCGGGTACAACTCCTATGGCACTCTCTGCAACATGGAAGTTGATTTCATCAAGATTGACGGAGCCTATGTGTCCCGTCTGATGGAATCTCCCCGGGACAAAGCCATGTTGACCTCTATGGTGACCCTGGCTCGCGGTTTGGGTATTCCAACAGTGGCGGAACGTATTGAGACTGAGGCACAAGCCCAGTTGGTCACGGCGCTGGATGTTGATATGGGGCAGGGCTATCTCTTCGGAAAGCCTATGGCTGAGCCGCAAAAGGATCAGTCGACTCCGGTGCGTATGTTGCGCAAAAAGGCATAACTGTTCCAGTTTCTGAAAACAGCATAGAAACTGATTTTTTGATTTTTAATATATTTCAATGATTTAACGGATAAGGTCTTCTGATTTTAATCCCAATCGAAAGAAGAATTTTCGTTTTTATTCTTATGACTTTGGGGGTTTGACCCTTTTTCCTTTCTCATGAGTAGTGCTAATCACGCCCATTCTCTGCTAAAAGTTCCAGAGAATTTTGATGTCGGGATCTTTTTTACGCCCGATTTTGAATACTAAGGGGGTTGAATGTGCGTGCTTTCCTAAGAACTGTTCGGGATCCTTTTCTGAAAGGGTTCTTCGTCCTGTCATTGCTGTGTGTGGGGGTGTTCAGCTCACCGGCAGAGGCAGTTAATCCTGCTACACTCGTGTCCGGGGGAAGTGGTTCCGAAAGCGTTGAAGGGGTCGGAGTTAATCCCGGCCAGCTAACGCCTGATGAAAGGGCCGATTTGCTGGCCCGCTTGGGGGATGATCAGGTTCGCAACCTGTTGCTGCTTTATTTGGCACAGCAAGATGCCCTGAAAGAACAGGAAGCTGAAGACGCCGCCGCTCTGGATCAGATGACCGCTGCAGTTGACACCATCCGTGGCAACATGGAGCGGGTGGTCAGTGTCTGGCCGAGCATTCCCGAAGAGATTGGTAAAGCCTGGAGTGTTCTGTTCGATCACACCGGCTTCTTTGCCATTCTGCTGGGGGTCGGCGCCATGGTTATTGGCGGCGCGTTGCTGGAGTTCCTCTATCGTCGCAGCACCCGCGAGACCCGTGAACGACTGGAAAGCAACACCGTAGAGTCTCAGTCTCTCGGGCAGTCACTGCTGCGGTTTTTCCTGGATGGCTTTGGCCTGGTGATCTTCATCGGTGGCGCACTGGCTGTGTTCTTCTTGTTGTACCAGGGCTACGAACCAACCCGCCAGTTCGTCATGACCTTCCTCAGTTACATTTTGGTTGTGCGCGGCCTGGCATTGATGTCCCGTTTTTTCCTGGCTCCCAATGCGCCAGGCCTGCGGCTGACAGATGTGTCTGACCATCTGGCAAAGGAAATTCATCGCAACTTCCTGATCCTGACCATCGTGACCGGTGGGCTGTTCTTCGCTAACAGCCTGATGCATCTCTACGGGCTGGATCAGATCGTCTTCCGGCTGAACGCGCTGATCGTCAGTCTGGTGACCACGCTTCTGGTTTGCGGCATGATCTGGCGCTTGCGCGTGGAAGTCGGCGATGCCATTCGCGGCTCAACCCTGGCTGAACTGGCCGCTGCTGAAGCTGCCCGGGCCGAGTTTGCCCGAAATGAAGATGCAGAAGCTAACACTCTGGAAGCATCCGATACGCCAGCGGTTGGCGGTGCGGACGCACCGGAAGGTCAGGCCGCTCCGGTGCCGGCACCGGCACCAACCCCGGCTGCCATGGCGTCGGAAACCTCTGAAGAAGAAGAACCCAAAAAGGCCGTTGATGCGGTGACCGCAAAGGTCAGCGGGGCGCTAATCGGGTCTGCCCGCCGCTTCCTGGCTCAAAGCTGGTACTCCCTGGCCATTGCCTATGTGCTGGCCGTCTATGTGGCTGACGTTTTGCTGACCTTTGCCGGCCAGCGCCCGGATGTCGGCTCTTCCGGCGGGTCGATTGTGGTGGTGATTGTGTCACTGCTGGCGGTTCAGACCCTGGATAAGCTGGTCATTGCCTTCAGGGGCGGTCGCACCAAGAGCCAGGGCGGGGATGAGCCCGATGACATTGGCACTGTGCTGATGCGGGCTGCCAAGATCCTCATCCTGCTGGGCGGTGTTGGCTGGTTTGCAGCCATCTGGGACGTCAATGTTTTCACCATCGCGTCCAACAGCCTGGGCGGTGCGGTTCTGCGCGGCATCATTGATGTGGGCATTGTGGCGCTGGTGGCCTATGTCATCTGGGAGTTTGCAAAACTGGCCATTGACCGTCAGATCCGCGCTGATGGCGGAGACGACGCAGGGGGCAACGATGGCGATGAAGGGGGCACGGGCACGAGCCGTCTGGGCACGCTGCTGCCGCTGCTGCGCCGTTTCATCCAGGTCTCGATCCTGGTGGTGGCCATCATGGTCATGCTTTCCTCCATGGGCGTGGACATCGGGCCGCTGATTGCCGGTGCTTCTGTGATCGGTGTTGCCATCGGCTTTGGTGCTCAGGCGCTGGTCAAAGACGTGGTCTCCGGTCTGTTCTTCCTGGTGGATGACGCCTTCCGCGTAGGGGAATATGTGGACATCGGGGATGTGATGGGCACGGTGGAAGCCATCAACGTGCGCTCACTGGTGCTGCGGCACCAGAACGGTCCGGTTCACACCATTCCTTTCGGGGAAATCAAGTATCTGACCAACTACAGCCGTGACTGGGTGATCATGAAACTGCAGTTCCGTGTGACCTATGACACGGACGTCAACAAAGTGAAGAAGATCTTCAAGGTCATTGGTCAGGAACTGCTGGAGCATCCGGAACTGGGTGGCTTCTTTATGGAGCCCTTCAAGTCCCAGGGTGTGCTGGCCATGGAAGATTCCGCCATGATCCTGCGCGGTAAGTTCAAAGCCTATCCCGGTAAGCAGTTCCAGCTGCGCAAAGAAATCTTTGCCCGGGTGCAGCAGGCCTTCCAGGATGCGGGCATTGAGTTCGCTCACCGTCGGGTGGCTGTGGACCTGCCGCCGGGTGTTGATCCCAATTCCGAAGCCGGTAAGGCCATCACCAACGCCGCCGGGGCGGCAGTGGCTGCAGAAGACGACAAGCAGGCTGCTGCAGCGCCACAAGGTCCGAACGGGTAACCAGGCGGGCAGGCAGGTCGCGACCGAAAATCGTGAGTTGTCTGCCCACAGCGCCTTTCCGGCAGGAACGTTGGAAAGAAAAGGAAGGCCCTCTGCTTTTTCTGGCAGGGGGTCTTCTTTTTAAGGAAGGCGTTTGCCGTCAGGTAGGTTAGAACGTCAGCTGGATTGTCTGAGTGGTGTCGCCGTTGCAGAGTCGCTGATGTTGGCTCGCTGTGTCTTTTCTGTCGGAGCGGGGCATCAGCTGCCAGGAACCCGTGGCTGAGAGGGGCAGACGAAGCCCGCTACGAAGCGGCCAGAAACGGGGATTTGCTCGACTGGCCATTAGGTCGTGAAGCGGGACGCTGGCAGAGCCACAGAAACGTTGGGTGAGGGGAAAGCGTGAAAAAAGTACTGGTCGTCGGCTGTGGATTTGCTGGTGCGGTTTACGCACGCACGCTGGCTGACGAAGGCTATTGGGTCGATTGCATTGATCAACGTGATCACGTGGCTGGGAACGCTTACGACTACCTCGATCACAACGGGGTGCGGGTTCACAAGTATGGTCCTCACATCTTTCACACCAACAATCAGCGGGTTTTTGACTGGCTTTCACAGTTTGCTGAGTTTGTGCCTTACCGGCATAAGGTTGCCGGGCAGGTGGGAGACTCCTTGCTGGTACCTTTTCCCATCAATCGAACCACCATCGAGATGATCTATGGGGTCAACCTGGAGAGTGAAGAGTCCCTGGCAGCTTTCCTGAAAAAGATCCAGGTGACCCACGACAATCCATCCAACGCTGCCGAAATGCTGGAAAGCAAGATTGGCGTGGAGCTGACGGAGCTGTTCTTTCGTCGCTATACAGAGAAGATGTGGGATCGGCAGCTGGAGGACATGCATGCCTCTGTTGTCGAGCGGGTAAACGTCCGCTTTGACCGGGAGGATCGCTACTTTCCCGGAGATTCAATTGAGGTCATGCCCCGTCAGGGTTATGCCCATCTGGTGGCGCAGATCCTCTCCCACCCCAGGATCACTGTTACCCTGAACTGCGGGTTCGAACAGGCGCAGCTCAAGGAATACGACCACTGCTTCAATTCAATGGCCATCGATCAGTACTATGACTACTGCTTTGGCGAACTGCCCTATCGCTCTATGAAGTTCCACCACAACGACCGCCCTCTGGCGGAGTGTGATGAATGGAGCGTGATTAACTTTACCGATAAATCCATCTTTACCCGGGAATCCCGCTGGCATAACTTTCCCTGCCATTTCGACGGGGACACACACAAAAACACATCCGATACGGTGGTTTCTGTGACCCGGGAAGAACCGTGCGACTACAAAGACAATGGTTGGGAGAGGTACTATCCGATCAAAACCAGCGATGACCGCTATGCTGAAAGTTACAAAAAGTACCGGGATTTAGCCGAGAAAGACCGGACGAAGATCAGCTTTATCGGACGGTGTGGTACCTACCAGTACCTGGATATGCATCAGGTCATCAATCAAAGTCTGGCGGGCGTGAACAGATGGCTGCGTCAACAAGAGTCGTGAACAGGGGGCCGCATAACAGTGTCAGCGCATGAAGCTGAAGGCAAAAAGACCATTGCTCTGCTTTTCAGAACTCACTTCACCAATGCCATGGTTGAAGAGGGGTTCGATTGGCTAAGGCAGAGGGTGCCGGACAATGTGGATGTCTTTTTTACCTGTGATGAAACACATGGCAGTGTCAAAGCCCCCGATGGCGGGCTGAAGTTCGGCCATAATGTGGATGATGCTGAGCGCCTGGGTCTCTATCCCTTTCCGCAGGGAAAGCTGCTTTGGTACAACATCGATTATCCCTTTTATTTTTTCTACGATCAGTATCCTGATTATGACCTCTACCTGATGGTCGAATACGATGTCTTTTTTGCACGGGGTGCCTTGGAAAGGCTGATTGAGCATCTGGAAAAGACGGACGATGACTTTTACAGCACCTACTGCGGCCAGTGCGGCCCGGAGTGGTACTGGTATCCAACAGGCCGGACCTTCTACAAAGAAGTCTATCAGTCCTTTTTTCCTGTTTCCGCGCTGTCCAACCGGGCGATCTGGTATCTTTACAAAAAGCGGCTGGAGCAGACTGAGACCTTTCTGCAAGACAGCATGAAGGAGGAGGAGTGGCCCTTCGGAGAAGCCTTTGTGCCCAGTGAACTGTCGGCCATTGGCTACAGCATCAATCACCTTGAGAACGAACTGGGTTTTGCCGGCGCTGGATTTACCTTTGAAAACCTCCAGTGCGTGGATTTCATGGACCGGGATGATCCCGATCTGTCCATCCATCATCCGGTCATGGATCAGGATGGTTTTGTGCAAAAGCTGATCGCCCGAACGAAGGATGAAAAGCTCGAGAGTTTTCTGACCCGTCTGCCTGATGTTCTGGCCACTCTGCGCCAGTTTGATCCTGATGATCTGCATAAGCTGCTTCGTCGCTATGCCAGCAAAGCCCAGCAGAAGAAAGTCATGGCCTTGCATGGAGATTCGGCCGGAAAATGAGTTCTGCCAGAGCATCTGAAAGCTCTGGTCCGACAAAAGAAAAACCGCTGCGAGGGTCCATTTGAGACCCTTTTGGCAGCGGTTTTTTTTATGGATTTGGATTAGGCTAAAAAGTGTGATCGTTTTAAGTGCGAGCGCAAAGTGCCTCCAGCTAAACCGATCAGCTTCCAGGCCTTTTTTGGGGCTCAGGCTTTTACGACTCAGCCCTTAACGATGGAACAGCCGTATTCCCTGGCTGCCGACGCCATCCATTTCCAGACATAGTCAGCAAAGGAGCGGCGGACCCAAAGGTTGTAAACCGGGCTGTCGTCTTTTTGCAGGAAGACCACATCCGATTTTCCAAAGAGCGTTTGCGCTGCCTGACCGGCAGACCAGTTGCGCGGATGCAGGTCCAGGGTACAGCCCTTGGCCATGACATCCCTGGCATTGGGACCTGCCAGTTCAATCATGGTGAAGTACTCGCTGACGTCTGTTACGGCGCTGTGCAGGTCACCAAAGGCCTCTTTCAGGCTGGCGACCATGTCAGTGCCTTTGCCGTCAAACACCAGCCACCATTCATCAGGACCCAGAGCAATCAGCAGGTGCCCCGTGTTGCTGGCGGTCTCGTTGGTCTTCGCAGGCAGGGCCAGACCGGTGACTTTCTTCACTGCCGCCACGAAGGCTTTGTCCTGGCTGTCACCGCGCAGGTTCACAATGCCCTGAAAGGCGATTTCAGCCATGGAGACCCCATGGGCCTCGTCTCGGGTCTCAAGAGCCTGGGATGCCAACCCCAGATGAGCCAGGGGGCTCTGGCGGACGAACGCTTCAACCACGGAGACGCTCCCCTTCTTTGTCGAAGAACACAGGATCGGTGATGGTGCAGCCGACGACGCGGCCATCAGCCAATGGAGCAAAGATCTTCTGGCCTTTCCTGGCCAGACCACCTTTGACAAGAGCCATGGCGATGGAACTGTCGCAGTTGGGGCTCCAGTAACTGGATGTCACATGACCGATCATGTCCATGGGTGGCTTGTCTTTAACGACGTCAACCAGCTGCGCTCCTTCCGGCAGCACTTCCCGGGGATTGTCGGTCAAAAGCCCAACCAGTTGCTTGCGGTCGGTTTTCAGCATGTCGGAGCGGCTGAGTGACCGGCGGCCAACAAAGTCCTTGTTCTTGGAGACGGCCCATCCCATGTCGAGATCATGGGGATTGACCGATCCATCGGTTTCCTGACCGACGATGATGTAGCCCTTTTCGGCGCGCAATACGTGCATGGCCTCGGTGCCGTAGGGGGTGATGTTGTACTTTTCCCCCGCCCGCATCAGGCTTTCCCAGAGGTACAGCCCGAAAGAAGCCGGTACGTTGATTTCGTATGAGACCTCGCCGGTAAAGGAAATCCGGAAAACACGGGCGTCCACACCGGCTACCTGACCGGCTTGCCAGGACATATGCGGAAAGGCCTCGTTGCTGAGGTCAAAGTCGCTGAGTTCTCCCAGCAGCTTCTTCGCATTGGGTCCGGAAATGGTCATGGTCGCAAACTGCTCGGTGACCGTGGTCAGATAGACCTTCAGGTCGGGCCATTCTGTCTGCAGGTAATCTTCCATATGGCCCAGCACCGCTGCGGCGTTGCCGGTGGTGGTGGTCATCAGGTAGTGGTTTTCTGCCAGACAGGAGGTCACCCCGTCATCCTGAAGCATGCCGTCTTCCTTCAGCATCAGGCCGTAGCGGCACTTGCCCACACCCAGCTTCAGCCAGGCATTGGTGTAGATGCGGTTCAGGAATTCGGCAGCGTCAGGTCCCTGGATATCGATTTTACCCAGGGTCGTGGCGTCCAGAATGCCCAGTGAGTCGCGGCAGGCTTTAACCTCGCGGTTGACGGCAGCATGCAGATCTTCGCCGTCTTTGGGGTAGTACCAGGCGCGACGCCATTGGCCCACATCCTCGAACAGAGCGCCGTTGCCTTCGTGCCAGGAATGCATGGGGGTCGTGCGGTCCGGATCCAGCAGATCGTCAACATCCCGACCGGCAATGGCTCCGAAAGTGACGGCCGTGTAAGGCGGACGGAACGTGGTGACGCCCACTTCCGGCAGTTTCTTGCCAATGGTGTCAGCGACAATCCCGATGGCATTCACATTGCCCAGGCGGCCCTGGTCTGTACCCATACCGGTGGTGGTGTAGCGTTTGACGTGCTCGATAGAGGTGTAGCCTTCACGCAGAGCCAGTTTCAGGTCGGCGGCCGTCACGTCATTCTGCTGATCGACAAAGTGCTTGCCTTTGTGGCCCAGCGGTTTGTCGGAAGGGACCAGATACATGAAGCGGGCGGGCAGGAAATCCCGGCTCTCGGCCTTGGCCGCAGCTTTCCGGCGGCCCCCTTTCTTGAACCCGGCTGCCGCTGCTGCCTGATGACCGGCGTCGTCACCCTGGCTCAGGCAGTCTCCCAGACCGTAGGTGGCCGTGGCCGCGCCAATCACCTTCTGGGCTTTCTGCATGGATTGGCCTGGCACAAAGCAGTCGTAGTCTTCGTTCCAGTCCAGGCTGCCCTTGGACTGGCTGAAGAGGTGGACAGTCGGTGTCCAGCCGCCGGAGACGAAAACCACGTCGCAGTCAATTTCCTGACCGCGCGAGGAGATTGTCTTGCCATCCAGCGCCAGTGATCCGGTCTGCACCTTGGTGACCCGGTGATGCCCTTCGGTCCCGATGATGGCCTGACCGGCCAAGATGGTGATCCCGGCTTCTTCGGCTTCATTGGTCAGCGGACCTTCCGGCACTTCGCGGGTATCCACCACAGCGGCCAGATCCACACCGGCGGCGATCAGATCCAGGGCGGCGCGATAACCGCCATCGTTGTTGGTGAAGACAACAGCCCGGTTGCCCGGTTTGACGCCATAGCGGTTGATGTAGCTGCTTGCAGCAGAAGCCAGCATGATGCCGGGGCGGTCATTGTCGCAGAAGACCAGCGGACGTTCGATGGCCCCGGTGGCCATGACCACCTGTGCAGCGCGCACTTTCCAGAGGCGCTGGCGGGGCAGGTTGTCCGGACGCTGATCCAGCGGCAGATGATCGGTCACCTGCTCGATCAGGCCCAGATAGTTATGGTCGAAATAGCCGTAACAGGTGGTGCGGGTCAGAACCTGCACCTCGTCCATGGCGTCCAGTTCCGCGCGGGCATCGGCCACCCAGTCCAGTGCAGGCTTGCCGTCGATTTCCTCACCCGGATGGCTCAGCAAAAAACCGCCCACTTCCGGCTCCAGGTCGCAGAGGATGACCCGTGCACCGCTGCGCCCGGCTGACAGGGCCGCAGCCAGACCGGCAGGTCCGGCCCCGACCACCAGCACATCTGCTACCTGATGGGTCTTGTCGTACCAGTCCGGATCGCGTTTGGTCGGCGCTTTGCCCAGACCGGCCGCATGGCGGATTACTTCTTCGTACTTCATCCACAAAGACGCAGGCCACATAAAGGTCTTGTAGTAGAAACCTGCCGGGAACAGACGGCTCAGCTTGTTGTTGATGCCGCCGATGTCGAACTTCAGGTTGGGCCAGCGATTCTGGGATGAGGCAACCAGCTTGTCGTGCAGTTCCACCTGGGTGGCGCGCAGATTGGGCACCGTGCGCGGATCAAGCCCCACCTGCATCAAGGCATTGGGTTCTTCCGGCCCGGCAGAAACAATGCCCCGGGGGCGGTGATACTTGTAGGAACGGCCCACAAGATGAATGTCGTTGGCCAGCAGGGCAGAGGCCAGGGTATCGCCGGCAAAGCCCTGATAGCTTTGACCGTCGAAGGTGAAGGAGATAGGGGCCGAACGGTCGATCCGGCCGCCGTTTGAAAGGCGATGCGATTGGGCCATGACTATAGGCGTTTCCTAATCGGCGGGAGCTGAACCGCTTGCGCGGGGTCGCTCACTTTACGTGTTTCATCGTTTCCGGCTGGCCGCCGCGGATCGGGCGACCAGACCTCTGCTGGCTTAAACGTAGTCGTTCTTTGGCAGTTTGGGCGCTTTGCCCCCCATGGGGTAAACACCCAGGATCTCGTAGGTCACCGTATCGCGGGCCACATTGAACCAGCGACGGCAGCCATGGGAGTGGTTCCAGCGCTCCAGAAAGGGGCCTTTGGTGTTGGCCCGCATGAAGACGAACTCAGCCCATTCAGCATCGCTCAGCTCATCGGTGTTTTCCGGGCGGGAGATGTGGGCTTCGCCGCCATAGGAGAACTCGATCTCATCCCTGGGCCCGCAGTGGGGGCAGTCAATTTTGAACATGTTCTCTGTCCTTAGTGGGCAACGGCAGCCGCGCCGTGTTCATCAACCAGATATCCGGTTTTGAAGCGGTCCAGGCTGAAGGGAGCATTGATGGGGTGGGGTTCGTCTTTGGCGATCATATGGGCATAGACCCAGCCGGAACCCGGTGTGCCTTTAAAGCCGCCTGTGCCCCAGCCGCAGTTGACGTAGAGTCCCTGTGTGGGAGTCTTGGAGATGATCGGGCTGGCATCGGGGCAGGTGTCCACAATACCGCCCCACTGGCGCATCATGCGCATGCGCCGGAAGGAGGGGAACATCTCACAGATGGCCGCCAGGGTTTCCTCGGCCACGGCGATGGATCCGCGCTGGCCGTACCCGACGAAGTGGTCGATCCCGGCACCGATCACCAGTTCACCTTTGTCAGACTGACTGATGTAGGCGTGCACCGCATTGGACATCACGACGGTGTCGAGGATGGGTTTGACCGGCTCGCTGACCAGAGCCTGCAGCGGGAAGGACTCCACGGGCATACGGAACCCGGCTTTTTCCGCCAGAACGGAGGAGTGACCGGCGACGCAGATGGCGACCTTCTTGGCGCGGATGGTGCCTTTGCTGGTGTTCACGCCCACGACCTGGCCGTTTTCAATCTGGAACCCGTCCACGGTGGTCTGCTGGATGATGTCGACCCCCATGTCGTCAGCGCCACGCGCGTAGCCCCAGGCCACGCCGTCGTGACGGGCCGTCCCGCCCCGGCGCTGCAGGGAAGCGCCCAGAACCGGATAACGGCCATTGCCCCGCAGATCGATGCAGGGGGCCATCTCCTTGACCTGTTCGGGAGTCAGAAACTCAGAGTCCACACCGTTGAGGCGGTTGGCATTGATGCGGCGGCTCAGTTCGCGAAGATCATGCTGATTGTGCGCCAGGTTCAGCACGCCACGCTGGGAGAACATCACATTGTAGTTCAGCTCCTGGCTGAGACCTTCCCAGAGCTTCAGGGAGTGTTCATAGAGGCGGGCCGACTCGTCCCAGAGGTAGTTGGAACGCACAATGGTCGTATTCCGGCCAGTGTTGCCGCCGCCGATCCAGCCCCGTTCAATCACCGCCACATTGGTGATGCCGTGTTCCTTGGCCAGATAATAAGCTGTGGCCAGACCGTGGCCACCGCCACCGATAATCACCACATCGTATTCGCTTTTGGGTTCCGGTGAGCGCCAGGCTTCAGACCAGTTTTCGTGATACTGAAGGGCGTTGCGGACCAGCGAAAAAATTGAATAGCGCGCTTTCATTGGCCTCTCGACGATATGAACGTGACAAAAACGACCACCCTCAGGGCTTTCGGTCGTTGATCATCTTTCTACAAGACTTGTTATCAAGGGAGGAGGGGCGCTCGCAAGCCTCAGATCAAGGCTTGGATTGCGACAGTTTTCCTTCTCCCGGTGGCGCCCTGCCGAACCGCTTTCGATAAGCTACCGGCCTCAGAATTTCTGCGGTTCAACTTAGTCTGACAGGCTGTCTAAAGCACACCAGTATCGACAAAAAAACTATGCCCTACACGGCGGCATCTTTGCTGCGGGCGACACGCTTTGCCGCAGAACGACAGACCGGCGGTCCTGGGCGCGATTGGGACGCCCGAAGTCCGGGGATCAAAGGATGTTTGTGCACCAAAGACGCATTTTTTTCTGGATATCTTTCCCCTTGATATGACAGCGTGTTTTCAGACCTTTTGACTGGCGCTTTCTGGCAAATGCTCGCATGCAAAAAAGGCCCATTGCATTTTCAGATTGGTGGTGACAAGACGTGCGCCACACACGTTCCCTTTTACCTCCTTTAACGGAGTTGGTTCCCCATGCTGGCTTCGGTTCCACGCGAACTCCCCCAAGTCATCGGCTTCGTCCTGATGCCGCAGTTTTCCATGATCGCTTTCACCTCGGCAGTCGAGGCGTTGCGGCAGGCCAACCGCTGCGCGGATAAAGAGCTTTATCAATGGCCGGTCTATTCTCTGGACGGAGGCCCGGTCAGGGCATCCAACGGTCTGGAGATCTCCGTAGAAGGAGACCTGGAAGCCGCCGGTCGGCTGTCTGCTGTGGCGGTCTGCACAGGCGTGAATGTCCGCAATCTGCCGGACAAACCCCTGCTGCCCTGGTTGCGGCGAATGGACCGTTTGGGCGCTGATATCGGCGCCTTGTGCACCGGGACCTACCTGCTGGCGAAAGCCGGGTTGCTGGAAGGGTATTCGTCGACCATCCACTGGGAGAACATTGCTGGTTTCACCGAAGAGTTTCCGGAACTGGAAGTGTCCAACGAACTCTTTGAAGTGGACCGGAACCGCTTTACCTGTGCCGGTGGCACGGCGGCCATGGACCTCTTTTTGAACGTCATCACCACCCAGCACGGCCATGCTCTGGCTGCCAAGGTGGCTGACCAGGTCATGCATGAACGCATCCGCGATGAAAATGATCATCAGCGGATGAGCCTGCCTGCCCGCCTGGGGGTGCGCCACCCCAAGCTCTTGTCCGTTATCGAAGAGATGGAACGGAATCTGGAAGAGCCTTTGTCGCGCAATGAACTGGCGCGCGAGGCCGGCCTGTCGACCCGCCAGCTGGAGCGGTTGTTCCGCAAGTACCTGAAACGCTCACCTGCCCGGTATTACCTGGAACTGCGCCTGAACCGCGCCCGTCTGTTGCTGCTGCAGACCAACATGTCTGTGATTGATGTGGCGCTGGCCTGTGGCTTTGTCTCGGCGTCGCATTTTTCCAAATGTTACCGGGACTACTATGGCCGGACCCCCCGCAAAGAACGGGGATTGCCAGCGGAAGTCAGCAATCAGGAACAAAGCGCGGGTGAGGGGCTGCCTGCTGACATTTGAGGCAGACCCACCACACCGGAAAGAAAAGGGGCTGATTCCAATCGGAAATCAGCCCTTCTTCTTTAAGAATCTTATCTATCAGTCAGCTGGGAACCTGAGTGGGGTTAGTCCCAGTCAGACTTGCCCTGTTGCCAGGCTTTGCGGCCCAGGATCTCATCGATCATCGGCATAAAGGTTTCCAGGGGTTCGGTGTCGTAATCGGGATCAAAGCAGTTCTGGTCATACTTGGCGCAGAACTCCGCACAGTCATCAAACCAGGGGTGATCTTTGAAGCGATCGCGGGCGTTCTGATCCCCGCCCAGATGATGCCAGAAGTAGTAGCCCTGGAAGATGCCGTGATGCTTCAGGATCCAGTAGGTCTTTTCTGACACGTAGGGCCGCAGCAAAGCCGCGATGAATTCAGAGTGATTTTCCGGGGCCAGATGGTCGCCGATGTCATGCAGGAGAGCGGCGACAACATATTCGTTGGATCTCTTGTCCCGAAGCGCCCGGGTGGCGCTTTGCAGGGAATGCTCATAGCGGTCGACTTTATAGCCCAGTTTGGGGCCCTTGCAGTCTTCCAGCAAATCCAGCACGCGCTTTTTCAGGCCTTCTGCCCCAAAGTGGCCCTGCCACTGTGCATCCAGAAACTCATACTCGGCCTGGGTGCCGTCTTTCATCTCAACGAAATCGACCGTATCCCCGTCTTTCAACATCTGCTTCTCCGCCCGGATGGTTTTTTTGCTTTGGCTTGTGCTGACTGTGCCGCGCCTGGATTGTTACTGCTAGCCCATTTCCGGCATCCCTGCGGTGGGGATTGACCAATGCCCAAAAAAAGAAGCCAGCTGTGAACAGCTGACTTCCAATTTAGGCGGCGTTGGACTGGCAGAGCTATCCTCTCGCCCGGCGTCGGCGACGCCGACCACCTGCTGCACCGTCGCCCTCGTCATCGGCCTGTTTGGGCAGCTTGACTGCGGGAAGCTCGACCACCTTGCGCAGTTCGGTGAAATCATCGGTCTTGTGGGGGAAGGCCATGGCGTTGACAAAATGCTCCTGGAACTTGGGCTCCACGGCCGTTTCGATTTTCTCCACCTTGCGAATGACGCTTTCAATTTCGTCACGTGCTTTCTGGTTCAGCAGGGTAATGCGGGCACCGGTGCCCGCGGCATTTCCGGCGGAAGCGACTTTTTCCAGGGCGCAATCCGGGATCAGGCCCAGAACCATGGCGTACTTGACGTCAATGTGGCTGCCGAAGGCCCCGGCCAGCTGAATGCGGTCCACTTTATCGACGCCGAATTTCTCCAGCAGCAGCTTGGTACCGGCATAGAGCGCGGCCTTGGCCAGCTGAATGGCCCGGACGTCGTTCTGGGTGATGACGATCCGCGGCTCGTCGTCGTTCATGGGTTCGTGCAGCACATAAGAGAAAGTGCGCCCGTCCGCCACAATGCGCGATGACTTTTCTGCCAGGGAGCCGTCGATGGTGCCATCGGTCATGATGACCCCGGCAAGGTAGAGCTCTGCCAGCACCTCGATGATGCCGGAGCCGCAGATCCCTGTCACACCGGTGCGCCGGGTTTCTTCTGCAAAGCCCTCTTCGTCAGACCAGAGCTCGGAACCGATAACCCGGAAGCGAGGCTGCAGGGTCTCAGGATTGACCCGCACCCGTTCGATGGCCCCCGGCGCGGCGCGCTGGCCCCCGGAAATCTGGGCCCCTTCAAAGGCTGGGCCCGTGGGTGAGGAGCAGGCCAGGAGGCGCTCTTTATTGCCCAGGACGATCTCGGCATTGGTGCCCACGTCCACCACCAGGGAGACTTCATCGCGCAGGTGTGGCTGTTCGGACAGGATCACACCGGCTGTGTCCGCCCCCACATGACCGGCAATGCAGGGCAGCACATAGACCCGGGCGTCCGGGGCAATGCGCAGGCCCAGCTGTGTTGCCCAGACCGTAAGACCGGAATTGAGGGTCAGGGCAAAGGGAGCGCCGCCCAGCTCTGTCGGATCGATGCCCAGCAGCAGGTGGTGCATGACCGGGTTGCCGACGAAGGTGGCGTTCAGAATATCTTCCGGGTCGATCCCGGCTTCCTTGCAGATGGCGTCTGTCAGCTGATTGAGGCCTTCGCGCACGGCCTGGGTCATTTCCCGATCCCCGCCGGGGTTCATCATGACATAGGACACGCGGCTCATCAGGTCTTCACCGAAGCGAATCTGCGGGTTCATGATGCCGCTTGAGGCGAGAACTTCCCCGCTGGCCAGATCACAGAGATGGGCGGCAATGGTGGTGGAGCCAACGTCGACCGCCAAACCGTAAGCCGTATCCTTGAACCCCGGCCAGACAGTGGTCAGTACCTGCCCGCGATGCACGGCACAGGTGACCTGCCATTTCCCGTCGCGCAGGGCTTTTTGCAGGGTTTGCAGAACCCGCAGTTCCACCTCGAGATTTTTCAGTCCCCACTGCTTTTCCAGCGCGGCAAAAAGCCGTTCCAGATCGCCTGTGGGATTGTGCATGTCGGGTTCTTCCACCTCGACCAGATGCAGTCGGATGGCCGGATCGATTTCAATGTCCCGCAGCTCGGCGCGTTTGCGGATGACCTGCTTGTGCACCTGGCTGTCGGCGGGTACGTCAACCACCAGGTTCCCCTGAACCAGGGCCTGACAGGAGAGGCGGCGGCCATCGGCCAGCTTTCTTTTGCTGGCGTAGCGGGCCTCCACATCGTTGGTTTCAGAGGCATTGGCGGCCTTGCTGGTGATGCCGTGTTTGGCAAATTCGCCTTCGCCAACCAGCACCTGACAGCGGCCGCAGAGACCGCGTCCGCCACAGACCGAATCAATGTCGACACCCAGTTGCCTGGCTGCCTTTAGAACGGGAGTACCGATTGGAAAATGTCCGCGCTTGCCGGACGGGGTGAAAACAACCAGGGCTTCCTGTTCACTCATGGTCGATACGGTCCCTCATTACCCGTCTTTCCTTCTTCCGTTAGCCTGTTCTTTTTGACAGGAGTCCGGCAACCGGAAAGTTACTTGTTACTTACGACAAGGCCCCCCTCGTTGCAGAGGAGGGCAGTCGATCTGGTGGTGTTTCATCTGCCGGGCCTGCCGCTTTCTTGGCTAAGACAGTCAGGCCGGGAGTGTGACTGATAGTGGTTGAACAACCTTTTGACGCAAAAAAAGGCGCTGGGCTTTTCGGCCCAGCGCCTTTGTTCGGTTACTGAGCCGCGCGGCGACGGCGACCCCGTTCCCCACGGGCACCGCGACCGGATCCGGCCCCTTCCGGGGCGGGCTCGCGGTACTTCTGAATCCAGTTCAAGCAATCCTGGTCGTTGGCCATCAGGACGTTGGCCGCCATCAAACCAGCCATTTCTTCTTCATGCAGCGGGTTCAGAATGGCAGATGTCATGCCATTGGAGGCTGCCATGGCCAGGAAGGTGGCGTTCATCACGTGGCGGTTGGGGATGCCAAAGGAGATGTTGGAGGCGCCACAGGTGGTGTTGACATCCAGTTCATCGCGCAGGCGATTCAGCAGAGCAAAGACCTGCCGTCCTGCGGTGGCCATGGCACCAATGGGCATGACCAGAGGATCCACCACCACGTCGTCTTTGGAGATGCCGTAGTCCTGAGCGCGCTCAACGATCTTTTTGGCGACATCGAAGCGCACATTGGGATCTTCGGAAATGCCGGTTTCGTCGTTGGAAATGGCGACAACGGCTGCATCATGCTTTTTTACCAGCGGCAGAACCCGCTCCAGCACTTCTTCTTCACCGGTTACGGAGTTCACCAGGGCCTTGCCCTGATAAACGGCCAGACCGGCTTCCAGAGCTTCCACGATGGAGGAATCGATGGCCAGAGGCACGTCCACCAGCGACTGCACAAGCTGGATGGTGGAGGCCAGGATGGCAGGCTCATCGGCCAGGGGAATGCCGGCATTCACGTCCAGCATGGTGGCGCCGGCGGCAACCTGGGCCAGGGCGTCCCGCTCGACCGTGGAGAAGTCACCGGCTGCCATTTCTGCAGCAAGCTTTTTCCGACCGGTGGGATTGATGCGTTCACCGATGACGCAGAAAGGGGCGTCGTGACCGATGGTGATTTCCATTTTGTGGGAAGATATGACGGTGCGGGCCATATGCTCATAGTCTCCTGAAGAAGGCGTGGCTGCGGTCGGATGAAGTGATTGGCTGAAGGATCGAAGAACCCTCAAGCCGTTCTTGATGCATATGCCCCTTGTGCCCGCCCCCGGCTGTCATACAGGCGACATTCAGTAGCGAAAACGCGCTCAAGAGGAATACTGGCGGCGCATCATTACTTTTTTTGCAGTGCAATGCAAAGCAGGCGACCAAATTGGCCGCCCGCGCTGTTCAGTATGGGACAGGAATGAGGTCAGCCGATCTGGCGGTTCACGTCAAACCCCTTGCCGTCTTTCTTGATGGTAAAGTCACCTTCGGCAACGGCATAGCTCCAGCCCGCAGTCTTTTTCATGCCGCCCAGCGGGTACATGTGGCATTTGGCGATGCCGCAGGCCGGGTCGCTGGCTTTGTAGGCAGCCAGATCAAGCATCAGGCGATCCGGAGCATTGACCGTCATCAGCTTGGTGACGTTTTTGGCCTGCTTCAGCAGGAAGTTCATGGAGGCACCGATGCCGCAGGCCCGGGCATGATTCAGAAGAGTCTTGATGGTGGCCAGACCAGGCACGCCGATATGGATGGGCAGCACGTTGCCTTCCGCCTGGATCATCTTGTCCCAGGCAATGATGGGCTCAGCCTCAAAGCAGAACTGGGTGGTCACGTACATGAAGGCGTCGGTGCGCTCGTTGAAGGCGTTTTTCCAGGCCAGAGCCGACTTGATGTCTTCGTCGGTGATGTCCGGGCTGCCTTCCGGATGACCAGCCACACCGATCCGTTTGATGCCGTGCTTGTCGAACAGGCCTGTTTCCAGCAACGCCATGGAGGAATCGTAGGGTCCCAGAGGCTGAGGCACAGCCCCGGCCAGCACCACAACTTCGTCAATACCTACTTCACCCTGCAGGGCAACCAGATACTCTTCCAGGGCGGAGGTGCTGGGGATGGAGCGGGCGGCAAAATGCGGGGCCGGGTTCATCCCTTCAGCCTTCAGGCGCTTGCAGGTCGCCAGGGTATCCTTGAAATCAGATCCCGGCAGGAAGGTCACCATTACAGTGGTGCCTTCGGCCAGCATGTCCCGATAGTCTTTTGTTTTGGCTGAAGAACCGGGGGTGGTTTCAACGGTAAAACCGCTCATCAGGTCCATGACCTGTTGTTTCGGATCGCTGATCTGGCTGTTCACAGATTTCTCCATCACGCTCATGGGTGACAGGCTCCCAAAAATATCGTCTACGCTTGAAGCGGGTTGCCTTTAGTCAACCGCCCCGGTTTTTGTGATCTGCGTCAGGGTTGCAAACCGCCATTTGCGACATAAGCATCCAGCAGGTCTGGCGTGAACTCGGCTTCAATGCGGGCAGCTTCAGCGTCGGCCGCTGCCTGCAGATCGGCATCGTCACAGTCTTGCGGCTCGCCTTTGCGCCAATGTTCCAGATAGCTGTCGGTATCCCGCTGTTTGGACTTCATGGCTGCCCGGTCGATGGCCTTTTCAAAGCGCTCGTCCAGCACAACCTTTGCATTCTTGCGACCGGCCTTGACGACCACTTGGGCCGGAATGTCTCGCCAGTAAAG
Organism: Rhodovibrionaceae bacterium GXU_MW_A322; assembly: GCA_052078155.1. Lineage (GTDB taxonomy): Bacteria > Pseudomonadota > Alphaproteobacteria > Kiloniellales > DSM-21159 > CAXBMB01. The sequence goes on along the minus strand of JBQJBP010000001.1, from coordinate 1,157,447 downwards.
GATGGTCAGCTTTGCCATGGAACGTCTTTGCCTTTTTCGCTGTGGACGCGGCTCTTGCGAGCCGACGAGATCACTGAGGGTAGGAATGGCCGAAACCAGACTGTCTACGCTGTCTTTATTGCGCCGCTTTTTATCCTGCCCGGTTGATTTCTCAGCCTCCGGGGGTTGCAGGATGAAATCCCCGAGCTCTCCCATGCCGGTGTAACGGTACTCGTAGGTCAGACCGATCTTTTCTGCGGCCTGTTTGGCCTTGTTTTCCAACTCCGGGTCTTTGATCTGAGCCAGATAAACCAGATGGGTGTAGTTGCCAAAGTAGCTGTCTCTGAGCTCCGGAAAGCGGTCCAGTCCCATGCCTTGAATGATCAGCCGGTCAAAGTGTCGGGCCAGGTAATCTGTGAGGTAAAAGCAGCAGGGGTTGTCTTCAGCTTCAGCGTCAAAAGTCTCCAGCCCGCGGTAAAAGGCGTAGCAGTGGGCACCGTCGATGCGTTCGGCCCCTTCTTCGCGCAGAACCTGATCCAGCAGTCCGCCGGTGCCGCAGTCGCCGTAGGCCACAAGAATGCGGTCATAGTCAGCCCCTTGCGTGCGAATCTTGTCACGCACGCCCAGAGGGATCTTCTCGGGCGTGTTGTGCCAGATGGCAGGCAGGCAGGTAACCGTCAGGTGGCTGAGGTTGTTGAGGCGGATAATATCGACCACCTCGCGGGCCAGGGCTCCGCAGGCTATCAGCAGGGTTTTAGGCGCTGTCACCGGAGTCGGCATCTGGGCCGATCTGTCGGGGAGGGGAGGGGCCATGGAACGTGCTGATCCCGAAGTAAGAGAGGGCAAGGCCAGATCCTTTGCCAGTCGTGTTTCAGGCAAAGGAAAATTCCTGGACTGGTGAGACACCTAAGCTCAGCAGCATAGCACTGTTGCAGTCATCCAGGGGAACCGGATGGAAAAAGGGCAGGCTGGTGTCAGGATTCCCAGCCTGCCCTTTGGCAGATCAAACGGCGCGGGCGCCAATCTGGTTGTGGCGGCGGCCCACAAGATCTTTGGCCGTATCAACCGCCACAGCGGCGTCGCGGCAGTAGGCATCGGCGCCAACAGCTTCAGCAAAGGCTTCGTTCAGCGGCGCACCGCCCACCAGCACGATGTACTTGTCGCGCAGGTTCTGGGCCACCAGCTCATCGATCACCACCTTCATGTAAGGCATGGTCGTGGTCAGCAGGGCGGACATCCCCAGGATATCGGGCTCATGCTCTTCCAGGGCTTCCAGGTAGTTTTCCACCGGATTGTTGATGCCCAGGTCAATGACTTCGAACCCTGCGCCTTCCATCATCATGGAGACCAGGTTCTTGCCGATGTCATGAATGTCACCCTTAACGGTGCCGATAACCATCTTGCCGCCTTTTGGCGCGCCGGTTTCGGCCAGCAGGGGACGCAGGATCGCCATGCCGCCTTTCATGGCGTTGGCGGCCATCAGAACTTCCGGCACAAAGAGAATGCCGTCACGGAAGTCGATGCCGACAATGGTCATGCCAGCCACCAGGGCTTCTGTGAGCACCTTGTAAGGTGTCCAGCCGCGTTCCAGCAGAATTTCCACACCCTCTTCGACTTCTTCTTTCAGACCGTCGTAGAGGTCATCGTGCATCTGCGCGACCAAATCTTCGTCGTTGAGTTCGCGCAGGTCCAGATCGTCTTCGGCGTCGCTCATTTCTTCACGCTACCTTATAGCTACTAAAGGGGGGTGGGGCGTCTGCGAACAGACGGCTTGGCTAAGTCTGCCTGCATCCTCTTTCCAGTCCGCCACCACAGCTATTTGTTGCGCGACAATTCCAGGCTGGAATGCGACAAAAGGTGCCAGAGAAAATGGAATGCTGGGGCAAGTGTTGCATTTTTTGTTGAGATAAGTTTGTAGCGACTTTCCACAGCTTGACCAGTGCAAAGTCACCTCTTCTGGCAATCAGACGCGGTTCAGGATCTGCCCCGGGCCTGACAGACGCCTTTGGTACAGCCGACTGCTGTCGCTCTGTCCCTTCCTTTCATTTATAAAAACGGGGCCAGGGCCTCGAGTTAGTGCTGGTTGGAGTAAATACACTTAATTCAGTGTTTTATTGACGGTGCGTTTGATTAAATAACACAAAAAATTTCAAATCGAAGAGGAAAATCGAAAAATTCTCTGTTTTAGAAGGAATTATAAATCACACAAATTTAAAGTTCATATAAATATTTCCCATTATTCACTAAAGAATTCATTTGACCGTTCCCAATTTCTGCAGCAGGGTGATGTGGTTCATTGAATTATAAACACTAAATAATGTGTGAATTTAATGAACTGGCCCTGACCCGGGCCCGCGGAATTTGATAGGGCAGCTTGCGACCGCGTCACCACTCGCTAAAGCGCCACGGAGATATCTTCGTGGGCCCGGCTAAAGGACCTAAGGAGACGATGATGACCGGGACGACACCCCCATCGGGAACAACAAACCAATCAAGTCAGCCGGAGGCAATCCAGGCTTCTGCACGCGGTGCCAACGGGCAGCTGCTGGCTGATTTGCGTCAGGATGAAGGCCAGGGTCGCTGGCGTGACAGCCTGCGGGACTGGACCCTGGCGGCCATCTTTGCCACGGCCATTGCCCTGGGCGGACGTTATCTGAACGGCCTTCTGGACGGCTTTTCTCCGGAAGGGACATCCTGGTTATGAAGGCCTTTCCACTTTTTCTGAAGATCGATCAGCAAGAGGTGCTGTTGCTGGGCGGTGGCAGCGGGGCCGAAGCGAAGGCCCGCCTGCTGCTGGCAGCCGGGGCAAAACTGATCGTCGTGGCTGTTACACCCGGCAGCACGCTTGTCCGCTGGGCAAAGGAAGACAAACTCACGCTGCTCCGACGGGATTTTCAGCCGTCAGATCTGGACGGTGCCGTGCTGGCAGTTGCTGCTGATGTCTCTGAGGAACAGAGCCAGCTGTTTTATCGGGAAGCCAAAGGGCGCGGCATTCCGGTGAACGTGGTGGACCGGCCGGATCTCTCCAGCTTTGTCATGCCTGCCGTCATTGATCGCTCCCCTGTTGTGATTGCCATCAGCACGTTTGGCGCAGCACCGGTTCTGGCGCGACGTCTCAGAGCAAGCATCGAAAGTCTTCTGCCCGCGCGACTGGGCCAACTGGCCGACTTTGCCCAGCGGTATCGCGGAGCGGTGAAGGCACAGTTTTCCGACTTTGATGGCCGTCGTCGTTTCTGGGAGCGGTTTTTTGACGGGCCTGTCGCGGCCAAGGTTCTGGCTGGCGACAGCCGTAGCGCTCAGGTCGACATGCTTGCGGAGCTCAATCAGCAGGACGCGCTGGACGCTGTGGCGCACACACCGGGTGCGTTTCATCATGTGGCGGTGCCGCAGGGAGATCCCGATCTGTTGACCCTGAGGGATTTTCGCCTGCTTCAGACAGCGGACCTTTTGCTGCATGAAGAGACAGTGTCACCGCCCTTGCTTGCCATGGCCCGGCGTGACGCCAGCTTTGTCCGCTTGCAGATGCCACAGGACCCGTCGACCCTGGCGCAAGATTACCAGGCTAAAACGGCACGCGGTCAGACGGTGATTTTCCTGTCGGTTCTGCCATCGGACGACCAGCAGGAAGTGGTCGGCAATGGCCCGGAGCGGCGGGCGATTTCGGCCCGTCAGCTTCAGCTGGGGCGATGTTGAGGGATCTGCACCGCAGACTGTTGCTGCCTGCCTGACCCGCATAATCCGAAACCATCAGAAAAAACAGGTCCCGCCAGCAGATCCGCCGAGAGAGCGCACCTGACTCAAGAGCGGGGCATCCAAGGAAAGTACCGATGTCCGACAAGAAGCTATCCATATCCGAAGACCGGCCCCAGGTGATCACCGCCAATCGTCTGATTGATGGCGTGGTGGTCTATTTCACGGCCGGGAATCAGTGGTCCGTCCATTTGGCAGACGCGGTGCGTGACGGACTTCCTGATCCGGCTGCTGCCCGACTGCAGATCGCTTCCGCCGCTGCCTTCGCGGAAGAGGTGGTGGGGGTCTATCCCTTCGAGGTTGATGGCCAAACCGGCGATCCCCTGTCTGTTCGGGAGCTTATCCGCGCATCCGGCCCTTCCGTGCAGCTGGAACTGAACAATCGACCCTTGGCCCGTCCCTGATTTATCTCCCGGTCTGATAAGGCCCGGGAGGGAGGAAATCCCATGTACCGTTACGATGAATTCGACCACAGCCTGGTTCGGGAGCGAGTCAGCCAGTTCAAGGGGCAGGTGGCCCGTCGCCTGACCGGGGATCTCAGCGAAGATCAGTTCAAGCCTCTGCGCCTGATGAATGGCGTGTACCTGCAGCTGCATGCCTACATGCTGCGGGTGGCCATTCCTTACGGCACACTGTCTTCCAAGCAGCTGCGCAAGCTGGGGGATGTGGCTGAAACCTATGACAAGGGCTATGGCCATTTCACCACCCGCCAGAACATCCAGTACAACTGGCCGGCTCTAAAGGATATTCCGGCAGCGCTGGAAGAACTGGCGACGGTGGAAATGCATGCCATTCAGACCAGCGGCAACTGCATCCGCAATGTAACAGCCGATCAGTATGCCGGGGCGGCAGCCGATGAAGTGGAAGACTCCCGGGTGACCGGAGAGGTCCTGCGGCAGTGGTCGACCTTCCATCCTGAATTCACCTATCTGCCCCGCAAGTTCAAATTTGCCGTGACCGCCAGTGAGCAGGATCGGGCGGCCGTCAAGGTGCATGACATTGGCCTGGTGGCGAAAAAGAATGCGGCCGGGGAACTGGGGTATGAAGTGATTGTTGGGGGTGGCCAGGGCCGTACGCCTGTGATCGGCAAAACCATCCGTGAGTTTCTGCCCAAAGCCTATCTGCTGAGCTATGTGGAGGCCATTCTGCGCGTATACAACCAGCTGGGACGGCGCGACAACCTCTATAAAGCCCGCATCAAGATCCTGGTGAATGAAACCGGTGTGGCGGAGTTTACCCGTCTGGTGGAAGAAGAGTGGATGCAGATTCGCGATGGCTATCTGGATCTGCCCGCCGAAGAGTTTGAGCGGATCCAGGCTTACTTTGCCCCGCCTGAGTGGGAAGAGCTGCCAGAGGTTTCTCCGGCCTTTGAAGCTGCCAAAATCGAAGACCCGGGGTTCGCCTACTGGGTGCGGTCCAATGTGGCCCCCCACAAAAAGGCGGGTTATGCCATTGCTGTGGTGTCTTTGAAGCCGGAAGGCGGAGTGGCGGGTGATGCCACTGCCGGACAGATGCGTCTGGTGGCGGATCTGGCCGAACTCTACAGCTTTGGTGAAATCAGGGTTTCCCATGAGCAGAATCTGGTTCTGCCCCATGTGCGCCAGCAGGATCTCTACAATCTCTATCGTGCCTTGAAGGGGCAGGGCCTGGGGCCGGCCAACTCGGGCCTGCTGACGGACATGATCGTCTGCCCCGGCCTGGACTACTGCAACCTGGCCAATGCCCGCTCTATCCCGCTGTCCCAGAAGATCAGCAAACGCTTTAATGATCTGAAGCGCCTGCATGACATTGGCTCCCTGACCCTGAACATCTCCGGCTGCATCAACGCCTGCGGCCATCACCATGTGGCCAACATCGGCATTCTTGGGGTGAACAAGCGCGGTACCGAGCTCTACCAGATCACGCTGGGTGGACGGGCAGATCAGAATGCGGCCATCGGTAAACTGGTCGGCCCGGGCTTCACCGAAGATGAGGCACCGGATGCTGTAGAGAAGATTGTCGAGGTTTATCTGGAGCAGCGACAGACGGCGGAAGCCTTTGTCGACACCTTTGATCGCATTGGACTGGCGCCCTTCAAGGAGAAGCTCTATGGCAATTCTTAAATCCGCGCCTCAGGGGTGGGCTCAGGCCAGGGATGACTGGCAAGTGGTTGAGCGTCTGGAGGATCTCTCTGACGGACAGCCTGCTCTCATCTCGCTGGAACTCTGGCAAAGCGCCCGGGACAGTTTGATTGGTCGCAATGCCCCGCTGGGCCTGAAGCTGGAAAGTCACCAGTCCCCGGCATTGCTGGCTGAGGATCTGGAACACTTTTCGCTGCTGGCGCTGGACTTCCCGCGCTACGGCGATGGTCGGGCTTATTCCTATGCCCGGCTGTTGCGGGAGCGGTACGGCTTTAAAGAGGAAATCCGCGCCGTTGGTGACGTGCTGTACGACCAGCTTCACAACATGCAGCGCTGCGGCTTCACCGCTCTGGAGATTCCCGATGACAAGGTGGACAGCTGGCTGGCTGCTTTTGCTGAGTTGTCCAACAGCTATCAGCCAACCGGCGACGGGCGGCTGCCCGTCTGGGCGCTGCGGCGTCAGGCCCGCGTGAGCGCGGCGGAGTAAGTTACATGTCTGTTTATCCTTTGCCCTTTCCCAATGTGGAGGCTCTGGCCACCGCATCGGTGCGGGCTTTCGAATTTGAACTGCGTCACGGCGATCGCAGTGGGCGTGAACAGCTGGAAAAAGCCATTCTGGAGGATTTTCAGGGCCGCATAGCTCTGGTGTCTTCTTTTGGCGCGGAATCAGCAGTTCTGCTGCACCTTGTGGCCCAGATCGACCCCAAAACCCCGGTGGTCTTCCTGGATACCGGTCGGCTTTTTGGAGAAACGAAGCGGTATCGCGATCAGCTGGTGGAGCACCTGGGATTGCGAGATGTGCGCAGCATCCAGCCCTCAGCCGGTCGATTGGCTGAGCTGGACAAAGACGAGTTTCTCTTTACCAAAAACCCGGATCTCTGCTGCCAGATCCGCAAGGTGGAACCGCTGGAAGCGGCTCTTGCGGGATTTGATGCCTGGATCACCGGGCGCAAAGCCTTTCAGACCAGCGATCGTGCGCGGTTGCCGATTGTTGAGACGGCGGGCAGTCGGGTGAAAATCAATCCGCTGGTTGGCTGGTCCCGGGTGGACCTCGCCACCTACTTTGAGACCCATGACCTGCCTGCCCATCCGCTGGAGGCTGATGGTTTTCTGTCCATCGGCTGCATGCCCTGCACGGATCGGGTGGCCCCGGGTGCGGATCTGCGTTCTGGCCGCTGGAGTGGTGCTGCCAAGACCGAATGCGGCATTCACTCGATCATCGGGGGTGGACATGCCGGATGAAGCCGTGGTGCAGCTGGGCTATGCCGGGGATCTGACATCCCAGCAGGCGCACACCCTGCTGTTTGCTGAACCCTCTGCTGTTCTGGTGGATACCCGCACCCTGGCAGAATGGCAGTTTGTGGGGGTCCCGGATCTCTCTCAATCCGCAAAGGAGGTTGTGTTTCTGGATTGGCAGGTCTATCCCGACATGCGCATCCGGAATGACTTTGCCGAACGGCTGTTGGCCAAAGGCATTGAAAAGGACCGAAAGGTCTTGCTGATCTGTCGTTCTGGAGTACGTTCACGGGCGGCTGCCCTGGCCTTGACCAAGGCCGGATACAGCGCTGCCTACAACGTGTCGGATGGATTTGAAGGCCCCCTGGACGCCGCCGGGCACCGGGGCCGGGACAAGGGATGGAAGGCGTCAGGCCTTCCCTGGATACAGCAATGAATGATGACAGCTACCAGCCGGAGGATGATCAAGCGGCCTGGGGAGAGTCCACCAAACTGGTGCGTGCCGGTCTGGCCCGCAGCCAGTTCGGGGAAACCAGCGAGGCGGTTTTTCTGAACTCCGGCTTTGTTTACAAGTCGGCAGAAGAAGCTGAAGCCCGCTTTAAGGGTGAGCAGGAAGGCTTCGTTTACTCCCGTTACGGCAATCCCACAGTGCGCATGTTTGAGCAGCGCATGGCCGCTCTTGAAGGGGCCGAGGACTGCTTTGCCGCTTCCAGTGGCATGGCGGCTGTCTGGGCGGCGCTGATGTGTCAGCTCAAAACCGGCGATCATGTGGTGGCAGCGCGGGCGCTTTTCAGCTCCTGCCATTTCATTCTGACTGAGCTGTTGCCGCGCTATGGCATTGAAACCACGCTGGTGGATGGAGCAGACCTGAACGCCTGGAAAGCGGCAACCCGCCCCAATACCAAAGTCGCGTTCCTGGAAACTCCTTCCAACCCGACCCTGGAACTGGTGGACATCACCGGGGTGGCAGAGATCATTCATGGGGTCGGCGGTCGTTTGGTGGTGGACAACGTCTTTGCCACGCCTTTGCTGCAGAAGCCCCTGGAACTGGGTGCTGATGTGGTGATCTACAGCGCAACCAAACACATTGACGGGCAGGGCCGCTGTCTGGGCGGGGTGATCCTGTCTGACAAAACCTTCATCACGGAGGTGCTGCAGCCCATCATGCGCCACACTGGCCCGGCCTTAAGCCCCTTCAATGCCTGGACGCTGCTGAAAGGTCTGGAAACCCTGAAGCTTCGGGTTCGTCAGATGTCTTCTTCAGCCCTGGCCATCGCCCGTTTGCTGGAAGGCAGCGACAAGGTGGCGAAGGTTTTCTATCCCGGCCTGGAAAGCCACCCCCAGTATGCGTTGGCTCAGCGGCAGATGAAGGGGGGCTCCACCCTGGTGGCCATTGAGCTGAAAGGCGGTAAAGCCGAGGCTTTCCGCTTTATCAATGCGCTGAAAACAGTGGATATCTCGAACAATCTGGGCGATGCCAAGTCGCTCATTACCCATCCCACAACCACCACGCATCGCTCCATGGAAGAGGCGGATCGCCTGGCCATCGGCGTGACCGACGGGCTGGTGCGCCTGTCCGTGGGACTGGAAGAGGAAGAAGATCTTCTGGCCGACATCACCGCGGCTTTGGCGGTGGTTTGACGCTGGATAGCTTGTCAAAAAAGGCGTTTGCGCAACGAGAAAGCGCAAACGCCTTTTTTATGTCTGCTGAGAGATCGAGAGACTGAATCAGACAGTCAAAAAGAAAGGCCACCTTGCCGGGGGTGCAAGGTGGCCTTACTCCATGGAGGAGTTTTTAGCATACCCACTTCTTCTCATCCCCAGTGACCTTCTTGGAGAGGCTCTGGGGTGTGGTGAGCAGCGGAGTCTCTAAGGGCCGCTCACCCCTGCCGCAATCCAGCCCCGGTCCCGGAGGGGGATCCGTGACCACTATCCCTAAGGGCTCAGGATTCGAGGCCATCCCTGAAGACGGCACGGCAAACCTCAAAGGGTTTGGTCAGGTCATTTTACCCAGCAGACGGATGAAGGTTTCCCTTTCTTCACCAGACAGTGGATCCAGCAGGGCGTCGTTTACCTGACGGGCGCCTTCCAGAAGACGAATGACCAGCCGCTCGCCTTCCGCGCTCAGCTTCAGAACCATGCGGCGACGATCTGTCGGATCGGGCATGCGGTGAATGAAACCGCGTTCTGTCAGGCGTTGAATGACACCCTGAATGGTGGCCGGATCCATGGCGGACAGGCGACCCAGGTGATTCTGGGACAGCTGACCCATTTCATACAGACGCGCCATGGCGAAAAACTGAGTGGGGGTCAGTTTGCGTTCGCTCAGGATGTGCAGGAACACGGAAGAGGCGCGCTGGTGTGCGCGGCGCAGTAGGTGTGCAACCTGTTCATCCAGAACCACCGGTGCCGGTGTGCCTGGGACGCTGTCTAGTGACGGGCTGTGAGTTGATGTCTGCATGGTAGTTCCCCTTGTTGTTGTTTTTAACCTACAGCAAATCAGGAAACTTGTATGGACACATTTGTGTCATTTTGTATCGGGAGAACACCAGGTGATAGGATCTAATATATTGAAAATAATGATTTTATGATCCTGTTAACGGTCAATTGTAATTGTATGCATTACAATCGTTTACATTTGTGTGCTGCCATTTATATAGCTTCTGCGGTCTGTGGCCTGCCCGAGGGCTTGCTCGTCTTTCTGGTGTGGTCGAAGGACGTGAAAGCGTGGGGCTTTGTTTCTGCTTATGCCAGCATTCCCCCAAGGCTGCCAAAAACAGTCGCTAAAAGAGCAGAAGAACTGGGGCCGTCTGTCTAGGGTCTGAGGGGCTTTTGGGAATACCCTGCGTGATGGCCGGTGATCCGGCTTTGGTACAGCGATTGTCTTTCGGGGCTGCCAGGCGCGTAACGGGCCCGTGTGGAAAAGGACCAGGGCGGAAACGAAGGAATCAAAGCGGGTGAGTTTCCAGAACATCCACAAACCTCTTCGCTACCAGGAGATCGAAGAGCGCTTCCGCGAACAGGGATTGCGCTTGCGCGGGGGCTTTAACCTGTCCCAAGAAGGCCTCCTGACGTCTGCAGAACCAGGGCGCGAGGGCGTTCTTGGTGAGGGGACACTGAGCGAGGGGGCTCTGGGTGAGGCCACAACGCAAAATCAGCTGGTGCAGGATTTCTACGATCCGTCCGGTTTGCCTGATCTGGCAGGGCGCAGACCTGCGACCCTGTTGCTGGTCGGAGCGGTCGGGGGAGAGTTCTGGTCAGCCTTTTCCCAGGCGCCTGAGTTTTCGGATGGCCGGGACAACGCTCTGGATCGCTGGAGCGAGCGCCTGATCAGGGCAGTGGCTGGGGAAGCCGGTGGTCTTGCGCTCTTTCCTTCAGATGGTCCCCCCTATCAGCCTTTTCAGCTTTGGGCACGTCTCTCAGAACCGGTCTTTTCCTCCCCTCTGGGACTGTTGGTGCATCCAGACTGGGGATTGTGGCATGCCTATCGGGGGGCGCTGTTGCTGCCTCAGACACTGGAAGATCTGCCACAGAAACCGCACAGCATATCCTCCCCGTGTGACAGTTGCAGGGAAAAGCCCTGTCTTCATCACTGCCCAGTCGGGGCCTTTTCGACTGAGGGTTATGACGTAGCCGCCTGCGCCCGCCATTTGCGTTCGGCTGACCTGGCGAACTGCCTGCAGAAATCTTGTGCCGCAAGACGTGCTTGCCCTTTGGGTCGGGACCATCATTATGATCGGGAGCAAACAGCTTTTTTCATGTCGGCGTTTCTGGAGTCTCACCCTGAGTAACGCAGGCGGTCCACTTGCTTGAAAGCGGAATGATCTGAATGGCAGAAAAAATCCTTTTGGTTCGGCATATGAAAGGGGAGCGGCAGGACCGCTTGTCTGTTGATCTCAGGGCGCGTGGCTATGAAACAGATGGCCGCTGGGTTGCTGAAGGCGATAAATTGCCGGACGTGGATGAAGGGCATACGGCCGCTGTTATCTACGGCGGTTCCCAGATGGCCAGTCAGGCTGAAGAGATTGACTATCTGCGCGACGAACTGGCCTGGATCAAAAAGTGGGTCGACCACGGCAAACCGCTGTTGGGTATCTGCCTGGGCGGGCAAATGCTGGCGAAAGCCTATGGGGGGAGCGTTGCGCGACATCCCGATGGCTTGTCTGAAATTGGCTATGTCCCTGTCACGCCGGTTAACGGCGGCAAGGAACTGATCCCAGAGGGACTGCAGGTCTATCAGTGGCACAAAGAAGGCTTTTCCTTGCCCGAAGGCGCAGAGTTGCTCGCCAAGGGAGAGGTTTATCCCAATCAGGCCTTTCGACTGGGCCCCAAGGCTTTCGGTCTGCAGTATCACCCGGAAGTGACCCTGGATATGATGGACAACTGGGTGGCGGAAGCCGGGTATATGCTGGAAGAAAAGGGGGCGCAGGACTGGCCCCGGCAGCAGCGTGACCGGCAGCGCTATCATGAACCTTTGGGCGATTGGCTGGACGGTTTCCTTGGCCACTGGCTGGCTTGATGTCCAGGCCGCAACCTGAGGTCAGCTGAGTTAGGCCCGCTCCAGCACAGCTGAGTCGATCTTCGGCGTTGCCCGGATTCTTTGGCTCAGCGTCATCAGGATATCTGCAAGGCGATTCCTGAAGCCGGGGATCAGCGCTGCCGGAGGACTTTGCTGCTCGGTGTGATCAGTCGATCCCGAGGCGCGGGTGCCGCCCAGAAAGTCAACTTCGTAGGGCTGAGGGGGCAGGGGAAGCCCGCTGCTTAACTGCAGAGACTGGACGTAGGAACTGCGGGTCATACCTGGCCTTTGTGTCTGGCGTGTGAGTCTGGGGTGGTTCTTCGGCGCTTGCTCGCCGCATGACAGATCGCGTTGAGTAAGCCCGTATCGGGGCAGCCATTTCAGTGCATCTCTGCGCCATCTGAATTGGTGATCAATCTTTTAAAATATTGAAAATAATAAGTTTATTCCTTCGAGTGCCTTCGACTCATTACCCTAAATTCCCTGATTCACCTCCAACGCGCCCAGGCCACCCGCATTTGCTTTTGGGGTGCCTGGACGAAGGCCCTTTTTATCCCTGGCAATTGGCCAGTGACGGATCGAGTGGGCGACTGTTGCCGGCAGCTGCTTTCTGACGCCAGCCCTGCTTCAGGGAGTTAACGGCTTTTGTCAGTAAACGGGCCATAGCCGATGATGTTCTGGCCGGTTTTCTGACTGGTTTCTGCGGTTCAATGTAGGGCCGGTCGGCGTGGTACATCTGCTGCAGAGATGACAGGCTGTAGGGATTGGGGTGCTGCGGCAAACCGCTGGCGGTCAGTAAGGAAGAAATCAGAGGGCTGTTCATTTCAATGTCCTTTCGGGGTGGCGCGGACCTCTGTCGGGCGACTGGGCGGCTTTAGCTTGAGAGCGGATGACTGCTGTCCAATGTCTGTGTGTTTGCGAGATATACCTTCGAAAACAGGATGAAGTTGGCCGCGCAGAAAAAGTGGATATCTGGGAGTGGTTCGAAACATGCAGGTGATCTAGAGGCCATGGTTTTGTTCGTTTTTCTGTTATGAAGATGGACGTTAACTTCCTCGACGACAAACGAATGGTTCCTGTGTTATATCTACGAAAAATTTATCCATGAACTGGAGCGTATGGCGCATGCATCTGCCGACCATGGCTGCTTTGCGGGCTTTTGAAGCCACCGCCCGCCATCTCTCATTTACCAAGGCTGCCGAAGAACTGGCGCTGACCCAGGCGGCTGTCAGCCATCAGGTCAGAACCATGGAGGATCTGCTGGGTGTTCAGGTCTTTGCCCGCTACACCCGCCGGCTGGAGTTGAACGCCCAGGGCACCTTGTTGCTGCCTTTTGTACGCAAGAGCCTTCAGCAGCTCAGGGATGGTTTGTCGCTGCTGGATCAGTCGGCAGAGGACCAGGGACTGACGCTTTCCACCATGCCGTCCTTCAGCACCAAATGGCTGGCTCCCCGGCTGGCTGGTTTCTGGCGGGCTTATCCAGGCGTGGATTTGCGACTGACCCATTCTGTGTCGTTGGTGAATTTTGACCGGGATGATGTGGATCTGGCCATCCGGTACGGCGAAGGCAACTGGCCGGGTGTGATCAGCGAGTGTGCGTTACCTGTGGATCGCGTACCGGTCTGTGCCCCACAATTCATGGAAGGGGAGGCGGCTCTGACGCAGCCGGCGGATCTGCTCAATCACACCCTGTTACACATGGACAATCGGGCCGAATGGACTCAATGGCTGCGCTCAGTCGGTGTCAGTCGCCGTGAGACCTGCGCCGGGCTGGTGCTGGATGACAGCGCCATCCTGCTGCAACTGGCCATAGACGGGCAGGGGATCGCCCTGGGCAACCGTTCCCTGATTGCTGATGACCTGCGGACCGGTCGGTTGGTCATCCCCTTTCCGGAAATCCAGAAAGAAGACCTGGCTTACTACCTGGTCTATCCGCCAAAAGCGCTGGAAAAGCCTGCCGTGGCAGCTTTTCGTGACTGGTTCATGGCGGAAGCTCTGGCTTTTCAACAGGAAAATGAGCTGGGGGATATGTAAGCCGCTGCTCTGGTCAGCCAGCGTCGACTTTCGACCTTTTGAGGCTGCCGCATTCTGCTGAGGTGAGCTCCCAATACCTAATTCGATCCTGCCTTCAAAGCGGCGCAAAGAGAAAAATCACGCAAACAATCATCAAATCAGCGGTGATTCTGCTGGCGGGAGGGCCATGCAGAGACGTTTTGTGGCGCGATCCGTCTTTGGTCCGTCGATCTCAGGACAGTTGCCTCTGGGTGGCACAAGTAGCTTCCGGACATTGGTTTTAAAAGGACGGTGCGCAAACGACTTGCAGACCGAGTCCTCAAATTGACCAGATGACATTGTGACCACGGACCAAGCTGCGCCTTTGTGCGACTGCTTGTTGGAAAGGGATTGAGGGTTCATGCCCAAGAGTGACATCGAAATCGCCCGCGAAGCGACAATGAAGCCGATCACGGAAATCGCAGCCAAGCTGGATATTCCTGCCGACCAGATCCTTCAGTACGGCCCTTACAAAGGGAAGCTCTCCTTCGACTACATCAACGATCTGAAAAGTCGTGACGATGGCAAGCTGATCCTGGTTACCGCCATCACGCCAACCCCGGCTGGCGAAGGCAAGACCACCACCACCGTGGGCCTCGGCGACGGCCTCAATGCCATCGGGAAAAAGGCACTGATCTGCCTGCGTGAACCTTCTCTGGGCCCTTGCTTCGGCATGAAGGGCGGGGCTGCTGGCGGTGGATACGCCCAGGTGGTTCCCATGGAAGACATCAACCTGCACTTCACCGGTGACTTCCACGCCATTGGCATCGCGCACAATCTGCTTTCCGCCCTGATCGACAACCACATCTACTGGGGCAACTCTCTGGAAATCGATTCCCGCCGTGTGACCTGGCGCCGGGTTGTGGACATGAACGATCGGGCGCTGCGTCAGATCAATGCCAACCTGGGCGGCATCGCCAACGGCTTCCCCCGTGAAGACGGCTTCGACATCGTGGTGGCCTCTGAAATCATGGCCATCTTCTGCCTGGCTGAAGATCTGGAAGATCTGACCGACCGTCTGGGCAAGATTGTTGTTGCCTACACCCGGGGCAAAAAGCCCATCCATGCGGCTGACCTGATGGCACCGGGCCCCATGGCTGTGCTGCTGAAAGATGCTCTGTCTCCGAACCTGGTGCAGACACTGGAAAACAATCCGGCCTTCATTCACGGCGGGCCGTTCGCCAACATCGCCCACGGCTGTAACTCCGTGATCGCCACCAAGACCGCTTTGAAAATGTCTGACTATGTGGTGACCGAAGCCGGTTTCGGCGCGGACCTTGGGGCCGAGAAGTTCTTCGACATCAAGTGCCGCAAAGCGGGCCTGAGCCCCAATGCTGCCGTGGTTGTGGCGACAGTACGTGCGCTCAAGATGCATGGCGGTGTGGCCAAAGAAGACCTGACCAAACCTGATCCCGAAGCCGTGCGCCGCGGGGCCGCCAACCTGCAGCGTCACGTGGCCAACGTGAAACGCTTTGGTGTGCCTGTTGTGGTTGCCATCAACCAGTTCATTGCTGATACGGACGAAGAAATTCAGGCCGTTAAGGAAGCCGCTGCAGAGCAAGGCGTGGAAGCCGTTCTGGCCAGCCACTGGGCCGATGGGTCAGAAGGCACCAAGGTTCTGGCTGAAAAAGTCGTCGAACTGGTTGAATCCGGTGTGGACCAGTTTGCGCCTCTGTACCCCGATGACATGCCCATCTGGGAGAAAATCCGCACGGTGGCTACCCAGCTTTACGGTGCCGACGACATCCAGGCTGACAAGGCAGTACGTAACCGGATCAAGGAACTGCAGGACGGCGGCTACGGCCACATGCCGGTCTGCATGGCCAAAACCCAGTACTCTTTCTCTACGGACCCCAATCTCAAGGGTGCCCCGTCCGGCCATTCCCTGACCATCCGGGAAGTGCGTTTGTCTGCGGGTGCTGAGTTTGTGGTGGTGGTCTGCGGTGACATCATGACCATGCCTGGTCTGCCGCGTGTTCCGGCTGCAAATTCCATCAAGCTCAATGAAGAAGGCATGATCGAAGGCCTCTTCTAAGGGAAGAAACAGGAAATTGCTGAAGCTGTGACCACCTAACGTCACAGAGTTGTTTCAGGAAATTTCTTGCAGAGTAAAAGGCGCTGTCTTTCCTGTCTCTTTTTGAGGGATGGGGTGGGGCAGCGCCTTTTTTCTTGTTTGTGAAGGCTTTATGGGACAGGCCGGGTCGCGTCACGGATTTGACCATAAATGTGCCAACGAATTCTCTCCAATTTGTCAGGAATCTCGATTGCTTCACGCCTTGTAAAGAGCCTCTGGGTCATAGTACCGTCCGATCGGTCAATTTCGGGGATACACAATGCTCAGCACTTTCCGCCTTTTCGCTGGAGGGCTCTTGTCCTTCGTGCTCCTGACTGGCCAGCCGGCTCTGGCTGACCAAAGCGAGCGTAATGAAGTTCTGACAGGCAGCAGTTCTTTTAGCGGTCTTTCTCTTTTCGGGACGTCCTCCACGCCCAAACTGGAAAGAAAGAAGCCTGACACACCTCTGGTTATGCGCACCCTGCAGCTTGCCACAGTCATGGCAACCGGCGGTGATCCGCTGGAGGGGGATGTCACCTACACCTTTCAGGGTCTGGGAGGGCTGAACGCCAGCAAGGAAGTGGTTGCCACCCAGGGTAAATCCCCGCGGGTTGCTCTGCCGGAAGGCCGCTATCTGCTGCAAACCTCCTATAATGCCGCAACGGTGCAGGAGGAAATCCTGATCGATGCCAACTCTGAGCAGCACGTGGTTAATCTCGGCGCTGGTGAAATTACCCTGCGCATGATCCCCAAAATCGGGGCCAAGGCCTTTTTGGCCAACATGACCTGGACCATCCTGTCTTACGGCAAAGATCAGGATGGCAACCGTCAGGTACTGCATCAGAGTGGGGAAGGGGTGCCGCGCATGATCCTTCCTGCTGGCTGGTACATGGTGCACGCCATGCATAAAGATCACCTGGTCAAGCACGTGATCGACGTTGGGGAAGGCCAGGTTTACAACTACACCCTTCTGCGCCAGTAACCGCGCAGGGCTGATCGATGCAAAACCGGGGGAAGCTCATCAGGGCTTTCCCCTTTGCTTTTCAGAGATCTTTTTCCCAAAGACCCTTGTCCCAATCTCAGGAAAAGCGCTTATTTGAGAGGCAGGAGGGGTGCCCTTTCCTGTTGCTTCTTTCTCACCTGGCTTTCTGGCCTGCCGAGCTTTCCTGTCGGATGAATTGATGACCCCAGTGGATAAGCCAAAAGACCCGCTTGCAGAAGAATGGGTTGATGACACACCAATGCCGGCACGGCCCATCCGCTACATTTTGATGGCTCTGGGGTGCCTGAGCGTGGTCACCGGGCTGGTGGGCATTTTCCTGCCTGTACTCCCCACCACGCCGTTTTTGTTGGTGGCCTTGTGGTGTTTTGCCCGCTCGTCCCTGCCGTTGCGCAACTGGTTGTTCCACCACCCCCATCTGGGCCGCTATGTCAGAGACTGGCATGACCATCAGGTTGTCCCGGTTCGGGCCAAGGTCCTTGCGATCACCATGATGAGTGCCAGCTTCATCTATGTTGTTGCTTTTGTGAAACCGCCACTTTACGGCAGTGTGGGGATGGCAGCGGTGCTGCTGGCTGTGGCTGTGTTTTTGCTGACACGCCCCAGTCGCGCTCCCGTCTCCTAGTTTTTCTTGTTTCCTTCCTGCCGGTTGTTGCCGGCGCGCTTTGATCCTTACTTGCCCCGGCGGACTTCATGCCTGATAGCCAAAGACTTAGCGGACGCGAGGACGCCAGAGAGCTGTTTGATCCTCTGGCCGATCATTACCACCTGCTGTTCGATGACTGGCAGGCAACGGGTCTTCGGCAGGCAGAGGTCATCAGTGAGCTGCTGGCCGACCAGTTGGATCTGGGAGAAGACGCCAGCCTGCTGGATGCCACCTGTGGCATCGGAACCCAGGCTCTCGGTTTGGCCGACCTGGGTCACGACATCGCCCTGAGCGATCTGAGCGAAGCGGCCCTCAGCCGCGCCCTGATGGAGGGGGAGAAGCGCGGCCACAGCCTGGACGGCCGGGTGTGTGATGTGCAGAGCCTGACCCAGGCCTGGTCAGGCCGGGTGTTCGATGCGGTTTTGCTGCTGGACAATGCCCTGCCCAACCTGATGGACATCCCGGCCTTGCAGGACGCCATGATGCAGGTGGGGCTCTGTCTGAAGCCGGGCGGCTGGATTGTCGCCTCCATGCGCGACTATGACAGCCTGCTGCTGAAACGTGACGGCTCTACCCCCTTGC
The DNA here is from genome assembly GCA_052078155.1 of Rhodovibrionaceae bacterium GXU_MW_A322. GTDB lineage: Bacteria > Pseudomonadota > Alphaproteobacteria > Kiloniellales > DSM-21159 > CAXBMB01. The sequence goes on along the minus strand of JBQJBP010000001.1, from coordinate 1,139,510 downwards.
GGGTCATTGAGGATGAGTTGGGCAAACGCATGCTCTTTCAGACCTGGGACTGGCTGGAAGACGAACCCTACTATCGCATGACCCAGTATCTGATTTTTCCGGAAAACGCACAGGACGCGGTGCGCACGCTGACTTTTCAAGGCTGGTTCCGGGCCTTCAGGCGGCGCGAAGTCAATCGTGCCCTGCGGCGGGCTGGTTTTGAGAACATCGCCTGGCTGGGCCCGAAGAAGACAAAGTTCTTTCAGCCCATACTGATCGCCCAGCTGCCCAGCCGCATGCACGGCTGATCTGAAGTCGGCTCTTTAGTGTTTCACGGATATCAGTCGCCGGCTTCCTGAGTGTGGAAACCATGGGGCAGGTTGTCGCTCAGTTCCGGACGTGTGGCCGGGGCCATGGCCAGGGTTGCGCGGCCATGGGGGCCGGGGTGAACCGGGTTCTCCTTGGGCCAGAAGAAATAGCGGCAAAAGACTTCCAGATAACCGGAGAAGCGATACCCGCCGTTCAGCTGCAGATAGTGGGCTTTGTGCTGCTTGTATTCTGAGGCCAGCTGGTACCAGGGCATGCCGGGCTTGTCATGGTGAACAATGTGCAGATTGTTGTTCAGGAACAGCAGGGAGAAGACCGGCCCGGCTTCTATGATAACCGTGCGCTGACCCACAGCCGGATCGGCTTGGTGCTCCAGAAACGACCGAACCAGCGCCAGGGCAGAACCGGGCAGCACCATCAGCAGGAGGTAGCTGCCAAAGCTCATGCCGCACACCTCCACCACCCAGCCGTAAACCAGAGCGACGGAGACCAGGTGCAGGCCCAGAACCTGCCAGTCCGCCGTTCCTTTGACGATCTTCCGGGCGATGTGCAGCCAGCAGGTCAGGATCATCTGGGCTGTGCCCAGAGTGAAACGTCCCAGGCAGGTGTTGCGCAGCCAGTAGAACTGTTTTTCAATTTTGCTGAGGCTGTCCCATTTCTGTGCGGAGACATAGTAGGATTCCGGGTCGACCCCCGGCAGAGTCAGATCTTCGTCTCTGTGATGCTGCAGGTGGCTGGAGCGATAGGATTCAAAAGGCAGCCAAAGCCAGAGATTGGGAAGAACAATCAATCGGTTCACCAGAGGCCAGGGCGTCGGGTGACCGTGCGCGACCTCATGCTGCAATCCGGTTTGCCAGGCAACCACATAGGCGCCCAGGAGCAGCAAAAGCCAGAAAGGCAGATCTGCGTGGAACCAGGTCAGCAACCCAAAAGCACTGTAAATCGCCAGAGCCAGCATGACCGTGGGCCATTCCACTTTCTTTGGGCAGGGCGGCAGGGCTGTCTGAGTCTGCTGGGCTTTATGTCGGGAGCCTGTGGTCTTTTGCATTCCGGTTAATCGCACGTTCCGGACAGCCTGTGATTTGCAATTCCACTGCTGTCTCTTTGGTTGTTTCATGTCGCTCCTGCCAGGACCTGGCAGGGGAGTTGCTGAATTGTCAGGGCCTTAACTGGACCCTGATCGATTGCTTGTGCGAGACTGGCCACTCCAGAAAGTCGGTCGTTTCTGGAAATTTTGTTATGTGGGTTGTCCAGGCTGCGGGCAACACACCAGATGATCGGCGCAAAATCTCACTTGTTGACTTTATACAACAAGTGTTAATTTTCTACAACAATATGGATCCGATGGATTCATGGTGGGGTTTGTTTGATGGATCGCAATGAAGTGGGGACGCTTTTCCGGGAACGTTTGCTGGAGATTATCGAGCGTTCACAGCTTTCCCGATCTGCATTTGCTCAGAAGATTCATCTGGACAGATCCACGCTGTCGCAACTTTTGTCACCTGAGAATGAACGCCTGCCCAGGGCCGAAACCATCATTGCCATGGCCAATGAAGGGGCGGTCAGCATTGATTGGCTGCTGGGGCGCAGCCAGGAGGAGGGGCAGGGCGCGGAGCTGGTCTCCAACGCCATGCAGATTGAACCCGGCGCAGATGTTCCGGTGGATGAGCGGCTGCAGCGCTGGCACGCGGAAGCGGCAGGTTACAAAATTCGTTATGTACCGGCGTCCTTGCCGGATCTGCTGAAGACGGAGGACCTGGTTGATTTTGAGTACGGTGCGCGCAGCGATGTGACCGCCCAAAGCCGCTGGGAAGAGGCTGAGGCCCGTCTGGCCTACAGCCGTCAGCCGGAAACAGATATGGAGGTCTGTACGACCTTTCAGTCCATCGAGGCTTTTGCTGCGGGCGGCGGCATCTGGGAGGGCCTCAGCAGCGAAGTCCGGGCCGCCCAGCTGGACCATATGATCAAACTGGTGGATGAACTCTACCCGACTTTTCGCTGGTTTTTGTATGACGGGCGCAAGCGCTACAGCGTGCCTCTAACGATTTTTGGTCAGCAGCGGGCCGCGCTCTATGTGGGGGACATGTACTTTGTCTTCAACGCCACGGATCAGGTCCGTGTCTTGACGAAACACTTTGATGGGCTGGTGCGCAGCGCCGTTCATCAGCCAACCGATGTCATTGGTTTTTTGACGCAATTGCGTCAGGCCATGCCTTGACCTGAAAAGAGCACTGCTTTCTCCTGCTCCCCAATAGATCAAGGTCATGAGAGGGAGTTGAGAAAATGAGTGACGGGGAATCGACACTGCACAGTGGAGCCTGTCTCTGCGGCAAGGTTGCCTTTCAGGCCCGGGATCTGGGGCCCAACATCATCTACTGCCATTGCAGTCAGTGTCTGAAAACCCACGGAAACTATGCCGCTTATGCCCGGGTTTTGCTGGATAACCTGACCTTCACAACCCAGGAAGGGCTGCAGTGGTATCAATCCTCTGACCAGGCAAAACGAGGCTTTTGCAGCGGGTGCGGCGCGAGCCTGTTCTGGGCCCCCACCGGCAGCAGGTATCAGGCTGTTTCTGCAGGATGTCTGGATCAGCCGACGGGGTTGTCGCCTGTCATGCACATCTTTGTTGGCGATCAGGGCGACTACTACAGGTTTGACGATGGCCTTCCCTGTTATCTGGAATCCACGGATGGCCCGCTCTGTGACAGGCAGGGCCAGGTTCTGGAGAGCACGGCTGGCTCAGGAGCGGAAAGCTCCAGCTCAGAAAGCAACCACGCATGACAGGACACCGCATTCAGACAGTGCCGGGTCGCAGCGATGCCGCTTTGGATATGTACATCCTGCCGGAACTGGAAAAGGCCCTTGCTGCCTGGTGGCAGGTGCTGGGTCAGGCCCTGCAGCGTCAGGGGCTTACCGATGTTCCGGATCAGCTGATCTGGCCCGAGGACATTGTCGCTCACTGGAAATCGCCGGACCTGCTGCTGTCGCAGACCTGTGGCTTTCCTCTGACCCATGCCTTGAAAGATCAGGTCCAGTATCTCGTTACGCCCTGTTACAACGCGCCGGGCTGTGACGGCCCGACTTACCGCAGTGCCTTTGTGGTGCGGGCAGATCAGGAAGCCGACAGTCTCAAAGACCTGCGAGGCAAGAGGGTGGCCATCAATGGCTGGGACTCGCAGTCAGGGATGAATTGCCTGCGGGCAGCCATCGCGCCGCTTGCCGGGGGGCAGAGCTACTTCTCGGAAGTTCTGGTTTCCGGCGGCCATGCCCTGTCGATGGAAATGGTGGCGGATGGCAAAGCCGACCTGGCGGCCATTGATGGGGTCACGCTGGCGATCTATCAGCAACATCGTCCGCAGTTGACCGAACGCCTGAAAATCCTCTCCTGGTCCGAGGCGGTGCCAGGTCTGCCTTACATCACTTCACTGGCGCGCCCGGCTGAGCAGCGGGTGCGGATCCGCACGGCTGTCTGTGAGGCTTTTGAGCTGCCTGAGGGAGAGCAGGCCCGGGCGGCACTGCTGCTCACTGGCTGTGAAATCCTGTCGGAAGAGGCCTATCAGCCTCTGGTGGATATGGAAGAACAGGCTCAGGCGCTGGGGTATCCTGTGCTGGCATGAGGTCGGCTGGCGCTTTCAGCATGGCAGTTGTGCCCGTCTGCCCGTTGTCAGCAGACAAGGCGACAGGTAGAGGTCATTGAACAAAAAATCTAGCCGGCAGGAGTGGGCAATATGGCGTCTTTGTGTGATCAAACAGCAGTGGACCTTCGGGCAGCAATAGGCAAAGGCGAAGTCTCGCCGGTTGAGCTGCTGGACGCCTGTCTGGAGCGCATCGATCAGGTAAACCCCACACTCAATGCCGTGGTCTCGCTGGATGAGCCTGCAGCGCGGAAGGCTGCAGAAGAAGCGGAAGCAGCCGTGCGCCGTGGTGATGAGTTGGGTGCGTTGCACGGCCTGCCCGTTGGGGTGAAGGACCTCAACGAAACCAAAGGGTTTCTGACCACGTATGGATCCCCTTTGCACGCAGACTTTGTGCCGGATTTTGACTGTCGTCCGGTGGCTAACATGCGTGCGGCTGGCGGGATTATCACCGCCAAAACCAACACGCCTGAATTTGGCGCCGGGGCCAACACCAACAACGCGGTCTTTGGTTTCACCGGCAACCCCTTTGACCCCAACAAAACCTGTGCAGGCTCTTCCGGCGGATCAGCTGTGGCCCTGGCCACAGGCATGCTGCCTGTCTGCAACGGCTCTGATCTGGGTGGCAGCCTGCGCACTCCTGCTGCTTTTTCCGGCGTGGTGGGCCTGCGCCCCACACCCGGTGTTGTGGTGGATGATACCCGGGGCCTGCTGTTCAATCCCCTGTCTGTGGAAGGCCCCATGGGCCGAACCGCTGCTGACACGGCGCTGCTGCTGTCGGCTCTGGTCTCAGAAGACCGACGGGATCCCCTCAACCAGCTGATTGATGCCGCTCCCCTGCGTCACCTGCAGCCTGCTGACCTGAGCAGCCTGAAGGTGGCCTTCTCTGAAGATCTGGGTTTTGCCCCCATCGACAACTCCCTGCGGGATATCTTTAAGCAGCGGGTTGGCAGCTTTGCTTCTTCTTTTGCTCAGAGCGACTGGCGGAACCCCTACATGGGCGATGACGCCCATAAGACCTTTGAGGTGCTGCGCTCTGTCGGGTTCCTGGCCGGTCACCTGGACAAGTATCGCAATCACCGGGACAAGGTGGGTGATAACGTGGCGGCCAATGTGGAGTTGGGCCTGACCTACGATGCCGAGGATGTGGCCTGGGCGTCCAGCCAGCACAGCCAGATCTTCTCCCAGTTCATTGATTTCATGGACGAGGTGGATCTACTGATCACACCGACAGCTTCAGCCACGCCTTTTGGCAAAGAACTGACCTATCCGGCGGACATCAACGGCAAACCTCTGGAAACCTATATTCAGTGGGTGGCCATTGCTTATGGGGTGACACTGACGGGCCATCCGGCGCTTTCCATTCCCTGTGGTCTGGATCACAACGGCATGCCTTTCGGTCTGCAACTGGTCGGTCGGCGTCATGGTGAAGCGGCTCTGCTGGCTGCGGGGATGGCTTTGGAAGCTGAACTGGCAAAACTGCCCGGTTGCGGCCGCCCGTTGCCGGATCTGGCAAAGCTCTCTTCCTGATCTAAGTGGGCCAGCCGTATCGGTACTGCGACATTGGGTGCTGCCGGTAAGGCGTGAAGAGGCCTTGTTTCAACAGGTTACAGGGTGTTTTGCGGTTTGATTCTAAGCGCAAACTGCTTCCAACGAAACCGATCATGCTCTAGAGTGTGATCGACTGAAGTCGAAGCGCCTTGCGCTCTGCTTCAGTCGTGAATCACCCTCTAACAGGTTGAAAAGAGGCTTATTTACGTCTCATTTGAAATCACCTCGTGATTCCAAACGAGACGATAAGACTCTGGTTTTGCAGTTTGAGGGCGCTGGAGTTACCAGGCTCTCAAACTTCCTGTTGAGGCAGCGCTCCGTTGCCCTTTGTCCTGGATAGTTGGGAAAGCAATTTTGACGCCCTTTTCTCCGCCTTTGCTGCTGAACTACAACGAAAACGCCTTTGGCATGCCGTCCGGTGCCAGAAAGGCATTGGTTGCTGCTCTGGATGAGGCCCATCGCTATCCAGATGACCTCTTTGCGCAGTTGGTCTCGGAGCTGGCAGAGCTCAACTCTGTAGATGACAGGCAGATCATCCTGGGAGTGGGCTCTCATGAAGTGCTGAGGGCAGGCGTTGGGTTCTTTAACGGGGGGCCCTCTGTTCAGTTCGTTGAACCCAAACCCAGTTTTGAAATCAGCCCTTACATGGCTGCACTGGATGGCAAAGTCACTTCCGTCCCCGTGACCGCTGAACTTGATATTGATCTGCCGGGACTGCGCCGGGCGGTCGAAGCTTTTGACGGACGCTCTGTTGTTTACCTCAGCAACCCGAACAACCCGACCGGTCGCTTGTTGCATTGGCCGGATGTGAAGGACTGGATCAGCGCTGATCCAGACACCTTCTTTCTGCTGGATGAGGCCTATGCCGAGTACATCGACAATCCCGCTTTTATGCCGGGCATCGGCCTGATTGAAGACGGCGCGAAGAATGTGGTTGTCACGCGGACCTTTTCAAAGATCTATGGTCTGGCGGGACTGCGCGTGGGCTATGGGATTGCCGCCCCGGAAACGGCCGATCGTCTGAACAGCCTTATGACCATCGACCGGCCCAACCAACCGGGGCTTGTTGCCGCTTTGGCGGCTCTGAAGGATAGGCAATGGCTGGCGGACAGCCGGGCGGCCAACCAGGAGTCGCTGGTGATTGTGCAGCAGGGGCTCGATGAACTGGGTCTGGCCTACGGACCTTGCAATGCCAACTTCCTGCTGCATGAAGTCCGGGGCGACGATGAGCTTTACTGGCGTCGCATGCGTGAGCAGGGAATCTGGGTCGGGCGTCCGTTTGAAGGGCTCAGTGGCTGGAACCGCCTGACCCTTGGTAAGCCGGACGAAATGAAACAGGTGATTGCCGTGCTGAAGCAGTTCCGCGAAAACGGCTGGCTCTGATCCAATCGGATCACAGGGCGCCGCTCTGCGCGGCCTTGGTTTGCTGTCTTGCTTCGGCAGCCTTTCGGTTGGCGATTGCCTTTTCTACCAGTTGCTGCAGCCGCTCAGGCAAACTCTCATTGCTGGGATTGATGCGCTGAGCCCGCCTTAGGAGACGGACGGCCTGGTTGATCTTGCCCCGCTGTTCCAGCAGGAAACTGTATTCGATCAGGCTATCGCGCCAGTAAGGGTTCAGCTTCAACGCCATCTGAAAAGCCTCGGCAGCTTTGTCCAATTGACCAGCCGTTCGATACTGGCAGGCCAGATTGTGATGCAGCGCAGGTTGTGACGGTGCGCGCTTTATGGCGTTTTGTGCCGCGACAATGGCCTGTTTGAATTTGCTTTGCCGCTCAAACACCACACTGATGCCCTGGTAGCCTCCGGGTTCGGTTGGAAATTCGGAGATCACCCTTTGGTAGAGTGCTGCGGCGTCATCCAGTTTGTTCAATTCACGCAGTAGGTTACCCACGCGCAACTGCTGCTGAAAATCCTCTGGCCAGATCTCAGTGATGCAACTGGACGCAAACAGCGCACGCTCCAATTCACCTTGAGCTTCCGCTTCCAGGCTGAGTTGAAACATTCCGTTGCTCAGGAAACCTAACTGTTCGTCAGAAGCATCAGAAGTCAGTTCTGAAAACAGCTGTTTGACTTTATCCAGTTGGCTGGCTCGAAAGAGTTGCTGAACCTCAGGCCATTGATCTTCCGGGGTGGTGTTCCCCGAACTGGTTTGCTCGTTCACGTCGGTTTTTTCCAAGGTCTCAGCGTCTCTTTGTAGATCTTTGATGCAGATCTTTGATGAGGGATTCTTATGATTGGCTGCTTTGGGGTTGTGCCACAGCTACCTCTGGCCAATCCAGTCCGATGAACAGCTCTTTTGCTTTCAGGATTACACTTGCTGCTTCCTGACTGCTCCCACTCCTCTCAAAACCCTCAATCATGGCTTTGTAGTAAGAAGGATTGTGAGGGTAAAAGGCGTAGGGATTAAAGCCGTCCAGCTCCCCTTTGGTTTTGTTAGCCGAAAGCAGAAGTTGGTCGAGACCTTCATAGGTGGCTGTTTCTGCAGGCAGAACCTCAAGAAGTTTTTGCAGGGCCAACACGGCCTGCTCTTCATTGGACTGTGCAAGATAGGCTTCGGCCAAAGCCAGATGAAGCTCCGGATGGTCAGCGCGCAGTTCCAGGGCGCCTGTCAAAAGAGGTATGGCTGTCGCCACCTGACCCAGGGACAGATAATACTCGGAAAGCCTGAGGTAGAGGTCCATTCTGTTGGGCAACAACCGGATGGCTGTCTGGTACGCAGCAATGGCTTTTTCCGTTTCTCCGTTCCTGCAGAATCTCTGTGCAATCAGAGGCCAGGCCAGAGGGGCCAGGTCTGAATCTGTGACGGCCTGCTGGAGAAACTTGTCGGCCAGGTGGCTTTTCTCAATGCTGTCGTAACTCTCTGCAATCCATTGATATGAAAGGAAATACTTGGGTGATTCCTCCATGGCTTTCTTGCAGTGTTTTACCACCTGCTTGTGATCCTGAACGATGGAGAAAAACTCGGCCAGCTTGTTGGCGGGAGCGGATTTCCCTTTCAATTGCTTTTTGCAGAGGGCTGTCAGGGCTTTCAGTTCGTCCTGTTGATTGCGCAGATGATACTGCCGCGCCAGAAAAATCAGAGATTCGATGGACGTCGGCTCGGGTCCCATGTGGGTCAGATAGTCATTAAAAGCTTGTTCTGCGTCCTGGTTCTGGGCCCTGGCGTGCGCCAGGTTTCGCTCCGCCCATTCAGGCAGGTCTGCTGAGATTGCCCGCGCGGCCTGATAGGCGTTGATCTCTTCCTCCAGCTTTCCCTCTTTGCCTGCAAGGCGTGCCAGATAGAGTTGCTGGTTCAAAGCCCTGGCTTTCTTCCTTTTGTCCGGTTGATCCTCTGAACCGGGACCTTCGCCCTGTTCTGCAGGGGCCTTTTGCTGTTGCACCTTATGCAGAACCTCGGCGAGCAAGGGGGCCCAGGCTGCCAGGTGCTTTTCTTCAACGCAGGAAGCATGACACCCGGGTATGAGATGGCGCACTACCGGCTGATCTGTCAGATGCTGCCAGTCAGCTGCAGAACTTTCGAAGTGAAAATCGCAACTGTCGACCGCCCGAAACAGCGTAATCTTGCCATCGTAGGGAGCGGGCACATGCTGCCTGAAGGGCAAGAAGATCTTCTCTCCTGCGGAGATTTGCTTGCCGATGTGAGACTGCAGAAGGCCGAAGTGGCGTTTATCCAGGTCTGCTTCGTCTTCGATAATGGCCAGAAAAGCGACATCCCGACCCTGGGCCTTGATGGCCTGAGCCAGTTCGTAGGCCAGGTGGGAACCGAAGGAGTATCCCGCAATGTAGAACGGGCCTTCCGGCTGTGCCTCGATCATGATTTCGGCGGCTTTGGCAGCGATCTGAGGCAGCGAAGCGTAGTCGGGGGTCCCCATGAACTTACGCGGCAAATGCAAGGCATAGATGGGCTGATCTTCCCCCAGGCCTTTCGATAAGGAGGGAACGAAGCCGTGGCCACCATACTGGTTGAAAGACAGGAAGAGGGGAGGTTTGCTGCCGTTGTTGTTCAGTCGATCAATGGTTAACGGGGACTTTTCCTGGTTTTCAGCCTGGATCAGGCGGTAGATCGCCATAATGGAACTGTTTTGCAGGAACAGTGCCGGGGAAAGGGAGAATCCCAGTTCTGTTTCGAACAGCGCAAGAAGCTCAATGGCCTGGAAGGAATCTCCTCCCAGATCATAAAAAGCAGCCTTCTGTGGCAAGTTTTCTTTCTGGAGAACCTGTTCAAAAAGCCCGGTGATCTTTTGCCGGAGGGCAATGAGATCTGCACTTTGTGTCTTGCGCCAGGCCATGCCAACGCCTGCCCGTTTTTTGCGGGCTTGTGCGGCTTCCGCCTCTTTGCTCAGAGCCGACCGGGCCAATTCGTCCAGGCGCCCGTTTTCGGCAAGCTGCGCCAGCTGACGACGGGATACTTTGCCGACGGTCGTGGTCGGAACCTCATCCAGGACCCACATCGTCTCCGGCACCATATAGGCCGGGAGCTTCCTGGCCAGTGTCGAAAGAAAGCTGGCTGCAGAAGCGCTGCTTTCCGGTTCCGGCACCACAAGGGCGGCGACCTGTTCGCCATAGTTTTTGTCTGGCAGTGAAAAGACAGTGGCCTCAGAAACTTCAGGCAGCTTCATCAGCGCCTGTTCAACGACGGCGGGCTGGATTTTTTCACCACCGCGGATGATCCGGTCTTTGCTGCGTCCCGTTAAAGTCAACTTCCCGTCTGCTGACAGGAAGCCAATGTCACCGGTGTGAAACCAACCTGTTGGCGTGAGAGATTGCTGCTGCTGCGACTTTTCTCCAATTGCCCGGTTGATGAAGCCGCCTTTGAGCAGAATTTCACCGGTGTCTCCGGTCGGCAGAGATTTGCCGAAATCATCAACAATCTGGATTTTCCAGGGGGCGTTGATCGCACCAAGCTGCCGTCTGCTGGTATCTGTATCAGCTGCTGGTGACTGGGTGACCACCAAAGGTGAGACTTCGGACATGCCATAGAACTGGTGCAGAATGTCGCCAAAGGTTGATGTGAGATCCTGTGCGAGTTTGTCCTGCAGGATGTCTGAGCCGGTCAGCAGGCACCGCAGGCTGTGGCCTTTGCTCGACCAGTTCTCTTCATTGATTGTTTGCAAAAGGCGCTGGAACAGAACTGGGGCTGCAGAGATATAGGTCGGACGGAAACGGGTCAGCCAAGACAACACCTGCTGGCGATCGAACCCGGCTGTCCACAGCACTTCCCCTCCTTTGCAAAGCACGGGCAGACTGGATCTGATCAGGCTGTGCAGATGGACAAAGGGCATCATGCAAAGGGAGAGATCCCCGGCCGATAGTTCCAGCCAGTCGGACGCTTGCGTCACAGTGGTGTGCAGTGAGCTGTGAGTGATCGAAACCAGCTTGAGCACAGAGGTTGTCCCGGATGTGCCGATAACCACAGCAAGATCGTGAGGGCCGGGCGGTGTGGGATCGACGGCAGGCCGAGGTCTGTCGACGCTGAGGGTGAAATGGCCGGCAGGTCCTTTGCTGTCAACCTGGACCGTCAGCAGCGTCAGGCCGTATTCCTCAGCCAGTTGACTCAGGATGAATTCAGGGCGGTTTTCCATTAAAACCGCTTTGACGTCCCCTTCTTCGATCAGCTGGCGGTACTCTTCTTCGCCCGCAAAGGCCGCATAGGGCAGGGCCGTGGCACCCCAGGAAACGCAGAGGAAAGCAGAGAGCGCGGCGGGGCCATCCGGCAGGGCGATCAGCACCCGGTCATTGGGTCCCAGGCCTGCCTGATAAAGCTGGCTGCTGATGTCGTTGATCAAAGTCGACAGTTCTGAGAAGCAAAGGGGGCGCTTTTCCAGATCAAGAAGAGCCGGTTTGGGGCCGAATGTCTCAAATACAGGCGCCAGCCATTGTCGGAGGGTCATCTCCGGAAAGGTATCTCTGGGCGTAAAAGGGGGACGAGCTGATTGGGCGCTGTCGTTCATGCCATAGCCACCCAGACACTGCGACTGCCGTCAAATGGCTCCCGACCATGACCGATACGCTCGTTGTCCACCATTAAGACGTCCCCTTTCTGCCAGTCAAACCTCTGCTCCATTTCTTCGGTAAGCTCTGCCAGTTCCAGAATAAGATCATCAGCTATCTTACTGCCATCTTCAAAAAACACAGCCCGCGGAAACTTCTCTTCGCAGCCATAGGTACTGAACAGTCCCTTCGATACGGCTGAGGGAAGATTGGCGTGATGCCAGACCAGCAACTGGGCGCTCCAGTAAGGCACCCCTGTAACGCTGTGGGTCCTGATGGCCGGAGCGATATAGGTAAGTGTCAGGGAGGTGTCCTCAGACCAGCGATGGCTGACACCCCGGCTGTGCAGCAAAGCGGACACTTCATCCTGGTCTTCAGTCGCAAACATCTGCTGCCACGACTTTCCGAATCCCTGTCCGCCATGCACGTTGACGTGATAGCGAAAGAGGCGCTGCGCGAAAGCGGATTTGAGACGATCAGACAGTCGGGAATAGAGCAGTTGCAGATCACCTAAAGGCGTTGCGCCCTTTTCGCTGGAGGGGGTTTCACAGCAGAAGTACAGCGTGCGCGGCGGTTCTGGCAGATAACAAGCTTCGTTGTGCAAAGGTATCTTTTGGCGGGCCGAATAGGAGGTCGAGGTGTAGACGCGGCCAAAAACCGGGCTACGGGGAGACAGTCCGCCCACATACTTTTGCAGATCTGGCGTCAGGACCTCACAGATCTGCTGGAACTGCTCGGCCGTCTCGACATCATAGCCTCTAAACAGCAGAGCGCCGTTTTCCAGCAACTTTGCGCGGAACCGGTCCTGCCCCTCTTTCAGGTCACGCTGGAGACCTGTCCAATCGCCGGAGCCGGTGAATACCAAGGGTAATGGAGAAGAGGTGTTAAACGGGCGAGACACTGGAGATAGCCGGTCAGACTGAGAAACAGAAGCAGCGGTTCAAGTGTTAACACAAAGGCCGGTTGCTCAACAGACAGCAGAGCGTTGTTCGGGGAGATACACTGTGAACTGTTCAGACAGATTTGGGTGAGGGATCAGCTGGGGCTCGAAGGCGCTGGTTGGGAGAGTTCAATAGCCGCAACGGGACAGACCGGTTTGCAGGCCCCGCATCCAGTACAGTCATCAAGGTTGATTAGCGGCTGAGACACTCCGCCAACAACTGGGGGAAAGCGGATCGCCCGACTCTCGCAGACCTCTTTGCAACTTTGGCAGATCACCCCCTTTTGGGTCAGGCAGCTATCCAAGACCTCCGCCTTTATGGGCCAGGCAGGCGACTGCGAGCGGTCAAACAACTCTTCCGGGCAGGCCTGGGCGCAGGCCCCACAGAAGGTGCATTCTCCCAGATCAAAATCGACGGCCGGATGAGTCTTGTCTCCCATCGGCCCCTGGGGCATGACGATTATCTGTTCTTCACAGGCTCGCAGACAGTCTCCGCAACGGGTGCAGTCTTCGTAGAACCTTTCGGCGTTAACCCAGGGCAGTCGGGGCGCTTCCGTTGTTTTTTGCCGCCGCCCTCTCAGGAAAGCCCGCTTTGAGGGGTCGAAACCCGAACTCATCTTGTCTCTCTCCTTTTTGAGGGCATCTTACCTCTGCTGCCCTCACGTCGCCATTGATACGGGTCAAACAGGTCCGCAGTATCTTCGACCTTAGGTGCTGTTGGTCAGTCGCAGTGAAGGGTTTTGTTTGCACGGCGAGGAGTTTTGGCAACCGGAACAGAAATGTCTGTTACTTTTTTTGGGGGGTGAAGGGGAGGGCACCTGTGCATTGGCCCCTCCTTCTATGGTAGCGTTGAGGACAGCCTGATTTTTCATCACTGTGCACAGCCTTTCAAAGAGACTGGGGAGCCTCTTTTGGTGTGCGTGCAAAAATCGGGAATTGTGAACGAACCAGCTGATTTGCCGCCATTTTTATTGCTTGTTATTGGATAACCAAATCTCATGTCCGTTACTGAAAGTCAGACATCGAATGTGATCATTCACATCCATGTTCCCAAGTGCGCAGGGACATCATTGAATGCTGTTTTCAAACGCAAGTACCGTGACAGATATCTGCAGTACGTGAACGTAACTGCCTGGGAGCATTATCTGAAAACCCAGACAGAAGCCCGCGAAGCCGGGCAGGCGGTAGATGACGTTGCCGTAGAACGGGCAGAGACGCTGCTGACAAACTGGAAAACCTATCTCAATGCGACACCGGCTTATCGGGACGAACACTATGATGCCGTCTGTGGACACCTTTACTGGGGCCATCACGAGAACTTTGCCCGCCAGGTGAAGTATGTATCGATTGTCAGACCAGTGGTTGACCGGATTGTTAGTTTCTTCAATTTCCTTCAAAGCCGTCCTGAACATCCGGGCCATGCATCCCTGAAAGAGAATCTCTGCAGCCTGAATGACCTCTCCGCGACTTTTCTAGAGAAGAACCCCCAGATTGTGCACCTCTGGGGAAACTACTTCTGTCGTGCGTACTCGGGCCGCCAGATCTCAGATGACGCAGATTACAAGCAGTTTGAGCAATCCGTTCTCGCCGCCATTGATCGTCAGCAGTTTATCTGTGGCACTGTCGGGCGGGTGGAACACTCCCTGAAGGAACTGTCCATCAGTAACGCGGCCTTGCCCTTTGCGAACAAGATGGAACTGCAGGAAAACAAGAACTTTGAAGTGGCTGAAACATCGGCACTTTCGTCCCGCGTTCTTGAGCTGCTTCACAGCATAAACAAGTTTGATATGAGGCTGATCGAAGCCATTAGGGAGAAGGAAGCCAGGCAAGCATTGTAGAGCAACCTGGTGTGTTTGCTGGCGCAGGCCCTCCCACCCAAATCCGGTTGCAACGAACCTCAGCAGCTGGGCAGCAGTAACAAAAACGATCCTAAAGGGTGTCGTGCCCGGCAAGGGTTTACTGCAGGGGCAGGGCTGAATCCCTGCCTTTCGCGGTGTCCTTTGCCTCTGGCTTTCCTGTTTCTTTTTTGCCGGTTTTACCATCAGCCAGACCACAGACTTTCCGGTCAGATGACGCAAACCAAAGGAAGGATTTGCCAGGTACCTGTGGGGTTTTGCTGGCCACGATCTGTTTGTTGAATCCTGCCTTTTGCTGGCGTCTTTAGCGCTGGTGAAATGAAGCGCCCAATTAAAATGTCTGAAGGTAAGTAAGTGGCGGACAGCCACATAAAACCCAAAACGCTTCTACTTCCGTCAATGACACTTTAGATTTGAGTCTTGGTGCGGACTCGGGCTCGAGTCTGTCATCTTGCTTTCTTGGAAGTTACGGGGCGGAGTAAAGTCATCTATGAACCCAAAGAGTTCTGATAGCGTACTGATTCACATTCATGTTCCCAAGTGCGCAGGGTCGTCGATCAACAACACCATCCGCAGCAAATTCGGAGATCGTGCTGCTAAGTATGTCTCAGTGAAGGCGTTTCAACGGCAGGTCGACACCTTGTCGAAGCGGCCGGGTGCAGACGAAGATCAGGCTCTGGAGAAGGCTAAAAAATTCCTGTCCGATTGGGAGAGGTTTCTGGCGCTGGAAGTTGAAGAGCGTGATCAAAGCTACGATGTCGTCTACGGGCATATGAACTGGGGGTATCACAGTTTATTCAATCGCCAAACGCAGTACTTTTCGGTGATCAGGCCTGTGATCAGCCGCGTGATCAGCTTTTTTAACTTTGTGCATTCAAACCCAAAACATCCTCAGCACCGGTTCTTTTCCGAGAATCTCCGCAGCATCAATGACGTGACGCCAGAGTTTCTTGACGAGTTCGGACGTTATCGTATCCAGTGGGGTAACTACTATTGTCGGGCATACACCGGCAGGAACATCCGAACCGATGAAGCCTACGACAAGGCGGAAAAAGCGATCCTCTCAGAGATTGAGTCAGGCCGGTTCGTTTGCGGGTCGCTTGATTACATCGAAGCTTTTCTCAAGAGCAGGGGGGTGATTGAGGAAAAGCTGCCAAAGGTAAATGTGACGCCGAAAGACAGCTCCCAACCTTATGAGGTTGCCAGCCTGGACATGCTGAGTAAGTCCACAAGAGATGTGCTGGAATCCATAAATCAGTACGATTTGCGCCTGCTTGATAAAATTGGGGAGTGGCAGGAAAAAAACGCTCCCTCCTGGACGTGATTTCAGAAGGAATTTCGCCTGCACGCCAGATCTGCAGCAAAAAATCTGATGTGATTCAGGCAGGTAGAAGGTTGCAAGCCGTCTGGGTTGGCGATTATATGTGGTAAAGGTTCGTGTCAAGAAACTGGTAGAGTGGAAGTATATGTCCAGGATTCGTTATGTTGCTGGCGTAAGTTGGCCAAGAAGCGGGCATCATGTTTTAGTCAGAACGCTTGAAAGATATTTCGGTGAAAAATTCGCCTACTGCGAATTCTATTCTTCAAAAGTAGATTGTTGCCGAACCTTCCCCTGTTCTCGTGAAGGCCTCAACCTATCAAAGAACCACGACAGTGATGGCAAGTCAGTGCCCACGGCCGGTGTTCCTTACCTGATCCAGTATCGCAGTCTTATGGCTTCGGTGATCTCCAACTACGAGCTCTACGTGAGAAACGGGAACACCGACGATATTGAGACTTTTGAGGTCTTTGCCCGTGAGAGTGCGGAAAAATGGGCGAGGTTCATCACAAAGTGGACTGGTCCGGCCTTCCCCTACGAAGCCTGTGAAGTCGCCTATGAAGACCTTGTGCAGGATCCCTTCGCGACCCTGTCGAGGGTGATCGGTTTCTTTGCGCCGGATGATGAAGTAGATGAGGATCTGCTACAGACCGTCATCAGTCAGACAAACGGTGTAATCACCACGAAAGAAGGATGGTACCCCCTGCAAAATGCAGGAATCCGGCAGTTCCGAAACGTGGAATCTTTCCGCTTCTATGATGGCTATCTGTTCGCGGAACTGGAAGACCTGGCTGAGTCTTACAAAGCTGAATATGCGGAGAAATTCGCCGTGCCGTCCTAAAGAGTTTTGCTGGTCTTTCCTGTACTGAGATGCTGGTGGCCGCGCCGTTTCGCGCTCAATCGGTGCGCCTGTTGAGTCGAGCAGGAAAGCCGTTTCCCGCAGGTTGAGGGTGCTTTCCAGAGCCCAATCGGTTTAAGTGGAATCACTGCGTCATAACATCTGAAGCGTGAAACTCTTTTCAGTGTTTTTGAGGATGCGTCACAGTTTAGGTACAAGCGCAAAGCGCTTCTAACCAGACCGATCATGCTCTCGGGGAAACGGGTCTTTTCAAGAAAAAGCTCAGAGGCCTCTTCTTTGTCCCGTAGGGGGCAAAAACAAAGTGATGCCCTTTTCGCTGCCGTTTCGGCCCAGCATGCGCCAAACCGACAACCCTCTACCTGTCAGCTTCGGGGCAAGACATCCGGCTTGATCTGCTTAGCCCTGACTCCTTGCAGGCTGCTGCATCAGGCGTCATTCAGGATCATATCGATTTCTTCTTCTTTCTCTCCCAGCGTAGCCAGGAAATCCATGAACTGGTCTACCGGTGTGACTGCCAGAGGCCGCCCGCTGGCTGATAGTCCAGCAGTAAGGGTTGCGGCAATCTGGATCTTTTCTTCACGGGTCATAGGGGAGTCCTCGTGTTCAGGGGCGGGGGCTTATGGGTTGAACGGGTGGCGGCTCCAGCTGGTGCATGCCCAGTTGTTTCATCAACAAAAGTAAGACAGGGAGATTAACGAAACCTTCTGGAAGGTCAGGTTTGTCCTGCCCCTGGTCTCTCCAGCGATCTGGGCGAACCGACAGCCCAAAGACTTTGCAGCGCTAAAAAAGGCCTCTTTAACACCTCAGTTGGCACCAGGTGCGGCACGGCGGTCACTGGTCTCGACACACTTTTGATTGGCTGAGACCCTGATGGGTGATCAGCTTACAATTCGCGGTTTTGTGGCCCATCAGGCAGCAGGGATAAGGCCGTTTCCAGCACATGGTCGATGGTTTCCCGACTGTTGCCAGCTCGAGACATGACCGCCAGGGAGAGGGACTGGCTGGCGAAGAAATCAGCCAGCGCTATGGGGTCTGAAGACGCCGGCAATTCATGGTTCTTCTGGGCACTCAAAAAGCGAGTGACAAAAACATCTCTTCTTTGCTGGTCAAATTTGCGGGCGAGACCGGCCATGTCCTCTGGCCCGTCTGCACACTCCAGCAGACTGTTCACGACAAAGCAGCCGTTGGGGTTGTTCACTTTCCGGCTGTTTCTGATCACAGCTTCCAGGAACTTTCGCACCGCTGTTTTCAGGTCATCTGAAGAGTGAGCCATATCTTCCAGCAGCGGGGAACCGAGATCTTCAAAATAGTATGTCAGCGCTTTTTCATAGAGCTGCTGCTTGTCACCAAAGGTGGCGTAGAGACCAGGTTTGGCCATGCCCGTAGCCTGAACAAGATCGTTGAAGGATGTGCCTTTGTAGCCCTTCTCCCAGAAGAGCTTCATGGCGCGGTCCAAAACATCTTGGGGATCGGTTTTTCTGGGGCGACCCGGGGGCATGAGGTGTCTCTGTTGGATATTATTTTTTACCAGTCGGTATTTTATTCTCTTGAAGTGGGAGTTCAAGGTTCTAATTTAGTACCTAACGGTATTTAATTCATGCCGCCGAACTCAACAGGAAAAGAGAAAATGAGCAAAATCAACGGAAAGACCGCCTTGGTAACCGGGGCAAACCGGGGCATTGGCCGGGCATTTGTCGAGACGCTGCTGGCCCAGGGAGCCAGCAAAATCTATGCAACCGCCCGCAACACAGCCAGTCTTGATGACCTTGTGGCCCAAAGTGGGGGTCGTGTCGTGGCGGTGCAACTGGACGTCACGGAAGAAACGCAGGTCGCACAGGTAGCCGCCGCTTATGATGATGTGGACCTGCTGATCAACAACGCCGGGGTCGCTGCATTCGAAGGTCTGGTCGCCGCCAACTCAGCGCAGGCGGCCCGTCAGGAAATGGAAACGAACTATTTTGGCAGTTTCAACATGATCCGCGCCTACGCCCCTGTTCTGGCCAGACAAGGTGGTGGCGCAATCATCAACATGGCGTCCATCGCTTCCCATGTGAATTTCCCGGCCCTGGGGTCTTACAGCGCTTCAAAAGCGGCGGTGCATTCTCTGACGCAGGGTGTACGTGCGGAACTGGCAGCCCAGGGTACGCAGGTCGTGGGCGTATACCCAGGTCCTGTGGATACGGACATGGCCGCCTCTTTCCCCATGGACAAGACGGCACCGTCAGCCGTGGTGGCAGCGGTCTTTTCTGCTTTGGAGGCAGGGGAAGAGGATATCTATCCCGACCCCATGGCCCAGGATCTTCAGAAATCCATGCTTGCTGACATGAAATCGGTGGAAAGGCAGATTGGCGAGATGTTGCCGGGCTGATTCTGTCACAGAGGTTGGCGCCTGTGCCCGGTTTCCCTGGAAGCGTTTGGCTCGTCAGAGGAAACCGGGGACTGCCTTTTCGCCCTCTGAAGAGTGGTTCCCGCGCCAGGTGTTATCACGCGGTGATCCTGCACAAACAGGCATAGAGACGATCCGCATTGGACGGGTTTACTTTGTGGTGCACCTCAAAGCGATGGGGGCCTTTTTGCGCAGTTTGGGAGGGTGACGCAGGGCTCAGTTTTGAGCAGAAAGCGGTTTTGACGAAATCGGTCACGCCTAGAGTGTGATCGTCTGACGAAGAAGCGCTTTGCGCTTTGCTTCAGTCGTGACTCACTCTCTAACAGGTTAAAAGAGGCTTAATCACGTCTTGTTTGAATTCACCTCACGCTTCCAAATGAGACGATAAGACTCTAACGGCTCAGGCCTAAAAAAACCCTCCGCCATTTCCTTTGGTGGAGGGTTTTCTTTTTTTGAGGGGAACGAGTGCTTGTCGTTATCCCATCAGGTCCAGTGAATAGTCGCAGTTTTCGCTGTTGTTCTGATCAATGGTTCTGAGGGTAACCGTGCCGTCGGCAAACTGCAGCGTTTCCACCTGTTCCACTTCCAATGACAGAGATCCGTCTGCACCGTTGTAAAGGATGTAAATCTGGTCACAGTTGCAGGTGGTGTCAGGCTGTACTTTATCCGGATCGGCGCCCCCCAGTTCCGGCGGGCAGGACTCGCGCTTTTCAATGGTGTAGTCGGCCCGGTTGCCGGTGAAAGTCATGGTGTCGTTGCCAAATCCGGCATTCACGGTTCCGGTCACCGAATTGTTGGTTTTGAACAGATCGTTGCCCTGACCACCGAACAATTGATCCTGGCCAGTTCCCATTTCAAAGACATCGTTGCCGTCACCCCCGCTGAGCGTATCATCATCGCCGTTTTCATCCACCGCGAAGCCGCCAAACAGGGTATCGTCTCCGGCGCCGCCAAACATCTTGTCATGGCCGAGATCCCCCAGGAGGCGGTCGTTGTTGTCATCCCCGTTCAGGATGTCCAGCCCCTTGCCCCCACGCAGCGTATCGTTGTCGCTGCCCCCTTCGAGGAAATCATTGTCAGCCCCGCCAAAAACCAGATCGTTGCCAGCGTTTCCCGAGAGCTTGTCGTCTGCCGCAAAGCCTTTGATGGTGTCGTTTTCGTTGCCACCAGACAGAGTGTCACTGCCTTCTCCACCTAGTATCGTTGCCATTGCGTCGTCTCCCTCGGGTTATGGGGGTGAGTGGGGTGAAAAGGGGTGAAACAGGCTAGCCAGTTCTCAGGCAGCAGTTCAATCTATTCCTGCTCACAAGCTGGTGTATGCGGGACCCTCCGGTTGGTTTTGCTGGGCGGTGCCAACGCTGGCGAAGACCATCCGCGCCTTAGTAAAAGCTCAGATTCCGGATCGAGACATCCGCGCTGTGCTTCCGTCCGAAGGCAACCACCGCAAAACTGGTAATGCTGTCAGGGGAGGGTTGTTCACTCAGTAACCAGCCTTCAGCCTTAAAGGCGGTAAAGGGCAGGCGGATCAATGTCCAATCCGAAGAGGTTTCAAACGGGGCCTGATAGTAGTGCCAGGGCAAAAGTGTGCCGGTGGTTCGGGCATGGACAAAGTACTGCTGGTCGTTCCCCCGCACCTCCAGTTCGATCCCTTGTGCCGATTCTGGCAACCGGTCTTTCAGTTTCAGGCGTGCCTGAATGAAACCGCCGTTGTTTTCTGTGCTGACCGAGCCCTGGAGCCGCAATGAAGCTTCTTCTGCGCTTTCGGAAAAGGAGACCTGGCCCGTCGATACGCCCCCCATGACCTGGTCGCTGATGAACTCCCAACGTGTGTCCGGGGAAGAGTGAAAATTCTCGATCATCTCTGCAGCGGGCCCTTGTGTAACGGGAGGCAAAAACGGAAGCATCAGCGCAGTTACCGGGATGATCATCTGCATAGCTTTGAAAAATGGGGGTGCCATCTGAACCTGCGCCTGTGGTTTCCGGGTAAAGTTGATAGGGTTGTGGCCTGTGCAGATCTTTACGGTTCAGCGGACGCGATAGATCAAAGAAAGTGATGGCTGGTTCCGTTGCGCGCTGTGATCTGCGGCTGTGGGGCGCGGGTAGCTCTGCGCTGCAGCCTGAAGCAAACTGTTCTTCAGGTCTTGAAGCGTGCAGCTTTAGGGTGAAGTGCCATCAGGCTCTGCTTCGTCGGGATTTCGTTGGCTTTATCGCTCACCAACCATGGCTCGGGCTGTGAATTCTGCCAGTTCCCCGCGCCAGATCTGGCGGCCAAAACAGTAGGGGCGGTTGTCCGCGTCGAGAATGGCCTGTTCCAGGGCAATACCGGCGTTGTAAGTGGCCACGCCCAACAGCTGGCTTTCTTCTTTGCTTAAGGCCCGCATGCGAATGCTGATGTCGCCAAACCGCGGGGCGATTCCATAGGCACGTTCCATCAGCACGGTGGTGGATTGCTTCAGGTCGTGATCAAACAGCCCGGGAAACAGGTCGGCGATGGCATGTTCTTCCTCTATGAAAGCCGGATGGCCTTTCAGCAGAAACAATCGGCTGTAGCGATAAAGCTCTGCCCCTTCCTGGACGGCAAGTTTGTCAGCCAGCAGGGGATCCGCCCGGGTTTTCGCCTGGGAGATCATCTTGATTTCGAGCCCAAGGTCGTGCTTGGCCGCGTGGGCTGAAATACTGACGGTTTTGCTGATGTCGTAGGTCAGCCGCTGGGGCGAAACAAAGCGACCACGCCGCCCGGCGCTGTAGGCCAGCCCCTCCACCTCCAGTGCCAGAAGGGCCCGGCGGGCCGTCATTCGGCTGATGCTGAACTGCTCGGCAAGGGTTCTTTCTGACGGCAGCGGGATGTCTTCCTGAAACGCACCTTTCTCGATCTTGTCGCGCAGATGCTCGATCACCTGTTGGTAAGCCGCCATGTGTTCGGTTTCTGAAGGGTCGTGAACGGGCATTGGGTGTTGCTCTCCGGAAAACAATTTTGGTATATACCAGATGTTGGTCTATACCAGATTTTAAGCTGCCAACCGGGGCGCGACAAGACGCTGTCTCGACCGGCTGCCACCCGCTGGCTGACCACAACGGGTGTCCCCTTTGGGACGTCCTTGAAGAACCAGGCCCGGAGCCGGCTGAGTCTGCTTCTTTTCAATGCGTTGGAGGCAGGTCAACAGATTGGGAGGACCGCTTTGCAGGGTGGAAAATCCCGCTCCTGGCTCTGCGGTCCGGCTTGTCCACGAGGTTTGTCCGAGCCACATGCTCGGTGGTTTCGGTTTGAAACAGGTATCATTGGAGTTCTGTTGTGAGTGATTTTTCTGAACGACTTAGAGCACTGCGGCACGAGTTGCATCAGCATCCGGAGCTGGGATTTCAGGAACACTGGACAAAGCAGCGCATTGCCCGACATCTGCGCTCTCTGGATATCGAAACCCATGAGGGCGTGGGCATCGTTGGGGTGCTGCGGGCGGGTGAGGGGACCCGTTCTATTGGAATCAGGGCAGATTTCGACGCCTTGCCCATTGCTGAGATCAACCAGTTTGACCATCGTTCCTGCCATGACGGTGTGATGCATGCCTGCGGGCACGACGGCCACACCACCATGCTGCTGGGGGCGGCAGAACTGCTGGCCAGAGACCCGAGCTTTGATGGCACAGTGGTGCTCCTCTTTCAGCCCAATGAAGAACATGGACTGGGCGCGCAGGCCATGATCGATGAAGGCATTCTGGAGCAGTTTCCCATTCAGGAGGTATACGGTGCTCACAACCTGCCGGGAGAGCCTCTGGGCCGCATTTCAACCCGGCCCGGGGTCATCACCTACAGTGAAAACCTCTTTGAGATTGAAGTCTCCGGGCAGGGGGGACACGCCTCCATGCCCCATGTGGGCAGAGAGACCATCACCCCGGCCGCGGAGCTGGTTTTGGCTCTGCAGACCATTGTGTCACGCAAGCTGCGCCCCTCCTCCGGGGCGGTTGTTTCGGTGACTGAATTCATCACGGATGGTCAGCGGAATGTCCTGCCCGGCCATACTCTGCTGAAAGGGGATGCGCGGGCGGCCTCGCCGGAGGATCGGCGCCTGATCGAAGCGCACATGCGACAGGTCGCCTCCGGCATTGCCATCGCCCATAAGGTGGAGATCACTGTCAGGTTCTGGACGGAGTTTATCGAAACCATCAACGATGCAGAGGCGGCGGCCCACGCGACGGCTGTGGCGAAAACGCTGAACCTGGAAACCGATGGCAATCGTCCTTCCATGACTTTTTCAGAGGATTTTGCCAACTTCGCTGCGGTGGTGCCCGGTTGCTTCCTTCTGATGGGAAACGGGACCGATGGCTCACAGGGGCGGCCTCTGCATTCAGCTGACTATGATTTCAATGATGATCTTCTGCCCATCGGCGCAACCCTCTGGGCCGAACTGGCCCGCGCCCGCTTGCCTCTTTCCGGATAAGAAGGCTGGCATCGAATTGCTGTATGTCGGCGGGTTTGGAAAAGATAAAGCTATCCCGGTGGACCGCCCGGTTTAAACCCTGCAGCGGCCCTACGCACCATGGCCTCCCTTTATTGCGCCATAGTGGGAGCGGGTCGGTTATTCCGATGGAACCGCCCGGGTTAAAGCCTGCGACGGCCCTACGCACTATGGCCTCCTTGGTACTGCGCCATAATGGGAGCGGAACAATCTCAATGATCCGGTGAACTGCCCGACGCTCTTCCTGCAGCAGTCCTACGCACCTTGGTCTCTCGGTTTTGCTCCAAGGTGGGAGCGGATCAGGCCGAAGCCGTTACCTGTTTTACGCTCTTTTAAGTTGCGTTTTCAAGTCGAATCGAAATCTGGCGTGGGTTTCGTGCGGCATCTAAGTGTTTGTGCCAAAGCATTTGGATGTTTTCGCGGCTGTTTGACTCAGCTTTGTAAGATGTCTGCGACAGCCAAATCTTGCCAGCTTCGGTAAATCACAACTGCTAGAAGTTGGACTCCAAAACAGACCCTGCCCGGCATGTGTCTCTGGATCCAATTTTTCTAAGGTATTGATTTTCAAAAGAGAGCGGTGATTGTATTTCTGCAATTCTCCAACCCCACCTTCATCAATCCCGCTTTTATCTCAGCGTTTTCAGTCGATCACACTCCAGGAAATTGTCTGATGTTCCGGGTCGCTGCAGTCAGTCGCTCCATTAAAGCGAGTTAACGACAGGCTTGTGATTTTGCGGTTATGGTAAGCGAGGGGGAAACATCTGCTTCTTTGGAGGCGGCAAGCTAATCACACCGCCTGGTTGGAATGGTGCAACCGAACGTGCGAGCCAATCACTGTGCGGAAGGAGTATTGATTATGGCGACCATCTTCGGAGGAAATGGGAACGACAACCTTTCTGGCGGTCCGGGCAATGATCATCTTTTCGGAGAGGGTGGCGATGACACGCTAAGAGGTGGCGCGGGCGATGACAGCCTTACTGGCTTTAATGGCAATGACCGTTTGTTTGGAGAGGACGGCAATGACACGCTGCGAGGTGCTGCGGGCGATGACACGATAGACGGGGGAGTAGGCGACAACGATTGGGTTCTTTACCGCGGTTTTGGTGGCACTCAGGTTTCTGTGAACCTTGAAGAAGGCACGGGGACCGATGGATCAGGTGGCACAGACAAACTGGTCAATATCGAGAACATCCGAGGCAGCCTTGAAGATGACATTCTGATCGGAGATGCCGGAGACAACAAATTCAACGGTTTTTCAGGCAATGACACGCAGATAGGCGGTGCCGGGGATGACACATTTTATGCCAGCTATACACTTTACTCAGCAGTAGATACTGAAACTGTCGGGGACAATTGCCTTGATGGTGGGGCCGGCGACAATGATTGGGTTGATTACAGCGATGCGGACTTTGGAATAGTCTTGGCGCTTTTTGAAGGGGTCGGTGCCGCAGACAATACCCAGCTGATTTCTATTGAGAATTGTCGCGGCGGGAAAGCAGGGGACAACATAGTTGGCAATGATGGCGGCAGTAAGCTCGACGGGGGGGCAGGCGATGATTTTCTGCTGGGCCGTGCGGGCTCCGATACCTTAATCGGCGGCACGGGCCATAACGCTCTTTTCGGTGGCGACGGTGATGACCGTCTTGTCGTTTCGACGGGTGCGGGCAGCGGCAACGACACAATTGATGGAGGGGCTGGCAACGACACTGTCGACTTTTTAGCCCTCACTTTTTCCGACATATCTCTTTCCAGCAACGGGTCGACGGATAAGGTCACGGTCACAGCTACGGGGAACACCTCTACGCTTAAAAATGTTGAGGTTCTGAGGTTTTCCGACGGTGCCTACAGCCCGGACGGAACATCCATCTCAAAAAACACCGTAGGCAGTGATGCGGCAGAGCAGATCACCGGCGGTATCGCGGGCGACACCCTGTCAGGCAGCGGCGGCCATGACACGGTCTCCGGCGACAGCGGTCATGACCATATCCATGGCAACCAGGGCAACGATACGGTTGCGGGGGGCGAAGGAAATGACACAGTTCGCGGCGGACAGAACAACGATACGGTGTCTGGTGGCAGTGGCAAGGATCAGGCCCTCGGGGACAAGGGCGACGATGTCGTAAATGGCAACCAGGGCAGAGATACGGTCTCCGGCGGCGAGGGGAATGATTCCGTCCGAGGTGGCCAGGACAACGACCGGGTGTCTGGCGGTGCAGGCGACGACACGCTGATGGGCGACCTGGGCAACGACACCCTGACGGGCGGTGCAGGCGCCGATCTCTTCAAGTTCCGTGTGGGCGATGGTCACGACGTGGTGAAAGACTTCAATGAAGCCCAGGGCGACCGGCTGGATTTTTCCGGCCAGAGTTTCACCGACAGCGTCACCAGCGAGGGCGTATTGATTACCTTCAGTGACGGTAGTGACGTGCTGATCGAAGGAGCGGCGGCTTTTGAGAGCGACTGGGTGGTCTGATTGAGCGCCGTCGCTGGCCTGCTGTTCCCTGAGCCTGTGGGTCTCGACACAGCAAAGAACACCAGAATGGGTCCAAAGGACAAACCTACCGGAACCCGGCTTTTTCTAAATCAATGATTTTAAGAGGGTTCGTGTGGTGACAGCTGTTTGGTTATGCCTCTGCTGTGCCTTGTCGGTGACCACAGGTGAACCACGGTACATCAAACCGGAGCCTCGCTCCTGTTGTCTTTGTATGCAAATGCGATCAACAACCAGGTCAATCGAGGTTCGTTTCCTTTGAAGTCCATCAGACAAGCCGATGACCCTCCCTTCTGAATCAGGGAAGGAGCAGGGCTCCTACAAGGGCCGTGTCTGTTGAAGCTGGTGGTCACCAGCGCGATGACCGGTTTTAGGAGCAGGTTTTCCGGGCCGTGATGCTCTGGCTGGCAAACAGGTGAGTTATGTTAAACAAAATTAACGACACGCCGGAGAATCTTCACCTAAAGTATGTAAACGGATTTGCTTTTACTTCTGCGGCGTGGCTTGCGGTTTGCGCGACCAAGCTCAGTGGTACTCAGGTAACTCAAGGCCACAACACTGATTTGGGGGAGTTTGTTCATGGCTAATATCACAGGCACTTACGGCAATGACAAGCTGGAGGGGGGTGATGGCAATGACGAGTTGAATGGACTTTTTGGCAAAGACACACTGATTGGCAGCGCGGGCAATGACACGCTGATTGGCGGTTCTAATGACACAGTGTCGAACGTAGATGGCGGTGACATCCTTTATGGCGGCACAGGTGACGACAAGCTGTCTGGCGGCGCGGGCAATGACACGCTGATTGGCGGTGCAGGTGATGACAATCTCGATGGGGGGGTAGGTTTTTCTGACTGGGTTGATTACAGCAGCTCGACCCAAGGCGTTTCTGTTGACCTTGGCAAGGGAACAGCGACCGACGGTCTTGGTGGCACTGACAGCCTGACTCGTATTGAGAATGTTCACGGCAGCGACTTTAATGACAATCTGATCGGCAGCGGGAACGCTGACATGCTGGTTGGTGGCGCAGGCAATGACACGCTGATTGGCGGAGAAAATGACACTCTGTCTAGCCAGACTGAAGGTGACAAACTAGATGGCGGCGCGGGTAACGATCTGCTGTCTGGCAGCACGGGCAATGACACGCTGATTGGTGGCGCAGGTGATGATCGGCTGAATGGAGGAGCCGGCATCGACTTGGTAGATTACAGTGGGGCTGCCACAGGCGTTACTGTTGATCTTGCCAAAGGCACAGCGAATGACGGCCTCGGTGGCACGGACGTGCTGGTTAGTATTGAATACATTCACGGCAGCAACCACGACGACCTCCTGACGGGAAATGATGACAATAACCAATTCGTCGTCCAGGCAGGCAACAACACCATGTATGGCGGAGCAGGCATAGATGGTTTTACGGGTGGCTCGGGCGATGACTTGATCTATGGCGGCGCAGGTGAAGATGCTCTTTACGGTAGAGGAGGCAATGACACACTGTTTGGCGGTGCGGGCGATGACGAGTTGGGTTTCTACGGGGGAGAAAACAGGATCTATGGTGGCGCAGGCGATGACACCATATCGGGTGTTCATGATGCGTATAGTAGGCAGAGTTTCGCCTGGGTTGACTATAGCGATGCGACCGTTGGTGTATCTGTTGATCTCGAAAACGGCACAGCAACTGACGGTTTAGGCGGTAACGATAAGCTGAGTGGTGTTACGCACGTCTTAGGGAGCAATTTCGATGACACCCTAATAGGAAAAAATGGCGTAAACAACGTACTCGACGGCAGTGCAGGCAACGACGATTTAGTTGGTGGCACGGGCAACGACACACTGATTAGCGGCTCGGGCAACAATACCCTTGGAGGGGGCGATGGGGACGATAGTCTTGTCATTTCCAAATCCAGCGACAGCAGCACTGTAGAGGGAGGCGGAGACAACGATACAGTTGTCTTTGAAGACCTCAACTTTTCCGAAGTATCTCTTTCCGTCAAAATCGACTATTCCACCAACAGTTTAATCAACATCGTTACGGAAACAGCATCAGGCGACACCTTTGATTTGACAGGCGTTGAAGTCCTGAAATTTGCGGATGGTTCTTACAAGCCAAACGGCACCCCCATTTCCAAATCCCTTACGGGCAGTGACACAGCTGATAAAATCACTGGCGACATTACTAACGACACACTGAAGGGCGCAGGCGGGAATGACACCCTCTCCGGCGACAGCGGTCATGACCATATCAATGGCAACCAGGGCAACGATACGGTTGCAGGGGGCGAAGGAAATGACACAGTTCGCGGCGGCCAGGATAACGATACGGTGTCTGGTGGCAGTGGTACGGATCAGGCCCTGGGGGACAAAGGCGACGATGTTGTAAATGGCAACCAGGGCAGCGATACGGTCTCCGGCGGCGAGGGGGATGATTCCGTCCGGGGTGGCCAAGGCGACGACCATATCACTGGCGGCGCGGGGGACGACACGCTGGTGGGGGACTTTGGCAACGACACCCTAACGGGCGGTGCAGGCGCCGATCTCTTCATCTTCCGCGCAGGCGATGGCCACGACGTGGTGAAAGACTTCAATGAAGCCCAGGGCGACCGGCTGGATTTCTCCGGCCAAAGTTTCACCGACAGTGTCACCAGCGAGGGTGTATTGATTACCTTCGACGACGACAACGACGTGCTGATTGAAGGGGCGACAGCTTTCGAAAGCGACTGGTTGGGTTAGGGGACGTTTTGCTGCGCTGTTGCGCTCAGACGTCACTTCTTTGTTTGCACGGCTTTGCACGCAGGCATTACCTCGCACAAGCGCGGGCCGGCAGTCGCCCTTGCCTTGCTGCAAATGCAGCTCGGGAAGCGGTGCTTAAGAATATTGGATGATGCTGGAATCCGGACGCCGCCTATCAATCCGTCAGGACTTGAAAGACCAGGACCAGCCGCATTGAGCGGCGCAGCTTGCGCGGCGCTTGAACGCAATCATGCCCGAGAGGGTCGTTAAAAAATGTGGGGGAGAGTGGTGCCGGCTGCAGGATTCGAACCCGCGGCCACCTGATTACAAATCAGGTGCTCTACCAACTGAGCTAAGCCGGCCCACCTTCAAACGCTCCGGGCTGAAACAGCACCGGGGAGCGTGGAGCGGAACCTAAGCATCCGGAGGGCTTGCTGCAAGCCCTCTTTTTGCTCTCAGGGGTGATTTTTTTCTTTCGGTGATCAGATGCTCTTACCGATCAATGATCAACCCGGTTCCACCCGGTATCCGGCACGTGGGAAGTGGATGGCCACCTGGCCCACCTGCGGGTTTTCATGCAGCAGAACCACTTTGTCCCGATAGACC
This sequence comes from Rhodovibrionaceae bacterium GXU_MW_A322, assembly GCA_052078155.1. Lineage (GTDB taxonomy): Bacteria > Pseudomonadota > Alphaproteobacteria > Kiloniellales > DSM-21159 > CAXBMB01. The sequence continues at coordinate 1,110,391 of JBQJBP010000001.1, read as the reverse complement.
GCCTGCAGGGGACCGCGAATCCAGTCTTCCCCGGCATCCACATCTGGCCGGATCATCACTGTCTGGCCGGGTTTGAGGCCCTGCGGGTCCAGAGGGTCTTCTGCCTGAGGAGTGATGGTGGTCGCGGCCTTGGCGATGGCCAGGGCCGATTGGGAATCCAGATCACTGTGGGGACCGTGTCCCAGGTCCTGCAAACGGGATTCCCAGGCCAAAAGGTTGGGGAATTGAGCCAGGAACTCCGGTCCTTCGGCCCAGCGACCGCGCAGGAACCAGACCAGATAGTAGAGGGACACATCACAAAGACGCGGTGTCTCTCCCATCAGATAGGGGCCGGCGTCCGTCAGCTGTTCTTCCACCCAGCCGAAACTTGTGCGCAGCTGTGCCTGAACATGGGGCAACTGGTTCTTCATGGACATGAGGTTGCAGTCGGGGCCCATGTAGAGGCGTCCCCGGTCCTTGGCAAATTCCGGTGGCAGGTTCTCAGCAGCACTGACCAGCACCAGCTTGACCGCCAGATCCATCAGCTCGCCATCGGCCCAGCGGGTCAGTGCCCAGAGCAGGCCGGATCCCCCGGGTTGCTCAAAAGAGGGGGAGGGATAGCGTCGTTCCAGCTCGCGCAGAATGCACTGGCTGTCGCAATAGATGTCTGCCCCGATCTGCATCACCGGCGCACGCCGATAACCGGCAGTCAAAGGCATGAGATCCGGTTTGGGCGGCAGGCGGGGAACCTCTACGGACCGCCAGGCCAGGCCCTTGATGCCAAAAGCCAGGCGGGCCTTCTCCGAAACGGGGGAAGGGGGATAGTGGTGCAACAGGATTTCGGGTTCCTGGCTCATGGCGGGAGCGCCTCTGTACTGTGGGTGGGGGAGTGAACGTCTAGAGGGTGATCGTCGGTTTCAAGGGGTGTCACAGGGGGATTCCCCTTAAGCCATGTGACTCTAAGGCCCACAGGCGCCGCAGGGCAATTGCACGCTTCTGGAAATGTCTCTTTCCCGACGGGGCAGAATGCCAGGAAGAGAGTGGCTATCATCGGCGACGCTTGCCGCCTTTGCCTTTTCCGCCAGACTTGCTGCCGGGGTGTCGGGCTTTTCCGAAGCCCGTCTTTCTGTCCCGACGTTGACTGGTTTTCTCCGCTTCCAGTGTCAGTTCCTGCTGCAGCTTCTGAAAGTTCTCCCAGCGGCGGGGTTCCAGACTGCCATCTGCCAGAGCTGCCTGAACCGCACAGCCTGGTTCTTCCTGATGGCTGCAGCGGGTAAAGCGGCAGGCAGCCATCAGCTCGGAAACGTCAGAAAAGGCCTGCAGCAGCCCGTCGCTGATTTCTGTCAGATTGAGTTCCCGAATGCCGGGGCTGTCCAGCAACAAGCCACCCTGATCCAGCAAATGAAGCGAGCGGTGGGTTGTGGTGTGGCGGCCTTTGGCATCGTCTTCCCGGATGGCTCCCGTGGCCTGCCTGTCTTCGCCCAGCAGGCTGTTGATCAGGGTGGATTTTCCGGTGCCCGATGAGCCCATGAGGGCGACGGTCTGGCCGGTGCCACACCATTTGCGTAAAGGATCGGCAGCCTGAGGGTCTTTGGCATTCAGCAGTTCAACGGGCAGGTCTGCACCAAGTTTGGCGGCTTCCACCCGATAGCGCTCCGGGATGTCGCACAGGTCTGCTTTGGTGAGCAGCAGGACAGGCATCACCTCTGCCTCGTGGGCCAGTGCCAGATAGCGCTCCAGGCGGCTGAGGTTAAAGTCCTGATTGCAGGAACTGACGATGAAGAGCGTGTCGATGTTGGCGGCGATCAGTTGGACAGCGTTGGCATCGCTGGGCAGTTTGCGTTTGAACAGGGATTTTCGATCGAAGATCTTCTGGAGACTGCTTTGGCTCTCGTTCAGCAGCACCCAGTCCCCGACGGTTGGCCGGTCTTCGCGCTCTCCCTTGGTGTGTTTGCCCTGCAGTTGCAGACGCCGGTCGCCTGAAGGACCCAGCAGCGTGATTTCCTGACCGTTGTGGGCCATGATGCGGGCAAGGCGATCCCGCCGGGTGAACGTGGGTTCCAATTGTGCCTGAAAGAAGGGAGACCAGCCGAGGCGTTCCAGCGAGGGTCCGGACACGGAAGGCTGGCTTTCAGCGACAAGAGCTGTAGTTTTGCTCTCGTCGGTGGGGCTGGTCTTGTCAGTCACAATTCTTGTTCATTCTTGCCGTCTTTCACGCCAGGGGGCGACCTTGGATATCTTATGGGGCAAGTTATCCTTCTTTGCCATAGCTGGGCAGTGAATTTTCCTCTGCTTCTGCTTTCTGTGATCTGCTTATGATCTATCCGTGACCCGCTTGTACCCCCGATGATTAACGCGATTTCCAGGACTTCCCCATGACTGACATCTCATTCCATCCCATGACCGCGGATCATGGTGCGGCCGTACTGGCCATCTTTCAGGAAGGGCTGGATACCGGTATCACGTCCTTTCGGGAACTGGCTGGCAGCTGGGAGGAGTTTAATGCCCGACAGCTTGCGGCCTGCCGCTGGGTGGCGCTGGACCGTCAGGGCAAGGTGCTGGGCTGGGCTGCTCTTTCCGGCATTTCCTCGCGGGAGGTCTATCGCGGCATTGCCGAAGTTTCCATTTACCTGACGTCCGGCGCCCGGGGGCAGGGACTGGGGGGACGCTTGCTGCAACACCTGATTGATGATTCCGAAAAGCAGGGCTTCTGGACCTTGCAGGCCGGGATTTTCCCGGAGAACGAGGCCTCTGTGGGCGTGCATCTGGCCCATGGGTTCAGGGTGATCGGCACGCGGGAGAAGATGGGGCAGACCAGCTATGGTCCCCGTAAAGGGGACTGGCGCGATGTGCTGTTGCTGGAGCGGCGCAGTTCAGTTGTCGGACAGGATTGAGGGCGCAGCACCCATGCTTTCTGGCGCAGGCCAGCGCATGACAGCTTTCGTCAGTAGCGCGTTGCGCCAGTGCCAAACCCGCGAGTCACTCTCTCAAACACTGAAAAGAGTTGCACACTTCAGGTGCTGGCACAGAGTGAGTTTGTGTCGATTGGACTGGACTCTAGATGTCCTGCCATTTGCCGCTATCGCAGAAGGTTGAGATCTGGGTCAGATAGGGGGGCAGGTCCAGACCCTGTTCCGCCAGCCAGTCATCGTTGAAATAGCTGTCCAGGTAGCGCTCGCCGGGATCGCAAAGTAGCGTGACGATGGCACCTTTGCGATCATCTTCTGGCATCTCCCGGATCAGCTGCAGGCAGCCGTAGAAGTTGGTGCCTGTTGAGCCACCGACTTTGCGGCCCAGCGTTTTCTCCAGATAGCGGACGGCGGCCAGTGAAGCCGCATCGGGGACGGCAATCATCTGATCGATTACCTGGGGCTGGAACGACGCCTCGACGCGTGGTCGGCCGATGCCCTCGATGCGAGATCCCTTGCTGCGGGTCAAGTCGCAGTCACCGCTGTTGTAGAAGTCATAGAAAACAGAGTTTTCGGGGTCGACCACACAGACCTGCGTGGTGTGACGCTGATAGCGCACGAAGCGCCCCAGAGTGGCCGAGGTGCCGCCGGTACCCGCCCCTGTCACCAGCCAACGGGGGATGGGGTAGCGTTCTTTTGCCATCTGGCTGTAGATGGATTCTGCGATGTTGTTGTTGCCGCGCCAGTCCGTGGCTCTTTCAGCATAGGTGAACTGGTCCATGAAATGACCGCTGCACTCCCGGGCCAGCCGATTGCTTTCGCTGTAGAGAGCCGAAGGATCGTCAACCAGGTGACAGCGTCCTCCCTGAAATTCGATCTGTTCGATCTTCTTGTGGCTCGTGCTGCGGGGCATCACCGCGACAAAAGGCAGACCCAGCAGGCGGGCAAAGTAGGCTTCTGAGACGGCCGTGGAACCGGAGGAGGCTTCAATGATGGTGGTGCCTTCGGTGATCCGGCCATTGCACAGGCCATAGAGAAAAAGCGAGCGGGCCAGCCGATGCTTCAGGGAGCCGGACGGATGGGTTGATTCGTCCTTGAGGTAAAGGTCGATCTCGGGAAAGGCGGGCAGGCGGCAGGGAATGAGGTGGGTATCGGCGGAGCGGTTGAAGTCCGCTTCGATGGCGGTGATGGCCGTTTCGACCCAGTCTCTGTTGTTCATGATCCCATCCGCAGCTTTTCCGAGTTGTCGGTGATTTCAGTATGTCACCCCAGCCGCAAAAAAGGGAGCCGCGACTTGCCGCAGGAGATACCTGGCTACGTCTAGGCGAACTTGTTGAAACTTTATAGGCGTGGCAACCCAGGTCCCGGTTAGCAGGGGATGGCAGGAGATTGACGCAGCAATCCGGGTTTCATTCTCTGCTGGCAGCGGGTCTGGCTTAAACTGCTGGTCTTGTTTCAGGGGAGCAGACAATGGCAGTGGCAGAGTTCTTTACCAGTCCTTATCTCACCGGCATTTTGCTGGCCTATGGGGCCTTTATGTTGGGGATGTTCAGTCCGGGGCCCAATGTGATGGCGGTGATCGGGACGTCCATGGCCCAGGGGCGTCAGGCGGGTAAAGCCCTGGCACTGGGGGTTGCCTGCGGCTCGTTCTTCTGGGGATTGGTTACGCTTTTTGGGCTGACCGCCGTGATCACGCTTTATGCCCAGGTGATGGTGGCCATCAAGATAGCCGGTGCGTTCTATCTTCTTTGGCTGGCTTTTAAAGCCTTTCGTGCCTCACTGGTTCCCGGTGATAAACCCATCAGCAGCCTGTCGGAGCCGGGCGGTGCCCTGGCCTGTTACCGGCGTGGGCTGATCATTCAAATGACCAATCCAAAGGCAGCTTTCGTCTGGATTGCCATCATGTCACTCGCCATGGATGGGAACGCCCCGCTTTGGGTTGGGGGATCCGTGGTGATTGGGACTGCTGTCATTTCCCTGCTGGGCCATCTGGCCTATGCCGTGGCCTTTTCCACCGCCCCCATGGTCGCGGTCTATCGCCGGACCCGTCGCTGGGTGGAAGCCGGTCTGGGCGCGTTCTTCTGCTTTGCCAGTTACAAGCTGCTGACGGCAAAATCCTGACCAGTCAGCAGCTGCACCAGGCCCTCAAAAGAACTTTACTTAAAGCCCGCCATCCAGGGTCATAAGTGGTTTGTAGAGCTCGGGCCGACGATCCCGGAAGAATCCCCAGGCCGCCCGGGCGGCGCGATTGGCTTCAAAGTCGAAGCTGGCGGTCAGGATTTCCTGCTGGTCGCGGCTGGCGCTGGTGACCAGTTCCCCGGTCGGTCCTGCAATGAAAGAGGAGCCGTAGAAGGTCACCTCTCCGGCATTGCTCTGTTCAGCGCCGATGCGGTTGGAGGCTGCCAGAGCCAGCATGTTGGCCGCTGCATGCCCCTGCATGGTGCGCTGCCAATGATCTTTCGTGTCGGCATCGGGATTGACCGGCTCGCTGCCGATGGCGGTGGGGTAGAGCAGCAAATCTGCCCCCTGCAGTGCCATGGTACGGGCGCATTCCGGGAACCACTGATCCCAGCAGATGCCGACACCGACCTTGCCGAAGGCCGTATCCCAGACCTTGAAGCCGGTATCTCCCGGATTGAAGTAGAACTTTTCTTCATAGCCGGGTCCGTCGGGAATATGGCTCTTGCGGTAGAGGCCCATGATCGTGCCGTCGGCGTCAATCATTGCCAGGCTGTTGAAGTAGGCCTGGTTTGCCTGCTCGAAAAAGGAAATGGGCAGAACCACCCCCAGTTCCTTGGCCAGATCGGCAAAGCGGGCAATGACGGGGTTGTCTTTGAACGGTCGGGCCAGGGCAAAGAATTTCTGCAATTCGTCCGGACAGAAGTACGGTGTTTCAAAGAGTTCCTGCAGCAGGATGATGTTGGCGCCCTGAGAGGCTGCGTCCCGAACGAGAGATTCCGCCCGGTCCAGGTTTTGCTCTCTGTCCCAACTGCAGGCCATCTGGGTTGCGGCAACGGTCACTTGGGGCATGGATATCTCCTCAATGCGGGCAAAGAGCGGAAAACTGGATAACCTGACGAGAGGCAAATCGCTTCACGGGGACACACTATGTGAAGACACTTGATGCGATTTGACGCCAGAGAAAAAGGTACTCTGACCTTCCGCGTCTGGCAGCCCTGCATTTGAGGTAGAAAAACAGCGGGCATTCAAGAGGCCTCAGTGCAAAATCCGTCCCACCTGTCAGCGTGTCCCGGTTTCACAGACATCTTTGCTTCATGCCTTTATCTGCCACATCACAGCATGATGCCTAAGCCGGTGCGGTGCGTGCCAGGTTCCCGCCTTCCAGCCAGGCGACCTCTTCTGGCGGCAGCAAGCTCTCCAGCTTGTTCTGATAGCGGGTTATGGCAGTTTCAGTCAGATCGCCCTGCCACTTGCGGGTACTGGCAGAATCGAAAAAGGCTTTTGGGTCTCGCCAGTAGCCCTGAGCGGCAAAGGGGGCGTAGTGATCCGCCTGGGATTTCATCTGGGAGAAGGAGGTGGCGTCCTGGATGGCGGTGATCAGGGGAGCATCAGCAGCAATACCCAGATGTCCGGCAAGGGTTTCAATGGTTCGGCCAGCGTCGGCCAGCATGTCAGAATAGTGCAAGAGCAGCAGATTGTCCGGGCGGGGAGGCTGCGCATAGCTTTGGTAATGCCTGACAAAAGTCGCCAGACAGTCGTGGTCAATGTCGTTGGGATCTGAGGCCTGCGTGATGTAGTGGTTCAGCGCCTCTTCAGCGGTTGCCAGATAGTGATGGTCAGCCGGGGTGGTCTTGGCGTTGCCCAGGTGCTTACGCAAAGAAAAGAGCACGTCAATGGGGTGACGATAGACGGCGATGTAGGTGGCGTCAGGGCTCCAGGGGATGCCGTCAAAAGGCGTGTGGGTTTTGATGCAGCGTCGACTGGTCTGCGCCTCCAGAGCTGCCATGGTCTCAGGCAGGGCCACCACGTTGGCATCGATCCAGTGTACCTGCGCCTGATCTGCCAGGTCCGTGCTTCCGCTCAGCAACATGTTGACGATGGCAATGGTCCAGGTGGTGCCGCATTTGGGCGGGGTGCAGACAAACACATCGCCAGGTCTGCCGCTGAAGGTTTGCCACCTGTCAGTGTCGGTGAGGCTGCCCGTGTAATGGCGGCGTGAAGGCGGAGTATAGGGCATGTGTCAGTCCTTTGCTGTTGTCTCCAGCAAAGGAGGATTTGCTGAGGCGCGCAAGACAAATCTCGCCGTCTTCATCTGGAGTGCTGGTCTGGTACCCGGTCTCCATCCAAAAAAGAAAAAGGCCCCCCGCATAGGCAGGAGGCCTTTTATCCAGATAAGGCAAAAGCCCGATGGATTACATCATGCCCATGTCACGGGCAGTGGCATCCAGAGCAATGGTCAGCTTGTCGATCATTTCGTCAATTTCCGCCACGGAGATGACCAGCGGCGGCGAGATGACCATGGCGTCGCGCACGGCCCGCAGCATCACGCCATTGGCCACACAGTGGTCGCGGCAGATGTTGCCAACGGCACCGTAATCGGCAAAGCGTTCCCGGGTTTCCTTGTTCTTCACCATTTCCACGGCCCCGATCAGACCAACAGAGCGGACTTCGCCGACGATCGGATGATCCATCAGACCTTCCAGGCGCTTGGCCAGGTGTGGACCGGTGGTGGACTGGATCTGCTCCAGATAGCCGCCTTCTTCAATCAGCTCGATGTTTTTCAGCGCAACGGCGCAGGCCACAGGATGGCCGGAATAGGTGTAGCCGTGGAAGAAATCACCGCCTTTTTCGATCAAAACCTTGCCGATCTTTTCGCTGACGGCAATGGCAGACAGCGGCTGATAGCCGGAGGTGATGCCTTTGGCCATGGTCATGAGATCCGGCTGAATGCCCAGGGTTTCACTGCCGAACATCTTGCCGGTGCGGCCATAACCGCAGATCACTTCGTCAGCCACCAGCAGAACATCGTACTGATCACAGATGCGCTGGATTTCTGCCCAGTAACCGTCTGCGGGAATGATCACGCCGCCAGCGCCCATGATGGGCTCACCAATGAAGGCAGCCACTTTGTCCGCGCCGATTTCCAGAATCTTCTCTTCCACCGCGCGGGCGGCTTTGAGGGCGAAATCTTCCGGGCTCATGTCGCCGCCCAGGTCATACCAGTAGGGAGGCATGACGTGATGCACGCCGGGCAGGGGCAGGCCATAGCCTTCCTGCATGTAGCTCATACCACCCAAAGACGCACCGGCCAGGGTCGAGCCGTGGTAGGCCAGATCGCGGCTGATGAAGTGGGTCTTTTCAGGCTGACCGGCGGTGTTCCAGTAGAACCGCACCATGCGCATGATGGTGTCGTTGGATTCAGAACCCGAGGAGCCATAGAAGACGTAGTTCAGGTCGCCGGGGGTCAGGCTGGCGATCTTTTCCGCCAGTTCAACTGTCGGCGGCGTGGTGGTCTTGAAGAAGGAGTTGTAATAGGGCAGCTCCTTCATCTGCTCGAAAGCCACCTCGGCCAGTTCGTTGCGGCCGTACCCCAGGTTGACGCACCACAGACCGGCCATGCCGTCCAGGATCTGATTGTCCTCGGAATCGGTCAGGTAGACACCTTTGGCATTGGTGATGATGCGTGCGCCATGTTCCTCGACCTTCATCTGACGGTAGTCGGTGAAAGGGGCCAGGTGGTGACGGACGTCCAGGTCTTTCCAGCGCTGGGTGGAGTTACGCACGGTTTGCTCGCTCATGGGAGATCTCTCTTCAAAAGTCGTGTTCGATAAAAGTCGTGGATGGTCGGCTGGCTGCGCACTGGCATCAAAACGGGGCTTTAAAACAGTCGGGTTTTGAGCAGGCAGCGGGCTGGGCCGTTATGGGTTGAAATCGACACGCGCACAGAGGATCAAAAACTCGTCGAAACGGGACAAGCTGGAGACCTTTGTGGGGCGAACCCTTTTATGCATCAGCCACGATGAGATCATGGCCACAGCTTGGGGGATTTTTTTGCGTCTGGCAAGCCGGGCGTGGGCCAGACTCGGGTCGCTACCACAGGTGATGTAGGATCATCTGCAGCCAGAATGAACGCCCCAACCGCAGCGGTAACGTCTCCACTAGACAACAGATTTTGCGTCAATCTGTGTTGAGTTTTCGAAAGCAGGATCGGCGTTAGGGGCCGGAACCAACCGTCCGGCCCTTTGGTCTGCCTGTAAAAAAAGCCGCGGGCAAAAATCCGACGGGCTAAGTGGCTTACCCGCCGGTGGTGCTCATGTAGCGGGCACCATTGGAAGACGACTGAATGCCCTGGGCCCGGTCGATGATGAAATCATGGCCTTTGGGTTTTTTCGCAATGGCATCGCGGATGGCCTGGGCCAGAACCTGTTCATCGTTGCTGCTGCGCAGGACTTCCCGCAGGTCGGCTGAGTCTGTCTGACCAAGGCAGAGATACAGCATGCCGGTGCAGGTCAGCCGCACCCGATTGCAGCTTTCACAGAAATTGTGGGTCAGCGGCGTGATGAAGCCGATCCGCCCGCCTGTTTCCTGGCAGGTCATGTAGCGGGCCGGGCCCCCGGTGCGGTGGGTGTTTTCCATCAGGGTCCAGCGTTCGGCCAGATCCTGTTTCAGTTCCGACAGGGGGTAGTACTGGTCGATGCGGGCTTCGTTGCCGATGTCGCCCATGGGCATGACTTCGATAAAGGTCAGATCAAACCCTTCATCGCCGCAGTACTGCACCAAATCATGGATTTCGTCGTCGTTGACGCCCTTGACGGCCACGCAGTTCAGCTTGACGGCAATTCCGGCCTTCTTCGCCGCCTGCAGTCCGGCCATCACCTTGTCGAACTTGCCCCAGCGGGTGATCTCCAGAAACTTAGGTGCCTGCAGAGTATCCAGAGAAACGTTCAGTCGCTTGACGCCGCAGGCTGCCAGATCGTCGGCATAGCGAGACAGTTGGGAGCCGTTGGTGGTGATGGTCAGTTCTTCCAGCTTGCCGGAGTCCAGATGGCGGGACAGCTGTTTGATCAGCCACATGATGTCCCGGCGCACCAGTGGTTCGCCGCCTGTCAGACGCAGTTTCTTTACACCCAGATGGACGAAACTGCTGCACAGGCGATCCAGTTCTTCCAGGGACAGCACTTCTGCCTTGGGCAGGAAGGACATGTTTTCCGACATGCAGTAAACGCAGCGGAAGTCGCAGCGATCGGTCACAGAGACCCGAAGGTAGTTCACCATGCGATCAAAGGGATCGATCAGGGGCTCTTCCGTAAGATCGGCTGACTTAAGCAAACTCATGCAACTCTCCTAAAAGGACCTGATAGGGGGCGGCCCTTTTCCCTCGTTTCCTGTGGCACCTGTTTCTGTGCAGGCGCTGTACCGTCGGTTATTGCTCTTCGGTTTTCGATCCGCGTGCCAGCTTTCAGCACAAGTGCGCGGGACCAAGTTAAAACCTGAGAGCGTTGTTCCCGAATGAGCATAACGCTTTGCCGCAGAAAAAAGCCAATTTTTTCTCACACAGAGTCGAATCACTGCCTGTGCAACGTTCTAAGTGTCATCTACTTAGTGAGTCCACTTAACCCGATGTGACTCGAGTGAGGTTTTCTAGCCCGTCTATACGTAGACCTGCTTTGATATAGATCTATTGATCGTCGTTTTTTAAAGGACAGGTGCCACAGGCTTTGAAAGCAAGAGTGCTCGAAAGGCCAGGGTGCTTAAAAGCCGGGGGCTGAAGCAGCCCGGACCATCTAGTTGTAAGAACGCAAAGGGTCACAGCAATCAAATAGCACCCAAGAGTGAAAGGGCCTCCGCCGATTGCTCAACGCGAACCTCTGGTCAAAGAGCCCGTTGGGCGAGGTCATGTCATCCCAGTTGGGGGCGGCGCAGCAGCTGGATGCCGCCGGGGTATTCGCTGCGTGCCCGGGCATCAAGATCTGCCAGGGGCTCAATGATGACCGAACGGGTAAAGGCTGTGGCATTGATCACCAGACGTTCGTCCAGCGCGATGGCGGTGTGGCCTTTCCAGTACACTAGATCACCGCGCTGGGGGGAAGTATCTGCAGCCAGCAGCTCCCCTGTGCTGTCGTCACCGGCCTGCTGGTCTGAGTCTCTAAGCAGTTGCAGCCCGCAGGCGGCATGGCTCAGTTGCACGAGGGCGGAGCAGTCCAACCCGAAGCTGGAGCGCCCGGCCCAGATATAGGGCGCGCCCAGAAACTGCTGTGCGACCTCAACCGGGTCTTTTTGCCAATCACCGATGCCCCGCAGATGTTTCAGGAACACCCAGCCGCCTGAGGCCAGTTCGCCATAGCCATCTTTTTCACTCACCAGAGTGACCTGGCTGGTGATGTGCAGATAGCCCAGGGGCGGGACCTTAAGGGTAGGTTCTGGCTGAATGGGGCTGCGCAAAGCAGTCAGCCAGTGGCTGGGAGCCAGATCGCTCGACGGGGCTTGGAGCAGGTCTTCGCGCAAGTACCCCACGTAACCGTCAACCTGGCTCTGTACCCAGGCCCAGCCGTCTTTGCGCTCATATACCCACAGCCGTTCCCCGGCCATCAGCTGAGTATCAAGACCGGCGGTTTCGTCGGGCCGGGGCCGCAGGCCGGCCAGCCCCCAGGGAACCAGGCAGGAAAGCTCGGCGGCTTCCTTGTCGACAAACTGATCCGCAGAGATCTGATCGCTCAGACGGCGATCCGCCAGATCATCCCGGTAGGCAAATAGGCGGCGGTCCAGTTTGGTCATAAAAAATGTCCCGTAGTTTTGAGCAGAGAGCGACTTTCACCCCTCACGTTTCACAGAATGCCCTGATTCCAGAGGCTTAGGCAACAGATTTCATGTGCGGCAGATGGCTTGACCTTCCCATGAGGGAAGGATTTAGAACGCTGTGAACCTGAGTGCAGGCGTGAAAGTTCAAAGGCTGCCAAGAAAGATGGCCGGGAAAAGGATGGAAGAGATGAAAAAGAAACTTTGGCTTGGGGCTGCTGTGGGGCTGTTTGGGGTGGCACTGCTCGGGGCGGTATTCCTTGTCACCGGGCTGCCGGGCCAAATGACCAACAGTCCTTCCGGGCAAACCTCCGGTGGATCGACAGATACTGGCTCTACGGCTGTGGCGCCTGAGGGGCCGCTGATGATCTCCGCTAAAGATCTGCTGTTGGTATCACTGGGCTCAGGAATCTACGCGGAAAACTGTGCCTCCTGTCACGGGGAAAACCTGGAAGGAGAGCCAAACTGGCGCCAGCGGGGCAGTGACGGCCTCCTGCCAGCTCCGCCCCACGATGAAACAGGCCATACCTGGCACCACGCCGATGGCCTGTTGTTTGAGATCACCAAGCAGGGACCGGCAGCGCTGGCAGGAAACAACTACCAAAGTGCCATGCCCGGCTATGGGGATGCTCTGAAGGATGCGGAGATCATCGCTGTTCTCGCCTACATCAAGTCCCGCTGGCCCAAAGACGTGCAGCTGCAGCAGGCAGAGATCTCCCAGAAGTACCGCAGCCGTTAAACCGGGGCCTACTCACTATCCTGTTGAAGAAGGTCGTTTTGCGCGTCAATCGCATGTCACATGCTGAGCCCCTCTAAGCCGATTTGACTTGGAAAGTGCTTTGTGCCGGCCGCCTGACATCCCGCCTTCTCTGCGGGGTAGGGGAGTTTCATCCCGGGCGACAGGTGGTTTGCTGCCAGCAGAGAAATGCAGCGAATGGCAAAAAGTTAACGTGCCTTCTGCCCAATCGACTGTTAGGCGTGCTATGGATGTTTCGTGCATCCTTCTGGCCTGCTGTGATCTGTGGCCAGCAAGGCAACAGTGCGGGCGTCGTGTTGTGGTAAGTGTTTCTCATAGAAAGAGGCCGACCCACGCTTATGGCAACTGGGGTGGGGGCAAAGGTGACGAAAGCGACGGGACAGGCTGGATGCGGGGAAGTCTTTGAGCTTCATCCCGCGCAGGAAAACATCTTTTACGACCAGCTTCTCGACGCTGACAGCCCTCTCTACAATCTGGGTGCCTATTCCCGATCTTTTCGGCAGGATCTGCAGCTGTTTCAGCAGGCCTGGGATCTGGTCCATGAAAAACTGGATCTGCTGAAACTGCATCTGCAGGTGACCGCAGAAGGAACGCCGCAGCAGGTTATCCTTTCTGACAAAACCCCTCAGTCCATTCTCTTTCTGGACTTCTCAGATCAAGACGATCCCGCTGCTGCAGCTGAAATCTGGCTGCTGGATCAGATGGACCAGCCTCTGGATTACCTGTCGGGAGAGATGTACAGCCTGGCATTGCTGCGCCTGTCCCCCGAGGAAAGCTACTTCTTTACGCGGCTTCACCATATCCTGATGGACGGCATAGGGTTTTATCGTCTGCACGAACTGGTTCATCGTCTCTATGACGATCTGCAGACGGGAAATCCGCTGCACTGGTTGGAGCCGCAGGTTCCTTACGAAAAATCCATCCGGGAAGCCCGCGGTTATCTGACCTCTGCCGAGTACGAGACCGACGGTCGATACTGGCAGGAGTTTCTGAGCAAGCGGGACATTGAGCCCCTGCCACCGCGCTTTGCCGATCAGACAGCAGGTAACCGACGCCTGCAATTGTCACAGAAACAGTCCGCCCAAATTCGCAACTTCTGTGCTGAAAACAGGCTTTCCGTCCTGGCCCTGTTCATGACGGCCGTCAGCACGGCTGTCGCCCCCTTTCTGGAGCAAAAAGGACTGGTGGTCAGCACCATTGGCCATGGCCGCCAGAGCAAGGCGGGGATGGTTGAAATGGGCATGCAGGCCAATATCTTTCCGGTGGCCTGTGACCCGGCGAGAGGCCAGACAGCGCTGGAGCAGATCCGGTCTGTCGGCCAGTCTCTGAAAAGCTCTTTTCAGCACAGCCGCTTTCCAACCGCCCATCTGGCCCGTCTGGCCAAAGCCCGGGGCAGGGACCTGCCCATGGTGCTGGTGTCCTATGACAGGCTGTTGCCGACCCTGAACGAGGAAAGGCCTTTTGACTTTACGGTCTTAGAAGCCGGGGTCCCTACCCATCCTCTGTCATTGCGTCTGCAGGACTATTCCCAGTCCGGGGATCTGGCCATTGGCCTTGCCTATTCCTCGGCCTACCTGAATGAAAGCGAAGCCGAAGCTTTGCTGGGCCGGGTGGAAAAGCTGTTGTTTGCGGCACTGGAAACGCCGGACAAGTCCCTTTCGGATCAGCCTTTGCTGTCATCAGGGGAGCAAAAACTGCTTGCGGACTGGAACGCCACCGACAGTCCATTCCCGGATCATTTGACCCTGCCGCAGCTGTTCGAAACACAGGTTGAAAAGACCCCTGATGGGGCGGCGGTCATCTTTGACGGCCGGGAAGTCAGTTATCTGGAGCTGAACCGGCGCGCCGAGGCGCTGGCGCGGGGCATCCGCCAGACTTATCAGGCCCGGCATGGACAGTCTCTGCCTCCGGCGACCTTTGTGGCGCTGTTCATGGACCGCTCCGTGGAGATGGTTGTGGCCCTGCTGGCCGTTCTGAAGGCTGGCGGGGCCTATGTGCCGATCTCGCCGGACCACCCTGAAGAACGCACAGGCTTTGTCCTGTCGGATACAGACTGCCCGATCGTTCTGACTCACTCCCGCCATGCAGCCTCTCTGCGTGACCTCGCTGGCAAGTTGCCCGGCCAGCCCGAGATCATGGATGTCGACGTCCCGATGGTGGCAAGCGTGGCGCCAGCTCAAGACGGGACGAATGAATGCCCTCAACTCGCCCTGTCTGAGAGCAAGAGCCGACCGAGTGATCCGGTCTATGCCCTTTACACATCCGGGACCACGGGCCAACCCAAAGGGGTGGTGGTCAGTCACCGGGCTGTGGTCAATCGGTTCTTTTGGAAACAGAAGACTTACGGCCTGAAGGATAGCGACAGGCTGTTGCAAAATACGGCCTATACCTTTGACGTTTCTGTCTGGGAGCTGCTGTGGCCCCTTTGTTTCGGGGCTGCCGTGGTTCCGGTTACTTCAGAGCAGAGCCGGGATCCGGACCGGCTGCATGACGTGATCGCATCAGCCGGGGTGACCGTCCTGCATTTCGTGCCGTCCATGCTGTCGCTCTTTTGTCAGGATCTGAAAGCGGCTCAGCGGCACCTTTCGGCGCACGTGCGGCTGGTCTTTTGCAACGGGGAGGTGCTGGAAAAGCAGCATCTGCAGCAATTTGAGGCGGTCAGCCATGCCTCGACCGCTCTCATCAACTGCTACGGGCCTACTGAAGCGGCCATTGATACAACCCATTTCGACACCCGACAGTCTAACGGCACAAGCCTGCCCATCGGGGCTGCGATTGGAAACACTCAGCTCTACGTGCTGGACGAAGACCGACGCCAAGTGCCCATCGGCGCGCCGGGTGAGCTATACATCGGGGGGGAAGGGCTGGCGCAGGGGTATCTCAACCGCCCTGACCTGACTGCCGAGCGTTTTGTTGAGAACCCCTTTGTTGATGCGGATGAGCGCACCGAATCTCAGGCGAGACTCTATCGTTCCGGTGATTGGGTGCGCTGGTTGCCGGACGGCAGGCTTGCCTTTCTGGGACGGCGGGACGGTCAGGTGAAAATTCGCGGTCATCGCATAGAACTGGGCGAGATCGAGTTTCATCTGGAGCAGTTTTCCGAGATCAGGCAGGCCGTCGTGATCGACAGGGAACATCAGGGGCGAAAGCAGTTGGCGGCCTATATGGTCCTGCAGGCTGGTGCGTCTCTGACCCAGGAACAGCTGGTTGAGCGACTGACACTGCATCTGCCCGATTACATGATCCCTAAAAGCTACACACCGCTGGAGGCCATCCCCCTGGGGGTCAGCGGCAAGCTGGCGCGTCAGGCCCTGCCGGAACCCTCATGGCGACCACAGGATCGTTTTGTGGCGCCGCGCAGTGATCTGGAGCAGAAGCTGGCGGAGGTATGGCAGGCTGTCCTCGGGCTGGAGGAGGTTAGCGTGTTTGCCGACTTTTTCCTGATCGGGGGGGATTCTATCTCTGCCATTCAGGTGGTCACGCGGGTGCGTCGGGAATTGGGTCAGGAAATCTCCCTGGCCACGCTGTTCAGTTTGAAGACTATTGCCGCGCTTGGCAGATGGCTGGAATCCGAAGTTCCCAAGGACAGCTTGCTGAAACACCTGTCCCCCGGATCCACAGCCACTGAGCGCTTCTACATGATCCACCCGGGGCTGAGCGGTTGTGAAGTCTACAGCAAACTTGCCGCTGCTTTGTCGGCGCAGTTCGATTGCTATGGCATCGACAACTACAATCACCTGACAGAACACCCCATTGCGGACCTGGCAGAACTGGCAGCTGTCTACTGCCGGATCATCGTCGCCCGGGAACCCCAGGACGGAGCCATCAGGCTGACCGGCTGGTCCCTGGGGGGGCTTCTGGCGCTGGAGATGGCCTACCAGCTGGAGCAGTCAGGCTATCGGAACCTGCAGGTCTTCCTGCTGGACAGTGTCATTGAAACGGAGGCTCTCAAGGAACTGCGATTGCGCTATCTGGACGGCACCAGGGTGCAGCAGGAAATTCGCAGCCGTGGCAAGGAAGCGGGCATGGAGGCTGGCTACATCGACCGGATTGTGCGGGCCCTGCCACTGGAAACTGAGATGAGCACCCGGCGACCCGGCGGCCGGCTGGACCACACAGAGGTAACGCTTTTCAAATCAGGCCGGAAAGATCCCCGTTTCGACTGGGAGTTCACGGCAAAGCATCATGAACTGATGACAAGGATGCCGGACAACAATGTGTCAGCCTGGGTGAAAAAGCCGCTGACCTGCCATCTGATCAAGGACCGCTTTCACGGCGATATTCTGGAAGCCGTGGCAGAGATCAAGGCTGGCATCCTGGGGTTCGAACCAGAGGTTGCGCAGCCGGAGCTGGCCGTTTCCGCTGACTGATCAGGAGCCGGTCAGTGACTTTGCTTGGCCTGAGGCTCCGGCAGGAATGGACCCAGCCTGATAGCGGGTGCATTTTTTTCTGTATCCGGCCTTTTTGTCGCAATCGCACAGCATTCTTGCCGCAATCACACTTGTGCCTTTGGGCGTCTGCCTCTATCGAAAGAGGGTCGTCCCATGGTGGGGCGGCGAGTTCTCGGGGCGGGGTGGAATTCCCCTCCGGCGGTGATGGGCCGAAGCGATCATTGTTAGCATCGTTTTTGGCCGCTAAGCCCGCGAGCGCCCTGCTGAACCGGTAAAGAGACAGTGCCTGCCAGGTCATCTTCTGGGGCGTAGTTTCCCGTGCCGGGGATCAGGGGTCAGCAGATTCGGTGAGATTCCGAAGCCGACGGTGATAGTCCGGATGGAAGAGAACGGGAAAGACCTTTGGCTCCGTCGCCAGTCGGCTGAGCCTGTGTGACGACCCGTACGCCCTGATTCTGCTCAACTCTGAAAGGAAAAGAGATGAATCAGGCCAACCCAACTTCTCAAAAAAGCAAACTGTCTGACCTGCGTGTGGCCTTTATCAAAGCGCGCTGGCATGCGGACATTGTCGATAACTGTGAAGCCACGTTTCTGGAAACCTGCGCTGAGCTGGGCATTTCCCGGGACCGGATCGAGGTGTTCGAAGTGCCGGGCGCCTATGAAATTCCCCTACTGGCCCGCAAACTTGCCAGCAGCGGGGCCTTTGACGGCGTGGCAGCCTCTGCCTTTGTGGTGGATGGCGGCATCTATCACCACGAGTTCGTTTCTTCCGCTGTGATCGACGGCATGATGCGCGCGCAGCTGGACAGTGACGTGCCGGTCTTTTCTGCAGTGCTGACACCCCACAACTTCCAGGAAACGGAAGTGCAGATTGCCTTCTTCCGGGATCATTTCAAAGTTAAGGGGCGGGAACTGGCCGAAGCTGTGGCCCAGACTCTGGCTCTGCACCAGGACCTGAACCAGCGGGACCCGCAGGTCAAAGCCGCCTGAGGGCGGCCGTCGGTTCCTTGACCCAGAGTGCGATCGGTTTGGTTAGAAGTGCTTTGCACTTGTAGTTAAACCGTGAATTTGCCTCAAAGCGATCAGGCAGAGCAAACGGCTGCGGGCTCCGGAACATGGGCCTGCAGCCGTGCTTCATTGGGGGCAGCAACAGTGGGTAGTCGTTGCAGACAGCCGAGCAGCCTGTTCAGGCAGCGACACTGAAACCAGTTGCCTCTGACGTTCAGTTTAGGTTGCGCTTGTCCGCCAGATCGGCCAGCCGGATATCTTCGCGTTCCTGCAGGTCATCTTCCGTGGTGCGGGTGCGCGGACGGCTGCCCTGGGCAAAGGGATTGTCCGGGGCGTTAAACTCCGCTTCGACCCGGCAGGTGTCACACATCTGCAGGCGTTTGATCCGCTCCGGGTCCATGAACATGTTATGTTTGCCGCCCAGCTTCTCGACAATGCGGTCAATGGACTGCTTGACGCCAAAGGGCGTGCCGCAGGAGATGCACTCAAAGGGCTCGGCTTCGTTGAGCGTGATGGCGCTGCGGGCGTCGTTGGTGAAGTTGAACCGCGGCTTGAGGGTGATGACCTTTTCCGGACAGGCGCTTTGGCAGAGGCCGCACTGCACACAGGCTTCTTCCTGAAACCCCAGCCAGGGTTTGTCCAGATTGTCCTGCAAAGCCCCGGTGGGGCAGGTGGCAACACAGGCCAGACAGAGGGTGCAGCCCCCGGTATCAACCTCCACAGCCCCAAAGGGGGCACCCTTGGGCAGGGGCAGATGGTCAATCGGCTGAGGGGCAACCTGGTGCAGGTGGCGCAGAGCCAGCAGCGTCCGGGTCCGCTTGTCGCCCAAGGGCAGAAACTGTCCGGCGGGAAGGGCCGGTTTTACCGAAAGATCATAGAGCTGCTGTTCAACCACCTCCGGATCCGGGCTGTCGAGCAACTGCAGGCGACCACCGCCGTGGCCCAATCCTTCCAATAAGGCTTCACTCAAGGCCATCTGACTGGCCAGGGCACTCAGATCATCTTTGCTGTTGGGATTGACCAGGAAGAGGATCTGTTCGGCGCCATAGCCCAGGAAGGAGGTCAAAGCATCCAGCCCGACCTGGGTCACCTGGTTGACCGCCAGGGGCAGGACAGACGCAGGCAGGCCCCGGCCCATTCTGGCCATGAGCGAGATGACTTCTGTGCCATGACTGGTGTCGTGCAGCAGCAGGGTTGGGTTCTGTCCGCCCGCCTTGGCAAAGGCAGTCAGCAGGAGTTTGCCCCGTTCAATCAGAGAGGCCCCGCCGGGCAGGTCATAATGTGCAGCGCCTGTCGGGCAGACGGAGCTGCAGTGGCCGCAGCCGCCGCAGACATGGGGATCGATGGAGACCACATCACCGTCGGACTGAATGGCGCCTGCCGGGCAGACCTCCAGACAACGGGTGCAGCCCGTTTGCCGGTTGCGACTGTGGGCGCAGAGATCGGCATTGTAGGAGATGTAGCGGGGTTTGCTGAACTCGCCCACCAGCTCCCGCAGTTCCAGAATGGCTTTCTGAACAGCCAGGGGATTGCCTGGGTCGGGCCGCAGGTAGCCATCACGCTTTTCGTGGCCGACAAAAAGGGGATGGTCGCCGGTCAGGTCCAAAATCAGGTCACACTGGCTAAAGGCACCATCGCGGGGGGCTTCAAAAGCCAGTTCCTGACGGGAGGAGGGCAGGGCGGCGGCGTGTTCATTGACCGTCACGCCAAAGGCCCCCAGGTGTCCGCTGGCCTGGACAATGCGGCCTTTGTAGAGCGGCACCGTGACATGATCAGGTGGCAGCAATCCCTCAGCATCGGTCAGCAAAAGGGTGACTTCCAGTTTGTCACTGAGTTGCTGGGCGGCTTCCAGGGCCTCTGCGCCCCGACCGTACACCAGGCAAACGCCTTGCGACTCGAAGGAGACGGTTGGTGTCGGTGTGGGCTCGAAACTGGCGGCAGCGGCCAGCGCTGCCAGTTTGGGCTGGCTGTCTTTGCCTTCGGCTGACCAGCCGGCCATTTCACGCCAGTTGAAGAAGCTGATCTCTTTTTCCGGCGCTTCTTCCGCTGCAATCTCTGAAAACAGCGGGGCTTCCTGGGTACAGGAAATCAGCAGAGCGTCATCGGATTGCAATGCGGCCTGAAAGTTCTCCAGCTGAGACCGGCAGAGCTGGCTGTTGACCTGCAGGGAGCCGTCGCCTCCCAGAGCCTGGCAGGCTTTGACCAGTTTGTCTGCATCGACAGCCATGGTCATCTCGCAGTTGCAGGCGAGAACCCGCTTGCCGCTGAGTTTCATGTTTTATCTCTCCCTGACCCCGTGTCGCCTTCTTTTCCGTGAGGCGATCCCGGTGGTCTCTCCCATTACTTTTTCTGGTCGGTTTTGCGGGCTACCGCATCTGCAGGATGCCGCTGCGTTCAGCGAGCCTGTAGACACAGATAAGGCCAGTCCAGGGACTGATTTGCTCACCGCGTCTTCTGACCAGTTTCTTCACCTTTTTTCGAAGTGTAAGCGCTGCCGTGAAAAGACGCATGTGAAAAGTCTTTGGTCCTTGGGGAACAAGTGCTGGCGGGATCAGGAGAGGTCTTTTCCTGACCAGCGGCACACTGGCGGTGAAACTAAAGAAACGCTTGCCTGCAGGCCCGGTGCGTGGCTTGAAATACGGCAGGCAATCAGGAAGTACCTTTGCAGCACAGAACGATTCAGTTCGATGCTGTGAAGGGAACGCCGTGAAGGGAATGAGGGGAGAAAGAAAGTGTCCAGACTGACAGTGGACGGCGGCATCACCCGCGAAGAACTGAAGGGTGCAGAGCCCGAAAACACCTTTAGCGGGGTACTGAGCTACCTGCGGCGTAAGTACAGCAAGGATCTGACCGGGGCTGAAGTTGCCATTGCCGGCATTCCGTACGATCTGGCCGTGACCAACCGGCCCGGCACCCGTTTCGGCCCCCGGGGCATTCGGGCGGCTTCTGCCAACATGGCCTGGGAACGGCCCTATGGCTTGCCCTTTAATCCTCTGGAAGAACTGGCCATCGTCGACCATGGCGACGCTGATCTGGACATGCATCATCCTCATCTGGTGCCGGATCAGATCGCCGACCACGCCCGCGAGATCCTGAAGCATGACGTCACCATGGTCAGCCTGGGCGGTGATCATTTCATCACCTATCCTCTGTTGCAGGCCCATGCGGAGAAACACGGCGAACTGGCCCTGCTGCACTTTGATGCCCACACCGACACCTGGGAAGGTGAGGAAGACGACATCAACCACGGTACCATGTTCTGGCACGCAGCCCGTAAAGGCCTGGTTGACCCCGCCAGTTCGATTCAGGTGGGCATTCGCACCCACAATCCCGATGAAATGGGCTTTGAAGTGCTGGGCGCGCCCAAGTTCCATGCCCAGGGGGTCCAGGCCACCATTGAACAAATCCGCAAGCGCATCGGGGATCGCAAGGTTTATCTGACCTTCGATATTGACTGCCTGGATCCGGCTTTCGCGCCTGGTACCGGCACCCCTGTCTCCGGTGGCCTGACTTCAGCAGATGCGCTGGCCATTTTGCGCGGGCTGCAGGGGCTGAATTTCGTCGGCATGGATCTGGTGGAAGTGGCCCCGGCCTATGACATTGGTGAAATCACCTCGCTGGCGGCGTCTCATTTGGTCTTTGAGTTTCTGGCCCTGATCGCCACGCGCCCCGGCGGGCCCTGCGCCGGTTAAAGATCCGGCTCCTCCCGATCATCGGATCATGGATCGAGGCTGACTTGTCTTTGGCTAATGATCTCTCTTGATGAAAGGGGGGAGCTGTTTCATTCTCCCTGAAGGTAAGACAGATCCACCTGAGCGTTAGGTTGGATGGAAATAAGAGCATTCACGCTTTATGCGGCAGGCCTTAGAGTCTTACCGTCATGTTTGGAGCCAAGAGGTGATTTCAAACAAGACGTGAAAAAGCCTCTGGTGAGGCCAGTTAAGGCGATGTGCCTCTAAGGGGAATGGGCGGTTAATGGGGGATGAAAAGCGGGTGCAGCCGGAAACCGACGCTTCCGGAGATCAGGCAGCCCAGTCGGACCTGATGACCACCAAAGAGGTGGCCGCTTACCTGCGCCTGAAAGAGCGCCGGATCTATGAGCTTCTGAAGCAAAAGGATATCCCCGCCACCCGGGTCACCGGCAAGTGGCTGTTTCCCCGTGCGCTGATTGATCTCTGGTTGGCGGAAAACCTGGAAGGACAGCAGCCAACCACCACCTCTCCGCCGGTGATTGCCGGCAGCCAGGACCCTTTGCTGGAGTGGGCCGTGCGGGAGAGCAGCTGCGGTCTTGCCCTGCTGCCCGGCGGGTCCCTGGATGGCTTGAAGCATTTCAGCGCCGGCCAGGCCCGGGTGGCGGGATTGCACATCTACGAACCCGCAGAAGAGGACGGGGTACAGGCTCGTGAGTTTAACCGGGCCACGGTGGCGGCCACTTTTCCCGGACAGCCACTGGTGCTGATGGAATGGGCCAGACGGCGACAGGGGCTGGTGGTCGCGCAGGGCAACCCTCTCAAGCTGGGGTCACTGGATGACGTAAAACAAGCCAGGGCCAGGGTGGTTCAGCGTCAGAAGGCGGCGGGCAGCCAGTTGCTGCTCGCCCATCTGCTGGGCAAGGCGGGACTGCAGCTGTCCAACCTGGAAACACTGCCAAACCCGGCCCGCACAGAAATGGATCTGGGGCTGGCAGTGCTGGAAGGACGAGCGGACGCGGGCCTGGCGGTTGAAGCCGTGGCCCGGAGCCTGAAGCTGGATTTTGTGCCGCTCTTTGAAGAAAGATACGACCTGCTTATTCGGCGGCGTGATTATTTCGAAGAGCCTTTTCAGCGCCTGCTGACCTTCGCCCAAAGCTCCATCTTCAACGAGCGGGTAGAAGCCTTACAGGGCTACGATGTCTCCCACCTCGGTCGCATCCACTACAACGGGCCGTGAGGGGGCGCTGGTAGCCTGTCCCCCAAGGTGGCCCCTCCTTAAGCTCAGGGCGCTGCCCTGAAGCCCGCAAAAGGCCCGCCTTTTGAAACCGGTAAACGGCAGGGCGCTCGGGTCTCATACCTCCATCAGGTGAGGGTGTTTTAACAACGAGTGCTGTATTTCCAACAGTGTCATTCAACCTCAAGTGCTGGCTTTTATGGAGTTTTTTCTATACTCAAGCCTATGAAGTTCTTGTTCAAAAACACCGGATTTTCCTATTATGAACTACCGCCTTCTCTGGAGGGTCAACCTGTTGAATTTCAACAAGTTTCAGAGCTGTGGCAGTCAAAATACGAGAACGGGATTTTCCCGAGCTGGGACGCGTTTGATTTCTATGATTTCAAAGGCTTGCATGGTTGGATTACCTTGTCGGAAATCACCTTTGATCCAACTGACGTGTGTTATCGGCTTTTTGGATCAAAAATCACTGAGGTGCTCGGCGAAGATTTGACGGGAAAACGCTACAGTGAAACAGGTCCGAATGTCTTTCACTGGCAAGGGGATCTGGATTATTTCGCTCACAATTTCGAAAAGAAGACCATAGGTTATGCAATTGGCGATTTTGAACGTGTCGGCTACGCCTGGACCAAAGCTGCCTTTCTGGACATACCCCTGCCGGCAAAACAAAACTCAGCCGATCAGCCCTCTCATATATTGACGGTTATGCACGTCCTAAGATGAAGCAGACTGCGGGAGGCAGATACCTAACCGCACACGATTGGAGAAACCTCAATTCTTCACCCAGCGGGTTTCAAAAGGATTTGGCCAAAAACTGGATTCCCTGCCGCTCTTTGAAGAGCGTTACTACTTGCTGATCCGCCGCCGAGATTTCTTCGAAGCCTCAGTTCAGCACCTGCTGACCTTCACCTGCAGTTCCATTTTCAACGAGCGGGTAGAAGCCTTACAGGGCTACGATGTCTCCCACCTCGGTCGCATCCACTACAACGGACTGTGATAGGGAAGTAACTCCCAATTTCTTATTGTTTTACAGAGCTCTGGATGAGTTTGTAGAGATAAAAACTTGCACTGCCTTTGGTGGTGTGTCTTTTTGTTTGTTCAATCATATTTTGTGTGTGTTGAAAGGCCATGGCTTGCTGAAGCTCAGATGAAGGGCGGAAAAAAGTACTGCGCCATAAGCTGACACCGATGAGCAAACGATCTGTCTGGAGTTTTGTAGATGCATTTCCGAAACACTGTTCGTAAAGAGCTTTGGCTGTGGTCTATCGCAAGCTTGATTGTTTTATCCCCTCCTGCGGTAGCTGGCAGTTCAATCAATGACCTAGGGCCTGCATTTTCGGGTAAGTTGGTTACAGCGTTTCAGTCAGAATCAGGACTTACCAACCAGCCCTCTATGCGACGAGAACTGGTTTCTCGTCAGAGTGATGGCAGGGCGACGCTGCATAAGATCAGTAATGAAGAAACTCAAACGCTAAAAAACGGGCCGCCAAAACCTAATGAAATCATTGGTTATTGGAAGTTAAAAGAATGGCCAAAGAAGGACCTAAACAAAGTAAATCCCTGGCCTTTGCCTTTTCAGTATTTCGCATTTTTTGAAGATGGTCGTTATGCCAGCATAATGATGTCGGCAGACAAAGAGGTTCAACCTGAAAGCCTGGATGCGGTAAAGGCTACGTTTGGTGAAAAGCTGCCGACCTACAGATGGGTAAAGAACTTCATTGTCGTCACCAACCCGGAAATTGAAAACTATCGGGAAATCTGGGGCATGAACATCTTCCGGACGAAAGTGGACGGATTGCCTTTCGGTAAGGGAGATCTTGTCATGAGTCTTGCTGGTGGAAAGAAGGGCAACGCAGTTTATTATCGCTGGTTGACGCCCATAGAGTAACGTTGATCAGCAGCACACCGGATATCGTTCCTTGATCATTCCAAATCTGCTGATAAAGGCCGTGTGCTTTGCGTTCCTTGATTACAGGGGATGCTTGGGCACCCCCTGCAGTGAACCGTCAGTTGGCCTGTCATGCTGATTGGTTTCAAGCGATGCTGGATCGGATGGGCTGTCCTTTGAGCAGGCTGGTTTGGCGGGAACCGGGAAGGGCTGCTTTGCGGCGCAGTGCGGTAAAGGCGGCTTGCAGAAGGGCATGGAAAGCCAGGGACTGCAGGCGTCGGCCTTCGGCGATGTGCCGGCGCATTTTCTGCGCTGTCAGGCTGTCCCGAGCAGTGTGAACAGGCGCCAGATCGTCGGCGGAAACGTCGGTGGACAAGGAAGCCTGAGCTTTGATGGATTTGGTGTCTGTCATGGAACTACCTCCAAAAAGAAAAACTGGAAGCCGTTTCCATCCCATGGGGATCTGCAATCTTTGTTGCGTTGAAGCAATAATAGGCCAGCAAAGCTGACCTATCAAGAAGGTTTTGATGCCGCCTGACGGACAGACATCTCTGGGGAGAGTAGATTCTTCAGGTCAGCGGTAGGTGATGGAGTGCACCTGAAAGAAAGGGTGCGTTGGCGGCTAGCAAGGGGTAGGGGCGTCAGCCATCTGAAAGTAATCAGGTGACGGTGAAGAGGTGCAGGGGCTGGATTTTGCCCTTCAGCTGATAAGACCCCAGGTCTACCCAATTGAAATCCGGCTCATTTTTGTTCGTAGCGCTTTTGCTCAACAGGTGCCGGACAGGCTCTGAAATGAGCAGATCCTGGTTCAGGTCCTTGCCAAGGTTTTCCAGCCGGGCCGCCGTGTTGATGGTATCGCCCAGATACACAATCTCCCGTTTCATCCGGCCCATCTCGCCGGCCACAACCGGGCCGCTGTGCAGCACAAAGCGAAAAGTCGGGCGACAGCCGAACTCAGCCTCATAGTCTTCCGCTTTTTCAGCCAACAGGGCTTTCATGGCCAACCCACAGTTCAGGCATCTGGCCAGCTTCAGGCCCTTTTCCAGCGGCCAGGTGACGATCATTTCATCGCCCACATAGCGGTAGATGCTGCCTTTGTGATGTTGAACCGGCTCCGAAAGATCCCGGAAGAGACGATCCAGAAGTCTGTGGAAGGCCATGTCGCCGATTTTTTCCGCCAATGCCGTGGAGCCGGCCATGTCAGCCAGCAGGAACAGACGGTCCTCCTTCTTCGGCCGGTAATAGCGCCCGGTAAGCAGGCCCAGCAGGACCGACCCGCCCAGCAGACTGTCCAGGGCCAGACCGGCGTTCAGCAAGCTGGAGAGCAGGAAGGCAAAGCCCAGGGATGGCCAGAAGAAATCCCGGGCCGCGCTGTCAAAGATCTCCCCGCTGATCAGCAGGGACGTGACGATGATGACGGTGTGCAGGCAGCTTTTGACCAGCACAAACAGGCCAAAGGGCAGGTGGTGGAAGCGATGGCCCAGAAACATTTCCAGACCGGATATGGCCGGACTGATCAGCAGGGCGGTCACAAGGCCCTGAACCATGCCCATCTTCCATTCCCCGGGGCTGGCAATCATCGTGCCAAACCCCAGCGATGCCAGTAAGGCCAGGAGATTGATGATCAAAAAGCGGTGGAGCAAGCGATCCATTGGCTGGGCCTTAGAGCATGATCGGTTTAGTTAGAAGCGCTTGCGCTTGAAACCAAACCGTAAATTATCCTCTAACATGTTGAAAAGAGGCAAATTCACGCTCTAAGCGTTATCACGTAGTGATTCCACTTAAACCGATTTGACTCTAGAGTGTGATCGACAGGAGCAGAGCGCAAAGCGCTTCCAGCTAAACCGATCATGCCCTTGAGCGCAAACACGCCTCACTTAACAAACGGGAGGCTGGATCACAGGATCGGGACTGCGTTAAGCGCTTCTGGCCAAATCGATCTTGCTCCAGTCAATCCGGGGTCCAACCAATCCGTGCTCCAGCCAATCAGGGGACGAAGGTCCTGGCTGTCGGCTGGGGCGGCAGGAACCTCAAGCTGTTACCTGGCCCCGGCGTTGGGGAAAAATAACTGACTGCCGCCGCGTCGGTAGTTGCCTATGGCGCTTTGCCCGTCCACGGAAACCAGCCAGTCAATGAAGGCCTGACCTTCGGCAACCTTGGTGGAGGGGCAGACAATGGAATTTACCAGGATCACGCCATAGGGATTGAACAGGCGATCGTCGCCCTGGCTGACAATCTTCAGATTCGCTTTGTTTTTGAAGGCCAGCCAGGTGGCCCGGTCGGTCAGGGCATAGGCGCCCATGCCCGCGGCAATGTTAAGCGTTGCGCCCATGCCCGATCCGGTTTCCCGGTACCAGGAACCGCTGTTGTCTTGCGGGGTGAGACCTGCGTCCTTCCACAAGCCCAGTTCCTTTTTGTTGGTTCCGCTGTCATCACCGCGAGACGCAAAGGGGGCCTGAGCCTGACTGATCTTTTTCAGGGCATCGGTGATGTTTCTGCCGCCGGAGACCGCTGCCGGGTCGTCTTTGGGGCCAATCAGGACGAAGTCGTTGTACATGACGCTGTAGCGCTTCACGCCCTTGCCGTCAGAGACGAATTTATCTTCTGAAGGGCGGTGGTGAACCAGCAGCACATCTGCGTCACAGTTGCTGGCCAGTCGAATGGCCTGGCCTGTTCCCACGGCCACCACGCGGACATCGACGCCGCTTTGCTCGGTAAACAGCGGCAGAATGGCGTCAAACAATCCGGAGTTCTGGGTTGAGGTGGTGGACGCAAGGGTGATGAAGGCCTCTGCCGCTGTGGCTTGCTGGCTCTGTGACAGCAGCAGGGAAAGGGCCGCCGCTGTCATGCAGATGAGTCCCCGGACTCCTTTCACCTTGGGAAAGGCCTTTCTGACAAAGGAGTTGGCTGAAAGAGGCAGGCTGGGAACAGGGGACATGGTGTTTCTCACTTTCAGGTGGCGGCTGTGACCTTTGGGGCGGTCGAGCGGGGTGACGGTTTAAACAAGCAGATCGCCCGCCAGAAAGGCGCGGCCCTGGGGGCTCGTCGGCTGGTCAAAAAACTGCTTGGCGGGGCTGCATTCATGGACCTGTCCCTGATGCAGAAAGATGATTTCGTCGGCCAGACGCCGGGCCTGGCCCAGATCATGAGTGGTCATGATGATTTTGCAGCCTTCGTTGTGCAGGTCCTGGATCAGGCCTTCCACAATGCGGGTTGCAGCAGGATCAAGGCTGGCGGTGGGTTCATCCAGAAACAGCACCCTGGGCCTGAGCGCCCAGACCCGGGCCAGAGCCAGACGTTGCTGTTCACCGCCTGACAGCAGACGGGCTGCCTGATCGGCCTGGGCCGAAAGCCCACAGTGGTCCAGGGCTTCCTGGCGGCGCCGTCGCCCGGCCGCGCCCCTCAGACCCTGCAGGGATAAGGCGTGGTCCAGATTGGCCGCGACGGAGCGGCGCAGGAGCACCGGTTTCTGAAAGACCAGCGCCTGCTGTCTGGCGGCTTCCGGGTTGGGGACCTGCCAGGAGATCTCGCCGCTGCTGGCCGGGAGCAAGCCATGACAGATCCGCAGCAGCAGGGATTTTCCCGCGCCGTTCGGCCCCAGGATCAGACTGCGCTTGCCAGCCGTGAAGGTCAGGGTGATGTCTTTCAACAGCGGTTTGGGGCCAATGGCATAGCTGACGTTGGTCAGGTGACCGGGCAGCAAAGGGTTGGCGGAGCCTGGTTGGCTGTCAGCGGCTCCCTCTGCCTGGATCTGATGCGGACTGTCTTTGACGGCTTCTGTCATGGGAGCGGCCCCGGCAAACTTTGCTGGCTCGGGCCGTCGCTGCGGGCCCTGGCCCAGTCGCCCAGCAGATGAGCGCAGGCATTGACGGTCAGCGAGAGGACAATCAGCAGAAGCCCCAGACCCAGAGCCAACGGCAGGTCGCCTTTGCTGGTTTCCAAGGCGATGGCGGTGGTCATGACCCGGGTCACATGGTCGATGTTGCCGCCGACAATCATCACCGCGCCCACTTCAGCGCTGGCCCGGCCAAATCCGGCAAGGACGGCAGTCAGCAGGGAAAAACGTCCGTCCCACAGCAGGGTGGGGATGGCTCTGAGACGCGATGACCCTAAGGACGTCAGTTGCTCGGCGTATTCGGCCCAGAGGTCGCTGGTTACCTGGCGGGTCAAGGCGGCCACAATGGGAATGATCAGCAGGGTCTGGGCGAGGATCATTGCTGCAGGGCTGTACAGCAACCCAAGGGTCCCCAAGGGCCCGCTGCGGGACAACAGCAGATAGACCACCAATCCCACTACCACCGGCGGCAGTCCCATAAAGGCGGTCAGGCAGACCGAAACCGCGCGCCGACCTGGAAAACGCAGCAAGGCCACCGCCGCCCCCAGAGGCAGGGCGATCAGAGTGGCCAGAGCGACCGCAATCAGGCTCACCCGCAAGGATAAGCCGACAATCTCCCAGAGATCCGGATCAAAGGACCAGAGCAGCTTTCCTGCGGTTAACAGCGCTTCCTGAAACATTCGCCCCATCACATGATTTTGCGTTTATATGCAATATCATGTGATTTTTCCCTAGCTCAAGATAAAATTGCAGTGAAAGGCGGGAAGGCGTGGCTGGTGGACTAACCCCCCAGGCGATTGCCCGTGTGGGTCAGCCGCGGCAGAGAGAAGGTCCTTTGGCCTCTGTCGTTTGGGCAGGTGAAAGTGAGGAAGCTTGGATCCATGCGCCAGGCGTGATCCAACTGCAGCCGATAACGGTGGTTGGCAGGCAGACGGACAAACTCGAAGAACTGTGTCTTGCGGGTATGTCCGCTGGTGGTTTTGGACGTTTGGCCTGTTGCAGAGAATTCCGTTCTTGAGACCAGATCACCGTCCTGATCCAGAAGATAGAGGTAACGGATCCTGTGTTCTGTGCCGCGGTCATCCAGACCGGTGAAATCCATGGTGGACGACACACTTCCCGTGACATGACAGGTGGCGGCATCTGGAACCGGGTCCGGGCGTTGGGCGGGCTCACAGGCCTTCACCTCCTTCAGTCCGAACCCGGCTCGTTGCTGGAGCGGTGCTGAATAGTGGGTGGTGCTGTCCGGTTGCAGGTCTTGCACGGTGATGCTCAGTTCAGCCGGTCCGTTGCTGTTGCTGGAGTTGCTGTAGATCAGGCGAAAGACAAGATCGATACACTCATAGACCCGGGGCGAGGTGTTGATCACCCGTCCCGCGATGCCACCTGGGGCAGGCAGCGCGTCATCCCATTTGAAAATGACCTGCAGGTCGTCTTCTGGATTGGCCAATACCTGGGAGGGGACGAGTGTGTTTAAGGCCAGCAACGTCAGGGGCAAGCGCAACCATCGGCGGGATTGATGCAGGAACGGTCCCGGAAACGAACCCTGCTCCTGACCTGTCTGATCCAGAGTTTCCTTTGCTGTGCCCTGAGGCGGGCAAGCCGGCCCAGCCAGTGCTTGATCCAGTGGCTCGCCAGATGGTCCGCGCTGTAGGTCACTGGGTTTTCCCAATTCCATGTTCAGTGCCTCCTGCCACCAGCCCGGTGAGAGAAAAGACACAGCCTCCGGCGTTTACGTCAGTCCTTATTGGAGGTCCGAATGCCCGCTGGTGTCTGCTCAGTTTAAGGGTGAGGCAAAAGGCTGCGCAACTATTTGGTGTGTTTTCCTGCAGCCACATTCAAAAGCAAGCCTGCGCAAAGCAGTTTGAACCAAGGACGTGATAGCACCATTTCCCGGCCTGGATTATGCTGCCCGACAAACCCGGGTAATAAGGGGTGACAGGAACAGTATGAGGGATTGGGCTGCGTGACCGTCAAAAGCAAGGGTAAGGCCAAGATCACGGATCAGGAGGTGCTGGATGCCTTCCTGCTGCGCCCCGACCCGGAAAAGGCCAGCTTGACAGAGCAATTGGCCGGAGTTGATCAGGATGGTCAGCCGGTGGAAACCCAGGTGGTGGTGGAGCGGCCTTTGACCCTCTACCTCAATCGCCAGGAAATCGTCACCATGATGACAATAGGCGATCATCCTGAGTATCTGGCGGTTGGTTTTCTGCTGAACCAGAACATGCTGCAGCCCGATGACAAAATAACCGCCATCGATTTCGATGAAGATCTGGACGTGGTCGTCGTGCGTACAGAACGGGAAACCGACTACGAAGAAAAACTGCAGAAGAAAGTCCGTACGTCCGGTTGCGCCCAGGGAACGGTGTTCGGCGACCTGATGGAAAAATTCGAAGAGATTGATCTGAACCCGGACGCGCGCCTGCAGACTTCCTGGCTTTATGAACTGACCAGGAAGATCAACGGTGTGCCGAGCCTTTATCTGTCGGCCGGGGCCATTCATGGCTGTGCGCTCTGCCAGGAGGATCGCCCTCTGATCTATGTGGAGGATGTGGGACGCCACAATGCGGTCGACAAAATTGCCGGGTATATGTTCCTGGAAGGCATCACACCTGGGGACAAGATTTTCTACACCACTGGTCGCCTGACCTCAGAGATGGTGTTAAAAACGGTCCAGATGCAGGTGCCGATTCTGGTGTCGCGCTCCGGCTTTACGGCCTGGGGGGTGGATCTGGCCCGGCAGGCCGGTCTGACCCTGATTGGACGGGCCAAAGGGCGCCGCTTCCTGGCGTTGTCCGGCATCGACAGGGTGATTTTCGACAGTAAGGGCGATCAGCATGAGCCAGAAGACCGGCGCCATGCCAGAAAAGGAAGCCGCGCGCATGACGACTGACAAACAGCGAAATGGCTCGGCCAATCGCGAGATCTGCGGAGTTCTTCTGGCAGGCGGCTTGTCACGTCGGATGGGGGGCGGTGACAAAACCCTGCAGTCCATTGACGGCAAACCGATACTGGACCGGGTGATATCCCGAGCGGAACCCCAGGTTCATCAACTGGTTCTGAACGTAAATGGCGATCCGTCCCGCTTTGCCCATTATGACCTGCCGATCGCACCGGATTCCATTGAGGGCTTTGCAGGCCCTCTGGCCGGGGTGCTGGCCGGTATGGACTGGGCAGCTGAGCATATGCCCGGCTGTCAGTGGATTGTGACCTTTGCAACCGATGCTCCCTTCCTGCCTTTGGATCTGGTCGCCTGTTTGCGGGCGGAGCAGGGGGCCCAGTGCGCGACCCTGGCCTGTGCCAAATCCAATGGCCGCAGCCATCCGGTCTTTGGCCTCTGGCCCTTGTCTTTGCGGGCCGACCTACGCAAGGCCATGGTTGAAGAGGACTTGCGGAAGGTGGATCTCTTCACCGCACGCTACAACCTGGCTGAGGTGGTGTGGCCAACCCAGCCCTTTGATCCCTTCTTCAACGCCAACAGACCCGATGACCTGAAAGAGGCAGAGCGCATTCTGCAGGCCTCCCAGGCTTGATGGTCTGGCCGGGCTGAACAGCAGTCCCATCCTGATGCACTCGCTGGACAGGTTTTACTCTGCTGTCTTCGGCCTTCAGGTGTTCCCTGTTCAGTCGTCGCTTTGAACAGGTGCAACCCTCTCTTTTGGATGAGCTTATTGCCCCCATTGCGTGATCTCTTGATTTGAAAGGCTGATTTTTCCCGTGTCGTCTGTTTCAAACACCACCCGTCGCCCCGATGAAGAAACCCGTGTGCTGGTCATGCACGATGACTGTGATGCCTACTTCGGGGAACTGACAGCCCGGTTCCCGGATCTCTTGATCGAAAGAGCGCAAGAGGGAGAGGGACTGGACGCCCTCCTGGCCCGGGTCAGGCCGACCGTGGTTTTCGGGGTGCGCTGTAAAAGCCATCCGCTGGAGATGCGCCTGGGCATGATTTCACATCCGCAGGTGCGCTGGTATCAGAATGCCGGAGTGGGCGTCGAACCGCTGCTTCCTCATGTCCACGACCAGCTGATTCTGACCAATGGGGTGGGCGTGCTGAGCGGCCATCTGGCAGAAACGGTTATCGGCGCGCTGACCGCCCTGAACTTCAAGCTGCCGACCTATCTGGAGCAGCAGAAAGAAAAGCGCTGGCTGGCGCATCCCTTTACGGGTCTGGCAGGTAAAACGCTGGTCCTGGTGGGACTGGGCGGCGTGGGGCAGGCCGTGGCTTTGCGGGCCAAAGCCCTGGGCCTGAAAGTGATTGGTGTCAACAGTTCCGGCCGACCTGTGGCAGGTGTTGATCAGGTCTATCCCGTCAGCCAGTTGGCTGAAGCCGTCCGACAGGCTGATTTTCTGTCACTGCACACCTCTTCCACCCCACAGACACGGCACCTGATTTCCGCAGAGATACTGGATCTGCTGAAGCCGGAAGCCTATTTCCTCAACACTGCCCGCGGGGCCGTGGTGGATGAGGGGGCCTTGATAGACCGTCTGCAGCGCCGGACCTTTGCCGGGGCCTATCTGGATGTCTTTGAGGTTGAGCCTCTGCCGCAGGACAGCCCTTTGTGGCAGCTGGATAACGTCATTATCACTCCGCACTGCGCAGATTCCGTCAGCAACTGGCAAGGTGAAATGGCGATGTTCTTTGCGGAAAACCTGGAGCGCTGGCTGGCCTGCGAACCGCTTAAGAACATTGTGGATGTGGCAAGGGGGTACTAGAGTCAAATCGGTATAAGTGAGCACACTGCGTGATAACACTTGAAGCGTGAAACTCTTTTCAATGTTTTAGAGGATGATCGGTTTAGCCCCACACCGCCTTACGCAGGTCCTCTTTGTGAGGTTCCCTGACCTGTGAACTGCTTGCTCCGGGATGTTTGCGCAAAGTCTTCGGGGTCTGGACCCACAGCGTGATTGCCACGAGAGATGGGGACCATCCGCACAGATAAAACCCCGACCAGTTTCTGGCCGGGGTTTTTCATGTTTAGGGTGGATCGTCAAAGAGGCGTGACGGTCCTTACTTGGCTCTGCGGGCCGCGGCCAGCTGTTCCATCAGCAGGTCGATGACGCCCAGGGCCTTTTCTTTCATTTCAGGCTGGTAATCGGAGAAGAGGGAGCCAGCCTGGAAGAAAATCACCGGGAAAACGTATCCGCGGGTGTTCATCACGGTGAAGATCTGGCCTTCATTCTGGGTTGCTGCGGCATCGATGAAGTCAGCTTCCAGATCAGCGCGCAGCTGCAGGTCGATGTAGGCGATGCAGCGCTGTGCCAGCAGGCCGGCGGCGTCAGCGGTGACACCAACCATGATGGAGGTTTCCGAGTCCGGGTTGTGCGGGATGTCCAGGGTGTTCAGATGCTTGATAACAGCTTCTTTGATGGGCTCAGGATCTTTCAGGCCGCAGACATGGGCTTTGTCTGAAAAGACCACTTTGATTTCTTTGTAGTACTGGACTTCCGAGACAATGCCTTTGGCTTGTGCGGAAGACAGGAAAGGCGCGGCAAGGAAAGCTGCCAAAGCCAGGGCGGCCAGACGTTTCATCGTGAAGTCCTCTAGTGCTGTTTGAAACAGAATCAGGTTTGTTAGCTGCGGTTATGCTAACAAACCTTAGGGTGAAAAACCAAGCGAGCAATGTGAGCCAATCTGACCGTCCCGGACGGTCGGGTTTCATAGGCTCAAATCTGTGTTTTTTCTAATGCCTGGCTCGCCTGTTGAAAGCTGTGTGCTCAGGATCCTGAAAGATCCTGACCTGCAGGGTTTTCTTGGTTTATAAGAGAAGGGCGCTGACGCGTCAGAGACGTACTGAAACGGAAAACATATTCACAAATCAGGTTAAAAAAGGCAGACAAGAAATTGTTTTTAAACAATAATATCAAGTGCATTTTAAGAATTGTTGCTGTTGCGGCCGTTGCCGTCATGTCCTTTGCGCAAGGGGCGCAGGCCGGAGAACCTGTTCTGGGGATTTCGGTTCAGGGAGAGCCGTTGCCTGATCGGCTGAAAACAGCCTGGGGTGCAGATGATCTCTGTCTGGAGGCTCCCTCGGTCATTCGATTTTTTGACAAAGGAATGCTCTGGATCTCAGAGGATGAGCTGCGGTTTTTTCCCTTTGCTGAAATTGCGTCAGCAGAGCCGAGAGGTCAGGGGACCGAGGCTGTCTCCCTGCTTTTCCAGAACAGCGACTCTCCCTGGCATCTGACCTGGAATCACGAACGGGTGTGGATCACCCGTCCCGGGGCTGTGCCTGAGGGGGAAAACGCCAGTCAGGATCAAGCCGCGGAAATGGAGGTTGTGGCCTTTCGGGACTGTCCGGGGAATGAGGCCCAGCTGCGCATTCTCTACGGTGAAGGCTACGCATTGTACGATGCCTTGGAAGGGTTGCACGGTGCCTGTGACGGCCAACCTGCCTCGACCTGCGCGAAAGCCGTTTTTACCTGGGCTGATGTCAGCCAGGACAATCAGCTGTCTGTGGCAGAGTTGTCACGGGGCGCAAGAGGACTTCTTTTTCTTGAAGTGTTCGAAGAACGCCTGGTTCTGCGTGAAGATCTGAATTCCTCGCTGGCCTTGTCCGTGATAGCAGGTCCGCTGATTGGGCCGGCAGTAATGGCAGCCCTGGACTATGACGGAAACAACCGCCTGTCCTTCGAAGAAATTGTCCAGGACAGGCTGTACTTCACCTCTGAAAATGGTCAGGAACCGGAACTGGAACTGCGTGAGCTGGTGCGCGAGCTGCGACGCAGCGCAACGGAGTTGGGAAGTTCAGCAGGCGCCTATCTGCAATAGTTGTCTGTCGCCGTAATGGCGCTGCAAAAGGCGACTTCCCGAGGCCTGCGTCGCCTCTGGAGGCACAGTGCTTTTAGTCGCGTCATTTAGGGTATGGCCGCTAAGGCGCGCGCCCTTCATCAATCATGTCAGGGCCTGAACCCGTTAGTAACTAGCGGTGGTCAGGCCGTATTTGGTGAGGATCAGCTTGTGGTCGTTGGTGTTTTTGAAACGCGCCAGTTCTTCCGAAAAGAGAGTGACGAAGCTGCCCAGGTTCCGTTTTTTTGAAAAGCCAATGAACAGAGGCTCCACAGCAACTGGCGGCGCAAGAATGTTGGGCTGGAAATCAAGGTTTTTTGCGTAGTGCTGGAGAACCTGAACGTCTGAGATGCCGACGCGAAAACGCTTTGCCTTAATCATCTTGATCAGGGTTGTTTCATTGGTGACTTCAATACGGGTGAAAGGCAGGTTGTCAAAAGTGGCGCCGTAGCTGTATCCGGCAATGCTGCCGATGGAGTAAGGCAGCATCGTTTCCACCTGCCCGGTGTAATCCACCGGTTGTTCCCTGGACGTGAAGAAGGCCACTGTTTCGTTTGTCAGCGGCTCGTTTGGATAATCCAGAAACGTGGTCCGCTCCGGAGTCTTGAAAAGGGGCATGACGGCGTCCAAAGCGCCGATTTCCGCCTGGTTGAGCATGCGCTTCCAGGGATAGGCCTTAAAAACAACCCTGGTAATCCCCAGCGACTTTGCTGTCGCCCGGATCAGATCCGGAACGAAGCCAACGACCTCTTCGCCTTCCGTCCAGTGATAGGGAGGGTAGTCCTGACTGCCTTTGCCGATCACCAGCGTTTCAGGCAGAGAGTCTGCCTGAGCGGGCGCAAGGAGCCCAATCAGTGATGCGGCCAGTACCAGTGTGGCAATGATACCCCTGCCGCCGGACAGCTTGGCTTTTAAGGGGGGGGATCTGAAGACCAGGGCTTTGGCGACCAGTCTGCCTGGACTCAAGGGCTGTGCCTTGTCCGTAAGGGCAGAGCGGTCACCTGCTATTGGTCTGGCGATGCGGGGAAAAATCATCTGATCCCACAGATTGTTGTGTCAGCGGGGTATTCGTTGTTTCAAGCAATGAAATATCACCATAATTCCCAGGGGCCGACAAATCTAATCGTCGCCCTCTACACGCGTCAGGCCGGGCTGTTTGCAGAAAGAAGGTGATTGTTGATATCGGCGTCCAGGCAAAGCGGGCTGGATTGTGCCGGCCCGGCCGAGCTGTGCAAAAGGCAAAAAAAACGGCGGGCCGACAGAAGTCGGACCGCCAAGGATCCAGGCAACACCGAGCCTGGGAGGGTAACCGGTATCCAGATGCGCTGGAAAATGATCGTTTGAGATGGAAGCGCAGTGACTTGTACTCAAACCCTAAATCAGCGCCGTCTGGCTGTGTCTTTTGCCTTCGTGGTTATTTTCCTTCGGCTTCTGCTTTCTGGATCATGCTGAACAGCTCATCTTTCAGCGCCAGGCGCTTACGTTTCAGCATTTCTTCCTGTTCTTCCGTGATGACGTCTACCCGGCCTTCGGCGCGGCGCACCTCGCGGTCCAGGTCGTGGTATTCATCAAAGAGACGCGAAAAATGGCTGTTAGTGGTCTTCAGATCGTGGATCGTTGCTTTGTGGTCGGGCAATTCGTGGAGAAGATCGTGGTTTTCACCGAGCATTTCGTGCCTCATGTAATGTCAATAAAAAGACTGTAGACCCGCTTTTCCATGGGGCTCCTTGACTCAGGTCAAGTGATGCAAATTTTTTTTCGCCTGTTGGTTTTGGCGCTCTTTCCTGCCTCTCTGGTTTGGAAAACAGACCTCTCATCACGAGGATCTGACACTGGGCGTTTTTGGTTTGCTGGGTCTTTGCGCTAAGCTTCCAAAAATCAAATGGCTGATGCTGCCCGCTGTCAGTCAAACATCAGACTAAGAGTCAAATCGGTTTGAACGGACTCACTCCGTGATAACGCTTGGATCGTAAAATTACCTCTTATCAATAAGTTAGGGGGTGGCTTCCAGCTTTGTTCCCCGCCATAGGTGCGACGAACCAAAGCGATCATGGTCTGGTGCGTGTCATAGAACGAACAGGGCAAAGGGAGAGACCGGTGTGAGTGATGTAACCCCTGCGGTTTCAGATGCCGATGTGCACGACAAAGAACAGCGCAGTGAAGAACTGGCTCTGGGGGTGGTTTTGCGTCGCCAGGTTTCTTCCCATCCCTGGGCAGACTATTCCTGGAAAGCGCTGTCCTTGCTTGTTGGCGCCGCCCCTCTGGACCCACTCGGCGACTGGGTAACGCTGGAAGAGGGCGAGGACTGGTCGGATTTCCACGCCGGAACCCTGACCCTGGCTCTGCACCGCAAAGATACGGAAGCTTACAAGGTCAATCTTACCCAGGATCCGCCCAAGGTCTTCGTGGTTTTGCGGTCCGGCGATGATTTAGAGAGCGACCATGACCACCTGCCGGTTGCTGTGACCGTCAGTCCCTACGAGGCACAGGATTATCTGGACAGCGGTGAAGATCTGGTGGAACCGGTGCCCATGCCTGCAGGGCTGATTGCCTACCTGCAGAGTTATGTTGATGTTCACCATGTGGATGAACCTTTCTACAAGCGTAAGCGGAAGGACTACGATCCGCGCAAAGAGCGTTTTGGACAGGGGGGCAAACCGCTGGTCTCAGAGGGTAAAAAATGAGGTCAGGCGGGCAAAATCCCACCCGGTTGGCAGCTACAGGTTCTGCTGAATCTGAGACCCTGATGTTTGTGGAAGGCTTGGTTGATGGCTGACAGCAAAGACTCCGGCACGGACCAGGCTCACAGAGGCTTTCTCAATCGCTGGTCTGAGCGAAAGCAAAGCGCCCGGGACGAGAGGGAAGGCAAAGACCGTCACGAAGTGGGTCAGCTTGTCGATCCTCAGTCGGAAAGTGAGCAAGAGGCCTCTTCACTGGGGCTTTCTGAGGAGGAGATTGCTGCCTTACCGGACCCGGAAAGCCTGACGGAAAACAGTGACTTCACGCCCTTCATGCAAGAAGGCGTGCCAGAAAACCTGAAGCGGCTTGCGCTGCGCCGGCTGTGGCGTGTGAACCCCCTGATCGGGGAGGTGGACGGCCTTCTGGATTATGACCTGGACTATACCGATGCAGCCACGGTGGTGAAAAATCTCCAGACCCTTTACCAGGTGGGCAAGGGGATGGTTCTGGAAGAAGACGAGGACGAAGAGGTTGGCCGCGATAAGGCAGAGGGACCAGAAACGGCTGCTTTGAAAGCGGCTGGTGAAGAAGACGCGCAGTCTCAGGCCCAGGCTGATCTTGAGAATGAAGATCTTCCGGCGGAGGATCCTCAAAATCCTGATCTGAACGCAGGCTTAGAACCGCACCCTGGCCAGGATCCGCGGCCCCTGTCAGAGGGGATGTCTTCGCCGCTATCTTCAGCCCCCGCTGACACGGCACCTGATCCCTCTGAGGCCGATCGATCAGAAAAAGCGGTCCTGCCAGCAGGTCAGGGCCGTCCCGAGCCCCGGCCAGCTGTTACACCCGGTCAGGCCGTCAAAAGACGGTGGGGTGCCTTTTCCTGATCTCAGCGCTTAGGCGGGTCTGGCCCTCAGAGCCGCTTGTAAAACAACAGCTTGTCAGTCTGATCCTTTGTTTCCTGGCGTCGATTCTCCCCCGTAAGAGGGGCAGCTCTTCTCGCCGGGGTGGCCCCAGTTCGACCTGTGATGTTGAATCGCCCGTTTCCGGTCTTTCGGAAATAGATTGTTTCCATTTAGGCGGAAGAGAGGTGTCGGCGTCATATTGCCTTCAATGCGACCCCCTTCGAACTATCCGCGACAGCAAAGAGGGATGAAGCGTAAAGGATTGTAATTGCAAGCTTCTCCCTAAATGAGCGTTTGATAGTGATAATCGTTATCACGAATTTGGCGTTGGTTATGGAAATGACCCACAAAATATGTGTTTTGTTTCAAAGGTTTCTCTGTCCGGTTTCTCCTGGTTTTTGCTCCGGTTCTTGTTGACAGGAGCGCCTGTTGAGCGCTGAATTGGGTAATGGAATCGATGGGTTCTGTGTCTTTGTCTAAATGCGCGCGCTGTTTGGGTGTTCACCTGATCAAAAGCGCTGATGGAGACAGGAGACCAGAGATTTCCGGAATATTCGTGTCAGGACAATCGCTGTCCAGATGAGACGGTTCCGGACAAAACCCCATAAAGCGGGTCGCCATACTGCGGGTCTCGTTACCCGGACAAAATCAGGCTCATTACGAGCCAACAGGAGAGTGGAGGGGTCTATTGGGAGACCTGAAGACAGCTGAAAGCCCCGATAACGAGGGCTTTGGTGCTGCTGTGGCAGAGGAAGACCAGCTGCGCGCCGGTTGGTATGGCTTGCTTGCCCAGTTTTTGACGTCTCCGCCTTCCGATGAGCTTTTGGCGGAAATCGCGCAAAGCGTTGGCGATGGCAGCGAGTTGGGGCAGGCCATGATCGCCCTGGCTGAAGCCGCAGCCCAGACCGATGCGGCGACCGTCAAACAGGAATATTTCGATCTCTTTATCGGTGTCGGGCACGGTGAACTGGTGCCTTATGGCTCCTACTACCTGACCGGTTTTCTGCATGAAAAACCGTTGGCCAAGCTGCGAGGTGACATGGCCAAGCTGGGCATTGCGCGTCAGGAGGGAGTGTCGGAACCCGAAGACCATATAGCCTCACTCTTTGAAGTCATGGCGGGCCTGATTGCCGGTGCCTTTGGCGGTGCCCCCGATCTGGCCAAGCAAAAGGAATTCTATGACAGCCATGTGGGCTGTTGGGCTCTGCGCTTTTTTGAGGATCTCGAAGGCGCCCAGGAAGCCCGCTTTTACAAACCTGTTGGCACGCTGGGACGATTGTTCCTGACCATCGAGGGTCAGGCCTTTCAGATGGCAGCCTGACTGCAGGTAACAGGATCGCTGTCGGGTCCCGGTGGGGGCGACGGTGAAAGTTGGTTTTTGGACAGCCTTCCGGAAGGAACAAGACCATCGGTTCCCGGGGCACAGTCAATCAACCAGCCAGTAGGTAAAGCGTTTGTTGAAAACGTTTTTTGCAAGGAGGCCAGGTAGGTCTCACTCCGCAGACAAAGGCTCGAAAGGCATTGGATTGCTATCTGATCTAATCGCAGCGGGTGTTTTGACTGTCGGGGCTAACAAGGGAAGACACGACGATGAGCAAAAAAGATGTGGTTTCCGAAGCTCGTCGGAACTTCTTCAAAAAAGCAGGCCTGGGCGTAGGTGCGCTCGGGGCGGCCACGCTTGCCGGCAGCGGCACGTCGGTGGCAGAGGACCTGTCCGGTAAGACGGAGGGGGCCGGGTATCGGGAAACCGATCACGTGAAGAAGTACTACGAGTTGGCCAAGTTCTAGACAGCTTCGGCGGTCTGCAAGGCGGCAACAAAAAAGGTGCTGCGGGTCGAACAATGAACCCATGCCGGTTTCCGGCGAACAAGGCGCCTTACTAGGTAGGAACAAGAGGAGAAGTCTATGTTAACCAGGAAGACGAATGGGGTTGCGAATGGCCCCCGTTTGTCAAAAGCGTTTGCCGGCTCAGTCGGCAGCGCGGTTGACCGACGTACTTTCTTGAAACGTTCGGGTTTGACGGCGGGCGGGGTGGCAGCAGCCTCCGCGCTCAGCTTTGGCCGGGTCAAACAGGCCAAGGCGCAAAGCGGCAGCAGCAAACCTGTTGAGATCAAGAAATCAGTCTGCACGCACTGTTCAGTTGGCTGTACGGTGATTGCAGAAGTGCAGGATGGTGTTTGGGTCGGGCAGGAGCCCGGCTGGGACAGCCCCTTTAACCTGGGCGCTCACTGCGCCAAGGGGGCGGCAGTTCGCGAACACGCTCATGGTGAGCGGCGCCTGAAATACCCCGTGAAGATGGTCGATGGAAAATGGACCCGCATTTCATGGGAAGAAGCCATCAACGAAATCGGCGACAAGATGCTGGACATCTACAAGACGTCCGGCCCCGATTCCGTTTATTGGCTGGGCTCTGCCAAGCACAACAATGAACAGTCCTACCTGTTCCGCAAGTTGGCCGCCTACTGGGGCACCAACAACGTGGATCACCAGGCCCGTATCTGTCACTCCACCACAGTCGCCGGTGTTGCCAACACCTGGGGCTATGGGGCCATGACGAACTCCTACAACGACATCCACAAGTCACGGGCCATGTTCGTGATCGGGGGCAACCCTGCGGAAGCCCACCCGGTGTCGCTGCAGCACATTCTGAAAGCCAAGGAGCAGAACAACGCACCGCTGATCGTTTGCGACCCGCGCTTTACCCGCACGGCCGCTCATGCCTCTGAGCATGTGCGTCTGCGTCCGGGGACCGACGTGGCTCTGATCTGGGGCATTCTCTGGCATGTCTTTGAGAATGGCTGGGAAGACAAAGAGTTCATTCGTCAGCGTGTCTGGGGCATGGATGACATCCGCGCCGAGGTCAAGCAGTGGAACCCTGAAGAAGTTGAGCGCGTAACCGGTGTACCGGGCTCTCAGCTGCGCCGGGTTGCCCGCACGCTGGCCAACAACCGTCCCTTCACCATCATCTGGTGCATGGGCGGAACCCAGCATACCAACGGCAACAACAACACCCGTGCATACTGCATCCTGGGCCTGGCGCTCGGGACCATCGGTACGTCGGGTGGTGGCACCAACATCTTCCGTGGTCATGACAACGTGCAGGGCGCAACGGATCTGGGTGTGCTGTGCCACACGCTGCCTGGCTACTACGGCATCAAGACCGGCTCCTGGAAGCACTGGTCGCGTGTCTGGGAAACGGACTATGAGTACATCAAGGGCCGTTTCGCCGATCAGAAACTGATGGAAAGCGCCGGTGTTCCGGTGTCCCGCTGGTTCGATCTGGCTTTGGAAGCCAAAGACAACATCGATCAGCCGGACAATCTGCGTGCCATGGTCTTCTGGGGGCATGCGCCCAACTCGCAGACCCGTCTGCCGGACATGAAAAAAGCCATGTCCAAGCTGGATATGCTGGTGGTGATCGATCCCTATCCGACCATGACGGCCGTGATGCACGACCGCACGGACGGGGTCTATCTCTTGCCGGCTGCCACGCAGTTCGAAACCCGTGGTTCTGTGACCGCTTCGAACCGCTCCATCCAGTGGCGTGAAAAAGTGGTTGAGCCTCTCTTCGAGTGCAAAACCGACCACGAAATCATGTACCTGCTGGCGCAGAAGTTCGGTATCGCCGACGAGATGTTCAAGAACATCAAGGTGGAAGGCACCGAGCCCAACGTCGAGGACATCACCCTCGAGATCAACAAGGGGATGTGGACCATCGGGTATACGGGCCAGTCGCCAGAGCGGCTCAAGCTGCACATGGCCAACCAGTATACCTTTGACCGCACCACCCTGCAGGCTCGTGGCGGTCCCGCCGACGGTGACTATTACGGCATGCCCTGGCCTTGCTGGGGGACGGCGGAAATGGGTCACCCGGGGACTCCGAACCTCTACGATCCCTCCAAGCCGGTGGCCGAAGGTGGTCTCTGCTTCCGGGCCCGCTTCGGTGTGGAACGGGACGGTCAGAACCTACTGGCCGAAGGCAGCTACCCCGTCGGGTCTGAAATTCAGGACGGCTATCCTGAATTCACCATGGCCATGCTCAAGCAGCTGGGCTGGGACAAAGATCTGACGGATGCGGAACGGGCAAGCATCGAGAAGGTTGCCGGGGACAAAACCAACTGGAAAACCGACCTTTCAGGCGGCATCCAGCGGGTGGCCATCATGCATGGCTGTGCGCCCTTCGGTAACGCCAAAGCCCGGACGGTGGTCTGGAACTTCCCGGATCCGGTGCCCAAGCACCGCGAGCCGCTCTATACCCCGCGCCGGGATCTCGTGGCCGACTATCCCACCTATGAAGACCGTCGCATGTATCGCCTGCCGATCATGTACAAGTCGATCCAGGATCAGGACTTCTCCAAGGAGTTCCCGACCATCCTGACGTCCGGTCGTCTGGTGGAATATGAAGGCGGCGGTGACGAAACCCGTTCCAACCCCTGGCTGGCTGAACTGCAGCAGGACATGTTCGTCGAAATCAACATGGTTGACGCCAACAACAGCGGCATCCGTGACGGCGTGATGGTCTGGGTGCATGGGCCAGAAGGCGCCAAGGTCAAAGTTAAGGCCATGGTGACTGAACGGGTTGGCCGCGGTGTGGCCTTCATGCCCTTCCACTTCGGTGGGCACTGGATGGGTGAGGACCAGCGGTCCAAGTACCCGGCAGGTGCTGACCCCTATGTGTTGGGCGAAGCGAGCAATACTGCTCAAACTTACGGCTATGACTCGGTGACCAATATGCAGGAAACCAAGTGTACACTTTGCCGTATTGAACCGGCTTAAGGCGAGGAGGAGAAAAACTCATGGCACGCATGAAATTCCTCTGTGACGCTGAACGTTGCATTGAGTGCAACGCCTGTGTCACGGCCTGCAAAAACGAGAATGAAATCCCCTGGGGGGTGAACCGGCGTCGGGTGGTTACCATCAACGACGGTAAACCCGGGGAGCGCTCCATCTCGGTCGCCTGCATGCATTGCTCAGATGCGCCCTGCATGGCGGTCTGTCCGGTAGATTGCTTCTACCAGACCGACGATGGTGTGGTGCTTCACTCCAAGGATCTCTGCATCGGTTGTGGTTACTGCTTCTACGCCTGTCCCTTTGGCGCACCGCAGTTCCCGCAGGCAGGTAACTTCGGTTCCCGCGGCAAGATGGACAAATGTACCTTCTGCGCCGGTGGACCCGAGGAAGACAATTCCCAGGCTGAGTTCCGCAGCTATGGGCGCAACCGTTTGGCGGAAGGCAAGTTGCCGCTTT
Source organism: Rhodovibrionaceae bacterium GXU_MW_A322 (assembly GCA_052078155.1). GTDB lineage: Bacteria > Pseudomonadota > Alphaproteobacteria > Kiloniellales > DSM-21159 > CAXBMB01. The sequence goes on along the minus strand of JBQJBP010000001.1, from coordinate 1,066,323 downwards.
GTGCGGAAATGTGCTCCACCAAAGCGTTGTTGGCAGGTGACGGGGACCTTGTCTCCGGTATCTACCGCGAGCGTGTGGTTGGCCGTGGTTTCGGCGCTGGTGCCTGGGGCTGGGGTACAGCCTACGACCAGAAAGCTGGAAGCTGACCCGCGACCTTTGCGACGGGCCCTCTGGTCTCATCAGAGATCCGGGCCCGTCGGTGGTTGCCTGAAAAAGGGGGATGGCCGGATAGCGCCATTCCCTTTTTTTGCCGGGTCCCTAGGGCAAAGAAAACCAGGAGACCTGTCGCAAACAGCAAGAAAAACAAGGGGGTGGCTCGATGCGGACCGCGACGTTGATTTTTCCCGGACTTACTGTGCTTTTCGCCTTGGTTCTGACTTTGGGACTGCTGGGGACATCCCCGGTTGCAGCCCAAATCCAGGGTCAGTCGGTTCAGGGACAACAGCCAGATGGCCGTGAAGTATCGGGACCAGGCCCTCAGGCCGGAAACGTGCCTGGAAACACCATGGGGGTGGCTTCCCAGTCCGAAATGTGGCGCGCCATCCGTAAGGGTGTCACCGGCAAGGTGTCGATCCCCAATGAACAGGCCGGCGTGCTGGTTCAGGCGGAAGGTGATATCTGGCGGGAGTTTCGCAACCGCTACCTCAAGCCCTATGGCGGCTGGGTCATCGGCGGGACTCTGATCATTCTCGCCATTTTCTTTCTGCTGCGCGGGCGCATCAAAATTGAAGCCGGACCTTCTGAGAAGACGGTGGAGCGCTTCAGTGACATTGACCGCTTCGCCCACTGGACCATGGCGGTCTGCTTTATCATTCTGACCGTCACGGGCATGAACCTGCTGTGGGGCCGCTACATCATTGTTCCGGTCTTCGGCAAAGAGGTATTTGGTACCCTGGCCATGCTGGGCAAGTACGCCCACAACTATGTGGCTTTTCCCTTCATGTTTGCGGTCCTGCTGATGTTCATCAAATGGCTGCGCCACAACATCCCCAACAAGGATGATCTGGTTTGGGTGTCACAGGCCGGGGGGCTCTTTACTGAAGGGGTGCACCCGCCCGCTCGCAAGTTCAATGCCGGTCAGAAGGTGGTGTTCTGGCTGGTGGCTTTGGGCAGCGTCTTCCTGGCGACATCAGGCCTCGCCATGATGTTCCCGGTGGACTGGCCCTTCTGGGGACTGACCTTCAAATTCCTGAGCAGCCTGGGCATCACTGGTCTGCCCGCTGAAGTCACTCCCTTGCTGGAGCAACAGCTCAACACCGTCTGGCATGCCGCCATGGCGCTGATCATGACGGCTGTGGTGATCGGCCATATCTACATCGGATCGGTTGGCATGGAAGGGGCCTTTGATGCCATGGGAAGCGGGCAGGTGGATGAAAACTGGGCACGCGAACACCATTCCATCTGGCTGGCTGAAGTTCAGAACAAACCCCTGGAAGATCACAAACACTAAAGCTTCGAGGCGCCTCTAAATCATTGAAACGCGGTTCTTTACGCTTTAAGGCTAAAGCACAGGGATGAGCGCTCTGTCTTCTCGGAGGGAGAAAGGGGCGATCATGGTGGAGACAAGGGGAAAAATGATGGGGCAATCACAAACGGCGGGACGGCGTGGCTTGGTGAAAACCGCAGCGCTTCTGGCTGGCGCCTTGCTGGTTCTGAGCTTTACCGACGGCAGTGCCCAGGCGCAGGACAGCGTGACTGCGCGCCTGATCAAACCCATGCCTCAAGGGTTTCCCGTTGACGTCGAAACCTACGATGACTCCGACTTCAATCTGAAACTGCAGTCTGAGATGTCCAACGCTCTTAAAGCCCGGGGACATCTTGTGCTTGAAGGCGATGCCCCCCTGGAACTGCTGCTGGACCCACAGGTGGTGGCGGGCAGCTACAGTTTTGACGGCAAAAATTATTCGACCTACGAAGACAAATCTTCAGGTGCCGGACTGGACCGCTCCATTGTCAACAAGAGCCTGCAAAGCGAAGGCCGGGCGTCCAGCAACGTGCTGACCGATAATTCTCAGAACCGCCCTGATGTCTATGAACCTGTGGCCAGCCTGGAAGCTTTGCTGAGGGATCGGGAAAAAGGACTTGTTCTCTGGGAAGGCACGGCTAAGCGGACCATGCGCCGGGATGATGACCCGGAAGATGCCTGGATGGCTCTGGTGCCTTTGCTGGCCGATATCTACGGCGAAAACAAACGCCGTTGAAGCTTTTGATTTTTCCTCAAAAGTAACCGCATAGAGAAATTCGGCGCGGGTTGAATTTTCAATGCTTGATCCTGGTCTGCATTGCTGATCAAAGGTGCTGTCGGTTGTGCAGGCGCCAGAGCGCAGTTCAGCCAGGAGAGTTTGTTTGCCCCCACAATCAAACCGCTGAAAATCAGTGTTTGTGCGGGGATTCCTTACATTTTGTGCTCTAAAATCTTGACAGGCTTGAGCTTTGCTTTTTCCATAACTTTTATGGATACAGGTTCAGGTAACAGCATCTCATCTGTTCGATTCTCTGGTGATGAAAGTCGTATTAGGTGGCGGCTTTTCGGCCTTGTGGCTGTGCGTTGCCTGATGGCCGCCTTTTTGTCTTTCGTGTTGGTGCCAACCAGTCTGGCGGAACTGCGCGGGCACGGTGGCTTTATCAAGGACGTGGCAGTTACCCCCGATGGCCGACGGGCCGTGACCGCTTCCTTTGACCACCGGCTTATCCTCTGGGATCTGGAACAGGAAGTCGCTCTGGCGGTGCTGGATGCCCATGATGGTGCCGTGAATGCCGTGCGCATCCTGCCGGGAGGACAAAAGGCCCTGTCTGCCAGCGATGACGGAACCCTGCGCCTTTGGGATCTGAGAAGCTATCAGGTGCTGGCGGTGCTGAGTGAGCACAGTGCAAAGGTCGAAGGTCTGGCGGTCTCGCCCGATGGAAAGCTGGCGGCATCTTCGGGCTGGGATGGGCAGGTGATCCTGTGGGATCTCACCTCCTCCAAGATCCTCTGGAAGCGCCAGGGAGCCCCCAGCAATGACCTGGCCTTTTCACCGGATGGGAAGCTGCTGGCATCGGCGGATCACGATCTGACCATTCGTCTCTACGGCATGCCGGAGGGTCAGTTGATGGCGGAGCTGCAGGGACATGAAGGCGGCATTACGGCCCTGGCTTTTGCGCCTCTTCCCACGGACCAGGGGGCTTATCTGATCTATTCAGCATCTGCCGATGGGTCGATCCGCTATTGGAATACGCAAACCGGTGAGGCTCTGGGACAGCTGGCGCAGCTGGATGGTCCTCTTTTCTCACTTGCGGTATCGCCCGATGGCAAAAGGCTGGCGGCCGCCGGTCTGGACCGTTTGCTGCGCCTCTGGTCTCTGGCCAGCACCAGTTGGAGCAGCAAACCGGAGATGATCTTGCCGGGTCATGGTAAACCGGTCTGGGCGCTGACCTTTCTGCCGGACCAGCAGCAGCTGGTTTCAGCCGGAGCCGATGAAGTTGCACGTCGCTGGGATCTTGTTGCCGGAAAAGAACTGGGGGAGGTACGTAAGGCGCAGCTCAGCAGCTTTTTCCCCCCGCATCTGGAGGTCTCTGACGAAGCTCGCCGGGGGGCAGAGGTGTTCCGCAAATGTGACGTCTGTCATGCCCTTACTCCGGAGACGTCTCTGCGGGCCGGGCCAACCCTCTATGGTATTTTTGGCCGCCGGGCCGGGACTGTTGCCGGATATCGCTACTCCGACGCGCTCAATGGCAGCACGGTGATCTGGACCAGCAAAACGGTTTCCGACCTCTTTACGCAGGGGCCCGACCACTATGTGCCGGGAACAAAAATGCCCGTGCAGCGCATTGACGATCCGGCGGACCGGGCAGCCTTGATGGCTTTCCTGCAAGCGACCACACAGTCGCAGGACTAGAGTCAAATCGGTTTAAGTGGAGTCACTACGTGATAACACTTGAAGCGTGAATTTGCCTCTTTTCAATGTTGTAGAGGATGATTCACGGGTTAGTTTCAAGCGCAAAGCGCTTCTAACTAAACCGATCATGCTCTAGAGTATGATTTTTCGCTCTATAGGGTTCTTTGGATTGTCTCTGGAAAGCTACGACTCCCCAGAAGGTCGAAAATCGGCTATAGCTGAGGTTAACTCGTTGGGAAAGGAAGACAAATGAGAGCTTTCATTGCGGCCTTGATTGCCATTGTCGTTCTGTCCGGGGCCGCGGCTTTTGGCCTGGGCGCTTTCGACAACTCTTCTGAAACCCGCTTTAGCGGTGATAACGTCCGCCTGGGGCAGGGGTAAGCCCGCAGGTCTGATTTCTGAGCTGTGATCGCTTGAAAGCGACCTGCTGCCTCTTTTGTTGTAGTGCCAGATTTTGACTAAGTCAGGATCAGAGACAGCATCTTGTCAGCAACAGGGGCCGCTGCGTCAGTCTGACAACTCTCCCCTTCAAGTGACCGGATGAGAGTCACCCCAAGAGAATTGGTGAGCAAAAGGCCCTCTGCCGCTTTCAGGTCTTCGGGAGTTACAGATCTCTCCTCTACCTGCATTTCTTCTAGGATCACCTGTCGGGCAATCCCCGGCAAAACCCCATCCCTGACAGGTGGTGTAGACAGATCGCCATCTCTGAGCAGGAAGAGATTGCCTATGGTTCCGCAGGTAACATTCCCCTGTACATTCAGCAGCAAGGCCTCTTCAGCCCTTTTGTCTTTGGCCTCCTGCAACGCCAGCATATTGTCCAGATAGCCGCCGGTGCTCTTGAGGCGTGAGAGCGGTGAGTGCTCATTGCGCCGGGTTGAGGTTGCAACAATGGCGGCGCGTTGCCTGGGGGTGCGGGACAGAGGGGTGGCCGTGCTTGTCATTACCAGGGTGGGGGTCGGCTGTTCAGGGAAGGCCAGTCCTCTTGCCCCAGGTCCCCGGCTCAGGGTGATGCGCAGGGTCCCTTCGCCCAGTTCGTTGGCGTGCAGGAGCTCATCGATCTGTTCTTTTAAGGTGGTCAGACTGTCGGGCAGTGGAAGGGCCAGCTGACGGGCTCCTGCTTTCAGGCGCTGCAGGTGTCGATCCAGATGGAGCGCCTGACCCGCCTGCACAGCCAGCGTTTCAAAAAGCCCGTCCCCCAGGGTAAACCCGCGGTCATCAATGGCGATGGCTGCCTGAGATCGTGGGACTAACCGGCCAGAGAGATGGACTTGTTGTTCTTGCTGGGCCACTTCAGTGCCTTTGACCATGTCCGCCCCTCTTTGCAGTCTGGATCCAAAGCTTCCAGCATGGCGCGGGCCTTGGTCAGGGTTTCTTCATACTCTTCCTGAGGGGAAGAGTCCGCGACAATGCCGCCGCCAGCCTGGGCCACCACCTGCTCATCGGTGACCACCAGGGTGCGGATCAGGATGGAAGAATCCATCACGCCGTTGAAACCCAGCCAGAACAGAGAGCCGCAATAGGGACCGCGTTGCGCCTCTTCCAGTTCCTGGATGATCTCCATGGCCCGGATTTTCGGGGCACCGGTGATGGAGCCGCCCGGAAAGGCCGCGCGTAGCAGATCAACGCTGGAGGCTTCCTGGCGCAGTTTTCCTTCCACGACGGAAACCAGGTGGTGGACGGTCGCAAAGGACTCCAGATCGCAAAGCGCCGGCACCTTGACACTGCCCACCTCTGCGACCCGGGACAGGTCGTTGCGCATCAGATCCACGATCATCAGATTTTCGGAACGATCCTTGGGGCTGCTGTAGAGCTCCGCGGCCAGATCTTTGTCTTCTGCCGGGCTTTTGCCACGGGGCCGTGTGCCCTTGATGGGGCGGGTTTCAATGCGACCTTGGGCGTCCAGAGCCAGGAAGCGTTCGGGTGAAGCTGACAAAACCGACAGGCCAGTGCCGCAACGGGCAAAGGCAGCAAAAGGAGCTGCCGATGTCATGCGCAGCCGCCGGTAGAGGTCAAAATCCGAAAGACCCTGTGGCTTTTGCGCCAGAAACCTCTGGGAGAGATTGGCCTGAAAGATGTCCCCGGCAAAGATGTAGTCGATGACTTTGGCAATGGCGGCTTCATAGTCCTGGCGACTACGCTCCAGCCGCCATTGGGCTTTTTCCGTCCAGCTGACATCAGCCAGAGGAAGGGTGCTGCTCAAGCGGGCTTTCAGCCAGGCAGCCCGGGCAACAGCTCGTTGCTGTCGGGCGTCGGGGTTGCGTTCCGGGTAGCCGCAGGAGATCACCCAGAGGCGATGAGCCTCCAGATCAAACGCGACAACCAGGTCGTAAAAACCCACCGCCAGTTCCGGCAGATCTCGTCCATCGGCCTTGGCTTGGGGCAAGCGTTCCAGGTGGCGGCCCAGTTCATAGCCAAGCAGTCCGGCAGCGCCCCCCTGGAACGGCGGCAGATCCGGGTTGGACGGGCCGTCAAAAGCCGCCAGTTCCTGCTCCAGCAGATCAAAGGGCGTTAAGCAGGGATCATCTGGTTGCTGGCCGTCCAGCTCTATGCGATCGGGCCAGGCCAGCAGGGTTTTGGCAGGAGAGACACAGAGATAGGCATAGCGGTTGCGGGCATCGCCGGGTGCATTGCCATCCAGCAGCAAAGCCACTGGGTCCTCTGCAAAGGGCGCAAAGGCTCTTACCGGATCGATGAAGGGCAATTCTTCGACGTACACGCTTTATCACTCTGTTTGCCGGGTCCTGCTTTCAGTTCCCTTTGGGGGGGCAGGGTGAAAGCTAGGGCCTGTCAGTCGGCGCCATGCCCGAAGGCGGTGTTGCCATACTGGCGTTCATAGTGCTGCTTTTGCAGTCTAGCAGCCGCCAGGGTGTTTTGCAGCAGGATGGAGACCGTAACCGGCCCCACACCGCCAGGAACGGGGGTGATCCAGCCGGCAATGGGATGACAGCTGTCGAAATCCGCATCGCCGACGATGGAAACCTGACCGTCTTCATCTGTTACCTGGTTGATGCCGATATCAATCAGGGCGGCACCGGGCTTGAGCATGTTGCCGGTGATAAGGCGGGGCTTGCCCACGGCCACAAAAATGGCATCGGCCCGACGGGAATGGACAGCCAGATTGCGGGTCATGTGGTGACAGACGGTCACCGTGGCCCCTTCGCTCATCAACAGGAAGGCGATGGGCTTACCGACAATTTCCGAATGGCCGATGACCACCACTTCCAGACCTTCCAGCTGCAGGCCGGTTTCCTTCAGCATTTCCACAGCAGCCACTGAGGTACAGGGGCCCATGATCAGATCGTTGTAGACGATGTTGCCGATGGAAGCCGGGTGCATGCCTTCCACGTCTTTGAGGGGATGAATGGCCCGCTGCAGATCCTTGACGGAAAGATGATCGGGCAGGGGACGCTGCAGGATGACTCCGGTGATCCGGGGATCAGCGTTTAGCCCCTGGATAACGGCCAGCATTTCTTCCTGGCTGATGTCAGCCGGATAGAAACGGTCATCAAAAATGAAGTCGAGCTTTTCAGCAGCCCGCTTCTGGTTGCGGATGTAAACGGCGGCGGCATCGGCATCCCCGACAACAATGGAAACCAGTTTGGGATTCCAGCCGGTTTCCTTCAGCTCTTGCACGCCCGTTGCCACTTCGGCCCGGATGCGCTCGGCAATGGGTTTGCCGCTGAGAATTCGGGGATCGGTGACCGCCGCGTCGTTCTTTGACATTCCGTCTAACCTTGCTGTTCAGCCCCGGAGAACTCGCCTGAGATCCTGAGCCTGGTGTCTGTGCGTTACATTCAGAAAATCCCTGACCAAGCGCCGCCCACTAGACGAGCAAGCAAGGTCAGGGATCATCTCTTGGCCGTCTTTTACTCTGCTGCCACCGTTTCTTCCAGCGCTTCCACCTTGGCTGCGCAGAACTTGAACTCGGGGATCTTGCCGAAAGGATCAAGCTGCGGATTTGTCAGCATGTTGGCAGCGGCTTCGTTGAAGCAGAAGGGGATGAAGATCATGCCTTCCGGCACGTCGCGGTCCTGCCGGATCTTAAGGGCAATCTGTCCCCGGCGGGTGGCCACCTTGACCATCTGACCGGCTTCAAAACCCATGCTGTCGATCTGACGCGGGTTGATGCAGACAACAGCTTCCGGCTCCAGGCTGTCCAGCACGTTGGCCCGGCGGGTCATGGCACCGGTATGCCAGTGCTCCAGCAGGCGGCCGGTGGTCAGCACCAGTGGGAAGTCCTGATCCGGCAGTTCTGCAGGCGGCACCAGGCTGGCGGGCACAATCTTCGCCCGGCCGTCTGCCGTGGGATAGCCGTTGCCGAACAGGATCTCATTGCCGGGCTGGCCAGGATCGTCACAGGGATAGGTAACAGAGTTTTCCTGATCCAGACGCTCCCAGGAGATGTTGTTCAGCGAGTCCATCACCTGCGTCATCTCGTTGTAGACGTCGCTGGGATGGCTGTAGTTCCAGTCCAGACCAATGCGCTGGGCCAGTTCCTGGATCAGCTCCCAGTCCTGGCGGGCTTCGCCTGGCGGGGGCACCACCTGGCGTCCCATCTGGATCTGGCGGTTTGAGTTGGTGAAGGTGCCGTCCTTTTCCGCATGGGCGGAAGCCGGCAGGATGACATCTGCATGCCAAGCGGTTTCCGTCATGAAGATGTCCTGGACCACCAGATGTTCCAGCGCGGCCAGCGCTTCGCGGGCGTGTTGCTGATCCGGGTCAGACATGGCCGGGTTTTCACCCATGATGTACATGCCCTTTACCTGACCGGCGGCAATGGCATCCATCACCTCCACAACGGTCAGGCCCTTCTTGGGATCCAGCTTGCGACCCCAGAACTCTTCGTAGCGCAGGCGGGTCTTTTCGTCTTCCACGGACTTGTAGTCGGGGTAGACGATGGGGATGAGACCGGCATCGGATGCGCCCTGCACATTGTTCTGACCCCGCAGGGGGTGCAGACCTGTGCCGGGACGGCCCACCTGGCCGGTAATCATGGCCAGGGCGATCAGGCAGCGGGCATTGTCGGTGCCGTGGACATGCTGGCTGACCCCCATGCCCCACAGGATGATGGAGCGTTCAGACCGGGCATAGAGGCGGGCCACCTCGCGGATGGTTTCAGCCGGGATGCCACAGACCGCTTCCATCTCCTCCGGCGGGAACTGGGCACTGTGGGTTTTCAGGTCGTCGTAGCCGCTGGTCATGGCCTGAATGAACTGCTGATCGACCAGATCCTCATCAATGATGGTGTGGATCATGGCATTCAGCAGCGCCACGTCCTGGCCGGGCTTGAACTGCAGCATGTGGGTGGCGTGGCGGGACAGACCCTGGCGCCGGGGGTCCATCACAATCACCTGCTTGCCGTTTTTGGCGGCGTTTTTGATGAAGGTGGCAGCCACCGGATGGTTCTGGGCCGGGCGGGCCCCGATGACGATGATGCAGTCGGATTCTTCCACGGCAGTAAAGGGCGCGGTGACAGCACCAGACCCGATACCTTCCATCAGGGCGGCCACGGAAGAGGCGTGGCACAGACGGGTGCAGTGGTCCACGTTGTTGGTGCCAAAACCCTGCCGGATGAACTTCTGGAAGAGGTAGGCTTCTTCGTTAGACCCCTTGGCCGACCCGAAGCCGGAAAGGGCGCCGCCGCCCTCACGGTCATAGATGGTTTTCAGGCCACTGGCCGCTTTTTCCAGTGCTTCTTCCCAGGTGGCTTCACGGAAGTGGCTCAGCGGGTTCATCTGATCCACCTGATCGTCCCAGCGTTTGGGGGCGTCGTCCCGGCGGATCAGCGGTTTTGTCAGGCGGGAGGGATGGTTGATGTAGTCATAGCCGAAGCGGCCTTTGACACAGAGCCGTCCGCGGTTCCCGGGACCATCCCGGCCATCGATCTGAACGATCTTGTCGTCTTTCACGGACACCTTGGTCAGGCAGCCCACTCCGCAGTAGGGGCAAACGGAGTCCACGGTGCGGTCTGCATAGACAACGCGGCTGTTGGCCTCTTCGTCCAACAGGGATTTTTCCATCAGTGCACCGGTGGGGCAGGCCTGAACGCATTCGCCGCAGGCCACACAGGTGCTGTCCGCCATGGGGTCGTCAAAATCGAAGATCACCTTGGCGTTGCCGCCGCGGTAAGCCATGCCGATCACATCGTTGGACTGAACTTCCCGGCAGGCGCGGACACAAAGGGTGCAGTTGATGCAGGCATCCAGGTTGACGGCCATGGCAGGATGGGAGATGTCCGCAACCGGCTTGTTGCTGGCGGGCAACCGTCCTTCTTCGATGCCGATGTCGTCGGCCCAGGTCCAGAACTTGGACTCCGGATCGTGGGATGTTTCCCGTGTCGGCTGATCGGCGGCCAGCAGTTCAAAGACCATGGAGCGGGCGGATTCTGCTCGTTCAGAGGCGCTGTTGACCACCATGCCTTCGCTGGGCGTGCGGATACAGGAGGCAGCCAGCACGCGTTCGCCCTCGATTTCCACCATGCAGGCGCGGCAGTTGCCGTCGGCCCGGTAGCCGGGGTCGGGGGAATAGCAGAGGTGCGGGATCTTGGTGCCCAGACGCTGGGCAACCTGCCAGATGGATTCTTCGCCGTAAGCTTCAACTTCGCGGCCATCCAGGATGAATTTAGTTGTCTTTATGGAGCTTCCATCAGGCATCACAGATCCTCCGGGAAGTAACGAAGAAGGGAAAGCAGCGGGTTCGGGGCCGCCTGGCCCAGGCCGCAGATGGAGGCGTCCTGCATCACCTTGCAGAGCTCATCAACGGGATAGTCCTGCCAGTTGTCCTGATCCAGGATCTTCACCAGCTTTTCTGTGCCCGCCCGGCAGGGGGTGCACTGGCCGCAGGATTCGTCCTCAAAGAACCGCATCAGGTTCTTGACCACATCCTTGATGGGGTCTTTGTCGGACAGCACCACCACGGCTGCGGACCCAATGAAACAGCCATGCTGTTCCAGGGTGCCGAAATCCAGGGGCAGATCATCCATGCTGGCAGGCAGAATGCCGCCGGAAGCACCCCCGGGCAGATAGGCCTTGAAACTGTGGCCCTCTTCCATGCCGCCGCACCAGTCATCAATCAGCTCGCGGATGGTGGTACCGGCCGGGGCCAGTTTCACGCCCGGGTTCTTTACCCGACCGGAGACGGAGTAACTGCGCAGGCCTTTGCTGTCGCCTTTGCCCTGGCTGGCAAACCACTCAGGGCCTTTTTCCATGATGTCGCGGACCCAGAAAACCGTTTCCACGTTGTTGGTCAGGGTCGGACGGCCAAACAGCCCGACCTGAGAGGGGTAGGGCGGCTTATGCCGCGGCAGGCCGCGCTTGCCTTCAATGGACTCGATCATGGCGGATTCTTCACCGCAGATGTAAGCCCCGGCCCCGCGCCGCAGGTCCAGTGTGACCCCTTTGATCAGACCTTCCTTGTCCAGGCGGGCCATTTCCTTCTTCAGGATCTTGTAGGCCGCAGGATATTCATCGCGCAGGTAGATGTAGCAGTGGCTCACCTCTGTGGCCCAGGCCCCGATCAGCATGCCTTCCAGAAAGCGGTGAGGATCGCCTTCCAGATAGAAGCGGTCCTTGAAGGTGCCGGGTTCGCCTTCGTCGGCATTGATGGCCATCAGGCGTGGGGCCGGTTGCTGGCGCACCAGGTTCCATTTCATGCCCGTGGGGAAGCCCGCCCCGCCCAGACCCCGGATGCCGGAGTCCGTCAGGGCCTGAATGATGTCTTCAGGTGTCTTCTCACCCGCCAGGCAGGCCTTCAGCAGATTGTATCCGCCCTCGGCCACATAGGCGTCAAAGTCCACGTAGTCATTGATTTCTGGGGCATGGTCTTCCCCGCGGGCGATGTCGGTGACTTTTTCAGGGGTTGCGTGATCAACGTGCCGATGCCCGACTTCAGCGACCGGGGCACAGTCACAGCGGCCCATGCAGGGGGCGGCGACCACACGTACCTCATCGCCCAGTTCTTCAGCCAGATCAGCCATCAGGCTCTGGGCACCCTTCATTTCGCAGGTCAGGGACTCGCAGACACGGATGGTGACAGCCTGGGGAGGCTCTTCGTCTTCCATGACGATGTCAAAGTGCGCATAGAAGGAAGCCGTTTCGTAAATGGCAGCCTGGGGCAGGGACATTTCTTCTGCCAGTGCGGCCAGCATGCGTTCCGGCAGGTGACCCTGTTGGTCCTGGATCAGGTGCAGAAATTCGATCAACAGGTCTGCGCGGCGGGGACGATCGCCCAACAGCGCCTGCACGGCGTTCAGGGCACTGGGATCGGTGCCCCGGCCTTTGGGTGCAATTGGGGCCTTGCGTCGGCCGGAGCCGGGGTGAATTTGCCGCTTGATTGGGCTGGAGCCTCCGTCGGGCATCATCTCTCCTCAATGCCGTACAGCAGACCTTCCCCCCAGTCATGAGAGGATAGCCTGCAGACCACTAATCTTCCACCGTTTCAAGCGAGATCACCTCTGTATTGATGACCTGCTTGCCGGCGTTTTCAAAATTGACGGTGACACGATTGCCAATGGCAGATTGAACCTGCCCAATTCCCCAGTCTTCACACTCCGGATGGCGCACCAGCGTGCCGGGCACCAGATCAAGAGAGAAGGAGGAATAAGACACCTGGTAACAATCCCATTGAACAAAGCGATTACCGATTAAGTGAGCGGCAGACTAGCTTGCGGCAATAGGCCCCCCAAGACTGGAAACGACACTGTAGAAGAGCGAAGCGACACGCAGGGGAGCGCAAAGGCAAAAATGAAGCGTAAACTCTGGTATTCCCTTGTCTGTTTTTCAGGGCCAGAGGGCTTTTGTGCGCCTCCGGATAAAGAGTAAAACCTGCCCGTTCCTGCCTGTGGTGAACCGCAGGGAGTAATCACCTTAAAGGTTAAGTTTAGCGCTTTGTTGTTAAACACCTTTTCAAAGACCCACGTCAGACCGTAGACTCGGATAACCGAGCCTGAACTGCGTCTTTTTGCTGGTGGTACGTCCGTCCAGCGCGTTTTTCAGGACAAGGACAAAAGAACTGAGGGTGGGAATGTCTGAATTACTTGTTGCTGAACTCCTTGCGTCGCGTCTTTGCCACGATCTGGTTGGACCGGTCAGCGCCATCAACAACGGCATGGAGCTGTTGGAAGAAGATTTCGGCATGGAGGATGAAGCTAAGGGGCTTGTTTCCGGATCCGCCCAACAGGCATCTGCCGTCCTGCAGTTCTTCCGCATGGCTTACGGAGCCAGTGGGGCCGTCGGGTCGGAACTGCAGCAGGTCAAGGATCTGGCGGAAAAGTTCTGTTCTTACCGAAAGGAAGATCTGGAGTGGCACAGCGATGGTGTCGCCATGCTGCCCGACAATCTGGGTAAACTGCTGTTGAACATGATCTCGCTGGCCAGTGAATCTCTGCCAAGGGGTGGGTCTCTGGTGGTCCGCATGCAGCAGTTGGAAACGGGCTTCGAGGTGACGGCAACGGCCATTGGCCGGGAAGTGGGTCTGCGGGAAGAGACATTATCAGGCCTTGAACCGTCCGTCGCCGTTGAGGACCTGACTCCGCGTTCCGTTCACGCCTATTTCCTGCGGCAGCTGGTCAAGCGCATGGGCGGGGATTTCTCTTTGATCACCAGCGAACCCGGACAACTGGCCATCAAGGTTCTCCTGGCCTGACGCGTCATCATTTCAATCCGGATTTTTATCCTTGGGGTGACTGCTGAGTTGCCTCTTCCGAGGGGGGCAGGCGGGGCCCATGGCTCCCCTCGATCTGGTCTTTGGCTGCTGGCCGGTGATCATGTCGAACTTTCGATTCTCCCCGGATTTCTAAAGGCGATGGCCTGATGGAGTGTGTCTCCTGGCGGCCTGTTACTCTGGCTTGGCTAAAGGCCGTGCAGGCGCCGGACATCGTTGCACAGGCAACAGATTTTTTCCCGCTCAAAAACTCGCCTGGAGATCGGTTATTGCTTGCAAACACCTGCGGCATTCCTACACAGCCCGGTGATTTCAAAAATTAAATTCAATCTAAAAATGCCTGCTAAATACTGATTTTAATAAGTTACCTCTGGCCCAAAAGACCGGAATGTTCGTACTTTCATGATTGTGCGATTGATAACAAGTTGCATTGTCAATTGGAATTGCCTAACAATGCGCCAGGATTTGGGACGGCCAGTTTCCTTTGAGAGTGCGAAGAGAAACAGCTGTTCATGTCTTTAGAAAGCAAGCCTGAGCCTTGGCTGGAACAAGGGAAGGGGGGCTTGCCGTTTTGTGTCATGGAGAATTCGTCAGATGACATCATCTTTCCTGCGTCGTGGCTTGCTTGGAGCCGTTATGGCTGCAACGGCCATCACTGGCTTCTCAGCCCAGGCTGCTGAAGAGCTGAACCTCTACTCATCCCGTCATTACCAAACGGATGAAGCTCTTTACGACAACTTCACCAAAGAAACGGGCATCACCATCAACCGCATTGAAGGCAAGGGCGATGCCCTGATCAAGCGGATCCAGAGCGAAGGTGCGAACAGCCCGGCTGACGTCTTCCTGACGGTGGATGCCGGCCGTATCTGGCGCGCTGAAGAAGCCGGTTTCTTTGCCAAAACCGATTCCGCTGTTCTGAACGAACGGATCCCCGCAAACCTGCGCGATCCTGATGGCCAGTGGTTCGGCTTTTCCACCCGCGCCCGGGTCATGTACTACAACCCGGACCTGGTGACTGATCCGCCCAAGAACTACGAAGATCTGGCTGATCCCAAGTACAAAGGTCTGGTCTGCATCCGCTCCAGCTCCAACATCTACAACCTCTCCCTGATGGGCTCTCTGATTGAGCATCATGGGGAAGAAGCTGCAGAGAAATGGGCCAAAGGCGTGGTGGCAAACTTTGCCCGCGACCCCAAAGGCGGTGACACCGATCAGATCCGCGCCGTTGCTGCTGGCGAGTGCGGCATCTCTGTTGGCAACACCTACTACTTCGTGCGCCTGCTCAAGAGCGACAAAGCCAAAGACAAAGCCGTTGTTGAAAAGGTCAAAATGATTTGGCCTAACCAGGACGGCCGTGGCGTGCACGTCAATGTTTCTGCTGCTGGTGTGCTGAAAAACGCCCCCAACAAAGAAGCAGCCGTGAAATTCCTCGAGTACCTGGCAAGCGATGCCGCTCAGGGCTATCTGGCAAACGGCAACAACGAATACCCCGTGGTTGCTGGCATCCTGGAAAACCCCGAACTGCAGTCTCTGGGTCAGCCTAAAATCGACGAAATCAACGTGTCGATCTACGGTGACAATCAGCCCAAAGCTCAGATGGTTTTCGACCGCGCTGGTTGGAAGTAAGACGTCAGACTTAGACTTGGTCTGAAAAGAACCCCCGGTTCAGACGAGCCGGGGGTTTTTCTGTTTGCAGCCGACAACAGCAGGGATCTAGAGCATGATCGGTTTAGTTAGAAGCGCTTTGCGCTTGAAACTAAATCGTGAATCATCCTCTAAAACACTGAAAAGAGGCAAATTCACGCTTCCAGCGTTATCACGTAGTGATTCCACTTTAACCGATTTGACTCTAGGGTGAGGGTCAGCCCTCTTCAGCTCTAAAGCTTGTGCTATTAGGTTTGGTGCCCTTGAGTTTGGTGCCCTTGAGTTTGGTGCTCCTGGGCTTGATGCCCGAAGTGTTTGTGATCATGGGGCTGGGCGATGCCGCCCCGAACCGCGCCGGCGTCCACATTGCGCCACAGGACTTTGTGATCTTCCGGCAGGGCGCGGCTGTTGGGCATGGACAGCCACAAGCGCATGAGCTTGCGGCCGGCAGCGCCCTCTTTGGGCCGCTCAAAAGCAGATCGGGCGTGATAGATGACGTGATTGTTCAGGAACTGCATGTCCCCCGGCTGGAATTTCATTTCCATGCAGACCCGGGTGGCCGTGCTTTGGAGCAGGTCCAGAGCTTCCCACTGCAGGTCTGACATTCTGGGCACGCTGCTGAGTTTTTGGGCGGCTTCCACATAGGTACGGGAGTAGTGACTGGTAAACTTGCCGTTGCGCAGGCCAAAAACGGGCAGGGGGTAGGTTTCATGCTCGCCGCCCTTTTCTTCACCAAAGCGCGATCTGATGACGGGGCTGTAAAGGCAGTCGGCCAAATCAGGGCGCTGCGCCAGGATCTCATTATGAATGGTGACAGAACTGGCGATCTGGCTCAGGCCGCCCACTGCCGCCTGATGGACGCAGAGCAATGCCACGACGTCACAGCGGTCGGTGTGAAAACGCAGGGCGCCATTGGACAGCGTGCGGGCTTTTGAAGACACAAAGCCTGACCCGTCTGCTGTGGGCAGATGATGATTGGCCAGCTTGTCCGTATCTTCCTGTCGATCCTCAATGTCACGCATCATCTGGCCATCGCTGTTCTGATAGACAGCTGTGCCCAGGTGGCAGCCGATCCCGTACCAGATCCGCCGCAGGTCCTCTTCTGCATAGTGAGCAACCGGCAAGCCGCGCAGCCGCGCCAGACCCGTGCCGTTTTCCAGTTCCTCAGCGACTCTTTGCAGTTTTGAGGCCAGGTGGGGCAGGGGAAAGGAACTGCGGTCAATCTGCTGCCAGACAAGACCCTCATCTTTTACCCGGTGCAGGGCCTTATCCAGGTCTTCCAGCTCCTGGTCTGTCAGCTGAAACTGCCAGCTTTGCTCTTCCGCCATAGAATGGCCGTACCAGGCAGAGGGGCCGGAAAGCGGTGTAAAGGACAGGGTGCTGCTCATCACTCTTTCACCTGTGGGCAGTGAGGTTTTCGAGGTCTATTGAGTCCCGAAGATGGCCTGCCAGGCAAGTTGAAGGCCCTGTTCCAAATTGACAAGTCTTGCCTGGCCAGAGGGAGGGCGGGGTATGGCGGCGGCCAGAGCGCTGTTAGCCCATTCTGATCTGAAGTGAGGTCTGGCATGCTTGATGCAAGATTATGGTAACTCAAAAGTTCAGTAGGAAGGAATTTACCTATGTCTAGCGTCAAGCGTTGTGAGTATCTGATCCGCCGTGACGGCGAACCCTACAAGTTCATTCAGGTGGATGTTTCGAGGATTGTTGAATTTACTCAGAGGATTAGCCGCCGTTTTCCTCAAGGGCGTTGGTCCGCATCGGAGCGCACAATCTTCACCACAGGCGACTGAATGTAAAAATCGGAAGAATCTGCCTGCCTCTGTAGGAAAAGACGTGGGCAGGGGTCTTACTCTACATAACTGCGAAGGTCGTTTGCCTGTCTGCCTCGTCCGGTTAACATCCTGACTGCATATGACTCGAACGTCGGGAATTGAGAATGCCGGTAATGCTGATCGCAGGGGCCAGTGGTGTGGGCAAAACCATGACCGCCCAGGAGTTTGCCAGCCAGCAGACAGACCCGCTGCCGATTGTTCATCTGGATGGCTATCGCAACCTTCTCTGGGATCAGGCGCGGGTCATACCCAGCAAGCTGTCTGTTCCTGAGATTGAAGCCTTCACAGAGGCTGCCACCAAGGACATCTGTCTGCGTCTGCTCTCGGACCTTTTGACGGGCCAGGCCCGCTGTATGGCGGAGGGAACCTGGATGAATCCCGACACAGCCAGCGAGCTACGGCAGAAATTCGGCCCGCGTTTTTCAGCTGTCTACTGTGGCTATCCGGAGGCCGATGCCCAGGCGCGCTACGCCCGACTGAAAGCAGACGGCCTGCACCACCTGCTGCACAAGCCGGAAGACAAAGCCATTGAGTATCTGGAAGGGCAGATTGAAAGCTCCCGCTGGTTCCAGAGTCAGGCCCGGGCTGAAGGCTTCGCCTTTGTTGATTTCACTGACATTGAACAGGGGCGCAAAGAGCTGTTGTCTTTGCTGACCGACTTCTTTTACGGCTGAACAGCTGTACTCATTTTGCGCTCAGGTACCGCGTGCTTTGGCGGGAGTCGGGGCGTTGTGTTTAGCCTTCCTGACTGCCCGCACGGGACCTGCGGATGGCGCGCGAGAGCAGGATAACCGGAACCAGACCGACCGCCACAATGGTCAGCGCTGGGGTTGCGGCTTCACTGAGCCGTTCGTCCGAGGCCAGGTTGTGGGCCTGGACGGCCAGTGTGTCGAAGTTGAAGGGCCGCATCAGCAAGGTGGCCGGCAGTTCCTTCATCACATCAACAAAAACCATCAGGGCGGCTG
Source organism: Rhodovibrionaceae bacterium GXU_MW_A322 (assembly GCA_052078155.1). Lineage (GTDB taxonomy): Bacteria > Pseudomonadota > Alphaproteobacteria > Kiloniellales > DSM-21159 > CAXBMB01. The sequence goes on along the minus strand of JBQJBP010000001.1, from coordinate 1,048,344 downwards.
TCAGCAGGGACCCCTTCATCAGCGGCCCATGAATGTCCCGCAAGGTTGCAAAGGGCCCGTGTCCCAGACTGCGGGCCGCTTCATCCATTGAGGGGCGGATTTTGCCCAGGCCGGATTCCACGGACTGCAGGGCGACCGCCAGAAAACGCACCAGATAAGCAAAAATCAGAGCCGCCAGGGATCCGGTCAGCAGCAGGCCCGTGGATACCCCCAGAGTCTGACTGGCCCAGTGGTTTATCTGGCTGTCGAACCAGGCAAAGGGCACGAGGACGCCAATGGCGATGATGGACCCGGGGACGGCATAACCAAGGCTGGCCACCCGGGTGGCTGAGCGCACCATCAGATTGGGTTTCAGCCGCACGGCATAGGCCACCAGGACCGCCAGCACCACTGCACAGGCTGAAGTGATGGCGGAAAGGCTGAAGCTGTTGCCAATGAGTTCCAGATAGCGATGACCCAGCTGGGCATCGCCGCCATCGTAGGCCAGGGTAAAGAGTAGCCAGCAGGGCAGAATGAAACCCAGAAGCACCGGCAGGGCACAGAGCAGGATCGCGCCCGCTGCGGCGGCTCCTTTCAGATGATAGCCGGGCAACTGCTGATAACGATTGGTGGCGTGATGGTACTTGCGTGATCCCCGATTCAGTCTTTCCAGCAGGATGATCAGGGCAACCAGTCCCAAGAGAGCAGAGGAAAGCTGAGCGGCTGCCGTGGGATCCCCCATGGAAAACCAGGCGCGGTAGATTCCGGTGGTGAAAGTCTGAACCCCGAAGTAACTGACCGTGCCGAAATCAGCCATGGTTTCCATCAGGGCCAGGATCATGCCGCCAATGATCGCCGGGCGCGCCAGGGGAAGAGCGACGCGATAAAACGACTGAAAAGGGGTGCAGCCCAGTGTCCGGCTGACTTCCAACGCACAGACGGACTGTTCCAGAAAGGCACTGCGGGACAAGAGATAGACATAAGGGTAGAGCACCAGGGTCAGCATGGTGGCGGCCCCCTCCACCGAATGCACGTTGGGAAACCAGTACTCTCGGGCACCCCAGCCTGTCAGTTCCCGCAAAAGAGTCTGAGGCGGGCCGGTGAACTGCAGAAAATCCGTGTAGGCATAGGCCATGACATAGGCTGGCACGGCCAGGGGCAGGATCAGCAGGACTTCAAACAGGCGATGGCCGGGGAAGCGATAGAGAGTGACCAACCAGGCGGTTGGCACCCCCAGAAGCAAAACTCCGCACCCGACCATCAGCACCAGCAGAAGTGTGTTGCTGAGATAATCCCACAGCACTGTGTCGACCAGATGACCCCAAAGAGGAGAAGCGGGGACCAGCACATAAGCCGCGATGGTAACCACGGGTATGGCAAAGAGCAGGGCGATGAGGACAGCGGAACCGGCCAGCCAGTTGCCCAGGTCTTTGAGATAGACACGGCTGCCCAGATGGTTCTGCGTCAGGGGCTTGCTGGCTTCCCAGATGCCAGGACCCTCAGAAGAATTGCCATTGGTAAAAGTCGGTGGGCGCACCGCCATGCTGAGCCCCTTAGGATCAAATCGGTTTAAATGGGATCACTGTTTGATATCATTTGAAGCGTGAATTTGCCTCTTTCCAATATGTTAGAGGATGAATCACGGTTCAGATACAAGCGCAAAGCGCTTCTTATTAAACCAATCATGCCCTAGAACATCGGTTGTGATATCAGGCTGCGAAGGTGCGAATAAATCGCAACCAATGCAAGGGTCTTTTCATGAACCAGTTCTCGCAAGGGCGAGACATTTGGTAGCGGCCAGCAAATGAAGGCGGGCAATGCTGCCTGATGACCGGTTTCCTTTCACAAGGGATGGGCGTTGATCACATCCTGCCTGCACGCGGGCGCCTCTTCTTGCGGCAGCGACTACAGTTACGCTGAAATGTCCGGACAAAGAGATACAGCCCTGAACTTGCCAGTACCTCTTTATGTGTCAGGCAGTGACGGGACTTCTTTTATCCGTCGGAAGGCACGAAGGCTTTGCCCAGTCTCGGAAAGTCTGGAATGTCGAGGGACCTGATTTCACCGGGGGCGTGCAGTTCAATCATTTCCAGGTCTTCGGAAAAAGACATCAACTCGTGATGGATGCCTTCTGGCATGTAATGGCAGTCTCCCGCGTTGAGCTCTACCAGCCCTACGTCCTTGAAATCGAAAGCCACGGTTCCCTTGACCACATAGACCCAGTGGAATGACACATCGTGCTTGTGCATGCCGGTGCCGCCATCGTGGGCTTTCTTGGCTTTGATGACCTGAGCATGAAAGGCCCCCTTTGTTGCCTCTCCCAGTTCCAGATCCCGGTACTCAAAGTAATCTCTTAGCCCCTCTGTCCAGGGGGCTCCTTTGGCGCGGTGCACGCGATAGTCTTTTCCTGGAGTGTCCAAAACAGCGATCTCCTTGTTCCTGTGCAGTTCAAGCTGCCTGTTGTTGATTCTGCCGAGCGGGCAACCGACCCTTATCTTTTTGCTGAGTCGATACCTCTGCCGTTTGACCCGCAGTTTACCTGTCTTTATCCGGCCTAGAGTCAAATCGGTTCAAGTACAAGCGTAAAGCGCTTCTAACCAAACCGATCATGCTCTGGCTGTTGTTGCAGGCAGTCAACGGCGGAACAAGACATGGCCCCCTGGCGCGGGTTTCTTTGTCACTCGGGTGAGAAGCAGAAGGCATAGACAAGAAGGTCGATTCCTTTTGCCAGAGCTCTGGGTGTTCTGCCTGCCCGAAAAGGGGGGCGCCTCCATTAACTATGATGGCAGTTTTCTTTAACTATAATTGTATGTTGTCTGATGGTCATTTTTTGATTTGATTTAAAATCAACGTGTTAGTGCCATATTTCGCGCTTTTTCAGAACATCTACAATTTTACTGGTGGTTAATCTTTTTTTGCGACGTTCAGAGAGTACACGCGGCAACTGTCGCACCCTTTACACAAGGGCTGGAACAGTCAGGACCTCGAAATGGACGATTTGCTAAACGAGTTTCTCACCGAAACGAACGAAGGCTTGGGTACCCTTGACCTGGAGTTGGTCAAGCTGGAGCAAAACCCGAACGATCCGGATTTGCTCTCCAACATTTTCCGGTTGATGCACACCATCAAGGGGACCTGTGGGTTCCTGGGATTGCCTCGGCTGGAATCAGTTGCGCACGCAGGTGAGAACATTCTCGGCAAAGTCCGCGATGGAGACCTGGTGATCACTGCTGACACGGTGTCGATCATTCTGGAGTGCCTGGATTGCATCCGGGACATCCTCGCCACTCTGGAGCAGACGGAACAGGAACCGGAAGGCGATGACGCCGATCTGATTGCCCGCCTGAACGCTGTGGCAAACGGTGAAGATGGCGGCGCCCCGGCGGATGCCGGTGAGCTGGACATGGCTGCGGCCATGCAGATTGAAGAAGCGGCACCTGCTGCCAGCGGTGGTGCAGATCTGACCCTGGTGCAGGGTGGGGACTCTCAAGAGGCCGAGCTGGATATGGCTGCGGCCATGGCTGAACCCGCTGAAGAAATCATGACACCTGCCGAAGCCGCCATGGCTGCTGCAGACGATGTCGAGCCGGAAGTGGTGATCGAGGCGCCCAAACCGGTGGTGCAGGAGCCCAAAGCTGCCGCGCCTAAAGCACAGGGTGCTGCCGGTGAAGATTCGCAGAACCGCCAGTCCGCAGTTGCCAATCAGTCCATTCGCGTGAATGTCGAACTGCTTGAGAACCTGATGACCATGGTCTCTGAGCTTGTTCTGACCCGTAACCAGTTGCTGCAGATCCTGCGCAGTCACCAGGAAAGTGAATTCGGTGCACCCTTGCAGCGCCTGAACCACGTGGTTTCTGAGCTGCAGGAAGGGGTGATGAAAACCCGCATGCAGCCCATTGGAAATGCCTGGGCCAAGCTGCCCCGTATCATCCGGGATCTCTCGCTCGAACTGGGCAAGAAGATCGAGCTGGTGATGAAGGGGGCAGAGACAGAACTGGATCGCCAGGTTCTGGAACTGATCAAAGACCCTCTGACACACATGGTGCGCAACTCCGCCGACCACGGTCTGGAAATGCCGGAAGAGCGTAAAGCCGTCGGCAAACCGGAACTGGGCACCGTCCATCTCAACGCCTTCCACGAAGGCGGCCACATCATCATCGAAATCCGCGATGACGGTAAGGGCCTGGATGTTGAGCGGATCAAAGCCAAAGCCATTGCCAACGGTCTGGCTACCGAAAGCGAACTGGAAGCCCTGTCTGAACAGCAGATCCAACAGTTCATTTTCAAAGCCGGTTTCTCTACAGCCGAGCAGGTGACCGCCGTTTCCGGTCGCGGTGTCGGCATGGACGTGGTTCGGACCAACATCGAAAAGATCGGTGGCACTGTCGAGCTGAACTCCCAGAAGGGCGTTGGCAGCACCTTTACCATCAAGATCCCGCTGACCCTGGCCATCGTCTCCGCACTGATTGTTGAGTGCTGTGAAGAGCGCTTTGCCATTCCGCAGCTTTCTGTTGTTGAGCTGGTCCGGGCCTCTGCCAATTCCGAGCACAACATTGAGCGGATCAATGACACGCCGGTTCTGCGCCTGCGCAACCGTCTCTTGCCCCTGATCCACCTGCGTGACCTTCTGCAGCTGGATGAATCCGGCGGCGGTATCGGGACCGAACACTTCATCGTGGTGGCCCAGGTTGGCACCTATACCTTCGGCATCATTGTTGACCGGGTCTTCGATACAGAAGAAATCGTGGTCAAGCCGGTGGCACCCATCCTGCGCAACATCTCTCTCTTCTCCGGCAACACCATCCTGGGTGATGGGTCTGTTGTGATGATCCTGGATCCCAACGGCATTGCCTCTGAAACCGGTGAGATTGCCGTTTCCGAAGGAGCCTTTGACGAAGACGTGGATCAGAAAGCTGTGTACGGCGAAGAGCAGGTGGCCATGCTGGTCTTCCGCTCTGGAGATACCTCACCGAAAGCTGTGCCGCTGGCTCTGGTGGCCCGCCTGGAAGAGGTCGAGCTCAATTCCATCGAGTACTCCAGCGGTCAGGCCGTCGTTCAGTATCGCGGCCAGCTGATGCCGCTGGTGGGCATGTCCGGTGATCAGAAGCTTGAAGGTGAAGGCCGTCAGCAGGTCGTCGTCTTTGCCGACCGTGAGCGCCACATGGGCCTCGTGGTTGATGAAATCGTCGACATCGTCGAAGACAACCTGGATATCGAACTGGCTGGCAGCCGCGAAGGCTTCATCGGTTCTGCGGTGATTGGCGGAAAAGCCACGGACATCATCGATACCGGTTACTACCTGACCCGCGCCTTTCCCGACTGGTTTGAATCTGACCTGTCCGGCGCCGATGGCGAAGGCAAAGGCAAGCGCATCCTGTTGATCGATGACAGCCCCTTCTTCCGCAATCTGCTGGGTCCGCTGCTGTCGGCGGCCGGGTATGATGTGACCTCTGTTGAAGGCGCAGAAGAAGCGCTAAATCGCTGCGAAGCCGGGGAAGACTACGATGTCATCATCTCCGACATCGAAATGCCAGGCATGGACGGTTACGCCTTCGCAGAAGAAGTGGCGCGCCGACGCTGGGCCGAAACACCGCTGGTGGCTCTGTCCTCCCATGCGTCGCCCACTGATATTGCCCGCGGTCGTGAAGTCGGCTTTACGGACTACGTGGCCAAATTTGACCGCAATGCTCTTCTGAGCTCCCTTCACGATACCCTGGCCGATATGAGAGGTGCAGCATGAGTGACGACGTCAAGCAATCCAAGTCGAGCGACGGCTACAGCTCTTCGAAGGATTTTGTAACCTTTGAAATCGCCAACCAGCTCTTTGGTATCTTTGTGCTGAAAGTTCAGGACATTCTGAGCCACAGCAATACCACCCGTATTCCCCTGGCACCGCCCGAAATTGCCGGTTCTCTGAACCTGCGTGGCCGGATCGTCACCGCCATTGATGTACGCCGCCGCCTGAATCTGGCTGCTCGTACAGACGGGGAAGAAGGTATGTCCATCGTGGTGGAGCATGAAGGCGAACTTTACAGCCTGATCGTGGACAACGTTGGGGAAGTTCTGCCCCTGTCCACCAGCGATTACGAACGCAACCCTCCGACCATGAACCCGCTGGTTCGGGAGTACTCGGAAGGGATCTATCGCCTGAAGGAAGGTTTGCTGGTGGTTCTGGATGTAGAACGCCTGCTGGACTACGGAGTGAACAAGGCTGCCTGATCTTTGGATCGGTCGGTGACTTGCAAGCAAGGAAATTCTAATGAAGCGCTGTCTCATTGTGGACGATTCACGCGTGGTACGCATGGTCGCTCGGAAAATTCTTCAGGAATTGAGCTTTGAAACTGAAGAGGCTGAGGATGGTCAGGTTGCAATTGATGCCTGCCAACGGCAGATGCCAGATGCGGTTCTGCTGGATTGGAACATGCCGGTAAAAAACGGCATTGAGTTCCTGCGTGAACTCCGTGCTCTTCCGAATGTTGCCCAGCCGGTTGTGGTATTCTGCACGACCGAAAATGACATGAGCCACATCCAGGAAGCCATCTCTGCCGGTGCTAATGAATACATCATGAAGCCGTTTGACAGTGAAATTCTGCAGTCGAAGTTCTCACAGGTTGGCCTGCTCTAAGGTCTGTTTCAGTGTTTTTGTAAAGGGTTAGCACCTTATGAGTCTTGCCAGCGGACCATTCAAAGTCATGGTCGTCGATGACTCGGCTGTCATTCGCGGGTTGTTGACCCGTGCATTGGAAGAAGACCCCACAATTTCAGTGGTTGCGTCTGCTTCTAACGGTGAAGTGGCCCTGCGTTATCTGTCTCGCGACCCTGTTGAAGTGGTCGTGCTGGACATTGAAATGCCCGTTATGGACGGATTGACGGCCTTGCCGAAGATCCTGGAAGCCCATCCCGGTGTTCAGGTCATTATGGCCTCGACCCTGACCCGCAAGAATGCAGACATCTCAATGCGGGCCATGGCTATGGGCGCAGCAGATTACATTCCCAAGCCAACATCGCGGAGCGAACTGACCGGCGCGGACTCTTTCCGTCGGGAACTGGTGGGCAAAGTCAAAGCCCTGGCTCAGAAAAGCCGAGGCGGAAGAGGGGCCACTGCCCGTCCGCGGCCCGAAGTGACCTCGCGTGCCAATCCCGCCATTTCGACCCCGAGTGCCGTTGCACCGGTGGCCGCCGCAGGGGGCGCGCCGTCAGGCAGCACCATCACCCTACGACAGCCCAGCAGGCTACAGCCACAGGCTCTGGCCATCGGAAGCTCAACAGGCGGCCCTCAGGCTCTGTTCAAGGTACTGGGTGAACTCAAGGGATCGCTGGGGGTGCCTATCTTTATCACCCAGCACATGCCGGCCACCTTTACCACTCTGCTGGCAGAACACCTGACCAGAGTGTCAGGAATTGACTGCGCGGAAGCAAAAGACGGTGAAGATGTCCGTTCCGGCCGCATCTATGTGGCCCCCGGGGACTATCACATGACCATCGAAAGCACCGGCGCAAAGAAGATCCTGAAGCTCTCGCAAACGCCACCGGAGAACTTTTGCAGACCCGCTGTCGATCCCATGCTGCGGAGCCTGGCTAAAGTTTATGGAAACAGACTTCTTACCGTAATTTTAACCGGCATGGGGTCTGATGGACTGAAAGGCAGCCAGGACGTGGTTGCTGCGGGTGGGTCTGTCATTGGTCAAGATGAAGCAACATCCGTTGTTTGGGGAATGCCCGGGGCAGTAGCCAGTAATGGTGTGTGCTCTTCCGTTCTGCCCCTGGAGGAAATCGCTCCTCAAATTAGCAAGATGTTTATGAGGTCAGCAGCATGAATACGAGCGACTTTCAATACATCGCTGATCTGCTTAAGACGCGGTCCGGCTTGGTGCTCGGTCCAGACAAAGCTTACCTGCTGGAAAGCCGTCTGAACCCGGTTGCTCGGAAGTATGAAAAGCAGGATCTCGAAGATCTGATCAGGGACATGCGCCTGCAGCGCCGTGAGCCGATGATCAAAGACGTGGTCGAAGCCATGACCACCAATGAGTCCTTTTTCTTCCGTGACATGAAGCCCTTTGATCAGTTCCGGGACAAGGTACTCCCGCGCCTGCTCCAGGCCCGCGCCAATTCAAAGCACATCCGGATCTGGTCTGCAGCCTGTTCCAGCGGCCAGGAACCCTACTCCCTGGCGATGATCCTGAAAGAACAGGCGGTCAAGCTTGCCGGCTGGCGCATTGAAATCATCGCCACAGATCTCTCGACCGAGATCCTGGATAAAGCAAAAAAGGGTGTTTACACCCAATTTGAAGTCCAGCGGGGCCTGCCCATCACCCTGCTGATGAAGTACTTCAAACAGGATGGTGATCGCTGGATGATCTCCGACGACATCAAAAACATGATCAATTATCGGGTGTTTAACCTGCTGGACAGCCCGGCCAGCATGGGGACCTTTGATGTGGTCTTCCTGCGCAATGTGCTGATCTACTTTGATCAACCAACCAAAACCAAGGTTCTTGAAGGTGTCGCACGCCAGATGCGTGATGACGGCAACCTCTATCTTGGTGGCGCAGAAACCGTGCTGGGTGTGACGGACAAATTCGCCATGATCCAGGGCGAACGCGGCCTTTATGGTCTGACCCCAAAGAGTGCGGCCGCCTGATCGGTCAGCCACAAACCAGGCTCCGTGACCTTCCACCATTGGGACGCCCGGTGCCTTAAACTCTCTGGCGTTTTCCAGAATCAAATCGATTTAGGCGGAGTCACCATGTGGCTCCGCCTAAATTGTGATTCCGTCCCATTTCAGTGTTGCTGAGGGTGGTTCGCGGTTGAGATTCAAGAGTTATGGGCGTCCAAAGAAACCGATCATGTTCTGGAGAGGGGGGACTGGGACCAGTGGTTTGTTCACGACAAAAGTGAAACGTAAAACGCGCCAACTCGGTCGGTCCCACGCCAGGGGAAGTGCTCAGGGCCTTGACCCAAACTGGTCCCACACGTGAGACAAAAAAACAGGCCCCGATAGCGGAGCCTGTTTTTTTTGATTATGTCTGTGCCTGCTCAGCGGCAGCTCTTGTATCAGCTGGCTACGGCCTGCTGTTCATCGCCATCGACAGGGTTGCGCAGAACATATCCACGGCCCCAGACCGTTTCGATGTAGTTGTCGCCACCGGTGGCTGTGCCAAGCTTTTTGCGCAGCTTGCAGACAAACACGTCGATGATCTTCAGTTCCGGCTCATCAATGCCACCGTAAAGGTGATTGAGGAACATTTCCTTGGTCAGCGTCGTGCCCTTGCGCAGCGACAGCAGTTCCAGGATGCCGTACTCTTTTCCTGTCAGGTGAATGGGATGCCCGTCCACTTCTACAGTGCGGGTATCCAGGTTGACATTGAGCTTGCCGGTGACAATGACAGAATCGGCATGGCCTTTGGAACGGCGCACGATTGCCTGAATACGCGCCACCAGTTCTCTCTTATCAAAGGGCTTGGTCAGATAGTCGTCTGCCCCGAAACCCAGACCTTTGATTTTGTCATCCAAGCCGTTCAATCCGGACAGGATCAGGATGGGCGTGTTTACCTTTGCGCTGCGCAACCGCCGCAAAACCTCATAGCCGTCGATATCCGGCAGCATGATGTCCAGAATGATGATGTCATAGTCGTAGAGTTTGCCGATTTCCAGCCCGTCTTCGCCCATATCCGTGATGTCACAGATATAGCCGTCAGCTCGCAACATCATTTCAATGCTTTTGGCTAGTGCGGTGTCGTCTTCGACCAGTAATACACGCATAGCTTGACCTTTCGCGCAGTCCCGCCGGTTGTTAGCCTTACCCGTTAACCATTTACAGGGTTTTTCCTTAAAAAAAGATTACCTTATTAACCTTTTGGGGTGAAGCAAACATTCTTGAGTTTCTGCCAAGGCTTTGAAGGGTAAGCAAAAGGTCTGTGGCCTTGGTCTTGTCGATACTCGTTTTAAGTGTTTTTGCCTGGTAAAAAGCAAAAAATGCTTGAATTTAAGCCAGGGCGGTATGGTTTACGGAACTTTAAACAGGCTCGGTCACAATGGCTCAAAGAGACAGTTGTGGGGAACTCCGGTAACCCAAGTTCCTGGCTTTTGCTGACTGGCACTTATCAAAGGAAAACTGCCGGTTACGGCCCAGGATGATCCGGAAACCTCGCGTGATTTTCTGCAAGAACAGCGGACCGCTTACCAGATGACTTCCCCCATTTATGGCCTGATTGACGAATTGGGACAGCTACAAGAGCACCGCCTTTATGGCCGTGTGTCCGGTATTTTGGGCATGATGGTTCAGGTGGCCGGGCTCGACGGGGCGTTGGCCATTGGCGGCCGCTGTGTTCTGCACGCGCGCAACAATCGGCTGGTGAACTGTGAAGTGGTTGGCTTTCGTGATGGCCATGCCCTGCTTTTGCCTTTTGGCCCGTTGGACGGTATCGGCCTTGGCTGTAAAGCGGAACTTGCGTCAGCTGAACCGGTGATATGGCCGTCCCCCGCCTGGCTGGGGCGGGTTGTGAATGCTCTGGGTGAGCCCATCGACGGGAAAGGGCCCTTGCCCATGGGGCAGGCCGCCTATCGCTTGCGCAATGAACCGCCACCGGCCCACGGGCGCCAGCGTGTAGGCGGCAAGATGGATCTGGGCGTGCGCGCCATCAACACCTTCCTGACCTGCTGCCAGGGCCAGCGTATGGGGATTTTTGCCGGTTCCGGGGTTGGCAAGTCGGTCCTTCTGTCCATGCTGGCCCGCTACACAGAGTCTGACATCAACGTCATTGGCCTGATCGGGGAACGTGGCCGCGAAGTTCAGGAATGGCTGGAAGATGATCTGGGGCCAGAAGGCCTGGCCCGGTCCATTGTGGTGGTTGCCACTTCTGACGAACCGCCTTTGATGCGCCGACAGGCAGCACACCTGACCCTGGCTTTGTCCGAGTACTTCCGGGATCAGGGAAAGCAGGTTCTCTGCCTGATGGACTCCATTACCCGCTTTGCCATGGCGATGCGTGAAATCGGCCTTTCTGCCGGCGAGCCACCAGCCAGTAAGGGCTACACCCCTTCTGTCTTTGCGGAGTTGCCCCGCTTGCTGGAGCGGGCAGGGCCGGGGGCAACGGGCCAGGGATCTATAACCGGGCTCTTTACGGTTTTGGTGGAAGGCGATGATCACAACGAACCCATTGCCGATGCGGTGCGCGGCATCCTGGATGGCCACATAGTTCTGGAGCGCATGATTGGCGAACGGGGACGTTACCCGGCCATCAACCTTTTGCGCAGCGTGTCGCGAACCATGCCCGGCTGTAACAATACAGCCGAAAATGCACTGGTCATGCGGGCCAAGTCGTTGCTCTCCAGTTATGAAGACATGGCTGAACTGATCCGTATTGGCGCTTACCGGGAAGGAAGCGACCCGGCGGTGGATGAAGCCATTCGGTACAACGGGCCGATTGAGAACTTCCTGAAGCAAGGCAAACACGAGCAGTCTGTCCTTGCAGATGGCTATGCTGAACTGGCTCAGATTCTGGGCATCGACTGGCAGGCAGCTCTGGCTGCTCTCAATGCAGAACAAGCTCAGCAGCCCAATGGTGATGCGCCGACAGGGGGTAACGCCTGATGTCCTCTTCTTTGCCAAACCTGATGCGGCTCAACCGGTGGAAACTGGACGAAAAGCGGCGTTTGCTGGGCGAGATGGAAAAAATGGCGCAGCGCATCGAGCAGGACATCCAGAATCTGGATGCCACAATCGAGCGCGAAAAGGAAATCGCCACAACTTCGCCCCAGCTGGCCCAGGGCTTTACGGCCTTCTATGAGGCCTCCATGCAGCGACGCGGCAATTTGGAAACTTCGCTGCAGCAGATGCAGCAGAAGATTGAACTGGCCCGTGATGAAGTCGCGCAGTCCTTCCGTGAGCTCAAGAAGTATGAACTGGCTCATGCCAACATGGAAAAGAAGAAGAAGGACAAAATCGCCCGCAAGGAACAGGCCTTCCTGGACGATCTGGGCCTTGAACTCCACCGGCGGCAGAATTCAAAGTAACTGCAGCGCCAACGACGATTTCAGGGTCTAAACCACCACATTTCCGCTGCCGGATTCCTCCCCGGGAACCTTCATCTGTTGCCAGGCGTCGGACGTCTGGAAGGTGACACTGCCCTGAAACCCGGCAATTTCGTTGGCCGTTTCAAAAATCTGTCCGATGTCATTTCGCATCAGCAGCGGCAGATCCTGCCGGCTGCGCAGGACCAGATCAAAGCGGCTCTCTCTTACCAGTCCATCCAGCTGCATTGAGCCCAATCGGGTCAGATCAACATCGACCACAAAACGCGTGGCTTCTGGCCCTGCCTCTTCAGGGGACTGCCCATCGCCTCCCTGTCCGCCATGGCGCATAAAGAACCGAATTTCTCGAAGCTGGTTGTTGCCCATGAAGGGCAGCAGGAACAAGCGCCAGTCCGAGGGACCGGCTGGGTCGCTGGACAGTTGGGAGAGCTGGCCGAATTCTCTGCCCGCTTTTTGCACCAGGTCGTCTTTGCCTGCTGCTTTCAGCTGAGCTTGACTTAGTGGCGGAAACCAACTGCTCAGATCGCCGCTTTTGAGTGCAGTCATGAAGAAAAGCAGGCTGCTGGTCAGCTTGGCATCGGCTTTGGGCAGTTTGCTGAGGATCTCCTGGCCAGCGTAGGTCTGGCCTGCGGACGACAGGTTGGTCAGGATTTCTTCCATCATCCCCCATTTGCCAGCCGCAGTAGGAATGGCATCCTTCGGCGCAACAGAGGCAGTGGTTTTGTCTGCAGGGGGAGCCATTTCGCTTTCCAGCTGCAGGCGGCTTCCCACAGGCAGATTGCTTTGCAGGTTAAGGACAAGCAAGCCAAGGGGGCTTTGCACAAGAGGGCGCCCCTGGCCGTTCTGGCCGATCACAAGGCCGTCAAAGCGCATCAGATTGCCGGGCAGTTTTTCAGGGGCAGGCAGCTGGGTGTTGTTTTGCGTTGGCGCAGTGAAAGCCGTGGTGTTGGCGGGCGCGGTGAAGTTCACAACTTTCAGGGACAGGCTGGATCCGGCCACAAGGCCGCCGCTGGCAGACGTTGCTGCGGTACCTGGCACCCCAGCGGGGGGCGCGTAGGCGGAGAGGGCACTGTTAACGGGGGCTGGTGCACCTGCAGGACGTGCCTGTACCGGTGATATGGTCTGCGATCCCTCTCCTGCTTTGTGAGGCAAAGCCTGAAGGGTTGCGGTCAGGCGCTGGCCCAGCGTGGTTGTGTCTTGCCTCAGGGCTGTGCTGCCCGATCCCGCTGTGTTTTGAGCCTGACCACTGGCCATTTGTGAGGAAGCTGCGCCCGTTTTGGCCGCACCTGCCTCATGTGTGGCGGGGCGCAGAGTCTGGTCTTTGACCTTCTTGTGTGTTGGAAAAATCAGGACATAGAGTTCAGACCCAGTCTGTCGGATCTGCAGATTGACCTGAGTCCCCGTGGGCAGCTTGGCTGAAGTCAGCAGGGCAAGTTGCCCCAACTCTGTTTTGATCAGCAAATGGCCTGATTTGTCGGTGCCGGTTACGGTTCCGCCCAGGCTGTCACCGGAGACCAGCTGCAATGCGGAAGGGGGAGGGTTGATCACCTGACCCGGTGTGCCGCTGGGTCCTGTTGGACTGCCCGCCGCTGGAGGAATGCGCATGCCGCCGCTGACATCACTCATTACAGGGTAATGCTCTGCTTGTTAGAGAGGAGTGAGGCCGTCTGGGTCATGGCATTGGCGGTGAAAAGAGGCGTCCTTAAGTAAGCTGTGGGGGCCTTGGCATCCTGTGGACCAGATGGTCCTCAGTGATGTTGGCGGGCAACGGTCAGGTGTCAGGCCATTAAGGTCTTGGCCAGGGCTTCAATGTCCTGAGCTGCTTCACTGTTCGGGAAGCGCTGCAGCAAAGGAGATTGTGCGCGGATGGCTTCTTTCACCCGGTTGTCCCGGCGGACCATACCGGCCAGTGGCGGGGTGATCTTCAGGAAGTTCTCACAGGCCTTGCGAAGCGTGGAATAGGTCCGCTCGCCTTCGCTTTTGGAAGAGGCCATGTTGATGACCACCCGCAGGTCCGCATTGCGGTTCTGTGCCACGGTCAGTTTGATGAAAGCGTAGGCGTCGGTCAGCGATGTGGGTTCATCTGTGCAGACCACCAGGATCGGCGAGGCCAGCGAGGCAAGTTGCCGGACCGTGCGGTCAATCCCGGCGCCCAGATCCAGCAAAACTTTGTCATAGTCATCTGACAGGGTGATGAGCTGGCTTCCCAGTGCGCGCAGACGTTCAGTTGGCAGGGCTGCGAGAGACCCGGAACCGGAGCGACCGGCGATGACATCGAAGCCGCCGTCCTGATAGCGCGATGTCGCAGCTTTCAGGTCATAGGTGCCTGCCAGGACCCCGCCCAGGTCGACCTCAGGTGCCAGACCCAGCTGAACATCAATGTTGGCCAGACCCAGATCGCCGTCAAACAGCAGGATCTTCTTTTCCCGGCTGGCCAGCGCGTGTGCCAGGGTGATGGAAAGCCAGGTTTTGCCGACCCCGCCTTTGCCGGAGGCAATGGCCATGAGCTGGGACTTTTTGCTGCCGTTGGGAGCTTTCTGCGCCATTTGTGACTCTAGATTGTTCATCGCCTCAATCCCGCTACGAGGTGGTCCTGTTCTTCTTGTTCATCTGTTTCCGGCATCAATAGTCGTGCCAGTTTCACCGGTGTAACGGCTGCCAGTCCGTTTCCAATTGAGGGTGATATGCCCAATGCAACCAGTTGCAGTTTTCCGGCCTGCGTGGCCGTTAAGACCCCGCCAAATCGGCGGGCCGCATCGATGCGCGTTGAAATCAGACCCCGGGCCCCGCATTCTGCAAAAGCCACAGCTGTTTCGGCTGATTCCAAGGCATCACCGCCGGCTGGTAGAATGAGCAGGCCTTCTGCATTGCTGGCGTTGAGTATCAGCGACAGATGATCCCGTTCCGCATCATCGAAGGGGTTGATGCCCACCGTATCGATGATGGTCAGCTGTTGTGGCGGAATTTTGTCCAGGGTGTCGGTCAGTTCATCCACGTCCGCAGCCATGGTCAGGGGAATTCCCAGGGCCTTGGAGTAGGCCTGGGCCTGTTCGCGGGCGCCTGCGGTCTGACTGTCCAGTGAGATGAAGTGGGCTTCTTCCCCGGCGAGGCGTCGGCGGGCGCAGATCTTGGCCGCGGTGGAGCTTTTTCCGCTGCCGGGCGGGCCCATGACCATCAGAGGACGACGGACACTGTTTGTTGCGACGGCTTTGCGTTCACCGGGCAGGGGGCCAAAGCGCAACAGGTAGTCCAGTGCACCGGCCAGCATCATGTCCGGCTCTTCGTCCAGAAGAGAAGCAGATGCGGCCATGAGTTTGTCAGCGAGCGTAAGAGGCACCCGGTGATATTCCAGGATCTCTCCCAGCGCCGTAACGGCTTCACCGGTAACTTCCACCACCCGGCTGATGTCGTCGTTGGGATCTGACTCAACGGCAGCGGTAACACGGATGCCGCCACCTTCCAGCTCCTGGGTATCAAGGATGACCGCGTTCGTCCCGAAGACCTGACGCACCTGTTCCATGGCGTCGGGAAGGGAGGACCCGCTGAAGCTCTTCATCTTCATGGAGCAACAGCCTCAGTCTGTGGGGGAAGAAAAGATAGGTTTCTCACTTATATCTGCCCCAGTGTTTTGATTTTGGCCTTCGGGTGAATTTCATTCTGAGACAATACTACCGTGGCGGGACGGAAACGCTCAATGATAGAGCGAACGTAGGGACGGATGCGCGGTGAAGTCAGCAGGGCGGGAGAGTTGCCCGTCATGGCGTGGCGTTCCAGGTTCTGGCGTACGGCCGTGATGAACTCCTGCAGGCGGCTGGGGGGCAGCGAGAGTTGCTTTTCTTCGCCGTCACCGATCAGAGATTCCACAAATGTCTGCTCCCAGGCCGGGGACAGGCTGACCAGCGCCACCACGCCTTCTTCCGTGGCGTTGTCGTTGGAGATCTGGCGTGCCAGGCGGGTACGCACATGTTCGGTGATGGCCGTGATGGAGCGGGTGTAGCCGCAGGCTTCTGAAATGCCTTCCAGGATGGTAGGCAGATCGCGGATGGAAATGCGCTCGTTCAGCAGGTTTTGCAGCACCCGCTGGACACCGCCCACAGCAATTTGGGCCGGGATCAGATCGGCAATCAGCTTCTGATGATCCTTGTCCAGTTCGTCCATCAGCTTCTGGGTTTCGCTGTAGGACAGCAGCTCCGGCATGTTGTCTTTGATGATTTCCGTCAGGTGCGTGGTGATCACCGTTTGCGGGTCGACCACGGTATACCCCCGGAACAAGGCTTCTTCCCGGGCACTTTCGGCAATCCACATGGCGGGCAGACCAAAGGTCGGTTCCACCGTTTCTTCCCCGGGCAGGCCGATGGGTTCGCCCCGGGGGTCCATCACCAGCAGCATGTTCGGACGCATTTCACCGCGTCCGGCTTCCACCTCTTTCAGGCGCAGCACATAGGTGTTGGGGGGCAGCTGCAGATTGTCCTGAATGCGCACCGACGGCAGCACAAAGCCCAGCTCCTGGGCCAGCTGACGGCGCAGGGACTTGATCTGGTCGGTCAGTTTCTGTCCGCCCTGGTTGTTCAGCAGGGGCAGCAGGCCATAGCCCAGCTCCAGACGCACCTGATCGATCTGCAGAATGTTGGAAATGGGCTCTTCGGCAACGGGCGCTGTAGCCGCTTCTTCTTCTTCGCGCTGCACCTCTTCCTGTTCGATGACCCCCTGGCGCCGGTAGGTCATGTAGGCAAAACCACCTGCAACAGCTGCCAGCAAGAAAAAGGGGATCATGGGGATGCCAGGCAAGAGGGCCATGGCCATCATCAGGAAACTGGACAGAGCCAGGGCGCGGGGATAGCCACCCAACTGACCGAAAACCGCCTGATCCGTGGTGCCTTCAGCCGTGGCTTTGGTCACCAGCAGACCGGCTGCGGTTGAGACGATCAGGGCTGGGATCTGGGTGATCAGACCGTCACCGACCGTCAGAAGTGTGTAGTTGTTGGCGGCTTCCGCGAAAGACAGGTCCATCTGCGCGACACCGATGATGATGCCGCCGATGGCGTTGATGAAGGTGATCAGCAGACCGGCAATGGCGTCACCGCGGACAAACTTGGCCGCACCGTCCATGGAGCCATAGAAGGTGCTTTCAGCTTCCAGGTCTTTCCGGCGCTGGCGGGCGGAGGTTTCATCAATCAGACCACTGGAGAGGTCGGCGTCGATGGCCATCTGCTTGCCGGGCATGGCGTCCAGGCTGAAGCGGGCCGAGACCTCTGCAATACGGCCGGACCCTTTGGTGATCACCACAAAGTTCACCAGCACCAGAATGGCAAAGATGATGATCCCGATGACAAAGTTGCCGCCCATGACAAAGTTGCCAAAGGCCTGAATGATCTGCCCTGCGGCGGCTGTTCCCTCATGCCCGTCGGCCAGAATCAGCCGGGTGGAGGCCAGGTTCAGCGACAGGCGCAGCATGGTGGCAATCAGCAGGACGGTCGGGAAGGAAGAAAAGTCCAGTGCCCGGTTGATAAAGAGCACGGTCATGAGGACCAGCACCGACAGGGTCATGGAGATGGCCAGGCCAAAATCCAGCAACCAGGGCGGCATGGGCAGAATCAAAACGATCAGGATGGCCGTGACACCCAGGGCAAGGCCGATGTCGCCGCGCTTGAGCGCGGTCATCACCTTGTTGGGCGTAAAGGCACCGCTGCTGACCAGCGCTCCCATACCGTTGTTGTTGCTGTCACCGCTGTCGGACATGAAGATCCCAGTTGTTTAGAAAGCCGAGGCTTTCAGACCTGTTACAGTTGCACTTCTTCTGCAGAGAAGGGCAGAGGCTGGTTAGCCCCGTGCCATATCACTGCCCGGCATGGGGACGTTGACGCCGGTTTCGGAGTAGATTTTCAGCTTGTTGCGCAAGGTCCGGATGGAGATCCCAAGAATGTTTGCCGCGTGGGTTCGGTTGCCCAGGCAGTGTTCCAGGGTGTCGATGATCAGTTCCTTTTCCACTTCAGCCACGGTTTTTCCAACCATAGAAGTGCCTCCCGCCGTGCTGTCATCTGCAGCTGCTGGCTGTGCCGGGCTGGAGGGTTCTTCCCAGGCCGGGCTGGCCTGCGGTGTTTCAAAGGCTGCCGGGGCCGGCTGCTGAGGAACAACGGGGGCAGCGGGCTGGCCATAGCCGGACGCCAGAGGCTGGCTGCCATAGGCGCCTTCAGGCTGGGCGGGCTGGCCATAGGCCTGAGCCGCGGCAGCGCTGTTTTGCTGATACCCCTGAACCGCTGCGGCCTGGGGTGCGATGGGCTGGGCCGTGGCGGGGCGGGCACCGTAAAGCAGGACAGCTTCCGGGCCGACCACATTGTCGTTGGCCAGCAGCACGGCCCGGTGCATGGCATTTTCCAGTTCGCGGACGTTCCCCCGCCAGGGGTGAGCCCGGATGATTTTCAGGGCTTCCTGGCTCAGGTTGGGCTGAGGGACGCCATTGCTTTCGGCGTATTTTTTGAGGAAGTGAACCGCCAGGGTCGGAATGTCCTGGGGACGCTCACGCAGCGCAGGCAGTCCCAGGCCCACCACGTTCAGCCGGAAATAGAGATCTTCCCGGAACTGGCCTTCGCGAATGGCTTCTTCCATGTCGCGGTTGGAGGTGGCCAGCAGGCGGATGTTGACCTTGATGGGGGTGGTGCCGCCCACCCGATCAATTTCCCGCTCCTGAATGGCGCGCAGCAACTTGGCCTGCAGCCGCGGGTGCATTTCTGTGATTTCGTCCAGCAGCAGGGTGCCGCCGTTGGCTTCTTCAAACTTGCCGATGCGTCGGGCCAGTGCGCCGGTGAACGCGCCTTTTTCATGGCCGAACAGCTCACTTTCCAGAAGGTTTTCCGGGATGGCTGCACAGTTCACGGAGACGAAGGCGTTGGCGGCGCGCTTGGATTTGCCATGGATGTAGCGGGCCATGACTTCTTTACCGGTCCCGGATTCACCGGTGATCATCACAGAGGCGTCGGAGCTCGCCACCTGTTCTGCCAACCGGATTACCTGTTCCATCACCGGATCGGCGCAGATGAAGGAGGTGGTTTCCTCCGTCACCGCAGCCAGAACAGCGGCAATCAGTTCAGGGTCGGGGGGAAGAGGCACATATTCTTTGGCCCCGGCGCGAATGGCAGCTGCAGCCTGTTCAGGCGTTGCCTTGATACCGCAGGCCACCACAGGCAGGGAAAAGCGTTCGCCTTCCAGAGATTTGACCAGCCACTCGACATCCAGGGCGACGTCGACCATCAACAGATCGGCACCGTTTCCGGACCGCAGCGTTGCCATGGCTGACTCGAGATCATCCACATGAGCGACTTTTGCACCCCGATCCAAGGCTATCTTGCCAGCCGTGGCGATGTGCCCATCAAGTGATCCAACGATTAGTAAGCGCATTTTTTGTGTGCTCCGATTAACACAAATTCGTCTGTTTTATTTGAAGTACTGAACCCGGTATTCCGGCGAGAGAATGGAGTTCAGCAGAATCTCGAGGCGGCGGGGGTTTTCCTGGCGACCGATAGAAGCAGCGCCAATGGCGTAGATTTGCTTCACCTGGCTTTCTTCATGAGAATTTCTTTCCAACTTGTTGGCCAAAGGAAGAAAAATCATGTTGGCAAGGATGGCGCCGTAGAAGGTTGTCAGCAGGGCCACAGCCATGGCCGGGCCAATAGAGGTGGGGTCTTCCAGATTGCCCAGCATCTGAACGAGGCCCACAAGGGTTCCTATCAGACCCATGGCAGGGGCCACTTCCCCGGCCCGGCGCAGAACCCCGGCGGACCGGATGTGACGACGCATGGTGGCATCAACTTCCCGGTTCAGAATGCGTTCAACTTCATCACCGGGCAGACCATCCACGATCAATCCGATGGATTTCTGCAGGAAGGGGTCAAACTTCAGGGCCGGCAGATCGTGCTGCAGAAAAAGAGCACCCTTCTGTCGGGCTGTGTCTGCCAGCGTGAGGATCTGCAAGGCTGCAGCAGAAGGGTCCTGAGGGCGGTAGAGAACCGTATGCAAGAAGGTTTTCTGAGCCCGGGACACCTCACTCAGGGAGTAAGAGATACAGGTGACCATAAAGGAACCACCAAAGACGATCAGCAAGGCTGGCAGATCGACAAATGAATCAGCTGACCCCCCCATGATCATGGCGCCGATAATCAGGGCGAAGCCGCCAAAGGTGCCAAGCATGGTGGCGTAGTCCAGCTTCAGTTTCGCCTTTTTAAGGACGACCCTGTTGCTGTTTGCTTCGTTACTGTCAACTGAGCGATCTACGTTCGCCATTAGATGTTCCTTATGTTGTCGGTCGCTTTGTCAGCAAGGCGACCAACAGCGGTATCAGGTACGGTCTGATTTGATGATCTCGGTCATGGTGACGCCCAGTCGGTTTTCCACCACGACCACTTCGCCGCGGGCAACCAGCCGGTTGTTGACGTAGATGTCGATGGCTTCGCCGACCTTGCGGTCCAGTTCAACCACGGCACCACGGCCCAGCTTGAGCAACTGGCTCACCTGCATGGTGGCCTTGCCGAGCACTGCGGAAACCTGGACAGGAATGTCATAGACGGCTTCCAGATCCTTGGCAGTTGTCGGTTCGTCCATTTCATCAATGGCTGCGACATCAGGCATCTGGGCTGCCGGACCGTCTTCCAGTTCTGTCAGATCGAGATTTTCTTCTTCGGCCATGGATCAGCTCCTTTGCTGGGGTTGGCCAGTCGGTTCGGTTCCCTGTGAACCGTCCGCTGTCGACAGAGCCTCTTCGAAGGTTGCCGGTTGAGGGGAGGGCGGTGTTTCGGGGGGCAGGGGTGCGTCACCCCGTTTGTCCTGAAACTCCGGGAGGTGGTCAAAAGCATCAATGGCGGGCTGGGGCGCATCTGAGGGAGCAGCAGACGCATCAGCCGCATCAGCCGTCTCTGGTTCTTCAGGGCCTTCCGGCGTGTTCGTCGGGGCCTGCAGGTCTTCTGGTTCCGCTGGCAGATCGGCAGAGTTCAGAACATGCCCCATGATGTCGTTGATTTCCTGCCACAGACGCTGGGAATCCCGCTCTGCGCCGCCATCAGCCCATTCAATGCGCACATCGCCCAGGCCCAGTTCTTCATCGGCCAGAAGGACGATTTTGCCTTCAAAACCGCAGCCGGAAGCAATGCCGTTGATCTGGGCCTGCAGTTCGTCCAGAAGGGCGTCGGCCACACGAATGACCACGCGTGGTTCTTCCTGCAGGTTTTGCAGGCAGGACCGGACCAGTGTTTCGACTTCGCCAAACCCGTGCTTGCGGCTGTAATTTGGAAGCATCTTTTCAATGACTGCCAACGCAGTGGCGACCGCGATTTCTTCCGATTTCTGAAGCTGCTGAGCTGAACCCGTCATCAGTTGTGACAGGCTGTCCGCAATGACCTGGAGAGCCTGGGTCTGATGGCTGCTCATGGTGGCGGAGGCTTCATTGAAGCCTTCCTGACGGCCTTGCTGGTGGCCCTGTTGAAAGCCTTCAGCGTGGGCGTTGGCCAGGTCTTCCTGGGAAAAAGTCGGCTCAGGTGGAAGCTCTTCTTCCGCTGGTACCACCTCTTCCTCCGGCTGAACGACTTCTTCAGCTGCGGGGGCAGGGGGCGGACTGTCGAATGATTCGAAGTCGGTATCAAAGAGGAATTTACGTGCGTTCATCATGCTGTGAAAACCGGCTTAGTAAACCAGTTCATCTTCCCCTTTGCTGTCGGCGATAACGATTTCGCCGCGGTCAGACAGTTCTTTGGCTTTCTGAACAATGTGGAACTGGGCTTCGTCCACATCACGCAAGCGCACAGGCCCCATGGCCTGCATGTCTTCCTTGAGGATCTTGGACGCCCGCTCGGACATGTTGGAGAAGAAGAGTTCGCGCAGGGTTTCCGATGCCCCTTTCAGGCCGATGGCCAGTTTTTCCTTCTCGATTTCCCGCAGCAGTGTCTGGGCACCCGTGGCGTCCAGAGAGGTCAGGTCTTCGAAGGTGAACATCAGGGCGCGGATACGCTCGGCCGCGTCTTTGTTTCGTTCTTCCAGGGAGGTCAGGAAGCGGCTTTCCATGGACCGGTCCAGGCAGTTGAAGATGTCCGCCATCATTTCGTGGCTGTCGCGGCGGTTGGTGCGGGCCAGGTTGGACATGAATTCGTTGCGCAGGGTGCGTTCGATATCGTCCAGGACTTCCTTCTGAACAGCTTCCATCCGCAGCATGCGCATGACCACTTCCAGCGCGAAGGGTTCGGGCAGGAGGGACAGCACCCGGGCGGCATGTTCTGCCTTAACCTTGGACAGCACCACGGCAACCGTCTGCGGGTATTCGTTTTTAAGGTAGTTGGCCAGAACCTGTTCATTCACATTGCCCAGCTTGTCCCACATGGTCCGACCGGCGGGGCCGCGGATTTCCTCCATGATGGAGTCAACACGGTCGCGGTCCATGACTTTTCTGAGCAAGCGTTCGGTGCTGTCGTAGTTGCCGACCACAGAGCCGGAAGACGCGATCTTCTCAACGAACTCCACCACCAGCTTTTCGATGACCTGAGAGCCCACAGAGCCCAGAGAGGCCATCATCTGAGAGACCTCTTTGATCTCCTCATCATCCATCAGAGAAAAGAGGCGCGCGGCGTTTTCTTCACCAACAGACATCACCAGAAGAGCGGCTTTTTCTGGGCCGTTCAGCCCCCGGAAATCATCACGAACATTCATGGGATCAAAATCTCTTGCTGTGGGTTCCGTGGGTTACTTGTCCTGGTAGAGCCAGCCGCGAACGATCGCGACGGTCTCTTCCGGGTGCTGCTCAACCATTTCAGAGAGCTTGCGCAGGGAAGAGGCTCTGACGCGCCCCTCAACCTTTGACACGTCAATCATCTGTTCCAGTTCATTGGCAGCATCAGCTTCATTGCTGGGCAGGACACCGCCTACACCGGTCTGGGTAGCGATGGCTGTCCCGGCACCCCCGCCACCGGCCAGCAGGCCAGGAGCCTGGGGAACGCCCGGGGCACCAGCGGGAACCATGCCGCCGTTGATGCCGCCACCGACCACACCTGCGCCGCTGAGAACTGCGTTTCCGGCATCGGTCAGACCAGTCACGGCGCTGGCCAGCAGGGGATTGCCTTTGGCATTTTCAACCAGGCTGTCGGGATCGGTCAGCTGAGGTTTGGCTTCCAGCAGGCGGGTAACCAGGGGTTTGACCACCAGCAGCAGGATCAGGATTGCCACAATGCCCAGGACCAGAAGTTCAGCGACGCGGATCAGTTCCTGCTGATCAATACCGAAGAGGGTGGTGTCAGCAGCCGTGCCAAACTTCCGGGAAACTTCGGAGAACTGCATGTTGGCAATTTCAAAGCTGTCGCCGCGGCCTTCATCATAGCCAATGGCGGAGCGAGCCAGATTTGCCAGCTGCTGCATTTCCTCTTCGCTGCGCGGGGAGTAAACCAGTTCGCCTTCTTCGTTTTCTGCCCAGCTGCCATTTACCAGAACGGCGACAGACAGGCGGCGGACATTGCCACTCTCGCGAACATGGGTGCGCTGAGTGCGGGAAATCTCGTAGTTGACGGTTTCTTCTGTGCGCGAGGACTGGTTGCTGGCCCCGCCACCGCCCAGGCCGCCCAGGTTGGCGTCGGGCAGATTGCCGCCAACGGTGACCGGATCTGAGCCACCGGCGCTGTCCAGATTGCTTTCTTCAACGGTCTGGGTGGAGCGCACCACCTGACCATCGGGATCATAGGTTTCGGAGTTTTCCGTCACCCGGTCAAAATCCAGTTCTGCAGATAGTTCGACCCGGACGTTACCAATACCGACAGAGCGCTCCAGCAACTGCTCGACTTCTGTTGCCAGGCGGTTTTCCAGCTGCAGTCTGGCTTCTTCGGCTTTGTTGGTGATTTCCGTTTCATCATCCGGGCTGCGGGTCCGGGCCAGCAGGTTGCCCTTGTCATCGACGATGGCAACCCGGTCGGTCTTCATTTCAGGGACAGCGGCGGCCACCAGCTGCTGAATGGCAGAAATCTGACTCTTGTTCGGGGCGCGATTGCCGCGCAGGGTCAGAATGATGGAGGCCGTCGGTTCATTGCGATGACGGGTGAACAATTCACGCTGGGGCAGAACCAGATGAACCCGGGCCTGCTTGACCCCTTGCAAGGTGCGGATGGACCGGGCCAGTTCGCCTTCCAGCGCCCGTAAGTGGTTCATGTTCTGCTGAAAAGAGCTGCTGCCCAGACCCTCTTCCTGGTCAAAAATCTCATACCCCAGAGACCCGCCACTGGGGATGCCCTGTTCCGCCATGGTTATGCGCAGCTGAGCGACTTTGTCAGCCGGGACCATGATGCGGGAACCCTCGGGGGAAATTTCGTAGGGAACACCCTGAGAATCCAGCTGGGCCATGATCTGTGCGCTGTCGCCGCTGGCCAGATCTGCGTAAAGCAGCTGCATTTCCGGTTGGGAAACCCGGCTGGCGAAGTAAACAAAAAAGGCAAGAATGGCGGTCGCCACGCCCCCCATAACGGCCAGGCGGCTAGGTCCAAGACTGCGGAAGGTATCAAAGAGGGTATTCACGCTGGCTGTCCCGTTTTTGTCCACTGGATCTCCCGGTCTGCTGATCT
Source organism: Rhodovibrionaceae bacterium GXU_MW_A322 (assembly GCA_052078155.1). GTDB lineage: Bacteria > Pseudomonadota > Alphaproteobacteria > Kiloniellales > DSM-21159 > CAXBMB01. The sequence continues at coordinate 1,023,754 of JBQJBP010000001.1, read as the reverse complement.
GGTGAAAAACAGATCGGGTGATGTCATGACAGCCAAATTAGGTCTGTTAGCGTAAAAGCGTGGTTAACAAGGGGAAAATTTTGCCGGGTAGTGGGAAAAAATTTCCCGGTTGTTGGGACGGTTAAAGATTCGATCCGGGATAAATTTATCTAAAATTGTTTGTAGTTCAGATGGTTACAGAATTTGATTTCGTTGTCATGAAGGCGTGGATTCTGGGGAAGAAAAATTTGATTTGGCTCGGAAAAGGACGCCTAAAAGACCAAAAACTCTCCGTAATGCAGGGGGTGTTTCGGTAGTTTGTTAACAATCAGTCGCTGGGGGGCAGGGGGAGCATGGCTGCGGCCAGCAGGAGGTCACTCTCCTGCTGCCATGGCGCGCGCATTGGGGTCCGAAGATTCCCTGTACTCCTGCAGGCGGGTGGTCCGCAGTCCAGGAATGCCATGATTTTCAATCAAAGCCTGCCAGGACAAGAACTCTTCCACAGACAGTTTGTACCGCGCGCAGGCTTCCTCCAGTGAGATCAAGCCACTGCGAACGCCGGCGACAACCTCTGCTTTACGACGGATGACCCAACGTTTGGTGTTGGGAGGGGGCAGATCGTCCAAAGTGAGAGGGGTTCCCACAGGACTGATCGGGCTGTTTGGCCTACCTGGACCTTGAAAGGGCATGCTGTACTCCGCTACTTGCTAAGATCATGCAGGTAAGGAGTTTAGGTGGCGGCACTTAACATTCCCCTAAACGATTCATTCGAGGTTGATTTAGCTAAAATACAAGCTTTCTAAAGCCCATCGGAGAGTTTGCAAAAAAGAGAATCGTTATAGTTGTTTGATTCTGCGCGCAAAAACACAACAACCCGACCCAAGGGGGAGACCTTGAGCCGGGTTGTCGAGACCCCGGGAACCACCCGGAACTCGCAGAGAAGTAAGATTGTTTCCTTACTCTCCAAATTTTTTTTCACATTTCACAATGTTTCGCGCGATGTCAGCAACGGGACTGCGTCAGCTGCTGAGACCAAGCTCATCAGATCCGCAGCAGCTCATCCAACATCTCGTCAGCGGTGGTGATCACTTTCGAATTGGCCTGATAGGCGCGCTGGGTCACGATCATGTTGGCGAACTCTTCAGCCAGGTCGACGGTGGAGCTCTCCAGGGTGCCTGACACCATGCGGCCGGCGCCGCCAGAGGCTGCACTGACCAGGATCAGATCGCCGGAGCGGTCGGTCATCTGGTAGGCGTTGCCGTCCTGGGCTTCCAGACCATTCACGTTGTCGAACATGGCCAGAGGCAGTTTGTAGATGTCGCGGCGTTCACCGTTGTTGAAGATTGCCGTGACAACCCCTTCTTCACTGATGGCGACTTCCGTGAACTGACCAAACTGCACACCATTCTGTTCAATCAGAGTGATGGCATAGTCACCGGCAAACTGGGTAACGCCGTCAGCTTCGCCAATGGACCCAATATCCAGGGAGACAGTGCTGTCATCAGCGCCACCGGTTGTCCAGTCAATGGTCATGGCTGTGGTATCAATGATGCCATCGCCATCGCCGTCAGGACCGTTTGGAACACCGGTTCCGTCGAAGGTGATGGTGCCGGTTGCACCTGCTGTCACGTTACCACTGACTGTTCCATCGAGTGCCAGCGTGGGATCCTGAACTGTGTAGCTCCAGGCGTTCTCTGCCGTTTTTTCCCATTCCACCGTCAGATCGTGGGCGTTACCAAGAGCATCGTAGACCTGGATCGACACTTCGTGAGTGGTGGCCACGGCGTCGGTGGAGGGCAGGTTCAGGTTCAATTCAATGGCGCTGGTCGCGGAAGCCGACCCGGAAAGGTTGGCGATGTTCACCGTTTCCAGTGAGCTGAGCACCGAGGTGTTGCCTGTTGGGTTGCCATTTTGATCCAGAGCCCAGCCTTTGAGATAGTAGCCGGCGGAGTTCACCAGGTTACCAGCGGCGTCCTTCCGGAAAGACCCGGCACGGGTATAGAGGTAGGTCCCGTCCTGAGTGCCCTGACCAGCGCCGGCATTTTCGTGAACCACAAAGAACCCGTTGCCCGAGATGGCCAGATCGGTGTTGGCACTGGAGGCCTGCAGCAGACCCTGGCGGTCAACGCCGGGACTCTGCGCGGCACGAACACCGCCGGGAGTGTACTGCGTGTTGAAGGCAGATTCGGTTACCAAAGTAGAGAAAGCGGCTTTGGTCGATTTGTAGCCAACGGTGTTCACGTTGGCGATGTTGTCGGCGATCATGCCCAGAGCGGAGCTTTGAGCCCGAAGTCCGGAAACACCTGCGTACATTGCGCCATAAATGCTCATTTTCTCGTTCTCCTGAATGGAGTCATTGGGGTGACTAGGCCTTTGGTTCTTGGTGGTTAGGCCTGGGTCTCGGGGTCTTGTTCAGTCGTATCGTCGTCTGTTGGATCAGGGGTGCTGTTGCTGCTTTCGTGCACGCCGACCACCTGGTCCATGGAGATGGGCAGGCCACCCAGCATCAGCTGCAGAGCTCCGCCCTGGCTTTCGACACCGGTGACACGACCAATCATGGTCATGCTGCCTTCGACAGTTTCACCGGCCAGGTCGGCGGCCGTAATGTTCACGCTGTAAATGCCGTCTGGCATTTGGGCGCCATCGTCGTTCTTACCGTCCCAGGTCAGGCTGTAGGAGCCTGCATCAACCTCGCCATCCAGTGTCCGAACCACCGCACCACTTTCATCGGTGATAGTGATCTTCGTGGTGGCAGCATTGGTATCCAGGGCGTAGTTGAAACTGGCCTGACCGTTGCTGAGGTTCAGCATGTCGCTGCCGTATTCAACCGTGGTGCCGATGTAATCCACCATGCCCATGGTCTGGTTGTAGCCGGTGAGATTGAGCAGCTGATCCAGTTTGTTGTTGGTGTTGATCTGCTGTTCGATGCCACTGAAGTTCAGCAGTTGCTCTGTGAACTTCTCACTGTCCATGGGCTCCAGGGGATCCTGGTTCTGCATCTGCGTGGTCAGCAGCAGCAGAAAATCATCCATGGTCTGTTGCAGTTCATCATGGCTGGAGATCCCCCCTGATGTTGGGGCGACGACACCAGAACTGCCTGTTTGTCCGACGACTGACATGGGTTTGTCTCCTTAGACCGCGATGCTCACCACACCTTCATGCCAATCCGATGGATCGTCTGAGGTGTCGGGTTGCCCTGCGAGGTCCTGGTCATCTGTACCTTCATCACCAGCGGCAGAGGATCCACGGCTGTTACCTGCGGTTTCCTGGCCCTGGCCGTTTTGCCCTTCGCCTTTCAGGTTGAAGGACAGGGAACCGGAATCTGTTTTCAGGCCAGCTTCCTGCAGTGCCTTTTCAAGCATGCGGCTGTCGCGCTGCATCAGATCCATGGTTTCCGGACGGTCAACGGAGATCACGGCTTTCACGGATCCATCCGTTCCCACATCCAGTTTGACGTCCACGCGGCCCAGTTCGGCCGGGTTCAGCTGGAGAGAGATTTTGTCTTTGCCACCATTGACGGCTTTGGTGATTTGCACCGCTACCTGATCAGCGGGAGGCTGGCTGGTGGTTGTCGCTGGCTTGGCGGCGGCCTGCGTCAGGGCGTCTGCGCCACGCGGAGCGGCAATGTCACCAGGCAAAGCGGCCTGGAAGCTGCTTGCTGATTCCGCCGTCTTACCGGCGACGGGCGTGGCAGCAGCAAGTCCTTGTTCCGTCAGCTGAGCCATCTGACCGGGCAGGGCAGTCCCGTCACCTGTCGTCGTGGCGGCGCCGGTGGACAGAAGCTGGCTGAAGTTGCCGCCGGCTGACTGATCACCATTTTGGGCCAATGCCCAAAGACTGGAGGCGTTGCCCAGTTTGTCTTGCGGCAAAACCATCTGGCCATTGCGCTCCACAGTCAGGGACATTTCCAGGTCACGATCACCTGCTGGAAGGCTGAGGCCCTGTTTCTGCTGGCTCTGCATCAGGCGCTGCACCAGAGCACTATCGGGCATGTCCGCATTCCAGGCAAAGTCACCGGCAGCAGCGGTGCCTGTTGCCAGGGAACCGGATTTTGCTGTCTGAGAAGTCTGCTGGGCTTGCGACGCGGCGGCCGCTGTTACCTGAGCCTGCTGTGTGGCAGGGTGCTGGGCGGCAGCGACGGACGCCGGGCTGGCAGAGGGTTTACTCTGCGCGCTGGCCTGTCCGGATGACTGACTTGTGCCAGCCTGGCTTGGCGTGGCGAGAACAGCTGCGGTTGCAGCAGCATTTGGATCCGACAGTGGCGCATCAGTCGCACCTTCTGCGTCAGAAGAGGGTGCAGAGGCGGTGGCAGAGTTTTCTTGATCTGTTGCCTGATCCCCGGAGTTATCAGCAGACTGATCTTCTGTCGAAGTTGCAGCGGTGTTTCTGTCAGATACAGCATCGCCTTTGTCGGCCACTGGTTCTGACGACACCTGTTTGTCGGTATCTTCAACTGCCTTGGCTTCCGCCTGGTCCAGACGATCATTGTCGTCCTTGCTGACTGCCCTATCCTGCCTATCTGTCCGCTCGGCTTTGCCAGAACGGCCCTGGTCAGAAACACTCCGCCCTTCTGTTCTGGAAGCTGCCGCACCCCGATCTTCTGCCCGCGTGCGGCTTGTGTCGTTGCCCTGTCTGGCAGCCGACTCTGCCACCATCTGGGCAAAGAAATCGCTGGCATCTGCCTTGGAAGTCCTGACGGCGGACCCGCTGGCGGATGTGGTGCGTGTGACTGGAAGTGTGTCCAACATCTCTGGCTCTTCTTGGCTAGGCGTTGAAAGCAGGAAAAGTGCTGTAGATACCGGGCTCAGGCAGATGCCTGGGCCATTCGGTGCAAAAGGCGGTTGCCTTCACACCGTCTTTAGCTGGCGTGAGCCAGAGCCTTGTTCGGTGCGGCGATCTGGTCGTCCAGTTCAGACCAGGAACGGCGCAGAGGCATCAGCAGGTCAATGGCTTCTTCAGCGACCTGGGGGTCGTTGTAGAGATTGATCTGGTTCAGACGGCCCAGCAGGAAGCTGTAAAGCTTGCCCAGGTTGCGAGCGACATCACCGCCCTGGGTTTTGTCCAGGCAGTTGTAGAGCGTTGCAACCAGCTCGTAGGCCATGTTGACAGAATTGCATCGGGTTTCGATGTCGTTGCGGTCGATGGCTTCGGTTGCAGCACGCAGGCTGGCAATCGTTTCGTCGTAGAGAAAAACGATCATGCGGGCCGGGGACATTTCAAGCAGGTCGCGGGAGTTGATCTGTTTCTTGGCGTAGGCCATTTTTCTTCTCCATCTCGTATCAGTCAGCCGGTAAGAAAGGGCTGCTGAAGTTTCGAAGTACCTTTGGAAAGGCCAGAGGGACCTGACCGATCCAAAAGATTACTGGAAGAGCTGCATCAGGTTGTTCGGCAACTGGTTGGCCTGGGCCAACATGGATACCGATGCCTGAACCAGGATCTGCTTGGAGGTGAAGTTGCTCATTTCTTTGGCAACGTCCAAATCCATCAAGGCGGAACGCGCGGCTTCGGTGTTTTCCACAGTGGTGGCAATATTTGCCGAGGCAAATTCCAACCGGTTCTGGGAAGCACCCACTTCGGCGCGGTTTTCAGCCAGCTTGTCGATGGCGTTGTTCACCAGACCCATGGCCGTTTCAGAGTTGGCCAGGGTGGTAATGTCAGAAGTATCCAGACCAGCAGCCAGGTTGGCGGTGTCTGTCTGGTTGACGTTGACAGAGATCACATCATCCACACCGGTACCGGTGCCAATGCGATAGCTCAGTGCCAGGGTGCTGCCACCGCCTGCGACAGTGAAGTCAGATGCGGCGTTCGTTGGGTCAATGGTAACCGTCTGATCAAACGCAGCTTCCATGTCGAAAGACAGGCCAATGGCATCAAAATCCAAAGTGATTGCTGCAGTATTGGCACCGTCGATACCGGTCAAGCTCTGACTGGCAATATCAACACCACCACGGGTAACCGTTACGGTCATAATGTCCGTTGCGGGGACATAACCGATGTTCACGTCGTCACCGACCTGGATTAGGGTCCCACCATCGAAGGTGTAGTTCGTGAGGCCTGTAGCCGCATCGATGTTGGTGCCCAAGGTACCGGTAGACAGACCACCGCCGGCCAGCAGGGCTGTGCCATTGAACTCGGTGTTGACGGAAATACGGTCGATTTCCTTCAGCAGCTCCTGATACTCGGTGTCGAGCATGCCGCGTTCCGTGTTGGAAAGCTGGCCAGAGCTGGCCTGAACAGCCAGGGTTTTCATACGCACCAGAATGTCCTGTGTCCGGGACATGGCGCCGTCAGCAATCTGCAGCATGGAGATGGCCTGGCCAGCGTTCACGTTCACCTGACGCAGGGCTTTCACCTCAGCAGAGAGGCGGGAACCAATGGCCAGGGACGCGGCGTCGTCCTTGGCGGACAACACGCGGGTACCAGACGAAAGCTTAGCAACCGAGTTGGTTGCTTCTTTGTCGGCCATGGCCAGGTGGCGATGGGCGACGTTCGCTGCAAAATTGGAGATCACATTGAGTGGCATTGCCAGGGTCTCCTTCGGAGTTTCTGAGGAGCCTCAGAGAAGCCTGCTTCTCTTTGTTGAGGCTTTCCTTTTCTCCTAGTTGGTTCGGCGGTTACCGAACCGGGGTGATTGGGGTCTATGTCGTTTTTGCCTCTCTGCACGGATGGAGTGCGCGGAAAGACAACCCCTATTCAGCAAAGGTCGTGCCAGTTTGAAAATTTCTTTTAATCAATTGATTTTAAACAATAAAATTGGTTGTCGCGTCGAAATTTTGAATCGGCATAATTGTCATGCAGAAGAATTTTTACGGTGATTCGGGAAATATGTGCCGGGCTTTTTGGGCCCTTTTTGCCGATCTGAGACTCTCTGTGCCTGATCCCGGACCGCGATTCGAGAGGTCAGGATGATGGATCCAAAGCTATTCGTAGTCCGACAGTTGATGATCTTCAGCCAACCGTCTCCAACTGCTCAAATGGTGAGATTACAATGTGGGCTGGCCAGCGCAGTTGGGTGGTAAAATGATCTCCGTGACGGCGCATAGATCTCTCAATCTGCTCAGGCAGGAAGAAAAGGCCGTCTGGCATCACTTCGCCTGGCCACTGTCAGAGAACCCGTTTCAGTTTGTTTTCCATTCACTGAAGTGTTCTTTGGGGGAAATGGGTTGGAGCAGAGCAATTTCGTCACAAGAGTTAAAGCGCCGTAGGTTTTTCGCCATTCTTGCGTGCGGCTCATGGCTTGGTTCAATGCGTAAAGCGCTTCTTGTTAAAAGGGCTATGCTATGGCGTTTGGGATCGAAAGAGCTGGGCATTCCCCTTTGGATCATTTGTCTCCAAGTCTCAGGCGCATGGTAGGCTCTCACGCTCAACCTGACCTGCGGTAAGGGGACGATTTCCAATGGTTTGGCTGATGAGATTGCGGGGAGCTTTGGGGCGCAGCGGGTAGGGGACTGCACCAGGTCTTCATAGAAGTCAGCCCAAAACCACTTGTTCAAAATCACAAAAGCGCTCCTGCCAGAGGCAAAAGCGCTTCTCTTTGTTGTATGGGCGCTGGCCCAATACTCAGCCGGTCAAAAGGATCGCAATGGAATCCTGAGCCCCGTTCGCAAGGGAAGGGTTGGAGGATCTTTCCGGTGCCACAGCCCCGCCGGTCATGGCCCGGGGTTGGCCACCAGGCATCTGCGTGTTTTGCTCAGCCAGCTCATTCCAGGAATCACGGATGGGAGTCAGGATCTCAATGACATCCAGAGCCACCTGCTTGTCGTTCTTGAAATCAATTTCCGGCAGCTTGCGAAGAATGAAACTGTAGAGGTTGGCCAGGTTTTGGGCCACTTCGCCCCCCCGATCCATATCCAGCGTCATATCCAGGTGGTTGATGATATCGAAGGTTTTTTTGTTGTGCTTGCAACGGCCTTCTATATCTCCGGAATCAATGCACCTGATGGTGTCATTCATGGCCCGAATGGCGCGGTCAAAGAGCATGGCAACCAGCTTAGCTGGCGAAGCCATCATTACCTGCTGGTTCTGATAAATGGCGGCAGCGTTGTTCATGCCAATTCAACTCCTTGCCCTAACTTTTGAGCGACTCTGTTCAGCGACTCTGACTCTAGTCCGCAATGGTTATCTAAGCCCTAACGGATGGCTTCATTCAGGCTAATTGTTGCTGTTGAACATCGCGTCAGTGATCTGCGTGATGTAGTCTTTTGTCGTATTCAGCGTGGCCAAAGTGGATTCCATGTTGACGTAACGCTCAATCAGAATTTCCCGCTGATAATCGAGCCGGTCATTGAGAAATTCCATGCGGTCTGTAGCTGTAATGTTTTTGGCTTCCAGCGCGTTGCGCTCGGCATCTACTGCACCCACCCCGCCGGCCAGCATCTTGTCCAAGGCAAAGAACATGTTGGTGCCGAAACCAATGGAGTAATCCAGTTGCACGCCGCTAACTGTAGTGGTGCCGTCATAGAGCAGTTGCAGACCATTGGCGCCGCTTTGGTCAGTTGCTGTCAGCAATCGACCGTCTGTAATGACGGATCCATCATCAGATCCATCCGGTGAGCCATTGATGTTGGCGGAAATGATGAAATCTTCTGTCTGGGTCAGTCCCAGACTGGCAAGAAGATCACCGGTGTCATTGTCGACCACCACATGCGTCGAAGATCCGTAAATCTGTAGGGTATCGTTGGATGTATCAGAGTCTTCAACAATGCGGGCCTGTACGTCACCTAAAGGAAAGGCTGCGTTAATGGCATCGACCAGGCTGTCCAGAGAATCAGTCGTGACATCGTAGCTGATTGAGGTGCCGTTGATGTCAAAGCTGCCGGATGTGGTGGCGCCAAAGGAGTTTGCTGCATCGTTCAGCAGAGTTGAGGAATCGAGCACCTCAGAAGCATCCAGCTGACCGGCTCCGATCTGACCAATGTTCAGGGTGTAGCCGGTTTCGCTGTAGCTGGTGTCGCCGCTGAAAGACAAAAGCGAAATGCGTGGGTCACTGCTGGAAAAATCCATCGCAAAGAGCCGCTTAACATCATCGGGGTTGTTAAGCAGGGCGTCATTGAGTTTTTGATCGTCGATGGAGAGGGTGTAGAGCTGGGTAGGGTCAGACAAAGCCGTGTCAGTGACAAAGTCCAGACCGATCTGTTTCAGCACTGTAAATTCGGGTGAGGCTCCTTCGGCGCCTGCGCCGAGCAGCGATGACAGCTGAGATTCAACGTCAGCCAGGGCACGACTTGAGAAGAGGGCGCCCGCATCCGAGGAAGCCTCGCCGGTGTCTTCATCAATGGCTGTCTGGCTGTTGGCGAAGACCTTTACAGCGTTATAGGCATCAACAAAGTTGGTGATGGCAGATTTTACGCCATTGAGATCCTGTTCCACATCCAGCTTGATGGTTGTGCCCGGTTCTGCCTGGAAGAGGGAAAGGGTGATGCCTTCAAAGAGATCGTCGACGGTGTTTTCACTGCGCTCGACGACCAGGTCGGTTTTAGCAACGGATAGGGACGAAAGAACCGAGTCTGTATCGTTCGTCAGGTTAAGTTCTGTGCCGCCGTCGCCGGAAATCTGCAGCCTCTGAACGCCGTTGTCGTTTATGACGGAGGCACTGACACCTGCAATGGCATCAATGCTGCTGGCCAGGGTCGTGATGCTGTCGGTGTCATTGTAGTTTACCGTGCCCAGCAGAATACCGCTTGTATCGCGTACTTCAAAGCTGTGAGCGCCAGCTGAAACGCCGTAGCTGCTCAGCAGATCAGCCCCGCTGGTAACAGCAGCCGATTCCCAGACGCTGGAATCCAGCAAGCCGTCAACATGCAGCTGTGCTTTCTGAGCGGCCTGAAGTTCATTGGTAAAGGTTGTGCCACCATCAGCTGAGATCCCCAGGTCGGACAGCACACTACCAACTTCATTGTCGATGACGATGTCTTCACCGGTGTTGTCATTGGTCAGCACCAGGATATTTTTGCCGGTGCCGACAGTTACGACAGAAGCGGAAACACCGGTGGCATTGGCCCCGGTGTTGGCATTGTTGATCCGATCACGCAGATCCTGAATGCTGTCGGCGGCTCCAACATTGATGGTGGTGCCGTTGATGTCGAAGCTGCCGGAGATGGAGCCGGATGCGCCACCGAATGCGAGCCCCAGATCATCTGTCAGGGATGTGGCATTAGAGGTGGAAATGCGGTGGGCTTTGGCAATCTGGAGGACTTCTACGTCATGAGATCCCACCTGGGCGGCATTTGAGATGGTGAAGCCCATGATTGCAGCGGGGTCGCTGGCGGCCTGGCTATCGGTTCTGCTGGCTGTGGCGAAACCAGATTTTGCTTCGAAGATGTCACTGTTGTTGCCGAATGTGATGTTACCATAGAGATCCCGCAAGGATTCCTGCAGCGCCGCCATCAGGGTGCTGAGTTCATCTAGGGCATCAATCTGGGCCTGGTTTTCATCAATGTCCGCCTGAATGGAATCAACGGGGATCCTTTTCGCCAACATGGTGGCTTCGACGAGAGCGTTGTAGTCGATCCCTGATCCGATACCAGAGAAGCGAATGCTCCCGTCGTCGCCCGTCACAGTGTTGAAGTTCAGATCTGACATCGCCCTATACTTTCAAGTCGACTTTAAGGTCTTCCAGGTAGTGGCGGAGTTCAGCTGAAGATTTAAGCAGATCTTCGGCCGGTATCTGATGCGTTACTTCACCGCTTTCCCTGTCTACGAAGAAGGCAACCACCTGATTGGTTTCCTGGTCGTAGTTCAGAGTGACCTTGGTCGGGGATATGGGCGGAAGAGGAGAAGGCGGCGGGGCCTCCTTCTTTTCGTTTTGTCTCAGAGTATCTTTAACCACAGGTGCTTCTTGCTTCTCAGCAACGGCAACTTTTTCAACCCGTCGCCCGCTTTGCTGCTGGGCGTAGGAGGTGGTTTCTAAAGATTGAGACTTGGAAAGGATATGGTCCATTTTCCGTCTCACGCATGGCTGTTTTTTTTAGGCCCTGCGTCTCCTTGTCTGCCTTTATCCCTAACGGCTGGGGTTTTTCCCCTTTGGCGCATCAGGTCTCCGGTTGGCTTTTATGCAGGTACCGTGCCAAGCCTGGAAGGGCAGTTTTTGCCGATTGTTCTATAAGAGACGCAGATTAGTAAGTCGAAAGCGGAGGGGACAGAATCCCCTCCGTTTTCATGTCAGTCCTTAACCGAAGAGTCGGGTCAGGTTCTGGGGCAGCTGGTTTGCCTGCGAGAGCATGGACACACCGGCCTGGATCAGGATCTGTTTGGAGGTGAAGGAACTCATCTCCGCAGCAACATCCAGGTCCATCAGGGCCGACCGGGCTGATTCGGAATTTTCCATGGCCGTTGCGATGTTTGCAGAGGCAAACTCAAGACGGTTCTGGGAAGCACCGAGAGAGGCGCGGTTTTCTGCCAGTTTGTCAATGGCCGTGTCGATCCGTGTCATGGCCGTTTCGGCATTGGTAGAAGTGGTGATGTCCGATGTGTTCAAGTTGGCAGCCAGATCTTCTGCCTTAGCCGACTTGATGGTCACAGCGATTTCATCGTCCGTGGTTGTGCCGGTACCGATCCGGTAAGTCAGGCCCAGATCTGTACCACCACCGCCGACGGTGAAATCAGATGCTGCGTTGGTGCCATCGATAGCAACGGTCTGATCGAAGGCCACTTCCATGTCGACGGACAGGCCGATGGCATCGAAGTTGAGGGTCTGGGTCGCAGTGTTGGCACCATCGACACCTGTCAGGGTTTGAGCTGCAATTGCAACGCCCCCCCGGTTAACGGTGACCGTCATGCGGTCGTTGCCGGCATCATAGCCGATATCCACATCATCACCGGTTTCGATCAGGGTGTTGCCGGCGAAGGTGTAGTTGGTCAGACCAACAGCAGCGTCGATGTTGGTACCCAGAGTGCCGGTGCTCAGACCGCCACCTTTCAGCAGAGCCGTGCCGTTGAACTCCGTATCAGTAGCGATACGGTCAACTTCGGTCAGCAACTCCTGGAATTCCTTGTCCAGCATGCCACGTTCGGTGTCGGACAGCTGGCCAGAGGAGGACTGAACGGCCAGGGTCTTCATCCGCACCAGGATGTCCTGGGTACGAGACATGGCACCATCAGCAATCTGCAGCATGGAAGTTGCCTGACCGGCGTTGACCTGAGCCTGTTTCAGAGAGTTCACTTCTGATTCCAGACGAGAGCCAATGGCCAGAGAGGCGGCATCATCTTTGGCTGCCAGCACACGGGTACCGGAAGACAGTTTTGCCACAGAGTTTGACGCAGCTTTGTCGGACTCAGCCAAATGGCGGTGAGCGGTCGCGGCTGCAGAGTTAGATACGATATTAAGGGGCATTTCTAAAACTCCTACTTGGATGGGATAGATAGACCCAACTTCCTGTCGGGCCACTGCCTACCTGGCAGCAACTTTTACCTAGCAACCCCTGTGCCAAACTGGGAAATTTTTGCCATATTACTGATTCTAAAAGAGAAAATGTGGAGAAACTTGCCGAGTGATTTTGTTTATGGAAAAGACGTCGGCAAAATCTGCCGATACCGGACCCTTAGCCCGGTACTTTTTGCCTAGCTAGGCAGTATTTGCCGGGAAGATTCTGCCCAGTGGGGGAGGGGGTGGGTAAAAACTTCCTCGCCTAGAAGGCGTAGACAGTGAGGTTTGATGTTGTGAAAGAGATCTCGAGGCCTCTTTTAACAGGTCCAAATCCTCAAAACAGAGTTCCAGACTGAGTACTCAGTAACTGGGAGCTTTTGCTTCTGCCGAAGAGGAAGATTAAGTGGTTCCTTTCCGAACAGTACGCTCCAGCAGTTTCAGTAACCCTATTGAGGTCATGGTGGTTGCCCTTGTCAGGCAATTGAACAGGAAGGATCTGCGGAGGGTCTGAAAATGTGCTCGGGACAGTCTGCGACAGTGAGACAGCACTGTGTTTGATTTGCAGGGGATATGCATCAACTGACAGCGTGTAAAAACTAGCAGTAAAGCAGCTCTGCAAGGCTGGTGTTTATTGGGCATAACGAGAAAACCCTCCACCGGATCCGGTGGAGGGTTTCTTGGTAGGGGCTGTTTCTGATGAAACTTAACGGTGATCTTAACCGAAGAGTTTCGTCAGGTTCTGAGGCAGCTGGTTTGCCTGCGAGAGCATGGACACACCGGCCTGGATCAGGATCTGCTTGGAGGTGAAGGAACTCATCTCCGCAGCAACATCCAGGTCCATCAGGGCCGACCGAGCTGATTCGGAGTTTTCCATGGCCGTTGCGATGTTTGCAGAGGCAAACTCAAGACGGTTCTGGGAAGCACCGAGAGAGGCACGGTTTTCTGCCAACGTATCGATGGCCGTGTCGATCCGTGTCATGGCCGTTTCGGCATTGGTGGAAGTGGTGATGTCCGATGTGTTCAAGTTGGCAGCCAGATCTTCTGCCTTAGCCGACTTGATGGTCACAGCGATTTCATCGTCCGTGGTTGTGCCAGTACCGATCCGGTAGGTCAGGCCCAGATCTGTACCACCACCGCCGACGGTGAAATCAGATGCTGCGTTGGTGCCATCGATAGCAACGGTCTGATCGAAGGCCACTTCCATGTCGACGGACAGGCCGATGGCATCGAAGTTGAGGGTTTCAGTTGCCGTATTGGCACCATCGACGCCTGTCAGGGTTTGAGCTGCAATTGCAACGCCCCCCCGGTTAACGGTGACAGTCATGCGGTCGTTGGCGGCATCATAGCCGATATCCACATCATCACCGGCTTCAATCAGGGTATTGCCGGCGAAGGTGTAGTTGGTCAGACCAACAGCAGCATCGATGTTGGTGCCCAGGGTACCGGTGCTCAGACCGCCACCTTTCAGCAGAGCGGTACCATTGAACTCCGTATCAGTGGCGATACGGTCAATTTCTCCCAGCAATTCCTGGAATTCCTTGTCCAGCATGCCACGTTCGGTATCGGACAGCTGGCCAGAGGAGGACTGAACGGCCAGGGTCTTCATTCGCACCAGGATGTCCTGGGTACGAGACATGGCACCATCAGCGATCTGCAGCATGGAGGTTGCCTGACCGGCGTTGACCTGAGCCTGTTTCAGAGAGTTCACCTCTGATTCCAAACGAGAGCCAATGGCCAGAGAGGCGGCATCGTCTTTGGCTGCCAGCACACGGGTACCAGCAGAGAGTTTTGCCACAGAGTTGCTGGCGGCCATATCGGACTCAGCCAGGTGACGGTGGGCGGTGGCAGCTGCAGAGTTGGAGATAATGTTAAGAGGCATTTTCGTTTCCTACTTGGATTGCGAAGACAGCTATTGCTCTCTTCTGGGAAGCTGCCTACCTGGCAGCAGTTGTTTCGTAACGCCCCTATAAGAGCAACCGCCGTGCCAACCGGAGTGGAAACTCACATCTTATTGATTCTACACGGAAAAAAATACCTTAACCGGCAGTAAAGACCCTTTTCGCAGGATCGGTAGGCAAGTTTGTCCACATTTATATCATTCGGGTGGGACAAAATTGCCTAATATTAGGATAAGTTGGGAAAATTTTGCCTATTTGGGAGATTTGCCAGGCAATTTGTTCCTACTGGCCTGATGCCGTTAGGCGGTGCAATGCTGTAACGAAAAACTTGAGCAATAGGGAGTTAGGCAGTGCCCCGGAACCAGATCGATTTAGGTGACGCAACTGCGTGTCAACGCTAAGGGTGCAAAGCGTTTCACACTAAGCCGGTCCTGCTCCAAGCTGCGCAGTTTCGATTGGGGGGGTGTCTTCACGCCATCGTAAACTCAGCGGCCCTGATCACTGCTTCGTCTGGCTGGATAAGGCACAAAAAAAGACCGGCGAACCGGTCTTTTGTGTGAAGAATGCAAACTGAATTGGGAAGAGCGAAGACTGTCCTGGCAGCACGGCACTTACAGCCGCGATCCTGGCCAGTTAATCACTCAACAAACTAGTTTTTGTCCTGCAGCGGCAGAGCGTGACGCAGATCGTAGTCTGCATTGTGCAGCACAACCTGGCGGGCGCTGCGATTGATCAGGTCGACCACGATAGGCGCGCGCAGATTGACAGTCATGTCAAAGCCAGTGGGGGTCTGGCGCATGGTGACCAACAGCAGAAAGGCTGAGTCCTCTTTGTCGATCCCCTGAGAATCCAGCATATCGTTCAGGTCTGTTTCAGCAATCAGGCCGGACTCTTCCATCAGGGGAGTGACCACAAAGGAAAGCTGGGGGTCTTCCAGAGACTGCAGCAGCTTGAACGTGTCCAGCTGGGCCTGAGGCAGGTTGGCCAGGCCGAAGTGTTTGTTGCGGGAGAAGCCCAGCAGCCCCTGGGGCATAAAGAGAGAATTGGCGTTGGTGAACTCATATACACCAAAGCGGGTTTCAACCACCGTTGTGGAAGGCGGCAGACCAAACTGCGGTTGGGTTTGGGCAAAAGCTTCTGTCGTTTGCATTCTAATTCTCCCTAGTCCAGCAAGTGTGCCTTTACGGGGTTAACGGTAAGTGAAGGAAAGGCGACTTATCTCAGGTAGTTCCACAGCCCGATCTGCTGCATCTGGGCGGTGATGAGATAGCCCGATTCCAATTGGGTTTTTTCGGTCGAAAGGCGGGTCATGGCTTCCGCCACATCGATGTTTTCGATTTCGCCCATGTTTTCGTCCAAATAGACCTGTGTATTGGTGAGTCGTTCTTCCGTCTGCTCAAGCATTGCAAGAGACGCGCCAATTTCGGATCGAATGTTGGGAATTTCGTTCATGGATTCCTGAACCAGCTCGAGGGCGTTGTTCAGCTCCACGGTGTCAACAGCGCCGGGAACACCGGCATCCATGGCCATGTCCAGGCCCCGGAGCAGCTTTTCAAAAGCCGGCAAGTTTGCAGTTACGCCGTAGTCGAGGGTCAAAGCGGTATCAACACGGGCAGACTGCACCAGATCATCACCGGCGTAGTAACCGGAGTTGGAGGTGCTGGGATCCAGAGGGTCGTAGCCCACGGCGTCCGGGTTGAAGCTGGCCAGATCCACCGGCCGGGTATCGGTCAGACCACCGGCAAAGAGATAGCGGCCGTCACTCTGAATGTTCATCAAAGCGGCGAACTGCTCCATGAAATGTTCGGCGCGAATGTTGATGGCCAGGTCGTCTGCATTGCCGGAGTTCAGACCATTCAGCAGCAGTTCCTGCACATCCGCGGCCATGTCTTCCAGCTGAGAAACAGAGGTTTCCATCTGGTTCAGGCGGGTCTGGGTGGTGACAATGTTCTGCTGATAGGCGTTGAACTTGGTTGTCGTTTCTTCCAGGGACAGCAGGTTGCGGGCGTCCTGGGCGATCCCGGCGTAGTCTTGACTGGCCTTGCCGCTGGCAATCTGAATCTGCAGTTCCTGGACGCGCGACTGCGTGACCATGTTGCGGTAGGAAGAAAAGTCACTGACGGCAGAAGTAGAAACTCGAAACATCTGGTTTCTCCCTTAACGCATCATGTTGAGCAGCGTATCAAGCATTTCCTGCGCCGCGGTAACGATCTGGGCGGAGGCCTGATAGGCATTCTGGAACACGATCATGTTGGCCAGCTCCAGATCCAGGTTGACTTCACTGGCGGAGCTGTAGCGATAGCTGATCTCTTCAAAGAGAGACTGCTGGAACTCTGTATTCTCCGCAGCGCTCTTGGCGGCCACAGAGTTGTTGCCGATGATTTCCCCGGCATAACCGGACAAAGAGGTCTTCAGATTGGGCAGGTCACCGGAGGCCGTGAAGACCAGAGGCTCTTCAAAGAGCTCTGACAGCCTGACCATGATGGAGTTGTCGCCCTGACCAATGCCGCTGTCACCGGCAACCGGGGCATCGGCACCGGTGGCCGAATTCATAATGCCGCGGGCCATCCGGGATTCAGCATCGATGATGTCGCTGCGTACGGTGATCTCAGCACCGATACCTGTGATGGCATCACCAGGTGAGTTGCCGTCAGTGATCAGAAGATCGTTCAGCCCGAAGAAGTAAGACAGGCCTTCATAGGTATCTGCCCCAAAGGTGACCTGCTGGTCCCCCAGATCGACCAGCCCGACGCTATTGGCGGCATCATCTGCGGAGATCTGCAGGGCGCCGTTGACGATGCTGGCGGTCACATCTGCGCCCAGGTTGGCGTTGATGGTGGCTGCAACGTTGTTGATCGTGTAGGTGCCGGCTGGCAGGTCGTAGTAGCTGACAAAAGCACCATTGACGTCCGTCACGCCGATGCGTGTTGCCGTGCTGGTGGTGATCGAGTCTGTCGCCGGATCGGCGAAAGCCCGGGTGCCGGTCAGGCTGTTGGGCGCAGGGAAAGAGGTGCCCTTGTTGTGGATTTTGTTGATCTCATTGCGCATCATTTCTGACAGGCGATCCAACTCGGCCTGCAGATCAGGCAGTCTGTTGTCCCGCATATCGACCAGGGCTGCGATGGAACCGCTTTCGAACTGGCTGGTGATGTCACGTCCGCGCAGCTCAATCCCGTCAATCTGACCACCGGCGTAGGAGATGCCGGCCCCCATGGCGGTGGCCGCACTGTGGGTGAGGGGCGTTGCGGTGGTGTCAGCCAGCTGCAGGCCATCTTTGGTGAAAATCACCACTTCCCCGGTGCTGCGGGTGTAGTAACTGATGTCCATATGCTCTGACAGGTCCGCAATGGCGGTGTCGCGCTTGTCTGCCAGATCGGCGGTATCCAGGCCCTGAGCCTGTGCCGTAGAGATTTCCAGATTGAGCTTGGCGATTTCTTCCAGGCTCTTGTTCATGGCATCGACGTTGGCTGCGATTTCACGATCCGTGTCCAGACGCAGGTTCTGGATGGAATCGCTCATGGCGTTGAGCTGATCGGTCACCTGTTTGAAGTCAGTCACCACCGTCGTCTGCAGGCTGGAGCTTTCCGGCGTGGCAGACAAAGTGCCGATGGATGCAGCCAGTTCCGCAATTCTGTTGCTGATGGAGCTGTCAGAGCTGAGGGTGCCGAAGAGATCCTGGGTCCGGGCAAAATACTTGGAGGTGGTTTCGTTCATGGCCATGTTGGCCGTGGTGGAGCGCAGCTCTGCCTGCAGGCGCGCATCAACGAAACGCTCAACGTTGGTGATTTCAACACCCCGACCGGCTCCGTCCACAACGCGCGACGACATGTTCACTGATTTGGCTGTGTAGCCGTCAGTGTTGACGTTTGAGACGTTGTTGGAAATCACCGTCAACGCGGCCTGGTTGGCTTGCAGGCCCTGGATCGCCGTGTTGAGTGTCAGTCCGACCGACATGGTGTTTTATCCTTTACCCTTTTGTTCGGGGCGGTCGTCACTCCTTTTGGAGCAATGACCTGCGGAACGATAAGTCTCTGGCCGACGCCTTAGAGAGACTGGTTCAGTGAAACCGGTTGCGGCACGGCCGTTCCGGCGTAGGAACTGGCCATCATTTTGCCCTGGGCGGAGTAAGCCGTCGGGTTGCTGTTCTTGTTCTTGACTTCGTTCATGACATGCTTGAGCAGACCGTCGGTCACGTCGCGGGCCGCCCGCAGAGCGCGTTCGTTTTCGCTCAGCACCTTCTGGAATTTTTCCGATACCTCGCGCAGTTCATTGCGCTCAGTAAGAGGCAGCTGATTGACCCAGCTGGGGTTGCTTTTCAGATCCTGCATGGCGGCCTGGTAAGCCGCTGCCAGAACAATTTTGTCCTGCTGCAGATCCTGCATGTCTGCCGGCTTCATAGAGCGCAGCAGGCCGATCTCGCCTTCCAGAACAGTGATCAAACGGCTGGTGATCTGCAGCAGTTCAGTAAAACGGCTCCGGGCCTGGTTAGAGGTCGCGTCGGGGCCGGGTTGTGTCATGGTCAGTTCTGCGTGCATTACTGTACCTCCTGAAGCTGCAAGAGCTCTTTGGCCACTGCGTCGGCAATGCCCAAGCTGTTGGTTTTGGCAATTTCTTTGCCGTATTCATCAAGCATGATGGAACGAAAGGTTTTTTCGGCCATGCCGCCGCCAAAGGGGCCGTCGGTTTTCAGACCTTCGAACATGGGGCCCAGCATCTGAGCGATGAACATGGCTTCGAAGTCCTGGCCGATTTTCTGAGCCTGATCGACGGTCATGGCGCCGGAGCGTGCCTGTGCCGTGGCCATGGCGGTGAAATCGGCGGCGGTGTTGGTGCTGTACTGGGCCGTGTTGAAGGCCTGGTTGACTGCCATATCCATTACATCACCTCGATTTCGGCTTGCAGCGCGCCGGCTGCTTTGATGGCCTGCAGGATGGAAATCATGTCGCGGGGACCAACGCCCAGGGCGTTCATGCCGTCCACCAGCTGCTGCAGGCTCACCCCTTCTTTCAGAACGGTCAGGCGCTTGTCGCTGTCGTCTTCGATTTCGATGTCGGTGCGGGCCACGGTTTCCGTGTTGCCCTGGCGGGCAAAGGCGTTGGGCTGGCTGACCTGAGGAGTCTCTGTGATCCGAATGGTCAGGTTGCCCTGTGCGATGGCCACCTGAGAGATGCGCACATTGTCACCGATGACGATCACACCAGAGCGCTCATCGATCACCACACGGGCAATCTGGTCGGTGCGCACGGGCAGCTGTTCAATGTCGGTCAGCAGGCTGACGGTGGATCCCTGATAGCTTTCGGGAACCTCAACCATGATGGTGCCGGGATCGATGGGTTCGGAGACCGGCTGACCCAGGAAAGCGTTGATGGCCTGTGAAATGCGACGGGCCGTGGTCAGGTCCGGGTTGCGCAGGGACACCTGCACGCTGTTGAGGGTGTTCAGCTCAAAGGAGATTTCCCGTTCCACAATGGCGCCGTTGGCAATGCGGGCGGCAGTGGGCACGCCCCGTGTCACGGTCTGACCTTCACCCTGGGCGGAAAAACCGCCAACGGCCAGCGGGCCCTGGGCCACGGCATAAATTTCACCGTCGGCAGCCACCAGCGGCGTCACCAGCAAGGTGCCGCCCAGAAGACTGGAGGCATCGCCCAGAGCAGAGACGTGAACGTCCATGCGGGTGCCCTGGCGAGCGAAGGGGGGCAGGGAAGCTGTCACCATGACAGCGGCAACGTTGTCTGTATCCAGGTCGGTGCTGCGGGCGTTGATGCCCAGGCGCTGCAGCATACCGATCAGGCTTTCACGGGTGAAAACCGCAGCGTCCAGATCATCGCCGGTGCCGTTCAGGCCCACAACCAGGCCGTATCCGACCAGAAGGTTGTCACGAATGCCTTCGAAGTCAGCGATGTCCTTGATACGAGATTGCGCGTGGGCTGTGGTGGTGAAGGCCATCAGGCCTGCCAGCAGCAGCAGAACGCTCAGTCGTTTGATGTAGTCGCTTTTGCACATGGCTTTGTTTCTTCCTTTGACGCTTTTTGCGTCTATTCGCACCGTTCATATGCGAGAAACGTGCCAGTTTTGAAGTTCGTTATTTAACAATGGGTTATGTGGGTATTTTTGCCAAATTTGGCTCGGAAATTATGGTCGCTAGGCAAGAAGGGAAAGGGCGGCGGGGGCAAAGATTGCCTAGGGAGGTGCTCTGGTTGTTCCGGGGTCAAAAGGCAGAAAATGGCTGGGTGTATTTCAGATTATCTTGGTCGCGCCGGCTGCTTGTAAGCCGATCAAGAGCTTCTTCAGGGCGCGCTTTTCAGATGCAGTTGCTTTGCAAAGGTCTCAAATGATTCCATAGACTTGGGCCCTGGTTTAACCACTTTTTAAGGGCGTGGCGTCAGTGTGGCGATTCAGGATCAGGTTTTTGCTGACGGCCTGGATCTCTGCCCGTCCGGTATGGAAAAAACGAGCGGAGAATTTGAGCCCTGGCAAAAAAGAGGTCCCGCTTTATCGGACAAAGACTGTCCGGGGACCTGACTGGTTGTATTGAGAACCAGATTGATTGGAACTGCGGCTTGATGCAGTGGGGCAACTAAGGGACAATGACCCAGCTCTACTCCCTGTGGCAGATGCCGAGGACGACGTGCAAACGATATGAAGATTGATCCTAACTCCCAGGTTCGCGCCAGCGGCGTTAAGCGTAAGGACAAGTCCAAAACTTCGGGCGGTGAGTCTTTTGCCAAAGCGCTGGAAGGTGACGAGAAGACCACAGCTGCCAGCGGTGCCGCACCGGTTGCTGCTGTCGATGCGCTTCTGTCTTTGCAGGAGGTTCCTGATTCCCTGTCTGGGGAGGCTCAGGCCAAGCAGCGAGGGGAAGATCTGCTGGACCAGCTGGATCAGATTCGTCTTGGGCTGCTGGAAGGTGCCTTGGCGCCGGTACAGGTTGAACGTCTTGTTGGCCTGGTCGCCAGCAAGCGCGGACAGATCAGCGACCCAAAACTTCTGGCCATCCTGGACGAAATTGAAATTCGGGCAGCAGTAGAACTAGCCAAATTGGGCCGTTGATTTTTCAGTGATTTTTGATGCCTTTTGACCCCGGAGACGGGGTGATTTCAGGAATTGATAGACCCATCTGAAATCCTGCTTTTCCCATAACAGTTTTGACGGCATTTATGCCTTTTTTGAGTTTCTTAAAAATAGATTAACCCAAGGCCTCGGAAAGGGTTGTGCGGCGGCTAAATATTTCTATACTCCCGCCGCGAAAGCTCCTTTCATTGTGGTGTTACGAATGACAGTCACACTATCGCCAGAGTATCTTCCAAGCGAAGACGAAGAGTTCATGAATGAGCGGATGCTGGAGTATTTTCGGCAGAAGCTGTTGAATTGGCGCGCAGAATTGCTGCGTGAATCAGACGAAACCCTCAATCATCTGCAAACGGAAAGCCTGGCCGAGCCGGATCTGGCAGACAGGGCGACCCTGGAAACCGATCGCTCCCTGGAGTTGAGGACCCGTGATCGGGAACGCAAATTGATCAGCAAGATCGATTCTGCGCTGGAGCGGATCGAATCAGGGACTTACGGATACTGCGAAGAAACGGACGAACCGATTTCATTGCGTCGGCTGGAAGCCCGTCCTGTTGCGACCTTGTCCGTTGAAGCCCAGGAGCGTCACGAACGCGCCGAACGCACTCAGCGTGACGATTGAGCATTAGCTTTGGTCGGCTTTCGGGCTGACAGGTAAAGAAAGGCTGCCTTTGTTGGCGGCCTTTTTTGTTGCCTGCAGTTGTTGGGATCAGGGTGCCTGGCGAAAGCGAAGCACCAGGATGGCTGGGTCTGGCAGGTTGTCAGCCGAGGAAAAGGACAGCTTTCTTCTGTATCTGAACAAAAAAAGGGCCGACTCCAAAAGGAGTCGGCCTAGGTTTGCCATGCGCTGGTTTCCTGTTCTTGGCACTGCCAAAGCTGAGGAAACCGGTGCTTCGGATGCCGGCGGTTCTTTGCTTAAGAGACCGCGGCAAAACTTGATAACGGGGACAGCTGTGAGGGCTGCCTGTCTCGGACTGGTCCTTAAAAGGACGCCAATCCAGTGAGGCGGGGCTGCCGCCAGATCCAGGTGATAGGACCTGGCGACAGGTGTCAGGCTTAGAAGGGCCAGATGATGTCGTAGACCTGCTGGCCGTAACGGGGCTGCTGAACATCACTCAGCTGACCGCGGCCACCATAGGAAATACGGGCTTCGGCAATCTGGTCAAAATTGATGGTGTTGGTGTTGGTGATATCTTCTGCGCGGATGATGCCAGCCACCTGAAGTTCACGGACTTCGAAGTTAACCCGGGTTTCCTGGCGCCCGGCGATCACCATGTTCCCGTTGGGCAGGACCTGGGTGACCATCGCTGCCACGGTCATGTTGATGGTTTCGTTCCGGCTGACGGTGCCTTTGCCATTGGACTTGGAGTCACTGTTGGCGTTGACCAGAGCGGTTGGGTCCACACCGGTGAACATGTTACCCATGGTGGTTTCCCAACCCAGGAAGTTTGTCAGGCCAGCGTTTTCGGCGTTGTCCCGGGTGCGCTCTGTCTCGTTGGAGATGTTGGCGCTGTCATCGATGCTGATGTCGACGGTGATCAGATCCCCCACATTGCGGGCCCGCTGATCCTTGAAGAAGGAGCGGCTGCCCCGGCGCCAAAGCGAGTTGGCTTCCTGGACATAAACCTCTTCAGTGGGTTTGGGCATGGGCATAACCAGAGGCTGGTTGCCGTGCATGTTGGCGGGGTTTTCAATCTGGCTGAGAACCGGGGCCTTGCCGACCTGAGACAGGCGGTCGGTGAAGAGGCAACCGCTCAGGGAGCTGGCGACCAGCAGCAAAGCAGCGGTCCGTCCAATCCGGGAAATCTGGGTCATTTTGGTTTCGTTTCGCATGGCTTTCCTCATGACTTTCCACATAGCTATCGACGTGAAAATCTTTGGCTTTCGTGGCTTCCTTTAAGCGGAAGCTCTGTTCGGTTTCAGGCTGCACCTTTGGCGCTTTTGTTGAGCCTTTGCAGGCCCGTTTGGTTTGGCTTTTGGTCTTCAGATCTTCAGTTGCTGGCTGGCTTTGTCAGCTGGGACAGCTGCTTGGCGGCCAGATTGACTTCCACCAGGTTCTCGTCGACCACGATGGCATGAACAGTTTTGTTGGACTGGATGTTCATCACCCGGATCAGATCTCCGATCTGGCCGTCCTCCATGGCGCGGCCCTGGGCTGTCAGCTGCATCAGGCCGTGGTCAACCAGAATGGTGACGGCGGATTTTTTGTGGATGGTGACCGGCTCGCCCAGATCCGACAGGCGGATCGGTTTACCCGCCCGCAGGCGGCGGCCGGCGGCCTTGCCGATGATGTCTTCCTGGTCAATGGCGCTGCCCTGAGGAATTCTGTCGGCGCGAACGGTCATCCAGTCCAGGTCCCCGGCTTCCACCACATCATTGTCTTCCAGACGGTGGCGCAGAACCGGAATCTGGGTCATTTCGTAGGACTGGCCGTTCAGCTGCACCCGCTGCATGTTGGGGCCTTCTTCGCCCAGCTGCAGGGTGGCTGCAAAACGTCCGGTGCGGTCATCCTTACGGAAGGCAACCAGCTCAAAGGTCTTACCGGCTTCTTCAGGCAGCAGGAATGTGGCGTTGGGTTCGTCAAACTGCAGCTGAACATTGCTGGTATCGCCATCGCCGTCCTCATCCAGTTCAGCCAGCAGTACCGGCGAGATGTCCGTGGCGGTGATGGAGATGCTGGCCCGTTCGACCCGGCTGACGTCAAAGGTTGACCTGGGGGTCCACTGAATGTTGTAGGCCCGGGCCACGGCGCCCAGCCACTGGGCGGTCAGTTCAACGGATTTGCCCAGTTCCGGGCTGCGGGCGATGGGCGTGTTTGCCTGTTCGTCCAGACCGCTGAAAAGATGGCCAAGCCGGACAATGCGTCCCTGAACCCGAACGGAGGGGTTAAGACCAACAGGGGCCGGGTAGGTAATTTCTTCCTGTGCCTGGGTTTCCTGAGAGTTCTTAGCGTCGGCAATCGCCGTGCCGGGAACCAGCAGGAAGGGCAGGAGGGTTGAAGCAAGAAGGATGTTACGCATGGCGGCGGCCTTTCCTTTAAAGGGGGCTCACATTATTGGCGTTAGCGAAGCTGGGAGGTGTTCCGCATCATTTCGTCGGCGGCCTGGATGACTTTTGAATTCATTTCGTAGGCACGCTGGGCGGAAATCAGATTGGACATTTCCGTCACGACATTGACGTTGGAGGTTTCCAGGGCCCCCTGGATCAGGGAGCCGTAACCGGCGGTCCCGGGGGTGGCGGTGGTTGCTGCCCCAGAAGCTGTGGTTTCCAGGAAGAGGTTGTCACCTGCGGCTTCCAGACCGGCCTGGTTGGCAAACACTGCCAGTTCCAGCTGACCGACATTGGTGGCGTCCACCTGGCCGTCCTGGTCAACGTAGACTTCCCCGTTGGGGTTGATGGTGATGCCAACCGCATCGACAGGGATGGTGATGCCAGGCATGACGGTGTAGCCATCAGCGGTCACCAGGTCACCGTTGGGGCTGAGCTGAAAGCTGCCGGCACGGGTGTAGGCGGTGTTGCCATCGGGCAGTTCGACCTGGAAGAAGCCGTTGCCGTTGATGGCCATGTCCAGGGCGTTGTCGGTGACATCGATGTTGCCCTGTTCGCCAATCCGGTAGATGGCGGCAGGCTTCACACCCAGACCGATCTGCACACCGGAAGGCACGATGGTGCCGGCATCGGAGGAAGCAGCGCCCACGCGGCGCATGTCCTGGTACAGCAGATCCTGGAATTCGGCCCGGCCCCGTTTGAAGCCGGTGGTGTTCATGTTGGCGATGTTGTTGGAGATGACCTCAACATTGAGCTGCTGGGCCAGCATGCCGGTTGCGCCAATGGAAAGAGCTCGCATGGGATTATCCTTTCAGGAAGCAGCCGACGTTACGCTGAGGCGCGCTGTGTCAGGGTGGAGATGGCGTCGCGCATCCGCTTGTGTTCGTCTTCCATCATGTTGCTGGAGGACTGGTAGCGGCGGGTCACGTCAATCAGCTTGGTCATTTCAATGACCCCTTTGACGTTCGACTGCTCGATCATGTTCTGAATGATATCAACGTCTTCAGCTTCAGCTTCCTCAGGCTTTACACCGTCCTGAGGCTTGTAGAGACCGTCCTGGCCCTGCTTCAGCTCGTATTCGTTTTCAAACGTCACCAGTTCAATCTGGCCCAGTACGATGGAGGCGGCCCGGTTGATGGGGTCACGCACAGATACTGTGCCGTCGCGGGTGATCTGAATGTCGGTGGCGCCCGCGGGAATCTTGAAGGGGCGGCCGGTTTTTGCCAGCAAGGGGTCACCGGAAGCCGTCACAATCTGGCCGTCCACGTCGGTGGTGAACTGGCCGTTGCGGGTGTAGCGGTCACCCCGTTGGGTTTCGATGGTGAAGTAACCCTTGCCGGAGATGGCCAGATCCAGAGGGTTATCGGTGGCCAGCAGCGGACCTTCTTTCAGGTCGGGGAAGGTGGCCACGTCCTGTACCTGGGAGATGGTGGTTTTCTGACCCGTGGAGGGATCCGTGGTTTCCTGCAGGAATTCAACAAACAGAACAGACTTCGCCCGGAAAGCCGGGGTGTTCATGTTCGCGATGTTGTTCGCGATCACGGCCATTTCCCGGTTCAAGGCGCCGCGGCCTGAAAGTCCAATATAACCTGTATTTTCCATCGTCCGGTTTTCCCCTTGTTGGGTCGCGCTGGGCCGATTTTTCGGCTCTGGTGGCAATCCCTGGGACCGGGTGGCGTTTTTGCCGCTGGTCACCGGGGACGCTCCCAGTAATGCAGCAGGCGTGCCAACTTTAAGATTTGTTGTTTTTCAATAAGTTAAAGGGGTGGTTTTGGGCGAACGGGCGAAATTGGCCGATCAAAAGAGGAAGTCGGGGCAGAAATTGCCGGGAAAAATGTGAAAGGGGGAGGAACCGGGGACAGCAAGAGCCGGGCAGGTGCTTAAAACTGTCTCGCCTGGCAGGGGTCGGGGCCTATTCAGACCAGACAGGCAGGCAATGACCCTGCGGTCGGCCGCTGAAAACCCTGTCTGACGGTTTGCTGGGAATTGTGCCGGGGGCGCCATCGCGCGGGAACATGGTTTGGGAACAGTCGGGGCCAAGTGGACAGGGGCTGGCATCCCCCTGTTTTCTGGTCAGCCTTTGACCAGCAGGGCGTCCTTTACGGACGCGCGCTTGTTTTCCAGGTGGCGTTTCAGGATCTCTGCCAAACGGGGACCGTCTCTGTCGTCCAGAGCTTCCAGCATCTCTTCATGCTCTTTGACGGCATTGGCCCAGCGGGACTCGGACATGTTCGCCATGTAACGCACCCGGCAGATGCGCACTTCCAGATTGGCGTGCAGTCCAGCCAAAGTGGGATTGTTGGCAGCTTCCAGGATCTTGTTGTGGATGGCCTGGTTGAGGCGGAAGTAATCTGACAGTTCCCGCCGGCGGTAGTGCAGCACCATCTGAAAATGAAAGGCACGGATCTCGGCCAGTTGATCTTCGCTGATGTGCTGACAGGCCAGTTCCCCGGCCAACGCTTCCAGAGACCCCATGATCGGGAACATCTCGTCCACATCCTCGGCAGTTACCGTGGAAATGCGGGCCCCCCGGTTCGGGGTCAGAACCACCAGACCCTCTGAGGCCAGCACCCGGATGGCTTCGCGCAGAGGCGTGCGGGAGATGTTGAAACGCTCACAGAGCATTTTTTCCGGCAGGCGATCACCCGGGGCCAGATCCCCTTCGATGATCAGTTGCCGCAGTTCAGTGACCACTTTGCCATGCAAGGGCGCCCGGCTGCTTTGCCTGTTGCTGCCGGGTGTCTCCTGAGTGGATGTTGTCTTGGACAATTCTGGTGCGTCGAGTGTGGTCATAAAACTGTTTTTGCGACTGTTCCTGTCCGTCTCTTTTATCTCAAAGCGTCCGTCTTTAAAAGACGCGAGGCTGCAAGCCTTTGATAAGACGCGGTGAATTTACTGTTACTCAGGCGACTTTTCGCCTTTTGGCGGTAATGCCTGTGCCAGAACCCGCGCCACATGCTGAGCCTGTCGGCTGGTGCCATCCTTGATCTGATGGCGACAGGAGGTGCCGTCAGCAACGATCAGGGTGTCTGCATCTGCAGCTCTGACAGCTGGCAGCAGGTTTGCTTCGGCCATCTTCATGGAGAGATCATAGGTTTCGGCCTGATAGCCAAAGGCCCCGGCCATGCCGCAGCAACTGGACGCCACCGTTTCCACCTCCAGCTCAGGAATCAGCCGCAGGCTTTGTTCAACCGCCCCCATCACCGCGTGGGCTTT
This sequence comes from Rhodovibrionaceae bacterium GXU_MW_A322, assembly GCA_052078155.1. GTDB lineage: Bacteria > Pseudomonadota > Alphaproteobacteria > Kiloniellales > DSM-21159 > CAXBMB01. Next base: position 996,181 of record JBQJBP010000001.1, on the reverse strand, counting down.
CTGGTGGCAATGGCCGTGCAACAGGACCTTTTGTCCAGGTGCCGGCTGCAGGTTCAGCTGCAGATGTCCGGCCTCGTCTTCTTTGGCCAGAAATTCTTCCAAGAGATAGGAGTTGTCAGTGATTTTTCCGATCAATTCCTGCCCAAAGAGCACGCTGTATTCATCCCGCAGAGACAGCAGGCAGGAGGGTTCCAGCCCGACAATGGGGATGCCCTGCTCAACAAAGGGGGTCAGCGCGCCAATCAGTCGGCTGGCCTCTGTTTTGGCTTCGTCCACCAGTCCCGCCGAGAAGAAGGTGCGGCCGCAGCACAGGGGCCGCCCGCCATCTGCTGCCTGCGGCACGTGGACCCGATATCCGGCGGCTGCCAGCACTTTGAGTGCGGCCCGGGCATTTTCCGGTTCCTGATAGAGATTGAAGGTGTCGACCCACAAGACCACGTCGCGGCCGTTGCTGGGGGGATAAGCCTTTTCGCAGACTTTGACTTCCCTTGGGCCGTTAAAGGGGGCCCGATGCCAGAGGGGCAGGGGCCGACGGGCACTCAGGCCCAGGAACTTTTCGCTCAGACGGGCCAGGGCCGGGATCTTGTCGCGCAGAGTGAGCAGAGGGCCCAGATGACGGGCATAGGGGGCATAACGGGGCAGATACCCCACCAGCCGCTCCCGCAGTTTGACGCCATGGCGTTTGGCGTGATGGTACAGAAACTCCAGCTTCATGCGGGCCATGTCGACGCCAGTGGGGCATTCCCGCTTGCAGCCCTTACAGGACACGCAGAGCTTCATGGTTTCGAGCATCTCGTCGCTGGTGAAGGCGTCGGGGCCCAACTGGCCCGAAATGGCCAATCGCAGGGAGTTTGCCCGCCCACGGGTCAGGTGGCGTTCATCGCCGGTGGCCCGGAAGGACGGGCACATTACATTGGCGTCGGATTTGCGGCAGGCCCCATTGTTGTTGCACATCTCTACCGCACCGGCGAAGCCTCCCCAGTCCGACCAGTCCAGTACCGTATCCGGGACCTGGGTTTTGTAACCGGGTTTGAAGCGGAAGAGGGAGCGGTCATCCATCTTGGTGGCATGAACGATTTTGCCGGGGTTCATCAGGTTCTGAGGATCCAGAAGCGCTTTGACTTCTTTAAAGTTTCGAACCATGCGGCTGCCAAACATGGCTTCATGAAACTCTGACCTGACCAGGCCATCGCCATGCTCGCCGGAGTGGGACCCCTTGTATTCCCGCACCAGTTCAAAGGCTTTTTCGGCGATGGTGCGCATTTTCTGAACGTCCAGTTCCTGGCGCAGATTGAGAACCGGACGCACGTGCAGGCAGCCAACGGAGGCATGGGCGTACCAGGTGCCTGTGGTGCCGTTTTCGTGAAAGATCTTTGTCAGGCGGTCCGTGTATTCAGCCAGATCCTTCAGATCGACCGCGCAGTCTTCAATGAAGGAGATGGGTTTTCCGTCCCCCTTCATGGACATCATGATGTTGAGGCCGGCTTTGCGGACTTCCCAGACCTCTTTCTGGAAGCCATCCGTGACCTCCACCACGCCCTCCGGCAGGCCCAGGTCGGCCATGCAATCCACCAGGCTTTGAAGTTGTGCGAGCAGTTTGTCCCGGTCGTCCCCGGCAAACTCCACCAGCAAAAGTGCCTCGGGATTGCCGCGCACGGCTTTATCCATGATGGGGCGGAACAGCGGAATGTCCCGCGACAGGTCGATCATGGTGCGGTCCACCAGCTCGACTGCAGCAGGTCCCAGTTTTACCAGATGCTGAGCCGACTCCATGGCCTGGTAAAAGGTGGGGAAATGGCAGATGCCAAGAACTTTGTGTTCTGGCAGGGGGGAGAGCTTAAGCTTGATGCGCTTGCTGTATGCCAGTGTGCCTTCTGACCCGACCAGCAGGTGGGCCAGATTGATGGGTCTGTTGCTGGGCACCAAAGCATCAATGTTGTAGCCGCCCACCCGGCGCATCAGTTTGGGAAAGCGACGGTCAATTTCCTCGGCTTCTCGTATACCCAACGCCAGCAGCTGATCGACCAGAGCCCTGTGTTCTTTCGAAAATCCCGCATCGTCCAGATCCGGCGGCAGTTCGCCGAAGGTCATTTCCGATCCATCGGCCAGCAGTGCCTCGATCTCCAGCACATTGTCGCGCATGACCCCATAATGTAGAGAGCGGGCTCCGCAGCTGTTGTTGCCGGCCATGCCGCCGATGGTGGCCCGGGATGCGGTTGAGACATCCACCGGAAACCACAGGCCGTGCGGGCGCAGGAAAGCGTTGAGGTGGTCCAGAACAATGCCGGGTTCGACCCAGACCGTGCGCTCATCGGGATCAAAATCCAGCACCTTGTTCAGGTGCTTGGTGACGTCCATGACCACGGCTTCGCCCACGGTCTGTCCACATTGGGAGGTGCCACCCCCGCGGGCCAGCAAAGGGGTGGCTTCCTGGCGTGCCGCCGTCAGAGTCTTCTTTACATCGTCATAGCTGTCCGGAACCACCACCCCCAGGGGTGTGATCTGATAGGCCGAAGCATCGGTGCTGTAGCGACCGCGGGAAAAGGCATCAAACAGAACATCGCCATCAAGTGTCACAGCCAGTTGCTCAGCCAGACTGGCAGAGCCGGTGCGAGGAAAATCGCTCATAAAATTCGGTTCCGGGGGCATTTGATCATTAACGGTATAAATGTATACATTGATTGGGAATGAGGGAATGGTTTTTTCGCGACTTCCGCTTGTTTTTCGCTGTTTTTAAGTATTTTTGGCCTGAAATCCCGAAAAGTTCTTTCGTCAAAATTCCGCTTGCTCCCTTTTCAAAATTGTATACATAATCGTCGCGCTACAAAATTCGCAGACGTTTAATGCTCGCATTGTGAGAGAAAGAGAGACGGCAATGACCGTTCATACGGGTCGCCATTTCCTGCAAATTCCAGGACCGACCAATGTGCCTGATCGGGTGCTGAGAGCCATGGATCATCCCACCATTGATCATCGTGGGCCTGAGTTTGCAGATCTGGGCAAAGAGGTGCTGGCGGGCATCAAAACGATCTTCAAGACAGACAGCCCGGTGATCATCTTCCCGGCGTCCGGAACCGGGGCCTGGGAGTCTGCTTTGGTGAATGTGCTGCAGGCCGGCGACAAGGTGTTGATGTGCGAGACTGGTCAGTTTTCAACACTCTGGTCCAAGCTGGCCCAGCGGTTGGGTATTGCGCCTGAAGTGATTCCCGGCGACTGGCGGGGCGGGGCCGACCCGGTCAAAATCGAAGAGCGTCTGAGCGCTGATAAAAACCACGAAATCAAAGCCGTCTGCGTGGTCCACAACGAAACCTCCACAGGCGCCCTGTCTCAGATCAAGAGAATTCGGGATGTCATCGACCGGGTTGGTCACCCGGCTCTCTACATGGTGGACACCATTTCATCCCTTGGGTCAGCCGACTACCGGCACCAGGAATGGGGGGTGGATGTCACGGTTTCCGGATCGCAGAAAGGTCTGATGTTGCCGCCGGGCCTGAGTTTTGTGGCGGTCAGTGACAAGGCCCTTAAAGTGTCAGAAACCGGGGGAATGCCCCGGGCCTACTGGCGCTGGGATGAGATGATCGCCCAGAACGCAACGGGCTACTTCCCTTACACCCCGGCCACAAACCTGCTCTACGGGCTCAAGGAAGCCATCACCATGTTGCACGAAGAAGGGCTGGACAATGTCTTTGCCCGGCATCGCCGTCATGGTGAAGCCACCCGCAAGGCAGTGTCCGCCTGGGGGCTGGAGAACCTTTGCCAGAACCCCGACGAGTTTTCCCCTGTTCTGACGGCTGTGCTCATGCCCGACGGTCGCAGCGCAGATGCTCTGCGAAAAGTGATCCTGGAAAAGTTCGACATGTCCCTGGGGACCGGTCTGGGCAAGGTGGCGGACAAGGTATTCCGAATTGGCCATCTGGGACATTTCAACGATCTGACGCTGGCGGGCACGCTCTCCGGCGTGGAAATGGGGCTGCGGCTGTCCGGGTTCGACAATGCAAAAGGCGGCCTGAATGCGGCGTTGGAGCATCTGGCGGAAACGGCTGATTCCTAAAGGAGTTAATCGGGGCTGAGGCCCCAAAAAGGTAAGGCTTGAGGCACAAAGAGGCCTCCAAAAACAAAAGACCGGGCTCTTCCTTTGGGAACCACCAGAGGAAGAGAAATCCGCAGGAAAAGGAAAGCAACAAAAACAATTCTAAACAGAGAGGAGGCTTCCGATGGAGATCTCAAAGTTCATCAAGTTAGCCGGTGCGGCAACCGTGGCAGCCCTGCTGTCTTCACAGGCAATGGCCAGTGAAATGGTTTTGAAGTTTGGTCATGTGGGTAAACCTGGTTCTTTGTTCGAAATCTCTGCCAATGAATTTGCCAAGCGGGCAAACGAAAAGCTGGCAGGCAAAGCCCGGGTCGAAGTTTTTGGCTCCAGCCAGTTAGGCAAAGACAAGGAACTTCTGAAGAAGCTGAAGCTCGGCACCATTACCTTTGCGCTGCCATCCTCGGTCATGGCGTCCCAGGTAGATGAGTTCGGCATGTTCGATATGCCCTATCTGGTGAAAGACCGGGCCCATATGGCCAAGATTGAAGCAGAGATCGTTCGTCCGACGCTCCTGCCAATCGCAGAAGACAAAGGGCTGAAGATCCTGGCGCTTTGGGAAAACGGCTTCCGCCACATCACCAACAACAAACAGCCCATTGATGTGCCGGGTGATCTGGCCGGTATCAAACTCCGTACGCCCAAATCCACCTGGCGGGTGAAGATGTTCAAGGCTTACGGGGCCAATCCCTCTCCTCTGTCCTTCTCTGAGGTCTTTGTCGCGCTGCAGACGGGTACCTTTGATGGGCAGGAAAATCCCTTTGCCCAGATTGCTTCCGCCAAGTTCCAGGAAGTGCAGAAGTACCTGTCCCTGACCGGCCATGTTTACACCCCGGCCTATGTGACAGTGAACACCAAGCACTTCGCAAAACTGCCGGAAGACGTTCAGCAGATTCTGACGGAAACAGCTCAGGAAACGCAGGCGTTCGTTTATGAGCAGGCAGCTCAGTTGGAAACGGACTTGCTGGCTGAACTGAAAGCGGGCGGCATGCAGGTCAACACGGCCAACAAAGAGGCGTTCATCGATGCCTCTGCAGCCATCTACGAGGAGTTCGCATCCAGTGTCGATGGCGGCGGGGCTCTGGTTGATAAGGCCATGGCACTCGGCAAGTAACGCCGTCTGTCACGATTGGGAACCAAAGGCCCGGCCCGGCTTTTTTGGGGTCGGGCCTTTTCCCCGATGTTTGTGTTGAGCTGCGTTACATCTCTGAAATTCCAAGGAAAAAGTCCAAGGGAGAAGGCCTGTGCGGCAGGTGTCTACCGTTATATACGGCTACTTTGAGCGGCTGTTGGAGCTCATAACCATCATCCTGATGGTCTCGCTGGCAGTGGTGGTGCTGTTGGCCGTTGGCTTCCGGATCGGCGGCAGTGCGCTGGCCTGGTACGACGAAGTGGCCTCCATTCAGTTGGCCTGGCTGACCTACTATGCCGGAGCCCTGGCCGCGCTGAAGCGTGCCCATATTGGGGTGCCGGGCCTGGTCAACTCTCTGGAGCCCCGTTTCCGCTATCCCGTCGTGTTCCTGGCCGAAGCCATCACCATTGGCTTCTTCGCTCTCTTGGGCTGGCTGGGCTTTGAGGTGCTGCTCATTCTGGAAGGCGACACGCTGGTCAGCCTGCCGGAAGTGCCGACGACCCTGACACAGTCGGTCATTCCCATTGGATCTGCGCTGTTTATCCTGGCTCAGCTCTTTTCCCTGCCCCAGGTGCTCAGCGCCATTGGTAAGGGGGAAGATGCGCCCCTGGAGGAGGTGGAACTATGACCATCGCTTTGATGTTCTTCGGCCTCTTTCTGCTGGTCTTTATCAATGTGCCCATCGCCATCTCTTTGGCCGTCGTCACCACTGTTGCCATGGTGGCAACCCAGGGGACAGACATCCTGCCGAATGTGGCGTTGGTGATGATGGATGGCGCCACCAAGTTTCCTTTGATCGCCATTCCCCTGTTCATTCTGGCCGGTGCCATCATGAACACCGGTGGGATTTCCAAGCGTCTGATCGCCTTTGCCTCAGCCATTTTTGGTTTTGTCAGAGGGGGGCTGTCGATGATCACCATCGGCACCTCCATGTTCTTTGCCGAGATTTCCGGGTCTGCGGTGGCTGATGTGGCCGCGCTGGGGTCGATTTTGATCCCGGCCATGAAAAAACGGGGGTACCCGGCGCCTTTTGCCGCCTCGGTGATGTCCTCTTCGGCCACATTGGCCGTGATCATCCCGCCCTCCATTCCCATGATCCTCTATGCGGTGATGTCGCAAAGCTCGGTCGTGCAGCTGTTTGTCGCGGGCATCGTGCCGGGCATTCTGGGCGGTCTGGGAATGATGGCCCTGAGCTACTGGTTCGCCCGTCGCTATAACTATCCGGTTGAAGAAACCTTCCAGATCCGCCGGGTGGTGAGCACCTTCAAGGATGCCGGTCTGGCCTTCACTCTGCCGCTGATCATCCTGGGGGGTATCTTTGGCGGCTTTGTCACGGCGACAGAAGGGGCAGCTTTGGCTGTTCTGGCCTCGCTGGTGATTTCTGCGCTGTATCGGGAACTGAACCTGTCACGGTTGAGAGAGGCCGTAATTGAAGGCGGGATCCACACCTCTGTTGTTATGCTGCTGGTGGCAGCGTCCATGCTGGTCGGGGTTTACCTCACCGAGGCCCAGGTGCCGCAGCAACTGGCAACCAGCATTGCCAGCATCACGGACAACAAGTTCATCATCCTGGCGATCATGAACCTCTTCTTCCTGATGATCGGCTTCTTCCTGCATTCAGCCGCCGCCATCATCCTTGTGGTGCCCATCGTCATGCCCATTGTGAATGCTGTGGGCATTGATCCGGTTCACTTCGGCATGATCGTGACCCTGAATCTGGGCATTGGCCAGCAGACGCCGCCCGTGGCGAGCGTTCTGGTGACAGCCTGTTCTGTTGCCAAAGCCGACATCTGGGAAGTCAGCAAGGTCAACATCTACTTCATCGGTGTGCTCTTTGCCGTGCTGATGCTGGTGACCTATGTGCCCATCGTGCCCATGGGGCTGGTGGAGTACTTCTATCGGTGAGTATGATCCGTCCTTCGGGAGGCACGATCTGTTTCCCTGTCAAGCGAGCCTTCTGAAGGGCGGAGAATTTTCGGGAAGATAAATGGCCGATACAATATTAGTGGCCCGTGACGGTGCGGTGGTGACCGTCACGTTGAACCGGCCTGACAAACTCAACGCCATGACCAAGCCGATGTGGCAGCTTTTGGGTGATCATCTGATTGACCTCTCGGCGGATGAAAACCTCCGTTGCCTGGTTTTGCGCGGGGCAGGGGGGCGGGCCTTCTCCCCCGGAAATGACATCGGGGAGTTTGAAACCGACCGTTCAAACGCTGCACAGGCGAAAGCCTATGGCAAGCTGATGCACCGCACGCTGGGCGCGTTGCAGTCCTGTCCCTTTCCGACTCTGGCTCTGATTGAAGGCATTTGTGTGGGTGGTGGTCTGGAAATGGCCGCCTGCTGTGATCTGCGCATTGCCGGTCAGTCTTCCCGCTTTGGAGTTCCGATCAAAAACCTGGGACTGGTTATGGCCCATCAAGAACTGGCGCCCCTGATCAAGCTGGTGGGACGGGCCCGGGCAATGGAAATACTGCTGGAGGGGCGGATTTTTGGCGCCGAAGAAGCCTTTCAGAAGGGGTTGCTAACGCGCATTGTGCCGGATGAGCAGGTGGTTGAAGAGGCCTACGCCACGGCCGGACGAATCGCTGACGGGGCTCCTTTGGTGGCCCGCTGGCACAAGGCGTTCGCTGCCCGGTTGGAGGACCCGACGCCCTTGAGCGAAGCGGAGCTGGATGAAGGCTTTGCCTGTTATGACAGCAAGGATTTCCAGATTGGCTATCGCGCCTTTCTGGCAAAGACAAAACCTGAGTTTGAAGGACAGTAAGTAAGATGACAGCGGGGAGCGGCCCTCTGGCCGGCGTCAAGGTGATTGAACTGGCCCATATTATGGCAGGGCCTGTCTGTGGCCTGATGCTGGCCGATATGGGGGCCGATGTCATCAAGGTTGAGAAAGTTCCGGACGGCGACGATTCGCGCCTTATGGTGCCACCTGTTCAGGCAGAGGAATCTGCTGCCTTCATGATGATGAACCGCAACAAACGCGGGATTGCGCTGGACCTGAAAAGCCAGGCCGGGAAGGAGGTGCTGGAGCGGTTGTTGAAAGACGCCGATGTGGTGATCGAGAACTACCGCAAAGGCACCATGGAAAAGCTGGGGTTCGGTTATAACCGGCTGAAGGCACTCAATCCCGGCTTGATCTATGTGGAACTCTCCGGCTTTGGACGCACGGGTCCCTATGCGGAGCGGGGCGGGTTTGACCTGATCGCCCAGGGCATGAGCGGACTGATGAGCATCACCGGTGAGGGGCCCGGCAGGGCTCCCTGCAAGATTGGCCCGCCGGTAACCGACATCACTGCCGGGGTTCTGGCGGCCATGGGCGCGTTGGCTGCCTACAGCCATCGTCTGAAAACGGGAGAAGGGCAGCGCGTTGACACCTCTCTGTTTGAGGCCGGGATCATGCACAGTTACTGGCAGTCAGCCATTGCGCTGGCCACCGGAGTTGCGCCCCAGGCCATGGGGTCAGCCCATCCCCTGAACGCCCCTTATCAGGCTTTTGAAACAGCTGACGGCTGGATCACCGTAGGGGCGGCCAATCAAAAGAACTGGTTGAAGCTGCTGACGGCACTGGGAGCTGAGGAACTGGCAGACGATCCGCGATTCCTGAACAATTCCGATCGGATGGCGCATCTGAAAGAACTTGAAGCGCTTCTGTCCGACCATTTCAAGCAGGATGGCTCCGACAACTGGCTCAGTCGCCTGGAAGCGGCAGGCGTGCCAGCGGGCCCCGTTCTGGATGTAAAGCAGATGCAGGAAGACCCGCAAACTCTGGCTCGGGAGATGCTGGTCGAGGTCGATCATAGCCGCGCTGGTCCCGTTAAGACGCTGGGGCTGCCGGTTAAGTTCTCCCAGACTCCAGGGAAAGTGGCCCGGGCTGCGCCGGTTTTTGGTGAACATTCCCGCGAAGTCCTGCAGCAGGCCGGTTACAGTGAGGCGGAAATTGACGCCCTGGCGCAAGCTGGTGTTGTGGCGTCACTTCCTTAGCAGGGAGTGGCGAATCCTTTTTTTGATTAAAGTATGCTAATTTATTGATATGAAGTGATAATTTCCCAACACTCCTTCAAAGAAAAATCGCCCTTTTGGAGCATGTTTGCTAACGGAATTCTGTTTTCACGGGTGGAAATCTCACTGCCCGTTGTCGCCCGAAAAGCCCTGATTGAGGGCCTGTTTCAGGGCTGCAAATTTTGCCTAGGTGATTAGGCACCTGTTAACCATCTTTGCGTTAGGTTGCAGGCCATAGGAAACAGAATATTCCGGAGTTTTTTCATTTATGGCCGACGCTGGTCTCAACGAAGATTTGGGTGACGACGTCGAAGCTCAGCCTAAAAAAGGTGGCTTGAGCGGCAAGAAGCTCATTCTTTTTATCGTACTTCCTCTGCTGCTTATTGGCGGGGGTGGTGCAGGCGCTTATTTCTCTGGTGCTTTGGACAGTCTGCTGGGAGCGGAAGAGACTGTTGAAGCGGCAGAGGGTGAAGAAGGAGAGGAGGCTGACGGTGAGCCTGATGGCCCCGTGACCGTCCTTTTCTATGACTTGCCTGACATGCTGGTGAACCTCAACACCACGGGACGCAAAGCCAGCTTCCTGAAACTCTCTGTCAGTCTGGAAGTGGGCAGTGAAGCGGACCGGGCCGCGCTGGAGCAGTTGCAGCCCCGGATTGTGGACAATTTTCAGGTTTATCTGCGTGAACTGCGGATCGAAGACCTGCGCGGGTCAGCGGGCCTGCAGCGCTTGCGTGAAGAGCTGCTGCTGCGGGTGAATGCAGCGACTTATCCTACTGAAATCCGTGACGTTCTCTTCAAGCAGATGCTGGTACAATAGGACTCTGAAATGTCAGACGCATTGGACAAAAACGAAGCCGGCGGCGAGGAAGACCAGGAAGCCCTCTTGGCTGAATGGGAAGCCATGGCCGAAGAAGGCGAAGATGCGGCTGAAGATCCCTTTGATGCCCTAGATAATGACGACGATGCAGAGGAAAAGTACAAGGGTCAGGAAACCCGCGTACTGGACCAGAACGAAATCGACAGCCTGCTGGGGCTGGATGCGGACGGGGACGGGGATGCCGACAAGTCGGGTATCCATGCCGTTCTTAACTCCACGACGATCTCCTATGAACGCCTGCCCATGCTGGAGGTGGTTTTTGACCGCCTGGTCCGCATGATGTCCACGTCCTTGCGTAACTTTACCTCTGATAACGTGGAAGTCAGCCTGGACAGCATCTCCTCGGCGCGCTTCGGGGATTACCTGAACTCGGTGCCTCTGCCGGCCATGCTGTCGGTGTTTAAGGCAGAGGAATGGGACAACCTGGGTTTGATGGTGGTGGATTCTTCCCTGATCTACTCCATCGTGGACGTTCTGCTGGGCGGCCGCCGGGGCATGGCCCCCATGCGCATTGAAGGCCGTCCCTACACCACCATTGAGCGGAACCTGATCGAACGGATGATGCATGTGGTCCTGACGGATCTGTCGGCCTCCTTCGATCCGTTGTCTCCCGTGACGTTCCGTTTTGAGCGACTGGAAACAAACCCCCGCTTTGCCGCCATCGCCCGACATGAAAATGCCGCCATCGTCACCACCTTGCGGGTGGATATGGAAGACCGCGGCGGCAAGATCGAACTGTTGCTGCCCTATGCGACGCTGGAGCCCGTGCGTGAACTGCTGCTGCAGATGTTCATGGGGGAAAAGTTTGGCCGGGATTCGATCTGGGAAAGCCACCTCACTGCCCAGCTGTGGCGCACCGATGTAAACGTTGAAGCAGTTCTGGATTCGATCACCACCTCCCTGGGCAACGTGCTGAACTGGGAAGTTGGCAGCCAGATTGAGTTCAACGTCGGCCCGGAAGACGAAGTGGGTGTGCGCTGCGGTCAGGCGGAGATGTTCACCGGCTACATGGGCCGGAAGAATGGCAAGATCGCTGTCCGCATTGCAGACAAGCGGGTCATGGATGGAAAGGAAAACGGGTGAGCTGGACGCTTCTCATCGATGGAATCCTGGCTGCGTTGCTGCTGATCACCATTGCCTATGCCACCGTGCTGAACGGCAAGCTGACGGCCCTGCGCAGTGCCAAGGATGAAATGGAAGCCATGATCAAGGAGTTCGCAGCAGCGGCTGATCAGGCTGACCACGGGGTGAGCGAATTGAAACAGCGTGCCCTGGCCTCGGGTTCTGAACTGGAAAATCAGGTCAAACAGGCCAACGAGCAGCTGGAAAAGGCCCGCGTGCTGACCGATGAACTGTCTTTCCTGGTTGAGAAAGGCGAATCCCTGGCCGGACGCATGGATCAGGGCATCTCTGACAGCAGAGGGTCTGACTCTGGGCCGAAAAAGAAACGTGCCTCCGGCAAGGGCCTCAGCAAACTGCGGGGACGTAAAGCCCTTCAGTCAGAAGAAGAAGCCGCAGAAGGCGATGCCAAGTCTGCGCTGTTGAAATCTCTTGAGGCCCTGCGTTAACCGCTGAAAAGACCTATAGCCAGCCTATGAGACCTGGAAGGTGAGTTGTTATGAGATTCCGTTTACTGCCTGTTGTCATCCTGCTTGCTGCCATCAGCCTTGGCATGAAGGTTGAAGGCTTGTGGAGCGGTGTTTCTGCCATGACTGCAGAAAAGGCTCAGTCTCTGGCTAAATCTTTGCCCAGTTCTCTGCCCAGTCCGAACATCACGCAGCTGGCTGCTTTGGACGCACAGGCCCAGGAAATCGAAAGCCAGGAATCTGACGCCGATGAGGTCCTCGAGACGGCTCAGAAAAACGAAGCTGATGAGGAAGCGGACAAAGCCGAGAACGAGAGTGCAGAAGCTGCCGCTCAGACTGCAGACCTGCCTGCCGATCCCTTTGCCATGACCGATGAAGAAATTGAGCTGCTGCAGGCTTTGTCCAAGCGCCGTAAAGAAATTGATCAGCGCGAACGGGATGTTGAGGGCCGGGAAGCTCTGCTGGCTGCCGCTGAAAAGCGGGTTGATGAAAAAGTTAAGCGCCTGGAAGACCTGCAGCGCAAAATCGAGCGCCTGCTGGTGAAGTACGACGAACAGGAAGAAAAGCAGTTCGCGAATCTGGTGTCCATTTATGAAAAGATGAAGCCGAAAGAAGCGGCCCGAATCTTCAACCAGTTGGAAATGGAAGTGCTGCTTAAGGTTATTGAGCGCATGAATCAGCGCCGCTCGGCCCCTGTGCTGGCTCAGATGGCCCCGAATGTGGCCAAAGAAGTGACCATGGAACTGGCCAATCGTCGCGATCTTCCGCTGCCTCGAAACTGATCCGGCTCCATTGAAACCCTCTTAAGTAGTGAAGTTGTTCTTTCACCTGAGGCGGTTGCGCCTGTGGTCGCGAGATAAAGCCTAAAAAAGATTGGACAAAAACGGCTGGTTGGCAGGGGTGTCGGCCTAACTTTACGTCCTTTCTTTTTCTTAAAAATCACACCAATGGCGGGAAAGAATCAGATTGCAGAAACAAGACGATTTTATCTGCATTTTTGTAGGTTTTTACCGTGCGTTAACCCTCAACTCCTTAATCTGTGCTGACAGATTTCAGCTGTCTTAGACAGTAGATAACGACCAAATTCCGGAGAGCTAAATGTCTAGCGTCGATATGAATATGCCAATCCTGATCGTGGATGATTACAAAACCATGCTCCGGATCATCCGTAACCTGCTCAAGCAGTTGGGATTCGACAATGTCGATGAGGCAACGGACGGCGCCATGGCTCTGCAGAAACTGCGGGACAAGCCTTACAGCCTGGTGATTTCCGACTGGAACATGGAACCCATGAGCGGTCTTCAGCTTCTCAAGGAAGTGCGTGCCGACGGCAAACTGCAGTCTCTGCCCTTTGTGATGATCACGGCAGAGAGCAAGACCGAAAACGTCATCGCGGCAAAGCAGGCCGGTGTAACCAACTACATCGTCAAGCCGTTCAACGCTGCGACCCTCAAAAACAAGCTCACGGCAGTCCTGGGCGCCTTCTAAGGATCTGAACCATGTCAACGCAAACAGACACGGGACATGGGGATCTGGAGGATCGACTGAACCAGTTGGTCAAGCGGCATGAGAACCTTGATCCCAATGACTTGATCGAAGCCGTTGAGAGCATCATGAAATCAGCTCAAGGCGACCTGTCTTCAGTCAATCTCAAGCTTTACAGCGAAATCGAAGACCTGGCGGAGTACATTCAGTCCGCCAGGGCTGAGATTGCTTCTTTGCGGCCGGACGAAATTACGGCGCAGCACCTGCCAGTGGCGGGTGAAGAACTGGAAGCCATCGTCGGGGCGACTGAACAAGCCACCAACTCCATTATGGAAGCGGTGGAAGAGATCGAAGCTGTGGCGGATACCCTGGAAGGGGAAGCTCAGCAGAAGGTCGTGGATGCCGTGACCAAGGTTTATGAATCCTGTGGTTTTCAGGACATCACCGGTCAGCGCATCTCAAAAGTCGTGATGGCTTTGCAACATATCGAAACCAAGGTGCACGCACTCCTGTCCGCGTTTGGACATGAATCGCAAAACCTTGGTGATCATCGGCCGGCAGCGAGCCCCGCCGATGACGCGCCCAAGACAGATGAGGACCTGATGAACGGACCTCAGATGGACGGGGACGCAATCAGTCAGGATGACATCGACAAACTTCTTGCGTCCTTTGATTGATGGCGGGTTTAGGGTTGTCTTTCAGGCAATTAGCTAAAGACAGCCGCCGTTGTTTTTCAGGCAAGAGAAGATTGAGCCAACAAGGAACCAAGCGGATTGAGTGCCTGGTTCTGTGGCTGCTGAACCAGGGTTGCAGTGCCTCACTGTTGCGGTCGACGTTGGCAGTTGGTCAATAGACCGGGTCTGAAGCGGGCACTTTCAACCACTTGACTGATCGTTGTCTCCAAGAGGGTACAGATGGTTCCTCAAGCAGAAGAGAAATCAAAGAGTGACGGGGATCCCAACGTCGTTGCCCTGTTATCTCTGAACCTGATCCTGCTGGCCTTCTTTATTCTGCTGACGGCTTTGGCGACCTATGAGGAAGACCGGGTCCTGGCGGTTCTGGCCAGTGTCAGCGATACCTTCGATGGCGAAATTGCCGCCAATCGGAAATTCGGCAACCAGTCCGGAACTCTGGGTGATCTGGATGCCAGCACCTTCTTGCTGAATGACACCGGCAATCTTTTCAGCTCCACCTTTCCGGCAGCAGCCCAACAGATGGATGTCGGGGGCGGGGAGCTGCGCATGGATGTTCCCGCTGACAGCTACTTTTTCAATGGATCGGAACTGAGAGCCGGTCCGGCCTTGCTGCTGGACCGTTTTGTGCGTCTGCTGAACGATAGGCGCTTCAAGGGTCTCAATGTTCAGGTGGAAATCCTAAGCGGATTTTCCGACCCCGATTACTCCAACCTCAGCCCGGAAAGTGAATTGCGAACCTCGGTCATGCAGGCCGGTGTTCTGGTTCGACAGATGGTTTTGAGAGGACTGCCTGCAGAGCAGTTGAGTGCTGGTCTGCTGCCCAGCAAGCCGGGAACCATCCGCACAATCCTGCGCATCTATGAAGAGCCCCGTCCGACTTTTGACATCAAACCGGGGGTGCAGTAACGGCCATGTCGAAACCTCCGCAAAAAGACGCGGTTCGCACGCCCGCGACCCCTCTGACCAATCAGTCCTTTAAGGCTGAGATAGAAGGCAGTGTGGCCACAAAGACAAATCCGCAGGCCTGGATGGTCACCTTCACCGATCTGGTGGCCCTGATGCTGACCTTCTTTGTTCTGCTGTTTTCGATGATGAAGGTGGAAGAACAGGTTTGGCAGCAGCTGACCCGCAGCCTGTCGGATCAGCTGAACGCGCTATCGGTTTTTGACAAACGCTCTACTCAGTTCAAGATGGACCTGATGCCCACGGCGGTTCAGCCTGGCATTGACCTGGATTACCTCTCCAGTCTGCTGCAGGGACAGCTCTCCAAGAACAAGGCTCTGGCTGAAGCAGAACTGCGGCAGGAAAGCGACCGGGTGATCATTTCCCTTCCCGGAAACCTGCTGTTTGCCCCCGGGGCTTTCGCCCCCAATCCGGAAGCTGCGGAGGCGGTCTATGCGCTGGGCGGACTGATCGCCAACTTCAACAACCGGGTCGAGGTAACCGGCCATGCCGACCCAACCCCTGTTGGGGGCGATTTGCCGTCAAACTGGGAACTCTCCCTGATCAGGGCATCGGTGGTGGCAGAAGTACTGCGCCGCTCCGGCTACGAAGATCAGATCATTGTGCGTGGCTATGGGGAAAGCCGCTATTCGGAGCTGTCTGACACCATGGGACAGGCCCGGAAGCTTGCGTTGGCCAGACGCACCGACATTGTCATTCACGAAACTGCCAGTAACCCGACGAGTAACTGATTTTTATGCGTTATCTCCTGTCCATCCTGTTTTCTTTTCTGTTGGCATCAGTGGCCTTCGCCGCTGATAAGGTCACCGTGCGCGGTGGCCAGCACAGCGATTTTGCCCGGATGGTGTTTGATTGGGCGAGCCCCACGACCTTTCAGGCTGAGGTTCAGGGCGATAAGGTCATTGTGACCTTCAATCAGGCTGGTGATTACGATTTCAGTGATGCCTTGCGGCGGCTTTTTGCCAACCTGTCCGACCCGGTTGTCTCTGCGGACGGGAAGGTTGTGACCTTCAAAGCCAAGGGCATCTCAGGGGCCAAGACCTTCACCATTGGCACGAAAGTGGTGGTGGATCTGAGCAAGGGAACAGCGCCTGCTGCCGCGCCGGAAAAAACGGCGCCCCCGCAGAGCCAGACTGCAGAAAAGGATCAGGCAGAGTCTTCGGCCAAACCTGATGGTAGCGCGCCTAAACCGACAGCAGCCCCTTCAGGTCAGGCAACGGCGTCGCAGGCCCAGGCATCAGCAGGGACTGTGGCCCCTTCGGGAGCGGCCGGTGGAGAGCAGGACACCAGTAACCTGCCTGTCATCAAAGCCCGTCTGGGTGAACATCCCGACTTTGACCGTATTGTCTTTGACTGGCCTCAGGCTGTTGGATACCGCCTGATCCGTAAGGGGGATGAGGTCGAGGTCCTGTTTGATCGCCCGGGTCGGATTGATCTGAAAGACATTGAGCGGGAAAAACCCAAACGCATGACGGCGGCCCGCAGTCAGGTGAGTGACCCTGGTGTCATTGTCACCTTGCGGGTGCCCATCGACAGCCAGGTGAAGGGCTTTACGGCCGGATCCAAGGTTGTCATCGATGTCTTTTCTGCGGATCTGGTGCGTCGTTCTGCTGAAGAAGACGTTAAACCTGCCCCTACACCTAAAAAGGAAGCCAAGCCGGAGCCAGAGGCTGAGCCCAAGCGGCTGGTGGTGGAACCTGATGAGCCACCGGCCAAGGCACAGGTAGCAAAGAAGCCGGAAAGCCAGCCCAAATCGCCTCAGGCTAGCGCCCCCACGCCTTTGATGCTGCCTGATGAAGATCCGCGCCCTGAACTGCCGGAAGGTGGTTTGCAGCCCCTGACACCGGCGGAAGCGGTCGCAGAAGAACTGCGCCGTGACCTGGAGAAGGTTGCGAACCTGGGCAAAAAAAGCGGCGTTAAGATCGAGGTGGATCAGGAAGAGGCCCGCCGTGGATCCTTGCCCAGTCTGGGCAGCGTTACCGGGTCTGCCGGGCTGGTCATCACTGCAGATCGGGAATCCGATGCGCCCAATCTGGCACCGGTTCCCGGGCGGATTGCGCCCTGGCCAGATCCACTGGTCATAACCTTCGCCTGGGACGCCCCCGTAGGCCTCTCTCTGCTCAAACGCGGCCGGGAAATCGTACTGGCCTTTGATCGCAAGGCACCAAGAGGGGCTGAGAGTAAGGTTAAGAGAGAAACGGTTGAACTGGCGGAACTGCGTCGCCGCGACACCGCCAGTGGCACTGTGTTTCGTTTTCCGGTTTCCGGTTTCATTGAGCCGTTGGTGAAGCGGGAAGGGGACAGCTGGATTCTCGACCTCCGCTCCCGTCCGATACAGCAGAGCAAGGAAATCAAGGTGTTCCCGGACAGTTCCGGAAAGCGCGTGATTTTCGATGTCGTGGGCGCCCACAAAGTCATCTCGCTGCCGGACCCGTCAACGGGTGAAGAGTTGATGCTGGTGCCCTTAATGCGCCCCGGTCAGGTCATCATGAACGGGCGGGAGTTCCCGGAGTTTTCCGTGCTGCCGACCGCGCAGGGCTTGGCCATGCAGCGCCATACGGATGACATCGATGTGTCCGTGGTCAAGGGCGGGGTGGAAGTGATTGGCCGCAATGGCCTGACCCTGGCTTTGTCTGAGGGACTGACCAGCACCACCAATCAGCCTGTTGACGTCAAACTGCCTGTGGGACGTCGCCTGTTTGATCTGGACACCTGGCGTGTTGGTCCCAAGAAGGACTTCAACCGCCTGCGCCAGGAACTGCAGATGGCGGTGGTCCAGGCCGACCGGCAGCAAAAAGGCCTGTCGCGTATAAAACTGGCTCAGTTCTATTTCGCCCATGGACTGTCCAGTGAAACCTTGGGCGTTCTTGCGCTGGTGAAAAAAGAAAATCCGGAGCTTTATGGCGATCCGCAGGTGGTGCTGATGGAAGCCGCTTCGCGCATCATGACCGGTGATTACGTCAAAGCCCGTGACTTGCTGGAACGCCCGGTGTTTGCCGGAGAGATTGAAGCTGACCTCTGGCGGGGGGTACTGGCTGCCTCCGCGCAGGAATGGGATGTGGCCGCGCCAAAACTGGCAGCGACCGAAGCTCTGTTTAAAAGCTACCCACGGCCCATTCGACAAAAACTGCGCCTTCTGACGGCGGACGCTCAGATTACAGTCGGGTCTCTTGAAGAGGCCGAACGGCTGCTGAATGAAGACAAAAAGGACTATGTGACCCGGCTGGAGAAAGCAAAGCGCGCCTTCCTTCTGGGGCAGTTGGACTATGCCAAGGGCGAAAAAGATGCGGCCAAGGAAGCCTGGACAGCCGTGGCTGGCCGCAATGCCGGCGGGGCGTCTGCACGTGCACGCCTGGCTCTGATCGACAGCGATATTGAAGCCAACGAACTGTCTGCCAAGGATGCCATCGAAAAGCTGGAGCAACTGCGCTTTGCCTGGCGTGGCGATGATTTTGAGTTCGCGCTTCTGACTCGTCTGGCGAACCTCTATTCGGAAGAAAAGAAGTACCGCGAGAGCCTGCATGCTCTGCGCCGCTCTGCGACTTATTTCCCCGGACGGGCTTCGTCAGAACAGGCTGCACAGCGCATGAGCCGGGAGTTTGAACGGCTCTTCATCGAAGAAAAAGCCAAGACCATGGCACCTCTGGCAGCGCTGTCGCTTTATGAGGAGTTCCGTGAGTTAACGCCGCCGGGCAAAGACGGGGATGATCTGATTGCAAACATTGCAGACCGACTGGTGGATGTGGATCTGCTGGGCCGCGCGGCCAGTTTGCTGGAACATCAGATTGAGTTTCGCCTGATCGGGGAAGAAAAAGCCCGGGTTGGGGCCCGCCTGGCGGTGGTCCGCCTCCTGGATCGTAAACCGCAGGAAGCACTGGATGCTCTGGAAGACAGCCGGGTTGCCAATATCCCGGTTCGGCTGGCTCAGGAACGCAAGCATCTGGCCGTGCGGGCCCTGGCTGATCTGGGGCAGAACCGCCGGGCCCTGGCCATGCTGGCTGATGATCAAAGCCGCGCTGCCTTCCAGCTGAAGTCTGAAATTTACTGGCGGAACAGCCAATGGGATCAGGCAGCCCAGGCCCTGGCTGCAACGCTGCCGCCGCCGCCTGCTGAAGACGGGGGGACACTTACAAAGTCCGTATCAGCTCAGGTGATCAACCTTTCGGTCGCTCTGACTTTGGCCGGCCATGAAAAGGCGCTCAAAGAGCTGGCTGGCCTCTATGGTCCTGCAATGCTGCAGGGACCCAACGCAGACGCCTTTACCTTGCTGGCCGGGCAGGGGGCCGTCACCGGCGGCACTTCCATCACCGGTGAACTGGCAAAAATCGAACGGGTGCAGGCCTTCATGGCCAACTACCGGGAAAAACTAACCAACACACCCCTAAGCGCCATCAACTAACTGCCCGGGATTCAATATGGCCTGACAGCAGCTGAGAAGACCATCTTCTCAGATGGCGCCCTGTACCCTTTCCATGCCGGGGAGACCGTGCATGTATCCGTTGGCATAGACGGCTTCAGGGTAGAAAGCCGTGATTTTTGCCTCTGCTTCTTCAGCCGCGTAGCGACCTGCCATCAGGTCAGCAAAGACCTGAATGACTTCCGGCATGTTCCGGCTATGGGGTGACAGGCGGAAGGCCCTGACCCCCAGGGCATTGAGTACCGGTAGATCCGGCATGAGGTTCTGGTACTTGTCTGACAGGGTCTGGATCCCGTTGACGGCCAGGAAATCCTGATCTGTCATGGTTTTGACCAGCAGGCCATCGGGGTCTTTTTCGCAGACAAACCGGCAGGAATCCTTGGTCAGTCCATGGATTCGGGCGTGATAACAGCGGGCGGAGAGAGCCAAAGGCAACCGCCCGAAAACCTGGACTTCTATCTCACATTCCGGTTTCGCCTGGATGATCCCGGCCAGTTTGTCAGCCGGCAGTTCCGGGGGGATCACCAGACGGTATGCGCCGCGCTTTACCAGGCTGGCCAGGCAGTCTTCGTTGTAGATGTTGAGATAGGGGCCCAGCACATGGCGCTTGCCGTTCAGATGATACTGAGCGGTCAGATCGTTTACCTCGACCTCATGGTCATCCTGAGTACAGAGGTCAGCAAGGGCACGGCGTTCACTCTTGTTCGTCACCAAGGCAAGAGAAGACAAAACGACCTGCTTGCCAGCCGCGGTGAGACGTTCAATCACTACCGGCAGAAACTCCTGCCGGAAAGGCAGACGCTTTGAACAGACAACTTCTCCCAGATATACCCGGGAAACGTCGGTTTCATCAGCAATCTGGAAGTAAAAATCCCGCAGCTGTTCACTGCTCCAGTTGAACAGGACAGGACCGAGTGTGAGTTCCGGATCTGGGCTCATGGTGGGGGCTTTCGCTGTCGGTTGATGTCTTTTCGCTGGGCTCAGCGCCAGGTTTTCCGGTAGGCGCCACCGGTACCCTTTTGCCCTTCCATCAGGGGCAGCAGGTCGTTGAGGTCTTCTGTTCGTCCTTCTTCGAGTGCATCCAGAGCACTACGAAAGGATTGAACCACCTGAGCCATGTAGGCCTTGCCTCTCTGGCGTCCCTCAATTTTCAGCGCGGTGACTCCGGCAGCTTTCAGCTGCGGCAAGAGTTGCGCCGCGTTGAGGGATACGGGATCTTCAAAGATGTGAAATGTGCGTCCCTCTGCCTGAAACCTGCCTTTGCAAAGGGTCGGGTAGGCTGCCGGTTCGTCAACGTCGAACTGGTTGATGGTGATGTCGCCGAGCAGGGAGTGCAGCTTGCCGTCCCGCTCTTCGTATCTGACGTGAGACGGGGGCGAGCAAACACCGTTCATGTTTGGAGACTTGCCGGTGCAGTAGGAGGAAAGGGAACAACGCCCCTCTGCCATCACGCAGAGACCGCCAAAGACAAAGACTTCCGTCTCGCAGTCCGTTTCTTTGTTGATGGCCATGATTTCCGGCACGGTAAGAACCCGGGGCAATACCACGCGCCTGATGCCAAACTCACGCTGGTAGTAGGCAATGGAGTCGGCGTTGGCGGCTGCAGCCTGCACAGACAGGTGGCGACGGACAGACGGGTGCGTATCCTGACAGTAATCGAGCAGTCCCAGGTCCGCCAGAATTAGGGCGTCTGCTCCGGCCTCGACCGCAGCATCTGCTGAGCGTTTCCAAAGATCAGTTTTTCCAGCCTGCGCGAAGGTGTTGAGAGCCACCAGAACTTTCGCGCCTTCGTCATGGGCGAAGGCGATGCTGTCGGTCAGTTCCTGTTCAGAGAAGTTCAGTCCCGGAAAGTTGCGCGCGTTGGTTTCATTGCGGAACCCGCAATAGATGGCATCAGCCCCGGCCAGGACGGCAGTACGGAGCGCTGCAGGGGTGCCTGCGGGGCAAACAAGTTCCATGATGTCAGATCTTTCGGTGCAGCTGTGTTACTGGAGGCGCAAAGGGGAGAGGGCTTCAGGACGGGTAAAGGCCCTGATTCTCATCCTGACCAGGCCAGGGAGGGGGCGCCGGGGTCGGACGTTGGGAAGAGGCAGAATCCAGGAGCGTGGAGGGCATTGTTTCCTGAGATCTGAGCCGCTGCCTGGCATTGGCCAGAAGGCTTCGCAGTGGCGCAGCCAGGGGCCCGAAGATCTCTGTGATTTCCGCAAGGAAATCGACCTCCGCGTTGTCCAGGGTGTTCCGCAGGGCCAGTATCGCCTCGGTATTGCCCTCAATCAGCAAATCCCGGGAGAAGAAATGAGCGTCTCCATCGCTCCGGCCCTCCAGAAGCTCCAGCAACACCAGCAAGGGTGCTGAAACCCGAACGTCTGCCTGTGCGGCCAGCTCCGGTTGGCGCGTGAGCTTCAGGGTGGTGTGTTCTGGCTGGAAGGTGAGGAGGGCCTGCCAATCCAAATCGGTTGGATTGATGGCAAAGCCGAGATTCATGTAAGGCTCAAGCCTGTCCAGTTTTTCCCGATGCCGCAGGTAAGCGCGGTTGGTGGCCATCTGAAGAAACCGCTCAAGGGGAAAAAGCGGCAGATGCCGGGTTGTCTGCGCAACGAAAGGGGGTAATTCTGCGGGCATTTGACAGGACCTCTGCTCAATACCCCAAAAGACCCAGAAGTGGGGAATGGGGTGAGCAGGGACGCTATCAGGACCTGTCGGTCGGAGGATTTGACCTTTGTTAATTCAGATCAAATTCCGGCTGCCTTGGCGGGATGCGAATGGCGATTGCGTCACAGGCAACGGGTTTGTCAAAAGAGGAGGAGTGCCAAATTCAGAAGGAACGCTGCCTGCAGCTGTTACATTTTGTAAACAAACCAGTAGAAGGCACCGCCACCGATGGCGGCAATCAGCAGGAGCCGGAAAATCATTCCGACAACAAAGCGAATGGATTCGCCTTTCCGCTTTTTCATGCGTCGGCGATAAGCGGCCCGAGCTGCCTGGCGTTGTTTGCCGGCCCGGTAATGGCCGGCCAGCCTCTGGGCGGCTTCATCTGCCGCTTTTTCCTTCTTATCCGCAACAGGCTCTTCTTTTACCGCAGATGAGCGGTAGACAGTCTGTTTGATGAAGAGGCCTTTGTCGGCATCATAGTGTTCTTTGACGACTTTTGAGCTGACGTAACGAGGGTTCTCCACCAGCCGCATGGCTTCGCTGATGGCGGAGTTTTTGTCCTCATAGTTTCCAGCCGGACGCCATTGACCAGCAGATAAGACCTGAACTTCGAAGGCTTCATCTTGGGCCATAGTTCTATCTACGCTCCATAACTTTGTACGAGACTACCAGCAACTAAGAACCATCCGTCCACCAAGACAAAGAAAATCAGCTTGAAGGGCAGAGAGATCATCACTGGCGGTAGCATCATCATACCCATCGACATGAGAATCGACGCGACGACCATGTCGATAATAAGGAAGGGAAGGAAAAGCAGGAACCCTATTTCGAACGCCCGTCTCAATTCTGAGATCATAAAGGCGGGAATCAGAGCTCGCATAGGAGTTTCTTCAGGTGTAGCAACGGCTTGCGCCTGAGCCATATCCAGAAAGAGGCGCAAATCCTGCTCGCGAACATGCTTCAGCATGAAGTCTCTCAACGGGGCTGCTGCCAGATCCAGAGCTTCCAGTTCGTCCACGTCCTGAGCTATCAGAGGCTGTAAAGCTTCTGTGTTTATGCGTTCAAGTGTTGGCATCATCACAAAAGCTGTCAGAAACAGGGCCAGAGAAATCAGGACGGAATTGGGTGGGGTTTGCTGGATGCCCAGTGCACTGCGCAGGAAGGACAGCACAACCACAATCCGGGTGAAGGAGGTCACCATCACCAGAATAGACGGCGCCAGGGACAGGACGGTGACCAGGGCGATGAGCTGCAGAATCCGCGCCGTAGCCGAATCCGTTGAATCTCCCAGATCCAGCGACAGGGCCTGAGCCCAGGCCGACGGGGCTCCGATGGCGGAAGCCAGCAGCAGAGCCGTCCCGATCAGGCCAGCCAGCAGGAAAGTCCTGCGCCAGCGCCGGGGGGCTGCCTTTTGGGCTGCGGGTGTCTGGGGGCAGGTCAGAGGTCCCTCACTCATCTATTTTGTGCCTTTTCCTTCGAGTGAGTGTCTGATGTGCCGCTGTCTGCAGTCTTAGTTTCAGCCTGTCCGTCTTTCACCATTCGAAAGGCCCGGACCAGAGTGTTGCCTTCCGGGATGCTTGTTTCTTCCGGCCCGTCTTTCGCAGGCATTTTGTCGATCAGCAGGTCACCCCCCTGACCCTGATTTACCAGCAGCAGGTGTTCCTGATCGTCACACTTCAGCAAAACCAGTTTGCGGCGGGAATCCAAAGACAGGACTTCTGAAACCGACAGACGGCGGTCCGCCTGGTTCTTACGGGCATTGGGCAGCATCTGACCGGCAAAGCCGCTGCGTTTGACCGCCCAGGTCAACACGGCAATCAGCCCCAGCACAAAAGCCAGGGCAGCGACAAACTGGAAGTATGTCATTACGTCCATGGGTCGGCTCCTGATCTCCCTTCGGCGCTCAGCGCTTCTTGCCCGTGTTTGATGCCACTGAATAGGCGTTGGCGGCTTTCTTGCGTTGCGTACTGCTGCCAATCTCGTTTGCCAGCCGCCCCAGTTCGACTTTCATATCTTCAGTGAGCTGCGAAACGTCGCTCAGTAAAGAGGTCATCAGGGGGGCGAAGCTGTTTTGCTGAGCCGCAGGCAGGCCCACGACCTTTTGACAAAGGGCCGAGATTTCCTGATCCAACCCGGCCAGATCAACCACTGCCCCATCGGTCATTTTCTGGCGCAGCACGCCGAGCATGGACTGCAGGCGCTCAAACTCTCGTTCCAATGTCATGTCGGGTGAGGAAGAGGTCATGGGGTCGTCTCCGGTGCCGCATTGTTGCGGTAAATGTAAGATAAAATTTCTGCAACAGCTGCCAAAGCAGCCAGGGGGATTTCACTGTCAACGTCGACGGCTTCCAGTATTTCGGTCAGATCGGCGTCACTGCGTACTTTGATGCCGCGATCAAAGGCCGTTTGTATGATCTGCTCAGCCAGTGCGCCTTGACCTTTGGCAATCAGACGGGTCGGGCCGTTTTCTGCCTCCTGTTTGATGGCGACAGCTTTCTGGCGCGGTGCATCGCTGCCAAAAGGTTGACCCATGGCCTGCTGTTTCGTTTCAGAGCTGGCATTCAGGGATCTGGCTGCAGCCTGCTGAACCGGTAAACCTGAGCCGGGCTGAACACGTTGATAGGCAGCAAAAGCCTGAGCCGACTCTCTCTCGCCATCGCTGAGGCGATCGACAGGAGGGTCTTCTTGCCCTTGCCCTATGTTCTGTAGGGCTTCTTTGCTTTTGTCCGTCTTCACGCTGCCACTTGTCTTCACTTGAAATGCAACAGACCTGATCTTTGCATGGGATTTAGCAGAATTACGGTTAATGAAGCGTTTAAGTGGTTAAAGTTTTTTCCCGAAGTCTTTGAAAAACAGGCAAACCCTTCTGTGGCCTGGGGTCGATTAAGGGCTTTGTCACAAGCCGCCAGCAGGGCAGAAAGACCAAAAGGGATCGGGAGCGTGGCCGACAGTCTGCCAATGCTGTTACACAGAAGCTCGCCGCGGCTTTCGTCAGGGCTGTAAACTCTTATGAGCTTTGGGTTCCGGTGATGTGCGCCAATTCTAACCGAAAAGCCCCCGGTCCGGCCTGAGTTTGGCAGTATCCATCGGAGCGTTAGGGCTTTTCCTGCTCATCCCCAGTTGAAGAGGGCGACGGCGTAGACGGGGAGACCGGATCTACGGACAGGGGTTTTGCTGTTTGAGCAGACTGAACCGGATCCTGGGATTCCGACTGGCTGGCATCGCTCTTTTGGATGCTGGGGTTCTTCTGATCCCCATCCGGGGTAAAGACGGCGGCAAAAGCCTCTGACGCGCTGGCAGCAGCTTTGTTTTCCGACTGAATGCGGTCATAGATTTCCCGGCGCAGCACAGACGCTTCGGGCGGAAAGGTGAAGCCCAACTTGATCGACTTGCCGCGGATATCGACCACAGTGACCTCGATTTCATCGTTGATCACGACCGATTCACCAATTTTCCTGGTCAAGTAGAGCATTCAGTTCGACCTTCTTTCGCCTGCTGGCTGTTTCATGTCGGCATCTTGCCGGCTCGCAGATCTGGTACTTTCTTGTACCAGTCAGAGAAACTAAGCTGTGCCTCCTTACCCCGGGCCTGGGAAAATCACCCTGAAGTCAAGAGGATGCCTCAGAACCCCTCCCTTGGCTTTTACAGATTTTACGCTTTGTTAACAACAATGGGGTGATAATCCAGGTGGAATTCCAGACTTTTAACTTGCGGGTTGCCCATAATCATGGCCGACAAGATTGGACTCTTTGAGGTTTTTGCCAAGCGGCTGGACTGGTTAAACCAGCGCCAGACGGTCATTGCGCAGAACATCGCCAATGCCGATACGCCCAACTACAAGCCTCATGACTTGAAGCGTGGTTCTTTTCAGGAAACCCTGAAACAGGCGACGTCTCAGCAGGTTGGCGCGTCGGCCACCCATGCCAAACACATTTCCGGCAGCCTGGACAGCCGCAGCGACATCAAAAGCTACGAAGTGAAGAGCAAGTACGAAGTCTCTCCCACGGGCAACGCCGTGGTGATTGAAGAACAGCTGGTCAATCTGAACAAAACCCAGATGGAACACACCACTGTGACCAATCTCTACAGCAAGTACATGGGCATGTTCAAAACGGCTCTGCGCGGCAACAGCTAACAGCGGAAAGCAGGTTAGATGGATCTTTACAAGTCACTTGATGTGTCAGCTGCGGGCATGAAAGCCCAGGGCACCCGCCTGCGGGTGGTGTCTGAGAACCTGGCCAACAAAGACTCAACCGCCACCAAGCCGGGCGACGAACCCTACCGCCGTAAAATCATCACCTTTGCCAATGTCTTCAGCAAGGCACTGGGGCTGGATCTGGTTCAGGTCAATGCCATCGGCACCGACAAAAGTGACCTGGGCAAGCACTATGCGCCGGGCCACCCGGCTGCAGACGAAGCCGGTTACATCAAAAAGTCCAACGTGAATTCGCTGATTGAAATGGCTGACATGCGTGAAGCCCAGCGCAGCTACGAAGCCAACCTGAAGGTGTTGCAGTCGGCCAAGCAGATGCTTGAACAGACCATTGGCATCCTGCGCTGAGCAGGGTGATTGTAATTAGTCCTTTGATTGGCCCGCCAGCAGGGCAGGCCGCCGAAACAGAAGATCACCGGGGATCAGGTAGGATCCAGAGGAGATCAGGAAGAACAGTTTCGTATGTCGGTACCCATTAACTCCGCTCTTGCCGCTTACAGTCAGGCCGCCAGCAAAGCCGGTCAATCGGGCATGGAAGCCCGTGATCAGCCGGGTAATGACTTTGCGTCTATGCTCAAGCAAGCCTCTGAAACGGCTGTTGACAGCCTGAAGCAGGGCGAGGCCATGTCCCTGCAGGCTGCCGCCGGTAATGCCGACATGAACGATGTGGTTGTTGCGGTCAGTAAAGCTGAATTGACACTGCAGACGGTTGTTACCATTCGTGACAGAGCCATCCAGTCCTATCAGGACATTCTGCGGATGCCGATCTGACGGACTTTTCCGTATTTCGTAACGGCTTTTGCGACATCGTGGATCTTGGCGCCAGGACGGTGTGAGAGATCTCTTACGATCTGATGACATCTTTGAGGTGACTGCCAGGATAGCGGCTTCTTCGGGGGAACAGAGGAACAGCCATGAACGGTGTCGACGCGCTGGAAATCGGGCGCGACGCGATTTGGACCATGTTAAAGGTCGGGGGACCGGTGCTTTTCATCGCTCTGGCCGTGGGTCTCGTGGTGTCTCTCTTTCAGGCTTTGACGCAGATGCAGGAAATGACCCTGTCTTTTGTGCCGAAGATCCTGGTGATCTTCCTTTCTCTGCTGGTTCTCATGCCCTTCATGATCTCTCAATTGAGCGCCTTTACCCTGCGCCTGATGGATCGCATCATCGCGATGGGTTGATAGGGGAGCTCCGGCCAGATGATTGAAGAGCTCATTCCCGCCCAGTTGTTTGGTTTCCTGCTGGTTTTTGCCCGTGTCGGCTCCGCGGTTATGCTGATGCCCACGGTCGGGGAAACCTACGTCAATGCCAGGGCCCGGCTGGCCTTTGCCTTGCTGGTGTCGCTGTTGACCCTGCCGCTTGTCGAGCCCTTTCTGCCGTCAGAACCACCCGCTGCCTTGTCCCTGGCTGTGTTGCTGTTCGGTGAGATCATCATCGGCCTGTTTTTTGGCACCGTGGTGCGGCTGTTTATGAGTGCACTGACCACCGCCGGGATGATCATGGCCAACATGGCCTCGTTGGCCAACGCGCTGGTTCAGGACCCGACGTCCCAGCAGCAGGGGTCCATCATGGGGAACTTCCTGACGGTTCTGGCACTGATGATGATTTTTGCCCTGGACCTGCACCACACCATGCTGGTGGCCATTGTCGACACATACACCCTCTTTACCCCGGGCGAGGCCTTGCCCATCGGGGACATGTCCACCGTCATCACCCAGGTGGTCTCCACCACCTTTGTGGTGGCCATGAAGATGTCCGCCCCCTTCATTGTGGTGGCGGGAATGCTCTACCTGGGCCTGGGGATTCTGGGACGGCTGATGCCCCAGATGCAGGTCTTTTTTGTCGCCATGCCGTTACAGGTTGCCATGGGCATGTTTGTGATGGCGCTGGCTTTGCCGGTCATGATGAAGATCTTCCTCGCTGCTTTCGAGGATTCGATCCTTCCTTTCCTGGCACCATAGGAAAGGGCCGCTCTTATGGCTGGTGATGACCAGGACGACTCACAAAAAACCGAAGACCCGACAGAGAAAAAGCTAAAGGAATCCCGCGAAAAAGGTCAGGTGGCCAAATCCCAGGAAGTGGGGCACTGGTTCATGCTGATCGGCTTTACGGTGATCATCGGCGTGCTGGGCAGCTTTGTGGCCGGCGGGCTGTCCGACAAGATGGTGATCTTCCTGGAACAACCCCATCTCTTTAACCTGTCCGGTGATGCCGTGCGGGGCATTCTGGTGCAGCTGGTCTGGGACGTGGGCCTGATCATGGCGGCGGTTTTCGGGGTCACTGTAACGGTGGCGCTGATCAGCAACATTGCCCAGGTGGGCATCAACGTCTCGGCGGAATCTCTCAAACCTCAGTTCTCAAAAATCTCTCCCATGGCCGGGGCCAAGCGGATTTTCGGAATCAAGGGCTGGGTGGAGTTCGCCAAGGGCATCAGCAAAATCACCCTGGTGGGGGCTGCAGCTTTCCTGGTGGTCTGGCCGGATCGGGACATGATCGGTCAGCTGGCTGATTTTTCCCTGCCGCAGATCATGGGGCTGATCCAGGACGAAGCCGTGGCCATCCTGATTGCCGTGGTGTCCATTATGACCATCATTGCCGGCGCGGATTATGGCTTTCAGCGCTTTCAGCACATCAAGCAGCTGCGCATGTCCCGTCAGGACATCAAGGATGAAATGAAGCAGAGCGAGGGCGACCCCCTGGTCAAGGCCCGCTTGCGGCAACTGCGCATGGAACGGGCCCGCCGACGCATGATGGCGGCCGTGCCTGAAGCCGATGTGGTGATCACCAACCCCACCCACTATGCCATTGCGCTGAAGTACGACCCGTCTGAAATGGCTGCACCTGAGTGCGTTGCCAAAGGCATCGATCACCTGGCCGAGCGTATTAAGGACATTGCCGGGGAAAACGATATTCCCATGGTGGAAAACCGGCCATTGGCCCGTGCTCTCTATGATGCGGTCGAGATTGATGAGCCCATTCCGCCGGAGCATTTCAAAGCCATTGCGGAAATCATCTCTTATGTCTTCCGCCTGAAAAACCGCATGTCCGAGCTGTCGAACGCCAAGCAGTAACAGGCTGGCATTAAGGCTGCATTGAATTTCAGGTTAAATGCTGCGCCAAAACAAGCTATTAGAAACTGCTGGAGCAGGATTGGTCTGGCAGGAAGTGCTGCGCGCCATTGTCGCTGAGGCTGGTGTTTTACCACAGAGAAGATGGGCATGATTGCACGCCTTCTTTACAGTCCTTGGTTGGCGCCGATTGAGTGGCTCTCTGAATGTACCCTTTGCGGGATCGATTGATAACACCGCAAAGTACGATAAAGCTTCTGAGCACGGCTAAGTAACAGACAAAGATAAGGTAACGGCGATGATCAGCGAACCCTGGCAAATCTGGTTTCTGATTGCCCTGGGCGTGGCGGCCTCCACACCAGCCATTCTGCTGTTGGTTTTACATCGCCGCGCCGCACGCATGCGCAGCCTCTATGAAGCCATGGAGGCCATTTCCCGTCCGCGCCAGATCAGCAATGTCAAAGGGCAGGTTCTCTTTGCCAATGATGCCTGTCAGAACATTCTGGCTGCTCAGGACCGGCCCCTCGTGGATGCTTTGTCAGACCGGCTGATCGATGAAGAGGTCAAAGACAACTTCACCCGTTTCATCAGCAAGGCTTATCAGGGCCAGAGCGGCGAAATGGAGCTGCCGGTGCCCTCTACAGGGATGGACGGGCAGCCGGAGACCCGTTGGTACTATGTGGCCGGGTTTGCCATCCTGTCGCGCCCGGGGGAGGTCTTCTGGCGGTTGGATGACATCACCAGCCGACGCCAGATGGAAGAAACAATCCAGCAGGAACAGCGGCGCATCACCGACCTGATGGAGCAGGCGCCCATCGGCTTTTATTCGGTGGACCAGCAGGGCCGCTTCCTTTTGGCCAACAAGCGCTTTGCCGACTGGCTGGGCCGGTCTCCGGAGAATCTGACCAGCGGGGACCTGCGCCTGCATGACCTTCTGGCGCAAGCCCCCACCGCGTCCTTGGAGGCGCACCTGATGATGGATGTCGGCAGCGACCTGACGTCTGTTACCCTTAAGCGGCAGGATGGGGGCGAGTTTGATGCCCGCATCATTCAGGATGTGATCCAGGAGGCCGACGGGGGCATGCACACCCGATCGGTGGTGCGCAATCTGGAGGAGGAGCGGGCGGCAGAAGACGCTCTGGCTCTGTCGGAAAGGCGCTTTCGGCGGGTTTTTGATGAATCGCCCATTGGGATCCTGCAGCTGGATCGCCAGGGCGTTATCACCGTTTGCAACGAAGCAGCGTCGGAGCTCTGGAGCTGTCAGGCCGACGATCTGGTCGGCAAGCCTCTGGCGTCCCTGTTCAGGCCGGAAGACAAGGCCCTGCTGGAGCAGGCCATTGCCGACTCCCAGCCCACAGGTGGTGGAAGCACGGTCGCTGCTGCGGCTGACACAGAGCAGGAAGACGCGCCGCAAAGCGAGCGTCCCCTGGTCGAGCTGCATCTGGCCGCGCCGTCCGAGGTGACCTGCCAGGCCAGCTTGCAGAGCTTTGGCGATGACGACAAACCGGAATCAGGTTTCATTGCCCACCTGTTGAACACCACAGAGCAGAAGGCCCTGGAGGCTCAGTTCGTCCAGTCACAGAAGATGCAGGCCGTGGGGCAACTCGCCGGGGGCATTGCCCACGATTTCAACAACCTGCTGACAGCCATGATTGGCTTTTCAGACCTGTTGCTGTTGCGCCACCGTCCGGGGGATCAGTCCTTTGCGGACATCATGCAGATCAAGCAGAATGCCAATCGCGCGGCAAATCTGGTCCGTCAGCTGCTGGCCTTTTCCCGACAACAGACCCTGCAGCCCAAGGTTCTGAACGTTACCGACATTCTGGCGGAACTGTCCCACCTGTTGCGCCGTCTGATCGGTGAAACCATTGAGCTGAAGGTGGTCCATGGCCGGGGCCTGAGTTCCATCAAGGCCGATCAGGGTCAGCTGGAGCAGGTGATTATCAACCTGGCGGTCAATGCCCGTGACGCCATGAAGTCCGGCGGGCGGTTGGAAATTCGCACCAGCAACGTGACCACCACCAAAGTGCGCCGTCACAAGACGGAAATCATGCCGGCAGGCAGCTATGTGCAGCTCCAGGTCGTCGATACCGGGCATGGCATTCCGGAGGAGATCATTGACCGGATCTTTGATCCCTTCTTCTCCACCAAGGGAATTGGGGAGGGGACGGGTCTGGGCCTCTCCACCGTTTACGGCATCGTCAAGCAGACCGGTGGCTTTATTTTTGTGGAAAGCAGCAAAGGCAGAGGCACAACCTTTTCCATCTATCTGCCCGAAAATCAGGCCTCCAGCGGAGCCGCCACGGACAGTGATGCGCCACAGAAACTGGATCTGACCGGGGCGGGCACCATCATGCTGGTGGAAGATGAAGAGCCTGTCAGAGCTTTTTCAGCCCGGGCGCTGCGCAACAAGGGCTATACGGTGCTGGAAGCACCGTCTGGTGAAGCAGCACTGGAGCTGTTGCAAAAGGATGACGAGGCCGTGCAGGTCGATCTGTTGGTCACCGACGTGGTCATGCCCAACATTGATGGCCCGGAGCTGGTGGAAAGGGTGGCCAAGCTCTATCCCGACCTGAAGGTGATTTTCATTTCCGGCTATGCCGAGGATTCTTTCAGACGCCGGGTGGGGGAAGACCGGGAAGTCCACTTCCTGCCTAAACCCTTCAGCCTGAAACAGCTGGCGGGCAAGGTGAAGGAAGTGCTGCTCAGCGCCGACGACTAGAGTCTTATCGTCTTGGTTGGATACACGTGGTGATTTCACTTAAACCGATTTGACTCTAAAGGCGTCCTGCCAATTGAATTTGTCTCATCCAGCCAGCTCCTGACAGCGCATCTGCCGGGCCCGGAGTCGCTGGACCCGGCGTGCTTTCTTCCTCACGACAGGGCGTGGAATTCTGCCGTTTTTCACTTAATGTTCTCATTATGTCCCATTCTGTTCTTGATAAATGAGAACAAATTGGGTACATCATGGTCACGGTTGCAGCGCTCCTACGCTCGTGTGATAAGGGAGGCTTGGATATGTCACAAACGGTGTTGACGCTCGTGGGCAAAGAAAACGCAGATAAACTCAAGGCGCTTGAGGCAGCTCTTGGTCAGATCGACCGGGCTTTCGGCAAGGGCTCCATTATGAAACTCGGCCAGCGGGAAGTGGTGGATACTGAAACCATTTCCACCGGCTCTCTGGGGCTGGACATTGGTCTGGGCATCGGCGGTTTGCCAAAGGGGCGGATTGTCGAAGTCTACGGACCGGAGTCTTCCGGTAAGACGACGTTGGCCCTGCATGTGGTGGCTGAAGCCCAGAAGGCTGGCGGCACCTGTGCTTTTGTTGATGCCGAGCATGCCCTTGACCCCTCTTATGCCAAGAAGCTGGGGGTGGACATTGATGAGTTGCTGGTGTCTCAGCCCGACGCGGGTGAGCAGGCACTGGAGATTACCGACACTCTGGTCCGTTCCGGCGCTGTGGATGTGCTGGTGGTGGACTCAGTCGCGGCTCTGGTTCCCAAAGCCGAACTGGAAGGGGAGATGGGCGACCAGCTTCCCGGTTTGCAGGCTCGCTTGATGAGCCAGGCGCTGCGTAAGCTGACTTCCAGCATCTCCCGGTCAAACACCCTGGTGATTTTCATCAACCAGATCCGCATGAAGATCGGGGTGATGTTTGGTTCTCCGGAAACCACCACCGGCGGGAACGCTCTGAAATTCTACTCTTCTGTACGCCTGGACATCCGCCGTATCGGGTCCATTAAGGATCGTGATCTGGTGACGGGGAACCAGACCCGGGTCAAGGTGGTGAAGAACAAGATGGCGCCGCCGTTCCGGGTTGTCGAATTTGACATCATGTATGGTGAAGGCATTTCCAAGACCGGCGAGCTGCTGGACCTTGGCGTTCAGGCCGGGGTGGTGGAAAAATCCGGTTCCTGGTTCTCCTACAAAGGCGAACGGGTCGGGCAAGGCCGTGAAAACGCCAAGAAGTTCCTGCGGGAAAATACAGAAATGGCCGGTGCCATTGAGCTGGCCATCCGGCATAACGCCGGTCTGGTTTCCGATGCCATGCTGGAAGGCCCAACTGAAGAAGACGATATCTAGCTCGTCGGTTGATCTGGCCAAGGTGATGGTCCTGAGCCCAAAAAGCTAAGTGCCGTCCTGAATGGCCTGTTGGTAGGCCTGTTGGGTTAGAGGGTGGATTGGGCAGAAAGCGAAGCGCAAAGCGCTTCTACTTCAGTCGATCACACTCCAGATACAGCGGTTAAAAGAGAGGGAGTCCCCAGTGGGAGGCTCCCTTTTCTGTTTTTGGCGAGTTTTTCTCGCGCAGACGGGCTCTAACCATTGAGAGGATCTGACTGATGGAAGGACTGTCTAACAAAAGGACTGTCTGCTGGATGATCCGCCTGATTAGTGATCGACCTTGCAAGGGAACGGCGACCTTCGGAACAAAGAAATGAAGCAAAGTCGATCCTGATCCGGAGGGAGCATGATCGGCTTAACCGGCCGCGCCATGGATTTGAATCTGACCCGAAGTTCTCCCTCTATGTTCTTGATAAAATAGAGGTATGTGCCCTAGGTGCTGCCGCGTAATGAGTCCCGTTAAAGCCGATTGGACTCCGGGATCAGAACTTCTCAGCCCCTTTGTCGATTTCCAGTCGTAGGGCAGCCAGGGCATCGCTGAGGGAAGCCAGGGAAAAATCCAGCTCCACAAGATTGCGGCGGCGGTCGTGTACCAGCACACTGGCCTTGTCGCTTTGCTGCAGCTTTTCCAGATAGCTTGCGGCCAGTTCCGTTTCAATGCGGCAGCCATTGTATTCGCAGCGTTCAACGATCAGCTCCAGGGGCTCTCCATTGTCCAGTTGGATGAAGGTTCCCATGGGCAATGAGATGCCAAGGGGCAGCCAGATCAGCAGGCCCAGGTTCTGGCTTTTGCCGGACCGGGCGATGATCACCTGCAACAGGCGTTTGGTCTGGGCGTCGTCCTGGAAGGTCGACTGGGACAGGCGGCAGTATTCCTTTTGTGTGTTCAGGGCCGTTTCACACTGCAAAGCCCAGGGGCCATAGGTGCCACGGGTTTCTGCTTTTGAACCTTGGGGAAGCAGTAAGACCGCGAGGGCAACGGCGGTTGCACTGCCCGACAACCAAGACCGCCAGGCCCGCGGGTGGGGCCCGCATGCAGAATTTCTATCTGTTCCCGGCAGCCTGGAAAAATGCTGACGAGTGAATATGGAATTTATCAAAGCAGGCGTCCGTTCCAGAGCCAAATTGATGGTGTGACAATCACTCTGCCACAAGACCTAAAGCGTGAAGTACCTCTTTTCAATCTGTTAGAGACGCTGTGGCAGTAAAGTTCGAAGGACAGGAGGTGGGGGCAACAAATGCGATCAAGCTCTGCCAATCTGTGGGATAAGAGCATGATCGGTTTAGTTGGAATCGCTTTGCGCTTGAAACTCAACTTTGGCTCTTTCTCTAAAACATTGAAAAGAGTTTCACGCTTCAAGTGGTATCATGTCGTGAGCTCACTTAAAGCGATTTGACTTTAGGGCCTGTTCTGCGGCGAAATCTCCTTCGGAGATATTTGTCGGTTCTCCTCGCACATCAGCGGCTCTTCATTTGACGACCTTCCCGGTAAGAAGGTTGCCGTCTATGGCAACGCACCGCTTGAAGGGATTGCCTTTTGAAGGGATCGCACTGGCATCAAAGACCTATGACCCAGACAAAGAGATAACCACGTGTCAGACCTAACTGTATCAGACCTCAGCATCGGTAACCGCAGGGCAATGACCCTGATTGGCGGGATGAATGTTTTGGAATCCCGCGACCTTGCCTTGCAGGTGGCCGAGGTTTTTGTCTCTGTGACAGAAGACTTGGGCATTCCCTACATTTTCAAAGCCTCTTTTGATAAGGCCAACCGGTCATCCATTCACTCTTTCAGGGGCCCGGGCCTGGAAGAGGGGCTGAAGATCCTTCAGGAGGTCAAAAGCACTTTTGGCGTTCCGGTGATCACAGATCTGCACGAACCGGCCCAGGCGGCGCCTGTGGCGGAAGTTTGCGATGTTCTGCAGGTGCCGGCCTTTCTGGCCCGTCAGACCGACCTCATCGCCGCTGTGGCAGCCACCGGGTCTGTGGTGAATGTCAAAAAGCCCCAGTTCATGAGCCCGCCACAGGTGAAAAACCTGGTTGAGAAGCTGAAAGAATGCGGCAATTCAAAAGTCATGCTCTGTGAACGGGGGGCTTGTTTTGGCTACGATAATCTTGTGGTTGACATGCTGGGCATCAAAACCATGAAGGACTGCAGCAACGACGCCCCCATCATTTTTGACGTGACCCACGCGCTTCAGATGCGTGAGGCAGGGGCTGCGGCTTCCGGCGGACGTCGGGGCCAGGTGGCCGAACTGGGGCGGGCCGGGCTGGCGGTTGGCATTGCCGGACTGTTTCTGGAAGCCCATCCTGATCCGGAGTCCGCCAAGTGCGATGGCCCGAGTGCCCTGCCACTCGCCCGTCTGAAGGATTTTCTGGCCCAGATGAAGGCCGTGGATGATCTGGTCAAGAGCTTGCCCGAAATCGACCTGAGTTAAGCTCACCTCCTTTGTCATCGGAGACTGATCGGTCCTGAAGGGTCCAGCTGTGCAGGGCAGGGTTTGGTTTGACGCGCTTTACCCATAGGACCGACCCAGTCCTGCTTCAGTGTTTGTTGCTGAACGGCTCTTTTTTGGCAGCATTTCTTTTGACAGTGCCAGCCAGACCCACCTTTTGCAGATAAAGCGCCTGTGGCCCGGTTGCAAAAGCCTTTCCCTTGCTGGACAGGACCGGGGCTGCGGGCTACAACCGCTATCCCAAATTCGCGCAATCTTTGGCGACTTGTCTGGTCCGGGGTCTGGCCCCTGCCAGCAGTGCCGGAAAGATCGCCAAACTCTTGCCGCCCCTTTGCTTTTTTCTCGCACGAGACACCAACAGACCATGACCAGCACCAGAGAAATCCGAAGCCAGTTTCTGAACTACTTCAAAGATCAGGGCCACGAAATCGTGGAGTCCTCGCCGCTTGTGCCGCGCAACGACCCGACTTTGATGTTCACAAACGCGGGCATGGTTCAGTTCAAGAACGTCTTTACCGGTCAGGAAAAGCGGCCTTACAGCCGGGCCACGACCTCTCAGAAATGTGTGCGTGCCGGGGGCAAGCATAACGACCTGGAAAACGTCGGTTACACAGCCCGCCATCACACCTTCTTTGAAATGCTGGGCAACTTCTCCTTTGGGGATTACTTCAAGGAACAGGCCATTGAAATGTCCTGGGACCTGATCACCAAGGTCTATGGTCTGCCCAAAGAAAAGCTGCTGGTCACAGTCTTTTCGGAAGACGATCAGGCCTTTGATCTCTGGCAGAAAATTGCCGGGCTGAGTTCGGATCGCATCATCCGCATCCCCACTTCGGACAACTTCTGGTCCATGGGGGACACCGGCCCCTGCGGTCCCTGTTCCGAGATCTTCTTTGACCACGGTGACAAGATCCCCGGGGGGCCTCCGGGCAGCCCCGATGAAGACGGTGACCGCTTCATTGAAATCTGGAACCTGGTCTTCATGCAGTATGAGCAGGTGACCAAGGAAGAACGCATCGACCTGCCCAAACCCTCCATCGACACCGGCATGGGGCTGGAGCGTCTGGCTGCGGTTCTGCAGGGCAAACACGACAACTATGACATCGACCTGATGCGCAACCTGATCGAAGCTTCTGCTTCGGCTCTTTCTGTCGATCCCGACGGGCCCCAGGCGGTTTCTCATCGGGTCATTGCTGATCACCTGCGCTCCTGCTCTTTCCTCATTGCCGATGGTGTGCTGCCGTCCAATGAAGGTCGGGGCTATGTGCTGCGCCGGATCATGCGCCGGGCCATGCGCCACGCGCATATGCTGGGGGCCAAGGAGCCCATGGTGCACAAGCTGGTTCCGGCTCTGGTTTCCGAGATGGGAGCTGCTTTCCCTGAACTGGAACGGGCCCAGGCCTTGATTTCCGAAACCCTGAAGCTGGAAGAAACCCGCTTTAAGGAAACCCTGGGCCGCGGCCTGAAGCTGCTGGACGAAGCCACAGGAAAGCTGGGGGACGGGAAAGCTCTGGACGGCGAAGTGGCCTTCAAGCTCTACGACACCTATGGCTTCCCGCTGGATCTTACACAGGACATTCTGCGCGGCCAGAACCGGCAGGTTGATCTGGAAGGCTACGAAGCGGCCATGGAAAACCAGCGGGCCAAAGCCCGTGCGGCCTGGTCCGGTTCCGGTGAAGCCGCGACTGAAAAGCTCTGGTACGAGCTGCAGGAGAAACACGGTGGCACCGACTTCCTGGGCTACGAAGTGGAAGTGGCTGAGGGGGTGGTGACAGCCATCGTCAAAGGGGAAGAAGAAGTTACGTCCGCCCAGGCAGGCGACGATGTCTTCTTCCTGACCAACCAGACGCCTTTCTATGGGGAATCCGGCGGTCAGATGGGCGATGCCGGGGTGATCATCGGGGCAGAAGGCCTGGAAGTGGACGTCAGCGACACTCAGAAAAAATTGGGCGCACTGCACGTTCATCAAGGCAAGGTCGTCCATGGCAGTCTGGAAGTAGGGCAGGCCGTGGAACTGCGCGTGCAGGGCCAGCGTCGGTCCGCGCTGCGGGCCAATCATTCGGCCACGCACCTGCTGCATGAAGCACTGCGCCGCCGGCTGGGTGATCATGTGACCCAGAAGGGCTCGCTGGTGGCTCCTGACCGTCTGCGGTTTGACATTTCCCATCCCAAGCCCATGACCGCTGAAGACATCGCAGCTGTGGAGCTGGAAGTGAATGCCCGCATTCGGGCCAACGATGCTGTTACCACGCGCTTCATGACACCGGACGAAGCCATTGAACAGGGCGCGCTGGCCTTGTTCGGGGAAAAGTATGGGGATGAAGTGCGTGTGGTATCCATGGGCGGACTGGACGCCCAGGCTGCCGTACAGGGGCATTTCTATTCCACCGAGCTCTGTGGTGGCACGCACGTCAAGCGCATGGGCGACATTGGCTTCTTCAAAATTGTCAGTGAAGCGGCTCTGGCCTCCGGTGTGCGCCGCATTGAGGCCGTGACCGGAGAAGGGGCTCTGGCCCATGTGGTGCGGCAGGATGAGCTGCTGAGCAGTGCTTCTGCGGCTCTCAAGGTATCACCGGCTCAGTTGAGCGACCGCATTGCCGGGTTGCTGGAAGACCGCAAAAAGCTGGAGCGGGAACTGAGCGATACCCGCAAGAAGCTGGCCTCGGGCGGCGGCGCTGCTGGTGCTGAAGCCAAGGAAATCAATGGTGTGAAAGTTCAGGCACAGGTTCTGGAAGGCATTCCGCCCAAAGATCTGAAGCCCATGGCGGATGACATCAAAAAACAGTTGGGTTCCGGTGTTGCCGTTCTGATTGCCGTCAACGACGGGAAAGCCTCTCTGGTGGTGGGGGTTACCGCTGACCTCAGCGACAAGATCTCCGCCGTCGATCTGGTTCGTGCCGGGTCCGCTGCTGTTGGCGGCAAAGGCGGTGGCGGCCGTCCCGATATGGCGCAGGCTGGCGGGCCCGATGGGGACAAGGCAGAGGCCGCTGTCAGCGCTATTGAGGCCGCTCTGGCCGGATAAACCATCTGTCGGTCGGTTATCGACAGGAAGATAAAAAGAAAGGCCTGCCGGTTTTGCCAGCGGGCCTTTTCTTTTTGAGCTCAGAGGTCTTCAGAAGCTGGGCCCTCAGAACTTGCCGTTGTCGTTTTTCCATTCTGAGGCCGGGGGCACCTTTTCGATGGTGTCCCAATGCTCGACGATTTTGCCCTTCTCCAGGCGGTAGAGGTCGTAAAATGAGGTTTGCTCCCCCTGGCGGCGACCTTCACAGACCGACAGCACAAAGTTCCCCTGGGCCAGCAGGCGGTGCAGCCTGTCATAGATGAACTCTGACGTTTCTGATGTGAGCGTTTCAAACAGAGCGGTTGAGTGGGTCAGGCCGTCGTCCAGGCGCGGGCTGTGTTCTGTAAAGTCCGCCACATTCAGAAAGTCCGACAAACTGCTGGAGCTTTGGTCAATCAGCTGCGTCTGTACGAAGGTTCTGATGATGTCCCGGTTGGTCTCCGTTGCTGCCTGATCCGTCACCTCCGTTGGACCATCGACCATGGAATGGCCCAGAGCGTTCGGGCCCTGGCGAGGCTGAATGTTATCCCAGTGTTCGACCGTCAGGTCGCCGTCAAAGCGGAACACTTCAAAGCCGATGCGGCGACTGGCAAAGTCATACTCTGTATGGCCAAAGACAAAGTCGCCATCCTCAAACAGGCGTACGATATTGACCCGAGGGTTGGTTGTGGCCAGCCGTTTGAAGAGGGCAGCCAGACCCTCCCGGCCCTCATGGGTCTGAGGATTGTGCTGAATGTAGGTATCAGGATCGATCACCAGAACAGCGTCGGGATCGCCGGTTTCAATGCCGCCCAGCAGGGTCCTGATCTGCTCTTTACGATCCTTTGCCATCTTTTGCTCT
Source organism: Rhodovibrionaceae bacterium GXU_MW_A322 (assembly GCA_052078155.1). Classification (GTDB taxonomy): domain Bacteria; phylum Pseudomonadota; class Alphaproteobacteria; order Kiloniellales; family DSM-21159; genus CAXBMB01. The sequence goes on along the minus strand of JBQJBP010000001.1, from coordinate 956,524 downwards.
CACCCTCGCAAAGATCCAAAGCTAGCCCTTTTCTTTATCTGATCCAAGCTGGAGACAGCTTTCCCTCTTAAGCAGCCTCTTTGGAGCGCAGCAGCCGCAGAGCATTGAAGACCACCAGCAAGGATCCGCCCACGTCGGCGGCAATAGCGGCCCAGAGGGTGGCCAGACCGGCCAGGGTCAGACCCACAAAGACCAGTTTCACGGCCAGGGCAAAGGCAATGTTCTGTTTGATGATGGTCATGGCCCGTTTGGAATGGGTGACCAGCCAGGCCAGTTTGCTGAGATCATCGGTCATCAAAGCGATGTCAGCGGTTTCTATGGCCGCGTCTGTTCCGATGGCTCCCATGGCGATGCCAAAATTGGCCCGGGCCATGGCGGGGGCGTCATTCACCCCGTCGCCCACCATGGCAACCACGGGGTTCGCGCCCTTGGCCGTTGGTGTCCCGGCCAGATCTTCGATCACGCTGACCTTATCCTCTGGCAGGAGTTCCGCCCGCACGTCGGTCAGACCGACCTCCTGTGCAATGGCCTGGGCCGTTGCCTGATTGTCGCCGGTCAGCATGACCAGCTTGTCCACGCCTGACCTTCTGAGAGCCGCCAGGGCAGCGGGTGCCTCCGGGCGGGGGGCATCGGCCAGGCCGATCACTCCGCAGACGTGACTGTCGTTGCCGATCACCACCACCGTGTTGCCACTGGCCTGCAGAGCTTTGGCCTGGTCTTGAAGCTCTGCGGTGTCCTGGCCCCGCTCCAGAAGATAGCGGTGGGAGCCAAGCCAGTAGGTGCGTCCATCTATGGTTCCTGAGACCCCTTTGCCGGGCAGAACCTGAACATCGCGGGCCGTCAGTGTTGTGACCTGCCGGGCCTGGGCTTTGGCAAGAATGGCCTGGGCCAGCGGGTGGGGGCTGCGGGCTTCCAGGGCTGCGGCCCGCGCCAGCAGCTCGTCTTCGCTATGTCCGTTCAGGGGAACGATTTCTGTCACCCGGGGGCGGCCCAGCGTCAGCGTTCCGGTTTTGTCAAAGGCCAGGGCGGTCAGCCTGGCTGGCAACTCCAGGAATGAGCCGCCCTTGATCAGCACCCCTTGGCGTGCCGCCGATGCCAGCGCAGCCACGATGGAGACCGGCGTGGAGATCACCAGAGCACAGGGGCAGGCGATGACCAGCAGAACCAGGGCGTTGTAGAACCAGCTTGTCCAGTCGGCCCCCAGCACAAGCGGCGGCAAGAGGAAGACCAGCAGGGCCAGTACCATGACTGCGGGGGTATAGATGAGGGCAAAGCGGTCCACCCATTGCTCGCTTTTGGCCCGGCGGCTCTGGGCTTGCTCCACCTGCCGGATGATGCGGGCCAGGGTGGTGTCAGCCACCACCCGGGTGACCGCGACCTCCAGGGCCCCGTCGCCGTTGATGGTGCCGGCATAAACTGTTTCTCCGGGCTCCTTGGCCTGGGGCTGGCTTTCACCGGTGATGGGGGCCTGATTGACGGCCGAGAAACCGGCGGTGACCAGGCCGTCCAGCGGAATGCGCTCGCCCGGTTTGACCACAAAGGTGGCACCCACAAGGGCTTCGGCGACGGGAACTTCTTCTTCCTGGCCGTTTGGCCTTTTCAGGCGCACCTGTGCCGGGGCCAGATCCATCAGGCTGGCAATGGCCCGCCGGGCCCGCCCCACGGACCAGGCTTCCAGGGTCAGTGACAGGGAGAAGAGGAAGGCGACGGTGGCTCCTTCCATGTAATCGCCAATGATAAACGCGCCGATTACAGCAACGATCATCAGCAGATTGATGTCCGGGCGCAGCCGTTTGGCGGCATACCAGGCCTTCACCGCCACATAGCGACCGCCGGTCAGGACTGCCAGACTGTAAGCAGCCAGTTCATACCAGGGCACAGCCACACCGCCATGGCCTGACAGTTGGGACAGGGCAGAAGACCATCCCCCGGCGCTCCAGACATGTAAGGCAAAACCAAGAACAGTGAAAAGACCGCTGGCAATGGTCAGGTAGAGCTGGTTGCGGCGCAGTTGATCGCCTTCTTTGTCATCATCCTGTCCCTCCTGCCAGAACGTGGCCTGCAGCCCTGTCCGGGCGACGGCCTTCACGATCTGGTCGTTGCTCGGCCCCTTGTCCTTCACGAACATGCGGCTGTTGAGCACATCAAAGGCCAGGTCGTCTTCAGAAGCGACCAGCGGGCCAACTTCCCGGCGCAGCAGGCTGACTTCCTCGACACAGCAAAGTCCGGTCACGCGAAAGGTCCGGCTGTCCTGATCCAGACTCTCTGTACGGAAATCTGAGGCTCCACTGCCGCAACATCCGCTTTCTCCGGCGCCGTGATCGTGCCCGGCTGGTGCTTCAGCCCGCTGACTGCCACAGGCAGAAACCGTTGATCCTGAACAGTTGCCGGTGCCTTCTTTTGACGCTTCTTTGTTCCTCGCAGTGGCGTGCGGGTCTGAACTCTCTTTTGCGACGGAAGAGCCACAGCAACTGCTGCCAGAAGAGGAGGCTGAGGTGCCTGTGCTGCTGTCTTGCAGGGGGAGGGGGCTTTGATCGGACTGGATAGCGGACATGGTACGGTCTGTATCTGGGTAAGATCTTTGTTTGCGCCCGAAGGGGCGGTTTGGTGCCGCGCAACACCCCATTATGACGTCAGGACTGACAAATCCTTGCCTGGGAGATGCGGACCAGCCTAATGTGGGATCTACAACGATTGTAGGTTCAAGCGGAAAAATGCAGAAACTTGAAAAAAGCCGGAGCGCCAGCAAAACACCGGCGCGTGAATACAGCATTGGTCAGCTGGCCAAGCAGGCAGGTTGTTCTGTTCAGATCATCCGGCATTACGAGACCATTGGATTGCTGGAGGAAAGCCAGCGGACCGCTGGGGGGCAGCGGCGCTACAATGACGCGCATCAGCGACGGCTGACCTTTTTGCGCCATTCCCGCGATCTGGGGTTTTCACTGGATCAGATCCGGGACCTGTTGCGGCTAAGTGATGATCCAGATGGCTCCTGTGCCGACGCGGATCGCATTGCCAGTGAGCATCTGCAGGACGTCACCCAGCGCATAGCCAGCCTGACGGCCATGAAAGAAGAGCTCGAGCGTATGCTGGATCACAGCTGCAGCGGCAAGATCATGGATTGCCGTGTTGTGGAGGTGCTGTCCGATCACGCGCACTGTCTGCACCACAAGCACTAACCGCGGGCATCGAAGAGATCGATAGACCGCTGGACACAGGTTCCGCAGTAAAAACCTGTTCAATTTCTCCTTTTATCTGCTGGACGTCTCTTTGTAATGTTACGTACTGTTTTGTCAGGCAAGAAAAGCTGGTGGCACGATGCAAAAGAGATTTCGTCAACACCGGCACTGATAAAGAAAAAAGACGGCTGGCGAGGTTGCGCCTGGCCTTCTGAAAACTGAGAGATCGGACGGGGTGTGAGTGAGGGAGAGAAGCTGCAGGCAGCAGCGCCTCAGGAAGGTAACGGCGTGAACGAAGGGGACGAAGACCTCTCTCGCCTGTTGAGCATCAGTGAGGTTCACAGAACTGTTTTTGATTATTGGTCTTCCCTGAAAGGGGAGACGCCTTTGCCCCTGAAGTCGTCTTTCGATCCCATTTCACTGGTAAAGGTGTTGCCGCACGTTGTGATGCGGCAGGTCCATCGGGATCCGCTGGATTTTCAGTTTCGGGTCTTTGGCACCCGGATCGCAAAAGAGGTCGGCCATGATCCGACCGGAACCTACCAAAGCCAGGATCCCCGTTATTGCGAAGGGAACTTCCTTTGGCGGGAGTGCGCGGTCATTGTTGAAAGCAAGGGCTATTATGCTCTGCCGATCCCCTATGCCGGGCCGAACCGTCAGATCAAAACCTCCAGTTCTCTGTCTTTGCCCCTGTCCAACGACGGGCAGGAGGTGGATTACATCCTGACTTCCATTGATTTTCACGCCCACAGCGAAGAAAAGCCCATCGATCTGTCCCAGTGGTAGGGCGGTTGCCTGCTTTCGGCCCCGGTAACGGGAACAGAGGGACGTTTCCTGATCCAGCGAGCCCCTGACCGGGCAGCACAAGATCATCAGGCAGGCAAGCGCCAGGCCACTAAAGTCTTATCGTCTAATGTGGAATGGTGAGGTGATCCGACGTAAGAGGTGAATAAGCCCCTCTTCAGTCGATCACACTTTAGCCGCTGTGGTCGTCAGACAGGGTAAGCGGTAGTTCCTGAGAGCGTTTGACCTGGGTCAGGGCAAAGGAAGACTCAATGGAGCCGATGAAGGGCAGTTTGACCATCTTCTGTTTCAGAAAGCGCTCGTAGGCTTTCAGGTCAGGCACCACCACCCGCAGCAGGTAATCCCGGGTCCCGGTCATGAGATAGCAGTCCTGAACTTCCGGGAAGCCCGCCATGGTGCTTTCAAAGGTGGTGATTTCTGCTTCTCCCTGCTTTTCCAGCTTCACTGAAATGAAGACATTGAGCATCAGGCCCAGCTGCTCCTGATCCAGGACGGCAGTGTAACCGGAAATGACGCCCTGGTTTTCCAGAGCCTTGACCCGGCGCAGGCAAGGGGAGGGGGAAAGACCGACAGAATCTGCCAGATCCTGATTGGTTATTCTGCCATCGGCCTGCAGGGCTTTCAGGATTTTTCGATCGATGGCGTCCAGGTTGGTCATTGGCAGAAGATTTTCTGTTACGGCGAATTGAGGAAATTTACTTCCAAAATCTTAGGTCCCCGCGCAGGAATTTGGCAACACCTTTTGGCTGGAACTTGGAACAATGGTCGCTCGGGCAATTGACCCGGTCGCCACAATCTCTCGGCGGCCGGCTGATCAGCTGCCTTCTATGATAATCTGTCAACAGCTCTGGCCAGACGGCGAAGTGAGGATCCCATGCGCACAACAGACACTCAGGAACGCACCCCCGGCTCCTCGTCGCGTATGACTGCCCTGAAAGAACTGGAAAAGAAGGCCCTTTGGCTGGCCTCCTGGACCATTCACAACGCCAATCATCTGCGTCCCTCTGTTGATGGCTTGAAAGTGGGCGGTCATCAGGCCTCCTCTGCATCGCTGGTGTCTTTGATGACCGCGTTGTACTTCGCTGTGCTGCGTCCCGAAGACCGGGTGGCGGTAAAGCCCCATGCCAGTCCGGTCTTTCATGCCATTCAGTACCTTCTGGGCAATCAGTCCCGGGAAAAGCTGGAGAACTTCCGTGCCCTGGGGGGAGCCCAATCCTATCCCTCACGCACTAAAGACAGCGATGATGTGGATTTTTCCACCGGCTCTGTGGGGCTGGGTGTCGCCATGACCTCCTTTACCTCACTGGTTCAGGATTACCTTCAGGGACGCGGGCTGGCCGATCAGGAGCAGGCCGGGCGCATGGTGGCGCTGGTTGGAGATGCTGAGCTGGATGAAGGCAACATCTTCGAGGCCCTGATGGAGGGCTGGAAGAACAATCTGCGCAACACCTGGTGGGTGATCGACTACAATCGCCAGTCCTTGGACGGGGTGGTTCATGAAGGTCTTTATGACCGGCTGGAGCAGGTGTTCAAGGTTTTCGGCTGGGAAGTGGTCACCATCAAGTACGGGCACCTTCAACAGGCGGCTTTTGCAGAGCCTGGAGGGGAGGCTCTGCGCCATTGGATCGACACCTGTCCCAACCAGCTGTATTCCGCACTGACCTTTCAGGGGGGCGAGGCCTGGCGGGAAGCACTGGAAAGTGATCTGGCTGGCGATCCCGAGGCGCTGGCGTTGGTTGCGCGCCGAAACAATGAGGATCTGGCCGCCATGATGGCGAACCTGGGCGGACATTGTCTGACCTCCATCCTCGAGGCCTTTGAGTCCATCGACCATGACCGGCCCGTTTGCTTCCTGGCTTACACAGTCAAAGGACATGGCCTGCCGCTGGCCGGGCACAAAGACAATCACGCCGGTCTGATGACGGTCGACCAGATGGCGGAATTCCAGAACCGGATGAATGTGCCGGGAGGGCAGGAGTGGGAGCCCTTTGCGGGATTGTCTTTGCCCCCGGCAGACCTGCAGACCTTCCTGGATCAGGTGCCCTTTAACGCCAGAGGGACCCGGCGCTATCAGGCAGCCGCTTTGCCGGTTCCCCAGTCCTTGAGCTATGGCGCGTCAGCCAGACAGTCAACGCAGGAGGTTTTTGGCAAGATCCTCAACGATCTGGCCCGCAGCGAAGAAGCCTTTACGGACCGTATTGTCACCACGTCACCGGATGTCACGGTTTCCACCAATCTGGGCGGCTGGGTCAACCGGCGCGGCCTGTTCGCGCGGGAGGCCATTTCTGACACGTTCCGCGAACGCAAAGTTGTGTCAGCCCAGAAATGGGACCGCAAACCCGCCGGGCAGCACCTGGAACTCGGCATTGCCGAAAACAACCTCTTCATTTTGCTGGGGGCGCTTGGCTTGTCCCATTCTCTCTTTGGTGAACGCCTGCTGCCCATCGGAACGCTCTATGACCCCTTCATTCAGCGCGGCCTCGATGCGTTGAACTATGCCTGTTACCAGGATGCCCGCTTTATGGTTGTGGCCACGCCCTCCGGGGTCACATTGGGACCGGAAGGTGGGGCTCACCAGTCCATATCCACGCCCCTGATCGGCATGGCCCAGGACGGATTGGCTTCCTTTGAACCGGCTTTTGGCGATGAGCTGGCTGCCATCATGGCCTGGTCCTTCGATTACATGCAGCGCAACGGGGAAGACCCGGCCGATGAGCAGAGTTGGCTGCGGGATGAAAAGGGCGGTGCGGTCTATCTGCGACTTTCGACACGCAGTCTGGAGCAGCCGCAGCGGGAGATGACGGCAGAATTGTGCGAGGACATCATCCAGGGCGGTTACTGGCTGCGCAAACCCGGCCCCAGTTGCAAGGTGGCTATTGTCTGCTCTGGTGCGGTCACGCCTGAGGCCATCGAAGCCACCGGCATGCTGAGTGAAGACCGGCGGGACGTGGGCTTGCTGGTGGTGACCTCTGCAGACCGCTTAAATGCCGGCTGGCAGGCTGCAGGGCGCGCCCGCGAACGCGGACAGGCTGGTGCCTGCAGTCATGTGGACAGGCTGTTGGGACAGCTGCCCAAAGACGCGGCACTGGTAACGGCCCTGGACGGTCACCCGGCCACTCTGTCCTGGCTGGGTGGTGTCTGCGGCCAAAGGGTTAAGGCACTGGGGGTGGAGCACTTCGGCCAAAGTGGCAATCTGGAAGATCTCTATCGGGTCTATGGCCTGGATGCTCAGGCCATTCTCTCAGCTGTAGAGGAAGTCTCTTCCGGTCGACGGGTTCGTCATCTCTGGATGGCGGGGTAGAGCAGGATCGGGTTGGTTAGAAGCTCTTTGCGTTTGGATCTAACCCGTGGCTTCTCATCCGTCCCGTTGAAAAGAGTTTCACGCTTCAAGTGTTGTCACGCAGTGTGCCCACTTAAACCGATTTGACTGAAAGCCACTTTGTCTCTCGATCATCGCCATTGGCTATCGGATAGCCCAAAAAGAAAAGGCGGCGCCAACTGGCACCGCCTTTTTGCTTGTCCGGTTCGTCGGTCCTGAAAATCAGGCGTCGGCGGCCACTTTGATGGAGATGATGTTGTCCGGGTTGGGGACGGTGCCGGAAGGATCACCCGCAGGGGCCTTCTGGATGGCATCCACATGTTCCATGCCGTCGGTGACTTCGCCCCAGACGGTGTACTGACCGTTCAGCCAGGAAGCTTCGGCCAGGCAGATGAAGAACTGGCTGTCGGCGCTGTCTGGGTGCTGGGCACGGGCTGCACCCAAAACACCGCGGTTGAAAGGCGCATCGGTGAATTCAGCTTTCTGGTTCTGGCCGGAACCGCCGGTGCCACGACCCTGAGGGCAGCCGGTCTGGGCCATGAAGCCATCAATCACCCGATGCCATTTCAGACCGTCGTAAAAGCCTTCACGTACCAGTTCTTTGTAGCGGGCGACATGGTTGGGGGCCAGGTCAGGACGCAGGGCGATGGTGACGTCACCGTCTTTCAGGGTCAGGATCAGGGTGTTTTCTGGATCGTTGCTCATGTTGCAAAGCTCCCTCTGGGAAAAGCTGTTTTAGATGTGGTGTTGTTTGACAGGCCAATCCTTGTTCCCGGAGCGCTGATGCAGCAACGGGCAGCAGGGAGGCAGAAGACAGTTCGTTCTTTAGGGGCCTAACACCGATTGGATAAAAGAGAAAGGCCCCGCCGGTCACAGGGTCGTCAGGACCGAAACCGGCAGGGCCATTTTCACAACCTGCTTTACTGGACGTCGGCCAGAACCCGCAGGGAAATCATCTTGTCGGGGTTTTTGACCGCACCGTTGTTGGAGCGGGTCCCCATTTTGATCTTGTCGACATTTTCCATGCCTTCGACGACTTTTCCGAAGACCGTATACTGGCCGTTCAGGAACTGAGCATCGTCAAAGGTGATGAAAAACTGGCTGTTGGCGCTGTCGGGGCTTTGGCTGCGAGCCATGCCAACAGTACCCCGTTTGTAGGGATAGCCGGAAAACTCAGCCTGCAGGTCCGGCAGGTCTGACCCGCCGCGACCTGTGCCTGTGGGATCACCGGTCTGGGCCATGAAGCCCGGAATAACCCGGTGGAAAACGATCCCGTCGTAGAATCCCTGGCGTGCCAGGGTTTTGAGGCGTTCCACATGCTTTGGTGCCACATCCGGCAGAAGTTCAATCAGGACATTACCGTCCTTCAACTCCAGCACCAGCGTGTTTTCCGGGTCGCTTTGAGCCTGAGCAGAACTCAGCCCCAGACCGGCCATCATCACCAATGCGCCCAGGGCGCCAAAAACTCCACGACGTGTGATCATCATCATTATCCCATTTTTGCCTTCAGACCTTCGTCCAGCTTCTCGAGGAACTGGTTGGTGGTCAACCAGGTTTGATCAGGGCTGATCAAAAGAGCCAGATCTTTGGTCATGAAGCCGCTTTCCACGGTTTCAATGCAGACTTTTTCAAGCGTTTCCGCGAACTCCACCACTTCCGGAGTTTCGTCGAAGGTGCCACGGAATTTCAGACCGCGGGTCCAGGCGAAAATGGAGGCGATGGGGTTGGTGGAGGTTTCTTTGCCCTGCTGGTGCATGCGGTAGTGACGGGTCACGGTACCATGTGCGGCTTCTGCTTCAACGGTCTTTCCGTCGGGAGTCATCAGCACAGAGGTCATCAGGCCCAGAGAGCCGAAGCCCTGTGCCACGGTGTCGGACTGGACGTCACCATCGTAGTTTTTGCAGGCCCAGACAAAGCCGCCGTTCCACTTCATGGCGCAGGCCACCATGTCGTCGATCAGACGGTGTTCGTAAACGATGCCGGCTTCTTTGAACTTGGCTTCGAACTCAGCTTCGAAGACTTCCTGGAAGAGGTCTTTAAAGCGGCCATCATAAGCTTTCATGATGGTGTTCTTGGTGGAGAGGTAGACAGGCCAGCCACGGTTCAGACCGTAGTTCATGCAGGCGCGGGCGAAACCACGGATGGACTCGTCGTGGTTGTACATGCCCATGGCCACGCCGGATTCCGGGAAATCGTGGATTTCGAAGGTCTGGGCTTCGCCGCCATCATCAGGCTGGAAGGTCATGGTCAGCTTGCCGGGGCCGGGGACTTTGAAGTCCGTGGCGCGGTACTGGTCACCAAAGGCGTGACGACCGATGACGATGGGCTGGGTCCAGCCGGGAACCAGACGGGGAACATTTTCGCAGATGATGGGCTCACGGAACACGGTGCCGCCCAGGATGTTCCGGATGGTGCCGTTGGGTGACCGCCACATCTTTTTCAGGTCGAACTCTTCAACCCGCTGTTCATCAGGGGTGATGGTCGCGCATTTGACGCCCACACCGTATTCCTTGATGGCGTTGGCAGCATCAATGGTGATCTGGTCGTCGGTACGATCGCGTTCTTCCACACCCAGGTCGTAGTATTTCAGGTCCACGTCCAGGTAGGGCAGAATCAGCTTGTCTTTGATAAAGGCCCAGATAATGCGGGTCATTTCGTCGCCGTCGAGTTCGACGATCGGATTTTTAACTTTGATCTTCGCCATAGTGCCCATCCATCAGTATCGAGTGAGTGTTTCGCGCTGCAATATAACCAGCATGGCCGTCGCGGCAAGTCCTACATAGGTCGCAGTCAGGCGCGTCATGGAATGAACCTGTGCCCGAGCGGCTCAGGCCCACTTGCTGCTGGGGTCGATTTTCGGGGTGGGAGCCTCGGCGATGGCCTGGAAAACCTCTTGTGGGCTGCTGACTGGGGTGATGAAAGCCAGTTGTTCCGGGCGCAGGAAGCCAGAGTCGGCCTGATGCCTGATCAGGTTCAGCAAGGGATCCCAGAAACCGTTGACGTTTACCAGGATCATCGGCTTGTCGTGCAGGCCCAGTTGCCGCCAGGTGACCAGCTCAAAGGTCTCGTCCAGAGTCCCCAGACCGCCGGGCAGGGCGACAAAGGCATCCGACAGGTCGAACATGCGTTTCTTGCGCTCGTGCATGGTTTCGACGATTTCCAGTTCCGTCAGTCCGGTATGGCCCACTTCCCAGTCGTTGAGGTGTTGCGGAATGATGCCATGAACCTTGCCGCCTGCTTCCAGAGCGGCATCTGCGGCCACACCCATCAGTCCAACACGTCCACCGCCGTAAACCAGCTTAACGCCCCGTTCGCCCGTCATCCGCCCCAACTCCCGGGCACTCTCCAGATAAGAAGGATCGACGTTGCTGGCCGAACCGCAGTACAGGCAGAGGGTTTTCAGGTCTTTCATTGCGTTGGGACACCTTTTTCTTTGGCAGCGGGAAGGAGGCGCTGAACCGGAAGGATTCTCTTCGGCCAGAACCAGGCAAGGCAGGGTGTTATCCCTTGTCAGAGGCGCTCTGTCGAGAGGTCGGGACGGACAAATCAGAAAAGCGCAGCGCAGGTCCAGTCTGCTCCGTCTGGGGCAGGTCATTCGGCTTTGCTGAGGAAAAGCTCTCAATTGGCTGTAAATACCCGCAAAAGAGCTTGTTACATTGCACTCCGTTCAGCGTCGTATTAGGCTCGCCGCTGATTTCTCCGTGGATCATAGAAGACTCAAACGAGGCGAATCTATGACCATCAGGTGATAGTTTTTCGTTTTGGGGGTTCGATCTGTGGCACGTCTAATTGCCCTGCTCTTGTTTGGTACGCTGGCTGTTGGTGGGACGGCAGGTGTTTACTACTACATCTCCGACGGGGAAGATCAGCAACAGGCTGAAACGACAGGCACAGGCTCCCAGACCGGCAGCAGTCAAGAAGCGACGTCTTCTCAGTCCGGTGGCGGGTCTGCAGCGACTGGCGCCGTTTCGGAAGGCAGCTCCAGTGGCAGCACGACAGGCAGTTCAGGGATCAGCGACTCAAACACAGGCAGCTCACAGAGCCAGAGCGCAGCAACCCCTTCAGCCCAGTCCGGTGATCAGACCGCAACGTCGGGATCTGGGGACTCAGAGACAACGTCGAGCGGTACTGAGAGTCAGCAACAAACGGCAGCTTTGCCAAAGGCCGAAGATCAGTCTTCTTCTTCCCAGAGTACTTCCGACACTGCGGCTGCAGCTTCCCGTTTCGTCCCTTCCTTCGATGTGGTGCGGATTGAAAAGGATGGCTCCACAGTAATGGCAGGCCGTGCAGCGCCCGGTGCTGAGGTGGAAATCACGCTCAACGGACAGTCCCTGGGGCGGGTAACTGCCAATGCGCAGGGGGAATGGGTGTTCCTTCCCGATCAGCCACTGCCGGAAGGCGATCATGAACTGAGCCTGTCTGGATCGGTGGCCGGAGGACAAAAAGTGTTGTCCGAGAATGTCCTGGTGGTGGCCGTTCCCAAAAGCAGCCCGACTAAGGATCTGTCACAGGCGGCTGAAGATGTGGTGAGCGCGGGCAAAGAGGTAGTGGAAGACGCCGCAGCTGCCCTGGACAAGACAATGGCCGACAGCAGCCAGGACAAAGTGGGGACTGCATCAGCAACCCAGATGGCTGCCACGGCTCCCTCCAGCCTGGCAGCGGGTGCCTCTGAAACAGCATCCTCTGAGCAGGGCAGCAGTCAGAGCACAGCAGCAGCACAGGGCAGCGACAGCGGCTCTCTGTCCCAGGGTGGTGACCAGGCAGGCTCTGGCAGCAACGCCCAGCAGCTGGCACAGGCGTCCGGGAGTGTTAGCCAGGGAAATGATTCGTCCGGCAACACGTCCAGCAGCAGTCAGGCTTTAACGACTTCTGTGGCTAGCGGAACATCTGAAACCTCTGCCTCTCAAAGCGGGGAGACGGAAGCATCCGGCACAACATCCGGCTCTTCATCGGGAACAGTCTCTGCATCAGGATCCAGTGTCACAACCAGCACAACGGCCAGCGACACGGCAGCAAGTGGCTCTGATAGCCAAAATGAAACCCAGCAAAACAACGAAGAAGTGGTGGCTGTCCTGGTGCCACGTGACGGCGGTGGAACCACCAAGGTGCTGCAGGGACCGGAAACCGGTCTGGCCTCCGGCAATCTGGTGCTTGATTCCATTACCTACGATGATGCGGGTGTGGTGAGTTTTGCCGGTCGTGTGGAAGGGAACGGCACGATCTTCATCTATGTGGACAATGCTCTGGCTGCCAAAGCCACCGGTCAGGCCGGTGTCTGGCAGGCGAAGGGAGATGGTCCTGTGGCGCTGGGCTTGCATCGCTTGCGGGTGGATCAGGTCGCAGAAGACGGATCAGTACTGGCCCGCGTGGAAACGCCTTTTGCCCGCACCAATCTGCTGACCCTGCCCAGCGAGCAGGACCGAATGGTGGTGGTGCAGCCGGGGAACAGCCTCTGGCGCATTGCCCGCCGTGTCTACGGCCAGGGCGTCAGCTACAGCGTGGTGTTTGAAGCCAACCGGGATCAGATTGCAGATCCCCATCTGATTTATCCCGGACAGATTTTTGTGGTCCCGGATAAAAGCTGACACCGGTTCGTCCAGATCAGCCGACAAAGATAATGACTTACAATGAAAAAGGAGAGACCTCTGCAGGCCTCTCCTTTTTTCTTGTCAGATGTCAGCTTTGGTTAGCTGGTCGCGCTTTCAGGACCCTGAAGGTGCTTGGTGTTCATGAAGAAGTCGTTGGCCAGATCCAGGAACGGCTTGAACTCCAGCAGCAGGGCAGCGGCTGTGGCCATGAAGCTGACCGGCGTGTGGGGTTCCGGTAACTCTTCTTCGGCCAGAAGGCGGACGTCCTGGCGGTCAGTAATGATGAACTTGCCGTGGGGCATCACCGAGGTGGCGGCACTTAGTTTGCGGATAAAGTTACGACCTTCCGGGGATTCGGCCGTGTAGGGCAGTTTGCCAAGGTCGCCGACCAGTCTAAGGCGCCCGTTGTGGTGCTCTGCCAACTCTCCGGCAAAAGAGTAGTTGTGGTACTTGAAGGAAAAGGTGACCGGCTCCGAGCTTTCGCGGTGCTGGATCAGTCCTTCTTCGGTCAGCTCGATGCTGCCCAGTTCCAGCGGCAGGGTCTGCTTGGACGCGACATCCAGAGTTTCCCAGAGCGAGTCTTCATCTCTGGACTGGGTTTTACCTTGTGCTGTTGGGTCTGAATCACCCATTGCCTCACTCCACACCGTCTTGTCGTTGGTCAGTTCCGTCATCAAACGAAACGCCTGCTCTCAACAGCCAGCAGGACCGGCAATGCTGGCTTGTTGCTGCAGGAACACCTGAATGCCCAAAGCTGTGCCGGGTAGACTTTTCAGGATGGCCATGACTTTAGAAGCCTGTCTCTTAATGAAGCGTGAATTCTCTTATAGGAAATACAGGAATAAAAAATGATCCGGTGATTTCTAGGTTGTTGATATTCAACAGCTAAAAAGAAAAATGGCTCCCCCGGTTCAAAAACCGGAAAGAGCCATTTTTTGGATCAGAGATGGGTCTGTCACTCTGCCGGGCTTGTGACCCCGTTTGGCAGATCAGGACCCGCATCTTTGTCGCCGTCGGTCCCCCCGCTTTTCTTTGCCAGCTTGCGGGCGCGGCGGCCATCACGCCAGACCTTGACGTTTTCACGGATCATCAAGGCAGAGGGGGTGACCACCAGGGTCAGAATGGTGGCAAAGCCCATGCCAAAGACAATGGCCGTTGCCAGCTGCACCCAGCGTTCTGTTGACGGGCCGCCGATCTGGATGGTCCGGGCAACAAAATCAATGTTCATCTGCAGAACCATGGGCAGGAGCCCCAGCATGGTGGTGATGGTTGTCAGCATCACCGGGCGCAGGCGTTGAGCCCCGGTCAGCAAGATGGCATTGCGAACGGAGTTGGTCTCTTCCTTCAGGCGGTCAAAGGTATCGATCAGAACAATGTTGTTGTTCACCACGATCCCGGCCAGAGCAATCACACCAATGCCACTCATGATGATGGAGAAGGCCTGATTGGTGACCATCAGGCCGATCATCACGCCGATGGTGGACATGATCACCGCCGTCAGGATCAGGAAGGCGCTGTAGAAGGAGTTGAACTGCGTCACCAGGATGATGGCCATCATGAAGAGGGCGACAGCGAAGGCTTTGCCCAGGAATGCGGACGCAGCTTTCTGTTCTTCATCTTCCCCTTTGAAAGCGATCTCCACAGCAGGATTAAAGGTCTGCTGTTCCATCCAGGCCCGAACTTCCTGAACCTTGTCATCGGGCAGGATTCCCGGAACCACGTTGGCTTTGACGGTCATCACGCGCTGGCGGTCGACGCGACGCAGCAAGGAGGTCTTCGGAATGGGGGTGATGGTCACAAAGTTGGAAATCGGGACCTGTCCATAGCTTGTCTGGACCCGGAAGCGGTCCAGTTGCTGGGTGGTGCGGTACTGTTCGGGCAGTCGAACGACCAGGTCCACTTCCTCATCGCTGGTGTCAGGGCGGTACTCACCCAGTTTCATGCCGTTGGTGATCATGCGGACATACTGTCCGATCAAGGCCACGTCAGCACCGAACTTTGCAGCCTGGGCCCGGTCGATGCGCAGTTCCCATTCGATGCCGGGAATGGGTTTGCCGTCTTCAATGTCGATGAAACCACCGATTTCATTCAAGCCGCCGAGGATCTTTTGAACGGCAGGCTCAATCAGATCGGGATCGTCCGAGCCAACCTGAATCTGTACGGGTTTACCCACTGGCGGGCCGAATTCTTCTTCGCGGGGCTCGACCAGAATACCAGCCAGATAGTCTGTACGGTTACGGATGTCCGTGATGATCTGCTCGGCCGGACGCCGGGCTGCCCAATCCACAAACTCCAGGGTGATGATGCCCACCAGTCCTTCGGGTTCATCATCGTTGCTGGTACCTGAAGAGGTGAGGGAGCGAGAGTAGATGGAGTGGAACTCGCCCTTTTCAGCCTGCAGGTTCAGGACTTCGCTTTCCACCTCGCGCAACAGGTCATCCCGTTCCTCGATGGAAAGATTGCCCCGGCCATGGACGAAGAGCTGGATGTTTTCCGGATCAACTGACGGGAAGAACTCCACGCCCTTGCCGAACTTGCCATAGGCCACCTGTACCCCGATCAGCACCACCACGGCCATCAGGACCACTTTGGCCGGATGGTTCAGGGCTGTGCCAAGCACCTTGAGGTAACCTCTGGTGAAGCCGTTGACCTTGGAAAAGTCCCCATGGTCGGCCGCAGAAAGCGCCTGCATTTCTTCCGTGTTGACCATGCCGCCGGATTTGCCGAAGACCGAACCCAGGGTTGGCACGAAAATCAGAGCCATGAAAAGCGAGGCCGACAGCACCGCAATCAGGGTGATGGGCAGGTATTTCATGAATTCGCCAACGGTGCCCGGCCAGAACAGCAGGGGCAGGAATGCAGCCAGTGTGGTGGCTGTAGAGGCGATGATTGGCCAGGCCATGCGTTTGCCTGCCAGGGCATAGGCTTCGCGTTTGTCCAGCCCCTCTGTCATCTTCCGGTCGGCGTATTCGGTCACCACAATGGCACCGTCCACCAGCATCCCGACGGCCAGGATCAGACTGAAGAGCACCACCACGTTCACGGTCAGACCGGCAATGGAGATGATCAGGATGCCTGCCAGGAAGGAGCCGGGGATGGCCACACCGACCAGACCGGCAGACCGCAGGCCCAGGGCCGCCACAACCACGATCATCACCAGCAAAATGGCGCTGATCACGTTGTTCTGCAGGTCTTGCAGCATAGAGGCAATGTCCGTGGACTTGTCCTGGTTGAAGGTCACTTCCACGTCGCTGGGCCAGCTTTTCTGGGCAGCCAGGACAGTCCTTTTGACCATATCAATGGTGGCAATGATGTTGGTGCCGGTGCGTTTGGAGATTTCCAGCGTGATGCCCGTGCGGCCATTGATGCGAACGAAGGAGGTCGGATCCTTGTAGGTCACCCGCAGCAGGCCCACGTCGCGGAACCGCACAACAGCGTCTCCGTTGACCTTCAAAGGCATGTTGAGGATGTCTTCGGGGGATTCAAAGAGGCCGGGAACCTTAATGGGGAAGCGGCCATTGCCCGTATCCATCTCACCGGCTGCGACGATCTGGTTGGAATAGCTAACCGCCTGGGCAATCTCGCGCGGATCCAGACTGTAGCTGTCCAGCATCAGGGGATCGACGACCATTTCCACCAGTTCTTCCCTGTCGCCACCGATCTTGGCTTCCAGCACCGTCGGGACCGTTTCAATCTGGTCTTTCAGACGCTTGGCGATGGACAGGAGAGTCCGTTCCGGTACATCACCGGCCAGGGTAACCGTCAGAACAGGAAAGAGGCTGAGGTTGACTTCGTTGACCGTTGGCTCGTCGGCGTCACTGGGCAGTTCCGCTTTGGCGATGTCCACCTGTTTTCGGACATCGTTCATGGCCTTGTCGATGTCAAAGCCTGCGTCGAATTCCATCAGAACATAGCCACCGCCGAGATAGGCGGAGGAGCGCATTTCCTTTACGCCCTCGATGGAAGACAGCTCTTTTTCCACCGGTTTGACCAGCAAACGTTCGGAATCAATGGGGGAGATGCCGTCCTGGTGCAAAGAGACGTAGACGATGGGGATGTTGATGTCCGGGTCAGACTCTTTGGGAATGGAAATGTAGGAGAGGGTACCGGCAACCAGAATCAGCACCAAAGTCGACAATACAGTTCGACTGTGGGCGATGGCAGCGTCGATGATCGCGTTCACGGGACAGGGTATCCTTTGCTGGCGTGCCGGTTAGCGGTTTGCGACTTGGTTTTGGGAATCGGTGAAGCTCTCAGCAGGTTTCTGTGACGCCACCTGTTCTTCGTCCACGGCTTCAACCAGTTGTCCATCCAGCACAAAATCCTGGCCGATGGTGATGACCTGGGCCTCACTTGGCAGCCCCTGGATCCACAGGCCCTGTTCATCCTGTTCGATGATGTCGACGGTCTTGAATTGTACACGGCCTTCACCGTCAACGGTTTTGACACCAATGCGGCCTTCACGACCCAGGGTGAGTATGGCCGGGGAGATGACGTGGGCGTCGACACTGATCAGAGGAAGGCGCAGCTCTGCCGTCATGCCATCGGCTACGGCACCATCAGAGTTGGGAACGGAGAGTTCGACAGTAAAGGTCCGGGTGGCGCCGTCTGCCGCGCGGGAGATGTAGGTGACTGCGCCATGAACAAACTGACCGTTGCTCAGACGAATTTCACCGATGGATCCCATCCGAACGTCGCTGATGTCTGCTTCAGAAACGGCGACATGAACCTTGATGGGATCCAGTTCGACAACGCGGGCAATCTGATCTCCCGCTTTAACAAAATCTCCCAGCTCGACGAAGCGGTCATCCATGATGCCGGAGAAGGGGGCGGTAATGTTGATGCGGTTCAGCTCTGTCTGGGCCAGCTGCACGTTGGCGGCGGCTGTTTGATAGTTGGCCTGTGACTGCTTGTAGGATGTCTCTGAAGTATGGCCCTTCTTCGACAGTTTTTCTGCAGCGGTCAGTTCAATCTTGCGCTGGGCCAGGACGGCGCGCGCACTGGTCAGGTTCGCTTTGCGATCTTCCACAGCCAGCGTGGCGATGGGGTCGCCCTTGGCAACCTTCTGGCCTTTTTCCAGGGGCAGGGTGGCGATGGGGCCATCGGTTTCCGCCCGCAAGTCCACGATCCTGTTGGCCTGTGTCCAGCCATTGATCACAAGCACGGTCTGCCGCGGCTGCGATTTCAGCTTGGTAACCCGTACTTTGGTCAGTTCATTTGCCTGCTCAAGCTTGGCAGGCTCCTTCTTAACAGGCGCGACCTGCTTCTCGCCCATCTGGCCGGAAACGATCCAGGCTGTGGCACCAACGGCCAACACTGCAGCAAGAATAAGTGACTTTTTCATCGAAGGCTTCCTGGTCTTGTAACCGCCAGCTCTCTGACGGGCATCATAGGGGGGCGTATCTCGTGCTGCGCATCAGTCTGATGCAGCAGCCTGGGGAATAGGTGCGTCGAGTGGGGGCGGTTCTGTGCTCGCGAGGACCGCTTTGCGCAACTCAATCAGAGAGCGCCGTTCGTTGTCGTAGTGGCTCATGCCATGGTGCAGCAGCCAATCCTTGAGGTGATTGTGGTTGTTTTGCGCGCAGCTGCTGAGGTCTTCCAGTTTGGCTTGCGCATCCATCAATCTTTGATCGATCAGCGTTAGGAGATGGTGAGGGGGCAGATAATCCCCGTGGTAGACCAAAAACATGAAGTCTGAGCGAAAACGGTCAGGTCCCGGCGGACGCATCAGTGCGGACATGAAGTGCGCGTGCCCTGCATCGGTCAGGGAGTAGACTTTTTTGTCAGGGCGCTTTTCCTGCGCCATCTCCATCACTTCCACAAAGCCTTCTTCCGCCAGTTTGGTCAGGGCAGGGTAAATGGACCCGAAACCGGTGTCCTGGAAGTGCTCAAAAGGGGGCTTCTCCAGAGTCTTTTTGATTTCATACCCGGAGGCAGCACCCTGCAGCAAAACAGAGAGGCAAAGCAGTTTAGCCTGCACGACGAGAAAGCCTTACGAAAACGAATGATTGCAGCTTAGATATAGCCTGTTCCGATAGGTTCAAGTGATATATTCCAAACCGATATATATTTTTGCCACGCTCCTGCCATTTTTCAAAGCCGCAAAGTCTGCACAGCTGGGTTGTTTTCCCAGAGCAGGTTGGGACGATTCCGGAGGTTTTTCTTTGGCTTAAGAGGCGGAAAAAAATCGCTAAGCTTCTGAAATAAATAGTTTTCTATCTCCTGTTTGTCCGCGGAACGACGTCACGTCGGTCTGCTTGGGCCTTTCTTTTACTTATTGAGGCCCTGTTAACCATGACGGTTAACGAACAGCTTGTCGGTGGCGAAAACCGGGGACCCGATAAGCGTTTGATTAAATACGTATTTAGGTAAAATTTTAGGTAAATTTTGGCTAAAAACCTTTATTTGCAATTCAATGGCTCTGCGCATAACTATGGTGCAGGTTAATGTGAGTAGAGCCATGATTTCGCCACTTAGCAACGCAGTGTCAGGAGCCCAGGCGGCGACGCGCCGTGTGGCAGTGACAGCGCATAACGTGGCGGCCGTCCCAACTGTGCAGCCGCCGACAGCGCCTGGAATGAGCCAACCCGAGAGCTTTGTGCCTCTGCGGGTGGATCAGGTATCCCAGCAGGGCGGCGGTGTGCGTGCGGAAGTGCAGATTGCGGCTCAGCCTTTGGTGCAGCAGGTCGGTGGTCGTCAGGCCAGCCAGCAGAATCGTCAGAACGAGCAGGAGTTTCTTGCTGAAGATTTTGACGTGGCAGTGTCGGAGGAAACAGGCTTTGCGGAGGGCTCTCTCTTTGCCAGCGCCGTTGATCTGGAAGGTGAGTTCACCACCATGATCCGCGCGCAGGCGGCTTATGGAGCCAATGTGCAGGTGATCAAAACCACGCAGGAGATGATCGGGGAAGCCCTCGACATCACCACCTGACGGCAGGTCGGAACAAAAGAACAGGCCAGTGCGGAAAAACGCGCAGGCTCCGAGTTGGTCGATGGTAGGGGCATTACCTAAGACCCGAAAGGGGAGCGTTCACGGGACGCTCCCCTTTCTCTTTGTCGTCTTAAAGGACCTGCTTGCATCCCCGGACCAACATGACCTCTCCCAGGCAATCCGGAGGGTCGAACGCCAGACCAGCGATGACAGCCCCCAGAGGACGTCAGGCTGGCGGTGGGGCAGGTCAGGAGGGACTTCAGACAGGGGGGAGCGTCAGGGCAGGGGCACGCCCGCTTTTTCGAGAGCAGAAATCAGAGGGCCCAGGTGTTCTTCGTAGGGCCGCCAGCGTTCTACCGAGCTTTGGTAGATGGCCTGTCGGGTCTGGTGATAACTGGCGGTGGCCACTTTGTCCTTGCTGCCTTCGCGGCTCAGCATGCTGTCGTCAACCTCCAGACCGCAGTGCGCGAAAACCCTGGGCAATTCGCTTTCCAGGTCACTGACAAGATTGGCGTAATCCAGCACATAAAGCTGCTCCCCAAAGTAGCTGCGCCAGTGGTCTTCCAGCCTTTGATAACAGCCGTAGTAGTGGCCCATGGCTTCCTGATCGAAAGAAAAGGCAGCCCCTTCACTGAAATTTTGCATCAGGCAGGAAAGGGAGACATCCCGGGGATCGCGTTTGCACAGGATCAGTTTGGCATCTGGGAAAAGCTGCCGGGCGAGCCCCAGGTTGAAGATGTTGCTGGGCAGTTTGTCTACCAGGAAGGGACGATCCTTTTGGTCTTCTGACAGGTTCTCAAAGTAGATATCGCGGCCCTTGCGAACGTCCTGTTCTGACAGGTCTGCTGATTTCAGATAGAGGCCTTCCTGGTTCATCAGCCCCAGGTGATAGGCCGCCAGTCCCAGTTCACGCCGCTCCCCGCCTTTGCGGACCTGGTCAGAGCGCCCCAGCAGTTGTTCGGTCAGGGAGGTGCCACTGCGGGGCATGCCGACCACAAAGATGGGGGTCGGTCTTTTTTTGTCGTCTTCCGGCGCGGTGACAGCGACGGGTTTGGGAAAGTTGGAGGAAATGGAAGCCGATACTGCTTCAGACAGGCCCGGATCATAAGGCCGGTTTGAGTTGGACAGGGCAGTGTTCAGAAACTCAAAGGCTTTGTCATAGTTGCCCAGGCTGTCATGCAGTTGGGCACCGGCAAAACCGACTATTAGCCTGTCATTTCTGCCCTTTAAGGGTTTCTGAGTGAGTCTCTCTAACGCTGGTAGAGCTTCATCTGCCTTTTTTTGCCGCACGGCAATGTTGATGTAGCTGATCGCTACTGAAATCGAGGCGGGGTTTCTCTCAACCTGTTCTTTCAGAATGCCCAGGGCTTCATCAGACCGTCCCAATTCATCCAACAAACTGGCCCGTTCTGAGATGGCAACGCTGTTTCCGGGACTTAGGGTAAGTGCCTTGTTGTAGGCGCCCATTGCCTTATCCCACTCACCCAGATTTTGATGGCAGCGGGCAAGGTTTACCCAAGGCGGTACATAGTTTGGGTGATCCCGGCAGCAGATGGAGAAGGTGTTTCTGGCAAATACAAGTTCGCCTTTTCGCTTGTACATTAAGCCCAGGAGGTTGAGGCCTACCGGATCGTTTTTATAGTGTTTAAACAAGTCGTTGAGAGCGCCTTGCAGCAGTTGGTCATCACCAAGAGCCGAAGCAATCTCTGCTTTGGTTCGTAAAGCCGCGACATTCCTTGAATCTAATTCCAAACAGGAATTGAGAAACTGAATGGCAGACTGAATATCCCCTTGTTTCATGCAAACATGAGCAAGATAGAACCAAGCGGCCGGATCATTCGGTCCAGCTTGCAGTCGGGCTTCGCAGCGCTCGGCTACTTGATCGATTTTGCCCTGATTGAGCAGTGCTTCGATGGCGGCATTGCTAAGGTCGGCTGCTGAAAAGGCACTGTTGGACATTCAAGACTCTGTTTGGCTGAGGGGAAACGTAACTATGCTGCCCAACTGCTTAACATTGTCTTCCGGCCTTTTGTAGGAACATTGCCCCGATTTTCTGAAACCGGAGCAGGAGGATTTGGAATCTGTCTCACCAAACTCTCTGATCCGGGTTCGTGTCCCCTGAGCTTTGAAGGCCGTCAGGTCATCAGCCGAGTGAGCGTTTCGAGGTAGCGCTGCGTAATGGCCTCTTCGTCTTTGTGATGTCCATCGGTGATCACTTCCTGTCCGGCCACAAAGACCTTTGAAACGGGACTGCCGGGCCCGTTGAAGAAAATCCAGCTGTCCAGAATGTGATCATCCTGGCGAGCGATCAGGGCCGGGTCCTGCCTGTTCAGGACCAGAAGGTCGGCCAGATTGCCTTTGGAAATTTCACCAGAGGGGCGCCCCAGAGCTGCAGCGCTGCCGGCCGCAGCAGCAGTGTAGAGGCGCGCGCCTGTCGACTGGCCTTCGCCGCCTGCCAGAAGGTTGCGTCCCCGTTTGGTCAGGCGGGGTCCGTTTTCCAGAAGCCGCAGTTCTTCTGTCAGATCGACGGAAATGTGGCTGTCAGAACCGACACCAAAAGCGCCGCCCTGGGCCAGATAATCCTCAATCGGGAACAGTCCGTCACCCAGATTGGCCTCCGTTGTGGGACAGAGACCAGCAATGGCGCCGCTATGGGCCAGGTCGGTTGTTTCCTGTTCTGTCAGGTGGGTCGCGTGAATCAGGCACCAGCGGGAATCCAAGGGTTGTCCTTTGGCTGCCTGATGATCCAGCAGCCATTGCACGGGCCGCTTGCCGGACCAGGCCAGGCAGTCCTCCACCTCCTTGGTCTGTTCCGCAATATGAATGTGCAGGGGGCAACCCGGCAGGAATCCGTCCAGACCTGTCAGAACCTCGTCCAGCAGATCGGGCGTAACCGCCCGCAAAGAGTGGGGCGCAATGCCCAGATTGACGTTGGCCGAGCCACCGTGACGGTCGTTGAGCGTTTGCAAGAGGGTTAGAAACCTGTCGCCATCATTGAGAAACCGCCGTTGACCTTCACTGCCCGCGGTGCCGCCAAAACCACTGTGGTTGTACAAAACGGGCAGGTGGGTCAGGGCCAGGCCTGTCTGGGCCGCTGCTGCCAGAATGCGCTCTGACATTTCCGCCAGATCGTCATAGGGCTGTCCATCCGGGGCGTGGTGCAGATAGTGGAACTCCGTCATGCCGGTGTACCCGGCTTTCAGATTTTCCAGATAAAGCTGGGCTGCAATGGCTTCGAGGTCATCCGGGGTGATTTTGGCCAGAAAGCCATACATCACTTTGCGCCAGGTCCAGAAGGAGTCGCCACTGGGGCCGGCCACTTCGGCCAAGCCCGTCATGGCCCGCTGAAAAGCATGGGAATGCAGGTTTCCGACGCCGGGCAGACAAGCGCCGGAGATCTTCTCCAGGTCCTCTGCCGCCTGGGTCTCTCCATCAGCCTCAGGCGTTACATCCGTGATCTTTCCGCTGTCATCCAGGGTTATCAGCACGTCGTTGTGCCAGCCATCAGGCAGTCGGGCGCATTCTAAAAGCAGCTTCTTCATTGACGGGGTTCCTCAAAAGCCTATACCTGTATATACAAGTTGAAAGGAACGGCGACAAGCTGTGCTGACCTTCTGACCGGTTTTTCATCTGCGCGACCTGAACAATAGGTGCTTTCTGAAGGCGCCATTGAGCAATGGGAGTGGGTTTTTGCTGCTTAAGAAAGCCGAAAACCCGGTCTGGAGCAGAAAAAAGAGGTCAGGAGAGCCAAGCAGGCAATGCGAAAGTAAGTCCTAAATCGGGAGGTATGAGATGTCAGGGCACAAATGGGATCGGCTTTGGGTCAATGTCTCTTTGGCAACCATGGTGGCCGGGCAGGAAAGCTATGGCGCGATTAAAAATGCAGCCCTGGCCACAAAAGACGGCAGGATTGCCTGGCTTGGAAAGCGTTCTGATCTGCCAGGACAGCCCGAGGAACTGGCCGCGGAGGTCATTGACGGTGAAGAACTGGCCGGCGGTCGCAGTGCCTGGATGACCCCCGGACTGGTCGATTGTCATACGCACATTGTCTACGGTGGCAGCCGGGCGCGGGAGTTTGAGCTTCGGCTAGAGGGGGCCACCTATGAGGAGATCGCCCGGGCCGGGGGCGGCATCCGGTCGACCGTTAAAGCCACGCGGGCCGCATCAGAAGAAGAACTCTTTGTGACGGCTGCTGAGCGGGCGGAACGCTTGATGTCCGAAGGGGTGACCACTCTGGAGGTAAAATCCGGGTATGGTCTGGATGTGGATACGGAACTGAAGATGCTGCGGGTGGCACGGGAGCTGGGGTTCGCCCTGCCGGTTAGCCTGCAGACGACCTTCCTCGGTGCCCACGCGCTGCCACCGGAGTTTGAAGGAGACAGCCAGGGTTACATTGACCTTGTCTGCCAGCAATCGCTTCCCAAGGCTGCCGAAGAAGGTTTGGTGGTTGCCGTGGATGCCTTTTGTGAAGGCATCGGCTTTTCCGTTGAGGAAACCCGGCAGGTTTTTGAGGTCGCCAGGTCGCTAAACCTGCCTGTCAAACTGCACGCGGAACAACTGAGTGACCTGAAAGGCACCGTGCTGGCTGCCGATTACGGGGCATTGTCTGCTGATCATCTTGAGTATCTGCAGCAGGATGGCGTGGAGGCCATGGCAGCTTCCGGAACGGTAGCCGTCCTTTTGCCGGGCGCCTTTTACTTCCTGAGAGAAAGCAAGTTGCCACCTCTGGAGGCGCTGCGGGCAGCCGGGGTCCCAATCGCCCTGGCAACGGACAGCAACCCCGGATCTTCGCCGGTTACCTCCCTGCTTTTGATGCTGAACATGGCCTGCACCCTGTTCCGCATGACCCCGGAAGAAGCCCTGGCGGGTGTCACCCGTAATGGCGCAGCAGCCCTGGGCCTGGCGGGGGACAGAGGAACGCTGGAAACCGGCAAGCGGGCGGATCTGGCGCTCTGGGCCATCCATGAACCCGCAGAACTGTCCTATCGCATTGGGGACAACCCCCTGCTGCAGCGGGTTCTGGCAGGTGAGATTACAGACCAGCGATAAGGGTCTGAAAACAAGATTTTAGTCACTGGAACGAAGAGGCAAGACAGCGTCACCGACGGTCTTGCGACACAGAGGGTAAAAGACATGGCAGAGAACTTGATGCTGACGGCAGGGAAGGTCTCCCTGGCACAGCTCCGCAAGATCTATCGTGAAGGGGCTGGCATTTCCCTGGATCCGTCTTGCTGGCCCGGGGTGGAAGCAGCGGTAAAAACCATTCGCGATATCGTGGCCACTGGACAGACCGTCTACGGCATCAACACGGGCTTTGGTCGTCTGGCTCAGACCGCCATTCCCGACCACCAGCTGGAAGAACTGCAACGGAACCTGGTGGTGTCCCACGCCGCCGGAACCGGGGAGTTGCTGGATGATCGGATCGTGCGTCTGATCATGGCGTTGAAGATCAATTCTCTGGCCCGCGGGCACAGTGGCATTCGACGGGAAGTCATTGAGCTGCTGGTCGAGATGTTTAACCGCGGCATCTATCCGGCCATTCCGGGGCAGGGATCTGTCGGGGCGTCGGGCGATCTGGCTCCTCTGGCCCATCTCTCCCTGTCCGTGATCGGGCTGGGCGAGGTGCGCGTCGACGGCAAGCTCCTGCCTTCTGCAGAAGGTCTGGCCGCAGCCGGACTGGCACCGGTGATCCTGGGGCCCAAAGATGGTCTGGCGCTGCTCAATGGCACCCAGGTCTCAACCGGTCTGGCCCTGGCTGGTCTTTTCCGGGCTGAGAAGGTGTTTGCGGCGGCCATGGTGGCCGGAGCTTTGTCTGTTGATGCCGCCAAGGGCACCGATACGCCCTTTGACCCCCGTATTCATGAACTGCGCGGCCATGCCGGCCAGATCGACACGGCCAAAACCTACCGGGATCTGCTGGCAGGCAGTGACATTCGTGAATCCCATGAAGACTGCGAAAAGGTACAGGATCCCTACAGCCTGCGCTGTCAGCCCCAGGTCATGGGGGCCTGCCTGGATTCCCTGCGTGATTGCGCCCGGCGTTTGGCGGTGGAGGCCAATGCCGTTTCAGATAACCCGCTGATTTTTCCAGAACAGGGAGAGGTTCTGTCCGGTGGCAACTTCCACGCCGAGCCCGTTGGTCTGGCAGCCGATGCACTGGCTGTGGCCATTGCGGAGATCGGCGCCATTTCGGAGCGTCGGGTGGCCATGCTGATCGACACCTCCATCTCCAACCTGCCCGCCTTTCTGGTGGAGAAACCGGGCGTCAACTCCGGCTTTATGATTGCGCATTGTACGGCTGCGGCCCTGGCCAGTGAAAACAAGCAGCGCTCCATGCCGACGGTGGTGGATTCTCTGCCCACCTCAGCCAACCAGGAAGACCATGTTTCCATGGCAACGCACGGGGCGCGGCGATTGCTGGACATGGGGGATAACGCGGCAGGCATCGTGGCGATTGAGTTGCTGGCGGCCTGCCAGGGCATGGAGTTTCATCGTCCCCTAAGGAGTTCCGATGTTCTTGAAGCCCATTGGGACAAGGTCCGGGCGGTGGCGGATCGTTATGACCAAGACCGCTACTTCGCCCCGGATATTGCGGCCGTCAAAGCCTTGATCCGTGATGGTGCGTTCCTGGATCCGGTGACTGAAATTCTTCCGTCTTACAGTCAATAAATAAACAAAATCAGACCTTTACCTGAATTCTCTAAGAAGGGAGGGAAGCTTATGCTTCCCTCCCTTTTTCCTGCCCGATTAGCTGGTCTCCAGCTTGAAGCCCTCTTCCACCCAACCAGTCAGGCCGCCGATCATCTCTTTGACGGGCAGACCCAGTTGTGCCAGCCGCAGGGCGGCTTTGTTAGCAGCGTTGCAGTGGGGACCGGCACAGTAAACAACGAAGGTGATCCCTTCTGGAAACTGTGCCATGCGCTCTTCTGTCATGTCCCGATAGGGAAGATTGATGGCGCCGGGGACGTGACCAGCGGCAAAGCAGTTGGGGCCCCGGACTTCCATGACAACAAAGTCACGCGCACCGGATCGCAGCGCTTCCTCCACGTCTGCGCAGTCGGTTTCGAAACTCAGACGGGCCTGAAAGTGGGCGAGGGCCTGTTTGCTGGGGGCGGCGGGAACGGCGGTGACAGCAGAGGGCTGTGAAGACGGGGCGACTGCTGCGGTAAGATCAGGGCTAAGGGACAAGGGAATCTCCTGTTTGCTCGGTGGGCTGGATCGTGATCGGGTTGGTTGGACGTTCTTTACACTTCACCCAAAGCCAGGGTGTGTCCTCTCGTGCATTGAAAAGAAGTGCCATTGCGCTTCTGATTCGATGCCTTGAGAGGTCCTAAAAAGTGAGTCGTCTGCAGATTGATGGGTCGACTGAGGGCCAGTCTTCCTCAGCACGGCAGCTTTGGGAATTGGCAGGAATGCCAATGTACGGTAAGATTTTGCCAAATCAACAGGAGGCAAAATCCCGATGGTTGCTGCTGGAGGCAGGAAAGACTGCGTGGCAGGAGAGAGCCGCAAGAAAGGCAAGGGCAGCCATAAAGTGGTTGTGCTGGCCTATGACGGGCTCTGTGCCCTGGAATATGGCATTGCCTACGAAGCCTTTGGTCTGCCCCGTCCCGAGTTGGAAAGGCAGCTTTATGAGTACAGGGTTTGTGCGGCTGAACCCGGCGCGCTTGCCCTGGCAGGTGGATTGAGCATTCAGGTGTCAGAGGGTCTGGAGGCGTTGGCTGAGGCCGACAGCATTGTGCTGCCGGGCTGGACGTCTGTGGATCACGTTCCGCCGCAAGCCGTTCTGACTGCTTTGCGAGACGCTTTTGACCGTGGTGCCCGGATCGCCACCATCTGTTCCGGTGCTTTTGCGCTGGCTTCGACCGGTCTGCTGGATGGCAAACGGGCCACCACCCACTGGCGATACAGCGAGGCCTTCAGGGCCCGCTTTCCCAAGGTGGAGCTGGTGCCGGAGGTGCTTTATGTGGACGAAGGCCAGCTCCTGACTTCGGCGGGATCAGCTGCGGGGCTGGATCTGTGTCTTCACATCATTCGTCAGGACTACGGAGCGGATATTGCCAATCAGGTGGCAAGACGTCTGGTGGTGCCTGCCCACAGGGAAGGGGGGCAGGCCCAGTTCATACCCAAACCATCAGCACCTGAAAGGGGAAACCTGGCACCCGTTCTGGACTGGATGCGGCAGGAACTGTCCCGACCTTTGTCTTTGAGAGAAATGGCTCAGAAGGCGGGCATGAGCCAGAGGACTTTTGCCCGGCGCTTTTTTGAGGCCACGGGGCAGACACCGCTCAACTGGCTGTTGGCTGAGCGGGTTTCCGCAGCCAAAGATCTCCTGGAAGGCTCTTCGGCGCAAATGGCTGAAATTGCTCATCTTTGTGGGTTTGGAGCGCCGGAAAGCCTGCGGCACCATTTCCGGCGACTGGCGGGGACATCACCCAGCCAGTATCGCCGCACCTTTGCCAAGTCACCCTTGTAGTCATCACCCTGAAGTCAAAAGAAGTAACAGTCGAGAAATTTTGGTTTTCAATGTGTTAGAGGGGTTTTTCTGGCAAAGGGCCGTTTCAGAGTGTTTCAGGCCTGTTGATCCAGGACCCAGTCCCGCGCCCGGGTGAGCATAAGCTGCAAGCTGGGCAGAACCTGGGCGGCTCTTTCGATGTTATAGGCCGGCTGGGGCAGAACTTCATCGCTGTAAGTGGCCATGGAAAGTTCCAGCTGGAACGCATGGATCTGCTTGTCTGGCTGGCCAAAGTGACGGGTGATGTAGCCTCCCTTGAACCGGCCGTTTACGGCTGTTTCGTAGCGGCTGTCCTGGCGCAGGCCCTCAGCCAAACTGTCCTCCAGTGCCGCGGCGCAGGAGGTTCCGCCCCCCGTTCCCAGGTTGAAATCCGGCAGCCGTCCGTCAAAAAAGCGCGGGACATGGGAGCGGATGGAATGGCTGTCAAAAAGCAGGGCGATGCCTTCTTCCTGCTGCATGGAGGTCAGGGTGTCGGCGATCTTGGCGTGGTAGGGCTGCCAGTAGGTTTCAATGCGGCGGGTGATCTCTGCTTCATCCGGTTGGGCGCCTGCCGGATAAAGCGGCTCTTCTGCAAAGGTGCTGGTGGGGCAGAGTTCTGTGGTATTGGCCCCGGGATAAAGAGACACGCCGGATGGATCTCTATTCAAATCAATAACATAGCGAGAGTAGTTCGCCCGAATGACAGCGTATCCCAGGTCAGTCGCAAAGTCGTAAAGCCGGTCCAGGTACCAGTCCGTATCAGCAGATCCTGTCGCTTCGGGCAGCATTTGCTGAGCCACTTCGTCAGGGATTTCGGAGCCCAGGTGCGGGATGGACATCAGCAAGGGCAGGGTGCCGGGGGTGAAACTGAATACGGTCATGGTCTGTCCTCGTCTGTCATTGGGCGGCTGATGTCTCTTCGGGCGGCTTTGTGCACGCGTCCGCAGCCCTGGTGTGGCTGTTTGATTGACCTAAGTTGTATATACATGTATAGAATGGGCAGTCAACTTGCGAAACCGGTGATTCCAAAGACCTTTAGAAACCGTGCTTAACGGTCAGAAAAACCACAGGTATTTGGGTGCAGGCTCTGAGCATATCAGGGAGTCGCCAGGCTTTGCTGGAAAAAGAATCCATGACCTTTGGAGGCAAAAATCCATGAGTGTTTTGAACAAGGGCCTGTTGAGTCTGGCCGGTGGCCTGCTTCTGGCAGGCAGCCTGACAACCGGGCCCGCCCTGGCCGATATCAAGATCGGCTTCAATGTGCCGCTGACCGGCTTTGCCGCTGCTGACGGCAAGTCTGCCCTGACCGGTGCGGAGCTGGCCGTTGAGCAGATCAATGCTTCCGGTGGCGTGAATGGCGAAAAGCTGGAACTGGTGGTTTACGACGATCAGGCTTCTCCCAAAGAATCTGCCCCCATTGCCATTAAACTGGCCACCAAAGACAACGTGGTTGCCGCCGTATCCGGCAGTTACTCCGGCGCGACCCGCGCGGCTGCCGGTGTTTTCCAGAGCCAGGGTGTGCCTTACATCTCCGCCTTTGCCGTCCACCCGGACATCACCCGTGCAGGTGATTATGTCTTCCGGACATCTTTTGTCGGGGAAGTGCAGGGCCGTGCTGGTGCCAAACTGGTGGGTGAAGGCCTGGGCAAAAAGCGCGCTGTGATCATCACCCTGAAGAATGACTTCGGTAAATCACTGGCCGCCGGGTTCCGTGAAGCCGCTGGTAAATACGGTGTCGAAATCCTGAATGAGTATGAATACTCCATCAAGGACCGTCAGTTCGGCTCCATCGTGTCCAAAGTCAAAGCCGACAAACCTGATGTGATCTATGCCTCCGGTTATTTCTTCACCGCCGGTCCTCTGGTCAGCCAGCTTCGCTCCGGCGGGGTGGATGTCCCTGTGATCGGGCAGGAAGGGTATGATTCCGAGAAGTTCATCGAAATCGCCGGTCCTGCCGCTGAAGGCGTGATCATCACCACCTCTCTGGACCGTGATTCCACGGCTGCAGAAACTAAGCAGTTCATCGAGCTGTTTGAGCAGAAAGCTGGTTACAAGGCGGACATGGTGGCTGCATCCGGTCACACGGCCATCAAAGTGCTGGCTGCAGCTCTGGCCAAATCCGGCGGAAATGACCGCAAGGCTCTGCGCGATGCCATTGCCGGCACGACCGTAGAAGCCTCCACCGGGACCATCTCCTTCAACGATCTGGGTGAAGTGCAGAAAGACGTTCAGGTTCAGACGGTGAAAGACGGCGCCTGGCGTCATCATTCCGTGATCAGTGATCCGGAACTGCTGGCTCCGCCGACCAAGTAAGTCGGGTAACAGCCGATTGATAAGAGGAGGCGGCGGCCTCTGCTGCCTGCCGCCTCCCTTCGACCCCGTCAGAATGACGGGGTAAGAGAAAAACTGAGAAAATTCAGGGTCTTCGATGCTTATCTTCGAACTCACCATGCAAGGGCTGGTGCAGGGCTCTATCTATGCCCTCATTGCTGTCGGCTTGACGCTGGTTTACGGGCTTTTGCGCATCCTGCATGTGGCCCATGCCGGGCTCTTCACCTTGGGCGGTTACATTGGGGTGCTGGTAACCAACAGCACCGGCTCGCTGCTGCTGGCGGTTATCATCGCCATGGCCGTCGTGGGTCTTCTGGGGATCCTGCTCTATCGGCTGTGTTATCAGCCCATTTTGTCGAAACCGCCCTTTGTGGCGCTGATCGCTTCCATCGGGCTGTTCATTGCGATGGAGGAAATCTATCGCCTGATCTTCGGCCCTTATGGCCTTTCCTATCAGAACCCGCCCTTGTCTGAGGCGGTGACGCTGGTGGGGGTCAGCCTGAAACAGGCAGAACTGGTGACCATGATCGGTGCCCTGGTACTGATCGGTGGTCTGGCCCTGCTGGCCGGTAAGACCCGCATTGGTCTGGCCTGGCGGGCCACAGTAACCGACCCGGCCATGGCCCAGTCGTTTGGCATCGACATCGTCAAAGTCCGGTATCTGAATTTCTTCATTGGCTCCGCTCTGGCTGCTGCTGCCGGGGTCATGGTGGCCCTGCTGAACAATCTGGTGGAACCCACCATGGGGTCTGTTCCCAGCTACAAAGCCCTGGCCATCATCGTGCTGGGGGGCCTGGGGGACGTGCGCGGCACGCTGATCGCCGCCCTGGCGCTCGGGATCATCGAGTCGTTCGGGACCATCTATCTGGGAGATTTCCTGGATCGGGACGCCATCGCCTTTGCTTTCCTCATTGTTGTCCTGATGGTGCGCCCTCAGGGCCTGTTCGGGAGGAAGTGAGCCATGGAATATGAAATTTCTCTCGCGATCCTGGCAGCCAATGCTGTGGTCCTGGCCTTGTCGCTTAATCTGATTACCGGTTACTGCGGCCAGATTTCCCTGGGGCATGCGGCTTTCTATGGCATGGGGGCCTATACGGCGGCCATGCTGACCACCTCGGGCTTTCCCTTTTTCCTGGCGCTGCCTTTGGGTGGCCTCCTGGCCGGACTGATGGGGGTGATCGTTGGGCTGGCGTCTTTACGCGTGCGTGATGATTTCCTGGCCATCACCACCATGGGCGTGAACTTCCTTTTCATCGGCATTGTTCGCCAGCAGGACTGGCTGGGCGGTGAGATGGGCATTTTTGGCATTCCCGATGTAGGACTGGGCCGGATCGGTTTCCTGATCATGGTGCTGGCTCTGGCTGTGGCGGTGATCCTGCTGTCTTTGTATGTGAAGCGCAGCTGGATGGGCTTTGCTTTCGATGCCATCGCTGATGATGAAGACACCGCGCGGATGGTGGGCACGGACGTCGCCCGCTACAAACTGGCGGCTTTTGCCATGGGAACGACGCTGGCGGGGATCGCAGGCGGCATCTACGCCCATGAAATCAAATACATCGGCCCCGACTCCTTCGGCTTTGTGGAGTCCATTGCCGTGCTGTCCATGGTGGTTATTGGCGGCATTGGCTCTGTACCGGGGGTGATCGTGGCGGCCCTGGTGCTGACCCTGCTGCCTCAGTGGCTGCAGTTCATTGCTGAGTACAAGCTCTTCCTTTATGGCGGCTTGCTGTTCCTGGTCATGCGGTTCAGTCCCGATGGGCTGGCGGGCCTGATCAAGCGGCTGCTGAAGAAAGAAAAGGAAGAAGCCGGGCAGATTCTCTCCAGGGAGGGCAAGGCATGAGCGTGCTGTTGGATGTAAAGGGCGTTTCTGTCGCCTTCGGCGGGGTTCAGGCGCTCAGCGATGTCAGTTTCTCGCTGAATGACGGGGAATTGCTGGGCCTGATGGGACCCAACGGGGCGGGCAAGACCACCTGCATGCGCTCCATCACCGGCGTTGTAACGCCCGACCAGGGCAGCGTGAGCTTAAAGGGGCAGGACATCTCCGGCCTGCCGGTCCAGGATCGGGTACGCCTGGGCCTGGGGCTGTCGCAACAGATTGTGCGGCCTTTCCGCTCCCTTTCTGTGCTGGACAACGTGACCTTTGCAGCCGGGGCGGCCAAAACCCTCAATCCCTGGAAAGCCCTGTTCCATCGGGACCGCCAGGCGGAAAAGGACAAGGCTCTGGAACTGTTGGCTCTGGTGGGCATCGCAGATGCGGCGGAAGCCGAGCCATCCAAACTGCCCCTGGGCTATCTGAAGCGCCTGGAAATGGCGCGAGCCCTGGCTTTGTCTCCGCAACTGCTGTTGCTGGATGAGCCGCTGGCGGGTCTGAACCACAAAGAGGCAGAAAAGCTGGCCGACACCATCCTCTCTCTGAACAAGGGGGGACTGTCCATCATCCTGATTGAACACAATCTGGGGGAAGTGCTGCGCATCTGCAGCCGTCTGGTGGTGCTGGATAACGGCCGCAACCTGGCGGAGGGCGATCCCCAGCAGGTGATGAAGGACCCGCTGGTGCGGGCTGCTTATCTGGGCGAAGAAGTTGAAGGGGGGCAGGCCGCATGAGCCAGAGTGCTGTAAAAGCCACAGCCGGTGACAGTCCGGCAGCCAGGAACATCCTGCGCCTGATGGATCTGACGGTTGGGTACGGTGCCTTTTCCGCCACCCATGACCTCAGCATTGATGTGGAAGAGGGCACGGTCTTTGCCCTGGTCGGTGCCAATGGCGCGGGCAAGTCCTCCACCCTCATGTCTGTGGCCGGTCATGTGGATGTGCAGGGGGGCTGCATTGAGTTTGACGGCCAGGACATCACCAACTTACCGGTGAAGGAACGGGTGAAGGCTGGCATTGCCGTGGCCCCGGAAGGCCGTCGGCTCTTTGGCGACCTGACCGTTGAGGAAAACCTGACTTTGGGGGGATACAGCCGCAGCAAAGCTGAAGGCGAAAGCCAGAAAGCGAAAGTGCTGGAGCTTTTTCCCCGCCTGCAGGAACGCATTGATCAACTCGCCGGGACGCTCTCAGGCGGTGAACAGCAGATGCTGGCCATCGGGCGCGCCATGATGGCCCATCCCAAGCTTTTGATGATTGATGAAGTGTCTCTGGGGCTGATGCCCAAGGCCGTGGATGTTTGTTATGCCGCCATTTCCCGCTTAAGAGAGCAGGGCATCACGGTTTTGCTGGTTGAGCAGAGCACAAAACGGGCGCTGGAAGTGGCGGATCAGGTTTGTGTGCTGGAATCAGGCCGCATTGTCTGGCAGGGCTCTGCTGAAGAAGCCCGCAATGACCCGGCCATGATCGAGGCCTATATGGGTCTGCAGGACGAAGGGTAAGCCATGACCGGCCTGCCAGATTTCATCAAAGGGAGATTTTCATGACGGCGCCCGCGCCCCTCTACGAGCAGATCAAGCAGCATATCCTGCTGAAGATCAGCGACGGCGACTGGAAAGCCGGGGACAAGGTGCCTTCGGAAAACCAGTTGGTGCGGGATATGGGCGTGAGCCGCATGACCGTGCACCGGGCCCTGCGCGAGTTAACCCAGGAAGGCCAGCTGGTGCGGGTTCAGGGAACCGGTACCTTTGTGGCAGAAAGGCGGGCCCCCGTCGAACTGATGGAACTGCGCAACATTGCCGATGAAATCATGGAGAAGGGGACGGAGCACAGCGCCCAGCTGGAATTGCTGCAGGCGGAAGAGGCCAATGACCAGGTGGCGTTGGCGCTGGAGCTGGATCCCGGCAGCCCGGTCTACCATTCCATCATGGTGCATCTGGCCGACGGCAAGCCCCTGCAGGTGGAAGACCGCTATGTTAATCCGGCCATGGCCCCGGATTATCTGAGCGTGGATTTCAGCCAACAGACCCCCAATCAGCACCTCTCTGCCGTCGCCCCGGCCACAGAGGTGGAGCACATCGTGGAAGCTGTCATGCCGGAACCCTGGGTCCGGGAGCTGTTGAAGATGCCGGAAACAGAACCGGCGCTTCAGATGCGCCGCCGGACCTGGTCAGGATCCAGGGTGGTGGCGTCAGCCCGGCTGATACACCCCGGCTCCAGCCATAGCTTTGGCACCCGTTTTACCTACCGGCCCGATGGCACACCCCGGGCCCGCTACTGACCACTGATCAATTGGATTCTCGGCTGCAGGCCGACCCGAACAAAGACGAAAAAAACGATTTCCTTGCTGGAGGATTGAGCCCATGACCTCTTTTACCCGCCGCGACAACAATCGCGTGATTACCGCCCCGCACGGGCCAGAGCTGAACACCAAAAACTGGGGGGCTGAAGCCGCCTACCGCATGCTGCGCAACAATCTGGATCCCATTGTGGCCGAAAAACCGGAAGAACTGGTTGTCTACGGCGGGATTGGCCGGGCGGCCCGGAACTGGGAGTCGTTCGACCGCATTGAAGCCAGCCTGAAAAATCTGGAAGAAGATGAAACCCTGCTGGTTCAGTCCGGCAAGCCAGTCGGTGTCTTCAAAACCCACAGCGACGCCCCCCGGGTGTTGATTGCCAATTCCAACCTGGTGCCCAACTGGGCCAATTGGGAGCATTTCAACAAGCTCGATCAGGAAGGGTTGATGATGTATGGCCAGATGACCGCCGGGTCCTGGATCTACATCGGCTCGCAGGGGATTGTGCAGGGGACCTATGAAACCTTCGTGGAAATGGGCCGTCAGCACTTTGGCGGAGACCTGAAGGGCAAGTGGATCCTGACCGGTGGCCTGGGCGGCATGGGCGGTGCTCAGCCGCTGGCTGCCACCATGGCAGGCGCCTCCATGATCGCGGTGGAATGTCGCCCCTCACGCATCGACATGCGTTTGCGCACCGGTTATCTGGATCACCAGGCCAAAACCATTGAAGAGGCCATCGCCATTGTCGAAAAGGCCCACGAAGAAGGCAAAGCAGTATCCGTTGGCCTGCTGGGCAACGCGGCCGAAGTCTTCCCGGAAATGGTCAAACGCGGCATCAAGCCGGACGCCGTGACCGACCAGACCTCAGCCCATGATCC
The DNA here is from genome assembly GCA_052078155.1 of Rhodovibrionaceae bacterium GXU_MW_A322. GTDB lineage: Bacteria > Pseudomonadota > Alphaproteobacteria > Kiloniellales > DSM-21159 > CAXBMB01. Next base: position 920,840 of record JBQJBP010000001.1, on the reverse strand, counting down.
TTTGAATGGCTATCTGCCCGCTGGCTGGAGCCTGGAAAAGTGGGAAGAGATGATTGAGCGGGACCCGGCGACGGTTATGCGCGAAGCCAAGCTGTCCATGAAAACCCAGGTACAGGCCATGTTGGACTTCCATGCCATGGGCATTCCAACTGTGGACTATGGCAACAACATCCGGCAGATGGCTCTGGAAGTCGGGCTGGAAAATGCCTTTGATTTCCCTGGATTTGTACCGGCCTATATCCGGCCGCTGTTCTGCCGTGGCATCGGGCCTTTCCGCTGGGCAGCGCTGTCCGGCAATCCGGAGGACATCTACAAGACCGATCAGAAGGTCAAAGAACTGATCCCCGATGATCCGCACCTGCATAACTGGCTGGATATGGCCCGTGAGCGCATCCAGTTCCAGGGCCTGCCTGCCCGCATCTGCTGGGTCGGTCTGGGTCAGCGCCATCGTCTGGGCCTGGCATTCAACGAAATGGTCAAAAACGGTGAACTGGAAGCGCCCATTGTTATTGGTCGTGATCACCTCGATTCCGGTTCTGTGGCCAGCCCGAACCGGGAAACAGAAGGCATGCGCGATGGGTCTGATGCGGTATCCGACTGGCCCTTGCTGAACGCTTTGCTGAACACGGCAAGCGGGGCGACCTGGGTTTCCCTCCATCACGGTGGCGGTGTGGGGATGGGCTTTTCTCAGCACTCCGGCGTGGTCATCATGGCCGATGGCACGGAAGCGGCCGCCAAGCGGCTGGGGCGGGTGCTGTTCAACGACCCCGCCACCGGTGTGATGCGTCATGCCGATGCGGGCTATGATATCGCCATTGATTGCGCCAGGGAGCAGGGGCTGAACCTGCCGTTCCTGAAGGACTGATCTGGACTAAGGCAGTCGTGATTTTAAAAGGCCCCGACCAAGCGTGGAGTTTGGTTGGGGCTTTTTTTGTTTTAGAGCGTGATCGGTTTGGTTAGAAGCGCTTTGCGCTTGTGCCTAGACCGAGACTCATCCTCTATCACGTTGAAAAAGTTTCATGCTCTAAGCGTTATCACGTAGTGATTCCACTTAAAGCGATTTGTCTCTTGGGACCGCTGAGTTGATGTCTGCCGGCGGATGCGCGTGGCCTGTTTCATTGACCAACAGGTCAGATCATGTGGGATGAATAGCTGTTTTCATCCAGAGGTTCGCCGGCGCTGTTGAAATACTTGGCGATCCCCATCACCTGCTCGACTGTCTGTCCTGAGTTACTGAACAGCGGCAGCATGATGACCTCAATGGTGATGTCTCTCATGTTGAACGTCTCAGATTCGGAGGGTCCCTTACGCCACTGAGGCTGACCGCTTGTCTGACAGAGCAGGAGTAACTGGCTGAACTGATGGTCGGTGGGGATCAACTCGCCCGTGCGGTCGACGCCGACAACATGTGACAGGTTGTGTCCGTAGTAGGTAAAGCGGAACTGGGTGCTGTCCGGTTCAGCGCGTGCCATCCAGTAACTGCTGAGATGTTGCGGCAGATGCCGGGGGTCAAAGTCCAGCAGGGTGGGGCGGCCGTGGTTCCCCATGCCGATCCAGAGATCGAAGAAGTCAGCGATGGTATCGCTTCTGGTGTCGGGGAAGGGGGGAACGAGGGTCATGAACTGGGGCAAAAAAACAGTTGAACAGCACAAGGCAGCCGTAAACACACGGATGCCTTAAAGGAAGACACTATCATGGTGTAAATGTTGAATGCGATAGCATCCGCTCAAGGCTGTTCAAGTCATGATCGAAAGAAGGGCCTGTGCTGATCCTGTGGCCTGTCTGTCAGTGACAGTCGTCCGACAAAGTGGTCAGTCTGGCTCTCTGGTAAGCCTGCTTTCAGAGCAGTAGTTGTTGCTCTGATGGCCGGGGGGCGGGGTTGTCCACCGTGATGCTGTACCGCTTCAGGCCGGCTGTCCCATCAGTCCACTTCTTCGCCCGTTGATCGCATGTAGACGGAGAATCCGAGAATATGGGTCACCTGTGCCTTGTCTTCTGAAAACAGAGGCAAAGCAATCAGCTCGATGCCTGTATTCTGGGTGTCGAACGTCTTGAGTTCCGTGGCTCCCAGACGCCAACCGGGTTCACCTGTTTCAACAATGCGGGAAAAAAGGTCCTGGGCTTCCAGGCGCTTGCCTGATTCGTCTTTTTCCGGCACCAGCTCATTTGTGCGGTCTTTGCCAATCAACTTGGCCAGGCCCCGGCCAAAATAGCAAAAGCGGAACCCTGGCGGATTCTGCTCGACCTTAACGATCCAGCAGCCACTCAGGTGCTCGGGCAGGGACAGGGGATTGAAATCTTCAAAACGCGGCCGGTCATCTTCTGACATTTCCAGCCATAAGGCATAAACGTCAGCAATGGCGTCGTTGCGGGATGGGGGAAAGGGAGGGGATTGCGACAAGGGAACCCTGTTTTTTTATCTTTGTTGTATTTTGGATTCTCTGCGCCGCAAAAGACGTCGAATCCCGACAGTGTTTTAACTTATACAACCATTAACTCAGAATACCATAGCATTGTGGGTCGCTCATTATTGTTAGTCTACTGGTAATCAATGAAGCTCCTGATTGTCTCCCGGTCATAGCCTTGTGCAGCGGATATCAGCTGCTGAGCATAGGCACTTTCAGCCGATTTGCGGGACAGGCTTTCGGAGTCCAGAACCTCCACCAATCGACCATGCTGCATGATGGCTACCCGCTCACAAAGATGGGCCACAACGGCCAGATCATGACTGACCATCAGGTAGGTCAGTTTCAGCTCTTTTCTGAGCTTTACGAGAAGGTTGAGCACCTCGGCCTGAATGGAGACATCCAATGCGGAAGTGGGTTCATCCAGCAGGAGAACTTTAGGCTCCAGGATCAGCGCGCGGGCAATGGCCACGCGCTGGCGCTGACCGCCTGACAGCTGATGGGGATAGCGAAAGCGGAAGCTCTCATTCAGACCAACCTGGTCTAGAGCCGCCAGGACCCGCCGGTCTGACTGGCCCAGACCATGAATTTCAACAGGTTCACTGAGAATACGATCCACGGTATGACGGGGGTGGAGCGAGCCGTAGGGATCCTGAAACACCATCTGGACTTTCTTGTAGAACGCCAGATCCCGCGATTTCCCCAGGGTTTGACCATCCACCTCCATCTGGCCCGTCCAGTCGTCCACCAGATTGGTCAAGGCGCGCAGAACAGTGGATTTGCCGGAACCGGATTCGCCAACCAGGCCAACCGATTCTTCGGCCGCAACTGCGAGGTCAAAATCGGCCACTGCATGCACCAGATTGCTGCTGTTCTGGCCAAAGGTCACATTGAGATTTTTGAGCGTGATCATGGGGATCAGGCCTCCAGCCAGGCAGGATCGCGTTGCAGGGTCGGCAACTGGGTTTTCTGCTGCCCCAGATGAGGCAGGCAGGACAAGAGGCCTTGCGTGTAAGGATGTTTGGCGTTTTGCAGGTCTCTGGCCTGCAGTTCTTCCACCACCCGACCGCCATACATGACCAGTACCCGGTCACAAAAGGTGGAAACCAATGACAGGTCATGGCTGATAAAAATCATGCCCATGCCTCTTTGGGTCACCAGATCGTCAATGATGGCGAGCACCTGTAGCTGGACGGTGACGTCCAGCGCTGAGGTGGGCTCGTCGGCAATCAGAATGTCCGGGTCGGGGATCAGCATCATCGCAATCATGATGCGCTGGCCCATGCCGCCTGAGACTTCGTGCGGATAGGCGCCCATCACCCGCTGAGGGTTCCGGATTCGCACGGCTTCCAGCATTTCCAGAGCCCGGCGTTCCGCTTCTTTTTTGCTCACCCGTCCGTGAGCCCGGAAAGACTCGATGATCTGCTGACCGACGGTCATGACCGGGTTCAGGGAATACTTGGGGTCCTGCATGACCATGGAGATGCGCTGTCCCCGGATGGCCCGCAATTGCCGGTGGTTGGCTTTGGACAGATCCTGACCGTCAAAGGTGATCTCGCTGGCGCGGGCACGGCCCGGTGCGGCTGTCAGGCCCAGAATTGCCCGGCCGGTTTGAGATTTTCCGGAGCCGGATTCGCCCACAATGCCAAGCTTTTCCTTGCCCAGGTCAAAGGTGACGCCGCGCACAGCTTCGACGGGTCCTTTGGCCGTATCGAAGGTGACATTGAGATCCCGAACCCTCAGAAGCGGTGTGTTTGTCTCGGTCATGCTCAGTCTCCGCTCTTGGGATCAAGCACGTCACGCAGGCCGTCACCAATCAGGTTAAAGCCCAGAGAAACGACAAAAATGGCAAAGCCAGGCATGGTGGCGACCCACCACTGATCCAACAGGAACTGGCGGCCGGTGGAGATCATGGCCCCCCATTCGGGTGACGGGGGCTGAGCGCCAAGCCCCAGGAAACCGAGCCCCGCTGCTGTCAGGATGATGCCCGCCATGTCCAGAGACACCCGGACAATGAGCGAAGAGAGGCACAAAGGCATGATGTGTCCGCCAATCAGCCGGAAGGCGGAAGCTCCCTGCAGGCGGGCAGCGGCGATGTAGTCGCTTTTGCGCACAGTCAGCGTTTCTGCCCGGGCGATACGGGCATAGGGCGGCCAGGCGGTCAGCGAGATGGCCAGGATGGCATTTTCAATTCCCGGACCCAGCGCCGAAACAAAAGCCAGCGCCAGGATCAGGCGCGGAAAGGCCAGGAAGACGTCGGTGATGCGCATCAGCACCGTATCGACCCAGCCGCCGAAGTAGCCGGAGATGGTGCCGATCAACAGGCCCAGGGGCGCGGCGGTGATGGCCACCAGGGCGACCACCATCAGGGTGATGCGGGCACCGCTGATGATGCGGCTGAGGATGTCCCGACCCAACTGGTCGGTACCCAGCCAGTGCGCGGCACTGGGGGCCTGCAGGCGGTTGGTCAGGTCCACAGCCAGAGGGTCATAAGGTGCAATCCAGGGCGCCAGAGCGGCCACCACCAGCAGGATCATGAGAATGAACAGCCCGGTCATGGCCAGGCGGTTTTTGCGGAACGCCAGCCAGCCCAGATAAAGGCGGCCCCAGCGGGCCTGACCACGCGAGGCCGGGGTGTCTGTCAGCAGCCATTCCTGAAGCTGAGTGCGAGCAGCTGGCGAAGAAGAAGAGGAGTTTGCCATGTGTTGTTACGGCTCCGCGTCAGCGTGCTCTGGGATCGAGCAGGCGATAGAGCAGGTCGCTGAGCAAATTCAGGCCGATGAAAACCGACCCCACCACCAGGGTGCCACCCAGAACCGCGTTCATATCCGCGCTCAATAGAGAATTTGTGATGTAGAGACCCAGCCCGGGCCAGGCAAAGACGATTTCCGTCAGAACGGACCCTTCCAGCAGATTGGCGTAGCTGAGAGCGACCACCGTGACCAGAGGCACCATGACGTTGCCCAAAGCGTGACGCCAGATGATGGTCCATTCCGACAGGCCCTTTACCCGGGCTGTGATGATGTATTCCTGCTGCAACTGGTCGAGCATGAAAGAGCGGGTCATGCGGGCGATGTAGGCCAGCGAGTAGTAAGCCAGTATCGAGGCGGGCAGAATAATGTGGCTGACGGCGTTCCAGAAGACATCGCTTTCACCGGACATCAGAGAGTCCAGCAGGATCAGACCGGTCTGGGGTTCGTAGAAGTCTTCATAGAGGAAATCCAGACGACCGGGGCCCGACACCCACTCCAGCTTGGCGTAGAACAGCAGCAGACCCACCAGACCCAGCCAGAAGACAGGCACCGAGTAGCCGACAAGGCCGATGACACGGACCAGCTGATCGGGCCAGCGGTTTCGATAGACAGCCGCGGCCACCCCCATGGGGATGCCCAGAATGACCCCGATCAAGGTGGCAATTGTGGCCAGTTCCAGGGTGGCGGGGAACACCCGTTTGATGTCTTCCAGCACAGGCTGGGCTGTCAGGACAGACTGGCCGAAATCTCCCTGCAGGACTTTGACCAGGTAGTTCCAGAACTGCTCCCACAAGGGCAGGTGCAATCCCATCTCCCGGCTGACCCGTTCATAAACATCGGCAGGGGCCCGGTCACCGACAGCAGCCAAAACGGGATCGATGGGCAGAATGCGCCCGATCATGAAGGTCACAAAGACCAGACCCAGGAAGGTAACGGCCAGGGTGAGGAGCAGGCGCAGCACTGGCGCCAGCTTTTCAAAGAGCAGGCGGACGCCGGAGCGTCCGCCTGCAGCTTGATCCGAACCGGACAAAGCCGGTTTCGAAGAGTGATCACTCATACTTACTTGGTCACAAACCGATAGAAGTTGGAGTCAAAGGACGGCCCAAGAATGAAGCCGTTCACATTTTTCTGCAACGCGGCAACTTCGATGTCCTGGAACATGACCACGAAAGGCGAGGTCTGCTGATGCTTGCGCTGAATGTCCATGTACATGGCAGCGCGTTTGGTGGCGTCGCTTTCCAAGACAGCGGCATCGGCCATCTTGGTCATTTCAGGAATGTCCCAGGAGTTCCGCCAGGCCAGGGGTTTGGACTTGGCGTTGTCGCTGTTGTCCGGGTTCCGGGCAAAGGTGTCTGCATTGGTGTGTGGATCCTGATAATCGGGACCCCAGCGGCCAATGTAGATGTCGTGGTTGCGGGCCCGGTATTTCGTCAGGGTCTGCTTGCCGTCACCGGGAATGATTTCCAGCTTCACCCCGGCCTGAGCAAAGGTGGCCTGAATGGACTGGGCCATCTGAGTGATGGTGGTGGTGTTGCGGGTGTCCATGGTGACAGTAAAACCGTCAGCCAGTCCGGCCTCGGCCAGAAGGGCTTTGGCTTTGTCCACATCCAGGCTGAAGGGTGTTTCTTCCAGAGCTCCCAGGAAACCTTTGGGCAGGAAGGCCTGATGGATGGTGGCCCGGCCGTCCAGGATGGTTCCGGCCATACCTTCATAGTCAACCAGATACTTGAGAGCCTGACGGACTTCCGGTTTGGCCAGATTGGGGTTCTTTTGGGACAAACCGAGATAGTACACGGCGCCTTTTTCCATGGCCTGGGTTTTCAGCTTGTCGTTGCCGGCGATGGACGCCAGCTGGTCGGCTTCCAGGTTGCGGGCAATGTCCACATCGCCTTTTTCCAGCAGCAGCTGCTGGGTGGCCGCTTCTGCCACATGGCGAATCAAAACCCGTTTCATCTCAGACGCGCCATCCCAGTAGTCGTCATTGCGCGTCAGGGACAGGGAGGTGTTGGGTTTCCATGCCTTCAGTGCGAAGGGTCCGGAACCGGCGTAGTTGGTGCGCATCCAGGCATGACCCAGATCGCCATCCACCTCGTGTTCCATAACCGTCTTTTTATCGACGACAGAACCGACCGTTGCGGTCAGGCAGTAAAGAACAAAGGTCGGGGCGAAGGGTTTTTCCAGTTCCACGACCAGAGTGCTGTCGTCTGTAGCCCGAATGCGGTCCCGCACATTGTCGGCGGTGAAGCCGAACTGGGAGAGGATGAAAGCAGGAGATTTGTCCAAAAGGATGACCCGCTGCAGAGAAAAGGCTGCATCTTCTGCGGTCATGGGGTTGCCGGAGGCAAAGTTGATGCCCTGACGCATCTTGAAGGTGAAGGTCTTGCCATCATCACTGACGGTCCAGCTTTCGGCGGCTCCGCCATAGATGTTGGAGACGTCGTTCACATCATAGGCAATAAGGCGGTCATAGGTGTTGCCCGCATATTCGGCAGCTGTGAATTCAAAAATCTCTGCCGGATCCAAAGAGATCATATCGTCAATGGCATAAGCCATGATCAGGGAATCTTTGGGGGTATCGGCCAGCGCCGGTGCCGCCAGCGATCCCGCCAGCAGGCTTGCGCCGAGAAAGGTTGATGCCAGTAGTTTTTTCATTCTAGTGCCTCCTTGCCTGTTCAATTGTATGCGGTTCCGGAGTTTCCCGCTTCTTCGGCTTTTGCTGCCGCTATTGTTGTTTCCCCCAGAAACAAACCGGATGTCCAAACCGCCTGAAAATCTGCCCACCACTCAGGTGAGAACAAATGATTTTTCAGTTTAGGGGGTAGGATGGTCATTTCCAACTGTTTACTCGTCGCACCATCTAATCGCGCTGATAGAAGAGGTGTCACTTCAACTCTTTTTGAGCGGGAGGCTTAACCTCGCTAAAATGCCTGTCTGTCGATCGGGCAGGTGGAAAAGGTCTAGATCGCTGTCACTAAAATGATTACAGAGCGGCTAAGTTTTTCTATACCTTGCTGAAAAGCGGCAGTGAGAGTTAGCTGGTAAACTGCTGCAGGCGTTTGGATAAAAGACTGGCCTGCCAGTACCCGCTTTCATTGTGCATCGAAGAAAGAGAGGCGAGGACTTCGTGTCGTTCCAGGATGGAAATTCAGCTGCGCCAGGCCAAAAACTGGATCTTCGGCGGCTCTCGTCCAACCTGGTGGTCGGTTTGATTACGGGCATCGTGTCCGTTGTGTTTTCGATTTCCGATGCCGCTTTCGTTTTTTCAGGTCCTCTGCAGCCCTACTTTTACAACGGGTTTGGCGCCTTTCTGTTTGGCGGCGCGATTACGCTGGCTGTAACCGCGCTGTTCAGCGGGCTACGCGGTGTGGTCGCTCAGTCGTCGGATGAGCCGCTGGTGATCGTCGCTGTGATGGCAGGAACCATTTCCTCTGCCAGCCAGTGGGGGGTGGATGACGCCGCTCTCCTGCCCACAATCATGGCGGCCATTGCCTGCTCCACCATCATTGCCGGCATCTGCTTCTGGCTGATGGGACGTTTGAAACTCTCCCACTTTGTCCGCTTTGTGCCCTATCCGGTGATTGCCGGGTTCATGTGTTCCATTGGCTGGCTGATGACCCGGGGGGCATTGGAGGTCATCTCCGGAGAAGAGGTTACCCTCAACCATCTGTCGTTCCTCTTGACCGATCATCAGACTCTGGCCGAGTGGGCCGTGGGTCTGTCCTTTGGTGTCGGGCTCTGGATGCTGTCCCGGCGGGCCATCAAGGTTGTCTTGCTGCCGGTCTACATTCTTGGGGCTGTTGCCGTGTTTTACGGTGTGGCGCTGATGTTCGGCTATGATGTGGAGGGATTGAGAGACCGGGGCTGGCTCTTATCGCAGACGCCGACGGAAGCCATCTGGCCGCCTTTGTCGCCAGCGGATCTGGGACTGGTGGACTGGTCTCTGGTACTTGCCCAGGCACCGACGTTCGCGGTCATAGTTCTGGTTTGTGTTCTGGCCCTGTTGCTGGCGGCTTCCGGCCTTGAGCTGTCGACCCGCAACAGCCTGAATCTCGACAAGGAACTGGAAGCGGTTGGCTACGCCAATCTGCTCACCGGGCTCAGCTGCGGGCTGACGGGTTATCACTCCCCGGCCTTGTCTGCCATGAACCACCGGGTGGGGGCGCAAAGCCGCTGGATCGGCCCAATCGCCGCCTGTGTCTGTCTCTTCGTGCTCTTCTTTGGCTACAAGTTCGTATCCCTTATGCCGCGCCCCATTTTTGGCGGGCTGCTGCTGTGGATGGGTTTGTCCATGTTGCAGGAGTGGCTGCTGGAAACGGGACGGCGCCTGGTCCGCGCGGACCTGATCATTGTGCTGTCCATTCTGGGCATCACCGCAACGGCCGGGTTCCTGGAAGGCGTTGGTGCCGGGATTGTCCTGGGTGTGGTCTTCTTTGTGATCGAGTACTCCCGCATTGATGTGGTGAAGTTCGCTGTTTCCGGGGCGGATTTCCGCTCCAACGTAGACCGGCCTCAGGACGAGGAAGTGGCACTGGGGCGCTTTGGTCAGCAAATCCACATCATGCGGCTGCAGGGCTTCCTGTTTTTTGGTACCGGCCATCGGCTGGTGAAATCAGTGGAACAGTGGGTAGCCTCGACAGGTCCCGTTCCGGCTCGCTACCTGTTGCTCGATTTTCGCTCCGTGATCGGCATGGATTCCACCGCCGTTCTGTCCTTTGTGAAACTCTACCAACTGGCCGAAGAGCATGACCTGAATGTCGGTCTCGCCAACCTCTCTACAGAGAGCGTGAACCTCCTGCGCGGCAGTGGCATCACGCTTTCCAGCGAAGGGGCCATGCAGGTTTTCACGGATCTGGACCGGGGGTTGCAGATCTTTGAGGATCTCTTGCTGGCGCTGCTGCCGCTTGAAGCCAAAAGCGGTGAAAACCGCCATATCATCGATCTGCTGGAAAGTGAACTGGGGGACCGGGAGGCGGCAAAAACCCTGTTCGACTACCTTGAGCCGCTTGAGCTGGACAGCGGGGACCACCTGATCCGGGAGGGAGCTGATTCCGAAGAGCTCTATTTCCTGGAGCGTGGCCTGATTTCCGTGGTTCTGGAGCCGGCAGGGGGCGTGCCCATTCGCTTGCGGTCACTGCGGGCCGGGGCGATTGTTGGTGAAATCGCACTTTATCTGGGCAGTAAGAGAACCGCTTCTGTGGTGGCGGATGTGCCCAGCCGGGCCTGGCGGCTGGATCGCAATGCTTTGGATCGCCTGAGCGAATCTGATCCCGCGACCGCCTCTCTGTTCCACGAGTTTATTGTCCGACATCTGGCAAGGCGTCTGGGCGATACCAACCGTCTGCTTAGCCGACTGGTGAACTGAGGCTTCGCCTTAAATTATCATTTGCCGCCTTTGCGGTTTTTCCAGATCAGCTTGCCGACCAGCAGCACAGCCAAAAAAGTGATGAAGAGGGCGCGGGCAACCGAGGCATGGGGTTTCAGAGGCTCGCCCAGCCACAGCCACTGGTACAGAGCATAAAGACCAAAGCCGATCACAATGGCAATCATCAAGAACCACAAGCGCCGGTAGGTCTTGGTGAGAGGTTTTGAACTGAAATAGGGAATCACTGCTCTTATCCTGTCACTGACCGGGCAGGGAAACAGGTTCGCGCTGGACAGTGGGCGCGAGGGCCAATCTTACCGATACTTAAGGTGAGTAAGTCGGTGATTTTTCTTAAGGTTCGCCTGTTTGTTTCCATATGCTTAACTTTATCAAATGATGCTATCATTTATGCCCTGGGTTCAGCAAAGTAAGCAGCTCTATGAGCAAAAGCGGTAAGACCACTGAAAATAAAGAGAATTTCACGCAACGCCCGGGTTTGAATCGGGATACGCCTGAGCAGGATATGATTTACCGGGAGTTGTTTAACAGCTCTCCCATGGGGCTTTGGGAAGAAGACTGGTCTCCCATCAAAAAGAAAATTGATGAGCTGTCTGCTCAGGGGGTGAAAGACTGGGAAGGCTACTTTACTGGTCGTGTTGAATTGCTGGCTGAACTCTATGATCTGGCACCTTTGACCGTCATCAATCAGGCCGCCTTTGATATCTACGGCGTGTCCTCCATTGCTGAAGCAGAGCACATTACGGCCAGTGAGAGATTGCCGGAAGAAGAACTGGCGACTTTCCTGCAGACACTGCTGGCTTTTCTGAAAGAACGCTGGGTTGTTGAGTTGGAGTCCGACGAACTCAACAACAAAGGCAAATTCATCACCACGCGCCGCTATGTCACCATCCCTAACGGGTACCGGGAGAGTTGGACCCGGGTGCTTTACAGCATTGAGGATGTTACCGCACGGCGACGCACTGAGAAGTCTCTGCGGGAAAGTGAAGCCCGTTACCATCAGATTTTTGATGAAGCGCCTTCAGCTTTGTCGGTCGAAAACTGGGCCCCGGTAAAACTCAAGCTACAAAGCCTACAGATCGACAATGAGAGCGCGCTTTACGCTTACTTCGATCAGAGGCCGGAAGAACTAAAGGAGCTCTATGATCTGGCAGAGTCTTTACAGACCAGCAGCGCAACCCTGACGCTCTACGCGGCGAAATCAGCGTCGGAGTACCATAGGGGCAGTCATTCATATGAAGCCTTACCTGAAGAACTTGAGGTGTTTCAGAAAATGGTTGTCGGTCTGCTCAATGGTGACTGGCGTCAGGAGCATGAATCCCTCGATATGAAGATGGACGGCACGCGGTTTCTTGTGCGTTCCCAACTGGTTGTGCCTCTGAAACACCAGTCAGACTGGTCACGCCTGATCTTCTCGTTGGAAGATGTGACAGAGCGTAAGCAGGCGGAGTGGGCCATTCAGGAAGCCGCACAGGAAGCGGCTCTGGCCAACCGTTCCATGTCTGAGTTTTTGGCTAACATGAGCCATGAGTTGCGAACGCCCTTGAACGCGATCATTGGCTTTTCCCATATCATCAACACGCAGATGCTGGGGCCTGTGGGGGATTCCAAGTATCTGGAGTATGCGAAAGACATCAACGATTCCAGTGTACACCTGCTGGGCATCATCAGCGACATCCTCGATCTGTCCAAACTGGAAGCCGGAAAGGTGGATCTGGTTGAAGAGGAGGTCGATGTCACGGCCGCCTTATCCTCCTGCCTGACCTTGGTTGAAGAAAGAGCCAGAGAAGCGGACGTCAGATTGGTTCAGGATCTGCAAGAGGATCTGTCAAAGCTCAAATGTGATCTGCAAAAGCTGAAACAGATCCTGATTAACCTTCTCACCAACGCCATTAAGTTCACAGAGGGCCCGGGCCTGGTCACGGTGCGAGTCTGGCAGAGCGACGAACAGGGGTTTTGTATCAGTGTTGAAGACACCGGGATCGGAATTCGGGCAGAAGACATTCCCCGGGCTCTCGCGCCCTTTGAGCAGGTCACCAATGTCCCGACAAACCTGAATCAGAAGGGCACGGGGTTGGGCCTGTCGGTCACCAAAACCCTTGTGGAACTGCACGGTGGGCAGTTGTCCATCGAGAGCAGTGTGGGCAAAGGTACGGCTGTGTCTATCAGTTTTCCAACCAGCCGCATTCTCCGATAAAGCGGGGCTTGGTTGTCGTACACTTTCTGAGCAGTTGTCGTCGGAAACCCCCGGGAACAGGCTGAACCACAGGCAGTTGCCAGAAGACTTCAAAAGCCCGGTTTTCAAGATTGAAACGTTTGCTCAGGCGCAGGGGCAAACAAGGGTCAGATGAGATCAAATCTGGTGCTGCAGGAACTTGCCCGGCCCATGATCTTGCCCAGTCCCCCTCAATGTCCTCAGTTTGCAGCTGTACGTCGATCTCCACCCCGGTCTGTCCCTTAGATGGCTCTGATAGCCGGGAGTGTGAGCATCAACTGTTATCGGGTGGTATCGCGCGACAAGTTTTTACTCATGATACAGTTTTAAAAGGGGCTTTGCTTCTTGACCTTTTCAGGCGCGGTAGATGGTAACCGGATTGGTTTGAGCAGATCAGCTGCGCGGCAACAAAAGGAAGGCTGTCGATGCAAAAATCGCGGGATCTTGTGCTGAACTACCGGGCGTGCTGGGAAGCCGTCATCCGGGGAAAAGTCCCGCTGAGTGATCTGGACGGTTTCTTTAATCTGCCGTGTTTCATGGTTTCGCTCACGGGGGAGGTCTCCCTTTATGCAAGCCAGACTGACATCACAGATTTCAATCAGTCCCGGCTGGCAGCGTTTCGCGAGGGGGGAGCTCACAATGCTCTCTTGAGAGGCCTTGATTTCACCAGTCAGGGGCCTTGCTTGACCCTGGCAACGGTCAACTGGGAGCTGACCCGCAAAGATGGCTCTGTGGAGCGGGCCTGGCGCCACTACTACACAATCCGGGAGGGGGATACCGCTGCTGCGCCAGCCATCCTGGTTTCGGCCTTTCAGACCGGGTCCTGAACCCGAAAGACAAGGAAGATAACCTCAGAAGGTTTGACCACGGCAGCGGGCACAACAGCGGGCACAACAGTGGACAGGGGCAAAAGAGCAGGCTTTTAACCAGCGTCAGTCTGAGCCGCCGTGCTCGCTTTGTTGCAACATGCTCTTCATCCTCTGGGCAATGCTGCTCAACATCTGCAGGGTGTGATCCGGATTGGTCTGCAGATGTGACAGGAAGGCGTCTTTTGGCAGCACCATGGTGCGCAGATGGCTCCTGGCCACAACATCGGCGGATCGAACATCGTCTGTCAGCAGAGCCAACTCCCCAAAAACCTCTCCCTGGCCCATGACCGCCAGGACGTGATTGCTTTCCGGGTGCCGCACTTCAACTTCACCTTCAATAATCACGTAAGCCGAATCTCCGATGGAGCCGGTCTTAAGAACGGTTTCTCCTTCACGAAACAGCATGCACTCGTAGGATTTGAGAAAGTTGTAGAGCTGATTGCGCCGCGCGAAGGTGATGAAAAAGTCTGTCAGCTCATTCATATCCAGCATGACGGGAATGAAGCTGAAATCCTTGTCCGCATTGCTTTGCAGCGTATCGAGAGGTTTGAACCCCACCCGTGACAGCAGTTTTGCAACGGCCGGGTTCAGAGGTGCGATCACGTGCGTAATGTCGTTTGAAACGGCGAAGTAGGACGCCATGAGGATCAGAGACAAAGCTATCTGTGGTGAGCGATTGGCTTTGCGGATGCAGTACATGCTCACATTCATCATCTTGGCATCTGCAGGCAGATGCTGACGGAAGTCGTAGAAGCTGTCAGCAGGCACTCCAACCGGCGAATCAATCGTAATCCTCAAAGAGCCGACAACGTCGTCCCCCTGTGTGGCTATGATGCTCTGCGTGGTGGAGAAGGCATCAAAACGATCCACGACTCTGGGGTCTGAACTGGATGGGAACATTCCCTCTTCCGTGCAAAAGACATCATAACGCAGCCGCAGAACATCGTCGATCTGTGCCGGATCAGTAACCAGGTTTAAGCGGATTGGCATTGATACTCCCGAGAGCATGGCTGGCTTAACTCAAGGCATTCTGCACTTGTGTCAGGGCCGCGATACATCCTTTAACACATTGATAAGAGACAAATTTATGCTTCAAGCCTTTTCGCAACGTGAGCCCGTTTAAGCCGAGTTGTCTCTTGGCGGCCGGGGAAGAACCTCGCGTCGCCGGTGACAGATTTGACTGAACACTTGGAAGATTCACCAATCAGCCCGAAATTGAGCCAACAGACCAGAAACGACTGAAATCGATTGTGGGTGCGTTACCAACCAAAATGCACGTAGGCGGATCAATTTAGGTTATTTTTCCTTTGCCAACAAGATTTTGATCATACCTCAGCCCGCAAAGGACTTTGGCATGTGGAAGTCGAAAAGTGACAAGGGTCGCCCGCTTGTTTGCCTTATGGAGGCTCTGAAAACCTCGCAGGGGCGGCGGACGGGGCAGGGCGGGAAGGGCAGGGCGGGCAAGCACTGAAGTGAAAGGACACCGGATGATATCTTGCCGAACACAGTAGATGTTGACGTTCATCATCCGGGCGTCAGAAGGAAGATGAGGGCGGAAGTTCTGGTAGTCATCAGCCGGAGCGGCGATGGGGGAATCGACAGTGACCCTCATGGCCCCGACGACTTCGCTGTTTTGCGTTGCCACCAGATTACAAGTTGTTGGAAAGACGTCGATTTTGCCCGCTAACGTGGGATCAGCTGATGGCTGAAAGCGCTTTCCTAATGTCGACAAGACACCGTAACGCAGCTCTAAGACCGCATCGATCTGCGCCGAGTCTTTAGCCGGGCTCAGTCTGACCGGCGTGTGTTTTCTTCGCTGCTTTGAAGGGAGGCCACTTCTGCCAGAGCCAGATACTCCCCGCGGTGCAACTCTTTTGGCGAAACGTCGGGCAAAAAGCGTGCCTTCAGGGCGGGTGTCTCCGCCAGATCCATCAGTTTGTAGCCCTGACCTGCCAAAAACTCCGCCAGGTCGGCCGGGGGAAGGGTCCAGTTCATAGGCTCCCCTTTCACACGCAGATAGAGCCGGAGCAGGGGGCCACTGTTGTTGTTCGGGTCGGTAAAGGGGCTGACACAGCTGAAGACCATGCGCGTTTTGGGATGCAGATCTGACAGGCCTGAAAACAGCCTTTTGACATCGGGCAGCGGCAGGTACATGAGCACACCTTCACAGATGAACAGGGCAGGTTTGTCTGCAGCAAAAGCGGGGTGGGACCGCAACGCGTCATCGGCGCTGGTGCGGGTGAAGTCCACTGGCAGCATATGCAGGTTTGGACCCGATCCAGCGCCCAATGCCTCTTGCTTGTGCGTGCTCGTTGCCGGGTGATCCAACTCAAAGAACGTAACGCCGGGATGTAGGCTGTGAAGTTCATACGCCAGCGTGTCGAAGCCAGCCCCCAGATTGACAACCGTGTCAAAGCCGTCGGCGAGAGCCTGCTTCACCGCTTCGCGAATGTAGCTTTTGCGCAAGGCGTAATGGGCCGTGATGCCAGGCAGGAGGAGGCGCTCCATCAGGCGGGCGACGACTCGAAAAGAGGAGCTGTTGACCTGCCGTAACCGTCTTTGACCTTCACTAGAGGCCTGCAGGATGGTCTTGCAGATATCCAGGGTTTCAGGTGAAACCAGATGGCGAAAATCGGGCTTTTCCGCCGTCACCATCAGTCCCTGCAAAACGGTGAAAGCGGTTGAACTCGCGACGTCATCTTTCATTCTAAATCCTTGATAAGAATCAAATTGTTAAATCAACGGTTGCTGTTTTCAGTGTTTCCCCTGGCCGATGCATCGGTGTGTCCTTTGCCAGAGATCCTATGAACGCCGGATTGGAGTGCTACCTGCAGGAGGCAGAAGTGCAGCCTCTTGGTGTCCGTTCATATGTGAACTGATTGTTTGCTGACAAAACTATTTGGATTCGTGAAACCCAACAAGGATTTGAATGCCAGCGGCGCTCACAATGTGAGGATCTCAGCGATAAGAGACCCAAACTGAGATGAAGGAGTGTCCGGCAACAAATCGATGTCAGAAACAGGTGTTCACCGGGGAAGGGCATTGGTCTTTGCCACAGGCACAAAAAAAGCCCTTCCAAAGGAGGGCTCAACAGCTGGCAACAATCTGAAAAAAAGTTTGGCTGGGGAACCTGGATTCGAACCAGGACTACCTGAGTCAGAGTCAGGGGGTCTACCGTTAACCTATTCCCCAATCGGGTCCGAAGGGGCGCTGTTGTGCTGCGCTGTCCGTCGGTGGCGCCTTATTTAGTGTAGCAGCAGGACCTATGCAAGGGCAAAAATTTGCCTTTTTTGGGAGGAGAGGGAGTTACGGAAAAATGGCCTGCTCAGGATTGTGAATGACTGAAAGCGAAAGGCCCTGCCGGTCGCGTCGGTCACCAATCAGACTCAAAGTCACTGAAGACAAGCCTGATCCTGCTTGATGGGAAATCGCTCTGTCTCACTGTGAAGATCTCAAAACTCCGAAGAAACTGGGCTTTGCTGTTTTTGGTCACAGAACAATACCCCAGCGAAAAGCGACTAGTGACCTCACCGCTCAGGTCTGACGATGAGGAACAAGACTTGGCAAACTCGCGGATGCCTCTAAAGTAAGAAGCAACAAACACCGCCTGCTTTCGGGTTCACTGAAAGTCAAAAAACACAAGGGCGGGTGGGGAGCACCGCGTCGTGAGTTACTTAGCCTACAAACGCCGCCGTAACCGGGGCAGTCAACGGTACAGGAACGTGCAGCAGGTTTTTGCCGCTCTGGATTTGGGAACAAACAACTGTCGGCTTTTGGTCGCCAAACCGGATTTTGGTGGTTTTCGTGTCATTGATGCTTTCTCCCGCATTGTCCGGTTGGGGGAGGGAATTGGCAGCACCCGGCGCCTGTCAGAAGGGGCCATGCGGCGTACCATTGAGGCTCTGAGGGTTTGTGCCCAAAAACTGGAACGTCGATCAGTGACCCATATGCGGGCCGTGGCCACCGAGGCTTGCCGACGGGCGGAGAACTGCGGGGAGTTTCTCCAGCGGGTTAAAGTGGAAACTGGCATAGAGCTGGAAATCATCTCCACCAAGGAAGAAGCCAAGCTGGCTTTGTCTGGCTGTGCGCCCCTGCTGGATCAGACCATTCCCAATGCCCTGGTTTTTGATATTGGAGGCGGCTCAACAGAGGTTTCCTGGCTGGACGTCAGTGGCATCAGCCAGATCGCCGGACAGCGCGGTCTGGGGGAAAACGCCATCCGGGTGTCTCATTCCATGTCACTGGGGGTCATCACGCTGGCCGAACGTTTCGGCGGCAAATCCCTGGATGATATCGACTATGGCGCCATGAAGGCCCACGTGGTTGAAAACCTTGCCGCTTTCCCGCAACAGCCGGAACTGGACAAGATCACAGCTGCCGGTCAGTTGCAGATGCTGGGCACGTCCGGCACAGTCACCACCCTGGCCGGGGTGCACAAATGCCTGCCGCGGTATGACCGCTCCAAGATCGACGGCTGCTACCTTGGCTTTGATACCGTTGAAGACGTCAGCCGTCAGATCGCTTCCATGTCCTTTGCCCAACGCAGCAGCCATCCCTGCATCGGAAAAGACCGGGCTGATTTGGTCGTTGCCGGCTGTGCCATTCTGGAAGCCCTTTGCGAGCGCTGGCCGGTAGGCCGGTTGCGGGTGGCAGACCGGGGCCTGCGTGAGGGTATTCTGGTTTCCCTGATGCAACGGCGCCATGAAACCGAAGCCGTCAAGTTCCGCTACCCCCATCCCGTTTCCTGAGATCTGGAGCCCGTTTGCGGGGAGCATCCGGCAGTGCAGGGAAGGGCTGCATGACATCTGCCCAGAGGGCTGGCTGTTCAGACAGGGATTTGAAGGGGACTGGCTTCTCCCGGGCAAGTAAGGGATGATGGCCGCCTGCTGCAGCATCCTGCGCGTAAGAGCCCTGTTTCCAGGACAGATGTGAGAGAGGCGGTCTTTCGGTAGGCGGTATCTGCGGCCAGATCACCTGTAACGACAGAAGTTCAGAGACCATGACGGGCAGTAACGACAACAAGAAATCTCCTGGCGCGCATCGTCGGCAGGGGGCGGCCGCTGCGGCCCGGAATCTGAAAACCAGGGTGAAAACGGCCAAGCGTCGCAAAATCTCCTCCACCCGCTGGTTACAACGTCAGCTTAATGATCCTTATGTGCATGAAGCTCAGGCCAAGGGCTATCGTTCCCGTGCGGCCTTTAAACTGCTGCAACTGGATGAAAAACTCCGTTTGATCAAAGGCGGAGACAAGGTTGTGGATCTGGGCGCGGCACCTGGAGGCTGGACGCAGGTCGCCCTGGCCAAGGTTGGCCCCAAAGGTCGGGTGGTCGGGATCGATCTGCAGGAGATTGAGGAAATTCCCGGCGCTGATCTCATCCAGATGGATTTTTACGATGATGATGCCCCCGGGCGGCTTAAAGAGCTGCTGGGCGGGGAAGCCAATCTGGTGATGTCAGACATGGCTGCGGCTTCTATGGGGCATGCGCAGACCGATCATCTGCGCATCATGGCCCTGGCCGAAGCTGCGCTGGAGTTCGCACTGGAAGTGCTGGCCCCTAAAGGAAACTTCCTGGCCAAAGTTCTGCAGGGAGGCAGTGAGAAGGAACTGCTGGACCGGCTGCGGGCAAATTTTGAAAAGGTTCGGCACATCAAACCAGCCGCCAGCCGATCGGATTCTGCTGAAATGTATGTGGTGGCCACCAACTACCGCGGACGCAAAGGCAGCGACGGATAAGTCCGTAAGTCTTCTTGGTCTTGTCGTCGCGGTCTTGTCGTCGCGGACTTGCCTCAGCCGTAACTCGGGTACCGAAAAAATCCGATTCCAGCGCGCAACCCTCCCCTTGTAGGCGCGTCATTCCGGTCAAACAAGCAGAACCCGACCCGCGCTGGCGCAGCCCTGCTTTTCCAAAGGCACATGCAGCTGCGGCTTGGCTTTGAGGCCAAGCGGTGTATGATGCGCCGCCAATCACATACTTCAGGGCAGCTACAATCGTACCCTCAGTCAGCCGGTGAATCTCACGATTCTGAAACAGGCAGTCTGAAGCCCGTGAAGTGTACACAACAGCCAGGGTGAGTGATCGGCATGGAAATCCGCGAAGCGCTGACGTTTGACGATGTACTCCTGCAACCGGCGGAATCTTCCGTTTTGCCGACGCAGGTCAGTACCAAGACCCGTTTGACCCGTACGGTGGAGCTGGGCATTCCGTTGCTGTCTTCTGCCATGGATACGGTGACAGAAGGTCTGATGGCAATTTCCATGGCCCAGAATGGCGGCATGGGTGTCATCCACAAGAACCTGTCGGTTGAAGAACAGGCCGATGAAGTCCGCCGGGTCAAGAAGTTCGAAAGCGGCATGGTGGTCAATCCCGTGACCATTCACCCCGATGAACCTCTGGCCAATGCGCTGGCCCTGATGGAAGTTCACAAAATCTCCGGCATTCCTGTGGTGGAGCGGGGCACCAAAAAGCTGGTCGGCGTGCTGACCAACCGGGATGTGCGCTTTGCCCAGAATCCCAAACAGGCCATCAGCGAACTGATGACCCACGAGAACCTGGTGACGGTCAAAGAGGGCGTCAGCCGGGAAGAAGCCAAGCGTCTGTTGCACACAAACCGCATCGAAAAGCTGCTGGTGGTGGACGACAGCTACAGCTGCATCGGTCTGATCACTGTCAAGGACATGGAAAAGGCCCAGGCTCACCCCAATGCCTGTAAGGACGCCAAGGGGCGCTTGCGGGCGGCTGCAGCCTGTGGTGTCGGCGACGATGGGATCAAGCGGGCAGAAGCCCTGCTGGACGCGGAAGTTGATGTGATCGTCATCGATACCGCCCACGGACACTCCCAGGGCGTGCTGAAAGCTGTTGACGACGTCAAGCGTCTGTCCAACCAGGTTCAGGTTGTGGCCGGGAACATCGCCACCAAAGAAGGGGCCCAGGCTCTGATCGACGCCGGGGCGGATGCCGTCAAGGTGGGGATCGGTCCGGGCTCGATCTGCACCACCCGCGTGGTGGCCGGTGTCGGGGTTCCCCAGCTGACCGCCATTATGGATTCTGTTGAAGTCTGCAGAAAAGCCGATGTGCCGGTGATCGCCGATGGGGGCATCAAGTTCTCCGGAGATGTGGCCAAAGCCATTGCGGCGGGTGCGGATTGCGTGATGATCGGCTCTCTGCTGGCCGGAACGGACGAAAGCCCGGGGGAAGTCTTCCTGTACCAGGGCCGGTCTTACAAATCCTACCGTGGCATGGGCTCTTTGGGTGCCATGGCGCGCGGCTCTGCGGATCGTTACTTCCAGCAGGAAGTGGCCGATACGCTGAAACTGGTGCCGGAAGGTGTGGAAGGCCAGGTGCCGTACAAAGGCCCGGCCGGGACGGTGATCCATCAGTTGGTGGGCGGTGTCCGTGCAGCCATGGGATACACCGGTCACGCCACCATCGCCGAAATGCACGGCAATGTGCGCATGGTGAAAATCACCTCCGCAGGGTTCCGGGAAAGTCACGTGCATGACGTGACCGTAACCCGCGAAGCCCCCAACTACCGTCGCCAGACCTGATAGCAGGAGGTCCCGTACGTCGTTGGCTTAGCGCGACAGGGGCCCCCCGTGTTACCTTCATTCAAGGGGCAGCCTGCCGGGCTGTCCCTTGAGTTGTGTTTGACAGGCCGCGTTTTTCAGCGGCCATTGCTTTTCTGATGCGGGTAGAGACACCAAACCCGTAGGAGTAAGACCCCATGACCCCTGCTGCGCGCCTTCAGGCCGTTCTTGATCTCTTCACCGCGATGGAAGCCCATGAGCGTCCGGCAGATCGTGTTGCCCAAAGCTACTTCCGTGAGCGCCGCTACATTGGCTCCGGCGATCGGCGGGAAATCAGCCAGACCTGTTATGCCTTGCTGCGCAGTCGTGCCCGTCTGGGATGGTGGCTGGATCGTGTGGGCGGCAAAGACAGCCCGCGCAGCCTGCTGCTTGCCTGGCTGGTTCTGGCACAGGGCCGCAGTGAAACCGACTGTCAGGCGCTGTTCAGTGGCGGGCGATACAGTCCTGAGGCGATGAATGACCGGGAAGCCTCGGTGGTCGCTGAACTGATCAAGGAACAGTACGCCGATCGAGATGTCGAGCGCGAGGATCCTCTGGATCATGATTCTCAGCCGGCCTTTGTGCGCTATGAACTGCCGCAGTGGAGCACGGAAAAGCTGCTGACCCAGCTGGGACGTCAGGGCCCGCAGGAACTGAAAGCTCTGCGTTATGAAGCGGCTGTGGACCTGCGGGTCAACACGCTGGTGGCCGGACAGGAAGAGGCCAAGCAGGCCCTGGCGGAAGAGGGCATTGAAAGTGAAGAAGGTCAGTGGTCGCCGCTGGCTCTTCGCCTGGATGGCCGCAAAGCTGTCGCCGTCACCAAAGCCTTTAAATCTGGCATGGTTGAAGTGCAGGACGAAGGCTCCCAGGTGGTGGCGCAGCTGGTAGACGCCCGGCCCGGAAAAAAGGTCGTGGATTTCTGTGCCGGGGCAGGGGGCAAGACACTGGCCCTGGCTGCGGCGATGAAAAACCGGGGCCAGATTATCGCCTGTGACACCATGGAGTGGCGTCTGAAGCGCTCGGCCCAGCGGTTGAAACGGGCCAAGGCCTTTAACGTGACCCGGCGGGTGCTTAAGACCGAGCGGGATCCCTGGGTGAAGAAACACAAAGGGGATTTTGATCGGGTGCTGGTGGATGCTCCCTGTTCCGGGTCCGGGACCTGGCGGCGCAACCCGGAAGCCAAATGGCGTTTCTGGGAAGAAAATCTGGACGAACTGACCGCGCTGCAGGCTTCGATCCTGGCCAGTGCCGGACGCCTGGTGGCTCCCGGTGGCCGTTTGATCTACGCCACCTGCTCTTTGCTGGAAGAAGAAAACGAAGCTCAGATCGATGCTTTTATGGAGCAAAGCAGCGGATTTGAGATTTTGCCGGTCGCTGAGGTCTGGAAAGACCTCATCGGGAGCGATTGTCCGGACAATCTGGAAGTGGAAGGCCGCGCCAACAGTCCCTTCCTGCGTCTGGGCCCTGCCAAGCACGGGACAGACGGGTTCTTTGTGGCTATTCTGGAGCGCAGTAAAGAGGCCTGACCTTTCTGCCGGACCGTCTGGCGGAATAAAGGCCAGTTGGAAGTAGCGAACGGCGATGAGCGACAGGGAACAGCCAGTATTGGGGAACGTGCGCCAGGCAACGGCCATGGATGCTCACGCCATCGCCACAATACGGGTGGAAAGCTGGCGTGCGGCTTATCCCGGGCTGGTGCCCGACCGCTATCTGGTTTCCATGTCTGCGGAGCGCGATGCCAGGGGCTGGCGTGAAAGCCTGGGACGCCCCAAAAGCGATGTTACGCTGGTGGCGGTCCTGGCCGGTGGCCCTGACGCCGGGCAACCTGATACCGGGAAACCTGACATCGGGAAAACCGATACTGGCGAACCTGACAGGTCACAGCAGGTGGTCGGGTTCATCTCCGGTGGTCCCGTTCGGCGCAAGTACCTGGGCTGTGACGCGGAAGTCTATGCACTCTATGTGCTTCCGGATCATCAGGATCAAGGCTGGGGCCGCAAGCTGCTCTTTGCGTTGTTTGAGGAACTCTCTGCCAAAGGCTGCCGGTCGGCTTACCTCTGGTGCCTGGCGGAAAACCCCTCCCGCTTCTTTTATGAGGCTCTGGGGGGACAAAAACGCGGTGAACGAGAAGAGATCTTCGCCGGTGCCGCGTTGGATGAAGTGGCCTATGTCTGGCCAGATCTTTTTGAGCTGCTGGCCAGCAACCTGCGCTACAGCTGAGATTTTAAAGGGGAGGAAGGCTGTGAGATCTGAGTCACAAGAGCGCTGCCCCTTGTTCCCGGCAAGAGAATCATTTACCCAGCCCACAATCGCCGAAAGTAGCGAAGGTCCGCTACGAAGACCAGTGCCCCTTTCTCTCGGCAGACATGCAGTCTTTGGGGTTTGTCTGACCCCGGCCCAATCGGATATCTAGCGCCATGACAGATCGCATCCTCATTCTCGACTTCGGCTCCCAGGTGACCCAGCTGATCGCGCGGCGTGTGCGAGAAAGCGGCGTTTACTGTGAGATTATCCCTTTCAACAGTGATCCGCAGAGGATCCGGGATTTTGCGCCCAAGGGCATCATCCTGTCCGGCGGTCCCGCCTCAACCACCGATATCGGCAGCCCCCGGGCCCCGGATCTGGTCTTTGAGATGAACCTGCCCATTCTGGGCATCTGCTACGGTCAGCAGACCATGATGGAGCAGCTGGGCGGCAAGGTTTCCAGCTCCGACCATCAGGAATTCGGCCGGGCTTTTCTGGATGTCACCAGCGACTGTGCGCTTTTTGACGGGCTCTGGAGTGTTGGCGAAAAACACCAGGTCTGGATGAGCCACGGGGACCACGTCACCGCCCTGGCACCGGGCTTTAAGGTGGTGGCCACCTCAGAAGGTGCGCCTTATGCCGCTGTTGCCCATGAAAGCAAACCCTACTACGCCGTTCAGTTCCATCCGGAAGTGGTGCACACCCCTGACGGGGCCAAACTGATTGCCAATTTCGTCCATAACGTCGTGGGCTGCAGCGGCGACTGGACCATGGCTGCCTTCAAAGATCAGGCTGTCGCCCAGATCCGCGCCCAGGTGGGGGATGGTCAGGTCATCTGTGGCCTGTCCGGCGGGGTCGACTCCTCTGTGGCGGCGGTTCTGCTGCACGAAGCCATTGGCGACCAGCTGACCTGCATTTTTGTGGATCATGGCCTGCTGCGGGCAGGTGAGGGCGCTCAGGTCGAAAAGATCTTCCGCGACACCTACAACATCAAACTGATTGCCGTTGATGCATCGGACCTCTTCCTGGGCAAGCTGGCCGGTGTGGATGATCCGGAGCAAAAACGCAAAATCATCGGGGGCCTCTTCATTGACGTCTTCGAAGAAGAAGCCAAGAAGATCGGCGGAGCGGATTTCCTCGCCCAGGGCACGCTCTATCCTGACGTGATCGAGTCCGTGTCCTTCATCGGCGGACCCTCGGTCACCATCAAGAGCCACCACAATGTGGGCGGTTTGCCGGAACGCATGCGCATGAAACTGGTGGAGCCTCTGCGGGAGCTCTTCAAGGATGAAGTGCGGGATCTGGGCCGGGAATTGGGACTGCCGGAAATCATGGTGGCCCGTCACCCCTTCCCGGGTCCGGGCCTTGCCATCCGCATTCCCGGTGACATCACCCGGGAAAAAGCTGACATTCTGCGTAAGGCCGATGCGGTTTATCTGGATGAAATTCGTAAGGCCGGGCTTTACGACGCCATCTGGCAGGCCTTTGCCGTGCTGCTGCCGGTAAAGACCGTCGGCGTGATGGGGGATGCGCGGACCTATGAATATGTCTGTGCGCTTAGGGCCGTCACCTCTACCGACGGCATGACAGCCGACAGCTATCCCTTTGAACACGCCTTTCTGTCCCGGGTGGCCACCCGCATCATCAATGAAGTGCGCGGCGTCAACCGGGTGGTCTACGACGTGACCTCAAAACCGCCAGGGACCATTGAGTGGGAGTGACGCCTTAGGCGTCTCCCGACTCTTGGCTTCCTCACTGAGCTGACAAACAAGGCCGTCCCTGGAACAAATTTCCGGGGGCGGCCTTGTTCTTTGTAAACCGCTGGTCTGCTCTAAGAGAGATCTGTTGAAGGAGTGGGCAAGCCAGAGAGGAAGGACCGGAACGGTCGGTCCTGGAGCTGTTTAAGCCAGTTTGCGGGAGACTGCCCGTGCCACTTCCTGGCCGCTTTTGTGCGCACCGGCGACCGTGGCCCAAAGGCTTCGGCTGCAGGCTTCCCCGGCAAACCAGATGCGTTCTCCCACGGGGGTTCTCAGTTGGCTTCTAAGCGAGGCTGCCCCTGGTTCTGCTGACGCATAGGCACCCTGAACATAAGGGTTTTGCCCCCAGCTGGTGACCGCAGCCTTGATGAAGGACCTGTCGATGTCTGAGCCAAAGATCTTTCGCAGTTCACCCAGTGTGAAATCGACAGCGGCGTCTTCACCCTCGGCTTCCAGTTCCTGAGCAAAGCGGCCCCCGACATCACCATAGGTCAGGTTTGTGCCGGAAACGTTGGTCAGAAAGCCAACAGCCCCTGGTGCCTCGGCGGCTACCTGATAAGCCAGATAGCTGTCGTCCTCTGCCCCAAAGACATTGTCTTTGAACTGCAGGGCGATGTGGTTGTAATGCCCCATGGAGACGCCCTGAAAAGCTTCTTGAGTGGCAAGGGGCAGGGCGGGCTCAAAACGCAGCGACCCGGAAGCCATCACGCCGGTTGAGGCGGTGACAATGCAGGCTTTGGCGCGAAGGTCGCCCTTGTTGGTGACCACGGTGACGTCGGGCCCATCCCAGCGAATGGTCTGTGCCACCGTGTTTAACTGTACTGCGATGCCTTGGGCGCTGTGCCGCCACAGGGTGCCGAAGCCTTCCCTGCAGTACCAGTCGTCGCCGTCAGCTCCTGTGTACCAGTCTTTGCAGGAAAAGCCCTCCAGGTCCTTGCCCATCTCGTAAGGGCCAACAAGGAAGCGGGCGGTTGGACCCCAGGGGCCTAGGTCCGGCTGGACGGACGCTGCGCTGACATCCAGACCGGCATCTCCGGCGGCATCAATGGCGTCTATGGTGCTTTCCATGGCCTCTTCAAAGCCGGCCCAGTCGGCGGCGCTGGCTTCCTGGTCCTGAACATAAAGCAGCTCGTTGTCCGGGGCAGGGTAGAGGGAAAACCCGTTTTCCTTGCCGTACCTGATAAAGGGATTGAGGGTATCGTTGTGCAGCCAGTGGGCGCCCTCGTCATAGGGAACCCCAAAGGTATCGGTGTCGGTGTGTATCCGCCCTCCGATCCTGTCACTGGCTTCCAGGACCACCACCTGATGCCCCGCTGAGATCAGGTCACGGGCTGCGGCCATGCCTGCTGCCCCCGCGCCGATGATCACTACATCCGGGTTCTTGGACTGACTTTGCGCCCAGGCTTCCGGAGCGACCAGAGCTGATGATGCAATGAGAAAATGGCGGCGTGTCAGGCGAAGCATTCAAATCTCCCGGTGATCTGGGCTGAGGTTCATGTAGCTCTCTGGGGGCAGAGCCTAGCAACAGCCTTGCTGCCTGACGATGAGAGAAACAGCGCCGTATCGGGAGCTAAAAGACGCCAATCAACGGGGCGCCTGTGTCTTTCGACCGGGGGAGATCCAGGGAGGCGTCAGAAGATCAGGGGATGTTTTGAGATTTCTGGATTTCTTCCTTGATCCAGCGAATACATCTTTCAGCCATAGGGCGGGTGGGGCGTTCCTGAGGGCGGATGATCCAGTAGGAACCGGCAGTGGCGCTCAGATCCGTTACCCGCTGCAGGGCCCCTGACTGCAGCTCGGGGGCCACCAGAAAGGCATTGACCAGCGCGACACCCTGATGGGCCAGGGCCGCGTCGATGGTTTGGGATCCACTGGGGTACACCAGGCGGGCGGCGCGTTGGCTGATCAGGCCCTGTTCTTCAAAGAAGAAATCCCACCATTCCCCGAAGTCTTCATCCAGAAGATCGGCCTGCTGTAAATCTGATAAACTGTCCAGCGGCCCTTTTTGGCTGATGTAGTCAGGCGAGGCGACCGGGAAAACCTCGGGACTGGCCAGATATTCAAGCTTTCCAGGAAATTCGTCTTCCAGGCCATAGCCGATGCCAAAGTCGACTTCTCCCGTCATCACCTCTTCAAATTCATCACCGGCCCATACCACCACACGCGCTTTGGGCCAGAGGCTGGACAGGCTTTGCATGCGGGGACCAAGCCACTTTGAGGCCAACCCCGGGATGGCGAGAATATGGACGAAATCAGCGCTGTTCTCTTCGGCCAGTTCCGTTGTTGCCCGGTCGATCATGCGCAGGGCCTTGGAAACGGTGGCATGGTAGTAGCGCCCGTCTTCGGTCAACTCAACGCCGCGGTTCTTACTGACAAAGAGGGTAACCCCCAGGTGATTTTCCAGAAGGCGCACGTGGCGACCTATGACCCCGTGCGACACGTTCAATGCATCCGCAGCGGCCCTGAATCCGCCGTGTCGTGCTGCGGCCTCGAACGCTTTGATGGCATTGAGCGGAGGAAGTTTGAGTTCAGACATTGGAAGCAAAAAGTACCCAAACCGGCTTTGCTGATCAAGCTGTGCCCCTGGCCTGCGCAAGTCCCATCAAGAAAGCTCGAGGCACTCTGGAGCCTAAAACGAACAAACCCCGCCGAAGGGAGGCGGGGTTTGCTTTCTTGTCTGCAGGTTTACCTGCCGTTTTTCAGGTCAGACGCCGTTAGTTGACCATGCCCGGTACCGGCGGCTTGCCGGGAGTGTGGGCGTAGTTGGCTTCGGGGACGATGGTGAAACCGTCGCCGTCACCCGGTTTCGACCAGTGCAGTTCAATGGTCGAGGTGTTTTTGCGCTCGTAGTAGAGCATTTCCAGCGGATACCAGCCGGCTTCGTCCACTGTCACTTCCAGTGGTTCGGAGAAGCGGGCTTTGTGGACACCCGGGTCTTCCATGATGAACTGTCCGCCGAGCCAAAGGCGTACACCATCGTTGGAGTTGACCATGAAGGTGTAGGTACCGGGCTGCTCAAAGTGCAGGTAACCGCGGATGTGAGCGCCCACACCGTTGTCCTGGTTCGAGGTCAGAACGTTGCCCTGGCCCACGTCATAGTTGAGGGAAGGCAGCGGCTCACCGGGTTTGGGGCTGAGATAGCTCATCCAGTCGATCAGCTCGTCAATGTGGCGGTAGTACTCGAAATAGTACTCGACACCCAGGCCGGGGGTCATGCCGTCGTTTTTGACTGCCGTGTTGGCCGGAAGAGCCACGTTCGCCCAGGCGACCGAGGCGGTGAGGGAAAGGCTGGCAGCCGTCAGTGCAGCAGCCAGTGTGTTACGAATGGTCTTTACCGTCATACCGTCTCCATTTGAACTCGCAAACGCAGGTCAGAGGTCCCTTTGTTTATCAAAGGTTGTTCAGCACGTTCGCATGGTGGTTGAGGTGATCCTCAATGAACGTTGCTATAAAAAAATAGGAATGATCGTGACCTTTTTGAAGACGCACGTCACATGACTGCCCCGCGCTTTTGCAGGCCTGGTCAAATAATTCCGGTTTCAATTGTTCGTGAAGGAATGGGTCGTCGCTGCCCTGATCAATCAAAATGTGAGCATTACTGGGCTTTTTCGTGACCAGAGCGGTGGCGTCATAGTCTTCCCAGGTCTTCTTGTCGTCGCCTAAATACCCAGAAAATGCCTTAATTCCCCAGGGCACCTGTGAAGGTGCGACAATAGGGGCAAAAGCAGATACGGATTTATAGGATTCCGGGTTTTTCAGGTGCAGGGTGAGGGCCCCGTGCCCGCCCATGGAATGGCCGGTGATGCCCTGGCGATCCATGTCTGCATTGAAGTTTTCAGCAATGACCCCGGGCAGTTCCTTGGTCAGGTAGCTGTACATGTTATAGGCCTTGGACCAGGGCTCCTCAGTGGCATCCAGATAGAAACCGGCAGCGGATCCAAAGTCGTAGCTGTCGTCTTCACCAGGGATGTTCTGGCCGCGCGGGCTGGTGTCCGGAGCCAGGATGATCAGGCCAAGCTGGCTGGCCAAGCGCTGAGCACCGGCTTTGACCGTAAAGTTGTCTTCCGTACAGGTCAGCCCGGAGAGATAGGTCACCATGGGCAGCTTTTCCCCCGCCAGTTCCCGGTCTGGTCGGTAGATGGCAAAGCGCATGTTGCCGTTACAGACCTCAGAGGGGTGGCTGTAGACCTCTTGAACGCCATCAAAGGCGCGGTTGCTGCTGACTTTTTCAAGCATTGGGTACCGGGCTTCCTAAATCTCTTTTATGGGTGCAGCCGCTGAGGGGCCGCATGAAAAGCCAGCAGCGCCGTTGAGTGTCGAGTGCGCATCCTTCAGCTCTGCATAGGCGGGGCGCAGTTTGTCTCAAAGGGGCCGTCGGAGGGAAGAAAAATCAACCGGATTGCTGATTTATCATGCAAGCGCTATGAGAGAAGAATTGAGTGCTGAACCGACCCCGGAAGGCATGGTATGATTGCCGGGTTGAATGCACCCTTTGCCCCCTGACGGTGTTCGTGGTTTTGCCCGGTGAGATTTTACCGAGCAAGAGAAAGTAAAAGGAACGATTACGTGTATCTCACACGTCGACATATGCTGGTCGGGGCCGGTCTGGGACTGGGAACCGCGGTCCTTGCTGGCAAAGGGGTGCGGTCTCTGATGGCCTCGGAACCTCTTCACCGAGAACCGGGACTGGTTGAGTACCAGATGGTCGCTCAGGAGTTTCCGCAATCGCTGGTGCCCGGCGGCATGACGCCCGTTAGAGGGTTTAATGGCGTCGCACCGGGCCCGACCCTGCGGGTCAAACAGGGGGAACGGCTGCGTGTCACGCTGATCAACCGTTTGCAGGAACCCACCACCATCCACTGGCACGGCATTCGCCTGCCCAACGCCATGGACGGTGTGCCGGGGCTGACCCAGCCGGATGTCCTGCCGGGCGAGAGCTTTACCTATGAGTTCGTCTGCCCGGACGCAGGCAGCTACTGGTATCATCCTCACTTCAACAGCGTGACCCAGTTGGGCATGGGATTGAGCGGAGCCCTGATTGTAGATGAAGCAGATCCCCCGGCGTTTGATGCGGATCTTGAGCTGGTCGCCAAGGACTGGCGGGTTAACGAGGACGGCAGCTTCAAACCCATGATGACCCTGAAAGGGGCGGCGCGCGGCGGAACCTTCGGCAAGCTGCGTACGGTAAATGGGGCGGTCAATCCACACTATGGCCTGCCTGCTGGCGGCCTGGTACGCCTGCGCCTGATCAATGTGGACATCACGCGCATCTACAAGGTGATGCTGGAAGGGGCTGAGGCCCAGATCATTGCACTGGATGGCAATCCTCTGACGGAGCCCTTGCCGCTGCACCGCCAGTGGGTTGGACCGGGACAGCGAATGGATCTGGCGGTGCGCATGCCTGAAAAGGCGGGTGCTGAGGTGAAGCTGGTCAATACCTCCACATCCAAGCCCTGGGTCATGAGCACCCTGGTGTCCAAGGCTCATACCGAAAAGGTGGCGGCTGGGCTTCCGAGGCTGGCTGAAAACCCCATCGACAGACCTGATCTCTCCCGGGCGCCGGTGATCCGCTACGATTTTTCAGCCGGTGTGGGAGAAAAAATGGATGACGGCACGCCTTTGCTCTGGGCCATCAATAAGAAAGCCTGGCCGGATCTGGGGGGCTGTCTGGCCGAACCTCTGACCAAGCTGAAGCGGAACAACAGCTACATCCTTGAGTTTGCCAACCTGACCCCCAGAGCCCATCCCATTCACCTGCATGGCATGGCGGTGTTTCCCATCAAGTCTGACAAGCGGTCGGTTCTGCCACTGCCCACCGACACGGTCATGCTGGCATCTGAAGAGATGGTGACCGTTGGCTTGCTGGCGGACAACCCCGGTGACTGGATGCTTCACTGCCACATACTGGAGCATCAGGATACCGGCATGATGGGGGTGGTGCGCGTCAGTTGAGCCGCTTTCAGCAGCTAATTCTCTAAAGAAAGAGGGACGAAAGCCCGGTGGCCTTCGTCCCTGTTTTTTTGCCGGACAGTAAAGTCGGCTGAGTATCTGCGCCCGGAGTGTCTTAGCAGGGCGCGTACTAGTGAGGTGCGATTTAGAAAGTCACAACCGCACGGATGGACTTGCCTTCGTGCATCAGGTCGAAGCCCTTGTTGATGTCTTCCAGCGGCATGGTGTGGGTGATCATGGAATCGATTTCGATTTTGCCATCCATGTACCAGTCAACGATCTTGGGCACATCGGTGCGGCCTCTGGCCCCGCCAAAGGCTGTGCCGCGCCAGGAGCGGCCGGTCACCAGCTGGAACGGACGGGTGGCGATTTCCTGACCGGCACCGGCCACGCCAATGATGATGGATTCGCCCCAGCCTTTGTGGGCGCATTCCAAAGCCTGGCGCATGGTGTTGACGTTGCCAATGCACTCAAAGGAGTAGTCGGCACCGCCACCGGTCAGTTCAACCAGATGGCCAACGATGTCCCCGTCGATTTCCTTGGGGTTCACGAAGTCGGTCATGCCATAGCGGCGGCCGATTTCGTCTTTGCTGTTGTTCAGGTCCACCCCGATGATCTTGTTGGCGCCGACCATGCGGGCCCCCTGGATCACATTGAGGCCGATGCCGCCCAGGCCAAAGACCACCACGTTGGAGCCGGGCTCAACCTTGGCTGTGTTGATGACGGCCCCGACACCTGTGGTCACGCCACAGCCGATGTAGCAGATCTTGTCGAAGGGGGCGTCTTTGCGCACTTTCGCCAGGGCGATTTCGGGCACAACAGAGTAGTTGGCGAAGGTGGAGCAGCCCATGTAGTGCAGCACAGGCTTGCCTTTATAGGAAAAGCGGCTGGTGCCATCCGGCATCAGGCCCTGACCCTGGGTGGTGCGAATGGCCTGGCAGAGGTTGGTTTTCGGATTCAGGCAGTAGTCACACTCCCGACATTCCGGGGTGTAAAGCGGGATCACGTGATCACCCACTTCAAGACCAGTGACACCAGGGCCGACTTCCACAACCACACCGGCACCTTCGTGGCCCAGGATGGCCGGGAACAGACCCTCGGGGTCTTCACCGGACAGAGTGAAGGCATCCGTGTGGCAAAGTCCGGTGGCTTTCATTTCCACCAGAACTTCACCGGCCCGCGGGCCTTCCAGCTGTACATTGACAATTTCAAGCGGCTTTCCAGCCTCAAAGGCGACAGCGGCGCGAACGTCCATGGGGTTTCTTCTCCCTGATTAATGCGGGTGCTGTTCCAACTCAGATGCTCAATCCGTTGGAAGGCACTTTATGACTTATCCTTGGCCTGGCCGCGAGTCTGCAGCAAATACGCTGTGCAGCAGTGACCAGAAGGTGATCAGCGTAACCTATTCAAAAATACGCGTATAGCGGTGTGTTGTAGGCGACAAAGGCGGCTGGTCAAGCGACTAAATTGCACAGAGACTTCGGCCTGCAGGATGCCTTGTTGGAATTCCTCGTATGCAATCAGCCATCTGGTGCAGGCCAGAGCGGTCCGATAGCTTGACCCATTAATTGATAAGAGGGCGCGTCCAAGTCGCCCGTTTTTTGGAAGGGGAGTGAAGATGGAATTTCATGAGGCACGCAGCGATCTGGCCGCCGCCTTGCGCCTGGCGGCGCATTTTGGATTGAACGAAGGGGTCTGCAACCACTTCAGCTATGCCTTGCCCGGGGAGGAGTCGCTGTATCTGCTCAATCCGCACGGCATTCACTGGAGCCAGATCAAGGCGAGTGACATTCTCATCCTGGATGGCGACGGCAACAACGTGGCCGGCAACGGAGAGGCGGAACTGACGGCCTTTACCATTCATGGCCGGGTGCATAAGGCCAACCCCAAGGCTGTTTGCGTGCTGCATACCCACATGCCCCAGGCCACGGCCCTGACCTGTATCGAAGATGGGCGTCTGGAGCCGGTTCATCAGAACTCGCTGCGATTCTATGACGAAGTGGCGTACGACCCTTACTACGGTGGGCTGGCTGAAGATGCGGAAGAAGGTGACCGCATCGCCGCAGCGCTGGGGGACAAGCGCATTCTCTTTATGGCCCATCACGGTGTCATTGTGGCGGGAGAGAGCATCGCCCGGGCCTTTGATGATCTCTATTATCTGGAGCGAGCCTGTGAAGTGCAGCTGCTGGCCATGTCCTCAGGACGGCCCTTGCGGTTGATCGGCAGCAACCGCGCAGCCCAGACGAAAGCGGAAATGGAAGCAGGCGGGCTTTATCCGGAAGGTCATTTCAATGCCATGAAGCGGTTGCTGGATCAGGTCAATCCCGGCTATCGGGATTAACGCATGTCTTCAGATCTGCCCAAAATCCTGGTCAGCGCCTGCCTGATGGGGCAGCCCGTTCGGTATGACGGCGGCGACAAACGTCTGGTGGCTGACCAGCTTGACCACTGGAAAGCCCAGGGGCGCTTGCTGGTTCTTTGTCCCGAACTGCTGGGGGGCTTTTCTGTCCCCCGTCTGCCGGCTGAAATCGTCGGGCAGGGGGGCGGTGAGGCCGTCCTGGCTGGTCAGGCTCGGGTGCTGGACAGCCAGGGGCAGGATGTCACTGAAGGCTATCTGGAGGGGGGGTACGAAACCCTCCGCCAGGCCCGGAGCGCGGGCGTGGCCTTTGCGCTGCTCAAAGAAGGCAGTCCTTCCTGTGGCAGCGCAGTGATCTATGATGGCTCTCACGCAGGCACGCGCATTCCCGGTTCTGCCGTAACGGCCAGCATCCTGCAGCAGGCAGGAGTGCCTGTCTTTTCCGAAGACTGTTTCGATGACCTGGTTCAGGCGGCAGAGGAAGCAGAGCGGCGGAATTGAGACCGTCACCGGCTGACAGAAGGGCTGCTGCCTCTGCTTAACTTTGCTCATTCGGCGATCCGGCATCACAACTGTGACCGGAGAAGACTTTTGTTGTTCGCGAAAAAACGTTAGCTAGTCCTCATGCGAAACTTAGAACTTGCAGGCCGGTCTCCGGTCCACTCTCGTCAAGGTATGGCTGCGACGTCCCATCCCCTGGCAACCCTTGCTGCTTTGGACATTCTGCGTGATGGCGGGACCGCCATGGATGCGGCCATTGCAGCCTGTGCTGTTCAGTGTGTGGTGGAGCCCCAGTCAACAGGCATTGGTGGTGATTGCTTTGCCCTCTATGCCCCGCAGGGATCTGCTGACATCGTGGCCTTCAACGGCTCGGGTCGCGTACCCGCGGCGCTGACCGCCCAGTCCTTGCTGGATCAGGGCATTACCTCCATTGAGAGGGGCCGTCCTGAAGCCACTACCATTCCCGGTGCAGTCGATGCCTGGTGTCAGCTGAATGCCCGCTATGGCAAGCTGCCGCTGAGCGAGTTGCTGGCCCCCGCCATTGCCTATGCCCGTGAGGGGTATCCGGTCCACAGCCGGGTCCGGCATGACTGGTCCCGTCAGGTGGACTGGCTGAAGCAGGACGCCAATGCAGCGGCAGTCTTCCTGCCCAATGGCGAGGTGCCAGCCGTTGGCGCTGTTCACCATCAGACAGCTTTGGCTGATACTCTGGAAAAGATCGCAAAAGAAGGCCGCGACGGCTTTTATAAGGGCGCGGTGGCTGAAGACATGGTCAGCTATCTGCAGTCTTTGGGCGGCGTCCACACGCTGGAGGATTTTGCTGAGGCCGCCGGGGAGTTCGTTACCCCGATCTCCAGCAACTACCGCGGTTACGACGTCTATGAGTGCCCGCCGAACGGGCAGGGGATTGCGGCTCTTGGCCTGCTGAACATGATGGAGAACTTCGATTTCTCCGGCATGGATCCTTTGTCAGCGGAACGGCTGCATCTGGAAATTGAAGCCACCCGCATTGCCTACCGTGACCGGGATGAGCAGCTGGCTGATCCGGCCCAGGCCGACATTCCCGTCGGGGCCTGGCTGGATAAAGACCGTGCGGCGAAACTGGCTGCCGGGATTGACCCGGACAAGCGCAGTGAAGAGCTGCCGCCGTCTGAGTTCCCCAAGCACAAGGATACGGTCTACATCACTGTGGTGGATAAGGACCGCAACGCGGTTTCCTTTATCAACTCCATCTTCAATTCCTTCGGTTCCGTGCGCCTGGCCCCTAAATCAGGGGTGATGCTGCACAACCGAGGCTGTTCCTTCCGGGTGGAACCCGGCCATCCGAACTGCATTGCACCGGGCAAACGCCCCATGCACACCATCATCCCCGGGATGCTGGTGAAGGATGGCAAAGCCGTGATGCCTTTTGGTGTGATGGGCGGTCATTATCAGGCCTGCGGTCAGGCCCGCTTGTTGAGCAACATCATCGACTTTGGGCTGGATGTGCAGGAAGCCATTGATCTGCCTCGTCTGTTCCCGGAAGACGATGATGGACGGATCGACGTTGAAAGCGGCATTGGTGAAGCCGTTCGGGCTGAACTGCGGGCCAAGGGACATGTGCTGAAAGACTCGATTCCCGCCCCCATTGGTGGCGCTCAGGCCATCCAGATTGATTGGGAAGAGGGTGTCCTGACCGGCGGGTCTGACCCCCGTAAAGACGGGGCAGCTTTGGGTTACTGATCCCACTCGTGATTGATCCCAGGCACGATTGATCCCAGGCACGATCAAAACCAAAAAAAAAGGGGGACACCAGTTGGGTCCCCCTTTTGCTTGTCTGAAAGGCGGAACCGATCAGAGGTTGGGCTGCTTCGTCACCCGCAGGTAGGGCTTCAGCGCTTTCCAGCCGTTCGGGAACAGGGCTTTGGCGTCTTCATCGCTCAAAGCCGGCACGATGATGACATCGTCGCCATGCTTCCAGTTCACCGGGGTGGCAACCTTGTGATTGTCCGTCAGCTGCAGAGAATCGATCACCCGCAGGATTTCGTCAAAGTTCCGCCCTGTTGAGGCAGGATAGGTGATCACCAACCGCAGTTTTTTATTCGGATCGATGATGAAGACCGACCGGACCGTCAGCGTGTCGTTGGCATTGGGATGGATCATGCCGTAGAGGTCGGCCACTTTCCGGTCTGCGTCGGCCAGAAGGGGGAAGTTGAGGGCCACGGACTGGGTTTCTTCAATGTCGCCGACCCAGCCTTCGTGATCGCTCAGAGGATCCACAGACAGGCCCAGAACTTTGACATTGCGCTTGTCGAATTCCGGTTTCAGGCGGGACACTTCCCCCAGTTCAGTGGTGCAGACCGGGGTGTAATCTTTGGGGTGGGAAAAGAGGACGCCCCAGCTGTCCCCAAGATAATCGTAAAGCGTAATGTCGCCTTCGGTGGATTGCTGGGTAAAGTTGGGTACCTGATCGCCAAGCTGAAGGGTCATCTAACTGTCCTCTTTTTGAAGTAAGCCCGATAGGGGCAGGCAATCCACACAGTCCGATAACCATTCGTAAAAGTATATTACAAAGTTGGAGTGTGTATTTTGAATGCTATAGCCCAACTAGGGTTGCCAGAGGTGTTAGCTGCTTTAAAAAGCGGAATTCAGCAGCGTAAAACGTAAAAAAGGCGCCCGAAGCCAGAGCCCGGACGCCTTTTCACAATCGCGCGAGACGGTGAGTTATCCGGCTTTCAGGCGTTTTGCGACCTCGACAGCAAAGTAGGTCAGCACGGCATCAGCACCGGCCCGTTTGAAAGCCATAAGCGATTCCAGCATCACCTTTTCGCCGTCAATCCAGCCCCGTTCTGCAGCCGCCTGTACCATGGCGTATTCACCACTGACCTGATAGGCGGTGACGGGCACCTGCAGGGTGCTTTTCAGGCGATGAATGATGTCCAGATAGGGCAGGCCGGGTTTGACCATCAGGATATCAGCACCTTCGTCCAGATCCATGGCGGCCTCTCGCAAGGCTTCCGCACCGTTGGCCGGGTCCATCTGATAAGTTTTCTTGTCGCCCTTCAGCGCCCCGCCGGATCCGATGGCATCTCGGAAGGGGCCATAGAAAGCAGAGGCGTATTTGGCGGCATAGGACATGATGGCGGTGTTCTGATAGCCCTCACTGTCCAGGGCCGCGCGGATCGTACCGATGCGTCCGTCCATCATGTCGGACGGGGCAATGACATCACAGCCTGCCTGGGCCTGAACCAAAGCCTGGCCACAGAGGATATCCAGAGATTCGTCGTTCAGGATTTCTCCGTTGGAAACCAGTCCGTCGTGACCATCAGAGTTGAAGGGGTCCAGCGCCACATCGCAGATAACACCAACCGAGGGGGCAGACTTCTTCAGTTCCCGAACTGCCCGGCAGACCAGATTGTCAGGGTCCAGAGCTTCGCGGGCATCCGGTGTTTTTTTGTGGGATTCGACGTAAGGGAAGAGGGCAATGGCAGGCACACCCAGTTCACCGGCGGCGGCGACGGCGTCAGCTGCCTCAGATACGCTGTAGCGCTTGACGCCCGGCATGGAAGTGATTTCCACCTCTGGATTGTCGTCTTCGCGCACAAAAACGGGCCAGATCAGGTCGTTCACCGACAGCTGGTTTTCCGCAACCAGACGCCGACTCCAGTCGGTTTGACGGTTACGACGCAAGCGGATCTGGGGATAGGCGCCAAGCGTCTCCGGAGATTGAGCCAGTGCGTCTGTCTGTGCCAGGCCGTCTGCGGCTGCGCCTGATTTGCTGGTTTTCTGCATTTTCTTCTCTCTTACCCCTCCGCAGAGCCTTAGGCGTGGCTTCTGCCGCTTATCTGTGCGGCTTGTCTGACCAGGCTTATGACTCTGTGTGACCCGCTGGGCTCAATTCCCCTGCGTGCACTGGTGTTTCTTATCAATCTCTGTGGCGGGTCCGGAAACCCGTCGGTCCTGACAACAAAAAGGACCTGTTCTTTTAGTTCGATCGTGAAGGCTTAGCCAATGAAAAGGCCCGCCCGCGATTTTCTGTCTCAGGCAGATCAGCTGGTCGCCGAGGGCTGTTACCTGATCAGATCGTCACTTTGAATGATCCGGGCGTAGTCCTGGGCCATGTTTGACAGGGACAGCTGGTGGATGTTTTCCGCCGTCCAGTCTGTGCCATTCAGATCCGTTCTGGCAAAGGTGGCGCAGGCGTTTGCCACCACCCAGGTTTCATAGCCCCGGTTTCCTGCTGTCCGGACAGTGGATTCAACGGAGTTTTCAGTGATGAAGCCGCAGATGACCAGCCGGTGGAAACCCTCTGAGCGGCAGAAGCTGTCCAGCTCCGTCTGGGTAAAGGCACAGGGCGTGGTCTTGTGGATGCGCAGTTCATCAGAACGGGGCTGGGCTTCCGGTTTGATATCCTGGCCAGACCCCTGAAATGTCGAAGCGGGGTCTGTTGGCTGGTGATGGACGTGAATGACCGGCGCGTTTTTGCTGCGCCAGTGGGCCAGGAGCCGGGCGATGACGGACTCTGCATCCGGATTGTTCCGCTGTCCCCAGCGGGGATCATCAATGGCCCGCTGGGCGTCAATCACCAGCAAGGCGGTTGTGTGATCAATGACAGGGTCTGGCGAGGGGGCGGGCCTGTCAGGCGGGGTGAGAAAACTGGCAGCCATGGGGAACTCTTCTTAACAGTGCTGTCTGTCTTACTAACACAGGATTGGAGGGCGCACAGGTCCGGTATGAGCAGGTGTGGCCAGCGCTAGACACAAAACCGATCATGCTCCGGGCATGACCAGAAAGTGAACCCACACATTCCGAAGAGGTTCTGAACGGCAGGCCGAAACGAGAAACCGGGGCTGGATAGGCAAGATCCAGCCCCGGTCTTGTAAGGGAATTCCCTTTTCAGGGAGTTCTAACAGGAGCTCTTGTTACTCAGCTGCCTTTGGGGCAGCTGCCGCTGCTGTCAGGGCGCGGTCCAGATCAGCCAGAATGTCATCGATGTGCTCAATGCCAATGGACAGGCGCACATAGCCGTCAGAAACACCGCTGGCCCGCTGTTCTTCCGCGCTTAGCTGGGAGTGAGTGGTCGTTGCCGGGTGAATGGCAAGCGAACGGGCATCCCCGATGTTGGCCACGTGATAGAAAAGCTCCAGTCCGTCAATGAAACGACGGCCAGCTTCTGCACCGCCTTTGAGCTCAAAGCCAACCAGACCGCCGAAACCGCCCGACAGGTAGGTTTCAGCCCGGCGCTTTTGCTCCGGATCCTGATGCTTGCCCGCATAGATAACCCGGTCGACTTCCGGATGGTTCTCCAGGAAATCAGCCACCTGGGCGGCGTTGCGGCAATGCTCCCGGATGCGCAAAGGCAGGGTTTCCAGACCCTGGATGAACTGGAAGGCGTTGAAGGGGCTCATGGCCGCTCCCAGGTCGCGCAACAGGGTCACGCGGGCCTTGAGAATGTAGGCGATGGGGCCCAGAGGTTTGGCGGCCTGTGCCCAGACGGCCCCGTGATAGCTGGGGTCAGGCTGGTTCAGCAGAGGAAAGCGCTCAGGATTGGCCTCCCAGTCGAAGGTGCCGCCATCAATGATCAATCCCCCGATGGAGGTGCCATGGCCGCCAATGTACTTGGTGGTCGAGTAAACGACGATGGATGCCCCCTGCTCAAGAGGCTTGCAGATCAGGGGGGCTGCTGTGTTGTCGACAATCAGGGGAATGCCCAGCTCTTTGCCGATGGCTGCCACTTCGGCGATCGGAAAAACAGTCAGTTTTGGATTGGGCAGGGTTTCGGCATAGAAGGCACGGGTCTTTTCATCCACGGCCTGGCGGAAATTCTCCGGGTCGGCGGGATCGACAAAGCGCACTTCAATGCCCTGTTGCCGCAGGGTGTTGGCAAAAAGGTTCCAGGTGCCGCCGTAGAGATCTGTGGAGCTGACCACGTTGTCCCCGGCCTGGGCGATGTTCTGAATGGCCAGGGCCGATGCAGCCTGACCGGAGGAGACAGCCAGAGCTGCTGCGCCGCCTTCCAGAGCCGCCAGACGTTGTTCCAGCACATCACAGGTGGGGTTCATGATCCGGCTGTAGATGTTCCCCAGTTCTTTCAGCGCAAAGAGGTTGGCTGCGTGCTCTGTATGGTCAAACTGGTAGCTGGTGGTCTGATAAATGGGCACAGCGACGGAGCCGGTTGTGGGGTCCGCACGGTAACCGGCATGCAAAGCGATGGTTTCCGGATTGTGGCTTTTGATCGTCATGTTCTTTTCCCTTCAAGTCGTTGCAAAGGTCTTGAGAGAATTGCCCCAAGACCCGATCGGTGAGGGGGACCACGTTTCCGTGGCGCTTTAGCTTTTGTTGACCCGGAGCAAGCTGACCCTCAAATCACCGGGTGTTGTGTCAGGGCCAGGACTTCCTGACTCTGAAACAACAGCACGCCTGTAACGGCAGTGTGCGGGCGAGGGGGCTGATTTCAGTGCCAGCATGTCAACCGATCGGTTGACGATCCTTTTGGGCACAAAAAAAACCGCCTCAGCTAAAGCGGGGCGGTCTCATTCGAGGCGCACGCTTTAGCAGAATTTGTTAAAGCGCCCGCAAGCTATACGTCAAATCGGCGCTGGCTCTTTGGTACGAGAGTTTGATTTTGCTGTCAAGCTGGCAGTCAGTGATTTTCAGTTTTTCGGGCCAGTAAACGTCCATTCTAGTTGGTAAAGGTCGTCCCAGGCCTGCGTGATTTCTCTGTCATCCTGTTTATATTTTTCAAAGGTTTATCAACAGTGGGCTTGTAAGAATGCTTTATTAGTGTATATGCACTTAATTAATTGCGTGTAAATACACTTAAAAGGATCGAATCATGGAGCGGGTCGTTGTTACCGGAATGGGCGTGGTGTCTCCCCTGGGACCAGGGGTCGAGCACACCTGGCAACAACTTTTAGCTGGAGAGTCCGGCTTAAGCTGCCTGACAGGTGAGGCATTTACGAAGAGTAAAGTTAAAGTGGCCGGACAGGTGCCGGAAGGGGAGGAGGCGGGATTCTTCAATCCGGATAAGGATTTTTCCGTAAAGGAAAAACGCCAGATGGGGCGCTTTATCCTCTTTGCCTGTGTTGCGGCTCAGGAAGCGCTGACCAGTGCCGGCATAACAACAGAGAGCCAGCTGGACTGGGAGAGATTTGGCACTGCTGTGGCATCAGGGGTCGGCGGGTTTCCGACCATGACTGAAGGCTCCCGTAGGGTTGAGGCCGGACAGAGGTTATCGCCCTTTTTTGTACCTTCTTTTCTGGCAAATCTGGCTGCGGGTCAGCTTTCCATCCGGCACGGTCTCAAGGGTCCCCTGCACGCACCGGTTACAGCCTGCGCCGCGTCCGCCCAGTCCATAGGGCAGGCGGCGCGCCTCATTCAAAGCGGTGAAGCGGATCTGATGCTGGCCGGGGGCAGTGAAGCCTGCATTGATCCTGTCAGCCTGAACGGTTTTGCCGCCGCCAAGGCAATCGCCCTTGGGGGAGAAGAAGATCCGGCCCGGCTGTCACGCCCGTTTGATCAAAACAGACAGGGGTTTGTGATGGGGGAAGGGGCTGCGCTTCTGGTGCTGGAGAGTGAGCGCAGCGCCAAGCAAAGGGGAGCCCCCGTCCTCGCCGAGTTGAAAGGCTATGGTGAAACCGCAGATGCCTTTCATGTGACCTCCCCCCCGGAAGACGGAGAAGGGGCCCGGCGGGCCATGGAACTGGCCTTGACGCGCAGCGGACTTGCGCCCGAAGAGATCGGCTATATCAACGCCCATGCAACCGCCACCGCGGTTGGCGATGCTGCTGAGATTCAGGCCATCAAGTCTCTCTTTGGCCGGGCTGCATCAAGCTTGCCGCTGTCCTCCACCAAATCAGCCACCGGACATTTGCTGGGAGCTGCTGGTGCACTGGAAGCCGTTTTGTCGATCAAGGCGCTGATCCATGGGCTGTTACCGGCCACCCGTAACCTGGATCAGGTGAGTGACGATTGTCTGGGGGTGGATCACATTTTTGGCCAGCCACGTCCAAGAGAGGTGAAAGCCGTCATGTCCAACGCCTTCGGTTTTGGCGGGGTGAATGCATCTCTGCTGTTTTCCCGTCCAGCGTAACCGACGCAGCAAAGGTTCAGGTTGTCGCTGTCAGTGGCCGGACATCGGTTTTCCAGCGGCGGGGTATTGGAAGGGCGGTGGCCGGCAGGAAGGCTCTTGCTTGCTGTCGCTCCCTTTGCCGGATAAGTCTTGTCGCAGCAGCAAAACAAGACAACGATAGCAGCCGGTTTTGCTTCTTCATGGCTGTGATCTTGTCTTGGCTGTGCTTGGCGGATGGCTCGAACAACCTGGATAAAGATGGCTGCTATGGCTTCTGATATGCTGGACCCCTTGCAGGGCTATTGCCTTTGTCTCAATGCCCGCCGGATGGCTCGGGTGATGACCCAGTACTATGATCAACAGCTGGAACCCTCTGGATTGAAGATCACTCAATTCGGCCTGATGACCTCTTTGTCTCGGGAAGAAGGCGTTCCGATCACTCAACTGGCCGATCTCCTGCAACTGGATCGGACAACCCTGACCCGGAACCTCAAACCGTTGGAGCGGGCTGGGTTGCTGACCATTACCGGTGCCCGGGATCGCCGCAGCCGGGAAGTCTGGTTAACCCGGGAAGGGGAAAGTAAGCGCGATCTTGCCGCCCGCTGTTGGCAGCAGGCACAGGAAAAGGCATTGGCCCTGCCGGAAGCAGAGGCCTGGCGGGAGATGAAACAGCAGATGACTGCCCTGGCAGATGCTGTCGAAGCGCTCGAGGCTCCGAAAGACAGCTAACAACAGGGCGACGCTGTCGATGATAGGTTTCGGTGTCGCGCGGGCCTGGTTAACCGCGGCAGGGGCTCAATCCTTACCCCATCAATTATCTATTGGCGGTTCAATCGCTTAGGTAAGTCTGTTATCAAAGGTGCGATTTCATCACGGGTTCTTTCGGGCCCGTTGGTGAGAATGGCAACAGCTGCGGTTGGTCCCTTTTGATCCGGGTGGCTTTGCTGTGCTTTTTTGGGGGGCGAGAATGGGTGAAGAGCGACTTTGGGGCAGGCCACAACAAGCTGCTGCCTGGATGATTATAGTCACCATCCTGGTGTCTTTCCTGGTTGTGGCAAAGGCCATTCTCATTCCCTTTACCTTTGCCTTGATGATCTGGGTTTTGCTGAACGCCCTGATAAAGGGCTTTCAGCGTCTTCCGGTGATTGGCGAGAAAATCCCGACAATCGTGGCCTTTCTGCTGTCTTTTGCGACCATC
The DNA here is from genome assembly GCA_052078155.1 of Rhodovibrionaceae bacterium GXU_MW_A322. Lineage (GTDB taxonomy): Bacteria > Pseudomonadota > Alphaproteobacteria > Kiloniellales > DSM-21159 > CAXBMB01. Next base: position 877,599 of record JBQJBP010000001.1, on the reverse strand, counting down.
ATTCTCGCCCTGATCTTCATCGTTGATCTGATCAGCGACAATGTATCCCAGGTGTCAGAAGCGTCTGACCGCTATCAGGAAAATCTCAACCGGCTGTGGGAAAAAGTGGGTCGGGAACTTGGTGTCGAGGGGACGCTCAACATCAATGAATACATGCAGAAGATAAACGTGGCCGACTACCTCAAGCGCCTGGCGTCGGTCATGGGGGCCGCCATCAGCAATCTGGGGGTCATTGCGATCTATGTGGCCTTCATGCTGGTGGAGCAGAAGGCCTTTCCCCTCAAAATGCGTGCAATCTATCCCGATGAAAGCCGCCGGGCCTCCATTGAGAAGCTGCTCTCACGAATCGTTAATCAGGTGCAGGGTTATCTGTGGATCAAGACGCAAACCTCAGTTTTGACTGGTGTTCTGAGCTATGGGGTCTTGTCAGTGGTTGGGGTGGATTTTGCTGCCTTCTGGGGCTTTATCATCTTCCTGCTGAATTACATTCCCACCGTCGGATCTTTGATCGGCGTTGTCTTCCCGGCGCTGCTGACACTTGTACAGTTCGACTCCCTGACACCTTTCCTGATCGTCACGCCCTTGCTGTCGCTGTTGCAGTTTACGATTGGCAATGTGCTGGAACCGGCGATCATGGGGCGCAGTCTTAATGTGTCTTCCTTCGTGGTCATTTTGGCCCTGATTGTCTGGGGCTTTATCTGGGGCATCCCGGGCATGTTCCTGGGTGTTCCGCTGACCATATCCGCCATGATCGTGCTGGCGTCCTTTCCAACCACGCGTCCGTACGCCATTGCCATGTCCAGCGACGGCCAGTTGGAGTTGAACGAAGAAGAAGACCAACCCTAAGTCTGGAATTCTGCACCGCTGGTTTTGGTGACAGAACTCAGTTTATCTTCTGTTTATTCAGTCGAAATCGACGGGTGCCGGGCACAACTGTTCCCCTAAAACATTGTTATTGCGTACAAACACTGTTGCGCTATCTTGCTTGCGAGAGACTTCAGGGGTTGCAAGGCGCACCAGTTGTTTTCTGCCTGTTTGAAATGGCGACCGGGGCCCATCGTTGCCTGAGAGAACAGTTGAATCATGTGTTCACTGTTTACTTCGAAGACGAGATCATCGAAATTCGATGATAATGGAAAAGAAAAAACGAGCGGTATTGTTAGGCATGTCTTCCCCTAAGTTGACCTGGTATCGACTGACACAGGATGTTTTCGTCGCGTCGGTGATCTCTGAAACCCGCTATGTCTCAGAGGATTTCACTCTCGCCTACGAGGGGGAAGGGAAGTCCCTGGTTTGTGTTGTCAGCCAGGGACGGGTGGATCCGTCTGCTGCCCTTTCCATACAGGATCAACTTGGAAAAGCGCGCCAGGGTGGCGACCAGGCTGAACATTATCCCGGAAGCAGCGCCCATTTGCCTGAGGAAGAGTCCTGGCTGAGTGACGAAGATCGCTTTGTCCTGGAAGGGTCTCAGGATCAGGAACTGTCGAGCCTTTTTGCAAAACGCGCTTACTTTGTGTTTTTTGCCGCCCCTCAGGCCAAAGACGGAGAACTGAGCCTCTATCTTCAGGGCCAGAAACTGGGGGGACTGACTAAAAAACACCGACAGCATGTTGACGTTTTTGATCTGGAAAAGGCCGTCAACCTGCTGAAGTCAGAAGATCTTGCGGCGCTGGTTTTTGCCATTACCAATTGGGTGGTGCCCTATTTCAAACTAAGCAACGACGCTGAGTTTCTGGGAGAACTGGCGCAGGTGGTGAAAAGCAGTTCACCGAAAGGACCCGTCCAGGCACTGCCCATTTGCCTGGATGACGGCCTCTATGGTTTGCGGTTGCCTAAACTCTCCCCAAAGGCTGACATCAAGGATACCAAGTTTTTCCTGCTTTCTGATGAGGCTCTGCGGCCTTTGGTTGTCAAACCTGAAATCAGAACAGGCGGCCAGTCCCAGGACCTGATTTTTGAAGTGCCGAAGATGATGCGCACCAGACCGGTGGTGTTGGTGCATTTTGAAAAGGGACAGTTCTCGGCCTGGCAACTGAAGCTGAAAGAATCCAAGGGATTTGAGTACCTTCATGACCGGCTCAAAAAGGAGCCTGATTCTTACTGCCGCTTTTTGCTGTCCCGTTTGAAGCGCTACGTGGATCAGCGCCCTGTTGTAAAAGCTTTGGCGCAACGTATCGTCCTGAGTGAGCAATGGGATCCGGTGGGCTGTCCTCTGTCCGCTGCGCCTTTGGCAGGTAACCTGGAACTGGCGCTGGCACTGCCCGATGGCGGAGTGTTGGTCAGGGGGTGGTTGTTCGATCCTCTCGGTTTGGTTCAAAGCTGGCAGTTTGAATCTCAAACCGGAGCCAGCCTGTCAGGGGACGACTATATTCATTTTTACAAACGCCACGACATAAAGGATCTGGCCTCTCATCCCAGTTATGAATCACAGGATGACTATGGGTTTGTCGGCGTTGTTCCCGGAGAAAAGGAAAACCTGCCGGGTATCGGTTGGCAGTTAAGACTCCAGCTGAAAGGCGGAGGGGAACTGTTGATGAAAGCCCCGAGAGCCTCGCTCAATCCGCGCATCAACCGGGCTCAGGCGCTGGCGCTGGTGGATCATGATACCTTGACCCCGGATCTGCTTAAGAAGGTGCTGGTGCCTGCAGCCAGCCAGTTGCACAAGCTGTGTTTGCCAGAGGACCGGGTCAAGGATGTCAGCTGGTTCGGCGCTGATAAGCCTGAAGCGCCTTTGTATTCAGTCGTGATCCCGCTTTATCGAACCCTGGATTATTTTCGGCATCAGCTGGCTGCTTTCTATGCTGATCCGGATTTTCAGGATGCGGAGATCATTGCGGTTCTGGACTCACCGGAACAGGAGCGCGATTTCAAACATATGCTGACCGGACTGTGCATGTACTATGACCTGCCGATTAAGGTTGTGGTCCATCATGCCAATTATGGCTATGCGCCGGCTATCAATAGCGGGGCCAAGGCAGCATCTGGCAAGTGGTTGATTTTGCTAAATTCTGATGTGTTGCCCAGCGGGCCGGGCTGGTTGTCTGGTATGGTGAAGATCGCCTCAAGGAAAGGTGTCGGCCTGGTGGGACCGAAGCTGCTGTTTGAAGACGATTCACTTCAGCATGCCGGGCTTTACTTTGATAAAGACCACTACAATGTTTGGCTCAACCGCCATCGTTTCAAAGGCTATCCGGGAGATTATCCCGATGCCAGTAACACCTGCGAAGTCCCTGGCGTCACCGGAGCTTGCATGTTTCTGGAGCGGGAGTTTTATGCTGCCCTGGGAGGTACGTCAGAAAACTATGTGATCGGCGACTACGAAGATTCCGATTTTTGCCTGGAGGTCCGTAAAGCCGGGAAAACCATATGGTACGCTGCGGAGGTGGAGCTTTATCATTTTGAGCGCCGGTCGGTTCGCACCAACACCAGCTACATTCGGACAAACGCCTGTCAGATCAACCAGTCCATCCATCATGAGCGCTGGGGTGAAACCATTGGCAAACTACAGGATAAGTTCGCCGGGAAACTGCCTGATACGGTGTCGCCACTGCGGCGATAGATACAACAGGGAATTGACTTAACCCGATGATCATTCAGGGCGGAGAGAACGCCGCATTGATTGCAAAGGCCTTTTGACCCATTTATCAAGGGTCTGCCTCGCTCGTTCCTTATTTCTCTTGGACATTGATAGGTAAGGGTTACTATTGCTTTTTGACTCTGTGGTTCAGTTCCCACATGAACCGATTTATGTCAGCCAGCTCAATCGTATTAGGGTCACATGACATCTGAAGCCAAAAGCGGTCAAAAGAAAGTCTGGCAAATCCTTGGCAAGTGCGTGCCCGGGCTCTTTTTGTCTTATGTCACCAGTGCTGCTTTGGTTTTGCTGTCACTCGCCTTGCCACTGTTTCTGGTTCAGGTTTTCACGCGGATCGCTCCCAGCCGGAGTCTGTCCAGCCTGATGTGGCTGTCCGTGATCGTGATTGGGGCTGTGATTGTCTATGCGCTGTTCTCCTATCTGCGCAACCGCGTGCAGCAACGCATCGGCGAATGGCTGGAAAGGCGTTTCCTGCTGGAAGGGCTGGAACCTTTGGTGTCCAAATCCCTGCAGTCAGAGTCTGACCCCATAACAACTTTTGATGACGTCAAGAAACTGCGGGCCTTTCTTTCCAGCGACCAGCTGCCTTTGGCGTTTGAGGCCACGCTGGTCCCGGTGTTTCTGCTGTTCCTTTATCTGCTGCACCCGCTTTTTGCGATGATTGCCGTGGCTTTTGTTGGGTTGCTTGGTGTTCTGGCCTACCTCAACGAGTTGATTTCAGCAGATAAACTGGTGGCAACAGGGCGGACCGAAGGGGCGGTGGCCCGTGACCTGTCCGGGATCATTCGCAATGCTGAGGTTCTGGAAGCCATGGGCATGTTTGGTGCCCTTCTGACCCGCTGGTGGGGCGGGAACAATGAAACCCAGCGAAACCTGGCAGTGTCTGCCCGGCGCGGGGCGATCCTGCTGGCTCTGGCACAGGCTGTCACCATGATCGCCAGCGTGGTGATGCTGGCCGCAGCAGGGCTTCTGGTGATCAATGAAGAGGCCAGTCTGGTTAGCCTCCTGGCGGCCATGCTGGTGACCACCATGTTGCTGAATCCTTTCCAGCGGATCATCTCAGGCTGGCCACAGTGGGTGGAGGCCCGACAGGCCATCAAACGCCTGTCCCTTCTTCTGACAGAGGCAGAAAATCAGCGCTCCAGTACCCAGTTGCCTGCTCCAGACGGCATCCTGAATGTCGAGCGTCTGGTTTATGTTCCGCCGGAGTCCAGCAAGCCCGCTTTGCGGGGATTGAGCTTCCAGGCTAATCCTGGAGAAGCCATTGCGGTGATCGGACCATCAGCGTCGGGCAAAAGCACCCTGGCACGCATTCTGGTCGGGCTGTGGCAGCCGACCGCGGGAGCCGTGCATCTGGATGGCCACGATGTCTACACCTGGGACCGCACGAACTTCGGCCACTATGTGGGCTACCTTCCCCAGCGTGTGGATCTCTTTACCGGCACCATTCGGGAGAACATTTCCCGCATGCAGGACTGTGAAGCCCGGGAAGTGGTGGAGGCCGCCCGGCTGGCCGGAGTGCACGATGCCATTGGCCGTATGAAACTGGGGTACGACACAATTATTTCAGACGGCAGCTACCTGTTGACAGGCAGCCAGCGACAACTGATTGGATTGGCGCGGGCACTGTTCAGACGGCCTCGCATGCTTGTACTTGATGAGCCGGATTCCAATCTGGACGGAGAAGGGGTCGCCACCCTGATGCGGGCTGTACGGCAGATCAGGGCTAACGGAACCATTGTCATTGTGATGACACACCGGAGTGAGATTCTGGATGCTGTCGACAAGGTCTTGGCACTGCGCGAAGGTTCCATGCATATCTTTGCGCCAGTTCAGCAGTGGCGAAAATCCGGGCGCGTGACCAAAGCCCTGCCAAAACAGGTCCGGCGTCTGGCCGCCCCAGCCAACAAGAATCCGGCAGCTTCAGACCCATCCGACCAGGCTTCGACAGATGCCACAGCCGCTCAGCAGGACAGCGGGCAGGACAGCCCGGCGGAGACCGTGGCAGAGGTGGTCGATGTTTTGCCTGAAGCAGCCAACAGTCAACCTGCCAGATCGGCAGGGAAAGGCCCAAGAGGATGAAGTCACTTCCACCACCGGTATCAACGCTGTCCCTGCGGCTGGACGACATTCGCAAAGGGCCGAAACTCAGCCGTTACATCACAGCGACCCTGGTGATCGGGGGGATCTGGTTTGGCGGTTTTGGCGGCTGGTCAACCGTTGCAACGCTGGACAGCGCAGCACCGGCTTCTGGTGTGCTGACAGTGAAAAGTCACCGCAAAACCATCCAGCACAAAGATGGGGGCATCATCGAGACCATCCACGTGAAAGATGGCGATAAAGTCGATGAAGATCAGGTGCTTATTACCTTTGATGACACACAGCCCCGGGCCGCTTTAAGCATCATTGAAGGGCAGTACTATCTGGCCCTGGCCCAACGGGACCGCTACCTTGCTGAGTTTGATGACAAAGATGAACTGATCTTCTCAGCTGAGGTTACGGACCAGTCCTATGAACCCAGCGTTCAACAAATCATGGCCGGCCAGCTGCAGCAGTTTAAGGCGCGCCGTGACTCCCTGAAGAGCCAACTGGATGTCATGGAAGGCCGCCTGGCTGAGTTTGATGAGCGCATTGCCGCGCTGCAGTCCCAGTCCCAGGCCGTGAACGAGCAGCTGGGGTATATCCGTGAAGAACTGCAGGCTGTTGAGGTTCTGTTCAAGAAGGGACTGGAGAAGAAGCCCCGTGTTCTGGCTTTGAAACGCTCCATCGCCCAGTTGAAAGGCAATTATGCCCAGCTGCAGGGACAGATCGCCGAAGCCCGGCAGGGAATCTCGGCAACCAAGCTCCAGATGATCGATGTTAAAAATGTCAATCGTGCTGAAGTCACCAACGGCCTGGAAATCACAGAAAAAGAACTGGCCGATTTGAGTGAACGCCTGATTGCCTCCCGCGACATTGTTGAGCGCACGGTGGTCTTTGCGCCAATTTCCGGCACCATTGTCGGGTCCCGCTTTTTTACCGAGCAAGGGGTGGTGGCTTCCGGCGAAGCAATTCTGGATATCGTTCCTCAGGATGATGAGCTGATTGCATCGGTAAAGGTGCGCCCGACGGATATCGACAGCGTCTACATTGGTCAGGCCGCCACGGTGAACCTGTTGGCCTTTTCTGAAGGGCGTAGAGAGATCCCCTCAATCGATGCGACGGTAACCAATCTGTCAGCTGATCTGGTCACCGATGATAGCGGAGCAGAAGAATACTATTCTGCAACGCTGACGCTGGACGGCTCGGACATGGAAGATTCGATCATAGATGAGCTCTATCCCGGTATGCCGGTCCAGGCGATGATCTCTTTGGGTGAGCGTACCGTGATTGATTATCTGATATCGCCTTTGACCCGCAGCCTGGATACCACATTCCGCGAGCAGTGAGGTGTGGAGCTGTCTCCACCTTTACCCGAGCGCCGGCTGGAGTTGTACAGCCGGGCCAGCCAGCTGTCTGGTACGCCAAGATGAAACAGCGCGTGCATCCAGATCCACTGGCTGATGATTCGCCATTTCTTCCGGCCCTGAAATCGGCGCGATGATGTAACGAGGGCAGGGGACTGGATCAACAGGGTCTGGCCATATCGTTCCAGCCGACGGTTGAAGTCGTAGTCTTCCATCAGGGCCAGAGGTTTCAGGCCCCCCATGGCCTGGTACACCTCACGCCTCACAAATATGCCGGAATCCCCATAGTAAACGCCTTTTGAGCGAATGCGGGCATAGAAGCCGTCCAGCCAGCGGCTGAAGCTGTCCTGGCCATCAAACAGCAAGCGAAAATTGCCGCCGCAGGCCTCAGGCTGCTTTGCCATTTCCTGTTGCAAGGCCTCAAGTGCTTCGGTTTTCACCTGGCTGTCGGCGTGCAGAAACCACAGAATGTCTCCAGTGGCGGCCTCAGCGCCTGTTACCAGCTGCCTGCCGCGACCGGGAGCAGACGTCAGCACTTTGGCTCCCAGATCCGCCGCGATCTTTGTGGTGCTGTCCTGACTGCCCCCATCAATCACCAGAATCTCCTTGTCCACGTGACTGCGTTGCAGCGCCGTAAGAAGAGCCGGCAGATTGGCGGCTTCGTTCAATGTCGGGATGATTATTGAGATCATGGGGGTCGCTGTGTTTTCTGAGTGAGGGTGACTTTGCTACCGCAACGATGGCATCCAACCCGGTGGGGCAGGTCAGTTGCGCATCGTTAGACCGATATCTTCCAGGGACCGGACATGTTTTTGCCAGCCGTTTCTGGTCCAACCCGCTCGCAATCTGTTGGTGACTATGCCGGGAAGATGCAGCTGGGAGAACATGCCTGCCGCACTTTGATCCCAGAGGTCTTTTACAAAACGGTAAATCTCCTGGTGTTCTTCTTCTTCCAGTTTGGCCAGTTCCTGAGAAAGATAGACCTTTCCAAAGGCGACGTGCCGGGCTTCATCCCGCATGATTTTGGTGTTGATCTGCTGAAACAACGGACAGGAGATGCGCCGGGACCAGCCCTGCAGGGTTCTCAGGGCCTCTCCTTCTAGCAGGATCTGCACGGCGACCATCAGGCCAAGGGGAGAGCCTTTCCAGGACAGCATCTGTTCAAGCGCAGCGGCCATGGCCGGGTCGACGGTGCCATTGCCACCCAATCTGCCCAGATACCGGTCGTAGGTCAGCGCATGTCGTTCTTCATCGGCAATCTGCTGGCGCAACAAGGTTTGCACCGCCGGATCTTCCACGGTTTGCAGCAGTTTCTTACAGAGCTCTACGGTGACTTGTTCTCCATGGCGGAACTGGCTGATCAGTAAGGTGTGGAACCGTCCTACCAGCCATTTGGGGCGCTTGGGAGCCAGGGACCAGTCAATATCTTCAGTGGCACTCCACTGCTGTGACTGGCTGTTCTCCTGAAGTGCAAACAGCCGCTTATCCTGTGAAACAGAATGTGGAAGGGTCATGGGCAGGATCAATTTCCGAAAGAAAGATCTGCAATCAGGCCAGCTGACTGAGAATCGCTGTTATCAGAGTCGGCGGATAACGCCAGATACTTGGGGGCTTTGTAAGGTTGCTGAAACGCTTGCGCGAAGTCTGCCTTCAAATCGATTTCTTCTTTAACCCAGGTCTGGATCGGTCTGCCGGAAGGCTGAAGCAGGAAAATGCGCCCTTCCGGTTCCAGGTGAGGGTTGGTGAAGAGTTGACGCTGTTTTCCGATGCCGCCGTAAGTATAGGTCAGGACCTTGCCAATCCTCGGAACCCCGAACAGACCTTTGAGCTGACTGCCAATGGCCTGCCAGAAGTCCGGCTCACTGTCGTCAGGAAACCACAGATGCACCGCCAGACTTCGATCGTCTTCGCTGCGTGACGCTGGATCGGTGGCCGGAACCTCCTTGTTTACCCGCCAGGACCAGGAGAGCGTGCGGGACTGTTGCTCTCTGTCGCTGAGTTTTCGGTAGATAAAGGAGACGCCATCCTGACTTTCTATGGAAATGGTTTGCTCACCAGCCAGGGTAAAGCGGGCAGGTCGCTCTCCGGGGATTTGCAGCTCCTTCCATCCCAGGTTTCTGAGCTCCTTTGGGAAGTCAGAGACCGTTTCCTCTGCCAGGGGGGCAGCAGGCAACAGCGTAACGGCAAGCAAGGTCGGGAGAAGGAAGCGGGAACGTTGGTGTGCTGGCAAGGACTGCTTACCCTGTTTTTGAACGGAAAAACGGTAAGTCTGTAAATTAGCACTGCTCTCTCAGCTTAACAGTCACATTGCCAAAGCGGCTGTTCACGTGACCGTTAGCAGGGGGTGAGGCGCTTGACCTTGGCTTACGATTGACAAAGAGAGGTCCGGAGAGACTGGCTTTCAGTCCCGCCTGTAGTGGGTTCTGGAACCCAATACTGTTTAAGCGAGCTCATTCCGCATTGCCAGATGAGCGCAATTTTTCTTCTTTTCAATGCTTTATAGGGTTGTTCGTGGGCTGGTTTGAGGCGCTCAGCGCTGCCAGTTCAGGCGATTGAGCTTTAAGGCAGATACTGTTCCAGCAGGCCTGCAGGCAGGTAATGGGGCAGGATCGCACCTCCCGCCGCCGCCACAAGCATACAGATGAAAACAACCAGCCAGGTTGGGCGATGGGACAGTGCTTTGTGCAGTTCTGTTACCTGTCGCTGATCAACAACGTTTTTGACCCGCGATTCTACCCGGACAATAAAACTCTGCAATTCAATCAGCTCGCGTTCAAGCCGGTCCAGGGAACTGCTGGTTTCCGCGGAAACCTGAACCGGTAACTGAGCCTGAGGCTTTTCTTCGGTTTCTTCAGGTTTGCTTGCGTCGTTTTTTTCAATGGACTGGAGAACGGTTTCCAACTGCTTGAAGCGCTGCCCCAGCTGGGTCATCACCAGTTCCCGTCGCTTGCTGCGGCGTTCCATCTCCGCCAGCTTGCGATCAATGATGGCCAGTCTGGCAGTTGAGTTGGTTTCCTCTATGCCGCCTAAGAGCTCTTTGGTTTCAGCAAAGCGAACTGTGATGTCATTGGGATCAATTCTGGCAACCGCAGAGGCATAAAACCATTCAAAGGCATGGTGCCCGTCGCCCAAGCCTCTGTTCTTCAGATCTTCACGATACTGATCTGCAGTGGTGAAGCCGACGACGACGCCATCGCTGACCACTTCCAGCCTGACCTTCTCTTCCGGGTGTCCGGGCAACCACGCCCAGCCGTTCAGCCCGGTTTGTCCAACCACATCAACAAAACCCTCGGGTTTGGTCGTTGTCTGGTTCTCTCCGGATTGGTCAGGGGAGCCTTGGGATATCTGCTGGTCAGTCATGGAGGATTTCGCTGCCATAGAACATAGAAGAGGAACGACGCTCTGTCGGTATACACTACTGCTAAGCCAAAGCAGCAGTCTTACGCTTTTTGCTCTTTGCGGTTCTTTTCAGTGAAGCAGTGGCTTTGCCTTTGGTGTCTGGTTTTGAGGAAAGAGCAGGCCGCGCGGTGGTCTTTCCTTCAAGCAAATCCTGGTAAAGGCAAATGTGGTCTTCTGCTGCTTCAGAGATTGTTCTGACCGGCCGGATGTTATCTGACAAACGCTTCCAGTATCCCGGGTCTTCCACGGCCTGACGCATGACGTTGGCCAGGCCTTCAACCTGCCCAACCGGGAAATGCAGGCCGTCGATGTTGTGCCGCACGGCTTCTGCCATCCCGCCAATGTTGCTGCAGATAACCGGGCGACCGAAACTGAAGGCTTCCTGGATCACCAGCGGGGCATTCTCCCACCAAACGGACGGGATGATCACCCAGTCGATCCCGGCCATGCGTTGCGGGAGTTCCTCGGGGCGGTAGGTGCCCATGTGTCGAACCTGGGGTTGACCACCCTTCAGGGCTTTGTTGAAGGATGTTGTAAACTCTTGGCTTCTGAAATGCAGGCCACCGTGAATCTCCAGGCTGAAATCTGCGCCTTCCTTTGAGAGTTTGCGGGCCGCGTTGAGCGCCACCAGAGAGCCTTTCATCTCGCTGACATTGCCAAACACTGCAAAGCGATTGCGAGGTCGGTTCTGGTCAAAATCAGAGACATCAGCAGGAGTCGGCTGTGGGATGCCGTTGCGCATGACGGCAATTTTGCTTTCAGGAATTCCCCAGTCGATAAAGCGCTGACGCAGAAACTCGCTGGGAGACAGCAACTGGTCTGCCAGCGACAGGTGTGCCTTAAGGCTCAATTCCCGGCGTTTGAGGATCGAAGTCTCAATATGGGGCACACACTTGTGGCAGTTGTGGACCAGTGCTTTCTCACAGAGCTTGCCATCGCTGGTCACCATGACGCCATCGTTGACGCAAATGTTCACATAGTCGTGCAGTGTGACAACAATCTTTGCATTCGGGCTGTAGCGCTTGATGAGCGCCAGAAGATCCCCGCCAAAATGCAGCAGGTGGTGGACGTGCACCACATCCGGTTTCACATGCTGCAGGAGTTCTGCAATCTGGGGGGCGGTCGCAAAGGTGTCGTTTTGCATCATTTCCTGTAAGAACTGCTCGTGCGTCCAAATCAGGAAGGTGCGGCTATCTCTTTCGTAGCTCTGAAAAAGAGTGCCAGGCGGGCGAGGCCGGTGGTGGTCGAAAGTTGCCGCCACGTAGTAAGATTCGTGTCCCATGTTCTGCCAGAACTGATCGTGCAGGTTCTTGGAAAAAACCTCCGTTCCGCCTGGATGCAGGCGCGGATCGTTATGGCAGAAATGTAGTATTTTCATTGTTGCTTTCGGCGTATCGGAACTACAGCGGCATTCGTCGGATTTTGGCAGTCTGTTTGGCAGAACAGAGCTGACCAACCAACATCAGACCAAGTGTTTGTGTGCTGATCTTAAAGGGATTTTTTACTAAAGGAAACAGGGCTGGGGCTGAGATTTCCTTGAAAAATTCATTGTTTGGCTTTTATCGAAAGAAAAACACCTTCAACGGCAATCAGAACATCTTCGAAAACACTGAGTTTGTCTTTTGACAGAGGGCAGCGGAGTTCCTGAACCCGAAGCCTGATCGGTCTGGCTGGAAGCAGATTGCGCCTGGAACTAACCCGTAACTCGTCTTCTAACACGTTGAAAACAAGTAACTTCACGCATCAAGTATCATCAGGTAGTAGGGCCGTTTACCCTCGTTCGACTTTAACGGGGGGTTAGGTTACGCAGGACGTCCTCGAATCGATCTGTGATCTTGCGGATGTCGAAAGTTCTTTCTGCATAAGCCCGTGCGTTTTTACCCATCTCATTTTGTTTGTCTTCGTCCTGCAAAAGACTGAGAACATTGTCCACCAGGGCTTGGGCATCGCTGGGGGCGGAGACCAGCCCCATGGTGTTGGTTTCGATGATGCTTTTGGCCAGGTTGCCGTCAGGTATAGACCCAACGAGCGGGCGTCCGATACAGGAATAGGTCAGCACCTTGGAGGGGACAGAGAAAACCCCGGCATCTTCTTCCAGCAGCACCACAAGCAGGTCCGCACCGCTGAGCATTTCCGAGAGGTTTTCATAGGGTACCCAGGGGCGCACGATCAGATTGTCCAGGTTTGCCGCTTTCAGAAAATCCGCGCCTGGCCCTTCTGAAAAAACATAGACATTGGCATCGGGCGCGGCTTCCGCCAGCGCCTTTAGATGACCGGGGTTGTGTTTGAACCCCAAAGTGCCGGAGTAAACGATGCGGGGTTTATCCGGGTCCATGTTTTCGTCAGCCCAGGCATTGCGCCGGTCTGTCGGGGTCAGTTCATCCAGAGGAGCCCAGTTTTCAATGCTGGTGATCATCTCTGTTGGCACCTTGTGGGCCACCAGAATAGGCCGGAAATCTTCTGCGATGGCCACCACGTGTTGACTGCGGCGCAGCAGGTTGTACTCAATCGCCTGATAGAACCAGCCCACCAGATGCCCAAATAGCGGGATTTTGGCAGACAGAATCCGCATGATGGCTTCGCTGTAAACATCCTGAATCCAAAAGACTTTTGGGATGTTCAGGCGTTCACAGGTGGCCCAGACCAGTCTTTGGCAATCCAGAGGGGCGTTGCTGGAGATCACCACGTCAGGCGCAAAGGCTTCAATCTCCTTTGACAGGAGAGCGCCAAACTCGATTTCCTGCCGCCGCCGCTTGACGAATGATCCCTTGTCGAAGGCCTCTGACAGGGTCAGGGGAATGACATCAAAGCCTGCAGGATCGTCCGGCTGCTTGCTGAGGTTGCCTTTGGGTGTTTGGAAGCTGGCGGAGAAGACGTGCCTTACCTCTGATCCTCTGCGGGCCAGCTCGCGCGACAGCTGTACCTGGAAGGGATGGCCGGAATAATCGTGAACCAGAATTTTCATGGGCCAGAACCAATTGGGAAAAGGAAAATTGTCGCAACCTTTATCGGCCCGCAGCCGCAGTTCGTCCACCAGAGAATTGCTTTGAGGGTTGGATCAGGGCCGCCGCAGACCCCTGATTCTGATCGCGTGCGGCCCCGTTTTTCCATGACACAAAAGCCCATAAAATTTGATCGAAATTGAACGAAGAAAATCAATAATTTCCTTTTTGAAACAGTCATTTGAAGGTATTTTTTAAGAGTTGAAAGCGCACTCTGAAACACAGAGGTATCTCCCCCGTTCCTTGGGGCTGCAGACAAGAACCAGATCTTATTGATGATGCCGCCAAATACGTGAACCTCTTGAAGCCAAGGGGACAGAGAAAGCCGGGGTCAATGTACGACAAAGCCCACAAACCGCTGACAGTTCAAAACCCATCGACAGCTGTCCTTCAGGGGCAGCCTGAAGACTCCGCCCGGGCTGGCAATCGCCTGTTCAGAGGGGTGCGCGGTCACTGGACGTCTGCGGGCTCCCTGCGGCGGGATGAAAAAGGTGTGACTGCTGTGGCTTTCGCCCTTGGGCTGCCGCTGATCTTCCTCACCATGACCGGCCTGCTGGAGCTTTGCTTCATTTTGCTGGTGGGAACGCTGATGGAAGGCGGTCTGCGTGAAGCCGCCCGTTTTGGCATTACGGGGCAGGAGCCCAACGCTGACGCCAGAACAGAGCGGGTGATCGAGATCGTTGAAAGCCACACCATGGGGCTGGTCGATCTTGAAGCCGCTGATATCTCCTTCAAGAGTTACGCCAGCTTTGGCGCTGTGGGAGAGCCAGAGCCCTTTACTGACAGCAACCGCAATGGCCGCCGGGATAACGGTGAAAACTACACAGACGTCAACAACAATGGCCGCTGGGATGCGGACCAGGGTGCTGAAGGTCTGGGCGGAGCCGAAGAGGTTGTTCTTTATTCACTCGACTACAACTGGCCTCTGCTGACCGGCTTTCTGGATCATCTGATCGGCAGCGGTGGGGCCATGCCTCTTAGAGCCTCTGTTCTGGTGCGCAATGAACCCTATGACCTTGGGGGGTGATGTTATGTCTGTTTTGAAACTCTCATTTGCGACGCATCTTCTTCTTCGCCCCTTTGCGAAGCTCTGGAGTGCCAGAAGGCCTCCAGTGGAACTGAAGAACGCCCAGTCAGGTGCCGTGGAGGTGGAAATCGCCGTCGGCCTGACCCTGCTGATCATTCTGACCATGGGTGGTTTTGACGTGGGCCGTTACATTCTGCTGTCCCAGAAGCTGGATCGGACCGTGATGAGCACGGGGGATCTGCTGGCCCGCGGGGCTTTGCCCGATGCCGCCGGAACAGCTGACATTTTTGAGGCCGTGCCTTTCCTGGTTCAGCCGTTCGGTTTTGGTGACAACGGCAAAGTGGTGTTGTCTGCGGTCAGCGAAGACTTGAACGGAGATCCCACCGTGGTCTGGCAACGGGATAGCGGGGGAGACATGGAAGCCGATTCTCTGCTGGGCGTGCAGGGGGAAGAAGCCACTCTGCCGGAAGGTCTGCAAACCCTCCCAAACGAAAACATCATCGTTGCTGAGCTGTTTTATGACTACAGACCGGTTTTTGGCATGGGCCTGACGGAGGCCCGTCGGCTTTATCATCGTTCCTTCTATCGCACCCGCATCGAATAGAGTTTGCACCCGCGCGGATCCTTAGAGGGCTGCACACAATCAAAAGGGCTTCCGGTTCAGTTCCGGAGGCCCCTTTTTGTGAATTCAGACGGGACAGCCTGCCTGGATGGTGGGGCACAAATGATCAACACACCCATTTTCCTTTTGAATAAGAGGGCTGATTGCTGGCGTTTGGTTGCTCGGGGCCCCTTGGTTAGCTGTTACATGGGTGCTCATGACTGACCTGAGAGAAGATTCAGGGCGCGCTTTGAGGAGTACAGCAGGGGATCTCAAGGGAAAGGCGCTATTTCTTAGGCCTGAGATCTGAAACAGGCTGAAGTATAATTGGTGGTTGAGACTGTTTGCTATGGGGTGATGTGCCTGTCGCCTAAACCGGAGCTGTGATTCACTCCTCCAGAATGTGGAAGAGAGCGTTGCTGTTCGTGATGTACAGCGATGATCTCATGCAATCGGGCCTGCCTGGTGACGGATGTCCGGCAATTTCTCCTGTTTCAGATGCAAAGAACCCGGCCTTTCGGACCTGCTTTGAAAGACCGGGGGGAGAGGGCGGCCGAAGGAAGGCGGTATCAGGGGCAAAAAAGAAGCCGGTCAGATGGCTGACCGGCTCCGCCCGACAACAAGGCGACAGGGAGTTCAGGAGGAAGACGGGACCATTCTCATTCGATGATTCTCAGGTGACCCAGGTTGTTGGCGATGGTCAGGAAGGAAGCCAGCAGCTCATCGCCGTTGTAGTCGTCGAAATAGTGCGCGTTGGAAGAGGCGCACTGGCTGAAGATCTCACGGATTGCGCGCCCTCCGCTGTCATTGGCCACACCGAAGGTGATGGCGTAGATGGTGATGCCTTCAGCTTTCATGGACTGGCAGACTTCCAGCGTCTTGTCATTCAGTTCACGACGGGCCCTGTCTGAGCTGGTGGTGCCCAGGTTCCCATCTCCCAAACGCTGATAGGCGGTGAAGTCGCCATCGGGATGCCCCATGGACCACTGGTTGTACCCATCGGTCAGGATCACGGCGACTTTCTGGATTTCCGGATCGTTGTAGTCATGGGGCAGGGTTTCAGAATCGTCCCACACCCCGCGCCATTTCGGCGACAGCATGCGCCAGCCCCAGACCATGCCCACGTTGGTCATGGTGCCACCCCGGCTCCAGGCATCCATTTCACTGATGCCTGAGACGACGGTACCGTGCTGGGCGGTTAGCGGAGTGACCTCAGGTCCACAGCCAATGTTGGGACCTTTTCCGTTTGTGCCGGCTGTGTTGGTGGATTCACGTTCGTCAATGTCAGATGGGAAGTAGGTGTTGTTGCGCCAGTAACTTCGGCGATAGCGCTGACGGGACCGCTCCCAGTACTGAGGAACAAAAGACACTTCATCCGGTGTGGCGTCGGTTACATCATCTCCGCTTTCATAGCGGGCTTCCACACAGCCCTTCCAACCATCGGACACAAGACACTTGCGAGACCGACTGTCATAGATGCCAATATCATTGCATTCTGATTCCGAAAGATTGCGACGGGTTTCAAAATCTCCGATTACGCAAGCATCGAAGTCACCCTTCCAACTGGCGCTGGCTCCACCGCAGTTGTACTGCGGGACTTCGTCTTCCGGAAATTCGTACTGCAGGCGGTCAACTGCTCCCTCTTCAAGCCAGTCTTTACGGTCATTTCCAATGTTGACCGTTGCTACATAGGGCACGAGCCCAATGTAAAGGTCGGTGTCGTTTTGCTGGCTTTGTTGATGCAGCTGGTTCACCAGTTGTCGTGCGGCGGCTTTCATATCAGAGATTTTACCGCTGGAGCGCATGGAGCCGGTGTTGTCCATGATCAGCACCATTTCCAGGTTTGCTCCGCCTGCGCGCTGTACCACGGCGCGATCACCGACAGAAATGTTGTCCTGGCCCATCATCCCCAACAGCGTGGTGTCGATGGTGGCGGTGGCGGCAACGGTGATGGTGCCGGCTTCCGGCGATTCTGAAATGCTCAGTTCACTCACATTGGCCCCCAGGTAGCCGTTGGGGAAGTTTGCCTGGAAGAACATGCGGACTTCAGCATCGCGCGTATTGGATTCATAGGCCCGGGCGCCTGCCAGGGCGGCGGCATCCAGAGCCTGTCCAAGTTTGGCTTTGAGCAGATAGGCCCGTCCCACATCTATGGCCATGCCGGAGGCTGTCATTAAAGGCAGCAGCGAAATGGCAAAGAGCACTGCACCGGATCCCCGGGTGTCGTTCCAGAGTTTTCTAAAGCTGTTGGACAGTGAACTGAACATGGCGTGATCCAAATCTCGAGTGCGCAGCTACTTTATATCTTACGGAAGTTAAAAATTCAACAAAATCAATATGATGAAGATGTTATCTATAGTGTTGGATTAACAAAACCACTTTGGTTTCAAAATAGTTTGAAATTCGAACTATCTCTGTTCCGTTTTACAAATTGAATGGTTCTTAAAAATAATCAAAAAGCAAGTTAAGTAAAACGTGAATAGCAATGAAGTTATTTATAAGTTAAGATCAAGTTATAAGTTATTGTTTTTTCTTGATTTTAATTTGTTATTAAGAAATCATGCTGTATCGTTAGTTCATCGCCACCGCACTATTTGAAATACAACTGGAGGAACTCCAAATGTTTCGCACTCTGACTGAACTCTTCAAAGATGAATCCGGTGCAACTGCCATTGAGTACGGTTTGATCGCCGCTCTGGTTTCTGTTGCCGCAATTGGTGCCATGAGTGCCATGGGTGATTCTCTCGACACCATGTTCAGCACTGTTTCTGATTCTCTCTGTGACAACCTGCCTGACGGTGCAGCCGTTCCTGAAGATTGCGGCGCAGGTGATGGCGGTGCAGGTGCCGGTGCTGGCGCTGGTGCCGGCGCAGGGGGCTAACGCTCTCGGAAGCGGAGGGGGCGTCGCGGCCAGCCAGCCTTGGCCCGATGCCCCGTCTCTTCCAAGGGGGCTCAATGTAAGGGGTGAGCCCCCTTTGATGAGACGGTTTCCAAGAACGGAACGTCACCTTCACCTAAGCTCTGTTTTCCGGTTCTGCCGGTTTGATCGTCAGCGTGATTTCGCACAGATCCCGCTGAAGAGATGCAGAAGGACACTCGCCATGATCCAGAATGCTCTCCCTTTGTTGGTTCTCGCCGCTGCGGCTGGTCTTTTTGTGGCTGCGGCCGTCAGTGACTTCCAGCGCTTCATCATTCCCAACCTCTACAATCTGGTTTTGCTGCTGCTGTTTGCTGCTTTTGTCTTTGTGGCCCCGCTCGAACAGGCAGGCCTGATCTATGAGCGGTTCGACATGGACCAGCTGCTGGCTGAAGACAGTGCACGCCCGGAGTTGTTCTCCTGGGAAGCGTCACGCTGGCTCGGCCATTTGATGGTAGGAGGCGTGGTCTTTGTCATCACCACTGTCTGCTTTGCCTTCGGGTTCTTTGGCGGCGGCGACGCAAAGCTCTTTACCGTGGCTGCCTTGTGGGCCGGCCCCAAGTACCTAACAGCTCTCATTGTCATCACTGGCGCAGCCGGAGGGCTTCTGGCCCTGGCCATGCTGCTGACCGCCATGGCGGCGCGCAAAAAGCTGGCTGCGTCAGCGACCGTGGGATCTGCAACGCTTTCTGACAGTCAGGAAGAGACTTCGTTGCGCAAAACCCCGGTTCCTTACGGCATCGCCATTGCCCTGGCCGCTCTCTACGTCATCTACCGCACGGCTGAGCCTCTTTTATAAGCAGGCTCGCCCCGCCAGACCGGCCCCCGGGTTGGCCTCTGGCTTCTCCTTGAAGAAAGGACCAGCTCCATGTCACCGCGCACACTTCTTCTGACCGGTATTGCCCTGATCAGTGGTCTGGGAACGGTTTACATGGCGCGGCTGCTGCTGACTCCGCCAGAGCCGCAAGTGGTCACTCAGGTTGCTGAAGCACCCGTGGTGAAGAAAGAACCCGAGATCAAAATTCTCGTCGCGGCCCGTGATCTGCCAACCGGCGCCCTGGTGCGGCCGGAAGATCTGGAATTCCGCGCCTGGCCGGATGTGGACAAGGACGAAGAAACCTATCTGCTGGAAGAAAAAGCGCCGGTAGAAGACTATCTTGGTGCTGTGGTTCGCCGCGCCCTGACCGCCGGAGAACCGGTAACCCGCCGCCGACTGGTTAAACCGGGCGAGCAGGGGTTTCTGGCGGCGGTTCTGGAACCTGATACCCGCGCTGTGTCCGTGCCCATCAATGGGGTGACCGGGGTGGCGGGTCTGGTTTTTCCGGGTGACCGGGTCGACCTGATCCTGACCCACAGCGTCACCCGCCTGGACGACGCCAACATGACCGAGCGTCGGGCGTCTGAAACGCTGCTGGAAAATGTCCGCATTCTGGCCATTGACCAGAGCACCGATGATCAGACGGCAGAGCCCCGGCTTGGCAAGATTGCCACGCTGGAAGTTCTGCCCAAACAGGCCGAACGGGTCATTCTGATGGCTGAGCTCGGTCAGTTGTCTCTTAGTCTGCGGGCTCTGGCTCGCGACGATGCAGATCTTATCGAGGCCGATGACCGCTCTATGGCCTCTCTCGTTTCTTCAGGCACCCAGAACAGTCTCGCCCCTGTTCCGGCTGCGCCAATCATCATGCCTGCTGTTGTTCTCTCGCCGGATCTGCAGCAGAGCGGTGAGCCCGTCTCTCTGGCTCACGACGCGTCTTCCACGGGTTCAACCGCACCCTCTGCGCTGAGGATGACGGATTTGACCGGAGGGGAGGCGCGAGAGTTTCAGCCTGTCACGGCTGTTGCTCTGCCGCGGCAACCTGTGCCCGACGGGCCTCGGGTGCCGCAAAACCCCCGCCCTTATACCTGGGACAGTGATGTCAGCAACGTCCTGCCCGCGCCAAGTGATCTGTCGGCGCAGGTTCAGACCGTCCGGGTCATGCGGGGGCCTGCCATCGAAGAAAGAAACTTCGATAAGTGAAAGGTAGTCCCATGCGCGCGCACACTTTGATTTTTGCCTTATTGGCTCTGCTGATTGCCGGTCTCGCCCCCGGCCAGCAGGCTGAGGCAGCCCGCACCAGCGGCAAGGCCCTGACCATCGAGATCGATAAAGGTCAGATGGTCACCCTGAAACAGCCGGCTGCGTCTGTTTTCATCGCCAATCCTGAAATTGCAGACCTGCAGGTGATGTCCCCGACGGTGGTCTATGTCTATGGCCGCCGACAGGGTGAAACCCAGCTCTTCGCCATTGACCAAAGGGGTGGGGTGCTGATTGACCGGCCCATTACCGTCAATCACAACCTGAAAGCCCTGCGGACAACGCTGGCCGCGGTTCTTCCTGGTCATCAGGTGACGGTGCGCTCTGTCGAGATGGGTATTCTGCTCACAGGTCAGGTCGATTCTCCGGCCCAGGCTGAAGACGCCCGTCGCCTGGCCAGCCGGTTTTTGCCCGCAACCGACGGCGCAGAAGTGATCAACCGCCTGACCACCAGCGCGCCAACTCAGGTCAATCTGAGAGTTCGCATCGCGGAAGTCTCTCGTTCTGTTGGCAAGGACTTCGGGATCAACTGGGAAAACATCGCCCAGCTGGGGAACTACACCCTGGGCTTTGGTTTCGGATCGGGCGCAGGCAGTGCGGTGTCCAACGCCATTGCGGGGGGAGGCAACCTTTTCCTTGGCTTCAACACCGGCTCTGTGGACGTCAATGGTCTGGTGGATGCCCTGGCCACAGAAGGACTGGTCTCGGTTCTGGCCGAACCAAATCTGACGGCCTTGTCCGGGGAAACAGCCAGCTTCCTGGCCGGTGGTGAATACCCCATTCCAGTGCCAGGTGAAGACCGGACCGTAACCATTGAGTATCGCGAATTCGGTGTCTCCCTGGCCTTCACACCGACCCTGACAGGCAATGAGCGCATCAATCTGCGGGTTCGCCCCGAAGTCAGCCAGCTGTCCGCCACCGGTGCCGTGGTGGTGGATGGGTTTGAAATTCCCGCCGTTTCCACCCGTCGGGCGGAAACCACAGTCGAGCTGGGCAGCGGTGAATCCTTTGCCATTGCAGGTCTCTTGCGCAGCGACACCACCAACAACATCACCAAGTTTCCCTTCCTGGGTGATCTGCCGGTGCTGGGGGCCTTGTTCCGCTCCAACAGCTTCAACACCGACGAAAGTGAACTGGTGATCATCGTCACGCCCTATCTGGTGGAGCCCACCGGGGAAGCTCTGGCCGTGCCGACAGACTCCATCATCCTTCCCAACGATGTTGAACGCATCTGGCATGGCCGCCTGGAAGGCCAGCAGCGCTCCCATCCGGCTGGCAGCGCGACGCCAGGTCCTGTTGGTTACATTTTGGATTGAGGAGGTCGGAACAATGATGAACTTTAGCCACCAGTCCGCTCCGTCCTTCCTGGCTCTGGCCCTGTCTTCTCTCGTGGTCCTCAGCGGCTGTGAGAAACCCCTGGAAGCGCCCCGGACCACAAACTACAGCCAGGTTGAAACCATCACCTCAATCCATGCTGTGCGATTTGATGAGGGGCAGAGCAGAATCAGTAAAGCTGAGCGCCAGCGTCTCTACCGCCACCTGGCCATGATCAATCCGCTGCCAGAAGACCGCATTCAGGTGGAGTGGCCGCTGGGCATCGCACCGGGCGACGGCAGCCTGGAAGCCTCCCGCACGGCTTCCGTTCAGCAGGATTTACAGCGCCAGGGGTTTGTGGTCGGTGCCTACAGCCCCAAGGAAAGTGCTTCCGGCCGTGTCCGTGTTCTGGTCGAGCGGTTGTCTGTCCACGCCCCAGGCGATTGCCTGAAACCCAAACTGCAGAAAGAGTTTGGGGATGCGTTTGTTGACGGCAAAAGCCAGACCCATGGCTGCGCCACCGCAAGCAACTTTGCCAAGATGCTGGCCAATCCTTACGACGCAAAGTCCGGTCGGGTGACCGGAGGAGCCCGCATGGAACGCCTGACCGGCGCGCAGCAGCGCTATGATGCAGGAGCCCCTCTGACCACCAGCGGATCTGGTGACAGCAGTTCCGGAGGGAGCCAGTGATGACCGGCCCCATCAGACGAGAAGAACCAACACTTGATGGCATTCTTGGCAGCCTGAAGCAGGGAGGCGGCGCGCCCACATTACCGGTGCCCGCAGACCAGTTTGACGCGGCCTTTGCTGAAGATGCCGCCTTTCCCGAAACCGAGGATGCGGCGTTCCCGGAAGAAGAGCTGAAGACCGAAGGCAGCCGTTCTCCTGCCGATGCGTTCGGTCTGGATGATCAGCCCGATGCCGATGATTTTGATATGAGCGACGTGGTTCTGGACAAAGGCATGCCTTTTGCCGCTTTCCTGTCTGAAGGCGATAGCGGGGAGAAGGTGGTTGCCTTTGCGGAGCAGCAGGGCTGGGACCCGGATGCGGTTCATCCCGGTACCTTGCGGGATCTGCTGACCTTACCGGCCCCTCAGGGATATCCCCGGGCCATGGTTGTGGATGTGGATGGTCTGCCAGATGTAGCCAATGGCCTGGCCAGCCTTCTGTCCCTGGCGCCGGAAAGCCGGATCGTGGCTGTGGGCAGCGCCAATGATATCCAGTTTTACCGCGAACTGCAGGACATTGGTGTGGCCGATTATCTGGTCAAACCGCTGGATCCGGCGTTGCTGCAACAGTCCTTCACCCGTCTGGAGCAGGCCCGTTTCCAGCTGCAGACCGAGGTGGGCAAAAAAGCCAAAATCATCACCGTGATCGGTGCGCGCGGGGGCGTTGGTGCCAGCACCCTGGCCGTCAACCTGGCCTGGGGATTGTCTCAGCGCGGTGAAGAGATGACGGCCTTTCTGGACCTGGATCTGCACTTCGGTGTGGCGTCCCTGGCTCTGGATCTGGAACCGGGCAGGGGCCTGCGGGACATTCTGGCGGCGCCGGAACGACTGGACAGCCTGCTGGTCGGATCTGCGGCTGTGATGGCCGGTGACACCCTGTCTGTCTGGAGCGCGGAAGACGGACTTGAAACAAAAAGTTCCCAAGACGGGTCGGGCGCGGTGGCCCTGGTTGAGGAGCTGGCGAAGAACTTCGGGGAGGTGGTGGTGGATATGCCCCGCCATCTGTTGCCCCATCATCGCCAGTTCCTCGACCACACCGATGAGGTGCTGCTGGTCAGCGACCTCTCTCTGGCCGGGGTCCGGGATTGCACCCGTATCCTTGCTTTTCTGCGACAGGACGGACGTGACCTTCCTGTGAAGTTGGTCCTGGGGCGGATCGCCAAAGACCGTCCCGGGCAAGTGGATCGCGCCACCTTTGAACGCTCCGTGAAGGAGAAGGTTTCCTGGGTGGTGCCTGAAGATGCCAAGACCGCCGCGGCGGCAGCCAACGCCGGCAAACCTCTCAAGGACATGGCGAAGCGTTCTCCCTTGACCCTGGTGATCGAAGACATTGTGCGCGCCTTCGATTCCGAGGCTGAGGGAGACAGTCGCCGAGGTCTGAGGAAGCTGGCCTTCTGGCGGAGGAAATCATGAGCTGGAAAACGAAACTTCAGGGAGGGGGCGAGCCCTCTTTGGCGTCGCGCCCCAGTTCGGAAACCCCCGACGTGGCGGTCTTGGCAGCGCAATTGCTGCCGGTCTTGGCAGAAAAACTTGAAAAGGAGCCGTTGGAAGCACCGGACCTTGCCCGACGGGTGAAGGAACAGTTGCCGGAGCTTTGCGGTGCCAACTGGCGGGCGCTGACCCTCCTGGAGCAACGGGCTCTGGTGGCTCGCTTGTCGGCGTCTCTGGCCGAACTGCGCCAGGGCAAAGACAAAGCAACGTCCGGCGGGAACTGGGGCAAAAACCGCAAAAAGGCAACCATGGCCTTGCCGGTGCTTACGCAGGTTGGGGTGCCGCCCAAAGAGTCCGAACTGAGCAACGAAGAAAAGGACGCCCGCAAGCGCATCGAGCAGGCGAAAATCCAGCTGCAGCCTCTGTTGCTGGAGCGCATCGATTCCTCAGCTGCTGCCGCCATGTCCCGGGAGGAACTGACCCAGGAGATTGCGCCGGTGGTGGCCGATCTGCTGACGGAAGTAAAGCTGCAGCTTAACCGGTCAGAAACGACCCAGCTCGTCACCCAGATGATCGACGAAATGCTGGGGCTGGGGCCACTTGAGCCCCTGCTGGCTGACGACAGCGTCAACGACATCATGGTCAACGGGTTCGACAAGATCTTTGTGGAACGCAGTGGCAAGCTGCAACTGACCAACTACCGCTTTCGGGACAACAGCCATGTAATGGCCATCGCCACCCGCATTGTGACAGCCATCGGTCGTCGCATCGATGAATCGCAGCCGCTTGTGGATGCCCGTTTGGCCGATGGCAGCCGCGTCAACATCATCATTCCGCCACTGGCTTTGGACGGACCCTCAATCTCCATCCGTAAGTTTTCCCGCCAGAAAGTGACGCTGGAGGTCATGGCACGTCAGGGAAACATCTCAGATGCCATGCGTACGGTGTTGCAGGTTGCCGCCCGCTCCCGCCTGAACATTCTGATTTCCGGCGGTACAGGGTCCGGTAAGACGACACTGCTGAACGCGCTGTCCCAGATGATTGATCCCCAGGAACGCATCGTCACCATTGAAGATGCCGCGGAACTGCAACTGCAGCAGCCCCATGTGGTGCGGCTGGAAACCCGCTCTGCCAATCTGGAAGGCGGGGGTGAGATCCCCATGCGCCAGCTTTTGAAGAATGCGCTGCGTATGCGGCCCGACCGGATCATCGTGGGGGAGATTCGCGGCGAAGAAGCCGTGGACATGCTGCAGGCCATGAACACGGGCCACGACGGTTCTTTGTCGACCCTGCACGCCAACCGCCCCAGGGATGCTCTGATGCGCCTGGAGAACATGATCGGTCTGGCCGGGATCAATCTGCCTGCCAAAGCAGTCAGAACCCAGATCGCCTCTGCTGTTGACATGATCATCCAGGTTTCACGGATGCGTGACGGCATGCGCCGGATCACCCACATCACCGAGATTGTCGGGATGGAAGGGGACGTGGTGACCACCCAGGATCTCTACACCTACGACTTCAAAGGTGAAAAGCCGGACGGCAGTCTGGACGGCGAGTTCAAACCCGGCGGTGTTCGCCCTCATTTCACGCCCAAAGCGGCCTACTTCGGTCTCGATCGTTCTCTGTTGGAGGCTTTGTGATGACCCCCGATCTGCTGGCGTTCGACATGATGTCCCTGCTGCCCTGGCTGCTGGCCGGCAGTGCGGCTCTGACCGTGATGCTCGTTGGCAATCTCTTTCTGGGGGACCGGGCCGCCAACAGCCGTCAGGTCAAAAAGCGTCTGGAGCGGGTGAGCCAGGTGGGCGGCAGCAAGACAGTGGTCGCCACGCGCTCAGCCTTGCGCCGACAAAGCGCCGACAGTGAAATCCGCAGCTTTGATCGTCTGATCAAACGGCTGATGCCTAACCCCGACAAACTGCGCGGTCGTTTGGCCGCCACGGGACTGAACGTCAAAATCGGCCAGTATGTGTTGATCTGCATGCTGCTGACCTTGACCCCAACAGTGGTGTTGAGCCAGTTTCTGGGGCTGCCCTTTATCATCGCGCTGGCGCAGGGTGTTTTGCTGGGGGTGGGCTTTCCCCACTTTCTGATTGGCCATCTGGGCAAGCGGCGTGTTTCCGCCTTTATCGCTCAGTTTCCTGAAGCCATTGATCTGATGGTCCGGGGCTTGCGGTCCGGTTTGCCGATTACTGAGTCCCTGAGTGTGGTTGGCAATGAAATGACGGCACCCATCGGGCCGGAGTTCAAGAAAGTCATTCAGGAAGTCTCCATTGGCGGCACGCTGGAGGATGCCTTGTGGAATGCGACCAAACGCATTCAGGCGCCAGAGTTCAAATTCCTGGTCATTGCCCTGTCTATCCAGCGGGAAACCGGCGGTAATCTGACTGAAACACTGGCCAATCTGGCCGAACTTCTGCGCCAGCGCCGCCAGCTGAAACTGAAAATCAAGGCCATGTCTGCAGAAGCCAAGGCCTCTGCCTACATCATCGGCGCTCTGCCCTTTGTCATGTTTGGGCTGATCTGGATGGTTAACAGCGAGTATCTGGGGCCGCTGTTCAGTGACCCGAGAGGCCTGATCATGGCCGGAGTGTCCTTGACCATGATCCTGCTGGGCGCCTTCGTGATGTTCAAGATGGTGAGGTTTGAGATATGAACTTCGACCTTAAAACCCTGCAACTTCCCCTCGGTCTGGAGCTGCTGGACCTGGTGGCTGTTACCTCCGCCATCTCCATGATCTCAGTTGTCGTGCTGGTCTGGTACGGGCTGGTTGAAAGAGACCCGCTGGCCGGGCGCCTGCGTAATCTGTCGCGCAAACGCGGCGAGATGAAAGCCGGCATGCTGGCGAAGAAGCAGAGAAAGACTGTCATCACCCGCAAGAGCCTGATGCACTTTGTGGTGGCGCGCTTCAAGTTACTGCGCAACAAAAACCAGGGGGCCTTGGGCCGCAAACTGGCCCGGGCAGGCTGGCGAGGCCGGGATGCGGTCGTAACCTACCTCTTTGCCAAGCTTGCCATGCCCATTCTGGTGGGGCTGTTTTTCACTTTCTTTGTTTACGCCATCTTGCCGGAGAGCCTGCCCCAGGTCGCCAAGATCTGCATCTTGCTGGCGACCTGCCTGCTGTCTCTTTACCTGCCTGATATCTGGGTGACCAATGTGGCCCAGCGCCGCCAGGAAACCATCCGCAAAGCCCTGCCGGATGCCTTTGACTTGCTGGTGATCTGCGCCGAAGCCGGTCTGAGCCTGGACGCCAGCCTGGAACGGGTCTCAAAGGAAATCGGCGAGTCCTGCCCGGAGCTGACTGATGAACTGGGCCTGACCGCTGTAGAACTCTCTTTTCTGCCCGATCGCCACAAAGCGCTGAGCGGTCTGGCAGATCGGGTGCCGCTGGCAGGCTTGCGGGCATTGGTTAACACGCTGATGCAAACCGAGCGCTATGGCACGCCTTTGGCTGACGCTTTGCGGGTCCTGTCTCACGAAATGCGACATGAGCGCATGATGAAGGCAGAAGAGAAGGGCGCGCGCCTGCCTGCCTTGCTGACCCTGCCCATGGTGGTGTTCATTCTGCCCCCTCTGTTTGTCGTGCTGGTTGGTCCGGCGGCCCTGAAGATGCTGGATTCTTTCAGCACCATGTAAGGGCAGATCAGGAAAGCGCCCCATCGCGCAGTCCTTTGAGCAGGCTCCATTGAGTTGATAGAGGTTAGTGCTCAAAACGAATGGTGAGCTCAGCGCCAGCTTCAGAAAATGAAATGCTTTGAACTAGGCCCTATAGCGAATTGGGGCTGCTGACAGCGAACTGCCGCTGGATGCTGAAGAAAACGAAAAAAAGGGCCCGGGATCACAGGATCGCCGGGCCCATTGTTTTTTGCCTGAGGGATCAGGCGGTCAGTAAGTCACATTTTTGCTTGTGCGGTTTTCCCGATAGAAAGCCAGCGTCGCATCGACCTTTTCGTCATTCATGGTGCGGCGCAGAATTCGGGCGGCTTCCTTTTCCCGACCTAACATGCCGTAAGCCAGAGCCAGATTGCTCCAGGTGCGGGACCCGGCATTGGGCAGGCGGGTGGCTTGCTCCAGATAGGGCAGGGCCTCTTCATGTTTGCCACTGCGAATGAGGGAATAGGCCAGATTGTTCAAAAGCTTGGGGTCATGGGGAGAGAGTGCAAGGCCGTCGAGAAAGTAAGCCTGTGCGCTGTCAGCATCTCCGAGCAGATCTTCGGTGACACCCGCACCGTTCAGGGCGCGAACGTCTTTCGGATTGTTGGCCAGCAGGACCAGATAGGTGTCCCGGGATTCTTCAGGTTGCTCCTGAAGCAGCAGGATTTTTGCCAGTCCCAGAAGTGCCGGACGGTTGTTGGGCTGCAGGCTCAAGGCGGATCGATAGGCCAGCTCGGCTTCACGGGGCTGTTCCATTTCGGTCAGCAGTTCCCCCAGGGCTAGGAGAGGTTCAATGCGGTCGGGGTACTGCAGGTGCAACCGCTGGAACAGGGTGGCGGCCATGTCCGGGTCGTCGTTTTTCCAGGTGCGGTTGGCAACCCGCAACATGGTTTCAAAGGACTCATCCTTTGATTTGGCTTCTTCCGTCTGTTCTGCCGGCGTTTTCGTCAGGGTAGGATTTGTCTCTGTTGCTGCCGAAGAGCCGTTGGGCGCAAAGAGAGATTCCAGTGTCTTGTCGTCTGTGGCACAGCCCGTCAGAACCAGGGTGCTCAGAAGACAGAAACTCGGCAAAAATCGGTGTGACAAACCAGGCATTTTTCGTTCTCGAGAATGTGGTCGACAGATGAACAGTCAGATCGTTGAGACTTCTGCTGTTCAGACAGAAGTTCCTGCCGATTTTATCCATCACCGAAAGTCAGAGTTTTTCAATTAGTCCAAAGACTTCTGGCCGATGACGTGAAAAAAGGACAGTCGAACAGACAATAGAGGCGCAAGGTTAAGATAGCTTAAAGGGTTCTATGGTTTTCTCGGTCTATTCGAGACGAGGAATCATGACAGCAGCTGCAAAGACAAAAACGGCGCCAAAGAAGCGTCCAGTGGAAGAGGTTACCGCATCCCCAACCGAGGCGGGTGCGCCCCTGTACCGTGAGATCATTCGTATTGTAGAGCGGATGCATCGCCGGTTGCTGGATGTGGTGCGCGTGGAACTTATGCGTTTGGGTGTGGAAGATGTGTCTTCCGCCCAAATGGTCATGCTGCTGAACATTCAGGGTAATGAAGTTTCTGTCCGCGATCTGATCGAGCGGGGCTATTACCTTGGGTCGAACGCTTCTTACAATCTTAAGCAACTTCTGGAAGCCGGATACATCACACGG
This sequence comes from Rhodovibrionaceae bacterium GXU_MW_A322, assembly GCA_052078155.1. Classification (GTDB taxonomy): domain Bacteria; phylum Pseudomonadota; class Alphaproteobacteria; order Kiloniellales; family DSM-21159; genus CAXBMB01. The sequence goes on along the minus strand of JBQJBP010000001.1, from coordinate 848,759 downwards.
TCTGCTTCTCAACGGGATAAGAGAGCGGCGAGGATCAGTCTGTCTGAAAAAGGGGCTGAACTTTGTGATGAGCTCCGCAAAGTAGAAGAAATTCATGCCGGCTTGATTGTCCGTAATGAAGAAGATGTCGCCGAACTGGAAGTTACTTTCCGAAATTTGCGGCGTCTTGAAATGACCTGGACGGACGTGATTCGTTACGGCGATGGCCATAATTTCTAGAATTACGGTTATAAGAATGCAACCAATCGTGTTCTTATAGCAATTTAGCGAGAATTTGAGGCGTTATCATCCTGATTAAAGCTGTCTTTTCAGGATATTATCAGGTTTAATGGACCAGAATTTTTGAGGTTCGAAAAAATGCCTGAGTTATCAATGCGTCTGAATATGGCCGATGCTCATCGGTTGATGATGGATCCTTCTGCAGAGAGCAGGCAGAAGGTGATGAGCAAGATTCTGGCTGAAATCGACGGCTCTTTGCTGGGCGATGAAGAACGCCAGCTTGCTTTGCAGGTCATCGAGAAGTTCGCAGTTGATACTGAGGTTCAGGTTCGGGTTGCTCTGGCCCGGCAGATTGCCAACTCCCCCTATCTGCGCAGAGATCTTGCAGAGAAACTGGCCCGGGATGTGGCCGAAGTTGCCGTTCCCGTTTTGGTAGACGCAAAGGTCCTGTCTCAGGATTTTCTGATTGGCATTGTTGGAGAAGGGGACCGGGGCAAACAGGAAGCTGTGGCCCAGCGGCGCGACATCTCTTTCGGACTGGCCAACTCTCTTGTTGAATCCAACAACAGCCGTGCGGTTGAGCTGTTGATGCGCAATGGTGCTGCGGATTTGTCTGAAGAGATTTTCATCAAGACGATGGACCGTTATCCGGACTACGAGCCCATCTCTTTTGCCATGATTGAGCGCGACAGCCTGCCGGCCGTAGTGATTGAAAAGCTGGTCTATCTGGTATCTGAAGAACTGCGCGAAGAGCTGATGGAACGCCATCAGATTTCTGCCGGTCTGTCGAAGGAACTGGTACGCAAAGCCAGAGAAGCAGCGACGGTTCCTCTCATCAAACCCATCAGCGCCAAGCAAAAAGACATCGAGCGTCTGGTGAGGCATCTGCACAGCAGTTCCAGATTGAGTGCCAGTTTGCTGTTCCGTGCCTTGTGCTCTGGTGAACTGGATTTCTTCAAGGTGGGCATGGCAAAGCGTGCCGATATTCCCTCAGAAGAGGCTCAGGGTCTGTTTGAGCAGCATGGGCCGGATGCCTTGATTCGACTCTTTGCAAAGGCCGGTCTGTCCCGCAACCTGATTGCACCTTTCACCTCGGCCATGATGGCACTGCAGGAACTGGATTACCTGGTCGACAGCGCCACACCTGACCGGCATACCTTGCAAGTCAGCGTTCTCAGCCGGGTGTTCAAGGACTGTGGGGCCACTGAAGATCCTTTGGTGGACGAACTTCTGTCGCAACTGGTGAGTGAGCTGCCAAATCAGGTCGTGGAAGAAGCCATGGAAAAGGGGGGAATTCCTTTCCTTCCCTTCTGATCAAAATTCTTCTGTTGCGATACCTGCATTAACTCATTGATTTTGTTGTAGACGGTCAGTTTGCTTGCCCAACTGGCCGCATAGTTGTGTCTGCGGTCTTTCGGCTGTTTTTCTCGCCTCCGGGTCGAGGAACCTGTTTCCCATGATGCAACTTTAAGGGCACTTGATTACGAAACATTACAATCAATTCCTCACAGATCATTCCCGGTTTACAGCAGTGCAAGAAGATGACGGCTGATCAGAAGTATCTGTTTGGCGACTGGGGCAATGTATTTTGTTGATAAAGTTATTGAATTGGGCAGAGCGCGGTTTTACTGGGAGCGGCCTGTAACACGTCGGAGATCTGGCGGAGAGATTGAGCTTGCCGGAGGGGCAGCTTTCCCTGTTGGTCCGACTTTCAGCGCTGGCATCGGCTGTGGTGGGACAGACGGTCTTTTCAATACAAGCTTTGTTGCGTTCCGGGAGCTCAGCTGATGTTGAGACTGCCGCGTCGTGTTCCCTGGATAATCATCACAACAGTAACCTGTCTTTTGCTTCTCGCGGCAGGCTATCTGGCCAACCGTCTCTATTTAGAGCGGGATTTTCTGCTTTCTAACTACCGCAATGCCACCTGGGTTGCCGTTCAGGCCCGCAACCAGTTGCTGCGGCTGGAAGAGGCGGTCCTGCTGTATCAGCTTGAGCCGACAGAGGAAAACCGCGCCAGTCTGTCAGTGAGGCTGGATCTGCTGTGGAGCCGGTTTCCCATTCTGCTGGACTCTCCGGAAGGTGAGGCGGCGCGGTCCGTCCCCGGAATGCTGCCCAAACTAGAGGCTTTGCATGCACAGCTTCCCGACCTGGAACAGGAACTGTCACAGCTGCGCCCTGACAATCCAGAAGGCTGGAAAAAAGTGCATGACCGGCTGCAGGGCTTTTATCACCCTTTGAATGAGTTGATTCGAAAGGTCCTGATCAACGATTCAATCAACAACAAGAAGGAAATCTCGCTAACAGCCCTTGAGCTGGTGTTGGCCTTGGTGCTGATTTTCCTGTGCAGCGTTGTCTCCATCATTCTTCTGATCCGGCAGCTTCGTGACAGTGAAAAACTAAGGCACGACAAAGAGCTGGTGGTGGCTGAGGTTAAGGAACTGGAAGCTCTCCTGTCTGATGGGCTGGAATCGATCAGCGAGGCGTTTCTGCTGCTGGATGGCGAGGGAAGGGTTTTGCGGGTTAACAGGAAATTCCGGGAAACCTATCCAATTCCGGAGGCTGAACTGGTTCCTGGTGTGCCTTTCAAAACTCCGCTCCTGGGGGCGGCCATGAGAGGCAAGTTCCTTACTCCCATGTCGGCGGAGAAGTTTGTTGAAGACCGGCAGCGAAAATCCGAAACCAGGCAAAGCAGCTGGGAAGAACGGTTGACGGATGGCCGGATTTTCCTTGTCCGGGAGCAGGCAACGTCTCTGGGGGGGCGGGTGGCAATCTATACAGATGTCAGCGAGCTCAAAGCGGCAGAAGCGTTGCTGCATCAGCGCCTGGAAGTGATTGAAGGATCTTTAGACGGAACAGCGCTGTTTGATCCCTTTGGGCGCACGACCTACGTGAACAAAGCTTTGCTGGCCCATCTGGGTTACCGCGACAGTGCGCGGTTTATCGGCAAATCCTGGGCATTGCTGTTCGGGGCGCAGGAAGATCGCGACCTGATCGATTTCATGAATGCGGAAGCCGTCAAGAAAGCCCGTTGGCGTGGTGAAGTGCGTCTGGAGTCTAGGAATGGAAATCTGCGGGTTTTTGACATCAGCCTGACCCGGCAGGATGACGGGGGGATCATCCTGTCTGCCCATGACATCTCAGATCTTAAGTCCGCTGAGACAGAACGGCTGCAGTTACAAAGCCAGTTCTGTCAGTCTCAAAAAATGGAAGCCCTTGGCCGCTTATCAGGTGGGATCGCGCATGATTTCAATAACATAACAGCATCGGTTCTTGGTTTTGCGACCTTCCTTAAAGAGGATCTGGCGGATCGTCCGGAGCAACAGGGCTACGCTGAGAAAATCATCAAGGTCAGCCATCGCGCAAATGACCTGATTGGTCAGATCATTGCATTCAGCCGCCGCGACGATTCCGAGCATAACCGCGAAGATCTCTGCGGAGTAATCCAGAACGCCACGGCCCTGATGCAGGGGGCTTTGAAGCGCGGTGCCGAGCTTGAAGTCGACTGCGCCATGACGGAGGCCCCGCTGAATGCCAATGCCGGGCAATTGAGTCAGGCTCTGATGAATGTATTGGGGAATGCCCAACTGGCGCTGAACGATGGCAAAGGCAAAATACATCTGGCCCTGGACCGCCTTGCGGTCACGGGGCAAAGGGCCGCCGCTCTGAGTGCCATCAGCGGGAACATTCCTTCTCCTCAGGTGCTGCAGTTGGAAGAAGGGGCCATCGCAGGCAGTCATCGCCTGTGGGTCGGTCTGCTGTCAGCGGGAGACTACTACCTGATCACCATCACCGATAACGGCGTGGGTATGTCCTCCCAGGTGTTGCAGCAGATTTTTGAGCCTTTCTATTCCACGCGCAATCTTGGTGCCGGCTCCGGCCTGGGCCTGTCAGCCGTCCATGGCATCATAACCAATCACGGCGGTGCATTTGATGTGGAAAGCAAACTGGGCGAGGGGACTGTGTTCCGACTTTTCCTGCCTGTGAATTCCTCTGCTGCGCAAAGTGATGGTCAGAGTGTGCGTCCCTGGATGGTGGGGCAGGGCGGAAAGGTTCTGCTGGCATCTGTCTCGGGTCAGAAACCGGTCGACCTTCTTGCCCCGTTGAAAGACCTGGGTCTGGAATTGGATTTTGCCGGCAGTCTGGAAGCCGCGCGCTTTCAGCTGAAAGACAAGGCGGAAACTTTCCAGGCCCTGATCGTGGACTTTGACGATCTGTTGCCGCCTGGCAGGTCGGAAATTCTGCAGGTCCTGAACCTCAATCTTGAAGTTCCGGTGGTTGTTCTGGCCTTGCTGGACAAGGCTGCTGAAGATGGGTTGGTCTCCGAAATCGCGGCGGGGAAAGTGCTGCAGAAGCCTCTGTCGCGAATCACCCTGGTTCGGTCTCTGGCCCGACACCTGGCGAAAATACAAACCCAGGCAGCGGAATGAAACTTTGGGGAGCTCTGCAGGGCGCGAACTCCCTAACCCGGTACCAACTGTTCACCTGCCGGAAAGCCGTGCGAGAGAAGCAGATAGTTGGTTGGGAAGATGAAAAAAGAAGAGCAGTAAGCAGAGGGATTTAACGCGATGGCAAAGATACTGATTCTGGATGACGAATTGGCCTTTCGCGAAATGCTGGAGGTGTTGCTTACACGTCATGGTCATGAAGTTGCCATCCAGCCGGATGGCACTGCTGTGGTAAAGGGCGAAATCGAGCTGGCTGAGGTCGATTTGATTCTGGTGGACATTTTCATGCCCGATGTGGAGGGCATGGAAGTCATTCGCTACCTGCAAAGCCACTGGCCCGGGAAGAAGATCATCGCCATGTCAGGTGGGGGACGGGATGCCGGCGCCCAGTTTTTCCTAACCCTGGCCAAGAGCCTGGGCGCCGTTCGGGCTCTCGAAAAACCCTTTGATCTGGATGTCTTTATCTCAACCGTTGAGGAGCTTCTGGAGGACCAGCAGCTATCAGCATAACGCAGGAGCATGGTGGGTCGGGTTGGCAGCGCCTGCATTTGAAACAGTGCCGTCACCCATCTGTTGCCTTGTTGCAAAGAGGTTGAAGCGTCAGGGGGCAGCGTCGCGCGAACCCACTCTACGCTGTTTGCTTCTCAGAGACCAAAGTCACTAAGTTCGGTGGCGTCAATGGCTTAGCGGAAAACAGGCCCGGCTTAACTGGATGCCTGGATGAGGTAGGAAAGAGTCTGGCCCGATCGATGACGGAGGAGCCAGCCGGTTCCTTCTAAAGCCCGGTCATTCAGAGGCGTTGTTCGAGAGGCGATCGACTTTGGCCGCGAAGACGTATCCAACGGTCCTGACGGTTTTGATCATCTTGGGTTTTGCCGGATCGGTTTCGATTTTCCGCCTGATGCGACCGATGAGAACATCAATGCTGCGGTCAAAAGGTGACCATTCCCGTGCTCTGGTTCGGTCCAGCAGCTGATCCCGCGTCAGGGGGCGGTTCGCCGTTTCAACAAGGGCTGACAGGAGATCAAACTCACCGGAAGTCAGCTCAACCTCTTCATTGTTGTCTTTATGAAGTGTCCTGTGAGTGACATCGAGTTTGTGGCCGTCAAACTTGAAGACAGTGGAGGCAACAGCAGCACTGCTTTCGGTCGTGGCATTGTTCTGGGAGCGGCGGAGAACCGATTTCACCCGGGCCACCAGTTCACGGGGTTCGAAAGGTTTGCAGACATAGTCGTCGGCACCGAATTCGAGGCCCAGGACCCGATCAACTGCTGTATCCATGCCCGTCAGCATGACGATCGCCACATCGCTGGTGGCCCGCAGTTCCCGCAGGAGTTCAAAGCCATCGCTGTCTGGCAGGCGGATATCCAACAGGATCAGGTCAAAATCCTGTTTGGCCATATGCTGGTGCATTTCTGCGCCGCTCGCGGCCTCGACAGCCACAAAGCGCTCTCTTTCCAGCAAGGCGACCACCAGGGATCTCAGATCCGGATCATCTTCAACAACGAGTATGGTTGTGTCTGTCATTTTTTGCTTCTGCCCAACAATCCGATGCCGGGAGACAAAACGCAGACAGGCAACTGATCAGGGTTCTCTTTCTTACCTGAAGCAAATGCCAGTCGCGCTGATTTATCCCCCAATGCCTGAAACGTCAGGTCCCGTAGTTTTTTCCCGCTTATGACTGAGTGCCACTCAGCCATTCACAGGTTTGTTGACTGCAGTTTAATCTTCTTTCCCTGCTTGTCATAGGTTTCATTTACAAATCGTTTGCAAAACCTTCAATTTCAAGACCTTTGTGGGGGACCGAGAGGGCGCCGACAGGGGAATGCTGCCGGATTTTCATTTATCTGACAGTGAGCTAACTGTGCCTCTTCCTGCAGGTCAGCTTTGGCGAATTCTGCAGCCAGTGAACTATGTATCTGAAAGCAATGAATTAATCAGCCGTGTACCTTTCCCATGGCCATGGGCATTTGTGTTTTGCAGTCCTCCCTGGACGGGCAGCAACCCAAAGTTTTCGGGGGCGCAGGGATGAACTGTCGGTTCTGAGTGTTCCCTCATCATGCACAGGGGCCGGTCGCTAACAGAAAGGAAAGCGCTCTTGGTGCCGCCGGCGACTCCGACCTGCTGATGGTTAAGAGCTGATTGGGCGTTCTTGCCCAAAACACAGTTGCCTTAAGACCGCGGTTCTTAGGTAACCAAGTCATATCCTCGAGCACTTTTGGGGGTTTTGAAGCGATGCAAAACCACCCCGCATATCATAAAAAGTCATCAGTTCAATATGTTATGCTTCCCGTCGTGGCTGAAGAAAGAGAACTGGATTTCACTTACACCAGACGGCGCTCCGGCGGTTGGCGGGAATCTGAGGTTGCTGTTGTTCGGAAATGAGCGGCACTACCAGTCAAAGGAGAAGACAGCGCATCTGGCAGTTGTCAGGTTATGATTCCAGTCGGATCGATTTGCCTTTAAGATAGACAAAGCCAAGCAACCCATTTCGAGGAAGGAACCTTGGAGAAAATTGACGCGAGATATGCTGAGACTTCAGCGGTTTCGCCTCAGTCGATTGGGAAACCCTCTAGGCCAGTGGCCCGACATCGGGAACGCACCGGGCTGGTGGCGTCCAGCTTGCTTGCCTTCATTTTGGTCGGGTGCCAATTGGTTGTTCTGCTCGCGATGGCCAGCAATGGGCTTGTTCGGGGAACCGCGCTTGCGTTTTTTGTGTGTTTGCTGGTGCTGCTCTGGCGCGCTTTGCCCTTGCTGCCACAAGAGGGTTGGTTCGGCTGGGCCAACAGCGTCACCCTGTTAAGGTCCTCCTGGCTGTGTTGGCTTATGGCGGAAGGTTTGCTGCGGGTTACTGGCCAGGTTCCGCTCGTTCAGGACCAATCCGCCTTGTGGCTCGCGGGTCTGGCTGCTGCCTTCCTGCTGCTGGACGGGCTCGATGGCTGGCTGGCCCGGCATCTTCGGGCTGAAACCGAGTACGGGGCTCGCTTTGACAACGAAGTGGATGGTCTCTTTGTGATGGCCGTGTCCCTGCTGTTGCTGGCCCAGGGGTCCGTTGCTGGCTGGCTTGTTGTTGCCGGGGCAGCGCGCTATGGCTTTTTGCTGGCAGGCCGCCTCTATCCCGCTCTGGCTGTTCATTTGCCCGAACGCAAAAAGCACAAAACAGTGTTTGTGGTGTTCTCCATCCTGCTGATCTGGGGCCTGTGGCCCGGATGGACGGCCTGGGTCGGGCAGGCTGTAAGCCTCTCAGCCTTGATCTATCTCTTGGGCTCCTTTGCTCTGGACCTGCGGTGGCTGGTGCTGCGGCGTTCCTGACCGGGGCCAGGCTTATTGTCCAGAGTTGGTCTGATGAAGCCGTTTTCCTGCCACCGTTTGCCCCGCATGGGTGCTGTGACGCTGTGGCATGACCCTGGGTAATCTACTGAAATTCATAGACAATATCTGATTCTAAGCCCTGGATTTCTCCAATCAGAAAAAAAACCGCCGCCTTGCCTCTTGCCGCTGTCATAGGAAGACCCCTAGCTTGCCTGCGAAATTGAACACCGGAGGGGTGTTGTTCACTCAAGGGGGCAGGATTGTCTGGTACGGGTTCTGAGCAAAAGGGGGAGTCGCTGATCCAGGCCGTGTTCCTGGTTTTTGTCCCTTTTGCGGCTGGTTATTTCCTGTCGTACGTCTATCGGACGGTCAACGCGGTCATATCGGGGCGCCTTATTACGGATCTGTCGCTCGACGCCAGTGACCTGGGCCTTTTGACAGCCACTTACTTCCTCACCTTTGCCGCCTTTCAGATCCCTTTGGGATTGTTGCTGGATCGATATGGGCCACGTAGGGTGCAGTCCGCGCTTTTGCTGTTCGCCGCGGCCGGGGCTGGCCTGTTTGCCATTGCCCCGTCACTGGAGCTGCTGATTCTGGGACGGGCCCTGATTGGGCTCGGGGTGGCCGGGGGTCTGATGGCCTCCTTCAAAGCCATCACCCTGTGGTTTCCTCAGGATCGCTGGCCCCTGGTTAACGGGTGCTTTTTGGCCTGTGGCGGGCTGGGGGCGATCGGGGCCACTGTACCGGTGGAACTGGTTCTGGGACTGACAGACTGGCGGGGTCTGTTCATGGGCCTAGCTCTGGCCACCGCACTGGTGTCCCTCTTTATCTTCAAGGTGGTCCCGGAAAAGCGCGAAACCGGCAAGGCGAACTCGCTGCGCGAGGCATTGCGGGGCCTGGGGGAAATCTATTCAAACGCCTTTGTCTGGCGGATCCTGCCCTTTGCGGTGGTCTTCCAGGCCGCGTCTCTGGCCATCCAGGGCCTGTGGGTGGGCCCCTGGCTGCGTGATGTTGCCGGGTTCTCCCAGGATCTGGTGGCAGAGAATCTCTTCTACGTGGCCGTGGTCTTCACCCTGGGTGCGGTGGGAAGCGGCGTGGTGGCCGACCGCCTGGAACGGCTGGGCATTTCCATCTACCGGATCATGGCTGGCGGCGCTCTGCTGTTCCTGACCTCTCAGGTGCTGATCGTCTTTGACCTGTTGCCCCATCCCGTCTTGGGCTGGCTGCTGTTTACGCTGACCACCACGACCACCATGCTGGCCTATCCGGCTTTGTCGCGAACCTTTCCCCTGCACTATGCCGGTCGGGTCAACACGGCAATCAACCTGCCGGTTTTTGTCCTGGCTTTCAGCATACAGTACGCCGTTGGCGGCATCCTGGATCTCTGGAGCCGGGCCTCTGATGGGCGCTATCCGGAAGAAGGCTATGATGTGGCCATGGGGATCCTGCTGGCCATCGAACTGCTGTGCTTCCTTTGGTTCATCTTTTCACCCGCGAAACCCGGAGCTCCAGGCAAGTGACTGTTTTTATCCATAGATCGCAGCCATCCGGGCGGGGCCAGGAATGACCAATCTGAAAAGCTACTTTGATGGCAGCCGGCTGCAGGGGCCGCAGGCCGAACGCATTGCCACCGTGCTGCTGTTGATTGCCCCTGCCATGTTTGCCACCAACATGCTGACCGCCAAGGCCACGGCGGATTTCATCCCACCGGTGGCACTGGCTTTCTGGCGGTGGTTTGCGACCTTCTGTCTTTTGTTGCCTTTGGTGGGGGGCTCCCTGTGGCGTCAGCGTCGGCAGGTCTGGGCTGAAGCACTGGATCTTCTGGTTCTGGGCGGCCTTGGCATGGGGGTCTGTGGCGCCTTTGTTTACATCGGGGCCGACAGCACCTCAGCCACCAACATCGGACTGATTTATGCGGCCGCGCCTGTTCTGATCCTGCTGATTTCCAGCCAGTTCTACGGCGAAGCCCTTAGCCTGCGCCAGTTCTTAGGGGTTATTGTGTCCCTGATCGGGGTGGTGGCCCTGGTGGTGAAGGGGGACCTGGATGTTCTCCTGTCCCTCTCCCTGACAGAAGGGGACATCTGGATCGTGGTGGCGACGCTGAGCTGGGCCATCTATTCCATTTTGCTGCGCTATCGCCCGACAGCCCTAGATCCCATGACCCGCTTTGCCGCGATTTGTCTGGGCGGTCTGGTCACCTTGCTGCCTTTCACTGTCCTTGAGGGTCTGTCCGGGGATTTGCCGGCCTTGGATCAGCGGACTCTGCTGGCCATTTTGCTGTTGTCCATAGTGGCCAGTTTCGGGGCTTATCAGGTCTACGGCATGATCCAGCGGGTACTGGGGGCAGGGCGCACCGGACTGCTGCTGTACCTGGCTCCGGTCTACAACTCGGTTTTAGCCTGGCTGATATTGGGCGAGAGCTTTTATCGCTATCACCTGATCGGTGCCATTCTGGTTCTTGGGGGCTTGTTGCTGGCCTCTGCCAGGGGCCGGAAGTAAACCAGACACCAAGGTCACAAAACCGGACTCTGTAATCGCTAATTCTCACATTGTTTTCTGTAAAAACTTTATAAAACAGATATTTGGTAGAACTTGTTTTTTACCAAAGGGGGCAATTTATCCCTTTCATCGGGGGTAGGAGTTGCGTAGGAAGAGACCTCATCTCATGACTGCGCCCCAGTTTCTCCGAGCCAAAAGAGATCAAGCTCCGGGTCCGGGTCGTAGCTGTTCAGTAGTACGGTTAAGGATTGTTTTTCCATGCACGTAAGTGGCTCCTACCCAACTCTGGCTGCCTCCCTCTGGCCAGCCCAGGCAAACAGCAGCCTGGCCCGCAATCTGTTGCTGATGGTGGTCGGTTCCGCCTTTCTGGCACTGGCATCTCAGATTTCCGTTCCCATGTTCCCGGTTCCCATGACCCTGCAGACCTTTGCGGTGCTGACCATCGGACTGGCCTTCGGGTCTCGACTGGCCGCGGCCACCGTGGCGCTCTACCTGATGGAAGGCGCAATGGGCTTGCCGGTCTTTGCCGGTGGGAAGTTCGGCCTGGTGGCCCTGACCGGGACCACGGGTGGTTACCTGATTGGCTTCGTCTTCGCGGCTGGTCTGGTCGGCTGGCTGGCAGAAAAAGGTTGGGACCGGTCTGTCCTGACCACTGCATTTGCGCTTCTGCTGGGCAACATTGTGCTCTATGTCCCTGGCATTTTGTGGTTGGGCAGCGTGGTCGGCTGGGACAAGCCGGTGCTGGAATGGGGCCTGACGCCTTTCATCATCGGTGATCTGGTCAAACTGGCCCTGGCGGCTGCCATTTTCCCACTGGTTTGGCAGGTGATGAAGAAACTGCAGGCCAAGAGCTGACTGGTCTTCTGACCCGCCAGCACAGAAGTGATGAAGGCTCGGGGTATCCTCCGAGCCTTTTTCTTTTGCACTATCGCCAAGGTGGCTGTTAATGCAGCGAGGGAAGGGGCAGCTCTGTCAGGCGCCCTGGCATAACTGATCAGTGGGACAGTGGGTATGAGCTTCGCAGATATGGTTTTTGCAGAGGGTATTGAAGAGTACATCCGCCAGTCAGAAGCGGCTTTTCCACCTGACTTTGCGGAGCAAAGCCTGGACCAGCAGCGGGCACTTTACGCCAAGCTTTGCCAAACCTTTGAAACAGGTCGTCCCGACGGGATGGCCGTTACAGATCAGGCCATTGTGCTGGAGGATCGGTCTATTCCCATCAGGATCTACCGTCCGGAAGGCGTAAGCGATCACGCTGCTCCCGGCATCCTCTATTTCCACGGCGGCGGCAATGTCTTTGGCGACCTGGACAGTCATGACGGCATTACTGCGGAACTGGCCCAGAAGACCGGGGCGGTCCTGGTCGCCGTAAACTATCGCCTCGCACCGGAAAACTGCCACCCGGCTGCCAGTGACGACTGCTGGGCGGCTTATCAATGGCTTTTCGAAAAGGCAGAAACACTTGGCCTTGACCCGGCGCGGATCATCCTGGCTGGCGATTCCGCCGGGGGGAACCTGGCCATGGGGCAGCTCTTCAGAGCGCGCAAGGAAAAGGCCGCCCGGGTGGTCGGCGCGGTGTTGATCTATCCCGGCTTCGGTCTGGCCTATGCGGTGCCGGATCACCCCACCGGCCCGGATGCGCCGGGCCTGACAAAGGATGAAATGGCCTATTACAAAGAGCTTTACCTGGGCCCGGGCGTTGCACCGGATGCCCGAGCCAGTCCACTTCTGGAAACGGATTATTCTGGTTTGCCGTCAGTCTACATCCAGGCGGCGGAACAGGATCCGGTGTCACGGGATGGGGAAGTCATGGCCGCCCGCATTCGGGCTGCTGGAGGTCACTGCGATTACCTTGTCTTTCCAGGCCTGATCCACGGACATCTGCGGGCCCGCCGCAGCGTGCCCATGGCCGGAAAAGCCTTTGAGTCGGCAGTTGAAGCGGCCAGGAATTTCTTAGAATAGAGTGTCTTTACTGAATTCAGGTCGATAGTTGAGTGTTGTGACTCTATCTTTCTTGCTTGGACAGAGTTCCCATGGCGCTTGCGGCTGCATTGTAACCTAGTTGGATAATCTGTGGCGCAACCTCAAACTCCAAGGTTCCGCAGCAGTTCCTGGGAATGTCGATGGTTACATCGGGTGGGTAGGCCGCCAACTTTTGACGGGCGATAACGCCCTGCATGGCGTCAAAGGACTGATCCAGTACTTTATAGAGGCTCATTCTGCTTTCTGCTTCAACCGACAGCTTCGCACCGAGGTCGTCCAGGTACTGGCCAATTTTCAAGGTAAGGTCATCTGCACCTGCGAAGGTGGGGATGAGAGTTTGTTTTGGTGCCACCTGTACAGGGGGGCCCGCCAGATTGACTGCTATGGTGATGTCCGTCTTATCTCGAAAGGTAGGAGCCACCGGCACAGGATTGAGCATGCCCCCATCCAGAAGCTCTACACCATCATGAAGGGCAGGGGTAAAAAAGGCAGGCAAAGAAATGGAAGCCCTGATGGCATCAAACAGGCTGCCTTCACTAAACCAAACTTCTTTTTCGTTCAGCACATCAGCAGCAACGGCGGTGTAGGTGATGCGCAGGTCTTCAATTCGACTTTCGCCCACTAGTGTCTTAAGGGTGTTGATGATGCGGTCGCCCTTGACCAGACCTGAGCTGCCAACAGAGAAATCCAAAAGGCGGACAATGTCGGATTTTGTTAGAGCTGAGACCCATTTGGTGAAGTCGTTCAGGTGGCCGAGTGCATAGATTCCTCCCACAAGGGAACCAATGGAGGTGCCGGCAACGGCCTTGATTTCATAGCCATTTTCTTCCAGCCAGTGGATGACTCCGATGTGTGCCATGCCTCTGGCACCACCGGACCCGAGCACCAAAGAGGCCGTTAGCTTCTTGTCTTTGTGCATGGTCACCTTCAAACTTTTGTTGTCTAGTCGACTAAGATGAATTCTTAGACTGCAGATAACCAGTAACTATGCCATTTAGAAAGTCGTGCTCAATTGCAAAAGGGGTGAAACATCGCGTTTCATTCCCCATTGATCGTTATACTCTTTGTGTAGCTGTAAATGGACAGTTTTACATTATTGGTTGTGAATGACGAAACCAAAGCCGTCTAGATTCAAGACCGTTTTGGAAACCAAACCAATTGATTTTTGGCTACTATGTTTCGCTGCTTACCTTGATTTTGATCTAAACTCTGGAGTCTGCAGTTCTTGCCTTTGCACCCTGCTACAATGGTTGTGATTGGCAGACTTATCTGTGTTCAGGACGATACCTGCTGCCATTCTTTGGCACTGGATTTGTACAGATTGTTTCCAAATTCCACTGGCATTGAAGCAAATAATGAATCAACTGGCATGCCAGTATGGTCGGATTGAGTGGGGGAGGTTTCCCAGTTTAGTTACTGGTAATCAGAAAGTATGTTTGTATTATTCCAAAGAAAAGCGCAGCCTTTTCAGGTTGCGCTTTTGGCGTTGGTCAGAAACGGAGGTTGCCCTAGTTGGGTTTTCCATTTGTTTAGGTCAGTGGATTACACCGTAAAGCTCTCGCCGCAGCCGCAGAAGGACTTGGCGTTGGGATTGTTGAAGACAAAACCCGACTGCAGTTTGTCTTCCTGGTAATCCATTTCCGAGCCGAGGATGAACATCACGGCTGTCGGGTCGACAAAGACCGTCACCCCTTTGTCTTCGATCTTGTCCTCAAAGCGCTTCTGCTCTTTGGCGTATTCAACAAAATAGCTGAGGCCGGAGCAGCCGGTGGACTTAACGCCCACGCGCAGGCCCAACACACCCTCTTCAGGGCTGTTTTCCATCAGCATTTTGACCCGGTCAGCGGCGGCGTCAGTAAGTGAAAGAATCGGTCCCATAACTCTCTTCTCGTTCAAGAATTAGAAGCATTATACAATGTAGGAAACGGACGGGCGAACAAAAGATCTCCTTTGCGCATGCCTGCCGTCTCCTGACAGAGACTGTCGATCAGAAGATCCCCAGGGCCAGCTGAGCGTCTTCGCTCATCATTTCCTTGGTCCAGGGTGGCTCCCAGGTCAGGGTGGTTTCCACTTCCCCGACACCAAAGACACCGGCCACCTTGCGGGATACATCCCCAGGCATTTCTCCGGCCACCGGACAGGCCGGTGCGGTCAGGGTCATGGTGATGTCCACATTGCCGTTGTCATGGATCTTGATCTGATAGATCAGGCCCAGATCGTAGATGTTGACGGGAATTTCCGGGTCATAGACTTCCTGCAGAGCCGCCACGACTGACGCCTCGTCAGCGGTCGGGATGGTTTCATCCTTGGGTTCGCCTGCCCGTGCGGAAAACCCCTCTTCCACGGCAGGGGCCATGGCACCGGGATAGAGGTAGGGGTTGTAGTGCGGGGCCGGATGATCTTGTGAATCGCTCATGTGGGTCTCAGCCGTTGTCGTGTTGAGGGCAGGTGAATCTTGTGCGGGATCAAAGGGATCTTCAGTCATTCCGTGCTCACTTTCTCGCCGCTGTCCAGCGCCGATCTCAGGGCTTGCCAGGGCAGGGTGGCGCACTTGACGCGGACCGGAAACTCCCTGACTCCGGAAAGAACCTGCAGGCGCTCGAGATCGTCTTCGGTGTTGCCTGAGGCAGGGCTTTCTTCTGTGCCCGCATTGTCGGTCAGCAAGCGATGGAACCTGTCAAAAATCGCTTTGGCCTCGCCTGTGGTTTTGCCTTTCAGGACCTCTGTCATCAAAGACGCTGAGGCCAGTGATATGGCGCAGCCACGGGCCTTAAAGGCGCAATCGGTCAAGCGGTCGTTTTCGATGGTCAGATAAACAGAGACCTTGTCGCCGCACATGGGGTTGTAACCCTCTGCGCTGTGGCTGCTGGTGTCAGGTTTCCGGTGGTTCCGCGGGTTTTTCCCGTGGTCCAGAATGACTTCCTGATAAAGGTCTCTCAGCTCATCCAGCATCAGCCAAACAGCTCCTTGACCTGTTCGACGCCGGTAACCAGGGCGTCGACCTCTGCTTTGGTGTTGTAAAGGCCAAAGGAGGCGCGGGCGGTGGCTGCCACGTCGAAACGGTCCATGACTGGCTGGGCACAATGGTGTCCGGCCCGCACGGCGACACCAGTGCGGTCCAGAATTGTCCCGATGTCGTGGGCATGAGCGCCGTCCAGCGTAAAGGACACGATGGAGGCCTTGTCCCGGTTGGTGCCGTGAATGGTCAGGCCGTCTATGCGCGACAGGCGTTCGGTGGCATAGGCCAGCAAGCCGTCTTCATGGGCATGTACCGCTGAGAAATCAAAACCTTCCAGGTACTCCAGAGCCGCGCCCAGACCCACAGCCTCGATGATTGCCGGTGTGCCGGCTTCAAAGAGATGGGGAGGGGACTTGTAGGTGGACTTCTCAAAGGTGACCGAGGAGATCATCTCCCCCCCGCCATGGTATGGCGGCAGTTTGGTCAGCCAGTCCCACTTGGCATAGAGCGCACCGATGCCGGTGGGGCCGTAAGCTTTATGGCCGCTGAAGGTGTAGAAATCCGCATCCAGATCCTGCACATCAATTTTCATGTGCGGGGCCGCCTGACAGCCATCCACCATCACCGGAACGCCGCGGGCGTGGGCCAGAGCGATCAGCTGTTTGAGCGGGGTGATCGTGCCCAGGGAATTGGACACGTGGGTAACGGCCACCAGTTTGGTGCGGTCGCTCAGCAACTCTTCAAACGCAGTCAGGTCCAGAGAGCCATCGTCGAGGGCCGGGATGACTTTCAGCACCAGCCCCAGTTTATCCCGCAGAATCTGCCAGGGCACGATGTTGGAGTGATGCTCAAGCTGGGAGACGATGATTTCGTCACCTGCCTGCATAAAGGCCGGGCCATAGGTTGCCGCCACCAGATTGATGGCTTCTGTGGCTCCGCGGGTGAAGACGATCTCGTCACTTTTTGATGCGTTGAGGAAGCGGGCAATGGTATCGCGGCTGCGCTCAAAGAGATCGGTGGATTCCTGGCTGAGTTTGTGGACGCCCCGGTGCACGTTGGAGAAACTGGTCTCCATGATGTCGGTCATGGCCTGAATGACCTGACGGGGCTTCTGGGCGGATGCGGCGCTGTCCAGATAGACCAGCGGTTTGCCATAGACTTCCCGTTTCAGGATCGGAAAGTCCTCACGGACCCGTTCCACATCAAAGGCCAGGGTGGAGTTGTCTCCGGCTGAGGCCGGGGTCTGACCCGCTGTGGTCATTGAATGGGGAGGGGAGAGTGTTTCAGACACAGTCAATTTTCCTTTCACTCAGCCGCCAGAGGGGCATCCTGCACCTCCATCCAATGGTCGAGAACCTGCTTCACCTTGTCTGCCCAGCCCTCTGTCAGGCTGGCTTCGATGGTTTCCGCCAGAAAAGCCTGAACCAGAAGCGCCCGGGCCTTCTCATCGCCGATGCCGCGCGAGCGCAGATAAAACAGGGCGTCTTCATCGATCTCGCCAGTGGTCGCCCCGTGGGCGCACTGCACATCATCGGCAAAGATCTCCAGCTCCGGTTTGGTTTTGATCTGCGCCCGATCGGACAGCAGCAGTGTCTTGTTCAACATGCGGCCATCGGTTTTCTGGGCATCAGGATGCACCACCAGCTTGCCCTGGAAGGCGGCCTGTGAGTCACCGTCCAGAACCCCCCGGAAAACTTCACGGGCGGCCGTGTGGGGCACCTGGTGTTCAATGGTGGTGTGAATGTCGCCGTGCTGGTCACCGCGCAGCATGTAAACGCCGTCCAGATCAACTTCAGCGCCCTGGCCTTCCAGGTTCACACGGACTTCCTGGCGGGAAAAAGCGCCGCCACTGACCAGGCTGAAACTTCTGTAGCGGGCGTCTCGGGCCACCTGAATGTGCTGGCTGGCCAGATGCAGGGTGGACAGGCCCTCCTGCTGCAAACGCAGGTGGGTCAGCTGCGCGCCCTGAGCCAACTTGATTTCACTCACCTGATTGACGAACTGCGGGCTGTTATCCAGTCCCCAGTGCCGCTCTATCACCTGCGCTTCGGCCTGTGCATTCAGCAGAATCAGCAGGCGAGGGTGCTGGTCTTTGCTGCGGTTGGCGGTACAGCCGGTGAGGTGCAGCAGTTCGATGGGTTGGGTCAGGGCTTTGCCAGCTGCCACCTGGAGCAGCAGGCCATCCTGAAACCGCTGATCGTTCAGGGCGGTCAGGGTCTGATCATCGGCCCTTGCAACCTGTCCCAGCAGGCTGCCCAGATCGTCATCCTCCTCCAGCAGTTCTGACAGTGGCCCCAGATGAATGGCGTCTTCCAGATCCGGGCGGTCGCTGAGACCTGCGTCAAAGGCGCCGTTGACGAAGACCAGTCGCAAAGACTCTTTGGCAAAGCGCGGAGGCAGAAGGTCTTCTGACAGCTCCAGATCGTTTGCCGGGACCGGCAGGCTGGCCAGCTTGCGCAGCGCCCGGGGCAGATTGCTGTATTTCCAGGCTTCCTGGCGGGGATTGGGCAGCTCCAGGCCTGTCAGGCGCGTGCTGGCCTGGTTGCGCAGGTCAGTCAGCCAGGACGGAGCGTCGCCGGAGGCACTGATGGCTTCAGCGGCGCCAAAGAAGCTGTCAAAGGTTGCTGGCGTTTCAGCCATGGTCGTTCGCCTTTACTTTCACCCGCTGAACCTCTGCATCCTTAAGTCGTCTGCTACGGTGCCAGCGGGGTCTGTCTCAAACACTTCAAAGCAGCTTTTGGCTGCCTGGGGGCAAAGAAATGGAGCGCTGCCTCAGGCGGCGTTCACAATGTCGGCGTAGCCCTTCTTCTCCAACTCGTGGGCCAGTTCCGGCCCGCCTGACAAAACGATGCGGCCCTTGGACAGGACATGCACCACATCGGGAACAATGTAATCCAGCAGGCGCTGATAGTGGGTGATCACCAGCATGCCCCGGTCCGGGCTGCGCAGGGCGTTGACGCCATCTGCAACGGCCCGCAGGGCGTCAATGTCCAGACCGGAGTCCGTTTCATCGAGAATGGCCAGGCTGGGCTCCAGAAGCGCCATCTGCAGCATTTCGTTGCGTTTCTTCTCGCCACCGGAAAACCCGACGTTAACCGGCCGTTTCAGAAACTCATCGCGCATGCCCAGCTCTTTCACCTTGGCACGGGCCATCTTGACGAACTGCATGGCATCCAGCTCGTCTTCGCCCCGATATTTGCGGCAGGCGTTGACGGCTTCTTTCAGGAAGGTGGTGTTGGGAACACCGGGAATTTCCACCGGATACTGGAATGCCAGGAAGATGCCTTCACCCGCCCGGTCTTCCGGCTCCATGTCCAGCAGTTCCTTGCCTTTGAACAGCACCTCACCTTCACTGACGTCATAGCCATCCCGGCCTGTCAGTACATGGGACAGGGTGGATTTGCCGGACCCGTTGGGTCCCATGATGGCGTGAACCTCTCCCGGACGGATCGTCAGGTTGATGCCCTGTAGAATAGCCTTGTCATCGACAGAGGCTTTCAAATTATTGATTTCCAAAAGGTTAGACATGATTTCTTCTCTAACTTCTTAACCTACAGAGCCTTCAAGGCTGATGCCGACCAGCTTTTGTGCTTCCACAGCGAATTCCATGGGGAGCTGTTGCAGAACTTCCCGGCAGAAGCCGTTGACCACCAGGGCCACGGCGTCTTCTTCGCCGATGCCACGCTGGCGGCAGTAAAAGAGCTGGTCTTCTGAAATGCGCGACGTGGTGGCTTCATGCGCCACCTGGGCCGAGCGGTTGCTGTTTTCGATGTAAGGGACCGTGTGCGCGGCGCAATCACTGCCAATCAGCAGGGAATCACACTGCGTGTAGTTCTTTGCGCCTTCTGCCCGCTTGTTGACTTTGACCAGTCCGCGATAGGTTTGAGCGGACCGACCGGCGGATATGCCTTTGGAGATGATCCGGGAAGAGGTGTTCTTGCCCAGGTGGATCATCTTGGTGCCGGTGTCAGCCTGCTGGCAGTTGTTGGTGATGGCGATGGAGTAGAACTCCCCGACGGAGTTGTCGCCTTTGAGAACACAACTGGGGTATTTCCAGGTGATCGCAGAGCCGGTTTCCACCTGGGTCCAGGAAATCTTGGAGTTCTTGCCGGCGCAGAGGCCCCGTTTGGTGACAAAATTGTAGATGCCGCCCACCCCGTTTTCGTCGCCGGGGTACCAGTTCTGCACGGTGGAGTACTTGATTTCCGCGTCATCCAGCGCGATCAGTTCAACAATGGCGGCATGCAGCTGATTTTCGTCCCGCTGGGGGGCCGTGCAGCCTTCCAGATAGCTGACGTAGCTGCCTTTGTCGGCAATGATCAGGGTGCGCTCGAACTGGCCTGTGTTTTCAGCGTTGATGCGGAAGTAGGTGGACAGTTCCATGGGGCAGCGCACGCCCGGTGGAATGTAGACAAAAGAACCGTCGGTAAAGACCGCAGAGTTCAGGCAGGCGTGTTTGTTGTCAGACTGGGGCACCACAGAGCCCAGGTACTTTTTCACCAGCTCCGGATGTTCCTGAATGGCTTCTGAAATGGAACAGAAGATGACCCCGACAGCCTCCAGGTTCTTCTTGAACGTGGTGGCAACGGACACGCTGTCAAACACGGCGTCCACGGCAACCCCGGCCAGCATTTCCTGTTCTTTCAGGGGAATGCCCAGCTTTTCGTAAGTTTCCAGCAGCTTGGGATCGACTTCGTCCAGCGACTTGGGACGGTCATCATCGCTCTTGGGCGCAGAGTAGTAGTAGGAATCCTGATAATCGATGGCCGGGAAGTCCAGCTTGGCCCACTGCGGTTCCGGCATGGTCAGCCAGTGACGGTAGGCCTTCAGGCGCCGTTCCAGCATCCACTCGGGTTCCTGTTTCTTGGCGGAGATGAAACGGATGGTGTCCTCGCTCAAACCTTTGGGCGCGGTTTCCGTCTCAATGTCTGTCACAAAACCGTACTTGTACTTCTCGCCCAGAGACTGGACCTGATCGACGGTTTCTGTCGTTGCCACCATGGCCTTTACTTTCTTTCTCTCCAACCGGCCCCATCCGACAGGAAAGGGCGGTCTTACTCATTTTGTTTGAGTTGGCTTGTCAGCCAGATCTCACAGAATGCAGCGCTCGTTTTGCCGATGACCTCTGTTTAGGAGGCTGCTGCCTGATTTGATTTCCTGTTCACCTGTCCGGTTGTTTCCTGGTCGCAGGGATCCGGGGCCGTGAAGTCCATGAAGCTGGGGGTCATATCTTTCAAAGTGACCGTTTGCAACGCTTCTTCGATGGCCTGGTTGACCTTGTTCCAGTTGCCGCTCATGGGGCAGAAAGACTGGGAGGAACAGGCGTCGTCGGCACCGTCAACACAAGCTGTCAGAGCGATCGGGCCTTCAATGGCCTGAATGATCTCAGACACCAGGATCTGATCCGCCGGACGGGTGATGCGGTAACCACCGTTGGCGCCGCGATGAGATTCTACCAGGCCGGCATGGGCCAGGGTGTTCATCAGCTTGGACACGGTCGGCAAGGGCACACCGGTCCCTTCTGCGATCTGAACAGTGGGGCGCAGCCGGTCTGACTGCTGGGCCATCTGGGCCATTACAACCACGGCATAGTCGGTTAAGCGGTTCAGGCGGAACATTTTTTTCATTCCAGACTAAATCAGTAGGATTTATTAGGCGTATTTGATCGGCTTTATCAAGGCCTAATCCAGACTAATTTAGTCAGGTAATTGCGACTGCCTCTCAACATCGTTGGTATTTACATATATTTCAAAGCCTTGATTAATTCTGTCCGTAGGAGACATGGCAGCTGTGACAAGGTGTCATAGGGCCGGTTTCTGGCCCTGATTTTGTCGGGGGGCGCAGGAGATGGTGCGTCGCGGACAAGGCAGCGGGATCACACGGCTGAGCGGGAGTGTCGCCGCAGGTCAGTGCGAGCCTTTGATATCGGGATCTGGGCTTTGGATTGGCCCGTAAAAAAGGAGAGGGGGGCCGGGAGCCAGCTATCTGGCGATGCCACAGCCCTTGAGAATGACGTGAACGATGGTGTCGGCAGCCCGGTCGAAATCGTCACTTTCCATGGGCTGGTCATCCAGAACAGCGGTGATCTGGCTTTCGAAGTCGGCGTAGGTCTGGGTGGCAGCCCAGATCATGAACAGCAGATGAACCGGATCTACCGGATCCATCAAGCCGTCGTTGGCCCAGCGGGTCATGACGGCGCGTTTTTCCTTTACCCAGTCCCGAAGTTCCGTCCGCAGCACGTCTTTGATCACCGGGGACCCGGAAATGACTTCATTGGCGAAGATGCGGGAGGCCAGCGGCCGGTTCCGGGACAGATCAACCTTTGCCCGGATGTAAGCTTCCATGGCTTCGCGGGGGTTTGATTCGGCTTCCAGGTCGTTGGTGGCACTCAGCCAGAGGTCGAGAATGTTGGCTATCACGGCTTTGTAGAGCGCAGCTTTGGTGCCGAAATAGTAGTGCACGTTGGCTTTTGGCAGGTCAGAAAGGGCGGCAATGGCCTGGGTCGTGGCCCCGGAAAATCCCTTTTCGGCGAATACCTGCTCAGCGGCTTCCAGGATTTTCTGTCGATTCCTTTCGCGAATGCGTCCCGGGGAACCATTCTTGTCACTGGAGGCGCCTATCAGGCTTTCTCTGGCTGATTTTGTTGGCTTTTTTCGGACGCTCGTCACCGCTGGTGTCTCCAGTTTTTGTCTGCCTTCAGGCGCAGAGATTTACCTATAACATTAAAATCTTGACCGTGTGGTCAGAAAATAGCTACCGTAACAAATAACAACAAAAAGACGGTGTTTCAGCAACGTTCTGTCCCGTCACAAGTAAGAAGAGCCACCGAAGAAGGTTGGCTCAAACAGGTAGAGAGTAGAGGAAGTCCCATGACTGACCACCCGGACATCGAGTCTGGGCGTCTGTCCTTCGACCAGTATGCGGAGAACTTCTCTGATGTTCACCCGCCGCTGGACCGCAAATCTGCGGTGATTGAAGCCAGTCGCTGTCACTATTGCTTCGATGCGCCCTGCGTTGAAGCCTGTCCCACCGGCATTGATATCCCGTCTTTCATTCGCAAGATCGCCAGCGACAACGTGCGCGGGTCTGCCATGGATATTCTGAACGAGAACATCATGGGCGGGGCCTGTGCCCGCGTCTGCCCGACGGAAATCCTCTGCCAGGAAGCCTGTGTGCGCACCGCTCAGGAAAACAAGCCGGTTCAGATTGGCCTGCTGCAGCGTTATGCCGTGGACGGCCTGATGGCGACCGGAGAGCAGCCTTTTAGCCGCGCGCCGGAAACCGGTAAGACAGTTGCAGTTGTCGGCGGCGGACCGGCTGGTATGGCCTGCGCCCATCGTCTGGCGACCTATGGTCACAAGGTTGTGGTGCTGGAAGCCAAGGAGAAGGCCGGCGGCCTGAATGAATACGGCATTGCGGCTTACAAGGTGCCTGATTCCTTTGCTCAGAAGGAACTGGAGTTCATTCTGGGCGTTGGCGGGATTGAGATCCGCAACAATCAGGCTCTGGGGCGTGACTACAGTCTGAGCGACCTGCGCCGGGATTATGACGCGGTGTTCCTGGGCATGGGCCATGCCGGGGTCAATGCGCTTAATCTGGAAAATGAAAATCTTGAGGGTGTGATCAACGCGGTCGATTTCATTCGGGATCTGCGACAGTCCGATGATCTGTCCCAATTGCCGGTGGGCCGGAAAGTTGTGGTCATCGGGGGCGGCAACACCGCCATCGACGCAGCCGTTCAGGCCCGTCGTCTGGGCGCAGAAGACGTGACCCTGGCTTATCGTCGTGGGGCGGACAACATGTCAGCCACAGGGCATGAACAGGAATTTGCCCAGCTGAATGGCGTAAAGATCAAGCACTGGGCCATGCCCGTGGCGCTGCATGGCCACAAGGGTCAGGTCAAGGAGATTGAGCTGGAATACACCCAACTGGACGCTGACGGGCGTCTGGCAGGGACCGGAGACCGCTTCACCCTGCAGGTGGATATGGTGTTCAAGGCCATTGGCCAAACCTTCCTGGCTGATCCGCTCAATGGCAGCGGCGCTGAGATGGTTGAACTGGAAAAAGGTCGCATTGCCGTCAATGAAGAGCGACACTCTTCTCTACCCGATGTCTGGGCTGGGGGAGACTGCGTTGTTGGCGGGGAAGACCTGACAGTGGCTGCCGTTCAGGACGGCAAGCTGGCTGCTGAATCCATCAACCGCTTCTTGCAAGCTTAAGGGAGGGTCAAATGGCTGACTTATCAACCAACTTTATCGGCATTAAGAGTCCCAACCCTTTCTGGTTGGCCTCGGCGCCGCCCACAGACAAAGCCTATAACGTTGTCCGGGCCTTTGAAGCGGGCTGGGGCGGGGTGGTCTGGAAGACCCTGGGCGAAGATCCGCCTGTTGTGAACGTGTCCTCGCGTTACGGCGCCGTGCCTTACGGTGACCGGCGCATGGCCGGCTTTAACAACATCGAGCTGATTTCTGACCGGCCGCTGGAAGTGAACCTGGAGGAAATCCGCCAGGTGAAGAAGGACTGGCCGGACCGGGCCATTGTCATCTCCCTGATGGTGCCGTGCGAAGAAGACAACTGGAAAAACATTCTGGAGAAGATCGCCGATACCGGCGCTGACGGGATTGAACTGAACTTTGGCTGCCCGCATGGCATGAGCGAGCGGGGCATGGGCGCAGCGGTTGGCCAGGTGCCCGAATATGTTGAGATGGTTACCCGCTGGTGCAAAGAACACTCCACCATGCCGACCATCGTCAAACTGACGCCCAACATCTCCAACATTCTGATGTCAGCCCGGGCTGCGGTGAATGGCGGGGCCGATGCGGTCAGTCTGATCAACACCATCAACTCCATCGCCTCCATTGATCTGGATGTCATGGCCCCGACACCGACGGTCGACGGCAAGGGCACCCACGGGGGCTATTGCGGCCCGGCGGTCAAACCCATTGCCCTGAACATGGTGGCGGAAATTGCCCGTGATCCGGAATGCCGGAACATTCCCATTTCCGGCATCGGCGGGGTGGAAACCTGGCGCGACGCGGCAGAGTTCATCTCGCTCAACAGCGGCACGGTGCAGGTGTGCACCGCGGCCATGCACTACGGGTTCCGCATCGTCGAAGACATGGTCGATGGCCTGAGCAACTGGATGGACAGCAAGGGCTACGCCACGCTGGCTGATTTCCAGGGCAGGGCCGTTCCCAATGTGACGGACTGGAAGTACCTGAACATCAACTTCGAAACCAAAGCGCTGATCAATCAGGATCTCTGCATCAAGTGTGGCCTTTGCCACATTGCCTGTGAGGATACCTCCCATCAGGCCATCACCGCCGGTCGGGTCGATGGGGACCGCCGCTATGAAGTGGTGAATGATGAATGCGTGGGTTGTAATCTCTGTGCGCACGTTTGTCCTGTCGACAACTGCATCACAATGGTGCCACAAGATAACGGGAAGCCCTTCCTCAATTGGACAGAAGATCCGCGCAACCCCATGAACAGCGCAGCAGAATAAGCAGGGAATTTTGATGTCGACGCGTAATTTGCAAGTGAACAAGGACCGTCTCTGGGACTCCTTGATGGAAATGGCCAAGATCGGTCCCGGCGTTGCCGGTGGCAACTGCCGTCTGGCCCTGACCGACGACGATAAGGAAGGCCGGGATCTCTTCGTACGCTGGTGCGAAGAGGCTGGCTGCACTGTTTCCGTGGACGCTATGGGTAATATTTTTGCCCGCCGTCCCGGAAAGAACCCCGATCTGGATCCGGTGATGACAGGCAGTCATCTGGATACCCAGCCCACTGGCGGCAAGTTTGACGGGGTCTTTGGTGTGCTGGCCGGGCTTGAAGTGGTCCGCAGCCTCAATGACAAGGGCATCGAAACCGATGCGCCCATTGAGCTGTCTGTCTGGACCAATGAAGAAGGCAGCCGCTTTGCCCCGGCGATGGTGGCATCTGGTGTCTTTGCAGGGGTCTTTGATCTGGAATACGGCCACAGCCGGGCCGATCTGGACGGCAAGACCATGAAGGAAGAACTGGAGCGGATTGGCTACATGGGCGATCAGCCTGTGGGCGGACGGCCGATCCGGGCGTTCTTTGAAGCTCATATCGAGCAGGGACCGATCCTGGAAGCTGAAGAAAAGACCATTGGTGTGGTCGCAGGGGCCCAGGGCCAGCGTTGGTTTGAATTGACGGTGACCGGCCGGGAAAGCCATGCGGGGACCACCCCCATGAACCGCCGGGCAGATGCGTTACTGGGAGCGGCCCGCATCGTTGATGCCGTCAATCAGATTGCCCTGGACGACGCCCCGCATGCTGTGAGCACCGTGGGACTGATGAACGTCAGTCCCAACTCCCGCAACACCATCCCCGGCGAGGTTTTCTTTGCCGTGGATCTGCGCAACCCGGATGACGACAAGCTGACGGCCATGGCCGACAAACTGCGGTCAGAATCAGAGCGTATTTGCGGCGAAATCGGCCTTGAGCTGAAGCTCGAGGAAATCTGGTACTCACCGCCCATTGCGTTTGATCCGGATTGTGTGGAGGCGGTACGGACCGGCTCCCAGATCGGGGGCTTTGCTTCCATGGACATCATTTCCGGTGCCGGGCACGACGCCTGCTACATCAGCCGTGTTGCACCGACCGGCATGATCTTTGTGCCGTGCGAAGACGGGATCAGTCACAACGAGGCGGAAAGCGCCACGCCAGAGGACCTAGCCGCTGGCTGCAACGTTTTGATGCACGCCATGTTGGACCGCGCCATCGTTGACTAAGAACAAGCCGCCCAGTTGCACAAAAGCTGGGCGGCTTGCTTGTTTTTAGCGCAGCAATTTCGGGATACGGGGACCTCAGGCCTGATAAATTCAACTCACTGAAAGTGGCCCCGATTTTGCAGTAACCTTTACGTCGGATTTGCCGTCGTTTCTGCACTAGTTTTTATGCTCGATTTTGCCTTCCATCCTGCAAAGGATGGATCAGCTAAGGAATGACCCGCCCAGGCGGGTTTTTGCGCCTCAGTTGGTCGACAAAAAGAACCGGCAGGGTGCCACGAGAGTGTGATCGACTGAAGTTGAAGCGCCTTGCGCTCTGCTTCTGTCGTGACTCGCCCTCTAACAGGTTGAACAGAGGCTTGTTCACGTCTTGTTTGAGATCACCTTGTGAGTCCAAATATGACGATAAGGCTCTAAGGGAGAGTAGTTTTTTATGTCTGAGCAGTCGGCAACAGCCGCAAACAAAGGACCAAAAGCCGGGGGCAAAGAAGCGCCTTCAGTTGTGCCGCGCGAAACGGTGATCAAGGCCGAAAATCTCAGCCTGACTTTCCAGACACCGGACGGCCCGGTTTATGCGCTGTCCGATATCAACCTGACCATTGATCGGGGGGAGTTCGTCTCCTTCATCGGGCCTTCCGGCTGTGGCAAGACCACGTTGATGCGGGTGATAGCAGATCTGGAGAAGCAGACGGACGGGGAGATTTCCGTCAACGGCGTTTCCCCGGAAGAAGCCCGACTGAACCGGGATTACGGCTATGTCTTTCAGGCGCCGGGTCTCTATCCCTGGCGCACAGTGGAACGCAATGTGGCTCTGCCCCTGGAAATCATGGAGGTTCCCAAGAAGCTGCGCCAGAAGCGCATTGACGATCATCTGGCCCTGGTCGATCTGGCGGGCTTTGGTAAGAAATTCCCCTGGCAGCTGTCGGGCGGTATGCAGCAGCGGGCGTCGATTGCCCGCGCTTTGTGTGTGGAGCCGGACCTGCTGTTGATGGATGAGCCCTTCGGGGCATTGGATGAAATCACCCGCGACCATCTGAACGAGCAGTTGCTGCGCCTGTGGGACCGAACCAAGAAGACCGTCATCTTTGTGACTCACTCCATCCCTGAAGCCGTGTTCCTGTCCAGCAAGATTGTTGTCATGTCGCCGCGGCCGGGACGCATCACCGATATCATCGACTGCAATTTCCCGGTCGACAGAACACTGGATATCCGTGAAACGCCGGAGTTCATGGAAGTGGCGCACCGGGTGCGCGAAGGCCTGCGGGCCGGTCATTCCTATGATGATGAGTAAGCCATGACGGCAGCGGTTGAAAAATCAACAGGAGCCTCGCCGATCGCCTTGCTTTGGCAGCGGCTCTATCATGGCAAGGTGGGCCCCGTTGCGGCGGTCATCGCCTGCATCATCTTTGTTTGGTACGCGGGTGCTGTCTGGCTGAACGCCCCTGTTTTGATGGACCAGTATGAACGTAAGTCCGTGGAATGGGACACGGGCAAGCTGATCGACGATGCCTGGGCCATGGAGCGCCCGATTTTACCGGCCCCCCACCAGGTGGCGGTTGAGATGAACAAGACCATCTTCGGCAAAAAGATCACCTCCAAGCGCTCCCTGGTCTATCACTCCTGGGTGACGCTTTCCTCAACCCTGCTGGGCTTTGCCATTGGGGGAACCCTGGGCATTCTGCTGGCTGTGGGCATTGTGCATGTTCCGGCCCTGGAAAGATCTCTTTTGCCCTGGGTGATCACCTCCCAGACCATACCCATTCTGGCCATCGCCCCCATGATCATCGTGGTGCTGGCGGCCGTGGGGTTTGTCGGCCTGCTGCCTAAGGCCGTCATTTCCGCCTATCTCTGTTTCTTTCCCTTCACCATTTCCATGGTAAAGGGCCTGAGGTCACCGGAAGTTCTGGCCATGGACCTGATGCGGACCTACTCGGCCAGTCACTGGGATGTGTTCTGGAAACTGCGCTTTCCAGCCTCTGTGCCGTTCCTCTTTACGGCCATGAAAGTGGGGATTGCCATCTCCTTGGTTGGCGCCATCGTGGGTGAACTGCCTACCGGGGCACAGGCCGGGATCGGTGCCCGTTTGCTGGCCGGTTCTTACTATGGCCAGACCATCCAGATCTGGTCCGCGCTCATTACGGCCTCCATTCTGGCCGGGTTGCTGGTGACCCTGGTGTCTCAGGCTGAACGCTTCACGCTCAAGCGCATGGGGGTGCGGCCATGAAGATCTCCTTGAACATCACTCCCTCGGCGGTGATCTACCTTCTGGCAGCGCTTGTGGCCTTGTGGCTGCCGGTTTCAACCGGCGGGCAGGGCGGTGAGGCTCTCACCTGGCCAGATTTCCCTCTCGCTCTGGCCTGCTGGCTAGTGGGGATCGTGACAGTTCTGCTGTCGACCACGTCTTTTACCCAGTCACCGCTTGGGGTTTTGCTGGTGACAGTCGGGACCCTGATTGCCGCTTTGCCCCCGCTCATCTTTACCGATGCAGCGCTGCTGAGTGGCAGCGTTGCCGGAGCAGGGGCCTACGGCGTCTGGCTTTATCTGGCGGGTCTGCCCTTTCTGGTCTGGCGGGTCATGGCGATCTTGTCCGGGGAAAGCAAATTGCCGCAACATCTGGAGCAGATTGCCGGGCTTTTTGTCCCCATCGCTTTTGGTATCTGGCTGCTCTATCTCTGGGAAGTCATCGTCACCGGTTTTGGCGTCCCGCAGGTGCTGCTGCCGGCTCCATCGCTGATCTCTCAGGTTTTCCTGCAAGGCACTGCCACCCTTATGGCGGATTTCCAGCAGACCTTTATCAAATCGGTCATTCCCGGTTTCATCATGGGTTGTGGCAGCGGCTTTGTGATCGCCATCCTGGTGGACAGGGTGCCCTTTTTGCAAAGGGGCCTGCTTCCGGTGGGCAATCTGGTGTCCGCTCTTCCCATCGTCGGGGTCGCGCCCATCATGGTGATGTGGTTTGGCTTTGACTGGCAAAGCAAGGCCGCCGTGGTGGTGGTGATGACCTTCTTCCCCATGCTGGTCAACACGCTCTCGGGCCTGAACGCCACCAGCAAGATCGAACAGGATCTGATGCGCTCCTACGGGGCGTCCTACTTCCAGACCCTGTTCAATCTGCGTTTGCCGAACGCTTTGCCCTTCATTTTCAATGCGTTAAAGATAAACTCGACCTTGGCTCTTATCGGTGCCATCGTGGCTGAGTTTTTTGGAACCCCGGTCGTCGGCATGGGGTTCCGGATATCAACCGAAGTTGGGCGGATGAATGTGGACATGGTTTGGGCTACAATCGCTGTAGCAGCCGTGGCCGGTTCGCTTTTCTACGGTGGGTTGGCGCTCCTGGAGCGTCGGGTGACCTTCTGGCACCCCTCCTATCGTCGTCGTTAAGGGGGCGGCTGAATAAAGAGTTCTGTACAAAGACAGGATAAAAACAGGGAGATTGATGAATGAAAAAAGCACTGATGATGGGTGCCGCAGGCCTGATGGCCCTGACGGCGTCTCTGGCCTCACCAGCCGCCATGGCAGCAGATGATGTCACCGTTCAGTTGAAGTGGGTCACCCAGGCTCAGTTCGCCGGCTACTATGTGGCCCAGGACAAAGGCTACTATGAAGACGCCGACCTGAACGTCACCATCAAGCCCGGCGGCCCCGATGTGGCGCCCGCCCAGGTCATCGCCGGTGGCGGTGCTGACATCGTGGTCGACTGGATGCCCTCAGCACTGGCCAGCCGCGAAAAGGGTGTGCCCCTGGTGAACGTGGCTCAGACCTTTGACCGCTCCGGCATGATGCTGACCTGCCGCAAAGACATGGGCGTGAACAGCTCCGCTGATTTTCCGGGAAAAACCCTGGGCGTCTGGTTCTTCGGCAACGAGTATCCCTTCCTCTCCTGGATGGGCAAACTGGGCTACAGCACCGATGGGGGCGCTGATGGCGTGACCGTGCTCAAGCAGGGCTTCAATGTGGACCCCATCCTGCAGAAGCAGGCTGCCTGTGTTTCCACCATGACCTACAACGAGTACTGGCAGGTCATTGATGCTGGTCTGACCCCGGAAGAACTGACTGTCTTCCCCTATGAAGACGAAGGCGTTGCGACCCTGGAAGACGGCCTCTATGTGCTGGAAGGTAAACTGCAGGACCTGGCCTTCGTGGACAAAATCGCCCGCTTTGTTGCTGCCACCAACAAAGGCTGGGAATATGCGCGCGAAAATCCTGATGAAGCAGCTGACATCGTTCTGGAAAACGACGCCAGTGGCGCCCAGACGGAAAAACATCAGCGTCGCATGATGGGCGAAGTGGCCAAACTGCTGGCTCCCAAAGGCCAGGTGGGCCGTCTGGACAAGGCTGACTACGAACGCACGGTGAAAACCCTGCTGGCCAGCCCCTCCACACCGGTGATCACCAAAGAACCCACCGGTGCAACCACCACTGTGGTTTGGGATCGCGTCAAGGATATGTAAGGAACCTTTGGTCTGACTTTGGGCAGAAGTGCCCAGAGTGAAAGGCCGACAGATTTCCAACAATCCAAGAGAGAAGCGGAGACCTTCGGGTGTCCGCTTCTTTTTTTGTCTGAAGCCTTTTTCACTAGAGCATGACCGGATTAGGCAGACGCGCTTTGCGCTTGTACCTAATCCGTGTCTCATCCTCTAAAACACTAAAAAGAGTTTCACGCTTTAAGTTTCATCCCGTGTTGAGTCCACTAGAAGCGATTTCACTCCAGGCTTATTGAACTGATTTCTGTTGAGATTTCTTGAGTGGCAAGGGGACTTGCCGTCCCTGTCCAAAGAGTTCGGGAATGCCCAGATAGCTGGCCAGCCAGAAACAGAGGGCCCCGAAAAGGGTGCAGGCGTTGGCCCCGGTGGCGGACAGCAACTCACCGCTGTTCAGCAGGTAGAAGCTCAGAAAAGCGGCTGCCATGAAGGCGATGCAGCCGCTGAGATTGATAAGGGCGATCCACCAGCTTAGCTTGGTGATCTGAATGGACCAAAAGCTGTGGGACACCTCCAGCAGGGCCAGATAGCCGGACAGCAAAAAGCACAGCGAGCCGACGAAGTTTGGCACCCAGATCAGGATGTCTTCCTGCAACCCATTCAACCCGGCGATCATGGCGTCGCCAGTGTTGAAGTTAAACAGGATCGTGCCGAGAAACTGCACCAAACTGGCGCAGTAGCCCGCATTTTCAGGCTTCCAGGCCAGCCAGCGCCAACGGGCCGGACTGTCGGAACTGCCTTTGGCCAGGTCTGTGATGTCATGATTGACGGCTTCCAGAAACTGCAGACCCGCAGCTGATGTGAAAAAGAGAGAGCCGACAAAGAAGACAAGGTTGATGGTTGCAGCCTTCTGCAGGGCTTCGGGAAAAATCCCCGGCCAGAGACCAGCCAGACAGCCAACGATGAAATGTGATGAGCCGATGATGAACAGCACGGCTATCCACCAGGCCAGCCGGGTTGGTGCCCAATGGCTGAACCAGGGTTTGGACAGGGCTTTGAGTGACTGGAGATGACCGTCGGCTGAGATTTCGATTGGGGGCAGGGCTTTGCGGTAACTGCGGGAGGAGGAGACCAGCTGGCTGCCGTCAGCCTGCGGTACGACGATCATGCTGGTAAAGCCCGCCACCTGATGACGTTCTACGGGCAGGGCGCTGCCTTGAGCCTGATCGAAACCGGGACCATCGGGGTCACCTTTTGTCATGCTGAAAAGTCTATCTGCTGAATTGTCTGGTCGGGCGAACACCAGAGCTTAGAGCATGACCGGTTTGGTAAGAAGCGTTTTGCGCTTGGGGCTAAACCGGGATTCATCCTCTAAGATATTGAAAAGAAGCAAATTCGGGATTCAAGTGTTGCCACGTAGTGAGTCCCCTCAAACCGATTTGCCGCTAGCCCAATCGTTTCAAGGATGCGTCTCTTTAAAACTGCTCCCGCTACTGAAAGGCAGGGACGGAGGGGGATAAGGCCCGTTATTCCTCCCAGACAGATCTGTAGCAATCGTAGTTTGGATAGCAGGGTTCTTTGCCCTGCCTGGCGCGCTCCAATGAAATCTCAAGGACCGAGGCCCGCACTTTTTCGAGCAGGCCATCTTGTTGAAAAGAGGCGAAAACTTCTTGCAGATGCGGCACCAGATTGCGGTGTTTTTCGTGCAGATAATGATAAAGCTCAAACCGGGCCAGAGGTTTGTCGAGTGGGATAATGTCTGGCTGATTTATCAGCAGCGACTGATACCTGCCATTGCTCAGCGGATAAATGCCAATGTCGATGGTTCGATCCAGCAGGGCGTTGGCCAACTCATCGTAGTCATAGAACACAACTGCGCTTTCTTCAGGCACATTTGTCTCAGCAAAACGAATTCCCTGGATGATGCCTACCCGATACATGGACAGATCTTGCCAGGACGTCACCTTGACGTTGCTGCCGCGCAGGATGAAACCGGTTCCCAGGATGTAGTTTATGGGGGGTTCCAGACGAATAAGGCTGGAATAGGTGTTTGCCACTGAATGAATGCGTTGGACGTCTCCGTCCAGGCTGCCCACGTTGGCCATGATCAGGGCTCGTTTAGGCGGCAGTCTGATAATTTCAACGTCATGGCCCAGCAGTTCATAAGCTTTTTTGACGATAACTTCGCTGACCACTGTATCGATGGTGTTATCGGCGACGGCGAGTGACAGTTGATCAGCCAGAGCATTGCCGGTTGTGAAAATGGCAAAGCAAAGACTGACGAAGAGAAAATGTGCTTTTTTCATTCGTATCTTTTGATTTTTGCTTACTCAAATCTCTTGAATCTTTGTTTAGCCTACCACTTCTAGAGATTTGAACTCATTACCATAATTCTAAACTAGCAGATATGTGTGAAGCTGAACAGTTTCTCTTTGTCCCAATGAGTGAAAAGCTGGGGGACCCTGAACCACCTGTGAAAGCAAACCAATGTGAATCTGCTGACCTAACGGCTGAAAAGTCAGTGCGGGTTACAGAGGTCAGTTTCGAAGCTTCTACCGGTTGCTCAGCGGTCAGCCACAGTCTGGCCGCTTCCGAATCCCCCGGGGAGCTGGCTGTGAAGCCGCAATATGTTTAGCGGAGCCCACTGTTCCAGGGAGGAGGGGATAAGGTTCCTGCCATCAGTTCCAGGAACCTGTCCACACGAGCCGCGCGTCCCTGCTGGTGGTTGAGCAGGGCCACAACATCGGCGTCGGGTAGGGAATAGTTGGGCAGAATCCTCTTTAATCTGCCATCTAGAATTGGCTGTGCCACATCCCATTCAGATCTCAGGACGATGCCACGTCCTTCCAACGCCCAATTTCGGGCAACTTCCCCGTCGTTGCAGGAGAGCTTTGGATTGATGCGAATATGGGTGGTTCTGCCGTTGTGAGAGAAGCGCCACAGAGTGACATCTTCATTGTTTTCTCTCAGGGCAATGCAACTGTGGCGCCTCAGCTCAGCGACAGTCTGGGGTTCTCCCGCTCGGCTAAGATAGGCGGGGGACGCGCAAAGAATGCGCTTGTTTGACGCGAGCCTGCGCATTCGAAGGCTTGAGTTTGGCAGGTCACCAATGTGCAAGATAACGTCAACTCTCTCATCTGTCGTAATATTGGGCCGGTCAGACAAGAAGAGATCGACCTGGGTTTCCGGATAGATTTCTTGGAACTCTGCGACCACAGGCGCCACATAGCAGCGGCCAAAAGTCAGGGGCGCGCGGACTCTCAGATGCCCGGCAACCGCATCCCGACGGATCGTCAGGTCATCGGTCAGATCGTCTAACGCATTGAGAATTTCGTGGGCTCTGACCACGATCAGTTCGCCTTCATGTGTCAGAGCGAGGCGTCGGGCGGTTCGGTCAACAAGCCGAACACCGGCTTTGGTTTCGATCTGCTTTAGCCGTTGAGTGATTGCGGGTGGCGTCACATCGAGCTGTCGAGCCAGATCTGCCAGAGAGCCGGCTGTGGCCAGTTTCGCAAAGAAACGAAGGTCTTCCGTGTTCAGCATTAATTCACAGGTTAATAAAGTTTGTAGAATTGTGTTAATTGATTTCTACAGCTGTTTGATGATGCTGACCAGCAGGTATGCAACAGGAAAGGTCGGCAGATGTGGAGCGCCATCGAAACGCCAAGATTGATTCTCGACAAAACTCGTCTGGAAACCAATGCGGCTGCTTTTCAGGCCCGGGCCAGGGACATGGACATCCGGTTGCGCCCGCATCTCAAAACCTCAAAATCTGCCAGGGTGGCGCGGACTGCATTGGCAGGTACCTGCACAGGGGTCACAGTTTCCACCTTGCGTGAGGCTGAGTACTTCGCGCAGGAGGGTTTTACAGATATCCTTTATGCCGTTGGCATCACACCCAACAAGTTTGCTCATGTGAAAAGGCTCATAGAGCAGCAGAAAGCTGATTTGCTGTTACTCACGGACAGTCTGGTGGTCGCTCAAGCCGCAGCTGAGTTTGCCGAAAGAGAAAACTGCCCGCTGAGCTTTCTGATTGAAGTGGACTGCGGCGAGCATCGTGGCGGACTGCCCAGTGATTGCGAGGAGCTTTTGCAGATCGCCCGTGTTTTGGAGGCTTCTCCTGCCATCACCTTTAAGGGCGTGATGACACATGCGGGGCATTCCTATGGCACAGACGATATCGCTGAAGTTAAAAAGATAGCTGAAAAAGAAAGGCTTACGGCCGTTTTGGCCGCTGCAAGGTTATCTCACATTGGCATTTCATCAGAGATTGTTTCTGCCGGTTCCACGCCAACATTTTTGTTTGCTGAGAGCTTCGACGGCCTGACTGAAATGCGCTGCGGCGTGTATCTCTTCTATGACCTGGCGCAGTACTCCCGCAACATTTGCTCCCTGGAGGACATAGCCCTGTCAGTTCTGGCGACCGTCATCGGGCACAACCGGCAGGGGCAGTCGCTGGTCGTCGATGCAGGGGCTTTTGCGCTAACCAAAGACCTGGGGGCAAACAGATTCCTGCCAGACGCTGGCTATGGTCTTCTCTGTGACCCGGATACCATGGAGCCCCTGGGAAAGCTGGCGGTGAACATCGTGCATCAGGAACATGGCACAGTGGCGGTTCCTGACGACAGCTGGTTTGATTGCCTGCCCATAGGATCCCAGGTTCGCATTCTGCCGAACCATGCCTGTGCCACGGCCTCGGCCTACAGTGACTACCTGGTCATCGAAGGCAGTGACGTTATCGGCTCATGGCCCCGGGTGAACGGCTGGTAAAGCCATTTTCACCTCAACTTCATTCAACATATCCAATTTAGGAAACAACCAATGACAGCTGTCAAAAGCGTTCACAGCGCAAAGGTGCCGGTCCCGCAAGGGCATTACTCCCAAGCGACTGTTGCCAACGGTTTCCTCTTCGTGTCCGGCATCCTGGGCATCAAGGCAGAGGACAAGGAGGTCACGGTACGTTCTTTTGAAGAACAGACTTTGATCTGCCTGGACAATCTGAGGGAAATCCTGACTGCCGGGGGCTCAAGTCTGCAGCAGGTGGCAAAGGTCACCATCTATGTGGACGATGTGGCGAAGTGGGGCGTTGCCAATGCGCTCTATGCAGAGTTTTTCGGTGAGCATCGACCGGCACGGGCCGTCGTTCCTACGGGTCCCCTCCATCATGGATTTGAGATCGAGATAGAAGCCATCGCTCTCGTTGAATCCTGACATTTTGTCGCTCTAGGCCATAAAGGCAGGCCAGCTGTTGAGCTTTCTATTGAATTCGAAATACAATGAGCAAGTGTTAAAAGCTGCCGGAAATTCGAGACCTTCAGATTGGGTGGTGGTCAGGAATGGCTGGCGGCAGGGGCTTTGCTGTAGCGGTGCCCACGGACAATCAGGAAAACACGGAGAGTTTTTTCAGTGCCCCCGCTCGTTGGAATGTCAGTTAAAGCGGTCGTTTTTGCTTTCTTGCTGATGCCTTTTGCTCAGATGCCTGTCAGCGCGCAGGAAGATCAGCCGGTCAGAGTTTGTCATGGCAATGGGGGATACCCGCCCATCCACTATTATCCCGAAGGTGTCACCGACGGGCCGATGGTCGGCAGCACCATTGATATTCTCAACGAGATTTTTCGAGATCGCGCGGGCGGGGTTTTGATAGAGGCATTGCCCTGGAAGCGCTGTTATGCCAGTGCGCTCAATCCTGGTGGTCACAGCATTATCGCAGATGGTTCCTACAACGAAAAGCGCACGGAGTATTTCTACTACAGCGAGGAGCTTTACAGCCTGACCCCGGCAATCTTCGTTAAAGAAGGCGGCCCGCTGGCTGATTTGTCTGTTAAATCAACCAATGACGTCAAGAAGATGGGATACAGCCTCTGCGCAAATCGCGGCACCAACCTTGCGGCTTATGGTTTGACGGTGGACGATCTGGCCATTGAAATCACCTCAGTGGATCAGGGCCTAACTCTGGTCAGTCTTGGTCGCTGCGATGCCTACATTCAGCTTAAGGAAATTGCGGAAGGGTTTTATTACCTGGACCGGGAAAAAGGGAAAATTCCGCGGGATATTGTCTATTCACGGTTAGAAGACGTGCCACCCTTCAGCCTGCATCTTCTGATTTCAAAAACCTCCCCCAATGCCATAGAGCTCTTTACAGATATCAGTCAAAGGCTTGTTGCCATGCGCCATGACGGCGTTACCGACCGGTTGATTGAGGCTTACAGCTTTCCCATGGCTAGCACGAACTGAGATAAAAACATCAAAAAAACCCCACCGACTTGTCGGCGGGGTTTTTCCTGAAAGGCGAACCTTCTGAAGAAGGCTCTTAACCTGCTTTACTCAGCGGCGCTGATCCGATCAACGGCCTCTGGTGCTTTTTCGTCGGCTTTGCGCTGAATGGCGTTGTAGTACTCAGCATAGCAGGGACGGTCGATGTAGCGACCGGCACCGCGCACTGTGCGCACATCACCATCATCATAGACCAAATTCCCCTGGCTGATGGTTTTGACGTTGATGCCTTTGACTTCCATACCTTCGAAGATGTTGAAATCCACGTTCTGGTGATGGGTGTCTTTGGAGATGGTGCGGTGTTTTTCCGGATCCCAGACCACCAGGTCCGCATCGGCGCCAATGGAGATGGAGCCTTTGCGCGGATAGATGTTGAAGATCTTGGCTGCGTTGGTCGAGGTGATGCCCACAAACTCGTTCATGGTCAGGCGGCCTTTGCCCACACCGTGGTGCCACAGCACATGCATGCGGTCTTCGACACCGCCGGTCCCGTTGGGGATCTGGGTGAAGTTGTTGTGGCCCATGCGTTTCTGATCGGCGCAGAAGCAGCAATGATCCGTGGCCGTGGTTTGCAGCATGCCGGCCTGCAGGCCGCGCCAGAGGGCTTCCTGGTTTTCCTTGGGACGGAAGGGTGGGGACATGACGTGGGCTGCCGCATAGTCCCAGTCCTTGCTGCGGTAGACCTCGTCATTGACCAGCAGGTGACCGGCCAGAACTTCCCCGTAAACCCGTTGACCTTCGTTGCGGGCCCGTGTGATGGCTTCCAGCGAGTCTTTGCAGGAGTTGTGCACAATGTAGAGCGGCACATCCATGACCTGGGCGACGCGGATGGCGCGGTTGGCGGCTTCGCCTTCCACTTCCGGCGGCCGTGACAGAGGATGCCCTTCCGGGCCGGTGATGCCCTTTTTCAGCATTTCCTGCTGCAGGTGGAAGACCAGTTCGCCGTTTTCTGCGTGAACGGTGCAGAGAGCGCCCAGTTCCCGGGCCCGGCCAAAGGAGTTCACCAGGGTTTCGTCTTCCGCCATGATGGCGCCTTTGTAGGCCATGAAGTGCTTGAAGGAGTTCACCCCATGCTCTTCAGTCAGGATCTTCATATCCCGGTGGACGGTTTCATCCCACCAGGTGATGGCCACGTGGAAGGAGTAGTCCGTGGCAGCCTTTTCCGCCCAGCCGCGCCATTTTTTGTAGGCGTCGATGATGTTTTCCTGGGGGCTGGGAATGACGAAGTCGATGATGCTGGTGGTGCCGCCAACGGCCCCGGCTGTGGTGCCGGAGAAAAAGTCTTCAGAGGCCACCGTGCCCATGAACGGCAGTTCCATATGTGTGTGCGGGTCAATGCCGCCCGGCATTACGTAACAGCCCCCGGCATCAACGATCTCTGCCCCACTGGGAGCCTCCAGATCTTCACCGATGGCAACAATGCGTCCATCTTCGGTCAGGATATCTGCGCGGTAAGTCTGGTCTGCCGTGACGACGGTTCCGCCGCGTACCAATAAAGCCATGATCTTCTCCTGTTCGTTGGGCCTGCCGGTCAGTTCCTTCTGCCTTTCGACGCTGCCAAGGGAAACAAACGGCAGGTGAGGGTCAGAGTCGACCTTGTTTTCTTGTCCAATTGGTCAAATTTAAGCGCAATTCTTGCGGCAATGCTAGTCCCTGATCGCCTTACTCCCAAAGCTTTCCCGATCCAGACGGTCAAAACTCCCGGCCCGGGAAAAGTCTTGTCACCATAACTATCCCTGCTAGGCTCACTGCAACTGACTGCACAACCCTGCCGTCAGATCTCCAAAGCGTGAGGAACATCATAAGCCAAGACTTGGTCGATGTCATAAAAAGCAGGGGGTGCAAACTGCCGGAGAGTCCGGGGTTCTTGCCCGATCTCTTTCAAAACAGACAGGGAGCCTTTCATGTCCAGCACAGCGCCAAACACCGTCCGCAGTGGTTTGATTCAGGTGAGCCTTAAGGGCAGTACAGATCAGAGCCCGGAAGAAATCCGCCAGCAGATGATAGAGGCCCACATTCCCCTGATCGAAGAGGCCGGGGAGAAGGGGGTGCAGGTGCTGTGTTTTCAGGAGGTTTTCACGCAGCCCTACTTTTGTCCCAGTCAGGACAGCAAGTGGTATCACGCGGCGGAGCGGATTCCTGATGGTCCGACAACCCAGCTGATGATGGATTACGCCAAGAAATACAAAATGGTCATTGTGGTGCCCATCTATGAAGAAGACATCACAGGCGTCTATTACAATACGGCCGCGGTGATCGATGCCGATGGCAGCTATCTGGGCAAGTACCGCAAAACCCATATCCCTCAAGTGGCAGGCTTTTACGAAAAGTTCTTTTTTAAGCCCGGTTCGTCAGACTATCCGGTGTTCGACACAGCCTACTGCAAGCTGGGGGTCTACATCTGTTACGATCGCCATTTCCCGGAAGGCTGGCGGGCTCTGGCACTCAATGGGGCGGAATATATCGTCAATCCATCAGCCACCGTGGCCGGATTGAGCCAGTATCTCTGGAAACTGGAACAGCCGGCCTCTGCCGTTGCCAATGGCTGTTTCATTGGGGCCATTAACCGTCCTGGAACGGAAGCCCCCTGGAACATTGGCCGCTTCTACGGCTCGTCCTACGTGGTCAATCCACGGGGTGAATTCCTGGTCGAAGCCAGTGAAGACAAAGACGAACTGGTGATCGCAGACATGGACATGAACCAGGTGCGCGAAGTGCGGGACCTCTGGCAGTTCTTCCGGGACCGTCGCCCGGAAACCTACGGCAAGCTGACTGAGATTTAGGGATCGCTGGTCCGGAGGGCCTGTGATCAGAGGGTTTTGCGCGCCCGATAGAAGGTTGGGTGGCTGTACCCCGGGTGGGCCTCTTCGGCGATGATCTGAAATCCCTGGGATTGATAGAGCGAGTGATTGCCAGTCAGGGCAATGCGGTATTCCAGTTCGACGGCGGGTAACCCCTGTCGTCGGGCCGCGTCACAGACGGCATCAATCAGGGCAACAGCCAGTCCCTGTCTGCGGGCCCGGGGATGAATGGCCAGCTTGCCCAGATAAAGATGATCCCCGGCCAGGCTGGTCAGCACGCAGCCGCAGGGGCCTTTTGCATCACTGATTTGGAAAGCTGGACCCTGGCGGAGGCGGGCCTCCAGATCTTCCAGGGTAAAGGTCTCAGAAGAAGAAGGGGGATCAAGTGTCCCTACCTGTTCGGCAAAGGCAGCTTTGATCACGTCCAACAGGGCAGAAAGGTCTGCTCTGTCGGGCGTGATTTCTATCAGGCTGATGCCTTGGCGGCTTCTTTCCAAAGGGCAGGGACCTTAAAACTCAGAGCGTGCCGAAAATGCGGTCTCCGGCATCGCCCAGTCCGGGCACAATGTAGGCGTGATCGTTCAGGCAATCGTCCAGGGCGGCAGTGAAGATGCGCACGTTGGGATGAGTCTTGGCAAAGGTTTCCACGCCTTCCGGCGCCGCAACCAGAATGACCATGGAGATGTCTTCGGGTTTGGCCCCTTTGTCCAGCAGCACGTCAACGGCGTGGGCTGCAGACCCGCCGGTTGCCAGCATGGGATCCACCAGCACGATTTTCCCCAGTTCCCGGGGCAGTTTCACAAAGTACTCTTTGGGCTGCTTGGTTTCCGGGTCGCGGTAAAGACCGATATGGCCTTCGCGGGAGGAGGGGATCAGCTCCCGAATGCCTTCAGCCATGCCAAGGCCCGCCCGCAGGATGGAGGCGATGGTGACCGGCTGGGAAAGCTCTGGCGCTTCCATCGGCGCTACCGGCGTCACAATGGACTTTTGCACGGTTGGCAGATCCCGCATTACCTCAAAGCCCATGAGCAGGCCGATTTCCCGCAGCAGCTGCCGAAAGAGAATGGGGGGCGTATCCTTGTCCCGCATGATGGTGAGCTTGTGCTGAATGAGCGGATGATCGATTACAGTCAGCGAGGGAAAGGCGTCGGCCTGGCTCATGCTTCTCAGTCCTTTTTTGTCTGACAGCTTCCAGCTGCTGTCTTTTATGGGGCACTGGGTGCTTGATTCTGGGTACGTGGCAGATAGTAGGCGATAATGCCGCCAATGCTAGCGCTAAGGGCCATGACAAGAAAGGCGTCTGCGCGCAATTCCGTGTAGAGCCATCCTGCTGCCAGCATCATCAAGCCCATGACCAAGCCACCGGACAGGGCCGTGTAAACTGCCTGAGCCGTTCCGGCAAGGCCTTGCGGGGCCGTGCGGGAGATATAGTGGACCGTGCCCAGGTGCGCCGCCCCGAAAGTCAGGCCATGCAGGGCCTGCAAGGGAAAGATCAGCCAGGGATCGGTGGCATAGGCCAACAGGGTCCAGCGGATCAATCCGGCGAGCCCGGCGATCATCAGCAGGCGTCTGGGGCCCAGAAAACTGAAAATCCACCCACTGACGGCAAAGAGCAGGATTTCCGCCACCACCCCGACGGCCCAGAACCAGCCGATGGTTCGCTCGCCAATGCCAAGCGATTCCCAATAGAGCGATGAAAAGCCGTAAAACACCGCGTGACTGGCCTGCAGCAAGGCCGCAGCAGCCACCAGACCCCAGTAGCTGCGCAGGTTCAGCAGGGCTTTGAGTGGCGCTTTGGGTCCGCTTGCCTTGGGTTTCCGGCTGCGCGGAAGGCAAAGCAGGGAGAGAAAGAGAAACAGGGCTGCCCCCAGAAGCAGCCAGAGAATCAAATCCGGCTGTCGGCCGCTGAGCAGCCAGCCGCCCCCACTGCTGGCCAGTATGAAGGCCAGCGAGCCCCAAAGCCGGATGCGGCCATAGTCAATCTTTTCACGCGCCGCCATGGTGAGTGTCGCGCTGTCCGACAGAGGGAGCAGGGGGGAATGCGTGATGGTAAAGAGGGTATTGAGCAGCACGATGGCGAGAATGGTTTCGACCGAAAAGAAACCAATGACTGTCAGCAGAGCCCCCAGGCCCAAAAGCAGCATGACGGTTTTTTCCCGACCACTTCGATCACTGATCTGGGCAATGGCCGGGGTGACACCGATGCGCAGCCAGGAACCAATGGCAATGGTCAGTCCGATCATCTCCGGTGACAGGCCGCGACTTTCCAGCCACAGCGGCCAGAAGGGTAGGTAGAGGCCGATGATCAGGAAAATGCCACAGTAAACAGCGGCGTAGGGAAAGCTCAGGCGCAGTTTGGACACGCTCAAATCCATTAGGAAAGGTTGCCATTGGGCCGGTTTATCAGCCTCTTACAGCGGAACGACGCAGGGCGGCTCTAATGTTGGTTAGCGAACAGTAACCTTTTAGAAAGACTAACGGTGCATGCTGGGCCTTCAACTTCAGCGAACAATAGAGTCGAACCATGACCCACTTTTTGGTGTCCGAAGACAATCCCGATGGCTACAAGCTGGAAGACGTTTTGTCTTCCCTGCGCAAAGAAATCATCCACCGTTGCACCAAAATTGTTGATGACCGGCGGCCGGAAGCCGTTCAGGTCATGGACAACAATATGGAAATCCTGGTGTTGCTGACCAAAGCCCGGGAATACGCGGAAAACTCAACGGCCGTTCTGGAACGCTCTTTTGGTCGATCCGATGGCTCACACCCGCGCATTGGGGTAAAATAAAGCAGAGGCTACGGCGCCTCGCCATATAGCTGATTTAAGGCAGGTCCTTTAGGTGTCTTCCGGAGAAGACTGCCTTGAGGACCTGTTGTCTTTTGTGGCTCTGAAAACAGATCCTGCTGCCGTCAGGAAAAGGCTTTGAAGGTGATCATGGTAAAGCTGTCTTTGATCCCGGGGATGGTCTGGATCTGTTCATTGACAAAATGCCCGATGTCCATGCTTTCGGGCAGGTAGCACTTGATCATCAAATCGTACTTGCCGGAAGTGGAATAGACTTCGGAAACCTGTTCCACGTCCTGAACCAGCGTGTCCGCCACTTTATAGGCTTGGCCGAGGTCGCATTTTAGCTGCACAAAAATTGTCTGCATCTGATCAACCAATGTCCTGTTTGGTTGCTGTCGCCAGGTTGGGGACCGGCAATAGAAACCTTTGAAAAAGAGACTCTTTTAATACCCTGATCACCAAGCGCGTGAAAGGGGAGCGCCTGATCTTTTTTGCCTGGCCCGCAGGCAACGGAAATCACGGCTCAAGAAAACAATCTGCTCATGACCACCCCGCAAAAAGAAAGGGCCGCTGTTCAGCGACCCTGACTTCTTGTTCTTTGCTGTTCCGCGGTGATCAGCCGTTGGCGGCGATGGGCACCGGGCGCAGCATGAAGGCTGGCGTATGCTCCCCAAAAGGAGAGTTGTTGTTGGCAGCTTTTTCCTGAGGGGTTTCACGACGGCGGCGACGCTCACCTTTGGTTTTACGAACCTCGGTTTCAGCGGTCTCTGCAATCACGTCGTTGTTTCCTTCCTGGGTTTCCTGAGACTCGGCTGCTGCCTGCTCCTGGGCCTTTTTGTCAGCTGAAGATTTACGGCGGCGCGGACGGCGGGCCTTGCGCTCGCTCTTCTCGTCGGTTGCGTCTGAACGGGTCTCTTCTTCTTGGTTCTGGGTCTCGGGAGCAGCCTCTTTTTGAGGGGCTTCGTCTTTGGAAACCTGATCGTCCAGTTTGAATTCGTC
This sequence comes from Rhodovibrionaceae bacterium GXU_MW_A322, assembly GCA_052078155.1. GTDB lineage: Bacteria > Pseudomonadota > Alphaproteobacteria > Kiloniellales > DSM-21159 > CAXBMB01. The sequence continues at coordinate 805,303 of JBQJBP010000001.1, read as the reverse complement.
GATGGCTTTGCCGATCAGCTTCTGAACAGCCGCCAGAGATTTCTTGTCCACGGGGCTGACGAAAGTAAAGGCCCGGCCAGAGCGTCCGGCGCGACCTGTGCGGCCAATGCGATGCACATAGTCTTCAGCGTTGTGGGACACGTCGTAGTTAAACACATGGCTGACATCAGGAATGTCCAGTCCGCGTGCCGCGACATCGGAACAGACCAGAATCTGAACCTCGCCTTCTTTGAAGCGGTTGAGCGCGTCCATGCGGGCGGACTGCACCATGTCACCGTGCAGTGGCTCTACGTTGTAGTTGTGGCGCTTGAGAGAGCGGGCCACGATGCCAACATCGCGTTTACGGTTACAGAAGACCAGAGCAGACTTCATGTCTTCTGCTTCCAGAGTCATGACGGAGCGCAAGGCGGCCCGTTTGGCTTTGGCTTCAGAACCGGTGCGAACAAACTTCTGAACCACCGTATCGGCGGTTGCGGCCGGGCGGGACACCTTGACTTCCTTGGGATTCATCAGGAAGGCGTCGGCCAGGCGTTTGATTTCCGGGGCCATGGTGGCGGAGAAGAAGAGGGTTTGCCGGATTTTGGGCAGAAGGGAGACAATGCGCTCCACATCGGGAATAAAGCCCATATCCAGCATGCGGTCGGCTTCGTCGATGACCAGCAGCTTCGTATCTGCCAACAGAATCTGCCCGCGATCAAAGAGATCCAGCAGGCGTCCGGGGGTGGCGATCAGCACGTCCACACCTTTCATCAGCGCAGCCTGCTGATCCTTCATGGACTCACCGCCAATCAGCAGGGCCATGGAGAGGTTGGTGTACTTGCCATACTTCTCAAAGTTTTCTGCAACCTGAGCCGCCAGTTCCCGGGTGGGTTCCAGGATCAGAGAGCGGGGCATTCTGGCGCGTCCCCGGCCGGATGACAGGATGTCAATCATCGGCAGGGTAAAACTGGCGGTTTTGCCAGTACCGGTTTGCGCAACACCCAGGACATCGCGTCCCATCAGCACATAAGGAATGGCTTTTTCCTGAATCGGCGTTGGCTTGTCGTAACCGGAATCAGAAACGGCGCGGCGGATCTCTGAGCTCAGCCCAAGGGACTCAAAAGGCATACAGACACTTTATGTTCATTGAGAAAGAAGGGCGGCTCTATTTCAGGCCGCCTCTGTAACAGGGCCGGATATTAGGGTTGGGGATTGAAAAGTCAACGATTTCCCATAGCAGATCCGCAGAAAGGCAGCATTTTTAGATGTTTATTAAATCTGCAACATTTGCATCAGGGTGCCTGATGAAACCATTTGAGTGAACTGATGTGACTATAAAAGTGGCTGTATCTCGCTGTAATCCCTAAACAAAATTCCCGTAATCTGGCTTGTGGATCCTGCCTTTTCTTTGTAAGAAACCAGCCAGCTGCGGCAAATTGTTTCTGCTGTTTTGGTAAATAATTAACCTTAATACAGAGGCGCTTTATCTGCTTTTTCCTTGTGAAAACTGGTTTAAGGCTGACATGACCGACATAACCCGTTTGATTTCCTCCCAAGAGTCTCAACTGCTGTTGATTGATCTGCAGGGCCGGCTGGCGCCTGCAATCGAGGGAGCGGATCAGATCCTGGCGCGCACAGCCGTTCTCGTGGAAGCCGCCCAGGTGCTGGATCTGCCGATGCTGTGCAGTGAGCAGTATCCGCAGGGACTAGGCGGGACTGTCGCGTCGTTGGCGGCGCTTTTGCCCGAGCAAGCCATTGCCTCAAAAACTCACTTTTCCCTTTATCGGGAAGCAGGGTGGCCGGAACGGCTTCTGCGCAACAAACGCAAGCAGATCGTGGTCGCTGGTATGGAAACCCATGTCTGTGTTCTACAGTCGGTTCTGGATCTGCTGAAGGCGGGCTATGACGTTTTTGTCGTGCGGGATGCCTGCGGATCACGCCAGTCCGAAAACAAGGAAGCCGGTTTGTTACGGATGGCCGCGGCCGGGGCGCAGGTTGTCACCAGTGAAATGGTGGTCTTTGAGTGGCTGGAAGACGCGAAACATCCGCAATTCAAAACGTTGATAGAGAAAATCAAGTGAGTGAAAAGACGCCTTTGGCCCTGTTGCCCGGATTGCTGCTGAACGAGGGACTCTGGGCTCCCTTGATGCCAAAACTACGCGTTATTTCAGAGCCTTACGTGGCCGATTTTACCAGCCAGGACAGTGTGGCTGCCATGGCACGGTCAGTGCTGGAGGCCATGCCACCCCGGTTTGCTTTGGCGGCTTTGTCCATGGGCGGTTATGTGGCGTTCGAAATCCTGCGTCAGGCGCCCGAGCGGGTGACAAAGCTGGCCTTGCTGGATACCCAGGCTCCCGATGACAGTGAGGAGGTTCGCCAGCGAAGGCATGCACTGATTGATCTGGCCAAGATTGGCAAATTCAAAGGCGTCACGCCGCGCTTGCTGCCGCTGCTGATCCACAAGAGCCGACTGGAGGATGACACCGTCACCCGGCCCATCCTGGACATGGCGGAGGCTGTGGGGCGGGACGCTTTCCTGCGACAGCAAAATGCCATCCTCACCCGACCCGACAGCCGCCCCACGTTGGTGAAGATCGCCTGTCCAACACTGGTGCTTTGTGGCCGTCAGGATGCGCTCACTCCACTTGTGCGCCATACGGAAATGGCAGCGGGCATTCGCAACTCCCGCCTGACGGTCATTGAAGACTGCGGCCACTTACCGCCTTTGGAACAGCCGGAAGAAACCTGGAACGCCCTGGAACGCTGGCTTCTGTCTGAGTGACATCTTTCTGGCCGTTGTTTTGGCCAAAGAGATTTTGACAGTAAGTGAGATACGCTTAAAAGACAGAAAAATCAGAAATCACTCTAATTCAGAGTGTTAGGCGCTGTTGTGCAGGTTGTTTGACTGCCCAATGCGCGCCCGGTTTGCCTGATCACAGTCCGGATCAGAAGGGCCATTCACTCTGATTGTCAGCGCGGTCAATGTCGCTTTTGATTGGCGGCCAGAGTTCATGGGCCACCTGGCGCAGCAGTCCCTGATAGCGGGGGTCCTGCAGGCTGTCTGCCTCTACCCGGCCAAAGGTCGAAGTCTGGGCGGTTTTGAACTCACAGAAGACCGCCAGCAGGCTGACTTTTCCCGGCACCGGATCGGCCCGTTTCAGGTTGGGAGCTTCTTCACACACCCTGTCATCCGACAGGTTGGGTGCCGGATTGAACACCACGTAGGTCCGGTAGGCCGTTTTCAGTTCAGCAGGGGGATTGGCAAAAACCTCAAAACGGCGACCAAAGTTGCTTTGGGTGAAGATCTGGGCAATCTGCTGATTTACCGTTTCCTGGGGGTCATTGAAGGGTTGTCCCTCGACTTTTACTCCCATGCCGCCCTGGGCCGAGACACCCAGCACCATGTCCTGGGAATAGATGGAGCTGATGTAGGTTGGTCCGGTCACACCGGCACCGGTAATGCAGCCGGACAGGATGACCGAGGCCGCAGCCAGAGCTGCTATAGGAGCAAAACGGGTTTTCTTGAGCGATTTCATCAGACTGATCCGAAAAGAGGGGGGCAGTGCCCATCAACAACGTCTGAGTTTTTCAGAACAATGGGGCAAAATCCAGGCGGCTGTCGGCAATTTGATCCGTTGATCGCACGACGGGCATTGTTGGCCGCAAAGGCAGACAATTTGTGCCGGAATTTTTACGAAGCCCAAGTTCTCGAGTCCGGAGTGAGGGCAATTGCCAGGATATCAGATGTTGCCAGGAGTGCTTAACAGCTGAACGGGCTGCCGTTAAACATCCAAAGCATCTTCTGAGACAAAACGGGCATGTTCCTGAATGAAGGCAAAACGCAGTTCCGGCTTGCGACCCATCAGGTGCTCAATCCGCTCCCGCGTCATTTCCCGTTCGTTCTGGGACTGCTCCATGTCATCCATTTCGGTGATCTGAACCCGCAGCAAAGTGCGTTTGGCGGGATCCATGGTGGTCTCTTTCAGCTGGGCAGCAGGCATCTCACCCAGCCCTTTGAAGCGGCTGACTTCGATTTTGCCCCGTCCGGTGAACTCCTTGGCCATCAACTCGTCTTTGTGAGCATCATCCCGGGCATAGAGCGTTTTGCCGCCCTGATTGATGCGGTAAAGCGGCGGCTGCGCCAGATAGAGTTTGCCCTCGTCGATCAGGCCGCGCATTTCCTGATAGAAGAAAGTCATCAGCAAGGAGGCAATGTGCGCGCCATCCACGTCGGCGTCGGTCATGATGATGACCCGCTCATAGCGCAACTTGTCGATATCAAAGTCGCGACGGGTGCCACAGCCCAGGGCCTGGGTGATGTTGCTGACTTCCTGGTTGGCTTTCAGTTTGTCCTGGGTGGCAGAGGCCACGTTCAGGATTTTACCACGCAGGGGCAGGATGGCCTGGGTTTTGCGGTTTCTGGCCTGCTTGGCCGATCCACCGGCCGAATCCCCTTCCACCAGGTAGATTTCGGTGTCGTTGGCTGAGGTGCTGGAGCAATCACTGAGCTTACCGGGCAGGCGCAGCTTGCGCGTGGCGGACTTACGCTTGAGTTCACGTTCCTGGCGTTTGCGCAGACGCTCTTCCGCCCGTTCCACCAGACGTTCCAGCAGAATGCGGGAGCGTTCGGGATCGCTGGACAGCCAGTGTTCGAAGTGATCCTTCAGGGTGTTTTCGACAAAGCGCGCCGCTTCCGGGGTTGCCAGTTTTTCTTTGGTCTGGCCCTGGAACTGCGGTTCGCGAATGAAGGCCGAAAGAATGGCGCAGGCACCGCCAAGAATGTCATCCCCTGTGATCTGGCTGGCCTTTTTGAGACCGATCATCTCGCCGTGGCCTTTCAGGCCTTTGAGCAGGGCCGAGCGCATGCCCTGTTCGTGGCTGCCGCCTTCCGGCGTGGGTACGGTGTTGCAGTAGGAAGAGGTAAAGCCGTCTTCATCGACAGGCCAGGTAACGGCCCACTCAACGCGGCCATTGCCGTCGGAGAACTGAGCTTCACCTGCAAAAGGTGAGGGGACCAGTACGCGCCGCTCTCCCAGCGAGGCCGTCAGAAAATCCTGCAGCCCGTTGGGAAAATGCAGCGTGGCGGCATCTGGGGTTTTGTCTTTTTCTGTGATCAGAGAGGGATCACAGCTCCAGCGGATCTCCACCCCTCGATGCAGATAGGCTTTGGAGCGGGCCATTTTGAACAAACGGCCAGGAACAAAATGGGCGCCTTCACCAAAAATCTCACTGTCCGGCCGAAAGCGAATGGTGGTGCCGCGCCGGTTGTGAACCGGTCCTTTGTTTTCCAGACCCGTCTGCGGGTGACCCTGAATATAGCTTTGGGTGTAAAGCTGTTTGTTCCTGGCAATCTCAACCGTCAGGGAGCTGGCCAGGGCATTCACCACGGACATCCCCACGCCATGCAGGCCGCCAGAGGTTTCATAGGCCTTGTTGGTGAACTTTGCGCCTGAATGAAGGGTCGTTAGAATGACCTCCAGGGCGGATTTGTCTTTGTACTTGGGATGCGGATCAATGGGAATGCCACGTCCGTTGTCCCGGATGGTGATCCAGTTGTCGGTGCCCAGTTCGATCTCGATTCGGCTGGCGTGACCGGCCACGGCCTCATCCATGGAGTTGTCCAGGATCTCAGCGACCAGGTGGTGCAGGGCACGCTCATCGGTTCCGCCGATGTACATACCGGGACGGCGGCGTACGGGTTCCAGACCCTCCAGGACTTCGATGTCCTTGGCGGAGTAGTCTTCGGTGGTGGCGGCAGGCATTGATTGGAAGAGATCTGACATGCTGGGCATTATAGGTTGCCACACCTGTCGTTCAAGCAGATGCTGTGGAAAACAATCACGATGCCACGAGATATGGTAAAAAGAGGCCTCGAAACATGAGCTCATCCGACAAAAAAACACCGATCTCTCAACCGTCAGAAACCAATTCCGGGGCTCAGGGACAGCTGCCGGAAGGGCAGCCTGCTTTGCGCAGTGTTCCCATGCCGTCAGATTCCAATCACAACGGAGACATTTTTGGCGGTTGGGTGCTGGCCCAGATGGACATTGCCGGCTCTGTTCCCGTGTCAGAGGTGGCAGAGGGACGGTTCGCCACAGTGGCGGTGGATGCCATGCGCTTTCACCGACCGATTTTTGTCGGTGACCTGGTCAGCCTCTATGCCGACGTCACGCGCATCGGCACGACTTCCGTTACGGTCAAGGTGGAAACCTGGGTCCGACGCCGCGGCTCACGGGAAATCCTGAAAGTGACAGAAGGCATCTTTGTCTATGTCACCATCGATGACGACGGCAATCCGCGACCTGTGCCGCGCCGGGCCGGTTCCTGATCTCGTAGCTTGATGAAGAGGCGCTAACCTGTTCCCTGAAGAGGTCAATTGGGAGGGGCATGGTCGGAAGGCACGGCGCGCGACGGATTACTTTGGGCGCAAGGAGGCTGGATGTCTGGCGATTTCGGAACACGCGGGAGATCTGCCTTAGGTCACAAACCCTGAATGCGCCCCTGATCACGAGGTTGTGCAGACCCAAGCGGTGGCTACGTTCCTATCTAGTGAGGCCAAAGAACCGGCTCTGTTGAAACAGGCTCAGCTTTAACATGCACTGCAATCAAAGGAAATCCGATGGCCAGCCAAGAGCGTTTTGTATTCCCCGGAGCCCTGGGCGAGAATCTGGCGGCACGCCTCGACAGGCCGGCAGGTACCCCGAAAGCCTATGCGCTCTTTGCCCATTGCTTTACCTGCAGCAAAGACATCTTTGCGGCCAGTCGCATTGCAGAAGGACTGACCAGAGCGGGGATTGCCGTTCTGCGCTTCGATTTTACCGGGCTGGGAGCCAGTGACGGAGAGTTCGCCAACAGTAACTTTTCCTCCAACGTGGGGGACTTGCTGGCGGCTGTCGCGCACATGCGCCAGGAACTGGCTGCGCCCCAGCTTTTGATCGGTCATTCCCTGGGTGGGGCCGCTGTGTTGGCGGCTGCTGCGGATGTGCCGGAAGCCAAAGCCGTGGTGACCATTGGCGCCCCGGCTGATCCGGCCCACGTTGCCCATACCTTTCAGACTTCTGTTCAGGAAATCGAAGAAAAGGGCGAAGCGGAAGTTCTATTGGTCGGCAGGCCTTTCCGCATTCAAAAGCAGTTTCTGGAGGACATCAGCAACCAGAATCTCAGTCAGACCATTGGCGAGCTGAAAAAGGCGCTGTTGATTTTCCACAGCCCGCTGGACCAGACCGTGGGCATTGAAAACGCCGGTGAGATCTTTCAGGCGGCCAAACATCCCAAGAGCTTTGTTTCGCTGGACGAAGCAGACCATCTGCTGAGCAAGCGCGAGGACGCCGCTTATGTCGCTGATGTCATAGCCAGTTGGGCCACGCGCTATCTGGGGGACCCGCAGGCTAAAGCCGCGCCTCTGCCAAAAGCAGTTCCGGGAACTGTGGTCGTGTCAGAAACCACCACGGGCAAGTTTACCAACAGCGTGGTGTCCGGATCCGGCCATGTTCTGTCAGCCGATGAGCCGCCATCTGTGGGCGGGGACAATCTGGGTCCCACACCTTATGACCTGCTGCTTTCTGCTTTGGGAGCCTGCAAAACCATGACCATGCGGCTTTATGCCAACCGCAAAGGCTACAATCTGGAGCGGGCAGAGGTCAGGTTGAGCCATGACAAAATTCATGCGGAAGACTGCGCCGACTGCGAAACCCAGTCCGGCAAAATTGACCAGATCAAGACGCAGATCACGCTGACCGGTGACCTGAGTGCGGAGGAGCGGCAGAAGATCTTTGAAATTGCGGAGCGTTGTCCGGTTCACAAGACCATCACCAGCGAGATCTCCATCAAGGCCGAACTCAAGGAATAAAGACGGCTGAGACGGGACAGCCAATGACAGAAAATCAGGGCATTCGTGATATTTCGATGGAAATGGGATAAAGTGGCAGGCGTTACCTCCTGATCAAAAACAGCGGGGTCCTGTCATGGCCAGCGAACAGGTTGGGGATGCGGAGTTTGTCGAGTTCTGGAACGACATCCTGGTTCCCAAGTTTATCCGTTTTAAGCACATTCTGGTGGGCGGCCTGACCCATCACAGCGAAGCGATCTTTCCCAATCTGACGGTCAGGGAGGGGGACAGCGTTCTGGATGTCGGCTGCGGCTTTGGCGATACGGCTCTGAAACTGGCCCATCGGGTCGGACCGCGCGGGCGGGTGGTTGGTGTTGATTGCTGCGACGCCTTTATGGATTTCGGGCGTCAGGCCGCTGAAGAAGAGGGTCTCGGCAATCTGGAATTCAGGAACGGTGACGTTCTGATTATGCCCTTTGAGCCGGAGTACGACTTTGTCTTCTCCCGTTTTGGCACCATGTTCTTTTCCAATCCCGTGGTGGCTTTGCGCAACATGCGCTCTGCCTTGAAACCCGGCGGCACCATGACCCACATCGTCTGGCGCAGTCCCTACGACAATCCCTGGCTGAGCATGGCCAAGGAGGTGGTGCTGGGCTTTTTGCCGCCTCCGGGCGTGGATGGTCGTTCCTGCGGCCCGGGTCCCTTTTCCATGGCCAATGAAGAGATGGTTGCCGGCATGATGACTTCGGCGGGTTTCGAGGACATTGAGTTTGAGCGCGTGGATGCGCCGGTTCTGGTCGGGCACTCCATCCAGGATGCCATTGATTTTCAGCTTTCCATTGGCCCGGCAGGCGAAGTGTTCCGCGAAGCCGGTCAGGAAGCGGAAGACAAGAGGTCGGAAATTGAAGCGGCCCTGGCAGAGGCCATCAGCAGCCAGAAAGTGGAAGCCGATGGCATTGTCATGCGGTCCTCGTCCTGGGTCATCACCGCGCGAAACCCCCACTAACCAGTGGGGGGCAGGGGCTGCCAAAGGCTCATCACCAGTCTGGGTCCCGACAGGCAGAGTTCTTAAGGCGCGTAATCGCAATTTCTAACCATAAATCCGCTTCCTTCGCACCCACTATTCCCACAAACACTATGTAAAAAGTGTGGAAATCAAAGGCTTATCGGCTTTTCTGGAATGATGCGTCTTCCGAGTAATGGCCAGGATTCAGCAAAAATTTACCATTCACCACGCAGTATGACGCTGGAACGGGACCATGCAGGTCCTTTTGAGACGAAATGGACAGGATTGCCCATGCTCGCGATAGGTGGCGTTGTAATTGTTTTCGCTATGGTCTTTGGCGGCTATCTGGCCGCTGGGGGCAGCATGGCGGTTATCATCTATGCCTTGCCTTTTGAAATGATGATGATCGGTGGTGCCGCTGTCGGGGCCATGCTGATCGGTAATGGCATGGACGCAGTGAAAGCCGGTCTGGCTGGTTTTGGGCGTGCCGTCAAAGGTCCGAAATGGAACAAGGACGACTATCAGGACATTCTCTGCCTGATGTACATGCTGACCAAAACCATGAAATCCAAAGGGGTTGTTGGGCTTGAGCCTCATATCGAAAACCCCGAGGAAAGCAGCATCTTTTCCCAGTTTGAGAAGATCCAGGGAGACCATCATGTGGTCCATCTGATCTGCGATACGCTGCGCATGGTGACCATGAACCTGGATGATCCCCATCAGGTGGAAGATTATCTGGAGCGTCAGATCGAAAAGCACCACCATGAGGAAGAGCAGGCCCACGGCGTGCTGTCCAACATGGCCGATGGCCTGCCGGCGCTTGGGATTGTGGCCGCTGTTCTGGGGATTGTGAAAACCATGTCCGCCATTGATCAGCCCGTGGAAATCCTCGGGAACATGATCGGCGGCGCCCTGGTCGGGACCTTCCTTGGCGTGTTCCTGGCCTATGGCCTGGTCGGTCCCTTTGGCCAGCGCTTCGGGCAGGTTCAGGCGACAGACGCCCAGTTCATGTTGGTGATCCGCGATGTTCTGGTGGCCCATCTGCACGGTCATGCCGCCCAGGTTTCCGTTGAAATCGGTCGGGGCAACGTGCCCACAAACATGCAGCCCAGCTTCTACGATCTGGAAGAAGCCATCAACAACATGCCGGAAGCAGCTTAACGCCCGGCCACTAGCTATAGACCGCGTCACGGATTTGTGTCTGGCGCGACAGAATGATCAAAGGCAGGTTGACGGCATGAAACGTCACCTGCCTTTTTCTTTGCGCTCTTCTCCTATGAAACCTGCAGAGGGAGCGCCCCGTCGGCAACGCAAGCAGATTTTGCCTTCCGTTTGTCGGTCTCGGTTTAAACCCGCCTTGGCGACAATCGGGTTCGGATTGTTGGCCGCCTTGGCGCTCGTTTCTGCTACCCCGACGGCCTTGGCTGGTGAGGTGGAAATCGTGGCTGTCAAAGCGGTTCCCGGTCTGAGCGATCGCTGGGACTTCCACGTAACCCTGCGTCACGACGATGAGGGCTGGAACCACTACGCCAACATCTGGCAGGTGCTGGACGGGCAGGGGAACATTCTGGGGGAAAGGGTGCTCTACCATCCTCATGTGAACGAGCAGCCCTTTACCCGTTCCCTAAATGGGGTCGCGATCCCATTGGATCTGAGCGAGGTCACTGTACGGGCAGGTGCCTTGCCCCATGGCTGGAGTGAGAAAACGCAGCAGGTGCCCTTGCGCGCTAACCGCTGATCTTGCTTTACGGCCTGAATGCATGCGGTCAGAGCAGGATCTGTTTGACCTGAAAGACTCTGCGCATCAAAGAAACCACAACTCATCCACTTAACCACGGAAGAGAGCGTTACGCCTTAGGTTTCATCACAATGTGGGTCCGTGTGCAGCCATACGGCTCTCGTGCGGGCAGGCAAAAGAAAAAGCGGGCTGCATTTCTGCAACCCGCTCTTTTTATTGCTTTGGTGCTGACTGGACCCGATTGGGTCCGGATAGCCTTAAGCGGAGTAGTACATCTCGAATTCGATCGGGTGCGGAGCCAGATCCAGGGCGTAGACTTCTTCCCATTTGAGAGCCAGGTAGCCTTCGATCTGATCCTTGTCGAAGACGTCACCGGCCAGCAGGAAGTCGTGATCGGCTTCCAGAGCTTCCAGAGCTTCGCGCAGGGACCCAGCAACGGTCGGAACTTCTTTCAGTTCTTCAGGCGGCAGATCGTAAAGGTTCTTGTCCATGGCATCGCCAGGATGGATCTTGTTTTTGATGCCGTCCAGGCCAGCCATCAACATGGCGGAGAAGGCCAGGTAAGGGTTGGCGGTTGCATCGGGGAAACGCACTTCCACACGCTTGGCTTTGGGGCCTGCGCCGAAAGGAATACGGCAGGAGGCAGAGCGGTTGCGGGCGGAGTAAGCCAGCAGAACAGGGGCTTCATAACCGGGCACCAGACGCTTGTAGCTGTTGGTGGAAGGGTTGGTGAAGGCGTTCAGTGCTTTGGCATGCTTGATGATGCCACCGATGTAGTAGAGGGCAGTTTCGCTGAGGCCGGCATAGCCTTCGCCTGCGAAGATCGGGTTGCCTTCTTTCCAGATGGACTGGTGAACGTGCATACCGGAACCGTTGTCACCGAAAACGGGCTTTGGCATGAAGGTGGCCGTGCAGCCGTAAGCATGGGCCACATTGTGTACCACGTACTTGTAGATCTGCATGTTATCGGCGGTTTTCACCAGGGTGTCGAACTTGATGCCGAGTTCATGCTGAGAAGGAGCCACTTCGTGGTGGTGTTTCTCAACGGTGACGCCCATTTCCTTCATCACGGAAACCATTTCGGCGCGCAGGTCGGTGCCGGAATCAACGGGGGGAACCGGGAAGTAGCCGCCTTTGACTTTCGGGCGGTGACCCATGTTGCCGTTTTCCAGTTTGGAACCGGAGTTGTATGGGCCTTCTTCGCTGTCGAACTTGAAGAATGTGTTGTGCGGGTCGGTGTTGAACTGGACGTTGTCGAAGACAAAGAACTCAGCTTCAGGACCGAAGACAGCGGTGTCACCGATACCAGCAGAAGCCATGTATGCCAGAGCTTTTTTGGAGGTGCCACGGGGGCAGCGGTTGTAAGGCTGACCGGTGATGGGGTCCAGCACGTCACAGTTCAGGATCAGCTGAGGCTGTGCGGTGAAGGGGTCCATGGTGGCGGAGCTGAGGTCCGGCAGCAGAGCCATGTCAGACTCGTTGATGTCCTTCCAGCCTTCGATGGAGGAACCGTCAAACATGATGCCTTCTTCCAGCATTTCTTCGTCGACGGTATCGACATGCTGGGCGACGTGCTGCCACTTGCCTTTAGGGTCAGTGAAACGGAAATCGACGTATTTGACGTCGTTGTCCTTGATCATCTGAAGAATTGTGTTTGCGTCGGACATGATCTTCTCGCGTTCCTACTCGTTGAGAAAAGATAGAGATGTGTAGTTTTGCAGGTTGATTTGACCGCCTTTTGTGAAAGATCAGGCTGCGCGGCAGGGCTGATCTGGCGGCTGATAAACCTGAATTCTTTAAACGGCGTCGCTGCCGGTTTCACCGGTGCGGATGCGGATGACTTCATCAATGGAGCTGACGAAGATTTTCCCGTCCCCGATACGGCCCGTGCGGGCGGTTTGCTGGATGGCTTCAACGGCCTGTTCGACCAGATTGTCTTCCAGAACCACTTCGACCTTCACTTTGGGCAGAAAATCCACGACGTACTCGGCGCCACGGTAAAGTTCTGTATGGCCCTTTTGTCGACCAAAGCCCTTGGCTTCGGTAACGGTGATCCCCTTGATGCCCACTTCGTGAAGGGCTTCCTTAACCTCATCCAGCTTAAAGGGCTTGATGATTGCTTCGACTTTTTTCATGGCCTTAACCGGGTTCCTTGAAAGTTACTTTGCCAACTGCAGAAAAACTGTTGGCGCCGTCGAATTTGCCTTGTGGTCCTTCGGGTTCAGCGCTTTTTGCAGGCTTCCTTATCTGACAGGGAGGGAAGACCTGACATCCAGCACAGAACGATCCAGCACACTGCCTCGCCCCTGTCTTGTGGTTTCATGAACCGGGGGTGAGCACCCTGACGATTGCAGGAGCCGTGCCAACTCGAGGTGGGGCGCAATTCGTAGGGATTTTTGCCGATTTCATGGCATTTTGATGAAAGAGGTGCTGATTCTTTAGGCGGACTGATTAAAAAATATGCAGATCGACCTTTTGCCCCGTTTTGAAATGTGATTTCGGGCGGATGCTGGAGGTCGGAATGGCGAAATTTTGAGCATAATCTATCCCGGCTCTGTCGAACTAATGTTGAACTGCCGATTGCAGCGACGGAAGAGATCTCAATTTTGCGATTTAACTAATTGAAATAAATATATTTTTTTGGGAAGTGAGACTGAACCGGTTGCCTCTTTTTTTCGGCATGACCAGAGACTGATCTGTCCTGCTAAAACTGAAGCTGCACAGAAAATGAGCAAAGGGATGGGGCGCGGTTCAGGGGTGGTCAGCGAGACCTGGTTATAAGGGCAAAGGTCTGGAGGGGCTTGAGGATAAATCGGTGAGATCAGACGTGTTCCTGGGCAACACTAGGTTTTTGAGAGCTTTGACAGGAAATCCACTCAGGGTTCATTGAAACCGACGTGTTTCGGCTGATTGGGGTGAGGGGGCAGAACAAGGCGGGGCTAAACGCCGTAGGCAACAGAGCTTTCCGCTTCCGATACACCTCCGCTTTCTTTGTCCTGCTGTATTGTTCCCGCTCTTGTTATCCCTCTTTGCTTACTCTGCTATGTGTCTATTCAAGCCGCTTTGACTCTGGCCTCACTCAACAAATGGCTTATCGGGACAGGTAGTCACCCATGCGACCCAGGGCCAGCTGGATGTTCTCAAGTGAATTGGCGTAGGAGAGACGGATGTAGCCTTCTCCTTCTGCCCCAAAGGAGGTTCCGGCAATGGTTGCCACACCTGCCTCTTCCAGCAGACCCACTTCCAGTTCCTTGGCGCTTCGTCCCGTTTGGGTAATGTTGGGAAAGGCATAGAACGCGCCCATGGGTTCGACGCAGGAGACGCCGGGCAGGGCATTCAGGCCAGCGACCACTGCTTTGCGCCGCTCATCAAAGGCCTGCCGCATCTCATCCACAGCGGTTTGTGGCCCCTGCAGGGCTTCGATCCCGGCCCATTGGGCCGAGGCATTGACGCAGGAGTGACTGTTGATGGCCAGGCGGGTGGCCCGCTGTACCATTTCCTCGGGCCAATAGCTGTATCCCAGCCTCCAGCCCGTCATGGCGTAGGTTTTGCTCCAGCCATCCAGCAGCACCGTACGGTCTCTGAGGGCAGGGTAAGCCAGCAGAGAAGCATGTTCTGCCCCGCCATAAAGCAGGCGGCTGTAGATTTCATCGGAGAGAATGGCCACCTGCGGGTGGTTTTCCAATCCGGTGGCCAGCTTGTCCATTTCCGCCTTTGGCGTGACCCCGCCTGTCGGGTTGGCCGGGGAGTTGATGATGATCAGGCGGGTTTTCGGCGTGATCAGTGACAAAAGCTCATCGGCGGAAAAGGCAAAGCCGTTTTCCTCTCGCAGCGGCAAGGGAACCGGTGTGGCACCGCTGTAGTGAATGAGCGACTCGTAGATTGGGAAGCCGGGGTTGGGATAGATGATCTCGCTGCCTGCTTCTCCAAAAAGCGTGATGGCAAAGAACATGGTCACTTTACCGCCGGGGACAATCAGCACCCGGTCCGGATCCAGCGGCGCGCCAGCACGCTTTTCAAGGTCAGCCGCCACTGCTTCTCTCAAAGGTCCAATGCCATTGGCAGGAGTATAGCCGTGATGACCGTCTCTTAGCGCCTTCACCGCCGCCTCTACAATGTTGTCCGGCGTGGCGAAGTCCGGCTGACCGATTCCCAGATTGATGATGCTCTTGCCCTGTTTTTCCAACTCACCGGCGCGGGCCAGAACTTCAAAAGCAGATTCGGTTCCCAGGCGGTCAGCAGCAGCGGCAGGCAATAGCATCATTTATCTCCCTTTGGTCTTGATCAGAGCAGAGTCTCTAACTTTGCCAACTGCTCATCATCGGAGATGTTCAATACGGCAATCAGTCATCAGTCCCAAAAGAAAAAAGCCACGGCTCTGTGCAGGTCTGCTTTCACCTATTGTCACAAACGGAAGTAGGACGGCCGGAAAACAGGGGTTTCCGGCTGTTGTTTTTGGGTTGATAGCCAACAGGAGTGGTGAGTTGTGGTGGATTGGCACTCAAAAACTCAACGGAACGTCAGGCACTGGCTGGAACAAGAAAAGCAGTAAAAGTCATTTGGATGAAAGTGTGTCCTTGACGAAGGTCCGCAGGCCCTCTAAATAGCGGGCCTCCGGTGACGAGAACCTGCCAGCAAAGACGGGGTTCAAGAGGGTTCGCCGGACAAGGTGGTGGCCGTAGCTCAGTTGGTTAGAGCGCCTGGTTGTGGTCCAGGAGGTCGGGGGTTCAAATCCCCTCGGCCACCCCATTTTCCCCAAGAGACTCTTTTTTATCTGTGCGTCGGAAACCAAGCTATCCTTTGGTTTCGATGACCTGTGCCTTTGTGTTGCTGCTGTGGGGGTGTTTTTACACGCCCGTTACACAAATATCCCTTACCCTGATTAGAAAAAGCGATAAGCTGCCCCCCTTTTCAATTGATCGCTCCCTGATGCGCTGATTGGGGAGAAGGGGGATACATGATTCGAAAGATCTGTGGTGTTTTGGCCGTTGTCCTGGCCGCTACTGGTGCGACAACCGCTGTCGCCGGAACGCTGGATCGCATCAAGACCGACGGGAAAATCGTTCTGGGGGTGCGCGATGATGCAGCGCCCTTTTCCTTTAAGAACGACCTGGGAGAGTATGCCGGTTATACGGTGAACCTCTGCAAGGCCGTTGCCCTGGGTCTCAAGAGCGACTTGAACCTGTCGGAACTGACCATTGAGTACAAAGCCGTAACACCCAGCAGCCGCTTTGATGCGATTGCGTCTGGTGAAATTGATTTGCTGTGCGGTGCCACGACGGCCAGCCTGAGCCGGCGTGAGCTGGTTGATTTTTCCGTACCGACTTTTGTCACGGGCGCGTCTGTGGTTTTCCGCGCCGGGGGTCCCAGCTCCTTTACTGAACTGACCGGGAACAAGATTGGCGTGCGCGGCGGCACCAGCACCCAGGAAGGTCTGGAACTGCTGCTCAAAACCCTGGACATCTCCGCCACGGTGGTGCCACTGGACAGCCATTCCACAGCCATGGCTCAGCTGAAAAAAGGTGAGATTTCTGCCTACTTCGGCGATCGTGCCATTCTGGGCTACCTGGTACTTCAACAGGGGGCGGATGCCGGTCTGGTGCTTTCCAAGCGTTACTTCAGCTACGAGCCCTATGCCCTTGCGCTGCAGCGTGGCGACGATGATTTCCGTTTGTCTGTGGACCGGGCTGTCAGCCGTTTGTTCCGCAGTCCCAACATCGGCCGGATCTTCTCCGCCAGTTTCGGCCCGGCAGCCAAACCCAGCGAGTTGATGGCAGCACTTTACATCATCGGCGCTTTGCCTGAGTAACGAGCAGCCGGTTAGATCGACCAGCAAGAAGGCCCCGTCAAACTGGCGGGGCCTTTTTTTGCCTGCATTCTGGCAGATGCTTCTATACAGGACGGGTCGCGGTCAGTTTTGTGGCTGGGCGATCAACGCCAGACTGTCGCCCGGTTGGGTCAGCCCGGGAAAATGCCGCCCTGTCAGCAAGCCGGAGATCTCAGCCTTGTAGGCAGTGGGGGGCAGGCCTGTCTGATCAATCGGATGAACCAACACCACGGTCTGTCCTTCTTCAACAAAGTCTCCCAGATCACAGAGAAACTCCACCAGGCCTGCGGAGCGGGACTGAATGAAACTGCCCTCGTCCGGCATATGCAGACGGGTAGAGTTTTGCACCTCTTGCTGCGGGCCGTCTTTCAGGATTGACAGGTGGCGCAGGAAGTTGTCCACGCCCCGTTTGGCAATGGCGTTGCTTTTGGCTGTAGAGCTGCCGCCGCCTCCCAGTTCGGTTGAGACAAAGATCTTGCCCAGTTCTTCTGCGGCCGTGTCATACATGCCAACAGAATCCAGTTCCTTGAGCAGCATGTGATAGGGCGCCCCAAAGGCCTTCATGGCGGCCTCACACGCCGTCTGTTGCCGGGCGTCCGGCAAGATGTGGGCGGCGGCAAAAGGCAGGAAATCCAGAGTTTTGCCCCCGGCGTGGATGTCCAGCACGGCATCGGCCAAAGGTAAGAGATGGCGTTGAAAGTAGTCCGCTATCTTCTCTGTCACGCTGCCATCAGGTGCCCCGGGAAATGCCCGGTTCATGTTCCCCCGATCAATGGGAGAGGTGCGGGTGGCTGCCTTGAAGGCGGGAAAATTCATGGCGGGCACGAGGATGACCCGTCCGTTGATCTCTTCCGGCTGCAGGCGACGGGCCAGATCGAAAAGCGCCACCGGGCCTTCGTATTCATCCCCGTGATTGGCCCCCGTCAGCAGGGCTGTGGGGCCCTCACCATTTGCGATCACGGTGATCGGGATCATGATGGCACCCCAGGCCGAGTCATCGCGGGAGTAGGGCAGGTTGAGATGCCCGTGCTGTTTCCCGTTTGCTGATAAATCAACCGTAGAGCTGATGGGGGAGGGACGCAGGGCCCCTTTTGGCGTATCTGCACCCATGTCAGGCCTCTTTGACAAAGAGGTGTCGGGGAACATTGGCCAGGGCTTCCACGCCTGTCTCTGTGATCAGCAGACTTTCGGTGATTTCGATGCCCCAGTCGTCAAACCAGAGGCCGGGCATGAAATGGAAGGTCATGCCGGGTTTCAGTTCCGTTTTGTCGCCGCTTCTGAGGCTGATGGTACGCTCACCCCAGTCCGGCGGATAGCTGAGACCGATGGCATAGCCGCAACGGCTGTCTTTCACGATGCCATAGCGGGCAATAACCTCCTGCCAGGCTGCGTTGATGTCTTCGCAACGGTTGCCGGGCTTGGCGGCGGCCATGCCTGCGGCCAAACCTTCGACCAGGGCTTCTTCAGCGCGGCGCATTTCTGCGGGTGGCTCACCGAAGTACAGCGTGCGTGCCATGGGACAGTGGTAACGCTGATAGCAGCCCGCCAGCTCGAAAAAGGTGCCTTCATTGGCCGCCAGGGGGCGTTCATCCCATGTCAGGTGAGGTGCGGAGGCATCCGGACCTGTTGGCAACATGGGCACAATGGCTGGATAGTCACCGCCAATGCCATCGGTTCCGGCGATGCCGGCATGATAGATTTCAGCCACCAGCTTGTTTTTTGGCAAACCGACAGAGGCGGTTTCAAGCACCCGCTCAAACATTCCTTCAACCAGGCGGGCAGCTTTGCGCATGTAGGCGATTTCCTGGGGCGACTTGATCAGGCGTTGCCAGTTGACCAGGCCGGTGCTGTCCCCAAACCGGGCATTGGGCAGGTGTTGCTGGAGAGAGGCAAAGGCAGCAGCACTGAAGTAGTAGTTATCCATTTCCACGCCGATTCGCAGACTGCCCCAGCCGCGGGAGTCGATTTCGGCGCTCAGATGATCCATGGGGTGACGTTCGGTGGACTGAACATATTCATCGGGATAACCGATGATGTTGGCAGGATCCATGTAGACCGTCCGCAAGGCTCCTTTTGCGTCCATGCCGCGTCCATACCAGATGGGCTCGCCAGAACCGGACACCAGGACACACTGATGGGTATAGAAGGACCAGCCGTCATAGCCTGTCAGCCAGGCCATGTTGGATGGATCGGTGACGATGATCAGGTCAAAGCCCCGGGCTTCCATTTCCCGCCGGGTTTTTTCCAACCGTTGATGATACTCGCTTTTTTCAAAGTTCAAAGGTGCCGACATCCAACCATCTTTCTGTAATTCAATTGCGGGCATGGGCGTGAAAAGTGTTTCTAAACAGCCTGTTATGCTAGGTGTTTGAGAAGACATCTCTGTTCGACGTTCCACCCATTGCCTGATTTTCCGGGGGCGATAATTTCTGTTCCCTTTCGCCTTATCAGGCTTGTTCTTCTGTGGATAGTCATTAGATGACGCGCGCCATTGTCACGAAAAGGAAACAGGGCCCGGTCGGTACTCATTTGAAGATAAATGCAGGGAGAATCCGGAAACAAACGGCTGGTTTGGAGGCAATTTCTTCTGCCTTCAGGCTTGATTTTTGTCACTTTGATCTAAAGTGATGAGGGTGTTCTCAGGCGTTTTCGTCGGAATTTGATGGCTTTAGGTCCCGTTCAAATGAGATCGAGAGGACGGGATGTGTTCCTCTGTTTGGATGTTCATTTGAACAGGTGACGACGCCAATGCACCAGAGATTGGCGTTTATGGTAGGACTTATATTACACTTATATTACAAAAATATGTCGCAGTGATGCAGCAGCATAGATCAAACCTATCTCAGTTATCGATAATATCGAATTGATGAATAGATCAAGAGAGGGGAGAATGGGCCTCCCGCTATGGATCGATAACATTGGAAAGAGACATCCGCGCCCGAGAGCAAAAGGACCAGGTAGTTTTGTTAAAGACCTCTCAGATCCAATTCCCTTACAATAACAAGACGTGTCAGTTGATGGCAGGGCTTGCTCAGGTATCGACCTGTCAGCGATCCGTCTTGGCTGGCGTAGAGTGGGGTTTGGTGAAATGAGTGGTTCAGAGGTCCTTTTGAACATCGCTGGTGGTGTCGCGCTGCTGCTGTGGGCCATCCGCATGATCCGCACAGGCATCATGCGTGCTTATGGTGCAGACCTGCGGCGCTTTCTGGGCTGGTCAACCAAACACCGCCTTACCTCTTTCCTGATGGGCATTGCCTCATCCGGGCTGCTGCAGTCTTCTTCTGCGACCGGTTTGCTGGCCGTTTCCTTTGCCACCCGTGGACTGATCACGACTGGGGCTGCTCTGGCGCTGATGCTGGGCGCTGATCTGGGGTCGACCCTGGTGGTCCAGGTCCTGTCGTTGAAGATCACCTGGCTGTCGCCGCTGCTGATTTTGATCGGGGTCCTGCTGTTTCTGACAAGCGAAGTGCCGCTGCGCCGTCACCTGGGCCGGGTGTTCATTGGCCTGGGCTTGCTGTTTTTGTCTCTGACACTGGTTGTCGGGGCGACAGAAGGCTTGCGGGAAAGTGAGACGCTGAAAACCGTCATCGGTGCCCTGGCTTATGATCCCATCCTGGGGGTCTTGCTTGCGGTGGCCCTGACCTGGGTCATGCATTCTTCCGTGGCTTTGGTCATTCTGGTCATGTCTCTGGCCCTGGGCGGTGTTTTGCCGGTGGCACTGGCTTTTGCTCTGGTGCTCGGGGCGAACGTGGGATCGGCGATGATCCCGCTGGCCCTGACCATGAAAGCCACGCCGCCCGCCCGGCGTATCCCGGTTGGCAACCTGATTTTCCGGCTGGTGGGCGTTTTGGCTGTCATGCCCTTCGTTTCCCTTATTGTGCCCTACGCCGGATACCTTGGGGATGATGTGGCCCGCCAGGTGGCCAACTTCCACACGCTGTTTAATCTGGGACTGGCGATCTTCTTCCTGCCTCTCATTCCGCTGGTCGTGAAGGCGACGGAAAAACTGATCCCGGATCAGCAGGAAGCCACCGAAGGCGTGGAAGGGGCCCGTTACCTGGATGACCGGGCCCAGGAACGCCCACAGGTTGCCTTGTCCTGTGCCACCCGCGAAACCCTGCGCATGGCAGATTCCGTTGAAGTGATGCTGCGTCGGGGGATCAAAGCCTTCGATCAGAACAGCAAGCTGGACATGGATGAAATCTCGGTCATCGGTGAAGAGGTGGACCGGGTGAATGAAGACATCAAATTCTTCCTGACCCAGGTCTCACGCGAAGATCTGTCCAACAAAGACCAGGATCGTCTGGATCAGGTGCTGTCCTACGCCACAAATCTGGAACAGGTGGCGGACATCATTGACGCATCGCTGTTGCCGGTTGCGCAGCTCAAGGTCAAAAAGAAGGTCAGTTTTTCCAAGGAAGGCTGGCGGGAAATCTGTGAGCTGCATGCCTCTTTGCTGGATACCATGCAGCTGAGTCTGTCGGTCTTCATGACCAATGACGTGGAAGAAGCCCGTCGCCTGATTGCGGAAAAAGCCCGCTTCCGTGAACTGGATCTGGAAGCCAATGCCAATCACCTGGATCGCCTGCGCAACCGCCGGCTTGAGTCCATGGAAACCTCAGCCATACACCTTGATATCTTGCGGGATTTGAAACGGATCAACTCCCACCTGACGTCGGTGGCCTATCAAAAACTGGATGCGGAAGGAGAATTGCGCCCCAGCCGACTGATCAGTCCGAAAAAAAGTGTCACAAAGCGTAAAGAAAAAATGACAT
Source organism: Rhodovibrionaceae bacterium GXU_MW_A322 (assembly GCA_052078155.1). Taxonomy (GTDB): domain Bacteria; phylum Pseudomonadota; class Alphaproteobacteria; order Kiloniellales; family DSM-21159; genus CAXBMB01. The sequence continues at coordinate 784,150 of JBQJBP010000001.1, read as the reverse complement.
ATGGGGCTGATAGCGCTCGCCCGGCAAAGGGCTGAGACGGGTCAGGTCAGGCGACACCGCCATCTTGAAGAAGACACGTCGTTTTGTACGACAACAAAATTCCTAGCTCCGGCCAGCCGGTGTTGGAATCCGGCCTAGCCGGGAGGAGGAGGACCCTGCCAAAAGGGTCAAAAATGCGAAAAGGCCCCACAAAAACAGAGGGTCGTAAACAATCGCACCAGGGGTGAACAGGACAGTTGTTCTGTTTGGTTTCATGACTTTTAGGAGATCAGATTAATGAAAACAGGATTTTTTGGTCGCACATCTTTGATGGCTGCAACGGCTGCCGTTGCGTTGATGGCCGGGCAGGCCGCAGCTGGTGAACTGACCGTTTACACTGCTGTCGAAGCCGACGACCTGAAAAAGTATGCCGAGCGTTTCAACGCTGCGCATCCGGATATCAAGATCAACTGGGTTCGCGACTCAACCGGTATCATCACAGCCAAACTGCTGGCTGAAAAAGACAACCCTCAGGCTGACGTGATCTGGGGCCTGGCCGGGTCTTCTTTGCTGGTGATGAAATCCGAAGGCATGCTGGAAGCCTACGCCCCCAAAGGCGTGGAAATGCTGAACAAGAAGTTCGTCGACTCTGCCAACCCGCCTTACTGGGTGGGCATGGATGCCTGGGTGGCTTCTGTCTGCGTGAACACGGTTGAAGCTGAAAAGAACAACCTCAGCATGCCGGCCACCTGGAAAGACCTGCTGAAGCCTGAATACAAAGGCCATGTGGTCATGCCGAACCCGAACTCTTCCGGTACCGGCTTCCTGGACGTGTCCAGCTGGCTGCAGATGTTCGGCGAAAAAGACGGCTGGGCCTACATGGACGGCCTGCATGAGAACATCGCCACCTACACCCACTCCGGCTCCAAGCCCTGCCGCATGGCAGCTGCCGGTGAATATCCCATCGGCGTGTCCTTCGCTTACCGTGGTGCCAAGGTGAAAACCAAAGGGGCTCCGGTTGAAGTGGTGGTTCCGGCCGAAGGTGTTGGTTGGGAAATGGAAGCTGCTGCCATCGTCAAAGGCACGCAGAACCCCGAAGATGCTGAAGTGCTGATGGATTGGGCCGTCTCTAAAGACGCCATGGAACTGTACAACGAAGGTTATGCAGTGGTGGCCATCGACGGTGTTGCCAAACCTGTCGAGAACTTCCCGGAAAATCTGGGCGAAGCCATGATCAACAATGACTTCGAATGGTCCGCCAACAACCGCTCTGCCATCCTGGAAGAGTGGCAGAAGCGTTACGACAGCAAGTCTGAGCCTAAAGGCTAAGCTGTAAGGGACCCGGCCATCCCCTCAACCCTGCGGGGGTGGCCGGTCTTTCCAACAAGACACAAAGCGGCGGCTGCACAGCATCTGAACCCGCCGCGACCGGTTTTTCTGTAAATCTGTGGCCCTTTGCCGACGGCAAAACAGCCCTCTTCGTCGGGGCATGTTGACTGCTGCGCAATTCCGTGCCCCACTCAAATCTTCGAGCTCCCCCAACCATGCCCAAAGATATTGTCATGTCAGACGTTCAAGAGGTTGCAAAATCACCCTACCTGAGAGTGGACAACCTAACCAAAAAGTTCGGCACCTTTACCGCCCTGAAAGACATCTCTTTGGTGATCAACAAGGGTGAGTTTGTCTGTTTCCTCGGGCCATCCGGCTGTGGCAAGACCACCTTGCTGCGGGCCATCGCAGGCCTGGACATCCAGACCCATGGCTCCATCAATCAGGACGGCAATGATATCTCCGCTCTGCCGCCGTCAGAGCGGGATTTCGGCATTGTCTTCCAGTCCTATGCGCTCTTTCCCAACCTGACCATTCGCCGAAATGTGGCCTATGGGCTGGAGAACAAAGGCGACAGCAAGGACGCCATTGCAGCGCGGGTCAAAGAGCTTCTGTCCATGGTCGGCCTGCCGGACCAGGAAGAAAAGTATCCGGCGCAACTCTCCGGCGGTCAGCAGCAGCGCGTGGCGCTTGCCCGTGCCCTGGCCATGTCCCCGGGATTGCTGCTTCTTGATGAGCCCCTGAGTGCCCTTGATGCCAAGGTTCGCACTCACTTGCGTCATGAAATCAAAGAGTTGCAGCGCAATCTTGGTGTGACAACCATCATGGTGACACACGATCAGGAAGAAGCGCTGACCATGGCTGACCGCATTGTGGTGATGGACCATGGCATCATTGAGCAGGTGGGCTCTCCGGAGGAAATCTATCGGACTCCGGCATCACCTTTTGTCGCTGATTTCATCGGCACCATGAATTTTGCTCAGGCCAGCGTTCAGTCCGGCGGCAAAGTTTCAATCGGCGACGTGTCCTTCAGCTGCGATACAGCTGACTGGAAGGACGGGGACCAGGTAACTCTGGCCTGCCGTCCTGAGTCCTTTGTCGTAGCGGACGCGGGTGCGTCCGCGCCCAATAGTTTGAACGGCAAAATCAGTCATGTGGAGTTCCTGGGCTCTTTCGTGCGTGTCACACTGGATGTTCCCGGAAGTGCCGACCAGTCTGGCACCGTCCAGGGCCTGATGGCTGACCTGTCCATCAACGTGGCCTCCGGCGTAAACCTGGCTCTGGGCGCTGACTTCACGGTCGCTTTGCCGGAAGACCGCATCAGCCTCTATCCGCCCCGCACCACTGGGGGCGCTGTAGATGTCTAGTCTTGAACTGAATGCTGGTGGCTCAGCGGGTCTGGGACCCGTTGTGAAACCAAAACTGAGCCGGGATGACTGGGCCATGCGCGGTTTCATGGCCGTGATCGGGCTTTACCTGATCATCGCCCTGGCCTTGCCGCTCTATTCAATCCTGTCGAAGTCCTTTGAAATCCGGACTTACTTCTACGATCAGTTTGAAATGGCCATCGATCAGGGGCAGGGCTGGGAACCCGCCAAACCCTTGAGTGAATGGGCTGAGATTTACAAGCTGGACAGCCCGTCCGGTCAGGCCAGGCGTTCCAATGCGCTGCCGGGAAGCCGCATTTTCCGCGACTATCGCAAAGATGATAACCCGGTACAGCGCTATCGTTTTCGCAACATCGGTGACGACCCCAGCCTGATGGACCACAATCTGGATCCTGTGCCGTTGGGGCAGTGGGTCGAGGTTGATAAAAAGCAGTTGCGCGACGTGGTGATCCGGGCCGGCACCCAGTTCTCTACCTCAAACTTCGGGCGCTTCTTCTCCACACCTGCGCTGTTTAACTCCATCTACAACTCTATCTTTGTCTCGCTGGTCACCATGGTGATCACGGTCACCCTGGCCTTCGTATTTGCCTATGGTCTGACCCGCAGCTGTATGCCCTTCAAGGGCGCATTCAAGTCCATTGCCATGGTGCCGATCCTGGTGCCGTCGCTGTTGTCCGGTCTGTCGCTGGTCTACCTCTTTGGTAACCAGGGGATCGCCAAAGAACTGCTGATGGGTGAGTCCATCTATGGGCCCATCGGGATCATCCTGGGGTCGGTCTTCTTCACCTTTCCCCATGCCCTGATCATCATCATTACGGCGCTGTCCGTATCCGATGCCCGGCTGTATGAAGCCGCGGATGTGCTGCGCACCTCCCGCTCCAAAATCTTCTGGACGGTGACGTTGCCAGGTGCACGTTATGGTCTGATTTCCGCCGCCTTTGTGGTCTTTACCCTGACCATCACGGATTTCGGGGTGCCCAAGGTTATTGGCGGTCAGTTCAACGTCCTGGCCGTGGATATCTACAAACAGGTGGTTGGCCAGCAGAACTTCTCCATGGGCGCTGTGGTGTCCCTGATTCTGATGGTTCCGGCCTTTCTGGCCTTTGGTGTGGATCGCTACGTCTCCAAGCGACAGGTGGCTTTGCTGTCCGCCCGCGCGGTGCCCTATGTGCCCAAACCCAGTGCCAAGCTGGACTACTCCATGCTGGCCTTCTGTGGCTTTGTATCTCTGATGCTGCTGTCGGTGCTGGCCATGAGCCAGTATGCCGCCCTGATCAAGTTCTGGCCCTACAACCACAGCTTCACGCTGGATCACTACAACTTTGATCTGGCTGACGGGGGTGGCTGGGACAGTTACCGCAACTCCATAGTCATGGCCTTGCTGACCGCTGTTATCGGGACCATTGTGGTGTTTGTCGGTGCCTACATGGTTGAAAAAGCACGGGGCATGCAAGCGGGCCGGGGCTTCTTCCAATTCCTGGCCATGATGCCCATGGCCATTCCGGGCATGGTGCTGGGTCTCAGCTACATCTTCTTCTTCAACAACCCGGGCAACCCGTTGAATTTCATCTATGGCACCATGGCCATTCTGGTGGTTTCAACCGTGACCCACTTCTATACGGTCAGCCATCTGACCGCAGTCACCGCCCTGAAGCAGATGGACCGGGAGTTTGAATCTGTCTCCCAGTCGCTGAAGCAACCCATGGCCCGGATGTTTGCCAAGGTAACCGTGCCGGTTTGCCTGCCAGCCATCCTGGACATCTCGGTCTACCTCTTCGTCAACGCCATGACGACGGTGTCAGCCGTGGTCTTCCTCTATTCGCCCGATACCACTCTGGCGGCTGTGGCGGCGTTGAACATGGATGACGCAGGCAACCTTCAGGCGGCGGCTGCCATGTGTATGCTGATCTTCTACACAAACGTCGGCATGCGGATTATCCACGCCCTCTTGACCCGTGGGGTCAACAGGCAGTCCATGGCCTGGCGTCACCGTTAGACACCGAAATCTCTGCGACAGAGAAATCGCAAAAAAGAGCCCTCAATCCTCCCAGGATTGGGGGCTCTTTCTTTTATGAGCTACGGCATGCCGCACTAGAATCTTATCGTCTTGTTTGGAATCAATTCGTGATGACGCTTTAAGCGTGAATAAGCCTCTTTTCAACCTGTTAGAGGATGATAAGCAACAGAAGCGGAGCGCAAGCCGCTTCGACTTCTGTCGATAACACTCTAGAAATCGTGAGTAGGAAGCAGCGCTTCGCAGTTCAGGTCCTGGTAAGCCAGAAACAGCCGCTCCAACAGGTCCCACCAACTGGCCGGGCCGATGCCCATTTCCAACTGAAAACAGGGCACGATGAAGTTATGAAGGTGGCCCAATCGGTAGTCTGTCTGCAGGTCTTTCCGACTGTAGCTCTGACGGATAGGAGCAGGAAGCGCCTGATAGTAGATCTCCAGCAGGGGCTGCTCCAGTCTTTGCCGCCGATCCGGATACCATTGCAGGGCCATCATGTAAGCCAGATCAAAGGGGCCGGGATGATAGTGCCAGTCTTCCCAATCGATGATCAGGCACTCCTGCATAACGGGATCATCGGGGGCGTTGGCAAAGAAAAAGTTCCAGCAATGAGGATCGCCGTTGATTCTGGTGATCGGCAGGGGGCCGGACAATCGGTTTGCCAGAAGATCAGGCAGGGCCTGGCAGACCCGGCTCATGACTTCCCGGCGTCCGGGGCTCAGCAGGTCACCCAGGTGGTTCAGGAACGCGGGGCAGAGCCTGTCCAGATAGGTTCTGAGGTTCTCCGTTCGGTCCTTCAGGGTGATGCCGTTAAATGACAGGTTCTGCAGATCGTGGCTCCACCAATGGCCGTGAATGCTCGCAAGGGCTTTTACAGCTGCTTCACAGCCAGCACGGCTTGGGGGCAGGGGCCACTCAGTTTGATGGTATCCGGCACTTAAATCAGCCAGCAGAATGACACTGGTTTCTCCGGCATCATCGATAAAGGCCCCGTAACAGGGGGCCAGCGGCAGACCCTGGCGAGGCGCCTCAAGGTAAAAGGCGGCTTCACCTGGCACGATGTCGCAGAAAGGGTCTCGGCTCTTCCTGATCTTGATGAAAAGCTGTTTCGGGGCCGTTTTGGGAGCCTGTTGGTCATAAGCCAGATTGAGGCGCGCTGTTCGCGCCACGTTCCAGCTTTTTTCGGCAACGGTCATTTCCAGGGAAATCACCCGGCCGCGAGGGAGATGGCCCTCCGCCTTCAGAGCGTGGGAAAGCCAATCAGCTGTAATGCCGTTGGGGCAGGCGGGAAGGGCGGTCCTGGCCAGAGCGGCGGACTCCGGACAGGCAGAGTTTTTAGGAGAGCGTTGCAAAGACATGGCAAGCCTCTGTTCATGATTTTTCACTGTGGGTGGAAGAAGGGAAAAATCAGATCAGATGCATCGATGCACACTCCTGTTGACCAGATCTAGCTGGAAGCCGCAGGCAGCAGATAGCTGCTTTCGATCAGAGTTTAGAGTCGAAAAGGAGAGCTGGTCAATTGAACCGTCCGCAGGCACTGAAAGGCACGGGCTGAAGACCTGTCGTCTGATCGGGCCAGATGGATCTGCTTAGCCGGTAGGCCAACTCACGGCTCACTCTCTAACTCTTTGGAAAAAAGTTGCTTTTCGAGATGGCGCAGGATGAATCCGCTTCCGGTCGGATGGCTTTAGGGATCCACATGCTGGTTTAATACGTCCAGAAAAGCGCTGACCACTCTCACGTTTCGACGCTCCAGCAAGCAAGCCACGGAGGTGCTGTGTTTCAGGCCGTGGCCCTTGAGTTGCAACAGATGCAGCCGTTCATCCTGGATAAACTCGCTTTCAGCCACCACGCCGATGCCCAGTCCCGCTGCCACAGCCTCCCGAACGGCTTCACGGCTGCCGATTTCCATAGGATCGCGCAGGGTAATGCCCTGTTGTCCAAGGGCCCGTTCCAGAATGACGCGTGTGGAGGATCCTTTTTCCCGCAAAACCAGCTGTTCGGTGCCCAGTTCCTCCAGCTTGATGGAGCGACGACGGGACCAGGGGTGTCCCCGGTCCACAAAGGCCACCAGATGGCCGGTGACAAAGGGCTGAACATAGAGGCGCGAGTCGCGATCAATTTCCGGTAAGATGCCCACGTCGCACCGCCGGTCGAACAGGGCACTGGTAACCTGCTTGGAATTGCCAAAGGTGATTTCCGGACGAATGCCGGGATAGCGCCGCTTGAAGGCCGCCAGGGCCGGCATCAGCAAATAGGGGGCATCGGCAAAAATACGAATGGTGCCGCGCACCAGTCCGCGTGCAGACACCAGCAGTTCTTCAGCTTCGGATATCAGGGCAAAGTGCCGCCGGCTGACATCGAACAGAGCCCGTCCCAGTTCGGTTAACTCAATGCCGCGGCCCCGCCGTTCGAAGAGTTTGATACCATAAGTCTCTTCCAGTTCTTTGACCTGGCCGGACAGGGTCGGCTGGGTCAAATGCAGCGCTTCTGCGGCACGGGTGAAGCTGCCTTCCAGAGCGACGGCGTGAAAGGCGCGCAGCTGGATATAATTCATTGATTAAACCTATTTTACTTATTGAGAATATCGATTTGCTTTATGGCAGCATTCTCCCACATAAACAACATAAGAGAGTCACATCTGTGGGGTATAGCTTCCGGTTTGGAAGGATTTGACCCGGCACACAGAACGGTCAGCTCTTTCAGTTTTTACCTGTCGAAAGTTGGCGTGGCCGCTCACCCGGTCACCCTGGTGCAAGCCCCGTCCTTTCGGCCCTTCAGACCCTTTTCGTGAAAGCGGAGAAACAGACGTTATGTCCACTCTGTCCCTGAGCCCTGACAGCAGCGCCCCGGCCCAGTCACCCACTGGCGATCCCTGGCTTCTGACCCCTGGTCCCCTGACCACTTCCCCCAGCGTCAAGGAAGCCATGCTGCATGACTATGGCTCTCGCGACACCCACTTCATTGCCATCAACAAGCGGGTCCGTCAGCAGCTGCTGACCATCATCGACGGGGAAGAGGATTTTGTGGCTGTTCCCCTGCAGGGCAGCGGCACTTTCTCCGTTGAAGCCATGATCACCACCTTCCTGCCCAGCGATGGCAAACTGCTGATCCTGATCAACGGCGCGTACGGCAGCCGGATCGCAAAGATTTGCAAAGTGGCAGGCCTGGCTCACAGCACCCTGGAGTGGGCGGAGAACCAGCCTGTCGATCCCAGCCGGGTCGATGAAGCTCTGGAGAAGGACGCGGACATCACCCATGTGGCCGTCATCCACTGTGAAACCACCTCCGGCATTCTCAATCCCATCAAGGAAGTGTCTGATGTGGTGGCCAAGCGGGGCCGTCGTCTGTTGATCGACTCCATGTCCGCCTTTGGGGCCTTGCCGGTTTCCGCCAAGGAAGTTCAGTTTGACGCCATTGCTGCGTCTTCCAACAAGTGTCTGGAAGGGGTGCCGGGCATGGGCTTCGTGCTGAGCCGCCGCTCTGCCCTGGAAGACTGCCAGGGGAACTGCCACTCCCTGACCCTGGACCTGCATGACCAGTGGGTTTCCATGGAAAAGAACGATCAGTGGCGCTTTACCCCGCCAACTCACTGCATTGTGGCTTTCGATCAGGCCATCACAGAGTTTGTGGAAGAAGGCGGTGTTGCCGGACGGGGCGGTCGCTATGCCGCCAACTGTGAAGTTCTGGTCACCGGCATGCGCGACATGGGTTTTGAAACGCTGCTGCCGGATGAACTGCAGGCACCGATCATCGTGACCTTCCACCAGCCTTCCGATCCCAAGTTTGTTTTCCAGGATTTCTACGATCGTCTGCGTGAGCGTGGATATGTGATCTACCCGGGCAAACTGACCGTGGCTGATTCCTTCCGCATTGGCTGCATCGGTCGGCTGGGCGAAACGGAAATCCGCGGCGCCCTGGCGACGATCAAGGAAACCTTGCAGGAAATGGGTGTGACGCAGACCGGACCGGCTGCGTAACACCTTACCCCCTCGACTTGCCCCTCCAAATGGCCCGAAAGGGCGAGGAAAGATGATACTCATGAGCAAGCAAGACATTACCGTAAACAATCGCACCTATCCCTGGCCCAAGCAGCCGTTGGTCGTGGTGTGCATTGACGGTTCTGAACCTGATTACATCGAAAAGGCTGTGGCTGCCGGCCAGATGCCTTACACCGAAAAGATGCTGGCCCGGGGGGCGGACTTGCGCGCCCACTGTGTGGTGCCCAGCTTCACCAACCCCAACAACCTTTCCATCGTGACCGGACAGCCGCCTGCAGTGCATGGCATCTCCGGCAACTTCTTCCTCGACCCGGACAGTGGCGAAGAAGTCATGATGAATGACCCCAAATTCCTGCGGGCAGGCACCATCTTCGCGGCCTTCGAAGCCGCAGGTGCCAAGGTGGCCGTTGTCACCGCCAAAGACAAGCTGCGGCGCCTGCTGGGTAACGGCCTGAGCTTCGGTCAGGGAGGGTCCATCTGCTTTTCATCTGAAAAATCCGATGAAGCAGATTTCACCCACAATGGCATTGAGAAGCTGAACGATCTGGTTGGGAAACCTGTACCGTCGGTTTACAGCGCTGACCTGTCAGAGTTCGTTTTTGCCGCCGGTGTGAAGGTGATGGAAGAGCATCGCCCTGATCTCATGTATCTCTCGACCACCGACTATGTGCAGCACAAACATGCGCCCGGTACCGCAGAGGCCAATGCCTTCTACGCTATGATGGACAGCTACTGGGCTCAGCTCGACGCTCTGGGCTGCACCCTGGCTCTGACGGCAGATCATGGCATGAGCGCCAAGCACAATGAGGGCGGTGAACCCAACGTGATTTACCTGCAGGACCATCTCGATGGTCTGTTGGGTGATGGCGAATCCCGCGTGATCCTGCCGATCACCGATCCCTATGTGGTTCACCACGGCGCTTTGGGGGGCTATGCCACGGCTTACCTGCCCGAGGGCTGCGATGTGCCGGGTCTGCTGGAAGAACTGAAAGGCGTCGACGGCGTGGAAACGGCGGTCACTCAGGCTGAAGCCTGTGAGCGTTTTGGCCTGCCTGCTGACCGTCTTGGTGACATTGTGGTCATCTCTCAGGAAGCCTGGGCCCTGGGCAGCAGCCCGGCCCGGCACGACCTTTCGGCCCTGAAAGAACCGCTGCGCAGTCACGGTGGTCTGTCAGAGCAGACCGTGCCGCTGATTTTCAACCAGCCGGTTGCCAATCTGCCGGAAGGCCATCAGCTGCGGAACTTCGATATCTTCCACGTCGCGCTGAACAACCTGACTGGTTCGCAGACTGCTGCAGCTGAATAAGGCTTCTGTTTCAAGGGGGCATGGCAGCCCCGGAAACGCAGTTACAACGCAGACACATCACTTCTGGTGGTTTCGGCAAGAGATGCTGAAACCACCTTTGCCCCCGACAAAAGGTAAACCCTATGTCAGCTATCGAAAAAACAACCAGCCCGTCTTCCCTGGTCAGCACGCCGATCCATGAGACCATGCGTATTGGCGGCAAGAAGGTCGACACGGACCGGCGTGTGGACGTGATCTATCCCTATACCGGGGAAGTCATCGGCTCCACGCCTTACGGCACGGCAGAACATGCAAAGCAGGCGTTTGAGATTGCCGCCGCTTATCAGCCGACCCTGACCCGTCATGACCGTGCGCAGATCCTGCAGCGGACAGCCGAGATTCTGGTGGAACGCAAAGAAGAGATGGCTCATCTCATCACGCTGGAAGCCGGATTGTCCTTGAAGGACTCTATGTATGAAGCCGGTCGGGCGTACGATGTCTTCCACTTTGCAGCCCATCTGAGCCTGAAAGACGACGGGGAGATCTTCTCCTGTGATCTGACACCTCACGGCAAGCAGCGTAAGATTTTCACGACCCGCGAACCGCTGACCGCCATTTCCGCGATCACGCCTTTCAACCACCCGCTCAACATGGTGGCGCACAAGATCGCGCCGTCCATTGCCACCAACAACTGCATGGTGCTCAAGCCCGCAGAAATGACGCCTTTTGCTTCCCTGAAGCTGGCGGACATTCTCTATGAAGCCGGTTTGCCGCCTGAAATGTATCAGGTTGTGACAGGCGTTCCCGAAGGTCTGGGCGATGAAATGATCACCAACCCGCACGCTGAACTGGTGACCTTTACCGGGTCTGTGGGCGTGGGCAAATACATTGCCGAGAAAGCCGGTTACCGTCGGACCGTACTGGAACTGGGCGGCAATGACCCCCTGATCATCATGCCCGATGCGGATCTGGACAAAGCCGCTGAGCTGGCCGTGGCCGGTGCCACCAAGAACTCCGGACAGCGCTGCACTGCCGTAAAACGCATTCTGTGCATGGAAGAGGCTGCTGACGAGTTTGTGGCTCTGGTGGCTGAAAAGGCCAAGAAGATCAAATTCGGGGATCCGATGAACCCGGATACCGATCTGGGCACCGTCATCACTGAAGACGCGGCGAAAATGTTCGAAGCCCGTGTCAAAGATGCAGTCAGCCTGGGGGCAGAACTGCTCTATGGCCCGGAACGCCAGGGGGCCGTCTTCCCGCCCATGGTGGTGGACAAGGTGCCGTTCGATTGTGAGCTGGTCCGTGAAGAGACTTTTGGTCCGGCCATTCCCATCATTCGCTGCCCCAATCTGGATCGCCTGATCGAGATTTCCAACTCCACTGCCTTTGGTCTGAGTTCTGGTGTGTGCACCAATAACTGGGAGCACATTCAGCGGTTCATCAAGGAACTGCGGGTTGGCACTGTCAACGTCTGGGAAGTTCCTGGCTACCGGATTGAGATGTCCCCCTTCGGTGGCATCAAAGACTCTGGTCTTGGCTACAAAGAAGGCGTGCAGGAAGCCATGAAGTCCTTCACCAACGTCAAAACCTATTCCCTGCCTTGGTTCTAGTTCCTGAGCATGAAGGCTAGTCACTGGGCTGCGCGGAGATCCTGCGCAGCCCTTTTTTTGTCTGCTCAGGTCTCAGGGGAACTGGTCGCCCCGGCCAGATAATGGGCCACCAGATAGAAGGCCGTGCCCAGGGCAATGAGCGCCATTAAAATCAGGATCATCAAATCATATCCTCCCAGTTCCCAGAGCAGGGAGCCTATGAAGGGGGCGAGCGCTGATCCGGCCAGATAAGGCAGGGCCAGTGCCCCGGATTTAGCCCCAAAGCGTTCATTGCCAAGAATGTCGCGGGCCAGGAGAGGGCGCAGAATGCTGACGGTGCCGTAAGCCGAACCAAACAACAGCACAAAGCCGGAGACAAATGCCGGGGAAAGGCCGCTGAACAGCAGGCAGACATTGGCCAGTCCCATCATGAGAAAGGCGGCGATGGCGACCCCATGGTGGGAGAGATAGCGTTCAGACGCCATCATGGCCAGACGCCCAGCCACCTGCATTGGCCCCACAAATGATGCCGCAAGAACGGCCATTTCCTGTGACAGGCCCCGCTCGTTGAGGATGGGCAGCATATGCTGAATGGTGGCACCGTGGGTGGTGGCAATGAAAGCAAAGCCAATGGCCAGAAACCAGAAGGCCGGTCGTTTCAGGAAACTGCGCTCTGTGACCTCTTCATCCGGACCGCTTGCGGTGGCGACATAGTTTGCTTCCAGCAGGCGCCCGCCATACCAGAGGATGGGCGTGACGACCCCCAGCACCACTGCCGCAAAAATCAGGCAGGTGCTGCGCCAGCCGACAGCTTCCACCAGGCTGTAGGTCGTCGGAAAACTGATGGTGCTGGCAAAGCCGGCGGCCAGCGTAATGAGAATGATGGCTTGTTTGGCGTTGCCCCGGCGCACCCGCGTAACCAAGGCAAAGCAGGGTTCATAGAGGCAGCCCGCCATGGCAAGCCCCATCACCACCCAGATGGCCTGAAACTGCCAAAGTTCTGTCACCATCGACAGCAGGATCAACCCCAGTCCCCCCAGCGCTGCTGACCCGCCCAGCAGCAGGGGACCATGACCCTTGTCGATGATCCGGCCTGCCAGCGGAGACGCCACCGCAGAAACCAGGACTGCCAGGGCAATGGCGGCGGTCAGATCCGCCTTCGACCAGCCCAGATCCTGTTCCCAGGTCAGCAAAAGAGCCGGAAAGACATAGTAGATCAGCGCCCAGATCAGGGTTTCGCCAATGGCCAGGAGGAGGATTTCGGGGGAGCGTGTCATTGGGGTAACCTGATTGGCCTGCTGGTTTGTGAGCTCGAAGTCTGAGGGTGGAACGTTAATTCGATGATGGTCGCAGTTTTGCGGTTGAGTGGGCGATTGTTTAGGTAACTTCTGTGACAGGGCTTTGTTCCTGACGTGAGAGGCGGCCCAGTTCGGCCACCTCAAAGAAAGCCCGGATCATCCGGGAGTCCTTTCTGTCTTCCAGACAGGCTACATGGGCGGTTGTATAGATGTCGGCATCGGTCACCGTGATCGGCAGAATGTCCGGATGGGGGATAAACTCGATGTCTGACACGACCCCAAGTCCAATGCCTTTGGCGACGGCCAGCCAAACGGCTTCCCGACTGCCAATCTCCATTACAGGGGATATGGATACGCCCTGATCGGCCAAGGCCTGTTCAAAGGCCAGTCTTGTGGTCGAACCCTGTTCCCTCAGAACCATGCGCTGCCCTTCCAGTTCCCTCAAGCGAAGTGATTGCCGGCCAAAAAAGGGGTGGGACTTGTGCGCAAAGACCACAACGGGGTGACGGCTGTAGGGAATGGCGTGGATGTGCGGGTTGTCTTCCACATGGGCAAGGACTGCGACGTCGACGCGGTAATCCAGCAGCTGTGTCACCATTTCCCGCGAGTTGCCGACGGCGACTGACAGCCTGATGTCGGGGTACCGCTCACTGAAGGTGCTGAGCATTTCTGTTGCGTGATAGGGGCCGACTGCGCCCACCTGCAGGACCCCGCGATGCAGCCCGCCAAAGGCCTGCAGCAGGTCGTTGGATTCTTCTTCCAGATGCAGCATGCGCCGGGTCAGCTGAAAGAGCTCGTGACCGGCTTGTGTCAGCACCACGCGCCGCCCCCGGCGATGAAAGAGTTCCACATCAAAGTTCACTTCCAGGGCTTTGACGTGGCTGGTCAGGGTCGGCTGGCCCACATTCAGCACGCGTGAAGCCGCCGTAAAGCCACCTTCTGTGGCAACACCGTGAAAAGCGCGCAATTGGGTGTAAAGCATGGCCCGGGTCTCCAGAAGTCAACGCAAAGTGTAAGTGCAGCGGATCACTGCCCATACGGGCTCCAGGTGAGATCCTTTCACCGAACTGCAACATGTCTTACTGGTATTGATTTCATCAATCAAAACTATTCAATATTTGCATTTGTCCAATAGTTTGGTGCGTGAGATGATTGTTGGGTGAGGATAACAAACTCTCAAGTAAAAAATCGATAAAAAGTCGGTCCATGCCACAAATATGAAATTGAGGCATGAGATAAAGAATGAAATACGAGGCTTCATTTCTTGAGCGGAGAGAGTAAATGTTTGCATCTAAACCTAAAGTTTGTGCGCTGTTTTCTGGATTTACCAAGTCGATTGCATCTGTGGCGATGGTTTCGGCGTTGGCGCTGACAGCTTTTTCTTCGAATGTGACTGAGGCGAAAGCTGAATCCTGTGAAAATCCTGATGTTCTGACCTTTGCCATCATCCCAACTGAAGAGTCCGTTGCAGAACTGGAACTCTACAAGCCGGTGACGGACCGGATGGCGGAGCTGACGGGCAAGGAAATCTCCTTCTTCCTGCCAACATCCTATGCTGCTGTGGTTGAAGGATTGCTGGGCCGCTTTGTGGATGTGGCGGTGCTTGGCCCCTACACCTACGTCATTGCCAATTCCAAAGACCCCAGCATTGAGGTCTTTGCCACCTATGCCAAAAAACCGGGCCATATGCAGGAAGAAGGGCCCGGCTATCGCGGTGTCCTGATCTCCAAGAAAGGTTCCGGGTTTACCGACATTGATTCCCTGAAGGGGGCCACACTGGGCCTGACAGATCCGGGCAGCACGTCCGGCAACCTGATGCCCCGGGTGGTGTTCTCCAAGGTGATTGGTACCGGCCTGGATGACTACTTTGGTAAGGTTGCCTATACGGGCAGCCACGAGCTTTCCAGCGTGGCCGTCATGAAGGGCAAGGTGGATGCGGCCTTTGTCGCCTCTCACCGCTTTGACAATGTGGTGGCCAAAGGGGAAGCCTCTATGGATGAGGTCAATGTCCTGTGGAAATCTGATCCCATTCCCCAGGATCCCTTCGTCTACCGCAACACCCTGTGCGACGACATCAAGGCTAAGATCCAGGAAACCTTCCTGGGGCTGAAAGATGACCCCAATGCCGAGAAATTCCTGGCCAACGTCAAATCCAACACCTTCGTTTCCATGAGCTCCTCGGACTACGACATCATCCGGGATCTCAAGAAGGCCAAGGACGCGCGTAAGAAGAACTGATCCCTGATGATCTCCTAGAGTTGGTTTGTCCGGGACTTTTGCAAGCTCCCGTTCAGAAGAAAACCAGCTCATTGGCTGGGGTGACTTGCGATGAAACCCTCACCCCAGCCGCGCTTTTTTCACGACAAAAGAACAGTTGGTTTACGCTCTGACTCCAGCCTTTGGCACAGCCGTGTCATTCGGCAAAGAGCGGAACCTAAAGAGGTGTGAGTATGGCTATTCTGGAAGTCAGGGATCTGCGGTCCAAATACAGTTCCGGTGGTCCCGATATCTTAAAAGGCCTGACCTTCTCGGTCGAAGATGATGACTTCTTTGCCATCATTGGGCCCAGCGGTGCCGGTAAGTCCACGTTGATTCGCTGCATCAATCGCCTGGTGGAACCCTCTGCAGGGCAGATTCACTTCAACGGCCGGGAAGTGACCAACATTCCCAAAAGCGAGCTTCGGCTGCTGCGTCGCGATATTGGGGTTATTTTCCAGGAGTTTAACCTGATCAACCGCATGAGCGTGATGGACAATGTGCTGTCCGGACGCCTGGGATACACCAGCACCCTGCGCACGGTATTCAGGGCCTTCACGCGAGAAGACGTGGATCATGCGCTCAGGCTGTTGGAACGGGTGGGGCTGATCGATCATGTGGACAAGCGGGCAGATGAACTGTCCGGCGGTCAGCGCCAGCGTGTTGGCATTGCAAGAGCCTTGATGCAGGACCCCAAGATGCTGCTGCTGGATGAACCCACGTCAGCTCTGGATCCCAAGATCTCCCGGGAAATCATGGGCCTGATCAAACAGATGGCTCAGGAACTGAAAGTCCCCTGCCTCTGCAACATTCACGATGTTCAGCTGGCAACCGAATTCTGCAACAAAATCATTGGCCTGCAGGATGGCGTGATGATGTTCAACGGCCTGACCGAGGACATGAACAAAGATCGCCTGAATGAGATTTACGCCATGGAAGTGCTTTAAGGAGGGTGACATGAGCAACAGCACAGCGGCGTCCCCATCCTTGAGCTCCCCGTCCTTGAGTTCCCCGTCTTTGAGTTCCTTGGCCGATCAGGTCATGGCGCAGAAGCAGCGATCCAGAAGAGTTCAGTTCTTTGTGGCGTTCCTGCTTTTGCTGGTCGTGGCCTGGTGCATCAATGCCACCATTGTTGAGGACACGGACTGGGAACGCCTGGGCGGCATCGGGGCCGTTCTTGAAGCGATCCACCGGTTTGTCGGCTTGGATTTTGCACTCTTTGCCGACCTGTGGCAGCCCGCACTCGAGACCCTGATGATTGCCTGTCTGGGCACTTTTCTGGGAGTTCTCATCTGCATCCCGGTGGCCTGGTTCGGCGCGGTGAACATCACACCTTTCAAGCCTGTGACCTATCCCCTGGCCCGCTTTTTGATGACTGTCAGCCGGTCAATTCATGAAATTGTCTGGGCCCTGTTTTTCGTCGCAGCTGTCGGTCTGGGGGCTTTGCCGGGGATCTTTGCCATTGCCATGCGGTCTGTGGGCTTCATTGCCAAGATGACGTCCGAAGCCATTGAAGACATAGATCCGGGCCCGGTCGAGGCCATCCGGTCCGTAGGTGGCAACAACTTGCAGGTCCTGATCTATGCCATCCTGCCGCAGATCCTGCCGCAGGTGCTGGGGGTCATCATCTTTGAATGGGAAATCAACATCCGCCGCTCGTCTATCCTCGGCCTCGTTGGGGCAGGGGGACTGGGGCTGGTCTTCTTCCGGCAAATGCACACCTACAACTATCACGGTGTCATGACGGTGATCGTCGCCATTTTTGCTCTGATCCTGATTGGTGAAGCCCTGTCCCACCGGGTTCGCCGGGCCATTATCTAGGGGGAGGGAGACACATGACTGCCAACGATAACACTGCGGATGCTCCCTTGACCTGGCGACGTTACCGCTTTCCCGACAGCTTTCTGAAGTTTGGGATCTGGCTGCTGGTCTTTGTCTTTCTGGCCTACAGCATTGAATACCTGAACATTCCCCTGGGGCGTCTGCTCGGCATGATGGATCGCATGGGGGCCACGCTGGCCAACCGTTACTATCCCCCGGACATCGATTACATCATGGATAAGAGCTATTTGGCCTATGTGCTGGATACGATCCAGATGGCTTTTCTAGGCACCTTTTTCGGTCTGCTCTTTGCTCTGCCCCTGGGATGGTTTGCGGCCCACAACATCACACCTTCGCGCCGTTTCGTTTACCCCCTGGCCCGATTGGTGACCATGGGGTGCCGGGCTGTGCACGAAATGATCTGGGCCATTCTCTTCGTGTCGATTCTTGGGTTTGGCATGTTCCCGGGTGTCCTGGCGCTGACCTTCTTTTCCATTGGCTTTGCCGGCAAGTTGCTGGCTGAGGAAATTGAAGCCGTCGACATGGGACCGGTGGAGGCCATGCGGGCGACTGGCGCCAATCTGTTTCAGGTGGTGATTTTCGGTGTCTTTCCGCAAATCCGCGTCGCTGTAACCGGCATTGCCATCTACACC
This sequence comes from Rhodovibrionaceae bacterium GXU_MW_A322, assembly GCA_052078155.1. Taxonomy (GTDB): domain Bacteria; phylum Pseudomonadota; class Alphaproteobacteria; order Kiloniellales; family DSM-21159; genus CAXBMB01. The sequence goes on along the minus strand of JBQJBP010000001.1, from coordinate 766,543 downwards.
TGGGATGTGGCGTTCCGGGCGGCCACGGTGGTCGGTTTTTTCGGCGCCGGTGGCATGGGCTGGTACCTCAAGCGAAATGTCATGCAGATCGAAACAGAGCGGGTGGCCGCCATCCTGCTGTCGATCCTGGTCTTGGTGCTGCTGTCTGAGACCCTTTCCGCCTGGGCACGCAACAAAGCAATGAAGATGAAATGATGAGTGAAGTCATGACAAAAACCGGTCGTGCGGTCGTCTACTCCGCCCCCAATGAGCCTTTTGAGGTGAGAACTTACCCTGTCCGGGATGTGAAGGGCGGGGAAGTGCTGGCACGGATCACCATGGCAACCATCTGCCGTTCAGACATTCACTCCTATCAGGGCCACCGCCCCAATCCCTGTCCCGGCATTCTGGGACATGAAATCATCGGTGTGGTGGAACAGATTGGTGCTGGCATCAAGAATGACATGCGCGGTGATCCCTTGCGGGTCGGGGACCGGGTCACCTGGACCGAGTACTTTCACAGCGGTGAATCCTATCCCCGAGACATCATGGACATGCCGCAGAAGTCCCCGGGTTTGCGAAAGTACGGGCACGACCTGGCAGATGAAGACCCGCATTTCCTCGGGGGATTTGCGGACTACTGCTACATCCTGCCGGGAACGGGCATCCTGAAGCTGCCTGATGAGCTGTCTGATGAAGAAGCCACGCCACTGAACTGTGGTGTCGCCACCATGATCTCCGTGGTGGAGGCCGCAAATGTTCAGATGGGGGACAGTGTTGTCGTACAGGGGTTGGGTCTTCTGGGACTTTATGGCTGTGCCATCGCAAAGGCGCGCGGTGCCGGGCGGGTGATCGGGCTGGACGCTGTGCCGGACCGCCTGAACATGGCCCGCTCCTTCGGGGCGGATGTGGTTCTGGATGTCTCAAAGTACAGCGATCAGGCATTGATTGACGAAGTCAAAGCCCTTTGCCCGCCAGAGGGGGCGAATGTGGCCATTGAAGTCTGTGGTCTGGCTTCGGTCGTGCCCACAGGCCTATCCATGTTGTCCGTTGCCGGGCGCTACATCATTGCGGGCCTGGTGAACCCGAATGATGAAATCCGGATCGATGGCAACCAGATCCTGCGCAAATGGATCACCCTTAAAGGGGTCCACAACTATCATCCCAAGCATCTGATCCAGGCACTGGACTTCGTCATGGCCAATCGGGACCGCTTTCCCTTTAAAGAGCTGGTGGATTCGCGCTTTTCTCTTGAGGAACTGGATGACGCTTTTGCCAAAGCGGCTGACCGAAGGGTCATGCGGGCGGCCATTGTGCCCTGATCGATATCAGGCTTTTGGCTGGGTCTAGAGCATGATCGGTTTGGTTAGAAGCGCTTTGCGCTTGTACCTAATCCGTGAATCATCCTCTAAAAAACTGAAAAGAGTTTCACGCTCTAAGCGTTGTCACGTAGTGAGTCCACTTAAGCCGATTTGACACTAAGGATTTGAATGGCCCGTTGCCGGATAACGGATATCACCTGCCTGGCTAAACCATCACAACTTGCCGCTCATTCGCCAAGCAGTGTCGGGGTAATGCCCGTGGGGCCAGTCCCAAAGGAAAGAAAGGGGCAGGGCGCTGCCATTGGCCAGGAGGGCCAGCCCCGGCAGACCATCAGCTTATCTGCTGTGGATGCTGTCGTAGTAGGCTTTGACGGTTGCGCAGAACCCGGCGATGGCTTTTTCCGAGGCCCGGTTGTTCAGGCAGATCAGGCTGTCCTTGCTGGATCGTTCAAAGCCCACCAGGGTACGTGCCACACAGCGGTTGTCCCCGACAGCTTCTTCTGAAAAAAGGAAACCGATTCCTAGCCCGGTCGCCACGGCTTCCCGGATGGCTTCCCGGCTGTTCAGCTCAAGCTCGGATGACAGTTTCACCCGGCCTTTCTTCAGCGCTTTTTTGACCGTGTCATAGGTATGGGAGCCGGGTTCACGCAGCACAGCCTTCATTCCCTGCAGGTCTTCCAGGGTAACGGCGGGCTTTTCAGCCATCGGATGTCCTTGCGGAAACAGCACAACCAGATCCTGTAAGGCTGCAGGCTGAACCAGCAGCCGCTCATCGGGGTCCGGATTGGCGACGATGGCCAGATCCACTTCGTGCTCCAGCACCCGCTGCAGGGTGGTTGCCCGGTTGCCCAGCGTGACGGTGACCTCGACCCCGGGATGGCTCTTCTGAAACTGCTGGATCAGTTTAAGCAGGACGTGGGGGCCGTCCGCTGCTACTGAGAGAGTGCCGCTTTGCAGCTTTTCCTGGGCTGTGAGTTCTTCGCGTATGCGCGTTTCCACCGCAAACATCTGGCGGGTCAGTTCGAAAAGGCTGCGTCCGGCCGCCGTCATGATGACGGCAGTGCTGGTGCGTCGAAACAAAGCCAGACCATAGGCTTCTTCCAGTGCCCGAACCTGAACGGTAACAGCAGGTTGGGTCACATTCAGGGCTTGGGCAGCTTTTGAGAAGGTCTTGTGTCTGGCAACAGCATCAAAAGCGCGCAGCTGGCTATAGCGCATGGCAGTACCCCCGGTCAGTTTCTTCAAGGAAACTTATTTTCGTTCTTTCTTGTTTAAGAAAAATCTATAGACAGTCGCCGAAGATTTCCACCGTTTGGGCCCGGAATTGTGCGGTTTTTCCTCCACAGTGATCACAGATGAGCGTCACGAAAAATTCATGGCTTTCAAAAAGACAGCCAGCACAGGCTGTTAGAACGATGTATAAATCTTTCTAATGCTGAATTCACGTTATTCAATTTGAATTGATTACTGTTTTGTATCAGATGGTCTTTCAGTCGGCTTGACCGCTCTTTACTGCTGAGTGAGGGGCGGGTAACGGTCAACACACGCAGCCTCTTTGGCAGGAGCCCCCTATGACCACCATGAGCAATGCGCCCGGTAAGAGCCCAATCTCAAAGTCCCACGCGTCTTTCCCTCAGTCTGATTTGCAAGATCTCGACAGCATCAAGGACCTGACACGGGTTTCAATTCCTGTCGTTGAGGCAACGGAAGAAAGCCTGCAGGGCTTTGGGCAGATTGTCACCGATCCCTATCAGCATCCCATTGAGATTGTGCCCTGGCCTTTGTCAGGCTGGCGTAAGATGGACCCTGGCTGCGGTGATGAAGGCGGCACCACGGAAGGGATTTTCTCCTTCTCCTGGGACGACGAAGGTGTTCTGCGGGGTCACAATGAAGCGGTGAATGACCAGTATGTTCTGGCGCGGGGCCTGGGGCAGGGCAACCGAGATGCCGGAGCAGGCTTTACGGCGTTCGAGGAAATGGCCATTCGTCACGCCAACTATCACCCTGATGGCGGTCAGCTGTTCTTTCCGCAGGAAGAAGGCGGTTTTTTGACACCCCTGGCGCTGCCTGGTGACAATGTCACACCACAGGATTTTATCTGTTTCTACGTCCCGTCCGGCAAAGGGGTCTACATCAATCCCGGCATCTGGCACGAAGCCGTGTTTCCTTTGCGCAAAGACGCACGTTTCTTTGATAAGCAGGGCAAGGTGCATGCCCGCGTTTCCTGCAACTTTGATGAAGAGTTTGGGGCTCTGGTGACCTTTAAGACCAGCCCTACGCAATCTCTTTGACCCGATTTTCCCCAGTATTGGCGAGCTGTTTTCAAATGAGTGCTGAACGAGCTGTTAGCAATTCTTCGACGCTGTTGAACTTTCAGGTGGAGCCTGACTGGCTGCATCTGACCTGGTCCAATGGTCATACAACCCGCTATCCGGCTGTCTGGCTGCGGGACAATGTTCCGTCCGGGCGTCATCAGGAAGGCGGACAACGGCTTTTCGACATCATCTCCACACCAGAAAGCCTGCACCTGGAAAAGGCTGAGCTGGGCGACGCTGATGATTTGTCGCTGACTTTCCAGCCTGAGGACATCACAGAGCGCTTTTCTCTGGCCTGGCTGCAGGCTCATCGCCTGGAAGAAAGCGATCATCCCGCTGGGGATTTGATTGGGCGCAAAGCCAGGGTCCTCTGGGGCAAAGATCTGCAAAGCCGATTGCCGGAAGCCGATTTCCAGGAGATTTCAAACAACGGCCATGCCCTGCAGGCCTGTCTACAGGACGTCTGGCAACTGGGCTTTTCTGTGATCCATGGGGTGCCGACCCGCGAAGAAGAGCTGTTTAAGATGGTGGAGCTCTTCGGCTATGTGCGGGAGACCAACTACGGCCCGCTCTTTGACGTCAAAACAGTGGAAAACCCGACAAACCTGGCCTTTACCCCTCTGAAGCTGGGTCTTCATACAGATAACCCTTACCGAAATCCGGTTCCCAGCCTGCAGTTGCTGCATTGCCTGGAAGCCGGTGCGGAAGGCGGGGAAACCATCCTGTGCGATGGCCTGCAGGTGGCTGAGAAACTGCGCAGAGATGACCCGGCGGCCTTTGAGCTGCTGACAAGCTGGTCTGTTCCTTTCCGATATCAGGATGGGGAAACCGACCTGCAAAGCCGGTCGCCTCTGATTGAACTGTCCAGTGAGGGCAAGGTTGAGGCTGTGCGCTACAACAATCGTTCTGCAGCACCGCTGGATCTGCCCCTGGATATCATGCCTGATTACTATCGGGCCTATCGCAGGTTCGGTGGAGCGCTGCATGCGGCAGAAGCCATCATAACCTACCAACTGCGCCCCGGTGATCTGCTTCTGTTTGATAATCGGCGGGTTTTGCACGCCAGAGGCAAGGTAGGCGTTGGCCGCCGGCATTTGCAGGGCTGTTACGCTGATATGGACGGTCTTCTCTCCAAACTGAGCAGGCTGACCGCCGACAAGGAGTTGAGCGCATGACTGAAGCAACAACAACGACCGATACTGCTTCCCCGATTGATGTGATCGAAGACATTTTTAACCGCTTCGGCAACGAGGTGTATGGGGAGAACATCACCCAGCTGGAGCATGGTTTGCAGGCGGCGGCTGTCGCTGTGGAAGAGGGGGCCAGTGACAGCCTGGTCATTGCTGCCTTGCTGCATGATCTGGGGCACCTGATCGAGAAGGCCGACGACTCCTTCGGGTATCACAAGCATGATCAAAGTGGCGGGGACTATCTGGAGCCGCTCTTTGGGAAGGCCGTGAGTGAGCCCGTCCGTCTTCATGTTGTGGCGAAGAAATACCTTTGCGCAGTGGAAGATGACTACTTTGATAAACTGTCGCCAGCTTCTGTTTATACCTTAGGTAAGCAGGGTGGCCCCATGTCAGTGGAAGAATGCAAAGTTTTTGAAAGCAATCCCCACTATAAGGATGCAGTTCGTCTCCGACGCTGGGATGATCTCGGAAAAGTAGAGGGTGTTCATGTTGAGCCCTTTGCACACTATCGGCCGATGATGGAAAAACTGCTTCAAGAACAATGACATTACTTTTATGAACCGTTGTTCATTAAAGTTGAAATTTAGAAAAAGCCATCCTTTTCAAAGGCATCTTGATGGGTGTTGGGAAGAGGGTGGCTTTTGTTTTTCCGCGGAACTGACGCAGAGGTTCGATGACCTGTTTCCGATGTCAGTAATCTGGTATGCAGCTTATGGTTTTACAGTAATATTTCCGGATAGTTAGAAGAGAAATTGACTGAATACTTGTTCAATCGGATTTTATCTACTGTATTCGAATGTTTTGAGAGTAAAAATAAAGTCGACTCTCTAAAGTTTTAGATTTTGTACATATTTTGCTTCCAAGCTTTTGACTGGAAGCGGCCCTTTCCTTTGATAGCTCCTAAGCAAAGAAGGAAGGCACAGTTTTTACTGAATGCTAGATATATCAGAATCCGGAGCGACCAGATGAGTAACGTATCGCAAGCTCTTGCACATCGTCAGCTAACCCTTTCCAAGCGAATTCCGCTTTACCTGGCTATTGCCTCTCTTGTTTCTGTCTTGTCTGTTGGGTTGTTCAGTTACTATCAGGCAGCTTCGGAACTGACGGATGCATCTCAGTCAAAGGTGAGCGCTCTTGTTTCTTCCAGAACGGAAAGCCTTGCGCGATATCTTGACAGTATTGAGCAGGATTTACTTCTGACGGCCAGTGACCCGGCGGTTCATGACGCCATGACCGAGTTTTCTGACGCCTGGCGGGATCTGAAGTTTGAAGGGGAACCACAAGAGATCCTGCAGGATCTCTTTATCACCGGCAGTGAGTTTCCAACGGGAGAAAAGCAGAAGCTGATCGATCCCGGTGATGGCTCACTCTATTCTGAGGTACACCGAACCTTCCACCAACGCTTCTGGGATTTGCAGGCCACACGCGGCTATTACGATATCTTTTTCATCAGCCCGGAAGGTGATGTGATCTACACCGTTTTCAAGGAACTGGATTACGCCACAAATCTCATCAGCGGGAGTTGGAAAGACACCGACCTTGCCAACGTCTTCCGCCACTCCGTTGAAAATCCGACACTGGGCCAGGTGTCTTTCTTTGATTTTAAGCCCTATGCCCCCAGCAATGATGCCCCGGCGAGCTTCATCAGCACGCCTGTTCTCAATGATGCTAACCGCCTGTTGGGCGTGCTTGTCTTCCAGATGCCCATCGACAAGCTCAACGCCATCATGCAGCAGAGCCAGGGCATGGGAGAAACCGGGGAAACTTACATTGTTGGCAATGACTTTCTGATGCGCAGCGACTCCCGTTTCAGCGAAGAAAGCACCATCTTGCAGCAACAGGTGGAGACAGATGCCACCCGGGCCGCTCTGGCCGGGGAAACGGGCACAGCTCTCATTGAAGATTACCGAGGTGTTCCGGTGCTGTCTGCATACGGCAGCCTGGTGTTCAACGGCACCACCTGGGCTGTCATTGGTGAGATTGACGAGGCAGAAGCCCTGGCCGGTGTGGCGGTCATGCAGAAGATTATGCTGGCGGCGTCCGCTGTCATTCTTCTGCTGGTCGTGGTGTTTGGCTTTCTGGGAGCAAAGGGCATTACCAAACCCCTGGTGCGTCTTACTGAGGCCATGAAAACATTGGCGGACGGGGATACCTCTGTCGACATTCCGGCACAGGGTCGCAAGGACGAACTGGGGGATATGGCTGAAGCCATGCTGGTTTTCAAAAACAACGCCATTGAGCGGGCTGAAATGCAGGCGCAGGAAGCTGAAAATCAGCGCAAACAGGCTGAACGAGCCGAAGTCATCGCCACCCTGTGCAGTGACTTTGACTCGTCGGTCGGAACCACGCTCAAAAATGTCAGTTCCGCTGCAACCCAGTTGGACAGCACAGCCAATTCCATGGTGGCAACCGCTGAGCAAACAGACAGCCTGTCCAATTCTGCAGCGGCGGCCTCCGAGGAAGCGACCACCAACGTGCAAACGGTAGCGGCAGCGTCTGAAGAACTTTCTGCCTCGATCGATGAAATCGGGCGCCAGGTCGCTCAGTCCACCAGCAGCACGGCAAAGGCAGTTGCTCAATCGGAAACGACGGCCGTTACCGTCAAAGGGCTGGCAGAAGCTGCAGACCGCATTGGCGATGTGGTGACCCTGATTCAGGACATTGCTGAACAGACCAATCTGCTGGCCTTGAACGCGACCATTGAAGCCGCGCGGGCCGGAGAGGCTGGGAAAGGCTTTGCCGTGGTTGCCAATGAGGTAAAATCCCTGGCTACCCAGACCGCCAAGGCAACCAGTCAGATCTCTGATCAGATCACGGCCATCCAGAGTGAAACCACGGATGCGGTAGAAGCCATCGATGGCATCAAATCTGTGGTGGATGAAGTCAGCCACATCGCCACGTCCATTGCTTCTGCCATTGAAGAACAGGCCGCAGCGACCGGCGAAATCTCCACCAACGTGCAACAAGCTGCATCCGGGACCAAAGAGGTCTCCGGCAACATCTCCGGAGTGGCAGAAGGCTCTGCTCAAACCCGCCAGTCGGCAACACAGGTGCTGGATGCCTCTGGTGAACTGGCCCGCTCATCAGAAGAGCTGCGCAGTCAGGTGGAAAGCTTCCTGGCGAACATTCGGGCCGCCTGAGGCTCTTGCCGAGTAGAAACCCAACGCGCAAAAAGCAAAGCCCTGCATTCCTGAAGCACAGGATGCAGGGCTTTCGCTGTTTCTGTCTCTGTTTGTAGAGCCAAATCGGCTTGCGATCTCGCTCGGGTCACTCAGCACTCAATCGCGTTTTGCCAGATGGATACCCGCCATCATGCAGCGGACGGAGCCGCCCGCCAGCTCAATAGTTGGAATCTCAAGGGGCAGCAGATCAAGGTGTTTTTCCAGTGTTTTTCTCTGCAACGGCGTCAAAGCCTTCAGGGCGCGGCTGGACAAAGCCAGAAGCCGGTTATCCTTGCCCTGCAGTTCCAGGGCATTGCCGGCAAACTCGGCAATCTGTGCGGCCGTAAGCTCAATGAAGTCCCGTCCTGTGGCGCTCAGCCGGGCGCGAATTTCCTCCCGCCGCACCAGATCGGTGAGGAGTTCCATGCCTGCCAGCACAAACTCACTGCCGATGCACATCACCACGTTGGTGTGATAAATCGGTGCCCCCTGATCGTCCGCTGCGTCAAAGACCATGGGTTCAAAGTTGAAGTGGGTGCAAAATCTCTCCAAGGCAATGGCGTTGGCGCGATTGCTGCGGATGGCGTAGGCCACGCGCTCAATGTGGTCCAGCACCATGGCACCGGTGCCTTCCAGGAAGACGCCATCCAGCTCCAGTCCTGAAAAATCGATAACGTCCTGAACCCGGTGGCTGTGCTTCAGGCTCTCGATGATGTCCCAGCGGCGTTCTTTGCGCCGGTTCTGGGAGTACATGGGATAAACGGCAACATGACCGCCGCTGTGGGTGGAAAACCAGTTGTTTGGAAAGACAGAGTCCGGCGTTTCCCGGCTGTCGTCTTCGAACAGCAGAACCTCCACACCGGCTTTTTCCAGAAGCTGGCTGGCGCGCGTGACTTCGCCATAGGCATCCCGGGCGATTTCGGTTTCGTTGCGACGGTTGCAGGAGCGCTGATAGCTGTTGTCTGCGGCTGTTTGCGGATTGGGCGTGAAGTGATGGGGGCGGATCATCACCACGCTGTCAGGAGCCTGGGCAGAGAGTCTGGGCATTGCAAAGAACCTTCTGAAGCCCTCAAAAAGGGCAGGTGACACCGGGCAGGGAAAACCAGGCTCTCAAGAACCGTTCAAGAGAGGGGACCCATTCGATTGCCAGGTAACTGGGGGTGACGGTTGGCGTCTCGGTCAGTCGCCAGCCATTTTCAGGGGCTCGGTCGGGATTTGCTGCTGAGTGATCATGCCGAAGAGGTTTCGCGGATCTGACGGTTCAGCCAGCAGATCCAGTTCTTCGTAATAGGGGCTCTCAGCCAGCAGGCTTTTCAGATAGGTCAGGGCCGAGACGTCCTCAATGGCAAAGCCGACGGAATCAAAAATCGTGATCTGGTCTTTGCTGTGGCGCCCTTCAGCCTGGCCGGTGATGACCTGCCAGAGCTCTGTGACCGGATGATCGGCATCCAGCTGCTGGATTTCCCCTTCAATGCGGGTTTGCTCCGGAAACTCCACGAAGATGTCGGACTTCAGCAGGATGTCTTTCTGCAGCTCTGTCTTGCCCGGGCAGTCGCCACCAATGGCATTGATGTGAACACCGGCTCCCACCAGATTGTCAGAAAGGATGGTGGCGTTGCGTTTATCTGCGGTCACAGTGGTGATGATGTCCGCGCCGGAGACGGCGTCTGCGGGATCACTGGCCACAACAATGTTCAGGCCTTTTTCAGACATGTTTGCCAGATACTTACGGGTGGCAGCTGAATCGATGTCATAGACCCGCACTGTGTCGATGCCCACGATCGTTTTGAACGCCAGAGTCTGAAACTCAGATTGGGCGCCCAACCCGATCATCGCCATGGTCTTTGAGTTTGGCCGGGCCAGGTGTTTGGCTGCCAAAGCAGACATGGCGGCGGTGCGCAGAGCTGTCAGCACGGTCATTTCAGAAATGAAAGTGGGATAGCCGGTGGCAACATCACTGAGAACACCCAGAGCTGTTACGGTCTGCAGACCGGCTGCAGTGTTTTTGGGATGGCCGTTGACCAGCTTGAAACCATAGGTCACGCCGTCGCTGGCGGGCATCAGTTCGATCACACCGTCGGTGGAGTGGCTGGCGATGCGCGGTGTTTTTTCAAAGTCTTCCCAGCGTTTGAAGTCATTTTCAATGTGCGAGGTCAAACCGGCGAGAAAGGCTTCCGGTCCCATGTCTGCGACCAGTGAAACCACAGACTTGACGCTTGCAAATTGAACCATGAGGGACTCCTGAAGGACTGGAAAACTGAAAAGCACTGTGCCTGTTCAGGAGTCTACTGGGTAAGAGTTGCAGACAAAATGCCATAACCTTATAATTTTCTATAGGTATTTGAGCAGTTTTTACAAAGAGGATTGGCAAAATGATAAGTCACTCAATTGACGACCTGGATCGTCAGCTGATCTCGGCTTTGCGGAAAGACGGGCGGGCGCCTCTGTCCAAACTGGCTGATATACTGAAGGTATCCAGAGGCACGGTGCAGAACAGGCTGGACCGGTTGCTGGATGCCGGCACGATTCTGGGGTTCACCATTCGGGTGCGCCAGGACTACGAACTGGATGCCATCCGCGCCATCATGCTGATCGAGGTCACCGGAAAATCCACCTCCACAGTGATCAAGCGCCTGCGGGGACTGCCGGAACTGCATGTGCTGCACACGACCAATGGTGCCTGGGATCTGGTGGCTGAAATCAGAACGACCAGTCTGCAGGATTTTGACAGGGTTCTGCGCGAAGTCCGCATGATCGACGGCATTCTCAACAGCGAAACCAGCTTGTTGCTCAGCACGGTCTAGGCCAAAAGCCGATAGGTGAAACCGGGTCTGGGAGACGTCACTGTCTTATGGCTGTTGACGATGAATTTGCCGGATCCGGATATTCACAAGAAAGCCCCGCAAGAAAGCACAGTAAGTGGTTCTGATTGAGTCCTTTTTGCTCTACAGTGCGGCAGATGGAGAAGGGGTGGTTTTCGCTTTTCTTTGTGGTGATGGACCCTCAAACCCATGGAATAGAGCCCAGGTCACGTTGCTGCTTGGAAGCAACCCGGTGATCCAATCCGGGGAAGAGCATTTTGGGGATAGAACATCCAGTTTTGGTGTGGGTGATGCGCGTTCGGTCCGATTGCCATTAGATTTTGTTTTAGAACCAAGTATCAGTGGGTTAGCGGCCGATGTTCGATAAGGGTGCAAGGGCAAAAAAAGATAAGAGGGCAGGGATCGTGGTGAGGGGGAATAGAGCTGCTATCGGGCGGCATCGGTCGTCGTTCAGGGGTAAGGCTGCGGCGTTTCTGGCTGGTCCCCGCAGATCTCAAGCATCTTTTGGCGCAGTCGTCCTGGCTGCAGCGATTTTGGCTTTCGCTTCTTTTGCCCAGGTTCATTCCGTGGCGGCGTCGAGCGTCGCTCAAACCCCCACATACAGCTACAGCCAGGGGCTGGAAGCTTACACCGCCGGCGATGGTGAAAGGGCCCTGAAAATCTGGACAGCGATGGCAGACACCGGCAGTCCGCTGGCCATGTATGGCTTGGGCAAGCTTTATGAAACCGGGACCGCAGAGGTGCCCCGGGACGAAGCGGAAGCCGCAGCCTGGTATCGCAAGGCCAGCTCGGCTGGCGTCGCTGCGGCCATGAACAATCTGGCGCTTCAGTACCTGCAGGGGCGTGGGGTCCCCAGTGATCCCATCAAAGCTGTTGAGTTGTGGCAGGATGCCGCCGAGCGCGGTCACCCTCATGCCCAGTACAATCTGGCTTTGGCCTATCTGCGGGGCAATGGCATCAACAAAGATGACAGCAAAGCCGCGGCCTGGTTCTTGCGTTCGGCGGACCTCGGAATTGCCAACGCTCAATATGCTGCCGGCGAGGTCTACCGCTTGGGAATTGGCGTGGAGCCAAACGCCGGGGTGGCTTTGGCCTGGTACCGAAAGGCCGGAGAAAAAGGCCACAAAGATGCTCTGTTGCAGGCGCAGTCGCTTGAATTGGCAGGGGTAACTCCTCGGGAAGTTCGAACAGGAACGCAGCTGGCACCCGGAGGGCAGGTGTCCAGCCTGGCCCAGGCACCAAATCAGGTGCTGGACGCGCCGGTTAAGGATCAGAATTCAAAAGAAACGGCTGATGGCGAGGCGACGGGGGCGTCCGCCTCTACCAGCAATCAGATCCTGGTCGGTAAATCGAGCCGGACCATCTCCACCCCTCGAAAACCGCTGTCCACGCAAGGGCTGGCAGAAAGCGGCTCTCTGGAGGTTCCCCCGGCACCTGGTACGCAGCCGCCGGTTCAAACCGCGAGCAAAGGGGGGGAAGAAGACAATTCGCCAGCTGATCCGGTCGCCACAGCCGCAACAAGCCCCAACCCCTCTGCAACCCCCACCGGAACCTCTCCAGCCAAAAGCAGTGAGCCAGCAACAACTGTCGCAAACGACAGCAGCGGTAAAGTAAAGCCGGTCGAGGAATCCTCTGCGTTAACATCTCAACAGGCCAAACCGGCTGACGCCCCGCAGCAGCAACAGGCTACAGAGGTTGCTGCGGTGCCGGACCCGTCAGGCAGTGCTGGTGCCACAAGCGGCAGCAAAGACACTCCGGCCAGTGCTTCTGCTGGACCAGCCAATGGGCTCTGGCTGGGCAGTGGCAAAAGCAAAAAGGAGGTTCAGGGGCTGTGGGATCATCTGCGCAGCCAGGCCCCTGATTTGCTGAATCACCGGCAGCTGGTGGTGGAAGAGGAAGCAGTTCAGGGTCTGGGGAAAATCTATCGCGCCATTGCCACCGGCTGGAGCAGTCAGGACGCTGCTCTGGAAGATTGCTTTGCCTTGCGCCGCAAGGCCCCTGCCAGTTTCTGCAGTCCGGTCCTTCTGGAGTAAAAGCGGGCAGCGAAACGCTCAAAGCTGCGCTTATCGAACAGCTCTTATGCTCAGGCGTTGCTTGCGTCGCGCAGGCTTAACGCCCATGACTTTTGCCTCAGGGCAAAACGTACCCTTACCACCACAGCACTAGGAAAACGGGGAGATACCATGGCTTTTGACTATGGAAAGCTGAAGGCAAGCATGCAGGCAGGAAACTCTGCCGCCGGATTCTGGGTTCAGCTCTTTTCACCCATGTCGTCTGAAATCATGGCAGCAGCTGGTTATGAAGCAGCCATGATCGATCTGGAGCATGGGCCAGGCAGTGTCATGGACGTGATTTCTCAAATGCAGGCCATGCAGGGCAACGACTGCACGCCTCTGGTCCGGGTGCCTTCCAACGACCCAGTTGCCATCAAACGGGTTCTGGATGCCGGGGCTGCAGGGATCATGATTCCCGCAGTGGATACTCTGGAAGAGGCCAAAGCAGCTGTTGCGGCCTGCCTTTATCCGCCACAAGGCATGCGGGGCTTTGCAGCATCAATTGTGCGGGCCTCCAATTTTGGTCTGGATATGGAAGATTATCTGGCTCGTATCAATCAGGACCTTTTGGTGATTTGTCAGATTGAAAGCGCCAAGGGTGTTGAAAACGTAGAGGAAATCGCAGCCCTGGACGGGGTGGACATGCTCTTTATCGGCCCCTACGACCTCAGCGCTGATTATGGCCATACAGGCAATCCCGATGCACCTGAAACCCTGGAAGCACGCGATAAGGTCGAGGCAGCCGCGCGCAAGCACGGAAAACTGCTGGGCTCTATCGGGACAGCACAGCGGCCTCCGGAAGACCTCTACAAACGGGGATACGGGCTGGTGCTGGCTGATGGTGACGCCGGACACCTGCGGGTTGCCGCCCAGGCGGCGATGGCCGAGCACAACCGACTGCGTAGCAAGTAAGCTCCTTTTACGGGCCTTCGGCTGACTTCCAATCCTTCGGGCGAGAGATAACTGTCTCTTCCTGTGGCAGGAGTTGCCAGCCAGTAAAAGCCGTTGCGGAGCGGTCATTCAGAAAGGAAAGGGGGCGCTACTTCCTTTTTGTCGCCCCCCTCTGACCATTCAAAACCCCGGCCAGGCGGATCTCCTGGCCGGGATTTTTCTGTGGCAAGATCTCTGCTCGCCTGATTGGCCCATTGGCTATCTGTGAAGCGAACTGTCGGAAACTCTGGTGTTCACCTTAGTTCGGTGCTTTCCCCTCCACCAATCCCTGTCATGATTAGCAGGGCGCTGACCTGTCGCAGACTGTGGCGCTCGGATCTGTTGAATCCCGGTCAGGACAGGCCTTTAATGGTCAAACAAACGCCATAGCCAATCGAGATCCTTTGTATGACCGCTTTAACTTCAACATCGGCACAACAACAGGCTCTGCTCACCGTAGCGGAGATGTACGAAGCTGACCGCCTGGCCATGGCCAGCGGGCCGTCCGGCGTTGACCTCATGGAATCAGCCGGTCGTTCGGTGGTTCGGGAAATCCGTGCTCGCTGGGCCCCTTGTCCTGTTCTTGTTCTGGCCGGACCGGGAAACAACGGGGGTGACGGCTTTGTCATCGCCCGCGTGCTGGCAGAGCAGGGCTGGCCCGTGCGGCTGGCTTTGCTGGGAAACAGGGATAGATTGACTGGGGATGCGGCGGTGATGGCCGGCCGTTGGTCCGGTCCAAATCTGCCTCTGTCTGCTGACCTTGTCATGGATTGCGACCTTGTTGTCGATGCCTTGTTTGGCGCAGGCCTGGATCGGCCGTTGGGTGCTGAAGTTGCAGCCCTTGTGGCGGCTATTGAAAAACACAAACGTCCTGTGGTGGCCGTGGACGTGCCTTCGGGACTGAGTGGAGACAGCGGTCAGGTGGTCGGGACTTCTGTTTTCAAAGCCGAGCTAACGGTCACATTTTTCCGTCGAAAACCCGGTCACCTGCTTTTACCCGGGCGCGATCTCTGTGGGGAACTGGTGGTGAGCGACATCGGCATCCCGGAGAGTGTCTTATCGGACATTCGACCGAGCGTTCATCGCAATGATCCGTCCTTATGGACTTTGCCCTGCAAAGCAGCAGACGGACATAAGTACAAGGCGGGCCATTTACTGATTTCCGGGGGACGCGCCATGACCGGGGCGGCCCGTCTTGCAGCCCGGGCAGCTTCCCGTACAGGGGCGGGGCTGGTGACAATTCTGGCAGCTAACCAGGTCTTGCCGGTCTATCAGATGGCTCAGGAAAGCCTCCTGACCCTGCCGGACGATGATCTGAGTGATTTTGAAGCCGCTCTGGAAGACTGTCGACGGAACTGCCTGCTCTTTGGTCCAGGTGCCGGGATCTCCCCTCAGGTCAAAGAGAGAGCAGAACTGGCGTTGGCAAGTGACAGGGATCTGCTGCTGGATGCGGATGGTCTGAGCATTTTTGCAGGTGAGGTCGAAAGGCTCACCCGGCCCCGCAAAGGCAGCCTTGTGATAACGCCCCATGACGGTGAACTGGCCCGGCTTTTCCCGGATCTTACAGGTGACCGCCTGACCCGGGCCAGACAGGCAAGCCGGGAATTGAATGCTGTGGTGTTGCTAAAAGGAGCGGATACCGTGGTGGCCAGCCCGGAGGGACGGGCGGTGATCAATGATACGGCCCCACCAGATCTGGCGACAGCGGGCTCCGGAGATGTTCTTTCAGGTGTGATCGCCGGGTTGATGGTCCAGGGCATGCCGGCGTTTGAGGCCGCTGCAGCTGGCTGTTGGCTGCACGGTCAGGCGGCACAGCTCAAAGGCTCTGGTTTGATTGCGGATGATTTGCCCGATCTGCTGCCGGAGGCGCTTGAATCCAGTGGTCTATAAAGAGGGCACAGTAAGGCTTTGAAATCAAATATCTTTCAAATGCCGCATATTAGTACATATGAAACTTTTCGAAATGATAGTAGAGAAAGTACAGCACCTATGGGCTGGTTGCTGTGGCTGCCTTGTGAGCAGGGTCTGATGGCTTTGGTCCCTGTAACATCAGCCGCCGGATGACAACTGGCCCGTTTGTCGAATTGGGATCAGTCAGATGAGTCTTTTGGAATATCTACCCGGTCTGTCCAACCTGCAGGAAAGCCTGCGGGGTAAGAGCGTTGCAGTTATGGAAGGGGCTGTTTTTCAGGCTGCCAACCAGACGGGCGCGTTGGAAACGGCAAAGGTTGTGTCCATTGGTCCGGATACCATGGGCATCGACCATGTCACCTATGATCTGGAAATCCGCAAACCCACGGCCTGTTGCCTGGCTGAACGCCGGGTGTTGAACCTTCAGTCCTTCAAAAACCGCTACCCCAAAGCGCTTTAAGTTCGGACTGTTTTTTCAAACAGCCTGCTGGAGTGATGATTCGACCCCAATCAACTCCAGATTATTTTTCTTGCACCATAATAGATAAAATTATTAATGTATTTCAGTTAGATATAGACAGTACTGCTCTTTGTACTGGAACCTTGTTGGGGGAGGTGACAGAAAATGGCGTTGAATCTGCAGAATCATCGCTGGCATGCCATGTGTGAATCAGCCGCCAGTCGTCGCGAGCGTAGTTCTTTTCTTTACAAACACGGCCGCAAGTTTGAATTCATCAAAAGCGGCAATCGATTTCGGCATAAAGGCAACAATCAACTGACGGAAACTGCCACCATCATCTCGATTTATGCGGACGGGATGGGCATTCCTCATGTGCGCTATGATGTGTCGATCTATCACCCAAACCGCGCGCCCATGTCTGTGGGCCCAAGGGTGCTGAACCTGCGTTCCTTTACGGAGTACTTTAAGGAACGCATCGCCTCCTGAGTGCCTGCTCTCCTGAGATCTGACAGGTTCTTTGCGCTTGTACCTAAACCGTGCTCATCCTCTAAAACACTGAACAGAGTTTCAGGGTTCAAGCGTTATCACGTAGCGATTCCTCTTAAGCCGATTTGATTCTAGCCCGAAGCGCGAAGCGGTCGGCATCCGCGATCAGGTTTTCCGGCACCAGAAATTGTACATGGCAATGAATGAGTCCGGATTGTCTGCTTCAAACCGGGCCCAGCTGCTAAGGTCGCGTTCTGACCCCTCAGCGGGAAACGCCGCCTTGAAAGCTTGCGGAATGTCAGGCTCCACAAAGTCAAAACCCAGAAACTCAAGGCCCAGGTCCGACAGAGCCTCGGCGATTTCTGGAATCTGATAGCAGCGCTCCTGCCGATGAAACAGCAGATCGCGACAGCCGTTCAGGTCAGCAAAATCAGCCTGATCCGCCAACGCATTCAGGCCGGGCTCTTCCTGTTCCAGCAACAGTCTTTGCCGAAAAGTCCTGATTCCGGAGGCGTCATCTGAGAGTTCAAGTTCTGCGATGCGGCTTCTGGCTTTGGTGATGTCCCGGCGCGCCAATGAACTGTAGAGGGCGATCTGCATGATGCCGCCGTCGCAAAGGCGGGATACCAGAGCTTTCCAGCCCGCCAACGGATCTGCCATGTGGTGCAGAACACCGGTGCAGACAATGGCGTCATACTGACGGTCGTCTTCATTCAGATCCAGGATGTTCCCTTGATAAAACCGGCAGTTATCAGCGTCGTATCGCTTTGCCATCATCTGGGCATAGCCCAGACTGGCTCTGGAAAGATCAAAGGCTGTGATTTCCAGATTTCGATGGCAGAGCCCCAGTGTGACGACCTGTCGGCCTGTCCCGCAACCAGCCACCAGCAGCTTGCCGGGCTGATTGAAGCGGTCTGTGGCATCGAAGCCCGGCAGGCGATGGGCGAGGAAGGAGCCGAGGGGCAGGGAAGGCAGCTGATCGAGATGCAGCCAGCGCGGGTAGGGGTTTTCTTCGTACATTTCCTGCACTGCCTGCGACACGCCATCCGGTGACGTTTCGCGGGAGAGGTAGGGATCTATGCTTGCGGCGGCCTTCTGTTCTTTGGCCCGATCCATCAGGGCTCTCTTAAAGAAGGGCTGTGCTTCCCGGCTCCAGCCTTCCGGACGCAGTTTCAGCAACTGTTCACCACAGCTCAGTTGGTCGAGCGGTTGGTAGGCCGCGAGCAAGAGCAGAGTCTTTTCAAGCCTGGCGTCGCCTTTGCGGCGTTTCTCCAGGTCTGAGGCAAGCGGGGCTTCCAGCTGCGCGAGAGTTTCGATTTCCTCGTCACTCTGGAACCAGGCTCCCGCGTTGTTGCCGGCCTGCCAGGCCAAAGCGAGAAGGAAAGAGGGGGGCAGCACTGTGGTCGGGTCGTCGGTCGTCAGGCAGGTCTTGCGCAGGGACGTCAGCAGGATCTCCAGCTCCCGGTCCACCAGCACTGTTTTGCTCAAGACCTCGAGCAGCAGGCGGTCGTCCATCAGGGGCTTTAGTTTAGACAGGTCTGCATCCTGCGCCGCCATCAGGCTCGCGTGCTTTTGCTTCAGGGTGGACGCCGCAACCAGAGCCAGGTCCTGGTGCTTTACTGCGGAGCTGGCAAAGAGCATCAGCAGGCGCTTTTCAAGGGCAGGCTGATAGCCTTGCGGTTGCGCCCGGCGCAGGATCTGGGCCAGCCCTGTCTGGCAATCTGCGGCTTCCGGCCGAAGCTCCAGCGCCTTTTCAAAGGACTGAACCGCCTGATCGAACTGGCCAGCCTGAAAGGACACCTGGGCAAGAGCCTGATGCGCCTCAAAAAACTGCGGCATATGCTGGCTGGCCTGGAAAAAGGCCTGGGCAGCTTCCGGCAGTCGCCCCTGCTGCTGCAATGTTACCCCTTGATTGAAGGCAGAGACCGCGACGGGACTGGGGGCTACGGCCTTGCCTGATTTGGCCTGTTTGGCTGCAAGGCGTCGCTCGCGTCGGTTCATGTCGTTTCTCTAACTTTCATCTTTGCAAAACTGCCAGCATGGTCCCGTCGGGCCCGGGATTTATGCGGCATATTGGCACGCGGTTCATGGGGTTTAAACAGACTCCGATTGCCAGGCAACGAAGCAGATGGTGATCAGCAATCTAGAGATAGATTCCCTAAGGGGAACTGATTAAAGGCAAATCTCTGCACGTCCGGGAAGAACTTTTTCGATTTTGCGACAGAGTTCGCCTGTCAGACAGGGTTCTTCATCCAGTCAGCCTCCTTAACCCAATGAAGTGAAAGGCTTCTATTCTGCTTTTCAGGAAGAAAAGTTATGGTAACCTCGACAGGAAAGAAACGAGGTCATGTAAGTCAAAGTGACGAATCGAGAGGAAACTTGGGGATGGCAGGTAAAGGCGGAACAAAGCGCGTCGATTTTGTTTTTTCTAATGCTCGATTGATCGATGGTTCTGGAATGCCATCCTACATCGGTGGCCTGGCTGTTGATGACGATCGCATCGTCGCGGTTGGCAATGTGGATGAGTACATTGGTGCCAACCAGCACGATCTGCAGGGACTGGCTTTGGCACCCGGTTTTATCGATGCCCATACCCACGATGATCGGGCGCTGCTGAGCGATCCGGATATGACCAGCAAGGTCAGCCAGGGGGTGACCACGGTGGTCACAGGAAACTGTGGCGTGTCTCTGGCGCCTTTGACTTACAAGGGGCGCCCACCGGCGCCTCTGGATCTGATCTGTGACGAAGGGTTGGACTACTTTCCGTCCTTTGGGGCCTACCTGGATCGACTGGACGAGGATCCTGCAGCGGTAAACGCGCTCTGCCAGGTCGGGCATTCGACCTTGCGGCTGGGGGCCATGGACAGTCTGGACCGTCCCGCCAGTGACAGTGAAATCGCGGCCATGTCCGCCACACTGGAAGAGGCCCTGCAGGACGGGGCCATCGGCCTGAGCACAGGCCTGGCCTATCCTCCGGCCGAGAAGGCCCCGACAGAAGAGGTCATTGCCCTGGCCAAAGTGATGGCCTCCTACAAGGGATTGCATTCGACCCATATGCGCTGTGAGAGCGAGGGAGTCATGGACTCGCTGGCGGAAACGGTGCGCATCGGTCGGGAAGGGGAGATTGCTAACAGCATCATTTCCCACCACAAGTGTTCCGGCACGGCGAATTTTGGCCGCTCGAAGGAAACCCTGGCCTACATCGACCAGGCCCGCGGTGAGATCAAGCTGGGGCTGGATGCCTATCCTTATGTGGCCTCGTCAACCATGTTGTCAGAGGACTACTGCACGGAAGCAGAGCGGGTGCTGGTGACCTGGTCCGTTCCCCATCCGGAGTTCAAAGGTCGCGA
This sequence comes from Rhodovibrionaceae bacterium GXU_MW_A322, assembly GCA_052078155.1. Taxonomy (GTDB): domain Bacteria; phylum Pseudomonadota; class Alphaproteobacteria; order Kiloniellales; family DSM-21159; genus CAXBMB01. Next base: position 746,563 of record JBQJBP010000001.1, on the reverse strand, counting down.
CCTGGATGAGATCGCCGCTGAAATGGGGCTGAGCAGGCAGGAAGCCGTCAAGGAACTGGCCCCGGCGGGCGCCGTCTACTTCGCCATGGATGAAGAGGATGTGCAGCGCATTCTGGCCTATCCCCACACCATGATCGGGTCTGACGGCCTGCCCCACGACAGCCACCCTCATCCGCGCTTGTGGGGAACCTTCCCAAGGGTTTTGGGGCACTATGCCCGGGATGAAAGGATTTTCTCTCTGGAGGAAGCTGTTCGGAAAATGACCTCTTTGACCGCCAACCAGTTTGGTCTGGTGGATCGGGGCATCTTGCGGGTTGGGGCCTTTGCCGACCTGGTGGTCTTCGACCCCAAGGTTGTGTCAGATGCGGCAACCTTTGAACATCCCACAGCCCCCGCCACCGGCATTCAGCTGGTTCTGGTCAATGGTCGGGTGGTCTGGCGGGAGGGTTTCCATAGCCGTGAGCGCCCCGGACGGGCCATTCGTCGCCAGCAATTGCGTGACCAGCTGCAGGCGGCTCAGTGAGTTTGCTTACATTCGTTGTTAGGGACGACCTTCACGCCTTTCACCGCCCCGCTTTTTGGAGGCAATGTCCGGAAGGTATGAGTTTGCAAAACTCCTCTCCCAAAGACGTTTGGACAAAAAAAGCCCCGGCCTGATGGTCGGGGCTTTTGATTTTCATGGCGGTCAGGAGAGCCAGCGGGCCCTTATCTTCTTTCCAGCTTCTTGAGCTTGCGGGCGCGGGCAATGACGTCAGCCAGTTCTTCCATTTCCTCTGCGCGAGACTGGCGGTAGGCCTCCCGGGCGGGGCCATAGGACGCCAGAAACTCCTCCAGGTTTTCCAGGGTGATTTTGACGCCAAAGTCGTCGGGGAGGGGGCCACTGCCCAGCTGTTCCATTTCTGCGCGGTTTTCATCATTGCCGTACATGCGCTGAATGACCAGATCCCCAACACCGCTCTTGTAGTGAGAGACCTCCCAATACCACTTCAAACCGGTGCTGTTGTCGTCCGCTTCCGGCAGTTTGTCATTGGTGATGCTGTTGTAGTTGGAGAAATCCCAGATAGGGAATTCCGGTTTATCTGGGTAGCGGGCGTTATCTGCTTCCACCAAGGCCACCAGATGGCGCTTCCAGTCTTCGAAATCTTCCCACTGGTCCAGTCCCTGCAGCAGTTCCAGCATGTGGGCGTGATAGGGGTGGATGAAGATATCCAGCTGGATGTTGTTCTTCCGGCAGAGATCAATGATTGCCTGCAGATAGTCAAAGGGGGCAATGGGCCAGAGTTTCGTTACCTCTGAACTGAAACCGCGGCGCCAGATGTTCTTGGCCTGTGAATAGTTCTTATCAAAGAAGTTCTTGCGGTAGCCGCGCCGGGAATAGATCAGGTCGGCCTCTGCCATGGGATTGAATCCCGTGACCGTGCGGTTGGAAACATTGTCCCGGGATTGCTTGATCACCGTGTTCCAGGCTTTGATCATGCTGGAGAGGGATACATAGATGTTGTTCAGGTCCTCCATCCGCTCCCCATTGAAGAAGGACGTGGGTTGTCCGTCTTCCTGCACGCTCAGGCGGCCGTTCTTAAAGGTTGGGGGATAGCGACCGTGGTTGGAGTTGAAACTGAAGTAGTCAACAGCCAGCACCACCCGCTGAAGCGGTTTTACGGCCTGGGCATGCTGCAGATAACGGTAAAGCTCGAAAATGGATGAACCGGGAAGGCCCAGGTTGTAGACATTCACGTCGAGAACTTCGGCAAAGAGATCGGTATCGAAGCCGTCTTCGACCCGCGAGTTACCCAGCACGATGGTGTTTGGTCTGACCAGTCTGACCCCATAGGCCTTGACCAGGCGAATGTTGGTGTCGGCTTCTGGCTTGTTCGCATTAATGCCTTCAATGCTCACCAGCCGATGAATGCCGTATGGATCAATGATCAGGCTGACGGCCAGTGAAAAGAAACCCAGAGCGATGACTGTGATGAGGATTGTTGTCATGTAGCTTTTGTAACTTCGCATGTGTGGGGCCCTTGGCCAGGATAAGCGATCAAAGAAAGACTGTCGTTAGAACTGGTAGTAGAGAAACTCACTGACCTGGTTGAGGCTCATGAGGGACAGACCGAGGATAAGACCAACCAGAATCCCCCAGACGATCTGCGGGCGCCAGTAGGCCACAAAGGGGCTTTTCAGCAGGAAAGAGAGACGGGCTTTGTCCAGCTTGCTGCTGTCGAAATGGTAGGCGGGACGGAAGCGGGCCAGCAGGTCCTGGGTGTTGGGCAGAAGCCAGACGAAAGAAAGCCAGAAGATCAAAATGGCTACCAGCCAGAGTTCATCCCCACCGGCAGTCGGGCCGTTGAAGGTGAAGCCGAGCCACCCCAGGGGCGCCAGAACGGCGGAAAAATTCTCCGGCAGGTTCATCATGCCGCGATAAACGGTCATGGTGTCGGTCATGTTTTCCGCCCGGAAGGGGACCCAGGCCAGGATCACCACCACAAAGGTGATGAAACGGGCGCAGAAAATGGCCCAGGGGTTTGTGCTCGGTTTGCCCATCAGATACCGCCAGCCGTGGTTGACGATCAGGAAGAAGCCATGCAGGAAGCCCCAGAGCATGAAGCTCCAGCCTGCACCGTGCCACAGTCCCCCCAGAACCATGGTGGCCATCAGGTTGATGTAGCGCCGGGACAGACCTTTGCGACTGCCGCCCAGGGGGATGTAGATGTAATCCCTCAGGAAGCGGGAGAGGGTCATGTGCCAGCGGCGCCAGAAATCAATGATCCCCGTGGCTTTGTAAGGTGAATTGAAGTTCAGCGGCAGGCGAATGCCGAACATACGGGCCAGGCCGATGGCCATATCCGAATAGCCTGAGAAATCAAAGTAAAGCTGCAGGCCGTAAGCAATGGACCCTTTCCAGGCTTCGAAGAAGGCCAGTTCCTCTCCATTGCCGGCGGCAACGAAGACAGGGGTTGCGACGGTTGCCAGCGGATCGGCTAGCAGCATCTTCTTGCCCAGGCCGATCGCGAAAATGGTGCTGCCGATGGCCACGTTAGACCAGCGGGGTTTGTAGGTGTGCGCCCGCGCAAACTGGGGCAGCATTTCCTTGTGATGGACAATGGGCCCGGCGATCAGCTGCGGAAAGAACATCACAAAGAGGGAATACTGGACGAAATCGTAGTCCTTGGTTTCCCCTTTGTAGGCATCAACCAGATAGGCGATTTGCTGGAAGGTGAAAAAGGAAATGCCCACGGGCAGGATGATTTCCCCCAAGGTCCAGTTCTGCCCGACAACGGCGTCCAGATTTTCCAGGAAGAAATTGGCGTACTTGTAGTAGCCCAGCAAACCCAGGTTAGCGACCACCCCGATGGTGGTGAGCATCTTGGCCTGCTGACGCTGGTCCTGTTTGTTGGACAGGCCGATGTAGGACCCCAGAGTGTAGTTGAACATCATCGAGCCGCCGACCAGGATGATGTAGAGGGGATTCCACCAGCCGTAGTAGAACAGCGACGCGGCAACCAGCCACAGCAGGCAGGCTCTGTGCGCCCCGAGGCGGCCTAACAGAAAGAAGCCGGCGAGAACAATAGGCAGGAAAAGAAAGATAAACTCGTCGGTGTTAAAGAGCATTTCAGGCCTCTGCCAGTTCGCCGCGGAGCCTTCTTGCCTGTGCAAGAGGGGCTCTATTCCTAAAGATTAGTTACCAGCCTTAACTTTTTGAATCCACAAAAGAGTTGCCGCAGGTCTGGCTGGGGAGGGCTGGAAAACCCTGTTCCATCAAGCCTTTCCACAAACCCGGAATGGCCAAATTACTCACAGCAGCAGCACTCAAGCGTCACAGTTTAGGTTATGTCAGAAAAATGGGTGATTTGGACCAGGGCCGCTGAAGGAGCGCTGAGGACTTCGCCCGGTGGCTGGATGGCGGGGGATCATTCTATGGATTCTCAAGGTAACAGTGTTGTCGGCGTGAGGAGCCTCGGCTTTGTTTCTGCCGTTCTCCTTTTGCTTGTCGTTCAGGGGGGCTTCAATTCTCAGGTCCAGTCTGCAGACCTGCTTGTTGCCCAGACAAAGGTCGAGGGTCAGAACGGTGCGCTTCCTAATGATCCCGCAGGCGAGAAGGGCCTTTTGCAGCCTTTGTCTGTTGTTTTCGGGCAAAAGGAGATCATGCAGCGGGCCCGTGGCGTGGCCTTGCTGAAGGTCTCGGCTGGGCCGGATCTGTTTTATCCCTGCAGTGGGTTTCTTGTCGGCACCCGGACCCTGCTGACAAACTACCACTGCATCCAAAGTCAACAGGTCTGCAACGCGACAGAGTTTGTTTTCGGCTATTGGCGTGAGGCAAATGGGCAGCTTCACGCTGCGCAGAGCTTTACTTGTGACCGGTTTCTGGGAGGTCAGGCAGATCTTGATTTTGCCCTTGTCACGCTGAAAGGCATGAGTAGTGGGCAGAACAAGTGGCCCTGGTTGCCTTTGGCTTTGACACCCCCTGGCAGCAACGCGCCGCTTTACATCCCCCAGCATCCCCAGGGCACGCCCATGCAGATCTCCGGCCCGGTACTGTCCGGCGAAACAGGAACGGTTGCGGGCTATTCCTGTGGCGTAAGAACGCCGGTCATACCGCGCGTTCACGGTTATCAGAACAACAGCAACTTTTCCCACAGCTGTGAAACAGAGCCGGGATCGTCCGGCTCTCCGGTTCTGGATAGTCGCCACTGTGTGGTGGGATTGCATCACGGGGCGGAAAAAACCGCTGCCGATGGCACAGCCGTAGTTGGATTGAACCTCGGAATCATCATGAAAATCCTGCGCCCGATCCTTACGGACCGGCCTCTGCAGTCGGCCTGCCGCTGAGGAGAGGGCACCAGCTAAGTTGCCTGATGACAGGTCAGAAACAACGCCCAGGCGCAGGTGAGCAGATCCAGACTTTGGGGGAGAAAGATCTCCGGCAAGAGTAACCTTGCCAAGGTAAAGGGGAGGGGGCGGCAGGTTTAGCGGAAATCTGGCCTGATTCTACGTTTTTGGGATATTTCTTTGATCGTCTAAGGCGTTTGCTTTCAGACCTGACATTCTCCGGCCAAGAAAGCAGTCTGATGTCATCGGAAGATCAATTGCCACGTGCTTACTCAATGGATCTGCTGGCCTCCTGGGCCGTACAACCCATCACGGTTCCCGATAGTGCCCGGCGTGAAGCCCGGCTTAGCCTGCTCGATACTTTGGCCTGCCTCATTGCCGGCACAAAGGAAGAGCAATCTCTGAAGGTCGAGGCCGGTCTGCGCGCGGCCGGGGCTGTGGATGGCCCGGCTTGCTCGGTTCTGGGCGGCCCGGGTCTGTCTTATCCGGCAGCGGCATTGCTCAACGGCACAGCCATGCACGCCCTGGATTTTGACGACTATGAAACGGCAGCGACGACCCATCCCAGTGCCCCCATTTTAGCAGCTTTGCTGGCCTGTACGGATGGTCAGCCGGTTTCTCTCGGTCAGATTTTGGAGGCTTACATTGTCGGCTATGAGTGCATCATTCGCTTAGGCGAAGGGCTTTCCTACGAACATTACAAAGAGGGCTGGCATTCCACAGCAACGGTCGGGGCGCTTGGAGCTGCGGCTGCCATGGCGAAACTGCTGGCTTTGCCAGAGGAGCAGTTTTTGACAGCGCTGTCCCTGGCCAGTTCCATGGCGGCCGGGTCGAAACTCCAGTTCGGCACAGACACAAAAGCTGTGCAGGCCGGGCTGGCCGCCAGAGCCGGAGTTGAAGCTGCTTTTCTGGCCCAAAGTGGCCTGTCTGCAGAACCACAGTTCATGGAGGGGAAAGGCGGGTTTTTTGATCGCTATGGGTCGCCGGAGTCTCCCCGCTGGAAAAGCCTGTCCAATTCAGAGCTTCCTGACAGTCTGGCCCTGCTGGAGTACCCGGTTATGCGCAAGCCCTGGGCCTCCTGTTCCTACACCCACCGGACCATTGGGGCGGCTCTGGATATGGCAGCGCAGACCGGTTTTGATGCGCAGGAGGTCAAGAGCGGGGAAATCTCTGTTCCGGAACCTTTCCAGCAGGTGTGCCGATTCTCAGATCCGAAAACGGCGCACGAAGCCCGTTTTTCTTTAAACTACTGCGTGGCAGCGGCCCTTTTGGACGGTGAGGTCACTCTTAAAACCTTCTCGGAAGACTGGCTGAACAGGCCGGACCTTCAAACTTTGATGAAGGCCATAGAGCTGCGCCCCTATGATCCTGGGCCTGACATTTCTGACATGAGCGACAGGGCACCGGACTACCTGCATCTTACTTTGAAGAATGGCCAAAAGCTGTCCCGAACGACAACCCACGTCCTGGGAGGTGCGCTGACCCCATTGACCGAAGAAGATCTGCGCCAGAAGTTCGCTCTCTGTGGTGGGGCTGACTCCGTTGCGGATTTGCTGTTGAAGGGGTCTGAAGATAGCCCTGTTCGCCTTTCCACCCTGCTGTCGGGTGAATGAGAAAGGCTGGTTTTTCAAAGCGCTGGTCCGGGTTGGCTAAGACAGGATGGTGTAATCCTGACAAAGGCCGTCGCACAATGTTTCCAGATAAAGGCATTTGAGCCCAGCGGCTCCTTGCGTGGTAAGGCACGCAGTGCTATAGACGCGCCTCGCGGCGCAAAAGCCTGTAAAACTAAGGATTTTGCGAGGGAACATTGTTCTTGCGGGCGTGGCGGAATTGGTAGACGCGCTGGTTTTAGGTACCAGTGGGGAAACTCGTGGGGGTTCAAGTCCCTCCGCCCGCACCAAGTTTTCCTGGCCTGTCCTGGCAGGTAAGGTTGCGCCAGTGCGAAGTGAAAAGGGATCACCTGGTCGTTAAACAACGATGGGGAGGTGCTTTGTTGCTTCGTGATTCCGGGTTTGGAATCCATTCTTTTGTGAAACGGGCACTGTCTCTTTTGAAGAGCAGACAGGCTTAAAGAGGGTGGGTTTCAGGTGTTTATCACGTAACTCCATTTAGAAGGCCTCGCTCTCAATGCAGGTAACAGAGACACTTTCCGAGGGCTTGAAGCGCGAATTCAATGTCGTCATCAGCGCTGCAGACCTCGACGAAAAGATCAACGCGCGCCTTGATGAAGTCGGCAAAACCGTCAAGATCCCTGGTTTCCGTCCGGGTAAAGTTCCCGCTGGCCTGCTGAAACAGCGTTTTGGCCAGTCCGTTCTGGGTGAGGTCCTGGAAGGCTCCGTCAACAGCTCCTCCCAGCAGGTTCTCAACGAACGCGGTCTGAAACCGGCGCTGCAGCCCAAAATCGAAATCACTTCCTTCGAGGAAGGTAAAGATCTCGAGTACTCCATCGCCATCGAAGTTCTGCCGACTGTGGAACCCATGGACTTCTCCGCCATTGAGCTGGAGCGTCTGAAGGTTGAAGTTTCCGACGCGGAAGTCGACGAAGCTCTGGAGCGTCTGGCATCTCAGCAGAAATCCACCAAGCCTTTGAAACGGGCCCGCAAGTCCCGTTCCGGTGACGTGGTGGTGATTGATTTCGCTGGCACCGTGGACGGCACAGCCCACCCCGGTATGGACGCAGAAGACCATCACCTGGAACTGGGTTCCAACTCCTTCATCCCCGGCTTTGAAGAACAGCTTGAAGGCCTGAAGAAGGGTGAAGAAAAAGACGTGGTCGTGACTTTCCCGGCTGACTATGGCAACGCCACTCTGGCTGGCCAGGAAGCTGTCTTCAAGGTGACCGTCAAAGACGTTCTGGAAGCCGTTCCCGCTGAAATCGACGATGAGCTGGCTAAATCCTTCGGCACCGAAGGTCTGGACGATCTGAAATCCAAACTGCGTGAACAGCTGGGTCAGGAATACGAAGGTCTGACTCGCAACAAGCTGAAGCGTGAACTGCTCGACATCCTGGCAGAAGGCCACAGCTACGAAGTGCCTGAAGGCATGGTTGAGCTGGAATTCGATGCCATCTGGCAGCAGGTTGAAGCTGACCGTAAAGCCGGCAACCTGGAAGGCGAAGACGCCGACAAGGACGAAGACACCCTGAAAGCTGAATTCCAGGAAATCGCCGTCCGCCGTGTCCGCCTGGGTCTGTTGCTGTCCCATGTGGGCGAAGCCAACAAGATCGAAGTAAACCAGGATGAACTGAACCAGGCTCTGTTCCGTGAAGTTCAGAAGTACCCCGGTCAGGAACAGCAGATCTTCGAAGCCTATCAGAAAAACCCGCAGGCTCTTGCCAATCTGCGTGGCCCGATCTTTGAAGAAAAGGTCGTGGACTTCATCGTGGAACAGGCCAAAGTCACGGACCGCGGCGTAACGGCTGACGAACTGCAGGCTGAAATGGAAGCTGCTGAAGCGGCTGAAACTGCCGCTGAAGAAAAGCCGAAGAAAAAGGCTGCTGCTAAGAAGCCGGCTGCCAAGAAAGCTCCGGCCAAAAAAGCTGCACCGAAGAAAGCTGCTAAGAAAGATGCAGACGCCGACTAAGGGCGCTGCGTGATCCTTTGATGTTTTGCCCTTCATGGGGGCGTCAGAGGTGATGTGACAAAGGCGGAAGTTCCTGAGACCGGGAGCTTCTGCCTTTTCTTTTTTGTGGCACGGGGTCTTTGCGGGGACAGGTCCTCTTCCTGACGGACTGACCAGCCATAGCGAATCGCTTGGACGCGTCATTTTCCAAGCGATTTTCTCTTTAACTTAGTAAATTCAACGCATTACCGTGATTTTCTCAGGGCCCGTTGCCAGGGGTGCGCGAACGGTGGCAGCGGGATGTGGCGGTTCAGTCCCTTTTCTGTGCAATTGCAGTCGAGCCTGACCATTTAAGAGTCGCACCGCGCTCCGTCTGGATCCCGACCACCTCAAAATGGCGTCAAGGTCAGGAAATCTCACTTTGGGGGTTTGACCTGTCCGGGAATTCACAGGAAGCTGTGCCCCGAATGAGAGGGCAGTGTGCTTTTTGACGAAGCGCCGAGATCGGATTTCTGGCGGTAATTCTGATCTTTGCCCCACAGACACAGATGAGCGAAACGGGAGCCTTAGCACAATGGACGCCACAGAAATCTACATGAACACGCTGGTGCCTATGGTGGTCGAGCAGACCAACCGGGGTGAGCGGGCTTTTGATATCTATTCCCGTCTTTTGAAAGAGCGGATTATCTTTCTGACCGGACCCATTCACGACGGTGTGGCCAGCCTGGTTTGTGCCCAGCTGTTGTTTCTGGAATCAGACAACCCGACAAAAGACATCTCCCTGTACATCAACTCTCCGGGTGGCGTGGTGACGGCAGGTTTGGCCATGTACGACACCATGCAGTACATCAAGTCGCCAGTGTCCACGGTTTGCATTGGTCAGGCAGCTTCCGCCGGGTCTTTGCTGCTGATGGCCGGTGCGGCAGGCAAGCGCTTTGCTCTGCCTAACTCCAAGATCATGGTTCATCAGCCCTCCGGCGGGTTCCAGGGGCAGGCGACGGACATTGAGATTCACGCCCGTGAGATCATCAAGACCCGCACCCGTCTGAACGAGCTCTATGTTCATCACACCGGTCGCAAGATGAAGGACATCGAAGCCGCCATGGAGCGGGACACCTTCATGACGGCAGAAGAAGCCAAAGACTTCGGCCTGGTTGACGAGGTGGTGGAAAACCGCCCGGCAACGGCGGAAGGTGATGACAAAGGCGCGTCCAAAGACGGCGACGCCTGAGAATAAGCTGGCCAAAAGAAATGCCGGGTGATGGCAAAAGAGGCAAAAAGGCCATGGCATTACCCGCTGTTTCTCCTGTTTGGCCCGTCAGGAGGGCAGGGCGACGACCCACTTTGCCATTGTGAAGTCGGGTTTCCTCTGCCTAACATACAGTGTTGAAGATTAAGCCGAAGCGAGAGCTATGACAAAGTCGAGCGGTAGCGACTCCAAAAATACCCTCTATTGCTCCTTTTGCGGCAAAAGCCAGCATGAGGTGCGTAAACTCATTGCGGGACCGACGGTCTTCATCTGTGATGAGTGTGTTGAACTCTGCATGGACATCATCCGTGAAGAGCACAAAACCACTCTTGTGAAGTCCCGGGACGGTGTTCCCACACCTGCGGACATCTGCAATGTTCTGGACGACTATGTGATTGGTCAGGTCCATGCCAAGCGGGTGCTCTCGGTCGCTGTGCACAACCACTACAAGCGTCTGGCACACGGTCAGAAGAACAATGATGTGGAGTTGGCCAAGTCCAACATTCTGCTCATTGGTCCGACCGGTTGCGGTAAAACGCTTTTGGCACAGACCCTGGCGCGCATCCTGGATGTTCCCTTCACCATGGCCGACGCCACCACACTGACCGAAGCCGGTTATGTGGGCGAGGATGTTGAAAACATCATCCTGAAGCTGTTGCAGTCTGCCGACTACAATGTGGAGCGGGCCCAGCGTGGCATCGTCTACATTGATGAAGTGGATAAGATCTCCCGCAAGTCTGACAATCCTTCCATCACCCGCGATGTGTCGGGCGAAGGGGTGCAGCAGGCCTTGCTGAAGATCATGGAAGGAACCGTGGCTTCTGTGCCGCCGCAGGGCGGTCGCAAGCACCCCCAGCAGGAATTCCTGCAGGTGGACACCACGAACATCCTGTTCATCTGTGGCGGTGCCTTCGCCGGACTGGACAAGATCATTTCCGGACGCGGTAAAGGGTCATCCATCGGCTTTGGTGCCGATGTGCAGGGCCCTGAAGAACGTCAGATGGGCGAAATCCTGCGCGAAGTTGAACCGGAAGATCTGCTGAAGTTTGGCCTGATCCCGGAATTTGTCGGCCGTCTGCCGGTCGTGGCAACTCTGGAAGATCTGGACAACGATGCGCTGATTGAAATTCTCACCGAACCGAAGAACGCTCTGGTCAAGCAGTACCAGCGCCTCTTTGAGATGGAAGAGGTCAATCTGCAGTTCACCGATGATGCCTTGCGGGCCATTGCTGACAAAGCCATTGAACGCAAGACAGGTGCCCGGGGATTGCGATCAATCCTTGAGAGTATCCTTTTAGACCCCATGTATGACCTTCCAGGTTTGGAAAACGTGGAGGAAATCGTCATCAACGGTGAAGTGCTGGATGGCCGCGGCAAGCCGCTTTACATCTACTCCGATCGCCGTGATGAGGTTGAATCGAGCGCCTAACGTTTAGGCGACAGAGAACAAAGGCCGCTGTTGCCGGCTATGTCAGCAGCAACAGCGGTTTTTGTGATGTCCGTTAACGAGCGGGAGACGTTGCCGCAGAGATTTCCCTTCTTGCGGAAATCTGGGACGATCACCCGTGAGCAGGTAGAGGTCACATGCTCGAACTTTCAAAAGGTACGCTTTTTCCGGTTTTGCCCCTGCGGGATATTGTTGTCTTCCCGCACATGATTGTGCCGCTCTTTGTCGGGCGGGAAAAATCAGTCCGGGCACTGGAAGATGTCATGAAGGATGACAAGCAAATCCTGCTTGTTACCCAGAAAAACGCGGCTCAGGACGATCCGACCCCCGGCGACATCTATTCCGTCGGTACTGTGGGTACGGTTCTGCAACTGCTGAAACTGCCCGATGGCACCGTGAAGGTGCTGGTGGAAGGCGGTCAGCGGGCCACCATCACTCAGTTCGCCGAAAACGAAGAGTTTTTCGAAGCCTACGCAGAGCTGATCGGTGAAGAAGATGCCGACGTCAAAGAAATCGACGCGCTCAGCCGCACGGTGGTGTCTCAGTTTGAGCAATACATCAAACTGAACAAGAAGATCCCGCCAGAGGTGCTGGTCTCCATCAACCAGATCGACGACCCCAGCAAGCTGGCAGATACGGTGGCGTCTCACCTGTCGCTGAAAATTGCGGAAAAGCAGGATTTGCTGGAAGCCAAGTCCATCCCGGAGCGGCTTGAAAAAGTCTATGCCCTGATGGAAGGCGAGATCGGCGTTCTGCAGGTCGAAAAACGCATCCGCAACCGCGTCAAGCGGCAGATGGAAAAGACTCAGCGCGAGTACTATCTGAACGAACAGCTCAAAGCCATTCAGAAGGAATTGGGTGAGGGCGAGGACGGCCGTGATGAAATGGCCGAACTGGAAGAAGCCGTTGCCAAAACCAAACTGACCAAAGAAGCCCGTGAAAAGGCGGTGGCTGAGCTGAAAAAACTGCGGAACATGAGCCCCATGTCTGCAGAAGCCACTGTGGTGCGGAACTATCTGGACTGGCTGGTCGGCATTCCCTGGAAGAAGCGCTCCCGCGCCCGTATTGATCTGAAGAAGGCAGAAGCCATCCTCGACAAGGATCATTACGGTCTGGAGAAAGTCAAAGAGCGGATTCTGGAGTACCTGGCTGTTCAGCAGCGCATGAAGAAGGTCAAAGGACCGATCCTCTGCCTTGTGGGACCTCCAGGTGTCGGGAAAACCTCTCTGGGTAAATCTGTCGCCAGTTCCACCGGTCGTAACTTCGTTCGGATCAGCCTGGGCGGTGTGCGCGATGAAGCCGAGATTCGGGGTCACCGCCGCACGTACATCGGCTCCATGCCCGGCAAGATCATCCAGGGCATGAAGAAGGCCAAGACGTCCAATCCGCTCTTCCTGCTGGATGAGATTGATAAGCTGGGTGCAGACTGGCGTGGCGATCCTTCCTCGGCTCTGCTGGAAGTGCTGGATCCCGAACAGAACAACACCTTCAATGATCACTATCTGGAAGTCGACTACGACCTCTCGGATGTGATGTTCCTGACCACGGCCAATACACTGCGCATGCCGCAGCCTCTGCTGGACCGTATGGAAGTCATCCGCATCCCCGGTTATACCGAGGATGAGAAGGTTGAAATCTGCAAACGGCACCTTTTGCCCAAGCAGATGGAAGTTCACGGCCTCAAAGAGGGCGAATGGTCCGTGACGGATGCGGCCCTGCGCGACCTGATCCGCTACTACACCCGGGAAGCCGGGGTGCGGAACCTGGAACGCGAACTGGCCCGTTTGCTGCGTAAAGCGGTCAAAGACATCGCCATGGAAGGCCTGGATAAGGTCAAGGTCACACCAAAGAATCTGGAAAAGTACGCCGGGGTGAAGAAATTTACCTATGGTGTGGCTGAGAAGGATGATCTGGTGGGCGTTGTTACCGGCCTGGCCTGGACGGAAGTGGGCGGCGAACTGCTGCAGATCGAGTCCGTTACCGTGCGCGGCAAGGGCAAGGTCTCCACAACAGGTAAGCTGGGCGATGTGATGAAGGAATCCATCCACGCCGCCGAATCCTATGTGAAGAGCCGCTCCGTCGAATTCGGCATTAAGCCGACGCTCTTTGAAACCAAAGACATTCACGTCCATGTGCCGGAAGGCGCCACCCCTAAAGACGGCCCGTCGGCCGGTGTGGGCATGGTGACCTCCATTGTGTCCGTGCTGACCGGTATTCCGGTGCGCCGCGATGTGGCCATGACCGGGGAAATCACCCTGCGTGGTCGTGTGCTGGCCATTGGCGGTCTGAAGGAAAAACTTCTGGCGGCTTTGCGCGGGGAAATCAAAACGGTTCTTATTCCGAAGGAAAACGAGAAGGACCTGGCTGATATCCCTGACAACGTGAAAAAGGAACTGGAGATCATTCCCTGCACAGTCATTGATGAAGTGCTGGAACGGGCGCTGGTTTCTGCCCCGACTCCGATTGAGTGGGAAGAAAGCGATGAAGTCGAATCGGTTTCAGCTGGCAAATCGACTGATCAAGCCAGCGAAATTATGACCCATTAGGGACACACTTTTCGATTCGCCTAGTAAAAAGAGGGACCTTCGGGTCCCTCTTTCGCGTAAAAACCGCACTTTTCTGCGCTTTTCCACGGCTTTCCACGTTGACGGCTTTGATAAAGCACGGTTAGACTCGCCGACACTTCACAGCGGTTATTCCGCAATTTCATCCCGACGACCGAAGGGGGGTTTACAGCGTGAACAAGAATGATCTCGTGGCCGCAGTGGCCGAAAGTTCCGATTTGTCTAAAGCAGACAGCACCAAAGCTGTCGATGCCGTTTTTGATGCCATCACCGGCGCTCTTAAAGGTGGCGACGAAGTCCGCCTCGTTGGTTTCGGCACCTTCTCTGTAGCTCAGCGCGCTGCATCTGAAGGCCGCAATCCTCGCACCGGCGAAAAGATCCAGATTCCTGCCTCCAAGCAGCCCAAATTCAAAGCTGGTAAAGGCCTTAAGGATTCCGTGAACTCTTAAGCCACAGTCAGCTTCCTGACTTTGTTAAATTGGCCGGTTCCCACTGCCTTGTGGAACCGGCCAATTTTTTTGCCCATTGGCAATCAAAAGGCGTTTGACAAAGCAGTGGGAAAAAGGTCTATAGGCGCCGTGGTTGCGCAGCGGGGCTGGCCTTGCTGGCAGACACAAAGATCAGAGGTTATCCAAGGCAGTGTCTCACTGTTTCCAGCAAAACCTCTGATTAGCACAAACTGTTACAGACAGGCTTGTCAGTAACAGGTCCGATGGAAAAGGGCGGTTAGCTCAGCTGGGAGAGCATCTCGTTTACACCGAGAGGGTCGGCGGTTCGATCCCGTCACCGCCCACCATCCTCCATCAACAAATCACAGGTCCCGTTGAGAAACGAGACACGGCTCCGTTCAGGATTTCCTGCGGGGCTTTTTTTGTGTCTGGAGATCGCTCTGATTGTGGGCAGGTAGTGCCACCTGTCTGGCAGTTGAAATGATCCTCTTGCAGGTGAGAACTCCGCCAGAGTCGCCCCGGTCTGGCGTCAAAGCAGTTTAAGTGGTCTCACTTCATGATAACGCTTATTGCGTGAAGCTCATTTCATCAGGAAAGGGGCTGGTTCAAGGTTTTAGGTACAAACGCAAAGCACTTTGAAAAAAACCGGCCCTGTGCCGTCGCTCAAAGCGGAAGCGCCTTTCCAATCTGCTGGTGGGTGAGCGTCCGGTTAGCTGGATGCTTCAGGTATCTCTGTTTCCTGCAAAACCAAATAAGAGCTGGCCTCAACGTCCAAGGCGTCAAAGGATTAGCCCAGAGCTGCTTTCGCCTGTTTGCGACAGGAAAAAGACGTTCAGAAGCAGATTTTGAAATTTCTGAACATCACTTGGATCTCTTGGCTGAAATATTCAATTTAATGACGTATTGTGTCATGCTTAATGAGGTTTTCCGACGCACTTAATCAAGAAATCAAGCAGCTTTTGGAGACGATCCCATGAACCGTGAGGTCATTATCACCTGTGCCATTACCGGTGCCGGTGACACCGTTGGCAAACATCCCGCCATTCCTGTGACCCCTGAGCAGATTGCCGAGTCCTGTTTTGAAGCAGAAGCGGCCGGCGCCGCCGTGGTTCACTGCCACGTAAGGGATCCGGAAACGGGGCAGGGCAGCCGCGACGTCGCGCTCTACGGTGAACTGATGGAGCGTCTGAAATCTGGTGGCTGCAAAGCCATCATCAATCTGACCGCGGGCATGGGCGGCGATCTCTATGTGAACGATGACGATCCCACCCAGATGGACCCCGGCAGCGACATGGTAAACGCCACAGAACGTCTGGCCCATGTGGAAGCGCTGAAACCGGAGATCTGTACTCTGGACTGTGGCTCTCTGAACTTTGGCGACGGCAACTCTGTTGTCATTCAGACCCCCAACATGCTGCGGGCCATGGCCAAGCGCATCCAGGAGCTCGGGGTGAAGCCGGAGATGGAAATCTTCGATACCGGCAATCTCTGGTTTGCAAATCAGATGGTCAAAGAAGGGCTGATCGATCCTCAACCTCTCTACCAGCTCTGCCTGGGCATCCCCTGGGGGGCGCAGGCCACACCTCAGACAATGGCGTTGATGATGTCTCAGCTGCCGGAAGGCGCCATGTGGGCCGGCTTTGGCATCGGTGCCATGCAGATGCCAATGGTGGCTCAGGCCATGTTGCTGGGCGGTCATGTGCGTGTGGGCCTGGAAGACAATCTTTATCTGGAAAAGGGTGTCTATGCTTCCAACGGCACCCTGGTTGAAAAGGCAACCCGCATCATCGGGGAGTTGGGTGGACGCCACCTGAGCCCGGATGAAGCCCGCGTGAAACTCGGTTTGAAGAAGTAAGGCCAGCGCCATGTCTTTCATCAGTGAGATTAAAACCGTTGCCATTGTCGGCACCGGGGTGATTGGTGCGGGCTGGGCCGCCCGGTGCCTGGCCCATGGCCTGGATGTGGTTGCATGGGATCCGGCCCCCGGGGCGGAAGAGCGGTTGCGCGCGGCTGTTGCCAATGCCTGGCCCGCGCTTGAACGTGTCGGCCTCTGGCCCGGGGCGTCACAGGATCGCCTGAGCTTTGTGAGTGAACTGGCTGATGCGGTCAAAGGCGCGGACTTTGTTCAGGAAAGCGCCCCTGAACGCGAGGAACTGAAGCAGAAACTGCATGCTGAGATTGACCAGGCTGTCCGGTCTGATGTCATCGTGGCGTCTTCTTCGTCCGGTTTGTTGCCGACAGACATTCAGCGGGATTGCGCCCATCCGGAACGGGTGATCATTGGTCACCCCTTTAACCCGGTCTACCTGTTGCCTCTGGTCGAACTGGTTGCCGGTGAGAAAAGCGATGCGGCTGCGATCGACGTTGCCAGTGCCTTCTATGCCTCCATCGGGATGAAGCCCCTTAAGGTGCGCAAAGAGATTGAAGGATATCTCTCTGACCGCCTGCAGGAAGCCCTTTGGCGGGAAGTTCTGCATCTGGTCAATGATGACATCGCTGATACGGGCGAACTGGATGATGCCATCATCTATGGCCCCGGATTGCGGTGGGCCCTGATGGGGACCAACCTGACCTTCCATCTCGCCGGAGGCGATTCCGGCATGCGCCATATGCTGGAGCAGTTCGGCCCGGCTTTGAAGCTGCCCTGGACCAAACTGGAAGCGCCGGAGCTGACGGACAGCCTGATCGACAAGATGGTGGAAGGCACGCAAAAGCAGGCCGCCGGACGCAGCGTCAAGGAACTGGAGCAGTTGCGGGACAACTGCCTGATTTCCATCATGCAGGCCCTGCGGCAGTTCCAGCATGGGGCAGGGCAGGTTCTGGCCGATGATGAGGCCGGGCGTTACCAGTCACACAAACAGGAACTCTGGACACCAGGCACAGAGATCGGTGCGCCGCTGAAACTTTATAACTGCGACGTGCAGATGGCCTGGATCGATTACAACGGTCACATGACCGAAGCCAGTTATCTGACCGCCTTCGGGGATGCAACGGACGCCCTGTTCCGCTTCATCGGCGATGATGAAGACTACCGGGCTGCCGGCTACTCCTTCTACACCGTTGAAACCCACATCAATAACTACCGTGAAGTGGGCGGCGGTGAACCCCTGGTCTTCACCACCCAGTTGCTGGGGGTGGATGACAAGCGGATGCACTTCTATCACGAAATGTTCCATGGCCGTGACGGCACCCGCCTGGCCTCCACCGAGCAGTTGCTGCTGCATGTGGACATGAACGCCTCCAAGGCCTGTCCAATCCAGCCTCAGGTGAAAGAGGCGCTCGACGCCATCTGGCAGGTTCACAAGGATCTGCCGCGGCCTGATGGCGTTGGACGGACCATGGCCGTCAAAGGGGCCTGAGCCGAGCCAGTTGGTGCAAAGCCGGCTGCAGGCCGGTCTGCTAAGGGAGTGATGGGCAATGCCGTTGACGGGCAAACGGGTTCTGGTAACAGCCGGTGCCGCCGGAATTGGGAAGGTCTTTGCTAAGACCTTTCTGGCCGCCGGGGCTAAAGTTGCGGTGTGCGATGTGGATGAGGCGGCGTTGTCCGCTTTCCAGCAGGAAGAGCCTGACCTTCTGACCTGCCGGGCTGATGTGTCTTCAGAAAAAGAGGTCGATCAGTTGTTCGGCTTTGTTGAAGCGCGACTGGGTGGCCTTGATTTTCTGCTGAACAACGCCGGGATTGCCGGGCCTTCCGGTCGGGTGGACAGCCTTGATTTCGAGGGATGGCGGGCCTGCTTTGCCGTCAATCTGGACGGCGCGTTTCTTTGTGCCAAAAAGGCCGTGCCCCTGTTGGAGGCCGCCGATGGCGGGGCCATCATCAACATGTCCTCCACAGCCGGCATCATGGGATATCCCTATCGCAGCCCCTATGCGGCCGCGAAATGGGCCATTGTCGGCCTCACCAAGACCCTGGCCATGGAACTGGGCGAGCTGGGTATCCGGGTGAATGCCCTGTGCCCCGGTCCGGTCAGTGGTGAGCGTATGGAGCGGGTGATTGCTGCGGAATCTGCAGTGCGTGGCATTCCGGAAACAGAGATGGCTGCGCTCTATGCCTCTCAGGTATCCCTGCGGCGCTTTGTGACGCCCGAGGAAGTGGCTCAGGCGGCTTTGTTCCTTTGTTCACCGGCGGGGTCCGCCATCTCCGGCCAGGCGTTGCCGGTCGATGGTCACACAGAAAAATTGGTGCCCTGATCGCAAAACTGGTGCCCTGACTGCCGGTCTACTCGACAGGCAGCAACCCCGGGCACTTCAACTACTTAAGTTTCAGTCAAAGTAAGGCAGTGAAATGGACTTCTCCCTCTCCAGCGAACAGCAAATGGTGGTGGATACGGTACGCTCATTTGTGGAGCAGGAACTCTATCCCCATGAGGCCGAGGTCGAGCGCACAGATGAAGTGCGTCCCGAACTGGCCGCGGAAATCAAGAAGAAGGCCATCGACAATGGTCTGTATGCCGCCAACATGCCGGAGGAACTGGGCGGCGGCGGACTGGATACGGTCACCGTGTCCCTGATGGAAATGGAACTGGGCCGGGCCAATTTTGCCTTGCAGTATCTGGTGGCCCGTCCGTCCAACATCCTGCAGGCCTGCGCCGGAGATCAGATCGAAGAGTATCTGATGCCGACCATTCGGGGTGAACTGACCGAATGTCTGGCCATGACCGAGCCCAATGCCGGTTCTGATCTGCGGTCCATGAAAGCCAAAGCCGTTAAAGACGGCGAATACTATGTGATCAACGGCACCAAGCACTTCATCAGCCACGCTGATATTGCCGATTACGTGATCCTTTTTGCAGCCACGGGTGAAGAAGAAGGCCCGCGCGGCAAGCGGCAGAAAATCACGTCCTTCCTGATTGACAAAGGCACCCCCGGATACGAAGTCGCCAAAGGCTACAATTCCGTCTCTCACCGCGGTTACCACAACTCGGTTCTGAACTTCGACAACTGCCGGGTTCATGAATCAAAAGTGCTGGGAACTGCAGATCGTGGGTTCGATGTGGCCAATGAATGGCTGGGGGCCACACGGGTGCAGGTGGCGGCCATGGCACTGGGCCGGGCGCGTCGTGCCATGGAACTGGCCACAGAATGGGCGGCACAACGCAAACAGTTTGGTCAGCAGATCGGCAAGTTTCAGGGCATTTCTTTCAAGCTGGCTGACATGGCCACTGAAATCAAAGCAGCTGAGCTGCTGACCCTGAACGCAGCTTCCCGCTATGACCAGGGCATCATGACTGACACCGACGCGGCCATGGCCAAACTCTTTGCAACGGAGGCCCTGGGTAAAGCTGCCGATGAAGCCATTCAGATCTATGGCGGCATGGGCTTGATGGATGAACTGCCGCTGGAGCGGATCTGGCGGGACGCCCGCGTGGAACGGATCTGGGAAGGCACCAGTGAAATTCAGCGTCACATCATTTCCCGCGCCATGCTGCGCCCCCACGGCGGTTAAGGGGACCTTTCCGTGAGCAGTTTGCCAGTGGATAAAGCCAGGACCGATTTGGTGGATGAGGAAGGAGCCCCTCTCTTTTCCCGCCAACAGGCCAATCTGAAGCGCCTGATGGCCCCACGCCATATCGCCGTCATCGGTGGGAATGAAGCCGCCGAGGTGGTGCGTCAGTGTGCCAAGAACGGGTTTTCCGGGGCCATCTGGCCGGTGAACCCCAGGCGGGAGACACTGGGGGGATTGCCGACCTTTGCCACGGTGCAAGATTTGCCTGAAGCACCTGATGCGGTGTTCCTGGCCATTCCCAGAGAACCTGCCATTGCCGTGGTGCGGGATCTCTCTGCCATGGGGGCAGGGGGGCTGGTTTGCTATGCCTCGGGCTTTGCCGAAGCCGGGCCGGAAGGCAAAGCCCTTCAGGACCAGCTGCTGCAGGCAGCCGGAGACATGGCTCTCATCGGACCAAACTGCTACGGCCTGCTCAATTACCTGGATGGTGCAGCCCTCTGGCCGGATCAGCATGGCGGAAAGCGGGTCGAGTCCGGGGTGGCCATGATCACCCAGTCGGGCAACATCGGCATTTCCCTGACCATGCAGGAGCGGTCGCTGCCGCTGGCCTACATGATTGCGGTGGGCAACAAGGCGGCTCTGGACCTGCATGATTACATCACTGTGCTGGTGGAAGACCCAAGGGTGCGGGCCATTGGCCTGCATATTGAGGGGCTAGATGATGTGGCTGGCTTCTCTCGGGCCGCAGAACTGGCGCTGAAAAAAGGGGTGCCGATCGTGGCCATCAAGGCCGGACGCTCTGAACTGGGTGCCCAGGCCACACTCAGTCACACCTCTTCTCTGGCTGGATCAGATCAGCTCTATGATGCCTTTTTTGATCGTCTGGGCGTGGTGCGGGTCGATACGCTGCCTCAGTTCATCGAAACACTGAAGTTGCTCGATGTTCTGGGGCCTCTGGCTGGCAACCGCGTGGCGACCATCAGCTGCTCCGGCGGGGAGGCTGCACTCTGTGCTGACCTGGCTGACCAGGCGGGCTTGCTTATGCCCCAACCGGGGGCCGCTGAAACGGCAGTGATGGAAGAGATCCTGGGGGAGCTGGTCACTGTCTCCAACCCCTTGGATTATCACACCTTCATCTGGGGGGACCTGGATAAACAGAGCCGCTGTTTTTCGGCCATGTTGTCCGGACCCTATGATGCCGTGGTGAAGGTGCTGGATTTCCCCAAACCGGGGCTCTGTTCCACAGACCTTTGGGACCTGACGCTGGAAGCGTTGATTCAGGCGCAGAAAAACACCGGTCAGAAAACCATTGTGGCTGTGACGCTGCCTGAAAACCTGCCTTTGCATGCGCGCGAAAAAGCCCTCGAATCCGGGATTGCCCCCATGCAGGGATTGGGGGAGACCATGGCGGCCCTGAAAGCCGCAGCCTGGGTGGGGCAGCGCCGTCAGGAGGTGCAGCATCAGGACATTACGCTGCCTGCGGTAACCGAAGTCACCGGGCCCATCAGAAACTATGATGAAGTGGCCAGTAAGGCCCTGCTGGCGGCGGAAGGGTTGCCGGTCCCCGAAGGTGCCTTGCTCTCCAAAGATCAGGTCGTGGCCCAGTGTGAGAACTTCACCTTTCCTCTGGTGTTGAAAGCCGTGTCAGCTGATCTGCTGCACAAAAGTGATCAGGGTGGGGTGGCTCTTAACCTGCAGAACAGTCAGGAGGTCGCAGCGGCCCTGTCAGGCATGGCAGAGCTGTCCGACCAGTTTCTGCTGGAAAGCATGGTCCCGGACAGCCAGGCAGAGCTCATCGTTGGCATCAAACGGGATCCGCAGTTCGGCCTGGCTCTGGTTTTAGGGGCTGGTGGTGTGCTGGTGGAGTTGTTGGAGGACAGCAAGACCCTGCTGTTGCCCTGTGACGAAGCAACGATAGAAAAAGCCCTGAAAGGTCTGAAAATCAGCAAACTTCTGTCCGGTTACCGGGGAGAGGCTGCTGCTGACTGGTCTGCCCTGATCAGTGCCGCGGCAGCTGTGGCGGCTTTTGCGGAAAAACACCGGGATAAGTTACTGGAACTGGATGTAAATCCTTTGATCGTGCGTCGGCACGGGCAGGGGGTCGTCGCTGTGGATGCGGTCATCCGCATGGCTGAGTAACTAAAGAGGGAAGAACGAGATGACAGTAGAATCACTGGCGACGGATACGGTTAAGGTACAGCGCAACGAGCAGATTCTGGAAGTGACTCTGGATCGGCCAAAGGCCAATGCCATTGATGCGATTACCAGCCGAACCATGGGGGAGGTCTTTGTGGCTTTCCGGGAGGATCCCTCTTTGCGCGTCGCCATTATCACAGGCGGTGGAGAGCGTTTCTTCTCGGCCGGCTGGGATTTGAAAGCGGCTTCTGAAGGCGAAGCGCCGGATGCTGATTTCGGCCCGGGTGGCTTTGCCGGTCTGACGGAAATGCATGATCTGGACAAACCGGTGATCGCTGCGGTCAACGGCATGGCCATTGGCGGCGGCTTTGAACTGGCCCTGTCTGCTGATTTGATCGTGGCCGCTGACAGCGCCACCTTTGCCTTACCGGAAGTGAAAGTGGGGGTCATTGCCGATGCGGCCTCCTTCCGTCTGCCAAAGCGTCTGCCCCGCGCCATTGCCCTGGAAATGCTGCTGACTGGGCGTCGCATGGCCGCTGAAGAGGCTCAGCGTTGGGGCCTGGTAAACGATGTGGTTCCCGCTGATGGCCTGATGACGCGGGCCCGGTCACTGGCTCTGTCAATTATTGAAGGGGCACCTCTGTCCATTGCCGCAGTAAAAGAACTGATCCGTCATACGGAAACCTTGGACCTGCCCGACTGTTACAAGCTGCTGCGGTCCGGTGACCTGGCCACTTATGAAGCCATGTTGAAATCGGAAGATGCGGAAGAGGGCCCACGGGCATTTGCCGAGAAACGGGCGCCCATCTGGCAGGGCCGCTGAGCGGGGAGCTGAAGATCTTTGCTGACAGAGCGTAATAAGGAAACGCCACAACGCATTGGTATTCTGCTGATTCCTCATTTTTCCATGATGGGGCTGCTGTCGGCAGTGGAACCTTTGCGGGCCGCAAACCGCCATTCGGGTCGGGAGGTCTTCCGCTGGGAGTATTTCTCAGAAACCGGGGAACCCGTGGAGGCCAGCAATGGCATGTCAGTGGTGGCTGATGCCCGTTTTGATGCCTGTCAGCGCTACCCTTTTATGATCGTCTGTGCGTCCTACGATCCTTTGGAAGGCGCCAGCCCGGTTATCCTCAATGGACTGCGGCGTCTGGCGCGCGGCGGCAGCGACCTGGGGTCGATTGACAGCGGTGCCTTTGTGCTTGCCAAAGCCGGGTTGCTGCAGGGCCGTAAGGTGGCCATGCATTGGGAAACCGAAGCTTCATTCCAGGAGTCCTTTCCTGACGTGGAGATTTTCAGCGGCCTCTACTGGGTGGATGGCAATCTCTGTTCCTCTGCCGGGGGCACGGCTTCCATCGATATGATGGGGCAGCTGATCCGCTCTCGTCTGGGGGATGAGATTGCTCTGGCAGTGTCGGAGCAGTTTATGCACGGCCCCATGCGAAACAGTGAAGATCCACAGCGTCTGTCGAAAACAAACCGCCTGCAAACCTTCAACGGCAAGCTTCTGCGGGCGGTAACGCTGATGGAACAGAACGTGGAAGATCCCATGGCGCTGCGGGAGTTATCCCGCCAGGCGGGGATCTCAGAGCGGCAGATGCAGCGGCTCTTTCAGCAGGAACTGGGGGTATCCCCTGCCAGCTATTATCAGCGGCTGCGTCTGGCCCACGCCCGCGATCTGCTGCAGCAGACCGGTTTGTCTGTGACCGAAATTGCAAACGCCAGCGGATTCGGCTCCGCCGCTCATTTTTCCCGGGCCTACCGTCAGCGATATGAACGCTCCCCCCGGGAAGATCGGCGGGGCATGCGTGGACGGGCAGATGAGAGCCTGAGTTACTCCTGACTCAGGCTGATGACGTCCTGAACACCTGCCCGCCAACCAGCACTGTCTGGCTTGCGAGCTGTGTCAGCTCTGTCCGGGGCGAAGCATGGGGAATACGTCGCTGACCTTGGTGTAGTCTTTGTAACCCAGGCGCGACAGCGGCATGAGTTTGGCCAGGTCAATCAGCCCCTCATCCGTCAGGGCCGACTCGTCAATGTGGTAGCCGACCACCTGACCCAAAACCGTGAAATTGCCCTTTTCCGGATCATCGCTGGGCAGTTCAATGGTCTGCAGATAGCGGCATTCCATTGCGATGGGCGATTCAGCCACCCGGGGCGCTTTAACGAAAGTGCAGGGGGCCGTTGTCAGACCTGCTGCTTCCAGCTCGCTTTCGCTGCTGGGCAGGGCTGCAGAGGTGATGTTCATCTGCTCTCGCAGCTCCCAGCTGACGAAGTTACAAACAAACTCGCCCGATTCTTCTGCATTCCGCTGGCTGTCTTTGACCCCTTTGTCCCGGCTGGGGCCGGTGCTGGAGAAAAAGACCACCGGCGGGGTGTCACAGAGGCCGTTGAAAAAGCTGTAGGGGGCCAGATTGACCACCCCGTTGCTGCCCAAGGTGCTGATCCAGCCGATGGGGCGGGGGACAACGATGGCTTTGAAGGGATTGTGGGGCAGGCCCTGGGCCTTGTGATCACCCGGTTCGAAAAACATAGCTGCTTTGTTCTCTCGCTGGTGGATCGGCTCCGGTAACTGTGGCTTGTTACCGGCGACTGCAATCCGGAGTTGGTGACAGAGCACTTCGGTCTGTGGCGATGGTCCTGCACAATGCTGACCGCTCCTTTCTGAGACCCTGCTTAGACGGGGCCAGAATTCAGAGGCGGAAGTTGGCGGGAGTCCTTCAGAAGGCCTTTTACCGAAGTTCAGTTGGTGCCTTCGATAACAGAAAGAAACCGGTGGGGACATTCCCAGCCGGGATTGGGACTTGTTCTTTTATGTTAATGCAGTTGATTGCCATTCTGGCGCCGGTCTTTCTGACAGTTGCCATTGGCTACATTTGGGGGCGGAAAGACTGGCCTTTTGACAGCAAGGCCGTGACCTTACTCGTGATGTATGTGGGCACGCCCTGCCTGCTGATCACCACCTTTGACAAGGCCCGCCCAACACCAGCTGCCTTTGCAGAAATGGCTCTGGTAACCTTTTTCGCCTTTCTGGCCATGATGGTGCTCAGTTACCTGTTGTTGAAGCTGTTCAGGCTCTCGGCCCAGGACTACATGCCTGCGTTGCTCTTTCCGAACTCCGGCAACATTGGGCTGCCCATTTCTCTCTTTGCCTTCCAGGAAGCCGGCATGGCGCTTGCCATCGTTGTCCTGGCCTTTAGCGCTGTAGGGAACTTCACAGTGGGGGCCGGGATTGCCCAGGGCCGGGCGGACATCAAAGGCATGTTGCGCATGCCCCTGATCTATGCGGTCTTGATCGGATTGCTGCTTGTCGTAACCGGGATTCGCCTGCCTCACTGGGTATCCAACACCTTTGATCTATTGGGGGGCTTTACGATTCCCTTGATGCTTCTGGCGCTCGGTGTGTCTCTGGCCAAGCTGAAAATCAGTAGCCTTAAGGTGGCCTTCGGCCTGTCATTGGTGCGGCTGTTGGGGGGATTTGCCATTGCTGTGGCCTTGGCTGCCTTGTTCCAGCTGGATG
Source organism: Rhodovibrionaceae bacterium GXU_MW_A322 (assembly GCA_052078155.1). Lineage (GTDB taxonomy): Bacteria > Pseudomonadota > Alphaproteobacteria > Kiloniellales > DSM-21159 > CAXBMB01. The sequence goes on along the minus strand of JBQJBP010000001.1, from coordinate 721,370 downwards.
ATCTGGCCCGCAACATCCTGATTTTGCAGTTTTCCATGCCCGTTGCCATCTACAGCTATCTCTTTGCGTTACGATTCGACCGGGCGGCTCCGGAAGTGGCCTCTATGGTGATTATTTCAACGCTTATGGCGGCTCTCTTGCTGCCGCTGCTGTTGGCTTACCTGCTTTAACCCATTCTTTTCCAATCTGTGCTATAAGGATTGGAGCATTTGAAAACAGCTTTGTCCGAATGGCTGCGTCTTTTATGGAGACAAAAAGGCCCGCCAGATGGTCCCAAATGGCCAGACTTTCCCGATTATGAATGTCTGTTGCAGAAAAAAGAAAAAAGCGTGTTTCATTGCCTTGACACTCCGGGGGCGGAGGGGTAGTTCTCTGCCCCGTCGCCGAGACAAGAACCTCGGAGACACCTTGGGAAACTAAGGGGGTGTAGCTCAGTTGGTTAGAGCGCCGGCCTGTCACGCCGGAGGTCGCGAGTTCAAGTCTCGTCACTCTCGCCATCCCACCGCTTCAGAAGCTGGAGCCGGGATTGGAAAGTCGCCCAAGGATCAGAAGAAAGTACCCATTGCGGGGGTGTAGCTCAGTTGGTTAGAGCGCCGGCCTGTCACGCCGGAGGTCGCGAGTTCAAGTCTCGTCACTCTCGCCACTTTCTTCCAGACAAAGATCGCGTAAGTGCAGAGGCCCAGCCGCTCTCCTTTTGGAAGCGGCTTTTTTGTTGTCCGGCCTTTGCCGCCCTTTGCTTCCCGACGTTCTTTGTCGCCGCTTAACCTGCTGAATTCGGCCAATCCGGGCGGACTTGCTTGTCTGTTGAAACAAGCGTGCTTTTCTACGGCAAATCCAGAAATAAACTCGCCAAGCCTCCGTCAAATTATCCGTCTTTTAACTATTCCTCACTAAACAGTTGAGAAACTGGAATAATACTGAGCTACGGGGGACTGGATGACCGGTCTACGTCTGACACTTGCGCGCAAATTGCCACTGCTGATCAGCGGTGCTGCTTTGGTTACGGCCCTGACAGTGGGGTCCATCAGTTTCTTCAAGGCCAGTGAGGCGTTGGAAGAAAGGGGCATCAACAAGCTGCAGGCTGTGGTGGCCGTCAAAGGCAACGCCATGCTGAGTTACCTGACCACCCTCCAGGGGGCTCTGGACAGTGCAGCGCGCAATCCTTTTGTGATCAGTTCCATCAGTGACCTGACCTCATCCTGGGACATGTTGGGTAAAGACCAGACCCAGGTTCTCCAGAAGCTCTACATTGAAGAAAACCCCAATGCAGCAGACCAGCGTGCATTACTGGACAATCCTGATGACGGGTCGCTCTATTCGATCATGCACGGGGAAAATCACCCCTGGTTCCGGGATTATGTGGTCAACAACGGGTTCCACGACCTTTACCTGATCAACAAATCCGGCGCGGTGATCTATTCCGTGGCCAAGCAGGGGGATTTCGGGACCTTTGGCGAGGGACTGGATCCTCAGCTGGCCAAGATCGTTTCAAACTTTGAAACGGAAGCGAACCTGACCTCATCCTACTTCCTGGATTTCGTCTCCTACGCGCCCAGTGGCGGGCAGCCAATCGCCTTTCTGGCCAGCCCCATCTTTGACCGACAGGGCGCGTATGCAGGGGTGCTCGCTGTCGCTTTGTCGGTTCAGCAGATCAATTCGGTGATGCAGGAAGCCACCGGTATGGGCGAAACAGGGGAAACCTTCCTGGTGGGCAGTGATTTCCTGATGCGCAGTGATTCGCGTTTTTCCACTGAAAGCACGATTTTGTCGAAGAAGGTGGAAAGTGAGTACGTCACGGCAGCCCTGGACGGTCAGACCGGCACTTTCTTAGGCAAGGACGTCGATGGTTACGATGTGGCCCTGGCTTATCTGCCCTTGAACTTCTCCGGCATCAACTGGGCCCTGGTTGGCAAAATGCGCGAAGGCGAACTGCTGGCCCCGGTGGTTGCCATGCGCAATCAGGCTGCCCTGATTTCTCTGGCCGCTCTGGTGGTGATCACACTGCTGGGTTTTGCCATGACACGCGGCATTGGCCGGTCCATTCGCGGCATGACCGACGCCATGCAGCAACTGGCAGCCGGTGATCGCAGCGTTGAAATCCCGGGTCAGGGGCGTGGCGATGAAATCGGATTGATGGCTGAAGCTGTTGAAGTCTTTAAAACTCAGGGGAAAGAAGCTGAAGACCTGCGCACTGCGCAGGAAGAAGAGCGTCAGCGGGCCTCTGAGGAACGGGCCGCCATGCGCACCAAACTGTCCGGAGATTTCGAAACGGAAGTGGGGCAGGTGGTTCAGGCCGTGACAGCCAGCACCGATCAACTGCGGAGCCGGTCCGAACAGCTCTTGTCTACGGCTGAAACCGCTGGCCAGCAGTCAAACGCGGTGTCTTCGGCAACCGATCTTGCCAATCAGTCAGTTCAAACGGTGGCCTCATCGGCAGAAGAACTGTCTGCGTCCATTTCAGAAGTGACACAGAAAGTGGAAGAGGTCAGTGATCTGGCCAATGACGCCAACAGCAAGGCGGACAACACCAACCAGACCATGAAAACCCTGGCGGAAGCTGCGGATAAAGTTGGTTCGGTGGTTGATCTCATCTCTGAGATCGCTGAACAGACCAATCTGCTGGCGCTCAATGCAACCATTGAAGCCGCGCGCGCCGGTGAGGCGGGCAAAGGCTTTGCTGTTGTGGCCTCTGAGGTGAAGTCCCTGGCCACTCAGACCGCAAAGGCCACCGCCGAAATCTCGGAACAGATCTCAAGCATGCAGGCCATTTCCGGTGAAGCGGTGACGGCGATTGGTGAAATCCAGAAAGTCGTGCAGGGAGTCAACGAAATTGCCTCTGCTGTGGCGGCCGCTGTTGAAGAACAGAATGCAGCGACTGCCGAAATCGCCCGTTCAGCGCAGGAAGCCTCCAGCGGCACTCAGAATGTGGCGACCAGCATCTCCAGTGTTCGCGAAGGCGCCAGCGATACCCGCAACGCAGCCCAGGAGATGCAAACCGCAACAGGCAGTCTGCTGGGTCAGGCCGATCAGCTGAATGCGGCGGTACATGAGTTTGTCGAAAAACTCCGGGCTGTTTAAGTAACAGACAGCAAAGAACGGGCAGGGGCTGGTTCCTGAACCGGATCATCCGGCTCGAAAAGCGCGGCAAGATGGACACCCCCGTCTTGCCGTTTGCTTATGCAGGATGGGGAAGCTGAGCTTTAGCCGGTCTGATTGATCGGCAAGAAGAAAAGAGCATCAGACGCGTGGGTTTGTTTCTTTTGTCTGTCTTTTCGGAGACTTGAAAGAAGTGCCAAGTCTTGGCGGAGTCGATGAAAATATTGTGTCACGAGGTCGCAGGGAGGGCATTTGTGGTCAGTAAAATGAGGTATTTTCGTGGCAAAAGGCCCATGAATCCTTGAACTTTTCACTTCCCGACCCACTCGTGTGTTTTCACCCTTTCCCCGTCGGGAGGCTGGCTCTATATTCCGCCCCGAGATAACGGAAGGGTCGCGATTTGCGGGAACCTTCCAAACTGCCGTAAAGTAGGCGCAGATAGCCCGCCTGGCTGGGTCACGGATTTTTCACCATGGCAGCTTTGGCTAAGCCGGAAAGCGGGCTGAGAACGTAAGAGAGATCGGTCTGAAAAATGAACGAACTGCTGGCCGAATACCTGCCGATTTTGATTTTCATCGGTATCGCCTTTGGTCTGGGTGGATTCCTCGTCGTGGCTTCTTTCATCGTGGCCCGTCAACGACCTGATACGGAAAAGCTCTCCGCTTACGAGTGTGGCTTTGAGGCTTTTGACGACGCGCGCTCCAAGTTTGATGTGCGCTTTTACCTCGTCACTTTGCTTTTCATCATCTTTGACCTGGAAGTGGCTTTCCTCTTCCCCTGGGCCGTGTCCCTGGGTGAAGTCGGGCTCTTCGGCTTTTGGTCCATGGTGATCTTCCTCGGGTTGCTGACCATTGGCTTTGTTTACGAATGGAAGAAAGGGGCTCTGGAATGGGAGTGAGCAACGTATCTCCGGTTGCCGCCTCTGGCGCGATTCCTCCCGGGGCAACCCAGGACCAGCTGCTGCGTCAGGTAGGTAACGAAATCCAGGAAAAGGGTTTCGTTATCGCTCAGATGGACAAGCTGGCCGCCTGGGCACAGACCGGATCAATCTGGCCCATGTCTTTTGGCCTGGCCTGCTGTGCTGTCGAAATGATGCACACGGCCTGCAGTCGCTATGATCTTGACCGCTTTGGCGCCATTTTCCGCCCGTCTCCCCGTCAGTCCGACGTGATGATCGTTGCCGGTACCCTGACCAACAAGATGGCCCCGGCACTGCGTAAGGTTTACGACCAGATGGCAGAGCCCCGCTGGGTGATCTCCATGGGGTCCTGCGCAAATGGTGGCGGTTACTACCACTACTCCTATTCAGTGGTGCGTGGCTGCGACAGAGTTGTTCCTGTCGACATTTATGTTCCTGGCTGCCCGCCGACAGCAGAAGCGCTGCTGTACGGCATCATGCAGCTTCAGAAGAAGATCAAGCGAGAGGCCGTGATCGTCCGCTAAGCGGCGATTTGTCCTTTCTTCGAACGTTTAAAATCAACGCGAACGGCCTGTTGCAATGACACCAGCCCTTGAAGAGCTCGGCGCTCTTGTAGAAGCAAGTCTGCCCATGGATGTCCTCAAAGTAGAGGATTGCAATGGCGACTTGGTTCTTTGGACTCAGCGTGAGTCGCTGATCAAACTCCTCACGCACCTGCGCGATGATCCCAACACGCTGTTCAAGCAGTTGGTTGAGCTGACCGCCGTTGACTATCCGGCTCGAGACGAGCGCTTCGACGTCGTCTACCTGCTGCTGTCTTTGAAGCACAACCTTCGGGTTCGGGTGAAAGTCACCGCTGCTGAAGATACGGCTTTGCCGTCTGTTTTCCCGGTCTTCAGCTCTGCCCTTTGGCTGGAGCGGGAAGTCTGGGACATGTACGGCATCTTCTTTGAAGATCATCCTGACCTGCGCCGCATTCTGACGGACTACGGGTTTGACGGTCATCCCCTGCGCAAAGATTTTCCGCTGTCCGGCCATGTTGAGGTTCGTTACGACGAAGCTCAGAAACGGGTGGTCTATGAACCGGTGAAGCTGCCGCAGGAATACCGCAATTTCGATTTTGTCTCTCCCTGGGAAGGCATGCTGCAGTTGCCCGGTGACGAAAAAGCTGAAGAGCAGGCCGCTGGTGATGAGGGGGCGAAATAATGGCTGAAGTTAAGATCAAGCCCCTTACGCTCAACTTTGGTCCGCAGCACCCGGCAGCCCACGGCGTGTTGCGTCTGGTGCTGGAGCTGGACGGTGAAGTGATTGAGCGTGCAGATCCCCACGTGGGTCTGCTGCACCGCGGCACCGAGAAGCTGATCGAAAACAAGACCTACATGCAGGCTGTCCCATACTTTGACCGCCTGGACTATGTGGCCCCGATGAACCAGGAACATGCATTTGTTCTGGCCGTCGAAAAGCTGATGAAGCTGCAGGTTCCCGAACGGGCGCAGTACATTCGTGTGCTCTTTTCCGAGCTGGGCCGTGTCACCAACCACTTCCTGAACATTGCCACCTTCGCCATCGACGTGGGCGCCATGACCCCCATCCTCTGGGGCTTTGAAGAGCGTGAGAAGGTGATGGAGTTCTACGAGCGGGTCTGCGGGGCCCGTCTGCACGCGGCTTACTTCCGCGTGGGCGGCGTTCACCAGGATCTGCCGGAAGGCCTGCTGGAAGACATTGACCGGTTTTGCGACGATGTGATTGCCACCATCGATGACTATCAGTCTTTGCTGAACAACAACCGGATTTTCCGCCAGCGGACAGTGGATATCGGGTCCTTTACTGCTGAGCAGGCCATGGACTGGGGCTTCTCCGGCCCCATGCTGCGCTCGGCCGGTGTCGCCTGGGACCTGCGCAAGGCGCAGCCTTATGAAGTCTATGACAAACTGGACTTCTCTATTCCCATCGGCAAGAACGGCGACTGCTTTGATCGTTATCTGATCCGCATCGAAGAGATGTATCAGTCCATCAAGATCATCAAGCAGTCCATTGAGCAGATGCCCGAAGGTCCGGTTCTGGCGCAGAACCAGAAGGTCACACCGCCCAAACGCGGCGAGATGAAGACCTCCATGGAAGCGCTGATCCACCACTTTAAGCTCTTCACCGAAGGGTTCCACGTGCCGCCGGGCGAAACCTACGCGGCAGTGGAAGCGCCCAAAGGTGAGTTTGGTGTGTTCCTGGTATCAGACGGCTCCAACAAGCCCTATCGCTGCAAGATCAAAGCCCCGGGCTTTGTGCATCTGTCCGCCATGGATTTCTGTTGTAAAGGCCATCTGCTGGCTGACTCGGTTGCCGTGCTCGGCGCCATGGACATCGTTTTCGGGGAGGTTGACCGATGAAGGTTACCAGTTACCCGGCCCCGCAAAGCCAAGGCTTCAGCTTCACTGCAGAAAGTGAAGAACGGGCCCAATTCTACATGGCCAAGTATCCCGAGGGCCGCCAGGCCAGTGCGGTGATCTACCTGCTCTACATTGCCCAGGATCAGAACAACAACGTTCTGGACGATGCCTGCATTGAGTATGTGGCTTCCCGCCTGAACATGGCCCCGATCCGGGTGCATGAAGTGGCCAGCTTCTACACCATGTTCAACCTGAAACCTGCAGGTGAACATCTGGTCCAGGTCTGCCGCACCACCCACTGCTGGCTCCGCGGTTCCGATGACATCACCAAAGCCTGTCTGGACGCTGCCGGTACCGACCATCTGGGTGAAGTCAGCGCAGACGGCAAAATTGCCGTGGTTGAAGTGGAATGTCTGGGGGCTTGCTGTAACGCGCCCATGTTCCAGGTCAATGACAAGGAATACTACGAGGATCTAACTCCCGAGCGGGCCGCTGAGATCGTCAAGGAACTGCGGGACGGCAAAACGCCGACACCTGGCAGCCAGACCGGTCGTCTGTCCTCCATTCCGGCTCCCGGGCCAACCACTCTGCAAGACACTTTTGAGAAGGAAGGCGCCTGATGTTGCAAGACAAAGACCGCATCTTCCAAAACCTCTATGGTCAGCGAGACTGGCGGTTGGCCGGTGCCCGTGAACGAGGCATCTGGGACAACACCAAGGCGCTGATCGACAAGGGGCGTGACGGCATCATCGAAGAGATGAAAGCCTCCGGCCTGCGTGGTCGCGGCGGGGCTGGCTTCCCGGCCGGGATCAAATGGTCCTTTATGCCCAAAGAAAGTGATGGCCGTCCGGCCTATCTGGTGGTCAATGCCGATGAGTCAGAACCCGGTTCCTGCAAAGACCGGGAGATCATGCGCAATGATCCTCACATGCTGCTGGAAGGCTGCCTTGTGGCGTCTTTTGCCATGGGCGCCAACAAAGCCTACATCTACATCCGTGGTGAATACTGGGAACCCCACAACAACCTGGAAACCGCCATTCAGGAAGCCCGCCAAGCCGGGCTGCTGGGGAAAAATGCTGCGGGCACCGGTTGGGACTTCGATGTGGAAGTATCCCGCGGGGCAGGGGCCTACATCTGCGGGGAAGAAACCGCACTGCTGGAATCCCTGGAAGGCAAAAAAGGCCAGCCTCGCCTGAAACCGCCTTTCCCTGCGGCCATGGGTCTGTGGGGATGTCCGACCACGGTCAACAATGTGGAAACCATTGCCGTCGCTCCGACCATCCTGCGGCGCGGTGGCGAGTGGTTTGCCGGTTTCGGTCGCCCGAACAACACCGGCACCAAGATCTTTTCCATCTCCGGTCACGTGAACAATCCCTGTAACGTGGAAGAGGAGATGGGCATTCCGCTCAAAGAGCTGATTGAAAAGCATGCCGGTGGTGTGCGCGGCGGCTGGGACAACCTGCTGGCTGTGGTGCCGGGCGGGTCGTCTGTTCCCGTTTTGCCCAAATCCATCTGCGACACCGTCTTGATGGATTTTGATTCACTGCGTGAAGCCCAGTCCGGTCTGGGAACGGCAGCGGTCATGGTGATGGATAAATCCACAGACATCATCGAAGCCATCGCCCGCTTCTCCCACTTCTACCAGCATGAATCCTGCGGCCAGTGCACGCCCTGCCGGGAAGGCACCGGCTGGATGCATCGGGTCATGCAGCGCATGGTTCGGGGGGAAGCCGAGCTGGAAGAAATCGATATGCTGCTCAACGTCAGCTACCAGGTGGAAGGTCATACCATCTGCGCGCTTGGAGATGCGGCGGCCTGGCCAATCCAGGGCCTGATCCGTCATTTCCGGCCAGAGCTGGAACAGCGCATCGCTGATTACAAGAAGTCACGGGGCGCTGCCGCCGTGGCTGCAGAATAACCGTTCGAGTAGAGACGCTTAGGAGACCTTTTTTATGCCTAAGATGACCATTGATGGCAAAGAACTCGAAGTGCCCGGCGGCATCACTGTGCTGCAGGCCTGCGAACTTGCCGGCGTGGAAGTCCCGCGTTTTTGCTATCACGAGCGGCTGTCTGTAGCTGGCAACTGCCGCATGTGCCTTGTGGAAATGGAGCGGGCGCCTAAGCCGATCGCATCCTGCGCAATGCCTGTGGGCGACGGGATGGTCATCAAGACCGATACCCCGGCCGTTCAGAAAGCCCGCAACGGCGTGATGGAATTCCTGCTGATCAACCATCCGCTGGATTGCCCCATCTGTGACCAGGGCGGGGAATGTGACCTGCAGGATCAGGCCATGGCCTTTGGCCGGGATGGCAGCCGCTACGAAGAAAACAAGCGGGCAGTCAAAGAAAAGCAGATGGGCCCGTTGATCAAAACGATCATGACCCGCTGCATTCAGTGTACCCGCTGCGTGCGCTTCTCCACCGAAATCGCCGGTGTCGAGGAAATGGGCCTGGTGAACCGCGGTGAACATGCGGAAATCACCACCCTGGAAAAAGCCATCAACTCTGAACTGTCCGGCAATCTCATCGACGTTTGCCCGGTGGGTGCGCTGACCTCCGCTCCTTATCAGTTCACGGCCCGTCCCTGGGAGCTGAAGAAGACTCTCTCAGTTGATGTGACCGACGCTGTTGGCTCCAACATTCGGGTGGATACCCGGGGCCGTCAGGTCATGCGGGTGCTGCCGCGCATTCATGAAGACATCAATGAAGAGTGGATCAGCGATAAAACCCGCTTTGCCTGCGATGGTTTGAGCAAACGTCGCCTGGATCGTCCCTATGTGCGTGGGGCTGACGGTAAGCTGAAAGCCGCCAGCTGGCAGGAAGCCTTTGATGCCATCGCCCGGAAAATGAAGGGCCTGGATGGCAGCAAAATGGCAGCCATCGCCGGGGATCTCTGTGACGCGGAATCCATGCTGGCGCTGAAAGACTTCATGACGGGTCTGGGCTCTGCCAACCTGGATTGCCGCCAGGATGGCGCTTTGATCGGTAAAGAAGGCCGGACCTCATACCTGTTCAACACCACCATCGCCGGAATTGAGCAGGCAGATGCCATTTTGCTGGTCGGCACCAATCCCCGCTGGGAAGCACCGCTGGTCAATGCCCGCATCCGGAAACGGTTCCTGCTTGGCGGTTTGTCTGTAGCTTCTGTGGGCCCCAAATGGGACCTGACCTACGAAGTTCAGGATCTGGGTGAGGGCGCAGACGTGCTGCAGGGCATTGCAGACGGCAGCCACCCTTATGCGGAAGTGCTGAAGAAAGCCGAACGTCCCATGATCATTCTGGGGTCCGGGGCGGTTACCCGCGCGGACACCGGGGCGGTCATGAGCCTGGCCCGTCAGATCGCCGAAGACTACGGACTGGCCGGTGACAAAGCGCCGGAAGGCTGGAACGGCTTCAACATTCTGCAGCGGGCGGCCTCTCGCGTGGCGGGCCTGGATCTGGGCTTCCTGCCGGGCAAAGGTGGCAAAGACACCGCCGCTATCCTGAAAGCCGCTGAAAAGGGCGAAATGGATCTGGTCTGGCTGCTGGGTGCTGATGAGCTGGATATGAGCAAGCTGGCTTCCAGCTTTGTTGTCTACCAGGGCCATCACGGCGACGCTGGTGCCCACCAGTCCGATGTGATCCTGCCCGGTGCGGCTTACACGGAAAAGAACGGCACCTACGTCAACATGGAAGGTCGGGTTCAGCTGGCCCGTCTGGCCACGTTCCCGCCGGGCGATGCCCGTGAAGACTGGACCATCCTGCGGGCACTGTCTGAGCAGGTGGGCGACGCGCTGCCGTACGACAATCTGGGCGAACTGCGCCAGAAACTGGTCGAATGCAACGCCGTCTTTTCCGCCATTGATCAGGTTCAGCCGGCTAAGTGGACCAAATTCGGCGGCAAAGGGGCGGTTAAACCCGCGGCCTTTACCCTGCCGATCGACAACTTCTATCTGACGGACTCCATTTCCCGCGCATCCGACACCATGGATCGCTGCAGCACGGTTTATGTGGAAGGCAAAGCGCCTGCCACGGGAACCGAGGGGTAAGGACGCCATGGCCACGAATACAATGACTAAGACGACTGGAGAGGTCGCGTGACTGAGTTTCTTGAAGGCTACGCATTGCCTGGAGTGATCATCGTCGCTCAGATCTTGGCACTGGTCGTACCACTGCTGTTGGCGGTTGCTTACCTGACCTATGCGGAACGTAAGGTCATCAGCGCCATGCAGCTGCGTAAAGGCCCCAACGTCGTTGGACCTTTTGGTTTGCTGCAGCCCATTGCAGACGCGGTTAAGCTGCTGTTCAAAGAGACCATTCTGCCGGCAGGGGCCAACAAGATCATCTTCCTGATCGCTCCCATGCTGACTTTTGCTTTGGCGATGATTGCCTGGGCGGTCATTCCGGTGAACAAAGGCTGGGTGATCTCCGATCTCAACATCGGCATGCTTTACATTCTGGCGGTCTCCTCCCTGGGGGTCTACGGCGTGATCATGGCCGGTTGGGCATCCAACTCGAAGTACCCCTTCCTGGGGGCCCTGCGCTCCGCTGCACAGATGGTGTCCTATGAAGTCTCCATGGGCTTCGTGGTGATCTCCGTGATCCTCTGCGTCGGGTCTTTGAACCTGACAGATATCGTGGAAGCACAGCGCACCGTTTGGTTTGCGGTCCCCTTGCTGCCCATGTTTGTGGTCTTCTTCATCTCGATCCTGGCGGAAACCAACCGTGCGCCCTTTGACTTGCCGGAAAGTGAGTCGGAACTGGTGGCTGGTTTCTTCGTGGAATATTCCTCCATGTCTTTTGCGCTCTTCTTCCTGGGAGAGTACGCAAACATGATCCTGATGAGCGGTATCACAACCATCCTGTTCCTGGGTGGCTGGTTGCCACTTTTCGATATTGCCCCCTTCAACTGGATCCCGGGCCCCATCTGGTTCGTCGCCAAGGTGATGTTTATCCTCTTCGGGTTCCTTTGGGTGCGCGCCACCTTCCCGCGCTTCCGCTATGACCAGCTGATGCGCCTGGGGTGGAAAGTCTTCTTGCCGTTTACCCTGTTCTGGGTAATCGCCACTGCCGGTGTGCTGGTCGCCTTCGATCTGCTGCCGCAGTAAAGAGACAAAAAGAGTGATGTAAGGGCAGGGGCCTGAACAGCAAAGAAAGCTGGCAAACCTCTGCAAAGTGAAATTGGTCGTCGGTTCATCAAAGAAACCGCAGACCGAAACCGATACGAAGGTTGGAGAGAATGGCCTTTATCGACCGGACGTTGCGAAGCCTGCTGCTGACAGAACTGCTGTCTGGCATGTGGCTGACGCTGCGTTACTTCTTCAAGCCGAAGGTGACGCTGAACTACCCTCACGAAAAGGGGCCCTTGTCTCCGCGGTTCCGTGGGGAACATGCCTTGCGTCGCTATGCCAGCGGCGAAGAGCGCTGCATTGCCTGCAAGCTCTGTGAAGCCATCTGCCCGGCCCAGGCCATTACCATCGAAGCCGAGCCCCGTCATGACGGCAGCCGCCGCACGACCCGCTACGACATCGATATGACCAAGTGCATCTTCTGTGGGTTCTGTGAAGAAGCCTGCCCGGTGGATGCCATCGTGCTGGGACCCAACTTCGAATATGCGACGGAAACCCGGGACGAGCTTTACTATGACAAGGCCAAGTTGCTGGCCAACGGGGACCGTTGGGAATACGAGCTGGCTTTGAACATTGCAGCGGACAGTCCCTACCGGTGATCGTCCGTTGGGGCAGCCAGATAACACTGGTTTGTCCGATGGTTAGGTTAAGTTTTTGATGTTGTTGCTTACGCAGTATCTGACGGACTTTTGGGGCTGTCAGATCCTTGGAACGCAATCTCAGTCCGGCACAGGCCAGGACGTTGTGGTTGTTGAGAATTGGGAGGAGAGCCTGAGATGATCATTCAGGCGCTAGCATTCTATGTATTTGCCGCCATCATGGTGGCGTCAGCGGTGATGGTGATCTCCGCACGCAACCCTGTGTATTCGGTGTTGTTCCTGATTCTTGCCTTCTTCAATTCGGCAGGTCTCTTTGTGCTGCTGGGTGCAGAGTTCCTCGCCATGTTGATGGTGGTGGTCTACGTCGGCGCGGTCGCGGTGCTCTTCCTCTTTGTCGTGATGATGCTGGACATCAATCTGACGGCCATGCGCGAAGGTTTCCTGCAGTATCTGCCCATCGGCGCTCTGATTGGCCTGGTTCTGCTGGTTGAGCTGCTGGCCATTGGCGGTGCCTGGGTCATTTCCCCGGATGCCCCGGCCGTTTCCCAGTTGCCCACACCACCCATTGATCAAATTCACAACACCAAAGCCCTCGGCCTGGTGATCTACGACGACTACGTCTACCTGTTCCAGGTGGCCGGTCTGATCCTGCTGGTGGCCATGATCGGCGCCATCGTTCTGACCCTGCGTCAGCGCGAAGGGGTGCGCCGTCAGTCAATCAGCCGTCAGATCTCCCGCCGTCGGGAAGATTCGGTTGAAGTTAAAGATGTACCGACGGGGAGCGGGATCTGACCCATGTTTGAAATTGGACTTGGACATTACCTCTCGGTTGCTGCGGTGCTTTTCACCCTTGGCATCTTCGGCATCTTTTTGAACCGGAAAAACGTCATCATCATCATGATGTCCATTGAGCTGATGCTCTTGGCTGTGAACATCAACATGGTGGCCTTTTCTTCCTTCCTCCAGGATCTGGTCGGACAGGTCTTCGCGCTCTTCATTCTGACAGTGGCAGCGGCTGAAGCCGCCATCGGCCTGGCCATTCTGGTGGTTTACTTCCGTAACCGCGGCTCCATTGCGGTTGAAGACATCAACGTGATGAAGGGCTAAGGAACACGACCATGATTGATGTTCTCATCGTATTCCTGCCGCTCGCGGCCGCCATCATTGCCGGATTTTTCGGCAAATCACTGGGCGATCGCGGATCACAGCTGGTAACAAGCGGCGCACTGGTGATTGCGGCCATTCTGTCCACCTTTGTCTTCATCGACGTGGCGCTGAACGGCAATGCCCGCACCACAGAGCTGCTGACCTGGTTTGCCACCGGTTCGTTTGAAGCTTCCTGGGCCTTGCGGGTCGACACGCTGACGGCTGTGATGTTCTGCGTCGTCACCTACGTTTCGGCCGTGGTTCACATCTACTCCATCGGCTACATGAGCGAAGATCCGTCGATCCCCCGCTTCATGGCCTATCTGTCGCTTTTCACCTTTGCCATGCTGATGCTGGTGAGTGCCGACAACCTGGTGCAGATGTTCTTCGGCTGGGAAGGCGTGGGTGTTGCCTCCTACCTGCTGATCGGTTTCTGGTACCACAAGAAGTCAGCCTGCGATGCCGCCATCAAAGCCTTTCTGGTCAACCGCGTGGGGGACATTGGCTTTGCTCTGGGCATTGCCCTTTGCTTCTATCTTTTCCAGACCGCTGAGTTTGACACCATCTTCGCACAGGTTCCCGGACAGACAGAGCGGACCATTTCCATCTTTGGTCTGACGGAAGTCCATGCCCTGACGGCGGCCTGCTTCCTGCTCTTCATCGGGGCAATGGGGAAATCGGCCCAGCTGGGTCTGCACACCTGGCTGCCGGACGCCATGGAAGGCCCGACGCCGGTGTCCGCCCTGATCCACGCCGCCACCATGGTGACGGCAGGTGTCTTCATGCTGTCGCGCCTGTCTCCGATCTTTGAATACGCGCCCACAGCCCTTGAGTTCGTGACCTTCATTGGTGCGGCCACGGCCATCTTTGCCGCGACCGTGGGCCTGACCCAGACGGACATCAAGCGGGTGATTGCGTACTCCACCTGCTCCCAGTTGGGGTACATGTTCTTTGCCATTGGTGTCGGGGCCTACAACGCCGCCATGTTCCACCTGACCACGCACGCCTTCTTCAAGGCTCTGCTGTTCCTGGGGGCGGGCGCGGTGATCCACGCCATGCACCATGAACAGGACATGCGTCGTATGGGCGGTCTCTACAAAAAGATCCCCGTGACCTATGCCCTGATGTGGATCGGGACACTGGCCCTGATCGGCTTTGGTATTCCGGGACTTGGCGGTTTCGCCGGCTTCTACTCCAAGGACATGATCATCGAGGTGGCGTACGCCAAACACAGCGGCATGGGCAACTTCGCCTTTGTCATGGGTGTGCTGGCAGCTCTGCTGACCTCCTTCTACTCCTTCCGTCTGCTGTTCCTGACCTTCCACGGTAAGACACGTGCGGATGCCCATACCTTTGATCATGCCCACGAGGCCCCGAAGGTCATGATGCTGCCGCTGACCCTGCTGGTTATTGGCTCCATCTTTGCTGGTGGTCTGCTCTACAGCTCTTTCGTCGGCTCCAACATGGACGCTTTCTGGAACGGCTCGATCGTCATGCTGACGGACATCATCGACGCCGCCCACCATGTGCCGCTTTGGGTGAAACTGAGCCCGCTGGTCATGACGGTGCTGGGCTTTGTTCTGGCCTACATCATGTACATCGCCAAACCGGGGATGGCCGATGCCTGCGCCAGGACTTTCCGTCCCCTGTACCTCATGTCCTTCAACAAGTGGTACTTCGATGAGCTCTACGACAAGATCTTCATCCGTCCGGCCCTCTGGCTTGGCCGTGGGTTCTGGAAAGCGGGTGATGTCGCGCTGATTGACGGTGTCGGACCCAACGGGGTGGCGGAAGCCACGGTAAATCTGGCCAAGCGCATCAGCCGTTTGCAGTCCGGTTATCTCTATCACTATGCCTTTGCCATGCTGATCGGGGTGGTGGTCTTCGCCACCTGGTACATCATGAGCGCCCTGGGCTGAGGAAAGAAAAACAATGACCTACTCTTGGCCAATCCTTTCCTTGGTGACTTTCCTGCCGCTGTTCGGCGCAGGACTGATCCTCTTTTTCATCCCGGGCAATGATGAAGTCGGTGCCCGCAACGCCCGCTATGTGGCGCTCTGGGCGTCGCTGGTAACCTTCCTGGTCAGCCTGGGCATCTGGTTCGGGTTCGAACGGGGCACCGCCGAGTTCCAGTTTGTGGAGCGGGTTGACTGGATCCCCTCCTACAACATCGCCTACCACATGGGTGTGGATGGCATTTCCATGCCCTTCGTGCTGCTGTCCACGCTGCTGACGCCCATCTGTATTCTGTCAGCCTGGGACGCCATCAAGACCCGAGTTAAAGAATACATGATCGCCTTCCTGGTCCTGGAGACCCTGATGGTGGGCATGTTCTGCGCACTGGACTTTGTCGGCTTCTACATCTTCTTCGAAGCCGTGCTGATCCCCATGTTCCTGATCATCGGCATCTGGGGCGGCAGCAATCGGGTATACGCAGCTTTCAAATTCTTCCTCTACACCCTGCTGGGCTCGGTTTTGATGCTGATCGCCATCATGACCATGTACCTGATTGCAGGAACCACCGACATTCCGACCCTGATGACCTACCGCTTTGACCCCAGCCTGCAAACCTGGCTGTGGCTGGCGCTCTTTGCGTCCTTTGCGGTGAAGGTGCCCATGTGGCCGGTTCACACCTGGCTGCCCGATGCCCACGTGCAGGCTCCGACCGCCGGGTCGGTTATCCTGGCCGGTGTGCTGTTGAAAATGGGTGCATACGGCTTCCTGCGGTTTTCTTTGCCGATCCTGCCGGATGCTACAGAATTTTTTACCCCCATGGTCTTTGCGCTGTCGCTGATTGCGGTGGTCTACACCTCTCTGGTGGCTCTGGCGCAGGAAGACATGAAGAAGCTGATTGCCTATTCCTCCGTCGCCCACATGGGCTATGTGACCGCCGGAATCTTCACCCTGAACCAGCAGGGGCTGGAAGGGGCCATCTTCCAGATGATCAGCCACGGTCTGGTCTCCGGTGCGCTCTTCCTGATCGTTGGTGTGGTCTATGACCGTCTGCATACCCGCGACATTGCGGCTTACGGCGGGCTGGCCGACAACATGCCCAAGTACGCCCTGATCTTCATGCTCTTCACCATGGCCTCCGCCGGTCTGCCCGGCACCGCTGGCTTCGTTGGCGAGTTCCTGGTGATCATCGGGGCCTTCCAGGTCAACACCTGGGTGGGACTGATCATCGCCAGCGGCATGGTCCTGGGCGCAGCCTACATGCTGGTCCTTTACCGCAAGACGGTTTTTGGTGAGCTGACCAAAGACAATGTGCGGGCCATGCTGGATCTGAATGCCCGGGAAAAGGCGGTCTTCCTGCCTTTGGTGATCCTGACCATTCTTTTCGGTGTCTATCCTCTGCCGCTGCTGGACGTGATGTCCGCGTCGGTTAGCAACCTGATCAACAATTACGAGCTGGCTCTGGCTGCGACTGACGCAGCCTCGACTACCCAGCTCGGTGCCTTGAAGTAGGAAGGAAACTCAATGATGTCGATCACCGCCGATCTCTACACGGCGCTGCCCGAGGTCTTCCTTGCCTGCGCGGCGCTCGGCCTGTTGATGCTGGGTGTCTTCAAGGGGGAAGCTTCCGCCCGGACTGTTCTCAGCCTGTCTGTGATGAGTGTTGTCATCGCACTGGGCTTGGTTTTGATCAGTGACAGCGGCGACCGCACGGCCTTCAGCAACCTTTTCAAAGTTGATGGTTTCATCGACTTCATGAAGATCCTGACGCTGCTGGGCTCCGCGCTGACCATGGTTTTGACTCTGCGCTTTATGGAGCGCGAGTCCATGGCCCGCTTTGAGCTGCCCATCCTGATGTTGCTGGCGACCCTGGGTATGTTGCTGATGATTTCAGCCAACGACCTGATGGCCGTTTACATGGGCATTGAGCTGCAGTCTCTGTCTCTCTACGTCTGCGCAGCCATCCGCCGCGACAGCCTGCGGGCGACGGAATCCGGCCTGAAGTACTTCGTACTGGGGGCTCTGTCCTCGGGTATGCTGCTCTACGGTATGTCCCTGGTGTACGGCTTTACCGGGACCACCAACTTTGATCTGCTGGCCCAGACCCTGGGCAACCAGCAGGGTGATCCCTCTGTCGGCCTGATCTTTGGCCTGGTCTTCATGATTGCCGGGCTGGCCTTCAAGGTCTCCGCCGTGCCGTTCCACATGTGGACGCCGGACGTTTACGAAGGGGCACCGACACCGGTTACCGCGTTCTTTGCGGTGGCACCCAAGATCGCAGCCCTGGCGCTCTTCATGCGGGTTCTGATGGGTCCCTTCCTGGATCTGGCCGATCAGTGGCAGCAGGTCATCATTGTGATTTCTCTGGCGTCCATGATCCTGGGGTCCTTTGCGGCCATCAATCAGCGCAACATCAAGCGCCTGATGGCTTACAGCTCCATCGGTCACGTGGGGTACGCTCTGATTGGTCTGGCTGCCGGTACTGAAGCCGGTGTGGCTGGCGTGGTGGTTTACCTGACCATCTATCTCTTCATGAATGTCGGCACTTTCGCCTGCATTCTGTCCATGCGGGTGAATGAGCGCATGGTGGAAGGGATTGACGATCTCAAAGGTCTCAGCAAAACCAACCCGCTGATGGCAGCTGCCCTGACCATCTTCATGTTCTCCATGGCTGGCATCCCGCCGCTGGCCGGGTTCTTCGGCAAGTTCTATGTCTTCCTGTCTGCCGTGGATGCCGGTCTTTATGCCCTGGCCATCATCGGAATCCTGACCTCAGTCGTCGGTGCCTTCTACTATCTGCGGATCATCAAGCTGATGTACTTCGATGAGCCTGTGGATGCCTTTGACAAGCCCATTGGCATGGAAACCTCTTTGATCATGGCCGGGATGGCAGCCTTTACTCTGCTGTTCTTCCTGGCACCGGAAGCCATTCTGGATCATGGGAAGAGCATCGGGCAGGCTTTCTTTGCCATGGCCGGGTAACCGGATAAACAAGGCAGCAGACAGCAGCTGACTGAAAAGGGTTTGCTGACGTCGGGTTGCCAGAGGGCAACGTAACCAACGTTGCACCAGATATTGAAAACCCGGCCCCTGGAGTTTCCGCGTTTTCAGTGTTCTCACCAGCTGAGGGCCCTGAAATCGATGTATCAACTCTGGCGGCCGGGTTTGCTGTAAGATAACGGGGGAGGTGAAAGCGGCAGTGATGTCAGGCCAGGAAACAAGGAAATTGCGCTTACCTCCCGTCTTCATTCTGAAAAGTTATGACAGCCTGGGGTCCACCATGGACGAAGCCCGGCGTCTGGCGGAAGAAGAGGGGGCTCAGGACGGAACACTGGTCTGGGCCCGTCAGCAGAGCGGTGGCCGGGGACGCCTGGGGCGTCAGTGGGTCTCGCCCAAGGGAAATCTCTATTTTTCGCTGGTTCTGCGACCTCAGTGCCGGGCGGCTGAAGCCGCACAACTGGGGTTCATTGCGGCCCTGGCCATCGGTGAGGCCATCGGGTCTGTTGCTCCCCCGATGGATGTGACCTACAAGTGGCCAAACGACGTGCTGCTCAATGGCCGCAAAGTCTCCGGCATCTTGATGGAATCCCGCGGACAGGAAGCAGAACTCGATTATCTGATCCTGGGCTGTGGCATCAATCTGGCAACCTTTCCCAAGGAAGCCAACTATCCGGCAACCTCGTTGCGGTTTGAGGGACTGCCCGCTTCGGTGGATGTGGAAGACCTGCTCGAAGCCTTCTGCCGTTGTTTCCTGACCTGGACCAATCGCTGGCTGGAAGAAGGCTTTGCCCCGGTCCGAGACGCCTGGTTGCTGCATGCCGCCCGGTTGGGGGAAGAAATTGACGTGCGCCTGCCCAATGAAACCTTCCGGGGCGTTTACCGGGATCTGGACGGGGAAGGGCAGTTGATCATTGAGTTGCCGGATGGCGAAATGCGCCGAGTTGCCAGCGGTGAAGTTTTCCCGCCGGACTTCAGCGCGTAGTTTGTACAAGGTCTAACCGTCAGGTACCGCAGGAAGAAAGGGCCGGTCATGCTCCTGGTGATTGATAGCGGCAACACCAATGTGGTCTTTGCAGTTTACAGCGGAGAAGAATCGCTGGGCCAATGGCGCTGTGCCAGTGATCCCAAGAAAACAGCTGATGAATATGCTGTCTGGCTGACTCAGCTGATGGCGTTGGAAAAGATCACCCCGGACAGCATTGACGGCATTGTCATGTCCAATGTGGTGCCGGCTGTGGAATACAACCTGCAGACCCTCTGCAAACGCTACTTCAAGATTGAACCGGTAACGGTCAAACAGGCCATGCATCACGTGGATGTGCCAATCCGCATCGCCCGGCCGGAACAGGTGGGCGCGGACCGTCTGGCCAATGCCGTGGCCGCCCATGATGAATACAAAGGCCCGCTGATCGTCGTCGATTTCGGGACGGCCACCACCTTTGATCTGGTTGATGACGATGGCGGCTATTCCGGCGGGGTGATTGCCCCCGGGATCAATCTGTCCATGTCAGCTCTCTACAACGCGGCGGCGCTGCTGCCCCGCATCAATGTGGAAAAGACACAGAGGATCATCGGTGACGACACGGCCTCCGCCATGCGATCAGGCGTGTTCTGGGGCTACATCGGCATGATTGAAGGCCTGATCGACCGAATCAACAAAGAAAGGGGATTTGACCACACGGTGGTGGCAACCGGCGGTCTGGCCCCCATATTCGCAGATACAACAGACTCCATTCAGCATGTGGATGGGGACCTGACCCTTAAAGGCCTGCTGCTGTTGCATGCGGCTGTGATGTTAGAGAGATAATGAGCAAAGCGACTCTGAACGACCCGCAACGACCCGGCGCCGATGAACTGCTGTTTCTGCCTTTGGGCGGGACTGGTGAAATCGGCATGAACCTGAACCTCTACGGCCACGACGGAAAGTGGCTGATGGTGGATCTGGGCGTGACCTTTGGTGAACACGACCTGCCGGGCATTGAAGTGGTTATGCCGGATCCGGACTTTATCATTGAGCGGTCCAAGGATCTGGTCGGCCTGGTTTTGACCCATGCCCATGAAGACCACATCGGGGCGGTGCCCTGGCTCTGGGGGGAGTTGCAGTGTCCTGTTTTCGCAACGCCCTTTACGGCGTCTTTGCTGCGGCGCAAGCTGACAGACGAAAAAATCCATGACCGCCCGGAAATCATCGAAATTCCCCTGTCTGGATCTTTCGAACTGGGGCCCTTTGGCATTGAACTAATTTCACTGACCCACTCTATCCCTGAGCCGAACGCCCTGGTGATCCATACACCTGTGGGCAAGGTGGTTCACACCGGCGACTGGAAACTGGATCCTGACCCCCTGGTCGGTGAAGACTATGACGACCGGCGGCTGCGGGAACTGGCGGACGAGGGCGTGCTGGCCATGGTCTGCGATTCCACCAATGCCCTGTCAGACGGCCATTCAGGCTCTGAACTGGATGTGCGCGAGGCTCTGGATGCCCTGGTCGCAAAGGAAAAGAACCGGGTGGCCATCGCCTGCTTCGCCAGTAATGTAGCCCGGGTAGAAACGGCCATGCGCATTGCTGAAAACCATGGCCGCCGGGTGGCGCTGATGGGCCGGTCGATGCACCGTATCTATGCAGCCGCCAAAGAAGCCGGCTATCTGGATGGCTTGCCGCATCCCATGGATGCCCGCGATATCAGTGATCTGCCTAAAAACGAAGTCATGCTGCTGTGCACCGGCTCCCAGGGGGAACCGCGGGCCGCTTTGTCGCGTATTGCCAGCAACGATCATGATGTGGAACTGCAGGAAGGTGACAGCATCATCTTCTCCTCCCGGGTCATTCCAGGAAATGAAAAGTCCATTCTGCAGCTTTACAACAAACTGGTGGCCAAAGGGATCAATGTGATCACCGACGAGCAGGCACCGGGCATTCATGTTTCTGGCCATCCCTGCCGAGATGAACTGACCCAGATGTACCAGTGGGTCAAACCCAGGATTGCCATTCCTGTTCACGGAGAAGCCCGGCACCTGCGTGCCCATGCCGATCTGGCTCTGTCCTGTCAGGTTCAGCAGGCAGTGGTTGGAGAAAACGGGGCGGTGATCCGTCTTGCCCCGGGGGAAGCCAAGATCGTCGATCATGTGCATTCCGGCCGGCTGGTTCTGGATGGTCAACTGCTGCGGGCCACAGACAGCCCTGTGTTGCGCAGCCGCCGCCGTATGGTGCTGCATGGCTCAGCAACGGTCACGGTGGTGGCCGATGAAAAAGGCTCGCTGCTGACAGAACCGCGCATTGTTGCCGAAGGCCTCTACGATCCGGAGGAAGAGATCGACGTCACTGATGATGCCGTGGATGCGGTGGTCGAAGCCATCAAGCGTCTGTCACGGCACGACCGGGCAAGTGACAAGGAACTGGCCGAAACCGCCCGACTGGCCGCACGGCGGGTCTTTCAGCGGGAACTGGGCAAAAAGCCCATTGTCATTCCACAGGTCATTCGCCTGTAAGACAGGGTTGCCCCAAAGGGATAAGGGCGCGGGTTGGTACAAAAGTGCAAGGGTCGCAACAGAGTCGCTTTTCTGAAAAACCCTGCCTATATTTGTGCAATGCAACATTTGTGACGCCCTCTAGCAAAGTAAGAGTAATGAAATGATCGGACGCCTGAACCACGTGGCTATTGCTGTACCTGACCTTGATGCAGCCGTCGCAACCTATCGCGATACCCTGGGCGCGAAAGTCAGCGCCCCCCAGGATGAACCCGATCATGGGGTCACTGTGGTGTTTGTCGAACTGGACAACACCAAAATCGAACTGCTCTATCCGTT
Organism: Rhodovibrionaceae bacterium GXU_MW_A322; assembly: GCA_052078155.1. Taxonomy (GTDB): domain Bacteria; phylum Pseudomonadota; class Alphaproteobacteria; order Kiloniellales; family DSM-21159; genus CAXBMB01. The sequence continues at coordinate 699,358 of JBQJBP010000001.1, read as the reverse complement.
GGGTGAGGGGTCTCCCATTCAGAGTTTTCTGGACCGCAACGCCAGCGGCGGCATTCATCACGTCTGTTACGAAGTGGATGACATCCTGGCTGCCAGAGACAAACTGAAGGCATCTGGAAGTCGGGTTTTGGGTGATGGGGAACCGAAAATCGGTGCCCATGGCAAACCGGTATTGTTCCTGCATCCCAAAGACTTCAATGGCACTCTTGTAGAGCTGGAACAGGTCTAAACCATGGGGATTGTGACCGGCCTTCTGGTTTTTGCCGTGGTTTGGTGGGTGGTGATCTTTGCCATCCTGCCCATCGGTGTACAGCGTGCTGAAAATCCGGAGGTCGGACACGACCCTGGTGCCCCGGAAAATCCACAGATTGGCCGAAAGGCTTTGATCACCACGGGGATCACCTGCGTTATCTGGCTGGTGATCTACGCCATTGTGGAATCCGACATGCTGTCATTCCGTGAAGCCGTTCAGGGCTTCTGGGACTGAGCCGCCGACTCCATTGGCCACATTCATCTTGCGCAGGTCAAAACAGGCTAGATTGAAGGACCTGCTCAAATTTCAGACAAATCCGTCCCTTGATTGCCCTGAAAGAGGCAGAGCGGGCAGGGCAAACAGCTTTCTGGTGCAGGCAGGGCACCATGACGCGGCAATTTACGCATTGGTGCGTGGGTTTTGTTGCAATGTCGGGGCATTTCAGAGACACTGCCCCCGACCTGATGACGGCTCAGTGAACGCTTTTGCGTGATGACTGAAACGCGCCAGGTCGTGTCGGGGGACGACTTTCTTTTTGCGAACAATCAGCTGGTGACCTTGGTTTGGGGTTTCATGCTGATTTTTTTGTTCCCGGTCACACTGTCAGCGGAGGGTGGCAGCCATGTTTCTTTGATTGAAGAAACCAGCCATCACCACAGGGACCACATAAACCAAGGCCTCTAGATCGTGAGCCAAGCGTCAACCTTCCAGTCCAGTCAGTCGGAAGGGTCACCCAAGTCCTCATCTACGCCTCTCTTGGAGCTGCAGGGCATCACCAAGAGTTTTCCAGGCTGTCTTGCCAATGATGCGGTGGACCTGAAACTGGAAGCCGGGGAAATCCATGCGTTGTTGGGAGAAAACGGCGCCGGAAAATCCACCCTTGTGAAGATCGTCTACGGCGCGCTGCATGCTGATGCCGGTGAGATTCTGTGGCAAGGCAAGCCCCAGGCAATTCGCTCTCCCAATGAAGCCCGCCGACTTGGTATCGGCATGGTCTTTCAGCATTTTTCCCTGTTTGATTCCCTTACCGTGGCGGAGAACATCGTGCTGGGTCTGGACAGCACGGACTCTCCACAGGCCATGGCGGACCGGATTGCCGAGATTTCAGCCAGGTACGGTCTGGCCCTGGATCCGGCACGACATGTGCACAGCCTGTCTGTGGGGGAGCGCCAGCGGGTCGAGATTGTGCGCTGTTTGCTGCAAGATCCCAAGCTGCTGATCATGGATGAGCCCACATCTGTGCTGACGCCCCAGGAAAGCGAAGCACTGTTTGAAACCCTGCGCAAGCTCAAGCAGGAGGGCTGCACGGTACTTTACATCTCTCACAAACTGGAAGAAATCCGCGCTCTCTGTGATCAGGCCACCATTCTGCGAGGCGGCAAGACCGTCGCCCATTGTACACCCTCCGAAGAAAGCGCCCGCTCGCTGGCGGCCATGATGATCGGCAGCGATCTTGTGGATCCGGTGCGTGAAGAAGGGGCTGAATTCGGCATCCCCCGTCTGGAAATCATCGGACTGTCACTGGCTTCGTCAGATCCCCACGGAACAGATCTGAAGGATGTAAATCTGACGATACGCGCCGGGGAGATTGTTGGTGTGGCCGGTGTGGCCGGCAATGGCCAGAGCGAGCTGATTGAAGCCCTGGCCGGGGAAAAACTGGCGGGCGGCGGCGAAGTCATCCGCATCGACGGCTATGATGCCGGGCGGTCCGGACCTGATGCCCGCCGCAAACTGGGCCTGTCCGTGGTGCCGGAAGAGCGCCTGGGTCATTCTGCCGTGCCTTTGATGACGCTGGAAGAAAACACTGTTCTGACCGGCCATCGCCGCTATGGGCTGGTGTCACGGGGTCTGGTGTCTTTTGCAGCGGCCCGGGACAAGGCCCAGAAAATCATCGAAGCCTTTTCTGTCAAAACAGCCGGGGCTCAGGCCGAAGCGCGCAGCTTAAGCGGCGGCAATCTGCAGAAGTTCATTGTAGGCCGGGAAATCCTGCAGGATCCGGGGGTTTTTGTCGTGTCTGCCCCGACCTGGGGCGTGGATGCCGGGGCGGCCGCTGCCATTCACCAGGCCATTTTGGATCTCGCCAGAAAGGGCGCGGCAGTGCTGGTTGTCTCCCAGGATCTGGATGAACTGATGGGGCTGACAGACCGCATAACGGTTCTTTTCCATGGCGGTTTGTCCGTGCCGATGGACACCCACGAAACCAATGAAGAAACCCTGGGCCTGCTGATGGGCGGGGCAAAAGCAGAAGGACTGGTGTCCGAGGAGTCTGTGCGTGTTCGTTAAGCTGGAAGCCCGGGCCGAGAGCTCCCGCACCATGGCCTATCTGGCGCCGCTTCTGGCAGTGCTGCTCACTCTGCTGGGGGGCTCTCTGCTTTTCGCTTTCCTGGGGTTCAACCCTCTGGATGCCCTCTACGCCTTTTTTGTTGAACCGCTTTCCACGGTCTGGGGGGTGACGGAGTGGGCCCTGAAGGCCACGCCTCTGGCCTTGATCGCTGTCGGTCTTGCCATCGGCTTTCGGGCCAATGTCTGGAACATCGGGGCGGAAGGGCAATTGACTTTTGGCGGCATTTTCGGCGGCGGCGTGGCGCTCTGGGCCTATGATGCGGTACCGGACGCTTCCGGCTGGTGGCTGGTGCCTTTGATGTTGCTGGCCGGGGTGATCGGCGGCGCACTCTGGGCCAGCATTCCGGCCTTGCTGAAGACCCGCTTCAATGCCAATGAGATCCTGACCAGTTTGATGCTGACTTATGTGGCCACCCTGAGCCTGTCTTATCTGGTCCACGGCCCCTGGCGGGACCCTGACGGGTTCAATTTTCCTGAATCCCGCATCTTCCAGGATTCCGCACTTCTGCCCATTCTGATTGAAAACACCCGCCTGAATTGGGGCTTCATTCTGGCTCTGGTTCTGGTTTTGCTCTGCTGGCTGTTGCTGTCGCGCAGTTTTGTCGGTTTTCAGGTGCGCGTGGTCGGCCTGTCCCCACGGGCAGCCAGCTACGCCGGGTTCAGTCAGAAGAAGCTAACCTGGTTCTGCCTGTTGCTGTCCGGTGGTCTGGCGGGTCTGGCGGGCATCATGGAGGTGGCCGGGCCCATTGGTCAGCTGCAGTCGACCATTTCTCCGGGCTATGGCTTTACGGCCATCATCGTTGCCTTTCTGGGCCGTTTGCATCCTCTGGGCATTATCTTTGCCGCAGCCTTGATGGCCTTGTCCTACCTGGGCGGGGAAGCAGCCCAGATCAGCCTGGGCTTGCCCCTGGCCGTAACCGGGGTGTTCCAGGGCATGCTGCTGTTCTTCCTGTTGGCGACGGATGTTCTGATCCTCTACCGCCTGCGGTGGGTTGGCCTGGCGGGAAGGGCCTAAACAATGATCGATACCTTTACCCTGATCTTCGCATCCATCGTTGTGGCCGCAACACCTCTGTTGCTGGCGGCCATCGGTGAACTGGTGACGGAGAAATCCGGTGTCCTCAATCTGGGCATTGAGGGCATGATGCTGGTGGGGGCGGTCAGCGGATTTGCCACCGTGGTTGCCACAGGCTCCACAACGCTGGCCTTGCTGGCCGCGGCAGGCAGCGGCGCCGGTATGGCCCTGATGTTCGGCATTCTGACCTTGAGCCTGCAGGCCAATCAGGTCGCAACAGGTCTGGCACTGACCATCTTCGGCATTGGCCTGTCGGCCTTGCTGGGTCAGGATTTTGTCGGTGTTGCCGTGGAACGTCTGCCCAAGCTGCAGATCGACGGCGTGCCCGGCTTCCTCTCCAACCTGCTGTTCCATGATCTGCTGGTCTATTTTTCCCTCTTTATGGTGGGGGCGGTCTGGTGGTTCCTGAACCGCAGCCGGGCCGGGCTGGTCCTGCGCGCGGTGGGAGAAAATCACGACGCAGCCCACGCAATCGGCTATCCTGTCATTGCTATCCGCTATCTGGCGACCCTCTTCGGCGGTGCCATGAGTGGCGTGGCGGGAGCCTACCTTTCTTTGGCCTACACCCCCATGTGGGCCGAAAACATGTCTGCCGGGCGTGGCTGGATCGCCCTGGCGTTGGTGGTGTTTGCAACCTGGAGGCCGGGCAGGGTGCTGTTCGGCGCGTATCTCTTTGGCGGCATTACCATCGGACAGCTGCATCTGCAGGGCCTGGGGATCTCTCTGCCCTCTCAGGTGCTGTCCATGTTGCCCTATCTGGCCACGATTCTGGTTCTGGTCCTGATTTCCCGGGATGAGGCCCGGATCCGCATCAATGCTCCGGCTTGCATCGGCAAGCTCTTTCGACCCAGCACGTAAACTGCTTTTCTGCCAAGAAAACGAAAAGGGAAGGTTTCTTTCATGTCTCGTCTATCTTTGTCCAAGCTTCTGGGCGCTGCCGCAACGGCACTGGCGCTTGTGGCCACACCGGCAGCGGCCGCTGACAAGACCAAAGTCGGCTTCATCTATGTGGGCCCTGTGGGGGATCATGGCTGGTCTTACCGCCACGACATCGGCCGCCAGGCCATTGAGGAAAAATTCGGTGACAAGGTGGAAACCACCTTCGTTGAATCCGTGCCTGAAGGGGCTGACGCAGAGCGGGTCATCCGTCAGTTGGCCGCCTCCGGCCATGATCTGATCTTCACCACCTCTTTCGGTTTCATGAACCCGACCCTGAAGGTGGCCAAACAGTTCCCCAACGTGAAATTTGAGCACGCCACGGGTTACAAGCGCTCCAAGAACGTTTCCACCTATGCCGGTCGCTTCTATGAAGGCCGGGTGATCTCCGGCATTCTTGCCGCCCGCATGACCAAATCCAAAAAGATTGGCTACATCGGCTCTTTCCCAATTCCTGAAGTGGTGCGTGGCATCAACGCAGTTACTCTGGCGGCCCGCAAAATCGATCCCGCCATCGAAGTCAGCGTCGTTTGGGTGAATTCCTGGTATGACCCCGGCAAAGAAGCTGCCGCAGCTCAGGCTCTGATTGACCAGGGCGTGGACGTGGTCCTGCAGCACACTGATTCTCCGGCTCCCATGCAGGCTGCGCAGGAACGGGGTGTCTGGGCCGTGGGCCAGGCCTCTGACATGGCTCGCTTCGGCGAAAAAGCCCAGATGACTGCCATCATCGATGATTGGAATGCCTACTACGTGGCCCGCACCCAGGCCGTCATGGACGGCACTTGGGAAAGCATGGACACCTGGGGTGGGTTTGACGTCGAAATGGTGCGTCTGGCTCCTTACAACAGCGCCCTGCCTGCTGAAGTAAAAGCCGAAGCCGAGCAGGCTCTGGCCGACATCAAGAGCGGCAAGCTGCACGCCTTCGCCGGCCCGATTAAAAACAAAAAGGGTGAAGTTGTTGTCGCAGAAGGGGAAACCCTGGATGACGGCGCGCTGCTGGGCATGGACTGGTACGTGGAAGGCGTGGTCGGCGACCTGCCAAAATAACCCCACCTGAACCAGCTTTAGTCAAAGAAGGCCAGCTCTTGCAGCTGGCCTTTTTCTTTGGTCGGTCAATCCCAGCCTGCCACTAAGAAACAGGTTGTAAGGCACAAGGCCAGAGCATGATTGGTTTGGTTAGAAGCGCTCTGCGCTTGTGCCTAAACCCTGACTCATCCTCTGCAACATTGAAAAGAGTTCCAGGCTCAAAGCGTTATCACGAAGTGATTTCACTTATTGCGATTTGACTTTAAGGAAAGGGCAGAGAACCGTCACCGTCTGGGCGCAGATGGGACAGACAGCTGCAAGAGAACAACTACAGTTTTCTCTAGATGATGATCGGTTTAGTCAGAAGCGTAGTGCGCTTGCACCTGAACTGTGACTGATCTTCTAAAAAAACTGAAAAGAGGCAAATTCATGCTTCGAGTATCATCACGTAGCGGGTGCACTTGAGGCGATTTGTCTCTCAGAACAGGCCGTCTTTCTCAGGAGCATGCCCCCCATGTTGCAGGACAATCCCTTTTCGATCTCTTCCTCCAATCGGAAAATTGACCCGACCCGCCGCCGTGCCACGCCTGCAACCCGCCCTGACGGGTCTCCGGCTGACAATGACCGGGTGGAAATCGGGCCGACACAACTGGCTTTTGATGAATGGGAAGCCCTGGGGCAGGAGGTGCCAAACCTGGAGGAGCTTCGCGCCTATCGGCTGGGGCGCATGCGTGCAGAAATTCAAAAACACGACCTGGCGGGCCTGTTGCTGTTTGATCCGCTGAACATTCGCTACGCCACCGACTGCACAAACATGCAGCTCTGGATCGCCCATAATCCTTGCCGGGCGTGTTTTATCCCGGCCGAAGGACCCCTGGTTCTGTGGGACTTTCATGGCTGTGACCATCTGAGCGCCCACCTGCCACTGGTCAATGAAATCCGCCACGGTGCCGCCTTCTTCTATTTTGAAGCCGGTGACCGCATGGAGGAGTTTGCCGAACGTTTTGCCAGGGAAGTTGACGCGCTGATGCGTGAGCACTGTGGCGGCAATCGACGCCTGGCCGTGGATAAGATGGAAATCCCGGGTGTTCGGGCCTTTGACAATCTTGGTGTTCAGGTCTTGCCGGGGCAGGGGATCACGGAACATGCCCGGGCCATCAAAAACGACAACGAAATGAAAGCCATGCGCTGTGCCATCAAAGCCAGCGAAGCAGCAGTGGCGGAGATGGAAGCCGCATTGCGGCCGGGCATGACTGAAAATGCCCTCTGGGCTGTTTTGCACCATGGCAACATCATCCGTGGGGGCGAGTGGATTGAGACACGGCTGCTGTCCTCCGGTCCACGCACAAACCCCTGGTATCAGGAATGTGGCCCCAGGGTCATTCAGGATGGCGACATTGTGGCCTTTGATACAGACCTTATCGGCCCCTATGGCTATTGTTCCGACTTTTCCCGGACCTGGCTGTGCGGCGAGGGCGACCCGACCGCTGAACAGATCGAGCTGTACAAAATCGCCCATGAACACATCACCACCAATGCTGAGTTGCTCAAACCAGGGGTTTCTTTCCAGGAACTAACGGAAAAGGCTCTGCGCTTGCCGTCGGCTTACCGGGATCAACGCTATGGGGTCTGTTACCACGGCGTCGGGTTGTGCGATGAATATCCCTCCATCCGCTACCCCGAAGACTTCGACAGCTCCGGGTATGATGGCCAGCTGCAGGCCGGTATGGTTTTGTGTGTGGAAGCCTATGTAGGGGCTGTTGGGGGCCGTGAAGGCGTGAAGCTTGAAGATCAGGTCCTGATCACGGAACAGGGATTTGAGAACCTTGTGACCTATCCCTTTGACAAGCGGCTGCTGGGGGGGTGAGCCACGCGGCTCTGTTACGTCCACTCTCTGCCTTGTTTTTGAACCCGTCACTGGTCAAGCTGGCATTTGGACAGGCTACAGGAGTGTCTTATCGTCATAGTTTGAATCTCCAGGTGATTTCAAACGAGACGTAAAAAAGCCTCTTTTCAACATGTTAGAGGGTGATGCTCGACAAATGCGGAGCGCTAGGCGCGTCTCCTTCTGTCGATCCTACTCCAGGGAGAGATGCAAATGGCAGCTCATCAAGGTCGCTGTTTGTGCGGAAAGGTTCAGTTTCGCTTTGAAGACCCCGTGAACTGGGTGGCCCATTGCCACTGCCAATCCTGTCGGCGGACCACAGGATCAGCCTTCACCACCTTTGTGGGGGTTCAGCTGGACCAGGCGTCTTTTACCCGTGGCACTCCCAGGGTTCATGAGTCAACGCCTGGGGTCCGTCGCAGCTTTTGTGGTGACTGTGGCACTCCGCTGGCTTATGAAGCCGACCGTTATTTAGGAGAAATTCACTTTTATCTGGCTACTCTGGATGATCCGGAAGCTTTTCGGCCGCAACGCCATGTGCACAGCGGTGAGCAGCTGTCCTGGATCCGTTTGAATGATGCCTTGCCTCATGACTAGAGCATGACCGGGTTCGTCAGAAGCGCGTTGCGCTTGGACCTGAACCGTGTTTCATCCTCTCTAACCATGGAAAGAGGCAAAGCACGGTTCAAGTGTTCTCGTTCAGTGAAAGCACTGAACCCGATTTGACTTTAAGCCAGTGGGAGTGACACCAAATGAAGCGCCTTTTGATCGGGATTGCCTGGATGGCCGGGGCAGCCCTGGCTGCAGGGTCTGCACTGGCTGATCCGGTGACAGTCAAAGTCACCAAAAAGGACTGTCAGAGGCTGGTCAAATACACCCCGGATGCATCTGTTTCTGCCGACTATCAGCCGGGGGTCAGCACAACCGGCAAAAAGGTAGCATCTGCGGATTTGAATGGCGGCGCGACCATACAGCCTCCTGAAGTTTACACCTTTAATCTCAACTTCTCTGTCCTGCCGGGGCGCTACAACAACTCTGACATCAATCTGGGGCAGGTCAAAGTCACCAAGGATGGCCGGGTTTACTGGAATGGAGAACCCCTGCAGTCTGACGATTCCCATGCGCTGTCGCAAAAGTGCCAGGAGATTTTGCGGCGTAACTGACCAGAAGGGCACTGCCGTTTCCATCCAAGTGAAACAGACAGTCAGCCCCTAAAAGCCAAAAGAAAACCCGCCCAACAGGCCAGCACCTGGGGCGGGTTTTCTTGTTTGGCGTTCCTTACTGTTGATCAAACAGCAAACGCAGGGTCACCGGTGCCACCCGTGTGATACCAGGAAGTTTTGCCAGTTCCATCAGCTTATCAATGCCCGGGTTGAGGTCCAGATCATCTGTGGAGAGCATGATCATCTCGTCTGTCGTAACCAGGACCCGTTTATCGGTCAGGCGTGCCACAAAGATATCTGTCTCCACGGGCAGTTCTTTGGAACCGAACGACAGGGTGCCCTTCAGCTCTGTGGTCGTCACTTCACCAGGGGCCAGGCCGGTCAGTTCACCCATGTCGACGGTCGCTGAAAAGACCGCAGGCTCAATGCCGTCAAAGACATAGGCGACCATGCGCTCGTTCCGGATATCGATCCAGGTTTCAACAGAAGTCAGATCGATTTCAACGCGAACGGCCCCCTCATTGCTGACACTGCCGGACAGACTTGTGAAATGGTTGCTTTCACCAACGGTGTCTTTCTTGATGGAGCCGTACGCAACTTTTGAGTCTTCTTCGTTCAACACCCAGTCCCCGGCAGCCGCCAGGGCAGGGGCAGCAGACAGAGCAAAAAGGGTTGCTCCCAGAATCAACAAACGCTTCATAGCCTGACTCCTTGTGATTGGCGATTGGAGCCGGGATAAGCACCAGAAGAATGGTCTGCTTATCTTTCGCTCCCTGCGGGTACTCTAAAGTCAAATTGCCTTCAGTGGAATCATAAGGTGACGAGGCTTATGGCGCATAGAGCCTCTCGCAGCAGCGGACAGGCGACAGTGATCGCCCCGCGCAATCACTGACCACCGATGGGCCAATCCTTTGATTCTCAAGATACCGGAGAGTACAGGAAGCAGTGCTGAGACTGGAGAAGGCTGCCCCACTGCAGAAGCCAGACCACCTGTTGAGCGGCCTCCCACCAGACGGTTTGGCCCTTAGGCCCGCTCTTCTTCCTGTGCCAGGTCCATCAACTGGTTTAACGCTTCTGGTACCTGAGCTCCTGGCAGGGCATGACGGCCGTTGAAGATAAAACAAGGCACTCCGTTGATGCCGATCTGGCGTGCCTGCTGATCTTCTGCGCGGATCTCTTCTTCCAGCTGGTCGCTTTTCAGGAAGGTCAGGGTTTCTTGCTTGTCCAGCCCAATGGTCGTGGCGACGTCCGCAAGCACCTCATGGTCACCGATGTTCTGACCCTGTTTGAAATAGGCATCAAACAGTTTCTGGATCAGATCGTCCTGATGCCCTTTGAGGGTGGCGTAGCGGATCAACCTGTGGGAAGCGATGGTGTTGGGCGTGCGTTCAATCCGATCGAACTGGAAGTCGATGCCTTCTTCGGCTCCGGTGCGCGCAATGTTGCCATAGACCTGTTTGGCCCCTTCCGGTCCGCCAAACTTGTTTTCCAGGTAGAACTTTCGGTCGATGCCTTCCGCCGGCATGTCGGGGTTCAGTTGAAAGGCCCGCCAGGTGATCTGCAGATCGACCCTCGGGTGCGCCTGCAAGGCCTTTTCCAGCCGACGTTTACCGATGTAGCACCAGGGGCAGATGGTGTCGGAAAAGATATCCAGGCGCATAGCAACTTTCCTTGTAACAACAACAGATCGGGTAACAACAACAGGTCGGTCGCAGCGCATCTCATAGCGTTAAACGCAGAAAGGCGACCAATTGTCCTGCAGCTATATCAGAACGATCGTTCCACTCTAATCTTTTGATCGCACCAAGGTGTCATGACTGAATAACTTAAGTGAGAAAGGTCTTTAGATTAAACAGATAACCTTCTGAAAAATGGTTGTTTTGTTGAATTCTTCTTTGGGCAAAACCTGACCGGTGACTGGTCTGACAATTTTGTGAGCGGCCAGCAGAGCAAACAAAGCCTGTGACCGTACAGAAATGAAAAAGCGCTTGTTCTGTAGCAGCCTTGTCAGCCACCTTAAGGATAACTGAAAAGAGCAGGTTAACAGGGGGCAACCATGCAGGTGGATTTGAGTGGTCAGAATGTGTTGGTGACCGGAGCCTCAAGCGGTCTGGGCAGACATTTTGCTTTGATGCTGGCCCAGTCTGGGGCCCGGGTGGCGCTTGGGGCCCGCCGCGTGGATCGCTTGGAAAGTCTGCAGGCTGAAATCGAAGCCTTTGACGGCCGCGCTGTTCCTCTGGCCATGGATGTCTGTGATCCGGCTTCCGTTAAAGCAGCAGTGGACAGCGCAGAAACAGAACTGGGGCCCATTTCTGTTCTGGTTAACAATGCCGGAGTCGGGGATTCCGGACCCTCAGAGAGTTTTAGCCTGGAAGCCTGGGATCGCACCCTTGATACCAACCTGCGGGGTGTATGGATTACGGCTCAGGAAACAGCCAAGCACATGATCCGCCTGGGCCACGGCGGGTCGATCATCAACATTGCCTCCATTCTGGGTAAAAACGGTTCAGGACATGTGGCGGCCTACTGTGCGGCCAAGGCCGGCGTGATCAACCTGACCAAATCCCTGGCCATTGACTGGGCCCGCTACGATATCCGGGTGAATGCCATCGCCCCTGGCTACTTCGTCACCGACATCAACCGTGAGTTCTTGAACAGCCCCATGGGGGAGGTGATAAAAGGTCGGATTCCCCAGCGTCGATTTGGACAGTCGGGAGAGCTGGACGGGGCCATGTTGCTGCTGGCGTCGGACCTGTCCCGCTACATGACCGGCTCGACCATCACTGTGGATGGTGGACAATCCATCGTGACCTGATCTTGGCAGAAAACCCTCACCTTGTGCGCGGTATCGCATATAGACCGAGGGTTACTGCAGATGGCCGGAAAACTCGCGCTCCAGCAGCTTGCGGTAAGCGCTTTCTTCCTCTTTGAGACGACTTTCGCTCCAGCCCAGTGTCTTTCCGGCTTCCTGGGCCACCTGCGCCAGTTCTGCCTGACCTTGATCGGGATTCCAGGCCAGTCCGGCCCGCCGGAACATCAGGTCTTCCAGGTGGCAGCACTGTTCCTCGTGGGCCAATTGCTGAATGAGTTCCGGACTAAGATGGGTCGTGCCCTCAGGTCCTCTCAAGCCGTTCAGTGCCAGCGTGGCGGGGGAGGCGGTATAGCTGGCGGCTTTGGCCTTGCAGGAGGGTGAAATCCTGGCACTCACACTGTCTGCAAGGTCCCGGCCAACCTGACGGTGGGTCATGATGGGACCACCGGTCAGCGTCATGACATTGGGAAAGCCTTCTTTTGCCAGATCGTGAACTTTGATGGCACGACTGCCATGGGCTTCTCTGGGATCGTGAGTGATGGGCTGCAATCCCCCCATGGTCATGCAGATGTCTTTGCGGGTCAGGTCCAGGGAGGGCATCAGGAAGTTCAGCTCTGCCAGCAACCAGTCCACTTCATCTTTGCGCGCGACAGGACTGTCGGCAGGTTCAGTGGTTGGCTCCCGGTTCAACCCGACAATGTGCCGCCCTCGCAAGGGCACGCAATACAGCGGCTCCTTTGCTCTGTTGATGGCCATCATCCCCCAGTCAGATAGCTCCTCAGGCAGTTGCACCACCAGCTGTGCCCCTTTCAGTTTCAGGACTTTCTGGGTGAAGTCAGTTTCCGGACTTAGATCCCGCGCGACCTCATCACTCCAGGCGCCTGCCACGTTCAGGATGGTTCTGGCCCGGATCTGGCAGGTTGGCTGGTTGCCCGCCATGTCCTGCAAGGTCACCGCCCAGCCTTTGTCATCGCGGCCCTCAAGACCGGCAAAGCGAGTGTAGTTCCGGACGTCCGCCCCAAGAGATGCCGCGTCAATCAAGGTGTCGATGGCTATCCGCTCCGGCCAGTCAAAAAGATACTCCCTGAAAACTGCCAGACTGCGCAGATTTGGCTGATCCCGCAACAATCCGGCGTAAGGCACAGCCGCTGCTTTGGTCGGCTTGTAGCGACGATAATCGAGGGGCAGACTGCTGGGCCTGAACATCTTCAGCAAGGCAAAGGCGCTGTCGATCATCCAGGGCGCATAGGCGTCATCTTTGTAGATGGGAAAGCAGAAATACACCGGGCGGGTGAGTTCGGGCAGCGTCGAGGCAATGTCATCTCTGGCTGCCATTGACGCACGGGCGTTGATCAAAGCTGTTACCAGGGTGTGAGGCTGACGAAGAAAGTCCCACAGACTGTTTCCGGGTGCGAGATGGCGCAGACCACAATGCAACAGGCGGCTGGATTTGCTGGAGGCCCCGGCGGCAAAGTCCGATTTGTCGATGATCAGAACCCGATAACCTCTGGCAGACAGCTGTTGGGCAGCGGCACAGCCGTTGATTCCCGCACCGATGATCAGCACGTCATAGAGTTGATCGTGAAGATCTGAAAGCTCTGGTCGTTTCATGAAAGAGGCATCCAGTCTGAACAGCGCGTGATCTTCTGCGCGGTGTTTGAAGTGTCAGCTGCCGTCTGAAATGAAAGGACTGATCGGCCATTCCTGATCCCAGACCTCCCACGACAAGGTGGCTTTGGCCTTATCACAGTCCTTTTCTATCTGCTCGATCAGCTCTTCCAGGCTCTTGAAATTGGCTTCAGGGCGCAGGTAATCCACCAAAGCGACCCGCAGGTGCCGGCCATAGATGTCCCTGTCAAAATCAAAGAGGAAGGTCTCCAGCAGCGGTTCTTCGTAGCTGAACATGGGACTGATCCCCAGGTTCGCCACGCCGGGTATCCACTGACGGCTGCTGCCGTCTTCTTCTTCCAAAGCAGCCCGAACCGCATAAACACCGAAGGCAGGGCGCAGCGAATCACCCAGGGACATGTTGGCTGTGGGGAATCCCAGTTCGCGACCACGTTTGGCCCCGGGTTGTACCCGACCCTCAATCTCCCAGTAGCGGCCCAGCAACAGGCCTGCACGGGTGGGATTGCCATCTGTCAGATAATCCCGAACCAAAGAGGAGGAGTAGGGTTCATCCCCGGGACTGGTCACTCGGGTCAGCGCTGTTACGCCCAGCCCCAGTTTGCCGCCCAGATCTTTCAAAAGCGCAATGTCGCCTTTGCGGCGATTGCCGAAACGGAAGTTGTCGCCAACGACGACGTGGCTGGCCCCCAGGTTTTTAACCAGCACTTCAGTGATGAAATCTTCAGCCGACAGGCCCGCAAGCTCTGCATTGAATGCCAGATTAAACAGCAGATCGACACCCAGGCTTTCCAGCAGCCGTGTTTTCACTCTGAACGAAGTCAAACGGAACGGTGGCTGATCGGGCTGGAAGAAAAGGCGCGGATGAGGCTCAAAAGTCATCACGGCCAGAGGCGCGTTCAGATCCCGGGCCAGGGAGGCCGCCTGACCAATGACCTGCTGGTGGCCCCGGTGAATGCCGTCAAAGTTTCCGATGGCCACCACAGCTCCGCGGGCCGTGTCCGGAATTTGCGTGTGATGGCGGAAGACTTGCATGGGGCGTTCCTGGCAGCGGTAAGCTATTCAAGCCATTCCTGCGGTGTCGCTCCGCTCAGGTCAAGGGCTAACAGCTTCCACTGCAAGGAAAAAACTCTAATGGGGGTCAAAGTCTCCGTAGCGGCCCTGGTGGTAAACCAGCGGGTCCGCATCGTCGCTGTTGTACAGAGCCAGGACTCGGCCCATCAACACCAGATGATCCCCTCCGATGACTTCCTGGTCCAGCCGACAGTCAAAAACGGAGGCACAGCCCGGCAGCAAAGGGCAATCGGTTTCGGTTGTCTCGTAGCTCAGCCCCGTCCACTTGTCGCCGCCGGGCATGGCGAAACGTTGAGACAGGTGCTTCTGGTTCTTTTGCAGCACATGAACGGCAAAATGCCGGTGGTGGATGAAGCTGGGCAGGCTGAAGGCCTTGCGTGCCAGACTGAACAGAACCAGCGGCGGGTCCAAGGAGACGGAGTTAAAAGAATTCACAGTGATCCCGATGGGCTCGCCTTCTGCGCTGCGGGTCGTCACCACAGCCACACCAGTCGAAAAAGCACCCAGTGCCTTTTTCAGGTCATCACTGTTGAAGGTCTTGAACATTCAGAGACGAAACCTTTGATTTCTTTTGCCGACACCGGAGTATCTGTCTGTAGCGGACAGGATTGAACAGAGATAAAGCCAAGGGCTGAAAGCAGCGCGTCATGCAGCCACATTGCCCAACAGGTCTTATGCTTCCATGCTCAGGCAAAGGAAAGACGGGCCCTGCCTTTGTGACTGATCTTTTCACATGCCTGTTGTTAAGGGTCTATGAGGAATTTGCGTTTCACAGGTTTTAATCCATCATCTCCTTTTCTTCGAAAGGACTTACGGTGGCGGACTCACCTTTTGAGATATACCCATTTTAGAAATCCGACCCGGACACAGCTGCTGGCCCCCGATTGAGAAACCTGTTTGGAATCGTGACCTGACACCATGACCTTAGATCCCCCCCTTGGGCTTTATCTTTTGGCTGCATTTTTGCTTTTCTTCAGCCATGCCATACCCTCGGCACCCGGCCTGCGCAGTTACCTGATGGACAGCCTGGGTACCCGGACTTTCAGAACCCTTTATTCTCTCTTGTCGCTTGTTGTTCTGGCCTTCTTCGTCTGGGCTTATCTGAACTATGACGCCGGGGATTGGATCTTTGAGCCGCCGGTTTGGGCGGCGCATCTGGCTGTCAGCTTCATGCCTTTGGTGTTCTTTCTGGTTTTAGGGCGTGTCATGACACCCCTTGGCGAACTGCAGGCGCCCAAAGCAGCAAGAGGCATATACCTGTTGATCCGTTTCCCCGGCTCCAGCGGGTTGCTGATCTGGTCACTTCTTCATCTGCTGGCGACCGGGGACCTGAAAAGGGTTGTTCTGTTCGCCACCATGGCGGCCATCTCTCTTTTTGCTTTGCTGAAAAACAACTGGGTGCTGGCAAAGGCGCAAACACCCGACGCCCGGTATTTTCGACAGACCACCAGCAACATCCCCTTGGCTGGCCTCCTGGCCGCCACCTCCCGGGGGCAGGTGGCACAGGAGCTCTGGAAACCGCTGATCCTTGCTTTCCTCTTTTATGGGCTGGGGCTTTGGCTGCACCCCTTTGTCTTCGGGGTAGATCCACTCTACTGGATATAGGGCGGGAACCAGACTCCAGGTCGTCTGGAAATAGCTTCCAAAATCGCCGGCGAAATCCCTGAACATACTGCGGAGACTCTGTTGTCGGGCACCTGATCTTTGCACAACAGTGCGCTAATCAACCCCAGGGGAAATCCTATAGATTGCCCCGGTTGAACAGGCGAACCAGCAAAGGGAAGGGGCCTTGCAATTTCCTGTCAGCTCCCCTTGCCAGCCAATTCCTTTTTCCCGGGCAAGCTCTGGCACTCCTAAAGTCCTTAGGTGCGGGCGACAGCTCTTCCGCTAACAATCTGCTTATCACTTTGCCTTTGAAAGGCTCCTTTAATGCTCAATGCCCTTGCCAATCCTATCCTGCCTATCTTTGCGCTCATGGCCATTGGCTTGTGGTTTGGCAAAAGGGGACTCTTTTCAGAGGAGCAGGCCAGGACGCTCAACTCCTTTGTCTTTTACATCGCCCAACCGTCCCTGATTTTCCTGCTGGCGGCTCAGGCCCCCTTCGCAGATTACGATCTGGGCGCTCTGGGCAGCTACATGCTCAGCCAGTTCATTCTCTACGCTGGGGTCGCTCTGGCGGCCTGGAAGCTGGGAAAAACTGGCCCTCGGGAAGCCTTGTTGCTGGGCATGACAGTGGTCTTCGTTAACCATCTCTATTACGTGCTGCCCATTGTTGAAATTCTGAAGGGCAAGGCCGCAACCGCCCCGATCGAAGGGGTGATCTTCATTGATATTGCCGTGCTGTTTTGCGGCACCATCACCCTGATGGAGATCATGACCCGCCATCCGCTCAATCCGCTTCAGATCCCACTGCTTTTCGCCAAAAACCCGGCATTGATCGCTCTGGTTCTGGGGCTGGCTGTCAACCTGGTCGGGCTGGAGCAGGTGCCAGACGGGGTGCTGACCTTTACGGCCTTTGCCGGGAAAGCCGCACCACCCATCGTGCTCTTCGCCTTGGGGGTCGTCATGGCGAAGGTTGCCATCTTCAGAGCCGACCTGCTGACCTGGGGCGTGATTGCCTGCAATGTCATCCTGCAGCCCTTGCTGGTTTGGGGACTGATGGGCCACTTTGACATCGGGTCGTCGTGGGCTGCCCCCCTGATCGTCCTGGCGGCAGGCCCCTGCGGTGCCATGCCCTTTGTCATCGCCCTGCAGTATCAGGTTGAAACGGACCGGCTGACCCGTGCCATTCTGATCTCAACCTTCCTGACCCTCTTTTCCCTGGCCTTCATGACAGAGGTCATCACGCTTTGAAGATCATCTGCCAGCAAACTACTTGATTGGGCAAAGGGCCGACGAACAACCACCTACTTTCTTGTCGCTCGCATTCAAGGCAAACTGTCTGCTGCAACCCAGTCACGGATAGACCCGATAACCTCATGACTGAATTGGGGTGATTTGATGCACGAGATTATTCAGGCGGTTGAAGACTATTGGCGCAGCCTCTGCAGCGACGACGGCATAGCGGCAAAAGCCGATTTTGATATCATCGCCGTTCCGGCGAAATGCTGGCCGTCCGTGTCGATGGTGGAAGTCGAATACAGCCCGCGTAGGTACAGATACGTGGTCTTCGGCTCCGCCAACGTCAAAGCTTACGGGATGGACATTACCGGTCTTTATCTGGACGAACTGGATGCCGGGGGCAAAAACCAGAAGTATGCCGGGCAGTTTGATGAAGCCGTCGATCAGTGCCACCCCATCTATGAAGATGACAGCTACACCAAGGCTGACGGCTCTCTTTATGCCTTTGAAGGCGGCTGTTTCCCTTTGATGGGGGAAGACGGCCGGGTGAGCCATCTGGTGCTCGCCACGGCATTGTCACGCAATCACGTTGCGTACAAAAGCTGACGCTTTTCTTCCTGATCCAAGGTCAGGCTGTTAGATGATTTTTTGGAAAAATGGCGGAGGGGGTGGGATTCGAACCCACGAGACGCTTCCACGCCTGCCAGTTTTCAAGACTGGTGCCTTCAACCGCTCGGCCACCCCTCCTGTGCAGCAAAACCAGTAATTCTGACTGGTGTCTGGTGTGCCCCCTGAGAAACAGAGGCATGACCAGCTGCGGCGCAAAGGGATAAGCACTCTTGTCTTTTGTGGCAAGCCCCCGCCGGAAAAAAACTATAGATCAGACGGAGGGTGACCGACCGGAGGGTTTCGTTGTGCTGGTTTTCCTGTTTTTCTGCCTTCTCCAAAAGATCGCTTTTGAAAGCCCTGGAAGGGTCGCGGCTTTACCCGGGAACTTAGGAAGCCCTTTGTCTCCTGTCTTAAGAAACGATCTCCCCAGCGTCCTAAGAAGACGGCGACGGCAGGGGAACCACCTGTTCAATTCTGTCTGCGGGAAGGGTGCAGGTCACTTTCGTGCCGCGCCCCAGCTCCGACGTTACTTTCAGGTCGCCATCGTGCAGCCGCATGATTTCACGGCTTAACGGTAATCCCAGGCCGGTCCCGCGGAATTTCCGTGATGCAGCGCTGTCAATCTGCCCAAATGGTTCCAGGGCTTTCGGGATGTCCTGTTCAGACATCCCAATCCCGCTGTCTTCTACGGTGATGGACAGACCTTCCGGATCGCTCACCTGAAAACCCAGGGTTACTTTGCCGCCGGGAAGGGTGAATTTGCGGGCATTGGACAGCAAGTTGATCAACACCTGCTTGAGGCGCCGCTCATCGGCGGTCAGCCAAACAACAGAATGTGTCGGTTGTACCTGCAAGGTGATCTGAGCCTCTTCAAACTGCGGGGCCATGACTCTCTCGCAGAGGCTGAAAAGCGCCCCGATTTCGAGTTTGTCGTCTTTGAGCACGACTTTTCCAGATTCGATCTGGGTCATGTCCAGCAGATCGTTGATCAGTTCCAGCAGATGCTCACCACTGATTTTGATATCGGATGCGTACTCCCGGTACCGGTCATTTCCCAGGTTGCCGAAGATCTCGTCCTGTAGCACTTCGGAAAAGCCAATGATTGCATTTAAAGGGGTGCGCAGTTCGTGGGAGACGTTGGCCAGGATCTGGCTTTTGGCCAGGCTGGCGTTGTCTGCAATCCTTTTGGCCTGTTCAAGCTCACGGGTGCGGCTCTTCACCTGTTCTCTGACCTGTTTGTGCTCTCTCAGCAGCAGAAAGAAGATGAAGGCCAGCAGCAGGGAGACAAGGCTGCCACTCAGGATGACTGTTTGGGCCTGTGTGAAAATGTTCTGCGGGTTTCTGGGGCCGTCGCTGGACCAGAGCAGTTCCCAGCGGGCCTGACCGTGGCTGAGGCGCACCATCTGGGTCGCAATGGGATCGTCGGGCTTCGGACCAAGGCTGATCACAGGAGTGCGCTTGCTTTGACTGGATTCCTCGGTTTCCACCTGGGACAAGCTGACGTGAAGCTCTGACGGCATCAGACTGCCCAGATCGTCAAACAGGGCTTGCAGGTCGAGGAAACTCACCAGTATTCCAACATCGTCAGCGCTTTGAACGCCAAGCGCCATGATGGCCGCCAAATCCCCGGAAGAGGTGCGAAATGCCGGGCTCATGATGGCCTGGCCGGGCAACCTGAATGCTGTGGACACTGCTTCATAGGTTGCCGGAAAACTCCCCAGATCCATTCCCTGTTGCAAATCAAGAACCGCACCGGTGGTCAACAGAATGGGGTAGTATTCGTAGGCGTTGGTCGAGGGGGTAACAGCTTTTGGAAAGGGCAGTGCCAGCAGTGGAAAATGAGACTGCTCAAATGCCGATCTTTTGTTTCTCCGGATGCGTTTGAGATAGGCGAACCCGGTGATGGCCTGTTCCAGACCCGTAATGCTCCCCAGATTGATATCCATAGAGTTTCCAAGGGACTGAAACTCGTCCTGGGTTACCTGCTGCGACCCCGCAAAGAGGCTGGAGGCCATACGCAAATTGAGCTCGTTTTGTGCCAGGCCGTTATCCAGCAAACGGCTGAATTCCAGAGACCGGGAAATCGCCTTATCTTTCGCATGAGACGTCTGAAGGTGCTCAATTGAAAAGGACAGCCAAACAGACAGCGCAATCCCTGTAATCATGACCAACACAGGGATCAGGACAATCGCAATATCTGGTTTGGTTGAGGGCTTCTCCACTATAAGGACCTGTGCTCCTCTGAAACATGATGGAGGCGCTCTGAAACAGAGCCCGGGCACAACACTGGGTTCAGCATTACACCAGTTTAAGTCGAAAAACCAGATAGATAGAGGTGGCTCTTCATCGTAACAGGGACCTGCTCAAGGGGCTTTAAACTCCATCCGGCGATGATTGCCCTTGTCATTTACCCTTGTCATTCCCGATTTGGTTCAGAAACTCTGACAGATGATTCTTTAAGAAGGCATAAAAAGGTTAACTCATGGACTGGTTGTATGAACTCAGTCGAGTTCCCCGGTACTTTCTCAACATTCAGACCCTCCTGATTGTTCTGGCTGTATTTGGTCTGATCGGCAGTCTGGTTCTGCCAAAATTTTGGAAAAAACTGGGTCAGCGGCTGCTGCAGCTGCTGGCGGTCCTGACGTTGCTGCTGGCGTTCCTGCCCTTTGATGACTGGCTGCTCAGCGGTTTAGAGAAGCGGTTTACCAGGCCCAGCGACACAGCTTTGGTGGCTCAGTCAGATCAACTGGCGGGCGTGATTGTCCTGGGCGGTGCTGTTTCGGTATCAGCCAGCCAGACCTGGCAGCAAGCCCAGAGCAATGGTGCCGCAGAACGCCTGTTTGAAGGCATGCGCCTGGCCAACCTGATCGGCAACAAGCCGCTGCTCTATGCCTCTGGTGGCAGAACACGTGCCACAGAAACCCTCAGCGAGGCGGCCTGGGCGGCCCAGTTGATGCAAGGGTTGGGCTTTCCCCGGGAGCGATTGCTGCTGGAAGAAAAATCTCTCAGCACTCGGGAAAACGCACTGTTCAGCCGCGAAGTCGTGACGGTAGAGCAACTCGCCCAAACCTGGATTCTCATTACCTCTGCCAAGCATATGCCAAGGTCTGTGGGCGTGTTCCAAAAAGAGGGCTGGCAGGTTCTTCCCTATCCGGTGGATTTTGAAAGCCAGATGACCTGGAAACCCTTCCGTCAGGATTTAGGCCTGCGGCTGTTCCGTTTTGACCGGGCGCTGAAAGAGTGGATTGGCTTGCTCTATTACCGGGTTCGCGGCTGGAGTGATGATCTCTTTCCCGGACCCGATTCCCAGCCAACTGCCTAACTTCGGTCTCTTTTTCCTGATAGGGCGCTTTAGCTGATTGTCGCAGCCTGCCGACTCGTGGCAGAAGGCGTGCTGATGACGGGATCGCATTGGAAAGGGAAGAACTGTGCGGAAAACTATGGCCTCCACCTGGGTCTGCCAGACCAAAACTGACGATGGACAGCGCTCTGATCTTCCTCGTTTCCACCTCAGGAGTGCCAGAGCCCTACTTGGTTTGTCAGCAGCGGTTGTTTCTGCGCTTCTTCTTTTTCAGTCCGCCGAAAAAGCCGCAGCAGCAGACAGTCAAAGTGTCAGCGGGTCCAACCCCGACTCGCTTCAGTTGGTGCAAAACACAACAGAACAGGACGTCAGCTTCAAAGACTGGCTGGAAGACCTGAAGGCCGAAGCCCGGCAGAAAGGCATTTCAGAAAGCGTTCTGAGCACTGCTTTTGGTAAAGAACAGCCCATAGAGCGGGTTCTGGAACTGGACCGCCGCCAGCCGGAATTTACGCTGACGCTGGCCCGCTATTTCAGTCTGGCGGTGACCGATTCACGGATTAAGAAGGGCCGGGCGCTGCTGGCCAAACACCGCCCTTTACTGGAAGACGTGGCCCGTCGCTATGGCGTACAACCCCGGTTTCTGGTGGCTTTCTGGGGTCTGGAAACCAATTTCGGCTCCAATTTTGGCAACTTTCCTGTCCCGCAATCTCTGGCAACCCTGGCCCACGATCCACGACGGGCTGATTTCTTCCGAGCCGAACTGCTGCATGCCCTGGGCATTCTGGATTCCGGTGACATCGCCGTCGACAAGATGGAAGGATCCTGGGCAGGGGCCATGGGGCACCTGCAGTTCATGCCCTCCACCTTTGTGGCCTATGCCACAGATGGAGACGGGGACGGCAAACGTGACATCTGGGGCTCTTTGCCGGATGTCTTTTCTTCTGCTGCCAACTACCTGTCTTCCATCGGCTGGAAAGATGATGAAACCTGGGGCAGGGAAGTCCGGCTGCCTGACGATTTCGACTGGTCCCTGCTGTCCATCAGCACCTTACCGGAAACCCGCAAAACTCTTGCTGAATGGCAAGCTCTGGGTGTTCGTAAAGCAGGGGGGCAGGCCTTGCCCGACGTAGACATCAAAGGGGCCATCGTCGCCCCGGCAGGCCATAAGGGGCCTGCCTTTATGGTCTACGACAACTACCGCCGCATCATGCACTGGAACCGCTCCATCCTTTATGCCCTGGCCATTGGTCACCTGTCCGATCGTCTGGTGGGTAAACCGGCCCTGGTGGCAACAATTGACAGCAAAGAACCACGCCTGTCCCGACAGCAGGTCAAAGAGCTGCAGGCGGCTCTGGGCGCCAAAGGCTTTGATGCCGGAACCCCTGACGGTCGGGTCGGCCCCAACACCCGCAAGGCCATTCGCGCTTATCAGGTCTCTGCCGGACTGCCGGCCGATGCCTATCCTTCACTCTCACTGCTGCAGCATCTGCAACAGTAACAAGCAGCACTGATAACCAAAGGCAGGGCCAGGAAGTCGAAGGCTGGCAAGCTTTCTGTTGGTGGAGACTCGGGCGGCTTGTTATGCTTTTGGCTTCACCTGTTTGGGGCCAGGATTTTTAAGGTGAGCAGCCGGTTCAGAAGGGGGCACGACAGTGCGAGGTAAACTCACAGTTTGGCAGGGGGCTCTGATCCTCGTTTTGTTGACCTTGGCAGGCTGTTCCGAGGTCGAGCTGGCCTCCCACACCGTCAAGCAGATGCAGGGTCAGGAAACCATTGGCCGCTACAAAGTCGGCACGCCCTATCAGATCAAGGGCATCTGGTACTACCCGAAGGTCGATTACAGCTACGACGAAACCGGAATCGCTTCCTGGTACGGCCCCAATTTCCACGGCAAGCAAACGGCAAATGGGGAAATCTACGACCAGAACGCTCTGACAGCCGCTCACCGCACTTTGCCCATGCCCAGTCTGGTGAAGGTGACGAATCTGGAGAACGGCCGGTCCCTGGAACTGCGGATCAGCGACCGCGGCCCCTATCACGGCGGCAGGATCATTGATGTGTCCAAACGCGGGGCAGAGTTGCTGGGCTTCAAGAACAAAGGCACCGCAAAGGTACGGGTGCAGGTACTGGAAGGCCCGAGCCGACAGCTGGCGATGATGGCCAAAGGCGGCACACAGATGGCGGCACTTCGCAATGTGAACACGGCTCCGCCTGCGCCTGCACCTCCGGCAGTCCCGGTTGAGGGGGTCAGTGTCGAAACCCTGTCAGATTCGCCCGGCAGCCAGCCAGAGCCCGCAAACAGCGGATCTGCCACCACGACGCAGGATGTGACCGCCAGCTACGCAGCCGCCAGCCCCCTGCCGGATGGTAAAGTCACCGTCGAATCTGTTGAAAGCAGCAACATCTATGTGCAGGCAGGAGCTTTTACCCAGGTACACAACGCCAAACGGCTGGCCGCCCAGTTGTCTTCACTGGGCAATGTGCGCGTGAACGAGAAGGAAGTGAACGGCACCTATTTCTTCCGTGTCCACGTAGGTCCGGTCGCGTCGGTTGAGCAGGCTGACGAACTGATGCAGTTGCTGCTGGATAATGGCTACGACAAGACCAGTGTGGTGGTGAACTAGATCCAAGTCGTTTTCGTGAGTTCACGACGTGAAAGATTCTAGAGAGTGAAGTCGCCTCTTTTCCAAATGTTAGAGAACTGCACTGTGCTGGATTGAGGCTTGTCTTTCGCGCTCCAACCGAAGCTTTCGATGTGCAAACCAGTCATACTATTCAGACCTTTTGTAAGGGAGCCCGTCACATTTTGGGCTGAATTCCGACCTATGTTTGACCATCCTTAACAAGAAGCTATTGAAGATCACACGATGGTTTTCTGGCTTTTTTCCAATCTGTTAGAGTGTTTTGCTGAAGGTTCTTTTGCGCCGGTTTTCGGTTATGATTCTGGTCTGCGGGACTTGGCAACAAGACCTTTAAACGCTCGATCGAAAAACCCCACCGCTCGGGAAATGAGCGAGACCTGACCTTCAAGATCCTGTAAGAAGGATCACACGCGACACCATCTCAAGAGAGAACTGCGAAACCATGCTTCGTTTGCCTTTGTTCACTGGATTGCTTTTCGCGCTGCTGTCTTTCCCTCTGATCACGCTCCAGTCCGCGTCGGCCCTTGAAACGGCGGCCCGCGAGGCTTTTTTGATCGACCTGGAAAGCGGCCGCGTGCTGATGGAGAAAAATGCGGATACACCCATGCCGCCTGCCTCCATGAGCAAGGTAATGACCATCTACATGGTGTTCCGGGATTTGCGCGAAGGTCGGCTGAAGCTGGACGACACCTTGCCGGTCAGCGAGAAGGCCTGGCGCAAGGGCGGGTCCAAAATGTTTGTCGAGGTGGGCAAGCGGGCGAAAGTCGAGGACCTGATTCGCGGCATTGTCATCCAGTCCGGCAATGACGCCTCCATTGTTGTGGCAGAAGGGCTGGGTGGATCGGAAGCCGCCTTTGCTGAGGAAATGACACGGACTGCCCGCGAACTGGGCATGACCGGCAGTTCTTTTGCCAACGCCACCGGCTGGCCCGACCCGGGGCAGCGCATGACGGCGCGGGATCTCGCCATTCTGGCCGAGCGTATCATTGAGGATTTCCCGGAGTACTACGCTTACTTTTCCGAGCTGGAGTTCACCTATGCGGGGATCAAACAATCCAACCGCAACCCCCTGATCTACAAAAACATGGGGGCCGATGGACTGAAAACCGGTCATACGGAAGAAGCAGGGTATGGGCTGACGGCGTCGGCCAAACGCGGCGATCGTCGGCTGGTGCTGGTGATCAATGGCCTGAAGTCCGTGCGGGCCCGCTCAGAAGAAGGTGAACGGCTGCTTGAATGGGGCTTTCGCGAGTTCGGCAGCTATGAACTGGCCAAGGCGGGGCAGTCTGTAGATGACGTGGCCGTCTGGCTGGGGGATCTGACCACGGTCCCGGTTACGGTGGCCGAAGACATGAAGGTCACGCTGTCCCGCAACGAGCGTAAGAGCATGAAGGTGAAGGTGGTTTATGAATCACCGGTGCCGGCCCCCATCAAGGAAGGCCAGGAAGTGGCCCGACTGGTTGTCTCTGCCGAGGGTATGGAAGATGTCTCAGTACCCTTGCTGGCCATGCAATCCGTGGAAAAACTCGGGCCCTTTGGCCGCATCACGGCTGCCGCCAAGTTTCTGATTTTCGGTCAGCCGTGATAGGTTGCCTCGTACCATCCATCATATAGTTTAAGTTCAATGCCTTACGGGAAGTTCATCACCTTGGAAGGGGGCGAGGGGGCTGGTAAGTCCACTCAGATTTCTCTTCTGGCCGCATGGCTGCGAGAGCAGGGTCAAAGCGTTGTCACCACCCGTGAGCCGGGGGGCAGCAAAGGAGCGGAGGAAATCCGTGAACTGCTGATCCACGGAGAGGCCGGTCGCTGGGACGCGGAAACAGAAGCACTGATGATGTTCGCGGCCCGCCGGGATCATCTGGTCAAAACCGTCTGGCCAGCGTTGGACGCCGGCAGCTGGGTGCTGTGTGATCGCTTTGCTGATTCCACCTTTGCCTATCAGGGCTTCGGGCATGGCCGCGATCTGGCCCCCTTGCGGACCCTTTATGATTTCACCATGGGAGACTTCAAGCCGGACCTGACCCTGTTGCTTGACCTGCCGGTGGAAGCAGGACTTGCCCGGGCAGCGGCCCGCAACATGGGAGGCGCCCGTTTTGAAGGGCTGGGCAGTGCCTTCCATGAAAAACTGCGGCGGGGCTTCTTGATTCTGGCTGCTGAAGAACCAGAACGTTTTGCCATCATTGACGCAAACCAGGACCAGGAAGCGGTCAGCCACGCCATCCAGGCCTGTGTCTCAGACCGTCTGCACGCAGACAGCAGTGGCGGAACTGATGAAGGGGAGACAGCGCCCAAATGAGCGATCTGGAGGAGAATCCCGCTCTGTCAGTGCGCCTGACCCCGCATTTGTTGGGACAGGCTGCTGCTGAAGCTGATTTTCTGGCTGCTGAAGCCTCCGGTCGTCTGCCCCATGCCTGGTTGTTGTCTGGTCCCCGTGGCGTGGGCAAGGCCACACTGGCCTATCGCATGGCCCGTTTCATGCTTGCAGGCGGATCCCAGACGGAAGAGGAAGGCGGCTTGTTCGGAGATGCCTTACCGCCGGTTGAAGCAACTCTGGAAATGGACGAAGAACATTCGGTTTTTCGTCGGGTCGCTGCGGGCGGGCACCTCGACCTGCGGGTTTTGAAACGGGAATTCAACAGCAAGACCAAGAAACTAAAGACAGAGATTTCTGTTGATGACGTGCGGTCCTGCATTGAGTTCCTGCGCAAAACGTCAGTGGATGGGGGTTGGCGGGTCGTCATCGTCGATAGCGCCGATGACATGAACCGAAGTTCCGCCAATGCCCTTCTGAAAGTACTGGAAGAGCCACCGGCGGGCGCGTTGCTGATACTGGTCAGTCACAGTCCGGGCCGTTTGCTGCCCACCATTCGCTCGCGCTGCCGTGGGCTCGCTTTGTCACCTTTGCCGCTTGAGACGGTAGAAGAGCTCCTGCAACAGCAACTGCCGGAACTGCCAGCCGAGGATTGCCGGGCCCTGGCCCGCCTGTCGGAAGGGTCCATTGGCCGGGCCAGAGAACTGGCAGAGAGCGGGGGGCTGGATCTCTACCGGGATCTGCTGGCCCTGCTGTCCCAGATGCCCAACCTGGACATTCGAAAACTGCACGAATTCGGGGATCGCATGAGCCGGGACAACAGCGGCATGGTGTTTCGCACCACAAGCGATCTCCTGACCTGGTGGATCGCCCGATTGGTGCGGCACAGCGCCAGTGGCAGTCAGGCCCTGGAAATCGTTGAAGGGGAAGGGGCCTTGATGGCCCGTTTGATTGAACAGCGCGGTCTTGCACCCTGGCTTGCTCTGTGGGAAAACCTGACCCAGCTTTTTGCCCGAGCCGAGGCCTCTGCCCTGGATCGCAAACAGGTGATGGTAAGCGCCTTTCTCGATATGGAAAGCCTTGCCGCTTAACGGATTGTTTCGGTAGAAATTCTGCCCTGGTGCCTTGCCGTAAAATCCAACAGTTATCGTATCTTAGATTGCCTTCCTGAGCTTTTCTGCTCTGGCTGGGCAGCCAACACTATGACGCCCGGCGTCATCCCTCATGATGGGGTCCAACAAGGAGCTGTAAAAGGCCATGGCCAACGATCAGGCAAGCTATTACGTGACCACGCCGATCTACTACGTAAACGATGTCCCGCATATCGGACACGCTTACTCCACTCTGGCTTGTGACGTCTTGGCTCGCTTCATGCGCTTGGACGGTCGCCAGGTGCACTTCCTGACCGGGACGGACGAACATGGCCAGAAAGTGGAAAAGTCCGCTCTGGCTGCCGGTGTTGATCCCCAGACCTTCACCGACGGCGTCAGCCAGAACTTCCGGGATCTGGCCCAGGACATGAAGCTGTCCATCGATGATTTCATCCGCACCACAGAACCCCGGCATAAACGGGCCGCTCAGGCTCTGTGGAAGGAACTGGTGGCCCGCGATGAAATCTATCTGGGCTCCTACGATGGCTGGTACGCCGTGCGGGATGAGGCCTTTTACACCGAAGACGAGCTGACCAAGACAGAAGACGGCAAGATGATTGCCGCATCTGGCGCGGAATGTGAGTGGGTGTCCGAACCCTCTTACTTCTTCCGTCTGTCTGCCTGGCAGGACCGCCTGTTGGCCTTCTACGAAGCCAATCCGGATTTCATTGGTCCGGCCAGCCGCCGCAATGAAGTCATTTCCTTTGTAAAAGGAGGGTTGCGCGACCTGTCCGTCAGCCGCACCACCTTTAAGTGGGGCGTGCCGGTGCCGGGTGATGAAGATCACATCATGTACGTCTGGCTGGACGCCCTGACCAACTACATCACGGCCGCTGGCTATCCTGATGTGGACTCGGACAGTTACAAAACTCTCTGGCCCGCTGATCTGCATATGGTCGGCAAGGATATTCTGCGCTTTCACGCGGTGTACTGGCCGGCCTTCCTGATGGCCGCTGGTCTGCCCACACCCAAGCGGGTCTTCGCCCATGGCTGGCTGATGAACCAGGGACAGAAGATGTCCAAGTCCCTGGGCAATGTGCTGCGCCCGGCAGATCTTGTGGAGCGCTATGGTCTGGATCAGGTGCGGTACTACCTGCTGCGGGAAATTCCCTTTGGGGCTGACGGCTACATCAGCCATGAGAGTTTCGTGAACCGCATCAATGGCGAACTGGCCAATGATATCGGCAATCTCTGCCAGCGGGTGCTGTCCATGATCTTCAAAAACTGTGATGGAGCCTTCCCGACACCGGGCGCCTACACAGCCGAAGATGAAGCGCTGATCAAGGAAGCCCGCGACCTGCTGGATACCCTGCGCGACGACTATGGCCGTCAGGCATTCAACAAGGGGCTGGAAGCCACCTGGAAGGTCATCACCCTGGCCAACCGCTATGTGGATGAGCAGGCGCCCTGGACTCTTAAGAAAACCGACCCGGCCCGTATGGCCACCGTGCTGTATGTGCTGGCCGACGTGATTCGCCGCCTGGCAATCCTTACCCAACCGGTGATGCCGGATTCTCTGGGGCGGATGCTGGACCTTTTGGCGGTGCCGCAGGATCAGCGCAACTTCGAGGATCTGGAAACGGCCATTGCACCCGGTACCGCTCTGGACAAACCCCAGGGCATCTTCCCGCGCTTTGTGGAAGAAGAAGAGGCGTCTTGAGCATGCTGGTCGATTCCCACTGTCATCTGGATTATCTGGAACGGGACGGCGATCTGGAAGAAGTTCTGGCGCGGGCCAAACGCGCCGGTCTTGCCCGAATGCTGACCATCTCCACCCGAATGACCACCTTTCCCACGGTCCGTGCCATTGCGGAACGCTATGAGGAGGTCTTTTGCACGGTGGGGGTTCACCCTCACGAAGCTGAAGAAGAAGGGCTGGACAGTCCCGAACAGCTGATTGAAGAGGCCAGGCATCCCAAGGTGGTCGGCATCGGCGAAACGGGGCTGGATTTCTTTTACGAGCACAGCCCGCGTGACAAACAGGAAGTATCCTTCCGCGCCCATATCCAGGCGGCCCGGGAAACGGGCCTGCCCTTGATTGTGCACGCCCGCGATGCCGATGATGACACCATTCGCATCATGCAGGATGAACACGCCAGTGGCGGCGCTTTTCCGGGGGTAATTCACTGCTTTACGGCTGGTCCAAAGCTGGCAGAGGCCTCTCTGGATCTGGGGCTTTACATTTCCCTGGCCGGGGTTGTGACATTCAAGAAGGCGGAGGAACTGCGGGACACCGTCAGGACTGTGCCACTGGAGCGGTTGCTGGTGGAAACGGACGCCCCTTATTTGGCGCCTGTTCCCAAGCGGGGCAAACGCAACGAACCGGCCTATGTGGTGCACACGGCTCAGGCCCTGGCCGAGCTTCTTGATCAGGATCCTGCCAGTTTCGCCAGTCAGACCAGTGACAATTTCTTCCGCCTTTTCAACAAGGTGGACGCACCGGCTCAAGCGGCATGAAGGTCACGGTTCTGGGCTGCGGAGGGTCCGGTGGCGTCCCCCTGGCCGGCAACATCCCCGGCGGCACCTGGGGGGAGTGCAACCCGGACAACCCCAGAAACCGGCGCCGGCGCAGTTCGATTTTTATTGAATGGCAAGGCCGCAACATCCTGATCGACGCTTCTCCGGATTTGCGTCTGCAGCTGATCGACAACGGAATCACCCGGGTCGATGCCATCCTGATCACCCATGCCCATGCAGATCACACCCACGGTCTGGATGAACTTAGAGCCTTGTCCTATGCACAAGGGGGTCCCATTCCCGTCTTTATGGATCCGGCCACCCATCAGTCCCTGACCTTGCGATTTGATTACGCCTTTGCTTCCAGCCACAAAAATCAGGCGCTCTATCCTGCTTTGTTTCAGGATTACAGTCTGGACTATGGCACCTGGGACGTTCTGGGCTTACCGGTTCAGGCCTTTGCCCAGCACCATGGCGAGATTCTGAGCACGGGGTTCCGTTTCGGGGATTTTGCCTATTCCACTGATGTTGTTGATTTCCCGGCAGAGTCCTTTGCCCAGCTGGAAGGCCTGGACACCTGGATTGTTGATGCACTGCGCTTTCAGCCCCATGCCACCCATGCCCACTTTGACCTGACACAGACGTGGATCGGCCAGCTGAAACCCAGGCAGGCCTTTCTCACTCATCTGAACCACACGATTGATTACGACACAGCTCTGGCCCGCTGCCTTACCGGTGTGCAACCGGCCTATGATGGATTGCAGATCAGTCTGACAGATTGATTACGCTCCGCAGATCCACGGTCCGCCAGAAAGCGTCAAAAGAGGTTAAAGACATGCCCTATGCCCTTGTTATTCATGGCGGTGCCGGTGCTCAGCCTTCCATCGACTACCGCGAACAGCGGGCCCACCTGACCGATCTGATTACCAAAGGCCGGGACCTGTTGCAGGCAGGCTCTTCTGCCCTTGATGTGGTGACAGAGATGGTGGCGGAAATGGAGGCTTGCGGTCTCTATGTGGCTGGCAAAGGCTCGGCCCCCAACACGGCCGGGGCCGTTGAACTGGATGCCAGCATCATGACCGGACAGGATCAGCGCGCCGGGGCAGTGGCTGCCGTTCAGGGGATACTTCATCCCATCAAGGCGGCCCGCCAGGTCATGGAAGATGGCCGCCATGTCATGTTGGCCGGGCAGGGCGCAACGGACTTTGCCCTGGCTCAGGGCGCTGAAAGAGTTTCCGATCCCTCAAGCTATTACAGTGAACACACAAAGCACGGGTCAGGCACCGACAGCAGAGCCCACGGTACAGTAGGGGCCGTAGCCCTGGACCTGACTGGAAATCTGGCTGCAGCAACATCCACAGGCGGCACATTCAACAAACGGCCCGGACGGGTAGGGGACACCCCCCTGATCGGATCCGGGACCTGGGCCGATGATCTGGTGGCTGTGTCCTGTACCGGCGTCGGAGAAGCTTTCATTCGTGCAGCCGCTGCCCACAATCTGTCCGCACGCTTGCGCTACGCAGAGGCCCCCTTGTCTCAGGCCAGTCGGGCTGTGCTGGATGATGTGGCCAAATGCGACGGCAACGGGGGACTGATTGCCGTGGATCACAGGGGCAACATTTCCATGCCTTACAATTCCAAAGGCATGAAACGCGCCGCCGTCTCCAGTTCCCTTCCCGTTACCGTCAGAGTGTTCGAGCCTGAGGAGCTCTGATTGTTCAGAGCCCTGTTGATTTTGGCGGATACACTAAGAGATGACGTCTTAAGTGCAAGATTGCTTCTGCCCAAGAGGGTAGAGGCAGATTCACGGGCTGATTTTAGACGCAGAGCGCGTTTTACAATCCCACTACGGCTTCTAAAGCTGACTGCCGGATACGAGGCGCTTTAATCGCCAATCTTGTCGAGCAAATCTGACAGCTGCTGCCGTTCCTGGGCGGACAGTCCGCTCAGCATGCGTTCTTCTGTGGCCACATGGGAAACCACCAACTCATCGGCCAAGGCAAATCCATCGTCAGAGAGAGATATTTTCAGGCCCCGTCGATCGTTTGGGTCTACGGAACGGGTCAACAAGCCTCTTTTTTCCAGCCTGTCCAACCTGTTGGTCATGGCAGAAGTCGAGAGCATCATTTCTTTGGCCAGGTCCGAAGGAGAGAGGCTTTTGCCTTTTCCCTGACGTCGAAGAGTCAACAGCACGTCAAATCCCGGAAAATCCAGCTTGCTGTCTGCCAGATTGGCCAGCACTTCCTTTCGGATTCTCTCGCCTGCCCGCCAGACATCACCACAAAGTGCCATGGGGCTGGCGTCAATGTCGGGGCGCTCTCTTTTCCACTGATCTACGATTGAACTCACTGGTTTTTCTGTAGTTTTGCTCATTTTGGGCTCATCAGAGTTCTGGCCAAAAGCAGATTTGTCAAAAAGCCAGTTGACAGTTCATGCTCGGATTTCTATTTAATTTGATATCGAAATATTTCGCATCAAATTATCCTGTTTCGACTTATCCTACATCGGATTTGTGAGGCAGGGCAAGTCTGAGAGGACTCCTGATGAGCACCCCCCGTTCTGCCGACTTCCCAATCGATTCTCTGTTCCTTGATCGCTGGTCACCCCGATCTTACGACGCCCAAACCATGCCGGAGAATGATCTTCTGACCCTGCTGGAAGCTGCACGTTGGGCGCCTTCTGCTTACAACATCCAGCCTTGGCGGTTCCTCTATGCCTTGCGGGGCGATGCGCATTGGGAGGGCTTCCTGGCTTTGCTGGATGATTTCAACAGAAGCTGGGCCAAGGAAGCCTCGGCCTTGGTCATCCTGCTGTCCAACAGCATCATGCCAGGCGACGGGGAACGACCTGACAAACCCTCCCGCTGCAACAGCTTTGATGCCGGGGCGGCCTGGGCGCAGATGGCTCTGCAAGCCACCCGCCTGGGCTATCAGGCTCATGGCATGGCCGGGATCTACCATCAGCAGATCTCTGAACAACTGAAGGTGCCGGACCACTACCGGGTAGAAATCGCTGTGGCCATCGGGCGACGTGGCACCCCGGCTTCTCTGCCGGCAGACCTGCAGGAGAGGGAGATGCCCAGTGACCGTTTATCTCTCAAAGAAACGGCCTTTCCCGGATCTTTTCCAGCCCAAGCCGCCTAAAGCGAAACCGGCTGCTTCCTTATCTGCCAAACGATAGAAAGTCCCGTCATGTCTCCTTCTACACCCGACCGTTCCCTCAAAGGAGGGGACGGCGCCCTGCAGAACCCGGCCTTGCTGCTGGTCATCACGGGCTTTCTGATTGGCCTGAACTTTCCGCTTGGAAAACTCGCGGGTGCAGCAAACATCTCGCCCTTAATCTGGGCCTTGGTGGTTTCCTTCGGGGCGTCAGCTCTTTTGCTGCCCGTCTTGCTTTTCAAGGGAAACCTCAGAAAACCAACCCGGCAGATGGTCCGTTACGTGACCCTTTCGGCCCTGGTGTCCTATGTCATACCCAACATTCTGCTCTTCGCCGTCATTCCACGGGCCGGTTCCGGGTACACGGGGCTGATGTTTGCCCTGTCTCCGGTTTTTACCCTGACCATCGCCACGTTGTTTAAACTCAAAGCCCCCAACTGGCTGGGATTGACGGGCATTGCCATCGGATTGCTGGGCGCAACCATCGTCAGCATCACCCGAGGGTCTGCCCCGGAAGCTCCACAGGTCATCTGGATCATTGCTGCCTTGTTGATTCCCTTGTCTCTGGCCTGCGGCAACGTTTACCGCACTCTGGACTGGCCCGACGGTGCCTCTCCCAACCAATTGGCTTTCTGGAGCCATGCCTTTGCGGTCGCGGTCTATCTTGCTCTGCTCTTTGTCAGCGAAGGCAGCTTACCCTTGGGGGACCTGGCTGCGGCCCCCTGGGCGGCTCTGGCTCAGGCCGTCGTGGCGGGGCTGACATTCCCGGTCTTCTTCAGGTTGCAACAGCGCGGCGGCCCGGTATTGCTTAGTCAGATTGGGTATGTCGCCGCCACGGTCGGCATGATTGCGGCCACGCTCTTCCTGGGAGAGGTCTACAGTCCGGCAACCTGGGCCGGGGCAGGGGTCATTGCTCTGGGCATTGCCATTACCATTTGGGCGCAGTTGGCCAAACCGGCTGTTCCTGCCGTGCAAAACGGATGACGGGAACCACAAGCGACAAAGAGCTTTAGGGCTTTCCCTGTCACTCTGGCCTGAGCGCCCCGGGCTCTGTGCGATGGGTAAGCAAAGAAAAAAGCCCCCAGTTCCAGCGGAAGAGGGGGCTTTTCTGCACCAACCAGTGAAAAGGAGCTTCACGCATCAGGGCGATCACCTGACGAGTTCACCTGTTACCTGTTGGCTCTCGGACAGCGATTTTAACTGTTCCGTGTGATCCGCTGTTCAGATTACCCGCGGGTCAGATCACCCGCGAGTCAGGGGACGGGTCAGGCAGGTCGGACCACCTTCCCCTTTGCGGCTGATTTCATCACCTTTGTAGGTGGTGACGGTGCAGCCGGCAGCTTCCAGAGCGGCTTTGGTCAACGGCAGTTTATCCAGCATCAGCACCTGACGCGGGCCGGTCGCCAGGACGTTACAGCCCATGGGCAGGAACTCTTCTTCAGGCACTTCGACGAAGCCTATGCCATAGGACTCCAGCCAGGTGATGAAATCACCCGGCATCAGGGGGCGATAGATCAGTGCCAGATCCTTATCCAGAGGAGAGATCATGGACATGAGGTGGAAAACGTCATCCGGGTGAGAAGGATCCGGCAATTGCACCACTTCCAGATCCACTTCAGGCCCGAGAATGGCTTTCAGCTGGCGAATGCCTTCTTCATTGGTGCGTGGCCCCAGACCCACAGCAGCGGCTGTTTCGCTCAACCAGATAAAGTCACCGCCCTCCAGGGTGCCAGGCGCTTCAATCCGGCCAGCCACGGTAAACCCGGCATCTTCATAGATGTCAGCGTTGATATCCGGCTCGTTGTTACGGCTGGGACGTCCCATGTTGCAGAGGATCAGGCCTTTGGGGGAAATCAGGCAGGCGTCACGCACATAAATGGCATCCAGCGTCAGGGCATCTGCTGCGGGAACAGAGATGACCTCAGCGCCGGATTGACGGATCAGAGCTTCAAAGTTGTCATACTCCAGGAATGACTCTTCAACCAAAGGCTCCGCATGAAAGCGCAGTTCTTCCCATTCTGCAGCGGCCTTGGCCTGGTCTTTAAATGCAGCTTTGGCCGTACGCAGTCCCACCTGCATCAGGGGGCCATACTCATTGAATGCGGACATTCCAACTCCTTGAAGAAAACACAACGCTCCCGGCTCTTGGACAAGAACGGATCAGGCGAAAGCAGTTTGCGTGTGAAACCAAAATTGTGATTCATCCCCTCAAAGACTGAAAAGAGGCGAATTCACGCTTCAAGTATCATCACGAAGTCGTCTCACTGAAACCGAGCTGATTCTGGCAGCACAAAGAGCGTCACTCACGACGTCTGCCATCTGCCACCCCTTTCAAGCAACAGAAGGCGCAGCACTTAAAGCAGATTCAAGGCCATTCGTCGACGTGCTTTTGCAGAAGCTCTGGGTTGCTCTCAGGGACCTGCCAGCCAGAAGGCGTCGGGATGGTAAACGCCAAACTCCGCCCCCGGAGACCAGTTGAAAAATCCGGTACGTGGCACATTCCTTAAACGGTCAGAAACCACCAGTGGCTGCGGCACTTTCGCAACCAGACCAATGACATAGACCTGGTCAGCGTTGATTTTGAGGATTTTACGCCAGGCGTCTTCGCGGGCATCGCGGGACTTTGCTGCGCGCCAGGTTTGGAAGTGCAGCAAGAGATCCCGGGCCAGAGGCTGGTCCACAGCTTCACCAGACAAAGCTGAGGTGTCGTAGAACTGTCCCCATTTGGGCCACTGATAGGAATACTGGCGAATGGGCACAAAGAAATGAGGATTTGAATCGGCATTGGGGATGCCGTTGTCCGCGCCATACCAGATCACCATATTGGCGGTGCCGGCAAAAATGCGATTGCGCAGCAACTCCCGCGAACCGGCTTTGCCATAGAGTTTAATGCCCAGTTTCAGCCAGTTGTCGTGAATAAGCTCCAGCACATCCGGATCCTGCGGATTTTCACCGAAGCTCTCAACAATGATGGACAGGCTGCGCCCGTCCGGCAACAGACGCAGGCCCTCGTCGTTCCGCTCTGTCAGGCCGATTTCGTCGAGCAGGGCATTGGCCTGATCCATATCGAAGCGGCTCCAGGCCAAGAAGTTGTCCCGCTCAAACAGCGCTGATTCGGGCAGAACAGAGTGATTGCCCGGCAAACCAAGTCCGCTGAAGATCACCTGATTGATTTCTTCGCGGTCCACGCCCAAAGACAATGCCCGGCGGAAGCGAACATCCCTAAGCAGTGTCCGCCACACAGCGTCTGCGGCGTTGAGATTGGGATAGAGGGCGACGGTAGAAGCCCTGCCGGTTTCCCACAGGCGCAGTTGATACTTTCCCTTCTTTTCATTCTGCTTCAGGAAAACAGCATCGGAGAAGTTCAGCCCCCGGGCCTGCAGGTCCACAGCGCCCGTTCCGGCTTTTGCTGAGATCAGCGCGCCTGAGGTGACCAAAAAGGTCCAGCTGTCGATGTAAGGCAGTTGCTGGCCAGCTTCATCCACCCGGTGGAAGTAGGGATTGCGCTTTGCGATGTAGCGCCGGGCAGGGGGGCGGTTGGTCAGGACCCAGGGCTGAAGCACCGGCAGGTCCGGGTTTTCAAAGCGATAGAGATCATCCAGCCGGTTGTGCAGAGCCGCCCAGTTCCTCAGGTTTCGCCGCTTTGCTTCCTGCTCAATAAAGGTTTTGTCCCCGTAAGTGACGTGAAACTGCTTCAGGTAATGAGAAGGGGCATAGATGTAGAGCGGCCGGGTGTCGGCCAGAGCCGGCAAGAAGAGCGGATTTGGCGCGGACCAGCTGTAGCGAATTCGTTCCTGATCCAGGACCTCCACCACCGGCAATTCATCATTCACCCGCAGGCTGCGGGCCGGACCTGACGGCGAAAGTTCCGGGTTCAGAGCGACATCTTCCCAGACGTAGCGAAAATCTTCCGTCGTAAACGGCGCCCCGTCAGACCAGCGATGACCTTTGCGCAGATGAAGCGTAAAGATCCGCCCATCCTCAACTTCTACCTTTTCCAGAATGTCGGGACGCAGCTCAAAATCTTCATCATACCCCAGCAAACGGGCGTAACCATAAACGGCAAACAGGCGGGTATCTTTGCTGCGCGACACCATCGTACGCAGGTTCCCGCCCTGTTTGCCAAGACCGCGTTGCTCCGTCACAGGCAAAACCAAAGGCAGGTTGGGCAGACGCTTTGCAATCGGGGGCAACCTGCCAGCCTGCACCTGAGCCTCAAGGCTGGGGGTTTCACTGTATGACGCGGGCAGGGGGCCTGTCTCCGGTAACATGGTCTGGGCAGCGGCAAGAGAACTGCCCGTCAAAAAAGCGAACGCAATCAATGTTCTGGAAATCAGTTTCATATGACTATTCATCTCACAGATGGTGTCAAAAGAGGCAACGGTGCCGCCGCAGATCAGAGGATCCAGACTCCGGTTGTGCCAGAAGTGGTCTGATCCTCTGACTTTGACGCGTTTTGCGCATCAAGAGAAGAGGGAGAGCGTGGTTTTACCACTCTCGGACGAGCGCCTGTTTATCCGACCGTTCGCAGCTCCCGGGTTCACATGCGCAACGCCTTGATGCAGGCGCTGACCGCAAGAGCTTATGCAGGCTCCCGCACTTGCCTGGCTCACAGCTACGTGGTTTTCCCATGGAGACTAGAGATGGCTCCCCTGGGCCGCCCCCCCTTGAGGGCTACAACGGCGAAGATGTCACCCCTGCCGCAGACGCAGATAGGTCATGCCGGAAGGCGGTGAATAGCGGGTCAGCTGCGTAAGATCCGGCAGCTTGACACTGTCCAGGATCACCGCCCGAGCCGCCTGGGCATGGCTCAGATCGTGGCGGTAACGATAGGATTTTCCCCGGCGGCTCCAGACCACTTCGCAGCCATCTTCCAGCTGGTCATCCAAAATCATGTCGATGGTTGGCACGGGAATGCCGCCGGTTGCATAGAGATTGGTGACCGGAAAATTGTCATCGAAAAGCGCCTGCCGGAAGCCACGCTCGGACGCTTCCAACAAACGCCGGCCATGGTCAATGTGACAGTCAAACCACACCAGTGCCGTGGCCGGATCAAAGTCTGGCAGGGACAGAGTGGTCCAGTCCCCTTCGTGATAGATGACACCGTCTGTCCGATAGAGCAGCTGGCTGTGATCGATGTCGCAGGACATGATCCGGGCCGTTGGGCAGGCCTGACGCAGCAACCAGGCGGAATGTCCCTGATAGCTGCCGCTTTCCAGGATGAACTCCGGCGCAATCAACCGGGCAGAAACATATAGACAAAGGGAGTCGTTGATCAGGCCGCCGCCCTTGTTGTTTTGGATCGGGCGGTTTTTGTAGATCGGAAAAAAGTCAGCAATGATCTTTGTCAGGTCACTCTGCAGCGCCTCCGGATCTTCCCTGCCGGTGATCTTCAACGCCGACGGAAGCAGGCACTCTGCCAGCTCTGCTTCGAGCCGGGTCTGGATGGCCGGGCTGAGGTTCCAGCAACGGTCTTCCCGTGCGGCCAAAGGGCGGCGCCCTTCGGGGGCTTTGTCCGCATCACCCGGCAGGATTTCCACTCTGGAGCCCTGAGCCGCCCAAATGCCTTTAACTTCATCTGAGCGCTGCTGTGACATCGTGGGGTTCCTGAAAACTAGTGGTCTGTAACGGATCGCGATCCCCGCTGAACGCAGCAGAAAACCGTCAGCCGGATCATGCTCTAAATCAATGCAAAGTTCGTCACGCTTCAAGCGATGTTACACAGTAAGTTCACTTGAAGCAGTCTGACTCCGGGGATTAAGCGCTGACTTTGTAAAGATAGTTCGGCAACTCAGGCAAGGCAAAAGCACGGAACTTAACTGCTGCCCAAGTCACCCTTCAAACGCTGCAGCAGATCTTCCAGAAAGCTCTCTTCAAACTGGCCGTGACGAACCAGATAATCCAGTCCGGGAGATGCTCGCCGCATGGCGTCTGAGTAGTCCTGATAGGGCTGTGTCTTGGCTCTGACACGGGTGAGACGTTCCTCCACCAGTTGGATGGCGTGCTCTGGCTCAAGAACGGAGAGGAAATTCAGCGACACGGCATCCGGAAGATCAGCGGCTTCGTGATCCGCCAAACGTTCCACCAGCAAAGCTTTGAACTCTTCACGTCCGGCGGCCGTCAGACTGTAAATCTGGCGGGGAGGGCGCTTGCCTTCCTGTTCCGTTCGGGAGGAAACAAAGCCGGATTTCTCCAGCTTCGCCAGCAGTTGATAGGCATTGCCTTTGCCGATGCGAATGGCATTGGCCGGTGAGTCCAGCAACTGGTTCAGCTGATAGCCATGCAGACTGTGAACTCCCAGTATGCCCAGCAGCAGCAGTTTTTTGTCTCGAAGCATTCCCATGCCGAAAAGCTACTCCTCACAAGAATCCAATCAAGAAGATTCAACCAATTTCCTCTTAATTTGGTGTTTCCAGGGACAAATCAGGTGGTGTTTACGCCGCAGAGCCTTGCAGGAGCTTCAGCAACCTTTGCAGACGTAGATCCTGCTGTTTGCCGTAGGGAAAGACTGCACAATAGGGATGCCCCAGGGGCAAAGACCCGGAACAGGGGGCTACCAGCTGCCCAGACGTCAGGGCAGGGGCGGCGAGTTGGGCCTGCCCCAGAGCCATCCCGACCCCGGACCGGGCTGCCACCAAGGCAAGACCGGACGGTCCAACCCGCAGGCCGCTTTCTGCCTGGGGGCGTCTGTTGAGATCCTGGGCCGCAAACCACTGGCTCCAGTTCGGCAAAGACGCGAAGTTTGGGCCCCAGTTGATGTGAATGAGCTGGGCGTCATCCACGTTCTCAAGGGTTCCCGAAGGATCGCCGTAGGTGTCCCAGAAATCGGGATGACATAAGGGAACAACCTGATCCTGGAACAGAGGCACAACCTTCAGGTCCGGGTACCCGAAGGTTCCGTAGGTCAGCCGAAGATCGATCCGTTCCTGCTGAAAATCGACCGGGTCTTCTTCCACGCGAATGTCCAAGGAGTGCAGGACTTCCGGCTGCCCGGAAGCTGCCAGCGTGGGCAAAAACCAGTGCTCGGCAACAGATGGCAGGACAGACACAATCATGCGCGATGGTCTGTGGTTCTGGGCGACCTTATCTGCCACTGACCGGATGTCCGCTAAAGCCCGTGCCAGATTGGGGTAGAGACTGCGGCCGGCATCGGTCAAGGCAATGCTGTTGGCGCTGCGGTTGAAGAGTTTTTTGCCCAGAAACTCTTCCAGATTGCGCACCTGCTGGCTGACAGCGGCGGCGGTGACCTGAAGCTCCTGAGCTGCAGAGACATATCCGCCCGTGCGGGCAGCGGCTTCGAAAGCGCGAAGTGCGTTCAGAGGGGGCAGGGCCATGGGCAGTTCCAGAGATAGAAATTCTAAGGCAGAGATAGAATTAACTCTGTTGCTGTCCTATTGAAAGGACCTTAGAGGAAAGGGGTCTTGGTCTTTTAGATCGAGACATCAAAAGCGCGTCCGAAACCCCATGTAAGCCGCACCTCTGCCGGAGTACCTGATGAAGCACCTAATCAATCTGGAAAAGTACCCTTTGGACCAGCCGGACAGCCCGGAATACGCCGCATTGGTGGCGGCAGGACAGGCGGCACTGGCCAAAGATGGCATCTTTAATCTGGAAGATTTTGTTCAGGCAGCAGCCGTCAAGGATATGCTTGCAGGGATCAAACCCGAACTGGCTGAAGCGTCTTTTCACCATAAAAGGCAGCACAACATATACTTCAAGCCTCAGGTGGATGGTTTGCCGGACGACCATCCGGCTTTGGAACTCTGTGACACCTCCAATCACACCGTTTGTGCGGATCAGATCGCCAGCAATGGCATCATGGCTGTCTATGACTGGCCACCGCTGGCTGATTTCGTAGCTGCTGTGATGCAAAAACCCGTTCTCTATGTCATGGAAGACCCGTTGGCGCGGCTGAATATTCTTGAGTACCGCAACGGAGAACGCCTGAACTGGCATTTTGACCGATCGGAATTCACAGTCACCGTGTTGCTGCAAACGCCTGACTCCGGCGGATCATTCTGTTATCGCCAAAATCTTCGTAGCAGCGAGGACCCCAATTATGACGGTGTTGCCCGTTTGATGCGGGGGGAAGATGACGACGTTCAGGAACTGAACCTGGCCAGCGGAACGCTGAACATCTTTATGGGCGTCAATACAGCCCATCGCATTACGGCCGTTGAGGGCGACAGGTCCCGGATTGTTGCTGTCTTTTCCTACTATGACGAACCAGGCAGGTTGTTCACTGAAGAAGAACGCCTAGGTTTCTTCGGCCGTCGGTCGTAAAAGAGTAAGTGAATCAAGTTGGTTAAAGTAGTTTTTGCAGCTACTTTTTGGAGGTAAAACCATCTGGAATTGTTGACAAACCTATATGACCCACTCAAGATTGTTTCTGTTTTGCGTTCATTTTTCCCATACAATGAGGTGAAAAAATGAAAGTCTTGTCAGTTCTTTGTGGTTTCGCCCTTTTTTCAGTAGCCGTTTTGCCATTTAAAGAAGTAGAAGCGAAAAAAGTGAAGTGGTCCCTTAAAGGGGAGCAGAGCTTGGATATAAGTGGCAAAACCTTCCAAAAAGCTGTTTTGGGTGTAAGGAAAGATGAGGGATTTTGTTTTTTGACTCGCATCCAATTGATGGGAAACAAGGATCAAGCAGAAGTGTACCTGGAACCCAACAATGAATGGGTTTTGACATTGAAAACTGATGGTGATGTTCACCAGGCTCATGCGGCAGCTAATTGTGTTGTTTTTCACTAACGTTTGAAAATCGCTAACAGTTAGTTCTAAGACATCTACAAAAAGCTCCTATCAATCTTGAACGCAATTCTGAAACACAAGGCGCGGGTTAACGCTCGTGTCTTGTTTTGTTTTTTAGTCTACTAAACTATGGTAAATATTTTCCATAATATACATTATGCGAATCATCCTTAAATTTGGCAGACACACCCCCAGCTGATTTTTATCGAGGTTCTTTCAGCCCACCGGAACAAAGTTGCTTTCCAAACCTGTTGTTTTAGTTCTTGCTACCCTCGCCCTGTCAGGCTGTGCCTCAAAAATCGAGTCAAGAATCTGGGGCTTTGAACCGGATCCCTTTCCTTTGGTCGTCAAGTCTTATGTGCCTGAAGTCACCACGGAAAAACTGCCTTTGACCCTCAAGGTCGACATCAATGCGACAAATACCTTCACCCTGGCACATCTGCCGAGTTGGGATCCGAACAAGCGTGTTCCGGGCTTTTACTGCGGGCAGGTTTACAGCGTCTATTTCAATATGAAACGGGCTT
This sequence comes from Rhodovibrionaceae bacterium GXU_MW_A322, assembly GCA_052078155.1. Taxonomy (GTDB): domain Bacteria; phylum Pseudomonadota; class Alphaproteobacteria; order Kiloniellales; family DSM-21159; genus CAXBMB01. The sequence continues at coordinate 657,421 of JBQJBP010000001.1, read as the reverse complement.
TTGAAAAAGACATGCTGGCCCTGCTGGAACAGCACTTCGAAAAAGTCGAACCCCTTCCAAAGGACATCAGTGTTTACAGTGGCAAAGTGGCTGAAGGGGAAGTCTATATGACCGTCGAACCTCTTTCAGGCCTGACCGGGATCAGTAGTTTGCAAACAACGGAACGCTGGGGTGAAGGTGACCTCTTTGCCAAGACCATCATCATAGGAAAGGTCACCATTGGTGCGGTTTATGCCCGCAAACCCGGCGATTGGGTTCGGTTCAGTGAAAAAGGCCTGAGATACGAGTGGAAAAAGAGTGGTAAGCTCACCGAACCGGAAGACAGAAACGGGGTGACCATGAAGGCTTTTTATCAGGAAGCCTGCAAGGAAGTGCCCAAACGGTTGCCTGATTTAATGCAGGGTGCCTACGAAGCGGCAATGCGCAATTTTTCTGCCAAGTTAGTACAATTCTCCAACAAACTGAGAAAAGACCAGCACAGCTGAGGCCTGACGCAGAGGTAAAGAGGGGAACAGCCGGCTGATTTCCCGGTGGAATCAGCCAAACTGACTTCCGGCAAAGGTACGGTCCCCTTCCCTGTTCGTGCATAGGGTCACATCGGTTTAAACGGACTCACTTCGTGATGACACTTGTAGAGTGAAACTCTTTTCAGTGGTTTGGAGGATGTTTCACGGTTTAGGTGAAAGCGCTAAGTGCTTATAACTAAATCAAAAAGCTTCTTTTCAACCTGATAGAGGGTGAGCCACGACAAAAGCGGAGCGTAAGGCGCTTCGACTTCAGTCAATCATGCACTAGCCGCTCGTAAGCGGTTTCTGCCACTCCATCATCATGACAAAGGGATTGGCCCGGTATTTTTCCAGCTGTGCCGTTGTGCACCCAACCGGCTGTGGTTCATCAAAGAAAGTCATGGTCAGGCCGTTAGACAACAGGTCACCAAGATAGCGGCTTAAAGGGCGATGCCAGTTCTGGACGCGCAACCCATCCCATTCGAACCATTGTTTTTGTTCCGTCAGATAGTCCCCCAGGGGATAGTGAGACCGGCCATCAGATCCGGTAATCCAATCGGTTGTGCCATTGGACGTGCTGAAACTGGACAAATTGGCAATCAAGATCCGCCCGCCAGGCTTCAGCACGCGCGCGGCTTCTTTGAAAGCCCGGTCAAGATCATCAATGTCGATCAAGGTGAGATAAAATACCACCATATCAAACGACTCCTCCGCAAAAGGGAGAGTCTCTGCAAATCCAGTAAGATATCTTCCTGTCGGGTCTTTTTGAGCAGCCAGGTCGATAAAGGGGTGCACGGGATCAATACCGGTTCTTTCAATCCCCTTTCCGCTCAACAAGCGGCAAAACCGCCCTTCCCCGCAACCAATGTCCAGCAGGCTTTTGGGGTGTGCCCGGTCCACCCGGGCCACCATGTGTGCATCCAGAATGCAGGCCCGAGCAAAATCACCGGACGAAGACATGCGGTTGATCCAGGCGGTCGAGGAACTGAGCCACCCGTTCTCGTCGGGATTTCTTTTATCCATGGCACGGGCTCCATTTTTTTCGCTGTTCAACCGGGCCAGCTTTTTAGACTCACTCCCTGTAATTTGAAAGCATATTCTTTCTTTAATTCAACGCCTTACCTCACAAGGCCATATGCTCTTAAGGATATCCGTTAAGATACTGAATTAAAATTGCTTACCGAGATTGACTATGGTCGAACTTGACAGTTTCCCTTGCCTTTCCTAGATACTCGAACATAATTCGAGCTTTACTCGACTCTCCGTTTCAACCATGGAAAGCCCAATCCAATGGCCATGCCTAAGGTGTCAAAACACGCCAGCCTGCTGCAGGAGGATTTGATCCTGAACTGCGCAGCCACCTCAATTGAAGAAAGTTCCCTGCTTGACTTCACCATGGCCTCCATTGGCAAGAAGGCCAATCTCTCCATGGGGTCGCTTTACAAACATGTGCAGTCGAAAGAGGACGTCCTGGTCGCACTTTCCACGCGTCTTGCCGAACACCAAAAGGCTGTCTCCGAAGCTGTCATGGGCGCTCCCTTGACAATGCCGGAACGCCTGATGGCAGCCATGCTGCTGCCGCCTGAGAAGCTCTACAACTACTCCTTTGGCGTTCACCTACAGATGCTGACCAGCAATGAAGCACTCTTGCGCCGGTCGTCTCCTGGCTGGCTCAGCAAACTGATGGTGATCGAAGAAGCCATCGATGAGGTCTTCAGCGGGACCATTGACCGGGCTCTGGACAGCAAAGAGCTGCGAACAGGCTCAGAAACCCGGGAGACCACACATAAAATGCTCTCAGACGGTCTCTGGTCCCTCTACGTGGGCTTTGTGCAGGTTGCCTATCAGCGCCAGACAGCTGAACTGTTGAACATTGAAAAACCCCTTCCCTTTCCGCTGCAGACCAATGACCCGATCATCAAAACCACCAAAATTCTGATTAACGGGTTCGACTGGGAAACACCCCTGAGTGATGAGGGGATCGAACGGGCAGCCAGCCAGTTAGAGCAAATGAACCTGAGATGAGCGGTCGGGAGTTCGGAAAAGTGATTAAGCGTTGGTTTGTTGTCCTCCTGGTGGCTATAGGCGTTTTCGGGGGCTTCGGTTACTACAAGTATCAGGAAATCATGGGGGCGATGCAGGCAGCTGAAGACCAGCCGGAATATTCGGAAACGGTCATGGCCAGGCAACCCGAGCCTGCCACCTATACCCCTACAGTCTCCGCCCTGGGGGTGGCACTGGCACCGCAAAAAGTCACACTGCGCAATGAGCTTGCCGGCTACATCACGGCGGTAAACTTCCCCTCTGGCGCAAGGGTCAAAAAAGGGGACGTGCTGATCCAGCTGGACATCAGTGAACAGCAGGCCAACCTGACTTCGGCCAAGGCCCGGATCAAACTGGCAAAGTCTCTATACAACCGGGCAGTCCAGTTGAAGAAGAACAACATCGTCAGCGAAGAAAAAGTGGACCAGGTCCTGTCAGAACTGACCGTTCAGCAAGCCAACATCAAAGCCATAGAGAGCATCATCAACCGCCGGACAATCCGCGCCCCTTTTGACGGCGTGATTGGCATTCATCAGTTCGAAGAGGGTCAGTATCTGGACGCCAATACGGTGATCACAACCCTGATCGGGGAAAGTGAGGCCATGTGGGTGGATTTCAGCCTGCCTCAGTTCTATGGCGAACTGGCTTTGGGGACAGTGCTGACAGGCCGAATGGTGCGCGCCGGAGAGCTGGGGCAGCCCCCCGCTTTTGACGCCACCATCATTGCCGGTGATTCCCAGATATCTACGGCGGCCCGCAGTCGCCTCTACCGCGCTGTCGTCCAGGAACCGTCTGAAAACCTGCGTCACAACGCCTCTTTGGAAATTCGGGTGCCGGTGGGGCAATCCCAGGCCGTGCAGAGCATCCCCCTGGATGCCATTCGCAGTGACCTGGCCGGAAAGTACCTTTTTGTGCTGGATCAGCAGCCCGACGGCCAGAGCTACAGAGCCCGTCGCGTGCCGGTCGTCATCAAGCGGGAAAGCGGCGGCGTGGCTTACTTTACCAGTTCTGTGACGGAACAGGACCTGGTGGCCACTGTCGGCTCGTTCAAACTGAGTCCGGGTTTGCTGGTTTACGTGAACAATGACGCCAAAGTGCCGACCGACGAAGGGTATTCCTGATCATGGACATCTTCGTCAAACGGCCAGTTATCTCATTGGTCATTACCCTGGCGTTGCTGCTGACCGGGGCGCTCGCCGCTTCGAAAATCGCCGTGGTGCAGTTCCCTAAGCTGGAAAGTGCCAAGCTGCAGATCACCACGAGCTATGCCGGGGCGTCTCCGGATGTGGTCCAGGGGTTCATCACCGATCCGGTGGAACGGGTGGCCATGACGGTCCCTGGTGTCGACTATGTAGATTCCATCACCACTGCCGGTCTCAGTGTGGTCACGGTCTGGCTGGAACTGAATGAAAGCAGCAGCCAGGCCCTGGCTGAGCTCAACACCCGGCTCAATCAAATCCGCTTTGAACTGCCTGCGGACGCTCAGGATCCGGCAGTGACCGTTCAGCGGGCGGATCAGACAGAAGCCCTCTTTTACCTCAATGTAGAAAGCGATGGCTGGACCCGATCTGCTCTGACCGATTATCTGTCCCGCAATGTTCAGCCTTTGCTCGCCTCCATCGAAGGGGTTCAGCGCATTGCCCTGGAAGGCGGCCGAGACCCGGCCATGCGCGTCTGGCTGGATCCCAACCGGCTGGCGGCTGTCGGACTGGGGGCCAACGATGTGGTCCAGGCCCTGCAGAGCAACAATGTGCTTGCGGCCATCGGGCGCACGGAAAGTGGCGGACAACAGATCAACCTGCAGACCAACGCCACGCTGCAAGGTGTTGAAGATTTTGAAAAACTTGTCATCAGCAATGCGGACGGCGCCCTGGTTCGGCTAAGGGATGTGGCGCGGGTCGAGCTGGGAGAAGACCGCGGGGATGATCTCTCGCGCCTGGATCAGAACATGACGGTTTTCGTCTCGGTCTGGAGCGTGCCCGGAGCCAACGCCATCACCATTGGCGATGAGGTCTACACACAGCTGGAGCAGATCAACAGCACCCTGCCCCCGGGCCTGCAGATCTCGATCGGCTACGACGCCACGCTCTACATGCGCAATGCCTTGAAGGAAATTGCCACCACACTGGGTGAAACCATCGTCCTGGTCGGACTGGTTGTGGTGGTGCTGATGGGCTCCTTCCGTACGGCCCTGGTCCCTCTGGTGACCATTCCCGTGTCAGTGCTGGGGGCCATAGCCGCGATCTACGTGATGGGTTTCACCCTGAACCTGCTGACCATTCTGGCCATCGTGCTATCCATCGGCCTGGTGGTCGACGATGCCATTGTGGTGGTTGAAAATGTGGCCCGGCACATGCGTGACGGCAAATCCCGGCTTGAAGCCGCACTTGTGTCATCGCGCGAACTTTTTGGTCCGGTCATTGCCATGACCCTGACCCTGGCCGCCGTGTACGCCCCTATTGGCTTCATCAGTGGCCTGACCGGCGCCCTCTTTCGGGAGTTTGCCTTTACCCTGGCCATTGCCGTGCTGATTTCCGGCCTGGTGGCGGTGACCCTGTCCCCCATCATGAGTGCCTATGTCTGCGCCGACAAAGGACAAGAAGGCAGAGGCACCCGCTTTATCAATGCCCGGTTCGATGCCATCAGCCGTCTCTACGGCCGTCTTCTGGACCGGATATTCCTCTGGCGCAGTCAGGTGAACTTCCTCGGGTTTTTCCTGGCCCTTCTGATCGTGCCTTTCTATCTCTTTTCCGCTAAGGAACTGGCCCCCGTGGAAGATCAGGGCATCATCATGTTCATTGCCCAGTCTCCGCCGGAAAGCCGGATTGATTACACCCGCAGTGCCATGGAAGAGGTGGTTGAGAAATCGCAGCAGCTGCCGGGGTATGACAGCATGTTTCAGGTCCTGACCCCCATGGGCGGTTTTGCGGGCATCATTCTGGATGACTACAGCGAACGTGATTTCACGCCTCAGGACCTGACAGAGCGCGTCTTCAGGGAAATGTCGCAGATTCCCAGCATGCGCATTCTGCCGTTTACGCCAGGGTCCCTGCCCACTGCCGGTCAGTTTGATGTGGAAATGGTCATCCAGACACCAGATTCCTATGAAGAGGCCTCCCAGTACCTCTGGCAACTGATCGGCGCAGCCTATGGCACCGGGCATTTTGTCTTTGTCGATACGGACCTGAAGATCAATCAGGCCCAGGTGCGCCTGCAACTGGATCACGACCGCATTGCTGATCTGGGCATGACGGTTCAGGGCATCAGCGATCAGCTTTCGGCTCTGGTGTCAGATCAGGACATCAATCGCTATGACGCTGACGGCAAGTCCTACCGGGTTATTCCCATGGTCGAGAACGCCGCTCGGAACAGCCCGGAAGCATTGCTGGATCTGCAGCTCACCTCGCCTGACGGCGGTCTGGTTCCATTACGGGCCATTGCCACGCTGGATCGGCTGACCAGTCCCCAGGCCCTGGGCAAGTTCAACCAGCAACGGTCTTTCAGGATCATGGGGGGCATTCACAGCGGCACCACCAACGAAGCAGCCCTGACCGCACTGGAAAAGGTGGCCAGCGACATCCTGCCGGCCCGCTACCGAATTGATCATGCCGGTGTGTCCCGATCTCTTCGAAAGGATGGGGCCAGCCTCTTTACGGTTTTAACCGTATCCTGCGTGATGGTGTTCCTGTTGCTGGCGGTTCAGTTCAACAGTTTCCGCTCTCCTCTGGTGGTGTTGCTGGGGTCCGTCCCGCTGGCTCTGGCCGGGGCGCTGTCCTTTAGCTTCCTGGGGCTGACCACCGTCAACATTTTCTCCCAGATTGGTCTGATCACCCTGGTCGGATTGGTCGCCAAGAACGGCATTCTGATCACGGAATTTGCCAACCAGCTGCAGTACCAGGGACTGAGCAAGGTCGACGCCATTAAACAGGCCTGTCAGGTTCGTCTGCGGCCTGTCGTCATGACCACTTTGGCCACCATCATCGGGCACTTCCCGCTGGTGCTGGTCACGGGCGCCGGGGCGGAGGCCCGCAATTCCATCGGCATCATCCTGGTTGCAGGCATGCTGGTGGGGACGATCTTCACCCTTTTCTTCCTGCCCACCATCTATCTGCTGTTTGGCGAAGAACATGCCAAGCAGCTGGAAAAACAGACAGAAAGTGCGCGGGAACACCCAACAGACGCGCCGGAGGCGTCGCCAGATACAGCCCGTCTGGCGGCCCAGTAACAGGTATTGAAGAAGGGCAGAGCTGCCGCTTACGTGGCGGCAGCAATCCCGGCCTGGTCATCAAAAATGGAATCAGCACCCGGCCTGCCGGGCAAAGGCAGGCGCATGGGAACGGCCGTGGCCCGGGGCACCAGTGTGGCTGCCCCTTTGACAATGCGGCTGTTGTATTCCTCAAGATCATAGTGCTGGAAGACAGGAAAGGCATCGACTGCGGAATAGGAATAGAGCAGCAAGGGCCTTTCCTTGTCTGAGCGATTGTCGCTGGAGGCATGCAGTGTGCGGACGTGATGCAGGGAGATGGATCCGGCAGGCGCTGTCAGTGTCACGGCCTGGTCAACCAGGTCGGACAGCCTCTCCTCAGCAATGCCGCCACTGAACACCCCGTCCAGATGATGGTCGTAGATGGGGCCGAGATGGGAACCGGGAATAACCTTCAAAGGGCCGTTTTCCAGGGTGCAGTCTTCAATCATCACGCCTACGGCCAGCAGGTCATCGTTGGTGTGGGGATAGAAGGCCCAATCCTGATGCCACTCTATTCTGGCGCTGCCCCGCGCCGGTTTGAAGTTCAGTTTGCTGTGGTCGAAGCGGGCAGTTCCGCCGAGCAGTTCGGCCACGATGTCCACAAGAGCCGGGGAGCGCATCAAATCATCAAAAGCCGGGTGCTGCTTAACCGGATCCTTGATCCGGCGCAGTTGCGGTACCTCTGCACTGTGCTGTGGCCCCACATCAAAGACCGCATCACTGCGCATCACGGATCTTGACCGCTGCCTGAACTCATCAATCAGCAAACGCAAGCGGGCCAGAGTCGGTGGATCAATGACGTCCTTGACCACCAGATACCCGTCACGCTGATAGGCCTGTTTTTGCTCAGTTGTCAGAGGCATGGAAGGCTCCCGCGTTCGTTTCCCCCTCAGCATGAAGGCTGTGATTACGGAAAACTATTCAGATTTGGACAGAACTGTCCTGCCAGAGCCAAAACCAACTGACTTGTTGCATCTCTCTCGGGTGACATTCTTGAGCCAGGTGTCGATTTCTGCGAGCTTTACCCGCGATAATGCGCATTGAATTTCAACATTGCTTACCATTGGACACCTTTATGACTCTCACCAGCTTTCCCCGTCTGCCTCTGGCCCAGCTGCCGACTGCTCTGGAGCCCCTCCCCCGCCTCTCGGCCCATTTGGACGGACCGGAGATCTTTGTAAAACGGGATGACTGCACCGGGCTGGCCGGTGGCGGCAACAAAACCCGCAAACTGGAGTTTCTGATGGCCGATGCCCAGCAACAGGGCGCTGACACAGTGGTGACAGTCGGGGCCACACAGTCCAATCACGTTCGCCAAACCGTTGCTGCTGCTGCAAAACTGGGGCTGAAAGCGGAAGTGCTTTTGGAAAAGGCCGTGGTCCGGGATGAGGAGTACGCCAAAAACGGCAACTACCTGTTGGATCACCTCATGGGGGCCGTGGTGCATGATTGTGAACCCGGCGAAGACCTGGATGAAAAAGGACGCCGCTTTGCAGAAGAGCTGACACAACAGGGCCGGTCTGCCTATTTCATTCCCACTGGCGGGTCGTCCGTCATTGGGGCTCTGGGCTATGTGGACTGCGCCCGGGAAACCCTGAAGCAAAGCACAGAAAGAGGTCTGGCTTTCGATGGCGTTGTCCTGGCCAGTGGCAGCCAGGGCACCCAGGCGGGTTTTCTGGTGGGCTTGCTGGCCGAAGGCTCGGAGGTTCCGCTGATTGGCGTCTCGGTCAGCAGAGGCAAGGCCGAGCTGGAATCTCTGGTCTACAAACTGGCCCTTGCCACGGCTGACAAACTTGGCCTGCCACAAGCCGATTTCAGGCAAAGGGTTGTCTGCGACGACCGTTTCTTTGCCCCGGGGTACGGCCAGCCCAATGAAGGCATGGTCGAAGCCGTCAGGCTCTGCGCCCAGCTGGAAGGGCTTTTGCTGGATCCCGTCTATTCCGGCAAAGCCATGGCTGGATTGATCCAAATGGTCCGTGAAGGTCGCTTTCGCAAAGGCCAAAAGGTTCTGTTCATTCACACCGGCGGTCAGGCAGCTCTGCATGCCTACCGGTCGGTTTTTGAAGATACCGAAGGGTGAATGAGGCTTTTGAAGAAGTGATTTCTGGCGGTTCTGATTGCTCTGGCCTCTCAGGCAAACAATCTTCATTGACCTGTTTAGCTTTTCCTCCTCCCGTGTCAGGATTACGGAAAACAAATTCAACAGACTGAAGAACAGGGCCACCACTTGTTTCGTTTTACTGGGAGGAAACAACAATGATGCGCAAGTTTGGACGCCAGCTATTCATCGCAACAGCCATAGCAGCCTTCGGTTTTGCCACCCCGGCACTGGCCGCTGGCGAAAAAGTGGTTGATAGCATCCACTTTCTGATTCCTGGCGGCGCCGGTGGCGGTTGGGACGGCACAGCGCGCGGCACGGGCGAAGCCCTGACCAAAGCAGGATTGGTTGGATCAGCCTCCTACGAAAACATGTCTGGCGGCGGTGGCGGTAAAGCCATTGGTTTTCTGATTGAAAATGCAGACAGCAATCACGGGACCCTGATGGTCAATTCCACACCCATCGTGATCAGATCGCTGACGGGTGTTTTCCCACACAATTTCCGGGACTTAACCCTGGTTGCTGGAACCATTGGCGACTATGCCGCCATTGTCGTTGGCAAAGACAGTCCCATCAATTCGATGGCCGACCTGATCGCGGCTTACGATGCTGATCCGTCAGCTACAGCCATTGGTGGAGGCTCGGTCCCCGGCGGCATGGACCACCTGGTTGCGGCCATGGTGATGGAAGCCGCAGGAAAGGATGCACTGGGCGTTAAGTACATTCCCTATGACGCCGGCGGTAAAGCCATGGCTGCTTTGCTCTCCGGCGAAATTGCTGCCCTCTCCACAGGATTTTCAGAGGCCGTTGACCTGGCTAAGGCCGGCGAAGTCAAAATCATTGGCGTGACATCTGACGAGCGGGTCGCCGCAGCACCCGACGTTCAGACCATGAAGGAACAGGGAATCGACACCACTTTTGTTAACTGGCGCGGGTTCTTTGCGGCGCCGGGCCTGCCGGCCGATCAACTGTCTAAGTACCAAACAGCCCTGGCAAAAATGTATGACACGCCGGAGTGGGAAACCGTGCGTGCCCGCAATGGCTGGGTTAACATTCACAATTCGGGTGCTGATTTTGAGGTCTTCCTGGAAGGACAGGAAAAAACCATCGGGGACCTGATGAAGAAGCTCGGCTTCCTCTGATTGAGGCACAGGGGGCTGCTTCTTGGCAGCCCCGCTGACTTTTGACACGGTGTAAGCATGGCTCTGGATCGCTGGATAGCTTTGATCCTGCTGGGACTCTTTCTGGCCTATGGCTACACAGCCTGGTTCACCATGGACGCCAGCCTGGCGCCTTTCATGAAACGAGCACCAGTCTGGCCCAGCACCTTCCCTAAAGTGCTTTCTGTCCTGGGGGTGTGTGCCACTTTGGTGATCCTTTTGGGCCTGGAGAAAAGCCAGGAAGACACTGGCGAAATCAATTACCGCCGACTGACAGAGTACAAACTTGGCCAGGCTCTGCTTCTGCTGGGCTTGATGATCGCCTATGCGCTGTTGCTCCGGCCGGCTGGTTTTCTGATGGCCACCGCAGGATTTTTGCTGCTGGGCAGCTTTATCCTGGGTGAACGCAAGGTTTTGGCCATGAGCGTCATTGCAGCCCTTGCCACCCTGATAATCTGGTTGTTGGTGCATCAAGTGCTGGGGATCTACCTGCGCCCCCTGCCCGGATTTATGGTGGACTGGTATGCTTGAGGGCCTTTTGCTGGGGCTGCAGACAGCCTTTTCCCTGCAAAACCTCCTGATGGTCATTGGCGGCTGCCTTGTTGGTACCTTTATCGGCATGTTGCCCGGTTTGGGTCCCATGTCGATCATTGCCATCATGATTCCCGTGGCCATTACCCTGGGGGATCCCTCCGCGGCGCTTATCCTGCTCGCCGGGGTCTACTATGGCGCCATCTTCGGCGGATCCACCTCATCCATCCTGCTGAATGCGCCAGGTGTGGCGGGCACCGTTGCCACCTCTTTTGACGGCTATCCCCTGGCAAAGCAGGGGAAAGCCGGAAAGGCGCTGACCATCGCCGCCATTGCCAGTTTCAGCGGAGGGACAATCGGTGCCCTGTTGTTGATGGTCTTTGCACCGGCTCTGTCTTCTGTTGCCCTGCTGTTTCATTCAGCTGAGTATTTTGCGCTGATGGTCGTGGGGCTTTCAGCTGTTGCCGCCTTTGCCGGTCGGGGACAGGTCGCCAAGGCTCTGTTGATGACCGTGCTCGGACTGTCCATGGCGACAGTGGGTGAAGGGGCGTTGTTCAACATGCCGCGCTTCACCATGGGCATCCTGGACCTTCAGTCCGGATTTGGTTTCATCACGCTTGCCATGGCGCTGTTTGCCTTGCCGGAAGCCATTTTTTTGGTGCTTAAGCCCAAAACTGGGCCTCAGCGGGATGCAGACCGCATCAAGGACCTGAGAATTGATGGCAAAGAAGCCAGGGCGATCACTCCTGTCATAGCCCGGCAGTCCTTACAGGGATTTTTCATCGGGGTGTTACCTGGCGCCGGCGCAACGATCGCCAGCTTTTTGGGCTATGCAGTGGAACGCAACCTTGCCCCGAAGGAAGAACAATCAGAGTTTGGCAAAGGATCTCTCAAAGGACTGGCGGCTCCAGAGACGGCAAACAATGCTGCCTGCAGCGGCTCTTTTGTGCCCTTGCTGACACTTGGCATTCCCGGCTCCGGCACAACGGCAATTCTTCTCGGAGCCCTCATCGCTCTCAATATCAGTCCCGGCCCGCGCCTGATGGTCGATGAACCGGAAATCTTCTGGTCTGTGATCATGTCGATGTTTATCGGCAATCTGGTCCTGCTGATCCTCAACCTGCCCTTGATACCCTACATCGCCAAGGTGCTGACCATTCCGCGCAACTATCTGATCCCCTTCGTTTTGTTCTTTACTCTGATGGGGGCGTACATCGGACAAAACAATGCCACAGAGTTGCTGATCCTGGTTGGATTTGGAGTCTGTGCAACGGCGCTGCGCTTTGCCAACTACCCCCTCGCCCCGCTCTTGATCGGCTTTATCCTCGGGGGCCTGCTGGAAGACAATTTTGCCCGGTCCCTGCAGCTCTATGACGGCATTTCCTTTGTATGGCAGCGCCCCATGACCTTGGGCTTGTTGTTGATTGCTGTGTTTTTGCTGCTTCTTCCCAGTGTACGGAGCTGGTTAAAAAAGAAACCCGACCATCAGTAGAACAGAGACGGCAGCCAAAGGGCGATTTCGGGAAAGGCCAGCAGCAAAGCAACCATGGCGAACATGGTCAGCACAAAGGGAGCGGCCCCCTTCATGACATCCAGCATTTCCCCGCCTGACCGTATGCCCTGCACCACATAGAGATTGATGCCGATGGGCGGCGTAATCAGGGCGGTTTCCAGCAGGACCATCAGCAGGATCCCAAACCAGACCGGGTCGTAGCCCAATGCGATGACAATGGGGGTGATCAGCGGCGCGGTGATCAGCAGCATGGACAGGGTTTCCATGAAACAGCCCAGAACCACCAGAATGCCAACGATCATCAGCATGGTCTGGAAGGGGCTGAGCCCCAATCCGGTAACAAAATCCGCCAGGGCCTGAGTCAGACCGATCACCGACAACACAAAGTTAAGGAACACCGCAGCCAGAATAATCAGCATGATCATGGCGGTGGTGCGCATGGTTCCTTCCACGGCCTGGCGCAGCATGTCCAATGTCAGTTTTCTGTTGAACGCTGCCAGTCCCATGGCAGCCACGACCCCCAGAGACGCGGCCTCAGTCGGCGTTGCGATGCCAGCATAGATGGAGCCAACCACCACCAGGAAAATGCCGATAGGCGGCACCAGCGACGGCAAGGCGGCAAAACGCTCCGCCCAGCTGGCGCGGGCCGGGTCCCCTCCCCAGCTTGGGCGCAGCAGACAGAGCACCACCACGGTCAGCATAAACAGGGCGGCCAGCAGAAACCCGGGGAAGAAACCGGCCAGATAGAGCTCAGGCACGGAAGTGTCGGTCAGCAGACCATAGAGAATGAGATTGATGGAGGGCGGGATCAGAATGCCCAGCGTGCCTCCGGCGGCCACCGTTCCCAGGAACAGCGGTTCGTTGTAACCGCGCTTTTTGATTTGCGGCACCGCCACGGTGCCAATGGTGGCGGCTGTGGCAACAGAAGACCCGGAAGTGGCTGCAAACAAGGCACTGGAGCCGATGTTGGAGTGCATCAGGCCACCGGGCAGCCAGCCCAGCCATTTCACCATGGAATCATACATGCGCTCGGTGATGCCGGCCCGAAGCAGGATCTCGCCCAGCAGCACGAACATGGGAATGGCCACCAGCAGGAAATCCGTGCCGGTCTGCCAGACCATATCTCCCAGTGCCCGGTGCAGCGGCATGGGGCTTTCCAGATACTGCATGGTCAGACCCAGCCAGCCCAGAGAGGCGGCAATGGGCACAGCCAGCCCTACCAGGGCAACCAGAATGAGCAGCGGTTTGGTGATCATTTAAACGGTCTCCTCTTCAATCTGCTCATCTATGGTTTTGGTCCCGATCAGCTTGTTGGCCCGGACATAGTCACCACGCAGCAACGCGCCTGCAGCGCCAACAATGAGAAGGACGCAGCACAAGAGGAAAAAGAGCCAGCCCACCAACCAGGGAATCTGCGGGATGGCCAAAGGGGTGCGCATGGGCGTGATGGAATGAGAGCCATAGGACAAGGTGTCTGCCACCAGGCCCCAGGCCATCCAGGACACCACCCCGACAAAACCGGCCAGCAAAGCAATTCCCAGAACGTTGGCCAGTATCTGCAGCTTTGCCGGAAAGAGATTGTAAAGGGCATCGACCCGAATGTGGGCGCGCTCGAACAGGGCAAAGGCGAAACCAAAAGACGTCGCAATGCCAAAGGCATAGCCGGACAGTTCGTCCGCGCCCCCGATGGAGAAATTGAAGATCTTCCGCAGAAACACTTCAATGGTCACCAGGATGGCTGAGAGAATGATCAGGCTGCCGCCTATCCAGACGAACACCCGGCTCAGTCGCTCTGTCTTCTGCAACAGGCTTTCCATGGTTTCAGCCCCCTTTGCCCTTCAAAGACACATCGCTTTACGTGGCTTCACTTCGTGACGCCGCTCAAAGCGTGAAGTTTTTACTTTTCAACCTGTCAGAGGATGACTTGCGGGTTAGGTAAACGCGAAAAGCACTCCCACCAAAACCAATCATGCTCTGGAAAAAGCGGCCGAGGGAGTTTTGACATCCCATCGGCCGCTCTTCTCGGTCTTCCTTATTTGGCCATGGCTTTCATGCCCAGCAGAGAGCCCACTGTGTCATTCCAGTTCGCAGCACAGTCCTCGCCGCAGCGGTCTGCCCAGCGGGCGAGGATGACATCGGTGGCAATTTTGTCCCGCAGCGCCAGATCTTCAGCCGTTGGCTCCACCAGGGTCATGGCACCGGGTTCCCCAATGTCACATTTTCCACCAGTGATGCAGGAAATGGCCACTTCATCTTCGGTGGCGGTTTCTGCCCACATACGATCGGTCAGAGCGGAGATCTCTTTGGTCAGCAGAGCCTGCTGGCTTTCGCTCATGGAGTTCCATTTGTCCATGTTCATGGCACCGAAGGCCAGGCCCCAGCCCACCCGCAGGGTGTAGGCATGGGTTGCCACCTGATGCCATTTGGCTTTGTAAGCCGACATGGTGCCGGTGATGCCACAGTCCACCACACCCTTTTCTAGGGCCGGAATCACTTCGGCAAAGGGTACGGTCACTGACGTGCCGCCAACACCTTCAACGAAATCACCCAGGGTCGTGGAATAGACGCGGATCTTCTTGTTCTCCAGATCTGCCAGCCCCTTAACTTCGCCATTGCACCAGAGGGTCTGGCTGGGGAACGGGTAAAGCATCAGCAGTTTGGCGTTGTAGGTTTCGGCGAAGGCCTTCTCCAGCGTTGGGAAGTAGGCTTCCGCCACTTTGCGTTCTGTGTCGATGTCCTGAGTAACAGACGACAGATCCCCGCCTTCGAAGATGGGGTTTTCTGCCGCAACGTATCCCGGCAGACCAAAGGCAAAGTCAAACACGCCGTTTTTCACCAGGCGCATGATTTCAAAGCCCTTCAGGCCCAGTTCGGTCTGAGGTTTGATTTCCCCCAGAATCTGGCCGTCACTGGCGGCGCTGATTTGCTCGTTCCAGAAAGGACCTTCATGTTTCTGATAGTTGGTCAGGCTGCCCCAGGTGCCTACGGCTTTGATGGTGACGGGCTTGTCGGCGGCACTGGCGGCAAACCCGCCCAGAGCCAGAAGTGAAGCTGCAGTAACAGCAAGCAGATGGCGTTTCATGTTACTTTCCCTCTTCGTTTCGCGGTGGTTTAGTCGCGGTGATTTTCAGGTTGATGTCAGTTGGCTTAAGCCACTGATGGTTTTTGGCTGGCTGTCAGACGGCACATCTGTCACCAGCATGTAACCGGGCGCGTGGGTAATGCTGAGGTCGGGCTGAACCGCCTCGATGGCCGCTTGCGGTGTGACACCACAAGCCCAGAAAACCGGGATTTCGCCCGCTTTGACCGGCACCGGGTCGCCGTAGTCGGGCCGCTGCAGATCCTTGATGCCGATCTGCATCGGATCCCCCCAGAACAATGGCGCCCCATGGGCGTGGGGGTAGCGGGCACAGAGATCAAAGATTTTGGGAATGGCGGCTTGCGGATAGGGGCGCATGGTGACCACCACCGGCCCTTTGAAAAGACCGCCTGGCAGCGTCTGCAAATTGCTTTTGAACATGGGCACGTTGCGCCCCAGTTCGATATGACGCACCCCGTAACCGGCCTGGATCAGGGCTTCTTCAAAGGTAAAAGAGCACCCGAGCACAAAGGTAACCAGATCATCGCTCCACAGAGGCGCGATATCTGCAACCTGTTCCTGAAGTTTGCCCTTCCGGTAAACACGGTACTGCGGCACATCATGCCGGATATCTATCCCCTGCCCCAGTGACGGCAAGGTGGGATCACCAGGACTGGACAGACCAATCAGGGGACAGGGTTTGGGGTTGTTCAGGCAGAACTGCAGAAAATCCCCGGCCAGGGCCTTTGGCAGGATCACCACATTGCCTTGCAGATATCCTGGCGCCTGACCGGCGGTTTGGTCGGCAAAGATGCCTGCGCGGGCTGCAGCCCGGAGTTCAGCCCCTGTCCGGTGTTTAACGATTTGATCCATTGATGATCACCTCCCGACATCAAAAGAAACCGTCAGGAAACGAAAATCAAATCGAATTAATTTGTTACTTTTGATAGATTTTGTTTATCAAACTGCTTTCCAGATAAGATTGAACGTCCAGGCTGATCTGCCGCATCAGGTCACTGACCGGGCTTTGCGAAACATAGGACGCCGTAAAAGCGATGCTGGGCAGGACAAAGTCTGTCTGGAGTTCTTCCAGGTCTCCGCTTTCCAATTCTGCCCGCACCACAGCCCTGGGCACAGCACAGATTCCCATGTTGGACTGGGCCATGCGAATGAGCGCGCCCAACGAGGCTGAAGTGGTCATTTTGGCGGTCTGACCATTGGATCTGGTGAGCATTTCGCGGATCTGGCGGCTGGGCTTGGTGTTGTTGGCGAAGGTCAGAACCGGCACCTGTGCCACCTCTTCCAGTGACCAGATGTCATGTCTTTTTGCCAGATCCCGCGGAGCCGCGCAGATCATTTCATAGGCACAGATCTCCTGATTGGTGACACTGACCTCCGCCACCGGTCCCATCAGAAAAGCCAGATCAATCTCCCGGGCGACCAGAGCATTGCGCAGGTTGTCCGTTGAATCCACGCTCAGGTCGAAGGAAAGTCGCCGTCGGGACCGGCCCAGTTGCCCCATGAAATCCGGCAGCCAGGTGGTGACGATGGTTTCAGATGCCCCGACCCGGATGGTCTGTTCTATGGAAGTGCTGTCGGAAAACGCCGTCAGCACCTCCTGTTCCAGAGCCATATAGCGCTCAGCATAGGCCAGAAGCCGTCGGCCATCCGCTGTCAGTTCAGCGTTGCGAACTTCCCGGACAAAAACTTCGGCGCCCAGATCCTGTTCCAGAACCTGAATGCGGGCGGAAATGGCCGGCTGGGTCAGGTTGAGCTTGTCAGCAGCCGCCCGAAACCCGCCCAGGGTGGCAATCCAGTAGAAGGTGTCCAGATTTCTCACTCTCATAGGGCAAGCCTTGCTCAATTGGCGGGGCCGTCAGCTGGTCGACCACCCACGCGGCTGTCAGACAACACAGTCCGGTCACAGAGGAGACGCCAGTTTGCAGAGGCGCCAAATCCAAGCGACACAAGACCACGCTGGCTTATGGACTGCAAGATAGCGCATCTTCAGCATCACGGCGGAAATCAGCCACAGCGGTAGAAACACCGCCGGCCGACCTGTTCCTCATAGTAGCCAGTGGTTTCTGACGGGCTGTATTCTCCCCACCCGAACATTCAGGCCGTCTGAGGCGTGCAGCTTTCATACAACCGCCTGCGGACCCGAAATCAGGCAGGCGGCTGTGCCGGGCTGGAGCATTAGCTCCTGATCCACCGCAGCCGCAGAAACTTCCTAACAGCCGCTGAATGCCCCATAGAGCAACAAATGAGTTTTGATGTTGATCCAAGAGCCCCGGCAGAGTCACACTTTTCAGGTAATGTTTTTGCGACCTCGAGTCTTTCCGGGAATTCTGCCTGTTCAGAAACAAAACCACTCGGTGACCCATCAAACCATTTTTATGATTATTCAAAAATAACCAACTGACAGCAAAATGAAAATCTGGTCTTTTTCTGATAATGCCACGCCACAAGATGTCTGAAACGTGACAATTCTGCACTGAGTAGGAGTTGTGTTAGAGTCCTCTGAGAAAAGCGATCCCCCTTTAAATAGGGCGAAGAGCTCCTTTAAAAGTTCTCCTCAGTTTCCTTCAGTCAGAGCCATAGAGTAACCGCTAAACCAAAGTTGAGTGTCCTCTACTCATTCAGGTACCCGTACAGTTAGTCCTCTCGGCCAGTCATCTCGGCCTTATTGGGATTGTTTCGGAAAGACGATCATGCGGACGGAAAAACCTCTTGCTGACCCAGAAGACACCCCCACCTCCGCTGCAAGCCGCAGCGGGCTGCCCCTGCGCTCCATATCCTGGGCTCTGGCGCTTAAACTCTGCGCCTTGATTTTCATGTTCTGGTTCTTCTTTCGCCCGGCCGACCGCCCGGTGATCGATGCTGAGGTGGTCGGCGACAACATGTTTGACCGCGGTTTTGTCGGTGACGACCTGTCGCAAAACCCAGACAAATCGGGTGCTTCCGCGGCATCCCCCTCGCCTGCGCTCCCAAATGACACCACACCGGCCCCCAACAAGGACCTCTCCCAATGACCGAGTTCCTGGATACTGTTGAGCTTTCCCGTCTGCAGTTTGCCCTGACGGCCCTTTACCACTTCCTGTTTGTCCCTCTGACCATTGGCCTGGCCCTGCTGCTGGCCATCATGGAAACAGTCTACGTCATGACCAACCGGGTCATCTGGCGGGATATGGTCAAGTTCTGGGGTGTGTTGTTTGGCATCAACTTCGCCATGGGGGTGGCCACCGGGATCACCATGGAGTTCCAGTTCGGTATGAACTGGGCGTATTACTCCCACTACATTGGCGACATCTTCGGTGCCCCACTTGCCATTGAAGGCATGATGGCCTTTTTCATGGAAGCCACCTTTGTCGGGCTGTTCTTTTTCGGCTGGGACCGTCTGACCCGGATCCAGCACCTGACTGTGACCTGGCTGCTGGCCATCGCCACCAACTTCTCTGCCCTTTGGATCCTCATTGCCAACGGCTGGATGCAGTATCCCGTGGGGGCCGAATTCAACTATCAGACCATGCGCATGGAAGTGACGGATTTTGCCGCGGTCATCCTGAACCCCGTGGCTCAGGCAAAGTTCGTGCATACCGTTTCAGCTTCCTATGTCACCGGTGCCATGTTTGTGCTGTCCATTTCCGCCTTTTATCTCTTGAGAAACAGGCACAAAGATCTGGCCAAACGCTCCATGACCGTTGCCGCCAGTTTTGGCCTGGCTTCAGCGCTATCTGTAGCGGTTCTGGGCGACGACAGCGGATACACCATCTCAGAACACCAGCAGATGAAGCTGGCAGCCATTGAGGCGGAGTGGCACACCCAGGAAGCCCCGGCCGACTTCAACGCCATTGCCTGGCCGGATATGGAGCGGAAGGAAAATGATTTTGAAATTCAGATCCCCTATCTGCTGGGTATCATCGCCACACGCTCCGTGGATGAAGAGGTACAGGGAATTCATGAACTGGTGCACCGGGCCAAAGGCCGCATAGATCAGGGCATCAAGGCCTATGCGGCTCTGGAGATCCTGCGCAACAACCCCGATGACGCCGACGCCAAAGCAGAGTTTGTGACCCATTCCCGGTATCTGGGGTACGCCTTCCTGCTGAAGCGCTACCGGGATGATGTGACCCAGGCCACAGCGGAGGAGATCGACAAGGCCTCCTGGGATACCGTACCGGATGTGCCGGTTATCTTCTGGGCCTTCAGGATCATGGTGGCCTGTTCCATGATCTTCATTGCCTTGTTCTTCGTCGCCTTCGTCCTCTCCTGCATGCGCAGACTGGATCGATACCGCCTGTTCCTCTGGGCCGCATTTCTTTCGTTGCCTCTGCCGTGGGTCGCCTCAGAAATGGGGTGGATCGTGGCGGAGTATGGCCGTCAGCCCTGGATCGTCGAAGGCCTGCTGCCCACCTTTATGGGCGCGTCAGACATTCCTGCCAGCAACGTCTGGTTCTCTCTGATCGGTTTTGTGGTCTTCTATTCGGCCCTGGCCGTGGTGGATGTCTGGCTGATGATCAAGACCATCCGCAAAGGGCCGCAATCGGTTTCCTCCCCGACCCGCTTCTATCACCCCAGCCCCCAGAATCCCGCCCCCAGTCCCAACAGTGGAGATTGAGTCATGGAGTTCCTCGACTATGGCACCCTTCGACTGATCTGGTGGCTCCTGCTGGGCATTCTCCTGATCGCCTTTGCTGTCATGGATGGCTTCGATCTGGGCGCGGCCGCCCTGTTGACCATTGTCGGGCAGCATGACATCGAACGCCGGGTGGTGCTCAATACGGTAGGGCCGGTCTGGGAAGGCAATCAGGTCTGGCTGATCCTGGGCGCCGGGGTGATCTTCGCCGCCTGGCCCCCGCTCTATGCCGCTGCCTTTTCCGGCTTCTATCTGGCCATGTTCCTGGTCCTGGCAACGCTGATCCTGCGTCCGGTGGGCTTCAAGTTCCGGTCCAAGGTTGAGGACAGCCGCTGGCGCGCCTTCTGGGACGGCAGCCTGACGCTGTCCGGTGCCGTGCCGTCCCTGGTCTTCGGGATTGCGGTCGGCAATGCGCTCTTAGGGGTGCCCTATCACTTTGATCAGGATCTGCGGTTCTTCTATGAAGGGTCTTTCTGGGGCCTGTTCCGACCCTTTGCGCTGCTGTGCGGACTGGTCAGCCTGACCATGCTGCTGACACAGGGGGCCGCATGGCTGACAGTAAAGTGCGACGGCATCCTGGCCCAACGCGCCCGTCGCGTCGGCCTTGTTACCGCCCCGCTGGCCCTGTTGCTCTTCGCTTTGGGTGGGGTCTGGGCGGCACAATTGGATGGCTATGCCATTGTCAGCACCGTTGATCCACAGGCCCCCTCCAATCCTCTGCACAAGGATGTGGCCCGTCAGTCCGGTGCCCTGATGGCAAACTACGGGCAGCAAAACTGGCTGTTGCTGGCGCCTCTGGCGGGACTAGGAGGCTTTGCCCTGGCCGCTCTCGGCTTCTTTTCCCACCATCCCCGTCTGGCCTTCCTCAGCAATTCGCTGGCCATCGCAGGCGTAATTGCCACGGCAGGCGTCAGCCTCTTCCCCTTCCTGCTGCCCTCCAGCAGCGACCCCGTCAGTTCTTTAACGGTCTGGGATGCGTCGTCCAGCCGGGGAACCCTGCTGACCATGCTGGGGGTCACCATCGTCTTTCTGCCCCTCATCATGGCCTACACAAGCTGGGTGTACCGGGTCCTGAAAGGCAAAGTAACCATCGCCCATACGGCGGAAAACAGCGATCATCTCTACTAAAGGCCCCTGCCCCACAAGCAGGAACGCAAAAGCAATGGGAGCGACAGATGTGGTATTTTTCCTGGATATTGGGTTTGGGTCTGGCCTGTGCCTTTGCCATTCTCAATGCCATGTGGCTTGAGCTGGACGAAGATCAAGATCTTCTGGATGACCAGAGGGAGTCTTAAGGGGTTTCGCCCTTTTCTCTGACCCGGCGGGTTCTCTGACTTCGCGGGTCGGTCCGTCACAGATTGGACCACGCTTCTTTGAGAATACTCAGGTGTGGTTCCGGAGGTCAGTGTCTGCACACAGACCAGCAGACGCCCCAGCAAACACACATCCCGCACAAAGGCAGCCAACAGGCGTCAAAACTGACAACTGGTCGGAAGGGAGTTACTTCTGCTCCAGCAGATAGTCCCGGACCAATTTGAGGGCTTCACGAATGTTGGCCAAAGCCCGGTCATAGCGCTCCGGGTCGAAATTGCGTTGAGCTTCGCTCAGTTCCGACAGATTTGATTTCGTTTGGGTGGCACTGCCCTTGATCAGGTCTCTCGATAGATCGCTGAATTGCCGGGAAAGGTCGGCCAACAGCCGGTCCTTGTCTGCCAGTTGCTCTTCTCGCCTCTCCAGGCTCTCCTGAAGCAGAGTGACCAACCGGTCTTCGCGGGCCTCCAGCCGCAGCTCGCGCTCCAGGTTGCGCCTGTCTTCTTCCGCACGCGCAGCTTTTGAAGCGCCCGTCGTTTCGCGCTCTTGCTGAGGTCCGCTGTAGGATGAAGGCTGGGAACTGTCCTCTTCCAGGGTCTCTTCCCGGCCAGTTTGTGTCCTGGGGCTTTTGATGAAAACCAGCCAGTCGCCGTCGCTGTCCTGATTGGCGCGCAGCAAGCCCTGATCAATGGCCAGCCTCAAATGGTTCAAAGGCATGCACAAACGCTCACTGGCTTCTTCCAGCCCCACCCAATGCTGTGGAGCGGACAGAAGGTCTTCAACGCTGTCACGGGATGTCCCGAAATCCGGACCAGATTGCGACAAAGACATACCACTACTCATAAAACAGACCATTCAAAGAGGGATTGGGAAACACCCTGATTCTTAAAAGGGCTTCAAAGGGCTGACCGTCATTCAACCCTTACAATACCGGCTGTTCAAGATACTAAGCCGCTGAAAAATCAATGAGCCTGCGAGTTTCTGTCATACGAACCAGTCAGGGCCTCCAGGTCTTCCAGACAGGTATCAATGGCCGCGAGCAGCTGATCAGCCCGGTCATCGGCGCTGGCCTGGGGTGGCACAGCTTTCATGAATTTTGGCTGACGCGGAGGTTGATCCCCTTCAAAAGCGGGCGCAACCGCCAGCTCCAGCCATTCGGCCACAGACACGCCCGCCTGACTGGCTGCCTTAACAATGTTGCGACGCAGATGGGGAGGAACCCCGCGAACTGACCAGATGGAAGACATGTAGGACGGCCCCGTATGACAACTGGAAGAAAAAAGGGAGTGTGTCTTTGCAAAGACCAATAAAGCGTAAAGAAGCTTGACCAGGTCAAGCAGCAGGAGTCGGGTTATCCCGATTCTATCCACAAAAACCCGGGGACAATCTGGCTATACGTTTGTTTTTGATACTGTTTACGCTGTCATACAGAGCAGATGAAAAATGACAGCCACAGAAAACAAGCCGGTCATTTGCACCATCAGGTTCAGAAAGACGGCGAGGCCTGTGACCCCAGCCGGAAGACCGCGGTCCGGTCTGTCGTTGGAGAGCCTCCTGCCCCGATGATCTGAAACACCTGAGATTATCAAAGCATCTGCCGCCAAAGAGCTCGTTGACTTCTGCCTGTGCTCCCTGAAACCGCCGGCACGTTTCAGCCATTCCTGCGTTTCCAACTGGTGAGACTTCAGGTTCACGCGTTTGCAGAGCTGACATGACCCCAAAGGCACTGTTTCCAGGAGGAAAGACAGGCTTTACTCGGTTAGGTTTCAGAGACATTTCTCTGGACAGCGCAGGATGGACACTGCGGCAATGGCAAACCGCTTCGGGGGCATCGGGCTGGCCTTTTCCAGCCGCAATTTTCGGGTTTACTCCCTGGGAGCCATCGGTTCCTGGACCAGCTACTTTGTGCAACTTCTGGCGGTTGCCTGGTTGACCTGGGAATTGACGGGTTCGACCCTGTGGCTGGCCATCATGGCGCTTCTGGATATTGTTCCCAACATCCTTCTGATGCCCTTTGCCGGGGTCCTTGCAGATCGCTATGACCGCTGGAAACTGATGATTGTCACCAGTTTCCTGCTGTTGCTTCAGGCTGGCGCTGTCGCCCTTCTGGCCTGGAGTGGCGACCTCACCCTCTGGCGGCTGGCCGCTCTGGTTCTGCTGCATGGTGTGCTGATCAGTTTTATGGTCCCAGCCATGTACGGCACCCTGCCCCGCTTCATCGACAGGGCCACCCTGCCCTCGGCCATCGCCGTCTCGTCAAGCTATACACAACTGGCTTTCTTCGCAGGGCCGGCTTTTGGCGGCTGGCTGATCTCCAACCAGGGGGTTCCTGCGGCTTTTCTGGTCAATGCTCTTGGCTATCTGCTGTTGCTGGCAACATTCCTTTGCCTGAAGACCCCTGCGGGCTACCAGCAGCCAACACCCGCACCACGCCGGGTCTTTGAGGACATTAAAAACGGCTTTTCCTACATATCCTCCGATCGGAAGATTTCATCGCTGCTGCTGTTGAGCTTAACAGGCAGTGCCGTGGCTGTGGGCTTTTCACAGATGTTACCGGCCTTTGCTGCGGAGGTGTTGGCGCGGGGAATTTGGGGCGTTTCACTCCTCTTGGCGGCGAAAGGACTGGGTGCCACCTTTGCTGCCCTGTGGCTGGCGTATGGAGGACCGGCAGCGGTGCGCTTTGAGCGGGCGATCTGGTCGTCTCTCATTGCTCTGCTGATCATTGCCCTCATCGTTCAGGTCGAAACATTTCACTGGGCGGCGGTCCTCTGCCTCTTTTGGGGATTTGCCAGTGAAACCACCCGAACGTCAGCCATGGCTGTCATTCAGCTCAGGGTTCAGGAGGATCAACGCGGGCGGGTCATGGGCACGAGCTTTATGATTTCCCAGGGGGGCGCCGCTGTTGGCACCTACCTGATCGGGACCCTGGCGTTGCATCAGGGGCTCAAGCTTCCCGTCACCCTCTCTGTTGCTGTGGCCGTCTTCTGCTGGCTCTGGGTCTACTTCAGAAGGCTCCGGCACGTTTCCTGATCCAGTTTTCCATCACCAGATGGCTGACTTTGTGGAGAAAACTCCTTCAGATTAAACAGGTGAGGCAGCACCAAAGAGCACAGGCGGTTCATTTGTGACTAACTGAAATAAAAAAGAAAACTGACGAAGCAGAGGGTGAAACACAGAGTGTTCTTGCCAACAGATTGCACCCAGGAGCTTGTTTCTGACCGGAAGGAAAGTTGTTCACAGCCTGTAGCGCTTCCTTTCTGGAACATTGACTTGCAACATCATAAAATGGCGATCCGATATCCACTTTACCTCCCGCCAGACGGAAACGCTCATGTCCTCATCCGAAGCGCCTGACAACCTGACTCGTTTGCTGGCCATCATGGCCCGCTTGAGAGATCCGGAAACAGGGTGTCCCTGGGATGTGGAACAGACCTTTGCAACCATTGCCCCCTATACCATCGAAGAAGCCTACGAGGTGGCCGAAGCCATTTCTGATGATGACATGCCGGCGCTGGAAGATGAACTGGGGGATCTCTTGCTGCAGGTGGTCTTTCACGCCCGTATGGCTGAAGAAGGCGGGCATTTCGACTTCAATTCGGTAGCCGGGGCCGTATCGGATAAGATGATCCGTCGGCATCCACATGTTTTTGCTGATCAGTCTTTCATGGACCTGGAAGAACAGACTGCCGATTGGGAAAGCCGAAAAGCCGCAGAGCGGGCCGCCAAAGGCCAGACCTCTGCCCTGGACGGGGTCGCCAGCGGCCTGCCTGCCCTCCTGCGGTCGTTAAAACTTCAAAAGCGGGCTGCCCGGGTTGGTTTCGACTGGCCAGATAAAGAACCGGTCTTCGCAAAGATCCAGGAAGAACTGACCGAGGTTCAGGAAGTGATTGACCAGGGCAGTGATCCGGAACGTCTGGAAGATGAGGTAGGAGACCTGCTGTTCGCCGCTGTCAATCTGGCCCGCCACCTGAAAGTTGACCCGGAATCTGCCCTGCGTCACTCCAACCGGAAGTTTGAAAAGCGCTTCAAGGCAATGGAGACGCTCTTGACTGCCGAGGGGAAAGACCTGAAATCCCTGGATCTGGAAGAAATGGAAACCGGATGGCAGGCCGTCAAACAGCAGGAGAAGAGCTGAAACCGGCCCCGGTTGTATCTAGGAAACGAGCGAGTTTAGAAATTCAAGCCGAGTGATTTTACGTCTGAGTTTGCGGAACAGAGTGGATCGGAACAAAGCGGTTCCGACGCTTGTGAACCTGAAACACAAGTGCATCTGTATCCAGGGGTCGCAAACCATCTCAGGATGGGGGCTGACGGGCACCACGGCAACAAACACACACATCACTGTCCGAAGGGCAGTGTCTCAATTCTCTGCCCCTAAGTCCGGCCTGTTAGAGGCCCGGGGGCGCAGCAACCAACAGGAGAAGCCCATGTATCAAACCATCGACCCGAAAGAGCTGACGGTCTTCGTCACCGGTGCAACGGCCGGGTTCGGCAAAGCCACGGCCCGCCGCTTCGCAGAGGCTGGCGCAAAGGTCATCGTCACTGGCCGTCGGGCCGACCGTCTGAATGCCCTGAAAGAAGAACTGGGTGACAATGTCCAGATCGCCGCTTTTGATGTTCAGAGCGAAGAAGAAGTAGAGGCAGCCCTCGCTGCCTTGCCAGAAGGCTTCAGAGACATCAACGTGCTGGTCAACAATGCTGGTTTGGCGTTGGGTCTGTCTTCTGCGGACCAGGCCAAGATGAGCGACTGGGAAACCATGATCGACACCAACTGCAAGGGCCTGGTCTACTGCACCCGGGCCATTCTGCCCGGTATGGTTGCCCGCAAGGACGGCCATGTGATCAACCTCAGCTCTGTTGCGGCCTCCTACCCCTACCCCGGCGGCAACGTCTATGGCGCCACGAAAGCTTTCGTGAAGCAGTTCTCTCTCAATCTGCGCTCTGACCTGAACGACAAGGAAGTCCGCGTGACCTCTGTCGAACCGGGAATGGCAGAAACTGAATTCTCGGAAGTGCGCTTTGAGGGCGACAAGGAAAAGGCAGCAGACACCTACAAAGGGATGACACCCATGTCTGCAGAAGACATCGCGGAATCCATTTTCTTTGTGGCAACCCTGCCGCGGCATGTGAACATCAACCGCATTGAGATGATGCCAACCCGTCAGGCTTTTGCTCCGTTCCAGGTGCACCGCGACGCCTGACGCGGAGAAAACCAACAAAAACAAAGGGGCCGCAACAACTGTGGCCCCTTTTCTGTTTGTTCGTTTTGAAGAGAATTTTTGATTGGCGGCAAGCACTGGGCGCTTGAAATGAAACCCCCACAGATCCACTTGCCTGTTGATCTGAGGTTCGCGTTGGCACCTGAATGTTAAACCACTGCCAAGAGACTGTTCAGGTCCAGATCCCCAAGCATGGCGTCTTTCAGTTCAGCCCAGCTTTGGGCATCCGGGGCCATCATCAACCCGACCTCTGCATAGTCTGTCGGCTGATAAGGCCGGTCGTGACGCAGCATGATGGCATGCCCTCCAGCTTCCCGGTGCAGCAGAGACCCCGGCGCGTGATCCCAGGGCTTGCAGCGGGAAAAGAGTGAAAAGTGCATGTCGCCGCGCAGCAGGCGCAGATATTCATGTCCGGCGCAGGAAAGACTCTTCAGAGCCTGTACCTTGTGACGGTTCTGCTGGACGCAAGCCCCCATATCCTTGGCAGCATAGGTCGAGGCATGCAGCGTACCCTTCATGTCCGCCAGGGGCTGCGGCGGTGCAACCCGGCAAGACTGGCCGGCGAGATAAGCACCACTGCCCTTTTCCGCGACCGCCATCACCTTGTTGATGGGATCATAGATCCAGCCACCAAGGATATCTTCGCCCTGGCTTAGCGCCACCATGACAGCGAAAACAGGTCGCCCCCGGGCGTAGTTGCCGGTGCCATCGATGGGGTCAATGATCCAGACCGGATCCTTGCCCTGGCGAAACAGATCGAAAATTCCCGGATCCGCTTCCGCCGCTTCCTCCCCCACTACCTGCGATCCCGGCAGGATGTCCTTCAACCGGCCTGTCAGGTGCTTTTCCACGGCCAGGTCAGCCACTGTCACCAGGTCACCAGCAGCCTTCTCCATGATTTCGTGACTTTGCAGAGCCTGAAACCGAGGCAGAGCCTCCGCTTCCGCCACTTCAACAATCAGGTCGCTTACCTGGTCAACATCAAATCTCATGGAGGTTAAGGCCTTTGTGGGTTCAGAGGATTAGGAGACCTTGCGGGCCTGCCGCTGGTCAAAACGGGCCAGATTGATTGGATCAAATGAGACGGTCAAATGCATGAACTCCTCATCATCTTCGCGGGAGACCACCTGGCCGTGACGATAAAGCCAGGCCAGAGTTTCCCCATCACTGTGGGCCAGATCCACCGTCACCTGACGGTGGCTGCTCTGTAGCTGTTTTTCGACAACGCTGAGGAAATCCTCGACACCGTCTCCGGTAACTGCCGACAGCAGAACCTTGTCATCGGCCCGGTTGGTGGCCAGTTGCAAGGTCTCCAGATCCTCTGGCTCTACCAGGTCGATCTTGTTCAGAGCCTCCACAAGCGGCACGTCCGCGTCGCTGTCCAGTTCAACTCCCAGGTCGCTCAGAACCTCTTCGACGGAGGTTTTCTGCTGGTCGCTTTCCGGGTGGGAGATATCCCGCACATGGACGATGACGTCGGCGGCCGTCACTTCCTCCAGCGTTGCCCTAAAGGCCGCCACCAGATCATGGGGAAGATCAGTGATGAACCCCACCGTGTCAGACAGGATGACTTCCTGACCTGACGGCAGGTTCAGGCGCCGCATAGTGGGGTCCAGCGTGGCAAAGAGCATGTCCTTTGCCATGACCTCAGCTTCGGTCAGGCGGTTGAAAAGCGTTGATTTTCCAGCATTGGTGTAGCCGACGAGGGCCACAATGGGGAACGGAACTCGCTCCCGCGCTTCCCGGTGGAGGGTGCGTGTGCGTTTGACCTGCTCCAGATCCTTTTTCAGGCGGACGATTTTGTCGGCGAGAATGCGGCGATCCAGTTCAATCTGCCGTTCACCCGGCCCGCCCATGAAGCCAGCCCCGCCGCGCTGCCGTTCCAGGTGAGTCCAGGACCGCACAAGGCGGGATCGTTGGTAGTTCAGGGCCGCCAGTTCGACCTGCATGCGCCCTTCTTTGGTTCGGGCCCGTTCCCCGAAAATCTCCAGAATCAAACCGGTTCTGTCGATGACTTTGCATTGCAGGGCTTTTTCGAGGTTGCGTTGCTGAACAGGCGACAGCGTGGCATCCACCACCATCAGTTCGATGTCGTCGTTCTCGACCAGTTCCGCCAGGCGCTCTACCGCCCCCTGCCCGATCAGCGTCGAGGGACGCGGCTTGTCCGTCTTTATGACTTCGGCAGCCACCACGTTCAGGCTGATGGCCTGCGACAGCCCCACGGCTTCTTCCAGTCGTGCAGCAGCGTCCCGCACCACGGCACCGGTTGGGCGTTGGGCAGGGTGAATGATCAAAGCGCGTCCTGATGAGGATGCATCCGCTTTTATGCTTGTGTCAGAAACAGAGACAGACAGCGGAGCCTCGGCTCCGTTGTCTGTCTTGTGCGGGTCATTGTCCGCAGAAAAAAACTTGCTCTTGGTCAAGTTCAGGCCTCAGCGGCCTCCTCTTTGTCCGTCGGGTCGAACAACTGCACGGGCGCCGACGGCATGATGGTCGAAATCGCGTGCTTGTAGACCAGTTGAGAATGGGCATCCCGGCGCAGCAGGACACAGAAATTGTCAAACCACGTAACGATGCCTTGAAGTTTGACACCGTTCACAAGGAAAACGGTGACCGGAACTTTGTTTTTTCGGATGTGGTTCAGGAAGACGTCCTGAACATTTTGTGATTTTTCACCGGCCATTCCTCAAAACCCCCTTTCTTTTGCTTTTAAGGTTTTTATTGCTGGGGTGAACAGGCCACCCATTGGCACGTCGTCCTAATCAAGTCGGCTCGCTCCGTCAAAAACACGCCTCAGGAGCTTTCTCCTCCCAAGGGATGTATCCAACGAACCGTGAACCCGCCTCTTTTTTTCCAATCATAGAGGAGAAGTTCTGACAAAAAGAAGGCAGTGTTCCCGTCTTTCTGTCCCATCACTTACATCCTAGATAGGAAACAGGTCTTCGTTGGGCAAGCTCTTCATTATGCCTTCTCTTTCTGGATTGCAAAAGAGACAGTGCGGCAAAGCAGCAAATAAAAAATGGCACAGCAACCAGCCATGCTTTTGGGGCCAGCACAAACATCCGGAAAACCCCGTAAGCAATTGATCTGATAGAATTTACATTACAAGTTTGTCTTTGCGATGTAATCGCCTGCCACAAAGGGCCGCACAATCATCCGCTTGCCAGAACCAGGTCCAATAACTGATCACAGCTTTCTGCATGGGCCAGAGGCGCAGCTTCAGCAAATTCACCAGCAGCAGGCGGCGTTGGCCGCAAAAGAACGCCGGTGCACCCGGCATTGGCTGCGCAGAGAATATCAATGTCCGTGTCACCGACAAACCAGACTTTCGCAGAGGGCTCCAAACGGCGTCCATCACCGCTTTCTGCTTTCACCCGAGCCCGCAACTCAGCAGCTTCACTTTGCTTGTCCTCGTTTTCCCTGTCATGGCCCAGAGCCAGCAACACGGGATCGACAGAGGGTTTGTCCCGCTGTGCATCATTGGCGCCAACGGCATTGGCAAAATATGGAGCCCAGCCCAGGTGAACCATTTCGCGCCGCAGGTAGTCTCCCCGCTTGTTGCTGACCAGGCTTAAGTGCAAGCCTTGTTCTGCCAGAGTGCTGAGCAGGTTGCCGGCACCCGGCAAGGGCTCAAGAGCGTCCAGATGGCAGGCTTCAAAGGCACCGTAAAAGATCTCTGACGCTTCATCGCAGCGGTCTTCTCCAAAGAGACCGGGAAAGGTGTCACGTGCCGAGGCCCGGACACGCTGGTGCACTTCTTCCAGGGTCCAGGGCTCCATCCCAAAATGAGTGAAGGTCGTCACCAGGGCCTGATGGATCACCGGCCAGGTATCCACCAGTGTATTGTCCCAGTCGAAAATCACGGCCTCAGGTCGGGATAACGTCGTCATGTAAATTCCAGGAGAGTTGCTGTCACAGGAAAGAAAGTTCGTTTTCAGAAAAATCCAGTAACTAATTGAGAAATCAGAAAAACTCAAGCTTAACAGAGAAGAGTTTTTCCACCTTCTTGATGCTGTTTCGCTGTGCAAAGAAGATCACCAGATCACCGGCTTTGGTAATGGTATCGCCCCGCGGAATGATCACTTCCTTGTCCCGAACCACCGCACCGACAATCACGCCGTCAGGCAGATTGGCCTCCCGCAGTGGCTTGCCGACCAGTCCTGACGTTTCCATGGCTTCCGCTTCGATCAGCTCCCCAAACCCATCGATCAGGGAGTGAACAGAGCGAATGCGGCCCCGACGTACATGCTGCAGGATGGTCGACACGGTAATGGCCCGCGGGCTGACCACCGTATCAATGCCCAAAGACCCGACAAGCTGTGAGTAAGAGTTGGAATTGATCAGGGTCACAGCCTTTTTCGCGCCGTGCTTTTTCGCCAGCAGCGACGACAGGATGTTAACCTCGTCATCATTGGTGACTGAGACAATGGTTTCAGCCATTGCGACGTTGCACTCTTCCAGAATTTCGCTGTCCAGTGCGTCCCCGTGAATGACCACAGAGCGATTGAGCTCCATGGCGACTTTTTCCGCCCGGGTTTTGTCCACTTCAATGATTTTCAGCTGCACCTGCGGATGGCGTTCCTCCACCATGGTGGAGAGGTAGAGGCCAATGTTGCCCCCGCCAATCAGGATCACCCGCCGGGCTTCCTTTTCTTCATAGCCAAAGGACAGCATGGCACGCGCCAGATGGGCTGTCTCACAGACGAAGTAGACGTCATCGCCGGGCATCAGCACCTGATCGCCATCTGCCACCAGTTGCTCCCCATTGCGGTCAATGGCGACAATGGTCATGTGAAGATCCGGGAAGAGATCTGTCAGCTGGCGCAAAGGCGTGTGGATGATCGGTGTTTCTTCGCGAATGCGCACCCCGATTTGGGTGATGATCCCGTCAGCCAGGTTAGAGGCTTCAAAGGCGCCGGGAATTTCTAGGCGTCGGGCGATAGACCGTGCCACCTCCACTTCCGGGGAGATGATCACGTCAATGGGCAT
Organism: Rhodovibrionaceae bacterium GXU_MW_A322; assembly: GCA_052078155.1. Taxonomy (GTDB): domain Bacteria; phylum Pseudomonadota; class Alphaproteobacteria; order Kiloniellales; family DSM-21159; genus CAXBMB01. The sequence goes on along the minus strand of JBQJBP010000001.1, from coordinate 626,090 downwards.
GTGCTGGCTGGAAAAGAGGTCGGACCAGACGGGGTTCAGGTAGGACTGATGACGGACACGGGCGATCTTGGTCGGCACTTCAAAGATCGAGTGACACACCTGACAGGCGACCATGTTCACTTCGTCCGCATAGGTCACAGCGATGATCATATCCGCATCGCGCGCCCCTGCCCGCTCCAGAACATCGGGGTGGGAGGCAAAGCCAACCAGGCCGGTAACATCAAGTGAATCGCTGATCTTGTGAATCAGCTCTGCAGACTGGTCGATGACCGTCACATCAACAGATTCATTGGCCAGGGTCCGGGCAATGTTGAAGCCCACTTGACCTGCGCCGCAGATGATCACCTTCATGCTTAACTTCCATTTTCCAGAGACGGCATGTTTGTTCAGCCTGAACCCGCCATTCCCTCACACAAACGTATCTCTTATCAACAGGTTAGATCAGAGCGCTCAGAAAGCTCTTTGATGTCTGATCCCGTTCCTATTCACCAATTATGTCAGGCTTAAGACGAGAGGTTACCCGTCCGGCAAAACCAAAAGACAGGCACACCTCAGAGCGCGGAGACTGCCCAATTCCCTGACGGGGGTCAACGTTCCGAGGTGTTGATCCCCAGCGACCTCAGCTTTCGGTGCAGGGCAGAGCGCTCCATTCCAATAAAGGCAGCGGTTCGGGAAATGTTGCCGCCAAAGCGGGCCACCTGGGTTTCCAGATACTGCTTTTCAAAGCGCTCCCGCGCCTGCCTGAGAGACAGTGACATGTATTCGCTTTGGTTGCTGCCACCCCCAACAGAAGCGCCGCCGCCCGTGATGTCAGGAGGCAACATGTCTGAGCGAATGGGCTCTTCGCTGTTGCCCGGGGCCATGATCAGCATCCAGTCGATGGCATTGCGCAGCTGACGTACATTTCCTGGCCAGTCGTAGCCCTGAAGCGCGGCAATGGCGTCATCGGCCAGCAGGCGGACCGGCATGCCGGCATCGACTGCCGATTTTTCCATGAAGTGCGCCACCAGTTGAGGCAGATCTTCCTGCCGTTCCATCAAGGCCGGCACCTGCAGGGGCACCACATTGAGCCGGTAGTAGAGATCTTCGCGAAAACGGCCTTCCGAAATGGCTTCTGTCAGGTCTTTGTTGGTCGCGGCGATGACGCGCACGTCAACTTCCACCTTGTCGCTGCCGCCAACCCGCTCAAAGGTCTGTTCCTGCAAGGCCCGGACAATCTTGCCCTGAGTTTCCTGAGGCATGTCCGCCACTTCGTCGAGCAGCAGGGTGCCTTCATGGGCCTGTTCGAAGGTACCGACCTTGATCTCCCCGTCCTCTTCGATGCCAAAAAGCTCACTTTCCAGCCGATCGGGATGCATTGTGGCGCAATTGAGAACAATGAAGGGGCCGTCTGAACGTCTCGATTGCGTATGGATCTGACGGGCGACCACTTCCTTGCCTGCCCCTGCCGGACCGGTTATCAGCACCCGGCTGCCTGTCGGCGCGACCTTCTGGACCTGGTGGCGCAGCTGGATAATGGCTGAGCAATCACCGATCAGGGAGCTTTCCGGCCCCCGCAACTGCTTGAGTTCGGCGTTCTCCCGGCGCAGCGCTGCCGCTTCAGTGGCCCGCGCGACCACCAGCAACAGCCGGTCGGCCTTAAAGGGTTTTTCGATAAACTCGTAGGCGCCGAGCTTAATGGCGTTAACGGCCGTTTCGATGTTGCCATGGCCAGAGATCATCACCACCGGAATCTCCGGCCAGCGTTTTTTGATTTCCTTGAGCAACTGCAGGCCGTCCAGCTTGGAGTTTTCCAGCCAGATATCCAGGATAATCAGGTCAGGTTGCGCCTCGCTCAGAGCCTCCAGGGCCGCCGAACTGTCTGCTGCATTACGGGTGTTGTACCCCTCATCCTGCAGAATGCCTTCGATCAGCAAACGGATGTCTGCTTCATCATCTACAATCAGGATGTCATGACTCATCATGGTTCTCCTTCAACGACTTAGGAGAAGTAGAGGCAACTGGTGCATTCATCTCTTGGCCTGTTTCCTGGTCATCTTGTTCGACGGCTTGGCTGCTGTTGTCCGGGTTTGTGGTGTTGTCCGGGTCTGGTGATTTTGCTGTTCCGCTTTGCAGCGGAAACAACAGTTTCACACAGGCCCCCTGGGGCAAATCTTCCAGCACCAGCGTGCCGCCGTGGTCTTCCAAAATCTTCTTCACAATCGCCAGCCCCAGTCCCGTACCCTTTTCCCGGGTCGTGACATAAGGCTCTGTCAGTCTGTTTCTTTCCTGCCGCGGCAGGCCTTTGCCATTGTCTTCAATCAGAATGCCGATGGCTTCGGCATCCTCTGTCAGGGACACGGTAATCCGGCCTTCGGCTGGCTCTTGCCCGCCTTGCCTGTCAGTCGCCTGGCGGGCCTCAATGGATTCCAGAGCGTTTTTGAGCAAATTGGTCAGCGCCTGGCGCAGCTGTCCGCCGTCACAGGACAGCAGCACCGGCTGCTCTGGCAACTGGCTTTCATAGCTGGTTCCCTTGTGATTGGCCGATTTCTGCAGGCTGACGGAGTCCAAAACGACCTGTCGCAAATCCTGCTCTTTCAGCACCGCCGTGGGCATGCGGGCGAAGGAGGAAAACTCGTCGACCATCCGGCCAATATCCCCCACCTGCCGGACAATGGTATCGGTACAGGTCACGAAGATGTCCTGATCCACGTCAATCTGCTTGAGGTACTTTCGTTTTAGCCGCTCAGCAGACAGCTGAATGGGGGTCAGCGGGTTCTTGATTTCATGAGCGATGCGGCGGGCCACATCCGCCCAGGCAGCTTTGCGCTGGACCGACAAAAGCTCCGTAATGTCATCAAAGGTCACCACATAACCGCCGATGACACCGCCCTCTTCGGCCTCTGCCACTACCCGCAACAGGAAAGTCCGGTGGTTGCCGTCATCCCTGTCCAGGCTGGCCTGGCTCTCGTGCACACGGCCCGGTCGGCGGCTGGCCTGATCCAGCAGATCCCGCACATCATGGGACAAGCGGGCCACCTTACGTCCCTGCAGACGCTCCGGCGCAATGGACAGCAACTCGCTGGCCGCGCGGTTCTGCAGGGTCACCTCCCCTTTTTCATTCAACCCCAGAACGCCAGATGAGACCCCGGACAGGACGGCTTCGATGAAAAGACGCCGCTCTTCCAGCTCATTATTGGCCTGCAGTAGTGCCCCTTGCTGCTGTTGAAGATCATCGGCCATGTGATTGAACGCACGAGACAAAGTGGAAATCTCATCGGTATCGTCGCTGCTTTCAATGCGGGCCTTGAAATCGCCCTGGCCAACTCTGTTGGCCACCACAACCAGACGACCGATGGGGCCACTCAGACGGCTGGCGAAAGACAGCCCCACCCAGGCTGCTGCCAAGAGCAACAACAACGAGATCAACACAAAGAACAGAGCAAAGGTGATGATCAGCTCACCGCGCTGTCCCTCCAGCTGTTCATAGAGGGAAACCGCATCGGAGGAACGCTCCATGTGCCCCAGGACCCGGGGATCAACCAGCCTGCCCACATAAAGATAGACGCTGTTCCAGCCCTGCAGTTTGAGAAGCGCACGCACACGATCTTCGGTGCCGGCAGTGACCAAAGCCACTTCCCCCCGGTCTGCCACATCCCAGGCCAGCGGCGGAATCTGCAGATCAAAGTCCAGCAGCAAGCTGTAGCCCCCTTTGGCCAGAATGCGGCCGTCCCGGGAGAGGATGACGGCTTCGGACAGGGAGCGCAGTGCGGCCTGACCGCCCACCAGTTGGTTAAACTGCTGGGTGTTCCCCTGCAGGGCCGGGCCATAGCGGTTAATGTCCTGCGCCATGGCCAGAGCATCCGCTGCAATGTTCTGGCGGTGCTCAGCCAGATATGCTTCAGCAACGGTCAGAGATTCCTTCACCGCCGTACTGACCCGGTCACTGAACCAGCTTTCCAGACCGAAATAGAAGAACAAGGTCGAAAAAACGGCAATGAAAAGGGTCGGGGTCAAGGCCACCAGGGCAAAAAGCCCGGCCAGGCGCGTGTGCAGTTTGGCCCCGGCTGAGGCGCGTCGACGCTCAATCCACAATACCACCATGCGCCGCAGAATGAGGGTGGCAAAACCGGTCAGAAGGACCAGGTCAACGATCAGGAGGATGAGGACGGAATCAGGATCAGAGAACCAGCCTTCGCGCGCCGTCAGAGCGACAAAGGTGAGAATACCTGAGCCCAGAGCGGCGATAAAAAGCACCACCGCCAGCTTGCTTTCCAGACGCACCGCCCGCGCCCAGGAGAAGAGTTTGGCAACAGTCTGATGTTCGGGATCCTGGTTCGGCAACACCGGTGGTTCGGCCAGATGATCACTTTGGCTCATCTCTGCCCCCACAGGTCATCCCAAAAGGCACGATCAGGAGATCCGTAGCCGGCTTTTCCCCCTTTGCACCAGACACTGGACAGACCGAAAAACATACCCGCCAAAACACTCGCCTCAAACTGCCCCACAGGCCCCTCACCCGGGCTGTGCGGCAAAGCCACAGCTGTGGCGATAAAGACACAGTGGCTATTTAAGGCCTCTCATTACCTCAATGTCCAGTTCTCTAATTTTCTTTCTGAGTGTGTTTCTGTTGACACCCAGCAATTCTGCGGCTTTCAGCTGGTTTCCCTTGGTGGCATTCAGGGACAATTCGATCAAAGGTTTTTCCACTTCGCGAATCACCCGTTCATAGAGACCTGCAGCAGGTAACTCTTCGCTGTGGGCATCGAAATAATGCCTGAGGAGTCGTTCCACAGTCGCCCCCAGTGAGGCATCGGCCTCCGGAGCAGCCTCGGCCTCCTGAACATGAGGAGCTTCACTCAGTTCCGCCCGCACAATGTCAACACTGATGACTTCCTGATTGTAGAGCGCCACCAGACGCTGCACGAGATTTTCCAGTTCACGGACATTGCCCGGCCAGCGGTAGCTGCGCAGGAAATCCAGAGCTTCGTTGTCCAGTGTCTTGGCCGGCAGCCCTTCTTCCTGAACCCGCGCAAAGAAGTGGCGGATCAGCTCAACCACATCCTCTGACCGCTCCCGCAAAGGAGGCAGTCGGATGGGCACCACGTTCAGCCGGTAAAAGAGATCTTCTCGGAAATGCCCGGCACGGACCATCTGACGCAGATCCCGGTGGGTGGCCGCCACAATGCGCACATCTGCCCGGATGGGTGTTCTGCCGCCGACGGTGGTGTATTCCCCTTCCTGCAGCACCCGAAGCAATCGGGTTTGCGCTTCCAGTGGCATGTCGCCAATTTCATCCAGGAACAGGGTTCCGCCGCTGGCCTGCTCAAACCGCCCGGCATAGCGGTTGGCGGCGCCGGTGAAGGCCCCCTTTTCATGGCCAAAGAGCTCGCTTTCGATCAGTTCCTTGGGGATGGCCGCCATGTTGATGGGCACAAAGGGCCCGTTTCGCCTTTTGCCATAGTCATGCAGGGCGCGGGCCACCAGTTCCTTGCCGGTTCCGGACTCACCGTAGACCATGACTGTCAGGTCCGTGCCCATCAGCCGGGCCAGCACACGGTAAATTTCCTGCATGGCCGGAGAGCGGCCGATCAGCGGCAGACGCTCTTCTTCTCCGTCCAGTTCCTGGGCGTCAGCTTCCCCCTGGGGCGAAGACAGACCGCGGGCCACAGTGCGCAGCAGTTCCTTCAGGTCAAAGGGTTTGGGCAGATATTCAAAAGCCCCTCTTTCTGTGGCCTTTACCGCCGTCAAAAGGGTGTTCTGCGCAGACATGACGATAACCCGAAGGTGCGGGCGCAGTTTTTTGATCCGGGGAATCAGTTCCAGGCCATTTTCATCGGGCATGACCACATCAGTGATCACCAGGTCCCCCTGCCCGTCCTGGACCCAACGCCACAGTGTGGCGGCATTGCCGGTGGAGCGTACTTCGTAGCCCTCCCGCGTGAGGGCCTGGGTTAAAACCGTGCGAATGGCCCGGTCATCATCTGCTATCAGGATGGTCGCGCTGGCCATCTTGTGCCTTTCAGGTTTCGCCCCACTCCACTGAGGCTTTGCTTCTTTTTCTTATTGGGATGCGGCTCTTTTGGACCTTGTTGATGGACCGCCTGCATCGCCTTACCACTTGGGGTCGCTAACCTTTGCTGGTTGGCAGCATCACCCTGAACTCTGTGCGCCGGGGCACCGAGTCAAACTCAATCACCCCGCCATGATCGCCGATGACCTTGGCCACCAGAGCCAGCCCCAGACCTTTCCCGTTCACTTTCGACGAGACAAAGGGCTCGAACAGATGGCTTTGAAGGTCTGCCGGTATGCCGCTGCCGTTATCCTGAACACCCACCAGCAGAGGCAGGTCCACCCGGCTGTCCTGTCCGGGCAATGCCAGCCGCACCCCCTGCTGGTAGCGGGTGATCAGGGTAATCTCACCGCCTTCTGCCGGCAGAGCCTCTGAGGCGTTTTTGACCAGGTTAAGAAAGACCTGAACCAACAGGTCCCGGTTGCCCAGCACCGGCGGCAGGGAGGGATCGTATCTTTCGCGTATGACCACTTTCCGGGCGAACCCGTTTTCAGCGATGCGCCTCACGTGTGACAGCACCTCGTGAATGTTGACGGCTTCCCGGTCAATGGGCCGGTCGTCGGAGAACATTTCCATACGATCGACCAGCGAAACGATGCGGTCGGCTTCTGAACAGATCAGCTGCGTCAGTTCCCGGTCAGCTTCATCAGCTGTCGCCTCAAGCAACTGGGCGGCACCGCGAATGCCGGACAGCGGGTTTTTGATTTCATGGGCCAGCATGGCGGCCATGGCTGTGACCGAGCGGGCGGCGTTGCGATGCACCAGCTGGTGCTCGATCTTCCGGGCAATGGTACGGGACTTCAGGCTGACAGAAACCGCCCGGGGTTCCTCGGGAATGACCATGACATTGACGGCCATTTCATGGGTGCCAATCTTGGGGCTCTCCAGGGTCACGCCATATTCAGAAACCGAGTAGCCGCCGTCGCGGACCTGCTGGATCAGTGAAAAAACCGGGTTGTCTTCCGGCAGGATACGACTGAGAGGCTGCCCAACCAAAGTCGCCGCCGAACTGCCCAGCAACTGCTCTGCGGCCAGATTGAGAAACAGGAAGTGATCCTGTCCATCCACGACAAACACCGGATCAGCCAGGGAATTGAGCACGAAGCCCGGGTCAATGAGGGACTGCTGTTTGTTTTGATGGACCACAGCAGACATCAGGCCGCCAAAGCCTCCCCTTCCGCGGCGTAGAGATCCCGCAGGAGCCCCCGCACGATTTTTGGATCGCTTTCCCGATTGATGAGCTGGCGGAATTCATTGCACTTGCGAAAGCCCTTCACGTACCAGCCCAGGTGTTTACGGCTGATGCGCACGCCCAGTTCTTCGCCAAAGTGCTCCATCAGGCTGTCGTAGTGCTCTTCCACCTGCGCCAGCTGGAAGGAAAGATCCGGGTCTGCCGGACGTTTTCCGGTTTCCAGATAGTGCATCACCTGTGACAGAAACCAGGGGCGACCATAGGCACCCCGGCCAATCATCACGCCATCAGCACCGGACTGTTCCAGTGCCAGGTCTACAGCTTCGTAGGAATCGATATCACCGTTAACCAGCAAAGGCAGATCTGTTGCTTCCTTGACCTCGCGAATGGCCCGCCAGTTGGCCCGGCCATTGTACAGCTGGCAACGGGTGCGTCCGTGAACGGTCAGCATCTGAATGCCACACTCTTTAGCGATCCGCGCCATGTTGGCGGCGTTGTGGCTTTTCTTATCCCACCCCAGTCGCATCTTCATGGTAACCGGCAAGGGTACAGCTTTGACCACGGCTTCCATGATGCGCCCTGCCAGCACCTCATCCTTCATGATGGCAGATCCGGCAAAGCGGTTGACCACCTTCTTCACCGGACAACCGAAGTTGATGTCTATGATGGCAGCCCCGCGGTCCACATTCAGACGAGCAGCTTCAGCCATAACCTCAGGATCAGCGCCGGCCAGCTGAACAGCCATTGGGAATTCTTCCGCGCAGGAGGTCGACATCTTCATGGATTGCCGCGACGCACGGATCATGCACTGGCTGGCGATCATCTCCGACACCACAAGCCCCACACCCGAGCGCTTTACCAGACGCCGGAAGGGCAAGTCGGTCACCCCCGACATGGGCGCCAGGACAACAGGACTGTCCAGCTTGATGTCACCTACAGTAATGCTCATAATTTAGGCACTGCCTTTCACTGCCCAATTTCTAGGCTTTTATGTAGCGGTCCTGGCCCCTTGCCGCAAGGATTACCTGACGGAAAGCAAGGCCAGCCATGGGTATCTGAGAGAAAAACACGCATTCCACCGCGATGCCGATGGTTGCCACTTCAGGGTATCAGCACATCCGTTACGAATTTGACACCGGGATAAGCCAGGGTCAGCAACAGATAGGCCGCCAGGATCCAGCGGCCTGCCCGCTGACCCCGCAATCCTGTTCTGGTTTGCAACAGCAAAACCACGGCAATGGCGACGAAGGCCAGGAAAGACAGCAGGATCTTGTGATCCAGTACCAGCATCTGGCCCTTTTCCAGAAGGCTGAGAGCCATGCCGCTGACCAGCCCCACGCCCAGCACCAGTTCCGCAGCTGACAGGAAGGTGATCTGGAGCCGCTCACCATCGGCAAAGGACGGCAGACTGCGGGTAAAATCTGTCGGACGTTTCTTTTTCAGGGCCCGTTCCTGCAGCATGACGGCCAATCCCGCCACAGCCGCCAGAGTTGCCAGGGCATAGGTCACCACCGACACCGTGATGTGCAGCGCCAGCCAGCCCCCAATGCCACCGGTTTGTCCATCGCCAGAGTCAGCCGCCAGGAGAGCTGCCGGGTTTTCCTGCGGGGCCAGATCAAACAGCAGGGCCAGCAACCCCAGCAGCATCAGATAGGCAAACAGCAGGGGCGTCAGCAGCCAGGCCTGCCGCAGCCAGAGTGCAATGGGCAAAAAGATCACCAGGGTTGCAGCTACTGTCACCCAGATGTTGAAGCCAAACCCGCCATGCCACTGCCCTTGCGCCAGCAGGAGAACGAAGGCAAGCGGCCCTACCATTGCCACCAGAAACAGCAGCCAGAAGAGTCCCGTCGGGCGCGTCAGAGCCACACGCAATTGCAGCAAGGTAACCGGCAAAAGCGCGGCTGTTGCCGCCAAACCTAATAGCAGATTGGGAATCGAAGAACTGTCCATGGACGCCCTTATATCACTACCTCAAGAGGTGAGTATATTGCTGATCCTGCGCAGCTCCTCTGCCGTTAACCAACAGCTGGCAGACCAGCTTCAGGCTAAAGCACGACAGCAGACGAAGCAGTCTTTTCCTTTCAGGGAAAACTGCACTACTCTCCCGGCGGAAATAGGGCCAACAGAGCACCAAAGCTGACAGCAAGAGCAGGATCGGTTTCTTTAGCAGCGCTTTGCGCGAACACCAGAAGCTGCGAAACTGCTGATGTGGGCATCTCTTATGTCTTTTCCAAGCGCGATTGCGATTTCTGCCCGGTTTGTTTTTTTAAAAGGGTTCTCTAAACACACATGCCTAGCTGCATTGCCCTTGTCGTGGCCGCCGGACGCGGTCAGAGGTTTGGCGCCGACGGCCCCAAGCAGTATGAGCCTTTGCAGGGCCATGCCCTGATCTGGCATGCCCTGTCCCGCCTGCTGGCCTGTAAAGAGATTGATGCCGTCCGGGTGGTCATTCATCCGGACGATCAGGACCGCTACCTGGCTGCCATTGAAGATCTGGACTGCCTGCCTCCGGTGTTCGGCGGCGACAGCCGACAGGAATCCGTCCGCCTGGGCCTGGAAAGTTTGGAAGAGCTGGAAGCCCCTGTTGGCACTGTTCTGATCCACGACGCCGCACGCCCCTTTGTGACGGCTGACCTGATCAGCGACCTGCTGGAGGCACTTGCGGACTATCCCGGTGCCCTGCCGGCCCTGCCCGTGGCAGATACCCTGAAACGCGGCGCTGAAGGCAAGGTCACCGGCACGCTGGACAGACAGGGTCTTTGGCGGGCCCAAACCCCACAGGCCTTTCACTATCGTCCCATCCTGACAGCCCACCGGGCTGCGCGGGGACAGGAACTGACGGACGATGTCGCCGTGGCCGAAGCGGCCCATATGGATGTCGCCCTTGTGACCGGACAAGAGGATCTTTTCAAAGTGACCCATCGCGCAGATCTGAGGCGGGCAGAAACTCACCTGGCAAGCCAACTGGAAACCCGGGTGGGAAGCGGGTTTGATGTGCACCGCTTTGTGCCGGGTGATCAGGTTACACTTTGCGGAGTCACCCTGCCCCACAGTCAACGTCTGTCTGGCCATTCTGATGCGGATGTGGGGCTGCACGCCCTGACAGACGCCATCCTTGGCGGGTTGGCAGACGGCGATATCGGCAGCCATTTCCCCCCCAGCGATCCGCAATGGAAAGGCGCTGATTCAGCCTTGTTTCTCCGTCATGCCCGGGATCTGGTGCGGGCCAAAGCCGGGCACATCCGGCATGTGGACATCACCCTGATCTGTGAAGCGCCCAAAGTTGGCCCCCACAGAGCCGCCATGGTGACCCGGGTTGCAGAATTGCTGGAGCTGCCCCCTCAACGGGTCAGCATCAAAGCCACAACGACGGAAAAGCTCGGTTTTACGGGGCGCAATGAAGGCATTGCCGCACAAGCCACAGCGACCCTGGCCTTGCCCGCTCTGCCCCAATGGACTGGCGAGCAGGAAACAACCGAAAGCCCGTCGTCCCAGGATGGGGCGTCCTCATGAAACTGTCTTTCTGGCATCCGGCCCATCTGATCGGCACCTGGGGCGGTACGGGACTGTTGCCCAAAGCGCCTGGCACCTGGGGATCCCTGGCAGCCTTGCCTCCTGGTGCGCTTCTGGCCTGGTGGGGTGGCCCCTGGGCTTTGCTGATCGGCTCTTTGCTGGCTTATGCCATCGGGACCTGGGCGGCCAATCTCTGCATTGCCCACTTCGGCCGGGAAGACCCGGGCGAAGTGGTGATCGACGAGGTCGCCGGGCAATGGCTCACCCTGGTGCCGCTCTGCCTGGATCCCTGGCTTTATCTCTATGGTTTTCTGGCTTTTCGTCTGTTTGATATCTTTAAACCCTTCCCGGCCAGTTGGGCGGACAAGAACCTGAAGGGTGGGTTCGGGGCCATGACCGATGACATGCTGGCCGGTCTTTATGGGGCTCTGGCCAGCTATGGACTGCTCTGGGTTTTGGGGAGAGAGACATGTTTCCCGCTTTTCTGATGACACAGGCTGAAGATCTGCTTCAAAGCTGCAGGTCGCAGGGACTGACGCTTGCCACGGTGGAAAGCTGCACCGGCGGCCTCGTTTCAGCCCTGTTGACGGCCATAGCCGGTTCCTCCGATGTGGTGGACAGGGGCTTTGTCACCTACACCAACGAAGCCAAGCAGGAACTGGTCGGGGTGCCTCCCCATCTCATTGCCCAAAAAGGGGCGGTTTCCAGTGAGGTGGCACTGGCCATGGCCGAAGGTGGCCTGGCTCACAGCCGGGCTGACCTATCTGTATCGCTGACCGGAATTGCCGGACCCGGCGGCGCCACCGCCACCAAACCGGTGGGCCTCGTCTATCTGGGCATCGCCAGAAAGGGCCGGGCAAGCCAAAGTCACCGCTGTGTTTTCTCGGGAGATCGTCAGGCCGTGCGTCAGGCCGCTCTGGAAAAAGCTCTCTGTCTGCTGGAAGAAGCCGCTCGCGCTCCAGGCAAAGCAGGGGATAACTGAATGCCCTCGCCCTACCCCTTTGTGGCCAGCCGCCTGCGGGTCGATGACCTGCTGCTGATCTTCATTCTGGCGCTCTTGTCCCTGCGGCTGGTGGTGCCTTTTGTCTCGGGATTGTTTGTCAGCCTGGTGGGCGAAGACGCCACTGCAGGATCCAAGGTATTCACCACCGTGGCTGTTCTGCTGGTTCAGAGCCTTGTGATGCTGTTCATCGCCCTGTTTATCGCACGCGGACAAAGGGGCCTGAGCTGGCAAGATCTGGGGCTGGTTCCCTGCAAACACGAGTGGATTCCCCGGGCCATCGTCTTTGCTTTCCTGATGATCCCGGCCGTTTCCCTGATCAACATCCTGGTTCAGGAGATCATGGGCGGCGAACAGGAAAACCCCCAGCTGCAGGTGCTGGCACCAGCAGGCTTTTCCTGGGGATCCTACATATCCATCATGGTGATCAGTGCCCTGGTGGTACCGATCATTGAAGAAATTGTGTTTCGCGGCCTGCTGTTTGGCTGGTTAGCGGGACGTTTTGGCGTGGCCATCGGGGCCGGCGTCAGCGCCCTAATTTTTTCGATCCTGCACGGCGTGCCACATCTGATCCCTTCTCTTTGCGTGTTGGGCGTGGCTCTTGCTTATCTCTATGAAAAGAGTGGCTCGCTCTGGCCGCCCATCATCCTGCACGGGGCCTTCAACGCGGTCATGACCACGCTGCTCTATTACGCTCTGGCGCAGGGCGTGGAGCTGTAAGCCAAAATCAATTTGCTCTAAGCGGACTCACTTCGTGACACCGACCAGTGTGTAAAATCTATTCTTTTTAATGCCTTAGAGAATGATCCGCGATTTAAGTACGGACGTACAGCGCGCCAACCAAAACCGGATCGTGCCCGGGTGTCACACCACCGGTGTGGTTTTTTCCAGCAGTTCCTCTGCGCGCTGTTCAAATGCATGAACCATGCGTTTGACGGCTTCGTTGAACAGCGGCTGCATCAGTTTTTGCAGGAGTTTCGAGCTGAACTCAAAATCCACATAAAAATCAATCAGGCAGCCTTGCTCATGGGGCAGGAATATCCAGTGATTGTTCAGATGCCGCATGGGCCCCTGAATGTACTTCACATTTATCTTCAGCGCCTGAGGGTCTGAGTCGTCCAGGGTCACTTCACTGGTAAAGCGCTCCCGGATCATTTTGAAGCCAATCACCAGGTCCGCCAGGATCACGGGGCCATTGCGTTTGCGGATACGGGCGGCCAGACACCAGGGCAAAAACTCCGGATAGGCACCAACATCTGCAACCAGATCAAAAAGTTCCTTAGGGGAATGATTGAAGATGCGCTGTTCCGCGTGGGTGGGCATGAAGGAACCGCCAGGAAGATCTTAAACGAACAAAAGGCCCCGCATTTGGGGACCGGATGCTTATAGTGCCGAAGAAAATGACGGGGCACCACGATTCTTTACCGCGCTGCAGTGCCCCGATCAGATGACTGTGTGTCCAGGTGCTTAACTGCCGGCCTGGGCCAGCTTTTCGGCTCTGGCCTGACGCATGGCCTCAAAGTCATCCCCGGCGTGATAGGACGAGCGGGTCAAAGGCGTTGCGGCAATCATCAGAAAGCCTTTTGTGTAGCCACGACGCTCATACTCAGCAAATTCATCCGGGGTGACAAAGCGATCGACAGCAATGTGCTTGGCCGTTGGCTGCAAATACTGCCCGATGGTCATGAAATCCACGTCGGCAGAACGCAGGTCGTCCATGACCTGGTAGATTTCGTCTTTGCTTTCCCCCAGGCCCACCATGATGCCGGATTTGGTGAAAATCTCCGGGTCCACCTGCTTTACCGTGTCCAGCAACCGCAGGGAATGGAAGTAACGGGCGCCGGGCCGCACAGACCCATAAAGCCGGGGAACGGTTTCCAGATTGTGATTGAACACATCCGGCTTTGCTTCTGCCACCGTTTCAATGGCCCCGGGTTTGCGCAGAAAATCCGGGGTCAGAATCTCAATGGTCGTGTCCGGAGAGGCATCACGCACAGCCTTGATGGTATTGACGAAATGCTCGGCACCCCCGTCATCCAGATCATCCCTGTCAACAGACGTGATCACAACGTGCTTTAACCCAAGCTTTTTGACGGACTGCGCCACATTGGTCGGCTCAAAGACATCCAGAGCGCCCGGTTTTCCGGTCGCCACATTGCAAAACGAACAGGCACGCGTGCAGGTGCCGCCCATGATCATCATGGTGGCGTGCTTGCGGGACCAGCATTCCCCCACATTGGGGCAGGCAGCTTCTTCGCAGACAGTGGACAGGTTGTGTTCGCGCATGATGTCGCGGGTTTCGGAGTAAACCTTGCCCATGGGGGCTTTGACCCGCAGCCACTCGGGTTTGCGCTTACGCACCGGATTGTCCGGTTTGTGCGCTTTTTCCGGATGGCGAAGAACCTGTCTTTCCTGAACCGACATTCTGTTTCCCGTTCCGGGGTCCGGACGGACCCTCAACAATCGACCACGACAAGACAAAGCAGCCAATGAAGGTCTGCCTGTCCAAGAGGGGACAATCCCCTGCCCTTCCTTTGCTGCCGGGAACAGCTAAAGGAGGAACACCTGCAGCATCAGTGATCTGACCTGCTCAGTCGATCCGGCCCGGCAAAGTCAGCCACAAGCCGGATCGCTGTTCGCCTCTACATATGGATCACCCGACCGTAGGCGTCCAGTACAGACTCATGCATCATTTCCGAAAGTGTCGGATGGGGGAAGACTGTATGCATCAGTTCTTCCTCCGTCGTTTCCAGATTCATGGCGACAACAAAGCCCTGAATCAGTTCCGTTACTTCCGCACCAACCATGTGAGCCCCAAGCAACTGTCCGGTTTTGGCATCAAAGATGGTTTTGACCAGACCTTCGGGTTCCCCAAGAGCAATGGCCTTGCCATTGCCGATGAAGGGGAAGCGCCCAACTTTGATATCATGTCCGGCGGCTTTGGCTTTTTCTTCGGTCAGGCCGACCGATGCCACCTGAGGATGGCAGTAGGTGCAGCCCGGGATCATGGACTTGTCAAAGGGATGAACATCCTGACCGGCGATCTTTTCAATGCAGACCACCCCTTCATGTTCGGCCTTATGAGCCAGCATAGGCGGTCCGGCCACGTCCCCGATGGCATAGACGCCCGGCACATTGCTGCGGCCAAAACCATCAACGATCACACAGCCCCGGTCCGTTTTCACGCCCAGAGTTTCCAGGCCCAGGTTTTCGATATTGCCCTGAACACCCACGGCTGAAATCACCCGGTCAACGGTGACAGAGCTTTTCTGTCCCTTGGCGTCTTCAATTTCGCAGGTCACCGAATTAGCGCCCTTCTTGGCCGACAGCACCTTGGAGCCGGTCAGGATTTTCATGCCCTGCTTTTCCAGCTGCTTTTGCGCCAATTTGGAGATTTCCGCGTCTTCCACCGGCATGACCCGGTCCATGACTTCAACGACCGTCACGTCCGATCCGAGGGTGTTGTAGAAGCTGGCAAATTCAATGCCGATGGCACCGGATCCGATGACCAGCATTTTCTTGGGCAGGTCTTCGGGCACAAGGGCGTCGAAGTAGGTCCAGATCAGCTTTTTGTCCGGATCGATCCCCGGCAGAGAGCGCGGTCGAGCCCCTGTTGCCAAAATGATGTGTTTGGCCTGATAGCTTGAGGATTTGCCATCTTTTGTCACGGACAGTGCACCGGGAGCGGTCAGTTTGGCTTCCCCGTCAATCACCGTGACCTTGTTCTTTTTCAGCAAATGCCCCACGCCGCTGTTCAGCTGCTTGGAAATCTGTCGGGACCGTTTGACCACGGCCTGCAGGTCAAAATCCGCTTTTTCCACTTTCAGCCCATAAGCGGCTGCGTTTTTCATGTTGTGCAGAACTTCGGCGGACCGAAGCAGCGCTTTGGTTGGAATGCAGCCCCAGTTGAGGCAGATGCCGCCCAGGTGCTGTTTTTCCACGACCGCCACTTTCAGACCCAGCTGGGCGCCGCGAATGGCCGTCACATAGCCCCCGGGACCTGCCCCAACCACAATCACATCGAACTGACTGTCTGCCATCAGATTTTCTCCTACCGGGGCACAGCCACCGGATCAACAGGGGTTACCCCCAAGATACAACTGTCACGCTCTGCGCATCGAAAGTCCCGAGGCGCAGCCATTGCAGACGGCTGCGCCCAGCGGCCTTACAGCAACATGGTGAGCGGGTCTTCGATGAACTTCTTAAAGGCAGCCAGGAACTGCGCCCCCACGGCCCCGTCTACCACCCGGTGGTCGACAGACAGGGTACAGCTCATCACCGTGGCGACAGCCAGAGCACCGTCTTTCACAACGGGGCGCTGTTCACCGGCACCGACAGCCAGAATGCAGCCCTGAGGCGGATTGATCACCGCATCAAACTGCTTGATGCCAAACATGCCCAGATTGGAGATGGAGAAGGTCCCGCCCTGGTACTCCTCAGGCTTGAGCTTGCCATCGCGGGCCCGGGTTGCCAGGTCTTTCATTTCTTCTGAAATGATAGCCAGCCCCTTGCCTTCTGCGGCCTTGATGATCGGTGTGATCAACCCAGTCGGGGTAGCAACCGCCACAGACACATCGGCATGTTTGTAGAACAGCATGCCTTCATCGTCGTAAGAGGCATTGGCTGCTGGCACGGCTTTCAGAGCCAGAGCCACCGCGCGGATAATGAAGTCGTTGACCGACAGCTTGTATCCGGCCTTTTCACCCTTGGCATTCAGTTCCTTGCGGGTTTTCAGCAGGTCATCCAGTTCGCAATCCACCGTCAGATAGAAGTGCGGCACAGTCTGTTTGGATTCTGTCAGGCGCTTGGCGATGACCTTGCGCATGGAACTGAGGGGTTCCAGCTCATAGTCCATGCCCAGCATGTCGGCCATTTCGCGGGCACCGGGGCCGGATTTGGCCGGCGCGGCGGCCGGAGCCGGTGCAGCAGCAGCCGGAGCTGCGGCTTCAGCGGCAGGTGCCGTTGCCTGGGCCGTTCCGGCAGCCTGAGCGGCTTCCACATCGGCTTTCACCACCCGGCCGTGAGGCCCGGTTCCGGCAATAGCTGCGATATCCAGATTGGCCTGCTGCGCCAGACGGCGGGCCAGTGGGCTGGCAAAGACACGGGTTCCCTGGTCGCTGACAGGCGCAGCCGGGGCTGCTGGTGTTGGCGCGGGCGCAGCCGCCGCAACAGGGGCACCTTCTTTGGCAGCCGTTGCCGCCGGGGCGGGGCTTGCACTCGGCGCGGCACTCGGCGCGGCACTTGGGGCCGGTGCCGCAGCACCTGCTCCTTCCAGAGCTGAGGCGTCTTCGCCTTCTTCCAGCAGAACCGCAATCACAGTGTTCACGGCCACATTATCCGTGTCAGCGGGCACCAGGATTTTCCCGATCACCCCTTCATCCACGGCTTCTACTTCCATGGTGGCTTTATCGGTTTCGATTTCGGCAATCACGTCACCGGCAGAAACGCTATCGCCTTCCTTCACGTTCCAGGTTGCCAGTTTTCCTTCTGTCATGGTCGGCGACAGGGCTGGCATCAGGATTTCAACAGTCATGTCCTACTCCTCCCCCAAAGGTTCTGCCCTTGGGCTCTTCCCATTGGGGTTAGCGGTAACAAACCTCTTTGGCCGCAGCGACCACATGGTCAGCCTGTGGCAAGGCCAGCTCTTCCAGATTTTTGGCGTAAGGCATGGGCACATCCGCACCGGCCACACGCTTGACCGGAGCGTCCAGCCAGTCAAAGGCCTGCTCCATGACCAGGGCAGCCACTTCAGAGCCGACACCACAGGTTGCCCAGCCCTCTTCCACCGTCACAATGCGATTGGTTTTCTGAACCGATGCCATGATGGTGGCTGCATCCAGAGGCCGGATGGAGCGCAGATCGATAACTTCCGCATCAATGCCGTCAGCAGCCAGTTTTTCTGCGGCTTCCAGGCACTTTCCAACCATGATGGAGTGGGCAACAAGGGTCACGTCATTGCCCGGGCGCACCACCTTTGCCTTGCCGATGGGCACGGTCCAGTCGTCGCTGACCGGCACCTCAAAAGACTGGCCGTAGAGAATTTCATTTTCCAGGAAAACCACCGGGTTCGGATCGCGAATGGCGGATTTCAGCAGGCCTTTGGCGTCGGCAGCTGACCAGGGAGAGACCACTTTCAACCCGGGAATGTGGGCGTACCAGCTGGCGTAACACTGGGAGTGCTGAGCCGCCACACGGGAGGCTGCGCCGTTGGCACCACGGAAGACAATAGGGTTGTGGATCTGACCGCCTGACATGTAGAGCGTCTTGGCGGCAGAGTTGAGAATGTGGTCAATGGCCTGCATGGCAAAGTTGAAGGTCATGAACTCGACAATGGGGCGCAGACCATACATGGCCGCCCCGACGCCCAGACCGGTAAAACCATGCTCGGTGATCGGCGTATCAATCACCCGCTTGGCCCCGAACTCTTCCAACAGGTTCTGGCTGACTTTGTAAGCCCCCTGGTATTCGGCGACTTCTTCGCCCATCAGGAAGACCTTTTCATCGGCCCGCATTTCCTCAGCCATGGCATCGCGCAGCGCTTCACGCACGGTCTGGGTTTTTGTTTCACCGGTCCATTCCGGTTCAGCTGCCGGTGCCGGGGCTGCCTGTGCTGGTGTGCTGGCCACAACAGCTGCCGCCGGGGCCGCCGTTTCTGCCGGTGCCGGTGCTGCAGCAGCGGCCGGAGCCGGAGCGGCGTCGAGAGCAGCTGCGTCTTCCCCCTCTTCCAGGATCAATGCAATCACGGTGTTGACGGATACATCCGCCGTTTCCGCCGGTACCAGGATTTTACCGATGACGCCTTCGTCAACAGCTTCAACCTCCATGGTGGCTTTATCGGTTTCGATTTCGGCAATCACATCACCGGCAGCAACACTGTCGCCTTCTTTTACGGTCCATTTGGCCAGCGTGCCTTCTGTCATGGTGGGCGACAGGGCTGGCATCAGAATTTCAATTGGCATGGGTTCCTCCCCAGGTTCGGGCTGCGGATTGCGCACCCCTGAAAATCATGGAAGCACTGGCAGGTGATGACCTGCAGCGCGGGCGCCTTCAATCGAGAAGGCACCTCTCAGGCTGGCAGGTCAGCGTTACTCCGCTGCCTCGGTGTAGACATCCGTCCAGAGTTCGCTGGGGTCGGGTTCCGGTGAAGACTGAGCAAAATCAGCAGCTTCTGTGACGATCTGCTTGATCTTCTTGTCAATTTCCTTCAGCTCGGCCTCTTCCACCATCTTCTTTTCGTCCAGCAGCAGATGCCGCAGACGTTCAATGGGGTCGTGTTCCGTCCGCATCTTCTGCACTTCTTCTTTGGTGCGGTACTTGGCGGGGTCAGACATGGAGTGGCCGCGATAGCGATAGGTCTGGGCCTCGATGATGTAAGGGCCCTTTCCGGCCCGCACATGGGCCAGAGCTTTGTCGCCGGCCTGTTTCATGGCCAAGACGTCCATGCCGTCGACCTGTAGGCCCGGAATGCCATAAGCCTGACCGCGGTGATAGAGCTCAGTGGATTTGGCGGAAGAGCGCTCGGTCGCCGTGCCCATGCCATAGCGATTGTTTTCAATCACATAGATGACGGGAATGTCCCACAGCGCAGCCATGTTGAAGGATTCATAGACCTGCCCCTGGTTCAAAGCGCCGTCGCCCATGTAGGCCAGGCAAACACCAGGTTCATTGTTGTACTTCATGGCAAAGGCAATGCCGGTGCCGATGGGCACCTGCGCGCCAACGATGCCGTGTCCGCCAAAGAACTTCTTCTCCCGGCTGAACATGTGCATGGAGCCGCCCTTGCCCTTGGAGTAGCCGCCTTCACGCCCGGTCAGTTCAGCCATCACACCTTTGGCGTCCATGCCGATGGCCAGCATATGACCGTGATCCCGGTAGGAGGTCACCACGCCGTCATCTTCCGTCATGGCTGCCTGCAGGCCAGTCACGACAGCTTCCTGGCCGATATAGAGGTGACAAAAACCACCGATCAGGCCCATGCCGTACATCTGCCCGGCTTTTTCTTCAAAACGCCGGATCAGCAGCATTTCCTCATAGTAGCCCAGCAATTCTTCCTTGCTGATACCCTTGGCGAGGTCTGCCTGACGTTTAACGGCTGTTTTTCTGGGTGCGGCTTTGCCGGTTGTTTTCTTTCCCGCGCTGCGCGCGGCACCGGTGGTTCGGCTGGCCATGCCATCCTCCTCTGATCTGAGTCACGGCATCACACAGCCGCCCTTTGATTGGGAGGAGCATAAGGAAGTTTTAATGAAATCTCAACAGTGATTAAAATATTGAAATTGTTCAATATTATTACAATTAACTTGTTTTAAGTTAATTATGAAAACGACGTGTTTTAACGCTGCAAGTTCTCTGGAAGGAAAATCAACAGATCCCCCTTTTGACCGTAGTTTAACAACTCACGCGCCCGCTCATCCAGCAGATCAGGATCAAGATTTTGCGAACCGAGCAAAGCCACACGACGCTCCATAACCTGGCGCTCCTGGGCCAGATCAGACTGAATCGCTTCAGCCTGCTGCAGTTCCTGGCTCAGGTGAAGATAGGCCAGAAACCCCCGCTCCCCCTGGACCGTGTGGTAGGCAAAATAAGCCACCATACAGGCTCCGAGGACCTGAGGGATGACGACCCGAGCGCGTCTGCGTATTTCGTCGTGAAGTGCCATGCCCCAAGAGAATCACTTTGCGACTCGGAGGTCAAAGGAAAAAATCATTTGATTCCAATGGCTTCCAACCTGTGACCCTTTTGACTCACAGTTCGTTTTTTGTTCTCTTTTTGGTTCTCTTTTGATTCACCAAACCAGAACGGGGCCCCGTTCCCGACAAAATACCCGCAGCAGCACCAACGCTTCAAAAGAGGAAAAACCCTCTGCCAGACCAAGGCCCCGCCCCGACAAACCCAAAGAGGCTCCGGCAGTTTCGTCGGCAGCTTTGTTGAGCTCAAAAAGAAAGGGCCGCTCTGGCAAGCGGCCCCTTCCCTTCTTTTGATCAGAAAATGATCATTCAGTCACGGTTCAAGGTGCCGTTCCCATAGCGGGCAGCAGTGCCCAGTTCCTCTTCAATCCGGATCAACTGGTTGTATTTGGCCATGCGGTCAGAGCGGGAAAGAGAGCCGGTCTTAATCTGTCCGCAGTTTGTCGCCACAGCCAGATCAGCAATGGTGTTGTCTTCTGTTTCGCCGGAGCGATGTGACATCACAGCGGTGTAGTTGGCGTGGTGGGCCATTTCCACGGCTTCCAGCGTTTCCGTCAGGGTGCCGATCTGATTCACCTTGATGAGGATGGAGTTGGCAACCCCCTGTTTGATGCCATCTGACAGGCGGGCCGGGTTGGTGACGAAGAGGTCATCCCCTACCAGTTGGCATTTGTCACCGATCATATCGGTGAGGGTTTTCCAGCCAGCCCAGTCGTCTTCCTGCATGCCATCTTCAATGGAGACAATGGGATAGGCCTCAACCAGTTCCTTCAGGTAACCGGCCATGCCAGCAGAATCCAGTTTCCGCCCTTCACCTTCCAGGTCGTAGGCACCGTCCTTGAAGAACTCAGAAGCGGCACAGTCCAACGCCAGGGAAACTTCACTGCCCGGCTTGAACCCGGCTGCCTGGATGGACTCGGAGATGAAATCCAGAGCTTCCTTGGCAGAACGCAGGCCCGGGGCAAAGCCACCCTCGTCACCCACGTTTGTGTTGTGACCGGCGGCTTTCAGACGGCTTTTCAGGCTGTGAAAGATCTCGGCACCCACCCGAATGCCTTCAGAAATGGAACCGGCCCCGACCGGCATCACCATGAATTCCTGAAAATCGATGGGATTGTCCGCATGCGCCCCGCCATTGATGATGTTCATCATCGGCACAGGCAGCGTGCGGGCGTAGGCGCCGCCGACGTAGCGATAAAGCGGCAGACCAGCGTCTTCGGCAGCGGCTTTGGCCACAGCCAGCGAGACCCCCAGCATGGCATTGGCGCCCAGACGGCCTTTGTTCGGCGTACCGTCAATGTCGATCATGGCCTGATCAATCAGCACCTGGTCTTCGGCGTCCAAACCTTCAAGAGCGTCAAACAGCTCATCATTGACAGATTCAACGGCCTGCAGAACACCCTTGCCCAGATAGCGCGCGGCATCACCATCGCGCAGCTCGACGGCTTCATGCACCCCTGTTGATGCACCGGAAGGAACGGCGGCACGGCCAAAAGCGCCGCTTTCAAGAGCAACGTCCACTTCAACAGTGGGATTGCCGCGAGAATCGAGGATCTCACGGGCGCGAATATCAACAATGGCGGTCATTTTGTAGTCCCTTGGTCAGGTGCCCTGAAGTGCCTCTCCGGTAATTGCCAACCGGGGCCTCCAGGCGATTAGGCCGAGAGTCAAATCGGTTTAAGTGGGATCAAAAGGTGATCACACTTGACGCATCAATTTGCCTCTTTTCAATGCTTTAGAGGACAATTCACACACTGGCTGCCAGCACGAAACGCCGCCAGCCAACCGATCATGCTCTAAGACGGGCGCCAGCTAACACGACCGGGTGAGGCCGTGAAAAACGCCCGGGAAAATCTGACACAGCGCAGAGGCTGATCAGATGTGCGTGGAGGTACCATGTCCACCCTGCTTCTGGCAATGTGCAGCGGCTTTATGAAACCTGTGACGCAGGTCAGGCAAAGGAAAGGCGGAGAGAAACCCCGGTCAGCCTTTACCGTCGCCACAGCCCGGTCCAATGGTCGTCTTCGCCCCTAAGACACAGGCAAAGGTGCCGGAGTTTTGTTAATCCGACAGCACAACCGGGGCGGCCTTGGCGACTTCATCCAGAGCTTTCAGGACCGTCAGGATCTCTTTCATTTTGTCCAGACGGATCATGTTGGGTCCATCGCTGGGCGCCTGGTCCGGTTCCTGATGGGTTTCAATGAAGACACCGGCAACGCCCACGGCCATGGCCGCCCGGGCGATGATGGGGGCATGTTCTCTGTTCCCACCGGAACTGGTCCCCTGCCCGCCCGGCTGCGCCACAGAGTGCGTGGCATCGATAATCACCGGCAGCCCGGTCTGGTGGGCCATGATCGGCAGGCCCCGCATATCAGAAATCAGGGTGTTGTACCCAAAGGAGGTTCCGCGATCGGTCAGCAAAACCTTGCTGTTGCCGGACTGAACAACCTTGTCGGCCACATTCTTCATTTCCCAGGGAGAGAGGAACTGGCCCTTTTTGACGTTGACCACCCTGCCCGTTTCCGCCGCTGCCACCAGCAAGTCAGTCTGGCGGCAGAGGAATGCCGGGATCTGCAGCACATCCAGCACCTCCGCGACGGGGGCGCACTGCTCAGCCGTGTGTACATCGCTCAAAACCGGACATCCCAGTTCCGCCTTGATGTCCGCCATGATCTGCAGGCCCTGATCCAGGCCAATCCCGCGTTTGCCAGCCAAGGACGTGCGGTTGGCCTTGTCGTAGGAAGATTTGTAGATGAAGGGAATGTCCAGGGTTCGGCAGATTTCCTGCAGACCCCCTGCCATATCAAAGGCATGGTCCCGGCTCTCAATCTGGCAGGGTCCGGCAATCAGCACAAAGGGCAGATCATTGCCGAAAGCAAGTTCACCAACGGGCACATGGCTGTTACGGGGTACAGAGGACATAAAACGCAGATCCTAAAACAAACTTCGGGAGCGATCTCACCTCCTGCCGTTCCGCAAGAGGGCTTTGGCTCAGCAAGGAGGATCGCAGTGAGAGTTCTCAGCTGGCAAACAGCCAGCGGCTGCCCGTTCTTCACTGTCCAGCAAAGGTGCAGGAACGTTTTGGGCAGAAAAGAAAGAGGCCCGGCAGTGTGTTACGCCTGCCGGGCCCTGTTACCGCAATCCCAAACAGGACTGCCCATGGTCTTACATCAACCGCGAATGCTCCAAAGCCGCTTTCACGAAGGAACTGAAGAGCGGGTGCGGATCAAATGGCTTGGACTTCAGCTCCGGATGGTACTGAACCCCAATGTACCAGGGGTGGTCCGGCAGCTCGACAATCTCCGGCAGACGTCCGTCCGGTGACAGACCGGAGAACATCAGACCAGCCGCTTCCAGCTGTTCCTTATAGGCCACGTTGACTTCGTAACGATGGCGATGGCGTTCACTGATTTCCGTGGTGCCATAGACTTCCGCCACTTTCGAGCCGGGTACGAGGCTGGCCGGATAGGCCCCCAGGCGCATGGTCCCGCCCAGATCAGACCCGTCGCTGCGGCTTTCCTTCTGGTTGCCTTTGGTCCATTCGGTCATCAGGCCAATGATGGCCGGGTCCGCTGGACCAAACTCGCTGGAACCGGCCTGAGGCAGATTGGCCTTGTCGCGGGCCGCCGCCAGGACAGCCATCTGCATGCCCAGACAAATGCCGAAGTAGGGAACTTTGCGGTCCCGGGCAAAGCGGGCGGCGTTGATTTTGCCTTCCGTGCCCCGTTCGCCGAAGCCACCCGGCACCAGAATGCCATGCACGCCTTCCAGCTCCTGAATGTGGCCTTCCTTTTCGAAGATTTCCGCATCCAGCCAGTTGATCTTGACCCGAACAGAGTTGGCCACACCGCCGTGCGTCAGGGCTTCTGCCAGTGATTTGTATGCGTCCAGCAGGCTTGTGTACTTGCCCACCACCCCGATGGTGACCTCACCGTCGGGCTGCCGAATGGTGCTGGAAATGCGATCCCAGACCGTCAGGTCCACCTCGCCGCTTTCCAGCCCGAAGTGATTGCAGACCACCGTATCCATGCCTTCTTCATGATAGGCACGGGGCACGGCATAGATGGTGTCCACATCCAGGGCCTGGATCACCGCCTCTTCACGCAAGTTGCAGAAGAGCGCCAGTTTCTGACGTTCACTACGGCCGATTGGCTGTTCAGCCCGGCACAAGAGAACATCAGGCTGAATCCCAACGGACTGCAGCTCTTTGACGGAATGCTGGGTGGGCTTGGTTTTCAGTTCGCCGGCTGTCTTGATGTAAGGCAGCAAGGTCAGGTGCATGAACAGTGACCGTTCCCGCCCCAGTTCATTGCCCAGCTGGCGGATGGCCTCCAGGAAAGGCAGACTTTCAATGTCACCCACCGTGCCACCGATTTCGCAGATGATGAAGTCTTCATCCTCCACGTCGGCGCGAACGAATTCCTTGATGGCGTTGGTGACGTGGGGAATGACCTGAACGGTCGCCCCCAGATAGTCGCCTCGCCGCTCTTTGGCCAGGATTGTGGAATAGATCTGACCGGTACTCACAGAGTCGCTGCGCCGGTTGGCAACACCGGTATAGCGCTCGTAGTGACCAAGATCGAGATCGGTTTCAGCCCCGTCGTCGGTGACAAACACCTCGCCGTGCTGGTAGGGGCTCATGGTCCCGGGATCAACATTCAGATAGGGATCAAGCTTACGCAAACGGACTTTGTATCCGCGCGCTTGCAACAGCGCGCCAAGCGCTGCTGAGGCCAGTCCCTTACCCAATGAGGAAACCACGCCGCCGGTGATGAAGATAAACCGCGTCATGGGCTTTCCTTATCCTCCCAAACCTGACCTTCGGCAAGTAGATTTTCACACGCCGAAAGACCCCTCTAGTGAAACCAAGGGGTTAGATTGACAAAATTTTCTGAACAACCGACTCGCATAAAAATCGGCTCAAAACGAATCGGCATGGAGACCAGCTCCATGCCGAAAACTCTCTAAGGCTACCGCCCTGACTTACTGTACAGGGACAGAAGGCTCGCTGGGCGCAGCAGGTTCGGTTTGAACCGCCGGCGCCTGATCCATGATGGACTGATTGCGCTGAGTGCCCGCACTGCTCGACCAGATGGACAGAGCCAGTGAGGTCATCATGAACAGACCTGCCAAGATGGCTGTCGTACGGGTCAGCAGATTGGCCGTCCCGCGACCTGTCATCAATCCGGCACCACCGCCGCCGCCACCAATACCCAGGGCACCGCCTTCGCTGCGCTGAAGCAAAACAACAAAAACGAGGGCCACAATGATCAGGAGATGGACAACGAGCAGAACCGTATGCATCAGGCAGTTTCCAGACTCAACAAAAGTCCCGGTCAGGCGGATTTTGAACAACCCGGCCCGTCAGGACACACAAACATTCAGCGGGGGATATAATGCCTTATGGCCCCTGTGGCTAGGGCAATCTTTGCGCCAGGGGTCTAAAGACAGATGAAGGCCGGGGCTTCCGGCCCCCCGCAGGCCAGGAACCAGGCTTTCAACCGGGCAACAGTGCTGAAAGCCTGATCCAATCAAGTTTCACGGCTGGTTAACCGGCGTTTTCTGCAATTCCCCAGAAATCGTCCACTTTCAGGCTGGCCCCGCCGACAAGCGCTCCATCCACATTGGCCGTTGAAAGCAATTCGGCTGCATTGCCGGGTTTAACTGACCCACCGTAAAGCAAGCGGATCTTCGCCGCGGTCGCGTCATCCAGCAGCTCCGAAAGCACAGCCCGCAGACAGGCATGCACTTCCGCCACATCTTCGGGCGTCGCGGTTTTGCCGGTGCCGATGGCCCAGACCGGTTCATAGGCCACCACACAGCGACTGCCCGGTTCGCCCTTGGGCAAAGAGCCTTTTACCTGGCTGGCGATCACATCCAGAGCCCGGCCTTCTTCCCGCTCTGCTTCTGTTTCACCTACGCAGACGATCGGGGTCAGACCGGCTTCCAGTGCGGCTTCTGCCTTGGCGCAGACCTGGGCGTTGGTTTCACCGTGATATTGCCGACGCTCTGAGTGACCGACGATGACATAGCTGCAGCCGATTTCCCGCAGCAGACTGGCGGAGGTATCACCGGTGAAGGCTCCGGAGGCTTCCTGATGGCAATCCTGACCGCCAACGGCCAGGGCAGATCCTTTGGCCCGTTGGGCAACGGCGGACAACAAGGCAGCAGGCGGACAGACCAGAAGATCGCAGCTCAGACCGGACCCGGCAGCGGACACCTTGTCAGCCAACGCCCCGGCCAGGTTTTCCACGCTGGCCAGATCCCCGTTCATCTTCCAATTGCCTGCGATGAGTTTTTTCAGCATGAAGTCGGTCCCTTTGGTCTGTCCGTCATTCCCGCACACAGTGCATTGCCATGTCATGCGGCAGGAGTTTCTAAGAAGGTGGCAGTCGTCACTTGTTTTTTCTGGGGCACGTCAGCCGAGGGGATCAAGGGCCCCTGCTCTCTGACACTGCCCGCAATTGCAGCGCTAAT
This sequence comes from Rhodovibrionaceae bacterium GXU_MW_A322, assembly GCA_052078155.1. GTDB lineage: Bacteria > Pseudomonadota > Alphaproteobacteria > Kiloniellales > DSM-21159 > CAXBMB01. The sequence goes on along the minus strand of JBQJBP010000001.1, from coordinate 599,172 downwards.
TAACATAGCCCCCCAGACGCTGCCAGAGGGTCAAAAGGCAAATTGGAAGCAAATTTCCCCAATGTCCGGGGCTGAAATCGACAGGTTTTGGCAAAAATCGCCCAAATAACCCATTTGTCATGCGGAAAATCCAAGTGTGAGGTTGCCGCCCCTCCGGTCCCTTTCTAAGATGCGCCGCCCGGCTTCAAGCCGGATCCTGATTTGAGACTCATTCCAAGGTACGTCATTCATGGAAAAGTTGCGCGGCATCGTCGCCAAAGTTCTGGTTATCTTTCTCTTCAGCCTGCTGATCCTCAGCTTTGCTTTCTGGGGTGTCGGCGACATGCTTCAGGGGAACCTGTCTGAAGCCAACGTGGCCGAAGTCGGGGACGAAGAAATCAGCCAGTATGAATACCGTCAGGCTTTCGCCACAGAGTTTGGACAGCTGCAGCGCCGCTTCGGTGGCCAGCTGGACCTGCAGACGGCTCAGGCTTTGGGATTGAGCAACCAGGTTCTCGCCCGTCTGGCCAATCAGGCCCTGTTCCGCCAAAACAGCCGGGACTTCAACCTGCAGGTCAGCGATGACCAGGTGCGCAACGCCATAACGACCTTCCCCGCCTTCCAGGATTCCACCGGTCGTTTTGACCGGGCCCGCTATGATCAGGTCCTGGCGTCTACTCAGATGAGTGAAGCCCAGTTTGTTGCGGACATGCGTGCGGACATCAACCGCAACCAGATCATGGGGGCCATGACCCAGGGCACTCAGGTACCAGCCTTGCTGGCCGATAAGCTCTATCGCTTTCAGAACGAAGCGCGGGTTGCCAACTATCTGATGGTTCCCGCCAGCCGCTTTGATGGGACTGCCCTGCCCGGCAGCGACGTCTTGATGGCCTTCTATGAAGACAACACCGACAACTACATGGCACCGGATTACCGGTCCCTGTCCGTGGTGCAGCTGCGCCCTGAACCTCTGGCCGCTGAGATCTCCGTGTCAGAAGAGGACCTGCGCGCAGAGTATGACGCCCGCCTGGCCGACTTCACAGTGGAAGAAAAGCGCGACGTCAGCCAGATCCTGCTGCCCAGCGAAGAAGCGGCCGCGGAAGCTGCTGCCCGTTTGGCCGATGGCCTGACCTTCGATGCCCTGGCCGAAGAAGTGACCGGCCAACCCGCGGTGTCTCTTGGTAAAGTCACACGCAATGACCTCAATGGCGACATGGCTGCCGCCGCCTTTGAGCTGGCAGCCGGTGAAACCTCCGGTCCTGTGCAGAGCCCCTTCGGCTGGCACCTGCTGCAGGTCAGTGAGATCGAAACAGGCAGTCAGCAACCCTTTGAAGAGGTTCGCGACCAGGTCGAACAGGACCTCCGCCTCAACAAGGCCATCGATGCCCTGGTGAACCTGGCCAACGATGTGGACGACGAACTGGGAAGCGGCGCTTCAGTTGTGGATGCAGCTGGGAAGTTTGACCTGCCGGTTCAGAAAGTCGACGCCATGGATGCTCAGGGGCTGGATATGGCCGGCAATCCGATTGCCGATCTGCCGCAGACGCCTGATTTCCTGGCCGCAGCTTTCGGAACGCCCATTGGTGAACAGAGCCTGCTGATCGAAGCCGGAGACGGCGGTTACTTCATGCTGCAGGCCGAAGGGGAAACTCCCGCAGCTCCCCGTCCCTTCGAAGAGGTCAAGCAGGAAGTTGAAGCAGCCTGGCTTGCTGATGAGCAACTGCGGCTGGCTGAAGAGCTGGCCGATGAACTGGCTGGCAAGGTTGAAGGGGGCACAAGCCTGAATGATCTGGCCGCAGAAACCGGCCTTGAGCTGCAGACCACAGCCCCGCTGACCCGCGTGGATGCCGAGCCTTCCCCGACTCTGACCGCCACGCTGTTTGACAGCAAGACTGGCGATGCCTTTGTCGCGCCGGTGGAAGGCGGCACCCTGGTGGCCGTGATGACCGAAGTCATTCCAGCCAACCCGGCCAGTGACAGCGACGGCCTGGCAGCCCTGTCAGAAGAGCTGACCGGCTCCCTGCAGGCGGACATTGCCGCAGCCTATCGCCAGGGTCTGGGGGATCGCTATCAGGTGCTGGTCAACCAGCAGGTGCTCGACAGCACACTGGCCCAGTTCTAAAGGGGCTCAGTACTAACGGGGGCCGGTTCGACTTCTGATCCTCCTGTGTGAGCCCCCTGTGTAAGGCCAGTGTTCATGAGGCCCGAAGAGGAAAAGTGGCAGCAGGGCCTTCTTCTGGTTGACCGGAAGAAGGCCCTGTTCTTTAACCTACAGCCCAAGTCTTCACGTGCGTGCCCACGCACCCGTCACTCAGTTAGGAACCCGGAGCCATGCAGGTCACCCCTGAGCTCGCTTCTTTCGCCCAGACCTACGACAAAGGCGAGGCGCAGATCGTCTGGACCACTCTGGTGGCGGATCTGGAAACGCCTGTTTCGGCCTTCCTGAAACTGGCAGATGGCCGTCCCAACTCCTTCCTTTTTGAATCGGTGGAAGGCGGATCAACCATCGGCCGCTATTCCTTCATCACCATGAAGCCCGACCTGATCTGGCGCTGCCGCAAAGGCAAGGCGGAAATCAACCGCCAGGCACGGGCACAAGGTGACGAATTCACGGCTCTGGACGGGTCCGCGCGCGAAAGCCTGCGCGCCCTGGCCAAAGAATCATTCATTGCTCTGGGCGATGACCTGCCCCCCATGGCAGGCAGCCTGATTGGCTACATGGGCTATGACATGGTGCGGGAGGTCGAGACCATTCTCGACAGCAATCCCGATGTTCTGGACATTCCCGATTCGGTTTTTGTGCGCCCGACCATCACCGCTGTGTTTGACCGTGTGGAAGATACGGTCACCATCACAACACCGGTCTGGCCCCAGGCAGGCATCTCCGCGCAGGCGGCCCATGATCTGGCCTGTGCCCGTCTGGCCGATGTGAAAGCGGATTTTGAACGCTCACTGCCCTATCGCAAAGAACCTCAGAGCCGCCAGCAGGAGCTTCCGGAACCGGAAGCCAACATGACGCCCGATGCCTTCCGCGCCATGGTGGCACGGGCTCAGGAGTACATTCTGGCCGGGGACATCTTCCAGGTGGTTCTGGCGCAGCGCTTTTCCGTTCCCTTTGAGCTGCCACCCTTTGCTCTCTATCGCGCTTTGCGGCGCCTCAACCCCTCCCCCTTCCTGTTCTTCCTGGATTTCGGAGACTACGCGGTGGTGGGCTCGTCTCCAGAGGTGCTGGTGCGCCTGCGCAAAGGCACAGTGACCATCAGACCCCTGGCCGGAACCCGCAAGCGCGGCGCCACACCGGCAGAAGACCGGGCGCTGGCTGAAGATCTGCTGGCTGATCCCAAAGAGCGGGCCGAGCACCTGATGCTGCTGGATCTGGGGCGCAATGATGTGGGCCGGGTGGCGGAAATCGGCTCCGTCAAAGTCACCGAACAGTTCATGGTGGAGTACTACAGCCACGTGATGCACATCTCTTCCAACGTGGAAGGGCAGATTGATCAGAAATCTGATGCGCTGGATGCTCTGGCTGCCGGTTTTCCGGCCGGCACCGTTTCTGGCGCCCCAAAAGTCCGCGCCATGGAGATCATCGAGGAACTGGAGCCCGACCGGCGCAGCTACTATGCCGGCGCGGTAGGCTATCTGGGGGCTGACGGCGACATGGATACCTGTATTGCCCTGCGCACAGCGCTGGTGAAAGACGGCAAGGTCTTTGTTCAGGCAGGTGCCGGTGTGGTGGCGGACAGTGATCCCGAGTCGGAGTATCAGGAAACCCGCAACAAGGCCCGTGCCCTTATCCGGGCCGCGGAAGAAGCGGTCCGCTTTGCCCGGGAAAGCTAGAACGGGATCGAATCCGTAAGACGCGTTATGCGCTGTGATCCAGGTCGCGGCTCATCTTCTCGCTTTTGGGAAGAAGCTAATCCGCGCTTTAAACGCCCTCACGACGTAGTTTCGTTTAGGCCAATCTGACGCCGGAAACGCAGGCATTTCTTGCAAATAGGGGCCAGGTCATCAATCCGGCTGCTCAACCCACTGACCGCCTAATTGGCCTTGCTCGCGCCGTTGGACCAGCTGGTTTTGGACAGCTGCAAAGGTTTGGGCCCTTTGACGAGAGCTGAAATGGGCACAATCTGATAGCCCTTGGCCTGCATGCGCGGGAGCCAGCTTTCCAGATGCTTCAACGTAACTTTGTGCGGATGGCCAATGGCGATCACCTGGCCGTGCTTCACAGCGATGCGCTCAATCTTTGCCAGCTGCCGGGTCACAAATTCATCACTTTGCTCATGGTCGATGAAGATGTCCCGGTGATTGGTCGGAACCCCTAGTTCTTCCGCCACTTCTTCCCCAACCGATCGTCCGGAGGTTCGGGAATCCATGTAGAGCAGACCGCGCTGCTTAAGCGTCCTCATTACCAGGGTCATGCCGGGGCGGTCTTTGGTCATGCGGCTGCCCATGTGGTTGTTGATGCCCACATAGCCTTCAAAACGCCCCAGACCCCAATCCAGATTGGCCTGCAGTTCCTCTGAACTGAGTTCAGGACTGAGGGGGCGATACTTGGCGGCGATCTGTTCTTTTTCAGCTGCCATGGGCATATGGACCAGCAACTCATGCCCCTGCTGCCTGGCCAATTGGGTTTGCCGCGCCAGATCATCGGCATAGGTCAGGAAAGCCAGAGTCAGCGGCCCGGGCAGGTTTATGGCCCGGCGGGTGGCCGGTCTGTTCATCCCCAGATCATCCAGCACGATGGCAATGCGGGGACGGCCATTGGCTGCGGCGACCTGAACCGCATTGGCTTGCCAGGCCTGAGGCTGGCTGCGGCCAGAGGCAATCTCCACATAGCCTTCGTAGCTTTTCACCTGCGGCAGAGACTGGGCAGTGAGGACTTCTTTGTTCAAGGTCGGAGAGAAGGAGGACAGCCAGCGGTCCGGCGTCACTTCCTGCGCGGTCTGTGCGGCCATCCCGCCCAGTTTTGCTGTTGCCTTGGAAGGCGTCGCACGGGCGGCAAAATCCTTGTCCTCCACAACGGCTTCGCGGGCAATGGCTACGCCTGCCGCCTTGGCCCGGTGCAACTCCGGGCGCGCTTCCTGCAAGAGAGCTTCCGTGGGGCTGGGCGACAGCACCGGGCCGGGATCGGCCTCCTCAGCCAGTACCGGTTCATAATCGGAAAAGCGATCGGCCCCCTTCCCGATCAGCGTGCCCAGGGTAACACCTCCCGCCAGAAGCGCGACAGCCACCACGGCAACCGGACGCAGCGATTCCGTGGTCTCTACGCCGCGATCGGCAGAAGAAACAGCACGGTCCCGGCGACTGGGAGGTCTCAGATTGCGCATGGTTTAAAGGCCAATTCCAAAAGGGCTGGAGCCTGTTCACTTTAGAAGATGGCGCTGTGACCCTGGCACACATCCGTGACCAGGCCTCCAGCATACTGAAGAGAGGACAAGTCACACGTCGCAGGGCACCCCTTGTCGTGGGGCATCACGTCGCCTGTCCGTCTATCCCGACATAAATCCCAAAAGCAGTAAGAAATATTACCAACGTTCGCCAGCATAGCAAACGGGCCGGAGTCTGGTCGACACCCTGAGGTCAGGCGATCCAGAACAACAGCTTGTTAAAGATCTGAGCTGGTGGCCAGAAAGAAAGCTGTGACGTTTAGCTGCTCGGTTTTTTCCCGGGTCCTGCCAGATTTTCCAATATGGGACAATCCGGGCGGGAATCGCCATGACAGGCTTCAGTCAACTGCACCAGAGTCTGGCGCATCTCCAGCAATTCAGAGACTTTCTGATCAATAGACGCGACCTGATCTTCGGCCAGTTTCTTGACCTGCGCGCTGGCCCGGTTGCGGTCCTGCCACAGAGCCAGCAGATCTGCCACCTGCTGTACAGAAAACCCCAGAGAGCGTGCCCGGTTGATGAACCGCAGCACTTCCACTTCATTTTTGCTGTAGAGTCGATAGCCAGCCTGGCTGCGACCGGCGGCTTCCACCAACCCAATGGACTCGTAGTAGCGGATTGTCTTGGCCGCGATGCCGGAGCGTTTGGCTGCTTCACCGATATTGATCATAGGACAGGTCCTCACTGCTGAGGGGTCATGGTGTTTTCAGAAGCTGAACTGAATTGAGGTTTGTACCGGCGCAATACCAGTGAGTTGGTGACGACCGACAGAGAAGAAAAGGCCATGGCGGCTCCCGCCACAACGGGATTGAGCAGTCCAAAAGCCGCCAGCGGAATGCCTAGGCTGTTGTAGATGAAGGCCCAGAAGAGGTTCTGGCGGATTTTGCGTTGAGTAACCTTGGCGATATCCAGGGCCCGCACGACCGAGCGCGGGTCGCCGGTCATCAGGGCGATGTCAGCGGTTTCCAGGGCGGCATCAGAGCCCTCCCCCATGGCAATGCCCAGGTCAGCCGCTGCCAGAGCCGGCGTATCATTGATGCCATCGCCGACCATGGCCACGGTGAGATTCTGAGCCATCAGCGCAGACACCACCCGTTCCTTATCTTCCGGCAGAACTTCAGCCTTCACCTCGTCAATCGCCAAACGTCGGGCAACAGCTTCAGCTGCCCGCTGATGATCCCCGCTGAGCAAGAGAATGCGCAGCCCCGCCTGCTTCAGGGCCTTGATGGCCTCTCCGGCATGGGGTTTCAGCTGATCACCCAACGCAAAGACTGCAGCCAACTTACCCTCAACGGCCATCCAAACCAGTGAATGCCCCTGATCCGCCTGCTCTGCCGCAGCGGTTTTCAGTGACGACAGCTCAATACCCTCTTCCCGCAGCAACCGTTCACTGCCAATCAAAAGCTCCTTGTCCTGGCAGCGGGCCCGCAGTCCTTTGCCTGCGATGACCTCAGCTTGTTGTACGGCATGTAACGCTATGCCGCGCTGGGACGCTGCCTGCAAAAAGGCCTTACCCAGTGGATGGCTGCTGCCCTGCTGGGCCGAGGCGACCAGTTCCAGCAGGTCTGTTTCCGACTGCGCTCCAACTGCAGACACGGCCTGCAGGGTGGGTTTTCCAACGGTCAGAGTGCCTGTCTTGTCGAACACAATCATGTCCAGTTGCCGCACCCGCTCCAGAGCCTGGGCATCTTTGATCAGCACACCGTGACGGGCTGCCAGCCCTGTGCCAGCCATAATGGCTGTGGGGGTGGCCAGTCCCAACGCACAGGGACAGGCAATGACCAGAACAGCCACGGCATGCAGCAGCGCGGTGGTCAGTCCGGCCCCGGCAATCATCCAGCCAACAAAGGTCAGCGCGGCCACAAGCACCACAAAGGGCACAAAGACGGCGGCTACCTGGTCCACAAGCTTCTGGATGGGTGCTTTTGACGCCTGCGCGCTTTCCACCAGATCGACAATCCGGGCCAGCCGGCTGTCTGCCGCGCTGGCAGTCACCCGGATCTTCAACAGGGCCGAGCCGTTGACAGTTCCGCCGGTTACCTTGTCGCCCGGGGCTTTTTCCACCGGCAGACTTTCCCCGGTCAGCAGGGATTCATCGGCCTGGCTGTAACCTGACAGCACCTGACCGTCTGCGGGAATGCGGTCACCCGGACGCACCTGCAAAACGTCATAGACCTCCAGGTCGTCGACCGAGACTTCGCGCAAGCCCCCTGATTCTTCCCGCCAGGCTGTCTCCGGGCGCAATGTCATGAGGGACTGCAAAGCTGCGGCAGTGCCCCTCTTGCTGCGGTCTTCCAATAGACGCCCCAGCAAAATCAGGGTGATGATGGCGGCAGAGGCTTCAAAGTAAAGATGGGGCTGACTTTCCTGACCCGACAGCGCGCTTTGCAGCATCAACGCAAGACTGAGGCCATAGGCTGCTGACGTCCCCAGAGCCACCAGCAGATCCATATTGCCACTGCGGGCTTTCAGGGCAGCCCAGGCTGCACGATAAAACCCTGCCCCGGCGATAAACTGCACTGGCGTGGCCAGCAGCAGCTGAAGCCAGCCCGGCAGAACCAGTGTCAGCCCAAACCAGGGCCAGATCATCTGAGCCACCAAAGGCAATGTCAGGAGGGCCGCTCCCCAAAACAGCCAGCTGCCCTGGCTGCCGTTCTCTTCTGTAGCAGCGGGCGCTTTTTGATCAACTGTCCGGGCGCTGTATCCCGCGCCGTCGATCGCGGCGATCAAACTGCTGTCCGACACGCCCTTGTTCACCTGCACAATGGCCTTTCCGCTGGCAAAATTGATGCTGGAACTTGCCACACCGGGCACGGCTTCAAGGGCCTTTTCCACGCGCGCCACACAGGACGCACAGGTCATGCCCTGGATGGTCAACAGGTGTTTGAACAGCCGCTCAGACTGCAGGTCGTCTGCGCCAGATTGAACGCTGGAGCGAGGGGGAACACTCGCAGATTCGTTAGATTCACCCTGAGAACTGTCAGGTTTTGCCTGATCTGCCTTTTTGTCAGCGGCAGCCCCCAACGCCACAGGCGGATAACCCAGTTCCTTCAAGTCACGGCCCAGATCTTCCAGCAGCTTTTCTGAGGGTCGGGACTCTGAGGCGGAAATCTGATGTTGCAGGGATAGCACGACCTGGCCACTGACGTGGTCAACCTGCGCATCCCGGACCTCCGGCTGGTCTTCCAGGAAGCGCTTAACCTTGCCTGCACAGCCGCCGCAACTCATACCTGACAGGGTCAGGTTGAGGTCCGCGGGTGTGGGTGAAGAAAGGGTGTTTTGATCTGTCATTTCCTCTAAATGGACCTTCCAGCTACTGGAAGGTCAAGGAGCACCGGGGCGTTTCTTTTCAAAACCGGGGCAAAGATGCAGAAAAAGCGCCCCCAATTGCCCAAACCCGGCTTTCCTGGGCCGGAATGCTCCTGCTATAAGAAGTGCCGATCTGCGGCCCGTCCCCGGATCCCAAACCTGAGTTTACCGTGGTAACGCCTTGATATGTTTCTGCTGATCGATAACTACGACTCTTTCACCTACAACCTGTACCATTTCCTGAGCGAACTGGGAGCAGAGGTGGAGGTGCGCCGAAACGACGCGCTGAGCGCAGCTGAGGCGCTTGCCATGAAACCGCAGGGCATCATCCTGTCGCCGGGCCCCTGCGATCCGCCCAAAGCCGGGATCTGCCTGGAACTGATCGAAGCAGCCAACGGCCAGGTTCCGCTGCTGGGCGTTTGTCTGGGCCATCAGTCCATCGGTATGGCTTACGGTGGCAAAGTTGAGCGCGGCCCCCACCCCATGCACGGGAAGGTTTCAGCCATCCGTCATCAGGGCCAGGGGGTGTTTGAGGGCTTGTCAGATCCTTTGGACATTACCCGCTACCATTCTCTAGTGGTTGCCAAGGAAGACCTGCCGGACGAATTGGTGATTACGGCAGAAACCGACGACGGAATCATCATGGGCCTGCAGCACCGCAGCCACCCCGTCCACGGTGTCCAGTTCCACCCGGAATCCATCGCCTCACAACAGGGCCACGATCTGCTGGCCAATTTCCTGCGCCTCGCAGGCCAACCTACACAGCTGCCCAAGTCGGCATAAGGGAATCCACACATGACCGGAGATTTGACCGACCTCAGAGCGTTGATCGCTCTTGCCGCTGATGGCCAGGCCCTGTCCCAGGAACAGTCTCAGCAGGCTTTTGAGATCATGATGTCCGGGGATGCCACCCCCTCGCAGATGGGCGGCTTGCTGATGTCTTTGCGTGTGCGGGGGGAAACGGTACCGGAAATCATCGGCGCAGCCACGGCCATGCGCGCCAAAATGAGCCCCATCAAAGCCCCCGCAGGTGCCATCGACACCTGTGGCACCGGCGGCGATGCCAAGGGCACTCTCAACGTGTCATCCGCCTCAGCCTTCGTGGTGGCGGCTTGTGGTGTGCCTGTCGCCAAACACGGTAACCGCTCTTTGTCGTCCCGCAGCGGGGCAGCCGATGTTCTGACTTCTCTGGGCGTTAACACAGATGCGGAGTTTTCCGCTTTGGAACAGGCCCTGACCAACGCGGGCACCTGCTTTTTGATGGCACCACGCCATCACTCGGCCATGCGGCATGTGATGCCGACCCGGGTGGAGCTGGGCACCCGAACGCTCTTCAACCTGCTGGGGCCGCTGTGCAATCCCGGTCAGGTGAAAAAACAGATGATCGGCGTTTTCTCCCGAGACTGGATCGAACCTCTGGCCCATGTGCTCAAAGGCCTGGGGCACGAAGCCGCCTGGCTGGTGCACGGCGAAGGGGGCTATGACGAAATGACCACCACGGGCACCAACTATGTGGCCCAGCTGAAAGACGGAACCGTCACCACCTTTGAAGTCACGCCGGAAGATGCCGGCCTGCCCCGCGGCAAAGAAGAGGACCTGCTGGGCGGAGATGGCCCCCACAACGCCAAAGTGCTGATGGCGCTGCTGGAAGGCGAAAAAAGCACCTATCGTGATACCGTGGTGCTGTCTTCCGCAGCCGCTCTTGTGATGTGCGGCAAAGCCAGTGACCTGAAAGACGGGGTCGCCCGGGCTCAGGAAGCTCTGGACAGCCGGGCCGCCAAGGGCGTGCTTGAGAAGATGCTGACCTACACCGGACTGTAAGCCGATTACCTGCCCTAAGCGCCGCCCGGTGGCTTCACCGACGGCACCACGGCTCAATAAGAAACAAAGCGGGCTGCGGCCTCTGACACCCCTCCCTGAGGAACATCCCTGAGGAACTGACGATGAGTGATGTACTGGCCAAAATCTGCGCCGATAAACTGGAGCATGTGGCCGCCTGCAAAACCAAGCGCAGCCTGGCTGATCTGGAAGCCAGTCTGGATCAGGTTTCCGCTCCGCGCGGATTCTACAACGCGCTGAAACGGGATGCAGAGAACAAGGACTTCGGCCTGATCTGTGAAATCAAAAAGGCCTCTCCTTCCAAAGGACTGATCCGCGAAGATTTCAACCCGCCTCTGCTGGCTGAAGCCTATGAAGCCGGAGGGGCTTCCTGCCTGTCTGTTCTGACTGACCAGCCCTATTTCCAGGGGGATGACGCTTTTCTGCAGGCTGCCCGCGCCGCCGTCTCCCTGCCCTGCCTGCGCAAAGACTTCATGCTGGAGCCTTATCAGATCGTCGAATCCCGTGCGCTGGGGGCCGATTGCATTCTGCTGATCATGGCGGCTCTGGAGGATCAGCAGGCCCAGGACTTGGAATCCCTGTCGATGGACCTGGGCATGGACGTGCTGATCGAAGTTCACAACCGTGAGGAACTGGATCGGGCTCTGGCACTGAAATCGCCGCTTCTGGGCATCAACAACCGCAACCTGAAGACACTGGTGGTGGATCTGGCGGTGACAGAGGAACTGGCGACTGCCGTGCCGGAAGATCGTTTCCTGGTAGGGGAAAGCGGGATCTACGGCCCAGCTGATATTGCCCGCCTGCGCGCTGTTGGGTCGCAGGCCTTCCTGATTGGCGAATCCCTGATGAGACAGGAAGATGTCACAGCGGCCACGCAAGCCTTGCGGGCAGCCTGATCGTCCGAAATGGCGGACAAACCAAGGAGAGTGGACAGTGGGCGGTTTCACCCATTTTGATGCGGACGGCAAAGCGGTCATGGTGGACGTGACCGACAAATCAGAAACAGAACGCAGCGCCACGGCCAAAGGCGAAGTGATCATGCAGCCGGAAACTCTGGCGCTGATCCAGGAAGGTGGCTTTAAAAAAGGGGATGTGCTGTCTGTTGCCCGGCTGGCTGGCATCATGGGCGCCAAACGCACCCCCGATCTTATCCCGCTCTGCCACCCCCTGGCCCTGACCTCAGTGAAACTGGATCTGGGACTGGAGCCGGAGCGCAACGCCGTGACCATCGCCGCCACCTGTAAACTGAGCGGAAAAACGGGCGTTGAAATGGAGGCGCTGACCGCCGTTTCAGTGGCTGCGCTGACGGTCTATGACATGTGCAAAGCTGTCGATAAGGGCATGCGCATCGAAAATGTCCGGCTGGTTCACAAGGCCGGGGGGAAATCCGGGACCTTTGAGGCTGAATGATGATTGCCGTTGAAGAGGCCCTGGCCCGCATTCTCTCAGCTTTTTCTCCGCTGCCTGGTGAAACCATCCCCGTGTCTCAGGGCCTGGGACGTGTGCTGGCTGAAGACGCCCGCGCCCGCATGACCCAGCCGCCCAAAGATGTGTCGGCCATGGATGGCTATGCGGTAAAAGCTGCAGACGTGGCAACGGTGCCCACCCGCTTGAAGATGGTGGCCCATGTGGCCGCCGGCGATTCCCATGATCAGGAAATCCAGTCCGGTGAAACCGCCCGGATTTTCACAGGTGCGCCGCTACCTCCCGGCACTGACAGCATTGTCATCCAGGAAGATACAGAAGCACAGGGCCCTGAAATCCTGATCAAGGAAAGTCCCAAGCCGGGCAACTATGTCAGACCGGCCGGACTGGATTTTGCCGCCGGGGACGTCGGCATTCCCGCCGGGGCACGACTGACCGCCCGACAAGTGGGATTGGCTGCAGCCATGGACATTCCCTGGCTGACAGTACACCGCAAGCCCCGGGTGGCGATCCTGGCCACAGGTGACGAAGTGGTGCTACCTGGCGAGCCCCGGACTGAAAATCAGATTGTCAGCTCCAACGGCTTTTCCCTGGCGGCTCTGGTGGAGGCCTGTGGCGGCGTCCCCATCAACCTGGGCATTGCCCGGGACAACCGCGAGTCGCTGCTGCGGCTGGCAGAAGGCGCGCGCGGAGCCGATATTCTGGTCACCACCGGCGGCGCCTCCGTTGGCGAGCATGATCTGATCCAGGAAGTCCTGGGGGAAAAAGGACTGGAACTGGATTTCTGGCGTATTGCCATGCGGCCGGGCAAACCCCTGATGTTCGGGTCACTGGGTCAGACCCCTCTGCTGGGTCTGCCGGGAAATCCGGTATCTACGCTGGTCTGTGCGATCCTCTTTTTGCAGCCGGTTCTGGCCCGGATGCTGGGGCAAACGGACGCGGGTCACCGCCTGGAAAAAGTGCTGCTGGGTCAGGACCTGCCCGCCAATGATCGCCGCCAGGATTACCTGCGCGCCCGGCTGGAGCTGGATTCTGAGGGGCGGCGGCGCGCCATCGCCTTTGGCCGCCAGGACAGTTCCATGATGGCCACGCTGGCCAGGGCCGATTGCCTTGTTCTGCGCAAGCCCCATGCCCCCGCTGCTCAAGCTGGTGAAGAAGTGGACATTCTGCCGCTGGGAGCCGCTGCCCTGGGGCTTTAGTCCATATCAGGACCTGTGGGTGTAATGAACAAGGGAGGGTCCGGCTGAGATCCTCCCTTTTCTTATGCAGGACCTGCCAGCGGGAGATCTCCATCACTCGCTTGCGAACAAAACAAGCGCCGCCCAAGTTCAGAAAGTAATCACCCGCCTGTTTTACAAATAATCAGGATCATCAGGGGAGCATAACAGGAACACTTGACGAATAGAGAGAACATCACTAGAACATTAACCAGTGTTTTGGAGTCGTTCTTTGCCTGTAACGAGCTGTCCCTGCCCCTGAAGATTGGGGGAAAAATAGAGACAGAGGTTCGCTGGACCGTTGGTTCACTGAAACATTGGTTCACTGGAACTTTAAGACAGAGGATCACGGGTACACGGGAACATGGCGACTCCTGAACACTGGCACAGAGGGATGATCGCGAAAGCCGGGGAGGCACAGGTCAAGATGTTGACGCCCAAGCAGTATGAACTGTTGTTGTATTTGCATGAACAGCTGACGGAAAGAGGCGTATCCCCCTCCTTCGATGAGATGAAGGAGGCGCTGGGCCTGAAGTCCAAGTCAGGCATTCATCGGTTGATTACCGGGCTGGAGGAACGTGGCTTCATTCGTCGGCTGGCTCATCGGGCCCGCGCGGTGGAGATCCTCCGACTGCCAGACGCTGTTGCCGGACGCAACGGCGGTGGCTTCTCCCCCTCAGTGATCGAAGGCGGACGAAACGCGCCGCTGACTGACAACACCTCGATGCAGCCCATCGGCGAAGGTGAAGTTGTCGGCCTGCCTCTTTACGGCAAGATTGCTGCCGGTACGCCCATTGAAGCCCTGCGGGACAACTCTGCCTTTGTAGACGTGCCCGCCAATCTGCTGGGACGTGGGGACCACTACGCCCTGGAAGTAGAAGGCGATTCCATGGTGGAGGCTGGCATTCTCGACGGTGACACCGTTATCATCGAACGCATTGAAAACGCTGAAAACGGCGCCATTGTCGTTGCTTTGGTTGATGATGATGAAGTGACGCTCAAGCGCTTGCGCAAACGCACCGGGGCCATCGCGCTGGAGCCGGCCAACCGGAATTATGAACCCCGGGTCTTTCCGCCGGATCGGGTGAAGGTTCAGGGTCGCCTGATCGGGCTCCTGCGGCGCTACTGACCTCAAAGCGCTTTTGAAAACACCATAAGAAGCATGCGCCACGTTGGCGTGGTGTCAAACCAACCGCATTGGAAAAGGGAAGAGAGATCAGTGGGGTCAGTTTCTCTCCCGGTTTTGCCGCCAGGGAGCCGTTGCCAAAATCTCTTCAACAGTTTCAAGACGCCAGGTGTCGTCTTGCCTGTAAAGGGCGATTCCCCCTGAATTCCTGAAGTCTCTGGCCTGCAGCAGAACGGTAACGCCCCCCTCTACACAGCGCCTTCCCACCGGATAGAAAGTCAGGAGATCCTGTTTCTGGCGGCAATCCAGCGACAGGGCTCTGGGATCTAGGGACAAAGCAAGCCAATGGTCATCGGCCTTTGTCAGCTGAAAGCGACAGCCCAAAGGATCACAATATCCCCAAATCTGCTGCTGGTCCTCTAAGGCCAGAGCGGAGGTTTCGTCCCAGAAAAGCGGCTCCTTCCCGCTTCTTTCAATCCACTGACGCACACTGAAGTTGTCCTTGGCCCGCTGCGGCACCAGCAGAGCACCGTTCGGCAGGCGAACGGCCCAAAGCTGTTGTGGTGGCGACATCAGCAGATCAGGACCGCGGTGAAGGGCTATGGAAAGAGGCAGAACCAGGAGCAGCGGCAACAGCGCATAACGCCAGGATTGCTGCCAGAGACTAAACCACAGCCCAGCCAACAGACTTACCAGCAGCCCCCACAAAGGCAGTTCAACATAGCGCTGCACAGCACCCGGCCAGTTTGAGATCCCCTCAGCCAACGTCAGCAATAAGCTCAGGCAGTACCCAAGGAAAGGTAATGTCAGCCCTTCTCCCCCCCAGGGCATCAAAAACAAGGTCAGCAAAATCAATGGCATGACAAGGAAACTTGCCAGTGGAATTGCCACCAGATTGGCCAGGAAACCAAAGGAAGCCAGCCGTTGAAAGTGAAAGAGAACAAAGGGCGCTGTTGCCAGACCAGCCAATAGCGAGCTTGCCATCAGCGCACTGGCGAAAAGAAAGACACCTCGCGCACTTCGTCCGATCCAGCCTTGTTCCGGATCCCTGAAACCCAGGCGCCCACCCTTTCCTCTTTGCCAGGCCTCAAAAGCAGCAATCATGACCGTGACAGCAGCAAAGGACAGCTGAAAGGAAGCCGTTAACAGACTTTCCGGGCGCAGGAAAAGAACAAGAAATGCCGACCAGGCCAGAACTCGCAGCGAAATCGCTCGCCGGTCAATCATAATGGCCAGCAAAGACAAAGAGACCATGATGAAAGCCCGCTCTGTGGGCAAGGATCCACCGGACAGGCCAAAGTAAAAGAAGGTGCCCACCCAGGCGAAAGCGGCCGCCCATTTTTTGATGGGGAAGTGAAGCGCCAGCGGGGGAACACATGCCAGTAAGGCTCTGATAAAAAAGAACAGACTGCCAGCGACCAATCCAAGGTGCAGGCCGGAGATGGCCAGCAAATGGGCCAGGCCCGACTGGCGCAGGGCCTCTACCTGCAAGGGGTCCAGGTCGCCTCTGTCTCCCACGCTCAGCGCAATGGCCAGTCCCGCCTGGTCTGGGGGCAATTGTGCTCTGATCTTGCCTGCCACCCGCCACCGCAGATCATTCCAAAACAGATGCCAGCTTACCGACGGATCAGTCCAATGAAAGTCATTGGCGAAGAGGTCTCCAGGCCTTGGTGATGTAACCTCGGGTTGGCCATAGCTGTAGCCAACGGCTCCCAGCCCCTGAAAATAGGCCACACGGGCAAAGTCATAATCCCCCGGTACCGCAGGTAAAGGCGGCTGCAGAAAGCGCCCCCTTCCCGCCAGCCAACTGCCCGGCTGCGGAATGGCCATGTCCCTGGGCAGCAGCAAGCGCACTTTGTTTGGCAGGGTGTCTGTGCCGAGATTGTTTCGAAAGGGTGTCAGGTCAACCGGATGTAAGACGACCCGGGGTCCCTTTGCCGTCTGCTGACTGCTCAACACCTGTCCAAGAAAGTCAGCTGAGAGGCTTTTTATCGGCAGTACCGGGGCGGCAACAGCCCAGACGCGCAGCTGAACCGTGGCGAGCCCCAGCAGAACCATGCAAACAAGCAGGCTTCCGGGCAGCCCTGCGCGCAGATGAAGAACACCTGCTAGCAACGCCATAAGTGTCAGGAAAACCAATGCTGTAGACGGGCTTTCTGGGAAGTAGGTAAAGGCCAGTCCGATGCCCAATCCGTAGAAAACCGGTAACCACAGAAAGTGCTGCTGCTGCTCCAGCCTCCAGACCGTCGCCAGCCAATTCCGGACACCGCCCCTTTGCCTGAGGTTCGACCCGGGTGTGTTGCCAGGGACCAGATCTCCCACAGACCTGTCGGGCATCAGGGCCGCTGCTTTGTTTCTGCCTGAATCCGCCATAGGCAACCATAGGGGAAAATCCCTCATCAAAGCTACTTTGAGTGGATTTTCATGCTGCTAAACAACCTTATGGTCAGATGCCTTAGAAAGCTCCGGGTCTGTGTCGGTGATTTCCGGTCACCCACCACCGGAGTAAACCTGCCGACCTGCAACGGTTCTTCGCCCCTAACTGCAAACACTTTGTTTTATGATTGAGAGGGTTAGGTGGCGTGCATTCTCCCGATGCCTGTGGTACACAGCGGCCAACTTTTCCTCCCATAAACAGTGATCTCAGCTCGCCCATGACCATTGTCACCCGCTTTGCGCCCTCTCCCACCGGTTTCCTGCACATTGGCGGCGCCCGTACCGCGCTGTTCAACTGGCTTTTTGCCAAGCACAACAACGGCAAATTTTTGCTGAGAATTGAGGATACGGACCGCAAGCGCTCCACTCCTGAAGCCATTGAAGCCATCAAGGACGGGCTGCGGTGGCTGGAACTGGACTGGGACGGGGATGAGGTTTACCAGTTCAGCCGGGCAGATCATCACGCGGCACTGGCCCGTCAGCTGCTGGCAGACGGCAAAGCTTACCACTGCTACGCCTCCCCGGAAGAGCTTCAGGAAATGCGAGACAAGGCCCGGGCAGAAGGCCGTCCCATGCGGTACGACGGCCGCTGGCGAGACCGTCCGGCCAGTGATGCTCCTGAAGGGATCGACCCTGTTGTCCGGCTGAAAATGCCGCAAACGGGCGAAACCACCATTACAGATCTGGTTCAGGGCGATGTCACCGTTGCCAACGACCAGCTGGACGACATGGTTTTGCTGCGCGCAGACGGCACGCCGACCTACATGCTGTCCGTGGTGGTCGATGACCACGACATGGGGGTGACCCATGTCATCCGGGGCGATGATCACCTGACCAATGCCTTCCGTCAGTATCAGCTTTATCTGGCGCTTGGCTGGACACCACCGGCCTTTGCCCATATCCCGCTGATCCACGGGGCAGACGGTTCCAAACTGTCCAAACGTCACGGCGCACTGGGTGTGGAAGCCTACCGGGATGACATGGGCTACCTGCCCGAAGCTCTGCGCAACTACCTGCTGCGCCTGGGTTGGGGTCACGGCGATGACGAAATCATCTCCACAGAGCAGGCCATTGAGTGGTTTGACCTGTCCGGCGTCGGCAAATCCGCGTCTCGATTCGACTTTGCCAAGCTGGACAACCTCAACGGCATCTACCTGCGTGAAGCCTCTTCCAACCGCCTGGTGGAGGAACTGGCTAATATCTACGCCGACAGGCTCACAGACGAAGGCCGTTCACGGCTGGAAAAAGGTATGGAAGGGTTGAAAGCCCGCGCGAAGAACCTGGTGGAACTGTCTGAACTGGCAGACTTTTACATTGCCGAACGCCCCCTTTCCCTCAACGCCAAAGCAGAAAAAGCGCTGAGTGACGACGCCAGGGTTCTGCTAGGCAAGCTCCTGCCGGATTTCGAAGCTTTGAGTGACTGGACTGAAGAAGCTGTTGAAGGGGCCGTCCGGGCTTTTGCCGAAGCCCAGGAAATCAAGCTTGGGGCCATTGCGCAGCCTCTGCGTGCCGCGCTGAGCGGTTCCAACATCTCACCGGGCATTTTTGAGGTGGCGGCTGTTCTTGGACGGGAAGAATCCCTGGCCCGGATCGCAGATCAGGCCCGTTAGAGTCAAATCGATTGAAGTGTTATCATTACGAGATAACACTTCAATCGTGAATTTGCCTCTTTTCAACATGTTAGAGGATGATTCACGGTTCAGGTACAAGCTCAAAGCGCTTCTAACTAAACCGATCATGCTCTAGCAGAGCTAAGCGATCTGCGCCGGGGCGTCACACCTTCGCAAAGAAAATTCTGTAACCACCTGCAATCAATAAAAAATCTCTATCGAGAACTGGTCAGGGTTTCTGCCCGTTACGGGAACTTTCGCGGGCTGGAACAGCTGCTGCGACAGTTCACCTATTTGCAGACCAGCAAATAACTCTTTATGTTGCGCCGCAACGAACGCCCGCCCGAGGGCTCCTCGGGCTGCACTCAACCAAGGGGAAGATGCACATGACGCAAACCGGCAAAGACACCCAGCACACGGTGACCTTCACCGACAATGCGACGGGACAAAGCTTGGAATTGCCCGTAATGGATGGTGCCACCGGCCCGAAGGTTGTCGACATTCGCCGTTTCTATGCTGAAACGGGGATGTTCACCTACGATCCTGGTTTTACCTCTACCGCTTCCTGCGATTCTTCCATCACCTACATCGACGGTGATGCTGGTGTTCTGATGCACCGCGGGTATCGCATTGAAGATCTGGCAGAAAAAAGCGACTTCATGGAAGTCTGCTACCTCCTGCTGCACGGCGAACTGCCGACACAGGAACAGAAAGACAAGTTCGAGCACGACATCACCTATCACACGATGCTGCACGAACAGATGATCAACTTCTTCCGTGGGTTCCGCCGGGATTCTCACCCCATGGCCATCATGGTGGCTGTGGTTGGGGCCCTGTCCGCCTTCTACCATGATTCCACGGACATCACCGATCCCCATCAGCGCATGGTGGCTCAGCATCGCCTGATCGCAAAGATGCCGACCATTGCCGCCATGGCTTACAAGTACTCGGTTGGTCAGCCCTTTGTTTATCCCCGCAACAACCTGACCTACGCCGAGAACTTCCTGCACATGATGTTCTCCGTACCGGCGGAAGATTACAAAGTTGATCCGATCCTGGCCCGCGCCATGGACCGCATCTTCATTCTGCACGCCGATCACGAGCAAAACGCCTCAACATCCACCGTACGGATTTCCGGCTCTTCCGGGGCCAATCCCTTTGCCTGCATCGCAGCTGGCATTGCCTCCTTGTGGGGTCCTGCACACGGCGGTGCGAACGAAGCCGTGCTGAAGATGCTGAACGAAATTGGCAGCGTGGACCGGATTCCCGAGTTCATCGCCCGCGCCAAGGACAAAAACGATCCCTTCCGTCTGATGGGCTTCGGTCACCGGGTCTACAAAAACTACGACCCGCGCGCCAAGGTCATGCAGAGCACCTGCTACGAAGTGCTGGAAGTGCTGGGCGTCAAGGAAGACCCGCTGCTGAAACTGGCCATGGAGCTGGAACGCATCGCACTCAGCGATCCCTACTTCGTCGACAAGAAGCTCTTCCCCAATGTCGACTTCTATTCCGGCATCATCCTGAGCGCCATGGGCTTCCCGACCTCCATGTTCACCGTGCTCTTTGCTCTGGCCCGGACCGTGGGCTGGGTGGCGCAGTGGACCGAAATGATCGAAGATCCCGGCCACCGCATCAGCCGTCCGCGCCAGCTGTACCTGGGCGACGCCGGCCGCGATTTCAAAGCCATGGACGACCGCTAAGCCGGTCCCTGACTATCAGAAAAGAGGCGTCCTTCGGGGCGCCTCTTTTTTTGCTCGCGTTTGGCATAGGGCACAAATGCCTCCCTCGCTGTTCCGACAGTCCGGCGGGAATGATCCCCTCAAGTCTCTTGCCCTGTAGTACCGATGATCCTGGGTGGACTAAGATATTCCTGATCGGGTTAGAAGCGCTTTCTTTCTGCCGTGACTCATCTTCTAAAACACTGAAAAGAGGCTTATTCACGTCTTATCTGAAATCACCTCGTGATTCCTAACAAGACGATAAGGCTCTTGCCGCGATAGGATGAGGCATGGATGAGAAAACACTGGAGAGCTTCCGGCAGTTGCTGCTGGACCGTGAAAAGGAACTGAACACTCTGGACACGCAGACCGGAGACAGCCGTGCCCCGGTGGAGCTGGATCAGAGCCGTGTGGGCCGCCTGTCCCGAATGGATGCCCTGCAAGGCCAGGCCATGGCTCAGGCCACTCACGGCCGGCGACAAGCCGAGCTGCAGCGCATCAAGGCGGCCTTTGAGCGTATTGACAGCGATGACTATGGCTGGTGCTTGTCCTGCGGTGAAGAAATTGCCGAAGCGCGCCTGAAGGCTGATCCGGCTGTTCCACTCTGCGTCCACTGTGCAGACCGAGGCTGAAGCGAAAGCAAAATCCGACTAACTGGAAACACTGGCTGACAAGAAATCAAGCCCGAATATCTTATGTTTCAGAAAGTTAGTCGCTCTTCTGCAAGCTGTTTTCGAGACCTCATTGCTGAAGAACGAAGCGATTCTGCTCTAGAACTTTGGAGCCGGGATGTGTCCCCATTTGCTCAAATCCGCCAGGGTATCGATGACGCTTTCCGCCGGTGACCGGAAGTTCATGCCCAGATCACGGATGATCTTGTTGTTGTCAAAAGCAATGTCCCGCCCGATGTGGGTACGCAAAACCGTGCCAATGCCGGAGGGTTGGGTGTAGCTCAGGAGCTTCATCAACCGGGTTCCCCAGGGTCCCGTCCAGTCGAACTTCGGCAGTTTACAGTGGCCATAGCCTTCTTTTCGCAACAGGGCCACCAGGGCCTCAATCGTCATGGTGCCACTGCTGCACAAATACCGCCCTTCCGCTTCCGGCGTTTCCATGGCAGCCACATGGGCATCGGCCACATCCCGCACGTCAACAATACAGAGCGTCATGTCAATCACCGCCGGATACTGGCCGGAGACGATATCGATCAGATTCTGGTTGGAGGTGTTGATGTCGGCAGTCATGGAGGGGCCGGTGACCATGTGGGGATTGATCACCACCAGATCAAAAGCGGGCTTTTCCTCTTCCATGAACTTCCAGGCAGCCTGTTCCGACCGGACTTTTGAGTAGAAATAGGGATTCCGACTCAGGCTCGATTTGCTGTTCCAGTCTTTTTCCGTCAACACGCGGCCATCAGGTTCATCAGTGACCGCCGCCATGGAAGAAGTGACAATGACCCTTTTGATGCGGGAACTGCCGGCAGCAGCCCGGAGCATCGACAGTGTCCCCTTTACGGCGGGATCAACCAGATCTCTTTGCGGATCCTTCACGTTCAGCACATAGGGACTGGCAACATGCATCACCACATCCACATCCATGTAGTCGCTGAACGGATCTTCATCGGTCAGATCGGCTGGAACCAGGCTCAATCTGTCTTCGGCTCCGGCGAGCGCCTGCAAGTGACTGACTTTGCTGCTGTCAGACGGATTACGAACGGTTCCCACGACCTCATGCCCCCTGGAGAGCAAGCGCTCAACCGTATGGCTGCCGATAAAACCAGACGCGCCGCTTAGCAAAACCTTCTGTGCCATTCCAACGCTCCCCGCTCCAGAGGCCAATCGGAGCAAGTACCATCACTTCGTGACAACACCCACCGTGATCATGTGCCTCTTTTCAATATGTTAGAGGATGATTGGGGGGTTACTGCCAAGCGCAAAGTGCTTCCAGCAACACCGATCAATCTCTGAGGTCTATCTTCTCTATCTGCAGTTATGGACTCCAAGTCAAGTTGAGCCGCAGTCGTACAGACACAAAAGCGAGACACAGGAACCTATGATAAAGCCAATGCCAATCCCTTACTCGGCTTTTACCATCAGCAGCGCGAGAGCTTCGCTTAACGCAGCAAGGCCCGCTTCAAGGTCCGGCATGCTCAACAGCCCGAAGCCCAGGCGAAAGACCCGCTTGTCCTCGCCAAACCAGTCCCCCGGGGCCACCCGGACATCAAATCGGGGCAAGGAGTGATAGAAGTCATCAACCTGCTGGTCAGACACCACATCAGGGCGCAAACGCACGCAGCACAAGGCCCCGGCGGAGGGCGGTACCCACTCTAACAGGCTCGCATTGGCTGTCACCCAATCCCGGGTGCGTTCATAGCCTGCCTGAAGATGTGGTCGCCGACGGGAAATGATCTCTTCCTGCTTTTCCATCACCTGCAAAGCCAGGGCTTCATCCACTGCAGAGCCGCAGATCACTGTTTCAAATTTGCCCAGCATGATCTGCTCGCGCAGTTCCGGGTCCTGGGTGATGGCCCACCCGCTGCGCAACCCCGGTACGCCGTGACACTTGGACAAAGAAGCGCAGGAGATGACTTTGGGGCTGAGACTGGCCGCACTGGCCTGGGTGTCCCGCGTCCCGTAGACCGCCTGCCGGTAGGTTTCATCGATCAGCAGGTAAGCGTCAGGGCAGATGTCAGCCATCAGGTCCAGCAGCGCTTTGATCGTATCAAGATCAAAACTGACTCCAGAAGGATTCTGGGGAGATGCCAGGCTGACAAGGCGTGTCCGGCCCGATAGCAAGGGTCTGATGTCTTTTGGAGTTAACCGATAGCCCTGATCGAATGACAGCCTCAGTTCCCGCACTCGGGCTCCCACAGTCCTGAGAACGGAAAGGGCGTTGGGAAAGATCGGTGTGACAACAACCACTTCCTCCCCAGGTTCACAAAGGATGTACGCCGTCAGAAACAGGGTCTGCATGCCGCCGATGGTCAACACCACGTCCTCTGCCCCGACCCCGTGACTGTCAGCAATGATGGTCCTTAGGGCTTCGTTCCCGGAGGTGCCGCTGTAACTCAGAGCCAGATCCTGAAGGCCGGCCCCTTCGTCTTTTGAAAGAAGATCACCCAGGCGCAGATCCGGCCCGACGGATTCCGCCAGATCATAACGGGGCGTTTCTTCGGTCAGGGACAGAATGTCATTTCGTCGGAACCGGGGGCGCAGAGCAGGCATGGCTTTTCCTTTTCACAAACTCTTTTCCTTATAGCGAACTTGTGGGGAGAAGACTTGAAGCCTTTGGCAGACAGAGCTTGTGCCCAGAAGTTGGAAAGCGTCCTTACCCCCGATCCTGTCGGTTCTTAGATCCTGTCGTCCAATGGTCCCTTCTTTGATTGATGCTGCGGTTCATTGAAATTGTCGCTCATTTCAGTTGTGATTCCCTGGTTTCTGCGTTCCTTACCCCAGGCTGACCCACCTCCAGGCTGACCTACAGATTTCCCAAAGACACCATTTACTTGCTTGTGAATAATCACTGTCATCCATTTGCCGGGGACAGGGGTCAGGTCTTCCAGCCAATCCCTGAAGCAAGTGCCGGACGTTACAGTTTAGAGGGCGTCGTTAGCCGGATGCAGATAAACCAGCAGGTCCGGTCGCCCTGCCCGCGTTACCCGCCGGTCCAATGTGGCCCCAAGCCGTTTAGCCAGTTGTACAGAACGCTCATTCCCCTCGGAAATGCAGCTCACCAGCCTCTCCCAGCCAAGGGTCTGATAGGCATAATCACGCGCCCGTATGGCGGCTTCTCTGGCAATTCCCTTGCCCTCATAGGCCTCCCAGACCAGCCAGCCCACTTCCGGTTCGGGCCAGCCTTCGGGGTAGTAGAGACCCACAAGGCCACAACAGTCGCCGCTTTCCTTTTCCTCTAACGCCCAGAAGCCATAGCCGCGCAGTTGCCAATGGCCGATTTCTGATGCAAAGGCCGCCCAGGCTTCCTCCCGACCCAAAGGCCCACCCCGAAGGTGAGAGCGCTCGGATTGGTAAAAGGCCGCGTAGGCTTCAAACTCAGACTCACGGATTTCCCGCAGAATAAGCCTGTCGGTTTCAATCACCGGAACCGTGACAGTCATTCAACTTTTCTCCCCACTGAAAGTGAAAGTCCCTGCTTATGCGCACTGTCGATCAGGAGGCTGGCGGCAGGGATTTTTCAGCCAGCAGGTCCAACAACACCCGGGCGGCCTGCTGGCTGGGTGTGCCCTCGCCCGCCCCGGACAGGCAGGCCACGGCTTCCTTCAGACCGGCAAGCTGTTCCTGTCGCTCTGGACTGTTCAGCTCCATCAGGGGCGAAAGCGCGGTGTGCAGGGCATCAACCGTGCAGTACTCCTGCAGGAATTCCGGTTGGACCTGCCGGTTGAGCACCAGATTTGCGATGGAGGCATAAGGGACTTTCAGCAAGCGGCGAACGATCAAAGAGGTCAGATGGTTCATGCGATAGCCCACCACCGTCGGTGTTCCTGCCACAGCAAGCTCGACCGCTACGGTTCCCGACGCGGCCAGAGCTGCGCGCCCGGCTTTGAAAGCGGCATACTTGTCCCCGGCGTCAGGCAGAACATGCACGGGCACAGGCCAATCTGCAGTGAGTTGGCGCACCAGCCCTTCGACAGATGGCACAGTAGGCAGGAGAACCTGGAGGTCTGGATGAGTTTTCGCCAGTCGTGCCACTGTGTTACCAAAGACGGGGGCCAAGCGACTGACCTCCCCTCGCCTGGACCCGGGCAGGACGGTCAGAAGCGGCGTGGTCTCGGCAATCTGCAATCGATCCAGCAACGCCGCTGAGTCTCCAACCCCAGCCAGTGCTTCAATCACCGGATGCCCGATAAAACTGGTCTTCAGGCCATGCACTTCAAAGTATGGGGGCTCAAAAGGCAGCAGCGCCAGAAGGTGATCCAGGTAACGGGAGATTTTCCTGGCCCGCCCGGGCTTCCAGGCCCAGACCGATGGCGCCACATAGTGCACCAGGGGAAACCCTGCCCCTTTCAGCTTTTTGGCGACCCGCAGACTGAAGCCTGGTGCATCGATGGTAAGCAGCAGATCCGGTTGCACCTGGCGGGCATGTGCTTCCGTCTCTGCCATACGGCGCAACAGCAATGGCAGGTGCGGCAGGACCTCGACCAGCCCCATGACCGCCAGTTCATCCATCGGAAAGAGGCTCTGGAGGCCCTGTTTGGCCATTTGGGCGCCTCCGACACCAGCAAAGCGAACCTTGCCGTCTGTGGCTGCCTTAAGGGCTTTCATCAACCGCCCGCCAAGCTGATCCCCGGAAGGCTCCCCCGCGATCAGATAGATCAGCGGCCCATTTTCAGCAGGCTCAGACGCAGGCCGCCCTGCGAGCGGGCCCTGCGCCGTCACGACTGCAGGTCCAGATCTAGGCCTTCGACAAAAAGACCGGCAGCATCCGCGACCTCCGCAACAGCTTCCTGATCCACCACCAACGTGCCGCCTGCTTCAATGGCAATGCCGCGCAAGCCCGCAGCTGCCGCCCCTTCAATGGTTTTCAGGCCAATGGTGGGCAGGTCAACCCGCTGTTCCTGCTGAATTTTCTTCAGTTTAACCAGCACCCCGCCGGGCCCTTGCCGTTTTAGGCCGGCCACCCGTTTCAGCAGTTGATCGGTGCCTTCAACCGCTTCGATGCCCAGCACCACGCCTTCCTGAATGACTACAGCCTGGCCGATATCCAGATGGGCGGTGGCCCGCAGCACCTCTATGCCCCGGGCTACATCCTGGCGGGCCTGCTCATCGGGTTGATGACTTCCATAGAGGCCGACTGGGGCCAGCAGATTTCCCAGTACCTGGTCGATACCAACGACACGGAACCCCTCCTCTTCTTCCAGAACCTGAACCATGGAACTGAGAAGGCCGTCATCACCGAAGGCTTTTTTCCCGATTTTGAAGAGGAACTTTGCTGTTTTGGCGTCGGGACGCAGCTCCTTTAAGGAGGGGCGGGTTACAGGACCGGCCATCACCAGGTCCACCACACCTCTGGACTTCAGCCAGGAAATGATTTCACCTGCAGCAGCCAGTCGGCTCCAGAGGTGCTCAACGCCTTCAGCCGTAGCTGGGTCTGTATGTCCGTGAAAGGCTACGAGATAGACCGGACGGCCTGTCTTCTGACAATGGTCAACCAGACGTCGGGGCAGATCCCCGCCCCCGGCCAGAACCCCTAGGGGACGGGAAAGATCGCCGCTTGGCAGAGAAACAGGGGTCGGAGCCATTGCTTTAGAGTTCCTGACGCACCAGTCCTGCGTCAGACTTCCTGATCTTGTTTGGGTTGGCTGATGCCACGGGAACTGTCGTGCTCCAGGAAGGCAATCAGCTCCTTAACGGTATCAAGCTGGCTGAAATTCTGACCGACTTTGTCCAGTCGTTCCTTGAAGGTTCCCTCTTCTGCGAAGAGTTCCTTGTAGGCCTGGCGCAGGCCGTGAATTTCATCCCGGGAAAATCCACGGCGTTTAAGACCAACCAGGTTCAGCCCGCTGAGATTTGCGCGGTCCCCCAAAGCAATGCCGTAGGGAATGACATCCTGCTCAATGCCGGACATGCCTCCGATCATGGCATGGGCCCCGATGCGGACAAACTGATGAATGGCGGCCAGACCGCCGACAATGGCATGATCGCCAATGGTGACATGCCCAGCCAGCGTTGCGTTGTTGACCAGGATGCAGTGGTTGCCGACCTGACAGTCGTGGGCCACATGCGCCCCGACCATGATCAGGCAGTTATCACCCACCCGCGTCACCAGTCCCCCGCCTTCGGTGCCGGGATTGATGGTGACATGTTCGCGAATCACCGTGTTGGCGCCGATTTCGACCCGGGAGGTTTCCCCTTTGAACTTCAGGTCCTGGGGCTGGGTGCCAATGGACGCAAAGGGAAAAATCTGGGTGCCTGATCCGACGGACGTTTTGCCATCCAGAACCACATGGCTGTTAAGAATCACAGAGTCAGCAAGCGTGACTTGAGGGCCAACCACACAAAAAGGACCGATTGTTACGTCCGCTCCGATGGTTGCGGCCGGATCGACAACAGCACTGGGATGAATGTCGCTCATTCGTCTTCCATGATCATGGCCGTGAAGGACGCTTCAGCCACAACTTTGCCGTCTACCGTTGCCTCGCCGTCAAAACGCCAGACCGGACCCCGGTTGCGGGTTTTGGTGACGTTCAACAGCAACTGGTCGCCCGGCACCACCGTTTTACGGAATTTGGCGCCTTCAATGGACATGAAGTAGACCAGCTTGCCTGCGGCTTCCCCTTCCAGGGTTTCCACCACCAGAACAGCCGCTGTCTGGGCCATCGCTTCAACAATCAGCACCCCCGGCATCACAGGCTGGCGCGGGAAATGTCCCTGAAAATGGGGTTCATTCAAAGTGACGTTTTTCAGGCCGACTGCAGATTCACCGAGCTGGATATCAATCACCCGGTCCAGAAGCAGAAAGGGATAGCGATGGGGAATCCGATCCATGATGCCCAGAATATCCACGGGCTTGAAGGACGCATTTTCTGTTTTTGTTTCGTCAGTCATTTTTCTTTTTCATCTCCTTCAACTGACGCTGCCAGAGGGTGTAAAGGCGGAAGTACTCCTTAATGGGCATGGCAGGCGTGCCTCCGAAAGACTCTCCGTCTTCCATATCACGCATGGTGGCGCTGCAAGCAGCCAACTTTGCACCATTGCCCAGAGTCAGGTGTCCGGCGACGCCCGCCTGTGCAGCAATCATAACATGGTTCTTTAATTCAGTGCTTCCGGCAATACCGGATTGTGCAACCAGCACACAGCCCCGTCCGGTCGTCACATTGTGGCCAATCTGGACGAGGTTATCGATCTTACTGCCAGCCCCGATGCGCGTATCCGGTCCGGCGCCCCGATCGATCGTGGTGTTGGCGCCGATTTCGACGCCGTCTTCGATGATCACGCGACCCAACTGAGGAACGTTCACGTAGCCGGAAGGGTCCAGAGCAAAACCGAAACCGCGCGCGCCAATGCGCACACCGGAATGAATTTCACAGTTCTGGCCCACGTCGCAGTAACTTAGGGTTGCCTGGGCATGTACGCGAGTCCCTGCCCCGACTGTCACGCCCTTTTCGATGACCGCCTGCGCCCCAACCTGAACATTGTCACCCAGCTTGACCTTGGGACCGATCACCGCATAGGCCCCCAATGCCACATTGCGACCCAGTTCCGCAGTCTCATCCACGATGGCGGTTGGATGCACAACACCATCGCTTTCAGCTTCCGGATAGAAAGCCTGCGCGATCAGGGCATAGCCTTTGTAGGGTTCTTTGGTCAGCAGCAGATTCATGCCGTCCGGGGCATGCTTAGCCAAGGAGGGGTCGACCACCACAACGCCAGCCTGGCTCTCCTTAAAAGCAGAGAGATAGCGGCGGTTATCCAGAAAGGAAACCGTTTGAGAATCCGCTTTGTCCAGTGGTGCGACGTCAGTCACGAGGCGGTCAGGATCAGCCCCTTCTGACAGCTCGGCCGATGCGATTTCGGCAAGTGCACCCAAAGTAAGCGGGCCAACAGTCTCAAAAAAACGAGGATCAGCCATCGTAACTTACTTCTCCGGCAGGGCGACTTTGGGCATTTCCTTGTTCAACAGTTCCAAAACGTCTTTGGTGACGTCCAGGCTGTTGTGAACCAGAACAACCGCTGATTTGGGCAGGACCAGATTGGCCCCTTTATCGACGGCAACCTTATCCACCAGCTGGATCAGTTTGCGCTCAACCTGGGACATCCCTTTGGCGAAGCGCCGCTCCAGATCTTTGCGGCGGGTCACAACGCCCTGCTGGAAGCTCACAATCTTCTCTTCCAGCTCTTTCTTTTTCTTACCGAAGGCCTCAGAGGACAAAATGGTCTGCTGACGCAGCAACTCCTGCTCGGATTTGCGCAGCCCTTCTTCCTGGCTCTTCAGCTCGCTCTGGATGGCTTTGGACTTGGTGTCGAGTTCCTTTTGGATGCCCTGGGCTGCGGTAGACCCCCGCAAAGCGGCCTGCATGTCGATCACCAGAATCACTGGAGAGGAGAGCTTTTCCTGTGCCAGAGCCTGGCCGGTCACGACCGGACTAACCGCTAACAAAGCGCCTGCAAAAAGAGCAGCTGAGAGAACTTTGCCGAAACGACGAATTGGAGTTTTCATTAAAACTGCGTCCCAAAGCTGAAGGTCACATGTGAGGTTTTGTCGAAGTCTTCTTTAAGGACCGGGAAACCAAAGTCCAGATTGATCAGACCGAAAGGAGAGTTCCAAGAGAAGCCGGGGCCTATTGCAACACGTACCGAACTCGAATCGTTCACACCAGCTGCCGATTGACCATCATAGTCCCAAAGCGACCCGATGTCCGTAAATAGCCGCCCTCTGATGTCATATTCTTCCGGCAGGCCCAATGGGAAATGCAGTTCAGCGGTGGTTTTGTAGTAGTGTTTACCCCCCAGGGCATCTCCGGATTCAATATCACGCGGGCCAAGGCCGGCAACCTTGAAGCCTCGGAAACTGTTGCCACCCAGGAAGAAGCGGTCAGACACGCGGGTATCCTGGCCAATGCCAAACATGCTGCCAATGTCCGCACCCAGCTTCAGCGTCAGGCTGTCCAGAATGGGGTAATAGTACTCGCCCTTGGCGCTGTTCTTGAGGAACGTCACATCGCCGCCCACACCCGTGAACTGGTTGGTCATGGACAGCATGTAACCAGACTTGGTGTTAAACTTGCTGTTCCGCCGGTCCCAGATGATGTCGTGGGCAATTGTGGAACGAATAGTTTTGCCCTCTTCTTCCTTAATGGCCAGGGAGGCATCATCCTGAACATCCAGAATCTCGCGCTGTTCAATGGTGTAGCGGAACAACTGACGGGTATGTTCTGTCAGGTTGTAACCGGCACGCAAACCACCACCCAGACGTTTCTGTTTGAAGGAGCTTTCTTCAATGTTATCGGACGTTGTCCGGAACAGATCGAAACCAGCCGAGACATTGCGATCCAGGAAGTAAGGCTCTGTAAAGCTCAGATCAATTTCCGATGAGGTTCCGGAAATCACCAGACCCAGACGCAGGTCCTGCCCGCGTCCCAGCAGATTGCGCTCACGGAACTGGATGTTACCCAGGATCCCGACTTCCGTGGACAGACCTGCCCCGAACGTGATGTCACCAGTGGACTGTTCTTCAACATCCACAGTGATCACAGTTTTGTCCGGGGCGCTGCCCTGCTTGTTGTCCACCGTGACCGTCTGGAAAAAGCCCAGGTTCTCAATTCGCTGACGTGACCGTCGCATACGAGAGGAGTTGAAAGCATCCCCTTCAACCAGGCGGAATTCCCGGCGGATCACTTTATCCAGCGTGCGCACGTTGCCCTGAATATCAATCCGCTCAACGAAGACCTTGGGGCCTTCCTGGATGTCATAGGTCAGATTGATGGTGAAGTTCTCGCGATCCCGCTTGGTGCGCGGGCGGATATCGACAAAGGCATAGCCGAGGTTGCCGACTTCACGGGTCATCACCTCAATGGATTCATCAATGGCCGTGGCGTCGTACCAGTCGCCTTCCACCGTTTCCAGGTTGGAGCGCAGAACTTCAGGATCCAGATCCTTGAGCGTGGCAAAGAGATCCACAGTTCCGAATTTGTAGCGCGGCCCCTCTTCCACAGAGAAAGTGATGATGAAAGCAGACCGTTCCTGGTTCAGTTCCGCAACCGCAGACACAACCCTGAAGTCAGCGTAGCCTTCACTCAGATAAAAGCGCCGCAGCAGTTCACGGTCAAAGGCCAGGCGGTCAGGATCATAACTGTCGTCGCTGGACAGAAAGCGATACCAGGCTGTTTCCCGGGTCGCGATTTCTTCCCGCAAAGACCCGTCAGAAAAGACCCGGTTGCCAATGAAGTTGATCGATTCAATGCCGGTGGTCGGCCCTTCGTTTATTTCGAAGGCCAGATCAACTCGGTTCTGCGGCAGCTGGATAACTTTGGGGTCCACAGTGGCGCCAAAGCGTCCCCGGCGGCGATAGAGGTCCAGAATACGCTGCACGTCCTGCTGAACACGGGTACGGGTAAAGACCACACGCGGACGCAGGGAGATTTCCTTGCCCAGAGCTTCGTCATCAATACGTTTGTTGCCTTCAAAGGCAATACGGTTGATGACCGGGTTTTCGGTAACCTTGACGATCAGGGCCGGCCCGTCACGCTGCAGGGTCACATCGGCAAACAAGCCCGTGGCAAAGATCGATTTCAGAGATTCATCAAGAGTAATCGGATTGAAGCTGTCGCCCGGATTGACGCCCATGTAGGTGCGGATGGTTTCGGGGTCGACACGCTGGCTGCCTTCCACCCGGATTTCTTCAATGATACCGCCTTGTGAAATGGACTGGGCGAGCGCTGTTGACGTCGGCAGGACCAAACTTCCTGCCGCCACTCCCAAACCAACAACCAGGAGTGAAAGGCCTGCAGCCTGAACCTTCCGCAGGACCCTCTTTAAAACAATGCGCACCAACAGCTTCCCCTCCTGCATTGCCTGTCTCATGCAACGCAAGCCAATGTCTACTAAAAACAGAAGCATAGCCTCTGTTAACCAACTCGAGGCTCTTAGGTAACCAATCCTGAGAAAAATTCAAAGACCGGAAGACGCATTAGATCATTCCAGGTCACAAAAACTATCAAGCTGAAAACCAGGGCCATACCGATTTTAAAGCCGATTTCCTGGGCTTTTTCCCCCAAAGGACGTCCCCGAACCAGCTCAATGGCATAAAACAGCAGATGACCGCCGTCCAGCATGGGAACCGGAAAAAGGTTGATCAACCCGAGATTTACCGACAGCACCGCCATAAACCAGATCACTGTGTCCAGACCTAGCTCAGCAACCTGCCCTGACATCTCGGCAATGCGAATCGGCCCGCCCAGTTCCTCGGTGCCCCGAGCCCCGGTGATGATCTGTCCCACGGCTTTCAGTGTGCCAACAGACAACTCGTAGGTTTCAACAACCGCTTCGCCCATGGACGTCACAAAGCCCAGACGGACCCGTTCCGTCCCGCTGGCTGTAATCCCAAGACGTGCCAGTTTAACCGTGTTCCCGAAGCGATCCTGCCGTTCAACGATGTCAGGTGTCGCCGGAAAGCTGACTTCCTGACCGTCACGGTCCACCACAACAGCCATGGTTTCATTGAGATTGATCTGAACCAGACGCTGAATTTCTTCGAAGCGGTCAATGCTGTTGCCGTTGATCTCAATGATTTTGTCGCCAGGAAGGAAACCTGCCCGCTCTGCAGCCGATCCCTCCACCACCTGGCCGATGACCGGCAGAGTGGTCTGTTGCCCCACAAAGGCGTAGTAGCCCGTCAGGAGCACCATAGCGAACAGGAAGTTGACTGCCGGGCCAGCCGCCACGATGGCAGCCCGCTGTCCCAGGTTTTTGTGATGGAAAGACTGCGCCCGTTCAGCGTCGGTCAGCGGACGGGACTGTCCCCCGGCCCAGTCACCGGTTTCCTGCCCGGGTTCCAGCTGTTCTTCCGCCTGTGCGCCAGCGGCAGGCCGGCTGGTGACGTCGGCATCACCAAACATCTTGACGTATCCACCCAGCGGGATGGCACAGAACTTCCAGCGGGTCCCGGATTTGTCGTAGCGCCCAAAAATCTCCGGACCAAAACCGATGGAAAAGGCCTCAATCTTAACGCCACACTTCTTGGCTACCCAATAGTGACCCCACTCATGGACAAACACGAGGACAGTCAGGATCACCAGGAAAGGAACCAGGTAATCCTGGATCAGCGCAAAAAGTTCCATACGGCCAAATTCTCTTTCGGTTCGGAAGAACGGGCAGCCCCCCTCTTCCCACAGGGTCGACAAAGCGGGACAGGCTGCTTTTTCTACCCCAGCCCAGGTGTTGAAGCAAAGTTAACAGTCGTTATTTTTGGTTAGGAAAGTCGCAAATCAACGCCTCAGCCAGTCGGCGGCTCTCCAAATCCACTTCTGAAACCTGAGCCAGACTGGTTAACGGGCTGTTGGGCAGTTTTTCCATGCAGCGTTCCACCAGCCTGGCGATGTCCAGAAAACCGATTTTCTTTTCCAGAAAGGCTGCAACAGCCACTTCATTGGCTGCATTGAGAACAGTGGCCGCGTTGCCGCCACTTTCCAGAGCCTGACGGGCCAACCGCAGAGCCGGGAAATGCGCTTCATCGGGTTTGGCAAACTCCAGCTGACCGATGGCCGCCAGATCAAGCGTTTCCACCGGAGCGACCATGCGATCCGGCCAGGCCAGTGCGTAGGCAATGGGGGTGCGCATGTCCGGCTGCCCCAGCTGAGCCAGAACCGAGCCATCCACATACGCCACCATGGAGTGAATCACCGACTGGGGATGGATCAGCACATCAATCTGCCGGGACGGAAGATCAAAAAGATAATGTGCTTCAATGATTTCCAGCCCCTTGTTCATCATGGTAGCAGAATCGATTGAGATCTTTGCCCCCATGGACCAGACCGGATGGGCAATGGCCTGTTCGGGGGTTGCCGCAGCCATTTCGGCCTGGCTGGATTGGCGGAACGGACCACCGGAGGCCGTCAGAATGATCTTATCAATGCTTTCGCGGCGCTTTTGGTCAAAGACCTGAAAAATGGCGTTGTGCTCGCTGTCCACCGGTAAGAAGCGGGCTTTATGGCGCACCAGTTCCTCTGTCATCAGACTGCCGGCGCAAACCAGGGTCTCTTTGTTGGCCAGAGCAATAACCGCACCGCGTCGGGTCGCGGCCAGAACAGGTTCAAGACCGGCTGCACCAACAATGGCCGCCATGACGATGTCGCTGTCCCGGGCGGCCGCTTCAGCCACCGCCTCCCGACCCGCAGCCACTTCAATGCCGGTACCGGACAAAGCCTCTTTCAGGTCCTGATAGCAGGACTCCTGCGCGATCACTGCCAGGTCCGGCTGAAACTCACGGGCCTGTTGTGCCAGGCGGGTGACGGAGGAGTTTGCTGTCAGCGCAGTAACCTGAAAACGCTCCCGATCGCGGGCCACCAGATCCAGGGTGCTGCAGCCAACCGACCCGGTTGATCCCAGGACCGTCAGCCTCTTGGGCTCCAACTGAGGCACCTGCGCCAGACCGTCATCATCAGAAAGACTGGTGGCAAGAGATAAGGAACGGCTCATAGAACGATTACACCTGAAACAACGAACAAAGACAGCAGCAGCACAGCCGTGATCAACCCATCAACCCGATCGAGAACCCCGCCATGGCCGGGAATCAGTTGAGACGCATCTTTGACATTGTAATGCCGCTTCATGCCAGACTCCAAAAAATCTCCCGCCTGCGCAACGACAGCCAAGCCCGCCCCCAACAACCAGGGCATGGGAAGCTGCGTAAAGGACAGGTAAGGAGCCAGGAAGTGCCCGGCAAGCCCGGCGGCCAACATACCACCCATCAGACCAGACCAGGTTTTCTTCGGGCTGAGCGCGGGAATGAGCTTGGGTCCACCCAGGCTTCGCCCGGCGATGTAAGCCCCGATGTCAGTGGCCCAGACCACCACCAGCAGCCAGATCAGAATTCCGGCACCAGACGGCGCGCTGCTGCCCAGCTTCAACAGCCATTGCAGGCAGAACAAAGGCAGGCCGATGTAGAGCACACCAAAGGCATACCATTTGACGGCTCCGGAAGATCGGCTGTGGAGAAAGGCCAGCAAGGCCAGACTGACGGTTGCAAAAGCCAGGTAACCTGACACCAGAGAGGGCGCGATCCCCAGTGCAGACAGCCCCACTGTAATCAGGACGCAGGCCATCAGACCAAGGCCGACAGGTGACAAAGCGCCCTGCCCTTCGCGCATATGGGCATACTCCCAGGCTGCCGCGCCGCCAGCGAGCAAAAGCACAAGATCGCTGTAAGGAGCGCCAAAATAGAAAGCAGCCAGCACAGGTGGCGCCATGACCAAGGCGGACAGCGTTCGCAAAATGACGGCGCGCTGGCCGCTGTCTACTGGCTGAGCCGGGTTGCTCATGCTGTCGCTAACTCCCTCTGACGGTTACCGGCTTGATCGAGGTCCGTTGTCATTTCAGCGTCTTCTCGTTGCCAGTTCAGATGGGATCTTGAAAGACCGGGACAGGAACGGCCCAGAGCCGGACTTCGTTTGAGCTGGTCACCGCCCTGAGGCCGGACCATCGTGACGTCATTTCCAGTCAGAGCAAACAAAAGGACTGTCTCAGAGACCGGGCTTCACCTTAACTGCCAGCAGAAGAGACTGTCATGCCAAAACGGCGCTCCCGTCCCCGGAAGTTATCAATGGCGCGGGCCATTTCATCTTCGTTGAAGTCCGGCCAGTAACCCTCTGTAAAGTAGAGCTCAGAGTAGGCCAGCTGCCACAAAAGGAAGTTGGAAATCCGCTGTTCGCCACTGGTTCGGATCAAGAGATCCGGGTCCGGAATGTCACTGGTGTAGAGGCGTTGAGAAAAGGCTTCTTCGGTGATGTCCTCCGGCGCCAATTCGCCGTTTTTCACCGACTGAGCCAAACGCTGTGCCGCTTCGACGATTTCCTGACGCGCGCCATAACTCAACGCGATGATCAGCGTCAGTTTGTCGTTGTTGCGAGTCCGCTCTTCGCCTTCTTCAATCATCCTGACAATGTCGTCGGACAAACGACTGCGGTCCCCGATCACCTGAAGGCGCACATTGGAATCATGCAGTTCAACGATCTCGCTGCTGAGGTAACGCCGCAGCAAGCCCATCAGATCGCCGACCTCGCTGGCCGGTCGCTGCCAGTTTTCGGAAGAAAAACTAAAGAGCGTCAGATAACGCACCCCCAGACTGGCAGCAGCCTTCACGGCGCGGCGAACGGCTTCTGCCCCCTGGCGATGTCCGGCAACCCGCGGCAGACCGCGCGCTTTGGCCCAACGGCCGTTGCCATCCATGATAATGGCAACGTGTGCCGGTATGTTCTTTTGCTGTTCCATCTTTCCACCGCACCTTGCGGTGTCAAACTTGCATGATCTCGGCTTCTTTGTGACTCAGCGTCTCATCGACCAGCTTGATGTGCGTGTCGGTCAGCTTCTGGACCTCGTCGGCGCGACGATGATGCTCGTCTTCAGAGATCTCATGGTCTTTTTCCATCTTCTTGAGCTGTTCCATGCCGTCGCGGCGCACATTGCGTACAGCAACACGGGCCTGTTCGGCATAACGACCGGCCACTTTTGCCAGTTCGCCACGGCGTTCTTCACTCAAAGGAGGAATGGGCACGCGCACAGAAGAGCCGTCAGCAGCCGGGTTCAGCCCCAGACCGGCGTTGCGGATGGCCTTTTCAACGGCCGCCACCATCTTCTTGTCCCAGACAGACACCACCAGCATGCGGGGCTCGGGCACGCCAACGTTGGCTACCTGATTCAAAGGCATGTCGGAGCCGTAGGCTTCAACGGTTACGGTATCAAGCAGATTGCTGGAAGCGCGGCCCGTCCGCAGGCCTGCAAACTCCCGTTTCAAAGCATCAATAGCGCCGTCCATGCGCTTGGTTAAATCGCTTGTGAGTGCATCAGCCATAGTTCTGCCCCGGTTTCTTCTGTTCAGTAGTACTGTTTTGTCGGTGTGGTCAGCGCGGAAGCCCGGCTGCCGTTATTTTTTGTCGGTTACAATCGTATAAAGCCCGTCTCCGCCGACAACCTGCGCGAAAGCTCCCGGCTGGGCAATGGAAAAGACCACAATGGGGATGTTGTTTTCCCGGCACAGAGAAATGGCCGAGTGATCCATCACCCCCAGGTCACGGGCCAGCACCTCCAGATAGCTCAGGGTGTCGTAGCGTTTGGCTTCCGCCACCTTCATGGGATCCGCGTCATAGACGCCGTCCACTTTCGTGCCTTTAAAGAGAGCGTCACAGTCCATTTCCGACGCGCGCAGAGCCGCTGCTGTGTCCGTGGTGAAGAAGGGATTTCCTGTGCCGGCTGCGAAGATCACAACCCGGCCCTTTTCCATGTGTCGCACGGCTTTGCGGCGAATGTAGGGCTCTGATACGGCAGCCATGGGAATGGCCGACTGCACCCGTGTGGGAACGTCCAGCTGTTCCAAAGCATTCTGCAGCGCCAGAGAGTTAATCACCGTCGCCAGCATGCCCATGTAGTCCGCCGTGGCCCGCTCCATGCCCTGGGCAGCGCCGCTGAGGCCGCGAAAAATGTTGCCGCCACCAATCACCAGGCACACTTCGGTACCGCTGTTGATCACGCCTTTGATTTCTGCTGCCACCCGGTTGATGGTATCCGGATCCAATCCGTACTCGCGGTCCCCCATCAAGGCTTCGCCCGACACTTTCAAGAGTACTCTTTTGAACTGGGACACGGTGGCTTGGCTCCTCTGATGCGACCGACCTGATTGTATGACCAACCCGGGCCTGATTTTTATAAACTAAACTGCAGAAAAAGAAACGGGCGGCTTTAGAGCCAAATCGGTTTAAGTGGAATCACTGCGTGATAACACTTCAATCGTGAATTTGCCTCTTTTCAGTGTTTTAGAGGATGATTCACGGATTAGGTACAAGCGCAGAGCGCTACTAACTTAACCGATCATGCTCTAGCGCAATTCGGGCACAGCGATCTGCCCGGGTGAAAATCCGGACGAACAGCCTCGTTCTCCGCCTGTTTTGATTGAGCCTTATCGTCTTGCACGAACCCATTAAATGACCCCGCAAAATACGAAAAAAGCTCGTATTTCAAAAGTCAGAGGATGCATCACAACTGAAACGCAAGGGTCCAGTCGCAACAAAGAGCGAGGCGCAGAACGCTTCGCTCTTTGTCGATCACCCTCTAAAGAAGGCTAACTGATCAGCCGCCGACCGTGGCAGCAACTTCAGCTGCGAAATCGGACTCTTCTTTTTCGATGCCTTCACCCAGCTGGTAACGGGCAAAGCCGGTCAGCTTGATGGGGGACCCGATTTCTTTGGCAAAATCAGCGACGACCTGCTCAACTTTGCGCTCGCCGTCGATCACATAGACCTGCTCCAGCAGGCAGACTTCACCGTAGAACTTGCGCAGACGGCCTTCGACCATCTTGGCAATGATGTCTTCAGGCTTACCGGCTTCACGGGCCTGTTCGGACAGAACTTCACGCTCGCGGTCCACAGCAGCGGTGTCCACATCGTCGCGGCCCAGAGCCATGGGATTGGCAGCAGCCACGTGCATGGCGATCTGTTTGCCCAGTTCTGCCAGTTTGTCGGCATCACCTTCGGATTCCAGAGCCACCAGCACACCGATTTTACCCAGACCGGGCGCAACCTGGCCGTGGACGTAACCGCTGACCACACCGTTGGAAACTTCCAGAGAGGTCAGACGACGCAGGTCCATGTTTTCACCGATGGTGGCAATCATGTTGGTCAGTTCTTCACCAACATTGCGCTCACCGCCGGGATAAGCGACGGCCTTCAGCGCGTCCACATCAGCCACATCCTGAGCCAGACCGGCCACAGTGGTGACGAAACCCTGGAACTGATCGTTGCGGGCAACGAAGTCGGTTTCAGCGTTCACTTCGGCAACAGCGCCTTTGGCACCGCTGGTGACGATGCCCACCAGGCCTTCAGCAGCCGTACGGCCGGATTTCTTGGCAGCAGCAGCCAAACCTTTGGTGCGCAGCCAGTCTACAGCGGCTTCCAGGTCACCGTCGGTTTCGTTCAGCGCCTTTTTACAGTCCATCATGCCGGCGCCAGTCTTCACGCGCAGGTCTTTTACCAACGCAGCTGTGATCGCAGCCATTGCTTTTCCTTTGTTAACTTGGAGTCATCTCTTGGTCGGAGTCGCGCAGACTCCGGGACGAACAGTGTGACAGTGAAAGGCGAAGCCTTTGTGACGCTCTGCGTCCTGTCTCAAACTCTGTTTCCGGCCAGCACCTTCAACAGGCCGCTGACCGGATCCAGACAAAAGTCTTAAGCTTCTGCTTTGGCTTCTGCTTCAGCAGCAGGCTCGGCGTCTGCAGCAGCGGCTTCTTCAGCAGCAGGAGCAGCTTCTTCACCTTCAGCAGGCAGAGCTTCAACAGGGGCTTCTTCTGACGCGCCGATATCAACACCGGAGTCGATCACTTCCTGCTGGATGCCGTCCAGAATGGCGTCGGACATCAGGTCGCAGTAAGTCTGGATGGCGCGCAGGGCGTCATCGTTGCCAGGCACAGGATAAGCAATGCCTTCGGGGTCGGAGTTGGAGTCCAGCACAGCCACAATGGGGATACCCAGCTTGTTGGCTTCGGCGATGGCCAGCTGCTCTTTGTTGGTGTCGATGATCACGATGGCGTCGGGAATGCCACCCATTTCCTTGATCCCACCCAGGGCGCGTTCCAGTTTGTCGCGCTCGCGGGTCAGGTTCAGGGTTTCTTTTTTGGTCAGACCGGAATTTTCCTGGGCCAGCTGCTCATCCAGAGCCTTCAGGCGACGGATGGAGTTGGAGATGGTTTTCCAGTTGGTCATCATGCCACCGAGCCAGCGGTGGTTCACGTAGTACTGACCGCAGCGCTTGGCGGATTCAGCCAGAATGTCGCTGGCCTGACGCTTGGTACCGACGAACAGCACACGACCGCCGCCTGCAGCAACCTGCTGTAGGAACACCAGGGACTGGTGCAGCAGGGGAACGGTCTGTTCCAGATCGATGATGTGCACACCGTTGCGCACGCCGAACAGGAACGGCGCCATGCGCGGGTTCCAGCGACGGGTGGTATGACCAAAGTGAATGCCAGCTTCCAGCAGCTGGCGCATGGTGAATGTGGGAAGCGCCATTGGCTTGTTTTCTCCGGTTAGTCCGCCACGAACCTTAGTCATTCTCAAGATCAAGAGCGCCTTGAGAACACCGGGACGACGGAAGGGATGTCTCCCCTTCTCACCGCATGGGTCCGTGTGTGGGTTGTTACTAGGCGCGGGTGATACGCCTCTTGGCCCTCTCTTGCAAGGGCTAAGAGGTAAAATGCCTGCAGCAAAAGCTGCACACCAGCCCACCAGCCTGTGCAGGGCCGCTGATGTCAGATCGGTTTCAGGGATTCACACAAAGCGCCTCCTGCTCCTCCGGCCTGGTATTGGCCAGGTGTTTGCCAGACGCTGGATTACTTGCCTCATATATCAGTTTGACGGCAAAGTGGCCTGAAAATGCGCAAAAGCGATTGAAGCCGGTGACAGCATTGATCAGACTTTTGCCTGCAAGAACAGCCGCAGAGCTGACAAACAACGATAAAGAAACCAGGTCAGGCAACCTATGCGTTGCTGACCGAACAAGCAGCCCAGGCGCTGCAGGGGAGATCAGGACCGGTGAGTGAACAGAGTCAAAAACACAGCGACCCTTTGTTGCAGCCCTATCAGCTGAAACACCTCACCCTGCGCAACAGGATCATGTCCACCTCCCACGAACCGGCCTATTCCGAAGACGGCATGCCCAAGGATCGCTACCGTCTTTATCATGTGGAAAAGGCCAAGGGTGGCATTGCCCTGACCATGACCGCCGGATCAGCCATCGTCTCGCAGGACTCCCCCCCGGCCTTTGGCAACCTCTACGCCTACAAAGACGAAATCGTCCCCTATATGAAGCGGCTGACGGAGGAATGTCACGAGCACGGCACCGCCGTGATGATCCAGCTGACCCACCTGGGACGGCGCACAGCCTGGAACAAAGCCGACTGGCTGCCGGTCCTGGCCCCCTCCCCGGTGCGCGAACCGGCCCACCGGGCCTTTCCCAAGGAAGCGGAAACCTGGGATCTGGATCGCATCATCAAGGACTACGCCACCGCCGCCCAACGCATGCATGAAGCCGGACTGGATGGCATCGAACTGGAAGCTTACGGCCATCTGATGGATGGTTTCTGGTCCCCGGCCACCAACCTCAGAAGCGACAGCTACAACGGCTCTCTGGATAACCGTCTGCGCTTTACCTATCAGGTGCTGGATGCCATTCGCGCCGCCTGCGGTCCGGACTTCATACTGGGCCTGCGCATGGTGGCCGACGAAGACTGGGACAAGGGTCTCAGCAAGGAAGAGGGCGTGGAAATCGCCAAACGGCTGGTCCAGACGGAGCAGATCGACTTCCTCAACATCATTCGCGGCCATATTGAAAGCGATGTGGCCCTGTCCAAGGTCATCCCGATCCAGGGCATGGCCGCCTCCCCTCACCTGGATTTTGCCGGCGAAGTGCGCGAGGTCACCAAGTTTCCGGTTTTCCATGCCGCGCGCATCAACGATGTGGCCACGGCCCGCCATGCCATTGCAGAGGGCAAGCTGGACATGGTGGGCATGACGCGCGCCCATCTGGCCGATCCTCACATAGCCCGCAAGGTGGCTGAGGGCCGGGAAGAAGAAATCCGCCCCTGCGTCGGTGCCACCTACTGTCTGGATCGCATCTATGAGGGGCATGAAGCCCTGTGCATGCACAATGCCGCCACCGGCCGCGAAGGCACCATGCCCCACGACATCCCCAAAGCAGAGGTCCAAAAGAAGGTGGTGGTGGTGGGCGCGGGCCCCGCAGGCCTGGAAGCTGCCCGTGTGGCGGCCGAGCGCGGCCATGAGGTCGTGCTCTTTGAAGTGGCCGCCAAAGCCGGCGGACAACTGGTGCTGGCCGCCAGAAATCCGCGCCGCTCAGAATTGCAGGGCATCATTGACTGGCGGCTGGCCCGGCTTGAGGCTCTGGGCGTCACCCAGCACTACAACGTCTATGCCGGCCGGGAGGAAATCGAGGCGGAAAACCCGGACGTGGTGTTGATCGCCACAGGAGGTCTGCCCAATACGGACTGCATTGAAAGCGGCGCTGACCTGGCCGTTTCCACCTGGGACCTGCTCTCAGGCGATGTGAAGCCCGGATCAGAGGTTCTGCTTTTTGACGACAACGGCGGCCATCCGGGCATGCAAACGGCAGAGTTTCTGGCCAACGCCGGGGCCAAACTGGAATTGGTCACGCCGGAACGGTTTCTGGCCCCCGACGTGGGCGGCCTCAACCATGTGCCCTATGCCCGGGCCTTTGCTGAAAAAGATGTGCGGGTCACCATCAACTGGCGGGTGCAGTCCCTCACCCGGGAAGGCAACCGCCTGAAGGTTACTCTGTCCAGCGACTATGCAGAAGGGGCTGTCAGCCACCGGACGGTGGACCAGGTGGTGCTGGAACACGGCACGGTTCCCATGGCGGAGCTTTATGAGGAGCTCAAACCCCTCTCCAGCAACCAGGGCGAAGTCGATTACCAGGCGCTCATTGCCGGAAATCCCCAGGCCGTCAGCAGCAATCCGGAAGGCCGTTTCCAGCTCTTCCGCATCGGCGACGCAGTCGCCTCCCGCAACGTACACGCCGCCATCTACGACGGGCTCAGGTTTGCCAAGGATCTCTGAGGATTAAACCGCACCAGCAAACATAAACCACCTGATTTGCAATCAGGTGGTTTATGTTTGAGGCCGTGTGCGGGTTTCAGACGTTCTCGAACAGCATCCTGAATCCAGATGACCTCTGGTCATGCAACTTATGGAAGGGTTGTCCCCGTATGCCCAACAATCCCAATTAAGCAAACCGGTGTTTCACCAGGTCAGCACTTACGTATGACTGCTAGTTCAGTGTTTTCTTGAGTTGCATCCAATCTTTTGCCATCATCCGTAAGTGGTTTTTTCTCACCCAAACGTGTGAGGAGACTTTGTAAGACTATTCTGGGGACGAAAGAGACAATTTGTGTTCTTTCTCGTCAAAATTGATCGGAAGAAGCCGAAAGTGTTTTGTGGATGGCAAGAGATTGAAGCTAACAAAAGAGATCGAGATTACTTCTGCAGCAAAGTTTCTCCCCAAATTCTGTCTAAATCCCGCTGGTTTCTCATGGTTCCTAGATGCAGGCGCGGCGGCGTTTATGTGCAGTATCTGGAAAACGGATGTCTAGAAGTCTTGCCAATTTGACGTACAACTCGCTAAGGTTGCGCACCGTTCATTAAATTCGAGATTTTGATGCCGACCGTTGAATTAGCGACCGTACTACTTGGTGCGACCGGGTTTAAAGAAAACAACGTCAACGACACCTTTCGCGGGCAGGTTTTGACATCGGAAAACGAAACCCGCCAAGCGATAATCAAAGACCTTAACCTTGTCCAACTCTGCAATGAGCTTGTTGCTCACAGTTTGGCGCGTGAAGTCGGCTTGCCCATACCGGATTGCTATCTTGGTCTCGCGCGTTCAGACATTTTAAAGGTTTCAAAGGCTCCGGCCACCAGGGACGGTTCGCGGCTAGTGTTCGTAAGTGTTGATGTGAAGGTTCCTAACGTCACCTATCGTTGGACAGGTTCAGATGCCGCAGGCCGCAAGGCGCTGCTAGATCAGATCACCAAATGGGGTGATCTAGGACATCTCTATGCGTTTGACGCATGGATAGCGAATGTGGACCGCCACAGCGGGAACTTGCTGTTTGGCGGAGAAAACGAGTTCTGGCTGATCGACCACGGCCATTGTTTCACGGGACCAGACTGGAAAGCTGATCAGCTTGACCCTGAAGTAGAGTATCGAAATCGTTTGAGTGAGTGGCTTACAATGCATCTTTCACATGATCAAAGGAAGCAACGCGCCTCTGAGGTACGCAAGTTCGGTGCGGATAT
The DNA here is from genome assembly GCA_052078155.1 of Rhodovibrionaceae bacterium GXU_MW_A322. Taxonomy (GTDB): domain Bacteria; phylum Pseudomonadota; class Alphaproteobacteria; order Kiloniellales; family DSM-21159; genus CAXBMB01. The sequence continues at coordinate 555,584 of JBQJBP010000001.1, read as the reverse complement.
CGACGGATTTGACGCAACTGATACCTCGAAAAACAGTCGCATTACCGATCTTCTGCCGCCAAAAAATGTGAACGCGCTGAAAGGATTTCTTGAGAAAAGAACGGCTAATGTGCCTGTTTATGCTAGCAAGGCGCTTGGTGTGCCTACATTGGTATGATGGATATTACGATCGACACAGACATATTCCCCAAGCTGCGCGACGGTATTCGCGCTCACTGGGCACCTGTGTTTTTTGAACCGATATCCGGCTCTTACGAACGGTTTGTTGTCGGCGTTGCTGCTTTCAACAAAGACGGTTTCCATCTGGAATGGGCAAATCAGCTTGACCGCTTGAAGTGTTTCTACGGTACGGATGCAATTGGCGCTGTCGCCGCCATCGAAATTGCGGGCAAATACCTTGAAGCCGACCTAGCCAAGCGAGCCATGGAAGCATTCACGCAGCCTGACCCAGCCGTAACAGGCATTGCTTTTGGTGATCTGAGGGAAGCCGAGGGCAGAAGCCTTGAAAGCGTTGCAAGAAGCTGGATGTCAGCCCTTTCGTCCCTCTACATTGAACCCACAGCAGAAATGGTTGCAGTCGCCCGCCCGGTGCTCAATGCAGTCGCCGACGGGGACCAAGGTCTAGGAGACCGCTTGCCATTTTTGGTTTGCGACTATGTGAAGTCGCAGCGAGAGGGGTTTGCTGGTTATTTCAGTGCCGATCTGCGTGAGGGCAAGCAGCGTCGAATGAAAGGATCGAGTCACAAGGTCATAATCGACTTTTCCGGTTCGAAACTTGTGGCGAACTTCGGTACACTGAAGGCAGGATCGCTTACAGGTTCAGTCAATCTGATAAAGCGCCGCTTGTGGGACCTAAAGGTCGAACGCGACCGCGAACCCGGTAGTGAGTTTTTACGCAATCATGAAATGATTTTGCAGCGGCCACCCAAAGAGGATCCACAAGTTACTGAAAAGCAACAAGCAAATCTTGATGAGGCATTTGAAGCCCTTGAGCATCAAGCGGATCAAGAAGATTTGCGCCTGCGTGCACTGGGGTCGGTCCAGCAGATTGGGGAACATATATTGGCGACGGAAGCGGCCTAACACCAGCCTCTCAATTGTCCTTGCCCTGTTGCTCCGGCATTCACATGTATTACTGAGAAGCACGAACAGACAAGCGCAATCGCGCAGTCGCCGTGTGATCCTAACTGACGGTTTTGGATGATGATCTGGTTGCCCGTTGCCGTCTCTGTCAAAGAAAAAGAGGCTAGGTCATTTTTCAGGCTGAGAACCAGATCCATTTTGCCCCGGCCCCTGCCCTCTCGCTGCAGAATGGCGTTGAGGTGGCTTAAGGGGTCGGTGCTGTTGGCGTAGATTTTGAGGCTCGGTGCGGTTTTAGCGAGAGCTTCGTCCAGATCTTCAAAATCCTGAGCGGTCAGACGCAGGTCATCGACTTCGGGCTGCCGTTCCACCAAAACTTGAACCAGCAGCGGTTTGCCGCCTTCCAGCAGGTCCCGGCAGCGACCCAGAGTTTCACTGAACAGCGTGACTTCAAACACCCCCGTAGAATCAGACAGCGAGACAAAATCAAAGCGATTGCACTGCTTGGAGTTCCGCCATCTACGACGGCCTGAGGTTCGCGAAAGATCTCTGAGAATTGGATCTGGAAGCAGTAGTCTAAGCTCCCGCAGCGCACCCAAATGATCTGAAACAGAAAGATCAGAAAACTTGGGCGGCTTGTTCCTCTGTTTGAAATTCGACAGAGGCCGAAGCTGTCTGCCTGTGTGCCATCTGCTTTCCAAAAAAATGTGAATTGTATCGGCCAAGTCCTGTTGTACGGTGATCCTGGTTAGTCAGAAGGAAACCGGCATGCGTTTTTGGAAAATTGCGACTGTACTTTGCGCGTCTTTGATCTCCACCGCCGCTGCTGCCCAGACGGCGGACAGGGTGATGCTGAACGGCACCATCGAAACGATGAACAGAGCACAGCCAGATGCTGAAGCGATTGCCATCAAACAAGGCCGGATCCTTTTCGTCGGCAGTAGCAGCGATGCCCGGGCCTTCATTGGTGGCGGGACGGATGTGATCGACCTTGATGGTCGCTATGTAACGCCCGGAATGATCGAATCCCACAATCATGTTGTGTCCTCAAAATGGATCACGACAGGTGTGAATGTCAGTGCAGCCCGATCTGTCGACGACATCGGGCGACTGATGAAAGAACATGTCGATGCCAATCCAGACGAGACGGGTCCGTTGATTGGATATGGCTGGATGCCGGCCAACCTGGGCAATCAGCAACCTCGTGCAGCAGATCTGGATATATGGGAACTGGGCCGGCCAACCATGGTTTTCGGAAATGCATCCCATGATGCCGTTCTGAACACTCTGGCACTAGAAGCAGCGGGCATTACAAAAGACACCCCGGACATTCAACCGGGTGTGATCTACTGGGAACGCGATGCCGAAGGCAACCCAACGGGCCTGGGTATCGAAACCATCTTCTTCAAAGCTTACGTGGACATGGGTGCCTGGGATCCCGACACCATCGTTCCTCAGTCAGCTGACTTCCTTCAGGACTTCCTGGCCAGCAAGGGCGTAACAACGGCGATGGTGCCCGGGTTGGTGACGCCTGGCTTTTCCATCAGCGATGAAATCGCCAAGAAAGATATGCGCAGCATCATGGCCGTGATGAAGCGGCGCGAAGACAATGGCCAGCTGAAACTGCGGTTCAACATCATGCCGTGGTTCAAACTTCCAGACGCTGACGCACAGGGTACCGTCGACTTCGCCCTGGAAATGCAGGATCTGTACAACAGCGACATGCTGCGGACGGACCGAATCAAAATCCATCCTGAGAATGCCTGGCTGTCCCGCGGGGCAACCCAGCTTGTGCCCTATCTTCCAGAAAATGAAGGGGACCCCTTGAACTGGGGCAGATATGGCGTTGACCCCGAACGCCTGTTCGAACTTGTTAACCGGGCGAATGCCGCGGGTCTCGACGTTGTAACTCACGCCGACGGCTCACGACTGATCAAACGCATGGTCGACATCATCGTCGAGGCAAAAAAACACTATCCAGACGCCCGAAACCGGCTGGACCACCTGACGAGCATGGACAACGCCACCCGGGACAAGATGGTGCTCCACAACATCGGGTCAAACGCGAGCCCCCTGTTTTACAACGAGCTGGATAGCGGCAGAGATGGTGTGGAACTCTTTAAGGTCATGCGGGAGGAATTCGCTCGGGAAGCACACGGCCAGTACACCGAACTGGCCTACCTCTATGACAATCTCTCCCTGTCAGGTGACGCGCCCGGTGCCCCAATTGAACGGGCCTATCCAGCCTACCTGTTTCAGCAAGCCATGACTCTCATCGAACCATCCATTCCAGAAGCCAGACCCTTCCCCGACTGGCGGCCCAAAATGACCATTGATCAGGTATTGCACGCCTACACCGTCGCCCCTGCCTGGCAGATGCGCATGGAAGACGTTATCGGCACGCTGGAAGTCGGAAAGTATGCCGACATTGCAATCTGGAAGAAGAACCTGCGTGACATCGCCCCGGAAAACATGATTGACGAAGCAATCATCGCCGGAACGCTTCTGAACGGCGAGTTCACCTATCGGGATGGACTTTAATGGACTTTGACCGATAGCTAGAATCTGGCGGCTGCGACGAACCAGAGAGACCCTCCTCTCTCACGGCCGCCCTGCACATCAGCGGATGATAGAACCAGCACATCAGCGGCCGTAGAAGTAGTCCCGGACCTCCTGTCTCAGCCGCCTGCGTTCCGGCAGGTCAGCGGCAAACTGTTCCGGTGACACCCCTTCCCAGAGCTGCGACCAGACCCGCATCTTGTTGCCGCCATAGATTTTGGCCAGGTCCTCGTTGCTGTACCCTCTCGACCAGAGGTCATCGGTGATGGCCGCCAGTATCTTGGCCAGTTCGCCGGTACCTGTTGCACCCTTTTCAAAAGCCCGGAACATGTAGCCATCGTCATTGTAGGCCGCAGCATTGGCTTTGGCGAACTTAACGATCAGCTCTTCACTGAACATGTCATCGGTGGCAATGCCCACGTGATCAACACCCACCAGCTTTACGTAGTAGTCGATCATGTCGGCGGCCTGCTTGGGCGAGATGTCCTCCGGCCAGATGCCGTCCATCATCCATTCCGTGAAAGTCGGCGAGACGTAGCCCCCTGACTTTGCCGCCCGAAGAGCTTCTTCATCCGTGATGTTGCGATAGCATCCCCGAGGCGTGGCATTGGGTTCGTTTTTGTACAGGCCTGCCGGAACGGAATGGGTATAGCTGAAGGGCACACCGGAGTAGGTTTTTTCCATGTAGGCCATGGCATCCATGGCTGTCTGATAGCCGGTGTGGCTGAGATCAAGCATGATGCCATAGCGCACCATCTCGTCGATCACGTCTTCCCCCCAGGGGGTCAGCCCAAGCACATCACCATTGAATTCAGCCAGCCCGCCGGATCCTGTCCGGAAGATGTCGTTGTACGCCAGAATCATGCTCTTGATCCCCAGATCCGACAGCAAGGCCATCTTTCGCAGATCCCCATCCAGAATGGTCGCGGTCTGGCTGTTCCACACCACGGCGGTCCTGCCATGCAGATGCGCTGATTCTATGTCACTGATGCTGTTGACGATCTGATAGTTTTCCGGCTGTTCCGCCATGGCGGACCTGAAATGGTAATGCTGGTCGATCAGGTCATCAAACGTCATGCCGGCGGCTGAAATGGTCATCTCGTGCCCGGTAATTCCGTTGTCGCGTGCACGGGCGAAGTACTCAAGAAGTTGCTTGTTGTCTGTCCAGCCCACACCGTAAGGGCTGGCCAGCATGCCCAGAACAATCGTGTCTTTGACAAAGCGCTTTGCTTTGTCGGACGCGGGCCAGGTTTTGGAGTTGTCGCTGGCCATGGCAGGGCCTGCCAAACAGAACGAAAGAGCCAAAGCGGAAATCAAACGTCGCATTCCATTCTCCCTCAACAACACGTCACCTGCTGTCTTAACACCACAGCCATACCAGCCTCATCTACTGGTCGCATCTCTCCCCTTCTAAAAAGCCTCGACGGCCTGGCCAGCCATGCCATCGTGGACGGCTTTACAGGGAACTCAGGTATCTTCCACCACCAGACCGGGGATGGATTTGATGGCCTGACGCCCCCCGGAGGACAGCGCATAGCTGCCGGGCAGTTCCAGTTCCACTTCCCGGCCATTTTCCAGGCTAAGAACCAGATCCATTTTGCCCCGGCCCTTGCGCTCGCGCTGCAGGATGGCGTTGAGGTGGCTTAAGGGGTCGGTGCTGTTGGCGTAGATCTTGAGACCAGCCGCGGTTTTGGCGAGAGCTTCATCCAGGTCTTCAAAATCCTGAGCGGTCAGACGCAGGTCATCGCCTTCGGGCTGCCGTTCCACCGAAACCTGAACCAGCAGCGGTTTGCCGCCTTCCAGCAGGTCCCGGCAGCGGCCCAGAGTTTCACTGAACAGCGTGACTTCAAACACCCCCGTGGAATCCGACAGCGAGACAAAGGCGAAGCGGTTGCCCCGCTTGGAGGTTCGCTCCTGCTTGGCCAGCACAATGCCCGCCAGTGTCTGCCGCCCGGCATTGGTGGCTGCCGCTTTGGGCAGATCAGCAAAGGTCACCACCTTTTTCCGCTGCAGCATGCGGCCATAGGCGTCCAGTGGGTGGGCAGAGAGATAAAAGCCAATGGCAGCAAACTCGGCCTGCAGTTTTTCGTTTGAGGGCCAGTCGGGCACCGCGGGCAGCTTGATGGTATCTTCATGGCCTGAAGACCCCAGCAGATTGAACTGGCCCATCTCCCGCTCGCTGGCAACCGTTGCGGCGTGGCGCACAATGGTTTCCGCCCCTTTGTGAACCTGACAGCGGTTGCTGTTCAGTTCATCAAAGGCTCCGGCAGCTGCCAGATTTTCGATCAGACGTTTGTTGACGGATTTGGAATCGATGCGCCGGGCAAACTCCGCAACCGAGGCAAAAGGCCCCTCTTCCTTGCGTCCGGCCACCAGCAGATCCATGGCCGCCGCCCCCACATTGCGGACCGCCCCCAGGGCATAGCGCACCCCCTTGGGGTTGGTCGGCACTTTGGGCGGAGGCAGGTCCGGGTCTGCATCCTTGGGCGGCACCAGAGCCTCCGGCGGCAGATCCTCCACATTAAAGGTCGCGCGTGAAGCGTTGATGTCCGGCGGCAGCAGGGCAATGCCCATCCGGTCCAGCTCCTGCCTGAAGACATTGAGCTTGTCGGTGTTGGTCATATCAAAGGTCATGGACGCCGCCATGAACTCGACGGGATGGTTGGCCTTGAGGTAGGCCGTGTAATAGGCAATCAGCGCATAGGCCGCGGCATGGGATTTGTTGAACCCGTAACCGGCGAACTTGTTGACCAGATCAAAGATATTGTCTGCCTGCTTGGGGTCGACCCCCTTTTCCTTTGCTCCCTGGACAAAGATCTTGCGCTGCTTGTCCATCTCCTCCTTGATCTTCTTACCCATGGCCCGGCGCAGCATGTCCGCGCCCCCAAGGGAGTAACCGGACAGCACCTGGGCGATCTGCATCACCTGTTCCTGATAGATCATGATACCGAAGGTCTCTTCCAGGATCGGCTTCAGGGAATCATGCAGGTAGTCAGGGTCTTCCTCGCCCTTTTTCCGGTTGATGTAAGACGGGATGTTCTCCATGGGCCCCGGTCGATAAAGCGAGACCATGGCGATCACATCTTCAAAACGATCAGGCCGCAGTTTCTTCAGGGCATCGCGCATGCCCTGAGATTCCAGCTGGAACACGCCCACGGTCTCACCAGCCGCCATGACTTTGTAAGCCGGTTCATCTTCCAGATGCAGGGCCGCCAATTCAAAGTCCGGGGTGTGCCGGCGGATAAACTTCTCCGCCGTGGCCATGACTGTCAGGGTTTTCAGGCCCAGAAAGTCGAACTTCACCAGCCCGGCCTGTTCAACGAACTTCATGTTGAACTGGGTCACCGGCATATCGGACCGGGGATCGCGGTACAGCGGCACCAGTTCATCCAGAGGCCGGTCCCCGATCACCACACCGGCAGCGTGGGTGGAGGCGTGTCGGTAAAGCCCTTCCAGTTTCAGCGCGATTTCAATCATTCGCGCCGTGTTTTCGTCGCTGGCCTGCTCTTCCTTCAGGCGTGGCTCGATTTCCAGGGCTTCAGACAGGGTGGTGGGGTTGGCCGGGTTGTTGGGCACCAGCTTGCAGATGCGGTCCACCTGGCCAAAGGGCAGTTGCAATACACGGCCCACATCCCGCAAGGCCGCCCGCGCCTGCAGCTTACCAAAGGTGATGATCTGAGCCACACGATCGCGGCCATACTTTTCCTGAACGTAACGGATCACCTCATCCCGGCGGTCCTGGCAGAAGTCCACGTCAAAGTCAGGCATGGACACGCGTTCCGGATTAAGGAAACGCTCAAAGAGCAGGCCCCAGCGGATGGGATCCAGGTCGGTGATCAGAAGCGAATAGGCTACCAGCGAGCCGGCACCGGACCCACGGCCCGGCCCCACAGGAATGCCCTGCTCTTTCGCCCACTTGATGAAGTCGGACACGATCAGGAAGTAGCCGGGGAAGCCCATCTGCTCAATGATGCCCAGCTCAAATTCCAGGCGCTCTTCATACTCCTTGCGCAGACTGGCTTTTTCATCAGCGCTGTGACTGTCCAGAAAAACGTTTTTCTCCAGCCGGTGCTCCAGTCCTTCAAAAGACTGGGCCCGCAGTTCCTCCGTTTCCGTTCGACCGCCTTCCGTATCGTAGGCAGGAAGAATGGGATCGATGGGCACCGGGCGATAGGCACAGCGTCTGGCCACCACCAGCGTGTTCTGAATGGCCTCCGGCACATCGGCAAAGAGGGCTTTCATCTCTTCAGCTGTTTTGAAGCGGTGTTCCGGGGTCACCCGGCGACGCTCATCCTGGGCCACATAGGCCCCCTCAGCGATGCAGAGCAAAGCGTCATGAGCCTCAAACATGTCCTCATCGAGGAAAAAGGCATCATTGGTGGCCACCAATGGCAGATCATGTTCGTACGCCAGATCAATCAGCCGATCTTCGACCAGCTCTTCAGCTTCCAGATTGTGACGCTGAAGCTCGATGTAGAAACGGCCGGGATAGATGGACTGAAGTCGCTGCAGGGACTGCAGGGCCTGTGCCGCCTGATCCCGTCCCAGAGCCTGATTGATCGGCCCGTCGGGACCGCCAGAGAGCAGCAACAGCCCCTCGTTCCAGCGTTCCAGGTCGTCGTAATCCACCTGGGCGTCTTCGCCGTCGCCCGATTCCATGAAGGCTTTCGAGATCAGCTTCAGCAGGTTCTGATAGCCCTGCTCGTTCTGCACCATCAGCGCGATTTTATCCGGGGCGGGTTCCTTGCCCGGCGGATGCTCTTCAAGTGAACGGCTGAGAGAAACCTGCGCGCCAATGATCGGCTGCACCCCGGCGCCGGCTGCTGACAGAGAAAACTCCATGGCGCCGAACAGGTTGTTGCTGTCGGTGATGGCCACTGCAGGCATGGCCAGATCCTGGCAGCGTTTGACCAGATCCTTTACACGCACGGCCCCTTCGGACAGGGAATAGGCGGAGTGAACCCGCAGATGGACGAAATCTGAATGTGCCATCGGCTATCTTCTCACAGAAAAAGGAGTCGCGTCAGCGCAAGTCTGACCACTGGCTGTGGACAAATCCCACCAGCAGGAAACCTGCGGAGAGACTTTTGAAAACTCCGGGGGATCGGAACAGGCAAAGGCCTATTTCAGTTCTTCCAGATGGCCGTCCCGCAGCACAACGATGCGATCCATCCGCTGGGCAATGTCATGATTGTGGGTGGCAATCAGCGCCGCCACGCCCGTGCCATGGACCAGTTGCTTCAGAAGCTTGAAGACCCCTTCCGCCGTATCAGGATCCAGATTTCCGGTGGGTTCATCGGCCAGAAGCAGGTGAGGCTTGTTGACCAATGCCCGTACCAGTGCCACCCGCTGCTGCTCCCCGCCGGAAAGCTGACCAGGTCGGTGGTCCAGGCGGTGGTTAAGACCAACCAGGTCCAGCAATTGCTGGCTTCTGTCCCTGGCCACGGCCTTTTTCTGTCCGGCCAGCATCTGTGGCACGACCAGATTCTCCAACGCGGAAAACTCGGGCAGCAGGTGATGGAACTGGTAGACAAAGCCGATCGAGCGCTGACGCAGCTGTGTGCGGGCTTTGTCTTTCAGACCAGTGGCACTTTCACCGGCCAGTTCGACAAATCCGCTGTCAGGCTGCTCCAGCAGGCCCGCCATATGAAGCAAGGTGGACTTACCAGCCCCTGAGGGCCCCAGAAGCGCCACCATCTCCCCCTTCTGCAGCGCCAGATTGACGCCTTTCAGGATCTCCAGAGTGCTTTCGCCCTGCTGATAGACCTTCTGCACATCCCGCAGGCGAAGCGCTGGCACATCACTCATAGCGCAGCGCCTCCACCGGATCGAGACGGGCCGCCCGCCAGGCCGGAAAGATGGGGGCGAGGAAAGAAACCGCCAGGGCCATGGCCACCACCTGCAGCACTTCGCCCGTATCGCGGACCGCCGGCAGGGTCACCAGGAAATAAACCTCCGGATTGAACACCGACGCGCCGGTCATGGCCTCTACCCAGCCCTGAATGGTCTCAATGTTCTCGGTAAAAAGAATGCCCAACAGAACCCCGGCCAGGGTTCCGATTACCCCAATTGAGGCCCCGGTCATGAAGAAGACCCGCATGATCTGGCCACGCGAGGCACCCATGGTGCGCAGGATGGCGATGTCCTTGCCTTTGCCTTTCACCAGCATGTACTGGCCAGACAGAATGTTGAAAGCCGCAACCAGGACAATGAGGGAGAGGATCAGGAACATGACATTGCGTTCCACCTGCACCGCATTGAAGAAGGAGGCATTGGCCCGCTGCCAGTCCACCACCCGGAAATCAGGGCCGACTTCGTGGCTGACCAGGGAGCGGACCCTCCAGACGTCGTCCGGGTTTTCCACAAAGATTTCAATGGCATTGGCCAGTTCTTTCAGACGGAAGTAGACCTGCGCCTGTTCCATGGGCATGTAGATGAAAGAACTGTCGTACTCATGCATGCCGATCTTGAAAACACCGGCAACCGGATAACTTTTCACCCGGGGAACCGTGCCCATAACCGTCTGATTGCCATTGGGGGTCAGCAGCGTGATGGACTCACCAGGAACAACACCAAAAGCCAGGGCCATGCGGTCGCCGATCAGCACCCCTTCCCCGGCTTCATAGCCCGCCAGAGACCCGCTTTGCAGGGAGTTGACCACCAGGTTGCGTTCTTTGAGATCTTTGGCTGACAGGCCGCGGACCACCGCACCCCGGGCCTGGTCGGCTACGGTCACGATGGCCTGTGCCTGCACCTGGGGCACCACGTCCTTTACCCCGGCCAGGGCTTCCAGCCGTTCGGTAAGGGATTGATAGTCTTCGATCTTGCCATCCCGGGCATAGACGGTCAGGTGGCCATTCACCCCCAGGATCCGCCCCAGCAGTTCGTGACGAAACCCGTTCATTACGGCCATAACAATGATCAGGGTCGCCACGCCCAGGGCAATGCCCACCAGGGAAATGGTGGCGATGACGGAGATAAAGCTCTCCTGCCTGCGTGACCGCAGGTAACGCCCCGCCAGCAGGCGTTCGGCGGCCCCGAAAATCATGGTCTTAGGCTTTCAGTTTGTTGAGGGCAGCGTCCAGGGTCAGCTCTTCCTTTTCGCCCGTCGCCCGGCGTTTCAGTTCGACAACACCCTTTTCCAGGCCCCGCGGACCAATGGTCAACTGCCAGGGCAGACCGATCAGGTCCATATCCGCGAACTTGCCACCTGCCCGTTCATCACGGTCATCATAAAGCACTGTCAAACCAGCGTTTTTGAGCGTTTCGTAAGCATCATCACAGGCTTTGGTGCAGGCTTCGTCGCGGGCTTTGAGGTTGATCAGCCCCACGTTGAAGGGAGCGACAGCATCGGGCCAGATGATGCCGTTTTCGTCGTGGCTGGCTTCAATGATGCCGCCCACCAGGCGGGAGACACCAATGCCATAGGAACCGCTGTGCACCGTGGCTTCGCCACCACCGGGCAAAGTGACTTTGGCGCCCAGAGGTTTGGAGTACTTTTCACCGAAGTAGAAGATGTGTCCGACTTCGATGCCGCGGCCCTTGTAGCGCCGTTCTTCGGGCACGGCGGCTTCGAACGCTGCCTGATCGTGCATCTCTTCTGTGCGGGCGTAGAGCTTGGTGAAGTAGTCGTAGATCTCATTAACCTGAGCATCATCGGCATAGTTCACGTCAAAACCGGCCCAGTCGTAATCCAGGAACTGTTGATCGCAGAAAACTTCGCTTTCCCCGGTATCAGCCAGCAGAATGAATTCGTGGCTGAGGTCACCGCCAATGGGCCCGGTATCGGCCTGCATGGGAATGGCCTGAATGCCCATCCGCGCAAAGGTCTTCAGATAGCTGACCAGCACCCGGCGGTAAGATTTTTCTGCACTTTCCTTATCCAGATCAAAGGAGTAGCCGTCCTTCATCAGGAATTCACGTCCGCGCATGATGCCAAAGCGGGGCCGGACTTCATCGCGGAATTTCCACTGGATGTGATAGAGGTTCTTGGGCAGATCTTTGTAGGAGCGCACGGAATTGGCAAAAATATCCGTGATCAGTTCCTCATTGGTGGGACCATAAAGCATGTCCCGATCATGGCGATCACGAATGCGCAGCATCTCCGGGCCATAGTCGTTGTAACGACCGGATTTCTCCCAGAGATCAGCCGCCTGAATGGTCGGCATCAGAACTTCCTGACACCCGGCGGCATCCTGTTCTTCCTCAACAATGCGCTGAATGTTCCGCAGCACCTGAAATCCCAGCGGCAGCCAGGAATAGATACCGGAAGAGGCCTGACGAACCATACCGGCCCGCAGCATCAAACGGTGAGAGACAATCTCTGCTTCCTTGGGGTTTTCCTTCAGGGTGGGCAGGAAGAAAGCGGAACGGCGCATCGGAGCCTCTAATAGCTGTAACGGTAGATTGGAAAAGGGACTTTGCCCGGCTCTCTCAAACAGCGAGACAGGCAAGACCAGAAGACCGCGCGAGACTAGTGTCGCAGCCGCCACTTGTCCACGGGATTAGACGCGTGAGCCCTCCTGGCGACAGCCAAAGGCCAATCAACCAGAATGGCGAAAGAGAAAAGCACCCGATTAAGGCGCTTTTCGGGCGATCTTGGCCAGCCCTTCCAGCAGACGGCGGCTGCCCAGCAGGCGCTGTTTGGAGTCATCCCAGCCCCGGGTGTAAACCAGCTTGTGATCAGGCCGCAGCTTCACCTTGCCCACCTGACTCTGGACGAATCCGATAAGACCCGTGGGATTGGCAAAGGCATCATTGCGGAAGGTAACCACCGCCCCACGGGGTCCGGCATCGAGTTTTTCCACCCCGGCTTCCCGGCACAGGCGCTTAATGGTCATGATTTCCAGCAGGTTGTTCACCTCTTCAGGCAAGGGACCAAAGCGGTCGACCAGCTCGGCGGCAAAGGCGTCGATTTCGCTCCGGTCTTCCATGTTCGACAAGCGCCGATAGAGACCCAGCCGCAAGGAAAGATCGGTGACATAGCTTTCCGGAATCAGAACTGAGGTGCCCAGGTTGATCTGCGGAGACCAGAGTTCCTTTTCGCCGTTGGCTCCCAACCCGTCCACGCCGTCTGCACGGGCCGCTGCCACGGCTTCTTCCAGCAATTGCTGGTAAAGTTCGATCCCCACTTCACGGATATGGCCTGACTGTTCCTCGCCCAGCAGGTTTCCAGCGCCGCGAATGTCCATGTCGTGGCTGGCCAGCGTAAAGCCGGCCCCCAGCGTATCCAGCGTTTGCATGACATGCAGGCGCTTTTCAGCTGTCTTGGACAGAACTTTACCCGGCCGCAGGGTGAAGTAAGCATAAGCCCGCTGCTTGGATCGACCGACGCGGCCCCGCAGCTGATAGAGCTGAGCCAGACCAAACATATCGGCTCTGTGGATGATCAGGGTGTTGGCACTGGGGATATCCAGACCCGATTCCACGATGTTGGTGGACAGCAGCACATCGAACTTGTGATCGACAAAGGCGCTCATCACCTCTTCCAGGCGCGTCGGCGGCAACTGTCCATGGGCCACGGCCACTTTGACTTCCGGGACCAGCTTCTTGAGCCGTTCTTCCAGCGAAGCCAGATCTTCCAGTCGGGGGCAAACATAGTAGGTCTGGCCACCGCGATAATGCTCTCTCAGGATGGCTTCGCGCACCACCACCGGATCATAGGGCAGCACAAAGGTGCGCACGGCCAGCCGATCCACCGGCGGTGTGGCAATCAGGCTCATTTCCTTAACGCCACTCATGGCCAGCTGCAGGGTCCGCGGAATGGGGGTGGCGGTCAGGGTCAGCACATGAACTTCGGCTCTTAAGGCCTTCAGGCGCTCCTTCTGCTTGACGCCAAAGTGCTGCTCTTCATCAACGATAAGCAACCCCAGGTCCTTGAAACCGATGGACGAGCCCAGCATGGCGTGGGTCCCGACCACGATATCCAGCTGCCCGTCTTTCAGGTCTTTTTTGTTCTGATTGGCTTCCTTGGTGGTGACCAGCCGCGACAACTGGCCAATACGAACGGGCAGCCCGGCAAAGCGTTCCTTGAAGTTGCGGTAATGCTGACGGGCCAGCAAAGTTGTGGGCACCACGACCGCGACCTGCTTGCCGCTCATGGCCACCACAAAAGCCGCCCGCAGGGCAACTTCGGTCTTGCCGAAGCCCACGTCGCCACAGACGAGCCGGTCCATGGGCTTGCCGGAACCCAGATCCTCCAGCACATCGGCAATGGAGCGCAGCTGGTCGTCGGTTTCGGGATAGGGGAAGCGGGCGGCAAACTCGTCGTACAGCCCCTCGCCTGCCTGAATGGGATCGGTTTTGCGCAGTTCACGGGCTGCTGCCACACGGATCAGCTGGTCAGCGGCATCCTTGATGCGTTCCTTGACTTTGGCTTTACGGGCCTGCCAGTTGCCCTGCCCCAGCCGGTCGAGCTCCACTGCATCGTTGCCACCGAACCTGGACAGCAGGTCGATGTTTTCCACCGGAACAAAAAGCTTGTCCCCGCCTTTGTAGATAACCCGCAGGCAATCATGAGGCGCGCCGTTGACGTCCAGTGTCTCCAGCCCCTCATAGCGCCCAATGCCATGGTCGATGTGCACCACATGGTCGCCGGCCTCCAATGTGGAGACCTCGGTCAGGAAGTTTTCCGGCCGTTTGCGTTTGGCCGGGGCCCTGGATATCCGCTCCCCCAGAATATCCTGTTCCGTAATGACGGTCAGGTTTCCGCTGCCGAAGCCCCGCTCCAGTCCCAGCGTGACCAGCCCCACATCCCGTGTCTGCAGCTTTTCCACCTGTCCCCAGTTTTCCACCGTTTCCAGGCGCTGAGCCCCGTGCTCCTTCAGCAAATGGGCCAGTCGATCGCGGGAGCCATCCGTATAACCCGTGATCAGGACCTGCCGTCCCTCCCGGTTTTCATAGCGGATGTAATCCAGCACCGTTTCATAGAGCTGACCTTCAGATGCTGCGCGGGCATCGGCAAAGTCGCGCCCGTGCCGCCCCTCTGCATCCAGGACCTGGCCCAGTTCTTCCGGGGCATTGAACGGTGAAAACAGCCCATGCGCGCGCCCGGACAGAGCCGCTGAAACATCATCTTCACTCAGATAGAGGTCCGTGGGTGGCAGCGCCTGGTAGACGGTTCCCCCGGCAGCTTCCACCTCCTTCATGGTGGTGCGGGCTTCATAGAAGTCCTGGATCACATCCAGCCGCGCCGCCTGAGCTTCAGGGACCTGGTGGTCCAGAATGACCTGCGCGCCGGGCAGGTAATCCAGCAGCGTATCCAGGTCATCGTAAAAAAGCGGCAGCCAGTGTTCCATACCAGGATGGGGACGGCCTTCACTGATGGACTCATAAAGCGGGTCTTCACCGGTTACAGCGCCAAAAGCCGCCCGGTAACCCCGACGGAACTTCTCGATGGACTCTTCATCCAGGAAGACTTCACTGACCGGCAGCAGCACCAACTCACGGGCCTTGCCAGTGGTGATCTGGGTCAGAGGGTCAAAAGTGCGGATGCTCTCCAGGTCATCACCAAAGAAATCCAGCCGCAAAGGCTGGGTGAAGCCGGTGGGAAACACATCCAGAATGCCGCCTCGAAAGGCGAATTCCCCCGGTTCGCCAACCGTATCGACCCGCTGGTAACCATTGTCTGAAAAGAAAGAGGTCAGGCGGTCACCCGGCACTTCATCCCCGGGCCGGGCAATCAGGTTCCTCCCTGCAATGGCGCTACGTGGCGGCAGACGCTGCAGAAGACCGTTGATGGTGGTCAGCACCACACGGGGTTTCGAGCTCTTTTTCCCCAACCGAGCCAGGGTGGCCAAACGCTGAGCCACCAGATCCCGGTGAGGGGAAATGCGGTCATAGGGCAAACAGTCCCAGGCCGGAAAGACCTCCACCTGCAGATCCGGTGCAAAGAAGGCCAAAGCCTCTTTCATCTGCGCCATGCGGGCATCGTCGCGGGCCACATGCAACAGGGTTGTGCTGGGTGCCGACTGAGCCTGATTGGCCAGAAACAGGGCGTCCAGACCTTCCGGCGCATTGGCAATCAGAGTGCGAACAGGGCGATCAGGCAGGGTGGGAAGCAAAGCGAAAACCTATGACTGGAACAAAAAGCAGAAAAAGCTGAAACGTTTCTGTAAGGGAGTTAGCGAGCCGGAGTGAATTCAAAAGCCTGCATCAGGGCCATAACTTCATGGTTCAGATCCTCTGGCGGCGGCAGCTTGTTGGTCATCCAGTTGTAGAGATCCGGATCCGATTGCCGCAGCAGCACTTCATAGAGATCGAGCTGATCTGCGGAAAAGCCCTCCAGATGGGCCTCTGCAAAGTTACCCAGCAGGAGGTCCATCTCCCGCATACCCCGGTGCCAGGACTGCCAAACCAGACGCTTACGGCGCTGATCCAAAGTCAATTCATCACTCATCTTTTATCCACCTGAGGCTTTGCCTGACATACCTGAGCTGGCCTGCTGTGACTTTCCAAAGACAGGCTGCTTACCGGGCACTCAAACGCAGAAAGCCCGGACCGGGCCAAGGGTATACTCCCCTCAGGCCTGTCTGTCAGGTCCCTCTTGTCGCGCTCCTGACAGTTCCGGACCCAAAGCGGTCGGCTAGACTTTCCGTCGCCGTTCCAGTGGCCTATACCTTAACTCAGTTCCTCTTTCGTTCAATTACGAGTCGTCTGCGTCGTGCGTCCGGATATCCTGACCCCTTTGTTTGCGGAAATCACCAGCCTGCCCGGTGTGGGACCACGTATGGCCAAACTCTACGAGCGGCTGGTTGGCACCCGCGTGGTGGATCTTTGCTGGCACTTGCCAACGGGGCTGGTCGATCGGCGCTACCAACCCAAGCTACGCGAGGCAGAAGCCGGTCGCATCGCCACCCTACGGGTTCGCGTCGTTCAGCATTATCCCGGTGCCAGCCGCCGCTCCCCTTACAAAGTCATCTGCGAGGATGAAACGGGGGAGCTGGAACTGGTCTTCTTCCATGCCCGGGGCGATTACCTGCAAAAGACCCTGCCTGTCGGCGAAGAACGCCTGGTGTCCGGTCGTCTGGATCGTTTCAACGAGCGACTACAGATGACCCATCCCGATCACATTGGCGAACTGACGGACCTGGAAGAGATCGCGACAGTCGGCCCCACCTACCCCTTGACTGCCGGATTGACACCCAAACCCGTCGCCAAGGCCGTTACTGCCGCCTTGCAACGCACGGTGCCTCTGCCGGAATGGCTGGACCCGGCCCATCTGAAGCAAAAGGGGTGGCTTGGCTGGCAAGAGGCACTTTTCACAGCCCAGGGCCCGCAGTCGGAAACCGAGCTGTCCCCCCTAACCCCGGCCCGTCAGCGACTGGCCTATGACGAGCTACTGGCCAATCAGCTGGCCCTCGCATTGATCCGCAATCAACAGAGGGCGATCAAAGGGCGGGTCCTGAAAGGCGACGGCCATCTCAAAGCCAAGGTGCTGGCCGCCCTGCCCTTTGCCCTGACCGGCTCTCAGGAGCAGGCGCTCAAAGAGATCACAACGGACATGGCCAGCCCGTCGCGCATGCTGCGCCTGTTGCAGGGGGACGTGGGCAGCGGAAAGACAGTCGTGGCCCTGCTGGCGATGGTGGCCGCTCTGGAAAACGGCAGCCAAGCCGCCCTCATGGCCCCCACAGAAATCCTGGCCCGACAGCACCATGAGACCCTGGCACCTCTGGCAGAAGCCGCAGGCATCAAGCTCCTGCTCTTGACCGGCCGGGACAAAGGGAAAAACCGTGAAAAGCTCCTGGCACAGCTGGCCGATGGTTCAGCCCAGATTGCCATCGGCACCCACGCCCTGTTCCAGGAAGACGTGGGCTTTGCAGACCTGGGGCTTGCCATCATCGATGAACAGCACCGCTTTGGCGTACATCAGCGGCTGACACTGGCCGCCAAAGGCCAGGCCGTGGATGTTCTGGTCATGACCGCCACCCCCATTCCCCGCACGCTGGTGTTGACATCTTACGGTGACATGAACGTCTCCCGTCTGACGGAAAAGCCAGCAGGCCGGAAACCCATCGATACCCGGCTCGTCTCCTCTGAACGCATTGGCGAAGTGGTCCAGGGCATCGCCCGCATGATCGGCAAGGGTCAGAAAGTCTACTGGGTCTGTCCCCTAGTGGAAGAATCGGAAAAACTGGATCTGGCGGCTGCTGAGGAACGTTTTGCCGAACTGGACAAGCACTTTCCGGGTCGGGTCGCTCTGGTTCACGGCAAGATGAAAGCCAAGGACAAGGATGCAGCCATGGCCTCCTTCGTTGAAGGGGACTGTGATCTTTTGGTGGCCACCACCGTGATCGAAGTAGGAGTGAACGTGCCGACGGCCACAGTCATGGTCATTGAACATGCTGAACGCTTCGGTCTCGCCCAGCTGCATCAGCTGCGCGGGCGCATTGGCCGGGGCAGCGATGCCTCCACCTGCCTGCTGCTCTACAGCACACCGCTTGGTAAAATCGCCAAAGAACGCCTGACAATCATGCGGGAAACCGATGACGGCTTCAAAATTTCGGAAAAGGATCTGGAGCTGCGGGGGGCCGGTGAAGTACTGGGCACGAAACAAAGTGGCCTGCCCACCTTCAAACTGGCGGACATCGCCGTGCATTCAGAATTGCTGGCTACCGCCCGTGACGATGCGCAGCTGATCATGAACAAAGACGCAGAACTGATGAGCGAGCGGGGTAAGGCACTGCGGGTATTGCTCTATCTCTTTGAGCGGGATGCCGCCGTACGCTACCTGCGCTCGGGCTGACGCCGTTCGCCTTACTCAGAGACCTCAGCTTGACTTCCCTTCTGAGAACCTGCCTGGGAATCAGCGTTGCTGACAGAAGCCCCCCGGTCTTCCGGAACCACCAGGCCGCCGGAAACAACCATCTTCAGCCCTTCCTCCACATTCATGCCCAGATGAATGACGTCCTTTTCAGGCACGAAAAGAAGAAAACCGGACGTGGGATTGGGGGTGGTGGGCAAGAAGACATTCACCACCTTGTCTCTGGATATGGACTGGATCTGTCCCTGGGTTTTGCCGGTAATGAAGCCAATGGCCCAGACCCCTTTGCGCGGATAGTTGAACAGCACACATTCGCGAAAAGCGTCGGAGCGGCTGGACAGTACCGTTTCCATGATCTGCTTGAGAGCGGAATAGACGGAGCGCACGACTGGCAGGCGATTGAGCAGGGCTTCACTGGCCCGTGTCCACCAGCGGCCGATAAATCCAAAGGTCAGCATGCCGATCAGCGTCAGCCCCACCACCACGATGATCACCCCGAGACCGGGGGTGCCAAAGGGCAGATAAACCTCTGGAATGTAGCTTTCAGGCTGGAAGCGGGCCGGGATAAAGGGCATGACCTTGGCATCAATCCAGGAAATCAGCTCCCAGGCCAGCCAGGTGGTGATGAAGATGGGTGCCGTGACCAGCACACCGGCAAAGAAGTAATTCCGGATCCGTGCCAGGAACCCGGGCTTTTTCTTTTCCCCTTTGGGCAGAGGCGGCAAAGGCACTTCGGACGCTTTGGGGTGCTGATCGGCGGGTGGCAGGACAATGCCACCGGAAATCACCAGTTTCAGGCCCTGCTCCACCGTCATGTCCAGCACGTGAACTTCGTCAGCCGGCAGGAAGATCAAAAAACCTGTCGTCGGATTGGGTGTGGCGGGCACAAAAACAGCAATTACATCCTCAGTGGTCACTCGCTGGACTTCGCCTTTGACGGCCCCTGTCACAAAGCCGACCACCCAGGTGCCTTTTTCCGGGTACTCCACCATCACAACCTGACGGAACGCGTCAGAGTTCTGCTTAAGCACCGTTTCAAAAATTTGCTTGATGGCACTGTAGAGGGAGCGAACCACCGGCACCTGGTTGAGCAGCCGCTCCCCCTGGCGCATGGCCGCCCGTCCGACAAAGCCGGCAGTCAACATGCCGACCAGCGTCAGGCCCAGGAAGACGATCAGAACGCCCAGTCCCGGCAGGGAAAAGGGCAGATAGTGATCAGGATGCCAGTTGGGCGGCAACAACGGCATGATGCGGTTGTCGACAAAGGTGATGAAAATCCAGGATAGCCAGATGGTTATGGCCAAAGGTGCCGTGACCAGAACCCCGGCCAGAAAGTAGTTTCGCAAGCGGCCAATAAGGCTGGGCGCCGGAACGGAGTGACGGGCGTCGCCGCCGTCATTGTGTTCCTTGTCGCTGCCTGAGTGCTGATCTGCTGACTGATCGTCCACTGTCGCTTACTTTCCCTGCAGAATTCCGGAGACGCTAAAATGCTGACCTGATCAAGATCTTGCCAGCAGGTTGTGGTGTTTTTGGGGCCAAAGACAGAAAACTCCGCCAGCCCTGGGCAGATAAGAGCATTTTCTTTAGCTGCAGCGCAGCAATAAAGACTCTTGGCGGGAGAATCCAATGACATCTGTCCGTCAGGCAGCAAATGGTTTGGCAACGGTGTCTTGGCTATCTTTGAAAAGCCAGAGTCCGAGAAAAACCCCACTTAAGTGCCAGTTCCTCCAGCAGAGGCACCTTCCCCTGCCCTCCGGAGCCTGTTCAGTGCAGCAACTTCTGTCTGTTGTCCCTGCCTGAAGCAAAAGCAGCTCATATCGCTGCTCAGCACCCCGCCACTCACCGGGTGGTCAACAAGGCGGCTTACTTCTTCAGGAAGCACTGCAGCTCTGACAGGGTTTCTTCCGGGGCTTCCTCTGGCAGGAAATGACCGCAAGGCAAAGCCTTCCCGCTCACAGGGCCTGCCGCCCGGTCGCGCCACAAGGCCAAGGGATCAAAACAGCGCTCAATAACCCCGTTCTGGCCCCAAAGTATCAACAGAGGACAGCTTATTTTCTGATCCAGGTCTGCGTTGTCATGGTCCAGATCGATGGTGGCACCGGCCCTGTAGTCTTCGCAGGAGGCATGAATGATCGCCGGGTCGCGAAAATCTGCGTAATAGCTTTCCAGGGCTTCCTTGGTGAACACGCCATCTGCGGTGCCCCAGCCCTTAAATGTCTTGTTCAGCATGTCAGCTGAGCAGGATTCCAGGATCTTTTCCGGAAAGGGGTAAGGCTGGATCAGGAAAAACCAGTGATAATATGCTGTCGCAAAGGCCTGGTCTGTCTGAAGGTACATGTCTCTGGTCGGGGCGATATCCAGCAATGCCAGACGTTCAACCCGATCAGCGTGATCCAGAGCCAACCGATGGGAGACCCTGGCGCCCCGGTCATGGCCCACCAGTTGGAACTCCGGAAAGCCGAGCTGATCCATGACCTCGACCATATCCTGAGCCATCGCCCGCTTGGAATAGCTTGAGTGATCGGGTTGTGACTCCGGTTTGCCACTGGCCCCGTACCCCCGAAGATCAGGCACCACCACGGTAAAGTCTTCAGACAGAGCCGGTGCCAGTTTGTGCCAGGTCAGATGGTTCTGGGGATACCCGTGCAACAGCAAGAGAGGGGGACCGTCACCACCTTTGCGCAGAAAAATCTCTGTTTGGCTGGTGGTTACCCGTTCACTGGAAAAGCCCTCAAACACCCTGTCGCCCCCTTGCTGTTTCTTTGGCCAACCTACTCAAAAGACGGCAAAAAACCCAGCGTCATTTAGATTTATGCGGACTCTCATAATGAAAGGGCAAAGCGTTTCGAACTAAACTGATCATGCTCTGGGATGGATTTTCCAGAACCCGGACAGAAAAAAAGCGCCCCAGAGGGCGCTTTCGTCTCTTTTTTCCACATTCCCGAAAATGAGTTCGGAAAAGTTGGTGCGGCTGAGAGGACTTGAACCTCCACGACCATACGGTCACTAGCACCTGAAGCTAGCGCGTCTACCAATTCCGCCACAGCCGCAGCGCTTGGACCTGGGAGATACCAGGTTGGTAGGCCAAGGGTTTTGCCGTCCCTTTCAGGTAAAGTCAAACCCCTTTTGAAAGATCTGTCTCTCAGGTGTCATTTTTCTGACCCACGAAAGACTGAGCTTCTACAAAAAAGAAAAGCGATCCCCAAAAGGACCGCTTTTTCTGTTCTTTTCTCCCTCGGTCCTGTTCAGGACTGAAGGAGTTTGGTGCGGCTGAGAGGACTTGAACCTCCACGACCATACGGTCACTAGCACCTGAAGCTAGCGCGTCTACCAATTCCGCCACAGCCGCAGCGCAAGGGCCTGGAAAATCCAGGATGGTAGTCCCTCCCCTTGATCAACCGGATGCCTGTCCCCAGTGCCCCAACATCTTCCCTTCGGAAAACGGGAGGGCGATGGTGCGGCTGAGAGGACTTGAACCTCCACGGGATGTTAATCCCACAGCGACCTCAACGCTGCGCGTCTACCAGTTCCGCCACAGCCGCCCAAGGTATAGGCTCCGCTCTTTCGAGAGGATCTGTCTGGCGGTGTCCGCCGGACAGGTGGGGTGTTTACCGGGAGCGCTGGTAAAGCACAAGGAAGAAATGCTGGAAAAACCAGAAAAATTTCACCTCAGGGCGCCAGGCCCGATCTATGGAAAATCCAGCACGACTTTCGTCTTTCGTCATGTAAGACAAACCGGCCCCTCACCGGAATGTGAAGATAGCCGCACAGGACACTGCTAACCGGCAAGAGGCACGCAAGATCTGACTTTGACGTGATCCGGCTATCTAACAGTCCAAGCTCTTGCTACCTTTTGCCTCAGCTCCAGGACAGAGAGCCTTCTGGTCGCCTTCCAGACCCTGTGATAGGCAAGCGCCCATGCAAAACTTTTTACTCGCCACCACCCTTTTTGTTTTCCTCATTCTCTCCATCGTTTTCGGCGTCTACATCTGGCTGGATCTTGGAGAGGTGGAAATCTCGATCCATGGCTGGATTGCCCTGGCCGCAGGAGTGATCCTGTCGCTGTTTGTCGGCTGTGGCCTGATGGCTCTGGTCTTTTTCAGCGCCCGTCGGGGTCACGATGAAGCCAGCTTCAATCAATCTGCGTTCAAAGAAACGGCACCGGACAAAGAGCCCTGATCGGCAGTGGTTCCAACGACGTTCGATTCCCTGCCGAAATATCCAAAGTAAGAATCGGGGGACAAGAACGACACCGCCGATCAGACACAATGCAGATTCGGCTGGCTGGTCGATCGTCAAGGTAAGTGGCCCCACCGAACGAACATGATGGCCCAAAAGGGTTCCTCTACTCCGTCTTTGCAGGCTCTGCCGGGCACTTGGCCAGAAGATAACTGCCCAGGGCAATCAGGCCGATGCCAACAAGAACAGCCAGTCCGGACGAATCCCCCATGATGATGATGCCCGCATGTTTGTTGGCCAGCAGGTCATGAAGATAGGCGTAGTTGTTCAACACCACGCCAGCGGCGATAACCAAGCAGGCAATCATTCTTTGAGACACCGGTTGCTCCCCTTTTGATCTGACTCAGCAATGCATCTCTGCTCGTCCAGGACTGTCGTGTCTTTGCTGGCCCTGTACGATGGTTAACAGGCAGTCTAGCACAGCTGTGGAAAGTGCAAATTCCTTACTTCTGAAAAGGGATTTAGCGAGACGGGCCCGACTTTGTTAAAAGACGACTCCAGCTGAACAACAAGGCATATCTATGCGAATCATGCAGGTCATGGCCGGAGCCAACACAGGCGGAGCCGAAGCATTTTTTGTGAACCTGGCAGGCGCCTTTCAGCGCGCCGGTTTGAAACAGGAAGTCGTGATCCGGGAAAATCAGGACCGGATAAGGGCTCTGGCCGACCAGGGCGTTACGGCCCGAGAACTGCCTTTCGGCGGGTTGCTGGATTTCAAGACCACCCCTGCCCTGCGCCAGATTGCGCAGGATTTTGCGCCTGACGTTGTGCTCTGCTGGATGAGCAGAGCCAGCAAAGCCATGCCCACTGGCCCCTACCCCAAGCTGGCGCGGATCGGCGGCTATTACAAAATCAAGTACTACCGGGACTGTGATGCCCTGATATTCAATGCACCGGGTCTGCAAACCCACCTGGAAAATCAGGGCTGGCCGGCGGCCAAATCTCACATGATCCCCAACTACAGCCCTCTGCCGACACCCCCTGCTGCTTTAGAGTCCTTCCCCGATGAGAAGGAAGCCCTGGCTGTGGAACGCAGTGCCATCCGGCAGTCCCTGGCGACGCCGGATGATGCCAAAGTGCTGCTGGCCCTGGGGCGGCTGCACCCGGTCAAAGCCCACGATGTGCTTCTCAAGGCCATGGTTCAGGAACCCCGCGCCTGGCTTTGGCTGTGCGGTGAAGGCCCGGAACAGGAAAATCTGATTCAGTTGACCCAGAATCTTGGCTTGGAATCCCGCGTGAGATTTCTGGGCTGGCGTGACGACAAAAGCACCTTGTTCCGTGCATCTGACATCTGCGTACACCCGTCCCGCAGCGAGCCCTTTGGCAACGTGGTCCCGGAAGCCTGGGTCCATCAACGCCCTCTGATTGCCACGGATGCCGAAGGTCCGGCTCATTTCATGACAGCGGGAACAGACGGACTGATCGTCCCCAAAGACGATGCCGCGGCCCTGGCGCAAGCCATCACACAGCTGATCGACAGGCCGGACCTGACACAGCAGCTGGTTGCCGGAGGTTTGAGATCCTACCAGGCTGCCTTTACGGAAGAGGCCTGTGTTTCCGCGTATCTGGAACTCTTCAAAAGCCTGCAAAAAGCCAGCCAGGCATGAGCAACGATGGCTTTAAGGTCTGAAGCTGAGTTAAACGTCTGGGATTCCACACAAAGACCCTGAAAAAATGCGAACCGCAAACGGCTCTGCGGCGCGGCCTTGCTTGCCTTAGTCGGCGCTAACCGCTAGATAGCTATAAGCGCTGTAGAATTTACTGGCGGGAGAAAGCCTTGTCCGACAACGAACGCAACGATGGTCACCGCCAGAACAGCCGCCGCGAGGAAGTTCTGACAGCAGCGGCGCAGCTCTTTTCCAGGAATGGCTACGATTCGACCTCCATGCGGGACATTGCGTCTGCTGTCGGCATGCTGCCTGGATCCCTCTACTACCACTTCCCGTCCAAAGAAGAGCTCTTCGTCGCCATTCATGACGCCGGTGTCGAACAGATCTACAACGGGGTGGAAAAGGCGATCCAGGAGGTCGATGGCCCCTGGGAGCAGCTGGAAGCTGCCGCTTCGGCCCATATGCAGGCCATTCTGGTGGAAGAGTCCTTTGCCGCTGTCATGACGCAGCTTTATCCCAGCCGTCTGGCCCGGGTCAGCGGCACGCTGATTGATCAGCGCAACCGCTACGAAAAAATGTATCGGGACATCATCGGGCAACTGGACCTGTCCGACAGTGACAAACGCTATCTGCGCCTGTCCCTGCTCGGGGCCATGAACTGGTCTTTGCGCTGGTACAAAGAAGGCGGTGACAGCCCGGAAGATATCGGTAAACACTTCGTCGGCCTCTACCGGCTGAAATACAGCTGAAACTGCTCAATAATCAGAAGATTCCTCTAGCAGTAAGCGGGTTGCCTGATGAAGCTAACCCGCTTATTTTCTGCCTGTTTCCGCAAATCGCATAAAATATCCGGAATATTCCGGCAGCCCCTCCCTTCCCCTCGTCCCAAGAGCCAGTTGTCATGAGTCTTTTTCAAACTCCTCCGCCTGCTTTCACCGACGCGTCTGCCGCCGACCTGGCAAAGGACCTCTTTGGCATTGCAGGCACTGCAAAACTCCTGGCCAGTGAACGAGACCAGAACTTCAGGATTACGGCTGAAGACGGGCGTCGCTTTGTTCTGAAGATCGCCAACCCGGCTGAGGAACGAGCACGCCTGGACTGTGAGAATGGGGCCATTGAGCATCTGCGCCGCCAGGACCCGTCTCTGCCCCTGCCAGCGCCTCAGCAGGCTGCCGGATCAGATGCCACCATCGTCCCTGCCACAGACCCCGCCGGTGCCACCTGTCTGGTGCGCCTCTTTACCTATCAGGAAGGCAAAGTGCTGGCTGACGTGGACAAGAGCCCGGCCTTGCTGGTCGATCTGGGCACGACACTTGGAAAAATCAGCCACGCCCTGCAGGGCTTTTACCATCCGGCTGCCCATCGCCCTGATTTTCTCTGGAATCTGGATGAAGTCGGCCAGCTGGTCGACTTTCTGCCCTATCTCAGTGACGACGACAGAGCGCTGGTTACCCCTTTCCTCAGCCATTTTGAAGAAGAAGGCCGCGCCCGATATGAGGGATTGCGCCGGGCAGTGATCTACAACGACGCCAACGACCACAATGTTCTGGTTGATGGCAATCTGGTGATCGAAGAAAGCCATGTCTCAGGCATCATTGATTTTGGCGATATGGTTTTTTCTCGCCAGGTCAACGAGTTGGCGGTTTGCCTTGCCTACACACTCATGGGGGAAGTTTCGCCGCTGAAAGCCGCTGTTCCGGTGATTAAGGCCTATCATCAGGCGTTCGCCCTGCAGGAGGAAGAAGTCGCCCTGCTCTATGACCTGGTGGCACTGCGCCTTTGCACCTCTTTGTGTCTCTCCTCCAAGCACGGCAGCGAACAAGAAGACAATGAATACCTGCTGATCAGCCAGGCCCCGGCACGGGCCTTGCTGGCTGATCTGGCCAAGATGAACCGCCACTTTGTGACAGCCGTGTTCCGCGACGCCTGTGGCTGGCCGGCCGTGGCCAGCGAACCGGCTGTGGTCAGTTGGCTGAAAGCCAATCAGCATTCCTTCCATCCGGTTCTGGGGTTTGATCTCGTGACGGCCCAGAAAGCTGTCATCAACCTGACGGAAGGCAGCGAAGACCTAATCAATCTGGGAGCAACCCCCGCTCAGGCTGAATCCTATGTGGATGGCCTCTTCAAGGAACTGGGGGCCAAAACGGTCATCGGTCTCTACAACGAAGACCGCAGCGTCTATCAGACCGATAACTTCATCTCGGAGAATGACGCCACAGAAAAGCGCTCTGTGCATCTAGGCATTGATCTTTTCGGGCCTGCCGGGACAGCCGTTTACGCTCCCCTGGATGGGGAGGTGGTGACTGCCGTCGATAACAACATTGAACTGGATTACGGCCCCACCATCATCCTGCGCCACAAAGCAGGAGAAGAAGGCCCTGAGTTTTATACACTTTACGGCCATCTCAGCCGGGACTCCCTCAGCGGTCTGAAGCCCGGTAGCCAGATTGCCAAGGGCCAGAAACTGGCCAGTTATGGCAGTGATGCAGTCAATGGCGGCTGGGCAGCGCATCTGCATTTTCAGATCATGACGGATCTGTTGGGTAACGACGGGAACTTCCCCGGTGCAGGAGAACCCAACTGGATGCACATCTGGCAGGCCATCACACCAGACGCCAACCTCATCCTTGGCATCCCTGAAGAGACTTTTGACACCGAAGGGCGCAGCAAAAGAGAGATCCTGGAAGCCCGCCAGCGTCTGCTTGGCCCCTCTCTGTCGGTCAACTACAAGAACAATCCGCTCAAGATCGTGCGGGGCCAAGGGGCATACCTGATTGATGAAAGCGGCCGGGCCTATCTGGACTGCGTCAACAACATCACCCATGTCGGCCATTGCCATCCCAAGGTGGTGGAAGCCATCAGCAAGCAGGCCGCCCTGCTGAACACCAATTCACGCTACCTGCATGACCACATCATCGACTATTCGGAACGGCTGACAGCCACCCTGCCCGATCCGCTGTCCGTTTGCTTTTTTGTCAACTCCGGCAGCGAAGCCAACGAGTTGGCGTTGCGTCTGGCCCGCACCTACACAGGTCGCCAGGGCGCTGTTGTTCAGGAACACGCCTACCACGGGCACAGCTCCAACCTGATCGACATGAGCCCCTACAAGTTCGACCGCAAGGGCGGTGCCGGACAGAAACCCTGGGTGCGCAAATCGGCCATGCCTGATCCCTACCGGGGTGAGTTTAAAGGCTATGGCGCTGATAGCGGGCGGGCCTATGCCCAGACCCTGCGTCCCGCCATTGACGAGCTGGAAGCGACAAACCTGCCAGCCGCTCTCTTCATTGCCGAATCTCTGCCGGGTGTGGGCGGACAGATCATCTATCCAGATGGCTATCTGCAAGCCGCCTATGAGATCGCCCGTGCCAAAGGGCTGGTTTGCATTGCTGATGAGGTACAGGTGGGTTTCGGCCGCGTGGGGGAAACCTTCTGGGGCTTTGAACTGCAAGGCGTCGTGCCCGATATCGTCACCATCGGCAAGCCCATTGCCAACGGTCACCCCATGGCTGCTGTCGTGACCACCCCGGCCATTGCCAGGGCCTTTGCCAACGGCATGGAATACTTCAACTCCTTCGGCGGCAACCCCGTGTCCTGCGCGGCGGCGCTGGCCGTTCTGGATGTGATCGAAGAAGAAGGCCTGCAGCAGAATGCAGCAGAAGTCGGTGCCCATTGCCTGGCACGACTGGAAGAAATGAAACCCAAACACCCGCTGATTGGCGATGTGCGAGGCAAAGGCCTCTTCCTGGGGGCAGAGTTGGTCCGGGATGCCCAAAGTCTGGAACCGGCAACTGAAGAAGCCAGCGCCATCGTTGGCGAGCTGCGCAACGCCGGCTTCCTGCTGTCCACCGACGGTCCCATGGACAATGTCCTGAAGATGAAACCGCCCATGGTCTTCAGCAAAACCCAGGCCGATCAGGTGATGGACGAACTGGACCGGGTCATGGGCCGTTTGTGAGAAACTGGGCGCAGGAACGCCCTCTAATCATCTGAAAACAATAAAAAGGTGGCTGTAACGGCAGCCATCTTTTTTTGTTGAGAGAACGCAAGACGCACATCGGTCATGCCTGATCAGATTGAAATCTGTCTTGGCGTCTCCGGGGGGCAAAACAGTCAGTCGGTAAAACCCAGTTTTTGGCCTCAGGCTTTGTTTGGGACAATTCTGTGACCTCTTGCCGCAAGGGCTGGAAAAACCGCTCCGTCTTCCTATTTAGAGGACTGTCTTGTCTTCCTGCTGAATAGTTTGTCCATGCGCCTTGTTGTTACCGCCAGCCTGATTGGGTTCGGGTTTATGATCGCCGCTGTCCTGCTGTCCCCCCGGGTCAACGCCTACAGCTTCCCCAACTATGACCGCGATACCTACTGCAGCCTGCAGGCCGGGGTCCGGTCTGATGCCAAGCAGGTCATTGAAGGCTGCATGGTGGCAGAAAAGCGGGCCAGACAAGCCACCCTCTATCGCTATGCCCAGTCGGAAAATCTGGCCTACTGCGAAGAGCAGGCTGACAGGGTTGGCGGGTCCTACCGCATCCTGCAGCTTTGCCTGGAACGGCAGGACAAAGAACACCCTCCCCTCAAGCTAAACTGAGGCCTTAGAGGCTGATACTGGATCACCGCGGCTGGGCATCAGGGTAGAATTTCCCGCTCATAGAAATCAGCAACCTTGTCCCAGGTCCAGCTGCGTTGTCTGGCAAGTGCTTCTTTGTGCTGGCTGAGCCAGAGAGCATCATCCTGCAACAATCGCAGGGCCTGACTGGCAAACTCAACCTCATCAGCAGCAACAAATCCGGTAACCCCGTCGACAACCCGTTCTGCTGTCGAGCCAATGGCCTGCACGACCGCTGGCAAGCCCAGAGTTTGGGCTTCCCCCACCGCCAGACAATAGGTCTCCCCAATGTCTCCGCGATAGAGCAAAGCCCGGGAAGACTGGTACTCTGTCAGAAGCTCCGCCTTTGGAATGGGATCTCGCAACACCACCCCCTTACCGGCCAGGGCTTCAGCCTGATCCAGGACCCGTTTCATGGCCGCAGCCTTGCTGTCACCCACGGCTCCATACGTCGCCTTACCGGAAAAGACGTGCAGTTCAGCGTCGGGCATAACGGGATGAATGCGGCTTTCCCACAGGGTCAGAAGCCAATCCAGTGACCTGAGGGGGTTGGAGACAAAAAGCGCGCGGGGTTTGGGTGCCTGATCCCGTTCCACAGCAGCCGCGGCAAAGTCAGCGTTTACCCCATAGGGAATTTCCAGAACCCCTGCCGACGGCACCCAGGAGGGGACGGTGGAGGCATGATCCGGCCCCAGCACCGCGATTTGGGGGCGCCGCACGGCCAGTTTCCACAGGTAACGCCATTTTTTCAGGTAGCCTGCCGGGTTGTGAATCCAGAACACACAGCGCCGGGCCTTGGGGACGGCGCGCAGTATCAGGTCAGAGCGGTTGGCAATGTAGAGATCGGCGGCCTCCGGCAACCCCCTGTGCAGAGGCAGCCACTGCACTCCTTTGTGCGTAACCGGCTGGCGACAACAGGAGTAAGCCCGGACCCTGTGCCCTCTTTCAGCAAATTTCTCGGCCAGCATGATGAAAGAGGATTCGGCTCCCCCCAGAGGGCGCTGTTCCAGCGTTGTTCCATCAAACTCAATGCCGTGATCAGCCAGAACAATGTCAGCCATGGGCGCTGTCTTTCGACTGATCTGCCGTCTTGCTGCCTGACTTGTTTTCCAGTTCGGTCGCGGCTTTCAAATAAGACAAAAGCGGATAAAGACCGGCGCAGAGCGCAATCAACAGACCCAGCCGGCCTTCCCGGTAGCCCTTGCGCCCCCAATAGCACTTCACAAACCGCGAGAAGAAACGGCGGATGTTGTTGGCAAGAGAGCCGATGTTCCCACTGTCCAGCAGATCTTTCGCCCGGGCTGTTGAGTAACCGTTGAGACGGCGCAGCATGTCAGACGTGTCGCGGTCGACCCAATGAATGAGGCGTTCGGTCAGAGCCGGGCCTTCCTGCCCCGTCAGAGTCAAAGAGGGGTGCAGGCGCTGGTCCCCCCAAACCTTAGAGCCTTTGCGGAACAAACCCGGATAGGCGGCTTTTCCAAAAGACGCGCCCCAGCCATGACGCACGAGGCGCTTGCCGACATAGTTATCCACGAAAATCAGGTGACGGCTGGCTTGTGATGTCTTGATGACCTGCCGGATCTCAGCGGCTAGCGCTGGTGGCACCCATTCGTCGGCGTCCACTTCCAGGATCCAGCAGCCATTGCAGGCGTCAATGCCTGCATTTCGGCGCGGACCTTCCAGTTCCCAGGCCCCCTCAACAAACTGATCGGTGTAGCCCTGGGCAATGCCTTCTGTGCCATCGGTGCACTTGTCCAGCACAACGACGATTTCATCCGCAAAGGACAGACGCTCCAGACAGGCCGCTATTCGCGCCTCTTCATTATGGACCACCACCAGAGCAGACAGCTCGATATCACTCATTGGGCACCCGCCCCTCACCTTTGCACCAGCCCTGAGCAACAGGACGCCGGAAACAGAACGAACAGTCAGGCCGTATGAGGTTGCACCTCCGCCCTGTTCGCCTTTGATCTCATTCACTTGGCTCATACGTGGCTCAAGCTTCCAGGTCAAATCCCAGGTCACTTTCCGACAGATTCAGGGCCCTTGTGCCCCCTTGCCTTCCGGGTTTTGGCCAGTCGTTCCCCGGCCTGATCACCACCCATCACAAGAAAGTCAGGCAAACTGGACGCTTCGGGATCGCGCTCCTATCTTTTCTTCCAACAACAGACGAAACTGACTTCACTTATCCTTCTTCTTAGGTTCGCCACAGTATGGAATTGCTCTTTGCCTACGGGGCCGGTCTGCTGACACTGATCAACCCCTGTGTCTTACCCGTCCTGCCCATCGTTCTGGCCTCAGCCCTATCTGCGGACCGCCACGGCCCTCTGGCTCTGGCTGCCGGAATGAGCTTGTCCTTTGTCATCTTTGGCATGCTGGTCACCACTGTGGGCTATGCCGTTGGTCTGACCGAAGAGGTTCTGGCACAGATCGGTGCCGGTCTGATGATTTTCTTTGGTCTGGTGCTGCTGGTTCCCCAGTTCAGCCGTCGGTTTGAACTGGCAACGGCCGGCCTGTCTGCCTCTGCAGACCAACAGATGCAGGGGCTGGATCTCAGTGGGCGCAAAGGCCAGTTCCTCGGTGGTTTGCTGCTGGGAACAGTCTGGTCCCCATGCATTGGTCCCACTTTGGGCGGGGCCATTGCCTTGGCATCACAAGGGGAATCACTGCTGTGGGCCGGATTGATCATGGTGGCGTTTTCGCTGGGTGTCTCCAGTTTGATCCTGGGCCTGGGCTATGGCGCCCAGGGTGTGATCAGACAGCGGACCCAGGCCCTGCGGGGACTGGCTGAAAAATCCAAACCCTTGATGGGGGTGATCTTCCTGGCTGTCGGTCTGATGATTTTGTTCAAGGTCCACCACATCATAGAGGCCTGGGCTGTTAATGCCCTGCCCATCTGGTTGCAGGATCTCTCCGTTGCTCTCTAAACTGGCTTCACTGCTTTGAAAGGATGTCCCATGAAACGCCGCTTGTTCCTCGCTGCCATCACGGCCCTGCTGATGTTTGCAGCTGCTGCTCCGGGCCACGCTCTGGAAACCTACACACCGGGTCTGGTCAAAAAGGCTCTGGCTGACGGCAAAACAGTCTTTGTGGATTACAAAGCGGCCTGGTGCTCCACCTGTGCAGCTCAGGAGAGGGTGATCCAGGCCTTGAGAGCCGAAAACCCGGCCTATGACCAGTCCATGGTTTTTGTTGCTGTCGATTGGGACGACTACCGCGGCCACGACATCACCAAAGCTCACAACATTCCGCGCCGCTCCACCCTGATTCTCCTGAAGGGTGATCAGGAACTGGGCCGCATTGTTGCCGGCACCAGCAAAGGCCAGATTAAGGAATTGATGGACAAAGGCCTCTAAGCAGAGGTCTGCCTCATTGCAGGAGATTTGACAGACGAAAGTCTGCGAATGGCACAGAAAAGGCCCGATTCCCTCTATAGGAACCGGGCCTTCTTCTTGTTCAAAACCGATCCTGCTCTAGGCGCGATTCGTAATCAGCGCCAGGTGCTTGCTCAGCCCCTGATGAAAATGGACGATGGCCTTTTCATACCGCCCGAAAGTCACGTGACTGTTGGCTTTGCTTTCCAGTGCTGACTGAATGCCAACGGCGGCCGCGCGGTCTTCGTTCAAACCAGAATCGACGACAAACTTGGCGTCTTTCTTGGTCTTGTCTTCGTTGGCCTTGGTGCCGTCGTCATCCCGGTTGCTCATTCGGTAGATCACCCACTTGGTTCTGGTGGGCGACAAAGGCTCCATGATGATCAACAGAGAGTGGTTCGACAGGACGGAAATGTGGGTGTTGGGGAACAGCTGATAAACGGCGGTGACCATGCCATCGATGCGCCGCTCTTCCCGCGGAATGTCCCGCAGTTTTTCGACCCGCTTGAACGGAAAGATGATCCGTGAGTTGGGACCATAGGTCTCCACAATGTTCAGGTTGTCATAGCCGTAGGGATAGAATGACGTCTTGTGCAGGGCCTTGATGTGATAGCCCTCCATTGAGGTCTCGGCCAACAGCTTCCAGTTGGCATCATCTTCAAACTCAATGGTGTCGAATACCTTCTGTCCCGGCTGAACCAACTCGGGCAGATCCTCCAGAGCACCTTCAGACAAGGGGGCATCCTGGGTGACAAACACAAGTCCGCCCCGCTCTTCCACCGTCACCGGCTTCAGGCCGTGGGCTTCCTTGTCCAAACCCGGAAAGCCCTCATCACCTGCCACATGCAGCAGTTTGCCATCCAAACCATAGGTCCAGGCATGATAGGGGCAAACCAGCGTTCGGGAGCACCCGGTGCCCTCTGCCACCGGCATGCCCCGGTGACGACAGGCGTTGCGGAAGCCCCTCACCACCCCGTCCTTGCCCCTGACCAGCACCAGGGGCGTGCCAGCGGCTGTGCGCGCGACATAAGACCCGGCTTCAGGCAGGGCGCTCGACGGACAGAAAGGAACAGGAACGCGGCGCAGAATTTCAATTTCCGCATCAAAACGTTCCTGGCTCATGTAGCTCTCAATCGGTTCCCTCCAGACCTCATCCCCCAGGTCTGTGGTTTTGGCATCGGCATGATCGAAGATGCGATCGATCACCTCCAGATCACTCAGTAGTTCTGACATGCGGTATCTCGTTCTAATGTGCGAAATTATGAACAACGTACCTATATCAGGATTTTCTGTCTACAGGCTGCGGGATGATTTTGTCCCTTTGTCTGGAAATTCTCCCACGCATGTCCGGAAAAGATCCGATCGACCTGATCATCAGGCCCTCCATGCATGGCAAAGGACTCCGAAAGAGCACAGGCCCACCCGGTCGAATCTGCCGGATCACATCAGTCAGATCGAAAAAGCACATAAGGAAAGAAAAATGGGAGGAAGCCGGGACTAAAAAGTGAGACCGATCTAAGTCGACTCACTCTGTGAACCCACGTGAAGCGTGAGACCCATTTCAACCTGTTGGAGGATGACCTTCGATTTAGGATCACGCGCAAGACGCTTCTTACGAAGTTTTCCCTGCCCCAGAACGACTTAAGCCTCCACAACCGGCTGGTCATGGAGGCTTAAGAATGGTGAGCCCGACAGGATTCGAACCTGTGACCCGCTGATTAAAAGTCAGCTGCTCTACCAACTGAGCTACGGGCCCACTTCGGGGAACAAGTTGTGCCAGGCACCGTTCTTGTTCGGGCGGGAACATAGGGCTAAGGACCGGATGGGTCAACCACAGAATGACCAGAAAATGACAATCTGCGAAAAAAAAGTAAGCCCTTGTTTCCAAATCCCTTTTTATGGCGAAAGCGCCGCTCATTCGCGAGCGGTTCTTTCAGATTATGTTAACGGATACAGGAAAATGGACGATTAGTCCCCTGTAGACAAAGCCGCCAGCTCTTCCGCAAAGCGCTCCAGCACAATTTCTTTCACCTCCGGCGAGACAAAGGTTGTGATGTCACCGCCCAGGCGTCCGATCTCCTTCACAAAGCGCGAAGAAATGAACTGATGCCGTTCTGAGGCCATGAGAAAGAGCGTTTCAATATCCGGTTCCAGACGTGCGTTCATACCGGCCATCTGGAACTCATATTCAAAGTCGGAAACGGCGCGCAGGCCACGCACAATCACACGGGCCCCGACCGACTGGGCAAAGTGCATCAGAAGGTTATCAAAGGGGCGCACCTCAATGTCCGCATCCAGAATCTTCAGCTGGTCGCGGACCATCTCCACCCGTTCATCAACAGAAAAAAGCGGGCCTTTACCTGCGTTGGTCGCAACGCCGATCACCAACTTGTCAACCACCCGGCTGGCTCGTTGAATAATGTCCATATGTCCCAGAGTAATGGGATCAAAAGTGCCGGGATACACCCCAATCATCGACCGCTGCTCCTGCTGATACCTTGCCAACCTCTCCTGGTCAGCCACCTTTCAAAACGGCTGAACTTTTTCAAAAGAGCAGTTTGCTGTGCCCCTCTGACGTTCCAAAACAGCTGACAAGCTGCAGACAGGCAGAAGCCGCTGACTCTTAATCAGCGGGTTCGCCTGTCTTTGAAACCAAAGTGGATTTAACCGTCTTCTTCTGGCGAGGCAACAGAAGGATTGTCACCGTTATTGGCATCGGAGGCGTCAGAGGCAGCGGAGTCGCTTGTTTGCGCCTGTGCTTCTGCCGTCGTGTCGTCAGAATCTGCGGCATTTTGCTCGCCGTTGCCGTCCTCGCCCAACTCTTCTTCCGCCAGGTCAGAAACGTGTGCGACAGAGACAATGCGCTCGGCCGAATCAACGCGGAACAGCGTCACGCCCCGGGTGGTGCGCCCGGCCCGACGGATTTCATCCACCGCCGTTCGAATCAACTGACCACCGTCGGTCACCAGCATGATCTGGTCATCTTCCTCCAGCGGGAAGACCGCAATCACCTTTGCAGCGTCTTTCTTGCCACGGCTCAGATCCAGGTTGCCAATGCCCTGCCCGCCGCGTCCGGTGATCCGGTACTCATAAGCGGAGGTGCGCTTTCCAAAGCCATCATCGGATACAGACAGCACCATTTCCTCTTGAGCTGCCAGTTCCTCGAATCGTTCCGGCGACATATCCGCTTCGGCTGTGGCATCTGCCATAGCCGCGGCAACATCCCCTTCTTCACCGTTTTCAGCCCGACGCTGAGCCTGGGCCAATCTCAGGTAAGTGGCCCGTTCCTCGCTGTCGGCTTCGACATGTTTGAGAATCGACATGGAAATGACCTGGTCATCGGCAGCCAGTTTGATGCCACGGACCCCAACGGAATTGCGGCCGGCGAAAACCCGAATGCTGTCAACCGGGAAGCGGATGGCTTTGCCTTTGGCTGTCGCCAGCAGCACGTCATTGTCTTCCGTGCAGGTAAAGACATCGGTCAGCTTGCCGTCTTCTTCTTCCAGCTTCATGGCGATCTTGCCGTTGGCAAAAACGCGGGTGAAGTCGGAGAGCTTGTTGCGACGGACCTTACCGGCAGAGGTCGCGAACATGACGAACATCTCGTCCCAGGTGCTTTCATCCTCCGGCAGAGGCATGAAGGCCGTAATGGTCTCATTTTCCTGCAACGGCAAGAGGTTAACCAGTGCCTTGCCTCGGGACTGAGGCGTTCCTGCTGGCAGACGGTAGACCTTCATCTTGTAGACCATGCCGCGCGAGGAGAAGAAGAGCACTGGCGTGTGGGTGTCACAGACAAACAGACGTCCGATGAAATCCTCATCTCTGGTCGACATGCCGGACCGGCCTTTACCGCCGCGCCTCTGGGCCCGGTAAGTCGACAGAGGCACCCGCTTGATGTAGCCGCCGTGGGTGACGGTCACCACCATGTCTTCGCGCGGAATGAGCGATTCGATATCGTGCTCAAACTCGACGTCCAGAATCTCACTGCGACGGGCGTCAGCAAAACGCTCTTTGATGTCGACCAGCTCACCGCGCAGTTTTTCCATCAGCAGTTCGCGGGATCCCAGAAGAGCCAGGTACTCGCGGATCTTCTCTGCCAGACCTTCCAGTTCATCGGCGATCTTGTCGCGCTCCAGACCCGTCAGTCGTTGCAGGCGCAGATCCAGGATGGCTTTGGCCTGAGCTTCGGAGAGACGGTACGTGCCGTCTTCATTCAGGGTATGGCCCGGCTCTGCGATCAGTTCAACCAGTGCGCGCACATCACCGGCAGGCCAGTCCCGCTCCATCAACTGGGCACGGGCGACCAGAGGATCCGGCGCATTGCGGATCAGAGTGATCATTTCATCGATGTTGGCAACGGCGGTCGCCAAGCCGAGCAAGACATGGGCCCGGTCGCGGGCTTTACCCAGCTCAAAGATGGTGCGGCGGGTGATAACCTCTTCGCGGAACTTCACGAAAGCTGTGATGACATCCAGCAGGTTCATCAACTGCGGGCGGCCATCGTTAATGGCCAGCATGTTCACCCCAAAGGAGGTCTGCAGCTGGGTGTAACGATAAAGCTGGTTGAGCACGACTTCCGCCATGGCGTCGCGCTTCAGTTCAACCACCACACGAACCCCGTGCCGGTCCGTTTCATCCCGGATTTCAGAAATGCCCTCGACGATTTTCTCACGCACCACCTCGGCGAAGCGCTCCATCATCTTGGACTTGTTGACCTGGTAGGGGATTTCCGTGATCACGATGGCCTGACGGTCGCCAGAGCGTTCTTCAAACTCGACCCGTCCGCGCATGATGACGGACCCCCGCCCGGTGCGCAGAGCTGATTCAATGCCGGAACGACCCATGATGACAGCGCCGGTCGGGAAGTCCGGGCCCTTCACATGCATCATCAGGTCATCAACCGTGGCGTCCGGATTGTCCACCAGCTCACAACAGGCGTCGATCACCTCCCCCAGGTTATGGGGCGGAATGTTGGTTGCCATGCCCACGGCGATACCACCGGCCCCGTTGACCAGCAGATTTGGAATACGAGCTGGCAGAACAGAGGGTTCTTTGGTGCTTTCGTCGTAGTTGGGCTGGAAATCGATGGTGTCTTTGTCGATGTCTTCCAGCAGCGATTCACTGGCAGCCCGGGCCAGACGCGCTTCGGTGTAACGCATGGCCGCTGCCGGGTCGCCATCCATGGACCCGAAGTTGCCCTGACCGTCCACCAGCTCCAGCCGCATGGAAAAATCCTGGGCCATGCGAACCATGGAGTCATAAATGGCGGAGTCACCATGGGGGTGATATTTACCCATGACGTCACCGACGATGCGGGCCGATTTACGGTAGGGACGATTCCAGTCGTAGCCGACTTCCTTCATGGCGTAGAGAATACGCCGGTGAACCGGTTTCAGACCGTCGCGAACATCCGGCAACGCACGGGAGACGATCACACTCATGGCGTAATCGAGATAGGAGCGTTTCATCTCCTCCTCAATGGTCACCGTGGAGATGTCAGAACCAATGGGTGGAACGGCACCAGCCGCCCCGCCGTCACCAGCGCCGCCACCATTATCCTGGCCACCGGCACCATCAGCTGAAACAGCAGGAAGGTCCGCGCTCTCAGGCATTTCCGGACCGGCGTTGTTCGGATCGTTGATGTCGCTCAAAATGCTACTCGGAAGTCGTTGGAAGGGATCAGATCTTCCCTCTCCAAGGGTCCGTAAAAGACCCATCAGAAGGGAGGTTGAAACTAGCAAAATTCACCCGCCAGAACAAACAATCCCTGCCCCTTTCAGGCAGGCTTTCAGACTTCTTTTTGGCGTTTCAGTTCAAGACACCCGTTGAACAAAAAATTCACAACAAATTCATACTCTTAACAAGGGGTCCTTCAGCCCTCTATCGCCCTCGCCACATGTCGCGATGGGAAATTCCCCCATCATCGTAAGGATCGCCTTCTGCCTGGAAGCCGAGTCGCTGATAAAAGGGGATCTGAACCTCCTGGGAAGAGAGATACTGGGGCCTGCCCGGCCAGCGCTTTTCAGCCTCCTCCAGAGCGGCCTGCATCATGACCTTGCCCAGGCCTGTGCCACGGGCCTGTCGGGCCATCACCACCCGGCTGATTTTCACGAGTCCTTCCTGTTCAGCAATCAAGCGCAGGGCCCCGACCAGATCTTGCTCCAGGTAGAGCAGCAAATGACGGGCCTGCTGATCAAGGCCATCCAGATCACTGTAGAAGGAGCGCTGCTCCAGGATAAAGACGTCCTGGCGCAACTTCATCAGTCCATAAAGAGACTCCAGGGAAAAGTCAGAAAACCCGCACCACTGCACCTGCATTCAACCAAACTCCAATATCACCACAAGCAGAACCACTCCTTAGGATCACACCCCCAAGGGATTCACAAACCTGACTACCTAAAACCTGACTACCTAAAGGCACAAGAATAGGCTAGACACTCCCTTGTTTGCTTTCCCTATGGGCCCCCCGTCATGGGCCCACAGTCGGGAACCAACACCTTTTCTCAGCTGATCAGTTCACAAGCAGGGTCGTTTTGCGTGATCGTGCCTGGCGTATTGATCTCCATTTTTTGTCTTTCGCCACCACATTGAAAAGAGGCATTCATGGCCCCGAAATCAAAGGCTGCCAAATCCAAACCCTGTCTGAATCTGGCACTTCAGGGAGGGGGAGCCAACGGCGCCTTTACCTGGGGGGTCCTCGATCGCCTGCTTGAAAAGGATGCCTTTGCCTTTGAGGGCGTGGTCGGCACCAGCGCCGGCGCCATCAACGCAGCCGCCCTGACCCAGGGATTGGCCAGCGACGGGCCGGAAGAAGCCCGCAGGCTTTTGGCCCTGGTGTGGGAGAAGCTGGCTGACATGGCGGACATGAACCCCATGAAGCCGCTGGAGCAGACGCTGAAAACCAATCCGGCCCTGAAGACCTTTGCCGATTTTCAGAAGCAATTGTCCTATCGGGTGCTCAGCCTCTTTTCGCCCTATCAGCTGAACCCCTTCGACATCAATCCGCTGCGTGATCTCCTGGACAGTGTGCTGGATTTTGACCTGATTCAAAACCAGGACAAGATCAAACTGTTCCTCAACGCCACGGATGTGGAAACGGGCGAATCGCGCATCTTCACCGAAATGGAAACCAGCCTGGACGTGGTGCTGGCATCCGGCTGCCTGCCTATGATGCATCAGGCCGTCAAGGTGGGAGAGCGCCATTACTGGGACGGCGGCTTCAGCGCCAACCCGCCCATCTATCCGCTGGTCTATGGCTGCGAAGCGCCTGATACCCTGCTTGTTCTGATTACCCCCATGAGCGGGAAAGGCGTGCCCAAAACCATGGACACCATTGCCGCCCGTCTCAATCAGCTGACCTTCACCTCCCACCTGCGCAACGAACTGACACACATTCGCTTGCTGGAAACCCTGCGCAGTCAGGGTGATCTGTCCGGTGGGACCTGGGAACAGACCCATCTGCACATGATCAACGCGGAAAGCACCGTGGAAACGGAGGGCTGGGAAAGCATGGTGGAGGTTGACCGAACCCAGCTCTATGCCCTGCGGGACAAAGGCAGAGAGGCCGCCGACAGCTTCCTGGCTGGTCACCTGGCAGATGTGGGCAAACGCTCAACCATCGACTGGTAACAATCCGGATTAACTGGACTGGTATTAACTGGAGCCTGTCCCCGGGGGACAAAAAAACCGCCACGGCCTGGAACGGCTGTGGCGGTTTTTCTTTTTCTGTCGCATCTGCTGTCAGAGTCAAATCGGTTTAAGTGGAATCACTACGTGATAACGCTTGAAACGTGAATTTGCCTCTTTTCAATGTTCTAGAGGATGAGGCAGGACTTAGAAAGGAATGTCGTCGTCCAGATCGCCGCCGCCTTGTCCGCCGCCCTGGCCACCACCGTAGCCGCCGCCACCCTGGCCGCCGCCTCCGGATCCGCCGCCATAACCGCCGCCTTGTGGTCCTCCATAACCGCCGCCCTGGTCACCGCCATAGCCGCCAGCACCCTGGCCGCCCCCGTAACCACCGCCTTGACCG
The DNA here is from genome assembly GCA_052078155.1 of Rhodovibrionaceae bacterium GXU_MW_A322. Lineage (GTDB taxonomy): Bacteria > Pseudomonadota > Alphaproteobacteria > Kiloniellales > DSM-21159 > CAXBMB01. The sequence goes on along the minus strand of JBQJBP010000001.1, from coordinate 515,332 downwards.
CCGCCTTCACCACGGCCGTCCAGCATGGTCAGTTCACCGCGGAAAGGCCGCAGGACCACTTCGGTGGTGTAACGCTCCTGACCGGACTGGTCCTGATACTTGCGGGTTTCAATCTGCCCTTCAATGTAGAGCTTGGATCCTTTGCGCAGGTACTGTTCACAGACCTTGATAAGGGGCTCATTGAACACCACCACCCGGTGCCATTCCGTTTTTTCACGGCGCTCGCCGCTCATCTTGTCACGCCAGCTTTCAGACGTTGCGATGGAAAGATTGCAGACCCGGCTGCCGCTTTGCATGGCACGAATTTCCGGGTCACGTCCCAGATTCCCCACCAAGATCACTTTGTTAACGCTTCCTGCCATAGTCCCTTAGCCTTCACACGACACCGACGCTCTTGCCACCTGAAACTTAAAGGTGATCCCGTTGAAACGGGGAGACCGTCGCCTGTTGGATTGAAAACCAGCGCTCACAGAGGATCCGGCCGGTTCGGCACTTCCGCTTTGAGCAGCTGTTTACTGAATGATTGGCAGGCAGCTTAGAGAAAAGCCCGAGAAGGCTCCAGCACAGAAAACGGACATCGTTGTGGAAAAGACGACCCAGCTGACAAGCAGAACCATCGGCCCCCACTGCGGAAGACCCAGCAGAAGCCCTGCCGAACACCGCGGCTAGCGCTGCGTCCCTAATCAAGCAAGTGTTAAGCAGCCGTCAGGCAGGTGCGTGCGTATCTGCTGTGAAGTGGACGGCCACCTGAGCGGCTGACAGGAAAGATTCCAACGATATCCAGGCAGCCTCCCCCAAACTGGCAAGGGTTTCCCCGTCCTGGCAGGGAACTGTCATGCAAATGAGCGCCTGCCCCCCCTCGCCTTTGAGGGAAAAGGTAAAAGCCAGCCGGGCGGCACGATCTTCCCTGGCAGGTTCCAGCTTAACATCAGCCAAAGTCACAAGAGGTTTCAATCGCTGCTCTGCTGACATCGCTGGTCCCTTCCCTTTTCTTTCCCCAAGGCCGGACACCTTCACCAGGCCTCAGGCCTCTTCCGCGCCTTCAAGACACTGCTGACCGGCAGGAAGGCTTGATAACCCTGGCTTTGACCTTACTTTCAAAGACCTGCAGTCTTCCGCTGGGTTGACTTCTTTTCCTGGCGGATCAGATGGCAGGCAGACAGGGTCTTTCAAAGGATGACGGCAGAAAAGGAAGGCTGTGACGCTCTCCTGACAAAGCTGTCAGGATGTTTCCCTTTTGTACTCACATTCTGGTGGTCAAAGGACGGGACATCGGCCATAGTGGCGTCACAAGGAAGCATTCCTTTCCAAGAACTCTGAATTCGATCCTGATCTTCCGCGCCACTCTGTGATCTGGCTGGGGGAAAAGGCTTTTCTGTCGGCTCGGTTTATCCGGGATGACAGGCAAAGAACTCACGAAAACAACAATCAAAGTGCACGCGACCATGTCCTCGGCTTCTTCCGGCGTCTCTTCAGGCTCTTCCCTTCTTTCCGGCCCCCGCATCGAAGTTCGGGGAGCCAGAGAGCACAACCTGAAAAACATCACTGTCACCCTGCCCCGGGACAAGCTGGTGGTGATCACAGGCCTGTCCGGCTCCGGCAAGTCTTCCCTGGCGTTTGACACCATTTATGCCGAAGGTCAGCGGCGCTATGTGGAATCCCTGTCGGCCTATGCCCGGCAGTTTCTGGAAATGATGCAAAAGCCCGATGTTGATCACATCGAAGGTCTGTCTCCTGCCATTTCCATCGAGCAGAAAACCACCTCCAAAAATCCCCGCTCCACCGTCGGTACGGTAACGGAGATCTACGACTACCTGCGCCTGCTCTATGCCCGTGTTGGGGTTCCCTATTCCCCGGCGACCGGCCTGCCCATTCAAAGCCAGACCATCAGCCAGATGGTGGATCGGGTCATGGAAATGGCGGAAGGCACCCGCCTCTACCTGCTGGCTCCCATCGTGCGCGGTCGCAAAGGCGAGTACAAAAAGGAGCTGGCTGATCTTCAAAAACGCGGCTTCCAGCGGGTCAAGATCGACGGCGAAATCTACCTGGTGGAAGACTCGCCTGAGCTGGACAAGAAGAAAAAGCACGACATTGAGGTGGTGGTCGACCGGCTCGTGGTGCGCGACGGCATCGAAACCCGACTGGCCGATTCCTTTGAGACGGCCCTGGAATTATCCGATGGCCTGGCCTTTACCGAAACGGCTGACAGTGGGGAGCGCACCACCTTTTCCGCTCGTTTTGCCTGTCCCGTATCCGGCTTCACCATTGATGAGATCGAACCCCGGCTCTTTTCGTTCAACAATCCTTTTGGCGCCTGCCCGTCCTGCGACGGTCTGGGGGAAACCTCCTTTGTCGATCCGGATCTCGTTGTCCCACAGCCGGAACTGAGCTGCGAAAAAGGCGCCATCGCCCCCTGGTCAAAAACCAGTTCACCCTACTACCTGCAGACGCTGAAATCCGTACTGGCCCACTACGGCGAAAAACTGACCACTCCCTGGCAGGATCTGCCGGAAAAAGTTCGCGATGCCTTGCTGTTTGGCACCAAGAAACAGGCCATCACCCTGAAATTTGATGACGGCCTGCGGTCTTATGAAACCAAGAAAGCCTTCGAAGGGGTAGTGAACAATCTGGAGCGTCGCTGGCGCGAGACAGACAGCGACTGGGCCCGAGAGGAAATCGGTAAGTACCAGTCCACCCGAGCCTGTGATGCCTGTAACGGTCATCGCCTGAAGCCAGAGGCCCTGGCCGTCAAAATAGCCGGTCACCACGTGGGGGAAGTCTCTCAGCTGTCAGTGGGCGACGCCTGGACCTGGTTTGAAGGTCTGGAAGCCCAGCTGAACGACAAACAACGGGAAATCGCCCATCGCATTCTGAAGGAGATTGGCGAGCGCCTGAATTTCCTGCGCGATGTGGGGCTGACCTATCTGACCCTGTCCCGGTCCTCCGGCACCCTGTCCGGCGGGGAAAGTCAGCGCATTCGCCTGGCTTCCCAGATCGGGTCTGGCCTGACCGGGGTGCTCTATGTTCTCGACGAGCCCTCCATCGGTTTGCATCAGCGCGACAATGACCGCCTGCTCAACACCCTGACCCGCCTGCGGGATCTGGGCAACACGGTGGTGGTCGTCGAACATGATGAAGACGCCATCCGGGCGGCAGATTATCTGATCGACATGGGTCCCAAAGCCGGGCTGCACGGCGGGGAAGTCATCGCCGCAGGCACCCCTGAAGAAGTGATGCAGACACCTCAGAGTCTGACCGGGCAATACCTGACCGGACTGCGCCAGATTGAGGTGCCAGCCAAACGGCGTAAGGGCCATAAAGGCCAGAAACTGATCCTCAAGGGAGCCCACGGAAACAATCTCAAGAACGTGGACATGAAGATCCCGCTGGGTACCTTTACCTGTGTGACCGGCGTGTCTGGCAGTGGCAAATCCACCCTGACCATTGAAACGCTCTACCGCGCTCTGGCCCGACGGCTCAACAACAACCGCAATCAGGCCTTCCCCTTCGAAAGCCTGGAGGGAACTGAGTTTCTCGACAAGATCATTGAGATTGATCAGTCCGCCATCGGCCGCACGCCCCGCTCCAACCCCGCCACCTATACCGGCGCGTTTTCTCCCATCCGGGACTGGTTTGCCGGACTGCCGGAATCAAACGCACGCGGCTACAAACCCGGGCGGTTTTCCTTCAACGTCAAAGGCGGCCGCTGCGAAGCCTGTCAGGGCGACGGGGTCATCAAGATCGAGATGCACTTCCTGCCGGATGTCTATGTGGAATGTGATGTCTGCAAGGGTAAGCGCTACAACCGGGAAACTCTGGAAGTCACCTTCAAGGGCAAGTCCATCGCCGATGTGCTGGACATGACCGTTGAAGAAGCCGCTGAATTTTTCAAAGCCGTCCCCAGCATCCGCAACAAGATGGAAACGCTGGAACGGGTGGGTCTGGGTTACATTCACGTGGGTCAGGCAGCCACCACCCTGTCCGGCGGGGAAGCCCAGCGGGTCAAGCTCTCCAAAGAACTCTCCCGCCGTTCAACCGGCAAGACCATCTACATCCTGGATGAGCCCACCACGGGTCTGCATTTCGAAGATGTGAAAAAACTGCTTGAGGTGCTGCAAACCCTGGTGGATCAGGGCAACACAGTGGTGGTGATCGAACACAATCTGGAAGTCATCAAGACCGCCGACTGGATCATTGATCTGGGCCCGGATGGGGGCGACGGCGGTGGTGAGATTGTGGCCCAGGGCACACCGGAGACGGTGGCTCAGACCGCTGGCAGCTACACCGGCGGTTACCTGCAGCCCTATCTTGGTAAGGTCAGCGACAAAAAGCGGGCCTGAGCACAAGTTTCAGAGTGCGGGTTTGGTGCCAAATCCGGATAACGGCGAAGAAGATGCGCAGGGGTTGTTCCCTGTGCTGAACGCTCAGTAGATCGCAACACCGGCGTTTTCTATAGCAGATCCGGTATTGCTGGACGCCCTGTGGCGCAGGCCACCTTGAACGGGATTGGGTTGGTTGGGAGAGCCCGTGCTTGGAACCAACCCGCGATACACCCTCTAACATCTCTGTCAGAAGAGATGACCTTTCAACCCTCGGCAGGACAGCCAAAAGAAGCTGCCCGCCCCAACCTTGCGTCCCACTGCTGCCATCAGGCTGGCAGGGTCATTGTGATCTCTTTGTCCGCTGTTTGGATAAGAGGATACCCCTGACCTTTTCCGCCTTACGGCCAGCAGAACAACCAACAACCTGTCTTTTTAACGAGACCAAGTTTTTGTGATTTGGAAGATTGGGAAAGAGGTCCCTAATGTCTGTCATGATGAATGTGACTGAAATCAATCGGGATTTGCGCGCCAGAGAGGCTGCGCAGCCCGTTTTTGACTGGCTTCTGGGTGATGGCCGTTGGCTGTTGACCCGGACAACCCTGTTTTTCGCCGGGTTCTGCAACAAGCTGCGCGAAGTGGGCATTCCGGTGGAGCGCTGCAGCCTGCATATCCGGCAGCTGCATCCGCAAATCCAGGCCCGTTCCCTGGTGTGGAACTCCGATGCGGGCGGTGCCGTTCAGATCGACCGCCATCGCGGGGTGGACAACAGCCACGCCTATCACGCCAGCCCCATCAAGCCGATCTATGAAGGCTCGGCCCCCATCCGGCGCCTGCTGGAAAGCCCGGACTGTCCCAACGATTTTCCGGTACTGGATGATTTGCGGGATCAGGCCTACAGCGATTACACCGTGCGCCCCCTGGCCTACTCCCTGAACAAGAACCCCAACGCCATTTCTCTGTCCACCCGCCGCCCCGGTGGCTTCAGCGACGGTGACCTGGCAGTGGTGGATCTCCTGATGCCCGCCTTTGCCGGTGCCCTGGAGATCATCGAAACCAAAAGTACCGCCCGCACCCTGCTGGACACCTACGTGGGGCGCAACGCCGGAGAACAGGTGCTGGCCGGGGATATCACCCGCGGACAGGGTCAGAACATCAATGCGGTGCTCTGGATGTCGGACATGCGCGACTTTTCCGACCTCAGCAGCGAATTGGAACAGGACGAGGTGATCGCCCTGCTGAACAGCTACTTCGGGGTCATGGGTGATGCCATTGAAAGCCACGGCGGGGAAATTTTGAAATTCATCGGAGATGCGGTTCTGGCCATTTTCCCGACCGACGGGGCCTGCATCCGCTGTTACGAACCGGCCGAACGGGCCCTGTCAGCAGCGGAAGAAGCCCTTGCGGCTCTGGAAGAGTTCAACCATCTGCGCAAAGGCGATTGCCGGGAGCCGAAAATCCGCACCGGAATTGCCCTGCACATTGGCCGGATGACCTACGGCAACGTCGGGGCCGCTGACCGCCTGGACTTCACCGTCATCGGGTCTTCGGTCAATCTGGTGGCCCGTCTGGAAGACCTGACCAAGCAGCTGGATCCGCCATTGGTCTTTTCGGAGTCTCTTGCCAAGTGCCTGCGCCGCCCCCTGAAATCTCTCGGTCATCACAACCTGAAAGGTTTCAGCGAGCCCCAGGAAGCCTTTACGCTGGCCGGATAGGCAGCACGATCACTTGCGAGCCATGGAAAAAGCCGGAATGAGGCTCTTTTCCATGGCCTCAAAGCCATCCCATCGCCCAATGGTTTTGCCCGGGGCCCCGTTGATCATCATGGCAAAGGCCCCCCAGCCTCCATCGTCAAAGCGCAGATAGCCTGCAATGGTGATGACCGAGACCGGTTCACTCAATCCGCCGGTCTTTACCGCCAGACGGTACTGCCATTTCTTGTTGTAGCGACGCACGGCGGAGCGTTTGCTCTTCTCCCCCGGCACCACCAGGCTGCCATAAAAGACCGGGAAATCTCCGGTACGGCGATAAAAGCGGTCCAGCAAACCGACCAGATCCCGGCTGGACAGGCGGTTTTCCGGCGTCAGGCCGGACCCGTCATAGAGTTTTGCCTGACTGGCCTTCTTGCCGGAAAACCGGCTTTTGGCCACGTTGTAACGCAAGAAGTCCTGCAGCAGTTTTCCCGCTTCAGCCAGTTTTAAACCTTCCTGCCCCTGCTTTACTGGCGCAGCGCTTTCCTTGGCCAGATCTTCCTGGTGTTCCACCAACAGGTTGAGCGCCAGCGTGTCAGCAATGATGTTGTTGGAAAAGCCCAGCATCAAAGCCAGGCTGTCGCGCAACGGCGCGCCGGGAAACTGCAACAGAAGCTTGTCGCTGTCCGGCAGAGGGGCATGTTCAACGATCACGGACCCGGTGAAGAGAATACCAGCCTGCCGCATGAGTTGCGCGAAAATCTCCCCGGCGTAGATCTCCGCCCCAGCAATGGAGCGGTAGACCAGTCGGGGTTTACGACTGTCTTTCACCTTGCCACGCAGCACAAAGCGGTTTTGATCCCCCAGACTGACCCGTTCGGCCTGCAAGCTGTCTTTCTTGCCATCGGTGGACACCTTCACATCCAGCGACAAAGACGGCAGCTGGAACGGCAAAGGGGCAACCGATGCCGCGCCTCCGACCTGGGCCCCCGGCGCCACCTGCACGGCCATGTTGGAGTAATTCACTCCCAGGGCACTGAGCGGTGCATCGTAGGAATTGAGACTGCGCTCCAAGGCGTCGCAACGATCCTTGATACCGCAGGGCACCTGGCCAAATCGCGAGACATTCACCCGCAAATCGCCCCAAACCTCCCGAATGCCCAGGGCATAGAGTCTTTGAGCCAGGCTCCAGAGCTGCTCATCTATCAGAGTGGCATCGCCGCCGCCCTGCAACACCAGATCACCGGTCAGTTTTCCGTCGCTTACCGGCCCACGGGCATAGAGATTGGTGTAAAAGCGTTTCTTGGCGGGCCAGCGGTCCAAAGCCATGGCCGCAGTCACCAGTTTGGTGGTGGAAGCCGGTGAGAGAAGTTGATCGGCCTGATAGGACGAGAGGACCTTGCCGCTGCCAAGGTCCACAAGCAATCCGCTGACCTTAGCCCCTCTGGCTTCCAGAGCCTGCAGTGGTTTGAAGTCCACAGCCGTCTGCGCTGCGGCCTGAGAGGTGAAGACGGAGGCGAGCGCCACCAGGCACAACAGAGCCAAAGACGGCAAGAACAGCTTGTGTTCCGGCAGTTTGCGTAACCGATAATCCAAGGTGGGCAAGTGTTTGCCCTCTGCCCGACCTCTGGAAGCCATGCCGCCTTATCCTTAAAAAAACTGCTATACTCTATCTTATCGTTTTATGGGCCTGTGCAGTACTGCTGAAAAGACCCACAAGCCGTCAGTCCATAAGACCAAGTGGCCCGGTGATTGTCCAATGCTTGAATGGGCCTGACACCAGACCTATTTTCGGGGTTCGCCTGGCGCTTGCCTTGCCTGAAGCGGCAGGCTCCTTTATCTCAAGGGCCGACGAGAACACAGCCCAGGCCGCGCAGGTGAAAGACCGTCGGTCAGCAGCAAAAAAACCGCCCTGTTCCTGCAGGCAAAGCGCACTGAACTGAAACACCCTATTCCGCCAAGCCCCGCTGATCGGCTCAGCCGTCAAGCCGGGCCTGACCGGCCAAAACCAAGGTAAAAAGCGATGAAACCCATTCATGTCATTGGCGGTGGTCTGGCCGGCAGCGAAGCGACCTGGCAAATTGCCCAGACCGGGGTCCCCGTGGTGCTGCATGAAATGCGCCCGGTGCGTAAAACCGATGCGCATCATACCGAAGGTCTGGCCGAACTGGTTTGCTCCAATTCCTTCCGGTCCGACGACGCGGAAAACAACGCAGTGGGCTTGCTGCACGAGGAAATGCGCCGCTGTGACTCCCTTGTCATGGCCTGCGGCGATGCCGCCAAAGTGCCCGCTGGCGGGGCCCTGGCAGTCGACAGAGATGACTTTTCCGACCGGGTCACCCAGGCTCTGACCGCCCACCCGCTGGTCAGCATAGAGCGTGAAGAGATTGCCGGACTGCCGCCTGAAGACTGGGACAATGTTGTGGTCGCCACCGGGCCCCTCACCTCTCCGGCTCTCAGTGACGCCATCGGCCAGCTGACCGGGGAAGAGTCCCTTTCCTTCTTTGACGCCATCGCGCCCATTGTCTATCGGGACTCCATCGACATGTCCCGGGCCTGGTTCCAGTCCCGCTATGACAAGGGCGACGGCAAAGACTACCTGAACTGCGGCCTGAACGAAGAACAGTACAAGACCTTCATTCAGGCCCTGCTGGATGCAGAAAAGACAGAGTTCAAAGAATGGGAAGACACCCCCTACTTCGAGGCCTGCCTGCCCATTGAGGTGATGGCGGAACGGGGTATCGATACCCCGCGCTTTGGTCCCATGAAACCGGTGGGCCTGTGTCACCCCGATGCCAGTGAGCCCCCCTATGCAGTGATCCAGCTGCGCCAGGACAATGCCCTGGGCACGCTTTACAACATCGTCGGTTTCCAGACCAAAATGAAGTACGGCGCGCAGGTCGAGATCTTCCGCACCATTCCAGGGCTGGAAAAGGCTGAATTTGCCCGCCTGGGCGGTCTGCACCGCAACACCTTCATCAACTCGCCTCGGGTACTGGACGGGCAGATGCGCCTGAAAGCAGACCCGCGTCTGCGTTTTGCCGGACAGATCACCGGCGTTGAGGGCTATGTGGAAAGTGCCGCCATGGGCCTGATCAACGGCCGCCTGGCCGCAGCAGAACGGTTGGGCGGGGAGATGACACCGCCGCCCGTGACCACCGCTTTGGGCGCCCTGGTCAACCACATCACCGGTGGCGCTGAAGCTGATACCTTTCAGCCCATGAACGTGAATTTCGGGCTCTTTCCGCCCGTTGGCCCTGGCCCCAACGGCAAAAAGCTCAAAAAACGGGATCGCAAACCCGCTTACAGCAAAAGAGCTCTTGAAGACCTGGCCGTCTGGCTGGACAGCGTGCAGCTGGCAGCAGAGTAAGTTTGCCATCTGTGAAAAAAACCGAAGCAGCCGGACAAGAAATTCAGTATCCTCAACCCCGATAACGTCTTGAGGACTCAGTAAAGGACCGAACAGGTGTCAATTTTCGGCCAGCTGCGAGAAGCCTTTGAACAGCAAACCCTTCGGGTGCGCAACCGCTCCTTTCTGGAGGCGACCATGGCTACCTGTGCCCTGGTTGCTCTTGCTGACGGGGTGGTCACCTTTCCGGAACGGGTGCGCATTGACCAGATGCTGGAGTCCCTGACTGAGCTGAAGGCTTTTGATCCCCATGAAGCCGTGGATCTCTTCAATGACTATGTTGAAGAACTGCAGGAGGATCCTGCCAAGGGCCACGCCCGGGCCATTTCCGCCATCCGCGCCATTTTGGATAATCCGGAATCAGCGCACCTGATGCTGCGCATTGCCTATGAATTGTCCAAGGCTGACGGCGAAATCACCCGCTCGGAGCGCTATCGCATCAAGGAAATTGCCACCTTGCTGGAAATAGCGCCACCGACCCTGTCCTGACCCGAAGTTCACCTTCGAAAAGAAAAAAGAGAGAGTCCCATCCGGGCTCTCTCTTTTTTTTGTCCCCATTTTCATCTTGGTGTGGCGTTAACCGGGTGACGGCACGACATCTGCCTCCACAACTTTCGGGTTCTGTGATGGGGTCGCCTTCGCCTTGTTACCCTGATCAGGCCCTGCCGGGTCAGACCCAAGCGGCGGTGTTTCCGTGCCATTGGGACGATTGCGGCTCAGGCGATAGAGGGTGCAATAGAAAACCGGCACCAGCAGCATGGTCAGAAGTGTTCCGAAGCTGAGCCCCGCCATCAGGGTGATCGCCAATCCGACCCAGAAGAGATCCGGCAGCAGCGGGATCACCCCAAGAACCGTGGTGGCCGCGGCAAGGACAACCGGACGAAGACGGGACAAGGCCGCCTGAATGGTCGACTCATAGCGGGTCAGGCCCCGCTCCAGATTGGCATTGATCTCGTCAATCAGAACGATCGCATTTTTGATCATCATGCCGCTCAGACTCATGGCCCCCAGCAGGGCAACGAAGCCGAAGGGCACGCCGGTTAAGAGCAGTCCCCAGGTCATACCGATAACCACGAAAGGCACGGTCATCAGAATCACGATGGGAGGTCGCATGGCATTAAACAGCGCCACAATGATCAACAGCACAATGATCAGTGCCGGGATCACCCCGGGAACCAGAGAAGCCTGGGCATCGACGGTATCTTCGTATTCGCCGCCCCAAACCAGCTCATAGCCCGGTGGGATATCAATGGCATCAAAATCGGCCAGCACGGCGGCTCTCAGCGTGGGCAATGTCACCCCGGCAATAGGGTTGGCCTGGACGGTCACGGTGCGACGCCGGTCCCGGCGGCCAATGATGGGGTCTTCCCACGTGGTTACAATGCCATCGGTGACCTGAAGAATGGGAATGGACTCGGTGGAATTGGCCGCATTCACCGGTGTCTGACCAAAGTTGCTGAGGTTCTCTCTTTCCTGAGCCGTGTGACGCAGGACAACCGGGATCAGACGGTCTTCTTCCCGGAACAAACCAATGGAGAGGCCGTCAAATGCCCGCTTGGTTGCATTGCCCACATCTTCGCGGGTAATGCCGGCCCAGCGGGCCCGCTCATCGCTGAATTCAGGGACAATCTTGACCGTCGGCTGCCGCCAGTCAGTCTGATAGTTCGACACCAGCGGATGATCGGCCAGAATATCCGTGGCTTTGCTCGCCAGTTCTTTCAACACCTCCGGATCAGCAATGGCCGGGCCCGAAATACGTACTTCCAGTTTCCAGGTGTTACTGGGTCCGACACCAAATTTCCGGATGGGTACCTGGGCTGCAGTGATGTTTTCATCCACCCAGCCCTTCATATCGGAAACGATGGCGTCGACTTCCCGGAAGTCCTGAATGTTGACCACCAGCTGCGCGTAGGAGGAGTTGGCAGGCTCCGGATCCACAGGCAGATAAAACCGCGGTGGCCCGGCACCGATAAAGGCGGTGACACCGGTCACCCGCTCATCCTCCATCAACCTCGCTTCAATGCGCTCCAGATCCTCTGCCACGGTCTGAATACGGGTGCCTTCCGGTGCCCAGTAATCAATCATGAACTTGTTCATGGAGGAGTCTGGGAAGAAGAGCTGGCTGACCTGGCCAAAAGCCCCCAGAGAAACGGCCAGCAGACCTGTCATCAAACCAATGGTCAGCCAGCGTACGGCGATGGATTTTTCCAGAAACCCGCGAAAAATCCGATAGAACCGCCCCTGATAGGGATCAGTCCCGACCTCGCCCTTGGGATTGGGCAACATGGCGATACACTGCAGCGGCGTGACGGTGACCGAAATCAGCCAGGACAGCACCAAAGCGATGCCCACCACGGAAAAGAGCGTGGCGCAGTACTCCCCGGCGCTCTCGTCTGAGGCATAGATGGGATAGAAGGCCATCACGGCGATTACCGTTGCCCCGAGCAGCGGCAAGGAAGGACCGGCAGCCGATTCCACGGCGGCCTTGGTGCGCTCCATACCCTTTTCAAGCCGGACCACAAAGCCATCTGCGACCACAATGGCATTGTCCACCATCATGCCCAGGGCGATGATCAAAGCCCCCAGCGACATGCGCTGAAGGTCGATGCCCAGAAGCTTCATCAGCAAAAGCGTGCCCAGAATGGTCAGGATCAGGGCGGTACCGATGATGACCCCCATGCGCCAGCCCATGGAAAGCGCCAGCACCACCAGCACGATCACCACGGCCTGGACCAGGGAAACCAGGAAGGACTTGACGGAAATGTCCACCACATCGGACATCCAGTGGACCTTGGTCACCTCAATGCCAATGGGCAGATCAGCGATCAGTTCCTCCAGCCGCTGATCCACATTCTGTCCCATGGTCACCACGTTGACACCGGGCAGGTTGGCAATGGACAGGCCAATGCTGGGTCGGCCGTCATACCGCATCAGTGTGGGCGGCGGATCGCTGTAACCCCGGCGCACTGTGCCCACATCCCGGATGCGCAGCAGCTCATCCTGCCCCTGCCCGCCTGCCTGCAGGTTGTCGGTGGTTGAGGAGGTGATTTCCAGGTTCGCGATGTCTTCCACCGCATCAAAAGTGCCACTGGGAGAGATACGCATGCGGACCGACTGCACATCGACCGAGCCGGCATCCACCACCGCGTTCTGATCGCGCAAAGTAGAGATCAGCGACTGATCTGACAGTCCCAACTGGCTGAGCTGAACCTGGGAAGCTTCCAGATAGATGACTTCCGGCTGGTCGCCCCACAGATCAATGCGGGCCACACCGTCAACCAGGGACAGCTCCTTGCGCAGGAAGTCCACGTATTCCTTTAGTTCTTTGTAGCTGTAGCCTTCACCGGTCACCGCCATGACCAGACCAAAGACATCGCCAAAGTCATCTCTGACAACCGGCCGTTCCACGCCGGGCGGCAAGCTGCCTTCGATGTCCCGGATTTTACGGCGAACCTCATCCCAGACCTGTGGCAGGAACTCTTTGGTGTAAGTGGCTTTCACCTCCACGGTGATGGAGGCGGATCCGGCTTTGGACGTGCTTTCCAGATACTTGACCTGCGGCAGCTCCTGCAGGGCCAGCTCGATGCGGTCCACCACTTCCAGCTCCACCTCTTCGGCAGAGGCGCCCGGATAGGAAACGGAGACCACAGCAGTTTTGATGGAAAATTCAGGATCTTCCAGCTGCCCCAGACCAAAGAAGGAAGCGATCCCGGCAACAATCAACAAAAAGACAGCGAAATAGGTGACCGTGGCATTTTTAACGGCTGTTTGAGCAAGAGACATGTTCTTTTCCCTTACTCGTTCAACAGACGGACAACTTGATCTTCCTGCAGAAAGCTTGCCCCTGCAGTCACAACCCTTTCTTCCGCTTCCAGGCCTGCCGTGATGACGACCCCGGTGTCAGTAACCGTGCCCATCTTGACCTGCCGCCGTTTCACCGTGGAACTGGCTGAATCTACAACCCAGACAAAACTGTTTTCATTGCTTTCATCGGTAAAGATGGAAGAGGCAGGCACCTGAATGCCCCCGACACCAATGTCTGCACCAGCGGGCATTTCCCCGGATGCCCGACCGGCCATGCCCGGAAAGATCTGTATGTCTTCAGGCTGATCCATGATGAGGGTGACAGGATAGGTGCGCGTGGTGGCCGAAGCCTCTGTGCCCACTTCCTTGATGGTCGCCGGGATCAGGCGATCTGAATAGGTATCGAAGACCACGACAATGTTCTGAACCAGGTTTACATGCCGGATCAGACTTTCGGGAATGTTCACCACCATTTCCAAACGGGTGCGATCCAGCAAGCGCACCACGGCTTCCTTAGCCTGCACACTTTGATAGTTGTCCACATAGGTCGCGGTCACAACGCCGGAAAAAGGAGCTGTCAGTACGGTGTAGGACAGATCCAGCTGGGCCCGGGCCAGTTGAGCTTCCACGGCCTTGACCTGCGCTCTGGCAGTCAGCTGTCCGGCAATGTACCGATCCAGAGCTGCTTCGGTCTGATGGCCTTTGTCCGTCAGGATTTTCTGGCGCTTGTACTGCGCATTGGCATTTTCCAGTTCGGCATCAGCCTGCGCCTTGTTGGCAATGAGCTTGTTAACGTCAGCCTGATAGGTGGCGGGATCAATTTTGGAGACCAGGTCACCGATCTCCAGTTCATCACCAATATTGACCGGCAATTCAATCAGCGGGCCACCGACATTGAAGGAGAGGTCAATTTCCTGCGTCGCCTTGGCTTTTCCCGGGAACCAACGCTGATAGGAACCGGCATCATCAACCACCAGGATGGTCTTGACCGGGCGAATAACCTCAGCCTTTTCCACCTTCTCTTCTTTACAGGCCGAAAGCGCGAGCAGCGGAACCAGTGTTACTGCTGCCAAAGTCACCCTACGCATACGATTCCCTCTCTCGACCTGTTCACGTGTTGAGAGAGTTTATCCTGTGAAATCAATCTCGTATACCGTTGATCTAAAAAGAAATTTGTTTGTACATAATTGAACTTGGGTATGACGGTTTAGTAGCGGTTTCGCCAGGCTGCCCAGCCAAGAGCAAAAATCGGACTGGGCAAGGCTCCCAGGGCTGCCAGTTTGAACACGTCATAGTGCTGCTGCTCCAGCAGCGCGAGGTTCCGCTCAGCCAGAACCGACGGCAACAAGACCCGGCGCAGGGATCGGGGGACCTGTGGCAGGACCGTCCTTGCTTCGGTCAGATGTTCTTCGGCTCGCTGGGCCAGCCTCATAACCAGCCCATCCAGTTGATCACTGCCTTTCTGAGCAAAGACATCGTTCTGGCTGACGCCTACTGCTGTCAGGTGATCCAGGGGCAAGTGGCAGCGTTTCCGCTGCGCCAAAAAGGGTACAGCCCGCAGCGTACCGCTTAGTCCGTAGGCAAGCGCCACATGGTGAACGGCTGTGGACAGGTCCGGTGACATCTCCCCGGTCGGGCGGGTGATTGCCTCCCCGGCCTGCAGTTCAACGGCAAGTGACAGAAGAGGCACAGATGTCTGCTCCAGATAGCTTTCCAGAGCGGAGAGCGTGGCAAAGGGCTGCAGATCCAGGTCCCGGCGCCGCGCATCGATCAGGCTGTCAAAGTGGGCGCGACTCAGCCGATGATCACAGAGGAACCGGGACAAAGGTCCCAAAACCTCATGCCGCAGCGCTTCAGAGGATCCACTGGCCTGCTGCTTAAACAGTTCATCAATCGCGTCGCGCCACCACTGCAGCCGGATTTCACCCAGAGTGGCATCGCTGACCACTTCGGCTGTTTTGGCAATCTCATGATTGAAGGCATAGAGCGCAAAGAGCGCTTCCCGGCGATGTCTGGGCACAAACAAGCTTGCCAGATATCGGTCAGGATCGACTTTCTTCAGCTGGCTTGCCAGCGACAGAGGGGAGCCGGACCGTCCGGACTTAGGCGAGTTAGACATGAGCCGCGTCAAACCCGTCGCAGCAAACTGTGATCGGCAACTGCACCCCTCATGGCTGGGCAATCAAAGCTGCTGCGACCCGGCGGCCTTCGTTGGCCAGCAGATTGAAGGTCTTGACCGCATTGCCGCTGTCCATGCTGTCAAATGCCATCCCGGCATCACGGAAAATGGCACGCAGAGACTGGGGCACCATCTGGTTTTTCTCGCCACAGCCCAACAGCACAAGCTCCACATCGGCAGGTCCGGACAACAAGGGAGCCAGATTGTCTGCCGAGATCTCCTTAAGATCTTCAACTGGCCAGGAGAGCACCTCGCCATCAACAAGCAGGACGGACCCCTCGTGACGCACACCTGAGATCTGGAACCCACCGGCGCCATAGCTTTCGATCAACTGCTGGACGATGGATGAACCCTGAAGAGCGGCGGATTCCTGCAAAGCTGCCATGGTGGGCCTTTCTGACAATCCCTTGAATCTACCTCAGATGATCAACAGTCATGACTGTGATCTCGTGAGCCAGAGAACGGCGGAAAAAACAAAGAACCGGGAAGAGGTCTCCCCTTCCCGGTTCTATAAAGTAGGTCTTTTGAGCCGCTTGCCAAAGACAAAATCATCTCAGGCGACAGGCTAAGGTACCAGGATCAGGCCTGCTCAGGCGTTCCCTGGCCGTTTTCACCTTCTTCGTCTTCCTCATCCAGCACCAGATGTTCCCGACGCAGACGGAAGGTGTGCAGCAGAGGCACAGCCAGAGCGATGGAGGAGTAGGTTCCGATAAAGACACCCCAGATCAAGCCGGCAGCAAAACCACGGATCACTTCCCCACCGAAGAAGTAGAGAGCCAGCAGAGCCAGCAAAGTGGTGATCGAGGTCAGAACCGTCCGCGACAGCGTCTGGTTGATGGAATCGTTGAGCAATTCCAACATGGGCTTCTTCTTGTAACGCCGCAGATTCTCCCGAACCCGGTCGAACACCACCACGGTATCGTTGATGGAGTAACCCGCAACGGTCAGAACCGCAGCCAGGGTCGAGAGATTGAATTCAATCTGCAGCAACGAGAAGAAGCCGACGGTGGCCACCACGTCATGCACCAGGGCCAGCAGCGCAGCCCCGGCAAACTGCCACTCAAAGCGGAACCAGATGTAAAGCGCGATGGCCCCCAGGGCCAGAACGGTGGCCAGGAACCCGGCCTCACGCAGTTCTTCCCCGACTTTCGGGCCAACAAACTCCACACGCCGGTATTCTTCCACCCGGTCACCAAGCGCGTCTTTGACCTTGTTGATGGCGGCCAGCTGTTCCTTTTCAGATCCATCCTGCTTTTGCAGGTTGATCAGCACATCCGTTGGCGTACCGAATTCCTGGAGAGTTACCTCACCGAGACCCAGGTCATTCAGTTCACCGCGCAAAGAGCCAAGGTCTGCCGCCTGCTTGGTACGGATTTCAATCAGGGTTCCCCCTTTGAAGTCCACACCCAGGTTCAGCCCGCGGGTCATGACTGACCCCAGGGACGCAGCCACCAGCACCGCTGAGAAGATCAGGAAGATCTTGCGGAAGCTGACGAAGTTAATGCCCATGTTGGTGGGCAGGCGTTTGATCAATGCCATCTCATGCGCCTCCTTAAATGGGCAGGTTTTGCGAGCGCTTGCGCCGCAGCCAGGTCACCACCATCAGGCGGGTGACCATGATGGCAGAAAACATGGAGGTGATGAGACCAATGGCCAGTGTGACGGCAAAGCCGCGCACCGGACCGGTACCAAAGTTGAACAGCAGCAGAGCCGCAATCAGCGTGGTCAGGTTCGAGTCCAAAATGGTGGTCATGGCCCGGCGATAGCCTGAATCCACGGCAGAGATGGGGCCGCGCCCGGCACGAATTTCTTCGCGAATGCGCTCAAAAATCAGCACATTGGCGTCCACAGCCATACCGATGGTCAGAACGATCCCGGCAATGCCCGGCAGGGTCAGCGTGGCCTGCAGCAGCGACAGCAAAGCGCCCATCAGCATCAGGTTCACCACCAGGGCCACACAGGCCATCATGCCAAAGAGACCGTAAACCGCAGCCATAAAGACAATGACCAGCACCAGCCCCAGAGCCGATGCAAACTCACCGGCTGCAATGGAGTCTGCCCCCAGGCCAGGTCCGACAGAGCGTTCTTCCAAGACGGTGAGTTCCGCAGGCAGCGCCCCTGCCCTCAAGAGCAGCGCCAGATCCTGGGCTTCAACGGTGGAGAAGTTACCGGAGATGATGCCCGCGCCCCCCAGAATGGGCTCATTGATGCGGGGAGCGGAGATGACCTTGCCGTCCAGGATGATGGCAAACAACCGCCCGACGTTTTCGGACCGGGTCGCATTGCCGAACTTCTGTGCGCCCACCGTATCGAAGCGGAAGGAAACAACAGGCGAGGCATCCTGGAAGGTGGCCTGGGCATCTACCAGATTTTCGCCGCTGACAATCACCCGGTTGTTCACAATGTAGGAAACCGGACGACCGGATGCAGCTTCATCATCAGACGGCAGCAGCTTATGACCCGCCGGAGCCCGGTCCACACCGGGGATGAGATCACTGTTCACGAACTGGAAGGTCAGCTTGGCCGTACGTCCGATCAGGTCCTTCACCCGTTCCGGGTCATCCACACCGGGCAGCTGGATCAGAATGCGATCGTCCCCCTGCCGCTGGATGGTCGGCTCTTTGGTGCCGGTTTCATCAATACGGCGGCGAATGATCTCGATGGACTGCTGCATCACCGCATTGCGGCGTTCGCGCTGGCTGGCTTCACTCAGTTCGATGGAGCCATCCCCGTTGTCTTCAAACAACAAAAGATCCTGGGGGCCAAGCAAAGGCGCAATCAGCGGGCGAACTTCGTCAATGTCTTCAGGCTTCTGCAGGGAAAAGAGGATTTTTTCATCCTCGACCCGAAGGTTGCGATAGGTATAGCGCTTGCCAGAAGCCCTGTTGTTTCCGCGCAGTTCGTCGCGCACGGTGTCCACCACCGCCTCGAGCTGCTCGCGAAATACCGTGTCTACGTCCACCTGCAAAAGAAGATAACTGCCGCCGCGCAGATCCAAACCCAGATTGATCTGCTGATTGGGCATCCAATCGGGCAGAGAATCCAGGGTTTCCTGCTTGACGAAGTTAGGGGCAGAGTAGACCAGCCCAAGCAGGAGTACGCCTATGACGACGAGCCACTGCCAACGCGGGATCTGAACCATTGCCTGACCTTATTCAATAACTGAAATTCCGGGTCTTTTCTCAGCCCGGCAATCATGGCCGCCGGGCGCAAAGACCAACCTCCAAAATAGGTTCAGGCGGCCTCAAGCCGCCTGACCTTCACGCTCCAAATCAGTCTTTGGAGTCTTCTTTTTCTTTTTTGCTCTCAGCTTTCGGCGCGTCCGCTGCGGACTTGTTCATCACATCGCCCAAGGTTGCTTTGGCAACGCGAACTTTTACGCCTTCAGCGATTTCGACTTCCACCTTGGTGTCATCCACCACTTTGGTGACCTTGCCGAAGAGACCGCCAGCCGTCAGAACTTCATCACCCCGTTTAACGGCATCGATCATGGCTCTGTGCTGTTTGGCTTTTTTCTGCTGAGGACGAATCAGCAGGAAGTAAAACACTGCAAAGATCAGGATCAATGGCAGAAAAGAGGTCAGCATATCAGCGCCGCCAGCTGCACCTGCATCCTGTGCAAAAGCCTGGGAAATAAACATCTTTGTTCCTTACCGTTTTGTTGCTTGGCGCTCACCCGACCCATGGCCGGAGGCCTGTTGGCAGCGCACCCGCGCGGACTATAGCGACACAGGCGCGAATTGCAATGTTCGCACAAGTCAGAATTGATGCTTATCCCGCAGCTGAACGGGCCAATCCGCCCTGCAGTCTGGACCTGGGCTCAGCAATCATCGCCAGAAGGCCGGGCGGTATCGGTCTCCCTGCTTGCAATGCTGCTTTGATCAGCACCGCATTGACCCTGACAACAGCAATCTCTTAGGTTTTGCGCCCAGGCCCTGAAGCGCGCGTGGCAATCTGCGACGCCGCTTTCTACAAAAGGGTCATAAAAACAACAAATCCAAAAGGTTAAGGCCCTTTCTTGCCTCCTGATCTGGAACGGACGCAAGAAGACAACAGCCTCCTTATCACGCCCGACAGGAAGTGCCACATGAGTTCGACCCCGTCCGCCACCTTCCCGCAAGACGCCCAAGACCTGATGCGCCGGATCGCTGAAGCCCTCGAACGGCTGGCGCCCGCAGAACAAAAGACCCTGGATGTGGATCAGTCTGACGTTTTCGTGTGGCACGCGGATTCGGAACAGCTGGAACCGGTTGAGAAGGTCAATCGGGTTGAGCTGCAGCTCTTGAAGGGCATCGGCTCCCAATCTGATCAGCTGCTGGAAAACACCCGGCACTTTGCAGCTGGCCTGCCGGCCAACAACACCTTGCTCTGGGGGGCCCGCGGCACCGGCAAATCCTCCCTGGTTAAAGCCGCCCATGCCAGCATTTCCCAGGAACAGGAAGCTGCCGGTACGCCGGGCAAACTAAAACTGGTGGAAATTCACCGCGAGGACATTCCCAGCCTCCCGCGTCTGCTGACGGATCTGCGCCGGTTCAAGGACTGCCAGTTCATCCTCTTCTGCGATGATCTGTCCTTTGACCATGATGACGCCAGCTACAAGTCCCTGAAGTCTGTTCTGGATGGCGGCGTGGAAGGCCGCCCCGCCAACGTGGTTTTCTATGCCACCTCCAACCGGCGGCACCTGCTGCCCCGGGACATGATCGACAATGAACGCTCCACAGCCATCAATCCGGGGGAAGCGGTGGAAGAAAAAGTCAGCCTTTCCGACCGCTTCGGACTCTGGCTGGGCTTCCACAACTGCGATCAGCAGACCTATCTGGACATGATCTACGGCTATGCAGCGCACTACGACTTCGGCCTGAGCGAAGAAGAGCTGAAAGCCCGCGCCATTGAATGGTCTGTGACCCGCGGTGCCCGCTCCGGCCGTGTAGCCTGGCAGTTTGTTCAGGATCTGGCCGGTCATCTGGGGAAAAAACTGGATTAACCGGGCAAACCGTCAGGTTTTCCTGCTCCAGCCAGTTGCTTGCTACAGATCAGCCTTGAACTTCGCCTCAGGGGTTCAAGGCCCTCTCCCGCTTCCAATTCAAGCGCCCACTATTCGCTGTCATGCGGCCCGACGAAACTGTCGAAGAAGGCGACAGCCAGGGGGGAATTCAGGACCTTTCCTTCGCCCAGATTAAAGCCGCGGCTCAGGGCATCCGTGTTGGCAAAAGCCAGCAGCGTCAGATCCCGTTGAGGCAGCATCACAACCAGGCTGGACACAGACTCCCAATAGCCATAGTGCCAGATGGTTTTTAGCCCCCCGACCTCTTCAACAAACCACCCCAAGCCATAGGGCAGCACCTGTCCTGAAGGGGTTTGGTGGGGCGTGAACGCTGCAGTCAGGCTGCTTTCTGTCACCAGTTCCCCGGCCCGTAGCGCAAAGAGGTAGCGGGCATAGTCTTCAACGGAAGCCACCAAACCAGCGGAACTGCCGAAGTAGCTTTTGTACTTACCCGCCACCAGCTGACCGTCTGGAGCCCGTTTGTAGGGACGCGCCATGGGGACCGGCAGCTGGTCTGACATCCGACCGGTGCTGTTCAACGCCAAAGGCTGCAGGATGTCCCGCCGAAGCGTGGCTTCAAAACTTTGGCCACCTGCGCCTTCGATCACCTGGTCGAGCAAGGCAAAACGAGATCCATTGTAGCTGTATGTAAGCCCTGGTTCCCCCTCAGATGTATGGGTCAGCAGATGGCGAACTGTGACCGTGCCTTTGCTTTCCAAAGCGATACCAAAAGCCTCAACCGGGCTGTCCAAATCCAGCTCCCCACGCTCCACCAGTTGAAGCAATAAGGTTGAAGCATAGGTTTTGGTCAGTGACGCCAGATGAAAGGGCGTGTCTTTGGTGACCGCTCGGCGGGTTTCCAGATCCGCAAAGCCATAGCCCTTGAACCAGCAAATCTGAGAGTCCTGAAGCAGGGCGACGGCCAAGCCGGCCATCTTCAGGTAGTCAAATCCGAAGGCAACCTCTGCGTCAAAAGCTGCCAGATGTTCCGCAGCATCAGCTTTAATGGTGGCCGCACAGGTCATGGTCGCTTGCCCTTGTCGCCAGGGAATGAGCAAAAACAACAGAACAAGCAGGCTGGCACCCATCTTTTGCGGGTATCGCGTCCGGCGCTTTTCCCGGCGCCTCCTGCCCTTGTGGTCCTGCACAGTCCCTCTCCCGTAACCCCCAGAAGAGTTTAGACCCCGGAGATCCTCAATTAAAGAGAGAGGGAGAATTCCGGCATTCTACTCAAGCCTTGTCTGAGGGGCTGGCGTGGCCGGCAAAGTCGGCTCAGGCAGCTTGATCTTTGGCAATCCCAATCTCGGATGCAACCGTCCGGCGATGGCCCAGCTGGCCAACAGACCGAGCCCTGCGGCTGCAAAAACACCGGACAGCGGAAACACCAGCAGGACCAGCCAGGCAACACCTGGTGTCAGCACGCCGGAAAAATCCCGGAAACTGGAGTACACAGCTGACATCTCCGTGCGTTCCGGCGGGCGTACCGCCATCAGGAACGGCAGACCACCATAGATGTCCAGCAGAACCAGATAGATGACGCCGACCATCAGGACGGCAATGGCCAGCCAGGGAAAGTCAGCCAGACCCGATGCCACCACAAAGGCCAGACCGCTGAAGAGGAACCCGATGCGCACCACCCGCCGGACGGAACGGCGCTGCGCCCACTTCAGCATCAAGGGCGTGGCAAAAAGCATGGCATTGCTGATGGAAAGCGCCGTGCCGCCCACGTTCTCCCCCAGGCCCGATTCAATGGCATAAACCGGCAGATAGACCACATAAACCCACCAGCCGCAGGAGCGGAACACCGCAAAAAGCCAGCCAGCCACCAGGCGGGGCTGTACAAAAAAGCGCCCGAGAAACGCCAGAGGATTGAGTGCCGGTGCCTTGGCGCGGCTGATCTGCTTGCCGTTGCCCAGGCGCAGCCACCAGAAGACGATCAGCAGGATCACCGCCGCCACGCCCGCCACAACAAAGGGCGCAGGCTCCCACCACTGCATCAGGAACACCCCGCCAGCAGGCCCCGCCGTCCAGGAGATCGCGCTGTAAAACATGCGCAGTGTCTCACAGCGCCCCAGTTCCTTGTTGCCCACGTAATCCAGCACATAGGCATTGAGACAGATGAACACCGTCACGGTGGCCATCATATTCATCAGGAGAGCGACGGCAATCATCTGACTTTCGCCCAGCACCGCCAGAACGGCACTGGCAATGTAGGTCAGCACGCCGCAGGTATAAAGCCATCGCCGGGGAATGTAGCGGGTCAGCCAGGGAACAAAGAGCCCCCAGATCATGGAGAAGACACCAATGCCGAAGTAGAGTTCCGAGACCAGGCTGGAATCCTGAAAGGCGCGGTACATGGCAATGGGCATGACCGAGATCAGCACACCGCGCACAATGGCTTCCGTGCCTGACAACACGGCAAAACTCCGCACCCCGGCTTTTGAGGGATGACGGACCTGTTCAGGGATACGTCGCTGGAACATGGCACCTCTCAGCAAGAGCCAGACCCAGATCCCAGGTAACCTGCCACCAGGGCAGCTTCCTTAACCTCTTGGCCGTCTCTTTTGTTCAGCGGAAGGCCCTGTTGCTGCACAGCTGGAAAGCACCTTGTCTTTCCTAACAGCCTTCCGAAGCTGTCCTGAGAATTTCACAGAATGACACTGAAGAATTAGTCAGATGCGACGAATGGGATTTCGTTTTTAGATCAATGGCTTATTTGAGACAAAAAGGCCGCGAACAAGACAGACTCCTGCGACAAAGTCTCGTTCCCAAACGATGAAAAGAGGTGAATTCACAAATCTGGCGTCACGGCAGGATCATTCAACTTCTGCCGAACTTTCTCTATTGGGTCTTTGGAAAATGGGATTCAGGCTTAAGCCGCTTCCAGACCAGGCGGTCAGGTTTGTCAGCGCCCGCACCTGCCCCGGCACCTGCAGAGGGGCTGAAAAACACCACCACGCGGCAATTGGCCTACCCGGCGCTCTTTTCCAACAGCCGAAGCGGATCCATGGCCCGGGTGCCTTTGCGCAACTCAAAATGCAGCTGAGGGCGCGAAACAGAGCCACTGCGCCCGACACGACCAATGGGCTGGCCGCGCCGCACCACCTGCCCCCGTTTAACGCTCAGGCTGTCTGCATGGGCATAGGCCGACACCCAGCCATCCGCGTGCTTGACCAGCAACAGATTGCCAAAACCTCTAAGGCCATCGCCCACGTAGGCCACCACTCCGTTTTCTGCGGCCAGAATGGGTGTGCCTTTGGGCGCGGTGATGTTAATCCCGTCGTTATGCAGCTTACCGGCCTGCGGGCCATAGGGCGTCAGGATGGATCCGTTAACCGGCCAGGCAAAGCGGGTTGAACTGCGTGCCGGCGGTTTGGGCAAGGGGCCGGACAGTTGTGCTTTTCCGGTTCCTGATGCGCTGCCGGTCCCGTTCGAGGTGCTGGCAAGCGCCACCCGAGAGTCGCTGCGCCCGGTCAGGACGGGTGAATTCCCCTGGGGCCGCGGCGCTGCAGGCGCCAGACTTACGACCTTCCCCCCCAGCATCACCTCCTGAGCGTTTGTGCGGGCCGCCAATTGCTGGGCAGTCACACTTGTCGATGTCGTGCTGGAACTGGTCGGAGCGGGCGTTGGCTTGGGGCCCGCTGGTGCGGCTAGAGGGGCAGCCTGCTGTTGCGCGCTAGAGGAAGCAGAAGCTGAGGCTGGTTGAGTTGTCTGGTCTGTTTGACCAAGAAGTTGGACCTGCTGCTGGTTTGCCTGATCGCCGGTGGCCACAAAGCGCGCGGCCGGGTTGGACTCAGGCAACAACAGCAATTGCCCCACGGATATGGTGTAAGGTGCCTGCAACTGGTTCAGACGCACCAGTTCCGAGCGATCTACGTTATAGCGTCGGGCAATGCCATAGATCGTGTCATCGGCCACCACTAGGTGGCTGCGCTGAGTTGGCGTCACCAGCCTTTGGCCGACCCGCAGCCGATAAGGAGGCTCCAGCCCATTGGCATCGATCAGGGAGCGCAGTGGCACATTCAAGCCTCTTGATATGCCATAGAGCGTATCGCCGCTTTGAACCTGATAGATACCGTCAACGACCTGCCAGGGCCGGCTGGCGCTTGGTCGAATGGAACCGGAGCTGTTGGCGGATGTCTGCTGGGTGCCCGTTCCGCTCCCCTGCCCCTGACCACTGCGGTTCTGCTCAGCCAACAGGCGGTCATAGGCCCGGATTCGCTCTGGATTGGAACAGGCGGATAAAAGGACCAGAACAGAACCAAGGATTGATATCCCGGTTGCCGCACGGCGCCAGTTTTTTGTGAGACCCCCGATCACCACACCCGTTTCCAAACCAATCTTAAGCTGACCTAAAATCAAGACTCCGGCTGCACACCACGGCGGTGCAGCAGGCAAAGGAGTCTAGATAGAAAAGCGACAGAAAAAAAGTCCCGCCAGCCGGTCTCTTACCCTCATGGCCAAAGAGAACAACCAGCCTCAGGCAGAGGCACTCTTGTCTTCCGGCAGGTCGGCCACCAGCGGAACAAATCGCACCAGCCCCAGATTCTCCTCAACCAAACCGTCCGGCGTTTTGGTCATCCGAATCAGGGTCTGTTCCCGCCCCTGCCCGCCAACGGGCAGCACCATGGTGCCCCCCTCCTTCAACTGCTCCAGCAGCGGTTCGGGGGCAAACTCAGCTGCACAGGTCACGATGATCCGGTCAAAGGTCCGGTGCTCCGGCCAGCCTTTGCTGCCATCGCCAAATCGGCTGGTAATGTTGTGCAGGCGCAATTCCTGGAAACGGGTTTCGGCTTCTGCCAGCAGTTCTCGATGCCGTTCAATGGTGTAGACCCGACGGCAAACGCGCGAAAGAATGGCGGCCTGATAGCCGGACCCGGTGCCAATCTCCAGCACCGTTTGCTGCTTATCTGTTTTCAGGGCCTGGGTCATCATGGCGACCACCTGGGGCTGACTGAGGGTCTGGCCCAGCCCAATGGGCAGCGCAATGTTCTCGTAAGCCTGGTCCTGGAAAGACGGCGGCACAAACAGTTCCCGCGGGATGCGCTCAAGCGCAGACAAGGTGGCCGTATCGTGGATACCGCCCCGCCTTAACTGCATCAGCAAACGTATGTTGCGCGGGGGATGTGTCACCCCAACAACTCCTCAATGGTCCCCAGCATCCCCTTGTGGGTCAGATCCAGATGCAAGGGGGTAACAGAAATATGCCCGGAATAGATTAACGAAAGATCAGTCCCCTCATCCGGCGACGTATGACTGGCAAAATCACCGATCCAGACATAGGGCCGACCTGAGGGGTCCTTGCCCTCCACCAGTTGCACCATGGCATCCCGGCGTCCCTGGGTTCCCACCTTCACGCCCTGGATCTGCTCAGCAGGCAGCGGCGGGAAGTTGATGTTCATCAGGGTATCGGCTTCCCAGTCGACACTGGCCAGGCGCTGAATCAATCCGGCCGCATAGACCTTGACCGAGGCGAAATCCGTCGCAACTTCAGGCCGGCGTGCCTGACTGAGGGCAAAAGCGCGGATGCCCAGCAGAGTCGCTTCCATCGCCACCGCAACGGTTCCGGAGTAGCCAACGTCTTCTGCCAGATTGGCCCCGTGATTGACGCCGGAGAGCACCAGGTCCGGCTTTTTGTCCGCCAGGATCTTGTTGACAGCCACCACCACGCAGTCTGTGGGGGTCCCGTCAACGGAGAAGCGCTGGTCTCCAAGGCGGCGAATAGACAAGGGACGCCGGATGGTCAGGGCGTGACTGGCCGCAGACTGTTCTGTCTCCGGTGCCACAACCCAGACATCATCACTAAGCTGACGAGCCACATCTTCCAGCACCTTCAGACCCGGCGCGTGAATGCCGTCGTCATTGGAAATCAGAATACGCTGGCCCGCCAGGGGCTTATTTGCCTCAGCCATTGGCGCTCAAAACCTCCAGGCCACCCATGTAAGGCTGCAGCACCGCCGGGATCCTGATGGAACCGTCGGCTTGCTGGCCGTTTTCCATGACCGCAATCAGCGCCCGGCCCACGGCCACGCCGGATCCGTTCAAGGTGTGAACGAACTCGGTGCCCTTGCCCTGAGAAGGACGGAAACGGGCTTTCATGCGACGGGCCTGGAAATCGCCGCAGGTCGAGCAGGAAGAAATCTCCCGATAAGTATCCTGGCCCGGCACCCAGACTTCTATGTCGTAGGTCCGGCGCGCGCCAAAGCCCGTATCACCGCTGCAGAGTTTCATCACGCGGTAGTGCAGACCCAGCCGCTGCAGGACGGTTTCGGCGCAGGCAGTCATCCGCTCCAGCTCTTCTTCCGACTTATCGGGGTGAACCACGGAAACCATCTCCACCTTGTCGAACTGGTGCTGACGCAGCATGCCGCGGGTATCCTTGCCGGCAGATCCGGCTTCGGAACGGAAACAGGGCGTCAGAGCCGTCACCCGCAATGGCAGTTCTTCCTCAGCGACAATCTGATCGGCCACCAGATTGGTCAGCGGGACTTCCGCCGTGGGGATCATCCAGTGATCACCGGTGGTCTTGAAGAGGTCTTCGCCGAACTTGGGCAGCTGACCGGTACCGTAGAGCGCATTGTCACGCACCAGATACGGCGGAATGACTTCCGTATAACCATGCTCGTTGACGTGAACATCGATCATGAACTGGCCAATGGCCCGGTGCAGACGCGCCACCCCGCCCCGCATCACGACAAAGCGTGAACCGGACAAGCGGGCAGCCGCTTCGAAATCCATACCACCCAGGTTCTCACCCAGCTCAAAATGCTGTTTGGCTTCAAAGCCCAGTTCCGGGCGCTCACCAACCAGCCGAACCTGTTCGTTATCGTCTTCGTCTGCCCCATCGGGCACGTCGTCGTAGAGGGCATTGGGAAGGCTGCTGAGCAGATCCGTCAGTTCCTGGCCCAGGCCCTTATCCTGCTCCTCCAATTCGGCAAACCGGGACTTGATCTGAGCCACCTCTTCCATCACTGCGGAGGCATCTTCGCCCTTGCGCTTCAATTCCCCAATTTTCTTGGAGGTTTCATTGCGCTTGGCTTGCAGTTCCTGGAGGGTAGTCTGGGCCTGCCGACGCTGGCTGTCCAGGTCCAGAACCTTGGCGGACTGAGGCTCGAAGTTCCGACGCTTGAGGGCAGCATCAAAAGCTTCCGGAGCTTCACGAATCCACTTGAGGTCAAACATTAGATCAGTCTCTTAGCTAGAGGGAACAGGGCCGCAAAGCTATGCCGCCCAGATAGATAGCAGCTTATAGAACCTTCCGCTGCTGGCGTCCACGCGCTGCAGGGTCCTAATCCCAGTTTCTTCGTCTTTTGGATGAATTTATCACACCCAACTGCCCAGGCAGGGGACAGGTGCTCCAAAAAAATTGCCCCAGACCTTGTTAAGGGCCTGGGGCGGTTTTTGTCACGAGACTGAGACCACTGCCGGGGTTAAAGCCGTCCGGCAGCCATCATCAGTCATCATCATCCAGTTCAGCTTCGGCTTCCGCGCGTTTGCGCTCCACCATGCGGGCCAGATGAATTGAGACTTCATAGAGCAGCACAATGGGGATCGCCAAACTCAACTGGCTGAGCGGATCGGGCGGCGTAAAGATGGCAGCCACCACAAAGACACCGACAATGGCGTACTTGCGCTTGTTGGCCAGCCCTTCAGACGTCGCCAGCCCCACCCGGGCCATCAGCGTGATGATCACCGGCAGCTGGAAGCAGATGCCAAAGGCAAAAATCAGCTTCATGGTCAGGCCCAGATACTCACCCACCTTGGCTTCCAGTTCGATGGGCAACTGTCCGCCACCGCCTGTCTGCTCAAAGGAGATAAAGAACTCCCAGGCAAAAGGCATGATGATGAAGTAGACCAGGGCCGCCCCCAGCAAGAACAGCAGGGGCGATGCGATCAGGAAAGGCGCGAATGCCTGCTTTTCATTCTTGTAGAGCCCCGGAGCGACAAAGAGCCAGATCTGGGTCAGGAAGATCGGGCAGGTCACAAAGGCCCCGAAGAAAAAGGCCACCTTGATCTGAGTGAAGAAATACTCCGTCAGATCCGTATAGATCATGCGGGGATTTCGATTGGCATCCAGGGACAACAGAATGTCCGCCAGAGGCGTCACCAGAAAATTGAACAGGCCTTGGGCAAAGTAGAAGGCGACCAGGAAAGCCACCAACAGGGCCAGTACCGAATAGAGCAGCCGCTTGCGCAGCTCAATCAAATGCTCCAGCAGGGGCATTTTGTGCTCTTCTTGATCCATCGTGTTTTCGGTCATGGCTTACCCACTGGCCTCGGACACTTTTTCCTTCTTGGCGTCATCTGCAATCTTTTCATTTGCAGCTGGTGCGCTATCAGAAGAAGCGTTGTCCTCTTGACTGTCGTCTGGTTCGGCCGCTTTCAGATCTTCAGCCTTGCTGGCTGCGGACTCTGATTCCGTCCTGCGCGCCGTTTCTTCGACTTCACGCAGATCGTCTTTCATACTGCCTGTGGGGTCCACCGTTTCCTGCAGGGTTTTTTCCATGCTGAAATTACGACTGGACTGGACCGCCTTACGGGCGTCCTCCAGGTCAGCTTCACGCACCATATCGTCAATGCCCGACTGAAACTCCCGGGTCAGCGAGCGGGCTTTCTTCACCCATTTCGCCATCGACTGCATGGCACGCGGCAGATCTTTGGGCCCGATAATGATCACCGCCAGCAAGGCGATCACAGCCATTTCGGACCAACCGATGTCAAACATCGCGCAGCCTAATCAAATTGAACCAAAAAAGACGTCCCACCTGTTCCACAACTGAAGCAGATGAGTCGCAAAAGGGGCTCAGCTTTATCAAAACCGCAGCCCCCTTTTACGCAAAAAACCTTAAGAGGCCTTTTTGCTGTCTTCGCTGGACGCTTCCACAACGGTCGACTCTTTGTCTTCCGTGATGGCTTCCTTAGAGGCGTCAGCCGACTTTTTGTCTTCTTCTTTCAAGCCCTTTTTGAACTGGTTGATGCCAG
Source organism: Rhodovibrionaceae bacterium GXU_MW_A322 (assembly GCA_052078155.1). Lineage (GTDB taxonomy): Bacteria > Pseudomonadota > Alphaproteobacteria > Kiloniellales > DSM-21159 > CAXBMB01. The sequence continues at coordinate 485,904 of JBQJBP010000001.1, read as the reverse complement.
ACCCCAGGTCTTTCATCAATTTGGGAATTTTCCCACCACCACCAAAAAGAACCAACACGACCGCCAAGACGATCAACCAGTGCCAAATGCTAAAAGTACCCATTTTGGGCGCTCTCCATACCAGGGACGCAAAATCCAGGGACGCAATGCCTCGAAACGAGAGCGGACTATGGCAAAAAGACCCCGCCCCTGCAAGGCGACCAATGCAGCCTGCGCCGCTTTGCAGCAAGCCATTCGCCCAACGACCCGATTGCCAGGGCCCTTTCTTCTGAAAGCCAGCCCCTCAAACAACAACAACACCAAGGCAAAACACAGCGATAATCTACTGATATTACGAAGATAATCGAAAAACAGCCTGAGTCAGGTCTGGAACGATTCTTCTCAGAATCAGCCGCAGAGCAACGCCCCGGAGTTTACGTGTTTTTCTGGTTTTTCTTCTGAATGACCCAGAAGGAGGAGTCTTTTTACACGGCTGTCTGACGGATCAGACTTACGTTCGGGCCTTACCCGGGAAAGACAAAGGTCTGAGTCAGGTCCAGATCAATGGAAAATTCATCTCCGTCTGCCGGAAGGAATCGGCCTGCGGTGCGGGCATGAAAGTGGATCGGCGGATCAAACTGGCTGTTCATGGACAAATGCACCAGTGAGGTTCGCCCCAAAAGCCGAGACGCGAGCACTTTGGCTGTTGCATCGCTGGTTCCGATCGAATCCCCCGGCGGCAGCAGACGAACGGCTTCAGGGCGGACAATCACTTCGACTTCCTGACCTTCAGCGTGGTCTTTTGCATCAAGAATGCCCAAAGGACTTTTCACCTGCTGATTTTCCACCCGTCCCTTAAAGGAGTTCACTTCCCCGAAAAAGGACGCGGTGAAGCTGTCAACGGGATGATAATAGAGGTCACTGGGGCTGCCGATCTGAACGATCTGCCCCTCGCGCATCAGGGCAATTCGGTCGGCCATGAACATGGCTTCTTCTGGGTCATGGGTGACCATCAGAGTGGCGGTCTGGCTTTCTTTGAGCACATGAAGGGTCTTGTCGCGAACCGAAGATCGCAAGCTGACATCCAGGCCCGAAAAGGGCTCATCCAGCAGCATGATCTTTGGCTGAGGCGCCAGGGCCCGGGCAAGTGCGATGCGCTGCTGCTGCCCGCCGGACAGCTGGTGAGGGAAAGATTGGGCATAGTGAGCCAGCCCGACCTGATTGAGCGCCCGGTCTATGGCTTCCTTCTTCTCCGCTGAGCCCATGTTTTTGGGCAGACCAAAGCCCACGTTCTTTTCGATGGAGAGATGAGGAAAGAGGGCATAATCCTGAAACACCAGTCCGACAGAGCGTTGCTCCGGAGCAATTGATGCGCCGGGCCGTGCCACTTCCTGATCTTCAATGGCGATGGTTCCCTCTTGCAGCACCTCAAGACCCGCCGCCAGACGCAAAGCTGTGGTCTTGCCGCAACCGGACGGGCCCAGCAGACAGACCAGTTCGCCCGCATTCAGGGTCAAAGAAAGATCATTGAGAACCGCCGCATCCCCGAAGCGATGCTTGAGTCCGTTCAGGGTTAAAACCTGCATCACCACATCCACAAAACCACGTGCCAGAAACCAGCCGACCACAGCAGAAACGCATTGCATGTCCAGTCGGTCGAAACTGGCAGGCCTGACAGGTCGTGTAACCGACCTGACAAACACCGCCCCTTCAGGAGGCCACAGCTACCTGACGAAGGGCGGAGGAAAATCTAGTGGAAAGGTCAGTTGAATACAATTCTCATTAGCAAAGGCGGATGCGACCCTTAGCCTCAGACCTGAAAGCCTCATGCAGAGAGCCAGTCAGGATTTGGCAGGCTGGTCTTCATCATCCCCTGGCACCAGATCTTCGCCAAAGCCCTCATCCAGCAGATCCAGCTCGGCCTGGGCATCGTCATCTTCCAAAGGATCTTCAGGCGCCGTGGCTCCTGGCAACAATCCTCGTTCCCCCAACGATGTGATGGCCGGGCGACTGTCCAGCAATCCTGCGGCCTTTAGTTCCTCCAGACCCGGGAGGGACTCAAGGGAATCGAGATTGAAATGATCGAGAAAGGCTGTGGTGGTGCCCCAGGTCAAAGGTTTGCCAGGCGTCCGCCGCCGTCCCCTGGGCCGCACCCATTCCGCCTCCAACAGGGTATCCAGGGTCCCTTTCGACAGGGCTACTCCCCGGATCTCTTCAATCTCACCCCGGGTTACCGGCTGGTGAAAGGCAATGATTGCCAGCGTTTCCAACGCAGCCCGTGTCAGTTTTTTCTGAGTGATGGTCTCCAGCGTCATCAGGGGGGCGATGTCTGCGGCGGTGCGAAAGGCCCAGGATTCCTCGACCTGCTCAAGCACCACACCGCGATTGGCGTAGAGCCCGGCCAACTCCTGCAGCAACCCGATCAGATCGGTTCCCTCCGGGAAGTACCGCGCAAGTTGCTTGGGGCTGCGCGGCTCGGTTGCTGAGAACAGCAGAGCTTCCAGCAAACGCAGGTTTTCAAAGCGTGTTTCACTCATGTCGGTTATTCAGTCGTTTGTCCTCAGTCCAGCCCCTGGGGCCTCCCGATGGCTCACTCCCCCACATCAGATGGTTCCGGCCCGGCGTCGTCCCGGTCTGCAGCCCGCAGGAAAATGGGGCTGTAGGTGCCGTCCTGCCGGATATCCAGCTTACCGGACTTACACAGCTCCAGCGAAGCCACGAAAGTAGAGGCAATGGCCGAGCGCAGCGTGAGATTGTCCCGCAGCTCAGGCGGCAAAAAGGTGGACAGACGCTGCCAGCCCGGGATTTTCCCAACCAGGGAGGACAGACGCTCCAGAGCCTGATCCACAGAGTAGAGATTCATGGCAACGATCTTCAGACCCCGAGGACCCGAGCGCTGACGGGTTGCCGCATAGGCTTTGAGAAGATCGTAGAACGTGGCTTCATAGGTGACTGTTCTGGATTCCACCTGAACATCCGGCTGTCCCCGAACAAGACGCCGATAGCCAAGCTGGGGCCTGGAAACCAGTGCCTCCCCCCCATCGCGCATGGCCTGCAGCCGTTGCAGTTGAAACTTCAGAGCAGCCGCCATCTCTGCACCGCTGGGCTCTTCGCCACCTTCTTCCAGGTCCGGCAACAGCAGGCGTGATTTCAAATAGGCCAGCCAGGCAGCCATCACCAGATAGTCCGCCGCCAGTTCCAGCCTCAGTCGCCGGGCCTCCTGGACAAACTCCAGGTACTGATCGGCCAGCGCCAGAATGGAGATTTTGGTCAGGTCGAGCTTCTGGTCCCGGGACAGTTCAAGCAGCACATCAATGGGCCCCTCGTAACCATCCAGGTCCAGCAACAGCTTTTCACTGCTGCTGAGTGCCGGGCGGACATCCTCACTGAAAATCTCGCCACTCACCCCTGTGCTTGCCTCCCGCTCTTGTGGCCTTTTGCGACCAGATTACGGAAAAGAGCTTAAAACAGATGACAGAGGATGGGAATCGTAAGGTTATGCACAGCTGTGGAGGAAACGGCGGGACTTCCCGACCCCGTCAGAGGTTCATCAGACCGCGATACTCTTCCAGCGCGGCCTCTTCATCGACAGATTGAACCGACATCAAAGCCTCCGCAGCCTGCCAGCGCCGCAGCCCCTCTGCTGACAAAGGTGGGACTTCAGCCATGACAGCGGCCATTTCAGTGGGCTCGCCATTGCAATGGAGAACGAGGTCACAGCCTGCCGCAAGGCTGTCTTTCGTACGGCTGCCGAAATCCCCCTGCAAAGCCTTCATGGAAAGATCGTCTGACATCAGCAAGCCATCGAACCCCAGATCCCTGCGAATGACCTGCTGGATCAGCTCTTCTGAGGTTGTGGCGGGGCGTTCGTCTTCCAGTGCGGCATAGATCACATGGGCAGTCATGCCCAAGGGAAGATCAGCCAGCGCCCTGAAGGGAGCAAAATCACTGCTTTCCAGTACCTCAGCACTGTTGGTGACCCGTGGCAGTTCCAGGTGGCTGTCAACCGGCGCCCGACCGTGACCAGGTAAATGCTTGATCACCGGCAGAACACCACCGGCCAAAAGGCCATCCGCCCCCGCCCGGCCCAAAGCTGCCACCTGGTCCGGGTCAGCTGAAAAAGCCCGGTCCCCGATGATGCCATGCCCTTCCGGCAGCAAAAGATCCAGACAGGGCCAGCAATCCACGTTAAAGCCCAAAGGGGCCAACTCTGCCGCCAGCAACCGTCCGTGCAGCCAACTGGCCCGCAGTCCTGCCTGAGGATCTTTTTCGTAGAGTTCACCCAGCCCCCGAACCGCCGGCATCTCCCGCCAGTGAGGGGCCCGCAGGCGCTGAACCCGCCCCCCTTCCTGATCCACCAGCACCAGCGCCTGATGATCCACCGTAGCCTGAAGTTCATCGATCAGGCGGCGCACCTGCTCAGGGGTATCAACATTGCGCGCAAAGAGAATGAACCCCAGCGGAGCTGACTCTCTGAAAAACGCCCGCTCTTGCTCGCTCAACTTCAATCCGGCACAGCCGAAGATAACAGCAGAGGGCGTTTTGGAAGCCATAGGTCAGTCCATTCACAAGTCAAAGACAACAAAGTCTGGATTCAAAAACAAAGGGGCGCTGGATCAGCCAGACACCCCTTTATAGCGAGAGAAATTTCCCGGCGTCAGCGCTTTTTGACGATGCAGTCCCCGCCAGACTGTTTCAGGCGCAGGCAAAGATCCTGAGCCGTTGACTTGTTTGGGAAAGGACCGGTTTGGATCCGGTAGTAGATGCCCCGATCCCCCAGATCCGCGCGCTGAACCAGCAAAGGCATCGCGCCCAGCAGAGCTTTGTGCTTGTTTTGCATGCGCTTCCATTCGGACTGGGCCGCCGCTTCGGACTTCACAGCCGCCAGTTGCATGATGAAGGCCCCTTTTGGGGGCTCTGGAACAGAGGGAACCGCAGCTACAGAAGTTGTGGAGGGGGTGGCTTTTTTGGGCTCGGCCGGTGTCTCCGGCTTGGGCAGGAGGCTTTCAACCTTCTTGTCTTTGCTTGCCTCTGCTTCTTTGACAACCTCAGATGAGGCAGCCGCCGTGGTCTGCGATGCCGTATCGGCCTCTGCCACCGGTTCTTTATCTGTCATCTGCGAGGCACTGTCTTGCGGAGCCATGGCAGCGCTGTCTTTGCTCATGGTTCCCTGGACATCATCCGTCTGGGTCATGCTCTCCGAATTGGCGCTGGTCAGAGTGTCCTGACTGTCTGCCATTTTGGGCGGTTCAGGGATCACGGGCGCTGCAGGTGGCTCAGAGGTTTCTGTTGCCTTTTCGACCGCCGCCATCACCTCTTCACTTTCGGTTTTGACGGTTTTGTCGACGTCTTTCAGCAGGTTTTCCATTCCCTGCGTCTGGGCGGGCGCAACAGGTTCAGACTCACTGAGCTCCAGGGTCGGAGGTGAGCCCAGTGTTACATCCTTGGCGGTCCCCTGGTTACCGGCAGAGGACGTCATCCCTCCGTCCTGGGCGGGCTGGCTGCCAGAGGCGGGCATTGCCGGATCTTCTGAAGGTGGCAACAGGTTACCCTGCTTATCGCCTTCTTCCGCATCATTCAGGAAAACCTTGTCCTGATTGGGAACTTCCATGCCGCCCCGATCTTCAGGGCGGGTTTTCTCTGTGCCTGTCGGGGCTTCGACCACCGGGATCGTGCCGTCCGGCATACCGGTCCCCATGGTCAAATTGTAGGCGTAAAGCAGAATGCCGGCAAAACCGAGCAGAGCGACAAAAGCAATGAGCAAAGGCACCAGCTTGCTGCGCGAAGGCTCAACATAGCTGGGGTCCATCTCCATGTCGTAGCGACTGTGGGAATCGGCGTAGAACTCCTCTTCCCCCGCTTCCTCCGGAAAGGGGTCCCGCTGTTGCTGATAAAGCGGATCAGCGTCCTGTGGTGTTCCAGGTGCCTGTCGACCAGGCAGTCCTGGTCCCCCCTCACCGCGTTGTGACATCAGCGCATTTCCTCCACTGGCTCAACCCCATAGATTCGCAACCCTGAAGCTATCACGCTTGTGGTGGCCTTCAATAGCGCCATTCTTGCCGCAGTGATTTCTTCATCGCCCTCAATCAGGAAGCGCAGACTTGTATCGCCCTTCCCTTTGGTCCAGAGCGCATGGAACCTGGAAGCAACATCCTGCAGGAAAAAGGCAATTCTGTGGGGTTCGCGGGTTTCGGCAGCCCCTTCCACCAATCTCGGCCATTCCGCCAGCTGTTTGATCAGCGCCAGTTCGCTGTCGTCTGACAGGCGGGCCAGAGGCAAGGCAGCCAGATCGGCTGGCACCTGAGAGATGGTCGGAAAAGCCTCCTGCGCGTGACGTAGCACAGAACAGGCCCGGGCATGGGCGTACTGCACATAGAAGACCGGATTGTCCTTGGACTGCTCCTTGACCTTGTCCAGATCAAAGTCCAGAGCCGCGTCGTTCTTGCGCGTCAGCATGATGAAACGCAGCACATCCTTGCCAACTTCTTCCACCACATCCTGCAGGGTGATAAAGTTGCCAGAGCGTTTGGACATCTTCACTTCCTTGCCGTCACGGGTCAGTTTGACCAGCTGGCACAGAAGGATGGTCAGGTCACCTTCGTTGTTGGTCAGAGCCTTGACGGCTGCCTTCATGCGTTTGACATACCCGCCGTGATCCGCGCCAAAGATGTCGACCTGCTGGGCAAATCCTCGCCGGTACTTATCCAGATGATAGGCCATGTCATTGGCAAAGTAGGTCCAGGAGCCATCTGATTTTTTCAGCGGCCGGTCCACATCGTCGCCAAACTGGGTGGCCCGGAACAGTGTTTGCGGGCGTGGCTCCCAGTCTTCAGGCGTTTTGCCCTTAGGCGGCTCCAGCACACCCACATAAACCAGATCCCGGCTTTCCAGGGTTTCCTGCACGTCGTTGACCGCCCCGGCTTCCACCAGTGAGCGTTCGGAGGTGAACACCTCCTGATTGATCCCGGCACGGGCCAGATCGGCGCGCACCTGGTCCATCATGGCGTCAATGGCAAAGGGTCGCACCACCGGCAGCCACTCTTTTTCCGGTGCTGACAGCCACTTGTCGCCGTCCCTGTCAGCCAGAGCCTGTCCGACGGGTTTCAGGTACTCCCCGGGATAGTAGCCTTCCGGGATCTCCCCAATGTCCTCGCCCAGTGCTTCGCGGTAGCGCAGGTAGGCTGTACGACCCAGCGTATCCACCTGAGAGCCGGCGTCATTGATGTAGTACTCACGGGTGACCTTGTAGCCTGCAGCATCGAGCAGAGAAGCCAGGGCATCGCCCACCACGGCCCCCCGGGCATGACCAACAGTCAGCGGACCTGTGGGATTGGCCGACACATATTCCACATTGATGGCTTGCCCCTGCCCCAGGTCAGAGCGGCCAAAGGCCTCACCGGCGCGCAGGATCTGCCCCAGGTAGTCCTGCCAGAAGCCATCACCCAGTTTCAGATTGATAAAGCCTGGACCAGCCACCGAGGCCTCAGCCACCTGAGCCTCTTCAGACAAGTGAGCCACCAGCTTGTCCGCCAGATCACGCGGTTTCATCCCAGCGGTTTTGGCCAGAACCATGGCCGCATTGGTCGACAGGTCGCCATGGCTGGCATCCCGGGGCGGCTCCACCGTAACGCGGCTGGTATCCAGGCCTTCTGGAAGATCACCACAGGCAGCCAACTCAGCAAGCTTGGCCAGAACAATGTTACGGAAGTCTTTGAAAAGGTTCATTTTATCATTCAGGACTGGAGATTAGATACGAACGTAAGGATCAAAGAATTTTTCGTGAGCTTCCAAAGCATAGCGATCGGTCATGCCAGCGATGTAATCGGCCACCACCCGCGCTTTTGCCTCTTGTCCCTTGGCCAATTCCACCTTGGCCCGCCACTGGTTGGGCAGGCAGTTGGGTTGGTCCAGAAAAACGTGAAACAGATCCTTTACGACCCTTCGCACTTTAAAGGACATGCGGTTGACTTTGTAGTGTCGATAAACCCGCTGAAACAGAAAGCGGCGAAGAGTTTTCTGGTTCTGCACCATGGTGTCGGAAAAGGCAACCGTGGCGCGCCCGGCCCGGCGTATGTCATCAGCGCTATCGGGCTGCAGATCTTTCAGGCGACGACTTGTTTCTGCCACCACATCTTCCACCATGATGGAGATCAGGCGACGAATGGCCTCGTGAATGAGCCGCCCCTGATCAAGCCCTGGGTAGAGATCGGAAACTTCTTTGAAAACCGACCCGACAAAGGGCAGTTCCATGATCTCTTCCAGCTGGATCAGCTCTGCCCGCAACCCGTCATCAATGTCGTGGTTGTTGTAGGCTATGTCATCCGACAGGGCCGCCACCTGGGCTTCAAGCCCCGCAAAGCTGCCCAGTTCCAGATCCATTTTGGCATTAAAATCCGCAAAGGACCGCCGCAGTTTACGCACTGGCCCGTTGTGTTTGGCCAGCCCCTCCAAACTCTCCCAAGTCAGGTTCAGACCATCAAAGTCGGCATAGCGCCCTTCCAGCAGCGTGACGGTGCGAAAGGTCTGCTCGTTGTGGTCGAACCCACCCAGATCTTTCATGGCATCCTGCAGTTCGTGCTCTCCGGCGTGACCAAAACAGGTGTGGCCCAGGTCGTGTGCCAGTGCCAGAGCTTCCGCCAGGTCCTCATCCAGCCGCAGATCTCTGGAGATGGAGCGGGCAATCTGGGCCACCTCCAGGGAGTGGGTCAGCCGGGTGCGGAAGTAATCGCCTTCGTGGTAGACAAATACCTGGGTCTTGTACTGCAGTTTACGGAAGGCACCGGAATGGACGATGCGGTCCCGGTCCCTTTGAAACACGGTTCGGGTGGCACTCTCCGGCTCGTGCACCAACCGCCCCCGGCTTTGCGCTGCCTGGGTCGCATAAGGCGCCAAAGGTTCGCTTGCCCGTATTCTCTTGTCTGCAGCCATCACCGCCCCCTGCCCCCACCATTTCCTGCAAATGCAGGCCTGAGTGCGGGTCTTTTCCCCAGAATCACTTGCCCCTGAACGTTCGGAGCTGACCCCTTCTACCCAATGTTCCGGTCTGGCGCCCGAAGTTTCTTAAGAAAACAGAGATCCCCGCGTGCCAAGACCGGGCTTGAACGTCCTGTCACGCCGCACAACAGCTGTTCCGGACAGAAAGGAGAGCCAAATCATCCCAGTCAGAGGTATCTCATGGGTACTTTTTGAGGCGACAAATCGCTTATTTCCAATGCCTTAAATCATGAACTCTTGATAAGTGCTGAGCACAACAGATTTCTGATCAAACCGGCCCTGGCCTGACGATCTGACGATTGCCTCTTGGTTTGACAAGAAAGAGGCATAGATTAGACTGGAATAAATGGCGCGCTGGCGCAGGTGATTTGGAGTCAAACAATGGCTCTAGAGCATGATCGGATAGGCAATGAGCGACGTAACAGAACAGCACTCCCCCTCCGCAGAGACAGCACATTTGCTGGTCAGCGAGAATGCTGCCAAACGCATTGCTTTTCTTGCCCGGCAGGAGGAAATGCCAAAAGCCATCCTGCGGATCTCCGTCAGCGGCGGCGGTTGCTCCGGTTTCCAGTATCACTACGACTTCGATGACCAGATCAACGAAGACGATCGCCTGTTCAGCCGTGATGAGGCGGCCGTGGTGATCGATGAGATGTCACTGGAACTGCTGAACGGCTCCGAAGTGGATTTTGTGGAAGATCTGATGGGGGCCTATTTCAAGATTGAGAATCCGAATGCAGCCAGTTCCTGCGGCTGTGGCTCTTCTTTCTCGATCTGACGCCAGCAAAATAATCATACGCCTCTTTCCAGCCTGATTGTTGTCTGCTGACAGCTGCTGTCGTCGAATCAGTTTCTCACAAAAACCCCTCAAGTTTTTGATTTAAAACACTTAACATTCGACTCTTCCAGTGAGAAACCTGGCTGACTGACGACGTCCGCACTGGCGCTAATCCCAGAAGAACGCTTTTCCTGAACCGGATTTTTTGCCACAAGTTGGCAGACGCTCAGGGCGTCACCCCCTCCCCCCTGCCACCTGTCCTCTGTTCTACGGCAGGAAGTCACCGCAAAGGAAAGTACACCATGGTCAAGCTCGCCACCTGGAACATCAATTCCGTCAAAGCGCGCCTGCCCATCTTTCTGAACTGGCTGGAGACCTTTTCTCCCGACGTCCTGATGCTGCAGGAACTCAAAGGCGTGACCGAGAACTTCCCCAAGGCGGAAGTGGAAGCCCTGGGCTATCACGCTGCCGTGGTCGGCCAGAAGGCTTACAACGGCGTGGCTCTGCTCTCAAAGGCGCCTCTGGAAAATGTGATTGAGCGGCTGCCCGGCGACGAAACTGATGAGGAAGCCCGCTATGTGGAAGCCACAACCTTTGGCCTGCGGGTGGCCTCCCTCTATCTGCCCAACGGCAATCCGGTGGACAGCCTCAAGTACCCCTACAAACTGAGCTGGATGGAACGGCTGCGCGTTCAGGCCGAAAAGGCGCTGCAACGCGAAGAGCCCATGATTTTCGCCGGCGACTACAACATCATTCCTGAGAACCGGGACTGCTACGATCCCAAGGCCTGGGCAGACGATGCTCTCTTCCGGTTGGAAAGCCGTCAGGCTTTCCGGCGCATTCTAAACCTGGGGTATGTGGACGCCTTCCGCGCACTCAACCAGGAAGATGGGGCCTACACCTTCTGGGACTATCAACGGGGCGCCTGGCAGAAGGATCTGGGCATTCGCATTGACCACCACCTCTTGTCTGCCCAGGCAGCTGACCGCCTGGTGGCGGTCGGCATCGACAAGGACCCCCGTGAACCTTCGAAGGACAAAGAGGCCCCCAAACCGTCAGACCACACCCCCATGTGGATTGAACTTTCCGACTGATGGAACCTGCGGCCCCAGGAAAGGCTTAAGTTACAAAAAAACAATCTGTTAACGGGTTTTTCTGTGCCGATGATTCACCAGGATGCCAGGGCTTTGCAGCCGTCGCCCGGCTGAACCGCATAGCTTTGACCACAGCCATAGATCATTGGCGGATTTCCAGATCGCTCAAAGGCCTGATAGCCGGGTTGCAGGCTCTTCCAGAAAGACCATCTGCTGTCCTGTGCAAAGGCCGCCAGGGCTGCATTGGTCAGACGGAAGGGAAAGACATGGACAGGCACCGCCTGCTGGCCACCGGCAAGGGCGGCTTCCACCATACGGTAGATCTCCTCCACCCCCTCATCCGTCATGGCGTAACAACCGGCAGACTGACAGCCCCCGTGGATCATCAGATAGCTGCCTGTACGGCCCTGCGCCCGCTCAACGACATTGGGAAACCCCAGATTGAACGAGAGATGGTAGCTGCTGTTGGGATTGAGCTGTTTCTCGCCAACCAGATAAAAACCCTCGGGTGACTGGTGATCTCCTTCGCGTTCCTTTGGGCCCAGCTTTCCGGCCCAGCGGCAAATCTCAAACTCTTTGAGCAGCGTCCAGCGACCATCCTCCTGCACCCACATCTCCAGTAGCGATTCTTGCTTGAACAGTCGCAGGAACAGAGGTCTTTGCCTGGCAAAGTCAGCTCCATCCAGGGGTCCTTCGACCAGAGCCTGCGGCCGACCCGCACCGGGGTTTCGCGCCTCCGTCAGGTCTCCCTGCCCCTCGGGAGACCTGCGTTCAAGCAGCCAGAGACCCAAAGCAGTTGAAATCGTCAGCAAAGCAGCAACACCAGAAACAATGGCCACCCTGCGCCCTGCTTTCTCCTTCATACCCCTGTACCTCGCAAACCTGCCACCGCCACGGTGGCAGGAAAGCGGCAAAGAAAGGCACAAAGATGAAAGGCTCTTGGCAACTTCAGGGCGGCGGGACAATTAGATGGGAACTCTCTTCCCGCCTTCCCATCTGACAGGTCCGCCGTTGGACAGGCCTCTGCAATCCAGCTTTAAGCCATCTGAGCAAGCCGAGCAGGACAGTGCTTCTCTTCCCGTGCCTTTTTATGCGATCAACGCCCTCTGAGAGGTTAAGTCTCTGGTTGCAGGCACAGTTACCCTAAGCCAAGAAACACCCTCAACTAACTGAATTGTTTATACAAAGGCATTCTGCAGCATGAGTTTCCTGCCTCTTTACGACAACAATCCCCGGCGGCTGATTGCGCGGCCCTGGGTAACCTGGGGCCTCATTCTGCTCAACATTCTGATCTTTGGCGTCAGCGTTTCTGAGGGACAGCGAGGATTTCTGGAGACGGTATTTGGCTGGGGCTTCATCCCTGCGGTCTTTTCCGGGCAAGATCAACTGGCATCGGACCTTTATCAGGTTCCCAGCTTTCTGACCCTTTTCAGCAGCCAGTTCCTCCATGGCGGCTTCCTGCACCTGGCGGGAAACATGTTGTTTCTGTGGGTTTTCGGCGACAACATTGAAGACGCCATGGGCCATAAACGCTTTCTGGTCTTTTACCTGCTGTGTGGATTGGCAGCCGGGCTGATCCACTTTGCCGCTGATCCTGGATCTCGCATCCCCACTGTTGGCGCGTCCGGAGCCATTTCGGGGGTCCTGGGGGCTTACCTGCTCCTGCACCCCCGGGCCAAAGTCCTGGTGCCGATCTTCTTTATCCCACTGTTTGTTCCGGCCTTTGTGCTGCTGATTTTCTGGTTTGCCATGCAGGTTCTCTCTGCTGCCGGCAGTTCTGCAGACATGGCTGGCGTTGCCTGGTGGGCCCACATCGGGGGCTTCCTCGTCGGCATGGGGCTGGTTGTCCCCTTTCGCTACAAAACCGTACCGCTGTTTGATGGTCGTCGCCCCCCGCGCGGCATTCGGCTCAACAGGAAACCAAAATCCAAGTCCTGACGTTGCAGACTCCAGGGCGGACTAAGGCAGGTGTTTCGAACGTCAAATTGCCTGAAGTGACATCTTCATCCACCGCAAAAAAAGAAAAAAATCCCAGGTACAATCTGCGTTTTATCTGGAAAATATGCCGAAATTTCAATTATTTGAGGTTAATAGTTGTTTAAACAATTCAAATTCCCGGTTACATTCAAGCACTTAAAAATGAAGATTTTATTTTAGGAAAATTGTGTGCGTTTGGGCTTTTTCATTATGGGCAAAATAGCGCTAGAATAAACGAAACAACGGGTGTTAGTGCCCGTCCCATCCCAGACAAACGCGCTGTGTCAACATCCATCAATCCAGCGAACTGACGTTTGTTTAAAGAAATCTGTTACGAGTTGGTTCCTGCCGTCCGGGTCTCGCACAATCACCCAAAGCAGAAACCAATCTCAAAAGTGTTTGTAGGTGTTTGATGATTCACTCGGTTGATTGCGTGCCGCAACCGATTCCCGCTCTGCGCCAGCAGGTTCTCAACGAAGAACAGCAGGCCTTTCTGTCTTATTGGCGGTCAAAAACGCATAGAGGTGTTCTGCCCAAAAGGGCTGACATTGACCCGCTGGACATCCCAAAACTGCTTCCCAACATCAGCCTTGTGGATGTCCTGCTGGACCAGAACCCTGTGGTTTACCGGGCAAGACTGCTGGGCACGGAGATCACGCGCCATTTTGGCCGCGATGTGACCGGTAAAGCGGCAAAGCAGCTCTATGATGAACGCTATCTGCTGCAGTTGGAAACCACCTACAACCAGATCCTGGACGTCCGACAACCGGTGCTGTGTAAATGCCAGGTTCCGCTGAATGACGGAACCATGACAGCCTACTACCGTTTCATCGCCCCCTTATCGTCTAACGGGGAGCAAATCGACATGCTGATGTCTCACTTTAGCTTCCCTGCAAATTTCCCGGCAGCCAACCGGCATCTGCCCCAGGCAAAATCCATCTGGGAAACTGTCGACTATGATGACGATATCCGGCCAGAAGAAGCATCCGCCTGAAGGCAGCCCCATTCAAACGGATCGATCAGGCGATATCTCGCAAAACGTGACGTCAGCTCATGCAGCTGTTAGACCGTGCTCCGCCTGGGGTTAGAGTCTGGCTGGCACATCAGCCCGCCTGCACGGGGCCTAAAGGCATGATACGCTGACCTGCGCGCAGGTTTTTGTAGTCCAGTTCCAGATGGTCGACAGGATTTGGCCCCGGTGCCACGGCGACCAACACCTCCTCAGACAATGGCTGGAAATCAGCACGGAAGTGCACAGAAGATTTTACCACCACCAGGGCGCACTCTTTGGGGTCGACCCCCAGATGCCGGAACATCTCCTGGTCAGCGGTCTGGGTTTTCTTTGACGCAACCGCCACCTTAATGCCCCCGACCTCCAGCAAAGCCATAGGTCCCAGCTGCATGCTGGCTCCCTTATAGAAGGGCCCGTCGCACCGGAACTGCCCGTCCCCCAGCTTCAGCACCGTCATCTCCCGCTCCAGGGGTCGGTGGCCGGGAATGCCGCTTTTGGCGCCCAGAGACAGGGTAACTCTGGCCCCTTCCCCGGCTTTGTGGGCCGCTTCTGCTGTTTCCCGGTCAATCAACAGGCCAAAGACGGTGTTGGGCGCCTGCTGCGCAATCAACTCCTCCAGCAAGCCAACGGTATCCCCGTTGCCGCCGGCCCCCGGATTGTCCTGGGTGTCCGCCAAAACAATGGGTTTAGCCGCAGCCTGTGACTTGATGATCGCCTGGCGCACCGCCGTTTCTGCGGGCAGCACCCCGCCGGCAAAGGCGCCCTCTTCCGCCAGAACCGCCTCATAAAAGCGGTCACAAAGCTCCTGAGCTTTGGTTTCGTCACTGTCATAGGCAAAAACAGAGGGACCGCAGTGATGAATGTCAGCGGGGCCGAACCCGGCGGCAAAAGACAGGCTGACCGCATCTTGTCCATCGGCCTGCTTGACAGCCTGATAGAGGCTCGCGGCCGGCTCAATCAAACTGCAGCCGCTGTTGAGGGGAATGAGGAAGGGCAGCTGACGATAGGCCTTGTTGAGGGTCAAACCATCCAGCAGGTTCAGCAGGATGGTGGCGGCCCTGACCCCGGTATCGGCCATATCCACATGGGGATAGGTCAGGTAGGCCACCAGACAATCCGCCAGCTCTATCATCTGCGGCGTGACGTTGGCATGCAGATCAAGACTGGCGACCAGGGGCACGTCCGGACCAATCACCTCCCGCACCCGGCGCAGGATCTCGCCTTCTCCATCTTCATAGCTTTCCGTCACCATGGCGCCGTGCAGATCCAGATAGACGGCCTCCACCTCCTCCAGACCCTCTGTCAGGCCTGCCAGCATGGCTCCTGTGATCCGTTCAAAGGCATCATCGGTGACATGGGCTGAGGGCGTTGCCCCGGCCCAGATCAGGGGCAGGATTTCCTTTTCTGCGGCCTGAAAGGTTGCGATGGCACCGGAAGCAGGAATGTTCAGCCCCTGGAACCGCTCCAGAATGGCTGCTCCTTCCGTCAGTTCCGGATAGCCACCCCCGATCGCAAAGGCTCTGTAATCGGCCTTAGATGGCGCAAAGGTGTTGGTTTCGTGCTGAAATCCGGCAACCGCGATGACCATGCCTGCTTACTCCCCCTGATCTGTTTGCAGGCAGATTAGCGGGCTGTGGCACAAAACCCAAGAAAACCAGTCGCGCCTTCCCCCCAAAGGACTTGTGATGAGGGTTGAAAACAGGGGGTGGCCTTAAAGGAATGCTTAAGCCAGGCCCAGCTTTCGCCGCAGGAGCCTGCCCGGCGCGGCCAGGGTCAGCTTTCCGCTGGCTGAACGGACGAAGACCCATCCGCGCGCAGCAAAGGCCTGCGCCAACCAATAACTGGTCACACAGGCCACCACAGCACCGGCAATGACATCACTCAGATAATGGGCATTCACTACCACCCTTTGCAGGGCCAGGAAGGTAAAAAGTCCCCAGGCCCAGGCGCGCCAACGTGGCAGGAACAGTGAAAAGAGGATGGCCAGTACAAAGGCCGTGTTGCCATGCCCGGAGGGAAAGGAATGCCAGGCGGCATCAAAAGCGAAGGGGTCAAAACCGAAAAACCCCTCCTGCTGAAAAATCTTGGGCCGGGCGCGCCCAAAGAAAATCTTGAGCAGGTTGGTCAAAATGCCGGATCCGGCGATGGCCAGGAACCAGAAGCCTGCCGCTGCAGCAATCCATCGGTAGAGCCTTCCGCCCGGACGATGGCCCGAAAACACAGCCCGATAGGTGAAAAAGAGAACCAGCAAACCGCTGCCAATCAGCCAGCCTTTCGACTTGGCCAGATCCGTAATGGCCCGGCCAAAGTCAACCACCGGTCCCTCAGCCCACCGGAAGAACAGGGAGAGCGGCAAATCAATCACAAGGATGGAGATGAAGATCGCCAGCAACGCAATGGTGTAGCGCCCAAGCAGGGACAAGCCGCACCAGAACTCTGCGACTGGGGAAAAGACGGAGGTGCGGAAAATCATGAAGGCGCTTTACCTGTGGTCGTGCTGTTGGGTTGCGTATCCTGCCCGCCCTGGCTGTCTCCGGCGGGTGAACTTGCAGGGCTGTCTTTGCTCGGTTCAGCAGGACTGCTGCCATCCGCTGGCGCCCCCGCTGGGCTGCTGTCGCTTTCGCTGTCGGGCTGAACAGGAGAAACTGGCGCTTTGTCTTGCGGAGCCAGTTTAGGAGATGAGAGATCCGGCGCAGGCGGCGGTGTGTCCTGGGGTTTCACCGGCACCGCCGGAGACGACGGCGCATCCACCAACTGGTAGAAGGTGAGGTTAAGGGGCTTGCCCTTTGAATAGTTGATACCGGACAGGCTTCCAACCACCTCAACCGGCGCCTGAGCCTGAGTCATGAAGTCCTTGAAATAGCTCACATATTTCTCAGACACCAAAGCCAGACCGCAGCGGCCATCATCTATCAGCTGCTGCCCGACGGCCTCTGCGTTCCCAAAGTGGACTTCCTTGCCGAACAGGAACACCAAAGAGGGCTCCCCGTAGCCTGCAACGGTCAGGGACGGCTGCTCACAGCGTTTCAGCTGGTTGACTTCCGTTACAATGCGCGGAGACAGCCAGACGGTGGACAGATTGGGCAAAACCCATTGGTAAGTGGTGACAAAAAGCAGCGTGGCCCCACCCAGACACAGGCCGTAGAGCGCATTAGGCGACAGGCGGTTGCGGAACTTCACCAGCCCGATCAGGATGGCCAGGGGCCCCAGCAGGCCCAGGAATGACCAGAGGTTGGGTTGACCTTCTGCCACCCAGAACACCGCCGGAATGGCCACCATCAGCAGGAATGTGACCAGCAGGAAAACGCCCAGAAGGATACGTCGCCGCCAGAGCACCACCTTGCCCGGATTGTCTCCCCAGCCCAGCAGCATGCCTGCCGCTGCCAGCAGGGCAATGGCTGGATAGGTCGGCAGCACATAGTGAGGCAGTTTGGTCGGCACCAGCTCAAAAATCAGCCAGGGCAGCAGCACCCAGGCAAAACAGAAGAGCACGGCAGGCATCTTCCGCTGCCGCCAGACATCCGGCATGACCAGGCCTGCCAGCAGAGAAAAGGGCCAGAACGTCAGCCAGAAGACACCAAAGTAATAACCAGGCGGTGCCCCGTGGCTCTCCTGTCCACTGGCGACCTTGCCCAACAAATCCCGGCCCAGTGCCTCTTCAAAGAAGGCTCCCTGGGTTTCGATGGTGATGGCAATGTACCAGGGCGCAGCAATCAGCAGGAACAGCAGCAACCCCCTGCCCCATTCCAGCCGCTTGAGCCAGGCGATCCGTCGCTCCGCCCCAATCAGGAACAGCAGCGTGCCGCCACTGACCAGCAAGGCCAGAGGCCCCTTCAGCAAAAAGGCCACCCCCTGGGCGAACCAGAAGAGATAGGCCGGTCCTCGCCGCCGCTCAGCCCCGGCCTTTTCTGCCAGATAGATCTTGGCCAACGCGCCCTGGGCCAACAGGATAAAGGCCAGCTGCATGGCGTCGGTCTTGGCCATGCGGGCCTCAACCCCTAACAGCAGACAACCGGCCATCATGCTGCCGGCCAGGAAGGCCACCCGCCTGTTGAAAAGAAAGCCACCTATCCAGGCTGTAAGCAAGACCGACAGCGTGGCCCCGATCAGGGAGGGCACCCTGAACATCCAGATCTGGACGTCCTGATACTGGCTCAACAGCTTGACGGCTGCAGCCTGCATCCAATAGATCCCGGCTGGTTTTTTGTGGCGCGGTTCATCCTGGAAGCGGATGTCAACAAAGTCACCGCTGTCCAGCATCTGCTGGGTGGCCTGGGCGAAACGGGACTCGTCCCGGTCAATGGGCCCCAGCTCAAAAAAGCCTGGCAGGAACAGCCCCAAAGCCATCACCAACAGGAAGAAATAGGTGATGACGCCAGCCCCGGAGGACGGGCTGATGAAGGGAGGATCGCTGTCCGGGCTGGAGGATGGCGCCTGGGCACTCTCCGAAGCGGTCGTATCAGAGGTTGACGAAGCAGAGGTGGATGCCGGTGCGGGTCCATCAGCGTCTGGGGCTACAACTGCATCTTCAGCGGCACCTGAAAGGTTGTTTTCAGAGGAATCTTCGGTGGCATCTCGGGTGACGCTTTTTGCATCATCAGATGTTGCACCATCTGACGGCTCTGCCGAAGCAGGCTCGTCCCTCTGAGCGGCTTCCTGAGGGGCGCTGTCCGGTTGAGGCTGCCCATCAGGACTGTCCTGACCGGCTTTCCCGATGGCTTTTTCATCCCCAGAAGACATGGCGCTTTCCTGCTACTTCCTGTGAATATCCGACCGTAAGCCCCGCCCCCGCGCATGGTAGAGGACTCGGATCACAGCCGACAGAAGGTCTTAACATAGAAAGCTGCCGGGCCGACACAATGCTCAACGGCAAGAATTGTCGCAACAAACCGACTGAGGCCGTCTTTTTCTTTGTCTGGTTGCCCGGTCTCAGCTGCGGCCCAGCTTTTCCCGCCAGATAAAGTAGATGTTGCGGGAGTAGATGAAGAGGCCTGTCATCTGACCCAGGATGATCGGAGGGTCCGCCCGATGGATGGCATAGACCAGCATCATCAGACCGCCAGCCAGGCTGAAGTACCAGAAAATCTCCGGCACCACGGATTTTCGATTGCGTTCCGTGACAATCCACTGGGCCAGAAAGCGCATGAAAAACATGGCCTGGGCGCCAAAGCCAAAAATCAGCCACCCCAGCTCGATGGTCCCCACCTGGGCCCACCAGGCTTCAAAGCCTGACATGATGTCTGCGAAAAAAGACACGAAAGCTTCCTTTTGTCCTGACTGTCGTCGGAAAGAGAACGAGCAAAGCGCCGTCGCGGCAAGGAACTACCCCTTCCAAGGGGCAAAGAGCAAGGGCTGCCGTCCCACTTATCTGTAAACGGTCCGGCCCGGGCGAAGGTATATGAGTTAATCCACTGCCGATCGGGGCCGGCCCGTCTCAGAACCTCAGACGTGAGTTTCGGTGACGGTGTCTGGCGCCGGGCGTGTGGTGCGGCTGCGCAACCAGATGATCCCCATCAGATCAACGATGCCCTGCATGGCACGGCGAAAGTTGGTGTACTTGGACACACCGGCTTTGCGTTCCCGGTCTGCCACCGGCACCAAAGCAATGCCATAGCCCTGTTGTTTGACCAACGCAGGCATAAAACGATGCAGGGCATTGAAGGCTGGCAGCGCTAGAAACAGATCCCGCCGCATGATCTTCAATCCGCAGCCGGTATCGGGACAGTCATCCTGCAGCAGAGCCCCGCGGAGTTTGTTGGCAAAACGAGATGCCAGACGCTTGGACGCGCTGGCCTTACGGCCCAGACGCACGCCGTTGACCAGCCCCACACCCTGGCTTTCCTTTTCCCGGGCCATCGCCAGCATTTCCGGGAAGTACTGCGGGTCGTTTTCCCAGTCACCGTCCATGAAGGCCAGCCAGGGGCTGCGGGCGTAGCGGGCCGCGGTTACCATGCACAGGGATTTACCGCAGGAGGAAACGTGGTGCAGCAACCTGACCTGAGGAAACCGACGCTGCCGTTCCTCAATCTCCGCAACGGTGCCATCGGTGCTGGCATCATTGACGACGATGATTTCCGCAGGCAGTTCATTGGCCAGCACTTCCATCAGTTCGTCAATCAAAGGGCCGATGTTGCCTTCTTCATTCAACACCTGGGTGATAACGGCATAGGGCTCCAGAGTGTCAGAAGATCCGGCAGCCACTGCCTTGTTATCCGTCATTTCAGCATTAATCCTGAGCTAGGTTCACCGGACTGTCCTCCGGTTGGATAGGTGTGCGGACAATAGAGCATGATCGGTTTGGTTGGAAGCGCATTACGCTCTGAGCCGCCCGGTCAATCATCCTCTAACTTGTTGAAAAGAGGCAAATTCACACATTTTGTGCCATCACATAGCAAGTCCAGTTGAACCGAGTTGACTCTAGCAGCCCGAAAAGGGCGTGCAATATCCGCCAGCAAAAGAAAAACGGTGCCGAACAGGCTCGGCACCGTCTTCCATATCTTGTCTGTCATCGCTGCTTAGATAAGAAGCAGCAGCAATCATTCAAGCGATTAAATGTCTGCGTAGCAGTGGGTTTCAGCCGCACCGCCCGGGTGGGTCACAGCGCCGTTTTCGGCGGACCCGACGGTCTGAGCATACTTCCACAAGGTCCCGGAGTTGTAATCGTGGCCCCGGGGCTTCCATTCTTTGCGACGCTCAGCCATTTCTTCATCGCTGACCGCCACAGAGATTTCTCCGGTGTTGGCGTTGATGGTGATCATATCGCCATCCTTGACCAGGCCAATGGGGCCGCCAACGGCTGCTTCCGGACCCACATGGCCGATGCAGAAACCGCGGGTCGCGCCGGAGAAACGACCATCGGTGATAAGCGCCAGCTTGTCGCCCATGCCCTGACCATAAAGGGCTGCAGTGGTTGCCAGCATTTCACGCATGCCCGGGCCGCCTTTAGGGCCTTCATAGCGGATCACCAGCACTTCACCTTCTTTGTAGTCGCGGGCCTGAACAGCTTCAAAGCAGAGTTCTTCGCTGTCGAAGCAGCGGGCCGGACCGGTGAATTCAAGATTTTCCATACCGGCCACCTTCACGATGGCTCCTTCCGGTGCCAGGTTGCCGCGCAGGCCAACCACGCCCCCCGTCGGGGTGATGGGATCATCCGTGGTCCGCACCACGTCCTGGGTGTTCGCCACAACGGTTTCACGCAGGTTTTCGCCCAGAGTCTTGCCGGTCACTGTCATGCAGTCGCCGTTAACGTAGCCGCCATCGATCAGGGATTTGATGATCAGGCCGACACCGCCCACTTCATAGAGATCCTTGGCAACATACTTCCCACCGGGTTTCAGGTCCGCGATGTAAGGCGTGGACTTGAAGATCTCGGCCACGTCATGCAGGTCAAACCGCAGACCGGCTTCGTGGGCCATGGCGGGAAGATGCAGGGCACCATTGGTTGACCCACCGGAGGCGGCCACCACACGGGCAGCGTTTTTCAGTGATTCCATGGTGACCAGATCACGGGGACGGATGTTCTTTTCCAGGCACATCATCACCGCTTCACCGGAAGCTTCCGCGTACTGATCACGGCTTTCGTAGGGAGCCGGTGCCCCGGCAGAGCCGGGCAGCGCCAGACCAATGGCTTCCGACACACAGGCCATGGTGTTGGCGGTGAACTGGCCGCCGCAGGACCCGGCAGAGGGACAGGCTGCGCATTCCAGTTCATGCAGGTCATCTTTGGACATGTTGCCCGCAGAGTGTGCCCCGACGGCTTCAAACACATCCTGAACGGTCACGTCCCGGCCTTTGAATTTACCGGGCAGGATGGAGCCGCCATACATGAAGACAGAAGGAACATTCAGGCGGATCATGGACATCATGATCCCCGGCAGGGACTTATCACAGCCTGCCAGCCCCACCATGGCGTCATAGCAGTGGCCGCGCATGGTCAGTTCCACAGAGTCTGCAATGACTTCCCGGCTGACCAGGGAGGATTTCATGCCCTGGTGACCCATGGCGATGCCGTCGGTAACAGTGATGGTGGTGAACTCGCGGGGGGTACCGCCAGCCTTATCGACACCAACTTTCACGGACTGGGCCTGTCGGGACAGGGAAATGTTACAGGGGGCCGCTTCATTCCAGCAGGTGGCGACACCCACAAAGGGGGCAGCAATCTGCTCTTCGGTCATGCCCATGGCATAGTAGTAAGACCGGTGCGGGGCCTTGTCCGGCCCGACCGACACATGTCGGCTGGGCATGTTGCTCTTGTCAAATTTGGGTTTGTTATCCAGCGGCATCCGTAATCTCCCCGCGCTTTCTTATTGTCGTTCATCCCGCAAAACTGCGGAATGCCAGAGTGTCAACATCACAGAGAAAGGCGCCCAGAGCGCTTAACACTGTGTCGGCCACCCTCGTACCATCAACGATGCAGTTCACAGTCCCTGGGGGACACAAAAGGTCTGCCCCAAAGGAAGGTTCCGATTCCAGGGGCGCAGACTAGCCCCTCCCCTGGCTCTGACCAATGCTTTTTCACGAAAGTCTGCTTTGCAAAGATTGCCGAGCGTTGCGTCCAATTGTCCTTTTCTTTCGCCTGACGCGAAAAACCCGGCTTTGGAACAGCGACTTGCCCGGCTCCGACCTGCTGGCAGCTGGTTACTTGCTGGTAGCCTGGAAAACCGTGTCCCAATCAGACCCCGGCGGATTGCCTTCCAGATAGGTCACCCGTTCGTCATACATCTGATAGAGCACATCCTGGCCCCCCTGGGCCACTGTCCGGCAGTGGGCAAAAGCCGCTTTGGCTTTTTGCCAGTTCTGGGCCCGGTAGTGCGACAAGGCCTCTTCCTGAGCTGTCTTAAGCGCCTGGAATTCCTCACTTTGTGCGACGGTCTCATCGCCGACCAGCAGGAAGATGCGCACTGGTTGCTGCTTGCCCACCACCCGGATCAGATCCAGTTCGAGAAAGGCCAGATCCGGCGCCCGCACAACGGTGTCTTCCCCCACCAGGATCTTCACACCATAGAGCTTGGTCATGCCTTCCAGGCGCGAGGCCAGGTTCACAGGATCTCCAAGCGCTGAATAGTCAAAGCGCTGCTGGGATCCCAGGTTCCCCACACAGCACTCCCCGCTGTTGACCCCGATGCCAATGCGAATGGTGGAAAAGGGCCGTCCGGCCTCCTCCGCCTCAGCTTTCCATTCCGGAAGCTTTTCTTCCAGCCGCGCCTGCATCTGCAGCGCCGTCAGACAGCCGTTGCGCGCATGATTGTCATCGTCCAGCGGCGCGTTCCAGAAAGCCATGATGTTGTCCCCCATGTACTTGTCGATGGTGCCATCATTGGTCAGCACCACATCGGTCATGGGGGTAAGGAAAGCATTGAGGAAACCGGTCAGTTCCTCGGCACTCATGGATTCCGAAATGGAAGTGAAGGAGCGGATGTCGCAGAACAGCAGGGTCAGGTCCCGCATTTCCCCCCCCAGCTTCAGATCGTCAGCATGATCAGCAAGACGTTCCACCAGTGCGGGGGAGAGATAGTGCGTAAAGGCCGAACGAACCCGCCGACGCTCCCGCTCACTGAGCAGGTAGTGGGTTGTCGTTACCACCAGATAGACCAGCAACGCCGAAAAGGCCGGATAGAAGGGATCAATCAGCAGATTGGCTTCGGAATAAGCAAACCACGACACTGCGGCGGCTGAAAAGGCCACGGCACCGCCCAGAAGCGCACACCAGACGGCCCCCAGCAACGGCATGAGAATGACCATCACACCGCCAACCAGAAAGAGAAACACCAGCTCCGCACCTTCAGCCCAGTCCGGCCGGTTGAGGTACTGCCCGAAGATGATCTGTTCCACGGCCTGGGCCTGGATCAGAACCCCGGGGACGCCATTGGCCAAAGGCGTGGGTCGCAGATCTCGCAGGCCCGGGGCCGATGACCCCACCAGAATGATCTGCCCCTGCACCCAGGGCTGAAGCTGCTGATAGGCCGGATCCAGCACCTGCCAGGCCGGAAAGGACCGCTCTGGCACTTCAGGAGAATAGTGCAGCCAGAACTCCCCGCCGCTGCCGGTCGGCACTTCAAAATCGCCGATCTTGACGGAGGTGATCCCTTTGGCCCCGCCGAGATCCACCTCCCCCGAGGCATCGCTGGTGCGCAGGATGAAAGTCGAGGCTCCCTGCGCCACCCGGAGGGATTCAGCTGGCAGAGAGGGTATGATCAGATCCCCCTGCATGGCCAGCAAAGGTACACGCCTGACAACCCCGTCACGGTCCGGCACCAGCGAGAGATTGGCAATGCCTTTGGCTGTGTCTTCCAACAGCGCCAGATTCCGCACGGAGTAGTCGAACTGTGTCAGATGCCGGCGGGGGTCGCTGCCCGCATGGGCCAGTCCCGCCTTTTTCGGCGGTGGCGTGGGGCTGGCTGTACTATCAGCCGACAGCATGAAACCGGCGACCACCGGCTGCTGTGAGAAGGTTTCTGCCAGAACCTCGTCGTGATCCGGCAAATCCTTGAGCAGAGCAGCAAGGTCATCATTCTTTTCATTGCGCTGCCAGGATTGCAGGGCCTGCTTGGGCGATGTCCGGTCAGACTCGGAAAAGACCATATCGAACGCCACCACCGCTGCCCCCATACTGGTCAGCCGTTCGATAAGCTCGGCGATCTGCGTCCGAGGCCAGGGCCACTGCCCGACCTTGGCCAGCGAATCATTGTCGATATCCACCACGCGCACGGGGGCCGGCTGGTACTCACGAGGCTTAAGGTTCTGATAGAGATCAAAGACGGCAAGCCGGGCATAGATCACCGGACTGAAGTCAACCACACGCAGGACCAAAGCCAGAGCCAGAGCTATCCCCCCGACCAAAAGCCCGTAATGTCGCCCTTTAATCCCCATGCCACTCCCCATTCTCAGCGATTCTAAACCTGCTGGAGGGGCTGAAGCTAACATGACCCATCGTAAAAAGGGGAGCCTTTAGGTTAACAGGTCCCGCAAAGAAAAACCCACCGGCCAAAGCCGAAACCGGCTTCAGTCGGTGGGTTTTGTCGCTTGTCTCTGTTTCGGAAAATCCGGAAACAGGGATCAGGCAAGATTACAGGTCGGCCAGGCGGGACAGAGCCGCTTTCAGCTTCTCAATTGTCTGGACGGCATCGTCACGACGGGAACGCTGTTCTGCAACCACAGATTCCGGCGCTTTTGCCAAAAACTGCTCATTGCCCAGCTTCTTGTCGATCTTGAAGACCTCACCATCCAGCTTGCCGATTTCCTTTTCCAAACGGGCCCGTTCGGCCGTGATGTCGATGACTTCCCCCAAAGGCAGGCCAAAGGTGGCTTCATCGACCACCAGTTGAACGGCATCTTTGGGCAGGTCCTCGCTGACCTGCGTCAGGCTTTCAAGCCGCGCCATGGTGGAGATGACCGATGTATTGGCAGTCAGACGCGCCTGTGTGGCCTCAGACGCCCCCAGGGCCAGCAGTTTGACCTTGGCACCCGCCGGGACGTTGGTTTCGGACCGCAGACCTCGCACACCGCTGATCAAACGGATCAGCCAGTCGATTTCCGCTTCAGCGGCCGGATCAATCAGGCTCTCGTCCAGTCCGAGCCATTGAGCATCAATCAGCAGACCGGCAGTCTCACCGCCAAACTTGGCCCAGAGCTCTTCTGTCACAAAGGGCATGAAGGGGTGCAGCATACGCAGCAGGGAGTTGATCACCCAGCCGGTGGTCTTGCGGGTTTCTTCAATGGCAGCCTGATCGTCGCCGTTGAAGATCGGCTTGGAAAACTCAATGTACCAGTCACAGAAGGAGTTCCAGGTGAACTGATACAGCAGAGAAGCCGATTCATTGAGGCGGTAGGCCGCAAGAGATGCTTTGAGATCCCGCTCCAGGCCAGCGACCTTGCCAACCACCCACTTGTTCACAGTCTGGGTGACCGTGGCAGGGTCAAAGGCCGGGTCAACCACCGCCCCGTTCATGTCGCTGAACCGGGCCGCGTTCCACAGTTTGGTGGCAAAGTTGCGATAGCCTTCAATGCGCGCCGGATCCAGCTTCACATCGCGGCCGGGCACAGCCAGTGCCGACAGAGTGAAGCGCAGGGCATCACAGCCGTACTGTTCCACCAGTTCCAGCGGATCAATGACATTGCCCTTGGACTTGGACATCTTCTGACCATGCTGGTCACGCACCAGGGCGTGAATGTAGACGTGCTTGAAAGGCACCTCGCCCATGAAATGCATGCCCATCATCATCATCCGGGCAACCCAGAAGAAGATGATGTCAAAGCCCGTCACCAGCACATTGCCGGGATAGTATTGAGCCAGTTCCTGCGTGACCTTGGGGTCATCAGACGGCCAGCCCAACGTGGAAAAGGGCCAGAGAGCCGAGGAGAACCAGGTATCCAGTACGTCAGGATCCCGCTCCAGCACTTTGTCTTCGCCATAGTGAGCCAGAGCCGCCGCTTTGGCCCCCGCCTCATCTTCAGCCACAAAGATTTCACCGTCAGGGCCATACCAGGCCGGAATCTGATGTCCCCACCAGAGCTGCCGGGAAATGCACCAGGGCTGAATGTTGCGCATCCAGTCAAAGAAAGTGTTTTCCCACTGCTTGGGCACAAAGACTGTTTTGCCCTGCTCGACCGCTTCAATGCAGGGTTTAGCCAGCACTTCAGCGTTCACATACCACTGGTCGGTCAGCCAGGGCTCGATGGCCACGCCGGAGCGATCTCCGTGGGGCACAGTGTGCGGGTGATCTTCCACCTCTGCCAGCAGACCCAAAGCATCCATGTCCGCCACGATTTTCTTACGCGCGTCATAGCGGTCCAGACCGCGATAGGCAGCGGGGATGAAATCCTCATCGAGAATTTTGGCGTCCCGGTCCAGCACATTGATCTTTTCCAGATCGTGGCGCCGCCCCACTTCAAAGTCATTGAAATCATGGGCAGGCGTGATTTTCACAGCGCCTGAGCCGGTTTCAGGGTCAGCGTAATCATCCGCCACAATGGGAATGGCGCGATCGACCAGCGGCAGCATGACGTTTTTGCCCAGCAGCGGCTGATAGCGCTCATCTTCAGGATGAACGGCAACCGCTGTATCCCCCAGCATGGTTTCCGGACGGGTGGTCGCAACGGTGATGAAGCGCCCTTCCTCCCCTTCCACCGGGTACTTGAAGTGCCAGAGATGCCCGTTCACTTCCGTCTGCAGCACCTCCAGATCGGAAATGGCGGTATGCAGCTTGGGATCCCAGTTCACCAGACGCTTGTCTTTGTAGATAAGGCCTTCCTGATGCAGCTGAACGAAAACCTTGCGGACAGCAGCCGACAGGCCCTCGTCCATGGTGAAGCGCTCACGGGGCCAGTCGGCAGAGGCGCCCAGATGGCGCAGCTGCTTGATGATGGTGCCGCCAGACTGGGCTTTCCAGTCCCAGACCTTATCAAGAAACTTGTCACGCCCCAGCTGGTGACGGGTGATCCCCTGCTCAGCAAGCTGTCGTTCCACCACCATCTGGGTGGCGATGCCGGCGTGGTCTGTCCCGGGCTGCCAAAGGGTGTCACGCCCCTGCATGCGATGATAACGAACCAGGACATCCTGAATGGTGAAGGTCAGCGCATGGCCCATGTGCAGGCTGCCCGTTACGTTGGGCGGCGGCATCATAATGGTATAGGGATCTTTGCCAGAGTTGGGATCGCAGGCGAAAGAGCCGGCCTCTTCCCAACGCTGATACTGCTTCGCTTCAACCGCATCGGGGCGGTATGTTTTGTCCAGTTCCGCCATGGCGGGATCGGTCCTTCCAGTCATCTTGCATCCTTGCGAATGCGAAAAGGGGCGCTCCCGGAGCGCCCTTCTTACAAAGAAAAACGCCGCCGGTGATTAGCCGACGGCGCCTTGATTATTCGTCTTCGGCTCGCCTGGCTAGTCGTCGTACTTCTTCCCGTACGACACGCTCTACCACGCTGGCCAGATTTTCATCCAACCAAGCCTTCAGATGGGGTTCCAGAGACTCGCGAACCATCTGCTCAACACTGACGCCACCAAACATGGCTGAATCTTCCCGTCGCTTATTGGCAACAGCCTGTCCGACTTCTCCCAAAGAGCGGGCAGCAACAGACGCAGTGGCCGCGGAAACCAGCAACTCATCAGCGTTAACTGCCGGGGTTTCCGGCTCCTCTTCAGCCAGCGGTTCGTCGGTCAGCTCTAGCGCAGGGGCGTCTTCTTCCAGATCCGATTCCGTGAAAGCAATGGTTTCTTCTTCGAAATCAGCATCAACCTTTACCGGCTCGGGCTCAGGCATAGGCTCTGGTTCAGGCTCGGGTTCGGGTTCGGGTTCCGGCTCGGCCTCGATCACCGGTTCCGGCTCTGGTTCCGGCTCGGGTTCCGGCTCTGCTTCAATGACAGGTTCGGGTTCAGGTTCCGGTGCGGGTTCCGGCTCAGGCTCAACAACTTCCGTCAGATCCAAGACTTCTTCTTCCTCGATCTCTTCTGTCAGGTCGAGAACATCTTCCTCCACAGGAGATGCCTGCTCCTCAGCGCTGGCGTCAGCCTTGGCTTCAGGAGCTCCTTCTTCGTCCTCAGAAATGATCCGGCGGATGGACGCCAGAATCTCTTCCATCGACGGTTCGTTTTGGCCTTCCGGTTCGCTCATATTACCGACTCTGAATACCCGGTTTGTTGATTGGTCTTGGTTTTTCTACTACCGGATTACCTTATTCATCATTAACGCTCAAGCCGAACCACTTGTTGCGGGTCTTTTCGTAATCGACTGTTGGGTCATAGATATCAACAGCCAGTCCCAGTTCGTAAGCATTAAGACGACCGACTGCAGACAAGAGCTGAAACCCAGCCACAATCTCGTCACGCTGAGCGCGAACCAAGGCCACTTTAGCGTCCAACAGTTCCTGTTCAGCGTTCAGGACATCCAGAACGGTCCGTGACCCGACCTGGTTTTCCTGTGTCACCCCGTCCAGGGCGATGGCTGCGGCCGTGACCTGGCTTTCGAAGGAGCGAATCTGGGCCTTGGCGGTCAAAAGAGCTTCCCAGGCTGTAACTGTTTCCTGCTCGATGCGGCGGTCAACAGAGGTCTTGTCCAGGCGAAGCTGATTGTTGTTGTACTTGGCCTGCCGGACGCGGCTGTAAACAGAGCCCTGCTGATACACAGGGATGGAAACGGAAGCGATAACAGAACCCTGATTGGCCTGGGTGCCGGAAAAGGTCTGGTTCAGGTCCCGGTCAAAGGAACCATCCAAAGAAACCGTCGGGTAGAGCTCACCCTGGACCAGGCGGATATTGCTCTGGGATGCGCGCTCATCAAACTGAGCTGCCAGAACTTCCGGGTTGTTGGTGGCTGCCTGGCCAATGGCTTCTTCCTGGGAACCGGGCAAGCCTTCCAGCGGCAAGGGGGCGCTGAGCACATCCGGCTCGCTGCCAATTACTTCCAGATAGGTTGCCTTACTGGATTCCAGAACACCCTCTGCCTGCACCCGCTCAGCTGTCGCCCCGGCCAGACGGGATTCTGACTGTGCGACGTCCGTCCGTGTGATTTCGCCGACCTGGAAACGATCCTGGCTGGCTTCCAGCTGCCGCTGCAAAACCTGCTCGTTGTTGATGTTGAGCTGCAGAACAGATTCATCACGCCAGACATTCATGAAAGCCAGCACACCGTTCAGCAGAACTGTCTGTTCTGAAGAGTTCAAACGGGCGCGTTGTGCTTCAACCTGGAATTCAGCCTGTTCTGTCTGCGCGACTGTACGGCCACCACGGTAGACTGGCTGGCTGACTGTTACGGAGCCGGATGTGGGCGTTGAGTTGTTGTAGGAGTCGTTGGAGTTGTTGTTTTTGTAGATCTGCTTACCAGCAGATCCGCTTAAGGAAACCGAAGGCCGCCAGTTGGACAGAGCCTGCGGCACTTCTTCGTTTGTTCCTTTGAGCTGCTCGCGCGCCGACGCCAGGTCAGGGTTTGATTCATAGGCTTCGGCCAGTGCTTCAACCAGGGTAACCGCTGAGGCCGGTTGAACCGAGGCAAAAACCAAGGCTGACGTTGCAAGCAACAGAGCCTTGCGGACAGTGCCAACGGCGGTCCAACGGGAGAAGAGAGAATCAGTCATAGCGTCCCCTGACGAATACAATAAGCAATAACCCTAGAGCATGATCCTGAGAGTTGGAAGCGCCTTGCGTCCAGAACCCCCTCAAACATCACCCTCTAACCTGTTGAAAAGAGGACAATTCGCACTTCAAGTTTTGCCAGTTGCTGCACAAACTCAAAGCGAATTTCCCCTAGGTTTGGGCTGCAGACATAAAAGCAGATGCCCGCAAGCAGATAGCCTCTGTTTCTTTCCCAAACACAGTCGCAACAAGATAAAGGTACCAGCACATCCAGACAAAGTGACCAAACCAGAAGCCAAAGTCTGCTCAAGGCCAAAGGTCACCTGAAGAAGTGCTCCGGCCTCATTGTCTATAAGAAGTGGCTAAAAATCCACTGAAACAGTGACATAGCGCAAGTTTTCGCGCTTGTCAGCGTTTTTGCGACCCCTTTATCCCCTCAACTCTGCCAAAGCCAATTGGCAAAAGCCGTCTTCATATAGGTACACACCCAATTTTTTCAAGTCTGACTGGCAGGCACCAAAACGGCCGGCAGATTTAAATGCTTTTCGGTTTCAGGTGCTTAACAAATTCCAGGGTTCTCACTTCCGCATCCCGCGTCCCGGGCCAGCCAACTGAGCAGAACCCGGGTTTGAGATCACATGGCGCTCTTAGAACTCGAAGCCTTTTTTCACAGCAAACTCTGAAAGGACAGGAACCGCCGCATCAAAGAGATAGCGCGAAGAAACAACTTCGCCGTCTCGCTGCATCAATGTTGCCCGGCCAACACCTTGAGAATCGCGAACAATTGCCAAAAGCCGACCGCCATCAGCCAACTGCCCGGACAGGGCTTCTGGTACTTCGTCCACCGCCCCGTCAATGAGAATCAGGCTGTAGGGACCCTGTTTGGCGTAACCTGCATCCAACGCCCCTTCAACAACCACCACGTTATCGGCACCCAGGTCCTGCAACACGCTGTTCGCCTGAGCTGCCAGTTCGGCATCGCTTTCCAGAGCCACTACCGTGCTGGCCAGTTCCCCCAGCA
Organism: Rhodovibrionaceae bacterium GXU_MW_A322; assembly: GCA_052078155.1. Classification (GTDB taxonomy): domain Bacteria; phylum Pseudomonadota; class Alphaproteobacteria; order Kiloniellales; family DSM-21159; genus CAXBMB01. The sequence continues at coordinate 454,983 of JBQJBP010000001.1, read as the reverse complement.
ATGCCGCGCTGTAACCACTGTTACAGGCAACAACCAGCACCATGTCGTCAGCTTTGACTTCTGCTGTTTGCAACAAACGCCCCAGAACACGTGGCTCCATCAGATGACGGTCGCTGCCAAGCTTCATGTTTTCGTCCAGGTAGGCGAATTGCCGGGCCGACGGAGCAACAAATTTCTCCCGTGGTACACCACCAAAAGCGTCCAGCAGGGATTCATTGGTCACCTGGTTGGGCCGCAGCTGGCTTTCAACCATGTTAGAGCGCACGTTGCTGTAATCCACGATGGCCTCTTTCTACCTTACAGATGACGTCTTTACATGGGGCGCTGTGGCCAGGGTTTTCCCCTGCCCCGTTTCGCCGGAGCAGCCGATGAGCGTCTTGTTAGCAATAAGGCGGGTTATATCGCTGAATTGGCCGCAAGACAACGCACCTAAAGCAGGTTTCGGTCAAACTTAACACGGCTCTCTAATGTCCGTGATAACCGAAAGCACCCCAGAACCAAGCCACTCAAACAGCTTGTGTTTCACAGGCCTTTCCAAGCCCCCCTCTCGCGCAGGGCAACTTGTCGCACAAACCCCAACCCCAAAGCACTTAGATCGCCTTCAGCGAGTTTTTGCCCGAACAGCGTTAAGGACAGGCAAAGCGATCTTCCGGAAGGTCCTGGAAGCAGGCGAGCAAATTTTTAGCCTCTGATGCTATTTGTGTCCTTGACCCTGCCCCCCAGGCCTCATTATATCTGCGCCTCCGTCAGCGACAGAGTCACCCCAGCTGACGAAGAGGAAGGCCCGATGGCGGAGTGGTGACGCGCCGGACTGCAAATCCGTTTACGCCGGTTCGATTCCGGCTCGGGCCTCCATTTTTCCCAAACAATCTGCTTTCTGCTACCTGCTTTGCTCAGAGATGAGCAGATCAGACGTTCTGGCAACTCTCTCAGGTCAGTTTTATCGCTCCCGCACGGGCTGCCAGAGCATGATCGCTTTGGTTAGAAGCGCGTTGCGCCTGGACCTAAACCATGAAACTTCCTCCAACACGTTGAAAAGAGACCAATCTGCGCTCCTAGCGTCATCACGCAGTGAGTCCAGATAAACCGCTTTGATTCTCGTTCAGGAATCCAGCAAAGACGATAGAGCTCTGATTACAATCTGAAAATCAGCGTCTCTGGCTACGGCATCTGCAGATTCCTGGTACCGACCGCAAAAACTTGCGCTGCCTTCCAAAAGAGACCACGACAGGAATTCTGCTGGGTTTTTCTGCCTTTGAAAGCCAAAATTTCCCAATAAGCCTTTAGGATTATTCAGCTATTTTCAAAAAAACACCAAAAAAGGCAAAAAGGTGTTTGCAGGGGTTCGGCCTCAGTGCTAGAAACCCCTCCGCCGGACGACGGAAGCCGACCCGGCAAACAACTGATCCGAGGTAGCTCAGTGGTAGAGCAGGTGGCTGTTAACCACCTTGTCGGGGGTTCGAATCCCTCCCTCGGAGCCAATTCAAAAGCCCTTCAGACTGAAAAGTCTGGAGGGCTTTTCTGTTTTGCCAGCAGACGTCTAGCGGGAGAGCTCAATCCCCTGCCCGTCATGACAGCGCGAACAGTCCTCAAGGCCCTCGGTTGTGGAAAGACAGGTCATCAGATCTTCTTCAACCTCACGCATTTGGCTGGTGGGTCGATGACAGCTTTTCCAAAGGGATTCGAATTCCTTTTCTTCCCCCCAGTCAAAGTACTGCTCTTTGGTCAAATCCAGCAGATAGAGCTCCCGAAAGAGAAAAACCGGCAAGTTGTGATGCCGACTGAGTTCGGCCATCGCATCGCTGAGGGGAATGGAGTCGCACTTCTTTGACAGAACATAGTTTCGCAACGCCAGCAGGTCCTGCTCCGCCATGACCGCAACTCTGCCATAGAGGTAGGCAATTTTACGGTCTTTGCCCTCAAAGTTCTGCTCTATCTTGCGGCTGATGCAGCGGCAGTCCCGAGGCTCATACACCAGGCTACGCTCACAGAGATCACTGAACAGCACAGAAGAATCCGGCTTTCCGTCAGCAGCCAGTACCGCCGGACTAATGACCAAGAAACAGAGGCAAAGCCCCAATCCCAAGACAGTGGTGAAAAGACCTTCTCTGAACGCAAGTGACCGCATCAAAACTCCAGGGTTCATCAAGTGAACCTCTCTGCAAATTCAATCAAAAGGCTGGCGAGATCCTCAATCCCAGCAGAGCAGAAAATCATCAATTCGGGAATGATCTGACTCAAAATATGGAAAGTTCTCAAACATCCTGGCGCTTCAAAATGTCACAAGACCCCTTTGTCCTGTCGCAACAATTGCTTAACCATCTTTATCCCCAAAAGTGAGCAGGTGCAGCATAGCGTCGCCTGTCAATCTCTGCCGTTTTTTGCTAGGTTTGGGGTCGCGAAAGAGAGTGTAAGAGCCAAAAAACCAAAGAAAACTGAGCTCTCTTTCAATCAGAGGAGGACGTCATGACCACCCAGTGTGCCGATGCTACTGCTCTCGATTCCGCGCCTTTAAATACGCGGTCTTCTGCCACAGACTTCACCGATCGCACAGCGACAAAGAAATCCCTTCGCCCACAGCGCTCTGCTCTGAACGCAGGCTTGCTGATTGGCAGTGCCGGTCTTTGTATCCTGTCCGTTGTTGCCTGGCTGCTGATGGTCTTCTAAGGGCCGGAAACCTTCCTGCTTTCTCCCAAAGAAAACGAGACCGCCTATGGCGGTTAGCCCGGGCACAATGCGATTGAGCCTGGATGAGGCGCGACCTGGATGAGGTGCGACCCAAAAGAGGTGAAACAGACGAAGGATGTCCCAAACGCCGTTTGCTGACTCCACGCTCCCGATCTTGGGCATTCTATGCTGCCCTACTCTTTCGAAGCCCTGATCAGCAAAATCTCTGAACGCCAGATATTCGTAAGACCAAACTTCAAAGGCGCCCCCTCAGGTTTCACAGCATTCGCTGGCTCATCACTCACAAAAACGAGCGTCCGAGGATGAAAGCGCATCGGCTGTTGCTCCTGTCCGCACGCCCTCTTCAAATCAGAGCCTGCAGATTTCCTGACACCTTCTTTGGAACACTCCGGACCGTCACATTAAAAGATGTGGTTCCGGGACCATGGCATAAAAAAAACCGGCGAACCCGAATGGTTGGCCGGTTTTTACTTTGCCCTTTGTACAGGGGCACTTAGCGCTGAATGGCTGTTACTTGCCTCAAACAACGGCCACGATCAGGCCGAGAAGGGACAAAGCAATTACGTGAGCCAGGCCCACAGTCAGATTTGCTTGCATCGGTCATGCTCCTTGTTGCACCAAAGAAAAACAAAGTAACGCGTTCTGCTGCACTTGCTTTCTGACAGTGAGATAGGCTTCCCCCTGCTTTTTGTCTAATGCAGAAAACGCATGGCTTTTCCGGGATTCTTGCAGGTGTGACAGCCTGTCTGAATTGCTGGTAAGAACTCAGTAATTACTTCGTAAAAAAACCAGGCATACGAATGACCATTTCTTCCTCCGCCAAAAGCAGTTTTCAGGCCACGCCTTTCACTGAAAATGATGTTGAAATTCAATCACGTGAGGTTGTTTTTCAGGGTTTTTTTCGCATGGCACAGTACGACATCCGCCATCGTTTGTTTTCTGGCGGCTGGTCAAACAGCCTGAACCGCGAAGTTCTGGAGCGAAATGACTGCATCGCCCTCTTGCCCTATGACCCCCATCTGGACCGTATTGTACTGATTGAGCAGTTTCGGCTGGCAGCTCATCTGGCCGGTGGCCCCGCCTGGCAGTTGGAAATTGTGGCCGGAATCATCGATCAGGAAGCAACGGCTCAAGAAATCGCCCTGAAAGAAACCAAAGAAGAAACAGGCCTGGCGGTCCAAAACATCGACAGGATCTGTCGTTACATGCCCTCGGCCGGCGGGTGCCTGGAGAGCATTGACCTTTTTGTCGGCCAGGTGGACTGCCGGGACGTGGCAGAGTTTCATGGTGTGCCGGAAGAAGGCGAGGACATCCGGGCCGTCACACTCAGTACGGATGAAGCCTTTGACCTGATTGATCGCGGCCAGATTCAACACTCCGCTGCCCTGATCGCGCTGTTGTGGCTTAAAAACGAACGTGACGCTCTTCGGGAAAAGTGGAGATAAAACAATTTTGTCAATACCTTACAAAAAACACATATAATTTAATGTTATTAATTTCTCTATTCACACTTTGAACAGGGCAGAAAAACACAAAGTCGGCAGGTATAATTTGTAATTCCCCCGCAAAACACGATATTTCTGTTTCTTCAACGTAACAGATTGAGAAAACTCCATGGATCTCCGCGACGGCTTTGTTGGCACCATCGGCAACACCCCTCTTATCCGCTTGAACCGCCTGTCGGATCTGAGCGGCTGTGAAATCCTGGGTAAGGCGGAGTTTCTCAATCCGGGCGGTTCAGTCAAAGATCGGGCGGCCCTGGCGATCATTCGCGATGCAGAACGCAAAGGGACTCTGAAACCGGGTGGCGTGATCGTGGAAGGAACAGCCGGAAACACGGGCATTGGCCTGGCACTGGTTGGGCGCGCTTTAGGTTATCGCTCTGTGATCGTCATTCCAGAAACGCAAAGCCAGGAAAAGAAAGACATGCTGGTTCTGGCTGGCGCTGATCTGCGCCAGGTTCCAGCGGTCCCCTACAAAGACCCCAACAACTATGTCCACTATTCGCGCCGCCTGGCTGAAGAATTGGCCGAAACCGAACCCAATGGGGTGATCTGGGCCAATCAGTTTGACAATGTGGCCAACCGACAGGGCCACTATGAGACCACCGGGCCTGAGATCTGGGAGCAAACAGACGGTAAGGTCGATGGATTTGTCTGCGCCGTCGGCACCGGAGGCAGCCTGGCTGGCATCTCCATGGCGCTGAAAGAGCGAAATGAGAAGATTGTGACAGCGCTGTCAGACCCCGGCGGGTCGGCCCTCTACGGCCACTATGCCAATGGTGAGCTCAAAGCCGAAGGAACGTCCATTACGGAAGGCATTGGTCAGGGACGCATCACCAAGAATCTGGAAGGTGCCCCTATCGACAGGGCTTACCGGATCAGTGACGAGGAAGCCTTGCCGGTTATCTTCGACCTCCTGGAAAAAGACGGCCTGTGCATCGGGGGGTCCGCAGGGATCAATGTTGTCGGGGCGCTGCGTCTGGCCAAAGACCTGGGCCCGGGGCACATCATCACCACCCTGCTGTGTGACTATGGCACCCGTTATCAGTCCAAACTCTTCAACCCGGCATTCCTGAAAGAAAAAAACCTGCCGGTTCCGGGCTGGATGGCCTAGATCTCCATCGGTTTTGCCCCTTGGAGGGCGACCAGACCAAAGCGGTCGCCCCTGATTTATGGGCGCGCCTCGGTTGGTTTAGAGGCCCCAAAGCAGAAGCTGCCTTGGGGCCTTTTGTCTGCCTGACAATCTGTTGCTTTCCCAGCCCCCGGCAGTTCGCTAAAAGAATGTCACACGGAAGCACCCGGCTGCCCAGTCAATCTGTGACAGAGCAGCCGGGATCTAGAGCATGATCGGTTTAGTTAGAAGCGCTTTGCGCTTTTACCTAAACCGTGGATCATCCTCTAAAACACTGAATAGAGTTTCACGCTTCAAGTGTTATCACGTAGTGATTCCACTTAAAGCGATTTGACTCTAACCCAAGAAAAAGACCTGCAGGAGAGAGCCCCATGGAACTGCTGTTTCGCGACGACGCCTATCTGAAAAGCTGTGAAGCAGAAGTGGTAGAGGCTGCAGAGGGCCGTGTGCGCCTGGACCGCACGGTGTTTTATCCTGAAGGCGGCGGCCAGCTGGGTGATGTGGGCGAACTGGCTCTGCCGGACGGCAGCCGCCTGCAGGTGGTCGATACAAAAAAGGGCGAGGATCATAACGATGTCGTCCATGTCCTGGCAGATGACAGCCCCCTGCCCGCTGTCGGCACGAAAGTGACCGCCACCATTGACTGGGATCGCCGACACCGCCTGATGCGCATGCACACCTGCCTGCATCTGCTCTGCTCTCTGGTTGACGGCGACGTCACCGGTGGACAGATCAGTGACGGCAAGGGTCGCCTTGACTTCAACCTACCCGATACCTCCCTGGACAAAGAAGCCCTCAAAGCAGGGCTGAACAAGCTGATCCAGGAAGATCATCCGGCTGAAACCCTCTGGATCACGGACGAAGAACTGGATGCCAAGCCCGATCTGGTGCGTACCATGTCCGTCAAACCTCCCCGCTGCGGCGGGCGTATTCGCCTGCTGAACATTGCCGGTGTTGACCTGCAACCCTGCGGTGGCACTCATGTGGCCCGCACAGGAGAGATTGGTCCGGTCGAGGTGGGCAAGATTGAAAACAAAGGAAAGCAAAACCGGCGCATCAATCTGCGTTTTGCCTGACCCGGTCCGCCGCCGCCGATCAAAAGAAACAAAAAGGCCTCTGCCCTTTGCTGCAGGGGCCTTTGTTCTGGGCGGGGATCTTTGTTGTGCAGTGAGTCCCCGTAAACCGATTTGCCCCCAGGCTTTGGCCTGTTCTTTGACGCGCCACCATTGTCACGGGCACTGCTTTGAAAGAGACCTGAGACCCAACTCCCAGCCTTAAGGCGACTGGCTGTCCTGCGCCTTTTCTTCCTCACGCAAGATCGCCACACAGGCATACACGATGCTGATGGCCGCCAGAGTGGCTGATTGACCAATGGCCAGCCACAGAACGCCTTCCAGAGTTGTCACATCCAGCAGATAGACGAAGACTGCAAAGGACCCCAGATTTCCGGCAATGGTCCAGACGGGTGCCAGGATATGCCCACGCGCCTGCATCAGTTTGACTGACGCAGCCTCAACCACCGAAAAACTGAGGCCCAGCCCCATCAGGACAAGGGCGTGGCTCAGTCCCAGATAGTTTTCCCCCAGCAGCGACAGGATGGGTTTGGGAAAGAGATAGGCAACCGCGGTGAAGGCTGCCGGCACCGAACTCGCCACCAGGATCAGAAGAAAATAGATGATCAACAAATGGGCCTGGCGGGATTGCTTGGCGTAGTAGGGCAAGAAGACATTGGACACCACCAGGGCCACCAGGGTGGTTATGACGCCAAAACGCTCCAGAGCCCCAAAGGACGCCACATTCTGAGCCCCCCCGAAAATCGCCAGCAAAGATAGCTTCGCAACACTGGAAAAGATGTAAAAAACATCATTGGGAAAGGAACGCAGGATGAAGGCACGGGCCCTGTCCTTGCCTTCCCGTGTCGCCTGTTCCTCCTCAGGAGTCGTTCCCTCTGAACGGGCCGGAACAGGAGCCTGTTCCTTACAGAACCGTCCGTAGGTGCGCAGTTCCAGCAGAATGCCCGGAACCACGGCCAACAACGCCAGCCAGGGCTCGGTCCAGAAGTAGAGCAACGGCCCAACCACGATCAGGCGCATGACAGCTGCTTTGAAGTTGACAGCAATGATCATCTTCAGCTGTCCGCGCAGGCGAGCCACCTCGACAAAAAGGGACGACAGCGCCATGGAAAAAGCCAGGCACCCGAGGATCAGGTAGTAGGGCAGAACCACCGGCAAGGAAAACCCGGCCTGGTTCAGAAGGAAGAACACAAAGGGGAAACTGACCAGAAAGACCACTGGAAACAGCCACTTGAGGATCGACAAGACCAACCACAGAGCGCGCCCAAGCCGGGTTGGGTTCTGCCAGTTCTCCCCTCCTTGAAACAACAAAATCTGGTTGAGACCTGATGCCCCTAGCAGTTTGACCGACATGGTCAGGGTCAGCACCAGCGTAAAGAGCGCGTAGTCTGTCACGGATAGCTGATTAACGATCAGAAACCCACAAACCATGTTGATCAGCTGAACCACGATCATCCAGCCTGAAAACCGGGTCAAGCGAAGCAGCCGGTCCTTCAGCTTGTTGCGATCAAGCAAGTCAATGTCAGACAGCTTGTTTCCCCCGGCCACGTCCTGAAATTCCCCTTTTTGTCTTTTACGGCTTTGTCTTGTGGCGGCCAAACCTTGCAATAAGACAGGCGACTCCGCTGTTTCCTTAGCAGAGTGATCTCAAACCAGTGTAAGGCGCGGAGACCAGACACACAAAAAGGAATCCCGCCGCGACGTTCTGCCTCTTGCCCGTGGACTGCCTGATCCGCAAAAAAGGTCAATGCGGCACAAATGGCCTGGCCCGCTTCATCACGCTCAGCACAGCTACTGGTAAGGCTGTTCCTGGCAAAAAACTCCACCGGCAACAATCAACCCAAAAGCTTCCATAAAAAGTAACAAACCCGCTCTGCAAGGCAGCCATAAGCTTGGCAAATCGCCGTCGGCAACATAGGTTTGTCTCTCGCTGTCAGCAGCTCCCATCCCATTTCTTTTCATTAGGTCCAAGCTCCATGATGTCACTTGCTCCCCTGGTTTCTACCGAATGGCTGGATCGTAACTTCTCCTCACCGGACATCCGCGTTGTGGATGCCAGTTACTTTCTGCCCAACGAAGACCAAGACGCCCGGAAGCTTTATGAGGAAGAACATATCCCCGGAGCGGTCTTTTTCGACATCGACGATGTGAAAGACCCCAATTCCCCCCTGCCCCACATGCTGCCGGCGCCCGAGATTTTCTCCAGCAAAGTGCGCAAACTGGGCCTGGGTGACGGTCTGCGACTGGTGATCTATGACCGCCGGGGCCTGATGTCGGCGCCGCGGGTCTGGTGGACCTTCAAGTACTATGGACATAACGACGTCTTCGTGCTGGACGGCGGTCTTGAGAAATGGAAAGCAGAAGGGCGTCCGCTGGACGATCACCCGACTGTGCCCATGGAACGACACTTCATGCCCCGCATGAACTCAATGATGCTGCGGGACAAGGACCAGCTTCTGGCGAACCTGACCAGCGGCCGTGAGCAGGTGATCGACGCCCGCGCCGCCGCCCGCTTTGACGGCAGTGCGCCGGAACCCCGTGAAGGTCTGCGCAGTGGGCACATTCCCGGCAGCCTGAATGTGCCCTGGACTGATCTGATGACAGCACAGGGCACCATGAAGGATACGGCCGGGCTGAAAGCAGCCTTTGAGGAAGCCGGCGTTGATCTGGACAAACCCATCGTCACCAGTTGTGGCTCAGGGGTAACAGCCGCGGTCCTGCTGTTGGGGCTGTCCTGCCTGGGTCAGAAGAACCTGGCGCTCTATGACGGTTCCTGGTCCGAATGGGGCCTGGAAGATGCCGGAACGCCTGTTGAAACAGGTCCGGCAGCCAAAAACGGCTGAAGATCTCAAGCAACAGGCTCTAAAAACAGTGACCCAGTCTTTCCTACTTCGTCCCTACGCGGACAGTGATCTCGAGGCGACTGTTGCTTTGTGGCAGCGCTGCAATCTGACCATCTGGTACAACGACCCGGAACAGGACATTGCACTGTTCCAGGCCAGTGACAATGCCCGCATTACCCTGGCCGTTAGCGCAGAAGGAACCATCGCCGGTTCCATCTGCCACGGTCATGACGGGCATCGGGGGTGGATCTACTATCTGGCTGTTGATCCGGACATTCAGGGAAGTGGCCTGGGACGGCAGCTCTCCACAGCCGCGGAAGACTGGATGCGGGACCAGGGCATTCCCAAAGTTCAGCTGATGATCCGCTCCAGCAACCACAAGGTTGCCGGCTTCTATGAATCCATCGGCTATGAAGAAGAGCCCAGACGGATCTTCTCCAAGTGGCTGAAAGATAAAGGCCTTCCGCCTGAAGATCAGCGCCCCGACATCCCGGAGGGCGCAACAGTTGAAGATGGCGTCATCGACAAGAAAACCGCGCTGTCCGTAACCGTCACTGATCTGGAGATGCTGGCACGCCCGGAACATGCCCCGGCACACCCGCCCTCCAATCTGCACATCGCGTTGCTGAAGACGGAGAACTGCACGGTTTCCTTCTACCGCTACCTCTACAACACCGTGGGGGAACCCTGGCTGTGGTACGAAAAACGTCTGGCCAGTGACGAAACCCTGGCGGAGATCCTGGCCCGGGAAACCACCGACCTTTACGTGCTCTACGTGGAAGGGGTTCCGGCAGGTTTCTTCCAACTGGATCACCAGGACAAAAACACCGTGGACCTGGCCTACTTTGGCCTGGTGCCGGACTACATTGGCATGAAACTGGGCCCGTACCTGCTGGACACGGCCATTCAGATGGCCTGGGACAAGAACCCCAAACGCCTGACGGTCAACACCTGCACGCTGGATCATCCCAAAGCTCTGCCGCTTTATCAGAAGCTGGGTTTTGTGCCCTTCCGCCAGCAGGTGAACGTCATCGTTGATCCACGCAGCAAAGGTGTGATTTGAAGCTCGTCAGCCAGTGAAGACCCCACTGTGAAGAGCACAGTAAGGGAGTCCTCTGTTCTTTCTGTCCAACTTCCAACAGGAGCAACAGAAAGTGGCAGGCCCCCTTTGATAGACAGGAGCCTTCAGGCTCCCCTTTTTAAGAAAAAAAACGGAACAAGAAGATGATCTTTGGTGTCGCCCGTGAAATCAAACCTCAGGAAGGCCGTGTTTCCCTCCTGCCTGTACAGGTTGAGCGCTTGATTCAAGCCGGGCACGAAGTCCTGGTGGAAAGCAATGCTGGCAAGCTCAGTGGAGCCGCCGACAGTGCCTATGAAGCAGTCGGGGCAAAAGTCGTAGACGATGCTGCAGCACTCTACAAAGGCGCAGAAACCATCGTGAAGGTGAAGGAAATCCTGCCGCCGGAATACGACCTGCTGGAAAAACGCCATATCATCTTCACCAACCTGCACACCGCCCTTAATCGCGAACTGACAGACAAGTTGCTGGACGTGGGCTGTACAGGGCTGTCTGCGGAAGACATGCACCAGTTCGGCACCCCCAACTCTCCGCTGGCCGGGGAAGTGGGAGCCCTGGAAGCTCTGCGGCTGTGCATGGCGCCCCATGGCGGCACAGGTCGCCACTTCCTGCCCCAGTATGGCTCAACCGCCATCAAAGCCGTAGTAATCGGCCTGGGGGGCGCGGGCCTGGGCGCTGTGCGGGTCTTGACCGCGCTGGGCTGCAGTGTCCTGGGGCTCGATGACCACGCTGGTGCCCGCTACAAGGCTGGCATCCAGTTCTCTGGCTCCAACTTCACCACCGGCACCATTGAAGATCTGGAAGATCAACTGGCCGATCTGGATCTGCTGGTGAACTGTGTCCGCTGGGACAAGACCCGCACCGATCATCTGCTGTCCCGTGCGGATCTGCTAAAAACCAAAGAAACTCTGATCATCGCTGATGTTTCCTGCGACGAAGCCGGGGCCATTGAAACCAGCCGCCCGACCTCCTGGGAAGAGCCCACCTACCGCGAAGAAGGCCGTCTGCACTTTGTGGTGGATAACATTCCCGGCGCGGTTCCCGTGGCCGCTTCCGCCGGTTATGGCAATGCCCTGCTGCCCTTCCTGCTGGAACTGGGAGAAAAAGGCGTTCTGCCCGCCTGCCGGGATAACCAGTGGCTGGCCAACGGGTTGACCTGTGTTGATGGCGAACTGATCCTGCGGGAAACCGGGCACTACCAAAACCGGCCCTATACGGAAGTGGATGAGTTTCTGGCACGCTAGAGCATGATCGGCTTGGGTACGGGCGCAAAGCGCTTCAGATGGACCCGAGCACGCTCTGAGCCCGCACCCACAGATCAGCAATAAAAAAAACGGCCCCACCAGATGGTGAGGCCGTTTTCTTTTTGCAGAAGCTGTTCAGATCAGTTGTGCAGAATCTGACTGAGGAACAGCTGGGTACGTTCGGACTGCGGATTGTTGAAGAACTCTTCCGGTCCGTTTTCTTCGATGATTTCACCGCCATCCATGAAGATGACCCGGTTGGCCACTTTACGGGCAAAGCCCATTTCATGGGTCACGCAGATCATGGTCATGCCATCTTCGGCAAGGCTCACCATCACATCCAGAACCTCGGAGATCATCTCCGGATCCAGAGCAGAGGTGGGCTCATCAAAGAGCATGATGCGGGGGTTCATGCAGAGCGAACGGGCGATGGCCACACGCTGCTGCTGACCACCGGAAAGCTGACCAGGGAACTTGTTGGCCTGCTCAGGGATTTTCACCCGCTCCAGGTACTTCATGGCGATTTCTTCAGCATCTTTCTTGGGCATATTGCGAACCCAGATCGGTGCCAAAGTGCAGTTTTCCAGCACCGTCAGGTGCGGGAACAGGTTGAAGTGCTGGAAGACCATGCCCACTTCGCGGCGGATTTCCGCGATGTTTTTCAGGTCGTTGGTCAGTTCGATGCCATCAACGATGATGTCACCTTTCTGATGTTCTTCCAGACGGTTGATGCAGCGGATCATGGTCGACTTGCCGGAACCGGAAGGGCCGCACACAACAATGCGTTCGCCCCGGTTAACCGTCAGGTTGATGTTTTTCAGCACGTGAAAATCACCATACCACTTGTGCATCGAGTTAATGGAAATGGCCACTTCATCCGAAACGGACATTTGAGCGCTTTGCGCATCACTCATGGTGTTACCCCCGATTAGCGCTTATGGCCGGTATGCAGCTTATTCTCAAGATAGATGCTGTACCGGGACATTAAGAAACAAGAGAAGAAGAAGAGCAGACCAACGAAGACATAAACTTCATCAGCCAGGCCAATCCATTTGGCGTCGGCAACCGATGCTTTGGCGATACCCAAAAGATCGAAGATCCCGATGATCAGCAGCAGGGTCGTGTCTTTGTAAAGACCAATGAAGGTGTTCACGATCCCTGGAATGACGATCTTCAGCGCCTGCGGCAGGATCACCAGCCGCATGGATTTCCAGTAGCTCAGCCCCATGGCTTCGGCAGCTTCGTACTGCCCTTTGGGAATGGCTTGCAGACCACCACGCACCACCTCTGCCATGTAGGCTGAGGAGAAGAGCGCAATCCCGATCAAGGCCCTGAGATACTTATCAAAGTTGACGCCTTCCGGCAGGAAGAGCGGCAGCATCACAGAAGACATGAAGAGGATGGTGATCAGCGGCACACCGCGGATGAACTCGATAAAGCCCACACAAAGTGTCCGAACCACCGGCATGTTCGACCGCCGTCCCAATGCCAGGGCAACACCGATCGGCAGAGATGCCGCGATGCCAACCACACCGGAAGAGATGGTCACCAGCAGACCGCCCCACTTGGAGGTTTCGATTTCCTTCAGGCCAAACCCGCCATAGAGCAGGAAAAAGGCGATGATCGGGAAAACGAAGGTAAAGGCCAGCCAGGGCTTGCGGAACGGCACATTGCTGAACAGCAAGGGAATGATGGCAAGAATCAGACCGATCAAGGCCAGGTTAGGCCGCCAGCGCTGATCTGCATCATAAAAGCCGTACATGAACTGGCCGAAACGCTGCTCAACCACGGCCCAGCAGGCCCCGGGGTTCACACATTCAGCTTTGGAGGTTGCCCCAAAGTTGGCGCTGAAGAACGCCCAGTCCAGCATGGCCGGAACGGTGATGTAGAGCAGATAGACACAGACAATCGTCAAGATGGTGTTGATCGGCCCATCAAAAAGATTGCTCTTGATCCACGCCAGAGTACCCACGGTACCGGCTGGCGGTGGAAGATCAGGGTGCTGACCTGGCGGATAAACGCCGGGGCCCGGATCCTGGGAGACTTGGGAGTCTTCTTGGGACATGGCTCAGCGCTCCACCAATGAAATGCGACGGTTGTACCAGTTCATCACCAAAGAGATGCTCAGGGAGATGGACAGATAAACCAGCATGGTAATGAGAATGCACTCCACAGCCTGACCGGTCTGGTTCAAGGTGGTGCCCCCGAAGGTCGCCACCAGGTCCGGATAGCCAATGGCCACAGCCAGAGAGGAGTTCTTGGTCAGGTTGAGGTACTGACTGGTCAGCGGCGGCACCACCACCCGCAGAGCCTGCGGAATGATGATCAGACGCATGGTCCAGTTGGGTTTGATCCCCAAAGCGTAGGCCGCTTCTGTCTGACCGTGACTGACCGCCTGAATGCCGGAGCGCACGTTCTCAGCAATAAATGCACCGGTGTAGAGAGCCAGGGCTGTCAGCAGCGCCATGAACTCGGGTTTGATCACCAGACCGCCTTTGAAGTTAAAGCCCTTCAAAGCGGGAAGTTCCCAGGACAAAGGCATGCCGGAAATCAGGAAAGCCAGAATTGGCAGACCAACCACCAGCCCGGCACCCACAGAAAAGGCCGGGAAGTGCTGACCGGTTTCCATCTGACGTTTGGTGGCCCAGCGGCTGACGGCAAAGGCTGCAACAATCCCGATCAAAAGAGCCAGAGGCGTCAGGAAGAAGCCATCTTCAAACAGAGGCTTAGGGTACTGCAGGCCGCGATTATTGAGGAAGAAACCACCGCCCAGCTCCAGAGCCTGCTTGGCTTTCGGCAGAGCCAGGAAAATGGCCCACCAGAAAAGGATCTGCAGCAGCAGCGGCAGGTTACGCAGTACTTCCACGTAGACATAGGCGACCCGGGAAACGAGCCAGTTGTTGGACAGGCGCAGAACACCGACAAAGAAGCCGATGAAAGTCGCCAGCACGATCCCGATCCCGGCCACAAGCAACGTGTTCAGCAGGCCGACAAAGAAGACCCGGCCGTGAGTGTCCTGTGAGGTAAAGGAAATCAGGCTGCTGGATACGTCATAGCCAGCAGGCAAACTGAGGAAGTCAAAACCCGACGCCACACCCAGGCGTTCCAGGTTGACCGTTGTATTGTATACAATAAAGGCAAAGAAGGTACCGACCAAGCCAATGGTTAGGGCTTGAAAGACCAAACCGCGAAAGCGCTGATCTTGCCACACTGACCCAGTACTACGCCCCCCGCCTACCGCGTCTACAGCCATGATGCTGCTCCCGTTCAGATGCGGTTGAGCTCAAAAAAAGCATGCCGGGCACAGAGGCCCGGCATACCTTTTCAACTAAGAAGGATTGCGAGACCCTAAGAGATCAACGCATGGGCGGTGCATAGAGGATACCGCCGTCCTTCCACTGAGCATTCAGGCCACGCTCGAGAGCCAGAGGTGTGTTCACACCGATGTTGGCTTCGAAGACTTCGCCGTAGTTACCAACGTTTTTGATCACGTTGTAGGACCAGTTGTTTTCCAGGCCCAGAGCTTTACCCAGTTCACCTTCGGAGCCGACAAGGCGACGAACGGCAGGGTTGGGGCTATCAGCCATGGAGTCGATGTTTGCACTGGTCACACCAAGTTCTTCGGCGTTGATCATGGCGTTCAGAACCCAGCGGTTCAGATCACCCCAGTTGGCGTCGCCGTGGCGAACCAGCGGACCGAGAGGCTCTTTGGAGATGATTTCAGGCAGGATCTTGTGTGCCTTCGGATCTTCCAGAGCAGAACGCTGAGCGGCCAGACCGGATGCATCCGTGGTGTACACGTCGCAACGGTTGGCTGCATAAGCCTGACGACCTTCAGCAGAGGTTTCGATCACGACGGACTCGTAGGACATGCCGTTGGCTGCGAAGAAGTCAGCCAGGTTCAGCTCGGTGGTGGTACCGGTCTGAATGCAAACGGACGCACCGTCGAGTTCCAGAGCAGAGCTCACACCCAGATCGTTACGGACCATGAAGCCCTGACCATCGTAGTAGTTCACGCCCACGAACTCGAAGCCGAGATCCACGTCACGGGAGTAAGTCCAGGTGGTGTTACGAGCCAGCACATCGATTTCGCCGGACTGCAGAGCGGTGAAACGCTCTTTAGAAGTCAGCGGGGTGTACTTGACGTTGTTGGGGGTGCCGAAGATTGCGGAGGAAACGCCCCGGCAAAAATCAACATCGAAACCCTTCCAGACACCAGCATCATCGGGCACAGCAAAGCCAGCCAGACCAGTGGTCACACCGCACTGCACGAAGCCTTTGGCGCGTACGTCATCGAGAGTTCCTGCGGAAGCTGCACCAGCTGCGAAAGCAGACACGGCTGCAGCAGCAGCGAAAAGCTTAACAAGCCTCATTTTATTCCGACCTTCCCTGTCATTAGGTTGGTAGTCTAAGAAAATTGTTCATCGGATGCTCGCAGGACGGCCTTCTGGCCACCTCTCCACCTGCCGGTGTTCGGCATCCGTGGCGTTACCATGAAGCATTTAATCCAGAAAGGCAACACACCTGACATGCAGGTTGAACAAGGGTTTGGGGCTTGACTTATCTGGAAAATTTGGCAGGGGTGAGGAAATTTGAACCCCTAATGCGCGTGCACTAACAAATTTCTCCCCTCCCACTTCGCATTGGTCTATACCGAGCTCGCATAAGGCCGATCAGGCCCTGGGTGCCATCGCGGACCCACTGGCTCCAACACAGCAGTATTTGAGGTTTTTGTGGCTAAAAAGTTACCGGCGGAGATGGCTCCGCAAACGAAACTGACGCACCTGGGACATCAAACCGAAGTCAGTGGCGGCACCCCCGTTAATCCTCCAGTGGTTCGAGCATCGACTCTGGCATTTGATACCGTGGCCGAGCTCAACAACCGGGTCGCGGCAAAAACGCAAAAAAACTATGCCGGTTACGGCATCTATGGGACACAGCCCCAGTTTTCTCTGGATGAAGTACTCTGTGACCTGGAAAACGGCGAGCGCTGCCTCACTGTTCCTTCCGGACTGGCAGCCTGCGCCGCGCCCCTGCTGGCCTTTGTAAACTCTGGCGACCATATTCTGGTTGCCGATTCCTGCTACGGCCCGACCCGCAGTTTCTGTGACGGTTTTCTGGCCCGCTTTGGCGTTGAAACAACTTACTACGATCCGCTGATCGGTGGCGGAATCTCTGCTCTGTTCCGGGAGAACACAAAACTGGTCTTTATGGAGTCTCCCGGGTCCTGGACTTTCGAAGTGCAGGACGTGCCCGCCATTGTTGCCGCCTGTCAGGAAAAGGGAATCCGCACAGCCATCGACAACACCTGGGCCACCCCCCTCTTCTGTAAGCCGCTGGATATGGGCGTTGACCTGTCCATCCATGCCGGCACCAAATACATTGCCGGGCATTCAGATCTGCTGATTGGCCATGTCATCGCCCGGGATGAAGAATCTTACTGGGCTGTCCGGCGTCAGTCTGAACTGCTGGGCTACAACACAGCCCCTGACGAGGCTTACCTGACCCTCAGAGGCCTGCGCACCATGGAAGTGCGTCTGAAACGCCATGAATCCAACGGTATTGAGCTGGCAAACTGGCTGAAAGAGCGTCCTGAAGTGGCCCGCATTCTGCACCCTGCCCTGCCGGACGACCCTGGTCATGAGCTGTGGAAACGGGATTTCACCGGGGCCAGCGGTCTTTTTGGTGTTGAGCTGAAACCGGTGTCAGAAGAAGCCGTTGCAGCCATGCTCGACAGCCTCAAACTCTATTACATGGGTTTCTCCTGGGGCGGGTACGAATCGCTGATCATTCCCACCTATCCGGAACGGGTCCGCACAGCCGTGCCCTGGAAATCCGACGGTCCGACCATCCGAATCCATGCCGGACTGGAAAATGTCGAGGACCTGAAAGCTGATCTGGTCCAGGGTTTTGCCGAGATGAAAAAAATCTCCGGTTGATCAGAATCGGATGCTGATCCGCACTTTCTGACCCAATAGCCGTAGATTTTTCAGAACTGCGAGAACAAGAGGGGCTGGTTTTGCGAAAAGACCAGCCCCTTATAGTATGTAGTGGCACCCGAAAATGAGGCCGACGCGACTCTGCAATCCAGCCGGTCATAAAGGTCAGTCTCTACTGATCGACCGGTCCAGGCGTGACCTCAACAGGAATCCGGAGAGAAATCAGTGGCCGACAAACCTGACAGTCCCAACCGTACGCCCCGGCTGCGCGTCCTGCTGGGTTCGGCCATTGCCATGGGGCCGGGTAAGGCAGAGCTGCTGAAAGCCATCGAAAGAACCGGGTCCATCAGTAAAGCGGCCAAGGCCATGGGAATGTCCTATCGCCGGGCCTGGGATCTGGTGGATACCATGAACAGTTCCTTCAAAGCCCCTCTGGTCGAGGCCAGCCGCGGCGGCAGTGGCGGCGGCGGGGCACGTCTGACAGACGGAGGCAAAGAAGCGCTGCAACAGTTTACAGACCTGGAGGACAAAGCTGCCAATGCGCTGAAAGAAGATATGAAGCGCTTCGGGAGTTTGTTGAAGGAAGAGTAATCCGGGCAAACTAATCTGGGCCAGATTGCTGCAGGTCAATGCTCTCTAACTGACCGCAGATTAGAAACTCCTGAAATCGCCATCACATTAAAGTTAGATGCCATGCTGCAACAGTTCTCGGGGCTGACTTACCAGCCAATGGCTTCAGATACCTGCAATCCCCCCCGGTCGAAGGCCCGGCAATGTTCAGATTAGCAATTGCGACCCTCTCTCTTTTCTTTTTGCTTTTGCCGGGGACGGCGGCTGCCCTGACCATCTTTGCCGCCTCCAGCACAGGGCCGCTCTTTGAAAAACTGGCGGAGGACTATCGAAAGGACGGGGGCAACCTGCGCGGGGTCTATGCCGCCTCCTCGGCGCTGGCCAAGCAGATCGAACAAGGCGCCCCGGCGGATCTCTTTGTATCGGCCAATCCCGGATGGGTGCGCTACCTTGAGGAAAAAGAAAGCCTGCTGTCGGGCAGCAAAGAGGCTCTGTTCCAGAACTCTCTGGTGGTGGTGGTTCCGGCCGACAGTGCGGTTACAGCCCCCCTCAAAGACCTGTCCACTCTGGCAGATCTGCTGGGCGATGGTCGCCTGGCTGTTGGTGATCCTGACTTTGTTCCTGCCGGGCTCTATGCCCGTCAGGCCCTTGAGACCGAAGGGCTGTGGCAGGGTCTGGCCCCGCGTTTTGCCCGCTCAGCCAATGTTCGTGCCGCACTGGCGCTGGTTGAAAGTGGCGAAGCAGCCGCCGGTATCGTTTACGCAACCGATGCTCACAACAATCCCAAAGTGCGCCAGATCTACGCCTTTCCGGCTCATAGCCATGACCCCGTTGTCTATGAAATGGCCTTACCCAAGGGTAGCAACACTCAAGAGGTTGAGACTTTCCTGTCGTACCTGAAAAGTGATCCGGCCCGGCGCCTCATTCGGTCTTTCGGATTTCACCCTGTAAAGTAACGCTCTGCCTCCAGATCCCGACTAAACCCGAGTTCTGAAAGCGCTTTTCGCTCTTTTCTGCTTTATGGTGGAGTGCAGGCAGGCCATAAAGGCGTCCTAAACCGTGACTCTGCCTCTAAAACACTGAAAAGAAATTCACGTTTCAGGTGGTATCACGTAGTCAGTTCACTTAACCCGGATTGACCCTGGTACTGTTCAAACTGGCTCTGTCGCCCCTTCTTTTATCCCGCAATCTCAAATGAGAGATCCCGACCTTGGAGTTGCTGTCACCACTTGAACAGGAAGCCTTTCTGCTCAGCCTGAAAGTCGGCTTCTGGTCCGTGCTGGTCAGCCTGCCCCTTGGGTTGGCCATGGCCTGGCTGCTGGCCCGCTGCTCCTTTCCCGGAAAGACGCTGGTAAACGGCATTGTTCATGTGCCCCTGGTGGTGCCACCGGTGGTCGTGGGCTACCTGCTGCTGCTGCTTTTGGGGCGCACCGGCCCGCTGGGTGCTTTGATTTATGATCTGACCGGGAAAACCGTTGCCTTTACCTGGCAAGGGGCGGCTGTGGCCGCCGCTGTTATGGCCTTTCCCCTCATGGTACGTGCCATGCGCCTGTCCCTGGAGGCGGTTGATCCAAAACTGGAATCTGCGGCCAGAACCCTTGGCGCAAGCCGGGCCACCGTCTTCTGGACCATCACCCTGCCCCTCATGTCACCGGGCATCCTGACCGGTGCCCTGCTGGCTTTCGCCCGCTCACTGGGGGAATTTGGGGCGACCATCACCTTCGTCTCCAACATTCCGGGGGAAACCCGGACCCTGCCATTGGCTCTCTTTACAGTGGCCCAGCAACCGGGCGGGGAAAGTGCGGCTTTGCGGCTGGTTGTCCTCTCCATCACCCTGGCTCTGCTGGCCATTGCCCTGTCAGAGTTCCTGGCCCGACGGCTGCAAAACCGCATTGGAGATCAGCATGCCTGAGATTTCCGTGCAAAAGCAGCTGGGCGCTTTCCAGCTTTCCGTCACCGCCCAGCTGCCCCTGCAGGGGCTGACAGCGGTCTTCGGGCGATCCGGCTGTGGCAAGACCAGCCTGATCAACATGATTGCCGGCCTGATCACCCCGGACAGTGGCCGTATTCAGGTGGGTGAGACACTGTTGTTTGACAGCGACGCCGGCATCGATCTGAAACCGGAAGAAAGGCGTCTTGGTTATGTCTTTCAGGAAAGCCGCCTGTTCCCGCACCTGTCTGTCCGGGACAATCTGCTGTACGGCTTCAAACGCACCCGCCCACAGGACAGAAAGATCCATCTGGATGACATCGTGGACCTGCTGGGCATCGCTGAACTCCTAACCCGACGGCCCCATCGGCTGTCCGGCGGCGAAAAGCAGCGGGTGGCATTGGGCCGGGCACTGCTGAGCAACCCGGCTGCGCTGCTGATGGATGAACCGCTGGCGGCTCTGGATCACCAGCGCAAAGAAGAAGTCCTGCCCTTTATTGAGCGGCTGCGGGATCACTTTGGCCTGCCCATCCTCTATGTCAGCCACTCAATGGAAGAAATCATGCGTCTGGCTGATTCCATGATGCTGATTTCTGAAGGCAGCATGATCGCTCAGGGTACCGTGGAAGAACTGACCAGCCGGTTGGATCTGCGCCCGCTCACCGGCCGCTATGAAGCCGGCTCGGTGATCTCCGCCCGCATTACGGCACAGGATTCGGATTACGGCATGACCGCCCTTTCCTTTTCCGGCGGACAGTTGATGGTGCCGAAACTGGATCAGGCTGTGGGAACGGACCTGCGGCTGCGCGTCCGGGCAAAGGACGTCTCTCTGGCTCTGACCCCTCCTCAGGACACCTCAATCCAGAACATCCTGAAAGGCCGGATCATCGAACGCGGTGAAGAAATGGGCGCCCAGGTGGACATTCTGCTGGATGTGGGGGGCACAACCCTCTGGTCCCGGGTTACCAAACGCTCTCTGGCGGAGCTGGGACTGGAACGGGGATCTGAGGTTTATGCCCTGGTCAAAGCCGCCGCCATCGACCGCCACAGTCTGGGACAAGGTGGCAGAGGCCGACGCTTTATGGGCTGAGCAGGTGGATTTGACAGCGTGTTACCCTGGAAAATCGTACTGCAGGTAAACCAGATAGGCCGCCAGTTCATCGCTGTTTGGATTGTTGGCGTAACGGTCGATCTCTCGAAATCCAAGCTTGTTGTACAGCGTGAGCATTTCCTGATTGCCTCTGACTGTATCCACCAGCAGGGTTTTCCAGCCCATCTCGCGAGCCGCAGACATGCGCAGCTCAACGAGTTTTCTCCCCAATCCCGTCCCCCGCGCGGCTGCCCGTACATACAGCCGCTTCATTTCACCGGCCCGGTCCTGGATTTGACGCATAAACCCGCATCCCAGCAGGTCCCCCTCCGGACCGGTGGCCAGCAACAGCCGGCCTGTCGGGGGCAGATAGCTGTCCACATCATCCCACATGGCGTTGATAAAGGGCTCAATCTCCTGAGCCTCGCCGCCTGCAGCCAGCATCTTTTGGTTCATCACCCCATAGTATTCGTGCAGAAGTTCTTCCAGAGCCGACCGGTCAGGAATCTCAGACAGTGAAGCAACTGAGGTGATGGTCACGTTCAAC
Organism: Rhodovibrionaceae bacterium GXU_MW_A322; assembly: GCA_052078155.1. Taxonomy (GTDB): domain Bacteria; phylum Pseudomonadota; class Alphaproteobacteria; order Kiloniellales; family DSM-21159; genus CAXBMB01. Next base: position 433,347 of record JBQJBP010000001.1, on the reverse strand, counting down.
GGTTCTCTCCTTTACCAAACGGACAAGGCCCAGAGGTTAATCGAAGGGAAAATCTTGGGTGAGGTGCCTAGAGACTGGGATGCCTTGAGATTGGGAACCCTTGATTGGCGGGCTCTGAGGGCTGTCAGAGGTGACACTCTTCAAGGTAAGGGTTGGCGGCTCTGCAGGCGTCATAGGCCGTAACGTCCAAATCTGCGAGCAGCAGGGCCTCCCCCGTCGCGGGGGCTCTGGCCAGATCCTGACCATCAGGGCCGACGATGCAGGACCGGCCAGCATAGCTGAACCGCGAATCTCCCCCGGCGTGATTGCCATAGGCCACGAAGACCTGACTTTCAAAAGCCCGGGTCGGGATCATTTTTTCAGAGATGAAATCGTCGTGGTCCGTGGCAGGCAGGGCTGTGGGCACCAGCACCACATCGGCCCCCGCCAGGGCCAGCCCGCGCACCATCTCCGGAAACTCGACATCGAAACAGACAATGACACCGACCTTGAGGCCGGCGATCTCCACCAGACCCGGTCGGTCTGTGCCCCGATCAAAGTGGCTTTTCTCATAGTCACCATAGAGGTGGATCTTGTTGTAGGGCTCAACCTGACCATCAGGCAAAACAGCCACCGCAGAATTACAGGCTTTGTCCTGGCCCGGAATCCGCAAAGCCAGACCCGTCACCAGAGCCAGGCCCGTTTCCGCCGAAATCTCTTTCAGCCGTGCCACCTGAGGGCCATCCAGATCTCCGGCCTCCTGGGTCATCACGGCACCTGCCCCATAACCGCTGATGGCCAGTTCCGGTGCCAGAAGGCAATCGGCCCCGGCAACGGCGGCGGCGCGGGCCCGGTCCGCAATCCTGTCCAGATTGGCGCTGTGGTTTCCGGCTTCCGCCTCCATCTGATAAAGCGCAAGTTTCATCACTGTTAAGCCTAGCTTTCTGGTTCATCGAAGCGAGGACCCGGGGCCGCGAACAAGCCACCCCGGATCTGCCCGTTTTGGTTACTCAGTCAATGAGTTTGCTCAATCGAGTGGGGGCTCAGTCCAGGGCCGGGCTGAACCGGATCAGGCTGAGGATTTCAAAGAGGATCTGGGCACCGGCCTGTGCTGTGTTGGTGGTGGCGTCATATTCCGGCGCCACTTCCACCACATCACCGCCGACAATGTTCAGACCTTTGAGGCCGCGCAGCATCTCCAGAGCTTCGCGCGTGGTCACGCCCCCGATCTCAGGGGTTCCGGTGCCCGGTGCATAAACAGGGTCAAGGCAATCCACATCAAAGGTGATGTAAGTTGGCCCCTCTCCGACCACGTCACGGGCTTTGGCAATGATTGCCTCCAGACCCAGTTTCGGGATTTCTTCGCCGTGAATCACGGTCATGCCGGAGTCTTCAGAAAACTCCCAGAGATATTCCGCCGCTCCGCGAATGCCGATCTGGATGCAGCGCTTGGGATCCAGAACCCCCTGCAGCACAGCCTCGCGGAAGGGACCGCCGTGATGGAACTTGGAGTTATCGAACTGTCCGCCCGTATCGCAGTGGGCATCAAAGTGGATCATGCCCAGCGGTTCTTTTGCCCCGACAGCCTTCATCACCGGCAGGGTTACGGAGTGATCCCCGCCCACGGACAGAGGCAGAACACCGGCGGCAACCACCTTGTGATAAAAGGCCTCAATGTCTTCATGGCAGCTTTCCAGGGAGTACCGGCTGCGGAAAGGCACATCCCCCACATCGGCCACCCGCAGTTCCCCCACAGGGGCCGTCTGCAGCACGTGATTGTAGGGGCCAATGCGTTCGATGGTGCGCACGGCTCTGGGGCCGAAACGGGACCCGGGCCTGTTGGTCACACCCAGATCCATGGGCAGGCCAATCATGGCCACCTGCAGATCGCCAAAATCCGGTGATTCCGCGCTGACCTCATGGATGGGCGCGTCCAGAAAGGTGGAGATGCCGGAAAAGGGCGATTTCCGGGAGCCTGTTTCATCAATCACCGCAGCGGCGACCCGTTGAAACAGCGGATCGTAAATGCCCGTGTCGTCGCCGCCGTACTTCTGACGCAGCCGTTCCAGTTCTTTTTGGTCCATTTTGGCTCCCCCTGCACTCTACTGATCGCGACCATTCTCTGGTCTTTTGCATGATGGCCGGAGTGTGGCCCCAGTTGCGAAAGGATGCAAAGGGCTCTTTGAGGCAACCCTTGTGAAGCAGCGTCACATGTTGCCCGGCAAAAGGGTTGTCCCTTTACCGGGTCAGGGCGTGCCCTGCTCAGCCACCCGCCACCTTGCGATCATACTCTTCGGTATCAAAGTGACCAAAGGACCGTACCACCTGGGCCTCTTCATTCAGTTGCCACTCTTCCCAGCCGCCACAGCTGACAAAGTTGCCCGTTTCGCTGTGCTTGCCCTCCAGTGTCCAGACAAAAAGCGCGTATTGTCCGGCGGGTCTGACATCATCCATCCGGACAATCAGATCCGGAAACTCGGCATAGAAACCCGCCGCCATTTCCGCGATGGCCGCCCGCCCGACCAGCGGATCCCCTTCGTTGATGGTGATCTGGCCAGTTTCAGCATAGTAGGAAGCCACGGCCTCCGGATCTCCCGAACTCCAGGCTTTGGCATAGTTTGCTGCCATTTCCCGGACCGCCTGCGCTGTTGGTGCCATGGTTTCCCCCGTCAGGTGCTGAATGATTATCTGGTGTTTCGCATCAGTATGCGTCAGGCCCGGACGAACAGCCACAGGATTTATTGCCAGCCCCTCAATTCTCCTGAGGGGAGAAATGTTCCCTGCTCCCTCCCCCAAGCAGACAAGCCGGCATAAAGAGGTTCCGCCGCCGGATCCAGCAGCTAGAACAAAAAAGGGGGCCACTGCCCGGCCCCCTTCTGTCTTACCTTTTTAAAACGCGCTCCGTTCAAGCCCGCCCCTCGTAGAAGGGCGGCCTTTCCCCGTGCAGAATGCCATTAAGAACACCTGATCTAACTGGACAGTTCTGTCTCATAGATCACAAAGCCACAGTTCTCTGCCACCTGATCATAAAGCCGCATGGCCGTTTTGTTGGTCTCATGGGTTTGCCAGTAGACGTTGGTGATGCCCTTGTCCCGGCAGATCCGGTACATCTCTTCAATCAGTTTGCGGCCAACACCGCCGCCGCGGGCGTCTTTGCTGGTAAAGAGGTCATTCAGATAGCAGCTCAGCGGTTCTTCAGTCGTGGTGTAATGGTAGATGAGATGCGCCAGTCCCAGCAGTTCGCCGTCCTGTTCCGCCACCAGAGCCTCCAGCGGCTGAGCGGGATCCAGAAAGCGTTGCCAGGTCATGCGCGTGATGTCTTCCGGCAGAGCCGTGTCCCCGACCCGGCCGTAGAACTCATTGTAGCCATCCCACAGGGGCAGCCATTTCTCATAGTCATCGGCAACGACCGGACGGACGACAAGCTCAGCGCCCGCCGTAGATTGAGAACCGGAAGCAGACATAAAACACACCTCAACAAAAAAGTAGATTACTGAGAGCTAAGACTAAAGAAAGCGGTCCGCCACCCCAGAACCAATAGGACTGCGAACAAAGGACCAATTTGTCGGCCGGTTTTCCCCTCTGCGTTCTCGCTCCACATCGCCTCTCAAGTCCAGACGCCGCCTGTTGAAACCCTCCCCGGCCAGTGCCACAGTAAAACCTTCCGGCAGCAACAGCCAGCAGGCAGCTGTCATCGGACACCCTTAAGCAAGCAGCCATAAACACCAGCGGTCATGTGATGTCTCAGGCAAGCCCCTCAGATCCCGGAAGCGCCGACAGGTCACTGGAAAAACGGGCCATGAACCTGACCCGCTGGGCCAACCTGGGCTTTGGCATTGCCGGGGCGCTGGCTGCCTGGCTCTCCAACTCCCAGGCCTTGCTCATTGACGGGCTGTTTTCACTGATCGGTTATGTGTCAGCCGTCTTTGCCATGCGGATCAGTCAGACAACCCACCTGGGCCCCGACAGACGACGCCCCTTCGGCTACGCCGCTGATGAAGCGCTCTATTCAACCTTTCGCAGCCTCTCGCTGCTCGCTCTGGTTTTATTCGGCTGCGCCCAGGCGGGTCTGGGCATTACCGATTACCTGCTGGAAGGAGAGGTCGAGGTTCTGCGGCTGGAACCGGTGGCCATTTACACCCTGGTCATCTCTGTGGCCTGTTTCTGGCTGGCCTACGTCCACAAGAGCGCCTGGAAAAAGACCGGCCGCCACAGCGACATGCTCAAGGTGGAAGCCACCGCTTCCATCTATGACGGCTTCATCACCCTCATTGCCGGGATCGGCGTGCTCAGCGCCCCCTATCTGGCCACAACCATCCTGGCCCCCATTGCACCGGTCATGGACTATGTGATGGTGCTGGTGCTCTGTGGCGTCGCCATTCTCAGTTACTTCAGAACCTTCAGGGCCGGCATGCTGCAACTGGCCGGTGTCCGTGCCTCCCCGCCGGACCATCTGGCGGTCTGGCATGCTGTTCGGCGGGCCAATCAAACGGAGAAAGGACGCATTGTCGACCTGGCACTGGTTCGCATGGGCCGCACGTTAGATGCCATCGTTTACTACGATCCGGGCGCCCCGGTTACCGCAGAGGAAGTCGACCGCCTGACGGCCAAGATGGAAACCCAGCTGGCCAAAGATGTTGGCCCCAGCATCCTGACCCTCGTGATCTCCAAGTCCGGCAGATCCTGGCCGGAAGAGAGCCAACCCCTCTCAAGCCTCTAAGAACAAACAAAAGGAAAATGGGCAAAAAAGAAAAAGGGACGGCGTACCGTCCCTTTCGCCACAGTTGAACTGAGGAGACTGTAGCATGCTTTTGCGTCCGGGGTTGGCCATCAGCACGACTTCACTGGGTAGGTTGGCGCCCACAACAGAGGTCCAACCCAAGCGCGTTAGCCTTGATATCCAAAAAGCCGAGGCAGAAAGAGGATCACGTCGGGCACCAACAGCATCACCAGCAGCGCGAGGATCAAGACTGCCAGGAAGGCCCAGATTTCAGAGATGATCTCACGCAGCGGAATATTGGTTACCGCGTTGATAACAAAGAGCAGGATGCCGTAGGGCGGTGTGATCAGGCCAATCATGGAGTTCACGACCACCAGGACACCAAAATGCACAAGGTCGATACCCAGATCCCGACAGGTCGGGATAAAGAGCGGTACCACAACCAGAATTATGGTGGTGGCATCCAGCACACAGCCCAGAAACAGGATCAGCAGATTAACACCCAGCAAAAAGACGATGGGATGCACATCAATGCCAACCAACGCATCCGAAACCATGCCGGGAATGTTCTCTGACAAGACAATGAAGTTCAGAATGAACGCACCGCCGATTACCAGCCCCACTGCAGCTGAGGAGCGTACACTGTCCACAAAGATCCGATACAGGTTCTGCCAGGTCATGGCGCGGTAGAACAGTCCGGCCAGCAACAGTGCATAAAACGCAGCAACGGCGGCGGCCTCTGTCGGTGTTGTCACCCCGCCATAGATCCCATAGAGCAGTATGACGGGCATCAAAAGTGCCGGGAAGGCATTGAGAGTGACCCGGGGAAAGGCCCGCAACGGCACCGGTTCTTCCAGGGCAAATCCGCGTTTGTGGCTCAGATAACTGTTCATGCCCATCAAAACCGCGCCCATGATCAGACCGGGTACAATGCCTGCCAGAAAAAGAGCCCCAATCGAGGTGTTCGACACCAAAGCGTAAAGCACCATGGGAATGGATGGCGGGATAATGGGCCCAATGGTCGCCGAAGCCGCAGTTATCGCAGCCGCATAGCCCCGGCTGTAGCGATTCTCCTTTGTCATCATCTCGATGATGATCTTGCCTATGCCCGCCGCATCCGCAACCGCGGACCCGGACATACCGGAAAAGATCAAGGAGGCGACGACATTTACATGCCCCAACCCACCGCGGAAACGCCCCACAGCCGCGATGCAAAACTTCAACAGCCGCTCAGATATCGTCCCCGCATTCATGATGTTGGCGGCAACGATGAACAGCGGAACGGCCAACAGAATAAAGCTGTTAAAGAGGCCCTGGATGATCTTTTCGCCAGCCAGAGCGATATCCAGTCCAGCCAGACCCAGATAGACCAGCGAAGCCAGCAGAATCGAAAAACCAATCGGTGTCCCGATCCCGGCCAGCACAAAAAGCGCCAGCAAACAGCAGGCGAATTCAAAACTCATTCTGAATCCCCGAGCGTTTCCAGCTCAGGGCTGGGTGGACCGTTGCGAAAGGTATCCACAACCATCCAAAGATAACGCAGCGCCACAACCAGCAGGAACAGAGCGTAGATTGAAAAGACATCACGCAGCGGAATCTTCTTGCCGGTAAAGGGATTCTCTACGGTCGACGTCTTCCTGATCTTCATCCAATCGATGTAGTCCCATGTGGGCAAGAACGACCAAAGCATGCCGACCGCGATAGCCACTGCGGTGATGATCACCAACACCCGCCGACCGCCTTTTGGCACGGCCCAGTAGAAGACGTCAAAAGTCACATGGTCGACATGACGCACGACAAAAGCGTTGCCAAAAAAGACAATCCAGACCCAAAGCATCAAACAGAACTCAAGAGTCCAGCCAAAAGGAGTCTGCAATACGTAGCGCGAGAAAATCTGCAACAAAAAGGTGATGAACATGGCAGCCAACATGGCCGCTGCAACACCTTCGGTAATCCGGAGGAACCAAGTCTTGAAAAAAATCATGATGGCTCCTCCGGACCCGTCTTTAGTTTCCAAGAGCGTTGATTTTCTCAAGCATACCCTCAGGCCAGGTTTCTGCAAAATCGCTGTCTAGATACATGGCCTGGACCTGTTTGCGAAAGGCTGCGGTGTCTGGCTCATAGACCTGCAATCCCTGCTCTTCCAGGAAGGCAACCAAACTTGATTCCAGCTCAAGTTGGACTTTTCTGCCAGATTCGGCGGCGGCATCTGCGGCTTCTTGGATTTTAGCCTGCTGTTCCGGCGAGAAGCTGTTGAAGACCTCAGCCGACATGGCAATGTAGTTCAAATCCACTAGGTGAGAGGTCAACACGATCTGTTTGGTAACTTCGTAAAACTTCTTGTCCACCACTGTGGGAAGCGGGTTGTCCTGACCGTCCACAGCGCCAGTCGACAGGGCCGTGTAGACTTCCGAAAAGGCCAGCGGGGTCGGCGCAGCGCCCAGCGCTTTGCCCAGGAACTGCCAGGCTTCCGTGCCCGGCATCCGCAGGTTCACCCCTGCCAGATCCGCCGGTGTCATCACCGTCAGTTCGTCTTTTGTCTGACGCAGGTTAACCTGGCGACGACCAAGATACATGACCGACAACAGCTTCACGCCCAGCTGTTCTTCAGCCATTTGCTTGAATGGCTCCATCAGAGGGTCATTGAAGACAGCTACCTGATGGGCGGCATCCTGATGAACATAGCCGGCGGTAAAGATCGAAAACTCCGGGAAGAACTGCGCCAATTCCTGCGCTGAGGTGATTGACATGTCCAAGTTGCCCCGGCTGATGGCTTCCAGCTCGGTTCCCTGGGCAAACAGCGTGGCGTTGTAACTGGCTTCATAAGTTGCGAAATCGGCGATCATCGGGGCAAAGACATCACGCATGGCAACCGAGCGCTGGTCTGTCTCGGAACCGGATGTGGACATCCGCAATGTCACCTTGTGGCCATCAGCCAAGGCAGGCGACCAGGCAGGGCTGCTTGCAGCAAGGCCCGTTGCAACCATGACTGCCAGTGCAGCACGGCGGGTAAAGTTCTGTTTCATTTTGTCCTCCCAGACTGTTAGCCACTTCTTTGATGGCACTATTGTTTTGAATTTATATCCTGCATTTCCATGTTTATACCAGTTTTGCAAAAATATATGATATTTTATTGGGCAGCAGGCTCCAAGCCCTGCAAAAGCTCGTCAATCTGGACTCTCGTACCGCTTGCCGCAGCCAATTGAATCGCTTCGATTACCAACATGGTGCGCAGCCCCTCCTCAGCCGAAACCAGCGGGCTGGCCCGGCCCCGGATAACCTCCGCGAAGTGACTTATCTGATTGAGCAGTGGATCAGACCTTTCCCGCGGCACAGAGGTGCCGCTTATGGGTTCCCACCAACTTTGTTTTCCATGGTGATTCCAAAGGGTCAGATCCGGTACCGACAAGGAGCCGCGAGATCCCCCGATCAGGTAACAGGACTGGGCCGTTTGCGGATAGATCGGGTGTTCACCGGAGGTCAGTTCCCAACTCCAGGGGGCCACCACACTGTCAGAAACCGTCAACGTTGCTATCGCACCGGTCTCGAAAGACAAGACCGCCGCTGCCAGATCTTCGTTTTCATAGCCCCGCCTGGACGGCGTCATCTGGGCTTGAACAGCAGATACCTCACCGCAAAAATGGCGCATCAGATCCACGTCATGAACGAGGTTTACTGAAATGGGCCCTGCCCCCTTTTCTTTACGCCAGGGGGCAACCTCGAAGTAGTCGTCCGGTTTGTAAAACCAGCAGGTGGCCTGGAAGCCCCGAATGGTTCCGATTTCGCCAGCCACAAGCAGGTCTTTTGCTTTTTGAATGAGGGGGTTATGGCGACGATGATGGCCAACCAGAACTGGGACATCCAACAACTCCGATTTCACCACCAACTTTTGTGCCTCTATGACCGAGGCTGCTAAAGGCTTTTCGATCAAGACAGGACAGCGATGTTCCAGGCACTGCAATCCTCCGTCCGCATGCAAGAGAGTCGGGGTAGAAAGAACCACACCGTCCGGGCGAAACTCCGCAAACATATGCTCCAGGTCCGGATAGCAAGGTACAGCCGTATCTTCGGGTGGTTGCGGGTCAACAATGGCCGCCAATTCGACCCCCTGTTGGGTCGCAATGGCACGAATGTGCCGCTGCCCCACAAGGCCAGCGCCCGCCACAACAAGTTTTAACGTATCGGACATTGCGCCCCTCTGACTGTAACAAGTCAGCAGGCTAAATCATTTCATCCTCTGTTTGAAATAATATATGATATTTTTGTTAAATTCACATTTTTGATCTTATTGAGAAGTATCTGAAAATTATGATACATCTTGCCACCTTGTTGAATATATGGCGGCAACGCATGACCTCCTTCTCCACCGTCGGCTCCAGTACCTATGAACAGATCAAGCATGATATTATCTTTGGGAAACTGGCTCCCGGGCAGAAACTCAAGCTCGAAGGACTAAAAACCACCTATAACGCGAGTGTCTCCACCTTGCGTGAAATTCTCAATCGCCTGACCAGCGACGGCTTTGTTGAAGCGCCAGAACAGCGCGGTTTTCTGGTTCGACCGGTATCCAAAGAAGATCTGACAGAAGTTGCTAACCTGCGCAGCCTCTTGGAATGTACAGCGTTACGCACTTCGATCGCTAACGGGGATGCCGACTGGGAAGGCAATGTTGTTGCCGCCCATCACAAGCTCCATATGATTGAGAAAAAGATGTTGGCGGGCCAAGATTTTGAGCTTGAGCTCTGGAAACGCTACGACTGGGAGTTTCACCAAGCCCTAATTCAGGCCTGTAACTCCCAGAACCTTTTGTCTCTGCATGCCGTGATCTACAACAAGTATCTGCGCTACCAGATGTTGGTCCTCACCAACCGCGGGAAGGATGCCGTTGATGAGCATCAGGAGATGTTTGAAGCGGCTTTGGCGCGCAATCCAGACAGGGCTTGCGGGGTGCTGGAGCGCCACATCCGACTGGGGTTGGAACACACCTTGGCAGGCATGTAGGCAAGAGACGACCTTGCTTCACCACTTCAAGAAAAATGCGTCGCCCTAAAAAGCTATCGATCGATCGGCGATCGCCACTAGTGAGCGGATAAAAAATGGCGACCCCGGTTGGATTCGAACCAACGACCTACGGATTAGAAGTCCGTTGCTCTATCCAGCTGAGCTACGGGGCCTGAAATCATCACCTGCAGGTGCCTCCCACCGGAAGCACCGCCTGCCGGATTAATGGGTCCAGCGGCTCAAACGGTCGGAGCGGAAGTTGTCGGCATAGGCCTTGGGGGCCACTTTGCGTTCCGCCGGTTCCTCAACGGAGTACATCAGCCCTTTTTTCTGGGCAAAGGCCACGGCTTCTTCCTTGCTGTCAAAGCGCAGGCGCAACTGCTCCATCGTGTCATCGCTGGAGGTCCAGCCCATCAGAGGCTCTGCGGACTTGGCCTTGTTGGGTTCATACTCCAGGGTCCAGCGCTTGCTGTTGGCGCGCCCGGACTGGGTCGCAGCTTTGGGGGTCCGAAAGATCCGTGCCTGCATGGTTTTCCACTCTTTCAGCAGAAGGTTGTTTGCTGGGCCAAGCTATGCCTCAAGCCGGGGCGTGAGGCAAGGCCTGCCAGCGAGATTTTGCGCTGCCGCGAAGGTTCCTCGCTGCCTCTCGGCAGCAAGGAGTAACGTTCAAACGCCACGTAGGCTTTACCTCGCATGAGCTCGGGCGCGCAGTCGCGCTTGCCTCGCTGCCTCTCGGCAGCTCGGTGTAACGTTCAAACGCCACGTAGGCTTTACCTCGCATAAGCTCGGGCGCGCAGTCGCCCTTGCCTCGCTGCCTCTCGGCAGCAAGGTGTAACGTTCAAACGCCACGTAGGCTTTACCTCGCATGAGCTCGGGCGCGCAGTCGCCCTTGCCTCGCTGCCTCTCGGCAGCTCGGTACTATGCTAATCCCCCATGACGATCTGGCGCTGTTCACCCAGGCCTTCCACCCCCAGGCTGACCACATCCCCTTCCCGCAGATAAATGGCAGGCGTAAAGCCCATGCCCACCCCGGCTGGCGTCCCCGTGGAGATGACATCACCGGGCTGCAGGGTCATAAACTGGCTGATGTGGCTGATGACTTCTGCCACCGGGAAAATCTGGTTGGCCGTGTTGCCGTCCTGATAGCGGGTGCCGTTGACCTCCAGCCAAAGAGCCAGGTTCTGAGGATCAGCAACCTCTTCGGCGGTGACCAGCCAGGGGCCGATGGGGCCGAAACTGTCATAGGACTTGCCCTTTACCCACTGACCGCCCCGTTCAATCTGATAGGCCCGTTCCGAGACATCGTTGACGGTGCAGTAGCCCGCCACATGGTCCAGCGCTGCGTCCCGGGTCACATGGCGGGCGGTCTGCCCGATCACCACCCCCAACTCCACCTCCCAGTCGGTCTTTTCAGACCCGGGCGGCAGCTCAATGGCATCATTGGGGCCGGAGATGGCGGAAATGGCCTTCATGAACAAAATGGGTTCTTTCGGCACAGCCATGCCTGCTTCTTCGGCATGGTCGGTGTAGTTCAGTCCGACACAGATGAACTTGGGCACCCCCAGCACACAGGGACCGATGCGCGGATCACCAGGCACCAGAGGCAAACTTTCCGGGTCTACCTGAGCCAGCGCCGCCAGAGCCTCTTTGGACAGTTGCTCCGGACCAATGGCCGTCACCACACCGGAGAGGTCACGGATCTTTCCCTCCCGATCCAGAAGGCCGGGTTTTTCTTTGCCGGGTTCCCCAAAATGCAGCAGCTTCATTTCTTAGTCCTTTTATCCAACTGTCTATCCCTGCCTTGCCCGAGCGGTGCGCCGCACCCAGACCTCTTGTCCTGAGCGACCACCATTTTGTCCTGACCGGTTAACCTGGCTGACCAGCCTGGCCGACCACCCTGCCCGATTGCTCTCTCGACTATCGGCTGTCGGTGGGAGACGGGACTGCAGGCCTGCGCACAGCTCAGCAAGGGCTGACGTTCCTAAACTAGCCAATGACGCAACGACAGAGCAGAAGCAAGTGTGCTTTCCTCAACCCTCCCCTGCCCCAAAAATTGCCCGGCTGAAAAAAACTTCCGGGCAGTGAAAAGTTGGGCTTGCCTCTGCGGCCCATTGGGCATAGGTTGCGCGCCGTTCGGGGAGTGGCGCAGCCTGGTAGCGCATCTGGTTTGGGACCAGAGGGTCGCAGGTTCAAATCCTGTCTCCCCGACCACTTTTTCCCAAAGAAAAAAGCTGCTGAGATTACCCCCCGCTTTTGCGGGTTTTTTTGCTCGTCTGGTGCCGGCACGGCCCGCTGGAACACGCCAGCTACGGACGCTGCCCGACTGGTCAAACAGCCTGCAGAGCAGCCAAGCCTTTTATCTTTCCCCCGGATACATTAAACAGCCTGTCGAGATCACCTCCCCGGTTTTCTGCGCCGGAAAGCCTGTTGTCAGGCTGCAGTGACAGCTGCAGTCACAGCCGCAGTGGCAGGGGAGATTGACCGGGTCGTGAAACTGCCCGCCCCGAACCAGAAAAATCGCGATATGCCAGGATCTTAAGGCCACTCTCTGACGTGGCATCTGGCTCGAGAACAAAGGAACATCCAGGTGAGTGCGCTTGAGGCCCAAGACAGCTCGCTGCCGGCCCCCATTGCCCGGCGACGGACTTTTGCCATTATCTCCCACCCTGATGCGGGCAAAACCACGCTGACGGAAAAACTGCTGCTGTTCGGCGGTGCCATTCAGATGGCCGGGGCCGTCAAGGCCAAAGGGGATGCCCGCCGGGCTCATTCCGACTGGATGAAGGTGGAACGGGAACGCGGCATCTCCGTGGGCACCTCGGTCATGACCTTCGATTACTCGGACCGGACCTTCAACCTGCTGGATACGCCGGGGCACGAAGACTTTTCCGAAGATACCTACCGCACGCTGACGGCAGTGGATTCGGCCATCATGGTGCTGGATTCGGCCAAGGGCATTGAGGGTCAGACCCGCAAGCTCTTTGAAGTCTGCCGCCTGCGTGACGTGCCCATTACCACCTTTGTTAACAAGATGGACCGGGAAGGCCGCGACCCCTTCGACCTGCTGGACCAGGTGGAACAGGAACTGCAGCTGGAGGTTTGTCCGGCCACCTGGCCCATCGGCATGGGCAAGCAATTCAAAGGCGTCTATGACCTGCTGAACGACACCCTGCTGCTGATCGAACGCTCCAAGGGCGAGCGTCCGGCAGAAGGGGAACAGTGCAGCGGTCTGGACGATCCCAAGCTGGATGAGCTGCTGCCCGCAGATCTGGCCGCCAAACTGCGCGAGGACGTGGAGATGATCCGCGGCCTCTGCCCCGAGTTTGACCTGGAAAGCTACCGCGCCGGAAACCTGACGCCGGTCTACTTCGGCTCTGCGGTCAATAACTTTGGCGTGCGTGAGCTGCTGGATGGTGTGGGCGCAAAAGCTCCGCCGCCCCGTCCCCAGCCTACGGCAGAGCGGGACATCACGCCGGACGAAAAGAAAGTCAGCGGGTTTGTCTTCAAGATCCAGGCGAACATGGATCCCAAACACCGGGACCGCATCGCCTTTGTCCGTCTGGCGTCCGGCCACTTCAAACGCGGCATGAAGCTGAAACAGATCCGCACCGGCAAAATGCTTAACCTGCACAACCCCCTGCTCTTCCTGGCGCAGGACCGTGAGCTGGCAGAGGAAGCCTGGGCCGGGGACATCATCGGTGTGCCCAACCACGGCAACTTGCACCTGGGCGACGCCCTGACGGAAGGGGAAAACCTGACCTTCACCGGCCTGCCTGCCTTTGCCCCGGAACTGTTGCAGCGGGTCCGCCCCAAAGACCCCATGAAAGCCAAGCATCTGGGCAAGGCCCTGCAACAGCTGGCGGAAGAAGGGGCTGCCCGGGTATTCAAACCCCGGACCCAGGCCGACTGGATCGTTGGCGTGGTCGGGGCCCTGCAGTTCGAGGTGATGGCCGATCGCATCCGCACGGAATACGACATTCCGGTGATCTTCGAGCCGACCACCTACTTCACGGCTCGCTGGCTGGGCGCTGAAGATCCGGTCACCCTGAAACGCTATCTGGATACGGCCAGCGCCAATGTGGCCGATGACCACGAGGGCTTTCCCGTGCTGATGGCCCGCAATGCCTGGCATCTGCAGGACGAGCAGGACAACAACAAGGACATTGTCTTCATGAAAACCCGCGAGCCCATCGCCAGAAAGGTCTGACAACGGCGCTGCCCGTTCAAAGCGTTTCTTTCAGGCGCATCCGATAAGCAGGATAAAAAGAAGGCCCCGCGGCAAGCTCAACAGGCTGCTCTCCGCGGGGCCTTTTTCCTGCCTGCAGCAAATCAGGCAGGCAGTCTGTGTAGAGGCAAATCGCTTCAAGTTGCCTCATATCGAGACGAGATCTAACGCGTGAAGCTCTAGAGCATGATCGGTTTAGTTAGAAGCGCTTGCGCTTGAAACTAAACCGTGAATCATCCTCTAACATGTTGAAAAGAGGCAAATTCACGCTCTAAGCGTTATCACGTAGTGATTCCACTTAAACCTATTTGACTCTAGTCACCCGGACAGAAGATGCGGCAGGGTTTGGCTTAAAGCGCAAAGCGCTTCTCACCAAACCGAGCCTGCTCTGTCCTATTCGGCGGCAAAATGAGGCACTTCCCAGTCCTTGCCGGGCACAGCGGCCAGCAGTTCCTGGGTATAGGGGTGCTGCGGGTTTTCAAAGATCTCCCGCGTGGTGCCATATTCAACGATCTGCCCCAGTTTCATCACGGCGATGCGGTCGCAGATCTGGGCGGCCACCCGCAGGTCATGGGTGATGAAGAGCATGGAGAGATCCAGCCGCTGCTTGATGTCTTCCAGCAGTTCCAGCACCTGGGCCTGAACCGAGACATCCAGTGCCGAAACCGGTTCATCCGCCACCAGCAGTTCCGGCTCCAGAGCCAGGGCACGGGCAATGCCGATGCGCTGACGCTGACCGCCGGAGAACTCGTGGGGGAAACGATCCACGGCTGTGCCTTCCAGCCCCACAAGGGCCAGCAGTTCCCGCGCCCGTTCCAACGCCTGATCCAGAGGGGTTCCGTGGATCAGCAGCCCCTCTGCCACAATCCGCCCCACCTTCTGGCGGGGATTGAGCGAGGCAAAGGGATCCTGGAAGATCATCTGCACATGTTTGCGCTGGCTGCGCAGGTCTGGCCCTTTCAGGGTGGCCAGATCCACCGCACCAAACTGGATGCGGCCGGAATCGCTGTCCAGCAGGCGCACCAGACAGCGACCCACCGTGGACTTGCCGGACCCTGACTCACCGACCAGACCCAGGGTTTCCCCCTTCTTGATCTCAAAGGTGATGTCGTTGGCGGCGTGGACCTGACGGCCTTTCTTAAAGAGCCCCCCGCCGGTCTTGTAGACCTTTTCCAGCGACTGAACGGACAGCAGGGAATCCTGACGGAGCGCGGGCCGCTCCGGAGGATGGAACCGGGGCACAGCACTGATCAGAGACCGGGTATAGGGGTGCTGAGGTTTGTTCAGCACCTCCTGAGCCGGGCCCATCTCAACGATCTCCCCCTTCTGCATCACCACCACCCGGTCGGCGATTTCCGCCACCACACCAAAGTCATGGGTGATGAACATCACCCCCATGTGGCGCTTTTCCTGGATCTTCTTGATCAGGCCCAGAATCTGCGCCTGGGTGGTCACGTCCAGGGCCGTTGTCGGCTCGTCGGCAATCAACACGGCCGGTTCCAGAGCCAGGGCCATGGCGATCATCACCCGCTGGCGCTGGCCGCCAGATAGGCGGAAGGGATAGGAATCGCCAATGATCTCGGGATCCGGCAGCCCCACATCCCGCAGCAGGTCAACAATGCGCTGCTTCCGCTCCGCCTTGTTGTGCAGGCCATGGGCGTCAAAGACCTCGGCAATCTGATCGCCAACCCGCATCAGCGGATTGAGCGCGGTCATGGGCTCCTGGAAAATCATG
Organism: Rhodovibrionaceae bacterium GXU_MW_A322; assembly: GCA_052078155.1. GTDB lineage: Bacteria > Pseudomonadota > Alphaproteobacteria > Kiloniellales > DSM-21159 > CAXBMB01. The sequence continues at coordinate 417,687 of JBQJBP010000001.1, read as the reverse complement.
CCGATTTCCTTGCCCCGCAGGTCCATCAACTGACTTTCCGTGCGGGTCAGCAGATCCGCCCCCTTAAAGTGGATTTTGCCCGCTGTCGGGCGCACATAGGGCAGCGGCAGCAGCCCCATGATGGCGTTGGCAGACATGGATTTCCCGGACCCTGATTCCCCCACCACACAGAGGATTTCATTGGGGTTGAGGTCGAAGGAAATGTTCTCCACCGCGTGGGGGCGTTCGCTGCCTTCAGGCAGGCTGATGGTCAGGCCTTCAATGGACAGCAAGGTGTCATTCTTGTTGGTCGTCGTACTCATGATCACCTCACTTACGCTTGCGGGCCAGACGGGGGTTCATGGCATCGTTCAGCCCCTCACCCACCAGATTGAGCGCCAGAACGGTCAGCAGAATGGCCAGGCCGGGAATGAAACTGAGCCACCAGGCCTGACGGATGACGGTGCGGGCCGCGCCAATCATGTAACCCCAGGAGATGTTGTTGGGATCGCCCAGCCCCAGAAAGGACAGGGAGGATTCCAGCAGAATGGCCTGGGCCACCATCAGGGAGGCCATAACGATGATCGGAGAGACCGCGTTGGGCAGGATCTCCTTGACGATGATGGCGCTGTTCTTCTGGCCCAGCACCACAGAGGCCTGGACGAACTCCCGGGACCGCAGGGTCAGAAACTCGCCGCGCACCAATCTGGCCACCGGCGGCCAGGAGACCACCCCGATGGCAAAGATGATGGAGGCGGTCGACGGTTGAAAGATGGCCACCAGAACAATCGCCAGCGCAAAGGACGGGATGGTCTGGAAAAACTCGGTAAAGCGCATCAGGCCATCATCGATCAGGCCGCCGTAATAACCGGCCAGAGCCCCCAGGCTGACACCGATGGACAGCGACACCAGGGTGGAGATCAGCCCCACCAGAAGCGAGACCTTGGCGCCGTGCACCAGACCGGCTGCCACGTCGCGGCCCAGTACGTCTGTGCCCAACGGCAGCCCGGCCATGTCAAAGGGCGGCAGGAAAGGCCGCTGAACCATTTTCCAGGGTGAGCCCGGATAAAGCAGTGGGGCGAGGATGGCGAGAAGGACCACACTGATCAGGATCACCAGACCAATGGTTGCCCCTTTGTTGCGCTGGAATCGCTGCCAGAAATCCTTGGTTTTTTCCCAATTCACGATACCAGCCCTCACTTCAACTCAATACGGGGATCAACCAGGGTGTAGATCAGGTCCGTCACCAGGTTGAACAGGATCACCATGGCCGAGGAGACGAAGAAGACCCCCAGCAGCAGGTTGTAATCACGCTGCAGCAGCGCATCGAACATCAGGCGGCCAATGCCCGGCCAGGCAAAGACGGTTTCCGTGAGGACGGCGCCCCCCACCAACTGCCCGGCCTGAATGCCGGCCAGAGTGATGATGGGCAATAGGGCATTGCGCAGAACATGCACCCGGGTGATGCGGGACATGGGCAGCCCCTTGGCACGGGCCGTTTTCACAAAGTCCATGTCCATCACTTCCAGCATGGAAGAACGGGTCAGCCGGGTGTAAACGGCCATGAAAAACAGGCCCAGTGTCATGGCGGGCAAGATCAGGTGCTTGCCGATATCCAGGGCCCGGTCAAAACCACTGAGGTTCGCGCCCACGGTTTCGTAGCCAAAGCCCGGCAACCAGCCGAGGGTGACGGAAAAGAGCAGAGAAGCCATCAGCGCCACCCAAAAGAGCGGTGTGGCGTAAAACAGCAGTGCAAAGGAGGTAATGAAGGTATCGGTCCACTTTCCGGCCCGAACCGCCGCCAGCGCCCCCATCAAGACCCCCAGTGCCAGGGAAATGGCAAAGGCCGTCATGGTCAGCAGCAAGGTGGCGGGCAGACGGTCGAAAATCAGCTTGGCAACCGATTCCTGCTGGCGATAGGAGTAACCCAGATCAAGGGTGATCACGTCCCCGACGTAGATGAAGAGCTGCTCGTAGAGGGGGCGATCCAGCCCGAACTGGGCGCGCAGCTGGGCGATGAAAACCTCATCGGCGGCACCAGCCTCCCCGGCCATCACAGCCGCCGGGTCACCGGGGGCGGCCCGGATCAGCAGAAAGTTCAACACCACGATGGCCAAAAGCACCACCGCGGCTTTGAGAAGTCGTTTGACGATGTAAGTCAGCTTATCCATAAGCGCGACACAGTCCTGACTGGGTAGAAATCAACAAAGAGCTTTTCCCGGCTCGCCGACCGTCACGTTGAAAAACGCCCGGGGGCATGAAGTCGAACAAAGCCCGCCAGATCATTGTCTGCGGGCCCGCCTGGTGGTCCTGTGGGACCTCCGACAAACATGCGTACTTGGAAAGAAAGCAGCTAGAGAAGGCTGGGGCGGCTCCCTTGGAAGCCGCCCCAGTTCCTGGAACTCGCCTTAGCGATCCAGCCAGGTGTTGTAGAGGCCGTTGTTGACCCCGACAGCTGTGGAGATCAGGTCTTTGACATCACAGCGGTAGATTGTCGGGAACTCCAGTTCCATCAGCCAGGCCACAGGAACGTCGTCCACGATGATCTTCTGGACTTCGTTGTAGATTTCCTGACGTTTGGAGGCCGGGAAAGCCACAGCGGCTTCACGGAAGAGTTCATCCACTTTGGGATTCACGTAGCCTTCCACGTTGTTCCAGGGAGAGCCCTTGGCGATGTTGTCGGAGAAGTAGGTCCGGGCAACACCCAGTGCCGGATCACCGTACTGGTAGAGGTAGGTGAAGGCGATGTCGTAGTCCCATTCGTTCAGCTTCTGGTTCCAGCCAGCCACATCGGAGGCCACCATTTCGACCTTGATGCCGACTTCTTCCAGGTTCTGACGCATGGCTTCTGCCCAGCGCTGCCAGGTTTCGCCGTAAGGCAGCGGCAGCAGACGCACCGGGGTGCCGTCGTAACCCATTTCTTCCAGCAGAGCCCGGGCCTTGTCCGGGTTGTAGTCGTATTGGGTCACGTCGTCGCTGTAGAAGCGGGTTTTGGAGCTGACAGGACCGGAGGGAATGGTGCCCAGGCCGTTCCAGATGGCATCTTTAGCGAAATTCCGGTCCATGGCATACATGATGGCCTGACGGAAACGCTTGTCATCCAGAGGCTTGTTGCGGTTGTTCAGCCAGGCGAAAGCGTGGGGGGCGAAGAACTCCCAGCCTTTACCGGAGACACAGGAGTTGTCCAGGTCGGTCAGACGCTGCACATCCCAGTTTTCAACGGAGCCACCCGGCAGCACGTCGACTTTACCGGTTTCGTAAGCCACAGCACGAGAGGCGGAATCCGGGATCACGTGCCAGTAGATTTCATCCAGATAGGGCTGGCCTTCCGTGTGGTAGTTTTCGTTCTTTTCCAGACGGATGTAAGACCCCTTCTTCCACTCAGCAAACTTGTAGGGGCCAGTGCCAATGGGTGTCGCATTGGCAGGATTGTTTTTGTAATCCGTGCCGTCATAGATGTGCTTGGGAATGATCGGCATAGTGCCGCCTTCGAAAATCCCCATGAAGGGACCGAAAGGCTCACGCAAGGTGAAGCGAACCGTGTGATCGTCCACGGCTTCGATCTTGGTCACATAGCCCAGGGTCACGCGGAACCGGGCATGGGTTTCACGCAGGAATTTATCTGCAGTGAACACCACATCATGGGCGGTAAAAGGTGTCCCATCGTGCCAGGTTGCGTTCTTTTTGAGATTGAAGGTGTAGATCGTGCCGTCTTCGTTCACGTCCCAGGAGGTCGCCAGATTGGGCATGGGCTGAAGATCACCGTCATAACGCACCAGTGATTCATAAATGTTGCCTGCCACCATCTGGGTGGGGCCGTTCTGGACCAGGCCCAGCATCAACCCTGGCGGTTCCGGCTGGATAACCAGGTTCAAGGTCCCGCCGGACTTCGGTGCGTCAGCAGCCAGAGCCGCAGCGCCTCCGATCGTCAGGGCGACGGCACAGGTGGCCGCGACCGTAAATTTGCGCAAAGTATCCCTCATGAAAGCTTCCCTTACCTATGATGATGCCTCCGTTTCAGAAGGCTTGATCCAACTTAGGCGGCGGGGTGCGGGCCAAATTCAGACCTCACCTACCGTCCATCTTCGTCCGTGACCAATCAGCTTGGTGTCAGCGACGACTCACCGTCTGTCGGGGTTTAATAAGGGTCAGCTCTCTCCCCTTTCCTTTCGCTCACCTCACAATTCGAAGGCTCCAGCCGAAAGAGAAGCAGTCAAGAAAATGATCCCGTTTGATCATGACGCGGGCTCAATAGGCCCGTAGCGGCTCCCCACCACAGAACAACGTTCATCAATTGGTTATTGTGGATTTTCCCCCAAATCCTCTCGATCACGTGAGGATGCTGCCACAAGTGAAATGGCCTTACAACAAAATTGTATACTGTCGACAGTTTAACAAAACTGGGATATTGAATTGAAAAAATCGCTCGGGAAAACTAGCATTTTCGCCCTCGCCGAGCTTACTCAACCCTGCCTGAAAAGATTGGTCCCTTCTTGGAAAATAACATTTTCGACAAGCTGCAGCAGACGGACCTGGTTGAAGAAACCACCCAAAAACTGCGCCGTGCCATCATCCAGGGGGAACTGGCACCCGGGACCAGAGTTGTTGAATCAGAACTGGCACGACAATTGGGGATAAGCCGTGCGCCCCTGCGTGAAGCGGCGCGTCGCCTGGAACAGGCAGGGTTGCTGACATCCAACCCACGGCGCGGATTTTTTGTCCGGACGCTGGACCTGGATGAATTGGATGACATCTACAGTCTGAGGATCGCCCTGGAGCGCTACGCCTGCAGTCTTGCCGTAGAGCGGGCAACGCCGGAAGATATCCTGGACCTGAAAGCCCAGATCAAAGTCATGGAAGATCTGGCAGAACAAGGCGATCTCTATCATCAGGTAGAGCAGGACCTTAAATTCCACGAAATGCTCTGTCAGATCAGCGGCAACAAGAAACTGGTCGGTTTGTTTCGCTCAATCGCTGATGAAAACCGCCTTATCATCGCCCTGATCGGACAGCTGTTCAAAGAGCCCAAAGAAATGGCAGATGTTCACCATGTGCTGGTGGCCTGTCTTGAACAGGGCGATGCAGAACGGCTGGACAAAGAAATTCACTACCACATTGATTACGCCTGGAAGCAGGTTCGCATCGAGTTTGAAAACAGCCAGAAAAAACAGAGCTGAGCATTCAACCAAACCTCTCCCTGTTCCAGTCCGGTCTTTTATCCCCTTCTACCTGCTCTCAGGCATTCCAAGGGGCCTCGAACAACCCTCCAGCCCTCTTGCCTGCGCACAACGCCAACTGTCGTCCCCTGCTCCTGCAAGAACGTGAAAGTCTGATCAACTCCAAGATTCGGTTAACCCGTTCAGATGCCAAAACTGAGTCGAAAGAACATAAAGAAGCGCCCGATCTGCTGTTGCCAGACAGTCTTTAGAAAAGTTTCCCCTCAACACATCACTGACTAAGAAAAATTCATGCTCCGGCAAAAGGACGACATTTTTCTCTCCGCCACCGGGTCACGCCTTCCCAAAGAAAAATCAAAGAAGCGCCGCCCAAATCAAATCGAAACAAATAAATAACACAAAAAACTGAATAATACCCAAATTAACATACCGTAAAAATCTCAATAAAGTGGTAAAAATTTGGTTACTTGATCGTCATCAAGCAATTTACCATATCTTATTAAAGATTTAATTGGCCGTTTAACTTTTTATGGCACGCTAAACCCACTGAGAACGCGTGAACCCTAAGTAAACGCCGATATCTACTACAACCGGAGAATGGAGTTATGTTAAACCTTGTCAGAAGCACCGCCTTAGCCCTCGGCACCGTCGTCCTTATGGGCGCCCCTGCCATTAACTCTGCTGACGCACAGCAGGCTCCCACTTGCAATGCCCGCGACAAAGTGCTGTCCCACCTGGCCACCAAATACAGTGAAGCCCCGGTCGCTGTCGGCGTAACCTCTTCAGGTGCGCTGCTGGAAGTTCTCAGCACCGGTGAAGGCACAACCTGGACCGTGATCCTCACCCGCCCGGACGGCGTTTCCTGCCTCCTGGCCGCTGGTGAAGGCTGGCAGCCTCTGGCCCAGCAGGCCGTTGCTGAAAGCGATACGCCTGCATAAGGCACCAAAAACAGAATTTGCTGGTTTGGCCCCTCTGACTGCCTCAAGGCAGGCAGGTCAGATCAGCGCTCCACCTCTACCGGTTTTGGAAGGCCGGGTGCTCCACCCGGTCTCCCACGGCAAGTCCCAACCGGTCAGCGGTGCCACCTTTCAGCTCCAGAACCGCCAGAACCCGGCGGTTGGATGCAATGGTCTTTTCGGACAAGGGCACGGTCCGTTTGGCTATTTTCTGCACCCGTCCCTTGGAATCGATGAACAGCATATCCAGGGAAATGAAGGTGTTTTTCATCCACATTGCGGCGATTTTTGCCCGCTTGTGCAGAAAAATCATGCCGGCATCCGGTGCCAGGTCCTGACGGTACATCAGCCCCTGGGCCATTTGCTCTGATGTTTGAGCCACTTCCACTGAAAAACTGTGGCGTGCGCCCGATTGAGTGACAATCTCCAGAACGTCCCGTTCAAAGGTCACCTCCTGCGCAACTGCCGGGCCAGCCCCTGCCATCACCAGCCCCAAAATCACGGCAAAGGCCAACAGGACCCCTTGCCAGAAGCGCTTTGGGCTGTTGGCGCGACCAATCCGGCCTGGCGCCAGCGACTCGACAGCAAAAGAAATCAACATCACGGCTGGTGTCCCTAAAAAAATCACCTCTGAAGGCGCTCAAAACCACTAACGCCCCAAAAAACCACTCTCTCCGGCAGACCCCTAAGATCACCGCCACTGACAGAGCAATTACAGTCTGTTTTGGCAAAGCCATGACCGCTTTTGACAGACCGAAGGCCGCCTGATCCAGAAGCTGGCAGCAGACGCGTTTCAGCATCTCACAACCCGGCCAGATTTTAACTCAGCACCAGACTGCCCTAAAGAGAAACGCTTTACGCGAGGTTTTATCGCTCGCACAGGAAAACATGAAGACTTTAGTTGAAAGTGATTTGCGCTTAAGACAGATGAGTGAAACACAATCTAACGCATTGAAATGAGGTAAATTCGCGCTTTGGTCCCGGTCAGGTGATAAATCTGCGCCAAGGGACCTGGTTTTAGAGTTTTATGCTCTTTCGACCGCAGCGCTCCTTTCCCACGCCACATCTTTTACCTCGCCACGTCATCCGTCCTGCCTCATCAGGCTGTCGCAATCAGGAACTCTCAATGTCCGCCAGCCCCAACTCCCTGCCTCAGCCTGACCTCACTCTGGACAAGGCCAGACTGATCTATGGCAATCAGGTGCTGTTTGAAGATCTCAGTCTGACCCTTTCAACCGGACAGACCTGCTGCCTGCTGGGCCCCTCGGGCGTTGGCAAATCGAGCCTGCTGCACCTGATATCCGGTTTGCTCAATGACGCGGAAGGTGAAGTGCGTTTTCATGGGCGTCCTCTGGAGAAAGGCCAGCTGGCTTACATGGCACAAAAGGACCTGCTGCTGCCCTGGCTGTCGGTCCTGGACAACTGCCTTCTGGGCCCCCGCCTGCGTGCCACCGCAAAAGGCGACATGACAGCGTTGAAAGACAAAGCCGCCCTGCTTTTGAATCGGCTGGGGCTGGGCGAGGTGTTACAGGCTCTGCCTAAGCAACTCTCCGGCGGCATGCGCCAGCGGGTGGCCCTGGCCCGCACCCTGATGGAAGACCGCCCGCTGGTCCTGATGGATGAACCCTTTTCAGCCCTGGACGCCATCACCCGGATGGATCTGCAGGATCTGGCCGCAGAAACTCTGGCGGACAAAACGGTCCTGTTGGTCACCCACGACCCGCTGGAGGCACTGCGTCTGGGCCATCGCATCCTGATCCTGCAAGGCCGCCCTGCCCACCTGCTGGAAATAGACGCCCCCAAAGGATTGCCGGCCAGGGATCCCTCAGCACCCGACCTGTTGCAACAGCAGGCAGAGCTTTTCAGACAGCTGCACCAGGCGCGGCACTTGTCTGACCCGACCGGCAATGGCCAACAGAAGCAGACCGAAGCTTCAGCAGAACAGCTTCAGGGGTCTGCGCGATGATGAAGGCTGTGATGTACCTGCGCCGTCCTCTGACCATTTTCCTTGGCCTGCTGGCGCTATGGCAGGCTGTCGTCTGGCTGACGGCGGCCCCTCACTACATCCTCCCCTCCCCATTGCGGGTTCTGTCGGCTCTCCAGGGCAACGTCTCCCTTTTGCTCTTTCATGCCAGCGTCACACTGAGTGAGATCCTGTTGGGCTTGCTGATCGGTACGCTGCTGGGCGCCGTATCGGCTTTGACCATCGCCTCTTTTGCCCCTTTGCGCCGCTGGCTGCTGCCGGTTCTGGTCATCAGCCAGGCCATTCCGGTGTTCGCCCTGGCCCCCTTGCTGGTGCTCTGGATGGGCTATGGCATGGCCTCAAAGGTCGCCATGGCCGTGCTGATCATCTATTTCCCGGTCACCGCTGCTTTTTTCGATGGACTGCGCCGCACGGAACCTGGCTGGCTGGATCTGGCCCGCACCATGGATGCCGGCCCCTGGCAGTTGCTCTGGCAAATCAAGGTTCCAGCAGCTCTGCCTGCGCTGGCCTCGGGCTTGCGGGTGGCAACGGCCGTTGCGCCCATCGGTGCGGTGGTGGGTGAATGGGTCGGGGCGTCCTCCGGCCTGGGGCATCTGATGCTCTATTCCAACGCCCGCATGCAGATTGACCTGTTGTTCGCCGCCCTCTTCCTGCTGGCGCTGATGGCCCTTGTTCTCTATTACAGCATGGACCGGTTGTGCCACCGTCTGACGCCTTGGGTCGACAGTCAATAAAATAGCTAAGTCAAAAAGTTAAAGCAGGTTTTTGACTCAATGATTCATCTGGAAACGGCCGTCTTAACCTCGGCCAGCAACCAGGATCGGAACAAAGCCACTTTAGGCAATTTTTCAACTTCCTGGCGGCAAACCAGGTGGTAGCCACCCGGGCCTTCCAGACGGTAGTCAAAGGGGGCCAGCAATCGCCCGGCAGCCAGTGCATCCGCCACGAAAGGGTCATGGCCCATGGCCACCCCAAGGCCCGACAGGGCAGCTTCGATGGCATGACTGGAGTTGCTGAACGTCAGGGTCCCGCGCGCTGTTATCCCGGTCAGCCCCTGTCCGGACAGCCAGTCACTCCAGTTCTGACGACGGGGTTCCGAGTCAACCTGCAACAGAGTGTGCTGTTCCAGGTCTTCGGGATGACGCAACGGCAGGCGAGCCTGAAGCTCGGGACTGATCACCGGAAAGCTGCAATTTCGAAAGAGCGGCCAGGACTTCAGACCGGGCCAGATCCCGGTTCCGGTGAGGATCATCAGGTCCGACTCACTGCTCTGACGGGCGACCAGTTCGGAAGACGTCCCCAGCAAGCGCACATCAATTTCCGGATGAAGAGCCTGAAAACTGGCCAGCCGGGGGATCATCCAGCGCTCAGCCAGCGTGGCCAGCATGGCAACGGTCAGGCTGCGTTCCTGCACATCCCTTTCCAGCAAGCTTTCTGTTGCCGCCCTGATCTCAAAAAAAGCCGGGGACAGGCGCCGGGCAAACTCCTGTCCCAGATCAGTCAGATGCAGACCTCCGGACCGGCGCTGCAACAGGGTCACGCCAAGGTGAGAGGACAGCAGCCTCAGCTGCTGGCTGACTGCTGGCTGGGTGACATGCAGCTCCTCCGCCGCAAGGCTGACCGAGCCCAGACGGGCCACGGCTTCAAAAGCCTGCAGCGCTTTAAGAGATGGCAGGGACATGGCGATACCCAAAATAAGAAAATCTTATATAGCTAAGCAGATAATCTCATTTGCAACAAGAAGGGTATAAGGTTTTTATAGAGCCGTTCCCAATACCTACTGGTTCCTCAGCAGGTCGGGAACAGAATATTCCGGGCAAATGGACATGGGTCGGTGGATGGTCTGCCGATCCGTTTCCTTTTCTGCAGGATCAGCAAAAACTGCTTCGCGCTTTCAGGGCTGGACTTAACACAGGCCATCGCCGAAACCAGTCTCAAGGCATCAGGCGCTGACCTGCAATTCAACCAGCAATCAAACCTGACGGTTATAAGATCTGCTGACGGCGCGGGAAACCTGACACGAGCAGCCTGACACTGGCAGCTCAACAGGGGAGCTTGGCGCCGGGAGCCTGAAAGGCAGCGGCAGAGCCGCAGCCGAACTCACGGCAGCTATCCAGGTGATCGCTTCAGGGGGAACTCCCTAAGGGTCAACTGCCACGCTTCAGGATCTGGAGAAATCTGGTCGGGCATTCCCGCGCAGGTAAAGATCTTTGACCTGAAAAGCGGGTTTTATTGGCTGCGTCTTCGGTAAGATTGCCTGATCGCCGACCGGAAGGGCCGAAATCTCCTTACGGACAGTCAGTCGGGCAGCCCCTGATTGACCGTTCGCGCAGGTTGTCCTTCTTTGAGGAGAAGCTGCTGAAAACCTGTTTTGCGAACCAAACGCCGCAAGGCAGGTTATGAACTTTGCTGCGGGTCATACCCGCCCGCCCCTGCTGACGGGTCAGCATGACCCGTCGACCCGAGAAACACCCCCCTGGGCCCCAAAAGGCAATCAGGCCCAAAGAGACAAAGACGAGAGAGGATTACCGAAGACCATGGAAGCCTGGATCCCTATCGTCATCGCCGCCGCGTTCCTGCAGAACCTTCGGTCTGCGCTGCAAAAGCACCTCAAAGACAAGGTTTCCACGGCAGGTGCCACCTTTGCACGTTTCGGCTTTGGCTTTCCGGCTGCCATCGCCTATCTGGCCGGGCTTGTCTGGATCGGCGGCTATGTGCTGCCCACCCCAAACTGGGAGTTTGCTTTCTTTGTCCTGCTGGGTGGTTCTGCCCAGATCTTTGCCACAGCCCTGCTGGTGGCGCTGTTTGGTCTTCGCAATTTTGCTGTCGGCACCGCTTACTCCAAAACAGAGACCCTGCAAACGGCCCTGATCGGCGCTGTTGTCTTAGCTGAATCCCCGACTTTGCTGGGTTGGCTGGCCATCTTTGTCGGGCTGGTGGGCATCCTGCTGCTGTCTTTCGGCAAAGGGCAGGTCAATCTGAAGGCCTTGCTCACCGGCTGGACCCACAAATCCGCCCTGATGGGCCTGGCCTCCGGTGCCCTTTTCGGGGTGTCCGGCGTGGCTTACCGCTCCGCATCTTTGTCCCTGGAGCACGAACCGCTCTTTGTCTGCGCCGCCCTGACACTGACCTGCGTCATCATCGGCCAGAGCCTGGCCATGATGATTTACCTGATCTGGAAGAAACCGGGAGAGCTCGGGAAAGTCATTCGGGAGTGGAAGGTGGCTCTGCCCATCGGCCTCAGCGGCGTAACGGCGTCAGCCGGTTGGTTCACCGCCCTCGCCCTGCAGAATGCCGCCTATGTACGCGCCCTGGGACAGATCGAGCTGCTTTTCACCTATGCCGCCTCTCTCTTTATCTTCAAAGAGAAGATCACGGGACTGGAGTACCTGGGATCTCTGCTCATTCTGGCCTCCATCCTCATTATTCTGCAGGCCTGAGCTGGGCGACACTCTCAAGCTCCAGGGCCGGAGATGAGCCAGCCATTTTCTCCTGATACAGACACCTCTTCACATCTGTACCAATAGAAATTTGATTTTTACATATCGTTACAAACTCTATTCTCAACTGTTCAGGTGGAAATCATTCCGAAGAAGTCAAAATTAAATACACTTCCGCAGAAATAGTATGCTACATTGCAACACATGGAAGAACTGGCGAACGTTACTGCAAAACACTTTTCTGATCTGGCGGAAGCCTATTCCACCAGTCCCGGGCATGCCAAAGATGGCGACCTTGATCTGGTGATGGCTTTTTCTTCACCTGGCCTTTACGAGTTCGCGCTCGATGTGGCCACTGGTCCGGGACACACAGCCTTTCGTCTGGCCAGTCGCGCGGCCATGGTGATTGGCCTGGATATTGCGCCCGGCATGCTGACAAAAGCCAGAGAGCTGGCACAGGAAAGAGACCTTCCCAACCTGTCCTTCCAGTACGGCGATGCAGCCGCCCTGCCCTTTGGAGATGACAGCTTCGATCTGGTTACCTGTCGTATCGCCCCGCATCACTTCCGCGACATCCCGGCTTTCCTGACAGAGGTGGAACGTGTGCTGAAGGTTGGCGGACGGCTGGTGCTGGAAGATTCAATGGCGCCGGAAGATCCGGTGGCGGCTCGCTTCTTCCATGAGCTGGAGCAGCGGCGCGATCCCACCCATGTGAAATCGCTGTCGCAAAAGGAATGGCGGGAAGCCTGCAAAGACGCCGGGTTGACGATCACTCGGGACGTGGTCTTCCCCAAACGTCACGCCTTCCGGCAGTGGCTGTCGCGGACGGGTTTTCCGGCTCGCGAAGTTTCCAAACTTGAACAAGAGCTGCTGGCTGCCCCCAGGATGCTGCAGGACCGTTTCTTTGAGGTGGAGGATGGCAGCATCATCACCGTCAAAGATGAGAAACTGATTTTCCGGGCCGACAAGCGTTAATCCCAACAAATGCGTTAAATGCAGCGTTATGTCTGGCGTCAGTTTGGCGACAAGGGCTCAAGCTTTGCCTTGGGTTTCCTTTACAGCCGGTGAGCCAACTGAACAGGTTGCCCGCTGGTCCGCACGCCAATGACTTGATGCAGCTGACCGCTCTCTCTATCTTTTTGCGAAATCAATTCAACAGTTTCCGGTCCGGACAGACTATCCGTACTGGCAATGCAGACTGAACTGCAGAAAAGAGGGATGCTTCACCTATGGAAATGACCGGCCAATATCTGATCGACGCCCCCCGGGACAAAGTCTGGGAGGCACTGAACGATCCGGAGGTTCTCAAAGCCGCCATTCCAGGCTGTGAATCTCTGGAAAAAACCGAAGACAATGCCTTCAGCGCCAAGGTTAAAGCCAAGGTCGGGCCGATCAGCGCGAAGTTCTCCGGCTCTGTCACTCTGTCAGACATCAACGCACCTGAATCCTATACCATCAGCGGATCCGGAAAAGGTGCGGCAGGCGGCGCTTCTGGTGGCGCCAAGGTCAAGCTGGAAGAAGAAGGCAACTCAACCCGCCTGAGCTATGAGGTTGAAGCCAAAGTCAACGGCAAGATGGCCCAGCTGGGTGGACGTCTGATCGATTCTGCGGCCAAGAAGATGGCCGGTGACTTCTTTGGCGCTTTTGCAGAGCAACTGGGCGGCTCATCAAGCCCGGTGGAAGAAGGTGCAGCAGCCGAGGCACCCAAGACGGACAGCTCACAGGTTGAAGCCGCTGCTGCAGAAACGGCACAGGCGGGCACAACACCACCTGCGGAAGATCAGGCGGGCACAGCAGCCGATAACGCTGCGGCAAAAACCGCAGAAGCAGAGACGCCGGACAGCTCCCCCGCTGATGCGGCAGCTGATGCCAAACCTGCCGAGAGCAAAGCAGAGGAAAGCACGGCACAGACAGCTGCCACTGATGAAGACGCCATCAAAGCCAAAGCGACCGAGGCGGCGACCGCCGTGGTCAAGGAAAGCCGGAAAAACAAATCCCTGTCTCCGGCGGCCTGGATTGTCGGCCTGATTGCCCTGGTGACCATTCTGCTGATTTTCTTTGGCTATTCTTCCTGAGAAACCTCTCTTCCCGGCTAAGAGCACAAGGGGCTGCCAGCGAGACTGGCAGCCCCTTTGTTTTGCCTGCTTTCCCTGCTGGTCGCGGCCCCGCCTTATCACAAATGGGGTAGAGTTTTTCTTTTCAGTCTCAAGACTTAAGTGATGCAATGATTGCGTCCCGGGGTTGTTTTTCTTGACCTGGAACGACGCGCCTCCCACACTGGTTAACAGCAAAGGTCCAAGACTGCCCGACGGCACGGAGACACCGTCGGTTGTCTGCAACAAAAAGGACCAAAGAAAAACAAACACAGGGAAAAGCACCTGCTTTTTCCGGCTTCATGTAGGAGGGAACACATGGTCGCCGTATCCATGACGGTGAACGGGAAATCCGTGTCCAAAGAGGTCGAATCTCGAACTCTTCTTGTCCAATACATCCGCGAATCACTCAACCTGACAGGCACCCACGTGGGCTGTGATACCAGCCAGTGCGGTGCTTGTGTCGTCCATGTGGACGGCAAGTCTGTCAAATCCTGCACCATGCTGGCTGTTCAGGCCGAAGGTGCAGAGGTCACGACCGTTGAAGGTCTGGCCAATGGCGACGAACTCAGCCCCGTTCAGGCCGCTTTTCGCAAGCATCATGGCCTGCAGTGTGGCTTCTGCACCCCTGGCATGGTGATGAGTGCCACAGATCTGCTCAAGCAAAACCCCGATCCGTCCGAAACGGAAATCCGGGAATGGCTGGAAGGCAACATCTGTCGCTGCACCGGTTACCAGAACATCGTTGCAGCCATCCAGGCTGCGGCCCAGGAGATGAGGGGGTGACTCTACCATGGCTGAACAAGGCATTGGCGCTCGCGTAGAGCGTAAAGAAGATTTCCGTTTTCTGACGGGCCAAGGCAACTACACCGATGATATCAACCGGCATGGCCAGGCGCACGCCTACTTCCTGCGCTCTCCCCATGCTCATGCAAAAATCCTGTCCATCGACATCTCCGATGCTGAAAAGGCACCGGGTGTGGATGCCGTTTTTGTCGGCAAGGACATGGAGGCCGATTCCGTCGGCTCGCTGATCTGCGGCTGGAACGTGGTGGGCAAGAATGGCGAAGGCCATATCGCCCCGCCCCACTGGCCCCTGGCCCGCGACAAAGTCCGCTATGTGGGCGATCATGTGGCCGTGGTCATTGCTGACACCTATCAGCAGGCAAAGGACGCCGCGGAACTGATCTCCGTAGACTATGAAGAACTGGCCCCGGTGGTTGTCACCGGCGACGCCATGAGCGGTGCACAACTGCACGAAGAAGCCCCCAACAACCTCTGCTATGACTGGGAGTTGGGCGACAAAGCCGTGGTTGACGAAGTCTTTGACGGGGCGGCCCACGTGGCCAAGCTGGAACTGGTCAACAACCGCCTGGTGCCCAATCCGATGGAAACCCGGGCTGCAGTTGCTGAGTACGATCCCGGCACCGGCGAATACACCGTTTACTCCACCAGTCAGAACCCGCACGTGCTGCGGCTGATCCTCTGTGCCTTTGTGCTGGGTCTG
Source organism: Rhodovibrionaceae bacterium GXU_MW_A322 (assembly GCA_052078155.1). Lineage (GTDB taxonomy): Bacteria > Pseudomonadota > Alphaproteobacteria > Kiloniellales > DSM-21159 > CAXBMB01. The sequence continues at coordinate 402,551 of JBQJBP010000001.1, read as the reverse complement.
CCGGAAAACAAAGTTCGTGTGGTGGCCCCCGATGTGGGCGGCGGCTTTGGCTCCAAGATCTTCAACTATGCAGAAGAAACGGTCTGCACCTGGGCCAGTAAAAAGCTCAACGGACGTCCGGTGAAATGGACGGCTGACCGCTCCGAAGCTTTCCTGTCTGACGCCCATGGCCGTGACCACGTATCCACCGTGGAACTGGCTCTGGACAACGACGGCAAGTTCCTGGGGCTGCGGGTCGATACCATTGCGAACATGGGGGCTTATCTCTCCACCTTCGCGTCGGCTGTTCCCACTTACCTCTATGCCACTCTGCTGGCCGGTCAGTACACCACCCCGGTGGTCTACTGTAATGTCCGGGCCGTCTTCACCTCGACGTCTCCGGTGGATGCCTATCGCGGGGCCGGTCGTCCCGAAGCCACCTACGCCATTGAGCGTGTGGTGGATGTGGCTGCCCGACAGTTGGGCATTGACCCGGCAGAACTGCGGCGTCGGAACTTCATCCAGCCGGATCAGTTCCCCTACGACACGCCGGTGGCCCTGACCTACGACACAGGCAACTATGAGCCGTCTCTCGATGCGGCCATGGAGATGATCGACTATGCCGGCTTTGCGGCCCGTCGGGCCCAGTCCGAAGCCAACGGGAAAATCCGGGGCATCGGCATGGCGGCTTACATCGAAGCCTGCGGCATCGCACCTTCTGCAGTGGTCGGCTCCCTGGGGGCCGGTGTGGGTCTCTGGGAATCTGCACAGGTCCGCTTTGACGCCACCGGGACGGTCAACGTCTACACCGGTGCCCACAGCCACGGCCAGGGTCACGAAACAGCCTTTGCCCAGCTGATCGCCGATAAACTGGGCGTGCCTTTTGACAATGTGAATGTGGTCCATGGCGACACGGCCCGCATCACCATGGGCATGGGCACCTACGGCTCGCGCTCCCTGCCTGTAGGTGGCTCGGCCATCGTCAAGGCCTGCGACAAGATCGTTGAAAAGGGCAAGCGCATTGCCGCTCACCTGATGGAAGCTTCCGTTGACGACATTGAGTTCGAAAACGGTGACTTCAAGGTGGCCGGAACCGACAAGGCAACCAACATTGCCGCTGTCGCCTTCACTGCCTATGTGCCGCACAACTATCCCGAAGGCGAAGAACCCGGTCTGGATGAAACAGCCTTCTACGACCCGGGCAACTTCACCTATCCGGCGGGTGTTCACATCGCCGAGGTCGAAATCGACCCAGAAACCGGTGTTACGAAGATCGTCGACTGGGTGGCCGTGGACGACTTCGGCAAGGTGGTCAATCCCATGATCGTCGAAGGCCAGGTTCATGGCGGTGTGGCCCAGGGCATCGGTCAGGCGCTGCTGGAAAACACGGTCTATGATCCAGACTCCGGCCAGCTGGTAACCGGGTCCTTCATGGACTACTGCATGCCCCGTGCCGATGATCTGCCCACCTACCGGGTCGATACCACGGAAACAGCCTGTACCCACAATCCGCTGGGGGTCAAAGGCTGTGGGGAAGCAGGTGCCATTGCGGCTCCGGCGGCTCTGATGAACGCCATCACCGACGCCCTTGGTAAAGAAATTGACATGCCTGCGACCCCTGAAAAGGTCTGGGCAGCCGTCAACAGCGGCCGCATGGCGGCTGAATAAGGAGGAAAGGCATCATGTACAACTTCAATTACCATCGCCCTTCCTCGGCAGATGACGCTGTTTCAGCCGTCTCTTCCGCTGACGAAGGCAAATTCCTGGCTGGTGGCATGACCTTGCTGCCGACCATGAAACAGCGTTTGGCAGCGCCCAGTGACGTGGTGGATCTGGCTGGGGTCTCTGGTCTGTCGGGTGTGACCGACGGCGGCGACCACCTGGTCATCGGCGCCATGACGACCCATGCCGACGTGGCCTCCAACGCCACGGTCCAGGCCAAACTGCCCGCTTTGGCAGCTTTGGCCGGCGGGATCGGGGATCCTCAGGTACGCCATCGCGGCACCATCGGGGGATCTGTGGCCAACGCAGACCCGGCCGCGGACTACCCGTCTGCAGTCCTGGGACTGGGCGCCACGATCAAAACCAGCAAACGGGAAATTGCCGCGGACGACTTCTTTGTCGATCTGTTTGAAACAGCGCTGGAAGAAGACGAGATGATTCTCTCCATCTCCTTCCCGCTGGCAGACAAAGCAGCCTACGTGAAGTTTCCCAACCCGGCGTCCCGTTACGCCATTGTCGGGGTCTTCGTGGCCCAGGGGCCAGCTGGCACCCGCGTGGCGGTAACCGGTGCGGGCCCCAGTGCCTTCCGGGTATCTGACATGGAAAGCGCCCTGGCTGGCAATCTGTCTGCCTCGGCCCTGTCTGGCATTGCGGTTTCTGCGGATAACCTCAACTCGGATATCCATGCATCAGCGGCCTACCGGGCCCACCTGATCTCGGTCATGGCCAAACGGGCCGTGAACGCGCTTTAAGCCAGAGAAGACTCTCTCTGGTTACGCCTGAAAGGAGGGCCCCGGCCATTGGTCTGGGCCCTTTTTCTTTTCAAGGTGGCATGCTGTTCCTGAGGCCACCATCTGAGTTTGGGGCACCTCTGCCCCTCGCTTGGCTGATCCCACAGGCGATTTCCTTACCTTGCCGCAGGACCTTATGTCCTCTTGCTGGTTTGCTGCCCTTGTGTCTTGCTGGCAAAAGAGCTGGGAAGGCCCCAAAACTGGCCCCTGGTGACTGGCCTGTGGTACCTCTTTTGAGCCCTTCCATTCTTCTGTCTTCTTCGAGGAATCCTGATCGTGAGTTTGTCCCCTTCTGCTGAAACCGCGCCTCTGTCTCTTCCCAACTCCGTTGACGACACGCTCAGCCTGCTGGAAGGCGGCAACTATATCGGGGATCGCTCCCTGGCCACAGTGCTGCACCTGGCACTCAAACTGGGCCGTCCTCTGTTTCTGGAAGGCGAAGCCGGAACAGGCAAAACCGAGATAGCCAAGGTTCTGGCCGACACGCTGGACCGCGATCTTATCCGCCTGCAATGCTATGAAGGTCTGGATGTTTCTTCTGCCGTTTATGAATGGAACTATCCCCGGCAGATGGTTGAAATCCGCCTGGCAGAGGTCGCCGGAGACAAAGACCGCTCAAAACTCAGCGGTGAGATCTTCTCTGAAGATTTCCTGATCAAACGCCCCTTGCTGCAGGCTCTCGAACCTCTGCCGGGAAAAGGCGCGCCGGTTCTGCTGATTGATGAACTGGACCGCACGGACGAACCTTTTGAAGCCTTTTTGCTGGAAGTCCTGTCCGATTTTCAGCTGACCATTCCCGAACTGGGCACGATCAAGGCGCCCGAGCCGCCGATTGTCATCATCACCTCCAACCGCACCCGGGAAATCCATGACGCGCTGAAACGGCGCTGTCTCTATCACTGGGTCGGCTACCCCACTGCCCAGCGGGAACTGGAGATTCTGAAGGTCAAAGCCCCGCAATCCCCCGAAGCACTGAGCCGGGAGATTGTTGCCTTTATCCAGAAGCTGCGGGACCTGGATCTCTTCAAACTGCCGGGCATTGCCGAAACGCTTGATTGGGCCGATGCCCTGACCCAGCTGAACAAGGTCTCGCTGGATCCTGAAATCATCGATGACACCCTGGGCGTGCTGCTGAAGTACCAGGATGACATCGCCAAGATCGAAGGCAGTGAAGCGGCCCGGTTGCTGAAAGAAGTAAAACAGGACGCTGCCGCTCAACCGGCTTTGTGATCCGTCTCTTTGTAGGGTTCTGACGCCCGCGACCTTCCAGGAACCAGGAAAGCCCCCATCGTGAGCCAGCAACACGATCCCCTCGCCGAAGCTGCCCGGCAGCTGCACCAGGAAACCCTGATCAATGAAATCAGGGACAATCCCGCTGCTGGTCGTCTGGGGGAAAACATCCTGCATTTCGCCCGCACCTTGCGGGCTGCTGGCCTGCCGGTCGGTCCCGGCACCACCTTGCGGGCTCTGGAAGCTGTAGAAAGCCTGGGCCTGGAACGCCGGGACGATTTCTACTGGGCGCTGCATTCGGTTTTTGTCACCCGGCAGGACCAGCGGGAGCTGTTTGATCAGGCCTTCCACGTCTTCTGGCGCAACCCCAAGTTCCTGGATCGCTTGCGCGGCATGTTTCTGCCTTCTTTTGTGGATGACAGTGGCCAGACCCCCAAAGGTCGGGAACTGAATCGGCGCGTGTCCGACGCCCTGGGGGGCCCCAAGGATGGCGACAGCGGCCACGGCGAAGGCGGGGAAGAAGAAAAGGTCGAAATTGATGCCGTCATGACCTTTTCTGAAAAGGAGCAGTTCAATCAGCAGGATTTCGAAAAGATGTCTGCTGAAGAAGTGACCCGCGCCAAGGAGATCATCCGGACCCTGCGCCTGCCCATCATGCAGGTGCCGACCCGTCGCTTCACCGCCAGCCGCCGCCCCCCCAAAGTGGACCTGCGGGCCACCTTGCGAGCGGGCCTGCGCAGCGGTGGGGATGTGATTCCCCTGCGGTGGAAAGAACGAAAAGAGCGTCACCCGCCTCTGGTCATTCTCTGCGACATTTCCGGCTCCATGAGCCGCTATGCCCGCCTGTTTTTGCATTTCATGCACGCCGTCACCAACGACCGGGACCGGGTGCATTCCTTTGTGTTCGGCACCCGTCTGACCAATGTCACGCGGCACTTACGGCAGAAAGACGTGGACATTGCCCTGGAAAAAACCGGGCTGCTGGTGACGGATTGGTCAGGTGGCACGCGCATTGGCGCCAGCCTGCAGGAATTCAACAAGACCTGGTCTCGCCGGGTTCTGGGCCAGGGCGCTGTGGTTTTGCTGATCACAGATGGTCTGGATCGAGAGGGCGCAGATGGGGTCAACGAAGAAATGGAACGGCTGCACAAATCCTGTCGCCGACTTATCTGGCTGAACCCGCTCTTGCGCTTTTCCGGGTATGAACCCAAATCCATGGGGGCCAAGGCCATCATGCCCCATGTTGACGACTTCCGCTCCATCCACAATCTGGCCTCCCTGAGCGATCTGGCAACGGTACTGGGCCGTGAGCCGGGGCGGCGGCAGGAAGGTGTGAGCGAATGGCAGACGCAGCAGCAAGCACAGGCCTGAACCAGCAAGAACCTCGGGTCGCTGCTTAAAGAGGGAGATACTTGCCATGACAGGGCAAACAGACAGCACCGCAACCTTCGCCAGCAACGAAGATGTGCTGACCCAGGCCGCCAAATGGCGCGATCAGGGGCAGAAAGTGGCTCTGGCGACAGTGGTCGCCACCTGGGGCTCCTCCCCCCGCCCGGTCGGCAGCCATCTGGTGGTCGACGACAGCGGCCAGATGCTGGGATCTGTTTCCGGAGGCTGCATTGAAGGGGCGGTGGTTCATGAAGCCCTGGTCATCATGGAAGGGGCCCCGCCCAAACTGCTGGAATTCGGCGTCGCCGATGAACAGGCCTGGGAAGTCGGCCTAGCCTGTGGCGGCAAAGTACAGGTCTTTGTCGAAGCCATAAACTAGCAGCCCCCTCCTCTTTTCTCCCGTTCCAGAATTCATCAGAGACGACAGTTGCCATGAAACGACAGCTCCTGGATCAGTTACTTGCCGCCAAAGCCGCCAAAGAGGTGGCCACAGTGGTAACCCATCTGGGCAATGGCCAGCAGTGTCTTCTGCTGGAACCCCGGGACCAGCCAGGTGAGAGCCATGGCGATCTGATCCTGAGCGAGCCGGAGGCAGAAGCCGTCGCCCGGCTGCGCCGGAAAGAAAAATCCGGGCGCCTGGAAGACAGTGACCTCTTTGTTGAAGTCTTCATGCCCCCCTTGCGTCTCCTGATCATTGGTGCCGTTCATATCTCCCAGGCTTTGGCTCCCATGGCTGTTCTGGCAGGTTATCAGGTCACCGTCATCGACCCCCGGCAAGCCTGGGCCACTGAAAACCGTTTTCCGGAGATCGACTTGCGGTTCGACTGGCCGGATGAAGCCCTGGAAGATCTCAAGGCTGATGCGCGTACCGCCGTGGTGGCGCTGACTCACGATCCGAAGATTGATGACCCTGGACTGATCGAAGCCCTGAAGAGCGACGCCTTTTACATTGCCGCCCTGGGTTCAACCCGCACCCACGCCCGCCGCCTGGAGCGCTTGTCCGAAGAAGGTTTTGGCCCGGACACGCTGGCTCGTATCCATGGCCCGGCTGGTCTGGCCATCGGTGCCCTGTCACCGGCGGAAATCGCTTTGTCTGTCATGGCGGAAATGACCGGCTCTCTGCGCGGTGCCCCGCGTCTGATCAAAGAGACGGCAGCTCTGGAGACGGGAGCATGATCTTTGGCCCCACCCCTCTGGATAAGGCTGAAGGCGCCATCCTGGCCCATTCGCTGCGCGTGGCTGATATCAACTTCAAGAAGGGCCGGCAACTGAGCCGGGACGACCTGGACGCGCTGAAAGCCGCAGGTTTGGAGGAGGTGATCGCCGCCCGTCTGGAAGACAGCGATCTGCATGAAGATCCGGCGGCAGAAACACTGGCCAGGACAGTCAGTGGCCCAAACTGCCAGCTGTCTGCTGCCTTTACCGGTCGCTGCAATCTGATCGCGGAAACACGCGGCCTTGTGCTGGTCGATGAAGCGCGCCTGCAGGAAATCAATCAGGTAGATGAAAGCCTGACCCTGGCCACCTTGCAGAGCTACCAGCCAGTTGAAGCCCGACAGATGCTGGCGACCGTTAAAGTCATCCCCTTTGCCGCCCCCAGGACTGTGGTACAAGCCTGTGTGGACATCGCCAATATGGCGACTGATCCCCTGATCCGCGTGGTGCCGTTTCAGACCCGAAAGGCCGGTCTGGTTCAGACCCGCCTGCCCGCCATGAAAGAAAGCCTGCTGGACAAGACGACGGCAGCCCTCAATGGCCGCCTGTCCGCGCTGGATTGCCCACCTGTTCAGGAAAGGCGCTGCGCCCACAACAGCCAGGCCGTGGCCCAGGCCCTGCATGAGCTAAAGGCAGAAGGCTGTGACCTGCTGATGGTTTCCGGCGCATCTGCCATCGTCGACAGGCGGGACATTGTTCCCGCTGGAATCGTGGAAGCCGGGGGTCATCTCATCCACTTTGGCATGCCCGTGGATCCCGGCAATCTGTTGCTGCTGGCCCAGATGGACGACCTGCCGGTTCTGGGCCTGCCTGGCTGCGCCCGTTCTCCCAAACTCAATGGCCTGGACTGGGTGCTGCAGCGGCTGGTGGCAGGTCTGCCTGTGACACCCAAAGACATCATGGCCATGGGCCACGGTGGACTGCTGAAAGAAACCAGCCAACGTCCCCTGCCCCGTTCGGCAGCCGTGGAACGGCAGGATGGCGGCCCCCGCGCCCCGACCGTATCGGCCATCGTGCTGGCCGCCGGGATGAGCCGCCGCATGGGCTCCGCCAACAAGCTGCTGCAGGAAGTTGGCGGCAAAGCCATGGTACAGCAAGCCGTGGAGACGGCCCTGGCCTCCCAGGTCCAGGAAGTGGTTGTGGTCACGGGCCACGCCCATAAAGACATTGAACGTCTTCTGGCTCCCTTTGCCGGTAAGATCCGCTTTACACACAATCCCGATTACGAAGCCGGGCTCAGCACCTCGTTGCACCGTGGCGTGGCTGCCCTGTCCCAGGAAAGTGAAGGCTGTCTGGTGATGCTGGGAGACATGCCCTGGGTATCCCCCCGCGTTCTGGACAGCATCATCGCCGCCTTCAACCCGGTGGAAGGCCGCAGCCTTTGTCTGCCCACCTGGAAGGGGAAAAGAGGAAATCCCCTGCTCTTTGCTCGGCAGTTTTACAGTGAAGTTCAGGAAATTAACGGTGATGTCGGAGCAAAAGCACTCCTGGCCAGTTATCCGGAAGTTCTGGCCGAAGTGCCACAGCAAGACGATGGCGTTTTGCAGGACATCGATACTCCCGACGCTTTAAAAGCAGCAAATTCTTAGTAAATTCAAATTCTTAAGCCCGCATATCAATCTTGGTGAGGATCAGTTTTTGCACATATTTATTTAACACAAATTATCAGCTATTATTCAATTAAAGAACACACACTATGACAAAACTGCGTGTCTCTTATTCCACAGCGGATATGGAATTCACACAAAGTCAGTATTACATTCATATTCGATGATGAAATTTATTTAACACAAGAAAGTGTGTTTTATGTCCAAGATCCATGTGTTGCACGAAAACGCCGAATGGCTTCCCCCGCTGCGCTCTGCTTTGGAAGCGCGCGGACAGACCCATGAAGAGTGGCATCTGGACAAAGGCCAGGCAGACCTCGGGCGGGTGCCGCCCAAAGGGGTTTTCTACAACCGCATGAGCGCCTCTTCCCATACCCGGGGCCATCGCTATGCGCCGGAAATCACCCGCGCGGTTCTGCAATGGCTGGAACTGCAAGGCCGCCGTGTGATCAACGGTACATCGGCTCTGGCTCTGGAAGTAGACAAACTGGGACAGTATGCAGCCCTGACAGCGGCAGGCATCCCCACCCCCAAAACCGTTGCGGCAACGGGAAAAGAGCAGGTCCTGCAGGCTGCCCGGGAATTTGGCCAGTGGCCGCTGATCCTGAAGCCCAATCGCGGCGGCAAAGGACTGGGGGTTCAACTATTCCAGAATCTGGACTCACTGGACGCGTTTCTTGACACGCCAGGCGATGCCGCCCCGATTGACGGCATCTGGCTGCTGCAGAGTTATGTCCAGGCACCGGAACCCTTCATCACCCGCATGGAATTTATCGGCGGCAAACTGCACTACGCGGTGCGTGTCGATACCAGTGAAGGCTTCTTGCTGTGCCCGGCAGATGTTTGTGAAATCCCCAAAGACGCTTTTTGCCTGGCCGACAGCAACCTGAAAGACACATCTCAGGAAACATCCCCGGCTCCCAAGCGCCACAAGTTTGAAATTGTCGAGAACTTTGAAAGCCCGCTGGTCGCTCCTCTGGAAGCGTTTCTGGCTGCCAACGGGATCGAGGTGGCAGGCATTGAGTTCATTGTCGATGCCATGGGCAATGCCTTCGTCTACGACATCAACACCAACACCAACTACAACGGTGAGGCAGAAAACCGCGCGAAAGATCAGGGCCTGATCCGGCAGGGCGGAATGGAACGCCTGGCCGAGTATCTTGAAGACCAGCTCCAACAAAGCTCCCCGGCTTTGGCGGCTGAATAAGCCCCAAAGAGCTAAACGCTCTCCAACGGCGCTGGTCTCACAAAGGCGCGGTGGTTCTTCAGAGCCAGATCGGTTTAAGTGGACTCATTTCGAGATCTCACTTGAAGCGTGAAACATCCTCTTTCCAATTCGTTAGAGGATAGCTCACGATTTAGTTCAAGGCGCACAGCGCGTCTGACTAATGCGATCATGCTCTCGACCACCGCGCTTTTTCTTTCTTTCATCCTCGCTTTTGCCTGATGCCCGATGCGCAATCAGTCCAACGAATTCAGCAACGGGATGCAGGGTGCTGCAAGCCCCCCTGTCCCTGCGCTACCGGACAGGGTTTGCCCCTGCCCCTTCGCCTTTTGATTGATCCTGACCTGTGCAACACTAGCCGCGCGACTGTTGTGAAGGAGATGACTGAAAGGGAGCACATGGAAAAGCACGAGGGAGGATGTCTATGTGGCCGCATCCGCTACGCAACTCTGGGGCAGCCCAGCCGGGTTACAGTTTGCCATTGCCGGTTTTGCCAGAAGGCCACTGGATCTGCCTACATGGTCGAGCCAATCTTCGACGCCGCCAGTTTTTCGATACTGTCAGGGGCTCCCAAGGTCTTTGATCAGCAGTCTGTTGGGTCCGGGAAAACGGTCCACGTAAACTTCTGTCCGGATTGCGGGACCAAACTCTGGCTGAGCTTCGAGCGATTTCCCGATGCCATTGGGATCTATGCCGGCACCTTTGATGATCCCTGCTGGTTTCCTATAGAGTCAGCAAACTCGAAACACATTTTCCTGGAAGCCGCCCGGCCGGATACGATCGTCCCTTCAGGACTTCCCACCTTCAGCGAGCATGCCACGACGAACGACGGTGCACCGCAGGAGGCCACGGTGTTTGAGGCCTTTCACCAGATCGGTGCCAAATAGAAGAAGACAGGCAGATATCTGCTGACAAACAGAACGACTGTATAGCCCAGTGGCCGTTTTTATCCTGAAAGGAATGAGGCGTGAACAGACCCTTCACCGATCCAGATCTGGACAAGCACCCTATTGCCAAAGACCAGTCCATCAGCAATCAGGTCCCGATCATTGATCTCAGAGAACTGGTGAAGGATTCCGGCGGCCCGGGCGCCCAGACAGCCATCGACCAGATTGCAGAGGCCTGCAGAACCTGGGGCTTTTTTCAGGTCGTCAACCACGGCATTCCAGATGACCTCTTCGAGGAAGTGTGGCGGGAAACCCGTGCCTTCTTTGCTTTACCTATGGCCGAGAAACTGGCCATTGAACGCAGCCAGGAGAACCCCTGGGGGTACTACAACAATGAACTGACAAAGAACCAGCGGGACAAAAAAGAGGTGTTTGACTACACCCGCGACGGCATTGATCCCATCTATGGACATCAAAACCGCTGGCCGAGCGGACAGCAAGGTTTCAAAAGCACACTGCAGGAGTATCTGGCAGCCTGCACCGACCTCTCCCTCCTGCTGCTTGAGGCTTTCTGCCTGGGCCTTGACCTGCCCGCCCAGCATATGCGTGACGATTTCGCCAGCAATCACACCGGTTTCATCCGGCTCAACTACTACCCCGTAAAGGACCCGCTGGCCGGTTCTGATGTGGCTCACCAGCCAGTTGCGGACAAAGGCGTGCATCACCACAGCGATGCCGGTGCACTGACGGTGTTACTGCAGGATTCAGTCGGGGGGTTACAGGTCTACAAAGACGGCTACTGGCACGATGTGCCCCCGGTTCCAGGTGCACTGGTGATCAACACAGGCGACATGATGCAGGTCTGGTCCAACGATCTGTATCAGGCGGCCATTCACCGCGTGCTGGCCATGGAAAACAGGGACCGCTACAGCCTGCCCTTCTTCTTCAACCCATCGGCTGACAGCAACGTGTCGCCCTTACCAACCACGGTCAGTAAAGACCGCCCCCGCCGATACAAGACCATCAACTGGGCCCACTACCGCGGTGCCCGCACTGACGGTGACTACGCCGATGTCGGGGAAGAGATCCAGATTTCCCAGTTCCGCATTTAGCACCTGTGCGCCCGTAACTGCCGGAAAATCCGTCTGTTCGGTCTTCGGTATCCCGGAAGCCTGTTCCAGGGATCTAAACTCAAGCAGTCGCAAAAGAAGGCTCCCGACTTCAGTTGGGAGCCTTCTTTTCGTTGGATCAGATGATCAGGCGGCAGCCCTGTAAAGACGGCCGTTAAGGATTTTGCTGTCCTTTAGCTGATGCAGGTTTTTCGCCGCGGCCAGCACAGCCAGATCCAGAATGGGTTCCACCAGAACCACCGTCATATAGGCCGCACCAAAGGACGTGACCTGTGCCAGGTTCTCTGCCCCGAAACCACCACCATAGACGGCCCAGAACGCCACCCAGGCGACCACGCCGCCCTGGTAAGCGGTCGAGAGCGCCAGGGCCTGCGAGTACTTCAGGTCCTTGTAGGCGGTTTTCGCCGGGATGATCCGGCGGGCCAGCAGGCTCACGGCATAGAGCGGCACCAGCAGCGTGGTGACGTTCATTCCGTATTGTGGCAGATCAGCCGGTGCGAAAAAGAGCCCTTGGCTGAGCAGACCCAGTGCCAGCCCAATAGCGGCAGGTCCCGCGCCAAAAATCAGGAACAGGGTAGAGCCGAGGATGAAATGCACCTCGGAGATGCCCACGGGATGGTGGGGCAGAACCTGGAAAAAGCAGAAGACCAAAACAGTGGTGATAATGCTGCGGACCACCAGCGGGATAAACCCCACTTCCTTGATGGTATCGGCCACAAACTTTGCCCCCAGGGCAATGGCAGCCGCAGCCGTTGCATAGCTCAGCCCCAGTTTGGCGCTGTTAACGATACCCGGTTCAATATGCATAAGAGTTACTCCTGTCGCACCCACCGTGCGAGTTGTCCGTCACAAGCTGTGACGAAAGGTTGGTGAAATTGCACAGGCAGGTTTCCTGACTCGCACTTTCTCGCTCTTTCCCCGCCTTCCCAGACCAAGGTCCAGTGGCTTTATGGGGCAGAACTGGTGCTCACAGTTGCGGGGGCAGTCACGGCTTGGGCCCCTTTTGGGTCGTCCCTTCCCGTGTTCCCTTTTACTCCGACAGGCTTGGCCTGAATGGAACCCGTACAGCGCGAACAGTCTGCGATTCGTTTGCAGGACGCAAGATGAAAGCCCCGTGAAATCGGGGACTGCGGCAATTCAGACCATTCGTCTGACCGTTCAATGATCTTCCTGCCTGCAGAAAATTGAAAAAAGCTCTTGAAGCTGACGTAACGTCAGCAGGCAGAAGGTCCTTGTCAGGAGGAAATGCTATGGAAATGAAAACCTGGATTTCGATCGGGGAACTGGCTGATCAGAGCAAAGTTTCCCATCGCACACTGAGGTTCTATGAGGAACTGGGTCTGCTGTCTCCCCTGCGCGATCCCTTCAATGATCGCCGGCGGTACAGCAAAGAGGACCTCATTGCCGTTCAGAACATCACCTTGTTGAAAGGCATCGGCCTCAGCTTGAAGGAAATCCAGAAACTCACCTCCAGCAGAACGCCTGATGTGGAAGGTTTGCTCTCTCTTCAACTGCAGCTGCTCCAGGAGCAGAAGCGGGAACTGGACGCAACCATCCGCTCCATCACCCAGGCAGCAGTAAAGGTCGGACAAGGTGAGAGCCTGAGTCTTGCCGAGCTGTGCCACTTGATAAGGAGGACCAACATGTCCCTGCAAACCCAGGACCAAGTCTACAAGAAGTACCTTTCTGACGAGCAGATCAAACAGCTGCAACAGGCCACAAGCGGCCTGGACAGTGATCAGGCGCGCGACCTGGCCCAGGCCTGGAAGGACCTGATTGAGGAAGCCACGAAGCTTCTGGGCAGTGACCCGACAGGACCGGCCGCCCAGGACCTGGCGGAACGCTGGTGGGCTGTTCTGCTCAAAAAGACCGGCGGAGATATGGAGTTGATCTTGAACATCAAGGCCATGGCGGACGACATGGAAAGCTGGCCCGATGAAATGGAGCGCCCCTTCTCTCCCCAGGTGCGTGACTTCATGAATGCGGCCCTGACCCACCGTCACCAGAAAATGCAGGCCAACGTCGGCATTCAGAACTAACCTGACAATCAACATCTAGAGTCAAATCGGATTAAGTGGAATCACTACGTGATAACACTTGAAGCGTGAAACTCTTTTCAATGTTTTAGAGGATGATTCACGGTTTAGTTTCAAGCACGAAGCGCTTCTATCTAAACCGATCATGCTCTAGCGTTCGACAAACCCCGTCTTGAGCTCAACGGGGTTTGTTGTCTTGGTAAACTTCTTGATCGTCACACCGGAAGCTGCGCCACAAAAAACTTCAGGATCTGCGAACAGAACCAGGCCCGTTTATGTCCCTGAGCGTGGAATCCAACATGCCCGCCACTGCGGGTCACAACGAGCTGGACCGGATGGCCCGGCTGCCACCACTCCAATGACCGGTAAAGAGCAACGGGCACCCAGGGATCATCGTCTGCGTGGATGATAAGGGTCGGGTGCTTAATCTCCTTCAGACGGGCCCCAGCAGAACTTCTGCGATAGTAGTCATCGGCAGAACGAAAGCCGTGCCAGGGAGCTGTCACCCGATCATCCAGATCATAGACGGATTTCGCAGCCCGGGCGGCCCTGTCCAGATCATCCGGCAGCTTGCCTTTCAGTTCGGCCCGCATGTTTTTCAGCAGATTCTTCTGATAGGGCCGGTTCCGCCAGACATCCAGGCGCAGAGCCGTTTTCTTTAGATCCAGCGGTCCGGAGACCGACGCCGCAGCAAGGGGAGCAAGAGGCAAATCAGACTCTGCCAGAGCCTTGAGCAGCAAGTTCCCGCCCAGCGAGTACCCGATGGCACAGTACCCTGCCTGAAGAAGCTCACCCCTGTTCTGCTGAAGTAGAGCCAGCACTTCACAAAAATCTTCGCTGCGTCCGGAGTGATAGAGGCTTTTACAAAGGTCCTTGCTCGGACCGGCCCCACGCAGGTTCAGTCGCAGAACCGGCCAGCCCTGTTCCAGAAAATGTGCTGCGGTTTCACGCATGTAGGGGCTGTTTTCATCGCCAGTCAGGCCATGCAGCAACAGCACCAGAGGCCTTGCGACCTGCTGATCTGAAGCCTGCGGACGATGCAGGCGGCCAATCATCACATCGCCATCTGCCAGTTCCAGCCTCAGATCCTCCGCAGGCCAGCGCGACAGGGAAACCCCCTGCCCCAACCAGGTTCGGATCGACCAGCAGAGCGTTTGCAGGTCACCTCCGATCCAGGGAAAGCGCGCAGTAAAAAGCGGATCCGGCAAAAAAGCGGTCATGGACAAAAGTCCTGTTGGCTGACGACAGAGGGCAAACTCCGCTCAACCTACAACAAAGCCAAAAATCCCGCAGCAGTTGTTTGACGAGAGCCAATCCGGCTTTTGGAGATTAGAGGGTGGTCGGGTCAGTTAGAAGCGCGTTTTTACTTCAAACAAAGACGCCAATCCCCTTAAGCCTCTGATAAAGCGAATTTGAGTTTTCAGCACTCTCACGGCGTGCTGCCGCTTAGTACGATCTGGCTCTAGCCTTTCCGTCGGAAGGAAAGGATGCGACCGCCGCCTTCAGCCTGCCGCAACAGGGCTTTGACGTCCGGTCCCATGACCACCTCTTTCTTCCAGGTGTAGAGTTCATGGTTCTTTTCTATATCCGCCAGAATGTAGCGATAGTTGACCATGATGCCTGCGGACTGCCTCAGCCCCTTGGCGGAGTTGTCCCCCATCCAGTTGATCTGCTCGAGACGGGAGCCATTGCGCAGGTGGAAACGGGCGACGGCATCCAAAGGCAGACCATTGGGGCGCCGGGCCTGGAAATAGAGGGCAGCCAGCCGCATCAAAGGGCCACTCAGAGCTTCCGTGATCACCTCGTCCTGCTGCCAGTCGTCCCGCTTCAGGATGCTGTGCAGAGCTTCTGCCGTGTCATCGGCTCCTCCCAAAGCACGGAGGCCACCCTTTTCTTCAACAGACAAAGTGTCGTCCAGCGCGTCACTGGCCAATCCGTCGAGCCAGATGCGGAAGCCAGGCACCGGCGAAAGGGTTGAGAAGGTCTTGATCTGCGGCAGTTCCTGGCTGAGGCGTTTGACCACCATCTTGATCAGATAGTCACCGAAGGAAATGGCCCGCAATCCCTTCTGTGTATTGGATATGGAATAGAAGATGGCTGTATCAGCCTCAGAGATGTCATGGGCCGGGGCTTCCTTATCCAGCAGCACCTGCACATTGCTGGCAATGCCCTTGACCAGCGCGACTTCCACAAAGGCCAGCGGTTCGTCAGGCATGCGCGGATGGAACAGGGCATAGCAGCGCCTGTCGCTGTCCAGCCGGTTGCGCAGGTCATCCCAGGAGGTGATTTCGTGCACCGCCTCATAGGCGATGAGCTTTTCCAGAAGGGCAGCACTGGATTCCCAGGTGATCTGCCGAAGATCCAGAAACCCGGTATCAAACCAGGAGGTCAGCAAGTCGAAGAGATCCTGATCCAGTGATTTCAAGAAAGGATCCCGTGATGCCAGAGGCAACAGGTCGGAGCGCAGATCCACCAGGAACTTCACCCCTTCGGGCAGGGCGTTGAACTGAGTCAGCAGCTTGAGACGCTGTGGCACCAGGGCCTGGCGCAGATCCCGTTCCGCCGCCAGGCGGGCTTCATCATCTCCGGCAATGGAAAAGGCCTGGACGGCTTCGTCCACCCGCCCCTGATCGCAGGCGAACTCGCGCGCCAGAAGGTTGAGAAACTCGACCTTCCCTTCATGACCCAGAGTCAGATAGACCTGCCCCAGCGACGCCGCTCTGGCGCGGGCAGCCGTTTCGCCGCCGCGCGATTCCAGACACTCCTTCATCATGGCAAGCAGAGCTTCGCCAGAAATGTCCTTCTGGTCCTTAAAGGCCATCCCCACACTGCGGGCCGCAGAGGTGGTGATGTCTTTCCAGGCCACATTGAGGTTGCCCAGGGCGCGGTCAAAAAAGGATCCGCTGGCGTTGCTGTCGCTCATGTTAACCACCACTCCTCTTCTCATCCGAAGATCTCCTGCTGTCCAGCCAACCGATAGAGCGACCGGATAAACTCAGGATCGCTCCCGGGAGCAGAACAACCCTGGCAGAATATTTTCGGGCAAGAAGCTGTCAAAAATATGAATCTTCCCGTTTTAACACGTGACCTGTTGCAGACCTCGCCTGCCACAGTCTTGGCCTGTCTCTGACATTATGCGTCTCTGACCTGGCCCATTTCTTACTTGGCGTGCCTCAGACCTGGCTCCAAGAGCCTGAAGCCCTCACTTTGTTGTGCGTCGCCCTTGTTTGGCCCACGCATTATGGCCCCCGCTTTGTGCCACCCACATTATGCTACCGTGCTGACGGCAGGTTCTGTTAAGAGAACACAAGAAAGAAGCGAACCGGCTGTCAGCAAAACGCAGATTTTCGCTGACAGCCCTGTTCCTCAATCCGGCTTGTATCCCCGATTACTGTGGTCCCATCAGGGTGTTGGGCAGCCACATGGCAATCTGCGGGAAGATGCACAGCAGGATGATCCCCAGTACCATGGCCATCATGAAAGGCAGCGCCCCTTTCAAAATAGTTGGCAGGCGCACATCCGGCACAATCCCGTTGATCACATAGAGGTTGAGCCCAACCGGCGGCGTAATCAGCCCGATCTCCATGTTGATGGTCAGCACCACGGCAAACCAGATGGCGTCAAACCCCATGGATTCGATGATCGGCAGCAGGGTCGGCGCCGCCATCAGGATGACCGCCACCGGCGGCAGGAAGAAGCCGGCGACCAGCAGGAAGAGGTTGATGCAGCCCATCAGAGCCCAGCGATTGATGTCGAGGGTGGCGATGGTTTCCGCCAGAGTCTGTGTGATGTAGAGCGTGGACATCATGTAGCTGAAAAGCTCAGCAGCAGCGATAATCATCAGGATCATCACCGACTCTTTCATGGCCTCGCTGGTCATGTTCCACAAGGCCTTGCCGGAGCGGACTTTGTAGATGATCACCACCAGCAGAACGCAGAACAGTGCGCCAACGCCAGCGGCTTCAGACGGGGTGGCGATGCCGCCGTAAAGCACATAGAGAATACCGGCGATGATGGCCAGAAAAGGCCCTACCTTGGGCAGGATTTCCAGCTTCTGTTTGAAGCTGTAGTGCAAACCTTCCGGTGCCAGATCCATGCCACCCTTCTTGGCGGCGTAAAGACCCCAGCAGATGAACAGCACCGTCAGCATCAAACCGGGAATGAGCCCGGCCAAAAAGAGGCGACCAATGGAGGTTTCCGTGGCGATGCCGTAGACGATCATGGTGATGGACGGCGGAATGAGAATGCCCAGCGTGCCGCCTGCGGCAATGGCGCCCGTTGCGATGGAGGGCGGATAGCCCCGTTTCAGCATTTCCGGGATGCCCATCTTACCAATGGCCGCACAGGTCGCCGGGGATGAACCGGACAGAGCCGCAAAAACCGCGCAGGCCCCGATGTTGGAGACCATCAGTCCCCCGGGCACTCTGTAAAGCCAGCGGTCAAGCGCTTCATAGAGATCCGCCCCTGCCCGCGAAGAGGCAATGGCCCCGCCCATCAGAATGAACATGGGGATCGACAGAAGGGCGAAAGAATCCAGCGCACCGAAGAAGTGGTCGGGCACCAGAACCAGGGAGTCGACCCCTTCAAAAACCACCAGAAACCCGATGGAAACGATGCCCAGGGCAAAGGCGACGGGAACGCCGACGATCAGGATGGCGATGGTGGCAACAGCGACCAGCAGGCCAATTTCCAACTCACTCACAGCTTATCTCCTTCGGCAAGACCGAAGGGCTGTTCGCGCCCGGTCAGCAAAGACAAAATCATGGCGATGTACTGCAGGCTCATCAGCCCCATACCAAGGGGCACAACAATACGCGGGATCCAGAGTGGCGGCGCCCAGACCGTTTCGCCGGTCCAGTTGCCCACATAGGCTTCTGTCCAGAATTCGATGCCATAGATGGCCAGGACGAGACAAAAGGTCAGGCCGATAAGATTGGCCAGCACAGCCAGCACCATCCGTCCTCTGTGCCCCAGATAGAGTGGCAAGAGATCCACGTTTACGTGCCCCCCGATACGCAGCACATGAGGCGCGCCCAGGAACGTCGCGGCGATCAGCGAATAAGCAACAAACTCATGTTGCCAGATGGCGGATTCGGCCAGCACATAGCGGACAAAAACCAGATGGCACACGGCCAGAACGGCTGCGACCATCAGCAGGACGGCAATGATCCCGAAGAGCCGGGACAGCCACTGCACAGAAGAAATGAAAAACGTCATAGCACCCTGTTTCCAGTTGGTCAGCCGCAGGCCACACACCTTTTGTGAGACGGCAGCTGCCAGAGAGAAACCTGTTATTGAACCAGAAGGATCGATTTTGATGGGCAGGATACGCACTGCCGTTGCGGTCCTGTTGGCTCTTTTCACCCGACTGGCTTGCTCAACAGCAAGCAGCGGTCGCTGCCTCGCTTTTCACAGCTGGACAGCGACCGCTTTAGCTGACTGACCTTAGTCGACGGCCAGCGCTTTTTTGATCAGATCATCACCGCCTTCAACCTTCTCGGAGAAGATCTTGTAGGAAGAGGCTTTGGCCTTTTCCAGCCAGGCGTTGAAGTCTGCTTCGGTCATGTCTTTGATTTCGACACCTGCGTCCGTGTAGGCCTTGACCAGCTTGTCATCCAGACCTTTGGCCTGACCGATGAAGTAGTCTTCAGCCTTCTTACCGGCGGCCATCAGCGCGTTCTGCTGATCCCCGTTCAGTTTGTCCCAGGATTTTTTGGACATCAGAAGCGGCTCGTACATGAACCAGAGGGCGTAGTCACCCGGAGGTGTGAGGCACTTCACCTGCTCGTAAATGCGATAGGAAACAAAGGAACCGGAGCTGGTGTTGGCCCCGTCCAGAACACCGGTCTGCAGCGCAGAGTAGATTTCCGAGCTGGGCATGGCGTTGATGGAAGCACCGGATTCAGCCAGCATCTGTTCGAAGGCCGGACCTGCTGCACGCATCACCTGCCCCTGAGCTTCCTCGGGGTTGGAAATGCACTTCTCACGACCAACAAAGCCACCGGCAAGCCAGGCGTCTGCCAGCACAACAACCCCGGCGTCATTGATGATCTTCTTGATGTCATCCATGAAGGGGGACTTGTTGAGGCGCTGAGCATGGTCGTGGTTTTTCACCAGACCCGGCATCAAAGTGGCGCTGAACTGCGGATGACGGCCAGAGGCGTAATCCAGCGGGAAAGCGGAGATGTCCAGCTGGCCTTTGACCATGGCATCCCACTGCTGTTTCGGCTTGAAAAGGGATTTACCGGGGTAAACCCGTACTTTAACGCCCACGTCGGCCTTGGCCATTTCCTTGGCGATGATCTGAACCATTTCATCGCGCGGGTCGCCTTTGCCGCCGGGCCATTGGTGGGACGCCCGCAGTTTGATGTCTGCGGCCAGAGCCGTTCCGGCCACAGCTGCAACGGCTGTCAGACTGACGGCCCCTGCGAGAATTGACTTGATTGAAAGCATAAGTGTTCCTCCCTTTTGTTGACTCAATCCCTTCTTCTCAAACTGTCTGTTCATCCAACAATGACAGGCTCAATCCGAATTAGGACCGATCCCCAGACAGATCAGAACAAGGGATTTCCGCACGATTTTTCCGTGCTTCACCCTTCTTTTGGATCTCCGATTGGCCAGCTGATTTTTAGCTTGCATACGAAGATTAGAGAAATTGTATGCAAAGATTCTAATCTTGCATACAAGAAACTTTTGTGCGATGAGAGAAACAATTGTCGAGCCTTGCCTGTACAGGGCTGAAAAGCGCAGATTTCTGCGGAAACAGACAGCGAGTTGAGGGGCTCAACGGTGAGCCAGGAGGCTCAAACAACGTTGTTTGGCTCCCATACGCCTTTGCGCTATCAGAACCGCCTCTTTTCTTGACGACTCTGACGAGGGCAGGAAGGAACAGAGGAAACGGGCTCTGCCTTAATCGTCACAGACCTAAGGGTTTGGCATTGATTTCAAGGACTTGATCAGGTGCGTTTAGCCGACCGTGTAAGACAAGAACTGGAACAGGACATTCTGACCTCGGCTCTGCCTCCGGGAACCCGACTGGATGAAGCGCGCCTGGCTGACCGGTTTCAGGTTTCCCGCACCCCCATCCGTGAAGCCTTGCTTCAGCTCTCCGCCAGTGGCCTGGTCAGACAACGCCCGCGCCAGGGGGCCGTGGTGGCCCAGCTGGGCACCAAGCGCATGCTGGAGATGTTTGAGGTCATGGCCCATCTGGAAGGCCTTTGTGCCCGTCTGGCCGCCCGACGCATGACCCCGGAAGAACAGGCCGTCCTGGTTGAGCTGCACAAAGACTGCGCCGCCAAGGCAGAAGCCAATACTGCCGACGCCTACTATGCGGCCAACATGGCCTTCCATGAAGCCATCTACGCCGGCAGCCACAACGAGTTTCTGGAGCTGGAAACCAAACAGATCCGCCAGCGCCTCTCCCCCTATCGCCGGGTTCAGTTGCGCCGTGCCGGTCGCATCGGCGAGAGCTATCAGGAACATACGGCGGTGGTAAAGGCGATCCTGGCTGGTGAGGGAGACGAGGCCGAAGCGCTGATGTCCAGCCATGTCTCCGTGCAAAGCGATGTCTTTACCGACCTTTTGCTGGAGTCTTCGCTGGAGCTGCAGCAAAAAGAGCCCGCTCCGCTTTTCGACAGCAGACCTAAATTAGAGATGGAAGGCTGAGTTTCCATCCCAATGTAACGTCTCCCAGCCTTTCTGATCCTATCCCGTCTCTCACGCCTTTTGTCTTGCCATCGATCACAGCTCGATGGCCGTCCTGATGCCCCAGTGGAAACAGCAATGAACGAAAACCTATACGCCCTTCTTCAGTCCCGGTTCCCCGCAGACCGCAGCCAACCCGTCATCGAACAGGCAGACGGTACGCAATTTTCTTATGGGCATCTGGAAGAAATGGCAGGACGCTACGCCGCGCTGCTGAAAGACCTGGGCGTCAAACCCGGTGACCGCATCGCGATCCAGACCGACAAATCCCCCAATGCCCTGTTTTTCTATCTGGGCTGTGAACAGGCCGGGGCTGTTTATCTGCCGCTCAACACGGCCTACACCCAGGCGGAACTGGCTTACTTCCTGGGGGATGCCACCCCTGCCCTGGTGCTCTGCCGTCCTGACAGCGAAACCAGCATCAAGGAAGTGGCGGCTGCCGCCGGCGTGGCTCACGTGCGCACCATGGATGCCGACGGCGGAGGCTCCCTCACCGACGAAGCCATGACGAAAGAACCGCTGACGGACATCGAAGCCCGCAGCGGCGATGATCTGGCTGCAATCTGCTACACCTCCGGCACAACCGGTCGCTCCAAAGGCGCCATGCTGACCCACGCCAACCTGGCTTCCAACGCCTTTACCCTGCACAAACTCTGGGGCTTTAAGGAAGGCGACGTGCTGCTGCACGCCCTGCCTATCTTCCATGTGCACGGGCTGTTTGTGGCTATCAACACCACCCTGGCCAATGGCTCGAAGATGATCTTCCTGCCCAAGTTTGATGCCGATCAGGTGGTATCCCTGCTGCCCAAGGCCACGGTAATGATGGGGGTTCCCACCTTCTACACCCGCCTGCTGGCCCATTCGGACTTCAACAAAGAGCTGACGGCCCATATGCGGCTCTTCATCTCGGGATCCGCACCCTTGTTGGCGGAGACTTTCGAGCAGTTCGAAGAGGTCACCGGACAGCGCATTCTGGAACGCTATGGCATGTCAGAGGCTGGCATGATCACCTCCAACCCCTACGTTGGCACCCGCTGTGCCGGTACCGTTGGTTTTGCCCTGCCGGATGTAGAAGTGCGCATTGCCGACAACAACGGCCAGGCCCTGCCGGTTAACGAAGTGGGCATTCTGGAAGCCAAAGGCCCCAACATCTTCAAAGGCTACTGGCAGATGCCGGAAAAGACCGCGGCTGAGTTCCGCAATGACGGCTTCTTCATCACCGGCGACATGGCAAAGGTTGATGACGATGGGTACATCCACATTGTCGGCCGCTCCAAGGATCTGATCATCTCCGGTGGGTTCAACGTCTATCCCAAGGAAGTTGAGCTGGTCATCGACGAAACAGATGGTGTTGGGGAAAGCGCGGTGATCGGCGTCCCTCACCCAGATTTCGGCGAAGGCGTGGTCGCTGTGGCAACCCGAACCGGAGACGTCAGCGAAGACACCATCATCAGCCGGGCCCGCGAACAGCTGGCTGCCTTCAAGGCGCCCAAGAAAGTCTACTTCATCGACGAACTGCCCCGAAACACCATGGGCAAAGTGCAGAAGAACCAGTTGCGCGACCAGTTCAAGGGCACCTTCAGCAACTGATCTTCGGCGGCTCCAACAGCAACCGACCTCTTTTTAGAAGCGGCCTCTGCTCTGCGCAGGTCGCCTTTCAAGCTATCCAGACGACAAAGGTATCGTTACATGACCGACCTCATGACCCCCAACTGTGATCCGCGCGCGCTGGCCAAAGAGCTGGCGGGCATGAACCTGATCAACGGCCAGTTGGTCCCCGCCAAAAGCGGCAAGACCTTTGAGGTGCGCAGCCCCGCCACCCGCGAACTGGTGGCTGAAGCCGCCTATGGCGAAGCAGCAGATGTGGCCGACGCGGTCGCTGCCGCCAAAGCCGCGCAGAAAGCCTGGTCCCGGATGCCGGCCCGGGATCGCGGCAAGCTGATCCAGGAATGCGGCCGGCTGCTCAACGAACACAAGGAAGAGCTGGCACAGCTGGTGGCCCTGGAAACGGGCAAAGCCATCCGCACGGAAAGCCGGGTGGAAGCCGGTGTTCTGGCCGACGCCTTCACCTACTACGGGGGTCTGGGCAGTGAACTGAAGGGTGATTCCGTGCCCTTCAATCCGGAAATGATGACCATCACCCAGCCCACGCCCATTGGTGTGATCGGGGCGATCATTCCCTGGAACGTGCCCATGATGCTGATGGCCTACAAAATCGCCCCGGCTCTGGTGGCTGGTAATGCGGTGGTGGTGAAATCAGCCGAAGAAGCTCCCTTTGCCGTGCTGCGCGTCTGCCAGATCATGAATCAGGTGCTTCCCCACGGCCTGTTCAACATGCTCTCCGGCTATGGTCCTGAATGCGGCGCGCCCCTGGTGGCCCACGAAGATGTCGGGAAAATCACCTTCACCGGCTCTGTCGACACCGGCAAGATCATCTACAAGACCGCCGCTGATCGTCTGATCCCGGTGACACTGGAGCTGGGCGGCAAGTCCCCCATGATCGTCATGAACGATGCGGATCTGGACCGGGCAGTGGCCGGGGCCGTGTCCGGTGTGCGTTTCACCCGCCAGGGCCAGTCCTGCACCGCCGCCAGCCGCATCTACGTACAGGAAGATCTCTACGACGCGTTCATCGCCAAGGTGAAAGACGCCGTGGATCAGATGGTCATGGGTGATCCGCTCGACGAAGCCACCGACATCGGCACCATCGTCAGCCAGGACCAGTTTGACCGGGTGCAGTCCTACATCGAAATCGGCAAATCAGAGGGCGGCACAGCCATTGAATGCTCTCAGCTGCCGACAGACGCCAACCTGAAAGACGGCTTCTACGTGCGCCCGGTGATCTTTACCGGCCTGCCCGAAGACAGCCGACTGATCACTGAAGAGATCTTCGGTCCGGTTACGGTGGTGCAGAAATTCAGCGACTACGACGCTGTGATCGAGGCGGCCAATGATTCCGTTTACGGCCTGGCTGCCACCATCTGGACCACAGACCTCAAAACCGCCATGGACGCCACCCAGCGTCTGGAAGCCGGTTTCGTGCAGGTCAACCAGAACCTGGTGGTGCTGCCCAACCTGTCCTACGGCGGCATCAAGCAGTCTGGCATGGGCAAAGAAGCCTCGCTGGAAGCCATGCTGAACCATTACACCCACAAGAAAACCATCATCATCAACATGACCTGATGCGGGGCATTTGCCCGGCTCTTCGGGGTCAGGGCTTGTGTCTGGACTACGGGGCCAAGACTTAGGGGCAGCACAACGCTCTCCACCTGCAACGGACTACCTCCAGCAGGGACTGCGTCGTCCCCATGTGGAAAGATGAGCATGTGGACGACTGAACACGTGCATTGAGGAAAAGGCAGGGTCTTCGGGCGCTGCCTTTTTTCTTTTTATGGCCCATTTTTTCTATGCAGCGGCAGCGAACGAAGTTACAACTTGCATACTTTATCCAATCATATGAAACGAGCGGAATCAGCCATGCAGTCTAGCAAGAACATCACGGTGGTCGGATGCCACGCGGAAGGGGAAGTGGGCCGGGTGATCACAGGGGGTGTCTTGCCGCCACCAGGCAAAACGCTGTTTGAGCAGAAAACCTATCTGGAAGAGCAAGGGGATGATCTGCGCAAGTTTCTGATTTACGAACCGCGCGGCGGGGCTTTCGTCCACACCAACCTGGTGGTGCCACCGGTCACACCGGGCGCCCAGGCCGGGTTTATCATCATGGAGCCGACGGACTATCCCCCCATGTCCGGCTCCAACTCCATCTGTGTTTCCACGGTGCTGCTGGAAACCGGCATGGTGCCCATGCAGGAACCCATCACACGATTGAAACTGGACACACCCGGCGGTTTGGTCGAGGTGGTGGCCCACTGCGAAAATGGCAGGGTCAAGCGCATCACCGTTACAAACGTGCCCTCCTTTGTGGCGAAGATGACCGCCATGACGGAAGTGGAGGGACTGGGCACAATCCCGGTTGATATCTCCTACGGCGGGGCTTTCTTTGCCATCGTTGACGCCCAGGCTCTCGGCTTTTCCGTCTCTCCTGATGAAGCCAGGGATCTGGTGGAACAGGGGGAAAAAATCAAAGCAGCCGTGGTCGCCCAGCATCCGGTGGTCCACCCGGAAAACCCCGGCATCAAAGACGTCACCTTCACTCAGTATGCCTGCCCCATGGAAGACAATCCGGACGGTGGAAAGATCGGCCGCAATGCCGTGATCATCTCCCCGGGCAAAATTGACCGCAGTCCCTGTGGCACCGGCACTTCGGCCCGGCTGGCGGTGCTGCGCGCTCAGGGCAAGATCGGTAAGGGAGAGAACTTCCTCAGCAAGTCGATCCTGGATACGGAATTCCTCTGCCGCATCGAAGATGAGTTTGATGTGGCTGGCGTCCCGGCCATTTCCCCCTCCATTTCAGGCCGCGCCTGGCTGACCGGGACAACCCAGTATCATCTGGATCCGGAAGACCCCTTCCCCACCGGTTACACCCTGTCTGACACCTGGTATCGGGCCTTGTAACAAGCCCACAGCTTCCTCGCCCCTTTTCTCTTTTTGACCTTAACATTTAACTGGTTCCCTTTCCGGCCTTGCGACAGACTGCAAGGGGTGTCTCGGCTGGAAGGGGAGCTGGCGTTTCATGGCAAAGTGGTTTCGCAGATTGGGCTGGGGACTGGTGGTCATCCTCGGCCTACCGCTGTCCGCCATTGTCTGGCTTTTTGTCTGGCTCTATAGCGCAGAGCCGACAACAGAAGGGGACTTTCTGGTCTCCCAGGGATTGAACCAGCCTGCTGAAATCCTGCGCGACAGCGATGGTCTGGTCACCATCCGGGCAAATAATGAAGAAGACGCCGCCTTTGCACTGGGCTTTGCCCATGCTCAGGACCGACTGGAGCAGCTGCTGCTGACCCGCCAGATCGGTCAGGGTCGCCTCTCGGAGGCGCTGGGGGGATCGGTTCTCAAGATCGACCAGCTGATGCGCACCCTCAATCTGGCTGCCTTATCAGAAGCAGCAGTCTCCAGCCTGACAGACCAGAACCGACAGATCCTGGAAGCCTATGCCGCTGGCATCAACAGCTACCTAGATTCACCGGAAGCGGTGTTTGGCCCTCTGGTCAGCCTGACCAACCTGGACAGCAGTCCCTGGCGCCCGTCTCATTCCATTCTGTGGGGCAAGCTGATGGCCCTGACCCTGTCGGGCAACTGGTGGCAGGAAAAACGCAACGCTGCCCTGAAAGAGGTTCTCAGTGCCGCAGAACTGAAGCTGCTCTATCCGGACCTGCCACCGGACAGCCCGGTCACTCAGCCGCGCGAGACAGCCTGGAACGACCGACAGGACACACTGCTGGCCGCCCTGCCCCCCTTTCTGCGCTCCCGTGGAGCCAGCAACATTTTTGTGGTGGATGGTCGCCACAGCAGCAGTGGCAAACCCTTGCTGGCGAACGACCCGCACCTGGGCCTGGAAGCCCCGGGGCACTGGTATCTGGCCCGCATCGAAACGCCTGCAGGCGTGCGCGCCGGTGCCACCGCCCCGGCCATACCGGGCGTGGTGATCGGCCACAACAGCACGATTGCCTGGGGCTTTACCACGACCCACAGTGACACCCAGGACCTGATACTGGAGAAAATCGCCGATCCCGACGGTCTGACCTATCAGACACCCACTGGCCCCCGGGCTTTTGACCTGCGCGAAGAGATCATCCAGGTCCGCGGCGGAGATCCGGTGATCATGACGGTCAGGCAGGGGCGGTTTGGCCCGGTGATTTCCGATCTGGACCTGGAAGAGCCGCTGCCGGAGGATCAGACAGACAGTCTGGTAACCACCCTGGCCTGGCCAGCCCTGATCCCAGACGATGGCACAGCCAATGCCCTACTGGATCTCAACCGGGCCCAGAACTGGCAGGACTTCCGCCAGGCTCTGACACAGATGGTGGCCCCTCAGCAAAATATCTTCTTTGCCGACACCCAAGGGGACATCGGCTTTGTCTCCCCTGCTCTCGTGCCCATCCGGCTCGGGTACGATGGGGCTCTGCCTCTGGAAGGCTGGACCCGGGAGGAGATCTGGTCCGGGTTCATCCCCTTTGACGAGTTGCCCCAGGCCCACAATCCGCCGGCCGGAAAGCTGGCCAACGCCAACAACCGCATCGTCGGTCCCGACTATCCCTATCTGATCGCCACCGAATGGGTGCTGCCCTATCGGGCAGAACGCATTGAAAGCCTGCTGTCGGTGAAACCTCAGTTCACCCCGCAGGATTTTGAGGTCATCCAGAACGACAGCCTCTCGCTGGCCGCCCAGGAGATTTTACCTCTGCTGCGCCGCGTATCTCCCGCCAGCCCGGAGGAGCAACGGGCACTGACACTGCTAAGAAACTGGCAGGGAGAGATGGATCGCACCCTTCCTCAACCGCTGCTTTTCCACGCCTGGATGGCTGCACTGGACCAGATCCTGATGCAGGAGAAACTGGGCGACCTCTATCAAGGCAACCGGGGCTGGCCTTACAAACGCTGGCTCGCCCTGCTGAGCGAACCGTCAGACTGGTGTGCCCCCGCACCAAACTGCAGCGAGCAACTGAGCCCGGCTCTCACTCTTGCTTTGCAAAACCTGTCAGCGCGTGGTCTCAAGCCAGATAACATGGAAAACTGGCAATGGGGCGACTGGCACAAAACCCGGCTGAGCCATCGCCTGTTGGGCCGCATTCCCTATCTCTCCCACCTGACAGACAAGGTGGTGCCCAGCGACGGGGCCGACGATACGGTCAACCGGGGCACGCCCCGCTGGCCGCTCAACCCGGAAACCGACAGCCCGTTGCCTCGCGGATATGAACAGGTTCACGGGGCCAGCTTCCGTGTCGTCTATGATCTCGCTGACCTGGAGAACTCCCGCTTCATCATCACCACAGGTCAGGCGGGCAATCCCCTGTCTGACAAGGCCTTCAGCTTTACAGATGCCTGGAAAGACGGTCTCTATCTCAAATTGGTCGCCCCGGAAACAGATCAAAGTCAGGCGATCAGGCTCATTCCTCAGTAGATCCCACCAGGGTGTGTCAGCCTTAAAAATGGCGGCCTGTCGGGATCTTTGGAGTGGGATCAGCCCGTTGCTTGAGCCAATGTCTGTTTGGGTCAACCTCCCCTTAGTCTGCTGATCCTGCGTCGTGCAGCCTTTGCCCTCTGGTTTGAGATGGCGAGACCTGAGGAGGACCTTCGATGAGCAAAACCGCAAAAGTGGCCAAAACCGACGCCCCCATCGTGTCCATGGAAGATATCCATGAAGCCCGCAAAAATCTGGCAGGCCAGGTTGTGCGCACCCCCCTGGTTCCTGCAAAACGCCTGGGGGATGCCCTGGGCTGTGAGCTCTTCCTGAAACTGGAAAACCAGCAGGCCACCGGCTCTTTCAAAGATCGGGGAGCCTACAACAAACTCAGCCAGCTGACCGCAGAACAGGCCAAAAACGGCGTCATCGCCATGTCCGCAGGCAACCATGCACAGGGCGTTGCCTATCATGCACAGCGCCTGGGGATTCCAGCCACCATTGTGATGCCGGAATTTGCGCCTTTCTCAAAGGTTGAACGGACAAAGGAGCTGGGGGCACGGGTGGTTCTGACCGGTGATACCCTGGATGCCTCCGCCGTTTCAGCCCGCGAAATCGCCGCCAAGGAAAACCTCACCTTCGTCCATCCCTACGACGACCCCGCCATCGTGGCCGGTCAGGGCACCATTGGTCTGGAGATGATGGAGGATCAGCCGGATCTGGATGCCATTGTTGTGCCCATTGGCGGGGGCGGCATCATGTCAGGGGTGGCCCTGGCTGCCAAAGACGCCAATCCGGACATTCACATGATCGGTGCCGAAGCCGCGCTCTTCCCGTCCATGACCGATGCCTTGCGCAAACGCGTGCCGTCTTCCGGTGGCACCACCCTGGCTGACGGCATCGCCGTGAAAGTGCCAGGCGACCTGACCAAGTCCATCATCAAGGATCTGGTGGACGACATCTTGCTGGTGGATGAAAGCGCCATTGAGGGAGCCATTGCTGCCCTGGTGGAAAACCAGAAGATCGTTTCAGAAGGCGCCGGCGCAGCTGGCCTGGCTGCCATCCTGAGTGATCCCGAACGTTTCAGGGGCCGAAAGGTGGCCACGGTCATCTGTGGCGGCAACATCGATGTCCGGCTGCTGTCCGGCGTGCTCAACCGATCCCTGGTGCGGGACGGCCGTCTGGTACGTCTGCGGGTGGAGATTGTTGACCGTCCCGGTCAGTTGGGGGGCCTTACCCAGATCATCGCCCAGGCAGGCGGGAACATCATCGAAGTGTTCCATCAGCGGCTCTTTGCCGATGTGCCCGCCAAACAGGCGGAAATCGATGTGGTGATTGAAACCCGCGACCAACACCACGTTCAGGAAATCATCGCAGCACTGGCCGAACAGTCCTTCCGCAGCCGCGTGCTCTCCACCCGGTCCAGCGACAGCTCTACTTAAAGAAAAATCTTTAAGATATTGAATTCAAACTAAAACAGGGGAGTCTGCACATACAGAATCCCCTGTTTCTTTTGGGGGTATTCCCCCGAAACCACGGTTGGTTTAGCCGGGAATGCTCAGCGCACTGTCCCCGGGGTGCGGTCCCGTCAGACGGAGTGACCCAAGACAAATTGACCCCAGGTGATCTGACACCGAGTGATCTGACACCGAGTGATCTGGCACCGAGTAACCTGACCTCAAGCGAGATGCCCCCCGGATTGCCAGCGGTGTCCCACTCACAGGAAGGTTGTGATCTCTTCCAAGGGTTTTTTCTGCTGGGCAAAAGTCGGCACCACGGCATCGTCCGCCGGATAGCCGGTCACCAGCAGGATGTAGGGTTTTTCATTATCCGGTCGGCCACAGATTTTGTTGAGAAACCCCATGGGACTGGGCGTGTGGGTCAGGGTTGCCAGCCCGGCGTTGTGCAGCGCTGACACAAGAAAACCCGTGGCAATGCCGATGGATTCCGGCACGTAGTAGTTCTTGGTTCGCTCACCATCCGGACGCAGGCTGTATCTCGCCCCGAAAATGGCAATCAGCCAGGGCGCCTCTTCCAGAAAGGGTTTGCTGGCATCGGTGCCCAAAGGCTCCAGGGCTTTCAGCCACTCCTGGCCTGCCCGCCCGTCATAAAAGGTCCGTTCTTCTTCTTCGGCGGCTTCGCGCAGGTCCTTGCGAACAGGCCCCTGTCCCAGCACGGCGAAATGCCAGGGCTGGAGGTTGGCCCCGTTGGGTGCCGTGCCAGCAGCTTTGAGGCAGTTTTCGATGATTTCCCGCGGAACAGGCCGGTCAGAGAACTCCCGGATGGTGTGGCGCTTCTTGATGTTTTCATAAAAATCCACCGAGCGCTTCAGCATCTCCGCTTCTGACAGCTCTTCAAAATCGCTCAATGGCTCAAATTTGGGCGTCTCCACCAAGGTCTCCCCCTATTCCGTTTCTGTTAGTAAGAAGCGCACCTGGTCCAGTGCTTCTTTTCATCTTTGTTTTGCGCCTCTGCTCTAGAGTCAAAACACTTCTGGAGTCAAATCGCTTTACGTGACCTCCCTGAGCAAGGGCACATGAAGCGTGAGGTTGCCTCTTTTCAACGTTTTAGAGGAGATTTCAATCAAGGCATGAACTGGGTCTCACTCCTAAAGCGCTGTCCATTAGGCGTCTCAAGGCAATGAAAGCCGCCCCCTTTCTAAGCAGGTCCGGTTAGAAACCGACGGCAGGCACCCTGCAGCTCCTTTAGATATGCATGCTTACAAACTCTTGATCTTTTAGACATTTAGGAGATTTTCGCAGCTCTCGCGAACCTGCCCTAAGGTCTTGTTAACCTAAATTTGGCATCGTCTGTGATCTCTGGAGGTGCCGGGACAATTGCTGCCCGGCTTTCTGAGGCATTTAGCTTAATTCAAGTAGTTTTCAGAACGTCACGGCGAAAAAATGGCAGAACCCGGCGCACCAGTCATCATCAAGAAGATCAAGAAAGGCGGCGGCCATGGTCACCATGGCGGTGCCTGGAAAGTCGCTTATGCTGACTTTGTGACGGCCATGATGGCCTTTTTCCTTTTGCTGTGGCTGCTCTCCTCCACCTCTGAAGAACAACGCCAGGGCCTGGCCGACTACTTCACCCCGACCACCCTTTCCAACAGCACAAACTCCGGCGCCGGCGGCATGCTGGGCGGTCAGTCTGTGGCCAGTGAAGGGGCCGCCATGAGCAATCTGGCGACCTTTGGCGTAACCGTGACCCTGCCTTCGACCACCGATCCGGATGAAGAGCAGCTGGACCCGGATCCCGATTCCCTGAAAAAACGCCGGGAAGCCGGGGAGGATACGGACGAAGAGGCACTGGACCCCGAACAGCTGAAAACCGAAGCCCTGCGCAAGGAAATCGAAGCCCGCCAGGACGAAGCTTTCAGCGAAGCCATGGAAGAACTGCGCTATGCCATTTCTTCCAATCCCGAACTGGCTGCTTTGGCTGAAAACGTGATCATGGATGTGACAGCGGAAGGCCTGCGCATTCAGCTTGTGGACCAGCACGGCACCTCCATGTTCCCCAGCGGCAGTGCGGACATGTTCGGGCGCACCACAGAGATGATTAAGCAGGTGGTGGACGCCATCTCCCACCTGGAAAACGACATCTCCCTGAAGGGGCATACAGATGCCACCCCCTTCCGTTCCGCAGATGGTCGCTATACCAACTGGGAACTCTCCACAGACCGGGCCCATGCCAGCCGCCGCGCCATGGTGGAAGCCGGACTGGACAGTGGTCGGATCACACAGGTGGTCGGCAAAGCTGATACAGAGCCCTTTGTAAAAGACGACCCCACCTCGCCGCAGAACCGCCGGATCAGCATCATTCTGCTGCGCGATGAGCTGCCGCCTGCTGCCAAACCGGCAAAGAAAGAAGCACCGCAGCTGCCGCCACCGAGCATCCACAACTCAGACGGCTGATGTCCATAGGACAGCTGCGGCGGGTTCCAGCGACCTGGCAATAGCCGACACCATTCCTGAAGATCGGCAGGTGACCGCTCGCGACAGGAGCGCCTGGTAACAACCAGAGCGCCCAGGGGCTCTCACCGTCTCCCCTGCCCCTTTCCGGCATTCAACCAGGTCCAAAGGCAGTTTCACTGCTTTGTAACGGATCACACAGTGAGTCCAATCCAAAAAACTTTACCTCTTGCACCGGGCTTTCCGGCGATAGCAGCAATCCGACAAAAATACCGTGCACTTTTTGGTGCCAGCTTGCTTGGGAAACGCAAACTCCCCATGTAAGATCTGTTGTGCAATCGACAGAGGAGGAACCAGCACCGTGGCCAGCCAAAATCTCCCCAGCCTGTCTCTTTCCCATGGGAAAGACAGCAAAGCCATAAACATGGATGATTTTGCGCTCTTCGACGACGTGCTGACCCGTCGCTGTTTCGCCTACCTGATTGATGTGGTCATTCTGGCCATCATCATGGGCCTGGCGATGATTGTCATGTCTGTAGCAACGGCGATCACCCTGGGCCTCTTTGCGCCTTTCAAGGTGGCCATTCTTGTTCTGATGCCGCTGGCCTATCACACCTTCTTCATCGGCCGTTACGGGGCAACCCTGGGCATGTCCTTCATGGACCTGGAAGTCCGCACCACAGAAGGTCGTCCGATTGATTTCGTGCAAGCGGCCCTGATGACCATTCTCTTTTACGTCTCGATCGGTGTGACCGGTCTGATCATCCTGATTGTGTCCTTCTTCAACGACAAACGCCGCACCATGCACGACTACTTCTCCGACAGTGTCGTTGTGCGCAGTGGCGCAGCTCAGCGCCAGCACGGCCAGGATCCCTTCGCAGATTAGAGCATGACCGGTTTAGTTAGTTGCGCCTTGCGCTTGAAACTAAACCGTGAATCATCCCCCTAACCTCTTGAAAAGAGACTATTCGTTTCAAGTGCCATCACTGATGACCCTGTAGAGAATGATGGGGTGCCTGCTGGTCTCTCCAGCCCCAGAGCTTCAATATCCTCAGTGAAAACAGCAGGCAGGCTCTGAGCCCAGGCCAGGACCTAAATCAGGATCAGTGCAAGACGGCTGGACCTGAAGGCAGCTCTGTTCGACAATGATCGTCCCTGCCACTGTCTGGTCAGAGTTTTAGGCACCCATGGACAATCCCTCTCGCCTTCCTGAGGGCACCGGCCCCAAAGATGATGCTGCCCGTGACGGCCAGGCTGGATCGCGGGATCTGTCTCTTGACCGCAACAGGAAGCACCAGGTGCTCGGTCCCTTACAGGCCTATTACCAGATGCCGGAAATGGCCTGCCCCTACTTGCCCAACAGAGCCGAATCCAAAATCATCACGGACCTGCGCGGACCCCTGGCAACCGCACGCTACAACACCCTCAGTCGCGGGGGGTTCCGTCGCAGTCACCACTTTGCTTACCGGCCGGCCTGCAGCGACTGTCAGGCCTGTGTGCCCGTGCGGGTCCGGGCACTCGACTTCAAACCAGGAAAATCCCATCGCCGCGTAATCAACAAAAACCGGGACCTGACCCTGCAGATCCGACCGGCTGTCTTCAGCGTCGAGCATTTCTCTCTCTTTGAGGATTACGTTCAAAGCCGCCACCATGATGGCGAAATGGCCGAGATGGGCGCAGATGAATATCGGGCCATGGTCGAAGACAGCCATGTGGAGACCAGCTTCGTTGAGTTCCGGGATCCCCAGGCTCACCTGAAAGCCGTCTGCCTGGTGGACTGGCTGGATGATGGCGCCTCAGCCGTTTACAGCTACTTTGATACCCAGACCCCGGAACGCAGTCTGGGCAGCTATCTGGTTCTGGCTATTCTGGCGCATCTGGCGCAGCAAAAGCTGCCGCATCTCTACCTGGGATACTGGATTAACGGTGCCGCAAAGATGGAATACAAGGCACGATTCCAACCGTTAGAAGGTTTGACACCAAAAGGATGGAAAGAATTAAACAATTAGAATCATTGAATGATTTCGCAGAGCACGATTAACTTTCACCTCACTGCTTGCGAGATCCCGGCATCCCATTTATCGTCCGCCGCAGTGCTTGCTTAGAAATAAGTTAGTGAACAAACAACGAAACAATCTTGACGCATTCAGGGAGACACTACAATGAAACGTCGTGAGTTTCTTAAGGGTACCGGTGTAGCGGGTGTTGCTGCCGCTGCAGCTGCTGCCAGTTCCTTGCCAGCTCCAGCGATCGCTCAGAACAAGCGTGAACTGAAAATGGTTACCACCTGGCCCAAAAACTTCCCGGGTCTGGGAACCGGCGCTCAGCGTCTGGCTGACAGCATCACTGCTGCAACCGACGGCCGGATCACCGTTAAACTGTTCGCCGCTGGTGAACTGGTGCCGCCTTTCGAATCTTTTGACGCCGTGTCTTCCGGCACCGCCGATCTGATGCACTCCGCCGCTTACTACTGGCAGGGTAAAGAAAAAGCCTTCAACTTCTTCACTGCCGTGCCTTTCGGTCTGACCAAAGCAGAGCAGGACGCCTGGATCTACTTCGGTGGCGGTCAGGAACTGTGGGACGAACTGGGCGCTCAGTTCAACCTGAAGAGCTTTGCAGCCGGTAACACCGGTGTGCAGATGGGTGGTTGGTTCCGCAACGAAATCAACTCCGTGGAAGACCTCAAAGGTCTGAAGATCCGTATGCCTGGTGCCGGTGGTGAAGTCATGCGCCGTGTGGGTGCAGCTGCTGTGACCCTGCCTGGCGGTGAAATCTTCCCGTCCCTGCAGTCCGGCGCCATTGACGCCACTGAGTGGGTTGGTCCCTGGAACGATCTGGCCTTCGGCTTCTACCGTATCGCCAAGTTCTACTACTACCCCGGTTTCCATGAGCCAGGCTCCACGCTGGAATGCACCTTCAACAAAGATGTGTGGGAAAGCTTCAGCGAGTCCGACAAAGCTCTGGTCAGCGCCTGCTGCGCCGCTGAGAACGACATCAGCTATGCTGAGTTCAACGCACGCAACTCTGATGCCCTGGACACACTGCTGAACGAACACGGCGTCCAGCTGCGTAAGTTCTCCGACGACGTCTATGACGCCCTGGCTGCCGCTTCTGAAGAAGTTCTGGCTGACATGGCTGCTGAATCCGACATCGCCGGTCGCACCTATGACTCCTTCATGGAGTTCCGGGCCAAAGCCATGGGCTGGACCGCCCTGGCTGATACCAGCTACGCAGAAATGCGCACCAAAGCCCTCAGCGACGTTTAATCACAACGCAGAGGATCATCCCGTGATACAGCCCGTATCATTCAGGGGATGACGAGATAAAATGAGGCTCGGAAAGATCACTTTCCGGGCCTCTTTTTTTGACCTGTCGGATTTTTTCTATATACAGACGCTCAACAAAGGCGGTGACCAAAGAAGTCACAATCGATTCTTCTTCCCTGCTGGATGAAGCCTCGAACAACCAATTCAATCAGGGATGAGATGCGGCCACTTATCTGCCTGTCGGCTTACGCTCCGTCCCTTACAGCAACCGTCAGGTTTCAGGCGTTTTGAAGCAAACGTCCGGGACCTGTCAGAGACCTTAGGGAGTTGAAATGTCCTTTCAACCGGACAGCGAGCTGGCTGCAGGGTCATGGTTCAAGTCACTAGCCATGACCGTTGTGCTCTTGCTGCTTTTCTTCCTGCCGCTGTTTTCCTGGCCCAGTGATCAGGGCGAAGCTGAAAACTGGAACGGATTTGATCTGCTGCTGGGAACCACAGCGGCAGTTGGGCATCGTTACGATGCAGCTCTGGAAACCGCCAACGAAGCTGTTGAAAAACAGCAGAAGTCCCTGGAACGTTTTCTAAAGCGTGTCGAAAAGGACGAAGCGGCAGCCGTGAAAGCCCGCGCAAAGGCTGACGCCAACAGCGAAGACAAAAAAGCTGAAAAGAACGCTGACCGGAAAGAACGGCGCGCCAAGAAAACCCGCCAGCAGTACGATGACAAAGTGGCGGACGTGGCCAATGCACCGGCGCCCGACAGCGGACTCTGGACTAACTACTTCTACTACCTCTTCCCTCTCCTGGTGGTCCTGACGCCCCTGACCCTGTTGTTCAGCCTCGGCCGCTCCCTGCTCGGCAAACACAGTCCCCGCAGTTTTGCGCTGGGCGGCATCATGGTCTTTGCGATTTTCCTGGCCGGTCACGTCTGGCTCGGCACGGACATGCTGGGGATGGTCACCATCAGTGGCTGGCTGGCCCTGGCCTGCGGACTGCTGCTGATTCCTGCGGCGCTGGGTCTGCAACGCACCGCCGACTGGTTTGACTGTCTCAACCACAACATCGGCCGCAACGTGGCCTGGCTGGCCCTTTTCATGGTGGTGGTGCAGTTCACCCTGGTCCTGATGCGCTATGTCTTCGGCATTGGCTCCATCTTCGTTCAGGAATCCCTGATCTACAGCCACGGCCTGCTCTTCATGATCGCAGCAGCCTATACCCTGCTGATGGGCGGCCATGTACGGGTGGACATTTTCTATCGGGAATCCTCCAACCGCAGCAAAGCCATCATCGACACAATCGGTGTCTTCCTGCTGCTGATCCCGGTGATGCTGCTGATCTGGTACTACTCCCTGCCTTATGTCAGCAATTCCTGGGCAGCCTGGGAAGGCTCTCGCGAAACCAGCGGCATTCCTGCCATCTTCGCCCTCAAAACCGCCATCCTGATCTTTGCGTTCCTCATGGTTCTGCAGGGATTGTCTCTGGCATTCCGATCTATCGGGGTTTTGACCGGACAAATTGACTCGGCGGGCAGCGCCACTGAAGGGGGCCACTAACTCATGGCTGAAATACTTGATCTGACCATGTTTGCAGTGGCCTGTGTGGTCCTGCTTATGGGTTTTCCCGTGGCTTTCTCACTGGCCGGTATCGGCCTGCTGTTCGGCCTCATCGGCTGGGCCATGGGGATCTTCGAACCTCAAACCTTCTTTGGCGCCATGCCACAGCGCATTTTCGGCACCATGACAAACGAGGTGCTGATTGCGGTGCCTTTGTTTGTCTTCATGGGCGTGATGCTGGAACGCTCCAAGGTTGCGGAAGAACTGCTGGAGAACATGGGGCGTCTCTTCGGGACCCTGCGCGGGGGCCTCGGCATCTCCGTGTCCATTGTGGGCATGCTGCTGGCGGCCTCCACAGGGATTGTCGGGGCCACCGTGGTGACCATGGGCCTGCTCAGCCTGCCGACCATGCTGCGCTATGGTTACGACCCCAAACTGGCCTGCGGCACCATCTGCGCCGCCGGAACCCTGGGGCAGATTATTCCGCCTTCCATCGTTCTGGTGCTTCTGGGGGACGTGATCTCCGCCGCCTTCCAGAAATCCCAGCTGGAAATGGGGATCTTCTCTCCCAAAACCATCTCCGTCGGTGATCTCTTTGCCGGTGCCATGCTGCCCGGGCTGATGCTGGTGGGCATGTACATTCTCTATCAGGTCCTGGTGGCCATGATCCGGCCAAGCGCCTCCCCGGCCCTGCCGGAAGATGCGGCCCGCTCCGGCATGAGCAACAAAGAGATCTTTGCGAGTGCCATTCATGCCCTGCTGCCGCCGGTCGTTCTGATCATCGCCGTGCTGGGATCAATCCTGGCCGGGATCGCCAGCCCGACAGAAGCCGCTGGTGTGGGCGCTGTTGGTGCCATCATGCTGGCCGGTCTGCGTCTGGATGAAAAGCACGGCTGGTCCATCTATCTGGCGGCGTTCTGCCTGATTGCCGTTCTGGTACTGACCTCTCTCATGGACCTGCGTGTCACCCGCACGGAAATCCCCACCAAGGACATGTTCGGCATTGCTCTGGCTGGTCTGCTGACAGCCGGGGTGCTGTGGGGCATCCTGATCTCCCTGAAACGGGTCTGGGAACACAAAATCCTGCACGACGTGGTGCTGTCCACCGCGCAGGTCTCCTCCATGGTCTTTGTGATCCTGATCGGTGCCGCTCTCTTCAGCCTGACTTTCCGCGGTCTGGGTGGGGAAGAAACCATCCACCATCTGCTGACAGGCATGCCGGGCGGCGTCTGGGGCGCGATCATCATCGTCATGGTGATCATGTTCCTGCTGGGCTTCTTCCTGGACTTCATCGAAATCACCTTCGTGGTGGTTCCGCTGGTGGCTCCTGTCCTGTTCAAGCTGGGCGTGGATCCGGTTTGGCTGGGCATCATGATTGCCATGAACCTGCAGACTTCCTTCCTGACCCCGCCCTTTGGCTTCGCGCTCTTTTATCTGCGGGGGGTGGCCCCGGTCACCATTCAGACCATGCAGATCTATCGCGGCGTGATTCCCTTTGTGCTGATCCAGATCCTGGCCCTGATTATCCTGGCGTACGTGCCGGAACTGGCCACCTGGCTGCCGGAGGTGATCTTCGGGCCATAAGGCAGCCGATCAAGATCGACAAAAGAAAGGCCCGCAGTTTTCCGCTGCGGGCCTATTTGTTGTTTCCGGCAAACGGAAAGCAGTCAGACAGGTTCCAGGCTCTTGTGGGGCTCTGCCGGCAAAAGAACCTCCACAGACATACCCGGTCGGATTGGCCCTCCAGCCAGTACGATCGACATCACCCCGCCTTTGCGGATCAGACTGCCATCATCGGCACGGCCCAGCAGCTCATTCAGCAGCCCATCCTGAAAGGCGTTGATTTGCTTGCAGGGGTTGCGCAGGCCGGTGATCTCGACCTCAGCGTCCGAGCCAGCAAAGCGCAGCCGGGTGCCCTGCGGCAAAGCCAGCAGGTCCAGGCCCTGAAGGGTCACATTCTCCCCCAGGTCCCCAGGGGCCACAGCAAAGCCTTTGCCGGCCACCTCATCCAACAGCTCCTG
Organism: Rhodovibrionaceae bacterium GXU_MW_A322; assembly: GCA_052078155.1. GTDB lineage: Bacteria > Pseudomonadota > Alphaproteobacteria > Kiloniellales > DSM-21159 > CAXBMB01. Next base: position 363,867 of record JBQJBP010000001.1, on the reverse strand, counting down.
ATGGATGAGGTGCACCTGTCGCAGATTGGGCTGACTGGGGTCTTTTGCCACGCGGGAGCGGTGCTTGACCGTCACACCGGCATGGCAGTCTCCGGCCACCCCCTGTCCGGTGATGAGCGTGATTTCCTCGACCGGTTGCTTGGAGAAAACGTGGTGGCTTGAGAGTTGAACGGCAACCACAGAAACTGTCATGTCTTCCTCTTTCTCAAAAAGAAAGGGGCGGATCATCTGTCCGCCCCTCGTCTGTCATGTACTGGTGATAAGCTTCTGACGCACGGCGGGTTAAACCTCGCCAAACTTGTTGCTTCTGGGGAAGCCAACCGGCGGTAAACGGCCGGCCTGCGCCCGTTTGCCCTGCCATTCGGTCAGGGTGGTTTCCGTGCGCACCCGTCCCCCGGGTCCGGCAGACCAGGAAAGGCCTTTTTCCAACTGGAAGGTCTTGATGTCAGACAGGCCACCGTCGCGGTAACGTTGCAGCATGACACCCCGGCCCCGCCCCATTTCCGGCAGTTCAGACAGGGGATACACCAGCAAACGGCGGTTTTCCCCGATGACGGCGATGTAATCATCCCCCTCGGCAATGGGTTTACAGACCAACGCCCGGGCCCCTTCGGCCAGGTTCAGGACCTGTCGGCCGTTTTTCTTCTGGGCCAGGACATCTTTTTCTGCGATCTGGAACCCACGGCCGTCACTGGACGCCAGCAGCAGGCGCCCGTCCGGGCGATGAACCAGAATTTCAACAATGTCCTGCTCGTTGGGCAGATCAACGATCAGGCGCAGCGGTTCTCCAAAGCCCCTGCCTCCCGGCAGACGATCAGCCCCCAGGGTATAGATGCGACCGCCGGAGCCCAGAAGCAGCAGTTTGTCGGTGGTGTAGGCGGAAAGGATAAAGCGACCCGCATCGCCTTCTTTGTACTTGGCGTCGGACAGGTCCTCATGGTGGCCTTTCATGGCCCTCACCCAGCCCTTCTGGGACAGCAGGATGGTGATGGGCTCGCGCTCTACCGTTGCTTCCAGCGGGATATCAATGGCCTGCGGAGCGTCCCCGATCTCAGTGCGTCGGGCGCCCAGCTCGGTATCTTTGCCATAGGCCTTCTTCAATTCCCGCATTTCCGCGGTGATGACCTTTTTCTGGCGATCTTCATCCGCCAGCAGATCCTGCAGGTCGCTCTGCTCGGCCAGCAGCTCATCATACTCTCGGCGCAGCTCCATCTCTTCCAGCTTGCGCAAGGCGCGCAGGCGCATGTTGAGAATGGCCTCAGCCTGTACCTCGGTCAGCTCAAAGGTTTTGATCAACTGACCCTTGGGATCATCCTCAAAGCGGATGATGCGGATGACTTCATCCAGATTGAGGAAGACGATCAGGTAACCAGCCAGGACCTCCAGCCGGTGGGCGATCTTGCCCAGTCGGTAGTTGGTGCGCCGCAGCAGCACTTCCTGGCGATGATCCAGGAAAGCCTGAAGGGCTTCGCGCAGATTCATCACCTTGGGGGTGTGATCTGCATCCAGGACATTGAGATTCAGCGAGGCTTTGACTTCCAGGTCCGTCAGACGGAACAGGCTTTCCATCAGAACGACCGGATCGACATTCCGGCTCTTGGGTTCCAGAACCAGACGCACATCCGCTGCTGACTCATCGCGAACATCGCCCAGGAAAGTCAGCTTGCGGGCGCTCAACAGCTCGGCAATCTTCTCAATCAGGCGAGACTTCTGGACCTGGAAAGGAATTTCCGTGACGACGATCTGATAGGTGCCGCCCTTTAGTTCTTCCTTTTCCCAGCGGGCGCGCAGCCGGAAGGCCCCGCGGCCTGTGCGATAGGATTCCATCACACTTTCACGGGATTCCACCATCACGCCACCGGTCGGGAAATCCGGGCCAGGCACCAGTTCCACCAGTTTGTCAAAACCGGCATTGGGGCTTTTGATCAGGTGGATCAGCGCGTCACAGAGTTCTGCCACGTTGTGAGGTGGAATGGAGGTCGCCATGCCCACGGCAATGCCCTGGGAGCCATTGGCCAGCAGATTGGGAAAGGCCGCCGGCATAACCACCGGTTCTTCAGCTTCCCCGTCGTAGGTCGGCCGGAAATCCACCGCATCTTCGTCGATGCCTGCCAGCAGGCGACTGGCTGTTTCGGTCAGGCGGGCTTCGGTGTACCGCATGGCCGCTGCGTTATCGCCGTCCACGTTGCCGAAGTTGCCCTGGCCGTCAATCAGGGGGTAACGCAGGGAAAAATCCTGAGCCAGGCGCACCAGCGCATCATAAATCGATTGGTCACCATGGGGGTGGTACTTACCAATGACGTCCCCCACCACACGCGCCGATTTCTTGAACCCGGAGTTGGGGTCCAGCCGCAACTGCCGCATGGCATAAAGCAGGCGGCGGTGAACCGGTTTCAAGCCGTCGCGCACATCCGGCAGAGACCGCGACATGATGGTGGAAAGCGCATAAGAAAGATAACGCTCGCTCAAGGCCTCAATCAGGCGGACATCGCGAACATCACCGGTATTGGCAGGAACCTGAGGTGCCATCTATTCCCTGGAAATCATCAAACACTGAAAAAATGTCGGAGTCGGTCGATTCACGACATCTGGTAGGTGGGTCCTTTAGATATCACAATGGCTGGGGCAAAACCACTCCCTGCAAGGCAAAGATAGACCCCCTGATGTGGATAGCTTTGTGGAGTGCTGCCCATTTTGCACTCTTGGATCAGGAAAAGCGGCTGGCGCTGTAAGCAGACATGTCCAGACCGCTGTCGCGCCCGGCAACGAGGTCTGAAATCAAAGCCCCCGTCCGTGCGCCCAGCGTCAGACCCACGTGACCGTGGCCATAGCCCATCCAGGCGTTTTTCATCTCGGGACTGACTGAAATCACCGGCAGGGAATCAGGCATGGAGGGACGATATCCCATCCAGCGTTCCCGCTTGCTGTCGTCCAGGTCCGGCAAAAACAGTTTGGCACGGGCGACCAGCTGTTCCGCCCGTTTCCAGTTAGGGGCAGCGTTCAATCCCCCCAGCTCCACCGTTCCTGCCAGCCGGAAGCCCTGCTCCAGCGGTGTCATGGCAAAGCCATACTGGGTGGAATAAACGGGCCGCGACAGGGAAACACCCGGGTCCTGAATGGTCAGATGATAGCCCCGCTCCGTATCCAGCGGTGTGGGGGCGCCAATGGCTTTGGACAAGGGACCCGACCAGGCCCCGGCAGCCACCACCAGACCGTCACAGGCAATCTTGCCTTTGTCGGTGATCAAAGCCGTCACAAGCTGGCCTTCCCGCTCAACCCCCTTGGCTTCGGCAAGCTCAAGTGTGGCCCCCTGAGCAAAAGCAGACTCTGCCAGAAGCTGACAAAAGCCATAGGGCTCAATGCAATGGGAGGTGTTGGGATAGAGCACACCACCGGCCAGATCCCGGTTGAGGGCTGGTTCCAGCTGGAACAGTTCCTCGGGGCTGAGCACCTCCAGCTGGCAACCGTGACGCCGCTGCAGGTCATGATAGGATTTCGCCCCGGCCAGACCTTCTTTTGTGGTGTAAGCGCCAATCCAGCCACGTTTGATGATGTGCTTGGCAGCGGCTTCCTTGCTCAGCAGCGCTTCATAGGCTTCCAGACTGCCCTTCATCAGCAACGCCAGAGACGCCGTAATGGCCTCTACCCGTTTGGGACTGCTGGCGGCGATGAACTGCAGCAGCCAGGGGGCGAGCTTGGGAAGATAGGACCAGCGCACGGCCAGCGGGCTGAGCGGATCAGTCATCATCTTGGGGACTTTGGAGAGAATGCCCGGCATGGCAACCGGTGCCACCGCATCCACAGCAAAAACGGAGGCATTGCCAAAAGACGCACCGCTGCCCGGCCCTTCCCGGTCCACAATCGTCACCCGATAGCCGTCCTTCAGGAGATAGAGGGCGGTAGACAGACCCACAAAACCGGCCCCGACGACCACAATGTGTTTCTTGTCAGAGGAAGGATCACTTTTTTCAGGCGTCATAGGGAGTGTTCTTTATGTTGCTGTCGTGTCGTGGTGTGGTCCGGACGCGGGGAAGCGCTGTTGCAGCCTTTGCCGGGATGCAGGCAGCTCCTTATCGCGGGGGTGGAAAAGATGCCGCTCCAGGAAATAGCCTGTCAAGCGCAGGCCCTGTGCCACTTCGTCCTCTCCCCCCGCGGACAGTCCGACCAGAAAAGGGGGCAGCGGCAGGAGGCGATCCCGGTAGGGTTCACCGGCGGCAAGTGAGACAGCCCGGCCACTTTTAGGCGATACGTAAGCCAGTTGAGAGTTATCTCCGCCAGCCGCGCAGTCCTCCAGATTCAAGCCGAAACCCAACTCCCGTAACAACAGAAGTTCCCAGTGAATGTAGATTTCCGCCCAGCTTTCACCGGACAGAGCATCGATCAGCGCCACCAATCCTTCATAGCAGGCCGGATGAGGCTCTCTCTCCGGCAGGAGGCTGTCGCAGAGCGCAGCCGCCGAGGTCAAGGCAGACAGGCGGGCGGGGTCGTCCAAGAAGCGTGCAGCATGCCCCTGGGTGAGTTCCAGACTATAGGTTCCCAGATGATCAGAAAGCCGGGCTTTCCAGGTTGCCATGACCTGGTTGCCGATCTGCAGAACGGGCCGCTGCTGACGCCCCTGGCCGCCACGAACCATCCCGGCATGACGGCCTTTCTCCCGGGTCAGCAACTGAACCAATGCACCATTTTCGCCATGAGGTCGGGTGGACAGCACGAGGGCGTCATCGCTCCACTCGATCATTTTTCCTCCCTCACACCAGCCTCAGCATTACCTGACAGCCAAAAGTGGCGCCCTCATTCCAGTGAACCATCCCCTGGCGTTACGCTGAGAACGTCCCTGCCACAGGGCCAGTCGGTCTTTCGGGTCAAGCGTTGTAATCCAGTCCCCATTCCCGATAGCGGTCGGGGTCATCAACCCAGCGCTCACGCACTTTCACGAACAAAAAGAGATGCACCTTGGTGTCCAGCATGGCTTCCAGCTCTTTCTGGCTTTGCTCACGCACCGTCCGGATGGTTTTGCCCCCTGCACCCACGGCAATCTTCTTCTGGGCATCGCGCTCCACATAGATGGTCTGATTGATCTTCACAGAGCCATTGTCGAAGGCTTCCCAGCTGTCCGTTTCCACGGCCAGAGAATAAGGCAATTCCTGATGCAGCATCAGGAAGAGTTTCTCACGGGTGATTTCTGCCGCCACGAGACGCATGGGCAGGTCTGACAGCTGGTCTTCCGGGTAGAGCCAGGGGCCTTCTGACACTTCTTTGGCCAGGAAAGACACCAGATCCTGAACGCCGTCCCCCTTCAGGGCAGAGATCATGAAAATCTGCTGGAAATCAGCCAGGTCTTTGAACTTGTCGACCAGCGCCAACAGCATCTCGGGGCGAACATCATCGACTTTGTTCAGAGCCAACACCAACTTCTTCGTTTTGGTTTGGATCTCTGACACCAGTTCCGTTGTCTTCTCGTCAATGACGTCCTTATTGACGTCATGCAGCAAAACCGTGATGTCCGCATCTTCGATGGCCTGCCAGGCCGCCCCCACCATGGCCCTTTCCAGGCGCCGCTTGGGGTTCTTGAAAATGCCCGGTGTGTCCACGAACACGATCTGACTGTCCCCATCCAGAGCCACACCACGGATGCGCGTGCGGGTGGTCTGCACCTTGTGGGTGACAATGGAGATTTTGGTGCCAATGGCTTGATTCAACAGGGTGGACTTGCCCGCATTGGGGGCCCCCACCAGCGCAACGACGCCACAACGACTCGTCATGCTTTACCTTCCTTACTTTGCGGCCCAGCGCCTTTCTGGCTGGCTTTGAGGGCCGTCAACAACTTACCGGCGGCCAGTTGCTCTGCCGCCCTCTTGCTCTTGCCTTTGCCTTCCATGGGCGTTTCGCCTTCGACTGTCACCCGGATGACAAACTCCGGATCATGGGCCGGCCCGCTTTGGGAAGCGATTTCGTACCGCGGCAGGGCTTTGCCGCGCCCCTGCGCCCATTCCTGCAGGCTGGTCTTGTTGTCCTGAGGAGGGGTCAGATCCGCTTCAATCAGGGCGGTCCAATGGTCTTCCACCAAAATGCGGGCAACATCCAGTCCGCCGTCCAGATACAGAGCCCCGATCACAGCTTCACACGCATCTGCCAGGATGGCCGGGTTTTCACGCCCCCCACCCTCTTCTTCACCCGGAGACAAGGACAGGTACTTCCCCAGTTTCAGCTTATTGGCAACACCGGCCAGAGTTTCCCGCCGAACCAGCGCCGCATGCCGTTTGGCCAGCGCCCCTTCCGGTTCGGTATCGAAGCGCAGAAACAGCATCTCTGCGACCACCAGACCAAGGACCCGGTCCCCCAGGAACTCCAGCCGCTCATAAGAACGATCGCGGGCTTTGGCTTTGCTGGAATGGGTCAGCGCATCAACCAGAAACTGAGGCCGTGCAAAGGTATGTGGCAGTGATCCGGCCAGCGGTGCCAGGCCTTTGGGCAGTTCCTTGAGGCCGGACTTTTTAGTCGATGCCATTGAACAAGCGCTCCCACCGGATCCCAGCGGGCCAGGTCCAGGGCTGGAACAGGCTGGCCTGGTCATTGTGCGAGAAGAATATCACATCCGCACGACCCACCAGGTTTTCCAGAGGGACAAAACCGACTTTCGCCCGGCTGTCCAGGCTGTTGTCACGGTTGTCACCCATAAAGAAATAGTGACCTTCAGGAACAGTATAGAGCCGGGTGTTGTCATAGGCGTTGGTGTCGGCGTTCTCCCAGATCATGTGCTTAACCCCATTGGGCAGCGTTTCTTCATACTGGGTGACCGTCTGATAGCCGTTGGTCAGCTTGCCGACTTCCTTGCGCTTTACGATGCGGCCATTGATGTAGAGCCGCCCGCGGATGACCTGAACCGTATCCCCCGGCAGACCAATGGCCCGTTTGATGTAGTCGGTGCTGTTGTCGCTGGGCAGCTTGAAGACAATGACATCCCCCTGCTCTACCGGCTGCTTGCCCCCCAGAATGCGCCCTTCAATGGGGGCTGCACTGAACGGGAAGGAATGCTTGGAATAACCATAACTGTACTTGGAAACGAAAAGATAGTCGCCGATTTCCAGCGTTGGCAGCATGGAGCCGGAGGGAATTGAAAAGGGCTCGTAGGCGAAGGTCCGCATCACCAGGGCGATCAAAACCGCATAAACCACGGTCCGGATCGTTTCCATCCAACCGCCTTCTTCGCTCTTGCTGCTGGGCACGCTGCTCATCAAGAATTGCCTGACTTTTTCATCTAGATAGAGGGGAGACTCACGCGCCCCACCCGCTTCAATTCCTCAAAGCGAAAAAAGACACAGAGCGGGGTTCAAGCCCGAAGGGCTTTGATACCTCGCCACCTGCCCCGCGTAAAGCACCGCGATAGCAAGTTCGCAGCACAAGAGCGTCAGTAAGGACGGTTAGCTGCGCTTCTGCGTTCCTGGAACCAAATCCGGTTCATGGAAACCCGTGAGGTGATGACACGCGACCTTTGCCCCTGGCTTCAGGGGTTCAGAAGACTGTCCAAGGGATTTCTCGAAGCGCAAAAGGCTTCTAACCAGGCAGACCTTGCCCGAGGGGGACCGCAGAAATGATCACCAAAGCCTGTGCGTGGGGGTAATCATCCGTGATGGTGATGTTAACCTGCGCTTCCATGCCCTCTGGCGTCATCTCTGCCAGCCGCTTGGCAGCCCCGCCGGTCAGAGCGAGCGTTGGCTGCCCTGTCGGCAGATTGACCACCCCGATGTGTTGCCAGTGCACCCCACGTCGCGGCACCCCGGTCCCTAAAGCCTTTGCGGCGGCTTCTTTTGCTGCAAAGCGCTTGGCGTAACTGGCAGCGCGCTGGTAACGCCGATCACTCTTGGTCCGCTCAACCTCCGTAAAAACCCGATGGGTGAAGCGATCACCAAAGCGTGTCAACGTCCGTTCAATGCGCCGGATATCCATCAGATCCTGACCAATTCCAAGTATCACAGACAAGACCTCCCACTAGAAACTACTCGGGTTAAAGGGAAACACAGCCTAACAGCTCTTGAAGCGAAAAGCGCCCAAGAGTGTTTTAGAGGATGAGAGTGTTTTTTGAGGATGATATCGGTTTGGTTCCAAGCGCAAGCGCGTCTGCTTGCAGCGAACCTGCCCCAAAGCGGTCCCGCAAACGCAAAATGGAGCGAAGCGCCCGCGGCACCCCACCCCATTTTGAACAAATATTGTTGGTCCGGAAAGTCAGCGGTCTCTGGTTGGCGACATAGCTTTGCCCCCCAAGGACCGCAGATCTCTGTCTGATCTCAGTTGACCTCAGGCTGTTTTCTGTCCCACAGCCTCAAGGCGCGACCGCTCCATCAGGGCACGCATGCGGCGGATGGAACTGTCCAGGCCGGAGAAGATGGCTTCGCCAATCAGGAAGTGGCCGATGTTGAGTTCCACAATGCTTTCAATGGCCGCAACGGGCCCGACGGTGTCGAAGGTCAACCCGTGACCAGCATGGCATTCCAGCCCCAGCTCTTCAGCCTTGGCAGCCGCCGTGACAATGCGTGCCAGTTCAGCAGAAGACTGCGGACCACCCTGATCCTCCAGGAAGGCTTCACAGTAAGCCCCACTGTGGATTTCCACGACCGGCGCCCCGATGGCATGGGAGGCTTCCAGCTGAGCCGGATCGGGATCAACGAAAAGAGACACCCGCGACCCATTGTCGTTCAGACGGGCGATCACCGGTTTAAGAGCGTCAAAGTTACCAATCACATCAAGACCGCCTTCGGTCGTGACCTCTTCCCGTTTTTCAGGAACGATACAGGCTGCGTGCGGCCGATGGCGCAGGGCAATGCTCAGCATTTCATCAGTGGCTGCCATCTCAAAGTTCAAGGGCAGTTCAATCTCAGCCATCAGGCGTTCGATGTCGCGGTCGGAGATGTGGCGGCGGTCTTCACGCAGGTGGGCCGTGATGCCGTCTGCACCGGCCTGCTGCGCCAGGACTGCGGCCTTTACGGGATCCGGGTGCTGGCCACCCCTGGCGTTGCGAATGGTTGCAACGTGATCGATGTTAACCCCCAGGCGCAGGGTAGATGTGTCTTTCGCCAGCATGCTTTCCGTCCTTTTCGTCAGAGCACCGGAAGTCTTTTCCGATGTTTGCCCTATCAAAGCGACGGGCCCGAACACCCGCTTGCTTTGATTTGTCAGGTTACAGATAAAAGCAAGTGTTGGCTCCTGAACAGTGCCGTTTCTTGAAATTTTGATGAGACCAATTTCGCGTGATGGATCCCTGCAGTACCGGCAAGGTCAGGCACGCGGTTAGTCAGCCCCCTCCTTTCCCGAGACGCGGTTCTGGGGTTCACTGATGATCAGGAAAATGATTTCGGCTCTGGCAGCGCAGAGGAGAGAGGCGTGACGCCTAGTCCCTCGGCGATTTGCTGGCCGAAGGCGGGGCGCTGCTGCCCTGAACCGACGAAGCGGAGACGGGGGCGTGCTGAAAAGCCTGCGCGACCTTGGCCTTTTTGCCCGTGGCCAGGCGATGGCTGCGGGCCATCTGATAGCGCTGAATGATCTTATCCAACGGCCAGAAGACAACAAACCAGACGACCACCGCCGACGGCAGTCCCCCCACCAGCATGGGCCAGAACAAAGGCCAGAAGAAGTCATGCAGGAAGGTATCGCTGTTCCAGGCGGCCACGATATGACCGTAACTAAGATGCTCAAAGATCACATGAGGGGCATGCTCATGCCCCAAAATCACGTTCCCGAGGAAGTAGATCCAGGTCCAGATGAAGGGAAAGGTCCAGGGGTTGCCGACAATGGTGCCAAAGGCCGAAGCCAGCACATTGCCCCGCACGGCCAGAGCCAGGAGAGCTGCCAGGATAAAATGCAGGCCCACAAAGGGCGTAAAGGAGGCCGCCGCCCCGGACGCAAAACCGGCAGCAATCCAATAAGATCTGCCGGGAATACGTGACAGCCGGTGTGCCATATACTGCGCCGTACGCCGGACCCCCTGCCGTGGCCAGACATAACCGGCCAGACGGTGGGACATTTCCTGAGGCTTACGACGTTTAAAGAGCATTACCGGTCAAAATCTCATACAGCCTGCTGTCGCAGGAGACGCGTAGCAAAAAAGCAGATGGGCGTTCTCACGTTGGGGTTCGGCGTCATAGCATCAGCCCCGCGCCCTTTCCACAGATGATATCTGAGGCATCGCGCGCAATGCTGCAATGATATTGGACAAATGTTTCAAATCCGTAACTTCCAAGTCGATTAACATTTCAAAAAAATCAACGGAACGGCTGGTGAATTTCAGGTTGGTGATGTTGCCTTCCGCTTTGCCAATAACTGTGGAAACGGTTCCCAGCGTGCCAGGTTCATTGGCCACAACCAGATGCAGGCGCCCGTTGAAGGGGCTGCTGTCAGATTCCTGACCGTCCCAGGCGATATCGACCCAGCGTTCAGGGGTGTCCTGAAACGAGGCCAGGGTATCGCAGTCGATGGTGTGGATGGTCACGCCTTTTCCTGTCGTGACGATGCCCACGATCCGGTCCCCCGGCAAAGGGTGGCAACAGCGTGCAAAATGCAGGGCCATACCAGGGATCAGCCCGCGAATGGGGACGGCATGATCCTGACCTTTGGTCGGCTTGCGGGCCTTTGAAATTGGAACGACCTTGGCCGCTTTCTGATCTTCGCGCAGGCCCGGATAGACCGCAAAGACCACATCACGGGCAGAGGTATGACCTTGCCCCACGGAAACCTGCAGATCAGCCACCGTATCCATGCGGAACTTCTTCAGGGATCCAGCCAGGCCTTTTTCTGTCAGTTCGGCCCCTTCCTGACGGAAGGCCCTCTCCAGGATCTGCTTGCCCAGGCTGACAAACTGCTCACGCTGTTCCTGACGGATGAACTTCCGAATGGCGGCCTTGGCTTTGCCCGTTTCGACAAAATTCTCCCAGTCGGGAGATGGGGTCTGGGCCTTGGAAGTGACGACTTCCACCTGATCGCCGTTTTGCAGAGGCGTGCGCAGCGGCACCATCCGGCCATTGATCTTGCTGCCGACACAGGTGTTGCCGACCTCCGAATGCACAGCGTAAGCAAAGTCGATGGGGGTTGCCCCCTTGGGCAGGGCAATCAGTTCCCCCTTGGGGGTAAAGCAGAAGACCTGATCCTGGTACATCTCCAGCTTGGTGTGTTCCAGGAACTCTTCCGGATCTGACGCATGCTCAAGAATATCCAGCAGTTCCCGCAGCCAGCGATACTGGCGGCCTTCGCGCGGCAGGCTTTCATCGCTGCTGGGGCTTTGTTTGTATTTCCAGTGGGCGGCCACCCCGAACTCATTGACTTCGTGCATGGTGACCGTGCGGATCTGCAACTCAATGCGCTGCTTCTCCGGCCCCAGAAGCCCTGTATGCAATGAGCTGTAGCCGTTGCGTTTCGGGGTTGAGATGTAATCTTTGAAGCGACCGGGCACGACCTGATAGTGGCTGTGCAGGGATCCCAGTGCCTGATAGCACAGCTGCACATCTTCAACGATCACCCGGAAAGCCATGATGTCGGCCAGCTGCTTGAAGCCCACATTCTGCTTTTGCATTTTTCGCCAGATCGAATAGGGCGTCTTGATGCGGCCGGAAACAGTCGCCTCTATGCCGTCTTCTTTCAGATTGTCCTGCAGTTCAGCAATCACCCGCTCGATCACGTCGCTGCCGGACCCCTGCAGAAATGACAGTCCTTCAATGATGGAGTGTCGGGCATCGGGGTTGATCTGGGTAAAGGCCAGGTCTTCCAGTTCGTCCTTGAAACGGTGGAGACCAATGCGCTCTGACAGAGGCGCATAGATCTCCATCGTCTCGATGGCAATGCGTCGGCGCTTTTCTTCCGCTTTGACGAAATTCAGCGTGCGCATGTTGTGCAGACGGTCAGCCAGCTTAACCAGCAGCACCCGGATGTCATCGGACATGGCCAGCAGCAGCTTGCGGAAGTTCTCTGCGTGCTTGGACTGTTCGGACTGCAGCTCCAGACGGGTCAGCTTGGTGACACCATCAACCAGCCGGGCAATGTCCTTGCCAAAGAGATCCTCAATGTCCTGCAGCGTGCCTTCCGTGTCTTCCACGACATCGTGCAGCAAAGCAGTGACGATGGAATCAGCGTCCAGCTTCAGTTCGGTCAGAATCCCCGCCACTTCAACGGGATGGGAAAAGTAAGGATCGCCCGATGCCCGTTTCTGGGTACCGTGCATCTTCATGGCGTAGACATAGGCGCGATTCAGCCGATCTTCGTCTGCCCCGGAATCATAGGACATCACTCTTTCGACCAGTTCAAACTGCCTAATCATCTTTAACTTTGTTCCCGCACTGACACGAAGGCCTTGAGGCCACTTATCACCTGCCCCAATGATGCGTCACAAGAGCCCCTAAACGCAAAGCACTTTGCGTAATATGAAGTTAATAGAGGAAATGATCCTTCGGCCCTTGCTTGTCGCGACCTCCATCTGCCGCAAAACGGCCTGCCTGAGGCAACGCGGGCGACGGTTGGGAAGAGTGAAAGCGGCCGTGATCATCTGACACGGAAAAAGAAAACGCCTGCCACCGGGAAGGCGACAGGCGTTTGAATGGTCAGCAGGAAAGAAGAAAGTTCTTTCTTGCTCTGTCTTGTTAGTCGCGCGGCTCTTTCGTGCCGGCAACGACGGACTGAATGGCCGGAGCCCCGTCAGCAGAAGCGCCCAGAACGGACAGTTCGGACAGATCCTCTTCTTCCGGCTCGTCCACTTCGACTTCTTTCTGCAGGCCGTTGATCAGCGCCTGCTGCAGGTCATCGCGATCAATGGTGGAGTCCGCGATTTCACGCAGAGCAACAACGGGGTTTTTGTCGTTGTCGCGGTCCACTGTCAGCGCAGCACCGGCGGCAACACCGCGGGCGCGCTTGGCAGCCAGCATGACCAACTCAAAACGGTTGGGAACCTTGGTTACGCAGTCTTCTACGGTTACGCGCGCCATTGGCGGCCAACTCCCATGAAAAGATTAAAACTCGTGTGAAGGCGGGAATATAGGGCTGCTGCCCCGACAGCGCAAGGCACAGTCGCAAAAGAACAGCACAGAAAAGCCGCTGAGAGACCTTTCGATCCTCCCATCAGCCATTCCCGTCTTCAAATTCGCTCACCACGAACTCACGAGAGCAGTTTAGCGTCGTGCCGCCATAAAGGCAAAAACCCTGTCAAAGGTCTCCTCCGCGGCCGCGGCATCGTAGTCCCCAAAAGGCTGACCGTAGTCATCTTCTGACTGAAGATAGGTATGCCCCTGGTTTTCCATTTCAAGGATTTCCAATGGCAGGCCAGCTGCCTGGTTTCGCGCCAAAATCTGACGGCAAAGCCTGTTGTCAGCCACAGAGTCCCGACCGGCAATCACAGCTAGGGTATCTGGCTTTGCATAAAAATCCTCTTTCACCGACGCAATGAGGTTCAGCCCCATCACATCGTCTTTGCACCAGGGAACCAGCAGCACCACCCCTGCCAGATCAGACATAGAGGTTGCCGGTTTTTCCAGCAGACCCGTCGGTTTTTTTCCCGGCGCGTCATAGACCAGCGCATCCATGATGCTGGTGGCGCCAAATGACACCCCAACGGCAAAAATCTCGTCCCGGCGCACCCAGGGCTGCTGCTCCGCCCAATCCAGAGCGATCATCACATCACCGGAGGTTTCTTTGGGCAGAAGACCGCCGGAGCGGGCAGCCTGACCGCTGGAACGGCGACCTTTGTAGAGATCCGGGTAAACGACTGCATAGCCCTGCGTGACAAAGCGCTCCACCAGCCGCTGATACTCCGCGTGCCAGGCTTTATCACTGGCGCCGTGTACCAGAATGACTGTCGGGAAAGGCCCCTGCCCCTCCGGCTGGAAGGTTCTGAGATGGGGAACAACCTGGTTTTCTGCCTGGTCCAGCAGCACCGGTTTTGGACCGGATGGAACACAGGCCACCAGCAGCAATGCCAATGTCAGCGCGACAAACTTCCCAACCATTCTCTCCTCCCCTGAAAACCCGTTTTCCTTTAAATGACTCGTTAGTTTTCCAGACGCTCTGCCGTTTGATCCGCCGGCAGAGCCTCCACCAACTCTGTAACCGTTTTTCCCGACAGCGGATGGACCCACTGAGGGCAGACTTCCTGCAAAGGCAATAGGACAAAAGCTCTGTCCTGCAGCCGCGGATGGGGAAGACAGGGCCAGTCATCAGGCCCTTGCGCCACAGCCCCCCTGAAATCCAGCAGATCCAGGTCCAGCACACGGGCCGCATTGGCCTCGCTGCGAACCCGGCCCATGCCTTCTTCCACCTGATGGAGGCAGGTTAGCACCCGCGCGGCATCCCAGTCTCCAGGCACCTCAACCAATGCGACCCCGTTATGGTACCAGGGCTGATCGGAAGGCGGCCAGGGCGCACTGCGATAGAGAGAGGAGATACGGGGCAGAGACAGCCCCAGATCTCGCAATTGCTCAAATGCGATTTCAAAGACCTTACGGGGTTCTCCGAACCGGGGATGGGGCAAATTGGCCCCGAAAGCTATGGCGATCACAAATTTCCATCCGCGTCGATCAATTCCTTGCCGAATCAAGGAAATGATGGCAATTCTGTCGGGTGCAGATCAAGAGAGCCTCATATAGGAGTACCTGATCCACCGCTGGCCCGCTGAGCATTAAAGCAAAGAGGCCGTTCATTTTATGACAGGGAAAAACCATGCGCAATTTCTATCCCGAAGAGCGGATCGCGCTTTTCATTGACGGATCGAACCTCTACGCCACCGCGCGTGCTCTGGGTTTCGATATCGACTACAAAAAACTCTACGACCTGTTCGCCAACCAGTGCCGGCTGATCCGGGCCTTTTACTACACAGCCCTGGTTGAAGATCAGGAGTACTCGCCGATCCGTCCGCTGGTGGATTGGCTCGACTACAACGGCTTTGCCATGGTGACCAAACCGACCAAGGAGTTCACGGACTCCACCGGGCGCCGCAAAGTCAAAGGCAACATGGATATCGAGCTGGCCATCGACATGATGGAAATCTCAGACCGTGTGGATCATGTGGTGCTCTTTTCCGGCGATGGGGACTTCCGCCGACTGCTGGAAGCCGTGCAGCGCAAAGGCGTCAGAGCCACTGTCATTTCCTCGATCCGCTCCCAGCCCCCGATGATTGCGGACGAACTGCGCCGCCAGGCCGACAACTTCATTGATCTGATGGAGCTGCAGAAATTCGTCGGTCGGGCTCAAAGCTCCGACCACCCCCGTCATGCTTCTCCGCCCCACGAAGAGGAGTATGATGAAGACGACTACGAAGACGATGATGATTACGATTACGAACCCGAAGAGGTATAAGCGATCTGTCGTCTAGATAAGGTTCGATAAGTTGGAAAGGGAGAGCAGGACCACCGCTCTCCCTTTTTTGTTTGTGGTTCCCGGTTCCGGCACCGGGAACAGATCAACCCTGCCGAAGCAAGGCGCGGCCGCTTCGTAGGTCCACTTTGTGATTCCATCGCGCGCAAGAAGACTCTAGACAGAGGGGATCGGAGAACCTCTCTGCCCCCTTTTTCAGTCCCGAAGACAGCTACCTTTCCATGCCTTACCCCCATGCCATCACGCTGGACAGCAGCGACGCCCCTCTGGATTGCCCGCTTTGTCCGCGCCTCCAGGACTTTCGCGACAGCAATCAGGAAAAGTACCCGGATTACTTCAATGCCCCGGTTCCGGCTTTTGGCCCCAAAGACAGCCGCATTCTCATTCTGGGTCTGGCCCCGGGACTGAAAGGCGCCAACTGTACCGGCCGCCCCTTTACCGGCGACTGGGCGGGAGATCTGCTCTATGCGACCCTAAGCAAATTTGGTCTGGCGGAAGGTACTTACGACAAACGAATTGATGATGGCCTGACCCTCAAGAGCATACGCATCACCAATGCTGTGCGCTGTGTGCCACCAGAAAACAAACCGACCACCCAGGAAATCAAGAGCTGCCAGCCCTTTCTGGAAAAGGAACTGGCTGGCCTGCCCAATCTCAAGGCCGTCATCGCTCTGGGCACCATCGCCCATGGCGCTTTGCTGACCACAAAGGGTCTGCGCAAGAGCCACTGCAAGTTTGTGCATGGGGAAATACACGAGCTGCCCGATGGCTTGCTCTTGGCCGACAGCTATCACTGCAGCCGCTACAACACCAATACCGGCCGCCTGACCACCGAGATGTTTGAAGCTGTTTTTGAAGGTCTGCTAACCCGTCTGGGCTAGAGCATGAGTGACGGTTTAGCTACCAGCGCAAAGCGGTTCTAATTCAGTCGATCACGCTCTAGAGTCAAATCGGTTTAAGTGGAATCACTACGTGATAACACTTCAATCGTGAATTTGCCTCTTTTCAATGTTTTAGAGGATGATTCACGGTTTAGCGGACACGCCCCTTCCTGCCCGATCAGCTAAAAGCCACGCATCTGTGGCAAAGGGGAAGCTTTGGCAGACTGGCAACTGCGTGAAAAACCAGAACTGATAAAGTGATACAATCAGCCGCGATCGCGCAGCAATCGGGCTTTCTGGCGGTCCCAGTCCCGCTGTTTGATGTCCTGCCGCTTGTCAGCTTTGCGCTTACCTTTGGCCAGACCCAGATTCAGCTTGGCAATGCCGCGGTCATTGAACCGCAGCGCCAGAGGAACAAGGGTATAGCCGTTGCGCCGCACCAGCCCCAAAAGCCGGTTCAGCTCCTTTTTGTGGAGCAGCAGCTTACGCGGTCGCCGCGGTTCATGGCCAAAACGATTGGCCGGGGCGTACTCCGCGAAATGGGCATTGATCAGATAGAGCCCATCATCCTTTTCCACTGCATAAGCTTCGCCAAGCGAAGCCCGTCCATTGCGCAGGGATTTCACTTCAGACCCCATCAAGATCAAACCGGCCTCGATGTCTTCTTCAATGGAATACTCGTGGCGCGCTTTTCTGTTCTGCGCCACCAGCTGATTTTTTCCCAGAACGGCCATGGACGGACCTACTTTCGCTTAACCTGACAGCCTGATCAGTTGATCAGACCAGCGTGGGACATGGCATCCCGCACTTTAACTTCTGTCTCTGCGGATAGGGGCACCATGGGCAGCCGCAGCTCATTCTTCATCTTGCCCATCAAAGACAGCGCATATTTGGCCGCCTGGGGATTGGGTTCGATGAACAACGCCATGTGCAACGGCATCAGCAGGTCATTGATCTGCTGAACCCGGGCGGTGTCGCCTGCCTGCCAGGCCTGGTGGAACTCGGCACACAACCGGGGGGCCACATTGGCCGTCACGGAAATGGCCCCATGTCCTCCCATGGCCATGAAAGGCACGGTGGTTTCATCGTTGCCCGTCAGCTGAGAAAAACCGGCACCACAAGCCTGTTTGGTCACCCAGGGGCGCACCATGTCGCCGGTGGCGTCTTTCACCCCGGCGAAACGCGGCAATTCTGCCAGGCGACCCATGGTTTCCACAGACATATCGATCACGGAGCGACCTGGAATGTTGTAGATGATGATGGGGATATCCGTGGCATCATGAATGGCCTTGAAGTGCTGATAAAGCCCTTCCTGGTTCGGCTTGTTGTAGTAAGGCGTGACAATCAGAGCTGCAGACGCGCCTGCTTCTTCAGCATGAGCAGTCAACTCGATGGCTTCGCTGGTGCTGTTGGAGCCGGTCCCCGCAATGACCGGCACCCGTTTCTCCGCCGCTTTTATGCACAGCTCCACCACCCGTTTATGTTCATCATGACTCATGGCTGGGGATTCACCCGTTGTGCCGACCGGCACCAGAGCGTTTGTTCCCTCGTCAATTTGCCACGCTACGAAGCTGTTGAAAGCTTCCTCGTCAATAACACCGTTGCTGAACGGTGTGACGAGCGCGGTGATCGAACCCATAAAAAGTGGCTCGGACATGTTTTCCTCGTCTCGTTAACTGATTTGTTTGTGCATCTTTGCGGTTGGTCCTGCGGATCAGGGACCCATTCTCCACCGACACTGGAATTATCTGAAAACTTTCCAGCCAGCGGAACGAGGGACATTAGCCTCCTGCTGTGACCGGGGCAAGCACAGAGCGCAGAAGAAAGGGCACTTCACTTGATCGCCGTCGGATCTACAGCAACTACAGCGGTCAAAACCGCAAAAATCACCTGAAACCTGATCACCTGCGGGGGCAAAATCACCACCTTGTCGCCCCAGACAGCGCAAAAATCTTGACGTGCTGCGAGTCCCGGACGCAAGTTTGACTTGTTATGTTGGTTATCAAGGGATCCTAATCGGTGCAGCGTTGTTTTTCTGATCCCCGCCCCCGTTCTCTGCTTGCCGGTGTTTTACTGGCCGTTTTGCTCGCCGCCCCGGTCCAGGCGCAACTCAGCGCAACGGATCAGCAGGTCTATCGCCTCGCCTTCAAAGCTGTCGATAAAAAGAAGCTAAACCTGGCATCTAAGCTTGCGATCCCGGCCCGTGACCGGCTTCTGGCCAAAGTCATTCTCTGGCGTCGCATGACCAATCCGGGATCAAAGTTCGACTTTTCCGACTATCGGACCTTCCTTCAAAAGAACCCCGACTGGCCGGGTCAACGGGCCCTGGCGCGAGAGGCAGAACGCACCCTGCCGGAAGATCTGCCAGCCGCAGACAAGCTGACCTGGTTCAACAAACATCCGGCCATCAGTGGCAGAGGCTCTCTGCTGCATCTGGAAGCTCTGGCCGCGACAGGCAACAACCAGCAGCTTAAAACACAGGTCCCCAGGGATTGGGTCAGCATCCGCTTTTCCCGCAGCCAGGAAACAGAATTCCTGTCCCTTTACAGACCTTTGCTGACAGAGCGGGCCCATCATGACCGGCTGGAAAGGTTGATCCGCGCCAAACAGACCACCGCCGCGCTGCGCCAGGCCCGGCGCATGGGCGATACGGTCTTCAACCTCACGGATGCCCGGTTGAAACTCAGTCGGCGCGCACCGGGAGTGGACAGCGCCATTGCCCGGGTCCCCCAGAAACTGCGCGATGATCCCGGCCTGGTGCATGCCCGCATCGACTGGCGTCTGGGAAAAAACCGACTGGCAGGCGCTCTGGAACTGCTGGATCCACCAGTGGCGAAAATTGAAGATCCGGCCTGGTGGTGGAACCTGCGCAAAAGAGCAACGCGCATGGCCCTGACGGCAAACGAAACCCAGGCGGCCTATCGTCTGGTCAGCGACCATGGTCTGACTTCCGGTATCGGCTTTGCCCAGGGGGAGTTTCTGGCAGGCTGGCTGGCCTTGCGGCATCACAACAAACCGGCTCAGGCCCTGCCCCACTTCATCCGGCTGCATGATGGTGTGAGCAGCCCCATCAGCCGTTCGCGCGGCGCGTTCTGGGCCGGGGAAGCCGCTCTGGCGCTGGGACAATCGGCCAAAGCCGCCCACTGGTATGCCATTGCGGCCCAGTATGGGCAGAGCTTCTATGGACAGCTGGCGGCCAACCGCTTGTCTGCCCCGCCGGTGACCGTCCTGCCCGGCGCCCCCCGCATCTCACCGGCTCAGGCAAAGGCCTTTGCCCAGCAGGATGCAGTCGGCATTTTAAAGCGTCTGGCTCAAATCCAGGCCTATGATTCCATGAAGCCCTTTTTCTCCATCTTAAGGGCGCAGGCTGAAACCAGCGATGACTTCATCCAGATTGCCCAGCTTGCCAAAGAGCTCAAACGGCCCAATCAGGCCATCTTCACCGCCAAACGGGCCGGGTTCCTGGGCATCTGGCTGCCCAACAGCCTGCATCCGGCACCAGCCCCGGTTATGGCCGCTCTCAAGCGCCAGCAGGAACCGGAATCAGCCCTGGTTCTCTCGCTCATCCGTCAGGAAAGTGCGTTTGACAGCAAAGCCGTCAGCCGGGCCGGGGCACGCGGGCTGATGCAGATCATGCCCGCCACAGCCAAGCTGGTGGCCCGGCAGGAGAAGCTCAGCTATTCGAAACAGGCTCTGACAAAAGACAGCATCTACAACGTCACCCTGGGAACCGCTTACCTGGCGCGCCTGCTGGAAGATTATGATGGCTTCCTGCCCTTGGCGCTGGCGGCCTATAACGCTGGCCCCAACCGGGCCAAAGCCTGGATTAAGCGCAACGGCGACCCCCGTGATCCCAAGGTGGATACCATCGACTGGATTGAATCCATTCCCTTTTCCGAAACCCGCAACTATGTGCAGCGGATCATGGAATCCCTGTCCATCTACAGCGCAAAACTGGACGTCCCTGCCCCCAGTCTGGCCTCCCGCTTGGGCTACAGCGCCAGCTGGCAGGGACGGGTTATGCTGGCAGGCCCGCCAGCGCCCTCATCCGGCCACAGCCTGCAGGCAGCCAGTCTCACAGAATAAGCGCGGGACCTTCTGGCTGCCTGTCTTGCAATGGCAGCCGAAGACCCCGCATTGCTTCCGTTAGCTTTAAACCGGGATCAGGAGAAAATCTGATCAGGTCTTTTTCCTGCCAGCGCCCTAAATTCAACCTTCTGTGAATTGCGCTTGCTGAAACACTGCGGCTAGTGTGACGGATGACAAATTCAGCTTTTTCTTCCGTCAAAGCCTGTGTCTTTGATGCGTACGGCACACTCTTTGACGTTCATTCTGCTGCTGGCCGTGCCAGTGATTCGCTGGGTGAAAACGCCCAGGCCATCTCCGCGCTTTGGCGCCAGAAGCAGCTGGAATACACCTGGCTGCGCAGCCTGATGGGCCAGCACGTTGATTTCTGGCAGGTAACCGGCGATTCCCTGGACTTTGCACTGGCGTCTCACAACGTGGATGATCCGGACCTGCGCGCGCGCCTGATGGACCTCTACCTCTCGCTGACCGCCTATGCCGATGTCGCGCCGACCCTTAAAAAGCTGAAAGCAGGCGGCATGAAGACCGCCATTCTCTCCAACGGGGAACCCCGCATGCTGCAGTCAGCTGTTGAGTCTGCAGGACTGAGCGACTTGCTGGACGATGTGCAGTCTGTGGAATCGGTGGGTGTCTACAAACCTGACAACCGGGTGTATCAGATGACACTGGACCGCCTTGGTGTCCGGGCAGAGGAAGTAGCTTTCGTCTCCACCAACTGCTGGGATGCGGTCGGAGCCACCTATTTTGGTTTCAATGTGGCCTGGATGAACCGCTTCGGCATGGAAATGGAAAACCTGGGGGCCCAACCCGCCTGTGTCATTTCCGGTCTGGATGAGCTGCCTGCGCTGGTCGGACTTTGAGTTAGCCAAACAGAGAGGGCGTTCAGGACGGTTCGCCTGCCAGCTGAGCCAGAAACTCCAGCATCTCCCGCTCAACCAGCGGCCAACAGGGATCATTTTCGACGAAGATGTGATTGTCGCTGTCGAAGGCAATGAACCGGGCATCCGGCAACCCTGACGCCAGCACACGGCTTTGCTCTATGGGTTGCATGCGATCTCCTTTGGCATGCATGACCAGTGCGGGCACCTGAATGTCCGGCAGCAGGTCACGCACGTCAAATTCCTCCAGTGCGGCACGATACCTGGCAATGTTTGCCGGTGAAATGATCTCCCGCATAACCTCGGCATATCGCAGCAGATCCTCATGGGCAGCGCCGGGAACGATCAGACGCGCCATGTGATCTCTAAGGGAGGGATAGTCGTCGTCCCAGCCTGCTTCCATCATGGCCTGAAGGGCTTTGGCCTGCTCCCTCTCTTTTTTCGATTTGCGTTTGGCCCGTCCAACAGCAAAGCCCCCCATCAGCACCAAACCAGAAACCCGCTCCGGATACCGGGCGGCAAAACCAACAGCAATGGGACAGCCTTGTGACAGGCCGACAATAGGCGCCCGGTCGATCTTTGCCGCATCAAAAACCCGGGCCAGATCATCGACAAAGAGATCAAAGGAAAATTCCGCCACATCCCAGTCTGATAGTCCGTTGCCCCGACCATCAAACCGGATCAGCTGGTGGCGACCTGCCAGCGACGTAAAGAGATTGCGGGAGCCGGGATTGTGCCAGTCATGTTCCAGATGCCCGATCCAGTTCGGCGCCTTAACCACAGGCGGTCCAGAGCCAACCGACGTCCAGGCAAGGTGCGCTTTGTCCCGTGTTTGGAAAAACCTGATGGTCTGAGACAACGCCAGCTTTTGCCGTTCATCGTCCAGCTGTTCATCAGTCATATCGACTGAGAGTGTCTCAAGAGGCTGATCGATGTTTTTGAAAGTCTGAACCCCTTCGCGGCGCAGCCGAATGCCACTTCCACCGCCTGCCAACTGGGCCAGCATCTGCGACAACAAGATTCCACCGGGTTCAGCCCGGCTCTGCAGGCGGGCGGCAATGTTGATCGGTTCGCCAAACAGGTCGTCATTTTCCCGAACTAAATCACCCGCATGCAGTCCCAAACGCAGCAGAACCGGTTCATGGAATTCGTAGACCGGATCCCCCTCCCTCAGATCCTTTTGAATGGCAACTGCACAATCAAGCGCCAGTTGCGCAGACGGGAACTCTATCAGGGCGCCATCACCCATGAGTTTAAACACCCGTCCCTGAGCTTTTGTCACCTGCGGACGCACCACCCCACGGAAGATGGCGTTAACCGCTGCCAACAACTTGTCGGGGTCTGACTGCATCATGCGGCTGTATCCCACCACATCAATGGACAGGATGGCTGCCAGATACCGTGATTTCATCCATCCCCTCCCAACGACAGCTGAGCATCATAGCTATAGGCAAAAACAAAATGCGCTTTAGACCAATCCGTCCGTCATCCTTTGAAACAAGGAGAAGAGGGTCATGCCTCAAGGCACAGCCCAGATAGCCCCCCTTCAAACGAAGTGCCTCTGTTGGATTTGAGCGCGCGAGCGTTCACCGCCTTTTTTTAAGCTGCTGATCCTATTCCTAACAGCCCTGTGGTGTGAAGAGTGACCTATTTACTCGCCTCAGGGAAGGTGCAGATATAGCAAAGCCCATACGGAGAAAAACACTCTGATTAAACCGTTGGACTCCGGCAGCCGACAATCCCTGCCCTCACGTCATTGTCCCTGTGACACTTCTTTGCTGGACCCGGCAAAGCGCCATGAGCTAGCAAAGGGCCACCTTTCTGGACAAACGGACCCTGAACATGACCAGCCCTGCGACCGAGCAAGCCCTTACACTCCCCTCTTTTGAGGACATCAAAGCCGCTGCAAAGAACATCGAAGGGCAGGCTGTACGCACGCCCCTGCTGGAATCGGCTGCACTCAACAAACACCTGGGTGGGCGCATTCTGCTGAAGCCGGAAACCCTGCAGCGCACCGGGTCGTTCAAATTCCGCGGCGCCTACAACCGCATCAGCCAGTTCACGGAAGAGGAAAAGTCCCGCGGTATCCTGGCTTACTCCTCGGGCAATCATGCCCAGGGTGTGGCCGCCGCCGCAGAACTCTGCGGCATCAAGGCAACCATCATCATGCCTGCCGACACGCCTGTCATTAAGGTCGAAAACACCCGCAGCTACGGGGCTGAGGTGGTGTTCTACGACCGCTACAACGAAAAGCGGGAAGAAGTCGCAGAAGAGATCCTGGCAAAAACCCAGGCCGTTCTGGTGCCGCCCTTTGATGACCCCTACATCATCGCCGGTCAGGGCACCTGCGGCCTGGAACTGGCCCAGCAGGCAGCAGAAGCCGGTGCAGAGCTGGACGAGGTCTTGATCAACTGTGGTGGCGGCGGGCTGTCCTCCGGCACGGCCCTGGCTTTGTCAGAACTGTCTCCAAACACCAAGGTGTCCATCGTAGAGCCGAAAGACTTCGATGAAACCGCCCGGTCGCTGGAGGCCGGAGAGCGTCTTTTCATCGATCCGGAAGCCCGCTCCTTCTGCGATGCCCTGCTCTCTCCCTTCCCCGGGGTGATCACCTTCGCCCTGCAGCAGAAACTGGTCAGCGGTGCCTACGGAGTGTCTGACGAAGAAGTGGCCGCTGCCATGGTCTATGCCTTCAAGACACTGAAGCTGGTGGTGGAGCCGGGCGGCGCGGTCTGCCTGGCGGCCCTGCTGAGCGGCAAGCTGCCAACTGAAGGGCGCACCATCGCCCTCACCCTGTCCGGCGGCAATGTGGACCCTGCGCTCTTTGCCTCCGTGCTGGAAAAATCCGCCTGAACCGAGAGTAAAGGCTTAAAGCGCAAAGCACTTCTAACTAAACCGATCATGCTCTAGGGGCTTTGAGACAAGACAGCTGGAGGTGGGGTGTGGAAACATCGCAAATCGCAGTCGAATGCTCAGGCACAGAAAAACCCCGGCTCAGCCACGCTGATGCCGGGGTTTTTGATTGGTAAGCCTGCGAGAGGATGCTCTCGGGTTGTTCAGTCGCCGACCGCCGTCTTCTTTTCAGCCAGCTTTTCCACATTGGCGCCGCCGCTGTCGCTGGTTGCAGAGGAGCTATCGCTGTCTTTTTCCTTGGCGCCGTCTTTCCCGTTCACCGCAGTGCCAGCACTTTTTCCGCTGGCGCTCTTACCGGATTTGCTGTCTGCAATGATCTCGGCAGCTGCATCAGACAGGCGCTGCTCGCTTTCCATGTCCTTGCGACGACAGTGGCCGTGGATAAAGGCTCCGGCTTCAATCTCCAGTGTCTCGTGGACAACATCGCCGATGACTTTGGAAGAGACAGTCAGAACAACGGACTTGGCTTCCACATGGCCTTCGACACGACCGCAAATGCGCACAGAATCAGCCATGATCCCGCCGGTAACCTTGGCATTTTCCCCGACGGTCAGGGATCGGCTTTTTACATCACCGTAGACCTGGCCATCGATCTGAATATCACCGATGGATTCCAGATCACCGCGCAGGATCAGATCCACTGAAATGATCGAAGGAACACCTGCGGGTTGAGGGTGTGACGGGTTTGTCCCTGTTTCAGGCGCGCTTTTAGATGCGGCCTTCTTTTTTGACTTCCTGAACATTTCGACCTGCCCTTAGAAACTTTTTGGGGTTTCGTGCCTTGTTCTTAAAGCGAATTTCGTAGTGCACATGCGGACCGGTGCTGCGCCCGGAAGAGCCCACCAGACCGATCACGTCATCGGCTGCCACTTGCTGGCCATTCTTGACCAGGATCTTATTCAGATGAGCATAGCGTGTCACCACTCCGTAGCCATGCTCCACATAGATCACCCGGCCATAGCCGGTTTTCCAGCCGACGAAAATCACTTTCCCTGCGGACGGAACCGCCACTTTGGCATTGGCCTTGGCAGCAATATCAACGCCGGCATGCAGGGCTTTGCGCCCGTTGATGGGATCGCGACGATAGCCATAGCCGCTGGAAATCCAGTTCTCTCCCAACACGGGGTTGGTCAGCGGCAACGTCCGGACCAGCTTCATCATCTGTTCCCAGCGGGTCACATCCTCTTCCAGCAGTTCCACTGACGAGCGCCAGTTGCTTTCTTCCTGGGTATCCTCCAGGGACAGCAAAGGAACAAAAGGACCGCCCTGCGCACCTTCATTTTCCAGCTGTTCAGCCAGATACTGTTCAGCTTTCAGCCCGGTTTTGGCAACAGAGCTCACAAGGGTCGCCGTGCTTTCCTGGGTGCGAACCCGCAGATTGGCCAGAACAGACAGCTGGGCGTCGCGCTGAGACTTCAGCCGCTCATGCACCCCTGACAGACGCAGCTGCAGAAGGTCCCTCTGGTCCCGCAAAGCCACCACTTCTGTCCGGCTGTCTTTCAGGGTCTGCTGGTTCAGAGCCAGCTGATCCTGCAGGCTGGACTGATGCTCAAGCAGGGCATCCCGGTTGCGTTCCAGCCGGGCGATTTCCTGACGCAGGTCACGGCGTTCAATTTCCAGCTGGGCATTACTCAGGTTCTGAAACCGCTCCCGCTCCCGCACGTTGTCCAAGGCTGACAGCAATGAGGTCTCGACCCGGTCCGCCTGGGCAATCTGCTCGTTCAGGTTACTGATTTCAGCGGTAAGGCTTTTGCCTTCCTGATCCAGCTGGTCCCGCTGTGACAGCGTGCTGGTCAAAGCGGCCTGCTGCTGAGCCAGTTGGGTCCGCAGCTGGTGTTCCCGCTCACTGTCTTCCGATCGGGCTGTTTGCAGCGCCAGCCGTTCCTGCTCCAGGTCTGACTTGCTGCTGCTCAGCTCCGCCACCTGCTGTTCTGACCGGCTCAGCGCCTCTTTCAGGCGGTTGACTTCGTCCTCTAAAGCAACTTTTTCAGCGTTGCTCTTGGTGATGCGGTTCTGGGCGGAAGACAGACGTTCGCCCAACAGCGCCCGGGCCTGGCCCACTTCAAGATTTTCGTTTTCGCTGCGTTCCAGATTGGTCCGCAGAGCCACCACCTGGTCATGCAAAGTGGAATTGCGTTTGGCGATCTGCTCCAGCGTCCCGCCAAAGCGCTCAAGCCGGTGGCGCATGTCATCACGTGCCACAACAGCACGGGCGCGGGCCTCCGCATTTTCTTCCAGCCGGTGGCTCAGAGGGCTGGCTTCATTGGGCTGATCCTGACCGGCAGCCAGTCCCAGAAGCAAGACCTGCGTGGCGTCAAGATCCTTCGCAATGCGGGAGAATTCGGACTGATAGCCATCCACTTCGGCCATCAACTCATAAAAGTCCTTCTGCGCCTGCTGGATCTCCGTCTGCCGGAGGGCCAGATCATCGCGTTGCAGGAAAAAGCTGACAGAGCTAAAGCCGCCCCAGGCCGTCACCAGAAGCAGCGTCAAAGCAGTGGATTTCTGCAGGCGGGAAGACAGGCGCAGTGCCACCACGCGGTCATTACCACGCAACAGCAACTCCTTAGGAGCAAAGAATTTGCTCCACCCAGCTTTAAAAGCGGCAATCATTCTTTTCAGAACTCCACTCTCACCGACCAAGAAATCACGTTTGAAGCCCCCATTGCCCTCACGCGCCGCAGACTATAGCAAGATGCGTTTAAAGAGTCTTATCTGTGACAAAAAATTCTTGTGGGTGCTTACGGGTTTTGCCCGATCTGTCAAACCATAGCAGCCAATCACCAGAGCATGATTCGGTCTAGTCAGAAGCGCTTTGCGCCTGCGGCTAAAGCATGAAGCATCCACTAACAGGTTGAAAAAAGGCAAATTCACGATTGAAGTGTTATCACAGAGTGAGTCGTCTTAAGCCGATTTGACTCTGGCGGCTCTTTTGCCCCTGGTCAGCGGGCGTCTGCCCTGCCTGGATCAGATTAGATCCTTGAAGATCAGCGTCTTATGGAACAGGCTGAGCAGACATCTTTAAGGCACAGAAACTGCCGCCCCGACACACAGACTCGAAAGTGGGATCATGACCGACAAAGACCTCACGCCGTCAAAACAAAGTGCTTCTGACCAGCAGTCCTCAGGAGGCACCGGTTCTTCTGCCAGCCATGGCTATTCAGATCCCAATTTCTCCGACCCCAAAGCCCGTCCCCGCTACACGGGTCTGCCCTCTTTCATGCGGGCCCCCTATCAGGAGAACTTTGAGGGCGTAGACATTGGCCTGATCGGTATCCCCTTCGATGGTGGCGTGACAAACAGAACCGGTGCCCGGCATGGCCCGCGGGAAATTCGCAACCAGTCCAGTCTGATGCGCAACATCAATCAGGCCAGCGGGATCAATCCTTATGATCTCTGCCGCATTGCCGACCTGGGCGATGCCTGGGTTCAGCGGCCCTTTGAGCTGGAGGGCGCCCTGGATGAAATTCAGGCTTTCTATGATGCCGTGCACGCGGCTGGCATCCTGCCCCTGTCAGCCGGCGGGGACCATTCCGTCACTCTGCCTGTCTTCCGTGCCATCGCGAAGGACCGTCCTGTGGGCATGATCCACTTCGATGCCCATTGCGACACAGGAGACGACTACATGGGGTCAAAATTCCACCATGGCGCCCCATTCCGTCGGGCAGTGGAAGAAGGCTTGCTGGACCCCAAGCGCACCATTCAGATCGGCATTCGTGGCGGCATCAACGACAAGGACATCTGGAAATTCAGCCACGACAGCGGCATGCGTGTTGTCTACATGGAAGAGTTCTATGACCGGGGACCGCGGGAAATCATTGCCGAAGCCCGCGAGATCGTCGGGGATGGCCCCACCTATGTCTCATTTGACGTGGACGGCCTGGATCCGGTTTACGCGCCCGGCACAGGCACGCCGGAGGTGGGCGGCATCACCACCGTTGAAGCGCAGATCATGCTGCGCTCTCTTGAAGGCCTCCACCTGATTGGCGGCGACGTGGTGGAGGTGGCCCCGCCCTTTGATCCAACGGGCAATACTGCCCTGGTGGGGGCAACACTGATGTTCGAAATCCTCTGCGTTCTGGCACAGTCAGCCGCGGCCCGCCGGGGCTAACCCCCAGCGGGTCGCGCGGCTGACCTTTTTGCCTGAAGAGAGGCTCTGTTGGAATCAGCTTGGCTACAGGGACTGGCGGAAACCGAAGATCAGCCCGGCTGCACAGGACGCTGAATGTCCGAACCCAGGTGTTTGATCACCCCGCGGGCATCGTAGGCATTTTCCTGATCGGCGGGCTTGTCCCCTTTAAAGACCAGGATTTCAGCCCAGGAATCGTATTTGTTCACCGGCGTGGCGCTGCCGGTGCCAAAACCGACCCCGACACCGGATGAATAGGGTGCGCGGTAACCGTAACCGCCGTAACCGCCGTAATAGCTGCCGGTGTTGGTGATGCGGTAGGACGTGTCTGCCACGGTGTCATACTCGGTGATGACAAAGTAGTCTCCGCCAACCTGCAGGGTGATTTCCGCTGCCCGGTACACCACATAGCGCTCCACCGTCTGACGCGGGGTCAGGCTGTTGCCCCGAAAATTGACTTTAAAGCGATTGTCTTCAATGCGTTCGCTGCTGAAACCGTAACCGTCATTCAACGGCTGATAGGGTGTCACTGTGGAGCAACCCGCCACCAGCAATGCCAGCGCGCCCACCAGCGACAGTTTAAAGAAATTCCCCGAGACCATGTATCCAGACTCCTCAAAATCAATAATGGGGGCCTGTCATGTAAAGCACATGCACAGGGGCGCTGTCTCTCAAAAACAAAGGGGAGCCCAAGGCTCCCCTTCTTCAGTTCTGCAAAAAACACAACCGCTTTACCCTTTGAAATCAAACGAACAACAGGGTTGACGCGTGACTGCAGCTGGCCTGTCAGGCCTTAAAAATCATCCGCTTCCAAGGCCATCAGGGTGTTTTTACCGGACATGATCCGGGCAAAGAGAGCAGAGGATTCCGGCAGAACCTTGGTCATGTAAAAACGGGCGGTTTCCAGCTTGACCCGGTAGAAATCATCGCCGAGATCCGTTGGCTCCATGCCCTCTGCCCCCTCAAGCCGATGCTGGGCAATCTGAGCAGCTCTTGCCCAGTGATAAGCCAACGCCACCAGGGCAAAGAGGTTGAGATAGTCGGTTGCCGCAGCTCCGGCTTCTTCTGCGTCGGCCATGCCCTTTTGGGCAATCTGGCCGGTGGCCTGCTGCAAGCGGCTGAAAGCCTTGGCCAGGGGCAGAACGAACTCTTCCAGTTCCACCTCGTCCACGTTGGCTTCCAGGAAATCCTGAACCGGGTGGAAGAAGCGCCGCAGAAGACGCCCCATGCCAACGCCGAGCTTACGGCCCACCAGATCGAGCGCCTGGATGCCGTTGGCCCCTTCATAGAGCTGGGCAATCCGGGCATCCCTGACCAGTTGCTCCATGCCCCATTCAGCAATGTAGCCATGGCCGCCAAAGACCTGCATGCCGCTGTTGGTGCCGCTGAAGCCATGATCTGTGTAAAAGGCCTTGATGATGGGCGTCATCAACTGAACATAGTCATCCGCTTCCTGGCGGGCGGCCTTGTCCGGATGATTGTCAGCCCGGTCAATGGCCATTCCCACTTCAACAGCCAGAGAGCGGCAGGCTTCGTTGACAGCTTTCAGGCCCAGCAAGTTCCGGCGCACGTCCGGGTGCACAATGATGGGGTCTGCCGGTTTGCCTGCGGCCTTTACACCGGACAGCGAGCGCCCCTGCAACCGGTCCTTGGCGTAGATCACGGCGTTCTGATAGGAGGTTTCAGCCAATCCAAGGCCCTGGAGCCCCACGCCCAGGCGGGCGTTGTTCATCATGGTGAACATGGCTTTCATCCCCCCGTGGGGAACACCAACCAGATAGCCTTCGGCATCTTCAAAGTTCATGACACAGGTTGCTGAGGCCTTGATGCCCATCTTGTGTTCAATGGAGCCACAGGCCGCCCCGTTGCGGGCCCCCAGGCTGCCGTCTTCCTTCACCAGATACTTGGGCACCAGGAACAGGGAAATGCCTTTGGAACCAGCCGGCGCATCCGGCAGTTTGGCCAGCACCAGATGGATGATGTTCTCGGTCAGGTCCTGCTCTCCGCCGGTGATGAAAATTTTGGTGCCGGTGATGCGGTAGCTGCCATCGTCCTGCGGCAGAGCCTTGGTCCGGATCAGGCCCAGGTCCGTCCCGCAATGGGGCTCAGTCAGGCACATGGTGCCGGACCAGTTACCTGCCACCATTTTTTCCAGGTATTTGGCTTTCAGCTCCTCACTGCCCCAGTTTTCGATGGCCTTGTAAGCCCCGAAAGTCAGGCCGGGATAGGTCCCGAAGGAGAGGTTTGTGGAGCAGATGATTTCCTCAAGCACAAAATGAAGGGTTTTGGGCAGGCCCTGACCGCCAAAGTCAGGGGAGGCCGCCAGGCCGTTCCAGCCGCCTTCGACGAACTTGTCATAGGCTTCTTTGAAACCACTGGGGGTGCGCACCACACCGTTTTCAAACTGACAGCCTTCCTGGTCGCCGGTTTGGTTGAGCGGCAACAGCTCCTGCTCACAAAACCGGGCAGCTTCTTCCAGAACCGCATCCAGCAGGTCTGGTGTGGCGTCTTCATAGCCTGGCAGGGTAGCAACCTTGCCGTTGTAATCGTTCATTTCATGCAGGGCAAAGCGGATATCATCCAGGGGGGCTTTGTAACTCACCATGATCGTCTAGCCTTTCACGCGGACCGGGAGGGCAGCACTGCAGATCAGCTGCGCCCTGCCCGGCCTGTCTGAGTTAGTTTCTGAGCGGTTTGCCCGTGGTCAGCAGGGATTCCATGCGGTCCAGGGTTGCGTTGTTCTTCAACAGGCGCAAAAAGGCCTCCCGTTCCAACTCCAGCAATCGCTCTTCGCTCAGCGGTTCCGTTGTATCGGCTCCCGGACCACCGGTCAGCACCAGGGCCAGTTCCCCTGCCACTACCTGATCGTGAGGGGTTGCCAGGCCTTTCATGGCCAGATCCCGCAGGGCGGATTTCAGGGTTACCAAACCCGCTTCACCAGGCAGCGTTAGTTCCCGGGGTTCCGGTGGCTGGTAATCCTCTGCCAGGGCCAGCGCCCGGGCTTTGGCGTCCGCCAGCAACCGGTCCCGGTTGAAGGTGATGCTGTCACTTTCCGACAGGAAGCCCAGTTCCATGGCTTCATAAGCCGACTTCGCCACCTTGGCTGTACCGATGGTTTCAAAGGCTTCTGCCACCGCCGGCATGGGGCCTCTGGGACGGCGCTTGTTGTGAGACAGACGTCCCAGCATTTCCTTGCAACCACCCCAGCCGGGCACAACACCGGCCCCGACTTCGACCAGTCCGATGTAGCTTTCAGCTGACGCCTGCACGGCATCGGAGTGCAGCAACAGCTCGCAACCACCGCCCAGCGCCATGCCGGAAGGCGCAGCCACCACCGGGAAAGGCGCATACTTCAGCGCCTGATAGACTTTCTGTCCCCCGGCAATGCTGGCTTCAATCATGGGCCAGAGCGCCGTGTTGGCGGCAAACAATGCCAGACCCAGGTTGGCCCCGACCGAGAAGTTGGAGCCTTCGTTGTAGAAGACCAGAGCCTTGTGTTTAGCCCGAACCAGCTTGATGGCCTTTTCCATCATCTTCAGGACGTCGGGATCCAGCGCATTCATCTTGGTGTGGAATTCAAGACAGAGCACCCCGTCTCCCAGGTTCCACAAAGAAGCTGAGCCGTTTTTGGCAACAGGCTTGCTGGCCCGTTTGATATCCGCCAGCAGCAACACCCCGTCCGGGCGCTGCACGGGCCGGTAACTGCCATCCAGCGCCAGATATTCCAACTGACCATCGGTCACCCGATAGAAGCCTTCTTTCTCTGCAGCCAGAGCCAGCAGGCCCGGAACCTGCTGACCTGCCTTTTCAAGCTGAGCCACCAGGGTGCCGGCACCGATGCGGTCCATCAGTTCAAAGGGACCGTACTTCCAGTTGTACCCCAGGCGCATGGCCTCATCGACCGCCACGATGTCGTCGGCAATTTCCGGCAGCAAACCAGCTGCATAAGCCAGGGTTCCCCCTATGACGAAGGCAGCGTAGCGGCCGCCACGGTCCTCTGCAGCCAGAAGACCGGCAGTGCCAAGGGTTTTGGCTTGTTTGATGGAATCGAGCTGAGGTTTTTCCACGGCCCGGTAGTCACCGGTGGCAAGATCGATGGCCTGTTTGGTCTTTTTGCCGCCACTGCGGTCCAGCCGGTAAAAGCCGCCTTTGCCTTTGCGTCCGGTGTAGCCCGTCTCGATCATCTTGCTGATCAGCGGGATGTCCCGGCGCAGGGCCATGTACCCGTCGGTTTCAGACAGATTGGCGGCCAGGGAGGCATCCACATAGGGCATCAGATCCAGCCCCACCAGATCGATCAGACCAAAAACACCGGTTTTGGGAAAGCCGAAGGGCCGCCCCATGATGGCGTCGGCCTCTTCCACGCTCAGACCATGGTCCAGCGCACCGATCACTGCAGCCTGCAGCCAATAGGTGCCGATGCGATTGGCGATAAAGCCCGGCGTGTCTTTGCATTCCACCACACCTTTGCCCAGCACTCGGTCGGCAAAGTCAGACAGGACATCAAAGAGCTCCTGACGGGTGTCGGGTCCCGGCACCACTTCCAGAAGGCGCATGTAGCGCGGCGGATTGAAGAAATGGGTGATCATGAAGTCCTGACGGAAAGACTCCGGCAACCCTTCCACCAGCTTGGCCAGTGGCAGGGTCGAGGTGTTGGAGGACACCAGCGAGCCCGATTTGCGCACCCCGTCAATCTTGCGATAGAGGTCCTGTTTGATGTCCAGGCGTTCAATCACCACCTCGACGATCCAGTCGCAGTCCGCCAGCAGAGCCAGATCATCTTCAATGTTGCCGGGCCGGACCCGCTTGATGAAACGCTTGCTCATAAAGGCAGCCGGATTGGCCTTGGCCAGCTTCTGCAGGGCCGTTTTTGCGATCACACTGCGGTCTTTTGCGCCGTCAGGCACAATGTCCAGCAGCACAACCTCCAGGCCTGCATTGGCACAATGGGCAGCGATCCCCGCCCCCATGACCCCTGCCCCGATGACAGCGACCTTTTTGATTTCTGTGATGGGCTGGCTCATTCCACGGCCTCCAGAATGGTGGCAATGCCCTGCCCGCCACCAATGCACTGGCTGGCCAGGGCATAACGCCCCCCTTCCCGCTTCAGCAGGCTGGCGGCTTTACCAGTGATCCGGGCCCCGGTGGCACCAAGAGGATGTCCCAGCGCCAGCGCGCCCCCATCCAGATTGACCTTGGCCAGATCCGCACCCAGCTGATCCACGCAGGCCAAAGCCTGCGATGCAAAGGCTTCATTGAGCTCGATGACATCAATGTCCCCGATTTCCAGCCCGGCGCGCTTCAGCGCTTTGGTCGAAGCAGCAACCGGTCCCATGCCCATGATTTCCGGCGCACAGCCCGCCACGGCAATGGATTTGATGCGGGCCAAAACCGGCAGGCCCTTCTCACGGGCATAGTCTTCGCTGGTCACCAGCACCGCGGCGGCCCCATCGGTCAGAGGCGACGAGGTTCCGGCCGTGACCGACCCGTCGGTCATGAAGGCAGGCTGCAGATCAGCCAGCCCCTCTGCCGAGGTGCCTTCCCGGATGCAGCCATCCTGCTCCACACCGGCAATGGGAATGATCTCATCGCTCAGGCGGCCTTCCGCCCGGGCGGCCGTGGCTTTACGGTGGCTGTCAACGGCCAGGCTTTCCTGACGCTCGCGGGAGATGTCATGGCGGGAGGCCACGTTTTCTGCCGTTTCCCCCATGCCCATGTAGGCGGCCGGCAGTTTTTCCATCAAGGCCGGGTTCATCATGGGGTTGTAGCCCCCCATGGGCACCCGGGTCATGGATTCGATACCGGCGCAGATGAAGACCTCACCCGCTCCGCAGTTGATGGCCCCGGCGGCCATGTGAATGGCCTGCATGGAAGAGCCGCAGAAACGGTTGACGGTGGTTCCCGCCACCGACTGGGGCAACTCGGACAAAAAGCCGATCAGTTTGGCAACGTTCAGCCCCTGCTCACCTTCCGGAAAGGCACAGCCGACAATCAGGTCTTCGATGTCAGCGGGATCCACACCGGTTTTTTCGATCAGGCCCCGGACCACTGCCGCCGTCATGTCATCGGGCCGCACCCTGGTGAGCTCACCCTTTTTTGCCAGATGGAAAGGCGAACGGGCGTACCCCGCGATCACGACATTCTTTTGCATCATCTTGCGTCCTTGGTTGCTGCCCTGTGCCGCCGGAATGCCCGGGGCCCGTGCACGTTAGTGGTACTTTGTGGCTAAAGGGAGGTCTTGAGGCCCTTCAGGTGTTCACTCACCTGCTGGTCAATGGTCTCAAGTTCCGCGATGGTTTCTGTCAGATCTTTTTGCTGCTGCCTCAGGGACTCCAGGCGCTCTTCCACCAGTTCCTGCAGTTTGCTCATCTGGTCAACCTGCAAGGTGTCCGCTTCGTAGAGCTCCAGCCATTGGCCAATTTCACGCAGGGAAAAGCCCAGCCGTTTGCCGCGCAGGATCAGAATGAGGCGGGCCCGGTCACGCTTGGTGTAAACACGGGTGGTGCCTGCTCTTTGCGGACTGATCAGCCCTTTGTCTTCATAGAGTCGGACAGCCCGGGCAGTAACGCCCAGGTCCTTCGCCAACTCAGTGATGCTGTAGAGGTCCGACATTCTGTTTCTGATCCCAGTCCACCCGACAGGTCAGTCAGGCATCTCAGCTTCGATCTTCTTCCTTATTAGGTAATCAACTTAACCTATAGGTCAACCTCAGTTACAAAAATTCTGCTGACAAACCAGAAATGGAAATTCCACCGGGCTCGTTACCGGCCCCGCCTTCCCCTTCAACGAAGCTGAAAGGCGGGACCTGTCGGGTCTCAGCTCAGGCGCTGAGACCGCGCTTTTCCATTTCTTCCTGAACCAGTTCTTTTTTGGAAAGCTTGCCAATCATGGTCTTTGGCAGCTCTTCTCTGAACTCAATTTCTCTAGGCATTTCAATGGGAGAGATCTTTTTCTTCAGAAACTCTCTCAATTCGCCTTCATTGAGACTTTCGTCACTGCGCAGCTTGACGAAGGCTTTGGGGACCTGCCCGCGATCATCATCCGGCAAGCCGATCACCGTCACTTCTTCCACCGAATCATGCTGATAGATGGCTTCCTCAATCACCCGCGGATAGACGTTGTAGCCATTGCAGAGGATCAGGTCTTTCTGCCGATCAATGATGAAAATGTAGCCATCTTCGTCCTGATATCCCACGTCGCCAGTGCGCAGCCAGCCGTCAACCAGGGTCTCGGCCGTGGCGTCGGGACGTTGCCAGTAGCCAGACATGATCTGCGGTCCGCGCGCGCAGATTTCCCCGTCTTCGCCCTGAGCCATGACCTTGGAGGTGTCTTCGCGGTCGCGGATTTCAATTTCCGTGCGCGGGAATGCCAGGCCAATTGACCCTTCCTTGCTGACCCCGTGAACCGGGTTACAGGACAGGACCGGAGAGCCTTCTGTCAGACCGTACCCTTCTACAAGTTTGCATCCGGTCATGCCTTCAAAACGGTGTTTAACCTCCAAAGGCAATGGCGCCCCGCCGGAAATACAGGTTTTCAGCGAGGTCAGGTCGTACTTGTTCAGATCCGGGAAATTGTTGATGGCGTTAAACAGGGTGGGAACGCCCGGGAAAATCGTCGGTTTACGCCGGTTGATCGTCTTGAGGGCCAGTTCCAGCTCAAACCGGGGCAGGAGGATCATCTCCGCGCCAATCTCAATGGACTGGCTCATCACCACAGTCATGGCAAAGACGTGGAAGAAGGGCAGAACCCCCAGCACCTTTTCCCCGCCGTGTACGATCTCCGGATCCCAGCGCACGACCTGTGATCTGTTTGCCACCAGATTGTAATGGGTCAGGGCTGCGCCCTTGGGAATACCCGTGGTGCCGCCTGTGTACTGCAGCACTGCCAGATCCGTTTCCGGATCGATACCGACGGCATCGGGTGCCTTGATGTCTGCCGTCAGGCTCTCATAGGTGACACAACGCCCGTCCTGGGGAATGGCGGCGACGTCCTTGCCTTTGAACAACTTGAACAGGATTCCTTTCAGAGAAGGAAGACACTTCGCCATGGAGCAGACCACGATCTTCTCAACGGGCGTGCCCTGGGCTGACTTCAACAGCTTGGGCAGCATCAGCTCCAGATCCAGGGTCACCATCACCTTGGCGCCACTGTCGTTCATCTGGTTGGTCAGTTCTTCTTCCGCGTAAAGCGGGTTGAAGTTCACGACCGTGCCACCGACCTTCAAGATCGCATGGAACATGATCACGTAGTAAGGCGTGTTCGGCAGCAGGATGCCGACCCGGTCGCCCTTTTCGACGCCAATGTTCTGCAGTCCCCGGGCAGCCTTTTCGATCTGCTGGGCCATTTCGCCATAGGTGGTGATGCGCCCCATAAAATCGATGCAGGACGCCCCGGGCTGGCGGGCCGCTGCCCGATCGAACGCAAGATAGAAGGGTTCAGCCGCTATGGGGCTACCCCAGTCTACATCCTCCGGGATCAGTTTGGACGGACGAGTCATTTCAACGTCAGCAGCGGTTGCAGTCGTCGTGGCCATATTCCTGTGCACCCCTTGTTCAAATTCCCTGACAAGCGGGGTTTCCCCCTTGTTGTTAGATAGGCATAAGGCTCGCCAATTGCAGGATGCAGGTCTCCCCAACAGCCATGACTAGCAAGCAAAGTTATCCCTTCCCGCTGATCAGCTTAACGCGGTGGGGTCATTGGGGGCAGAGATTTTTTAGTCCGCTGCTGACGTGGAGCAGGATCGGTTTGGATAAAAGCGCTTCGCGCCCGAAGAATCACCCTCTTGCCTGAAGGCAGCGCGGTCTCTACAGCAAAAAGAACGGCCAGAAGAAGGCATAAAAAAAACCGGCAGAAAATCAGCCGGTCGCGTCAATTTCGTTTTGAGATTAGATCAATCATTTCGGCTCACCTTCCCAATCAGGAAGGTGGCGGAGGGGATGGGATTCGAACCCACGATAGCAGTTTCCCACTATAACGATTTAGCAAACCGTCGCCTTCAGCCACTCGGCCACCCCTCCGCAATTCAAGTGGCTGTCATCCACGACGTTTGCGGGCGGCGTTATCTAGCGAGCAGAGCCCCCCCTTGTCAACGAAACTTCACAGTCATTTTGATGCTGGAGAGCTTTTTTTTGGTCAGAGCGCCCGCAGGGCAGAAATTACGGAAAATAAATCCCGAAGATTCAGCCAGTTGGCAAAAATCAACGCTTTGAACGCTTCAGAGTCGCTCTGCTTCACCCATAATTAACCATAGGGATTTATGGTTAAGACAGTTGGTTCCCTCCCCCGCTCCTGACAGGAGCATCGCTAACCACCTGCCAAACGAGAGAGACGAAAATGTCTGGCTCCCTGACTCCGCAATCCCTGGAAACACTGATCGACCTGGTAGAGGTAAAACTGAGCTGTTTTGAGGTATGGGACCGCGACGATAAGCGTGAACTGATGCTGCTGGAGCATACCCTGAGCAACCTCAAAGCGCTTGCCGGTGACGAGAGCACTGCGCCTGTTCAGCAAACACGCCGCAGAGGCCGCCCTGCCAAAGCCGATCATCTGCGCATGGCTTCCTGATCCCGCCCATCAAAGTCACAGGGCGCAGCGGTTTCGCGACCCGAAACAGCAGAAACTCACTTCGGTTTAAAAGAGACCGCTGAGCAGACGAATCCGGCCAAAAATCTACTTTTTGCAATGGATTATAGGATGATCAATCGCCTGAATTTGCGCGCAAAGATCTTCCAGAGGATGGGGCACGCTCCAAGCGTCAGCCGACATCATTCCCCTTTAAGACAATTGGGTTGTAAAGCTTGGCTAACCGGACTCCAGAGCGTGATCGACTGAGGTCGAAGCGCCTTGCACTCCGCTTCTGTCCTGAAAACCCTCGAACAGGTTGAAGAATGGCTTATTCACGTCTTGTTTGAGATCACCGCGTGATTCCAGATAAGACGATAAGACTCTAGAGCCCGGTGAAGGTTTCCGTGCCATTGCTCCAGGTATAGACCGTTGGCGTGGCCAGCGGCCCCAGTTCAATACTGGTCACATCTCCGAACGCAAAGCTGATGGTGCCATCCGTGGCACCACCGGGATCGTCCCCGTCCTGAATGGTGAGGGTGACAATGCTGCTGACCGTGTCGTAGCCAACGGTTACCTCTCCATCCAGAACATCGTCATAGAGCAGGTCGTTGTAGCCAAAGAAGAAGACCAGCGTGTTGTCGCCGGAGCTGTCATCAATAAGGTCCGTTCCGTCGCCCCGACCGAAGTAATAGAGGTCATCACCAGCGCCGCCTCTGAGGGTGTCTGATCCGGCCCCGCCAAAAAGATCATCAACGTCAGCACCGCCAAACAGCACATCGGCGTTGGCGCCGCCAAAGAGGGTATCGTTGCCCGAACCCCCATCCAGCGTGTCGTTGTCATCCCCGCCATAAAGGATGTCATTGTCCTTGCCACCCAGCACCGTATCATTGCCGGTGCCGCCGTAGAGCAGATCGTTGCCATCTTCGCCATTGAGGGTGTCATCCCCATTGCCGAACATGGACATGGTGTCTTTGCCTTCACCGCCCAGCACCTGCAGGGACACATCACCGCCATTGGTGTTGTCGCCAAAAAGCAGGTCGTCTCCGCCCTTGAGGTTTACCGTTTCAAATTCACCGTTGATGACAGATCCGCCACCGAACATGGCACCATCCATGATGATGGTGTCGTCCCCTGCCCAGCCGGACAGAACATCGCCGTTACCGGTTCCCCCCCGGATCACGCTGTCTGCGCTGTCCCAGTAAACCGTGTCATCTCCTGAGCCACCATACTGCTTGTCAACGCCCAGACTGCCGTTCACCACATCATTTGCGGCCCCGCCAATCAGGGTGTCATTGCCAAGGTAGCCATGCAGCGTGTCGTCGTCCGCCCCGCCCGTCAGGGAGTCATTGCCAGATCCGCCGTAAAGGGCCTGCGAACCGGTTCCCCCAACCAGGGTGTCATTGC
The DNA here is from genome assembly GCA_052078155.1 of Rhodovibrionaceae bacterium GXU_MW_A322. GTDB lineage: Bacteria > Pseudomonadota > Alphaproteobacteria > Kiloniellales > DSM-21159 > CAXBMB01. The sequence continues at coordinate 324,673 of JBQJBP010000001.1, read as the reverse complement.
CGCGCTGGCCATGGATGATGATTTTGCCGTCACCACTGGCCGTGATCTTATCATTCCCGTCCGACACACTTTCTGAGTAGCTGGAAAAGGTATCATCGCCGAAGATTTCAGCCACCGAGCTGCCAGCGTTCTGGATCAGGGTCAGAGTGTCATCTCCGGTTCCCCCGGCCATGGCATAGTAGTTGTCCACGTCGACGACGCCTTGCAGGACATCGTTTCCGGACCCGCCGAAGAGGTGGATCTGATCTCCGCCCAGCGTATCAATCAGCAAGTCGTTGTCCGCGCCGCCGAAAAGGCTGCTTTCCCCCTCTTCGCCATAGAGCGTGTCATTACCGCCATCGCCCATCAGCTTGTTGACGCCCTCGCCGCCATAGAGCTTGTCAGCGTCGGCACCGCCAGCCAGGGTATCGTTGCCCAGCTGGCCATAAAGCGTATCGTTCCCAGCCCCACCCGACAGGGAATCATCGCCCACGTAGGAAATGGCGGGAGCAGCAGAAACCCAATGGTGATCCAGGTAATCGAAAACCTCGCCCACCTGTCCGCTGGTCAAAGCCGAATTCCAGGAAATGGCTTCTGCGATTTCCCCATCAAAGGGATTGACGGAGGTGGTGGAAGTGTTGTTCGGCGGCAGGATGATGTTGTCGGCCACACCCCCCAGACCCGGCTTGCCACTGTGCGCAATTTGCTGATCCACGTGGTCGACCTGATCAACCTGGGAACCATCCACATAGCCGGTCCAGGTGTTTGTGGCATCCGTTCCGCCGGTTGAGTCCTGCACCAGTACAACAGAATAAGTGGTGTCGGTACTGACCACCCCCAGGTTCAGGTTCTTGTATTCGTGGCCTGAATCCCACTCGCTGTTGTTGAAGATCATGCCAAAGAGCGTCGGCGCGTTGCCGTTACCGGGATCAGGCGCAATGGCCAGAATGTAGCCCCGAACGGTCCCACCCTGTTCAAAAATCACCTGGGTACCGGACACATCCGTACCGGTGGTGAATGTGAAAGCGAAGCTCTTTGTCGTGAAAGTAGAAGTGTTAATGATGCTGGTGCTGGTGAACTCTGACTCTTCTGACGTGGCGGCGTAGTCCACCACATCGTTGCTGTTCAGCGCCCCGGCTGACAGGGTCGGATCCGGGGTTCCGCCCACGGCCGTGTTGGCCGCAACCAGATCTACCCAGTTGGTGACACTGCTGCCATTGCCGGGGTTGTCATTGGTCAGACCATCCCCATCGATATCCCGACCGGTAAAATGGAAGGCATCAGGTGCCTGGGGCAGAGTGGGATCGACCACCGGAGCGGACGGGTCTTCGTCCCCATACAGCAGATCGGCATCTCCGCCACCCTGGAGGCTATCGTCTCCGGCTTCTCCATAGAGACTGTCGTTTTCTGCGCCCCCTTGCAGAACGTCTCCGTCCGCACCGCCCCACAACTTGTCCAGCCCCGTGTTGCCCTGCAGGAGGTCGGCTCCGTCCTGACCAAAAAGCTGATCATTGTCGGCCCCGCCGGCCACGGTATCGTCCCCGTCGTTGCCGTAGAGGCTGTCATTGCCGTCGCCGCCGCTGATCGAATCACCCGCGGCAACGCCGCCAAAGCCGGCATCCCACTTGCTGCCCAGGTAAAGCGAAACGTCCGTGACTTCGCTGCCCGACAGGGCACTGTTCCAGGACAGGAACTCGCCAATTTCCCCGGCAAACTCATTGCCGCTGTTGTTCAGATTCCCGAAGGTGACCGGATGCTTGATGCCCCCGTTTACATCACCGAAACCAATGGCATCACCGTGAGCCCGCTGAACATCAACGCTGGTTTCCTGGGCAACCTGTACGCCATCCAGATAACCGGTCCAGGTCCGGTCAACCAGGGCACCGGCTGTTGCATCATGAACCAGAACAACGTTGTAGCCGGTGTTGGTGGACACGGTACCAAGGTTCAGAACCTTGTACTGATGTCCGGCGCCCCATTCGGAATTGTTAAACGCCATGGCAAAGAGCGTCGGCGCGTTGCCGTTGCCAGGGTCTTCGGCGATGGCCAGGATGTAGCCCCGGGTGTTGCCCCCCTGCTCATAGATGACCTGGGTGCCGGAAATGTCACTGCCTGTCTCAAAGAAGAAAGCAAAAGACTTTTCGTCGTAGGTGGACGCCGAGTTGATCTCGGTGTTTGACGCCAGCGTCAGACCGCCCGTTGTACCGGAGAAATCAATGGCGTCGTTGCCATTCAACACACCGGAATTCAACAGAGGCGCGGTACCTGTGGACAGCGCATCAGCAGACACAGCAATCAGGTCTGTCCAGGAGGTAACCGAGGCACCATCTGCCGGATTATCTGAAGTGTTGCCGTTGCCGTTTATGTCGGTGGCGTCGTAGTGGAAAACATCCGGATTGATGTCAAAAAAGCTGGAAAGGTAAATGTCGCCATAGACCTTATCGGCCCCGGCGTCTGCCACCAGAGTGTCGGCACCATCCAGACCGGCAACGACGTCGTCACCGGTCGTCCCGTTGAGGCTGTCCGCCCCTATGCCACCGGCTACAGTTGCCATCTACGCTCGCTGAGATTTTTCCCGGTTGCGAAACCGATCAAAATCCGCTCCCCAAAACAGACTTAAATCAATAGAAAACCAAGATTTTTGGCATCATAGGCTCTCTGTACAGGCTAAAAGTGCTCAAATTGCAGGCACTTTTCAAGGGTAAGAAGCCTAAGTAATTGTAATTAATAGTATCCGGACCGTTACAAAAGAGTTTTTACAATACTCTGTCAGACCGACCGTCTCACTTATGTCGCAACAGACGAATGCTGCTGTCGGTGTCCGATACTTCCGGAAGAATGCGAATGGACAGCAGAACCTTGTCCAGTGCGGCGGGAGTGGTCACACGGATGTTGGCGATGAGGTCGTAAGTACCGTTTAGCGTATGGATCTCCGTAACCTCCGGAATTTTGCGCAAGGCCGCAATCAGGGGGCGGCTGTCTTTGGCTGCCATTTTCACCAGCGCAAAGGCATCAATGATCTGGTCCTGCTCCACCTGCCCCAATTCAATGGTAAAGCGGGCAATCACCCCAAGGTGCTGCAGTTTGGTGATGCGGTTTTGAACGGTCGCTCTCGCCACACCCAGCGTTTTTGCCAGCTCCGTAGTGGCTTTGCGGGCATCATCCTGCAAAAGACCAATCAGCTTGCGATCGAGATCGTCCAGCATGTCTCTTCCTTTTCGCCACTTCCTATTAACAAAATGAACGCCCAGTTGATGATTTGACAAAATATGCTGTCTTTTTGTTGACCACAGCAAGAGCCAATCTTCCTGTAACCCACATGAGGAAAAGGAGGAGCACCCCATGAAAGTCACCGTTTGTCAGCTGGATAACCGGCCGGAAGAACTGGTCAAAGATCTGGCCCGTCTGGCAGAACATGTAAAAGAGAACGAATCGGACTTCCTGCTGGTTCCGGAAATGTCCTTTTCCCGTTGGCTGGCGGCAGACAAAAATCCCGATGCTGACAAGTGGGCGGCGGCAGTGGAAAGCCATAATCAGCAGATCGAAAAGCTGCATGAACTGAACGCCAAAGCCGTCATGGGCACCCGTCCCATCGTCAACGACCAGGGCAGCCGCCGCAATCTGGCCTACATCTGGACTCCGGAAAACGGCGCCCAGGGGGTGCACGAAAAGTTCTACATGCCCGATGAAGAAGGTTACTGGGAACACACCTGGTACGACCGGGGTGTGGAGCAGTTCGACCTCTGCCGGGCGCTGGGCATGCGCATCGGTGTCCAGATCTGCACCGAAATGTGGTTCTTTGAATGGGCACGCCACTATGGCCGAGGCCGGGCCGACCTGTTGTGTGTGCCCCGGGCCACGCCACATGGCTCCCTGACCCGCTGGCTGGCCGGTGGTCAGGCGGCTGCCGCCTCTTCCGGCGCCTACTGTCTCTCGTCCAACCTCTGGGCCCCGGAAGGCGACTTTGCGAATTGCGGTGGTCTGGGCTGGATCATCGATCCCGAAGCCAACATTCTGGCGCAAACCACACCTGATGATCCTTTTGCGACGGTGGAGATCGATCTGGACTTCGCCCGCCACAGCAAAACCACCTATCCGCGCTACGTTCCCGAGTAAACGCAGCGATCAGGACAGGAAAAAGGCCGCTGGATCTGAAGATCCGGCGGCCTTTTTTGTTCGAACCAGTAGAACCAGCGGTTCTGCAGTCAAATCATTTCAAGCACGAAGCGCTTCTAAAGAAAGCGATCATGCTCTAGCCCGCCAGCATCTGCTCCAGATCAGCGATCAGGTCATCCGGATGTTCCAGCCCGACAGACAGGCGCAGCAGATCCTGAGGTACCTCAGTCCCCTCGCCTTCAATGGTCGCCCGGTGCTCGATCAGGCTCTCCACCCCTCCCAGGGAAGTGGCGCGAATGAAGGTCTTGGCCCGTTTGATGGCTTTGACGGACGGCTCATAACCGCCTGCCACCCGCAAACTGAGCATGCCGCCAAAGCCCCCGGACATCTGGCGCCGGGCAATGTCATGGCCGCGATGGCCTTCCAATCCCGGATACAGAACCTCTTGAATTTTCGGATGCCCGTGAAAGTGCCGGGCAATGGCCAGAGCCGTCTCACACTGCCGGGCGACCCGCACATGCAGCGTGCGCAGGCCCCGCAGCAAGAGCCAGGATTCGAAGGGGCCCAGCCCATTGCCAATCTGCATGCGGTTCAGCTTGACCTTCTGCCAGAAGTCATCGTCAACGGCTGTCATCACCACCCCGGCCAGGACATCTGAATGGCCGTTGAGGTATTTGGTGGCAGAGTGCATGACCAGATCGGCCCCCAAGGTGAGAGGCCGGGTGAGAACGGGCGTGGCGCAGGTGCTGTCCACGGCCAGACGGGCGCCTGCCTCATGCGCGATGTCCGACAGCGCTTCAATGTCCAGGACCTGCCAGAGGGGATTGCTGGGGGTCTCGATCCAGATCAGCCTGGTCGAACCGCCCTCTGCCGCCTCTCGCACCTTTTCCAGATCCTGACAATCCACCAGCACCAGATCGATGCCCCAGGTTGGGCAGAACTCCAGCAACCAGGCCCGAAAGGCCCAGTAGATCATGTTGTGGGCGACCAGTCTGTCACCGGGCTTCAAGGCCATGACAACGGCTGTAGCCGCCGCCATCCCGGCCCCGAACACCGCCGCATCGGCCCCTTCTTCCAGGGCTGCCAGCGTTTCTTCCAGCGGCAGGTCCGTCGGGCTGTTGCCCCGGCTGTACTGGGAAATGGGCGGATAGGCGTAATCTTCAGCCCGGGCATAGGTGGTGGCGGCAGTCACCGCCGGCACCACCCCCTGGGTTGCCGGATCAATGAAGTGGCAGGCCTGGGCCGTGAAGGTTTCCGGATGAGGTCTGCTGTTGCTTTTCTTGTCAGTCATGACCGCAATGTGCCCGAGACGAAGATCAGGTCAACCAGAAAAACCGCCTGAAACAGCAAGAGTTCTGTGCCCAAAAGACAGCCTGTTTTTTCCAACGCTCCGGGCCACCGGTTTGAGCCCGATCGGATGAGCATCAAGCGCTTTACGCTTGCCTCGAACCCGCCGCCCATCCTCAAAGGCACGGCTACGAACTTTACCCGTCTCGTATCATCTCACCGTGAGACCATTTCAATCGGTTTTGATCTGGTGCCGCCTCCCACGCTCAGGGCGCAGTTCAGCAAAGACCGCCCCACCCCACCTGCTTCCCAGAGGGTCGAAGTCAGGCTGGACACACCAGGCCGGCAACAGGTGGAGAGACCTGGTTGTCCCGAGAGGCGGCGGGTAAAGACTTCAATCAGCGCTTTTGGTATTGGGTCGCCCCGTAGAGCACTTCGCGGGCCTTTTCATCCATGGTCGGCTTGCGGCGATCGGCCAGCACGGTCACGGCCTTTTGAACAGCCGGGCGGGCGGCAATTTCATCGAACCAGCGCACAAAATTGGGGTGGTCGTTCCGGTCCACATTCTGACGATCGGGTGTGCGCGTCCAGGGCCAGGCAGCCATATCAGCAATGCTGAAATCATCACCCCCCAGGTAGCGGCTTTGTGCCAGTCGACGGTCCATCACCCCGTAGAGGCGGTTTGCTTCGTTGCCATAGCGGTCCTTGCCGTAGGGCACATCAACCGGCGCATACTGCAGAAAGTGATGGGCCTGCCCCAACATGGGCCCCAACCCGCCCATCTGCCAGTTCAGCCATTCCAGCACCTTGTAACGGGCGGCCCCTTCTTTGGGCAGAAACCGGCCATGTTTTTCAGCCAGATAGGTCAGGATCGCGCCGGATTCAAACACGGAGATGGGCTGACCGTCCGGTCCGTCGGAATCAAGCAGTGCCGGAATGCGGTTGTTGGGACTGATGGCCAGAAACTCCGGCTGGAACTGATCCCCGGCACCGATATCCACAGCATGAACGTGATAGTCCAGCCCCAGCTCTTCCAGCAGAATGTGGATCTTATGCCCATTGGGTGTCGGCCAGGTGTAAAGATCTAGGCTCATGACTCAGTTTGCTCCGTCTGTTGCCGCTGAAAAGAAAAGACACAGAGTGCCAGCCGCGTCACCCCGGCTTAAAGATTGAGGCTTTATTTGTTCTTGGTTTGCAGGGTAATGGCTACATTCCGCAATCCAACCTTTGTTTTCGTCACAAGTCTCTCTCCTTTCCCCTCCTTTAATCGCGCCACCGGAAGGCCAAGCTATTACCGAACAGGAGGCGACGGGCGACCGCCCCGCCCCCGCCCCGCGATTGAAGGAGCAGGTTATGAGCCATCAAAGTGACAGCATCTACAATCAGTCATCCTTGAGCTTTTCCAAGATCGATGCGCAGGAGGCTGTGAGCCCGCAGCTCTTCCGTGAAGATTCCGCTGAAAAGACCGACTATCTGCTCAACTGCTACGACGTCTGGTCTGCCACCGATCTGGAAACCCGCGGTTGCCTGGTGTAACCGCACCATTGCGCTGACAAGACAGGCGTCTTTCAGCGCCCCCTGTCCCCCCGACTACCAGCATCCGCCCAACAAAAGGGGTCAGCCTGACGGCTGGCCCCTAATTTCTTCTGCCCCACTGCAGGGAGAGCCGTTGGTTTCAGGCTGTTTCAGGCGGCCTTTTTAGGTGCAACCACCACCAGCGCCACCCCGGCCACAGTGACGAACATGCCCAGCAAAGCCAAAGGCCCCAAACGTTCATCAAACAGGAAAAACGCCACCAGAGCGGTCACCGGCGGCACCAGGTAGAACATGCTGGCAACGCGCGAAGCAGCCCCCCAGCGGATCAGCAGCATCAAAAGGCTGACCGCGCCGATGGACAAAATCAGCACCAGCCAGCCCAGTGCGAAAACAAACTCACCGGACCAGACAATGCGGTTGTCTTCAAAAATCAGAGCCAGCACTCCGGTAAAGAGGGCGGCAGACAGATACTGCACAAAGACACCGGACCAAAGGTCCGCATCGGCGCAGTAACGCTTCTGATAGACCACACCGAAGGTGATGCCAAAAAGGGCCGCAATGCAAAAGAGCACCGGCCAGAGGAAATCTTCCCCCATCTGCAAGGCGGCAAAGCCTTGAGACAACAGGCCATAGCGGTCGCTCAAAACCAGCACAACGCCGCTCAGCCCCAGCAAAAGCCCCAGCAATTGCCGCTTGGTGCTTCTTTCGCCCAGCAGAAGCGGAGCCGCCATGACCGCCGTTAGAAGCGGCTGCAAGGATACGATCAGCGCCGAGAGCCCGGCGGACATGCCCAAGCCAATGGCGATAAAGACACCGCCCAGATAGACCCCGTGCACCATCAGCCCAACAAACAGCAGATGGCCAACCGGCGCCCAGCCGCCCAGGGAGGCCCGTCGCCACAAAACAAAGGGGGCCAGGATCAGAACCACTGCCACAAAGCGGACCGCCAGAAAGGTCAGGGGCTCCACATAGGGCAGCCCCAACTTGGCACCAATGAACCCGGTCGCCCAAAGGCAGACAAAGACAATGGGCGCCACCAGCACAAAGAAGGGAGCCAGGCGGTTGAGCATGGAGGGAACTTTCAGACCAAGGAATTGCAGTAAAGTAAAAGAGCATCTGCCGGGTTTAAGGCACCGCGACAAAGACGGCTGATCTAGCCTTATGCGACCCGATTGGGTCAAACGACCTTTTGTCGGGGCATCTGTGAGCGAGCTGCATGAAAGCAGCCTTTACCGGCCCGTCGTTTCATCCGGATTGGCAGCAAATCTTTCCGGGCTCAGGACAGGGCATCGACTGAAACCTGAATCTAGTAACGCCAATCCATCTGTTTGCGGTGCTTCAGCGATCTCTTTTCTCTGTAAAGCGGGCCGGGCAAAGCAATACCAGGCAAAGAGATGCGTTTTAGCCGAACGCCGGAACAGGGCGCTTAAGATCCGGGTCATTGTGCAGGAAGGTCAACGCGATGGATCCACGCAGATCGTTGCTGCCAGGGCCGTCCCTGCCTTTGGCATCCTCACTTGGGGGTAACCCTCTGGCCGCCAGTTCCGTCAGCAAGGCTTGGGCCTGAGGCACCGGGATTTCAAAAATCAGAGAGGCGGCGATGTTGGAAAAGAGCTGATGGTTCACCACCCAGCCATCACACAGAGATATGGCCTCCTGCACCCGGGTCAGGGCCTCATTGCGTTCCATGGCTGTGATAATCTCCAGACGCCAGACCAAAGGTAAACCTCTCCTCTGTTCCCCTCTTTTCAGGTGACGATCAGCCTGCCCTCTCTCGGGCCTGGGTGTCATCGCTCTGAAAGGGTTCACTTTGCTGCACCGCTTAGAGCTCGAAACTCTGTTCAGATCTTAGAGGATGTTTGACGGGTCAGAAGCAAGCTGAAAGTGACCCCAACATCAGCGGATATGCGCCAGCACAGAGGTTCGGCTCCAAGGCTGTCGCTCCCCCGATGAAAGGCAAAAGGGCTTCCCGGTTTCCCGGAAAGCCCCTGACCGCCGCAGCGCTCTCAACCCACGATCAATTCGGCTCGAAGGTGCAATAGATCTTGCTGACGAATTCGTCATTTTGCCATTTGTAGGCAGCCCCTTTGGGCACGAAAGCCACCTCTCCTGCCTTGAACTTCTGCTCATTGCCCGCGCCATCTGAAATGCGGGCTTCCCCTTCCAGAATAACCATCAGCTCAAAGCGATTGAATTCAAACACCGGGCGTTCAAAGGGGGTGCTGTGCCATTGTCCCAGGGACAGCTGGCCGGAGGTGTCTTCGTAGTAGCTGCGGATGTGCTGTTCCGGCACGGCACCCAAAATCAGGCTGGTGTCTTTGATCTCGATCGGTTCCACCTTGTCCCCGGCTTTGGGGCAGATCACACCGAAGCTGGCCGGATCATCATGCGCTTTGCCGTTCGGCAGCCCCAGGATGACAAAGTACTTGCGGACATACTCCGTTTGCACCCAGCGACAGACCAGACCTTTTGGAATGTAAAAGGACTGCCCGGCCGAAACGGTGGTTGAGGTACCGTCTTCCTGTTCAATGGTAACGGACCCTTCCAGCAGATACATGAACTCATCCACCGAATAGGGTCCCATCTTGGAGGTGAAGGGCGTGCAGTCCCACACACCGATTTCCAGCCCCACCGCCTCATCGTGATAGTAGAGGTGTCCGTGCTGGACCGGAACCGGACTGTCCAGGTCCGCGGCATCCATTTCCGGCCAGGTTTCCAGGCCAGCCTCGTCAGGACCGTTGGGCTCCATCCGGGTGATTTTGTCGACGTTCATGATTGCTCCTGTTCTCAAAAAAGCTCTATCCCGCGTTTTTCGAAACTATAGGTCAGCCACCGCATCGCCTAAATACCCTGTCTGTAATAGACAGCAGACCAATCCACCTGCTTTATCCTCAAAGAGACCACGACATCCCGGCCAGGCCCGTTGATTTCCGACAATCAGATTGGCCCAGACCTGCAAAATCGGCTATAAGGCAAAGAGTTTTCACCGGAGATTTTATGTCCCGTTAATGCCGGGTGCCCCGTCCGGGCATCCTCTCAGCCAACTACGCAAAACCTGAGCGACTCACCCTCAGAGCCCGTTGTGCTGCCTAAAATCTGCATTAACCAGCGTTCGCGCAGCAATCAGCGAACGATTAAAAAGGCATGATCACCGTGATCACGAGTTTCACTCACGACCAATGCGACGCCATCGTCGAAATCTTTTACCGGGCCAGCCTGCTGGCGCACCCCTTTCTTACGGAAGAGTTTCTGCAGCAGGAGAAAACAAACATCCGGGACATCTACCTGCCCAACGTCGAAACCCGCACCTATCAGAAGAACGGCCAGGTGCTTGGCTTCATTTCCCTGTTAGATCAGGAAGTCATGGCTCTCTTTGTCGAACCAGCGCAACAGGGTCAGGGCATCGGGACAGCGCTGATGGACAGGGCGGTGATTGAGCGGGGCGATCTGGAGGTTGTCGTTTTCAATAACAATCCCATCGGTCGCGCTTTCTACAAGCGCTATGGCTTTACCTACCTTAATGAGTTTGAGCATGAGCCAACCGGGCAAACCTGCCTGAGGTTACGTTACCAAGCACCAACTGACCGAATTGCCAGTTGACCGCTCCAGTTAACAGCCCCCATCAAGGTCCGCTGCCTTAGGATTGCGGGCCTGGGTGGGGGATCCTGCCAAGCCATCAACAAGCCCGTTTCGGGGGTCAATGAGAATCAAGGCCCCTGCTCTGCCCTGCTTGTAAGGCAAGCTGGATTCCTGAGTTACTCACTCATTCCCTGAAGGGCCCTCTGTTAACAATCAAAGATCGCGCTTCCACCGGGCAGAGGAAGACCCGCTTGCTAGAAAGCTCCGGGTCTGCTTAAGATCAATAGAGGCTAACCCTTTGTTCACATTGTGATAATTTTCACTTAGAGGATGATCTCATCATTTAGAAGCGCTTTGCGCTTGTACCTAAACAGCGGATCACCCTCTAAAACGCTAAGAAGAAGCAAATGCACGCTTCAAGCGGTATCACGAAGTGAGTCCACTTAACCCGATTTGACTCCAGAAAGCTCACTTGGATGACCAGCAGCAGCGAAAAAACACTCCTCATCACCGGCGGCACCAGCGGCATCGGTCTGGCTCTGGCCCGTGGTTTTGTCCAGGCGGGCTACAAGGTGACGGCTGCGGGTCTTGGCGACCTGCCGGACAATGAAACAGGCCTCACGTTCCACGCACTGGACGTAACCGACGAAGCTGCCGTCCAAGAGCTGACAGCCTCAATGGACCGGCTGGACGTGCTGATCAATGCAGCCGGGATCATTCAACGCCACAAAGAGCTGAAACCGGAAGTTTTTGCCAGGGTCATCGATGTCAATCTGAACGGCACCATGCGGGCTTGTGCGGCGGCCCGCCCGAAACTGGCTGAAAGTCAGGGCTGCATCATCAACATCGCCTCCATGCTCAGTTACTTCGGTGGCGGGCTGGTGCCAGGTTATGCCGCATCCAAAGGCGGGGTCATGCAGCTGACCAAGTCGCTGGCTATTGCCTATGCCTCAGACGGCATTCGCGTGAATGCCCTGGCCCCGGGCTGGATCGAAACCCCCATGACTGCGGCGCTGCGAACCATCGAACAGCGGCACAACACCATTGTCGACCGCACCCCCCTGGCGCGTTGGGGGCAACCGGACGAACTGGTGGGACCCGCGTTGTTTCTGGCCAGTGACGGCGCGTCCTTCGTCACGGGCACGATCCTGAACGTCGATGGCGGCTATGCTGCTATGTGACGACCAGAACTCCCTCCTGCCTCCCACGGCGGGGAATCAGGTCCATCACAACACCACCAGGAGATTTCCATGTCTGACGGCGTAAAGCTGCACTATTTCGCTGGTCGCGGCCGTGCTGAAACCACCCGCTGGATGTTGGCTGTAAACGAGATTTCCTTTGCCAATCACCCCATAGACTCGCCTCAAGCTCTGGCGAACCTGCGGGCCAGCAGAAAGCTCCCCTTTGACCAGATGCCCTTGCTGGAGATTGATGGGAAAAACCTCAGTCAATCCAGTGCAATCGTCCGGTACCTGGCCCGCAAAGGTGACCTTTACGGTCGAAACCGGGAAGATGAACTTTGGTGTGACATGATTGCCGGTACCGTGGCGGATTTTGCAGAAGCACCAATGCAGGCAGCATTTCAGCCAACAGAGGCCATCGCGGTGGCAAGCCTGCAGACCCGCTTTGCCAAGTTTGCCCCTCACTTTGAAAGACGGCTGTTGGAAAACGGCTCCGGCTTCTGCGCAGGCACAGAGATGACTTTTGCTGACGTTCTGCTCGCCGAAGCGCTCTGTTCTTACCAGGAGTGGATACCAGATGTTCTGGACAGAACACCGCTGCTTTCAGCGCTCTATGAGAGGATCATCTCCAACAACGGCATTGCAGCTTATCTGCAGTCCCCTCAGCGCTATCCCATGGCTGACGAAGCTTACGTGATTGATGTCGCCTCGGTCCTGCAGCGTGCTCTGCCACCTCACCTGCCAAACCCCAACAGGTTCCTTCCCGGGTAGAGACAAGCCACAGGCACTGCGAGCCCCAGGCAGTTACTCTGCCCTGCCCAGCGACAAAAACCAGAAGGCCCGCCTAAGAGAAAAACAGCCACTGCAACCTGCGCCTGGCCCCGGCACTGTCTGCCCTTTCCAGCTTCCTGACCACAAGGCGAACAAAAAAAGGGCCGCCCGGCTGTGCCAGACGACCCTTTTTGAAAACTTCCTTTCCGAAGCGGCTTTGATTAGCGCTTGGAGAACTGGAAGGAGCGACGGGCTTTGGCCCGGCCGTATTTCTTACGTTCAACCACACGGGCATCACGTGTCAGGAAGCCACCCTGCTTCAGAACCGGGCGCAGGCCAGGCTCGAAGTTGATCAGTGCGCGGGAGATGCCGTGACGAACGGCACCAGCCTGACCAGACAGGCCACCGCCGGTAACGGTGCACATCAGGTCGAACTGATCTTTGCGGTTGGCGACTTCAAACGGCTGCTGCAGGACCATGCGCAGAACCGGACGGGCGAAGAATTCTTCAACCGGACGGCCGTTGACGACGATCTTGCCGCTGCCGGGCTTCAGCCAGACACGGGCGATGGCAGCTTTACGGCGGCCAGTGGCGTATGCGCGGCCCTGGGCATCCAGCTTGGGCTCGGCGGTAACAGCAGGTTCAGCGGCAACGGCGCCAGTGGCTTCGCCCAGCTGCTCCAGGTCGGTCAGGGTCGTTTCTTCGGCCATGACTTAACCCCTCTTGTTCTTGGAGTTCAGGGAAGCGAAGTCCAGCACTTCAGGCTGCTGTGCTTCATGCGGGTGCTCGCTGCCGGCATAGACGTGCAGCTTTTTGAACTGGGCGCGTCCCAAAGGACCTTTGGGCATCATGCGCTCAACAGCTTTCAGCATGACCCGTTCCGGGTGCTTGCCTTCCAGGATCTGACCCATGGACCGGCTCTTGATGCCGCCCGGGTGACCTGTGTGCCAGTAAAAGCGCTCGTTCTTGGCTTTGTTGCCCGTCAGTGCGACTTTGTCGGCGTTGATGATGATAACGTTGTCACCGGTGTCGATGTGTGGCGTGTACATCGCTTTGTGCTTGCCGCGCAGCAGGGTAGCCACTTTAACGGCAAGGCGACCGAGAACGACGTCTTGGGCGTCGATCACGTACCACTTCTTCTCGACCTCAGCCGGTTTGGCAGAATAGGTCTTCATCTCGACTCTCTCGTCCAGGATGAGTGAAAAACGAATGCAAAAGAGACAGCCCGAAGCTGCCCCTGTGCAAGTGGTGGCTGTTCTAAAGGGCGCCCCGGGACAAGTCAACGACAAAAAGAGCGAAAAAATTCAATAAAAACAATAGCGTTACAAGAATGGTATTATTTTACCACACTACCATGTGATTGACAGAAAAAAGAAAAACCCCCTGTCATATAGCCCATACAAACAATTGAAACTATTGACTTTAAGCGACCAATACCGCCTCTTTGTCCTGTTCCTGGTTGGCTCACCTGCCCGATGAAAAGCAAGCGACAGCCTTGTCATTCTTTGTGGACTCACAAAGGGATCCCGCAAAGAATGTGATTGAGCCTCTTCATAAGTTCAGAGTGTGATTACAATGAAAAACCCGGCCCCTGCCCTGTCTCTCAGCCTCCTGCTGGCTTTCTCAGCCTCCCTGGCTCTGCCCGCCCCGGCCCTGGCTGATTTCGAAGCCGGGTTTGCCGCTTACCGGGCCAAAGATTTCGACAAAGCGCTGGAAGAATGGGAGCCCTTGGCTAACGCAGGCGACAAGGAAGCACAGCTGGCCCTGGGCGTCATGTACAACAAAGGTCAGGGCGTCTCTCAGAATCTGGTTCAGGCCATCATCTGGTATGACAAAGCCGCGCGCCAGGGCCACCCCGTTGCCCAGCACAATCTGGCCCTGCTCTATCAAAGTGGTGAAGGGGCTGCCAAAGACATGGAAAAAGCCCGGCTGCTTTTCGAAGCCGCAGCCAACCAGGGCTATGACCGGTCCCTGGTTAACCTGGGCTACATCTATGAAAAGGGACTGGGCGTGCCCGTCGATCTGGTTCAGGCCCACAAGTGGTACGATCTCGCCACCATCCAGGGCCGCTTTCCCCAGGCCCGCAACTACCGTCAGCGCGTCGCCGACCAGATGACCAAAGAACAGATCGACCAGGCCGTGGATGAAGCCATCGCCTTTCAGCCGCAAAAGTGGGACCCGGCCAACAACCAGTAACCTCGGGTCATCCAGCTTTTCACCGGCAGGACCATCCAGATCGTCAGGAAGATTGCGGCAGAAAGCGCGCCCGCTTAGATCGATCCGGGTTTGCCGTCAAACCGGAAGCTCATTCAGTTCAGCAAGGCCTGCCAGTCTTCCAGGCCATAGCGCTGCATGATTCTGGCCACCTCACCAGAGGCCCTCAGCTCAGCCATTTTCTGATCAAAGAACGCCATGACGCGGCTGACCTGATCCTGCTGGGTCGGGTCTGCGGTAAAGGCAAAGTAAATCAGGGTGGTGGCCACACAGCCGGCGCTTCTGAACTTTCCGGTCAGATTCAACCGGGCAATCTCACTGACCGTGGTGTTGTAGGTAAAGAGAAAGGCATCAATCCGGTTGTTCTCCAGCATGCGCAGTGCTGTTGCCACATAACGGTCACTGTAAACCATGGTGTGAAACCGGTCTGGATTGAGACGCAGATAGTCATTCAGTTCTTCGATTGAGCTGTCAGCGGCCAGGGCAATGAACTTCCCCTGCAGTGAGTCCACATTGCTGTAGCGCCAGTCTGATTTTGCTGTGGTGAAAAAGCACATGCGCTGAATACCGACCGGCTGTTGCGGGAACCGCAGGTCCGGCGCCTCTGCCTTCGCAGGCGACAAAAGACCCAGTCGGGTGCCGGATCGGGTGGCACTGATGGCCCGCGACCAGGGGAAAATCTCAATGGACAGATCATAAGGACTGTCCTGGAAGACCGCCTCCAGCGTCTCCATGACATAACCGGGTTTTTGCTGATCAGTACAAAGCTGCGGGCACCAGTCGATGGAAGCCACAGAGATGGTTTCTCTGGCCGATTCCCTTTCTGAAGAGGCAGCCAAAGGGTGTTGCGCCGACGCAAGCACAGCACAGAACCCCATCACCAGCGCAAAAGCGGGACGGGTCAGAAATCCGGTGTGAAAACTGGACATGGTTGAGAGCGTAACAGGGCCTGCGCAAAAGCGGAACCAACTAGAGCAAGTTCTGTTTCAGCGCAGCTGAGCAGCAGGTCTCCCCCGCTCCGTCACTCTCTGGCCCGGTTCTGAGCAGGAAAACGCACAGGTTATGCCTTACCGGACAGTCCGCCGGCTGAGAGCGATTTGGCGGCGAAAAGCCAAACTCCCGCGCTTTTGTGAGAGGCCTGTTTTCGACCTGCTGCCAACAACCAACAAAGATCAACAACCACCAGCCACCAGAGCGATCGGCAGGTTCGCTTCCTGATTCTGCTTAGGTAAATCTAGCGATTGGGGGGAATGGAATAGGTGGTGGTGCAGTGAGCCACCGGCTCATCAAACCCTTCATTCATGCTGTGCAGCAGGACTTCCCCGTAGGCCAGACGTTTGCCCAGTTTCAGCAAGCGACAATCGGCCAGAATGTCCCCCAATGGCGGCTTGCGCAGGAAATTCATGTTGAGATTGGTGGTCACGGCCAACTCCACCCGACCGATCGCGCCCAGCACAGCTGCATACATGGCGTAATCTGCCAGGGTCATCATGGCCGGGCCGGAAACAGTGCCACCGGGACGCAGGTTGTCCTCAGACATGGGCAGGCGCAACTGGGCGGTGCCATAGCCAATGTCTTCAATCTGGACATTCAACTGCTGGACCCAAACCAGCTCCCGCCCGACTTCGACCATATCTTCCACGGTAATGCGGGCTGCTTGATCTGCGGCACCACTCAGAAAAATCTGCTCTGACAAGACTCGCTCCTCCTCAATCCTGTTCTCATCTGCCTGTGCAGATTTTGCTCAGATTTTGTTGTTGCCCGGCAGACACACCTCTGCTGCCGGAATTCCCCTTGCGTCACTCCTGGCTTGGGGTCACTCTTCTGATGCTACTGCTTCGCAAAAAATCTAACAAGCGTTACAAACCAAACAAACGCTTAGTTTCCGGGGACTTGATTGCTGTTTTCCCACGCACTCACCCCCTGACAAGGACGGGAATAACATGCCATCTGATGCCGCCCAATCTGCGCCCCTTCAAGACCTTGCCCAGGATCCCATTTTGCTGCAGGACCGGCGGGACGACGGGGTGGTTACCCTGACCCTCAACCGGCCACAGCGGTACAACGCCCTGTCGGAGGAGATGCTGGCGGCTTTGACGGAGGCTTTTGAGGCTTTGGCCACAGATGAGAGCCTTCGTGCGGTGGTGCTTGCGGCCAACGGGAAGGCCTTCTGCGCCGGGCACGACCTCAAGCAGATGCGGGCCAATCCCAGCAAAGAGTACTATCAAAAGCTCTTTGCCGCCTGCAGCCGGATGATGCTGTCGATTTTGACCCTGCCCGTCCCTGTCATTGCAAAAATCCAGGGCCTGGCCACCGCTGCGGGCTGCCAGCTGGTGGGCACCTGTGATCTGGCGGTAGCTCAGGAGGATGCCCGTTTTGCCACCTCGGGCATCAACGCCGGGCTGTTCTGTTCCACCCCAGCCGTGGCCCTGACCCGCAATGTGGCGGCCAAGCCAGCCTTTGAAATGCTGATGACCGGTGATTTCATCGACGCGGAAGAAGCCCAGGCCCTGGGCCTGATCAACCGGGTTGCTGACGGGGACAGCCTGGATGAAACGGTGGAACTGCTGTTGCAGAAGATCCTCAACAAATCGGCCAAAGCTGTCCGAACCGGGAAGACCTTGTTTTACAAACAGCTGGAAGTCGGCGTGGTAGAGGCTTACGAGATGGCTGCAGAAGCCATGGCCTGTAACATGATGGCCGCAGACGCAGGTGAAGGCATCGACGCCTTCATTCAAAAGCGCCCTGCCGTCTGGCAGCATCGCTAGCTATGTCTTTGTGGCCCGACTTTGAAAACAAGCACCCGACCCAATAGACCAGCCCGACCCAACCAAAGATGAGACACACCCTCGCTGTTCATCCTCTAAAACACTGAAAAGAGTTTCACGCTTCAAGTGTTATCACCTAGTGAGTCCACTTAAACCGATTTGACTCTAGAGCCAGGCAAGGACCGTTAGACCGGTGACAGATCACGACACCTACCCCAACGCCTATCTGCGTGAGATTTTGCAGGAAACGCGAACCATCGCCATGGTGGGCGCCAGCGCCAAATGGAACCGCCCCTCCTACTTCGCCATGAAGTATCTTCAGGACAAAGGCTATCGGGTCATTCCCGTCAATCCGGGTCAGGCAGGCGGCGAGATCCTGGGGGAACGGGTCTACAAAGACCTGTCTGAGATTCCTTGTGCTTATGAAATGGTGGATATCTTCCGAAACTCCGACGCTGCTGGGGTTATCACGGACGACGCCATCGCCCTGGCGGAAGATAAAGGCATCAAGACCGTCTGGATGCAGCTGGAGGTGATCAACCAGGCCGCCGCTGAACGGGCCGAAGCAGCAGGCTTGAAGGTGGTGATGAACCGCTGCCCGAAAATCGAGTTCGGCCGACTGAACCGGGAGCTTTCCTGGGGCGGTTTCGACAGCAAGATCATCAGCTCAAAGCGCCCGAAAGTCAGGGCCATCTGAGCCCTCCCCCCGGGGGCACCTCTTTGAGAAGGATCGGTTTGGCTATAGCCTTTAGTGCCCAAAACCAAACCGTGCCCCACCCTCTGAAACCCTGAAACGCGGTTCACGAAGTAAGCGTCCTCACAGAGTGAATCCTCTTCAAACGCTAAGTCTCCAACCTTTTCCCTCTAACAGCGATCCTGAAAAAGCCATGTCTGACAGCAAACGCCCGGCCCACGACTTTGGATTTGAAACCCGTATGATCCATGCCGGCAGCCAGCCGGAGCCCATCACCGGGGCCCGTCAGACGCCGATTTTTCAAAACACCTCCTACGTCTTTCATGACGCAGAGCATGCGGCCGGGCTGTTCAACCTGCAGAATTTCGGCTTCATCTATTCCCGCCTGGCCAACCCTACTGTGGCGACACTGGAAGAGCGCCTGGCGTCCCTGGAAGGCGGGCGCGGTGCCACCTGCACGTCGTCCGGTCATGCAGCCCAGATGCTCACCTTCTTTGCCTTTATGGAACCGGGCGATGAATTCCTGGCTTCGACCCGGCTTTATGGCGGCTCCATCACCCAGTTTGGCAAGTCGTTCAAAAAATTCGACTGGCAGGCCCGCTTTGTGGACATGGACGACCTGGATCAGGTGCGCGCGGCCCTGACACCAAAGTGCAAAGCCATCTTTGTGGAGTCCCTGGCCAATCCCGGCGGCGTGGTCAGTGATCTGGAGGGCTTGTCAGCCATTGCCAGAGACGCAAGCATTCCTCTGATCGTCGACAACACCATGGCCACCCCCTACCTCTGCCAACCGCTGGACTGGGGCGCGGATCTGGTGGTTCATTCCACCACAAAGTTCCTGTCCGGCAGCGGCACGGCCCTGGGGGGTGCCATCATCGATTCCGGCCGCTTTAACTGGGCCGCCAGCGACAAGTTCGCCTCTTTGGCAGAACCGGAACCGGCCTATCATGGCCTTTCCTTCTACGAGACCTTCGGGGATATGGCCTTTACCACCCATGCCCATGCGGTGGGTCTGCGGGACCTGGGCGCCACGCAAGCTCCCATGAACGCCTTTTTGAC
This sequence comes from Rhodovibrionaceae bacterium GXU_MW_A322, assembly GCA_052078155.1. Taxonomy (GTDB): domain Bacteria; phylum Pseudomonadota; class Alphaproteobacteria; order Kiloniellales; family DSM-21159; genus CAXBMB01. The sequence continues at coordinate 305,489 of JBQJBP010000001.1, read as the reverse complement.
CCTGTTGGGCATCGAAACCCTGGCGCTGAGAATGGAACGGCACTGCGCCAACGCTCTGGCGGTCGCTGACTATCTGGCCGACCATCCCAAGGTTGCCTGGGTCAGTCATGCAGGGTTGCCCGGCAGCCCCTATCACGACCTGGCCCGCAAATACCTGCCCAAAGGGGCCGGGGCCGTCTTTACCTGCGGGTTGCAGGGGGGCTACGACGCTGGCCAGAAGCTGGTGGAATCCGTCGAGCTTTTCAGCCACCTGGCCAACATCGGTGATGCCCGGTCCCTCATTCTCCATCCGGCCTCCACCACCCACCGACAGCTGACCGATGAGCAGCGCACCGCCGCCGGGGCCGGCAATGATGTGGTCCGCCTCTCTGTGGGCCTGGAAACGGCAGACGATCTCATCCGTGACCTGGATCAGGCCCTGGCACAGCTGTGAGCCCTCTTGGTTCGCCTAGCTGTTCGAACCTGTCAGAAATCAGCCTTCTGTCGGGTCGGTCGGGACGGAAATCTCAATCAGGTTCTGATCAGGGTCCCGGACATAGACGGAGGTTATGGGACCTTGCGCGCCCGTCCGCGGGACAGGCCCCAGGAAGAGCGGTACCTTCAAGGAGTCGAGGTGGGCGAGGATGTCCGCCATGCTGCCCTCGGCAAGGAAACAGAGGTCGGCGGTGCCAGGGGCGGCCACATCTGCGACCAGTGGCTGATGGGGCGTGGGATGAGCATGCAGGTTGATCTTCTGGCGGCCAAACGTCAGCGCCAGACGACCTTCCCCGAACATCTCCCTTTTCATGCCCAGTACCTGCTCATAAAACCGACAGGTTTTTTCCAGGTCCCGCACGGTCAGGACAAGATGATCCAGGCTGGTGATGGAAATGCTCACTGGTAATCCCTTCCATTGTCTAAAACCTCAGGAGACGCTTTAGAGGATGATTCACGTCTTGTTTGAAATCACCTCGTGATTCCAAATTAGACGATAAGACTCCAGGGCAACGGCTACTCTGCTGCCTGGGGCTGTGCGCTTGGGGCGACTTCTTCCTCCACTTCCGGCAGGAAGAAAGCCGCGATCGCAGCAATGGCGGCCAGGGCAGCCAGAGGGGCAAAAAGCCAGAAGAACTCTGCTGTCTGGGCCTGCACCACAGAAACAAACCAGATGGCAAGCGGTGCCGTCCCAAAGGCCAGGACAAACTTGGCCCCATAGGCAAGAGAACGGTGCTGCGGCGGGGTAAAACGGGCCAGCATCATGTTTTCAGCGGGCAGAACAGCCGTCGACAGCAGAACGGAGGTCGCGGCTATTACGACCAAAGGTGCGCCCCCCAGCAGTGCCACCCCGGCCAAAGCCGGGACCTGCAGCAAAAACCCCAGAACATAGACTTTCTTCAGCGGCAGGCGGTCGGCCATATAGCCGCCCAGCACCTGCGTGATGCCGCCAACGGTGTAGACCGCCGCCACCAGCAGGCCCACGCCCAGCGCGCCGTCCCCGGCAAGATCCTGCAAACGCAGATCAAATACCTTGGGCAGGGCCGCCTGGGTGGCCTGAAACAGAATGCCCACCACTGTCAGGGTAACCAGCAGGATCAGGAAGGCTTTGACCAGATCGCGCCGGCTGTTTGCGGCCTTGGGCGGCTCATTTCCTGCCGCCTGGGTCTGGATCATCCCCCGCTTTAACGCCCACCAGAAGAGCAATCCTGTGGCAAAACAGATTACCCCGGGCAGAATGAAAGCCATGCGCCAGGAAAAGAGGTCGATCAATCCCCCGGCCACCAGTCCCGCCGCTGCCACGCCGCCTGCACCAAAGACGCCGTTGATGCCCAGGGCCCGTCCCTTTTGTTTTGAAACAGACACCAGCCAGGCAATGCCAACCGGGTGATAGATGGAAGCGAAAAGTCCCAACGACGCCAGGCCAACCATCAGGGCTAGAGGACCGTCGATCAGTCCACAGAGGATTGAGGACGCCCCCAGACCCAGGAAGTAAATCACCATCATGGCTGTAGGCGACCAGCGGTCAGCAATCCAGCCTGCAGGCAAAGCGGCAAGCCCCACCAGCAATGCCCCCAGCGTCCAGTATTCAATCAGTTCGTGGTACGGCAAGGCCCAGACTTCCTCCAGCGTCAGGGCAATCACGAAGTAGAAGGCCGTGAAAAGGTGCACGTAAAGGTGCCCGATGCTGGAAAAGAACAGAGTTAAACCGGAAGACGGTTTCGCCGACATAAGAATGAAACTCCTGGAAAATCTGAGGCAACAGTATCCGCAAGATGAGACAGGCAGAACAAGCAGCCTCTCGGCATAGGAGTGTTGCGGCGCCCCCTCTGCCCTCCTGATCAAAGCCGGCAGAACGGCCTTTGGAAAGATCCGCTCGGCAGAAAAGACTGGGGCCAAATGACCGGCCTGGACCACGCAAAAGGTCACGATTTTGCCTTTTTTCGACCACCCCACGGCCCCAGGCAATTCCAACATAGGAAAGATGACTGACGACAAAACCCGTCGACACAGAGGAAAAAACACCATGTCTTCCAGCCCGCAACTTCAAGACACACGCGTCGCCGCTTCCCCACAGGAAAAGTTCGACATGGACCGCCTGGTCTGGGATCAGGATTACCGGCACTACGTGATGGCTGAACTGGCCAAGGAACGCCAAAACAAGAAACCGCACTAACGTCAGGCTGGTTTAAGAGGGGTCATCTGGTGAGGTCACTTGAGTTTCAGGCGCGGAGTCTGATCACTCAAGGCAGGCTTCCCGTTCAGATTTTCCCGACCGCTCCCTGCTCCCGTCAGCATCCCCTGCTCGCAGCAGAGCCCCTTGGTTTTCTTCCGGAAACCCTAGAGCATGATCGATTTCGTTAGAAGTGCTTCACGCTTGGAACTAAACCGTGAATCATCCGCTAAAACACTGAAAAGAGACATATTTGCGCTTTACGGGATATCACCTAGTGACTTCACTTAAAGCGTTTTTTTCTCTAGGCATAGGCCTTTCCTACTGCCTGACATCGCAGGCTGCGACAGCTTCTCCACAGGCTCTTTTTGACTCCCCTGCTTCAACGCCTATTATCGGGCCATAACACGAGAGCCATCCCGGCCTGCCAGACAGGAACAAGGGGGGCCAAAAGGCGGACGATAGGAACGGGCCCATGTCAGCAAAAGCCAAAAAGAAACAGGATTCCGAAGCTGAAGTTATCCCCATCAGTGGACGCAGCGGCCGCCCCACTCCGGTTCAAAAATCCTATCTGGCCCGCGGACTGAATCAGCCCGGCGGGAAACTGCCGCTGTTCAACGAGCAAGGCCAGCTGTACAGCGAAAGAACCATCCGTGCCTGTCTGGAACACGGCTGGGCGGAGCCCTGGTTCAGCAACCCCTTAAAACCCGACTGGCTGGTCTGCAAAATGACCCCCGCCGGCCGCGCTCTTTTCGACTGATCCTCTGCTACCCTTTTTTCTAACGAATGCAGAGGAAATCTCGCCCTTAGAGCCTGGTTGCTTGATCAGGACGCCCATTGCACGTGACGCGCATTCACTCTCATACAGATACCTGGCCTAACGGCTCTGGGCATTTACCCGCCCCCACCGACCATTGCAGTTCAGAGCATTTCAAAAGACACTCCGATAGCAAGCCATTCCGATAGACTGGGCTTTGAGATGACTTCCACCCCTTCTTCTTCCTTTCAGTGCCTTGTCGTCGGTGCCGGTCACACGGGCCTGCTGTTGGCGCGGCTTCTGGCAGACCAGGGCTTAAATGTTGCCCTGCTCGACAAAAAAGCCCTCACACCTGCTGCTCAAGCCCCGTCCCTGCGCCCGGCTGGCTGGGGTCTGTCCATCAACCTGGGGGCCGTCACCGCCCTGCGGACGGCGGGCCTGTGGCCCTATCTTCAGCAACAGGCGCAACCTCTGCAGTCCATGACCGTGCGGGATGCCGCAACGGCCCAGGAAGTTGTCTATCAGGCAAAGGAAATCAACGCCGAGGCCTTGTCCTGGGGCATCGCCGGTGGGGCCTTGGAGCATGGCCTCTTCCAGGCGATTCTGGAGCAACCCGACCTGACTCTCCTGGGCGAAGAAGAGATTGCGGACCTAACGCTCAGTCCCTCTGGCGCCGAAGTGCTGTGCAAATCCGGCCGGCGCTTTAGCGCCGACCTGATTGTCGCGGCTGACGGTCGCCAGTCGCGCCTGCGGCAGATGGCAGGACTGGATGGCCCGAAGGTGAACTTTCGACAAACGGCTCTGGCTCTGGGAATCGGGCATGACCGTTCCCACCACGGTCAGGGATTTGAGGCTTTCCTGCCGGGTGGGCCTTTGGCATTTCTTCCCCTTCCTTCTTCTGAGCAGGGAAAACCCCACTCCTGCCTGACCTGGGTTCTGCCGGAAAAGGAAGCAACGGCCTGGCAATCGGCGGACCCCAAAGACCTGCAACGGCACCTGGCAGACATCCTGCCTGCCAGACTGGGTCACATATCTCTCGAAACGCCTCTTTCAGCGTTCCCCTTAAGCTTCAGCCATGCCCGCGCCTACGGCCGGGATCGGCTGGTGCTGGTCGGAGATGCCGCCCACGGGCTGCACCCGATCCACGCTCAGGGCTTCAATCTGGCGCTAAGGGATGTGGCGCGCCTGGCAGAGTTGCTGGTTCAGGGCCATCGCGATCAAAAAGACCTGGGTCGGCCCAGCTTGCTACGCAGCTATCAGATGACCCGCCTGCCGGATTCCCTGACCACCGGGTTGTTCACCACAGGCTTGAATCTGACCGCCAGCAGCAGCAATCCATTGGCCCTGGCTGGACGCAAGGTTGCCGCCGGATTGCTGCAGAACCTGCCACCCCTGCGTCAGTTGCTCACTCTGCAGGGTATGGGACAAGGTCCAGGCAGGCCCCGTTTGCTGCGCGGCCTGCCTTTGTAACCCCTGTCAGATACCTGCTGACTACTGCGCAAACCGCTGCAGCAGGGGCACCACAGCAGACAGGTCGCGCTGGGCGCGGGCGGCTTCTGCCAGCACATCCTCCATCGGACGACCGGCGGAAACCTCAGTCAGGGCCCAGAGGATGGTGGAACGCGCACCGGAGCGGCAGTGTGCAAGAACCGGTCCGTCCGCCCCGTCCAGCAGGCTCTTGAACTCGGCGATCATCTCCGGCGTCAGGCTGTCGGGTGTCATCGGCAGATAGTGATAGCTCAAACCGGCATCGCGGGCGGCCTGCCCCACGGCCTGCGAGGTGGGTTGGCTGGGGCCCTCTTCGCCGTCAGGCCGATTGTTGATGATGGTGGTAAAGCCCGCAGCCGCAATGGCGGCCACATCACTGCTGTCAATCTGGCCTGCCGTGCTCACTTTGTCGTTGATTTTGGTTGAAGGTACCATCCTGTCGGCTGTCCTTTGTTTTTCTGTGTTTGAATGAAGCTGTCCGCCTGATTACAGGAGGTCCAGGGGAACTTTGACGTAACTCACGCCGTTATCTTCCGGCTCGGGCTTTTCTCCGCCGCGCATGTTGATCTGAACAGAGGGCACCAGCAGTTTCGGCAAAGACAGGGTCGCATCCCGCTCCTGCCGGAAGGATACAAAATCCTCTTCGCTTACACCCTTATGGATGTGAATGTTGCTTTCCAGCTGCTCCATGACAGTGGTTTCCCAGGCAGGTTCACGCCCCCCAGGCGAATAGTCATGGCACATGAACAGGCGTGTCTGTGGCGGCAAAGTCAAAAGCCGGCGTATGGAGTGATAGAGCTGGCGCGCATCACCGCCGGGAAAATCACAGCGGGCAGAGCCGTAGTCGGGCATGAAGATGGTATCCCCGACAAACACCGCATCCCCGATTTTGTAACTGATGCAGGCAGGTGTATGGCCGGGCGTGTGCAGCACCTCGACGTCCAGCCCGCCAAGCGCGAACGTCTCCCCATCCACGAAGGTATGATCAAAGTAGGGTTTTTCAGGGCGGTCCCCTGCCGCCAGATTGAAGACCTTTGCGAAGGCTTCCTGCACGTCACTGACATGATGGCCGATGCCAACCCTGGCACCCAGCTTTTCCCGCAGGTAAGGCGCTGCGGACAGGTGATCGGCGTGAACGTGAGTTTCCAGGATCCAGCGCACCTGGCAGCCTTTTTCCGCGATGGCCTGCAGCAAGCGATCGGCGGTTTTGGTCGAAGTCCGGCCAGAAATCATGTCGTAATCCAGGACCGAATCAATCACCGCCGCTTCTGCACTGTGCGGGTCCACCACCAGATAGCTGATGGTGAAGGTCTCCGGGTCAAAAAACGCCGATACGTCTGGTGTCATGCCTCGCCTCACTCTGAAATTCAAAAAACCGAGGCTCTTTCACCTTCTTAGTCTGGACCCTACCAATGTCCAAATCAAAGCGAATGGCCTCTGGTCATCCCGCCTTTCCTGCTCTGCAGCTTAAAGTCAAAAAACAATCCGTGAAATCACTTCCTGCCCAGGATTGAGGCAGTAGCTGATAACCCTCTGAGAGAGCCAGTCACAGAGAGTTCCAGCCCCAACCGAGACACCCTGATCATGCGACAACAAAGTGCGGACCAAAGCACGAGATCCCGGGCAGATCGATGCTATATATATTCACTATTTCTTATATAAAAGATTGGGGGCTCTCTTCAAGCCGTTTGAGTTCAAAAGAAAGGCCCTGCTATTGCCGACAGACACCTCTGCAAGCGAAAGAGACAAATGGATAAGGCAGGAGAAATGGCCCCAACAACCGTGCAATGGGGCCTAGAGAGTGAATCACCCTCTAAAACACTGAAAAGAGTGAAATTCACGATTGAAGTGTTGTCACCTGGTGAGTCCACTTAACCCGGTTTGACACTAGCAAAAATTCTGTTGAGGCAGGACCTGATTAGAGTCTTATCGTCTTATTTGGACTTACGAAGTGATTGCAAATAAGACGTGAATAAGCCTCTTTTGAACCTGGTAGAGGGTGATTCACAACAGAAGCAGAGCGCAAGGCGCTTCTACTTCTGTCGATCACACTCTAGCGGCGATGCCGAACTACGGCCTTGCGTCGGCGCGACGGTGTTTCAGTGAAAGGATCCCAATAGAGTCTGACGGATTTGCCCACCAGAGCGCGCCGCTGCAGTTTCACAATCAGCTTAGAAATCCAATTGATCAGCATCTCTTGTCTGCCTGAATTGCCAGTTCTTCCCTCATCCTGCCGACATTTCCCGTAAATGCAAACAGCAAGTTGGCAATAAAACGTAACAGAAACTCGTTACCTGAGCCTGACGGCCCTTTGCAAAGCCACAAATTTAGCCTCAACCGGCGTTAACAGGTGAATTTCGTAAAGAGGAGCAGGCGTGTCTGGCATGCGAAGCACACTGGCTGTTCTCTTCAGCCGGTGCCCGCCAGGATGCGCAGGCCCAGGATACCTGCAGAAGCCGTAGGCGCGGGCAACAAAAAAGGGCCGGCACCTGCGTGCAGCCCGTCCCACGGCCAAACAGCCATAGCCAATTCTTCTTCCTGTCTTCGAATTCGCGGCGAAGAAAGGTTGGTCGGAGTGGCGAGATTTGAACTCACGACCCCTCGTCCCCCAGACGAGTGCGCTACCAGGCTGCGCTACACTCCGATCCAATCCTGGTGCCGACGCCTCAGCGCCGGAAGCCCTTATATAGCCGGGCCACTGGGTCCTGACAACGGCAAGATTTCACCAATCTGAAAAAAATCCATCGCCGCCATCAGGCTCTTTCCAATAAGCCCTGCTCTTCTTTTGGTCGGCCACAAACCCAGTCTCAAACCAGTTTTTGTGAGCCCACCGGATGATACCCCCTGACGCGTGACCTTGCTTCTTTTCATTGGTTTAAGCGAAGGATTGACGGTTCTGGGGCCAGTACAAATCGCTTCTAAGCAATCCGGTCCTACTCGAAAGCGCGCTAAGGGCTGCCAGCAAAGCCAGTTTGATGTTAGGCGTTTTTCAGCTGATCAGACAGGGCCTGCAGCTCTTCGCGAATGGCCTGCAACTCTTCACGCTGCTGGTCACTCAGGGTGCCAACCACGGCTTCCGCTGCGGGCGCCACGGCCGCCACAGCTGCGGACTGCGCCAGTCCCTGCCCCATACTGTGGGTGTTACTGTGGCTTTCTTCGACAGTCACCGATGCCTGATCATCGCGCACAGGACTGACCACAGAAGAGTCTGCACGGTCCAGGGTAACCACACCTGCAGCAGCAGAACTGTCAGCCGTTTCAGCCAGGGGCTGACTTTCAACGCCGGCTGGACCGGCAGAAACAGCACCCTGCGCCAGGAAGTCTGCGGAGGCCTGTCCCGCTGTCTCGGCAGTCATGCTCTCAGACGACAGGGTATCAGCATCTGCTGCGACGGGCTTGACCCCGCCCTCACGCAACAGCTTCTGAACGCCTTTGATCGTGTAGCCGTCCTGGTAGAGAAGGTTCCGGATGCGACGCAGAAGATCGACATCTTCCGGCCGGTAATAACGCCGCCCCCCGCCCCGTTTCATGGGCCGGACCTGGGAGAACTTTGTCTCCCAAAATCTCAATACATGCTGCGGCACCTCCAGCTCATCCGACACCTCACTGATGGTGCGGAAAGCGGTGGCCGATTTACCCCTATGCCTACTCATGGCCTCGACAACTGGAAAAAAGCAAAGTCAGTCTCTGGCAGCGGGCTTATGCGCCGTCACCACCGTTGATGCGGTTCTTCAGAACGTGCGACGCCCTGAACACCATCACTTTGCGCGGAAGAATGGGAACTTCTTCCCCAGTCTTGGGGTTTCTGCCAATTCGCTCGCCTTTTTGACGAATCGAAAAGGTTCCAAAAGAAGAGATTTTGACCGTTCCCCCTTCAACCAGGGCATTGGATACTTCATTCAAAACCGCTTCAACCAATTCAGCAGATTCGTTCCGCGACAGCCCTACTTCCTGGTAGACAGCTTCGCTCAAATCCGCACGGGTAAGAGTTTGCCCGGACATTGACGCCTCCCTATGTAATTTCAATAAGTTACTGGAAGGTTTTGAAGCGGTCAATCACTCTGAAGCAGGAAGCTGAAAGTTAGCTCAGAATCGTCCCTGACCCGCGATGCAGACAGGGATCGGCAAGCTTTGAATCAACGGATTCAAATCCTATGATATCTATTTGATTTTTATAAGAAAAATCCTCTTCGCCAAGAAAGCAAAGCAGGCGAAGAATCAAGCTGCGGTTTTACCAGCGAATGAGAGCTGATCCCCAGGTAAAGCCGCCGCCCATGGCCTCCACCATAACGAGATCATTGGCTTTGATGCGGCCATCACGGCTGGCTTCGGTCAGCGCCAGGGGAATGGAGGCAGCGGAAGTATTGGCGTGACGGTCCACAGTCACCACCACCTGTTCCGGGCGCAGCTTCAGCTTTTTGCCCATGCCTTCAATGATGCGAATGTTGGCCTGATGAGGCACCAGCCAATCGATTTCCTCTGACGTGACGCCGTTTTGCTCCAAAGCTTCATCCACGGCCTGGGCCATCTTGACCACGGCATGACGGAAGACTTCCTTGCCCTGCATACGCAGATAACCGGTGGACTGTGTGGAGGAGGGCCCGCCATCCACATAGAGTGCATCGTGATGCTGACCGTCAGAGAAGATATGGGTCGAGAGGATGCCCCGGTCCTGATTGCTGCCCTGGCCTTCGTCTGCCTGCAGCACCAGGGCCCCTGCCCCGTCACCGAACAGCACGCAGGTGGTACGGTCTTCCCAATCCAGAATGCGGCTGAAGGTCTCTGCACCGATCACCAGAACGGTCCGAGCCTGGCCTGAGCGGATGAAGCTGTCGGCAACCGAGATGCCATAGACGAAACCACTGCAGACCGCCTGCACGTCAAAGGCTGCGCCGCGGGTCATGCCCAGCTGCCGCTGAACCTGGGTCGCTGTGGCAGGAAAGGTTTCATCGGGCGTCGAGGTGGCGCAGACAATCAGATCAATGTCATCAACGGAAATGCCGGCGTCCTGCAGGGCATCTTTGGCCGCTGCAGTGGCCAGGTGAGAGCACAGCTCCCCTTCTGCCGCGATGTGGCGCTGACGAATGCCGGTGCGCTGCTGGATCCACTCGTCAGAGGTTTCCACACGTTCAGCCAGTTCAGCATTGGTGAGCACACGCTCAGGCAAATAGGAGCCGCAACCGAGAACCTTGGAACGTGTGATCATGAATTATACTGCTGTGGCTTGGGCCTCAGGACCTTGAGGCTCCAGTCTGGAAAAATCTTCTTGCATGGCGGCAATAAAATTGTGTTCCACCAGATCGATGGCCACTGCCAAGGCATGCGCGAAGCCGAGGGCATCGGTACCCCCATGGCTCTTAACGGCAACCCCATTCAGCCCCAGAAACACCGCACCGTTGTAACGGCGGGGGTCCACCCGCTTGCTCAACTTGCGCATGGCGGGTCGGGCCAGAAGATAGCCCAGGCTCGCCATGAGAGAATTCCGGAAAGTTTGCGTCAAGAACGTTGAATAAAGGCGTGCAGTCCCTTCGGCTGTTTTCAGGGCAATGTTCCCGGAAAAGCCGTCAGTGACCACCACATCGACGGTGCCCCGTGCAATGTCGTCGCCTTCCACGAATCCATAATAGCGGCCAGAAGAATCCTGACTGCGCAGACGACTGGCCGCCTGCTGCAGAGCTTCGTGGCCCTTCATCTCTTCAGACCCGACATTGAGCAGTCCGAAACTGGGTTCGGTCACGCCCAAGACAGAGCGGGCGAACGCCGTGCCCATGGTGGCGAACTGCACCAGATTGTCGGCATCGCAAGAGACATTCGCCCCCAGATCCAGCATCACCGATTCGCCCCGTTCAGTCGGAAAGAACGAAGCAATGGCGGGGCGATCCACCCCTTTGATGGTCTTGAGGACGAATTTGGACATGGCCATGAGCGCACCGGTATTGCCCGCAGACACCACAGCTGCGGCATCTCCGTTCTTCACGGCATTTATGGCCAGGCGCATAGACGACTGCCGCCCAGTGCGCAGGGCAATGGACGGTTTGTCATCGGCGCTGACCACATCATCCGTATGGATGAACTCACTGGCTGCCTTCAGTTTGTCCATTTTCTCCAGCAACGGGCAAACAACATCCTGCTTGCCGAACAGCATAAAGCGTGTGTTGGGATGCCGCTCGAGAGCAACTTCCGCGCCATCAAGTACCATCGCCGGCGCGTCATCGCCGCCCATGGTATCCACTGCTATGGTGAGGCGACTGCTCACGGCACTCCGCTGCTTTTGCTTCAGAGAAATAGGACGAACGACTTAGAGGTCGTCTTTAGGCTCAAGGATCTGACGGCCACGGTACATGCCGGACTTCAGATCGATGTGGTGAGGACGGCGCAGCTCACCGCTGTTCGCGTCTTCAATGTAAGTCGCAGACTTGAGAGCATCGTGGGACCGACGCATGTCACGCTTGGACTTGGTTACTTTCTTCTTAGGAACGGCCATTTCTTCTACTCTTTTTTCTAGGTGCCAGGGCACCGAAAAGCTGTGCGCTGTTACTTAGCCAATATGACCCGGCGGGGCAAGCCCGCTAAGACCACAGCTTTTCACCAGGGAGACAATCTTATCGGTTTCACCACCAGGCAGACCTCTGCCCGATGAAACCACCGCTAAACCTTAGGGCTTCTTACCTAATCCTTTTTAAGGGCGCTTAGAACCTCAAAAGGATTGGGCTCGTCTTCTTCATCATCTTCGTCTTCGGAAAAATCACCCCACTGATGCTGCTTCAGCTCGGCGCCGTCAGCACGGGGATAATCATCCAGGGATAAAGCCAGCTGTTCAACCAGCGTTTCACCCAAATCCACAAACCCGTCCTCGTCAATCAGGTCGGGTCCATCCAGCTCGTCTTCCGGATCGACGTCCACCTCCAGGGCTTGGTCGTCCACTTCTTCAGCAAAACTGACAACAAAATCAGCTGCTACCTTCTGGGGCACAGGCTCCAGAGAAACCACGCAGGCCTGGACCACATCGGCCGAGAGGCTGCCGCTCACTCGGATCACTTTGCCGCCGCGCAGTCTCTTGAGCACCAGATCGGCCGTCAGATTCTCCACGGAGAGAATCTGAAGTCGCTTCGCAATGGCCTTGCCTTCTTCCGGCGTGGCTTCGAAGTGACGCGATTCTTCCTTGGCCTTTAACTGAGAGACCTGCACCCGTCGGCTGAACTCGCTTTCCGGTGCTTGTGCAGTCTTGTCAAACTCACCCATGAGCGATCCATCTGAATGCTGTCCACCCCTTCTGAGATCAGAAGGAAGCGGCGATTTCTATTGAATTGGCCGGGACGGGTCAACTCCCAAGCAACAGATGCCACCCATGCACAGGGCTGACAGGTCAGTAACTAAACGGCCGGCCCGCCAATAAAGGAGAGTTCACCCGCCATCAGGTTCTCCGGCGTCTGCTTCTTCAGATCTGCTGTAACTGATCGCATATAGGTAACCATGGCCGTCAGAACAACCTCGTCCGGTGCTTCCGTCGTGCCATAGAGATTGCGTTCGAGGGCCGCTTTCAAAGCACCGGTCTCGTCGCTGTCAAGCAGCCCTGCATCATAGGCTGAGATGCGGCCGTAAAAGGCTTCCGTCATCTGACGCAGCTTGGGACCAATCTTCAGATCCCCGACGCCAGAGACCCGCAGGGACTGGTCAAGATCATAGACCATGATGTCAAACAGGGTCTGACCCAGCTCTGACGTTTGAGCGTGAGATGCTTTGAGGCGGTTGAGCACCAGAAAGACGTGCAGAACCAGCAGCTCAAAGCGACCGTCAACCGTATCAGGCACCTTACAGTCCCGATAAAAGGCTTCTAAACGGCTTTGGGCCACGATTCGCTCATAGAGCAACCGCGCTGAATCTTCGTTGGCATTGCCCGGAAAGAGACGCTCAAAAAAGCCCAGCTTTCCCTTTTTTGAATTCTTAAACATGCTGTGGCTTGAAATGCCCCCCTTGGCAGCGCTAATCAAGTACTTTGTTGCAGGAAGAACAATCTTGCTGTTGTTCCGGCCCAAAAGCTGCAAAGAAGACCTGCATCCCCAGAGCCTGTTGCCCCTTTCCAGGCTGTTCCGCAATGACCGATAGAGAGCCATGGCACAGAACTTCCTAACTTCTTCCCTTTCCAGCCTGCCAAAGGCGGGAAAAACGGCCAGAGTTCTGCTGCTGACGACTTTGCTGGGCTTAGGCGCCTGCGAATATCAGGTCAATGTGCGCGGCAACATGCCGGATCCCGACGAAGTGGCTGAAATTCTGCCCGGCATCAGCAACCGCAGCGATGTCTCAGAAATTCTCGGTTCCCCTTCCACCGTGTCCACCTTTGAGGATCAGGTCTGGTACTACATCGGCCAGCGCACGGAACAGCTGGCTTTCTTTGCCCCGGAAACCACAGATCGTTCGGTTCTGGTGATCGAGTTCAATGAAAACGGTGTGGTGGATGACACCCGTTTCTATACGGTTGAAGACGGCAAGGTGATCGACCACGTCTCCCGCAAGACTCCGACCCACGGCAAAGAGCTGACCGTCGTTCAGCAGCTGATCGGCAACCTGGGCCGCTTTACCCCGACCGAGTAACCCGCCGCCTGAAAGCACTCGCTGCGCATAAACGCAGGCCTTTGCACCTGGCTGTCTGGTTTGCCTGTGCTGTTTTGACAGCGAAAACGGCCCAGTCTTCGGCACATAGCCCCAGTTTTACAGCAGACAGAAAAAAGGCCCCCGGATGCTCTCCAGGGGCCTTTCCTTTGACCTTATCAGGTTACAAAACCAATCAGTGAGCCAGGGCAGCCAGAAGCAGCAGTGCCACAATGTTGGTGATCTTGATCATGGGGTTGATGGCCGGACCAGCGGTATCCTTGTAGGGATCGCCCACCGTATCACCGGTCACCGCAGCCTTATGGGCTTCAGAGCCCTTGCCACCATGATTGCCGTCTTCGATGTATTTCTTGGCGTTGTCCCAGGCACCGCCGCCGGCCGTCATGGCAATGGCCTGGAACAGGCCCACCACGATGACACCCAGCAACATGGCGCCGACAGCGGCCAGAGCGGACGACTTACCGTCAATGCCCAGCACCACCAGGAACAGCACAACAGGCGACAGCACCGGCAGCAAGGACGGCACCACCATTTCCTTGATGGCAGCCCGGGTCAGCATGTCCACACAACGGCCGTACTCCGGCTTGCCTGTGCCTTCCATGATTCCCGGGATATCCCGGAACTGACGGCGGACTTCTTCAACAACCGCGCCGCCTGCCCGGCCCACGGCCATCATGCCCATGGCCCCGAAGAGCATGGGGAGAATGCCACCGACAAAGAGCCCGACGATGACCCAGGGATTGGCCAGATCAAAGGACACACTCACCCCGGCAAAGAAGGGATAGGTCGCGGAGTCTGCACTGAAGAAAGCCAGATCCTGGGTGTAAGCTGCAAAGAGCACGAGCGCCCCCAGACCAGCGGAACCGATGGCATAGCCTTTGGTCACCGCTTTGGTGGTGTTGCCCACCGCGTCCAGAGCATCTGTGGTTTTACGGACTTCTTCATCCAGTTCGGACATTTCGGCGATACCACCGGCGTTGTCCGTCACGGGTCCGTAAGCATCCAGAGCCACAACCATGCCTGCCAGAGCCAGCATGGTGGAAACGGCAATGGCGATCCCGAACACACCAGCCAGCAGATACGTCAGGATGATCCCGGCCACGATGATCAGTGCCGGAATGGCTGTGGCTTCCATGGAAACCGCCAGCCCCTGGATCACGTTGGTGCCGTGACCGGTTTCAGAGGACTTGGCGATGGAGCGCACCGGGCGATACTCGGTGGAGGTGTAGTACTCCGTTACCCAGATCAGCAGGCCGGTAACCACCAGACCAGCCACACCACAGATGTAAAGGTCCATACCAGTGAAGCTGACGCCACCGGCTTCCATGGTCGTGTCCATGCCGACCAGATAGCTGGTGACAGGCCACAGCAGGATCGCTGACGCGACGGCACAGACAATAAAGCCCTTGTAGAGGGCGCCCATGATGGAGTTGCTGGAGCCCAGCTTCACAAAGAAGGTGCCCAGAATAGAGGTGATGATGCAGGCCCCGCCAATAACCATGGGATAGAGCAGCAGGTTGGAGTCCTGACCGAAGAAGATGGAGGCCAGCACCATGGTGGCCACGATGGTCACTGCGTAGGTTTCAAAGAGGTCGGCGGCCATACCGGCACAGTCGCCCACATTGTCCCCGACGTTATCGGCGATCACGGCCGGGTTGCGGGGGTCATCTTCGGGAATACCGGCTTCGACCTTCCCAACCAGGTCAGCACCTACGTCTGCCCCTTTGGTGAAAATCCCGCCGCCCAGACGGGCGAAGATAGAAATGAGTGAGGCCCCGAAGCCCAGACCAACCATTGCATCGATCAGGGTCCGGCCTGTCACGCCCATGCCCAGCATAAGGGCGTAGTACCCGGCCACAGCCAGCAGGGCCAGACCGGCCACCAGCATGCCCGTGACGGCGCCGGAACGGAAAGCAATGGACAGACCTTCAGCCAGAGAACTGCGGGCCGCTTCGGTCGTGCGAACGTTGGCCTGAACGGAGATGTTCATGCCCACGTAACCGGCTGCACCGGACAGAACGGCCCCAACCAGGAACCCACCGGCAACTTCCAGCCCGAGGAAAAACGCGATAATGACGCAGATGATGATCCCTGCGATGGCGATGGTGGTGTATTGGCGGTTCAGGTAAGCCGTGGCGCCTTCCTGAATAGCGCTGGCTATTTCCTGCATGCGCTCGTTGCCGGAACTGGCCGCCAGGACCGAGCGTGAGGTGACAATGCCATAAAGAACTGCAAGCAGACCGCAGCCTATGACAAACAACAGTACTCCATTCATGCGTATTCCCCCGTGCCTAACCACCCGCACGCTTATCGC
Source organism: Rhodovibrionaceae bacterium GXU_MW_A322 (assembly GCA_052078155.1). Lineage (GTDB taxonomy): Bacteria > Pseudomonadota > Alphaproteobacteria > Kiloniellales > DSM-21159 > CAXBMB01. The sequence goes on along the minus strand of JBQJBP010000001.1, from coordinate 289,673 downwards.
CGGGTTTAGGCCTATTTGTTGCTGACGTTACTCAAACGATTCCTCTTACCTAACTGCGGGTCCTTCTGTCGGAACCCAAAACAACCAAGGAAGCAGCAGCCTCCCTCCAGAGAGTTCAAATCTCTCTCTGGCACTCATGGACATTTTCACCCTGCTGGATTCGGGAAATCTCCCCCGACAACAAAATTCAAAACTGTCCCCTACAGCCTTTCAACGCGTCGACTTTTCTGCACTCGACTCGCCATAAGACATCCCTACTTACCATAAGGAGCTAACACCTTGACAAAAAAGTTAGACTCAACGCAACTGTCTCTTGTCCGCAAAGCAAAGCTTGCCACTATTTGGTGAGAAAAATGTTATGTTAAATAGCGTTATTGGATAAAAATGCACCTTGCAGGTTAGGGCCTTTGGACCCCTTCTCGCGCCTGGCTCGGCCGGACTCCTCAAAAGCGGGCTCCGACTCCTCTAAAACTCAGTTGCCTTAATGGGCCTGCTTGGCTTGCCCCCAAAAAAGAAAAGGGGCCCCCTGAGGAGCCCCTGATCAACTGAAGTGTTCTTTACCCGATCACGCCGTTGCGTTGGCTTTCTGCTTGCCAGACAACCAGAAAAGGGAAATCAGAACCACCACGAGCGGCAAAACCATCGAGAGATTAACAACCTGCCAGCCCATGGCGTTGTAGAGAGCACCGGAAGAAAAGGCCGTTACGGTAACGGTGCCAAACACCAGAAGATCATTGGCGGCCTGAACCCGTGCTCTTTCTTCTTCCCGATAGGTTTCCGTCAGGAGGGTTGAGCCGCCGACAAACAGGAAGTTCCAGCCAAGTCCCAACAAGACCAGTGAGACAGCAAAGTGGATAAACTCTACCCCGCTGATGTTGATCAGGATGGTCGCTACGATCAGCAGCGCGCCCGTCGCCAGAATGGGTTTCAGGCCAAAGCGCTGAATAAGGGAGCCGGTGAAGAAGGACGGTGCATACATGCCCAGCACGTGGAACTGAATGACAGAGGCCGCGTCGTTGAAGGAGTGGTTGCAGGCGATCATGGCCAGAGGTGTGGCCACCATGACCAGGTTCATGGCGCCATAGCCCACCATACCGCTGAGCACCGCCACAATGAACTTGGGCTGGGCCATGATTTCACCCATGGGGCGCCCGCCCTTGGAGGCCTTGTCGGGTTTCTGGTGGGGAATGGCAACCATCTGGATCAACCCCATGGCCGCCAGTTGCAGCAACGCAATGGCCAGATAGCCGCCTGCGAACTGTACCGGTTCAAAGAGGTCTCTGGTTTCCTTGGCCAGTTGCGGCCCCACCACAGCCGCCAGTACCCCACCGGCCAACACCAGTGAAATGGCTTTGGACTTAAAGGCGTCGCTGGCCGTATCAGCCGCCGCAAATCGGTAGTACATGGCAAAGGCGGCGGCCGCCCCTGTCAGGGTTGAGGCAAAGCACAGCAGCAGGAAGTTCGCCTCAAAGATCGACAGCATGCCCAGCAAACCGCCAGCCACCCCCAGGATGGTCCCGACCGTAAAGCCCATGCGGCGGCCAATCCGCTGCATCAGCAAGGACGCGGGGACCGTCGCCACCATCATCGCACCGAACTGCAAAGCCAGCGGCAAGGTTGCCAGACTGGGATCGCCTGCCACCATGTTGCCCACCAGGGCAGCCATGGTCATCAAAAGGGAGGTGGAAGACATGGCCAAGGCCTGGCAAAGAGCCAGAACCAGCACATTCTTTTTTGTGGGGTCGTGAGATACTGCTGTTGTCATGCGGCGCAGCATAGTGACCGGAAGGGCGCTTGCCTATGGACCATGTTTCACAGCTGCTATTCGGGTTTTTGGCATCTGCGAAGACTTGAAGTGTCCGGAATCAACAGCAGTCCTAAAGCCAACATCCTGGCTGGACAGGTCTTAGAGCATGATCGGTTTGGTTAGAAGCGCTTTGCGCTTGGAACCAAACCGTGAATCATCCTCTAGCATATTGAAGAGAGGCAAATTCACGCTTCAAGTGTTATCACGTAGTGAGTCCACTTAAACCGATTTGACTCTAGCTGAACCACGGTGTTAGCCGGTGCCTGTTGTGCGGGGTTGGCGCCGCTCCACACCGTCAATCACGACATCCTCCAGAACCCCTTCGCCCAGAATGCGGTCCCCCACCAGCATCAGGCGCTTGCGGATAAAGGTCATGTCCTTGTCGTTTTCCTGCACAAAGCGCAGGGACATCAGACTGTGCATTTCTGTCAGGAAGGCGTCGCGCAGACGCGGCAGGCGGTTGTGCAGCTTGTTTTCCGCATAGAGGTCCGGCACCAGCAGCTTGATCACGACGGTCACATGCTGGGACACCTTCCCCTTTTTGATGACCGGCAGAACCATGGGGGACATGGCGATGGTGTTGGCGGTGGAAACCTCTTCTGCCTCAGCTTCTTCTTCGTCGCCCTCGCCTTCGGCTCCTTCTTCCGCTGCGACCTCTTCCTCCTGGTTCAGCAATGGCATGCCAAACTTCCAGAAAGCCGCACCACCGGCCACCAGAAGAATGAAGAGGATAAAGATCGGAACGATGCGTTTCATAAAGGGCGTGTCCAGAAAGCTGCAGGCTGCACCTCAGCGATATCTTGTCATGACACAAACAAGGTAAATTTCAGGTTAAAGCTGCCGCGCCTGGGCAAACAGATGTGCAGACAGGCCGGCGCGTCTTTCAGAAGTGCGTCCAGCCCGGCTTGGCAAAGACCTTTCGACAGCCGTGCCTGTCCAGCAGTTCAACGCCCTGCCCGGCCTCTAACGACCCGATACAGTGCAAGGAAACAGATAGCTTTTCCGCTGCCTTCAACAGTTCGTGCTGCCGGTCAGGCGACAGGGAAAAGAGCAACTCGTAGTCATCGCCTCCAGTCACCACAGATTCTAGCAGACCCGGATCTCCGGCCAGCGCCTCTCTGGCGGCCTCTGACAGGGGCAGAGAGTCCAGCTGCAGCCGGGCGGCCAGCGCTGACTGGCGGCACAGATGCCCCAAATCCGCCAGCAAACCATCGGAGATATCGAGACAGGCAGTGGCATGGTCACGCAACAGCAGCCCCAGATCCATGCGGGGCTGAGGCAAGTGATAGCGTGAAGCCAGGTACTTGTCTGCGTCCTGGCTGACACTGAGCTGGTTGAGCAGAACACGCAGACCCAGTGCACCATCCCCCAGGGTGCCGCTCATGTAGAGCAAATCCCCTGCCCGAGCAGAATGTCGGCCCAGGGCCTGCGCCTGCGGGACAGACCCAAAGGCAGTGATGGACAGGGTCACGGGGCCGGAAGTTCGGGTGGTATCGCCCCCGAGCAAATGAAGCCCGAAAATCTCCTGATCCGCCGCCAGTCCGGCGCTGAAATCCGCCAGCCAGCTTTCCTCAGAATCTTGCGGCAAAGCCAGGGCCAGAAGGTAACCGAGAGGGCTCGCTCCCATAGAGGCGAGGTCAGACAAGCTGACCCGCAGGGCCTTGCGGGCAACCAGGTCGGCAGGGTCATCGGGCAGGAAATGCACACCGGAAATCAGCGTGTCGACGGTGGTCACCACCGCCTCTCCGGGTAAAGGAGACAACAAGGCCGCGTCATTGCGCAGTCCATAGCTGCCCGGTGCCCCCTCAGCCAGGGGCGCAAAGTACCGGGATATGAAATCAAACTCACCGAGCATGAGGCAACCAGCAGCCGGAGATCAGGACAGTGAGCGCTTGTGGCTCTCTGCTTGGTCCAGACATCCAGACTGTTCCATCGAGGAATGCGAACCGCTTTCTCTTCAATAGCTTAGAGTGTGATCGGCAGAAATCGAAGCGCCTTGCGCTCCGCTTCTGCCGTGAAACACCCTCTGACACGTTGATAGGAGGCTTACTCACGTCTTTTCAAAATCACCACGTGATTCCAAACAAGACGATAAGACTCCAGAAGACAATTCACGATAAAAGGGAGGCACAACGCCTGTGTACACCAGCACCTACCAGCAAGGTAGCGGAGAAGGCAAGCACCCTCCCACCAAAGCAAACGGGGACCGACAATGTCGATCCCCGTGAAGCAGTAGCCAAAAGAGTTATGAGATCAGGCGACTTTTAGGTCAGCCCTTCTCGAAATCCTCTTCACGCAGCGCACGGGCGATCTTGTCCAGCATGCCATTGGCCATGGCAGGTTCGCGGCCGGTAAAAAACCCGTGGGCAATGTCCACATACTCTGTGATCGTGGCTTTTGCCGGAACGTCGAAGCGGTTTGCCAGTTCCCAGGCCCCGGCCTGAAGAATAAGGCGCAGCATGGTTTCCAGCCGCTCCACCTTCCAGCCATCGGCCAGAACAGCGGTCAGCATATCATCCAGATCTTCACGCTGTTCGCCAACACCGGTGACAATGTCGCTGAAGAGTTCTTCATCAATCCGGCCCAGAGTGATGCCATCCAGATCATCGCGCAGACGGTGCTGCAGGAACTCCATGACCACGGCTTTGCCCGTCATCTGGGTCATATCGATCTGATAAAGAGCCTGAACGGCAGCCAGACGGGTGGCCCGGCGGCGACGGCCCTTGGCATCTTTTTTCGACAGATCGGCTTCGGTGCCGTTGGTATCTTCCGGCTTGTTATCGCTCACAGTATTGCCCTATCGCGGCCAGAGGTGGAACTGACGCTTCAGTTCGATCATATCAAGCGCGGCTTTGGCTGCACCGCCGCCTTTGTTCAACTTGTCAACAGACGCTCGGGCCCAGGCCTGATCGCTGTTTTCAACCGTCAGGATGCCGTTGCCCAGTGCCAGGGTGTAGTCACAGGCCAGGTCCTGAAGCATGCGGGCACTTTCGCCGCAAACATAGTCGTAGTGGCTGGTTTCGCCGCGGATGACACAGCCCAGAGCAATGTAGCCATCAAAACGTTTGCGCCCGGAGAAAAAGTCGAGCGACCGGATGGCCATGCGAATAGCTGCAGGCACTTCAAAAACACCGGGAACCGAAAAACGCTCGTAGGTTGCCCCTACCTTATCCAGTTCAGCGACAGCGCCTTCTACCAAAGCGTCTGCAATTTCCTCATAGAAACGGGCTTCTATGATCATCATGTGCGGTTTATCGGACATACCCCGGCCTTTCTGGTCAATCCTCTCTGTCTGGTCCCCCTGTGGAGCGCGGGGAACCTAACGCAGAAAAGATGAATATTCTCTTATGCTTGATTGTCGTCCAGTTGAAGGGGCTCCTGCCCCACCACTTCCAGACCATAGCCTTCCAGGCCGACAATTGTGTGACGGGTGTTGTGCAGCAGAACCATCTTCTGAACACCCAGGTCAATCAGGATCTGAGCGCCTTCGCCGTAATCCCGCAGTTCCTTGCCTGGTAGACCGTCTTCACCGATGTGCCGCAGTGAATCGCTAAGGCTCGCTGGAGAGGCATCACGAATCAGGATCACCACCCCCCTGTCCAGCTTGCCCACCTGGCGCATGGCTGCCTGCAACTCTCCGCCCCGGTTATGGGCGGCATTGCCCAGCACGTCGTCCATCAGATTGAGGGCGTGCACCCGCACAGGGACCGGGTCACCATCTTCAATCCGTCCCTTCCACAAAGCCACATGCTCAGCCCCGGTCATGGCGTTACGGTAGATGCGCATCTTGAACTCACCGCCATGACGGCTGGTAAAGGGGCTGTCTTCGCCACGCTCAATCACCCGTTCCGTCCGGCGACGGTAGGAAATGAGATCGGCGATGGTCGCGATCTTCAGATTGTGTTTCTGGGCAAAGGCAATGAGGTCATTGCGGCGGGCCATGGACCCGTCGTCATTCATGATCTCACAGATCACCCCGGCAGGCGACAGACCCGCCAGGCGAGACAGATCGACAGCAGCTTCCGTATGACCGGTGCGCACCAGCACGCCGCCATCACGGGCCAGCAGCGGGAAGACGTGTCCCGGCACGGCGATATCAGCTGCAGAAGAGCTGGGATCAATGGCAACGGCAATGGTGCGGGCCCGATCCGGGGCTGAGATGCCGGTCGTCACCCCTTCCCGGGCTTCAATGGAGACCGTAAAGGCTGTTTCATGACGAGATGAATTGCGCTGCGCCATCATGGGCAGGCCCAGCTTTTCAATCCGATCTGCACTCATGGCCAGGCAGATCAGACCACGTCCGTGGGTGGCCATGAAGTTGATGGCTTCAGGCCCAGCCATCTGTGCCGGAATGACCAGATCGCCTTCGTTTTCCCGATCTTCGTCATCGACCAGGATAAACATGCGGCCATTTCTGGCTTCCTCAATGATCTCCTCGATGGGAGAGAGGATATCGCGGAAGGTGGCGCGCCAGGCGTCTTCACTGATGTTTTCGTCAGCCATGGAAAAGTCCATTTGTTTTGTCAGCAGCTCCGTTTCTGAAGCACCCAGATCAAGCCGGCCCTCAGACAACAAAGCGGTAAAAGCGAGGTCAGCCCGGGATCAGGCCGACTGTTTCAGCAGCCGCGCAACGTAGCGTGCCAGCATATCGATTTCCAGATTGACCTTGTCCCCCACCTGATAGCGGCCAAAGGTCGTGACCTCCGCCGTGTGGGGCACAATGTTGACGCCAAAGCTGTCGCCTTCGACGTCATTGACGGTCAAAGACACACCATCCAGAGCCAGCGACCCCTTGGCGGCAATGAAACGCGCCAAATCGGCAGGCGCGGTGAAGCGATAGCGGGTCGAGTCCCCTTCAGGCCGGATCTCGGTAATCTCAGCCAGACCGTCAACATGGCCGTAGACCAGATGTCCCCCCAGTTCCTCTCCCAGTTTCAGGGAGCCTTCCAGGTTCACCCGGTCATCCACTTCCCACTGACCCAGGGTCGTTTTGCTGAGCGTCTCAGCAGACACATCGGCTGCAAACCAGGTATCGCCCTTTTCCACCACCGTCAGGCAGCAGCCATTGCAGGCAATCGATGCCCCCATAGCCACCTGTGACAGGTCGAAAGCGGTTTCCATTTCCAGCCGCAGATCGCCGCGCTGTTCCAGCGCGCGCACCCGGCCAAGATCAGTGATAATTCCAGTAAACATGGCGCCAACTTATGCTGAGTGACCCGAAGAAGCCAGCCACCTTTCGCAACAGGGTTTCTGACCTTTCGGCGGCTATGGTTTTGATAGAGTCAAATCGGTTTAAGTGGACTCACTGCGTGATAACACTTGAAGCCTGAATTTGCCTCTTTTCAGTGTTTTAGAGGGTGATTCACGGTTTGGTTCCAAGCGCAAAGCGCTTCTAACCAAACCGATCGTGCTCTGGCTTTTGTGTGGATGCCTGCGTCAAACGGCCTGAAATCGACTGAACGCCAATCCGCCCTGCTAACCACCCTCTAACAGATTGAAAAACCAAGACCTCATTCACGCTGATCAATTGCGCTGCAGACGGTTGTTTAGCGCTTGTCAGATTTCGTGCCGGGCGGTGAAGATCTCCAGCAGGTCCTGTCCCAGAACCTCCCGGGAGACACAGTCGAACCGCGCGGCCTGATCCAGTTGATCGACACCAAAGCCCAGGGCAGCCGGGTGACCATCGCCACCGATCACCTTTGACGCCCGAAACCAATAGAGACGGTCCACCCGTTGTGCCTGTAACAGCGCTGCGGACAGATGGGCGCCTCCTTCCACCATCAGACGGGTGATTCCCTTTTCAGCAAGCCCCACCAGAACAGCCTCCAAAGGCAGATTGCCCTGGGATGCCGGTGCCAGCTGCATCACCTCCACACCGCTGTCCTGGTAAAGGGCCAGACGTTCTGCCGGCGCGTCCTCACGGGTGATCAGCAAAGTGGGATGGCTTTCACTGCGGGTCACCAGATCGTGCGTCAGGGGAAGGCGCAAGCGTCCGTCCAGCACCACACGCAAAGGGCGGCGGCTGTCGAGACCCGGCAAACGCACATCCAGACGTGGATTGTCAGCCACGGCCGTGCCGCTGCCCACCAGGATGGCGTCACTTTGTGCCCGCAGGAGATGGCCGCGTTCACGGGCTGCTTCACCGGTGATCCACTGGCTGTGGCCTGTGTGGGTGGCGATCATGCCGTCCAGGGTCGTCGCCACCTTCAGGGTAACCAGGGGACGCCCCTTTTCTTTTTGCAGGAAAAACCCGGCATTGAGCGCCCTGGCGTCCTCTTCCAGCACGCCCAGCGCAACTTCCACCCCGGCCTGCCGAAGCTTTTCCACGCCCCGACCGGACACTCGCGGGTCACTGTCCAAACAGGCAACCACACAGCGGCTCACCCCGGCGGCGACCAGAGCGTCGGCGCAGGGTCCGGTCTTTCCATGATGGGAACAGGGCTCCAGCGTCACATAGGCAGTGCTGCCTCTGGCGGCGTCACCCGCCCGGCGCAGGGCCTCCGTTTCCGCATGAGGACGTCCCCCAGGCTGTGTCCAGCCGCGGCCCACCACCTGGCCGCCGCGCACCAGTACAGCCCCCACCGCCGGGTTGGGGGCCACCTGCCCCAATCCTCTGGCAGCCAGGGTCAGGGCCGTTGTCATATGATGCAGGTCTGCCTGCGCCAGCGGGACAGCAGGCGTTGGGGTCAGGTCGCCGGAAGGATCAGTCTTCGCCGTCGCCACTGAGTTTGCCTACGAATTCTTCGAAGTCCCGCGCTTCGCGGAAGTTCCGATAGACCGATGCAAAACGCACATAAGCCACCTGATCAAGGGTCGCCAAAGCGTCCATGATCAGTTCACCGATCAGCTGGGAGGGAATTTCTGCTTCGCCGGAACTTTCCAGACGCCGCACCATGGAATTGATCACCCTGTCGATCCGTTCCCGTTCAACCGGGCGCTTCTGCAGGGCCGTCAGCATGGAGCGTTCCAGCTTGTCCCGATCGAAGGTCTGGCGCTGGCCGTTTGCCTTCACAACAGTCAGCTCACGCAGCTGTACCCGTTCAAAGGTGGTAAAACGAGCCCCACAGTTTGGACATTGACGTCTGCGACGAATGGCAGAGTTATCCTCGGTTGGCCGAGAGTCCTTTACCTGGGTATCGTGGTTACCACAGAACGGACAGCGCATTTCTTATTCCCCCGTTTATAGACCGGCCTGACGTCAGTCCGGTCTTCGCAAGCTCAATCCCCCACCTTTGCGGTGCCGGGTTCGCAGATTTTACGCTGCGACTCGACGCCCGCAAAAGTGAAGATTGCTCTTACTTACCCAAAAGCGATCAAACAGTCATCTCCGGATAGATCGGGAAGCGCGCGCAGAGTGCCTCCACCTCTTTCCGCACCTTCTGTTCAACCGCTGCATTGCCTTCCTCGCCATTGGCAGCCAGACCATCCAGGACTTCGGTGATCAAAGCGGCAACCTGGCGGAATTCCGCGGGACCGAAGCCCCGGGTGGTGCAGGCAGGGGTGCCCAAACGAACACCGGAGGTCACCATGGGTTTTTCCGGATCAAAGGGCACGCCGTTTTTGTTACAGGTGATCCCAGCACGATCCAGGCTCTTTTCAGCAATGTTGCCGGTCAGTTTCTTGGGCCGCAGGTCCACCAGCATCAGGTGAGTGTCGGTCCCGCCGGAGACGATGTCAAAGCCGCTTTCTTTCAGCGAGTCAGACAGCACCTTGGCGTTTTCCACCACAGCCGCCGCATAGGCTTTGAAAGACGGCTCCAGCGCTTCACCGAAAGCCACGGCCTTACCGGCGATGGCATGCATCAGCGGGCCGCCCTGCAAGCCGGGGAAAGCTGCAGAGTTGATCTTCTTGGCGATGGTTTCATCGTTGGTCAGCACCATGCCGCCGCGAGAACCGCGCAGCGTTTTATGGGTCGTGGTGGTGACAACATCGGCATGCTCCAGTGGATTGGGGTGCACACCGCCGGCCACCAGACCAGCAAAGTGAGCCATATCCACCATGAAGAGCGCGCCCACTTCATCAGCAATTTCGCGGAACTTGGCAAAATCGATGTGACGGGGATAGGCAGACCCGCCGGTGATGATCATCTTGGGCTTGTGTTCACGGGCCAGGCTGCGGATTTCATCGAAATCCATCAGACCGTCTTCTTTACGCACACCATACTGAACCGCGTTGAACCACTTGCCGGACAGGTTTGGTCCGGCGCCATGGGTCAGGTGACCGCCGGCAGACAGGGACAGGCCCAGGAAGGTGTCGCCGGGCTGCAGGAGAGCCAGCATCACGCACTGGTTGGCCTGCGCACCGGAGTGTGGCTGTACGTTGGCAAAGCCGCAGCCGAAAATCTCTTTGGCGCGGGAAATGGCCAGATCTTCCACCACATCCACATACTCACAGCCACCGTAGTAACGGCGGTGCGGATAGCCTTCAGCATACTTGTTGGTCAGGATCGAACCCTGAGCATCCAACACAGCCTGGGACACGATGTTTTCAGACGCGATCAGCTCAATCTGATTTTGCTGACGGGACAGCTCCTGCTGAATGGCATCGGCCAGGGCAGGATCGGCAGAACGCAGGGAAGAGGTGAAGAAGCCATCCACAGCAGTGGCGGCCTGGGCGGTATCAGCGGTCATCGTCTCTGACTTTCTTAAGAGGGATGGTCGTTGAGGACAATCAACGGGGACAGTCCTCTGGATCAGTCCACTGGGGACTCACTACAGGGGGTCTTGAGATCAAGAAAGCTTAGCGACACGACGTTCGTGCCGACCGCCTTCAAAGTCTGTGCTCAAAAAGACTCTGAGACAATCTTTTGCGACCTCATCCCCGACCATCCGGGCCCCAAGGGCCAGAACATTGGCGTCATTGTGCAGGCGGGTGAACCGCGCCGCCGTTGTATTGTGGCACAGGGCAGCCCGAACCGCTGGGTTGCGGTTGGCGGCGATGGAGATACCAATACCGGTTCCACAAACTGCCACACCCTTTTCCGCTTTTCCGTCTGCAATGGCCTGCGCCAGGGCAGTCCCATAGTCAGGATAGTCAACTGAATCGGTGGTGTGTGTGCCGAGATCCAGCACCTCATATCCGAGAGACTTCAGCTCTTCGGCCAGGGCGCATTTAAGCTCAAATCCGGCATGATCGGATGCAATGGCAACCGTCTTGTTGGACATCGTCTTTTTTCCGTAAAGGCATGTTTGTCAGGAACGCCGGCAAACTAACATAGCAACGGCGGCAAAAGAAACGTCAAAGGCCGGGCTCAGAGCTGAACACCACTGCATTCGTTTAAAATTGAACAATCATTCCGGAGAACACCCCCCAAATAGGGGTTAACAAACCTGACAAATCCGATAATTCTGCATTCGGATGTGAAACTTCAAAAGAATAACCCGTGAAGTTCTTGCTTCTGAATTGTCACAGCTTGAACCGCAGAAACTAGTAACATCAGAAAAACCGTTTCTATCGGAGATCAAATCAGAAGGTTCGAGTTTTACTAAAGGAAAATACTTCAAAGTTTCTCGAAATGGCCATCAGGTATTCGAGAACATTCAAACATTACTGCAGGGATTAAACCTCTGCGACAGGCTCCTCCCCTAACAGACGGGAGCCGACCACAATTCTTAGCGGGCCAGCCCCCTTAACGGAAAGAGCGATTAGGTGACGGAGAAAAACATGCAGACCGAACACAGTCCGGCGAACCAGCAAAACGATGCCTTGTTGAACATGACGGCCAAGGTCGTTTCAGCCTACGTAAGCAACAACTCAGTGCCCCGGACGGATCTGCCGAATGTCATCCTGTCCATCCATGATTCGCTGCGCACACTGGGTACAGATAAAGGGCGCATTTTCCCTGGCGCTGCGAAACAGACCCCCTTCGTCCCCATCAAGAAGTCCATCACGCCCAACTTCCTGATTTGCCTGGAAGACGGCAAGAAGCTGAAAATGCTCAAGCGGCACCTGCGCACCGCCTATGGCATGACGCCCGATGAGTACCGGGCCAAATGGGGCCTGCCGTCCACCTACCCCATGGTGGCACCCAACTACGCCAAGCAACGCTCTGAGTTTGCCGTAAAGATCGGCCTGGGCAAGCGGGACCGGACCTGACCCCTGTTGCAGGCAAATGCCCGCAGGCAAATCGGTTTTTTAGGCCTCACTGCGTGATGCCACTTGAGGCGTGTGCCTCTTTCCAAAGGGCAGAGGAAGATCAACGGGGTGCGTTCAAGTGTTGAGTGCTTTGAACGAGAGCGATCAAGCTCCCAAGATCTCGGCTGAACCGGTCGCAGGGGTTCTTTGCTCTTGCTGAGTGCGGTGAGAGCCTGATGAGGGTCTGTTCGCCGCCAGGCGCCAGAAACTCTGGAAAACAGTAAGAGACACTGGAAGACACTATGAGTCCCTGCGAGGCAAACAGAGGCTCTGAAACCAATTGAGAAATCTAAGGGCGTCCGTCCAGCTGATGGGCGACGGGCGCCTTTTTCTCCAGACGACTGGGTCTGTTTAACAAGTTCGGCTTACTCGGCCGCCTGTCGCTCCAGACGATAACCTTCCAGGGCCTCCAGGAACTCAGCGCCATAGCGGTTCAGCTTGCTGTCGCCGATGCCATGCACCTCAGCCATTTCTTCAAGGCAGGTTGGCATCTTCTGCGCCATATCAATCAAACTGCGGTCCGTCAGGATGACATAGGCCGGAACTGACTGTTCGCGGGCCAGTTCCAGCCGCAACCGCTTGAGAACCGTCAGAAGCTTGGCATCAACCTTCAGGTCCGCCAGCGCTTCTGCGGTTTGCCGTTTGCGGGTGACTTTTGTCAGGCTGTCACGGCGCAATTTGACCGACTGCTCGCCCTTCAAAATGGCCACGGCCTGCCCGGCCAGAGTCAGCCCGCCGTAGTTTTCCAAATCCACATGCAGATGACCTTCTGCGGCAAGCTGGCGAATGACGGAGTGCCACTCCCGCTCGCCAAACTCCTGGCCAACACCGAAGGTCTTGAGCTGATCGTGTCCCCGCTCCCGAATCTTGTCGGTGGCCTTGCCGCGCAGAATATGAACGATGTGCTGAGCGCCAAACCGCTGACCACTGCGGTAAACCGCAGACAGAACCTTCTGGGCTTCAATGGTCCCGTCCACCTGCTCTACCGGATTGTGGCAGAGATCACAGTTGCCGCAGGGCTCGTGGCTTTCCCCGAAGTAGGCCAGCAGTGTCTGGCGTCGGCAGGTGACCGATTCACAGATGGTCAGCAAGGCATTGAGGCGGCGCTGCTCCACCTGTTTCTGCTCAATGGGGGCAGATGACTGATCGATCAGGCCACGGCGCAGGCGGATATCTTCCAGTCCGTAGAGCATGAAGGTGTCCGCTGGCGCGCCATCGCGACCGGCGCGACCAATCTCCTGATAATAGGCTTCAACGGATCCCGGCAGGTCAACATGAGCCACAAAGCGCACATCAGGCTTGTCGATCCCCATGCCAAAAGCCACCGTCGCCACCACGACCACACCATCTTCGTTGACGAAACGATCCTGGGCCTCTTCCCGCTGCTCTTTTGGCAGTCCGGCATGGTAGGCCAGTGTGTCGTACCCCTGATCTCGCAACCAGTCAGCGGTCTGCTCCACCTTCTTCCGGGACAGGCAGTAAATGACACCCGCCTGCCCCTTTCTGGCAGAGAGGAAATCCAGCAGCTGACGTCGGGCGGCCACCTTCGGCTCAATGGCCAGTGTCAGATTGGGGCGGTCAAACCCGGAGATAAAGGTCTTCGCCTCCCCGCCAAACAGCCGTTCCTGAATGTCCCGCTGCGTGGCCCGATCAGCCGTGGCCGTCAGCGCCACCATGGGCAAATCGGGAAAGACGTCCCGCAAGCGGGTCAGTTGCAGATACTCTTTACGGAAGTCATGGCCCCATTGAGAGACGCAGTGGGCCTCATCAATGGCAATCAGCGAAAGACCGGAGCGGGCCAGCAAATCCTGGGTTTCCGGCATCACCAGCCGCTCAGGAGAGAGATAGAGTAACCGCAACTCGCCTCGGGCCAGCTGGCTGTAGATCTCGCTCTTTTCTGGCTGTTCCAGAGTGGAGTTAAGGCTGGCGGCTGCCACGCCGTTGGACCGCAAAGCCGCCACCTGATCCCGCATCAGGGAAATCAGTGGCGACACAACCACGGTCAGCCCGCCTTTCACCAGAGCCGGCACCTGAAAACACAGGGATTTGCCGCCGCCGGTCGGCATGATGGCCAGCACCCTTTCGCCAGCCAGAACCGCCTCAATCACCTCCTGCTGGCCAGGCCGGAACCGGCGATAGCCAAACACATCTTCCAGGATTTGCAGAGCGGTCGTCATGACGGGGAACGAACTTCCAAAGGGGCTGAATTCTGATTTACTTCTAGCGCCCCGACTCCGCGCGCGAAAAGGTCTATTCAGAGCAACCTTCCCCTCCCTGGCGTCAAGATTCACCCACAGCCTGTTTGTTCAGAGATAAGGCTTTGAGGGAGCGCTGCTTTTTCCAGACAGCGAAAAAGAACAGGCAAGCTGTCCCGGGGCCCAGACGCCAGTTCCTGAGGACAGCCGACCGCCGATGCCTGATACCGATACCTGATACAGACCACCTGATACCGGCGCCTGGCGCCGGCCATAAAAAAACCGGCCCAAGGCCGAGACCTTGAGCCGGTTTCCGGAAGGACCCCTCCCCCTATCAGAAGGATCCTTCTCTCAACGAAGTTGCAAGTTTGATCCCCCGATCAAACAAGAAGCAACTTCGGTGGTGTGCTGGGCATCCAGAGGTTCGCCAGCGATTCTACGGCAGAACGCCACAGCCGCCGCTGATCCTCATTTCCCAGAACCTTGGTGAAGAAGGCCGTGGCCTCTTCGCGTTTCCAGCCGCGCAGGAGAGCCGCCAGCTGAGGTGCAATGAAGCCATCGTTGTCCAGAGCCCGCTCCAGCAAAGGCCCAAGCGCCTCTTCACAGCCTTTGGACAGCAGAACTTCGGCCACCAGACGCCGCAGGTCATAGCTGGGATCTTCCAGCAGCGGCAGCAGGTAGCTGACGTCCTCTGCCGTTTTTCCCAGGGCCCGGATGACTTCCTGACGAATGGCCAGATCCGGATCCTCCAGCAGAGATTTGAGGGTCGGCACCACATCGGTGCTGCCGCTGGCGCCCAGAACCCGCAGGGCCTGCAGCCGGATCAGACGGTCATCTTCCCGGGCAAAAACCTGAGCGCGCAGACGCACAACCTTGGGCAGGCTCTCCAGGTCTTCACAAACCTGTGCCAGGGATGCCGCAGCGATTTGTCGAACCTCCTGATCATCGCCGCCCAATGCAGCCACCAGAGCTTCCGCCACCTCTTCCGTGGCAACCGAGGCCAGAACCTGAGCGGACAGGCGCTTGACGTCTTCGTGCAGCGCAATTTCGGGCTCCAGCGCCACTTTCTTGCGACGGGTCCGGCGCTGGGACGCCATGGCCAGGCGCTCCAGATCCTCTGCCGTCAGTTCCACGTCCTCTGCGACTTCTTCGGCATAGTCCGGGCCTTTGTTGGCCAGGATTGCGCCAAGTGTGGAGGTTGTGGTCTCGTCCTGAGCGGTGTCGGCCGTTTCCTCACCCAAGGGGGCTTTCACCTCCTCCGCAACGTCAGCGGTCACGACAGCTTTTTCTTCAGGCGCCTCGCCATCAGGTTTGGCGGCATCCGCAGCTTCTGTCTCGTCTTCTGCTGCTGCAGCTTGCAGGTCCTCATCTTCGTCCGGAGCTGTAACCAGTTTGCCTTCCAGACCCCAGAGCAGCGCCAGCCGCGCCTTCGCCTGTGCGTGGCTGTGTTCCGGCCCCAGCTCGGCCTTTGCAACTTCACCCAAGGCACTCAAAGCGCGGAACCGAACCTGACGCTCGCCATCGTCCACCTGGGCCACCAAGGCGGTGACGTTATCTTCCAGATCTTTGGCGGAAAGGTTTTCAGTGTTTGCCAGGGTCAGTGCCAGAGCCGCACGACTTTCAGGCGACAGGCGCCGATCGGCCAGCAGGATGCGCAGGTTCATCTCCGCCTTATCGGCAGCCACCTCCCGCAACAGGCTGACCAGCCTGGAAACCTGATGACTAGGTGCCCGGGTCAGCAGATTGAGCAGGCGTTTGCTCAGGTGCGGCACATCCCGCAGTTTTGGCTCGGCCAGCAGTCGATTGACCGCAGCTTCAGCCACAGCAGCGTCATGATCTTTCAACGCCCGGTCCAGCAGGCGATCGGACGGTGTGGTCATGGCCTCAATGGCAGCGACCCGAACCTCTGCGCTTTCATCACTGGCCAGAGATTCAAGGGTTTTTGGCTGGGCTTTGCGGCCTTTCCAGCCCTGAGCACCCAACGCTCGCAAGTCCTGATAGGCACTGGTCAGCAGCGCAGTCAGCAAAGGTTCAACGTCCTTGTTCTTGACCAGCGGCAGCACCTTGGCAGCCCGACGACGGATCACACCGCTCTCACTGGTCAGGCAGCTGCGCAACTGGGCCAGCCCCGGGGCGCCCAGTTTGGCCAAAGCGGGCATGACCTCCGGAGAAATCTCCTGCCCTTCTTCCAAAGTCAGGGCAGCCGCCAGGTCCTCAGCAGCCTCTTCCACACCCAGCTCTGCCAGCGCCTTGACGGCTTTGACCTGGATGTCCAACCACTCGTCCCAGTCCAGCAATTCCTCACCATCCCAGACCACGTCTTTACCGCGGCTGGTCACCAGTTCGCGCAGCAGAGGCACGGCGTCATAGGCCCGCAGCGCCACCAGAGAGTCGATGGCGGCGGCCTTCACGTCGCCACACGGATCCAGAGTGAGGTTTTCCAGCAGGGGCGCCACAGCTGCCGGATCCGCCAGACGTCCCAGCGCGACAGCGGCATCGACCCGCACGTCTTCATCTTCATCCCGCAGTGCGGCAACCAAGGCACTCACCACGGGAGCTTTATCAACCAGTGCATCCTGGGCGATCTGGCCCAAAGCAATCACGGCGGCACAGCGCTGCGCCCCGTCCGCTTTGTCCAGGGTGTCCAGCAAGGTGGCCAGGACCGCTTGTTTCTGTGTCTTCAGGTCTTCAGCAGGCAGCTGAAACTCTCTGTTCGTATCTTCGTTTGTTACTTCGGCCAACGACATGACCAATCCTCTCTCAATAAAGAGTGATAGGGGTAAGGCCTCTCAAAAGAGAGTCTCCCAGGCCCGCAAAGCAGGGGGATTGCGGGCCCGAAAGTTCAACGGATCGGGGCTGAATGAACGCTCTGCACTGCAGGTCAGTTTTCAGAGCTATCAGTGGCTTCGGCCCCTCACCGATCGCCTGGTTGTCAGGCTGTATCCAGAGGGCTCCGTCAATCAGAGCCCCCTGGCACAGCAGACCGTCAGGCGATGTCGCGCCGGGCGAAAGACATGGAGCGGAAGCTGTTTTTGTAGGGAGAGACCCCCACTTTCTTCACGCGACCAATGCCCATCTTGTAGTTGTAGTTGCCGGAGATCCAGTCAACCACCCGACCAGACAAGGCGTTGCCTGGGCTTTGGGTGTGCAGGAAGTCGGTGTACATGACCCCCTTCTTGATGGCTGGGGTCACCATGGCAACCGCAGTGATGGCGGCAGACGTCAGCTCAATGTGACCGCGTTCCATCAGTTTGGAGAACTGGAAGTCATCGCCTTCCACCCCAATGATGGTGTCTTTCTGGCCGGGGATCCGATCAGAGTACAGCATCACATAGTCACCGCTTTCGATGCCCCGCTCGGCCGCATCATCGGGATGGATTTCCACCCAGTTTTCCGGCCAGCGCTGGACGATGTAGGGACGACGACGGTCATCGAAGCCCGACTGCCAGCGCTCGTTGATCCGGCCAGAGGTGCACCAGAGTTCGTCGCCCTTCGGACGCATCCACTCCCAGTAATCGGAGAAGAGGCTCCAGGGAGATTTCTGGATGTTGCACTTACCGGTCTGCGAGTTGAAGTGGGTCATCTTCTTACCGATGACGTTGGCACCGGCTGCGCCTTCAGCAGGCAAAGACCGTGTGGTGTCATGCAGACGCTTGGTGCCCATCAGGCTGCCATCGTCTTTCATCATCACAGGTCCCTGGATGCCGTCGGTGCCGAATTCGCCCAACTTCTGATGCAGGGTTTTGCCTTCCTTCTGTGCGGCCACTTTGACCATGAAGAAGTCTTTGCGGCTGCCGCGGCTGAAGCGGGCCCCTTCTTCCAGAACTTCGTTGGAGTTCTGCCAGTCAAAGCCGTCGAAGCCCATGCGCTTGCCAATCTGGGCCACGATCCACCAGTCAGGCTTGGCCTCACCGGGGGCATCGTAGAACTTGTTGTACAAGCGGATGCGACGTTCACCGTTGGCACGGGTGAAGGTTTCCTCACCCCAGGTGGCCGCCGGCAGAACGATGTCTGCGTAGCGGGCCCCGATGGGATCAACCAGGTAGATGTCCTGGTTCCACACCACCATACCGCCGGAGTCCACACGAGCTTTGAGGGTCTCGATGATGGCCTCTTTGTCCAGGCTGCGAACCTGGTGCGGGTTCCGCACAGTCAGCTCTTCGAACTTCTCAGCCAGCTGCTGAGAGCCGCACATGGCCTGGATCCAGGTGTTACCGATCACGTGGGCGATACGGGTATGCCCGGACATGAGGTAACGGTCGGAATCGATGGCACGACGGCGACGACCGGGCAGTTTTTCCGGCGACTTGTTACGCGGGTACTTGCCCCCGCGCAGGCCGCCACGCTGGTGACCACCGGCACGGCCGATGACCTGAGCGGGACGCCCGCCGCAGCCGCAGATGATGCCCAGAGAAGACACGGCGTTGGTGTTACCGGTGTTGTTGGACCAGTAGAAGCCCTTCTCGATCATGATCGAGGTTTTGGGCCGGTCGCCGTTTTCACGGGGTTTTGCCAGCCATTCAGCGGCCAGCAGGATCTTGGCAGGGTCGATCTGAGCGATCTCGGCGGCTTTTTCCACCTCGAACTCAGGCTGAGACATGACCCATTTTTTCCAGTCCTCGAAACCCTTGGTCTGGAACTTGCCCCAAGTGGTGCGCCACTGCCAGGGGGTGTTACGTGTCCCCTGCCCGAAGCCGGAGGAAGACTCCCACTTGTTGTTGACCCAGTTCTTGATCCACTCGCTGTCTTCCCAGCCATTTTCCACGATCACGCGGGCGATGGCGTTCATGACAGGCAGGTCAGTGCCGGGCTGAATGTCGAGCCACAGGCCGCCATTCTTTTCAGCATAAGCCACACCAGCGGTGCGACGAGGCACCATGAAGATGGCTTTCTGACCGTTCTGGATGCCCTTCATGATCCACTGAGTGAAGAGAATGGTCTTCGTTTCATAGGGATCAGTACCGCAGATCAACAGGGTTTCGGCGTTTTTCCAGTCTTCATAGGCTGGGCCGAAGTTGTCGAAACCGGCATCCCGGAAACCGGGAGTGGAGGTCACGTCAGAAGGCGTGTCATGGAAAGTGAAGTTCGCTGTGTTGATGTACTTCAGAGCGTACTTCGTAATGGCATAGGTGTTCTCCATATACTGGTAGGAGAAGGTTTTCATGCCATAGGCGTTACGGCCGTGTTTCTCGATGACGTACTTGTTGACCTCAGCAATGATGTCGATCGCCATGTCCCAGGGAATGGGCATCAGCGAGCCGAACATGCGCAGCATGGGGGTTTTCAAGCGGTCACGGGTCGGAGTCTGCGGGTTGTAACACTTCTTGGCGATGGCCCCGCCACGGATGGAGGAGTCACCTTCGGTGTTAACAAACTGCGTATCCTTGTCAGGGATAATCACCACGTGGTGCGGCTCGCCCTTGTGCAGCACGATGTTGTGCTGGTTGGGGGCAACCCAGGGACCCAGAGGCTCCACCGGGAAATCCACGCCGAAAGCGTTCTGATCTGCCAGCGGACCGCCGACTTTGCCGCCTTTTACCGGCCAGCGGTAGATTTTGTACCCGCAGGCGACAATGCAATAGTCACAAGCGGTGGAGAGGACTTCTGCATCCTTCGGCGGCAGAGGTACTTCCGTTTCTGGAATGTAGTATTCAGTTGACATAGCCAATCCCCCTTAAGCCTGCAGGTTGTCGTAACGGCCGTAAATCAGGCCGAAAACGCCAACGGCGTAAATGTCATCGCCATCCAGTTCGAGCAGAACCTGCGGCAGACTTTGGTAGGCGTTACCGGAGACCAGGATCCCGTGACGGGTCAGGTCATAAGTCGACAGATGCAGCGGACACGGGCCCAGTACAGCATCATCGGCTTTGTAGGTGCCCTGCATGGGGCCGCCCTGGTGGGTGCAGGTGTAGCTGAAGGCCACGACATTCTTGTCTGGGCCAATGCCACCACCGGCTTCCTTGTCCAGTTTGACCAGCATGCACTCGGAATAGTCCCCTTCATCGGGATAGTTGAAGTCCAGAGGCTCATGGGCCTCCAGCTCGCTCAACTTGCCCACCTGCTGACGGGGGTAGGTCGCAACGGCGGCCGGTACTTCCTTGGCATCCGGAGAGCCCGGATTCATCGTCACCATGACCGTAAAGGTGGCCGTGGCAGCGCTGGAGGTCAGCAGGAACTGGCGCCGGTTCATGACGCAGGTGCCTGCCGGATGGTCGTCGTGGCTGTGATCCGAAACGGGAGCCACAGCTGTTTCACGATCGTCTTCCAGCACGGCCTGTGCTTGATCTTTCGTGATCATCTTTAAAGCTCCTTTCCTCAGCGCAAGGGGGCAGATTCGGGGAGTTCGGGGTAATCCATCAGGATTTCCTCGCCCGACATGGATTCAATGAAGGCCACCAGATCGTCGACTTCCTGCTCGCTGAGGTTCAGCGGCTGGATCAGATCGGTTTTGTTCGCGGAGAATTCGTTTTCGCCACCACCGGCGTTGTAGAATTCAACCACGTCCTTCAGCGTTTCCAGCTGACCGTTGTGCATGTAGGGATAGCTGTACTTGGTGTAGCGCAGGCTCGGGACGCGGAACTTGCCCTTGTCGGCTTTTTCCTTGGACCGGAAATAGAAGCCGGGATCGTCCTTGGTCTTGCGATACATTTCCTCAGTTGAGCCTTTGGCATAAAGCTCATAGCGGAAGGTGATCTGAGACAGGGCGTCGTCTTCCCATTCCTTCGCAGGCGGAACACCCAGGTTGTAGTACTTCTCGTTGGTCAGCAAAGGACCGTTGTGACAGGTCACGCACTGGGCCTTGCCAACGAAAAGATCCAGACCCCGCTTCTGCTGATCGCTCAGCGCGGCTTCATCGCCTTTCAGGTAGTTGTCATAGGGCGTGTCGGTCTGCACCAGGGTCCGCTCGAAGGCAGCAATGGCCATCCAGGCATTGCCGATCAGCGGCCATTCATCCCCGAAGACTTCTTTGAAGCGACGGCGATACTCCGGCACGAATGCCAGACGGGCTTCCATCATGTCGGCTTCACCGTTCCCGGCAACCGCACCGCCAGCAGCAGACTTAGCCTGAGATTCCAGGGATTTGGAAGACCCTGCCCAGAACAGCTTGCCGTAGTAAGCGGAGTTAATGATGGTCTGACTGTTGCGCCAGTGAGTGGTGCCCGGATACCCGAAGGAGATGGGAGCAGCAACACCCCAGCCAGCTGTCGGTTCGTGACAGGCAACACAAGGTGAGGACTGATCCCCGCCCAGACGGCCATCGAAGAAGAGCAGTTTGCCCAGTTCGATTTTCTCAGGGGTCATGGGGTTGTCGGCCGGGATCGGCGGAGGACCCAGCGGTTCCAGTTCCGGATGGACGCTGGAGGCCTGGGCGGTGGATAGAGCCAGCGCGCTGACGGCTGTCAGGAGCGCGGCTGCAAAGACGTTTGTTTTCACTTTCATCTCGCCAGCTCCTAGTTCTTAACTTCGCGCCAGTTTTCGATGACCGGATAGTCGGTATCGATTTCTTCAGGCACGAATTCGGGACCCGTCAAAGGATCACCGGAGAGCGTTTTCAGGAAGGCGACAAGAGCGCCCTTCTGTTCGCCCGTCAGATTGAGCGGCTTGATGCGAGGATCCTTGTTGACGTCGTCACCGCCACCGGCGGAGTAGAAATCAACAACGGCTTCCAGCGTGTCGAACATGCCGTTGTGCATGTAAGGCGCGGTGTAGACCAGTTCCCGCAGAGACGGTGTCAGGAACTTGCGCTTGGACTCTTCCCGGTGATCACGCACATAGGCGCCCAGGTCTTCGCGCAGGTTCATGTAACTTTCGACACCCATGAACTTGCCATAGGTTACAAAGGTCACGTGACGCTCTGGGTTGTTCCAGATTTCGGGGTTGTTCGGCACACCGATGTTGTAAGGCTGATCATCGGTGAAACGCGGACCGTTGTGGCAGCTGACACAACCGGCCTGGCCGACAAAGAGATCATAGCCGCGCTGTTCTTCAACAGTCAGTTCGCCCTTGTCGAAAGGCGCATTCCGGGAAGTCAGCGTTTTCAGGTATTCAGGAATGGCTTTGCGGACAGAACCATTGCTCGGTTCCCCATAGCCGGCGTCCTTGAACATCTTCACATAGACAGGGTCCTGCTTGATGCGTTCCTGCATCAGGCGCATGTCCATGTTCATCAGGTAGGTTTCCGTGATCATCTCACGGGTCACGTCGTTGAGATTGGTTCCCAAACGTCCATCATGCATCCAGGCTGCCCGCTGTGCCGCGTTGATCACGGTAGGCACGTTGCGGAAGTGCAGCGATCCGGTATAGGCGTCTGACAGCATCTGGCCGTCGGAAAAGCCTGTTTCCGGATTGTGACAAGAAGAACAGGAAAGCTCGGCATTCCCGGAAAGGCGTGGGTCGAAGAAAAGGCGTTTGCCGAGAGCGGCTTTTGCCTCATCCACTTCCATGGCTTTGACGGGACCGAGATCGTTGGCCTGGGCTGTCCCCAGTGCCAGTGCAACCGGAGCCACAATGGCCGCGGCGGCAAGCAGACTTTTTTTCAGTCGCATCTATTGATCTCCCTAGTCGGGCCGATCCGAACCACCTATCTCAAATACACCTTTTTTGACCGAGGAAATTCCCGGTCGTCTGATGATCTGAGCGTTGGTTTTTCCTCTGTTCGAATCGCTTGCTGAAACCCGAGTGAGGGGACCCTACTCCTGGTCCAGAGTGGGCTGTTTGATCTGAATCAATGCCTGCCTATATTGCGACAAATTGGCCATCCTGCCGTCATGGAAAAGTCGAAATTCTGCCACAAAACAGGGTGTTACAGGCCAATACAGGGCCTACGTCTCCCACTTTGCCTCCTGACCAGTCGAGCCCTGCCAGCGCCAGTCGACGCAAAACACGCCATAAACGTGTATGAAATCTACCGAATTCTACATAAGGATAATAACAGCAACCGGGCACCACCCCTGCACCCTGATGCGGTCGGTCTGCTGACAGCGCCCCTGTCTCAGGACCGGGCTGTGGGCCGTCTGGTAAATGCCCCCCAGAATCGCCCGATAAAAACGACAAATGCCAGCGTCCAAAGCAGCCCGGACAAACCAAATAGCAGAGTTGTGGGTTCCCACCCGGCGATCACACGCAGCAGCGCAGCCACGGCCAAAGCCACAAATCCAAGCGTCATCCAGCTATCCGCTTTCAACGCCATGCCACTGTGCCCCAGGGCCGCCCGGCACATGACGGCCAGGATCATGTTGGCAAAGGCGCCGGCGGTAAAAGCATGAAGGGCGGCGCTGTAAGGAACGGTAAGCGGCAGCGCCAGTTCGTCCGACAGCAAAGACAGTCCCAAAAGAACAAAAGAAAAGGCGAGCCAGGCATAGCCCAGATGCAGGACCAGCAGCAGGCTGTCCTGTGCAACGGCCAGCCCGCGCCATCGGCTCAGACGGACAAAAAGCAGTATCCCGGCCAACAGCAAGGCAAAGCCGGTGATCAGCAGATCCGGCAGAGCGATCCAGAGAACAAGCGATAGAGCCGTGACGGCCATCACGCCTTTGTCAAAACCGTTCGCGGATACCGGCAGCTTTGTTTCCTTCCGCTTTGCCAGCCAGTTTCGGGTGAAACTGGGGGTGACACGCCCCCCGATCAGCATGACGAGAAAAGCCACCACACCAAGGCCCAGTCTCAGCCCCAGATCTGCCACTTCAGCCAACCCCGTGCTCTCGAGATGAAAGAGGATGTTCGCAGCGAAAAGCAGCCCAACCGGCACCAGAACCAGCAGGTTACGCCAGTTCTTCCCGGCCACCACCTCCCGCAAGGTCACCAGCCACAACAGACCCAGGAACGACAGATCAATGGCAGCAACAAGCCAGGGATCAAGCGCCCCGGAAGCGAGCCAGGCCAGACGGCCCAGACACCAGAGCGCAAACAGAATGAACAGAGGGCTGCCTTTGAGCGGTAAGCGCCCTGTCCAGTTGGGAATGGCGGTCAAGAGAAACCCGGCGATGGCTGCCGGCACGAAACCGAAGAGCATTTCATGGCTGTGCCACAAAAGCGCATCCAGGCCAGCGGGGCCCGTCAGGTGGCCTGAAAAGTAAGCCAGCCACAAGGGGATCGCCAGAGCCCCCAACACTCCCGCAGCCAGGAAAAAAGGGCGAAATCCAGCCTGGAACAGATGAGCCCCGGTCACGCGGGGCAGAATCCCTTTGCGTCTTTCGTCTGTCTTGTCGCCCAAAACTCTGTCGTCCTGCATAGCTGATCGCGCGCTCATATCCACCCCAAGGGCCACTCCACAATCTGGTCACGGAAAGCGACCCGAACTTAAACATTCATAATCAATACATCTAAACTAAGCAGAGCCCCGGAAAGCTGCCATGACTTTAGACAAGTGCCGCTGCGGCAGGCTGTCGCGGGGCTCTCAACCTCCAACCGCCCCAACCAGTTGACTGCACAGACAAAAAAGGG
The DNA here is from genome assembly GCA_052078155.1 of Rhodovibrionaceae bacterium GXU_MW_A322. Lineage (GTDB taxonomy): Bacteria > Pseudomonadota > Alphaproteobacteria > Kiloniellales > DSM-21159 > CAXBMB01. Next base: position 265,094 of record JBQJBP010000001.1, on the reverse strand, counting down.
AGGCGCTGCTCAGCACCTCCCTTTCTCCATTGCTCCGTATCTTGGTGAGGCCTCAAACAGCGGCGACACCCAAACCGATCATGCTCTAGGCCGAGCGGACTTTCTCAACGAAGGAATCCACCGTCCGGTTCAGTTCGGATGACTGCTCTGCCATGGAAGAGGCAGCGCTCATCACTTCCTGAGAAGAGGATCCAGCCTGATTGATGGCTGCTGAAATGTCGCCAATGTTTGTGGTCACATTGCGGGTTCCTTCAGCCGCCCGCTGCACACTCCGGGCAATCTCAGACGTGGCGGCATTCTGCTCTTCAACAGCAGAGGCCACACTGGTGGTGATTTCATTGATTTCCGTAATGGTCTTTCCAATGTCCTGAATGGAGACCACCGCTTCATTGGTAACATTCTGGATGCTGCCAACCTGCGAGGAGATGTTTTCCGTCGCTTGCGCCGTTTGGTTCGCCAGGTTTTTGACCTCACTGGCAACCACAGCAAAGCCTTTGCCGGCATCGCCTGCCCGGGCGGCTTCAATGGTCGCATTAAGCGCCAGCAGATTTGTCTGCTCAGCGATATCCTGAATGAGGCTGACCACATCACTGATTTCCTGCGCCGAACTGGCCATGGTCTCCACCAGCGTATTGGTGTGCTGTGACTTGGACACTGCGCTGCCGGCAATCTCTGTTGATTTGGCCACCTGCGTTGAGATTTCCCGAATGGACGCTGACAGTTCTTCTGCCGAGGCAGAAACAGACTGCACGTTGTCCGTTGCGGAATGGGAATCCTGAAGCACGTCACCGGCTTTGCCGCTGGCCTCCCCCACAACTCCGGTCATGCTTTCAGCGGTCATACGCATCTGGTCTGAAGACGCGGACACATTGTTGACGACCCCTTTCACGCTGGCTTCAAAATCATCAGCCAGCTGGTTCATCATGGCTTTCTTTTCTGCCAGAGCGCGTTCTTCCTGCTGCGCCTGTTCGGCTTCCAGACGGACCCTTTCCTCGGCATTCTGGCGGAACACCTGGACAGCCTCTGCCATGTCTCCGATTTCATCCTTGCGGCCAACGCCGGGAACATCTGTTTTCAGATCCCCCTTGGCGATCTTCGCCATGGCTTCGTTCATCAGACGAATGGGGTTCGCAATGCCATTGCCAATGTACCAGGCCAGAGCCAGACCGATCACCAGACCACCAACGATGCAGCTGATGACCAATGTGAAGGTCTGAGAAACAGTGGTTTCATTTTCCGCCTGACGTACCTGCATCAGGGATTCTTCTTCTGCCTGGAAATCAGCCATCAGACCTCTGAAACGGTCAAAGTAGACTTTTCCACGTGCCTCTGCGACCAGGTCAGCCATGTCATTCATGGTTTTGCCGTCGCCAATTTCCCGACGCAGGGCAATGGTGGGTTCTGTGACGTCAGCAATCCAGCTGGAGATGTTCTCAACAATCTCCACCAGAAGCTGCACCTGCTGAGGATTGTCGCTCACCGTTTTCATCAGTTTTTCAGACAGTTCCGCAAAATGAGCCTGTCCCTGATTGTAGGGTTCCAGGAAGGCTTCGTTCCCTGCCAGAAGGAACCCGCGCATGCCGGTTTCCATATCAACGGCAGCGGCAAGCAAAGCTTCAGCCTCAATGATCACCTCATAGGTATGGGTCACCCAGGCTTCGTTCTCGTGCATCACTTTGAGGTTCTGATCCACGGCCGAGGCAGCCGCCAGTTCATCGGCCTGACGGGTAACCAGCAAATCAGCCTCAATGGAGATAAACTCGGCGATCACGCCACGGAAGGTATCAAAGAACTTCTTGCCTTCCTTCTTCTGGACCAGGGCCTCCACTTCACTGAGTGCGGCGCCCTGCTGGCGTTTTTCGATGGCAGGCAGGCTGACTTTGGCCAGCCAGTCTGACATCAGTTGCTCAGCCACATTCAAACGGGCAACCTGAGGCGGATTGTCGGATACGGTCTGGCGCAGAGCCTCTGCATTTTCAAAAAAGGCCCCACGACCAGCCTCAAAGGGCTCCAGAAACTCATCTTCGCCCGCCAGGAGGAACCCGCGCAGACCCGTTTCCATGTCAACGGCATTGGCCAGCAACAGATTACCGGCAGCCATCACTTTGTAGGTGTGTGTCACCCAACCCACGGCGTCTTCTACAACGGCGAACTGAGATTCGACGATGCCCTGAGCAGAAGCAAATTCAGCCCGACGCTTCTCCAGCAGCTCCTGTTCTCGTCCGATGAACGTGGCAATCTGTTGCCGGAAGCGATCAAAGAAGACCTTTCCGCGGGCTTCACCCACCAGATCGGCCATATCATCCATGGTTTTGGCGTCACCAATTTCACGGCGCAAAGCAATGGTTGGTTCCGTGACTTCTGCCTGCCATTCGCGCAGGACTTTCTCGACTTCTGCCAGTCTTTCTACCTGCCCCGGATTGTCGCTGACGGTTTCCTGAAGTCGGGCGATCTTTTCGTAAGTGTCAGTCTGCCCTTTATCATAGGGCTCCAGGAATTCATCCTGTCCGGCCAAGAGATAGCCGCGCATGCCCGTTTCCATATCCACGGCTGATCCAACGATGCCAGAAGACTGCGCCAGGACCTTTCGGGTGTGATCGACCCATCCTGCCGTCGTTATGATCTTGTCGATGTTGAAAATGGCAATGAACCCAAGAGCCACCATCAGAATCAGGGGTGAACAGATACCGATCAGCAGCTTTGGGCGGGTTTTCAGATCGTTGAAAGACACAACTTTCTCCAAGACAGGGTCGAGAAATCCGATTGGCAAGTCCGACAGCTACCGACTTTTTGAAACGGGGCTGTTCTCTGAATTCACAAAGAAACAACCCAAGCCTTCAGCTCACGGCACCCTCTATCTATTCCGAAGAAAGTTAATTAAATTTTACTGAAATCCACTGCAAAACCAGTAGAACCAGACAAAATTCACTCAACCATAACAGAACTTCTTTGCAAAAATAAATAAACAAAGAAAAAAATACGTTTGATCAGATACAATAACCCCAAGATTAGATTAGTTAACAAGAAGAAATTGAATTATTTTTTTCCATGAAATTATGTATATACATGAAATTTACTAAAAATCCCCACAAAACATGCATTAAAATATTTCCAGAAGAATAAAGATAAATAATGAATGGCCGTACATATAAAAGCGCACCCGCAAAAAAAACTGATAAAGAGATTAGGGAGATTTGTGAATTCCGGCGACAGTCATAAGTAGACATTCAAAAATCAGCCCCTCAACTCAGGCTTCTCCCGCAACAGAGGACAAGAGTCGCGACCCGGCTGGTCCTGCTTAGACCCGGCTGTTCCAGTTTACCCGACTCTCTCTATCAACATCTCCGATACCAACAGGTTTGGCCTGTGAACGGGCCTTCCTGGCAGCTCAGTGGGCGTCCAGCAGATCCTGACAAAAACAGCTCAGGGCGAGACTGGGGCGACGACGCAGATGGGTGATGAGATAGAACTGCGAGTGATAGCTCAGGTCCATGCCCACCAGCCTCACCTGCCGCAGCTTTCCCTGCAGTAGCCACTCACGTGCATAGTGCTGGGGCAGATATCCGATGAAAAACCCCGACAGGATCAGGTGCAGGGCTCCTTCCATCTGATCCGTCACTGCCCGGCGATGCGGCTGGGCAACTTGGGCAAAGGGCGACGGTTGAGACACCGCGCGTCGGGCGACCAGGTCCAATGGCTGGAGATCCTGCAAGGAAAGCTGCTCATCAGGAACGGCATAGAGCGGATGCTTGTCGCCTACGAAGAGGTCCAGGTTCTCTTCGAACAACTCCTGATATCGCAGTTCTTCCAAAGGCTGGTGGGTGGCGCTGATGCCCAGCTCCACCTCGCCGCGCAACAAGGCAGCTTCAACCCCTGCCGGCGATCTGATATCCAGCCGCAATTCCACGTCGCTGTTGCGAGACTGAAATCTGGCAAGGGCCTGAGGCAGGCAACTGCCCGGATTGGTCACGATGTTGTCCACCAAAGCCAGTCTCAAGGTGCCACTGAGCTGCCCCTTCAGATCCCCCACAGCACTGCTAAAGCCGTCCAGAGCCGCAAACAGGCGATCACACTCCAGATGAACCCGACGACCTTCTTCTGTCAGGGAAAAGCCACTGCGGCCCCGGGTGCAAAGCCTGAACCCGAGACGGTCCTCCAGCGCCCTGACCTGGCTGGAGATGGACGAGGCCGACAGACCCAGGCGATGCTGAGCCGCCGTAAACCCACCTTCTTCAACAATGGCTATGAAGGTCCGCAGAAGTTTGAGGTCGAGAGATGACAGGTTCATGAGACCCTCAGTCGGCTTGCACCGGCATTACTTTGTAAAATTCAAAAGTGAACTTCTTCACTTCGTGTTTTTATATAACTCATCCCTGCATTAGAACAGGGCCACTAGCCTTCCCAAGGAAAGGCCATCCGCCCAGGCCAAAAGTCTGATAAAGCTGAGCGGAACCTCTTACCCCTTTCCTCAATCCAAAAGGTGGACCCTCTGCTATGGCCGATATCAGCTCTGCTGCCAGAAACCTGACCTCAACGCCCTGGGGGGCCATGCCCTTGCTGGACGAAACCATGGTGCGAGACAGACTGGCTGGCCGCGATCTGCAGGCTGCCCTGAAACAGGCTTTCCAGCAGCTGGCAGCAGACGACGCCAGGCAACCACCGCAGACCCTGACATTGCTGCCCAATGGCGGCGATTTTATCGCCTATCTTGGGGCATTGAGCCGCCCGTCCGTTTTCGGCGTCAAGCTCTCCCCCTACCTGCCGTCACTGGGCGACAAGGGCCTGCCGCCGGTGACTGCCTTTACGCTTCTGCTTTCCGCTGAAACGGGCCGCCCGTTGCTGCTGTGTGACAGTCTGGCCCTGACCACCCAGCGCACAGCCGCCACCACTGCCCTGGCCGTGGACCTGCTGTCCTCCCGGGAGGTTTCCCGGCTTAGCCTGATCGGCTCCGGTCCCGTCGCCCAGGCCCATCTGGAACAGGTGCTTCCCTTGAGAGACTGGCAGGAGGTGAGCCTCTACTCCCCCTCACTGGCCACAAACCCGGATAAGCTGGCAAAATTGCAGGCCATTGCTCCTCAGGCGAAACTGGCTGAGAGCGCCGATGCCGCCGCTGACGGCGCGGAAGTGGTGCTCCTGTCCACCTCCAGCGGCACCGCGGTGATTGATACGGACAAACTGGCCAAGGATGTGCTGGTCACCTCCATCTCGACCAATGTCGCCCGGGCCCACGAAATCGAACCTGACAGCCTGTTCGACTTTCAGGTCTTTTGTGACTACCGCCCCACCTGCCCTCTTTCAGCCGGGGAAATGGTCCTCGCCAGTGAGAATTTCGGCTGGAAACCACAGGAGATGATCCTGGGCGACCTGCCGGAGCTGATCACCGGCAAAGCCCTCTCCCGCCATCAGGGCAAACGCTTCTTCCGCTCCATCGGGCTGGGACTGGAAGATCTGGCCGCGGCCGCTCTGCTGCTGTGACCTCCTAGCCCCGTTCCCTCACCTTCCACGATCCAGAGTAACCTCCATGACCTTTGTGCCCCGTAACAGCGCCTCCCCATTCCAGCCTTTTGAGCTGGAGCAGTTCATGTCGGAAAACGAGCAAGACGTGGAATATGTCTTTGCTGAAAGCGGCGTGCACCCCATGACCCTAGATGAGCTCCTGCCCTCTGCCGAGCAGCAGCAGGACCTGATGGGCACCCTGATCAACTATCCGGAAGTCAACGGCACCAAAGAGCTGCGCCGCACCATCGGGGCGCTCTACGGCGAAGACAACATCGATAAAGTCCTGGTGACCGTCGGGGCATCAGAAGCCAACTTCACCCTGGCGCAAACCCTGCTGGAACCCGGTGACGAAGTGGCCATGCTGCGCCCCACCTACCTGCAGTTCTGGGGAAACGCCAAAAACCTGGGCGCGGAAGTGCGCGAGTTCTATCTGGTGGAAGACAAGGGCTGGGCGCTGGATCTGGAGTCTCTTGAAAAGGCCGTCACCCCCGCAACCAAGGTCATTGCGCTGGTCAACCCCAACAACCCCACCGGTTACATCCTGACCGAAGCAGAAATGGACGCCATCATTGCTGCAGCGGCCAGGGTTGGTGCCTGGATCGTTGCTGACGAGGTCTATGCCGGTGCCGAACGCCTGACCGATACAGAGACCCCGAGTTTCTACGGCCGCTACGATAAGGTGCTGGCCATCGGCTCCATGTCCAAAGCCTATGGGTTGCCCGGTCTGCGCCTGGGCTGGGCCGTCGGGCCTCAGGACATTATCACCCAGGCCTGGCGCCACCATGAATATGTCACCATCAGCTCCACCATGCTCTCCAACCGCCTGGCCCTTGAAGCCCTGTCTGCGGAGACCCGCCCGCGCATCCTGGCCCGGACCCGGGGCCTGATCCGTGAAGGCTGGCCTTTGCTGGAAGCGCTGATTGAAGAACACAGCGATCTGCTGTCCGTGGTGCCGCCTCAGGCCTCGGCCATGTCTTTCCTGCGCTACAATCTGAAAATGGGATCAGTGGAGCTGGCCAAACGTCTAAAAGAAGAAAAGTCCATTCTGGCCATTCCCGGTGCCTACTTTGCCCAGGAACATCACCTGCGGTTCTCCTTTGCCCTGCACCACGATGTGCTGCGAGAAGGCCTGACCCGACTGGCTGATTTGCTGGTTGAGGTGCGCGAAGAAGAGGCCGCTCAATCATAACGGGCCTAAACCGATCATGCTCTGGCGATAGCAATCAGACGGAAAAAGGCAGGAGCTGTCAGCACAGGCTCCTGCCTCACCACCTGTCTGGCAAAGAGAAAAAGCGTCACGCGACGCTGCGCCCCGGCAAGGCCACCCACTTAAAATCAACCCATTTCAACATGTTACGCAGGTAACCACGACTGGTGTTTGGGGACCGAGCACTGTCGCCCCAATCGATCATGCTCTGTAACCGCCCGATTTTAGCCCCCGCAAAGCACAGGCTGTCGCTATAACGGGGACATGCTTTTTCCTTTACCTGATACCCAGACCCTCTATGCCGCTCTGCTGGCCCGCGATCCGCAGTATGACGGGCGGGCTTTTGTCGGCGTTCGGTCCACCGGCATCTTCTGTCGCCTGACCTGCCCGGCCCGCAAACCCAAGCTGGAAAACTGCCAGTTTTTCGACACGGTGGCGGGCTGCATAGAGGCCGGGTTTCGCCCCTGCAAACGCTGCCACCCTCTAGGCACTGAAGCCGATGCGGACCCCGCAGTTGTCACCCTGACACAGGCTTTGGAAGCAGACACCTCCCGTCGCTGGCGAGAGGATGATGTTCAGCGCCTCGGTTTTGATCCTTCAACCGTTCGCCGCGCCTTCAAAAAGCAGTTTGGCATCACCTTTCTGGAAATGGCCCGGATGGCCCGGTTGCGTGACGGTTTTGAAACGCTGGCCGAAGGAGGACGGGTCATCGACGCCCAGCTGGATGCGGGCTTTTCATCGGCCAGCGCCTTCCGCACCGCCTTTGCCAAACTGCTGGGCGTGGCACCCTCTGCCTTCAAACAGGACAGCCTCCTCAAGGCCGACTGGTTTGAAACGCCCCTGGGCCCCATGATTGCGGTCACCGATCACCACCATCTGCACCTGCTGGAATTTGCCAGCCGCAAAGCCCTGCCTGCTGAACTGAAAAAACTGCTGGCGTTGTCTCAAGGCAGCTTAGGTCTTGGCAAGACAGAGATCAGTGCTCAGACCCAGGCAGAGTTGCAGGCCTTTTTTGACGGCAAAGAAAGCCGTTTTCAGGTGCCGCTTGCTCTGCACGGTTCTGCCTTTACCAAGGACGTCTGGCGCCAGTTGATGACCATCCCGGCGGGCGAGACCCGAAGCTACAGCCAGATCGCCGCGACGCTGGACCGGCCTTCAGCGACCCGGGCCGTGGCGCGCGCAAACGGAGCCAACCAGATCGCCATCATCATTCCCTGCCACAGGGTCCTGGGAGCCGATGGCTCCCTGACCGGCTATGGTGGCGGCCTCTGGCGCAAGCAAAAACTCATCGAGCTGGAACGCAGGTACGCCTAAGCCCGGTACGCAAAAGAACCTGCCCTGCCCCACCGGTGTTGTGCCAGTTTTGTTGGAGGCACTTTGGGATCTTACTTGGAGCGCACGTTTGCTTCCTTTCAGTGATGCAGGGGATGGCTCACGGCTTGGCTTCACCCGCAAAATGCTTTTTTTCCACACTGATCAGGTGCTGAGCAGACAGAACCGAGCTTCTCCCGGGAACAGCCTCAGGGCCTGCGGTGATTTACCACAGGCCGGATTGATCAATATCAAGGTGATTGCGTCTCTTTCGCACCTACACTCCGCCCCGGAAATTGTTGCCCCCAGATGTGTTTTCTGACCGGCAGGGAGTTGCAGAATGATTGAATTTGATCGCCGCCAGCTATTGAAATCGGCTGGCTTGGGTTTGGGGGCCGCTGCGCTGGCAACAGGCGCAGTGGGCGCAGCTTCTCGCCTAGTCGCGCCCGCATCTGCCAAAGCCTGCACGCAGATGATCTATCCGCCTTTTGACCCCTACAGCAGTCTCTGCCTGAACAAGGTAAAGGGCGAGTCCCGTTTCATCGATCAGATCATCGATCTGGATGAAAGCAAAGCCCTGCGGGTGTTTCGATTTGAACCCAGCTTTGTGCTGCTGGAACCGGGTGAAGAGCTGCTGTTCAAAAACAACCTCAACCAGCACACTGTCAATTCCGTCAAAGGCATGCTGCCCGAAGGGGCTGATGAGTTTTCCCTGCAGTTTCAGGCCGAAGCATCGGTTCGCTTCCAGCAGGAAGGGGTTTACGGCATCAAATGCCGGGCCCATGCCCGCTATGGCATGGTCATGCTGGTGGTGGTCGGAGATCCCGGCAGCAACCTGAATGCGGCACGCTATCGGGGCCTGCGCCAACGCCGACTTGCCGGACAGGCCTTTGAGCAGCTTTTTACCAAACTGGACCAGCATTTTTCCGCCTAAGCGGGGCAGATGATCCTGCCGGGAAAGGCTCACGGGCAGCACTTTCTGCTGTGCTCCCTGGAAGGAGAATTTTGGAAGCAGAGTTTCTTACATTTCCTGGTTCCTGCAGGCCAACTCCACAGCAGGCACTCTGGCAAACCAAAAAAAGGGAGCCCTCAAGCTCCCTTTTCCTATTGCGGCCTCTGTCACATCCGACCGCTGAATCTTGTTCTTACTCGGCTGCTTCGGAAACCCGTTCTGCCGGCAGTTCCTGCTCCACCAGTTCCGCCCAGAAACTGGCGCCGATGGTCAGGTTGCCGTCATTGAAGTCGTAGTTGGGGTTATGCACGTGGCAGCCCCCATCCGGACCATCGTTGCCGATGAAGAGGTAACAGCCCGGACGCTCGCGCAGCATCCAGGAGAAGTCTTCTGCCCCCATCATCTGCGGCGTGTGCGTATCGACATTTTCCGCCCCAACGATGGCGCGGGCCGCCTTGGCCGCTTTGTCGGTTTGCTCCGGCGTATTGATGGTTGAGGCATAGCGCGGGTCGTAGATGAACTCCATGGTGCCGCCCTGGGATTCAACAATGCCCCGGGCGATCTTTTCCATATTGGTTTCGATCATCTTCTGAATTTCCGGCAGGAAGGACCGGGTCGTCCCCCGCAGAACCACGCTTTCGGGAATGACGTTGGTGGTGTGACCGCCCTTCATTTCTGTCACTGAAATGACGGACGCCTCAACCGGATCAGTGTTGCGAGACACAATTCCCTGCCAGGCCAGAATGACCTGTGCGGCCAGCAAAACAGGGTCGACTGCCTTGTGCGGATAGGCGCCATGGCCGCCGACACCGGTGATGGTCAGCTCGAAGAAATCGGCAGAGGCCATGACCGGGCCTTTGCGCATGGCAAATTTCCCAAGTTCAAAACCTGGCATGTTGTGCATGCCGTAAACTTCTTCCACCGGGAACTTCTCGAACAGGCCATCAGAGATCATCACCCGTCCACCAGCCACGTTTTCCTCGGCAGGCTGGAAGATGAACTGCACGGTGCCATCAAAGTTCTTTGTTTCGGCCAGGTACTTGGCCGCCCCCAGCAACATCACCGTATGACCGTCGTGGCCACAGCCGTGCATTTTGCCTTCGTATTTCGACTTGTGGTCAAAATCGTTCAGTTCGTGCAGGTCAAGGGCGTCCAGATCCGCCCGCAGGCCAATGGCCCGGTTGGCCGTCCCTGCCTTCAATGTGCCGACCACGCCCGTCTTGGCCAGACCTCGGTGTACATCAATGCCCCAGCTTTCCAGCTTCTCGGCAACAATGTCTGCTGTCCGATGCTCTTCAAAAGCCGTTTCCGGGTGCATGTGAATGTCCCGGCGAATGGCTGTGAGTTCATCCTGACTGGCGACGATTTCTGGCTTCAAGTTCATCTGCGGCTCCCGGCAGTGCTTTTCTTGGCGGTCAAAACCGCCCGACGGGTTCCGACAGATCGGAAGGTCGGGCGGTGTCTCTTCTACATCTTGCGATTAACTCAGCGAATTACCACTCGCCGGTGTTTTCCATAGACGCCCAGGGCTCCTGCGGCGGCAAGGCTTCACCTTCCTGCAGGAACTCGATGGAAATGTTGTCGGGCGTCCGGATGAAAGCCATGAAACCATCGCGGGGCGGGCGATTGATGGTGATCCCGGCTTTCTGAATTTTCTCACAGACGTCGTAGATGTTCTCCACCCGGTAAGCCAGATGACCAAAGTTACGGCCACCGCCCATGTCTTCCGGATCCCAGTTGTGGGTCAGTTCCAAAGTCGGCACGCGGTTTTCACGGGCAGCTTCCGCATCACCGGATGCGGCCAGAAACGCCAAGGTGAAGCGCCCCTTTTCATTGTCCACCCGATGCACGACTTCAAAGTCCAGCACATCGCAGAAAAACTTGAGGGAGGCGTCCAGATCAGAGACCCGGATCATGGTGTGATAGTACTTCATCTTCTCTCCTTTGGCGCAGTTCCCTCCCCCTGCTCCGGTTCATAAGCAGGCAAGAGGTACGGCAGCTGTCGTCGGGATCTGTTGTTTCTGTTTTTTTATCTGCCAGCCGGCAAGACCTATCACAGCATGCCCCTTACACAGAACACATGACCGTAGGCAGGCGCGGCTGACCCGAGATCCGGTAATTCACTGCATTAAACGATGATACCAGATCATCGGCGACTGTTTGAAGACAACAGATTACCTGATCTCTGCAGCAAGACAATGGGCTGTTGCCGTCAGTCACAGAACAGATCTCTTGCCCCGGAGAACGGCTTCAGGACCACAGACCTCAGCAGGTGAACAGCCCCTGTTCCGCAAGCATATTGCCATGCAAAAGGCTGATACTTTTAGCTCACTTGGCTGCCACAAAAGAAAAGAGGCCCCGTTGACCAGGGGCCTCAGATCCAAGAGAGCGTGTGCACCAGAGATTAAGCGGCTTTTGCCGCATCGATGAAGTCCTGATTGGCGCAGATGTCAGACAGGTTCGCTGTCTCTTCCCGGCTCAGGCGACTGCAACACTCCTTGTAGTGATTACAGCCCATGCACCGACGCGCCCGACGTGCCATGGCTTCTTCCATCCCCTGATTCATCAGGATGCCTGGGTTGACCCCCTGGTTCACCAGATAGGCCCCCAGCATAACAGGGCGGGAAAAGCGGCGCTGCAACGCCATCAGGTAGGTTGGCAGCAAGGTCAAGGCAGTCAGCGTCACCACAATGGCGATGATTTCAAACAGGATCATTGGGACACTCTTTGTTTGCTCGTACGGCACAGGAACGAATGACAGGAAAAAGAAGGCACGCAGCGTCGCCCGCACGCCTGCTTTCCAGCGTCACAATCCCCTGTTCCGGCTTCAAACACTTTGATTTAAGTCAAGAAAACTGACAAACACAGTCTCTTGAGTTTTGATGTCCCGGTCGCCTGTCGGGAAACAGCCATTCTTTGTCACAGCTACCTGCCTGCACCTTGCTGCGTCACATGGCTGCAGCCCCAACACCCCCACCCGGAATACCATTAAGAGTAACGACCAGAGCGTTGGCAAACAGCGACGACAAAAATAGAAAAGAGAAATAAATTCAATAACTTAAAAAGGCATCCCTTTTGCTGCCCAGGCCACCATGACAAGAACAGGCTTCGCTGCACAAAAACAACACCCCTTTGCCTTGCCTCAACTATCCATAATTTTATTGAAAAAACACTGGTAAACCCTTGTCAGCGTATGCATATACACCTTGATACCCTTTGCTGGGGAGCGAATGGGACGACTTTGCGGTCTGGTCAAATTTGATTTAAATCGGTTCTACGCGAAGCTTCAAAGCTCCCTGAAGTTTAACGACGGCTTAAGGAATGTTTGCGTAAGGCAATTATCTACGCAGACAATACTGGGGAGCACTTAGTGGCTATTGTCATTGGCACGTCCGGAAACGACAGCCTTGTCGGCAGCGCGAACGACGATCTCATTTTAGGATTGGCTGGTAATGATACCGTAGCAGCAAACGCTGGTGCGGATTTTGTTGTTGCCGGAACCGGTGATGATTCTGTTCGCGGGAATGCTGGTAATGACCGTCTTCATGGCGGTCTGGGCAATGATACCCTGTTCGGTGGAGCCGATAACGACCTAATCCTCGGTGACAGCAGCGCGCTGATCTCTTCAGATTTCGAAGGGTCAGATGGCGTTCAGCTGCGCGGTGACAGCGTCGCCGTACACTACGACACCACCTTTGATGGCTGGACAAGTGACGACCCTGCAGTCGAGGTAAGGCTTGCTGAAGGTTACGACGGCAGCCAGGCTGTTGAAATCAATGTGGATCCGGACGGCAGCGGTTTCCCGGACGCCATCAACATCTATCAGGATGTGGCGACAACGGCCGGTGAGTCCTACACGCTGACTTTCCTTTATGCCCCAAGACCCGGTTTCAACGCTTCTATTACCTCTTTCGATGTTGAAATTGATGGTGTGGTCGTTGGGTCTTTTGCTGAAGACGGCTCTGGCGACAGCTCCCCGAACTATCAGAGCTACAGCGTTACCTTTGATGCGACCACGGACACCACCCGTGTCGAGTTCATCTCCACAGGCACGCCCACCAGCGGCGGGCGCGGTGCCTACCTGGATGAAATCTATCTCGTCAGCAACGAAGGGTCCGGTGAAGGCGGCGACGCAGACAGCATCGATGCCGGTGACGGCAGTGACACTGTCTATGGCCAAGGGGGTGGTGATACCATCCTGGCTGGCATCGGGGATGATGTTGTTTATGGCGGACTGGGTAACGACCTGATCCGCGGCGATTCCGGCGAGTCTGATTCCGGCGCAGCGGCTGTTCCCGGCGCAGGCAGCGGCCTGGTCGGTGAAATCTTCTCCGATGGCGGCAGCTTCGTTGATGTCAATGAAGCCATTGCACTCACTGAGTCCAGCTCCCCGGTCTACACCTTCTCCTCCACCGCGCTGGATTACCCCAATGGCGGCACCACCAGTCATTCTGATGACATCGGTGCCTTCCTGGGCAGTGATTCGTCCAGCTTGAGCCCTGGCTCCGGCGCAAGCGTGACCAATGAAAACCTGGCATTCAAGTTCTCGGGCTACATCTACATTCCCGCTGGCACCTACGATTTCACCGTGGGGTCTGATGACGGCTTCCGACTGCTGATCGGCGGCAACACCATCACTGAGTTTACCGGCCCTCGAGGATTTGCCACCACCACCGGCAGTGAGACTTTTACCGGCGGCATCTACGAGTTTGAACTCTTCTTCTTTGAAAATGGTGGTGCTGAAGGAGTGGAAGTCACGTCCACTCTGACCGGCGGCTCCATTCTCGACAGCAGCATTCTTTACACCGATCTTGATGACGTCGGTCTGGAACTGACCTTTGTCGATACTGGTGGCGGGACCGGCTACTACGAAATCTCCGAAGACCAGGGCGGTGAAGACAAGCTTCATGGCGGTGAAGGCAACGACACCCTGGAAGGTGACGGAGGCAACGATACGCTGCGCGGGGGTCAGGACAACGACCTGCTGCAGGGCGAAGGCGGTGATGATCTGGCTGCCGGCGAGTTCGGAGACGATACCGTACAGGGCGGCATCGGCGATGATCTGCTCTACGGCGACCGTCAAAACGGCTCTGCCAGTGATCCCGCAGAACTGCCGGTTGCCCCGGATGTGTTCCAGTACCGCGCACAGGATACCAACGGGAACGGGGATCTGGGCGATAACCCCAGCAACGGCAGCTCCATCAACCCCTGGAACGATGCCAGCGGGAATGGCGCCAACGCCTCGGCCTCCGGAACGGCTCCGGTCCTGGACAACACCTCGGTCAACAACACACCGGGTGTGGATTTCAGCGCGACAACGGGCTATGTGACACCGCCCAATTCCGCAGCCATGAACACGGCCAGCACCTACTCTGAGAAATCCTTCGCTTTTGCATTCCAGACCGGTAGCGACGTGTCGGGAACTCAGATGATCTTTGAACAAGGAGGTGGCACGCGCGGTTACAACCTGGTGATCGCAGAGGATCCTTCCAACGGCAACCAGCCAACGCTTTACGCAATGGTCTGGAACACTGCCGAATGGAGCAGCGGAAACAACTACAAGACCCTTAACCTGGGTGTTGTCTCCGCAGACAGCACCTACACGGTGGTTCTGGTGCACGATGCCACCTCAGCGGTTTCAGTTGAGCAAACCTGGACAGGCTACTTAGATGGCAGTCAGGTGGACCAGCTGACCGATGTGGACACCCAGCGCGCCCATAGCGGTGGTGCCGGACTGGGTGATCTTAATGGCGGTTCGCGCCTGCCCGATCAAAGCAATGCCAATACTGCCGGTGACATTTCCTTTGATGGCTCCATCAGCGAAGCCATTTCCTGGAACACGGCACTGGACAGCGGCCAGGTTGCGCAGACCTTCACCTATCTGGACGAGCAGGTAGACCTGACACCACCTGGTGAAATCGGGGTGGACGGCAACGATTCCCTGAGTGGCGGCGACGGCAACGATACCCTTTATGGTCAGGGCGAAGACGACACTCTGGGGGGCGGGGCTGATGACGACAAGCTCTATGGCGGCACCGGAGACGATGTCCTGGGCGGCGGCGCAGACGACGACACCCTCTATGGCGGCGAAAACAACGACAGCCTGGCCGGTGGCGCCAATGCGGATAAACTCTACAGCGGGGCCGGTACCGACAAACTGGAAGGCGATGCCGGGAATGACACGCTCTATGGCGAGGCCGGTGAAAACAGCCTCTATGGCGGCGACGACAACGACCTGCTGATTGATACCATCGGCGGAGCGGATCAAATCCACCTCTTCGGTGATGCCGGTGATGACACCCTTCAGGGGGTGGTCAACGTCAACAACTACACTGCCATGGCCGGCGGCGCAGGAAACGACATCATCACCCTGTCTCAGCTCTCAGGCAGTTCGGTTGCTGAAATCTTCGGCGACGACACCTTTGGCGCGACCTACTCTGAAAACCCCACCGACGGCAATGACAAGATCACCGCAAGTGGCGATGGCAAAATCATTGTCCACGGTCAGCGCGGCGACGATACGCTGATTGGCGGTGAAGGTGAGCAAGCTCTGTACGGCGGCTCTGGGGATGATTCACTCACCGGAGGCAACGATAGCGATACCCTGATGGGCTACCTGGGCAATGACACGCTCTCAGGTGGCGCCGGGAACGACATCATTAACGGCAGCTTGGGCGCCGACAGCCAAATGGGCGGCTCCGGCGATGATACCATTTACTGGGACAGCAAAGATGTCGCCATCTCCGGTGGGTCAGGGAACAACGACCTGCTTCTGGCCTGGGCCGGCAACGACACCATCATCCTGGATGACGCCATCCTGGGGGGCGGTGCAGAAGCAAACGGCGGCTTTGAGAGAATTGACCTGAAGGAAGGTGATGATTTCATCATCGGAGACCGAGTCTTTGCCGGTGATACCTCTCTGCATCTGATCGCTGGTGACGGCAAAGACACCATTTCGCTCTGGGGCGATGGTGACGACACCATTGAAGCAGGCGACGGGGTTGACTGGATTTACGGCGGAGACGGTGGCGACCAGATTTATGGTGGCCTGGAAGGTGACTTCCTCTATGCCGGTGCGGGCAACGACACAATCTACGGCGGGTCCGGTGACGACAATTACTACTTCGGTCGGGGCGATGACGTAGACTTTATCGTTGATGGCGATGGAGATGACGGCCTGGCCTTTTTCCATGGCTACAACGACACCCTGGGCGATGGTGTACAGCCGGGTGAAGTGTTGGCGAACTACGACAACATCAATGAGATCGTCACGCTCACAGTGGTTGACGGCGACGACCCCGATGGCGACACCGACGGCAGCGTCAGCTTCGCCTTTGGCGACATCGATTTCGTTGAGGTGCGCTGGGGTGTGGATTTCGTCAGCTACGCCTGGGATGAAGCCAGCAATACCTTTGTCGGCCTGTAACAGCTGTCGGCCTGCTGCCGGTTAGACGTGAGCAGAGGGCCTCAGCAGAGGCCGATCTGTTCTTTCCCGACAGCCTCCTGCAGAAAGGTTGGGCAGCAGTAGCCCACAAGCTGGTTTTCTGCGCCTGGCACGGCCACCGCTGCCCCCTGTCGGCTTGGGTGTCGCCCCTCTCCTTTTTCCCTTCGAGCCCAAAGCAGGCACAACTGCCTTTGGGTGACCGCCCTGCTGGTGCTTTGATTTTCCACAGAAGGGAAAAATCCGCCAAAAGCCAACCGACCTTGCTGTTGGAAACAGAGCACTATCGTTCAACCGTGCCCAAGACAGTCT
Source organism: Rhodovibrionaceae bacterium GXU_MW_A322 (assembly GCA_052078155.1). Taxonomy (GTDB): domain Bacteria; phylum Pseudomonadota; class Alphaproteobacteria; order Kiloniellales; family DSM-21159; genus CAXBMB01. The sequence continues at coordinate 248,372 of JBQJBP010000001.1, read as the reverse complement.
CAACAGGCATAAAGGCCAGATTCATCTCCCCCTTTTTTTGCGAAAACCGGGCGAAATCGATTGAGAGCTGGCAATGGCGATGCGCGCTTCCGGGCAGATTTTGCGTCCAGAAATGAGAAACAGCGCCCTTACTCAATGACACCTCCCCGCTTCTGCCAGGCTGCTCAGTCTTTGAAAAACGCCTGCTCTCTCCCCAAAGGAACAGGGGTCAGGCAATCAAAATTCCTAAACGAAAGAATATGCCACCACTAAAACAACTGAACACAGAGGGAAACAACTTCGCTTCTCAGTCACGAAATTTACAGTTTCAAGTAAAAATCCAAATACTGACTTTATTTACTTTAATGAAAAATCTTTCCTTTCGTCAAAACCAACCCCACAAACTGAAAAAAAACCGGTGTATTCCCTCTGGAGAACAAAAGAATTGGATGAGAAAAACTGAGAGCCAGTTGGCAGATTATCCCCTATTCAAGATTCGCAATAAATCAGATTAACATGTTGAATAATATATATTTTTCGTATGATCAGGCACATTAATCAAGGTTAACGGCTCTCCCGTCTCCTCCGCCTGCCCCCCACTTACATCTATTTGTTTTACATAGAAAATAACTAAAGCTCATGACGTCAGTTCTGCCTGGAACGGCAGGGAACGTTGAAGTCAGCTGAAAGTTTTTTTTGAAAGCCCCCTTGAAAATTCACATCCGCGTACCGTGCAATGTGGGCGTGCAAGCAAAAAATCCGAAAAACTAATAAATGTCGAAATGTAAATTTTCATATAAATCAAAGACATAGATAATTTGTCTTGAATTTGATGCAAAGCTTTCGCGTATTTTTTCATTTTTTATTAGAGTCTGCCCTTCAGAGTACCTATCTTAGAGGACGGAGGTAAATCCGTGGTTTTTGGGCAGGAACTCTCGATCTGGTATCTGCCGGTCTTTCCTAAAGAAAACCACTGATCACCGACAAAGGAACACGTTAGCTGGGGAGCTGATTTCGCTGAAGGACAAGAAAAAATCTCGGACCGTAACTCGGACTGTAACACGTGAGATTTTTCCGAAAGCGATCATGAATTAAATGGCATTCTTGGTAGGTGACAACGGCAACAACACCCTGATCGGCTCGGAAGGTTCTGACCTTGCGCTGGGCCTGGGGGGTGACGACTCCATCAAGGGGTTGGGCGGAAACGATCTGCTGATTGGCGGTGGCGACAAGGATACCGTCTTTGGCGGCGCCGGGGGCGACAAGATTGCTGGCGACGGCGGGCTGGTTTTCTACAGCGGTTTTGATTCCACAAGCGGCTCCGACGGTTCGGTCATTCAAAGCGATTCAGCTGCAGCCTTCTACAACGATCCTTACAACGGCTGGTACACCAACGACGAAGCCATTGAAGTGCGCTTGGGTCAGGGGTTCAACGGCAGCAACGCTGTTGAACTGAACGAAGACCCCACTGACGGCATTGGATCGGGAACCGGCACGGCAGACGAGTTTGGCAGCGGTACGGGCACCGGCAACGCAACCGGCGGCGGCACCGGCAGTGGCAACAGTTCCTTTCCTGATGCAACGGACATCTTCCGGGATGTGGCAACGACCGAAGGTCATGACTACGTCCTGACGTTCCTCTATGCCCCCCGGCCTGGATATGACGAAACCGTCACGAGCTTTGAAGTTCTGATCAACGGTCAGACTGTGCTTGCGGAAGCCCGCGACGGCACAAACGACTCTTCTGAGCAGTTTCAGGAATACACGGTTTCTTTCACAGCAACCGGCTCCACAACCAGTCTTCAGTTCATCAGCACAGGTACACCTACCGAAGCCGGACGCGGTGCCTATATTGACGAGGTCTACCTTTACGACCTGTCCGACACCAGCACAGGCGACGACGACTCTCTGCGGGGCGGCGCCGGTAACGACACCATCTGGGGCATGGTCGGCAACGACACTGTCCTTGGGGATGGCGGCGACGACTACATCGAAGGCCAGGTCGGCGATGACGTGCTCTATGGTGATGCCAACAGTTCCGAAGGGGACGGTGATCAAGGCTCCACCATTGCCAACGGCAACGGTCTGGTCAGCGAAATCTATGTCGGCACCAGTGGCTTCCAGAACATTGGCGAGGCCGACGCTCTGGTAGGCAGCAAGTCTCCGGACTACACCTTTGTGTCTACGGCACTGGACTATCCTCAGGGGTCCACGGATAAGGGCGACTACAGCATTTCCCAGTTCCTGGGAAGTGACACCTCCTCTTTGTCTGACCCTGCTGCAGAAACCCTTGATGTTCAGACCATGGTGTTTGTTTTCAAGGGCTACATCTACATTCCTGCCGGCACCCACGACATTACCGTTGGTTCTGATGACGGCTACAGCCTGTCTATCGGCGGACAGACTTTTTCTGAGTACAGCACCCCCCGGTCATTCAACACCACCACTCAAAGCGGCACCTTTGAAGAGGGCGTTTATGAGTTTGAACTGACATACTATGAGAACTACGGCTCTCATGGTGTGGAAGTCAGTTCCAGCTTTACCGATGGTGACATTCTGGACTCTGGGAATTTTTATCAGAACCTCTCGGATACCGGCCTGGATCTGACGCTGGTCGATAACCCCTCCGGCATGGATTACTATTCCCTGCCTACAGGCGGCGACGGCGACGATACGATCTTTGGTAATGAAGGCAACGACACCATCGACGGCGATGGTGGCGATGATCTGCTCTACGGAGATGTTGCCTCAGACACCGGCAGCGGGGGCGGAGGTGATTCTGACGTTCCGGTGACACCAGATGTTTTCCAGCTGGACGCAACCGATGTCGACGGCGACGGCGATACAGGTGACAACCCGTCAGACGGCAGCACCGTCTACAGCTGGTACGACACGACAGACACCATCAAGGACTACTTCTGGGCCAGCGGCACAAAGCCGACCATTTCCAGTGGCGCCATGAACGGCAATGACGCCATGAATTTCTCCAACGGCAATGGAGAGTTCAAATACTGGTCGGACAACGCCATCAACAAAGCCAGCTCCTACCCAGAAAAATCCATGGCTTTCTCCTTTGATACCGGTGATTCGGTGTCTGGAACCCAGATCATTTACGAACAGGGTTCCAAGGACAAAGGCTACAACCTTGTTATCGTAAACGGCACGCTCTATGCCTCCGCTTTCCACAAAGACTGGAGTGGTTCTGGAGGAAAAGTCAAAACGCTGAACCTGGGGCCTGTTACGGCCAACACGTCCTATTCGGTCGTGCTGGTGCATGATGCAACCGCCAACAGCCTGTCAGACCGTTTCTTCTCGGGCTATGTCAATGGCACCCTGGAAGACACCGAGTTTTCTGTTGATGTGATGAAAAAGCACGACAGCGGAATCGGTGTTGGCGATATCTATGGTGAGACGCTGAACCCCATCAACGGCGGCAAGCTGAAGGATGGCAAGAATGCCGATTATGACTTTGAAGGCATGATCGGCGAGGTGCTGCAGTGGAACCAGGCTCTCGACACCACAGAGGTAGACGACGTCAACGATTACCTTACCGACAAGTGGATCGGCAGCGTTGCCCCCCCTGTCGCCGAAAACAATGACCTGATCATGGGCGAAGGTGGCAATGACACCATCTTCGGCAATGAAGGCGACGACACCCTTCTGGGCGGCGGTGACAACGACAGTGTCGTGTCCGGCGTAGGCAACGATTCCCTGCGCGGCGGATCCGGTGACGATACGCTGCTGGGTGAAGCTGGCGAGAACACCCTTTGGGGCGACAAAGGCGACGACCGCCTGATCGACACCATCGCGGGCGGTGATGAAATTCACATGTTCGGTGGCGAAGGTGAGGACACTCTCAAAGGCGCCGTTGATGTCGACAACTACGCCGCCATGGCCGGTGGTGCTGACAACGATGTCCTCAATTTCACCCAACTGTCCGGCAGTTCTGTTGCTGAGCTTTTCGGTGATGATACCTTTGGCAGCACCTACAAAGAAAACAACAGCGACGGTGACGACAAGATCACCATTACCTCCCTGTCCACCGGCACTGTGATTGCCCATGGCGGCGGCGGTGACGATGAAATCATTGGTGGTGCTGGCCAGGAAAAACTCTACGGCGGGTCTGGTAACGACACGCTGGCCGGCGGCAGCAACGATGACACCCTGATGGGCTATTCCGGCAACGACAGCCTGACCGGCGGTGCCGGCAATGACGTAATCAACGGCTCAGTCGGGGAAGACTACCAGTACGGTGGCAGCGGCAACGACACCATTTATTGGGACAGCAAGGATCTGGCCATTCGCGGCGGCCTTGGTGAAGAAGATGTTCTGATGGCCTGGGATGGCAACGATACCGTCATCATGGACCACGCCATGATGGGTGGCGGTGAAGAAGCCAACGGCGGATTCGAAAAAGTCCTGCTGCGCGGTGGCGATGACTTCATCATCGGCGACCGGGTCTTTGCCGGTGATACCAGCCTGCATCTGGATGCCGGTGAAGGAAACGACGTCATCTCCTTGTGGGGCGATGGCGACGATACCATCCTGGCTGGTGACGGTGACGACTGGGTTTATGGCGGTGCCGGTAAAGATCAGATCTATGGCGGCGACGACATCGACTACATCTATGGCGGTGCCGACAACGATACCCTGCGCGGTGGCCTGGGCGATGATGGCTTCTATTTCGGACGTGGCGATGGCACAGACTTCGTTATCGATTCCGACGGGGACAACGCCATTCGCTTCTTCTACGGCTACAATGGCAGCCCGGTAAATGACTCTGTTGAAGCCTCTGACCTGATCATCGATTACAACGACGTCGCTGAAATCGTGACCATTCAGGTGGCAGACGGACTGGATGCCGGCGGGGCCATAGATGGCACCATTGCCTTCTCATACGGCGACATCAATTGCCTGCAGATTACCGACGGTAGCACCTTTAAGTGGGATGACAACACAGACCGCTTCCTCGGCCTTTAACCCTCACTGTCTGGCAATCTGACGCCCGGAAACAGAAAAGCCCATCTCGTTTTTCATCAAACGGGGCGGGCTTTTTCTTTGCTTGAGCCTTTTCGATAGGCCTGGAACTCGCTTTAGGGTCAAATCGGTTACAGCGGACTCACTGCGTAACAACACTTGAAGCGTGAAACTCTTTTCAGTGTTCTGGAGGATGGTCCACGGTTTAGGTGAAAGCGCAAAGCGCTTCATACTCAATCGACCATGCTCTGGGCCAGGACCGGTGTCGCGAGAAGCGCTTTGGCTCCAGGCCTCTCACAGAGCCTTATTCCCAGTCAAACTGCTCTGCAATTGCGTCATCAGCCATACCACTGTGAAGGGCCAGAAGCAGAATCTGTGCGTCCAGGCTTTCCGGTGCCAGCAGGGTAGCCGACAGCCTGGCTTCCATTTCCTGCCCGGTAGGTGCCGAATTGCTCTCTGCAAATGCTTTCGACCCCATCAGGCAATAGGCAAAAAGGCCGGCAACTCTCCTGACGTCTTCTTCACGATAAATCTGTGTTGGCCTGCCTGCATCATCAACGCCGTCTTGCTCACGATGGGCTTTCATCAACCTCAACAACGTCAGTTTGAGAGCATCCGACAAACCGCGTGGCTCTACTCCAAAAGCAAAGAGTTGATGGTCCAGTAACTCCCGTTCCTTGGAACGACCGAACAGACTTAAGATACTTGATATCAAAGACCAAACCTCATGAAGCCAGAGCCCACAGAACCCTCTCAGTTCCTCAGCTTTTGACGCCCTCTCCTGCACCAAACGCGCTGAAGAAGATGACGCAGCCGGGACCACAAGGCAAATCACAAGCCCCCACAGCAGTCTTGCTTCCGGTCAGGCCGCAGTCCCTGACACCGCCGATCCCACTGCCCTGTCTTACCGGACACCAGAGCCCTGAGGCAACTGAACTTAACCGGTGCCACAGGCGGGAAATACATCGGGTGAGAAACACTTCAGGCAGGAAAGGCTTCCGGCGCGAAACCAATTCTCAGTGCTAAATCAGGAAGATTAGGGAGACAGGCGCAGGCGCAAACCGCATCGAGCCAGACCGCCCTGCCCTAAGCGGATCTCCCCCCCTCAACTGAGGTTGGGTCGCACCCCCTTAGACAAGGCTCAGTCTCTTTGCTGAGGATCACAGGGAACTATCGTCACCAAAAGCCGCTCAACATCCTCGCCACCAGAAAACGGCAAAATCAGGCGATACCAGCCTGTTGCCCGGATGTGATAGGGCGGTGTATGGGCGGTAAAGAGTGGTTCTTTCCGTGTCAGAATGGCCCGATAGTTGACCATGAAGAAGAAACGGACGGGTGTTGCGATTTCAGAGACCAGTTTCCCGGTAAACTCCATATCAGCCGCTTCGCCGGTCTGGGTGCCGTAAAGACGATACCGGAAATCTTCCCCGGCCTTTTGCACATCCAGCAGCGAGACAAACCCCAACACAGCCCCCAGATCAAAGGGACTGATGTTCGAGGGGTCAGGCATGCCACCAGCTTCGACCGGCAGGGCTTTCCACCAATCGAGAGTTTCTTTCAGTTTTTTGGCACGAAGATCTTCATCACCGGGCGACCAGATCAGTTCTGGTTCCGGGCAGCCCAAAGCCGTCATCAGGCTATGACAAGCAGTGAGGTCGTCCCCCGCCAATCGCTTCGCCAGATCCCAAAGGTAGGAGTCTTCAGGTTCCGCAAGGTCCTTGCGGAATGAAAAATTGACCACAGGCTCCCCTTTCTGGAACCAGTTACTGCCACCAAATCAAAGCGATCTGGAAATTCATATCTAATAATACCATCATTTTACCTTTTGCCTAGGGTTGGTTCATTTAAGTTGGTCCACTTAAGAAACTCAAAAACGACCAGCCGCTGGCTGTCTCCCGACAGCCCTCCGGAGCCCGTGGCCCTCAGACAAAATCCCTTTGCAAAGAGCTCCAAAGACTGTTTGGGCCCAGGCACCGCTGGCAGGCCAGATTCAATCGTTTGGTGGTTCTGCATCGCTGCCGAGGCAAGCCAGAATGCCTGGAGGCGATCCTCCGGATTGTTTTGAGTTTGTTCCTGACAACACAGGCCTGAAGGCAGACAAGTCATTGTCGATGCTCAACCTTCCTGTTAAGCCTGCCGCTGGAATCAAATCGGTTTGTGTGAACTAACGACGTGCTAAAGCTTGAACTGTGGTTTTGCCTCAGTCTCAAAGCACAGCAAGAGGGGCCATGGACGAGGTACGAGCGCAATGCGTTTCAAACCCAAGCTGTCATGCTCTAAGGGGTGAGGTTTACAGGTGGGGCTTTTGCGGGCGAAACACCTGCACAACAGCAGAGGCGCTTGCTTGTTTGTCTGTTCTGCAAGACCATTGAAACAACAAAGCGCGCAAAATCAGGGGTCCGGTCAGTCGCCATGGAAGAACTGAAGATTACAGTGGTACTGGCACTGGTGGTGGTGGTTTTTGCTGCCTTCGTCTGGGAGAAGTTCTCTCCCGATGTGGTGGTGATGGGTGCGGTGGGCTTTCTGCTCATGACAGGGATTCTATCTGCCCCGGAAGTGCTGGGTGTCTTCAGCAACCCTGCCCCCATTACGGTCGGCTGTATGTTCGTGCTGTCGGCGGCGTTGGAGAGAACAGGCGTCATCGATGCCATGGGGCAGGCCATGACCCGGGCGGCCCATTTTTCACCCGGCGTCACCATTGGCCTGCTGATGGCCGTGGTCATGATCGCCTCAGCCTTCATCAACAACACGCCGGTGGTGGTCATTCTGACCCCTGTGGTCATAGCCTTGGCCCGACAGATGAACTCCACACCGTCAAAGTTCCTCATTCCCCTCTCCTACGCCGCGATTTTTGGCGGCATGACCACCCTGATCGGCACCTCAACCAACATTCTGGTGGACGGGGTGGTGCAGAAGTCAGGCCTGGCCGCCATCGGTATGTTCGAAATGACCCTGGCAGCCGGGATTCTCGGGGCCGTGGGCATAGTCTACATGCTGCTGATCGGACGGCACCTGTTGCCGGAACGGGATACGCTCAGTTCCCTGTTGTCCGGCGTCGTGCAGCGGAAATTCCTCACTGAGGTCCTGATACCTCACGATTCCCCGCTGATCGGGAAAACTCTGGACAAAGCCCCCTTTGCCAAAGCCCGCACCGCCCGGGTGATTGATGTCCTGCGTGACGAAGCCTCCATGCGCCATGAACTGGACAGTCTTGTGCTGCAAAGCGGGGACCGCATCGTTTTCCGCACCTCTTCCGGCGAAGTACTGGGCCTGAGTGACGATGGCAGCGTCAGCTTTGCTGCCCTGGAGCAAAACCCCGAGCTGGAAACCATCTCCACCCGCTCCATGCGCTCCGTTGAAGGCATTATCGGCCCCCGCTCCCGCCTTGTGGGCCAGCGCATCGCCGACCAGAACCTCCGGCGTCGTTACGGCGTCTACATCCGGGCCGTGCACCGCCACGATGAAAACTTGAAAGGCAACTTCGAGACGGTCCGCCTGAACTTCGGCGACACGCTCCTCATGGAAGGCCCAGCAGAAGGCCTGCAGCGGCTGTTTGAAAGTCAGGACATCACCAACCTGATGGAGCCACGCAGCCGTCCCTACAAGCGCCACAGAGCGCCCATCGCCGTCGCGGCGGTTCTGGGGGTGATGGTGCTGGCCGGGCTGGGCCTCTACCCCATTGCCGCCCTGGCCTTAACGGCGGCCGCCGTGGTGACTCTGGGTGGCTGCATTGAAGGAGAAGAAGCCTATAAATCCATCGAGTGGCGCATCATCATGCTGATTTTCGGCATGCTGGCCCTGTCGGTGGCCATGGAAAAGACGGGTGCAGCGGCCCTGGTGGTCGATCACCTTGTGCAGCTAGTCTCCGGTCTGGGGCCCTTCGTCACCCTGTCGCTGATCTACCTGCTGACGCTGGTCACCACTGAAATGATTTCCAACAATGCGGCAGCTCTCTTGCTGACGCCCATTGCTGTGGCGGTGGCTCATCAGATGGGGGTGGATCCCCGCCCCTTTGCCATTGCCGTCATGTTTGCCGCCAGCGCCTCTTTCGCCACCCCCATCGGCTATCAGACCAACACCTTTGTATACGGCGCTGCCGGCTATCGTTTCAGTGACTTCCTGAAGATCGGCCTGCCGCTGGATATCCTGCTCTGGCTGACCGCTTCTTTCGTGATTCCCTTTTTCTGGCCTTTCTGAGCCCAGGCAAGCCTGGTCGGGCACAGCGATCCTGCTCTAAGCCGATTTAGCTCTGGCCAGAACGAGGGCCCGCCCCTGACAGACCAGAGTGCCATCGGCCCGCCAGCAACGTGTGACCAGATCCACCAGGTTCTTTTCCGGGCGCAGGCGTGAGATCTCCACGGTGGCCGTCAGTTCCTGATCAAGAGGGGCCGGTTCCAGAAACTGCAGTTCCTGTTTCAGGTAGTTGGTGCCAAATCCAGGCAGTTCGACCCCCAGCAAGTAGGAAAAGAGCCCGCCGATCAATGGTCCGGGCACAGCTTCCAAGCCGTCGCCGTCTTGTCCTGCCAGAGCCTCAAAAGCCTGAAGATCTGCCCGGCTGTAGCTGCGTTTAACAGTTGCCTTGTCTCCGAGTTTCATGCCGCTGCTCCCGAAGGGATCAGATCCCACTCAATCACTGTTTTACCGGTAAGGGTCTTTTCGCCACCGTCCTGCTTAACGACAGACACCGACAGTTCACAGCGACCGGCAGCCGGATAACCAAGAACTTCGAGCTGTATGTTCAGCTGTTCATCGCAGTAGGTCGGTGCTGGAAACATCAGGTCCTGGGACATCTGCCGGGCGCCCGGGAAGTGTTCCCGCAACAGCCCCCACAGACAGCTGTAAAGCAACATGCCGTGAGACACCGTTCGGCCAAAAGCCGTGCGGGCAGAGAAATCCGGGTCCACATGGATCGGGTTGTTGTCGCCGCTGATTTCAGCAAAGAGGTCAAAATCTGCCTGGGTAAACACCTTCTCCCGGGTTAGCAGGCTGCCAACTGCGGGCAGGTCGTCATGCTGCTCAGTCACGAATCATGCCCTCCGCCAGCAGTCCTTCTTTCAGGTACTGGGCCTTCAGCAGGTGTTTCTGGATTTTGCCAGCCGGTGTGCGCGGGTAATCCCTGCAGAAACGGAAGATCTTTGGGATCTTGTAGCTGGCCAGTTGGGCTTTGCAGTGTTTCCTGAGGCTTTCGGCTGAGAGCTCAGCCCCCTCACGGGCCTGCACAAAAGCACACCCCACCTCCCCCCATTTGGTGTCGGGGATGCCCAGAACGGAAGCTTCCAGAACACCGGGATGGGCCAGCAGGACCTTTTCAACCTCTGCCGGGTACACGTTTTCCCCGCCAGAGATGTAGAGATCCTTGATGCGGTCAACGATGTAGACATAGCCCTCTGCATCCCGACGGGCCACGTCCCCGGTTTTCAGCCACCCCTCCGGTGTAAAGGTTTCAGCATTGGCCGCAGGCCGGTTCCAGTATCCCGGCGTCACCCCTGGTCCCCTGACCAGCAGCTCCCCGGCCTCTCCCGCCGGGACATCAAGCCCCTGGCCATCCACGACTTTCACCTCTGCCAGCAACTGGGCACGGCCAACCGACCCCAGTTTTTTCGGAACCGACGCCTCATCCATCAAGAAGACCGTGGGGCCGGTTTCCGTCATGCCATAGCCCTGACAGATGGTAACGCCCCTCTGGCCGTAAAGATCCACCAGACTATTGGGCAGGGGTGCACCGCCAGAGGACCAGTGACGGACAGAGGTCAGGTCGGTTTCTTCAAACCGCGGATGCTGGGCCAGCAACTGGTATACGGTCGGAACCGCCAGCAAGGCCGTGATGACGGAATCAGAGATGAGATCAAAAAAGAGATCCAGATCAAAGCCGGGCAACACCTCTACAGACCCGCCGACCATCAAGGTAGGCAGGGTCAGCAGATTGATCCCGGCGGTGTGAAAAAGCGGCAGGAAATTCGGCGTCACGTCCGTTTCACACAGGCTCATGGGTTGGCCAATGTTGGTGGCGTTGGCATAGGCCATGCCGAAGGTCTGTTTCACCGCCTTTGGCACCCCGGTCGTGCCGGAGGTGTAGAGCAAGTACCAGAGACCATCGCTGGGCCACAGGGTATCGAAGCTTGTAGGCTCCAGAGCCTGCGCTTCCATGCCTACGTTACGAAGCGCCTGATAGCTGCCATAAGGTGCCTGCTGATTGGCTTCAGAGATAGGCACCAAGGTGACATCAGAGGCCTCCGCGTCAGCGCCCACCAGTGAGCCTAGTGAGACTGCCAGTTCCGCCGTGGGCGCATCATGCAGAAGTACTGTGGCCCCGCAATCCTGCAGCAACGGGGAGAGTTCTGCTGGCGTCAGGCGCCAGTTCAGCGGCACCAGCACAAGACGGGCCTTGGCGCAGGCAAAGAGAATTTCAAAAAAGGCACTGCGGTTGTGGCACAGGATCGCAACCCGGTCACCGGCAACAAGGCCCTGTGTCAGAAACGCCCGGGCGCAGCCTTCGGCTCGCGCATTGAGCGCCCGAAAGGTCAGTTTTTCACCGCTGGCCAGTTCTGTAAGCGCCACCTTGTCCGGGTTCAATTCGGCCCGTTTGGCGGCAATATCAAAGACAAACGACATCCCTGCCCTGTTCCCTCTCACTGCTCTTTCTTTTGTTGTGTTACCTGCCGAGAAACCTGCGCAGCCCCTCGATCACCTGCGGGTGTCCCACCTGCGCGACAAAGAGCTGACGCTCCCGCTCCAGGCCCGATGCGAGGGCTGATCGTTGCTCAGGCGACAGCAGCGCCCCTTTGGCCGCACGAAGACCCAGGCTGACCTTGTCCTCCAGCGTGCGCAGCCAGCTTTCAACCAGATCCGGTAGTTCGCCTGCGGGGGCAATGGCCGTCGCCAATCCCAAAGTCAGCGCTTCCTGGGCACTGACGTGTCGGTTCAACAGCTGTATCTCTTTTGCGCGCCCGGCTCCTATGCGCGACGGCAAAAGGGCCGCCCAGCCGCCATCGGGGGAAAAGCCCACATTGACGTAGTAAGGCGCCAGAAAGGCGTCGTCTGCCATCGCCACCAGGTCACTGGCCAGCATCAATCCCAGCGAACCGCCGGTAATGGGCCCCTGTACCCGGGAAATCACCGGAATGGGGAGGTCGACAAGGGCCAGAATGGCCTGGTTCAGCTGCCCAACCAGTTCCTGGGCGTAATCCTCTATGCGCTCTCTTTCTTCGTAGAACCGCCCGACATCTCCCCCGGTAGAAAAGGACCGGCCTTCGGCCTCAAGCACCAAAGCCACCAGCCCTTCCTCCTGCCCTGCTCTGTTGAGGGCAGAAAGGAGTGCGGCCATCAGTTCCGGCACCAGAGCATTGTGACGGTCGGGTCGGTTCAGACGAAGGTAGACCCGCGCGCCCTGCCGACGATAGGTCACCAGATTGCTGGCTTGCTGTTCCTGAAAAGTCACCGTCACGCGCCTGTTTTTGGCGGCACAGCCAGACCTTGCGCCAACATGGCCAGAACCGGGGCGACAACTTCAGACACAGGTTTGTCCTGTTCCCACAGGCCGTAGCGCAACCCCATGAAGAGGGAGATCCCCATGATCGCCCAGGCCCGCTCTTCACCAGGTCCCTCGGTGATTTCCCCCTGGGCAACAGCCTCATCCAGCTTTGCTGCATAGGCCCGGCCGAAATCCATGAAGTACTGCTGATAGGCCGCCTCATCGACAAACTGGGCTTCCATTACAAGGCGATACAAACCCGGGTTGGCTCGGACAAAACTCACAAAGGCTTCCAGGCCCAGGCGCTCAGCCTCCAGCCGGTTCTCGGCCCTGTCCATTTCCTGTGTCAGATGACTACGAACCTGCTGCCCCATCTGGGCAAGAGCGGTCCGGAACAACTCCTCTTTGCTCGCAAAATAGATGTAGAAGGTGCCCTGCGCGCAGGCGGCCCGCTGGGTAATGGAATCCACTGACGCCTCGTGAAATCCGCGTTGTCCAAACTCCACAATTGCGGCCTCGATCAATCGCTGTTGCGTGGCCTTGCCGCGTTTGGTTTTTGGCTCGACATTCTTCACATCGCCCGCGTCTTCGCGAACGACCACGCCGCCAACATCACCTGACATCTGTACTGAAACCCTGCTCAAACCAGTTTCCACTCACCATTAAATGAAACATGAATCGATTCTCATGTTGTGTTATGGAGCAATCCTCTGTCAAGCTGCAATCCTCGTGTTTTCCTGCTACAAAGCAGCAGTTTTCATCTGCATTCAGGCAACCGTCTGCGGACCCTGCTACAGGCTCCCAGAGTCATATCGGTTAAGCAGGATCCCAAACTGCTTGTCTGACCATTGCCTGCAAAAACCACCAGTATCAGGAGCCAAAGGAAAAGAATGACCGCGTCACCAACCAGATCGTCCCCTGCTGGTTCTCAGGCTTCATCCACCACAACAGACGATGACCGCGGGGCAACACGCCGGTTTTTCAACAGCGAGGATGGTGCCAGGCTTTCGTATCTGGAGGCCGGATCACGGGAAAATCCGAGTCTGATTTTGGTCCATGGTTTTGGCGCCCAGGCCCGCTTTTTCCTGCCTCAGCTGCGTGCTCTGGCACAGGATTTTCACCTGGTTGCACCAGACCTGAGAGGTCATGGACGCTCAAACAAAGGAGAAACCGAACCCAGCATGGCGCTGTTGGCGAACGATCTTGGCTGTTTGATCGACACCCTCCAACTGGACGATGTGTATGGCCTTGGCTGGTCGCTGGGGGCACAGGTCTGGCTCAGCTATCTCCAGCAGCACAATCCGGGACAACTGAAGGGCCTGATTGTTGAAGACATGACGCCAAAGGTGCTGCTGGATGACAGCTGGCAACAGGGTGCCCGCGGCATGACAGCCGCAGTGAACGAGCAGATCCTGACCCTGATGGAAACAGCCTGGGAAGACTACTGTTCCTTTTTTGAGCCTGCCCTCTTTGCCGACCCAAAGACCCAGCCGTCTGAACATCTGGCCTGGGTGGGGGAGATCAAAGAAAGCGGTGATCCGGCCTTTCTCTCCCGCCTCTGGCGCTCATTGCTGGATCAGGATTTCCGCACCCTGCTGCCTGAGCTCACCCTGCCGGTACTCATAGCCCATGGGGGCAAATCCCATTTCTATGACCAAGCCGTGGCAGATTTCTGGCTGACCAACTGCCCTAACGCCCAAGAGTGGCTTCTTAAAGACTGCGGGCACACACCGCATCTGGAAGATACAGAGGGCTTTAACAGCCTCCTGCGCGACAGGCTGAAAACCTGGAGCCAGATCGCTTGACGTGAAACCGCTAGATTCCAGTCTCTTTAGGTACATCGTTAGGTGATAAAGCGTGAAACAGCTCTCCCATCAGACATAAAAAAACGGCCCGGACTTTCGTCCGGACCGCCTTTTTTTCAGATCTGCAGTACGAAGACTTACATCTTCTCGTTGTACTGACCGTTCTGCCATTCGTACCAGACGTACTCAGGGTTCTTAACGTCGCCCTTGTCGTCGAAGGTCAGGTTGCCCAGCACGGTGTCGAAGCTGTTGCCGCGGATGGCAGCAGACACAGCGTCCACATCGGTGGAACCAGCAGCAGCGGCAGCCTGTGCGAAGACCTGCATGGCAGCGTAGGTGTAGAGGGTGTAGCCTTCGGGCTCATAACCATCTGCACGGAACTTGGCGACCAGGTCTTTGGCGCTGTCCAGTTTACGAGGATCGGGAGCGAAGGTCATGATGGTACCGGCACCGGCTTCACCAGTGATCTTCCAGAACTCATCGGTCACCAGAGCGTCACCGGAAACCAGCTGCGGGTTGTACCCCTGTTCCTGAGCCTGACGGATCATCAGACCAGCTTCGGTGTGGTAACCACCGACGTAGAAAGCTTCGATACCAGCAGCTTTCATCTTGGAAACCAGAGCAGAGTAGTCTTTTTCACCAGCGGTGTAAGCTTCGTAGAGAGCTTCGGTTTCGCCACGGGCGTTGAACTGCTTGCGGGTTTCGTCGGCCAGACCCTTACCGTATGCGGTCTTGTCGTGCAGGATCGCAACTTTGGGGCCTTTGTAGCTGTCTGCCAGGAAGTTACCGGCAACCAGGCCCTGGGCATCGTCACGGCCGCAGACGCGGTGCACGTTGTTCCAGCCTTTGGCCTGAGCTTCGTCCGTCAGAGACGGGTTGGTGGAAGCCGGAGAGATCATCAGGATACCTTCTTCTGCGTAAACAGCAGAAGCAGGGATGGAAGAGCTGGAGCAGAAGTGACCGGCCACGAAAGCAACTTCGTCACCCACCAGCTTGTTAGCTACAGCCACAGCCTGTTTCGGATCACAGGCGTCATCCCCGATGATGCCAACCAGCATGTCACCGTTAACACCACCGGCAGCGTTGATGTCAGCCACAGCCATTTCCAGGCCACGCTTCATCTGCTCACCAAAGGCAGCGTACTGACCGGTGATGGGGCCAACGGTGGCCACTTTGATTTCGCCAGCCTGGGCCAGGCCCATGCCACCAGCGATCACGGCTGCAGCTGCAGCCAGTGCAATAGAAGTTTTCCGCATTTAGCTTCTCCCTGTTGAGTTAGCGGAGGTCATGCAGGCGGTCTGCCCTTTGATGGGTCTTTTCTGAAACCTGCTATGAAAAACAGGTCTCAGACTACCACTTTAAGCTTCACCCGCAAGAGTTTCCGTCCCCGCCGAAACGGGGACGAAGTAAACCTAGGCGCTTTCTTTTTCACGCCAGGACAACAGACCCTGACGCTCATAGAGCCAGGGGTACTGAACGATCATCTTATTGACCTGTGTCAGTCGGTATGAAACAGCCGCGATAGAGATTAAGACAGCCGAACCAATGACATAGCCAGTAAGATTTAAAAGCTCACCTTCAAAAAGTGCGTAGGTCAGAAAGCGGTCCCCGAAGCCCAGAAGCAGGCCATAAGGCACCACAAACCACATGGGCCGCCAGGTATTGGCCAGCCCCTGCCCTGTCATCACGGCACAACCGCCGAAGAAGATCAGGGTGAGACCAATGAACACAGGCAAGGTGGTTCCCATGAATTCCATGTCTTTTTCCTTTCCTGCTCAGTGTCCGCCTTCGAGGTAGGCGGCACGCACCTCCTCGTTGGCCAAGAGTTCAGCCCCGGTTCCCTGCAGCGTGATCTGACCATTGACCATGACGTAGCCACGGTGAGCCAGACGCAAGGCATGGAAGGCATTCTGTTCCACCAGGAAGACAGTGACGCCCTCTTCCTCGTTGATCTGCTTGATGACCTCGAAGATCTGCTTCACCACCAGCGGTGCCAGGCCCAAAGACGGCTCATCCAGCAACAGAACTTTGGGCTCGCTCATCAACGCCCGGGCAATGGCCAGCATCTGCTGTTCACCGCCGGAGAGCGTACCGCCGCGCTGGTTCTGTCGCTCTTTCAAACGGGGAAAGAGGTGGTAAGCCTTTTCCAGATTCCGATCGAAGTTCTCCTGGTTGCCGACAATGCAGCCCATCTGCAGGTTTTCCCGCACGGTCATGCGCGGGAAGATCCGCCGACCTTCGGGAGACTGAGCCAGCCCCCGTTGGACGATTTCGTGCGTCGGCATGCGGGTGATGTCTTCGCCCCGCAATTCAATGGTGCCCGATTTGGCCTGCGGGTTGCCGCAGACCGTCATCAGCAGGGTCGACTTACCGGCGCCATTGGCCCCGATCAGGGTGACAATCTCCCCTTCCCGGACTTCCACATCCACGCCTTTGAGCGCTTCAATGGCCCCGTAGAAGGTATGAACTCCACGAATGTTCAACATCAGGCTGTCTCCCCTGCTGCACCAGAGCCAGCCTGCTTTGCCAGATCCTTGGCAACTTCTTCAGGCAATTCGTCATCCTCGTCTTCACCAAGGTAGGCCTTGATCACAGCCGGATCGTTGCGCACCTCTTCGGGGGTGCCATCAGCAATCTTACGGCCGTAATCCAGCACGATCACATGATCGGAGATCTGCATGACCACCGACATATCATGTTCGATCAGCAGGACCCCGATGCCATGATGATCCCGAATGTTCTGCAGCAGCACATTCAGATCATGGGATTCTTTGGGGTTCAGGCCAGCAGCTGGTTCGTCCAGGCACAGGGCCACCGGTTTGGTGCACATGGCCCGGGCAATCTCCAGACGACGCTGGTCACCGTAAGGCAGGTTGCCGGCGTTCCAGTCCGCCCGGTCTGTCAGACCCACCTGGTCCAGCCAGTAGCGGGCCAGTTCAACGGCTTCCGCTTCTGCTTTGCGATAAGACGGAAAGCCGAAAATCGATCCAAAGACAAAGCTGGACGAACGCTGCAGGGCATGGTGCTGGGCAACCAAAAGGTTTTCCAGCACGGACATGGCCCGGAACAGGCGGATGTTCTGGAAGGTCCGCGCCATTCCCGCCTTTTCAGCGATCTTATGGCCGTCCATCTGTTCCAGATAGTACTGCTCGCCGTCACGATCCAAAGTCAGCCGTCCGACGGTGGGTTTGTAGAACCCGGTCAGACAGTTGAAGACCGTGGTTTTGCCTGCACCGTTGGGGCCGATGATCGCCGTGATTTCCTTGTCCTTGGCAATCAGGGACACGTCATCAACCGCCACCAGACCGCCGAAACGCATGGTCAGGTGCTCAACGGTCAAAAGGTCTTTTTGCTGACTCATCGGGCGGCCTCCTTCTGCTCTGCCGATCCGGGGTTGTTTCCATGCAGCAGAATGGAAGGATCACGGTGGGACAGCAGTCCCCTTGGACGCCAAAGCATGATCAGGGTCATACCGGCACCAAAGGCCAGCATTCGATACTGTTCCAGTTCACGGAACAGCTCCGGCGCACCGATCAGGACAATGGAGGCAATGACCACGCCCAACTGGCTTCCCGTTCCCCCCAGCACCACGATGGCCAGGATGATGGCCGATTCCAGGAAGGTGAAACTCTCCGGAGAGATGAAGCCCTGCCGTGTGGCAAAGAAGGCCCCGGCCAGGCCGCCGAAGGTGGCAGAGATCACAAAGGCCGTCAGCTTGATGTTGGTCCGGTTGATGCCCAAAGACTGACAGGCGATGTCGTCTTCACGCAGCGCTTCCCAGGCCCGGCCCATGTTGGTTTTGCGCAGACGGATGGACACGAAATTCACCACCAGCGCCAGAGCCAGGATCAGGTAGAAGAAGAAGATCACCCGGTTCATGGGCGAATAGCTGATTTCAGCAATCCAGCCAAAGGATTCGTTCCACCACTCATGGAAAGGCGGCAGGCCGTCTTTGGCTTTCCGGGACATGGTCGCCAGACCGAAGAAGCTGGGTCGTGGAATGGAGGAGATGCCGTCCGGCCCACCGGTAAAGGTGTACCAGTTCAGCAGCACAATGCGGATGATTTCCCCGAAACCCAACGTCACGATGGCGAAGTAGTCTCCCCGCAACCGCAGCACCGGGAACCCGAGCATCAGACCACCCAGGGCGGCCAGCAGACCCGCCAGGGGCAGACAGGCCCAGAACGACAGGTCGAAGTAAAAAGCCAGCAGTGCGTAGGAGTAAGAGCCAATGGCATAGAACGCCACGTAACCCAGATCCAGCAACCCGGCCAGCCCGACGATGATGTTCAGACCCCAGCCCAGCATGATGTAGGTCAGGATCAGAACCGAGATGTCGACCACGTGACGGTCCGCAAAGGGCAGCATCGGCAGGATCAGCGCGAAGGCCAGCAAAGCCGGGCCCAGATAGCGGGCAAGCTTCTGAAAGCGGACAGCAATGCCATCCAGGGATTTTTCCCGTTCCGCCGCATCCATATCCTTGCCGTGCCGCACGATGCGCTGCAGCGCATTCAGGGCAATGATGGAAGATGCCCCGAAAGCAATCAGGAACAGGATCTGACTGGGGAAGGGAATGAACCAGGATGCAACAGCCGCCAGCGCGGAGGCGATCAGCACCGGCAGGGGGAAGCCCTGTTTGCTGATGGTCAGGGCCATGCGCCCCAGCACGATCAGAACGATGGACCAGGCCACATCCGGAAACTGAGTTTCAATGGTCAGCTGGGCGCTTTTGTCGACTGTTTTCAAGCCAACCAGCGCAATGGTCAGACCAAAGGCGACCAGTGCTGTCGCACCGGCGTCTTTCAGGATTTCAGGCCAGTCCAGAGCAGGACGGCCTCCCTTTTGGGAAGCTGTGTTTGTTGGAGCTGTCATGACCTTACACCTTCTCGATTTCAGGTTTGCCCAACAATCCGGAAGGCCGGAAAATCAGAACCAAAACCAAGATGCCGAAGGCTGCGACGTCCTTGTACTCCACAGAGAAGTATCCGGACCAGAAGGCTTCGATCAGGCCAATCAACAAGCCCCCCAGCATGGCACCAGGAATGGAGCCGATGCCCCCCAGAACCGCTGCGGTGAAGGCTTTCACACCAGCCAGGAAGCCAATGTAGAAGTCCACGACCCCGTAGTAGAGCGTCACCATGACACCGGCGACAGCGGCCAGAGACGCCCCCAGAATAAAGGTGATGGAAATGGTGCGGTCCACGTTCACCCCCAGCAGGGCGGCCATGGTTTTGTCCTGCTCACAGGCGCGCTGCATGCGGCCCATTTCCGTACGGTTGATCAACTGGGAAAAGGCGTACATCAGGACGATGGTCAAGCCGATGATCAACATCTGCATGTAACTGAGGTTCACGACAAACCCGTCATCGCGTTCCATCAGCTTAAAGCCGCCGCTGACAATGGGCTGCAGCGGTTTCACCCGGGCGCCCTGCAGCAGCTGAACGTAGTTCTGCAGAAAGATTGACATACCAATGGCAGAGATCAGCGGCGCCAGACGGGAAGATCCCCGTAAGGGCTTATAGGCGACCCTCTCCAGGGTCCAGCCGTAAACCGCCGTGATGACCATTGCCAGGATCAACACGATAAAAATCGCAACGGGGATCATGGTGATGCCCATGGTTCCCACTACCAGAAAGCCAATCACCGCTACAAAGGCACCGATCATGTAGATATCGCCGTGGGCGAAGTTGATCATGCCGATGATCCCGTAGACCATCGTGTAGCCAATGGCGATCAGGCCATAAACAGCGCCCAACGTCATGCCGTTGATGAGCTGTTGGATAAAATATTCCATTTGCCGTCCCTACCCGAAAGTTTCAGGAGAGTTTCTCCCGATACCCGGTTTGCCAAATCAGTTTTAGGAGGTGTTTCTTTTTTTGAGTGCAGGCAGGGTTAAGGGGAACCTGTCCCCCGGTCTCCTCAGCTTTTGCGCTTTGTTTTTGAGAGGGCTTACCTTTGCCACAGCCTTCCCCGCCTCACTTTTTTATCGGCGAAGAGGTAGGCCACAGATTTGCACCCGTCAAGCCCCCGGAACCGGAGTCTCTCACGATCCGAAGCTTGAAATCTGCAGGAGCTCTTCCCATGACAGGAAAATTCTCCCGGTTCCAAATGAAAAAGAACAGGGCTCAAAAATCAGAGCATGATCGGCCTGGCTAGAAGCGCTCTGCGCTTGAAAGCAAGCTGTGAACCATCCTCTAACCCATTGAAAAGAAGAAAATTCACACTTAAAGCGTCATCGCGAAGTGAGGCCACTCAAACCGATTTGACTCTTGGGATTCAACGAGGATTCCGCCGATTGTGACCGTTACATGTCAAACGACAATACCGCCACGACCGGACGCTGGTTGGGCTGTTTCTTTCTTTCTGCGCAAAACGAATTTTAATTTCTGCAACACCATCTGACGCAGATAGTGTTCGCCTTTGGCCGGGTCTCCGACGATCGACACTTCCATCAGAGTCCGGCTGTCCAGCGCGGAGACCTTCACGTAGCGTCCCTGCTGGTGAAATTCGATGATTACGTCGTTTGGCGTCATGGCCTGTAACTGCTCTGCAGCGTTTTCCGGAAAGAAGAAGGCTGTTGCCCGATTCTGCTCTTTTGAGAGTAGAACGACTTGGCAAACAAGAGGTTAACTCTGCGCAGACAGCCCTGACCCACTGCCATTAACTGACTGCATACTGAATCCACCCACCTTCCCCTTCTCATCAGAACTCAATCCGTTGATACGAACTCATCTGGCGGTGTTACCTGAAGCGTGAGCCTGCTTCTTTCCAACTGGATGGGGGTGTTTCAGCTGGGAGCCAATGAGTCGCGCCCCAGGGCAGCACTTTGAGCCAGGACCGGTGCGAAAACAGGCACAGGTGCCAGCAGTCCCCTGAGTTCATGGGACCCTTTGTCTTCCCACTCCTGCTCCGGCAAAAGCGCGGCAAAATCGCCTGAAGCCAGAATGCAGCGCTCCAAAGGCCGCGTCAGGCCTTCCAGACGGGCGGTTTCATTGACGTTGGGGCCAACCGCGGTGAACTGCAGGCGTTCCGGAACGCCGATGTTGCCGTACAGCAGGTCGCCCACATGCAGCCCCAGTCCAAAGCGAAAAGCCAGCTTACCGTCCCTGCGCCGTTGTTCGCTTGTTTCCAGCGCCCGTGTCCAGGCGGTACCAGCCGCCTTGAGCGCAGCCTCAGCTGCCGCTTTGGCACTGCCGAAGCGGTGATAGGGGAAAATGGCCAGAACCGCGTCCCCGATCATGGTCAGAACCTCGCCGCCCTCTTCCAGGGCAGCCCCGGCTGTACATTCAAAGTAGCTGTCCAGCAGCTCCAGGAACTCTTTGGGAGACAGGCATTCAGAAAGCGCCGTCGACTCCCGCAGGTCCGAGTACCAGATGACAGCCTCGATTGTTTGCGAGTCGCCTCTTTTGATGCCGCCCTGCAGAACTTTCTGGCCAGCTTCCGGTCCCAGATAGGTATCGACAAGGTTCTGGGCAATGGCCTCCCCAGACCGGGCTTTCAGGGCCACGGCCAGACGGCTTTCAAACCGGCGCAGCTGCGCCAGCTGCTCATCTGCAAAGCCATCCGGATGATCTGTGGTCCAGGACCCGATCAAACCCTTTTCCCGCGCCACGTCATACACCACCACAAAGGCCAGGTAATCGGTCATCCCTTCAGCTGCCAGGTCCTTGACCATGTCAAAATCCAGCAGGGCCTCTTCGCCAACCATGCGCCGGCGCAGCCTTAGAGTCTGCGCCTGTTCCATGCCGTTCTTCTGCGCCTGATTGATCAGATAGACCTGCGGGCTGTTCAAATAGCCATCGTCCAGACCGGTTTCGCTGGCAACATGGGATTCGACAGAGACGCCCTGCCCGTCCCGCCAGATCAGGGAAATGGAATCAAACAGCGGATGCAGCACCTTAAAGGCAAAGAACCCCCGCGAAATGGGGAAACCTGCCTGTTTCAGCGCCACCATGGCTCCTTCAATCATCTCCGGGCCGGTGGCCTCTCCCAGCACCTGATCCATCAGCCAGTCATTGACCGCTGTCACAGCATCTTTTGCAGACATGCTGTCGGTCACCGCAGGCAGATTGTCCGCCTGCAGGGTGAAGCCTGATGCGTTCTTGTTGGGTAGGGCGGTGTGTCTGACCATAAAGAGGGAACACTTCTCACAACGAGCGGAAACAAAGGAATGCCTGAAAGCCGTGCAGGCGCAGGTGAGCTATCTGTGAAGTGGGAGCACTCGAAAGCCCCCTTTTTCTCCATACTACCTAAATGGTTGAAAAGACCAAAAGAACAAGAGCAGACAGCGGATATAGGCCTGGCAGTTTCATCAAAGCTATGGATAGCCTGGGTCACAAACGCGCGCGCAAAAGCCCCCCCCCCGGCCTGAATTGGCTCTACCCTTATCGTGGTAGGCGCTGCATAAAAACCAAAACTGCCTGTTCAGGTCCTGTAAAAAGACCGGGAACAACTCATAAGGGGGAAGCATGCCGACAATTACATCTGTAGAAGAACTTGAAGCGCTCTATGGCCAGACAAGCTATGGCGCCAGTCACAAGGAACTCAGCTGGCTGGACAAACACTGCCGCCATTTCATTTCCCTTTCTCCCTTTGTGGTGCTGGGCACGGCCAGTGCTGAGGGAGATCAGGATGTTACCCCCCGCGGTGATCCTGCCGGGTTTGTAAAGATCCTGGATGACAAGACCATTCTGCTTCCCGACCGCCCGGGCAATCGGCGGCTGGATTCTCTGCGCAACGTGCTGGAAACAGGCAAGGTCGGGCTGGTCTTTATGATCCCCGGCGTCAACGAAACCCTGAGAATCAACGGGGACGCGGAGATTATTGTCGATGATCCCCGGCTGGAAGACATGGCGGTGCAGGGCAAAGTGCCGGTGTCTGCCCTGCTGATCACCGTACGACAGGCCTATCTGCACTGTGCCAAGGCCTTTGTGCGCTCCAAACTCTGGGACCCGGACGCCCAGGTGGACCGAAAAAGCGCGCTGCCGACTTTGGGCACCATGCTGAAAGATCAGATCTCCGAGCGCGAGCAAACGACCATCGACTACGAGTTGGACGAAAACTACGTCAAAAAGCTCTACTGAGGATCAACTGACAGGACGAGATGGCAAGAGGTCTACCGCCTGCCCCCACAAGGTTCACCCTCTTGCCTCTTGGCTCTTGGCTGCTGCTTACTTGCCGGATCGCACCCGTTCACGCCAAGAAATGTACACGCCGCTGGCGATAATCACGGCGACACCCAGCCAGGTCATGCTGTCGGGAAAATCGCCGAAAACCACATAGCCGATCAAGGTGGTCATCACGATTTCACTATAGGTGTAGGGTGCCAAAACCGAAGCAGCCGCATAGTCACAGGCCTTGATCACCAGATAGTGCCCCACCGCAGCGATCAGTCCCAGAGCCACGAAAAATGGCAGATCTGCGAGAGCTGGTGTTTGCCAGAAGAACGGCAATGCCAGCGTTAAAGCCACCGCCCCCAGAGCCGCCGTATAGGTCAAAGTGACCATTGGCGGCGCAGATCCTGCCAGTCGGCGGGTGGCCAGCATGTAAAACGCGTAGCAAACACCAGCCCCCATGGCCATGAGTGAGGCAAAACTCATCACCCCCAAACCGGGACGGGTGATAATCAAAGCCCCGACAAAGCCGACCCCCACCGCCGCCCAGCGGCGCACGCCCACCTGCTCTTTCAGCAAGAAAGGAGACAGGGCTGTCACCACAAGCGGAGAGATGAACACCAGGGCCAGAGCATCGGCCAGCGGCATGGACGCGATGGCCGCAAAAAACAGAATGGTTGAAGCCAGCAGAAAGGCCCCTCTCAACACCTGGCTCCAGGGGTTATCCAGATAGAGAGCCCGGCGTCCATAGCGCCAGAAGACAACCGGCAACATAAAGAGGAAGTGAAAGAAGTAACGGGCCCACACCACTTCCATCACCGGGTAGCTTTGGGACAGATGTTTGGCCACGCCATCCATCAGCGGCACCACGCACATGGCGGTAATCAGCAGCAAAATGCCCACCAAGGGCCGGTCCTGCAGGTCGTAGGTTGTCGAGGGGGCAGGTTTGCTCATGAGCGAACTTTACAGATGGATACCAGAGAGGAGGACAGGAGAAGGAAGCGACGGTCTGATCTTCACGCTTTCACAAACCAGAGAGCGTTTTACCCTTTAAGGGGTATCACAAAGTGTTTCCACTTAAACCGATTTGACTCTGAAGCAGGCAAGAAAAAAGGCCGCCAGGGCGACCTTCATCTTCTTTAACCGCACCAGCAACAAGTGCTCAGCGGTTTTTCATGCCAAAAGGCAAAGTCAGGCTGCTGACGAAATGTTGCCCATGCGATTGCCTGGAACAGACAGGAAGCGCAGCAGTTTCGACAGGACTTCGCTGGCGCCGTCCAGTTCTTCAGCCACAATCCCTGCGTCTGGCATATGGGTCGCGTGGCGGTCAAAGAGAGTGGAAATGGCCGTGCTGACCTCCAGTCCCTTCTCAGAGGCCCGGACATGGAAAGACCGGCGATCGTGCTCGGAACGTTCCTGAATGAGATAGCCGTTTTCGACCAGCTTCTTCACGTTGTAGGACACGTTGGAGCCCAGATAGTAGCCGCGCTGGGTCAATTCACCCACCGTCAGTTCTTCAGACCCGATGTTAAAGAGAATCAGGGCCTGGATGTTGTTCACATCGCGAATGGTGAGACGATCAAGCTCTGCTTTCACCAGTTCCAAGCACTGGCGGTGCAGGCGCTCTATCAGTTGAATGGCGTCCAAATAAGACTTCTGCACGGGACCTGATCCTCTTACTCGCGTTGCTGGTTTTGTTGCCACAAAGACGGGCGCGCTTCTGAAAGACAGTAAAGAAAGAGCCTTAATGATGAATTAATGACGTTTGCTCTGTTCATTTTTCTACCAATGTCCCGACCGCATTCCCCCCATTGGGGCGCTGACACCAATAAGGGGACCCACCGTCAGGAAGGTCCCCTTTGATAATGTTCAGCTTAAGTGTCCAATGAGGGGCGCACTGCCAAAAGGCTGTCACTTGTCCCCTTTGATCATCTTGTAAATGGCAGAGTAGTCCAGATCGCCCTGGCCCTGACCATTGAAGATCGAATAGAGAGCGGCCGCCTGCGCACCCAGCGGCGTGGCCGCACCTGCCACGTTGGCAGCTTCCTGAGAGAGCTTCAGGTCTTTCAGCATCATGCTGGCGGCGAAGCCCGGCTGATAATCGTTGTTAGCCGCAGCCGTTTCCACAATGCCCGGCACCGGGTTGTGATTCATCATGGCCCAGCAGGAACCGGACGCTGTTGAGGAGATATCGAAGAGTTTCTGCGCGTCCAGGCCCAGCTTTTCACCCAGCGCAAAGGCTTCGGAAATGCCGACCATGGAGATGCCCAGGATCATGTTGTTGCAGACCTTGGCCACCTGGCCGTTTCCGGCCCCACCGGCATGCACAACCTTGCCCCCCACGATGGAGAGGAAGGGTTCCGCCGCAGCAAAGGCCGCATCACTGCCCCCGACCATCATGGTCAGAGTTCCGGCAGCAGCCCCCGCCACACCACCGGACACCGGCGCGTCAACCATCATATGACCGGCTGCTTCAGCAGCAGAGATCACCGCCCGGGCGCTTTCCACATCAATGGTGGAGGAATCGATCATGATGGTGCCGGCACGGGCCGTATCAATCACCCCGCCTTCACCCATGAAGACGGAACGGACGTGTGGCCCGGCAGGCAGCATGGAAAAGACCACGTCCACCTCGACAGCTGCCGCCGATGCGCTGTCCACAATCTCAATGCCCGCTTCCTTTGCCAGCTCAATGGCCTGCGCAGAAAGATCAAAGCCTTTCACGCTGTGCCCGGCCTTGACCAGATTGGCGGCCATCGGTCCGCCCATGTTGCCCAGACCAATAAACCCAACCGCTGCCATCTCTTGTCTCCTTTTGTCAGTGCCCGCTCTTGTTAAAAAGAGCGCAGCTCCCGAAAGGCAGCAGCTCACGGCCAGCCGCCTTTCGAAATCTCAAGTACCCTTGTGAAGGTCTGTCTCCCCCAATCAGGAAAAAGACAGATCCCGGTCGCCCAGAGGGGCGAAATGCTGCTCAACCATCTCCTCCGTCACCTCTGCCAGGGTGGCAGGGCTCCAGGTGGGGTTATGGTCTTTGTCGACCAGTACAGAGCGAATGCCTTCATAGAAGTCATGGCCGGCCATGCAGGCCTGGCTCATGCGATACTCCATGATCATGCAGGTTTCGAAGTCCTGGCTTTCGCCCCGCTTCAACTGCTCCAGAGAAATCTTCATGGAGGTGGGAGACAGCTTGCCCAGAGCTTCGACCTGGGCCGTGGCCCAGTCGCTGCCTTCTGCCTTCAGCGCCTCAATGATCTCTTCAACAGAGTCTTTGGAGAAGCAGCGGTCAATCTGGTCGCGCACGTCAGCCAAAGGCGGCTCACCCGCATCCCCGGCCAGACCCGCAATGACAGCGTCCACTGTGGCTTTTGCATCATCGCCGAACTCAGCAGCAGCCAGTGCCGCCACCAGATCATCGGTCTTTTCAGTGGGCACGTAGTGTGTCGCCATCTGACTGTAGAGGCTGTCAGCGGCTTTGATTCGCGCGCCGGTCAGAGCCAGGTAGGTCCCCAGGGAGCCCGGCAGGCGGGGCAGGAAGTAAGAGCCGCCCACATCAGGGAAAAGCCCGATGGCCGTTTCCGGCATGGCCAGCAGCGTGCGCCCCACCACCCGGTGAGAGCCCAGGATGGAAATGCCAACACCGCCGCCCATGGTGATGCCGTCGATCAGCGCCACATAGGGTTTGGCATAGTTAAAGATGCAGTGGTTGAGGATGTACTCTTCCCGGAAGAAATCCTTGGGCAGATCCCCGCCGCTCTTTCCGGCGTCATAGACGGCCCGGACATCTCCCCCAGCGCAGAAGGCTTTTTCACCGGCGCCACGCACCACCACAGCCCGAACGCTGTCATCTTCAGCCCAGGCATCCAACACCGGCTGAAACTCCCGGATCATATTCAGGGTCAGGGCATTCAGGGCCTTCGGACGGTTGAGGGTCACCAGGCCGATCTGGCCTTTTTTCTCAAAGAGGATTTCCGGTTCAGCGGTCATTGATGTTGTCTTTCCAGTTGTCAGATACCCGTCCGGCAGATCACCCGCCGACAGGTCAGTTATTTTGTTTTCAGAGCCAAATCGGTTTGTGCGGCATCAGGTCGTGATACCACTGGAAGCCTACGTCTGCCTCCGTGCCGTGTGACAGAAGAGGCCTACGGCGTAGGCACAAAGCCGAAGCGCTTCTAACTAAACCGATCATGCTCTAGCGGGCCGGAGGCCTGTGCACCAGTCCTCTGCCCGACCAAATCTTGTGATGACGGGCTGATATCAGTCCGCCAGAAGTTTGCGGGAGACGATGACCCGCATGATTTCGTTGGTTCCTTCCAGGATCTGATGCACCCGAAGATCCCGCAGAATACGCTCAATGGGATACTCCCGAATATAGCCATAGCCACCATGGAGCTGCAGGGCGTCATTCACCACCGAAAAACCCACATCAGTCGCAAAGCGCTTAGCCATGGCACAGTGCAGCGTCGTGTCGGGATGTTGTTCATCCATGTATCCGGCAGCGCGGTGCAGGAGCAAGCGGGCAGCTTCCAGTTCTGTTGCCATGTCCGCCAGCTTGAACTGCAGAGCCTGAAAACTGGCCAGGGTCCGGCCAAACTGCTTGCGCTCTTTCATGTAGCTTCTGGCGGCCTCCATGGCCGCACGAGCCCCGCCGATGGAACAGGCACCGATGTTCAGGCGCCCTCCGTCCAGGCCCTTCATGGCGATCTTGAACCCCTCACCTTCCTCAGACAGGCGGTTGGCAACCGGCACTCGCACGTTCTCAAAAATCACGGCTGCGGTCGGCTGGCTGTTCCAGCCCAGTTTGACTTCCTTCTTCCCGAAGGAAAGACCTTCACTGTCCTTAGGGATAACCAGCGTGGATATGCCCCCGGGACCCTCGTCTCCCGTGCGCACCATAACCACATAGATGTCTGAGGCGCCCCCACCTGAAATGAAGGCTTTTGAGCCGTTGACCACATAATGGTCGCCGTCACGCACCGCCCGGGTTTTCAGGTTTGCAGCGTCCGAGCCATGGCCCGGTTCGGTCAGACAGTAAGAGGCGAAATGCTCCATAGAGGTCAGCTTGGGCAGAAACCGCTGGCGCTGCTCATCATTGCCAAAGGAATCAATCATCCAGCAGGCCATGTTGTGGATGGAGATGTAGGCCGCCGTAGAAGGACAGGCTGCCGCCAGTTCCTCGAAAATCACTGCAGCATCCAGCCGTCCCAGGGCCGAACCGCCCACATCGTCGCGCACATAGATGCCAGCAAAACCCAGCGCAGCTGCTTTGCGCAGAGCCTCAACGGGAAAGAGGGCCTTTTCATCCCATTCTGCGGCATGAGGCGCCATGTCACTGGCTGCAAAAGACCGGGCCATATCCTGAAACGCGATCTGCTCTTCCGAGAGACTGAAATCCATGGTCTTCCCTTACCAACTATTTGTTTGATAAACGTTTTTCTTGGTTTCAGCAGGGATAATAGGCGCGGTCTATCGCCTGTCAACCAAAGCACCATTTGATTCCGGCAAACAAATGCCTATTCGATTTGCCTTTGTTTTTCAGAACATCTTTTGCAACCAAAAGCTTGGCGGCTCCTTGTATCGATCGATGCCTTTGACATTTTTTAGGTGCAGGCCAGCCCGAATCAGGTTCTGCTTGACCTCACGCCCTCCTGAACCTGAGAAGAAAGGCACCAGATACTCTCCCATGGACCCTGTTCAATGACGGCCAGCCAGGACACACCAGACCTGCCACAGCTTCTGCTGTTGCCCGGTTTTCTTTGCGATGCAGACCTCTGGCGCGACCAGATACAGGGGCTGGCCAGCCAGGCCCGTTGCAGCGTGGCGGATTTCAGCAAAGGCAGCAGCATCAGGGAACTGGCCGCCCAGGTGCTGGCGCAGGCAGAGCCAAATTTCTGCCTGGCTGGCTTTTCCTTCGGCGGCTATGTGGCTCAGGAAATTCTCCGTCAGGCCCCGCACCGGGTCAGCCGTCTGGCTTTGCTCAGCACCTCAGACGAACCGGACACTCCGGAATGGGCCAAACTGCGTAAGAAAACCTCTCTGGCGGCGGCAAAATCAGCCATCTTCACCGGTCTTGGTCGACACAGCCTGCCCCGTTTTCTGCACCCGGATCATCAGGAGGACAAAGAGCTGGTGACGCGTCTGCAGGCCATGAACCAGCGCCTGGGCAAGGAGGTGTTCATGCGACAGAACGCCATGATCCGGGATGGGGGCAAAGACGTCCTGCCTAAAATCAAGGTGCCCACACTTGTCGCCTGCGGGGACAGTGATCAGGTGACACCGCCCGACAAAATGGCCAGGCTGGCCGCGCAGATTCCCGACGCGGATTTTCAGGTCATCAACAAGAGCGGACACATGGTCCCCATGGAACAGCCTGCGGCAGTGACCAGGCTGTTGA
The DNA here is from genome assembly GCA_052078155.1 of Rhodovibrionaceae bacterium GXU_MW_A322. Lineage (GTDB taxonomy): Bacteria > Pseudomonadota > Alphaproteobacteria > Kiloniellales > DSM-21159 > CAXBMB01. Next base: position 218,636 of record JBQJBP010000001.1, on the reverse strand, counting down.
GCAACTGGCTGGAACAGCAACCTGAAGACCGGTCGAACCTGACCGCGTAACAGTCCTCTGCTTGGTCTTGGTCCCCAACTCGGGTATCAAGGGCCCTGAAGTTTCGATCGGTCTGATCCCTGGGAGCATAGAGATACAGCATGGCGGACAGCGCCTTTCACAATGCCATCCGTCACCTCTATGTGGGACGCAGTCGCCGGGCAACTCTGTTTCGCTACGGCCTGATCGTCTTTGACTTCGTCACCATTGCCTTTCTGGTGGTGACCGCCCCGCTGGGAATGAACCCGGCCATTCTGACAGTGGATCTGGTCATCGGCGGATTGATCCTACTGGATTTTCTGGCCCGCGTCTGGATTGCCCCCATGCGCTGGCGCCTGATCCTGTCCTTTTCCAGCCTGGTCGACATCGTTGTCATTCTGTCCCTGCTGCTGGCCCCCTTCTTTGCCCAGCATCTGGCTTTCCTGCGGGTCCTCAGAGCCCTGCGGCTGGTTCATTCCTATCACGTGCTGCGGGACCTCCGGAAAGAGACGTCCTTTTTCAAGGAAAACGAGGAAGTGGTGGTGGCCAGCATCAATCTGGCGGTCTTCATATTCATCACCACTGCAATGGTCTTTCTGACCCAGTTCGGCCAGAACCCGGCCATCGACAGCTATCTGGACGCGCTATATTTCACCGTTGCGACCCTGACGACCACTGGCTTTGGCGACATCACGCTGGTGGGGGAAATGGGCAAGTTCCTGGCCATCGCCATGATGATTGTCGGCGTGGCCCTGTTTCTGCGGCTGGCCCAGTCCATCTTCCGCCCGGCCAAACAAATCCACACCTGCTCAAGCTGCGGACTGACCCGGCATGACCGGGATGCCGTCCACTGCAAGCATTGCGGGGAAACCATCAAGATTGAAACGGAAGGTGAAGACTGATCACCGGGGCAAGCCAAATCGATCTTCCGGCTGTCCAGGTCCCCTTCTGCCCTCTGTGCCTTCCGCCAGGAAATCAGTGATCAGCGGATAACCTGATTGATGGTTCTTTTGGTCAGCGGATGACCATAGCTGTTGCCTGGAAAAGTGAAGTTGGGCGGCACAAAAATCTCCCGCAGATCTTCAGGAACCTCCGGAAAGAAAGAGCGATGCTCTTCTTTCACAAAGAAGGCATTTACCCCCATGGCCGCGTTACAGCAGACCAGGAAGTAGCCGTGTTCTTTGAAGAGGTTCGCATAGGACACCAGTGAAGCGCCGCAGTGCCAGTCGCCGTTCCAGCGATGCTGCGGATCATAGTCCATGATGTATTCAAGGGGTGGAGCGAAACGGGCGCTGTACTCCACAATGAAAACAGCGGGATGGGCAAAGGTCTCCAGCAATCGCTGGGTAAAGTGATAGTCGTTGCCATCCAGATCCAGTGACACCACGTCCGGTGCTGTCACTGACAGTGCCTCCAGTCCGCGCGCAAAGAGGCTCTCCAGGTTATCCAGATCAATGAAGGCTTTCAGGAAGGTCAGACGGCTGGAATTCTGATGCTCGATGACGAGATTTTCGCCGCCAATCCAAAACCCTTTCCAGCCATGGGCCAGCAGCGCCAGACTGTTGTTTTCCATGCCATCCCCAACGCCCAGCTCGGCAAAGGTGCCCTTGTCCAGACCAAGACGGCGGAGAATTTCGAAGGTCAAGCCATCTTCATCAGATTGGCTGAAGACTTTACGGCCGTAGCGGCAAAAGGGATTGGGATGACGTTCCGCCCGACTTTCCCAATCCCGGTAAATGCGCGCGACAGCCTCTTCACGCGAATGCCGAACCAGTGTTCTCAACAGCTGCAGTTGTTCGTCACTGCTCATGTCACCTCCCCACCTTACCAGAGTCTTCGAGGCAACAGCCTACAGACCCCCGGCCGCCTGCAGCAATCCGCAATGCACGATCTGGCTGCTGGCGATGAAAACCGGAGGGGTTAGAGGCTGACCGGCAGGTGTGAGATTTCTCTGAAACGAATACGGTTAGACAGCTTTGCCGGACCACTGAGGGTCAAGGAGGGAAAGCGCTCAAACAGCTTGGCAAAAGCAATGCGCCCTTCAATGCGGGCCAGGGAATTTCCGGCACAGATATGAATGCCGAGGCCAAAGGAAAGGTGACGGTTGGGCTGGCGGGCAATGTCAAAGATCTGCGGGTCTGGAAACTGTGCCGGATCCCAGTTGGCTGCCCCCAGCATCAGATGCACCCGGGCCCCTTCGGGTAGGGCGACATCTCCCAGCGTGGTGGCTGACAACGCCCGCCTGTTGTTGATCTGTATGGGGGCCTGATAGCGCAGGATTTCTTCCACACAGGGGTCAATCAGCTTTGGTTCTTCGCGCAACCGGGCAATCTGGTCAGGCCGGCGCAAAAGCTCGTGCACCCCGTGAGAAATCATGTTGGTGGAGGTTTCATGACCGGCATTCAGTAAAAAGATGCACTGGTGAAGCAGTTCCAGCTCCGTCAGGCGCTCGCCCCCTTCTTCCGCCTCGATCAGAGCAGTCAGGATCTCGCCGGAGCGCCCATCGGTTGGATTGGCTTTGCGATAGGCAATGAGATCTCTGAGATAAGCCTTAAAATCCTCGACGGCCTTGTTGCCTGCCGCAAACTGTTCGGGTGTTAACTTGGGCTCCAGCCCGCCCAGAATGAGCAACGCCCAGTCCCGAATTAAGATGCGGTCTTCCACCGGCACCCCCAGCATGATCGACACCACCTCCACCGGCAGCGTGAAGGAAAAATCAGCGACAACATCCATTTCCCCTCTGTCCGCCAGTTTATCCAGATAATGGTCCACCAATTCATGAATGCGGGGTTCCAGGGCAGCCAGTGCCTTGCGGGTAAAAGCCGACTGGAAGAGAGCGCGGATGCGGGTGTGGTCAGGCCGGTCGCGAAAAACCACCGATGTGGTGTGATGCTCATACAGCGGACTGTCGCCGAACTTCGGCCAGAAATCCTGCTTCTTATCTGAAGACCAGACATCCGGGTCCCGATACACCGCCACCATGTCGGCGTAACGGGTCAGCAGATAGCTGCCGTCCGCCATGAGATGGACCGGCGACGTCTGTCGCAGTGCCGCAAAGTAGCGGTAAGGATTGGCGATGTAGTCAGATGGCAGGTCCGTCAGATCAAACGATGATACGTCCAGCCCCTCACCCGTGACATCGACGGAAGCGATCGCAGAAGAACCGTGAGGGCTGTCAGAAGCTGGGGGCATGAGAGTCACTTTAATTACGGATTGTATAATATGATTACAAATAGTATCATTCCATAAATTCTGCTCTGAGTCTTTCTGATTTTTTGAGATCTGATCACCCATGCCCCAGACCAGTCCTGCAAAGCGTGACAAAAGCCGCCAGAGAATTGGCTCTGTCGATACGGGCATGAGATTGCTGTCCGCCCTTGCAAACTCAACGGGGCCATTACTGCTGAAAGATCTGGCTGCGGCGGCGGAGATGCCGGCAGCAAAAGCCCATCGCTACCTGGCCAGTTATCTGGACTGGGGCATGGTCAGTCAGGATCAAAGAGGCGGACCTTACGATCTGGGACCTTTTGCGCTGCGTCTGGGAACGGCCGCGCTGGGGCGACAGGATGTGATCGAGCAGGCGTGCCGCGCCTTACCCGGTTTGCGCGACACTCTGGGAGAAACCTGCTTTGTCGCAGCCTGGGGCGACCACGGCCCCGTCATCGTCAGGTGGGAGAATTCCCGGCGTCCTGTGACCGTCAACGTTCAGGTTGGCTCCAGCCTTCCCTTGCTGACCTCAGCAACAGGGCGCGTCTTTCTGGCTTATCAGAGCGACACCAAACTCTCCGCGCTGCTGAAAACGGAAACCACCTCCAGCAGCCTTACTGGCAACGAGATCAGGGATTTGGCTCAGGCAACCCGCAGCGCTGGTTTGGGAAAGGTGGAAGGAGACCTGCAGGACAACATATCCGCCCTGTCTGCCCCGTTGTTTGACGCCTTTGGCGAGATTGTCGGAACTCTCACAGCCCTGGGCCCCGCCAGTGTGTTTGATGCCTCACTGGATGGATCAACCGCCACTCTTTTGCAGGAGGCAGCAGCACAAGCGGGCGGATAACTCACAGCGGCCAGATCGGGGTGCTGGAAAGCAGGCAGTAAAAGGGCGAGACACTCTAAGCGCCCCCCTCTTTCACAAAGATCTCATGAGTACAATCAATTTGGTAAGAAGTGATCTGCAAGTGATCTCTGGCCGCAGATACCCCGCCAGCTCACCGATAAGAACCACGGCTTCAGGCCTTGTCACCTGAAGGGTTCACCAAAAGTAATTCGCTTCTAAGGCAGGATCTCAACCTCAATGAAGGCCATGGGATGATCACTGCCGTTGATCACATCGTGCTTTACCCCCTTGTCCCGGTAGTAGGGCACGCCAGTTTTCAGTTCTGCTCTGGTGGTCTTCCCGTCCGGCGTTTTGATCTCCAGAAAGCCGTCGGTTAACGGCACCACAACGTAATCCAGTTCGTGGGTGTGCCAGCCTGTGTTGTCGCCCTTCTTGGGAAATGACCATTCTGTCACCACCGTGACATCGTTCTTAATGTAGGTCAGACCTTTGGCTGTTCCTGCACTCTTTTCGTCCGTCATGGCTCCCCCCCTTCTTTGACTTACTACGCACTACCCCGGCACCATTAGCTAGAGCGGGCGACCAAGGCATCGCCCCTAGCTTACCCCTTGATAGCAGGGCAAATACCCCAGAAGCGACAGGAAAAAAGTTTGGTGAGTCGCGATTGCTGCTGCAGGATAAACCGGACAGATCTAATTTCTTCTCCAGCAGTCCCGGAGGCTGACCGATTAAGCGGCTCCCACCCGAGCCCGCCATAACAAGACCCTATCCAATCCAGTTTTTTGAAACTCAAGGGACCGGCTATTCCCGACTTCCGGAATGTCCCTATTTTTCAGGATTAGACCTTATGGCCCTAAGCGACCGCCTCACCGCCTGGAAGAACAACAACCCGACGATCCTGTCCGTTTCCACGGCCTGGGCCCTGCTGCTGGGCATGTCTATGCTGATCTTCAGCAACAGCCTGCTCAACACCCTGCTGTCTCTGCGTGCAGATATTGAAGGCTTTCCGGTCTTTATCATTGGTGTGGTGATGGCCGGCTATTCGGTCGGCTTCCTGGTCGGATCCCTTTACGTGGAGCGGCTGTTGCGCACAGTTGGCCATGTTCGGGTCTTTGCTGCGCTGGCCTCCGTGGCGTCCGTTGCCTCGCTGATCCACGGCCTGGTGGTTGACCCTTACACCTGGGGCGCCATGCGGTTTGTTACCGGCTTTTGCCTGGCGGCTCTTTATGTGGTGGCTGAAAGCTGGCTAAACGACAGTTCCAGCAACGAAACCCGCGGCACGCTGCTGTCCATCTACATGTTGCTCAACTATCTGGGCTATGTGGCGGGCCAAATGGTCTTGAACGTCGCGCCGCCAACCAACATTTCCCTGTTCATTTTCGCCTCCATTGCCCTGTCGCTGGCGCTGGTTCCTCTGTTGCTCAGCTCAAATCCGGCCCCCCGGTTTGAGGCTACAGAGGGCATGTCCCTGAAGAAGCTCTATATCACCTCTCCACTGGGCGTGCTGGCCTCCATCGGGGCCGGAATGGCCTTGGGTGGACTTTTCAATCTGGGCGCGGTCTATGGTCAGCAGGTGGGACTGACCCTCGGGGAAATCACCTTTTTGATGGCAGCCCCCACGGTCGGTGGCGCTTTGCTGCAGTATCCCATCGGCCGGTTGTCTGACAAGTTTGACCGACGCAAGGTCATCCTGCTGGTCTGTATGCTGGCCACTGTCTTTCCGGTTGCCGGGATCTACCTGGGTGGTCTGTCGCCCTGGGTTCTGATGGGCTGTGTTGCCCTCTACGGCGGCATGGTGCTGCCGCTCTACTCTCTTGCCATTGCCCATACCAATGACCAGCTGAAACCAGAACAGATGGTGGCTGCCTCTGCCGGTTTGGTCACGGTTTACGGCGTCGGGTACATCATCGGCCCCCTGTCCTCCTCCAGCCTGATGGGCCTGATCGGCAGTGACGGCTTTTTCTGGTATCTGGCGATCCTGCATGCCTTCCTGGCGGCCTTTGCCATCTTCCGCATGACCCGCCGTGCCGCTGTACCACTGGACGAACAAGGGCCTTATGTGGCCATGCCGGCGCGCACCTCGCCCCTGGCTGAAGCCGTGGCAGAAGAGGTCGCAGAGGAAATCGCCGAAGAACTGGCAGAAGAAGAAGCTGCCGCCGAAGAAGCCGCTGCAGGAGAACCGACTGACGCAGCCGGGAACAGCAGTCCTGAAAAAGAAAAAGCCCCGGCCTGATCCGGGACTGCCTTCTGTCAGATCACCTTCGCGAGCCAACAGGCAATCTTCCGGATGCCTCCCTGGCTGCACAAACAAAAAGCGCCCCCAACCCGGGAGCGCTTTTTTGTTTTGCCAGGAAGATGGCGTCCCCAACGGGAGTCGAACCCGTGTCTTCAGCGTGAAAGGCTGATGTCCTAGGCCTCTAGACGATGGGGACGTCGTGACCTTCTGGCGTGGGCCAGAGACATAGAGGCGATGGCCCTGCTTGGCAAGCCCCTTTTGTCTTTTGACCTGTCAAAAATCGACAAAGCTGCCCCCCGCTAAGAGAGGAGCAATGTCCCAGCCTTAAAACAACAAAAGCGCCCCGGAAGGAGCGCTTGTTGCAAAGCCAGAATGGCGTCCCCAACGGGAGTCGAACCCGTGTCTTCAGCGTGAAAGGCTGATGTCCTAGGCCTCTAGACGATGGGGACGCTGAGGCCGTTCTGGCGTGGGGCAGAGAGATAGAGGCGACGGCCCAGCTTGGCAAGGCCCTTTTTTACCTGAGCTGCAATTTTCTCTCTTCCCGGTAATCCCATGGGGCTTTTAGGTGCCATAACACCAGCCAGCACCCGCCATAGAGGCGTCCCGACCAGGAGTGTAACAGGAAGGGTAGCAGGTTCCGTGATCTGGAAATCAGGACGCTGGCAAAAGAACCACGAAGCGCCGGGGCTCTTCCCCCGAGTCTTCCGGGCCTGGCCCTTCAACCATGGGCGGGCCGCCAATTTCGCGCACCAGCTTTTGCCGAATCGCTCGGGCGAAATCCTTGTAGTCTTTGGCGGTCAGAACAAACGCCGCCATTCCCCCAACCACATACCGCAGATAGTACCCATCCACGCTGGGGTCTTCGTTGAGAATGGTCAGGCCATTCACGGTGATGCCTGAAGAGACCAGCCGGTCCCGTGCCAACTTGGACTGTATGCCCTGATTGGTGCGCCCGTCGCCGGAAATGTCGATCACCTTGCGACGTCCCTGAAAGGCATTTCGTTCAATCAATGCCTGGGAGAAAAGCATGGCGGATCCAATGGCTGTGCTGCCGCCGGTGACCAGTCGCGGTGTGTTGTCGATGCGATCGGCAAAGGCATGGGCCGTGGCTGAATCGTTGATCTGTCCCCAATCCACAGCCAGCACCTGTTTGTCCCGACCGGACCACTGCACCAGAGATACCGCAATCCCCAATTCACCTGTTGAAGCGATGGCATGCTGCACATCAGAGGCCCGGAAGGCTTCCGCCAGACCGCGCATCTGAAGCTCAAACTCCCAGGAGGTGACGGAAGAAGAAGAATCAACAGCCAGGACCAGTTCCAGATCCACGGGCTGGGCGGCCTCTGCCACCTGACCGGCAGATCCACTGAAAAGGAGGGCAAACAGAGCCAGGGGGGCAAAGTGCTTCTTCACGGAACCCACTATAGCGAGCTTTATGGCGAAACAAAGAAAGACTTTCTTCCGACCCTGATCACTTGCCTGTTATCAAGCGTCGTCCCGCCCATCCACAGTCCAAAGCTTCGCGTAGGCTATGAGGTAAAAGAACCTGAAGCACAATCGCTTCAGCTAGTATTGCTATGAAACTGAAATCAATAGGTAAATCAGGCTGAACCAAGCTGGAAAGAGACGCTTCTCTGCTTTTAGTGTCAGCGCATCACAGCCTCATTTCAGGCGCTTCACCTCCCGGCAGCTTCGCGGAACAGATCAGCGGGCGAAGGCCCCGTCTTCGATCTGAAACTGCACGGCATCGGGCCCGGCCCAGCTGTCTTCGCGCAGCTTGCCTGCCAGATGCAGGGGCAGCCCCCGGCTGTTCAGCAGGGCATCTCCCAGCGGCGTATCCAGTGCCCGGAAAGCAATGGCTTTCAAACGCCCGCCAGTGGAATCGGTGATCTGACAGCGCACATGGTTTTGCCCCACCACGGAGGCCTGAGCGATACGCGCCTCGCTCAAGGCAAACCTTGGTTCCGGATTCCCGGTGCCAAAGGGGCCAACCTTCTGCAGCTGCTTGAAGAAACTGCCCTTTGCCCCGGACACCGAAAGCACACCATCAAAACCCAGCGCCGGGCGATACGCGATCCGCGCCAATTCATGGGCCAGTCGTTCCGTCAGAAAGGCTCTCAGCTGCGGTAATGTTTCCCCGGCGACCGTCACGCCAGCGGCCATGGGGTGTCCGCCGCCGTTGATCAGCAGATCCGCCTGCCGGGCAGCGGTCACAGCTGCCCCCAGATCGACACCGGGCACAGAGCGGCCAGACCCCTTGCCTATGACCGCACCACTGGCATCTTCTTCCAGGGCCATCACCAGGCTTGGCAGGTTGTAGCGGTCCTTCAGGCGGGAGGCGACAATCCCGATAACGCCCGGATGCCAACCCAGGCCGGCAGCGAAAACCAGACCTTCCGGTGCGGCACCCTCTTCTTCCACCTGCAAAATGGCCTGGTCCAGCACGGAGGCTTCAATTTCTTTGCGTTCGATGTTGTAGCCGTCCAGTTGCTGGGCAATGTCCTGAGCTTCCTGCCGGTTCCCGGTGGTCAGCAAGCGTGCGCCCAGGCTGGCTTCCCCCACCCGCCCCCCGGCGTTGACCCGCGGCCCCAGCAAAAAGCCGGCGTGATAGGTCCCCGGCGCAGAGTCCATGCGGGACACGTCCGCCAGCGCCGACAAACCGATGTTGTTGCGCTTGGACATGACTTTCAGGCCCTGGGTCACAAAGGCCCGGTTAAGCCCTGTCAGCGGCACCACATCACAGACCGTGCCCAGGGCCACCAGATCCAGCCAGCCCAGCAGGCTGGGTTCCTGGCGGTCGCTGGTCTTGAACCAGTTGGCTTCCCTGAGGGTTCTGTTGACCGCCACAGCCAGCAAAAAGGCCACACCAACAGCCGCCAGCTGACCCAGGCCGGAGTCGTCATCAAGGCGGTTGGGGTTCACCAGGGCGTGCGCTTCAGGCAGGCGGGGTTCTGCGGCGTGATGATCCACCACCACCACATCAACACCGGCCTTAGCAGCGTCTGACAGCGGATCAAAAGCAGAAATGCCGCAATCAACCGTCAAGATAACCCCCGCCCCTTCCTCTTTCAGGCGCAGGAGCGCGGCGGTGTTGGGGCCGTAGCCTTCCGTCATCCGGTCGGGGATGTAGATGCGCACCTGGCCGCCCGCGGCTTCCAGAACCTGTTTCAGCAAGGCAGAGGAGGTTGCGCCATCCACATCGTAATCACCGAATACGGCGATCTTCTCTCCCGTCATGACCGCCCTCGCCACACGGGCGGCGGCCTTGTCCATGTCCTGCAGGCGCGAGGGATTGGGCAGATAGCTGCGCAGAGTAGGCTCCAGAAAACTGGGTGCCTCTTCCAACGTGATGTTTCGGGCAGCCAGAATGCGCCCGATCACTTCCGGCAAATGCAGACGCTGACTCATGGCAAGAGCGAGACGGCTGTCGCCGCCCCGCTCTTCCCAGCGTTTGCCGGTCAAAGACTGCTCAACATTCAAAAAACAGGCACGTTCTGCCGTTGATGTCATGCTGTCAGCCTGTCCTCTTCAAACATACACGCCCTTAGAGAGAGATCGGTGGATCAAACCAGGGCTTGTTGGTGAAGTTGTGCTGACCTTCGATCTTGCGAACGGTACCGGTCTTGGAACGCATGACCATGGAATGGGTGGTTGCCCCGCCCTTGAAGCGGCGCACACCACGCAGCATGGAGCCGTCAGTCACACCGGTGGCTGCGAACATCACATCCCCGCCGGCCAGATCCATCAGTTTGTATTTGCGGTCAAGATCCGTGATGCCCCACTTGTGGGCCCGGGCGCGTTCGTCATCGTTGCGGAACAACAGACGACCCTGGATCTGGCCACCGATGCAGCGCAGGGCCGCAGCAGCCAGCACACCTTCCGGTGCCCCGCCGGAGCCGACATACATGTCAACGCCGCTGGAGGGCTCAGAAGTGGCCATAACGCCGGAGACGTCGCCATCACCAATCAGCATGATCCGGGCGCCGGCGCCGCGCACCTTGCCGATCAGCTCCTGGTGACGGGGGCGATCCAGAATGCAGACCACGAGATCAGCCACATCCATGCCTTTGGCTTTGGCCAGGTTCTTCAGATTGTTTTCCGGTGTTTCATCCAGATCCACCACATCTTCCGGCAGACCGCCGCCTACAGCGATCTTGTCCATGTAGACGTCCGGGGCATTCAGGAAACCGCCTTCTTCAGCCATGGCGATGACGGCCAGGGCATTGGGGCCGCCTTTGGCCGTGATGGTGGTGCCTTCCAGCGGGTCCAGGGCAATATCGATTTTGGGTCCGCCTGCACCGACTTTTTCACCGATGTACAGCATAGGCGCTTCATCACGCTCGCCTTCGCCGATCACCACGGTGCCGTCAATCTGCAGGTCGTTCAGAGCGTCCCGCATGGCGTTCACAGCGGCCTGGTCGGCAGCTTTTTCATCCCCGCGACCCATCAGCCGGGAAGCTGACAGAGCAGCACGTTCGGTTACCCGAACCACTTCTAGCGCCAAGTTGCGATCCATTTCGCTCACGCTGTTTCTCCCTCGTTGTCCGGCGCCGTCAAAAAGGGCAGCACGGACCATGCTTTTCATCCAAGACGGTGCGTGCCTGTCAGGCAGGTGCCGTCCAAAAAAAACTCCAGAGCGGGAACGGAAAAGCCAGTGAGCCTTTGCTCCACTTTCCCGATTACACACACTGCAGCGCTATCTGCCGGATTTTTCCGGCAGGGGCAAGGGCCACGGCCCTTATTCGTTTTCGATCCGGATCACCTGCGGTGCTTCCAGACAGCTTTCCATATCCGAAATTTTCATCAAAGCCCGACGCAACTGCGCTTCCGTCGCGTCATGGGTGGTGATCACCAGCGGCACCGCTTCGCCCGGAGACCGGCCCCGCTGGATCATGGCTTCCACAGAAATGTCTTCATCACGCAAGGCAGCCGCGATGTCCGCCAGCACGCCGGACTGATCCAGGACCAGGAAGCGCAGATAGTAGGCCCCTACCCGGCTGCCGATGGCATTGCTGGGCAGAGATTTCAGTTTATCCACCGGCAAACCAAAGGTCGGCAGCTTCATGCCCCGGGCAATGTCCACCAGATCAGCGACCACAGCAGAGGCCGTCGGACGCTCACCGGCGCCAGGTCCTTCCGCCATGATGTTGCCGACAAAATCACCGGTCATCAGCACGGCGTTGTTGACCCCTTCCACATGCGCGATGGGGGTTTGCCCCCGGGGCACCATGCAGGGATAGACCCACTGATCCACCCCTTCCCCATTGGCCTGCGCAATGCCCAGCAGCTTGATGCGATAGCCCAGCTCTTCCGCATAGGCGATGTCGGAGGCATCGATGGAGCGGATACCCTCCATATGAACCGCATCAAAATTGACTTCGCAGCCAAAGGCCAGAGAGGCGAGAATGGCCAGCTTGTGGGCGGCATCGACCCCGTCCACATCAAAAGTCGGGTCAGCTTCGGCATAGCCCAGTTGCTGGGCTTCTGACAGAACCTCGCCAAACTCCCGGCCGGACTCACGCATGGTGGTCAGAATGTAGTTACAGGTGCCGTTCAGGATGCCCTGCAGACGGGTGACTTTGTTTCCGGACAGGCCTTCGCGCATCAGTTTGATAACGGGAATGCCGCCGGCAACCGCCGCCTCGTAAGCCAGAGTAACACCATTGCTTTCGGCCAGCTTTGCCAAGGCAACCCCGTGATGGGCGATCAGAGCTTTGTTGGCGGTGACCACATGCTTGCCAGCCGACAGCGCTTTTTCCACCACCTCTTTGGCGATGCCATCGGACCCGCCAATCAGCTCCACCACAATGTCGAGATCCGGATCGACAGCCAGCTGGGCCGCATCCTCGTACCAGCGCACGGCCTGCAGGTTCAGACCGCGGTCCTTTCTGGCATCTCTGGCTGAGACGGCGGTCAGGATGAAGCGGCGACCACTGCGCAGACTCAGTTGCTCTGCATTTTCATCCAGCAGTTTGATGGTACCGCAGCCGACTGTTCCCAGACCGGCAATGCCTACTTTCAACGCTTCTGTCACGTTCCGTAATCCACTTAGCTTTTGGTGGCGACCAGGATCTCGTCCGAGGCCTTCAAGAATTGTTTGATGTTGCGCAGGGCCTGCCGGGTGCGATGTTCATTTTCCACCAGACCCAGGCGGACAAAGTCATCCCCATATTCGCCGAAACCGACGCCGGGGGCCACTGCCACTTTTGCATGGGTCAACAGCAGTTTGGAAAAGGCCAGCGACCCCAGATGCCGATAGGCTTTGGGCAGCGGGGCCCAGGCGAACATGGTCGCCGCCGGACTGGGCAGGTTCCAGCCTGCCGATTCCAGGCCTTCGATCAACACATCGCGCCGGGATTTGTAGCGCTGGCGCATCTCCTCGACACAGTCCTGCGGGCCATTCAACGCCGTGGCCGCCGCCACCTGAATGGGGGTAAAGGCCCCGTAGTCCACATAGGATTTCATCCGGGTCAGCGCGGCAATCAGCTTCTTGTTGCCAGCGCAAAACCCCATGCGCCAGCCTGGCATGGAATAGGTTTTCGAAAGAGACGTGAACTCTACGGCCACATCACGCGCACCCGGAACCTGAAGGATGGAGGGAGGCGGCTGATCATCAAAGTAGACCTCGGCATAGGCCAGATCTGAAATCACAAAGATGCCGTGCTTGCGGCAGAACTTCACCACCGCTTCATAGAAATCCAGCCCCACCACTTCAGCCGTGGGGTTGCTGGGGAAGTTGACAATCAACGCAAGAGGCTTGGGAACGGAATGGCGCACAGCCCTGTCCAGCTCCCGCAGAAAAGCCTCGATCTTTTCTCCGCTGAAAGCCTGTCCACTGCTGACATCATCCGGGTCGCGCACCATGGGCAAAGAGCGAATGGCGGCCCCGGCAATGATGAAACCGAACGCATGGATGGGATAGCTGGGGTTGGGCGCCAGGATGATGTCGCCAGGGCTGGTGATGGCCTGAGCCAGATTTGCCAGCCCCTCTTTGGAGCCAATGGTGGCGATGATCTCACTTTCCGGGTCCAGCGTGACGCCAAAGCGGCGCTCATAATAGGCCGCCTGGGCCTTGCGCAGCCCCGGTATTCCCCGGGAGTTGGAATAGCGGTGAACCTTGGGATCCTGAATGGTTTCCACCAGTTTGGCGACAATGTGGGCTGGGGGCGGCTGGTCAGGGTTTCCCATACCAAAATCAATGATGTCATCACCGGCTGCCCGCGCCTTTGCTTTCAGGGCATTGACCTCAGCAAACACATAGGGTGGCAGTCGTTTGATCCGGTGAAAATCCTGGTCCATGGCAAAGCCTAGAATGAAATCGGGTGAAGGGGGATCACGTCATGATGACTGATGACGCGTGCAACACTTTTTAAAGGGTTGAGAAAGGGCCCCTGCGCACCAGCCAAACGATGGCTGATCAGCTGACCGTGACCAAATAACGATCTCGCAAAGCGAGGCAATCAGCCACAAGAAAGAACAGTCATCAGTGAAAGAGAGAGCTTGCTGAGCCCTGCGGAGCCAGGAAAACAGAAGAAGAACCCGGGAACGGGTCCCTCTTCCTTATCAGAGCCCGGCGCTAAAGCGGTTCAGCAAGCCTTCGGCAGCGCCTTAGTACTGGAGATAAATCTCGGTGCGACGGTTGCCTGCTTCGCCAGTGGGCATGAACTCATAGTATACGGGCTGATTGGCCGCACTTGCCTCCACCACAAGGTCACTGCCGGACACCCCAAGTTTCTTGAGCGCAGCCGCCACGGACTGGGCACGTTTCAAAGAGATGTCGAAGTTGGCCAGATTGTGGGCCACCGGATCGGTGGTGTTGGTCCGCTGAGAGGCATGCCCCACCAGACGCAGCTGGCCGTTGTAGTTTTTCTGGTAGTCGGCGATCTGAGACAGGATCTGAATATCCCGCTGATCCAACCCTGCGGAGGAATGTCCGAAGTAAATCACGCCGATCAGATCGCTGTGGGTCGGGGCCGTTGGGGCGGCGGCGGCGGTGTTTGGCAGGCTGCCCGGCTCAAAGGACTGACCACCGGGCTTGTCCCCGCTATCCGAAGACATCTCAACCTTGTGGCTGCGCGGGCGTTCTTCGCTGCCAATTTCCGGCAGGTTAGAATAAGAAGATGACGACGACGATGAGGCCGAAGACGACGCGGCAGAGGCAGCTGATGAACTGGAAGACGGCTGCTCTTCCACGATGGCGTTGCTGCGGTCATTGGTCATTTCAGCGTAGCCGGTCCGCACCGCTTCTGAAGGGTCACGCCCCGAATCGACGTACACGGCGTCTTCTCGATTCTTCTTCAGACCTTCCTGAAGGGCGGTGCGCTGTGCAGAGGACGTGGCGGCTGGGCGACTGCTCGGGACGGAACCCAGATTGGGGTAACTGCTTTCCTGTCCGGCGTTCCCGCTGTCCACCTTTTCAGTCTTTGCCTGATCTGTACCCACAATGTCGTCATAGGTTTCTTCGACGGTGCTGCAGGCGCTCAAGGCCAAAGGCGCCACAAGTCCCAAAACAGCCAGACGCAGCGCTGCGCTGTTTTTCCCCTTTGCAATCAACGACTCCTGGCGGAAACCCATGGTCAATCCCCTATTTTCCTTCCAATGAACGAAGCCAGCAAAAACTTCTGTTACTTCGCCCCCAATAACAACCTCTTAAAGGTTGTTTCTCGCAGCATAGACAGACATCATAAAGTTAACACAACTCCGGTGCTATGCCTTACTGCACGAAATGAGCGCCGAAGCATAAGGAAGCAACGATGGGTGAGCAACACATCCCGAACGCGAATTTTCCTGATCCCGCCGAACTGTCGGAATCCTGGGCCGAAATTGCTGAAAAGAGCCAAAAACTAATCACCGACTTCATGGAACGGCAGGCCAGTGAACAGGTCAACGTTGCTGAATACGATCCCGACCCCCTGAACATCTCCACGGCCTTCCTTGAGCTGACCTCCCGCATGATGGCGGATCCGGATAAACTCATTAAGGCCCAAACCAATCTTTGGGAAAGCTACATGGAGCTCTGGCAAAGCTCGACCGCACGCTTCCTGGATGCCTATGCCCCCACAGGCAACGCCGACGCGGCCGACCCAGGCCAGCCCGGAGACCCCAAAGCAAAGAAAAAGGGGGACAAGCGCTTTAAGGACGAAGCCTGGGACAATGAACTCTTTGACTACGTCAAGGAATCCTACCTGCTGACCTCCCGCTGGCTGCAGTCCACAGTTGCGGAAGTTGACGGCCTGGATCCGAAATCGAAGCAGAAGGTGGATTTCTATACCCGCCAGTTTGTTGAGGCCATGGCGCCCAGCAACTTCCTGATGACCAATCCACAGGTTCTGAAAACCACCCTGGAAACCGGGGGTGAGAACCTGGTGCATGGCCTGGAAAATCTGCTGAACGACCTGGAACGGGGCAAAGGCCAGCTCTCCATTTCCATGACCGATGAAGACGCCTTTGAAGTGGGCGGCAACATTGCGACCACGCCAGGGAAAGTCATTTATCAGAACGACCTGATGCAGCTGATCCAGTACAGCCCCACCACTGAAAAAGTTCATAAGCGGCCGCTGCTCATCATCCCCCCCTGGATCAACAAGTATTACATCCTGGATCTGCGTGAGAAGAACTCCATGGTGCGCTGGCTGGTGGACCAGGGTTTCACGGTTTTCATGATTTCCTGGGTCAATCCCACAGCAGAGCTTTCTCAGAAGTCCTTTGGCGACTACATGCTGGAAGGCCCCTTTGCCGCCATGGAAGCCATTGATCAGGCAACCGGTGAAAAGGACGTCAACGTCATCGGCTATTGCCTGGGAGGGACACTGCTCTCGGCCACCCTCGCCTATCTGCATGCCAAACCCAAGGGAGCAGCCGGTCCCAGCGTCAAACGGATCAAGTCCGCCACCTTCTTCACCACCATGACCGATTTCACCGAAGCGGGAGAACTCAGTGTCTTTGTGGATGAAGAGCAGATTGAATCCATGGAACGGACCATGGCTGCCAAAGGTTTCCTGGATGGCCGGGAAATGGCGACGTCCTTTAACCTGCTGCGCTCCAGTGACCTGATCTGGTCCTTTGTCATCAACAACTACCTGCTGGGCAAAGACCCCTTCCCCTTTGACCTGCTGTACTGGAACTCAGATTCCACACGCATGCCGGCAGCCATGCATTCCTTCTATCTGCGCAACATGTATCAGAACAATCTCCTGACCCAGCCCGATGCTCTGACGCTTCACGACGTGCCGCTGGATCTGAGGAAGATCAAAACCCCCATCATGATGCTCTCCTGCCGTGAAGACCACATTGCCCCCTGGGCGGCAACCTACGCCTTGACCCAGAAAACCAGCGGCCCCACCAAGTTCGTTCTGGCCGCCTCCGGTCACATTGCCGGTGTGGTGAATCCTCCTGCGGCCAAGAAGTACAGCCACTGGGTCAACAACGACCTGCCGGAAACCCCGGAAACCTGGCTGGAAACGGCAGAAGAACACCAAGGCTCCTGGTGGCCGGAGTGGGACAGCTGGGTCGGCAAATACGCTGGCGCAGAAGTGCCTGCCCGCACTCCCGGTGATGGCAAACTGCCGGTGCTGGAAGAGGCCCCGGGGTCTTACGTGAAAGTTCGCAGCGACGATTGATCGCCTGAGTTTCCAACAAAAAAGGCCTGCGCAGCATTCGCGTCAGGCCTTTTTCTTTTGGATGGTCTTTTCAGCTGTCAGCCCCGGCCACAGCACTGTTGGCTACATCAGGAACTGGTCCTTCAGCGCTTCTGCCAGATCATCTCCAAAGCTGGTGCCTTTACGGATGATTGAGACCGTTTCCGGCAACAGGGCCAGAGAGCCATGGTTTTTGTCATGGGAGGTGATGATGGCCACGGCGGTGTTTCGGGTCTGGGGCATGGATTTCAGGCCGATGGCAATTTCAACCCCTGACAGCTCCGGCAGCACCGACGACAGAATGGCCAGATCGGGCTGCGTGCGCACAATCAGTTCCAAGGCGGTAAAGGGCGAACTGACCGAGGTTACACTGTAGCCGCATTCCTGAATCTCCCGCTCAATCATCTTGCGGGCAGCGCCTTCGGGCATCACCAGCATGACTTCAATGCGGACCCGCTTGATCATGGCGGGATCAAAGGAACGGCGCATGGGCAGATTGCGGACCAGGTCCCCTTTGATGTCGCGCCCCTCGGCTTCCGCCTCCACCATATCAATCAAAACATCCAGATAAATCTGGATGTCCGTAATGGTGTGATCACTGGCGTTTTCCACGTTGGAGAGATAGTCCTCAAACCGGCTGGCCGCGACACCGAGAAGCGCCAGATCGTAACTTGCCGAGCCCCCTTTCAGGCGCACAGCCAGAAGAAAGGACCCTTGCAAAACATCATCGAGGGTCACCTGACCACCGCGGATTTCCGCCGTGTCGTTGCTCAGTCGATTGAGATCATCCAGGGCTTCCCCCAGAAACTCTCCTTTTAGAGCCTCGAAGGCAGCGTTGGCCGCATTACGGCTGGCAAGAGAAATGGTTTCGCTCACTGTGTTTTCCCGTTCTAAACAAGGGTCAGACGGGGCAACAACGTTCGTTTTACCCGGCAACTGGACCCTGCAAATTCCTCCGGCCGAGGCCGATATCAAGTGTCCCTGCTTTCTGATTTCAGAGAGAAATCAAGGCAGGTCAGAGCAGCCTCAAAGCCGCCCAAAAAGGACAGAAAAACCTACCCAACTTGGGTTAAGAGACCGTTAGCAACTGACAGGATCAAACGCAGGAAGCAACCGCACCTGTTGATTGTAGGCTTACTGATGAGCCTTCAAGCAAGTGGCTTTGTTATGCCTCACAGCAAGAGGCCACAAGTCGCCCCCGGCACAGGCAGGAGGACGTCACCTCCACATCGGTTTTGGCCAACGCTGCTGCCAGACGCACCTCATAGTCCGGCAACTCTCGCTGGTCCCCGCGCTGACGCAAGCATTCCACAAAACCATGCAGGGCCCAGACATTGTCAGGATGCTGGGCACAGCGCTGCAATGAGGGGTCCAGCCCAAGGTCCGTGCGATAGACGGCCTCCGCCTCTTCGTAATGCCCTTGTTCCGACAAGAGCGCTGCCAATGCATGACGCGGCGGGTGCATCCAAGCCCAGGGTTCGGTGTATTCCAGGTTATCATCCCGCTCTACCGCTTCCCTCAGATGGGCAAAGGCCTGTCCATAAAGGCCGCGATGGTAGGCCAGTTCCCCTTCCAGCATCATTTCGCCCACGGCCAGGATGTCGCGTGCCGAGTTGTTAAAGAAACGCCGGTCCTGCGGCACCCGGTCAACCGCCTTGTAGAAGGCAGCACGCTCACTGAGCGCCGCGTCAAAATCCTTCAGCGCAGACTGGGCAATCCCGCGCGCATAGTGGTGCATGGCCGTTGAGACGCAATAGAGATCGGCATCATCCGGAAGGGGCGTATCAATGATGTCCTGCCAGCGGCCGAACCGCACCAGAACATGCATCTTCATGGAATAGTAGCCCTCCAGCGTGATGGCCAGTTGAGGGCGCCCTTCCACACTCAGCACCTCCTTGGACAGCGTCGCACACATCTGCTCAGCCGCTGCCAGAGCAGGCTTGAACTGGCCCAGGTACATACAGCTGTACATCATCAGGTGGAGGTCGTGAGCCCGCGCTGTGGTGTAGAAGTTGAAAGGCCCGGCATAGCCCACATAGAGATTATCGGCGCGGATGGCCCTTTCGCTGGCGATTTTTGCCTTTTCATAGAGCCCACAGAGCACATAACTGTGACCGGGCATGTGGTTCATGTGCCCCGCATCAGGGCAAAGCCTGCCCAGAATGTCCGCCGAGCGCAGGGCTCTTTCAGGTTCATCAGACATTTCTGTCACATGAATGTGCAGATGCAGAATGGCAGGATGCGGGTCCTGGCCCGCGGCATCGCTCACGCCGATAGAGCGCTCAATCACTTCAAGAGCTTCCAGCGTATCGGCGCCAGGAGCCGGCAAACCGGTTTTTACATCCCACAATCGCCAGGGGGTGCGGGTCATGATGGCTTCGGCAAAAATCGCCGCAACGTCATGGTCGTCTTTGTTGGCATAGTAAAGACGACGCATGGCATTGGCGTAGTCATCGTCCCAGCGGTCAAACTCCTCGCCCGAAACAGCATGGGGCTTTTGGAACCGCTTCGACAAAGCCTCCACAAGTGCCTGTTCCAAAGGTGTTGCCGTCTTGAAACTGGCAGCGGCCTGGTCCAGATGATGGCAGGCAAATCTGGTCGCCTGATCGGCTTCCTCAGTGCTGAACTGCCGCCATACGTTGTTGTAAAATGGCCCGCTGCCATAGGCCACGCCCCAATGGGCCATCACACAGCCAGGGTCATGCTCCAGCGCTTTCAGAAAGCAGGCGACCCCTTCTTCGTGGTTGAAGCCGTAGCACCAGTTCAGTCCCTTGTTGAACCAGAACTGGGCCTCCTGGGAAGACGTGGAGATGGATCTGGTATGGGCCCCCAGATCAAAGCGGGCCATAGCTGAAGCGCTGCTTTTCTCGCTGCCTGCCATCACGGGTCCTGCCGTGCCTCCCGACGCTGCTGAAGATCCGGTCGACTGTCAGCCAGTGCATGCTGCTGGCTGAGGCGCTGGTAATTGTCCGCAGAGTAAGAGAAGTAGCTGATCTCTTTTTCTGTTAACTCCCGCACATGCCGGGCGGGATTGCCTGCCCACAATGTTCCGGATGGCAGGCGTTTGCGCGGCGACAACAGCGCCCCGGCTGCCAGCATGCCCGTGCTTTCCACCACAGCCTGATCCATCACCAGCGCCTTCATCCCGACGAAGGAATCGTCCTCCAGCGTACAGGCATGCAACAAAGCCATGTGACCAACGGTGATGTTGTCACCGATTATGGTTGGCATGCCTCCGCCGGTTTCTCGATAGGGCCCCTTTGGGTCGTGGTTGCAGTGAATGACCGTGCCGTCCTGAATGTTCGTGTTTTTGCCAATCACGATGCGATTGACATCTGCCCTGATCACACAACCGTACCAAATGGATGAGCCGGCCCCGATTTCCACATCTCCAATGATCACTGCCGTTTCAGCGACAAATGCCTTTGGATGGATGCGCGGGCGGATGCCGTTAAACTCTTTGATGATACCAGTCATGAATCTTCTTCCTATTAACCAGCCAGCATCCAACCAAAGTACAAACTGTGGATTGAGCGCAGGTTTTTTTAAGCTTTTTTTGTACGATTACATAGTCTGCTGTCGACCTAAAGCCGGAACTCATTCAGGCGGGGAAAATTGTCAAAGTACCCATAAGAAATGCGCCTGAGGAGATACATCGGATTTTATCTTTTTACCCCCTTTGCAAGGCTACTGTCATCTGCCACAAGGAATTACCAACCTCCTGTTTGATTTGATTTTTTTAGAAATATTGCCTTCGGAAAATCAGACAAATTCTCCCTCAGAGTTAATGGATTTGAAAGCAAATCACTGCCACCGTGGACTGCAGACAGTGTTTGCTTACAAAAGCTTGAAGCAAACCCGAAAACTCAGGGAGATGGAGCAACCCTTTCGACAGACGACTGCAAGTTATGTTTCAATGATGGAAGAGGAAAACCGCTGCTTGATCTTTGCTTTGCCTGAGGATCGCAGAAGCCTGGAGAGACTGATGAAAGTCCTTTCATTCATTTGTGTCATCTGTCTGTTGGTGCCCTTTTCCACCCTCGCCCATGCTGACGGTGTGCCCTTACGAGATTACTGGACGCTGCAGGAGTACTTCGAAATCAATCCGGGTGAAGAAGAGCGGTCTGCTGCTTTTGAGGCCCTGGTTGCTGCGCCTGGTGTGCCTCTGGCCCTTCCCCAGGATGGTCCTCCCCTCAATTCCCCGGTCGATGTGTTGATCGTCTATCCCGGACTGCAGGCTTCAGATTACTGGCGCCGCAGTGTTGCGTCTTTTGAAGCCCGGATGAAAGAACTGGAAATCGACTACAACATTCGGTCGCATTTTACCCGCCCGGGCACAGACATCACCAAGCAGAGCAAGCTCATCGGCGAAGCTTTGGTCACTCCGCCCGACTACCTGGTCTTCACCTTGGATGCGCTGCGGCATCGCGGCCTGATTGAACGTGTCATGGCCCGCGGAAAGACCAAGATCATCCTGCAGAACATCACCACGCCCCTGAAAGATTTTGGGGATGAACAACCTTTCCTATACGTCGGTTTTGACCACGTTGCCGGCACAGGCCTGCTGGTGGACCACTACAAAAAGCTCACCAATGGCCAAGGCTCCTATGCGCTTTTCTATGGCCCAAAGGGCTATGTAAGCATCGCCAGGGGCGAGACCTTCCGTCTGGCCATGGCTGCAGAACCGGGCATGAACCTGGTCGCGTCCTACTATGTGGGCTTTGATCGGCAAAATGCCTATGAAGCGGCCATGGAAGTTCTGAAGGAAACGCCTGAGATCGATTTCTTCTACGCCTGCTCCACAGACATCGCCATTGGCATCATCGACGCCTTGAAAGAAACCGGAAAACTGGATGACGTGCTGGTCAACGGCTGGGGTGGCGGCTCAAACGAACTGGCGGCCATCCAACGGAATGAAATGAACTTCACTGTCATGCGCCTGAATGATGACAATGGTGTTGCCATGGCGGAAGCCATCAAAATGGATCTGGAAGGAAAGACGCAAGATGTCCCAAGAGTCTTTTCCGGCGCCTTTGCTTTAGTTGACCAATCTACGACCCCGGAGCGGCTGAGTGAGTTACAAGCCTACGCCTTCAGATACTCCAACTAGGAGAGTGGCTGGCAAAGAACGGCCAGACCCCAGCAAACTTGCTTATCCGACACTGGTGGTGGGACTGTTCCTCTTTGCCTTCATTCTGGTGCTGGGGGCAACTTACGCGACGATATCCTGGGAATCCGATCGTGCGACCAACCGTGACCTGGCTCGATTGCTCGACAAGAACCAGACCATTGGCAACCTCGTTCTGACCAAAAGAGTGACGGAGATTGAACAGGTTCTCTCAGCTACCTCCAATTCTTCCCAACTGCTGAGCGCGGCCAAAACCAAAGACAAGCAAACCATTGAGGCCTTTCTGGAAACGGCCTTTTACAACAACAACGAAGGCAGTCTGGATGCCCTCTACTTCAGTTCAGCCGACAACGGAGAGGTATACAGTGCCGCAACTGGCGCTTACGACCTGAGGCCACTGGAGAAGCACTTTGTGGGTGATTCCCTTCAGGTGTCGCACCCTCAGACATTCGTGCTGAACGGGTCAAATCCGCCTCTGGTCATTCTGGTGACAAGCGTGCATGTGGTTGACCAGGACAAAGGCCGCCTGATGGGAACCCTGCTTGCCGGTGTGATCCTCACCGACAATCAGTCCTTCATCCGCGAAGTTCAGAACGCCAATCAGGCCAACAGTGTCGGGCTCTATTACGAAAACGTGCTGATTGGCCAGACAGCGAACTACCGCCTGCCCCCGCCCCTGGTTGCCACAAAAACCTTTGCGCAGCGGCGCAGTGATCCGACAAAAACAGACCAGGATCATGTCCCTGCCAAAGAACTGATTTTCAGTTATCCGCTGGAACTGAGGCAGGGCATCCAAAACCAGCTGGTGATGCAAACGTCCAATCCACCGGGCGCCGTCGGGACCCTCCAGGAGTCCATGAAGATCGACTTTCTGATCCTCTTTGGCGTTCTGGCAGCGATTTTTTTGTTTATGGCGGTATTGCTCCACCGCTTCACCCGCCGGTCCCTCAACAACATCACCCAGTATGCAAAGGAAGTTCTGACCGGCAAGGAAGTGACCTTTGTTCCAACAGCTATTGAAGAGTTCAATCAGCTGGGCAAGGACGTCCACGACCTCTATATCGCCTGGCAGGACAGCGAACTGCTGTCACAACAGGTTCTGAACAATGCTCCTTCGGTGATTTTCATCAAAGCACCGGACGGTCGGCACCTCTTTGTGAACAAGCACTATGAAGAGCTCTTTGGCTTTACCGCAGAAGAGGTTCTGGGCAAGCCCGATACAGATCTCCACGACGCCAAAACAGCCGCCAGTTTCAGAAAGGATGACCTGGCTGTCATGGCTGAAGGCGTGCCCATGCAGCTGGAGGAACTGGTACCGGTCGACGGTAAGGTCCGTGCCTTTCTGACCATCAAGTTCCCCATTTATTCAAAGGATGGCGAGCTGGTCGGTCTCTGCGGGATTTCCACGGACATATCAGAACGCAAACTCGATGAGATTGCATTGCACACGGCCAAGGAATCTGCGGACATGGCCAACCGGGCAAAGACTGAGTTCCTCGCCAATATGAGCCACGAGCTCCGCACGCCGCTCAATGCCATTATCGGGTTCTCCGACATCATCAACAACGAGCTTTTTGGTAAGATCTCGCCGGAGCGCTACGGCGACTACTGCCGGGAAATTCAGAAATCTGGCCACCATCTGCTGCAGATCCTCAGTGACATTCTTGATGTGTCGAAGATCGAAATCGGCGAGTCTGAACTGGATGAAATGGCCAGTGACGCCGGGACACTGGTGGACTCGTCGCTTGCCATGCTGAAAGAGCGTGCGTTCCAGAACAAAGTAAAGCTGGTGGCTGAAGTTCCCGACGGTCTGCCACAACTGATGGCTGATCGGCGTCGGATGAAGCAAATCCTGATCAACCTTCTCTCCAACGCGGTGAAGTTCACGCCGGAACAGGGCGAAGTTAAGATCAAGGTCTATCTCGATAAGGAAAATGGCTTCAATTTCCTCATTACCGACACAGGCATCGGCATTGAGAAATCCCATCTGGACAGAATCTTTGATCCCTTTGTTCAGGGGGAAAACAGTTACGCCAAGCAGTTTGAGGGGACTGGTCTGGGTCTGACACTGGTCAAACAGTTAACCGAGCAGCACGGTGGCAACATCACGCTGACCAGCGAGAAAATGGTCGGAACCACGGTCCATGTATCTTTGCCGCCAGAAAGGACCTGCCGGCAAAGGCCCTCTTTGGACCGGTCAGCAAGTTAAAGCTCCTTCAAATACAAAGAGCCCTCCTTCGGGGATCAGATGCCAAAGGCTTCAAACGGGTGCAAAAAATGCCCCACTCAAAGCCTCTGGTCCTGACAAAAGAGGCAACGGCAGCGCTCAGACCTCGTCTTCGCTGACGGCTTCGGCCCAGCCATGATAGGGATCAGCTGCCCCCCAGTTGCTCTGCCCATCGCGCAGAACGGCTGAGATGATGGCAAAGTTGTTGGGCATGGGCCCCCAGCGCACCAGATCCACCGGATAGCTGTCCTGCAGCTTTGCGACCACATCCGAAGGCATCTTCACCGGATCCACAGCCACACGCTCAGGCCCGGAAACATCAATGCGCGGTTGGTGCATGGCCGCATCCAGGCTCATTCCAAAATCCCCCAGGAAGCTGGAAAGCTGAGCCAGGGCAGGAATGATCTTGCGCCCGCCTGATGCCCCGATGGCAAAGCGCTGCTGCCCTTTGGCACCCATGACAGGCACATAGTTGGAGAGGGTTTTCTTACCCGGCGCGAGAGAATTGGGGCGGCCCGGCCGGGGATCGAACCAGTTGATGCCGTTGTTCATCAGAACCCCGCTGCCCGGCAGCAGCACTTTAGAACCGAAGGACGACAGCAAGGTCTGGGTCAGGGTGACCATGTTGCCCTCCTTATCGACCACCGACAGGTGGGTGGTCGACGTCGGCATGCGTTTTTCATCACAATCGCCCAGTTCCCGCAGCCGGTAGTCGAAGGACTCCCGCATGGCCCCGGCAAAACGGTGGAAGAAATCAGCATCGGGCTGTGCGGCCAAAGCACCGCCGTCACGGACCTGTTTCAGGGCCCGCAGCAGGGTTGGCCCGCCGTTCAGTTCCGGCAGAACGTAGAGGTCACACCCATTGTGGTTTTCCTTGCGCGGTTCCACCCAATGAGCCTGATAGCCGGAGAGATCCTGCAGGGAGATTTTGCTGCCCGCTGCCTGCAGATCAGTGACCAGAGAGCTGGCGAGCTCGCCTTCATAAAAGCTGCGCGGTCCCTGGGCTTTCAGAGTTTCCAGCGTCGCAACCAGGGCTGCGTTTTCCATGACGGTGGGAACATAGGCCGGTCCGGGTGCACGCCCGTCTTTCAGAAAGACCGCTGCTGTAGAAGGATATCTGTTCAAATCGGCGGCGTACTGGGTGATCTGTGCCTGGGAAAACCAATCCAGCAGCAAGCCCTCTTTGGCCAAAGCAATGGCAGGATCAATCAGCTCTGACCAGTCCTTGCTGCCGAAGCCTTCCAGGGCCAGTCGCAAGCCATCCAGCTGACCCGGTATGGCAATGGAGCTGCCCCCTTCCAGGTTGCGTCCATCCTTGACTGCTGGCCAGCCGAAAAGGTCCGTGTCCGCCGCCCCCTGGTCATCCAGCGGGTAATCGGCTGGATCCAGACCAGCAGGGGTGCGCATGCCAAAATCAATGGCCGACACCTTGTCGTCCCTGGCACTGTAGATCAGCATCATGCCGCCGCCGCCCAGGCCGGACATCCAGGGTTCAACCACCCCGACGGCCAGAGAAGTGGCAATGGCGGCATCCACCGCGTTGCCCCCGGCAGCCAGAACGCGCGCGCCTGCTTCCGACGCCACCCGGCTTTGCGAGGCAACGATCCCGCCTGCGCTTTCCACGGCGGGTTTGCGTACCACCTGTTTCTGACTGAGCCGACGCTGTTGCATGGAGTTCCCCTTCCTGCCCTTAATCAATCAATCTCTTTGCCTAACAGAGCCGCTCCGCAAACCCTAGACTTTCGTCGGCAAGATTGCCGTGCCCCGAAGGAAACCAACCCAGAGACCAATCTTTTTCATCTCAAGCTCTACGCAGCGATGCCGGGAGCGAAAATTTAATTTTAATCAATATGTTAAATGGGTTTTGTTGACTCAGAAGCACGTAGCAAGCGGTTCTGAGCAAACCGAGCATGCGCCAGAACAGAAAAAGGCGGGACCCGTCAGAGCCCCGCCTTCTTGCTTGTGAGCATCAACTGGATCAGGCGTCCAGTTTGGCTTTCAGCAGTTTGTTGACCGCACCGGGATTGGCTTTGCCCTGTGTGGCCTTCATGACCTGCCCGACGAACCAACCGATCACTTTCGGATTGGAACCGTCTTTGTACTGGGCCACCTGATCAGGATTGGCCGCAATGATCTCGTCAATGGCACCTTCAATGGCCCCTGTATCGGTGATCTGCTTCAGGCCTTTTTCCTCAACAATGACAGCCGCGTCCTTGCTGGTTTCCCACATGGCCTCAAAGACGTCTTTGGCAATGCGGCCGGAGATGGTGTCATCAGCGATCAGGTCGATCAAACCACCCAGCTGATCCGCGGTTACCGGGGTGGTTTCCAGGCTGTAATCAGAGTTGTTGAGAGCCCCGAAGAAATTGGTGATCACCCAGTTGGCAGCCATCTTGGGATCACGGCGACCTTTGGGGCCTCCGTTGACGATGGTTTCGTAAAAGTCCGCATTCGCCTTTTCTGCGACCAGCACGTCGGCATCGTATTCGCTGAGGCCGAAGTCAGACTTGAAGCGTTCCTTCTTGTCGTCAGGCAATTCCGGCATGGCGGCTTTGATTTCATCCACCAGGGCCGGGTCCAGTTCCAGCGGCAAGAGGTCCGGGTCCGGGAAGTACCGGTAATCGTGCGCGTTTTCCTTGGAGCGCATGGAGCGCGTGGTGCCGGTGGCCGCATCAAACAGGCGGGTTTCCTGTACGATTTCGCCGCCGGATTCCAGCACTTCAATCTGCCGCCGGGCTTCACTGTCGATGGCCATCTGCACGAAGCGGATGGAGTTGACGTTTTTGGTTTCCGTCCGGGTGCCAAACTCGTCACCAGGTTTGCGCACGGAAACATTGACGTCACAGCGCATGGAGCCTTCATCCATGTTGCCGTCGCAGGTCCCCAGATACCGAACAATGGTGCGGAGTTTGCGGACATAGGCCCCGGCTTCCTCAGCAGAGCGCATGTCCGGCTTGGACACGATTTCCATCAGCGCCACACCGGAGCGGTTCAGGTCCACAAAGGTTTTGCTGGGGTGTTGGTCATGCAGGGATTTGCCCGCATCCTGTTCCAGATGCAGCCGTTCAATGCCGACTTCCTTGACCTCGACCAGTTCCTTGGTCTTGGGGTCTTTGATGTCCAGCTTGATGGTGCCCTCACCGACGATGGGGGTCTCATACTGGCTGATCTGATAGCCCTGGGGCAGATCCGCATAGAAGTAGTTTTTGCGTTCAAAAACCGACGTCATGTTGATCTTGGCGTTCAGCCCAAGACCGGTGCGCACTGCCTGTTCCACACAGACCCTGTTGATCACCGGCAGCATGCCCGGCATGGCCGCATCCACCAGAGAAACCTGGCTGTTCGGTTCAGCACCAAAGGTGGTATCCGCCCCGGAAAAGAGCTTTGAATTTGAGATGACCTGGGCGTGAACTTCCAGCCCGATCACCACTTCCCAATCGCCAGTCTCGCCTCGCAGCAAGCTCATGATCTTCTCCTCTTTCCCGCTTACTTGCCGACCATCAGGGTCGGTTCGGCGGTGAAGTTGGCCGCAGCCTCCATCACCCCTGCCCCACGCAACACCGTCTCTTCATCAAAGGCCCGGCCGATCAGCTGCAGCCCCAGGGGCAAGCCCTTGCTGTCCAATCCGGCAGGCACAGAAATGGCCGGCAAACCGGCCAGGCTGGCCGGCACCGTGAAGACGTCGTTGAGGAACATGGAGATGGGATCGTCAGAAATCTCCCCGGCGGCAAAGGCAGCCGAAGGTGTGGTGGGTGCCAGGATCAGATCCACGGAGCTGTAAGCTTCGCGGAAGTCATGAGCGATCATGGTGCGCACCTTGCGGGCCTGGTTGTAGTAGGCGTCATAGTAACCGGCAGACAGCACGTAGGTGCCCAGCAGGATGCGGCGGCGTACTTCCGCCCCAAAGCCTTCAGCCCGGGTGGCTTCATACATGGCATCCAGGCTGCCGTCGTCCCCTTCAACCCGAAGGCCATAACGCACACCGTCATAGCGGGCCAGGTTGGACGAAGCTTCGGCAGGTGCCACGATGTAGTAAGTCGGCAGAGCGTAGCGGGTGTGAGGCAAGGAGATATCAACCACCTCAGCCCCGGCATCTTTCAGCCAGTCCACTCCCTGCTGCCACAGCGCGTCGATCTCACCGGGCATGTCATCAACCCGGTATTCCTTTGGAATGCCGACTTTCAGACCTTTCAGGTCGCCCGTCAGAGCCGCCGTGTAGTCAGGCACAATGCGGTCAACGGAAGTGGAGTCCTTGGGATCATACCCTGCCATGGCCCCCAGCATCAGGGCGGCATCTTCCACCGTCCGGGTCATGGGACCAGGCTGATCGAGAGAAGAAGCAAAGGCCACCACGCCCCAGCGTGAACAGCGGCCGTAGGTGGGTTTCAGGCCGACCGTGCCGGTAAAGGCGGCTGGCTGGCGGATGGACCCGCCGGTATCGGTTCCGGTTGCCCCCATGGCGCAGCGCGCAGCAACAGCAGCAGCCGATCCGCCGGAGGATCCACCGGGGACCATTTTGGCGTCTTCGTCACCCTGGCGCTGCCAGGGGCTGACCACATTGCCGTAGTAGCTGGTTTCATTGGATGAGCCCATGGCGAACTCATCCAGGTTCACCTTACCCAGCATCACCGCGCCTTCTTTCCACAGATTGGTGGTGACGGTGGATTCATAGGTCGGGGTAAAGCCATCCAGAATGTGACTGCTGGCCGTGGTCTTCACCCCTTTGGTGCAAAAGAGATCCTTGATGGCCAGGGGAATGCCTTCCAGCAGTCCGGCCTCACCTTTGGCCAGACGGGCATCTGCGGCGGCCGCCATGTCCAGCGCCTGGTCAGGGGTTTCGGTGACAAAGGCGTTCAGCGGGCGGGCTTCTTCCACAGCGCTGATGTGAGCTTCCGTCAGTTCTTTGGCGGAAATCTCTTTGGCATCCAGCGCGCGGCGCGCGCCTGCGATGCTCATACGAGTCAGTTCGGTCATTATTCAACCACCTTGGGAACAACGTAAAAGTCGTGGACGGACTCCGGCGCATTGGCCGTCACCTGTTGGGCATAGCCGCCATCATTGACCTGGTCCTGGCGCAGAGGCGTTTGCACCTCCACCACCGAGGTCATGGGGGGCACAGACGTGGTGTCCAGCTCTCCCAGTTGTTCAATCCAAGTGAGAAGATTGTTCATCTCACCAACCAAGGCTTCCGCCTCCGCATCCTCAACCCGGATACGGGCCAATTTGGCAATCTGACGAACGGTGTCCTTGTCGACCGACATGACTGCTCCGCTTATGTGTGGAATGGGGTTATTCGGGCGCGGACACTAACACCCGCCTCCCGCCAGCGCAACGGGTCCCTGCGGCCAAAGCCCCAGCTTTTCCGGCCTTTTCAAAAGCTCATGAAAGTCCTGAGACATTTGACTGACTAAGGGCCGCAGGACGGAGGCTATGGTCCGACGCAAATCCAACAATGACATCCCTGCGTTTCCTGGAAACGCCCCGGGCAACTGGCTGCAACATCATCAAGTTGCCCCGCAGCATTGCAAGCAACGGAGAACTGCTTTGCCCTGGCTTGCCTTGCTTAAAGCTCAAGAGCGGCTTATCCCAGAGCATCTGCGGACGCGCCCCTGTTACCGGAAAAAACCGGAGCACCTGGCAACAGCGAAGGAAAGAGCTGGAAATGGCAACTGTAGAGCTGCATGACCTGCCGGGCCTGTTAACGTCAGGCCAGAGGTTGCTAGGTCTGGATCTGGGCGAAAAGACCATCGGTCTTGCGCTGTCTGATTCTGCTTTCACGCTGGCCTCTCCGCTGGAGACCATTCGCCGCAAGAAATTCACCCTGGACGCCCAGAAGCTTCAGGCGCTCTGCGAGGATCGCCAGGTCGGGGGACTTGTGTTCGGCCTGCCCATCAACATGGACGGCACAGAGGGCAAACGCTGCCAGTCCACCCGGCAGTTCGCCCGAAATCTGGTCAGTGTGGCCAACTTTGACCTGCCCACCGCTTTCTGGGATGAGCGCCTGTCTACGGTAGCCGTGGAGCGCTTTCTGGTCGACGAAGCCGACATGAGCCGCCAGCGCCGGGGCGAAGTGGTTGATAAAATGGCCGCCGGTTACATTTTGCAGGGGGCCCTTGATGCCCTGCGCAACCGCCCGCTTTCCTGATTAAGCGCTTCCCCAGCGATCACCTTCCTTCAGCCACAGAGTCAGCCCATGCTTGATATCATCCTCGTCATTCTGCCGGTCTTCCTGCTGATCGCTGTGGGCTACGGGCTGCGCAAGAAGGGCTTTCCGGGAGAAGGATTCTGGGCACCGGCGGAAAAGCTCACCTACTTTGTGGCCTTACCCGCGCTGATCATTGCCGTCATCGCCAAGGCTGACTTCACGAGCACAGACATTCTGCCCTTTTCCGGCACCCTGATGGGCTCGATCCTGATCATGACCGGCCTGGCTCTGGCTCTCAAACCTCTCTTTGGGGTGGATGGGCCGGGCTTTACCAGCCTCTATCAGGCAATCATCCGGATGAACACCTACATCGGTCTGTCGGTTTCCTATGGGCTGTTTGGCGAAGAAGGCCTGCTGGCAGCGGCTCTGGCCACGGCCAGCATTGTGCCCCTGGCCAACATTTTGTGTGTGACCATGCTGGCCCGCTTCGGTACGGCCTCCCAACCCACCCTGATGGGTGTTCTGAAACTGCTGCTGCGCAATCCCCTTTTCATGGCCTGCATCACCGGCGCGCTTTTGAATGCCAGTGGCATAGGTTTGCCGCCCGTCCTGGGGGATATGCTGGATATTCTCGCCCGTTGCGCCCTGCCTTTGGGCCTCCTGGCGGTGGGGGCAGCTCTCAACATCCGCAGTCTCAAGGAATCCAAAGGGGTGGCGGTATCTGCTGTCGGACTGAAATTGCTGCTGCTGCCGGTGATCACCTGGGGCGTCGGCACAGCTGCAGGCCTGTCAGAGGCTGAGTTGGGCGTGGTGGTGCTCTACAACGGACTGCCGACCGCCACCAGTTCTTACATCCTGGCCCGGCAGTTGGGCGGAGATGCCCCGCTGATGGCCAATCTCACCACCGTGCAGACTCTGCTTTCAATGTTGACCATTCCACTTATTCTCTGGCCTTTCGTTTAGCTTGCCCCCGCTGACTGAAAACCAATCCAAGGAGATCAACAGTGTACATCGCCATGAACCGATTCCGTGTGGACCCGAGCCGGGCGGAAGAGTTTGAAAAGCAGTGGGCAGAACGGGACAGCTACCTGAGCGACGTGCCGGGCTTCATCAAGTTTCATTTGCTCAAAGGCCCGGGAAATGACGAGGAAATCCTCTATTCTTCCCATGTGATGTGGGAGACTTTTCAAAGCTTTGAAGACTGGACCAAATCCGAGTCATTTCGCAAAGCCCATGCCGGGGCAGGCAAAACCAAGGGCATCATCCTGGGCCATCCCCAGTTTGAAGGCTTTGAAGTAATCCAAAGTCAGTAAAACCATCTGACAGCGTGATCAGTTTCTGACTGTCCTTTGTCTCCAGCCCGACAAAGCGGTCAGCTTGCCCCCACTGATCATCGCAGCAACTGGGCCTGTTCCTGACAGAAGCAGGCATTCCTGTCCGCAACAACGTCCCGAACGGAAAGAGCAACCGGGCAAACTATGCTCTCCGCCACCTCCAAACCGCTTCTGACGGTTCAGACGAACTCTTGCCCAGAAATCAGCATCTCAACCCTTTGGGGTTTTTTGCTGAAAGACTGCTGCATACGGCGAGTCGAAACCCAAAAATCAGAACAGCCCTTTGCCTCTGTTCAATACTCCTTTTCAACCAAGTGGCAATCACCTCAAAGCCTTGACGCAGCTTCCTGACCAAGGGGTCAGAATTGCCGCAAAAAATGACTCAAGAAGTGTCTTGTGGTTCACCTCCGGCGGTGACATAAGACGCCTTTAATGACCACATTAATCACCACGCCTGACCTTGACGGTTTTTCCCACCGTCACCTGCTCGGCATTGAAGGTTTGCAGCCCGGCGAAATTGCCTTTCTGCTGAACCTGTCCGCCGATTACGCGCTATCGGACCCCCATGATGCCAGCCACCGGCAAAAGCTCTCGGGCCATACGGTAATCAACCTCTTTTTTGAGAACTCCACCCGGACCCGCACCTCATTTGAGCTGGCGGCCAAACGTCTGGGCGCGGATGTGATCAACATGTCTGTCGGCAATTCCTCCATCAAAAAAGGGGAAACGCTGATCGACACGGCCATGACGCTGAACGCCATGCGCCCTGATGTGCTGGTGGTCCGCCACTCAGATTCCGGGGCGGTCAGTCTGTTGAGTGAAAAGGTCAACTGCGCCGTGATCAACGGCGGGGATGGCAGCCACGAACACCCGACCCAGGCTCTGCTGGACGCCCTGACTATCCTGCGGCGCAGAGGAAAGCTGGCAGGTCTGACCGTAGCCATCTGTGGCGACATTGTGCACAGCCGCGTTGCCCGCTCCAACATTCACCTGCTGACCACCATGGGGGCGCAGGTCCGGGTCATTGCCCCTCCCACCCTGCTGCCCTCGGGCATTGAGCGCATGGGGGTGACCGCTTTCACGGACATGAAAGCCGGGCTGAAAGACGTGGACATTGTCATGATGCTGCGGCTGCAGACCGAGCGCATGCAAGGGTCTTACGTCCCCTCCA
Organism: Rhodovibrionaceae bacterium GXU_MW_A322; assembly: GCA_052078155.1. Classification (GTDB taxonomy): domain Bacteria; phylum Pseudomonadota; class Alphaproteobacteria; order Kiloniellales; family DSM-21159; genus CAXBMB01. The sequence goes on along the minus strand of JBQJBP010000001.1, from coordinate 185,686 downwards.
CCCGGGAGTACTTCCGCTTCTACGGTCTGGACCAGGAAAAGCTGGCTCTGGCCAAGCCTGATGCGCTGGTGATGCATCCGGGCCCCATGAACAGAGGGGTGGAAATCGACTCCTCTGTGGCCGATGACATTGCCCGCTCAGCCATCCGCGAACAGGTGGAAATGGGTGTGGCGGTGCGCATGGCCTGCCTGGATACCCTGACCCGGCCCCTGCGCGCGCCTGCCCAGGGTGGCTCCTTCAATCCTTTTAAGCGGGAGCACTGATCATGGCCCAACATGCCATTCCCGGCCGCGTTGCCTACATCAATGCCCGCCTGCTGGACCCTGAAACCAACCTGGATGCCCCCGGTGCGGTGCTGACAGACGGCACTCAGATCCTCGACAGCGGCCCCAAGCTTTTCAAGGACGGCCTGCCCGAGGACGCGGAAATCATCGACTGCGAAGGGGCCTGCCTGGCTCCCGGTCTGATCGACATGCGCGTGCAACTGGGTGAACCGGGCGAAGAACACAAGGAAACCATCGCCAGCGCCAGCCAGGCGGCCGCCGTGGGCGGTGTCACCTCCATGATTGCCCTGCCCAACACAGCCCCCATCGTCGATGATGTGGCCGGGCTGGAGTTTGTGGCCCGGCGGGCCCGGGAAGAGAAACTGGTCAAGGTTTACAGTTACGGCGCCGTCACCCGAGGGCTGGAAGGCAAAGAACTGACCGAACTGGGCCTGCTGAGCGAATACGGTGCCCGTGGCTTCACAGACGGCATCAAGGCCGTGGCAAACGCCCAGGTCATGCGCCGGGCCCTGTCCTACTCGCGCATCTGTGACACGGTCATTCTGCAGCATCCCGAAGAACCCTCGCTGGCCGGTGGCGTGATGAACTCCGGGGAACTGGCGACCCGTCTGGGCCTGTCCGGTGTGTCCTACATCGCAGAAGTGATGATGGTGGAACGGGATCTGCGTCTGGTGGAGATGACCGGTGGCCGCTATCACGCCAGCCACATCTCCTCCAAAGAAACCGTGGAGGTCATCCGCCGCGCCAAGGAAAGAGGCCTGCCGGTCACCTGTGACACGGCCCCGCACTACTTCACCCTCAACGAACTGGTGGTGAACGACTACCGGACCTTTGGCAAAGTCTCCCCGCCTCTGCGCGGTGAGGACGATCGCCTGGCCATTGCCGAAGCGGTGGCCGACGGTACCATCGACGCCGTGGCCAGTGACCACTGCCCGCACGACCAGGATTCCAAACGCCTGCCCTTTGCCCTGGCAGAACCCGGAATTGTCGGCCTGGAAACCCTGTTGCCGCTCTCCCTGGCTCTGGTCCACAAGGAACAGATGAGCCTGCTGGACCTGCTGGATCGTCTGACCAGCGGCCCGGCCCGCATCCTCAAGGGGCAGACCGGACTGCAAAAAGGCAAGCCAGCTGACCTGCTGGTCTTCAACGCCAACACACCGGGCAAAATCTCAACCGAAGACTTCAAGAGCAAGTCCAAGAACTCGCCCTTTGACGGTCATCTCATTCAGGGCAAGGTCCTGCGAACCGTCGTGGATGGTCGCACCATCTATCAGGCTGCCTGAGATCAGACAGGCACCTGACCTCAAGCTTCAAAGGGCCGCTGTCACGAGAGTCAGATCGTATTATGCGAACTCACTCAGTGATAACGCTTGAACCGTGAATTTTCTTTCTTTCAATGTGTTAGAGGATGATTCACGGTTTGAGCACAAGCGCGAAGCGCTTCTGACCAAAGAGATCATGCCCTGGACATGGCCCTTTAATGTGTGATGCGGTCTTAAAACACCGCCTCCTATAGGGACGGCAGAAAAGCTCAGTACAGCCCTGGCCAACAGCGATACCAAGCGACCGGTCCTTCTTGTGACAAATGGGCAAGAACGACGGACGGGGGCGGAGAATTTTTTCCTCTCTGCCCAAGCAGACAATTGACTGCATCCACGCCATGGCCCAGACTCTGCGCTGCAATCAGCCAAAACGCCTCCCGGCAAGTCCGGGACCGTTCCCCGCTGAATGCAGGAAGGGCTTTCCCCCGGGCCCTTTTCTCCCCCTATGATCAATCGAGCCCAAAGGCAGATGCGATGTTTGACCCCATTTCCTGGCAATTGGCCTGGCCCTACCTGCTGACAGCCTTGCTGGGTGGTTATCTGCTGGGGTCCCTGCCCTTTGGCATCATCATCGCCAGGGTTTTCGGACTGGGGGATCTGCGCCAGATCGGTTCCGGCAACATCGGCGCCACCAACGTGCTGCGCACCGGCCGCAAAGATCTGGCTTTCCTCACCCTGCTTCTGGACAGCGGAAAAGGGGCCGCCGCCGCCCTGATCGCAGCCCAGTGGGGTCCGGAAACCATGCTGGTGGCGGGTTTTGCAGCGGTCCTGGGACACAACTTCCCCGTCTGGCTGGGGTTCAAAGGTGGCAAGGGTGTGGCCACGACCCTGGGCACCCTGATTGCCGTGGACTGGCAGGTGGGGCTGGCGGCCTGTGCCACCTGGCTTGTGGTGGCTTTGATCTTCCGCATGTCTTCCCTGTCAGCCCTCGTTGCCCTGGCTGTCAGTCCTGTCTATGCCTGGTACCTGATCGGCGACCCACACTACGTTCAGTTCGCGGCCCTTCTGGCCGTGCTGGCCTGGGCCCGGCATCACGCCAACATCCGACGAATTCTGACAGGTCAGGAACCCAAAATCGGTAAAAAGTAGATTTGCCCGTTTTATCAGGTACCTGCAGCAGCTGACGGACTGGAAACCAGCGATGGCATCGTCGCTCTTCCCTTAACTACATCGCGCTCTATCGCCCTTTCTGATTGACCTGCAGCCTTTTCTCTCGCCAAATACGATTATGGCGCGAGAACAAACCACCGAACTCTCTGATCAAGAGCGGCTGAACTGGTTGCGGCTGATCCGCAGCGAAAACGTCGGGCCCATCACCTTTCATCGATTGCTGGGCCACTATGGCACTGCTTCAGCGGCTCTGACTGCTTTGCCGGAGCTGGCGCGCAAGGGTGGCAAGCGGGCCATTCGCGTTTGCCCCAGGGACCAGGCCGAGGCGGAGAACGAAGCCCTTACGCGATTGGGGGGGCGCTTTCTGGCATCAGCAGAAGCCCCTTATCCCCGGGCCCTTGCCACTCTTGATGACGCGCCACCCCTGCTGGCCGCCCTGGGGCATCCCCACCTGCTGACCCGCCCGGCCGTTGCCATGGTTGGCGCCCGCAATGCTTCCCTCAATGGCCGTAAACTGGCCCAGACCTTCGCCCGGGAACTGAGTGCCGCCGGGTTCCTGGTGGTGTCAGGCCTGGCCCGCGGCATTGACCGGGCCTGTCACGAAGGCAGCCTGGCCGACGGCACCGCAGCCGTTCTGGCCGGGGGCGTGGATGTGATATACCCGCCCCAAAACAAGGACATCTACCACGCCATCCAGGACCAGGGACTGTTGCTGTCAGAAGTGCGCTTGTCCGAGGAACCGCAGGCCCGGCACTTTCCCCGTCGCAACCGCATCATCTCCGGACTGGCCATCGGCACGCTGGTGGTGGAGGCTGCTGTGCGATCAGGGTCTCTGATCACGGCGCGACTGGCCAACGAACAGGGCCGCGAAGTTTTTGCCATACCCGGCTCCCCTCTGGACCCCCGCGCCAGAGGGGGAAACAGCCTGCTCAAACAAGGGGCCACTTTGGTGGAACAGCCGGATGATGTTCTCACCGCCCTGAAAAACAGCAGCCTGCCGCTGCATGAACCGGAAGACAAAGACTTCAGCGACAGTCCTCAGCACTTCAGCGATCCGGAACTGGAAAGTGTGCGGCAGGAACTTTCCATTCTCCTCGGCCCGGCTCCGGTCGGCCTGGACGACCTTCAACGCAGCCTGTCTGCCTCTCCGGCGCTCCTGTCTTTTGTCCTGCTGGAACTGGAACTGGCGGGCCGTCTGGAACGACACAGCGGCAACCGACTGTCCCTTCTGCCTGCCCCATCATAATGGTTTCCCTGGCCGAAAAGGTTCCCTTGTCTCACCTTTCGAAAAAGCCATTTGCACACCCTCAAACCCCAGCCAGAGCAATGACTTTGCCTTACCCCTTTAACTCGGCCCTTCGCCTTCCAATATGGAACAACAGTTAGGCGGCAAGGGGTTTCAAAAAGCCCCTCGCCCTGTTATGTGGGTTAAGCAGAAGCCAGAAAACTGACGGCTGCTCTTCAGAGTCTTTTCTTGATAAATTTCATGAACAAGACGAAATAAGCCTTTGAAATTGATCGATACATTTCGGTGGTACTACATCGAATTTGCTTTCCGATCTCATAAAAAAAGAACCGCGAAAACAGCCTATGCACGTCGTCGTCGTCGAATCCCCAGCCAAAGCCAAAACCATCAACAAGTATCTGGGGAAGGATTTTCATGTCCTGGCCAGTTACGGCCACGTGCGTGATTTGCCGTCAAAAGATGGTTCTGTAGACCCGGCTGAAGATTTCGCCATGTCCTGGAAAACGGACGCCCGTGGCGAAAAGCGCATGAAAGAGATCGTGCAGGCGGTCAAGGGCGCCGATCAACTGTATCTGGCAACTGACCCCGACCGCGAAGGGGAAGCCATTTCCTGGCATCTGGTGGAAGAACTGACGCGCCGCCGTGTTCTGAAGGACATGCCGGTCAAGCGTGTGGTTTTCAATGAGATCACCAAAACAGCTGTGGTCGATGCGTTCAAACACCCCCGGGATCTGAACCAGGAGCTGATCGACGCCTATCTGGCGCGCCGCGCCCTGGATTATCTGGTGGGCTTCACGCTGTCGCCGGTGCTGTGGCGCAAACTGCCGGGCAGTCGCTCTGCCGGGCGCGTGCAGTCCGTTGCCCTGCGGCTGATCTGTGAGCGTGAAGCAGAAATTGAGGTCTTCCGGGCCCAGGAATACTGGTCTGTGGCAGCTGAGCTGGACGGCGTGGAAACCCCTGCCTTTCCCAGCCGCCTGACCCAGCTGGACGGCAAACGCCTGGACCGTCTTGATCTGCCCAATGAAGCTGCAGCCAATGCCGCTGTGGCGACCATCCAGGACGGACGCAAGTACACCGTCCAGAAGATCGACAAGAAAAAGTCACGCCGCAACCCGCAGCCACCCTTCACCACCTCTACCCTGCAGCAGGAAGCCTCCCGCAAGCTGGGGTTCAGCACCAGCCGCACCATGAGCTGCGCCCAGCGCCTCTATGAAGGCATTTCCCTGTCCGGGGAAACCGTTGGCCTGATCACCTACATGCGGACAGACGGTGTCTCCATGTCCAACGAGGCCATCGCCCAGGCCCGCAGCCTCATTGCCTCACGCCACGGCGACAACTACCTGCCTTCGTCCCCGCGGATCTACAAATCCAAGGCCAAAAACGCCCAGGAAGCGCACGAAGCTGTCCGTCCGACAGATTTCAGTCGCACGCCTCAGGAGATGAAATCCTATCTCAGTGATGAGGATTTCAAACTCTATCAGTTGATCTGGGTACGCGCCCTGGCCAGCCAGATGGAAGCCGCCATCATGGATCAGGTGGTGGTGGACATCACCGTGGGACGCGGTCAGGCCACTTTGCGGGCCAACGGTTCCGTTGTCGCTTTTGACGGCTATCTGGCGCTGTACCAGGAAGGCAAGGACGACGACGACAAGGACGAAAACAACCGCCGCCTGCCCAAACTGGAAGAAGGCCAGGACCTGAACCTGCGTAAAGTGACGCCGGAACAGCACTTTACCCAGCCGCCACCGCGCTATTCCGAAGCCAGCCTGGTCAAGAAAATGGAAGAGCTGGGCATTGGTCGCCCCTCCACCTATGCCTCCATCGTGCAGGTGCTTCAGGATCGCAACTACGTCAAACTGGAAAAGCGACGGTTCTTCCCGGAAGACCGCGGACGTCTGGTGACCGCCTTCCTGTCGTCCTTCTTCAAACGCTATGTGGAGTACAACTTCACTGCGGACCTGGAAGAACAGCTGGATGACATCTCCGGCGGGCGCATTGAATGGAAGAAGGTTCTGCATCAGTTCTGGGACGCTTTTTCCAAAGCTGTGGACGACACCAAGGAACTGCGTATTTCAGAGGTGATTGATTGCCTGGACGAAGATCTGGGTCCTCACTTCTTCCCGCAGGACGAAGCCAATCCGGAAAAGGACCCGCGTGTCTGTCCGACCTGTAAGGAAGGGCGTCTGGGTCTGCGCCTGGGCAAAACCGGCGGCTTTATCGGCTGCTCCAACTATCCCGAATGCCGCTATACCCGTCCTTTGATCGCACCTGGTGAAGGAGGCGACGGCGAAGCTGACCTCAGCGCCGAGCCCCGCAAACTGGGAACCGACCCAGAAACCCTTCAGGAAGTCACCCTGCGCAAGGGACCCTTTGGCATCTACGTTCAGCTGGGCGAAGCCGTTGAGAAGGGTGACAAACCCAAACGCTCCTCTCTGCCCCGGGGCATGACACCCGACGCCGTAACGCTGGAAATCGCTCTCAGCCTGCTCAGTCTTCCCCGCCTGATCGGCGTCCATGAAGACGATGAGATTTTTGCCGGGATCGGGCGTTTTGGTCCCTATGTCAAACGGGGCAAAACCTTCAAGTCCATTCCTGCCGGGGAAGACGTCCTGACCATTGGCCTCAACCGGGCTGTGGATCTGCTGGCGCAGGCGGCTCAAAAAGCGGCCCCTCTGAAAACTGTCGGCCAGCACCCGGAAGACGGGGAGGACATCACCCTGCACGCCGGTCGCTATGGCCCCTACGTCAAGCATGGCCGCCTCAACGCCTCTTTGCCCAAGGATATGGAGCAGGATGACCTGACTCTGGAGCAGGCGGTTGAGCTATTGCGCCTGCAAGCTGAAAAGAAGGGCACAAAGAAAAAGGCCCCGGCCAAAAAGAAAGCCCCGGCTAAAAAGGCAGCGGCGAAGAAACCTGCTGCAAAGAAAGCGCCGGCGAAAAAAGCTGCGACCAAGACGGCCGCAAAGAAAACCACCACGGCCAAGAAAACCAGCACGGCTAAGAAAACCACTGCTGCTAAAAAGGCCCCGGCCAAAAAAGCGGACGCAGACTAGTAACACCGATACCTGTGCCGGCAGTCACAGACTGACAAGGCCGCCAGACCAGGCATCCCTTCAAATCGGGCGCTACAAACAAGGCAGCCCAAGTCGCGGCAGGGTTCCCCGCTGCAGACTTGGGCTCTTTGCTTTGTTACCTTCCCCTTCGGCTCTCCTCTCCCAATCGAAAGCACCTCCTCTTGGCCACCAAAGCCCCCTTCCCCACAAAAGACCAGGTTCTGGAGTTCATCCGGGACAGTGCGACCCCGGTCAGCAAGCGGGAGATTGCGCAGGCCTTTCACATCAAAGGGGAGGATCGCCGTAAACTGAAAGCCCTGTTACAGGAGCTCAAGTACGACGGAGATCTGGACAGAAGCGGTCGGCGCAAACTGGCGGTGCCCGGCGCTCTGGCACCTGTTGCCGTACTGGAAATCATCGGGCCGGATGAAGACGGGGAACTGCTGGCCCGCCCGGCCAAATGGGATGAAGACCGTGACCTGCCCAAAATCTACATGGTGCAGGGCCCTGGCAGCCGCTCGGTACTGGCAGCCGGCGACCGGGTGCTGGCCAAACTGCAGAAGCAGGAAGGTCATGTCTACAACGGCTCAGTGATCCGCAAGCTGGGACGGGGCAACAAGAAGGTTCTGGGCATTTACGAACAGACCTCTGCCGGTGGTCGCCTGCGCCCGGTCGACAAACGCGCCAAGCACGACTACAGCCTGAAAAAAGCTGACAGCGACGGAGCCGAGCCCGGTGAACTGGTTCTCTGTGAGGTCAAGTCACAAGGCGGGCGTCATCGGGATGCCCATCAGGCCCGAGTGGTTGAGCGCCTGGGATCTCTCGATAACCAAAGCGCCCTGAGCCTGATCGCCATCCATGAGCATGGTCTTCCTACGGAGTTCAGGGACAAGGCCCTGGCAGAAGCCGAAGCGGCCGAGGCTGTGCCTCTGGGGCGACGTGAGGACCTGCGCCATCTGCCGCTGATCACCATTGACGGTGCCGATGCCCGCGACTTCGATGATGCGGTCTTCGCGGAAGCTGATCCGGACGAAGACAATCCCGGCGGCTGGCACCTGCTGGTCGCCATCGCCGATGTGGCCCACTACGTCCACCCCGGCTCCGCACTGGACAAAGACGCCGCCGAACGCGGCAATTCAGCCTATTTCCCCGACCGGGTGGTACCCATGCTGCCGGAGGCACTGTCCAACGGCTGGTGCTCCCTGCGTCCAAAGGAAGAACGCGGCTGTCTTGCTGTTGAAATGTGGATCGATGCCGAAGGGAATCTGCTGCGGCACCGGTTCCTGCGCGGTCTGATGCGCTCAGCTGCACGCACCACCTACGAACAGGTTCAGGACGCCAGAGATGGCCATACAGATGATCTGACGGCTCCCTTGCTGGAACCGGTTATCCAGCCCCTCTACGGTGCCTTCCAGGCCCTGCTGAAGGCACGGGAGGCGCGGGGCACCCTGGAACTGGATGTCAAAGAGCGGCAGATCCATATGAACGAGGAGGGTCAGGTCACCGCCATTGAACCCCGTCAGAGGCTGGACAGCCATCGCCTGATCGAAGAGTTCATGATCACAGCCAATGTGGCCGCAGCAATTGAACTGGAAAAGCGCCGCCAGCCCTGCATGTACCGGGTTCACGAAGAACCGGACAAAGCCCGGGTTGAATCTCTTCGCGAGGTGCTGGCGTCCATGGGGCAGAAACTGGCGAAAGGTCAGGTCATGCGCCCCAAGGTCTTCACCGGCATTCTGGAGCGTGTTGCAGACACTCCGCAAAGCGAAATGGTCAGCCAGCTGGTTCTGCGTTGTCAGTCCCAGGCCCTCTACAGCCCCGAAAACCTCGGACACTTCGGCCTGGCCCTGCCCCGCTATGCCCACTTTACCTCCCCTATCCGGCGCTATTCCGACCTGCTGGTCCACAGGGCCTTGATCCGGGGGCTCAATCTGGGCAAGGACGGTCTCAGCCAGGAGGAAGAAGATCGCTTCAAGGAACTGGGCGAACATATCTCCATGACGGAGCGGCGGGCCGCAACAGCAGAGCGAGACGCGAAAGACCGGCTTTGTGCGGCCTTCATGAGCCAGCACATCGGTGAGATCTTCACAGCCCGGATTAACGGCGTGACCCGCTTTGGCCTGTTCCTGACCCTCGACGACAGTGGCGCGGACGGCCTGGTCCCCATTTCCAGCCTGCCGGAAGATTTCTACGACCACGACGAAAAGACCCATTCTCTGGTTGGCCGCCGTTGGGGGCGGGAGTTTCGTCTGGGTGAAAAGGTCGCTGCCCGCCTGCTGGAAGCTGATCCTCTGACCGGGGGCATGGTTCTGGCCCTGATCAACGATGATGAGGATGAGTCGGATTACAGCAGCACAAAGCCCACGGAAGGCAATGGGCTGTCTGCCTGGAACCGGGCCAAAGGCAACAGGCGACGGGGAGGTCCCGGTGGCAAAAAAGGCTTCCGCAAGTCATCAGCCGGCAAAGTCAAGAAGGGCCGCTCCCGCCGTCGCTGATAAAAACGCCCCGTTTTAAGATAGAAAGCTGCATGAAGAACTATTTATGAGGGCTTTGACCGTTGTTATGCTAAACAACTTTCAGCGGTCAGTCCTCAATTCTGGAGATCTTCAGTGGCAGCAAAAGACATTTCAGAATCCGATGATTTTACAACCGGCTCACAATCCAATTTCAGAGCCACCCCACTAAACAACAGCACATCGACAACGCAGATCTCCGGCGGCCAATTCACCATTTCGGGTCAGACCCTGGGCAACCAGAACAGCACGGATGTCAGCCTGGGAGACCTGGACGGAGACGGCGACCTGGATCTGGTGGTGGCCAATCACGGCAGCGCCAACACCATCTGGTTCAACGATGGTCAGGGCAGTTTCACGGAGTCACAGCAAACTCTGGCGCTGGGGTCACAACAAAGCAATCAGGCCAAACTGGGGGATCTGGACGGCGATGGCGATCTGGATCTGGTCGTCTCCAATGAAGGCAGCAGCTTCGTCTGGCTGAACGACGGGTCGGGCTTCTTTATCAACAGCGGCCAGGTACTGGGCGATGCTTTCACCCACGGCCTGAGCCTGGGCGATCTGGATGGTGACGGTGATCTGGATCTGCTCACCTCCAACGCCGGAGGGGGCAACCAGGTCTGGCTGAACGACGGCAGCGGGAATTTCGGCTCTCAGCCTGCCCATCGCTTTTCAGACTTCATCGGCCAGTACCAGGGAAACGTCCTGGGTGATGTGGACGGAGACGGCGACCTGGATGCGGCATTGGGCACGGAAATCAGCGGCTCCCAGGTCTGGCATAACGATGGCAACGGGGCTTTTTCAAGCAGCCAACAGGGACTGGGACGGTCCAACAGTCACGACGTTGCTCTGGCCGATCTGAACGGCGACGGTCATCTGGATCTTGTGACCGCCAACAATCAGGCCAACCATGTTTACCTCAATGACGGCAGCGGACAGTTCAGCATAAATCTGGTGCCTGATCTGGGCGACAGCAACAGCCTGGCTGTTGTGACCGGTGACGTAAACGGTGACGGCCACCTGGATCTTGTTTTTGCCAATGATCAGGGGGCAGCCAACACAGTATGGCTGAATGACGGGACTGGCGGTTTCTCAGACAGCCCCGCACAAACTCTGGGCGAAAACAACAGCGCCGGTCTGGCACTGGGGGACCTTAACGGCGACGGCACCCTGGACCTGATCGTGGCGAACAATGGGGCCAATACCATCTGGTTCAACGGGGCCCCGTCCTTCGAAAGTCCGGACAGTTTCACCCTGCCTGAAAACACCAGCAGCGTGGGCAGCATTGTTGCCAGCGACCCGGACGGCACCGGCATCACCTATGCGCTTACGGGCGGCGCAGACCTGGACCTGTTCAGCCTGAACAGCCAGACCGGAGCCCTCAGTTTTCTGACGGCCCCGAACTACGAGCTGCCGGGTGATCAGGGCTCAGACAATGTCTATGACCTGGTTGTCACGGCCACCAATGACATCGGCAGCAGCAGCCAGTCTGTTTCGGTGACGGTGTCGGATGTTGAAGAAAGCTCTGACCAGGGAAGCAGCGGCGAGGACAGCATTCTGGCAGGTGCCGACAACGACTTCATTCTGGCCGCTGAAGGCGATGACACCATCATCGGCGGAGACGGGCACGATGAAATCAACGGCAACGAAGACGACGACCTGATCGATGGCGGCGGTGACAACGATCTGCTGCGCGGTGGCCAGGGCAACGATACGCTGCTGGGCGGCGCCGGAAACGACGATCTGAGAGGAAACAGCGGCTCAGATGATCTGAACGGCAACCTGGGCAGGGATACCCTGGCCGGCGGCGAGGAAGGCGACACGCTGCGCGGCGGCGGGGATGGAGACAGCCTTTTCGGCGGTTCCGGCGATGACTGGCTGCGCGGAGACAAAGGAGATGACGTCGCCAACGGCAACAAGGGCAACGACACGGTCAGCGGTGCAGAGGGGGCGGATCTCCTGCGGGGCGGCGCGGACAACGACTCTCTTCTGGGCGGGGCCGGTGCCGATACTCTCTATGGCGATCTGGGTGACGATACCCTGCAGGGAGGCGAAGGGGCCGACCTGTTCATCATCCGCCGCGATGACGGATCAGATCTGCTGAAGGACTTCAATGCAGCTGAAGGCGACCGGCTGGATTTTCAGGATCAGACCTTTTCCAGCAGCACGACAGCAGATGGCCTTCTTGTAACCTTCGAGACGGGAGCCGAGCTCTTGATCGAGGGGCAAACCACTTTTGACGACGCGTGGCTGATCTGACCAGCCACAGGTCGGCCTGAACGTGCCAGAGTCAAATCGCTTCAAGTGGGGTCACTGCGTGATAGCACTTGAAGCGTGAAACTTTCTTCATTGTTTTAGAGGATGATTCACGGGTTGGTTCCAAGCGCGAAGCGCTTCTAACCAAACCGATCACGCTCCTGGGCACAGAGAGGTGACCAACTCCACCCTTTTTCCGGATAAAGCGGTCTAAGGCTTCGGTGAAGCTGACAAAAACACACAAAAAGCCAGCTGAATCGCGTCGGCATTAATCTCATCTTTACAGGCAAAGCCTTCAAATGACTCATCTTTGCGGGCAATAAGACTCGACGAACGGGATTAATTCGTTGTTCTATAAAGCCTTGGCTGTGCGGTTTCTCCCGTTTGGCCCAAGATAAAAAATGAAAAAAGAAGCAAACAAGGACCGGGAACTTGCGCCACAGCGCCCCAGAACAACGTCGAGCAGCGGATCGAGCCAGCGGGTCAGCAGACCTGAATGAGCGGCTGGGCGACGACTCGCCATTCAAGGCGGAAAGCACCGGGCGTGGCATGAACCGCGTGGCTTTGACCACGCTCGGCTTTACCTCCCTGCTTCTTGTTTCCTGTGCAACCGGTAACCAGCAGATTTCCGATGGTGCGTTCAACCGTCACGATGCCGAACGCATGTTCATCCAAGGCTACAAGAACATCCAGTCAATCTACATTGATGAGGTTGAAACAGAGCAGCTTGTGCTGACTGGCCTGGAAGGCCTTCAGGACATCGACGACAAAGTGGTGGTCCAGCGCCGGGAAGACCAGATTGAACTGGCCTATGACGGCATTCCTCTGGTGCGCTATGTGGCTCCTGCCCGGGCCGACCTGCCCGCCTGGTCAGCACTGACCGTGGCTTTGGTGGACGGCAGCCGCGCAGAGTCTCCCCTGATTGCCGAGGCCACCAGCGAAGAGATCTATGAGGTCTTTTTCGACAGTGTAACCGATGAACTGGACAACTTCTCCCACTATGCATCCCTGGAAGAAGCTGAGCAGAACCGCGCCAGCCGGGATGGTTTTGGCGGTATTGGTGTACGCATCCGGGTGGAAGAAGAAGGCGTTCGGGTGGTTGATGTCATGGACAACACCCCTGCCTCTCATGCCGGCCTGAAAAGCGAAGACCTGATCATCGCGGTAGGTGACAAACCCACACAATACCTGAAACAGCGTCAGGCCGTTGCCTATCTGCGCGGTCCTGTCGGCAGCGATGTACAGGTTAAAGTCCAGCGCAGCGGCCACAGCCTGCCATTGTTCGTGACCTTGACCCGCCAGCATGTGGTGCCGCAGACCGTGCGCTATCAGCGTGAAGGGAATGTGGCCTACATCCGCCTCAGCGGGTTTAACGCGGACACAACACGCTCGCTTAAAGACGCCCTTCTCGACGCCCAGGATGAAATGGGTGACAGTCTGATGGGCTACGTTCTGGATATGCGGAACAACCCGGGCGGCATTCTGACAGAAGCCATAACGGTCTCTGATCTCTTCATGAGCCACGGGTCCATTGTTTCGACCAGCGGCCGTCACGAAAAAAGCAAGCAGGGTTTCAATGCGGGAGACCAGGATCCGCTGGTTGAGAACAAACCCGTGGTGGCCCTGGTCAACGGAAACTCCGCCTCCGCAGCGGAAATCGTCGCCTCGGCCCTGCAGGACAGTGGCATTGCCATTGTCGTGGGCAGTAACTCCTATGGCAAAGGCACGGTTCAGCGGGTGCTGGATATGCCCAACACCGGTGAACTGACCCTGACCTGGGCGCGTTTCCATGCTCCCTCCGGCTATGCTCTGCACCGTCGCGGCGTCCTGCCGGATATCTGCACGGCCACAGAAGGGGCCAACAGCCAGGATATTGTCGAGCATCTCTACAGAGGCCAGATCAGTTTCAGCCGTCACACCCAGCAGATGATGATCAGTGACAAGGATGAAACGGCACTGGAAGCCTTCAGGGAACTCTGCCCCCAACGGCAAAGCGACAACAAGCTGGACCTGGAAGTGGCCTTCCGCCTGATCGAGGATCCCGTGCTCTTTGCCCGCGCCAAAGGACAGCGCCCTGATACGGCCGCCACGCCGGAAGGTCAGCTTTCCCAGATCAACTGGCAAAACTGATCATTCTCGCGCCTTGAACCCACTTGCCATCTAAAGAGGCCCAGGTCCTGAAGCTCTGGATCCAGAAGGCCTGGTTCTGCTCTGTGCCAGCCCTGACTTTCGGCGACACAGGCTAGAGTCTTGTCGTCTTGTTCTGAATCACGAGGTGATTTCAGAAAAGACGTGAACAAGCCTCTTTTCAACCACTTTGAGGGTGAGTAACGACAGAAGCGCAGCGCAGGGCTCTTCTGCTTCAGTCGACTACACTCCGGAGGGTGCCATTTTGATCGGCACCCGCAAACCGCCAGTTCTGTGATAGACTGTTTACTGACAGCTTTTTGGGGCCGAGTCCCCCTATTGAACAATCGAGATTACCTGCTCAATGCCTCACGACAATCGTCCTGCCTCTTATGATCCCTTTGTTCCTGTAACACCAAGAGATGCGGCATCAGTCATTGCCATGCGTGAGGGAGAAGATGGCCTGGAAGTCCTGATGGGACAACGCAGCCCAGAAGCCCGCTTCATGCCGGGGGTCTTTGTTTTTCCTGGTGGGTCGCTAAGTCCGGAGGACGCAGAGGCCAGCGGATTTGAGGAAGACCTCACAGCGCCCCCCGGGGACCCTGAGAGCAAAACCCAGACCCACTTTGCCCATTTTGCCAGAGCCGCCTTGAGAGAGACCCTGGAAGAGACCGGCACACTTCTGGCCGCCCCTGGCAGTGCCACCGATTCATCCACACAGTTCCCTGCCCCTGTGCTGAGTCCTGAGACCTCGGTCTGGTCGGCCTTTCGTGCAGCCGGTGTGACCCCGGCCTTCTCGTCCTTGCAGCTGATCGCTGAGGCCACCACCCCCAGCCGCCTGCCGATTCGCTTTCACAGCCGCTTTTTCCTCTGTCGCTCACCCCTGTCTTTGCAGGTATCAAAAGGCGATGGAGAGCTGGTATCTGTTGCCTGGCGGCCACTGGCACAACTTTCAGGCCTTCCGATGGCTGATGTGACCGAAGCGGTCTTGCATGAAGCCCGCCAACAGTTTAGGAAGAGCGGCCCCGGCACGATGCGCCGGATCACTTACTCAAACAGCGGTTTGCGCGTGGAATAGCTGAAACTGGGCAACGGGACTTGACTTCCCGGCTCCGGGGGCTATGTTCCGCCCCTTGAATTTAGCTGTCGCGCTTGAAGGATGAGCTTATGGCCAAGCCAATTACGCAGTGGATTAAGCTGGTTAGCACCGCTGACACCGGCTACTTCTACGTCACCAAGAAGAACCCGCGGAACATCACCGAGAAGATGACCTTCCGGAAGTATGATCCGAAAGTTCGCAAACACGTGGAATTCAAAGAAGCAAAGATGAAGTAATTCATCTCACTTCTGGAGAGTTTCGAACGGCTGCCCTTTGGGCGGCCGTTTGTGTTTTGGGGGAAGGCAATCGAAATCAGCGCGGCTGGCTGCCTGCGATCTGCACGTGTCCAACCCTGATTTTCTCTAGGAACCTTACCACCTTTGCCGCTGGGTGCCTGAAAGGCAGAACAACCATCCGGCAGCTTGCCTGCGTTGGTTCAGAGGCAAAAGAAAAGTCGATAATCGGGGACTTTAGAGAATGATCGGTTTAGTTAGAAGCGCTTCGCGCTTGGAGCAAAACCGTGAATCACCCTCTAAAATATTGAAAAGAGGCAAATCTACGCTCTAAGTGTTATCACGAAGTGAGTCCACTGAAACCGATTTGGCTCTAGCCGTTCACGGCTTTCTCGCCGGTTTCCGCAATGATCACGCGATTGCGTCCTTCGCGCTTGGCTTTGTAGAGCGCTTCATCGGCCTTCTGGATGATCGACCCCGCCGAATCATTGGGATCCAGTGTGGTGGTCACGCCGGCCGAAATGGCGACGGTCAGGGCCCGTGTCCCGCTGTCTACTTTAAAGGGGTCACTGCACACTTTCTCTCTCAGGCGATCTGCCACCATAAAGGCATTTTCTGAGTTGGTGCCCGGCATGATGAGCACGAACTCTTCCCCACCGTAACGGGCGAGAAGGTCAAATGGCCGGACATTCTCCCGAATGCGGTCAGCCAGCCCGGTTAACACATCATCTCCCACAGCGTGGCCGTAGGTATCGTTCACCGCCTTAAAGTTATCGATATCAAACATCATGATGGAAACGGGCTTGCCGTCGTCGGCAATCTCCATCAGGCGGCGATCCAGATGCGCGTTGAGGTAGCGCCGGTTAAAAGCGCCGGTCAGCGCATCGGTGTAGGCCATGGAAACGCTGCGTTCGAGCATCTGCCGCAAACGTCGGTGATACCGACGCCAGCGCACCTGAGTGCGCACCCGCGCCAGCAGCTCATTGCGGTCCATTGGCTTGAACAGATAGTCAGAGACCCCCAGATCCAGGCCTTTTGCCAGGCGCGGCAGATCGACATCATCCAGAACCAGCAAGACCGGCACATGACGGGTTTTTTCGTGACTGCGCAGCAGACTGCTGAACCGCAGACCGTCCTGACCATTCACATCCAGACCGACAATGGCCAGATCCAGGTCATCCCGTTCCAGGGCGATATCCAGGGCCTGGTCACAGTCCTCGACCAGCTGAACCTCATAACCTGCATTGCGCAGGTATCCACAGGTTCTTTGGGCGTGATAGGGCTCCCCGTCGATCACCAGGATCTTGGCCCCGATATCGCTTTCTTCCTCGTCTTCCCCCAGAGGGTCCCGCCCCATGGTCTGCTGACGCGTGCGCAGCTCATCCATCAGGGTTTTCAGGCGAACCAGAGAGCGCACCCGGGCAAAGAGCGAAATGTCATTTACGGGTTTTGACAGAAAATCGTCAGCGCCAGCCTCCAGGCCGCGCACACGGTCAGATACATCGCTGAGCGCTGTGATCATCACCACAGGGATAAAGCGGGTTTCCGGGTCGCTGCGGAGCTTCTGGCAGACCTCAAAACCATCCATGCCGGGCATCATGACGTCCAGCAGGATCAGATCCGGCGACTCTTCTTTTGCGATTTCAAGTGCTGACGGGCCGTCGTACGCCTTTAGGACGTCAAAGTACTCCGCCATCAACTTCGCTTCGAGAAGTTTTACATTGGGCGGGATATCGTCGACGACGAGAATCCGTGCGGTCATACCAGTCCTACAAAGGGTCGAGCGGTCAGCTTGATAACTACCAGTTAACTCAGGAAGCGCCCAACTGTTTCCAGGAAACTGGTCACAGAAATCGGCTTGGCAATGTAAGCCTCACATCCGCCTTCGCGGATCTTCTCTTCATCCCCTTTCATGGCAAAAGCCGTCACAGCAATCACCGGAATGGAGCGAAGGTTATCATCTTCCTTAATCCACTTGGTCACTTCCAACCCCGAAACCTCGGGCAGCTGGATGTCCATGAGAATCAAATCAGGCTTGTGCTCTCTGGCGATGCGCAGAGCTTCCATGCCGTCTTTGGTCTGCAAGATGTTGTAGCCGTGGGCTTCCAACAAGTCGTGGAATAGCTTCATGTTCAGGTCGTTGTCTTCCACGACCAGCACTGTTTTAGCCTCAGAGGCTGTTGCATCACCGCTTTGGGTTTGCACTTGATTGTCCGAATTCATCGGATGCTATTCTCCTAAGCCCTGCCCAATCCAGAAATTGTCTTGGCAGGCTATCTTAACGAAGTTACGGACACTACTCTACTTCCGCCTTTAGATGAACCTAGTATTGGTTAAAGAATAATGAGAATCTGGGAGAAACATGGCAAAAAACGGTAGAATTGGCCTGGATTTAGGAGGCACCAAAATCGCCGGGGTTCTTTTGGATCCCTCCGGTCAGCCTTTGGCCCAAAAACGACTCGAGTCGCCCCGTGGCGATTACCAGGCGACACTGGATGCTCTGGTTTCTGTCGTTGAAGATCTGGAAGCCCAAAGCGGTCGCCGCGCGTCAGTCGGCGTGGGCATACCCGGCTGCCTGTCCCCGGCAACAGGCCTCGTTAAGAACGCCAACTCCACCTGGTTGATCGGCCATGCCATGAACCAGGATCTCAGCGATCTGCTGAAACGGCCGGTCCGGATGGAAAACGACGCCAACTGTTTTGCCCTGTCAGAGGCAACAGATGGTGCTGCAGCCGGACTGCCTGTGGTCTTTGGAGTCATTCTGGGAACAGGGGTCGGCGCCGGCCTGGTGGTCAATCAGCGGGTCTTGGGCGGCCTGGATGCCGTGGCCGGTGAATGGGGGCACAACCCCCTGCCGCGCATGACAGAAGACGAGCAGCCCGGCCCAGATTGTTACTGCGGACGGAAGGGCTGTATCGAAACCTTCGTCAGCGGTCCGGCCCTGGCTAGAGACGCCAAGCTGGAACGAGGCCATGCCGTGTCTGAGCTGGCAGAAGCCGGTGACCCCGCCGCCCGTGCGGCCCTGTCGCGACATGTAGAACGACTGGCCAGAGCCATGGCCGGGGTGATCAATCTGCTGGACCCACATGCCATTGTGCTGGGCGGCGGACTGTCGAAAATGCCCCACCTCTACCGGGAGCTGCCCAAACAGCTTGAGCCTCACATTTTCTCCGATCGCCTGGTCACCCCCATCCTGCCGCCAAAATTCGGCGATGCCAGTGGTGTGCGGGGGGCCGCCTGGCTCTGGTCCAAAGAAGATCTGGAACAGGGGCTGGGCTAGAGACGCATGGGGTCAAGGGACTGATTTAGTGATAGCGCCCGACCTGTGTATCGGCCTTTGCTCAACTGGGCAGAGGGTGATTCACGATTTGGCGTCAGGCACCAAACGCTGCTAACCAAAGCAGCAAAGCACTGGCGCGGGACCTGCTTGCCCCCTGTTCCCATAGAACACAAAGCGCCCTCTAACGTTTTGAGAATGCTCACATTTTTAACACTGCCCCGTGTACAGAAGAGTGTTCCTCACCCTGCTTGGCTGATCAGTTGAGCCCGCTGACCGTTTGCCGGGCCGACAGGTCAACCACCCCGACTTTGTCAGGACAGTGACGCACGGCAGCCGCAAAGTCCTTGCAGGATGGAGCTGCATTCCTTTAGCTGCGCCTTCCCTCTTCTGTGTTACACCAATGGCGTGACATCTCAGCTGATCAACGCCACAAGCAAGCTGACCGCTAAGCCCGCTTTACTCCAGATTTCAAGAAGCAAATCCGTGCCCAGCCTCTGTCGAGATTGCTTCCATCGCCTAGATGTTCCAGACCCGCCCCGCCGTTGTCCGGCCTGTCGCGGCCATCGGCTGGTGAGCCATCCTGAACTCTTTGATCTCACCATGGCACACCTGGATTGTGATGCCTTCTATGCCACGGTTGAAAAGCGCGATGACCCCAGCTTGAGAGATAAGCCGGTCATTGTCGGAGGCGGTAAAAGAGGTGTGGTTTCAACAGCTTGCTACGTTGCCAGGCTCTATGGTGTGCGCTCTGCCATGCCCGCCTTCAAAGCCCTGCAGCTTTGTCCTGATGCCGTGGTTCTGAAACCAGATATGGCGAAATACAAAACCGTCGGCCTGCAGGTGCGGGACCTCATGTTTGGCCTCACCCCGCTGGTAGAACCCCTGTCCATCGATGAAGCTTTCATGGACCTCTCGGGTACACAAAAACTGCACGGCGGCTCCCCGGCTGAAACCCTGGCCCGCTTGGCAAAGAAGATAGAGGAAGACATCCGGATCACCGTTTCCATTGGCCTGAGCTACAACAAGTTCCTTGCCAAGGTGGCATCGGATCTGGACAAGCCCCAGGGCTTTGCGGTGATCGGCCGAGAGGAAGCCGAAGAGTTTCTGGCAGAACAGCCGGTTTCACTGCTTTGGGGTGTTGGAAAATCCCTGCAGAAAACCCTGCTGAGCGACGGCATCCGTCTGATCAAGGACTTGAAGCGCTTCGAAGAAAACGAACTGCTCTTGCGCTATGGGGCCATCGGGCGGCGGCTCTATGCCTTTTCCAGAGGCCAGGACAGCCGCCACGTGCAGGTCAGCAGCCCGACAAAATCCATCTCCTCAGAAACCACCTTCAACGATGACATCGGCGATCTGGAGACCCTGAAACGCAAACTCTGGTACCTGAGCGAGAAGGTATCAACACGCCTCAAAAAGGCTGACCTTTCCGGTCACACCGTGCAGCTGAAACTGAAGACCGATGATTTCAAGCAGCTGAGCCGCAGCCATCGCCTGACAGACCCGACCCAACTGGCTGAACTGATTTACCAGGAAGGCTGTCGCCTGCTGGAGCCGGAAGTGGACGGCCGGGCCTTTCGCCTGATCGGCATTGGCCTGAGCGATCTGAAAGCCGGAAAGCTGGCTGATCCGCCGGATCTGCTGGATCCCCGGCGGGACAAACGAAAAAAGATCGAAGAAGCCATGGACAAGGTGCGGAACAAACTGGGCAGTGACGTGATCAAGAAGGGAAGATCTCTGTGAGAGAACTCCCTTTTCATTCAACGACTTGGGACAAAATTTCAAGAGCAGTCCTGAACGGGCAGATACTCCAGATCACGCAGCGTGGCGGCGATGGAAAACTCCCCATAGTCAAAGACAAAGGTTTCCACCACGCCGTTCTGGAAGATGCGCAACTGCTGTTCATGCAAAGGCGCTGATTCCTGCTGCAGGACGGAAAAGTACGCCAGGTTCAGACCCCAGGATTTCTGATCCAGCAAACCTTCATTTTGAACGGGTTGAAAACGGTCAGCGGCCGGAAACACGGATATCTCCGACAGTCCCCCCTCTTCCGCTGTCCCGTCAAAGACCGTCTTCATCAGAGGCAGAGACTGCCGTTCCAGCGCATTCAACACACTCAGGCTATGCCAGGTTGGAAAGAGTGTGCCCTCTGGCAGAGGCACATCCTGCTCAGCCGGCAAGGTGTAATGCGCAATCCCTGCACCGCCCCGGGCCTCCAGAAGCGCCTCCCCCCTGACCTCTTCATCCTGACCGGATTCCGAAAACCGCTTCATGATAAAGCGGAAAGTCAGGCCGTCTTTTGCTTCCCAGGTGCTCAGCTGCCAGCCGAAATTCATCACGGCACCGTCAAGGCGTGACAGGGATATCTGGGATTTATGACTGATGGTCCAGCCGTCACAGGCGTCAGCCCACTGGAACTGCATCTGACCACTGGCGCCATCAATGTCGCTGTTGTCCCGCCGCCCCACCAATGTGAGATCATAGAGCGCCCGGTGCCCCTGCAATCGATCGAGCCAGGGGCCATATGGCAGATCATCAACAGCCAAAGAGGTTTGCGCGGAAAGCGGGCTGCTGCCGCAGATCAGCACGAAGAGACAAACAGGCACGGTCCACAGGCTGACCTGAAGTCGTTCCTGCTTGTGAGGCGCGTCTTTTGCGCGCGTGCGATTTCTATGGGCGGCGAGGCAATGCAAAGGGGCATCCTTAGCGGTCAAATGGTGAGACTCTACATAACATCATCAGAGATCCAGAAGTTCAGAAAAGAAACTGGTTCAGGCTTTAGACCATTAAGCATCTGATAGTTATTAGAAATACCAACTGTTTGGAGGCACGCCACCCGGTCAGCGGCGTCGGAGTCGACGGCTGAAAAGCCCGGTATCCCGGTCTCTTTTCCTTAGAGCTCGCCTTAGACAGACGGACAGATTGCTTGTTTCCAGTCTTTGGAACTTTCGCTGCATTGATCAAGAAGCAGTGACGGTCTCTCTCTTGCGCCTTTCCAAACAACACGGCAGGCTCCAGTTCCCTACCACTGACCTGTCCCGGCAACCTATAGGACACTTGTAGCAATGAGCGTGCGCCCCAAAATCCTCGTTTCCCGTCACATGCCTGAAGCTGTCGCTCAGCGGCTGGCTGAAAGCTACGACGCCACTCTGTTTCCAGAGGATCACGCCCTGAGTGCGGAACAGATTGTCACCGGGGCCCAGGGGCAGGCCGGATTGCTGATCAGCTCCACCGAAAAAATGACCTCCGAGGTCATCAATCAGTTGCCAGACAGCGTCAAGATCATCGCGACCTTCTCAGTCGGCTATGAGCATATCGATCTGGCGGCAGCCAAGGCCCGCGGCATCCTTGTCACCAACACCCCGGACGTGCTGACCGACGCCACCGCAGACATCACCCTGCTGTGCCTGCTGGGCGCCGCCCGGCGGGCCTACGAAGGTCAGGAAATGCTGCGCCAGGGCAAGTGGGATGGCTGGAGCACCACGCAGCTTTGTGGCGTGCAGGTGACCGGCAAGCGCCTGGGCATTTTTGGCATGGGACGGATCGGGCAGGCCGTTGCCGACCGGGCGCGCGGCTTTAACATGACCATCCATTACCACAATCGCAGCCGCCTGCCTGCCGAGCTGGAAAAGGGAGCGATCTATCATGAAAGCCCTGAAGATCTGCTGCCGCACAGCGACTTTCTTTCCCTCAACTGCCCGGCCACACCTGAAACCACCGACTTCATCAACAGGGATACCATCAACCTCCTGCCTCAGGGGGCGGTGGTGGTGAACACTTCCCGCGGTCCGGTGGTCAACGATGACGCCCTTATTGAGGCCCTGAACAGCGGACGCCTGGCGTCAGCCGGCCTTGATGTTTTCACCGGCGAGCCTCAGCTGGATCCCCGCTACCGGGATATTCAAAACGCCTTCCTGCTGCCTCATCTGGGCAGCGCCACCACAGAAACGCGCAACGCCATGGGCTTTACCTGCCTGGACAACCTGGATGCCTATTTCGCAGGAGCTCAGCCACCCCACGCGCTGACCTGAAGAAAGGGGCGATAAGGGCCAGCGTTGGGTCCATTCACCGTATAACGGAGTGCCGGATCGATTGCCTCACGCAAGGCAAGATCGGTTTGAGCAACCTCATATTGGGAGAAGACCTGATGCGCGGTTTTGTCTCTTTTCAATACCTTAGAGGAATTATCGTGGATCAGGCACAGGCGCAAAGCGCGTCTGGCTCAACCGATCCTGCTCTGGTGGCAATCCTGACCCGGCAAAACTTGCCAGAGGACGGACTTTCCCCTCCCCGTTTCCGGGTTTTTCGAAGGAAACGGCGAAAAAACTGAGGCTTTCTGCCGTTTTTCATATTGGCACAATAGTTGCTGATGATGGGCACTAACTCGGTATCTCTTGATGGGGACGTGAAAAGTGCTCGAAACTCATCTCTTTACTTCGGCGCAAAGTGAATTCGCAGAATCAGCTCGCGAGGACCTGACCAAGGCCAGCGAGAAACTGCGCGAGGTCTCTCAGGACCGGAAGTTCAACCAGCGTCAGAAAGCAACGATTGAAGACCTGCTGACCGCTGCGGCTGAAGCCGAACAGCAGATGATTGAGCAGGCCCGGCGCATTCGGCAGCTGGAGAACCTGTCATACACAGACGAACTGACCGGTGTGTTGAACCGACGCGGCTATCAGATGGTCTTGCGTCGCGAACTGGCAGACGCGGAACGCCACCACCGCGATGGCATCCTGTTGCTCTGTGATCTCAATCATTTCAAAAGCATCAACGACACCTACGGCCATATGGCCGGGGACCGAGCCCTTCGGTCTGTCGCAGACCAGCTTCGCTCCTGTGTGCGGGCAGGGGACTATGTCGCCCGCATCGGAGGCGATGAGTTTGCTGTCCTGATGCCCCGCACTCCCCGCAAGGAAGTCTCCAAGCTGGTGCACAAGCTGGAAAAGCTGGTGAACTATCACCTCGTTGAATGGAATGGCCATCAGATTCCCATTTCAGCCGCCATGGGGTTCCAGGTTTTCGGGTCCCAAAGCAATCCGGAAATCCTGATGCACCAGGCCGATCGTGCCCTCTATCAGGACAAAAAGGATCGCACGGCCTATGCCGGGGAAAACCTGCATCATGACCGTCGCGCCCCTGCCATGACAGCGGCCTGTGCGACCTTCAATCCCTCCGACTACTGATCAGACTCAGCGCTTCCTCATCCCGTTCTTTACGGGGGCGTTTCAGGCGATCATTCACACAGAGCCTCCCGCGACCTTCCCCCGCGCGAGGCTCTTGTTTGTTGGGACCGGGTGTTTGTTCTGGAGTCTTATCGCTTTAAGTGGGACCACTTCGTGATAAAGCTAAAAGCGAGAAACTCTTTTCACCGAAACAGAGGATGCGTCACGGTTTGGTTTCAGGCGCAAAGCGCTTCTAACTAACTGGGTCATGCTCCAGCATTGCTGGTTTGAGATAAGGTTGCGGTCATGAAACTGCTACGTACCTTGCGACTGGATCAGTCGGACAGCGAAGTCTTTCCCCTCGCCGCTGAAGCGGGCGAATGGGCGGTGACCGGCAGTTTTGCCTTTGGCCAGCTGAACCCGCAGGAACTTGCCGGCAAAGACCGGCAGGCTTTTGCCAATGGCTGGCTGGGGCTTGAGTCCTTTGGTCGGGCCACCCTGGTCGAGGTGGCTGAAGTCACCGAGGCTGAGCAGGCCAGACTGGTTGAACGACTGGCCCGGCATTTCATGGAAACCTACGGTGCCCCAGGACTGGCTGAAGCGCTACCGGTTGCCAAGGCAGAACTTGATGATGCGGCCTCTCTTTGTGAACACAAGCTGCATACCCTTTTGACCATTGAGCGCTTTCAGGACGAAGAAACCGGCGAATTGCGTGAAAGAGTTCGGGTTGTAGAACCCCATCGCGCGCCCGATCACGCCCGAATCTGGTAACAGGAAATCTGGTAGCTGGAAGAGCCGACATCGCCAGATCCCTGCCCGCACAAAGCTGCCGACCATCTGGCCAACAACCCGACACCCCGAACAGAGCTATGTGGCTTCCCCCTACCCGCACGCTGGTCCAGGCTCCCTTAATCAAGGGTCAGGCTTCCGGCTTTCTCGCCAGCAGGAAGTCCAGCGTCGCCTCCACATGCGCCTCAAGCTGCCGCTCCGTTGGCCGCTTGCCACCCAACAATACCTTTTCCCTTGGCGCCAGCAACATGGCCGTCCAAAGGTCGACCTGCTGGTCGGGTTGATCCCTGTTCAGCCGCTCCCTGAAAAACCTTTTCAGCCGCTCCCCCGTCTCATCCGGGCCGACAGAAAAGAAACGAGCCGTGATTTCTGGCGCTTTGCCGCTTTCGGCCACCAGCAGACGGAAGGTTGCCAGGTGGCTGTCCGTCAGGTGGGCGCGCACGAACGCCAGTCCAAAGGCCTTCAGCGCCTCTGCCGTGTCGGGCAGTTCCAGCGGGTCAAACAGCCCGCCATGAGACTGGCTGCCCAGGTCCTGCAGCATCTCCTGAAAGAGATCCAACTTGTTGGGGAAGTAACGGTAGACCGTTTGCTTGGTCACCCCCGCCTGGCTGGCGATACGGTCCATGCTGGCAGAAACAAACCCTTCTGACAGAAAGACCTCCTGCGCCGATTGCAATATGGCTTGCCGCTTCTTTTCTTTGTTTGCCGTGATTTTCTTCATCATTCCAACAGTTTAAAAAAAATCATACTGAATAGTATTATTTTTTCATTGACAAAGCACGCCCTTTTTCAAAATCATACC
Source organism: Rhodovibrionaceae bacterium GXU_MW_A322 (assembly GCA_052078155.1). Lineage (GTDB taxonomy): Bacteria > Pseudomonadota > Alphaproteobacteria > Kiloniellales > DSM-21159 > CAXBMB01. The sequence goes on along the minus strand of JBQJBP010000001.1, from coordinate 160,413 downwards.
ACTCAGTATGAAAATTGGAAATCACATGTCGAACAGATCCTCTCTTCCCCTGTCGTTTGGCTCTGCCAGAAAAACAGGCATCACACTGGCCCTGCTTGGGGCCCTGCTCATGAGTTTTGACCCCATCTTCATCCGATACTCCGGTGTCAGTGGCGTGGACACCGCCTTCCTCTTTGGACTTTTTACAGCCCTGTCCATGCCGGTTTTCATTCACCTGCGTGATGAACGTGGCGTGATTGGCGCCGTGACAGCCAGCGGCTGGCCCGTGGTGCTTTCCGGCCTTTTGATGCTGGGCAGCGCTTCTGCATTGGTACTGAGTGTCAAGAACACGGACATTGCCAACACCTTTGTCATCTTTTCCACCGCCCCTGCCCTGGCTGCCCTGTTCAGTTGGCTGTTCCTGGGGGAAGTGACCCGGCGCAGCACCTGGCTCTCCGTCGGGGCGGTAATGGCCGGTATGGCCATCGTGGTGTCCGGCTCCATCGGATCGGTAAACCTGATCGGTGATTCACTGGCGCTTTTTGCCGTCGTCTGCCTGTCCCTTAACCAGACCTTGCTGCGGAAGTATCAGGGCGTCAGCCGGATGGCCTCTGTGGGGATGGGCGGGCTGTTTCTGGCCGTTGTGATGTTCTGGTATGCCGATCCGGCCAGCTATGAACTGCAGACCTGGGTGATCATGGGCGCCATGGGTCTGTTTTCCGCCCCTTTTGGCCGCGTGCTGTCACAGGTAGCCACCCGATACATTACCGCCCCTGAAGTGGGCCTCTTTCTGATGATTGAGGCGGTCTTCGCCCCGCTGCTGGCCTTCGGCTTCTTCCGGGAGATCCCCCGCACAGAAAGTTTCATAGGCGGCAGTCTCATCCTAGCGACGATTTTTCTATTCGCCCTCCGAACCCTCAAGGAAGAAGAAAGCGATACCTGACCCATGACAGCACAGCTGACCTACATCGGTAGAATCTCCACGCCTTACACCAAGCTGGAAGACTGCCCCAACAACCTGCAACCGGACGGACCGGACTGCAGGATCACGCTCAACTCGGACTATCGGGAGGGATTGAAAGGGCTGGCCGCGGGTCAGAGCATCCTGCTGCTTTACTGGTTCGCGCAAGCAAACCGCAATCCCGGACTGCAGAGACCTGGCGGACGCCCTGATGCGCCTCTGACCGGGACCTTTGCCCTGCGCTCCCCCCACAGGCCCAATCCCATTGCCGCAGCCGTGGTGCCCATCCAGGCGCTGGATGAGGAGGCGGGAACGCTGGTGGTCAAAGGTCTGGATTGTCTGGACGGCACGCCTCTGCTGGACATAAAGCCCGCCACCCGCTGGGAAGCCCCCACATAAGATGCTTCACCTGAAAACCGGGTCAGCATGCGGAATTAGACCGATCAGGAAAGCCTGTCAGTCCACGTTTTCAAGAATGCCTGTGGGTTCCTGCTGAGTGATGCAGTGAATTCCACCGCCCCCTTCCAGAATGGGCAGGGCCCGGATCTGCACCACTTCGCGGTCCGGGAAGGCCTTACAGAGGATATCAAAGGCCTTGTTATCGGCAGAATCATCATCAAAGCTGGGCATGATCACCCCGCCGTTGGGCAGGTAGAAGTTGATGTAGCTCAGAGCCAGCCAATCCCCGTTGTTGCGTTTGCGGGGTTTGGGGGCCGGCAGCTTGATGATGTTGAACGCCCGGCCCTTGGCATCAGTTGCCGCCTCCAGAACCGCCAGGTTTGACCGGTAATTGGCGTGATTGAGGTCGCCCAGTTCTTCAAACGCCTGGATCATGACCTCACCAGGCCGAACAAAGCAGGCCACATTGTCCACATGCCCGTCTGTTTCATCATCATGAATACCAAAGGGCAGCCAGATGACTTTTTCCGTCCCGGTGAAAGCCATCAGTTCTTCTTCAATCTCCTGGCGGCTCATGCCGGGATTACGATTGTCATTGACGATGGAGGGCTCGACCACCAGCAGCGTCCCTTCCCCGTCGGTATGGATGGCCCCGCCTTCCGTTACCAGGGGGGTGGGATAGTGATCAGCGCCCACATGCTTGATCATCTCCGCCGCCATGGCTGCATCCTGGTCGTAGGGATGATAGATCTCCCCCCAGGCATTGAAGACCCAGTCGACCCCGGCCACATTGCCCGCGCCATCGATCAGAAAGGTCGGGGCATTGTCCCGGGCCCAGGAATCATCATGTCCCAGTGACAGCGTTCCCACGCCATTGCCACAGCGGATGGAGACCTCGGCCACATTTTCCGGGTTGGCAATCATCGTCACCGGTTCAAAGCGCGCAATGGCAGAAGCCACCTCCGCATAGGCATCCCTGGCTTCGTCCAGGTCCTCGCCCCAGGTCTCTTCCCGACAGGGCCAGGCCATCCAGCAACGCCGATGCGGTGCCCATTCGGCTGGCATGAAAAAGCCATCTTTGAAAGGTCGGCGATGTTGGGTCATTCCAGATCCTTACAGTATTGAGCCCGCTCGGCTGATCTGTCGGCAAAAGGAAAAGCCAGGGGCCTGCTTCTTGAGCAGGGGCACCCCCTCTTTCCAACCGCCAGCGCGCCCTGAAAGCGGACACAGAACAAGAGACTCTATGTTAGGCAAGGTTGTCTGTCTACAAGCCGCTTCGGAAAACCAACCTAGAGGTTTATCGTCTTATCTGGAACCACGAGGCGATTTCAAACAGGACGTGAATAAGCTTCTTTTCAATGTGTTAGAGGATGCTTCACGGTTTAGGTACAGGCGCAAAGCGCTTCTAATTCAACTGATCATGCTCCAGGTCTTATCAGCACATGATCGCGTGAAGAAGAAGAACCTGACGCAGCAAACCGAGGCGCGTGCCCTTCTCTAACCCCTTGAAAAGGCTGAAGATCACGCGTTGAGCTTTATCATGAATTGGGCTGACCTGACCCGATGTGTTTCCAGACAGAGAAAAAGCGCTGCCAGAACTGACAGCGCTCCCAAAAGCTATTGCTTAGCCAAAAGCCCGCGTTAGATCGCCAGCCTTGATCAGCCGTCAATCTGGCTGTGCGGCAGCAAACGAGGCTTTGTGCTGGCCAGGCTGGTGTCTGCTTCAAGCGGATCAGCAACCAGAGTGCGGGTCTTCAGCAGCGTTGTATCAGACAGGAAGCCCAGCTGAGACAAACCGGAAGACGCATCCAAAGAACTGTCCAGGCCGCTTTCCACGGGGGTCATGTCGTCTGACACATATGCCAGTTCGTTCAAAGACAGAGGTGTACCGGTCAGCAACTCGGCCTGCTGGTCACTGTCCTGACTGTCAGATGGCGGGACCCAGGCTTCCTGAGACTGGTGGATCCAGGGCTCACTCGGGAAATTGGTGAAGTCTTCAGTGGCGTCGCGGGGAACCAGTGACGTTACATAGGCATGACGCACGACCGTGGCTTCAGCCAGTTCCAGCGTGGCATCGTCAGGCAACGGCTCCAGAACGGCAGAGGCCAGCTGATAATCCTGTTCTTCTGCACAGAAGGTCCCTTTTTCCAGAACCCGCACCAGAGAACAATCACCTTCCAGCATGGCCGACAATCCGTGATCCGTCACGGTTTTGCCGCTGACCATGTAACTGCCGGTATCAAGAGCGAGGGATGCAACAGAAATCGCGGGCGGAATGGCCGCCACACAGCCTGACAACATAAAGAGGCTCGACACTGCTACAATGACAGACTTCATGTCTTCAATTCCCCAGCTATCCCCAACAGAACCTTCCCTATTTCCGATTCAACCACGTCTGAATCGATCCGGTCAAGAAATTTACCGGATCATTGTATAATAAATGCCCTTCAAATCATAAAAAAAGAGCGCCGCAGAATTACTGTTGCGGCGCTCCTTTTATTTCAGACCCTGCCTCTTTCTTATCTCAGAGGCAGGTATTTACTAGATCCAACAAAAGGAAAAAAGAGTCTGAAAGCAAGACGTTACAGCGGCTCTCTCTTCTGATCCCTGGCGACCCGGGGCCTTGTTTCTAGCGCCCCCGGGGCCTTGGTCAATCGTCAGACTTTTCCACCTTTACCGGCGGCAGAGCCAGCTTCAGATGCAGTTCCTTCAAGCGTTCCGGCTCGACTTCGGCCGGGGCTTTCATCATCAGATCTTCCGCTTTCTGGTTCATGGGGAAGACGATGACTTCACGAATGTTGGGTTCATCTGCCAGCAGCATGACGATGCGGTCGATGCCAGGAGCGGAGCCACCGTGGGGCGGGGCACCAAAGCGCAGGGCGGAGAAGAGACCGCCAAAACGCTCTTCAACCTCAGATGCCTCGTAGCCTGCAATCTCAAAGGCCTTGATCATCACGTCCGGCAGATGGTTCCGGATGGCACCGGAGGACAGCTCCACACCGTTACAGACAATGTCGTACTGGAAGGCTTTGATGGTCAGAGGATCCTGGGTTTCCAGTGCTTCAAGGCCACCCTGCGGCATGGAGAAAGGATTGTGAGAGAACTCGATCTGACCGGTTTTGTCGTCCAGTTCGTACATGGGGAAATCGACGATCCAGCAGAACTTGAAGACGTCTTTTTCCAGCAGGTCCAGTTCGGTCCCAACCTTGGTGCGAACGGTCCCGGCGAACTCGGCTGCGCCCTTTGGTTTGTCGCAGGAGAAAAAGACGGCATCGCCATCTTTCAGGCCGGCCTGTTCCTTCAGCTGCGCCAGACGGTCGGCTTCCAGGTTCTTCGCAATAGGGCCTTTAGCTTCGCCGTCTTCACCAAAGATGATGTAACCCAGGCCAGGCTTGCCTTCTTCCTTGCGGGCCCAGTCGTTCAGCTTGTCGAAGAAGCTGCGGGGCTGGCTGGCCGCACCCGGTGCCGGGATGGCCCGTACCACCGCACCGCCGTCGATCAGCTTGGCAAAAATGCCAAAGCCACCGCCGCGGAAGGGTTCGGTCACATCTTCAATGATGATGGGGTTGCGCAGGTCCGGCTTGTCGGAGCCGTACTTCATCATGGCTTCGTCAAAAGGAATGCGCGGGAAAGGTGCAGGTGTGACGGTCCGTCCGTTGGCGAACTCTTCAAAGACCCCGTGCAACACCGGCTCGATGGCAGCGAACACGTCTTCCTGGGTGACGTAGCTCATTTCAAAGTCGAGCTGATAGAACTCACCAGGTGAACGGTCTGCGCGGCTGTCTTCATCGCGGAAACAGGGCGCAATCTGGAAGTAGCGGTCGAAACCGGCCACCATGATCAGCTGCTTGAACATCTGCGGAGCCTGAGGCAGCGCGTAGAATTTGCCAGGATGCAGACGGCTGGGGACCAGGAAGTCGCGGGCGCCTTCCGGGCTGGAAGCGGTGAGGATCGGCGTCTGGAATTCTTTGAAGTCCTGCTCGATCATCCGGCGGCGAATGGAGGAGATAACGTTGGAGCGCAGGGCGATCTTGCGCTGCATCTTTTCGCGACGCAGATCCAGATAGCGGTACCGCAACCGGATGTCTTCCCCTGCGTCTTCTTCAGAGTTCACCTGCAACGGCACCTGTTCAGCTGCAGACTGCAGCTTGTAGTCGCTGACCATCAGCTCGACCTGGCCGGTCGGCAGTTCGTCGTTGCGGGTTTCTTCGGTGCGTTCCACCACCTTACCGGTGACGGTGATGACAGATTCCAACCGAACCTTTTCCAGTTCCGCGAACATGGGGCTGGAAGAATCAATGACACACTGGGTCAGACCGTGGTGATCGCGCAGATCGACAAACAGCAGCTGACCGTGGTCACGCTTACGGTGAACCCAGCCTGAGAGACGAACTTCTGAGCCCGCGTCTTCGCGACGCAACTGGCCACAGGTATGGCTGCGATATTCATGCATGGGAGAACTCTTCCAGATCGGAAAATTATGGCGTAAAGGAAGGCGGCAAAAGGCTACGAACAGCCGCTTTTGTCAAGGGCGCGGGGCAAATTTCCCGCTTTCTGGCAACAATAAAATCACTGCCTTTGCACTGCAGGCTCCACAGAGCTGTCATTCGGCTCCATTTTCCTGTGTCTGAGCCCTTCTTCTGTCGCCTTCAAGGTAGTATACCTCTTGTCACCATGACAGTGATCACCGATTCTAACGACCTCGCCAGCTTTTGCGCCCGACAGGCCAAAGCCGATTTCCTCGCCATCGATACGGAATTCATCCGCGACACCACCTATTGGCCCAAGCTCTGCCTAATTCAGGTGGGCGGACCAGAGGAGTCTGCGGCGGTTGACCCTTTGGCTGAGGGCATCGACCTGTCCCCGCTCTATGACCTCCTGACCGATCCGAACATTCTCAAGGTCTTTCACGCTGCTCGTCAGGATCTGGAGATCTTCTATCATGAGATCGGCAACCTGCCCGCGCCCGTCTTTGACACACAGGTCGCCGCCATGGTCTGCGGCTATGGCGACCAGGTGAGCTACGAGAAGCTGGCCACTCAGCTAACCGGTGCCTCCATCGACAAATCCGCCCGCTTTGCGGATTGGGCGAAGCGCCCCCTGACCAACCGCCAGATCAAGTACGCCCTGTCAGACGTCATCTACCTGCGCCCGGTCTATGAAAAACTCCGGGCCTCGCTGGAAAAGAACAACCGGGCCTCCTGGCTGGACGAAGAAATGGCGGTGCTGACCAATCCCGACACCTACAACATGGATCCGTCGAAAGCCTGGAAGCGGCTGAAGACACGGTCCCGGGACCGGCGGTATCTGGGACAGCTGCACAAACTGGCTGAATGGCGGGAAAACGAAGCGCAGACCCGCAATGTGCCGCGCAACCGCGTGCTGCGGGATGAGCAGCTTTATGACATTGCCGCCCAGGCACCCAAAAACGCCGACGCCCTGGCCCGGACCCGCGGACTGAACAGCAATTTTGCCACCGGACGTCTGGGCCGTGAAATCCTGGAAACGGTCGCCCAGGCCCTGGCCATTCCCGACAAGGAACTGCCTGCTGCGCCACGCAATGACCGCAACCAGGAGCAGGCCGGCCCCATTGTCGATCTGCTCAAGGTGCTGCTGAAACTCTGCTGTGAAGAACACGGGGTCGCTCAGAAACTGGTGGCCAATTCAGCCGATCTGGACCAGATCGCCCTGAATGACGAGGCCCCGGTTGCAGCCATGAGCGGTTGGAGGCGAGATCTCTTTGGTCAGCAGGCCATCGCGCTGAAAAGCGGGAAACTGGCCCTGTCTGCCAATGGCGACAAGATCAAGATCATTGCCCTGAACTGATGCGTCGCACCGCGTCCTGACCAACAGTGACCGACACTGAACGCAGTTGAATTCTCTGCCCGTCTGCCTATCTTTCAGGACAGGATCCAAAATGCCCCGTCCAGTTGACCCTCCCCCACAGGGGGACCCGGTCTCTTTTGTTCTTTCTGCCTAACTGGCACCGCCGGGTTTGAAGCACTCATGAAAAAGAACTGGCTGAAATACTCCCTGATCATCATGGCCGGTGTGACGGTGATCTTCGGCACCTTTCTGGTCATCACCGAAACCCAGTTGCGCAACCAGGAAGAGGAAAAGGCCCTCAGAGAAGCTCCTCCGCTTTCGGATGCCACCCCCCCGGTGCTGGAGCTGCCGGTGGTCTGCGACATGGGGCGGGACTGCCTGATCCAGCAGTATGTGGACACCCGGGACGGCGAAGGCGCAACGGACTACACCTGTGGCCCGCTGAGTTACAACGGCCACAAAGGGACGGACATTCGTGTGCGGGACATCCCCGCCATGGAGGCTGGCGTGCCGGTGGTGGCCGCCGCAGCCGGGATCGTCAAAGGGGTGCGCGACAGTGAGCCGGACATGCGGGTCAGCGACCGGGGCCTGGGCCAGGTCAAGGGCAAAGAAGCCGGAAATGGTGTGGTGATTGACCATGGCGACGGATGGGTCACTCAATATAGCCACCTGCAACGCCGCTCCGTAAAAGTTAAAGTCGGTGACAAGGTTGAGGTAGGCCAGGAACTGGGCTGGATCGGCATGTCAGGCAAAGCCGATTTCCCGCACCTGCATTTTTCCGTGCGCTACAACAAGACCACTCTGGATCCCTTTACCGGCTTTAAAGTGGGCACTGACTGCAGGGAAGAAGGCCGTCCCTTTTGGAGTGAGGCTGCTTTGGAAGCCCTCCAGTACCAGGCTGGCGGGGATCTTTCTGCCGGCTTTGCCGATGAAAAGATTACCGTCACACAAGCCATTGATGGCCATTATGCCCGTTTTCGTCTGAAAGAAGACTCCCCGGCACTGGTCTTCTGGGCGGTTTCCTGGGGTCTGCAGGGTAAAGACCGGGAGATTGGCCGGCTTTATGGCCCCAACGGCAAAGTCATTGCCAAGCTGGACAAGAGCATTCCCAAAAACAAAGCCCGCTGGATGCGGACCTTTGGCCGCAAGAAACCAGCCCAGGGCTGGCCCAAGGGAACCTATCGCGTCACCTACCGGATTGAGCGCAAAGGCACACTGATCGTCGATCTGGAAGAAGAGATTACGCTGCAGTAGAGCATGATCGGTTTAGGTTGAAGCGCTTTACGCTTGGAACCAAACCGTGAATCATCCTCTCAAACATCGAAAGAAGGTAAACTCACGCTTCAAGTGCTATCACCTGGTGAGTCCACTTAAACCGATTTGACTCCTGCCTAACGGCAGAGCTCTCCATTCAGAAGAGGCCTCAGGCCAGGAGAGAAATCTGGACAAAATGGGCCTGAGGGCACGAGGGATCTCAGGTCAGGACTTTGGAGGTTTCCGCGCCCAATGCATTGGCCAGACTGGCCAGCCGCTTTTCCAGCACGCGGCCATTGGGCACCTGAACATCCTGCGGCAACGCCAGAGTCACCTCATCACGGGCAAAGCGCAGGGCCGTATGGTCCAGCATATCCACCGCCCCGCCTGACAGCACATAGACCACCCTCAGAGCTTTGCCCAGGACCTCTGCCCGCTTGATTTCCGCCTGGGTCAGCAGACGACAGGCTGTTGTGGCTTTGCCGGAGCGCACGGAGCCGCCATACCTCACAAAGAGGGTCAGGGCGATAAAGGCCCGCTGTTCGTGCACCACACAAAGTTCCTGCGCACGCAAAACCCGCAACAGCATCTGCTCTGCGCGGTAATCTGAATGGTAGCGCCAGCCCACATCGGACAGGCGGCAGACCGCCAGTCGCAGCTGCTGCTCAGTTTTGGTTTCGTTGGGAAACAGGGGCGCACACCAATCAGCAATGGCCAGACCCAGGTCCCCGAACCGGCCATCGTGGGCGGCCCAGTCAGCCACCGCTGCAGCAAGAGGGTCTTCTTTCTGCGCTTCTTCTGAGAGGCGATCGAACAAGGCCCCTTCACGCAAGCCAAAGGACGTGAAAACCAGCTTGCTGGGTTTGATGCGCAGCAAAAGCTGTTCCATCAGCAGGGCCGCATAGCCCAGGGTTTCCAGGCGGCGGTGAAAAAGCGAGCCATAGCTCTGCAGCTCTTCCACGCTCATCTGACTGGCCCGCCGAACCAGTTCCAGCGCGTCCGGCCCATCGATGGAAAATCCCTGAACCATATGCAGGGCGTAGTTGCTGTCATCCATCTTCAGCTTGGCAAGGGAGCGCCAGGCTCCGCCCACCGGAAAGAAGGTCTGTCCTTCCAGATCTTCCAGCCAGGCCAGACGGTCCAGATGCTCGTTGATGACCCGCCGGGCTTCGTCTGGCCCCTGTGCCCAGGCGGCCTGCATGCGCAGCGGACCGAGAGGAAAGGTCGCCCCCTCCCCTATCTCTCCGCGTACCAGTTCCACCAGTTCCAGACTGCCGCCCCCCAGATCTCCGGCGATACCATCGGCACGGGGATTGGCGGACAACACGCCCAGGGCGGCAAAGCGGGCTTCCTCCCGGCCAGTCAGAACCTTGACCGACTTGCCGAAGATCTTTTTGACCTCGGCGATAAAAGCGCTGCCGTTTCGGGCATCGCGGGCCGCTGCAGTGGCATAGAGATCAAGGCGGGAGACCTCCATAGCCGCGGTCAGGCCGGCAAAGCGCCGCAGTGTTTCCAGTGCCAGCACCACACCGCCTTCGTTCAGCTCACCGCTTTCTTCGACGCCCCGGCCCAGGCCACAAAGCACCTTCTCATTGAACAGCGGCAAGGGGACACGCTTGAGTTCGTCAAACACCACCAAACGGACAGAGTTTGAACCGATGTCCACAACGGCAACCCGTTTGAGCTTGCTTTTCTTACGCTGGCGGGTGGGAGACAGGGGCGCGTCTTTGTTCGACTTTCGACGAGATCCGATAGAAAGATTGAGGGAAGACGACGCCGCTTTTTCCATCGGATTGAATTTCCGTTTCTTATCTGTCTGAGATCTAAACCAGACAACACATTACTATGCACCTGACAGGGCCGCTCCACGAAGGAGACAGGCGCTCTCAGGTATCAACCACCAAGTCCCAGGTCTTTATAGGCTCAATAGACCGGCTCGCCCATTAACATTAAGTGAACCGGTTTACTTTTCATTTGTCCGAAGCAGCTTTCCTGCTTTTGCGCTTGGGTTTCAGGCGACCGGCTTTGCCTCGTCCCGACAGGCTCGGGTTTGTCAGGAAGAACTCCTGGGCGCTGAAACCTTTGGGGCCGCAGTCAACCCGCTGATACTCCCCATTGGGCAGCATCTCCCAGGATTGGGTTTCGTCGCGGATGTTGTTGCCCATGACCTGCTCCAGCACCTGCTCATGCACGGTGGGGTTTTCAATGGGCACCAGAGACTCTACCCGGCGGTCCAGATTTCGGGGCATCCAGTCTGCGGAGGACAGGAAAACCTTGGCTTTGGGAGACGGCAGTGCATGGCCATCCCCGAAACAGACGATGCGGCTGTGCTCCAGGAAGCGTCCGACTATGGATTTCACACGGATGTTTTCAGAAAGACCGGGCACACCGGCCCGCAGGCAACAGATGCCCCGCACCACCAGATCGATCTGCACACCAGCCAGGGACGCACGATAGAGCGCATCGATAACATCCCCATCCACCAGAGAATTCATTTTGGCCCAGATGGCCGCCGGACGCCCGGCCTGCGCGTGCTCAATCTCCCTGTCGATCAGCGAGACCAGCGTGCTGCGCAGGGAACTGGGGGCAATAACCATCTTCTCCAGCTCACCGGGGTCGGCTGAACCGGTCATGTAGTTGAAGACCCGGGTGGTGTCCCGACAGAGAGCCGGGTCGGTGGTGAAGAAACTGAGGTCCGTGTAGATCTTGGCGTTGGTCGGGTGATAGTTCCCGGTGCCGTAGTGGACAAAAGACTTCAGCTTTGACCCTTCCCGGCGCACCACCATGGAGACCTTTGCGTGGGTTTTCAGGTCAATGAAGCCATAGACCACCTGAACCCCTGCCCGTTCCAGATTGCGGGCCCAGCGAATGTTGCGCGCTTCGTCAAAGCGGGCTTTGAGTTCCACCAGCGCGGTAACGGTCTTGCCCGCTTCCGCCGCTTCGATCAAGGCCCGGACAATTGGGGAGTTGTCTGATGTTCTGTAAAGGGTCTGTTTGATGGCCACCACCTTGGGGTCGGCTGCGGCCTGGCGCAGGAACTGCACCACCACATCAAACGATTCATAGGGGTGGTGAACAACAATGTCCTTAGCGGCAATTGCCGTAAAGCAATCACCGTCATAGTCCCGAATGCGCTCTGGGAAGCGCGGCTGATAGGGTTTGAACAGCATCTCCGGCCGATCATTGACGATCAGCTCTTTGGTATCGGCCAGGCCCAGCAGGCCTTCCAGCACGATAACGTCCTGTTCGCCGACCCCCAGTTCCCGGACAATGTGATCTTTCAGATGCTCCGGCATGTCTTTATCCACCGACAGGCGGATCACAGACCCGCGGCGGCGGCGCTTCAAGGCCGTCTCAAACTCGCGCACCAGATCTTCGGCTTCTTCCTCAATCTCCACATCGCTGTCCCGGATAATCCGGAAGTACCCCGTTTCATTAACGATCATGCCCGGGAACAACACATTGAGATGCATTTCAATGAGCTTCTCAATGGCCATAAAGCGGATGCGTTTGCCCGGCAGGCGGACAAAGCGATTGACCATGAAGGGCGAGGTTACCAGTCCGGTCAGCGGGGCGCCCTGGTCGTCGCGCTGCAGATCCAGCGCCACACCAAAGCCCAGGTTGGGCATGAAGGGGAAAGGATGGGCCGGATCGATGGCAATCGGCGTCAGAATGGGGAAAATCTCTTCCATGAAGTAGTCGTGCAGCCACTTCCGGTCCCGTTCTGACAGCTCCTCAATTTCCAACAGCTTGATGCTGGCCTGGTCGAGTTCTTCGCGCAGATTCTTCCAGCAGGTCTGCTGGTCGTGCATCAGACGACCCGCCTTTTCCCGAATGGCTTCCATCTGCTGGCTGGCGGTCCAGCCTTCCTGGCTGGGTGTGCGGAAATCCGCCTGGATCATGCCGATCAGACCGGCCACGCGCACCATGTAGAATTCATCCAGGTTGCTGGCTGAAATGGAGAGAAATCTCAGACGCTCCAGCAAAGGGTGATTCTTGTTGGTGGCTTCTTCCAATACCCGGTTGTTGAACGCCAGCCAGGAGAGTTCGCGATTGATAAAGCGGTTTTTCGTCTCCAGTGTCGGCAGCTCTTCTGCCGCAGCCGCTTCCAGAGACAAAGGAGCCTCAGCAATTTCCGCCTGTTCGCCGCTCCCCGCCAGGGCGGTCGAGGGTTGTGACTCTTGAAGGCTTTCCACTGACTTGCTCTCCCGTTTCTGCGCAGCCGCACCTATAGTCGCCCCACATCAGAACGCCTGTTGTCCGGAATTCTGCTGACGAGGCCAAAGCTGGCGGATCCTATACAGTTCCCGTGACGCTTTGGTGACAAAACGCCCCTCTTTCCACCGACCTGCACCCTTTGCAGGCCCGCTGCTCATGAACAACTTTACAGCGATGCAAAGTTCCTGTCATGAGAAGGTCCTATGCTCGTTGTGAGAGGCCGCAATGCAGGCAAAGCTGTTACGGTCCAGCGAACAGTGTGAGGAAACCCGTCGGTTCAGGATCCGATCAGACAGGTAACATTTCTTCTACTTACATAGTCACTCTGACAGCGTTTGCGAAGGGCGCGTTTTGCCCCACCCGCCCAGCATCGCCTCAAGCTTCAGGAGAGAGTTTTGTCGCCACAGCCTCACCAGCAGGACAGCCGCCAGATTTTATGCCTGCGACATGCCAAATCATCCTGGAATGAGCCGGCCCTGTCAGATCACGACAGGCCCCTCAACGGCCGGGGACGGGCAGCTGCCACTTTCATGGGGGAGTGGATGGTCAGCCAGAACCTGCTGCCGGATCTGGTGCTCTGCTCCTCAGCAGAGCGAACCCAGGAAACCTGGGCACGGGTGGCTGCGGCCTTTCCCAAAACCTGTGAAGTTCAGGTCAGCCGCGACCTCTATCTGGCCAGCAACCGGGCACTTCTGGCCCGGATCCGGCAGGCGCCGGACAGCTGCCAGCGCGTGCTGCTGATCGGACACAATCCGGGGATGGAAATGCTGGTAGCGGATCTGGCCAACCCGGACAGTTCCGACCCCAAAGCCCTGCGCCATCTGCGGGAGAAGTATCCCACTGCGACGCTGGCGCAGTTGGACTGGACAGGAGAGAGCTGGGCGGCGCTGCAGCCTGGCAGGGCTGTCCTGACAGATCTGAGCAGCGCCCGCGCCCTGATGTCCCCGGAATGACGGCACCGGGAAAAGCTCTCTGATAAAGCCCGCGACCTTACATGGTGCCGGAGAAAGCCCCACCATCCAGCAGCAGATTCTGTCCGGTGATAAAACCGGCCTTGTCGCTGCAAAGGAAGGCGCAGGCCTGACCGAACTCGTCGGGATGGCCGAAACGCCCGGCAGGATTGGCGGCACGGCGGCTGGCCATCACGTCATCCAGGGGCTTTCCGCTGGCTTGTGCGGCTTCCTCCAGATTGCTGAACAGGCGGTCCGTTTCAAAAGGCCCGGGCAGAATGTTGTTGATGGTCACATTGTGACGCACGGTTTTGCGGGACAGTCCCGCCACAAAACCGGTCAGACCAGCCCGCGCGCCGTTTGAAAGCCCCAGCACATCGATGGGGGACTTCACAGCTGCGGAGGTGATGTTGACGATCCGCCCCCACCGACGCTCAATCATGCCATCGACCGTCGCTTTGATCAGCTCGATGGGAGTGATCATGTTGGACTCCAGCGCTTTGGTCCAGGTGCCACGGTCCCAGTCCCGGAAATCCCCGGTGGGCGGGCCGCCTGCATTGTTGACCAGAATGTCCGGACTGGGGCAAAGGGCCAGCGCTTCGGCCTGACCTTCAGGCGTGGTGATGTCACAGGCCACGGTTTTGACCTCTACACCATAGGTCTTGCGAATGGCCTCTGCCGTTTCTTCCAGAGGCCCGGCGGTGCGGGCCAGAATGGTCAGGTTCACCCCTTCAGCTGCCAGTGATTCGGCACAGGCTTTGCCCAGGCCCTTGCTGGCGGCGCAAACCAAAGCTGTTTTCCCTGCAATTCCGCAATCCATCTTTTTATCTCCTGAAGAGGTTAGCTGGCGTGACTGTCCGGCTTTTCCAGCAGCCTGTGCAATCTGTTCCAGACGGGAACGTATCGCCGCCCATGGACGCAGACCAGTCGCTTCAGATCACAGATCCCTTTCCGTCGGACAGGGATCAGGTTTTACAGACTGGGATCAGGATTGGTCGTCCAGCACATCGCGGACAAGCGGCAGTTTGACTTCCCGCTTTTCTGCCAGAGAGCGTTGATCAATGGCTTCAACCAGTCTTTGCGCGGCCAGGTAGCTGCGTTCCATGCGCGGCACCAGGTACTCCACAACGCCGCGCCCCGGGGCCAGCTGGCGATCAGAGAAGAGTTTAACCAGCAAAGCCTGCATCAAGGCGTCATCGGGCAGCCCCAGCACCACAGGCACCAAGGTCGCCAAGCGGGATCGCAGGTCCGGCAGCTGCAACGGCCAGTGATTGGGGGCCGTCTGTCCGGTCAGCAGCAACTGGCCCTGACGTTCCCGCAGCAGATTGTAGAGGTGGAAAAGGGCCTGTTCGGCTTCTGGCTGTCCGGCCAGGCGATCCGCGTCATCCACAAGGCAGCAATTGGCCTGCCCCATAAAATCCCTGGCCGGAACACTCAACAGCTCTTCGTGGCTGGGGGCCTGCGCCTGGGATTGCACCCGCCAGACCTGGGCCAGATGACTTTTACCACTGCCGGGCGGACCAACAATCACAGCCGCCGGGGCCAGCCAGTTGGGCCAGCGATCGATCCAGGCCACCGCCGCGGCGTTGCTGGAGGCCACCAGAAAGTCCTCCCGCCCCAGAGCCGGGCGCTGTTCCAGCTGCAGCGCCAGTTGTTGGGGCTGGTCTGATAGTGGACGTCCGCTGTCCGTTGTTTCCTGCTCGCCGTTGCTCACCAGACTGTCCTAGTTTCTGTCGTCTTCTGCGGGCGCGTCTTGCTTTGCGTCTGACCCGTTTGTCCCTGCATCTCCAGCAGACAGCTCTGCCGCCTTGTCCTCTGGTCCCTGCGCCAGGGCGATCCGGCCCTGATAAAGCGGGCTGCCGAGATAGCGCGACAAAGAAAAGCGCACAAGCACCCCAATCACCGCAAAGATCGGCATGGCCAGCAGCATGCCGGTAAAGCCAAAGAGACTGCCCCCGGCCAGCAGAGCAAAGATCACCAGCACGGGATGCAGGCCGACTTTGTCGCCCACCAGTTTGGGCGTCAGGAAATTCCCTTCAGCCACCTGCCCGATCACAAAGATCCCGGCCACCAGCGCGATGGGTGTCACGGAGTCAAACTGGAAGAGCGCCATGCCGATGGCCAGCGCCCCGCCGCCAATGGCGCCGACAAACGGCACAAAAGACAAGAGCCCGGCGATGAGGCCAATCAGCATACCGGAATTGAGGCCAACCAGAGACAAGGCAGCTGCATAGAAACCGCCCAGCACCAGGCAAACCATCCCGACACCGCGCACATAGGCCGCCAGGATCTCATCGCTTTCTTTGGCCAGTTCCCGGATCACAGGCGCCTGATCACGGGGCAGCAACTGATCGAAACGCTCGACAAAGCGATCCCAGTCCCGCAGCAACAGGAAAGAGACCACCGGTGTCAGCACCATCAATGAGACGAGATTGACCACCACCATGCCGCCCTGCAACAGGTTGCCCAGCGTGGCGGCGGCAACATCGACCAAAGACCCCAGATTGGCAGCCAGACTGCTGCGCAGCTTTTCATAGATATCCACGTCCAGTTTGGTTTCCGCCACGGCCAGGAAACTGCTGAGCTGCCGATGCAGGGCGTCCCCCAGCTGCGGCAGAATTTCGATCAGTTTCACGATCTGATGGATCAGGGCGGGAACCAGCAAGGCCGACAGCAGAACGATGGCCAGAAAAAACAGAGCTGTGACAACGATGGTGGACCAGGTGCGGGAGAGCCCCATCTTCTCCAGCCGATCACAGAGGGGGTCCATGAAATAGGCCACAGCCATCCCGGCAACAAAGGGCAGAAGAATGTCTTTGAGCAGGTAAAGTCCTGCCAGGAACACGACCAACCCGATCAGCCAGAATCTCAGCTGCTTTTCCGGTGCCATTCTCTAAATCCTTCCCCGTGGACGGGCTTCAATAACAAGAAAAGACAATCAATCCAGCCAGGCAACCAAATGATGCGGTCCGGTTTGTTTGACCGGCCCTCTTTCACCTGATCACCGGCGTTTGAAACAAACCACCCGAAGATCCAATTCAACCGACTGAGTTACTGTGAGGTGGGCAGCTCGATGGCATCAGCGGACAGGCGCAGTTCATGAACGAAAGCCTGCAGTTCCTCGTCAGCCAAAGGGTCTCCCAGGGCCAGATCGCTTTGCGCCAGACTGCGGGCAAACTGCTCGCTGTCGCCCACATAATCAATCTGCAGGATGGCTTCATCCCGGCTCAAACGGCGCGGCTGGCTCTGCACCACTGACGCAATGCTCTCAATCTTGCGGCGCAGGACGATCCAGTCTGACAGCTTGGAAAGCTTGACCCGGGCCAGCATCAGGTTCTGCTGATCGTAATCGAGCAGATTGTTATCTTTCCATTCGGCCTCAATGTCAGAGGCGATCTTGTCGACGGCCCGGTCCAGAAGGCTTTCCAGGCTCTCCCCGGGTTCGGAGCGGAAAGAGTCAAGTCGCAAGCCTTCCGTGGCATTTCCCAGATAACTGCTGGTAACCGCTGTCACCGCATACTGGGGTCCCCCGGCCTCTTCAGACACCATCTGATCAGCAGTAGTAGTTGCCTCTTCCGCGGCCTGTTGCGTCACCTCCTGGGTCGAGGCCGCCGCATCCGACTCGCTGCTGGCTTGAGGCTCGGCTGCCGCTGCATCCTGCGGGGCGACTTCCTGCACACTGACACGGGAGATGTAAGCCCGGTCTGCGTCATAGCGGCGAACCAGTGAAGACAAGGCATCAAGATCGGCCTCACGGGCCTGCTGACTGGAGATCACAACCACATCCGAGAGGTCTCCCAGCGGGCTGACGATTTCAACCAGACCATCGCTGGCAGGCCGGCGCGACCAGGCGGCGCGCCAATCGTTGGGTTCTTCCCACAAACGGGCGTTTTCCCCTTCCCCAAACAGCGGCAAGATCACAACTGGCTTGGATCGGGTAACCGCAAAGGGCACACGGCTGCTGCGCAGGAACTCCTTGACCGGATCAGGTTTGAACTCAACGGCAAGCTCTGCGAGATACCGGACATCAGAGGTTTGCTCCCGACCAACCCCGACAGACTGAACCAGTTCGCTGATCTGCTCATCACTTTGCGGCGGAATGTCCTGCTGCGCCCAGGCGGGAACCAGCCGCAGCCAGAGGCGCTCCAGCGCAGCTCTGCGGCCCGCCACAAGTGCTTTTTTCTGGGCCTGGGAAACGGACTCGGCCTGCTCATCCACCTCCACGCCGGTGACGACAAAGACCGATTGGGCAAAAACCGGAGGCGAGAGCAGCAGGCCAAAGGCAAGGACCGCCAGACAAAGGAGCCTTGCAGGGAACGCGGATGTCATCAATTCACCGCAGAAATCCGCCAATTTCGCTCGAGTCACGAAGCTTCTCCCTCTTGGCCAACGCCACTACACTGCCTTTGCGACCTTTCCAGACGCAGTTGCGCATTGCAAGCCATCTGGGAGTCTGTATTCTCCGGCCCATCGTCCACCCGGGAGATGGGCACCTTATTGCGTCTCCACGGCAACTCTTAGCAAATAGGAGGGGGCCATCGCTAGCCAGTCCTCGAACAATCTGACCTATCGGGATGCCGGTGTAGATATTGACGCCGGTAACGATCTGGTCGATGCCATCAAACCTCTGGCGAAATCCACCGACCGCAAAGGAACGCTTGGCGGTTTGGGCGGATTCGGCGCGCTGTTTGATTTGAAAGCAGCCGGGTTCAAAGATCCCCTGCTGGTCTCCGGTACCGATGGGGTGGGCACCAAGCTGAAAGTCGCCATCACAGCGGGCAAGCACGACACCGTCGGCATCGACCTGGTGGCCATGTGCGTCAACGACCTGATTGTGCAGGGGGCCGAGCCTCTCTTCTTCCTGGATTACTACGCTGTGGGGGCTCTGGACCCCAAGGTGGGTCGGGACATCATCGCCGGGATTGCCGAAGGCTGCCGCCAGGCTGGCGCGGCCCTGTCCGGCGGTGAAACGGCTGAAATGCCCGGCATGTACGCCGAAGGTGACTACGACCTGGCCGGTTTCTGTGTTGGGGCTGTGGAACGGGATGAACTGCTGGACGGCAGCGCCGTTTCCGACGGCGATGTGGTGCTGGGTCTGGCCTCTGACGGCCTGCACTCCAACGGCTTTTCCCTGGTGCGCCGGGTGGTAGAGGTCGCAGGCTTGTCTTACGACAGCCCCGCCCCCTTTGCACCGGAACAGGATCTGGGCAGCGCCCTGCTGACTCCCACCCGCATCTACGTGGCGTCTTGCCTGAAAGCCATCAAAGCCGGCGGTGTGCATGCGCTGGCGCACATCACCGGTGGCGGACTGGATGAGAACCTGCCAAGGGTGCTGCCGGACGGACTGGCGGCCTCTCTGGATGCTCAAAGCTGGGAGCGTCCGGCGGTCTTCGACTGGCTGGCCAAGGCAGGGGGCATTCAGGAAAGTGAAATGACCCGCACCTTCAACTGCGGCATTGGCATGGCTCTGGTGGTGGCTGCGGATCAGGCTGACAGCCTGACAGCTTTGCTGCGTGACGCGGGCGAGACCGTGTCGACCATTGGCCAGATTGTTCCCAGAGGTGACGGCGCCGCCGTTGTCTTCGACTGACCAACAGACTCTGACTAAGGGCAAGAGGAGCTGCAGTGGCTCAAGCGCGTTTGAAAGTGGCGGTGTTGATTTCCGGACGGGGCAGCAATCTGCAGGCTTTGCTGGACGCGGCCCAGGATCCGACCTACCCGGCTGAAATCGTTCTGGTGCTGTCCAACATTCCCGACGTTCAGGGACTGGAGCGGGCCCGGCAGGCCGGGGTGGCGGCCGATGCCATTTCGCACAAGGACTTTCCCGATCGCGAGAGCTTTGAGCGGGCCCTGACGACCAGAATGGAACAGGCAGGTGTTGAACTGGTCTGTCAGGCCGGGTTCATGCGCATTGTCACCCCCTGGTTCGTCAAGCGCTGGGACAAGCGACTGATCAACATCCACCCCTCCTTGCTGCCCTCTTTTCCCGGTCTCAACACCCATGAGCGGGCGTTAGACGCCGGGGTTAAGCTGCACGGCTGTACTGTTCATTTTGTGACAGATGAAGTGGATGTGGGCCCAATCATCGGGCAGGCCGCGCTGACGGTCGGTGATCGGGACAGTCCCGACGATCTGGCCGCCCGGGTGCTGACTTTAGAGCACCTGCTCTATCCCCGCTGCCTGCGACTGGTGGCCGAAGGGCAGGCAACTCTTCAGGGTAACCGGGTGCGGATACAGCAGGAAAACCCGGCTGACGCCCGGCTGATCAGCCCCACTGCCGACTGATACTCTACCCCCGGCAGACGGAGATCTGCACGGGCTCTGCCAAAGACAAAAAGCGCGCGCAGGCCAGAACTGTCCTTTCAGGAATTATGGAAGCAAGCACCATTTGATCTTGTCCTGAACCGGATCTTTGAATATGTAGGACGGCGAAACAGGCGGTGCTACAAAATGTCGCCGCAGATATCCGTCATTGTCCCTGTGCGTCAAACAGGCAGGGGCTGCCTGATTGCTAAGGGAAAGTGCACACCATGAGCAACGATCACTCCGCTGCTGAATACGAAGCTTCCTACAAACACTTCCTGAAACTGGCGACCTGGGGCACGGTTCTGACCGCTGCTGTGGTTGCCGTTGTGGTGATCATCATCACCTAACGGGATCCCTGATCCTCCTGGCCGGTTAGGCAGGAGGCTGAAGGATGCGAACAAAGGCGAAGCCCTCGGGTTTCGCCTTTTTCTTTGCGCCAGCCCACGGACAGAACCTGCGATCTGGCGGAACTATTCCTCTGGCCAGAGTCATATTGGTTTGAGTGAAATCACTAGGTGATACCGCTTGAAGCGTGAAACTCTTTTCAGTGTTTTAGAGGATGATTAACGGTTCCGTTCAAAGCGCAAAGCGCGTCTAACTAAACCGATCATGCTCTATGGCTGTGCTGGACAGCTTGCGGCCCGCTGGGCACAATCTGATTGAGCCTGTCAGCTGCACGCTGACGCGCTTCCCGCTTTTCCTATCCCCAAATCTCCTATCCCCACACAGCAAAGCAGGATTACAGGCCCGTTATGACCGACCTGGATCAAATGACAGACCACTATGAAAAGCCTGGTCTGCTGACCCGAATTGATTTCGGCCTGAAAGCCTCCGGCATTGACCCGAAGAAAGCCACCCGCCGCGATCTGGCACCGGTTGATGAGTTCCATCTGCGCGGCCCCGTTGCCACCGATGAGCTGATAGACCTGCTGCAACCCCAGGCCGATTGGAGTTTTCTGGACCTTGGCGCCGGTCTGGGCGGCCCTGCCCGCCATCTGGCAGACCGCAGTGGCTGCCGGGTGACGGGTATCGATCTTGCGGAGGAATTCTGCAAGGTCGGCAATGAACTGAGCCGCCGCATGGGGCTGCACGAAAAAGTAAGCCTGCAACCCGGAGACATCACCGATCTCAGCCGCTTTCTTGATGCCGAATTTGATGCCGCCTGGATCATACATGTGGGCATGTACATTCAGGATAAGCTGTCTTTTTACAAAGAAGTTCACCGGGTGCTGAAGCCTGGCGGGAAGTACCTGGTCTTTGATGCGGTTCGGGTCGATGGACAGGAAGTCACCTACCCCATGCCCTGGGCGGCTGATGCCAGCAGCTCTTTCCTGGCCAGCCATGACGAGATGCACGCCCTGCTGTCCGACGCCGGTTTTAAAGTCTGCCATGAGGAAGACCAGCGTGAAGCGGCCCGTGATTTCCTGAAAAAATCCAGTGAAAAGGCACAGGCCGCTGGCGTGACGCCTCCGCTGGGATTGCACCTGATCTTCGGGCCGGTGGCCAAGAAGATCTTTCCCAATCTGCTGGGCAACCTGATCCGCGGGACCATGGGGCCGCGGGTCTATCTCTGCGAAAAATCCTGACCGACAGGACGGTAAAAGCGCGACCTTTACCAAAGCACAGACGACAAACGAAAAGGGCCTCTCCCATAAAGGAAGAGGCCCAAATTCTGTCTCACCTGCCCTCTGAAACAGGGCGGGCAAATACCGCTTTAGCCAACCAGTTCAGCGTCGGTGAAGAAGTACTTGATTTCTTCAGCTGCGGTTTCGGTGGCGTCGGAACCATGCACGGAGTTGGCTTCGATGCTTTCTGCGAAGTCCTTGCGGATGGTGCCTTCGGCGGCATCAGCAGGGTTGGTGGCGCCCATGACTTCACGGTTTTTCATGACAGCGTCTTCACCTTCGAGAACCTGTACAACCACAGGACCGGAGATCATGAAGCTGACCAGGTCGTTGAAGAAGGGACGCTCTTTGTGCACAGCGTAGAAGCCTTCAGCCTGCTCTTTGCTCATGTGAATACGCTTGGAAGCGACAACGCGAAGGCCGGCGCTTTCCAGACGGTCGATGATCTTACCGGTGATGTTCCGGCGGGTTGCGTCCGGCTTGATGATCGAAAAGGTCCGTTGAATGGCCATAGCCTTCAATGCTCCTGGAGGTCTTGAGTTATATGAAAAGGTCGCGCGCGTTATATCGGCCCTTTCTGGTCAGGGCAACCTCTTAAAAAGCGGCCCGGATCCGCGTATCCGTCATAAAACCCCAGCCCCTTTGCAAGCGCCCGAAAAATCTAGCCGGGATGGAGAGTTTTCAGGGCCCGCACAGCATGCTAAACCCGCGCCGTTATGTTGCACATCAATGATCTCACCTACCGTCTGGGCGAACGAATTCTCTTCGATCAGGCCACTGTTGCCGTCAACAAGGGTTGGCGGGTCGGACTTATCGGTCGCAATGGCACCGGTAAGACCACCTTGCTGCGTCTGATTTTTGGAGACATCCACAACGACGGGGGCGATATCCGGGTCAACAACAAGGTGAAAATGGGCCGCATCGCCCAGGAAGCACCTTCCGGCCCGACCAGCCTGATCGACACCGTGCTCGCGGCCGACACAGAACGCACAGAGCTGCTGGCCAAGCTGGAAAGCGATCACGACCCCATGCAAACGGCAGAGATCCATGCCCGCCTGGGGGAAATCCGGGCCGATTCCGCGCCAGCCCGGGCCGCTCGGGTCCTGTCTGGTCTGGGGTTTGATGATGAGGCGCAACAACAACCCTGCGATTCTCTGTCGGGGGGCTGGCGCATGCGTGTGGCTCTGGCTTCGCTGCTCTTTTCAGAGCCGGAGCTCCTGCTGCTCGACGAACCGACCAACCATCTGGACCTGGAAGCCGCCATCTGGCTGGAAAACTACCTGGTCAACTATCCCGGCACGCTGCTGCTGGTCAGCCATGACCGGGACCTGCTGAACAAGGTACCCGACCGCATCCTGCATCTCGAAAGCGGCAAACTGACCCTCTACAACGGCAACTATGACCGCTTCGAACGCACCCGTCGGGAACGGCTGGAACAGGAAGCGGCCAGCAATGTCAAAATCGCCAGCCAGCGCAAGCACATCCAGTCCTTTGTGGACCGCTTCCGCTATAAGGCCTCCAAAGCCAAGCAGGCCCAATCACGCCTGAAGATGCTGGAAAAGCTGCAGCCCATCGTCAGCCAGGTGGAAAACGCCACCACGTCGCTGGAATTCCCGGAACCGGAACAGCTTTCTCCCCCCATCATCGCTCTGGAAAAAGGCTCCGTGGGCTACAACCCCGGCCAGCCGGTGCTGCGGGATCTGAACCTGCGCGTCGACATGGACGACCGCATCGCGCTGTTGGGGGCCAACGGCAATGGCAAGTCCACCCTGTCGAAACTGCTGTCTGGGCGGTTGCAGGTGGAAGACGGCACGCTGCTGCGCTCTAAAAAACTGAAGGTTGGCTACTTCGCCCAGGATCAAACGGACGAACTGGACCTGAAGGGCACGCCGGTCAGTCATATGGCCAAGCTGATGAAGCTGGCCAGCGAGATGCAAATCCGCAATCACCTGGGCCGTTTCGGCTTCAGCGGCGACAAGTCTCTTACCGAAGTGGGCAAGCTCAGCGGGGGGGAAAAAGCCCGCCTGCTTTTTGCCCTGCTCAGTTACAACGCCCCGCATCTGCTGATCCTCGACGAACCGACCAACCATCTGGACGTGGACGCCCGCGAAGCCCTGGTTCAGGCCCTCAATGTCTATGAGGGCGCGGTCGTCTTGGTGTCGCACGACACCCACCTTGTGGAAATGGTGGCTGACCGCCTTTGGATGGTCGGCGCAGGCAAGGTCCGGTCCTTTGACGGCGACATGGCCGAATACAAGAAGCTGTTGCTGGAGCAACGGCGCGATGAGCGTCGCCAGGCCAAAGCCGACAAACCCAAAGCCGAACCGCAGCAGTCGAAAAAAGACCGCCGCAAGGCCGCAGCAGACGCCCGGGCCGCCGTCGCAGGTCTGCGTAAAACCGTTCAGCAGACCGAAAAGAAAATTGAGAAGCTCACCGCGCGCCAGAGCGAGATTGAAGAGATGATGGTGACGCCGGAAGTCCTGGCAGACAACAAGAAGATGACCGAGCTGCAACGGGAACTGGGCCGACTGGTGAAAGACCTGGAACTGCTGGAATCCCGTTGGCTGGATGCTCAGGAACAGGTGGAAAACGCGCTGGCTGACGCCTGAGATCCGACTGAGCACAGTCACGGTCATAAAAAGACCGCCACGTTAGACTAGCTCTCTTTGCTTGTCTTGCTGTCAAAGCCGCGACTCCGGGGTGACGTTTTTACACAGCTGCCCCGGTTTTTTCGCCCTAACCTGAGCTTCCAGTGTTCCTGCAACAGAAAACTGGATCGGTCATGCCCCCGGAAGGCTCCAAAGGCGAAGACCCGCAGCCCCTCCACACTGGACAGGCTTCCCCCTCCCTCAAGGCGGCAGGGGCGCTTGATCCCCAGTTGCCTGCCAGCAAAACGCTGGACCGTCCGGGCGCACCCGGCCAGCCCAATGCCCCTGTACGCGCCATCTTGCTCATGCTGCTGGCCATGTTCTTCTTCGGCACCATGGACGCCCTGGTCAAGTTTCTGACCGCCGATTTCCCCACCATGCAGGTGGTGTTCTTTCGCAACGCCTTCGCCTTTATCCCGATCTCCTGGATGATCTGGCACATGGGGGGACTGCGCCGCGCCATTGTGATCCATAACTGGCGGCTGCATCTGCTGCGCTGTACCATCGGGGTTGTGGGGCAGGTCCTGTTTTTTTACTGCTTTGCCAACATGCCTCTGGCCGATGTGGTGGCCATTGCCTTTGCCGCGCCCCTCTTCATCACGGCCCTGTCCGTTGTCTTCCTGAAAGAAAAGGTGGGGGTGCGCCGCTGGTCTGCCTGCGCCGTGGGGTTCGTCGGCGTCCTGATCATCCTGCAACCGGGACCAGGCCTGCTGCATTCCTTTGTGCCGCTGGCGCTGCTGGCCACCCTGCTCTACTCCCTGGGGGTGATCCTGGTCAGGCACATCTCCCGCACGGAAAACTCCGTGTCCATCGTCTTTTTCTTCACCCTCAGTGTCAGTCTGGTTTCCGGTGCCTTCATGCCTTTCCAGTGGGTCACGCCCTCCTGGGAAGCACTGGGCTTGCTCGTCACCGTGGGCGTGGTTGGCGGGCTGGCACAGCTCAGCATGACCAGCGCCTTTAAGGCAGCTGAACCCTCGCTGGTGGTCCCCTTTGAATACACCACCATGTTCTGGGCTGCGCTCTATGGCTGGTGGATCTTCGGCGACATTCCCGGAAACAACATCTGGGTGGGCTTTGCCATTGTCTCAGCCAGTGGAATCTACATTGCTCTGCGCGAAGGAAACCTGGGTCTGCGCCGCGGAATTGCCAAGCGCCTCTTTATTCGCCGCTGATTGATCCTGGTCAAAGTCAGGCTGGTCAGGAGCCTCTAGCTGTAGGAGACTGAACAGCTTTATTTGTACACCCTGCTTTTCGGAGTCTCTTGAAGCCAGACCCGACAGCAGGCTGCACGCCAGGTGCACAGAAAAATCCAACGAGGGAGCACGAAAACGTGGGCTACTTGAAATCCTATCCGGACGAAAAAGGCTTTTTTGGTGAGTTCGGTGGTGCGCAGCTGCCGCCGCCTCTGGAAGGCCCATTTAAAGAGGTCACCGACGCCTATCTGCAGTACCGTAACGATCCGGAATTCCTGGCGGAGTTGCACTACATCCGCAAACACTTCCAGGGCCGCCCCACACCCGTGCAGTTCCTGCGCAATCTCAGCAAGCTGAGCGGCGGCGGGAAAATCTATGCCAAACGCGAAGATCTGAACCATACCGGGGCTCACAAGCTGAACCACTGCATGGGGGAAGCCCTGCTGGCAACACGCATGGGCAAGAAAAAGCTGATTGCCGAAACGGGCGCGGGTCAGCACGGCGTGGCCCTGGCCACCGCCGCGGCCTATTTTGGCCTGGAATGTGAAATTCACATGGGCGAGATCGACATCGCCAAGGAAGCCCCCAACGTAACGCGCATGAAGCTGCTGGGCGCCAAGGTCGTTCCTGTTGGTTTTGGCGGCCGCAGCCTGAAAGAAGCTGTGGATTCTGCGTTTGGTGCCTATCTGGAAGCCCCGGATGACATGCTTTTTGCCATCGGCTCAGTGGTTGGCCCCCATCCCTACCCGGCCATGGTGCGCAGCTTCCAGCAGGTGGTGGGTCAGGAAGCCCAGACTCAATACCTGGAGCTGACCGGCGACAAACCCGATGCCGTGGCGGCCTGTGTGGGGGGCGGCTCCAACGCCATGGGCCTGTTCAGCGGCTTCATTGAAGATGCGGATGTGGAACTTTACGGCGTAGAACCTCTTGGCCGTTC
Source organism: Rhodovibrionaceae bacterium GXU_MW_A322 (assembly GCA_052078155.1). Classification (GTDB taxonomy): domain Bacteria; phylum Pseudomonadota; class Alphaproteobacteria; order Kiloniellales; family DSM-21159; genus CAXBMB01. The sequence continues at coordinate 134,117 of JBQJBP010000001.1, read as the reverse complement.
CACAAAACTGGGCGATCACGCCGCAACCATGACCTACGGCGAACCCGGCGACATCCATGGTTTCCGGACACTGGTCATTAAAGATGCAGAAGGCGGGCCCGCCCCCGTTCACTCCGTGGCCAGTGGCCTGGATTATCCGGGTGTCGGTCCGGAACATGCCTTCCTGAAAGGCAGCGGTCGGGTCAGTTATGCCACGGCGACCGACGATGAATGCCTGAAGGCCTTTTACGCCCTGTCCCGCAATGAAGGCATTATCCCGGCTCTGGAAAGTGCCCACGCCATTGCCTTTGCCCAGCGCTACGCTGCGGAGAACCCGACCAAGAGCATTCTGGTCAACCTGTCCGGACGCGGTGACAAAGACATCGACTATGTGGCCAGCACCTTCGGCTACGGCGACGACTGAATTCTCGTTCCTCAGCACCAGATCTCATTAGATAAGGTGACAAGAAACCAACAGCTACCGCGTGAAAGTCCTGGCAGATTGCTCTGCTTAAGACACTGACAGGATCTGGATCTGAAAGAACAGGGCGTTGCCGATCTGGCGGCGCCCTGTTTGTGGTTTGGGTGCCCTGTCTCACAAGGCGATCAAAAGCTGCGAGACTTCGCAAGCCGAACCTGCTGCGCCCAGCGAGCTTTTTTGAGGGAAGTTAACGCCTGTTTCTACGATTCACTGGAGGCCTTTTGGGACCAGCGACCGTTGTCATCCTGCTGCCAGTAGGTCAGCTTGTGACCCTGCTCTTTCCAGTCGCGCCAGTGCCCGCGGGCAGCCTGGACCAGGTCACCGTTGGCCCCGTCAAACAACAGCGCACAGAGTTCGTAGTCCGCCAGCGCCTCAGACAAAGCGCCATTTGTCAGGAAAAGGTACTGAGCCCCGTTCGGGTTCTCATCCTCGGACGTCAGCCAGATCGGCTGATCCTCTGCAAACCCTTCCTTCTTGCTGCCATGGGGTAAAAAGCTGTCGTCCCGGTAGCGCCACAGCTGTTGGGAGAGTCCCTGACAACTCTCCTCACTTTCTGCCATCACCACGACCCGCTTGTCCCGTTCCAGAGATTTCTCCAGCAGTTGCGGCAAGGCAACTTCCAGACGGGAGGCGGTGAGGTGATAGAAGCGGATTTCAGTCATACCCCTTCCATAGCGCAGGAAGACAACAGGGGCCAGCGACAGTTCCTCTTGCTCGCCAAAAGAAAGCTGTCTGGCCTAGCAGATGACGGCATGGCGACTTGATGAAACCACGATGAGAAAGGGCGGACCGCCTCGCCAGAGAGAACCGGCCGCTGTCAGCGGCAGCCCAACCCGCCATCAGCGTTGGTCGCAAAAAGCTGATAGAGAAAAAAGCACGTTTACAGCCCCAGGGTCTCCCCCAGCACCCGACCGGCCGGGATGATCACTTTAACTGTGGTCCCCTCACCTTCCTGACTGGTCAGTTCCAGGTGCCCCCGATGCAGTTCCGTCACGGCTTTGCACAAGGCCAAACCGATCCCCGTGCCTTCGGTATCGCGGGTATAGGCGTTTTCAGAGCGGCCAAAGGGCTCCATGACCTTCTTCAGATCCTTAGGCGCAATGCCAATGCCGGTATCTGTCACAGAGATGATCAACTCTCCCAGATCGCTGATCTCGGAATCGAGATAGACCTGCCCTCCCTGCGGGGTGAACTTCACCGCATTGGCTACCAGATTGATCATGACCTGCAAAAGCTTGCGTTCATCGCCCAGAAGGCGAAAGTGAGAATCCCTGTGACGGTTGATCAGTTCCACCTGCTTTTGCTGGGACTGGGGCCAGAGGGAGCGCATGGCCTGCTCAAACAGGCCATCCAGATTAACCACCGACTCTTCCAGCTCCATTTTGCCAGCATCGGCCTTGGAAAGATCCAGCAGGTCATTGATCAGACGCAGCAGAAGATCGCCGGAGCTGTGAATGTCCTGCACATACTCCTGCTGTTTGTCTGTCAGGGTCCCACCGATGTTGGCGCTGAGCAGTTCGGAAAACCCCAGGACGGCGTTAAGCGGCGTCCTGAGTTCATGGCTAAGATTGGCCAGGAATGTCGATTTGGCGGCAGAGGCCAGTTCAGCCGCGCGGCGGGCGTTTTCCAGTTCCCGGATGTGCTGGTTCTGGCGGGCCACGGAATCCCGCAGAATGTCCACCATCAGTCCGATGCCGTGGTACCGGCCGTTGCGCAGGATCAGAAAGCCCTCGCCCATCGCAACCTGATTGTTGGTGGTGATCATTTCCACCACCTCACCAATTCCGGTGTCGCTTTCCACCATGAGAGGCTTGGCGTTCATCAGAGCCTGGATGGGGCGACGGTGGAACAGTGCCTGACGCACGGGGTGAGAAAAGGTGGTCATCAGCGTACTGCGGGAGGCCAGCCCCACAACCTTTGTCCCATTGACCACTGCAAGGGCCGACAGATCCGGCTGCTTTTCCAGCAGATCAATCACTTCCGAACAGATCATCCGGTGAGAGATCGGCGGGATCTGCCGCGCCATGACGCCAATGTTGGCAGGCCCTTCTGAGGTATCCAGCAAGCGGGGCCCGGGATCGTATGACACCTCCTCCAGCGGGACAGCGTCCTCCGGTGGCAGCTGGGGCAGGTTATCAAAGGGCAGCTCATCACTGGGTTTCAACTGCAGGCTTCCCATCTCAACACACTCTCTAACCCAAGCTGGATCTGAGATGACAATCTTGCTGCCCTCCCGATCTGCCACCTGACATACTGCGCACGCCTCCGGAGATTGCCGCTCCCCTGCCCCAGGCTAAGAGCCAGAAGCCTTTCCCGAGGAAACGACCGGCAATCGTAAGAATGCGTGTTTTCTAACGAAACTCGAACGATTGACAGATAGTCCGAGCTAAGCGGCAGATTTCGAACGCTTTTGTGAAGCTTCGGTTACATACCGCTTCAATTAGAGATAGTTTGCCGAGACAAGCAGACATTCAGGAAGAAAAGAAACTTCAACCTGGACTTCCGCGCCAGCTGTCCTGCCATCGGACCAAAGAAAAAGGCACCTCCCGTTGGAAGGTGCCTTTTCTGTGACGTCCCGAAATTCAGGATGAAACGACCTGAAGATCACTTTTCGTAGTGCTGGGCCACCAGATCGTTCAACAGTCGAACGCCAAAAGCAGACGCCCCTTTGGGAACGGTGGGTTTGTCTTTGTCCGCCCAGGTCACCCCGGCGATATCGATGTGAGCCCAGGGGGTGTCATTTTCCACATAGCGCTGCAGGAACTGGGCAGCCGTGATGGACCCACCCCAGCGACCGCCGGTATTTTTCATGTCCGCTGCGTCCCCGTCGATGATCCGGTCATAGACTTCACCCAGAGGCATGCGCCAGACAGGTTCGCCCACTGTTTTGCCGGACTCGGTCAACTGTTCACTCAGCGTGTCATCGTTAGAGAAGAGACCGGCTGTCTCTTTGCCCAGTGCGACCATGATGGCCCCGGTCAGCGTGGCCAGATCAATGATCATTTTGGGTTTGAAGGTGCGCTGAACATAGGTCAGGGCATCGGCCAGAACCAGACGGCCTTCCGCATCGGTGTTCAGGATTTCAATGGTCTGACCGGACATGGAGGTCACAATATCGCCGGGCCGGGTTGCTTTACCGTCCGGCATGTTTTCCACCAGTCCGCAGATGCCAATCACGTTGGCTTTGGCCTTACGACCGGCCAGTGCCTGCATGGTACCCAGAACGACACCGGCGCCGCCCATGTCCCACTTCATGTCTTCCATGCCGGCTGCGGGTTTAAGGGAGATGCCACCGGTATCGAAGCACACACCCTTACCGACCAGAGCCACGGGAGCGTCTTTTGCGCCAGCGCCCTGCCATTCCATCACCAGCAGGCGGGAATCCCGGTCAGACCCTTCACCGACAGACAAAAGGGCGTTCATGCCCAGTTTGCGCATGTCCTTTTCAGTCAGGGCGCTGACCTTAACCCCCAGCTCTTCCAGCTTTTTGGCTTCCTGAACGAAGCTTTTGGGGTAGATCACGTTGGCGGGCTCGGAAATCACATCGCGGCTGGTAAAGACGCCGTCGGCGATCTTCGCCAGTTTTGCATAAGCCTTTTTGGCTTCGCCGGGCTTCTCACACAGCAAAGACAGGGTCTTCATGGTGAGCTTCTTTTCCGGCTTTTCGGTGGTCTTGTACTTGTCAAACCGGTAGTTGCGCAGCAGGGCACCCAGAGCCACACGCGCCGCCCGTTCATGGGGTTCAGCCGCGTTATCCCCAAAGCTTTCGATCAGCAGCGAGGCATCTGTTTCCCCCAGGCTGTTCAGGCGAGCGGTCAGGGTGCCGCCAATGCCCTCCATATCCATGGCGCTGAGGCTTTCAGGATCGCCCACGCCAATCAGCAGCAGGCGACCGCTGTCGATACCGGCAGGTGCCAGAATTTCCAGAACCTCTTTCTTGCCACCATCAAAGCGGCTGGCAGCAATGGCCCGGGTCAAAGCGCCGTCGCTGGCTTTGTCCAGATCAGCGGCCAGAGGCCCGAGGTTGCCGCCTTCGGGAACCCCAACGGCCAGGGTTCCGGTGATTTTTGATGAGGGTGACGCAAAAGTGATGCGCATGGGATCTTGTTCCAATCTGTTCAAGTCGGCAGAGCCACGCCTGTTCGTAAGACCATTGCGGGCTGGCAAAATGCTCCCTAGCGATAGGTGCTGCTGAGGGTAGGTGTCAAGTTGCCCGTACGTGACGGAAAGTCTCAAGGCGGGAATGCTGACTGGACGAGCGTCCCCTCCAGCAGGTACTGCTAGCTCAAAGCAGCCAGAAACAGGTTTGTTCCCGAACCGTCGGCGGCCCAAAGCCGTCCTTGGCCTGACAAGCAAAACCGGGCCTTGATAAGAGGCAAAACGACTGCTGAACAAGGCGCCTAAAGCAATGGTGCGTCTCGAAATCTGTGGCTTAAAAACAAAGGCACGCACAGCCCGGCATTCAGGCAATCGTCAAATCCTGTCACGCGCAAACCTTGGAAAGTACCGGCTGCACCTGTAAACCGAAGCGGCAGGGGAACTTTTCCCCTTCCGATATGATTTTGTTCCAGCAGGAATGATACCTATGAGAACCCCTCAGCCGCTTCAGCCCCGCGGCATTCGCCTTTCTTCCACCATCTCGGCTTACATCGCACGCCAGTTTGCCGTCTGGTTTGTCAGCCTGTTGGGGGGCGTTCTGGGGATCATCTTTCTGGTATCCATTGTCGATCTCTTCGACCGCCTTTCCACCAAGGATTCAGTCACTCTGGGGCTGGTGCTGGAAATGGCCGGGCTGCGACTGCCCTTCTACAGTCAGGAAATCATGCCCTTCATGGTGCTGGGGGCGGGCATGTTCACCTTCTGGCGGTTGACCCGCAGCAACGAGTTGGTGGTGGCCCGGTCTGCCGGAGTATCCGTTTGGCAGTTCCTGCTGCCGGTGATCGGAACGACGTTGGTGATTGCCTTGCTAACCATTGCCATCATCAACCCCATCGGCACCACCCTGCTCAGTCGGTACAATCACCTGGAAGCCCGTCACATGCGCAACCAGGAATCGGCTCTGACGGTTGCCAAAGCGGGAATCTGGCTGCGCCAGGCCGACGAGAAGGGTCAGTCAGTGATCCATGCCCAGCGCGGCGATCAGCAAACCATGACGCTCTATGACGTGATCGTCTTCCGCTTCATTGGCACGGACAACTTTGAGAGCCGAATCGATGCCGAAACCGCGCAGCTGCACAACGGAGCCTGGACTCTGAAAGATCTCTGGCTGACGACACCGGGGGAACCGCCAGAGTTTGTCGAGAGCATGGAAATCAAAACTGAGCTCACGCCAGAGAAGATCCTGGATTCCTTTGCACCGCCGGAATCCATTTCCTTCTGGTCCCTGCCCGGCTTCATCGAGTTGCTTGAAAATGCTGGCTTTTCAGCGCAAAGACACCGTTTGCAGTTCCACAAGCTGCTGGCCATGCCGGCGCTCTTTGGCGCCATGGTCTTGCTGGCGGCGTCCTTTTCCATGCGAAATCAGCGACAGGGGAAAGTCTCCTTCAGCATCCTGGCCGGGGTATTGAGCGCTTTTTTGCTCTATTTCCTCTCCAACTTCGTTTATGCCCTTGGCCTGTCTGAAAAGGTACCGGTGGTTTTGTCAGCCTGGGCCCCCAGCGTGGTCTGTCTGGCTTTGGGGGCGGCGACCCTGCTGCATCTTGAAGACGGTTAGCGCGGCAAGCACGGGGCAGCGGGACCTGATCCCGCGAAATCTGACTCGAGACAGGACAAAACCAGCATTTTTTTAACCCGCTTTTTGAGGCAAGAGGATTTAGAAGAAGACAGCTTTACTTTGCAGAGAGGATTCGGCCGATCAGGACAGGCTATTCTTTGTCACAATAATCGGTTACAAGTGGTTGAAATACTGGCATTATGAGCCGTATTGGACACGCGATCGTGACACCAGGGGGGTGGAACAGTGGTCTAGTATGGGTTTCAGGCCAGGTAACGGTTTGGGGTTTAACGTGCAGTTTTGGGGGAAAACACAGCTTCTTCGGAGGCTAATGTCTGGCGCAGGTGCTCTTTCCTTTGCTTTCTCAGTTCAGGGAAACAAAGGAACAGAGGGCGGCGGCGAAGCCGTCTCTGCCTCCAGGTTTCACACCCCTGAGCCCATCACCTCACACCAGGTTCCGCTTTCCCGTCTTCCTCTTTCCCGTCGACCGTCTGCCCGGCAGATGAGCCGGAAAGCTCACCAGCCTCTTGCCTGGTCTTTGGTCGCAACCACCGCCCTGACAGTAGCTTTGTGGGTGGCTCCGCCCTCACAAGCCGTGGCGCAAAGCACGGACCTTTCTGTCGACACGACCATCCCTGCCCTGCTTTCAGCCGATCAGGTAACCTACGAAGAACAACTGGGTGTGGTCTCGGCCAGCGGCAATGTGGAGATTGTCCACCAGGACCGCGTTCTGATGGCGGACAGCATCAGCTACAACATGAAGACCGATGTGGTCACCGCCACCGGCAACATCTCTCTGATGGAGCCCAGCGGCGATGTGGTGTTTGCTGAACATGTGGAACTGACCGGCGACCTGAAAGAAGGCGTGGTGCGGGAAATCCGGGTGTTGATGACTGACAACAGCCGACTGGCCGCGGCCAGTGGGGTGCGCGCTCAGGACAATGTTTCAACCTTCAACCGTGCGGTTTTCAGCCCCTGCGATCTTTGCAAGGAAGACCCTTACAAAGCGCCTCTGTGGCAGCTGAAAGCCCGCAAAGTCACTCATGATCAGGTCGATCAGGAAATCCGCTACAACGATGTAACGCTGGAGTTTGGCGGCGTCCCGGTGATGTACTCGCCCTATTTCTACCACCCGGATCCGACCGTTGAGCGCAAGAGCGGACTGCTGGCCCCCAGTTTCGGCAGCTCAGATTTTCTGGGTTACTCACTGGCCACCCCCTACTACTGGGCCATTGACGAAACCCAGGACGCCACCATCACACCGCGCTTTACGACCAAACAGAACATTCAGGTTCTGGGCGAATACAGAAAGCTCTTTGAAAACGGCTTTGCCGATGTGGTGGGCAGCGGCACCGTGGCAGACCGGGTTGAAGACGACGGTTCAACCACCAAAGACAAGTTCCGCGGTCACATTGATGCCAATGCGATCTTTGACATCGACGATGTCTGGCGTGTGGGCGGTGAGCTCAACGGTGCCACCGACAAGAACTACCTGCGCACCTACGACATTTCCAATGAGTCCCGCCTGACCAGCAGACTCTATGCGGAAGCTTTCGAAGGGCGGAACTACTTCTCGGCCAATACCTTCGCCTACCAAACCCTGCGGGTGGACGAAGATCAGGATCTTCAGCCTCTGGTGCTGCCTCTGCTGGATGCCAGCTACATCTCAGACCCTGGCTTTGCCAACAGCTTCTTCTCAATCGATGGCAACGTGGCATCTCTCACCCGCCAGCAAGGCCGGGATGCCAGCCGGGCCTCAGTGCTGGGTGCCTGGGAACTGCCCTACACCAGCCGCTACGGTGACGTCTACCGCCTGAAACTGCAGGCCCAGGGTGACGTTGCCTATTCAAACGGCAGTGATCCCAACAGCGATTCCATTGACCCGTCAAATCCGCAGGGACGTGAAACGACCGCCCGCCTGCATCCCCAGGCCATTCTGAACTGGCGTTATCCCTGGGAAGCACAGGGCGAATCGATCCAGCAGATCATTGAACCTCAGGCTCAGGTGGTCATTGGCCCCAACGGCGGCAATCCCGGCGAAATCGCCAATGAAGACAGCCGCGACTTTGAGTTCGATGACACCAATCTCTTCTCAGCCAACCGTTTTGCCGGGTATGACCGGGTCGACCCGGGACAGCGTATCGACTATGCCCTGAAGTACGCGTTCACAACGAACAGCGGCCTCTATTCAGAAGCTTTTGTCGGGCAAAGTTACCGCTTTTCCGAGGATGATATCTTCGTGCCGGGCTCCGGGCTGGAAGACAATCTCTCTGACGTGGTCGGTCGCCTCTACCTGAAGCCGATTGACGAACTGGACCTGAGCTACCGCTTCCGACTGGACAAGGATGACCTCAGTCATCGGCGCGCGGAAGTTACGGCAACAGGTGGCGTGCCCGCCCTACGGCTGGGGATCAATTACCTCTATCTGCAAGATGCGATCAGCGGCAGCACCAGCTCAACAGCCACAGATCAAAAAGAGGAAATCACCGTTGGTGCCACCTCTCAGCTCAGCCGCTTCTGGTCCGTCAAAGCCTCCCTGCAGCGGGATCTGGAGCTGAACAAGAACCTGAAAGCCCGGGTTGGATTCCTGTATCAGGATGAGTGCTTCCTGCTCGATTTCACAGTTGAGCGCAAAGATTTCGACGCGGCGGAAGTTCAGTCTGATACCTCCTTTATGGTGCGCATCGGCCTGAAACACCTGGGTGAGTTGGGCAACAGCTAACGCTCAATGCCCCGCCCAGTGACGTCGTCCGACAAGGCCTCCCCTGGTCACAGACAGGACCGCCGTCAGCCGCCTGCTGTTTTGGAACGCTTTTACCCACCTGGGAGATTGTCCTGCCTGTAGGGATTTTCTATAGTTCGCCAGAATTTGCCCCATCCAGATCCTGGCCCCTCATCGCCAAATCCGTTTCTCCGTGTCATCCCTGCCCGCGCAGTCTTTAAGAGCCCAGTGAAGTGATCCTGTCAAAAAAGCTCCTATTCCCCAGCCTTTTCCTGGCAATGGCATTGATCCTTGCGGTCAATCTCACTGGTAAGGTCCACGCCCAAGAATCCATGAGCCCGGCTGCCGTGGTGAATGACGAAGTCGTGTCTCATCTGGACCTTTTCATGCGTCTGCGCATGGCCATCATCGCATCCGGTTTGCAGGACACACCGCAAACCCGTGAACGGCTGCTGCGGCCCGTCCTGCGGCAGCTGATTGATGAAAAACTCCAGCTGCAGGAAGCAAAGCGTCTGGAGATCAGCATCCCAGCCAACTACGTGGACAATGGGGTCCAGGAAATTGCCGAACGCAATGGCATGGATACCGCCAGCTTCCTGAGCGCTTTGAAAGGACAGGGCGTCCTGGAAACCGCACTGCGCGGCCAGGTCGAAGCTTCCATCGCCTGGCAGACCATCGTGCAAACCAGGCTGCGGGCACAGCTGAACATCAGCCAGGATGAAATCGATGAAACGGTGAACCGCCTGCGCGAAAACGAAAAACTCAGCCAGGTTCGCGTAGCGGAAATATTTCTGCCCTTCGATTCTCCCTCAGACGAAGGCAGCGTCAGGGAAACGGCGGCCCGCCTGATTGAACAGATGCAGCAGGGTGCCAGTTTCGCAGCGGTTGCTCAGCAGTTCTCTCAGTCAGCCACAGCCTCTGTTGGCGGTGACATGGGCTGGCAGGTCGAAAGCGAGCTGGTGCCTGAACTGATCCCTGTGGTCAAGAACATGGAAAAGGGCGCCCTGGCAGGGCCAGTGCGCGCCCTGGGGGGCTTCTACATCGTCGCGCTGATTGACCGCTCCAGCGGCGCCACCAACAGCAGCACCAAGCTGCGGCTGTCTCAGATTCTCTTTGATGTCCCTGAGGGCAAAAGAGAAGAAGTCATGAGCTACGCCGTGGAAAACACCGCTGAAGTTTACAGCTGTGGCCAGCTGGAAAAGCTGGGCGCGGACATCGGCGCACCGGGATCCGGCAGTCTGGGTGAAGTGGTGCTGTCCGATCTGCCTGACATCATTCAGGGTGCTGTGGCCGACCTGCCCATTGGCACCCCTTCGACCCCAATTGACCTCAATGGCCGCATCTCTGTTCTGGTTGTTTGCCTGCGCGAAGGCGGGGAAAGCAAGATCACGGCAGAGCAGGTTGGACAGACTTTGGAGCGGGAACGTCTGGATATGCTGTCTCGCCGGTACATGCGGGATCTGCGACGGGAATCAAACGTAGATATTCGGATCTGATCGAGGGGGGCCGGGCAGCCTGTCCCTGGCTTATCGGCTTTAGCCAGGAGCCTTCCAGGATTGTTCCTGGTCGATACGAACCCTGGCTGGAGGATGATCAGCTTTGCCCCTCTGTCTTGTGTAACAATCCCGCGTGCTTAGTGACAGTCGGTTCAATGGTCTGAGCCAAACCCAACAGCAGCGAACAGCAAGCTCCGCAAACGAAAGATTGCCTCATGTCCCTTACTCCCCCTTTGGCACTGACCATGGGCGAACCGGCTGGTATCGGACCGGAACTGGCTTTAAAGGCCTGGTTGCAGCGGCGCGACGAAAAGCTAAGTCCGTTTTTTCTGATCGCAGACCCCGCGCAGATGGATCGGCTTTCGGCGGAGTTAGACCTCGCTGTGGAGGTAAAATCCATCGACAGTCCCGGCCAGGCCCCGGAAGTCTATGAAAACGCCCTCCCCGTCCTGCCTTTGACCTTGTCTGCCTCTGCCGTACCCGGACATCTGGATACGGCCAATGCCAGCGCCGTTTTGCAATCGATCGAGCAGGCCGTCCGGCTGACCGAAAAGGGAGAGGCTGGCGCCGTCGTAACCAATCCCATCCACAAAAAAGTGCTCTACGACGCCGGCTTCAAGCACCCCGGCCATACGGAGTACCTTGCAGAACTGGCAGGTGACGTCACGCCGGTCATGATGCTGGCGAGCGATTTGCTGAAGGTCGTTCCGGTAACCATTCACCAGTCACTGAGCCAGGCCATCGAGACCCTCTCGGCAGAAAAGATCCGGCAGACCATCGAAATCACCTCCGCCAGCCTGAAGAAGAGCTTTGGCCTCAACGCCCCCCGGCTTGCTGTAAGCGGGCTTAATCCTCACGCTGGTGAAGACGGCAGCATGGGCCGGGAAGAGATTGAAATGATCGCTCCTCTGCTGGAAGAGCTCCGTCGGGAAGGACATCGCATCGCCGGACCTTTGGCGGCGGACAGCATGTTCCACAAAGCCGCCCGGGACAGCTATGACGCGGCGATCTGCATGTATCACGATCAGGCATTGATCCCCATAAAGACTCTGGCCTTCGACAGCGGTGTCAATGTGACCCTGGGCCTGCCCTTTATCCGCACCTCTCCCGATCACGGGACGGCTCTGGACATTGCCGGCAAGGGCGTTGCCCGACCGGGCAGCCTCTGTGCAGCGCTGCGTCTGGCCGCCCAGATGACCGAAGCCCAAAGCAGCGCAGGCACAAAGGACACGGCATGACCCAAAGCGATTTTAGCAGCCTGGCCAACCTGCCCAGTCTGAAAGACACCATCAGCCACTTTGGTCTGGGCGCCCGCAAAAGCCTGGGGCAGCACTTTTTACTGGACCTGAACATCACCGGGCGTATCGCCCGACTGAGTGGCAGGCTGGACCAGGGCACCACCATTGAAATTGGCCCCGGCCCCGGTGGGCTGACCCGCGCGCTTTTGCTGGAAGGGGCCAATCGCCTCATTGCCGTTGAAAAGGACGAACGCTGCCTGGAAGCGCTGGCCGCTTTAAGCTCTGCAGCGCCCGGACGCATGGAGATCCTTTCCGCAGATGCCTTGAGGGTTAAGGCACAAGACCTGGGAACCTCTCCCCGGCGCATCGTCTCTAACCTGCCCTACAATGTGGGCACCCAGCTGCTGATCAACTGGCTGAAAGAAATCGCTGCTAACCCAGCGGTTCTGGAAAGCCTGACGTTGATGTTCCAGAAAGAAGTTGCCTTGCGGATTGTCGCTGAACCGCGCAGCAAGGCTTACGGTCGCTTGTCCGTTCTGGCCCAATGGCTTTGCCACTGTGAGCGCCTGTTTGACTTGCCACCTGGCGCTTTTTCCCCGCCGCCGAAAGTCGATTCAACCGTCATCCGCTTGCAGCCCAGAAAAGAACCTCTGGCTCCGGCACGCCTGGAAAGCCTGTCAAAAGTCACCGCCGCAGCCTTTGGTCAAAGACGGAAAATGCTGCGCCAGTCTCTGAAAAGTCTGGGGGTGCCACCTCTGGAACTGCTGGAAGAGGCCCGGCTTAAAGAAACGGCCCGGGCAGAAGAACTCTCTGTTGAAGATTTTTGCCAGCTTGCCCGCTGCCTGGACCAGCGCACTGAAAACAGCGCCGGATAAGGAACAAACGCAGGTGAACCGGGGGTAGCAAAGACACCTAGCCTCTGCCCCCTATGGCCGATTCCCATAAAGCAGCTTTCCTTTCCGAAATCCCCAATACGAATGACTCATAATTGTGAAGAAATCGAAATGAATTGCGTAAGTTAAGGCGAAATCTGGCTTTTTCCCGTTCGCATACGACCGCAAGAAGGAATTTTTTCCATCTCCCTGATCACTTTTCACGAATTTCTCTTGATTTCACGGAATTTGGCGTTAAAAAAATAAGGGACAGATAACTTCGTCAATCTAGTTGCGTCCTAATTATTTCTAGTGGCGATAAAAAAGGGTAGTGCTCAAATGGCTACGGTACCAGGCGGCTTTGTAGACAACAATCCAGGTAACTTCGGCGGCAACGACGATTCTAACATCGACGATGCACTGAAGCAGCTTGGTCTGGACGATCTTATCCCCGACGTCTTCAATCCGGGTCTCGGTGGCGGGTCGATTGGCAACAACGACACCCTGGGTGGTCTGACCGGTTCCAACAACGACTCGTTGGGCGGGAACGACAACAACAACATCCTGATGGGTAACGCCGGTAAAAACACCATCCTTGGCGGTGGCGGTGACGACAACAACTTCGGTGGGAACGGCAACGACTCACTCGCAGGCGGCACCGGCAACGACAGCAACTTTGGTGGTACCGGTAACGACACCATGAGCGGTGGCACCGGCAATGACTCCAACAAAGGCGGCACTGGTAAAGACAGTGTGGTCGGCGGTCAGGGTAAAGACACCAGCCGTGGTGGTCAGGGCGACGATACGCTGCTGGGCGGCAGCGACAAAGGGAACGATGCAACCCGCGTGGGTGAGCAAGCTCCCGGCGATGACGCTGACCTGCTCTACGGTGACAAAGACAACGACTTCATTTCCGGCGGCGCCGATGACGATACCCTCTTCGGCGGTATCGCTGGTGACACCGGCGAAGACAACGACACCATGTTTGGTGGCGACGGCGACGACGTCATGCAGGGTAACGCTGGCAGTGACCTGATGCAGGGTAACTCCGGTGCTGACCTGATGCGCGGTGGTGCTGGTAACGACACCATGAAGGGCGGTAAAGGCGACGACACCATTGCTGGTGACAAGGGCGACGATATGCTCTACGGCAACGACGGTGCTGACGTTTACACCTACAAGTCCGACAGCGGTGTTGATCTGGTCTTCTACGGCGAAGGCGACACCCTCCACGTCGATGGCTCCATCAACGGTCTGACCCTGAGCGATCCCAGCGACCTGGCCAGCCGCGTCAGCGACGACGGTTCCGGGAACGCCATGATTGACCTGGGCGATGGCAACTCCGTTACTCTGGTGGGTCTCAGCGAAGACGATCTGCTGAACGACATCTCCACCATCATCAAGATCGTTTGATCCTGATAGACGGATAAGACATTCAGGGCCGGATGCAGATGCATCCGGCCCTTTCTTTTTGTGCACTCCCCTTAGAGTGTGATCGGCCGTAGTCGAAACGCCCTGCGCTCCACTTCTGTCGTGAACCACCCTCTAACAGGTTGAAAAGAGGCAAACTTGCGCTTCAAGTGGTGTGACAAAGTGAGCCCACTTGAAGCGAATTGATGCTAGAGCATGATCGGTTTAGTTAGAAGCGCTTTGCGCTCGAAACTAAACCGTGAATCATCCTCTAAAACATTGAAAAGAGGCAAATTCACGCTTCAAGTGTTATCACGTAGTGATTCCACTTAAACCGATTTGACTCTAGGAGACACAGGCAATTGACCTTCGCACCTTCCAGCTCATTCCAGCCGCCAAAAGCCACCATCAAGCAGCAGATCAAACGGCCCTTGCTCGCTCTGGCGCGCAAAAGTGCGAATAAAAAGGAATTCGATAAAGAGAGGCTGCCCGTTGGGAATGGGCAGGCCCCTGCCCTCTTTACGTCCCGCCATCTGAATCAATGAAGGGGCAGGGCCGGATTGAAACGATTTGGAAGGCTCCTGCCCTTGGCCATCAGACCTCTCCCGACAGGCGGTCTTTGCAGGTTGGTCAATCCAGGAACTGCCAGCTGCTGGCACCATCAAATCGACGGACAGAAATACCCTCTGCCACCTCGGGATCAGCAAGGTTCAGATTGACCGCCATCCTGCCACCAACAGGGTCGTCGAGGTTTTCCCAATGGGTCGTACAGCCGCAAGTCCTACAGCTGTGGAAGGCAATCTTTCTGTCGCCCCACAGGTATCTGCGCGTCGTCCCTGCAGCGCCCAGGATGTTAATCCTTGCGACTTTGGCATAAATCCACAAAGCCCCCAGTCGACGGCAGATTGAACAGTTGCACTTCAAAGCCCAGGGGGGTGTCGCGTGGTAGCGATAGCTGACCGCCTGGCAGTGGCACGTACCTGTTATCATCCACCTTCCTCAATGAACTGACCAGATGGGGACCATTCGCCCGTCAGGACGCGCCTTGCCAACCCGCCGGCCAGCATTGGGGGCACGAGGCCTTAGAAGCTTGTCGTGTTAGAGGGTGATTCACGATTAAGTTTCAATCGCGAAGCGCTTCCAACCAAACCGATCACACTCTAGCCGCTGATGCCGCGCAACTTGTTGACAAAGGTGACAAGGCCCACCTGCCGGTCCCGGCGCAAACGCTCCGCAGCCAACACGGCTTTCACATCGGCGATGGCCTGTTCAAGCTGCTGATTGACGACAATGTAATCATATTCAGCATAGTGGCTCATTTCCGCAGAGGCCTCCGCCATGCGTCCCCGCACAACCTCTTCACTGTCCTGGGCACGGCTGTAGAGACGCCGTTCCAGCTCCTCCACAGACGGCGGCAGGATAAAGACGCGCACCAAATCATCGCGCATCTTGGCGGAAACCTGCTGAGTGCCCTGCCAGTCGATGTCGAAAAGAACGTCCTGGCCTTGCTCCAGGGCTTCTTTCACCGGGGCCGCAGGTGTGCCGTAGGAGTTTCCAAAGACAGTGGCATGCTCCAGCATGTCACCACCGTCCACCATCTCCTGAAACCTCTCTTTGCTGACAAACTGGTAGTCAATGCCATCGCGCTCCCCCTTACGCATCGGTCGGGTGGTCGCTGAAATAGAAAGCTTCAGATTTTTGTCACTGCTCAACAGTTCCCGTGAAATGGTCGTCTTGCCCGCACCAGACGGCGAACTCAGAACCAAAACCAAACCACGACGCTGAACTTCCTGACCACTCATCTTGACGTATTCTTTCCTGGGAGAGGTGTTTGTGCTGACAGCTTTCGAAAGGCCAAACCCGGCCCCCGCTCTGCTCACTCAATGTTTTGGATCTGCTCACGCAGCTGCTCGATGGAGCTTTTAAAGTCCAGGCCAATTCGGGTCAAAGACACATCGGGAGATTTTGAACAGAGTGTGTTGGCTTCCCGGTTAAACTCCTGACAAAGGAAGTCCAGTTTACGGCCCATGGGCCCCCCTTCGGCCAGCAGCTCCCGGGCAGCTGCCACATGGGCGATCAGACGATCCAGTTCCTCTCGAACATCCGCTTTGGTGATCAGCAAGGCCGCTTCCTGAGCCAGTCGCTCTTCAGGTAATGCCGCGTTTGCCTCCAGCAAAGTCGCCACCATGTCTTTCAGGCGCTGGCGCTGGCTTTCTGGCTGTAGAGCGGTGTGGGCCTCTGCCTCCGCAATCAGGCCCTCAATATCTGCCAGGTGGCTTTCAACGAGCGCGGCCAGCCGGGTGCCTTCGTCTTCTCTGGCTTTCTGCAAGGACGCGAGGGCCGTTTCAAAGTCAGCCAGAATGGCCTTCTCCCGTTCGGCTCTCAGGGCTTCATCATCGCCGTCTTCCACTGTTTCGACCACACCACGGATGCTCAGCAGTCCATCCACGCGCGGGGCGGCAGCATCCATTTCATCGGCCAGATCTCTGGCCACCGCAACGACCTGATCCAACAGCTCCCGGTTTATCTGCAATTGAGCCGGGCCGCTTCCACTGCGCAAAGCCAGAGCCATCTGGAAGTTACCGCGCTTGAAAAGCTTGCTGGCCTTCTGCCGGGCCGGAAGCTCCAGACTTTCCCAGCCATAGGGCAGGCGAAACCGCAGATCCAGCCCCCGTCCGTTCACACACTTGAGTTCCCAGGACCAAGACAGGCGTTCATCTCCGCCCTGCGCGCGGCCAAAGCCGGTCATGGATGCAAGTTTGGCTGCTGAGGTCATGGCGTGAAAAACTCTCCAAAAACAGGGGACGCGGACACTATAAGGCCTTTATAACTAAAGAGAAACGACTTGCTGTTCCCTTTGATCCGGCTTTCATCTTCTGACCCCTCTTCCGTGATTCTTCCTCCTGTACTTTGACAAGAGTGTCACGCTTCATAGGGTGTCGTGCAGTAAGTTCAGTTAACCCGATTTGACTCTGGCAGAGCTTTGACATGGTCCACCCCACAAGCCCCACCTCCGTTCTGATCACTGGCGCCTCCTCCGGCATTGGCGAGGCTATGGCCCTGGCCTACGCAGCCCCGGGAACCCGCCTCTATCTGAGTGGACGTGATCAGGCCCGCCTGGAAGAGGTCGTGTCCCGTTGCACAACAAAGGGGGCGGTTGCCAGCGGCGCGGTTCTGGATGTTACAGAGCACAAAGCCATGGAAGACTGGATTGCTGCAGCGGCCGCTGACGGACCGTTGGATCTGGTCATCGCCAACGCCGGAATTTCTGCTGGAACTGGCGGCCAGGGATTGGAAAGTGCCGAGCAAACCCGTCAGGTGCTGGCGGTCAACATCGATGGTGTGGTCAACACCGCCCTGCCCGCCCTTGAGATCTTTCGACAGCAAGGCCATGGCCACCTGGCTCTCATGGCCTCTTTGGCGGCCTTTCGCGGTTTTCCGGGGGCCGCTGCCTATTGTGGCTCCAAAGCCTTTGTACGGGTCTGGGGAGAGGGTTTGCGGGGAGATCTGAAACTCATTGGTGCCAACCTGACCGTCATCTGCCCCGGTTACGTGGTGTCCCGCATCACCGATGCCAACACCTTCACCATGCCCATGCTGATGTCAGCGGACAAAGCCGCGGATATCATCAAGAAAGGGCTGGCCAGAAACCGCCCGCGCATTGCCTTCCCTTTTCCGGTCTACTTTTTTGCCTGGCTGTTTGGGGTTCTGCCGCCGGCGCTCATCGATCCCCTGCTGCAGCGACTGCCCAAAAAGGGCTGAGGCTGAAAAAACCCGCCATCACAGGCAGACCGGTTTTCGAAGACAAAGGGAATGTCGGATCAGGAGATTTTCAGGCTGCTGCAACACCTGCCAGCCAGACAGAACAGACAATCAATCAGAGCTGCGCTTCAGTTTGCGCCATTTGGCGACGTTGCGGTTGTGCTCTTTCAGGGTTTTGGCAAAGGCATGTCCGCCCAGACCATCAGCCACAAAGTAGATATAGTCTGATTCAGCCGGGTTCAGCACGGCTTCAATGGCCGCCCGTCCGGGATTGGCGATGGGCCCCGGCGGCAAGCCTTTGATGACGTAGGTGTTATAAGGATTGTCGTACTTCCAGTCCGCGCGGGTCAAAGCCCGCCCCAAGGGCCGCTTACCATTGGTCAGGGCAAAGACCACCGTGGGATCCGACTGCAGCCGCATGCCTCTGCGCAGGCGGTTCAGGAAGACAGAGGCGACCAGCGGGCGCTCCCCATCTAGGCCTGTTTCCTTTTCAACGATGGAGGCCAGAATCAGCGCATCCTGAGGGCTGGAAATGGGCAGGCCTTCCTGGCGCTGTTCCCAGCTTTCAGCCAGCAACTGCTGCATGGAGCTGTCCATGCGCTGCAGCAGATCGCTGCGGCGGTCACCCCAGGTGTAGTGATAGGTTTCCGGAAGCAGAGCCCCCTGTTCCGGCACATGATCCAGTTCACCCTTCAGACCTTTGGCCCGGGCAACCAGCGCCACCACTTCCGCTGAAGTCAGCCCTTCCGGCACCGTCAGGCGGCGAACGACTGTCTTGCCGCTTTCCAGGATATCCAGCACCCCGGCGATGGAAACACCGGCGGGAAACACAAACTCCCCGGCCTGCAGACTGCGCGTGCGCTGTTCCAGACGGGCAGCAGCCTGAAACAGCAGGGCGTGGCGTACCACACCGGCCTCAGTCAGCTGTTCGGAAATGCCTGTCAGCCCCCTGCCCCGGACGATCACCAGGGTGGTGTCTTCCGCCAGAGGACCCGGGGCGACATAGGTCTGTTTGAGATAGACGAAGCCCCCGCCGGCCACCAGACCGCCGAGAATCAGGAGCACCAGGCCTAGCCAAAGAACCCGGCGCATCCCGGTCGTCCCTTCCGGATCAGGAGAAGTCGGCTAGCACGAGGCTAGCGTTGGTGCCGCCAAAGCCAAAGGAATTGGACAGGGCTTTGCTGACCTTCCGCTCCTGGGCTTCCAGAGGAACCAGATTCATGCCCTCAGCTTCCGGCGCCGGGTCATGCAGGTTCAGGGTTGGTGGCAAGACACCATTCTTGATGGCCAGGATGGAGAAGATGGCTTCCACAGCCCCGGCGGCCCCCAGAAGGTGACCAATGGCAGACTTGGTGGAAGACATGATCACGTCATCCCCGAACAGGCGGCGCACGGCCCCCAGTTCGATGACATCCCCCAGCGGAGTGGAGGTGCCGTGGGCATTGACATAGCCGACCTCAGACGGGTCGGTTTTGGCCCGCTTGAGCGCGGCTTCCATGGCTCGGTAACCACCATTGCCGTCGGCTGCTGGTGCCGTGATGTGATGGGCATCGCCGGACAAACCGTAGCCGGTCACTTCGGCATAGATGGTCGCGCCGCGTGCTTTGGCGTGTTCCAGTTCTTCCAGAACCACCACACCGGCGCCTTCGCCCATGACAAAGCCGTCGCGGCCCTGATCCCAGGGACGGGAAGCTTCTTCCGGGCGATCATTGAAAGAGGTGCTGAGCGCACGGGACGCGCAGAAACCTGCCATTCCCAAGCGGCTGACAGCTGCCTCGGCACCACCGGCGACCATGACGTCTGCATCGTCCAAGGCGATCAGACGGGCAGCATCCCCGATGGCATGAGCCCCGGTGGAACAGGCCGTTACCACAGCGTGGTTGGGACCCTTGAAGCCGTACTTGATGGAAACCTGACCGGAAATCAGATTGATCAGAGCGCCGGGAATAAAGAAGGGAGAGAGTTTGCGCGGGCCACGTTCCTTCACCAGGATGGCCCCTTCAGCGATGGTTTCAAGGCCCCCGATTCCGGAGCCGATCATCACGCCTGTGCGCCAGGCCTGTTCATCGCTTGCAGCTGACCAGCCGGAGTCATCAATGGCCTGCTGGGCGGCAGCCATACCAAAGAGGATAAAGCGGTCAATCTTCCGCTGTTCCTTTGGAGCGAGCCACTCATTGGCAGAGAAACCGCCGTCGGCGTATTCCCCGGCAGGCGGCTGACCTGCGATTTGAGCAGGAAGATCGCTGACATCCAGGCCTTCGACCTTTCCGATGCCAGATTTTCCGTTGATAAGCTGATTCCAGACGTAATCAACGCCTGTTCCCAGCGGAGTTACCAGGCCCAACCCGGTGACGACTACTCGTCTCATCGTGCTAAACTATTCCCTTTGCACCACGTATAGAGGAAGCGCCCGCTGCCCGGTCGGCAGAAGGCGCTTTCCACGTCACGGAGCTCAGGAATGCTCCGAGATGAAATCAACAGCGTCTTTGACTGTGACGATTTTCTCGGCGGCATCATCGGGAATTTCGCACCCGAATTCTTCTTCAAAAGCCATCACCAGCTCAACGGTGTCCAGGCTGTCTGCGCCCAGGTCGTCGATGAAGCTGGAGGTTTCGCCCACCTTTTCCGCGTCAACGCCGAGGTGCTCGATAACGATCTTTTTTACGCGTTCCGCGACATCACTCATGGTCGTTCTTTCCTTAAGTTTGTGCTCTGGTTTGTCCCAGACACTCAATCTCTAGTTAATTGCAGGCAACCAGAAGAAACTGGCTACCAGAGATTTGGCGGATCATCAAAGTGATTCGCAAAATCATAAAAAGCGCCGCCTCTTACCACAGGGTTCCGGCTTTGCCAATCGTCACAGTTCCGTAACGGCGGCTTTTCCGAGTCCCTCAGAATTGCGCTTATATCATGGCCATTCCACCATTCACATGCAAGGTTTGGCCTGTGACGTAGCCTGCTTCGGCGCTGGCCAGATAGTGGCAGGCCGCAGCGATATCTTCCGGCGTCCCCAGATCACCTGCGGGAATGCCGCCCAGCAGCTTCTCTTTCTGGGCGTCGGACAGAACATCGGTCATGGCTGTCCGAATGAAGCCGGGAGCCACACAGTTGACCGTAATTCCGCGATTGGCCACTTCTGCTGCCAGGGCTTTGCTCATGCCAATCATACCGGCCTTTGACGCCGCATAGTTGGCCTGACCCGGGTTGCCGGTCACACCGACGATGGAGGTGATGCCGATGATCCGGCCAAAGCGCCGTTTCATCATGCCGCGCAGGCAGGCCCGGCTGAGCTGGAAAGAGGCCGTCAGGTTTACCTGCAGCACCAGATCCCAGTCTTCGTCTTTCATGCGCATGGCCAGAGTGTCGCGTGTCAGGCCTGCGTTGTTGATCAGAATATCGAGACTGCCAAGCGCTTCCTCAACCCGACCGGGCAGCGCCTTAACATCGTCAGCTTCCGTCAGCTTGCAGGGCATGGCAACAGCGCCGTCGCCCAGTTCAGCAGCCAGGTCCTGCAAGACCTCTTCGCGGGTCCCGGACAGTGCGACCTTGGCACCGGCAGCATGCAGGGTTTTGGCGATGGACTGTCCCAACCCACCGGTTGCCCCGGTTACCAGCGCCACCTTACCTGTCAAATCGAACATTCTTCCTCCTGCAGCCTCTCTTCAGGCCAAGCTTTTCTTCAGTCTTGCAGGCTGGCCGCCCCTGTTCCCGGCGCGGCTGGTCTGCGGTCAATAGAATCGGTCGACAGCCCTTTTACCCTGCTCTCGCAGGCAGGGAAAGATGCCCGACCTGCGATTGTCAGCAAGCCAATGAATTGTGACCAGAGTAAGATCGGATTTTTCTTACCCTGGAGCCCAAGTCAGCGGACAAACAGCGGACAATCTGGATCCTGCCGTTAAAGGGACGAAAGGAAACCTTCAATGTCGGCAGGCGTGCCAATGGACAGGCCCGTCAGTTCCCGGTCGATGCGACGGGCCAGGCCGGACAGCACTTTGCCCGCCCCGACTTCCACCAACTGCTCAACACCCTGCGCTTTCATGTAACCGACAGACTCACGCCAGCGCACAGTCCCGGTAACCTGCTGAACCAGCAACTGCCGCACGGTTTCCGGGTCAGACACGGCCTCAGCCGTGACGTTGGCGACACAGGGGACGGCCAAAGGCTGGATGGTGGTCTTGGACAGGGCTTCTTCCATGGCCTCGGCGGCGGGTGCCATCAGGGAGCAATGGAAAGGTGCAGACACCGGCAGCAGGACAGCCCGCTTGGCCCCCTGGGCTTTTGCCAGATCCAGAGCCCGCTCTACAGCGCCTTTGTGGCCGGAGACCACCACCTGGCCAGGGGCGTTGTCATTCGCTGCCTGACAGACTTCCGTACCGCCGTCCGGTGTGGCGGCCGCCTCTGCTGCGATCTGGCCTGCCACATCAAAATCGACCCCCAGGAGCGCCGCCATGGCCCCTTCACCGACAGGCACAGCCTGCTGCATGGACTGACCGCGCAGTTTGAGAAGCCGGGCCGCATCAGCCAGGTCCAGCGCCCCAACCGCCGTCAAAGCGGAGTATTCACCCAAAGAGTGGCCGGCGACATAGGCCGCCTTGTCAGCCAGGGAAAAACCACCTTCCGTCTCCAGAACCCGAAGCGCTGCAAGAGATACAGCCATCAAAGCAGGTTGGGCGTTTTCCGTCAGCACCAGGTCATCGCCCGGGCCTTCAAACATCAGGGTCGAGAGCTTTTGAGACAGCGCATCATCGACTTCTTCAAAGACCAGACGGGCGGCTTCAAAGTTCTCTGCCAGTTCCTGGCCCATGCCAACGGCCTGACTGCCCTGACCCGGAAATACAAAAGCGCGCTTCATGTTCTCTATCCTGAAATTGCTGTGGTGAACGGCTCGATGCACAAGCCCTGCCCCATCTGCCCGGCGCAAGATCTCTCAATCTGTCTGGCGGCGCCAATTGTCCTGCTGGATGAGGGGCTGACAAAAGGTTGCGTAGTCATACCGCCGGAATTTTCCCTGTCAAGAACCGCCCGCCCCGGCTCTCACTGGTTCTTCCCGGTTTCCCGTCGATTTCCTAACAGGTGTTATCCCTCCCCATCAGCAGCCGCTCCCCTTCCCTTCGGACAAAACTTTCCCTTAAAGAAGAAGCGCTGATTGTCTCACGCTGTGCTTTAGCCGCCCCAGTGCCTGAACCGCCCCAGTGCCTTAACTGTCTTGAGTCCCGGAAGGAAGAACCCCATGCAGCCCAATCCGTTTAAAGCATCCCTGGCTGCCCGCCAGGTCCAGATCGGACTTTGGTCTTCTCTCTGCAGCCCGATTGTGGCCGACATTCTGTCGGACGCCGGATTCGACTGGGTTCTGGTGGACAGTGAACATTCCCCCAACGAGCCCAAAGACATCTTCCAGCAGTTGGTGGCCCTGGATGCCGGTGGCACCCATCCGGTGGTCCGGGTTCCCTGGAACGATCCGGTGCTGATCAAAAGGGTCATGGACATTGGCGCACGCAGCCTGCTCATCCCCATGGTCCAGACGGCTGAAGAGGCCCAGGCCGCAGTAGCAGCCTGCCGCTATCCCCCGGAAGGTGTTCGCGGCGTGGCCACCTCCATCCGGGCCAACCGCTACGGCCGCACCGCCAACTACCACCAGGAAGCCAACGCTCAGGTCTGTGTGCTGGTTCAGGTGGAAACCAAGCTGGGGCTGGACAACATCACGGCCATCGCCGCAACGGAAGGCGTGGATGGCGTCTTTATCGGTCCAGCCGATCTGTCCGCAGACCTGGGCTACCTTGGTGATGCCCGTAACCCCGTGATCACAGACACCATCAAGCAGGCCTTTGACAGCATCACAGCTGCGGGCAAACCGGCCGGTTTCCTGACCGCTCACGAAGGCGACGCCAAAGACTGGATCAAGGCCGGCTTTACCTTTGTGGCTGTGGGCAGCGACACCGGGCTGATCGCCAAAGGCGCCAGCGATCTGGCAGCACGTTTCAGGACGTGACACGAGGGCATAGCCTGCACAAGGTCGTCTCCAAAGCAGTTGCCCCTCAGCAAACCGCAGGAATGCGGCCTTAAGACAGCAGAAAAGCTGAACTGCGCCCTTGTCAGAAGGCGGCTTTTGCGTATAGTGCCGCCTCTGGTCGCCTTGAGCGGCGTTTTTGCGCTGCCCAAAGCAACCGTCTCCTTGCCGGTTTTCCCAGCAGACTGCCTGTCAGTCGAGCTGCGCGGAATCGGCTAGGGCCGATCGGCCATCAAGGTGAAGAAAGCTGTGTTTTCCACACCTCAATCACCCGGCTCCGGCCCCTGAACAGCCATAAGGAGTGTCTTTTAAATGGCATTTTACGAAAGCGTGTTCATCGCACGCCAGGATATCTCAACCACGCAGGTTGAGCAGCTGGCCGACGAACTGACCGAGGTCTTGAAGACCGGTGGTGCAGAAGTCGCCAAGCGGGAAATGTGGGGCCTGAAGAGCCTGACGTACCGCATCAAAAAGAACCGCAAGGGTCACTACGTGCTCTTCAACATCGACGGATCTTCCGAAGCTGTTGCTGAGTATGAACGGATCATGCGCTTCAACGAAGACGTCATCCGCTACATGACTGTGCGCGTCAACGAGCTCGATTCCGAGCCGTCTGCCATGATGCAGTCCAAGCAGGAACGTGGTGGTCGTGGCGGACGTGGTCCGCGCAACGACGGTCCCCGCAATGATGGTCCCCGTGGAGGTGCACGATGAGCGTTCAGATCGTAAGCCGCGGCTCTACCCCGCGCCGTCCTTTCTTCCGTCGCCGCAAGTCTTGTCCTTTCTCCGGCCCCAACGCGCCGAAGATCGATCACAAAGACGTCCGCTTGCTGCAGCGTTTCATTTCCGAACGTGGCAAGATCGTTCCCAGTCGGATCACGGCTGTGTCCGCCAAGAAGCAGCGTGAACTGGCCCGTGCCATCAAACGTGCCCGTTTCCTGGCTCTCTTGCCCTACGTCATCAAGTAAGCAGCGGGAGACTTAATCATGCAAATCATCCTGCTCGAGCGGATCGAAAAACTGGGTCAGATGGGTGACGTTGTCACCGTTAAGCCTGGCTTCGCCCGCAACTACTTGCTGCCCAAGAAAAAAGCCCTGCGCGCCAACAAGGCAAACATGGCTGTTTTCGAAGCTCAGCGCGCTCAGCTGGAAGCCGAAAACCTCAAGCGTCGTGACGAAGCTGAGGCCGTCGGTTCCAAAGTTGACGGCATGAAGATCGTCGTCATCCGCCAGGCTGGTGACTCCGGTCAGCTCTACGGTTCTGTCGCATCCCGTGACGTTGCCGAAGCTGTTACCGGTGCAGGCACAACTGTTGCCCGTAACCAGGTCATCCTTGATCGCCCGATCAAAACCCTGGGTCTGCATGACGTGCGCATTCGCCTTCACCCGGAAGTTGCGATCAACGTCGTGTTGAACGTGGCCCGCTCTGAAGCCGAAGCCGAGCTGCAGGAAAATGCCGGTCGCTTCGTTTCTGTTGAAGAACAGCAAAACGCATCTGACGCTGCTGAAGCAGAAGCTCTGGCTGCTGTTGAAGCTGAAGAAGCCGCCGCTGCTGAAGAAGCTGCTGCTGCTGAAGAAGCCGCAGAAGAAGCTCCTGCTGAAGAAGACAAGACAGAAGCTTAATCCGGCTTTTGCTCTTTCAGACAAGAACGGCGGTTCCCATGGGAGCCGCCGTTTTTTTATGCCTTCTCGCTGGCGGTGTTCCCCGAAACTCCCCGGGGCCGGTCGTCTGCAATTCACCTGATTTTTCGGTAAGGCCGGAGCAAATGTGACAACTAAAATCCAGCCCTCCCGCCCGTGCCTTTCAATCAGCCACGGCCCAATGGCGGGCTAGAGCTCAACGTTTTTGGAGGATGATTCACGGTTTAGTTCCAAGCGCAAAGCGCTTCTAACTAAACCGATCATGCTCCAGGACTTCCAACCTCCCCTCTTGATTTCATTGGCAAATTACCGGAATAATAGGGTTAATCGCGCTATGGAAAGACGCGAACAAGAACCAGGGTAAGAGAACTTTCGGGGGACAAAGCAGTGGTGTCCTTTGCCAGTTTGTTACAGAAAATCATCACTGAAGATGGCCTGACAATCATTGATGCAAAGGGCCGGGAGACCCCTTGTGGCCCGGAGCCTTCCTGCTGTCGCTTGAAACTGCACAAGCAACACCTGAACTGGTCTTTGCTCTACAAAACGCCCGTCTCCTTCGCGGAATCTTACATGGACGGCAGCCTTACCCTTGAGCAGGGTGATCTGCGCCAGCTGATGGCAGTCATCACCAAGAACTACGGCAATCTGACCGCCCTGCCCGCTTTCAAAGCACTGGACTGGCTGACATCGGCCACCCGCCACTTCAGACAGCTGAACCCCATCGGCAACGCCCGCCGCAACGTGGCTCACCACTATGACTTGTCAGGAGAACTTTTTGACCTCTTCCTGGACAGCGACCGTCAGTACTCCTGCGCGTATTTCCCTGACTCAGCTGATCTGAATGACCTGGAGCAGGCCCAGGTCGCCAAGAAGGCTCATCTGGCGGCCAAACTGAATCTGGATAAACCCGGTTTGTCTGTGCTCGACATTGGTTCAGGCTGGGGCGGCATGGCCCTTTATCTGGCCGAGAAAGCCAATTGCCAGGTTCAGGGCATCACCCTGTCCGAAGAACAGCTGAAAGTCAGCAGCCAGCGCGCCAATGAAAACGGCTACGCAAACCAGTGTCGTTTCGACCTGAAAGACTACCGTCTGGAAGACCAGACCTACGACCGCATCATCTCTGTTGGCATGTTTGAGCATGTGGGCCGTGCCAGCTATCAAACCTACTTTGATAAGGTGAAAGAGCTCCTGCGGGACGACGGGGTGATGGTGCTGCATACCATTGGCCGTTTCGATCCGCCGGGCCCGGTCAATGCCTTCATCCGAAAGTACATTTTTCCAGGTGGCGACATTCCGGCCCTGTCAGAGATCATGACTGCCATCGAAAAGGCCGGGCTCTACCTGACCGATGTTGAGGTCCTGCGCCTGCATTATGCCCACACCCTAAAGCTCTGGTATGAGCGGTTTCAGGAAAACCGCACCGAGGTTGCCAAGCTCTATGACGAGCGTTTCTGCCGCCTTTGGGAGTTTTATCTGGCAGCCAGTGAAATGCAGTTCCGCTATGGTGATCTGAACAATTTCCAGCTTCAGATCACCAAATCCCTGACCACGCTGCCGCTGTCGCGGGACTATCTGGCCCGCAACGAAGAAAAGCTGCTCAGCCCCAATCGAAAAGCCGCAGCAGAGTAGCGGTCCTCATGATCTCTTGCGCCTGCGTCCAATCGGAATAGCTAGCCCCGTTTTCCCCGCTATTCACAGCCCAAAACTTCCAGCCCGTCCTGTCCCCGGTCCCTGGGACCTGATACCTTGGGGCCATGGCACTCGACACTGAATTTCCGGCTGACCTCTCCCCGCTTGAGGAAGACGACAGCACCCTGCGTAGCCCGCCCGCCAACCTGGAAGCCGAACAGGCTTTGCTGGCGGCGATCCTCGCCAACAACTACGCCATGGAAAAGGTCAGCGAGTTCCTGGAGGCAGAGCATTTTGCCGATCCGGTCCATGCCCGCATCTTTGAGGCCTGTGCCAAACTGATCACCCGTGGGCAACTGGCCACGGCGGTCACCCTGAAAAACCTGTTCGATCAGGACGGCGACCTGGACGACATCGGCGGCTCTCAGTACCTGGCCCAGCTGCAGGGAACCTACGTCAACATCATTGATGTGCGGCACTACGGCGAAATCATCCACGACCTCTATCTGCGCCGGCAGTTGATCAATCTGGGCGAAGAGGTGGTCAATGAAGCGTTTCAGATCGATCTGGACATCCCGGCCACAGATCAGATCGAAGGGGCCGAACAAAAGCTCTACACCCTGGCGGAAAGCGGCAGCAGCGGCGGCGATTTCAAGACATTCAAATCGGCCCTGACAGCGGCGGTTGAAACGGCCGAAATGGCCTACAAACGCGATGGCGGGCTGGCAGGTGTGGCCACGGCCCTCGACGATCTGGACCGCATGATCGGTGGTCTGCACAAATCGGATCTGATCATTCTGGCCGGGCGACCCTCCATGGGCAAAACCGCGTTGGCCACCAACATCGCCTTTAACGTCACGAAAGAAACGCGGGAGGAACGGGCCCCGGACGGCACCATTGTTGAGGAGCCCGAAACGGTCGCCTTCTTCTCCCTGGAAATGTCTGCTGAGCAGCTGGCAGGCCGTATCCTGGCGGAGCAGTCAGGCATTCGCTCCGACTCCATCCGTAAGGGGGAAATGGATCAGGAGCAGTTTGATCAGCTGTTCCAGGCCAGCCGGGAGCTGGAGAACCTGCGCCTGTTTATCGACGACACACCGGGCATCACCGTTCCGGCCATGCGGACCCGCTGCCGCCGCCTGAAACGACAGTTCGGCCTCAGCCTGATTGTGGTGGACTATCTGCAGCTCATGACCACACCGGCCAGCAGCCGCAGTGACAGCCGCGTCCAGGAAGTGTCGGAAATCACCCGTGGTCTCAAGGGCATCGCCAAGGAACTGGACGTACCGGTTATCGCCCTGTCACAGCTCAGTCGCCAGGTGGAAAGCCGGGAAGACAAGCGCCCCATGCTGTCAGATCTTCGCGAATCAGGCTCCATTGAGCAGGACGCCGATATGGTTTGGTTCGTGTTCCGCGAGCAATACTATGTGGAGCGGGCCGAACCCCTGCGCAAGGACAATGAAACAACGGACTCCTTCAATGAACGCCACGCAGCCTGGCAGCAGAGATGTGAGGAAGTCTTCGGTCTGGCAGAGGTCATCCTCGCCAAGCAGCGTCACGGCCCCATTGGCTCTGTGAAGCTGCTGTTCGATGGCAACACCACACGCTTCAGCAGCTATGCCGACCCGGATCGTTACCCCAACGAACATTGATCGTTGAGAATCAAATCGGGGGGAGTGGACTCACTGGATGATGGCGCTCAAATCCTGAAACTACCTCTTTTCAATCCGTTAGAGGATGTTTCGCGGGTTAGCTTTTAGCGCACTGCTAACTTTCTCCGGGCAGACGACTGTTGGCCAGTCGGCAGGTCAGAAGGTCCCTGGAGCGACAGGTTTCTGCAGTTTGCTATCTCAGGCCCAGTTTACTGACCAGGCGCTGGCGTTTTTTCAGCCACCAGCCGAACTCGTCATGCCACAGACCGTGGTCCTGGTCGGCGCCCAATCTGGCAGCCGCATGCAAAGGCCAGTTGGGATCGTCCAGCAGTTCCCGGGCCAGCGCCACCATATCGGCCCGGCCTTCAGCCACAATTGCCTCACAGACCTCCGGGTCCCACAGGTGACCGACAGCCATGGTGGTCATCTCAGCCTGCTGTTTGACTTCCGTGGCAAAGGGAACCTGGAATCCCTGTTCCAGGGTCATGCGCCGGGGCCGATCCCGGCCAGCAATGCCCCCCGTTGAGCAGTCGATCATATCCACACCAGCCGCTTTCAAAGCCTTTGCGGTCGCCACGGTTTCTTCCACTTCAATGCCGCCATCCAACCAGTCCGTCGCCGACAACCGAAAAGCAAGAGGGTAGCCATCGGGCCAGTTGGCGCGGATGGACCGGGCCACCTCTACGGCAAAGCGCTGTCTGTTCTCCAGAGTGCCGCCCCATTTGTCGTCGCGTTTGTTGGCGATGGGGGAGAGGAACTGGTGCACCAGGAAGCCATGCGCCGCATAAACCTCAATAATCTTAAAGCCAGCTGCAGCAG
Organism: Rhodovibrionaceae bacterium GXU_MW_A322; assembly: GCA_052078155.1. Classification (GTDB taxonomy): domain Bacteria; phylum Pseudomonadota; class Alphaproteobacteria; order Kiloniellales; family DSM-21159; genus CAXBMB01. Next base: position 104,700 of record JBQJBP010000001.1, on the reverse strand, counting down.
AGCGACGGGCCGCCTGACCAAAGGCCGCAATCACCCGTTCGATGTCTGCTTCGCTCATGACCTGCGGATCTGGCCAACCTTCCGCATAGGTGATGGCCGAGGGTGAAATTGCGGTCCAGGGCGCTTCCCCGCGCAACCGGTCATCTTCTTCATCTACCGGGGTTTCACCATGCCAGGGTCGACGTTCCGAGGCCTTACGGCCGGCGTGGCCCAGCTGCACCCCCGGAACAGCACCTTCACGCGCCAGAAAGTCCGCAACCTGTGCCATTCCCGCGATCTGCTCATCGCACCACAGGCCCAGATCACCATGCGTCCGGCGGCCGTCGGCTTCCACAGCGGTGGCTTCTGCATAGACCAATCCGGCCCCGCCCATGGCAAAGCGCCCCAGGTGCACCAGATGCCAATCATTGGCAAACCCTTCTTTTGCCCGGTACTGGCTCATGGGGGAGACAGCGATCCGGTTTTTGAAAGACACCTCTCGCAGCTGAAAGGAGGAGAAGAGTTTGGACATGGTCATCGATTCCAGTGTGCGGTGATCGGCAAAGGGGCGCTGGTTGCTTTATGAGGCCAAAGAAACTCGGGCAGACTTCATAACTCAGACAGACTATTCTGTCCGCAATAACTCTGCATCTGGTTTTCGATCACAAGATGGTGCTTGAAAACGCGTTCATCTGACTGCTTGCCACAGATCGGCTGCTTTGTCTTACGACCAGTCGACACAGGACTTTCCTTCGCCTGCCGATCCGCACTTCTCAAAGCCTCTCCTTTTCCTACCCTCACCTGGCGGATAAAGGGTTCCACTTTGCCCTGAAACTCTAGTAGACAGGCCTGTAAGACCCTAAAGGTGCACCTGCCAAACGCGGCGAACCCCAACCACAGAGGTCTCGGGACCTCCAGGCAGGTACCGGATCCCGGTGGCTCCGCACCCTGACTACCTTTGACACCCTCTTTTGTTTTCAGGCTGACATGAGCAGTTCCTCCCTTTCTCCCTTGCCACAGCACGCAACAAGACCAGCGACTTCTGCCGACTTTGTTTCCGGCCAGAACGCCAATGCCCATCTGACCATTGACCTGCCGGCAATCAGGGAAAACTACCAGCGGCTGCGCCAGCAGCTGAACGGTCTGCCCTGTGCAGCGGTGGTCAAGGCTGATGCCTATGGCCTGGGATTGGAGCGGGTCGGTCCTGTTCTCGCGCAAGCCGGGGCGGAAACCTTCTTTACCGCCCACTTGGGGGAAGCCCTATCCCTGCGGCGGGTGCTGCCTGAACAGCAGATTTTTGTCCTGGGTGGCCTGATGGCTGGTGCGGAAGAAGAACACCTGGCTCATGGCATCTGCCCGGTGCTCAACTCACTGGAAGAAATTCGTCGCTACAGCCAGCTGGCCAAAACCCGAAACCAGCCCTTACGCGCGGCCCTACAGCTGGACAGCGGCATGTCCCGCCTGGGCCTGCCGCCCAAGGAACTGGAGCTTCTGCTGGACGACCCGACCGCTTTGGATGGGGTAGCCGTTGACATTGTCATGTCTCATCTGGCCTGCGCAGATGAACCGGATCATCCCCTCAACCAGCAACAGCTGAACAGTTTCCGCAAGGCCCGGGCCCGCCTCCCCTTTGGCAGAGCGTCTTTTGCCAATTCTTCCGGCATTTTTCTGGGGTCCGAATACCACTTCGACCTAGGCCGTCCGGGAGTGGCACTCTATGGCGGAAACCCAACTCCTGATGCCCCCAATCCCATGCGCCAAGTTGTTAGGCTGCAAGGGAAAATCCTGCAGGTCCGTGAGATTGACGCTGGTCAGTGCGTTGGCTATGGTGCCGCCTTCATCAGCCAACGGCCAAGCCGCATTGCCACCGTCGGTGTCGGTTATGCTGACGGTTATCTCAGGTCTCTGTCCAACCAGGGTCAGGCCTGGTTCGAAACGACGCCTCTGCCCCTGGCAGGACGGGTTTCGATGGACCTTATCACCCTGGATGTGACCGACCTGCCACCGGCGCAGGCACGGCCAGGAACTTTTGTGGATTTGCTCGGTCCCAATGAAGGGGTAGACGACGTGGCAGCCAAAGCGGGTACCATCGGCTACGAAATCCTGACTTCCCTCGGGCAAAGATACCATCGCCTCTATTTGGACGATCAAGCGTGATTCCCATCCTCAGCCCACTTGGCCGCACTTTCCTGGCTTTTCTGGCAACAACCGGGCGCCTGTCGCTTTTTACGGTTGAAGCGATCGCCCAGGGTGTTCGCCCTCCCTACTACCCTCGCATTCTGCTGCGCCAGATGATCGAGATCGGCTACTACTCCCTGCCGGTTGTTGGTCTGACGGCCCTGTTTACCGGCATGGTTCTGGCGCTGCAGAGCTACACGGGCTTCGCTGATTTCGGGGCGGAAACAGCCATTCCCCAGGTAGTGGTCTGGTCCATGACCCGGGAACTGGGTCCCGTGCTGGCCGGGTTGATGGTGGCCGGACGCATTGGCGCCGCCATGGCAGCTGAACTGGGCACCATGCGGGTGACCGAGCAGATTGACGCCCTGGCCACTCTCTCGACCAATCCCTTCAAATATCTGATCGCCCCGCGCCTGCTGGCCGGTTTCCTGATGCTGCCCTTGCTGGTGGTGGTGGCCGATATCATCGGGATCTTTGGCGGCTATCTGGTGGCTTCCACCAAACTGGGGCTGAACCCCAGCACCTACATCATCAACACCATTGCCTCTTTGGAATGGGATGGCGTGATCTCCGGTTTGGTCAAGGCGGCCGTCTTCGGTTTCCTGATCACCCTGATGGGCTGTTACCAGGGCTTCAACAGCCGCGGCGGCGCCCAGGGCGTTGGAACGGCCACCACCAACGCGGTGGTTTCCTCTGCCATTCTGATTCTCTGCTTTGACTACTTCATTACGGAGCTGTTTTTCCTGCGATGACCCAGACAGCTCAAACCCAGCCGAAAATCCGCATCCGCGGTCTGCGCAAAGCCTTTGGCAGCAACGTGGTCCTCGACGGCGTCGATCTGGACATTGCCCAGGGCGAATCCCTGGTGGTGATCGGCGGTTCCGGCACCGGCAAATCCGTACTGCTGAAGTGCATCCTGGGGCTTTTGCCGCCCGATGAAGGATCCATCGAGATTGATGGTCAGGACATTGTCACCATGAGCCAGCGCAAGCTGGACAAGGTGCGCGCCAAAGTGGGCATGTTGTTTCAGGGGGCCGCCCTCTTCGATTCCCTGCCGGTTTGGGAAAATGTGGCCTTTGGCCTGATCCAGGGCAAAGGCATGGGGCGCAAAGAGGCCCGTGACATTGCCCTGAAACGGCTGGCTGACGTGGGACTGGAAGCCTCGGTTGCAGATCTCTCGCCCGATGAACTGTCAGGCGGTATGCGCAAACGTGTTGGTCTGGCCCGGGCCATTGCAACCAACCCGGAAATTCTCTTTTTTGACGAACCCACCACGGGCCTGGATCCCATCATGGGGGCGGTCATCGACAAACTGATTTCCAAGTGCGTGGGCGGCCTGGGGGCTACGGGCATCACCATCACCCACGACATGGCCTCAGCCAAGCGGATCTCCGACCACATGGCCATGCTGTACAAGGGCAAGATCATCTGGGAAGGCAAGACCAGCCAGGTTGAACAGTCCGGCAATGCCTACGTGGACCAGTTCATCAAAGGCGAGTCTGAAGGCCCCATTGATCTGCCTTTGCAGGACCATTTTTGACCGGTACCTTCCAGCGTTATCTTCGGTTTCACCCCTACTGATAAGCGAGCGCATTCTCCGTGGCGAAATCCCAAGCTCATTACGTTTGCCAGTCCTGCGGTGCCAGCTATCCCAAATGGACCGGGCGCTGTGATGACTGCGGGGAATGGAACAGCCTGCAGGAAGAAGCGCGCGGCACCACACCCGGCGGCATGAAAGTCAGCGGCAATGCCAAATCCGGGGGCCGGGAAATCTCCTTTGTCGGACTGGAGGGTCAGGCCAACAAGGTTGAGCGTCGCGTCACCAAGATCACCGAATTTGACCGGGTAACCGGTGGCGGACTGGTGCCGGGCTCGGCAGTGCTGGTGGGCGGAGACCCTGGCATCGGCAAATCAACCCTGCTGCTGCAGGCCGTGGCTGCGCTGGGCAAGACCGGGACCCCTTGTGCCTATGTATCCGGGGAAGAGGCCGTGGATCAGGTGCGCCTTCGGGCTGCCCGCCTCGGCCTGGCTTCCTCTGATGTGCTGCTGGCCTCTGCCACGTCGGTAAGGGACCTGGTGGCAACCCTGGACAAGGTTGATGCGCCGCCGGTGGTGATCATCGACTCCATCCAGACCATGTATGTGGACAGCCTGGAATCAGCCCCGGGCACTGTGGCTCAGGTCCGGGCCTCCTCCCATGAACTGATCCGCGTCGCCAAACAGCGTGGCTTTTGCCTGATCCTGGTGGGACATGTGACCAAAGAAGGCTCTCTGGCCGGTCCCAAGGTTCTGGAGCACATGGTGGATGCTGTTCTGACCTTTGAAGGCGAACGCGGCCACCAGTTCCGCATTCTGCGGGCAGTGAAGAACCGTTACGGCGCCACCGATGAGATCGGTGTCTTTGAAATGACCGATGGCGGTCTGGTGGAGGTGGCCAATCCCTCTGCGCTGTTCCTGGCAGACCACAATGGTGAAGTCTCCGGCGCGTCGGTCTTCGCCGGGGTTGAAGGCACCCGGCCGGTGCTGGTGGAAATCCAGGCGCTGGTCAGCCCCTCTCCCCTGGGCACGCCCCGCCGGGCCGTGATTGGCTGGGACTCCGGTCGTCTGGCCATGGTCCTGGCCGTGCTGGAAGCCCGCTGTGGGGTGTCCATGGCTGGCAAGGACGTCTATCTGAATGTGGCCGGGGGGTTGCGCATTTCCGAACCAGCAGCGGATCTGGCCGTTGCCGCAGCCCTGATTTCTGCTGCCTGTGATAAACCGGTGCCGGAACGGTCCGTTGTTTTCGGGGAAATTGGTCTGTCCGGGGAAATCAGGGCCGTCAATCAGGGGGACCAGCGCCTCAAGGAAGCTTCCAAACTGGGGTTCAAGCGTGCCTTTGTCCCCGTCAATCGCAGCAAGAAAAGCCGCGCTGGCGGCAAACTCTCTTTGAAAGAAATCAATCACCTGCAGGATCTGGTGGCCGCCATTGCAGCCGGAGCCTCCGGTGACTAAATCCTGTTTTATGGATCCGGGTCTCGCGCAGACTCCAAAGGACAGGATAAAAGGAACGACAGTAGCTGTTCTTTTGACAGACAGACCGGACCTTAGGCCCGCAAAAAACAGCGGACTGATCATCTGTTCCCCTGCCGAGGGCGGCGTCGGGAGCTTGCACGTCGGGTCAGTTGTCAACTGCCGTAAGCTGGATCAGTCATCCAGCAGTTTGAGTTAAAGGGATGGAAATGGACTCCTTGCCCATCAACGCGCTGGACCTCATTGTCTTTGCCGTCCTGCTGATTTCAGCGTTGCTGGCTTTCAGCCGCGGGCTGGTGCACGAGGTTCTGTCCGTCGGAGCCTGGGTCGGGGCAACCTTTGTCACTCTTTACGGCTTTGTTCCGGCCAAATCCCTGGCCCTGCAGTTCATCCCCCATGAGTTCGCCGCTGAAACAGCCGCCGGTGTCGGCCTGTTCCTGATTTCACTGGTGTTTTTTTCGCTGCTCTCCAAAGCACTCTCCAGACGGGTACAGGACAGCAGCCTGGGGGCACTGGACAGCACTCTGGGGTTGATCTTCGGGCTCTTGCGCGGGGCCATCATTATCTGCCTGGTCTGGCTGGCTTCCAATGCCTGGCTGTTACCCGCAGCAGAGCATCCCGCCTGGATGCAGGAAGCCAAAACTCGCCCCCTGATTGTTGCTGGCGCTGACACCCTGATCACTCTGGTGCCGTCAGATTTGCGCATGCAAAGCAGTAATGCAGTTGAAAGTGCTTTACAAAAAGGTGACAAGGCACTTGAAACAGGCCGTGTTGTTCAAGAGTTGTTACAGCCCAAAGCCGCCCCCGCCCCACAGTCTTCAACAAAAGACGGTGCACCGGAGGAGGAGTCAGGCTATACCGAAGGGCAACGCGGACAGTTAAATCAGGCCATTGAGGCCCTGCAGTAGAGCAAAGGTGCAACCCCATGAGCTCAGCGTTATCCACCCATCCGTTTGACGACGACAAACTGCGTGAGGAATGTGGTGTCTTTGGCATCTTCGGGTCGCCCGATGCCGCCGCCCACACAGCGCTGGGGCTCCACGCCCTGCAGCACCGCGGCCAGGAAGCCGCCGGCATTGTTGCCTTTAACGGGACGCGCTTTACCAGTCACAAGGAACTGGGACTGGTGGGGGACATCTTCTCCGACCAGCGCACCATGAGCCGACTGACCGGCACCGTTGCCATGGGGCACAACCGTTACTCCACCACCGGCGACACAGAAATCCGCAACATCCAGCCGCTCTTTGCCGACCTCTCCATTGGCGGGCTGGCCATTGCGCACAACGGCAACCTGACCAACGCCGGGACGCTGCGCGAAGAACTGGTGCGACGCGGTTCCCTCTTCCAGTCCACCATGGATTCGGAAGTCCTGATCCATCTGATCGCCACTTCGCCCTGTGACAACGTGATTGACCGCATCGCCGATGCCATCGGCAAAATCGAAGGGGCCTACTCCCTGGTGGCCATCACGGAAACGGCCATGATCGGTGTGCGCGACCCTTACGGCGTTCGGCCCCTGGTGCTCGGCAAACTGGACGATGCCTATCTGCTGGCCTCTGAATCCTGCGCTCTGGATATCATCGGGGCGGAACTGGTGCGTGACATTGAACCCGGCGAGATGGTCATCCTGGATGGCGGAGAACCCAAGACCCGCTTTGTGTCCGCCAACCTGAAGCACAAACCCTGCATTTTTGAGTACATCTACTTCGCCCGCCCGGACTCCATCATGGAAGGCAAGTCCATCTATGATGCCCGCAAGTACATCGGCCAGGAGCTGTCCCGGGAATCGGGCGTGCCCGCCGATGTGATCATTCCGGTGCCGGACAGCGGCGTTCCTTCGGCATTGGGATATGCTGAAGAAGCTGGCGTTCCTTTCGAACTGGGGATCATCCGGAACCACTATGTGGGCCGGACCTTCATTGAACCCACCCAGGAAATCCGCAATCTGGGCGTTAAGCTGAAGCACAACGCCAACAAAGCCAAAATCGAAGGCAAGCGGGTGGTGCTGGTGGATGACTCCATCGTGCGCGGTACCACCAGCCGGAAGATCGTTGAAATGGTGCGGGCTGCCGGGGCCACGGAAGTCCACATGCGCATCGCATCCCCCCCGACATCCCACTCCTGCTTCTATGGGGTGGACACGCCGGAGCGCAAACAGCTGCTGGCGTCACAGATGTCCGTAGAGGACATGGCAGAACACATCGGTGTGGACAGCCTGGCCTTCATCTCCCAGGACGGCCTCTATCGGGCCATGGGCGAAGCCAATCGCAACAACGACAACCCTCAGTTCTGTGATGCCTGCTTTACCGGGGAATATCCGACACGCCTGACGGATGAAGAAAATCCGGAGCGCCTGCGGCCTTCCATGCTGAAAGAACTGAAGCGGGCCTAAGAAAGCGGAGAGAAGGTCACCATGCTGTCTCGTCTGGTCAGTGGGATCTTCTCTGCCGGTGGCGCTGCCGGTTTCAGCCAGGCGCCGGGCTTTCTGGTTCAGTACCAACACCAGCTGGCCGGTCGACTGGCCCAGGTCAAAGAAGATCTGGCCCCCTTGCGGGAGGGAGCCAAGGCGTTGGGCATGAGCCCGGAAGAATTTCTCTTTCTGGCAAAACAGGAACAAAGCCCCTACAGCAAGGTCCTGATTGAGGGCGCAGACAAAGCCCTGCAGGCCCAGGTCAAGCTGCAGGCCGCTTACGATGCTCTGGCCGCCGCCACCCCGGCAACACGCGGCTTTACCTTCCTGCAGGTACTTGACGAAGCGGTGGTGAGAGATACTCTCGCCCACTTCTCTCCCGTGGTGCCGCTGACTCTGGAAGGCGGGATCTATGCCGCAGCGGGACTGCTGGCCGGTGTGGGGCTTTTTGCCCTGATCGAAAACCTCCTAAGACGGGCCGGCCATCAGGTACTGCCCGGTCGACACAAAGAAACCTGATCGAGATTTCAAGCCATGACACAAGCTGAGTCCTCCCCCTCCTCCGCCGCCAATGATGCGACAGCCCCCTCAGGCCGTCTGGCCGGGCGCACAGCCGTGATCACGGGGGCGTCGCGGGGCATTGGCCGGGCCGTGGCCAAGCGCTTTGCCGCCGAAGGGGCTCAGACCATTCTCATTGCCCGCACAGTCGGCGCCCTGGAGGAACTGGATGATGAAATCCGCTCTGCCGGTGGATTGAAACCGACCCTGGTGCCTCTGGACCTGCGCGACGGCGCCAAACTGGACGCTCTCGGCCCGGCTCTTTTTGAGCGTCATGGCCAACTGGACATCCTGGTGGGCAACGCCGGTACGCTGGGACAGCTCTCCCCGCTCAGCCACATCAAACCGGGCACCTGGGACGAGGCTTTTCAGATCAACGTGCATGCCAACTTCCGCCTGCTGCGCACACTGGACATGCTGCTGCGCAAATCTGAATCCGCCCGCGCCATCTTCGTAACCTCCGGCGCGGCTCAATCGGCCAAAGCCTACTGGGCACCCTATGCCGCCACCAAGGCCGCCCTGGAGTCCATGGTCAAAAGCTACGCCAAAGAGGTCGAATCCTTTGGGCTGAAAGTGAACCTGGTATCTCCCGGCCCCATCCGCACCAACATGCGTGCCCAGGCATTTCCCGGTGAGGATCCCATGTCTTTGCGCGATCCCGAAGAAATCACCGAGGCCTTTGTGGAGCTGGCCGAAGCCTCCTGTGAGCGCAACGGCGAGACCATCGAACTGCGTCTGCCCTCCTGAGCAAGCCCCCTCTCCCCACCGCTCCCCTCAGCCTCACCACTCTGACCGGTCACTCAGTCCCGTGATGGATCAGCGCGTCACAACTATTGTGCAGCGCAGCATAAACAGTTCTCTTTTGGCTGAAATCTGCGGCTCTTGAAACGAAAAGCGCGCTTTCTTCCAGGCGGGAACAAGTCCTGGGTTTTCCAATAAGCCGAGGTGATCGTTAGATTTTTGTCTACTGATGTCCCGCGATAATCACGATTTGGGAGACCTCGACATGACAGCTACAGTCTCTGCCCTGCCCAAGCCAATGCTGGATGCCTTCCGGCGCCAGGCCGCAGCCTGTCTGGATCTGGACTCACCTTTCATGTCCGATCTCTGCACCCTCTTTGCAGAGCGGCCCCTGAGCGCCGGACCGGTTCTGTCGCGCCTGAACACCTGGGAAGGTGACCCCTCCGCCACCGGGCAATCGGTTCCCTTACGTCTGGCAGGTGCCCTCCATGCCCTGGTTCTGTCCGGTCGGGCCCCTTTCCTTGCAGCCTGTTATCCCAGCCGCGGGCAACCCCTGGATAAGGACCTGCTTTGGCAGGCTGTGGATACTGCCTTGCTCGATCACAGCAACTTTGTGCTGGAACGGTTGAAATCTCCCCCGCAAACCAATGAAGTGCGCCGCTCCGGCGTTTTGCTGCCGGGATTTCTGAAGCTGGCAGCAGAGGTTCAAATGCCCCTGCAGCTGCTGGAAGTCGGGGCAAGCGCCGGTCTGAACCTCTTTTGGGATCACTATGGTTATGACCTGGGGGGCGTCCACTGGGGTCCACAAGATGCCCCCGTCATTTTGGCCCCTGACTGGCAGGGGCCGCCCCCTCCCCAGGCCGAGCTGACGGTGGCCGGTCGCGCGGGCTGCGATCTCAGCCCCCTCAATCCCGCTGACAAAACCGACCAGCTGCGCCTCCTGTCTTACATCTGGGCCGATCAGGAAGAACGCGTCACCCGCACGCTGGCAGCCCTGGAGGTCGCGGCAGCTTTTTCAGTCTCCGTGGATCAGGAAGATGCGGTGAGCTGGCTGGAACGCCAGCTGGCAGCTCTGCAGGACGGCTGCCTGACAGTGGTCTACCATTCCATTGCCTGGCAATACCTGCCTCAGGAAGCTCAGGCACGGGGGGCTGAGATCATCGCGGCTGCAGGCAAGGCAACCAGCAAAAGCGCGCCGTTGGCCTGGCTTCGGCTGGAAGCTGATGACCAGACACCTGGCGCGGGCCTCTGGCTGGACCTGTGGAGCGGCAACAGGCAGCCCAGCTCCCCTCAGTTGCTGGCCCGCGCGGATTTTCACGGCCGCTGGATTCAGTGGCACGACAAGCCACTGTGATCCGCCTGTAGTTTAGCCGCGGCCTTACCGCTTTTTGCGATTGGCGTAGGGGTTGGCGCTCTTTTTCAGATGAATCCGGATGGGGATGCCGGGCAGGTCAAAGTCTTCCCGCAGGGCATTTTCCAGATAGCGCAGATAAGAATCCGGCAGATGTTCCAGATTGCTGCAGGAAATGGCGAAGGTCGGTGGCCGGGTCCGGGCCTGAGTGATGTACTTCAGGCGAATGCGCCGTCCGCCCGGTGCTGGCGGCGGGTGGGCTGCAGTGGCGTCTTCCAGCCAGCGGTTAAGCACGGAGGTGGAGAAGCGCTTGTTCCAGGTCTCGTAAACCTCGAACACCGCATCCAGCACCTTGTTGGCACCGCGCCCTTCCAGCGCTGAAAGGGTAACAATGGGGATGCCTCTGGTTTGCGGGAAGGAGCGTTCCAGACGGTCTTCCACCTGCCGCAGGGCCATGGCCCGGTTTTCCGCCACATCCCATTTGTTCATGGCAATGATCAGCGCCCGGCCTTCATCCACCACCCGCCGGGCAATGGTCAGGTCCTGTTTTTCCATGCCCAGATTGGCATCCAGCATCAGAACCACAACGTGGGCGTAATCGACCGCCCGCTTGGTGTCGTTGGCAGACAGCCACTCCACCTTGTCATCTACCTTGGAGCGACGGCGCAGACCGGCGGTATCAAACAGCTTGATGGGCTGGTCCTTGTAGGACCACTCAACTGAAATGGAATCGCGGGTGATGCCGGCTTCCGGTCCAACCAGCAATCGGTCTTCACCCAGCAGATAGTTGATGAAAGTGGATTTGCCCACATTGGGGCGTCCCACCACAACCAGCTGCAAGGGTCCCGACGGACGCTCCTCCAGCAGCAGGTCGTCTTCCTCTTCGTCGATCTCCTCACCGGCAGCCAGACGGGCCTCACGGGCTTCGAGAGCGGCCTGACGAGCCGCTTCTCTTTCTGCTTCGGCTTCTTCCTGCCGCCGCTCTGCGGCCTCTACCTTCACGTCGACCTTGTCAAAGATCGCATCTCGCAGGTCGCTAAGGCCCAGACCGTGTTCACCGGAAATGCCCACCGGTTCACCAAAGCCCAGCTTGTAGGCCTCTCCCAATCCCATTTCAGCGGCCTGGGTTTCAGCTTTGTTGGCGCAGAGAATGACCGGTTTTTTGCTCTTGCGCAGCAAGCGCGCGAAGTAGCTGTCCAGAGGATTCACCCCGGCCCGGGCATCCATCAGAAACAGCACCACGTCCGCTTCTTCAATGGCCCGTTCGGTCTGCAGGCGCATGCGGCCTTCCAGCGTGTCGTCCGTGGCGTCTTCCAGGCCTGCCGTATCCATGACCCGAAAGCGCAGATCAAACAGTCGCCCATCGCCTTCCCGGCGGTCGCGGGTCACCCCCGGCTGATCGTCGACCAGAGCCAAACGCTTGCCAACGAAGCGATTGAACAGGGTCGATTTGCCCACATTGGGGCGACCAATGATGGCCAGAGTAAAGGCCGGTTCAGTCAAGGCAGACATGGATTTTCCAAGTTCTTTCAGAAGTCAGAGACAGCATTATGCCATCCAGAGGCAAATTCACGCATCAGGTGTCATCACAGCGTGAGTCCACCCAAAAGGAACTGTCTCTGTGCGGGGTCTCTGAACTCACCATCAAAACAAGCTCTCTTTGCGATCAGCCCTTTGTTGAAGGAAAGATCGCCAGAAAATCAAGCTAGAGCATGATCGGTTTAGTTAGAAGCGCTTCGCGCTTGTAGCTAAACCGTGAATCATCCTCTAACACATTGAAAAGAGTTTCACGATTTAAGCGGTATCACGTAGTGATTCCACTTAAATCGATTTGACTCTAGGGGCAAGAAAATAGGGAGCTGCGCCTGCTTGTACAGCAGTCACAGCCCCCCATCAAAGATCTTCTTGGTTTCAGCGGGTCTTGGCAGACCTACCGCAAACGCTGGGCCACCCCCGGCTCAGCGATAGACCACCAGATCCCCGTCTTCTGTCAGAAAGACAACGACGTCATTGCCCACGACCGGAGAGACAGCCACACCACCGGGCAGGTCGATCTTGCTGATTTCCTCGCCGGTGTAAGGAGACAGCGTGCGGGCTTCTCCCAGAGACGACGCGACAATCAACCGGTCCCCCACCAGAACGGGGCCTTTCCAGTTGATGACCCCATCGCGGTCTTCCGGGTCTTCGTAACGCGGCAGCTTGGTCACCCACACCACCTGACCGCTGGACCGCAGCAGACAGACAACTTCCCCTTCCTGGGTCACCACGTAGATGTAGTCGCCGGCAATCCAGGGCATTTCCACGCCCCCGATTTCAGCTTCCCAGATCCGCAAGCCCCGGCGCAGGTCGATGGCGGCCATACGACCGGAATGACTGATGGCGTAGGCAACACGGTCATCCAGAACCGGCAACGCCCGAATGTGGGCGATGTCTTCAGCCTGAGCCCCCCGGCGGATGGCCGACAGAGAATCGTTCCAGAGTTCGCGCCCATTGTCGGTCAACAGAGCGACGATTTCCCCGGAGGTATAAGGCACCAGGGTAACAGAGCCATTGCTGGCGGCACTGGCGCCGCCCACCAGGCCTGCGGTTTCCTGGATCCCCGTGTGGCTGTAGGCCTGGCCGCCGTTTTCAGCGTCCAGAACCTCAAGCTTGTTGTCCAGGGTGACCAACATGACCTTGTTGTCACTGACGGTCGGCGCCCCGCGCACAGGACCGGACACCGCGGTATCCCAGATCACTTCACCACTGTCTGCTCGCAAGGCAAAAGCCCGCAGGAACCCGGTCGAGACAAAGATCCGGCCCTGGTCATAAGCGATACCACCGCCGAAGTAGCCATCATCTTCCTCGTCGGACTCCAGGTCCTGACGCCAGATCAGATTGCCGTTGCTCAGCGAAAAGGCAGAAACCTGGGACCGGGCATCCATGCTGTAGACCACCCCATCCACGATCAGAGGCTGGCCAAGGATGCGGGAATCGCTGCTTTTGCCATCACCGACGGAGGCCCGCCAAACCTGCTGCGGATTGTCGGAGACATAAAGATGCCCCATCAGGTGCTGGGCATTCCCCCCCACCTGCAGCCAGTTGGTTCCGGCCAGTGGTTCCGGCAGTTGGATCTGCTGCCCGGCCACCTCTGGGTCTGCCGTGATGGACTTGTCGATGTCCATGATGGTGATGCGTTCACCCGGCAAAGGCGGTGGCTCGTTTTCACCCATCCAGGTATCCAGGCGATCACAGCCTGCCAGCACAACGACAGCAGCGAGGGACAGCGCGGTAAGTGCCCGGCGTCCAGTGGTCTTGTGACCCATGGGCCTTTACTCCGACAGGCTCGCCAGTAATTGGGCAGCGCGGCCGCGCACCCCCTGGGCTGCTTGGGTATCGTCGACAATGGCCTGCAGTTCCTGCCGGGCCGTGTCCAGATCACCCTCTTTAATGGCCAGCAGCGCCAGCAGTTCCCCGGCCAGGGACTTGAGACTGTTGCTGGGATCAGTCAGAGGAGCCAATTTCGCTGCCAGACCGTCTGTTTCCCCGGCATTGAGACGGTGCTGGGCAGCTGTCAAAATGGCCACATCACGTGTCAGGTTATCAGGAGAATCGGCTGCGATGGCATCCCACAGCGCCAGCGCGCCGTCCAGATCACCGGCCTTTGCCCGCAACTGTGCTTCCTGGAAAGCGGCCATCTGGCCATATCCCACATCACCTGGCTTGGCCAATGCAGAGAGATTGTCCAGGGCAGCGCGACTGTCATCGGACTGCTCCACCGCTGTCATGGCCTGATAGTAGGCTTCAGAAGCGGCCAGACGCTCGCTTTCCTGATAGGCCAGCCAGGCCTGCCAGCCACCGACGCCGATCACAATGGCGGCTGCAGCCCCGATGACATAGTTTCCATACTTCTTCCAAAGCTGGAGATACTGTTCCTTGCGAACGTCCTCATCAACTTCGCGGAAAATATCGCTCACGCCGTTACCCTATCTTCTTGAAGGAGTTACCGTACAGGGCCCTTGCCCCTGACAGGAAAGAACCAAACAGCAGACTCGCATGAATTTCGGCGGCTAACATAGCCCGGCTCTCGAGCGAAAACAAACAATCAGCACCACAAGAGCGAAAGCCCCGTCACACCTAGAGCATGATCGGTTTAGCTAGAAGCGATTTGCGCTTGGAACTAAACCGTGAATCATCCTCTAACAGGTTGAAAAGAGGCAAATTCACGCTTCAAGTGTTATCACGTCGTGATTCCACTTAAACCGATTTGACTCCCGGTGTCAGACGCCGGCCGCTGGCCAAATTCTGCAGCAAAAAGCGGCTAAACTGAGGCCTATTCGACCCGCTGACCGGTTTCTGCATCAAAGAAGTGCATGCGTTCGTGATCGAGCTTCACGGGCAGTTCCGTTCCCGGTGCCATGACCTGATAGCCGGCAAGGCGAATCACCAGGTCATCGGTGACCCCTTCGACTGAGCCATGCAACAGGGTATCAGCCCCCAGAGACTCGGCCACCTCGACCCGCAGCAACAGATCTTCCTCACCGGCGGCGCAGACTTCCAGGTGTTCAGGACGCACCCCCAGATCCAGGCCGGTGACAGAGGTATCCTGCAGCCGCGCCAATTCACGGGCACCCGGCTTCAGCAGCACCTGGCCGTTTGCCACATGAACCCGCATGAAGTTCATCGGGGGCGAACCGATGAACGAGGCGACAAAGCGGCTGAGGGGCCGGTCGTAGACCTCAATGGGGGTCCCGATCTGCTCCACATTCCCGCCATTGAGCACCACCAGCCGGTCCGCCATGGTCATGGCTTCCACCTGATCATGGGTCACATAGATGGAGGTGGTGCCCAGACGCTTCTGCAGTTTTTTGATCTCCAGGCGCATCTGCACCCGCAGCTTGGCATCCAGATTGGACAGCGGTTCGTCAAACAGGAAGACCTTGGGGTGGCGCACGATGGCCCGACCCATGGCCACCCGCTGGCGCTGGCCGCCGGAAAGCTGGTTGGGGCGCCGATCCAGCAGCGGTTCAATTTCAAGAATGGCAGCGCTTTCGCGCACCTTCTCATCAATCTCAGCCTTGGGGAACTTCCGGTTTTTCAGGCCATAGGCCATGTTGTCGTAAACCGACATATGGGGATAGAGGGCGTAGTTCTGGAACACCATGGCAATGTCGCGGGCCATGGGCTCCACTTCATTGACCCGCTGGTCATCGATGAAGAGGTCGCCCTGGGAAATGGTCTCCAGCCCCGCCACCATACGCAGCAGAGTGGATTTTCCACAGCCGGAGGGACCAACCAGAACGATGAACTCGCCATCGGCAATATCCAGGTCGACGCCATGAATGGCGGCAAAGCCGTTGGGATAGATCTTGCGTGTGTCTTTCAGCGAAACCGTCGCCATGACGTTACTTCTCCGTTTCAACCAAGCCTTTGACGAACAGTTTCTGCATGACAACCACCACCAGGACCGGTGGCAGCATGGCCAGGATGGCTGTCGCCATGACCAGATGCCAGACAGGGATCGATTCTGAGACCGTCACCATGCGCTGAATGCCCATAACCAGCGTATAGAAGCTTTCATCGGTGGTGATCAGCAGCGGCCAGAGGTACTGGTTCCAGCCATAGATAAAGAGGATGACAAACAGGGCTGCGATGTTGGTGCGCGACAGGGGCAGCACCACATCCCAGAAGAACTTCATCGGTCCTGCCCCGTCGATGCGCGCCGCCTCTGCCAGCTCATCGGGGATGGTCAGGAAGAACTGACGGAACAGAAATGTGGCCGTGGCACTGGCAATCAGCGGCAGACTGAGCCCGGCGTAGCTGTTCAGCAGGTTCAGGTCCGCCGCGATCTGGAAGGTGGGCAGAATACGCACCTCAACCGGCAGCATCAGGGTGACGAAAATCAGCCAGAAAAAGAACATCCGGAAGGGAAATTCAAAGTAGACGATGGCATAGGCGGCGATCAGCGAAATGATGATTTTGCCGATGGCGATGGACAGCGCCATGATCAGTGAGTTCCAGACCATCACACCGACCGGCGAGCCACCGGCACTGCGCACCTCATCGGACATGATCAGACTGTAGTTCTCAAACATCTGATCGCCGGGCCAGAACGGCAGGGTTCCGGCCAACAGGGTGTCGATGGAATGGGTCGAGGCCACAAAAGCAACCCAGATGGGCAGAGCCACGATGGCCAGCCCCATCAGCAGGATCAGATGGCCAATGAAGGTGCTTATTCTGCGATTTTCAACCATCAGTACTGCACCTTCTTCTCAACGTACTTGAACTGCACCACCGTCAGTCCGATCACAATCATCATCAGAATGACCGACTGGGCTGCCGAGCCGCCCAGATCCAGCCCGATGAAGCCATCGGAATAGACCTTGTAAACCAGGATTGACGTGGAATTTGCCGGTCCCCCTTCCGTGGTGGCATGGATGATGCCGAAGGTGTCGAAGAAGGCGTAGACCATGTTGACCACCAGCAGGAAGAAGGTGGTGGGGCTGAGCAAGGGAAAGATGATGGTCCAGAAGCGCCGGGTCGGGCTGGCGCCATCAATGGCTGCCGCCTCGATCAACGAGCGGGGAATGGACTGCAGGCCAGCCAGGAAAAAGAGGAAGTTGTAGCTGATCTGCTTCCAGGCCGCGGCGATCACAACCAGGATAAAACCATCGGTACCACTGAGATAGTGGTTCCAGTCGTAGCCCAGTTGGTTCAGCACATAGGCCAGCACCCCAATTGTAGGATTGAACATGAAGAACCAAAGAACACCAGCAACCGCTGGCGCAACAGCATAGGGCCAGATCAGAAGCGTCCGATAAAGACCGCTGCCTTTGATCACCCGGTCCGCCATCACCGCCAGAAGCAACGCCAGGCCCATGGACAGCGCGGTGACCGAAACGGAAAAGAGAATGGTGACCTTGAAAGAAGACAGATAGAGCGGATCAGAAAAGAGCTCTTCGAAATTCTCAAACCAAACGAATTCCCGCGACAGCCCAAAGGCGTCTTCCACCAGCACGGACTGATACAGGGCCTGAGACGCTGGCCAGATGAAGAACAGCAGCGTGATGACGATCTGCGGCATGACCAGCAGATACGGCAGCCCTTTGTTTTTGAAGGTGACTTTTTTGTGCATGAGTAAAAGGCCTCAGTTTGCGGCGGTTCAGGCTGTGGGGCCGGAATGCTCTGACTATACAGAGGCTCGCAGAAACAAGGGAACTCAGAAAAAATCGGGCGGGTCTTTTGACTGCTGTTGCAGCCTCCAGACCCACCCGATCAGATTAAAGCCGATTAGTTGTTGGCTTTTTCGAACTTCCGCAGCAGCGCGTTACCACGGTCTGCAGCAGTGTCCAGAGCTTCTTTGGCGGTCTTTTCACCGGCCCAAAGCGCTTCCATCTCTTCGTTGATGATGTCGCGGATCTGAACAAAATTACCGAAGCGCAGACCTTTGGAATTCGCGGTCGGCTCATTCAGGCTGAGCTGCAGGATGGCAATGTCAGCACCGGGTTTGCGGGTGTAAAGGCCATCTTCAGCAGCCATTTCATAGGCAGCTGTGGTGATGGGCACATAGCCGGTGAAATCGTGCCAGTCGTACTGGATTTCAGCAGAAGACAGGAAGTTGAAGAAGTCAGCAACACCGGCATAGTCTTTGGAATCTTTGCCCTGCAGCACCCAGAGGGTGGCACCGCCGATGATGGAGTTCTGCGGCTTGTCAGCAGCGGCTGTATCCAGCGGCAGCATGGCCTGGCCGTACTCAAACTTGGCGCCTTTGTCGATGCCAGCCAGATAAGCAGAAGAGTTCATCCACATGCCGCATTCACCACCGGTGAACTTGGGCAGGCTGTCACCGCGGCGACCGGCATAGACGAAGAGGTTGTCCTTCTGCATGTCGGCGATGCGCTGCAGAATGCCGGCGGTTTTATCGTTGTTGAAGCTGAACTCGGTGTCCAGACCACCGAAGCCGTTTTCCTGCGTACCCAGCGGCAGGTTGTGCCAGGCAGAGTAGTTTTCCAGCATCACCCAGGACTGCCAGCCGAAGGAGAAACCGCATTTCATGCCGGAATCAACCAGGGCTTTGGAAGCGGATTCCATTTCGTCCCAGGTTTTCGGCGGATTTTCAGGGTCCAGACCAGCGGCTTTGAAAGCGTCTTTGTTGTACCACAGCACCGGCGTGGAGCTGTTGAACGGCATGGAAAGCATCTTGCCATCGGGCGTGGTGTAATAGGACTTCACAGCCGGCAGATAGGCATTGGGATCAAAGGCTGTGTTGGTGTCAGCCATCAACTGATAAACCGGATAAACAGCGCCTTCGGCAGCCATCATGGTGGCCGTACCGACTTCGAACACCTGAACGATGTGCGGCTGCTGACCTGCACGGAACGCGGCGATGGCACCGGTCATGGTTTCAGTGTAGTTGCCCTTGTAGGTGGGAACCACTTTGTATTCGCTTTGAGATGCGTTGTATTTTTCAGCAATCTCGTTGATTTTGTCCGTGTTGCGGCCACCCATGGCGTGCCACCACTGAACTTCCGTTTGAGCGAGCGCGCCAGACGACGCGATCATGCCACCGAGCAGTGCGGTAGCCAGTACCTTTTTGGACATACTTTCCTCCCTAGAACGAAGATACGTTTGGTTCGATGTGAATGTTCGTAACTCCTATTTCATTTTCGCTTACATCAAAATTCCATTCATATGAACTTTTTATTTCGCTCAACAATCCGGCAATTACACAAACAAATAGAGTTAATTTATTGAAATAATTAATAAAAACGCCGATTTTCACAGATGAACAACAGGTGTCAAAAAAACTTGTCCACCGGGCCAGTTCGCAATTCCGGGGCCTTTTGCCCGCTCAGTGCCCCTGACCAGCAGACAGCTGAACCATAGCTCCCTGCCGCTGGCAGAGGCGCCCTGTGATCCCGGTGATGGTCAGACCCCAGCGTCCCTGGACAAACCCCAGCATCCCTGGACAATGGGAGAGCTTCAATCTTCGCCAAAACATCCGGCAGCCCAGTGACCTTGCCTGGGCCGGTGACCTTGACTGGGCCTGTGACCTTGACTGAACCTCTGACCTTGACCGGGCCAGCGCCCTTCCCATCCTCTGGCAGGCCACTTGCCTTACGATCCGGAGGAGAACAACCGCCTTGTTTCTTTGAGTTTCACCTGCTGGCCTAGCCAACTGACCAGATGAGAGACCTGCGGTACACTATACCTGACTATGGACGTCGCGACGGATCACAATTTTACTTGGACATGAAAATGTAATAAGATTGTGGTCAGCAAAACGCTGAATCGACGCCGCTCGTTTCAGGGGTCACATTGCCCCGTCGGTCAGGAAAACTGCCTGTTTGGCGGCTCAGATTTCGTTTTGTGTCTGCATCTGTTTTTTTGACAGGCCGCAGGGCCAGTCAGACCGCTGGAGTTGGGGAACATGATAGATCTTCGGGGAGTGACAGTGCGATGAGTCAGCTGGTGCAGTTGGCAGACTTCGTTCCCGGAGCCAAAGCACGCTCCAAACCCACCTATTTTTCCCGCGACGAACTTAACATTCTTCTCAATCTCTACAGCAGACGTGTTGCCACCGGAGAGTGGCGCGATTACGCCATTGACCACGGTGCTGGTATCGCTCTCTTTTCGATTTTCCGCCATACCCACGAAACGGCTCTCTACACCATCGCCAAGTGCATGACCGGAAAAACAAAAACCGGCTGTGAGTATCAGCTCTTTGATGGTCGACAGCGCATGATCAAAAAGCAAAACCTGAAAGACATCATCAGCTATCTGGAAAAGAAGCTGCACCTGGTTTGAGACTGCCAGCCCTTTGATTTCAAACGGATCAGCATGGAACCCGATTGCGAAGTGGGGGCTAACGCACCCTCTGCAGCAGATCCTTGACCTCTTTGCGCTCTGTCCTTATCTCCCGTTTCATCATTCCAGCAGACAGGCGGCCCCGTGACCGTGCAAACAGAAATCTATGTCGACTGTGACGCCTGTCCGGTCAAGGAAGAAGCCGTCAAGGTGGCGGACCGACATGGCCTTACCATTCACATGGTGTCCAATGCCTGGATGCGTCTGCCCGACAGCCCCCGGGTCCAACGGGTGATTGTCAGCGACAGCTTTGATGCCGCCGACGACTGGATTGCAGAACGGGCAAACTCAAGCGCCATTGTCATCACGGGCGACATTCCTTTGGCCGACCGCTGTTTGAAGGCAGGCGCACAGGTCATGGGGCACAACGGCAAAGCCTTCAGTAACCAGGGCATTGGTATGGCGATGGCCATGCGAGACCTGAACGCAGTGCTGCGGGACAGCGGCGAAATCAAAGGTGGCGGCCCTTCCTTCAGCAAAAAAGACCGCTCCCGCTTTCTGGAAGCCCTGGAACAGGCCGTTCAGAAGAACAAGCGGCAACAGCGACTTGCACCGCCACCACCGCGCAACCCAGCCTCCTGAACCGCCAAAGCTGTCACAGGCTGGAGCCCCCGTCACAACAAGTCAAAATGCCGCTTCTTGCCAGTCGCTTTGTGTGGGTCTCCAGTTTTTAGGGCTTCGGCACTGTTTCATAAGTGACACAAGCCGACCGGTTGCATCTGGCTTTTTCATTTCCGAAAGTGCTGCTTTCTGGTAAGCGCTGTCTTTCAATAAACAGTGCCCAGTCCCCTTATGGCTTTTCGCCTGCTAAGATGAACGCTGGCGCCTGCCAGCAAGTGCAGGCATCAGTCAAAAGTAAGTCGGCACCTGTTACCCGGTAAGTCCTTAAAAAGACGGAGTATTCCCTTGGACACCTTGAAAATCATCGCGCCGCCCATTCACAAGGAAGGTAAGCGCTTTGTCGGGATTTTCGCAGTCATCGCCCTGCTGCTTTTTCTGTTGTGGGAGCCTTTGGGATGGATCGGACTGGGGCTGACCGTCTGGTGTTATTATTTTTTCCGCAATCCGCTTCGGGTCACGCCGACCCGCGAAGGACTGATCATTTCCCCGGCTGATGGCAAGATTTGCATGGTCCAGCCTGCCGCCCCTCCTCCGGAGCTTGGACTGGGCGACAAGGAGATGATGCGGATCTCCATTTTCATGAACGTTTTCAATGTTCATGTGAACCGCCTGCCCATCGCCGGGAAGGTCACCAAGATTGCTTATCACCCCGGTCAGTTCCTCAACGCATCTCTGGACAAGGCCAGTGATCTGAATGAACGGAACTCTCTGATCGTTGAGATGAAAGACGGGCGCCAGTTGGCGGTCACCCAGATTGCCGGGCTGGTGGCCCGCCGCATTCTTTGCGAGGTCAAAGAAGGCCAGGAACTCGCCACCGGGGAACACTACGGCCTGATCCGCTTCGGTAGCCGCCTGGATGTCTACCTGCCCGACGGCGTCGAGCCCCAGGTCATGCTGGGACAGACCATGGTGGCCGGTGAAACCGTGCTGGCCGATCTCAACAGCGATGAACCCCGACGTCAGGGCGTGGAGCGCTAAGCCATGAGTGATGACAGTCAGCAACCGGACAAAACCCCGCAGGCCCAGCCAGACAGTGAGGCCCTTCCCGGTCGTCACGGCAAACGCAAGGTCTTGCACCTGCGCACGGTGGTGCCAAACCTGGTGACCGTCTTGTCGCTGGTGGCCGGGCTGACCTCTATCCGCTTTGCGGTGGAAGAGAGCTATCGACTGGCTGTTGTCATGATCCTTTTGGCTGGGCTGCTGGACGGACTGGATGGCCGGGTGGCACGCCTGCTCAAAGGGGAGACTTCCTTCGGGGCTGAACTAGATTCTCTGGCTGACTTTGTGAACTTCGGCGTGGCCCCTGCCATCCTTGTTTACCTCTGGGCTCTGCAGGGCAGCAGCCTGGGCCACTTCGGCTGGCTCGCCTCCCTGATCCTGGCCATCTGCTGTGGGCTGAGGCTGGCCCGGTTTAACGTGATGCTGGATGATCCCGACAAGCCGGAGTGGAGCAAAGACTTCTTCACCGGCGTTCCGGCACCGCTGGTGGGGGCCTTGGCCCTGCTGCCTATTTTCCTGGGATTCCAGGACATCACCTTTGCCCGGGACTATCCGCTGATTACAGCCATCTACCTGGGGATTGTGGGCTTCCTGGCTGTCAGCCAGATTCCCACCTTTTCCTTCAAGCGGGCCAAAATCCGTCGGCAGAGCATTCTGCCGGCTTTGATCATCGTGGCTGTCTTTGGCACGATCCTGCTGAGCAATCCCTGGCTGGCCATGACCCTGGTGGACATCGGCTACCTGGCGATCATCCCCCTTTCCATTCGGGCCTATCGCAAGCGCATCAACTCCATCACGCTGTAAGTGCGGTGCTCTGAAACAGGCAGAGTAAGTCCGCTGCCCTGAAACAGGCAGACCCAGCGCCAATTTCGGCTCAAGGGGTTCCAGCTTAGCTTGGGGGCGAGGTCAGGACTGCACCTCGCACAACACAGCGCCCTGCATTGAAAGCCGGGTCTATTGCACTCCGCGGCAGGTCAGTATTCCTGCTGGGCCCCCTTGCGGAAGCGTTCATAAAGATATGAGACGGCTTCCCGGCTTTGCCCGGTCATCAAATAGCCAATACTGAAGATGGCGCCGACAAAGATGCCTCCCAACGCCAGTGGCGCGGCAAAGGACAGCGTGGCCATGCCGGATATGCCCTGACCAATGGTACAGCCCATGGCCGTAACACCGCCCACGCCCATCAAAAAAGCACCGATCAGATGGCGGCGCAGTTCGCGCAGGTCGTCATAGCCTTCCAGCCGCAACTCCCCCTTACTGGCCGTGGTGACAAAGGAGCCCAGAATGGTGCCAAAGACCATGGTAACCGCAAAGGAGAGGCTGGAGCCTGACGAGGTCATGAGATAGACCAGCGCCTCTCCCGGTGGCAGAGAGTAGGTAACCGATTCCACCTGCTGGGGGTCGAAGTCATCATTCCCCAGGATCGCAGTGGCGAGAAATGCTCCGCCCACCGTCAGGCCCATCAGCAATCCGGACAGGGCATCTCGTCCCGACCGCCTGTAATCCCCGTTGCTGAAAGCCCAGATGATGATCAGTCCTGCCACCAGCACCCCGCACCAGAGGGCTGCGTCTGGCAGGGAAAGTCCCAGCCACTGGGCCACATATCCGGCCAGCCCGCTGCCTGTTTCCGGCGATACCGGCAGGGTCAGAGGTTCGATGATCAGTTCGCGCAAAGAGCCCGTCAGGCCCCGGGCCGTCATGTAAGCGCTCAGCCCCATGACCAGCGCCACCACCAGCGCTTTCAAGTCGCCGCCGCCGACCCGCACCAGCGTGCTAAAGCCGCAAAAGCCAGCCATGGCCATGCCGATGCCGAAAATCAGCCCGCCAACTATGGCCCCGCCCCAGCGAATGCCATTGGTCAGATAGAAGGACTCATAAAGGCGCTCAACGCCCAGAAAATAGGAGACCTGAAAGATCAGAGTGGCCACGGCAATAGCAAGACCCCAGGTGCGCAGACGCTTGTGACGCCCCACCAGCACCCAGGCCTCAATGGCGCCAAAGGTACAAAAGCGCACAGAGCGGGCAATGACACCCATGGCCAAACCGACAACAAAGCCCGCCAGGGCAACCAGTTGAGGGGCTTCCAGTTCCACGACCCTTTGTCCTGTTCCCGACCGTCCCAGACCGCTCGCTGTCCAGCCGGAAGCAGGATACAGGCGGTTACCAGACGTCGATGTCTTTGCCTTCAGCCTTCAAGCGTTCGAACTTGTCTTGCAGGAACCGCTGGAAGGATTGCTCTTGATAAAAATCACCTTCCACATACTCGAACATGGACAGGAAATGGAAGGGTTTAAAGTAACCGGGCATGCGGGCCACCTCCAGATCACGTCCGGACTGGCCTGACTGACTGTCCTCTAACTGGCCCGGGAAGAAGACAATGGTCGGAGTAAAATTGACCCGCCATTTTCGGGCAAGATCCCGCTCTTCCAGCTCTTCACCGTCAAAATCCGTCACCAGACGCGAGCCCCAGAGATCCAGTTGCAGAACGTCGTAGTGATCCTGCAGGTACGCAACGATGGGTTCTTTGGTCAGATTGACGTTGTGCAACTCCCGGCAATAGGGGCAGCCGCGCTGTTCCCACAACACAACCAGCCGCCGTCCTTCATCTGCGGCTGTTTGCTGGTCTTCAGCCAGATCCAGAAAGGAGTCCAGGAACCAGTCCTGAACATGCAGGCCGTTGTCCCCGACCTCTGCGTCCCCCTGGCTGGCCCAGGCCGCCTGGCGTGATGCCACTCCAAGGCTGACACCAACCGCTGCTGCTGACAGAAGAAACTCCCGACGACGAACCATGAACCACCTCCTCTGTTTCCAGTGTCGCAGCCGTAATTGCCGCTTGTGGTATTCAATTATTCGAATGTATTATAATATGAATATGTTCACGGGTCACCCCTGTCTCCCCGGCGCTGCAAGCGCGTGCCGGATAGGACAGAGGTCACCAAACTTATCATAAAATCCTGAAAAACCGCAGGAAGACGTTACCGGGGAGGACCAATCATGAAGTTATCACTGAGCAAACGCGCAAAAGGCCTGTGTGCCGCAACGGCTCTGGCTCTGACCGCCAGCCTGTCAGGCGGGGCAGTCGCCGAAGAAGAAAGCGCCATTGTGACCTACCAGAGCCTGTCCCCCAGCTTCGCGCTGAAGGTGGCCCAGGCGACCTTGGAAAACTGCCGGGACGGCGGCTATCAGATCGCTGTTTCCGTTGTAGATCGCGGCGGCAATCTGCAGGTAACCCTGCGGGATCGCTATGCCGGGGCACACACGCCGGACACGGCCTATCGCAAAGCCTGGACGGCCATTTCCTTCCGCACTGAAACGCTCGACCTGGCGAAAGTCACCGAAAAGGGTGAAGCCTGGGCCATCCGCAACATCACCATGGCTCTGCCTCTGGGCGGCGGTGTGCGCATCCTGTCCGGTGACGGGGCCATGCTGGGTGCCGTTGGCGTCTCCGGTGCCCCCAGCGGAGAAATCGATCAGGCCTGTGCAGAAGCCGGGATCGCCTCCATCGAAGAAGACATCGCCTTTTAAGGGCTGATCACAGTTCGGGCAGTGCCGGTTATAGGGGCTGCCCGAACCACCTCTGTTAATTTCCCCCTCCCCTATGGATCTCCTGGTTCTTTACCCAATCAACCAGGAGATCCCCTTTATTCTGAATTCAGAGTGAGCCCCCAGATGACCTCTTCCTTGCGACAAAAGCTCTTTGGTTTGCTGACCCTCGGCTGCCTGTCTCTGGCGGTTCCCGCCCAGGCCAGCCAGGACATTCCCGACCAGTACCCGGGCTCCCTGCTCTATTCAAAGCCGGTAGAGGTCATCCCTTACGTCTGGTCGGCCATTGGGGCGACGGCACCGCCCACCTATGAAAACTCGGGCCACAACAACAACCTTTCATTCCTGGTAACGGGCGAAGGGGTGGTGGTGATCAATGGCAGCGCCGCCTATCTGCTCGCCAAAGCACTGCACGATGAAATCAAACTGATCACCGACGAACCCGTGGTTCTGGTGATCAACGAAAACGGCCAGGGCCACGCCATGCTGGGCAACAGCTACTGGGCCGAACAGGGCGTGCCCATTCTGGCGCAGGAAGATGGCGCCGCTGAATTTGAAGAGTACGGTCCGCAGATCCTGACCCGCATGCAGGGCTACAACAAAGACAAGTCTGAAAAGACCACGCTGCAGGGGCCAACCGAAACCCTGGTGGACGAGAAAATCATCGAACTGGGCCGCTTTCGCATCGAAGTGCTGAATCTGGGCCCGGCCCATTCGCCCGGTGACATCTCCGTCTGGCTGCCGAAGCAAAAGCTGGTGATTGCCGGGGACATGGCTTTTCACGAGCGCATGTTGCCGATCTTTGCGGAAACCATCACCTATGACTGGCTGGAAAGCTGGGAGAACTTCGAAGCTCTGGGAGCACTTTATGTGATCCCCGGGCACGGTCACCCCACCAACATGGATCAGGTCCGGCGCTACACAAAAGACTATCTGGTCTATCTGCGCGGTAAGATCGGGGAACATCTGGAAGCAGGCGGCACCCTGGATGACGCCTATTACGTAGACCAAAGCCCCTACAGACACCTGGACACCTATGAAGAACTGGCCACCAAAAATGCCGGCCGGGTCTTTGAACAGATGGAGTTCGAGTAAGCGCGGTTCTCCGACCAGCACTCTGAGTATCCGCAGGACTCAAATGGGTTTAAGAGGAACCACTGCGTGATAACGCCTAAATCGTGAAACTCTTTTCAGTGTTTTAGAGGATGAGTCACGGTTTAGGTACAGGCGCAAAGCGCTTCTAACTAAACCGATCATGCTCCAGCGGCGGCACAGCATCCCCTGTGTCGCCGCAATTTTTTGCCGGTACCGGAGTTTTTGCTCTGCCTATTGGGGCCGAGACTTGTTAGCGTCTTCCCGGCGGCACCGCTGCCGTTCTTTTTCCCCTTCCCCCGGTGATCGGCGACTCTCGACAGCATGAAGAAATTTGAGCGTTACATCAGGGAAAAGGGCACCGTGACAGGAGCCGAGCTGGTCTCGCTGGTCAAGCAGCCAATCCTTGATCTGGCCAAGAATCTGGGCGCGGTTGACGGGTTGCACAGACAGATCCTGCCAACCCGCTACCTGCGCATTGATGAAGATTCGCCCAATGGCGTGCGCATCAGTCCCTCCTTCCTGCGGGGCTTTTTGAACTACACCTGCTTTGGATTCGACCGGGAAGCGGTTGAGGACCGGGTTCTGGAGATGCAGGATCATTACGCCATGATCTCCGCCCGCAAACGTCTGCTCGCCCGGCAGATTGCCATAGAAACCTATGGCGAATTCCGGGAGAGGCTGGATCAGTTTGGTGTCTTTGTCGGCGGGGACATCGCGTACAACATGGCCCACGAAGAAACCCGCTGGGAAATCTCCACCGGTCTGCCGGTGCGCGGGTCGGACATCGACCTGGTGTTTCTGATCGACGACCGCTACGCCAGCCTGAAAGCCCCCATCGAACGCTCCCTGTTACAGCTGAAAACCCTCTACTTGAAACACCCCAGCCACCGCGAGGAAGTGGACTTCATTGTCAAAACCCCTTCAGAAGTGTCCCGGCAGCTGAACCTGGACAGCCTGAAGAACCGCATTGCCACCAAGGTGATCAATGAAAGCGAGATTGTCTTTCAACACGGCAGCATTCTGGACGACTGCAAAGCCCTGCTGTCGCAACGGGGTCTGGACCAGAGGTTGAACGAGCTCTATCTGGCTGCCCTGGCAGAACAGGAGCAGCTCTATGACAAGATCTATGGCGGCAAAATCAAAAGCTCTGAAGACCTGGAAGGCAGCCTGTTTTATTCGGCCGAACTGAATGAGTTCGGGGATTTTTCCATCAGCAAGAAAAAGCACACCTTCCGCGACACGCAGCTATGACATCCTCACAACAAGAGAGCCCGTCACAAGCCCTGTCAGCGTCTCCAACCCTATCTAAGGACAGAGGCCGTGACGCTGTACTCAATGGCGCACCTGCTGACTTGCCCTGGGACGCCGCCAGCCAGTCCTTTGTAATCGCCCCCAGGGCAGACCTGCACTTCTTCCACCAGGCAACCCAACAGGTCCCCGCTGACCTGACGGCCTACGAGGCCTATTGCCAGATGACCGGCCAGCCTTCCTACTTTTTGCGGCTGGCTTTCTGGCTGCGTGACCGGCTGTCAGCCCTGGGAGGCGTGACGGCCATTCGGGGATTTGGGGAGAAAAATCCCGGCCAGCCGCCCAGTAAGGGAGACAAGCTGGATTTCTTTCGGGTCGAAGGTCTTGCAGCTGACACCCTTTTGTTAACCTCCCGCGACCGTCATTTATCGGTGCTGCTGGCCCTCGGGCTCAGCCAGACGTCCCCGGGCGAAAAAACCCTGCGGATCACAACGTCAGTTTTGACGCACAATTTCTTTGGAAAAGTCTATATGCTTCCCGTGGGTCTCGCCCACGGCCCCATTGTGCAGAACTCGCTGAAGAAAATTGCCACACCATGACCCAGAAAATTCTCTTCCTAGACCGCGATCTGCCGCTGACGCGCCCCTACAATCGCCTCTTTTCCATCTTCTCCAGCCGAAACGGCATTTTTTCACCGCTGGAACGCACCCGTCGGACCCATCCCGGGGCGGCTCTCTACCTTTACCATCCCAATGCGGCCTACGAAGCGCTGATGTCAGAATGCGAAGGCCTGCTTAGTTACCGGGCTGAGTTCGATGTAGAGAGGGTGACAGACTACCTGTCCGGCCAGACAAGTGATCTGGAGGCCCTTTTCGACGACATTCAGCTTTCCGACAACTGCGATCCGATCGAGGTGCTGAAGACCCTGCCCGCCCGCCTTGAAGCCGACCGCCAGCTGGCCATCGCTGAGAAGAAGCTGGAGCCCTTGAGCACTCTGCCCGAAGGCTGCTGGCTGCGGGGCAACCTGCAGGACCTCTACTGCGGCCCCGGCGTCGACATTCAGCCGGGCACCTTCTTTGACACCACAGCAGGTCCCATTCTGATTGATGCCAATGCCTCGGTCGGGCAATTCAGCTATCTGCAAGGCCCGCTTTATCTGGGCGAAGACAGCAAAATCGACAACGCCCGGCTGCTGGGCGGCATGGTGGTGGGACAAAACTGTCGGCTGGGCGGGGAGCTGGAAGCGTCGCTCATCAACGACTTCAGCAACAAGCATCACGAGGGGTTTGTCGGCCACAGCCTGGTGGGCCGCTGGGTGAACCTGGGGGCGCTGACCACCACCTCAGACCTGAAAAACAATTACGGCCAGGTGCGTTTGCTGGCCCCCGCCAGTTTCCATCCCGCAACAGCAGACTCCGTGGATCTAAAAATCCACGACAGTGGAGAGATCAAGCTGGGGTCCCTGATCGGCGATTGTGTCAAAACCGCCATTGGCACCCTGCTGAACACGGGCACCGTACTGGATAGCGGAAGCTGCATCTTCGGTGGTAACCCGCCCAAATACCTGCCGCCCTTTACCTGGGGCCTGAAGGGGGCTAGATACCAGCCTGAGCGCTTTGCTGCAGACTGCCAGACCATCTTTGCCCGCCGGGAGCAACATCCCCCGGCAAGATTGGCTGAGCTGCTGGCCCTTTACAGCTAAGCCCCCTCCCTCCTCCTGATCCAGTAAGAGCCCATTTGCATGACACACCTCGACCGCAGCTTTGACGCCGTGATTTTTGACCTGGACGGCGTTCTGGTGGACTCCGCCCCGGTGATCGTCCGAAGCTGGAAGAACTGGGCCAGGAAGAACAACATCGACGAAGCGCATCTCTTCCAGTTTGTCCATGGACGCCGGGCTGCCGCCACCATTGAGCTGGCCGCCCCTCACCTGGATGCCCAGGCGGAAGCGCAAAAGCTGGTGGAGATTGAGTCCAATGATACGGAAGGTTTGTCCGTCTATCCCGGCGTGCTGGAGCTGGTTGCACAACTGCCCCGTGACCGCTGGGCTATCTACACCTCAGGCACCGATTCCATCGCCACCACCCGACTGAACTTTGCCGGGATTGATCTGCCGGAAGTGTTTTTGACCGCGGACCGGGTGAAAAACGGCAAGCCGGCCCCAGACGGCTATGTCATGGCTGCCGAACAGATGGGCTTTGCCCCGGAAAACTGCCTGGTGCTGGAAGACTCCCCAGCCGGGATCCTGGCGGCAAATGCGGGCGGTTTGGCCTCTCTGGCCATCGGCACCACCCATAAAAAGGAAGAACTGGCCGCTGCCGATTACTGGGTCGAATCGTTCGCCCAGCTGACCCTGACTGTCGGGGCGACGAGCGCAGGTCCCCTGCACTTCAAAGGCTGAGCTGTCCCGCACCCGGGATTGATCGTCCTGGTTACCCCAGATAGACCTTTTCAATCATATGAAAGGGCCAGGCCCCGGCATCAGCAGCATTATCGGCACGGACTTCCTGGCTGTCTTCGACTGCCGATTTGTCCACGGCCTCCAGCGTGAAGTGATCCCCCTCCATGCCATAGCGGCTGTTCAGGAAGATGGCATCATCCGGTGCCACGAAGGACCAGCAGCGGTCTGATATCTCGGGCTGGGCTAGCCCCTGGTCCCCACCCGTGCTGCGCAGCAGGATGTCCCGCACCACCAGTTCAGCCTGATTGGCCGCCGACGAGGCTGACTTGGACAGAGCCCCGGTGCTTGCCGCATCGCCCAGCACATAGATGTCCTGGGCCTGCCGGGAGCGCAACCCCGGGGCGGAAACCGGACAATAGCCACTGTCATCGGTGAGACCCGCTTCCTGCAGGAACCGGGCAGCCTGCTGTGGGGGGAAGGCCTGGATCAGATCGGCCTCAAAGGTTTCAAAATCACTTTCCAGCAGCCCGGCCTCTCCATCGATCCGAACAACGCCCCCGTGAAAATCACGTGGCACCCATTCGATCATGCCATCGTAATAGTCGGCATAGGCGGCTTCAAAAAGATCCTGCTGCGGATAGTCGTCCTTTTCATCCAGCACCAGCAGAAGCGCCTCTTTGCCCTGTTTCTTCAGGATATTGGCCATCAGGCAGACCCGCTCGTAGAACGCAGGGGGACAGCGATAAGGCTGGGCCGGAGACAGCAAAGCCAGGGTGCCACCGTCCGGCAGGTCCCTGAGGGTCTGGACCAGGGATTGGCAGCGTTCTTCGGCAGTCCAGCAGGGAGAGAGCAGCCGGTCCCCTTGCGTGATCTCCAGATCCTGCCACTGCTGTTCAATGCCGGTCGCCACCACCAGCAAATCATAGTCCAGGGTCCCCTCGCCCAGATCTGACAGCACGGTGACCTGTTTTTTGACAGGATCAAGGGCCGTCACATCGGAACTGTCCACCAGGATGCCTTCCTGGCTCAACGCCAGGTTCAGATTGATGGCCACGGGATTGCTGAGACCCAGCTGGACGGCCGTTTGCAGAAAGGGCGGATGATAAAGACCTGCCCGGCCCACCAGCAAGGTGATCTCAAACGCGCCTGACGGTGCGTAGCTGTTCAGCAGGCGGGCCACAGAGGCCCCGGCGATCCCTCCCCCTAAAACCAGAACTCTCAAGGGGGCGCCAGCTGCGCGGGAAGACCGGGAGATGTAAGGCAGGCTCAGTGTTCCGGCAGCTGTCATCAGGCCGGTTCGGATAAACTGCCGTCGGCTTTGTTGTTGCCGCTGGCCGATCTTTCCTTTCAAGGATGCCATCTAAGCCCCGTCCTTCCCCAATCAATCTACTCTAAAGATACAAAACAAAAACAAACGGCGGAAAAAAGAAAGCCGGTGGCGGGAGACGCACCGGCTTTCAACGGAAAGAGACAGTCAAATCAACCGGAGGGAAGAAATCAATCCGTCGTCTCTTCCGGGGTGACATCAATCACAGCTGCCCGTTTGGTGATGACAACGTCAGTTTTGCAAGCGCTGACACAAACCTCACGCTTGTCCAGCCCAGGCATGTCCGGCCCATCGACTTCGAAGAAACCAGCTTCATTGGGCAGACGCACAGAGGTGAAGTTGTCTTTGCTCAGCACAAACTCTTCGTCATCAACAACATCGTTCATATAGAGCAGATAGGCCACGATGGCGTAGGTTTCGTCCGAGGTCAGAGATTGAGCATCGCCAAAGGGCATGGCCCGATAGACGTAGTCATAGACCGTTGACAGGTAGGGCCAGTAAGAGCCGATGGTTTTCACCGGGCGCTCGCTGGTCAGCGTGCCCTGACCCCCTGCCAGCACCGGCCAGCGATCCAGACCTTCCGCAAAATCCCCGTGACAGCTGGCGCAGCGGTCCAGAAACAGCTCCTCGCCATCGGCAATGGATCCGGCCCCTTCCGGCAGGCCCAGACCGTCCGGGCGCACGTCAATGTCCCAGGCAGCAACCTCTTCCTGGGTGGCTTCCCGCCCAAGGCCAAACTTTCCACCTGCCTGTGCGGCGGTGATGTCCAGAGCAAGCAGCGATCCACCCAGCCCCAGAACCAGAGCCAAAGGGGCGACGGACTTAAGATACTTCAACATTTTCCGTCTCTCCATTGGCCTGAACGTGCCAGGTCTGAATGCCGTTGTTGTGATAGATGGAATTGGTGCCGCGCACAGCCCGCAGTTCGTCTTTGGTCGGCTGCACATAGCCGGTGGAGTCAATGGCGCGGGACTGGATCAGCAGCGGTTCCCCGTTCCATTCAAACTCGAAATAGAACCGGTGCAGCGCCTTATCCAGTGACAGCCCATCGATGCGCGCCGGGCGCCAGTTTTTGCCGCCATCCAGGGTCACATCCACCCGGTCAATGGTGCCGCGCCCGGACCAGGCCAGACCGCTGAGCACATTGAAGCCTTTGTGCTTCAAGGGTGCCTGTGGGCTGGGGTTGGTGACGATGGATTTGGCATCCATGATCCAGGTAAAGCGCCGGGCGCTGCCGTCTTCCAGCAGGTCGGTGTACTTGGAGGTTTCTTCGCGGTGATGCCAGGGCTGATCCCCCACCTCGATGCGGCGCAGCCACTTGACCCACATGTTGCCTTCCCAGCCGGGCACAACAAGGCGCAGGGGATATCCCTGTTCCGGCCGCAAGGCTTCACCATTCATGGCAAAGGCCACCAGACAGTCATCCAGAGCTTTTTCCAGGGGGATGGACCGGGTCATGCCAGAGGCATCGCCGCCTTCCGGCATGATCCACTTGCCGGAGGTCTTCACACCGGCTTCTTCCAAAATCAGCTTCAAGGGCACACCGGTATACATGACACAGTGCACCATGCCGTGGGTAAACTGGGCACCGTTCAACTGGGCACCGCGCCACTCCATGCCGGAGTTGGCCGCGCATTCCAGGAAGAAAACCTTGTTTACCCGCGGAAAACGCTTGATGTCATCCATGGTGAAAAGCAACGGCTTGTCCACCAGGCCATTGATCATAAGGCGGTGATCACCCGGATCAATATGGGCGATACCCCCGTGGTGCCGCTCAAAGCAGAGACCGTTGGGGGTGATGATCCCTTCCAGCTCGTGCAGCGGGGTGAAGTTGATGGAGGAAATGGACTCCGCCGTCAGCCAGGGCACCGTTCGGCGGACCACCTCGGACTCGTACTCGCTGGGTTGTCCATAGGGATAGGTGTCCACCCCCTCGCCCAGATAACGGCTCCATTCCGGAATGTTGGGTGGCTGATTTTCAGCCCCGGCCAGCGCCGGACGGCCAGCCGCTGCCAAAGCGGCCCCGCCGGCAACACCTGCGCCCAACGCACCGGTTAAGAAGGATCGGCGGCTGCTTTGAGGCCCGGTGGCCACACCCTTGTCCCGCTTCTTATCCATCAATGATCACTCCCAGGTAAGAACATCACTTTATAATATTCATATTAATGAATATGTAAAGACATAGTCCGCCTCAAAATGCACGAAATGTTCAGCTTGTTTGCAGTCGAACAGCAGGCACTCCGACCTTCCGCTCGACCGCTCTGACATCTCCCCGGCGGAGGCGCGTTACGCGCCCACCACCTTCACAGCATCGTTCGGCGTCACGGTGACCGTCTTGTGATGTTCAATGTGGGCCCCGACCACGTCCCAGATGGGCGGGCCTTCTGTGCCTTCATTGACCGATGCCCAACCGGACACGGTGTAGTCTTTGCCCGGATCGATGGGCTTACCGGATTTCAGATGCACCATCTCGGTCACCCGTTCGCCGATTTTCTTCGCCGGATCAATGCGGTAGCCAAGTCCGCCCACACGAACCATGTCCCCGCCCTGCTGATAGTAGGGATCGGGATTGAAGAGGTTGTCGGCCACGTCTTCCAGGATGTCCTTGACCATCTGGCCACTCATGGAAGAGCGGTAGGCGGCGGGATAGGTGATGGAGGTCATGTTGTGGACGTCTTCCACCGTGATGTCCTGGCCCGGCAGAACCGTCGCCCCCCAGCGGAAACCGGGTGACAACGCGATTTCAGCGTCCCGCTGCTCCAGCAAGGATTGGCAGATCAGGTCATCAAAGGTGCCGTTGAAGTTGCCGCGGCGGTACAACAGGCTTTCGCTGCGCCCCAGCACCCGGGAAAGCTCGTCTGCATAAGGTGCGCGAATGTCAGCAATCAGCTTGGCCATGTCGGCATCTGGCGTGATGACGTCGGAGAAAACCGGGATCAGGCGGTAGTTGTAGCCTTTGACTTCACCGTCGCGCACATCCAGGTCCAGACGGGACAGGAACTTGCCGTGAGAGCCGGAGGCGATGATTAGGGTTTTGCCCACCTTGACGGCCTCGGGCACCGCGTCATGGGTATGACCGCTCAGCACCACATCAATGCCCTTGACCCGGCCGGACAGTTTGCGGTCCACGTCAAAGCCGTTGTGGGACAGCAGCACGACCAGTTCGGCCCCGGCTTCGCGCACTTCATCCACCTT
This sequence comes from Rhodovibrionaceae bacterium GXU_MW_A322, assembly GCA_052078155.1. GTDB lineage: Bacteria > Pseudomonadota > Alphaproteobacteria > Kiloniellales > DSM-21159 > CAXBMB01. The sequence continues at coordinate 70,199 of JBQJBP010000001.1, read as the reverse complement.
GGCCTGGACGGCTTCTTCGCGAATGCCGAAAGACCAGGTGGGGATTTTATAGCGGGGGTTGGCAACGGGCGTATAGGGGAAGGCCTGACCGATGACAGCCACTTTGACACCGCCCCGCTCAAAGAAGGCTGCCCCTTCAAAGACCGGCTCTTCCCATTCCGTATCCCGGACGTTCTGAGCCAGGAACTCGCCGTTGTTCTGTTCAATCAGTTCTTCCACCCGGTCCGTGCCGTAGGTGAATTCCCAGTGGGCGGTCATGGCATCGGTTTCCAAGGCGTTCATCACCTTGACCATGTCTTCACCCTGGGTCTTGTGAGAGGTGTAGGACCCCTGCCAGGTATCCCCGCCGTCCAGGAAAAGGGTCTTGCCCGGGCGCTCAGCCCGAATGGCTTTCAACAAGGTTGCCAGGCGGTCAGCCCCGCCGATCCGGCCGTAGGTCTTGGCCAGTTCGGTGAAATCCTGATCGCTCATGGCGTAGGCGTCGGAGGTGCCCGGTGCGATGCCGTATTTCTTCAGGAACGCTTCCCCGGTGATGTGGGGTGGCAGGCCGTAAACTTCCCCGACCCCCAGATTGACTGAGGGTTCACGGAAGTAAACCGGCACCAACTGAGCGTGCATGTCTGTCACGTGCAGCAGGGTGACGTTGCCGGTGGCGTTGAAGGACAGCAGCTCATCCTGAGACAGGGCCTGAGCCGCAGACAAGCTGGCAATAGAGCCACCGAAACCGCCAGCCAGCGCACTGGTGGCCAAAGCAACCTGGAGAAATTCGCGACGCGAGTACACTTTGAGACCCTCCTGAAGATCCACAAACATTCAACTTTTCAGAGATCACTCTCCTTATCAAAAGGTCTTAAACGTTCCAGATGGCACAGCTTCGGCCAGCTGACTTCCGGCTTAAGGCCCTTTGATAAGCCGCCCTGCCGGCGGCAAACCCGGAATGAGCGATTGACGTGATGCGGGAAGGAAAAACGGCGCAGCCAAGCCACCGCGCCGTTTTTTACTAACCCTGCCCCTTGCGCACTCCACAGAGCCGCGACAAGGGTGGTTCCCTTTCCCCCCTCCAGACCGAGGCGGGAAAGGGGTTATGCATTACTGACGCACGGCAGGTGTTTCGACCGGCAGTCCCTGACCACGCCAGGATACATAAAGCTCCAGAGCGATCAGTTCGTCAGAGCCAACTTTGAAACCATCAGCGCGGATGGATTTCATGCAGCCTTTGAAACGACGGTGAATGGACCCGGGCTTCTGCCATTTCAGACGATAAGTCGGGAAGCCATTGATCTGTCCCTGGCTGAGCATGTCTGCACGAATGTTGTTGCCGTAGTTGTCTTCGTGGCAATTCGAGCAGGCCATGTCCAGCTGGCCATAGCGGGTGTAGTAGATTTCTTCACCCTTTTTGAACCAGGGCTCCATCTTGCCATCCACAGTGGGAGACAAAGGCATGCCGCGGGAGTGAGTGCCGATGAAGGCTGCCATTCCCAGCATGTCATCGGAATCCCATTTCCAGCTCTCTGCTTTCATCTGGTCCGTGCGGCAACGATTGATCTGCTGCTGCAGGGTGATGGGTTTCTGAGTGGCCTCATCCCACTTGGGCATGGCAGCACGCACGCCTGCCATGGTTTCTTCCGCATCGTTGTGACAGGACTCACAGGCCTTGCCAGCTTCCCCGTCAACGGTAGACCAGGCCTCTTCGCCCCGTTCCACCCAGAGATAGGCCGGATTGTCGAAGTCATCATCCTGCAGAGCTTTGGTTTCCGGCACCCGGAATTCATAGCCTGAAATGATCTCATCCAAGGGATGATCAGGACTGGTCGGCTTGATGCTGGGCAGTTTGGACGTATCCAGTTCTGCGGTGGCCGGTGCAACGCTGAAGGCCGAAAGCCCCAAAGCCGTCATACCGACCATCGCTGCCGTTAACGAAAGCGTCTTGAAGTAGTTCACCCTCTCTCTCCTCCCTGACTGGCGTCCCCTGGTTGTTATTGTTCATTCCAGAGGGCCATAAACTTCTGCTCTTAGCTGACGGTCAGCTTGGCTTTCTTCTCGTAGACAGAGCCGTCATCGTCGGTCCACACGAACTTGAACTCGCCGCTTTCTTCCGCCCGCATGGAAAACTTCAGGTAAGGATTGGCGGAAATCGCCGGCTCGATGACAGCCACGAAGACGGGCTCGCCATTGAACTCTGCACTGAAGTTGTTGATGATTCTGCGGGGGATCAGCTGACCTTGTTTGTCTTTGCGCTGACCGGATTCCATCTTGTGAGAGATCAGGGTTTTGATCTCAATCACCTCCCCGGCGGCTGCCTTTTTGGGCACCTTTACGCGGGGTTTTACTTTCTTCGCCATCGTCGTCTCCTAAAATCATAATCGGCGTGCCCTCAGGCACAGTAACTGCTGCAAGGCTGGCCTTAGCCGCCGCAGCCGCCGATGGTGACTTTCACTTGGGTTTTGGCAATGTGGAAGCTGCCGTCAGACAGTTCAGCCACGGCAATCACGTCCTGGGTCTTGGCCAGGCGCATCCGGCTGGAGGCTTCCGCCACACCGCTTTTGGGTGTGAACTGGAAGGTGGCCACACCGGGATTGGGGTTGCCGTCGGCCAGCAGCATCACCTGCTTGACGTAGTTGTCAGCCGTCATGGGGCTGTCCACGGTCACGGACAAAGGCACCGTGTTGCCGTTTTCAGCGATTTCCGGCAGATCAAGACTGATCAGACCGCTTTCCATGGCTTCCTTGCCGCCGGTGAAGGCCTTGATGGCTTCGTCGGATTTGGGAGACACAGCCGATGCGGGCAGAGGCAGCACTGAGATGAACAGTGCACCGGCACCCAGGGCCAGGGCTTCACGCCTGTTGAATTTCACTTTTCTTCCTCCTGAACAAGCAGGCCACACTCAATCTCGAAAGCTTGCCTTTTGAAACCGACTGTGGATTTGCAACTATTTCAAAGTCTGCAGGTAGGCCAGAACGTCTTCGACCTGCTGAGCCGTCAGAATCGTCTTGCCATTGAATTTCTTTGCCACGCGGTTTTCGTCAGGCATTACCCGATAGAACGCCGGCATGATGGTACCATCGCCAAAAACAGCTTTGGAGTTCACCAGGATGCCCCGCAGGGTTTCGGCGTCATAACGTTCGGCCACGCCATCCATGGTGGGACCAACTTCCCCCTGGAACGACTGCTTGGGCATGTCTGCATTGGTATGGCAGGCAAGGCAGTTGCCCTGCTTGCGGTTCTTGAACACCTTGGCGCCGCTTTCCGGGTTACCTGCAACCCCGGTCAAAGAGGCCTTGACCATGATGTCATCAAATTTGACGTCGCCCGGCGCAACTTCACCCGCCACAGCGGAACCGGTCATGATACCGGCAAGTGCCAAAGCCGATACGGCGATAGTGGCTATTTTCTTCACCTTGTCCCTCCCACAATGAGCGCGGCCCTTTTCGGTTCTCTCGTCACCACTCCGTCTATCCGACGCGCAGATGACCTGTCCGTTCGACCGGCAGGCACAGCTTAGCCAAAGATGACGAGATGTCGCAAGAGACATATTATAATATTTGCATATTTAAATATGTTGCAGCGCAACAATCGCAGGTTTGTGCCCTTTTCAGCGCAACATCACCCCGAAACCGGCAGGGTTTCTGATCAGAGTCGCTACCCGATCCTCGAAAGAGCCGGGAAAGACTCCTGCAGCCAGAAGGCCAGTTCGTTCATGGAACCGGTCATGATCAGAATGCCGCTGAGAACCAGAAAACCGCCCATGACCTTTTCCACCACCCCCAGGTGGCGGCGAAACTTGCGCATGGCCTCCAGAAAGTAAGGAACGAAAAACGCGGCCAGCAGGAAGGGCACCCCCATACCCGCGGAATAAGCCAGCAACAGCCACGCCCCCTGGGACAGGCTGTCCTCCATGCCCGCCAGAAACAGGATGGTTCCCAGCAAGGGCCCGGCGCAGGGTGTCCAGCCAAAGGCGAAAGCCAGACCGATGACATAGGCGCTGACCACAGAGCCTGACCGGCCCTTTACCTGAAAATGCAGATCCCGCATCAAAAAGGTCAGGCGGAAAAGGCCCAGAAAGTGCAGCCCCATCACAATGATGACACCCCCGGCGACCCAAACCAGCCAGTCAAACTGATCCGTGATGATCTGGCCGAGATATGAAGCCGAAGCGCCCAGCGCGACAAAAATGGTGGTGAAACCCAGCACAAAAGCCAGCGCCGACAACAGCACTTTGCCAGACGGCCCCTTACCCGGCTTATCGTCCGACAGTTCCTCAAAAGACAGACCGGCCAGATAACAGAGATACGGCGGCACCAACGGCAGGACACAAGGCGTCAGAAATGACAGCAACCCACCCAGAAATGCGGCTGGCAGTGTAACGTCCAAAGGGCCCCTCCCGACCTGTCCTGTCCGGTGTGTTTTTTTGCCCCGCCCTGCCCGGCAACATCACCAGGCAGACACGCGGTTTCCCGTCCCTCTGCGGGGATGGTTGATTTTAGCTGCCAAGGCAATTGGCCTTGGAGGTGACAGGCACTATATATTCACCTTACACTATGTATGGTTCAGGACAAAGCCATGGTTGGGACTTCCGGCTTCAAAGCCCTGCACCCCACCCGCGCCAACAGCCTACAAATTCCTTTCAGAACAGATTGTTAAATGAGTTATCTCAGCGTCTTCCCCTTTATCACGAAGGTCATCCCCCGCCCCCTCAGCGCGGCGACAGTTTTCGCTGCTGTGCTGTCAATCCTGGTGATGTTCAGTCTTCTCCCCCGTCAGGCAGTGGCCGCAGAACTGGTGATGTTCGAAAGCGCCACCTGCGAATGGTGTGAGGTTTGGGACGAAGAGATTGCGCCCATTTACCCCAAGACCGAAGAAGGCAAACGGGCGCCTTTGCGCCGGGTGGATATCTATGAAACCCGTCCGCAAGATCTGGAACACATCAAGGGCATCCGCTTCACACCGACCTTTGTTCTGATGGAAAACGGTGAAGAAGTGGGGCGCATCCGGGGTTATCCCGGTGAAGATTTCTTCTGGGGTTTGCTGGGCCAAATCATGGAAAAGCTGCCGTCATCATAGACCGCAGTCTATCGTAGACTGCGTTCTCTTTCGAAACACGCCCCAGGCTCCCCGGAAAACACACGCTCCTGCCCGGCCATCCGGATCGGTTTGACCGTTCAGTAACGGTCCCTTGCCCCTTTTGGGGACCGCCGCTTTGGGGACAGGCGTAAAATCAAACTATGACGACCAGACCCGATCATACCTCAAAACGCATATTCACACTTTCAAAAGGTGATTTTTACGCCCCCAAAACCCACCAGACAACTTGTTGATTTTCATAAGTTAACCGTCAATCAACCATACGGACGATCAACAAAACCCTCACATCTGGCGTAAATATTAACACATTCCATTCCTTGCAATTTTGCTTCAGGACCGCCATAAATGAAGGAGCAGGCGAAAGGGAAATCTCTTTCGCGCTTTAGCCGCAGATTCCCAGGCAAGGCCAAGACCATGGAATTGGTACTCGACGAAGCTCCCATGGCTGAGATGATGAACTCAGCCCAAGATGCCAGCGACATGCTCAAAGCTCTGGCGCATGAGCAACGGTTGCTGATTCTCTGCATGCTTTCAGACGGGGAAAAGTCCGTACGGGAACTGGAAATCCTGCTCAAAGCCCGCCAGCCGTCCGTTTCTCAGCAGCTGGCCCGGTTGCGCTCTGACCGGCTGGTCACAGCCCGGCGGGATGGAAAAACCATCTATTACTCAGTCGCAGATGAAAAGGCCCTGCGTCTGGTTAAGGTGGTCTATGACATCTATTGCAGCCCGGTTCGGGACTAACCCCTTTCATACTGTCTTACCCTGACTGACTCTTTCGCTGACTGAACCAGTCCACGGTAAAAGCCCGAAAAGCCTCGGCAGCCCGCGACAAGGGGTGCCGCAAATGCCGGACCAGCAGAACTTCCAAACTGGGGGCACTGTCGGCCAAAGGTCGCAGCACAACCGGCAAGCCGTCATAACTGACATTGCCGGCCGGATTGGTGTGCAGGATTGAAACGCCATAGCCATTGGCGACCATGGATCGCAAGGTTTCCAGCGACCCGGCAGGCTTGGCCAGGGTCGGCAACAGGCCATGGCGCTGAAAATTCTCAAGCATCTGCTTTCTGGACTGAGAATCCTCGGTCAGGATCAGTGGCTCTGTCACCAGTTGCTTCAGGGATACGGTTTCCTGCGCCGCCAGAGGGTGATCCGCCGCCAGCAGCAGCAAAGGCGGCAGGGTGGTCAGCAACTGCTTTTCGATCTGCTCCGGCAGTCCCACATCATAGTCGATCATCATGTCGATGACCCCGAGTTCCAGCAAACGCGGCAACTCGGTGAAATCCGACTCTCTGACCTGGACCCCCACCTGCGGATGCAGGGCCTCAAAGGCTTTGGTTAGGGCGGGCACATAGAGCGGCGTCAGTTCCGCAAAACACCCAATTCTGACCTCTCCCGACAGAAAGCCCTCCCCGCGCCCCAGTCCGTCCAGTTCCGCAGCCTCGTTCAAAAGGTGTCGCGCCTTGCTCACCAGATCTTGACCGAAGCTGGTCAGGCTGACCCCCCGGCCCTGATGGCGAACAAAAATCTGCTGCCCATAGTGAGCTTCCAACTGGGCAAGGGCCGCGGATATGGCGGACTGCGAGATGTTCTGGGCTTCTGCTGCCAGCGTGACTGACTGATGGTTGGCGGCGGCCACCAGATAGCGAAGATTCCTGAGCGTAATCACATCTGATTTTCCGATTCACTGGATCAATAAAAATCACTTTATCCGAAGTACGCTCTCAGGCTCAATTGCCAAAGAAACAGACATTGAACAGGACCACAGCCTCGACCTGAGACGTGCCGCCGGAAATTCACCGGTCTTTGCGGATTCACTCGTTGAAAACACAAAGACCGATGAGGCTCTGAGAGGCGCATTGATCTGTCATGAGGTGGAGTGGAAACGGAGACTTTGATGAGCAACGCACCAGTCAGCCCTTCGCAAAGCTATGACGCCATCATCATCGGGGCTGGGGTCATCGGCGCCTGCACGGCGCTGGAACTGGCCCGCAGCGGCAAGAAAGTTCTGGCCGTAGACAAGAATTCAGCTGCCGGGTACGGCTCCACTTCCGGCTCCTGTGCCATCATCCGAACCTATTATTCCCTGCTGGAAACCTGCGCCCTGGCCTACGAAGGCTGGTTCTACTGGAAAGACTGGCAGAGCTACATCGGGTCTGAAGATCCGCGTGGCATGATCACCTATCACGATACCGGCTGCCTGGTGGTCAAGGCCGAGCACAATGGCGGGCTGAAGAAAGCCTGCGAAATGATGGACGCCATCAACTGTCCCTATGAGCATCTGACCCCGGCTCAGATGAAAGAGCGGTTGCCCATCATGGACACCCATCAGTTCACCCCTGCCAAGCGCCCGGAAGACGACGGGTTTGGTGAACCCACCGGCGAGTCCATTGAAGGGGGCGTCTTCTTCCATCGCGGCGGCTATGTGAACGACCCGGCCCTTTCCGCTCAGAATGCAGAGCATGCAGCCAAAGAGGCCGGGGCTGAGTTCCTCTACAACGTGGAAGTCAGCGATGTGCGCCGGGCCGATGGCCGGGTAGCCGGCATCACCCTGAAAGACGGCCGTCAGATCGATGCCCCTGTTGTGGTCAATGTGGCCGGTCCCCATTCCTTCAAGATCAATCAGATGGCCGGTGTCTTTGAAGAAATGAAAATGAAGACCCGGGCGCTGCGCCACGAAGTCTCCCATGTTCCCTCTCCCGAAGGTTTCAACTTTGAGAAGGACGGCTGCGTTTATTCTGACAGTGACATTTCCACCTATGCCCGGCCCGAACTGGGCAACCACATTCTGATCGGCTCGGAAGATCCGGACTGTGACACCCAGGACTTTGTCGATCCGGACGACTTTGACCGCAACTTTACCGAACAGTGGCGCATCCAGGCCCTGCGGCTGGCCCAGCGTTTCCCGGATATGGGCATCCCCTCCCAACTGAAAGGCGTGGTGGAACTCTATGACGTGACGGACGACTGGATTCCCATCTACGACAAGACAGAACTGCCGGGTTTCTATGTCGCCATCGGCACCAGCGGCAATCAGTTCAAGAACGCCCCGGTGGTGGGCAAGATGATGCTGAAGCTTATCGACGCCTGCGAAGCCGGACAGGACCACGACCAGGACCCTGTGATCTTCCATCTGGATAATGTGGACTACGACCTCAGCCTGGGGACCTTCTCCCGCAATCGGGAGATCAACCCGGACTCCAGTTTCTCCGTCATCGGCTGACCCAGCCCGACTGTCCCCCTTACCTTTGTTCCTTTGAGAGAACGCTCATGAAATCTCATACCCGTGTCGTTATCATTGGCGGTGGCGTGGTGGGCGCGTCCGTCCTCTACCACCTGACCAAGTTCGGCTGGACCGATGTGCTGTTGATCGAACGCTCGGAGCTCACATCCGGCTCCACCTGGCATGCCGCCGGGGGCTTTCACAACCTCAATGCCGACACCAACATGGCGTCTCTGCAGGCCTACACCATCGGCCTGTACAAAGAACTTGAGGAACTATCCGGCCAGTCCTGCGGCCTCCACCATGTGGGCGGGCTGACCCTGGCCGGCACACCGGAACGCTGGGACTATCTGAAGGCCGAACGGGCCAAGCACCGCTATATGGGGCTGCACACGGAACTGGTGGGGCCGGAAGAAATCCGCAAGCTCTCCCCCATCACCAACACCGACGGCATCATCGGCGCTCTTTATGACCCCATGGACGGCCACCTGGACCCCTCCGGCACCACCCATGCCTACGCCAAGGCAGCCCGTCTGGCCGGGGCGGAAATCATGCTGCGCAACCCCGTTCTGGAAACCAACCCTCTGCCGGATGGCAGTTGGGAGGTGGTCACCGAACAGGGCACCATCATTGCCGAGCATGTGATCAATGCAGCCGGTCTCTGGGCCCGGGAAGTGGGCAAACTGGCAGGGGTCTATCTGCCCCTGCATCCCATGGAACATCAGTACCTTGTCACCGAAGACGCGCCGGAGGTGTACGAGCGGGACGAAGAGCTGCCCCATGTCATGGACCCGGAAGGCGAAAGCTATCTGCGCCAGGAAGGCCGGGGGCTGTGCATCGGGTTCTATGAACAAAACTGCGATCCCTGGGCGGTGGACGGCACCCCCTCTGATTTCGGCCATGAACTGCTGAACGACAACCTGGATCGCATCGAAGACTCCATGGCCTTTGCCTTCAAGCGCTTCCCGGTTCTGGAGCGCAGCGGCGTCAAGCAGATCATCAACGGCCCCTTCACCTTTGCCTCTGATGGCAATCCCCTGGTGGGGCCTGTTCCGGGCCTCAGAAACTACTGGTCTGCCTGCGGTGTCATGGCCGGTTTCTCCCAGGGTGGTGGTGTCGGCCTGACACTGGCGGAATGGATGGTTGAAGGTGAACCCTCCCGGGACGTTTTTGCCATGGATGTGGCCCGCTTCGGCGACTGGATCACGCCGGGCTACACCCGCGACAAGGTGAAGGAGAACTACCAGCGCCGCTTTTCCGTTTCCTATCCGAACGAGGAACTGCCAGCGGCCCGGCCCTTCCAGACCACCCCGGCCTATGGCATCTGGAAAGAGCAGCGTGCGGTCTTCGGCGCGGCCTACGGCATGGAAGCAGTGAACTACTTCGCGCTGGAAGGCGAGCCTCTGTTTGAAACGCCGTCGTTCCGCCGCTCCAACGCCTTTGAGGCGGTCGGTCAGGAATGCCGGGCTGTCCGCAACGCTGTGGGCATCAACGAAATCCACAACTTCGGCAAATACGAGATCAGTGGTCCCGGGGCCTATGATTTCCTGGATCGCATCATGGCCGGACGGATCCCCAAGGTGGGCCGCCTGACCCTGTCAGCCATGCTGAGCCCCAAAGGCAAGCTGATCGGCGACTTCACCATTTCCCGCCTGGCTGAAGAACGGTTTCAGCTGACCGCCTCCTTCGGAGCACAGGCCTATCACCTGCGCTGGTTCTGGCAGCATCAGCCCGCAGAAGGGGTGACCATCAAAAACGTCTCCCTGCAGCGCATTGGCTTCCAGATTGCCGGACCCAAATCCCGCGAACTGCTGAGCCGGGTTACCCGACAGGATGTCTCCAATGACGCCCTGCCCTTTGCCGGCATCAAAGACCTGGAGATCGGCCTTTGCAATGCCACGGTTCAGCGGGTGTCCTACACTGGGGATCTGGGCTACGAAATCTATGTCGATGCGGAAAACCAGCGCTCTCTGTACGAGACCCTTGCAGAAGCTGGCAAAGATCTGGGGCTGCGGCCCTTTGGCATGCGGGCCATGATGTCTCTCAGGCTGGAAAAATCCTTCGGCTCCTGGATGCGCGAGTTCAAGCCTGATTACACACCTTTGGAAACGGGTCTGGACCGCTTTGTGGCCTACAACAAGGAAGCTGATTTTATCGGCAAGGCCGCTGCCATGAAGGAAAAGGCAGAAGGTGTCAGCCGCAAACTCTGCACCTTCCTGCTGGACATTCCCAACACCCCTGACCAGGCCGATGTGGTTGCTGACGAACCCATCTATGTGGGCGGTGAAGTGGTGGGATTTGTCACCTCAGGCGGCTACGCCCATTGGGCAGAAAAGGCCGTCGCCATCGGTTTCCTGCCCGTGGATCTGATCGAAGAAGGCCGGGAAGTTGAAATCGAGCTGCTGGGAGAGATGATCAAGGGTCGCCTTTACAGTGAGACCCTCTTCGATCCCAAGGCCGAACGCATGCGCGGCTAACCTCGGGTAGGCCAAAGTAAAAAGCGGCAGGCTCTGTTCAGGATCCTGCCGCTTCTTTTTTGTAGAGCGCCTGTTACTCTGCCGGGGCGGACGCACTCTTCTTCTTTGCCGCTGCCCGTTTGGGGGCCGCCTTTTTAGGAGACGCTTTCTTGGAGGCCGTCTTTGCTGAGGGTGTCAGGGTGTCGCTGGTCATCGTTCCCGACGGTCCCAGGCCCCCCGCCTCCTTGGCCGCTTTGGTCAGCGCCCGCTTGTTCTTTTCAATGTAATCCCGGCTCAGCGGGACGGCATCCCGTTCCCGTCCCAGCTGGAACTGGGCGACGTTGGAAGACCCGTACTGAAAAGCACACTCGCAGGCAGCCAGGTAGAACTCCCACATGCGGGCAAAACGCTCGTCATACATCTCGACCACCTGGGGACGCACCGCCAGGAAACGGTCCCGCCATTCCCGCAGGGTTTTGGCGTAGTGAACCCGCCAGATTTCACAGTCCAGCATCCAGAGGCCTGAGCGTTCGATGGCCAGCGATGCTTCTGAGACGCAAGGGGCATAGCCCCCCGGGAAAATGTGCTTGCGGATGAAGGGGCCGGTAATGCCCGGCGGGGCCTTGGTTGAGATGGTGTGGATCAGAGCGACCCCACCCGGTGCCAGGCGATCGCGAACATTCAGGAAGTACTCTTCCAGATGCACCACGCCGACATGTTCCAGCATGCCCACAGAAACCACTCGATCAAAGGTGCCTTTGACGTCACGGTAGTCGCAAAGTTCAAAGGTTACACGGTCTGCCAGTCCGGCCTCTTTGGCACGTTGCCGGGCCACCTCCAGCTGTTCAGTCGACAGCGTGACACCCAGAACCTCCACATCAGCCACAGACGCCAGATAAAGCGCCATGCCGCCCCATCCACAGCCGATATCCAGCACCCGCTGTCCGGGTTTCAGATCCAGTTTCGCCGCGATGTGGCGTTTCTTTTCCAGCTGTGCGGCTTCCAGCGTTTCCTTGCCTTTGGGGAAGTAAGCGCAGGAGTACTGCCAGTCCTCATCCAGCCACAGGCGGTAGAAGTCGTTGCCCAGATCATAGTGGTGTCCCACATTCTGCCGTGCCCGGGCGATGGGATTGTGCTGCATGAAACGGCGCAGTTTCCGGTTGATCTTGTTCCAGAAGATCTGATTGGGGCTGAGATCAAAACTGCGCTTGTTGAGGAAAATCAGCTCCAGGAAGTCAAAGGCCCCGCCGTCGCGCACCAGAAGGCCGCCTTCCATGTAAGCTTCAGCCCCTTTGAGTTCAGGGTTCAGAAAAATGCGCCAATCCAGAGCGGGGTCTGTGATCTCTATGGTCACATGCGGGCCGCTGCCCTGCTTCCCAAAGGTCTCTTCAAAGCCCCCCGGTCCGTGAAGGGTCAAACTGCCCACGCGAATCGCCTTGCGCAGCAATTTCGGCAAGAATCTCATACGGCTACCCCAAACTAGATCTACCCTTAAAGCCCGCTCAATAATGACCGGATTAAGGTAAAAGTGTTAGAGGTAATTTCTCTTACTGCGCGAGAAATGCGAAGCAGAACAGAAGAGGAAGGTCAGGCTGCCTTATCGGGGAAAACTTTCAGCTCGTCCCCCTCGGCCCAGGGTTTGTGCTTGGCCATGATGGAGGCAAACAGGCCTGAGTCCAGAAAAGCCTCCAGCCAGGCGAGTAGATGGGGCCAGTCCTGGGCATCGAACCAGCTTCGGTCCGTATTGGCGAACTGACGCACAAAGGGGGCAATGGCAATGTCCGCCAGAGATTTGCGGTTTCCAAAGAGATAAGCCTGCCCGGCCAGACGCTGGTCCAGCGTTTTCAGATAGGCTGCGGCCTTAGCCCGTTCCGCCTCCGGGTCCGCGCCTTCATAGCGCGTGGCGTATTTGTATCGGTCCAGATGACACTTGAAGTCATCCTCACAGGCCTGGATCAGGGCCCGCATATCAGCCAGAGAGCCAAATTCCGGCGTCAGCCATCCCTCCGGGTCATGGCGATCCAGAGCCCAGAGCATGACATCCAGACTTTCTTCAATGACCCGGCCATCAGGTTGTTGCAGCACCGGCACTGTGCCCTTTGGGGAAATCTCCAGCATGTGCGCCGGTTTGTTCCGCAGCACGATTTCCCGCAGTTCACAGCTTTGGCCGGACACGGACAGCGCCATGCGGGCCCGCATGGCATAGGGGCAGCGCCGGAAGGAATAGAGGATCGGTAAGGTGCTCATAACTCTCAGAATAGTGCATCAGCTGCCCAGATGCACTTCTCCTCTTTTCTCAGCCAGCTTCATCTGTTTTTGGCGCTCTGCAAAGCGGGCTTTCTGATCCGGGCTCAGGCTGTCATGGCACTTAGGGCAACAGATACCCGGCTGATAGAAACGGGACTGCTTGTCCTCATCATCAATGGCTGACCGACACCCATGGCACAGGTCATAGGGGCCCTGTTCCAGGCCATGTCCGACAGAAACCCGCTGGTCAAAAACAAAGCACTGCCCTTCCCACAGGCTGTCTTGTTCGGGCACGGTTTCCAGATATTTCAGAATGCCACCCTGCAGGTGATAGACCTCTTCCACCCCCAGTTCTTTCAGGTAAGCAGTCGACTTCTCGCACCGGATGCCGCCGGTGCAATACATAGCCACCCGCTTGTTGTTCTCCAGCAGGCCGCTTTCCTTCACCCAGTCAGGAAATTCCCGGAAGGTCTTGGTTTTCGGATCGACAGCCCCGGCAAACTTACCGATTTCCACCTCGTAATCGTTGCGGGTGTCGATCACCACCACATCTTCAGCAGAGATCAGATCGTTCCAGTCTTCCGGCTTCACATAGGTGCCAACGGTTTTGTTGGGATCAATCGTGGGCACCCCCATGGTGACAATCTCTTTTTTGAGGCGCACTTTCATGCGCAAAAAGGACTGTTCCTTCGCCCAGGATTCCTTGTGTTCCAGATCAGCCAGACGCGGATCCTTGCGCAGATAAGCCAGAACTTTGCGGATCCCGGCCTCCGGTCCGGCAATGGTCCCGTTGATGCCTTCTTCAGCCAGCAACAATGTGCCTTTGACCTCAGCCCCCACGCAGATGTCCTGTAAGGGAGCCTGAAGGTCCTTGTAGTCCGGCAGGGACACAAACTTGTAGAGGGCAGCGACAAGAAAAGAGGGCTTAGAAGAGTCAGACATGGGAGGTCCAGATCAAAGAGATCAACAGGTCAGATCACGGGGTGCTGTGTTTTAGGCGCAAGACGACAGCTAGGCAAGAACAGGACCTAGATGAGCCCCTTGCCTCGACCGACCCATCCTCTGGGATCTACAAGGCGCTTCCAACTAAACCGCGAATCATCCTCTAAAACACTGAAAAGAGTTTCACGCTCCAAGTGTTATCACGCAGTGAGTCCACTTAAACCGATTTGACTCTAGTAATGAGGCGGTGGGCCATCGTTGGCCGGCAGGGCAGAACCACCCTGCTCCACTTCCCGGACGCGGCTGATCATCATTTCCAGCTTGCGGGTCAGGTCATCAATTTCGCGCTGTTGCGAGACCACAATGCCGTTGAGATCGTCCAGCATGTTTTCCTGATGAGCCAGTCGGCTCTCCAGTTCCATCACACGACTTTCCATATCACCGCTGGGAGCTGGCTGATCGGCTTGGGGCATTTCGGGCATGGGCGGCCTCAACTTTCAGATGACATTCCTTTTGGCCAGGAAACCAAACGGCACGAGCGCCTGTGCTCTCATGATTGGGCCGCCATGGCAAGTCAGAGCGGCTCTGCACGGCACAAGGGTCCCCTCCCAGCGAGAAGCGAAAACCCTGCTCATTACGGATTGATGGGTCAGGCCACAGCCTTCATCTGGCGCCTTATCCCTTTGTCGTCAGACATGTCGTCAGACGAAACACCCTTCGGAGCAAAAAACGCCCCCTTTCAACAGGTCAAAGCGAGTGCCGCCGCCTAGCCCAAAGCTCACAGCCTTGTGTCTCTGGACTGCCACCAGCTTTGTGCCAGGTCCTCAGCCGCTTTCTGAGAGTCAGCTTTTCCAAGGGTAAAGAGAGCCACAGCCGCCGTCCCAACCACCAGTGCTTCAGCAAAATTGTCCTGTCGGCGGCCCTGCCAGAGGTTCAGCAGATCCGGCAGATGGGGGGCTTCTTCCGCCAGCCGTCTGCTTTTGCCCTGGTAAAGCGGGCTCCAATCCAGATCCCTGGCTTCCCCGTCTGCCAGACTGTGCGTCGACAGAGTTTTGGCCGGGTTGCGCTCGGCCTCACCGCCACCTCCTTTGAAGACAGCCAGATTTTGCTGGCCCAACAAAGCCGCGGCATCCCGTTGCAAGGGCAGGAAGGTTGGATGGAAAACCCCTTGCAGGGAAGCTGATGCCTCAAAGGGGTTGTAACCCCGCAAGACTGAATTGATGGGGGACCGCAGCCCCAGAACCTCCCGCAGGCGCAACAGCTCAAAGATCTTCGGCTGCAGATCTTCCAGCGGCAGATAGACGAAGTTGCCCTTTTCCAGCCGCCGCTGTGCCTCCTTCGGGGTACCAGCCACGGCAAGCCCCAGCGGGTCCAGCGCGGCCCGGACGGAAACTCCCTCTTTCTGATGGCTGTTGAAGCCGTGGACGGCCACCCGGATCCCCCGCTGGGCCAGCAGCTTCAATGACAGCAGAAAATAGGGCAGCCCGCGGGTGCGGCCCGACGCGTAGCTGGGCTGGTCCAGGTCCACCTTCAGATCCCGCCAGTCATCCTGCAGAGACTCACGAAAAGCCTCAACAAACCCGGCGATTTCATTGGCATCCTCCCCCCGATAGCGCAGCAGCATCAACAGGGCACCGACAGCTTCAGGTGCCGCGTCTTCCGCCATGACCAGCCCCATGGCCTGGCGGGCTTCTTCCTGAGTGAAGTGGCGGCTGCGCCCCGGACCTCTGCCCAGAATGCGCACATAGTCTGCAAGACGGCTCAATACTCAGTCCCCTGCTTAAGCAAAAAGGTGTGTGGCAGCGATCATGCCCTAACATATTGAAAAGAGGAATGTTCACGCTGCAAGTCTTATCGCGACATGATGCCCCTTAAAGCGATGTGACCCTAAAAAAGCCAGCCTCAGAAAAAAACGCCCCAAGCTGTAACAGCGGCCCTTTGTCTTTCGTCTTATCTGCACTGTCCACTCAATCGGGAAAGACACAAAGTATGTCCGTACGACTGAACTATTACGAAGCCGGGGCCAAGGCCATGAAAGTCATGCTGGCCATGGAAGATCATCTGAACAAATCAAATCTGGAACACTCCCTGCGCGAACTGGTGAAAATGCGGGTTTCTCAGATCAATGGCTGCGCCTTTTGCATCGATATGCACTCTAGAGACGCGCGGGCAGCCGGAGAAACCGAAGCCCGTCTTTACCAGTTAAGCGCCTGGCATGAAGCCCCCTGCTTCAGCGACCGGGAGCGGGCCGCACTGGCCTGGACCGAAGCCCTGACGCATCTGGCCGACGGCCCGCCCTCTGCTGAACTTTACGAAAGGATGGCAAGTCACTTCGATGAGGAACAGCAGGTGGATCTGACCGCCCAGATCAACGCCATCAATGCCTGGAACCGCATGAACGTGGGCTTTGCAGTCCCTCCGCAGGATTGAGACTGAAACACGCCCCGCACCCGCCAGCAAACCGGGTTCTGCCTGGTCCTGCTGGCGGGCAGGCTTTCATGATTATGGAGAAAAAAGATGTATTGGGTCTCCACCTCTTCTACTCTTGTTTGATAGATCCCGGCCCAAGGTCGATACCAGGATCAGCAGAGAAACAGGCGCAGGAGAGAGGATATGCTGGCACACTTCCCTTACAAACTGGCCACATTGGGATTGGTGGCAGGTCTGGTACTAGCCTTTTCTCCCGCCACTCAGGCTGCCAGTCCCTGCCAGGGCTCCCTGGAAGACCTGCAACAAACCTATGATACGGATCGGGCCTTCAACCGCTTGATCACCTCCACCTTTCAGAACATCGAACCTCTGCCACCGGAATATGGGCAGGCCAACCCCTGGGAGGGCAAAGGCTTTGCTGATTTGTTGCGGTTTCTGGAAGACTGGTGCGGCTTCCTGCCCACAGCACAGGGCAGTTCAGACACCGGCCTGCAGTACATTCAGGAATTTGCCTGGCTCTACTATCTGAACGAATACGGTATCCGCTTCGTCAAAAAATCACCCGGTCGGGAGATCCTGCAGGATTTTGCCAAACAACGCGGCGCTTTCATGGACAGCAAAGCCTCCACAGCCGTGGTGGCCGACTGGCTGGCAGATGTGCGCATTGAAAAAGATGACTACAATCTGCCCGACCCGGATGCGCCTGATGGTGGATTTGACTCCTTCAACGCCTTTTTCTCCCGCACCCTCAAAGATCAGGCCCGCAGCCGCCCGCAGACCATGCCGGAGCGTGACTACATCATTGCCGCGCCCACGGATTGCATCATGAACAGCATCCCCATGGTCATCACGGATGGGAACACCCTGATTCCCACCAAGTTCCGACAGAAACTGAACATCTACGAAATGCTGGGCGGCTCCGCCTATGCCGAAAATTTCATTGGCGGAACAGCTTTGTCCTGCGTTCTGATGCCCAACACCTATCACCGCTACCATTCCCCGGTGAACGGCCATGTTGTGGAAGCCAAAATCCTCGAAGCCCCCTACTTCGGATACAACGACTTTCCCAAATGGGTCCCGATCAACGGCAACGTGGGGTACCACGGCACCGACTTCAGCGAATTTGAGGACTTCAAGCGGGGGTACTTCATTGTCGACACAGGGCTGTGGGGTCACGTTGCCTTCGTTCCGGTCGGGCTGGATACCATCAGCAGCATTCAGTTCGCAGATCAGTTCAAGAACATCACAGCCCCGGTGCCGATCAAACGGGGCGATGAACTGGGACACTTCCTGTACGGCGGCTCCCTCTTCCTGATGTTCTTTGAAAAAGACCGCTATCAGTCTGGCGCCATTCAGGTGCGATTGGGCAACCAGATCGGCACCTTTGACACCAAAGACAGCAAACCCCAGTAACCTGCCCGCCGTCCTGGCGCGCCAGACAGGCAAGCCGGTTTTGCGCGACCTTGTTGAAAATCACCTGGTCAGGATGCGTTTCCGGGCAACAGAGCTTCTGAGCTGCCACCGTTAGGTCTCTACTACTTCGCCTTAGCGGCTTTGCTTTCCGCCTCAAAGGCTTCGCGGTAGTGATCCCGCAGCGCCGTTGGGTCCATGGTCAACAGCGTGCCCCCAGCATCGAAATGCTGCACAAACAACCGTCCCATGGCGTGGGTGGCTGCCGCGGCCGTAGCCGACATGGTCAGAACACCCACGGCAATGCCGACACCGGGGGTGCTTTTGGCAATGGCACCGCCCAGC
Organism: Rhodovibrionaceae bacterium GXU_MW_A322; assembly: GCA_052078155.1. GTDB lineage: Bacteria > Pseudomonadota > Alphaproteobacteria > Kiloniellales > DSM-21159 > CAXBMB01. The sequence goes on along the minus strand of JBQJBP010000001.1, from coordinate 52,067 downwards.
CCCATGCCAGCAGCATAGGGCCCGAGGCTGCCCAGCAGCGACCAGACGATGGCCTTGCCACGGCTTTCGCTGAATGGCTGGTCGTAGTGTGCAGCGAGACGACTCAGCATGCGAAGATTGACCAGAGCGACCGCAGCCACATCAACGATGGGCAGCGGGACAACTCCGCCCAGCGCCGCCCACTTGCTGTAACGCCGGACAATGGGCCAGGCAGTCATGGCCAGATGATGAGATTTTTCACGATCGCTTTGCGGCTGCAACACCTCGCCCTGCAGGGCTTCTTCCTGAGTGGCTGAGGCAGCGGCTGCGGCTGTGGCCTGCGCCTCTGACTGCCGGGATGACTGACCGGCAGAGGTACCTTGCTTGTTGCTGCCTGCCGTCCCTGCGGTTGAGTTGGAACGGGCGCTGCCGGTCTTCTTGCTGGCTGTGCCGGCTGCCTTCGAGCGGGTCGCGGTTGAACTGGTCGTGCTGGTTCGACTGGCAGCCGCTGCTGGCCGCGAAGCTGTGGTTTTGGCTTTGGTCGCCCCGGCTTTGGAGGCTGCAGCAGATCCGGCAGCGGCACGGGATCGACTGCCTGGTTTGGCAGCACTGGTTCTGGACGTGGCGGGTTTAGCCGTAGTGGATTTGGATGTAGTGGACTTGGGTGTGGCCGGTTTGGCAGCAGTTGATTTGGCTGTTGCCGCTTTTGCCGTGCCTGTCTTTGTGCTGCCGGCTTTTGCCGCAGGGCGTTTGCTGGCTGAACCCGCGGTTTTCTTTGGGGCTGCTTTAGAGGTCGCAGCTTTGGCAGAGGCGGGTTTGCTGGCTGCCTTTTTGAGGGAAGGATCCGGGGTGGCTGTTGCAGACTCCTGCTCAGCACTGTGCCGCTTCAACGTGGGGAGTTTTTTCGCCATTTTCCCGCTGCCTTACTGCTTCAAAAAGGGGTCCAGTTCCTTTGCCAGGGATTTGACTTCCTTGGCAGCCTGAGAACGCGGCGCCATGTAACAGGGGGCCGATCCCAGCAACGCCGCCTCAGAGTAGAGGACTCTGTTGATCAATTCCACCTTCATCAGGGGATAGCCTGCCTGCTTCAGCTCGTCACGCATGTGGCGGGAGATTACAGAGTCCCGCACGGTCTGGCTGAGCAGAAAGCGAAACTCCAGCGCTTTGGCTTTGCTCTTTCCCTTTTGCCGCTTGTCAGAGATCCGCCGGATCATGTCCACGGTATCGGCAGCCACCTCAAAATCCACCGGCGAGGCTTTCAGCGGCACCAGCGCCAGATCAGCCAGCGCCAGAACCTTTTCAGTCACCTCTGCCCGAAAGCCGGGCGTGTCGACAACGATGCGGTCGATCCCGCTGTCTTTCAGGCTGTGGAGGTGCTTTTCAATGTCTGAAGCTTCAGCTTTCTCAAGGGTCAGTGCCTGCAGATCTTCGCCGCTTTCGCGCCAGCGCAGCACGGAAGCCTGAGGATCCGTATCAATCAAGGCCACGGATTTACCCTGCTTCAGCCATTCCGCAGCAAGACAGATGGCAACGGTGCTCTTCCCACTGCCCCCTTTCATGGTCGAAAGTGCCAAAATCCCCATCTGATCCCCCTCAGAGCCATCCTGGTTCCGGCGGACGTGTGGTGGGCGCAACCCGAAAGCCACTCTCTCTTGGCAGCGCGCCAGCAGCCGGAGTCCGATTTGTCATACTCCAGGCCGCGACTCCAATCGTCCGGAACCTTGTCCCAACAGTTTATGGGCAATGGCGCAGCAGGGGAAGTTACAGGGCTGTCACCGGGGCACGGGCCATGGCTGCAGAGATGGCATCGATGATGGACTGACGATGGTCAGTGAGGAAAAAGTGGTTGCCATCAAAGGGCGTGATCTCCACCGGACCGGCCGCCAGATCCCGCCAGCCCTCCAGCGAGGGCAAGGAGGCCTCGGGGTCATGACTGCCCCCAAACACCTGAAGGGGACAGGCGATCTTTGCGCCGGAGGTCGGTGTGTGGGTGTCGCTGACCTGAAAGTCAGCCCGCAGGAGCGGCAAAAAGAGATCCAGGAGATCCTGATTCTGCAGAACCTCTTCCGGTGTGCCCCCCAGCTGGCGTAAGGCATCCAGAAACTGGGCATCGGGCAAATGATAGATGGCAGGGGTCTGGCGAGGCGTGCCCGGCGGGCGGCGCCCCGACACAAACAGCCCCATGGGCCCCTTGCCTTTGTCCTGCAAACGCAAAGTCAGTTCGTAGGCGATGGCCGCCCCCATGGAGTGCCCGAACAGCGCATAGGGCCGGTCATCCAGCTCCGCTTCCAAAGCAGGCAGCACTTCCGCAAGCAGGCTCTCCATGGTCGTTAGAGCCGGTTCACCAAAACGGCTTTCGCGGCCCGGCAGCAAGGCAAAGTTCACTTCTGTGTCCGGGGCGAAAAGCGGCGCCCAGGGGCGGTAAAAAACCGACGCGCCGCCAGCAAAGGGGAAGAGAAAAAGGCGTCGATTGGAGGTTGGCCCACCGCTGAGAGTCTCAAACCAAGGCTTACCCACGTCTTTCCCCTTACCTTGTTGATCTAATTTCTTTATTACTTACGGTGCCTGAACAGACTCTGTCGAGGAGAAAGCCCCAATGACGCCGGAAGAAAACATCGCCCTGATGCACCGCCTGACCGAAATCCTCAATGCCGGGGATACGGAACGGGTGCCAGAAGTCGTCAGTCCTGATTTCCAGCGCCATGACGCTGTCCGGGTGGAAAACGGTGTCGAAGACGTCAAACGCTTTCTGATTGACCGGCACGAGGAATATGCTGATCTGGTCTGGTCCATCAGCGATGCTGTATCCCGGGGCGATCATGTGGCGGCCACGGTTACCGGCGAAGCCATTCACCGGGAAACGGGCAAGAAGGTCACCGGCGACGGCCTGATCCTGGCGCGCATCGAAGACGGCAAGGTGGCCGAAGTCACCAGTCTGTGGGACCGCTCCAACATGCCGGGCGATTGATCCTCCCCGCCTGCTTCAGCTAATCAACTTTAGAGTCAAATCGGTTTAAGTGGAATCACTACGTAATAACACTTGAAGCGTGAATTTGCCTCTCTTCAACCTGTTAGAGGATGATTCACGACTTAGTTTCAAGCGCACAGCGCTTTTAACTAAGTCGATCATGCTCTAGAGAGGCAACACCTGCGGTTTAAACCGCAGTATTTCTCTGCTGACCTGAGCCGGACACTCCAGCGCCAGCAGATGGCCTGCCTGTGCTATCTCCACCAACCGGGCACCTGCCCCCAGTTCAGCAGCAAGCTTTCTGCCATTTTCCGGTGGGGCCAGCTGGTCTGCCTGTCCCTGAAGAATCAAGGTCGGCGGCAAACCGGTTCTGGTGTCCTGTTCCAGTTGAACAAAGGCGCGGGCCGCCGATCGCTGGGCGGCAAGGCAACCCGGCCACCAGCCCTTCAGAAATTCGGCCAGCGCCCCCTCGGCTTTCTCTTGCGTCGAAAAGTGATCTTCCCGCCCAAAGTAAAGGGCGGCCAGTTCAGGGGGGATACTCTGGGGCGCACTCAGCAATCCGGCCATGAATTCTCGGGCTTTGGCCGTGGCTTCTGACGATGGAGGCACCGCGCCGCCTGCGGCCAGCAGGATCAGAGCCGCGCAGCGGTCCGGCTTCCGTGCCGCCAGCAATCGGGCCACCCGGTTGCCAAACGTTGCCCCCAGCAGCCAGACCGGCTGGTCCGGGCTCAGGCTAGCCATCACCTGGAGGCAATCCTCCAGATAGGTCTCCAGTGTCTCAACCGGGGCAAGACCGGCATTGAAACCGGATCCGCGCCAGTCGATCCGGACCAGTCGGAACTCTGCCTGCAGTTCCACTGCAATGTCGCGGAAATCATGGCCAGTGCGCCCCAGCGCAGGGAGCAGCAGCAGTAGGGGTGCTGCCGGATCTCCCGCCAGCCCGACCGTTAACGCCTTAGCGGATAAATCCCTGTCAGCCTGGTCGATTGATCGGAGCTGCCAGAACCCAGACTCATCGCCTTGCAGCCCTTGCCCGGTCATTTGCTCAAAGCCCGATCGGACACCAGGGCCTGAGCCACGAACGCCAGTCCTTCCGGCACGGTCAGAGCGAAAAAGGCGGGATCGTGCCGCCCTTTTGGCAGACGCTGGAAGTCATGAGGCACAGCCTCACTTTCCAGCAGCTTGTGCAGATAAAGGCTGCCGTCCCAGGCAAGAGAATCCTGTTCTCCGCAGATGACCTGCATGGCCAGTCCGCCCTTTTTCAACCTAGCTGCCTGCTGCGCGGCCAGGGCTGTCGGATGATGGGCCTGCCACTGCCCTTTGTCATCAATGCCCGCCCCGAAGAAGCCTTCCAGATATCCTGTCGGACGCAACAGGCTGAGAGGATGCGTTTCCTCGATGTCGGCAAAGGTAAGGCCCGCCTCCAATGCAGGTGCCAGTGCCGAAACAGCCCTGACCCTGTCAGCATGCCGTAACGCCATCCTCAAGGCTCCCAATCCACCCATGGACAGGCCCAGCAGTCCAAAAGGCCCGTCGGACACTTCTTTCTGGCTGTGACGGCGGAGCAAAGCTGGCAGTTCCTGAACGAGGAAGGTCTCCCACCTGGGTCCGCCTGCCGGAGGATCCAGATAGAGACTGCGCGGTGCCTGAAACCAGGCAATGGCCAGGGCCGGCAGATCCCCGTCTGCCATCATCTGGTCTGGCAGGGCCGCCAGACGGGGGGACAGTTCGGCTTCAGCGCCGGGCAGGAAAAGCACCAAAGGCAGGTCATCCTGAGGTTGCTCTGGCCGCAGCAGCGCAACGGCCACATCCTGTCCCAGAACGTCAGAGCTAAGGGAGAGTTCTTCATAGCGTCCCTTGAGCTGAGGCTGGCTAGCCACGCTGCTGACCATCGGAGAAATGTAGTCCAGATTTCCGGCTTCCCCGGAAAGATCAAAGAAGGCAGTTCCCTGCCCTTCCAGTGCCTGTCGGCCTGCGGGGGTCAAGGGCCCGAGCAAAGCCTGAGCAACACCGGCCTGCTGGGCCTTCATCCAAAGAAGCGGATCCCCCAGGATCAGGCCATAGCCTTCTCTGTTCAGGGTTTCAGCGGCGCGGTCCAGACCCAGCGGCACATCCAAGGGCACATCCAAGGGTCCTTCCAGAGGAGGCTGTCCATCGGTCTTACCCAAAGACTGGAAACCTTTGAGCTTTCCCTTGCTGTCCCGCAGCGGCAAGACCAGGTCCGGCGCACCGGCCCCTTCTGCAGCCCCAGTCCAACGGGCCCCCAGCTGCAGCGTCCGCCAGGTCTGCTGGCCCAGCCCCTGATCCCTCAGAAAAGCGCGAAGGTCCGCTGCCTTTGGATGGGCCTGCAGCGTTTCCTGATGGCCCTTTAACTGATCCTCAAGGCCGTCATCTTCTGACGAAAGCCCTGCAGGTAAAGCCGCTTCAGGCAGGTCATAGCCATAGGACCTGGCCAGAGTGACCGTTTCCGGAGCCAGAGGACCGGGCAGCTCAACAGCCTCCCACGAGCGGGCCAAATCCGCTTCAATTCCCTGATGGCGCAGGAAGTTGGGATCGCCGATCTGCAAAGAGGTGGTCTTGGGCCCGTCCGTCATGCGCTGGCCTTCATAGGGCTGCAGCAGGCGGTCATCAAAGGGCAGGCCCAGAAAGTCCATCACCCGGCTCATGACACCTTTGGGATCTGCCACCAGATCCTCGTATCGCAATCGATGGCAACGATCTGCGGGCAGGCTGGCAGCGAAGCGCTCCATGTTCTGATTCTGCGCCCGCCAATGCTGCTCAGCAAAGGCATGGGGATCGTCGGCTCCTTCCATGAACCGGTCCAGGCGGTTGCGCACAAAGGACTCAATCACAGACAGGGGATGACGCACCAGATGCAGGTACAAAGGCCGGCTGAAAAGCTCTTCAGCCCGCTGCAGGGTGTCCAGCGAGGTCAGGTAAGAGGGCGATTTATCCACCAGCAACCGACCGCCCTGCCCCAGTTCCTGATAAACGTCTGCAACGGCACGGTCCTGCTGAACCCACTGTGCGAGTTTATCCTCCGCCTCATCAGCAGAAAGCCCGAAGCGATCCATTATGGCCCGCAGCAGCCCCTCATCCAGATAGTTGCCGGACAGCGCGGCGTGCCAGGGCTTGAGGCTGTCATAGCCAAGCAGATGCAATTCCGGCGGGCTGAACAGCCCGGGGTGCCCAGCCAGCATCACCCGTGCCAGGGTTGAGCCCGAGCGCGGCGACGACAGCAGGAAAACCGCATCGGGCGCTGTCTGGCGATCCGCGACAACCGGAACAGATCGCGCGGTTGTGGACACCTGCTTGTCAACCGATCCAGCGGGATGCAGCCGCCTCAGCTCCTGGGCAAGGAAGGCCGCAAAACCATAGAGGCTGGATTGCTCAAAGAAATCCTTGGGATAGAGCACGATACCGTAGCTTTGTCGGCAGAAGCCCAGAAGGTCCATGACCATCAGGCTGTCCAGCCCCAGATCCGCGATTTCCAGCGCCAGATTGTCGTCCTTTGACATCTCGTCCTGCAACTCGCCCTGAACCTGGGCCAGGGCTGAGAGCAGAAAAGCCTCCAGCTCCCGCTGCTGATCTGCCTGGGACAAGGCCAGCCAGGGGTCCAGCTTGTTTCCCGCAGCCTCAGTGTTGCGCGCAGCTGGTTCCCGAGTGACACCAGTTCCGGCAGCGGATTTCAACAGAGCCAGCAAGGAACGGCTACGTCGGGCTTCATAGAGCGGGGCAAAGCGTGCCCAATCCACCGAGGCAACGGTAACAGCGCCCTGTTCTCCTGCGACGCAGAGTTCATCCAGCCGGGCCAGCGCGCTGTCTGGCGGCAACGATGCGACACCACCGGCGGCAAAGGCCTCTGCCGCATCTTTGACGTTCATGCCGGTGCCCTGCCAAGGACCCCAGGCGATGGAAAGTCCGGGCAAGCCTGCGGCCTGCCGCCGCTCTGCCAAGGCATCCAGGAAGCCGTTTACCGCTCCATAGGCTGACAGGCCCAGAGATCCCCAGGTCGCCGCAGCGGAGGAGCAGAGCAGAAACAGACTGGGGCTGTGCTGGCGCGACAGGGCATCAAGCTGCTGCAGACCCGCCAGTTTTGCCTGAAAGAGCATCTGCCACTGCTCAGGCTTCAGATGGCTGGACGGGGCACTGACGGCGCTGCCTGCAGCATGAACAATACCGCGCAAGGGCGGGCGATCGGCCAGAGCTTCTTCCAACTGAGCCGGACAGGTCTGTGTTCCCAGATCACAGGCCAGATACTCAACGTCGGCCCCCAGACTGCGCAAACTCATCAGCCAGCCATCGAGAGACCGGTCCGCCGGGCGGCGTCCCAAGAGCAAGAGATGACGGGCCCCTTGCTCCACCAGCCAGCGACTGAGCGCCCGGCCCAGCCCGCCGGTGCCGCCCGCAACCAGATACAGGCCGTCGGATTCGATGTCTGCTGTGTTTTGATGGACTGCGGCCTCTGCCGGTTCCAGTCTCTGCAGGCGCAGCGCAAGCCCGCCGTCAGAGGTCAGAGCCAACTGACGCTCCTCCCCTTGCAGGCAGGTCAGGGCCAGCAGCTTTGTTGCCAGCTCTTCCGCGTCCAGTTCCCGCCAGGATCTGGGCAGATCCAGAAGGCCCAGGCGATCCTCTTCCTGTTCAAGCTCCGCCCCCCGCAGGAAGGGCCAGTAGAGGGCCTGCAGCGGATCCGGCCCTTCTGCGTCAGGCAGAGCCATTCCACTGGCGCATTCTCGCCCGCGCGGCGCGCCTCCTGCGGTGATTTGCCAGAAATTGGTAGCCTCTGTCCGCTCCTGCAGGGCCGTCAAAAACTCCGGCAAGTGAAGCAGAGATGTCCTTTCTGCTGCAGCTTGCCAATCCTTGACGTCTTCCAGTCCCGGCTGACTGAGAGGTTGCAGATCGAGAATGGCCGTCAACGGCTGAGCCAGGGTCTCCGGCTTGGCCAGCAACGCAGCGGTGTTGGGGTAACAGACCACCTGTGCCCCGGCTGCAACCAGCTGCTGGGTCAAGGCGGCAATCAGCGTCGGTTCCTCTCCCAGCACCAACCAGCGACCCGGCGGGATCTCAGCACTCTCCGGCGACGGCAGCGCCTGCCAGGTGAAATGATAACTGGCCGCGGAAGGTCCGCTTTCCGCCAGAGTGTCCTGGTGATCCTTGGGTTTGGGAGGATCGGTATCTGGCCAGAAGCGACGACGATCAAAGGCATAGCCGGGCAGATGCTCACTGAAAGGGCCAAATCCCATCAACGCGCGCCAGTCCGGATCCAGGCCCGACCCGTAGAGCCCCGCCAAAGCCTGACGCATCACCAGCCCGTCGGGTCGGCCCTTACGAAGGGAGGGAACCACCAGGACGTCCCGTTCAGACGCTGTCCGGCGGGTCAGGGCGGACAGGATACCACCTGGGCCTATCTCCAAAAATCTCTGCTGACCACTCTCCAGCAATGACTGCACCGCACCGAGGAAGTTCACGGGCTCACGCAATTGGCGCAGCCAGTAGTCCTTCCGCGCCACCGCCTCTTTTTCGATGTGACCGCTGAGCGTACAGACAAAGGGCAGCACAGGGTTTGAAAGTTCTTTGCCTTGCAGGGCCGCTTCAAATCCGTCCAACGCCGGGGCCACCAAGGGAGAATGAAAACCGTAGTGTCCGGTCAGGAGCCTGGCAGTCTCTCCAGCCTTTTCCAGCTGTGTCTGAAGGGCTTCAACGGCCTGGCTGCTGCCTGTCACCACCGTTTCTTCCGGCCCGTTGAGGGCAGAAATGGAAAGCTCCGTCTGCAAATCTGCGGGCAGTGAGGTCAGATAGCTTTCGGTCTCAGCCGCGCCCTTTTGCAGCGCCAGCATCCGGCCCTTGGGGCAGAGCTCTTCCACCAGCCTGCCACGCGCCAGGACCAGATCAGCAGCCACAGCTTCCGTCATGACGCCCGCCACAACAGCCGCAGCAAAGGCCCCCAGGCTATGCCCGGCAACGGCTGAGGGCTTGATCCCCCAACTCTCCCACAAAGCCACCAACGACAGCTGCAAGGCAAAGAGCGCCGGTTGGGTAACATCCGTGCGGTTCAGCAGTGCCTCGGACTCATCGCCTTGGGCATCAAACAGCATAGCAGACAGCGGCTGTGGCAGCTGTGGGTCCAGCCTGGCGGCCAGGCGATCGAAAGTCTGCCGGAAAACCGGTTCTTCGGCGTAAAGCCCGCCTGCCATGCCGAGGTACTGGCTGCCCTGGCCGGTAAAGAGGAAGACAGGCCCGGCTTTTGATTTGAAGGCTTTGGCAGAGGGCTGGGCTTGGCTGAACGCGTCGGACAGCTCCTGCGCAGTCTTGCCGATGGCCAGTTGCCGGAATGCGAAATGATCCCGCCCGAAAGCCGCCGTCCGGGCCAGAGCTTGCGGATCCATAACCGCCTGTTCAGTCGCGCAGATCCGTCCGGTGCCGGCGGTCATCGTGGCCAGAGCCCCAGCGCTTTTGGCCGAAAGAGGCAGCAGCCTGAGGGGGGAAGCAGACACCGGCTCTTCGACCGTTGCTTCACCGGTAGCTGACGGGGCCTGAGACAGGATCACGTGCGCATTGGTGCCGCTGCCGCCAAAGGAGCTGACCCCGGCGACCCGCCCCTTCGCACGCTCCGGAAAGACTGTCTTTTCCCGGGGAATGTCTGCGGGAACCTGATCCCACTGGATGGCAGGATTGGGTTGGTCCAGATGCAGATGGGGCGGGATCAGGCCTTCGTTCAACGCCAGAACCGTTTTGATCAGACCGGCCATGCCCGCCGCTGATTCCAGGTGCCCCAAATTGGTTTTTACAGAACCAAGCAAAAAGCGCTCGCCAGACGCGCGGAAAACGGACCCAAGACCGTGGGCTTCGATGGGGTCACCCAGGGGTGTGCCCGTGCCGTGGGCTTCCACAAAGCCCACATCAGCGGGCTTCACACCCGCGCGGGCCTGGGCTTGCCTGACCACCGCTTCCTGGGCCCGGCGGTTGGGCACCGTTATGCCGGAAGAGGCCCCATCCTGATTGACAGCGGACCCCTGCAGCACCGACCAGATCCGATTGCCATCATTCTGTGCTGTGGCCAGAGGCTTCAGAACCACAACGCCGCAGCCTTCGCCCCGCACCATGCCGTCGGCCCCGACATCAAAGGCCCGGCAGTATCCGGTGGGGGACAGCATCCGAGCCCGGCTGGCCACCAGCGTGCTGAACGGCGACAGCAGCAGGTTCACGCCGCCCACCAGGGCCAGATCGCAATCCCCCAGCTTGAGGGCCTGTTCTGCCAGGTGAAGGGCCACCAGGGAGGATGAACAAGCTGTATCCACCGCCAGCGATGGCCCTTCCAGTCCCAGGGTGTAAGCGATGCGCCCGGCCGCAAAATTCAGTGCGTTGCCCGACAAGAAGTAGCTGTCCAGATCCGCCCCGCTGTCCCGTTGCAGCAGATCGGCATAGTCGTTGGTGGAAATGCCGACAAAGACACCAACCTTCTTGCCTTTGAGCGAACCGGGCGGAATGCCGGCGTTTTCCAGCGCCGACCAGGCCACTTCCAGAAGCAGCCGCTGCTGCGGGTCCATGGACAGCGCTTCGCGCGCCGACAGACCAAAAAAGTCAGCATCGAACCCATCCACCTGATCCAGAAAACCCCCGCGACGGCAGGCGATACGCTCCGGCGTGGCCGGGTCCGGGTCATACCAGAGATCCAGATCCCATCGGTCCTTTGGCACCTCCCGAACCGACTCACGACCCGTCAGTAGGCTTTGCCAGAAGGCCTGCAGACTGTCACTGCCACCGGGAAAACGGCAGCCCATCCCAATGATGGCCAGCGGTTGTTCCGCCACCGCTTTTTCTGCCGCCGATGCCGCCTCTTTCTGCTGCTGGTCGAGCCGCTTTTGAAGTTCCCAGCACAGCAACAGGCTTTGCTTATGACTGAGGCCTTTGATTTTCTCCAGGAAAGCCCGCTGTTCAGCCGAGACCTTGGTTGCGTCAGTCATGACCTGCCTACTCCTGCGCCGGACCGTCAGCCAGCAGGCGGTCGATCTCATCTTCTTCAAGATCGCCAATCTGGCTGAGGAGGTCATCCAGGGGGTCAGCCGCTGCGGCCCCATCAGCAGCAGAACCTGTCAGGGAGGTATCATTGGCGGAGGTATCGCTGGCGGAGTCCTCACCAGAGGTCTCAGCAACAGCCTCATCAGCCTGGGTCCCGGCGCTGGGCAACAGAGACAGCAGATGATCCCGTAACGCCAGCAGGTTTGGATATTCAAAGGCCAGACTGGGTGGGAAGGCTTCCTTCATATCCCGCTCCAGCAGGCCCCTCAGCTTCACTGCCATGATGGAATCCATGCCCAGCTGGAAGAACCCTGTTTCGTCTTCCAGCAGCTCCGGATTATCAAAGCCCAGCACCTCAGCCAGGGTCGTCCGCAGTTCCTGCAGCAGCGTGCTTTCCCGCTCGGCTTCAGACAGGGGCGTCAGCAAAGCCAGAAGTCGGCCGCCTTCCTGGCCCGAGGCAACAGCGGGCATGCCGCTTCCCATTTCCTCCAGCAAAGGCCGAGGTCGCTTGGCTTCCTGAACGGCTTTGAAAAGGGACCAGTCGAAATTGGCAACAGCCCGGCTGCCAAAGCCGGGGGGCTGTGCCATGACCGCAGCCATGGCCCCCAGCGCTTCTTCGCCGGGCACGGGGTGGAACCCCATCTGGCTGAAGTAGTCTGCCGCCTCCGCAGAAACCATACCGCTGTCCTGCCACCAACCCCAGTTGAGCGAGAGGCAGGGCAACCCTTTGGCGCGTCCCTGCGCCATCAGGCAATCCAGTGCGGCCGATGCGGCCCCATAAGCCGCCTGCCCCTCCGAACCCCAAATGGCTGCACCGGTGGAAAAGGCAACAAAATGCTCCAGCGGCAAACCTTCAGCCCCAGCCATCAGATTATGCGCAGCGGTCAGTTTCGGCGCCCAGACCCGCGCCAGAGATGCCTGATCCAGCTCTTCAAGTTTGCAGGGCTCGGTGATGCCCGCCAGGTGGAAAATCCCCTTTAACGGTCGTGCTTCATCGGAGCGAAGAACGGCAGTGAGATCTGCAGCGTTAGCCAGATCAACAGCCAGCGCCTCTATTTCCACACCACGGCCTTCCAGCTGGCGCAGCCGTTCAGCCAGCTCGCCTTCCGCCCGGCCCCGACGGCTGACAAGGCGCAGGTGCCGGACTCCCTGATCCGCCAGCCACTCAGCCAGCTGAACCCCTATGCCCCCAAAGCCTCCGGTCAAAAGATAAACCGCCTGGGGATCGAAATTGGGCTTGGCGGGCAAGAGCGCCGTGGTGGTTGTCAGGCGGGCGCCATAGAGCCGCCCGTCCCGCAGGGCTAACTGATCTTCATTCTGGCCAGCCAACAGACAGGGGATCAGCGATCCGTCAATTTCACGTTCAACATTAGAAACATCTATCAAGCCACCGTTAATGTTAGATTTTTCCAACATGGAAACTCGAACAAAACCCCAAAGAGCTGCCGCCTGAGGGTCCAGATCCCGATCACCGGAGGACACCTGCTGGGCCCCTTGGGTCACCGTCCAGATGGTATCAGCCTGGCTGAGATACAGCCGCCGCAGCAGATCCAGTACCGCTGTGATCTGCGGCCTATCGGCGGCGGTAGCCGCACCCAGCACAACCACAGAGCGCCCGGACACATCCGGCAAGTCTGCTGTCAGGTCTGGTCGGCCTAAAAGCAGGTGCTCAGCTGTTTGACCTGCGTCTGCCAGCTTGGCTGCCAGCTGTTCCCCCTGCCCGGTTTCGGACAGATCCAGAATGAGCCAGCGTGCATCTGCCGCCTCTGTAGCTCCGGGAAGCGGCAAGGCCCGCCAGACCACTTCATAGACTTTGTCCGCCCAGGGAGCCGTCGTTTCAACCAGTCCGGGGCGTAATGCCGGGGCTGCGGCGGCAAACCAGTGCCGCTGCCGCTGCCAGGGATACAGTGGCAGGGACACGGCCCCTTGCGGCGGTGACGTCAGAGCCGACCAGTCCGGCATCACGCCCTCCACGTAAAGGCGTCCAAGCGTGGTCAGCAAAGCCCGGGCGTCATCGCCATCCCGTTCCAGACTGCCAAGGGCGCTCACCGGCTGGCCCAGGGCAAGGCTCTCCTCCTCCACCGCAGCCGTCAAAACCGGATGGGGCCCCACCTCCACCACCTGGGTAACACCCTGCTCCAGCAGGCGTGCCTGGGCCTGGGCGAACCGCACAGGCTGACGCAGGTTCGACCACCAGTACTCAGCCTCTGTCAGTTCCCCTTCAGCAACCGGTCTGGAGACAACAGTGGAGTCCATCAGAAGGGTAGCTTCCTGTGAAGCAAGGCCGCTAAGCGACTCAATCAGTTCATCTTTTAAGGAGTCCACCTGCGGACCATGAGAGGCGACATCCACCTTAACCAGGCGGTTGAAGATCTGCTTTGCCTCCAGATCTTTGGCGATCCGGTCAATGCTGTCAGCTGCCCCCGACAAAACCGTGGAGCGGCGACTGTTGGAAACCGCTACGGCCACCGACCCGTCGCCTCCGGCAACCAGCGCCTGAGCCTCTTCAAAGGACAGAGCCGTTACCAGCATGGCCCCCTGGCCCGACAGCTTCTTCATCAAGCGGCTGCGCAGGCAGATCACCCGGGCCGCACTGTCCAGATCCAGCGCACCGGAAATCACGGCCGCCGCCGTTTCCCCCATGGAGTGTCCGACCACAACAGCAGGACAAAGGCCCAGCGCCTGCCAGGTCCGCGTGACGGCAATCTGCAGGCAAAAGAGCAACGGCTGGATACGATCAATGGGAGCCAGGTCTGCCTCTTCACCCGTCAGCAGGAGCGCTTCCAGTTCTGCAGTTCCCTGTGATTCACAGGCTGTGCTGGCGGTCCGGAAGGCGTCACGGAACGCCGCAGACTGCTCAAAGAGCTGACGCCCCATGCCCAGCCACTGTCCACCCTGACCGGGATAGACAAAGGCAAGTTTGGGCGATGCCCCTTCAGGTACCCGACCTTCTGCGACAGCCGGATGATCCTGCTCAGCCAGCCAGACAGTCAGCGCCTCGACGGCGGCAGGGGCGTCTGCCACAGCCAGGGCCAGACGACAGGGCAAATGCGCCCGCCGATGCTGGCTGGCGGCAACCAGCCTCCTGAACGCACTGTCGGCGTCAGTCTGCCCGGACAAAGTCTGGCAGTGCTGCAGGTAACGCTCCGCCAGAGCCCGTAAGGCCTGGGGATCATGGGCAGAGATTACCAGAAGCTGACAGTCCAGAGCCTGGGGTGCTGCAGCATCTGACGGATCGGCTGGATCGGAGCCAGCCTGATCAGCATCCCTCAGCAAGAGGTGCACGTTGGTGCCGCTGAAGCCAAAGGAACTGACCCCGGCAACCCTCTGCCCCTTCTCTGCCGGCCAGTCTTCCAGCTCCGACACGACCTCTATGGGCAGGTTCTGCCAGTCGATATGCGGGCTGGGGGTATCGAAATGCAGAGAGGCTGGCAGCTTTTTCTGGCCAAGCGCCAGCACGGTTTTAGCCAGTCCGGCCACCCCGGCTGCCCCTTCCAGGTGCCCAAGGTTGGTTTTCACTGACCCGATTTTGAGGGGCTGCCCGGCTGTCCGGCCTTCCCCCATCACAGCCCCCAGAGCCTGAGCTTCAATGGGATCACCAAGAGACGTGCCACTGCCATGGGCTTCCACATAGTCCACCACCGCAGGGGACAGCCTGGCATCTTTCAGGGCCCGGCGGATCACCCGCTCCTGCGAGGGACCATTGGGTGCGGTCAGACCGGCAGACCGGCCATCCTGATTCATGGCAGAGCCTGCCAGCACGGCCAGAATGGGGTCGCCATCCCGCTCTGCCTCGTCCAGGCGCTTCATGGCCAGCATGACGCAGCCCTCACCACGCACAAAGCCGTCTGCCGATGCGTCGAAGGATTTACAGTGACCGTCAGCCGCCAGCATGCGCGATTTGGCAAAGTTAACTGCCACACCGGGCTCCAGCATCACATTGACGCCGCCCACCAGGGCCACCCGGCATTCGTCATCCAGCAGCGACCGCCGGGCCAGATGGACGGCCACCAAAGATGAACTGCAGGCCGTATCCACGGCCACAGCCGGTCCCTGGAACCCCAGCGCATAGGCCACACGCCCGGCAGCAACAGAGGAGGCATTGCCGGTGGCCAGATAGGGATCACTGCCCAGGGCCCCGCCGGAGGCCATCTGTAACTGCAGGTAGTCACTGCCACAGATGCCCAGGAACACGCCGACGTCTTCCCCGTCCAGCTTGTCTGCAGGCTGACCCGCATCTTCCAGAGCTTCCCAGGCGCACTCCAGCACCAGACGCTGCTGCGGGTCGAGGGAGTTGGCTTCGCGCGGCGAGATATTGAAGAACGCCGCATCAAAGCGGTCCACCTGGTCCAGGAAACCGCCATGGCGGGCATAGGTCTTGCCAGGTTTGTCCGGATCGGGATCGTAATAGGCATCGATGTCCCAGCGGTCAGCTGGAACCTGGGTCACGGCGTCCCGGCCTTCAGCCAGCAAAGCCCAGAACGTCTCCCGGTCCACGGCACCGCCCGGCAGACGGCAGCCCAGACCGATGATGGCCACATCCCGGCTTTTGCCTTCGCCTCCTGAACTGTCCGCCAGCACAGGGGTTGCGACCTCTGTGGCCTCAGCAGGTGGGGTACTGTTCCCCCACAGGCGTTGACCCAGATCCTCTGTCAGCGCCGCCACGGTGGGATGATCAAACAGCAAGGTGGCTGGCAGGGTCAGCCCCAGACGCTGGGCCAGTCGGTTGCGCAACTCCACAGACATGAGAGAGTCCAGGCCCAGATCACTTAGTGGCCGTTTGTCGTCAATGGCCTCATCCAGCCCCAGAACCTGACCCGCCAGTCGGCGGATGGCCTGAGCCAGCGCCTCGGGGGAGGCGGGCAGATCAGGGCCCGTGCCCCTGTCCTGCGTGTCCGCAGGGGCAGCCGCTTGAGAGCCTTTGTCCAGTTGCAGGGCCAGGTTAGCAGCCCCGCTGTTCTGTCGTTTGGCTTCCGCCAGGGAGGCTATGAGGTCCGGCGTGCTGCCTGACCCAAACTTGCTCAGGAAAGTCGGCCAGTCAAAGGGCAGAACGGCCAATTGTGCCGCCCCGTCCCGCACAGCCAGATCCAGGGAGGCCAACCCCAGGTCCGGGGCAATTTCCCCCATCCCCTGTTGAGCCATGCGCTGACGCAGGCTGTCGTCAGCCACAGCCCCCAGTTCAGCCCAGGGACCCCAGTTGATGGACAGAGCCGGCAGGCCCAGGCTGTGGCGGTGGCTGGCCAGGGTGTCCAGGAAGGCGTTGGCGGCGGCATGGTTGGCCTGACCGGGCGACCCGAACAGCGCGGCACCGGCGGAAAAGAGCAGAAAGAAATCCAGGGGCAGGTCTTTGGACAGCTCATGCAGCTGCCAGGCCGCATCCACTTTCGGCGCAAAAACCGTCTGGAACCGGGCTTCATCCAACGCAACCAGGGGCCCGTCATCCAGCACGCCCGCACAGTGCACAAACCCACGCCAGGGACGTGCCGGGTCATCCTGATCTGCAATCAGCTGCGCCAAAGCAGCCTTGTCGCTCACGTCCAGAGAGACTTCCAACACATCAGCTCCGGCAGCCCGAGCAGCCGCTATCAGGTCCTGACCGGCCTCATCGGCCTCACGTCGTCCCAGCAAAACCAGACGACCAGCGCCCTGTTCTGCCAGCCAACGGGCGACCAACGGTCCCAGACCCCGGCGACCGCCGGTGATGAGGTAACTGCCGTCAGCGCGCGGCTCCAATCCCTGGCTTTGGTGAAAGTCCAGCACCAGACGCCCCTGATGCCCGCCCCTTTGCAACAGCTGCAGGGCATCTTTCACCCGGCTGGCCGGGAAGGTGGTAACTGGCAGGGCCGGCAAGCTGCCGTCACCCAGCGCGGTAAGCGCTTCATCGTAGAGAGCCTGAATGGCATCAGGGGTTTTGGCGATCTCTTCGGCCACCACAATGGGATGATAGCTGACATCCGGCCGCTGCTCTGCCACCTGCTGGCGGCTGCGGATTCCCCGGCGGCCAATCTCGAGGAAGCGCCCGCCTTCTTTCAGGACCTCAAAACTTTCGGAAATGAAGGGCTCCTGCAGACAATTGAGCACCAGGTCAACGCCCTGCCCCCTGCTCCAGTCCTGCACGGCAGGAACCAGACCAGACACCCGGCTGGACGCCAGGCCCGTAATGCCCAGGCTTTGCAGTAACGGCCATTTGTCAGGATGGGCGGTGGCGAAGACTTCCAGTCCGGCCCGCTGAGCCAGGTGAACAGCTGCCAGGCCCACGCCGCCTGCTGCGGCATGGATCAGTACCCGTTCGCCCTTTTTCATTTTCCCCAGATGAGACAACGCCACCACTGCGGTCAGATAGGCAATGGGCTGAGCCGAGGCGGCCAGCAGATCCAACCCCGCTGGCACGGGCCGAAGGCTGTCGGCCGCTGCCAGAGTATAGCAGGCCATGGACCCCTGGACAGGGGCCAGAACCTTCTGCCCGACTTCCAGACCGGTTACGCCTTCCCCCAGGGCGACGATTTCGCCGCTGATCTCTTCACCCGGATCGCCCAGTTCACCGGGATACAACCCCATGACATTCAGCAGGTCGCGGAAGTTCAGCCCGACAGCCGCGACACGGATTTCGACTTCGCCGGCACCTGGAGCCTTTCTTTCCTGGGGCTGGAACACCAGACCGTCCAGGCTGCCCCGCTCTTCAATGGCGATGCGGTAAGGGGCAGCAAGGCAGGATGCGGCGGCATCTTCAGCCACCTGCGGGATGACGCGGCGCGGCCCGCGCAAAGCCACTTCCCCCTCTGCAGCCTCGGCAAGCAGTTCGTGAGCCAGAGCCTGCCAAACCAATGGATCATCCAGCCGAACGTCGATCAGTCGGGCTGTCAGTTCCGGCTGCTCCCGACGCAACACCCTGACGAGACCCGACAGCGCAGCCCCGGCCAGACCGGCCTGATCGTCCCCTTCCCGCACATTCCGGGTGACAAGACGCAGACTGGGGGCCCGCGTCCATCCGGCAACGCTGCGCAGCAGATCAGCCGTTTCAGCACAAGAGGTCAGTGCAGCCCGGGCCGGGTCCTCCTGCCCCTCAAGGGGTCGCAGATCCACCAGCAGGTCACCTTCCCGGGCGGTCAGATCCTCTCCCGCCGCCAGACAGGACACCTGCGCCCCCAGCGCTTGCAGCGCAGTGGTGAGGGGAGCCTGGGCCGACCCGCCGCCCACGAGCAGAACATGGCGGGATTCCGGCACCTGACTGGCCTGGGCAAGGATCAGAGCGTGACCATCCAGCAGGGAATCGTTTTCCTGCGGCAGAATCGCCGTTTCGGCAAAGCCGCAACGGGGCAGCAGATCACGCCAGCCCTGCCGGGACAGCAGGGGATGGTCGGGTCGCAGGTCCCTGTCGGTAAAGCGCCACCAGCCGTCAGTCAGACCAAAGGTCAGATCGGCCCCCCGTTTGGCCTGCGTGGCTTCCAGCAGCATCAGCTGACCCTGGGGCAGAAGCAGACGCCGGGCCAAAGTCAGGCTCTCGGCAAGATCCTGGGTGGCGTGCAGAACATTGGAGGCCACCACCAGATCAAAGCGGCCTTCCGGCAGATCCTGCGCCTTCGGGCTTAGCTCTGCATTGTAGGGCTTGAAGACCAGCCCTTTGCGATCGGCCCATTTCTCCTGCAAATGCTCCAGAAAGCGCGGAGAAATGTCGCTGACCCAGTACTCCACGCTGTCTTCCGGTGCCACAGACAGCAAAGCTGAGGTCATGGAGCCGGTACCCGCCCCAATCTCAAAAATGCGCAAAGCCCGGCGACCGGGGCGCGCCTGCAACAGGCGCTCCAGAGCCCGGGCTGCCAACTGTCCCAGGGCTTTGCCCAGGGGCGACAGTGCATAGAGATCTTCCGCCGCGTCCAGCTGACCTTCCGGGAAGAGGTAGGCCAGCGGATCGCCACCTTTGACCACCTGAGCCAGACCCGCGGCACAGCGCCCGATCATGGCCAGCTCATTGGCCTGATCAGGATAGGCAGCCTTGAGCTTCTCCAGTCCGTCTGCCTGCAACGGACGCAGATCCTTCAGCGCCGTCAGCCCGTCCCCCTCGCCTGCCTCCAGCCATCCCGCTTCCTTAAGGATCTGCAGAAGACGATGGAACAAATCCCGACGGGTGTCAGCCACGCCTGCCAGGTGTCGCAGATCATCTTCCGCCAGGCCATCTCCCTCTTTCCAGCTCAGTCCTGCCTCCAGGAAAGCAGCCACGATCAGATCCGGAGCCAGATCCTCCAAAGCGCTCAGGAAAGATCCGTAGGCGGTGAGGCTTTCATCCCGGGTCAGATCCTGGCCCAGTTCCTGTGTCGCCGCGACGGTCGCCTGCCAGTCAGGCAGATCGGCAGAACGATCCCAGGAGCCACCGTCGCGCCACACCAGATGATGCAGCCAGTCGGCCGGTCCAGCGCTCTCCAGCCCTGCCTGAAGACCGCCCGGCGTCGATCCCGATTGCAGGGGTCGTAGCCTCAGATCCGTGATCTCAGCCAGCAGACTGCCCTCTTCATCGAAAAGCTGCAGCGCTGCTCTCGCTTCAGAGCTGTCTTCCTGCGACCAGTTGGCCAGGACTTGAAGGGAACCGGTGAGCGGCCTGATTACCCGAATTCTGCCGATGACGGCGGGGACAAAAACCTCCTGCGTCTCGCTCTCCAGGCAGGCCGCACCCAACACCTGCAAAGCCGCGTCCAGCAAGGCCGGGTGGCAGAGATAGCCGTCCGGAGAGACGGTCTCCGGCAGTCGCACCTGCCCGATCAGCTGGCTGTCCTGCCGCGCCACCCACTCCAGCCCGGCAAAAGCTCCGGTCAGACTCAGACCGTGGCGGGCCTGGGCCGCCCGCAGGGCTGCCAGATCCAGCTTGCCAGAAGCCTTCGAGACCTCAGGCGCGGTCAGGTTCCGATGACCGTCGCTGCCTTTGCTCAGACGGACGCTGGCATGCTCCAGATAGTTTTCGCCCTGGCGGGAGAAGAACTGCAGGCGGTAGCTGTCTCCTTCCGGCAGCGCCAGCGTTTGCAAGGTGATCTTCGTCGCACCCTCACCATCTTCCAGCTGCCCGAATTCCAGCCCCCGGGTCAGCAACAGCTCATCCAGCTGAACCGGGCCGTCGCCCCAGATGGCTTGCGCTGCCGCCAGAGCCAACTCCACGTAACCCGTGGCCGGGAACAGCGCCTGACCTTCAACACGGTGGTCCTGCAGCCAGTCCGGTCGACCGCCGGTCAGCTGGTTTTCGAAAAGGCGGGCCGCCAGTGGTGTTGAAATCTCTCTGCCCAGCAGGGGGTGACTGTCAGATGCGACGGCTCCCTGACCTGCCAGGTCCAGCCAATGTCGGCGGCGTTCAAAGGGAGTAAAGGGCAGCGGCGCAAAGCCTGCGCCTTTCCGGGCCTTCAGAGGAGACCAGTCAAGCTTGACCCCTGCCAGGAATAACTGAGCCAGGGCGTCGAGAAAGGTCTTCTCCGGGTCTTGCTCGGCCCGCTGCGACACAACAGAGGTCGGCGCCGGTTTGCCCTGCTCTGCAGCAATCTCCGACAGGAGGGAAAGAAGCTGGGGCCGGGGTCCGACCTCTACAATGGCGGCTGGATTTTCGGCCAACAGCTTGTGCGCCGCTGCCTGAAAACGCACGGGTGACATCAGATGTTCACCCCAGTAGGCAGGCTGGCTCAACCTGCCTTCGTCGACCCAATCGCCGCTCAGGTTGGACAAGAGGGGCAAGCTGGCTTTTCCAGGATTCATCCCGGCCACGGTCTTTTCCAATGGTGCCCGGGCCGCGGTCATCATGGTGGAATGAAACGCGTGAGAGACCTCCAGGCTTTGGGCTTTGATCCCGGCTTTTTGAGCCGCCTCCTGCAGGCGGGCCATGTCCTCTGCAGGGCCAGACACCACCGTGCGCGCCGGACCGTTGAGTGCGGCCAGACCGGCATCTTTGCCCGGACTGGCAGCCAGCAGCTCTTGCGCCTGACCTTCCCCGCAGGCCAAAGACACCATGGCCCCTGTCGGTTGAGCCTGCATCAGGCGGCCCCGTTCCAAGGCCAGCAAGAACCCTTCTTCCATGGTAAAAACGCCCGACAGAGTTGCGGCAGCGATTTCGCCCAGGGAATGTCCCAGCAACGCCATGGGGGTCAGACCAAAGGACAGCCAGAGCCGCCCAAGAGCCACCTCGAATGCAAAGAGCAGCGGTTGCGCGTAAGCCGTCTGGCGACAGTCCGGCCACTCTGCGGGCGGTGTGTCTGTGCTCAACAAAGCCAACAGGGGCTGCTCTGCAAAGGTCCAGCCGTCACGCCCCGCCACCAGGGCGTCACAAGTTGCCACTGTATCCCGGAACAGCGGCCAGGTTTCCAGGAACCAGGCAGCCATTCCCGGCGATTGGCTGCCCTGGCCGGTGAAGACAAAGGCCACCTCGCCGCCATCCAGATTGGCAAGGAGCCTGGGCTCATCCTGCCCGTCCTTAACAGCCTGCAGCTTCTGCCGCGCCTCAGCGGGTGAGCGGGCCAGAATGGCCAGACGGTAAGAAAGGGCAGCCCGGCCCTGACGGCTGCTGTGGCAGAGGTCTCTCCAGGACTGGCTGCCGGTTGCCTGCTCCAGATCGGACAGGGCGTCGTGATAGGCTGAAGCCAAGGCGGTCAACGCACTCTTGCTGCGGGCTGACAACAGCAGCAGATCCCAGTCTCCGGCCTGCTGACCAGCATCCGTCAGAGCCGCTGTCTTTGGGGCTTCTTCCACAATCAGGTGGGCGTTTGTGCCGCTGTATCCGAAGGAAGACAGACCGGCACGGCGCGGATCCTCACCGTCAGAGCGCCAGGCTTCCTTCCCACGGGGCAGATGCAGGGGCAGGTTTTGCCAGGCAATGTGGGGACTGGGGTGTTCCAGCTGCAACAAGCCGGGGATTTCTTCCCGCTTCAGCTGGATCAGCAGCTTAATCAAACCGCCGACCCCGGCAGCCGTTTCCATATGGCCAACCTGGCTTTTCAAAGCCCCCAGGACCAAGGGGCAGTCTACGGCCCGGCCACGGCCATAGATGCGGGCTGCCGCATTGGCTTCGATGGGATCCCCCAGCTCCGTTCCCGTGCCGTGGGTTTCCAGTACGGAGATGGCCTGAGGCGGCAGATCTGCGTTTTTCAGCGCGGCCTCGATCACTGCTTCCTGGGAGGGACCGTTGGGGGCCGTCAGGCTGGAAGACCGACCATCCTGATTGATGGCGGATCCGCGCAGAACGCCCAGGATGGGATCCCCGTCTCGCTGGGCATCGGCCAGACGCTTGAGCACCACAATGCCGCAGCCTTCCGAGCGCACAAAACCATCGGCCCGGCTGTCAAACGCTTTGCAGCGTCCGTCAGGGGCCAGCATGCCGGTCTGAGAGAGCGCAATGTGCCCGTCAGGAGACAGGATGGCATTGACCCCGCCTGCCAGGGCCAGGTCCGTTTCTTCAGCCCTGAGAGAGAGCATGGCCAGATGCACTGCCACCAGGGAGGAGGAGCAGGCCGTATCGATGGAAACGGCCGGTCCCCTTAACCCCAGTTGGTAAGAGAGCCGCCCGGAGATTACCGAGTTGCCGTTGCCCGAGCCGAAGTGCTTGTCCATTTCCGAAGGATCATTGACGAGTCGGGAGTAGTCCTGTGCGGCCACGCCCATGTAAACACCGCTGGCGCTTTCATTGAGGGAATCCGGCGCGATGCCGGCTGACTCCAGTGCCTGCCAGGCGACTTCCAGGGTCACGCGCTGCTGCGGGTCCATGGAAGCGGCTTCCCGGGGCGAAATGCCGAAGAAGCCCGCATCGAACCGGTCGATATCATCCAGAAAGCCGCCTTCGTTGACCAGAATCTTACCTGGCTGTGCCGATCCGGGCCGATAGTAGCGGGCAGAGTCCCAGCGGTCTTCCGGCACCGGACCCAAGGGGTCACGTCCGGAAAAAAGCAGTTCTTCAAAGGCTTCCAGAGAGGAGACACCACCGGGAAAACGGCAGGCCGCTCCCACCACGGCGATGGGGCTTCTGGACAGGGATTCGGGCTTCTGCGCTTCCAGCTTTTGCAGTTTCTTGGCCAGACCCAGAGCATAGAGCGCCAGCTTGTCCTGAGAGAGAGACAGCAACCGTTTCAGATCAGCACTCATGCGTCCCCTCCCACAGGATCCACTTCCTTTGTCGCTCCAGCCGTTTCAGAGGGACCGCTGTCGCCCGGCGCGGCCTCCTGCCCGGTCATCTCTGCCAGCAGAGCAGCAGCCTCTGCATCGGACAGAGACTCCAGATCCGCCAGATCCAGATCACTGACCGCAGAGAGATCTTCCAGATCTTCTTCTTTATCTTCAAGAGCTTCTGAAGATTTCTTCACCTCGTCAAGAACCAGCACAGCGCGCAACAGATGTTCCGCCAGCTGGGTCACCGTCGGGTAGTCAAACAGCAGCTGGGCGGGTAGTTTTTCCTCAACCAGATCTCCCAGGGCATTGCGCAGCTGGACCGCCATCAGGGAATCCAGCCCCAGATTGCCCAGAGGCTCACGCAAGGGCACCTCCTGCGGATCGCTTTGACCCAGAACAGCAGCCGTCACGCGCCGGACAGCAGCCCGAACGGTGGCTTCGTGGCGATTTTCCGGCAGTCCGGCCAGTTCCTCACGCAGGCTTGGACCGGACAGAACAGCGACCTCTTCAGACAGCAGTTCATCAGACAGAAGAGCTTCTGCCGGCTGCATTGCCGTCACCGCCAGGGCCAGATCCCGGAACAAAGACCGATCACGGTCTTCCGGATGGCGGGTCAGGTAGCTGCCCCATCTGGCTGGCAGCACCGTGATGCTGTTTTCCCCGCTGACCAACAGCTCTTCAAAGGCGCTCAGCCCCGCGTCCGGAGTGATGGGCGCAAAGCCCTCCTGCCCGGCTCTGGCTTCCACCTTGTCGGCGGCGGCTCCAATGTCTGACCAGGCCCCCCAGTGAATAACCTGGGCAGGCAATCCGGCGGCCCGTCGCCTGGCCGACAGGGCTGACAGGGCCGTGTTGGCCGCCGCATGGGTGGCCTGTCCGGCGGGAGCCAACAGGGATACCGCAGAAGAGAAAATCACAAAGTGCGTCAGCGGCAAGTCCCGGGTCAGCCGATCCAGCAGTTGGGCGGCTCTGGCTTTGCTGTCCCAGACGGGCTGGAACCGCGCCAGCGTCAGATTCTGGATCAGGCCGTCATCCAGCTGGCCCGCGCCATGCAGAACCCCGGTGACCTGACGTCCTTGTGCTGCCAGCCGAGCCAGCAGCCCGGTCAGAAAGGCCTCGTCACTGACATCACCGTGACAAACCTCCGGCTGACCACCGAGCGCTTCAATCTTCCGGCGATCCTCCCCGCTCAGGTCGCCCCGGCGGGAAATCAGGATCATGTCTTTCAAACCGCGGGCGGCCAGTCGCTCGGCCAGGGCCGGTCCCAAACCGCCCAGACCACCGGTAATGATCCAGGTGCCCGCAGCTGACAGATCCAGCCTATCGCTGTCCTGAAGTGGCGCAGGGCGCCAGGCCTGCAAGCGCGCAGCCTGACGGCTCTCTCCGCGCAGCAAAACCTGGTCCTCGTCTGAACGTAAGGCAGCCAGAACAGCTGGCAGCTGATCTGACACCGGTTGATCCGGATCCAGATCGATCAGCCCCCCCCAGTTGCCCGGCACCTCCCTGGCAAAGGTTCGCCCCAGGCCCCAGTATGCCGCACCGGCAGGATCAAGGCCGCCTTCAGCATCAGGGGCACTGCCCGCTGTGATCACCCACAGCGGCAGATCACTGGTCGAGTGAGACAGTGCCTTCATTGACTCAATTATCGAGTCAAAATCACCCGGTAAATTATTGTTATTGTTTTCTTTGTCATCGTTTAAGCACCCAGCATAAAGCAGCCCTTTCAGATCTGCCTCTGACCGTTCAAGTACAAGGCGCAGGTCATCTGTCTCGGAATGAAGGCGCAAGCTGCCAGTCTGATCGGCTGCCACCAGAGAGGCTGCACCGGGTCCCAGAGCCAGCCAGGTCCCGCTCGCCGGTTCCTGTTCTCCGACTGCTAGCTGGGCCTCTACGCCCCCTGTCATGGCAGTCCGGGGCTTGGCCGCCAGAATGACAGACTGGTCGGGCAGACCACCCTCGGGATTGTCAGGCAGCAGGGCTTTCACCTCCAGCCCCAGGTCTTCCAGCAGACGCCGCCAGGCAGCGGGGCTCAGCAAGACGTGGTCGGGCCGCAGATCCTGATCCTCAAAGGCCCACCACCCCGGCGTCAGGCCAAAAACCAGATCAAACCGTCGGCGCTGTTCCGTGACTTCAAGCAGCAACAGGTGACCACCGGGTTTCAGAAGGGTGATGGCTTCCTGCAGGACGGCTTTCAAATCCGGTGTGGCATGCAGCACATTGGCTGCCACCACCAGATCCTGCTGGCCCTGTTGGCCCACCTGAGCAGCGGCGGGCCGGGTCACGTCAAACACCCCGGTGCTGAACGTCAAATCAGCAGCCTTGCCGAAGCGCTCTGCAGCCTGATCCAGGAAGGCCTGAGATATGTCAGTGAAATGATAGCTGCTACCTTTGGGCAGATGGGGCAGCAGTCCGGCGGTGGTGGCCCCGGACCCGGCCCCGATTTCCAGAACCTTCAGAGGTGAACCATCCAGACTGTTGGCCAGCAGGGTTCCGGTCAGCCGGTTGAAGGCAGCAGCCAGAGGCGCTTCTCCATAGAGGGCTTCAACGGAAACGGCCGGATTGTTGAACAGCACCTCCACCCCCTGTTTGTCGCCGCACAGGACCGCAGGCAGGGCCAATGCGGCTTCCCGCAGGAGCGTCAGTTCCGGGCCGAAGGCCGGGGCCTCAGACAGCAGGTGTGAGACGCGGTGATCAAGGTCTGTTCCGGCCCCAGCGGCTTCTGTGATTGTCCAGCCCTGTGAGGTTTCTGTCAGTGCACCTTCTTCTGTCGCCATGGCACAGAGCCGATCAAACAGGCGAAGCTGCGCTGAATCTAACAGGCCCTGATCCAGCCAGTCAGAGCTACTGAACGAGCGACCAGCCTGCCATTGCTCCCGCCCCCAGGCCCGTTGCAGGGCGTCTGTGGCAAGGTCGCCGCAAAGCGCGTCCACTGAGGCCAGCAGTGCAGGCCAGGATGTGTCTCCCTGAAGCGCGGCCTGCAGGTCTTCTGCGGCCAGGTCCGGCCCGTCTTGCCTAAAGGCACTGGAGGGACCAGCCACCTGCTGCCAGACCACCTGATGATAGAGGCCATAGTCTTCGCTGGCAGCCTTCAGCGCCATCTCTTCAACAGCTTTACCTTTGAGGGGCCAGTAGGTTGATTTTTGGTATTGGTATGTTGGGATTGATTTTGGTTTGTTGTTTTTTGGTTTTGGTCGGATTTGTGTCCAGTCTGGCTGCGGGTCTTTTGATTGTGCCGTGAGACTGAGGGCAGCGGTGGTGAGGGCCTGGCTGAGACTTTGGGCGGTGTAGGCTGTGTCTCCGCGCGGCAGGCGCAGGGAGGCGATGGCGGGTGTCGGGGCTGTTTCGCTTTCCGCAGCCAGGCCCAGCAGCTGGGGTTTGGCCCCCAGTTCCAGCCAGACCTTGTCGCCCAGCTCCGCCAGTCGCCCGCAGATCAGATCAAAGCGCACGGGCTGGCGCAAAGAGGCCAGCCAGACCTCCGGATCCGGCGCACCGGCCTGCCACTGGCCGTCCAGACCCCGGGCCCAGGCCAGGTTGGGCGCTTTAAAGTCAATGGCGTCCAGCTCCTGACGGAAGTCTTCCGCCATAGGCTCCAGCAGACGGGAATGAAAGGCCTGACTGACCGCCAGGGGCCGGACCCGCAGGCCAGCCTCTTCCAGGGCAGCCGTCGCCGCAGCAACAGCCTCCTTCGTGCCGGAAATCGTTACCGCCTGCGGGCCATTGACCCCGCCAATCTCAGGACGCTCAGCCTCTTTTAAGCTGGCCAGGACCTCTTCGACAGTCTCCAGCGGGGCGGCCACCGCCGCCATGGTCCCCTGGGTCGGCAGGCCCGCCATCAGCCGACCGCGCTGGGCCACCAGACGCAGACCCGCTTCCAGATCAAAAACACCGGCCACCTGGGCTGCGGCATATTCCCCCAGAGAATGACCGGCAACCGCTTGCGGGGCCAGACCCCAGCTGCGCCAGAGCGCCGCCAGGCCACAGCCCACCGCATAAAGCGCCGGCTGCGTCCAATGGGTCTCTGCCAGTGTTTCTTCCGTGCCGGTCTTCAGGACTTCCAGCAAAGACTGACCCTGCCAGGGACTGGCCTCTCCCAGCTCTTTGTCCAGTTGAGCCAAAGCTCCATCACAGCGTTCGAGAACGGCCTGATAGACCGGCGCGTCCAGCAGACCCAGACCCACGGCCTGACTGCCCTGGCCGGTAAAGAGCCAGACAGAGCCTGTCGCCTGCCCCTCTCCCGTTACCGTGCCGACGGGGTGCTGACCTTGCGAGATGCCTGCCAGTTTGGCCTTCGCATCAGCTAAATCCGCTGCCTGGAGCGCCAGCCGCTGGCTCAGCCGCGCGCGCCCGGTCAGCGTCGTCCAGCTCAACTGCGCCAGATCCTCGTCCCCTGTCAGCCAGTCCGCATAGGCCCTGGCCAGGGCGCTCAGCGCCTCTTTGGACTTGGCAGAGAGCAGAATGGGCCAGGGTCCCGTAGAGCTCAGGTCAGTCCCGTCCTCACCGGCAGTGCCGGACTGAACAGCCACGGAGGTGGCCACTTCGGGGCCGGCGAGGATCAGATGACCATTGGTGCCGGTAAAGCCAAATGACGACAGGCCTGCCAGACGGACTTTGCCTGCTTGTTGGGGCCAGGCCAGAGGCGTCTGCAGAACCTCAACATTGAGATCCGCCCAGGGGATCTTGCTGTTGGGCTCGGTCGGCAAAGGCAGTTGCCCGGGCAGAACCTCATCCTGCAAAGCCGCCACCAGCTTGGTCAGACCCGCCATGCCCGCCGCAGACTCCAGATGACCCAGATTGGTCTTCACGGACCCCAGCTTGAGCGGACGCTCCTCCGGGCGCCCCTGGGACAGCGCTCTGGCCGCCGCTGTCAGCTCAATGGGATCGCCCAAAGCCGTGCCCGTGCCATGGGCCTCCAACACTTGAATGTCGCTGGCCTGGATGTTGGCGGCGCTCAGGGCCTCGCCGATCAGCGCCTCCTGGGCCGGGCCCGAGGGCACCGTCAGCCCCCCGCTGGTGCCGTTGTGATTGAGCGCCGTGCCCAAAATCACCGCCTCAATGGGATCCCCGTCTCTTTGCGCATCCTCCAGCCGCTTCAGCACCACCAGACCACAGCCCTCACCGCGCACATAACCGTCCGCCGTGCCGTCAAAGGTCTTGCAGCGCCCCTCGGGCGAGAGCATGCCCGCCCTGGCCGCCGCAACCGAGACCGCCGGTGACAAGATCACGTTCACCCCACCCGCCAGGGCCAGATCACTTTCCCCCGAGAGCAGCGAGCGGCAGGCCAGATGTATGGCGCTCAAACTGGACGAGCAGGCCGTGTCCAGGGCCAAAGCCGGACCTCTTAACCCGTAAAAATGATTGAGCCGACCCGCCGCCGCCGACAGGGCATTGCCCGTGGCATGGTGCAGGTCCAGTCCCTCCAGACCATCCTCTGCCTGCAGCAGCGGACCAAAGTCATTGTTCGACAGGCCAACAAAAACCGAGCCCTTTGTGCCCCACAGGCTGTCTGCGGCAATGCCCGCCCGCTCCAAAGCCTCCCAGGATACCTCCAGCAGCAATCTCTGCTGCGGCTCCAGACGGCTGGCCTCACGCGGCGACAGGCCAAAAAGACCCGCATCCAGACCCTTTTGCAGATCCAGATAGCCGCCCCGGCTGGTCGCCATGGTGCCCGGCTCGCTCCCGCCCTCAGAGGTAAAGCGCTCCGCCGACCAGCGATCCGCCTCCACCTCCCGGATGCCATCCAGCCCGGCCAGCAAAGCCGCCTGCAACGCCTCGGGCGTCTCGACGCTGCCCGGCAGACGACAGGCAACAGACACAATCGCCACAGCCGCAGGCTGGTTTTCTGTTTGGGTCCCGGCGCTGCTTGCCACCGAGGAGGTTTCAACAGGCCCCTCACTGTCGCCGGACAGCCCCAGTAGCTCCAGCAGCCCGGTCGCCAGCGACCCCAGCTGCGGCTTGTCAAAGATCAGCGTGGCCGGAACTTCCTGGCCCAGGGTCTGGCTCAAAGACCTGGCCAAAGACACCGCCATCAAAGAATCCAGGCCCAGCTCAAACAGGCCCCGGTCCTCCGGCAGGCTGTCACCACTGGCGGTATCAAAGCCCATCACGGCCTGCGCCTGTTCCTGCAGCAGGGCCAGAACCTTGCTGCGTCTGGCAGCGCCCGGCAGGCTTTCCAACGTCTTCTGGAACGCTGAACCACCGCCAGCGGCAACAGCGGCCAGCGGCGCTGTGGGACGAACTCTGTTCAGAAAGGCCCGCTGTCCCTGCACCTCATAGACCGGCGCGAACTGATCCCAGTCCACCTCCGCCACCGTCAGGCTGGCGGGTAACTCCTTACCGGACTGCAGGGCCTGGAGCAGACGGTTTTCCAACAGACCCACCGCTGCAGGTCTCAGGCCCGACACCCCGATGCCCCTGAGCAACTGGAGAGCCCCTTCGTCGGTCATGCCGCCCCCAGCCGGGTTCTTTGCTGGATCCTCCAGCGACCAGGGCCCCCAGTTAATGCAAAGAGCTGGCAAACCTTGGGCCTTCAATTCTTCCGCCAGGCCCTTGAGCCCGCCGTTGGCCGCCCCGTAAACCGCCTGACCTTTCGAGCCCCAGACCGCTGAGATTGAGCCATAGAGTAAAACCCAGTCCGGCTTGTCTGCCTGTTTGAGCAAGGCCTCAGCCAACACCCGGGCCCCGCCCAGCTTGCCGCCAAAGGTGGCTTTCACCCGGGCTGCCGTTGTCTCAGCCGCTGGCGCAAAGTTCCCGGACCCGGCCAGATGCGCCACCCCAGCAAGGGGACCCAGTTCTGCCAGAGCCGCCTCAACCGCTTTGGCTTTGCTCAGGTCCAGCTGTCGATAGGAGACGCGCGCGTCTTTCAGTGTCTCGGAGAGAGAAATCTCTTTGACGGCCCGGCGGCCCGTCAGGATCACCTCACCGGCTCCCGCGGCCAGCAGCCGTCCGGCCAGGCCCTGGCCCAAGGCTCCGGCCCCGCCGGTCACCAGATACTTTCCGGTCTCTGACAGTTTGAGGTCCTGGCCCGGCAGGTCCAGCCTGGCCGGGCTCAGCTCCGGCCCATAGAGCTGGCCGTCCCGCAGAACCGCCAGATCCGGCCGCGCGGCACTCAACACCTCAGCAAGCTGATCTGCTGCCTGCCCGTCCCAATCCAGATACCTCACAGCCTCAGGCTGCTCTAACTGCGCCGTGCGGCAGAAGCTCTCAAAGGTCCGGGCCAGCAGCCCGCCCCGGGTGAGCACCGTCACGCTTTCTTCTGCGCCCAGCAGGCCCGCCAGTTCCACCAGAGCCTTCTCGGTCTGTGCCGCACTCAACTCTGTGGGCAGGACATAGACAGGCTGGCCTGCCTCATCGCTCGGCAGCTTGAGAGCTTTCGCCCCGGGCCCCAGCAACCGTAAAGGTCCAACCTCAGATGCTGCCTCACCAGACCGGGGCAAGGGAGAAAGTTCTTCTGTATAGAGGGCCTTGCTCAGGTCGCCTCCGGCCTGCAGCGCCCGGCTCGCCGCTGTCTCCAGCCAGTGCCGCTGACGGTCAAAGGCATAGCCCGGCAGGCTGATTTTCCGGCGCGGACCCGCCTGGCCCGGCTCATTGCAATAGGCCTCCCAGTCCAGCTCTCCGCCCGAGCACCAGTAGCCCGCCAGACCTCTGGCAAGTGACAGAGCCTCAGGCTGATCCTCTTTCAGCAGCGTGAGGCCTGTCGTGCCATTTGTTGTGCCGTTGCTCGTCGAGCCCTTCGGCTTGAGCTGCGCCACCAGACCGGCCAGACCGGTGCCCGGGCCCACCTCCAGAAAGCGGCGATGACCGGCCCCGTAAAGGGTCTCCAGGCCCGCCCAGAACGCCACCGGGCTGGTCAGCTGCTCGGCCCAGTAGTCCGCTGCGCTCTCACCCCGGTGCCAGCTGCCGGTCACATTGCTGATCCAGCCCAGCTCAGCCTCTCCAAAGGGACTGGCCGCCGCAAAGGACCGCAGCTCCGCTGCTGCCGGGGCCATGGCAGGAGAATGAAAGGCATGGCTTACAGGCAGCCGCCTGCCATGAATGTTCTTCTGCTCAGCGGCCACCAGCGTTGCCGCAATCCCTGCCTCCGGGCCAGAGACCGTTATCGCGCTCGGCCCATTGATCGCCGAAATCACGATCCCCTCAGCCAGCAGCTCTGGCGCCTGTTCTGCCGAACAGCGCAGGCTCGCCATAGCACCGCCAGCCGGCAGGCTGCCCATCAGCTGCGCCCGCTTGTCCAGCAGGCCCAACCCCCTCTCAAAGTCCAGCGCCCCGGAGCGAACCGCCGCCACATAGTCACCCACCGAATGGCCCAGCACCGCCACAGGCTCTACGCCCCAGCTCGCCAGCAAGCGGTCCAGCGCCCAGCTCACCGCAAAAACCGCCGGCTGCGTCCAGCGCGTGTCCGTCAGACGTCCGGCGTCCTTCAAGACCTCCAGCAGCTCTGAGCCCACAACATCCGCGCAAGCCTCCAGCCCGGCCTGAAACACCGGCTCGCTCTCAGCCAGCTCAAGGCCCATGCCCGCCCACTGAGACCCCTGACCGGGATAAAGAAAAACACAGCCCTCACGGCCAGACCCGGCGGACCCCCGGATGGAAAAGTCGCTCAACGATGCACCATCAGACCCAACGCTCGCCGCCCGCTGCCGCAAGGCCGCCCGGCCAGTGGCCAAAGACCAGCTCCGGTCAAACAGAGCCCCAGGCTTAAGGGCATCAGGCTCAAGGGCATCAGGCTCAAGGGCATCAAGCCCGCGGGTTGCTGCGGCGGACAGGTGGGATACCTGCGCGGCTATCTGGCCCTCCAGACCACCGACACTGGCTCCAGAGAGAGGCAAAATCACCGGACGGGCCGGCGCGGCACGAGACACCTCCTCACGCTCCGGCGCTGACGTCAGAACAACATGCGCGTTCGTTCCGCTCATGCCAAAAGAACTCACGCCCGCAACACGCGCCTCGCCCGCAGCCTTCTCTGGCCAGGCACGCAAGCCCGTCACAACCTCAACAGGCAAAGACCCCCAGGCAATCGCAGGATTGGGCTCCTCAAAATGCAACGACGCTGGCAAAGCACCCGCCTCAAGACTCAAAACAGTCTTGATCAGTCCCGCAATGCCAGCCGCCGCCTCCAGATGACCCAGGTTCGTCTTTACCGACCCCAACAGCAAAGATCCGTCTCGATCCCCAAAAACCGACCCCAAAGCACCAACCTCAATCGGATCGCCCAAAGGGGTCCCAGTCCCGTGACACTCAACGTAATCAACAGATGAAGCTGGCAAATGGGCCCGCTTGAGGGCAGCATTCAGGACAGCTTCCTGGGCTTTGGGATTGGGCACGGTAAAGCCGTTGGAGGCACCGTCCTGATTGACGGCAGAACCGGCGATCACCGCCCGAATGGGGTCCCCATCAGCCAGCGCCTCGCTCAAGCGCTTGAGCAGGACAACGCCTGCCCCCTCACCGCGGCCAATGCCGTTGGCCGCTGCATCAAAGGTCTTACAGAGGGCATCTTCGCTCAACGCCCCGGTGCGGGACATAAAGACCGAGGCCTCCGGCGTCAGCATCAGATTGACCCCACCGGCCAGCGCCAGATCGCATTCACCGTCCCGCAAAGACTGGCAGGCCAGATGCACCGTCACCAAAGAAGAGGCACAGGCTGCATCGAGAGCCACCGCAGGGCCGGTCAGCCCCAGCAGGTAGGAAACACGGCCCGCCGCACCGCTGGCCACATCGGCTGCGCCGGTATAGGCGTCAATGTCATTGGGATCACGGGCGGCTTTAAGGCCATGATCATTGCCCACCACCCCGACGAACACCCCGGCGGACTTGTCTTTCTGGCCCAGAGGATTCAGCCCAGCATCTTCAAAGGCCCGCCAGCAAACTTCCAGGAACAGGCGGTGCTGAGGATCTGTGCCCTGGGCCTCTTTCGGGGTCATGGGGAAGAGCTGCCGGTCAAAACCGTCAATGCTGGTCAGAAAGCCGCCCTTCTTGGTGACCATCTTGCCCCGGGCGTCCGGATTGGCGTCATACCAGGCCTCTGCATCCCAGCGATCAGACGGCACCTGAATGATGCCATCGCGGCCCTCACTCAGCAGCGACCAGAAACTCTGGGGGTCATAAACCTCCCCCGGTAACTGACAGCCCAGACCAATCACCGCAATGGCGTCCCTGTCGGCAGAGGAAGCGGATTCCGCAGCGGTGCCCGCCTCAGCCGACTGCTGCAGATCTGTCAGCGCCTGCTCCGCAGCTGCTTTGTCCGCCTCCAGTTGCCTGATGGTCTTCAGGGCCCGATCCAAAAGGGCCTGATAGCGATTGTCCTCGCTCATGCCCCTTCCCCTGCACTGTCACCGGACAGCCGCGCCAAAGCCGCTTCCAGCTCATCGGCCACCTCTGCCACACTGGCCTCTTGTTTTTGCACTGTTTGTTGCACTGGCGCCGGGCCCTTGCTGTCTTCGAAGAGTTCAGACAGAGGCCCTTCGGCCAGATAATCCACCACCGACGTCGCCGTAAACTGCTGGAATGCCAGAGTTCTGGGGATTTCCTTACCCACCAGATGTTCCAGTTTCTTATGCAGGTTCACCGCCCCCAAAGAGGTCATCCCCAACTGGAAAAAGCCACTGTCAGGCGGCACAGCTCCTTCATCTGCCGCCCCGATCAGATCGGCAATGAGACAGCGGATTTCATGAAGCAGCGTGGCTTTACGCTCCTGCAGAGGCAAGGCCTGCAGATGCCGGGCCAAAGACCCGGCCGCCTCCCCTTCCTGGTCGGATGACTGGGCCGGGTCTGACCCGGCAACCCGACGCAGCAACGCAAATGACTGACGCTGCCAGGGGTAACCCGGCAACGCCCCGTCCCGGCGCGGGCCATAAACCTCCTGCCAGTTACAGGGCCGACCGGCCAGATAGTTCCTTGCAGTCTCCGGCAGGCTTGCCAGTTCCTGTTCCTGGCTCAAAGAGGCGATCAGCGCGGCCCGGTCCTTTCCGTAGGCAACAAACCGCAGAGCAAACTGCTGGCGACCATAGACCGCTGAGGCGCAAAGTCGGTTCAGGCTCTGGCCCTTGCCGCCGCCTTCAGGCCCCAGCCAGTCGGCCCAGGAGGATTTAAGGGCCTCCAGGGCCTCCGGTGTTTTTGCTGACAGGGGCAGGATCCAGAGATCCCCCTCGGTGCGTTCGTCCTCTGCCTCTGCTGACGGATCCGTCGCAAGGTCTTCTTGCGGTGCCTGAAGCACCACATGGGCATTGGTGCCCGACCAGCCGAAAGAAGACACGGCCCCCAAAGCCCCCGGGCTCAGGGCCCCTTCCTGAGGGGCGCTGCCTGCCAGCTGCAGGCGGGTGCCAGCCAGATCACAGTCGGGATTGAGGCTGTCGAAATGCAGATTCGCAGGCACCGTCCTTTCGCGCAGCACCAGCAGCGTTTTGATCAGCCCCAGAATGCCTGCGGCCGCCGCCAAATGACCGTAGTTGCTTTTGACCGCGCCCAGCAGGCAGGGCCCCGGCGCATCTGCGGCCTGTCCATAAGTGGCCGCCAGGCCGTCAAGCTCAATGGGATCTCCCAAAGGAGTCCCGGTGCCATGCGTTTCGACAAAGGACACCTGCCCGGCCGTCGCACCGGCGTCTGCCAGGGCCTTCTTGATCACCGCAATCTGGGAGGGGCCGTTGGGGGCAGTCAGCCCGTTGGAGCGGCCGTCGTGGTTCAAGGCTGCGCCGCGCACAAGGCCCAGCACCTTATCCCCATCTTTTTTCGCGTCGCTCAGGCGTTTCAGGGCCACCAAAGCTGCCCCTTCCCCCAGGGCCACGCCATCGCCCTTTTCGTCAAAGGAGCGGCAGCGACCGCTTGGCGACAGCAGCCGCATGCGGCTGGTGCCCATCAGGCCTTCCGGCGTCAGCATCAGGGAAACGCCCCCGGCCAGCGCCAGGTCACAATCCCCGGCCCGTAAAGCCCTGACCGCCTGGTGCACAGCCACCAGAGACGAAGAGCAGGCCGTATCGACAGAAATGGCCGGGCCTTTGAGGTCCAGCAAGTAAGACAACCTACCAGCAGCCACGGAATGGGAGCCGCCGGTTTCACTGAAGGCTGTCATGCCAGCCGGGTCACTGTGCGCCATCTCCCGCCAGTCACTGGCGGCAATGCCCAAATAGACGCCTGTGGCACTGCCTGCCAGAGAGTCCGGGGCGATGCCCGCATCTTCAAGAGCCCGCCAGGCCACCTCCAGCACCAGACGTTGCTGCGGATCCAGCATGGCGGCTTCATCAGCAGTCAGGCCGAAAAAGGCCGCATCAAAGCCCTCCACATCCTCCAGAAAGGCCCCGGCCCGCATGGCCAGCTTGCCCACACTGTCCGGATCGGGATCAAAGAGGGCCTCGCCATCCCAGCGGTTCGCCGGAACCGGTCCGACGGCATCTTTACCGGCAAGCAGGACGTCCCAAAGCTGTTCGGCCGAGCCCACCCCACCGGGCAGACGCAGGCCCAGCCCCACAATGGCAATGCTCTCCTTCTGCGCGTTCTGCAGGGTCTTCACCTGAGCCTGCAGGCGATCAATGGCAGCCAGTGCCTGTTTTAAGGGAGAGAAATTTTGCTGGCTCATCTTAGCTTTCTCCCTCCGAACCTGTTTCTTCCATCCCACTGTTTTCCAGGCCAGCCAGACGCTTCAGCAACTCGGCTTCCGCTTCTTCCTCACTCATGTCAGCGATGGCTTCTTCGCCCAGAACCTCCGGCATCTTGTCCGGGGAGGAAGCGTTTTCTTCCGGCCCGCCTGCCATGCCCAGCCCCGTTTCCAGCCCCAGGCGATCCAGCAGGTGTCTGGCCAGATCCGCAAAGACGGGATAGTTCCAAGCCAGGGTGGCTGGCAGTTTCAGGTCCAGTATTGCCTCCAGGCGATTGCGCAGTTCCAGGGACATGAGCGAATCGAACCCCAGCGTGCCAAGTGTCTGCTCCAGCGGGTCAATGCTCTCTGCAGTGACACCAACGATCCCCGCGGCCAGAACCTGCAGTTCAGCCACCAGTTCCTCCAGGCGCAGATCCGGTTCCAGCGCAATGAGGCGGGCTTTCAGGCCGGAGCTGTCGCTCTCTTCTGCGTCTCCGGCTTTGTCTTTGTCCTGCAAAAGAGAAAGATAAGCCGGGTCACCGCCCGGATGCTGCGCCAGCCAGCGGGAGGTTGTCAGGTCCAGAACGCCGGCCCGCACAGCAGAAGACCCAAGAATTTCCTCAAAGGCTCTAAGAGCCTGTTCAGGCTGATGGGGTGTCAGACCAATGGCACTGAAGCGGCCTTCCAGCCCCAGACGGGCCACACCGCCCACCTGCGCCCAGGGTCCCCAGTCAATGACCTTGGCAGGCAGTCCCGCCGCCGCGGCCTGTTCCGCCAGCGCCACCATCATGCCATTGGCCACTGCATAGTTGGCCTGACCGCTGGTGCCCAGCAGGGCTGCGGTGGAAGAGAAGAAAGCCAGAAGTTTCAAAGGCTGGTCCTGCAGTGCAGACAGCAGGGTCAAAGAGGCTGCGACCTTGGGGGCCAGCACCCGTTCGAACGATTCCCAGGACTGTTCCGTCAGCGGGCCATCCTCAATGGCGGCGGCACCGTGGAAAAGACCTTCGATGGGGCCCAGTTCTTCCGCCACTTCCGCCAGCGTTTGCCTGACCTCTTCCTCCCGGGTGACATCACAGGTCAACCACTGCAGTTCCACACCCCGGTCTTCCAGATCAGCCAGGGACTTGCGAACGGAATCAGCGGGCGCGTTGCGGGCCAGCATCACCAGCTTGCCGGCACCCTGCTCCACCGCCCAGCGGGCAAAGCAGAGGCCCAAGCCACCGGTTCCCCCGGTAATGACCACACAGGCATCAGAGCTGAAGGACAGAGCTTCGGACTGGGACAGGACAGCCTTGTCGGCTTCCTGCAGAGAAATCACCAGCTTGCCGATATGCCGGGCGCGGGCCAGATCGGTCACGGCAGCCTGCACCTGATCTGAAGAATAGGACTTGCTGGGCAGGAGAGGATAGCTGCCTGATTCCAGCCCCTGACAGAGCTGATCCAGTAGAAGACCTGCGTCCTGCGGCTTCAGATCCAGCAGCTTGGCCAGATCAATGGCATGGTAAGACAGATTGTTGGCAAAAGCCTTGAGGGCCAGTTGCCCCCCCTTTTGCTGATCGGCTTTTCCGATCTCCAGAAACCGTCCAAAGGGGGCCAGCAAAGCCAGACTGGCCTCCGCAGCTTCCCCGGCCAGAGAGTTCAGCACCAGATCAACCCCGGCCCCATCCGTGTCTCGATTGATCTGTTCTGCAAAGGCCAGACTGCGGGAATCGTAGACATGTTTGCAGCCCAGATCATGCAGGAAGCGCCGCTTTTCTTCGGACCCGGCCGTGGCGTAGACTTCCGCCCCCACCGCTTGAGCCACGGCCAGAGCCGCCAGTCCCACGCCGCCGCTGGCCGCATGGATCAAGACTTTTTCACCAGCCTTCAAGCGGCCTTCTTCCTGCAAGGCATAGAGGGCGGTCAGATAGGCAATGGGTTGCGCTGCGGCCTGATCGATGGACAGTTCCTGCCCCTTGCAACGGGGCAGAGGACGCACCAGAGAAGCCGGGGTCACCAGATGTCGGGCCAACGCGCGGGGGCTGGCTGTCATGGCCAGCACTTTCTGTCCCACTTCCAGGTCCTTGACCCCGTCGCCCAACGCCACAACCTGACCGGCAGCCTCCATACCAAAGGAGAGAAGCGCGTCATCTTCATCAAAGTTCACCAGACCGAGCGCCCGGGCAACATCCAGGAAATTCAGAGCCGCGGCTTCAACGGCCACCACGACTTCTCCCGGCCCGGCTGTCAGGGGGGCACGAGGGACCCAGGCCAAGCTGTCAGGCAGGCCTTTTTGCAACTGGGCAAGACGGAAATCTCTGTCGCCCGCCACAGCCTGACTGCGCCGCTTGCCATCGCTGGCCAGTGAGGTCAGACGGGCAGCCAGCAGACGACCGTCCCGCAAGGCCAGGTGATGTCCAGACAGCTCTGTGTCCTCCAGCGCAGCCAGCAGCTGCGGAACTGCTGTTTCACTGCCCGGCTCCGGTTCCAGATCCAGCAATCGCAAAGCGAGGCCTGGCTGTTCCAGGGACGCGGACTGTCCAAGGGTCCAAAAGCCCGCCTGCACAGGATCAACACGGTCGGCAGGCTGAACCCGCTGCGCGCCCCGCGTCACCAGTGTCAGGCCGTCAGCCAGCACGAGGTCTCTGCGCCCCGCCGCCTGCAGAAACGCCAGTAAAGGTGCCAGAGCTTCCTTGGACTGCAACGCCAGGGCTCCGGCAGCAGGCCAGCCCTCGGCTTCATTAGCGGCCGGGGCCAGATAGACAACCCGAGGCATAGCCGCCAACTCATCTTCAGGTGCAGACAACAACCAGTCCACCGCGCTTTGCGGGGTCATAATCCGAAGGTCAGAGGTCAGTTCACCGGACAGCCCCAACTGCTTGAGACGCTGACTGCCGGGTTCCTCTGCCGTCACGATCAAGATGGGGAGGCCTTTGTCTGCATCGTCAGTGTCAGACACAGCAGGCAGATCCTGTTGCAGCCAGACCAGACGTTTTGACAGACCACTGCTTTGCCCGGCGTCATTCGCGCGGCGCATGACCAAGCCGTCGGCTTTCAGCAAAAGGTCACCGGCAGGCGTCATGACGCTGAGATCCAGTCGAACTCTGTCGTCCTGCTCCTGCTGTCGCAACACGTGGCAATAGAGGGTGCTGTGATGGCTCAGTTCGCCCCAGCACTGCACCCTGCCAATGGACAGCGGCACCATGGGAACCACGCCTTCAGCCACAGCCGCAAAGGAGGTCTGCAGACAGGCGTCCAGCACCGCAATGGCGGCGTCCGCGCCAAAAGCCTCGTCAGATTTTTCCCGGTTGCCCCTGCCCAGTCTTGCCAGAGCTTCCCCGTCACCCTGGCGGATTTCTTCGAGCAGTTGGAAGGCCGGGCCATAACTCCCCCCGCCTTTCTGGCAGGTTTCATAGAAACTGGCCGGATCGATGCTGTCGGTCAGAGACTGAGCCATAGTTTCCGGCGACCCTTTGGCAGGGGCAGATCCGTCAGCAGGTCCTGCTGTGGCGGAAAACAGAACGTCGCTGTCCTGGCTGTCTTTGTCACCACCAGCCAGCAGCAACTGCAGAGCGACCCCTGAGTTCTGCTGCTGTGACACCAGCACAGTGTCTTCGAGACGGGCCAGAGGCGCAAAGCTGTCAAAAGACAAATTCTGAAGGATCAGATCCGAGGGCTCCGTGGCTGGCAATTCCAGATCAGACAGAAGCGCAAGAGAAGAGGTGATGGCCGCCGCCGCGGGCAGGACAGCTTTTCCCAGAACCTGGTGCTGCGCCAACAGTGCCGTCAGATTTTCATCCGCCGACAAGGGCCAGAGATGGCGCCGGGGTTGAGCGGGATCGGCGATCCCCTTGCCAATCAAGATGCCCGGTGCCTGGACGGGGCTGCCTTGCCCCGCTCCTTGAAGCTCCGGACGCAGCCCCGCTTTGCCGTCCAGCCAGTAGGATTGCCGCTGCCAGGGATAGGCTGGCAAATCCATCACCTGCGATCCTCTGCCCAGCAGGGTGGACCAGTCCACCGTCACACCCCGGGCGTAAAGCCCCGCCAATGAGGAGAGCAGAACCTGCCAGTCAGCCTGGTCCCGGTTCAAAGACGGCAGGGCCGTGCCTTGTTTGCGCAGATCAGCGAAGGTTTCCTGCAATGCGGTTGTCAGCAAAGGATGAGGAGAAAGTTCCAGGAAGAGAGACAGTCCCTCTTCCTTTACCAGCCGAGTGACCAGGGGTTGCAGCAACACGGGCTGGCGCAGATTGTCTGCCCAGTAAGACGCTCCAACGGCCTTGCCTTCCAGCAGTTCACCTTTCGCCGAAGACCAGAACGGCACCTTTGCCGCCTGTCCGCCGACCTGACCCAGTCCGGAGACAAGCTCTTTCAGCACCGGATCGACAAAATGACTGTGGGAGGCAAAATCCACTTTGATCAGGCGGAAGAAAACCTCGTCAGCTTCCAGCGTTTTTCCCAGCCTCTCCAGTGCTTCGGGATCACCGGACAGCACGGTGGACCTGGGTCCCTGAGCCACCGCAACGGAGAGTTTCCCGTCATAGGCTGCCAGACGCGGTTCCACCTCTTCCCAGGAAAGATCACAAACCGCCATGGCCCCTTGACCCAAAAGGTCCCGGGCCAGCAACTTGGTGCGCAGGGTGATGATCCGCGCGGCTTCATCCAGGTTCAGCAAACCGGCAATCTGGGCAGCTGCAACTTCGCCCATGGACACACCAATCACCGCAGCCGGTTCCACGCCCAGATGACGCCAGAGTGCCGCCAGGGCAATCTGAATGCCGGTCAGGGCCGGCTGCAGGAATGTTGTATCCTCCAGCAAGGGACTGTCGTCGCGGCCCAGGTGGTCCAGCAATGACCAGTCTACATAGGCCGAAAGAGCTTCATCATACGCTTTCAGGTGTTCGGCAAACACCGGCGCACTTTCAATCAGGCCACGTGCCATGCCCAGGTAATGGGACCCATGGCCGGAGCAGACAAAGACCGGTTTTTCCGCAACAGACGCACTGTCTGACGCCCGCAAGTTGGGATGGCTCTTGCCTTCGGCCAAGGCTGCCAGAGGTGCCTGGAGATCTTCATCTTCCCTCACCCAGACAAGGGCGCGCCAGGGGTCATTGCTTTGCTGCCGGGCCGCAGCACTCAAAAGGGCTTTTTCTTCATCCGATTGCGCTGCCAGCAGTGCGCTCCATTGACCCGCCCTGGCTTGCAAAGCCGCTTGCGACCTGGCCGTCAGAGGCAACAGCCGCGCGCCACTGGTCAGATCACTGGGAGACGCCGGATTGGGGGACGCCGGATCGGCAGATGCTGGATCGGCAGCCGCGGGCTCAGGGGCCGCCTCCAGCACCACATGCACATTGGTGCCGCCAAAAGCCAAAGAGGTGACACCAGCCAGAGGCAGCTTGTCTGCATTCTGTGGCCAGGCCATTGCCGTCGTCGGCACCTCCAGCCCCCAGTCAGCCATGGGGATGTCGGGATTGGCCGTATTGAAATGCAGCGATGCGGGGATTTCCCGGTTTTGCAGCGCGAGCACCACTTTCATCAGACTGGCAATGCCGCCTGCTGGCCCCAGATGAGCCAGATTGCTTTTCACCGACCCGATGCGCAGTGGCGTATCCGGCGAGCGCCCTTTGCCAAGCACAGCGCCCAGAGCCGCGGCTTCAATGGGATCGCCCAACTGTGTTCCGGTGCCATGACCGTCCACATAGCCCACGTCCTGCGGCGAGCGACCGGCTTTGGCGTAGGCCTGGCGCAGCATGGCCTCCTGACCTGCCCGACTGGGGGCGGTCATGCCGTTGGACCGGCCATCCTGGGTGGCCCCGTTGCCCCGGATCACCGCCAGCACCCGGTCTCCATCCTTTTGAGCCTGCGCCAGGGGTTTCAGCACCACCAGGCCACACCCCTCGCCCAGTACAATGCCATCACCCGCCGCATCAAAGGCGCGGCAACGGTTCCCTTTGGCCAGAACCCCCAGTTTGGACAGCCAGATCATCTGATCCGGACCAGTCAATACACAGATGCCCCCGGCCAGAGCCGTTTCGCACTCCCCGCGGCGCAAAGCCTCCACGGCCTGATGCACCGCCAGCAGGGACGACGAACAGATGGAATCGACCGTAAAACTGGGACCCTTCAAATCAAAGAGGTAGGAAATGCGATTGGCAACAATGCCGCCATAACTGCCGGTGGCTGTGTAGCTGTCCACCCCCTCCAGATGCACATAGTTGTGCCAGGCGTACTCACTTTCAGTGACGCCCATGAAGACCCCGCAGGCACTGCCTTCCACGGCTTCATTGCTCAGCCCGGCGTGATCAAAAGCTTCTTTGGCAACTTCAAGGGCAATGCGCTGCTGCGGATCCATGGCCCGGGCCTCGCGGGGGGAAATGCCAAAGTAGTCAGCATCAAAGCCATCCACGTTGCGCAGGACCGCGCCCTCACGGGTGATGATTTTGCCCGGTGCCAGGATCTGCGGATCGTGAAAAGCGTCAATGTCCCAGCGATCGGCGGGAATTTCCCCCACCATATCCTCACCATTGCGCAGCACCTCCCAGAGGCGCGCCGGATCTTCAATGCCGCCCGGGAACCGACAGCCCATGCCAATCACTGCAATGGGGGCGTTGGCGGCGGCGTCTTTGGCTTTCAACCGGCCTTCCAGCACGCCGATGGCCCGCACGGCCTGACGCAAGCGATCCTGTGTCTGCTGCTCCACAGATTTCGGGGCGTTGGCTTTTACGTCTGTCATTCTCCGCCCTCCACAGGTTCATCCAGGTTTTCCCCCAGAATGGCTGCCAGTTTCTTATCCAGATCTGAGGCCAGGGCGGCCTTCTCTTCTTCGCTCAGGTCGGCGCTGTCTTCTTCGGCGAACCGCGCCAGGAAATCCTCACCCTCCTGAATCCGATCCTCTGCCCCCTCTTCATTTCCCCCCTGTTCCGGAGCGACCTGACCTTCCAGCGGTTCCTGACCAAAAAGGGCCGCCTGCAAATGGCTCACCAGAGCTTCTGGCGTGGGGTAATCAAAAATCAGGGTTGCGGGCAGATTCTGGCCCAGGGTCTTGTTGAGACCGTTGCGCAATTCTACCGCCATCAAAGAATCAAAACCTGTGTCTTTAAAGGTCTCTCTTGGATTGATTCGCTGCTCGCCGGTCAAGCCCATGACCAAACGCACCCGGTCCAGCACCTGCCGCTCCAACGCCAGCGGCGTCAGATCCGCCAAGGCGTCATCCGCTTCAACGCCAGCAGTTTCGGTTTCCTGAACAGGTGCCTGTCGGGGTCGGGCGCTGACAAACACCTGAGGCTCTGCGCCCTGGGCCAGTTCCAGCAGAATATCCAGTCCCTGCTGCAGCGGCAGTTCTGCCAGGCCCCGCCGGGCCATGCGGGCCCGATCAGCCTCACCCAGTCGGGCAGCCATGCCGACCTCCTGCCAGGGACCCCAGTTCAGGGCGACAGCGGGAATGCCCTGTTCCCGCAGGCTGTTGGCTTTCTGATCCAGCCAGGCATTGGCTGCGCCATAGGCGCTTTGTCCCGCCGACCCCAGCTGCGACACCGCCGACGAAAAGAGCGCCACCAGATCCAATGCCTGTAGATCCAGCAGGCTGCCCAGGGTCTCCAGCCCGGCAACTTTCGGGGCCAGCACCTGGGACTGGGCTGCCCAGCCCTGATCGGTTGCCAGACCGTCCTGCAGATATCCGGCAGCATGGAAGAGACCGCGCAACGGCGGAAGCTCGGACTTCGTGAAGACCTGCAGAGCCTTCTTGAGGCTGGCTGTATCCGCCAGATCTGCGGACAGAACCATCACCTGATGGCCTTCGGCTCGCCATTCTTCCAGGCGCGCCTGGGTTTCCGGTTTGGGCGCCGAGCGTCCAAGCAGCACCACAGCCCCGGCGCCTTCACGCAGCAAACGCTCGGCCAGGGCCAGCCCAAGACCGCCCAATCCTCCGGTAATGAGGTAACTCCCTGCCTCATAGAGGCGCAGGGGCAAGGGCCGCGTGACCACGACCTTGCCCAGATGACGGGCCTGGGCCATCAGGCGGAAGGCACTTTGTGTATCTTCAGCGGCATAGAGGGTCAGTTCCGGTGCAGGCAGGCTGCCGGTGCTCTGGGCCTGAACAGCCTCCGCCAGATGCTGCTGCACCAAAGATGCATTGTCCTGTGACAGCGTCACCAAATCGAAATGGTGATAACTGACATCAGGCCTCAGTTCTTTGCTTTCCGCAGCGTCCGGCACATCCCGTTTGCCCAGTTCCAGAAACACGCCGCCTTTTTTCAGCAGCTTCAGGCTGGCCCGGGAGAGATCGCCACTCAGCATGTCCAGCACCAGGTCCGGTCCCTGGCCCTTGGTGGCCTGCTGCACTGTCTCAACAAAAGCCAGAGAGCGGCTGTCTCCCACCGCCAGCAGATCCAGGCTCTCCAGATAGGCCCGCTTTTCCGGGCTGCCAGCCGTGGCAATGACCTCAGCCCCGGCCGCTTTGGCCAGATGCACCGCAACCAGCCCCACGCCCCCGGCGCCTGCATGGATCAGGATGCTCTGACCCTTGTGCAGCTTGCCCAGATCAAACAGCGCATGGCGGGCCGTCACTTCGGTCACCGGCAGGGCCGCAGCCCGTTCATAGGAAAGCTGCGATGGCAAAGTCACCAGCCAGTCGGCCGGGGCGATTACACGGCTGCCAAAACCAGCTGCGCCGAAACAGAAGCCTGCCACCCGATCGCCAGGTTTGAGGCTTGTCACGGCTTCGCCAACGGCCAGCACCCGACCGGCAACCTCGCCGCCCAGCGGTTGAGGGTCACCGGGATAGAGCCCCAGGGCAGTCAGCACATCGCGGAAGTTCAGGCCTGTGGCTGCCACTTCCAGCTCCACCTGATGGGGGGCCAGCCCTGGCTCGTC
Source organism: Rhodovibrionaceae bacterium GXU_MW_A322 (assembly GCA_052078155.1). Taxonomy (GTDB): domain Bacteria; phylum Pseudomonadota; class Alphaproteobacteria; order Kiloniellales; family DSM-21159; genus CAXBMB01. The sequence continues at coordinate 7,566 of JBQJBP010000001.1, read as the reverse complement.
TGATGGCAATTCTTCATATGCCAGACTGTCCAGCAATCCCTTTTCCCGTACAGTGAGGGCTTCATGCAGCGCCAACCTGTCCTGACGGGTCAGCGCAGGCGCAGGCAAACTCTGCAACGACCGCTGCTGCCAGCCTGTCTCGGTCCGCCGCAGCAGCAAGGGCACCTCCGGCGCGGCGCAGAACTCTGCCAGCCCCGTTCCCATGCCCGTCGCCAGATCCTCCAGTTTCTTCAGCTGCCACTGACCAACCTGCAGATCCGGCTGCTCCTGCTGCAGGGAGGCCAGATAACCGCTGACCAGGGCGCTGGTGCCGTCGTTCTGTGTGACCACCCGGCACCGACCTCTATGACCCAACCGCGCCAGCTGCCCCAAGGTTGCCAGCAGTGCCTGAGGTTCTTCTTCGCTTACCAGCAGCAAGAGATTATCGCTTTCTGCGTCCGCCAGAGTTGTCAGCTCCCGGACCTTGGCCCCGGCCTGTGACAGCAGAGCCGCCGCATCCCTGCCGCAGGCAGCCAGATCAGACCACAGCGCCCAGTTCTGACCGGAAAGAACCGCATCCTGAGGTTCCAGGGAATGATCCTGCCAGACGGGCAAAGATACCCAGTCCTCCGGCCAGGCGGGCACTGCCGCCGAGCCCGCCAGGACCTGTTTGGCAATGCGCCGCCCTCTGAAGCCTTTGATCTCCGCAAAGGCCTGCCCGCTGTCTTCGTCAAACAAAAGGAAATCGGTAGCGCAAAGCCCCAGATCGTCTTCCGAACCTTGGCGCAAGGTTGCCTGACACCAGACCTGACCTTTGGGCCGCTGCAGGAAGGTAAAACTCTCCAGAGCGAAGGGAATGAAGATCTCATCACGGGTAGAGAGTTTTGCCACGCCCTCGCTGTAACAACCGCAAAGAGACTGGAAGCAGGAATCGATCAGCCCGGCATGCAGAGGATAGGCGGCACGGGCAATCCCGGCTTCTTCCGGAGCCAACCTGACCAACGCCGACCCATCACCGGGCCAGACTTCCGCGATCCAGCGGAACGCTGGCCCCAGGGTGTAGCCATGGGCAAAGAAGTCCTCATAGGGGTTTTCACCCGGCTGATCACAGCCAAATTTTTCCTGGAGCTGCACGAGGTCTGTCTCGTTCATCGCTGTGCCGTCGGGCAGAACTTCAAAGGTCCCTTCCAGATGCAACAGGCCTTCCGCGCCGTCATCAGAAAGAATGCTGAGGCTCTCTCCTTCGTCCGTCGGGATAAGACGCAGGTGGACGTCCTGTTGCTCGCCATCGGCCAAACGCAAAGCTGCCGGAAAATGCAGATTGCTGAGTTGGAGGGCTGAGTCTGGATAAAGCGCCTCCCCTGCCGACAAAGCCATGGAGAGGTGGGAGGCCGCAGGCACCACCACCCGGTCATAGAGACGGTGGTCATCCAGATAGGCCGGGGCCTGAGGCGATTGCCAGGCATGGAAACGCCGCTCCTGCTGCCCGGGCAAAGAAAGAGCTTCCCCTAGAAGATCGCTGATCTGCTGTGTTGATGCCTGCCGCCCAAAGTTCGGCGCACCGCTCACCGCTTTACCTTTGAGGGGCCAGTAGGTTGATTTTTGGTATTGGTATGTTGGGATTGATTTTGGTTTGTTGTTTTTTGGTTTTGGTCGGATTTGTGTCCAGTCTGGCTGCGGGTCTTTTGATTGTGCCGTGAGACTGAGGGCAGCGGTGGTGAGGGCCTGGCTGAGACTTTGGGCGGTGTAGGCTGTGTCTCCGCGCGGCAGGCGCAGGGAGGCGATGGCGGGTGTCGGGGCTGTTTCGCTTTCCGCAGCCAGGCCCAGCAGCTGGGGTTTGGCCCCCAGTTCCAGCCAGACCTTGTCGCCCAGCTCCGCCAGTCGCCCGCAGATCAGATCAAAGCGCACGGGCTGGCGCAAAGAGGCCAGCCAGACCTCCGGATCCGGCGCACCGGCCTGCCACTGGCCGTCCAGACCCCGGGCCCAGGCCAGGTTGGGCGCTTTAAAGTCAATGGCGTCCAGCTCCTGACGGAAGTCTTCCGCCATAGGCTCCAGCAGACGGGAATGAAAGGCCTGACTGACCGCCAGGGGCCGGACCCGCAGGCCAGCCTCTTCCAGGGCAGCCGTCGCCGCAGCAACAGCCTCCTTCGTGCCGGAAATCGTTACCGCCTGCGGGCCATTGACCCCGCCAATCTCAGGACGCTCAGCCTCTTTTAAGCTGGCCAGGACCTCTTCGACAGTCTCCAGCGGGGCGGCCACCGCCGCCATGGTCCCCTGGGTCGGCAGGCCCGCCATCAGCCGACCGCGCTGGGCCACCAGACGCAGACCCGCTTCCAGATCAAAAACACCGGCCACCTGGGCTGCGGCATATTCCCCCAGAGAATGACCGGCAACCGCTTGCGGGGCCAGACCCCAGCTGCGCCAGAGCGCCGCCAGGCCACAGCCCACCGCATAAAGCGCCGGCTGCGTCCAATGGGTCTCTGCCAGTGTTTCTTCCGTGCCGGTCTTCAGGACTTCCAGCAAAGACTGACCCTGCCAGGGACTGGCCTCTCCCAGCTCTTTGTCCAGTTGAGCCAAAGCTCCATCACAGCGTTCGAGAACGGCCTGATAGACCGGCGCGTCCAGCAGACCCAGACCCACGGCCTGACTGCCCTGGCCGGTAAAGAGCCAGACAGAGCCTGTCGCCTGCCCCTCTCCCGTTACCGTGCCGACGGGGTGCTGACCTTGCGAGATGCCTGCCAGTTTGGCCTTCGCATCAGCTAAATCCGCTGCCTGGAGCGCCAGCCGCTGGCTCAGCCGCGCGCGCCCGGTCAGCGTCGTCCAGCTCAACTGCGCCAGATCCTCGTCCCCTGTCAGCCAGTCCGCATAGGCCCTGGCCAGGGCGCTCAGCGCCTCTTTGGACTTGGCAGAGAGCAGAATGGGCCAGGGTCCCGTAGAGCTCAGGTCAGTCCCGTCCTCACCGGCAGTGCCGGACTGAACAGCCACGGAGGTGGCCACTTCGGGGCCGGCGAGGATCAGATGACCATTGGTGCCGGTAAAGCCAAATGACGACAGGCCTGCCAGACGGACTTTGCCTGCTTGTTGGGGCCAGGCCAGAGGCGTCTGCAGAACCTCAACATTGAGATCCGCCCAGGGGATCTTGCTGTTGGGCTCGGTCGGCAAAGGCAGTTGCCCGGGCAGAACCTCATCCTGCAAAGCCGCCACCAGCTTGGTCAGACCCGCCATGCCCGCCGCAGACTCCAGATGACCCAGATTGGTCTTCACGGACCCCAGCTTGAGCGGACGCTCCTCCGGGCGCCCCTGGGACAGCGCTCTGGCCGCCGCTGTCAGCTCAATGGGATCGCCCAAAGCCGTGCCCGTGCCATGGGCCTCCAACACTTGAATGTCGCTGGCCTGGATGTTGGCGGCGCTCAGGGCCTCGCCGATCAGCGCCTCCTGGGCCGGGCCCGAGGGCACCGTCAGCCCCCCGCTGGTGCCGTTGTGATTGAGCGCCGTGCCCAAAATCACCGCCTCAATGGGATCCCCGTCTCTTTGCGCATCCTCCAGCCGCTTCAGCACCACCAGACCACAGCCCTCACCGCGCACATAACCGTCCGCCGTGCCGTCAAAGGTCTTGCAGCGCCCCTCGGGCGAGAGCATGCCCGCCCTGGCCGCCGCAACCGAGACCGCCGGTGACAAGATCACGTTCACCCCACCCGCCAGGGCCAGATCACTTTCCCCCGAGAGCAGCGAGCGGCAGGCCAGATGTATGGCGCTCAAACTGGACGAGCAGGCCGTGTCCAGGGCCAAAGCCGGACCTCTTAACCCGTAAAAATGATTGAGCCGACCCGCCGCCGCCGACAGGGCATTGCCCGTGGCATGGTGCAGGTCCAGTCCCTCCAGACCATCCTCTGCCTGCAGCAGCGGACCAAAGTCATTGTTCGACAGGCCAACAAAAACCGAGCCCTTTGTGCCCCACAGGCTGTCTGCGGCAATGCCCGCCCGCTCCAAAGCCTCCCAGGATACCTCCAGCAGCAATCTCTGCTGCGGCTCCAGACGGCTGGCCTCACGCGGCGACAGGCCAAAAAGACCCGCATCCAGACCCTTTTGCAGATCCAGATAGCCGCCCCGGCTGGTCGCCATGGTGCCCGGCTCGCTCCCGCCCTCAGAGGTAAAGCGCTCCGCCGACCAGCGATCCGCCTCCACCTCCCGGATGCCATCCAGCCCGGCCAGCAAAGCCGCCTGCAACGCCTCGGGCGTCTCGACGCTGCCCGGCAGACGACAGGCAACAGACACAATCGCCACAGCCGCAGGCTGGTTTTCTGTTTGGGTCCCGGCGCTGCTTGCCACCGAGGAGGTTTCAACAGGCCCCTCACTGTCGCCGGACAGCCCCAGTAGCTCCAGCAGCCCGGTCGCCAGCGACCCCAGCTGCGGCTTGTCAAAGATCAGCGTGGCCGGAACTTCCTGGCCCAGGGTCTGGCTCAAAGACCTGGCCAAAGACACCGCCATCAAAGAATCCAGGCCCAGCTCAAACAGGCCCCGGTCCTCCGGCAGGCTGTCACCACTGGCGGTATCAAAGCCCATCACGGCCTGCGCCTGTTCCTGCAGCAGGGCCAGAACCTTGCTGCGTCTGGCAGCGCCCGGCAGGCTTTCCAACGTCTTCTGGAACGCTGAACCACCGCCAGCGGCAACAGCGGCCAGCGGCGCTGTGGGACGAACTCTGTTCAGAAAGGCCCGCTGTCCCTGCACCTCATAGACCGGCGCGAACTGATCCCAGTCCACCTCCGCCACCGTCAGGCTGGCGGGTAACTCCTTACCGGACTGCAGGGCCTGGAGCAGACGGTTTTCCAACAGACCCACCGCTGCAGGTCTCAGGCCCGACACCCCGATGCCCCTGAGCAACTGGAGAGCCCCTTCGTCGGTCATGCCGCCCCCAGCCGGGTTCTTTGCTGGATCCTCCAGCGACCAGGGCCCCCAGTTAATGCAAAGAGCTGGCAAACCTTGGGCCTTCAATTCTTCCGCCAGGCCCTTGAGCCCGCCGTTGGCCGCCCCGTAAACCGCCTGACCTTTCGAGCCCCAGACCGCTGAGATTGAGCCATAGAGTAAAACCCAGTCCGGCTTGTCTGCCTGTTTGAGCAAGGCCTCAGCCAACACCCGGGCCCCGCCCAGCTTGCCGCCAAAGGTGGCTTTCACCCGGGCTGCCGTTGTCTCAGCCGCTGGCGCAAAGTTCCCGGACCCGGCCAGATGCGCCACCCCAGCAAGGGGACCCAGTTCTGCCAGAGCCGCCTCAACCGCTTTGGCTTTGCTCAGGTCCAGCTGTCGATAGGAGACGCGCGCGTCTTTCAGTGTCTCGGAGAGAGAAATCTCTTTGACGGCCCGGCGGCCCGTCAGGATCACCTCACCGGCTCCCGCGGCCAGCAGCCGTCCGGCCAGGCCCTGGCCCAAGGCTCCGGCCCCGCCGGTCACCAGATACTTTCCGGTCTCTGACAGTTTGAGGTCCTGGCCCGGCAGGTCCAGCCTGGCCGGGCTCAGCTCCGGCCCATAGAGCTGGCCGTCCCGCAGAACCGCCAGATCCGGCCGCGCGGCACTCAACACCTCAGCAAGCTGATCTGCTGCCTGCCCGTCCCAATCCAGATACCTCACAGCCTCAGGCTGCTCTAACTGCGCCGTGCGGCAGAAGCTCTCAAAGGTCCGGGCCAGCAGCCCGCCCCGGGTGAGCACCGTCACGCTTTCTTCTGCGCCCAGCAGGCCCGCCAGTTCCACCAGAGCCTTCTCGGTCTGTGCCGCACTCAACTCTGTGGGCAGGACATAGACAGGCTGGCCTGCCTCATCGCTCGGCAGCTTGAGAGCTTTCGCCCCGGGCCCCAGCAACCGTAAAGGTCCAACCTCAGATGCTGCCTCACCAGACCGGGGCAAGGGAGAAAGTTCTTCTGTATAGAGGGCCTTGCTCAGGTCGCCTCCGGCCTGCAGCGCCCGGCTCGCCGCTGTCTCCAGCCAGTGCCGCTGACGGTCAAAGGCATAGCCCGGCAGGCTGATTTTCCGGCGCGGACCCGCCTGGCCCGGCTCATTGCAATAGGCCTCCCAGTCCAGCTCTCCGCCCGAGCACCAGTAGCCCGCCAGACCTCTGGCAAGTGACAGAGCCTCAGGCTGATCCTCTTTCAGCAGCGTGAGGCCTGTCGTGCCATTTGTTGTGCCGTTGCTCGTCGAGCCCTTCGGCTTGAGCTGCGCCACCAGACCGGCCAGACCGGTGCCCGGGCCCACCTCCAGAAAGCGGCGATGACCGGCCCCGTAAAGGGTCTCCAGGCCCGCCCAGAACGCCACCGGGCTGGTCAGCTGCTCGGCCCAGTAGTCCGCTGCGCTCTCACCCCGGTGCCAGCTGCCGGTCACATTGCTGATCCAGCCCAGCTCAGCCTCTCCAAAGGGACTGGCCGCCGCAAAGGACCGCAGCTCCGCTGCTGCCGGGGCCATGGCAGGAGAATGAAAGGCATGGCTTACAGGCAGCCGCCTGCCATGAATGTTCTTCTGCTCAGCGGCCACCAGCGTTGCCGCAATCCCTGCCTCCGGGCCAGAGACCGTTATCGCGCTCGGCCCATTGATCGCCGAAATCACGATCCCCTCAGCCAGCAGCTCTGGCGCCTGTTCTGCCGAACAGCGCAGGCTCGCCATAGCACCGCCAGCCGGCAGGCTGCCCATCAGCTGCGCCCGCTTGTCCAGCAGGCCCAACCCCCTCTCAAAGTCCAGCGCCCCGGAGCGAACCGCCGCCACATAGTCACCCACCGAATGGCCCAGCACCGCCACAGGCTCTACGCCCCAGCTCGCCAGCAAGCGGTCCAGCGCCCAGCTCACCGCAAAAACCGCCGGCTGCGTCCAGCGCGTGTCCGTCAGACGTCCGGCGTCCTTCAAGACCTCCAGCAGCTCTGAGCCCACAACATCCGCGCAAGCCTCCAGCCCGGCCTGAAACACCGGCTCGCTCTCAGCCAGCTCAAGGCCCATGCCCGCCCACTGAGACCCCTGACCGGGATAAAGAAAAACACAGCCCTCACGGCCAGACCCGGCGGACCCCCGGATGGAAAAGTCGCTCAACGATGCACCATCAGACCCAACGCTCGCCGCCCGCTGCCGCAAGGCCGCCCGGCCAGTGGCCAAAGACCAGCTCCGGTCAAACAGAGCCCCAGGCTTAAGGGCATCAGGCTCAAGGGCATCAGGCTCAAGGGCATCAAGCCCGCGGGTTGCTGCGGCGGACAGGTGGGATACCTGCGCGGCTATCTGGCCCTCCAGACCACCGACACTGGCTCCAGAGAGAGGCAAAATCACCGGACGGGCCGGCGCGGCACGAGACACCTCCTCACGCTCCGGCGCTGACGTCAGAACAACATGCGCGTTCGTTCCGCTCATGCCAAAAGAACTCACGCCCGCAACACGCGCCTCGCCCGCAGCCTTCTCTGGCCAGGCACGCAAGCCCGTCACAACCTCAACAGGCAAAGACCCCCAGGCAATCGCAGGATTGGGCTCCTCAAAATGCAACGACGCTGGCAAAGCACCCGCCTCAAGACTCAAAACAGTCTTGATCAGTCCCGCAATGCCAGCCGCCGCCTCCAGATGACCCAG